>NZ_JAMOAO010000001.1:0-4800000 GCF_030555055.1 Nocardiopsis sp. YSL2
GTGGACGAGGGCACCGACACCGGGACTCCCGGCCCGAGAAGAGCCGGGCACCCGGCCTCGAACCGGTGGCGCGAGCTGCTGAGGAACGGCCCTCCCTTCGGGCCGACGCGCCCCGGGTTCTGGCGCAGTCCGGTCCGCGGCCGCTGGACGACGTCGGTGCTGGGCGCGGTCCTGCTGGTGGGGCTGACGATCGTGACCGTCACCGGGCTGCTGTCCTACGCCGCCTACAACCCCGACCTGACCCCGGTCAACGACAAGACTCCGGACAAGGGGCTGCTCGGCTTCTTCCTCTTTCCCTGGCCGACCGACCCGCACTGGCTGTACCGGCTGACCCAGGGCCTGCACGTGACGCTGGGGATCGTGCTGGTCCCGGTTCTGCTGGCGAAGCTCTGGTCGGTCGCGCCCCTGTTCTTCACCTGGCCGCCGGTCCGCTCCGCGGCCCACGCCCTGGAACGGCTGTCCCTGGTCCTCCTCGTGGGCGGGGCGCTGTTCGTCTTCGCCACCGGGGTGCTGAACATCCAGCTCGAGTACGTCTTCCCCGGATCGTTCTACGTCCTGCACTTCTACGGATCCTGGGTGTTCCTCGCTGGGCTGGCCGTCCACCTCGGCACCAAGGTGCCGATCATGGTCCGGACGCTGCGCGGGGGGCCCGCCGATCCCCCGCCGCCCGGCCCCGGGCGGCCCGCCCGGGCCGAGCCGACCGACGGAGCCGGGCCGAGCGACGGGCCCGGGCTCACCTCGCCGGACCCGGCCCCCGCGACCATCTCGCGCGGCGGGGTCCTGGGCCTGGTGGGACTGGGGTCGCTGACGCTGTTCGCGGTGACGGTGGGACAGAGCATCGGCGGGCCGCTGCGGACGACCGCCCTGCTGGCTCCGCGCGGCAGGGCCTCCGGAGAGGGCCCCAACGACTTCCCGGTCAACACGACCGCGTCCCGGGCCGGGATCGGAGAGGACGAGACCGGGGAGGACTGGCGTCTGACCGTGCGCGGCGGCGGGCGTGAGGCGGTCCTGACCCGGCAGGAGCTGCTCGCGCTCCCCCAGCACCGGGCGGCCCTGCCGATCGCGTGCGTGGAGGGCTGGTCGACCAGGGACCAGGAGTGGTCCGGCGTCCGCCTGGCCGACCTGGCCGATCTGGTCGGCGCCGCGGCTCCCGCCTGGGTGCTCGTGGAGTCGATCCAGCGCAGGGGCGGCTTCACCAGTGCCGGGCTGAACACCGACCAGGTCGCCGATCCCCGTTCCCTGCTGGCCCTGCGCGTCAACGGGGCGGACCTCTCCCTCGACCACGGGTATCCGGCCCGCGTCATCGTCCCGGCCGCTCCGGGCGTGCACAACACGAAGTGGGTCGAGCGGCTCACCTTCGAGGAGGCGTGATGGGCGCTCTGCGGCGCTGGTACGGAGCGTCGGTGCTGCACCTCCTGCTCATGGTGGGCTCGTTCTCGCTGGCCGGATACGCGGGAGTCCGGCTCCTGGGCGGCGACGCCGTCGCCGTCGCGGTGTGGTTCGTCGGGGCCGCCGTCCTCCACGACCTGGTGCTCGTCCCCGGCTACACGCTCGTCGACCGTGGTTGGCAGGCGGTGGCCGGGCGCCTGGCGCGCACCGGACGCGGGGGGCAGGGCGGACGCACCGGGCACGCCGACCGGGCGCGGGTCCGGCTCATCAACCACGTGCGCGTGCCCGCCGTGCTCTCCGCCCTGCTGTTCGCGGTCTACTTCCCCCTGATCCTGGGCCCCTCGGACGACTACCTGTCCAAGAGCGGGCTTCCCGGGGACCCGTTCGCCGAGCGCTGGCTGTCGGTCTGTGCGCTGATGTTCGCCGCGTCGGCGGTGATCGGGGCCGTCCGTTACCGGCGCGGCACGACGGCCGCCCGCTCCGACTGATGCGGCTCCGCGCCCGCTACGGCCTCCAGGTCGTCGGGAGCGGAGCGCAGCGCCACGAACAGGCGCCCGCCGTCCTCCCACTCGTCGGAGTGGGCCCACTCCGCCCGCTCCGCCAAGCGCAGCAGCGCGGGGATCCCGAGCCTGGCCCACGGGAAGGGGGCGCCGAGACGGCCCCGCCCGTCGGAGATCCGCACGGTCATACGCTCGCAGACGTCCTCGGCGGCCGCCTCGACGATCAGCAGGCCCCCGGACCGGACCAGGTTCCGCATGCGGACGAGCAGCCTCCCCGGAGCCCCGCCGATACCGATGTTGCCGTCCACCAGCAGGGCCGTGTCCCAGCCGCCCTCCGCGGGCAGCGGATCGAACGCCGACCGGCACAGTGCCCTGCCCCCCGAGGCGTTGGCGCAGGCCACGGCCGTCGGGTTCAGGTCGACCCCCAGGGCCGGACGGCCACGCCCGGCCAGCGCGGCGACGAGGCGTCCGGGCCCGCATCCCACGTCCAGCGTGCTGCCCTCACAGCGGTCCAGGACGGCGGCGTCGACGGTGTCGATCGCTCCGCACCAGCGTTCGACGTCCAACGGCAGCAGCGACCCGTCGGACCGCCGTAGGTACAGCGGGCCGCTTCCCCGTGACAGGGCCTCGGTGTACGGGTCGCACCGCCACGCCGTGACGCCGTCCGCGGCGAGACCGGCCTCGGCCGCGTTCATCGCACCACCCCGCTCGCCCGGTCCCGGACCGCCCGCGCGAACCGGCTGCCGGGGGCCAGGCGCGCGACCCGGTCGACGTCGTCCGCAGTGTCCACGTCCACCAGGACCGGCAGGTCGGCCACGCGCAGGCCCGCGTCGGTCAGGCGCCGCCGCTGGATCCGGCCGGTCCGGTCCGTCGACATCGGCACGCCCAGCAGCAGGGCGGGGTCGGGGGCGGCGAGACCGAGCGCCCAGAACCCCCCGTCCTCGCTGGGACCGAACCACGCGTCGGCGCGGCGCCAGGCATCGGCGGCCAGGACGGGGGCCAGGGTCTCCGGCGTGACCTGAGGTGTGTCCATGCCCAGCAGGAGTGCGGGTCCCGAACACCCGGCGAACGCGGCGGCCAGGCGTTCGTCCAGCCCGCCGCCCGCCTGGGGAACGACGTCGAACCCGCCGTCCGGCAGCCACGGCCCCGGCCGCCCCTCCAGGACCAGCACCCTCCTGCGGGCGGGCAGCGACAGCACCGTGCGCAGTGTGTCCGCGAGCGCGGCGGCGGCCAGGCGCGCGGCTTCCTCGGGCGCGTACTCGGGCGTCAACCGGGTCTTGACCCGGCCGGGTACGGGTTCCTTGGCGATCACCAGGAACGTCGTGGCGCCGCCGGGACCGGCGCCCTGCTCGGGGGCGTTCACCGCTCTCCTCCCGCGGAGCGCGCCCGCGTGGGCGGGGCGGGCTCGCGCAGGACCGCCGACATGTCGCGGACCGCGGTCCACGTCCCCCGCCACGTGCCGGTCACCTTGGAGGCGCCCGTCCTCGGGAAGTAGGGGACGTCCACCTCGTCGATCCGCCATCCCGCGTCCGCGGCGCGTACGACCATCTCCAGGGGGTAGCCGGAGCGCCGGTCGGTCAGGCCGAGGCCGAGCAGGTCCGTCCGCCGCGCCGCGCGCATGGGTCCGATGTCGCGGATCCGCACGCCGGTGCGTCTGCGCAGCATGCCCGCGACCGCCGCGTTGCCCAGCCGGGCGTGGGCGGGCCATGCGGCGCCGCGGGTGGGGCGGCGGCGGCCGACGACCAGGTCCGCCCGGCCCTCGCGCACGGCGTCCACCATGTGCGGGAGCAGTGCCGGGTCCAGGGACGCGTCGCAGTCGCAGAAGCAGACGATCTCGGCGGTCGCGGCGAGGAGGCCCGCGTGGCAGGCCGAGCCGAACCCGCGCCGCGGCTCGGCGACGACCAGGGCGCCCAGCCCCTCGGCGATGCGCGCGGAATCGTCCGTGGACCCGTTGTCGACCACGATCGGGCGCCATCCGGCGGGCACGCGCCCGATGACCCAGGGCAGAGCCGCTGCCTCGTCCAGGCACGGCAGGACCACGTCCACCGGTGGCGGGCGTTCTCCTCGCGCTGAGCCCTCGGGCTCGCAGGAGGGTCGGTCACTCCCGGTAGCGGAATCTTGGCTCTCACGTCGCTCATCGATCACGGTGATCACGCTACGAAGCGATACGGCTCCCGTGCGGGAGGGACACCCCGCGACACGCGGACACCCTGTGTCACCGCGTCGATGCCTCGGCCCCGGAGCGGGCACGCGGCTCCGCCCGCGCGAACTCCCGCACCCCCTCGGTGAAGCCGACACGCGCACGCCAGCCGAAATCCCTGTTCAGAAGCGCGGAGGAGGCGGTGATGTGCCGGACATCGCCCAGCCGGTACTCGCCGGTGACGACGGGATCGGGCCCCCCGTGCGCCTCCGCCAGGGCCCACGCCATGTCACCGACCGTGTGCGGCGTCCCGCTGCCGACGTTGAACGCGCTCAGGACGCCCTCCGGGCGTTCGGGAAGGGCACCGATCACCGCGGCGTTGGCGTCGGCCACGTCGCGGACGTGCACGAAGTCCCGCCGCTGCCGGCCGTCCTCGAACACACGCGGGGCCACGCCGCGGGCCAGGGCCGAGCGGAAGAACGACGCCACCCCCGCGTAGGGGGTGTCGCGCGGCATGCCGGGACCGTAGACGTTGTGGTAGCGCAACGACACCGCACGACCGCCGACGGCGCGCGCCCAGGCCGCGCAGAGGTGTTCCTGCGCCAGCTTGGTGGCGGCGTAGACGTTGCGCGGGTCGGCCGGGGCGTCCTCGCCGACCAGCCCGGGATCGAGCCGGGCCCCGCAGCGGGGGCACGGGGGATCGAAGCGGCCGGCGTCCAGGTCGGCCTCCCCGCGCGGCCCGGGACGGACGGGTCCGTGCTCGGGGCAGGTGTAGGCGCCCTCGCCGTAGACCACCATGGATCCGGCCAGCACGATGTCGCGCACGCCCTGGCGGGCCATCGCGGCCAGCAGCACGGCGGTTCCCAGGTCGTTGCAGCCGACGTAGTCGGGCGCGTCGTCGAAATCCGACCCGAGCCCCACCATCGCCGCCTGGTGGCAGACGGCGTCCACACCCCGCAGGGCACGTTCCACGGCGTCGCCGTCGCGGATGTCGCACACCAGGTCGACGCCCGCCTCCTCCGGCGAGCGGCCCGCGTGCGCCTGCGGCAGCAGGGCGTCGAGCGTCACCACCGAGTGCCCGGCACGGCGGAGGGCCTCCGCCGCCTGCGAACCGATGAACCCCGCCCCACCCGTGACAAGTACGCGCATGCGGCCCACGTTAGGCCGCCACGGCCGCCTCGCCCCCGGGCCACACCGTCGGCCCCGGGATCGGGTCGGACCGCCACGGGACCGGCTCGACGTGGGAAAGCCCTCAGCGAACACATCGCGGGGCCCTCCACGCCCCGTTACCGCACCACCGCTCAGCAGGTGGTGGAGTTCATCGACAGGCCCGGTGCCGCCCGCGGCACCGAACCGAGCCCGAAGGACGCCGAGTCCCTCCTACGCGGATCGGGGACCCGGGGCGCGCGAAGCACGACCCGGGCCTGCGAGGACCGCTACCGGGTACGCCTCCAGGCGTGTCGGGGGCTCATGGCCGTGACGCCCGAAGGCACCCGTGGAGCTGGTGGAGTACCAGAAGGGGAGCCATCTCCGTGGGAGGCGCCCCTCCCCTGGTCAGGCGATCAAGGAGTGGAAGTGCGCGAGCATGCGGTCGGGATCGGGTTCCAGGCCCGTGAACAGGCTGAACGCCTGGCCCGCCTGGAACACCGCCATCTCCCCTCCCCGCACGGTCGGGCATCCGCGTTCCTCGGCCAGGGCGAGCAACTCGGTGCGCAGCGGCCGGTACACGATGTCGGCCACCCACATCGGCGGGCGCAGCAGGTCCGCGGGCACGGGGGTGCCCGGGTGGTGCGCCATGCCTGTGGGTGTCGCGTTGACCAGGCCGTCCGCCTTCGACAGCAGCGCTTCGAGCGCGTGGGTGCCCTCGGGGCGGCACTCCGTACCCGGGACGAGTCCGCCGAGGCGCTCGGCCAGGCTCCGGGCCCGGGCCGCGTCGGTGTCGACCACGGTCACCTCCCGCGCGCCCGACCCGAGCAGCGCGTAGGCCACCGCCGCGCCCGCCCCGCCGGCGCCCAGGACCACGACCCGTTCCCGGGCCGCGTCGGGCAACCCGCGTGCGAGGCACTGGGCGAACGCCGACCAGTCGGTGTTGTGTCCGATGGCCTGCCCGGACTCGAACACCACGGTGTTCACCGCCCCCAGCGCGGCCGCGTCGGGGGTGAGGCCGTCCAGCGCGGGCAGGACGAGCTGCTTGCAGGGGTGGGTGATGTTGAGGCCGTTGAAGCCCAGGTACCGGGCGGACCCCACCAGGTCTCCCACCGCCTCCGGTTCCAGACCCGCCGCGGCCAGGTCGATGGTGCGATAGATCAGACGGCGCCCGAGCTCGGCCGCCTCACGTTCGTGCATCGGCGGTGTCAACGAGGGACCGATGCCGGTCCCGATGAGTCCCACCAGGTAGGAGCCGGTGGCTGCGTCCGCCGACCCGGCACGCGTCGCCGCGCTCAACGGCTCGCCTCCACTCGCTGCGCCGCCATGCGGAAGGGGCTGTTGGCGGAGCCGTAGCCCGCGTACCCGCCCGTGCGCTGGACGACCTCCAGGAAGAGCCGGCCGTCGAGCATCGGCGTGTAGAAGTGCCAGAACTCGCCGTCCCCCGCCCGGTCGTACAGGACGCCGTACTCGCGCATGCGCTCCACGACCAGCGGTTCCAGGTCCGTCCGGCAGGCGAGGTCGGCGTAGTAGTTGTCCGGGATGCGCAGCGGCTCGGCCCCGTGGGCCCGCATGGCGCGGGCGACCGCGAACACGTCCCCGCAGCCGAAGGCGACGTGCTGGGGCCCGCCGCGGACGTCCTCGAAGGGGCCGCGCCCGAGCAGTGAGGCGTTGAGGGCGATGCGCGGCCCCGCGCCGTCCCGGCTCATCGCCCGGCTGCGCACCATGCCGTCGGGCGCGGCCAGTTCGACGCCGTCGTCGGGTTCCAGACCCAGGACGGAGCGGTAGAAGAGCGAGGCCTCGTCGAAGTGGTCGAAGGGCTGGAACAGCCCTACGTGGTCGATGCCGCCCAGGGCGACCCGCGCCCCGTCCCCGTCTCCCGGCACCGGAACGGTGAAGTCGGACAGCCAGTCCTGTCCGTCGTCCGGGTCCTGAGGGCAGAAGAAGACGGAGGTTCCGTCGGGGGCGGCGACGGCGCGCAGGTCGGCCTCGGCCGGGTCGCGCCGCCGGGGCAGGGGCGGCGCCAGCAGCCGCTCCGCCCGCAGCATGGCGGCGTCGGCGTCCTGCACGTCCACCCCGAGGGCGGTGACCGCCGCGTCGCCGCTCCAGGTGTGGCCGAGCTGTGGGTCGGTGGCGCTCAGCAGCACGCGGGCGTCGCCGTTGCACCACAACTGGACCGGCTTGGAGCGGTGGTCCCGGGTGTGCTGGAACCCCAGCGACGCCAGGGCGCCGCGGACTCCCCGGGCCGCGTGGTCGGGCGCCGCGATCTCCACGAACGCGTAGCCCCGGGCCCGGGTCGGGTCGGGCAGCCGGGTGAGCGCGACCGGGGCCGCGCTCCCCCCGGTCGGCTCCTCACGGTCCCGGGCCCGAGCCGTCTCGTCCTCCAGCACCGCCAGCGACCGCAGCGCGTCAGCGGCCGTGCGCTCGGGATCGGAGGCACGGAACACGTCGTTGAAGACCTCCAGGGACAGCGGCCCCTCGTACCCGGCGGCCAGCACGTGTCCCGTGAACCCCGTCAGGTCGAACGCGCCCTGCCCGGGGAAGCAGCGGTGGTGGCGGCTCCAGTGCAGGACGTCCATCGGCATCAGCGGCGCGTCGGCGAGCTGGAGGAAGAAGATCTTCTCGCCGGGGATGTCCCTGATCCCTGACGGGTCGTGGCCCCGGGAGAGGATGTGGAAGCTGTCCAGGCACACACCGAGACCGGGGTGGTCGGCCTCCCGGACCAGGCGCCAGGCGTGCCGGTAGTCATCGACCCATCGCCCCCACGCCAGCGCCTCGTAGGCGACGCGGACGCCGTAGGGGGCGGCGGTCTCGGCCAGCCTCCGCAACTGCGCCGCGGCGCGGGCGTCGTCGCCGACCGAGTCCGCCGCGACACTGGAGCACACCAGCATCACGTCCGCCCCCAGCTCCACCATGAGGGCGAACTTGGCCTCGGCCCGCCGGAGGTTGCGCTCCAGTCGGGCCCCGTCCACTCCCTCGAAGTCGCGGAAGGGCTGGTAGAGGTCGATGGTCAGACCCAGGGACTCGGCCAGGGCCCGGACCTCGCGGGGCGGGAGCGCCGACCCGATGAGGTCGTTTTCGAAGATCTCCACACCGTCGAAGCCCGCTCGGGCCGCGGCCCTGAGCTTCTCCTCCAAGGTGCCGCTGAGGCAGACGGTGGCGATGGAACGCCGCATGCGTGACGCCTTCCTGTTCGTTCGCCGTGCCTACTCGGTCTCCTGGAAGGACTCGTACAGCTCGCGCTGCTCGCCCTCCAGGTTCTGCGCGAAGTGGTCCTGGACCCGGCTCCGGAACGCTTCGACGTCCACGTCGTCGACGATCTCCACCGACCCGTCGGCGCGCCACTCCTGCAGGATCTCCTCCTCGGCCTCCTCGATGCAGGCGCGGTTGTCCTCACGCACCGAGCTGACGGCGCTCTGGAGCACCTCCTGCTGCTCGTCCGACAACGCGTCCCAGGTCTGGCCGGAGACCACGATCATCTGCGAGCCGATCTGGTGGCCGGTGAGGCTGATGTGCGACTGGACCTCGTCGAAGTTGTCGCCGGCGATGGTCGGGATGGGGTTCTCCTGGCCGTCCACGGTCCCCTGCTGCAGGGCGAGGTAGACCTCCTCGAAGGCGACCGTGGTCGGCTCGGCGCCCATGGCCTCGGCGTTGGCGAGGTAGATGGGCGAGTCCGGGAAGCGCATCCGCAGGCCCTCCAGGTCCGCCGGGGTACGGATGGGCTGGTTGGCGGTGAAGTGGCGGTCGCCGAAGTACCAGGCGTCGAGGATCTTGGCCCCGGTGGCCTCCTCGAACCCGTCGCGGAGCGGCTGCGACGCCTCGGAGTCGAAGTAGCCGAAGAGGTGGTCGGCGTCCCGGAAGGCGTAGGCGGCGTCCATGACGCCGATCGGCTCGTAGGAGGCCCCGAGCGCCGCCGAGCCCTGCACGTCCATGTCGATGTCGCCCGACATCACCGAGGCGAAGGTCTCGGTGTTGGAGCCGAGCGTGCTGTTGGGGAAGGTGTCGACGGAGAACCCGGCGTCGGCCTCGGCCACCCGCTCGGCGACCAGGTCGATGCCGCACCGGGTGTGCGGGTGGTCCTCGGTGTAGCTGTTGGCGAAGGTGAGGACGAGCTCCTCGTCACCGGATCCGCCGCCGCTGCCGCAGGCGGTGGCGGCGAGCACCACGGCGGGGAACAGGGCCATCAGGCGAGTCGTCTTGCGCATGGGGGATTTCCTCCTTGGGAAGTGGGTGTCACAGGTCCAGGAGTCCGGGAAGGAACAGGACCAGGTCGGGGACGAAGATGAGGATCAGCAGGACCGCCACCAGCGGCACCAGGAACGGAGCCGTGCCGCGGAACACCTCGTGCATGGGTGTGCGGGTCGCGGAGCCCAGGACGAAGAGCACACCTCCGATCGGGGGCGTGAGCAGGCCGATCATGAGGCAGAGGATCGTGATCACGCCGAAGTGGACGGGGTCGGTGCCCAGCCGGACGGCGACGGGCAGCAGGACGGGAACGGTGATGACCAGTGCCGCGATGGGCTCCAGCACGGTGCCGATGACGATCAGGACCGCGGCGACCAGGAGCAGCAGGATCGTGGGGTCGTCGGTGAGGCCCAGCAGGAAGGCGGCGACCTGCTGGGGCACCTGCTCGCGGGCCAGGACCCAGCCCAGGAGCCCGGATGCGGCCAGGATGATCGCGATGGAGGCGGCCGTGGTGACGGTCTCCACGCCGATGTTCCACAGGGCGCGCCGGCCCAGCTTCCGGTAGATCAGGCCCAGGAACAGGACGTAGGCGACACCGACGGAGGCCGCCTCGGTCGGTGTGAACAGGCCGCTGAGGATGCCGCCGAGCAGGAGGACCGGGGCCAGCAGCGGGCCCAGGGCGCGCCGCGTGGCGGTTCCCAGTTCGCCCCGCTCGGCGCGTTTGCCGGCGAGTTCGGGCCTGCGCCGGGCCCACAGGAACACGGCCAGGGTCAGCCCGCCGGCCATCAGCACGGCCGGGACCACGGCGGCGGCGAACAGCGCGGCCGTGGAGACCGCCGCGACCGAGGCGTACACGATCGCCGGGATGCTCGGCGGCATGATCGGGCTGATCAGACTGGTGGAGGCGGTCAGGCCCAGCGTGAAGCGCCGCGGGTAGCCGGCCCTGGTCATCGCCGGGACCATCATCTTTCCCATGCCCGCGACGTCGGCCAGGGCCGTGCCGCTGATCCAGGAGAAGCCGACGCTGACACCGATGTTGACGTAGCCGAGGCCGCCGCGGGCCCGGCCCAGCAGGACCTGGGCGAACGCGAAGAGCCGGTCGGCGATGCCGGTGTGGTTGGCGACCACGCCGAGGAGGATGAACAGCGGGACCGCCAGCAGCGGGAAGCTGTTGACCTCCTGGGCCGCCGTGCGCAGGCTCAGCCCGGTGGACTGGCCCCCGACGGCCATGTAGGTCAGGCACGGGCCCAGGATCGCGAACGCGATGGGCACCCGCAGGAGCAGCAGGACGAGGATGCCGAGGATGACCAGGAGAGCGCTCATCGGGCCTCCTCCCCCGTGTCGGCCGGACGGTGCTCGCGCTGCGGCGGCCCCGGCACCAGTGCGGCGTTGGTGAGGGCGCGCGCGCTCATGAGCGCGGCTCCGAGCAGCGGGATCACGTAGGTGGCGGAGACCGGGATGCGCAGGGCCGAGGTCAGCTGCGGCGACCCGCCGAAGACGAGCTCGACGGCCTCCAGGGTGAGCAGTACGCCCACCGCGGCGACCACGAGGTTGGCCAGGATCCACACCGCCCGCAGCGCGCGGTCGCCGAGGAGCAGGTCGACCACCTTGAGGGTGATGTGCTCGTCGCGTCCGACCAGGTAGCCGGCCAGGGAGAACGTGAGCCAGACCAGTCCGAGGCGGGCCAGCTCACCGGTCCAGACCCAGCCCTGCACCGGCAGGTGGCGCTGGGTGGCCTGCAGGAGGATGAGGACGAGGATCAGCGCGAGCAGCGCGACCCCGACGGCCAGTTCGGCGGCCTCCAGCCACCGCAGCGCCGCGGGACGCGGCGATGGTGGCTTGTTGCCGGGGGGCGGGGATCTGTCAGGCATCCGGGCGGGCTCCACTCAGCGAACGGGGGCGGTATCGGCGCAGGTCAAGGGTGCGTGATCCGCACCACTCGGGATGTGTTGTGAACCCTAGGTTTCCGATTCGTGCCACGACAAGCGATTGCCAAAAGTTGTCACAACGCATAGAAGAGACATCATGGACTCCCCGAAGCGCACGACGATCTACGACGTGGCCCAGGAGGCGGGCGTCGCCGCCTCCACGGTCTCGCGCGCCCTGCGCAACCCCCGCCGTGTCAACGCCGCCACCCGCGAGCACGTCCTGCGGGTCGCCGAGCGGATGGGCTACCGGCCCAGCCCGCTGGCGACGGCGTTGCAGTCCGGGCGGACCGCGACCGTGGCGATGCTCGTACCCGACATCACCAACCCGCACTTCTTCGGGACGATCAAGGGCGCCGAACGCCGCGCCTCCGCGGCCGGCATCACCTTCATCCTCAGCTACACCGAGGAGTCGGCCGATACCGAGCGCACCCAGATCGAGCACCTGGCCCGCTCGGTGGACGGCTTCGTGCTGGCGTCGAGCCGGATGTCGGACGAGAGCCTGTGGGAACTGGCCGAGGAGCACAACCTGGCCCTGGTCAACCGGGAGGTGAGGGGGCTGCCCAGCACCGTGGTGGACAGCCGTGTGGGCAGCCGCCAGATCGTGGAGCACCTGGCCTCGCTGGGCCACCGGTCACTCGTCTACCTGTCGGGGCCGCACCAGTCGTGGCCGGCCGGCGAGCGCTGGAGGGGGCTGGTCGACGGAGCGCGCGACCTCGACATGAAGGTCACCCGCCTGGGGCCCTTTCCGCCGCGCGTGGTCGGCGGCGGCGCGGCGGCCGACGCGGCCCTGGTGACGGGTGCCACGGCCGTGGTCGCCCACAACGACCTGCTGGCCATCGGGGTCCTGCGCCGTCTGGCCGAGCGTGGCGTGGCGGTACCCGACCAGGTCAGCGTGGTCGGCTACGACGACATCTTCGGCGCCGACTTCTGTGTTCCGGCGCTCACGACCCTGGCCGGGCCCCAGGACGAGGCGGGCCGCTCGGCCGTGGAGCTGCTGCTGGAGAACCGGTCCCGCTCCACGACCCGCACACCCGACCGCCGGGTCATGCTGCCCTCGCACCTGGTGATCCGGGAGTCCACGGGCCCGGCCGCACGCTGACGCGCGGGCCCGCGGCGGCCGACCGCTCCCCCGGCTCCCCGGCTCCCGCCGGCGCCGCCCCCGCCTCAGGCGACGGGCTCGTCCTCCTCCTCGGGAAGGTCCGTGCGCAGGGCCCGCAACAGCTCGGTGATGGTGCCGCCCATGTCGACCTCGGGATCGATCAGCCAGAGCGTCTGGAGGCCGTCGCCGAGCGCGTGGAGGGCGGTCGCCAGGACCTCCGCGTCGATCCTGGACGTGAGCGTTCCCGCCTCCTGCATCCGCCGGACCGCCCTCGTCAGGAGGGCGTGGCCCTCCACGCGGCGCTCGGCGAAGAACTCGTGCGCCTCGTGCGAGGGGTCGGCGGCCTCGACCACCAGCGCCGAGTAGAGCTCGACCAGTCCGGGGACGCCGGCGTTGTAGTCCAGCAGGGCGGCGTAGCGGTCGAGGGGATGCAGCGGCGACGCCTCGGCCGCGGCGGCGACGTCCGCCCGGGAACGGGCCGCGTCGAGCTGGTCGCGCTTCCGCAGCACCTCGACGAAGAGCCGTTCCTTGGTGCCGAAGTGGTGCAGGACCCCGGCGGGGCCCTGGGAGACTCCACCAAGTCCGCTGGCACTAATTCTTCGATTGGGACCCACACTCCATCCCCGGTTCGTTAGCGTGTTCGACTATGAAGGTGGTCGTGCGGGTCAAGCTGCTGCCCTCGCCGGAACAGGCGGAGGCACTCCAGGCGACCCTGCACGCCTGCAACCGGGCCGCGAACGCCGCCTCCGGGGTGGCGTTCACCACCGGCGCCACACACAAGTTCGCCCTCCAACAGCACGTTTACGCGGCCCTGAAAGTCAAGTTCGGGTTGTCGGCGCAGCCGGCGGTGCGGGTGATCGGCAAGGTCGCGGACGCCTACACCACCCGCACCGCCCACCTGGACAAGGGATTACTCGGGCACAAGGGATCGAAGCGCCGGGCACGGTCCGAGGCCACGCCGATCAGGTTCCGCCCAGATTCGGCGCAGCCGTTCGATGACCGGTGTCTGTCCTGGCAGCTGGACGCCCGGACGGTCTCGATCTGGACAACCCGCGGTCGGATGAAGAACCTGGCCTTCACCGGCTCACCCGACCAACTCAAGGCCCTGGCCGAACACCACCAGGGCGAAAGCGACCTGATCGTCCAGGACGGCATGTGGTTCGTGTCCGCCACCTGCGAGGTGCCTGAGAAGCCGCTCAACACCGAACCAACCGGGTTCACGGGGGTGGATCTGGGGATCGTGGAGATCGCCACCACCTCCACCGGCCAACGCCACGCGGGCCGGATACTGAACCGATACCGTCGGCGGCAGAACCGCCTGCGGGCCAAACTCCAGAAGAAGAACACCAAGAGCACCAAACGCGTGCTCAAACGCCTGCGCCGTCGTGAGTCGAGACGGGCGCGGGATGTGAATCACATGATTTCGAAGAGCATCGTGGAGCGGGCCGAACGCACCGGCCACGGCATCGCCCTGGAGGACTTGAAGGGCATCCGTGGCCGGGCACGGCAGGCCAAACGAAACCGCTACACGTTGCATTCGTGGAGTTTCGCCCAACTGCGGGACTTCCTCACCTACAAAGCACGCAGGGCAGGAGTACCGGTCGTGGTCGTGGACCCGGCCTACTCCTCCCAGTCCTGTTCGGAGTGCGACCACACCAGCAGACGCAACCGGCCCTCCCAGGCCGTGTTTGCCTGCACCGGGTGCGGCGTGGTCATGCACGCCGATACCAATGCTTCCCGCAACCTCGCCCGCAGAGGCGAGATCGTGTGGAACGCGGGGCGCTCAGTCAGCCGCCCCTGCCCCTCACTCTGAGCGGGCTGGACGCGGGAGGCCTCCCACCAACCAGGTGGGCCCCTACCCGCAAGCCCGTGGTTCCACCCACGGGTAGTTGACCCACCACCTCGAAGGCATCTACGCCGGGTACCGCTACTTCGAGACCTTCGTGCCCGAGGCGGAGTACGACGACGTCGTGCAGTACCCGTTCGGGCACGGCCTGTCCTACACGGAGTTCGCGTGGTCCGACGCCGAGTTCGAGTCCGACGAGCAGACCGTGACCGCGCGGGTCGACGTCACCAACACCGGCGACTCGCCCGGCCGGGAGGTCGTGCAGGTGTACTACGACGCCCCCTACGACCCCGACGGGATCGAGAAGCCGGCGACCGTTCTCGGCGGCTACGCCAAGTCCGACCCGCTCGAGCCGGGCGAGTCGCAGACCGTGACCGTCTCCTTCGACACCGCGTCGATGGCCTCCTACGACGACCGCGACGCCCAGGCGTGGGTCCTGGACGAGGGCGGGTACGAGATCCGGCTGGCCCGCAACGTGCACGACACCGTGGACAGCGCCACCCACGACCAGCCCGAACGGGTCGTCATCGACACCGACCCCGCCACCGGAGCCGAGATGACCAACCGGTTCGACGACGCCCGGGGCGACCTGACCTACCTCTCGCGGGCCAACCCCGAGGAGACCTTCCCGTCGGCCCCCGACGGGGACGACCTGCGCACGCCCGACGGGCTGCTCGAGGCCGACTACGAACTCCGGATCGACCCGGACGCCTCCGCGCCCGTCACCGGTGCCGACAACGGCCTGGAACTGGCGGACCTGAAGGGGGCGCCGATGGACGACCCCCGCTGGCAGGACTTCCTCGACCAGCTCACCGAGGACGAACTCATCGCGCTGTCCGGCAACGGCGGCTACTGGTCGGTGGGGATCGAGCGCCTGGGGGTTCCGGAGACGGGTCGCGGTCCTGCTCGGGCCGGGCCTCAACATCGTGCGCAACCCGCTCGGTGGACGGTCCTTCGAGTACTTCTCCGAGGACCCGAGGCTGTCGGGCGACCTCGCCGCCGCGATGGTGCGCGGGATCCAGTCCACGGGCGTGGCGGCCTGTCCCAAGCACTTCGCGGTCAACGGCCAGGAGCACCTGCGCATGTCGATCGACGAGGTGGTCGACGAGCGCTCGCTGCGCGAGATCTACCTCGAGGGGTTCCGCCGCGTCGTCGGTCAGGCCCGACCGCGCACGCTCATGACCTCGTACAACAAGGTCAACGGCACCTACGCGAACGAGAACACGCACCTGCTGGTCGACATCCTGCGGGACGAGTGGGGCTTCGACGGCGTCGTCGTCACCGACTGGGGCGGCAACCACGACCGGATCGCCGGCCTCCTGGCCGGGAACCAGCTCGAAATGCCCTCCTCGGGCGGGGTCACCGACCGGCAGATCGTCGACGCCGTGCGCTCGGGCCGGCTGGACGAGGCCGTGCTCGACCGCGCGGTCGACGATCTCGTCGCGCTCGCGCTGGACACCTCGTCCGCGCTGGAGGGGGCGCAGGCCGTCGACCCGGACGCCCAGCACCGCGCCGCCGTCGACACCGCGCGGCGGTGCCTCGTGCTCCTGCGCAACGCCCCCGGAGCCGACGGGGAACCGGTCCTGCCGCTGCCCGCCGGCGCCCGGGTGGCGGTGATCGGGGACTTCGCGGAGACACCCCGCTACCAGGGCGCGGGATCGTCGCTGGTCAATCCCACCCGGGTGGACGACGCGCTCGGCGCGCTGCGGTCCAGCGCGCTCGACGTCGTCGGGTTCGCCCGCGGTTTCCACCGGTTCGGCGGACCGAGCCGCAGGCTCGCCGACCAGGCCCTGGCGCTCGCCGAGGACGCCGACACCGTCCTCCTCTTCCTCGGGCTGGACGAATCGAGCGAAGCCGAGGGAGTGGACCGCGAGCACCTGCGGCTGCCCGCCAACCAGCTCGCGCTGGTCGAGCGCCTGACCCGGGTCCACGACCGCGTCGTCGTCGTGCTGGCCGGCGGGGCTCCGGTCGAGCTCCCGTTCGCCGAGGACGTCGCGGCGATCCTGTACACCTCTCTGGCGGGACAGGGCGGCGGGACGGCCGTCGCCGACGCGCTCACCGGCCGCGACAATCCGGGGGGGCAGGCTCGCCGTGACGTTCCCGATGCACTACGCGGACGTCCCCTCCGCACGCTCGGTCTCCCCGGCGGGCACGTTCCCCGGCCGCGAGCGCACCGCCGAGCACCGCGACGGCATCTTCGTCGGCTACCGGTACTACACAACGCGGGACGTACCGGTGCGCTACTGCTTCGGGCACGGACTGAGCTACACGGCGTTCGAGTACTCCGACCTCGACGTCCGCCTGCGAGCCGGTGGCGGAGAAGTCGCGTTCACCGTCCGCAACACCGGGTCCCGGACCGGGCGTGAGGTCGCGCAGGTCTACGTCGCCCCGGAGGCGGCCGCGGTGCCGCACGCCGCGACCGGGCTCGCGGGCTTCGCCTGCGTCGAGATCGAACCGGGGCACGAGCGGCGGGTGGAGATCGCGCTCGACGACCGGGCTCTGGAGTACTTCGACGTCGACGCTGACGCGTGGTGCCGCTACGGCGGGCCGTACTCGGTCAGGGTCGGGGCTTCGGTGGCGGACGTCCGGCTGGCGGCGACGGCCGCCGTGGAGGGCGAGGGCGGACGAGCATCGCTCACCGGCGCCGAGGCGGCCACGGCGCCGCGGACGAACGGCGCCTACGCGGTCGGCGACGCCGAGTTCGCGCAGCTCCTCGGCCGCCCGCTTCCGGCCGCGTCGTGGGACCCGAAGGCACCGCTCGGGCTCGACGACACCGTCGCCCAGCTGCGCCACGCCAACGTGTTCGGGCGCGGCGTGCTGGGGCTGCTCCACACGGTGCGCCGTGTCCTGCGGGCCACCGGTCGGCCGCACGCCGCGAACAACGTCATGTTCCTGGTGAACATGACGTTCGCCAAGATCGAGGGGTACTCGGGCGGAAAGGTGTCGCGCCGGGCGATCGAGCGCTTCCTGCGGTGGGTCGGGCGGCGCTGAGCCGGGAGCCGCGCACGTGCGGCGGGGTGTGGCGCGGGAGCGGCGGCTTCGGCGCCACACCCCCGCCTACTCGGCAGGGGCGTCGGTGACCGGTTGCCGCAGGATGGTGCGGAGCTTCTCGGGGGCGGCCCGGCGGACATCGCCGAGGTAGATCTCGTGGTGCCGGCCGGCCATGCGCAGCCCCTGCTCCGGAAGGTACTCGTGGTGCATCCGGGCGAGCACGTCCGCCTCGTCGTCGAACGGGCCCACGTGCAGCGTCTGCACGCAGCGGCCCTCGGACAGCGTCTCCAGGCGGACGTCGCCCAGCCGGGCGGGCCTGTCGCCTGCCGCGGCCCGCTCGACGGCGGAGGCGAACATGTCCCGGTCGGTCCAGTCCGGGACCATGATCATCAGCGTCCAGTCCCACCGCGACTTGTCGCGCGCCGCGGTGAAGGCGTCCATGTCCTCGGCCCACCACAGCCCCTCCAGGGGCATGACGACGTAGTCGCGCCCGAGGTCCTGCTTGCTGGCGAACTTCAGCTTGTAGGCCACCGGGTAGAGCGCCTCGACCGCCTCGGTGAAGGCCGGTGAGGTGTTCGGGTCCCCGTGGCCGTCGACCATGAGGTAGCGCAGCTCCGGCACCTCCACGATCCGGAACCGGCCAGCGGCGGCCCGGTAGGAGTCGAGCGTCTTCTTGAAGTCGGTCTTGTCCGTCATCGGGGCACCTGGACTCGGGCGGCGAGCCACGACCTCTCCGCCTCAAGGAGGCTCAACGAGTACGAGAACACCTCACGCGCCGCCCGCGCGGAGGGCTCCTGCGCCCGCTCGGCCGCGCACACCGCGGCGACGCGCTCCTCCACCTGGGCCAACCTGGCGCGCAGCGCTTCCGCGTACTCACGCTCGGAGAGCAGCGGCAGGTTGGCGATGCCCACCAGCAGCGGGTGCGGCACCGGCCTCAGTTCCCGGATGAGGGCGAGCGCGCCCTCCGCCGCGGCCCGCCGCCCGGCGGCGGTGGCGTGGAAGACGCGGCGGGACCGCGCCGCGTCCGGGGCGTCCGGGGCGTGGACCAGGCCCCGCTTCGCCAGCTTGGCGAGCAGGTAGTAGATCGAGGAGAAGCCGATGTCGGTCCACTGGCGGATACCGCGGCGGTCGATGACCTGTTCGAGGTCGTAGCCGTGCTGGGGCCGTTCGATGACCAGGCCCAACACGGTCAGTTCGGCGGGTGTCAGCTCCACGTGAGTATTCTATCACTAGAATAGGCGGCCACGACGGCCGAACCGGCCGATCCGTCGTCCCCACGGGGACCGACACGGATCCGGCGCGGTCGGCGCGTTGCTCCTGGGATCGGGCCGCCTCCTCCCCTAGCGTGAGCGTCGGCACGGTAGGGGGACGATGGAGGGATTCGCGGCAGCGCTCGCCCTGGTCCTGGCCACGGGCGCTCTCCTGCTGTGTGTCCACGGCCTGGCCGCCGCGGTCGGCCTCGGGCGCGCCCCGGTGTCCGGCGACCCCTTCCTCTCGGGCACGGCCGTGTCCGAGCACGCGCTGTCGCGCTACCACGTGCGGTGGTACGCGGTGGCGATGCTCTTCCTCGCCTTCGACATGGAGATGGTCTTCATGTATCCGTGGGTGCTCGTCGTGGTCAGCACCGGCACCCCGGCCGTCGTGGAGATGTTCGCCTTCCTGGGCGTCCTGATGGCGGCGGTCGTCTACGCCTGGCGGGAGGGGGCGTTCCGGTGGACCTGACCCGGTGGCTGCTGTCCCGGGCCGTGCCGTGCGCCTTCGTCGTCACCGCGGTCGGCGGAACGGGCGCGCGCCTGGCCGTGGAGCGGGAGCTGCGCGAACGCGGCTGGCGGCGGGCCGCGGCTCCGGGGGAGGCCGACCTCCTCGTGGTCTGCGGGCCCGACGACCCCGGTCTCACGGACGCCGTCGACCGCGTGTGGGAGCAGGTGCCCGGCCCCCGCGCCCGCGTGCGCGTGGCCGGTGCCGACGACGCCGCCCGGCTGCTCGACTCCGCCCGGGGCCGCCTGCTGGACGTCGACCGGCAGCGCCGCCAGGCCGCCGAACGCGACGCCGCGGCGCGCGAGCGGGCGGCTCGGAGCGACGGCGACGACGGGGGCCACAGCGATCACGGCGACGACCACGGCGGGGGTGGTCACCACGGCCACGGCGAGATGTCCCTGCCCGGCGGGATTCCCATGGCCGACCGTGGACCGGACCGTGACGGCCTCACGCTCGACCGGCTCCACGTCGGCCTCGGACCGGCACTGGGCGACTGGCCCGCCGGGCTGTGCCTGCGGCTGACCCTCCAGGGGGACGTGGTGCAGGAGGCGGAGACCGCGATCGTCGGTGGGGCCTTTGTGACCGCCGCCTTCTGGGACGCCCCGGCCCCGGCCGCCGCGCTGGACTCCGCGCAGCGCTTCCTGGACGTCGCGGGATGGCCGGCCGCCGCCGCGGCCGGCCGCCGGTGGCGCGACGCGCTGCTCGCGGGACCGGAGCCGGACGGGTCCACGCGGCGCGGGGTGCTCCGCTGGCTGCGCCGGGTGCGCCGCTCCAGGATGCTGCGCTGGTCCACGAACGGGCTCGGGCGGATCACGGGGCCGGTTCCGGAGCCGTTGCGCGGCGACGCCACCGACCGGTGGCGGCGCTGGCTGGACGACGTGGAGGCGGCGGTCGGCGCGCACTGGGCACCGGGCGGCGCCGGCCGGGACGGGAACGCGGACCGCTCCCGGGCGGAGGCCGCGGGCGCGGCACTGGACCTGCTGCCCTCGCTCGTCACCGGGCAGGAGCTGGCGGCGGTCCGGCTCGTCGTCGCCTCCCTGGACCCCGACACCGAGGCGCTGCGCGCGCACGTTCCCAGGCGGTCCCGTGGTTGAGAGCGACGCGTCACCGCTGAGCCTGCTCACCCTCCTCGTGCTGCTGGGAGTCCTCGCCTACGGCGCGGCCGCGGGGGCGGCGGTCCTCCACGCGCGTTCCGCGGGGACCGCGCCCGCCTCCGCCGTCGCCGCCCCGGCCCGGGAGTCGGCCCGACTGCTCGTGCAGCGGCGGCGGACGGTTCCGGGCGCGGACACACCGCTGTGGCGTCTGGGCGGGGTGCTCCTGCCGGTGGCCGCGGTGCTGGCCGCGATGGTGGTCCCTCTGGGGCCGGTGGCCGTCAGCGACCTGTCGGTCGGCGTCGTGTGGTTCAACGCCATGGAGGTGCTGGCCTGGTGCGCCGTGTGGCTGCTCGGCTGGGGTGCCAACTCCGTCTGGGGGCTGGTCGGGGGCTACCGGTTCCTGGTCCAGGGGCTGTCGTACGAGCTTCCGCACATGTTCGCCCTCACCACCGCCGCCCTGGGCGCCGGATCGCTGCGCGTGGGTGACGTCGTCGCGGCCCAGGAGGAGGTGTGGTTCGCCGTGCTGATGCCGGCGGCCTTCGCGATCTACCTGGTCTCGGCGCTGGCCATGGCGTTCTGGGGCCCCTTCGACGCGCCCGTGGGGCGGGACCTGGCCGGTGGGGCGGCCGCGGAGCCGTCCGGTGTGGACCGCCTGGTGCTGCTCGCCGGACGGTACATGCTCCTGGCCGTCGTGGCGGCGATGGCGGTGCCGCTGTTCCTGGGCGGCGGCGCGGGACCGCTCCTGCCCGGCTGGTCGTGGTCGCTGGTCAAGACCGCGGTGGTGCTGGGCGCGCTGGTCTGGATCGGGCACCGCGTGCCCACGGTGCGGATGGACCGCTTCACCGAGGTGGGCTGGATGGTACTCCTCCCGCTGAGCCTGCTCCAGGCCCTGGTGGTCTCCGTACTCGTACTGGTCCGTTAGGGGGATCGATGGCCGAGACGGTCGTGTTCGTGGTCTGCGCCGTGGGCGCGGTGGCGTCGGGGACCGCGGTGTTCGTGGTCGACTCCATGGCCCGGGCGACCTTCGCTCTGCTCGCGTCCTTCCTGTTCGCCGCGGTGCCGCTCCTGCTGTTGGGGCTGTCCTATCTCGGCGTTCTGGTGATCCTCATGATGGTGATGGAGATGATGGTGATGGTCGTCTTCATGGTCATGTACATGATGAATCCGGCCGGGCTCATGCCGATGAGCATGGTGCACAACAAGGCGGGGTCCCTCGCGGTGGCGGCCGTGGCGTTCGCCGTCCTCGCCTCCGGGGTGTTCCTCGTCCCCTGGCCCGCCCGTCAGGGCTCGCCTCCGGCCGACCCCACCCTGCTGCTCGCCGAGGCGATCATGGGCCCGCACATGCTGGTCATGATGCTGGTGGGGATGGTGCTCTTCGCGACGATGGTCGCCTCCGTGGTGCTCTCGGCCCCGCGCGGGCGCTACGACCGCTACGGCGACGACCTGCGCCGCCACCGCCCCGACGACCCGATCGGCGGAGGGCTGGGCCGATGACCCTGGAAGCGTTCCTGCTCCTGGCCGCCGCGCTGTTCTCCGTGGGGCTGTTCGGCGCGCTGAGCCAGCAGTCCGTCGTCATGATCATGATGGGGCTGGAGCTGATGATCAACGGGGTCATCGTCGCCGCGGCCGCCCTGTGGTACTTCGTCTCCCCCGAGCGTCCCGACGGCCAGGTGCTCGTCCTGGTCGCCATCACCGCGATGGCCGTGGAGATGGCGGTCGGGTTCGCCGTCACCACGGCGATCTTCCGCAGCCGCGACATCGACGTGGTCGACTCGGCCGACGACCTCGGGGACCGGGAACGGGCCCGGGGGCGGGGCCGGGAGTGTGACCGGGAGTGGGGGCCGGACCGGTGACCGCGGCGCTGTGGGCGCTCGTGGCCCTGCCCGCCCTGACCGGTGCGGTGCTGCTGGTGGCCGGCCGGCGCGCCGACGCGGTCGCCGCGCCGTGTGCCGTGGTCTCGGCTGCGGTGGGGCTCGGGCTGGGCGTGGTCGTGGCCGTGACGCGTCCGGCCGCCAGCACTGCCGCGCTGGCCGGGATCCCCGCCGGATCGGCGGTGGACGGCCTGTCGGCCGTCATGGTCCTCACGGTCACCGCGGTGTTCCTGGCCGTGGTGCTGTTCGCGTCCGGTGAGCTCGGCGCGGACCAGGCGCGGGCCCGCTTCTTCGGGTTCATGTCGCTCTTCGCCGCGGCCATGCTCGTCACGGTGACGGCGACCGGCCTGCTGGTGCTGCTCGCCGCATGGGAGGTCATGGGCGCCGTCTCCTACGCCCTCATCGGGTACTGGTGGCGCGAGCCCGGCCGGACCCGATCGGCGGGGCTGGCGTTCCTCACCACGCGTGCGGGCGACCTGGGCCTGTACCTGGCGGCCGGGGCCGCGCTCGCCGGCGGCGCCGGGGCCCTGCAGCTCTCCGGGCTCGCGGGACTGGAGGGCCTGTGGCGGGACGCGGCGGTGGCCGGGGTGGTGGTGGCCGCGCTCGGCAAGTCCGCTCAGCTGCCGTTCAGTTTCTGGCTCTCGCACGCGATGGCCGGCCCCAGCCCGGTCTCGGCGCTGCTGCACTCGGCCACGATGGTCGCGGCGGGCGGCTACCTGCTGGTGCGGGTGGAGCCCGCGCTGGCGGCCACGGGATGGGCGGGACCGCTCGTGGCGTGGGCGGGGGTGGCGACCGCGATCCTGCTCGGGGCGGTGGCGCTGGCGCAGTCGGACCTGAAGCAGCTGCTCGCCGCCTCGACCTGCGCGCAGGTCGGCTTCATCGTGCTGGGGGCGGGCGCGGGCGGTGTGGCGGGCGCGAGCCTGCAGTTCACCGCGCACGCGGCGGCCAAGAGCCTGCTGTTCCTGTGCGCCGGGGCGTGGCTGGTGACGCTGGGAGCGCGCGACCTCGCGGGGCTGCGGGGAGCGGCGCGCCGCCACCCCGTGGTGGGGGCCGCCTTCACGGCGGGGGCCCTGGCCGTCGCGGGGGTGCCCCCGACCGGGATCTGGGCGGCCAAGGACACGGTGCTGGCGGCGGCGCTGGAGGAGTCGCCCGCCCTGTACGCCATGGGCCTGGTGGGCGCGGCGCTCGCCGCCGCCTACGCGGCGAAGGCCCTGGTCGCGGTGTGGGCGCCGCCCCTCCCCCGGTCGCGGCCGGACGGCGGCGGGCAGGGGGAAGGGTACGCTCGGGCGCCCGTCGGCGGTCCGCGTCCGGTGGGGGCGCCGTTGTCCGTACGGATACCGCTGGTCACCCTGGCCGCCGCTTCCGTGGGTCTGGGTGTGCTCGCCCTGCCCGCGTCGGCGCACTGGTGGCGCACACTGCTGGACGTCACGGGCGAGCCGGGCCCCGCGGGTTGGGAGATGGCGGTGTCGGGGCTGGTGAGCGTCCCGGTGCTCGCCGGTGCCGGTCTGGTCTACGCCCGCGGCCCGGTGAGCGCCGAAGGCCCGGCCGGGGCGGGGACCGGGCGGAGGTCCGGAGCCGCGTCCGGGCCCCGGGCGGGGGGCGGGCCCCGCGTCCGCCCGGTCGGCCGGTGGGCGGCCGACTGGCTCGATCTGGAGCGCCTGGTCCTCGGCGGCGTCGTCCGGCCCGCCATGGCGCTCGCGCGGTCCCTGGCCGCGTTCGACGACCGCGTCGTCGCGGGCGGAGCGCGCGCCGGCGCGGAGCTGGGTCTGACGGCCGCGCGGGGCCTGGCCGCCTTCGACGACAGGGTCGTCGCGGGCGGTGTGCGCGCGGGCGCGCACCTGGGCCTGACGGCCGCCGACGCGGTCCGCGACCGCGTCGAGACCACCGCCGACCGTTCGGTGGGCGCCGTGGCCTCGGCGGCACGGACCGCCGCGGCCTGGGCGCTGCGCCCGCAGACCGGACTCCTCCACCAGTACTACGTCCAGGCCCTCGTCGCGATCCTCGTACTGGCCACCGTCTTCGTCCTGATGAGGTGAGGCGTGCTCTCCGTCGCCGTGTTCCTACCCCTGTTCGCCGGCGTGGTGCTGCTCGCGGTTCCGCGCCCGCGCGAGAGCCTCGTGGCCTGGACCTGGGTCACGGTGGCGGGTCTGGACCTGGCCCTGGTCATCGCCCTGTGGGTGTACTACCCGACCGCCGTGGGACCGGGGCAGGGCGCGGTCGGCGCCTTCGCCTACGAGGCGCACCTGCGCTGGATCCCCAGCGTCGGGGCGGGCTACCACGTCGGGGTGGACGGGCTGTCGCTGCCGCTGCTGGCGATGACGGCGGTGCTCTTCCTGGCCTGCGCCGTCCACTCGCTGCGGCAGCGGCGTCGGACACGCGCCCACGCGGTCCTGTTCCTGTTCCTGCAGACCGTCTCGCTGGGCCTGTTCAGTTCCCTGGACCTGCTGCTGTTCTTCGTCTTCTTCGACCTGTCGATCGTCGGGATGTACTTCGTCATCGCCGGGTGGGGGCACGGCCCCGCCGCCCGCTCGGCCCTGCAGTTCTTCCTGTACACCTTCCTCGGCTCGCTGGCCCTGCTCCTGGGCTTCATCGGCCTCTACCTCGCCGCGGATCCGCACACGTTCGACATCGTGGAGCTGACCCGGCGGCCCCCTCTGGAGGGCGGCGGACCCGCAGCGGGGCTGATCCTGCTGGCCGTCGCGCTCGGCCTGGCGATCAAGACGCCCACCGTGCCCTTCCACACCTGGCTGCCCCCGGCGCACACCGACGCGCCCGCGGTCGGCTCGGCGATCCTGGCGGGTGTACTGCTGAAGATGGGCACCTACGGGTTCGTGCGGGTGGCGATGCCGATCCTCCCCGGGGCCTGGCGCGAGTACGCGATGGCGTTCGTGGTCGTCGGCGTGGTCTCGGTCCTGTACGGCGCGCTGGTGGCACTCGCCCAGACCGACTTCAAGCGGATGGTCGCCTACACCTCGGTCAACCACATGGGCTACATCCTGCTCGGGCTCGGCGCGGCCGGACTCGCCACGGCGGACCAGGCGCGTGCCGCCGCCCTCGCCGTCACCGGCAGTGTCACCCAGATGGTCAGCCACGGACTGCTCACGGGCGCGCTGTTCCTACTGGCGGGCGCGCTCCACGACCGGGGCGGCACCTACCGGATGGCGTCCTACGGCGGACTGGCCGGGACCATGCCGCTCCTGGCGGCGGTGACCTCGGTGGCGGCGTTCGGTTCGCTGGGGCTGCCCGGCCTGTCCGGCTTCATCGCCGAGTTCCAGATCTTCACGGGCAGCCTGTCCTTCGTTCCCGTGCCGACCGCGCTGGCCTTCCTCGGCATCCTCGTCACCGCGGCCCTCTTCCTGCGCGCGCTGCAACAGGTGTTCACCGGCGACTTCCGGATCCCCGAGCACGCGCGGACCGGTGACCTCTCCGCGCGGGAGCTGGTGGCGATCGCGCCGCTGACGGCCCTGTCCGTGGTCATCGGCGTCTTCCCGCGGTTCCTGCTCGATCCGATCGAACCCGCCGCCCGTGCGCTCGTCACGCTGGTGGTCCGATGAGCGGTGCGGGACACGTCGATCCGGCGATGCTGGTGCCCGAGCTCGTGCTGGCGCTCACGGCGGTGGGAGCGCTGCTGCTGGGCAGTTGGACGCCCCGCGGGCGGCAGTGGACCGTGCGGCTGTGCGTGGTCGCCGCGCTGCCGGGTGCGCTGGCCGCCGCGCTCACCGCCTGGGTCCGTGCGGAGGACGTGGTCACCGGCGGCTTCGCCGTCGACGTGAGCACCCACGCCGTGCGCGTGGCCGTGCTCGCCGGCGTCCTGGTCACGGTACTGCTGACGGGCGACACCTTCTCCGGGCATCCCCGGGAGTCGGAGTCCTACGTCCTGCTGCTGCTCGGCGCCCTGGGCGCGGTCGCGCTGGCCGGGGCCGACGACCTGCTGGTCCTCGCGGCGGCCTACCTCCTGGCGAGCATCCCGCTGTACGCGCTCACCGGATTCGCCAAGGACGCCCACGGTACCGAGGGCGCCCTGAAGTTCTACCTGCTGGGCGCGATGCTGGGCATCCTGCTGCTCACCGGCACCGCGCTGCTGCTCGGCGCCGCGGGGGCGACCGGCTACGCGGCGCTGGCCGACGCCCTGCCGGGGGCACCGCGCGCCCTGGTGGCGGCGGGGGTCGTCGCGGTCCTGGCCGGGCTGCTCTTCAAGTCCGGAGGTGTGCCCGCCCACTTCTGGGTCCCCGACGTCACCGAGGGCGCGCCCGCCCCCGTCGCCGCCTTCGTCACCACGGTCCCCAAGGTCGGGGCGCTGGTGGCGCTGTACCGGCTGGGCGACGAGGTGGTCGCCCAGGGCCCTCTGGACTGGGCGCTGCTGTGCGCCCTGCTCGCGGCGGCGTCCATGACCCTGGGCAACCTGGGGGCCTTCTTCCAGACCGACGCGCGGCGCCTGCTCGCCTACTCCGCCGTCAGCCAGGTCGGCTACCTGCTGATGGCGGTGGCGGCGGTCGGGGGCACGGCGGATCTGGCGCGGCCGGGCCTGCTCTTCTACCTGGGCGCCTACCTGGTGACCAACCTCGGCGCCTTCGCCGTGGTGTGCGCCCTGCCCGGGGCCAGGACCCTGGAGCAGTACGCCGGGCTCTTCCACCGCCGTCCCTGGCTCGCACTCGCCCTGGTGGTCTGCCTCCTCGGGCTGGTGGGGACCCCGCCCACGGCGGTGTTCGTCGGCAAGCTCACCGTTTTCACCGCGGCGTTGGACGCGGGCCTGGTGTGGCTGGTGGTGCTGGCGGCCGTCAACACCGTCGCCAGCGTCTACTACTACCTGCGCTGGGTGTTCCCGCTCTTCCGCCCCGCCCCGACCACGTCCGGCGCGGACGCCGGACCGGTGCCCGGCCGGCGGACGAGCACCGGGGCCGCCGTCACCCTGGCCGCCCTGACCCTGGCCATGGGCGTCCTGGCGGGACCGCTCCTGGACGTGCTCTGAGCGGTGGCCGGGCCCGACCCGGGACCGGTCACCCGCCCGGTCACCGGAACACGTCCGCCCGCAGGCCCACGGAACACCGGGGCCCGGCGCCCCGGGACGGCCTCCTGTGAGGGCACCGCCGACGCGTGGGTGACGCACGGCCCCGGACCGGTGCACCGCCGCGCTGGAGCCGTACGGGACGTGCGGCCCGGGCGTCCGGCCGTTCCGGCGTCCGCGTGCGCGGGAAGGGGTAGGAGAGTAGGTGCCCCGCACACCTCGGACCTCACGGTGGCGCCATGGACGACCTCACGGACCAGGAGCTGTACGACGAGCTGATCGCGTCGCTCGCCGCCGAAGGGGTCCGCGCGCAGGCGGGACCGGACCGGTCCACCATCCTGATCCACAACGGGTGGGACCTCGGTGGGAGCGCCCCTCCAGAGATCTTCGAGCCCCCGCTCGAACTCCACGTGGACCCGCACGCGCTGGGCCGGCACCTGCGCGGCACCGCCGACGACGCGCAGCAGGCCATGGGCGGCTCCTCCCCCTTGAGCGCCGCGCTGTCGCTGTTCCTCGTCCACCTGATGGAGGCCGTGGAAACCCGGTCCGGTCGGCGCCGCCTCCGGCTCGGGCGCGGCGGCGTCGATACCTGCTGACCGCGAGCCGGACGGCGCCGCCTCCGTCCACGGCCCGCCCTCCCCTGCGGCGAAACGCACGGCATCGCCCCGGCCCGGACCGGGCGCCCTGGACGGCGCTGGTACTCGACGCGCCCGCCGGAGGCGCGCCCGATCCGGCCAGGGCCGGGACCGCCGGGCCTGCCCGGTGATCCGACGCGGGCACGGCTGCCCGCGGTTGTGAGAAGTCTCGCCCCGGGCTCGCAGTCCGGTCATCGTTTGTGGGGTTCCCACAACACAGTAGATCCGGGATGGGCGATGCGCCCCATTGTTGAAACAGGCGGGCACCGAGGAAGGTGTAAGAAGGTGCAGGCGGCGTCCAGGGCCCGGGCGTCGCCTTCCGTGTGCTGGGACTTGGGGGACTTTGTCGATGTTCAGTCGTGTTGCGATCGTCAACCGTGGAGAGGCCGCCATGCGGCTCATCCACGCCGTCCGGGACCTCTCGGCGGAAACAGGGGCGCGGATCGAGACCGTCGCCCTCTACACCGACGCCGACCGCACCGCGACCTTCGTGCGCGAAGCGGACACCGCCTACTTGCTGGGCCCGGCCTCGGCCCGGCCCTACCTCGACCTCGCCGTCCTGGAGCGGGCCCTGGTCGAGACCGGCGCCGACGCCGCGTGGGTCGGCTGGGGATTCGTCGCCGAGGACCCGGCCTTCGCCGAACTGTGCGAGCGGATCGGTGTCACCTTCATCGGTCCCAGCGCGGAGGCCATGCGCAAGCTCGGCGACAAGATCGGCGCGAAGCTGATCGCCGAGGAGGTCGGGGTCCCGGTCGCGCCGTGGAGCCGCGGCGAGGTCGCCACCCTCGACGACGCCCTGCGCGCCGGTGAGCGGATCGGCTACCCGCTGATGCTCAAGGCGACCGCGGGCGGCGGCGGGCGCGGCATCCGCAAGGTCACCTCGCACGAGGACCTGGCCGACGCCTACGAGCGCACCAGCCAGGAGGCCCTGCGCGCGTTCGGCTCCGGTGTGGTCTTCCTGGAGCGCCTGGTCACCGGCGCCCGGCACGTCGAGGTGCAGGTCATCGCCGACGGCCAGGGCACGGCGTGGGCGCTGGGCGTGCGCGACTGCTCGGTGCAGCGGCGCAACCAGAAGATCATCGAGGAGTCCGCCTCCCCCGTCCTGGACGACGAGCAGGTCAACGAGCTCAAGACCTCCGCCGAGCGGCTGGCCGTGGCCGTCGGCTACCGCGGCGCCTGCACCGTCGAGTTCCTCTACCACCCCGGCGAGAAGCTGTTCGCCTTCCTGGAGGTCAACACCCGGCTCCAGGTCGAACACCCGATCACCGAGCTCACCACCGGCACCGACCTGGTCCGCCTCCAGCTGCACGTGGCGGACGGCGGCCGGTTGGAGGGCCCGCTGCCGCAGGAGAGCGGCCACGCCGTCGAGGCCCGGCTCAACGCCGAGGACCCCGACCGCGACTTCGCCCCCTCCCCCGGACGGATCGCCCGCCTGGCGCTGCCGACCGGCCCCGGCATCCGCGTGGACACCGGTGTGCGCGAGGGCGACGAGATCCCGGCCGACTTCGACTCGATGATCGCGAAGGTCATCGCCTACGGCCGCGACCGCGACCAGGCCCTGGGCCGGCTGCGCCGCGCGATGTCCGAGACCACCGTGATCATCGAGGGCGGCGCGACCAACAAGAGCTTCGTGCTCGACCTGCTCGACCAGCCCGAGGTCATCGACGGCAGCGCCGACACCGGATGGATCGACCGGGTGCGCTCCGAGGGCCGCCTGGTCGACCACCGCCACTCCGCCATCGCCCTGGCCGCGGCCGCCATCGAGGCCTACCAGGACGAGGAGGAGATCAGCCGCACCCAGCTGCTGTCCACCGCGCACGGCGGCCGCCCGCAGGTCCAGCACGACCCGGGCCGTCCGCTGGACCTCAAGCTCCGCGGTGTGGGCTACCGGGTGAGCGTGGCGCGCCTGGGCGACCAGCGCTTCCGGGTCGGCGTCTCCGGCGGCGGCGACACGCACCCCGCCGACGTCGAGGTCGAGCGGTTCGACGCCCACAGCGGCCAGATCGTGGTCAACGGCGACCGGTTCCGCGTGGTCTCGGCCACCCACGGCCCGATCCACCTCGTCGAGGTCGACGGCGTCACCCACCGGATCAGCCGCGACGAGGGCGGCGTCGTCCGCTCGCCCGCGCCCGCGCTGGTCGTGGCCACACCGCTGGCGGTCGGCGACGCCGTGGAGTCCGGCGCGCCCATCCTGGTGCTGGAGAGCATGAAGATGGAGACGGTGCTGCGCGCGCCGTTCCGCGCCCGCGTCCGCGAGTGCCCGGTGTCGGTGGGCAGCCAGATCGAGACCGGCGCGCCGCTGATGCGGCTCGAGCCGCTGCCCGACGAGGGCGACGAGACCGCCGAGGCGGCCGTCGAGACCGTCGAGATCGAGCTGCCCGCGGTGCCGTCGGTGTCCGCGGCCGAGCGGGTCGAGCGCGGTCTGCAGGACCTGCGCAGCCTGTTCCTGGGCTTCGACGCCACTCCCGAGGTCCGCAAGGACATGCTGTCGGACTACCTGGCCGCGCGCGCCGAGCTGGGCACGTCGCCGCTGGCGGGTGAGCTGGACCTGCTCACCGTGTTCGCCGACCTGTCCGAGCTGAGCCGCAACAAGCCCGGCGGCGAGCCCGACGCCACACCCGACTCCCAGGTGCACAGCCCGCGCGAGTACTTCCACAGCTACCTGCAGAGCCTGGACGCCGAGCGCGCCGGGCTCAGCGAGAGCTTCCAGGCCAAGCTCACCAGGGTCCTGGCCCACTACGGTGTCACCGGGCTGGACCGCACGCCGGAGCTGGAGGCCGCGGTCTTCCGGATCTTCCTCGCCCAGCAGCAGATGAGCGCCCACGTCGCCGTGGCCTCTGAGCTGCTCCTGCGGTGGCTGGACGACGCCCCGCCCGTCGACTCGCTCAGCGAGCCCGTCGGCCTCGCCCTGGAACACGTGGTCGAGGCCACCCAGGTGCGCTTCCCCACGGTGTCGGACCTGGCCCGCGGCGTGGTGTTCCGCTGGTTCACCCAGCCGCTGCTGCGCCGCAACCGCGCCAAGGTCTACGCCGCCGTGCGCGACGACCTGCGCCACCTGGACCGCGACCCGCGGGCGGCCGACCGCGCCGAGCGGATCCAGTCGATGGTGGCCAGCTCCGAGCCGCTCGTCCGGCTCATCGGCCAGCGCATCGGCCGGTCCGGGCGCGACCACTCGGCGCTGCTGGAGGTGCTGACCCGCCGCTACTACGGCAACCGCGGCCTGTCCGAGGTCACCGCGAGCGAGGTCACGGGCTGCCCCCTGGTCACCGCGCGCCACACCGGCTCCGACGGTGTGACCGGGGTGGCCGCCACCGCCGTCGACATCGGCGCGCTGCCCGACGCCATCGCCGCGATCGGCGCGGTCGCCGCGCGGGACACCGGGCACGGCATGGTGGCCGACCTGTACCTCACCTGGGAGGGGCAGCCTGACGCCGACGCCATGGCGCTGCGCCTCGGCCAGATCCTCGCCGACCACCCGCTTCCCGCGAACGTGGTGCGGGTGACCACCACCGTGGCCGGGACCAACGGCGCGGTGATGCACCACCACTTCACCTTCCGTTCCCAGGACGGGGCCCTGGCGGAGGACCGGCTCATCCGCGGCCTGCACCCGCAGATCGCGCGGAAGCTGCAGCTGGAGCGCCTCCGGGAGTTCGATCTCACGCGCCTGCCCTCGGCGGACGAGGAGATCTACCTGTTCAGGGCCGTGGCGCACAGCAACCCCGCCGACGAGCGGCTGTTCGCGCTGGGCCAGGTCCGCGACCTGACGCCGCTGCGCGACGCCGAGGGGCGCCTGATCGCGCTGCCCGCGGTGGAGGACACCATCACCGCGTGCCTGGACTCGATCCGCAACATCCAGGCGCGGCGGCCGCGCAACAAGCGGTTCGACACCAACCGGATCATGATGTACGTCTGGCCGCCGACCGAGCTGAGCCTGGACGAGCTCGACGCGCTGGTCCAGCGCATCCTGCCGACCACGGCCGGCGCCGGGCTGGAGGAGGTCCAGTTCGTGGCGCGCCAGCGCACCGCCTCCGGTGAGCTGACCGAGGTCGCCGTGCGGATCACGTTCGACCCGGGGCACGGCGCGCGCCTGCACGTCGACAAACCGTCGACCGAACCGGTGCTCCCGCTGGACGACTACCGCCTCAAGGTGCTCCGCGCCGCCCGGCGCGGCACCGCCTACCCCTACGAGCTGACCGGCATGCTGGCCGGCCCGCGGGGCGGCTTCGTCGAGCACGACCTGGACGAGAACGGCCTGCTGGTGCCGGTGGACCGGCCCAAGGGGCGCAACTCGGCGGCGATCGTGGCGGGCGTCGTCACGACCCCGACCGAGCGCCACCCCGAGGGCGTCACCCGCGTGGTGCTGCTCGGCGACCCGACCAAGGCGCTGGGCGCGCTCTCGGAGCCGGAGTGCTCCCGGGTGATCGCCGCGATCGACCTCGCCGAGCGGATGCGGGTCCCCTTGGAGTGGTTCGCCCTCTCCGCGGGCGCGCGGATCTCCATGTCCTCGGGCACCGAGAACATGGACTGGGTCGCGTCCGCGCTCAAGCGGATCGTGGAGTTCACCCAGGACGGCGGCGAGATCAACATCGTGGTCGCCGGGATCACCGTCGGCGCCCAGCCGTACTGGAACGCCGAGGCGACGATGCTCATGCACACCAAGGGCATCCTGGTGATGACGCCGGACTCGGCGATGGTGCTCACCGGCAAGCAGTCGCTGGACTTCTCCGGCGGTGTCTCGGCCGAGGACAACTTCGGTATCGGCGGCTACGACCGCGTCATGGGCCCCAACGGCCAGGCGCAGTACTGGGCGCCCAACCTGCCGGCCGCCCGCGACGTGCTGATGTCGCACTACGACCACACCTACGTCGTGCCCGGCGAGACCGACCCGCGCCAGGCGGGGACGAGCGACCCGCTCGACCGCGACGTCTCGGAGTTCCCGCACAAGATCGCCGACAGCGACTTCACCACCGTCGGGGAGATCTTCTCCGCGGAGCACAACCCGGACCGCAAGAAGCCCTTCGACATCCGTACGGTGATGCGTGCCCTGTCCGACCAGGACCACCCGGTGCTGGAGCGCTGGGCGGGCATGGCCGACGCCGACACCTCGGCGGTGCAGGACGTGCACATCGGCGGACGCCCGGTGTGCCTGGTCGGTATCGAGTCGCGGTCGGTGGCACGCCGCGGCTTCCCGCCCACCGACGGCCCGGACTCCTACACCGCGGGCACGCTGTTCCCGCGGTCGTCGAAGAAGACCGCGCGGGCGATCAACGCGGCCTCGGGCAACCGGCCGCTGGTCGTGCTGGCGAACCTGTCCGGGTTCGACGGCTCGCCGGAGTCCATGCGCAACCTGCAGCTGGAGTACGGCGCGGAGATCGGCCGGGCGATCGTCAACTTCCAGGGCCCGATCGTCTTCTGCGTGATCTCCCGCTACCACGGCGGCGCGTTCGTGGTCTTCTCCAAGGCGCTCAACCCGAACATGACCGTGCTGGCGCTGGAGGGCTCGTTCGCGTCGGTGCTCGGCGGGGCCCCGGCCGCGGCCGTGGTGTTCTCCGGTGAGGTGAACAACCGCACCGCGACCGACGAGCGGGTGACGGAGCTGCAGGCGCGGGTCTCGGAGACCAGCGGCGCCGAGCGCGCCGCGCTCAACGCGGAGCTGGCCGAGGTCCAGTCCTCGGTCCGGGCGGAGAAGCTCGGCGAGGTCGCCGCGGAGTTCGACGCGGTGCACAGCATCCAGCGTGCGGTCGAGGTCGGGTCGGTGGACGCGATCATCAGCGCCGCCGAGATGCGGCCGCGGATCATCGAGGCGATCGAGCGCGGCTTGAAGCGGTAGCGCCGGGGGCGGGGGCCGGTCGCGGACACACCGCGACCGGCCCCCGCCCGTGCCACCGCTTCGGCCCGAGCACTCGTGGCGGCGCCCTCCCGGTGTCCCCCGGTCGGCGTGCCCGCCCCCGCAACGACGAGAGCCGGCCCGACCATCACGGTCGGGCCGGCTCCAAGATCCGGGATGCCTACGGGTCCGTCAGGCGGATCAGACGAGGTCGAAGCGGTCCGCGTTCATGATCTTGTTCCACGCGGCCACGAAGTCCTGGACGAACTTCTCCTTCGCGTCGTCGGAGGCGTAGACCTCGGCCACCGCGCGCAGCTCGGAGTTCGAGCCGAACAGCAGGTCGACACGGCTGCCGGTCCACGTGACCGCACCGGAGTCGTCCTTGGCCACGAACGTCTGCGACGTCTCGGAGGTCTCACCGGTCGGGGTCCAGTCGGTTCCCAGGTCGAGCAGGTTGACGAAGAAGTCGTTCGTCAGCGCGCCCGGGTGCTCGGTGAACACGCCCACGTCCGAACCGTCGTAGTTGGTGCCCAGCACGCGCAGGCCACCCACCAGGACGGTCATCTCGGGCGCGCTCACGCCGAGCAGGTTCGCCCTGTCGAGCAGCAGGTACTCGGCCGGGAGGCTGTTGCCCTTGCCGTAGTAGTTGCGGAAGCCGTCGGCGACCGGCTCGAGGAAGGCGAACTGACCGGGGTCGGTCTGCTCCTGCGTGGCGTCGACACGGCCCGGGGTGAAGGGCACCTCGACCTCGTGGCCGGCCGCCTTGGCGGCCTGCTCCACGCCCACGCCGCCGGCCAGGACGATCAGGTCGGCGAGCGAGACCTTCTTGTCCGAGGAGGCGTTGAACTCGACCGCGATGCTCTCCAGCGTGTTGAGCACGCCGCGCAGCTCGGCCGGGTTGTTGACCTCCCAGTCGATCTGCGGCTCGAGGCGGATGCGGGCACCGTTGGCGCCGCCGCGCTTGTCGCTGTCACGGTAGGTGGACGCCGAGGCCCACGCCGTGGACACCAGCTGGGAGACGGTCAGACCGGACTCGGCGACCTTGGCCTTGAGCGCGGCGATCTCCGCGGCGCCGATGACCTCGCCCTCCTGCGCGGGCAGGGGGTCCTGCCAGATCAGCGTCTCCTCCGGGACCTCCGGGCCGAGGTAGCGCACCTTCGGGCCCATGTCGCGGTGGGTCAGCTTGTACCAGGCGCGGGCGAACGCGTCCGCGAACGCCTCGTGGTCCTCGTAGAAGCGGCGCGAGATCTGCTCGTAGACCGGGTCGACGCGCAGCGACAGGTCGGTGGTGAGCATGGTCGGCTTGTGCTTCTTGCCGGGGATGTGGGCGTCGGGGATGATCTCCTCGGCGTCCTTGGCGACCCACTGGTTGGCGCCGCCCGGGCTCGTGGTGAGCTCGTACTCGAACTCGAACAGGTTCTTGAAGAAGCCCTGGCTCCACTGGGCGGGCGTGGTGGTCCAGGTGACCTCCAGGCCCGAGCCGATCGTGTCGGCGCCCTTACCGGTGCCGTGGTTGTTCTTCCAGCCCAGGCCCTGCATCTCCAGGCCGGCGGACTCGGGCTCGGCGTCCAGGTTGGAGTCCGGAGCCGCGCCGTGGGTCTTGCCGAAGGTGTGGCCGCCCGCGATGAGGGCGACGGTCTCCTCGTCGTTCATGCCCATGCGGGCGAAGGTCTCGCGGATGTCGCGAGCCGCGGCCAGCGGGTCCGGGTTGCCGTTGGGGCCCTCGGGGTTGACGTAGATGAGGCCCATCTGGACCGCGGCCAGCGGCTTCTCCAGGTCACGGTCGCCCGTGTAGCGCTGGTCGTCGAGCCACGTGGTCTCGGGACCCCAGTAGACGTCCTCGTCGGGCTCCCACACGTCCTCGCGACCGCCGCCGAAGCCGAAGGTCTTGAAGCCCATGGACTCCAGCGCGACGTTGCCGGTGAGGATCATGAGGTCGGCCCAGGAGATGTTCTGGCCGTACTTCTTCTTGACCGGCCACAGCAGACGGCGGGCCTTGTCCAGGTTGACGTTGTCGGGCCAGCTGTTCAGCGGGGCGAAGCGCTGCTGGCCGGCGCTGCCGCCGCCGCGGCCGTCGTGCGACCGGTAGGTGCCGGCGCTGTGCCACGCCATGCGGATCATGAGCGGGCCGTAGTGCCCGAAGTCGGCCGGCCACCAGTCCTGGGAGTCCGAGAGGACCTGGGCGATGTCGGCCTTCACGGCGTCCAGGTCGAGGGCCTTGAACGCCTCGGCGTAGTCGAAGCCCTCACCGAGCGGGTTCGACACGGCCGGGTTCTTGGCCAGGATCTTCAGGTTGAGCTGGTTGGGCCACCAGCCGCGGTTGCCGCCGCCCTGGGTGGGGTGCGGAGCGCGTCCGTGTGCGACCGGACAGCCGCCCGCGGCTTCCGTCTTCGCGGTGTCGGAGACTGCTTCGTGGCTTTCAGACATCGGTGTCCTTCCGGAGCAGGGAGGAGTGAACTGGCTGTATCAGGAACTCGGTGTGTCGGAGCAGTCCGCGCAGACGCCCCAGTAGACGACCTCGGCCTCGTCGATGACGAAGCCGTGGTCGTGCGAGGCGTTCAGGCACGGTGCGTGACCGACGGCGCAGTCGACGTCGGCGATGGCACCGCACGACCGGCACACGACGTGGTGGTGGTTGTCCCCGACCCGCGTCTCGTAGCGGGCCACGGAGTTCTGCGGCTGTATGCGTCGCACCAGGCCCGCGCCGGTGAGTGCCCGCAGGACGTCGTAGACGGCCTGGTCGGACACGGTGCCGAGGCGCGAGCGCACCACACCGATGATCGACTCCGTGTCCGCGTGCGGATTCTCGTGCACGGCGGAGAGCACGGCCAGTCGAGGGCTGGTCACCCGCAGAGCGGACTCGCGCAACATTCGCTCGAAATCCGAAGGGGTTGTCATGGCTCGAAGTCTGCCGCCTTTTCTGGATCAAGTCAAATCTTTGGGCGAATCCGACATGGCTCGCCAAGTTCCACGCTCCCACCGCGAACGCCCTGATCAGAGCCGGTCCACGGAGATGCGGGCCGGGCTGACCGCCGGCCCGGCCCGCACCGGCGGTCAGCCCGGCAGGAGCGCCTTGACCGCGGACACGATCTCCTCCGACTCGGGCTCGGTAGCCGGGCGGAACCGGCCGGCGACCCGCCCCTCGGTGTCCACGAGGAACTTCTCGAAGTTCCACTGCACGTCGCCGGCCTCGCCCGCCGCGTCGGAGGCGGTCACGAGTTCCGCGTACAGCGGGTGGCGCGCCTCACCGTTGACGTCGGTCTTCTCCAGCAGCGGGAACGTGACGCCGTAGGTCGTGGAGCAGAAGGTGGCGATCTCCTCCGACGTACCGGGCTCCTGTCCCATGAACTGGTTGCAGGGCACGCCCAGCACGGTGAGCCCCTGGTCCCGGTACTGCTCGTGCAGCCGCTCCAGGCCCTGGTACTGCGGCGTGAGCCCGCACTTGGAGGCGACGTTCACGATCAGCAGGGCGCGCCCGCGGTACTCGGACAGCGACGTGGTCTCTCCGGACAGGGTCCGCAGCGGGATGTCGTACAGGTCCATACATGACTCCTCGGTGGTGTCGGTGGCGTCGGTGGTCGGGCCACACTGTCTCAGGCACGGACGACGAAGCCGAACCCGACCGGCGCAGCGGGCCCGGCGGTGGGGCGGGGACCAGACGACGGGAGGGGCGCCGGCCGCCCCGGTCCGCCACACCCGATCCCCCACCGTCGGCGGCGACCGGCCGGTTCCGTTAGCCTCCCCTCACACCGTCGTAGGAGGAACTGGAATGGACCTGTTCGATCTGACCGGGAAGAACGCCGTCGTCACGGGCGGCAGCCGCGGAATCGGGATGATGATGGCCCGCGGACTGCTCCAGGCCGGAGCCCGCGTGTGGATCAGCTCCCGCAAGGCCGACGCCTGCGAGCAGGCCCGAGCCGAACTGTCCCAGTACGGCGAGGTGCACGCCGTCCCCGCCGACCTGTCGTCCGAGGACGAGTGCCGGCGGCTCGCGGCCGAGGTCACCGCCCAGGCACCCGAGGTGCACATCCTGGTGAACAACGCGGGCGCCACCTGGGGCGAACCGCTGGAGACCTTCCCCGAGTCGGCCTGGGACAAGGTCCTCGACCTGAACCTGAAGTCGCCCTTCTTCCTCGTGCGCGCCTTCCTGCCCGCGCTGGAGGCCGCGGCCACGCCCGACGACCCCGCGCGCGTCATCAACGTCGGCAGCATCGACGGCATCCACGTCCCGGACCTGCCCACCTACGCCTACTCCTCCAGCAAGGCCGCCGTCCACCAACTGACCCGGCACCTGGCACGGGAGCTGGGCCCCAAGGCGATCACCGTCAACGCGGTCGCGCCCGGGCCCTTCCCGTCGAAGATGATGGAGAGCACGCTGGACGCCTTCGGCGACCACATCGCCCAGGCGGCGCCGCTGCGCCGCATCGGCCGGGACGACGACATGGCGGGCACCGCGGTCTACCTGGCCGGTCGGGCGGGCTCCTACGTCACCGGAGCCGTCATCCCCGTGGACGGGGGCATCGCCACCACGGCCAACGGGATGTGACCCGCCGGACCGGTCGCTCCCCCGCCGCGGGCGGGGCGGGGGAGCCTCGCGGCCCGCCGGCGCCGGGCCGCGCGGGATGATGGGCGCTGGCGCGTCCGCGCCAGAACCGAGGCGAGAGGGGTGGACCGGTGACGGGAGACGCGCGGATCACGACCGCCGAGCAGGCGGCGAACGACCCGCTGGTACTGGCGTTCGGCCGGTTGCAGGGGGCCGCGAACCGGCTGGAGTACATCCTGGGCCGGGAGCTGGAGAAGGAGTTCGGGATCAGTCACGTGGTGTTCGAGGTGCTGCTGATCCTGAGCCGGGCCCAGGGGGCGGGCCTGTCGATGGGTGCCATCGCACAGGAACGGGTCCTGACCACGGGCGGGGTGACCCGGCTGGTGGACCGGATGGTGGCGGCGGGCCTGGTGTCCCGCGAGGAGAATCCGGAGGACCGCCGGGGGCGGCTGGTCAGACTGACTCCGCTCGGGGAGGAGACCGCGGTGCGGGCCGCCCGCCTGCACGCGCGGAACGTGCAGCGGTACCTGCTCGACCCGCTGCCCGAGGAGCACCGGGAACGGTTCGCGCGGGACCTGCGGACAGTGAGTGTGACGGCGAGCGAGGCACTGCCCCGCCTGCACTGAGGCCCCGGGCCCCGCCCGGGACCAGGACGGCGCACCCCCGGTGGAGGCCGCCCCGACACGGCGGATGTACGGGGGAATACCTGATGAGTCAGATACTGTTCTCTCAGGAGAAGGCCCGCGGTACGCGGACCCGCACCCGGAGGGCCCGAGGCCCTGCTCCCGGGAACCGGGCACCGCGGCCGAGGGACCCGCTCCCGTCACCCGTTCTCCGCCGGACGAAAGGCCCCACCGTGAGCACGCTCGACTACAAGGTCCTCGACCTGGACTTCCCCGCCGGTTCCAAGAACAAGACGGCCACGCTGATCACCGGTGAGGAGCAGGCCTTCCTCATCGACGCCGGATTCACCCGGGCGGACGGCCACCGCCTGGCCGCCGAGGTCCTCGACTCCGGCAAAGAGCTGACCAAGGTCTTCGTCAGCCACGCCGACCCCGACTTCTACTGGGGCGCCGAGGTGCTCGCCGACGCCTTCCCCGCGGCCGAGATCGTCGCCACCCCCCTGGTCATCGAGCACATCAAGGAGTCCTACGAGGGCAAGCTCAAGGCGTGGGAGGCCGTGGGCGCCAACCGCCCGACCCGCCTGGTCGAGATGGCCGAGCTGAACGGTGACATCACCTTCGAGGGCCACGTGTTCCAGCTCCGGGGCGGCCGCCCGGGCCTGGCCGACCGCCACTACCTGTGGCAGGCCGACCAGCGGGCGATCGTCGGCGGCGTACTGCTCTTCCAGGACGAGCACGTCTGGGTGGCCGACACCGCCGAGCCCGGGGACCGTGCCGTGTGGATCGAGGTGCTCGACGAGATGTCGGCCCTGGAACCCGCCTTCGCCGTCCCCGGCCACCGGCTGCCCACCGGCACCCTCGACGCGAGCCCGATCGCCTACACCCGCGACTACCTCACCGCGTTCGAGGCCGAACTCGACAAGGCCGACAGCGGCGAGGACCTGACCAACGCCATGGTCGCCCTCTACCCGGACTCGGGCATGCTCATCGCGGCCCAGCTCGGGGCGAAGGTCGCCAAGGGCGAGATGTCCTGGGGCTGAGCCGACCCTCCCGCGCCGCCCGGGGCCGGGGCCCGTGGGCACCGGCCCCGGACCTGCGGCCCGCCCACACACCGCACCGGACCAGAAAGGCCTGCCATGACCGAGCCCACCGGCTTCTGCACCTCCACCGCCCCCGCCGACGTGGTGCGGCGCCAGTACATCGCCTCCGCCAACGGCGACCTCGAAGCCCTGCGGGCCACCCTGGCCGACGACGTGGAGTGGACGGAGATGGCGGGCTTCCCCCTGGCCGGCACCTACCGGACCCCCGGCGGCGTCACCTCCGGGGTGATGGAGCGGCTGGGCAGAGACTGGGACGGCTGGACCGCCCACGACGACACCTACGTCGTCGACGGCGAGAACGTCGTGGTCCTGGCCCGTTACACGGCCACCAACAAGGCCACCGCCAAGGACATCGACGTCCGCGTCGCCCACCACTTCATCGTCCGCGGCGGCCGCATCGTGCGCTTCGAGCAGTTCGTGGACACCGCCAAAGTCCGCGAGGCGATGTCGGACTGAGGCGCGGCGCCGGGCGGGCGGGGCCTGGTCACCGTCCGATCCCGGACCGGACCATCCGGTGGGGCCGTGGGCTCCGCAGCGGCGCGTCAGCTCCGGGCGGCGGACTCGGTGTCGCGGTCCGGGGGCGCGTCCTGGGGAACCCGGTGCGCCCAGAAGCCGGCCACGATCGCGCCGGACACGTTGTGCCACACCGAGAACAGGGCGCCGGGCAGGGCGGCCAGTGGAGCGAAGTGGGCGGTGGCCAGCGCCGCCGCCAGGCCGGAGTTCTGCATGCCGACCTCGATGCTCACGGCGCGCCGGGCGGACTCGGGCACCTTGCCGACAGCCCCCGCCGCGTAGCCGATCCCCAAGCCCAGCAGATTGTGCAGGACCACGGCCAGGCCCAGCAGCAGCCCGGTGCTCAGCACCGCGTCGGCGTTGGCGCCCACGACCGCGGCGACCACCACGACGATGCCGGTCACCGACACCAGCGGCAGGGCGGGCAGGACGGCCTCGACCGCCCGGGTGGCGAAGCGGCGCAGCAACAGACCCGCCACGACCGGGACGAGCACCATCTGCACGATCGACAGGAACAGGTCGCCTGCGGATACCGGCAGCGTGGACCCGGCCAGGCCGAGGACGATCAGCGGGGTGAGGACCGGCGCGAGCAGGGTGGAGACCGACGTCATGGCCACCGACAGCGCGACGTCGCCGCGGGCGAGGTAGACGATGACGTTGGACGCCGTTCCGCCGGGCGCGGCACCGACCAGCACCATGCCCACCACGAGCATCGGGGGCAGTCCGAACAGGTGGGCGATCCCGAAGCCCAGCAGCGGCATGACCGTGTACTGGGCGAGCACCCCCAGGATCACGGCCTTGGGGTGCTTGGCGACGATCGCGAAGTCCACGGGGCGCATCGTCAGCCCCATGCCGAACATGATGACGCCGAGCAGGAGGGGGATGTGGGGGGCGACGGCCGCGGTCTGCGCGGGCGCCAGAAGGCCGACCACGCCTCCGGCCAGGACGAGTAGGGCGAACCACCGGCCGACGACGTCGGCGATGCTCTTGATGACCGTCATGGTGCTACTTCCAGAGAGGTGCTCCGGGACGGCGGGCAGCGCGCCCCGGGCGGTTGCCGCCGAAGCCGGTCGACACCGCGCGCACCAGCGTAACTTCCGCCCTGACGGCGGCTTCCGTCCGGGACCGGTCCGCGCGTGCGCCCCGGTCCGCGGGGTGCCGGTGCGTCTTCGCGGTCACCCCACGAGCGCGCCTCAGGTGTGACGGGCGCGCGCCCGGATGCGGGCGGCCGAGATGGGGCGGTACATCGACAGCGCGTCGTTGAGGAGCTTGGGCATGCGCTCGCGGCCGCCCTCCTCGGCGAACAGCAGCAGCGGCAGCTCGCCCGCGTCCTGCGGGGCGGGGGTGGTGTCGATCCCGGCCGAGACGAGCGCGTCGCGGCCCTCGCGTGTGCGCGGCCAGGTCAGGACGCACTCGCCGGCCACGAGGGGGCGCGGGAGGGAGTCGACGACGGCCCACATCGCGTCGGTGTCCGTGGCCTCCACGAACACCAGGCCGAGCGGTGTGGGCAGGAAGAACGTGCCGCCGTCGACGCCGGTGAGGACGGAGGCCCAGAAGCGGTTGGGGCACAGCACGTAGACGCGTTCGTGCTTCATGTCATCGGCGAGGCGGTCGATCGCGACGCTCTCACGGAGCGGGACGGGGTCTGCCATGGCCCAGATCCTCGCACGCCGGACACGGCCGTGGAGGCGGTTCCGCGACATCGGCCGACGCTCCGGGGGCTCGGACCCCGTGGCCCCGGTCCAGCAGCGGTCCGACACAGGGCTGACGGCGCGACCGCCCCCCTTCGAGGCGGAGGTGCTCGACGATGATGTGTATCGAACCGTTGGCGGGTACGACGGCGGGTGGCAGACTCTCCGGTCATGAGCCACGATGCGACGCCGCTGACGTTCCACCCGCCCCGAACCGACGTGCCGGTCCCGGCCTCGGGCGCCCCGGCGGTGATCGTCATGCCGGGTGGACGCTACATGCGCCACGCCCAGCACGAGGGCAAGCCCGTCACGGAGTGGCTGGCGCGGCTCGGGTTCGCGGCCTGGGTGCTGGAGTACCCGGTGGGGCCGCAGGACGTGCACCCCGCGCAACTGGACTCCGCGCGGGCGGCGATGCGGCAGGCGCGTGCGCAGGCACCGGGGCTCGGTGTCGACCCGGCGCGCATCGGCGTCCTCGGTTTCTCCGCGGGCGGCCACCTCGCCGCGCACCTCGCCGCGGGCCCGGACACGGCCGACGAGGAGCGGCCCGCGTTCGCGGTGCTCTGCTACGCGGCCACGTCGTGGCACAGCTTCTGGCCCGGCCCCGCCGACCCGGCCGAACCGGAGGACCCCACGGACGAGGACCCGCTCATCGGCCCGGACTCCACCCCCGAGAAGCGCCGAGCGGTCTCCATCGAGCTGATCGCCGTTCCTCAGACCCCGCCGACCTTCCTCTGGCACTGCGCGGACGACGACCTCGTCGGGGTCGAGCACACCCTCTCCCTCACGCGGCGCCTGGCCGCCCTGCGGGTACCGGTCGAGTTGCACGTCTTCCCCACCGGCGGCCACGGCCTCGGGCTGGCCGAGGGCCGCACCCCCGCCGGGGCGTGGACGTCCCTGTGCGAGGAATGGCTCCGCGGGGTGGTGGCCGACGATCCCCGGTCCGGCCCCCGGCGGTGACCCGGGCCCCGCTCAACGTGGCATGACCGACGGCCGGGCGGTTCTCCGTCATTCCTCGGCGAGGAGGGTGCCGGCGGTGGACTGGGGGACGAACCTGCTGGGGGTGATGCCCAGGAGTTCGGCGGCCAGTTCCTCGTTGCCCGAGAAGCCCGCGTCGGCGTCGATGGTCTGCGTGCCGTCCCAGAGCATGAGCATGGCCGAGACCGTGTGCGAGCCCTTGTCGTGGTGCATGTCGTAGTGGGCGGCCATGGGAACGCTCTCGTAGTGCACCCACAGGTCGTGCCCGGTCATGAACATGTCCAGGTCGAAGGTGACCGTCAGGCCCATCAGCTCCGGCTTGTAGCGGTCGTCGATGCCCGCGAAGGCCTCGTCCAGCGCGACCACGCGCGGGCAGGTGGGAGCCGCCGAGGAGTACAGGGCGTTGGCTGCGGCGAACAGCGGCAGGTGGATGGCGGCGGACTTCTCCCCGCCCGACATCTGTTCGTGCTTGTTCTTGGTGAGCCGGACCTCCTCCTGGCCGGGAACGGCCAGGCGCAGCTCGAACCGGTACCAGGTGCGGTAGTCCAGGACCGCGGACAGCACCTGCTTGTAGCTCGCGCGGGGGTGGGCGGCGTGGTATTCGCGGATCATCTCCCGCAGGACGGCGCGCAGCTCGGCCAGGCCGGAGGGACCCAGACCGGTCCCGTCGCGCTTGACCAGTTGGGCGGCGGTCCGCTCGCGGTCGTTGAGCGCCTCCGAGCGGGCCCAGCGGATACCGATCTGGGTGCCCGAGGACATGGGGCGGGCCCGGGTGTCGCGGTCCATCCGCCGGACGAGGTCGCGAGCGGCGGCGACGCGCTCGTGGATCTGCTGGGCGATGCCGCCGAGCAGCTCGTCCTCCAGGACCCGGTGCTCCTCGTCGCGCATGAGCGCGCCCTGTTCCTCGACCCGGTCGGCGATCGTGCGCGCGAACGCCGAGACCGGGCTGCGTCCGCCCTCGTCGTTGACGAAGACGGTGATGACGCCGGTGGGCCCGACCTCGTGGTCGACCCGGTAGCCCTCGGAGTCCCCGCCCAGCGTCTCCTGGAAGGTGCGCAGCGCGTTGGACATCCGGGTGGCGGTCCGCTTGATGTCGCCCTCACCGACCTTGGGCGCCGTGCCCACGGCCTCGGCCAGGCCCGCGAGCAGCGCGCCGACCCCCTCGGGCAGCGTGTCGTGCACGGTCGCGGCCGATCCCGTGAGCAGGGCGTCGGCGGCCTCCTCGGGGCCGGGCCAGTTCCGCCGGTCGGGCCAGGCCGCGTCGAGGTCGACGCCCAGGACGGCGCGCACCGAGGGCTGGGTGAACTCCCCCAGGGACTCCACCCGCTCGTACAGGGCGTTCAGCGCGGTGGTGAGCGCCTCCCGGCCCTGTTCGCGCCGGGTCTCGGAGCGGATCACCGCCTCGTGTTCGGCGGCCGCGGACCTGCGGGCGCCGTCGCGCTCGGCGGTGGTGCGGTGCAGGTCGCCCCGCAGACCGTCGAGCCGGGCCAGGATCTCCTTGACGGGAGCGTCGATCGCCGCTTCCAGGGCGACCAGCTCGGCGGCCTCCTCCTCGTGGGCGGCGCGCTGCTCGGCGAGGTCCTCCTGGTCGGACTCCAGGGCTGCGGTGAGCCGGTCGATGGTCTCCCGGCGACCGGCCAGGTCGCGTTCGAACTCGGCGGCGTCGGTGCGCGCGGCGTGCAGGGCCCCGGCCGTCTCCAGGAACCCGGCCAGGGCCGCCGCCACGGCCTCGGTGCCGGGGCGGTCGGCCGGCATGGCGCGTTCGGCGGCCACGGCTCGCACCTGTCGTCGGTGGGCGTCGACCTCGGCCACCGCCGTGTCCAGGGCACGGCGGAGCCGGTCGGCCGTGGCGCGGGCCGAGGCCAGCAGCGTGGAGCGGCGTTCGACGGTGCGCACCGCCTGGGCGACGGGAGTGGGGTCGGGCAGGTCGGCGCGGGCGCGTCCGTAGTCCTTGAGGAGTTCCCTGGCCTGTTCCAGCCGGTCCCCGACGGCGGTGCGGCGCTCGGTGAGTTCGTCGATGCGCCGGTCGCAGGCGGCGAGTCGGTCGCGGCGGCGGTGGGCGCGGTTGGTGGCGCCGATGAACTCGGCGGCGGGCTTGGGGTGGGCGCCGACGAGCACGCCGAGCCCGAAGCGCGCGCGGGCGTCCACACCGCCGCGCGCGACGCCCTCGTCCTGGCCGTGGAAGGGCAGCGAGCGCAGGACCCGGGAGATCGTCTCGGCGGGAACGTGGTCCTGGCGCTCGGGGACCAGCACGTCGGCGAGGGTGCGTCCCCGGACCGGGTCGGCGGCGGGCAGCAGATAGGCGTCGGCTTCGCCGTCCTCGAGCGCGGTGCGGGTGAGTTCGGGATCGGGGTGGATCCACGCGGTGAGCAGCCCGGCGGCCTGGAGCGAGCCCTCGACGGCGGCGGCGGCGTCCTCGGGCAGGTCGTCGGCGAAACGCACCAGCCGCCACAGCGGTGCGCCGAGCCGTCCCCCGCGCGGGGCGGTGCGGTGGTGGTCGACGGGCGGGGCGTCGTCGCGTTCAGCGGCGATGTCGTCGCGTTCGCGCCGCAGGTCGGTGAGTTCGCCGTCGATCGCCGACGCCTCGGTCTCCAGCCCCTGCACGCGGGCGGCGACTTCCAGTTGGGCGTCGTGGACGTGCTCGTTGAAGACCTCGGTGAGGGTGGCCGTGCCGGGCTCACCGAACCGTCCGACCGCCTCGGCCAGGGCGTCGCGGCCCTCCGCGCCCAGGATGTTCCACCGGTCGGCCCACTCGCCGACGGCCTGGGCGGTGGCGGCGCGCAGTCCGGTGAGCTCCTCGTCGGCACGGGCGCAGCCGTCCTGGGCCTCATCGAGGTCGGCGACGGCGCGGGCGCTGTCGGCGTCGGCGCGCCGACGGGCCGCCTCGGCCGTGTCGAGGGCGTCCAGGTGCTCGCGGACCGCTCGGACGTCGTCCTCACGGGCGGCGGCACGGGCCCGGGCGGTGGTCGGCAGGTCCTCGCCGGTGTCGACGGGCCCTTCGGCGTCGTGCCCGATCCCGGCGGTGTCGGCCGCGTCGGCGAGCTCTCCGGACAGACGCCGGGCGGAGGCGCGGTCGCGGTCGATGCGCTCGGCGACGCGGGCGGCCTCGGTGCGCAGGTGGGTGATCTCCTGGACCTGGTTGTCCACCCGGGCGGCCTGGGTGGCCAGGAGGCGGGAGCGCTCGTCGTGGTGCAGGCGCCGGGTGCGCAGGCTCTCGTGGCTGCGCAGGGCCTCGTCGGCCTCCAGGGCCTTGACCTCGGCCGCCAGCGTGCCGATCCGGGTGTCCAGGGCCTGTTCGCGGGTGCGGGCGTCGTCCCGGGCCAGGGTGGAGCGGTGGTTCTCCTCGGAGGCCGCCCTCACGGTGTCGGCGTGCGCGGCGGCCTGGTCGACGGCCGCGGTGACGGTGGCGAGCCGGTGGCGGGCGTTGGTGGTGAGGTAGTCGGCGTACTCGCGGGTGAAGGACCGTACCGCCTCGTCGGCGGCGGTGGCGTTGTCGAAGCGGACCTGGACGGCGGCGAGGTTGGCGAAGTCGCGGGCGGCCTGGTCCACGAGTGCCTCGTCGACGGGGCTGAGTCCGCTGGTGAGGGTGTCGGAGACCTTCTCCGGGTCCAGGTCCTTGGCGAGCAGCGGGCGGCGCAGGGCCAGCAGCAGGTCCAGGAGCTGGATGTAGCGGTCCCTGAGTCCGAACAGGCGGGCGTCGACGGCGCGCCGGTAGTCCGCGGCGGTGCCGTGGTGGGCGTCCTCGCCCAGGACGGCCTTGAGCTGGCGTTCGGTCAGTGGACGGTGGTCGGCGGCGAGCAGGCCGAAGTCCACGCCCAGGCGCTGGTCGGTGACGAAGAAGGACGGCGCGACGCCGTCGCGGTGCTTGTGCGCGCGCAGTCCGATGACGAGGGTGACCGTCTCGGTGTCGCCTCCGGTCCCCACGCCGGGGCGGGCGAACTCCATCCACACGTACCCGTACGCCGACTCGTCCCCCCGGTAGAGCAGGTTGGACTTCATCGTGCGGTTCTGGCCGCTGAAGGGGTCGAGCCGGCGGGCGTCGGTGTAGCCGTCCAGGATGAAGGGGAACAGCACCTCCAGCGCCTTGGTCTTGCCCGAGCCGTTGTGCCCGCGCAGGATCAGGCGCCCGTCGGCGAAGGCGAACTCCTCGTCGACGTAGTCCCAGACGTTGATCACGCCGGCGCGGCTGGGCCGGAAGCGGTCGCTCCTGCGGGTCATTCGGGCTTTCCTTCGGGATCGGGGGCGGCGGTCGCGCCGGCGGGGGGAGCGTGCTCGTCCAGGGGGCCGAACGGGAGGTGGCCGGTGGCCTCGCGTTCGGGGAGGGCGCCCTGGATGTTGCGGTAGCGCAACGCGGCGGGCATGACGAGGACGCCGCCGGGCACCGGGCGGACCAGGCGCAGGTCGGCGAGCAGGGCCAGGGCGGCGTCCAGCAGACCGTGCGGGTCCTGCTGCCAGGCGTTGGTGAAGGAGACCGCGCCGAACTCGGCGAACAGGTCGGCCACCATGTCCTCCAGGCGCCCGCGCTCGACCAGGGGCACCCGCTGGGAGTCGGCGGCCGGGGCCGGGGCGCGGTCCGCGGTGTCGGTCCAGGCGAGTTCGCCCACCACGCCGTGCCGGGGCAGTCCGGCGTCGACGAGGCGGACGAGGTCGGCGTGCTCGCCCGATCGCGAGGGCGCCTCCATGTGCACCAGGGCCGCCCATGAGGTCTCGAACAGGTCGGCCAGCTGGGCCAGCAGCAGGCCGGCCGTGCGGGTGACCGCACCCCCGCGCCCTGGGAAGGGCCGGTCGGTGAAGAGCCCGCCGGGGTCGGCGAGCAGCACGCCCTCCGCCCTGCGCTCCACCGTCAGGCCGGTGATCCGGGCGACCTCCTCGGCCAGGCCCCTGGTGCGCAGGGCCGCGGCCGTGTCGGCGTCGAGGTCGGCGTAGTAGACGGCCGGGTGCTCCAGGAGCAGGCGGCGCGCCCGCTGGGCGGTGCGCTCCCGCCGCGCTCCCCCCGCCTCGGTGTCGCTGAGCAGGCCGGTGACGCTGCCCAGGTGCTGCACGGGGCGGGCCGGACGGAAGAGGATCTCGCAGACGTCGTGGTCGACGTCGAAGAGGGCGTCGGCCTGGTCTCCGCCGCGCGCCCAGGCCTCGAGGGAGCCGTCGGACAGGTGCAGGGCGCCGCGGTCCAGCAGCCAGTGGGCGACGTCGACCAGCGCGGCCTTGTGCGTGGAGTCGGTGGGGTCGTAGCCCAGCCCTTCGACGGCGTTGGCGCCGGGCGTGAACAGGCGGACCAGGTCACCGAGGCTGATCTCGATCTGCGAGCGCTGGAAGCAGGCCAGCAGCAGGCACAGGTAGGCCAGGCGGCGGCGGTCGAAGGGCCGTCCCCGTCGGGAGAAGACCTGGCGCTGGGTGGGGTCGAGCTCGTCGAGTTCACGCACCAGCCGGACGTGGTCGGTGGTGGCGATGAGCGTGTAGCCGAACAGGCCGCGCAGGTCCTCGGCCAGTTGGTCGGCCCAGCGCAGGACCTGGTCGAGCGCCCCGGGGCGCGGACGCGTCGCGGTGATGAGGTCGCAGGTCAGAACGCGTCGCACGGCCTGCTGGTAGGAGCCCAGGTCGGCGGGGTCGACGGTGCGGGCGGGGCCTCGGTGGCCGGCCATCACGTCCCCTTCCCAGTAGTAGTCACGGCCTCAGGCCTCGCATCACACACCGGCGTCATCGCAGTCCAGAGGGCTTTGCAGAATATTCTCGGGGAACACTCGACCCAGATTGGGAGATATCTGGGAGATCGTTCTCTGAGTCAGCTCCCCGAGAGCCGGTTCTCACCACCTCCACAGTAGTGCTCTTCGAGCAGCGGCACGACGCCGAACAGCGTCTCCCTCTCCTGATCGGACAGGGCTGCGACGCTCTGCGTCCACCGACTTTCGAGCGCGGAGAGTACACGCTGCCTCATCTGCGGTGTGACATGCTCGTACACCCGGGCCATGCCCAGCATCTTGTGCCCCAGCCTGGCCGCACGGGCAACCTCGGGGATCTCGTCCTCGGCGAGCCAGGTTCGCTGGGTGTGCCGCCCCTCATGGAAGGTGAACCCCGGCAAAAGCGGACGCCGCAGCCACGCCTGGTCACTCCGGGGATCACCATTCCAAGCAGGGCGCCAGAGCCCTACCTGGAAGTTCCGACGACGCATCAGACCCCCCTTGGGGCCGGTGAACAGGTAGTCGGACTCACAGGCCTCGATCAGGTCCGTGTAGAGGGCGTCCAGGAACGGCGGGAGCTCGATCGAGCGCTTCCCTGCCGGGGTCTTGGTTTTCTTCGCTGTCTCGAACTTTCCGCTGACTTCCAGTAACGGCGTGCGTATCGGGACAGCGTGGTTGACCTCGTCGTAGTCATGCGGCCGCAGACCGACGAGTTCCGACCAGCGCGCCCCTGTGTATCCGTTCATCAGGGCCAGCACGAATCCGACCCGCCCGAAGGACGCGTGCAACCGCACGGCCGCCCTCAGGAACTGCACGGGCGTGGCCACCTGTCGTTCAGGCTCGTACTCACCCGTAGTCACTCGCACATCGCGGGCGGGGTTAGCAGGTGTCTTGCGTGCCTTGACCGCGACGGCGAGAATGTGCGAGAAGTATCCGAACACGGTCGCCACTGACGCCTCCGCCAACTTCTCGTGCAGGCTCTGTGCCCATCGCTCGATCTCCAGGTAGTCGTTGAAGATCGCCCCCAGAGGCCAGTCCTTCCACTGCGGCAGGATGTGGCAGTCCAGATTGGATCGGTTCTTATCCCGGGTGTTGTTCGACACGCGCGCGGTGGCGAACACCTTCTCGGCGAACGGCCCGAACTTTTCCTGCGCGTGTGTGGGGTCGATCCAGGTATTTCGGCGGATGTCGGTCTCCTGGTCCCGCCCCCAGGCGAGGGCGGATTCCTTGGTCTCGAACCCCGACTCCGAGGCCCAGGCGCCGTCAGGCTTTTTGTACTTCACTCGCCAGGTTCCTCCCCGGCGTTCTGCGTACGCCATGCGCACTCCTTTCCATTCACAGGGGTCATTCGTCCGCGCGTCGGCGCGGACGAGAAGAACGGGACACGGGAGCGCGGTGTCCGGACTCGATGATCTGTTCGATGTCGGTTGCGCTGAAGCGCAGATGCTTCCCGATGAAGGTGCAGGGCACCTGGCGAGCGGAAACACGCTTGCGCAGCCAGGACTCGGGGACCTTGAGCAGAGCGGCGGCCTCAGCCGGGGTGTAGACCGTTGGAGGCGAGCTCGCATCTTGGTCTCGCCGATCGCCAGAGCTTGCAGAATAACCGCGTTTTTCCTGTTCAAACACCCGTTTGCCGCGCTGGTTAGAGGGGTCTAGCTTTCCGGTCACCTGGCACTCCTGCTCTGTGCCGCGGCACGGCTACGGGTGTCACGGCATGCCGCTCCTAGCACCGAAGCAGACGCACAAGGTTTCATCTCCGGCTCACCCGCACTTGCCGGGTGACTCGGCATCGGCATGGTCGGTGAGCGGTGCCGAACGGCTCTCGCGGCCTGTTGCGGCACGACGCCGTTGCCGAGGGCCTGAAGCTGGGCGGTTCGCGGCAGGCCGAGGTCAGGGTCGGTGACCCAGCCTTCGGGAAGACCCACCATCCACTCGACCAGCTCAGAACTCATCCGGGGCTGTCTCCGGATGCCGGCTTCGGTCGGCGGTGGTGCCGCTCGGCCGAGCACCGCTTCCCATCGGCGGATCGCGGGTTCGTACTGCCCCCATGCGTACGCGAACGGCGGCGCTGTGTACACAGCACGTGGCCCGTGTTGCCGCGATGCGTACCAATGGCCGCGGAGGGCAGACTGGGGCGACCGTGTGAATCCCACTGGGTCGGGCTGCCCTTCGCACAGTCGCTGGCGCGGGGCGTGGGCAGAAACATGCTGCCGCTGCGCCTGCGGGTTGTGGTTGCCGCAGTGCGGGTGGTTGCGTACGCGAGGGTGTGGGGCGCATGCCAGTGCACATCGGCCACCCGTCGTCCGCGCCACACACCCGTGCCTTCGCACCGGTTCACGTTGCACGCTCTGGTTCGAGCGTCGCTGGCGCGTGGGGTGGGCAGCAACGAACACTCGTTCGCGGCGGTGGCACGCGCCGGCGTCGATGGCGCGTACGCTGCACCATCGAGCGTCATACCCCGCGCGGGCCAGGTCCGCGAGTACGCGGTCGAACCCCCTTCCCTTCCAGCGCAGGGCGGCCACGTTCTCCAGCACGAGCAGGTCCGGTCGTAGACGGCGAACGGCGTCCATGACGTGGTGCCACACACTGGAGTGCTCTCCTTTCTCGATACCGGCGCCCCGGCCGGCCGGGCTGATGTCCTGACAGGGGAACCCTGCGGTGATCACGTCCGGGCGCGGCACGTGTGCCCAGTGCACGGCGGCCAGGCCGCCGAGGTTGGGGGTTCCGGGGAAGCGTTGCGCAAGCAGGCGGCTGATGTGGGGGTCGTGGTCGGCGGCCCACAGAAGGCGTGCGTTGCCGCCCACTGCGGCGGCAACTCCCATGTCGAGGCCTGCGTATCCGGTGCACAGCGACCCGATCGTCGTGTCCTGCTCCAGCGGCAGCGACGGCAGGTCGGCGGTCACGCGTTCTCACCGCCTGATGCCGCGTCGCCGAGTTCGTCGCCGCGGCATGCCCAGGGTGAGCAGCCCTGCGGTTCGGGTCCGGCGTCGGTGCCTAGGGCCTGTTTGGAAAGTCAGAGCCATTCGTTGATGGCAGCGATCTGGACGGTGGCCTCGTAGCGAAGGGCGAGCTTGTCATAGCGCGTGGCCACCGCCCGGTTGCGTTTGAGCCGGTTGATCCCGCACTCCACCGCGTGCCGGGCCCGGTAGTCGACCTTGTCGAAGCCGGGCGGACGACCCCCACTCCGCCCCTTGCGTTTGCGGTTGCGCACCCGGTCGGCGGGTTCGGGAATCGTCGCTCTGATCTTGCGTCTGCGCAGGTAGGCACGGATCTTCTTCGAGCTGTAGGCCTTATCCGCGCGTACCCGCACCGGCCGGGTGCGCGCCGGACCACTGCGATCCCGCCCCGCCACGCGGATACGTTCCATGACCGGCTCGAACTGAGGGGCGTCCCCGCGCTGGCCGGCCGTGACCACCACCGACAAGGGCTTTTGGCGCTGCTCGCAGGCCAGGTGGATCTTGGTGGTCCACCCGCCCCGCGAGCGTCCCAGAGCGTGGTCGTCGGGCTCGTCCGTTTCGTGATCTGGGCCCTCCCCCTTTTCGCGGCTCCGGCGGCGTGCTGGTGGGCGCGCACGATGGTGGAGTCGACGTTGACCTGCCAGGTGATCAGGCCCGCCGCGTCGGCCAGGGCGCGCAGGGCGTCCAAAATTCGGGCCCAGGTGCCGTTGCGGGTCCAGCGGCGGAAGAGGTCGTAGACGCTCTGCCAGGGGCCGTAGCGCTCGGGTACGTCGCGCCAGGGGGCGCCGGCCCGCACCCGCCAGCGGATGCCGTTGATCAGGGTGCGCTTGGAGCGCGAGGGCGGACGGCCGGTGGCCGGCACGGGCAGGAGCGGTTCGAGCACAGACCATTGGGCGTCGGTGAGGTCACCGCGCCCGGGGCCGGGTAGGGTCACAGCGAAGCCTTCGGTGGGCTTGGTCTTCTTGGTCGTTGACTGATCTACCGAAGGCTTCGCCTATGTGCGGGGTGACACGCCTGGCGTGACCAGATCGGTGCTTTTGCCCCTGATCACACCAGTTACCAAACAGGCCCTAGCCCGAGACCGGAACGTTCGTCCACCGCAACCACCGCCGCCCCGCACGGATCGCCGTGTCCCACCCGCGCCTGCTCCACATCGAAGGACGCGACCTGCATGTCGAGGACCTGGACGCGGTTGACGGGACCCCAGTCCTGGACATCGCACCGTGGTTCGGCGAGTTCGGGCCCCGTGGCGACGGCGGCAGCCGTCGTGGCCGGGCGAGATGCTCAAGGACTACTGGGCCAACGCTGAATGAGTGGCACGTCGACTGTGAACTCGACACCGTCCAGTAGAACTCCACCAGCGAGTGCCCTTCATCCCTGCCCGCCCGGACCCGTTCGCGTCCGGGGTGTTGCGATCCTCGGCCGCCCCGAAGGGCGACCACCACAGTAGCGGCGTCCGCCCGCTCTTCCTGGCCCACCTGGTTGCGCCCCTCGACACCCCCAAAGGGTGACCGCCACGACCACCCCGTTGGCGCCCACGCACCATGCGTGTTCGTTGCGATCCTCAGCCACCCCGCACGGCGACCGCCACGCATTCTGGCTGATCATGGGGACAGGTGTCCTCTCGTTGTAATCCTCGGCCGCTCCGAAGGGCGACCGCCACCACCGGGCGGCCGGTCGCGTCGACCGTGTCGTACCAGTTGCGATCCTCGGTCACCCCGCACGGCGACCGCCACGCCGCCGCAGAACGGCAAGCGCGACCCCATCACGAGGTTGCGATCCTCGGCCGCCCCAAAGGGCGACCGCCACGTCGACGGCCGCGCAGACCCTCCACAACACGTGGACGTTGCGATCCTCGGTCGCCCCGGAGGGCGACCGCCACGATGATGCCCCGGCGCGAGTCGTAGAGGTTGACGACGTTGCGATCCTCGGCCGCATCGAAGGGCGACCGCCACCGTGTACGCGTATCCGATCTGATCGTTGCGATCCTCGGCCGCCCCGAAGAGCGACCGCCACCCTGGTCAGGCGGCCTGGATGGCCATGAGGATGACGTTGCGATCCTCGGCCGCCCCGGAGGGCAACCGCCACAGCCAGTAGGCGCCGCCGAAGAAGCACGCGGACAGGTTGCGATCCTCGGTCGCCCCGGAGGGCGACCGCCACCAGGGCTGGGCCGGGGTGTGGCCGTCGATGTCCTCGTTGCGATCCTCGGTCGCCCCGGAGGGCGACCGCCACCACCCGCCCTGGTCGTACAGGGTCGGCATGGTGTCGTTGCGATCCTCGGTCGCCCCGGAGGGCGACCGCCACCAGGGCTGGGCCGGGGTGTGGCCGTCGATGTCCTCGTTGCGATCCTCGGTCGCCCCGGAGGGCGACCGCCACCACCCGCCCTGGTCGTACAGGGTCGGCATGGTGTCGTTGCGATCCTCGGTCGCCCCGGAGGGCGACCGCCACGGTTGCCCCTGCGCGGTGGCGGTGTCGGTGTAGACGTTGCGATCCTCGGTCGCCCCGGAGGGCGACCGCCACCTACCAGACGACGCAGCGGTACGCGCACCTGTCGCCGTTGCGATCCTCGGTCGCCCCGGAGGGCGACCGCCACGTCGTGGGTGACGTCGCCCTGGACGATGGCGTCGTGGTTGCGATCCTCGGTCGCTCCGGAGGGCGACCGCCACACCAGCCCTTCGATGCCGACTCCGGTGAGCCCTTCGTTGCGATCCTCGGTCGCCCCGGAGGGCGACCGCCACTTGGCCGATCCGGCGGGTGAGTACGGCGACCAGCCGTTGCGATCCTCGGTCGCCCCGGAGGGCGACCGCCACCGCCAGTCCACGACATACACCCGCTCGGCCAACAAGTTGCGATCCTCGGTCGCCCCGGAGGGCGACCGCCACGCCCCGGCGTTCTCCACGCACAGGGCCATCTTCTGGTTGCGATCCTCGGTCGCCCCGGAGGGCGACCGCCACTGGTACCAGGAGATGAGGGGGCGCTTGGCCTCGTTGTTGCGATCCTCGGTCGCCCCGGAGGGCGACCGCCACCATGGGGCCCGCCTGGATCAGGGTGGGCACCTGCACGTTGCGATCCTCGGTCGCCCCGGAGGGCGACCGCCACGACACCGACGAAGCAGGGGACGGGCCCGATAATGCCGTTGCGATCCTCGGTCGCCCCGGAGGGCGACCGCCACGGCGGTGGTGTCGCACGCCTGCTGGGCGGCGGTGAAGTTGCGATCCTCGGTCGCCCCGGAGGGCGACCGCCACGGCGCGCGAACTGGGAGAACTCTCCCAGGATCCGCGCCGAACATACTGTCAAAACCAGACACTCGCACTCAGAGGCGCCCGAAGGCGGTTGGGAACCGGCCCGGGATTCTCTGATCACTGCAGGTTCCTCACTACAACACCAACGAGTCACCGTGCGGGAGACGCCGGGCGATGCCCAGCGTGTTCACCGAGCTGAACGTTCCCCTCGGCACCCGATAGATGCGCACACTGTCCTCGCTGTCATCGATGATCCGCTCGATGCGGTCCGTCAGCGTCAACACCTCGGCGTCGGTACACACCACTTCGAACACTGATTTCTGCACGCGTAGCCCGTACCCCTCGCAGAGCTTGGCGACCTGCCGCAACCGGCGTGCGCCCTCGGGTTCGACGGTCGCCACGTCGTAGGTGACCAGTAGCTCCATCACAGTGTCCAAGGCAGGTAGCCGGGAAGGTCACCACGCACGTGGCGGGCCAGGATCCGGGCTTGGGCCGCTGGCAGCAATGCCACTGGCACCTTTCTTCCCAGGAGACGGTGCGGGTGCTCCTTCTTACGGTGGGCCTGCCACTGGGTGAGCACCTCCTTGCGCCCCTCCTCAGTGAGCTGCACGGCTCCGCCCGGAAGTGTCTCGAAAAATGGTCCAGGCGCACCTGTTTGCGGTTGATCAGCGTGAGCGCGAGACGGTCCGCGGTGAAGGGCCGCAGCTCCTCCATCAGGTCCAAGGCCAGCGCCGGTTTCCCGGGGCGCAACCCGTGCAGGAACCCGATGTAGGGGTCCAGCCCGACCTGCTCACACGCACCGTGCACCACCGACCGTGTCAGGCCATACAGAAAGGACAGCAGCGCATTGGCGGGGTCCGTGGGTGGCCGCTTCACCCGGCCCGGGAAATCGATACCGGTGTCCGTGCGCAGCATGAGAGCGAAGGCTTCGAAGTAGACGCGGGCCGCGTTGCCCTCCACCCCGAACACCGACTCCACATCCTGGGTATCGGGCAGGCTGTCCACGGCTTCGGCGAGTGTCTGGGCGATCTCGCGCAGCCGCGTCTTGTGCTTGGTCGCATCCCGAGCCCCGCGCAGGACGACCTGACGGCAGTTCTGCACCTTGCCCGCGATACAGGCCTGCGCGATCCCCAGACGCGCTGCGGCGTCGGCGTAGGCCAGGTGTTGGGTGTGGCGCAGCAGGACGTTGCCGCGTGTGGGCCCGTCGGTGCGGTTGAGGAACCGGCCTCCTCTGCTCATCCACACGATGGGGCGGCCATCCTCGGCACAGCGCGACATCAGCTGGGAGCTGATCTGAATGTTGCCCATCACCACGATCGATTCCAACCGGCGCAGCGGCAGCACATGGCGTTGTGGGGTGTCGGGGATGACGACGCGGACCGTGTCGTGCTCCAGATGCAGGGACGCTCCCGGGGTTTGGATGTAGAGGGTGTTGAGGAGTTCAGTCATCCCAGTCCGTCTCGGGTGCCGGGGAGAACAACGCTCCCCGAAGTGTGGCGAACTTCTTGTGGTTGGCCAGGACCTTGGGCATGCAGGTGATGTTCATCGAGCAGCGGCGGCACCGCTGGTCCGCGGCAGGGGCGGGGAGCGCGGTCTGTTCTATGACCGCCCGCACGTGCTCGGCCGTTTCCCGCACCCTGGCGCGCAGGTCCCCGTCCACGGTGATGATGTGGCGTCGCCGGTCGGCGGAGGAGTAGATGACCGCTGAGGTGATCGTGGTGCGCAGCCGTTCCTCCAGGCACATGGCCTGAGCGGCGACCTGGAGGTCGGCCGGCCCTCCCGGCTTGTAGGAACCGGACTTGTGCTCCACGGGCAGGACTGTGCCGTCGGCGTGGATTTCCACCACGTCGCACACCCCACTCAGTCCGAGGCCGTGGTGCCAGACCGGCAGGGCGCGCAGGGTGCGTACTCCGGGCCGGTTGTCTTCCCCGGGTTCGTGGACGCGGTGGTGCAGCAGGGTGCCGCGCACGGTGGCGGCGTCGTCGGCGTATCCGTCTTCCAGCAGGATGAGCCCGGCTTGGCGGGGGCAATAGTCGTAATGCTCCAGTGCCGAGAGCATCACCGGGGTGAGCTCTCGGGGTGGCGCCTCAGGCGTGCTCATCCCACGATCCTGGTCAACGTGACGCCTTCGGGCAGGTTCTCCTCGCTGACCTGCACCTTGTAGCCGTCGAAGGACCGCACGGCCCCCTGGTCGAGGCTGGCCACCTCGATGCGCTCCAGGAGTTCGTGGGCCGGGGCCCTACCGAACGCGTCGTCGTGGGAGAACACGTACAACCCGCGCAACGCCATCTCCCCGCGGGTGGAGGCCCGGTCGTGTTCGAACATCAGCGTCATCGCCCTCCAGAACACCTCCAGGTCCTTGCCGGTGACGCCGGTGCGCTGGGCCAGGGGGGCACTGAAGTGTCCGTGGCCTCGGAACAGCCCGTAGGGGATGGTGTGCTTGGTGCCCATCTCGGTGCTCTCCCCCTTCTCCACGTCTTCCTCCCGGGTCTGGGTGACGCGGGTGATGCCGTGCAGTTGCGGCAGTACCGGGTCGAGGGAGCGGGAGAAGGTGAGCTGGAGCGGACCCTGCACTCGCCCGGCGGGCTTCTTGCCCGTCGTCATGACCGCGCCGAACATGCGCACGTCGAAGAAGTGCGTGCACATCCACTGCTGGGCCTGGGGTTCGGACACGCGCCGCTTCTTCTTGTCGGCGTCCAGGTTCAGGGCCTCATAAGCGCGTTCGTGCTGGGAGTTCAGGGAAGTGCCGGCCTCGACGTAGATGTCGTAGCCGGACTGGTCGTGGGCGATCAGGGAGACGGTGTTGCGGATCTTGCGCTTGACGGCCACGTCGGTGACCAGGCCCTGGCCGGTCTCGGGGTCGGTGCGGGGCATGCCCCCGGCGTCGGGGTCTCCGTTGGGGTTGCCATCGCGCACGTCGAACAGGAACACGAAGTCGTGCTTGCGGGCGGGGTCCAGGTGCGTGCGGGTGGTGTCAGTGCTCATGAAGAGGTCCTTTCCGAGGGTTCTCAGCGGGGCAGTTATTCGGTTTCGTCTGCCGGGGTGTCCTGAGCGGCCTTGACGGCTTTGTCTTCCTTAGCTTTGGCCGCCGCGGCGCGGTCGTCGGCGCGCTGCTGGTGGTAGCCCAGTGTGAACAGGGCGCGGCCTTCCAGGTTCAGGGTCGCCGGTGGTGCTCCGCCCAGGCGGGTGTAGAGGACGTCCAGGCGGTTGCTCAATCCGCCCCAGGCACCCGGGCTGTCGCGCTTGAGGCGCTTGAGATGGGCGTTGGCGGTGTCGCGGACCATCTCCATCACCGACAGCGGTCGGGCTTTGGCTGCGGTGAAGTACTTGTCGGTGACGGTGGTGTTGGGGCCCTTCTTCGTCGCGGGGTCGCGCAGGGCCTGGTACTGGATCTGCTCGAAGGTGGCGAACAAGCGCCCGCACAGCACGGCGGGGTGGTCGTCGTTGTCGTTGAGGGTGGGCATCACGGTCTCCCGAAGCTGGGGGTTGAGGCGGAGCAGGAGGAGTTTGAGCAGGGCCATGCGCGGCAGGTCGAGGTGTCCGTCGGCGCCGATGCGCTGGTCCAGACGTTGGAGCAGGAACACCGGCGGCCGGTAGTGCTCGCCGTGTAGCGCCATGGACAGCAGCGTGCGCTCGGCTGTTTTGGGTTCGCTGTCCTTGGCGTAGCCCTTGCCGGTGTCGTCGTCCTTCCAGCGGCCCAGGCAGCGCGCCATCCGCCACAGCGCCACGTGCTGGGGTTCTGTCTGCCACACGTCCTGGATCTGGTGGTCCTCGAACCAGGTGCGGGCGTGGGTCAGCGCGTCGGTGAGGGGGACATCGAGCCAGTCCCGGACCACGACCCGGCTCTGGTTGGCCGACAAGGTCACGGCGTAGAAGGCGTTGGGGTCGGTGCGGGTGTTCTCCAGCCCGGTGCGGGGCTGGTCGAGTTCAGCGAAGAGCGCGCCGATGTCCTCGGGTCGGGCCTCACGCAAGGACCGCAGCAGGCTCACCTGGGTGGGGCGTTTGAGCCACCAGACGGTGACGCTGTCGCTGGTGCGGTACCGGTGCTCGTTGGTGGCCAGCAGCGAGTTGAGCACGGCGGTGGCCGTACTGCCGCATCCGGCACAGATGGGGATGTCGGCAAGCTGGATCCGTCCACCGCGGCCCTGGGCGGACTTGTTGACCGAGACCAGGACCGTGTCCCTGCCCCTCCCCGTGGGGACGGGGATCGCCCCGGCCTTGACGGGTTCGGGGATGGTGTCCAGCAGGGCCCCTTCCTGCCCGCAGGCCAAGCACACCCCCTTCCCTGTGTCGCTTCCCTTGCGCTGGGCCACAACGGTGCGCCAGACCGATGAGGCACTGTCGGCTTCATGGGCCCACTGGCCCTCCACGCGCAGGGCGAGTGTGTCGCTGGGCTTGGCGTCCTCGGGAATGGTGACGTTGAGGTGGCCCTGGCGGCGGAAGAACGCCAGCACGGCCGCCGCGGTCGACTCGTCCGGGGCGTGCTCGAACCACTGCTCGAGGAGGGCGATGTAGGCGTCGTTGCAGCGGATCGCTTCGGCTTCGGCCTTGTCGGAATCGTTCACCGGCATGGCGAGCACGTATTGCAGGGTGTCCACCAGCAGCATCGGGGGTGGTTTGGCCCCGGACCGGTAGATGTAAGGGGTAGCCAGCTCGATCCCGTGGCGGTTTTCGCCATCGGCAAGGGAGCCCAACGTGGGGTGTCCGGCGCTGTCCACCGACTTCACCCTGCCCTGAGCGTCCAGGGAGAGGACCCAGCGCACGCGCCGGTGCCGGTAGTAGACCGGTGGCAGGTCCAGGTGGGGGGCGTGTTCGACCAGACGGGTCAACAGCATCGGCTCATCCCCTCCCACCGGCACGGACTCCGGCAGAGGCGGTGGGCAGCTCGGCTCCTTGTGGTGGAACCGCCAGGACCCCCCGTTCGAGTTGGGCGTGGAACCACCGGTAGGACTCACGGCCGCCCGTGTAGTCGATGCTGTGCAGCATCACCCCCAGGTCCTCGGTGTGGTCGATCGGGCCCCGGCTGGTGGCCTTACCGAAGGAGGCGGAGAACTCCCGGGTGCCCAGGAAGGGTTGGGAGAAGCACGCGCCGCGTTCGACGCGTCGGCGGAACTGGTCGCGGTACTTGGCCTCGGGCGCGTCCGCGTGTGGTCGCATCCGCATCTGGGCGTGGATGCGGTAGGCCACATCCCGCAGGCACACCATGTTGCGCTGGTCGCGGTGCTGTTCGGCGTCGAAGCGGTGCTGGTGGTCGCTCATGGCCGTGCGCACCCAGTCCAGGGAGAGGGTGGAGTCCACCTCGTTGCGGCGGACGGAGAACCAGCGGATGGGGGTGAGCACCTGGATACGCAGCACCTGGTAGGCGAACTCCGGTTTCCAGAAGATCGCTTCCAGGACCCCTTTGGCCGCGGATGGGGTCATGACGGGGTAGCTGAGCCGTTCGGTCTTGAACTCTGGGCGGGTGAAGCAGGCGTTGGGGCCCTCGACCTCCACCACCAGGGATGGGTGTTGGCCGGGGCGGTGGCGGGGTCGGGTCAAAACACGTACTCCTTCGAATCGGACAACTCGATGCCGCGCTGATCGTCGTAATCGCCCAGCCATTCGACGAGGTCGCCCAGGACCGGGCTCGTCAGGTCGGCGTGCTTGCGGGCCAGGGCCTTGGGCAGGCTGGCGATATAGGGCCGCAGCCAGCGCAGCAGGTCGCCGCTACCCGGGGCGCCGGCACGCAACTGGCCGATCAGGCGATGGCACTCGGCTTGTTCGGCTGCGTCCTTGGTGCTGCGCGGGACCACCACGGGGACGGTGTGCTCCTCGATCATCTGGAACAGCTTCGCGACCTCGGGGAAGTCGGCGTTCTCGCGCCGGTCCTGGATGTGTGCGCCGACAGCTTCGACGTTGGCGCGCGCGAAACGCTCGGTGTAGTAGGCGTCCATGACCGTGACGTCGTCGGGCAGGGCTCGGCCGGGACCGAAGTACTCCTGGGTCACCCCCAGGGCCGGGCCGTAGATGCGCTCTGCGGCCTTGTCCCAACCGTCGATGTCGAAGATGACCACGTCGCCTTCGGCCAGGTGCCCGTTGCGGTTGCACCGGCCGGCGGCCTGCTGCATCGCCTCGGCGGTCGCGAACGCGCGGAGCACCATGGGAAAGTCCAGGTCCACCCCGGCTTCGACGAGCTGGGTGGAGACCACCGCCACCGGCTCGCCCGCTTTCAAAAGCCTGCGGATCTCCTCCAGGTGGCGTTTGCGGTGCGCGGAGGCCATGCGGGTGGACAGGTGCCAGACCCGACCGCCCTCGGGAGCGCGGTGCTGCTCCATCAGGGTGTGCAGCTCGGCGGCCTGGGCTGTGGTGTTGCAGATGACAAGGCTCTGGCGCTGAGCCGCGGCGCGCTGGGCGACCTGGTCGGGTGTGGGCTTCGGGGAGATCCACCACTGGTAGCGGACCCGGTTCAGCGCCTTGTACAGCCGTTCCGGTTCGGGGACCAGGTCGTGCACGGGCAGGTTGCGCACGACCTGGAGGTTGCCGTAGGCGGGTTGGGTGGCCGAGGCCAGCAGCACCGTGACGTTGAAGTGCTCGGTCAGGGTGCGCAGCATCGACAGGATGGGCCGCAGCATGGCGTCCGGCAGGGCTTGGACCTCGTCCAGTACGAGCACGGACCCGGCGATGTTGTGCAGGCGGCGCATCGCGGCGGGCTGGTTGCTGAACAAGGACTCGAACAGGCGCACCGTGGTGGTGACCACGAACGGGGAGTCCCAGTTCTCCGCGGCCAGGCGCCGCCACCGCTCCGCTGCGGAGACGGTCTTGCCCGGCTTGTCCAGGTCGATGCCGCTGTGGTGCTCCAGCACCACGGGGGTGTGGCCGGGATGGTCGAGCAGGTCGCGGTAGACCTGGGCGTTCTGCTCGGTGATCGACATGAACGGCACCGCCACGATGACCCGCCGTAGACCGTTGGCGGCCGCGTGGTGCAGCGCGAAGGCCGCAGCGGAGAAGGTCTTGCCCGACCCGGTGGGTGAGGGAAGGCGGTACAAGCCCACCGGCCCCGCAGCGCCGGCCACGGCCTGGTCGTAGACCTCGTTGCGCAACAAGTTCACAGGTGAGGCCACGGCGTCGGCCAGCTTCTGCTGCCGTGCGCTCTCGAACCGGCTCACCAGGTCGGCCGCGTTCAGGGTGTGGGGAAGACGGGGCCGTCCGTCGAAGTGCTCGGCGGTGTCGAGGTAGTCGGCGTCCACGACCGCGCTGAAGACCATGCGGACCAGCACGTCCACGGCCATCGGATCCTGGGACTGTTCGATCCAGGCGGGCAGCCCGGGTCCGGTCAGGATTTCCGGGATGATCTTGCTGACGCGGTCGATGGCCTCCTCGACCTGGAGCTTGTACTTACCCTCGGCCTGGTCCAGCTCTTTCTTGAGATCGGCCCACGACAGGAGCCCGCCGTGATGGCCGAACACCACCCCGCAGAACACCGCCAGGCCCTGTTGTTCGGCCAGCCAGGTTCCGGCGTGCTTGTGCGGGATACCGACCCGCCCACCGCTGCACTCGGCCCGCAGCAGCCCGTCCTGCCAGTCGCAAGCGCCTTTCCCCACGTCATGCAGATGACCCAGGTGACGGGCCAGAGCAGCAGCCCGAAACACACTCGCGGCCTGTCCGGCACGACGACCGGTCCCCTTCAGATGATCTTCCAGGGAATGTCGTTTTCCCTGGTGGTTGACGCTATGCCCCCACAAGGCCACAGGTGCGCTCCAAGCCCAACTCGTTCACGAATGCCACGAGCAAGGAACCTACTGGAGGCCGACGACAATTCTCAGCACTTCAAGAAAAACGACAAAAGAGACACATCGCAAAAGTCCCTAATTTCTCATTAATTCCCAAAATAGTCAAAAACCATCAAACCCCCTGAAACTCCAGCGGATGCGGTGAGAACCGAACCATCACGACGGCTGACAGGGCCACAGCTGCCGCTTGGGGTGTTCATGCTGGAAGCGGTGATCGTTGCGATCCTCGGCCGCCCCGGAGGGCGACCGCCACCTCGGTGGTCTCCTGGGGTGTGACGCCGTCCGGCTCGTTGCGATCCTCGGCCGCCCCGGAGGGCGACCGCCACCGCTAGGGGGGATGGGGGTCTAGGGGGCGGGGGGACGTTGCGATCCTCGGCCGCCCCGGAGGGCGACCGCCACAGCGCGCACCCTGCCCAAACGTCCTGCGGGCCAGAACTGCGCGCTGACTCAAGATCGGACACTACTTCCCATCACCGACGAAAACGAGCTGGGAACCTTCCCGGAACTTCATGATCACTTCCGGTTCCTAACCACCCCTTCACAGCCCAGTTGGACGCACGCTGAGGGTAACGCTCAGCCCACCGCGACTGAGCTCCTTTCAACCAAGATCGAAGCCGCACCCCCAAGCTGTCCTCGCTGTCCCTTCTGTTTGATCAACCTGCCCCAGCGCTCCTTACGGCCGAAACGCTCCGCGATCTCCTTGCCGCTGGGAAGCTCACCATCATCGCCGCGATTGCCCAGAGCCCACTGCCACGCCTCAACCTGGAGCGGTGGTGCGCCCTCGCCCTGCGGCTCATCCGACTGTTCGACCACCCGCACGTGCGTACGCGAACGAGCACCTGCGTACGCCACATCCTGGGCAGGAACATCGTTGGAATCCGAGCTCGCCTGTGTGATCCCACCCTCCAGCGCATCGGGGTTCGGCTGCTCATCGGTTGCGGACGCAGTGCGTACGCTTTTCGCAGTCGTGCGGAACTCCCGCATGAGCAGCTCGTACGCGCCGATCAGGGCGAAGGACGGCCAGGCGTGAATGATGCGCGACCACATCGTGGGGTCGGCGACCGCGACATTGGCCGCGAGGGAGGCACCGGAACCGATGATCAGCAGGGTCCAGGGCAGCAGGCCGCCCTTGCGGCCGTTGCGGGCGTCACTGAGCAGGGTCATGGAGGAGGCAACGATCATGCCGTCCACCGAGAGCGGGAACAGGGCCGCGCGCCACTCGGGTTCGCCGTTGCGCAGGGCGAGTTCGTACATGTGGCTGTAGCTCACCACGGCCGCGATGACCGCCAGCATCAGCACGGCGGCGATGGTTGTCCAGCGGGACCAGCGGGAAGAATCCATCGCAGGTCACCGCCCGTCCAACGCCAGGTCCGCGGACAGGGTCAGCGGCATGTACGTAACTGGCGAGTCCCCCCTCCGACTCGAACCCCCATCCTCATCAGCTTGGATTGCAGTTCCCTCGCCCTCGCTGCGCCGACTCAACAGCACCCCCGCCCTCTCCGAAGGCGGAGCCGTCGAGATCGAACGCGTGGTCTCCCGGCACGGCACCGTGACCATCGCCGGTGAACAGCACCTGGTCGGGTTCGCCTGGGCCGGCCGCCGGGTCGTCCTGTGCCTGGACGAGCACCTCATGCACGCCATCGCCGAAGATGCCCTGATCGGTACCCGGCCCTGCCCAGTCGACACCGACCGCCTGGCCCGTCTCCAGGGAGCCCGAAAACCCCGTCTACACCGCTTCCACCCTCGCCGCTGCCTGACGGACCGCTGCGTGCCCCGCGCAGGGTGCACGCCAGTGGCCGGATCATGGTCGCCAAACAGTTCATCAAGCTCAGTCCGCGACATGCCGGGGGCGTCATCGAGGACACCCACTTGCGTGTCCTGCACGGCGATGAAGAGATCGCGGTCCGGCCTCGCAAGAACCCAGGACCGGCCGGTCACCCGACTCTAGGTCAAGGGCAAGGGGCCCAGCCGGAACGTCAAGCATCTCCCGACACCAAGATGTCAAGGAGATCCTGAGACCCCACACCGCCACCGCCGCCGGTGCCACCCCTGCGAGTTCGCGGCCACCCGTGACTACGGCGGCTTCCTCCGTCCCACCAAACGCGACCTCAACCAGCCCGGCATGATGGGCATCGCCTCAGATCCACCAAGTCCCGAATCCCAACCTCCACGATGATCCGCTGCTCCATTTCGGAAGCGACGACTGAACCCCCGCGATGGCGGCATCCACGAGGGCGAGGTGGCGGAGGCAGCGGCGCCCGTGGGGCGACGAGGAGATCGGGCGGAGGCCGGACGACTACGGCCGCTCGTCTACGTCCAGTCCACCCCGAGCGAGCCCTCACCGTCTTCATTACCTCGACTAGGCACGTCGGCGACGCGGCATTGGGTTCCTTTTAGTTTGACCACCCCACTTATGGGATGATCCCTGCGTGACGGAGAGAGAGACCCGATGACTCGCGGCCGACTGGCAGATCAAGCGGCGGGCGGTCTGCGAGTCGCGACGACTCCTGCCAGGGCCAGTCATGGTCCATGAAGACCCTCCACTGGGAAACCGGAGGTCGCGTCCTACCCACAGACCTGATGGACTGCCCGACCATCGTCATGTGGCTGGAGTTGAGCAAAGGCTACGAGCGGGCGCTGCTGTCTTGACACTCCCAGATCGAGCACCCGCGCCTGCGCTGCCGATCTCGTAGCACCAGCAACCTTTAAAGCAACAGCGGGTGCCATTTTTCCTCCATGGCAGAAATTAGAGATTATATGCCAACGAACAATCAAGGCAGTGGCCAAACAAGAAAGGAGCTGTTGAGTTTTCACCACCCCGAAACCACCTTAAACCTGAATCACAGCTACACCCAGAACGGTCGACACCGAAACATTCACTGAATTTCATATATAATCGGGCAGACGCCCCAGTCCATTTTAGCAATCTTTGAATTAGGATTTCACGTGATTCCGGAATTTGTCTCCTGCCTCCGCGAAAAGGTAGGTTCTGACCACCTGTTGTGGCTACCGGGGGTGAACGCTGTAGTTGTTGATCACAGTGGTAGTGTGCTTTTGCAGAAACGATCTGACAACCGGGAGTGGTCCCTACTCAGTGGCATTCTCGATCCGGGGGAACAGCCCGCAGATGGTGTGGTGCGGGAGGTTCTAGAGGAGACCGGTGTTCAGGTGGTGCCTGAATGCCTCGTCAGCGTCACGGTTTCCCCCGCGGTGAGGCATCCTCACGGGGATCGGGCCCAGTACCTGGAGCTAACCTTTCGATGCCGACCGGTGGATCATCTCCAAGAAGCCCATGCGGCCGATGATGAGTCACTCGAGGTTGCATGGTTTGCCCCGGATCGGTTGCCGCACATGAGCCGCCGTATTCAGGATCGCATCGAACTAGTACTCAGTGGTCGCACCACCGCGTGGTTCACTCCAGCGCGTTAACGCACCGCACCAAAGCGAAGGCCTCTGCCGCCTCATGGCCAACCTGAGCACCCCGAACCTGGGCCTGCACGTGCATGCCCTGGTAAGAGCGTGGATGGGGCCAGGGACGCATCTCAGAGTCATAGATCCTCAGAGCTTGATTTTTCAGTTCCTGGGCGGCTGGGGTGAGCGGTTGAAACCAGGTGGGTTGGAAGGGCGTCGTAGCCCATTCGGTGGCCGATCGAATCTCCCATGCCAGCAGGGCACGGACCGGCGAGCCGGGCAGGGGACGAGCCGCAGTAGCGGTGCAGTGCGCCGTGATCTGGTGGTCCAGGCTCAGGTCGGCCGGAGAATGGGAGTAAATCCGCGTGGGCCGCCACTGACCGATGACTTCCTCAACCTGCTGGACGATGTCCAGCCGCTCGACAGTGTCGAACCGGTTGTCCGGCAGCGCTCCCAGGTGGAGCTCTGCGCCGTAGAGATGGGCAACCGCGCGGGCACAGTCGGCACGGTGCTGGTGAACCTGGGTGTGGTCGATACCGGAACGGCTACTGGCAGTGCTGCTGAGGACGAGAATGCACAGTTGGTCTCCTGCGGCGGCATGCATGGCCAGGGTTCCTCCCGCGCCAATGATCTCGTCGTCTGCATGCGCAGCCACGGCCAGGACTCGTTCTGAACTCGTCATGGGTTCCTTCAGGGTGTTGATTGGTGCGGCGCGCAAGGCATCGCGTCGGTCCTAAGGGTGTTGAAGATGGTGCAGTGGGTGATGGGAGGGGCGTAGACACAGTTCGTACGTCCCCGGTCGAGTGTCAGCGGAAAGGAGCATGCCCCTGTTTCTCAGGGCGTGCTCGACGAGTCGGAGTCCTCAGGGCTCGGTTCGTATGGGAACGCGAAGTGGTGTGCGCGTACATATGTGTTCCAAGATCGCAGTCGGCCCATACTCCCGTTGGAGGTCCACTACCTGGGTAACTGTTCCGACCTGGTGATCTGGTGCGGGGTGCGGGCGACTTCACCAGCCAGGACCGCGCAACCGACCAATGCACTTCCGGTGCGCAGCCTAGTCGGTGCGTAGAGCGCTCGACCGAGGCGGTGAGGTGCTCGAGTCTGGTCGATCCAGGAAGGGACTTGGTATGTGCCCCCGTCAGCGGGGCGATACCAGGATGTGGTTGCCAGAGGGTTACGTTAATCGAGGAGGGCATTGACTGCTTCGGTGTGCGGAATGAAGCAGAACGTGAAGGTGCTCAGAGCGACAGGGTCTCAACCGTCGGGCACGGGAGGGGATCGGTCACGGTCGTACCTCACGGAGGGACGACCTCGCGTGAAGGCCGTTAGGAGCAGGCGTGTCGCACGGGGTTCCTACCAGATCCCTCAGCCTTGCGCGTTCACGGTAGGTCTGGGCCAGAGCATGCTCCCAAGAGAGGGCGGGCACATGTCCGTAGGTATCAGTAAACAGACGCATGTCAGCGGTGAAGGAACGGATTTCGTTGGTGCGGGCGGGCGCATGGACGATTTTGCCCCTGCCAGTCAGTTCCAGGACTGACTCGGCTATCTGATGAACGGTTATGGTGCGACCGGAGCCGAGATTAACCACGGACGCCAGATTGGGTTCGTCCAGAATCCGCTGAATCATCAGCATTGCGTCATCGATGTGGGTCAGATCTCGGGATTGGGTCCCGTCGCCCTCGATCGTGAGCTGTCCGTCGTGGGCGGCAGCGTCCAGGAAGGCTGGAACAACCGCATCGGCGCCTTCTGCTGGCCCGAAGATATTAAAGAATCGGACGACACCGATCTGTTGGTAGGCATTTAAAAGGGGACGGTACACGGCGGCGAGGAGTTCGCTGGCGGTCTTTCCAGTCGCGTACGGCGAGCGGGGCACGCATTGACAGGTCTCGGCTAACGGACCGGGCCGGTCGCCGTAAACCTCGCAGGTGGACGCCATCAGCAGGCGCCGGGCTCTAGAGCCAGCGAATGTGCGCAGAATGTGATGGTCGACGGAGAGATTGTGTGACAGGGCACTAGGGTCGGCGAAACTGCCGGGGACGGATTTGCGTGCGGCCAGGTGCACGATGGTATCGACGCTGTCCAAGTCCGTAGAGTGCAGGGCGCGCACGTCGCGGCGATCCAGCCCGGGAGGAGAGGGCAGCAGGCTGGGCACCGACAGGTCGTCCAGTGGGTGGACGGTGATGCCGCGTTGGCGTAGAAGGCTAGTGAGCGCGCCGCCGATGAAGCCGGCAGCGCCGGTGATCAAAACCGAGTCCACAAGCGTGCTTTCTAGAGGGGGTGATGAACAAACCGGGCCAGGTTTGGCACGGCGATTTAACAGTGCGGTGTATGTGAGGTTCAATCGGACAAATTCAGTGATCTTCTGACATCTTCTCCCAGGAACGAAGCCCAGATCCTCAATACTCTTCTGATCCTCAGGTGGTTTTTACACCTTAAAATTAGAACGGCCACTAGGTTTGGTATAATTTAGCTATAATCTCCCGCGAATATGTCATCTCGTCCACACCGACATCACAGCATCACACAAGGGAAAAACCCATCAATGCCCGATGAACTCGTCGAAGAAGGTCTTGATAATTGACTCGACCTTCGAAACAGGAAGAGCCGCCGGGTCGGCGAATATGCGTACGCCCAAGTCATGATCGTCTGACGAAATGATGATCCCAAATCTGGGGATTTCGTAGGGCACCCGATCCCCGTGCCAGAGGAAGTACGGAGGCAATTCCGGGGCGATGCCGTCAGGCCGGGGCGGGAAGACGTATCCGTGCTGAAAGTTCACGAAGTGGCTCACCGCCCCGAACCCCACACGATCGGCACCCGGATGTGCGACTTCCAGCAGGGCGTCCAGATCACCCTGGTCGTATGCGGCGCTCTGATAGGCCGCCATCTGACTGCGCCGGATCTCACCCGCCAGTTCTCGTGTCGACTTGCCGGCGGTCCTGACGCCGAGAGCGGTGTTCTGGGCCAGCATGCCGACATACCCGTCCGCTCCCGGAAGGAATCTGTTGGAGCTTGTCAGGCCGAGTGGGAAGACGTCCGTCGCGGAGTGGTGTGCGAGGGACCTTACCAGCGAGGCCAGAGCCACGGCGGAAACCGGTGACTTCCATCTCCCGGAGAGCTCACTGATTTTTGCACCCAGGCCAACGCCATGACCAAGAACCACGGGGAACCCTTCTCGGCCCACGTTCTCCATGGCGTTATCTCGCGGGAACAGTGAGACCGGATGCGCACGAAGCAGCTCATCGAAGTACGTCAGGCTACGCCGGTTGACGGAAGCACCGGCGGAGGAACGCTCCTTTTCTGCCCAATCCAAGGGCTGCTTGCTGGGCGGGGCGAGATCTTTGTCTCCCCTGACAACCTCCATAAACTCGCCCTCGAGAACACCACACGCGTAGCCGTCCACGGCGAGGTGGGAGACGACCACCGCCAGGAACACCGGTTCGCCGTCCGCCAGCAGGACCTGGAATCTGATGGGGAACTCTTCGTTGAGCCGGAAGTCCTGCGCCGCCATGTCGCCGGCGGCTTCCTCCGCGTCTGCCTCCGTCGCCTCGTGGCCGACGTCCCTCACTGTTATCTGGAACGATCCGCATCCGCGGACGCGCTGGATCGGCTCCCCGTCACCGTGGAAGAAGATGTGGGTGCGCAGGGCCTCATGCCTCTCCACCAGCGTTCGCACGGCAGAGCAGACGAGTTCCAGATTGGCACCCGCAGGAATCCGCCAGTGCTGACGGAGGGAGAACTGGCGGCGATTCATCGGATGTCCCGCCAGGATCGTCCAGTAGTGGCGCTGGCCCCATGTGAGGGGACCGTGCCTGTCCTTGAAGCCCTCGAAGTTCTCGACCCTGGTAGTAGCCAATGGACGACCTTTCCGTGTCACTCGCTGTTGGTGGTCGGTGCGGCAAGTCCGGAGGCCACTTCGCGCACCGTCGCGTGATCGAAGATCCTCTCCACGTCGAAGTCAAGGTCCAGCTCCGCCTGGAGCATGACGGCGAGCCGCATCGCGAGCAGGGAGTCCCCTCCCAGCGCGTAGAAGTCGTCGTCAAGGCCTACATGCGGCACTGCAAGCGCCTCACGGAACAGCCGCGCCACCACTTCCTCCAGCTCCCCAGCCGATTCCGGTGCCGATGCTTCGGACACCGGCCGCCCGGGGGGCACGTCGAGCGCGAGAAGATCAGTCTTTCCTGCCGGGGTGAGCGGTAGCTCCTTGAGGACGACGACGGTCTCGGGGACCATGTAAGAGGGGAGGCGGTGGCGTAGCCTCTGGCGGAGTTCATCGGGCGTGGCCTGGCCACTGCGGCCATCCAATACGGTCCAGGCCAGGAGCCGGCCCTCACGTACGTCGACGGCTGCGGCCGCGACATCGGGGGTCTCCAGCAGCACCTGTTCGATCTCTCCTGGCTCGATGCGGTAGCCGTGCAGCTTGAGTTGTCTGTCGATCCGGCCGAGTACCTCCAGCCTGCCGTCCAACAAAGTCCGTGCGTGGTCTCCGGTGCGAAACATCCGCCCGTGCGGCCCGGCGTAAGGGTCCGGCACGAAGCGGCCCGCGGTGAGTTCGGGCCGGTTCCAGTAGCCGTCGGCCACACCGTCGCCGCCGATGCACAGCTCACCGACACAGCCGAGGGGGACGAGGTCTCCGCGCGAGTCGAGCACCCGCAGGAAGGTATTGGAGATGGGGCGTCCGACGCTGATCCGTGTGGTGCCGGCGTGGATCCGTTCGAAGCTGGAGTAGACGGTGGTCTCGGTCGGTCCGTACATGTTCCACACCGATTCCCCCCGCTTGGCGAGTGGTTCGACCAGGTCGGCGGGGAACGCCTCGCCACAGCTGTAGAGGCGGGGACGGCCGACGCCGCGCCAACCGGAGTCGAGCAGGGCCCGGTAGCGGGACGGGGTGGCCTGCAGCACCGTGATGGCGTTCTTGGCCGTATAGGCGTCGACTGCTCTGCCGCTGAGCGCGAGTGAGCCGCCTCCGACGTGCACCGTGGCCCCGACCGCGAGTGGCACCAGGAGTTCAGCCAGCGAGGTGTCGAAGGTGAGAGTGGTCAGTGCCAGGAACCGGTCGTCGGGCCCGAGACCCGGATGGCGCAGGGCCAGGCTGTCCACCAGGTTGGCGAGGGCGAGGTGGCCGATGGCGACGCCCTTGGGACGACCTGTGGAACCGGACGTGTAGATGACATAGGCCAGGGAGTCCGCGACGGCGCCGGGCAGGCCGTCGGAAGCGGCTGACGTGCTCGGTCCCTGTCGAGCGAGGTCGAGGACGTGCCCGTTCCAGCACTCCGGGAGGCGCGCGGCATCGTCAGTGAGCACGAGCGTTGGCGCGGCGTCGCGCAGGATGTAGGCGGTGCGGTCAGCGGGATGGTCCGGGTCCAGCGGTACGAAAGCGGCTCCCGTACGGGCGATCGCGAGTAACGCCGTGACCAGGTCGGCGCCGCGTCCCAGGCAGACGCCGACACGGTCACCGGGTCCGGCTCCAAGGGAGGCGATGCGGTGGGCGAGGGCGGTGGCCCGGGCGTCCAGGTCTCGGTAGGTGTAGGTGACTGTGTCGCAGACGACTGCGGGGTGGTCGGGGCGTTCGGCGAGTGCCTTGTCGATCAGGCCTGGGAGCAGCGTACGAGGCGGGGTGCGGTCGACGTCGTCGCCGTTCCAGTGGTCGAGAAGCAGAGTCCGTGTCTCTTCCGGAACCGCGAGGAGTGCACGTACGGGCACGTCCGGACGGTCGGCGAGGCGCCCGAGCACGGCCGTCGTGTGAGCGAGCGTGCGCCGGGCCTCGTCCTCATCGAACACCCCGGCGTCCACGACGAGTCGGAGTAGCAGTTCACCGTCGTCCCGCACGACGAGGGTGGCCTGATAGTTGGTGCGGGTTTCGTGGGTCACGGCCGATATCCGCGGCGCCGTCCCTGCGGGCCGGGCCCGGGACGGATCCGGATGGTCCTCGAAGACGACGACGGTGTCGAACAGGGACACACCATGCTCGGTGCCAGCCCAGTGCTGGATGTCGAGAAGGGGTGTGTGCCGGTGCTCTTGCACGTGGTGGCGGTCCTCCGAGTGCCTACTGAGCCATTCCTTGGCAGGGAGGCCGGGGTCGACACGGGCACGCACCGGCACGGTGTTGCTGAACATGCCGACCATGCGCTCGGCTCCGGGCAGGGGAGGCCGGCTCTCGACGGTGGTGCCCACCACCACGTCGTCGCGTCCGGAGTAGCGGGAGACGGTGCCTGCCCACGCGGCCTCGACCAGACCGAGGAGGCCGGTGGAGCAGGTGGCAGCCACATCGCGCAGCCGACGGGTGGTCTCAGCGGGGATGCTCGCTCGTACCGTGCGGAACCGGCCGGAAGGCTTGGCGCCAGGACGTACGCCGGCCAAGGTGAGCACCGCGGGTTCGTGGTACCCGGCCAGGTATTCGGTCCAGAAGGCGCGGTCGCCCTGGGAGTTCCGACATCCCAGCCAAGCGATGTGCTCGTGAAATTCCGGTGCCCTGGGTGTCTGACACACGTCCACACCGCCGAGTTCGGCGATGACCTCGGCTACCAGCGATGCTGCGGACCGGCCGTCGAGGATCAGGTGATGGTAGGCCCAGACCATCAGGTGCTCCGTCGGGCCCAGACGCAGGACCAGCAGCCGGATCAGCGGAGGCCGGGCCAGATCGAAGGGTTCGGCGCTCAGCCGGTCTGTCCGTGCCGCTACCTCCTCCGCCTTCGCAGCTCCGGTCAGGTCCGACAGGTCGTGGTGGTCGACTGGCACGCTCGCCTCCGGGAACACCGTCTGGCGCGGAGGACTGACGCGTTCGTGGACGAATGCGGTGCGCAGCACGGTGTGCCGTCCGGTCGCGGCCTGCCAGGCCGCCGTGAGTGCGCCGACGTCCAGGGCCCCGCTCACACGGAAGGCGGCCGTTTCGACGTACAGACTGTGGTCAGCGCACGCCGTGCTGTGGAACAGAATTCCTTCCTGCGCGGCGGAGAGCGGGTAGCCGTCCTTGATGTCCCTCACTGGATGTCCCCTCCGCGGGTGTCTCGAACGGCCGCGTCCAAATCGAGGAGGACGTTGTCGGGGAATGCCTCGACAAGGGAAATCGCCGGGGAACGACCGACTGAGAGGAGGGAGGACCTCGACGTCCAGCTGACCTCTCCCTCGTCGAGTGGCGAACCCTCATGGATCCCCAAGGGTCTGCGAAACACCCCGAGGCCGTACTTGTTCAACAGCACTCCCAGAGGCGTACGGGAGGTCAGGAGCTCCTCACCCATCGCCGTCGGAATCGCTTCGAGCCGGGTGATCGACCGGGCCCGCACGTACGTACGGGCACTGTGCTCACCCGCGAGGTCCACGTCACGCACGAGCACCGGCCCCTTCGCCGGCGGGAGGGGGCCCTGGGGCGCGGCGGTCCCGGAGATCACGTGCTGTGCCAGACGATCGACGATGATCCGTTCCCCGGCGAAGTGCCCGAGAAGGAGCGTCAGCGTTCCGTCAGTCATAAGAAGCGCTTGCCCCACGGGGCCGAACCTGGTGAGTTGACGACGGGGGTGGGAGACATGCTCACTGTCGGTGTACATCACGGAGGGTCTTTCCGGTCGCTGATCGCGGCAACTCCGATACGAGGTCGATACGTCGCGGAATCTGGTGTGCTTCCAGGTGCTTCCGGCACCAGCCCACCAGCTCCTCAACCGACGTCGGGCCTTTCGCAACGGCGCGCGCCACGGGCACGTGTCCGTAGGCGTGGTGGGCCTCCGGAAGGACCTGGACCTCGCTCACGGCCGGGTGGCCCCTGAGAACGGACTCAATCTCGGACGGGTTCACCTTCTTGCCCCCGACGTTGATGACGCTCCCCCTGCGTCCGACAATGCGGATCCCGGCGGTCGCCGACCGTACGAGGTCGCCGGTGCGGTACCAGCCCTGGTCCGTTTCCAAAGGGACGAAGCCGTCCGGCCCGAGTCGGCCGACGGCGAGCGACTCCGTCTTGAGGAGGAGTTCTTCTCCCTCGTCCACCTGGTCCAGGCGTGTTCGCACCCCCGGGAGGGGCTCTCCCACGACGGCCGTATCCGCGAGGGCAGGGGCCAAGGTCACGGCGCCGGCCTCCGACGACCCGTAGCAGTTGAAAAGGGTGAAGGAGCTCTTCTCCCGCAGGGCAGCGGCCACACCTTCGGCCAGCGGCGCACCGGCTGACACGGCACGGCGCAGGGTGGACTGGAAAAGGTCCTGGGAGGAGGCAAGCATGCGGTAGTGCGCGGGCAGGGCGATCAAGGTGCGGGCCCGGTGTTCCCTCGCGCCTCGTACCAGTTGCGACGGCACCGAGCGCGTGGGGAGGTAGCGAGTGGGGGCCCCGATCGTCAGCGTGCCCACGAGGCCGTAGTTGAAGGCGTAGACGTGGAAGAGCGGGGCGCACACGATGACCGGGCTCTTTGCTCCATAGTCCAGGAACGCCGCGACACGTCGGCCGTCGGCCAGCACGGCCTCCGCGGTCCTGACCACACCTGTGGGTGCTCCAGTGGACCCGGAGGTGCGAAAGGTGTGCGTGCGCTGCGGGAGTCTCACAGGCACATCGCCCTCAGGCGCAGGAGAAGTCCACAAGGAGAGGGTGTCCGAAGCCTTCCAAACCTTCGCACCGGGCACCGGGACGTCCGTGATGGTCGCTCCAATGGCCGGGTGAACCGTCTCCGGATCCTCATGGACGACCGGTGTGCCCACGAGGTCACAGGCAAGGAGTACGACGGCCGCCGCCACGGGATCGTGGACACGCAGGCTCACCGGCCCCTCCGGGATCGTGTGCGCGTAGCGCTCGGAGGCGGAGAGCAGTTCGAGAAAGGTGTGTGTGCCGTCGCGTGTGGTGATCGCGATAGAACGGTGCTCAGCCGCCTCTCTCACCGCGTCGAAAAGAACGGGTCTGGTCATTGCCCCCTCCATCGGAGGATCGGGAGTTCTCTTAGCGAGGCGACCGAGGTGACGCCAGGCCTCGGCGCCAGGGTCGCGGCGCCCACGACGTAGGTCCTGACTCCGGCGCGCACGCCCTGGTCGGAGTCCGCCTGTCCGTCACCGACATAGACCGCGCGCTCACGGTCGACGCCGAGGGTCCGGAGCGCGGCCAGGAGCCCGCACGGGTCGGGTTTGGGCGGCTCTGCGTCCTCCCGGGCCGTGAGGAGGGGGACGGACAGCCCTGCGGAATCCAGGAGCATCTGCGCCTCAACCCGTGACCTGCCTGTACAGACTCCCAGCGCGACCCCTGATCCTCGCAGCCTCGAGACAAGGGCGTGTGCACCAGGCATGGGACGCACGGTCCCCGACAGACGGCCGAAGGCGATCCGGTAGGCAGCGAATCCCGAGGACAGCCGGTCCTCCCCCACCAAGGACGACAGGGTCTCCAGGTCCGTCGGACGCTGGCGATCCGCGAAGCTCTCACTGTCCGGTACGGGCAGCCCGACAGTGCGCACGGCGTGGCGCAGGCTCGCCACATGCGCCCTCCAGGAGTCGACAAGGGTGCCGTCGAGATCGAAGACGACCGCTGAGGATTGCGTGTTCACCGGATCGCGAGCCCCACCTTCGCCGCAGCGGGGGTGTAGGCGCACACGGAGAGGACCGTGTTAATCAACCCCAGGGTGATCGCGGCGCCTGAGGCCATCCCCAACCGCATGTCCAGATCGAGAAGCGGCCGGAGTCCGAGTTCGTCCAGTACGAACTCGTGTGCTGGTTCGGTCGAGCGGTGGGCGGCGACGAGGTAACCCGCGGCGTCAGGGCACAGACGGGTGGCGACCAGCGCGGAGACCCCGGTGATAAACCCGTCCAGAACGACAACGCGTCCGGCGCGGGCAGCTGCAAGGATCACTCCGACGTTGCCGCAGATCTCGAAGCCGCCGAGCGCGGCGAGCAAGCGGAGCGGGTCGTCCGGATGGTTCTCCGTTCTCACGAGCGCGGTCTCGACCAGGCCCACTTTGCGTTCCACCGATTCGGCCCCGGATCCCGCCCCGGGGCCGACGACGGCGGTCGCGGGTAGCCCTAGAAGACGGGCGGTCAGCGCGGCGGCCGACGTGGTGTTGCCGACCCCGATCTCTCCGACCCCCAGGGCCGAGAAGCCCCGGAGCAAGCGCTCCTCCGCGAAGGAGGCCCCGTTGGCGACCGCGTCACGGGCCTGGTCCACGGTCATCGCGTCCCGCACGGACAGGTCCTCCGTGCCGTTCGCGACCTTGTACCTGCGCGTCCCGACCGTGTTCGCCATCCCGAAGTCCGCCACCTCCACCCGAGCGGGTACTCGGGCGGCCAGGTGGTTCACAGGGGCGTCGCCGGAGGAGATGAGGGAGAACACCGAGGACGTCGTACCGTGTAGAAAGCGGGAAACACCCTTCTTGGCCACTCCGTGGTCCCCGGCGATCACACTGACCACCGCTGGGAGGGGGCCCGGATCCGCGTCTCCCAGAATCACTGCCACTCGTTCGGCAAGGGCGTCAAGCGAGCCGAGACTGCGGAGCGGCCGTGCCCGAGTCAACTGACGTACCTCCCAGAGACGTGCCGTGCGCGTCGACGGAGCCCGGATCTGTGAGCAGAAGCCATCGAGCGCCTCAGACACGGTTCGCCTCCCCTGTCAAAGACCCCACCAGAGTGGACAGGCGCTCGGCGAAGAGTTCCACTGTGAAGTGCTCTTGAATGCGCTTCCTAGCCGCCTCGCCCCGCGCCATGGCGGTCTGTCGATCGCTGAGTGCCAGGTCGAGCTGTTCCCGCAGGTCTTCCGGATCGATGACACGGTGCCTGAGCGAGTCGGAAACCGGGACCCTGAACCCGTATTCGTCAGTCGGGATCAACTCATTGAGTGAGTCCACGGAGGACACGACCACAGGTTTGGCGAACGACATCATCTCGGCACACACGTAGCAGAACGACTCCCATAGGCTCGGAACCACGGCAACATCCGCCGTCGCCATCCACGCCAGTGCGTCAAGGTGGGAGGCATCCCCGGCGAACGTGACCCTGTCCCGGAGATCGAGGTCGAGAGCCAGGCTCCGCAACTTCTCTGCCTCGGGGCCCACACCCACGAGCACCAAGTGGGAGGGATTGGTGGTCTCGGACAGTGCTCTCAGGAGCGGAGAGAACCCCTTGAACGGCACAAGGCGCCCGCAGGCCACGACGAGGGGCTTCTCGCCGGCGTCGGCAGGCAACGACGCCCGCAAGGTCGCTGGTCGAGTACTCCCAGCGACCGCGTCAATCTCCTCGAAATCCACGCCCAGGTGTACGACGCTGCGGGATCGGTCGAGATCCGGATAGTGGCCCTCGATACCCTTCCGCAGAGCGTCACTGATGAATACCGTGTGATCGCTTCCACGGATCGCTTTCTCCTCCAACGCTAGGAGGTCGGACGCTCGGGCCGTGACTCCGTTGGTGACCTGGTGCGCACCCTCGTCGTAGGGCGTGCTTCCGCGAAAGTCCTGAAGGAGAATGTTGAGAAGCGGAACGTCGTATCGTCGTGCGAGTGCGGCCGCTTCGGGATAGCAGAACAGGTCCGGGAAGACGACGATGTCAGGAGGACCGCACTCCCTTACCGCGCCCTCTGCGGCGGCGAACAGACCACGGTGGGTCCGCATGCTCTGGTCGCGCAGACCTGTGTGCTCGTCGTAAACTCTCTGTGCACCAGACCGGTACACCCGTGCCGAGCCGTCCTGTTCCCCTGCGGAACCGGAGGTACCGGAACCGGAGGAGACGACGGAGACCCGACACCCCATTCGTGCCAAACCTCTGGCCACGTCGCGTGCGGCGGTGCTCGTCCCTCCGACGGAAATGGGCGGGTACTCGCGCGAGAACACTACGATGTGTGGACCGTTCATGGGTGCGCTCCGATCGTGTCCCGTACCGGGAACCGCTCCGCCTTTCGCCACACCGCATGCCCGGGAGCGCTCCCGGGCAGGTAGGGATGGCCAGCCAGCACGCGCTCGGCTCTGGGTGCCTCGGGGACGCCCTCCCCGAACGCCATGTGAGGGGAGCCCACCCGTATCGCTCCCCGTGGTGCGGGCGCAGCGGACCCCTCAAGGGCCGCTGGCTTGATCGCCCACGAGCCGTGGCCGAGGCACAGAATAAACTCCTCAATCCCGAACGCCCGGTAGCAGTCGGTGTCGTGGAGGAGCAGGTCACGGCTGTTCGAAAGCATATGGAGAGGCTTATTCCGCTTATCGCTCTCCGAGCACGCCTTCAGGCCCAATCCATCGCCCAGGAACGTGGCGGAGGGCTGATCCCTCACTCGAAGCCCTCCTTGCTCACGACAACGTCACCGAGCACCAGCAGGTCCATCCGGGTGTTGAGGAAGCAGCGCACAGCGTCGGCGGGCGTCTCGACAATCGGTTCATCTCGATCGTTGAACGAGGTGTTGAGCAGAACAGGCACGCCCGTCAATTCGCGGAACGCGGTGAGGAGTTCACACAGTCTGGGGTTCAGCGACCACGAGGCGGTTTGAAGTCGCGCGCTGCCGTCCACGTGTGTGACGGCGGGTATGACCGATCGCTTCTCCGCGCGCACCTGGGGGACCATCAGCATGTAGTAGGCGCTGACGTCCGAGTCGAAGTATTCGGTCTGGTGTTCCTCCAGAACGACTGGGGCGAAGGGGCGAAAGGCTTCGCGGTGTTTGACCTTCGCGTTAATAAGATCCTTCATCCCCGAATGGCGGGGGTCGGCGAGAATACTGCGGTTTCCCAGTGCCCGCGGACCCGACTCTGACCGGCCTTGGAACCACCCGACCACAGCACCGTCAGCGATCTTCCCGGCGATCTCCCGATACAGGTTGTCGGGGCGCGTGATCTTCAGAGGGGTGGAAGCCTCCCGAACCGCTCCATCGATCTCCTCCTGCGAGTACTCGCGTCCGAGATAGGGCGAAAATACCTGGTCAGCGGGTTTCCATGTCCTGTCGCCGAGGACGTAGTATCCGTGCAGAGCGGCACCGACTCCCGTTCCTGCATCGCCGGCTGCGGGAACGATGTGGATCCGCTTGAACGGGGTCTGCTGCAGAATCTTGAAATTCGCGACGCTGTTGAGCGCTACCCCGCCAGCCAGGCAGAGGTCATCCGAACCGGCCCGGTCGTGCAACCAGCGCGCGAGTTCGATCAGAATGTGTTCGGTATGGTGTTGGACAGCGTAGGCAAAGTCCGCCCGTACCCTGTCCCGTTCCGAAGATCCCGCTGCATGATCCATTTCTTTGGTGACCAGCTCGCGCAGATTGATCTGCTGTTCGGTGCTTTGTTGGAATCCTCCTTCGGCGATCCGGTAGAGGCCTTCGAATGCCGTGACGTACCTAGGGTTTCCGTAGGGGGCCAGTCCCATCGTCTTTCCCGGCTCGCCCGTGCCTCCCGGGCCGATAAAGCCGATCAGCTTGGACACTGTCTCGTACATCCAACCGACCGAATCCTCATAGGGATCGTCCGATCGGTTTTCCCTACGGGTGATCCTCCCGTGTCTGCCTCCGATGTAATCCAGACCGTCCGGTCCTCCCGTGTAATGAGAGACCGTCTCCCCGTACAGGAGCCCGCCCTTATCGACCGCGCTCCCGACCCCGTCGACGACCATGACCGCCGCGCGTTCGAACTGCGAAGTGTAGAAAGTACTGGCGGCATGCGCCAGGTGGTGCCCAATCCACTCGATCCTGTCGCGGTAGCGCAGTGTGTAGACGGGGTTGATGAAATCGTTGGCCACAACGGCGTCGACGTCGTCGACGGTGATCCCCGCTTCGGAGAGGACATAGTCCGCCGCAGCACACCTCTGGAGCCGGGGCCCCAGACCGAAGGCGATCTTCACTCTGCTCAGTCGCTCCTCCTCGACAGCGGAGACGACGTTCCCATCCTCCACCAAGCAGGCGCTGAAGTCGTGGTGGGAGCCACCCAATCCGAGTACGCGCATGTGTCCGTCCTTTCTTAAGGCGGCTCTATCCGCGGTGGTCGATAACGTAGTCGACCATTTTAGTGACGGAGCTGAACTTCTCGACTGTGAGCTCCTCATCAGGGATCGTGATACCGAACTCTGATTCCAGCCACACGAGGCTCTCCAGAATGCCAAGGGAATCGAATCCGGCAAATTCACGCAGATCCTTGTCCTCGGGCACCTCCTGGTCGCTCAATTCGGGAATGGTAGTGGCAATGTGCTTCGACACCAACTCGGCGATCTGCTTACGGTCGTTCATTTTGCACCCTTCATGAGATCTTCATAGGAGGTACCGTCCGCTGCGAGGACGGGGTCGAGATAATCGCGGTAAAGAGAGGAGGCATGGCCTACCGGGAGGGAACCCGTCCAGGGTTTGGCTGGCGAGGCGAAGTGAAGAACACGCGCGCCGTCTTCGACGGCGAGCAGCCGTTCCATGGGCATGAGTTCCTCCGCCTTGTACCTGATCCAGGGGGTTCGGTTGAGAGCTGAGAAAGGGAAGGCGTTCCACTCAGCGGGGAAGCGTTCCCAACGGTCGTCTGCCGCCCAGTTCAGGGCGTCCTGGTCCCAGAGCCGGATGTGCTGAGGGCACTCCTCGACGAAGCGGAACCCTCGCTCGAAGAGACCTTCTTCGCGGCTTCGTTCCAGATCAATGAGCATGAGACCGGAGTTAAAATACTCGCGGTCACCAGGAATTCCCAGCTCCTCCCATCCGGGCATCGCCTTACCGAAGCGATAGGCCGGGTTGGCTGGATCACGCACAGCACCGATGCACGCCCCGTGCAGGTCTGCATTAAGGACCTCTCGGAGGTCACCCAGCACCAAGAGGTCAGCGTCGAGATAGAGCACGCGTCCCACCTCGGGCAGGATTCGAGGCAACAGCATCCGCAGATAGTTCGCGTGGGCACCGCCGAAGGCGACGGGATACTCCATGGCCGGCAGGTCGACGCGATGAAGCCGGATCTCGATCCCCAGCCTCGATGCGTGATCGGCCAGGCGACGCTGGGACGCCTGAGGTAGTCCGGTATGCAGGACCCTGATATCAAGCGAGGAGACCAGATTATGGTCGCGTTCCCGGAGGGACTGCCAGGCCACCGTCAGCGGCAGGCAATACTTCTCGTCGACGGCGAAAGCCACGGTCGTGGTCGATGGGTGAGTACGGGAGTTCATAGGGCTGCGCTCCGTGGACCGATCGTGGCCGGTCGCGTGTGCTCGTCTTCGCGTTGGGCAGCCATCCATAGGACGGTGCGCTCCAAGCCGTCGTCCAGCGCCACCCTCGGTTCCCAGCCGAGATCCTTCCGAACACGGGCGATGTCTGGGATACGTCGGCGCGGGTCGTCGACTGGGCTGGCGATGAAGTCAATCCACGAGTCGGCGCCGCACAGGTCACGAACTCGCCGCGCGAGGTCGAGGATGGTGATCTCCTCAGGGTTGCCGAGGTTGTAGGGACCGACTCCGCCGTGGTGAAGCACCCGTGCGATACCTTCCACCAGGTCGTCCACATAGCACATGGATCTGGTCTGGGTCCCGTCACCGGTCACTGTGATCGGTTGACCGCTCAAACACTGGCTAACGAAGGTCGGCACTGCGCGGCCGTCATGGGGGCGCATACGCGGCCCGTAGGTGTTGAAGATGCGGACGATGGATGTGGCGACGCCGTGTTCTCGGTGGTAAGCCATGGTCAGGGACTCCGAGAATCGCTTCGCTTCGTCGTACACCGATCGGGGCCCGATCGGGTTGACGTGTCCCACGTAGTCCTCGCGCTGGGGGTGGACTTGAGGATCCCCATACACCTCGCTGGTCGAGGCTAGTAGGAACCTGGCTCCCGTCTCGCGCGCCAGGGCGAGGACGTTGCCGGTTCCGCGGGAACCAGCGTCCAGGGTCTGGAGGGGAAAGCGCAGGTAGTCGACTGGACTGGCGGGCGAGGCCAGGTGCAGGAGGGCATCCGCGCCGCCGGAGACCTCCAGGCTGTGCGCGACGTCGTGCTCGAGAAGGTGGAACCGCCGCTCATTCTCGAGCCGCATGAGGTTGGCCGGGTCACCGGTGATCAGGCTGTCTACGCAGAGCACCTCGTACCCATCGTCCACCAACCGTTCGCATAGGTGGGATCCGATGAATCCAGCTCCGCCGGTGACAATCGCACGAGGGCTGCTCATTCCGCCCCCGCGAGCGCCGACTCCCGGCGCACAGCCAGACGCGCGACCACCGGGGCGAAGGCCTCGGCTAGATGCACGGGAATAACCCAGTAGGTGATCCCGTACCGCTCTCTGCGCTCGACGAGGATGTCGCAGATCTGGTCCACGGAGCCGACGACGGCCAGGGGGGAGTCCAGCGCCTCGTCAGGTGGAAGGCCGAACATAGGCGACAGGACCCTTCGCGCGTATCGCTCACGCTGATCGGTAACCGCGGCGGCAAAGGCCAGGCACTGAAGCTCCGGCGGCGAATCCCGCTCCGCCGTGAGTTCACGGACCAGCCGTACCCGCTCGTCGAAGCGTTCAGCCGTCGCCGAGGCTCCGAAACGCGTGTCCTTGCCACCGGAGGATAGGACCGCTCCAATGTTGACGATGCCGGCGTGGCGTGCGGCCACCCCGAGCACACGTTCTCCGCCTCCGCCGATGGTTAGGGGCGCCTTCTCCTGGATCGGCCGCGGCCTCCCCACTGCCCCCTCGATGCGCAGGTACCGGCCAGAGAGGCTCGCCATGCCCTCCTCCCATAGCCCCGTGAAGACCTCGACACTTTCCTCCAGCAGAGCGATCCGCTCACGGGCCGACACCATCTCCACACCCGCGCGTTCATAGTCCTGGGCGTACCAACCCGCTCCCAACCCGATCTCCGTCCTTCCGCCGGACATCAAATCCAATGTCGCCATCTCCTTGTAGAGAAGGGGAATGGACCTTAGGCCAGCTGCGAGCATCAGGGTGCCCAGGCGAAGTCGTGAAGTGTGCTCCGCCGCTACGGCCAGGGAGACAAGGGGACCCCAGTCCTTGTCCTGGTGATCGGGGAAGAGCAGCGAGGAGTAGCCGAGCGACTCGACCAACCGGGCCCTGCGGCGCCAGTCCGAGGCCTCGGTCCCGTTCGCGGCGAGAACGCCAAAACGGAAGGGTTTCCGTCCAGATGGCACTTCTGACATGGTGTGACCTTTCGGAGAGCGAGAGGGTAGGTCCGGCGTCATGACCGTTCGGTCAACCTCCTGTAGGCCCCTGGGTGTCTTGCGTTCGGACCCCAAACCTGGGTGGATCGGTAGTGCCTAAGCATCCGCAGGTCCAAATCGATCAGGACCATGCCCGGTTGGTGGTCGGCCTCCGCCAGGCAATGGTCACGTGGCCGGCCATCTCGGAATGCCATTCCGTCGAAGACGCAGGACCGGCCGTTCATGCGGGGCGCCGGGTAGTTCGCCATGGCATGGGCGGCCATGTTCTCGAAGGCCCTGGCCCGGAACTGTCCGATGCGGTCGTCGCAGAGCAGACAAGCGTTCGGAGTCACGACCAACTCGGCCCCTCCGAGCGCCAATGCCCGAGAGGCCTCTGGGAACTCCCTGTCAAAGCAGAGCATGATGCCCACGTCGACGTGGTCAGCACCAGTGTCCAGACGCACCACGTCAAATGTCCCGCCGGGTGTAAGGGCCTCCTCCCACGTGAAGTCGCAGGTGTGCACCTTGGTGTAGGTGAGTAGGTCGCGCCCTTGGCGATCGATAAGGGTGGCCGCGTTACCGAGGCCGTTCGCACCGCCTTGGAGATAGGTGACCACTACAGCCATGTCGTGTTCGCGTGCGGACCGGCGAAACGCTTCTAACCACTGTGAATCTGGGCCCATCGCGCAGGCCTCCCAAGCGGCACGCGCGTCCGGGACGCGAGGCGGTGTGCCGTATCCCGTACTCCACATCTCGGGGAAGACCAACAGGTCCGTGCCTTCCGCCGCGGCCTCACGGCATATGTCCAGGCCCCGCTTGAGGTTGGCGTCGGGGTCGTTCACTGCTGCGCGGTGCTGAGCCAGGGCGATCCTCATACGCGCTCTTCATGACGGGAGGCAGGGGCGGCCGGCGTTTGTCCCGTCGGGTGCGGGACTCGAACGCGCCGTCCAGTCCGCGCAGAGTTCATGGCTGCTTGCACCATGGCTAGAGTGCCTAGATTGTTCGAGCATTCACCCCAGGGCATCTCACCGGTGCGCAGGGCACGGACAAATTCCGCAAGGACTCGTCCCACACCCCCGTCGGATCGGCTCTGTTCCGAAGACACAGTCCCGTCTGGAGCAGAGGGAGAGAGCCGCACCGGTGGGCCGTCCCCGTCCCACAGGGCGCTGCCGTGTGCCCCACTGACCCGCCACTCACCGTTCCAGGAGGTCATGTTGCCTGGGGCAGACCAGCTCCCGTTGTAGACGAAGCGCCCACCCCCCACCATTTCGAACACGCACGTGGCCGAACCTCCGGAGGAAAACGAACTCCAGGATGCGTTGTACTCCTCGCAGTACACGTGTGCGGCCTCTTCACCGGTGAGATAGCGGACCGCGTCAACTGTGTGAACCATCATGTCCATCAGCAGTGGGTGGGACATCTCCCTGCGGAACCCATCAAAGGGCTCGTCGCGCAGGAAGTTCACGGCGATGAGGAACTGAGGGCCGATCGAACGGACGTGGTCACGCAGTGAGGACAGGTGAGACTCGTAAGTGCGGCTCTGCGCCACCATGAACAACCTGCGGGCATCACTGGCCAGCGCAACCAGTTCCTCAGCCTCGGCCAGGGAGGCAGCCATCGGCTTCTCTCCCAGTACCGGCAAACCGAGGGCCAGGGCCTCGGCGGTGACGGTGAAGTGAGAGCTTGGAGGAGTGACGTTGACCACCGCATCAACCCCGTCGAGGGCTGGCAGCAGCTCATCCAAGTTTGAGGAAACCGGAACCCCCCTGGCGCCGGTTCGGATCACCGCCCACCGTGCCCGCCTGATGTCTTTGTCCACTACGCCCACTAGCTCGGTGTCGTCTGAGGCCAGGACGGTGCGTATCCATTCGAGGCCCATGGCCCCCGCACCGACGACCACTACGCGAAGGACGCTGCGCTGAGCGGTCTGGAACTGGGTCTCCACGCTGCCTCTTTCCGCCGATCCTGCTCCGTACCCAACGTTCAACGGGCACAGAGAATAACTTCCATTTCGACCCGGGAGGAGCGGACCTCCCCAAATACCCCATGAGGTGGGTGCATTTACAACACAGGTCGGCGCCAACATCATAAAAACATTGAAAGCGCTTGCCTGACGCTACACGAGACGCGGTTGAAACACCAGGTGTGCCGTTAATCGCCGCAGCCGGAGGCAGTATTGAACGCCTACCGAAGAGATGTCAAGACCCGAGGAGGCCCTGCGCACAGTAAAGCGACTGCCGGAGTCACAGCTACGGACCCACATGACTACCAGCGCTCAGCTACCTACAAAGCCTTCTCCCCCAAGGAAAACACCAGGTCATGAAACCGAGGCAGGCAATGCGAACGTTCCACACAGCCAGGCTCGACCGTGCGCACCCTGCCGCACGGATGACCCCCCAGCCGTGGCCGGAGTCGGCCAACAGGCATACAGCCGACGATCAGCGGGAAGGCGCGCGCGACACGTCGAAGGCGGCACCAGAGAGGGATAGCACCCACGGACCACCCAGCAGAGCCGCCGGCCACCGCGAGGAGCCTTGCCCCACATGTGAACAATTTGTTAAAAAATGTTAAAAACGATTAAATCCCTGATGGGAGGGACCCTTGTGGCGCCTGACCTACCATATCCATCTTGACACCCCAGCAATCTCGCCGTAGGTTCCACATCGGCCAGTCATTCGGCAAGAATGTTGGCGCGTCTGCTTTCCCTGACATCCACATCCGTGCGGAGTCACCTATTAACTACCAGGCCCGCGCGTAAGGAAAGGCTGGTGCCCAGGGTGCCCATCCCTGCCGCCGAAGAAGTGGTGCTCCCCAAGGGCGGATTAACGTCCTCGATCGCATCGCGGAAGGAATGGATCTTTTTCGCCACCCTATGGAGCTCCCATCCGGGGCTGACCGTGCTGTGGTGGGCGCTCGTCCTGGCCCAGGGGGTGCTTCCCGCCGGCTTCGTCGTGGCGGTCGGAACGCTCGTCGGCGCCGTCGCCGACGGCGCCCCGCTACGTACGCCACTGCTCCTCATCGGGGTCGTCTTCGTCCTCATGCAGGTCCTGACACCCCTGCACTCCCAGGTCGGCTCCCTCCTGGGCGAGCACGTCTCCGACCGCCTGCACGACCGCCTGCTCGTCGCCGCCGGCGCCCCCGAGGGCGTCGCCCACCTGGAGAACCGCGAGCACATGGACGAGCTCACCGCCTCCCGGGACTTCGACCTCGGGATGACCGGCCCACCCCTGCACCTGTCCATGGGCCTCATCGCGGGCGGCCTGGTCGAGGCGGTCGCGGGCCTGGCCCAGGCGGTGGTCCTGGCCGCGTACGCCTGGTGGGCCCCGCTCCTGGTCGGCGGCGCCTGGCTCTCCACCCACTGGCTGCTCCGCGAGAGCAGCCAGTGGGACCGCAACACCGGCGAGGTCCTGGACGCCCAGCGCCGCGCCGAGTACTCCTACCGGCTGGCCGTGGACTCCCCCGCCGCCAAGGAGATCCGGCTCTTCGGCCTCGCGAGCTGGCTGACCGACCGCTTCGCCGCCGACCGCCGCACCCTCGTCGAACTGCGCTGGCAGGCCACCCGGCTACGGCAGCGGCCGATGCGCTGGGCGGTGGCGGTCCTGATGGTCTCGGGCGGACTGTTCTTCTGGTCCCTGGGCCGGGACGCCGCCTCGGGCGCCGTCGGCCTGGGCCAGGTGAGCACCTTCGCCTACGCGGCCGTCGGCGCGAGCGCCCTGGCCTTCGGAGGGCTGAACTGGGCCCTGTCCCTGGCCTCCGACGGGGTCGCGTCGGTACTGCGCGTCGAACGGAAGATGTCCACCACGGCCGCGGCCCGCGGTGTGGTCTCCGGAGGAGCGTCGGCGGAGAGGATGCCCGCCGCGGAGATCAGGTTCCGCGACGTGACCTTCGCCTACCCGGGCATGTCCGCGCCGGTCCTGGACCGTCTCGACCTCACCATTCCCGCCGGGGGCTCCCTGGCCGTGGTCGGTGTCAACGGCGCGGGCAAGTCGACCCTGGTCAAGCTCCTGTGCCGCCTCTACGACCCGGTCTCGGGAACGATCGAGGTCGACGGCACCGACCTGAGGGACCTGGACGTGGAGTCCTGGCGCCGCCGCGTCAGCGCGATCTTCCAGGACTTCGTCCGCTACGAGCTGCCGCTCAAGGACAACGTCGCCCCCCTGGGCGCCACCCCCGAGGAGGTCCGCGAAGCCCTGGCGATCGCCGGCGCCACGGATCTGCGCGACCCGGACACGGTGCTCTCCCCCGGATACGAGAACGGCACCGACCTGTCCGGCGGACAGTGGCAGCGCGTCGCCCTCGCCCGGGTCCTGTGCGCGGTGGGCCAGGGCGCCGGTGTGGTCGTGCTGGACGAGCCCACCGCCCAGCTGGACGTGCGCGGCGAGGCCGAGGTCTTCGACCGCGTGCTGGAGGCCACGCGGGGCTGCACGACCGTCCTGATCTCCCACCGCTTCTCCACGGTCCGCCGCGCCGACCGGATCTGTGTCATGGACCGGGGCGGGGTCGTGGAGCTCGGGAGCCACGACGAACTCATGGCCCTCGGGGGCACCTACGCGCGGTTGTTCGACCTCCAGGCCGCGCGCTTCACCGAAGAGTTCAGCGACGAGCAGGACGGAGCCGGCCATGCCGACCGATGATCATCCCCTGCCCTCGTCCGGGCGGGCCCTGGGCCGCACCCTGCGGCTGGGCTGGACAGCGTCACCCGGGCTCATCGCGGTGGCGTTCGCCACCACGGTCGGCGCCGCCCTGCCCGACGTCCTCATCGCCGCCGTCCTGGCGGGGCTCACCGAGGCGGTGGTCTCCGGGGGCCGGACCGAGATGATCACGGCCGCCGTGCTCCTGGGGGCGCTGGCCGCTCTGAGCTGGCTGCTGCGCGTGGTGAGCGAGCGGGCCAACCGTCGCTTCGCCGACCGCGCCGCGGTGTTCATGGAAGCGCACGTGGTCCGGCTCCAGAGCGGCATCCCCACCCTGGAACACCACGAACGCCCCGCCTACGTCGACCGCGCCCAGCTGCTCCGCGACCACGCGGACACCCTGAGCGAGGTCTACCAGTACCTGTTCCAGGCGATCGGCGCCCTCCTGCGGCTGGGGCTGACCACGGCGCTGCTGATGACCGTCCACCCCCTGCTCGGCCTGCTGGTCCTGTTCGCCGTACCCACCGCCCTGGTCTCCCACTGGCGGGGCGGAGCGGAGCACGCGCTGCAGGAGGGGCTCGGACACCACGAGCGCCTCGCGCGGCACTTCTTCCTCCTCGGCACGAACGCCTCACCCGGGCGCGAGCTGCGCGTCACCCGCACCAGGGAGCGCGTCCGCCACGGGCGCCACCAGGCGTGGGCCGCACGCCACCGGGCCCTGTCCCGGGCCCGCTGGGCCACCACGGCGTGGCAGGCGGCCGCGCTCGCGGTCTTCGGCTGCGCGTTCACCGGCGCGGTCGTCTGGGTGGCCACGGGCACCGGTTCGGCGGCCCAGGTCGTCCTCCTGCTCACCGCGGGCGGACGCCTGGCCCAGTACATCGGCCAGACGCTGCGCCAGGTGCACTTCCTGCGCACCATCTGGCTGGAGGGCGGGCGCCGCCTGCTGTGGCTGGAGGAGCTGTCCGCCCGATCCGTCTCGCGGAGCCCGGTCCCCCCACCTGAGCGGATGCGCTCCGGCATCACCCTGGACCGGGTCTCGTTCGGCTACCCCGGAACGGACCGGCCGGTCCTGGACGACGTCACGCTCCACCTGCCGGCGGGAGCGGTGGTCGCCGTCGTCGGCGAGAACGGAGCGGGCAAGTCCACGCTGGTCAAGCTCCTGGCGAAGATGTACGAGCCCGACTCCGGGCGGATCCTCGTCGACGGCGCCGACCTGGCCGACATGCCGGCCCACGCGTGGCGGGAACGGCTCTCCGGCGCCTTCCAGGACTTCGCGCGCTTCGAGTACCCGCTGCGGCTGTCCATCGGGCTGGGCGACCTGCCCAGAGCCGAGGACGGGGCGGCCGTCGACCGGGCCGTCGAGCGCGCGGACGCCCGCGCCCTGGTCGACCGGCTCGACCGCGGCCTGGACACCCGGCTCGGCAACACCTGGGCCGGCGGGGTGGAACTGTCCGAGGGACAGTGGCAGAAGGTCGCGCTCGCCCGGGGCTACATGCGCGACGATCCCCTGCTCCTGCTGCTGGACGAGCCCGCCTCGGCGCTGGACGCCGAGACCGAGCACCTGCTCTTCGAGCAGTACGCCGAACGCGCCAGAGCACTCAGGGGCCGGGACCGCATCACGCTCCTGGTCTCGCACCGCTTCTCCACCGTGCGCATGGCCGACCACATCGTCGTCATGGACGGGGCCCGCGTGTGCGAACAGGGCACCCACGAAGAACTCATGAAGCACGGCGGGCGCTACGCCGAACTGTACGAGATCCAGGCCCGCGCCTACCGGATCGAGAGGTGACCACCGTGAACGCTCAGTACCCTCTGTGGGAACTCCTGGGACGGCCAAGTGGCTTCGGGGCTCCCGAGCACACGGCCACACACGCCCGGGGAACCCGCATCCGCTTCGCTGATGACCGGTGGCGCCTGTGCGCGACCAGCGGACTATGGAACGCCAACCTGGGCTACGGAAACCAGCGCATCGCCGATGCGGTGGGGACGGCCCTGATCGACCACTCCTATCTGAGCCTGTTCCGGGGCGGCCACAGCCCCGCGGTCAAGGCGGCCCGCGCGCTCCTTGAGGTCTGCGGCGACGACCACTACGGTCGGGTCCTGTTCACCACCTCGGGGGGTTCCGCCAACGACGCCGCAATGAAGATGGCCCGGCAGTACTGGGCGCTCAGGCGGAGCTTCCGCCGCCGCGTCATCGTCGGGCTCCGCGGCAGCTATCACGGTCTCACCTACGGCAGCCACGGTCTGACCGGCGAGTCACTCGCCCAAAGCTACTACAGCGTGGACCAGCGTTGGATCCGGCATGTCGACCACCGTGGCGCAGGCGAACTGACTGAGCTGCTGGCCTCCGAGGGCGAGTCCGTGGCAGCGGTCGTCGTCGAACCGGTCCTGGGCACCGGCGCGTACCCGCTGACCCCGGATATGGTCGCGGACCTGCTCCGGCTGCGACGCGAACACGGGTTCCTGCTCGTGGCGGACGAGGTCGCCACGGGGTTCGGGCGGACCGGCCCCTACTTCGCCAGTCAGGAGTGGCCTGAACCCCCCGACATCCTGCTGGCCTCCAAGGGGCTGACCAACGGTACGTGCGCGGCGGCTGCGGTCGTGGCCTCGGCGGAGGTGCTGTCGGTGTTCAACCGAGCCGACGCTTCGCTCATCCACGCGGAAACGCAGGCTGGCTCCCCTACCACCTGCGCGGCGATCACCGCGGTTGCGGGTGAGATGGAGCGGCTCGATGCGCTCCAGAACGGGAAGCGGGTGTCAGTCGGACTGGACAGACTCCTCGATTCCATAGGCGGCCATCCCCTCGTGCGTTCCACCGGCGGCACAGGATGCTTTCGGGCGATACGGCTGCACACGTCGGACAAGGTCACGGCCGCAACAGCCGTAGACATGATCCACGCGGCCGGCGCCGTCGTCAGCCCCGGCCCCGACTGCGTCCAACTGGCTCCCGCGCTCGTCTACGAACCAGATGACCTCGAGGAACTGGAGCACGCCCTGCGTACGGGGCTGGACGAAACCGCGGAAAGATCCTCCTGACGGAAGGCGTGTCGTCGCCATGACCGGGAACGTGTACGCCCCGAGATTTCCCACAGCCCGAGAGAACCCCTACGACCCGCCAGATTCCTATCGAGGAGGGAAGGACCGCCTCTACCAGCTGCAGCTCGCCTACGGCGGCCACGCCTGGATGGTCACGGACATGGAGACGGCCAGGATGGTCCTAGCGGACGCGCGTTTCAGCTCCGACTCGACCAACCCTGACTACCCCAACCTCCCTCTTTCATCCAAACGCCACGTACCGGGTCACTTCGTATCTATGGACCCGCCCGAGCACACGTCGATGCGCAAACTGGTCACCTCCGACTTCAGTGCGGCCCGCGTCCGGCAGCTGCGTCCCAAGGTGGACACAGTCGTGGCGGGACTGATCGATGCCCTGATCGGAAGCGGGGCATCGTCCGGTGACCTGGTGGCGACGGTCGCGGTCCCACTCCCCGGGGCGGGAACGGCGGAGATGTTCGGAGTGCCAGACGATCAGAGGCCAGTCTTCATGGACTGCGCCCGCAGGCTCCAGGTCCAGGACGCGACGACAGCACAGCGCGTCGCAGTCAGCGGGCGAACGAACCGCCTGCTCGCGAGGATGATCGACGCTAAAGTGGGCCCTCCTGGCGACGACATCCTCACCCGACTGGCCAAGCTCCGAGCCAGCAATGAACTGACCACGGCACAAGCGGTCGGAATCGCCAACCTCATCCTCGTGGCCGGCCTGGAGACAGTGGCCGGTTTGTTCTCCCTGACGATGCTCTCTCTACTCAGGGACGAAAACCAGCGCCGCCTGATGAGTGAGTCCCCGCGGCGATGGGCAGGCCCGGCCGTTAGCGAATCGCTGCGCTATTGGACCGTCATCCAACATGGCGTGGCCCGGGTATGCACTCACGACGTGGAGATCGGAGGGCAGCTGATCCGAAAAGGCGATGCCGTCATCGTCCACCTGCCCACGGTCAACCGTGACCCGTCTGTTTTCCCCAGTCCTGACGAATTCGACATGACGAGGGAAGCACGAGGGCACCTGGCCTTCGGACACGGAGTACATCGCTGTCTCGGGAGCTCAGTGGCTCAGACACAGACGGAACTGGCTATCGCCGCACTGTTCGAGCGGCTCCCCCAGCTCCGCCTAACTGCTCCGGGGGGACCCTTCGGATTCTTGGACGACATGTTGGTCTACGGCCTGCGGCAGCTGAACGTCACTTGGTCTTGACACTTCCCTTAGGGAAGGTGCGTAGTCCATCCCTCACAACACACAAGGATCGTGTATGAGCAGCACACAGATTCCGATCGTCGATCTGAAGATCAGATGGGGCGGTACCCCCGACTTGAAGGGAACAGCGGAGGACATCCGCGCTGCCAATGAGGACACCCGGTTCCTCGGCGGATTTGAGCAGACGAGGCGGATCCGATCGGTGGTGGGAGAGTGATGATCACGAGCACCGCGCAGATGTACGAGGACCTGGCGGATGAGTTCGACCAGGCAGTTCCCTTCTACTCCACCTTCGGGCGCGTCATGGTGGACACCATCGATCCCCCACGAGGCTCAGCGCTCCTCGACCTCGCAGCCGGACGCGGGGCTGTGGCACGGCCTGCCCAGGAACGCGGCTGCTCTGTGACAGCCGTGGACGCGGCCCCGTCGATGGTCGCCCATTTACGGCAGGACCTGCCACAGGGGAGCATCCACGTCATGGACGTGCACGACCTCGCGTTCGAGGATGCGACGTTCGACATCGTCACGGCAGGGTTCGCGGTCAATCTCTTCGAGTACCCGGCCAGGGTCGTCCAAGAGGCGTACCGTGTGCTCAAAGCGGGCGGCCTATTGGCCTTCACCCTCCCCGGGGGCAAGAACGAATCAGGTGATCTGTCATTCTGCAACCGACTGTACGCGGAATTCTCTAGGTACCTTCCGGTCTTCGAACGGCCCATCGTCCACGTTCTGGAGACCGAATCCGTTCTCGAAGGCGCAGGGTTCACCGACGTTGCATGCCAGGAGATCACGGCCGAGGTGGAGATCCCCGACTCCGAGGCGGCATGGGAGTTCCTCACCAAGAACGGCACTGGGGAGCTGATCCTGTCCCTCCCCCACCCGCAACAGGACAAGTTCCGGAAGAGGGTGGACGAAGCCTTCGAACGCCTCAACCGCGTCGCCGTGTTGAGGAGGACCGTCCACCTGTGGAGTGGGCGCAGGTGAGCGCAGCGTCCGTGGGCCCAATCGGAAAGGGACAGCAGGAACGCGCGGGGAAGAACCCGACAACCCTGGAAGCGGTGGTCGACCGCGTCCGCCAGGTACCGGACCGCTACCGGGAGTTCCGGGTCACCCCAGACCGGGCCGAGTGGCTGCACAGGCTGGACCGGGAACTGCTCAACGAACTGACCGATGCCGGTCTCCCCTGTCGGGGCTCATCCCGTAACCGCCTCTACGACCACCGCGACCTGAGCAACATCTCCCTCGCCTTGCGCCTGCCCACCGCGCGGTACTTGGCGATGCGGGGATGGGCGGGATCGCTAAAGGCGCCACTGCCGGAAGACAGACTCCACGAGGTGGTGATCACCAGCCGCCCTCCGGAAACAGCAGTGGAGGACCCTCGATTCTCCCCTTCAGACCTGCTGAGGAGCCTTCCCTCCTTCTCGGAACTCGGCAACGGCCAGTTCCGCCTGACTCTGACCCCCGACCACCGGGAGAGCCCGGTGTGTGACGCGCTCCTAGAACTCACCAGCCCAGTGGCGGACTTGTATTTCCACGTGCTTCCGGACGAGCTCCGAGAAGATCTGGGGTTCCTCCGTGAGACAGGCTTGGCCGACTGCAAACTCGCCGCCAAGTTCGTCGTGGACAGGGCTGAGGCCAGCGGGATGAGGGCCAGACGTGCCTTCGGGTTCTTCCTGGCCGTCCCGTACTCAATCGATCACGCGTGGGCGGAAATCTACGTCGACGGATCCTGGTACGGCTTTGACCCCCATCTCCTTAATGCTCTGGTCGAGCTTGGTCTGCTCAGCGGAGGAGAGTGGCCGATGCACCGGTCAATCGGGCCCAGCACCCATCGGCTCTCCTTCGTGGAGGACCCCCTGGTGAGAGTGGCGGGAGCCGGTGTCGAGCTTTCCATGCCGACCCGCGTGGTGTCCGCTCACGAGAACACAAGCTCTCTCCGACCCCAGTGATTGGACCGACGTGCAGGATCTGAAGTCACGCGCCGAGGAGTACGTCCGCGGTGTCGTCACCGATGTCCTCGGAACTCTCCCCCTGGACGCGCCGGGCGACGACCCGCTCTCCGCCGCCCCGACCGACTCCATCACCAAAATGAACTTGGTGCTCCGTCTGGAAGAGGACTTCGGCGAATTGCCCGTCACACTTCTGTACGAGTATCAGACAGTCGAACAGGTCGCGTCGTACCTCCTGGAAGAGCACGCCCAACGGCTGTCGGAGCTGTGTGACACCGGCGGGACTTGGAATGCCTCCAGCGCGTCAGCCGTCCCAGGTTCTGAGACCGATGTCCCTCCCCCTCAGGCGGAGAGCGGTGATAAGACGGCCCTCTCCGACGGCATCGCGATCGTGGGAGTGAGTGGGCGCTACCCTGGCGCCGCCGACATGGACTCCTTCTGGGATGACTTGCGTGCGGGCGTGTGCCGCATTTCCGAGATCCCTCGACAACGCTGGACCGTGGCGGACGACGCCACGCCGGGCGAGCGCTGGGCGGCCCTGCTGGACGACGTGGACTCCTTCGACGCCGCGTTCTTCAACATCCTTCCCCATGACGCAGAGAACATGGATCCCCAGGAGAGGCTCTTCCTGGAGACCGCATGGAACCTGTTGGAGGACAGTGGCTTCCTCGGAACGTCCACTCACGAACCCTCGACCGGGGTCTTCGTCGGCACCATGCATACGACCTACGGCAAGATCGGCGCCACCAGGTGGGCTGATGGCCCCCTCGTAGGGCCAGAGTCATCACCAGGCCTGATAGCCAACCGCGTCTCCTATTTCTTCGACTTCTCCGGCCCCAGCTTCGCGGTCGACTCCGCCTGTTCGGCATCACTCACTGCGGTCCATCTGGCCTGCGAGAGCCTGCGCCGGGGTGAGTGCCGCATGGCAATCGCGGGGGGCGTCAACCTGATACTGCACCGCTCCCACCTCGCCGGACTGGCCGCCATGGGGGTCCTGGCCCCGGACGGCAGGGACAAGGTCTTCGACGCTCGCGCAAACGGATTCGTCCCGGGCGAAGGGGTCGGGGCCGTGCTGCTCCGGCCCTTGAGGGACGCGGTGGCGAACGGGGACCGGATCCTGGGGGTCATCAGGGCGAGCTTCGTCAACAGCTCCGGCCGCACGTCGGGATTCATGGTTCCGAGTCCACGCTCGCAGGCGGATCTAGTGAGTGAGACTCTGATCAGGGCGGGTGTGGATCCTTCCACGGTCAACTACATAGAGGCGCACGGGACCGGGACGGCCCTCGGTGACCCCATCGAACTCGATGGGCTCTCCCGAGTGTTCTCGACCGCAGACCGCGATCCTGACAGTTGCGCGGTGGGCTCCTTGAAGGCCAACATCGGCCACCTCGAAGGTGCAGCGGGCATCGCAGGGCTCACCAAGGTGCTGCTCCAATTGCGGCACAGAGAGCTGGCTCCATGCGCCGGTCTGGAGTCGGTGAACCCCAAGATCACTCTGGCGGGAACGCCCTTCCACTTCCCACGCTCGGCGATCCCCTGGGCACCGGTCGTACCCCGCGGGCCGGGGAGCCCTCTCCCGCGTCGCGCCGGTGTAAGCGCATTCGGCGCGGGAGGCGCCAATGCCCACGTAGTGGTCGAGGAGTTCCTTCCCAAACCGTCGCAGGCGACGGGCTTAGGCGGGTCACCTGGGCGCCCGATCCTGCTGTTGTCCGCCCGCACACCGACACAGCTCCGCCTCATGGCCAAGCGCACCGCGGACATGCTTGCGCGCGACACCACCACAGACCTCGATGCCCTGGCGTTCACATCACAGGTCGGCAGGCGCGAGCTGCCGGCGCGCTTGGCTGTGCTGACCGAAGACATCGCCGAAGCAGTCGCCGCTCTCCGGGCGTTCCACGCTGGAGGGGAACACCAAGCTTTGCTCACCATTCGGCCTCACGCGAGCATCGATCGCCAGCTTCTCGACGGTGAGGAGGGCCGGGAGTTCGTCCGCATGCTCATGCGCAGGAGGTCACTTGAGAAGTTGGCCCGACTGTGGGTGGACGGGATCGGTGTCGACTGGTCGCTTCTGTGGCCTGGAAGCCGACCGACACGTATATCCCTGCCCTCCCAACCCTGGGAGCGCACAAGCTATTGGGTCCATCCACATGATGAGATGTCGGGCAGAACAACAGAATCGATGCCTCTAGCATCCGACAGCCCGTCCGATGCCGCACCTCCCGAAGCGGTCGGCGGTGACATCGGACACCAACTCCGGCTCGTGGCTTCCACGTACTTGCGGACCCTGCCACACGAGGTAGATCTGGACGCCGACCTCATGGAGATCGGCTTCGACTCCATCGCCTTGATCGATCTCATCAGGGACATCGACGAACGCTTCGGCATCAAGATGGATCCCGACATCGTGCTCGACGGTCCCTCTCTTCGGTCCATCAAGAACCACCTGCTCACTTACCACCCAAACGCGATCAGCCAGGAGGACACGTAGTCATGTCGAGCCATGGATCGACGGACTGGGCCCGAGCCCTTGAACATGTGTCCCCGACCCCGGACGGGTATCAGGAATGGGTCGACGCTGATTACGCGCGTGAGCTCCTGCGCTGCTCGGATGAGGAGATCACACGGCTCCGTTCCTCTGGTATCCAAACCCGGGGAGACGGATTCGAACTCTCCGACCTGTGGAACGTAGGTCTCTATTCAGGTACGGGGGCCAGCCGACCGGAGCTGGAGATGGTGTTCTTCGGTCTGGTCGTGTCACCGCGGCGGGACTGGATCGTACCAACTGAGTACTCGATCACTCTGGAGGCTGCCTGTCCTAGCGAGGGTGACTGCGTCAGTGATCGTTGGGAATCCCCCCAGTTGCTGGGGGCCCGATGGCACGAGGGCAAGTCCACAACTGGGCGGGTGAGGTGGACGGGGGAGATCACGGTCTCCGGCCGCCGGGACATCGTTCATGACTCTCAGGCACAAGAGGTTTGGGCTGAATTCGTCAACGGCAACTCGTTTCACTACCTCTTCATGCGTCGAGAACAGACTCCGGAACTCACACGGACCAGGAGAGTAGGAGATTGCACGGCCCTATCAGCGGCGCTCAGTGAGAAACTCGCCGGTCACGGACTCTCGTCCAGGACCCGGGACGGTTTCCTGTTCTCAGGACGGGAAGCACGGATACACAGGTGGGTAGAGTTTGAGGAGGATAACGGCGATTGGAAACCGTTGGATCCCTCGATGGCCGTCCTCGCACCCAGATTTTTCACCACAGAATACGCGGAGTTCTGCAAGGGATCCTTACTAAATCGCCTGGTCAGGATCGCACCTGAGGACACCTTCCACGTGCACCACTGGTGTGCGGAGCACAGGATGGATCTGATTCCCGCAGTCGCGCTCCGCAAGAACTGAGAGACCTGGCAGGGCACCGCCAGAAGCCACGAATCACGAGGACTCCGGATCCCTGCTGGTTCACTCGAGTGATGAAAGGGGGCCCGGACATGCTCATCTGTGATGACGCGACACTCGCAGTTGACGCTTGTACTCTGAGAATCTGCTGACGATACCAGCATTCTTCAACCGTTGGAGAATCGTACGGTGAGCCTTGTCATCAGGAACAAGTGGGCGGTTCGTGCCGTGGTCGGCGATCGTAGAATATGGCTCATTCATCGATCGCAGCAAGCTCCTCAGCTCACTGATCGGCAGGGCGCTCGCGGCTGCAATGAGGTTAATGAGAATCCCATACTCTGCTCCGCCAGCGCGTATGGCCTCGATCTGGTCGTAGTCGAGCACAGTTTGTGACTGCATGGCGTATCGGCCCACTATGTTGCAGGTCCCAGTTGAGGCATCGGCAAGGTAGGAACTGATGTTTGCCAGCACCGAGTCTTTCAATGCGGCGTCGACGCGTGGACTGTTGAAGAACTCCCCTACGTCATGAGCGGGCAATACATCCGAGCCTATGAACTCACCAAACGCCTCTGACTTCTCGATCGCACACTGACGTGTCTCCCAGTCGACGATGAGCTGGCTCGAGAATGTCGTGGGGTTGTCAGCGATGATCCCTCGCTCGATCAACAGGCCAGCGAACGCTCCATGCTCGGGGGTGATCTCCTCGGGATCGAGCAAGGTCTCGAGGTTGAGGCTCGCAGCGAGGCACACGCATTGGGTCGCGGAGGGGAGGTGCGTACGCCCATTGAGGATGGCAGTGGCGAGCTGGATGCGGTCCGTGCCCTCCACGGCCTCGGCATGGGTGACTATCTCGCTGTCTGCGAGAAGTGCAGCAATATTCTCGTCGAAACCATCGAATGCACCAAGGTAGGCAACCAGGTTCGTAGCCGTTGGGTTAGTGCGACGGCTAGCGGTGAGCGCTGGCCAGGACCAATGTGGAGCATCGGTCAGTACGTCCACACGGCATTCCTCTGCGGCCAGATGCACGAGATTCACCATCGCGTTATCGCGGTTGGGGGCAGCTTCCCCGGCTTCATGCAAGATGCCCAGGAACGCGTCGTTCGCGGTCACAGTTTTCTGGAGCGACGCGGCCTCCCGGATAGCTTCGATATATGTGGGTAGACGCGATAGAGCAGTGTCATAAATATCGGTATTTGCTTCGCGGAGCTCGTTCAGCGCGATGGATGGCCTCCCTGTGAGGCTCTGAAGGTTTGCCTCGTTGATCAGGTAGGTACCATCGGCGATGGCAGCCTGACGCCCTCGTTCGTTAAGCGGTGCGACCGAAGGCAGTCGCAGTCCCATCGTGGCTATCATCGCCATCGCCCGGGACGTCTGCTTTGCTGGCACATTGCCGGTCAGCACCTCGAACTCGGTGTAGTGAGATTCCACGAACCGGGTGACGCCACCCTCGCGGAAGTACTCACGCTCGGAATCCAGGTGTCCCAAGGCGGCGTTCACCAGTTCGACACGTTGCGTCTCATCAACCCTTGCACTTCCGACGAGATAGGTCAGGATCTCATCGCGTAATGGGGCGAGAGCCTGGGCGAACTCATTCTTGTGTGCCCCTACGTCGAGGTACCAATCCGCAAAGTTCTGGTCAATGCTGCCCCAGGCAGAAATCTGCTTGATCAGCATCTCGGCGCGGGCGTCCTTTGTCGATAGGAGATGGTCCAGGAGCGAGACGTTGTAGACGCGACGGTCTCTCAAAATTCCGTCGCCCTTGTCGCGAAGGATGGCCTTGACATCGTCGGGCTCGAGCGAGTATAGAATGTGTGGTTTTCCCTGGTCCAAGGCGTGAACGATGAAGTTCAGAGCATTGTGACGCAGGTGCCGACCGTAGTAGATCGAGATGTAGAGAGCAAAGTAGTCGTTGATGTAGCCGTTTGCGACGAGTTCGCGAGCGAGCACTGAGCCCAGCAAACGCTCGGTGAGTTGACGGAACGACTCAGGACTGCGCTCCTCGGAGTCCGGTCCAACGAACTCTGGACGATCGTAGATATCCTGCCATGTGTGATGTCGCAAGAATGAAATTTTGTCGGGTATCTCCGATTTTTCTCGGACGAGCTCGGCATGGTCCTCATGCTGCCACTTGTCAGCATCGAGGTCCTCGCCAAATACTAGCTGAAGATCCTTGAAGACCAGATTTCGCGAGCCGGCGTTCCGAGAATTTGTAATCTGAATTTGCTTCTTTTCGGTGATTATGGCGTACCACAATTCAGGAATTGTAAGATGCGCGATACCATACGTACTATCCGAAACCGAAACCCGAGAGTACTGTTGGATGTTCTCGGGGAAGGCAGCCTTGGCTATCACTTTGAGGCGTTCGCCGAGTCGGGCGCTCCTGGTAACTACTGCGTCATGTGCCTCGATGCGACTCGTAAGGTTGAGAGATCTGGTTGTTAAATCGTTCACGCAGTACTCAAAGAGTCGCTGCCAGGCTATGTGGAGGTCGTCTAGCTTGCTCGCACCGAGGCGGATAGCCTCAAAGTCGGCCATGTGAACGCTCTTGTAGAGGATCATCGCGAACATTCGATCCTGGTCCAGGCCTGGGATCTGGTTCTCGGTTCCCAGGAGCCTGTTCGCAAACATGTCATACTCGTTGCGCATGTTGACGATCAGCCGCTTGTCGGCTATGTGGCGAGCTGCAAGGTCGGTCAGTGCGGAGGAGACACCGGTTCCTTCCATCTCGTCAATCATCAGATCTCGAGCATTGCGGTGGGTGATGAAGGGGACGATCGGGATTACGAGGTCGAAGAACTTCGTGCGGTTTGCGCGCTTGACTTCCTCAGCGGCCGCGTCACCGAGATTGGCCTCCTGACTGTCAGCACCGATTTGCTCAAACACGCTATCGCGCAGGGCGTAGATGAATTTGACGTCGGGCGTTGCCGATGCCCGATTCTTCTGCTGGCGAGCAGAGTGTCCTTTGCGGAAGCGCACCTGTTCGGCACCATTGAGAAGCGTGTTCAATGAGCGCAGTGTCTCGAAGATTTGGACGTCTTCAAAACGGTCGATGTCTTCGAAGATGACGATGTCGCGTCCACTAACCTCGAAGTAGTAAACAATCTCATCCATATACTGGTCAAAGTAGCTCAAGGAGTGCGCAGCAAGAGTGACCATCGCCGGACCTGCAGTGAGCTTCTCCAGAAACACGCGATTATGTGTCAGCCATCGCGCCCATACGATTGCGGCAGTGAAGATCATTAGAAGGGTAACGTAGGCGGCGATAGTGGATACGACTCGACCTTGCGCCACAGCAACCAACCGCTCACTCTGGCCGCTTAGAAACAGAATTATCAGGACTATTAGCCCTATACCGCCCGCAATTCCAATCTCGCTATTCCAGCGAAACCTCGAGATACGGCGAAATCGCGAACCGCGCGTCCGTGAGGGAGCGTCGCGATAGAGGATCTGCCTGACAATCTCCTTTTGGATGCGGTTAGTCGTCGACGACGCAGGATTACCCTCCGACCCCGCATTGGGATCGTCCTGTTCAGCGCTGACAGTAGACAATGAGAGTTCGAGAACTCGCTTCGGATATAGCTGCGATATCTCGCCGAGAACACTGCTTTTACCCGTACCATAGGCGCCGGTGACAGCGATGTTCCTCACGGACAGCTCATGCTCGATCGCGTGTTGGAGTGCTTCGACGTACACCCCATGGTGTTCCTCGCTGAACTCGGCTCCGAGGCTCCGCAACTTCAACTGGTGGGAGCTGGCCACGGCGGCCGGTGACGTCGTGCTCTCGAGCGGCTGCGGTACTTCAGGCTGGCTCGTGTAAGTCGGTTGTTCCTCTGCCATGCTCATACTCGAATGCTATGCCCTAATTCGTCAGTAGCGTGGTGATCGTAACTGATCCGGCACTTCGCCAGTGATGTTCACGCTCGGGGTAGGAACGGATCCTCGTGTGAGGCTGAAGTGTGCGCCGACTGCCCCGAGCGTGGGAGCCATCCGCCGCCTCCTCCGTGCGGTCAGACCTCTACGTTGGGCGGCTCGGACACCTGCAGGATGCACATATGCGTGTTCACCGCGTAGCTGAGCCTGGAAGAGAACTGCACCGCCGCGCAGTCCTGATTCACTCCGTCGTAGCTCGAGGCGTCTCCCCCCTGCCGGTGAGGATGCAAGAGCAGCGTGCCGCCCCGTCGTCTCCGGTCACGGAGCGGATCACCGTTCGTGAGCGAGCTCAGCAGCGGGTCTCTCACTCATCGAGTGGAGCGATGTTGGCACTGCCCCGGACAGTCCTCGCTGTCCTTTCTGCTTGACCAGGCGCCCCCAACGCTCCCTCCGCCCGAACTTCGCCGCGATCTCCTTCCCACTCGGGAGATCCCCCGTTTCCCTCTGTCGTTCCAACGCCCAGCGCCAAGCCCGATCCTGAAATGGCGACAAGGCAGGCCCTTCTACGGGCCCCTCGCTCGAATCAGGCACGATCTGCAGATCGGTATCAGTGCTCCTCCCGGTCTCCGAGACCCCTGCCTCCTGAACTTCGTGTGCCGCCACTTCCGGGGCCTGCTCATCAGCTGCGTACGCACTGCGTACGCTGCGCGCGACGGTACGGAACTCGCGCATGAGCAGCTCATACGCACCAATCAGCGCGAAGGAGGGCCACGCATGAATGATCCTGGACCACATCGTGGGGTCGGCGACCGCCACGTTGGCCGCGAGCGAAGCACCCGATCCCAGGATGAGCAGGGCCCAGGGCAGTAGCCCGCCCTTGCGGCCGTGACGGGCATCGCTCAGCAATGTCATGGACGCGCCGACGATCATGCCGTCGACCGAGAGCGGGAACAGGGCCGCACGCCACTCGGGTTCGCCGTGGCGCAAAGCGAGTTCGTACATGTGCGAGTAGGACACCACCGCTGCGATCATCGCCAGCAGCAGCACGGCCGCGATGGTGACCCATCGTGACCAACGGGAGGACTCCATCCCGATCACCCTTTCCTGGTGACCGAGGGACCCTCACGGTGCTGGGAACCGCCCTTCCGAGCGGCGTGGGAGGCATCCGTCTCCCACCCGGACTGGGAGATCTATGGGAGACGCGAATGTCTCACAACGGCTTCCAACGGCTGCGAAGGCCCCTCAACGGAACCCTCTGAACTGCAATAACACGGATTGAAGCAGGTCAGGCCACTGCCGCGCCTACCCCTTCCCGGTCGTGAGTTCGAGGCGGAAGCCCGGCAGGTGGAGCGTGCCCCGGCTGGTGCGTACGGTGCTGCCCCGGTCGCTGGGCACCAGGCGCACGGCGGTGCCGCCGTCGGCGCCGGTGGCCGACCCCAGGCGTCCGGCGACCACCGAGCGCGACTCCAGGGCCTTGGTGACCAGGCGGAGCAGGATGCGGGTGTCGGCCTCGTCCAGGACGCGGTCGTGCGCGCCCTCGTCGGCGAGCCGCGCGGCGGCCATGCGTTCGTCGGCGCGTTGCTGGGCCTGCCGGCGGCGCAGCGCGGACCGGGCGCCGGCGTTGCGCTTGACGGGCTTGGGCACCCCGGTGGTGGGGGCGCGGTCGCTGCGGAAGAGCGTGACGGACAGCTCCACGCCCGGCGCGTCCCACCAGGTGGTCGTGGGCGGGATCTGCTCGTCGTCCTCGTGGGCGGTGCCGAGGTGGCGGGCGGAGCGCACGTTGAACGCGGCGCCCATGAGGGCGTGGGCCGCGCCGTCGTCAGGGGTGTTGAACACCCATTCGGCGAGGTGGCGCAGCTGGGTGGAGCGGTTGACCCCGCCGCGCTGGGCCTCGGTGAGCTGGCGCAGCAGGGCGATGACGCCCGAGACCGCGGAGCGGGTGGCGGCGCCCAGCTCGGCGGCGCGGGTGGGCGCGCCGCCCTCGGAGGCGAACCAGCCGCGGACCGCCCGCCAACGGCGCCGCCAGTCCTCCACGCGTTCGCCGCGCGCCATGAACAGGCGCTCGTCCGCCTCGGCAGCGCGGGAGAGCAGGGTGGCCAGGCCGGTGCCCTCCACGTCGTGGACGGCCTTGTCCAGGCGCGGGAGGTAGCGGTCCAGTTCGGCCATGAAGTCGGACATGTGCACCAGCAGGGCGTTCTTGTGCCGCAGGAAGACCTCGGGGGAGGCCTCGGTGGAGCGCAGGATCTCGCCCAGGGTCACGTGGAACTGGGCGGAGCGCCGCCCCATGTCCTCCATGACCGAGTCCAGGCGGGAGAGGCGCCGGTAGACGCTCTCGGCCTGGCCGGTGCGGTTGGCCTCGGCCAGCGCGGTGAGGTCCTCCAGCACGTCGGAGAAGACCAGCCGGGAGAGGTTGACGTCCTCCACCCGGGCGCCCAGGACGTTCTCCACCGCCCGGTAGGCCCAGTAGCCGAGCTCGCTGAACTGGTAGACCGACTGGCGGTTGCGGTAGCTGGCCAGGTCGCCCGCCCGTGAGGCGTCGTCGAAGCGGTGGACGACGCCGTCGGCGCTGAGCTCGTCCAGGCGGTGGCGCAGGCCGTGCGCGGGCGCGGGCGCCTCGGGGTGGCTCGCGGCGAGTTCGCGCAGCGCCGTGGCGACGTCCTCGGCCCCGGCCTGGACCTGGTGGACCTCGCGCAGCCGGTCCAGCGCGCGCAGGATCCACAGGTAGGTGATGTGATCGTCGCGGCGGGTGAAGTTGAACAGCTGGAAGCGGTCGCTGACCGCGAGCGCGTCCAGATCCAGAGCCCTGCGCTCGGCCAACGTCATCCCCTCTCCCCGTGCACGCCCCCACGCGCCGACGCCGTTCGGCGACGCAACGACATTATGACAGCGTGGCGACGTGCCGGTTCACGCGTCGGCGAGGGCTGTGGACGACGGGTCCGCGGGGCCGGTCAGAAGGTGCCGCCGGGCCATTCCGAGAGCACGGAGCCGGGGTCGGGGACGGTGAGGTCGACCTCGTCGTCGAGGCTGCGGAAGGTGTAGTCGAGGTTCCAGTACCCGACGTCGAGGGGCTCTCCGGTGTTCGGGGTCTCCACCAGGAGGCTGAGCGGCGCGCGGTCCTCGCCGACGATGAGGACGAACGAGGTCGGGCCGCCCGCGGGGTCGGTGTAGGTGCCCTCCAGCCGGGTGCCGGGGACGGCCGGGCCCGTCTCGGGCTCGGTGTAGGCCGGGTCGTAGATCTGCCAGTGCTCGAGGACCGGCGCGAACTCGGTCGGCTGCTCGTCGGTGACCCGGCCCGTCTCGGCGATCGCCGTCAGGGGCTCCGCCACGGCCTGGGGGGTGTAGTCGGCCGGGTCGTACCCGGTGCTGTCGGAGACGTCGACCCACTCGCCGGCCGGTCCGGCCGAGACGATCACGCGGTCGTCGACGAACATGCTCTCGGAGTACTCCGAGGCGTAGGTCCCGACCCGGCGCTGCATGACGTCGTCGCCGTAGGTGAAGTGGTCGAACCAGACCCGGTTGCCCGTCGCCCCGATCGGGTCCGCGGGCGGCTCCTGCGGCGGCCCGGACCCGTCCCCGGGATACTGGTGGATCGACACCTCGAAACTGTCGGCGTCCAGGAAGACCTCCGCGGACGCGGCGGCCAGGTCGATGCCGGTCGGCTCGGGTTCGGGTTCCTCGGGAGTCGTGGGCTGCTCGGCGGCCGGGGGAACGACGGCGTTCGGTTCCTCCTGCGCCAGGCTCCTGAACAGCAGGTATCCGCCTCCGGCGACCACTCCGGCGGCGATGACCCCGACGGTCGCCAGGACGGCGATCCGGGTTGCGGAGAGGGTCGCCGCACCGTCCGCGGCGGGGGCGGCGGTCGCCCCGGGAGCGTCCGCCGCGCCCGGGGCGGACTCGAACACCGCGTTGACGGCGTGGCCGGAGAACCCGCCGTCCGAGGGCACTCCCGCGGGGGCGCCCGGACGTGCCGTGCCGGCGCCGGGCGAGGGCATCGCGGTGTCGGCGGCGGGCGGAGCGAAGGCCCCTCCCGGGGAGCCGGGGGCGGGCGGGTCCGGTGCGGGGGAGGTGTCGGCGCCCGTCGGCACGGCGGCGCCGGTTCCGGCCGGCGCGCGGCCGCCGACGGGTGCTCCCACGGCCGGGGTGGCGGGCCCGGGCGTGGCGGCGACGGCGGAACCCCGGTCCGGGGCGGCCTGGTCCGTACGCTCCCGCGGAGCCGACGCGGTGCGCGCCGCCGCGCTCCACAGGCCCGGGTCGTGCCAGGAGGTGTCCACGCTCGGCCAGTGCTCGCCGATCAGTGCCCACAGGCGGTCGGACCACTCGCGGGCGGGGACGTCCTCGCCGATGCCCAGGAGCAGCAGGAGTTCGAGGTAGACCTCCTCCGTCTCGGGCCGCGCGGCCGGATCGGGCGACAGGGCCCGCTGGACGAGGGGTTCGAGCCCTTCGGGAAGCTGCCCGGGGCGGGCGGGGGTGCGTCCGGCGCTGAACAGCACGAGCCTGCCCCAAGCCGAGGTGTCGCCGCGGGCCCCGGCCCGGGCCCGCTGGGTCCACCGGCCGAGTCCGTGGTCGACCAGGTGGGGGCCGTCCGGGGAGACGACCACGCTCTCCGGGCGGATGTCACCGTGGACGAGGTCGGCCGCGTGCAGGGCGCTGAGGGCCTCGGCGTAGGCCGCGGCGGCCACGGTCAGCGCCTGGCCGGTCAGCGGCCCCTGGTACTGGAGGTGGTCGCGCAGGGAGTGCCCGGGGATGTAGTCGGTCGCGGTCCACAGCGATCCCTCGTGGAGGCCGCCGTCGTGGGCGACGGCCGCGCACAGGCTGGACACGCGCTGGCCCGCCGCCACCCGGTCGGCGAGTTCGGCCTCCGCCCCGGCCCCGGTGGGGGCGTCGGCGCGCATGACGGCGCTCGGCGCGCCGTCCGGCGAGACGGCGGCGTAGACCACGGCCGAGGAGCCGGAGAACAGCCGCCCGATGATCCTGTACGGCCCGATGAGGCTGGGGTCACTCTGTGTGAGCGGGGTGACGCCGGAGGGCAGGCGACGTGCGGGGGGCTTAGCCATATCGGAGGGGAATCTTCCCAGAATCACGTGTGAGGTGACTCAGACGTCTGGCATATCGGAAAGGGCTTGATTGTAGACCGGAACAAATCTCACCAACAAGACGAACGGGTCACCGAACGGAACCGAGACCGCGCGCGGCACCGTGGCCGGCCACGCTGTGCGGACCCCCGAGGTCACCGGCCGGAAAACCCGTTGCGGTGCGTGAACGGCGCGTGGAAGCCTGCGGCGGTGGGACACGTGGAGGTCAACCAGATCGGACACACCCTGCCCGACGGACGCGTGTTGTTGAGCGCGGTCTCGTTCCGGGTGGGCGAGGGGTCCAAGACGGCGCTGGTGGGAGCCAACGGCGCGGGCAAGAGCACACTGATGCGCCTGCGTCGCCGCCCAGGGCACCCCCTGCGAGCGCTGCCGGTGGCGCGAGGTGCGCACGCTGCCCGGAGGCGAACAGAAGCGCCTGGTCATCGAGGCTCTGCTGCGCGGACCGGCCCCGGTACTGGTGCTGGACGAACCCGACAACCACCTGGACGTCCCACCGACAACCTGGACGTGGTGTCCGCGGAGGCGTTGGAGACCGCCTTGGAGGCCTTCGAGGGAACGGTGCTGGCGGTCACCCACGACCGCTGGTTCGCGCGCGGTTTCGACCGCTTCGTCGTGTTCGGCGCGGACGGGCGCGTGCGGGAGGTGCCGGAACCGGTGTGGGACGAGGAGCGCGTGCGACGGGACCGCTGAGGCGGTGTGCGCAGGAGCGTATACATCCCGTGAATTGACCGCGGCGCAACGGGGACGAACACCCCGCGAAATACGCGGGTAGTTGCCTTCCACCGGGCAAGAACGGAACATGTCGGACCGATCCGACTCTTCCCCCTGAGAGCAGAGGCCGCGTATGTCGATCCCCCAGAACGCCGCCGGACCCGAGAGCAGACCGGAGGACGAGAGGCCCAGAGCGGGCCTGATGGTCGTCTACGGCTTCCAGCACATCCTGGCCATGTACGCCGGTGTGGTGACCCCGCCCATCATCGTCGGGTCGGTCGTGGGCCTGTCCACCGCGGAGATGGGCCTCCTCATCAGCGCCGCGCTCATGGTCAGCGGTCTGGCGACACTCCTGCAGACGATGGGCGTGTGGCGCTTCGGCGCCCGGCTGCCCTCGGTCATCGGCATCTCGTTCGTCCCGGTGAGCGCGATGGTCGGCATCGCGGGCGAGAGCGGCCTGCCCACGGTGTTCGGCGCCGCGCTGGTGGCCGGTGTGTTCGGCCTGTGCGTCGTCCCCGTCATGGCGAGTCTGATCCGGTTCTTCCCGCCGGTGGTGACGGGCAGTGTCATCACCATCATCGGGGTGTCCCTGTTCCCCGTCGCGGTCGGCTGGATCACGGAGAACAACGAGACCGGTGTGCCGACCACCACCGGCCTGGCGCTGGCCGGGACCACCCTGCTGCTCGTGCTGCTCCTGGCGTGGGTACTGCCCGGGGTGTGGAGCCGGATGGCGGTGCTGGGCGGCCTGGTCCTGGGCACGGCGGTCGCCGCCGCCTTCGGCCAGGTCGACTTCTCCGCGGTCGGCGAGGGCGCGGTCTTCTCGTTCGGCCAGCCGTTCTACTTCGGCCCGCCGGAGTTCCAGACGGCGGCGATCATCACCATGTGCGTCGTGATGCTGGTCATCCTGACCGAGGGTGTCGCCGACATCCTCGCCGTCGGGGAGATCGTGGGCGCCAGGATGGACGGCCGCCGCCTGGCCGACGGCCTGCGTGTGGACGCGCTGGCCTCCGTCGTCGGCCCGCTGCTCAACACCTTCCCCGGGAGCACGTTCAGCCAGAACGTCGGCCTGGTGGCGCTGACCCGGGTCAGGAGCCGGTACGTGGTGGCCGTCGGCGGTCTGATCCTCATCGCGCTCGGACTGTTCCCGGTCCTGGGGCGGATCGTGGCGATGATCCCCTCCCCCGTGCTGGGCGGGGCCGGCCTGGTGCTGTTCGGCTCGGTGGCCGCGGCCGGAATCCGGACGCTGGCCGCGGTGAGGTACGACGGCAACATGAACCTCATCATCGTCGCGGTGGCGCTGGCCTTCGGCACGATCCCGCTGGCCGCGCCGGGCTTCTACGACGGCTTCCCGAGCTGGGCCGCGATGATCCTGAGCTCGGGGATCGTGGCGGGCGCGGTCGCGGCACTGCTGCTCAACGCCTGCTTCAACATCGTGGGCCGCAAGGACGGCGGAGCCGAGGCGACCGGGCCGGCCGGGTCGGACGCGGTTCCGGAGAGGACCGGGGCGCCCGCGCCTCCGGCCGACGCCGGCGGGCAGGCGCCCGGGAGCGCGCCGAAGGAGTGACGGACGGTCCCGGCCGGCCCCTCACCCGACCGGGACCTCCAGCTCCACAGTGGCGGAGCACTCCTCCCGGCAGCCCCCGATCCGCAGGACACCGCCCGGTTCCGCGTCGGGGACGACGAACGACGCCCGGGTGGTGGATCCCGGCTCCAGCTCGTAGCGGCCGGCCGCGGCGGCGACGTCGTGCTCCCGGCCGTCGGGGTCCACGTACACGGCGCCGAAGAGGTCGATGTCGACCGCGTGGACGGTGCTGACGTCGATGGTCACCTCCAGGTCCTGTGCGCGGTAGGCGCTCACCAGCGATGCGTGCACGCCCTCGGAGGACACGCTGCCGTCCCCGGCCCCCAGCAGTCGGGGCCCGGGGTCGGAGCCGTCCACCAGGAAGCCCTCGATCCGGTCGCCCGCCGACTCGAAGCCGGTGAAGTGCGCGCACTGGCGCTCCTGCGGCGGATCAGCGTCCTTGTCCCCGGGATCGCACAGCTCGAAGCCCTGCCCGGTCGGCCGCACCTCGGCCGCGGTGAGCGGCCGCCCCTCGTCGACCCGCGCCTGCACGACCGAGATCCGATGGGTGAGGAACGCGTCGGCCGTGGATCCCTCGGGGGTCAGCAGCCAGCCCTCGCGCATGCGGTCGGGGTCGTCTGTCGCGGCGAGGGCGTCCATGTACTCCGCCGCTGCCTCGGGCGGGGTCGCCGATTCCGGCGTCGGGGAGGCCGCGCTCGGTGACGGCGAGGGCGACGGCTGCCCCGTGCGTTCGGGGGCCGTCGGCGCGGCGGTCGGCGACTCCTCCTCCGGCGATTCCTGCTCCGGTGACTCCCGGCCGGGTGACTCCTCGGACGGCGTGGTTCCGTCCGGTGAGCCCGGGGTCCGAGGCTCCTCCTCGGCGGGCCCCACGGTCGCGGGCGGTTCCTGATCCTGCGGCCACCCGCAGGCCGCGGTGGCCAGGAGGAGTGCGGCCACCGCCGCCGAGGCACGCAGACGCGTCGAGGCCATAGGGCTCCTCCCCTGCGATCACCACGAAGCCATGCCCGCCGAGCCTAGTGCGAGATGTCCAAACTAAGGTTGTTCTGTCACTTATGTCCCTCTCTGGGTAGAGGAAAGCGGAGGCCAAGTCCACCGCCTCCGGCTCCGGAGCGCATGACGACACGGCGGTCACCACGGGCCCGTCCGTGACCGCACGGGAGCGCGGCACGCGCCCTGGTCAGGGCCGCAGGACGACCGGGAACTCCGCCAGGCTGTTGACCGACAGCGCCGACTCCACCCGCAGTTCCTCGTCCGGGACCGCCAGCCGCAGGTCCGGGAAGCGCTCGAACAGCATCGGCAGGACGATCCGGGCCTCCAGCCGCGACAGCGGGGCGCCCGGGCAGATGTGCGGCCCGTAGCCGAAGCTGATGTGGCGGCCCCGGGTGCGCGTGGCGTCGAAGACCTGCGGGTGCGGGTCCTCGCCGAACTCCGCGCGGTCCCGACCGGTCGCCCCGTAGTGCGTCAGCAGCGCCTCGCCCGCGCGGATGGTCTCCCCGCCGATCTCGACGTCCTCGGTGGCGAACCGGAACATCATGAGGTTGTTGGGCGGGTCGTAGCGCAGGACCTCCTCGATGACCGCCTCCCAGGTGACCTCGCCCTGGTCGAGCAGGGCGAACTGGTCGGGGTGCGCCAGCAGCGCCCGCACGGCGTTGGTCAGCAGGTTCACCGTGGTCTCGTGCCCGGCCGCCACGACCGTCAGCAGCGTGATGGTGATCTCCGCGTCGCTCAGGGCCTCCCCGTCCGCGCTCGCGTTCAGCAGGTCGGTGGTGAAGTCGTCGCCCGGTTCGGCGCGCTTGCGGGCGACCATCTCGCCGAAGAACTGGAAGAGCGCCCCGTAGATCTCCAGGTGCTCCCCCTCGGCCGTGTTCCCGGAGAAGAGCTTGGCGTACATCTCGCCCAGCTGCGAGTACTCGGACTCCGCCACCCCGTAGAGCTCCCCGATCACGCTCATGGGCACCTTGAAGGTGAATGCGGACTTCAGGTCCAGCCGCTCCCCCGCCCTGGGCTCCAGGGCGTCGAGCGCGGCGGCGGTGATCCGTTCGATGTCCGGCCGCAGCCGCTCGACCCGGCGCGCGGAGAACGGACTGGCGGTGAGCTGCCGCAGCCGCCGGTGCGGTGCGCCGTCCAGGGCCAGCATGTTCGTGTTGTCCGTGGGGATCGTGCCCATCAGCGGCCACCCCTGCGGGACCCGGCCGTTCTGGTAGTCGGCCCAGTGGTCGACGCTCTTGACGAAGCGCGGGTCGGTGAGGGTGGCGCGGCTGACCCCGTGGTGGGTGGTGGCCCAGGCCCGGACTCCGCCGGGCAGCTCCACACGGGTGACCGGGCCCTCCTGGTAGAGGCGCTCGCGGTCGGCCTGGACGTCGTCGGGCACGGCGTGGATGAGGGGGACGCCGTCGGGGCTGTGCTGGACGGGGCAGGACATCAGATGGCTCCTTGTGGGGTGGAGGGCGTGAAGGTGACGGGGAGTGCGGTCACGCCTCGGATCCAGGGAGAGGGCCGCCACCGGACCTCCTCCGCGGGGATCGCCAGCTCCAGGTCGGGCAGGCGGTCGAGGAGGACCTCCACGGCCGTGACCGCCATCGTCTCGGCCAGCCCGCGGGCGGCGTAGGGACAGCCGTGCTCTCCGTGGGAGAAGGACAGGTGGGCGTGGTTGGCGCCGTGCCCGGACGTGGTCCGCCCCGTCCGCGACCCGCCCTCGCCCAGCCACGGGTCCCGGTTGGCCGCGGCGAAGCCGAGCACCAGCAGGTCCCCCTTCCGGATGACCCGCCCGCCCAGCTCCACGTCGTGGGCGGCGAAGCGGCCCGCGTTCATCTGCGAGGGCGAGTCCTCCCACAGGACCTCCACCAGGGCCTCGCGGACGCTGCTGCGCGCTCCGGACAGCGACGCGGCGAAGCGGTCGTCGGTGAGCATCAGGCGCAGGGCGTTGCCGATCCACTCGGCCGTGGTCTGGTGGGCGCCGCCCAGGATGGCCACGAGTTCGGCGACCAGGTCCTCGTCGGTGTAGTCGGCGGGGTGCGCGATCATCCGCGAGACCACGTCCGGGCCGGGCGCCGTCCGGCGGTCGGCGACCAGCCGGGCGAATTCCGCGGCGATGCGGCCGTGGGCCGCCACGGAATCGGGTCCGGCGTCGAACACCGTGCTCATGTCCGAGGTGATCGCCTCGCCCTTCTCGTCGTCCAGGCCGTACATCCAGCACAGCAGGAGGGAGGGAAGCCGTTCGGCGTACTGGCCGCGCAGCTCGGCGGTGCTGCCGGCGCAGAAGCCGTCGATGAGGCGGTCGGCCAGCCGCGTGGTGAACGTCCGCAGCTCGTAGGGGTCCGCGCCGTGCAGGGCGTCGTTGACGGCCGTGGAGCGGCGCCGGTGGTCGGCGCCCTCGGCCGAGAGCAGGTTGGGCAGCGGCGCCAGGACCGGGAGTAGCGGCCAGTCCTCGGGCACCCGGTCCCAGGCGTTCCAGCGGCGCGGGCTGCGGGCGAACACGTCAGGGGTGCTCAGCACGTGGTGCAGTTCGCGGTAGCCGATGACCAGCCAGGCCGGGACGTCGGCTTCCAGCAGCACCGGCACGACCGGCCCGTGTTCGTCGCGCATGGTCCGGTAGACGGCGGCCGGGTCGTCGTGGAAGGCGGATCCGTACAGGCGGACGGCATCGCTCACCGGGGAGCCTCCGTGGGGGGAAGGGGGGCGAGGGGGGTACATGCGACCGGGCCGCCCCCGGTCCTGCGGTGGCGGCCCGGTCGTGGAAGAAACTCAGGGACGCAGGAGGACCGGGAGCTCCTTGAGGCTGTTGACGATGATGGAGGGGTGGTTGGCGAGCTCCTGGTCGGGCACGGCCAGGCGCAGGTCCGGGTAGCGCTCGAAGAGCATGGGCAGGGCGATCTGGCCCTCCATCCGGGCCAGGGCGGCGCCGGGGCACACGTGCGGGCCGTAGCCGAAGGACATGTGCCGGCCCTGGGAGCGGGTGAGGTCGAACGCGGCGGGGTGGGGGTCCTCACCGTGCTCGGCGCGGTCGCGGCTGATCGCCCCGTAGGAGACCATCAGGGCCTCGCCCTTGGCGATGACCGTGTCCCCGACCTCGATGTCCTCGGTGGCGAAGCGGAAGATCATGTTGGAGGTGGGCGGATCGTAGCGCAGCACCTCCTCGACCACCGTGTCCCAGCCGACTTTGCCCTCCTTGACCAGGGCGAACTGGGCGGGGTGGGCGAGCAGGGCGCGGACCGCGTTGCACAGCAGGTTGACCGTGGTCTCGTGGCCGGCCGCCACGGTCACCTGGAGGGTGCCCCGCACCTCCAGGTCGGTGAGGGCGTCGCCGTCCTCACCCGCCTGGAGGAGCTCGGTCGTGAGGTCGTCACCGGGCTCGGCGCGCTTGGCCGCGATCATGTCGTCGTAGTACTGCTCCAGCTCCGCGTACACGCGCATGAACTCCTCCGGCCCGGTGACCGAGGAGAAGAACTTCACGTACATGTCGCGCAGGTAGGGGAACTCCGAGGGGGCCACCCCGTACAGCTCGCCGATGACGCTCATCGGCAGCCGGAACGCGAACTCCGACTTCAGGTCCAGGGGACGGTCGGCGGCCGGCTCCATCGCGTCGAGCAGCTCGGTGGTGAGTTCGTGGATGCGGGGCCGCAGCCGTTCCACCGTGCGGGCGGAGAAGGCCTTGGCGGTGAGCAGGCGCAGCCGGCGGTGCTCCGCCCCGTCGGTGCCCAGCAGGTTGGTGGGGGTGGGCGGGATGGTGCTCAGCAGCGGCCAGCTCTGCGAGATCCGGCCGTTCTGGAAGTCGTCCCAGTGCGCGACGTCCTTGACCAGTCGGCTGTCGGTGAGCAGCGCGCGGGCGGTCTCGTGGTGGGTGACGCCCCAGGCGGTCACACCCTCGGGGAACTCCACCCGGGTCAGCGGGCCCGCCGCGTACAGCGCCTCGCGTTCGGCGGGCAGGTCGGTGACGTAGGGGTCCAGGACGAAGGCGCCGCCGGAGCCGTGCTGCACGGGACAGGACATCAGGTGTCTCCTCGGGGTGGGGCGGGGGTGAAGGTGACGGGGAGCGAGGCGACGCCGCGGACCCAGGGAGAGGGGCGCCAGCGCAGCTCCGCGGCGGGGACGGCCAGTTCGAGGTCGGGCAACCGGTCCATGAGCACCTCGATCCCGGTCACGGCGATCGTCTCCGCGATCTCCCGCGCCGGGAAGGGGCAGCCGTGCTCTCCGTGGGAGAAGGACAGGTGGGCGTGGTTGCCCTGGCGGCCCGGGCCGTGCACACCCTGGTGGACGCGCTGGTCGTGGTTGGCCCCGGCCAGCCCCAGGAGCAGCAGGTCGCCCTGGCGGATGAGCCGGCCGCCCAGCTCCACGTCGTGGGCGGCGAAGCGGCCCGCCTGGATCTGGGTGGGGGTGTCCTCCCACAGGGCCTCGTTGAGGGCCTCGCGTGCGCTTCGGCGGGCGCCCGCGATGGAGTCGGCGAAGCGGTCGTCGGTGAGCATCAGGCGCAGGGCGTTGCCGAGCCACTCGCCGGTGGGCTGGTTCCCGCCGCCGAGCATCACGATCAGCTCCGGGACCAGCTCCTCGTCGGTGAAGGCCGCGGGGTGCCCGATCATCCGGGAGACGACGTCGTTGCCGGGGGACGCACGGCGTTCGGCGACCAGTCCGGCCATGGCCGCCATGAGCGCGCGCTGGGCGTCCATCGCCGCGGGGCCGCCGTCGATCATGGTGGTCATGTCGGAGGCGAGGGCGCCGCCCTGGTCGTCGTCGAGTCCGTACATCCAGCTCAGGACGAGGGCCGGCAGCCGCGCGGTGTAGGCGGCCCGCAGGTCGGCTCCCGTGGAGCCGCAGAACTCGTCGACGAGCCGGTCCGCCAGCCGCGTGGCGACCGTGCGCAGCTCGTGGGGGTCCACCCCGGCCAGGGCGTCGCTGATCGCCCCCGCCCGGCGCCGGTGCTCCTCCCCCTCGGAGTAGAGGACGGTGGGCAGCTGCATGACCAGCGGGAGCAGGGGCCAGTCGTCGGGGACCTTCGGCCAGGCGTTCCAGCGCCGCGAGCTGCGGGCGAAGACCGCGGGGTCGTTCACCACGTGGTGGACCTCGCGGTAGCCGATGACCAGCCAGGCGGGGACGTCGCCCTCCATCAGCACCGGGACGACCGGCCCGTGCTGGGCGCGCATCTCCCGGTACAGGCCCGTGGGGTCGGTCTGGAAACGCGGTCCGTAGAGGTGGACCGGGCAGTCGTTCACCTGGAGCCTTCCGTGACGAGGGATCGGACGTGCCGGACCAGCGCGATGAGGACCTGCTTGGCGGAGCCGCGGTCGCGGGCGTCGCAGCGGACCAGGGGGACGTTCGGGTCCAGGTCCAGGGCGGAGCGCACGTCGGCGAGTTCGTGGGTGCCCTCGCCGAAGTCGTTGTGGGCGACCACGAAGGGCGTGCCCTGGGCCTCCAGCCGGTCGATGGCGTAGAAGGAGTCCGCCAGGCGACGGGTGTCGACGAGCACCACGGCGCCCAGGGCCCCGGAGAACAGGCGGTCCCACAGGAACCAGAACCGTTCCTGTCCGGGGGCGCCGAAGACGTAGAGGACCGAGGTCGCGTCCAGGGTGATGCGGCCGAAGTCGAAGGCGACGGTGGTGGAGCGCTTGGCCTCCACACCGTGCAGGTCGTCGACGCCGTCGCCGGCCCGCGTCATCGTCTCCTCGGTGTTGAGGGGGCGGATCTCGCTGACCGAGCGGACGAGGGTGGTCTTGCCGACTCCGAAGCCGCCGACGACGGCGATCTTGAGCGCCTGCTCCGCGGTCGCCAGGAGCGGCACGGGTGCCGCGTCGGGTGCGGGCGAGGGGGGTTCAGAGGTTGTGGAGTGCAACGAGCACCTTCTCCAACACGTCCGGGGAGGCCAGGGGCTTGGCCGGCGAAGGGGCCGGCCTGGGGTGGCGGGCGGTGACCCGGCCCGAGTCCAGGAGGTCGGTGAGCAGGATCCGCACGACCGCCACCGGCAGGTGCAGGTGCGCGGAGATCTCCACGACCGCCATCGGGCCGGCCCCGCACATCCGCAGGATCTCGGCGTGCTCGGACTGCATCCCGGGCGCGGGCTCGCTCTCGGCCACGATGAGGGTGACCGCGTCCAGGGACTCGTCGGCCCCCGCGCTGCGCCCGGAGGTGATGACGTAGAGGCGGTCGGGCGCCTCCTGCCGGTGCGAGCGCCTCATACCGACCCGGTGGCGGCGCGGGGCGGGGTGGTCAGGTGCTCGCCCATCTGCTCGACGAGCTCGTTCATGTTGTGCCCGACCAGGCCCGGCTCGGCCTCCTCGGAGGTGATGACCGCCAGGTGGGCGCCGTGCCCGGCCTCGACGATGAACAGCAGCCCGCCGTAGAACTCGGCCATGGCCTGGCGGACACCGCCCGCGCCGGCGCCGGCTCCGAACTCCACCGACGCGCTGTGGGCCAGGCTCTGCACACCGGCGGCGATCGCCGCGAGGTGGTCGGCGGCGTCCTTGTCCAGGCTGGCGCTGTGGCACAGCTTGAGGCCGTCACGCGAGAGCACCAGGGCGTGGCGGGCCCCGGGCGTTCGCTCCAGCAGCCCTTCGAGCAGCCAGGTCAACGTGTCAAGGTTCATCAGGCGTCCTTCGATGATCCGTTCGGGTCCTGGCCGCGTACCGCCGAGCGGAACGCACCGAAGCCCTTCGTCGGGGTGGTGGGGCCGGAGTCGGCAGGGGCGGGCCTGGCCTTCTCCGCGGCGGCGAGGGTCATCCCGCGGCGTCGCTGGGGGAGCCCGGTCTCCGCTTTCTCCTCACCGTGCGCCGCGGGGGGCGCGGACGGCGTGGTCTCGGGGTCGGCGCCGGCTCCCGCCGCGGCCCCGGGGGAGGCGGACGCGGGAGGGGCTGCGATGCCGGGGGTGGTGGCCGGGGCCTGGTCGATGCGGGGCCGGGGCAGGGGTTTGATGAGCTTCTGGGGCAGGAGCAGGACCACGGCGGTGCCGCCGCGGGAGGAGGAGCGGAAGGACACCGACAGCCCATAGCGCTGCGCGAGCTGGCCCACGACCGCCAGACCGAGCCGTGTTCCGGAGATGGTGGCCAGGTCCAGCCCGGACTCGACGGTCCGGCGGGCCCGTTCGAGGGCCTCCTCGCCCATGACCAGGCCCCCGTCCTCGACCATCACGGCGATCCCGGCCTGGACCTCCTCCACGTGGACGTGGACCTCCGAGGTGGGCGGTGAGAACCGGGCGGCGTTGTCCAGGATCTCCGCCAGGCAGTGCACCACGCCCTCCGCGGCGAAGCCCGCCACCGCCTGGGTGCACACGTTGTGCACCCGCACGCGCCGGTAGTCGCCGATGCGCCCCATCGCGCCGCGCACGATGCTCTCCATGCCGATGGCCCGTCCCCAGCGGCGGCCCGACCGGGCCCCCGTGAGCACCGCGATGCTGTCCGCGATCCGGCCGACCTGGGCGGTGCTGTGGTCCAGGTGCATCAGGTCGCCCAGGACGTCGTCACCGGACCCGCCGCCGTCACCGTGGCGCTCCTGCATCCGCCGAAGGTCGGCGAGCATCGTGGTGGACAGTGCCTGGACCCGCCCGGCAGCAGTGGCGCAGGCGACCATGGCCGACGCGCGGCGGCGCTCGGCCGCCGCGATCTGCGCCGCCACCGCTTCCAGTACGGCCCGCCCTCCGGGGTCGCCCGGGGCCGGAACGCGGTGCAGAGCGGTCTCGGCCGAGTCGCCCTGGCGCAGCCGTTCGGCCAGCCGCGGCAGGTGGTCCTCGGCCAGCGCGGCGGTGTCGGCGCGCAGCCCGGCGATGGCGTCGGCCAGCTCGCGGACGCGGCGGTCGCGGCGGTTGAGGACCAGGGCCAGCACGACCAGAGACGCCAGAGCGGCCACGGAGGCGACCAGGACGGGGACGGATCCGGCGGGGGGCACCGCCCACAGGGCCCAGGCCCACAGGGGCAGGCTCACGAGCGGAAGGTACAGCCAACCCGGGACGGCCAGCCGTGAGAGGGCGGTGCCGGGGTGTGGGGGGATGTCAGTCATCGGATTCCATGTCCTGCCGTTACCGTACGGTCACGCGCGGGGCACGCCGAAGGTCACGGCCCGCGTGCCGGAGTGCGCCGAAAGAAAAGACAGAATGGCCTTAACCTGCGCTTTTCAGCACACGGAGATTTAACCTACCACCAGTCGACACAAGCGTCACGTCCGTGCAATCACCGAGGAATTCGCCGGGGCGGTGCCCGACGGCAGGCCTGTGGCCTCCGGACATCCACGCGACCGACACCCGATCGGACCAAACCCGGCGATCTGCACAAAAAGGCCCGGAGGGGCACCGGAGAGCACAACGTGAACTGCGAAGACACCACGAAATCGCGGTCGCGCACGGGCCGACGGGCCGGCTTTGGTACGTTGTCGCGGCGAGGACGGGGCGACCCCGAGGTGGCCGGACGAGGTTCGACCTCAGGTCAGTGGGGAATCTTGACGTGGAACGACGCGTTACACCCCGCGAGACCGCACCAGCGCCTGGAGGCACCCACACGATGGCCGAGCGAGCACTTCGCGGCACACGGCTCGGGGCGACGAGCTACGAGAACGACCGCAACACCGACCTGGCCCCGCGCCAGGAAGTCACCTACGACTGCACCCGGGGCCACCGCTTCGCGGTCACCTTCGCGACCGAGGCCGAGATCCCCGCCGAATGGGAGTGCCGCTTCTGCGGCGACCGCGCCCTGCGTCGGGACGGCTCCGGTGAGGAGCCCAAGAACGCCAAGCCGGTGCGCACCCACTGGGACATGCTGCTGGAGCGCCGGAGCATGGAGGACCTGGAGGAGGTCCTGGCCGAGCGCCTGGCCCTGCTGCGCGCGCGCCGCCGCGAGGAGGCGGCCAAGGTGGAGGAGCTCGCCAAGCAGCGGCAGAGCGCCTGACACACCTCGACATTCGGGGGCGGTGGACATCGTGTCCACCGCCCCCGTCGTCTGTGCCGGTCCGGCTACACCTGGCCGAAGGGGTCGCGCGTGGCGCCCACCAGGTCCTTGACGGAATCGATCACCCGCGTGGGACGGTAGGGGAACATGTCGGCCGTCTCCCGGCCGGAGATCCCCGAGAGCACCAGGACGGTCTGCAGGCCCGCCTCCAACCCGCTGAGCACGTCGGTGTCCATGCGGTCGCCGACCATCAGCGTGTTCTCGGAGTGCGCACCGATCCGCCGCAGCGCCGAACGCATCATGAGCGGGTTGGGCTTGCCCACGAAGTAGGGCCGACGCCCGGTGGCCTTCTCGATCAGCGCGGCGACCGCGCCGGTGGCCGGAAGCGGGCCCTCCGGGCTGGGGCCGGTCTCGTCGGGGTTGGTGGCGATGAACCGGGCGCCGTTGCGGACCAGGCGGATCGCCCGGGTGATGGCCTCGAAGCTGTAGGTACGGGTCTCCCCCAGCACCACGTAGTCGGGGTTGCTCTCGGTCATGACGTAGCCGACGTTGTGCAGAGCCGTGGTCAGGCCGGACTCGCCCACCACGTAGGCCGTGCCGTTGGGGCGCTGGGTCTGCAGGAACTGGGCGGTGGCCAGCGCCGAGGTCCAGATGGACTCCTCAGGGATGTCCAGCCCCGTGTTGAGCAAACGTGCGCGCAGGTCGCGCGGGGTGTAGATGGAGTTGTTGGTCAACACCATGAACGGGATCCCGTTCTCACGCAGCTCGGCGACCAACGCGTCCGCGCCGGGGATCAGGTGCTGCTCGCGAACGAGCACACCGTCCATGTCGAATAGGTAGTTCCACTGGTTTTCGTTGCTCACGTGCCCCATTGTGCCGTCCTGACCTGGGGGCCGCCATTCCTACTCCCGAGTAGTGGTCGGGACTCACACGTGGGCCCGGCGTCCGGGGCCGCTCCTGGAGCCGTGCGGCGGTCCGCTCGCCGCGGCCTGCGCGCGCCAGAGCCGACCGGAGTGTCCGCCGGTGTGGTGGGGGTCCGCGGTCAGGCGCCGCCCGCAGCGGCCACGGGGGCTCCGCGGGAGGATCAGACCGGCGGCCAGGGCACCGAGGGCCAGTCGGGCGCCGGGTAGGGGTGCACCCGGTGGTGGATCAACAGCTCGACCCGACGGCGGACCGCGAAGGCCTCCGGTCCGGTCAGGTGACGCTCCAGTTCGGCGGACAACGCGCTCGCCGGGTTCCGGAGTGCGTCGTGCACTCCCTCCAGCGCCTCCAGTGCGTCATCGCCGAGCGGCTGGCCCTGCCACTGCCACAGCACGGTGCGCAGCTTGTACTCCTCGGCGAAGGACACGCCGTGGTCGCACCCGTAGAGGTGTCCCCCGGGTGTGGGCAGCAGGTGGCCGATCTTGCGGTCGGAGTTGTTGATGACCGCGTCGAAGACCGCCATCCGCCGCAGGTCGCGGTTGTCGGTCTCGCGGGACAGGGCGACGAGGTCGACGGTGGTGTCACCGTGGACCCACAGCTGCACCATGCCCTCACCGAAGGGGCCGTCCCGGTGGACGGTGGGGGGCACGACCGACCAACCCAGGGCCTCGGAGACGGCGTAGGCCGACACCTCGCGGCCCGCCAGGGTGCCGTCGGGGAAGTCCCACAGCGGGCGCTCCCCGGCCACCGGCTTGTACACGCACGCGGCCGAGCGGGCCCCGTCCGACACCGTGCAGTACAGCGTGGCGTTGGAGGCCGCGGTCAGCCGCCCCTCCACGGTGAGTTCGCCCGTGCGCACCAGGTCCAGGCCCAGATCGGGGGTCAGCCCTTCGAAGGCGTCAGCGGTCATGGGCGCCTCAGACGAGGCGGTCCGGCCGGTAGCCGTTCTGCCGGGCGCAGATGTGGCCGTTGGGATCCAGGGGCCGACCGCACAGCGGGCAGTCGGGGCGGCCCGCGGAGACGACCTTGAGCGCCCGCCCCGCGAACGCGCGCGCGGCCCCCGGAGTGAGGTAGACGCGCAGGACGTCCCGGTGCGCGGGAGCGTCCTCGGCGAAGACCTCCAGCTCCTCGTCGTCGTCCTCGACGTCGTCATCGCCCGCGGTCTCGTCGAGCTCCTGGGCCTCGATGATCACCCGCGCGGCCTCGGCGTCCCAGGCCAGGGCCAGGGTGCCCACGCGGAAGTCCTGCTCGATGGGCTGCTCCAGCGGAGCGTCGTCCTCAGGCGGGGCGGTCTCGTCGGGCGGCGCGCCGAATCGGCGGTGCACCTCTTCCAGTAGTTCCTCGATCCGGGTCGCCAACGCCTCGACCTGGGCTTTCTCGAGGACGACGCTGGTGATGCGGCCTTCCCCCACGGCCTGCAGGAAGAAGGTGCGGTCTCCCGGCTGGCCCACGGTTCCGGCGACGAACCGGTCCGGCGGATTGAACTGGAATACGGGCATGCCAAGCACCTTAAGGGATAGCCGTGTCAGGACGCGAAAACCGCGGACACAGCAGGGCGTCCGCCCTTGACACCAACTCTAGTCGAGGCCTCCGGCCCGGGTCCGACGGCGCTCCCCCACCGCGCACGTGCGACGACGACCGATCGCTCCGGCGTCCGCGCCTCAGGCGGTCTCGTCCGCTCCGCCGCCCGCGCCGCCGCCGACCGCGGCGTCCCCACGGGCCTCGGCCCGGGTGGGCAGGCCCGCGACCAGGCTCTCCCCGGTGTCGTTGAGCACGTTCAGGAACGGCCGCGTCCGGGTGTAGGTGATCGACGTCACCGAGCCCGGGTCCACCCGCAACCGCTGGAACATGTCCAGGTGCATGCCCAGGGCGTCGGCCACGATCGCCTTGATGATGTCGCCGTGGCTGCACACCGCGTACACCGGCGGCGGCCCCTCGCCCCCGGCGGCGTCGTGCTCCTGGAGCAGGCGGGTGTTCCAGTCCCGTACCGCGGCCACGGCCCGCGCGGAGGAGGCCGCCAGCGACTCCCCTCCCGGGAAGCGGGCGGCGCTGGGGTGGTCCTGGACCACCCGCCAGAGCGGCTCCTCGGCCAGGTCGGACAGGTTCCGGCCGGTCCAGCTCCCGTAGTCGCACTCGATGAAGCGCTCGTCGGTGGTGACGGCGGTGTCCAGGTGCAGGGCGATCGCCTGCGCGGTCTCCTGACAGCGTTCCAGCGGGCTGGAGACCAGCGCGGCCGGGCGCAGGCCGCTCAGCCGGTGGGCCGCGTCGGCCGCCTGGCCCCGGCCGGTGTCGTTGAGGTGCAGCCCCGGGGCCCGCCCGGCCAGGCGGGGTCCGGTGGCGTCGGTCATACCGTGCCGGATCAGCAGCAGCGTGATCGCGGCGGGCGGAGGCGGAGCGGGCCGCGCGGACGCCGCGGAAGGCTGCGGTTCGGGGGCGGTCGGCCGGTCAGCGGGAGGGGGCGCCGCGGCCGCGGAGGACGCGCTCTGGGGTGCCGTGGATGTCGCCATGGGCACAGGGTAGGACCTGGCTCCCACCGGCGCACCGCACCGACACCGCGGGCGCCCGTGGGCCCGCCCCCACGGTGCGCGGGCGGTCGCCTCGCGGGGAGGATCCCCGGTCGGCCCGGCCCGGACACGGTACTCTCCGCCGCATGGAACAGCGACAGGTGGGCAGATCAGGACTCTGGGTGTCACGCACTGCCCTGGGCACGATGACCTGGGGACAGGACACCTCCGAGGAGGAGGCTGGGCAGCAGCTCACCGCGTTCGTGGACGCGGGCGGCACGCTGGTGGACACCGCGGACATCTACACCGGCGGGCAGAGCGAGCGGATCCTGGGGCGCCTGATGCGCGGCTCGCTGCGCCGCGAGGACCTGGTGGTGTCGACCAAGACCGGGCACACCCCCGAGGCCTACCGTCCCGTGGACGGCTCCCGACGGCACCTCCTGGCGTCCCTGGACGCCTCCCTGCGCAGGCTGCAGACCGACTACGTCGACCTGTGGCAGCTGCACGTGTTCGATCCGGCCACGCCGCCGGAGGAGTCGCTGGCGGCGATGGAGACGGCCGTCGCGAGCGGCAAGGCGCGCTACGTGGGCGCCGGCGACCTGGAGGCCTGGCAGTTCTCCACGCTGGCGACCTGGCAGCGCGCCCGCGCGGGCCGGGTCCCGCTGGTGAGCGTGGGCGCGGAGTACTCCCTGCTCAACCGGGGTGCCGACCGGTCGCTGCGGCCGGCAGCCGCGGCGGCTCAGGCGCACGTGATCGCGTGGTCACCGCTGGGGCGCGGGGTGCTCAGCGCCAAGTACCGCAACGGCGTCCCGCCGGACTCCCGCGGCGCCTTTCCCCACATGGCGCCCTACGTGGAGCCCTACCTGGACGACCACAGCCGACGGGTGGTGGAGTCGGTGTGCACGGCCGCCGAGGGCCTGGGGGTCCCGCCGCTGGCCGTCGCGCTGAGCTGGGCGCGCGACCAGGAGGGCGTGGCCGCCGCCGTCGTGGGGCCGCGGACCCTGCCCCAGCTCCAGGAGATCCTCGGTGTGGAGGGCGTGGAGCTGCCGCCGGAGATCCGTTCCGCCCTCGACGACGCGACGTCGGTCCCCGACCGCTGAGCCGCCCGGACCCGTGTCCCGGCCCCGGGCCCGCGCGGAGCGGACGCCGATCGCGCGGGTGACCACCGGCGTCACCGGGACTCGGTACGCTCTCCCAGAGTCCGCGAAGTGTCCAACGAGGGGAACGGCCCCAGGTGTCCGAGGCAGTCGAACAGGTCAGTGCAGTCCTCGACCGGATGGGCGCGCCCCCCGCCCTGGCCCCCCGGCTGGCGGCCGCCCTGGGTCCCGGGGGCGCCGCCGAACTGAACGCCAACCCCTGGCTCCTGCTGCGCCTGCCGCAGGTGACCGTCGAGCAGGCCGACTTCTGCGCCCGCAGACACCTGGGCGAGAACGCCCGCCCCGGCGACCCGCGACGGCTGAGCGCTCTGACCGCCCACGTCCTGCGGATGTCGGCGCGGCGCGGGCACACGGTCGTCGAGGAGAAGCGGCTGGCCACCCTCGTGGGCCAGCTGGGCGTGCCGCGCCCGTCGGACGCGCTGGAGGCGGCCGTGGCCGAGGAGAGCGCCGTGGTCCTGGAGAGCATGGAGGACTCCGACGACGACTTCGACTTCGAGGAGGGCGGGGTCCCGGAGGTGCCCGACACCGAGCGGTACTACGCCCTGCCCGACGTCGGCCACGCCGAACAGCGCCTGGGCGACCAGCTGTTGCGCCTCATGAGCGGGAACGAGCCCATCATGGACTCGGCGACCGCCGGCGAGACCGTCGACGAGGCCGCCGAGAAGGGCGGGTTCACCGTCGCGGAGACGACCCGTCAGGCCCTGGTCACGGCGACGCTGCGCCCGGTGACCGTGCTCTGGCACGGGCCGGGCGACGCGGGCGAGGTGGCACGGGCCCTGGTGTGCCTGGGCGCGATCGCCACCGACAGCCAGGTCGGGATCGCCGTGGCGGCCCCCACCGCCCAGGCCGCGGCGGCACTCAACGCCGACCTGGCCGCCGTCGCCGAGGAACCGCCGGTCCGCGCGCTGTCCCTGCCCGAACTGCTCTCCCAGGCTCCGGTCACGGCCGGGCTGGTGGTGCTGCAGGAGTCGATGTCGGTGGGCGCGGCGCGGACCGCCGAGCTGGTGTCGTCGTGCGGCGACGAGACGCACCTGGTGCTCCTGGCCGACCCCCGCCAGGCGCCGTCCGCCACGCCGGGCCAGGTCGCGTTGGACGTGGCCGCCTCGCGTGCCGCCCATGCGGGCGAGGTCGCGGCCCCGGGCGAGCCGGGCCCGATCGCGGAGCTGGCCCTGGGCGTGGCCGACGGCGACGTGCCGGACGTGGCCGCCCCCGACCGCGAGGTCGTGCGAGTGCCCGCCGCCTCGGCGGAGGAGGCGGCGCACCGGGTGGTGCAGCTGCTCACCGACTCGATCCCGCGCGCGATCGGCGTGGACCCCGAGCGCACACAGGTCATCGCCTCGCGCGAAGACGGCCCGGCGGGCGCGCGGGCGCTCAACGCGGCGTGCAAGGAGCGGTTGAACCCGGGCCCGGGCGCGCACGGCGGCCTGGACGTGGGCGACCGTGTGCTGCTGGCGGCAGACGGGCCGGGATACGGCCCCGGGGACACCGGCTACCTGCGCGAGGTGGGCGAACGGGCCGTGGTCGAACTGTCCGACGGCCGCCGGGTGGAGGTCGCCGACCCCTCGGCGCTGCGCCCGGGGTGGGCGATCACCGTGGCCGCCGCGCACGGGGGCCGCTGGCCCGCGGTCGTGGGCGTGTTCCCGCCGGAGGTACCGGTCTCGCGGCCGCAGGTGTACACGGTGCTCACCCGCGCCGTACGCCACGTGTCGCTGGTGGACGTCACCGACGGCGCGCTGGCCACAGGTGTGCGCGACAACGCCGCCGTCCAGCGCACGACCCGCCTGGCCCGCATCCTGCGCGAGGGCTGATCGCGGGCGGCGGGCCGGTCGGCACGGCGGTGACGGCCGTCCGGCTCACGCGACACCTCCGCCCCGGGCCACGATGACGGCCCGGGGCGTCAGGCCGCGTACCTGGGAAAGACGGAGGTGTCGATCCGGACGTCCTTGAGCGGTTCGGGCAGGACGACCTCGTCCCCGAACTCGGTGTCGTGGTGCGCCCGGTACTCGCCGCCCTGGGGGTCCCAGTACACCCTCGTGGTCCCGTTGCGCGGATCGATGAGGAGGTAGACAGGAATCCGCCAGCGCGCGTACAGGGAGGGCTTGACCTTGGTGTCGTTGGTGTGGTTGCTGGGAGAGACCACTTCGACCACGCAGTCGACGTCGTCGGGGTCCACCAGCCACCCGTCCTCCTCCTCGACCGCGACGGGAACGATGAGCAGGTCCGGCGAGGCGAAGTCCTCGCCCTCAAGCGCCTCGATCGAGTACATCTGCTCGGCGACCCGGCCCTCGGGCAGTTGACCGGCCACCTGATCATAAAGTCGGCGAAGAGCAGCCCCATGCTTCTTCGACGGGGTGGGTGACATCACGATGGCCCCTTCGATGACCTCCACCTTGAATCCCTGCGGGACGTCGAGGTGGTCGGCCAGTTCGCGCAGATTGAACGGGGACGGACGCACGTCAGACGACTTTTCCAGTACGGCGGTCATTTCTTCCCCTTCCTTTCGCCTAGCCATCGAAGAGACCTCCAGGGCCGCGTGTCCGGGCTTTCCCTCATCCTGATCCCACTCACGTGCCGAAAGCAAAGGTGCGCGCGGACCGGAATCGTCAGATCCGGTCGAGGAAGGCGCCGTCGACCACCAGGTTGTTGCCCGTGACGTAGCTCGCGGCGGGGCTCGCCAGGTAGGCCGCCGCGCGGGCGACCTCCTCGGGGCGGCCGAGGCGGCCGTAGGGGATGCGCTCGCGGATGCTCTCGTACAGCGCCGGATCGTTCTCCCGGCGCCTGGCCCAGCCGCCGCCCGGGAACTCGACGGGGCCGGGCGAGACGGTGTTGACCCGGATCCCCTCCGGCGCCCACGCCCGGGCGAGGGAGGAGGCGTGGTGGTTGAGCGCGGCCTTGACCGCGCCGTAGGAGTGGGGTCCGGCCGGAGCGGTGGTGTGCAGGGCCGAGGTGGTCGAGATCAGGACCACCGAGCCGCCGCGCTCGGAGGCGGCCAGGTAGGGGTGGGCTGCCTCGGCCAGGCGCACGAACGGCAGCAGGTCGGAGTTGAGGCCGCGCTCCCACTGGTCCGGCGTCGCCGCGCTGCCGCCGGAGACGTTGGAGACCAGCACGTCCAGTCCCCCGAGGTGGTCGGCGGCCTCGCCCAGAAACCTCGTGAGGGCGTCGTGGTCCGCCACGTCCACCGGGTCGGCGTACACGCGCGCGCCCGTCGAGGACAGCTCCCCCGCGGCCTCGGCGAGCGGCGCCGGAGTGCGCGCGCAGATCGCCAGGTCGGCCCCCTCCTCGGCGAACACCTGGGCGATGGCGCGCCCGATCCCCCGGCTGGCACCGGTGACCAGCACCCGCGCCCCTGACAGTCCCAGATCCATGGAGTTCCCTTCCCGAACGGGCGGGCACCCATGGTGCCCGCCCTGGCGATCGTCCCGGCCGGCGGCCGGGGCCCCGGCGGCTTCAGGCCCCGGTGGAGTGGAAGCCGCCGTCCACGTGCACGGTCTCACCGGTGGTGGCCGGGAACCAGTCGGAGAGCAGGGCCACGACCGCCTTCGCGGCGGGCTCGGGGTCGCTGACGTCCCAGCCCAGCGGCGCGCGCTCGGGCCAGTGCTTGGCCAGGTCCGCGAAGCCCGGGATGCTGCGCGCGGCCATGGTGCTCAGCGGGCCGGCCGAGACCAGGTTGACGCGGATGCCGTCCCCGCCCACGTACCGGGCCAGGTAGCGCGCGGTGGAGGTCAGCGCGGACTTGGCCACACCCATCCAGTCGTAGATCGGGTAGGACACGCTGTTGTCGAAGTCCAGGGCCACGACCGAGCCGCCGTTCTTCATCAGCGGGGTCAGGGAGGTGGTGAGCGACTTCAGCGAGAAGGTCGAGGTGTGCATGGCCGTGGCCACGTCCGACCACTCGGTGTTGAGGAAGTTGCCGCCCAGCGCCTCCTGCGGGGTGAACCCGATGGAGTGCACGATGCCGTCGAGCCCGTCGACGTGCTCGCCCACGCGCGAGGCCAGGCTGGCGAGCTGCTCGTCGTCGGTGACGTCCAGCTCCAGGACCGGGGGCGTCTCGGGCAGGCGCTTGGCGATGCGCTCGACCAGGCTCATCCGGCCGTAGCCGGTGAGGACGACCGTGGCGCCCTGCTCCTGGGCGAGCCTGGCCACGTGGAAGGCGATGGAGGAGTCGGTCAGCACCCCGGTGATGAGGATGCGCTTACCTTCGAGGAGTCCCATGGTGTCCTGTCTGTGTGAGGGGTCGGCGGGTCCGGCGGCGGGAGAGTGCTGGGCGGCGGGCGCTCAGTGGCCCATGCCCATGCCGCCGTCGACGGGGATGACGGCACCGCTGATGTAGGCGCCGCCCGGGCCCGCGAGGAAGCCGACGGTGCGGGCGATGTCCTCGGTGCTGCCGATCCGGCCGAGGGGGATGTTCTTCTTGATCTCCGCCTTGCGGTCCTCGGGCAGCTCCGCGGTCATGTCGGTCTCGATGAAGCCCGGGGCGACGACGTTGACCGTGATGTTGCGCGAACCCAGCTCACGGGCGAGGGACCGGCCGAAGCCGACCAGGCCCGCCTTGGAGGCCGCGTAGTTGGCCTGGCCGCCGGAGCCCATGAGGCCGACCACCGAGGAGATGAGGATGATGCGCCCGCCGCGCTTGCGCATCATGCCTCGCACGGCACGCTTGGCGACGCGGAAGGACCCCGTGAGGTTGGTGTCCAGTACCGAGGAGAAGTCCTCCTCGCTCATCAGGGCCAGCAGCTGGTCCTTGGTGATGCCGGCGTTGGCGACCAGGACCTCGACGGGACCCTGGGCCTCCTCGACCTCCTTGAACGCGGCGTCGACCTGGGCGGAGTCGGTGATGTCGCAGCGCACCCCGAACAGGCCCTCGGGCGCCTCGCCGGAGCGGTGGGTCACCGCGACGTTGTCGCCGCCCTCCGACAGCTCGCGGGCGATCGCCAGTCCGATTCCGCGGTTGCCGCCGGTGACCAGGACCGAGCGCGACATAGTTGCTCCTCTACTGCTGGGGCTGGGGTGAACAGCCAGGATGTTCGGGGTGGGATCGCCTTGCAGGGTACCGAGCTACCGACCGGTAGCCGCAACCGAGGTCGGTCGCCGGGGGCCCGGTCACGCGCCCCGCAGCCGCAGTTCGGCCCCGCGCGCCCACCGCGGGCCCTGGTCGAGGAGGGCACCCGGTGCCTGCGCGACCTCCTGGCCCGCCGCACGGGGCGCTCACCGCGGGACGCCGCCGTCCGATCCCTGGCGGGAGCCGTGGTGGGCGTGTGCGTCCGGGCCCTGGCCGACGGCGCCGACCGCCCGGGCACCGACCCCAGGGACGCCGTGGACGAGGCCCTGGGCTCCCTGCGCGCCGGCCTGGAGCTGTGACCGGCTCCGCCGAGGCCCTCAGGCCCACCCCGCGTCGTGGGCGAGGATCGCCGCCTGGACCCGGTTGGACATCCCCAGCTTGGCGAGGATACGGCTGACGTGCGCCTTCACCGTCGCCTCCCGCATCCCCAGGGCCCGTCCGGCCTCGGCGTTGGACCGCCCCTGGGCCACGGCGACCAGTACCGCGCGCTCGCGTTCGCTCAGCACGGCCAGACGTTCCCGGGCGTGTTCGCGTCCGGCCGCCGACCCGCCCTCGGCGGGCGCGGCGAACCGTTCGAGCATGCGCTTGGTGACGCTCGGCGAGAGCATCGCGTGGCCCTCGTGCACGCTGCGCACCGCGGAGATGAGGTCCCTGGGCGGTGTGTCCTTGAGCAGGAACCCCACCGCTCCGGCGCGCAGCGCGTCGTGCACGTACTCGTCCAGGTCGAAGGTGGTGAGCAGGACCACCCGGGGCGCGCGTTCCAGTGCCGTGAGCCGCGCGGCCGCGGTGAGGCCGTCGGTTCCGGGCATACGGATGTCGAGCAGCACGACGTCGGGGGCGAGCTCCTCCGCCATGCGCACCGCCTCGGCACCGTCGCCCGCCTCGCCCACGACCTCGATGTCGGGAGCGGCGTCCAGGATCATCCGCAACCCGGAGCGGACCAGGAGTTCGTCGTCGACCAGGAGCGTACGGATCAACGCGGCCCTCGTTCCGTTCCGGCGTGGTGGTCGATGGGCACCATAGCGCGCAGGCGCCACCCCCCGTCGAAGCGGCGCCCCGAGGACAGGGTCCCGCCCGCCAGCGCCACGCGCTCGTGCAGCCCCGTGAGTCCGAATCCGCTGACCGGTGGCGGCACGGACGGGACGGTGGCGGGCCCGTTGGCCACCTCGACCGCCAGGTGGCCGCGTTCCAGGCGCAGGTCCACCACGACCTCCGCCCCGGGCGCGTGCTTGGCCGCGTTGGTGAGCCCCTCCTGCACCACGCGGTAGGCCGTGCGCTGGACCTGGGCGGGCAGGTCGGGGACCAGGCCCTCGCCGGTGCGCCGCACGCTCATCCCCGCACCGCGCCACTCCTCCACGAGCCGGTCGAGGTCGGTCAGCACCGGCTGGGGCGCGGTGGGCGCGGCGCCGCCGGTGTCGTCGCGCAGCACGCCCAGGATGCCGCGCAGCTCGGCCAGGGCCTCCCGCCCCGTCGTGCGGATGAGGCCGGCCGCCTCGGCGGTGCGCTCGTCGGGCGCCGAGACCTCCAGGCCGCCCGCGTGCAGCACCATCAGGCTGACGCGGTGGGCGACCACGTCGTGCATCTCGCGGGCGATGCGGGTGCGCTCGGCGCCGATGGCCTGCTCCGCCATCAGGTGCTGTTCGCGTTCGAGGCGCTCGGCGCGTTCCTGGAGCCGGTCGACCAGCTGCCGGCGGGTGCCCACCCACAGGCCGACGGTCATGGGGACGACGAGGAGGATCGAGACGTTGACGAAGAGGGTGATCCCGGAGACGTCCAGCCCGATGCCCATCGCCAGCGTCATCAGCGCGAACCAGCCGGCGAGCAGGCGCCGGTCGTTGAAGTGGACCGCGTAGGAGTAGAGCGCGAACGCCGCCGGGACCAGGTTGCCGAAGGCGATGAGCAGGACGAACGCCAGGCCGAGCAGCCACATGGGACGGCTGCGGCGCAGGAGCACGGTCACACAGAACATCGCCGTGGGGACCAGCCCCAGGAAGAGGATGATGGCGAGCGCGACGGCCGCCTCGTGGCGCTGGGGCAGGGCGGCCAGCATGCCCTGGACGAGTCCCATCTGCGGGATGATCTGGAGGAAGAGGACGAACGGCGCCAGACCCAGGGCATAGACCCAGTCGGCGAAGCGCAGTCGGCGCTGCCACCACCATTCGGCGTTGTGGCGCCACAGCCCGCCGAGCTCCCGCGCCTGACGCGCCATCCACTCCCTCATGCGCCGGATTCTATGGCCGCACCGGCGCGGACCAGCTCGTCCTCCTGTGGCGCGCCGCCCCCGTCCGATCGTCGGTCCCGTCCGCGTCAGCGCAGGCCGGCGGGGACTCCCGTCTCCCGGCACGGGTGTGGCCCCGTCGGCGACCCCCGACGAAAGTCGGTGCCTCCGCCAGACGAAGGAGTCGCGAACCCACTCCGCACCATGCCTTTGGCCGAGGGGCGAATCGGCCCACAGGCGGACGCCCCGGCCGCTCGGCGGCTCCTAGCGTGGAGGCATACCGAGACGGACACCGGTCCGTCCCGGTCCCCACGTTCGTTCGTCCCCGTATCAGGAGTTGTCAGCCGTGACAGAGCCCATCGCCACGTCCGTCCCCACGGTCACCCCGCCACCGGTGGTGGTCGCGCGGGGGCTCACCAAGACCTACGACACCGGGGCCAGCCAGGTGCACGCCCTGGCCGGGGTGGACGTCGAGTTCCACCGCGGAGCGTTCACCGCGATCATGGGCCCCTCCGGTTCCGGCAAGTCCACCCTGATGCACTGCCTGGCCGGACTGGACACCGCCACCTCCGGCACCGTCCACCTGGGCCGCACCCAGATCACCGGGCTGCGCGACAGCGAACTGACCCAGCTGCGCCGCGACCGGATCGGCTTCATCTTCCAGTCGTTCAACCTGCTGCCGATGCTCACCGCGGAGCAGAACATCCTGCTGCCGTCGCAGATCGCCAAGCGCGCCGTGGACCGCCAGCGCTTCGACCACATCATCGACGTGGTCGGCCTGCGCGACCGCCTGGACCACCTTCCGGCCAAGCTCTCGGGCGGCCAGCAGCAGCGCGTGGCCGTGGCCCGGGCCCTGCTCAACGCCCCCGAGGTGGTCTACGCCGACGAGCCCACCGGCAACCTGGACTCGCGGTCCGGCTCGGAGGTGCTGTCGTTCCTGCGCGACTCCGCCCGGGACCTGGACCAGACCATCGTCATGGTCACCCACGACCCCGTCGCCGCCTCCTACGCCGACCGCGTGGTCTTCCTGCGCGACGGCCGCCTGGTCGACGAGGTCACCGACCCCACCGCCGAGCTCGTCTCCGCGCGCCTGCTGAAGCTGGAGGCCTGAGCGCATGCTGCGCACCACACTCGCGGGACTGAGGCTGCACAGGTCCCGCTACGTCACCACGGTCCTGGCCATCCTGCTCGGTGTCATGTTCGTCTCGGGCACCATGGTCTTCGCCGACACCCTCAACGCCAACTACGAGGAGTCCGTCATGGGCTCCGCGACCTCGGTCGACACGATCGCGGTACCCTCGGCCCCGGAGGGGACGGGCGACCCCGCCGAGGAGCCGGGCGAGCCGCCGCGGCTCACCGAAGATCAGCTGGACCACGTCCGGGCCCTACCGGAGGTCGCCGGAGCCGACGGGATGGTCCAGGGACAGGCCGTGCTCCTGGACGACGAGGGACGCGCGTCCGGCTACATGCCGCCCGCCGCCCTGGCCCTGGAGGAGGTCACCCGCTTCTCCGCCGATGAGGGCCGTCTGCCCACCGACGGAACCGAGATCGCCCTGGCCACCTCCACCGCCGACCAGACGGGTTTCGGGGTCGGCGACACCGTGACCGTGCTCGACGCCGACATGGAGGAGCGCGAGTTCACCGTCTCGGGCCTGGTCAACTTCGGTGTCGACCCGGCCTTCACCTACGGCGGCGCCCTGGTCCTGGACCCGGGCACCCTGGAGGAGATGACCGGCGCCACCGGGTACGCCGAAATCGACGTACTGGCCGCCGAGGGCTACACCGACGAGCAGGTGACCGAGGCCGTGGCCGGGGTCCTGGGTTCGGACACCGAGGTCAGCACCGGTGAGGAGTTCGGCCTGGCGATGGCCGAGGGGGCCGGGGCCGACACCGAGATGCTGCGCACCGCCCTGCTGCTGTTCGCGTTCATCGCGATGTTCGTCGCCGGGATCGTCATCTACAACACCTTCGCCATCCTCATCGCCCAGCGCCAGCGCGAACTGGCCCTGCTGCGCTGCGTGGGCGCCACCCGCGCCCAGGTCTTCCGGTCGGTCCTGGCCGAGTCCGTGGTCGTGGGCCTGGTCGCCTCCGCCCTGGGCGTCCTCGCCGGTGTGGGCATCGGTATGGCCGGCGCGGCGTTCGGCGGCCCGCTCATGGGCATGGACGCCGGCGTCCCGGTCGTGCTCACCCCCCTGGCGGTCCTGACCGGTCTGGTCGTGGGCACCGTCGTGACGGTGTGCTCCGCCCTGGTCCCGGCCATGCGCGCCACCGGGGTCGCCCCGCTGGCGGCGCTGCGCACCAGCGCCACGGCCGCGGGCCTGGAGAAGGGCACGGGGTGGGTCCGGGTCGTGTTCGGGCTGCTGGCCTTCGCGATCGCCGCGGCGATGGTGGCACTGACCCGGCTCACCGGTCCCGACCAGACGGGCCCGATCGTCGTGACCGGCGCCGCCCTGGTCGCGTTCGTGGGCGTGGTCGTCCTGGGACCGCTGATCGTCCGCGGCTGCGTGCGGCTCGTCGGCATCCCGATGCGCAGGGTGGGCGTGGCCAGCATGCTCGCCGTGGACAACTCCACGCGCAGCCCTCGCCGGGCGGCCACCGCGATGATCGCGCTGACCGTGGGCGCCACCCTGATCACGGGCTACTCCGTGGTCAGCGCGAGCGTGGAGTCGACGATGACCCGCCAGCTGGACGAGAACTTCCCCATCGACTACCAGATCACCCCGCAGTTCGCGATGGAGGGCGCGTCCGCTCCGGACGCGGACACCGGGTCCGATGAGGGGACCGCCGAGGACGTCGACGCCCCGCCGGAAGCAGAGGGCACCGAGGGTGCCGGAGGCGCGGAGGACACCGAGGGTACGGAAGGCACCGAGGACACCGCTCCGGAGTCCGGCGAGGGGTCCGTTCCCGCGGCCGGTCTGAACACGGTCCCCGACTCCGTGTTCGAGGACCTGGAGGCCGAACCGACCGTGGCCGTGGTCAGCGGCCGGCGCAACGCCTTCGTCGAGACGGACGACGGACGCTTCCTCAACATCAGCGCCTACCCCGGTGCCGACGTGGAGGACCTGGGCTTCGAGTCCACCGAGGGCGACCTCACCGACCTCGGCCCCGGAAAGATCGCCCTCCCCGAGGGGGATGCCGACGGCGCCGGTATCGGTGACACCTTCGCCCTGCCCCTGGAGGACGGCACGGAGGTGTCCCTGGAGGTCGTCGCACTTCTGGACCCCATGATGACGATGGGGGTGCTCCTGGACGAACAGGACTTCACCGAGGCCTTCCCGGAAGTGACGGGGAACGACGCCGTCATGGTCCGCGGTACTGACGACGCCGACCCCGCCGAACTGCGAGAGGCCGTCTACGCCGCGGTCGACGACCACCCGACCCTGCAGGTCGCGTCGATGGCCGAGATGCGCGGGCAGCTCTCCGAGATGATGGACATCGCGTTCTACACGATCGCGGCGATGCTGGGGCTGGCGATCCTCATCGCGGTCTTCGGCATCTCCAACACCATGGCGCTGTCGGTGCTGGAGCGCACCCGCGAGTCCGCCCTCCTGCGGGCCCTGGGCCTGGCCCGCGGCCAGCTGCGCCGCATGCTGAGCCTGGAGGCCGTGCTGCTGTGCCTGATCGGCGCCGGCGTGGGTATCGGGCTGGGCGTGGTCTTCGGCTGGGCCGCCGTGGAGGCCACACTGCCGGACGCGATGCTGTCCGTCCCCGGCGCCCAGATCGGGGTGTTCATCGTGATCGCCGTCCTGGCCGGGCTGCTCGCCTCGGTCCTGCCGGGCCGGCGGGCCGCCGGGACGTCCATCACGGGCGCGCTCGCCAGCGAGTGACCGTCGTTCCACGGTGACGCGGCGCGGGCCCCTCCGCTCGGAGGGGCCCGCGCCGTACTGTGTGACCGTAGGCGCGAGGGAGGTCCGCTGTGGGTACGACGACTCCGGTCACGGCCGGCACGGTGGCGTGGGGGACGCCCACCGCCCGGTGGATGCTGACGGCGACGGTCCTGGGATCGGGCATGGCGTTCCTGGACTCCACGGTCGTGACGGTGGCGCTGCCCGCCATCGGATCCGACCTCGACACGGGCCTGTCCGGACTGCAGTGGATCGTCAACGGGTACATGATCACGCTGTCCGCGCTGATCCTGCTCAGCGGATCGCTCTCGGACCGGTTCGGGCGGGTGCGGCTGTTCATGGCCGGGGTGGTGGCGTTCGCGCTGGCGTCGGTGCTGTGCACCTTCGCGCCCACCCTGGAGTGGCTGGTGGCGGGGCGCGTCGTCCAGGGGGTGGGCGGTGCGATGATGACCCCGGGGAGCCTGGCGATCCTGCAGGCGGGGTTCCGGGAGAAGGACCGGGCCCGGGCGATCGGTGCCTGGTCGGGGCTGACCGGTGTCGCCGGGGCGGTGGGGCCGTTCCTGGGCGGTTGGCTCGTGCAGATCGGCGACTGGCGGCTGATCTTCCTCATCAACGTCCCGACGGCGGCGGCCGTGCTGCTGATCTCCTGGTTCAAGGTGCCCGAGTCGCGGGACTCCGGTGCCGACCACGGGTTGGACTACACGGGCGCCCTGCTGGGAGTGCTGGCTCTGGGCGGGATCACCTACGCGCTGATCCAGTGGGGCGCGGCGGGTGCCACTCCGGCGGTGCTGACCGCGGCCGCGGTCGGCGTGCTCGCCCTGGCGGCCTTCGTCCTGGCCGAGGCACGCGGCCGACACCCGATGCTGCCGTTGGGCATCTTCTCCTCGGTCCCCTTCAGCGTGACCAACGCGGCCACGGTGCTGGTCTACGGGGCACTGGGGCCGATGCTCTTCCTCCTCGTGATCTTCCTGCAGGAGGTGGGCGGGTACTCGCCCATCGCGGCGGGCGCGGCGTCACTGCCGATCACGGTCCTGATGCTGCTGCTGTCGGCGCGCTCGGGCAAGCTGGCCGCGCGGATCGGGCCCCGTCCCCAGCTTCTGGTCGGACCGTTGCTGCTGGCGGGCGGCTTCCTACTGCTGGCGCGGTTGGAGCCGGACGCCCCCTACCTGACCGGTGTCCTGCCGGGCGTGCTGCTGGTGGCGCTCGGGCTGGCGTCGGCGGTCGCGCCCCTGACCGCGACCGTCCTGGCCTCGGCACCCGAACGGCACGCGGGCCTGGCCTCGGGGGTCAACAACACCTTCGCGCGCGGCGCGCAGCTCATCGGAGTGGCCGCCGTCCCGGTGGCGGCGGGCATCGGGAGCGGTGGCGAGGGGGGCGACGGCTCGGCGAGCGCGTCGGCGATCGCACAGGGCTTCGGTTCGGCGATGCTGATCCTGGCGGGGATGTGCGCCCTGGCCGCGTTGTGCGCCCTGGCGCTGCCGCGGCGGTCGGCGCTGCGCGCGGAACGGGGGATGCGGGCGCGCCCGGCGGCCGGGCACGAGGCGGAAGGGGCGGTCGCGCCGCAGCCGCCCACCGCGCCGTCCCGGTTCTGCGGTACGACGGAGCCGCCGTGGCAGTCCTGTCCCGGCTCGAGCGCGGGCACCGAACAGGACACCCCCGGCGGGGACGGCCGTTAGGGCGGGTGTGGCGGACGCTGCCCGTCGCGGGCGGCGCGTCCTCCCGAGCCCCTCGGCGCGGGCACCGGTTCTACTGGTCCTCGGGCCGCTCCTCGGCACCGGACTCGACCTCCGCCTCGGGCACGACGCTGACCGCTTCCTCCTCGGCACTGCGCTCGGCGCCCCAGCGCTGGTGGGGAACGACATCCGTGCGTTCCGCGCGCACCTCGGCGTTGATGCCCAGTGTGCCGCGGCTGTCATCGTCCTCGAAGTCGTAGCCGAGGATGTTGAAGTCGGCGTCGATGGAGCGCTCGCTCTCGGCGATCTCGCTCTCCTGGGGGTCGTCCCCCATGTCCGCGTCGACGTCGTAGGGTCCTTCGCTCACAGTGTCCCCCTCCTTACCCCGATGCTCCGATGATCGCAGGTCGCGGAAGACATGTCAGCTTCCCGGCGGTGTCACCGCCCCCGGGTCAGGGCCGCCGGTGCTCGGCGCGGCGCAGGCGCAGCGGGCGCAGGGCGGCCTCCAGGGCCACGGCGGCGTCGAGCTTGCTCTCGCCCTCGACCCGGTCCTCGAAGTGGATGGGGATCTCCATCATCTTCTGGCCGCGGCGGTAGGCGCGGTAGTGCATCTCGACCTGGAACGCGTAGCCGGTGCTCTCGATGCCGGGCAGGTCCAGCACGCGCAGCGCCGAGGACCGCCAGATCTTGAACCCGGCGGTGACGTCGCGCACGGGCATGGCCAGGAGTGTCTTGACGTAGGTGTTGGCCCATCCGCTGAGCAGGCGGCGACGCAGGCCCCAGCGCTCGGACAGGCTGCCGCCGGGCACGTAGCGGCTGCCGATCACCACGTCGGCGTCGGTCGAGTGCAGGGTCCCCAGCAGTTGGGGGACATAGCCCACCGGGTGGCTGAGGTCGGCGTCCATCTGGACCACGAAGTCGGCGCCCTCGTCCAGGGCGTGTGTCATCCCCGCCACGTAGGCGCGCCCGAGACCGTCCTTGGCCGTGCGGTGGACCACGCTGATCCGGCCCCGGTGCTCGACGGCGAGCTTGTCCGCGACCTCACCGGTGCCGTCAGGCGAGTTGTCGTCGACCACGACGACCCGCAGTTCCGGCAGGTCCAGCGCCATCAGCTGGGCGACCAGGCGCGGCAGGTTGGCCGCCTCGTCATAGGTGGGCACCACGACCGTCAGCCGCGACCGCGACCAGGGGGAGGGCAGGGCGACGGGCGACGGGGTCACGTGGACCGGCGCGGACGGTGACTGCTCCGGGGGCGTCGGCTGGGAGGTCATGCGCGGCGGCTCCTGGGTGTGGACAACGAAAAGGACACTACGTCGCAAACAGCCCATGACGCGCCAATCGCGCAAGGGGCGTGAACGGTAGGGTACGCGGTCCCCGTACGCGGCACGAGGGGAAGGCCTCACCGTACGCGTCCGGAACCGGCCGTACCCCCGGCCGCCCCACGTCACTGCCCCCGCGCGTCCATGACGACGGCGACGTGCACGAGGGCTCCGGTCTCCTCCAGGGTCATCAGGACCTCGGGGTCGGCACGGTTGTCGGTGACCAGGTGGGCGATCATCTCCGGGGCGACCGTGGGAACCATGGTGTCCGCGCCGATCTTGGTGTGGTCGGCCAGCACGATGACCTCCTCGGCGCAGGCCGCCAGGGCGCGGTCGACACTGGCCACCGCCGGGTTGGGCGTGCTCAGTCCGCGGTCCGCGCTGACCCCGTTGCCGGTCAGGAAGGCCCGGTTGACCCGCAGCCCGTCGAGGAACTGCTCGGCCGCACCCCCCACCAGGGCCCTGATGGGGCCGTGCAGCGTCCCGCCGGTCATCACGACCTCCACGCCGGCGGCGTTCAGCAGGGCGTCGGCCACGCGCAGGGAATTGGTGACCACGGTCAGGTCGGTGTGGGAGGCGAGTTCGCGGGCGAAGGCCTCGGCGGTGGTGCCGGGGCCGATCGTGACGGCGTCACCCGGGCGGACCAGACGGGCGGCGGAGGCGGCGATGGCGGCCTTCTCGGCCGCGCACTGCTCGCTCTTGCCCGCGTAGCTCTGCTCGTGACCGATCCGGCCCGGCAGCGCGGCGCCGCCGCGGCGGCGGTCGACCAGTCCCTCGGCCTCCAGCGCGCGCACGTCGCGGCGGACGGTCACCTCCGAGGCCCGGACCTTGACCGCGATATCACGCAGGGACATGGTGCCATTGGCGCGGACCAGTTCGAGAATGCGCTCCCGGCGTTCGGCGGCGAACGCCGGACGGTTCTCCTCGGCCATGGACGTGACTCGCTTTCACCCGTGCTCGAAACGTGCGCACGGGTCCTCCCGCGCCTCTTCAGGGTACGGGCCGGTCCTCACGGTCCGCGGCCTCGCGGGCGGCGGGGGGCGTCGGGGGCTTCTCCATCAGGAGGGTGACGATCACGACGAGTGTGAGGGCGACCAGTCCGATGAGGGCACCGGCTCCGAAGAGCATGACGACTGACATACGGGCCTCCCGAGGGATGGGCTGACCTGCCAATAACCAAATTCCCGGTTTAGCTTGGCCTCACACCACCGATCACCGGGAAGATGCGGTGAGAATGGGTGCATGACGGTCGACCCCACACCCCTGGCACCCACCGTCTGGTGGGCCCGCATCTCCGACGCCGATCCCCGCCTCCTGCGCCTGCTCGACGCAGGCGAGCGGACCCGCAACGCCCGCTTCCGCCGACAGGCCGACCGCGACCGGCACCTGCTGGGCCGCTCCCTGGCCCGGCTGGCGCTGGCCGACCTCGCCGGCTGCCCTCCGGAGAAGGTCACCTTCGACCTGCGCTGCCGCTCCTGCGAGGACAAGGAGCGCACCGGGGCGCGCGGCGGCGACGACGAGCCCCACGGCAAGCCGCACCCCTCGGGACCCGCCCAGGGCCTGGAGATCTCGGTGAGCCACTCCGGTGACTGGGTGGCCCTGGCGGTGAGCGAGGGGGCACCGGTCGGGATCGACGTCGAGGGCGTCTCGGAGGCGCGCGACGTCGAGGGGCTGGCCGACTTCACGCTGGCCGAGGTCGAACGCCGGGACTGGCTGCTCCTGCCCGCCGAGGAGCGGGCGACCGCGTTCTTCGGCTACTGGGCGCGCAAGGAGGCCCTGCTCAAGGCCACCGGCCTGGGGCTGTCGGGCGGTCTGCGCCGGGTGGCCGTCTCCCCGCCGCACACCCGGGCGCGGCTGCTGTCCTGGGAGGGCGGCGGGGGCCCCGACGCCGCGTGGCTGTCGGACCTGGAACGGGGCACGGCCTACCGGTCGGCCCTGGCGGTGCTGACCGACCGACCGGTGGACGTGGTCGTGCGCACCCCCCAGGACACCGCCGACCTGCTCGCCACCCGGGACGTCAGGACCGGGCCAGGTGGCGGCTGATCACCATCCGCTGCACCTGGTTGGTGCCCTCCACGATCTGCAGCACCTTGGCCTCGCGCATGTACCGCTCCACCGGGAAGTCGCGCGTGTAGCCGTAGCCGCCGAACACCTGGACGGCGTCGGTGGTGACGCGCATGGCGGTGTCGGTGGCCATGAGCTTGGCCATCGCGGCGCGCTCACCGAAGGGGCGCCCGGCGTCGCGCAGGCGGGCGGCCGACAGGTACAGCTCCCGGGAGGCGGCGACCTGGGTGGCCATGTCGGCCAGCATGAAGCCCACGCCCTGGAAGTCGCCGATGGCCCGGCCGAACTGGTGGCGTTCGCGCGAGTAGGCCACGGCCGCCTCCAACGCGGCCTGGGCCAGGCCGACGGCACAGGCCGCGATGCCCAGACGGCCGGAGTCCAGAGCGGACAGCGCGATGCCGAATCCCTGGTCCCGCGGTCCGATGAGCGCCCCCTCGTCGAGTTCGACGCCGTCGAAGAGCACGCCGGCGGTGGGTGAGGAGTTCATCCCCATCTTGTGCTCCGGGGCGGCCGCACCGAGCCCGGGGGTGTCGGCCGGCACGTGGAAGCAGCTGATCCCCCGGGCCCCGGATCCGGGTTCCCCGGTACGGGCGAAGAGCGTGTAGTAGTCGGCGCGGCCCCCATGGGTGATCCACGCCTTGGCGCCGTTGACCCGGAAGCCGTGCCCGGTGTCCTCGGCCCGGGTGGTCAGTGCGGCGGCGTCGGACCCGGAGGCGGCCTCCGAGAGGCAGTAGGCGCCGAGCCGGTCGCCGCCGAGCATGTCGGGCAGGTGGTCGGCCCGCTGCTCGTCGGTGCCGAAGGCGGCCATCGGATAGCAGGACAGGGTGTGCACGCTCACGCCCAGCCCGACCGCGAGCCAGCCGCGGGCCAGCTCCTCCACGACCTGGAGGTAGACCTCGTAGGGCTGGTCGCCGCCGCCGTGGTCGGAGGGGTAGGGCAGGCCGAGCAGGCCCGCGGCCCCGAGGGTGGCGAAGACCTCGCGCGGGAAGACGGCGTTCTCCTCGTCGCCCGCCGCACGCGGCAGGAGCTCCTTGTCCACGATCTCCCGGGTCAGCTCGAGCAGCTGCTCGGCCTCCGGAGTGTGCAGTGTGCGTTCGACCGCCATGAACCTCTCCCCAGCGTGCGCGCGGACCCACCACGACCACATTTAGTAGGTCGTCCAACTATATGGTGACGAACGGCACCTTATCTCACCAAGCGAGACGGCGGAACGACCGAGCCCTCGACACCGGGAACCGCGGCGACGGGCTTCGCTGAACGAGGCGCCCCGGGAGACCCGCCCAGGGCGTACGCCTGTACACGGGACCCCTCCGCGTCCTAGATTCCCTCGCATGGACCTCGAACTCCGCCATCTGCGCACCCTCTGCCTCCTGGCCGACACCGGCAGCGTGACCAAGGCGGCCGCCGCGCTCTCCACGTCCCAGCCCGCGCTGACCACGCAGCTGCAGCGGATCGAGCGCGAGGTCGGCGGCCCTCTGTTCCACCGGGGGCGCTCAGGCGTCAAACCGACGGAGCTCGGGGAGTTCGTCCTGGTCAGAGCCCGCTCCGTCCTTCTGTCCATGGACGACCTGGTGAACGACATCACCGCGCGCGGCGCCTCTCCCACCACACTGCGCATCGGCGGCGTGGGGGCACTGGCGCTGGAGCTGTCGGCGCGGATGTCGGAGGTGGTCCCCCACGTACCGATCCAGGTCCGCACGGAGTACTCCCCCAAACTGGTCACCGACCTGGTCCGGGCCGGGCGGCTGGACGCGGGGACCACGATCGACTACGCGGACCGCGATCCCTCCACGGACGGCCCGCTGGCCTGGGCGATGCTGGCCGTGGAGCCGCTCCACGTGGCCCTGTGGGCCGACCACCCGGCGGCGGGCTCCCCCGTCGTCCGGCTCGCCGACCTCGCCGACAGCCCCTGGGCGCTGACGCCCCCCGACGGCGCGGGCTGGCCCGACTGCTTCTACCTCGCCTGCCAGCGCGCGGGCTTCACCCCCGACGTACCCTTCCGGCTCTACGAGCGCTCGGAGATCCGCGACCTCATCTCCGACGGCCGGGCGATCGCGCCCTGCCAGTCGGACTTCGAGACCGGGGCCAACGTGGTGATCCGTCCGCTGGCCGGCGCCCCGATCCAACTGCGCCACCTCCTGGTCTGGCGCCGCGACGGCGCCGTGCACCAGTACGCCGACCAGATCGCCCGGGTGGCCCGCCGGATCCTGGACCGCGGCCCCCGCGACACCACCGAACCGGTCGGTTCGCTGGGCTGACCACCGGCTCCGCCACCCGCCGCCGACACCGCTCGCCCGGGGCCCGCCACGTGTCCCGGCGGCCCGCTACGCGTCCGGTCGACGCGTCACGTGTCCCACCGGCGCACCCCCTCGGCGAGCCACGCCGACGTGCCCGCTCACCTGGGCCGATGCCGCCCCGGGCTCCGCACCGCACCAGGGAACCGCCCCCCGCGCGGACAGTGGCCCACGGCACACGTATGCTACTCACTGGTAAGCTACCGACCAGTAGGTGTGCTCCCCCATGACCGGGTTCACCTCTCGTCATCCCCCCGGGGGTCCGCTCCCCGCCCAGGCGGACACAGCACTACAGGCTCAGGACACCATCAATGCGATCACTGAAGGCATTCGCCTCCGCGCTCACCGTCGCACTCCTCGTCTCCTCCTGCTCCGGCGGCGCACCCGACGACGAGGCGACCGGCGCCCCGACGGACGAGACCATGGGCGTCACCGACGACACCGTGGTCATCGGAACCCACCAGCCGCTCACCGGGTCCGCGGCTCCGGGCTTCCGGCACGTGTCCACGGGAGCCCGGGCGGTCTTCGACTACATCAACGACAACGGCGGCATCCACGGACGCCGGATCGACTACCAGGTACAGGACGACGGGTTCGACCCCGCGCGCACGGCCGAGGCCGCCCGGGTCCTGATGGAGGACCACGAGATCTTCGCGATGCTCGGCGGACTCGGCACCCCCACCCACGAGGCGGTCATCGCCGACCTCAACGAGGCGGGTGTGCCCGACCTGTTCGTCTCCTCCGGAGCGCTGGCCTGGGACCAGCCCGAGGAGTACCCCTACAGCTACGGGTTCCAGGTCGACTACACCAAGGAGGCCAAGATCCAGGGCCACTTCCTCGCCGAGAACTTCTCCGGCGAGGAGGTCGCCCTGCTCTACCAGAACGACGACGTGGGCCCCTCCTCACACGCGGGCATCGAGCAGTACCTCACCGACGAGATCGTGGCCTGGGAGTCCTACGACCCCGGCGTGCCCGAACTGGGCGGCCAGATCTCCGCGATGAAGGCCAGCGGCGCCGACGTCGCCGTCTGCTACTGCATCCCCGCCTTCCTCGCCCAGGCGGTCATGGAGGCCGCCGCCGTCGGCTACGAGCCCCAGTGGGTCGCGCCCAGCTTCGGAGGCGACGTCCAGATCGCCACCGGCCTCATCGAACAGTTCTCCGAGGGCACCCCGGCCGAGGACATCCCGGCCGAGGCCTTCCTGGACGGGCTCATCATCACGTCGTTCCTGCCCCCGGTCGCCCAGCCCGACGACCCCTGGACCGCGTTCTTCCACGAGATCCACCAGGAGTACAACGAGGGCACCCCCTTCACCGACACCACGGTGTACGGCATGGCGCAGGCGGTCCTGTTCGCGCAGGTCCTCATGGAGACCGGCCCCGACCTCACCCGCCAGTCGCTCATCGACACCCTGCACTCGCGCGAGTGGACCGGTCCGGGCCTGGTGCCCTTCCAGGCGACCGAGAACGACCACAGCGGCTACGCCGGTGTCCAGGTGATGCGGCACCACGCGGACGAGGAGCTGGAGATCCTGCAGGAACCGATGGCCACCGACAGCGACGGCGGCGAGATCGTGCCCTTCGAACTGGACCGGCCCGCCCCCGAGGACATGGAGCTCTTCGACGGAACCGGTGAGGGGTAGGGGCGTAGGTGGCGGGCGCCACGGCCCCTGCGGGCGGGCCTCAGGCGCCCGCCCGCCGCTCCCGCGCCGCGCCGCGCGAGCGCAGCCACCACAGCGCACCGATCGCCACCGCGAGCACGGTTCCGCCGACCGCCACCGGCACTCCGACGTCCGCCCCGCCCGCCCCGACCAGCACCAGCGCCACCGTCGCCGGGATCCCGCCCAGGAGTGTGCCGAGTGCGAAGGGCAGGGCGCCCGCCCGTGTCAGGCCGAAGCCGTAGTTGACCGCCTGGTAGGGGATCACCGGCAGCAGGCGCAGCTGCACCACCGCCACCAGGGCCCGACGGCCGGTCAGGCCGTCCAGCCAGTCCAGGACGCCCGGGGACAGCCGTCGGGCGATCAACTCGCCCGCCGCGTACCGCGCCACCCAGAACTGGACCAGCGCGGCGGCCACCCCGCCCGCCAGGGCCAGCGGCAGGCCCGGCCAGAGACCGAACAACAGCCCGCCCGCCGCGTTGAGCAGCGGCCGCGGCACCAGCGCGAACACGGCCAGGGCGTAGGCGCCCAGGTAGACCGCCGCCCCCGCAGCGCCCGCCTCGCCGACCCAGGCCCGGACCGTGGCCGCGTCAGGGCCGTAGCGCCAGGCGGCCAGCAGGGCCGCGGCCCACACCACGGCCACGCCGAACCGGGCCACCCGTCCGGCGCGTGCCCCTGGCGTCCTCCCCTCCCCCGCGAGCTCGTCCACCCGCGGCTCAGCGACGGTCCAGGCGCGGGAAGACGACCTTGGTGAGCACGATCGTCAGGGCCGCCGCGGTGGGGATGGCCAGCAGCGCACCGACCAGGCCCATCAGCGTGCCGCCGACCAGGGCGGCGGTGATGTTGGCGGTCGGGCTGACGTCCACCGCCTGGCGCATCACGCGCGGCGAGACGACGTAGCTCTCGACCTGCTGCCAGGTGAGGAAGAACACCAGGCTCGCCAAGCCGAGCCACGGATCGCTGACCGCCACCACCAGGGACGCGGCCAGCGCCCCGATCGTGGTCCCCACCAGCGGGATGAGCGCGGTCACCCCCACCAGCAGGGCGAGTGTGAGCGCGTAGGCGGATCCGATCGCCCAGATGAAGAGGAAGGCCACCGTCCCGCTGATCGCGGCCACGATGAGCTGGCCGGCGATGAACGCTCCGATGCGCTGGACGATCTCGTCACCGATCTCGCGGACCCCGTCGCGGTTGGAACGCGGGACGAGCCGGTAGATGAGGCCGAGGATGCCGTTCAGGGACGCCATGAAGAACAGGGTCAGGATCAGGACGGTGAAGGTGGCGAACAGCGAGTTGAACACCACCCGGCCCACGCCGACCAGGCCCCCGAACACCTGTGACCCGAAGTCGGCGTCGGCCAGGGCGGCCTGGACCCGGTCCAGGATGTCGTAGCGTTCCTCCAGATCCGCGAAGAACGGGGTGTCCTGGAGCTGCCCGACGGTCTGGGGCAGGTGCGTGAGGAATCCCGTGATCTGTGTGGTCAGCGGTGGGACGATCGCCCACACGAACACCGCGGCGAAGAGCACGAGCGCCAGGCACATGGTGAGGATCGCGGCCCACCGCGGCAGGTGCAGTCGCCGGCGCAGGCCCTCCACGGCCGGGTTGAGACCCACTGCGAGGAACAGGGCGACCAGGATGTACACGAGGACCGCGCGCGCCTCGATCACCGCCTGGACCAGGATCCACGCGCTGAGAACACCCAGTGCGCCCACGAAGCCGAAGAGGAAGTAGTTGGGTCGCCGGGGCGGACTCTCCCCCGTGGTCAGCGCCAGCGGGCCCGTGCCCCGCCTCACTTCGCCTTCCGCGGGGAGTCGGGGATCCTCAGTGTGAACATCGCGCCTCCCAGCAGGTCACTGTGCCCGGCCACGAGCGTACCGCCGTGGGACCTCGCGATCTCCCGGGAGATGGGCAGTCCCAGGCCGCTACCGCCCGGATCGCGCTCCTTGGACTCGCTCAGGCGCGCGAAGCGCGCGAAGACGCGTTCGCGGTCCTTCTCGGGGATGCCGGACCCGTCGTCGTGGACCTCCACCACCACCGCGTCGCCCTCGCGTTCGACGACCACGTCCACGCGCGAGAACGCGTGCCGTTCGGCGTTGGCGATCAGGTTGGTCAGGATGCGGACCAGTTGGAGCCGGTTGCCGCGCACCCACACCGGACCCGAGGTGTGCACCCGCAACTCGTGACGTGCGCGCCGGCGGCCCCCGAACTCGTTCGAGACCAGGGAGGACAGGTCCACGCGCTCGTACTCCTGGCGCGTCGAGGTGTCCAGCCGGGCGAGTTCGAGCAGGTCGGCGACGATGTGCTCCAGGCGCTCGGTGTCGGCGAGCAGGCTGGTCAGGAGCAGTTCGCGCGAACGCGGGTCGGGCTCAGGATCGGAGAGTTCGACCTCCAGTTTGGTGTGCATCCCGGTGATGGGGTTGCGCAGCTCGTGTGAGGCGTCGGAGACGAACCGGCGCTGGCGGGTGACGGCCTCCTCCAGACGGTCCAGGCCCGCGTTGGCCGTCCTGGCGAGTTCGGAGATCTCGTCCTGGGTGCAGGGGACGGAGAGCCGGCCGTGCAGCCCGGACCTGGTGATCCGGTGGATCTCCTCGGTGATCTCCCGCACCGGCCGCAGGGCGCGGCCGACACCGAACCAGATGATGGCCGCCGTGGACGCGAGCAGGGCCAGGCCCAGGGCCACGAACGCCACCTCCGGGAGGAGGCTGTCGAGCACGGCCGGCGGGCGGGTCCCGGCCAGGACCAGGACGTCGCCGTAGGCGGTGTCGTCGATCTCGTAGCCGACGACCAGGACGCACTCTCCCGGTGCGGCACCGATCGCTCTCCCGCAGGCCGTCGTCTCCACCCGGAAGTCGGGGTCGTCCTCGTCGTCCTCGGCCATCGCGGGCCGCCCCCGCAGGGCGTCGCTCGCGGCCAGGACCTCCCCGGTCCCGCGCTCGACGATCTGCAGACGCAGGACCAGGCCGTCGGTGGGGATCGCGCCCGGGTAGCGCTCGTCCACGATCTCGTCGGCCACCAGCCGGGCCGCCTGAGCGGCGTCGTCGCGCAACTCCATGGCCAGGGTGCGCTGCACGAAGATGATGGTGAGCACCACCCCGACGCCCAGGGCGACCGCCACGGCGGCGACCGCGCCGACCGTCACACGCGCGCGGATCGACCGGGGGCGCAATCCTCTCCCAGCCCGCCTGAGTCCACCTATCCGCTCCGACACCCGCCCATTGTCACCCAGAGAGAACGATAAGCAACGGACGGCGCACGGTGTGGCGATAGGGAGCCCGCTCCCACCGGCCCGGCGCACGGGGATCGTGGCGGGCCGCCGTACGGGCTCCCGGCGGACGTCTACTCGTAGGGGTCCGGGGGATTGTCGACGGCCACGCGCTCGGTGACCTCCACCTCGTGCTCGGAGACGTCCTCCAGTGCGCCCTCGGGTTCGACCCAGGTGCCCTGGACCGTCCACCAGCTGTCCGCCTCGGGGATGTCCCCGTCGTCGATGAACACCTTGTTGACCACGGCGTCGGCGGCGCAACACGCCATCTGCAGGCGGGCCAGGTACCAGCCCTCGCCATCGGGATCGGGCACGGCGAAGCCGGTCAGCTCGACCTCGCGGCCGGCCAGGTGCCGGTCCTCGTCGATCCAGGCGCGCATGATGAACGCCTGGATGTCCATCGCCACGACCTCACCCGGCCCGGCCTCCTCCAGGCCGTCGTCGAAGCGCCCGGCACGAGCGGTGTCCCGGGGCGGCGCCGCCGAATCGGCACTGGTCTGCACCGTGTAGGCGCCCAGCGCGGGCGGCGCGACGACGAAGACCGCCAGGACCGGAAGCAACAGCATCCACGCGATGCCGGGAGCGCGCGAGTGGTCGTGCCCGTGGCCGCCGCCGTGTCCGTACCGCTCGGCCACGGCGGCGGCGTCGTCCGCCTCCGGCCCGGCCACCGCGGCCGTACGCGCGGCTTCGGGCTCCGCCTCGTCCCGCTCCGCCTCGCCCTCACCGCGCAGTTCGGCGGTGACGACGAGCGCCCCGAGCACGACCATGACCACGCCCGCGCCGACGAGGAAGGGCCCGAAGCCCGGCTTGACCCAGTTCAGGTACAGGTCCGTGGGGATCGTGCTGGTCAGCGCCGCTGCACCGAGCAGGACGAGGGTCAGACCCTGACCGATGCGGTTCACAACAGAATCCTTCCGAACAGGAACGTACTGAGCAGGCCGACGACCACGCACAGCGGAGCGAAGCGCAGGGCGAAGCGCCAGCCGAACATGCCCGCCTGCATCGCGATGAGCTTGAGGTCCACCATGGGACCGATCACCATGAACGCGAGCTTGGCCGTGGGAGAGAAGTCGGTGAGGCTGACCGCCACGAAGGCGTCGGCCTCGGAGCAGATGGACAGCAGGATGGCGAGCAGGGCCAGGACGAGCACGGAGACGATCGGCATCCCGGCCACGGTCACCAGCCACTCGCGCGGCACCATCACGTTGAGGCTGGCGGCGGCGAGTCCGCCGACCACCAGGTAGCCGCCCGCGTGCATCATGTCGTGCACCATCGAGTCGCGGAAGACGACCCACGTGGACGTGCCCGGCGCGTGCTCGCTCGAGGGCAGGCGCAACCAGTCGGCACGACCGAAGCGGACCCAGATCCAACCGATGGCCACCGAGGCCAGCAGCGAGGCGCCGAACCGCCCGAACACCATCTCGGGCTGGCCGGCGAAGGCCACCGCGGTGGCGATCATGACGACCGGGTTGATGGCGGGCGCCGCCAGCAGGAAGGTGAGCGCCGCGCCGGGCGCGACCCCCCGTCTCATCAGGCTGCCGGCGATGGGCACCGAGGCGCACTCGCAGCCGGGCAGCACCGCTCCGGACAGTCCGGCCACGGGGACGGCCCGGTTCGCCCTGTCGGGGAAGAAGCGCTCGTAGACCGACGCGGGCACGAACGCGGTCAGCGCTGCCGAGAGCGCGACGCCGAACACCAGGAAGGGCAGGGCCTGGAAGCTGATCGCGGTGAAGATCGTCGCCCAGGCCAGGAAGGCCTCGCTGGTGAGGGAGTCGGACAGCCAGGCGTGGGCCAGGGCCATGGCCGTGATGAACAGGGCGAACAGCCAGACCGTGCCGGTCCTGCGCGAAGTGCGGCGGCGCCCCCAGTCCGAGGGCGGCAGGTCCTCGTCGCGGTTCCAGCCCTCGGCGAGGGAGTCGCCGAGTGACGCCTGCGTCGTCGGGTCGGCACCTGGCGTAGTCCGTTCAGGCACGTGGGTACTCCGAGGTGTGGGGTGGGATCTCCACGCATGGTAGCCGAAACCGTTTTCGGCCGGGGCCGTACGGCCGACTCCTGTGGACGAGCGCGGTCCGCGTCAGCCGGGGTAGCCCGTACGAGCACCACGCCCACCAGCACCGCGAAGGCGGCACCGGTGGGGCGGCCGTGCCGTGCTCAGCGCTCCCCGGCACCGCCGTCGCCGGAGCCGTCGCCCTCGGCGCGGTCCTCGGGTCCCCGTGCGTGCCGGGAGGACTCCGCCGGGTCGGCCGGGGCACTCCCCTCGCTGCGGTCCACGTCCTCGGGCAGCGCCCCAGTGGGCGCCCCCCAGCACTCGACGTTGCGCAGGTCGGGCATCTTGGACAGGGTGAACTGGGGGTCGAGCCCGTTGCGGTACTGGCGGCTGTAGTCGGCCAGCAGGCGGAAGGCCACCGCGGACAGCGGCGCGATCGCCACCAGGTTGATCGTGGCCATCACGCCCATCGCCACGTCCGCCAGGCTCCAGACGACCGTGAGCGGCGCGATGCTGCCGATGAACACCGCCAGCAGGACGGCCCAGCGGAAGTAGGTCATGTACCGGGCGTCGGCGGCGAGGAACATCATGTTGGACTCGCCGTAGTAGTAGTTCCCCAGGACCGACGTGAAGGCGAGCAGGAAGAGGATGACGGTCAGCGCGTGGATCGACCAGTCACCCAGGCTGCCCTGCAACGCGTTCTGGGTGACCTGGACGCCGCCGCCCGTCTCGTACTCGGGCTCGCCGACCAGGACGATGAACGCCGTCACCGAGCACACCAGAAGGGTGTCGAAGTACACGCCCAGGCACTGGACCAGCCCCTGCTTGGCCGGATGCGAGACCGAGGCGGTGGCACCCGCGTTGGGCGCGGAGCCCAGCCCGGCCTCGTTGGAGAACATCCCGCGGCGCATGCCCTGCACGATGGCGACGCCCACGCCGCCGGAGACGAACTCGCGGACCCCGAAGGCCGAGGCGAAGATGTCGCCGATGACCCGGGGCACCTCGCCGATGTTGAGGACCACCACGGCCAGCCCGAGCAGGATGTAGGCGATGGCCATCAGTGGGACGAGTGTCTGGGCGACGTGGGCGATGCGCCGGACACCGCCGAAGATCACCAGCGCCACCATCGCGGTCAGGACGACTCCGACCGCCGCCGCCAGCGCGAGTCCTCCGCCGAGGCCGAGCGCGTCCGCGGACGTGCCCACCGCCCCGGAGATGCTGTTGGCCTGGACCGAGTTGAACACCAGGGAGAACGTCACGGTGATGACGACGGCGAACAGGGCGCCCATCCACCGCTGTCCCAGCCCGTGGAGCATGTAGTAGGCGGGGCCGCCCCGGAAGCCCGTCGTGGTGCGCACCTTGTACAGCTGGGCCAGGGTGGACTCGACGAACGCCGCCGACCCCAGGACCGTCGCCATGAGCCACATCCAGAAGATCGCCCCGGGGCCGCCGAGGACGATCGCGGTGGCCACGCCCACGATGTTGCCGGTGCCCACGCGGGAGGCGGCCGAGATCGCGAAGGCCTGGAACGAGGAGATCTCCCGCTTGCCGTCGGGGGCCACACCCGGGGCTCCGCGGATGACGCGGAACATCTCCGGCAGCAGGCGAATCTGCACCACGCCCGACCGGATGGTGAAGTAGACGGCCAGGATGATCAGGAGCGGGATGAGGAAGTAGCTCCAGAAGAAGTCGTTCACGGCGACGATGGCGTCGTTGAGGACGTTCACGCGTTCCCCTTCAAGGCGACGAGGTCACCCCTGCGCTGATGAGGGGCCGTCTCGTCACTGTCCACGCCCTCTCGGGAAGAGCGCCGCCCGGACACGCGAAGAGCCGGTAAAGGGAGGTAAAGGACGTTTCGTGCGGGCTGGGCCGTGAACGGAGCCCGCGGAACGTGCTCCACAGGTCATCCGAACCGCACACATGTCGGCGGGTCGCCGTGTGGGGGTCTCCACTATGGCCAGCCGAATGTGATCTGCCTAACGTTCGGCACATGGAACCGAACACCTCCCCTGCCCCCGCCCCCGAACAGCCGCGGACGCCGTTCGTGCGCGTGGTGACCGCCAGCCTGATCGGCACGACGATCGAGTGGTACGACTTCTTCCTGTACGGCGCCGCCGCGGCGCTCGTGTTCAACCACGTCTTCTTCCCGGAGTCCGACCCGTTGGTCGGCACGATGCTGGCGTTCACCACCTACTCCGTGGGGTTCGTCGCCCGGCCGCTCGGAGGGCTGGTCTTCGGCCACTTCGGGGACCGTGTCGGCCGCAAACGGCTCCTGGTGATCAGCCTGCTGATGATGGGCGGCGCGACCTTCGCGATCGGCCTGCTGCCCACCTACGCCGCGGTGGGCGTGGCCGCGCCGCTGTTGCTGACGCTCCTGCGCGTCGTCCAGGGCTTCGCGCTGGGCGGCGAGTGGGGCGGTGCCGTCCTGCTGGTCTCGGAGCACGGCAAGCCGGGCAACCGCGGGTTCTGGGCCTCCTGGCCGCAGGCGGGAGCGCCCGGCGGCAACCTGCTGGCCACCGCCGTCCTCGCCGTGCTGGCGGTCGTGATGACCGACGACGCCTTCCTCGACTGGGGTTGGCGGATCCCGTTCCTGCTCTCGGGCGTCCTGGTGCTGGTGGGACTCTGGATCCGCCTCGCCGTCACCGAGTCACCGGTCTTCCGGCAGGCCCGCGAGCGGGCCGAACAGGCCGCGCGGCCCGAGCGGGCGCCCATCGTCGGCGTACTGAGGGACCACTGGCGCGAGACCCTGGTCGCCATGGGCGTGCGCATGGCCGAGAACGTCTCCTACTACATCGTCACGGCGTTCATCCTGGTCTACGCCACCCAACAGGCGGGACTGCCCAGCGGGCAGGTCCTCAACGCCGTCCTGGTCGCCTCGGCCGTGCACCTGGTGACCATCCCCGCCTGGGGCGCGCTCTCGGACAGGATCGGCCGGCGTCCGGTGACCGCGCTGGGCGCGGCGGGCATCGCCGTGTGGGGCTTCGCCTTCTTCCCCCTCATCGACATCGGCGCCTTCTGGTCGGTGGCGCTCGCGGCCACCGTCGGCCTGATCCTGCACGGTGCCATGTACGGCCCGCAGGCGGCCTTCTTCTCCGAACTGTTCAGCACGCGGGTGCGCTACTCCGGCGCTTCCGTGGGCTACCAGCTGGCGTCCATCGTGGCGGGCGGCCTGGCCCCGCTGATCGCGACCGCGCTGCTGGCCACGTTCGGCACGGCGACGCCGGTCGCGCTCTACATGGCTGGGATGGCCGTGCTGACCCTGGTCGCCGTGGCGGTCGCCCGGGAGACACGGGGCCGGAACCTGAGCGAGGTCTCCGCCGTCGCCGAAGGGACTGTCCGAGAGTAGTGGGCAACCCCGGTAACAGCACTCGGGCCCGGCGAGGAATCGCCGGGCCCGAGTGTGTTGTTCAGTGGGCGGCCTGGGCCGCCCGGGGTGGGTCAGCGCTGCGGCGCCGAGTCGAAGCGGCTGCCGCCGCTCCGGTTGCCACCGCGGTAACCGCCGCCACCGCGGTTGTCACCGCCGCGGTAGCCGCCTCCGCCGCGGTAGCCGCCGCCACCGCCGCCGCGACGCTCACCGCGGTAGCCGCCCTCACCGCGGAAACCGCCCTCGCCGCCGCCTTCGCCGCGCTCACCGCGATAGCCGCCCTCACCGCGGTCGTTACGGGGACGGTCGCCGCGGTAGCCACCGCGGTACCCGCCACCGCCACCGCCGCCGCGGTAGCCGCCACCGCCGCCACCGCGGTACCCGCCCCGGCGGGGTCCGCCGCGGCCGCGGCGCTCGCGCACCGGCTCCGGAGGCTCGATCCACGGCTCCCAGGACGGCTCCTTGGCTCCGGTCACCTCGGAGAGGAGCTCGTCACCCGGGTTGACCAGGTGCTGCTTGGCGTCGACCCCGGCGTCGCTGAGCAGACGGCGGGCCATGCGGCGCTGGTTGGGCGCCACCAGGGAGACGACCGTGCCCGCCAGACCGGCGCGTGCGGTACGGCCGCCGCGGTGCAGGTAGTCCTTGTGCCCGGTCGGCAGGTCGATGTTGACCACCATGTCGATGCCGTCGACGTGGATGCCGCGAGCGGCGACGTCGGTGGCGACCAGGGCCTGGATCTTGCCTTCCTTGAACTTGGCGAGGGTGCGCGTACGCACGCTCTGCGTCTTGCCGCCGTGCAGCGAGGCGCAGGGCACGCCGGCCTGGATCAGCTGCTCGCTGATCGTGTCGGCCCGGTACTTGCTGCGCACGAACAGGATCGTGCGGCCCTCGCGCGCGGCGATGAGGGTCACGATCTTGTTCTTGTCGCGGGGCAGCACCTTGAGCAGGTGGTGCTCCATGGCGGTGACCTGCGAGACCGGCGGGTCCACGGAGTGGGTCTGCGGGTCGTTCATGTACCGGCGCACCAGCTTGTCGACGTCGCCGTCGAGGGTGGCCGAGAACAGCAGGGTCTGACCGCCGGGCGTCACCTGGTCGAGGAGCTCGCTGACCTGCGGCATGAAGCCCATGTCGCACATCTGGTCGGCCTCGTCCAGCACCGAGATCTCCACGTCGCCCAGGTCGCAGGCGCCCTGCTCGATCAGGTCGGTGAGACGGCCCGGGGTGGCGACGAGGACGTCGACACCGCGGCGCAGTTCGTTGATCTGGCGGGTGTAGGAGCTTCCTCCGACGACGTCGCCGACGCGGACGCCGAGGACGCGGGAGTACTGGCGCAGGGCGTCGCGCACCTGGTGCGCGAGCTCGCGGGTGGGCACCAGGATCAGGGCCCGGGGACGGTTCGCCGAGGCGCGGCGCTCGGAGCAGCGCATCAGGACCGGCAAACCGAAGGCCAGGGTCTTGCCGGATCCGGTACGGCCGCAGCCGAGGACGTCGCGGCCCTCGATGGCGTCCGGGATCGTGGCTGCCTGGATCGGGAACGGGGTGGTCACACCGTTCTTCGCCAGCTCGTCGACGATGTCCTGGGGAAGCCCGAGGCTGTCGAAAGCAGGCATTACGGCAGTGTCCGTCAAGTGACGTGTACCTTCCTCATCGTTTGGCGGCGTTTCGAGGAAGGCTCCACACGGCCACGGAGGACCCAGCGAAGAAATCACACAAACGCGCCTGATCACACGCGGATGCGGCCCCTACGTAAGTGGGGCTTGTGCACTCCTTGGGTTCAAGAGTGGCGTCGACGGGGTCGACACGTTCTCCGCGTCTTGTGCGGCCCGGCGCGCTCGGATGCGCGCGGCATTCATCGACCGCTTGGTGAAGCGTACTAGAGATCGCTCCGGATCGGGGACGGGATGGGTGTTTTTCACCGGTGATACGGGTCTCCCCCACCCCGCCCCTCGCGTGTCGCCGCGCCGGTCAGCCCTGCTCTGCGGCCATGCCGGCGGCCAGTGCGGTGAGCCTGCCGATCTGGGCGCGGCGTTCGGCGGCGATCTGCTCCTCGAGCGTGTTGTCCGGTGCCTGCCAGAGCAGCGCCTTGGTGGCCGTGGCCGCGTCGCGGTCGGTGGCGAGCACGGCGGCGACCGCGTCGTCCACCGCGCCGGGCAGCTCGTCGGCGGGAACCACGAGCTCGGCCAGTCCGAGGTCGCGGGCCTCCTCCGCGCCCACCCGGCGGGCGGTCAGGCAGATCTCGACGGCGCGGTGGACGCCGACGATGTCCACCAGGGGCTTGGTCCCGGTGAGGTCGGGGACCAGGCCGAGCGCGGGCTCCTTCATGCAGAACTTGGCGTCGTCGGCCAGGATCCGCAGGTCACAGGAGAGCGCGAGCTGGAAGCCGGCGCCGATGGCGTGCCCGCGCACGGCGGCGATCGTCACCAGGTCGGGACGGCGCAGCCACAAAAACCCCTCCTGGAGTTCGGCGATGTAGCCCTCCAGGTCGGCCTCGTCCGCCGAACCGTCGGCGAGGCCGGCGACGATCGAGCGCTCGCCGTCCACGCCCTCGGGCGTGAACATGTTGAGGTCGATCCCGGCGGAGAAGATGTCACCCTCACCGGTGATCACCACGATTCGGACATCAGCGGGCAGGGTCTGGCCGATGTGGGCCAGCGTGGTCCAGGTCCGCCCGGTCATCGCGTTGCGCCGCTCGGGGCGGCTGATGGTGATCCGCGCGACCTGCCCCTCCACCGCGAGCCGGAGCCCGGCGCGGGTGAGTTCGTCCTCGGTGGGCGGCGTACCGGACGCGTTCGACGCCTGTGCCATGTCTTCCTCCGTCGTGTTCGGTGTCACTCCAGAGATTACTCGCCGGTAACTCCGATGGCCCATCCGCCACGGCCCCAAGCGCTACGCGGGGGCGGGCCGCCACCCTCAACGGACGGCCTCCGGCCGCAGCTACGCCCACCCGTCGCCCACCACCGCTCGGGGGCGCTCCGCGCAGAGCGAGCCACCCTCAACGGACGGCCTCCGGCCGCAACTAGGCCCGGCGGGTGGCGCCGCCGCGTCCGCGCAGCTCCGCGCCCGCCTCACTGAGCAGCCGGTGGACGAAGCCGTAGGACCGGCCGGTGGCGTCGGCCAGCACGCGGATGCTCTCCCCCGCGTCGTAGCGCCGCTTGAGCTGGGCCGCGAGCTCGGCCCGGTCCTCGCCCGACACCCGGATGCCCTTCTTCACTCCGTTGCCCACTGGGCCCTCCTCGCCTTCGGTCACTGTTGTCCGGAACAGTCACATGATCCGGCATCCTCTCCGCGGTCCGCCACACCCGACGGGCGCGGCACGCGGTTCGGCTTCCAGAGACCGGTTTCGGCAGGGCACAAACCCCGACCACAATGAAGGGGAGTGAACCTCCCGGCGGGCCGGGCGTCCACTCCCCCTGCGGAGTCGCCGGGTCAGGCCAGCGCGATGAGGTCCTCGAACTCGGCGTTCCACACGTCCTCGACACCGTCGGGCAGCATGATGACCCGCTCTGGCTGAAGCGCGGCGACCGCGCCCTCGTCGTGTGTCACCAGCACGATGGCGCCCTTGTAGTTGCGCAGCGCCGCCAGGATCTCCTCGCGGCTGGCCGGGTCCAGGTTGTTGGTGGGCTCGTCCAGGAGCAGCACGTTCGCGCTGGAGACGACCAGGGTGGCCAGGGCCAGCCGGGTCTTCTCGCCGCCGGAGAGCACCCCGGCCGGCTTCTCGACGTCGTCGCCGGTGAACAGGAACGAGCCGAGCGTGCGCCGCGCCTCGACCTCGGGCAGGTCCGGCGCCGCGCTCATCATGTTCTCCAGGACCGTGCGGGACACGTCCAGGGTCTCGTGCTCCTGGGCGTAGTAGCCGAGCTTGAGCCCGTGACCGGGCACGACACGCCCTGTGTCCGGTTTCTCGACCTCACCGAGCAGGCGCAGCAGCGTGGTCTTGCCCGCGCCGTTGAGCCCGAGGATGACCACGCGGCTGCCCCGGTCGATGGCCAGGTCCACCCCCGCGAAGATCTCCAGGGAGCCGTAGGACTTCGACAGGCCCTCCGCCATCAGCGGGGTGCGCCCGCTCGGCGCCGGGTCGGGGAAGCGCAGCTTGGCCACCTTGTCGGACTTGCGCACGCCCTGCACGCCGTCCAGCAGCTTGTCGGCTCGGTTGAGCATCTGCTGGGCGGCCCGCGCCTTGGAGGCCTTGGCCCGGAACCGGTCCGCCTGCTTGCGCAGGGTGTCGGCCTGCTTCTCTGCGTTGGCGAGCTCGCGGCGCCGCCGCCGCTCGTCGGCCTCGCGCTGGGTCAGGTACTGCTTCCAGCCCATGTTGTAGATGTCGATGGCGCTGCGGTTGGCATCGAGGTAGAACACCTTGTTCACCACGTGCTCGACCAGTTCCACGTCGTGGCTGATCACGATGAGCCCGCCCTGGTGCGACTTGAGGAAGTCGCGCAGCCAGACGATGGAGTCGGCGTCCAGGTGGTTGGTCGGCTCGTCCAGCAGCAGTGTGTCGGCACCGCTGAACAGGATGCGCGCCAGCTCGATCCGGCGGCGCTGGCCACCGGAGAGGGTGCTCAGCGGCTGGGAGAGCACGTTGTCGGGCAGGCCCAGGCTGGAGGCGATGGCCGCGGCCTCGGACTCGGCGGCGTAGCCGCCCAGCACGTGCAGCCGCTCCTCCCAGCGCGCGTAGGCACGCACACCCTTGTTGCGGGTCTTCTCGTGGTCGCTGGCCATCTTCTTCTCGGCCTCGCGCAGGCCGTTCAGGGCCTCGTCGATGCCGCGCGCCGAGAGCACCCGGTCCTTGGCGATGATGTCGAGGTCGCCGGTCCGCGGGTCCTGGGGGAGGTAGCCGATGGTCCCCGAGGAGGTGACGGTGCCGTCGGTGGGTATGCCCTCGCCGGCCAGCACCTTGGTCATCGTGGTCTTGCCCGCGCCGTTGCGGCCGACCAGACCGATCCGGTCACCGGCGGCGACCCGGAAGGAGGTCGGCTCCAGCAGGAGCCGAGGTCCCACGCGCAGTTCGAGGTCGGTGGCGATCAGCATGACAGGGGCTTCCTAGAGGTGGAGTGCGGGTGTGGTCGCGGCGACGGCGCCCGCACGCGGACGAGTAGGAGGTCCGGTGGGAGCGGGAGGGGTGTCGGGCGGCCGACCGACCCAGCCTAACGGCACGGGGCGCGGTCCGGCCAAGCGTATTCGCGCCGGAGAACGCGGCGCCCGCCTCCCGGAGCAACGGAAGGCGGGCGCCGGTCATTCCCGGAAGGGCGGAGGGCCTCAGTCCTCCTCGGCCGCGTTCTCCCCCTCGGCACGGCGCGCGGCTGGCGGCGGCGGGGCCGTCTCCTCCGGCTCCCCCTGGCCGCGGGCGGGCTCCGCGTGGTGCGCGGGCGGGCGGTTGCGCAGCAGTGCGGCGAGCACAGCCGCGATGGGGGTGGCCAGGAACAGGCCGGGGATGCCGCCGACGATGCCACCGATGGTCAGGGCGATCAGGACCACCGCCGAGGGCAGTTCGAGGGCCTGGCCGTAGATGCGCGGCGCGAAGACGTTGCTCTCCAACTGCTGGACGACCACCACCACGGCCACCACGATCACGGCCACGCCCCACCCCTCGGTCACGAAAGCGACCAGCGCGGCGAGGAGACCGGTGAGGAACGCACCGATGATGGGCAGGAAGGCGCCGACGAAGGTGAGCACGATCAGGGGGATCGCCAGGTTGGTGTCGATGAGGATCACCAGGGCGATGCCGATGCCCACGGCGTCGAAGAGGCCGACCATGGCCACGCCGCGCACGTAGCGGCCCATGACCCCGTAGGAGACGTTGCCCGCGTGGATCAGGCCCGGGCGGGACCGGGGCGGCAGCAGCGTGGCGATCCAGTCCATGAGCTTGTCGCCCGAGTGCACGAAGTACACGGTGAGGGCGATGATGAGGACGATGCCGAGCAGCACCCGGAACACGGCGGTCGTCGCGGTCCACGCGCCGCCGAGGAGCTGGTCGGTGTTCTCCGTGATCAGGCTCTGGGCCTGGGCCCACGCGCTGTTGATCGCGTCGGTGATGAGGGCGGGGTCGAGCCCGAAGGGCACGTCCAGGTTCTGCAGTTCGACGACAGCGTCGGTGACGCTGTCGACCAGGGGCCCGAATCCGCTGACGGCCGGTCCCACGATCATCGTGATGACCCCGCTGAAGACCAGCAGTCCGACGAGGACGGTGATCGCCGTCGACGGCCCTCGGCCGAACCCGCGCCGGGCCACCGGGTTGGGTCGGCGCAGCCAGTTGGCCAGCGGCATCAGCAGTGCGGTGAGGAAGACCGCGATGATCACCGGCAGGGTGACCACCGAGAGGTAGGTCAGGGCGTAGACCAGCAGGCCCGCCACCACACCGATGATGAGCATCCGCCAGGCCACGTCGCTGATGCTGCGCAGCAGGTCGCCTGCGCCCACGTCGTCACGTTCCTGGGAGGCGGCCTGAGCGGGTTCCGCCTCGGGGCGCGCGTAGTCCTCCGCCAGTTCCTCGGCCCGCGCCGCGAGGCGCTCGGCCCGGGCTCTGCGAGCGGCGATCCACTTGTTCAGGAGCGCCCACACTCCCGGCCGCTGGGCTTGCACATGGACTCCATTCTCTGGGGTGGCGTGGGAGACCTTCGGGTCGCGACGGATGTGGCGACCACCGGGTAGGGAGATCCCCGAACGCTACACCTGGTTCTGCCGTTGTCGCGGAGGGATGGACGCTAGAACTGCCAGGGCTCGCGCGTGTGTCCGGTGCGCACGATCTCGTTGCCGAAGGGCGCCAGCGCCACGGGGATCATCTTCAGGGACGCCCAGGCCATGGGAATGCCGATGATCGTGACCGCCAGGCCGATGGCGGTGGTGATGTGGCCGAGCGTCAGCCACCATCCGGCGACGATCAGCCAGATGACGTTGAGGACCGTGCTGCCGCTGCCGGCGCCCGGCTTGCGGACCATGTCGCGGCCGAAGGGCCAGAGCGCGTAGCTCGCCATGCGGAAGGAGGCGATACCGAAAGGAATGGTGACGATGAGGATGCAGCAGATGATTCCGGCGACGACATAGCCGACCGCCAGCCAGAATCCGGCCACGATCAGCCAGATGACGTTGAGGACGAGCCGCAGGAGGGCCACGGTGATCCGACTCCTTGTTCCGGTGCGGGGGTGCGGCCGCGCACGGGCCGCACTCGTGTTCTACCGTCTGTGACGCCCGTGCACCATGACCTGTTGGGCCCGGCGACCCTGGTCGTTCCCCTAGGGGGCGGTGGCGTCCCTGCCCACACGCGGGTCGGCAGCCGTGGGGCACGGGGAGGGCGCACTCGGGGGCGGGGCGTGTCGGAAGGGCGCGTCGGGGTGCGTCGGAGGGCGCGGGGGTCCGCCGTCACTCAGGGCTGTCACTGCACAGGGTGAGGACATACGGTCACACCCAATCTCGGAACTCTGCGTAGACCGCAATGTGACCCGGACATCAGGAGAACCCCCTAGGCAGGAGGGTCTTCGCACCATACGATGTGCTGTGTCCTTCACAAGGCACCAGATCTTGGGATTTGCGACAAACTCGGGCAAACGACCGAAGACCAGTCAGCGACATCAGGTTTCGGTAACGGTTGGGCGAGTAATTTCCCTACCCCCCGTGCATGAGCGGGAGTAGGGATGGCATGATTACGTACCGGCTCGGACGGAGGCCGTCACCGCCTCCGCCGCCGTTCGTGTGAGAGCACTCCGATACAAGCGGTCAGCGCCACCGCGGGGTCTCGTGCTTCTCGTGGTCTCAGCCACACCGGGGAACATCGCCACCACCGCGCGGCGTTTGCGTCGTGCGGAGTGACTCACGCCGCATGACCAACTTTTGGTGACTGAAGCTTTTTCCGACAGCTTACTAGTGATTTCAGTAGAGGTGGTTCAAGCATGTCTCAGGTACGTCGGCAGGCCGCGCTGCGCCCCCGCCCGAGCTGGGGGTGGCAGGATGCCGCCGCGTGCCGGGGCGAGGACCTTGTGCTCTTCTTCGGCCCGGACGGCGAACGCCAGCCGGAGCGGGAGATTCGTGAGCGCAAGGCCAAGGAGATCTGTGCTGCCTGCCCGGTCCGCACCGACTGCCTGGACTACGCGATCTCGCGTCCGGAGAAATACGGCACGTGGGGCGGTCTGAACGAGGACGAGCGCGCTTCGGAGCGTCGTCGCCGTATGCGCCGCGCCAACGCCGCCTGACCCAGCGAGGCTCCCGAGTCCGGCACGGCTGATCTCCCCCGGTGGCCCCGGCCCCCGTCATGACCCGCGGCGCCCCGACGTTCCACGTCGAGGGCGCCGCGGGTTTTCACATGCCCTTCCTCAGTCCGTGCGGGGCGCCAGGTGCCGGTCGAACCAGTCGAGTGCCTCCACCGCCGTGTGCCGCCACTCCTGTGCGCCCTGGAGCAGCTGTTCGGCCCCGGAGACCACGCGCAGGTCGGTCTGTGCGCTCATGCGGCCGCGCGCCCATTCGCTGAGCTCGCGCACGAAGGAGTCACTGCTCTCCAACAGGATGAGGGACGGTGCGCGCACCTGCGACAGGCTCGGTTCGGCGAGGTCGATCCGGCCTCCGTACACCACGACCGCGCCCAGGTCCTGCGGCCGCTCCGCGGCGGTGACCAGGGCCGCGGGCGCGGCCGCTCCGGCGCCGAACACGCCCAGCGGCTCGGTGGCCGCGTCGGTGGCCCGGCGCAGCCAGGTGACCGCCGCGTTGAGGCGCTCCCCCATCGTCCGGGCGTCGTCGCCGTCGGCGCCGGCCGAGGCGTCGGTCCACAGGTCCAGAAGCAGTGTCGCGTAGCCGGCGCGCTGGAAGACCGAGGCGGCGGCGCGCCAGCGTGGGTCGGTCCGTCCCTCCCCGAAGGCCATCACGATGGCGCCGCGCAGTGCGCTCGGCATGGTCAGGTCTCCGTCGAGGTAGACCTGCCCGGCCCTGATCCGCACCGCGCGGGCCGTGTTCTCCTCCGGCCGCACACGGCCGCGTTCGGCGAGGATCGCGGTGACGTGACCGTCGGAGAGCTGGCCGAAGTCCCGGTACCACTCACCCACCGCGTGGAAGTTCTCGGGCACGCTGAGCACGACCAGGGCGTCGGCCTCGTCGCGCAGCGACTCCACCGCCTCCGGCGAGGCGACGGGTACGGCCAGGACCACCTGGGACGGACCGGCCTGGCGGACCATGCGCAGTGCGGCCCGCGCCGTACCGCCGGTGGCGACGCCGTCGTCCACCACCACGCAGTCACGCCCGGCGATGCGCGGCGCCGGCCGCTCTCCCCGGTACACACGGCGGCGCCGGTCGAGTTCGGCGCGTTCGGCCTCCACGGTGTCGTGCAGTGCCTGCCGCGGGACCCGCAGCCTGGCGAGCGCCTGGTCGTCGAAGAAGACGTGTCCGTCCTCGGAGATCGCGCCGACCCCGGTCTCGGGCCGACCGGGCAGGCCGATCTTGCGGACCACGAGCACGTCGAAGTCGACGTCCAGCCGCCGGGCGAGTTCGGCGCCGACCGGAACACCGCCGCGGGGCAGTGCCAGCACGATGGGGTCGTTGACGGCGTAGGCGCGCACGCGCTCGGCGAGGCGGCGGCCCGCCTCGGAGCGGTCGGTGAAGGGCAGCGACACGGGTACCGGATTCATAGTCTTCCCGGCGCCGGACCTCCTCGGAAAGCCTGGCGCCGCTCCTCTCGGCGTCTCGTGTTGAGCCGTTGGAAAAGTGGTACCGGCATACCCCGCGGCACGGCCGTTCCAACCCCGACCGTCGGCAAAAAGGGCGCGTTCAGGTCGCCCGCGCGCCGTTCCGGAGCGCCGCCATGAGGAGGGCGTCGTGCCTGCGACCCTCCCAGAGCAGGGCGTCGCGCATCCGGCCCTCGACCGCGAAACCGCACGAGCGGTAGACGGCGATGGCACGCATGTTGAAGGCGTAGACGTACAGCCACACCCGGTGCAGCCCGATCTTGTCGAAGGCGTAGTCCAGGACGAGTTCGGTGGCCTCCCTCCCCAGGCCCTGGCCGGTGAACTCGATCGCCGACAGGGCGATGCGGTACCCCGCGCTCTCGTTCTCCGGCGCCACCGAGTACACCGACAATTCGCCCAGGTAGCGGTGGTCTCCGGGCGAGGTGATGGCCATGTCCATCCGGTCCGTGCGCCCCGACCTGCTCTCGCACCACTCCCTGGCCTGCGCGTAGGTCAGGTGCCGATGGGTGCCGGTCAGTCTGCGGACCTCCTCGTCGAGGCTGGCGGCGAAGTAGGCCTCCGTGTGCTCCGGGGCCAGGGGCACCAGGCGGACGTTCCTCCCGGAGAGGGTCGGGGTGTCTCGCAGCGCGCTCATGTTGATCATGTGTGATCTTCCGGTTCCGTCCGGGAGCCGTGGCTGGCACGTCCCCCGGGGTCGGGCGTCGGCGGACAGGGGCGGAGCGCGCCGTGCGCGGGAGCGGACCGTCGGGGCGCGGACCATGTCGGGCCTGTCGAGGAGGGAGGGCCGGGGCGGATGACGAGGGCTTGGCCGGAGGCGTCCGTGGATCGTGGTGGCGGGCGAGGGATCGGAAGGGCCGGGGCGAGGGCGGTGGTGGGCGACTGTGGCAGGCCCTCTATGTACATCGGCCACGGGCACGATGGCAACCCCCACCGCCACCGGCGGCGCATTCCGGTGTCCTCCTCCAGGCGGAGTGGATAGCATCTGCGCGCACCGACGACGCCCCTGGAGCCGCTTTGAGCAGTACGACCGACATGACCTCCGCCCCGCCCCCCGAGGCGCGCAGGGCCAGGGGCGCCGTCTCCACGCTCTTCTTCGTGAACGGGTTCACCTACACCAACGCCGTGCCGTGGCTGCCGGTCATCAAGTCGGACCTGGGCCTGTCCAACACCGAACTGGGCCTGGCGATCGCGGCGATGCCCACTGGTGCCATTCTGACCGGGATGCTGGCGGGCCCGCTGATCCACTGGTTCGGCAGCGGCCGCACGGCGGTGGGAACGAGCCTGCTGTCCCTAGGAGCGCTTCCGTTCATCGCGCTGGCGCAGAACTGGTGGATGCTGGCGGCCGCCCTGTTCGTCCTGGGCAGCGCCGACGCCTGGACCGACTCCGCACAGAACTCGCACGGCCTGCGCGTGCAGCGGCGCTACGGGCGCACCATCATCAACACCTTCCACGCCGTGTGGAGCCTGGCCGCGGTCGTCGGCGGCCTCCTGGGCGCGGCGATGGCCGGTTCCGGTGTACCGATCCTGTGGCACCTGGGCGGGGTCGCCGTCGTGCTGGTGGGTGTGAATCTCGTGGCGAGCCGCATGCTGCTGCCGGGCCCGGAGAACAGCGAGCGCGGGGACGGGACCGACGGGCACGGCGGGCAGCGGCAGCGGATGCCGATGCGCGGAGTGGTCCTGCTGCTCATGCTCGCGGTCCTGCTGATGTTCGCCGGCGGGATCGAGGACTCCGCCGCCTCATGGGGCGCGGTGTACATGACCACCGAGCTCGACGCGTCGCTGTTCCTGGCCGCGATGCCGTTCGTGGCCTGCCAGGCGATGATGACCGTGGGACGACTGCTCGGCGACCGCGTGACCGACCGGTTCGGCGCGGCCGCGGTGGGGCGCGCCTGCGGTCTGCTGGCGGCGGGGGGCATGGCCTTCGCGCTGCTGATCGCGCACCCGGTGACGACGGTGATCGGTTTCGGCGTGATGGGCCTGGGCGTGTCCACCCTGTTCCCGCTCACTCTGGCGGCCGCCGGGAACGTCCCGGGCGTCCGTACCGGGGACGGCGTGACCATCGTGGGCTGGCTCGGCCGGGCCGGGTTCCTGGCCTTCCCACCGCTGGTGGGGATGATCGCCGACACGCTCTCCCTGGGGGCCGCGCTGTGGGTGGTCTCGGGCGGTGGTGTGGCGGCCTTCCTGCTGGCCTCCGCCCTGCGCCCGAGGGGGTGAGCGGCTCCCCGGCACGCTGGCATGACGAGGGCCCCGGCCGTGGCGGCCGGGGCCCTCACGCACTCACGGCCCCGGAGGAGCCGTGGTCGCGGGTACTACGCCACCGGGGACTCGCGGCGGGCACCGGCCCACAGGGCCAGCGCGCCGATCCCGGTCACGACCGCACCGCCGAGGACGAAGCCCTCGAGGTCGACACCGGTCGTGGGCAGGGGACCGTTGTCGTCACCACTGGACGTGGTGACCGATCCGGTGCCGGTGCTGCTCGGCACGGAGCTCTCCGGCGTGCCGGTGCCCGGGGCCGAGGCGCCGGGAGCCGAGGTGCCGGGAGCCTGGCTCTCGTCACCCGAGTCACCGCCGGTGCCGGGGTTGCCCCCGTCGCCGCCGGTGTCGCCGCCCGTGTCGCCACCGGTGTCACCACCCGTGTCACCGCCAGTGTCACCACCGGTGTCACCACCGGTGTCACCACCGGTGTCACCGCCGCCGTCACCACCGGTGTCACCACCGGTGTCACCACCCGTGTCACCACCGGTGTCACCACCCGTGTCACCACCGGTGTCACCACCCGTGTCACCGCCAGTGTCACCACCGGTGTCACCACCGCCGGTGTCGCCACCGCCGTCACCACCACCGGGGTTACCGCCGGCGTCACCGCCGCCGTCACCACCACCGGGGTTACCGCCGGTGTCGCCACCGCCGTCACCACCACCGGGGTTACCGCCGGTGTCGCCACCGCCGTCACCACCACCGGGGTTACCGGGGTCGTCACCTTGGTCGCCGTCGAGCAGGGCGTCGAAGGTGCTCTGGACGGCTTCGTCCAGGGCCGGAACCACAGGCTGGGCCTGTGTCTCCTCAGCCGCTACGGGGGTGGCCTCCTCCACGGTGTCCGCGAACACCGGGCCGACCGAGAATCCCGCCATGAACAGCGCGGAGGCCGTCACGGTGAGGACTCGCTTCTTGGGGGTCATCCCACTCCTTTCTTCTTCCATGGGGATTTCTAATGAGAGGGGATGGCATAGAGGTGGTCGTCGTGGACCACGATGGCGTTGTCGCCCAGGAGCCCTTCGGGCTGCGCGGCGCCCTCGGGCACGTCGGTGGGCATGCCCGAGGTGCTCACCGCCACCGGCGCGCCGTCGAGTTGCCCGAAGACCTGGTCTCCGACCGCGATCTCGGGCACGAAGCCGGGGAGCACCGCCGCGTCGCCGGACTCGGGGTCCATCACGAGGGGGCCGTAGGCGACCACGCGGGTCCCGATCGGCCCGGAGCGGTGGCGCACGTCCTCCAGGTCCGCGGGGTCGATGTCGGCCCCTCCGACCGCACTGCCGTCCTCGCGGTCGTGGAAGGCCAGGTGGACCCCCTCCCCTCGGAGGGGCTCCCAGCGCACGATCACGTACTCGCGCAGTGCGGTGACGATCCCGTCCATCTCACCGGCGTCCTGCGGGCGCCGGGCGTGGACCTCCTCGCTGCCGCCGTCGGTGTCGACCCACTCCCAGGGGCCGTTCACGACCGCGGTGAGGACGCGTTCCCCGTCTGCCACCAGGGGCGCGGAGCTGCCCGGGGGCTCGATCTCGACGAGCTCCCCGCCGACGGGCACGAACGCGGTCTCCGCCGTGCGCACGAGCACCGAGTCGCCCACGTACTGGGCGGTGGCGTCCGTCGGCAGGGCCACGCTCGTCGGTGGGCCGCCCTCGGTGGGCCAGAACCAGAGCGTGTCGGCCGTCTCCAGGACGATCGCGGTCGCGCCCTCGTACTCCACGAAGCGCGGCGGGTCCAGGAACTCCCCGGAGCCCGCGGGCAGGTCGACGACCCAGCGGCGCTCACCGTCGGCGCCGAACAGGTTGAGCCGGTCGTCGGGGTCGGTGTAGGCGAGGAAGTCGCCCTCCCGGCTCACTCCCGGCCGGGTGTCCGGGGCCAGGGGCTCGTCGAAGACGACGACGTCGTCGAAACCGGGGGGCGCGGGGTGGCCGAGGGTGGCGGTGCCGTCCTCACCCCCGCTCTCGGCGGCCGTGGAGGGGCCGGAGAGGAACCGCGTCGCCACGGCACCCGCTCCGACGAGCAGTACCAGGGCCAGCGCGGCTGCCGCGGCGATGACCAGAGTCCTCCCCCGGGAGGAACCGCCTCCACGTACCGCCGGCGGGTGCACGCCGGCCGCGGCCGGCGCGGCGGCGGGCGCCGCCTCGTCCGCCGCCCGCACCACACCGTCGGGGGTCGCCATCAGCAGCCAGTAGCCGTTGGCGTCGCGGGCGTCGACCAGCACCGGCTGCCCGATTCTGGCGGCGTAGCCGGTGGCGACGTCCAGCGCGGCACGGCGCGTCTCCTTGGGTGCGGCGCCGGTCACGACCTGGCGCTGCCCATCGATGACGATCTCCGCGCTGTGCTCGTCGGGAGCGATGACGATGACGGCTGTGGGCCGGGACTGCCCCGGTCGGGACGCCCGGCTCATGGTGCCTCCGAAGGCATGGGGAACGTGGACCTGTTCGTGTACGTGGTGACGGGGGACCTCGGTCAACGGTGGGCACCGCTGCCCTGGGGGGTTACCGAGCGGTGGCGTTGGCACACGCGTAGTCAATGCTGCACGAGATGATACTGACTGACGGCCGCGTCGCCTATTCCGGCCAGGGTCGGGACGAGCGGCCGCACAGGGTGAACGATCGGGTCGTGCGCGAGGCTCTTACGCCCTGACCTCGGAATTCGCGTTCACCTCGATTCGTCGTCGCACCGTCCGGCGTGACCCGACGTTGAAGTGGACACATTCCGAGCACACATGGTTCACGCCGAAAATGGCCGGATCCGGCCAGGGCGCCGGAGGGCCCGGCGGTGTCAGCGCCCGTGGTACTCGTCGATCGTGTCGATGACCGCCTGCTCACGGCGTTCGACGAGGCGGTTGGCACGCTGGAAGCCGCGGGTGGCGATCTCCGCCCGGGCCGCGGCGGTACGCGCGGTCGGCCACATGGCGTCGATCTCCGAGTTCAGGCTGGAACCCACCAGTACGGCGATCGCCATGACGTACAGCCACGCCAGGATGGCGATGGGCGCGGCCAGCGACCCGTAGATGCTCACCTGTCCGAACGAGGCGTCCAGGTAGGCGCGCAGCACCGCCGACCCGGCGATGAGCACCAGGGTGGCCAGCAGGGCGCCCGGCAGGTGCCGCCACAGCGGCGTGCGGACCGGGACGCTGAGCGCGTAGAGGAAGGTGACCGCGGCCACGGCCAGGACCACCACGATCGGCCAGTAGAAGACGTTGAGCCGCCCCACGGTGACGGGCAGCAGGTGGTGGACGAGGTCGGGGCCGGCCACCAGGACCGGCAGCACGAGCAACGCGAAGACCAGCGCCCCCAGGTAGCCCACGAAGGCCAGGACGCGCTGGCGCATCCACCCCCGGAGCTCGTCCAACCCGTAGGAGATGGTGATGGAGCGGATGAACACGTTCATGGCGCGCGAGCCCGACCACAGGGAGACCAGGAAGGTCGCCGACAGCAGGCCGCCCTGGACACCGCCCAGGAAGTCGTCCACCAGGGGCTCCACGACGGTGCCGACCGTGGCCGGGGTCAGGACCCGGGCCGCCAGGTCCAGGATCCACACCCGGATCTCCTCCACCAGGTCCTCGCCGAGGACCGTGGCGAGCGGCCCCAGTGCGCCGACCAGGCACAGCAGCAGCGCGGGCAGCGAGATCAGGGAGAAGAAGGCGGACTCGGCGGCCAGTCCGACGACGCGGTCCCTGGCGAAGGCCCGGACGGTCCGCACGACCAGCAGGAGCGCGTTGTGCGTGCGGGGGTGACGGCGCAGCCACGCGCCGACGGCCCTCCACAGACCTTCCCAGAATCCCACCACAGGGAGAACGTTATCGGCCCGGGGAATCGGCCACGCGCGCGGCCGTCCCGTGGGGTGACCTGACTCACCCCGCGCGCTCCCGTCTGGACAAAGCGCGGACCCCCGTGACATTCTCATTGCATGATCGCTGCTCTGGACCCCATGCTCTGCGTGCGCCGCCACGTGGACTTCCTTCGGGTCCGTAGTGCCATCTGTTGCAGCGTCGGTTAATCTCGCCGCCTTTTTGACGCACCCGTGATTCAGGTGTGCGCGCGGCCCCGGCGCTCTCCCCTTCTTCGATTCCCACACACGTGGACTCACTCCTGTTCGCCCGGCACGACGACGTGCGGCGCTGGAGCCAGTGGTGCGGGCGCCGGGACCGTGTGCACCCCGCGACCCCATCGGAGACACCCGCGATGCCTCCCTCTTCCGCGCAGCCCGGCACGTCCGCGACGGCAGCCAAGCCACGGCGACGCCGTGGCGAGGGCCAGTGGGCCCTGGGCTACCGTGAGCCGCTGAACAAGAACGAGGAGAACAAGAAGAACGACGACGGGCTCAACGTCCGCGACCGGATCGTCAACGTCTACTCCAAGGCGGGTTTCGACTCCATCGACCCCGCCGACCTTCGCGGGCGCTTCCGCTGGTTCGGCCTCTACACCCAGCGCGCCCCGGGCATCGACGGCGGCAAGACGGCCGTGCTGGAGCCCGAGGAGCTCGACGACCGGTACTTCATGCTGCGCGTGCGCATCGACGGCGGACAGCTGTCGGCGGCGCAGCTGCGCGCGGTCGCGGAGATCTCCCGCGACTACGGGCGCGACACCGCCGACATCACCGACCGCCAGAACGTGCAGTACCACTGGATCCGGGTCGAGGACGTGCCCGCGATCTGGGACAAGCTGGAGTCGGTGGGCCTGTCCACCATGGAGGCCTGCGGCGACACTCCGCGCGTCATCCTGGGCTGTCCGCTGGCCGGCGTGGCCGAGGACGAGGTCCTGGACGCCACCCCGGAGATCTTCCAGGTCAACGAGGACCACATCGGCAGCCCGCTGTTCTCGAACCTGCCGCGCAAGTTCAAGACGTCGATCTCGGGCTGCTCGTCCTACTGCACGAACCACGAGATCAACGACGTGGCCTTCGTCGGGGTGCGCAACGAGGCGGGTGAGGCCGGCTACGACCTGTTCGTCGGCGGCGGCCTGTCCACCAACCCGATGTTCGCCCAGCGTCTGGGCACGTTCGTGCGCCCGGACCAGGTCAGCGAGGTCTGGGCGGGGGTCTGCTCGGTCTTTCGCGACTACGGCTTCCGCCGCCTGCGCACACGCGCGCGGATCAAGTTCCTCATCAAGGAGTGGGGCGCCGAGCAGTTCCGCCGGGTCCTGCAGGACGAGTACCTGGGCTACGCGCTGCCGGACGGTCCCGCGCCGGAGCTGGACCCGGGCCTGGAGCGCGACCACGTGGGCGTGCACCGCCAGCGCGACGGGAAGTTCTACGTCGGCTTCACGCCCAAGGTCGGCCGGGTCTCGGGCACCAAGCTGCTGCGCGTCGCCGAGATCGCCGAGGAGCACGGGTCGGACCGCATCCGCACCACCGCCGACCAGAAGCTCGTGATCCTCGACATCACCGAGGACCGGGTCGCCTCGATCACCGCGGCGCTGGAGTCGGAGGACCTGCAGGTCAACCCGAGCACCTTCCGCCGCCAGACGATGGCGTGCACCGGGATCGAGTTCTGCAAGCTGGCGATCGTGGAGACCAAGGGCCGCGCCGCCACGCTCATCGACGAGCTGGAGAAGCGGCTCCCGGACTTCGACGAGCCGCTGACCATCAACGTCAACGGGTGCCCGAACTCCTGCGCCCGTATCCAGGTCGCCGACATCGGCCTCAAGGGCCAGCTGATGCTGAACGACCGGGGCGAGCAGGTCGAGGGCTACCAGATCCACCTGGGCGGCGGCATGGGCCTGACCTCGTCCTTCGGCAAGAAGATCCGCGGTCTGAAGGCCACCGCGGACGACCTGCCGGACTACGTCGAGCGCGTCCTGCGCCGCTACCAGGCGCAGAAGCAGGACGGCGAGGCGTTCGCGACCTGGGTCGGCCGCGCCGACGACGCCGACCTGACCTGATCTGATCTGATCTGAGCCGTGGCGGGCCCCGGGCCCGCCACGCCCACCCACGAAGGAAGAGGTGCGCCATGTCCGAGAGGGCCGCGCCCTACTACTGCCCCTACTGCGGTGACGAGGACCTGGTGCCCGAGGAGGGCGCCGCTGTGAAGGGCGAGGGATACCCCTGGGCCTGCCTGTCCTGTGCCCGCGTGTTCCGAGTCAAGTACGTCGGGTTGCGCTCCGCGTCGCTGAGCGCCCCCTCCAGACCGACGGAAGGGAATTCATGAACGCCACGATCACCCCGGTGGGCGGCCCCGAGCTGGCCGAGCGCGCCGCGCGCGAGCTGGAGGAGGCCTCCGCCGCGGAGATCATCTCCTGGGCCGCGCGGACCTTTCAGGAGGGGCTGTGCATGACCTCCTCGATGGCCGACGCCCTCATGGTCGACCTGGCGTCCCGGTCGGTGCCCGGGATCGACGTGATCTTCCTGGACACCGGCTACCACTTCCCCGAGACCATCGGGACCCGGGACGCCGTGGCCTCGGTCTACGACATCAACCTCATCAACGTCGAGCCCGTCCGGACCGTGGCCGAGCAGGACCTGGCCCTGGGGCCGCGACTGCACGGGCGCGACCCGGCGATCTGCTGCCACCTGCGCAAGGTGGAACCGCTCCAGCGGGCGCTGGAGCCCTACAGCGCGTGGTTGACGGGCCTGCGCCGGGAGGACTCGGTGACCCGCCGCGACACCCCGGTCGTGCAGTGGGACCGGCGTCGGCGGATGACCAAGGTCAACCCGATCGCACGGTGGACCCAGGACCAGGTCGACACCTACATGGCCGAGAACGGGGTCATGGTCAACCCCCTGCAGTACGACGGCTTCCCCTCGATCGGCTGCGAGCCGTGCACCCGGCGCGTGGCGCCGGGCGAGGACCCGCGCAGCGGCCGCTGGGCGGGCACCGGCAAGACCGAGTGCGGCATCCACGTCTGACCCGGGACGGGGCCCTCTAACCCAGGACGGGGCCCAGGGAGTGTTTCCGCGAGGGCCTTCGGGTGAGCGAGCGGTCGCGAGCCCGGAACGCCCCTCGGAACACGACCTGGCCCCGCCCTCCGACGCTGTGACGGAGACGATGAGTACGACCCTGCTGGCCGTGGCACACGGCAGCGCCGACCCGCGTTCGGCGGCGGCGGTGTCCGCGTTGTTCGAGCGCGTGCGGTCCCTGCGCCCCGGCCTCGACGTGCGCGTGTGCTATCTCGACCACACCGCGCCCAGCGCCGAGGAGGCGCTCGACGACCTCGCGGCGTCCGGCGCCGGCGAGGTCGTCGTCCTGCCGACGCTGCTCACCGCGGCCTTCCACAGCAAGGTGGACCTGCCCGGGGTCCTGGCCGGTGTGCGCGAGCGGAGCCCCTGGCTGCGGGTGCGCTACGCCGAGACCCTGGGCCCGCACCCGCTGCTGCTGCGGGCCGTGGAGCGGCGCCTGGCCGAGGCGGGAGCCACCGCGGATCCCGGGACCGCACTGGTCCTGGCCTCCGCCGGCTCGAGCGATCCCGAGGCCAACGCCACCATCCGGGCGATGGCGGAGCGGCTGGCCGAGCGCGGGCCCTGGCGCGAGGTGGTCGCCGCGTTCGCCTCCGCGGCCTCGCCGAGTCCGGCGGAGGCCGTCGCCGAGCTGCTGCCGCACTCCCGGGTGGCGGTCGCGACCTACCTGTTGGCGCCCGGGTACTTCTCCGACCGGATCCGGGAGCGGTCCGCCGGTGCGCACGTGGTCTCCGAGGCCCTCGGCGACGTCCCCGAACTCGCCCGCGTCGTCCTGGAGCGCTACGATGCGGCGGTCTCCGAACCGGCCCTGAGGGGGGAGCTGTGAGCATCAGGAACCGGCTACGGGGCCTTCCGGTCTTCGCCGGACCGCTGGCGGCCTTCGACCCGGACTCGGCCCCGGCCGATCCCGCCGACCTGTTCATCCGGTGGTTCACCGAGGCGGTCGAGGTGGGTGTGAGCGAGCCGCACGCGATGACCGTGGCCACGGTCGACGACCTGGGCGCGCCGTCCTCGCGTGTGGTGATCATGAAGGACTTCACGCCCGAGGGGTGGTGGTTCGCCACCACGACGACCTCGCGCAAGGGCCGCGACATGGCCGCGAACCCGGCCGTGGCCCTCGGCTTCTACTGGGGCCCGCAGGGGCGCCAGGTCCGTGTGCGCGGAACCGCCGAGTTGGCGAGCGCGCAGGAGTGCGCGGCCGACTTCCTCGCCCGTCCCCTGGAGTCCAGGGTCGCGGGACTGCACGGTCACCAGAGCGAGCCGCTGAGCGACCTCGCCGAGATCGGCCGCACCGCCGACCGGAGCCGGGAGCGTCTGCTGGAGGACCCGGACCTCGCACCGGACGACTGGGGCCTGTACCTGGTGACCCCGGTCGAGGTCGAGTTCTGGCAGGGCGACCCGGACCGCCGCCACACCCGTCTGGCCTACGAGCGCGCCGAGCCGGGCGCGCCCTGGCACCGCACCCTCCTGTGGCCCTGACCCCGCCCTGAAGCCCGTCCGGGTGCGCGAGGACGCGGTGCGGCGAGCCGCGGTGCCGGATGGCCCCGGACGCCCGGGGCGGGACCGGGACGGCTCGGCCCGAGGGCGGGCAGGAGGCGCTCTGGACGGGTCGGGCCTCCTCCAGTGAACCGAACCTGGTTCGGTTCACTGCGTCCCGTCCGGGTACGATGCGGTCACTCTCCAGCCCGGATCCGAAGGACGGTAGGCGACGATGCCCCCGACGCACGAGGTGTTCAACCAGGCCACTCCCCTCGGCGACTACGCCGCCGCGGACGACCCCGCCCTGGTGGAGGGCCTGCGGCGCGAGGGCGCGGAGTGGGCGGAGCCGGAGGTCCGCGAGGTCGGCGACGCGGCAGGGTCCGAGCGCGTGCGCGCCTGGGGCGAGTCCGCCAACGCCTACCCGCCGGTCCTGCGCACCCACGACCGCTACGGGCACCGGATCGACGAGATCGACTACCAGCCCGCCTACCACGTCCTCATGGACCAGGCCGTCGAGCACGGCCTGCACGCCGCGCCCTGGGCCGATGAGCGCCCCGGTGCGCACGTGGCGCGCGCCGCCAAGTTCTTCCTCTGGTCACAGGCCGAGAGCGGCCACGGGTGCCCGCTCTCGATGACCTACGCCGTCGTGCCCGCGCTGCGCCACGCGCCGGCGCTCGCCGAACAGTACGAACCGCTGCTGACCTCCCGCTCCTACGACTTCGGGCTGCGCGCTCCCCTGGGCAAGCGCGGCCTGATCGCGGGCATGTCCATGACCGAGAAGCAGGGCGGCTCGGACGTACGCGCCAACACCACCCGGGCGGTCCCCACCTCCGAGGGCCACTACCTCCTCACCGGGCACAAGTGGTTCACCTCCGCTCCGATGAGCGACTTCTTCCTCACCCTGGCCCAGGCACCCGAGGGGCTGAGCTGTTTCCTCGTCCCGCAGGTCCTGCCCGACGGCTCCCGCAACGCCCTCCTCGTCCAGCGGCTCAAGGACAAACTCGGCAACCACTCCAACGCCTCGGCGGAGCTGGAGTACGACGGCGCGGTCGCCCACCTGGTCGGCGAGCCCGGCCGCGGTGTCCCCACCATCATCGAGATGGTCAACTGCACCCGCCTGGACTGCGTCATCGGCTCCGCCTCCGGCATGCGCGCCGCCCTGACGCACGCGCTGCACCACGCCGAGCACCGCGCCGCGTTCGGGCGGACGCTCGTCGACCAGCCCCTGATGCGCAACGTCCTGGCCGACCTCGCCCTGGAGTCGGAGGCCGCCACCACCCTCATGACCCGCCTGGCCGGGGCCATGGACCGCTCGGTGCGCGGAGACGAAGCCGAGATGGCGTTCCGCCGCCTGGGGGTGGCGGTCGGCAAGTTCTGGGTGACCAAGCGCCAGCCCGTCCACGCCGCGGAGGCTTTGGAGTGCCTGGGCGGCAACGGGTACGTCGAGGAGTCCGGGATGCCTCGGCTCTTCCGCGACTCCCCGCTGAACTCCATCTGGGAGGGCTCGGGCAACGTGGCCGCGCTGGACGTGCTCCGGGCGATGGGCCGCAACCCGGAGTCGTTGGAGGCCTTCCTCGGCGAGGTGGGCACGGCCTCGGGCACCGACGACCGCTTCGACGCCGCCCTCAAGCGCCTGCACCAGACGCTGGGCGACCTGGACGAGGCCCAGTACCGGGCCCGCTCGGTCGTGGAGCTGATGGCCCTCACCCTCCAGGCGTCCCTGCTGTTGCGGCACGCTCCGACCCCGGTGGCCGAGGCCTTCACCCGCTCGCGGCTGGGGGGCGAGTGGGGCGGGGTGTTCGGTACTCTGCCGCGCGGCGTCGACACCGCCCTCATCCTGGACCGCGCCCGGCCCCGGCGCTGAGCGGGCCCCGCCCCTGGCACCGGAGCACCGGAGCACCGGCCCGAGGAGGATTCGTGGTTTTCGCCGATCCCGAATACTCCGACAAACCCAGATAATTCCAGAGACATACCACCCGTTTCGCCACTCCTCCGATGATCATCGGCCCTGGTCGGCATACTTCGGTGACGGGAGCGGAAGTAAGTAGTCGTCACCAACGCAACCGCCCGCTTTCGGACGGGCCGCGAATCGGTGCGCCCCTCCCGGAAACGGGGCCTTCGGGGCTCTTCCGATCCGCGGCCCCCGAGAGCCCCGACACCAAGAGACTGACGACGCCTATGGTGGAAGTCTGGCCAGGTAGCTCCTATCCGCTCGGTGCGACCTACGACGGGTCCGGCACCAATTTCTCCCTCTTCTCCGAAGCCGCCGAACAGGTGGAACTGTGCCTGTTCGACGACGACGGCGAGGAGACCCGCATACCACTGACCGAATACGACGGATTCGTCTGGCACGGATACCTCCCGGGCGTCGGCCCGGGACAGCAGTACGGATACAGAGTCCACGGCCCCTACGCACCGGAACAGGGGCTGCGGTGCAATCCGCACAAACTTCTCACCGACCCGTACGCCAAGGCCCTCAACGGCAACCTCACCTGGCACGAGTCGCTGTTCAGTTACCACTTCGCCGATCCCGACCGGAAGAACACCGCCGACAGCGCCCCCTACGTACCCAAGTGCGTGGTGGTGAGCCCGTTCTTCGACTGGGGCAACGAGTCCCGTCCGCGCACGCCCTACCACGAGACGGTCATCTACGAGGCGCACCTGCGCGGCCTGACCATGCGCCACCCGGGTATCCCCGAGCACCAGCGGGGCACCTACTCGGGGCTCGCGCACCCGGTGATGATCGACTACCTCACCTCGCTCGGGGTGACGGCGGTCGAGCTCATGCCCGTGCACCACTTCGTACCCGAGCACGCCATGGTGGCGCGCGGACTCACCAACTACTGGGGCTACAACACCCTGGCCTTCCTCGCCCCGCACAGCGGGTACGCGGCGCGGGGCTCACGGGGCCAGCAGGTCCAGGAGTTCAAGGCGATGGTGAAGTCGCTGCACGAGGCGGGCATCGAGGTGCTCCTGGACGTGGTCTACAACCACACCGCCGAGGGCGACCACATGGGCCCCACGCTCTCGCTGCGGGGTATCGACAACATCGGCTACTACCGGGTCAGCGACGAGGACCAGCGCTACTACCTCGACTACACCGGCTGCGGCAACAGCCTCAACGTCCGCCACCCGCACTCGCTCCAACTGATCATGGACTCGCTGCGCTACTGGGTCCTGGAGATGCACGTGGACGGGTTCCGCTTCGATCTGGCCTCGGCCCTGGCGCGGGAGTTCCACGACGTGGACCGGCTGAGCACCTTCTTCGACATCGTCCAGCAGGACCCGGTGATCTCCCAGGTCAAGCTGATCGCCGAACCCTGGGACGTGGGCCCGGGCGGCTACCAGGTCGGCAACTTCCCGCCGTTGTGGACGGAGTGGAACGGCAAGTACCGCGACATCGTGCGGGACTTCTGGAGAGGCGAGCCCGTGCTGGGCGAACTCGCCTCGCGCCTGGCGGGGTCCAGCGACCTCTACCAGAACGACGGCCGCCGCCCGGTGGCCTCGATCAACTTCATCACCTGCCACGACGGGTTCACACTCGCCGACCTGGTCTCCTACGACCACAAGCACAACGAGGCCAACGGTGAGGACAACCGGGACGGGACCGACGACAACCGGTCCTGGAACCACGGGGCGGAGGGACCCACCCAGGACCCGGAGATCATCACACTCAGACGCCGCCAGATGCGCAACTTCCTCACCACCCTGTACCTGTCGCAGGGGGTCGTGATGCTCTCGCACGGCGACGAGGTGGCCCGCAGCCAGGGCGGGAACAACAACGCCTACTGCCAGGACAACGAGATCTCGTGGATCGACTGGAAGGGCGCCGGGCTGGACGGGGAGGAGCCCGACAACGACCTGTTGGACTACGTGCGCGCGCTGGCGCGCCTGCGCAGCGAGCACCCGGTCTTCCGGCGCAGGCGGTTCTTCCACGGCAGCCCGGTGGAGGGCTCGCGCTCGGGCCGGGACGGCCTGCCGGACATCGCGTGGCTGCGTCCGGACGGCAAGCCGATGTCCGGCGCCGACTGGAACGCGGAGGGACGGGCACTGGGCGTGTTCCTCAACGGGGAGGCCATCACCGAGCCGGACCCGCGCGGGCGGGGGATCCACGACGGCTCCTTCCTGCTGCTGCTCAACAGCGGCGCGCAGGCGGTGGACTTCACCTTGCCGGGGACCGAGTTCGGGATGGCGTGGGAGACCGTCCTGGACACGGCCGAACCGGACGTGAGCGGTCGGCCTCCGGTGCCGGCCTCGGGCCCCGTCCGGGTCATCGACCGCGCGTTGCTGCTCCTGCGCAGGGTCTCGCACCGCACCGGACAGACCGCCCACCGCACCTGAGGGTCCGGGCCGCGCGGCCGGGCTCCGCGGATCCCGGTCGCGCGGCCCGGCTCGCGGCGGCGGCTCCGGGCGGGCGGCCCGGTGCGTGCGGCCCGCTCCGCCCGGGCCCGGCGAGCGCGAAGCCCTACCCTTGGTGACCATGTCGTCGAACAACCCGGACCACGCGCCCTTCCGCGAACTGCTGCCCTCTCCCGGGGCCACGGACGTGGACCTGGCCGCCGCCTACGCCTACCCCGTCGGCCTGGACCGGCCCTGGGTACGCGCCAACATGGTCGCCAGTGCCGACGGCGGCGCCGTCGGCCCCTCCGGGCGCAGCCGCGACCTGTCCTCGGTTCCCGACCGCCGGGTGATGGGAGTCCTGCGCGGCCTGTGCGACGTCGTCCTGGTGGGCGCGGCGACCGCGCGCGCGGAGGGCTACGGGCCGGTCCGCGCCCGCGGGTCGTGGGCTCCCCTGCGCGCCGGCCGGCCCGACACGCCCCGCGTGGCGGTGGTCTCGCGTTCGCTGGACCTGCCCGAGGCGCTGCTGACCGATGCGCCCACGGACGCGCGCACCGTCGTGTTCACCACCTCGCACGCCCCGGCGCAGCGCCGCGACCACGTGCGCGAGCACGCCGACCTGGTCGTGGTCGACGGACTGTCCGTCGGTCCCGAGCACGTCGTGAACGCCCTGGCCGAGCGCGGGCTGTACAGGGTGCTCACCGAGGGCGGCCCGCACCTGCTGGCGGAGTACGTGGCCGCCGGACTCCTGGACGAGCTGTGCCTGACCGTGAGCCCGCACCTGCTGGGCTCGGGCGCACCCCGCATCGTCGCCGGGGGTTCCGGCACACCGGGGGCACCGGAGCACGCCTCCGTGCAGAACACACCCGTGCGCTTGGCACACCTGTTGGAAGCCGACGGCCACCTGTTCGCGCGTTATCTGCGGTAAACGCTCCGCGGAGGGACCCGCGTGCTCCACGTCGATTTCGGCCACCCCCCAATCACGCATGAACCGCCCCGGAATCGGACATACCCGATGTGTGCCTCTGGTGGGTAGATCGACACCGGACACACCGCATCGACGGGGCTTACCGGCTTGGCCCCCCGGCCGAGAGGATGAACGTAGTGCCGACGTCCGACAACGGGTCCCCTCCGGTCTACCGAGAGATCGCCGAGGAGCTACGCGGACAGATCCGCTCCGGACGGTACGCCGACGGCGACCGCCTCCCCGGTGAGAACTCCCTCATGGAGCGTCATGGTGTCGCACGAGCGACGGCACGGCAGGCGCTCTCCGTCCTGATCAACGAGGGCCTGGCCGTGGCCGTGCGCGGCTCCGGCATCTACGTCCGCCTGTTCCGGCCGGTACGAAGACACGGGGCCCGACGCCTGTCCAAGGAGCTGTGGGGCAACGGACGGGCGATCTGGCGGACCGACACCGAGGACCGCGGCTACGACGTGGACCACCTGCGCGTGGAGGAAGCGGTGGCAGGGGACCACGTGCGGCGCGCGCTCGGGCTGGCCGAGGGCGAGGCCGTGGTGCGGCGCACCCGGCGCTACCTCGTGGACGGCCGTCCGGTGCAGAGCGCCGTCTCCCACCTGCCCCTGTCCCTCCTCGGGCGGCCGGAGGACTCCCCCGCGGCGCGCAGGATCAGGGAGCCCGACTCCGGGCCGGGCGGAATCTACGCGCGCCTGGCCGAGCTGGGCCGGGCCCCGGCCCACTTCACCGAGGAGATCCGGGTGCGGATGCCGACCCCGGAGGAGAGCGAGGAGCTGAGCCTGACCCCCGGGACGCCGGTCCTGGAGGTGGCGCGCACCGCCCTGACCGACCAGAACGTGCCGGTGGAGTTCAACGAGATCACCATGGACGGCTCGGCGTACGTGCTCCAGTACGACTTCGACGCCTGATCCGCCGCACACACGAGGAGGGGCGCCCGCGGGCGCCCCTCTGCCGTTTCGGTCGGCTCATGCTCGATCGACTCGATTCCCGTTTCCTGTCCTGCCTCGGCAACCACCCCGCTTGGAGGCGAACACCAGATATCCCAGCGGCAGGATCGCCAGCCCGACGGCCAGCGCCCCCGCCGCGGCGAAGAACGGACTCTCCGGCCGGGTCATCGCCCACTGGGCCATCCCGAACCCCAGGAACACCGCCAGCGCCAACGCGCCGAGGGCGATCGCGCCCGCCAGCGCGAGCAGACCGCGATCGGTCCAGGGCTCGGGCCTGGCGCGGGCGATCCCCGCCACCGTGGCCCTGGCGCTGAGCTCGACCGCCCAGCGCACCTCCCCCGCGACCGTGACCACCCCGGCGGAGGCGGCGCGGGCGCGGGCCCGGGCTCCCACGGTGACCTGGTCCAGCCACCACAGTCCGTATCTGATTCTTCCCACACGCAGTGGTCGGCGAGTCACTCTGAGTGCCTGTTGTGCCGCTACAGCCATGCCACCTGCCTCAGTGCACTTCGACCGCTGACCCTGGTGTGTGGCCTACCCTGCACAATCCGTCCCGAACGTTGCGCAAAGTGAAGTTACTGGTATGTGGCCTCTAAGGATGATTTACCTTGCTTCATGGATATCTGCGGCATTTGTCGCCCGTGGCGCCCTGGCAGCGCCCGGGCACGATTCGGGGTAGCGTCTCATCATGGCTGACTCAGTGGATCCGGCCCCGGGCACCGGGGCGGCGGACATTCCCCAGACCGACCAGGAGTGGCGCGAGCGGCTCAGCGCCCAGGAGTACGCCGTTCTCCGCCAGGCGGGCACGGAACGACCCTGGACCGGCGACTACGTCGACACCAAGACGACCGGGGTCTACCGTTGCCGCGGCTGCGGGGTCGAACTGTTCCGTTCCAGTGAGAAGTTCGACTCCCACTGCGGCTGGCCCAGCTTCTTCGACCCGGCCGACAGCGACGCCGTCACCCTGCACGAGGACACCTCGATGGGCATGGCGCGGACCGAGGTGCGGTGCGCCACCTGCGACTCCCACCTGGGCCACGTCTTCCGAGGCGAGGGATACGCCACTCCCACCGACGCCCGGTACTGCATCAACTCCATCGCCCTCACCCTGGAGCCGGCGGAGTAGGTTGGCATACCATCCAGGTTCCGGGTCACGAGCCCGTCGGCCACCGCCCCCGGTGGCCGGCGACGTCTCCGGCGGCCGCGCCACGGCCACAGCCGGATCAGGGATAATCACATGACGTGCGACCGGGAACACCCCCCCGGCCCGGGGAGCACGGTGCGGACGGACGGAAGTACCCGGGCGCCCGCGCACCCGCCAGACCCGGAAGGCACCGGGTCGACCCCTCACAGCGGTACCCGATGTGCGGGCGACCAGACCGACCCGCGACGAAAGCGCTCGATGACCGACGACTCACCCACCACCACCTCCTCCTCCCCGCGTCCCGCGGCCAGGCCCAGACTCGGTATGGCACAGGGATCGGCCCCCTGGCTGGTCCCGTCCCTGGCCGCCGCCGGAGCCGCCGCCCTCGCCGCGCGCGGGTCCCGGGTCCGTGCGGCGGCCGCCCTCCCCGTGGTCGCCCTCGCCGCGGGCATGACCTGGTTCTTCCGCGACCCCGAGCGGGGCCCGGCGACCGGTCGGGTGCTGTCCGCGGCCGACGGCGTCGTCCAGAGCCTCGACACCCGGCCCGACGGACGCGTCCGGGTCGCGGTGTTCATGAACCCCCTCAACGTGCACGTCAACCGTGCTCCCCTCGCCGGCCTGGTCACCGGCGTCGAGCACCGCCCCGGGGGTTTCCGCCCCGCCTTCGACAAGGACAGCGAGCGTAATGAGCGCGTCATCTGGACCCTTGAAACCGAGATCGGTGAGGTCACGGTCGTTCAAATCGCCGGCGCGATGGTCCGGCGTATCGTCCCGTATCTCGCTGCGGGGCAGAAGGTCGAGCAAGGCGAGAGGATCGGGCTCATCCGGTTCGGGTCACGGGTCGACGTCTACCTTCCGTCCGGGGTCGCCCCGGCGGTGGAGGTCGGCCAGAAGGTCCGCGCCGGAGAAACCCGTCTTGACGCCGACTGACGGCGCCGTCCTGCCCCCGCCGGCCGGGGCGCCCGCTGAGACGGCTCCTCGGCTGCGCCTGGGCCCCGCCGACTACCTCACCCTCGGCAACGCCCTGTGCGGCTTTCTGGCCGTCTGGGCGCTCGCCACGGCCCAATCGGCGCAGGCGGCCTCCGGCACCGGCGGGCCGCTGCCGCACGCCGCGATGGCCACGGTCGTGGGTCTGATGCTCGTGGCCGCCGCCCTGGACGTGCTCGACGGCCGGGTGGCGCGCAAGCTCGGCGGCAGCGGCATGGGCGCGGAGCTGGACAACCTCGCGGACGTGGTCAGCTTCGGCTTCGCCCCGGCCTTCTTCTTCGTCGTGTGGGGCATGCGGGCCGAGGGACTGGAGCCGTTCGCCGTCGTGGCGGGCGGGGCCGTGCTGCTCGCGGTGATCGTCCGGCTGGCCCGGTTCTCCTGCCAGGCCCCGGGGGCGGACTACTTCACCGGTCTGCCGTGCCCCTTCGGCGCGATGGCCGTGGTGACCGTGGTCCTGCTCGACCCGCCGCCGCTGGCGGGCGTGGCCGCGGTGCTGCTGATCTCCTGGCTCATGGTGAGCCGGATGGAGTACCCCAAGCCGCGCGGCCGCAAGGCCTACGCCGTCCTGGGCGTCCTCGCCGCCGGTGTGGCCCTCATGGCCGCCTGGGGCCTGGGGGCGCCGGCCGGTCAGACGCTCATCTACCTGATGAGCGCCGCCGTGCTCGGTTTCATCGTGACCATCCCTTTCTACGTGCTGGCCACCCGCAGATCGGCCCGCCTCGGGCGCCATTAGGACGGGGGCTTCGGTCCTTCCGGTGCACTCCCTCGTTCCTCGGGAGTGCACCTCCAGGCCCTCCAGGACCCGTCGGCGCCCTCGCTGTGCCTTTCGGGCCTCCGCCCGTTCCTCGCTTCGGCCCGGATAGCCCCCCTGGGGTTCCGGCGAGCGGGACCCCTGGGGGGTTGGCTCGGGGCAAAGCGAGGAACGGGCGGAGGCCCCGAAAAAGCTACGGCAGGGCGTCGACCAGCTCGGCGACGCTCTTGCGGCGGCCGGTGTAGAAGGGCAGCTCCTCGCGCGTGTGCAGGCGGGCCTTGGCACCGCGCAGGTGGCGCATGAGGTCCACGATGCGGTGCAGCTCGTCGGCCTCGAAGGCCAGCAGCCACTCGTAGTCGTTCAGACCGAACGAGGAGACGGTGTTGGCGCGCACGTCCGGGTAGGGCGCGGCCATGCGGCCGTGCTCGGCGAGCATCGCGCGGCGCTCGTCGTCGGGCAGCAGGTACCACTCGTAGGAGCGCACGAACGGGTACACGCACAGGTGGTCGCGCGGCTCCTCACCGGCCAGGAAGGCCGGCACGTGGCCGCGGTTGAACTCGGCCGGGCGGTGCAGGCCCACGACCGACCACACCGGGGCACTCGCCTGCCCGACCCGGGTGCGCCGGAAGGCGGAGTAGGTCTCCTGGACCAGCTCGGAGCTGTCGGCCACCCACCAGAACATGATGTCGGCGTCGGCGCGGAAGCCCTGGACGTCGTAGCTGCCGCGGGTGGTCACCCCGCGTTCGGCCGCCTTGTCGAGGAAGGTCTGGAGCTCGTCGGCGGCCGCGGCCCGGTCCAGGCCCTGGAGGGAGCCGACCTTGAAGACCGACCACATGGTGTAGCGGATGAGGGAGTTGAGGTCGGTGCCGTCCTGGTCGACGGCGGTGTTCTGCTGGCCCGTCACGGGTTGACTCCTTGCTGGTTCGGTCCGTCGGCGTCGCCGCCGGGGTGGGTGTGACTGTTCGACTGGAGGGTGCCCGCCAGGTGCGCGGCCTCGCGGCCCGCGTCGGCGATGCACGCGGGGATGCCCACGCCGCCGTAGACGGCGCCGCACACCCCCAGGCCCCGGAGGCCGTGGACCGCCGAGCGCACGCGTTCGACGCGGTCGGCGTGCCCGACCGCGTACTGGGGCAGGCCGTCGGTCCACCGGGTGAGGCGGGTCTGCACGGGTGGTGCGGTCCGTCCGGTGACCGTGGTCAGGTCCGCGAGCGCGGCCGCGGTCAGCTCCTCGTCCGAGCGCTCCAACGCTCCGTCGCCCGCCCGGCCGATGGAGCAGCGCACGACCACGAGGTCGTCTCCGGGATTGGCGGCGGCGAGTTCCTCGGCCAGCCACGGCCACTTGTTGGTGGAGTAGGTCGCGGCCTTGATGGTGAGCCCCTCCCCCGCCGGGACGAGGAAGCCGGTGCCGGTGAGCGGTTCGGGGAAGGCCGACGCCGGGAAGGCGAAGGTCAGCAGCGCCATGCCCGCGTACTCGACGCCTCGGAGTCCGTCGGCCGCCTCGGGGGCGTGGTCCGCGAGCAGGCGGGCGGCCTCGTGGGCGGGACAGGCCAGCAGGACACCGTCGCAGTCGAGCGACTCGCCGTCGTCCAGGTGGACCCGCCAGCCCTGGGAGAGCCGCTCCAGGGAGCGGGCCCGCGTACCCGTGCGCACGTCCTTGCCCAACCGCTCGGCCAGGGTGCCGGTGAGCGTGGCGACGCCGCCGCGCAGTGAGGCGAACACCGGCCCGGAGGCGGTGGGCGCCGAGCCCCTGCCCCGCAGACTCGTGTGCACGGCGCGCATGAGCGAGCGGTCGCGGCGGGCCATGGGGGCGATCTGGGGCAGCGTCGAGTCCAGGGAGAGGCGGTCGGCGCGACCCGCGTAGACGCCGCCGAGCAGGGGTTCGACGAGCCGGTCCACGACCTGGGCGCCCATCCGGGCGCCCACGTAGGCGCCCACGGGCACGTCCCCGCGCACCGGCGTGCGCGGCCGGACCAGGTCCAGCCCGGCGCGCAGCGTCCCGGACCAGGACAGGACCCCGCTGCGGGCCAGCTCGCGCAGGCTGCCCGGCACGCCCATCAACTGCCCCTTGGGCAGCGGTCGGATCCGCCCGCGGCTGTAGACGGCGGCGGCGCCGGGACCGGGGTGCACGATCTGGTCGGACAGGCCCAGTTCGGTGAAGAGCTCCAGCGCCTCGGGGCGGCGTGCCAGGACCGACTCGGCGCCCGCGTCCACGGGAACGCCCGCGACGGCGGAGGCGTGCAGCTTCCCACCCGGGGTCTCGGCGGCCTCCAGGACGGTGACGGCGCTTCCGAGCCCGGTGAGGCGGTGGGCGGCGGTGAGTCCGGAGACCCCGCCGCCGACCACGACGACGTGCGGTGCTTCAGGCATGACCCCAGCTTTCCAGATGCTCTGGGTCACAGCGATCCGCACTGCCGGTTGGGCCCCGGCCGGCGGCGGCCCGTCCAGGCGTCCGCCACCGGGACGTGGCCCAGCCGTTGCGGTGTCGTGACCGCGCGACCGCAACGGGCGGCGGAACGGGTGCGTCCGAGGGACATGGATACTTCAGCGTTGCCCCCGGCGCGATCCGTCGGGGTAGTGATCGCGGCCGGCCTGTCCGCCTGGATGCTCGTCGCCTGCGGAGCCGCCGGAGGCGGATCGTCCGCTGACCGCACCACCGAGTCCTACGCCCAGGGCCCCGCTCCGGAGGCGGCGGCCGATGACATCGCCGCCGCCGAGGGCGAATCGGCCGAGGAGAGCGCCGACGGAGGGGAGGGCGGTACCGGTGTCGGCGCCGACGTCGAGATCGACGACCGCGACCTCGTCCACACAGCCGACCTGTCCGTGCGGGTGGACGACGTGTCCGAGGCGTCCGAGGCCGCCAAGGACGTCGCCGTCGACGCGGACGGCTACGTGGCCTTCGAGCAGGTGTCGACCCCGACCGGCGGGACGCCCGAGTCCTCTCTCACGCTCCGTATCCCCGACGAGGGGTACGAGGACGCCCTGAGCGCACTGGCCGAACTGGGAGACCGGTCCAGCCTGGAGCGGTCGGTGGAGGACGTGACCGAGGAGGTCACCGACGTCGAGAGCCGGATCGAGTCGGCCGAGGCGTCGCTGGCGACCCTGCGGGGCTACCTGGACGAGGCCGAGGACGTCGAGGACCTGCTGGAGGTGGAGCGCGAGATCCAGTCCCGCCAGGCGGAGCTGGAGTCCCTCCAGGCTCGGATGGAGTCCCTGAGCAACCTGACGTCGTACTCGACGGTGCACCTGCGGCTGATGCCGCCGGAGACCTATCTGGAGGAGCCGGACGAGGACTCCATCGGGTTCATGGGCGGCCTCGAACGCGGCTGGCGCGCCCTGGTCACGCTCGGCGAGGGCATCGCGGTGGCCCTGGGCTGGCTGCTGCCCTTCCTGGCGGTCGCCGTCGTGGTCGCCGCCGGGCCCTGGATCTGGTGGCGCCGCCGGCGGGCCGCACGCGCGCCCCAGAGCGCAGAGCGCCGCACCCCGTTCGGCCGCCGACGCGGGCGGGGCGGCGACCGGCCGGGCACCGCCGAGCGCACGGACGAGTCGGCTCCGGACACCGGCGGCGCTCCGTCCGAGGCCCCGGACGAGGACGACGAGCGGTGACCTCCGCGGCCACCGGGCCGTGAACAGCACGGTGCCCGGTCACCCTCCGGGGGCGTGACCGGGCACCAGAGCATTCCAGGGGGTCGGACGTCGACTGCAGCCCACCCATGCCCCACCGGATCGGACGTCGGCCGTTCAACCCGCCCGTACCGCAGAGGGGTTGGACGTACACGGGCGCGCTCACCGACCCCAGGGGGGTTGATCCGGGCCGAAGCAGGAAGGACCGCGCCGCAGGCGTCCGTTGAGGGTGGTGGCGGGCGACGTTGCCGCCAGCGAGCTTGCGAGCCAGGCGAGTCGACGACGAAGGACCCGGCGTCAAGCGCCCCGAGTCTGCTCGTGCACGAACGCCGTCAGCCGTGTGAGGACCTCCGGGTCGGTGCTGGGCAGCACGCCGTGTCCGAGGTTGAAGATGTGGCCCTCGGCGGCGCGCCCGCGGTTCAGGATGTCGCGCGTGCGCTCGGCGATGACCTCCCAGGGCGCGAACAGGGTCGCCGGGTCCAGGTTGCCCTGGAGCGCGGTGCCCGGCTGGACGCGCTGGACGGCCTTGTCCAGCGGCACCCGCCAGTCGACGCCCACGACGTCGGCCCCGGCCTCGCTGAGCAGGCCGAGGAGCTCTCCCGTACCCACACCGAAGTGGATGCGCGGCACCTCGAACTCGCTGAGCTGACCGAAGATCCACGAGGTGTAGGGCAGCACAGAGGTGCGGTAGTCCTCGGCGCTCAGCGCGCCGACCCAGGAGTCGAACAGCTGGACCGCGCTGGCCCCGGCCTCGATCTGGGTGCGCAGGAAGCCCAGCGTGATGTTGGCCAGGCGGCGCATCATCTCGTCCCAGAGCTCGGGCTCGCCGTACATGAGCGCCTTGGTGTGCTCGTGGTTCTTCGACGGCCCGCCCTCGATGAGGTAGGACGCGAGGGTGAACGGCGCGCCCGCGAAGCCGATGAGCGGCTTGTCGCCCAGCTCATGGGTGAGTTGGCCGACCGCCTCGGAGACGAAGGGCAGGTCGTCCGGCTCGAGCTCGCGCAGGCGCTTGATCCCCGAGGCGTCGCGCACCGGGTCGGCGACGACGGGGCCGACCCCGGGCTTGATGTCGAGGTCGATGCCGATCGCCTTGAGCGGAACGACGATGTCGCTGAAGTAGATCGCGGCGTCGACGTCGTAGCGGCGCACCGGCTGCATCGTGATCTCGGTGATCATGTCGGGGCGCGCGCACGCCTCGAGCATCGGCACGTCGGCGCGGACCCGTCGGTATTCGGGCAGGGAGCGTCCGGCCTGGCGCATGTACCACACCGGCGTGTGGTCCACCGGCAGGCGCCGGCAGGCGCGAAGGAAAGGAGAGTCTTGAAGCGTCACTCCTCGATCGTGCCATGCCCTCCGCCGTACTCCGACTCGGATCGGCCGACCGGGGCCGCCGGACGGCGCCGCGGAACCGCGATCCGGCGCGGCCCAGCGGTTCCGGGTCCCAAGATCATCACAAAACCCCGACACGCCGCGCCATCTGCGGCCACCACGCGGTGACTCGTGCCACGGTCGAAGGCGTGCCCACCCCTCGTCCGCACGGGGAGAACCGGGGATATGCCGGATGAGCCCGCCAGGACGTGATCACCACACAATGAAGGCTGACGTTCCCACCATGCCCGATGTCGGAAGCGCCGAGGACGCGCACGAGACGTTCCGGCGAGCGGTCGAGGCCCTGCACGGCGCCCGTGTCCGCCCCGAGATCACCGTGCGGGAGATTCCCGCCCCCCAGCGGCTGGCCCCTCACACGGCCGCGGTCTCGGCCGAGGTCAGCGTGCACGACGAGGAGATCGCCTGGGGACGCCTCATCATCCTGTACGACCCGGAGGGCGTACGGGACTGGCCGGGGCCGTTCCGCGTGGTCTGCCAGGTCAACTCCGAGCTGGAGTCGGACATCGCCACCGATCCCCTGTTGGGGCCCGTCGCGTGGAGCTGGCTGGCCGACGCCCTGGACGCCGAGGAGGCCTCGCACCACACGCTGAGCGGCACGGTCACACGTGCGACGACCGAGGGATTCGGCACGAAGGCGGGCGAGGGTTCGACCACGGAGGTGGAGATGCGCGCCTCCTGGACGCCGGAGACCGATGACCTGTCGCCCCACGTCAGCGCGTGGTTGGCGCTCCTGGCCTCGGCCTCGGGCCTGCCGCCGCTGGACGTGACCGACATCGCCAGGCAGCGTTCGCGGCCCTGACCACGCAGCCGCTGCGCCGACGGCCGAATCGGCGTTCGGTGGCCACAGCGCATACCGTAGTGGTGTGGCGAACGCGTTGAACTCCAAGACAGACTCCCGCGAACCAGGCGACGACGACGCTGAGAGGGCGCCCCTGCTGCGGGAACCGCGCGAGGGCCTGCCCGAGGTCACCGCCGACGCCGACGCGCTGGCCGACGTGGTCCGTGCGCTGTCGGCCGGGACCGGTCCGGTCGCGGTGGACGCCGAGCGGGCCTCCGGTTACCGGTACGGGCAGCGCGCGTATCTGGTGCAGCTGCGCCGGGAGGGTTCGGGGTCGGCTCTGGTCGACCCCATCGCCTGCCCGGACCTGAGCGCCCTCAACGACGCCGTGGACGGCGCCGAGGTGGTCCTGCACGCCGCCCACCAGGACCTGCCGTGCCTGTCCGAGGTCAACCTGCGTCCAGCACGGCTGTTCGACACCGAGTTGGCGGGACGGCTGCTGGGCTACCAGCGGGTCGGCCTGGGCTTCATGGTGGAGCGCCTGCTGAACGTGCGCCTGGCCAAGGAGCACTCGGCGGTGGACTGGTCGCAGCGTCCGCTGCCCGAGGACTGGCTGCGTTACGCGGCGCTGGACGTGGAGATCCTCATCGAGCTGCGCGACACCCTGGAGACCGAGCTGGCCGAGACCGGCAAGCTGGAGTGGGCCAGGGAGGAGTTCGCGGCGGTGCTCACCGCGCCGCCCAAGGAACCGCGCGCCGATCCCTGGCGCCGCACCTCGGGGATCCACCGGGTGCGCAACCAGCGGGCCCTGGCCGCCGTGCGCGAGCTCTGGTACGAGCGGGACCGGATCGCCCAGGAGCGGGACGTCTCGCCCGGCCGGGTGCTGCCCGACGCGGCGATCGTGGAGGCCGCCTCGACCATGCCGAGGACCACGGCGGAGCTGGCCGGGATCCGGCAGTACGGCATCAAGCTCGCGCGCCGCTACCTGACGACGTGGATCAAGGCGATCAACCGGGCGCGGGACATGGAGCAGGCCGAGTTGCCGCGGCCCAACGCCCCCGGTGACGGGCCTCCCCCGGTGAACCGGTGGGCGGACCGCGCGCCGGAGGCCGCGCGGCGCCTGGAGGCGGCGCGGGCGACGGTGACGGGCATCGCCGAGGACGTGGTCATGCCGACGGAGAACCTCCTGCTGCCGGACACGGTCCGGCGCCTGGCCTGGTCGCCTCCCGGGACCGTCGATCCCGACTCCGTGGCCGCGTTCCTGCGCGAGCGCGGGGCGAGGGACTGGCAGGTCGGCCTGACCGCGGATCCCCTGGCCACGGCTCTGCTCGGAGCCGAGCGGGAGTAGGGCGCGGCCGGTGCGGACCGCCCCGCCACGAGCGGGACGGGTGCCCGTGGAGGAGGGCCGGGTCGGGCGAACGTCACGTGACCGGAGAGTGGACAAAAGTTAGCTGGTACCCCCAGCGGACACATCCAATCCAAACGTGACGGAAGTCACTGCCCTCGAAGGGTGGTTGATGCCTGTTCCGTGGCCCCGTGTCCGATTAAGTTATAGAAACGTGCCCGGACGTTCTCGGGTGCGTGAGGATCATACGGGTTTGCGACCGACCGTCGGCGATCACAGCCACGGCCGTTCGATCAGGGAGATGTGGTGAGTCTGCTGTCGTTCTGGCGTGCCCTCGTACGCGGCACCCGCCTGGCGGGTCTGTCCGCCCAGCGGTCGGCCGACACCGCTCGCGCCGCCTTCGGCGAGCGCGCCCGCGAGCGGGATGAACGCACCGGCGCCATCGCTCCGGAGGAACATGTGGCGGGGACCGCCACCGTCGCCCCGGTCCGGGCCCCCGCCCCCAAGCGCCTGCCCGCACCGAGCGCGACGCACGCCGTGGCCGAGCCCGCGGACGGCGCGACCCGTGTCGCGTCCCGTTCGGCCGAGCCGCGCGTCCCCACGGCGGGGATGCGTGCCGCGGCGTTGGAGCGGACCCTGCGCTCGCTCGTCGAGCGGTTGGGGACGGAGCACCCGGACACGATCACCGCGCGCAACAACCTCGCGACCAAGTACGCGCAGATGGGGCGCCGACAGTCGGCCGTGCAGCAGTTCGAGCTGGCCCTGGCCGAAGCGGTCACGGTCTACGGCGAGGAGCACCCCCGCACCGAGATCATCCGCGAGAACCTCGCCTGGGCCTACGAGGACGCCGGCCGTCCGGCGGAGGCGGCGAGCCAGTGGGAGATCCTGCTGAACGAGCGGGAGAGCCAGTTCGGCACGGCCGACGCCGACACCGTGGAGGCGCGGATCCGCCTGGCGGTGTGCCTGCGGCGCAGCGGTCGCCCGGAGGCCGCGGTCGAGCACTACGAGCAGGCGATCCGGGACGTGGGTTCGACCGAGCGCCGCGAGGAGCTGCGCCTGGGCCTGAGCGCCGCGCTGAGTATGACGGGGGGCGCGGCGGCCGCCATCGACCAGCTGCGCCTGGTCCTGACGGCGCGGCGGCGCCGGCTGGGCAAGGGGCACCTGGACACCCTGTCGGTGCACCACCGGCTGGGGCGTGCCCACACGCAGGCGGGACGGCCCGACGAGGCGGTGGACGTGCTGCGGGAGGCCTACCGCGTGGCACTGAACTCCTCGGGCGACCCGGAGGTGCGGCGGCTGACGATGCGTCTGCGCCGGGACCTGGCGGGTGCCTACAACGCGGCCGGGCGCCACCGGGAGGCCAACGCCCTGCTGTGACCAGAGCGCCGGGGAACGGCCTCTGGAGTTCCGGAGCACGCCGAACGCCCCCGACACCGATCCGCGTGTCGGGGGCGTTCGCATGCCCGGGGAGGAGACGATGCAGGTTCGGCCCAGGTTCGTGGCCCCCTCCACTCGCGCAACTTGTTACTGGCGAGTAGCATGAACGCATACAGTCCATTCACACCTTGGAGAAGGAGGGCCCATCGTGCCGCGAACTGCCCGCGATGTCGTGTTTGTCGACGGGGTCCGCACCCCGTTCGGCAAGTCAGGCAAGGGCCTCTACGCCGAGACACGCGCCGACGACATGATCGTCCGTGTCATCCGCGAGCTGATGCGCCGCAACCCGGGCCTGCCGCCCGAGCGCGTCGACGAGGTCGCCATCGCCGCCACCACCCAGATCGGCGACCAGGGGCTGACGATCGGGCGCAGCGCCGCGATCCTCGCCGGTCTGCCCAAGAGCGTCCCCGGCTACGCCATCGACCGCATGTGCGCCGGTGCGCTCACGGCCGTGACCACCTCCGGCGCGGGCATCGCCTTCGGCGCCTACGACGTCGTCATCGCCGGTGGCGTCGAGCACATGGGCCGCCACCCCATGGGTGAGGGCGTGGACCCCAACCCGCGCTTCCTCTCCGAGAAGCTGGTCGACCCCAGTGCGCTCGTCATGGGCAACACCGCCGAGAACCTGCACGACCGGTTCCCGACCATCACCAAGGAGCGCGCCGACGCCTACGCGGTGCGCAGCCAGGAGAAGGTCGCCAAGGCCTACGCCGACGGCAAGATCCAGCCCGACCTGGTCGAGGTACTCGTGCGCTCCCTGGAGCAGGGCTTCGGCCTGGCCACCCAGGACGAGCCGCCGCGGCCCGGCACGAGCATGGAGTCGCTCGCCGGCCTCAAGACCCCGTTCCGCGCCCACGGCAACGTGACGCCCGGTAACGCCGCCGGCCTCAACGACGGTGCCACCGGCGCCATCCTGGCGGCCGAGAACGTCGCCGACGAGCTCGGCCTGAGCTCCAAGATGCGCCTCGTCGACTTCTCCTTCACCGGTGTCGAGCCCGAGGTCATGGGTGTCGGCCCGGTCCCCGCCACCGAGAAGCTGCTCGCCCGTCAGGGCCTGGGCATCGACGACATCGGCCTCATCGAGATCAACGAGGCCTTCGCCGTCCAGGTGCTCGCCTTCCTGGAGCACTTCGGCATCGCCGACGACGACGCCCGCGTCAACCCGTGGGGCGGCGCCATCGCCCTCGGCCACCCGCTGGCCTCCTCCGGCGTCCGCCTGATGATGCAGCTCTCGCGCCTGTTCGCCGAGCGTCCCGACGTCCGCTACGGCCTGACCACCATGTGCGTCGGCATGGGCATGGGCGGAACCGTCCTGTGGGAGAACACCAACTACGAGGGGGGCAAGTGAGCACCGCTATCGAGCAAGCGCGGGAACTGTTCAGCGACGAGGTCGTCACCAACGCGATCTCGCGTGACGTCGAGCTCCCCTACGGCGCGGGCACGGCCGTCCTGATCACACTGGACAACGGCCACGACCACACCAAGCCGAACACCTTCGGCCCCGGTGGTCTGATGAGCCTGGACGCCCAGATCGAGGCGGCCCGGGCGCGCACCGACATCGTGGCCGTCGCGGTCACCGGCAAGCCGTTCATCTTCGCCGTCGGCGCGGACCTGACCGGTGTGCCCAAGATCGAGACCCGCGAGCAGGCGCACGCCATCGGCAAGCTCGGACACGACGTATTCCGCAAGCTGGGCGAGCTGGACGTGCCGACGTTCGCGCTCATCAACGGCGCGGCGATGGGCGGCGGCACCGAGGTGGCGCTGCACTGCACCTACCGCACCATCTCCTCGGGCGTCCCGGCGCTCGCACTGCCCGAGACCTTCCTCGGGCTCGTCCCGGGCTGGGGCGGCACGTACCTGCTGCCGAACCTGATCGGCGCCGAGAAGGCCCTGAAGCTGATCGTCGACAACCCGCTCGCCCAGAACAAGATGATCAAGGGCGGGCAGGCGTTCGAGATGGGCATCGCCGACGCGATGTTCGAGCCCGCCGACTTCGTCGAGGAGTCCCTGCGCTGGGCGGCCCAGGTCCTCAAGGGCGACGTCACGGTGGAGCGCCCCGAGGTCGACAAGGGTGAGGCCTGGGACAACGCGGTCAACATGGCCCGGTTCGTGGTCGAGGGCAAGCTGCACGGCGCCGCCCCCGCTCCGGCCCGCGCGGTCGAGCTGGTCGCCGAGGCCAAGAACCGCACGCCCGATGAGGGCTTCGCGGCCGAGGACGACGCGCTGGCCGACCTCATCATGAGCGACGAGCTCACGTCCGGCCTGTACGCCTTCGACCTGGTCCAGAAGCGTGCCAAGCGTCCCGCGGGCGCGCCCGACAAGTCGCTGGCCCGCAAGGTCACCAAGGTCGGCGTCGTCGGCGCCGGCCTGATGGCCGGGCAGCTGGCCCTGCTGTTCGCCCGCCGCCTGGACGTGCCGGTCGTCATGACCGACCTGGACCAGGAGCGCCTGGACAAGGGCGTGGCCTACGTCCACGGCGAGGTCGACAAGCTCCTGAAGAAGGGGCGGATCAACAACGACAAGGCCAACCACCTCAAGGCCCTGGTCACGGGTTCGCTGACCAAGGACGCCTTCTCGGACGCCGACTTCGTCATCGAGGCGGTCTTCGAGAAGATGGAGGTCAAGCAGCAGGTCTTCGCCGAGGTGGAGGCGGTCGTCTCCCCCGAGGCGATCCTGGCCACGAACACCTCGTCGCTGTCCATCACCGAGATGGCGTCCAAGCTCCAGCACCCCGAGCGGGTCGTGGGCTTCCACTTCTTCAACCCGGTCGCCGTCCTGCCGCTGCTGGAGATCATCCGCGGCGAGCGGACCGACGACGCCGCGCTGGCCACGGCCTTCGGCACGGCCCGGAAGCTGAAGAAGACCGCCGTGCTGTGCAAGGACGCTCCGGCGTTCGTCGTCAACCGCCTGCTCACCCTGTTCATGGGCGAGGTTCTGGGTGCGGTCGGCGAGGGCACCGAGCCCGAGACCGCCGACCGCGCGGTCGCGCCCCTGGGCCTGCCGATGTCGCCGCTCATGCTGCTCCAGCTGGTCGGCCCGGCGGTCGCGCTGCACGTGTCCGAGACCCTGCACGAGGCGTTCCCCGAGCGCTTCGCGGTCTCGGCCGAGCTCGCCGAGATCGTGAAGGAGGGCAAGACCGCGATCTTCGCCCCCGACCTCACGATCGACCCGGAGGTCAAGAAGCTCTTCAGCGGCGGCGACAAGCCCTCCGAGGAGAGCGAGATCCTGGACCGTGCGCTGCGCGCGCTGGCCAAGGAGATCCGGATCATGCTGGACGAGGGTGTCGTCGCCGAGGCCGCCGACATCGACCTGTGCCTGATCACCGGCGCGGGCTGGCCGTTCCACACGGGCGGCATCACGCCGTACCTGGACCGCGCCGGCGTGTCCGAGGCCGTCAACGGCAAGCGGTTCCACGAGGGTGCCCCGAAGGCCCTCTAGCCTCCCGGAACCCCTGAGCGGGCCCGGTCGCCACAGGCGACCGGGCCCGCCACCTTTCTCCACAAAGCCACCGAAATCCACGATTCTCCGCGTTTCCATTACACGTTCCTACCGACACGTAACCCTGTGTAATGTCTCACGCGTGGCAATCTCCCCAGAGCATCAGATCTACTCAGAACTGTTCTCAGACTCCCCCGACATGGCCGTCGAGTTCCTGCGCGGACTCGGCGCGAGAATCCCCGAGTACGAACGCAGCGAGATCACCTCGTGCGACCTCGGGCACGTCGACCCCGTCGAGCGCCGCTCCGACGTGGCGATCATGCTGCGTGGCCGGGGCCCCACGGACCCCTTCGACAGACTCATGGGGATCGTGGTCGAGGTCCAGCGCGACGAGAAGGCGCGCAAGCGCTTCACCTGGCCCGAGTACGTGGCCGCCCTGCGGGCCAGGCACGAGTGTCCGGTCACTCTTCTGGTCATCTGCCCCAAGCAGTCCGTGGCCGACTGGTACGCCGCACCGATCGAACTCGGGCATCCCGGGCTCGTTCTCCGACCCTTGGTCATCGGACCCAAGGACATCCCCGTCGTCACCGACCCGGGCACGGTCTCCGCCTCCCCCACCCTGGGTGTGCTGTCGGCCGCCGCGCACGGAACGAAGAAGACGGATGTCCTGGAGGCCCTGCACACGGGCCTCGACGCGATCGACCCCGAGGACGCGGCGAAGTACATTGGGTACTCGCTGCACCTGCTCGCCGGAACTGATGGACAGAAGGCACTGGAGGCGCTCATGATGGCGAACACGTTCGACTACCACAGCCCCTGGGTGGACAGCCTCCGAGCCGAGGGCGAGGCCAAGGCGCTTCTGCGGGTACTCGCCAGGCGCGGCATCGAGGTCCCCGGGGAGGCGCGCGAGCGCATCCTCCGGTGCACGGACGAAGAGACCCTCGACACGTGGCTGGACAGGTCCGTGACCGCGACGACCATGGACGAACTGTTCGCCGAGTAGGTCCCCGTACGTGAACGGGCCCGGTGAGCGGTGGGGACGGCCCGCGCCGGATCCTCCGGTGCGGGCCGTCCGCGGACACGAGCCCGGCGCGGGCGGCATCCTCCGCGGCGACCGGTTCGGGGCACCGCGCCAGGGCGTGGGTGGTGGATACCGCCGGAGCGACGCGCAGCGGGGCGAGTATCCGCAGCGCACGCCCTAGATGCGCTCCAGTTCGCGGGGGCTCCGCTCCGGCGCGGTGCGGACGCTGGATCCGTCCTCTTCCGCCCCGCCCTCGGAGATGCCGATGCGGTCGTGCACCCACCGCAGGGGCCGCGGGAGCCACCAGTTGGCACCGCCCAGCAGGCGCATCGTCGCCGGCACCATGACGGCCCGCACGAGTGTGGCGTCCACGACCACCGCCAGGGCGAGGCCGATGCCGATGATCTTCAGGAACAGCAGCCCTGAGGTGCCCATCGCCACCAGGACCACCACGAGCAGCAGCGCGGCGCTGGTGATGATCTGGCCCGTGCGCTGCAGTCCCAGCGCCACCGACCCGGTGTTGTCCCCGCTGCGCAGGTACTCCTCGCGCACCCGGCTGAGCAGGAACAGCTCGTAGTCCATCGCCAGGCCGAACGAGACGATGGTGATCAGGACCAGGTACGTGGGGTCGATCGTGCCGACGGCGTCGAAGCCCAGCACGGCCGCGAACGCGCCCTCCTGGAACCCCCACACCACCAGGCCCAGGGACGCGCTCAGCGACAGGGCGCCCATCAGGACCGCCTTGACCGGCAGCACCACGGATCCGAAGGCGAGGAAGAGCAGGAGCAGGGTCGCGGTGGCCACGAAGGCGACCGTGACGGGCACCGACTCGACGATCGCCGCCACGTTGTCCGCCTGCATGGCGGCCACTCCGCCCACCAGGGTCTCCTGGGCCCCCTCCGGCAGCGGCTCGGACCGCACGTCGGCGACCAGGCCCTCGATCTCGGGTGAGTCCGACTCGCCCTCGTAGGCGACCAGCACGTGCGCGATACCGTCACCGGTGCGCTCCACCGAGGCCAGGGCCGCCTCGGGCAGGTCCGCCAGCCGTTCGGCGTAGTCCTCCAGGTCGTCCTCGGCGACGTCGCCGACCACCGCGACGTGCAGCCGTCCCAGGCCGCCCGCGGGGAAGTCGTCCGCGAGCGACTCGCTCGCGATCCGGCTCCCTGCGTCCTCGGGCAGGTAGCGCTGGTCGGTGGAGCCGAGCTGGGCCGAGGCCAGCCCAGAACCGAAGGCCAGGAGTACGCCGCCGACCGCGACCAGCGAGACCGCGGGGCCGCGCATCACCGTGCGGGCCAGGCGTGCCCAGGCACCGGCGCGCTCGTGGACGGCTCCGGTGACGGTGCGGCGGGGCAGGGGGATGCGCAGGCTGTCGATCCGGGGCCCGACCACGGACAGCAGAGCGGGCAGGAACACGAGCGCGGCCACCAGGTCGAAGGCGACGACCGCGATGCCGCCCCATCCGATCGACTGCAGGATCGGCTGGGGGAAGAAGAGCAGGCCCGCGAAGGCGATACCCACGGTGACGCCGGAGAAGGCCACCGTGCGGCCCGCGGTGTCCACCGTCCGGCCCACCGCCTCGGCGATCGGTCTGCCCTGTCCCGTCTCCTCGCGGAAGCGGCTGACGAGGAACAGTCCGTAGTCGATCGCCAGGCCCAGGCCCAGGATGGTGGCGACGTTGATCGCGAACACCGACACGTCGGTGACGTGGGTCAGAGCGCGCAGGGCGGTGAGGGAGCCGAGGATGGCCAGACCGCCGACGGCCAGGGGCACCAGCCCGGCGATCAGTCCGCGAAAGATCAGGACGAGCAGGAGCAGCAGGATCGGCAGCGTGACCAGTTCGGCGCGCACGACGTCGCTCTCGGCCGTGGCCGACAGTTCGCTCTCGACCGCCACGGGGCCGCCCAGGTGGACGTCGAGCTGGCCGGACTCCAGGACCTCGGCGACCTCGTCGTACTGGTGGAGGCGCTCGGCGTGGTCCGCGCCGGACAGGGTCACCGGTACGTAGGTGGCGTGCATGTCCTCGGAGACGAGGATGCCGCGCTCGGTCTCCCCGAGGTCCTCGTCGAGATAGGTGTCGGCCTCGGCGACGGCGTCCTCGGGCAGGTCGTCCACGATCCGCTGCACGGCCGCCGCGAAGGAGGGGTTGTCCACCCGCATCTCATCGCTGCGGTAGACCGCGACGACGTCGACGTCGTCGTGGCCGAGCTCGTCCTCCAGGACCTGGACGGCGCGCGACGACTCCGAGTCGGGGTCCTCGAAACCGCTCTCGCTGACGTCGGAGAACACCGCCGAGCCCCAGACGGCGGCGAAGACCGCGAAGAGCGCCGTGGCCACCAGGACCCACCATCGGCGACGGTGGGCGGCCAGCCCCAGACGCCCGAAGATCCCCATATGTGTGCGCATGCGTGATCCTCCGCGAACGGTCTTCATGTGGGTGAACGGTGTCAGCTAACGGTGTTCACTAAAGCGTTCGGGCGTTACGATGTCAATGTCGCATTGTTGAGTCACGCGCCACCGAACCGGCGCGTGGAAACGGGGTGTTACGCAGCACATGGCCACACCGCAGGTCCCGGCGCCACCGACGGGCACGAGCGCCCCCACCCGGCGGGAGCGTGTGCGCGAAGCCACACTCCTGGAGATCAAGGAGACCGCCCGGCGCCACCTGGTCGAGCACGGACCCGCGGGTGTGTCCCTGCGCGCCGTCGCCCGTGAGATGGGCATGACCGCCCCCGGCCTGTACCGCTACGTCCCGGGGATCGACGCCCTCCTCGTGGCCGTGGCCGCCGACCTGTTCGACGAGCTCGCGTCCGCCGTGGCCGCCGCGGACGCCGGCGTCCCCGACCACGACACCGACCAGCGCATCCTCAGCTCCCTGCGTGCCTTTCGCTCGTGGGCGACCGGGCACCGCGCGGAGTTCGCCATCATGTTCGGGCCGCGCACGGCCCCCGAGGCGGACATCACCCCGGCGGTGGAGGCGGGCCGCCGGTTCGGCGCCACGTTCTTCACGCTCTTCGACCGCCTGCTGGCCGAACAGCGTTTCCCCCTGCCCGAGGACGAGAGCGTACCCGCCGACCTCGCGCGGGAGCTGCGCTCCTTCGCGGACACCTGCGGGATCTCGGCCGACCACATCCCCGTGGCCGCCGTCAGGATCCTCGCCTCGTGCTGGGTGCGGCTCTACGGCGTGGTGTGCATGGAGGTCTTCGAGCACATGCACTTCGCGATGAACGACATGAAACCGCTGTTCGAGGCCGAACTGCTCGACGTCATGACCGAGCTGGGGGTGCGCTACACGCCGCCCGCCGACGAGGGCGAAGCGGGCGCGCGTCCGAGCGCCTCGCCGGATTAGCCCCCATACTGGAGTTCTGCGACACTTGCCGGATTCGCGCGCCGAACCGGCCCAGCCCGGTGCGTCGGAACGATAGCGAGGACAGACCCCGTGGAGAACCGACCCGGCGGCGAGCAGCCCGGGGCCGCGCCCTCCGGCCCCCAGGGCCCCGGCCCCGTCGACCACGCCGCACAGGCCCGGTGGCCCGCCCCGGCCGCGTACCCCGCCCCGGCGCCCCCTGCGCCTTCCCACGCGCCCCACGTGCCGCCCGCGGGCGGCCACGGCGCCTTCCCGCCGCCGCCCTGGCCCGCGCCCCCGGCGACGCGGCCACTGCCGCCGCCCCCCTCGCCCCCGTCCGGCCAGAACGGCGCGGGTGTGCTCTTCGGCGCGGGCGTGGCCGCCGCGGTCGCACTGTCCGCCCTGGCCGCGAGCGTGCTGATCGTGGTCAACACCCCGCGCGAGGAGCCCGCCACCGGAGGGACCAACCTGTCCCTCCACTACGAGGACACCATGGCCGCGCCGCCCAACCCGGTCACGGTGGACGTCGCCGACCACCCCCTGTACGAGGCCGCGATGCCGGAGCCCGTCGACTGCGACCCACCCGAGCTGCGGTCGGAGTCCGACGAGTCCTGGGAGGAGTTCGCGACGGCGGTCGGCGGCTGCCTGGACGAACTCTGGGCGCCCGTCCTGGCGGACCTGGGCCTGATGGCGGAGGCACCCGAGTTCGCGGTCACCACCGAGTCGCCGGACCCCGCCGACGCCGAGGGCTACACGCTCGCCTACTACGAGGGCGACTTCACCCGGATCACCGTGGTCCTGCCCAACGTGCGCGAGCTCGGGGCACAGGTGCGGCCGGACGAGCGCGAACAGGTGTGGCTGGCCCTCATGGGACACGAGTACGGCCACCACGTGCAGTACGCCACCGGCATCCTGGGCATCAGCCACGACCTGCGCACGTCGGCCGTCAACGAGGCCGACGAGCTCGACGCCCTGCGCCGGACCGAGCTCCAGGCCGAGTGCATGGCGGGGATCGGGCTCCGCGGGATCACCGACGGCGGCGCCCAGACCCTCGAAGTGGTCAACGCCAACTTCAACGGCGGCGGCGACCTGCCCACGCACGGCACCGCGGTCAACCGGGCCTTCTGGATGGAGCAGGGCTGGTCCGAGCCGACCGTGGGCAGCTGCAACACCTACGGCGCCGAGGAGGGCCGGGTGCTCTGACCGAGCGCGTGCCGAAGGAGGAACGGCCGAGCCACGGGGGGGGAGAACGCAGGCCGCCCCTCCTGCGGCGCCGCAGAGGTCGCAGGTGGCCGTTCTGACCGCCGGAACCCCAGGGGGTCGAACGCCCACGGGCGTGCCCGCCGCGACCACAGGGGGTCGATCCGGGCCAAAGCAGGAAGGGCCGCGCCGCAGGCGTCCGTTGAGGGTGGTGGCGGGCGACGGTGCGGGAACGAGCAAGGCAAGTCGACGACGAAGGCCCCGGCATCAAGCGCCCCGAGCAGCCGCCTCCCGGTAGGCGTCCCAGCCGTGCAGTTTGACGCGCTCGCCGCGCTCCAGCTCGCGGGCCTGTTCGGCCTCCGCGATGTCGATGCGCAGCCAGTCCTGGTAGTCGTAGTGAGCCAGCCCGCGCTCGTCCAGCAGCCGCTCCAGCGGCACCGTGCGCGGAGCCGCGGCCATCAGGGCGTCGGAGTCCGCGAGCAGGGACCGGACGGTGGCGGCGGCATCGGACTTGTTGGTCCCGATCACCCCGGAGGCGCCGCGCTTGATCCACCCGGCGACGTAGTCGCCCGGGACCACGGCCCCCTCGGCGTCCAGCACCCGCCCGTCCTCCTGCGGGACCGTGCGCCGCAGGTCGTCGAAGGGCACGCCCGCCAGGGGCACCCCGGCGTAGCCCACCGATCGCAGCACCATTCCGGCGTCGAGGTCGGTCGTCCGGCCCGTGCCCTCGAGCCTGCCCTCGGGGTCCAGGCGGGTCTCCTCGACCCGGACGCCCCGCACGCGGTCCGTGCCCAGGATGCGCACCGGGCGCGACCAGAAGTGCAGGTGGACGCTGCGGGGCCTCCCCTTCGGCGCTCGACCGGCGAGCTCGGAGAGCAGGCGCAGGTTGGTCCGCGCGGCACGGGAGACGTCACGCAGTTCCGGACCGCCTCCGCCCACCTGTGTGGGGTCGATGTCGACCTGGTCGGCGCGCACGTGGACGTCGGCGCCGGGCAGGTCGAGCAGGTCGCGCAGCTCCGGGGCGGTGAACCGGGCCTGGAGGGGGCCGCGGCGCGCCAACAGGTGCACCTCGCGCACGCGGCTGGCGGCCAGGGCGTCCAGGACGGGCTGGGGGATGTCGGTGTGGCGGAGCTCGTCGGCGGTCTTGGCCAGGATGCGGACCACGTCCAGGGCGACGTTGCCCGCGCCGACCACCACCGCCCTTTCGGCGTCCAGGACGAACCGCTCCAGCTCGCTGTCGGGGTGTCCGCAGTACCAGTTGACGAAGTCCGTGGCGGCGACGCTGCCGGGAAGGTCCTCGCCGGGCACGCCCAGGCGGCGGTCGACGCTGGCCCCGGTCGCGTAGACCACGGCGTGGTAGGCGTGCGCGAGGTCGTCGCGGGTGAGGTCGGTGCCGAACTCCAGCCCGCCCACGAAGCGCACCTCGGGGCGTTCCAGGACGGTGCGCAGCGCGCGCGCCACACCCTTGATCTTGGTGTGGTCGGGGGCGACACCGTAGCGCACGAGTCCGTAGGGCGTGGGCAGGCGGTCCATGACGTCGACCCGGACGGGGACGCGGTTCTGCCGGGTCAGGGCGTCGGCCGTGTAGACGCCCGCCGGTCCGGAGCCGATGACGGCGACGCGGAGCGGACCGGCGCCGTCGGTGCGCGGCCGCTCGGGTGCGGGTGAAGTCATGGCGCCATTGTCGCAGCCGTGGCGGACGTGCGGCTCGGAACGCTCGGGGGACGAGCGGACCAACAGGACTTAAAACGTATTAACCAAAGGAACATCCACACCCCAGGCGAACCCGCCGACAGTGGCCGTCAGTGTGATCCACTTCATTGCGATCAGGTAACAGGCAACATTCTTTCTGAAATCCCCCGCATCCCTTGTGAGCAGGATCAACACCCCCCAGGGCGCCTGCGACACCACAGGGATGCCTCACCCCACCCCTCCCGTTCACCCCGAGCCAGGGTCTTGTCCACCCGGCATTAAGACGTTTAAATCCAAGGACGCACCCGGCTCGTGCGGTCCCTCCGGGGCCCCGATCCGTGTGCGCCACCAGCCAAGGAGCCTCCCACCAGCCATCCCCCCAGGTTTCTGGAAAGCGCTTGCTCAGCCCTGCGCGACGTGTGTCCGGACCTGGGCCAGACGAGAGAGATCCACGTGAAGAAGACACCGGTCGCGGCCACCGCGCTGGCCCTCACCCTCCTGGCGACCGCCTGCGGCGGTTCCGGCGGGTCGGACGGCGAGACCACCCTGCGCTTCGCGATCTGGGGCAGCGAGGAACGCTACGAGGTCGTCCAGGCCGCCGTCCAGGCGTTCATGGACGACAACCCCGGAATCCAGGTCGAGACGACCATCGCCGAGTACGACCCCTACTGGCAGCGGATGAACACCGAGATGGCCGGCGGCAACGCCCCCGACGTGTTCCTCATGAGCGACCGCCACCTGCGCGAGTACACGGGCCGCAACGTCGTCATGGACCTGGCGCCGCACGTCGGCGAGGGCGTGCGCACCGACGACATCATCCCCCAGGTCATGGGACTGGGCACCGACGGCGACCACCTGTGGGGCCTGCCGATGAGCCAGATCACCATCACCATGCCCTACAACCCCGGGCTGTGGGAGGAGGCCGGGGCCGAGGCGCCCGAACTCGGCTGGACCTGGGACGACTACCTCGAAGCCGCCCAGCTCGTCTCCGAGCACACCGACGAGGAGGTCTACGGCGCCAGCGACTTCGGCGGCATCGAGTCCTGGTTCAAGGTCTACCTCAGCCAGAAGGGCAAGTCCCTCTACACCGAGGACGGCGAGCTCGGCTACACCGCCGACGACGTCGTCGAGTGGTGGGAGATGGCCACGGAGTTCCGCGAGGCCGGAGCCACCACCCCGGGCGAGATCACCAACGACAGGACCGCCGGTTCCCCCATGTTCCAGCGCCACTCGGCCTCGGAGTTCACGCCGGACTCGACCTTCGGACCCGATCACGGTGAGCAGTTCGACGGCGACTTCGCCCTCGCTCCACTGCCCCAGGCCGACTCGCTCGGCCTGTACGCCGAGCCCGCGATGCTCATCAGCGCCAGTGCCCGCACCTCCCACGAGGAGGAGTCCCTGGCCCTGATCGACTACATCGTCAACGAGCCCGCCGCCGCCGAGGCACTGGGCATGGCCTTCGGCCTGCCGGCCAACCAGACCAACCGCGAGCACATCGCCGCCGGTCTCGAGGGCGCCTGGCAGCAGGTGTACGAGTACGAGGAACTGGTCGGCCCCGAGCTCAAGGAGGGCCCGCCCGCCCCGCCGCAGGGCGCCAGCACCCTGTTCGACCTCTTCACCACCTACTACGAGGACGTGATGTTCGACCGGGCCGACCCGGAGGAGCAGGCGCGCGCCTTCTACGCCGAGGCCGAGCAGGTCGTCGCCGACAACCAGGACTGAACGGCGACATGACCACTCCGCTCACCCGCTCCGCCGCCCGCCCGCGCCGGCGGCGGAGCGGCACCTACGGCGACCATCCCGCGACGGGCTATCTGTTCCTGTCCCCGTGGATCCTCGGCGCCCTGCTGATGTTCCTCGGGCCGATGCTCGCCTCGCTCTACCTGTCCTTCACCGACTACGACCTGTTCTCCACCCCGAACTGGATCGGCCTGGAGAACTACGAGCGGATGCTCACCGACGACCCCAGGTTCGGCAACTCGGTGCTGGCGACCGTGCGCTTCGTCGTCTTCGGCGTCCCGATCCAGCTCGCCGCCGCCCTGGGCGTGGCCCTGCTGCTGAACCGGGCGAGCCGGATGTCGGGCGTGTACCGGTCGGCGTTCTACGCGCCCTCGCTCCTGGGCGGCAGCGTGGCGCTCGCCCTGGTGTGGCGCTCGCTGTTCACCGCCGACGGGCCGGCCGACCAGCTCTCCGGGCTGTTCGGGATGCCCTCGCGCGGCTGGGTCAACGACCCGCAGCTGGCCCTGGCCGTCCTGGTGCTGCTGATCGTGTGGCAGTTCGGCGCGCCGATGGTGATCTTCCTGGCCGGACTCAAACAGATCCCCCAGGAGCTCTACGACGCCGCGGCCGTGGACGGCGCCAACGCCTGGCACCGGTTCCGCTCGATCACGGTGCCCATGCTCTCGCCGGTGATCTTCTTCAACCTCGTCCTCAACACCATCAACGCCTTCCAGGTGTTCAACGCCGCCTTCGTGGTGAGCGGCGGCACCGGCGGTCCGAGCGACACGACGCTGTTCTACACGCTCTACCTGTGGCGGAAGGGATTCGTGGAGTTCAACATGGGCTACGCCTCGGCCATGGCCTGGGTCCTGCTCCTGGGTATCGCGCTGGTGACGGGGCTGATCTTCCGCAGCGCCCGCTCCTGGGTGCACTACGCGGGGGAGAAGCGATGACGCCCGCACGCATCCGCACGCTCGCCTGGCACGCGCTGGTCCTGGCGATCCTGCTGGTCATGCTCTACCCGCTGGCGTGGATGCTGGCCAGCAGCCTCAAGCCCAGCCGCGAGATCGTCACGAGCATCACGCTCATCCCGCGGACCTGGGAGTGGAGCAACTACGCGGCCGCGCTCGAACCGCGCGTGGGCGTCCCGGTGTGGCGCTTCTTCCTCAACACCACGCTCATCTCGGTGGGCGCGGTGCTGGGCAACGTCCTCACCTGCTCCCTGGCCGCCTACGCCTTCGCCCGCCTGCGCTTTCGCCTGCGCACGCCGATGTTCGCGTTCATGCTGGCCACGATCATGCTGCCGTACCACGTCGTGCTGATCCCGCAGTACACGATCTTCCAGCAGCTGGGCATGGTCGACACCTTCTGGCCGCTGGTCCTGCCCAAGTTCCTGGCCACCGACGCCTTCTTCGTCTTCCTCATGGTGCAGTTCGTCCGACAGCTGCCCCAGGACCTGGACGAGGCCGCGCGCATCGACGGCTGCGGACCGTTCCGGATCTTCACGCTGGTGATCCTGCCGCTGCTGCGCCCCGCGCTCATCACCACGGCGATCTTCACCTTCATCTGGACCTGGAACGACTTCTTCCAGCAGCTGATCTACCTGTCCTCGCCGGACCACTACACGCTGCCGCTGGCACTGCGGCTGTTCGTCGACACCCAGGAGTCGGTGGCGAACTTCGGCCCGATGTTCGCGCTCTCGGTGCTCTCGATGCTGCCGGTGCTGCTGTTCTTCGCCGCCTTCCAGCGCTACCTGGTCGACGGCATGGCGACCTCGGGTCTGAAGGGGTGAGGTGAGGTGTTCCCACGCCTGGGCCTGTTCGCCGAATCCCTGCTGGTCGGGGTCCTGACCGCGCTGGTGGCGCTCCTGGTCGTCCCGGCCCTGGCGGCGGTCGCCGCCGGATGCGCGGTCCTGCGCGAGTCACGGACCGGGCCGGCGGGCGTCGCGCTGTTCGCCGCGCGCCTGCGGGAGGCCCTGCGCGCCGGTCCGCCCGTCCTGCTCCTGCCGCCGACGGCCGCGGCCGTGCTCCTGGTGGGCTACGGGGCGGCCGGGGCGGGCCTTCCCGGTGCCGGTGTGTGGTCCGCTGCCGCCGCCGCGGCCGTCGTCGCGGCCGCGGCGGCGCTGCTGCGCATCGCGGCGTGCTGGCGCCCGGGCCTGGACTGGCGCGGCACGGCCCGCGCCGGTGCCGACCGGATCACCGGCGACCTGTACGGGTCGGCCCTGGTGGTCCTGGCGGTGGTCGCGGCCGCGGTGATCGGCACGGCCGTGCCGATCATGGCGCCGCTGGTGCTGGGGCAGGTGCTGCTGGCCGCCGCGGCCGTGGAGGTACGCGCCGAGGGAAGGGAGGCCGTCCGGACCACGGGGTGATCGAACGGGGCGGGGGTCCCGGCAGTTCACGTCCGGCTCCACACGAGCCGGTGGAAAGGCACCACACGTGCACGAGCAGACAGGCACACAGGAGAGCGCGAGGACGGAATACGTCCGGCGCGACGTCCTCAAGGGCATGGCCGCCACCGGGGTGGCCGTCCCGCTCACCACGATGGCGATGGACGCGGGCTGGGGCGGGACGGCCGCCGCCGCGGCCCTGCCCACCGAACCCGCCGGTGCGCCCGACGTCGGTGTCCGGTGGCTGGAGGGCGTGCCCTCCGAGCTCCCCGGCGCGACCTGGGGCACGCCCTGGCCCAAGGGCGCCGTCGCGGAGGGGGCCTCCTTCGCCCTCCACGGCGCGGACGGCACGGCCGTTCCCCTGCAGACCTGGCCGACCGCGTTCTGGCCGGACGGGACGGTGAAGTGGACCGGCCACGCCATCCCCGGTTCGGTGGCCGCCCATGAGGAGTACACGCTGGGCGAGGGGACACCGGCCGAGCCGGAGTCGGCGGTGTCGGTCTCGACCGGCGGCCGGGAGGTGACCGTGTCCACCGGCGTGATCACGGCGAGGATCCCCACCCGGGGCCAGTACGTGGTCTCCAGTGTGGAGCGCGACGGGGTCACCATCGCCACGGACGGCGAGCTGGTCGCGCTCAAGCAGGACGACATCGTCGACGACATCGAGGCCGCGCCGGCCCGCCGGCACGCCTACAGGAGCTGGATCGACGAGGTGACGGTCGAACAGGAGGGCCCGGTGCGCGCGGTGGTGCGCGTGGAGGGCACCCACCGCGCCGCGCGCCGGGGGAAGGTGAACGGGCGCCGGGGGTGGCTGCCGTTCACGCTGCGGCTGTACTTCTTCGCCGGATCGGACTCCTTCCGCGTGGTGCACAGCTTCGTCCTGGACAGCGACGGCACCACGGACTTCGTGGCAGGCCTGGGCGTGCGGTTCTCCGTACCGATGCGCGACGAGCTCTACAACCGGCACGTGCGGCTGCTCTCGGGCGGCGAGCGCATGGTGGCCGAAGCCGTCCAGGGCGTGACGGGGCTGCGCCGCGACCCGGGCGCGCAGGTGCGGGCCGCGCAGGTCGCCGGGGAACGGCTCCCCGACATCGGCACGTGGGACCCGCGGGTCGGCGAGTGGATGCACTACGTGCCCGCCTGGGGCGACCACACGCTGAGCCAGCTCACCTCCGAGGGGTTCTCCGTACGCAAGCGCACGGCCCCCGGGCACGGGTGGGTTCCGGTCGACCAGGGCCGGCGCGCCGCGGGTACCGGATACGTGGGCGGTGTCGGCGGCGGGCTGGTGTTCGGCATGCGCGACTTCTGGCAGCGCCACCCGGCGCAGCTTGACGTGCGCGGCGCCCACACCGACGAGGCGCAGGCGACGATCTGGATGTGGTCGCCCGAGGCCGGTCCGATGGACACGCGCTTCTACCACGACGGCATGGGCCAGGACACCCACGCCGACCAGCTCGACGGCCTCAAGATCACCTACGAGGACTACGAACCCGGCTTCGGCACGCCCCACGGCATCGCCAGGACCACGGAGCTGACGTTCTGGGCCGTGGCGGCCACGCCCTCGGCCGAGCGCCTGGGCGCAATGGGGCGCACGGTGAGCGCGACCCCGCAGATCGTCAACTCGACGTCGCACCTGACCTCGGCGGGCGTGTTCGGCGGCCTGTTCGCGCCGGTGGACCGCTCCGACCCCGCCCAGGCCGAGATCGAGGCCAACCTCGACTTCCTCTTCGACTACTACTCCGCGCAGGTCGAGCAGCGCCACTGGTACGGGTTCTGGGACTACGGCGACATCATGCACACCTTCGACGAGGACCGGGAGGTGTGGCGGTACGACGTCGGCGGGTACGCCTGGGACAACTCCGAGCTCTCTCCCGACCTGTGGCTGTGGTACGCCTACATGCGCTCGGGGCGCGCGGACGTGTTCCGCATGGCCGAGGCGATGACGCGGCACACCGGCGAGGTGGACGTGTACCACCTGGGCCCGTGGGCGGGGCTCGGCACCCGCCACAACGTGCAGCACTGGGGGTGCAGTGCCAAGCAGCAGCGCATCTCCACGGCCGGGTACCGCCGGATGTTCTACTTCCTGACCGCCGACGAGCGCACCGGAGACCTGATGCGCGCCCTGGTGGACTCCGACGAGACGTTCCTGGCGCTGGACCCGCTGCGCAAGATCCGCACCGAGCCCTACGAACCGGACCGCAACGCGCTGGCGATCGGCCTGGGCACGGACTGGAGCGGCCTGGCGTTCGCCTGGCTGACCGAGTGGGAGCGCCGCGGGCCCAAGGCGGAGACCGCCGAGGCCAAGCTGCGCGGAACGATGGAGTCGATCGCCGCCATGCCCAACGGGTTCATCCAGGGAGAGGGGCTCTACGACCTGGACACCGGGGTGTTCGCCGAGGCGGAGCCCGCGGTGGGCGTGAGCCACCTGTCGGCGATGTTCGGCCAGGTGGAGGTGTGCGCCGAGCTGATCGATCTGGTGGACATGCCCGAGTTCGAGCAGGCGTGGCTGCAGTACTGCCGTCTGTACAACGCCAGTCGCGACGAACAGACGGCCGAGGTGGGCGAGCACTTCGGCCACCTCATCCTGCGCCAGGGCCACTCCCGGCTGGACGCCTACGCCGCGGTGCGGCTGGGCGAGGACTCCTACGCCTCGCGCGCGTGGGACCGGTTCCTCAATCCCCAGGACGGCTGGGAGTACGCGCACGACCGCGACTGGAGCTCGACGGAGTCCGAGCGCACCCTCAACCCGGCGGACAGCGCGCCGTGGGTGTCGACCAACACCACGGCGCTGTTCGGGCTGGCCGCGATCCAGAACCTGGCGCTGATCGGCGACAAACTGCCGCGTACCTAGACCGTGTTCCGCGCGGCGGTCTCTCGCCCACTCGAAGGCCATCGAGGAACACCCCCCGGAACGTGGGTCCGGGGCGTCCCTCCCCGGGGTGTCCCCGGACCCACGGGCCCGCACCCGCGAGGCCCCGCACGGCTCCACTCCCCTTCTCCCCCGTCCCCCTCGACCCCTGGAGAACGCAGTGCGCACCAACCATCTGATCACCGGGCTCGCCGCCCTCGCCCTGGCCGCATCGGTGGCCGCGCCCGCCCACGCCGCCCCGCCCCGGCAGGGCCTGGGTCCGGCTCCGCACCCCGCCCCCGCGCTCCTGGAGGAGTGCACCGGAACGGCGCCCGTGGTCTGCCGCTTCGACGTCGACCCCGGCCGGTACGACGTGACCGTCCGCCTCGGCGGCGCCGAGGCCGCCCACACGGCCGTGTGGGCCGAGGCCCGCCGGCTGATGGTCCCCGCCACCGCGACGGAGGCCGGCCACACGCACCGGGCGACCTTCACCGTCGACGTCCGCGATCCGGAGGGCGAACCCACCGGCGGGGGCGGTCCCGGCGAGCCCGGGCTCACCCTGGTCTTCGACGGCCCGGCCCCCGAGGTCGACGCGGTCGGGCTCGCGCCCGTGCCCGACGGACGGTCCGACCTCTACCTCCTGGGCGACTCCACCGTCACCGACCAGGGCAGCCACCCCTACACCGGCTGGGGCCAGATGCTGCCCGCCCACTACCGGCACGGCCTGGCCGTCGCCAACTACGCCGATTCCGGGGAGAGCAGCGGATCCGTGCTCGCCCACCCGGCCCTGCTGCCCGCGGTCGAGCAGCGGCTCGCACCCGGTGACACGGTCCTGTACCAGGTCGGGCACAACGACAAGCAGACGAGCGCGGAGGAGTTCCGCGCGAACCTGACCGCAGCCGTCACACGCATCCGCGCCACCGGTGCCGAACCCGTCCTGGTGACCCCGGTGGTGCGGCGCTGGTTCACCGGCGACCGGCTCAACGAGGTGGGCCTGATCGTCAACGGCCTCGGGGTGGACCTGCCCGCGGAGATGCGCGCGGTCGCCGCAGCCGAGGGCACCGCTCTCATCGATCTGACCGAGCTGAGCCGTGAGGTGGTCGAAGGGCTGGGGCCGGAGGCCGCCAAGGACCTGTACCTGACCCGCGAGCTGCGTGACGACACCCACCTGTCGATCGCCGGAGCCGCGGTGGTGTCGGACCTGGTGGCCGCCGAACTGCGCGCCCAGGGGCTGGTGCCCGAGCGCGTCGAGGTGCGCACGGAGATCGGCCGCGCCGAGGACGCCGGAACCGGCGAGCGGGAGATCAGGCCCTAGTACCCCAACGGCCCCACCGGACACCAGGAGGCCGTCCCGCCGATGGCGGGACGGCCTCACTCACGTCTGGGAGGGGGCGGGTCAGGCGGTCTCGTCGGCCAGTTCGTGGCCCTGGCCGGCCTCGGTGCGCCGCAGGACGGCCTCGGTGAGCTTGCGGGACAGCTCCTGGGGGGTCAGGCCCTGCTGCTGGAGGATGCGGTCGCGCTTGGCGTGGTCCAGGAACTCCTGCTCGATGCCGAACGTGCGCACGGGCACGTCGACGTCGTTGTCGCGCAGCAGGCGGGCCACGGCGTCGCCCACCGCTCCGGTGCGGCCGTTGTCCTCGATGACGGCGACCACACTGTGCTCGGCGGCCTCGGCCACCAGGGCCTCGTCCAGGGGCTTGACCCACACGGGGTCGATGACGCTGACGCCGATGCCCTGGTCGGCCATCCGGTCGGCGACCTCGCAGGCGACCTGGGCCATCGTTCCCACGCCCACGATGAGCAGGTCGCGGGACCGGCCGCCCTCGGTGGCGCGGCGGAGCAGGTCCATGGAGCCGACCTTGTCCAGGGCGGGCAGGTCCTCGGCGACCGCGCCCTTGGGGTAGCGCACCACGGTCGGTGCGTCCTCGACGGCGACCGCCTCGCGCAGCGAGGTGCGCAGGCGCTCGGCGTCACGGGGAGCGGCCAGGCGCAGGCCCGGCACCACCTGGAGGATGGACATGTCCCACATGCCGTTGTGGCTGGCGCCGTCGTTGCCGGTGACGCCCGCGCGGTCCAGACAGAACGTGACGCCCTGGCGGTGCAGGGCGGCGTCCATGAGCACCTGGTCGAAGCAGCGGTTGAGGAAGGTGGCGTAGACGGCCACCACGGGGTGCAGGCCGTTCATGGCCATGCCCGTGGCCGACGTGGCGGCGTGCTGTTCGGCGATGCCGACGTCGAAGATGCGGTCGGGGTGGGCTGCGGCGAACTTGTGCAGCCCGGTCGGGTGGAGCATGGCCGCGGTGATGGCGACGACGTCCTCGCGCTCCGCGCCGATCTCCACCATCGTGTCGGCGAAGACCGAGGTCCACTTGACGACGTTGGGGCCGGGCTTGGCCTCACCGGTGGCGGCGTCGAAGGGGCCGGGCGCGTGGAACTGGTCCTCGTCGTGGTTCTCCGCGGGGGCGTAGCCCTTGCCCTTCTGGGTGAGGCAATGGACGATCACGGGCCCGCCGAAGTCGCGCGCGCGACGCAGCGCCTTCTCCAGGGCCTGCTCGTCGTGGCCGTCGATGGGGCCGAGGTACTTCAGGCCCAGGTCCTCGAACATCATCTGCGGCTGGATGGCGTCCTTGACGCCCTTCTTGAGACCGTGCAGGGCCTCGTAGAGGGGCTGGCCGACCACGGGTGTGCGGTTGAGGGTGGTCTTGGCCAGGTCGAGCGCCTGCTCGTAGCCGGGGGCCAGCCGCAGGGAGGACAGGTGGTCGGCGAGGCCGCCCCGGGTGGGCGAGTAGGAGCGGCCGTTGTCGTTGACCACCACGACCAGGCGGCGGTTCTTCCTCTCCGCGATGTTGTTGAGCGCTTCCCAGGCCATACCGCCGGTCAGGGCGCCGTCGCCGATCACCGCGACCACGGTGCGGTCCGTGCGCCCCTGCACCTCGTTGGCCTTGGCCATGCCGTCGGCGTAGGACAGGGCGGTGGAGGCGTGGGAGTTCTCGATGAAGTCGTGTTCGGACTCGGCCCGCGAGGGGTAGCCGGACAGGCCGCCCTCCGACTTGAGGTTGCTGAAGTCGTGCCGACCGGTGAGGACCTTGTGCGCGTAGGCCTGGTGGCCGGTGTCGAAGAGGATCGGGTCCTTGGGGGAATCGAAGACGCGGTGCAGGGCGATGCTGAGCTCGACGACGCCCAGGCTCGGCCCCAGGTGGCCGCCGGTCTGGGCGCAGGAGACGACCAGGAAGTCCCTGATCTCCTGGGCCAGCGCAGGGAGCTGGTCGGCCGGGAGCCTCTTGAGCGCTTCCGGATTCTGTATCGACTCGAACAGTGCCACTGTCTCGTCAGTCCCCTCGTCCAGCGTGTCCGTCAACTGTGCCCTGACCGGCCCCCGACATGGGCCGGAGTGGGCTACCGGCAGGTATCCATACCCGAGTTTATGGGCCTGATCCCACGGGTCCCGCCCAGGTCCGGCCGGAGGGGTCCGCACGGTCCGGTCCGGCCGTCCCACTCGGTGAGCCGCACCACACGCGTCGACGGCCCGCTCTCGGTTTGGGCGTACATTACCGCCTTTGGAAGGTGACATAGCCCCTCGCGCCCGAGCGCCGGCTAGCCGAGCACGGCCTGGACGAGCAGGCCCAGGGCCGAGGCGGTGACCACGCACAGCATCGCCAGGCGCAGCCACCCCGCGTCGACCCACCGGCGCAGGAGGTTGCCCACCCCGAAACCGACGGCCACGCACGGGATCATCGCGAGCCCGGCCACCAGGGTGCGGGTGTCCATCTGCCCGCCCACCGTCAGCGCGGCCAGCGACAGCGTGGCCCCGCACAGGAAGAACGCGGCCAGCGTCGCTCGGACCCTGGCGGGCGGCTCGTGCTGGTAGAGCAGTGCCATCGGCGGGCCGCCCACGGAGGTCGCGGTCCCGGCGAAGCCGGACAGGCACCCGGCGACCAGCAGGGACACCGGGGTGATCCGCACCCGGAAGGACCACACCGACAGCGCCACGGCCGCGAGCACCATGGCGCCGACGACCCCGGCCAGGGCCCGGGGGGCCAGAGCGGCCACCACCCACACCGCCGCGATCGTGCCGGGCAGGCGTGCGGGCAGCCCCCAGGCGATGCCCCTCCAGTCCACGTGCCGCCACTCCTGCAGCAGGGTGAGCACCGGCAGCAGGACGGCGGCGATGAGCATCGCCCCCGGCATCAGCGTGGGGTCGAGGAAGGAGATGACCGGCGCGGCGACCAGGCCGAGACCGAGGCCGACGGCGCTCTGGACCGCGGCTCCGGCCAGGACGGCCGCTCCGGCGATGAGCAGCACCAGCCAGATGTCGGCGGAGCCGGCCAGCCCCTGGGCGGCGGGGCGTGCGATGTCTTCGATCATGAGGACGCCGAGGCTATATCTCGATCCATCCGACCGGAATTAGGAGATCGGGACATCGGATGTCCGTGCCGGGGCGGCGCGGCGGACGTCCTCCATGTAGGCGGTGGCGCGTTCGGGGTGCAGGAACCAGTCGATGAGACCGCTCGGGTCGGCGAAGGAGTCCGCGAAGCGGTCGGCGGTCCCCTGGTGGCGCTGCGCCAGCCGGTAGAGCTGCCACACGTGCCGTGGACCGGTGAGCATCACCCTGCTCCAGGCGGTGACGTGGCGCGCGTGCCGCCAGTAGGCGGCGAAGGCGGCGCGCATGAAGGACTCGTCGAAGGGGCCCGGGCCCTGGTCGACGATGGCGCGGCGGTACACGTCCGCGCACAGGGAGGCCATGTTCGCCCCCTGGGCGGTGACCGGGTCGTTGGCCACGACGGTGTCGGCCATGCCCAGGACCGGCGTGCCGTCGGACAGGTGGGCCACGGGCTCGCGCACCGCCGGGGTGTACCCGCCGCGCAGGGCGGCCCGGGGGTCGGCCAGGCGTGCCCCCGCGAGGCGTTCGTACTCCCAGGGCGCGTGCGCGCGGACCGCGTCGAGCACGCCCGCGAGCACCTCCCCCGCTCCGGCGCCCTCGGGCAGGTGCCGCTCCAGCGGACCACCGGCCACCGCCTCGACCAGGACCGCGTCGCACACCCCGTCCAGGGAGTACACGGGCAGGGTGAACACCTCCCCCGCCCCCGGCACGGCCGTGCGGGAGAGCAGGGCGCCGCCGGGGTGGGGGTCGGCGCCGCGGACGTAGGCGAGCATCAGCGAGCGCTGCGGCGCGGTGAAGGGCGAGCGCTCGGTCCTGAGGGGGAAGAGTCCGGACAGGCCGCCCCGGCCGGCGGCCACGACGACGAGCTCGTGGTCGGCGGCCAGGCGCTCCAGGTCGTCGGCGTCCGCGGAGCGACGCAGGTGGCGGCCGCCCGCCCGCGTGAACAGGTCCATCCAGGCCGGGAGCGCGAGCCGCTGGTCGACCGACCGGGCGGGCTCGGCGAGCCGTCCCGCGAAGGACAGCGTGGGTTCGCTCCCCCCGCGGGCGTCGGCCACGCGCACGCTCACGCCACCGATCGCCGGGGCGCGGTCGTCCCAGGGGAAGAGGCCGTGCCGGCGCAGGCGGCGCAGAGCGGGCCCGAACAGGCACTGGGTGGAGAGGACTCCTCCGTCTCGCACGTCCTGGGGGCCGTGTGGGCTGACCAGCGTCACGTCGTAGTCCTCGGCCAGCAGGCCGAGGGCGAGCTGGAGTCCGGACGGCCCGCCGCCGACGACGAGGATCCTGCGCATGTCACTCCTTCGCGGACGCCCGGGCGCGCCCCCGGGCAGTGGACGGACCGGGTGCGACGGGCACGACGGGGCGGGGCCCCGGCGCGCCGTGGACGCGTGTCGGGCCCGGACCGGTCGATATCGCCGCGAACCTAACAGCGCCCGGCGGGGCCCCGCCGCCGCCCCCGCCGATGGGACTTTCGACCCTCCCGCGCCGGGGACCTTCGACTTCCCCGCGCGCGCACGTCCCGCCGGCGCGTCCCGCGGCTGGAGAGGAGACCTTCCCGCAGGTCACAGTCGCGCCGGAGGGTGATCGCGGTCGGCGGGCGGGCCATGCCGCCCTCCGGTGCGCCGCGCCGGCCCGGACCGGCCCGCCCGAGGTGGCCGCGTCGGACGATGAGCGACACATGTCACAGCGCCCCCGCCCGGCCCCCTGTTCGGGGCCGGGCGGGGGCGCCGGGGATCGTCGCCGGTCCCTAGGCGCCGCCCCTGGCGTGGGTCTTGCGACCGCGCCGGGAGATGGCGTCCAGGATCACCGCGATGAGCAGCACCGCGGCGGTGATCATGAAGCGCACCGAGGTGTCCATCTGCAGCAGGAGCAGGCCGGAGGCGATCGCACCCAGCACCAGGCCGCCCAGCAGCGCGGAGTAGGCGTTGCCGCGACCGCCGAACAGGCTGGTCCCGCCGATGACCGCGGCCGCGATGGCCATCATCAGCTCCTCGCCGCCACCGGTGGACACGCTCGCCGCGAAGTTGCGCGAGACCAGCATGATGCCGCCCAGGGCGGCCAGCGTGGAGGCGATACCGAACACCGAGATCCGGATGAAGTCCACGTTGATGCCGGCGCGACGGGCCGCCTCGGAGCTCCCGCCGACGGCGTAGACCATGCGCCCGTACCGGGTCTTGCGCAGGATCAGGTCGAGCGCGACCACGAACCCGACGAAGATCAGGAAGGCCAGCGGCACGCCCTTGTACTGGTTGAGCACCCACACGCCGCCCACCAGCGGCACGGCCAGCAGCGCGGAACGGAAGAGCACCTCGGGCAAGGGCTTGAACGGCAGCCCCGCCAGGCGGCGCCTGCGCTCGACGGTGAACACCGCGGCCATGTACAGCAGCACCGTCAGGCCCGCGAGCGCCCAGCCCACGACCGGGACGAAGTAGGTCTGGGTCAGCATGGCGATGGCGCCGCTGGCACTGGTGTTGACCGAGCCGGAGCTGTCCAGGAGGTAGACGTGCAGGCCCTGCCAGCCCAGGAGCCCGGCGAGGGTGACCACGAAGGCCGGGACGCCCAGCTTGGCGAAGATGACGCCGTGCAGAAGGCCGACGGTGAGGCCGACCAGGACCGCCGCTCCGATCGCCACCCACTCGGAGACGCCGTAGCGCACCGCCAGGACCGCCAGGACGGCGGCCGAGAGACCGGACACCGACCCCACGGACAGGTCGATCTCGCCCAGCAGCAGGACCATGATGACGCCGGTGGTCATCAGGCCCACCGCCGCGATCTGCACGGTCAGGTTGGACAGGTTCTGCGGCGACAGGTACCGGTCGTTCATCGACTGGAACACGAGGGCGATGAGGATCAGACCGACGATGACCGGGACGGGCCCGAGTTCGCCGCCGCGCAGGTTGCGGCGCAGCGCCTTGAGCCACCCGCTCGGCGAGGCGGCCGTGACCAGGAGGCGGGGATCGCGCTTCGGCTCGCCGGGGGCGCCGGTCCCCTCGCCCGACGCGGGCGTGGCGTGAGTCTGCTGAGTCATCGGTTGTCCTCCGTGGCCAGGGCCGAGGAACCGGTACGGCTGGAGCGCCGGGTGACCGGGTTGTCGGCTGCACCGGTGATGGCGGCCACGATCTGCTCGTAGCTCGTCGACGCGATGGGGAAGTCCCCCGCGTTGCGGCCCAGGCGGAGCACGACGGCGCGGTCGGCGACGGCACGCACATCCGCCATGTTGTGGCTGATGAGCACGACGCCCAGGCCCTGGTCCCGCAGGCGCTCGATCAGGTCCAGCACCTGGGCGGTCTGGGCCACGCCCAGCGCCGCGGTGGGCTCGTCGAGCATCACCACGCGCGGCTGGCCGAGCAGGGAGCGGGCGATCGCGATGATCTGCCGCTGGCCGCCGGAGAGCGAGGCGACGGGGACGCGCAGGTTCGGAATGCTCACCGACAATGAGTCGAGCAGCTCCCGCGCCCGGCTCTCCATCTCGACCTCGTCGAGGGTGCCGGGGAAGTGGAGCTTCTCGTTGCCGAGGAACAGGTTGCCGACGATGTCCAGGTTGTCGCACAGCGCGAGGTCCTGGTAGATGGTCGCGATACCGAGCTTCTGGGCGTCGGACGGGGCACCGATGGTGACCGGCTGGCCGTCCCAGGTGATGACCCCGCCGGAGTCGGCGGGGTGGGCACCGGCGATGACCTTGACCAGGGTGGACTTACCGGCGCCGTTGTCGCCGAGCAGGGCGACGACCTCTCCGGGGTCGACCTGGAAGTCGACCTCGCTCAGGGCACGGACGGCCCCGAAGGTCTTGGAGATCCCGGACAGTTCCAGGACGGGTGTACTCATGCGCTCTTTCTCTCTTCTCGTCCCGGCGGGGCGGGCGGACTCACTGTCCCCCCGCCCCGCCGGGGCGTCGCGCCTGGCCCGGTTAGAGGGCTTCCTGGCAGAAGTCGGTGTCCTCGTAGTCGGCCGTGCAGATGTCCTCGATGGAGTAGATGCCGTCGGAGATGACGGTGTCGCCGATGTTCTCCTCGGTCACCGAGATCGGCTCCAGGAGGATGGAGGGCACGGCCTCGCCGTTGGCGTCCTCGACGTCGGTGAGGGTGTACTCGCCCGCTTCCAGCTCCTCGCCGGTGGCCAGGGAGACCGCCATCGCGGCGGCGATCTCGGCCTCGGGGCGGATCGCCTTGTAGACGGTCATGTACTGCTCACCGGCGATGATGCGCTGGATGCCGTGGAGCTCGGCGTCCTGGCCGGTGACGGGAGGCAGGTCCTCGGTGGACACGCCCGCGCTGCGCAGCGCGGAGATGATGCCGGAGGCCATGCCGTCGTTGGCGGAGTAGACGCCGACGATCTCGTCCACGCCCAGGGAGGTGATGGCGCCCTCCATCTGGCTGTTGGCCTCGTCCGGCGACCAGTCCGGGGTGTCGAACTCCTGGCCGATCTCGACCTGGCCGTCGAAGATCTCGTGCGCGCCGGCCTTGAAGTCACCGGCGTTGGGGTCGGTGGGCGAGCCGTTGATCATGACGATCTCGCCCTCGCCCGTGGTGCCGTTCTGCTCCAGCGCCTCCAGCAGGGCCTGGGCCTGGACCTGGCCCACACGGTGGTTGTCGAAGGACACGTACATGTCCGCGCCGCCCTCGGCCAGGCGGTCGTAGGCGACCACGGGCACGCCCTGCGAGCGGGCCTCGTTGACGGTGCCCGCGGCGGCCTGGGAGTCGACGGCGCCGAGCACGAGGACGTCGACCCCGTCGGTCAGCATGGCCTGGGCCTGCGTCTGCTGCTCGTCGACGTCCTGGTCGGCGTTGGCGTAGGAGAGCTCGCAGTTGGGGCAGAGCTCGCCCAGGGCCTCCTCGAAGAAGGGACGGTCGAAGGCCTCGTAGCGCGCGGTCTGCAGCTCGGGGAGCAGCAGGCCGACGTGGAAGCCCTCCTCGACCGTGTGCTCGGTCTGCTCTCCCTCTTCACCGGAAGTGGTGAGGGCACTGCAGCCGGAGACGAGCAGGGCCAGGGAGGCCGTGGCGGCGGCGAGGCCGCCTGTGAACTTCTGGTGGGTTGCGAAGCGTCGGGTCATCAACGCTGTGCCTCTCTTCACGGGGGATTTTCGGTGTGGGAACTCGCGAGCAATGATGTGAAGTACAACCCCGTGGAGGGCTTGCCGTCAACTCCTGAACACATAACCGAAACATCACGGACATTGCCTTCAAGCACTTAAGACACGAAAACCCCTGGCCAGAGCGGCTCGCAGCGTACGTGACCTTGTGTGAAGGGTACGTGCCGATCGCCCGTCCGTGAACTTTTTACCCGCCCCTGACCTCGAAGAACGTCGGGAGGCACACCCCCGGGGAGGTACGCCCGAGGGCCCGCCGGACGGCGTCCGGGCACGCGTGAACACTGTGGAACGGTGACGCGCCCCACAGTGACGAGCCCTACAAGTCTTGGGTGAGAGTGCCCGCGGTCAGCCGACGCGCTGTGCCGCGATGAGCAGAGCGCCGTAGAGGGAGGCGTCGCCCCCCAGCGCGCTCGGCACCAGTTCGAGCTGGCTCAACGCGCTGCCCAGAGCGCCCAGCTCCATCGCGCGGCGCATCGGGTCCAGCAGCAGTTCGCCCGCCTCGGCCAGGTCGCCGCCGACGACCACCCGGTCCGGGTTGAACAGGTTGGCGATGATCGCCGTGCCCTGTCCGAGGGCCGTGCCCGCCTCGGAGACGATCCGTCGGCTGCCCAGGTCCCCGTCCAGGGCCGCGGCCACGACGTCGGGCACGCCGACCGGCCCGGGGCCGCGCGCCACGTCGGCGTTCTGGGGCAGCATGTCCAGCAGGTAGTGCGCACCCGTGAACGTCTCCAGACAGCCGCGGTTGCCGCACCGGCACACCTGCCCGCGCGGGTCGAGCGCGATGTGGCCCACCTCGCCCGCCGTGCCGCCCGCGCCACGGAAGAGCCGGCCGGACAGGATGATGCCGGCGCCCACGCCCTCGCCGATGACCAGGGTGATCACGTGCTGGGCGCCCTCGCCCGCGCCCCGGTGCTGTTCGGCCAGCGCGGCCAGGTTGGCGTCGTTCTCGGCGACGACGGGCAGGCCCAGCCGCTCGGTCAGCGCCTTGGCCGGGCGGTGGCCCGCCCAGCGGGGGACGCAGGAGATCCGGCCGACCTCGCCGGTGCCCGGATCGATCGGCGCGGGCACCGAGGCCACCACCGCCGACACGGTGCCGACGTCGATGCGGGCGCGCTGCAGCGTGGTCTCCGTCAGCCACGCGGCCCGGCGCACACCGCGCTCGGCGTCGGCCGCCACGTCGTAGTCGATCGCCTCGCGGGCGATCATGTTGCCGTCGCTGTCACCGATCGCGACCTGGACACGCGTGGGCGTGAAGTCCACGGCCACGACCGCGCCGGGCGGGCGCAGCAGGGTGACCGCGCGGGCACGGCGCCCGTTCGAGGCGGTGTCGCGGACCGAGACGGTACCCGCCGCACGCAGTCCGCGCACGATGTTGGACACGCTGGCGGCGGACAGCCCGGTGGCCCGGGCGAGCTCGGCCTGGGTGCGCGTGCCCTCCTTGCGGAGCGCGTCCACGATCCGGCGTTCGTTGGCCTGCCGCAGGGCGGACTGTGATCCCGGTGTCCCGGCGGTGTCGGTCACCCGGTGGCCCTTTCGTCGTCTCTCGTGCAAGCGCGACGGCGCTTCTGAGACGAATGCTACAAGCATTGAACGCAAGCGGGAACGCCGCCGGTGCCGACCTGGCCATGGTCTAGGGTGCGATCGTGCCAGTACCGAGGATCAGCACGGCCGAGAGCGGTTGGGAAACCCGCGCGGTGTCGCTCCTGCCCGAGCGGAGCGCCCGCGTGCGCGTCGTGGCGGTGGAGGGCCGCTCCGGATCCGGCAAGAGCACGGTCGCCGAACGCCTGCGCGCGGTACTGGCCGCACGCGGTGAGCCCGTCCACGTGCTGACGATGGAGGACCTCTACCCCGGTTGGGACGGGTTGGCGCGTGCGCCGGGCCTGCTCCGGAGCTGGGTACTGGCCCCGCTGCGCCGCGGGGAGAGCGTGGCCTGGCACCGCTACGACTGGGACCGCGGCGCCTTCGCCCCGGAGCGGACCCGCCTCCCGGAGGAGGTCGCCACCGGGGGCACGCTGGTGGTGGAGGGCTGCGGATCGGGCGCTGCGGACGTCCGTGGCCTGGTCGACGCGCTGGTCTGGGTGGCGGCACCCGGCGCCGAGCGGGCCCGCAGGCTGGACGCGCGCTGGGACGCCGCCGTGTACGCTCCGCACCGGGACCGGTGGGCCCGGCAGGAGGAGGCGTTCTACGCCGAGCACCGCCCCGACGCACACGCCGGGCTGGTCGTGGACAACACCGCTGCGGCCGCACCCACACGCTAGGGCGTGTGCGGTGGGACGCGGGCCGTCGCGAGCCGCCTATCCCGTGGTGCTCTCACCAGGCCGAAGCCGCGCCGCACCCGTGGGGCCGCGTCGGAGCCCCGCGACTCAGAAGGTTCGCACGAGCTGGTAGGCGGCCGCGGCGTACCCGGCGCGCGCGGCACCCGTGGCGCCCTCCACCCGGGCCCACAGGTTGCGCCCCCACTCCGCCCTTCCGGGCCGGTCGCCGGGATCGGGCTGGACGACCAGCTCCGGATGCAGCAGAAACGTCAGGGTCAGCACGGGGTCCGGTCGCCCGGGGCTTCCGTTGCCCTGCCAGAGCACCGCGCCTGCGCGGTCCGCCGTGTCGAGGTCCTGGGCCAGGATCCGCAGGGCCTCGGCGTCCGGGCCGCGGTGCGCCGCCATCAGGCGGATCACCGCCGGACGGGCCAGCAGCAGGCGCTCGTGGGCGGTCCGGTCGCCGGGTACCGGAGGCCGACTGTCCCGGAACAGTGCACGCAGCCCGGCGGGGGACGCGTCCTGGCCGTGGAAGACCGGCGGCAGGTCCGGACGGAGCTGGGCGACGAACGACGCCACCGCCAGGTTCACGTCCACCACCCCCCGCTGGAAGGGCGAACGGTCGGCGAGCGTCACGCGCAGGTCGTGGCCGATCCATGAGTCGAGGGCGGCGCGCTCGGTCGTGTCACCGAAGACCGAGGTCGCCTCGGCCCAGTCGCGCTGCATTGCCGCCGCCAGGTCGCCGGCGTCGGTATACGCCGTCCCGGCGAAACGGTAGGTCGGCGCCTGTCCGCCCCCTCCGGTCCCCGGCACGTACGGCGTCCCGGTGGGGCCGGAGGTGTAGGGAGCCCCCGTGAACCCATCACCGGGATCCGGCGGCGGCGCGTGACCCGACGTAGAGGGGGTGGCCGGGTCAGGCGGAACCCCAGTGGAAGCAGAAGTGTACGGAGCCCACGTGAACCCATCCCCAGGGTCCGGCGGCGGCGCGTGACCGGAGGTGTACGGGGCGCTCGTGGGATGTGAGGCAGGAGGAACCGTGGTGGAACCGGGGGCATACGGCGCCGCCGCGTGACCGGACGTGCGCGGAGCCTCCGTGTACCCGGTTTCGGGGGATGATCCCGGCTGACCGGAGGCGTACGGAGTACCCGCGTGCGCGGCACGGGGGCTCTCCCCGGCCGACGCCGACTCAGTGTAGGCGCGGGTCGAGTGGATCCTGGATGCGCCGACGGCGAGGAGGCGGCCGGTGACCAGGTGGTCCATCAGCGCGGCGGCGTCCGGTCGCCGTTCGGGGTCCTTGTCCAGGCAGGCGCGGACCACCGTGGCGAGCGGTTCGGGGACCCCTCCGGTGTCCGGTTCGCTCGACAGGATCCGGGCGATGCGCGAGGCCTGTGTGGGGCCGGGGAACGCCTGATGTGCGGTGGCCGCGAAGACCATCACCGATCCCCAGGCGAACAGGTCCACCGCCGCCGTCAGGCGGGCGCCCTCCAACTGCTCCGGAGCCATGTACCCGACCGTGCCGATCACACCGCTGGCCGTCACGGAGGTCGCTTCCACGGCCCGGGCGATCCCGAAGTCGATCACCCTCGGCCCGTCCGGCGCCAGCATGATGTTGTCCGGCTTCAGATCCCGGTGCACCACGCCCGCGGCATGGATCGCGGCCAGGGCGGTGGCCGTGCTCACCGCGAGGCGCTGGAGCGCGGATCCCGTGCGCGGGCCCTGCGCTGCCACCGCCTGTTGGAGTGTGGGGCCGTCGATGTACTCGGTGGCGATCCACGGCTGCTCCGCCTCGGGGTCGGCGTCCAGGATCGCCGCGATGCAGAACCCGCTCACCCGCCGCGCCTGCTCCACCTCGGCGGTGAAGCGGCGCCGCATGTCGGTGTCCTCGGCCCAGGCGGTGTGCAGGAGCTTGACCGCCGCCAGCGTGCCGTCCGGCCGCTCCCCCAGGAACACCTCGCCGAACCCGCCACGCCCCAACGACCGCACCAGCCGGTACTCGCCCACCGTACGAGCGGTCCCGTCCATACCCGTCCCCATCTCCTGTCGTCGTGTCGTCCCTGCCGTCGGTCAGCCCTCGCTGATCCTGCGGGCCTGGGCGAGGTCGGTGCGGATGCGCTCCACACCCGAGGTCAGCTGCGGGAGCTGGGCGTTGGAGTGCTGCAGTTCCATGACCCTGTGGGCGCGGCGCGCGGGCGTGCCACAGACCACCCGGCGGGCCGCCGTGCACGAGAGCGCCCCGAGCAGGCCCAGGACGGAGACCACGACCAACAGGCCGACGATCCAGTCCGGGGCGCCGAGGGCGTACTCCAGCACGAACGCGCCCGGAAAGGCGAAGAGGGCCCACCGGCTGTAACGCACGCCGTTGGTGAGTCGGACCTGGAGGCCGACCCTGGTGGCCAGGGCGTCGTGCTCGGCCGAGACGGAGGCGAAGCGCTCCTCCCAGTGGCGTCGCTGGCGGGCCAGTTCGCGCAGTGTCGGCACGGCACCGTAGACCATCGCGGCGCAGCCCGCCCTGTCGGGCACGGGCGCGGACTCGACCTTGCGCCAGAGGATGTCGACCCACTCCGCGACGGCCTTGTCCCCGTCGTTCGGCGGGACGGCGCGCTCCGGGTGCAGGAGGAAAGCGAGCACCAGGGCGGGATTGACGTGGACCCGCGTGCCGACCCATCCGGCCAGGTCGCCCCGGAGCCGCTCGTGGAAGGCGATCCCGGCCCGTTCGGCCTGCCCCAGGTGCTCGGCGAGCCGGTGGAGCGCACCGGGCCGATCAGTGTGGTGGTCGCCCATCACCCGCAGGACGTCGGGCCGGGCGAGCAGTGCCATCTCGTTGGCCAGGGGCGCTCCCGTGAGCACGGGCGCGGGATCGGCGAACAGCTCGCCCAGCGCCTCCAGGCCGGCGGGACGGCCTCGAAAGACCGGCGGCAGGTCGGGGCGCAGTTGGGCGACGAAGGAGGCGATGGCGAGGTTGGCGTCCGCGGCCTGGCGCCGGAACAGGGAGCGGTCGACGGTGGTGTCGCCCAGGTCGTCGATGATCCAGGCGCCCAGGGCCGCGCGCTCGGCGGTGTCGCCGAAGACCCGGAGGGCCGCCGGCCAGTCCTGTTGGAAGGCCTCGGCGAGTGCGCGCGGATCGGTGAACCGGACGCCGCGGAAGTGGTACGGGGGGACCCCGCCGGTGTGGTGGGGGCCGGAGGGCAGGGGGCCCGACGGGTACGCAGCCGACTCGCCGGACCCGGGCGGCCGCAGACCGGAGTGGTAGGGCCCCGATGGCGCGGGACCGGGGTACTGCGGCGCGGGCGGGGCACCGGAGTGCTCCGACACCTGCGCGGCCGGGGTCTCCCGCGTGGCGAGGCGGGTGTAGGCGCGGGTGGGGTCGACGGTGGCGGGTGGCGCCGCGCGGGTGGGGTCGACCTGGGGCGGGGCGTCCCCGGCGATCCTCGTCCGGTCGACGCCGACCCGCGTCCGGTCGTCGGGCCGGGGGGTGACCGCGGCGGGCGCCGGTCCCGGGGTCGGAGCGCCCGCGTGCGGGGCGGCGATGAGCCGGTTGAGCAGCGTGGAGGCGTCCGGGCGCTGATCGGGGTCCTTGTCCAGACACGTCCGGATGATGCCGAGCAGGGGCTCGGGCAGGGCCCCCAGATCGGGCTCCCCACCCAGGATGCGGGCGATCCTCGAGGCCTGGGTCGGGCCGGAGAAGGCCTCGTGTCCCGTCGCGGCGTAGACCATCACCGACCCCCAGGAGAACAGGTCCACCGCCGACGTCAGGCGGGCGCCCTCCAACTGCTCCGGAGCCATGTACCCGATGGTGCCGACCACGCCGCTGGCCGTCACCGACGTCGACTCGACGGCCCGGGCGATCCCGAAGTCGATCACCCTCGGCCCGTCCGGCGCCAGCATGATGTTGTCCGGCTTCAGATCCCGGTGCACCACCCCCGCGGCGTGGATCGCCGCCAGCGCGGTGGCGGTGGAGACGGCCAGGCGGTGCAGGTCGGCTCCGCCGCGGGGGCCCTCCCGGTCGACCGCGTCCTGCAGCGTGGGGCCCTCGATGTACTCGGTGGCGATCCACGGCTGCTCCGCCTCGGGATCGGCGTCCAGGATCCCCGCGATACAGAACCCGCTCACCCGCCGCGCCTGCTCCACCTCGGCCGTGAAACGGCGCCGCATGTCGGCGTCACCCGCCCAGCTCGCGTGCAGCAGCTTGACCGCGGCCTTCCTCCCGTCGGGGGCCTCGCCGAGGAACACCTCGCCGAACCCGCCGCGCCCCAACGACCGCACCAGCCGGTAGTCGCCGACCGTGCGCGCCGGGGGGTGTGCGCCCCCGTCCTCGCCCGTCCCGTCGTCCACAGCCGCCTCGTTCCTTGGTCGCTCGTCCGTCCGTCCCGCCTCCACCGCGGGGATCCGTGGGAACTATAGCCACGTTGTGGATGTCCCGAGTCCGGGCCCGGGATCGCGGTGCCCCTGGCGAAGGCGTCGATGAGCCGGGGCCCGGCCGCAAGCCTGTGCGGCCCGGCGGCCTACTCCGGCCCGTGGGTTGCGGCGGTCACCGCGCCGTCCGGTGGGCGCCGCGCTGGATGCGTTCCACCAGGTCGTCGCTGAGCGTGCCGTACCCGGTGGCCGCCCACACGCTCTCCTCGGGCGGCACCTCGTAGTACGGGACCGACCGGCCCTCGTGTTCGTCCGCCAGGACGGTGGGCCGCACCCGGTCGCGCACGGCACGCGCGCAGTCCGAGCACAGCGGGACACGGATGGTCCGGGTACCGCCGAACTCACGCCAGTCGACCTGCCGCGTGTCGCTGCCGTGCAGCGGATTGGCGTAGCAGGGCCGGCGCGGGGTCCGCCGACCGGCCAGAGCGTCCTCCGCCAGGTCGAGCAGCACGAGCACACCCACGGCGTCGGGCAGGGTGGGGCCCTCCGCGACCATCCGGTCGTAGACCCGCACGGCGGCGTCGCGGGTGTCCAGGGCCCGAGTCAGGCGGCGGCCGTTGGTGCTTCCGGCCTGGCTGAGCCGTTCCCCCAGCTCGATGAGGTCCCGGTCGCAGCGTTCGACCAGGGACTCCAGACGGGCGCGGTCGGCGTTGTCGAACGCGGCGTGCTGCGCGAGAGGGACGGCCGGGCTCGCGGAGCGTCGGACGAGGACCACGCCGCCCAGGACGGCCAGGACCGCGACGGCTCCGGCGGCCACGATCCAGGGAAGCCAGGTCGTGCCGTCCGACATCATGCGGCCGTTCTCCGCCTCGTAGTCCGCCACCGCCTGCTCATAGGCGGCCTCGGGATCGTCGGAGAGGGCGGTCTCGACGCCGATCCCCACCAGTTCCGCGATGGTCGTGTCCGATTCGCCCATGGTGCGGTAGGAGGCCGTGTGGGCGCCGTTCGCCGCGGGCCGGGTCTCCGGATGCGCGCCTGCCGGCCCGAAGTCCACGCCCTGCAGCCTGCGGCCGTCGTGCACGAGGAAGTGCCGCTCCTCCGCGCCCATACGGTCCTGAACGGCCGAGACGAGTTCGTCCGCGTCCCCGTTCCACTCGTCGCCCTCGGTGAGCGGGACGGCGATCACGTACAGGTCCAGGCCGCTTTCGGCGATCACCTCCGCCAGGCGTTCGCGTTCGGCGACCGGGAAGGCGCTGTCGAAGGCGGGCGAGACGTGGACGGGCGACTCGGCCAGGACGTCGGCGATCGTCTGGGCGGGGCTCGCGCCCTCCTCGGCCGTCCCGGCGTCCCCATCGGAGGCCGGGGACGCGCCCTCGGCCGAGGCGGGCGCCGGGTCGGCTGCGGTGCCGGCCAGGGCGGGGGCCGGGGCGCCCGCCACGAGCGCGGCGGCGGCCAGAGCGGCCACCAGGGCCCACGCGCGTCGGGTCGGCCGGGACGCGGCGGCGTCGGGGTGTTCAGTGGACACGGTCCTCCTTCAGCAACAGCTCGACCAGCTCCTGGGGCCGGTCGGCTCCGAACCGGTGACGGATCCACGGGTCCTTGGGGCTCTTGAGATAGCTGTGCGCCGTGGAGCGGGTCCGCAGCCGCAGGACGCGCGACTCGCGCTCGTCGTCGGTCAACTCGGCGCAGGCCGCGCACAGCGCGCCGCTCCCGGTCCGGTCGAGGCGCGTGTCCGCGCGCCGCGTCGCCGGCGGGTGCAACGGGTTGACCAGGCAGGGCCCGAGGTCGTCGGCGCCCGGGTTCTCGGCGGCGGCCACGACCCGCCGGGCGAGGACGGCCGCGCCGAGCAGGTCCAGGCCCTCCACCCCGCGGTCCATGAGGATCAGCGCGGTCTCCGCCTGCGGCATGAGCGTGTCCGGCACCCGGTCGCCGCGGGTCGACAGCAGGGTGCGCAGGCGGCCGGTCTCCCGCTCGGCGACGCGGCGCAGTGCGCGCGGGCCGCGCACGGTCGGTCCGCCCCCGCTCCGCAGGTTCCGCACGAGCAGGACGACCAGGTAGTAGGACCCGATCACGGTGGCCACCACGAGCGGACCGACGAGGAGCATCCCACCCCACAGGCCGTCGGACCAGTACCGCTCCGACCGGGGGCCGGGCAGGTTGGGCTCGTCGTCGGCGAACCGGGGTGTGTACTCGGCGCCGCCGGAGACCACCGCCTCCGTCTCCGCGCGCAGGGCCGTCACGGCCGTGTCGAGGGCTCGGGCCGGGGTCGGCTCCTCGATGTCGTAGACCTCGCGCCACAGCGCGGAGGCGTCCACCTCCACCCCTTCGGCGGCGGCCCCGACCTCAGTGGTGGAAACGCCGAAGTCCGGGCCCGCGACGAGGTAGAGCCCCTCGCGTCCGGACACGGAGGCCAGTGCCGCCGCGAGGACCTCGGGGTCGCCCCCGGACTCGTCCTCACCGCTCAGGTTCACCACGGCCGCGTACACCGGCACCGGTCCCTCCGACAGCGTCGCGGCGACCTCGGCGAGCCCTTCACGGGACTGGGGGTTGAGGGGGTCGACGTACAGCGGGTCCTCGGCGAGCCGTTCGGCGATGTGCTCGATGCGGCCGGTCGAGAAGACATAGGGCTCCTCCAGCCGCACCAGCTCCAGGGGGTCGGGGATCTCGTGCCCGCCCTCGGGAGCGCTCATGACGTAGGCGTAGGGCGCGACGACGGCCGCGCCCGCGAGGACCGCGGCACCCGCGGCGGTGGCGACCGCGATCCTCCTGCGGCCGCCGCGCAGTGTCAGCCACACGATCCAGCCGCCGGCCGACAGGAGGAGCCCGGCCGTCGACCCGGCCAGGAAGCCGAGGTTCTCCGGGCCGTTGAACCGGGTGGGGTCGATGTCGTCCAGGAACTCCGTCCACGCCTCCGGGACGGCCTCGGCGCGCTCCTGCTCCGCCGCCATCCCTTCCGCCAGGGCGGGGTCGGCCAGGGCCGCGGCGAACACCCGCGCGACGTCGGCGGCGGGTGCGTCGTAGCCCAGGTCGGGGTCGGCGTCCACGGCGCGCATCCCTGCCTGCACCGGCAGGTCGACGCCGTAGGCGCGCACCTCGTCGGGCCGTCCCTCGGGAGGCAGCAGGACGTAGATCCCGTCCGCGCCGAGCCGGTCGTGCAGGGCGGGCAGCACCCTGCTGAAACCGGCCGACCCGGGTCCCGTGAAGGGGGTGACCACGACCTGGTAGGGCACGTCCAGGGCACCGAAGGCGGCGTGCACCGCCTCGGCGGTCTCGGCCGGGTCCGTCAGGCCGCCGCTGGCGGGGTCGACCACGACGGCGGCGCCCTCGGGCTGTTCGGCGAGGAGCCGGGCGTAGTACTCGGCGGGTGTCGTCGGGGTGTCGGCGGACGTGTCGGCCGCGACGGGGGATGCCGTCAGCACCACCGCCGCCGCCACCGCCACCGCCGGGGAGAGCAGCGCGCGGACCAGGAGCCGCGGGAGGGAGAGGGCGGGCATGAGCAGAGCATACAGACCGGTTTCGGCCATCCGGATCACCGAGTCCGGAACATCCTCCGACACAAGGCCGGGGCCGCCACCGTCGGTCGGACGGTGGCGGCCCCGGTGAACCGCGCGGCGCGCCGTTGTGGGCGCGGGCGGAGTCTGTGGACTACTTCGCGATGAGCTGGCGCAGCACGTACTGCAGGATGCCGCCGTTGCGGTAGTAGTCGGCCTCGCCCGGGGTGTCGATGCGCACCACGGCGTCGAACTCGACGCCGGTGTCGGTGGTCACCTTCACCGTGCTCGGGACACGGCCCTCGTTGAGCGCGGTCACGCCGGTGATGGAGAAGGTCTCCTCACCGGTCAGGCCGAGGGAGTCGGCGGACTGGCCCTGCGGGAACTGCAGGGGCAGCACGCCCATGCCGATCAGGTTGGAGCGGTGGATGCGCTCGTAGGACTCGGTGATGACCGCGCGCACGCCCAGCAGGCGCGTGCCCTTGGCCGCCCAGTCACGGGAGGACCCGGAACCGTACTCCTTGCCGCCCAGGACGACCAGCGGGGTGCCCTGCTCGGCGTAGTTCTGCGCGGCGTCGTAGATGAACGACACCGGCGCCTCGGGCTGGGTGAAGTCGCGGGTGTAGCCGCCCTCGGTGCCCGGTGCGATCTGGTTGCGCAGCCGGATGTTGGCGAACGTTCCGCGGATCATCACCTCGTGGTTGCCGCGGCGCGAGCCGTAGGAGTTGAAGTCGCGGCGCTCGACGCCGTTCGCCTTCAGGTAGTCGGCCGCCGGGGTGCCCGGCTTGATGGCGCCGGCCGGGGAGATGTGGTCGGTGGTGACCGAGTCGCCCAGCTTGGCCAGGACGCGGGCACCGGAGATGTCGGTGACCGGCGCCGGGGTGGCGTCCATCCCGTCGAAGTACGGGGGCTTGCGCACGTAGGTGGACTCGCCCTCCCATTCGAAGGTGTTGCCGGTGGGCGTGGGCAGCGAGCGCCAGCGGTCGTCACCGGCGAACACGTCCGCGTAGGCGGACTCGTACATGTCCGACGCGATGGCGGAGTCCATGACCTGCTGGATCTCCTCGGCGGTGGGCCAGATGTCGGCCAGGAAGACCGGCTGGCCGTCCTTGCCGACGCCCAGGGGCTCGGTGGTGATGTCCACGTCGAGCGAGCCGGCCAGCGCGTAGGCGACCACCAGCGGCGGCGAGGCCAGGTAGTTCATCTTCACGTCCGGGTTGATCCGGCCCTCGAAGTTGCGGTTGCCGGACAGGACCGCGGAGACCGCGAGGTCGTTGTCCTGGACCGCCTTGGAGATCTCCTCGGGCAGCGGCCCGGAGTTGCCGATGCAGGTGGTGCAGCCGTAGCCGACCAGGTTGAAGCCCAGCTTGTCCAGGTACGGGGTGAGGCCCGAGCGCTCGTAGTAGTCGGTGACGACCTTGGAGCCGGGAGCCATGGAGGTCTTGACCCACGGCTTGCGGGACAGGCCCTTCTCCACCGCCTTCTTGGCCAGCAGGGCGGCGCCCAGCATGACCGAGGGGTTGGAGGTGTTGGTGCACGAGGTGATCGCGGCGATCACCACGGCGCCGTGGTCGATCTCGGTCTCGGTGCCGTCGGCCATGGTGACCTTGACCGGGCGGTGCGGACGGTGGCCGTTGGCGGCCTGCGCCGGGGCGTCGGAGGCCGGGAAGGACTCCTCGCCCGACTCGTCGTCGGAGACGTAGTTCTGGACGTCGTGGCGCCAGGTCGGCTTGGCCGCGGACAGGGCGATGCGGTCCTGCGGGCGCTTGGGGCCGGCGATCGACGGAACGACGTCGCCCAGGTCCAGCTCCAGGTACTCGGAGAAGGCGGGCTCGACGGACGGGTCGTGCCAGAAGCCGTTGGCCTTGGCGTAGGCCTCGGTCAGGGCGACCTGCTGCTCGGAGCGGCCGGTCAGCTTCATGTACCGGATGGTCTCGTCGTCGACCGGGAAGATCGCGGCGGTGGAACCGAACTCCGGGCTCATGTTGCCGATGGTGGCGCGGTTGGCCAGCGGCACGGACGCGACGCCGTCACCGTAGAACTCGACGAACTTGCCGACCACACCGTGCTCGCGGAGCTGCTCGGTGATGGTGAGCACCAGGTCGGTGGCGGTCGTGCCGGGCTTGAGCTGCCCGGTCAGCTTGAAGCCGACCACGCGCGGGATGAGCATGGAGATCGGCTGGCCGAGCATGGCGGCCTCGGCCTCGATGCCGCCCACGCCCCAGCCCAGGATGCCCAGGCCGTTCTGCATGGTGGTGTGCGAGTCGGTGCCGACGCAGGTGTCGGGGTAGGCCTGGCCGCCACGGGACATGGTCACGCGGGCCAGGTGCTCGATGTTGGCCTGGTGCACGATGCCGGTGCCGGGCGGGACGACCTTGAACTCGTCGAAGGCGGTCTGGCCCCAGCGCAGGAACTTGTAGCGCTCGTAGTTGCGCTCGTACTCGATCTCGACGTTGCGCTCGAACGCGTCGGGGCGGCCGAAGAGGTCGACGACGACGGAGTGGTCGATCACCAGCTCGGCGGGGGCGAGCGGGTTGACCTTGTCCGGGTCGCCGCCCAGGTCGCGTACGGCCTCGCGCATGGTGGCGAGGTCGACGACGCAGGGCACGCCGGTGAAGTCCTGCATGATCACCCGCGCGGGGGTGAACTGGATCTCCTGGCTGGGCTGCGCCGCGGCGTCCCATTCGCCCAGGGCCCTGATGTGGTCGGCGGTGACGTTCGAGCCGTCCTCGGTGCGCAGGAGGTTCTCCAGCAGCACCTTCAGGCTGTAGGGAAGCCGGTTGGCGCCCTGCACGGCGTCCAACCGGAAGATCTCGTACGACTCGTCGCCAACGCGCAACGTGTCACGGGCGCCGAAGCTGTTCGCGGACACGGTGTCTGCCTCCTGATCTCGCCACTTTGTCCCCAGCCTCCCACCTCGTCGGATGGGAGCGGGACCTGCCGCTTCTGAGCGGACGCGGGGCCGATAGGCCGCGGGGTGGCCTTCGCCTTCTCGGGCGTCCGTCAGAACCGCTGCCCTGGAGCGGGCCGGGGGGAGCCCCGCAGTTATCTTGATGTCAAGGTATCCAACTTGTATCTCGATATCAAGTTATCGGGTCGCTCCCCGGCCCGCGTGACCGCCCCCCGTGGTTCGCGGTCAGCCCAACTGCGGAACGACCCGCGACGCCACCACTTCCAGGTGGTCGAGGTCGGACATGTCCAACATCTGCAGGTACATGCACTCCGCCCCCGCCTCGCCGAACCGGCCGATCCTGTCCACCAGCTCGTCGGGCGATCCGGCCAGGCCGTTCTCCCGAAGCTCCGGCACCCGGCGGCCGATCCGGTCGGCGCGCTCGGTGATCTCCGCCTCGTTCCGGCCCACGCACAGCACCTGCGCCGCCGAGTAGACCATCGGCGCGGTGCGCCCGGAGGCCGAGACCGCCGCCCGCGTCCGGTCGAAGGCGGCGGAGGTCTCCTCCAGTGAGGCGAAGGGCACGTTGTACTCGTCGGCGAACTTCGCCGCCAGGCGCGGTGTGCGCTTGGGCCCGGTGCCCCCGATCAGGACCGGCGGACGGGGACCCTGCTGCGGTTTGGGCAGCGCGGGCCCCTCCGCCAGACGGTAGTGCTTGCCCTCGTACTTGAAGGTCTCCCCCGCCGGGGTCGACCACAACCCGGTGATGATGTCGAGCTGCTCCTCGTAGCGGTCGAAGCGCTCGCGCGCGGTGGCCGGGAAGGGGATCCCGTACGAGGCGTGCTCCTGCTCGTACCACCCGGCGCCGAAGCCGAAGTCGACACGGCCGCCGCTCATCCGGTCGACCTGGGCCACGGCGATGGCCAGCGGCCCCGGGTAGCGGAAGGTGGCGGCCGTCATCAGGGTGCCCAGACGGATACGGGAGGTCTCCCGGGCCAGTCCGGCCAGGGTGATCCACGCGTCGGTCGGACCGGGGAGCCCGTCGGTGTGGTCGCCCATGTGGAGGTAGTGGTCGGAACGGAAGAGGGCGTCGAATCCCAGGTCCTCCGCCGCTCTGGCGACGGCGAGCTGGTCCTCGTAGGTGGCCCCCTGTTGGGGTTCAAGGAAGATCCTCAGGCGCATACGTCCCATTTTCGCCCATCCTCCACAGCCTCGGCGCACACGCCGCGCGGATACTGTGGAAAACCGCGCCCGCAGCCGTACCGATCGGGCTGAACCGAATCCCGCCACGACCGCGATAAGCCATGACGTGAAGCTGCTCCGCCGCGCCCGACGACGCGCCCCCTCCCCCGACAGCACCGACGCGGTGCTGCTCGCGGCCGTCGCCGACGGTTCCACCGAAGCCCTGGAAACACTGCACCGCAGACACGCGCCCTGGCTGCGGGCCCGGCTGCGCTACCGCTGTTCGGACCCCGACCAGCTCGACGCCGCCCTACAGGAGACCTTCCTGGCGGTGTGGAAGAACGCCGGATCGTTCACACCCCGCCCCGGCGACCCCGACGCCGGCGCCTGGCTGTGGACCATCGCGATCCGGCAGCTGATCTCCCAGCTGCGCAAACGGGCCAACCGATGGATCGCCGACAGCGATTCCGAACCCTACGAGACCATCGGCGACGCCTCCGCCGAGGACACCGTGCTGCTCAACATCGAGCACGGCCCACTGGGCGCCGCCCTGCACACCCTGTCCCCCGAACTGCGTTCGGCCATCCAGGCCACCGTCCTGGACGGACTCACCGTGCGCGAGGCCGCCGAGATCCTCCAGATCCCGGAGGGAACGGTCAAGACACGGGTGATGCGCGCCAAGGCACGTCTACGGGAGGCCCTGACATGAGCTGGCACCTGACCCCTGCCCAGGTCGACGAGTACGTGTCGTCCACCGTCGACGACGTCACCGCCATGTCCGTGGAGGCCCACCTCATGCACTGCGCGCCCTGCCGCTCCCTCGTTCCGGCCGACGAGGCGTGGCTGGCCGACAGCTGGGCCGACCTGCGCGACATCGTGGACCGGCCCCGCACCGGCCTCCTGGAGCGCGCGCTGACCGCGGTGGGCCTGCGGCAGACCACCGCCAAGCTCCTGACCGCCACGCCGCAGCTCTACCGCGCCTGGCTCGTGGCCACCGTGGTGGTCCTGGCCGCGGCCCTGCTGAGCGCCCACCACCTGCCGCGCGGCTCCCTGCTGTTCGCCTTCACCGCCCCCGTCGTGCCCCTGGTCGGCGTCGCCGTCGCCTACGGCCGCGGCGTGGACCCCGCCCACACGCTCACGGCGGTCACGCCGATGGCGGGCCAGCGGCTGCTGTTCCTGCGCTCGTGCGCGGTCCTGGTCCCCGCCCTGGCGATGTGCACCGTTGCCGCGGTCCTCATGCCCTCCCCCGCCACCCTGTGGAACGCCGGGTTCTGGCTGCTGCCGTCCCTGACTCTGGTCGCCGGGTCGCTCCTGCTCGGCCGCTGGCTGCACATGAGCGCCGCCGGGGCCGCGGTGGGCGGCCTGTGGGTGCTCGCCATGGTGGTGTTCGCCGTCACCGACCACGTCTCGGTCCTGGAGCTGTTCGCTCCGGTGTCCCAGATGTGGTGGGCCGCCGCGCTGGTCGCCCTGATCGGCGCGATCCTGCTGAGGGTGAGGGCGGCGTGAGCGCTCCGACCACGATCACCGCGCCGATCCACGCGCGCGGCCTGGTGCGCAGGTACGGAGCGCGCCGGGCCCTGGACGGCGTGGACCTGGACCTGGGGGCCGGGGTCACCGGGCTGCTGGGGCGCAACGGCGCGGGCAAGACCACCCTGCTGCGCAGCCTGGCCACCGACCTGGACGTCAGCGCCGGCCGACTGCGGGTGCTGGGCCGCGACCCCGCCGACCCCGCCGAGCGCGTCGAGATCCGGCGGCGGCTGGGCTACCTGCCGCAGAGCCCGGAGTTCTACCCGCACTTCACCGCCTTCGGGCTACTGGACTACATGGCGGTGCTCAAGGAGCTGGGCGGGCGCCGGGCCCGCCACGACGAGATCCGCCGGAGCCTGGACCGGGTGGGCCTGACCGAGCGCCGGCACACCAGGGTGCGGCGCCTGTCGGGGGGCATGCGCCAGCGGCTGGCCCTGGCCGCGGCCCTGATGGGCGACCCCGAACTGCTGCTGCTGGACGAGCCGACCATCGGCCTGGACCCCGAGCAACGCATCCTGTTCCGCAACCTGGTCTCGGAACTGGCCGTGCGCAGCACCGTGGTGCTGTCCACCCACCAGATCGAGGACGTGTCGGCGCTGTGCCAGCGGGTGGTGTGCCTGGACCGGGGGCGGGTCGTCTTCGACGGTTCTCCGGGCACGCTGATCGACCGGGCCCGCGGCCACGTGTGGGAGCAGACCGGCCGGCCCCGGGGCGGGGTCACCACGTGGCGGCTGGCCGACGGCCGCTACCGCGTCCTGACCACGGAACGCAACGATCCGGCGCCGCCCGGGGACCGGATCCGGGTCGAGCCCACCCTGGAGGACGCCTACCTGCTGCTGACGGGCGTGGAACGGAGCGCGCGGTGAGCCGAGCGGCCACCTTCGCGCGCCTGGTGTCGTTCGACGCCCGCCGGATGGCGGTGAACCCGCTCCTGTGGATCGGCGTGGCCGCGGCGCTCTACCTCTACGCCCGGCCGCGCTACTGGGTACCGGCGGCGCCCACGATGCCGGAGTACCACGCCGGTCTCGAAGGGGCCGCGGCGGTGGTCGCGGCCACGATGGCCGCCGTGGTCTGCTTCCCCGCGATGCGCGAGGTCGGCCACTCGCGGCGGACCGTCGCCGCCCTGGGGCCCGTGGGCCGCCTGCTGGCCCTGAGCACGGCGTCGGTCCTGCTCACCACCGCGGTCATGGCGGGGATGGTACTGCTGGACCCCGTCCTGCGGTCCGCCCCCCTCGCCGGCACGCTGAGTCCTCTGGCCCACCCCGCGCCCTTCCTCGTCGCGGCCGTGGGGCCGCTGGCGTCGATCGCGGTGGTCTCCTGGACGCGCACCTACGCGCCGCTGGTCGTTCTGTCCCTGGCCGTCCCGGCCATGCTGCTGTACCGGTACTCCGTGGCGGACCTGGGCCTGGAGACGGCCGTCTACCAGATCTCCCGGGTGACCGACCTGGCCCAGCGCCCCTTCGGCTTCCGGAGTCCGGCCGTCACGCCGCTGGCTACACTCCAGTTCGCCTACACCGCCCTGGCCACGGCCCTGCTGTTCGCGCTCATCACGGCCGCGCGCGCCCGGTCGGCACGGCGCAGGGCCCTGCTGGCCGCGGCCGCCGTACTGCTGGCCGGAGTGGCCGGGACGATCGGCTACGGGCGCCTGGCCTACCCCATCGGCACGACCTTCCCAGACGAGGCGATCCACGGGGCCTCCGCCGACCAGTGCCAGGTCCGCGAGGGCATCACCTACTGCCCCCTGCCCGGCTACGAAGCCTGGGTGGACGAGTGGCACGGCACGATCGGGCCCTCCATGGCCCTGCTCCCCGAGGCCGCCCACGACGACCTGCCGGTCGTGTGGCAGGAGGGGGACGCCTACCACCGCGACCTGGACGTGCCGGCGGACCGCTCCCTGAGGGTGTACGAGTACCTGGACACCGGCCAGCCGTTCAGCCGGTCGATCATGGCGGGTTCGGCCGCCCTGGCCACGCTGGGCCTGGGCGAGTACACCTGGGAGTGGTGCCTGGGCACGGGCCAGTCCAGGTTCGTGATCGTGGCGTGGCTGGCCGCCACCGCATCCGAGGTGCCCGCGGACGACGGGTTGGAGGCCGCGGCCACCATGCTCAGCACCTACTCCCCCTCGGTCGCGGACCTGGAGCTGCTGCGGGCCCTGATCGACGACGTCCCCCGGGAGCGGACGGTGGAGGCCCTGGCGGAGCGCTGGGTGCCGCTGTCCACACCGGAGGGCACCACCCTGGAGCTGGCCGAGCTGGTGGGGGTGTCCGTCACCGGGAGCGCGGACGTCCCGGCCGCGCAGGCCGAGTGGGCCCGGATCTTCCCCGAACTCGACCCGGCGATATACCAGACCTGGGGCGAGGCCACCGACTGCGCCTGAGAGCGCCCGTCGTTCACCCGGCGGCGACACCGTGACCGGCCCCAGCAAGCGCACGCATTGCGTGCATTGCGTGCTACCGTCTTCTCATGACCAATGTGAGCATCAGAGACGTACCGGACGAGGTCGTCAACAGGGTTCGTTCCCACGCCGCCAGCCAGGGAAAGAGTCTTCAGGCGTATGTTCGCGAACTCCTGGAGCGCGACGCCCGGACCGCACCCACAAGCCACGAGGGCACCCGGGGAACACGCCTGGTGATGCGTTTGCAGGCTCTCGAACAGCGGCCCGAATACGCCCAGATGAGCACGGACGAGTACCTGGGGCTGATCCGTGGCTGACACGCTGATCGATTCCTGCGTCCTCATCGACGTCATCAAGGAAGACGCCGCTTGGGCCGGGTGGTCGGCGATCGCGCTCGCTGAGGCGGCCGACACCGGACGCGTGGTCATCAACCAGTTGGTGTTCGCCGAAGTGTCCTTGTGCCTGGCCGACCCCGGCCAGTTGGACGCCGCCCTGGACGACCTCGTGGACCGTGAGGACCTGCCCTGGAAGGCGGCCGAGCTGGCGGTGGCCGCGCACGCCGAGTACCGCGGGCGCGGAGGAGCCAAGACTTCGCCCATGCCCGACTTCTATATCGGTGCCCATGCGGCCGTGTGCGGATATCGACTGTTGACACGGAACAGGAAGGACTTCGCGAGCTACTTCCCCGGCCTGGACATCATCGCCCCCTGACACGGACGACACGAGAACCGGGGAGCGATCAGGTGGGTCCTGCCGAACTCGACCCGGCGATGGACCAGACCTGGAGCGAGGCCACCGACTGCGCCTGAGAGCGCCCGTCGTTCACCCGGCGGCGACCACGCGCCGGCGCTCCCGCTCCCCGCCCCGCCGCCTGCCGTGGACCGGGCGCCTGCGGTAGGCCGACCAGGTCACCAGCGCGCAGACCAGGTAGAACACGACGAACACCCCGAACGCGGGCACGGCGGTGTCCCACCGGGTGTAGGACTCGCGCAGGGCCAGGTTGATACCGACACCGCCCAGCGCGCCCACCGCGCCGATCATGCCGAGCAGGGTGCTGGAGGTGTGCTCGGCCCGTGCCCGCGCCTCCCGCACGGGCACGCCCCGGGCCGCCAGGTCCTGGGCCCGGGCCGCGTACACGGACGGGATCATCTTGTAGGTGGACCCGTTGCAGATCCCGGTGAGTGCGAACATGGCCGCGAAGACCGCGACGAACAGCAGCACGGAACCCGCCGCCAGGGCGGGGACCACCAGCGTGCCCACGGCCGCCATGCCCAGGAAGGCCCGCAGGGTCACGCGCGCGCCGCCGAAGCGGTCGGCGAGCCAGCCGCCGAGCGGGCGGATCACGGAGCCGATGAGCGGCCCCACGAACGCGATGGAGGCCGCCTCCAGCGGGGTGCGCCCGAACTCGCCCTGCAGGAGCAGGCCGAACGCGAACCCGAATCCGATGAACGACCCGAACGTCCCCACGTAGAGCAGGGACATGATCCAGAAGTGGCGTTCGCCGAGCGCGCGCGACTGTGTCCGAACGCTGACCCGGGCGTGCGCCAGGTTGTCCATGAACCGCCACGCCACCCACAGGCCCAGGGCCAGCGCGGGCAGGAACAGCAGCGGCAGGAGGTGCCCGGACACCGTACCGGCCACGGCGATCACGGCGAGCCCGGCGAACTGCACCGAGGCCACCCCGACGTTGCCTCCGCCCGCGTTCAGTCCCAGGGCCAGGCCCTTGTGGTGTTCGGGGAAGAAGTAGTTGATGTTGGTCATCGACGACGAGAAGTTGCCTCCGCCCAGCCCGGCCGTGGCCGCCAGGGCCAGGAAGACGGGGAAGGGCGTCTCGGGGCGCTGCATGAGAACGGCGGCCAGCGCGGTGGGCACGAACAGCAGCACCGCCGAGACCATCGTCCACGTGCGGCCGCCCACTCGGGGCGCGATCAGGGTGTAGGGCACGCGCAGCACGGCGCCGACCAGGGCGACGGCCGAGACGAGCAGGAACTTCTGCTCACCGGTGAAGGCGAACCCTGACTCGGGCGTCATGAACAGCACGAGCACCGACCACAGGCTCCAGACGCAGAAGCCCAGGTGTTCGGTCGCGATCGACGCCCACAGGTTGCGGTTGGCGACGGTGAAGCCGTGCTCGTCCCAGAAGCGGGTGTCCTCGGGGTCCCAGCGGGTGATCCAGCGCGGACGTCGGACGGGGCGTTCGGAGTCCATGGGGGGTCCTCAGGAAGGGGAGTACCGACCCCGACGACGCTAGGAAGCCGCGATGTCGGCGATGGTGCCCTGCCATGACGCACCGGCGACGACCCGCTCACTCCGGACGGTGGGAGGTGTGAGTTCGGACCGACCTCGCACGGTGGGCGGCCCGATGCCCGCGCTGATCCGCCGTCGGGCACTCAGCGCCTGGTTTCGTACCTGGTCAGCACCACGCCGTCGGGAAACGTCCGGGTCTCCACCAGGTTCAGGTTCACCCGGTTGTCCAGGGCTGCGAAGAACGGAGTGCCGCCTCCCACCAGGACCGGATGGGTGACGATCGCGTACTCGTCGATCAGCCCGGCCCGCATGGCCGCCGCGGCGAGTGTGGCACCGCCGATGTCCATGGGGCCGCCGTCGTCGGCCTTGAGCCTGGTGATCTCGGTGACCGCGTCGCCGGTGACCAGTCGGGTGTTCCAGTCGACCGTGCTGGTCGTCGAGGAGAACACCACCTTCGGCATGTCCCGCCAGCGGCCGGCGAACTCGATCGCCGCCGGTGTGGCACCCGGCTGCTGGTCGGCGGTCGGCCAGTGGGAGCTCATCGTCTCCCACAGTCTGCGCCCGTACAGCGCCAGGCCCGTCGCGTCCACCCGGTCGGACCACCACTGGAACAGCTCGTCGCTCGGCACGCTCCAGTCGAGGTCGTCGCCGGGCGCGGCGATGTAGCCGTCCAGGCTCAGGTTCATGCCATAGCTCAGTTTCCGCATGGTGTCAGCTTTCCGTGAGTCGGTCTTCGACGTACAGACCAGCACGGCGCGCAGAAATCATCGGTCGGGCCACGCCGGGGGCCGGTTGACCACCACGCCGAGCGGATGCTCCGTACGGAGAGGAGCCTCCGGCGTACCGGCGGGAACCGTGCCGAAACGGCGCGCGCCCCGGTCCGCTGGGGACCGGGGCGCGCGCCGTCGTCGAATCGGTCGGGTCAGTCCTGCTGGTGGCGGCGGGCCTTGTGGACCGGCTCCAGCACCGCCAGGCACTCCACGTGGTGGGTCATCGGGAACGCGTCGAAGGCGCGCACGTCCACCAGCCGGTATCCGCTGCGCTGGAACTCCGCCAGGTCGCGGGCCAGCGTCGCCGGGTCACAGGAGACGTAGGCCACCGCGCGCGGGCGCATACCCGTCACCGACCGCACGACCTTGACGCCCGCGCCCGCCCGGGGCGGGTCCAGGACGACGACGTCGGCGCGCACGTCCGCCCACTCGCGCAGCTGCGCGGCCACGTCGTTCTTCTCGACCCGCACCTGCTCCAGGTCGCGCAGGTTGTAGGTGGCGTCGCGGACGGCCTCGGCGCCGCTCTCCACGCCCATCGCCCTGCCCTCGGGGCCCACGGCCTCGGCCAGTGCGCCCGTGAACAGCCCGGCGCCGCAGAACAGGTCCATGGCGGTCTCGCCAGGCAGGGGTTTGAGGGCGTCCATGACGGCGGCGGTCAGGACCTCGCCCGCCGCCGGGTGCACCTGCCAGAAGCCGCCCGCGCTCACCCGGTACTCGCGCCCGGCGACGGTCTCGCGGACCCCGCGGCGACCGCGCACGGCCTGGACCCGGCCGCCCTTGAAGCGGCGCAGCACGGCGCTGGAGGCCTTGAGCTCGGGGAGCGTGGTCAGCCGGGCCTTGGTGGGGGTGACGACGACGGCGCGGTCGGCGCACGTGGAGGAGGCGACCGCCTCGACCTCCTTGACGTCCGGCCAGAGCGTCTCGGTCACTCCCAGCTCCGTCACGCCGGGGTGCGCGATCAGGCAGCGGTCCACGGGCTCGATGCCGTGGGCGCGGTGGCGCCGCAGGCCCGCGCGGCCCTCATCGTCGACGGAGAAGCGCACCCGGGTGCGCCAGCCCAGGCCGTCGGGGGTTCCGGGCAGCTCCTCCACCACGACCTCGCGCTCGATTCCCGCGATCCGGGCGAGCTGGTCGGTGACGACCTGGCCCTTCATCCGGCGCTGGGCCTCCAGGGAGGCGTGCTGCCAGTCGCAGCCGCCGCACTTGCCGGGGCCGGCGAAGGCGCAGGGCGCCTCGACGCGGTCCGGGGAGGGGGTCAGGATCTCGATGGCCTCACCGCGCAGGAAACGGGTGGTCTCCTCGGTGACGCGGACGCGCACCCGCTCCCCCGGCAGGGCATGGCGGACGAACACCACCTGGTCGTCGTGGCGCCCCACGCACCACCCGCCGTGCGCGACGTCGTCGACGGTCAGTTCGTACTGGTTGCCCACACGGGTCACAAGGGTTCCTTCACAGTTCGGGTCACATGACGGGTGACCCTGCACGCACAGCCACCGATCCTCACCAATCTAGTCGACGTGGCGACCGGCCTGGTGACCCCGTGTTCCGCCCCACCAGCCAGTGGGCGTCGAGCGGAACGGGCCGTTGTGGCATGGTGTGACTGAGAGGGCTCGCGAGGCTACGGCGTGCCCGGCGGGCGTGACTCGACCGCCAACGCGACCGACAACGCGACAGGGGTGCTGGCAGGTGCACATCGTGATCATGGGGTGCGGCCGGGTGGGGTCCACCCTGGCGCACACACTGGTGGACCTCGGGCACACCGTGGCGGTGATCGACCAGGACCCGGAGGCGTTCCGTCGGTTGCGGGGCTCGGTGTCCAAGCACGGGATCCGCGGTGTGGGGCACGACCGCGAGGTCCTGCTGGCCGCCGGTATCGACCGCGCCGGCGCCTTCGCCGCGGTCAGCAACGGTGACAACTCCAACATCATCTCCGCCCGGGTGGCCCGGGAGGCCTTCGGTGTGGAGAACGTGGTCGCGCGGATCTACGACCCGCGGCGCGCCGAGGTGTACCAGCGGCTGGGCATTCCGACGGTGGCCACCGTGCGGTGGACCGCCGATGCCGTCCTGCGCCGCATGGTGCCCGGTGACGGCCGCCTGACCGCCGGCCCCGAGTGGCAGGACGCCTCCGGCACCCTGGCCATGACGGAGCTGGCCCTGCCCGAGGACTGGTCCGGGCGGACCGTGGACGAGCTGGAGGGGCACGCGGCCCTGCGGGTGGTGTACCTGGCCCGGCAGGGCCGGATCGTGCTCGCGGGCCCGGGAACGCCCCTGGAGCGCGGCGACGTCCTGCACGTGGTCGGCCACGGGCGCGACCTGGAGGACACGGTGGGCGGTCTGAACGGCGACAACGGAACGGGGCGTGGTTGAGGTGCGGATCGCCATCGCGGGAGCCGGGAGCGTGGGACGCTCCATCGCCACGGAGCTGGCGGGCAACGGCCACGACGTCCTGCTCATCGACCGCGACACGCGCGCGATCGGGGTCGACGACCTGCCACAGGTGGAGTGGCTGCTCGCCGACGCCTGTGAACTGGCCACGCTGGAGGACGCCCGGCTCGGCGGCTTCGACGTGGTCATCGCGGCCAGCAGTGACGACAAGGTGAACCTGGTGGTCTCCCTGCTGGCCAAGACCGAGTTCGCCGTGCCGCGGGTGATCGCCCGCATCAACGACCCCGTCAACGAGTGGCTTTTCAACGAGTCCTGGGGGGTGGACCTGGCGGTCTCCCCGCCGCGGCTGATCGCGGACCTGGTCGAGGGCGCCGCGGACGAGGACCTCGACGACGAGGGGACGCTGCCCCCGCTGCCCGGGGCCGAGATCGCCGAGTCGGTCCTGCACGCCGCCAGCCCGTTCGTGGGCGGCCCGGAGCGGGACCTGACGCGTGCGCTGCCCGAGGGGGTGGCCCTGGTCGCCGTCCTGGGATCGGGCGGGGTGCGCCCGCCCGATCCCGAGCAGACGCTGTCGGTGGGCGCCACGGTGGTGTTCCTGGCCGAGCAGGAGGCCCTCGGCTCGTTGGAGCGCGTCCTCGGCCCGGTCGACGGCGAGGACGACTCGGAGGGCTGACGCCCCGGCTCAGTCCTCCTGCGGCCCGTCCTGCTGCGACCGGGCTCCGTGGTCGGCGGCCAGGGGGGTGCGGCCCCGGGCCAGCACCCACACCATGGCGGCGAAGGCGGCGACTTGCAGGGGCCAGCCCATGGCCACCTTGGAGAAGCCGAGCAGCGCGAAGGTGTCGGCCCACTCGTAGTGGTCGGCGAGCCAGAGCGGGTACTGCACCAGCACCCGGATCACGCACGGCAGCACCAGCAGCCAGGTGAGCCGGGAGGCCAGCCTGACCACGGCCGGGTCGGCCCGCCAGGAGGTGAAGTCCTCCTTGTGCCCGATGAACGGGCCGATCATCAGTCCGATCGCCGGCCATCGCACGAGGACCGAGATCGTGAGCACCACCGAGTAGATCGCGTTGTAGTAGATGCCCGGCAGGAAGGCGTCGGCGGCGTTGCCGCTGCGCATGGCGAAGAACGCGGCGAGGCCGATGCCCAGCAGGCTGGTGATCACGTACTGCACGGAGGAGCGCTGGACGAGCCGGACCGCACCGAGCAGCAGGGCCGCGGCCACACCGGCGTAGATCGACAGGCGCAGCTCGGAGCTGACGATGTAGGAGATCGTGAAGGTCAGTGTGGGGATCGCGGCCTCGACCATGCCGCGTTTGCCGCCCAGCGCCTTGGCCAACTGGGCCCGGACCAGCGCTTCGACGGTGCCCTCGGTGACCTTCGGGGCTCCGGCCCCGTCCTCGGCGGGGGCGCCCTCGCCGGCGTCCCGCTGCTGCTCAGTCATTCCGCTCCAGAGACAGGTTCCGTACTCGGGGCCCGCACCCCGCCGCCTCCGCGGGCGGCGGACGGAGCGACCCGCCTGGCCTCCCACCCTATTTCACGGACGGCCGACCCCGTGGCGGCGCCGGAGCGGCCGTGGTGGCCACCGGTCCCCTCTTGTCGCCTTTCGCCCCTTGTTGTCCCGTGCCCGAACTCACCCTCCGGGCACATCCGTTTCCCGACCGTTGCCCACCGACCCCCGCGGAGCACTCGATGACCACCTCCCCGCGCCCCCATCGGTCGTCTTCGACACCCCGATGGACCCGGTCCGGGCGCCTGAGCGGGGGCGCTGGCGGGCGGCCCGGCGACTCCGTACGCTGGCGGCACCACGCCACCGCCGACGGGAGCCACGCCGATGCACGTCAGCGCTCAGCCACGCACGGACCACCTGGAGTTCGCCGCCGCCCTGGACCGCGCCCTGACCCGGGAGGGCGAGTCGCACGTGTGGTCCCCGCACTCGGTGGGCACCGTCCTGGGCCTCCTCGCCACCGCCGCGGCGGGGCGTACCCGCGAGGAGCTGGTGGGGTTGCTGGGCGAGGACGTCCTCGGGCAGCTCGCCGCCCTGGACGAGGCCGCGGCCGGAGCGGAGGGCTTGGACCTGGCCACGCTCAACGGGCTCTACGTCCCGGACGACCTCCCCGTCCGGGCCGACTTCGCCGACCAGGTCCGCTCGCGCGGCGGCGCCGAGGTCGAGAGCGCGGGCTTCCGGGACGACGCCGAGGGCGTGCGCGAGCGGATCAACGCCAAGGTCTCCGACGTGACGCGCGGGCTCATACCGCGACTCCTGCCCTTCGGCAGCGTCAGCCCCGACACACGCCTGCTCCTGGTCAACGCCCTGTGGGTGAAGATGGTGTGGTCCGATCCGTTCGAGGTCTCCGCCACGCGCGAGCGCACCTTCCACGCGCCGGAGCGCCGACACGGCGTCCCCACCATGCACCGCACCGGACGGATGCCCTACGCCGAGGCGGCGGGCTGGAGCATGGTCAGCCTGGAGGGCGAGCACGACCTCACCATGGACGTGCTCCTGCCCGACTCCCGAACGACCGCTCCGCCCCCGGTGACCGCCGAGGCCCTGACCGCCCTGTACCGGGGCCTGCGGCCCACGCAGATCGACCTGGCGCTGCCCCGGTTCGCCGTGGACACCGACTCCGCCCTGCTGGAACCGCTGGCGGCACTGGGGGTCGCCGAGTTCGCCACGGACGCCGCCCGCTTCGACGGGATCAGCGAGGAGCCGCTCAAGGTCGACGCGCTGCTGCACCAGTCGGTGCTGCGCGTGGACGAGAAGGGCGCCGAGGGGGCCGCCGCCACCGCCGCGGTCATGGTGATGGCCGCCGCCGTGCCGACGGCCCCGGTGCGCTTCACCGTCGACCGACCGTTCGTGGTGGTCCTGCGACGACGCGGGGCGGTCCTGTTCCTCGGCCGGGTGACCGACCCCGACGATCCCGGCCCCGCCCGGGACTGAGCCGGGCGGGCGGGTGACCGCCACAGGGCCCTAGGCGTCGAAGACCTCGAAGCCGGTCGCGAGCGGCACCCCGGCCCACGCACCCGTCTGGGCCGCGACCTGCGGCAGGAAGGACTCCTGGTCGAAACCGTCCAGGTTGGACAGGTACACGGCGTGGTCGGCGAGCGAGGCCACACCCGCCGCCAGGTGCTCCTCTCCCAACTCGACGTAGTGCGTGGCGCGAGGGGAGCTGCCGAAGGCCACGAAGCGCACCTGGGACCACGGCTCGACGCCGTCGGTGAGCTGTTCGGGGAACACCCACCGGTTGGCGGCGTCGCGGACCGCGTCCAGCAGGGCCGGGCCGAGCACCCGGTGGTCGGCGTGGTTGTAGGCGCTCATGCCGCCGAAGTTCTCGCGGAAGTTGATGGAGACGACGACGTCGGGCCGGTACCGGCGGATCGCCTCCGCCAGGGCGCGGCGCAGCGGCAGCCCGTACTCCAGGGTGCCGTCGGGGAAGTCGAGGAACTCCACGGTGGTGACGCCGACGGTCGCCGCCGACGCCCGCTGCTCGGCCATGCGCACGGGCGCGCACTCCTCGGGGGGCAGGCTGTCGATACCGGCCTCGCCCTTGGTGACGAGCAGCTCGGTGACGTCCTTGCCCTGCCCGGTCCAGCGGGCGATCGCCGACGAGGCGCCGAACTCCAGGTCGTCCGGGTGGGCGACTACCGCCAGGGCCCGGTTCCAGTCCTCCGGGAGCGGCTGGGGAGCGCTGTTCTCGGTCTGTGTCATGGGCCCAGACTACGGAAGGACAGCGCTTCCCCGCAGAGTGGCGGCAGAGGCGCGGCGCGCGGCCCTCAGGCCTGCGTGGGCCCCGCCGCACCTCCCGGCGCGTCGCCGTTCACCGACCCGCCGGCGGCGCCGCCGTTGGCCGCACGCTGGGCCGCCCGGGTCTTGGCCGCCTCGGCCATCTGCTCCTGGACCTTCTTGGGAACGGTGATCGTCAGCATGTCCCCCGGCGGCACCGGCTGGTCGCCGCGGACCACGACGATGCCGGCGAAGATCTGCTCGACCTCGCCCATCTTCTCGGGCCGGATGGCACCCTCACCGCGGATCACGCCGTGCAGCAGCCAGCGCGGACCGTCGACACCGATGAAGCGGACCGGTTCGGCGACCTGCTTGCCCTCCTCGGTGGTGCGACCCTTGACCGGCAGCAGGGCCTTGATCTCGGTACCGAAGGTGCCCTCGTGCTCCTCGGAGCGGCCGCCCTCCTTGGCGATCTGTTCACGGATCTCCGCGCGCCTCTCGTCCCACAGGCCGGAGGTCTTGGGCGCGGCGAACGGCCGGACCTGGAGCCAGGTCTTGCCGAGCACCAGGGTCACACCGATGATCCGCTGCTTGCCCTGGGCGTCCTTGGCGAGGTTCACCTGGATCTGGGAGCCCTGCTGGACGGGCAGCCGGATGCTGCCCAGGTCCATCCGCTGGAGGTCCGGGACGTCCTCGTGCGAGTCCCAGGGCCCGTTGGCGCGGTGGCGGTCGGCGGCCTTCGCTGACGGGGCCGCGGGCCGTTCGGGCTCGATCTCGTTGCCGAAGGAGACCGCTCCGGCGGCTCCCAGCCGGGGCTCCGGGGTCTCCTTCGCGGTTCTGTCCGTCTCCTGATCCCGCTTCTTGCGGCGGCGTCCAAACACGCCTTCACCTCTCCGATTGACGTTGGTCCCGGGATCGCACCGGGGGATGTCTGGGGACGGTCACCGCTGTGCGGCGTGTCCCCCGGTCGAACCGAAACCACCTGCTCCGCGCGCGGACTCCGGGAGCGCGTCGGCCTCGACGAATTCCGCGCGTTCCACCCGCTGGATCACCATCTGTGCGATCCGGTCGCCGCGTGACAGCTTCACAGGCGCGTCCCGGTCGGTGTTGAGCAGGGTCACCTTGATCTCGCCCCGGTAGCCGGCGTCGACCGTTCCCGGGGCGTTGACGATGGTCAGGCCGCTCCGCGCTGCGAGCCCGGAGCGGGGGTGCACGAAGGCGGCATACCCCTCGGGCAGGGCGATCGCCAGGCCGGTGGGGACGGTGGCGCGCTCTCCCGGCGCGAGGACGACGTCGGTCGTGGTGTACAGGTCGGCACCCGCGTCGCCGGGGTGCGCGTACTGGGGCAGGGGAAGTCCGGGGTCCAGGCGCTGGACCGTGATCGGAATCCGTCCGCCCTCCGGGGATGTGGTACTCACATCGGCCGAGCTTATCGCTCTCCCGACCCCGGCTCGGTGCGCAGCGCGGCCCCGGACCGTGGTCCGGGGCCGCGACACGCGTTCTACTCCCCCTCGGACGGGGGCAGGACCACCTCGACGGTGAGCTCACCGTCGTCGGTCACCTCGAAGTCGATCCCGGCGGCGCGTCCGGCTGCGGCGATGTCCCCGGCCGCGGCCCGGGCCTCGTCGGCCTGCTTTCCGGCCACCCGCACGTGCTCGACCTCGGCGCGCATGGACAGCTTGGCCTCGGACTTGGCCTTGCGGACCGCGCGCAGCACCTCGGCCGTGGCCGCCAGGACGGCGGGGTCGCCGTCGGCCGCGGCGGCGCGGTATCCGGCCGCCTGGGGCCAGGCCTGGCCGTGCACCGAGCCGTCCTGCCACCAGCTCCAGACCTCTTCGGTGACGAAGGGCAGGAAGGGCGCGAACAGCTTGTGCAGGGCGCCCAGGGCGACGAGCAGCGCGGCGCGGGCGGAGGCGCCCTCGGCGGACTCGGTGTTGTAGGCGCGGGTCTTGACGAGTTCGAGGTAGTCGTCGCAGAAGTCCCAGAAGAAGCGCTCGGTGCGCTCCAGGGCCCGTGTGTGGTCGTAGGCGGCGAACGCGGCGGTGGCCTCGTCGACGACCTCGGCCAGCGCGGCCAGCATCGCCCGGTCCAGGGGTTCGGTGACCTGGGACGGGTCGACGGAGGCGCCCTCACCGGCCACCGACATCACGAACTTGCTGGCGTTGAGGATCTTGATGGCCAGCCGCCGGCCGACCTTCATCTGCCCCTCGTCCATCGCGGTGTCGGTGCCCAGGCGGCCGCTGGCCGCCCAGTAGCGCACGGCGTCGGAGCTGTACTTCTCCAGCAGCGCCACGGGCGTGACGACGTTGCCCTTGGACTTGGACATCTTCTTGCGGTCCGGGTCCAGGATCCAGCCGGAGATGCCGGTGGTGCGCCAGGGCAGCGTGCCGTTCTCGAAGTTGGCGCGCACGACCGTGGCGAACAGCCAGGTGCGGATGATGTCCTGGCCCTGGGGGCGCAGGTCCATCGGGAAGACGCGCTCGAACAGGTCCTGGTCGCGTTCCCAACCCGAGGCGATCTGCGGGGACAGCGAGGAGGTCGCCCAGGTGTCCATGACGTCGGGGTCGCCCATGAAGCCGCCCGGACGTCCGCGCTGGGACTCGGTGTAGCCCTCCGGCGCCTGCGAGCTGGGGTCGATGGGCAGCTGGTCCTCGGAGGGCAGCAGCGGCTCGTCGTAGCGCGGGTTGCCGTCGCCGTCCAGGGGATACCACACGGGGAAGGGCACACCGAAGAAGCGCTGGCGGCTGACCAGCCAGTCGCCGTTGAGGCCCTCCACCCAGTTCTCGTAGCGCTGGCGCATGTGCTCGGGGTGCCAGACGAGTTCGCGGCCGCGCCGGACCAGCTGCGAGCGCAGTTCCTCGTCGCGGCCGCCGTTGCGGATGTACCACTGGCGGGTGGTGACGATCTCGAGGGGCTTGTCGCCCTTCTCGTAGAACTTCACCGGGTGCGTGATGGCCGTGGGCTCCCCGACGAGGTCGCCGCTCTCGCGCAGCATCTCCACGGTCCGCTCGCGGGCGGTGTGCATGGTGGCGCCGACCAGGCGGGCGTAGGCCTCGCGGCCCTGCTCGGGCATGCCCGAGGGGGTCTCGGCGACGATGCGGCCGTCCCAGCCGATGATCGGCCGGGTGTCCAGGTCGAGCTCGCGCCACCAGGTGACGTCGGTGGTGTCGCCGAAGGTGCAGATCATCGCGATGCCGGACCCCTTCTCGGGGTCGGCCAGGCGGTGTGCCCGCACCGGGACCTCGACGCCGAAGACCGGCGTGCGCACGGTGGTGCCGAACAGGTGCTGGTAGCGCTCGTCGTCGGGGTGGGCGACCAGGGCCACACAGGCGGCCAGCAGCTCGGGGCGGGTGGTCTCGATGTGGACCGGGTCGCCGTCGGGCCGGTGGAAGGCGACCTTGTGGTAGGCGCTGGGCCGCTCGCGGTCCTCCAGCTCCGCCTGGGCGACGGCGGTGCGGAAGGTGACGTCCCACAGGGTGGGCGCCTCGGACATGTACGCCTCGCCGCGCGCCAGGTTGCGCAGGAAGGCGCGCTGGGCCGCGGTACGGGAGTTGTCGTCGATGGTGGCGTAGGTGTGCCGCCAGTCGACGCTCAGCCCGAGGCGGCGCCAGATGGCCTCGAAGACCTTCTCGTCCTCGGCCGTGAGCTCGTCGCACAGCTCGATGAAGTTGCGGCGGGAGATGGGGACCTGCCGCTTGGGGTCGGGCTTGGCCGGGGGTTGGAAGTCCGGGTCGTAGGCGACCGAGGGGTCGCAGCGCACGCCGTAGTAGTTCTGGACGCGGCGCTCCGTCGGCAGGCCGTTGTCGTCCCAGCCCATGGGGTAGAAGACGGCCTTGCCGTTCATGCGCTGGAAGCGGGCGACGGTGTCGGTGTGCGTGTAGGAGAACACGTGGCCGATGTGCAGCGAACCCGAGACCGTGGGCGGCGGGGTGTCGATGGAGAAGACGTCCTCGCGGCTGCGGGTACGGTCGAAGTGGTAGACGCCGGACTCATCCCATACGTCGACCCACTTCGCCTCGATACCGTCCAGCGAGGGCTTGTCGGGCATGCGGAAGGAATGAGAGCCGTTGGTCATGCGCCAATGTTAGTGCTCTTCGACGCGTGTTCGCTCCGCCTTGTGGACAGGGCCCCTGCCTGAGCGGGAGCACCGTGTCGGGCCCCCTGTGTTCGCCGAGCCGGGCGTGAAAGGATTCCGTACGCAGAGGGTGCGCGGTCCGCGCACCGGCGTACGCACAACGGAAACGGTGAACGATTCACATGGCTAAGAAGGACGGCGGTGAACTCGGTCCCGCACTTCTCGGCTTCGCGGCGGGGTTCGCGGCGGAGTTCGTGGCGCGCAAGGCCCTGACCTTCGCCTGGACGCGCGCCACCGGGGAGGAGCCCCCGACGGACCTGGAGTCCCCCGAGGTGAGTCTCGGTCGCGCTCTGAGCTGGGCCGTGATGGCGGGCGTGGGCGTGGAGGTGGCGCGGGTGCTGGCCGTACGCGCCACCCGGAAGAAGGTGCACGGCTCGACCGGCCTGGAGCCGGAGCTCGTATCCGACTGAGGGGCCCGGCCGCGCGCGGAGTGCCCTCCCGGCGGGGGACGGCGAGTGCCGCTCCCCCGCCGGGGCCGGCCCCCGGTCAGGACTCCAGTTCCCCCGACGCCCCGCCCCGGGTGATGCTCTGGGCCCGTAGGTCGGCCCGGACCTTGGCGGCCAGCGCGCCGGTGGCCATGCGGTTGACGACGCCGCCTGCCACGGCGCCGGTGAGGTAGGGGCCCAGGGTCGTGAGGTTGCGCCCCAGCAGCCGCAGCAGCCGGTCGCGCAGTGCGGTCTTGGCGGCCGCGCCCACGGCCAGCAGGAGGGTCTCCTCGGGCTTGGTGGGGTCCATGCCGCGGCGGTGGACCCACGCCCCCAGGTAGCCCGCGTTGCGGCGCAGGGAGCCGTCGGCTTCGACCGGGGCGTCGTGGAGTTCGTGCAGCTCACCGATGAGCTTGACCTCGACGGCGGCGACCAGCAGGGTCTCCGCCGCCAGACGCGCGGGTGCTCCGAGCAGGAGTGGGGGTGCGGCCCACTGCACGGCCGAGAGGGCGCCTCCGGCCATGCCCACGGCGGTGGTGGTGCGGACCGCGGTGCGCTGGAGGGCGTCGGCGAGCTCCTCGCCGTCCAGGCCGCCGTGGTGGCGCACGAGTGTGGCGTGGTCGCGGATGGGGACGCGGGGGGCGATCTCCTCGGCGAACGTCTCACTCAGCCACCGCCCGGCGGCGACGCCGCGCAGTCCGGCGGACCGGGCGCTGGTTCCCAGAGCGGTGACGAGGTCGCGCAGCCTGCGGCGGCGCTCGGCCGCGCCCTCTCCGTCGGCGGCGTCCTCGTCCATGGTCGCCAGGTCCTCGGAGAGGATGCGTCCCACGAGAACGCCCACCTCACGGCGTTCGACGTCGCCGCCGGTGCCCTCACGGGAGTCCTCGGGGTGCTGGTCGTCGTCCACGGGCCCCTCCCTCGTGTCCTTGCGCGTCGTGGGTACCCCGCAGGGTACCCCCGGCACACGCGCGATGCGCCCCCGGAGGGGACGCATCGGGTCATGGCGCGTTCGGTCGGCGCGTCGGGGAACGGCTCTCGGAACGGGACGGCGGGTGTCCGCCCCGTCCTGTCAGGCGCACTCCTTGCAGACCAGCTGGCCGGCGCGCTGTTCGGCGAGCTGACTGCGGTGGTGCACCAGGAAGCAGCGCGAGCAGGTGAACTCGTCGGCCTGACGCGGGAGCACGCGGACCGCGAGCTCCTCGCCGGACAGGTCCGCTCCGGGCAGTTCGAGCCCTTCGTTGGCCTCGTCGGGGTCGACGTCGATCGTGCCGGTGCCCTTGTCCACGCGCCGCGCCTGCAGCTCCTGGAGGCTGTCCTCGTTGATGTCCTCGTCAGTCTTGCGCGGGCTGTCGTAGTCGGTGGCCATCTCTGCTAACTCCATCCCCCTCGTTTAGTGCCTCGTCGCGCGGGTGTAACGCTTGAGAGACCTCTGTTGTGCCCGGATCGGTCGATGAGTTTTCCCGACATCGGTGAACCGTGCCCCCTCCCGGGCCACCGCTCACAGGTCAGCGGTACTTTTCGGCACCGTGACCGGAGACGGCCACGCGTCGGCGGCCGCACCCCGATCGGTTCCTCTCGTACTACCCAACGTCGGGTGTCCCGTAGACCTCGAAAACCCGTTTCCGCCCACTCCGGACAAGCGTGGAAGAAACCCCCGGCCATGGGCGAAAACAAAGACATGCCCACGTCAGGAGGCATTCCCTCCGTGTCCACGCCCGGGGAAGCATACCCACCCGGGGTCGACGCTCGTGACGCGGGTGGGCGTGTCTTCGGACACGTATAGATACCACGAAGCAGGCCCGAGTGCGATTCGATGGGCCGCGGCCCGATTCACCGGCGCTCGGGGACCTCGGGCGGGGCCAGCGGCAGGCAGACGGTGATGACCAGTCCGCCGCCCGCGCGGGGCCACGCCGTGACCACGCCCTCGTGGGCGCGCACCACCGAGCGCACGATCGACAGGCCGAGTCCGGCGCTGCGGCCCGAGCCCACCCTGTCGCCCGATCCGCGCCGGAAGGGCTCGAAGAGGCCCTCGATCTCGTAGGCGGGGATGACCTTGCCCGAGTTCTCCACCTGGATCGCCGGCACGCCCTCGTACATGCCGCTGCGAACGGTGATCTCCCCGTCCTCGACGTTGTACTTGAGCGCGTTCTCCACCAGGTTGGCGGCCAGCCGCTCCAGGAGGACCGGGTCGCCGACCACCGCGCCGGGGCGCAGGTCCCGGCGCAGCCGCAGCCCCGACTCCTCGATGTCCCCCGAGAGCTGGCTCAAGACCGTCTCCGCGACCTCGCCGAGGTCGACCCGGGTCCGCGACTCCAGTTCCCGGTCGCTCTTGGCCAGGAAGAGCAGGCCGTCGATGAGGCGCTCGTGCCGGGCGTTGGTCTCCAGCAGGGTCCGGCCGACGCTCTTGAGGTCCGGAGAGACCTCGGGGGCGCTGAGGGCGACCTCCAGCAGGGTGCGGTTGATCGCCAGGGGCGTGCGCAGCTCGTGCGAGGCGTTGGCGACGAACCGGCGCTGCCCGTCGAAGGCCCGGTCCAGGCGCTCCAGCATGCCGTCGAAGGTGTCGGCGAGCTCGCGGATCTCGTCGTCGGGCCCGGACAGGGCGATGCGCTCGTGCAGGGAGCGCTCCGACAGGCGGCGGGCGATGCGCGTGATCTTCTGCAGCGGCGACAGGGCGCGGCCGGCCACCGCGTAGCCCAGGGCGACCGCCAGCAGGCCGACCAGGAACAGGGCGAGCAGGGAGAACCGGGTGACGTGGGTGAGCACCTCCTCGATGAGGTGGCGCTGGGCCAGCAGTTCGGCGGCGCCCTCCTCCGCCAGCAGGGCGTTGAGCAGGACCGCGACGATGAGGTAGTTGACCAGGACCAGCACGGATCCGGCCGCGAAGAACAACATCCCGTAGATGAGCGTGAGCCGTGCCCGCAGGCTGAGGTTGTCGGTGAAGCGGTACACCCGCTCCGCGGCCGCGGACCGCTCGGCGCCCTCACGGTCGGGCGAGGCGGTGTGCAGGCGGCGCCAGGTCCCGGTGTCCCCGGGGCGGGTGGGTTCGACCTGGTCCGGCTCGGCGCGCTCGCCCGGTCTCACAGGCGGTACCCGGCGCCGGGGACGGTCTGGATGACCGGCGGGTCGCCGATCTTCTTGCGCAGGGTCATGACGGTGACCCGCACGACGTTGGTGAAGGGGTCGGCGTTCTCGTCCCAGGCCTTCTCCAGCAGTCCCTCGGCGCTGACCACGGTCCCCTGGGCGCGCATGAGCACCTGCAGGACCGCGAACTCCTTGGGTGTGAGGGCGATCTCGCGGCCGTCGCGGTGCACGCGGTGGTTGGCCGGGTCGAGCGTGATGCCGTGCCGCTCCAGCACGGGCGGCAGCGGTGGCGCCGACCTGCGGCCCAGTGCGTGCACGCGGGCGATGAGCTCGGCGAAGGCGAAGGGCTTGGCAAGGTAGTCGTCGGCGCCGATGGTCAGGCCCTCGACCTTGTCCTGGACCCCGCTGGAGGCGGTGAGCATCAGGATGCGGCCGGTGTAGCTCTCCTCGACCAGGGTGCGCGCGACGTCGTCACCGTGGGTTCCGGGCAGGTCGCGGTCGAGCACGATCACATCGTAGTCGTTGACCGCGGTGTGCTCCAGGGCCGTGTCGCCGTCATAGACGACGTCCACCGCCATCGCCTCGCGGCGCAGTCCCAGGGCCACGGCGTCGGCCAGAACCCGTTCGTCTTCGACCACGAGTACGCGCACGTTGTCCTTCTCGAGCGTTGGTGCCTGGGAAAAAAGGGGGCCGCTGCCGGCGCATCCCCCAACACACCGGCAGCGGCGTTCTTGGTCCCGGCCGCGTCAACCGTTGTCTCACATCCGGGGTAAGGAGACGGTAAACCACCGTACTCCTCCCCTGTCCGCAGACCGGGCGTCGGCCGGGAGCTTCACAGCTCCCTTCATGCACGGGGAGCCGCCACCGACGCATCCCCCAACCGTCGGCAGCGACGTATCCCCGCACATCTCAAAACTGACACATCAAGAATAAGAAACAAGTAAGCGCAGGGCGCAACCACGGAATGTGCGATGGGACACCATCGACCCTCCCTTGGCACGCGCGACCGCGGCCCGCCGCCGTCGATCGGCCGGACCCCCGTGACAGGGGCCTTTCCAGACTACGGAACCGTGCGTGCGCGAACGGGTGATCACGGAAGGATCACGCACGGGGGGCGGTGGTTTGACCTGAGTCACAGTGCGGTACAGGTAGGGGACGCACGCGTGGACCCGGCCGACCGGTCGGGACGCGACGGGCACGCGCACAGGGACGTGGCGGCCGCGGTCGCTCGCACGCGCTTGCGTACACACACGGATGCACACCGGTGCGGCGAGCCGTACCGGTGCCTACCCCTGGAAGAGGTGTCATGGGCGAGTTCCTCGCGGAGATCAAGGTCCGCATCAACGAGACCTACCGTTCGCTCCAGTCGGCCCAGGCCGCCGGAGACGACCACCTCGCCGACACGCACGCCGCGGAACTGGAGGACCTGTACGGGATCGCGGCTCGCAACGGCGTCGACACCCACTGCTGACATCCCTCCGTCGGCACCGCCCGGATCCTGAGGGACCGGGACGGGTGAGGGGCGGGGAGCGGCTTTCGCCGTTCCCCGCCCCTCTCTTCGTTCCCGCCGTTCCTGCCTCGGGCCGGCGGCCTCAGCCGTCGGTGTCGGCCCCCAGCGGTGCCAGGAGCTCCGACAGTTCCTCGTAGAGCCCGGGCCGGGCGGCGATCACCAGGTCCTCACTGGGCGGCCCTCCTCGCAGCCCGCCCAGCCGCAGGCCCGCCTCCGTGGCGACCAGGCCGGGCGCCGACCAGTCCCAGGCGTGCAGGCCGCGCTCGTAGAAGGCGTTGTAGCGGCCCGTGGCCAGGCCGGTGAGGTCGACCGCGGCCGACCCGCCCCGGCGGATGTCACGGATGTGCGGGATGACCTCCAGCAGCACCCGTGCCTGCTGGACGCGCCGCTCGGGGAAGTAGCCGAAGCCCGTGGCGACCAGCGCCCGGTCCAGGGGCACGGTGTCGGGGGCGCGCAGCGGCTCGCCGTCGCGCCGGGCGCCGCCGCCCAGGACCGCCTCGAACATCTCCCCGCGCGAGGGGATGTGCACGGCGGCGGCGACCACGACCCCGTCCACCTCGGCGGCGATCGCCACACCCCAGTCGGGGCTGCCGTAGAGGTAGTTGACGGTCCCGTCGATCGGGTCGACGACCCACCGGACCCGGCTGGTTCCGGCCTCGTCACCGCCCTCCTCGCCCAGGACGGCGTCGTCGGGGCGCTCCGCCAGGAGCCGTGCCCGGATGAGGTCCTCGGTGGCGCGGTCCATCTTGGTGACCACGTCGGTGGGGCTGGACTTGGTGTCGAGCACGGTGATGCCCGCCTGCCCCTCGGCCGCGAGTGCTCCCGCCTCCGCGGCCACGGTCACGGCGAGGTCGCGCAGGGCCTCGGGGTCTGGTGCTGACCGGGTGGTGCTCACGTGTTCGTTGGGCGTGGGTGCCCCGGCCGTCAGGCCGGAGCGGGAACGCCCGTCTCCTTCCCAGTGGTGTAGGCGTCACCGTCCGCTCGGTGGAGCGGGCCGACGTGCCTGTGGCTGATCGCGGCCCGACCACCGTAGGCGGTGGCGATGTCGGAACGGCCCCCGGCCCCGGCCCGCACGCCGGCCGACCGCGTGGTTCGGGCCCGTGGCGGCCGGGGGGAGCCGTGCCCGTCCGGGGTGGTACGGGCCTCGGATCCGCGCCCGGCACGCCCGGCGGCCAGGGCCACGAGCCGTGGGATCACAGCAGTTCCGGCCTGGCCCACTCCTTGCCGTGGACGTGGTGGTCCAGGAAGGCGAAGATCGTCTCGTACCAGATCCGGGCGTTGCCGGGGCTGAGGATCCAGTGGTTCTCGTCGGGGAAGTACAGGAACTTGGCGTCGACCTCGTGCAGGAGGAGGTCGCGCCACAGGCGCAGCCCCTCGGAGATCGGCACCCGGTAGTCCTTGTCCCCGTGGATGACGAGCATGGGCGTGCGGATGCGGTCGGCGCTCAGGTGCGGCGAGTTGCGCTCGTAGCGCTCGGGCCGGGCCAGCGGCGTGCCGAACTCGCGCTCCCACACCGGCGGGTGGTCGGTGACGGCGCTGAACCCGTGCAGGGCCCACAGGGAGGCGTGGGAGACGATCGCCTTGAAGCGGTCGGTGTGTCCGGCGATCCAGTTGGCCATGTAGCCGCCGAACGAGCCGCCCATCATGGCGGTGCGCTCGGAGTCGATGTCGTCGCGGGCCTCGGCCGCGTCGGTGATCGCCATGACGTCGGCGTGGGTACGCGGCCCCCACTGCCCCCAGGCCCGGCGGAGCATGTCCTGGCCGTAGCCGGTGGACAGGGCCGGGTCGGGCAGCAGGACGGCGTAGCCCCGCGCCGCCAGCAGCCACGGGTTCCAGCGCCAGGACCAGCCGTTGAAGCTCATGTAGGGGCCGCCGTGCACCCAGAGCACGAGCGGGGCCGGTGCGTCGGCCGAGGCCTCCTCGGGCAGGACCAGCCAGGAGCGGACCCGGGTGCCGTCGTCGGCGGTGGCCTCGATCTCGGTGAGCGTGCCCGGCATGGTCGGCTCGGAGCCGGGGGTGCGCAGGCGGACGGGCTCGCCGTCGGCGGTGTCCGCGTCCAGCCGCACGGGGGCGGGGGGCGCGTCCCAGGCGTCGCGCAGGGCGAAGACGTGGCGCCCGTCCGGCGAGGGGTTGAGCGCGCTGTAGGCGCCGTGGTCGCCGGTGATCCGGGTGAGCTCCCCGTCGGCGAGGCCGATCCGGAAGACGGGGCGGCGCCCGTTCTGGTCGGCCACGATGAACACGGCGGAGGAGTCGGCCGCGAACGCGTAGTCGCGCGGCCAGAGCTCGTGGTCGGCGAGCAGGTCGCGGCCCCGCCCGGTGGCCAGGTCCACCAGCCAGAGGGTGTGGTCGCGGGGCTCGCCGTCGTAGTCGCCCGGGAACGCGCGACCGACCAGGACCGATCGCCCGTCCGGGGAGACCAGGGGGCCGTCGAAGTCGTACCCCGGGTCGCTGACCAGGGTCCTGCGGTCGCCGGTGGCCGTGTCGATGGCGACGATGTCGTGGCGGGTCGCGCCGCGGCCGGTGGGAACCCTCCATGCGGTGACGAGGGTGGCGCCGTCGGGGGTCAGGGCCGGTCCCGAGTCCAGCAGCGCCAGGCCGGCGCCGGGGGTCAGGTCGCGGGGCTCGCCCAGGCGGGCGTCGTCGTCGGCGGGCGGGGCGGCGACGAAGTGGCGGGGGTGGTCGGGGCCGACGTCGCTGTCCCAGGAGCGGACCGGGAGCGCCTCGTGGAGGATGGCGGTGACCCCGGCCTCCTCGCGGGCCTTGCGGGCCGAGGCGTCGGAGTCGGCGTCCTCGCTGTCGGGCAGGACGTCGGAGGTGAAGGCGACCAGGCCGGAGTCGCGGGCCACGGCGAAGGCGCCGACGCCGCCGGGCCGGGAGGCCACCTGCCGGGCCTCGCCGCCCTCGGCGGGCAGCAGCCACAGGGCGGGCCCGGGCTTGTCCTGGGGCTCGGCCTCGGGGTCCTGGCGGCCGGTCGTGAACAGGACCGATCCGTCGGGAAGGAAGTCGGCGGCGGACTCGCCCCTGGCGGAGCGGGTCAGACGGCGCGGCGCCCGCCCGCCCTCGGACTCCGGTTCGACGTCGATCTCCCACAGGGCGCTGCGGAAGGTCTTGGCGTCGGGGGCGAGGCCGCTGACGGGCGCCACCAGACGGGTTCCGTCCGGTGAGAGGCGCAGTCCGTTGACGCGGCGCAGTGTGAGGTATTCCGGTAGTTCATACCAGGAACGAACCAAGACGAGTCTCCTGAACCGTCGACGTGTGTTCTGGGGCGACTCTATAGGGATCCCCTACAGCACTTCCCCCTGGCGGCGGCCGGACACCGGCGCCGGCGGGGCGGCGGTGTCAGCAGCGTTTACCCACTGTGCCACAGCCGCGTTCCGGACCCTCGGGCGCCGCGGGCCCGGCTCGGCAGCCGGGCCGCGGGGCGTTCAGCGGTCGCAGGTGCACTCCGCGCAGCGGGGCAGGCCGCCCAGGCGGCGGCGTTCGGCCCGTGCGGAGTACTCGCGCACCAGGTCGCTCACCATGGAGACGAACGCGGGGTGGGTTCCCGGGCTGAGGGCGCGCTGATAGCCCATCCCGAGCTTCTCCGCGGTCTCGCGCGCCTCCACGTCGAGGTCGAACTTGACCTCCATGTGGTCGGAGACGAAGCCGTGGGGCACGACCACGACCGCGGGCACGCCCTCGGCGGCCAGCTCCTCGATGCGGTCGTTGACGTCCGGCTCCAGCCACGGCTGGCTCGGTGGGCCGCTGCGGCTCTGGTAGACGAGTTCGTAGGGGTAGTCGCGGTCGAGCCGGTCCACGACCAGGCGGGCCACCTCCGCCAGCTGGTCGCCGTAGGCGCCCTGGGCGCCGAACCCCTGCTCGGGACCGCCGCTGGCCTCGGCCATGGCCGTGGGGATGGAGTGGGCGGAGAAGAGCAGGCGCACACCCTCGCGCTGGTCCGCGGGCAGGGCGTCCAGGGCCGCGCGGGTGTGCTCGACGAGGGGTTCGACGAACCCCGGGTGGTCGTAGAAGGGGCGGACCAGGTCGATCTCGGGCGCGTCCTCGCCCAGGGCCGCGCGGGCCCGGGCGATGTCCTCCACGTAGGCGGTCCGGCTGGACCAGTTGCAGTAGGCGGAGGTGGGTACCGCGAGGACGCGGCGGACACCGTCCTCTCTCATGCGCGCGAGGGTGTCGGTGAGCATGGGCGCCCAGAACCGGTTGCCCCAGTAGATGGGCAGGTCGATGCCTCCCGCGGCGAAGTCGGCGGTGATCGCGGCGATCAGGTCCCTGCACTGCTGGTTGATCGGGCTCACTCCGCCGAAGCGGAAGTAGTGCTCGCCGACCTCAGCCAGTCGCTCGCGGGGGATGTTGCGCCCGCGGGTGACGTTCTCCAGGAACGGGATGACCTCGTCCTCACCCTCCGGGCCACCGAAGGAGATCAGCAAAAACGCGTCGTAAGGCCTCATGGACCTTATGAAACCAGCTCTTCGCGGCCCGCTCGCGCGACCCCCCGGTCCGGGGCGCCGTGTTCTCGGCCTTCGCGCCAGGCACGGGTCCCGCGGACGGTTCCCCCTCGCCTCTGGCCGTGGAAGTGACTCGTGGGTAATGTCGCATGGCATGACAGATGTGTTGTGGAACACGTGGGCCGACACCTACCAGGCCCGCCCCCGGCGGACGGCGGCACCGGGCAGTACCGGCGAGGTGGTCTCGGCGGTCGCCTCCGCCGCCGACGACGACCTGCGGGTCCGCATGGTCGGCTCCGGCCACTCCTTCACCGACGTGGCCGTCACCGACGGACTGCTCCTCTCCCCCGCCTCCCTGACCAAGCTGCGCTCGGTGGACCCGGACGCCGGAACGGCCACCGTCGAGGCCGGTCTCCCCCTGTGCGACTTCAACGACGCCCTGGCCGAGCACGGGCTGGCACTGGCCAACATGGGCGACATCGCCGTCCAGACCATGGCCGGCGCGGTCCAGACGGGCACGCACGGCACGGGCCGCGACGCGGGCGGGCTGGCCTCCCAGGTGGTCGGCCTGGAAATGGTGCTGGCCGACGGATCGGTGGTGGAGTGCTCCGCCGACCGCGAACCCGACCTGTTCCACTCCGCGCGGGTGGGGCTGGGGGCGTTCGGGGTCGTCACCGCCCTGACCATGGCGGTGCGGCCCGCGTTCCTGTTGCACGCCCGGGAGGAGCCGATGCCCCTGGACGAGGTCCTGGAGCGCCTGCCCGAGCTGCGCGCCGACAACGACCACTTCGAGTTCTTCTGGTTCCCGCACACCGGGAGCACCAACACCAAGCGCAACAACGTCAGCAAGGGCCCGGCCCGGCCGCTGGCCCCGTGGCGGGCGTGGCTGGACGACGACTTCCTCTCCAACACCGTTTTCGACAAGGTCAACCGGCTGTGCCGCCGCTTCCCTGGAGCGGTGCCGGCGGTGAACCAGATCAGTGCCCGGGCGCTGTCGGCGCGCGAGTACACCGACGCGTCCCACCGGGTGTTCGCCTCGGTGCGCGACGTGCGCTTCGTGGAGATGGAGTACGCGATCCCCGCCGAGCACGTCGCGGACGTGCTGCGCGAGGCCCGGTCGATCGTCGACCGGGGCGGCCACCGGGTGAGCTTCCCGGTGGAGGTGCGCTTCGCCCCGGCCGACGACGTGTGGCTGTCCACCGCCTACGGGCGGGACACGGCCTACGTGGCGGTGCACATGTACCAGGGGACGCCCTACGACGCGTACTTCGCCGATCTGGAGGCGGTGTTCACCTCCGTGGGCGGGCGCCCCCACTGGGGGAAGATGCACACCCGCGACCGCGCCTACCTGGAGGGCGTCTACCCGCGCCTGGGCGAGGCCCTGGCCGTGCGCGAGCGCGTGGATCCGGACCGCCGCTTCGGCAACGCCTACCTGGACCGGGTGTTCGGCTGAGGGTGCCGGTCCGTCCCGGCGTCACTGCGTGGCGGGGGCGTCCTCCGGGACCGTGAGGGACCCCTGTTCGCCACCGTCCCCGGCACCGTCTCCGCCCTCGGGGACGGGTGCGGGGGCCTCCTCCTCTCCCCCGGTCCCGCCGTCCTCGGGCGGCGCGGTGGCGCCGGGGTCCGCCTGCTCCTCCTGGCCGTCCTGCCCGGTGCCGCCGTCGGCGGGAGCGTCGCCGGGTTCCGTGCCGTCCTCGGTGGTGTCCTCGGGGGCCCGGGTCGCGGGCGGGGGCTCACCGGTGGTCCCGGTGTCCTGTTCGGGGGTCCGGCCGGAGTCGGTGGAGCCGGTGTCGTCCTGTTCCTGGGTGACGTGCGTACCGCCGAGGAGGGAGGGAGCGGTCGGCTCGTCGACGCCGTTGGTCCACGCGGTCAGGGAGCGGCCGGTGAGCAGTTCGAAGGCCAGGATCACCAGCATGACCAGGACGAAGACCGCTCCGGCCGGAATGAGGACGCCGCGCCAGCCCACTCTTGCGCGGGCGGCCGGGTCCGGCCCCTCGGCGGCCTGCCGCCCGTCCGGGCGGTCGGGTCCGTGGGGCCTGTCGGGTCCGTCGGGTCCGTCGGGTCCGTCCGCGATCATGGGCAGGGCCATGGTGCGGGTGGCGTCCACACCGGCCGCCGCGCCCTCCGCGGGCCGGGTCGGGGAAGCGCCCGCCCGCGCCGCGTCTGCGGGCCTGACCCTCCCCGCCAGCTGCCTGGCCTGCTCGCCGCCGCGGGAGAACCAGTGCTGGAGCAGGGGGCTGGCGACGGTGCTCAGGATGGCGATGACGGCGGCCCCGATGACCGTGCCGTAGACGTTGAGGTAGGAGGCGGCCGTGGCCGCCGTCAGTGTGGCGGCTCCGGCTCCCGCGACCTGGGACAGGCTCAGGTCGATGCGCTTCCTCGCCTCCCCCGCGCCCTCCCCCGGCTCGTGATCCTCGTGGTCCCCGTCGTGTCCGGTCCGACCCATCCGGTCGTCCTCCCTTTGTTTCGCCCGCGCGAGAGCACGGTGGGGGTGTCGGTGAGCGGACGCATGGTGGGCCGAATGGCCCGAGTGACCCAATAGCCACATAGCGCCCATAGACGGATAACTCAGACTAAGCCCCGCCGGGTTCCAGTCACGACAGGTCACCACAAGCATCACTTTTCGACGTCTCCCGGCGTGTCGAGTTGCTTCGCTTGCGCACGATCATGTAAGCGAGTCGGTCCGAGATCGGTGTTTTTCCCGGGCCTGGGGCGATTCGGGAGTCGAGCGATACCATCACCGCGGAGCCTTCACGCGGGAACGACGACATTCCCGACGACCGCTCCCCGTCACCGACGGATCCGCGTGTCAAGATTGGCACCGGAAGCGACCGTGAGCGCTCCGGACGTCCGGGGCGGCTCCCACCGTGGCGAAGGCCGCGGACGGGGAGGCGGGCACACAGTTCGGACATGCCGGGCGCGGTACTGGCCGAACCGTTGTCGGCCGACCAGACTTGGAGAACGCGGGGGCCCGGTCGTGCGACCGGTCCTCGACGGGACGCGAAAGGGAGGGCGATGCACGAGCTTCGCCTCGTGGCCGTGAGCGAGGACGGCACCTACCTGGTGCTCGCCAGCACCGGCCGTGGAACCCGTTTCATGCTGCCCGTCGACGACCGCCTCCGCGCCGCTGTACGCGGCCAGTTCTCCCGGCTCGGCCAGTACGAGATCGAAGTGGAGAATCCGTTGCGCCCCAAGGAAATCCAGGCCCGCATCCGCTCCGGCGAGACCGCGGAGGCCATCTCCGAGATCTCCGGCATACCGATCGAACGGGTCCGCTGGTTCGAGGGGCCCGTCCTGCAGGAGCGCGAGTACATCGCCCAGCAGGCCCAGCGGGCGACCGTGCGCTCGCACGGCGACGCCGCGCCCGGCCCCTCCCTGGAGGAACTCGTCACCAAGCGGATCGGTGCCCACCAGCTGGAGACCGGGGACGCCGAGTGGGACTCGTGGAAGCGCGAGGACCGCACCTGGCAGCTCAAGCTCGTCTACCTGCACGGAGGGACCGAGCGCGTCGCGCACTGGCTGTACGAGCCCAGACACAACAGCGTCTCCCCCGCCGACGAGGAGGCCGCCCGGTTCTCCTCCGCCGACCCCCTGGACCCGGTTCCCGCGCCCGGCGCCAACGTCACACCGTTCCTGCCGCGCCGCGGGGAGATCCCCGAACCGGCGCGCACGGACACCCCGCCCACCGCCGACCGTCGCCTGGACGCCGCGTCCCGCCCCTTCACCCGGGACACCCCGCTGGACGACCCGCTGCGGGCGGCCGCCGACCCCGCCGCCGAACGGGAGCGCGAGACCGAGCGCCCCGGGCACGGCAACGAGCGGCCGCGTGAGGCGGACCGTCCCAGGCACAGGCCACTGGACCCGCCGCACGAGGAGGCCCCCGGCCTCCGCGCCGCCGAGCACCGGCAGGCCGACCGGTACGAGCACCGCGCCGAACCGGCCGCGGAGCCCGTCCGGCCCTCACCCGCCGAGCCGCGCCGCGACGACCGCGACCGGGCCCCTGGCCCCGCGGCCCCGGCCGCCCGGTCCGAACCGCCGGTCCCACAGCGGCCGCGCCGCCGAGCCGCGCCGGACTGGCCCCAGGACGGCCCGCCCGCACGCCAGGAGGACTCCGCGCCGCCCGCGGCCGAGCCGCCCGCCCAGGCCCGCCCGGCGCGCCGGCGACGGGCCACCATCGATCTGAACGACACCGGTGCCGCGCCCCGGCGCGCGGCTCCCGAGCCGCCGCCGGTCGCCGCCCCGGCCAGCGGAGCCGCCGAGCCGGCCCCGCCCAAGCGCAAGGGACGCGGCCGGCGCGCCTCGGTTCCCTCCTGGGACGAGATCATGTTCGGTTCCAAGAAGGGCGAGTAGCCACGGGGCCAGGCCCCACCGCGAGGAGACGAGGGGTGACCGCGGCACGGCCGCCGGTCACCCCTCCGCCGTGTCTCCGGTCCCGGCGCCCTCGGCCCGCGGCCGCACGAGGAACGGACGCACGATCTCCGGGGTGACGCCGGCGGCGAAGGCCACCGAGCGGCGCTGAGAGGCGTCCATGGCCGTGTAGCCGCCGTCGCCCGCGCCCACGGTCACCTGGAGATCGGCCAGGCCGGCGCGCCGCTGCAGGAGGGTTTGCGTCCAGATCCACCCGATCACGGCCGAACGCTCGACGGTGGCCTGGCGGCGGCGCAGCGACCCTGTGCGCACGCTCACCATGGTCCCGTCGTAGCCGTGGCCCAGGGAACGGTACCGGTCCAGGCCCAGGACCACGCCCAGCGGCGCGAGCACGGCCCCGGTGACCGCCAGCCACGGCCATTGCACGACCAGGCCGAGTCCGGCCAGGACCGCGAACGGACCCACCGCGCGGATCCAGCGCCGGTACAGCGCCGCGCGCGGATGGGGTGTGAGCGATCCCCGGAAGGGGGTGAGCGCCCGGGCCAGCACCGCGTCGACCGTGGCGCGGGGCCCGATCGGCAACAGGACCGCGCGGTTGGCGGTGTCGCCGAGCCCGGTGACGATGGCCCGCAACCGCACCGCCCTGCGCGTGCGCTCCAACGGGTTGTCCAGCAGCTCGTGGCCGCGGATCCTGCGCTTCTCCAGGGTCACGCTGCGCCGCGTGAACAGACCGCGTTCGGCGACCAGCGACCCGTCGCGCTCACGCAGCGAGAAACCCCAGTGGGTGAACGCGTAGGAGACCACCGCGAACACCGGCATCAGCAGCACCAGCACACCCGCGGCCACCGCCGACAGCGCGGTCAGCAGGCCGCGGTCGGTCGTGGTCACCAAGTCCAGCACGTAGTCGGCGGCCCGGTCGCCCGCCGACTGCTGGACCACGCCGAACAGCGTCGCCAGCAGGGCGAACGGGGTGAGCAGGTAGGCGAGGCTCAGCGCCCCGTACAGGTACCACGACGGCCGCATCGAGAAGTGCGTCACCGCGGCGTCGGCCCCGGCCCCGGAGTCCGTTCCGGCCTCGGAGTCCCGGGGGGCCGCCCCCTCCGCGCGGGCCCCGGTGTCCGGGGCGGGCCCGGACGCGCCGTGGGCCAGGACCGCCCGGCGGTCCAGCAGCACCCGGCGCAGCCGCTCGGCCTCGGCGGCGGCCACGGCGTCGAGCTTGCCGTCCTCGCTGCCGCCCGCCCCGGCGGCGGCCTCGATCCGCACCACCGCCACCCCGAGCAGCCGGTGCAGCAGGGTGCTGGTGACGTCCACGCCCCGGACCCGCTCCAGGGGGATGGTGCGGCGCGAGCGCCGGACGAGTCCACTGCGGATCTCCAGACGCTCCTCGCCCACCTGGTAGGAGACGGTCCGCCAGGTCACCAGCCCGCCCGCGAGCAGGGCGACCACGGCGGCGGCGCTGGCACCGATCACCCACGGGTTGAATCCGCCGACGAACAGGCCGACGGCGATCGGCACCACCAGGTTCCGGAGCTGGTTGATCGGGCCGACGACCATACTGCGCGGACTGAGTCGGCGGGCGGGCTCGGCCGCGGCGAAGCCGTCGCCCCCGCCCCACCAGTCCCGCGCGGGGGTCTCGTGGCCCGTGGAGCCGGACGTGTCCGCACCGCCGTCGCCACCACCGTCCCGGTCCGCGGGTCCCGCAGGCCCGCCGCCGTCCCGGTCCGCCTCCGGGGTCGCACCGCGTGGCGTGCGCGCGGCTCCGGGCGTGAGCGCGCCACGGGCCGTGAGCGCGCCGTCGTCCGCCTCCGCGCGGGGCACGCCGCTCCCGGGCCCCTCTCCCGTGCCCTCGTCCGGCACGGGACCCCGCGCAGGGTCCTGCGAGGGGGCCTGGTCGGCTTCGCGGCGGGCGTCCCGGCTGGGCGTGCTGCCGGGGACGGCCCAGCCGTCGGTGTCCTGGTCCCGGGGCTCCCGGGGCCGTCCGCCGTCGTCGTCCATCAGGTGGCGTCCCCCCGCAGCGCTCCGGCGCGCACGGCCAGCCGCTCGCTCAACGCGCGTGCCTCCTCCTCGTCGAGCCCCTCGATGCCGGAGGACCCGGCGAAGGAGGCGGTCTGCACCTTCAGCGTCGCCACACCGAAGAGCCGCTCCAGCCAGCCCTGGGTGTGGTCGACGGTCTGCAGCCGGTTGACCGGGACGAGCTGCCAGGTCCGGCTGATCCACCCCTCCCGGGTGTAGATCACGTCGTCGGTCACCTCCCAGCGGTGCACGCGGTACCGCCAGGAGGGCACGATCGCGATCTGCAGCAGCGCGTACAGGGCGTAGACCAGCGGCGCCTTCCAGGCGTGCTCGCGCGCCCAGTCCGGCACCCACCCCCATCCCAGCGCCGAGACGGCCCAGGCGGCCGCGGAGAGCAGGACGAGGTTGAACAACGAGCCCATGAGCAGCCGCAGCGTCCACACACCCACCGCCCTGGGACTGACCCGGCGCAGCGGGGGACGCAGTTCGGCCGCGTCCTCGCCCTCGGCTCCGGGGTCCGGCGCGGGTTCACCGGGAGGAGGGGCGGGGTCGTGCGGCGGCGTGTTCATCACGTGGCCGATTCTAGGGCCGCTCTCCCGGCGCCTGGCGGCTCCGGACACACACGTGCCCGCATCCGGGCGCTCACGCCCGTGTCAGTGATTTGTCAGACCTTCTCGGCACACTTGGGACAGACATTCACGATGGAGGATTGATGACTGACGCCATCCGCGCGGAAGGCCTGGTCAAGCAGTTCAAGGGCAAGCGAGCCCTGGACGGCGTCGACCTGACGGCCACAACGGGGGCCGTGCTGGGCGTACTGGGTCCCAACGGCTCCGGCAAGACGACGACCGTGCGCATCCTGTCGACGCTCCTGCGGCCCGACGAGGGACGTGCCGAGGTCGGCGGGTTCGACGTGGTCCGCCAACCGCACGAGGTCCGTCGCCTGATCGGGCTGACAGGGCAGTACGCCGCGGTCGACGCCGAGCTGAGCGGTACGGAGAACCTCGTCCTGATCGCCCGCCTGCTCGGCTTCAACCGGTCCCAGGCCCGCGCGCGCTCCGCGGAACTGCTGGAGCGCTTCGAGCTCTCCGACGCCGCCGGGCGCCCGGCCAAGACCTACTCCGGCGGCATGCGGCGCCGACTGGACCTGGCGGCCAGCCTGGTCGGCCGGCCCGCCCTGCTCTACCTGGACGAGCCCACCACCGGGCTGGACCCGCACAGCCGCAACGGCCTGTGGGACGTGGTGCGCGGGCTGGTGGACGACGGCGTGACCGTCCTGCTCACCACCCAGTACCTGGAGGAGGCCGACCAACTGGCGGACGACATCATGGTGCTCGACCACGGCCGGGTGATCACCGAGGGCACCCCCGAGCAGCTGAAGAACCACGCCGGCAACCAGATGCTGGAGCTGCAGACCGTCGAACCCGCCCAGCTGCCCCTGGCGACGAAGATCATCGAGGCCGTCACCAGCAGCCCGGTGACCTCCGACTCCGTGCGCGCCCGCGTTCCGGTGACCGACGCCGCCGTACTCCCCGAGGTCGTGCGCCGCCTCGACGAGCAGGGCGTGGCCGTCGCCGAGCTGTCGCTGCGCAAACCGAGCCTGGACGAGGTCTTCCTCGCCCTGACCGGCCACACCGCCGAAGACGAGACCGCGGGAGCCACCGCGGACGAAGGGAACCGAGCATGAGCGCGGTGACGAGCGCGTCACGGTCCGACCTGCCCACCGGAGCGCCGGCGGCGCCCGGCAACATCACGCCGGTCAGCACCGTGCAGAACGGCCTCCAGCTGGCCTGGCGCAGCGTGCTGAAGATCAAGGCCAACCCCGAGGAGGTCCTCGGGCTCACGTTCATGCCGATCATGTTCGTGACACTCTTCGTCTTCGTCTTCGGACAGGCGATGATGGGCGACTGGCAGACCTACCGCGACTTCCTGATGCCCGGCATCATCGCCCAGTCGGTCGTGTTCGCCACCCTGGGCACCGGCTTCGCCCTGTGCCAGGACGTGGAGAAGGGCATCTTCGACCGGTTCCGGTCGCTGCCCATCGCACGGTCGGCGCCGCTGATCGGGGCCATCCTGGGCGACCTGGTCCGGTACTCCATCACCGTGGTGATGGTGCTGGTGGTCGGCCTGGCCATCGGATTCCGCCCCGAGGGCGGGGTTCTCGGAGTGCTGGGCGCCGCCGCGGTCGTGCTGCTGTTCGCGTTCGCGCTGTGCTGGATGTCGGCGTTCGTCGGCATGATGGTGCGCACCCCGATGGCCGTGCAGAGCTTCGGGATGATCCTGATGTTCCCGCTGACCTTCGGCAGCTCGGCGTTCGTGGACCCGCAGACCATGCCCAGCTGGATGCGGGTCGTGGCGGAGAACAACCCCGTCACGCACCTGGTGGACGCCATGCGCGGCCTGATGCTGGGCGGCGACGTCGCGGGGCCGGTGGCCTGGACGCTGCTGTGGTCGGCCGTCTTCGTCGGGGTGTTCTTCCCGCTGGCGGTGTGGGCCTACCGGCGCCGCACCTGAGCGTGCGGGTCCCCGCGCGGTGACGGCGAGGGCGTAGTACTCCCGGGGCGGCGTCGCACGGAACGGTGCGGCGCCGCCCCCGTGTCGGCGCACACCGGCCTCAGTCCCGCCCGGGTCCGCCCTCGGGCACCGTGTCCGGCAGCAGGCGCGCCAGCCACGCGCCCACCTGAGTCCGCACGGCCTTGGCGTCCGACCGCCCCGCCTGTTCCAGCAGGCGCTCGAACTCGGCGTCCCCCAGCGCCCGCCGGCACTCCTCCCGTGCCCGGACGACCCTCGGTGTGGCCGTGTCGGGCACTCCGCGCAGGACCGTGGACGAGCCCAGCAGTGCGACCGCGCGCCCCGGCTCGTCGGCGGCCAGCATCACGGCGAACATGTCCAGGACCTCGGCACCGACCGGACCCACCCCGCGTGTGCTCGCCCACCACGCGGCGGCCGTCTCGCGCCAGGCCCGGTCCGCGTCGCCCCCCGTCCAGGCGATCAGCGCCGACATGCTCCGCACGACCGGCTCGACGTACAGGGGAGCGAAGCCTCCCAGGCCCGCGACGAGTGGCTCCGCCGTCTCCAGCACACCGCGGGCACGCTCGGTTTCGCCCTTGGCGCACAGCCAGGCCGCCTCGGCCATGCGCAACGGGACCACGTGCTCGTCCTCGATGGCGGTGTCCACGTCGACGAGTGCGTCCAGGTCCTCGCGGGCGCCCTCGAGATCGCCGAGTTCGGTACGGACCTGGGCGCGGCGGAGCAGGAAGACCGCCACGTTGCCGGACAGGCCGGCGCTCCCCGCCATGTCCAGGCCCTCGTCCAGGAGCGCGAGGCAGCGGTCGAGGTCCTGGTACCGCACGGCCTCCACCATCTGCAGCACCGCCTGGCACTGCCCCCACAGGTCGGCGCAGGCACGGTATCCCTCCAGGGCGGCCGTGATCAGGGCCACGGCCCGGTCCACGCGGCCGTGGAGGGAGTCGACCAGGGACAGCAGGAGCCGCACGGTGGCTCCCATCCACGGGTCCGGTTGGTCGACCGCGCGCTCCAGGCGCTCCACGGCCTCGCCCGTGCCCTCGTCGAACACCGCCTGGTACACGAGCCCGTACACCAGCATGGGGTGGTGCTCGGCCCGTTCCCCCGCCTCCTCCAAGGTCCTCAGCGCCTGCCGCACGTGCACCGCGACCCCGTCCTGGGACAGGCCCGTGTCCGCCGCCAGGTTGAACCGGGCGCAGGCGTAGGCGACCGCGCGCCCCTCGGGGGCGCGCTCCCCCAGCAACGCCAGCACCGGACGGGACCAGCGGGACAACTGGCGCCAGGAGCCGTCCAGCATCCAGTACCACTGCCCGTACTCGACCAGGTCCAGAGCCAGGTCGCCGTCCCGTCGCTCGACCGCCCACCGCATGGCCGGACCGAAGTTGTCGGCTTCCACGCTCAGCCGTGCCAGCGTCTCCGTCTGGCGGGGTCCGCGCAACAGGGGGTCGGACTCGCGCCACAGGTCCCGCACGTAGCGGGCGTGGTCGTCGCGGACGCGCTCCTCCTCACCGCTGCGCGCGAGGTGCTCCAGCGCGTAGGCGCGCACGGTCTCCAGCTGGCGGTAGCGGGGCGGGGCGTCGTCCCGGGTGGCGGTGTCCGCGATGACCAGGGACTTGTCCACGAGCGCGAACAGGACCGTCCAGGTGTCCTGGCCGTGCACGGTGCCCTCGGCCCCGGTGTCGGCGCACACCCGCTCCACCGCGTCCAGGGTCGCACCGCCCGAGAAGATCGACAGGCGGCGCAGCAGACGGCGCTCGGCGTCGTCGAGCAGCTCCCAGCTCCAGTCCACGACGGCGCGCAGGGTCCGGTGCCGGGGAAGCACCGAGCGGCTGCCCCCGGTCAGCAGCCGGAAGCGGTCGGACAGGCGCGCGGAGAGCTGGGCGGGCGCCATCGTGCGCATCCGGGCCGCGGCCAGTTCCAGTGCGAGCGGCATGCCGTCGAGTTCACGGGTGATGCGCACGACGTGGGCGACGTTGCCGGGGGTGACCGCGAACCCGGGGCTGACCGCCTGGGCGCGCTCGGTGAACAGCACCACGGCGGGGCTGGCGACGGCTTGGGCGACGTCGGCGTCCGCGGGCGGCAGCGCCAGCGAGGGCACGGTCAACAGCCGTTCGCCGGGCACCCCCAGGGGTTCGCGGGAGGTGGCCAGCACCCGCAGGCCCGGGCACCGCGCCAGGAGCGGTTCGACCGCCCGGGCGACCTCCCGGACCAGGTGTTCGCAGTTGTCGACCACGATCAGGGCCGGGCGGTCGCCGAGGAAGGCCGCGATGCGTTCGGTCGGTGAACTGGGCGTGGTGCTCGCGCGGGCCCGCATGACGGCGTGCTCGCGCAGGTCCAGGGCGAGGGCGATGGCGTCGAGGACGTCGGCGCCGGAGGTGACGGGCGCGAGCCCGACGAACCAGCCGCCGCGCGAGAGCAGTGCGGGGGCGCGGGCGGCCAGGGTGGCGGCGGTCTCGATGGCCAGCCGGGTCTTGCCCGCCCCGCCGGGGCCGGTCAGGGTGACCAGGCGCCCCTGGGCGAGCAGGTCCACGGCCGTGTCGACCTCGGCCTCGCGCGGCACGAAGCTGGTGAGGGTCGAGGGCAGGTGCAGCTGGGGCGGATCGGCCCGGGGCTCCTCGGCCCGCGGACCGGGCCGCGCCGATCGGGCGGTCTCCGCGGGCTCGGCGATCACGGGCTCGGCGGCCGACAGCTCGCCCCGCAGCAGACGCAGGTGCGCGTCCTGCAGCCGGGCCGACGGATCCAGGCCCAGGTCGTCGGCCAGCCGGGCGCGGAAGGAGTCGTAGGCGGCCACCGCGTCGGCGGTGCGCCCGGTTCCGGCCAGGGCGCGCATCAGTAGCTCGACGGGGCGTTCGCGGCGCGGCTCGGCCCTGGTCAGCGCCTCGGCCTCGGGCAGGGCCTCGGTGTGGCGGCCCAGAGCGACCAGGGCCGCCAGGTACTCCTCGCGCACCATGCGGTGGGTCTCGTTCAGCCGCAGCGCGGTGTCCTCGGCGATGCCGCGCGCGGTCAGGTCGCTCAGGGCGGGGCCGCGCCACAGCGCCAGGGCCTCGCCCAGACAGGTGATCGCGTCCGCGGGGCGGCCCGCCGCGAGGTGTGCGCGGCCCCGCCGGGTCAGCGCCTCGAACTCCGTCAGGTCCACCTGCCCGGGACCGACCTCCAACCGGTAACCGGAGGCGTCGCCGTGGATCTCGGCCTCCCCGCCCAGGACCCTGCGCAGGCGCGACACCAGGGCCTGGAGGGCGTTGCCGGTGGCGGCCGGGGCGGACCCGCCCCAGATGGCGTCCACGAGCGTGTCGGTGGCCACGCGCTGTCCCGGGCGCAGGAGGAGCAGGACCAGCAGGGTACGCAGACGGGCGCCGCCGATGGATACCGGACGGCCGGAACCGTCATGGACGTGGAGGGGACCGAGAATGGAGAACCGCACCGCCCCATGATGACCGATGCCGACGACCGGCGCCCGCTCGGCGCACAGGGCTGGGGACGCGGTCACGGCCGTGGCGGCCGGCGCCGTGCGGGGCGCGTGCGGAGTACCGCCGGGGACGGGGGACGCGCGTGTACTCGGGCGTCGTGGCGCGCGGGGGCGGTGGTCACAGCCGCAGTGCGCGCCCGACCGCAGTAGGGTTCGCTCAGGAACGTGCGCCGGTGCCCGTCGAGGTGCGGCACGCGCGCTCCCCCATACGCGGCGCGGGAACGACCCGACACCGCGGCAGGTGCACAGCGAGTTTGGCCACGTCGGCCCGAAAGCCCAGCAGGAGTCCCATTGTTCCCGGCCCTCCCTCTGACCCGGACCACCGGTGCGCGGCCCGCGCCCCGCTCCCTCCCCGGCACGCGCGCGGGCGCACTGGCGGCGGGGGCCGCAGTCGCGCTGACCACGGGGTGCGGTCTGTTCACGCCGGGCGGGGAGGTCACCAGCGACATCAACGTCACCAGCCCCCTGGTCCAGGAGGGCCGGGCGCTGCCGGCGGCCTACACCTGCGCCGCGGACACCGACGCGCCCGCCGACGAGGACGGCGAGGGCCTGACCGGGGAAGAGGACACCGGGGAAGAGGACACCGGCGAGGAGTCCGACGAGGGCGCGGCCGGGGAGGAGGCCGAGGAGACGGTCGAGGGGACCTCTCCCCCGCTGAACTGGTCGGGACTGCCCGACCCGGACTCCGTGGGCTCGATCGCGGTCGTGGTCGACGACCCGCAGGCGGCCGAGGTCTTCTGGGTGCTCTTCGACGTGGACCCGCAGTTGGGCGGGATCCGGCAGGGCACCGTGCCTCCCGACGCTCGCCAGGCACAGAACAGCGCGGGCGGGACCGGCTACCTGCCGCCGTGCCCGGAGGAGGGGGACCCGCACGAGTACCGCTTCACGGTGTACGCGCTCAGCGGCACCCTGGACCTGCCCGACGGATCCGAGCTGAGCCGGACCCTGGAGGCCATCGCCGACAGCGCGATCGCCAGGGGCACTCTGACCACCACCAGTGAGTGACATGGCCCACTCGTGAGGTGAACGAGGGGCATCGCGCGGGTGAACCCGCGATGCGTCCGGGCCCGGAGGGATTCACGCAAGGAAGCCCCCATCGCCCTCTGCACACAGGGCGCGACAAGGCATACAGTGGCCTGGTGCCCCTCACCCATTTTCAGCTGACCGAATCCCGTCCGACCGCCGCACGCCTCCGCGCGGCGCGGTCACACCGGATTCGCCACGGCCGGCTCGCCGGCCGCACCGGGCCCGCGGGCCCGGCGGCCACCGATCCCCCTCGGCCGGTCCTCGCCAAGCCGACCCCACGCGTGTGGTGGGTGCGGCCGACCTCTCCAAGGTAGTGCGTACAACATGACCGTCACCGTCATCATCATCATCGCCGTCATCGTCGTGCTCGCCGTCCTGGTGCTTCTGCTGCTGGGCATGCGCGCGCTGAGCCTCGGCTCGCGCGACGACGACTACGAGGACGACTACGACCACGACGAGGGCGAGGCGCCCGACCAGGGCCGGGACGACGAGGAACGCGCGCCGCGCGGGCGCGCGCGGCGATCACGCGGTGACGGCGGCGGGGGCGGGCGGCGCCCCAGGGGACGGCGCCAGCGCGGCGTGGACTGGGATGACGACGACTCCGCGCTGTCCGACAACGGCTTCTGGTCCAGCCTCGGCGACGGCGAGGAGGAGCCGGACCGGGACGGGCGCGGCGGCATGGAACCGACCGTCACCCAGTACGAGTACGAGGACGACGAGTACGAGGAGTACGAGGAGGAGGACGACGCTCCCGCGCCCGCAGGCGGTGGAGCGCACGCTCCCACCCGCGCGGTCGACGCCGCGCCCGTCGCGGACGCGCTCCCCTCGACACCCGCCGGCGCCGACCCCACGAACGACCTCGCCATGCTCGCCAGCCTGGGCCACGGAGGATCGAATCCGCCCGCCGCGGCGAGCGACGACGACGCGCCGGAGGCGGGCCGCGGCCCGGGAACGGGATCGTGGCCGACCGGCGGCGCAGAGACCTCCTCACCGGTCACGCCGGACCCGTTGGGAGCCCCGACGGCCCGGGCGGTGGACCCGCTGGATCCGCTCGGCACGAGCGGGAGCAGCGGTCTGAGCGGGCACGGCGGCCCGAGCGGGAGCGCCGGCATCGGCGACAGCGGCGGCGCCGGTATCGGCTCCGCGGGCTCGACCGGCACCGGAGCGGGTTTCGGCACGCACGGCCCGGGCTCGGGCGGCGCCCCGGAGGCGGGCGATCCACTGTCGGACCCGCTCGGCTACAGCGGGACGAGCGGCCGCACCGACCACGCCGGGTACGGCTCCACGGGCTCGGGTTGGAGCGGCGGAACGGAGCGGTCGGGGACGACCGACCCGCTCGCGCCGGACTTCAGACCGCCCCTGCCCTCACAGGAGCCGAGCGGGGGTTCGCCGATCTGGTCCAGCATGGACACCGGAGGACACCGGCGCTCGAACCTGCCGGGGGCGAGCGGCTCCGCGCTGCCGGGCGGAACGGGGCCGGCCGGCGGACCCGGGCTGCCGAACGGCTTGGGCGGCTCCGGACTACCGGGCGGAACGGACGGCGGCACCGGCGGGCGTCCGTCCTACGGCGGTCCAGCGGCGCCCGACCCATTGACCGGAGGCTACGCGTCGACGCGGCGCCAGGACCCCTCCTTCGGGCCGGATTCCCAGGGCACGGACCCCCTGGGCCGACCCGAGTACGACACCGGTAGCCACACCCGCTCCGCCTACGACACCGGCGACCCCACACGTCCCGGGTTCGACACGGGACGCCACGCCCCGCCCGCCTACGACAGCGGCGCGTACGCCCGGACCGAGTTCGACACGGGCACGCGCCCCGCCTTCGACTCCGGCACGCACACGCGCCCCGAGTTCGACACCGGCAACCACACCCGGCCCGCCTACGACAGCGGCACCCACCTGCGCGCCGACTTCGGCGCATCCCCCAGAGCCGAGTTCGACACCGGCGACCACACCCGGCCCGCCTACGGCACCGATCCCTACGGGCGCCCCGAGTTCGACACCGGCCACTACACGCGCCCCGCGCACGAGAGCGGCGCGTACGCCCGGACCGAGTTCGACACGGGCACGCGCCCCGCCTTCGACTCCGGCACGCACACGCGCCCCGAGTTCGACACCGGCAATCACACCCGGCCCGCCTACGGCACCGATCCCTACGGGCGCCCCGAGTTCGACACCGGCGACCACACGCGCTCCGCCTACGACACGGGTCACCACACGCGCCCCGACCAGGCGGGCAACGCACCACTGTGGGGCGGCCGACCCGGCGGTGACCACACAGGCGGCGCCCCGACCCCGTCCGGCGGCTTTCCCGGGCCCGTGGCGCCCGGACCGGGGGCGCCCGTCCACGGGCACTCGGCCTACGACAGCGGGCGGACCGCACCGCCCTCGTATTCGGAGCCGGCCTTCCCCAACAGCGGGCCGACCGCACCCCCCTCCTACTCCGAGCCGACCTTCCCCGGCAGTGGAACGGGCGCCCCGGCCGACCATCAGGGCTACGCCGCCGGAAGCGGACCCTCGGGCGGCTACCCCGCCGACCCCTCCTACTCCGACGTGCTGCCCGGCTACGGCGGCTTCCCGCCTCCGACCGACCCCTACGGGCACCCCGTCGCGCCCCCCGCGCCGCCCGGCGGCGGCCACCCCGACGTGCTGAGCGGCGGCTACCCGGCTCCGCAGCCCGACTACGGCGACTACGCGCCCGTGGACGGATGGAGCCCCGAGGCGGGGCACCCGCACGCCCCCGGGCCACAGCCGCAGGGCTACTACCCGACCGAGCCGACCGGTGATCCGCGCCGCTACCCCCAGGAGTACTACGAAGGCGGCTACGAGGACGGCCGGTTCCGCTGATCCGCGACGGCTGACCACCGCGCGTGACCGGGCCGGTCCCACGGCCGCGTCACTCCTTCACACCACCGAGGTGGCGGGGAACTCCCCTGCCACCTCGGTGTTCTTGTGTCCCGGTCTGTCCCCACCGGATGTGAACACGAGGCAACAGTGAGCGAAAGGCCCACAGTGAGTCACACTGCGTCACGAAGATTGGCTACAATTAGTTACTGTCGTGGCACACTTCGCAGTTCTCGCGTCGATTCGAGCCGCGCGCATCCCCCCTCCGGACACCGACGTCCCCGAGCGCCCATGCCCGCCTTGCCTGGTCCAACCCGAACGGAGCCACCATGCGCAACGACGCCCAGGGAGCACACCCCGCACCTCCGCCGAAGCCCGCGGAGTCCACCGGGAGCCACGCCGACCGCAAAGGGATCGCCGCCGACGTCGGCGCCTCCTTCGTGGTCTTCCTGGTCGCCGTCCCCATGTCCCTGGGGATCGCCGTCGCCTCCGGCGCCCCACTCATGGCCGGCCTCGTGGCCGCCGCCGTCGGCGGCATCGTCGCCGGCCTCGTCGGCGGTTCGATGGTGCAGGTCAGCGGCCCGGCGGCCGGGCAGACCATCATCATCGCCGACCTCCTGCTGACCTACGGGTGGCGGGTGACCTGCCTGATCACGGTGCTCGCCGGCCTGGTCCAACTCGCCCTCGGCGCCTTCCGGATCGCCCGCGCCGCCCTGGCCGTCTCCCCCGCCGTGATGCACGGCCTGCTCGCCGGTGTCGGCATCACCATCGCGCTCGCCCAGCTGCACGTGGTGCTTGGCGGCGCCCCGCAGAGCTCGGCCCTGGCCAACCTGATCGATCTGCCCGACCAGATCGCCCACAACCACACCGCCGCCGTCGCGGTCGGAGTCATCACGATCGCCATCATGTTCGGGTGGAACCGGCTGCCGTCCCTGGGCCGCCTCCGGCCGTCGATGATCCCCGCGGCCCTGGTCGCCGTGGGAACGGCGACCACCATCGCCGCCCTGGGCGACTGGCGGGTCGAGACCGTCGCCCTTCCCGACTCCCTGGCCGACGCCTGGAGCCTGCCGCAGCTGCCCCAGGCCGGGCAGTGGGACGGCATCGCCCTGGCCGTGGCCGCCGTCGCGATGGTCGCCAGCGTCGAGTCCCTGGTCTCCGCGATCGCCATCGACCGCCGCCACAACGGGCGCCGCGTGATGCTCAACCGCGAACTCATGGGCCAGGGCGCGGCCAACACCGTCAGCGGGGCCCTGGGCGGCCTGCCCGTGGCCGGCGCGATCGTGCGCAGCACCGCCAACGTCCGCGCGGGCGGGCACAGCCCCCTCTCCACGATCCTGCACGGGGTGTGGATCCTGCTGTTCGTCGCCCTGTTCGCCCACGTGGTCGAACTGATCCCGATGGCCGCACTGGCGGCTCTGCTCGTCTTCATCGGCGTGCAGATGGTCTCCGTGGCCCACCTGCGGGACCTGCGACGGCACCACGAGGCCAGCGTCTACCTCGTCACCATGGGCGGCGTGGTGTTCCTCGGCCTGCTCGAAGGGGTCTTCCTCGGCTTCGCCCTGGCGATGGTGGTGTCCCTGCGGCGCCTGACCAAGCTCACCGTCACCACGGAGGAGTCCGGTGACCGCGTCCACGTCACCGTGCACGGGTCGCTCACCTTCCTGGGGGTGCCCAGGCTCGCCCACGTGCTGCGCACCGTTCCATCGGGGTGCCGTGTCGACCTCGACCTGCACGTCGACTTCATGGACCACGCCGCCTTCGAGGCCATCCACGCCTGGCGGGTCGACCACGAGCGCACCGGCGGCAGCGTCGACATCGACGAGGTCCACGAACAGTGGTACGCGCGCAGTTCGGCCCGCTCGGCCCCGGCCGCCAAGACCGCGCCCGGAGGCATGGCGCGCAGCTGGGCGCCCTGGGACATGCGCGGAGACGCCGACCGGGAGGTGGATCCTCTCGCCCTGCTGGCCGCCGGCGCCCGCGAGTACCACGCCAGCACCGCCGACCGGATGCGGTCGGTCATGGGCCGTCTGGCGCACGGCCAGCACCCCACGGCGCTGTTCATCACCTGCGCCGACTCACGTGTGGTGCCCAACCTCATCACCGCGAGCGGCCCGGGAGACCTTTTCACCGTCCGCAACATGGGCAACCTGGTCCCGGCGCCGGACGCCACCGGTGACGGATCGGTGGGCGCCGCCATCGAGTACGCCGTGAACGTGCTGCGGGTGCCCTCCATCGTCGTGTGCGGCCACTCCCACTGCGGCGCGATGCAGGCCCTGCTCGACCGGGCCCACCTGGAGCAGGGAGACGCCGCCACCGCGTACATGCGCCGATGGCTGTCGACCGGAGAGGCGAGCCTGGCCCACGTCGGCGCCTACTCCGGCGCACTGGCCGGACTGCCCACGGCCGAAGCACTGCGCCGTCTGGCCCAGGCGAACGTGGAGCAGCAGATCGGCCACCTGCTCGAGTACCCGGTGGTACGCGAGCGGGTGGAATCGGGAACGCTGGAGCTGACGGGGATGTACTACGACCTGGAGTCCGCCCGGGTACACCTGCTGGACACCGGGACGGGGCGGTTCACGCCCGTCCTCGGCGTCCAGGACGTCGCGGCTCCCGTGCCGCACCCGCGCGCGAGCGCGGCCGAAGGCGATCAGCCGGCGGACGAGTCGTCGTCGGGCGCGTCGTCACGCCCGTCCTGTTGAACACCTGAGGCCTGGTAGGCGGCGAGCGCGACGATCACCCCGATCGCCGCCAACGGCAGGCCGAACAGGACCACCCAGAACACGGTGGAGTCGAACAAGAGTCACCCATTCCCGTAACCGCGGATGCCCGCCAGGCCGTCGACCCCCGACGCCGGCCCACGGACGGACGCGCCCCGGGACTCTCCGGGGGTACGGAGCGCAGGGCCAATCTACCGGTGAGTGCGGGACGCGGGCCATCACCACGGCGCTGTAGCGCCGTACCCGATCGCGAACCGCACCCGACCTGCTGTACGTTGCGTGCTGCCGGGGGAGGGCCGTTCCCTCGCCCCGGCGGCCATGCCGGCGACAGAGGGGACACCGATGACCAGCACCACCAGAGCCGACTGGACGACCCGCACCCTGCCCACCGGGCGGCAGTACACGAGCACGCGCCTGGGCAGTGTCACCGTCGGCGGCACCACCGCCGACGTGGTCGTCTACCTCGACCCGGGGTGGTTCGCCAGGGGCCGTTCCAGGGGGCGCGCGGAGGAGGTCCTGCGCGGCGCGAACCTGACCACGGGGCCGGGGTTCACGGAGATCGGGTACCGCGTCGAAGACCAGGACATCGACCCCGACGCCTTTCTGGCCCAGGCCCCCGGCGACCTGGCCCGCCTGCGCCCGGCAACCTAGGACTCGGGCGGTCCCCCTCGGCGGGCGGGCGGCCAGGCGTCCTCCGGCTGGACGGCCACACGCCCCTCGTCTCGGAGGAGCAGCTTCACGGCCTCCCGCACCCCCGGATCCCTGACACGGTCCACGAACTCCTCGGGCGTGGTTCCGCAGAGACCGCGGAGCGCGGCCGACTCCGCCAGCAGGGCCCGGATCAGGGCCGCCTGGCCGGTCAGCCTCCTCGGCCGACCCCCATCGTCGACCAGGCAGCCGTGCCTGCCCACGTAGACGAAGCACGACGGGAGCCGCACGCCGGAGGCGAGCGTGACGGGATGCCGGGCCACGGACAGGGGCCGTCGCCGGTAGTTGGGCTCGGTGGCGTCCAGCACCTCCAGCTCCGTCGGGTCCGGCCACAGGACCAACAGGCGGCTCCGGCCAGGGGCCACGACGGGAGCCGCCGGCACGTAGCCCGGACGGCTCACGTGCGCGGAGACGCCCGGCGCGATGCCGTCCACGCGGGCCACGGCCATCGGGACGGCAGAGTCCGGGGACCGGGAGCGGAGCTTGCGCCGCAACTGGGCGGGCGCGGCGTTGGACCCCACCGCCAGGACCGGGCGCCGGTCCGCCATGGGGGCCCGGCCCAGCCGTGCCAGCACACCGGCCAACGCCGTCCGCTCCCCCGCGCACTCCACGGCCCAGTCGGCCACGGGCTCGTCGGCCTCGGGCCGCAGCGCAAGGTAGGCATCGCCCAGGAGGACACCCGAGGCGCCGGGGACCGTGCCCGGATACGTCAGGGGCCGTGCCACGGGGTCGTCCCTGAACAGTTCGCCCGCCTCACTACCGCTCACCGCTCCACCTCCCGAGGGTGTGCCGCCCACCCGACCAGATCCGGGCGACCACGCACACCGCACGGGCGTGATGGTCCGCACCTCGGTCCTGGCCTGCCACCGGCTCCACGAGAACGGCCGGAGCAAACGAGGAGCGAACACGGCCGACTCTCGCTCGCTGCGCCGCAGGTCACAGGGGTGTGAGGGAGGGAGTCGGCCGGTAAGCCGGATAATGACGGTACACCCTCCCCCACCTGCGCAGATACCAATCGCATAGCGGTTGACCTGCGCTTTCGTATTCCCGCTTAGACCCGGCTTGACCGGGCAAGTCTGGGGTTCATCCGGGATGGTTCCGGGACGGGCGTGACGGCCGACCGCCCCTCTCGGAAGGCGCGCGGCCGATGCCCGAGCACTCCCCTACTCCTGACACAGAACGGCCCCGGTTCGGTGGTGCGTCCACCGGCCGGGGCCGTCGTGCTCTCTGGCTACTTGAGGTCGGTCCGGGCACCGCGGCCTGGCCGCTCGAAGTTGATGATCGTCTCGGGCTTCCATGCCGGCGACCGACCGAAGGTCTTGTCGGGCGCGGGGATCTCCCCCCGCTTGCGCGAACGGTAGCTGTGGATGGTCTGCGGGCTGACGCCCCAATGTTCGGCAACGTCGGCGACGTCCCAGATGGACCGGCGGTACGGGCTCCTGCGCAAGCTCGGGGTCCCGAAGGTCACCGAGGACATCGCGGAACGGCACGACCTCCACCCGATCGTCGTGCACATCGACGAGGTCCAGTACTGGTCTGCGGGCGGGGACAAGAAGTCGAACGAGAAGTTCATGGTGATGCTCGCGGACATCGTCGGCCGGGGCCGCGCGGCCGGGATCATCACGGGGGTGATCACTCAGCGGCCCGCGGCGGAGGTGGTGCCGACCCGGCTGCGGGACATCCTGTCGATCCGGTGGGCGCTGCGGTGCACGACCCCGGCGGCATCGGACACAATCCTCGGTTCGGGCTGGTCGGGCCACGGCTACTCCGCTGCGCTGTTCGAGCCGGACCAGCGGGGCGCCGGCTACCTGCTCGCGGAGGGTTCGACGCCTGCGCAGACGCGGGCGGCGTTCATCGACCCGGACCGGGGCGAGTTGCAGGCGTTGGCGGACCGGCCGTATGAGCTGCGCAGGGAGGCGGGGACGCTTCCGGCGACAGCGGACCGGCCCGAGGTGCGGTTGTTGACGGCGATCCTGGAAGCGATGGTGCATCCGAAGGGCGTCCACACCGCGGACCTGTTGGGGCGTCTGGCCGCGATCTCCGACGAGTACATCGGGTGGGATGCGGCGAAGCTCGCGGCGACCGTGAAGCCGTTGGGGTTGATCCCCGGGCAGGTCGACCTCGACGGCCGGAACAGGAACGGGTACCGGCGTGACCGTGTGCAGGAGACCCTCGACCGGGTGTGATCGGGGGTCTACGGCGTTGTCTGGCGGGGGTCTAGTTCTAGGGTCTGAGGGCCTAGAACTAGACCCCCTGTCTAGGTCCCCAGACCCTCTGTGAGCTGCGATCTAGAGCGGCTAGACCGATTAGAGACACCACCGGAGCACAGCATGTACTGGCGGCTACGTCTCCTCAGGCTCATCCCCCTCGGGAACTTCCGGTTCCGGTTGGTCCTCCACAATCCCGCCGTTGGCGAGGTACTGATAGTCCTCCGGTTTGAGGCCCAGTGCGATGCCCAGCTTCACATGGTGAGGAAGGTTTTCCAGACCTCCGTTGCTGAGGAGGTCCTGAGTGACTGCATCCTCAATCTTCCGACGGCTCTTTCCCTCACCTAGTTGCCTGACCGCACCAAGAACCGTGGGGAGCAAGACTGTGAACGCTTGGAGTACCGCAGGGAGGGCATCGATCCACGTCTCGATGGGGTTTGAGTATGTGACGCGCTTCACGACGGGTGCGAATGACATTGTCCGTGCCACGCGCTCTTCCACCATCCCGCTCAGTGCCTGAGACACGGAATATTGGGCTCCAAGGACCGACATCGACGGATACCCGATGTGCCGGAAGCTCTTCAACGCGTCGACATCAAAACCAAAACTCTCCGCTGCCCAATGAAGTTCGCTTACGAGGCCTCGATCCGCATCAGCGACCATACGCAACAGCCGATGGGTCACCTCGCTCCGGACTTGTTCCTCAGCAACTTCCTGAGCTAGCTCAAGCAGGGCATCAAGGGAACCGAGATGGCGGATGATGTCGTCGAGGCCAACTTCCGCTCCCAAATTTGCGCGCCACTGGAGAGTCACGGGTCCGTCGGCTGGCCACACTCGGATGCCGCGTTCTGGGTTCATACCGGCGGACTACCCACCTGCGAGCGATGCGGTAGCTGTCGGCGACCAGTCTTGACCTCATGTCCGACGAAGCCTTGCCGCACATAGACGATCTTGCGGCGCGAGCAGGTCGAGGGATTACCCCTGCCACTGTGGCGAGACCCGGCTTCGGTTGGATCTTCTCATGCCGCGCCACCGTCGGGCGTGCCAAGATCGGGGAAACCCCACCCCCAAGGAGTCTCAATGAAGTTGTCAAGCCGCCAGCGGGACCGGTGGGACGGGGGTGAACACCCGCCCGTCCCGCAACAAAGCCCACAGCACGCTCACCCTGCGCCGGGCCAGAGCGATCACCGCCTGGACGTGCTTGAGCCCCTCGCCCCGCTTCTTCTGATAGAACTCCCGGCTGGGCCCCTCGACCTTGAGCGCCGAGAGCGCGGACATGAAGAACACCCTGCGCAAAGCCCGGTTGTAGCGTTTGGGCCGGTGCAGATTACCGGTCCGTCTCCCGGAGTCCCGGGCCACCGGCACCAACCCGGCAGCCGAAGCCAGGTGCCCGGCGTCCCGGTAGGCGGTCAGGTCACCGGCGGCGGCGATGAACTCCGCCCCCAGGACGGGACCGAACCCGGGCACCGACTCGATGATCTTCGCGGCGTCCAGTTCGCGGAAGACCTCGCGAATCTGCTTCTCGGTGTCCTTGAGCCGGTCGTCCAGGTCCAAGACCTGGCGGGCCAAGTCCGCCACGATCGACGCGGTCACGGCCTCGCCGGGCACCTGCGTGCGCTGGGAAGCGGCCGCTTCCATCGCCTTGTCAGCGATCGACTCGGCGCTGCGCACACCCCGCTTGCGCAGCCAGGTCCCCAACCGTGCCCGGCCGATCTTGCGCAGAGCGCGAGGGGTCTGGAATCCGGTGAGCAGCACCAGCGGCCCCTTGGCGCCGGAGTAGTCGAAGGCGCGCTCCAAAGCGGGGAAGATCGAGCACAAAGCGTCGCGCAGCCGGTTGACGGCCCGCACCCGGTCGGCTGTCAGGTCGTTGCGGTAGCCGGTCAGCACGGCCAGGGACCGCACGGTCTCGGCGGGCACGTCGATGGGCGCGAAGTCGCAGCGGTGGCGCACCGTTTCGGCGATGACATAGGCGTCGCGGGCGTCGGTCTTGGCCTCGCCCCGGTAGGCGCCGGCCATCCGGTTGACGGTGCGTCCGGGCACGTACAGGGGTTGTTGGCCGTGCGCGGCCAGCAGCGCGAGCAGCAGAGCCGAGGCGGTGCCGCAGATGTCGATGCCCCACACGGCCTCGTCGGCCAGGGCCAGGATCTCGACGAGGGCGTCCAGGATCGAGTTCTCGTCGTTGGCGATCTTGCTCGACCACAGGGTGGTGCCGGTGTCGTCGACCACGGTGGCCCAGTGGTGGGCCTTGCCCGCGTCGATGCCGACCCAGACTCGTTGACGCGAGGGTTCCATCCGCTCCTCCAGGCGTTCGACGTCATGCCGTCGGCCCGTGGAACACCCCGTCGTCATCTCCGTAAACAGCGACTCGTGCGCAGATCTCAATCAGCGATCGGAGCGCCCCGGAGGGACGGGCGGCCACTCCTGGCAAGCCACTGAAGGCAAGCCCCCATCAGCCACACCCGGCCCTCCCGGGCCACTTAACAACTTACGGAGCCCCCATGACCCCCGAATGGCTCGCCGCGATCGGCAGTGTCGGAACGCTGGTCGTCGCGCTCGTCCTTATCATCAAGCAGTACGGGGCTTTGTCCGCCACCGTCAGGCTCTCCAAGAAGCAGGACGAAGCTCTCGTGGCCACCACGAAGGCGCTCAACGACGAGATGGCGTGGCGGCGCAACGAGGCTGATCGTCAACGACAGCAGCAAGCTCGCTCGGTCCGCCTCAGGCTGTTCCGTGGATGGCGACCCGGCGATGACGACGAGCCCCTCATCCTCGCGTTCCTCAAAGGCTCTGGACTTCACCCCAGCGGACTCACTACCAGGATGGTCGTCGCGAACAACAGCGACGGACCGATTCGCGACATCACCGCGACCTCGGGTGACGCACCGATCCGATGCGGCATCGTGCAAGGAGAGCGGCGTATGTCCGCGCCGCCGCTGAATGCCGTCACCGCTGGTGGTTTCGCCCGGCTGTACTGGCTGAAGGAAGTCGATGAGCAAGACATCTCTGTGTACTTCACCGATGAGTCCGGTGTGCGCTGGCGGTTGCATCACCGCGACGGACTGTCCGAGGTACCCGGGGACAAGTGACTGAGTATCCGCTTCCGGCCGCGGGCCTGGGATAGTCCTTGTCCTGCGTTGACCTACCGAGTTCTACGGTGGCGGCATGAGCGAAAGCATGAAACCGGTGAAGGACGAGATCATGGACGGCCTCCATGACCACGTGCTCCACACGGATCAGTCCATCTCGAATGAGGACAGAGAGGTCGTCAACGAGGGCGTCCAGAAGCCTGTGGCCGAACAGGTGGACCCGGTTCGGAATGCGATGTCGGAAGTTGCCCAGGACCCGCCTGCGGACTGAACGTTGGCCCCTCTTCGGAGGGGCCTTCTGCGTGTTCGGGGACCTTCCGCCCATACCGACCTCGCCCCCTCGGTTTCTCGTCCGCATGTGGCTATCCTGCGCCCCTCGCTGACACCCCGGCGTTGCGTGCCATCAACTGGGGAAGTGCGATGGATCATCAGCCACATGGAGAAGAAAGAACAGGTCCTCGTGGCCATCTACCACATCGAGCAGTCTCGGGCCCATGCCCCGTTCCCCATTACGCCAGCTGAGGTCGTCACCAAGACGTCTCTGTCCGAGTACCGCATCAAGTCAGCGTTTCTGTGGCTCAAGGAGAAGGGGTGGCTGCGTGGGGTGAAGCCCGGCGCGTTCGGTCCGGTCCACTTCTTTGATGGTTTGACGCCGGAAGGTCGCGCGGAGGCAGAGCGCCTGATCGCCGAGCTCGGTTGATGGTTCGCCGTGCGCCCGTGCGGGTCGGGCGCCCAGTCACAACACGGCCGCTCCCCTGACACGGCGAGGGCCCCGCCATACGCTGATGGTGCGACCCGATCAGCAAGGCGGAGCCCTCATGCCAAAGCCTACCCCCGCAGTGCCGGCGTCCTTCGGTGAAACCGTCCGTGCCCACCTCGCCGAACAGCGCGTGTCCGTGCGTGAACTCGCCCGCCGTACCCGGTTCGACCACGCATACCTATCCCGTGTGCTGGCAGGGAAGCAGCGTCCCTCACCCGCGCTCGCTGACGCCGTCGACCAGGAGCTCAACGCCGGCGGGAACCTCGTCGCCCTGGTCGACGCACCACCTCCGTCCGACGACCTGGCAGAGACCGGCGAGGTCTTGGAGTTCATGCGGCGCGCGGAAACCTCAGAGCTCGGGGCAGGCACCCTCGACGTCCTCGGGAGCGCCGTAGATCAACTCTGCCGCGACTACCCGACCGCCCCGGGGCCGGTCCTGCGGGACCGCTCCAAGAAGCTCATGGGACACGCCCTGGGGCTGTTGGAGCGCCGCACCACCCTCGCTGAACACCGGGAGCTCCTCGTCCACGTGGGATGGCTGTCCGCGCTCCTTGGGTGCGTGCACTTTGACGTTGGCGACCGGCTCGCCGCGGAGACCGCCCGCAAGATGGCGCACCAGTTGGGCGAGCAGGCCGGGCACGGCCAGATCGTCGCGTGGGCGTATGAGATCACCGCGTGGTTCGCGCTGTCCGAGGGCCGGTACCAGGCGGTGGTGACCGCGGCTGAGGCCGGCCGCGCACACGCCGGGGTGTCCAGCGGTGGTGTGCAACTCCTCGTTCAGCAGGCCAAGGCGTCAGCGAAGTTGGGTGACGACCACGCGCACCGGCTGCTCGGTGAGGCCGGGAAGATGCTCGCCCAGTTGCCTGCCACGGACCAACCCGAACACCACTTCGTGTTCGACCCTGACAAGCTCACCAGCCATGAAGCGACGGCGTACACCTGGTTGGGGTGGGACGAGGCCGCTGGCGAGTACGCGTCGGAGATGGCGGACCGGTACCAGCGCGAGTACCGGCCCATGAGGTTGGCTACGGCCCGTCTGAATCTGGGCATCCTCGCGGCGCGTCGGGGCGCGTTGGACGAGGCTGTGTCCTTGGGGGAAGCGGCGTTCGAGTCCGAGCGCCGGTCTGGTGCGCTGACGTCCTGGGCGCGCGGCCTGCTCTCGGAGTTGGAGAACCGCTACCGGGGTGAGCGCCTGGTGGTGGACTACCGGGAGCGGCTGGCGTTGGAGGCGGGCGGGGGCCGGTGACTGTGGTGACGGATCGGGTTGTCACCACTGGTCGTACTCGTGTCACCGGCCGCGGGCGCCGATGCTCGACGCCATGGACACCACCACGAAGCAGGATCAACAGGAGCTTGAACGGCTCCGGTCGGAGTTCGGAGACGAGTATGCGCTGTGGCGGTCGGTTGAGGGCCGGTACTGGATCGCAACGGCCCGAGACAAACGGGTCTGCTCTGAGCCGACGTTGATGGAGGAGAGCGCCGCGGCGTTGGAGGAGAAGCTGCGTGCGCCGGGGGATCGTGTGGCGGTCCCGTTCCAGCGGGAGGCGCTGTGACCCTCGAAGAGCTCACACGGCTGACTGCGCCTCGACGAGCCGAGCGTCCCGTGCGCTTGGTCGAAGGCGGGCGGTTGCCTCGACGTAGGCCGGATGCACCGAGGTGTACGACGAGTTGTCCGAGGTGCTGCGGATGCGGCCCCGGCACGCAGGGGAGGCCTACGAAGCATTGCGGGATGCGGACCGGCTACTGAGTGAGCTCGATCGACTCTTGCGCGGAGGTGAGAAGCTTCCGGAGCCGTGGCGCAGTGCGGGCCGTTCGGTATGACCCTCTCGTGAGACGTTCATTGGCATTTCCGCAGGTCAGAAGGTAGACCAATCCAGGCGTTCGGAGTGGTCTACCTTCGCCGCGTGCTATGTACGGTTATCGACCGTTTCTGACCTCCGGTAAACGCGCTTATCGGAGGTCAGGTTTTATCGGGAGCGTCCGGCTCCTCGCGCGGCCCGAGCAAGTCGACCGCGAACATGTCCACCTCTCGGCAGTTCCGCGGCTTGGCACGGCCGGCACGAACCTTGCGCTCGTGCTCCGCGCGCCGGAACTTCCGCGCCCACTCCAAGAGCTCCGCACGGGTGCGGTCACTGGTTGGCATAGTCGATGCTCGATTCGGCGTAGCGGATTCGTTGAAGGTCGAGCGGGTGTTCGGCTTCCCGCAGCCACGAGCGCGCCGCCTTGGCGCCGTGTTCGAGCCGGTCCGCCAGGGCGTTGGCCCGGTCCATCCGCACGATGGCAGCGTCCATCGCTTCGGCGTCGTTGACGAACGATGCGGTGACCTCGGGCCAAGAGGAGGTAATCACTCCCAACCACGCAGAGGACATCGCCGCAGCGGCGCGGTAGACCCGGGCACGTCGGAGTTCAGCGGCCCTGAGCGCGTTACGTAGGCGCCTGGCGTGGCGACGGCGCCCCGCTGGGGTGTCGGGGCGTAGCGAGGCTCCCGCAGCCTCTCTGAGGACCGCACACAGCGGCTCAGGGGCCTTGTGATCCAACCCGTAGGCGATCGCCTCCAACACGACCGGACGGGGCCTGCGCTCCCCCGACTCCAACCGCCTGACGGTCGACCGGGCGAGCGCGGACCGTTCGGCCAGGGACCGGGTAGACAGGCCGCGGTCGGCGCGCATGTCCCGCAGAGCCTTACCAAGTGTGGACGCCAGGTGCTCGCGCTCGTCGTCGCTGGGGACAGCCTCAGCGAAGTTCGCCCGGTCGTTCACAACATGGGCGCCTAACGCGCGCACGTGCGCGGGAGTGCTGGTGTGTTCTCGCGCGAGAACCATCGTCTGCCCCCTGGGTGTTCGGTGGGCCGCCCCGGGTCTCGGGGCGGCCCGTGGTGGTGGTTCTATGCGGCGGCGTCGTCGGGGCCTTCGATGGCATCGACGGTCAGGCCGGCCAGCTGGTCAGCCATGCGGACGGCGAGGGCGCCGCCCAGGCTCCCCCTGTGCTGCTCGACGGTCGAGCGCATGGCCTTGAAGGACTCCCGTGCCCCGGGGTCGAGGGCGTCGGCTTCCAGGCGCGCCCGCAGGAGCGTCCGGGCGTCCCCGCTGACGTGCTCGACTAGCTTCTCGTCGAGGCTGCGCATGAGCGGGGAGAAGTCGGACGCCTCCCCTCCCAGGGTCTGCCGCGTCGGCCCGTTCTGGGCGCTGATCCAGGCGGACAGCTCCGCACGCAGGGCGTGGACGGTGTCGGCGTCGGGAGCGTTCCTGATGACGCTGGCGACGTTGTGCCCGGATTCGAGGAGTCGCCGGCTGCGCTCCCAGGCGTGGCCCTGGCGCTGGTCCGCCAGGAGGGCACTGGTGGGGTCGTCCGACGGGGCCAGGGCGCCACGGGCGTAGGCGCGGACCGTGTCCAGCGCCAGAGTGAACTCAGCCTCCAACTGGTCCATGCGGGCATCGGCACGGGCGCGGGCCGCGGCGCGCTGTTCCTTGCGGCGGGTGTCGTGCCCTTCCTGGGTGAGGTGGTGGGCGTCGGGGATGGACTGGTCCGCGGCCTCGAAGTAGTCCCTGCGGACCGCGGGCAGCTCCTCGTTGCGGATCTTGCGGAGGCGGCTGAGGGCGGAGTGTGCGCCGTAGACGTTGAACATGCTGTGCTCCTAGAGGTTGCGGTAGCTGGTGTATCGGCGGTTGGGTTCCATGGCGTCCTGGGAGTCGCCGGCGCCGTGCACGGTGGTCTCGCCCGCCATGGCGGCCGCGCGGTCGGTGTAGTCGCTCGGGGGGGGCGTGGCGTCGTCGTCGATGGCGTAGCCCTTGCGAGCGAAGTAGGTCAGCAGCGGCGAGTCGTCAGCGACATAGGCGACGCCGTCCACGAACCACGTGTGCGGCTCGTCGCCGAACGGGTTGAACGCGCCGTGGGCAGCGGCCCCGGCGGGTGCGGTGATCCTCTTCATCAGTGGGTCCTCTCGTATGCGGATGGCTGGTGGTCAGGGTTGGAAGGAGGTGCGCGGGTGGTTCGCGGTAGGTCCTGTTCCTCGACGACCGGGCGGACTTGACGGCGCGGGTTGTCGCTCATCCGGTCCCCCTAATCACAAGAGATTGAAAGTATTGGTATTTATGTGTCTGACCTGCGGTTTCTTCTGACACTTATGGGTGACAGCTATGACACGGATGGCAGCTATGGCGGGTGCATAGGTGTCGCCATAGGAGTCACGTGACAGCTATGCATCAGTGCAGGTCGGGGTCCATAAGCGTCATAGCTGTCAGGGTGTGATGGGAGAGCGCTCATGAGGTCTCCTGGGGGAACGCATCCGGCAGGTACCAGGTCGCCACGCGTTCTTTGCCGAAGCCCGACGTCTTGCTACGGATGCGGAGCTTCTTCCGGGCGCGTTCCACAGCCGACTCACTCAGGCCGGCCACCTTCGCGGCCCTCTTGATCTCCGGTCGGGTCTCCGCACCCCCGACGTCGGCGAGGTACCCGGCGAGCCACTCCGCGGCCTCGCTGGTCGCGTCGCGTTCCTCGTCGGGGCGTGCGCCGTTGAGCATCTGCTCTTTGACGGTTGTGCTGGCCTCGGGCCCGAGTACGAACTTGGACAGATACGCGGGTTCGTCGCCCGGGATGTCCACGGTCACGGGCTGAATCGTGTACTCATACGAGGGCAGATCGAGGCGCCCGAGGTTGTTTTTCTCCAAGCTCATGACGAACCCGGGGCCGTCTCCCTCGGGGTCCTCGACACGTGAGAACACGATGGCGGAGCGGATGAGCTGGCCGAAGGCACCGGACCCAGCAATGCGGTTGAGCGGGTCCGCGTCGCCGGCCTTCGTGAAGTGCGCGAGTCCGAGGATGGTGAACGCGTGCTTGTCCGCGGTCGCCACGAGCGGTTCGAGGGCCTGGCGGACCTCTGCGGCCTTGTAGTCGTTGATGCGGCGGTCGATGAGGGACAGCAGCGGGTCTGCGATGAGCAGACCGACCCCGTACTCCTCCGCGGCCTTGCCCAGTCGCTGAATGTCTACGGGCAAGGTGAGGCGGGTGTGTGCTTCCTGGTCGTCGGCGACGTCGACCCGGAACACGAGTTCGAGGTCAGCACCAGCCGCGACCAGTCGGGGCGCGATGGTGAACGACCAGGAGTCCTCGCTGGCGGCGTAGATGACGCTGCGGGGCTTGCCGTACAGCTCCCCGGGCATCGTGCCGGTCGTGATTCGAGCGGCCATCCAGACCGCGAACTGCGACTTTCCAACCCCCGGGCCGCCCGCGGCGATGCACAGGGAGTGCATGGGAACGCGCCCGTGTGAGGTGGGCGGAGCGTCCTCGGGCGTGGTGTCCCAGAGCCAACGGACTTTGCGCATCCGGATCTCGGATGCGGGAGTGAGGATCAGGCGCCGCTCATCTTCTTGCGCAGCGGCGCCTCCCCTGGCCGTCTCCGCGCCGGGGAAGGGTACGAGCGCACCGCCGCCTGCCCGGGGCGTGAACGCGTGCCCCTGGGACCCGTCTTGGTGGGCGCGTTCCATGTTTCCGCACTGCTCACAGAACGCGCCCGGGTTGAGTTCGGTCACGCTGCGGCATCCTCGTCTCGGGCAGTTTCGGTGGGCAGGTCCGCCCGCCACAGCGCATCGCGGTATGCCTCTTCTGCAGCCTCTTCGAGGGCAGTGTCGAGGGCCGCCTGGATGCGGCGCACGCCTTCGGGGTCGCGGCCGTGGATCGTGACTGCGTCCGCGTGGACGAGGGCCTGAGCGGTGATGTGGGCGTCGAAGGAGTCCATGCGCACGGCGTCGCCGACGAGGAGGACGACGTGGCCGGTGACGCGCGGCATGGACCCGCTGGTGTGGGCCCCTGGGATGGTGGGCACGCCTGCGGCCGTGAACGGCTGCCTGCCGTAGCTGGGGCAGTGGAGCTCAACAACCGTGCGCGTGGCGGGTCGGCGGGGTGCCGTGGGCGCCTGGCGCTGACTCGGTACGATGGGCATGAAGTCTCCCTGATCCCAAGTGGCGGCTTTCTGGTCCCGGCCTGCCAGCCGTGGACTTCCGGCCCGGTTTGGTGTTGGCGCACCAACCGGGCCGCTGTTGTGTGTGCGAGTCATGCGGCAGCTCCGCTCTGCTCGCGCTCCTTCATCCACGCGAGGACGGTTGCCAGCTCGTAGCGGATGCGGCCGGAACGACCGGGGGAAGTCTTGATGTACTTCGGTCCGCGCCCCTCGTACCGCCACATGCTGAGGGTCTTGACCGTGTAGCCCGTCATCTCGGCTACCTGCGTCGGAGTCAGATACCTGGCGTTCATCTCCCACCCTCCAAGATTGCACTGTTTAAGTGCAGTTCTACTTGACATGAGTGCACGTATGAACGAAGCTAGCACATATCCACAGACGCTGCCAGACAGCAAAGGAGGTCACCGGATTGCTCGTTACAGTGGCTCCCATGGCGACTCGAAAGACTAAATTCCATGGCGGAAGCACTAAGACCGTGGCGCGGAACGTCCGCCGATTCAGGGAAGCTCAGGGGCTTTCGGCCGCCAAGCTCTCGGCTCGCACGGCTGAGCTGGGCTACGAGATCCCCCGGGAAGGGGTTCAGAAGATCGAGGCTGCGGCCGATGGCCGCCCCGGAGCTCGGCACATCAACGCAGACGAACTTGTAGTCCTGGCCCTCGCCTTGAACACCACACCAGTCGCTCTACTGCTGGGAACCTCGGACCGCGCGAACGACACCGTTGAGATCACCGGCGTCGGCGAGACCACGGCTGACCAGGCATGGGCATGGGCGACCGGAGACGCCCCGGCGCTCCCACGCGACCCGCAGGAAGCGCCTGGCGAGCAGCACACCAGGCACACCCTGTACCAGGCCTACGGGCGGCCCTGGTGGCTGCCAGAGCGCCGTCACGAGGACCGTCTTCGCCGCGCAATCGAGAAGCATTACAAGGACCGCGGACAGTTCGACGAGTTCGCCGATGAGGAGATGCCCCCTGATGGCCCGAGTACGTGACATGTGGAAGAACAAGGACGGGTCGAAGTCCAGCAGGCACGGCACCGGTAAGCGCTGGTGTGTGATCTGGTACGACCCGTCCGGCAACGAGAAGAACCAGTCCTTCGACCGCAAGCCTCCTGCTGAGCAGTGGGCCGCCAAGGTCGAGGCTGACATGATGCGCGGGGCCTACGTGGACCCGTCGCGCGGCAAGATGACGCTCACCGAGTACGTCGACACGAAGTGGAAAACGGCCCAACACCACCTGGTCGACAACACGGTCGAGACCTATGACCGGCACTGGCGCAACCGGATTCAGCCCCGGTTCGGCGACCGGCCGGTTGGGAGCCTCACCCGCGGCGACATGAAGACGTTCGTCTCGGAGGTCAAGGGCACTGTGAGCGCGTCGACCCTGCACACCGCGTTCGCGACGCTACGCATCATCATGCAGGCCGCGGTAGACGACGAGATCATCGTGGCGAACCCGTGCACGCGGGTGAAGCTCCCGCAGATCGAGGACCGCGAACTGGTCATGTTCTCGGCCGACCAGGTGCTCGCGCTCGCGGACGCGATTCAGCCCCGCTACCGGATCGCCGTGGTGTTGGCGGCCGGTGCGGGGCTGCGACAGGGCGAGTGTCTGGGGCTGGTCGAGAAGCGGGTCGAGTTCTTGAAGCGGCGCCTGGTCGTGCGTCAGCAGATGCAGAACGGCGAACTCGTGGACGTGAAGACGAAGGCCGGCCGCCGGGTGGTACCGCTGGATGACGGGATCCTCGCGGCCCTCACGGGGCACGTCCGGGACTACCCGCCGCGGACCGACGGCGTGCTCATCACCAACGCTGACCGGTCAGCGGTTCGACGAAACCGGTTCGGGGACGTGTGGCGGGCAGCAGTGAAGAAGGCCGGCATGCCGAAGGGCACTCGCTTCCACGATTTGAGGCACTTCTACGCGTCAGCCCAGATCGCGGCGCAGGTGAACCCGAAGGCGATTCAGGTCCGGATGGGGCACGCCTCGATCACAGAGACGTTCGACACCTACGGGCACCTGTTGCCGGACCATGAGGACCTCGGTCGCGGCGCGATGGACAAGGCCCTGAACTTCGCCGCATAGAAAACCCATCCGGGATAGATCCGGGATATGGGCCTCTCACAGCTGCATATGCGCAGGTGAGGGGAGGGAGTCGGCCGGTAAGCCGGATTCAATCATGTCCCCTCGATCGACCTGGGGCGACACCCACAGAAGCCGCGTCACCTGTGATGACAGGTCTCGCGGCTTCTCGCTGCTCCTCGGTGCTCCCCGACCCGCTCCGGAACACAGCCGGAACAGATGATCAGCCAGACAGTATCGAAGCAGGCACCCGGACATACAAATATTTTTTGCCAAACCCAAGGCAACAAAAAAACCAAAATGGTCTAAGGTTGCCATATCTCGCACCTGCGAAAGGAGTGTGGTCCAAATGACACTAATTGGAGCGATTATAGCAGCCTTAATCGGTGCGATTGCTGCGATATCTGTTTTCGTGGCCGACATACTCATCAGAAAACACTCAGATAGAAGGAATCTACTTCTAAAAATTCATGAAGAAATGACCGAGATCGAAAATCAGAGGGGTCGAAGGATCTTAATTAAGTTGCTAGAGGAAAATAAGCACACAAGGAGGCTCGAAGAAAAAGATCGTGAAATGGTTAATAAATCACTCTCGCTTATCGATATAATGGGATACTATTGCAGAAAAGGCTACATAGAAGAGTCCGAGGTACTGACCCTTTGGGGGGCTTCATTTCAGCGAATCTTGCCGAAAGCAGAAGAGTTTGCACGTCAGATGGATGCCGAAAAAGGTGAGGTCACCTGGCGGTACGGTCGCGATCTCTTGAACAAAGCGAACGGCATGAAGTTTTCAGCAGAAATCAGAAAAGAATAATAATCTCAGATAAGTTGACACTACTCCTGGCGACGCTCAGTGTAGTAAATTAAGTATTTTATCTCCAAAGTTTATGCTCAATCCGATTCCCTTCTCTGCCTTCTTGAGGCCCCGCCTTCCGCGTGCAGCCTGGCTCTCCGATGGCTGTCCCCAACCTGGTTGTCTGGAATCCGCCGCCTGCCTGGCCTGTGTGCTCTGTCGGTTCACCACACCCCTTGGTATCCCTGGACTGGTGCTGCCCTTGGTTCGCTCACCTGCGACGAACGCCGTGCCCGAACTCCTTGGGCACGGCGGGGCGCGCGAGGACGCGCCGCGCGGGACGCTGGCGAGCGCGGACGCGGCGCGCCGACCGCCGGACATCCGTCAGGGTGTCCAGCAACCGCGCTCTGCGCACTCTGGTTGCTCGGTACATCAACACGCTCGCACTGATTTGCCCGTGGAGAACGCTCCCCGGTGAACTGTGCCCGCGACATCCGCACCCGCTCGCCCCTGCCGTGCCCTCGATCCCCGAACACCCCAGCCGACCCCGCATCCAATTCGAGCGCTTCGCTCCCGCACACCCGGCCCGGCCTGCCTCATCTACTTCGCGCTTCGACCCGGGCGGGTCGAATCAGCAAAGGAACCAGGCCCCACCCCCATACGCCCCCTTCCCCCATCCCCGCCCCTTCCCACGGCTTCCCCTGGGTCCGAAGGTGGTGGGCAGACTTTGGGCGGTGTCCTGTCCGGGGCGGGCTGAACCACCGCCAGGGGGCCATTACGCTTGCTCCGCCAATGGGGAGGGGGCTTGCCCCCTCACCGCGTCTTCACCCCTCCGGCCCCCTGGTGGTGGTTCAGGAGGGACCCGCCCCGGAGAGGTGCCTAAAGTCTGAGCACCACCGACCCCACCAGGGCCTCCCCGCACCGCAGGTGCGGGCTTGAAGACGTAAGGAAACTTCTCATCACCCCGACTCCGGGCATGAAGAAACCCGGAAGACTTGCAGGTCCTCCGGGCTTCCCTTGGCTCACACCAGGTTCGTACCGTCATGGCATCGGATGAATGGTCCGTCATCCCGCAGAGCGTCCAAGACACGAATCAGCCTCGCTTGCGGCATTCGATGCTGGGCTTCTTCAACGCTGATCCAGCGCGCAACCTTGGCCTCTTCCGAGGCCGTGGGTTCTCCGCTCTCGACCTCGCACAGGATCGCCATGCTCACCACACCGAGTGGCATGTTCTTGTAGACCCCGATGAGGCGCCCCGGCTTCACTTGTACCCCGGTCTCCTCGAAGACCTCACGAACGACACCATCCCTCGGGTCCTCATGGAGCTCCAGCACTCCGCCGGGTGGAACCCAACGGTCGTCATCCTGGCGCTGGATCGCCAGAACGTGGCCGTCTTCGTTGAAGACGATTCCGGTCACGCTGACAGAGTGACGGCTTGAGATGGCCTGGCCCTCTTTCTCCATCAGGTGACGGGAAGCCGGTAGGTCAACTCGTATCGGTCCCCCGGGAAGATGATGTCGCAGGTCTCAACGGGTTGATCTCCCACGTAGTGGGTCCGTTCGATGACCAGGACATAGGCACTGTGCGCGGGAAGTTCCAACCTCTGCGCCTCCTCGGGGAGGGCCGCCCTCGCTGTCACCTTCTCCGTGACCGAGTCGACATGCTGACCGATGAGGTCCATGCGTGCCACAACTCCCGTGGCGGCTCCGTCTTCGGGAAGCTCGACAGACGTCCCCCCGGTCAGCGCAAGCGGTTCCCAGGAATCAGAGACCTGGATCGGCTGGGACTCGGAGAAGAACCGGTAGGCCGTACGCATAACCGGGTCATTCGCAGCGATACCGAGTCGCTTGGCGATCGTCTGGCTAGCACGCTCACGAGAGCTGACATGTTCCCAGTCGGCCGTCTTCCCTGTCTTCGCGGCATCTCGCTTGAACGGTGATGTGCTACCGGCCTTCCGACGCGAGTACCTGTTGCTGCTATCCCGGGTGATCTTCTCAATCTTCTTGACGAAGCTGCCCTTGCCCGGGTGGCTGACCACGAGCCCCTCGTTGCGCAGGACATCGACGGCCCTCCGTGCCACCACCCTTGAAACCTCGAACTCGCTCATGAGCTCGGCCTCGGACGGCAGCTTGTCTTCCGGCTCCAGCTCACCTTGAACGATCCGCTTCCGGTACTCCTGCGCGATCGTGAGGTACATGGGGGTGCCGCTCCACTTGGTCACGCGATCACCTCCTCGACTTGTTGTACCTAGTTCACCAGACGGGACAGGTTCTTGCCCAGGCGGGTTGCCTTCGCCGCTCGAACCTGTTGTAATAGGTATAACAAGCAACCACGAGAGGTGATTCCAGTGCGCAACATCCCCGTTGACACCGCCCAGATGACGTTCATCGCTGCCGGTTCCCCCCGCCCGAAGGTCAAAGACCGCCAGACGGGCGAGATCAAGTACAACGCGGACGGCTCCCCGATGTGGCAGCTCAAGGTGCTGGCGCAGGTGGAGGACAACGACGCCGAGACGCTGCTGGTCAGCTTCCCCGCGACGCACGCCATCACCGCCCGTCTGGGCACCCCGCTGACGGTGGAGAGCCTGACGGCCATCCCGTGGGAGACCAACGGTCGCCACGGCGTGGCCTTCGCCGCCGCCACGGTCGCGCCCCTGGACATGCGCCGGACCGCCGAGTAATGCCCCGCTGCTCCGTCTGCGTCGGCATCGGAGAGGTCCGGCACATGCCCGGATACCAGCTCACCTTGTGCCCGACCTGCAACGGCAAGGGCGAAACCCCCTGAAAGGAGAGTGTCCATGTTCCCCGAGATCCTGTGGGCCGTTCCCGCCGCTGGTCTCACACTGCCCGTCTCGGCCGCTGCCTGGCACCACTGGTCACCCAACACCTGGTCCTACGGGCCCGGCCTGGTCGGCTCCGCGCTGCGAGTGCACCTGACGTGGGATCACGTGTCCCAGGGGTGCGGGTTGTCGGTGACCCGCCGCAAGACCCAGGTCAAGGGCGGTGTCAGGCGGGTGAGCGTGGAGAAGAAGCCCAAGCTTCGTCGCTTCCGGCCGACCCCGTACGGGTTCCGGGTCCGCGCCCGGTTGCACGACGGCCAGACCCCCGATGACTACCAGGAGGCGTTGACCCGCCTCGCGCACGCCTGGCGCGTGGACTCGGTGCGCATCCGCACCTCCGGCCCCGGGTGGGTGGAGCTGGTGGCCTCCCGTCGTGACCCGCTGGGCACCGTCACCAACGCCGCCCCCGTGGCGCGTGACTGGGAACTCCTCAAGGTCCGCATGGGCACCTTGGAGACCGGTGACCCTTGGGTGATCGACTTCCGCGCGGTGCCGCACTGGCTGATCATGGGCGCGACCCAGTCGGGCAAGTCCACCGACATCAACGCCCTCGTGTACCAGCTCGCGCCCCAACCGGTGGCGCTGGCCGGGCTCGATCTCAAGGGCGGGGTGGAGCTCACCCCATATGCCAAGCGCATGTCGAAGCTGGCGACCACGCGGGCCGAGTGCACGGTGCTGCTCGATGACCTGATGACGATTCTCAACGACCGGATGACCCAGTGCCGTGAGGCGGGGGTGCGCAACATCTGGCAGCTCCCGGACGACGTCCGGCCAATGCCGGTGGTGGTCGTGGTCGATGAGGTCGCTGAGCTGTACCTGATGACGGACAAGTCCGAGAAGGACGAGATCGCGCGCACCTCGACGCTGCTGCTGCGCAACGCCCAGCTCGGGCGGGCGTTCGGCCTGCACCTGGTGGTCGCCGGACAGCGGGTCGGCTCGGACCTCGGACCGGGCGTAACGGCTCTGCGCTCGCAGATCACCGGGCGAATCTGCCACCGGGTCAACGACGGCGAGACGGCCAAGATGGCGCTGGGTGACCTGGCTCCGGACTCGCTGTCGGCCGCGATGAAGATCCCCGCCGAGATGCCCGGGGTCGCCGTGACCGTGGGTGCTGACGGACGCTGGTACCGGGTTCGCTCGGACCTGACCACCGAAGAGATGGCCGAAGAGGCTTCGGCCGAGTTCGCTTACCTGGCCCCGGACTGGGACGCCCTGGTCTCGGGCCGCACCACAGAGAAGGAAACCGTTCCGGCCGACGCCGTCGACTGGGACCGACTGGAAGAGGAGTTGTCCTGATGACCTGCGAGTTCTGCTCCAAGAAGGCGACCATCAACGCTTTCTCCGGCAAGGAGTCGTCCTGGGTGTGCAACGAGCACTACTCCGACATGGAAGCCAACTTCGCCGGGGACCTGCGCGGCCTGCGGCGCTGGAAGTGATCACCGTGTACTGGTGCTCGCGCTGCTGCAAGGACGCCTACACCAAGACCCTGACCACCAACGAGTGGGTGTGTGAGGACCACTACGCCGAGCTGGGGTGGACGCCGTGATCTGCGAGCTGTGCGGCAAGGGCGGCGCCCGGTGGGTGCACAACCGCACCGGAGGGGCCTACCTCGCCTGCCCTGCCTGTGAGTGGCAGTACTTCGACTACGAGTGGAGCTGAACCATGAGACGCGTCCTGGCGGTCGCTGTGGACTGGGGTCCAATCCTCATCCTGGCCGCAATCGCCGCTGCTGGCTCCTTCACCCACATCCGGGACCTGGCCGAACAGTCGGGACAGCACGGATGGATGGCGTGGGCCATTGCGGTCTCCATCGACCTGACATGTGTGATGGCCGCTCGGGAGCGCCAGCGAGACACAACGGACCGCATGTGGCCGACCGTGGTCCTGGTCGGGGCGGTGGTATTGACCCTGGCGGCGAACCTGGCCACGGCTCAGCCCACGGTGTGGGGCTGGATCATGGCGGCCGTTCCGGCTGCTGCGTTCCTGGTCGCGATGTCGATGCTGGAGCGCCGCGCCGGCCACCGGCCCCCACCCGAACCGGCTGAGGCTGATCCCGCGTCCGGAGTCCAGGACCGGGAGGAAGTGCGGGTCACGGAGGTGCACTGGCACCGGCAGGAGACGCAGCCTGCGGCCGATTCCGTCCCGCAACCGGCGCCCGCCCCCGTGGCACCTACGCACGACGTGGCCCCGGCCGCCGTGGAACAGGGTCACCCGCTGGCGTCCTACGCCGCCCAGGTCGCCCAGGACTACCGCGTCACCCACGGACGCGAGATCACCGTGACCGCTCTGCGCTCCCGGCTCGGGGTGTCCGAACAGATCGCGGCGACCCTGCGAGACCAGGTCACCGCCTGAGGAGAAAGGTGGAGAGATGAAGGACTGGATGTGCCTGGACTGTGCTGGCACCGGCCGGGTCCGGGACCGGGAGTGGGGCGGGTGGAGCCTGCTGGTCCGTAAGTACACCGCCTGCGGCACCTGCGAGGGGACCGGAACGGAGAAGAAGCGATGACCACCAAGGACTGCCCCAACTGCCAGGGGACCGGATACGTCACCGAAGAGGTGCCCATGCGCCGCGTCCTGCGCGGACAGCAGAGCTGGTGCCTGAACTGCCTGGGCACCGGCAAGACCCCCGCTGACGAGAACTGACACGAGGAGAAACGAAGACCATGGAGACCTACATCATCAACTGCGTTCGGTGCAACGGCGCCGGAACCATCATCAGCGAGAAGCGCGGCCTGCTGCTCACCCGCCGCCAGACGTGCCCCGAGTGCTCCGGCACCGGCACCGGCAAGAAGACCATCACGGTTGACCTCTGATGCCGGACAGCCACCTGTGCGCCACCTGCTACGGCCTCGGGGTCCTCAGCGAGGGCGTCACCTGTGCCGACTGCTCCGGCTGCGGCCTCACGTCTGTCTGACCCCGTGGGCTGGCACTGCTTCCACACACCTGCTGCCACCCGCGACGGATCACCTGACCAACCAACCCAACACGCGAACACCGAACGAGAAGGAGAGTCCCTGATGGGCTGCTGGGAGAACCCGACCAAGAAGACCGAGGACGCCACCAAGGTGACCGTGGGGAGGCCTACCCGATGAGCTGGCGACTGGAGACCTGCGGCCACTGCGGTGAGCTGGTCAGCTACAGCGGACCCCTCGATTCCCACCCGGCGCGCTGCTTCAAGTGCCCCAACCGGTAGGAGGCTCCGCCATGGCATGCACCGAATGCGGAGGCGTGCGGTTCGCGCTCTTCTTCGAGAACGGCCGTGAGGGCCGTACCTGCCTGACCTGCTACACGGACCACTACCGCTAGATCCCGGGCCATCCGGTTGATGGCCATGCCGCCCCACGGGGCGGTGTGGGGACCAACCGGTCCACTCGATCGAAATCCCGGGGTGCGGCGCTGCTTCCACACATGCCACCGCACCCCGGTTCACCTACCCAACGAACCCAACACGCGAATGCAAGGAACGAAAGGGGCCCGACCAGCCTATGACATCCTCCGCTTTCCCCACGGTGCTCGCCGCGATGACGGCCGCACACCACGTCGGTGACTACCTCCTGCAGAACGATCACCAGGCACAGCACAAACCCACCTCGTGGTCGGCCAACCAGGCGCACGTGGCCAGTTACCACCTCGCCCAGATCACCGCCCTGACGCTGGCTTCCCGCACGCTCGGGCTGCGGCTCTCCCCTGCCCGGCTGGCCGCTGGTGTGGCCGTGTCCTGGGTGACGCACAGCATCATCGACCGGCGGTGGCCCGTGCGCTGGTGGATGAACCACACCGGCTCCTCCGACTTCTACCGGGCCGGTGGCGCTGCGCACGTCGACCAGGCCATGCACCACGCCGCCCTGTTCATGGCCGCGCTCGTGGCCTCCTCCGGCGGTGACCAGTCGTGAAGTGCCCGAGCTGCAACAGCAGCAACGTCACGGAGTACAGCCGCAACGGCACCTCGCTGGGCTCGGAGTGTCGGGACTGCTCCAACTCCTGGGATGAGGACACCAGCTACCAGGCCTACCTCGATGAGCGCCGCACCCTCAAACAGTCGGGGTGGTGGTCCTGATGTGCCCGAGCTGCCACGGCGACCAGATCACCGAGTACAGCTACGACGGCGGCACGACCGTCATGGGATATGAGTGCCGCGACTGCGAGACCACCTGGTCCCCCTGACCTGAACTGATCCCGGCCCCGGTGACGGCGCTGCTTCCACCGCTCCATGCCGCCGCACCGGGGCCTCACCTACCCCTGAAAGGCCCTGCTTCGTCATGCCCGAACCCGAACACCTCGGCGGCCTCATCGGCCCCGCTCTGGCACGCATCACCGCGATGGATGAGAACCACCTCGATCGGTGGATCGACCGCGCCCGCTCCCTGCGCGGCTGTGCCTGCCCCGTCCGCCTGACCGGTGAGACCACGCGCGTGAACGCCGCCACTGGTGAGCTGCTGTCCCACTACTCCACCGCCAACGAACCGGCCAACGAACTCCTCATGCGCTGCAAGAACCGGCGCGCCTCCCGCTGCCCCTCCTGCTCGGAGGAATACCGGGGCGACACCTACCACCTGGTCAAGGCCGGTGTCGTGGGCGGAGACAAGGGCGTGCCCGCCTCGGTTGGACTCCACCCCCGGGCGTTCATCACCCTGACGGCTCCCTCCTTCGGCCCTGTCCACCAAGGCCCCGGCAAGGACGGCCGCTCCCGCGTGTGCCACCCCCGCAGGAAGGGCCCGGCCTGCTTCAAGCGCCACCGCGCCGACGACCCGGCCATCGGGCAGCCGATCGACCACACCGCCTACGACTACGTCGGCCACGTCCTGTGGCACGCACACACCGGTGAGCTGTGGCGCCGCTTCACCCTCTACCTGCGCAACCACCTGGCCTCCGCCGCCGGCCTTTCCCGGACGGAGTTCTCCAAGCGCGTCCGGATCTCCTACGCCAAGGTCGCGGAGTTCCAGGCCCGGGGCGCGGTCCACTTCCACGCCGTGATCCGCCTCGACGGCTACACCAAGGACCCCAACGCCTGGCCGCCGCCTCCAGTGTGGGCCAGCCTCGACATGCTCACCGCGGCTGTGGACTCGGCCGCCCGCGCGGTCTCGGTCACCTCCCCCGAGGTCAACGGACGGACCTGGCCCCTGGTCTGGGGTGAGCAGGTGGACGTGCGCCCGATCGAAAGCTTCGGCCCCGACCAGGCCCTCACCGACACGGCCGTAGCCGGGTACATCGCCAAGTACGCGACCAAGGCCGCTGAGGACACCGGCACCCTGGATCGGCGTATCCACGACATCGACCACGTGGACATGACCGGTGTGCGTCCGCACGCGGCCCGTCTGATCTACACGTGCTGGCGGCTGGGCAACCCCCGCCTCTACCCCCAGTTGGAAGACCTCAAGCTCCGCACCTGGGCGCACATGCTCGGGTTCCGGGGGCACTTCTCCACCAAGTCACGCCGCTACTCCACCACGCTCGGGGCGCTCCGTCAGGTCCGCGCGGACTACGCGGCCGGTCGCCCCTGGGACTCCGAGACGTTCACCCCGCCCGTGGTCGAAGACGACTCCTCCACGCTCGTGCTGACGAACTGGCGCTACCTCGGGCAGGGGCTCACTCCCGGAGAGCTGGCGTTGGCCTCCCTGGTCACCGATATAGGTCGCTCAACCGAAGACGCGGAGGTGGCCCGGTGAAGACCCTCGATCGCCTGTGGACCCTCGAAGAGACGTCCGTCTATCTCGGTGTGCCGGTCAAGACCCTCTACCAGTGGCGCTACCTGCGCACCGGCCCTCCCTCGCACCGGGTTGGCCGCCATGTCCGCTACGAACCGACCGAGGTCCGCGCCTGGGTCCTGGAACAGGACTGAGGTGCACTGATGGCTCGTGTCCGAGACCTCTGGATGCGTAAGGTCAAGCACCCCGACGGGTCGGTGACCAAGGAAAAGACCACCCGCTACGGCAAGGGCAAGCGCTACTTGGCAGTGTGGCTCGATCCGAGTGGGGATGAGGCCACCCAAGCGTTCCAGCGCAAGATCGACGCTGAGAACCATGCGTCCGTCATGGAAGCGGACCGGCTACGCGGAGCCTACGTGGACCCTCGTGCCGGGAAGGTGGGCCTCCAGGAGTACGCGGAGACCCGCTGGCTTCCCCAACTCGTCCACGTGGCGGAGGGAACCAAAGAGACCTATGAACGGCACCTACGCCACCGCGTCTACCCCGCGTTCGGCAAACGCGAGATCGGCAGCATCACCCGGGCAGACGCCAAGTCCTTCGTAGCCCGACTGAACGCCGATCCAGGGTTGGCGAACACTACCGTCCACACGGCGTTCGCCACCTTGCGCATTGTCATGCAGGCCGCCGTGGACGACGAGATCATCAACGCCAACCCGTGCTCGCGGGTCAAGCTGCCCAGACTCGGTGACAGGGTCATCGACCCTCTTCCGGTCGAAGCCGTGCGGGACCTGGCCGACGCGATCACGCCTCGCTACCGTGTCGCGGTCTTCCTCGGTGCGGGCGCGGGCCTTCGTCGGGGTGAGGCCCTGGGGCTGACCATTCCGCGCATCGCCTTCGACAGGCGCCACGTGGACATCCGGGTCCAAGCCCAGAAGGGGAGGCTGGTAGAGCTCAAGACCAAGTACTCACGGCGCATCGTGCCCGTGGATGACGTGGTCCTCGAAGAGGTGCGACGGCACATGGAGCTCTACGCACCTGCCCCAGGGAACGTGCTGATCAGCAACACGTGGAAAGCCGTGGCCAAACCGTCCGCGTTCAACTCGGCATGGTCCCGAGCTGCGGGCAAGGTCGGCTTGCCAGAAGGAACGCGCTTCCACGACCTGAGGCACTTCTACGCCTCGGCACTCATCGCGGCCGGAGTGAACCCGAAGGCCATTCAGCGCCGGATGGGGCACGCCTCGATCACGGAGACGTTCGACACCTACGGACACCTGTTCCCAGATCACGAGGAACTCGGACGCGGAGCGATCGACCTGCTGCTTCGCGCTCCCAGCTGATCCGTCATCCGGAACAGAACCGGAACACGGCCGACTCTCGCTCGCCGCACCGCAGGTCACAGGGGTGTGAGGGAGGGAGTCGGCCGGTAAGCCGGATTCTGTCGGTCCCTTGCGGGACCGGACGGCCATCCATCTGGGGCCGCCGTTGCCGACGACCTCGGTGCGGTCTACCCGCGGACTCGGGCGGGCCGCCCTCGAACATCCGCGCGGGAGCCCGGAGGCTCCCTTTTTGACCTTGCTCCGGGTGGGGTTTACCTAGCCGACCGGATCACTCCGGCCGCTGGTGGTCTCTTACACCACCGTTTCACCCTTACCACCGCGAGCGGTGGCGGTCTGTTTTCTGTGGCACTGTCCCGCGGGTCGCCCCGGGTCGGTGTTACCGACCACCCTGCCCTGTGGAGTCCGGACTTTCCTCGAATCCGCTCGCACGGATCCGCGACCGTCTGGCCGACTCCCCCTCGCCCCGCATTCTATGCCCGTTGACGCGGGCTCAGGCCAGGTGCGCGGTGTCGTTGAGGGAACGCACCACCATGGGCCCGTCGGCGAAGCAGTCCACCTCGTTCAGGCACGCCGTGTCGAGGTGCATCCGGTACAACGCCGACAGCGGCGCGAGCATCGCCTGCTGCAGCACGACCTTGATGGGGGTCACGTGGCTGACGACCAGCACGGTGCGCCCCCGATGGCGTTCGACCAGGGCCGCACGCGCGGCCCCCACCCGGGCGGCGACCGCGGCGAAGCTCTCGCCCCCAGGCGGGCCCGTAGCGGTGTCGGCCAGCCACCGGTCGACGTCGTCCGGGGCGAGGTCCCGCGCCTCGGCGAAGGTCATGCCCTCCCAGTCGCCGAAGTCGGTCTCCACGAACCCCTCGTCGACCTCCACCGGCAGCCCGAGCACCTCGGCGGCGTGCGCGGCGGTGTCCCTGGCGCGTGCCAGCGGCGAGGACACCACCACGTCGATCGGCCACGACGCCAGGCGGTGCGCCACCGCGGCCGCCTGTGCGTGTCCGGCGTCGGTGAGCGGGATGTCGCCCCGGCCGGCGAACCGCCGTTCCACCGACATCGGGGTCTGACCGTGTCTGAGCAGGACGAGTCGGGTCGGCGCCTCGTCCGGGGCGCCCCACCCCGAACTCACTGGTCGGCCTGGCCGCCCAGCCCCGACTCCGCTGTGCGCACGAGGATGCGTCGGCAGTCCTCGCACCGCACGACCTCGTCGGCGGGGGTGGCCCGGATCTCGTTCAGTTCCACGGTGCTGATGGCGAGCTTGCAGCCGCCGCACCGCCCGTAGCGCAGCGGCGCGGCCGCCACACCGTCGTACTGGGCGCGCAGTTTGTCGTAGAGCGCCAGAAGGTCGGCGGGGATCTCCGCGGCCACGCGCTCGCGGTCCCGGATGATGGTGTCCCGGTCCATCGCGATGCCCGCCGCGGCGGTGTCGCGGCGAGCGGTCACCTCGGTGAACTTCGCGACCGTCTCGTCGCGTTCGGCGGTCAGCCGGCCGACCTGCGCGTTCAGCTCCTCGGCGCGCTCCATGACCTCCAGCACCACCTCTTCCAGCTCCGCCTGGCGGCGGGCCAGCGAGGCGATCTCCGACTGCAGGTTCTGCAGCTCCTTGGCGTTGGTGATCTGGCCCGACTCCAGTCGCTTGGCGTCGCGGTCGGCACGCGTGCGGACCTGGTCGACGTCGCGCTCGGCCTTGCGCTGCTCACGTTCGGTGTCGGAGAGCTTCGTCTGCGTGGCCACCAGTTCGTTGTCGATCTGGTCCACGCGCTCCTTGAGCGCGGCCGCCTTGGCCGTCTCGGGCAGCGTGCGGGCACGGTGGTCCACGCGCTCGAGCCCGGTGTCCAGCTCCTGGAGGTCGAGCAGTCTGGCCTGTGCGTCGGGTTCGGCTTTCACGTATGGCTCCTGAAGTGGCTGGGGAAGGCGGTGACGCCGCCCGCGCCGGTCGCTGTGCAGTTGGGGGCCGCCCTGGTCGGGGCGTGGTGGTCAGACGTGCGTGAACGCCCGTGACCAGGCATCCGTCACCGTCGTCGACACGCGGGTCTCCACGTTAGCCCCATTTGGGCCGCCCGTGCGCCCGAGAGCCCCCACCAGGTGGTCCGCCCCGTCCTGGAGCCAGGGCCACTCACTGGCGAAGTGGGGGGTGTCGATGAGGGCCGGGGAACCGGGAACCGCCACGAACTCCGTCGCCGGGTGGTGGCGCAGGTCGGAGGTGACGAAGACGTCGGCTCCGGCGGCCCGCGCCGCGTCGAGCAGGGAGTCGCCGGCTCCACCCGAGACCGCCACGGTGCTCACCTGGCGGTCCAGGTCCCCGGCCGCGCGGATCCCGGCCGGGGTGGCGGGCAGGCCGCGGGAGACCTGTGCGGCGAAGTCCCCGAGCGCCATGGGCCCGTCCAGCGTGCCCACCCGCCCGATGCCGCGGCGGCCCTCGGGGTCGGTGGTGTCCGGGTCCAGGGGCCGCAGCGGACCGGTGAGACCGACCGCGCGGGCCAGCGCGTCGGACACCCCCGGTGCGGCGGTGTCGGCGTTGGTGTGCGCGGTGTACAGGGCCACACCCGCCCGGATGAGGCGGTGCACCACACGGCCCTTCGGCGTGTGGGCGGCCACGCTCGTCACCCCGCGCAGCATGAGCGGGTGGTGCGTGATGATGAGGTCGGCGCCCCAGTCGAGCGCCTCGTCGACCACCGCTTCGACCGGGTCGACGGCGAACAGCACGCGCCCCACCGCCTGGGCGGGGTCACCGCACACCAGGCCTACCGCGTCCCAGGAGGCGGCCCACCGCGGCGGGTAGACCTCTTCGAAGGCGGCGGTGACGTCGGACAGGCTGGGGTGCGGGTTCGCGGTGCTCACGGCCCTGAGACTAGGGCATGCTCCGCGTAGTCCCGCCGCTGACGTTCCCGCCGCCCGAGGCCGACCCGCGGGGCCGCGCGGACCCGCGGGCACCCGCCGCCCCCGAAGGCCCCACGGCTTCGGGATCGCTCCCCGTCCCCGACCGCCCCACCGCGTGCGGCGGGCCCGCCGTGTCCTCGGCCAGGAACCCGGCCGCGGTGCGCAGGCGCTCGCGGACCTCGGGCGGCGCGTCCAGGGTGAACCGCGCCCCCAGCGCGGCCACGACCGCCGTGTACTGGCAGACCAGGTCCAGAGAGTCGGCACTCAGCCGGACGCGGCACACCCCCTCCTCCACGGCCTCGACCACACCCGGGAACGGCCCGTACACGCGCTTGCGCACCTCCTCCGCCGACAGGTCCACCTCCAACGACACCGTGTGCAGGTACGTCGCCGCGGCGAAGCGGCGGGTGAGGAACGTCGCGGGGTCGGGCGCGGGCATCTCCCGGGGCACGAAACGGCGCAGGGTGGCGCGCAGACCGCTGATCCGGTCCGCGCGGAAGCTCCGCCAGTCGTCACGTGCGGTGTCGTACGCGATCAGGTACCAGTGGCCGCCGTGGGCGACCAGGTGGTGCGGCTCCACCCGGCGCTCCGCGGCTCCGCCCCGCCGGTCCCGGTAGTCGAAGTCCACCACCACACGGCCCCGGCAGGCGTCCCCCAATGCGGCCACGTTGCGCGGGTTCACCGTCGAGGCCTCCGGCCCGCGCACCGCCGTGGTCGTCCCCTCCACCGCGGCCAGGCGGGGCCGCAGACGCGCGGGCAGCGCCCGGCGGAGTTTGGCCAGCGCCCGCAGCGCGCTCTCCTCCACCCCGGCCACGGTCACCAGTCCCAGCCCGATCGCGACCGCCTCCTCGTCGTCGAGCAGCAGCGGCGGGACGTCGCGGCCCGGAGCGAGCCGGTACCCGCCCGCGACGCCGGTGGTGCCCTCCACCTCGTAATGCAGCGACCGCAGCCGATCGACATCGCGGCGCAGGGTGCGGGCGCTCACGCCCAGGCGGTCGGCGAGCTCGGCACCGGACCACGCGCGGCCGCCCTGCAGCAGTGACAGCAGCCTCAGGAGCCGCTGCGGCATGTCCTTGCGGACCGGGTTCGCGTCCATGACCCCAGACTGCCGGACAATGCGGCCAGGATGTGGCCGCAAGGGTCCCTACGGTGACCGCATGACGACCACTTCGACACCCTCAGCCCTGGTCCGCGCACTGTCCGACCGGGTGAGCGGACCCGTGACCACACCCTCGTCCGACCACTACGACACCGAGCGCACCGGACTCCAGCTGCTCGGCCGCCACCGCCCCGCCGTCGTGGTCGGGGCCACCCGCACCGAGGACGTGCGCGCCGCCGTCAGCGCGGCCGCCGACCACCATCTGCCGGTCGCGGTCCAGGCCAGCGGCCACGGCACGGGACTGGCCCTGGACGGGGGCGTCCTGGTCACTACCGGCCGGCTGTCGGGCGTGCGGGTCAACCCCGCCCGGCGCACCGCGTGGGTCGAGGCCGGAGCCCCTTGGGGAGAGGTGGTCCGGGCCGCCGCCGAGCACGGGCTCGCGCCCCTGTCGGGCAGCGCTCCCGGCGTGGGCGCGGTGCCCTACACCCTGGGCGGCGGTGTGGGCCTGATGGCCAGGCGGTACGGATTCGCCGCCGACCATGTCCGAAGCCTCGAACTGGTGACCGTCGACGGCCGTGTGCGCCGTGTCGACGCCGAGCACGACCCCGAGCTGTTCTGGGCGCTGCGGGGCGGCGGCGGGTCCTTCGGCGTGGTCACCGGGATGGAGGTCGGCCTCGTCCCCGTGAGCCGGGTCCACGGGGGGAGCCTGTTCTTCGACGCCGGCCCCGACATCCTGGACGCCTGGCACGAGTGGACCCGGAACGCACCCGAGGACCTCACCTGCGGTATGACCGTCCTGGTCCTGCCGGACGTGCCCGGGGTGCCCGAGGCCCTGCGCGGGCGGCACATCGCCCAGGTCGCGGCGGTCTGGACCGGACCGCTCGACCAGGGTCCGAACGTCGTCGCCCCATTGCGCGAGGCCGCCCCCGTACTGATGGACACCATGCGCGACCTGCCCTACGCGGAGTCGGGCTCGATCTACGCCGAACCCGACCACCCGCACGGCTACCGTTCGCGCACCATGCTGCTGTCCGACCTCGACCCGGCGTCCGTGGCCGAACTCGTCGACCGCACCGGGCCGTTCCTGCCGTTCATGTCCGTGGTCGGGCTGCGCCACCTCGGCGGCGCCCTGGCCCGCGAACCCGAGACCGCCAACGCGGTCGGCCACCGCGACGCCGCGTACCTGATCGCCGTCCTCACGGCGGCCGAGGACTCCGACACCCCCGACAGGGCCGCCCTGCGCGCCGGTGCGGCGGCCCTGTTCGCCGACCACGTGCTCGGGCGCTCACTCAACTTCAGTTTCGGCCCGCTGGCCCCCGAGGAGGTCCGCGAGGCATTCGCACCCGACGACTTCGCCCGCCTGGCCCGCGTCAAGGCCGCCGTCGACCCCGGCGACCTCGTCCGCGCCAACCACCCGATCCCGCCCCTGGCCTGAGCCCCGGGCGCCCCGAGCGGCCTGGGCGGCCTGGGCGGCCTGGGCGTCCTGCTCTGCTCCGCGGCCGGACCGGACGCGCGGCGCGCGGCGTGCGGCCGGTCGGACGCGCGCCGCGCGTCGCGCCCTCTAGGCTGGTGCGCGCTATGAACAAGAAGAAGAACGAACGCCCCCGGTCCCCGGTCGGAGCACACGTCCCGGTCGCCGGCGGCATGGCCACCAAGGGTCTGGCCTACACCGAGGAGATCGGCGCCGAGACGGTCCAGGTCTTCGTGTCCAACCCGCGCGGGTGGGCCACCAAGGAAGGCGACCCCGACCAGGACGCCCGGATGCGCGAACGCACGGACCTGCCGCTGTTCGTGCACTCGGCCTACCTCATCAACCTGGGCGCGCCCAACGAGGAGACCGCCGAGAAGTCGCTGAAGTCGCTGGAGCACGCCCTGGTGCGCGGCGGCGAGATCAACGCGCGAGGCGTGGTCGTGCACACCGGGTCGGCGGTCTCCGGCGGCCGCGACGCCGGGCTGGAGCGCATGCGCGACCGGCTGCTGCCCCTGGTGCAGCGGCTGGGCGAGGACGTGCCGCCCGTGCTGCTGGAGCCGATGGCGGGCCAGGGCCAGGTGCTGTGCGCGACCGTCGACGACCTGGTGCCCTACCTGGAGGCCCTGGACTGGCACCCGAACGTGGGCGTGTGCCTGGACACCGCGCACCTGTTCGCGGCAGGGCACGACATCTCCACCGTCGAAGGGATGCGCGAGACACTGGACCGGTTCGGCGAGAAGGTGGGCGCCGACCGGCTGCGGCTGATCCACGCCAACGACTCCAAGTTCCCGTGCGACAGCAAGAAGGACCGGCACGAGAACATCGGCAAGGGCCACATCGGCGCCGAACCGTTCGGGGAGCTGTTCCGCCACCCGGTCTCCGCCGGCGTGCCGATCGTCGTGGAGACGCCGGGTCCGGAGGGTCCGCACGGGGAGGACGTGGCCACCCTCAAGGAGCTGCGCGAGAGCTGACCCCTCCGGCCCGCGCGCGTCCCGCCGCCGGCCCCGCACCAGCCGCCACCGCGCGGGGCCACTGCACGGTCGGGGCGGGACCCCCTGACGGACACCTCCGGGCACGGGCCCCTACCGCTCCGGCTCGCCGCCAGGACCGTCCGCGGCGATGTCGACGGCCTCCCCGTCCTCGGTGGTGTCGCGCGCCCAGGCCCGTGCCTCGTCCAGGTTCGGGAACAGGGCGGTCTGCAGCTCCACGCTCTCGGTGCCGGGGTGGGTCTCAAGCGTGCGCCCCGTGTACTGGTCCGACATGGCCCGGATCACCTCCATGAGCTCCAGGCGGAACTCCTCGGCCTCCCGTGGTGTCATCCGCAGATGGCCGACGGAGTCGCCCGCGGCCGGGTCCCACCGCCGGACGGCGGGAGCGTTGGGCCGGGCCTGAGCGTAGGCGTTCCACACGTCGAAGCGTTCCTTCCGCTCGTGAAAGTGGCGGTGCAGGACCGCCGCCGCGGCCTGACGCGTCTCCGGGTCGCGCAGGAACTCGGTACCGGCCACCGACCAGCCGCCGGGGCGCAACCGCCACCAGCGCTCCCGGCCGCCGGTGTGGCCGGGGTCCTCGTCGATGAACCCGTAACGCGAGAGTTGGCGCAGGTGATAACTGGTCGAACCGCTGCTCTCCCCCAGCCGCCGGCCCAGGAGCGTCGCGGTGGCGGGACCGTTGCGGCCGAGCTCTTCCAGGAGGCGGCCGCGCAGTGGGTGAGCCAGGCCGCGCAGGGCCAGCGCGTCGACCTCCATGGGCTGCGGCCGCTCGGTCTCGGGGGCGGTATCCCGCGGGTCGTGCTGCATGGTCAAACCGTAGTCCTTGTCGATGGGGCCCGGTGTGTGCGCGTACGGACCCCCGGCACCGCGCTCACGCACGTCCTTCCTTCATGTGCCGGGCCGGTCACCGTGGGACCGCATCGGCGGCCAGGTTGGCGGCGGACTCATCCGACCGGCGCGCGAACTCCGTGAGGACACGGCGGAAGACGACCACCGCCACGACCATGGTCAGGCCGCCGACGAGGTAGGGCAGGGACAGGTCCACCCGGCCGAGCAGACCGCCGGCAAGCGCACCGACCGGGGCCAGGCCCCAACCAAGCGCACGGAAGGCGGCGGATGCGCGGCCCCGCAGATGGTCGGGGACCATGGTCTGGAACAGCAGCGAGCCCGCGATGTTGGTGAGCGCCAGGCACAGCCCCACGACCGCCAACACCACCGCACCCAGGTAGGCGTCGGGCAGCAGTGCCATCAGAGCCAGGCCCAGCCCGCCGACCGTGTAGCCGCCCAGCAGGACCGCTCGCCGACCGAGCCGGGCGATGAGCGGTGCCGCGCACACCGCGCCCAGGACACCGCCCACGGCCAGCGACGACGTGAAGAGCCCGAAATAGGCGGCGCCCACCCCCCACTCGTGCCGCACGTGGAGGACCAGAACGGCCGTGCCCATCTGCAGGCCGATCATCATCGCCGCGTTGTTGAGCGCGAGCGCACGCATCAGCGGGTTCCCGAAGACGTGGCCGAAGCCCTCGCGCAACTGTCGGCTGGCACTCACCGCGGCGCCGCGCACCGGCTCGGTCCGCCCGGTGCCGACCCGACCGGACCGACGCCGAGACACCACGATCAGGATCGTGAGCACTGCGCACAGGGCGTAGGACAGCGCCGTACCCGCCACCGGCAGCACCGCCGCCACGGCGAAGAGCGCGCCGCCCAGGGGGCGGGCCACGCAGTCCTGGGCGACCAGGCGCCCGCCCTCCAGCCGGCTGTTGGCCCGGTCCAGCAGCCGACCCGGCACCAGCCGGGTGACGGCGATCCGGCTCGCGGGGTCGGTCACCGTCTCACAGCACGTGACCGCGAACAGCGCCGCGTACATCACTCCCAGTGTCGCCGTCGAGGTGGCCACGGTGATGGTGAGAGCAGCGACGACGACCGCGGCCAGGGCGTTGGCCACCGCCATCGCGCGCATCCGGTCGACCCGGTCGATCAGCACACCGGCGAACGGGGCGAAGAGCAGCCACGGCAGGAAGCGGACGACCGCCAGGCCGGAGACCGCCAGCGGGTCGTGGGTGAGAGTGGCGGCGATCAGCGGCAACGCGGTGCTCAGGATGCCGTCGCCCAGGTTGGTCAGGGTTCCGGCGGCCCAGAACCGGTGGAAGTCGGTGCCCAGGCGGGTGGTCGGGGCCCGGTGGGCGTTGGCGGGTACGGGGGTCGGGTCCATCTCGGCTCCCTGCGTGGTGTGGTTACCGCCACCGTATTCCAAAGATCTCTTTGCAAAGTTTCTGATGCAAATGGTTCTTTGGAAATCTCTCGCGGACACGTTCCGTCACACACGCCGCCCGACACCGGAGGCCGCACCCGATTCCCGTTCACCGGCCCATGCGCGACAATGGAACGAGCCCTCGGCTGGGCACGTGTGGGGACTAGGAAGGGAGCCACCCGATGGATCCGGTGTCATTGGTGCTCGGCGCGGCCATCGCACTCAGCGGATTCGCCTTCGGCCGCCTCGCGACCAGGCGTCAGGCACGCGAGTCCCTCGAACGGCAGCGCCGCCAGGAGCAGGCCCGCGCCCTGAACAACGGGCAGCAGCCGCCCCAGCCCCTGTGCGGCTGCGGACACCATTTGGTCTTCCACGACAAGGAGACCAAGAAGTGCCAGACCCAGGTGGTCATCCCCGGTCGCTGGACGGGGCAGTCCGGCTCCACCTACCGCCAGTGCATGTGCCAGGGTTACCGCGGACCCATCCCGCTGGACGAGTACTACGCACCCGACCTGGCCGAGGGCAACAACCCCTCACTGTGACCCGGCCGTGAGCTGCCTGGCTTGGAGGGGCTCACCCTGCTGGCTGCCGGGTGAGCCCCTCCTCCAGACACCCCTACGGGGCGGCAGGGACGCGTGACTCACGCCCCGCTGTCCACACACCCACACCCAGGCGGTACAGCTGCGGGAAGCATTCCGGTCCGCGTGCGCAACGACACCACCACAACGTCGCCGTGGGACAGGTGGCGATTCCTCCCGGAACGCAAGCCCTCGGGTTCCTCGCCGCCACAGGCTGCATCCGGGCGCCGTGCGGCCCGTCATCCGGCCCGCCCTCACTCCCCGTGACGGCGTTCGCCACGCCCGGGCCCTCGACCGCAAAGACGCGCCCCGCCGGGACCGCCCGCGGCCGCCGTTCTCTGCGCTCCGACCGCGCGAACCGGCCACCCGCGCGCCCGGTACGCGTTCACGCCCGCGGTGCGGGACCCTGGGACACGGGGACACCGGGGCGCCCGGGTCGTCCCGCCGGACCTGCGACTCCGCGGGACCGGGGACACGAGGGCGTCCGGGATGACATTGTCCCCGACCGGCACGAGAATGTCCCCGCACCGAACATCCAGAGAGTGGACGTTAACCAGTGACGATCCCTGCGACACCCACGATCGACCAGCGCATCGCCGAGGAACTCGGTGTGGGCGCGCACCAGGTCCGCGCCGCCGTCGACCTCCTCGACGGCGGGTCGACCGTGCCCTTCATCGCCCGGTACCGCAAGGAGGCGACCGGGACACTCGACGACGCCCAGTTGCGCCGGCTGGAGGAACGCCTTCGCTACCTGCGCGAACTGAACGAGCGGCGGACCGCGATCCTGGAGTCGATCAGTTCCCAGGGCAAGCTGGACGCCGAACTGGAAGCGCGCATCAACGCCGCCGACTCCAAGGCCCGCCTGGAGGACATCTACCTCCCCTACAAGCCCAAGCGGCGCACCAAGGCCCAGATCGCGCGCGAGGCGGGCCTGGAGCCCCTGGCCGAGGCACTCTTCACCGACCCGTCCCTGGATCCGCAGGAGACGGCCGCCGCCTACGTCGACGACGACAAGGGCGTGGCCGACGCCAAGGCCGCGCTGGAGGGCGCCCGCTCCATCCTGGTCGAGCGCTTCGCCGAGGACGCCGACCTCTCCGGTCACCTGCGCGAACGCCTCTGGGAGAGGGGACGCCTGGGCTCGACCGTCCGCGAGGGCAAGGAGGAGGCCGGCGCCAAGTTCGCCGACTACTTCTCCTTCTCCGAGCCCCTCACCGCGCTTCCCTCCCACCGCGTGCTGGCCATGTACCGGGGCGAGAAGGAGGAGGTCCTCACGCTCAACCTGGAGCCCGAGGAGCCGCCCGCCGACAACCCCGACGGCACCACGCCCCGCAGCTCCTACGAGAACGCCATCGCCGCGCACTTCGACATCGTCGACCGCGGCCGCCCCGCCGACCGCTGGCTCCAGGACACCGTGCGCTGGGCCTGGCGCACCCGCATCCTCGTGCGACTGGACATCGACGTGCGCATGCGCCTGTGGCAGCAGGCGGAGGACGACGGCGTCAACGTCTTCGCCGCCAACCTGCGCGACCTGCTCCTGGCCGCGCCCGCGGGCAGCCGCGCGACCCTGGGCCTGGACCCGGGGCTGCGCACCGGGGTGAAGGTCGCCGTCACCGACCGCACCGGAAAGGTCGTGTCCACCGACACGATCTACCCGCACGCGCCGCGCCGGGACTGGGACGGCTCGCTGGACCGGCTCGCCAAGCTGTGCGCCGCCCACGAGGTCGAACTCGTCGCCATCGGCAACGGCACCGCCTCCCGCGAGACCGACCGCCTGGCCGCCGACCTCCTCCAGCGCCACCCCGAGCTCGGACTCACCAAGGTGATGGTCTCCGAGGCCGGCGCGTCGGTGTACTCCGCCTCCGCCTACGCCTCCGAGGAACTGCCCGACCTGGACGTGTCCCTGCGCGGCGCGGCCTCCATCGCCCGCCGTCTGCAGGACCCGCTCGCCGAACTGGTCAAGATCGACCCCAAGTCCATCGGCGTGGGCCAGTACCAGCACGACCTCGCCGAGGCCAAGCTGTCGCGCTCCCTGGACGCGGTGGTCGAGGACTGCGTGAACGGCGTGGGCGTGGACGTCAACACCGCGTCCGTGCCGCTGCTGACCCGGGTGTCGGGCGTGACCTCCACCCTGGCCCGCAACATCGTCGCGCACCGCGACGCCAACGGGCCCTTCCGCACCCGCGAGGCGCTGCGATCAGTACCGCGTCTGGGCCCCAAGGCGTTCGAGCAGTGCGCGGGATTCCTGCGCGTCAACGGCGGTGACGACCCCCTGGACGCGTCCGCGGTCCACCCCGAGGCCTACCCGGTCGTCCGCCGGATCCTGGCGCGCGTCGGTACCGACCTGCCGTCGCTGATCGGCGACAAGGCGGCCCTGTCCGCGATCCGCCCGCAGGACTTCGTCGACGACACCTTCGGCCTGCCGACGGTCACCGACATCCTCGCCGAGCTGGACAAGCCCGGCCGCGACCCGCGCCCGGCCTTCACCACCGCCACCTTCAAGGAGGGCGTGGAGAAGCTGGACGACCTGGAGCCAGGCATGATCCTGGAGGGCGTGGTCACCAACGTCGCCGCCTTCGGGGCGTTCGTGGACGTGGGGGTGCACCAGGACGGGCTCGTCCACGTCTCGGCGCTGTCCCACGACTTCGTCAAGGACCCGCGCGACGTGGTCAAGTCCGGCGACATCGTCAAGGTCAAGGTGCGGGAGGTCGACACCGCGCGCAAGCGCATCTCACTGACCATGCGGCTGGACGACGAGGCCCCCTCCGGCGAGGAGCGGCGCGGCGGTGGCGGCGGTGGCGGCAGGGGCCGCCCTCAGGGCAAGGGCAAGGGCGGTCAGGGCCAGGGGAACAACCGCGGCGGCCGTGGCGGCGGACGCGGCGGCCAGACCGGGGGCCGCGACGCCGCGCCCTCGGGAGCGATGGCCGACGCACTGCGCCGCGCGGGTCTGGGCCGTTAGGCCGCGCCGGCGGCCGGGACCACCGCGTCCCGGCCGCCGGGCCGAGCCCCGGCTGCTCACGCGGGCGCACCGCGCGGCTCACACCCGGTCGCGCGGGATCACCGACGTGAAGATCCGCGTGGCCACCCGGCGCGTCCCCTCATAGGCGTCCAGCGTGGCGTGCAGGTGGAAGTCGGTCCTGGTCGACGTCAGCACCGTACGGGTCGTGGTCCGCACCGACCAGTCCCCCCGGGCGAAGCCCATCGTCCACACCGTCTCCCCCCGGACCGTGTCGTAGTCGTTGCCGACCCAGCTGTAGCGCTCTTCCGCCCGCCGCCGCACGCGCAGGTCGATGTCGTCGAAGGACACCGTCCCCAGGTCCTTGACCACGTTCAGCGACTTCCGATAGTGGACCAGGTCATGGGACAGGTCCCACCGCTGCTCCCCCAGCTCCACCACGCTGGTCGGAACCGGGGCCGTGCCCTCCGGCTCGCCGAAGGGCGCCACGGGCCCGCCGCCGGCCCCGGCCGGGCGCACCGGCAGCAGGACGCGGGTGTGCTCCCCCGGGAACACCGACAGTGTCACCGGTTCGGGCGGCGGCCAGGCCAGCGGCCAGTACGAGGTCGACACCGCGACCCGGATCCGGTGCCCGGGCGGGAACGCCTGCGCCACACCGTTCAGTGGTACCGAGACCCGGTACCGGCGCCCCGGCTCCAGCCGCTCCGGTACCTCGTGACCACCCGCGTGCGTCAGGTTGAGCAGCCCGTAGGTGACCCGCGTGGTCTCCCCCTTGGGTGTCACGTCGCACAGGCGCACCGCGACCATCGCGTCCGGGCGGTCCACCGCCAGGTCCAGCTCGACCACCACCGAACCCAGGATCTCCACCCGCTCGGTCAGCGGCCGGCTGTCGAACACCATCGACCCGCCGTCGTCCTCACGCTGGTCGTAGGGCAGGTCGGGCGGCGCGTTGTACGAACACCACTTGCCCGCGTGCTGCCCCGTCGACAGCGGGGACGACAGCGTCGAGACCGCCTCCGGGTCCGGGGCCTCCCCCTCCCCCAGTACGCGTCCGGCCCCCATCGCGCGGGAGTCGACGACGACGTTCGGCGAGGGCCACCGCGGCTCACCGACCCAGCGCCCCGGCCGTTCCTCGTAGGCCGTGGACGGCGGCACGCTCTCCTGCATCCACGCCCGCAGCGCCGGCGCGTCCATCACGTCGTTGTCCACTCCCTTGAGCCAGCGGTCCCACCAGCGCACGACCTCCTGCAGGAAGCCGATGGCGGGCCCGGGCTGCCCCAGGTGGGGGTACTTGTGCGACCACGGCCCCAGCAGCCCCAGGCACGGCGAGCGCAGACCGGCCAGGAGGCGGAAGACACTGTTGGAGTAGCCGTCGGCCCAGCCGCTGACCGCCATCACCGGCACCTCGATCGCGTCCAGGTCCTCAGCGACCGACCCGTGCTTCCAGTACTCGTCCCGGTACTGGTGGCGCAGCCAGGTGTCGAGCCACAGACCGCTGTTCTCCAACCGCTCGTGCCACATCTCGCGCCATGTGTCGCCGACGAGCTCGGGGTCGGGCGGGCACGAGTTGTAGGCGAACATCGTCGAGGCCCAGGACAGGTTGTCCCCGAGCAGGCATCCGCCCATGTAGTGGACGTCGTCGCTGTAGCGGTCGTCCGTCGAGCAGGCCGTGACGATGGCGCGCAGGCTCGCGGGCCGCCGCGCGGCCACCTGCAGGGCGTTGAACCCGCCCCAGGAGATCCCCATCATCCCGGTGCGCCCGTCGCACCAGGGCCGGTCCGCCAGCCAGGCCAGCACCTCCTCGGCGTCCAGCAGCTCGCGCTCCAGGTACTCGTCGGTGAGCACCCCTTCGGAGTCGCCGCTGCCCCGCAGGTCCACGCGCGCGCACGCGTACCCGTGCCCGGCCATGTAGGGGTGGTGAATCGAGTCGCGCTGGGCGGTCAGGTCCCGCCTGCGGTAGGGAATGAACTCCAGGACGGCGGGCACGGGCCGGTCCCCGCTGTCCACGGGCCGCCAGATCCGCGCGGCGAGCCGGACCCCGTCGCTGACCGGGACCTGGACGTACTCGTCCTCACGGACCTCGTTGGGCAGGTCGCTGACGGTTCGCATCGCGTCCGGTCCCTCCTCACTCTCGCGACCGGTCGTCGGTGTCCAGGATCGTGAAGGGCAGCTCCCCCGCGCACTCCCGGTACCTGCGCTCGCACTCGTCGGTGTCCCGGGCGCCCACGATCACGTGGGCCAGCTCGTAGCTGTAGCTGTCCTGGATGGGCAGGTCGGAGAGCCACTCCCCCTCGTGCGCCACCACCTCCGCCCACGCGTCGGGCACCCGTCCGCAGGCGCGGGCCACGTCCTCCGGAGTGGGCGCACGCGCCACGAACCCGTCGCCGAATCGGCGCACGAACCACTTGGCGGCCACCGCGTACCGCCCGTCGCGATCCAGAGGTGGTTCCTGCCCCAGGGCGAGGCGCAGGCAGATCTCGTGGTTGGACACCCCCCGCACGAGTTCGAGCATCCGCGCGTGCGACTGGGAGTGCCGCGGATTGATCTCCACCAGGGTGATGGCGCCGCTGTCCGGCTCGTGGAAGTACTCGACGTTGAAGGTCGTGTCGTTGAGCCCCATCCGGGAGATGACGCGCTCGGTCAGGTCGGTCAGCCGCTCCTGGGCCTCCTCCGGCACGCGTGAGGGGTATTCGTAGCGCAGGAAGCTCGACGTGCCCGGGTAGTGCGGGGAGTCGATGATCCCGTACACCCGGGGGACCCCGTCGCGGACGTAGCCCTCCACGGTGAGCTGCTCGCCGACGGCCTCCTCCTCCGCCAGACCGGCGGTGCCGCCCGCCTTCTCGACCTCCGGCGGCAGGGTGACGCGCTCCATCACCCACTGGAAGGCATCGCCGATCCGGCCGGCGCCCGCCCGGATCTCCTCCATCGCCTCGCGGAAGCCGTCGTCGTCGGTGACGCGGAAGGCCAGCTCGGAGGAGAAGGACTTCACCGGCTTCACCCACAGCGGGTAGGACAGGCCCTCCGGTTTGACGTCGTCATCCAGATCGACCTCACCGAACCGGGGCACGGCCTCGGGGACGACCGCGCGCTGTTCGAGGCGGCTCCAGTACTTGTGCTCGCACCGCACGACCGATTCCAGGGGCGTACAGGGCAGGCCGCGGGGCTCGCACAGCAGCGGGACCAGTGAGCTCACCGGGAAGTCCCAGTAGCCGATGACGGCGTCGACGGTCCCCTCGAAGGTGTCCAGGCGCCGCTCCGCCAGCGCGAGCAGGGCGGGCATGTCCACCTCGTGGGCCTGGCCGATCTCCTCCCAGCGGAGCAGCGGGAGGATGCGGTGGCGGTCGGCTCCGGGCAGGTCCTCCAGCACTCGGCGATTCTGTTCGTCCAGTCCCAGGACGAACACGTTCACGGTCATCGCGCACCTCCGACGAGGACCGTCGTCGGTGGCCGTGCCCGGACTCCGCGTCGGCCATCGGGCACCGACCGAACCGGCCCCTACCTCAGACGGTGCCCGGTGAGTCGGCCCGCACCTCACTCCCGCGGGGACTTCCGCAGGTTTTACCGCGCGGTGACCCGCCCCGGACCGCGCCGCCCGGGGCCGTCACGGCGACCGGTCACCGAGGTGAGAAGGGCACCTTCGCCCACAGGTCCCGCAGCGGGGACTCGTCGGTGGCGTGCAGTTCGTCCACGGTGTCCCAGACCTTGACGGCGGTGGCCTCGGGTGTGACCGCGGGCCAGCCCGGGTCGCCCGAGGCGGCGAAGTCCCGCCAGGCGGCGACCATCCGGTCCGAGAGCCCCCGGTGTTCGGGCCGGGGCGGGCCGTCGAGCAGGAACCGGCCGAAGTCGGTGTCCAGGTTCCCGAACGCGAACGGCAGGTCCAGGCCGTGGCAGGCGCCCAGGCGCCCGCCCATCGCCGGACTGCGGAACCCGAGCCGGAAGAAGTGCGCCCGGCCGCCCGCCGCCGCGTGCGCCTCGGCCAGGACCACCGTGTACTGCGCGAACAGCGCGTCTCCCATGATGGCGCAGTAGAGGTCACGGAGATCGGCGCCGGGCCGGACCCGGCGGTACCGGGCCAACGCGCCTTCCGGCAGGCCCACCCGCGCGGCCGTGGCCTCAAGCGCGGCGTCGCCGTCGATCTCCACGCTCTGGCCGAGCTCGGTGAACAGCCGGTACTCGTCGGCGTTGTGCCCGAGCAGCACGTCGACGGCGTGGACACGGCCCTTGGCCACCGCCTCCAGCGGCGGTTCGGGCAGCTCCGGGCCGCCGACCACCGGGGCGTAGCAGGTGAACGGTCTGACCTTCACGCCCGGCCCGTGCGAGGGACCGGCCAGGACGGCGGCGGTGGCCTCCAGCAGGCGTTCGGGCGGCAGCGCCGCCAGCGCGTCCGCGTCCAGGGGGACGCCCGCGGCCTCGGCGACGCGCTCCGACACGCGGCGCGCGGTCTCCGGGGTCAGGTGGTCGCCGGGCACGCTGTGGGCGATGGCGCGGCGGAAGAGCCCCTCGGCACCCGGGGAGGCCATCAGGCACACCACCGATCCCGCCCCGGCCGATTCCCCGGCCACGGTCACGTTGCCGGGGTCGCCCCCGAAGGCGGCGATGTTGTCCTGGACCCAGCGCAGCGCGGCCGCCTGGTCGAGCAGGCCCCGGTTGTCGGGCCGTCCGGGCACGTGGCCGAACCCCTCGAAACCCAGGCGGTAGTTGACACTGACCACCACCAGGCCGCTCTCGGCGAGCCGGGTGCCGTCGTAGGTGGCCTCGGAGGCGGCCCCCACGATGTAGGCGCCGCCGTGGATCCACACGAGCACGGGCGCGCGGTCGCCCTCACGGGCGGCGGTCCACACGTTGAGCACCAGGCAGTCCAGCGAGGTCTCGGGGCTCCACGCGGCGGCGCCGACCATCTGGTCGCCCTGGGGCGCGGGCGGCCCGAAGTCCACGCACTCGCGCACGCCCGTCCAGGCCTGTGCGGGGGCCGGCGCGGCGAAGCGGTGGGGGCCGAAGGGCGCGGCGGCGTAGGGGATGCCCCGGAAGGCGGTGACGGCTCCGCTGTCCGAGCGAGACGAGGCCACCCCCCGAATGCTCCCGCCGGTCGTCGTCACGGTCTGTTCTGCGTCCACGAGTTCCTCCCAGGAGATCCGTGCACCCACCTAACAACGTTAGGTAACCCTGCGCAAGACCCGGAGGCGAACCTCCCGCGCCGGGGTGCCCGGACCTTGTGCTTCCACCCCTGGTGACCCCGGCCTCCGTGCCGTACCATCCGGTAACATACCACCCGGTCGGTATGACCAGACGAACAACGAAGGGGCTCCCCCATGCGCGCCATCCAGATCACCGAGTTCGGCGGACCCGAGGTCCTCGTCCCCACCGAACTCCCCGACCCCGAACCGGGCCCCGGCCAGATCCTGGTCGACGTCACGCGCGCGGGCATCAACTACGCGGACACCCACCAGGCGGAGAACAGCTACCTGGCCCCCTCGTCCCTGCCCATGGTGCCCGGCGCCGAGGTCGCCGGCCGCGCCCCCGACGGCCGCCGCGTCGTCGCCCTGACCTCCGGGGGCGGCTACGCCGAGCGGACCGTGGCCGATCCGGCCATGTGCTTCGACATCCCCGACGACGTCTCCGACGAGGCCGCGCTGGCGCTGATCGTCCAGGGCGCCACGGCGTGGGTCCTGCTCCGGCGCACCGCCCGCATGGACCCGGGCGAGTCGGTGGTCGTGCACGCCGCGGCCGGCGGTGTGGGCACGCTCGCCGTCCAGCTCGCGAAGGCCTTCGGCGCCGGACGGGTCATCGCCGTGGCCAGCAGCGAGGCCAAGCGCAAGTACGCGCTGGACCTGGGCGCCGACGCCGCCGTCGACTCCGCCGCCCCGGACATGACCGCCGCGCTCATCGAGGCCAACGCGGGACGGCGCGTCGACATCGTCCTGGACATGGTCGGCGGCCGGGTGACCGACGAGAGCGTGCGCGCGCTGGCCCCGTTCGGCCGGCTGGCCTTCTACGGGATGGCCTCGCGCGAGGCTCCCAAGCCCGTCCAGCTGCCCAACCTCATGCGCTTCTCCACGACCGTGGGGGGCATGTGGCTCCCGCACGCCTGGCTGCTGCCCGGCGAAGTGGTCGACCAGGCGATGGGCGAGCTGCTGGCGATGGTGAGCGACGGGCGGCTGCGCCCCGTGCTCGGCGAGTGCTACCCGCTGTCCGAGGCGCACCGGGCGCACGAGGCCCTGCGCGCCCGCGGCACCATCGGCAAGCTCACGCTCGACCCCTCGGCGTAGGGCGGGCGCAGGCCGGCGCTCCCGCGTCCTCGACCTCCGGCGCCGGTGGCGGCCGGGCCGCCCGTCAGGACCGCTCGGCCGCCACCGCCGCACGCACGGCGGGAGCGACCTCGGCCGCGAAGAGCTCCACCTGCCGGACGGGATCCTCGGCGGGCCCGAAGACGAAGGTGTCCATGCCATGGACCAGCACCAGTTCGGTGAGCTGCTCCACCCACTGCTCGGCGGGACCCGCCAGGAACCCCCGGGAGGCCCCTCCGGTGATGGTGCCCCACACGTTGTAGGCGCGCCGGATCTCCGCGGGGTCGCGGCCGACCTGGGCCGCTCCCTCGTCGATGCGCGCCTGCATGCCGGGCAGCCGGTCCGGGGCGGCGTAGCCGCTGGAGGGCAGCCACCCGTCGGCCATCCTCCCCAACGCGCCGAGCAGCCGTGGTCCGAGCACGCCCAGCCAGACGCCCATGTCGTGCACCGGCAGGGGTCCCGGCTTGACACCGGCCAGCCGGTAGTGGCGGCCCTCGTAGCGCACCGAGCGCGCGTCCGACCACAGGAGGCGGACGACCTCGACCGCCTCGATCAGGGCGTCGGCGGCCTCCTTCGGGCTGCGCTCGTCGCCCCCCATGGCCACCACCGCCTCCCAGAACGCCCCGGCGCCGAGGCCCAGCTCGAAGCGGCCTCCCGAGAGCACGTCCAGGCTGGCCGCGGACTTGGCGATGACCGCGGGCGAGCGCAGCGGCAGGTTGGCCACGTCGGGGAAGACCCGCAGCCGCTCCGTGCGCGCCAGCACGGTGGCCATGAGGCTCCACGTGTCCAGATGCCGGCGCTGGTAGGGATGGTCCTGGATTCCGGCGAACTCCAGTCCGCCGTGCTCGGCGGCGGCGATCACGCCCCACAGCTCGCGCAGGGACTCGGCGTCGGCGTTCGGGGACGGGAACACCCCGAACGCCACCTCGCGCCCGTAGTCGCTCATTGCGGCTCCCTCCTACTGGTCCGCCGCCCCGTACACGAGGTCGGCGTAGTCGCTGTGCCTCTGGATCCAGCCCTTGACGAAGGGGCACAGCGGCAGCACCTTCAGTCCGCGCGAGCGGACGTCGTCCAGGGCCGCGCGTACCAGGGTGCCGCCCAGCCCCCGGCCCTCGAAGGCCGGATCGATCTCGGTGTGGGTGAACGTGACCAGCGCGTCGGTGACGATGTACTCGGCGAAACCGGCCACCTCCCCGTCCGCCGTGATCTCGTACCGGCGCCGGTCGCGTGCGTCGACGACGTCGTTGGCCATAGGTTCCCCCGTTCTCGGTCCCGGTCGCGGCCGGTCGGCCCGCACCACCATCCCTACCCGTCACACGCCACCTCCCGGCAGGGCACTGCGCGCGGAGCCGGGGCACCACCCCCGACCGGACGCCACCGCCACCACCCTCCCTACCCATGGCCCACCCCTTGCGGCGCGCACCCGCCGAGACATAGAGTCTCCCTTGCATACCGACCAGTCGGTCTAAGGAGAACGTATGACTTCCCGGTTCGGCGGCCGCACCGCCATCGTCACCGGAGCGAGCCGGGGCATCGGCCTGGCCATCGCCCGGCGACTCGTCGACGAGGGCGCCCGCGTCTGCATCACCGCACGCAAGCCCGAGCCCCTGGCGGAGGCCGTGGCGGCCCTCGGCGGGCCCGAGCACGCGATCGGCGTGGCGGGCGGCGCCGACCAGCCCGAGCACCAGGACGAGGCGATCGCCGCGACCCTGGAGGCCTTCGGCAGCGTCGACCTGCTGGTGAACAACACGGGCATCAACCCCGTCTACGGGCGCATGGTCGACCTCGATCTGTCCGCCGCCCGCAAGATGGTCGAAGTCAACGCGCTGTCCGCGATCGGATGGGTCCAGCGGGCGCACAAGGCCTGGATGGCCGAGCACGGCGGCGCCATCGTCAACGTGTCGTCGGTCGCCGGGACCAAGCCGGCCCCCGGCATCGGCTTCTACGGCGCCACCAAGGCGATGCTGAGCCACATCACCACGGAGCTCGCCCTCGAGCTCGCACCCGACGTGCGCGTCAACGGCGTCGCCCCGGCCGTGGTCAAGACCAAGTTCGCCTCCGCGCTCTACGAGGGCCGCGAGGAGCAGGTCGCGGCCGGCTACCCCATGGGCCGCCTAGGCGTCCCCGAGGACGTCGCCGGCGCCGTCGCCTTCCTGCTCTCCGAGGACGCCGCCTGGGTCACCGGCCGCACCCTCGTCCTGGACGGCGGGACCACTCTCACCGGAGGCGTGTGACATGGACCTGAACAACACCGGAGCCGTCGTCACCGGGGCCGGCAACGGCATCGGCGCCGCCCTCGCCCGTCGGCTGGCCGGCGAGGGCGCCCGCGTCGTCGTCAACGACCTGGACGCGGGCGCGGCCGAGGCCGTGGCCGCCGAGATCGGCGGGATCGCCGTCCCCGGCGACGCCGCGAGCGAGGACGGCGTCACCGCGCTGATCGCCGAGGCCGGCGCCCATCTGGGCGCGATCGACCTGTACGTCGCCAACGCCGGCGTCGGCACCGGCGGCTTCCAGGACGCCCCCGAGAGCGACTGGGACCTGTCATGGCAGGTCAACGTCATGGGCCACGTGCGAGCCGCACGGGCGCTGGTGCCCGGCTGGCTGGAGCGCGGTCACGGGCGGTTCGTCTCGACCGTCTCGGCCGCGGGCCTGCTCACCATGCTCGCCAGCGCGCCCTACTCGGTGACCAAGCACGCCGCCCTGGCCTTCGGCGAGTGGCTCTCGGCCACCTACGGCGACCGCGGGATCACGGTGCAGTGCGTCTGCCCGCTGGGCGTGCGCACGAACATGCTGGACGCCTCCGGCGAGGTGGGCAAGGCGATGATGGACGCGACCGCCATCACCCCCGAGGAGGTCGCGGACGCGGTCATGGCGGGCCTGGCCGACGGGCGCTTCCTCATCCTGCCGCACCCCGAGGTCGCCGACTACTACACGGCCCGGGCCACCGACACCGACCGCTGGCTGTCGGGCATGCGGCACCTGCGGTCCAAGGTGTTCGCCGAGGAGGGCAACGAATGAGCGAGGACCTGCCCGGCCTGGACCTGGAACGGCTGCGCGCCCACCTGGAACGGGCCGTCCCGGGCCTGGTGTCGGGGCCGCTGACGGGCGAGGTGATGGCGGGCGGCAAGTCCAACCTCACCTACACCGTCACCGACGGGACCGGGCGGTGGGTGGTGCGCCGCCCGCCGCTGGGCCACGTCCTGGCGACCGCGCACGACATGCCGCGCGAGTACCGCGTGATGACCGCGCTGCGCGACACCGCCGTCCCCGTGCCGCGGACCTACACCCTGTGCGAGGACACCGAGGTGCTCGGCGCGCCCTTCTACGTGATGGAGCACGTGGCGGGCACCCCCTTCCGCACGAGCGCGGAGATCGCGCCGATGGGCCCCGCCGGCGTCCGGTCGGTGGCCGAGGAGCTGGTCTCCACCCTGGGCGCCCTGCACGCAGTGGTGCCGGAGGAGGTCGGACTGGGCGACTTCGGCCGCCCCGCGGGCTTCCTCGAACGCCAGGTGCGGCGGTGGGGCAAGCAGTTGGATGCCTCGCGCAGCCGTGACATCCCGGGGATCGACGACCTGCACGAGCGGCTCGCGGCCACGGTGCCGGAGCAGTCGGCCCCCGGCATCGTGCACGGCGACTACCGGCTGGACAACGTGCTGGTGACCCCGGACGGGAAGCTGAGCGCGGTCCTGGACTGGGAGATGGCCACGCTGGGCGACCCCCTGGTCGACCTCGGCCTGATGCTGGTCTACCGCGACCAGCCCACGAACGTCGGCGGGGCCTCGGCGCCCGCCACATCGGCGGAGGGTTTCCCCACCTCCGCCGAACTGGTGGACCTCTACGCCGCCGCGACGCGGCGCGACGTGTCCCGGCTCGGCTGGTACGTGGCCTTCGGCTGCTTCAAGCTGGCCGTGATCGCCGAGGGCATCCACCTGCGCCACAGCAAGGGGCTGACGGTCGGGGCCGGTTTCGACCGCATCGGCGACATGGTCGCCCCCTTGGTCCGACGCGCCCACGCCACTCTCAAGGAGGACTGATGGACTTCGCCTTCGACAAGGAGACCGAGGAGCTGCGCGAGAAGCTCCTCGGTTTCATGGACGACCACGTCTACCCGGCCGAACCGGTCCTGGAGGAGCAGCGGGCCGAACTCGCCGACCCCTGGGCCACGGCGCCGATCGTCTTCGAACTGCAGGCCAAGGCGCGCGAGCTGGGCCTGTGGAACCTGTTCCTGGCCGGCCACCCCGAGCACGGGGGCATCCCCAACCTCCGCTACGCCCCCCTGGCCGAGATCACCGGGCGCAGCCCGCGCCTGGGCCCGATCGCGCTCAACTGCGCCGCGCCCGACACCGGGAACATGGAGGTGCTGACGATGTTCGGCACCCCCGAGCAGAAGAAGCGCTGGCTGGACCCGCTGCTGGACGCGAGCATCCGCTCGGCGTTCGCGATGACCGAGCCGGCGGTGGCCTCCTCCGACGCCACCAACATCGGCACCACCATCACCCGCGACGGCGACTCCTACGTCGTCAACGGGAGCAAGTGGTTCATCACCGGCGCGCTCAACCCCGCGTGCGAGATCCTCATCGTCATGGGCAAGACCGACCCGGACGCCGAACGCCACCGGCAGCAGAGCATGGTGCTGGTCCCGCGCGACACCCCCGGTGTGCGGGTCGAGCGCGGCATGACCGTGTACGGCTACGACGACGGCGACCACGGCGGGCACGCCGAGGTCGTGTTCGAGGACGTGCGGGTGCCGGCGGAGAACCTCATCGGCGGCGAGGGCGAGGGCTTCGCGATCGCCCAGGCGCGGCTGGGGCCGGGGCGCATCCACCACTGCATGCGCGCGATCGGGATGGCCGAGCGGGCCCTGGAGCTCACGTGCCGCAGGGTCCTGGACCGGGTGGCCTTCGGCCGTCCGCTGGCCGACCAGGGCGTGGTCCGCGAGTGGATCGCCGAGGCGCGCGTGCGCATCGAGCAGGTGCGCCTGCTGGTCCTCAAGACGGCCTATCTGATGGACACGGTGGGCAACAAGGGGGCGCACACCGAGATCCAGGCGATCAAGATCGCCACCCCGCGGACCGTGGAGTGGATCCTGGACAAGGCGATCCAGGCGCACGGGGCGGCCGGGGTGAGCCAGGACGTGCCGCTGGCCGCCTGGAGCGCGGCCGTGCGGACGCTGCGGCTGGCGGACGGGCCCGACGAGGTGCACCTGCGCTCGCTGGCCCGCGCCGAGCTGCGCAAGTACGCCTGACCCGGACGCACGGGAGGAGGCCGGGGGCGCCACCCCGGCCTCCTCCCGTGTCAGGCTCGGGGGCGCAGGCTCGTCATGAGCAGGTCGGAGAAGTGGCGGGCGACGTCCTCCCCCGAGAGCGGGCCGTCCTTGCGGTACCAGGTGCCCAGGTGGTGCACCGACCCGAAGAAGTAGTCCACGACCAGGTCGGCGGGCACGTCGTCACGGAAGACGCCCTCGCTCTGGCCCTGCTGGACGAGGTCGCGGAAGTGCTCGTGGTACCGGCGCCGCTCGGCGCGCACCGTCTTCTGCTTGGCCTCGCCCAACTGGTGCATGGAGCGGAAGAAGATGACGGTGTCGTCCAGGTTGGCGAGGCTGGTGACGATGACGTCGGCGGCCGCGGCCCGCACGCGATCGGCGACGGGCTCGTCGCGGCCGGCGATCTGCAGCAGGTGTTCGGTCTGCATGCGCAGGACCCGGGCGTAGACCTCGTAGAGCAGGTCGTCCTTGGAGCCGAAGTAGTGGTACATCGCACCCTTGGTCACCCCGGCCGCGACCACGATCTCCTGGACCGACGTGCTCTCGAAGCCGCGCTCGGCGAACAGCCGGGTGGCCGCTCCGAGCAGGCGTTCGGGAACCGATCCCCCGTCGCCCCCGTTGCCCGCCGTTCTCTGTCCTCGCGCCATGCCGCCCTCACTTCGTACCCCGTCGCGCCCCCTGGTGGGCTTCGTCACCGGGACAGCATACCGACCGGCTGGTACCCGAGGGCGCGGGAAGTCCTTCGCCTCGAGCCCCTCACCCCCGGGACTACGCGGCCTCGACTCGGGTCCTGCCGCACACGGGCGGGCCCCGCCCTCTCCGCGTGTGCGGCGGCGGGGCCCGCGGCGGCGCTGCTACTTGGCGTTCTCCTCCAGCCGGAGCGCCACCCCCAGGGCGAAGAACGTGGGCGCCCACTCCCCGATGAACAGCCCCCACCTGTCGGCGCGGTCGGTGCCCGCGTCCTCCTTCTTCTTGGAGACTAGCCAGGCCACGGCACTGAGCCCGATGGAAGCGACCCCCGCGGCGTAGGCCATCTCGGAGGTGACTCCGGCGTTGGACAGCTTGGCGATCATAGAACTCCTCGTTTCGGTGCAGTGACATGGAGTCGCCTCCCCTCCGAGGGGCCAACACAATCCCTCCCCCGGGTCATGGGGGCGGAAGGATGTCCGAACTCCGGCCGCCGGCTGCCAGCAGGGTCGCGCGTGCACGGGCGTACTTGGCCCGCAGCCGCGCGGCCTGGTAGTGGGGCAGGACCGCCAAGCGTTCCTCCTCGGCGTTGTGCGCGTTGTCGGCGAGCTTGACGAGCCGGCCCAGGGGGTCGGCGGCGGCCCGGCGGACCAGGTCGTCGTAGGACTCCCCCGAGCGGCGGGTGACCGCCTCCACCGCGATGACCACCGCGGCAGGGCAGCCGCGCACCCGCAGGTCCTCGGCCGTGAGCGGAGTGTCCTCCAGGACGTCGTGCAGGACCCCGGCCATCTGGGCGAGCTCGCCGTGTCCGGCCAACCGGTCGCGCACGGCCAGGACGTGTTCGACGTAGGGGCGGCCCGCTTTGTCCCTCTGCCCCTCGTGCGCACGCTCGGCCAGCGCGGTGGCCTCGTCCAGTGTCATCGACACGGGTGCTCCTTCCTGTCAGTGCTTCTCGGCGATGGGTACCGGTGACGGGTGCCCGGGCCTGTCGCGTAAGAGGCCGAACGCCCCGAACCCGCGGAGCACGGGCGGTCGGGACTCACGTCGTGGACGCGCCGCCCGCCGCGCGGCGCAGCCTCGTCGCGAGGCGGTCGAACGCCGCCGCGAGCTCGTCTCCGTCGATCACCTCGACGTCGACGTCGAGCTGTGTCAACCACAGCGCGAGCCGGTCCGGGGCGTCGGAACCCAGCTCGACACGGCACGTGGACTCGTCGACCACCTCGATATCGACCGGGATGGGGATCTTCGCGGCGACCTTGGCGGCGGGAGCACGGACGAGGACGCGGGCGCGGTACGTCCAGGCCCCCTTGCTGACGCGTGCGACGACGTACTCGACGGCATCGCCCCCCGGGACCACGCGCGGCCGGAACCGCACACCCGTCGCCGGGTGCGGGACCATGCGGTCGACACGGAAGACCCGCCAGTCATCACGGTCGAGATCCCACGCGAGCAGGTACCAGAGCGGCCCCCAGCCCACCAGCCGTTGCGGTTCGGTGTGGCGGGCCCCTTCGCCGCCTCCGGGCTTCGTGTATCCGAACCGGAGCCGTTCGTGGCCGCGGATCGCGGCGGCGACCGCGCCGAGCACCGAGAGATCGAGCGGCGGTTCGGCCCCTGGAACGACGCTCGTCGCCTCGCGTACCGCCTCGACGCGCCGCCGCAGGCGCGAGGGCAGCACCTGCTCCAACTTCGCGAGCGCGGTGAGCGATGTCTCCTCGACGCCGAGCCTCCGGGTGGCGACCGCACCCAGTCCGACCGCCACGGCGACGGCCTCGTCGTCGTCGAGCAGCAGTGGGGGCATGGCCGTCCCGGCGGCCAGCCGGTACCCGCCCGCGACGCCGGGGCGCGCGTCCACGGGATAGCCGAGCGACCGCAGCCTGCCGATGTCGGCGCGCACGGTCCTGGTGCTCACGCCGAGCCGGCCGGCGAGCTCGGAACTCGTCCAGTCGCGCTTGAGCTGGAGCAATGACAGCAGTTCGAGCAGGCGGGCCGAGGTCTCCAACATGTTCTCCATCATGTCAGCGATTGCGGAAGCCAACCTGCCGCATTGCCTGGAAACGTCGGTGCCATGAACGAGAACAAGGCACTCACACCCTTCCGCGTCGACATCCCGCAGACCGACATCGACGACCTGCGCGACCGGCTGGCGCACACGCGCTGGCCGACCCCCGTGCCGGGCCGGGACGACCGCACCGACTTCAGCCGCGGCATCCCGCTGGTGTATCTGAAGGAGCTCGCCGAGTACTGGCGCGACGGCTTCGACTGGCGTGCGCAGGAGGAGAAGCTCAACGAGTACGAACAGTGCACGACGGTCGTCGACGGCCAGACCTTCCACGTCGTCCACGCGCGGTCGACGAACCCGGAGACCGTCCCGCTGATGCTGAACCACGGCTGGCCGGGCTCGTTCGTCGAGTACCAGCGGCTCATCCCGCTGCTGACCGACGAGTTCCACGTGGTCGTCCCGTCGCTGCCCGGCTTCGGGTTCTCGACCCCGCTGTCGGGGACCGGCTGGGAGCTGGCGCGGACGACGGATGCCTACGCCGAGATCATGACGCGTCTGGGCTATGAGAGGTTCGCGGCCCACGGCACCGACATCGGTTCGGGCACCACCGGCCGCCTCGCCGCGATCCACCCCGAGCGCGTCATCGGCACGCACATCGGCAGCGACCGCCGCTTGCTCGGGTTGCTCGGCGACAAGTTCCCCTACCCCGACGGTCTGTCCGATGACGAGAACGCACAGATCGAGGCCGTGCGCGCCGAGTACGAGGCCGAGCGCGGGTATCTCCTGATGCAGGACCACCGTCCCGACACGATCGGCGCGGCGCTCGCCGACTCGCCGGTCGGTCAGCTCGCGTGGATCGCCGAGAAGTTCAGGACCGGGACCGACGGCGCCTACCGGACGCCGGACGAGTCAGTCGACCGCGACCAGCTCCTCACGAACGTCAGCCTGTACTGGTTCACCCGTAGCGGCGCGTCGAGCGCACAGTTCTACTACGAGTCCGAGCACTCCGGGATCGGCTTGGTCATGGCCTCCGACGTGCCGTCCGGATGGGCCGTGTTCGACACCCACCCGCTCATGCGCCGCGCGATGGACCCGTGGAAGGCGATCGGCCACTGGAGCGAGTTCACCGAGGGCGGCCACTTCCCCGCGATGGAGGAGGCGGAGCTGCTCGCGAACGACATCCGCGCCTTCTTCCACGGCATCTGGTGACCGCCGAACCGGAGCACACGGCGCCGGCCGGGTCCTCCGCCCCCACCCGACCCGGAGGACGTCCGGCGGCGCTCTCGCCCATGCTGGAGTCGCTGCGCGCCGCGTGAAGTACCGGTCCGCGCCCGCCGAACGCTATCGTGACGGGCATGTCGGAGACCTCGCAGCCGGAGACCCCGCAGTCGGATCAGGAGTTCCGGGCCGACTTCATCCGCCGCTTCTCCGAGTTCTGGCAGTCCCAGGGCCGCCCCCGGGCCGAGGGCCGCATCGTGGGCTTCCTCCTGGTCGCCGACCGGGAGGCGGTCAGCGCCGAGGAGGCCGCCGAGGGCGCGGGGGTCAGCCGGGGTTCGGTCTCGGAGTCCGTGCGCCGACTGCGGGACCTGGGATTCGTGACCCTGGTGGAGGCGCCCGACCGCCGCTCCCGGCTGATCACCATGGACGAGGACGTGTGGGGCGGCTTCCTGCGCAACGAGCGCGGGTACCTGCGCGACCAGCGCGACCTGGCCCGGTCGGCGCTGGAGCGCCTACCGGACCTGGGCGCGTCCGCCCGCACCCGGCTGCGCAACATGCACGACTACATGGCCTGGCTCGACGACTACCATGACACGCTCCTCGCCCACTGGGAGGAGTACAAGGCGCGACGCGGCTGAACCGGCGGGCCTCAGGTCCGCTCGTGCGGGATGACCAGCGGCGTCCTCGTGCGCGGGTCGGGCACGACGTCACAGGGCAGCCCGAACACCTCCTCCACCAGCTCCGCCGTGACCACGGTGCCGGGCGGACCGTCGGCGACCACGCGGCCGCCGCTCATCATCACCAGCCGGGTCGCGAACCGGGCGGCCTGCGCCAGGTCGTGCAGGACCGCGACGACGGTCCGCCCGCCCCGGTGCAGGGCGCCGAAGAGCTCCAGCAGGTCGTACTGGTGGGCGATGTCCAGGAAGGTGGTGGGCTCGTCGAGCAGCAGGACACCGGTGTCCTGGGCCAGGACCATCGCCACCCACGCCCGCTGGCGCTGCCCGCCCGAGAGCGCGCCCACCTGCACGTCCGCCAGCGCGGCCAGCCCGGTGAGCTCCAGGGCCCGGCTGATCGCCTCCTCGTCCTCGGGGCTCCACTGCCGCAGCAGGGTGCGGTGCGGGAAGCGGCCGCGGGCCGCCAGCGCGCGCACCGTGATGCCCTCGGGGGCGATCGGGCTCTGCGGCAGCAGCGCGAGCCCGCGCGCGACCGCCTTCGCGCGTTGGGCGCGGATGTCGGCGCCGTGCAGCAGCACCCGGCCCGCCGTCGGCGCCGTGACCCGCCCGAGCGCCTTGAGCAGGGTGGACTTGCCGCAGCCGTTGGGGCCGACGATGACCGTGAACTCGCCGTCGGCCACCGCCAGGTCCAGGTCGCGCACGACCGGCTCGCCTCCGTACCCGAGTGTGAGGCCCTCCGCGGCCAGGACCGGTCCCTCACTCACAGGCTTCCTCCGAGGACTCTCACGTGTCGTACCTTCCTTCTGGGTGTGCGGTCATGACGGCACCGCCGCGGTCACAGGTTTCCCCTTCGCCATTCCCTGATCAGCAGGTAGCCGAGGTAGACGCCGCCGAGGGCCATGGTGAACAGACCCACCGGCAGCCCGTCCCCGATCGGTGACTGCTGGACGGCCAGGTCGGCCAGGACCAGCAGCAGGGCACCGACCACGGCCGCCACCGCCAGGTTGGGTCCGGGCGCGCCGGTCGTCCTGCGGGCGATCTGCGGCGCGGTCAGGGCGACGAACGCGATCGGTCCGGCGACACTGACCGCAGCGGCCGTGAGCACCACCGACAGGCTGATCGCGACCGTGCGGGTGGACCTGGCGCGACCGCCCAGGGCGTCGGCGAGCTCGTCGCCCATCTCGTTCACCGCGACCGCGCCGGCGATCACCACGACCAGCGGCACCGCCAGGGCCAACACGCCCCAGACGACCGCGGTGTGCTCCCACGAGCGGGCCCCCAGGCTCCCGTACAGGTAGGCGTGCAGGACGCTGGCCTGGTCACGTGCCATCACCGCGACCACGTACTCACTGACCGCGTGCGCCATCGCCGCGACGCCGATCCCGGCGACGATCAGTCGTCCGGGGTGGCGCAGTCCCGTACCGGTGGCGGTGGCCACGATGACCATCGCCAGAGCCGCCCCGCCCAGAGCGCCCAGGGGTACGGGCACGATGCCGGGCAGCGCCAGCGCGGCGACGGCCGCGCCCGCCCCGGCACCGGCGCCCAGGCCGATCACGTCGGGACTGCCCAGCGGGTTGCGGGTGACGGACTGGAAGAGCGCCCCGGCCAGGCCGAGGGCCGCGCCGGTCCCGGCGGCCACGGTCAGGCGTGGACCGCGCAGCCGGTCCAGGACGAAGGTCTCGGTGGCCTCGCCGGCCCCCGCGGCCACGACGGGCAGCCGGGTCAGCGGGATGCCCAGGCGGCCCAGGCTCAGCGTGGCGGCCGCCGCGGCGACCAGGAGCACGAGCAGGACCGCGGTGACCAGCAGGGAGCGCGGATGGACGGGCAGCGCCACCGTGCGGCCCAGCCGCAGCACGCGCTGCCCGGAGCCCGCGCGCTCCGGGGCGGTGCCCGCTTCGGCCGCCGACGCGCGGCGGGTGGACAGGGCCGGTCTCATGTGGTCTCCCGCATGCGGCGGACGGCGTACAACAGGACGGGGGCGCCCACGAAGGCGGTGACGACCCCGACCATGAGCTCGGTGGGGCGCACGATCGTGCGCGCCACGACGTCGGCCGCCAGGAGCAGGGTCGGGCCGGCCAGGAGCGCGAAGGGCACCTGGACGCGGAAGTCCACGCCCACCAGGGCGCGCACCACGTGCGGGACGGCCAGGCCGACGAAGGCGATGGGGCCGGCGGCGGCCGTGGCGGCGGCGGCCAGCACGGTGGCGGCGATGAGTCCGCCCGAACGCACCCACGCGGGATTGGCACCGGTGGCCACGGCCGCCTCCTCGCCCAGGGCCAGGGCGTTGAGCCCGCCGGAGACGGCCAGGCCCAGGGCTGCTCCCACGACCACGACCGGCAGGACGGAGACCACCACGTCGAAGTCGCGGCCGCCGAGCGAGCCGACCACCCAGTGGCGGTAGCCGTCGAAGACCTCGGGGAAGGTCAGCCCGAGGGCCTGGACGTAGGCCGTGAGCACGGCGGAGACCACCGCTCCGGCCAGGACCAGCCGGACCATGCCGCCGTCGCCGCCCCGGCTGCCCACGGCGTGGGCGGCCAGTCCGGCCAGGACCGCGCCGGGCAGCGCCCACCACACGGTCGCCGAGACCGAGGTGGGGCCGAGCACGGCGGTGGCGGTCACCACCGCGGCGGCGGCGCCGGCGTTGACGCCCAGGAGCCCGGGATCGGCGAGGGGGTTGCGGGTCACGCCCTGCATGAGGGTGCCGGACAGCGCCAGGGCCGCCCCGGCGACGATGCCCAGGACGGTGCGGGGGTAGCGGCTCTCCACCACTGTGGCGGTGAAGCCGCCGGTGTCGCCGGTCAGGACCCGCCACACCTCCAGGGGCGTGGTGGGTCTGCTGCCCAGGACGAGGCTGAGGAGGACCGCCCCGGCCAGCGCCGCCGCACCCGCGCCGATCATGACGAGGGTGCGGGCGGGGCGGGTCCGGGGCGGTGTCGCGATGGTCTTCACGGTCACCCGGTCGGTCGGTGTCAGTCGAGCTGCTCGGCGGCCTCGTCGATGAGGGGGACGTAGCGCTCGACCACCCACGGGACGGTCAGCGGGTTGATGATGGAGGAGGCGGTGACGAAGGAGGTGTCGTCACTGGCGACCACGGAGCCGCGCTCGATGGCGGGGATGGCGGCGTACAGGTCCTGCGACTCGATCTCGGCGCGGGTCTCGGGGTCGGAGTAGAAGGTGAAGACCAGGTCGCTGTCGGCGATGGTGTCGGCGTTCTCCAGGCCGATGACGGCCGAGTCGGTGCCCTCGGTCTCGGGCAGGTCCTCCACGACGGGGTCGACGGTGAGGCCGAGCCCGCGCACCATGGCCACGCGCTGTTCGTCGGGCAGGAACACGCCGAGCGTGCCGGGGCCGTCGGTGTAGACGTAGGAGAAGGTCAGGTCGGCGAAGTGCGGGTTGGCCTCGGCGGTCTCGGCGAACCGGTCCTCGATGCCCTCGATGAGCCCGGTGGCCTCCTCGGGCTTGCCGAGCGCCTCGCCGATGATCTCGATCTGCTGGTCCCAGTCGGTGCTCCAGGGCAGGTCGGGGTAGGCGACCGTGGGGGCGATATCGGTCAGGACGTCGTACTGCTCCTGGGTGACACCCGACCAGGGGGCGAGGATGACGTCGGGTTCGAGCTCGATGATCGCCTCGAAGTCGATGTCGTCGGCTCCGGCGAACTGCGTGGGCAGCTCCTCGCCCGACTCGGTGACCGCCTCGTGGATCCAGGGAAGGTAGCCGGTGTCGTCGCTGCCCCACTCGTAGCTCTCGATGCCCACGGGCACCACGCCGAGGGCGATCGAGGTCTCGGCCGAGCCCTGGCCGAGGGTGACCACGCGCTCGGGCCGCTCGGGGATCTCGGCGGTGCCCAGGGCGCTGTCGATGCTCACCGGGAAGGCCCCGTCGGCGGTGCCGCCGCCCTCGCTCCCGGTGTCCTCCGCGCTGTCCGCGCCGCAGGCGGTCAGGCCCAGGGCCAGGAGGGTGGTCAGTCCGAGGCCGCCGACGCGGCGGAGGGTGGAGTCCATGGGTGAGCTGCTTTCTTCGTCATGAGGAGCGGCCGCGTCGTACCCGGCGGGCCGGATCCGCGCGGGGGAGGGTGGCCCCGGGGGACGCACGGACGAACCGGGAGAAGCCCGGCGAACGAAGGTTAGTCTAACCTCACTTCCAGCTCATTTCAAAAATTCTGAACCGTGACCGCCCTGGTCACCAGGACGGCGCGGCGGGATTACGGGGCCTCCCCTTCGGGGGATACGGAAGGGGAACGCCGGCGACGAAGGGGAATCCATGTGTGTGAACGGGACCGGTGAGACCGTCCGAGCGCGGACCAGTGGGACGGAGGCGAGCGCACCGCCCGCCCCTCCGGCCGGGCAGCGGCCCGTCGGCTACCGGCGGGTGGCCGACCTCAGCCACGTGGTGTCACCGTCGATGCCCACGTTCGATCCGGAGAAGCCGCGGCGGGAGGCGGTCGACCCGCCGCTCGCCGACGGGGCGTTCGGCTTCTTCCAGCAGCGCTGGACCCTCCTGGAGCACACCGGCACCCACCTGGACGCGCCGGGCCACGTGGTCGGCGGCGGACGGCTGGTCCCGGACATCCGGCCGGAGGAGCTGGTGGTCCCCGTCGCGGTGATCGACATCAGGGACCGCGCACGGCAGGACCCGGACACGGTGGTGACGGTGGACGACCTCCTCGCCCACGAACAGCGGCACGGACCCATCCCCTCGGGGGCGGCCGTGCTGATGCACTCGGGGTGGAGCCGGCACTGGGAGCGGGGCGACGAGGCCGTGCGGGGCGTCGCGGCGGACGACTCGTGGCACTTCCCGGGCTTCGGGCCGGAGGCCTGCGAGTTCCTGGTCTCCCGGCGGGCGGTCACCGGCGTGGGGGTGGACACGCTCAGCACGGACCCGGGCGCCTCGTCGGACTTCCCCGCCCACGAGGTCATCGGTCGCGCGGACCGCTGGGGACTGGAGGCGCTGACGGGCCTGGACCGGATTCCGCCGACCGGCGCGACCCTGATGGTGGGAGTCTTCCCCGGCGAGGACGCCTCAGGCGGCCCCAGCCGCGTCCTCGCCCTCTGGTGACCAGAGGGCCACTCACGCAGCCCTGTCCAGGAGGTGCGAGGCGGACCGTTGAAGCGCCCCGGACCTACGCGGAACGCCGGTCCGACTCCTCGTCCGGCGGGGTGCGCGGCACGATCGTGGGATTCACGTTGTCGATCACCGTCTCCCGCGTAATGATCACCTGACCCACATCCTCACGCGAAGGCACCTCATACATCACCGACAACAACACCTCCTCGATGATCGCCCGCAGACCACGCGCACCCGTCCCACGAATAATCCCCTGCTCAGCGATCGCCTCCAACGCATCCGACGTGAACTCCAACTCCACGCCGTCCAACTCGAACAACCGCTGATACTGCTTCACCAGAGCATTCCGCGGACGCGTCAGAATCTCCACCAGAGCCCGACGATCCAGATCATGCACACTCGTGATCACCGGCAACCGACCGATGAACTCCGGAATCATCCCGAACTTCAACAGGTCCTCCGGCATCACCTCACCGAACAACGCCGACTCCGCCGCCTCGGACTTGGGCCGCAACACCGCGTTGAACCCCATCCCCTGACGACCCGCCCGCGACTCGATCAACGCCTCCAGACCCGCGAACGCACCACCACAGATGAACAACACATTCGTCGTGTCGATCTGGATGAACTCCTGGTGCGGATGCTTACGACCACCCTGCGGCGGCACACTCGCCGTCGTCCCCTCCAGGATCTTCAACAGCGCCTGCTGCACACCCTCACCCGACACATCACGCGTGATCGAGGGATTCTCACTCTTACGCGCGACCTTGTCGACCTCATCGATGTAGATGATCCCCGTCTCGGCCTTCTTCACGTCGTAATCGGCCGCCTGGATCAACTTCAACAGGATGTTCTCCACATCCTCACCGACATACCCCGCCTCGGTCAGCGCCGTCGCGTCCGCGATCGCGAACGGAACATTCAGAATCCGCGCCAGCGTCTGCGCCAACAACGTCTTCCCCGACCCCGTCGGCCCCAACAGCAAAATGTTGGACTTGGCGATCTCCACACCCTCGTCGCCCGGACGGTCACCCTCCGAACGCACACGCTTGTAGTGGTTGTACACCGCCACCGACAGCGCCTTCTTCGCCTGGTCCTGCCCGATCACATACGAGTCCAGGAACTCATAGATCTCACGCGGCTTCGGCAGACTGTCCCACGCCAGATCGGAGGTCTCGACCGTGTCCTCTTCGTCCACGATCTCGTTGCACAATCCGACGCACTCGTCGCAGATGCAGATGTGGCCGGGGCCCGCGATCAGCCTGCGGACCTGGCGCTGGTCCTTGCCGCAGAACGAGCACTGCAGAAGTGGCCCGCTGTCACCGGTGCGTGTCACTCGAACGTTCTCCTCACACGGGCGGCGCCCGGGGCGATCGGCGTCGGGAAGGAACCCCCGTGCCAGATGTTCACATCATCCGAATGTTCAAGGTATCTCCTGTCAGGGCAGGTGACAAAGCCACACTCCGCGCCCGCAGGGTCGGACCCGTACACGTGTCCCACTTCACTCCTCACGATCTCACATCCTGCCGCGCGGCCGAAGTGGCCGCCGCGTGTCCCGCGCCGTGCCCACTCGCGCGTGCCACGACCCGGCCCGAGCACACCCGGACCGCCGCCTCGGCGGCGTCGCCCGCTTCCCGCACGCCCACGGCCGCGGCGATCTCCCCGGTCTCGTCGAGGACCAGGCGCAGGCGCGGGCGCGCGTGCACGGGGAAGGCCCGGCGCAGGCTCGCACCGAGGTCGGCCGCGCACAGCCGGGCCAGCGGCATCCGCTCGGCAGGGTCGTCGGTGACCACCACGGCCGCCACGCGCGCGTGCGCGGGGGCCGAGCGCAACGCGTCCTCGACCGCCGCCAGCCGGGACAGGCCCAGGGCCAGCACCACCCCGTCCCCGTCGAGTCCGGCCTCGGCCCCCCGGAGCACGTCCAGCGCGGGAGGCGGCGACCACGGCTCGTCGGCGGGCTCCGCCGGGACCGCGTGGTCGAGGTGGGGCAGCGGCCAGGAGTCGGCCAGGTCGAGTCCGGCCAGCCGCTCACAGGCGCGGATCACGTTGAAGGGGTCCACGAGGCCGGGCGCCACGACCGCGGTCTGCGCAGCCCCGACGAGGGTGGTCAGTACGGTCTCGGCCAGGCGGACCCGGCGCCGGCCCGGCTCCCCCGGCCCTTCGAGGGCCTCCAGCGCGAGCCCGAGCAGGACCGCGCCGAGCCGGTTGAGCTGCGTGTAGGAGCGCCGCGTGGGCTCGTCGGCCAGGACCTCGTGGGTCAGCACCGAGCCCAGTCCCGGCGGCCCGCCGAAGTCGGCGAGCGGGAAGCGCTCGGTCCAGGCGCGCGCCAGGGCGCCGAGGGCGTCGGCGACCGTGTGGACCGCGTCCGCCTCGGTGAGGCCCTCGGACCGGGCCTCGCGGTCGGCCTGTTCGGCGGCCTCCGCCAGGACGGCGAAGTACAGGGCGCGCTTGCCGGGGAAGTTGGAGTAGACGGCGCCCCGGGTGAGGTCGGCCCGGGCGGCGATGCGGTCGACCTTGGCGTCCCGGAACCCGCGCTCGGCGAACTCCTCGCCGGCGGCGGCCAGCACCCGGGCCCGGTTGCGGGCCCGCTGCTCGACCCTGTTGAGCCGGACCATCGTCCTCCCTTGTTCGGCGTCGTCCCATCCTAGGGTGGGATACGACGAACATCCGGGGGATCGCGGTATCCCCGTGTCCGGGGCATCGCGGCCCACACGCCGCAGCTGACCGACGTGCCGCCCTTCGTCCAGGTCGGCGGTTCTCCTGGCGTTTCCTGACGTTGTGCTGTCCGTCGGCTACCGGGGTCGGAGCGCCGTCCCGGCCGCCGTTCGCCCCGGGGCCTGGCCCCGGCCGGACCCGGCCGTATCGCCCCCTACCGGTTGCTCGCGCGCTTGGGCGCCGGCGGCATGGGCATCGTCTACGCCGCGGTGGAGTCCGACCGCGGCACCCGGCCCGGCCGCGCGGGCCCGGGGCCCGCGCGGCGCACCGGTGCGGTGCCCGGGCGCGGCGCGGTTCAGGAATCGTCCATGACCAGGACGGCGGCACCCTCGACCCGGTCGGCGGCCAGGTCGGCGAGCGCCCGGTCGGCGCGGGCGAAGGGGTAGGGCGTGGTGGTCACCCTCGGCGGGTGCGCGGCGACGTGGTCGAGGTAGGCGCGGGCGTCGGCGCGGGTGTTGGCGGTGACGCTGCGCAGTGACCGCTCCTGGAACAGGTGCCGCTGGTAGTCCAGCGACGGGACGTCGCTCAGGTGGATGCCCGCGATCGAGAGTGTGCCGCCCCGGTCCAGCGCCTCGAGCGCAGGGAGGACGAGGTCGCCGACAGGGGCGAACAGGATCGCCGCGTCCAGGGGCTCGGGCGGGGGCTCGGCGGCGCCGCGCGCCGAGGCGCACCCGAGGTCGAGCGCCAGCGCGCGGGCCCGCTCCGAGCGGGTCATCACGTGCACGCGCGCGCCTTGGGCGAGGGCGATCTGCGCCGTGAGGTGGGCCGAGGCACCGAAGCCGTAGATGCCGAGCACACCGTGTTCGGGCGGTTCGGCCCGGGCGAGGGCGCGGTAGCCGATGATCCCGGCGCACAGCAGGGGTGCGGCCGTCCGGTCCGGCAGCGCCTCGGGCAGCGGATGGGCGTAGCGCTCGTCCACGGTGAGGTACTCGGCGTAGCCGCCGTCGGCGTCCCATCCGGTGTAGGTCGAGGCCGGGCACAGGTTCTCGTCGCCGCGCCGGCAGTACCGGCACTCCCCGCAGGTGGAGCGCAGCCAGGCCACGCCCACGCGGGTTCCGATCGCGAAGCGCTCCGCCGCGGGTCCCGCGCCCACGACGTGGCCGACCACCTCGTGTCCGGGCACGGTGCCCGGCCGCCGGGGCGGCAGGTCGCCCTCGGCCAGGTGCAGGTCGGTGCGGCAGACCGCGCACGTCCGCACGCGGACCAGGATCTCGCGGTTCCGGGGCACCGGTACCGCGCGGCGCACGCGCACCAGCGGGCCGGAACTGATCGGTCCCGGGCGCTCGACGGCCCAGGCGTCCATCTCGGTCGGGATCGGCATACCCCGACTCCAGCACGGCCGCCCCGTGAGGTCAACGAGCGGGCACCGCCGCGTCCTGTGCGGCCGGGGCGTGGCCGGTCCCCTGATCGGCGGGCAGGTGGACGACCGGCCGGAGCCCGTCGCCGCCGGGGAGTCCGGGGTCCTCGAGGGTCAGGCGCGGCTCACCGCCGCCGGGGGCCGAGCGGCCGCGCGGACGAACCCGGACGGTGATCGCACGGTTCACCGCGCCGCCGCGGCGAAGTCCCGCACCGTCCGGTCGAAGGCGCCGGGCTGTTCGAGGTTGCACAGGTGGCCGGACTCGGGCAGGACGACCAGGCGGGCGCCGGGGATGGCTTCGGCCAGGGCCGAGCCCACGGTCCCGGGCGGGGCCCGGCGGTCGTCGCGACCGTGCACCACCAGCACGGGAACGTCGATCGGAGCGAGCCTGGGGCGCAGGTCCGCCTCGGCGACCGCGTGGGCCATGGTCCGGAAGCCCGACGGATGGAAGTCCGACATGATGCCCGTGACCTCGTCGACGACCGCGCTCGGCGCTCGCGGGGTGAGCAGCCCCGGCATCCAGGCGGGCACGAACTCCTCCGGGCGCAGCTCGGACTGGGCCAGGCAGGACGACAGGCGCTCCTGGCACTCCCGCTCGGAGAGGGACCCCGCCCATCCCGCGTAGGCGCCGACGAGGACCAGTGCGGACGGCAGGTCCGGGTGGCGGTGCTGGAACTCCAGGGCGAGGGTCCCGCCCCAGGAGAGCCCGCACACGACCGGGCCGGTGACGCCGAGTTCGGCGAGCAGTGCGGCGAGGCAGTCGGCGTACTCGGGCAGGCGCCAGTGCTCGGGGGGATCGTCCGACCGGCCGCAGCCCGGGGCGTCCCACGCGATGACCGTGAACCGGTCGCGCAGCCCCTCCATCTGGGGCCGCCAGGCACGGGCGTCCTGCAGGATCCCGTGCAGGAGGACGAGGGGCGGCCCGTCCCCGGCGGTGTCGAACGCGATCCTGAGTCCATCGACGTTCACGTGACTCACATCACCATGTTCGCACGGAGGACCCGACCGCGAAACCGGTAGGACGGGCATTCGTGCAGGTCACCTCGGGGCGAGCAGGGACGACGGGGCGTGGTCGACGAAGACGGCCGCGTCCCGCCGCATCCGGGCGGGGCCCCGGACGGCGACCGGGGTCAGCGCGGGACGAGGGGGCGCACCCGCTGTCCGACGAAGCGCACGAAGCCCTCGGGGTCGGGCTCGTCGGCGGTGGGCTGCAGGATCACGGTGTCGGCGCCCGCCTCCGCCAGCCGCCGGACGGCCGCCGCGACGGTCTCGGCGTCTCCGGCCACTCCGTGGTCCGCGGCCCGGGCGCCGCCCCAGGCATCGAGTTCGGCGGCCAGGCGGTCCCCGGCGTCCGGTCCGGTGGCCGCGTGCAGGTAGACCACGACGTCGGCGCGGTCCGCGCGGCCGGCGGCGCGTCGCCCCTCGTCGACCAGCCGGCGCGCCTCGCGGAGCCCGTCCAGGGTCGTGTCCGCGTCCAGGACGGTGCCGTCGGCGGCCTCTCCGGTCAGGCGCAGGGTCTTGGGCCCCTGCCCGCCGGCCAGCACGGGCGCGGGTGTCGCGGGCGGCCAGTCGAGCGCGACGCCGTTCAGGCGGACGTAGCGGCCCTCGGTGTCGACGCGCTCGCCGCGCAGCAGCGCGCGCAGGGCCTCCAGGTGCTCGCGCAGCAGGGTCAGGGGCGACTCCGCACGGGCGCCGACCTGGCCCATCCAGTCCTGGACGCCGTGGCCGACGGCGATGGTGGCCCGCCCCGGGAAGAGCCGGTGCAGGGTGGCGACCTCCATCGCGGTCAGCGCCACGTTGCGCAGCGGGACCGGGAGCAGGCCGATGCCCACGCGCAGGTGCTCGGACCAGGCCAGCGCCGCGGCCGCGGTGGCCACACCGCTCTCCAGGAAGCAGTCCTCCCAGAGCCAGAGTTCGTCGAGTCCGGCTCCGTCGGCGGCGCGGACCACACCGCGCAGTCGTTCCGGAGGGAGTTGGGGGCGGAAGACGGCGCCGAGGGAAGTCATGGACTCTTCCTACCGCCCCGGAACGGGCGCGCACAATTCCCTCGGAGGTCGCCGCGCGGTCATCCGGGGCGGGCACACTGGCGCCCTCCCCCGTGCTTCCCCCGTCCGAGAGCGAGTGCCCCCGTGTCCCCCACCGCCGTCCGCACCGGGACCGCGCGGCAGCCGCGCACCGCCGCCGGCACCGGCGGGTACCGGCCGGAGATCGACGGCCTGCGCGCCGTGGCCGTGCTCCTGGTGGCCGCCTACCACGTCTGGCTGGGCCGGGTCTCCGGCGGCGTCGACGTCTTCCTGGTCCTGACCGGCTTCCTCATCACCGGTTCCCTGGCGCGGGCGGCCACCGACGGGAGGATCCGCTACGGCGCGTTCCTGGCGCGGCTGGCGGCACGCCTGGTACCGACCGCCGCCGTCGTGGCCCTGGCGACCCTGGCCGCGACCTGGCTGCTGCTGCCCGAGACGCGGTGGCGCCAGGCTCCGGGGGACGCGGCCGCGGCGCTGCTGTACCACACGAACTGGCGCCTGGCGCTGGACTCGGTGGACTACCTGGCGCGGGACGGCGACGTCAGTCCGTTCCAGCACTTCTGGTCCCTGGCGGTCCAGGGGCAGTTCTACCTGGTGTGGCCCGCGCTGGTCGCGGCCGCCGTGTGGGCGGCCCGGCGGGCGGGCCGCGACCCGCGGCCCGTGCTCGTCGGTGCCCTGTCGGCCGTCCTGGTGCTCTCGCTGGCCTACTCGGTGCTGATGACCCGGGCCGACCAGCCGTGGGCCTACTTCGACACCGGTGCCCGGTTGTGGGAGTTCGCGCTGGGCGGGCTGGTGGCCCTGCTGCTGCCGGTCCTGCGGCCCGCCCGGGCGACCCGGGTGGCGCTGGGATGGGCCGGGTTGGCGGCCCTGGTCCTGTGCGGAGCGCTGCTGCGGGTCTCGTCCGTCTTCCCGGGGTACGCCGCGCTGTGGCCGACCCTGGCCGCCGTGGCCGTCGTCGTCGCCGGGACCTCCGGTTCGGCCCTGGGCGCCGACCGGTGGCTCGTCCTGCGGCCGCTGCGCTATCTGGGGTCGATCTCCTACGCGCTGTACCTGTGGCACTGGCCGGTGCTGGTGGTCTACCTGGCCGTCACCGAACGCGACCTGGCGACCCCTCTGGGAGGGGCCGCCGTGCTCGCGGTGTCGGTCCTGTCGGCGGCGGCGACCACCCCGCTGGCCGACCGCGTGGCCCGGCTGGGCCGCGGCGGGGGACGGCGGGCCGCGGTGCGCGGCGTCGCCGCGGCCCTGGCCTGCCTGCTGCCGGTCCTGGGGGCGGCCGCGGCCTGGTCGGGGCAGCAGGCCGCCGAACGCGCCCGGTGGGCGGACCTGCTCGCCGACGGGTCGAGTTACCCGGGTGCGGCAGCCGGGCCCGGGGTGCCGGAGCTGCCCGTGTATCCGCCCCTGGCCTGGGCGGCCGAGGACGCCCCCGTGACCTACGACGACGGCTGCAACCAGACGACCGCCGGCACGGAGGTGATCACGTGCGTCTACGGGTCCGACGACCCGGTGCGCACCGTGGCGCTGGTCGGCGGCTCGCACGCGGCGCACTGGTTCCCCGCCCTGGAGGAGATCGCCGACGCCCGCGGCTGGAGGCTGGTCAACATCGTCAAGGGCGCCTGCCTGTTCACCGACGCCCCGCAGAGCTACCTGGGCGAGCCGTACACGGCGTGCGCGGAGTGGAACCGCGGGGTCATGGCCGAGCTCCGGGAGCTGCGGCCGGACACGGTGTTCACCACCGGGACCACCTCCAGCCTGGACCGGTCGGCCGGGTTCGGCGAGGAGCAGGTCGTGGACGGCTACGTGGACCGGTGGCGCGAGCTCGACGACCTCGGGATCGACGTGGTCGCCGTGCGCGACACCCCGAGGTTCGGCTTCGACGTGCCCGGCTGCCTGGCCGCCTCCGGACCCGGGGAGTGCACGGTGCAACCGGAGGGGTCCCTGGCCCCGGTCTCGCCGCTGGGCGGGCTCGACCTGCCGCCGAACGTCACGGTGCTGGACCTGACCGACCTCTTCTGCGGACCGGACGTGTGCCGCCCCGTGATCGGCAACGTCCTCGTCTACTGGGACGACAGCCACATCGGTGCGACGTTCATGCGCACGCTGGCGCCGGAGCTGGAACGGCGGTGGAACCGGGCCGAGGGCCGGTGAGCACGGACGCGGGCGCACCCGCCTCCGCGACGGGAGGCCGCTGCCCTCGGTGCCCGGCGGAGGGGGCGAAGCGCCGCCCCGGCCCGAACCGGCCGGTCGCCGTCGGCCCCGGCGGCCGGGCTCCCCGCCTCGGTGTCGACGGCGGCGCTCCCTCCGGTCGGAGGGAGCGCCACATGGGCCCCGGAACGGGGCGGGGAACGGGACGCCGCTACTGGACGGCGCCGTAGAGGGGGTAGGAGTGGCCGGCCGCGAACGCGGCGGCGACGAGCAGGAGGCTGACGGCGATGAGGAGACCGTCCTCCCAGGTCGCCCTGAGGTGGGCGAGTCGGATCCGGCGGCCGTCGGTGTGCTCCGCGGCGAAGGTGAATCCCCTGGTCTCCAGGGCCTCCACCGTGGTGCGCGTCCGCTTGGCGGTGTTGAGCATCAGCGGGTAGAACGCGGCCACCACGGTGGTCGCCGTCCGCGCCACCACCCGCCACCCCAACAGGCCCTTGGAGGGCAGCGGGGCGGCACGCAGCCGGTGGCCGTCGATGACCGTGTGGAACTCCTCCATCAGGATGGGCAGCATGCGGTAGCCGTAGCTGACCCCGAAGCTGACCATGGCCGGCGCGTGCAGGCTCAGCAGCGCGTCGGAGAGCTTCTCCGGATCCAGGGAGACGAAGGCCGCCATGCTCGCCAGGCTCACGGTCGCCAGTTTCAGGGTCAGTTCCACCAGCGCCAGGACCGTGCCCAGGTCACCGCCGAACATCCACGCGGCGATCAGGACGTAGACGCTCTCCAGGACGAAGCCGATCACGAAGAGGCCGAGGACCAGCGGGCCGACCCGGCTGAGCACCACGAAGACCGCACAGACCGCGAAGAGCCCCGCCAGCACGGTGATGTTGTGGGTCAGCCAGGGCACGACCGCGAAGATCCCGTACCAGCCGATGACGACCCGGGGATCGCGCCGGGACAGCAGCCCGCCCCGGGTCGCGTATGCGGTCCGCAGCAGTTCGAGCTTGACCCACTCCACGGACAGCCTGTCGCGTTCCTTACGCACCGTCACTCCTTCCGTGACCGGACGGCACCCCTCCGGCGGCGACCGCCGGGGATGGCAGTCGTGCGAGCATCTCGGCCACCGACAAGGGCACCGGACGCAGTCCGAGCCGTGTGCCCACCTGGACCACCTGGGGCGGCACCAGGCCGACCGCGGCCATCAGCTCCTCGTCGGCGAAGAGCCCGGCGGGGTCGGTGTCGGCCGCCACGCGCCCGCCCTGGAGCACGACGACCCGGTCGGCCCACTCCGCGACCAGGTGCATGTCGTGGGTGGCCACCACCGTGCAGCGGATCCTCCCAGACAGGGCGGCCAGCATCGCGGTGACCGCGTCCCGGCTGGCCGTGTCCAGGCTGGAGGTGGGTTCGTCCAGCAGGAGCAGCGACGGCCGCATGGCCAGGCCGATCCCGAGGGTGGCACGGCGCTGCTGACCGCCGGAGAGCAGGCGGCCGTCCCGGTGGGCGAGGTCGGCCAGGCGCACGTGCTCCAGCACCTCATCCACCAGTTCGGCGGCGTCGGCCGCTCCGCGCCCGGCGGGGAACATGGCCACGTCCTCGCGCACGCTGTCCTTGAGGAACATCTGCTCCGGGCGCTGGTAGAGGTAGCAGACCCGGTCGGCCAGGGCGGCGGCGCCGGTGGTGCGGGTGTCCGTGCCGCCCACCCGCACGGTCCCCGCACGCGGTACCTTCAGTCCGGTGAGCAGCCGCAGCAGGGTGGACTTCCCCGCCCCGTTGCCGCCCACCAGGGCGACCCTGTCACCCTCGTACAGGGTCAGGTCCAACCCGTCGAGCACGAGGGACAGGTCCCCGCTCACCTCCCGGTAGCCGTGGGTCACGCCGGTGAGTTGCGCGACCGGCGGGGCGGCGGGTGCCGTGACGGGCCCCGGACCGCAGGCCGACGGATCCGGCCCCGCCCGCGGGGGCTCGGGCTCCGCCGTGGTGAGGCCGCTCCCCCGCAGGCGGTCCACGGCCTCGGTGACGGTCAGCGGCACCGGGGCCGACCGGTCCAGTGCCTGGGCGATCCGCACGACCTGCGGCGCGGGGATGCCGTGCGCGTCCAGTTCCTCCGCACGGGCCAAGGCCTCGCGGGTGGGCAGGTGCCACACGGGTGCCCCGTCCGCCATCAGCACGACGGATCGGGCGTAGCGGGCCACGTACTCGGCGTGGTGCTCGATGACCACGACCGTGGTGCCGAGCCGGGTGTTGAGGTCGGCCAGCGCGGCGTAGATGAGCTCAGCCCTGGCCGGGTCGAGTTCGGCCACCGGTTCGTCCACGACGATCACCCCGGGGCGCAGCGCCATGACACTGGCCAGGGCCACCAGGTGCTGCTGACCGCCGGAGAGCTGCCAGGTGAACCGGTCGGCCAGGTGCGCCACACCGAGCAGCTCCATGGCCTCCTCGGTGCGCTCGCGGTGGTCGGGCCGCCCGAAGTTGACGGGGGCGAAGGCCACCTCGTCGCGCACCGTGGGCCGCACGAGCTGGTTGCCGAAGTCCTGGTAGACGTAGCCGACCAGGTGGGAGAGGGCCCCCACCGTCAGGTCGCGGGTGTCCTGGCCCAGGACCGTCACCGACCCGTCGAAGGTGCCCGACCAGTAGTGCGGGACCAACCCGTTGAAGGACTTGCACAGAGTGGTCTTGCCCGAGCCGTTCCCTCCGATGACCGCCGCGAAGTCGCCGCGCTCGATCCGCAGGTCCACACCGCGCAGGCTGTCGTCGTCGGCCCCGGGGTAGCGGAACGTCAGCCCCGTCACCTCGATGGCCGGTGTGCCGTCGGGTCCGCTCATCGGGGATCACTCCCCTCGGGCGCCTTCTCGGCGGCCTCCGTGTCGGCTCCCGCGTCCTGGGCGGTGCGCTCGCGGCGCGAACGGAGCACGAACCTCGTCGCCGCGACCGACGCCACGAGCACGATCAGCGCCGCGGAGACGCCGATCCACAGGAAGCGCTGACCGTACTCGTCGACGAATCCGGGCTCCCAGACACCGAAGTTGTCCACGATCTCGGAGGTGAAGGCCGCGATCATCGAGACGAACGACAGCACGATCGCGAGCAGGGCGAAGGCGGCGGTGCCGCGTTGGGCGAGCGGGACCGGGTGCCGGGGGTCGCGCGGCGCCAGGCCCAGCAGCGGCTCGATCCTGCCGTACAGGCGGGGCGCGAGCGCCATGGCGGGCAGGGCACCGAACAGCAGGCCGCTGATGAGCAGGTCCGTGGTGAACCCGATGCCCTCCAGGAGCAGGATGGACTGGGGCAGGCCCTCCACGTACTCGGCGTCGTCGACGCCCACCCACACCTTGCCGATGTCCACCACCGCGGAGAGCATCTTGTCCACGGTCACCGTGGTCAGGGCCGCCAGCAGCAGCTGCGGCCTGCGGCGGGGGTCGCGGACCAGGCAGCCGCCGATGTAGAGGCCGAGGAACATCTGGAGGTAGCCCTCCAGCTCACCGATCCCGGAGAAGTCCCCCATCAGCAGGTCGACGAAGACGATCTCGCCGAGCGGGGCTCCGAGCGCGGCGTAGAGCGGGTTGAACAGGGCGACCATGACGACGGGGACGAACGCCAGGTAGGAGACCGACAGTTCGACGGGCCCGATGGAGATCTCGGGGAGGACCTCGGTGACGATGTTGGCGAGGCCGAACAGGGTCATCGACAGGACGAAGACCATCAGCTTCTGGCCGGAGGACAGTTCCGGGGGGCGGCGGGTGCCCAGGTTTCGGGACGGTGGCGTCGACGTGGACATGGCGGACCTCTCAGGGGTCGGGGGATACGGTCGGGGCGGGGAGTTCAGGAGTGCTGGGGCAGGCCGACGGGGACCCACAGCTCCAGCAGGTCGTCCATCTCGTCGATGACGTGGGTGGGGCGCTCGTGCTCGACACCGGTCAGGGCGGCGTCGACGCGCTCGTCACTGGCGGAACCGCCGCGCACGATGACGGTCGTGCCGATCCCTCCGCGATGGGCGGCGGCGGTGTCGCGCCAGGGCTTGTCGCCGACGAACCAGCTGTGCGCGGGATCCGCGTCCAGCGCGGTGAGCGCCGAGGCGACGGTGGCGGGGTCGGGCTTGCGGCGGCCCAGCTCGTCGGAGTACACGTGCGCCCCGACGAGGTGGTCGACGCCGAAGCGGTCGAGCTCCTCGCGTACGGCCCGTCCGCAGACGGTGTTGGACACGATGGCCACCGGGATCGCGTTGTCCTCGCAGAAGCGCAGAACCTCGGGCACGCCCCGGCGCATGCGGGCGTGGCTCTTGGCACGGGCGTACTCGACCATGAGCTGCGCGGACTCGGCGTACAGGAAGTCCCTGACCCGCGGGGAGAGGTCGCGCCCGACGAACTCGCACCAGAACCGGCGGGGCGAGGTCTCCGGAACCGCGGCGTCCTCGGGGTGCTCGCCCTTCCACGCGCGGTAGCGGTCGCGTCCGGTGAGGACCGCCTCCAACACGGTGTCGGGTGTGAGTTCGTGCCCGGCCCGGCGCAGGCGGGCGGCGAGCCGTTCGGCGAAGGCGCGTTGGGCGTCGGGTGTGGGGGTGGAGTCCGCGATGACCCCGCCCTGGTCGAGCAGGAGCGCGGCGGGGAGCCGCGGGGCCTCGGAGCCGATGGTCCGGACCGCGCGCGGCCCGGATCCGGCGGCGCGGGGTCGCGCGCCCCCGGTGGCGCCCTCCTGCCCGTCCGGTTCGGGTGCTCCGGCCTGCTCCGCCGGGACGGCACCGACCGCCGGGAGGCTCTCGCGCAGGGGCGCGACCAGTCCTTCGGGGGTGTCGTAGACGGCGTCGGCCCTCACCCGCACGGGGTAGGGCGGGGTGTCGGTGTGGTGGTGGCGGGTGAGCAGGACCGCGGCCACCCCGGCCCGACGCCCGGCGACCACGTCGCGGTCCTGAGTGTCGCCCACGTACCAGCAGCGCTCGGGGTCGGTACCCAGGGCCCGTGCGGCCAGGGCGATCATCTCGGGGTGCGGCTTGCGGATGCCGACCTCGTCGGAGTACACCTGCACGCCGAAGTGGTCCTCGAGCCCGGCCTCCCGCAGGAGCGTGCGGTGGGAGCGGCCGGAGTGGGCGTTGGAGACCATGCCCACCCGCACTCCCAGCTCGTCGGCGGTGGCCAGCAGCTCGCGCACGCCGGGGCGCACCTCGTGCTCGGACAGCAGTGTCGACATCCGGGCGAGCAGTTCCGAGGCGCTGCCCGCCAACACCTCGCGGACCGGGGCGTCCAGGTCCGAGGCCAGGAAGTCCGTCCAGATGGTGCGGTGGTCGAGTTCGACCGGTGTGAGACGGCGCCCAGCGGCGTTCTTCCAGTCCTTGAGTGCCGCGAGCCCGGCGTTGAGCGAAACGAGGAGGGTGTCGGCGCCCACGGTGTGTCCGGCGCGGGCGAGGACCGTTTCCAGGTGGCGGGCGACGTCGGCGCGGCCCTCCGGGCGTTTGCGCGTCTGGAAGACCACGCCGCCGAAGTCCAGCAGCAGGGCTTCGGGGCGGTGGCGTAGTGCGGAGACGGCCGTGTCCAAGGGTTCCCCTGTCATCGGTGGAGGTCGGTGTCAGGTCTGACGCTAGACACGGGGTCCGGACGCCGGGGGACAGTGGGGTGACCTGCGGGCAAACGAGCTTGGAACGTTCCAACATCGGGACCGTTCGTCCCGGAGACCCCTCCCGGGCACGGCACAATGACGGGGTGAGCACACAACGGACGGGCCGCGCATCCGGGACCGGGCGGCGGGACAGGCGACCGACGATCGTGGACGTCGCGGCGGAGGCGGGGGTGTCCAAGTCCCTGGTGTCCCTGGCACTGCGCGGCGACGACAGGGTCGGCGCATCGGCGCGGGAGCGCATCCTGACGGCCGCCGAACGCCTGGGCTACCGCTCCAACACACTCGCCCGCAGCCTCGTGCAGGGCCGCACCATGATCCTGGGCGTCCTGCTCACCGACCTGGCCAACCCGTATCACACGGAGGTCGTGGCGGGAGTGGAGGAGTCCGCCGACGCGGAGGGCTTCACCGTGCTGATGGCCCACGGGCAGCGGGACCGGCGCAGGCTGGGACGGCAGCTGGAATCCCTGCTCCAGCTCAACGTGGACGGTGTGGTGGTGATCAGCTCCTGGCTGGACCCGGCCGCGCTGACCGAGGCCGCCAAGCGCGCACCCGTGGTGATGGTGGGGCGCCCCACCACCTTCTCCCCCGGGGTGGACACCGTCGCCAACGACGACGAGGCCGGCGCCCGGGCCGCCGTCCTGCACCTGGCGGAGCTGGGCCACGAGCGCGTCGCCCACCTGGCCGGCACCGGGCGCCCGGCCTCGCGCGCACGGGATGAGGGCTACCGCGCCACCATGCGCGAACTCGGCCTGGGAGGCCGGACGGTGGTGCGCCCGATCGGCGACGACCCCCAGCAGCGCGCGCGGGCGGCGGCGGAGCTGCTGGAATCGGCCCGGCCGAGCGCGGTCCTGGCCGTCAACGACCTGGCCGCCCTGGCGCTGCTGGACCAGGCCCACGCCTCGGGGGTGCCCGTCCCGGAGGAGCTGTCCGTGGTCGGCTACGACAACACCGCCCTCGCCGAGACCGTGCGGCCCCGCCTGACCAGCGTGGACCAGCCCCGACTGGTGATGGGGCGGCTCGCCGTGCGCCTGCTGCTGGAGCGGATGGGCGGGCGCACCGGGGACCGCCACGAGGTCCTGGCACCGCGCCTGGTCGTGCGAGCGTCCACGGGCCCCGCGGCCTCCGGCCCGGACGGCACGGAGGGGCGCCGCACGCGGACCCGCTGATCCCCGGCGGGACCGCACAGGTCGTGCCGCCCCGAGCCAGGGCCCCGATGTAGAGAATCATTGACATGGAGTCATGCTTGTTTTACATTCCCTGGTATGTCAAAGATGCTTTACATCGCGCGCCGCGGCGGCACACCGCCGCACACCCGGATCCGCTTCGCGTCACAGACATCCAGAGGACGGTGACGAGCGATGGCCCCCTCGGTCCGCACCGCCCGGCTCACCGGGCTGGCCTACCTGGGCCTGGCCCTGACCGCGGTCATCGGCTCCCTGGTGCTCCGCCCCGGCCTCTACGTGGCCGGAGACCCCTCCGCCACCCTCGCCAACCTCCTGGCCCATCAGGCGACCGCCCGGGGCGTCGTCGCCCTGGAGATCGGCGTCTCCCTCACCCAGGCACTCGTCGCGGTGCTGTTCTACCGGCTCTTCCGCTCCGTGGACGGCTTCGCCGCCGGAGCCGTAGCGGCCTTCGGCCTGGTCAACGCGACCATGATCCTCGTCAGCGCCGGCCTCCTGGGCACCGCGAACGCCGTCGCCTTCGACGCGGCGGGAGGAGCCGCCGCCACCGTGCAGCTCATGTACGTCATGAGCGAGCACATGTGGGCCGTGGCGGCGTTGTTCTTCGGCCTGTGGCTCCTGCCGATGGGCTGGCTCGCCCACCGCTCCCGGTGGATGCCCCGGCCGCTCGGCTGGTTCGTGATGGCGGGCGGAGCCGGCTACGTGCTCAACTCCTTCGCCGGCCACCTCGCGCCGGACGCCACCGCGGTGACGAACGTCCTCCTGGTCCCGGCGGCGATCGGCGAACTGTGGATGATCGCCTACCTGCTGGTCCGGGGCGTGCGCCCGGGCACGGCTCCCCCGGAGCGGGTCGACATGGCCTCCCCCACCCCGGAGAACCGCTCCCACAAGCCCTGACGGGCACCTGTTCGCACAGGGCAAGAACCGGGGATCGAGTGGCCCCTGGGCGAGCCGACTGCAACCTGGGGGGGGCGAAGCCCCACACCGGGCGCCTGGGGCCGCCCCCGAAGAAACGACGGAACGACCCGGCGAGCGCGGTCACGCGCGAGCAGGGTCGTTCCGGAGTGGGGTGGGCGCGGGGCAAGCCAACTACAACCCTGCATGGCTCGCCGCCAAGCTCGAAGCCGTCCTTCGTGAGCTGCCCACAGCGACAACGCCCCTCCCCGAGCCCAGGAAGCCCGCGAAGAAGCCGGGCACCGCGAAGCGACTCAAGCCCCGGGAGATCGACGAGCTGATCGCCGCCTACCAGTCGAACGTCTGCGAGCCAGGAGAACGCTTCGGTACCACCCGGCAGACGGTGAGCGCCATCCTCCCGCCCTCTCCTCACAGATGCGCGTGCCGACGTCCGCTGGGTTGGTGTCCTGCCGCCTTCGGCGGCTCATTCATCCCGGCCAGCGGGCCGCCAGCACTCGAGGGCCGCCCGGCATCGGCCAAGTACCACGATGACCGGCAAGGACGCAGCCGCGCGAAAGTTGCTCTCCTCCAGGGGACGTGACCGCTCTTGGCCTGTACCTAAGCGCGAGACCTCTACCGATCCTTGTACACCGACGCCGTCAGGAGGTTACACTTATTACAGTTGATGAGGAGGATGACATGGCCGCAACACTGAACAGAGTGGTGGAGGAGATCGCTCCGCCAGCTTCGGAAGAGCAGAGAGAAGCCGCTCGAACAGCCGTCAGCGAGATCCTCAGCGACACGGCACGGGTGATGCTGAGACTGCCTGGCGGAGTGGAGTACCGACTCGACAGAGACGAGCTGCGGGCCCTTCTGGCGATCGCCCTTGCCAGGGCGAACGGCCAGCGCGTCTCCGTCATCAGCCACGATGTGATGCTCAGCCCACAGCAGGCGGCCGAACTACTGGGTGTGTCCCGGCCCATGGTGTACCGCTTCATTGAGCGCGGCGATCTGCCCGCAACACGTGTGGGCACGCACTGGCGGCTGCAGACGGCGGACGTGCTCGCGCTGGCGGAGCGTCGAACGCGACTCGCCGACAGTGTTGACACCGGGCTCGACCACGTTGCTCAGTCGATGGCCTCCTCCGACCAGGGAACCTCAGCCAGTGATGGGGCGAAGGAGAGCTGGCGTGCAGCCACTGCCGAGCAGAAAGAAGCCTCTCTGGAACGGGTACGTCGCAGGACGAGGAGCCGGAGTAGGTGAACGATGGAGGCTCCCTGCTCGGTGTCGTACTGGACGCCAACGTCTATATCGACGCTGTGAGTGGCAACAACCTGGAGGTCCTCGGGGACCCGCTGGGGTTCGACGGCATACCGTCACTTCCTCCCCGGCGGGTGCACCCAAGCCTGCACGTCCTTGGAGTCATCCGTGACGGAGGGGTCCTGGGACGGGGGTATGCCTTGGAAGTCAGTGAGCACATCCTTGCCATGGTCGACCACAAGCTGATCGACACGGGGTGGGCGGAATCGGATGCGGACACCTATATCGATCTCATCTGCGACCTGGCTGAGCTGTCCGGAGGTGGCTACTACAGCGACGTCCCGCGGACGCAGCATGACTGCGAGGACCCCGAGGACAATCTCATCCTCGATGTGGCCGCCTTCGCCGATGCATCTCTGATCGTCAGCAACGACAGCGACCTGCTCGTCCTGGGGCGCCCGAAGGGGTGGAAGGGGCGAGGCATCATCTCTCCCGCCGACTTCACCAAGCGAGCAGAAGCCGCGATGCGTTACAGGTGAGACCGTCACGCCGGAGCAATCCCGCGTTCCCCCAGAAGAAACGACGGAACGACCCGGCGAGCGCGGTCACGCGCGAGCAGGGTCGTTCCGGAGTGGGGTGGGCGCGAAGGGACTCGAACCCCTGACCTATTGCTTGTAAGGCAATTGCTCTAACCAGCTGAGCTACGCGCCCCTGCGTCGCGGATGATCATACCGTCTCGCGGCGGTCGGCGCGTCCCGGTTTCCTCCGCCAGGGCACGGGACCGGGCGAGGTACGCGCGCACGTCGCGCGGCTCGGCCGCGCCGGTGAGCACGCTCCAGCGCACGGTCCCCTCGGGGCCGACCAGGAAGGTGCCGCGGCGGGCGACGCCGCGGTCGGCGTCGAAGACCCCGTAGTCCTGCGCCACACGTCCGTGCGGCCAGAAGTCCGACAGCAGCCGGAAGGGGAAGTCCTCGGCGTCGGACCAGGTCCGCAGCGAGAACACCGAGTCCACCGACACCGCCAGGACCGTGGTGCCCAGGGCGGCGAACTCCGCGTGGTGCCGTCGCAGATCGGCCAGTTCGCCCGCGCAGACCCCGGAGAAGGCCAGCGGGTAGAAGACGAGCAGCACCGGGCCGCCGCGCAGCTCCGAGAGGACGGCGGGGCTTCCGTGCTGGTCGCGCAGCGAGAAGTCGGGCGCGGTGGCGCCCTCGGGGATCGGGTGGGTCATCCTCGGTCCGTGTTCGTCGGGGCAGGCCGTTGACGGCGGCCGTCGTTCGACGGACGCCCCTCAGCGCCGCGCGTCCCGTGGTCGGACGCGCGGCACCGGATGCCTCACCCTGTGCGGGTGGTGCCCGTCACCGCTTGGGAACGACCAGGCGCGTACCCGACCACTCCGATCCAATGCTCACAGCGCTGGTCTGCGACAGACCCGACGTGTTGGCCGCCTCGGCGACGTCGTTGGGGGACACGTGCAGCTCACGTCCCGCCTTCGGGGTCAGCACCAGGATGGTGCCCCCGTCGGCGATGAGCGTCACGGTGTCCATCAGCGCGTCGGCCAGGTCCTCCTCCTCGTCCGACCGCCACCACAGCAGTGCCGCATCGACGTCACCGTCGAAATCCTCGTCGACCAGCGCCTCGCCCGTGAGTTCGGCGATGGATGCGCGCAGTCCCTCGTCGACGTCATCGTCGAAACCGAATTCCTGCACCACCTGACCCGGCTTGAATCCGAGTCGGTCAGCCAAGCCGCGTTCGCTTTGTGCCTGGCCCGCGGTCGCGCTCACGAAAGTTCTCCTCCACAGATGGTTTTTCTCAATCTTGCCTGCACGAAGCAGTTGTCACAACGATGCCGGGTCCTCGCGGTCCCCGTCGCTCGTGTTCTTCACCATCGCTGATGGCCTAGTTCACACGCTACTGGCATGTGCCGTCAACGCGCTGCCGATCATGCCGACGACAGGTACGACAGCCGTACCCTGCGCTCGGGGTTGTCCACGTTCAGATCGACCACGGCGATGGACTGCCATGTTCCCAGTTCGAGCCTTCCGCCCAGGACGGGAACGGTGGTCTGCGGGGCGACGAAGGCCGGCATCACGTGCGACCGGCCGTGTCCCCTGGATCCGTGCTGGTGGCGCCAGCGGTCGTCCGCCGGCAGCAGGTCGTCCAGGGAGGCGAGCAGGTCGTCGTCCGACCCCGCCCCGAGTTCGATGATCGCCACGCCCGCGGTCGCGTGCGGGACGAACACGTTGAGGAGACCGTCTCCTCCTCCGGACTCGGAGACGAAGTCGCCGCACTCCCGCGTGATGTCGGTGATGCTCTCCGATCCGCCGGTGTGCAGCTCAAGGATCTGTGTCCGCATAGCGACACCTTCGCGCAGCCGGAGCGCTCGTGCAACCATGCTGGCCCGCGATCGGATGGCGGAGTGCGCCCGCAGGGTCCATACTCGACCCCGACAGCCGTGAACCCGGACGAAAGGAGGGGAAACGGTGACCGTGTCGTTACGTTTGGGCCCCCTGCTCCGTCACGTGGGTGAGACCGCCGCGACGGTGTGGGTGGAGACGGACGCCCCCTGCCACGTGCGGATCCGCGTCGACGGGGACGTCACCGCGTCGGCCGGGACCTTCACCGTCCACGGCCACCACTACGCCGTGTGCGAAATCGAGGGCCTGCCGCCCGGCGCGGCCCTCCCCTACGAGGTCTACCTCGACGACGACCGGGTCTGGCCAGAGCCCCACAGCGCCTTCCCTCCCAGCGTCGTGCGCACGGTCGACCCCCAGGCGCCCACACGCCTGCTCTACGGCTCCTGCCGCACGCCCACCGGCGACGCGCCCGAGGGCGTCGTCCGGTACGGCCCCGACATGCTCCGCGCGACCGCGCGCCGCCTGGTCGACGATTCGGTCGACGGCAACCTGCTGCTCCTGCTCATCGGCGACCAGGTCTACGCCGACGAGATCCAGGAGCCCATGCGCGCCTTCCTCTCCCAGAGCAGGAGCGCGCTCCCCGACGACGGCGCGCCCGCCGACGAGGTCGTCCACTACGACGAGTACGCCGAGCTGTACCGGCAGGCCTGGAGCGACCCCCAGGTGCGCTGGCTGCTGTCCACCGTGCCCACGCTGATGGTGTTCGACGACCACGACGTGCGCGACGACTGGAACACCTCGGCCGCCTGGCGCGGCGCCATGGACTCCCGGCCGTGGTGGCGGGCCCGGGTGACCAACGGCCTGGGCGCCTACTGGGTCTATCAGCACGTGGGCAATCTCTCCCCCGCCGAACGCGACAAGGACCCGCTCTGGGCCCGCGTGCGGGAAGCGCGCGGCGACGCCGCCGAGGCGGTCGACGACCTGGCCCGGCGCGCCCACGACGACCCCTCCTCCTACCGCTGGAGCCACCGGCACGACGTGGGGCCGGTTCGGATCCTCATGGCCGACACCCGCTGTGCCCGTGCCCTGGGCGAGGACGCGCTCGAGGACGGCTCACGCTCGATCCTGGGGCCCGAGGGGCACGCATGGCTCGACGAGCAGCTCGCGGGCGGACCCGACCACGTGGTCGTGGCCTCGACGGTGCCCGTCCTGCTGCCCCCGGCCGTGCAGTACCTGGAGGCCTGGAACGAGGCCGTGTGCGCGGGGGCCTGGGGACGGGCCGCCCGGGGCCCGGCCGAGCGGCTGCGCCAGGCGCTCGACCTGGAGCACTGGGGCGCCTTCCAGTACTCGCTGCGCCGCCTGGCCACGGGCGTCGGGGAGCTCGCCCGGGGCGAACGCGGTCCGACTCCCGCCACCGTGCTGCTGCTCAGCGGCGACGTCCACTTCTCCTACCTCGCGCGGGCCAGGGGCCTGGGCGGGCCGGAGGGCGCCGCCCGGGTCACCCAGCTGGTGTCCTCACCGCTGTGCAACCAGCTTCCGGTCAACCTGCGGCGTCTGGCACGGCTGTCCATCAGCTGGCCGTTCCGTCTGGCGGGACGGGTGCTGACGCGGATGACCGGCGTCCCGGGGAGCGGCCTGCGCTGGAGCCTGGAGGGACCGCCCTACTTCGGCAACACCATCGGCGAGGTGTCCTTCGAGGGGCGCTCGGCCGAGGCGCTCTGGTACCACCACCCCGACGGGGGCCCGGACGCCCTGCCCAGGGTGCAGAGCCGGACCCCGGTCTGAACCGCCGGTCCGGACCGCACACGCCGCGCAGGCCCGGACGCCGCGTGCGGGCCCCCGATGGGGAGCCCGCACGCGGTGGCGTCGGTACGAGAGGTGCCGTTACGGCTTGTGGGAGCGCGGACGACGCGTGGACGGGGCGCCGCGCCGCCGACGGCGGACGGCCATGCCCAGGTCGCTGCCCCGCTCCAGGAACTGCAGGGCCGCGCGGTGCACGGACGAACGGCCGCCCGGGGGCGCGGGGTCGGCGTTCTCGGCGTCGGCGCCGTCCAGGTGCGGCATGACGCGCGTCGGGTCGGTCTCCTGGGCGGCGCCCAGGTGCGGCAGCAGGTCCGTCTCCTCCTGGTCGGTCCGGTCGGAGTCCTGGCGGTCCCCGTCCTGCCGGTCACCCAGGTGCGGGACGACGTCCGTGCGCTCGTGGTCCGCGGACCGGTGCCCGGGCAGCGGGCGGACCGGGCGGGTGGGCTCGAGGTCGGAGGAGGGCGACGCGTCGCCCTCCGCGTCGCGGCTCTCCTCGTCCACGACCCGCTTCCACTCCTGGTCCCGGTCCCGCTGGCGCCGGTCCTCGGCCGTGCGGGCGCGCACGAGGCGCTCGCGGTCCTTGCGCCACTCGCGCCAGAGCCGGGCCATCGGTGTGACCACCGGCCAGGTCACCCTGGCCGGACGCGACAGCGCGTGCCAGAGGTAGGCGGTGGTCCCCCACGCCTCCATGGCGCGCCGTGCGCGGGTGATGGTGAAGAAGGTGGGCAGGGCCAGGAGCAGCTGCGGCCAGGCCAGGACCAGGCAGGCCAGCAGCGGGTAGAGGCCGCCGCCCATGATCGAGGCCATCGCGCCGACGACGACGGGGACCAGGGCCAGGACCACCCGCAGGTTGGTGAACTGGCGGAAGCGGTGCAGGGAGCGCCGGGCCGAGACCTGCGGCGTGAGCCCCTCGGGCAGGGGCGTGGGCTGGACCACCGTCGCCAGGAGCAGGGACCCGACCCCCACGCACGCCGCCAGCAGGATCGTCCATCCCGCGGCGGCCAGCGTGCCGCCGACCGCGATGGCGACCACACCGAGCACCGGCAGCGGAGCGGGAACCCAGAAGAGCACCCGTCTGCGCAGCTCGCCCTCCTGCGTGGGCTGGAGAACGAAGTCGGTCACCGGTGCCGGTATCCGGAACCTCTTCCTCGGTCGCTCGACCACTGCGTGACCCCCCAAGAACGTCGAGACGGGACGGGGCGCCGGCCACCGGGCGGGGAATGTCCCCGCCGGGGCTCGCGGCTGCGACCCGCCCATGTCAAAGCTATCCCTAATCGTGTGGTCCCCGGGCACACACGGGCAGTCACGTCCAATTCGTTTCCGGCCGTGTGAACCGGAGCGGGCCGCGCCCGCCCCGGAGCCGCTACCAGCTTCGCGTGCGCCTGAGACACTCCGCCAGGGCGTGTGCGGCGGATACCCGCCCCGCTGCGCGTCGCCCCAGCGGCACTCTCACCGCGTTCTCATCGGTCGACAGGGGAACCACCTGTCTCACCCTTCGGCCCTGTGAGAGCACCACTGGATGCGCCGCTCGCGACGGGCGGCATCCACCGCACACGCCCTAGTCACAGTCGTACCCCACAGTCGTGAAACCACCGTAAAAACCCAGACGAACTGACCGGATACGGTCGATCACCGCCACCCGGCCCCCACTACTCACTCCCCACCGCCCCGGCCCCGCGGCCGAGCCCCGCCGCTCAGTCCTCGCCGTGCTCGGCGAGCCGGCCCAGGGCGACCGCCACCCGCAGCACGAACGAACCCCGGCCGTCGGAGGGGATGCGTCCGGTGAGCTCGCCGATGCGGCTGAGCCGGTAGCGCACGGTGTTGGGGTGGACGAACAGCATGCGCGCCGTGGCCTCCAGCGAGGAGGCGTGCTCCAGGTAGACCGAGAGCGTGTCCAGCAGGGGGGAGCCCGCGCCCTGCAACGGGACGTAGACCTCCTCCACCAGTTGGCGCCGAGCGTCGGTGTCGCCCCGCAGGGCCCGCTCGGGCAGCAGGTCGTCGGCGAGGACCGGGCGCGGAGCGTCGGGCCAGGCGACCGCGGCGCGCAGGCCGTTGACCGCGGCCCGCGCCGAGGCGCCGGCCGCGCGCAGGTCGGGTACGGCCGGCCCCACGACCACCGGACCGGGGCCGAACAGCCCGGACAGGGGCTCGGCGGCGGCCACGGGAAGCTCGTCGGCCGCGTAGCGGTCCCCCACCCCGACGACGACCACCACGCGCCGGCCCTGCCGTCCCGCGAGCACGTCGTGGCCCAGGCGCCGCGCGGCCGCGCGGATGTCGTCGAGGACCTTGGTGCCGCCCTCCTCGCCCGCGTCGCCCGCCACCGCGATGACAGGGGTGTGCGACCACCCCAGGGCCGATCCCCAGGTCTGCAGGCCCTCCTCCCGGTCCCCGTGCAGGAGGGCGTCGACGATCAGCGCCTCCAGCCGGGCGTCCCACGCCCCCCGCGCCTCGGCGGCGCGCGCGTAGACCTTCGCGGAGCTGAAGGCCACCTCGCGTGTGTAGCGCAGCACGGCCTCGCGCAACTGCTGGGCTCCACCCGGCGCGGCCAACTCCTCCACCTGGACCTCGACCACGTCGATGACCACGCGGATCATGTCGACGGTCTGCTGGAGGGAGACCGAGCGGGTCAGCTCCCGCGGCGCGGTGCCGAACACCTCCACGGTGATCGCCGGGCGTCCCCGCACCGGGTTGCGGAACCAGTCGACGAAGGCGGCCACGCCCGACTGCGCGACCAGGCCGATCCATGACCGGTCCTCGGCCGACATCCGGCGGAACCAGCCCAGCCGCTCCTCCATGCGCGCCACGGCGGCCGTGCCGATGGTGCCCATCGAGCGCTCCAGGCGGCGTACGGTCTCGGCCCGGACGCGGTCCTGGTCCGTGGCATCCTGTTCCGTGGGGCCCTCGTCCGGTGTCGGGTGGGATTCGGTGTTCACACCACTAGGTTCGCATCCCCGCCGGACCGGCGGTCGGACCGCCCTCGCCCGGACGGTCGCGCCGAAGGGGTCGCGGGCCCGGTTCCACCGGCTTTCCAGCGGTGCGCGTAGCGTCGAAAGGTGACCAGTCCCACCGCTTTTGGGCTGGCCGCAGCGGGATCGGACGCGTTTTGTCGGGAGTCTACAAACGACGTCGACCGAACTTCGTGTCTCTCCCCATCCAACTGGTGAACTCCTACAGGGCAAGGTTGATGTCGTGCTTGTAATCGTTGCTCCCGGCCAAGGTGCCCAGGTTCCCGGATTCCTCACCCCGTGGCTCGAGCTGCCCGGCGTCGCCGAACAGTTCGCCGCGTGGTCCGAGGTGACCGGGCTCGACCTCGTGCGCTTCGGCACGACCGCGGACGCGGACGAGATCCGCGACACCGCCGTCGCCCAGCCCCTGCTGGTCAGCGCCGGCCTCGTCGCGGCCTCCGCCATGCTCGGGCCCGCGTCCCACCCCGGTCCGGCGCTGCCGGCGGATCCCTCCGTCGTGGACGCCGTGGCGGGCCACAGCGTCGGTGAGTTCACCGCCGCCGCCATCGCCGGCGTCCTGTCCCCGCACGACGCGCTGGCCCTGGTCGCCGAGCGCGGGCGGGGCATGGCCGACGCCGCGGCCCGCACCGAGACCGGCATGACTGCGGTCCTGGGCGGTGACCGCGAGGAGGTCCTGGCCGGGATCGAGGCCGCCGGCCTCACTCCCGCCAACGACAACGGTTCCGGGCAGATCGTGGCCGCCGGCACCACCGAGCAGCTCGCGGCGTTCGCCGAGAACCCGCCGGGACGGGCCCGCCTGCGCTCGCTGTCGGTCGCGGGCGCCTTCCACACCGAGCACATGGCCCCGGCCGTGGAGCGGGTCCGGGCGGGCGCGGCCCACCTGACCACCTCCGATCCCACGGTGCGGCTGCTCTCCAACGCCGACGGCGCGGTCGTCAGCGGGGGAGCGGACTACCTGGAGCGCCTGGTCACCCAGATCTCCTCTCCCGTGCGGTGGGACGCCTGCACGAAGACGCTCGCCGACCTGGGTGTGACCGGCCTCATCGAACTCACGCCGGCCGGCACGCTGACCGGCCTGGCCAAGCGCGCGCTGCGCGGCGTCGACCTCCTCGCGGTGAAGACGCCCGACGACCTCGACCGCGCCGCCGCCCTCATCAAGGAGCACGCGGGTACCACCCCCCACGCGAGCCCCGCCCAGGAAGGTTGACCATGTTCAGCTCCCCGAGCACTCCCCCGGGCGCGGCGATCGTCGCCTTCGGCGACTACCAGCCGGCCCAGGTCGTCACCAACGCCGACCTGACGGCCCGCGTGGACACCACCGACGAGTGGATCCAGAGCCGCGTGGGCATCCAGGAGCGCCGCATCGCGGGACCGGGCGACACCGTCGAGAGCATGGCCGTGGTGGCCGGCGGCAAGGCGCTGGCGGCCGGCGGGCTGGCCCCCGAGGACATCGACCTGGTGATCGTGGCCACCTGCACCGCGCAGGACCAGATCCCCAACGCGGCCGCCTCGGTCGCCGCCAAGCTGGGCATCGTCGCCCCGGGCGCCTTCGACGTCAACGCCGCCTGCGCGGGCTTCTGCTACGCGCTGGCCATCGCCTCGGACTCGGTCCGCGGCGGCAGCGCGCGCAACGTGCTGGTGATCGGGTCGGAGAAGCTCAGCGACTGGGTGGACTGGGACGACCGCTCCACCTGCGTGATCTTCGCCGACGGCGCCGGCGCCGCGGTGGTCTCGGCCTCCGAGGAGCACGGTGTGGGGCCGGTGGTGTGGGGCTCCTCCGGGGAGCGCGCCGACAAGATCTACCTGCGCGACCACAAGTACCTCTACCAGGAGGGCCAGGCGGTCTTCCGCTGGACCACCACGGAGCTGTACGAGGTCGCCCTGGAGGCCCTGGACAGGGCCGGGGTGGACCCCTCCGAGCTCACCGCGTTCGTTCCCCACCAGGCGAATCTGCGCATCGTGGAGTCCATCGCCCGCAAGCTGGGGGCGCCACAGGCACTCGTGGCGCGCGATATCGTCACCGCTGGCAACACCTCCTCCGCGTCCGTTCCGCTCGCGCTCTCGCGCATGGTGGAACGCGGGGAGCTGCCGTCGGGGAGCACCGTCCTCACCCTGGGCTTCGGCGCGGGGCTGGTCTATGCCGCACAGGTGATCCGTATCCCCTGACCCGCACCGCACGGACCTGAGGTGTCCCGCGCGAGACGGTCCGACCCGTCGTCGCACGGTGACCTCGAACCAGACACAGAATCAGCGAACAAGGAGAATCACGACATGGCTCACACCGAGCAGGAGATCCTGAGCGGCCTCGGCGAGATCATCGAGGAGATCGTCGGTACCGACGCCTCCGAGGTCAGCCCGGAGAAAAGCTTCGTCGACGACCTCGACATCGACTCGCTGTCCATGGTGGAGATCGCCATCGCCGCCCAGGACAAGTTCGGCGTGGAGATCCCCGACGACCAGCTCAAGGACCTCAAGACGGTCCAGGACGTCATCACCTTCATCCAGAAGTAGGCGCGCCCGGGCCGCCGGAGCCCCCCCACCGGCACCGGCGGCCCCGCCCGCGTGCGAGACGGCCCACCACGGCGACGGCTCCCGCGGCGCCCCGACCGAACCCAGCACCATCCGCACACGTCTTCCGGATCCGCAACCGGGAACGATCCACGAGAAGGGCGATCGGATCATGTCCAAGACCGATGTCGTCATCACCGGCCTCGGCGCCACCACCCCCCTCGGGGGTGACGTCGCGACCACATGGTCCGCGCTCCTCGACGGCCGCTCCGGCATCTCCATGCTGGACGAGTCCTGGCACGAGAAGCTCCCCGTGCACTTCGCCGGGCGCATCGCCCAGGAGCCCTCGGAGAAGCTGCCGCGTCCGCGCCTGCGCCGGCTCGACCGGACCCAGCAGTTCGCCCTGATCGCGGCCCAGGAGGCCTGGGCCGACGCCGGCACTCCCGAGATCGACCCGCTGCGCCTCGGCGTGGTCGTCTCCAGCGGGATCGGTGGCATCCTCACCATCCTCGAGCAGTACGACACCTTCCGTGAGAAGGGCTGGAAGCGGGTCTCCCCGTTCACCGTGCCCATGCTCATGCCCAACAGCCCCGCGGCCGCGGTCAGCCTGGAGTTCACCGCCCGGGCCGGGGCGCACGCCCCCGTCAGCGCCTGCGCCTCCAGCGCCGAGGCCATCGCCAACGGTGTCGACATGATCCGCGCCGGGCGCGCCGACATCGTCATCGCCGGCGGCACCGAGGCGGCCATCCACCCGCTCAACATCGCCTCCTTCGCCTCGATGCGCGCGCTGTCCACGCGCAACGACGACCCGCAGACCGCCTCCCGTCCCTGGGACAAGGACCGTGACGGCTTCGTCATGGGCGAGGGCGCCGGCATCGTGGTCCTGGAGTCGGCCGAGCACGCGGCCCGCCGCGGCGCCCGGGTGTACGCCCGCGCCGCCGGTGTCGGTTACACCAACGACGCCTACGACATCGTCCAGCCCGACCCCGAGGGCACCGGCCAGGCGCGCGCCATCACCGAGGCCCTGACCGACGCCGACCTCCGGACGAGCGACATCGTGCACGTCAACGCGCACGCCACGTCCACCCCGGCCGGCGACGTCGGTGAGACACGTGCGATCCGCACCGCCCTGGGCGACGCCGACGCCGACCGCGTGGCGGTGACCTCCACCAAGTCCATGACCGGCCACCTGCTGGGCGGCGCGGGCGCGGTGGAGTCGATCGCCACGGTCCTGGCCCTGCACGAGGGCCGGATCCCGCCGACGATCAACATCCACGAGCTGGACCCCGACGTGGTGGTGGACATCGTCCGCGACAAGCCCCGGGACATGCCCACCGGCGACGTGGCGGCGATCAACGAGTCCTTCGGGTTCGGCGGTCACAACATCGCTCTGGTGTTCCAACGCGTCTGACCCCGCGTCCGCACCGCACCCCGGCGGGTGCCGCCATGATCGGCGGTGCCCGCCGGCGGCGTCTGGGGCTCTTCCACCGGGGGTGGCGCCGCGTGGCCGACACGAGCCGTGTGACCGCCCAGGAATCGTCGTGAACAGGACGAACCGGTATGATCTGCGGGTACCGTGACACCCGTCACCCTCCTGGCCCGCGTCGGCGACGCGGGGCCGATCCACCGAGGAACGCGCCGTGAAGGTGAGCTGAACACCCGAGAACAGGTCTTTCAGGCCGGCCCGGTGCGGAGTCACCATGGATCCGTGTCTCCCCTGACTTCCCATCACGCACCCACGACGACCACGGCGCCCCTGCCTGTCGCGACGCACCGGCGTCCGGGCTCGGGTCCCCGCTACCTGCCCATCGTGGACCTGGACTCGGGCTCCGTGGTGGCCATCGAGACCGTCGCTCCCCCGCCGCCCACCGCCCGGGGCGGCTTCGCCGCGGTGACCGGGCAGGAGTGCGAGGCCGTGGCCGAGTGGCTCCTGGCGCTGGTCCACGACTCGGCCGGGACGGAGAGCCTGCTGCCGCTCGTGCTGCCGCTGCCCGCGCGCACGCTGTCGGGCGGCGACACGTTCGTGACGGCCGTGGAGTCCCGGATGCGGCGGGCGGGCCGGCGTCCGCGCGACGTCACCTTCATGCTCAGTGCCGACCTGGCCGAGCTCGACCGCCAGACGGTGGTGTCCGGGGTGGCCCGGCTGCGGGCGGCCGGGTTCCGGTGCGGGTTCGGCACGGCGATGGTCCGGCCCGACCTCATGATCGACGCGACGCCCTTCCTGGTGCGCATCGATCCCCAGATCGTGTCGGGGCTGGCCACCGACCAGCGCCACGTGACCGTGGTGGAGGGTCTGGCGCGCATCGGCCGGGGCAGCGGCGTGTTCGCGATGGCCTCCGGGGTGTCCACGGCCGAGGAGGTCGTGCGGCTGCGGCGCTGCGGCCTGCGCGTGGCCACGGGCCCGTTCTTCGCGGACGAGACCTGGCGGCCGGGCGAGCGCGTCGCCCCGGTCCCGGAACCGGCCACGGAGGGGCAGGGGGACGGGCAGGACACCGGTCCCCCGGTGACGGAGTACATGGTTCCCCCGGTGGGCCTGGACGCCGACTCCACGGCCGACCAGGTGCTCACGGCCTTCACCGACGACCCCGCGCTCAACAGCGTCATCCTCATCGACCACCGGGACCGCCCCCTGGGCGTGATCGACCGGACGCGGTTCCTGCTCTCGGTGACGGGCCGGTACGGCCACGCGCTGCACGCCAAGCGTCCGGCGCTGCGGATGGCCGAGGCACCCCGCACGGTTCCGGCGTGGATGTCGGCGATCGCGGCGCTGCGGGTGGCCGGCCAGGACAACGAACGCGTCTACGACGACCTCATCGTGACCAACTCCTACGCCCAGGTGTTCGGCGTGGTGCACGTGTCCGATTTGGTGCGGTCGCTCTCCCTCAGCTGAGCGGGACCGGCCCCGGACAGGACGGCGCCCCGTACCCTCGCCGGGGCCGGGGCGGTGTTGGAGCAGGGCGTGTACCCGCCGAACACGCTTTCGGGGTCAGCGCTGGGGCCCGGGGCCCCTGGTGCCCGAGGGGCTGCTGGTGGCGGCGGAACCGTCGGCGGGCGCGTACCCGTTGTAGTGCGGTTCCCCCTCCCGCCTCTGTTGCTGGGCACGGGTCATCTCGGCGCGGGTGGCCTCGTCGTGCAGGTAGTCGAGTTCGGGGCGCCTGGGCAGACGGCCGTCGCCCGAGGAGCGCCCCATGAGGCGGCGGCGCAGCCAGGGGACACCGTACTTGCGCGCCCAGCGCCGGTTCTCCCGGCGGCGCAGGATGGCGGGCAGCTGCTGGGGCGGGGTGCTCCAGGGGTCGGTCCAGGACTCGCGCGGTCCCATGGGAACGCCGAGGAGGTCGGCGATCCTGGCGGCGACGATCTGGTGGCCGGCGCCGTTGAGGTGCAGGCGGTCCTCGCTCCAGGCCCGGGGGTCGGTGAGGGCGTTGAGCGCCCACATGTCGACGATCTCGGTACCGGTGCGCTCGGCGACGGCCCGCATGTGCATGCTGAACACGGCGATGCGGCCGCGGTAGTAGCGCAGGACCGGGATCCAGCCGGTGTCGTGGCCGGAGATGATCACAACCCGGATGCCCGCCTCGCACAGGAGCCGGATGCCCGCCTCGAACTGCTCGGCGAGCTTGTCGAGGTCGTTGCCGGGCCGCAGGACGTCGTTGCCGCCGGCCAGGACGGTGACGAGGTCGGGGCGCCACGCGACGGTCTGCTCCAGCTGCTCACCGAAGATGTGGGCCATACGGCGACCGCGTACGCCGAGGTTGGCGTAACGGAAGTCCGGGACGTCCGAGCCCAGGTGCTCGGCGAGCCGGTCCGCGAACCCGCGGTACTCGCCCCCCGGACCGCTGTCGTCCTCCATCCCTTCGGTGATGCTGTCGCCGATCGCGACGAAGGACCGGATGGTGTCCGGTCTGTTCGCGCGCGCGGCCGCTGGGGGATTCGTCTCTAGGTCTGTCACGTCAACCAATCATCCGGCTCGGCCGTCCCACGCCGACGAGCGCCGAGGGTGCGCGGGAACGGAATCCTGGTACGGGCCGCGGTGGGACGCCGACCCGTGTCCGAACACCGTCGACCCCTGGTCGGCCGCGGAACGGCCACCCGGCCGAAGGACGTTCGGGCGAGGACAGTGCCCGACCAGCATACCCGCGACCGGCGTCGGAGTGCCGGAATAGGGGCCAATCGGACCCCTCCTGGCCGCCTGTGGCCGGGCCCTCGACAACCCGGTGTGTCACCTCGCCTCAGGTTGACACGACCGGCGCCGCAGTCAATCACACCGGTATGTCAGCCGATCGGGCAAAGATCCACTATGACGTAGGTCACATAGAATGCGGGGGCTTCACGAGGAAAGGCCCGTGTCACGGAGATCACTCGGGCCGGTGACGGAGTGGTCGCGGCGCACCTGCTCGTCCTGGGGGTACCCATGTGGCCCCCGGGCACGTACGATCACGGACAAGTGCTCACGGCTCCCCTGCTCCCCGGCCCGCCGTGCCAAGGCTCGGCACCCCCTCCGGCGGACCGGTCCCCCTCCCGACCCAGGGGCGCGTACTGTGGTGCACCGAACCGAAGGCCCGTGCGGTTCCTCCCGAATTCACGTGCAGCACCAGGAGGTCGAGGTCCCCAGCGGATGAACGCCGTCTCTCCGATCTGCCTCGTCGACCTTGCTCCCGCCCTGCGGTGGTCGAAGTCGCCGGACGTGGCACCCCTGCTCCACCACGACCGGTTGATCGACGGCTGGTGGCACTCGCTGCCCGTCGCCCGCGTACTCGACATCGCCGGCCCGCCGTGGCTCGCCCACGGCATCGCGCGCCTGGCGATGGAACAGTGGTCACACGTGCCCCTGGCCGAGTTCCTCCCGAGCCTGCGCACGCAGCCTGTGGACTGCTCCGACCTCTCCGAGCCCGTCCGCGGCGCGGTCACCGCCACCGCCGGGGACTGGGAACACCTCATCTCCGCCTCCCCCCAGGAGATCCTCGAATGGTCGCTCTCGGGCTGCGCGGCCGTCGACGTCGTCAGCACGGTGGCCTGGCGGGCCCTCCAGCCCTGCTGTGAGCTTCCCGGCGGACCGACCCCCTCCCCCGCCCTGATGCTGGAGGCGGTGCGGACCATCGCCAACTGGATGCCCGACTCCGCCCCCGACCACGTGCGCAGCGCGCTGGAGTACCTCGACGCCGCCACCGGCGCCTCCGGGCAGGAGACCGGACCGGGCTCGCCCGCCCCGCCCCAGTCCCCCGCCACACGCGCCATCCGCACGCTCAGGGCCCTGCGCGCCCAGCGCGCGGAGGAGGTCGACGGCGACCAGGCCGCCGCGGCGCCCGCCGCCGAGCCCCCGTCCGGTGTCGCCGACGGCATGGTCAGCTCGGCCGCGATGATCCCGGGCTCGGCCCTGGAGGAGGCCGCCGCCCCCGCGCCCGCCGACACCGTCGGCGACCTGCGCTCGCAGTTCCGCAGTTCGCTGCTGGGCCCCGGGCGGACCCTGCGCCGCCCCAGCTTCGGACCGCCCAAGGCCATGCGTCCGGACCACACCGAGGAACGGCCCTGCGGGCCCGCCCTGGGCGAGCACCCGCTGGTGGACCTGTTGGAGGAGATGTTCCGGTCCTGGCCCGACCTGGAACGCACGGTCGCCGCCGAACGGCTCTTCGCCACCGATCCGATCAGCATCCGCGTCCTGTCGGAGCAGATCGCGGTCGACGTCACCGAGATACGCGCGGCCCAGCGCCGCGTGGAGGAGCGCCTGCTGCGCTGGCTCAACTCCCCCGAGGGCGCGACCATCACCAAACACCTGCGCGACCTCTCCGAGCAGCTGGGGGCGGCGACGACCATCGACCGGCTGATCAACGCCCACGCCGACCACCCCGTGGACGTGCCCACCCTCAACACCCCGCTGTGGCGCGTGGTCATCACGCTCTTCACCGACCGCCGGATGCACAACGGCTGGCTGATCGCGGACGACCCCGCCACCCTGCGCTGGCAGACCCGCGAGCTCATGAGCGACTCCCCCAGCCTGACCGACGCCGGCATCCGGCTGGGCCGGATCGGCATCCGCCAGCAGGAGCTGCGCGCGTGGCTGCTGAGCACACCCGGCGTGAGCCTGCGGGACGGCCAGGTACACGTGGACCCCTCCGTACCCATCGAGGCGCCCGCCGGCGCCCATCCCGGTCACATCGCGCCCGAGGACGCCGGGACGACCACGGAGAACGGGCTGCCCATACGGCGCCGCCCCGACCTGCCCTACCCCGCGTCGGGCGAGCCCGCCGCGGACGAGCGGCACGGGTACCAGGACAGACCGGAGTACGACCGGGGCTACGCGGCCTACGAGCACGGCCCGGACCCGGTGCACGTTCCGGCACCGCACCACGCTCCTCCGGCCCAGGCGCCTTTCGCACCCCCCGCCGCGCACACCCAGTACCCGCTCCGCGGCGCCAGCGACCCGGCCATGGCCACCCGCTGCTTCCGCGCCCCGGACGGACGCTGGTGGCACCGCATCGACATCACCGCCGACCACCTCAACGGCGCCCCGGTGGCAGTCCCCAACGGCTACGCCACCCATCTGGGCCTGCAGCCCGGGCGCCTGCTGTGCCTGACCGCCCCGGGCGCGGACCTGCTCGTGCTGGTGTGGCGCGACCAGCCGGCCTTCGACTCGCTGCGGCCGCTGCTGCGCCGCCAGGCGGCCCAGCCGGGCGACCGCATGTTCATCACCGTGGCCGGTGACCGCCTCGACGCCCGCAAGCTCCCGGCCACCGACCTGAGCAACTACGCTCCCGCGGCGCGGGCCCTGCACCTGAGCGGGTACACGGCCCCGGCCTCCACCGAGGACGCCCTGCGGATCCTCTCCCGCCGGATCACCGACAGCGACGACGACTCCATGGCCGACCCTCGCTCGCTGGTGGACCTGCTGGAGGCACGCGGGGACCACGACATCGCCGGGGAGCTGCGCGCGGGCCTGTTCGCCACCCGCTGACCGCGCCCCACCGGGGGTTCGGAACCAGGGCACGCCCGCCGACCCCGCCCGGTTCACTCGAAGCGCCCTTCACGCCGTGCCGCTCGTGGTCAGGCCGGGCCGCCGGAAGCGGCCGTGCTCCGGTCGCCGGTGGCCGACCGGAGCACGGGCGCTCCGGTCACTCCCCGTCCAGGGCGCGCGCCAGGCGGCGTACGCCCTCGGTGACCTCGCGGGCACCGGAGGTCCCCGCGAAGGAGAGCCGCACGTACGGTGCTGGGGACTCGGCCGCGAAGTAGGCCCGCCCCGGCGCCACCGCCACGCCCTCGCGCAGCGCCCCCGCCACGGCCGCGGCCTCCTCGACCCCCTCGGGCAGGCGCAGCCACAGGTGGTAGCCGCCGCGCCGGGAGACCGGCTGCTCCAGCCAGGGCAGATCGCGCACCAGGGCCTCGGCCATGGCGACGCGCCGCTCGGTCAGACCGGCGGCCATGGCGCGCAGGTGCCGCGGCCAGGCCGGGGCACCGACGAGCTCCAGAGTGGCCTCCTGGAGCGGTCGCGGAACGAAGAAGCTGTCCACCACCTGCAGGGCGCGCAACCGGCGCAGGACGGGCCCGCGGGCGCTGAGCGCCCCCACCCGCAGGTTCGGTGACGTGGCCTTGGTCAGTGAGCACACGTGCACGACCGTGCCGTGGTCGTCCTGCGAGGCCAGGGTGGGCGGGAGGGGCCCGGCGTCGGTGTGGGCGAGGCGGCGGGCGAAGTCGTCCTCCACGACGAAGGCCCCCGCCTCCCGGGCGATGCCCAGTACCTCCCGGCGCCGCTCGGGGGCGAGCACGGCGCCGGTCGGGTTGTGGAAGAGCGGCTGGCACACGAGCAGGCGTGCCCCGGTGGCGGCGAAGGCGTCCGCCAGCAGTCCGGTGCGCAGTCCGTCGGCGTCCACCGGCACGGGGACCGGGCGGACCCCGCAGGCGCGTGCGGCGGCCAACAGGCCCGGGTAGGTGGGCGACTCCACCAGGACCGATGCGCCCGGGGGCGCGAGGGCGCGCAGGGCCGTGGTCAGGGAGCTCTGGCCGCCACCGGTGACCAGGACGTCGGCGGCGGTCAGGGGTCCGGAGGGGCCGCCGATCTCCGCGGCGAACCAGCCGCGCAGCTCGGCCAGCCCTTCGACCGGCGGCAGGTCCCACGCACCCGGCCGGCGCGCCGCCCCGACCAGTGCCGCGGTGAGCGCCCGTTCGGGGCGCAGGTCGGCGTGCGGGTAGCCGCCGTGCAGGCCGATCACGCCGGGCAGCGGCGCGGCGAGGGTGGCCAGCACGCCGGAGTCGTCGACGGTGCGCCGGGGGCCGTCCGGGGCCGCCTCGGCGCTCAGGGCGACCTCCTGCCAGGAGGTGTCCTCCAGGCGGGGCGGCCGGTGGCGGGAGGCACGGAAGGAGCCGGCGCCGGGTCGGGTGACGAGGAACCCCTCGGCCGCGAGCCGGGCGATCGCGCGCGAGACCGTGACCGGGCTGACCCCGTACCGCTCGACCAGGTCCCGACTGGAGGGGAGCTTCTCGCCTGGGGAGTAGCGGTCAAACTCGCGGCGCAGTCGGTCCCGGAGATCGGCCACACTGCTACTCTTCTTCATGAGACTAGAGAATAGCGCTACTGTCCCTGGCCGGGTAGCGGTGCGTAGCGGAACCCTGCTGGCGGCTCTGGGCGTCCTGGCGTTCTCCTTCACCTTCCCCGCGACCCTGTGGTCGCTGGAGGGCTTCGGCCCGTGGACGTCGACGGCCCTGCGCTGCGCGCTGGCGGGTCTGGCCGCCGCCGCCCTGCTGTACGCCGAACGGGGGACGCCCTCGGACCTGGTCCCCCCGCGCCGCCACCTCCCGGCCCTGTTCGTGGTCGCCGCCGGGTGCGTGATCGCCTTCCCCCTGTTCACGGCCCTGGCTCTGCAGACCACCTCGGCCGGGAACGCCGCCGTGGTCATCGGCGCACTGCCGCTCGCCACGGCCTCCTACGCCTCGGTCCGCACGGGAGCGCGCCACTCGCCCCTGTTCTGGGCGGCGGCGGTCACCGGCGCCCTCGCCGTCGTCGGCTTCACCCTCCTGCGCACCGGCGGAGCTCCCGGACCGGGGGACCTGTACCTGTTCCTGGCCCTGGCCGGCGCCGCCGCCGGGTACGCCGAGGGCGGGCGGCTCGCGGGCCTCCTGCCGGGCCGGAAGGTGATCTCGTGGGCCCTGCTGCTCGCCCTGCCGTTGACGGCGCCCCTGTCGGTCCTCGCGCTCGCCCTGGAACCCGCGCACATCACCACCACGGCCCTGGCGGGTCTGGCCTACCTGGCCCTGGTCAGCCAGTTCGGCGGATTCGTGGTCTGGTACGGCGGGATGGGCCTGATCGGCGTGGTGCGGGCCAGCCAGCTCCAACTGGCCCAACCCCTGTTGACGCTGGTGTGGGCGGTCCTGCTGCTCGGCGAGCACCTGACCGCCGCCGCGCCGCTGACGGCGGCCGTGGTGCTCACGTGCGTGGTGGTCACTCAGCGGGCCCGCTGACACCTCCGGACACGAGGTCGGCCGGGGCGGCGCCCAGCTCGGCGTAGACGTCCAGGTCGGCGTTGGCCCCGGTCAGCACGGTGGCCACCAGGTCGCCGGGGACGTCGTGCGCGGTGAGCGCGGCCAGGCCGGCCACGGCGGCGGGTTCGGGCAGGACGCCGAGGGTGCGGGCGGCCAGGTGCATGGCCTCCGCCAGCTCCCGGTCCTCGACCAACAGCATGTCGTCCACCAGGGCGCGGACCCGGCGCACCGCCTCGGGCACCGGCGCGCTGACGGCGATCCCGGCGGCGAAGGCGCTGCGCCGCTCCATGGGCACGGCACGGCCCTCGCGCCAGCTGTGCGCCATGGCAGGTGCCGCCGCGGCACCGACCCCGACGATCCGGACGGCGGGCCGGTGCGCGCGCAGCCACCGCGCCACCCCGGTGACCAGGGCACCGTCGCCGACGGGGAGCAGGAGCGTGTCGACGTCCTCGTTCCGTGCGAGTTCGACACCGATGGTGCCCGCGCCCTCGGAGATCGCGGCCTCGCGGCCGTCGACCACGTAGTGGCGGTCGCGTTCCCGGGCGGCGTACTCCTCCGCGGCGGCCTTGGGATCGCCCTCGACGGGGTGGACGTCGGCGCCGAAGGTCCGTATGCGGCGCAGCTTCACGGGTGAGGCGTCGGCGGAGACGAAGACGTCGGCGCTCAGTCCGTGGCGCCGGGCGGCGTAGGCGATCGCCTGCCCGAAGTTGGCTCCGCCCGACCCGCACACCACGGTCTCTCCCGCGGGCAGGCCGCTGACCAGGTAGTCGGCACCACGGCCCTTGAAGCTGCGCAGGGGGTTGAGGGTTTCGACCTTGGTCAGTACGGGCCGCCCGAGTGCGGCGGCGAGCTGCTCGTCCACGTACTGGGGGGTGCCGAGGAAGACGGGGTCCACGGTCGCGGCGGCCTCGGCGATCCGGTCCAGGCTCAGGTCCTCGGCACCGGTGGTGTCCATGGTCATCGGGTGCGCTCCCCTTCGGTACGGCGGCGGTCTGCTCTCACGCTAGGGCCCGAGCCGGTGGCACCGATTGTGGATTCTCCCGCGTTCGCGCACAATCCTTGCGTGCGCACCTCACCGTTCCTCGACGAGATCGACCACCTGCTGCTCGGCCTGGTCCAGACCGACGCGACACGCCCGCTCCACGAGCTGGGCGACCGGGTGGGCCTCTCCCCCAGCGCCGTCCAGCGCCGCCTGACCCGGCTGAAGACCGCCGGGGTGATCCGGGCGCAGGTGGCGGTCGTGGACCCGCCGTCGGTGGGCGTCGGGCTGACCTGTGTCGTGCTGGTCGCGCTGGCCGACGACGATCCCGACCACCACGCCGCGTTCAGGGAGCGCATGCGCGCCGAGCCACGGGTCCAGCAGTGCTTCGGGATCGTGGGCCAGTGGGACTACGTCGTGATCCTGCTGAGCTCGGACATCGCCGGGAACCGCGCGCTGTCGAACCGCCTGTTCGTCCAGCACGGCCGGGTCGCCCGCTACGAGACCCTGCCGTCCTTCGAGGCGGTCAAGGCCGGACTGGCCGTGCCGCTGCCCGACCGGCCGCGCCGGGAGCCTGGCACATCACCCGGCCCATGATGTAGGTTAGGCTTACCTAATCAGCCCGAGGTGGTCCCTATGCCGTCTTCCGTTCCCCAGCCCTCACCCGCCGACCGGGCGCGCTCGACCCTCGTCTCGGGCGGCCCCGCGACCGTGGCCTCCTCCGCCTGGCCCTCGGCGACCGAACCGTTCCAGCTGCCCGACACCGTCTGCCACGTCCACCCCGGCGGCGAGGTGAGCCTGCTGCTGCCCGACGGGCACCCGCTGCTGGACGCCGAGGCCGGCGCCGCCTCCGACGGCTCCGTCGTCATGGTGGAGTTCACCGACCTCGCCCCCGTCGAACTGCGCGACCCCGTCCGGGCCATGCTCTGGCTCAGCGGCGCGCTGACCGTTCTGGACGCCCCCACCGCCCGGGAGCGGGCGCTGGACGTGGTCCGGTCCGACCCCGACGACCGGCTCCTGGCGATCGGCCACGGCCGGACGATGGCGCTGCTGCACCCCACGCTGCTGGTCTACTCCGACCCCGACGGCGCCCATCTGCTGCACCCCCAGGAGTTCGCCGCGGCGCGCACCGACCCCTTCAGCCGGTGGGAGGCGCCGTGGCTGCGCCATGTGGACTCCGACCATCCCGACCTGCTCGAAGCGCTGACCGAGCGCATCCCGCCGCACCTGCGTACCGGAACGCCGCGCCCCCTGGGTGTGGACCGCTTCGGCCTGCGGCTGCGCGTCGAGGGCACCGACGGAGACCACGACGTCCGGCTGGCCTTCCGCAGGCCGGCGCGCACCGCCCACGACGTCGCCACCGAGGTGCACGGACTGGCGGGCCCGGCCCCCTTCGGATCCGACCTGACCTGAACACGGAGCCCGGCCGCCCCGGTGCCGGACGAGTACGCCCACTCACACGCCGGACACACGTGTGGGCCGGGACCCGACGGTCCCGGCCCACACGGGAGGACACCCCCACGGGGTGCCCCCGACATCCCTCAGACGTTGAAGCCCAGCATCCGCAGCTGGTCCCGGCCGTCGTCGGTGATCTTGTCCGGACCCCACGGCGGCATCCAGACCCAGTTGATCTTGACCTCGCGCTCGAACTCGTCGAGGGCGCTGACCGCCTGGTCCTCGATCACGTCGGTCAGCGGGCACGCCGCACTGGTCAGCGTCATGTCCAGGGTGATCACGTCCTTGTCGGCGTTCACCCCGTACAGCAGCCCCAGGTCGACGACGTTCACGCCCAACTCGGGGTCGATCACGTCCTTGAGCGCCTCGCCGATCTCCTCGACCAGCTCCTGGGCCTCGGGCGACAGGGGGGCCTGCTCGGGGGCGGCGCTGTCGGCCGCCTCGGTCGTTGTCGTCTCGTTCTCGCTCATCAGGCGCCTTCCTTCTCCAAGGACTGCGACACCGCGTCCTTCCACGCCATCCAACCCAACAGGGCGCACTTGATCCGCGCGGGGTACTTGGACACCCCGACGAAGGCGACCGCGTCCTCCAGCACGTCCTCATCGGGCTCGCCCTTGCCCTTGGACTGCATCATCTCCGTGAAGGCGTCCAGGGTCGCCATGCCCTCCGCGACCGTGTGGCCGATGAGGAGGTCGGTCAGCACCGAGGTGCTGGCCTGGCTGATCGAGCAGCCCATGCCCTCGTAGGAGACGTCGCTGATGACGGCCTTCTCGTCGAGCACCGACCCCTGCGCGGGGGTCAGCGCCACCCGGAGCGTCACCTCGTCCCCACACGTGGGGTTGATGTGGTGCGCCTCCGCGTCGTGCGGATCCCGCAGCCCCTTGTGGTGCGGGTTCCGGTAGTGGTCCAGGATGATCTCCTGGTACATCGCGTCCAACTGCATGGTCTGGCTGTTCCTCGTTCTAGGGCCGGGTTCCGAAGAACTTCTGCGCGTCCCGGATCGCCTCCACGAGCGCGTCCACGTCCTCCAGGGTGTTGTAGAGGTAGAAGGACGCCCGCGTGGTCGCGACGATACCCAGCTTCCGGTGCAGCGGCCAGGCGCAGTGGTGGCCCACTCGGACCTCCACGCCCCTGTCGTCCAGGACCTGGCCCACGTCGTGCGGGTGGATGTCGTCCACGACGAACGACACCGCCCCGCCTCGGTCCACGGCCTCGGTCGGTCCGACGATCCGCACACCCTCCAGCTCGCCGACGCGCTTGAGCGCGTACTCCACGAGCTCGTGCTCGTGCGCGGCGACCCGGTCCATCCCCACCCCGGTGAGGTAGTCGCAGGCGGCGGCCAGGCCGACGGCCTGCGGGGCCATCGGCACTCCGGCCTCGAAGCGCTGCGGCGGGTCGGCCCACGTGGAGTGCTCCATGTGGACCACACCGATCATGGAACCACCGGAGATGAACGGCGGCATGGCCTCCAGCAGCTCCCGGCGGCCCCAGAGCACCCCGATCCCGTTGGGGCCGAGCATCTTGTGCCCGGAGAAGGCCAGGAAGTCCACGTCCAGGTCGGCGACGTCCACCGGCATGTGCGGAACGGACTGGCAGGCGTCCAGCACGACCAGGGCGCCGACCTCGCGGGCCCGGGCCACGATGGGCGCCACCGGGTTGACGGTGCCCAGCACGTTCGACTGGTGGGCGAAGGCCACCACGCGCGTGCGCTCGTTGACCAGCCCGCCGAGGTCGGACAGGTCCAGACGGCCCTCCTCGGTCACCGGGAACCACCGCAGCGTCGCACCGGTGCGCTGGCAGAGCTGCTGCCAGGGCACCAGGTTGGCGTGGTGCTCCATCTCGGTGACGACGATCTCGTCGCCGGGCCCCACCTGGAAGCGGCGGAGCCCCTCCTCGGCGGTGGCCGCGTTGCTCATCGCGTAGGTCACCAGGTTGATCGCCTCGGTGGCGTTCTTGGTGAACACCACCTCGCCGGCGTCCGCCCCGATGAACCCGGCGATGGTCTCCCGGGCCGACTCGTAGGCGTCGGTCGCCTCCTCCGCGAGCTGGTGCGCTCCCCGGTGCACCGCCGCGTTGTGGCGCTCGTAGAACTCACGCTCGGCGTCGAGCACCTGCCGGGGCTTCTGTGAGGTCGCCCCGGAGTCCAGGTACACCATCGGGCGCCCGTCACGGACGGTCCGGGAGAGGATGGTGAAGTCCTCCCGGATCGCCAAGGCGTCGAGCGGGACCGTGCCGGGCCCACCGAACTCGCGGTCAGTCACGTTATGCGCCCGCCTTCACGAAACGCTCGTAGCCGTCGGCCTCGAGGACGTCGGCCAGCTCGGCACCGCCGGACTCGGCGATGCGGCCCTGGGCGAAGACGTGCACGAAGTCGGGCTTCACGTAGTTGAGGATGCGCGTGTAGTGCGTGATGAGCATGACGCCCATCTCGCCGCCCGCCTTGGCGCGGTTGACGCCCTCGGAGACCACCTTGAGCGCGTCGACGTCCAGGCCGGAGTCGGTCTCGTCCAGGATGGCGACCTTCGGCTTGAGCAGCTCCATCTGGAGGATCTCGTGGCGCTTCTTCTCACCGCCGGAGAAGCCCTCGTTCACGCCGCGGGCGGCGAAGTCGGAGCTGATGGACAGGTCCTTCATCGCGCCCTGCAGTTCCTTGGAGAACTGGCGGAGCTTGGGGGCCTCGCCGCGCACCGCCGTCACCGAGCTGCGCAGGAAGTTGGACATGGACACACCCGGAACCTCGACCGGGTACTGCATGGCCAGGAACACGCCGGCGCGGGCGCGCTCGTCGACGCTCATCTCCAGGATGTTCTCGCCGTCGACGAGGACCTCGCCCTCGGTGACCTCGTAGCGGGGGTGGCCCGCGATCGCGTAGGCGAGGGTGGACTTGCCGGAGCCGTTGGGGCCCATGATGGCGTGGGTCTCACCGGAGTTGATGGTGAGGTCGACGCCCTTGAGGATCTCCTGCCGCTCGTCCTCACTGATCAGGACGTCGGCACGCAGACCGCGGATTTCGAACTTCGTCATTTCAGCCTCAGGAATTCTTCTCATCCAACGACACGAGCACGTCGTCGCCGTCGATCTTCACGTCATAGGTGGGGACCGGCTGGGTCGCGGGCGGGTTGATCGCCGCGCCCGAGCGCAGGTCGAAGCAGGAGCCGTGCAGCCAGCACTCGATGGTGCCGTCCTCGACCTCGCCCTCGGACAGGCGGACCTCGGCGTGCGAGCACACGTCCCGCACGGCGAACACCTCGCCCTCGGTACGGACCAGGGCGATCGGAGTGGCGTCGTCGACCTCGACGGCGAGCGCCCCGTCGTCGGGGATCTCGTCGAGAGCCGCGACCTTCACCCAGCGCGCGCCCTCACTCATGCGCGGCCAGCTTCTGCTCGACCTTGGCCATGATCTCCTCACGCAGTTCCTCGACCGGGATCCGGTTGATGAGCTCCAGGAAGTAGCCGCGGATGACCAGGCGGCGGGCCTCGTCCTCCGGGATGCCGCGCGAGCGGAGGTAGAACAGGTGGATGTCGTCGAGCCGTCCGCTGGCGGCGGCGTGCCCGGCACCCTCCACCTCGCCGGTGAAGATCTCCAGGTTCGGCACCGAGTCGACACGGGTGTCGTCGGTGAGCTGGAGGTTCCGGTTGTGCTCGTAGGAGTCGGTCCCGGTCGTGCCCTCGCCGATGATCACGTCACCGATCCACACGCCGTGCGCGCCCTTGCCGCTGAGCGCGCCCTTGTACTCCACGCGCGAGCGGGTGTGCGACATGTTGTGGTCGATGAGCGAACGGTGCTCGTGGTGCTGGCCGTCGCCGGTGAAGTACAGGCCGTGGAGCTCGGCGTTGGCGCCGCGCCCCTTGTAGGCCACCTTCGGGGAGAGCCGGACCAGGTCGCCGCCGAGCGTGATCACGATCGACTTGTACGTGCCGTCCTTGTCGACCTGCGTGTTGTGCTGGGAGACGTCGACGGCGTCGCGGTCCCAGTCCTGCACGCTGACCAGGGTCAGCCGCGCGCCCTCGCCGACGTGGACGTCCACGCTGCCCGCGCGCACACCGCCGCCGGTCTGGTTGAGGACCACGACGGCCTCGGCCAGCGGCTTGACGTCGATGACGAACTGGTCGTAGCGGGTGCCGCCCTGGGCCTCCCGGTTGATCACGACGGGGCGCTCGAGCGCGGTGCTCTGCGCGACCGTGATGACCGTGGCCTGCTCGAAGGAGGTGTAGGCCTGCGCCGTGACGCGGTCGGCGGGGAAGCCGGCCGTGCCCAGGCGCGCGTCGTCGCGGCCGACCTGCTCGACGGTGACGCCCTCAGGGGCGTCGATGTCGACCTTGTCGGTGCCGTCGGCGACGGCGGTGCCGTCGTGCAGGCCCTTGAGGCGGCGCAGCGGGGTGAACCGCCACACCTCCTCACGGCCGCCCGGGACGGGGAAGTCGTTCACGTCGAAGGACCCGTGGGTCGCCAACTTGGAGAACGGGATCTCCCCGAGGCCGTGGCTGTGGGCCTTGGGTTCGGTGTTGGGGCTGGTCAACTTAACCAACCGCTCCTTCCATCTGCAGCTCGATCAGCCGGTTCAGTTCCAGCGCGTACTCCATGGGCAGCTCGCGCGCGATGGGCTCGACGAACCCGCGCACGATCATGGCCATGGCCTCGTCCTCGTCCATGCCCCGGCTCATCAGGTAGAAGAGCTGGTCCTCGCTGACCTTGGAGACGGTCGCCTCGTGGGCGAGCTCGGCGTCGTCCTCGCGCAGGTCGTTGTAGGGGTAGGTGTCCGAACGGCTGATCGTGTCGATCAGCAGCGCGTCGCACTTGACCGACGACTTGGCGTGGTCGGCCCCTTCCTGGACCTGGACCAGTCCCCGGTAGGAGGCCCGGCCCCCGCCGCGTGCCACCGACTTGGAGACGATGGTGGAGGAGGTGTTGGGCGCGCAGTGCACCATCTTGGAACCGGTGTCCTGGTGCTGGCCCTCGCCCGCGAAGGCGATCGACAGGGTCTCGCCCTTGGCGTGCTCGCCCATCAGGTAGACGGCCGGGTACTTCATGGTGACCTGGGAACCGATGTTGCCGTCGATCCACTCCATGGTCGCGCCCTCTTCGGCGACGGCGCGCTTGGTGACCAGGTTGAAGACGTTGTTCGACCAGTTCTGGATGGTCGTGTACCGGCAGCGGGCGTTCTTCTTGACGATGATCTCGACGACCGCGGAGTGCAGCGAGTCCGACTTGTAGATCGGCGCGGTGCAGCCCTCGACGTAGTGGACGTAGGCGCCCTCGTCGACGATGATCAGCGTCCGCTCGAACTGGCCCATGTTCTCGGTGTTGATCCGGAAGTAGGCCTGGAGCGGGATCTCCACGTGCACGTTCTTGGGAACGTAGATGAAGGATCCACCGCTCCACACGGCGGTGTTGAGCGCGGCGAACTTGTTGTCGCCGGGCGGGATCACCGAGCCGAAGTACTCCTCGAAGATCTCCGGGTGCTCCTTGAGCGCGGTGTCGGTGTCCAGGAAGAGGACGCCCTGCTCCTCCAGGTCCTCACGGATCTGGTGGTAGACGACCTCGGACTCGTACTGCGCGGCGACACCGGCGACCAGGCGCTGCTTCTCCGCCTCGGGGATGCCGAGCCGGTCGTAGGTGTTCTTGATGTCCTCGGGCAGGTCCTCCCAGGAGGTGGCCTGCTTCTCCGTGGACCGCACGAAGTACTTGATGTTGTCGAAGTCGATCTTGGACAGGTCCGCGCCCCAGTTGGGCATGGGCTTCTTGTCGAAGAGCCTCAGCGACTTGAGGCGGAGCTTGGTCATCCACTCCGGCTCGCTCTTCTTCGAAGAGATGTCGAGGACGACGTCCTCGTTCAGCCCCCGGCGGGCGTTCGACCCGGCCGCGTCGGAGTCGGACCAGCCGTACTCATATGTTCCGATCCCCTCGAGTTCGGGGTGCGCGATAGACGTCATGCGCGGACTCCTCCTGGACTCAGTCGTCCGTTTGGTGTTGCGATCCTCCACCCGCCGCCTGGCGGATGGCCTTGCTCACGGGGGTGCCGGTCTCCCCGCCCGCCCCGTCTCCCCGAGGGGTGACGTGCGTGGTGCACACACCGTCGCCGTGGGCGATGGTGGCCAACCTGCGCACCGGGGTGCCCAACAGTCGCGCGAAGGCCTCGACCTCGGCCTCACAGAGTTGCGGGAACTCCGCGGCCACGTGCGCGACAGGGCAGTGGTGCTGGCACAGCTGGTCGCCACCCCCGGGTGCGGGCGCCTGGCCCGCGGTGGCGGCGTAGCCGTCGTTGGAGAGCGCCTCGGCCAGCAACCGGACCCGCTGTTCCTGGGGAACGGCGTCCAGCTGGGGCTTGTAGCGCCGCTCCAGGTCGGCGACCTGGCTCCGCGCGAACTCGGCGACGGCCTCGGGCCCGACGGTGTCCGCCAGGAAGCGCAGGGCGCTGGAGGCCAGATCGTCGTAGGCGTGAACGAAGTGGTCCCGCCCCGCCTCGGTGATGGCGAAGACGCGCGCCGGCCGTCCCCTGCGGCGGCGTCCGCCGTGGGGCCGGGCGTCGCGGGCCTCCACCAGGCCCTCACTGGTCAGGTTGTCGAGGTGGCGGCGGATGCCGGCCGGGGTGAGGCCGAGCCGTTCTCCGAGGTCGGAGGCGGTGATCGGCCCCTTCTCCAGGATCAGACGGGCGACCCGGGCACGGGTTCCGGTCTCGGCACCGCGTTCGGGGCCGGACAGCGGGCTGGGCACACTGGTCGCGTGCGGCACAGTGCTCCCCTCCCTTCTCCGGACACGGTTCCTGGTTTAGACAACATCAGTGTGGCCTAAATAAGTCCGCGGAGGCAAACCCGCGCCAGTGACCCACTTCATGCCATTCGTCACGAAGGTCAGCCTTGCCTAACTGCGCATTCACCCGCAGATCAGGACTGCGCCACAGGCGTCCGTTGAGGGTGGCGGCGGGCGACGGGCGGGCAACGGTGTCGAACGGGCACAGGGCCCGCGCGTATTCCCGACGTCCACATGATGGACCCACCGTCCCATGGAATGGACGGATTCCGGACGTGGTCCCGCAGCGCGGCCGACCGGTTCGCGCGGGGCGATGAGCCCGCCCTCCCCGGCGCACGTACACTCAGGGCCCATGGACACAGCCGCGGTCGAGGTCGTCGACCTGGTCAAGCGCTACGGCGCCACCACCGCCGTGACGGGGCTCAGCTTCACCGCCCGCCGGGGCGCGGTGACGGCGCTGCTCGGCCCCAACGGCGCGGGCAAGACGAGCACCATCGAGATCTGCGAGGGGTTCCGCGTCCGCAACGGCGGGAAGGTGCGCGTGCTGGGCCTGGACCCCGTCGCCGACGCCACCGCGCTCAAGCCCCGGGTCGGTGTGATGCCCCAGTCCGGCGGAGTGCCCACGGGCGCCCGGGCCGCCGAGTGGCTGCGCCTGATGGCCTCCTTCCACGCCAGCCCGATCGAGCCCCGGCTGCTGATGGAGCGGCTCGGCCTGACCTCCGTGTCCTCGACCCCCTTCCGCCGCCTGTCCGGCGGCCAGCAGCAGCGCCTGTCCCTGGCCTGCGCGGTCGTGGGCCGACCCGAACTGGTCTTCCTGGACGAGCCGACCGCCGGGCTCGACCCGCAGGCCCGCAGGGCCACCTGGGACCTGGTCGCGGCCCTGCGCGCGGCCGGCGTGGCGGTGATCCTGTCCACGCACCACATGGAGGAGGCCGAGCGCCTGGCCGACCACGTGGTGGTCATCGACCGCGGCGCCGTCGTCGCCCAGGGGTCGCCGGCCGAACTCACCGAGGACCGCCGCGAGGTGTGCTTCCGGGCGGCGGGCCCCGTGGACACCGCGGCGCTGGGCGCCGCGCTGCCCGCGGGCAGCCGGGTGGGCGCCACCGAGGCGGCCGACGGCCGGCGCGAGTACGTGGTCACCACCGACGACCCCGACGACCTGGGCCCGGAGTTCCTGGCCACGGTCACCGCCTGGTGCGCCTCGGCCGGGCTGCTGGCCGAGGACCTGCGCGTCCGGCGGCGTACCCTCGAAGACGTCTTCCTCGAACTCACCGGCCGGGAACTGCGGGACTGATGACCGAGCACACCTCCAGCACCTCCATTCCGACGCCCGCGTCGGACGGCGGCACCCCGCCGGACGACGTCGCGCTGTTCACTCCGGCTCCGGGAGCGGCTCCGCTGTGGCGCATGGTCGCCGCGCAGGCGGGCCTGGAACTGCGGGTGATGCTGCGCCACGGCGAGCAGTTCCTGCTGACCATGGTCATCCCCGTCCTGCTCCTGGTGGGCTTCAGCCTGACCACGGTCCTGGACGTGGGCGAGGGCCCGCGGGTGGACGCCCTGACCCCCGGCGTGCTGGCGCTGGCGGTCATGTCGACGTCGTTCACCGGCCTGGCCATCGGCACCGGCTTCGAGCGGCGCTACGGCGTGCTCAAGCGCCTGGGCGCGACGCCGCTGTCCCGGTTCGGGCTGCTGGGCGCCAAGACGCTGGCGGTGCTGGCGGTCCAGGCCATCCAGATCACCGTCCTGTGCGCGGTGGCGCTGGCACTGGGCTGGTCGCCCGCGCTCGGTGCGGGCACGGCGGCCGCGTCCCTGCTCCTGGTCCTGCTGGCCACCGCCGCGTTCAGCTCGCTGGCCCTGCTGATGGCGGGAACCCTGCGGGCGGAGGCGACGCTGGCGGGCGCGAACCTGGTGTACGTGCTCATGCTGGGGCTGGGCGGGGTGCTCTTCCCCACCAGCAGCTTCCCCGGGCCCGTGGAGAACGCGGTGGCGCTGCTGCCGATCACCGCGCTGAGCTCGGGGCTGCGCACCGCTCTGACCGACGGCTCCCTGCCCGGCCTGGGGGTGTACGCGGTCCTCGCCGTGTGGGTGCTCGCGGCGGGCCTGCTGGCCGGCCGCCTGTTCCGCTGGGACTGATGGCCCCGGCGCACCCGGCCCCCGGCGGTGGTGCCTAGGGTGGGGCGCATGGCGATCGATATGGACGCGGTGACCAAGGTGCTGCGCGAGGCCGCCGAGACGGCCGTCCTGCCCCGCTTCCGTTCCCTGAGCGACGGCGAGGTGGCGGAGAAGTCCCCCGGCGAGATCGTGACGGTGGCCGACCGCGAGGCCGAGGAGCTGATCGCGCCGCGCCTGCGTGCGATCGCCGACGCCCCCGTCGTGGGCGAGGAGGCCGCGTCCGCCGACCCCTCCCTGGTCGAGGTGCTGCGCACCGAGCCCCTGGTCTGGCTCGTCGATCCCCTGGACGGGACCCGGAACTTCGTGCGCGGCAGCACCGACTTCGCCGTCATGGCCGCGCTGGTGCGCCGGGGCCGGACGGTGGCCTCGTGGATCGTGCGCCCCACCGAGGGCCGCACCTACGTCGCCGAGCTCGGCTCCGGAGCCTGGTGCGACGGCACGAGGCTGCGCCGCGCACCCGCGCCCACCGATCCCGCCCGGATGCGGGGCGCCGTCCTCAGCCGGTTCCTGGGCCCGGCCGCGCGTGCGCGCGTGTCCGCCGCCGAGCCGCGGTTCGCCGAGCTGGGCTCGGGGGCGCACTGCGCGGGGGTCGACTACCCGCGCCTGGTCGAGGGCGGTCTGGACTTCGTGCTGTTCCACCGGACGCTGCCGTGGGACCACGCCCCCGGGACGCTGCTGCTCACCGAGGCGGGCGGCGTGGCGCGGCGCCCGGACGGCTCGGTCTACCGGCCCGACGACGACCGGGTGGGCCTGCTCGACGCCGCCGACCCCGACTCCTGGGAGTCGGCCCGGTCGCTCCTGACCTGAACAGGCACCCCGGCCCGGACCTCAGCCCAGGGGCAGCAGGCGCCACTGCTGGTGGGCGTGGCCGCCGTCGGGCGCCTGGACGACCGCCGTACCGTTGTCGGGCGAACCGCCCTGGGCCTCCAGCGCCTGTGAGGTCGCCCGGTTGACGAGCCGGACCACGCCGTCACCGACTTCGACCGGCGCCCAGTGCTGGTGGGGGTCGCCCGTGCGGGACAGGAGCGTGGCCCCGGGGCCGCCGCCCGCGGCGATCTCCAGGACCTTGCCGCTGCCCACTCCCTCGATCTCGTAGTAGCCGTCCTCCACCGGGACGAACCTCCACTGCTGGTTCTCCTGGTCGTGGCGGTCCCACAGGTGGGTGGCGGCGCCGTTGGCGGTGGCGGCCTGCGCGACGTCCAGGACGCGGTCCCCGTGCACGTTCTGCAGGACGTAGACGACTTCCGGGTCGATCCCGGCCGGATGGGCGGGCTCCGGCTCCTCTTCCTCTTCCTCCTCGGGTTCGGCCTCCTCCTCGGGGCCGCCGGGGGGCTCGACCAGGATGCCGGACTCCACGGTCAGCGCGGAATCCTCCGGCTCGGCCCCGTCCGCCATGAACCGGCCCGAGACGTAGCCGACGATGAGCACGATCAACAGCAGAGCCGCCGCCCCGGCGACCATCGGCCACCGGGGCGCGAACGCCTCGTCGTACGTGCGGGGGACGCGTGCGCGGCGTCGGGACATGAGGGGAACTCCCAGCGGGGACGGGTCCGGGACCGCGTACGCCGCGGCCCTGGACTATTTCACACCACTTGACCGATTCCCGCATGTCGGCCGCCGAGGGTGCCCGAAGGCCCCGCTCACGGGGGTCGCACCCGTCTTGTCCGGTTGCGGCCGGAGGGCCGTCGGGGTTCCGCGCAGACCGGGCCCGCGCGACCGCTGCCTCTTCCTCGAATTCCTCGGACCCACGACCGGACCGCGGCCAGGGGTGCGCGCATGGCGACGGGCGGCGGGGCCCGGGAGCCGCTCCCGCGCACCGAATGGGTACGGTCCGGCCATGGAGTTCATCGGTGTCCCCTGGTTCATCGCGGTCCGCCACCTGGCGCCTCCGCTGTTCCTGCTCGCTGTCGGCGGCGCGCTCATGGTGTGGCGGCCGCCGCGGCGGCGGGGGCTGGTGTGGGCGGCGCTGGTGACCAATCTGGTCGCCGCGGCACTGCCCTACGGGTGGATGGCGCTGCAGATCCTCACCGACCAGGCCGAGCGGACGGTGTACGGGCTGGCGATGACCCTGCTCCAACCGGGCACGGTCGTGGTGGCCTGGCTCCTGCTGCTGGCGGCGGTCCTGGCTCAGCGGCCGGCGGAAACCGCCGCGACGGCTCCCGAGGCGGGCCCCGCCGCGGCGGCCGCGAACGGCGACAGGGGCGGTGAGTCGGACCGGGCCGCGGAAAACATAGGATGACCGGGATGAGTCCCCGCGACACTCCCGCGTCCACGTTCTCCCTGCGCACGGCCGCCGAGGCGATCCCGCCGACCTGGCTGGTCATGGTCGGCATCCTCTCGGTGCAGACCGGCGCGGGCGTGGCCAAGAACCTGTTCGAGGTCCTGCCCCCGGCCGCGGTCGTGTGGCTGCGCCTGCTGACCTCGGCGGTGCTCCTGGTCCTGGTCGCACGCCCCGCCCTACGGGCGCGCACACGTGGGGACTGGATGGTCGTCATCGGCTACGGTGTCGCGCTGGCCTCGATGAACCTCTTCATCTACCAGGCCTTCGCCCGTATCCCGCTGGGCATCGCGGTCACCATCGAGTACCTGGGGCCGCTGGCCATCGCGATCCTGGGCTCGCGGCGCCGCATCGACCTGCTGTGGGCCGGCCTGGCCGGGCTGGGCGTGGTCGCGCTGGGGCTGGAGTCGGGCGAGATGGACCCGCTGGGCATCCTGTTCGCGGTCCTGGCCGCGGCCGCCTGGGCGGGCTACATCATGCTCAGCGCCGCCACCGGGAGCAGGTTCAGCGGCGCGTCGGGGCTGGCCATCGCGAGTGTCGTGGGCGTCGTGCTCCTGGCACCGCTGGGCGTGGCCGAGGGCGGGGCGTCATTGCTGGACCCGCGACTGCTGCTGTTCGGACTGGCGGTGGGCGTGCTGTCGTCGGTGGTCCCCTACTCGCTGGAGCTGAGCGCGCTGCGCCGGATGCCGCCGCGCGTGTTCGGCGTCCTGATGAGCCTGCAGCCGGCCGCCGCCGCGCTCGTGGGCCTGGTCCTGCTGGGCGAACTGCTGACGGTGTGGCAGTGGCTCGCGGTCGCGTGCGTCATCGCCGCCAGCGCCGGTTCGACGCGCACTTCGGCCAAGCGCGCACGCGAGGGCGAGGAGACCGAGAGGACCCCCCGCCGGGACGGGTGAGGCCCGGGCCCGGCCCGGCCCGACCCGCCGCCCCTCGGCGGCGCCCCGATCGGCGCGGGCGCCGAACCCGAGTCGCCGAGTGCTCGGACTCGGCCGTCGGCGCAGGTCGCGGCGGTCGGCGGGGGTACGCGGAAACGGCCGGTGGCGTGTACTACGCTGTGTCGTATGTTTGCATCCCCGGCCGCAGCGTCGACGGCCACGACCACGGTTCCCCCTCTCGCGGCCGAGGACATCGTCCTCCTCGGTATGCCCCTGTGGGGCTGGCAGATCGCCCTGGCCGTCCTCGGTGTCCTGGTGCTCGCCGTGCTGGCGCGCACGATCTGGACCCCCACCGTCCGCTCGCTGCGGGCCTGGGCCCTGGGCAACATCGTCGTCAACGCCGGGATCGCCGTCACCGGCGCCACCGTGCGCGTGACCTCCTCCGGTCTGGGCTGCTCCGAGTGGCCCAAGTGCACGCCGGACAGCTTCGTCCCGATCGGCACCGAGCACGCCGCGCTCAACGCCGCGATCGAGTTCGGCAACCGGACACTGACCTTCCTCGTGCTCGCGGTCGGCGTCATCACCCTGATCGCGGTCCTGCGGATGACTCCGCGACGCCGCGACCTGACCCGGCTGGCCGTGATCATCCCGTTCGGCGTCCTGGGCCAGGGCGTGGTCGGCGGCATCACCGTGTGGACCGACCTGCACCCCGCCTCCGTGGCCACGCACTTCCTGCTGTCCATGGTGGTGACGTTCCTCGCCGTGGCGCTGTACGTGCGCTGCCAGGAGCCGGAGGGCACCCCGAGGATCTCCGTCGGCCCCATGCTGCACACCCTCAGCGTCGGCCTGGTCGTGGTCGGCTTCCTGCTGCTGATCGCGGGCACGGTGGTCACCGGCACCGGGCCGCACGGCGGTGACGCCGAGGCGCCGCGCTGGGGCCTGGACCTGGCCATGGTCACGCGCGTCCACTCGTCCCTGGCCTGGCTGACCCTGCTGGGCGCCCTCGCGGCGACCGTGATCGCCTTCCGCACCGGCACCCGCCGCCCGGTCCGGATGAGCAGTGTGGCCCTGCTCACGGTGGTCCTGCTCCAGGGCGTGGTGGGCTACGCGCAGTACGCCCTGGCCCTGCCCGAGTCGCTCGTGGTCCTGCACGTGCTCGGCTCGACCGTCACGTGGGTGGCGATCTCGCGCCTGTACTTCGCCACCAGCCGCCTGGTGCCGCCCGGCACACCGCTCAGCGCGGACCCTGCCATGGAGGACCCGGCTGGCCGTGACGGGGAACGTAGTCCTGCTGAGCCCGCGTCTGGGCTATGACGTGCGCGAAGTCGGACCGGCGCAGGAACCCCGAGTCGTGGGGGCGCTCGGTCCACGCCGGCGCCACCGGCTGAGGGGCCCGGCCGAGGAAGGCGTCGCGGGCCACGTGCATCAGCGCGAGGAAGGAGTCGCGGCGCACCTTCCAGTCCTCGCGGGGCACGCCGGTGTCCAGCTTGCGGTGCAGCAGGGCCAGTTCGGTGGCCGCGAGCTGGTACTCCTTCATCGCCGCGCGGCCGCGCCGGCCGGCGTTGCGGGCCGCCCAGTCGCGCGCCCGGCGCCGGCCCTGCATCGAGCTGAGCATGGTGATGTCGGCGGGGGTGACCAGGCCGGTGGGGATGTAGGGCGGCAGGTAGCGGCTGATCGCCCCGATCTGCGAGCGCCGGTCGTTGCGGGCGGTCACCAGCAGGCCGACCAGCACGACGAACAGCACCAGGTAGGCCACCCCCAGGCCGTACCAGCCGAAGTAGGTCGACCCGTTCCACATACCGTGCAGCGCCACGGCCACCACCCATCCGACGAAGGGGGCGGCCATGCGCAGCGCCCCGGTGCGCATCGCGGCGTAGGCCACGCCGATGCCGATCATCGCGGTGTAGATGGGGTGGCCGAAGGGCGCGACGAGGCCGCGGATGGCGAACGTCGCCACCAGCGTGCCGTCGAAGAACGCGGTGAGGAAGTACAGGATGTTCTCGGTGAAGGCGAAGCCGGTGGCCACCATCCCCGCGTAGATCACCCCGTCGGTGAGACTGTCCAGCTCCTGGCGGCGGCGCCACAGCAGGATCAGCAGGACCACGCCCTTGGCGCTCTCCTCGACCACCGGCGCCACGAGTGAGGTGGTCAGGTAGTCGCCCAAGTCCTGGCCGAAGAGCGGCACGGCGACGTTGACCTGCCCCCAGGTGTTGAGCACCAGGGACACCAGGACGGCCACGCCCGCGCCCCAGACGAAGGCGAAGAACAGGACCTGCCCCGGCTCCGGCTCGATGCGGTCGAGCATGAGGATCAACGGCACCAGGATGGTGACCGGCACGACCGCGGCCGCGACGGCGACCGCGAAGCCGGTCGCTCCGTCGATCCCGGCCGCCTCCCCGCCGGCGAGGGCGAGCAGCCACAGGTAGACGAGCATCCCGACCAAGCACACGACGCTGACGGTCGTGCCGAGGATGAGGGTCATCGAGTAGCGCGAACGGCGGCCCTGGAGGATGGCCTTGCTGTCGAGTCGGGGCATGGGCACCGATGGTAGCGGCTACCGCTCCCGGCCTGCGCCTTCCCCCGTCCAGGACGAGTCCGCGCTTTACTGGGGTCGTGTGTCCTCGTGGTGGAGGGCAGAATCGGATCTGATACTTGAGATCTCAACCAAACCTGGAGGCCGTTCCATGGACCGACCCGCGCACACCACCTCGACCGGCCCCGCCACCGGGGCTCCCCTGACGGCACTGCGCGTCACCGTCCTGCTGCACCTCGCCGCCCTGCTGTGGGAGGGCGCCACCGCCGGCCAGCTGGTGACCTTCAACACCGAGGCGCTCCCGTTCCACTACTTCGGCGCGTTCGGCGTCCACGCGGCCGCCGGAGCGCAGCTGCTGGCGGCCGCGTGGCTGTGGACGCGCGCACGGCGCGCGGCACTGGGGCTCGCGGTGCTGAGCCTGGTGGCGTTCGCCCTGGGATTCCTCCAGGCGGCCCTGGGCACCTACGGGCCGCTGCAGGCCCATGTGCCCCTGGCCGTGGTCCTGATGGGCCTGGTCGGCTGGACGGCCGCGCTGGCCTGGACCCGCCCGGCGGCGCGCGCCTGAGCGGGGCCGGCGGCCCGGACCCGCGGCCGGAGGCGGGCCGGCCGTGCGGTCCCCCACCCGGCCGGCCCGTCGGCGGACGGCCTCCGTCCACGCCCGCGACCCCGGCGCGCCCCGCGACCCCGGCGCGCCCCGGGACACCGGGTGCGGACCGCGACCCCGGCGCGCCCCGGCGTCCGGGGGCCGCGGGAACGCGACGTCCGATGACCGCCGGTACCGCGGGCGCGAACACGCGACGCTTGACCCATGGCGACGAACACGGCGACGACCGCATCGCACGAGGTACACCCGATCACCCCGCGCGTCCTGGAACGGCTGCGCGCGGGCGACGACGCCGGACGCGCCCGGAAGGGCTTCACCGACGGAGAGGGCGGTGCCCCGCTGCGCTGCTGCCTGCGCGGGAGCCGGGCCGGCGAGCGCATCATGCTGGTCTCCTACGCCCCGCTGCGGGGCTGGGCCCGGGAGCGGGGCGTGGACCCCGGCCCCTACGACGAGGTCGGCCCCGTCTTCGTCCACGCGCAACCGTGCCACGGGCCGCAGGGCACCGGGTATCCGCTGGGGCTGCACGGGCCCCTGCGGGTTCTGCGCGCCTACAGCGCCCAGGGGCGGATCCTGGGCGGGCGCACCGTGGAACTGCCCGAGGAGCGGGCCGGAGAGGTCGACGGGATCCTGGCGGAGGTGTTCGCCGATCCCGCGGTGGCCCTGGTCCACGTGCGCGCGGTGGTCTTCGGCTGCTTCCTGGCCGAGGTCCGCCCACTGCGCTGAGACCCGAACGGACGGCGGCGGCGCCCCGAGGTGGGGTGCCGCCGCCGTCCGTTCCGTGCGCTCAGGCCAGCAGGCCCGCGATGAGCGGGTCGACCGTGACCGCGACGAACAGCAGGGCCAGGTAGGCGTTGGACAGGTGGAAGAAGCCCATGGTCTTGAGCCGGGCGCCGCTCACCCCCGCGAGGGAGCGGCTGAGCAGCCGGTGCGCCTGGACGACCAGCAGCGCGCCCAGGACCAGCGCGACCACGCCGTAGAAGACCGTCGTCCCGGCGACCGGCCAGAAGATGAGCGAGACGATCGCGGTGGCCCAGCTGTAGAGCACGCACTCCAGCAGCACGCGGCGGTCGCTGGCGACCACGGGCAGCATCGGAACCTTGGCGGCCGCGTAGTCCTCTCGGTAGCGCATCGCCAGCGTCCAGGTGTGCGGCGGCGTCCAGAAGAACACGACCAGGAAGAGCACGAAGGGCGCCCAGTCCAGGCTGTTGGTGACCGCGGCCCAGCCGATCAGCACCGGCATGCACCCGGCGATGCCGCCCCACACCACGTTCTGCGCCGTGCGCCGCTTGAGGAGCATGGTGTAGACGAAGATGTAGAACAGGATCGCGAAGACGGACAGCACGGCCGAGAGCACGTTGACCAGCAGCAGGAACCCGAGGGTGGACCCCACCGCCAGGGCCAGGCCGTAGGCGAGGGCACCGCGCGGGGTCACCAGGTCCATCGCGCCGGGGCGCTGGCGGGTGCGACGCATCTCACGGTCGATGTCGCGGTCGATGTAGCAGTTCATCGCGTTGGCGCTGGCCGCCGACATGGTGCCGAACACCAGGGTGGCGACCGCGGTCCACAACGGGGGCACGCCTCCGGCGGCCACGAACATCACCGGGATCGTGGTGATGAGCAGGAGCTCGATGACGCGGGGCTTGGAGAGGGCGACGTAGGCGCGGACGTACTGGCCCGGGGTGGCCCTGCGGGGGGCTTCGGTCTGTTCGGCGGCGTCCGTGCGCGGGGCCCTGTCTGCGAGGGCCATCAGTCCCGCGTCCCCTCGGCCGGACGGTTCGCTCGCGCCCGGGTGGGGCGTACCGGCTCGGAATCTGACACGCGGATACCTCGATGACTCTAGGGAACTCGACACTCGCCACGCGGGGCCGAGCGGACCGACAGTGCGTCAGGATCAGCGAAAACCCCGTCAACGACACATCGTAGTACTAGCTCGCGCGAACCGGTCCCCAACCCCCTCGCAACGCGAGGGCCCGGTCCGCGGCCCCGTGCCGCCCTCGACCGCCGGGCACAGCAGAAGGTTCGCACACGCCCCGCCGTGCTTCCAGCCTGCCACGCTCCCGGCCCGGGCGGGCACGGGGGCCCGCGCGGGCCCCCGACGGGGCCGCCGTCGGCCGCGGCCACGAGGTTACCCAGCGGTAATGAGAGGTGTCGGGCAACGACATCATCAGCCTCGGACGATAGGCTCGCGGTTGGCCGTCCCTGTCGGGACTTACCAGACCGCCGCGGCTGTTGTCCGGATTGATGACGCAGGCACCGCAGGGTCCCGGATCCGGCGTCGGCGGTGACGTGTCCCGCACACCCCTCGCGGGGCCGTCCGGCCACCGGGCCGGAGGACTCCGGCGCCGACGACGAAAGCCCACAACAGCCGCCCCTCGCGCCCACAGGGCACGACGGGTGCCCGAGAAGGAGAACGCAAGTCCGTGAACGCCCACACCCCGCAGACACTGGAGTGGTCGGATCTCGACCTCCGCGCCGTCAACACCGTTCGGGCCCTGGCGATGGACGCCGTCGAGAAGTCGGGTAACGGACACCCCGGCACCGCGATGAGCCTGGCTCCCGCCGCCTACCTCCTCTTCCAGAAGGTCATGCGGCACGACCCGGCCACCCCCGACTGGGTCGGCCGGGACCGGTTCGTGCTGTCGATCGGCCACTCCAGCCTCACCCTGTACATCCAGCTCTACCTGGCCGGGTACGGCCTGACCCTGGACGACCTCAAGGCCCTGCGCCAGTGGGACAGCCTCACGCCCGGCCACCCCGAGGTCGGCCACACCCCCGGCGTCGAGACCACCACCGGCCCCCTGGGCCAGGGTGTGGGCAACGCCGTCGGCATGGCCATGGCCGCGCGCCGCGAGCGCGGGCTGTTCAACCCCGAGGCCGGCCCCGGCGCGAGCCCCTTCGACCACCACGTCTTCGCCTTCTGCTCCGACGGCGACGTCCAGGAGGGGGTGAGCCACGAGGCCAGCGCCCTGGCCGCCACCCAGAACCTGGGCAACCTCATCATGATCTGGGACGACAACCAGATCTCCATCGAGGACGACACCCGGATCGCGCACTCCGAGAACGTGCTGGAGCGCTACCGCGCCTACGGCTGGCACGTCGAGGAGGTCGACTGGACCGCCACCGGCGAGTACGCCGAGGACATCGACGCCCTCTACCAGGCGATCCTGCGCGGCAAGGCCGAGACCGAGCGCCCCACCTTCATCAAGCTGCGCACGGTCATCGGCTGGCCCGCCCCGAACAAGCAGAACACCGGCGCCATCCACGGCGCGGCCATGGGCCCCGACGAGATCTCCGCCACCAAGGCGATCCTGGACCTGCCCGACGAGCCCTTCGCCGTCGAGGACCGGGTGATCGAGCACACCCGCCGCGCCCTGGACCGGGGCCGCGAGGCGCGCGCCGAGTGGGACAAGGCGTTCCAGGCCTGGCGCCGCGGAGCGGAGGAGCACGGCGAGCTGTTCGACCGCCTCCAGGCGGGCAAGCTGCCCGCCGGCTGGGAGGAGTCGCTGCCGTCCTTCGAAGCCAGCGAGAAGGGCATGGCCACCCGCAAGGCCAGCGGCGAGGTGCTCAGCTCCATCGCCCCGGTGCTGCCTGAGCTGTGGGGCGGATCGGCCGACCTGGCCGGCTCCAACAACACCACGCCCAAGGGCGAGCCGTCCTTCCTGCCCTTCGACCGCGCCAGCACCATGTTCCCGGGCAACCCGTACGGGCGCGTGCTGCACTTCGGCATCCGCGAGCACGGCATGGGCTCGATCCTCAACGGCATCGCCCTGCACGGGCCCACCCGGCCCTACGGCGGCACCTTCCTGGTCTTCAGCGACTACATGCGCCCGGCCGTGCGCCTGGCCGCGCTGATGAAGCTGCCGGTCACCTACGTGTGGACGCACGACTCCATCGGCCTGGGCGAGGACGGCCCGACGCACCAGCCGGTCGAGCACCTGTGGTCGCTGCGCGCCATCCCCGGCCTGGACGTGGTGCGGCCGGCCGACGCCAACGAGACCGCCGTGGTCTGGCGCAAGGTCCTGGAGACCACCGACCGGCCGGCCGCGCTGGCCCTCACCCGCCAGAACCTGCCCGTGCTGGACCGCGGCGAATACGCCCCGGCCGAGGACGCGGTCAAGGGCGGCTACGTCCTGGCCGAGGCCGACGGCGGCACCCCGGCGGCGATCATCATCGCCACCGGCAGCGAGGTGCCGATCGCCCTGGAGGCGCGCCGGGAGCTGGAGGCCGCCGGCACGCCCACCCGCGTGGTGTCCATGCCGTGCGTGGAGTGGTTCGAGGCCCAGAGCCAGGAGTACCGGGAGCAGGTCCTGCCCCCCTCGGTGCGCACCCGGGTCTCGGTCGAGGCCGGTATCGCCATGGGGTGGCGCTCCTACGTCGGCGACGCCGGCGCCTCGGTGAGCCTGGAGCACTTCGGTGCCTCCGCCCCCTACCAGACCCTGTACGAGAAGTTCGGCCTCACCGCCGACGCCGTCGTGACCGCCGTCCACGACAGCGCGGCCCGAGCCGGACGCTGACGTCGCGGGCCCCGCCGGAGCATCCGGCGGGGCCCGCCCCCTGTGTGCGAGAGGGCGGCAACGCCCCGTGAGGAAGGCGCGAATCAGATGACCAACGCACTCAAGGCCCTGTCCGAGGCGGGCGTGTCCGTCTGGCTGGACGACATCAGCCGCGAGCGGCTGCGCACGGGCAACCTGGCCGAACTGATGTCGACCCACCACGTGGTCGGCGTCACCTCCAACCCGACCATCTTCGACAAGGCGCTCGCCGAGGGCGACGCCTACGACGACCAGGTCCACGACCTGGGCGTGCGCGGAGTGTCGGTGGACGAGGCCGTCCGGCTGCTCACCGCCTACGACATCCGCTGGGCCGCCGACACCCTGCGCCCGGTCTACGACGCGACCGACCGCGTCGACGGCCGCGTGTCCCTGGAGGTGGACCCCCGCCTGGCCCGCGAGACCGAGCGCACCGTCGCCGAGGCCAAGGCCCTGTGGTGGCTGGTGGACCGGCCCAACCTGATGATCAAGATCCCCGCGACCGCCGAGGGCCTGCCCGCGATCACGCGGGTCCTGGGCATGGGCATCAGCGTCAACGTCACGCTGATCTTCTCCCTGGAGCGCTACCGCCAGGTGATGGACGCCTACCTGGAGGGGATGGAGCTGGCCCGTGTCAACGGCCACGACCTGTCCCGGATCCAGTCGGTGGCGTCCTTCTTCGTCAGCCGCGTGGACTCCGAGGTGGACAAGCGCCTGAAGGCGATCGGCACCGACGAGGCCAAGGCCCTGGTCGGCCGGGCCGCCGTGGCCAACGCGCGGCTGGCCTACCAGGCCTACGAGGAGGTCTTCGCCTCCAAGGAGTGGCAGGCCCTCGCCGCGCACGGCGCCTCGCCGCAGCGTCCGCTGTGGGCGTCCACCGGTGTGAAGGACCCCGCGTTCGAGGACACCCGCTACGTCACCGAGCTGGTGGCCCGCGACACGGTCAACACGATGCCGCAGGCGACCCTGGACGCGACCGCCGACCACGGCGAGATCACCGGCAACACCGTCCTGGGCACCTACCAGCGGGCGCAGGCCGACTTCGCCGCGCTGGAGAACGCGGGCGTGAACCTCACCGAGGTCTTCGCGCTCCTGGAGGAGGAGGGCGTCACCAAGTTCGTCGACTCCTGGGAGAGCCTGCTCAAGGGGCTCTCCGCCAAGCTCGACGCGCTCTCCTGACCCGGAGCGTCCACGGCACCGGCCCGGGCCCGCGCCCCTGGAGCGGGCCCGGGCGCGGCTCTGCGCCCTCGGCCTCCAGCCACGAATCCACCGGCCGCTCTCGACGAGGAAGAGTCCGCTGTGAAAGAACCGGTGATGCCGGGAGCGGTACCCAACCCGCTCCGCAACGCCCTGGACCGACGCCTGCCACGCATCGCCGGCCCCAGTGTCCTGGTGCTGTTCGGCGTGACGGGCGACCTGGCCCGCAAGAAGCTCCTGCCCGCCATCTACGACCTCGCCAACCGCGGCATGCTGCCGCCGGGCTTCGGCCTGGTGGGGTTCGCGCGGCGCGACTGGGAGCACCAGGACTTCGCCGCGCAGGCCTACGAGGCGGTCCGGGAGCACGCCCGGACACCCTTCCGCGAGGACGTGTGGCGCCAGCTCAGTGAGGGCGTCCGATTCGTTCAGGGCGACCTGGACGACGACGACGCCTTCGACCGCCTGGCCGCGACCGTGCGCGAGCTCGACTCCGCGCGCGGCACGGGCGGCAACTACGCGTTCTACCTGTCGCTGCCGCCCAAGCTCTTCCCGACCGTGGTCACCCAGCTCAAGCGCAGCGGCCTGGCCGAGCCCCGGGAGCGCGACACCAACGGCTCCATCGTGCCGTGGCGGCGGGTGGTGATCGAGAAGCCGTTCGGCCACGACCTGGAGAGCGCCCAGGAGCTCAACGCGGTGGTGGACGACGTGTTCCCGCCGTCGTCGGTGTTCCGCATCGACCACTACCTGGGCAAGGAGACGGTCCAGAACATCCTGGCGCTGCGCTTCGCCAACACGCTGTTCGAGCCGCTGTGGAACCGCAGCTACGTGGACCACGTGCAGATCACCATGGCCGAGGACATCGGCGTGGGCGGGCGCGCGGGCTACTACGACGGCATCGGTGCGGCACGCGACGTCATCCAGAACCACCTGCTGCAGCTGCTGGCGCTGGTGGCCATGGAGGAGCCGGTCTCCTACAGCGCCGACGCGATCCGCGCGGAGAAGGAGAAGGTGCTCTCCGCGGTGTCGCTGCCCGACGATCTGGCGAGCGGGACCGCGCGCGGCCAGTACGCGGCCGGCTGGCAGGGCGGCGCCTCGGTCCGCGGCTACCTGGAGGAGGACGGTATCCCGTCCGACTCGGTCACCGAGACCTACGCGGCGCTGAAGCTGGCGGTGGACACCCGGCGCTGGTCGGGTGTGCCCTTCTACCTGCGCACCGGCAAGCGGCTGGGCCGCCGCGTCACCGAGGTGGCCCTGGTGTTCCAGGCGGCACCGCAGCAGATGTTCCCGCGCACCGACGTCAGCGAGCTCGGGCAGAACGCCCTGGTCCTGCGCATCCAGCCCGACGAGGGGGTGACGCTGCGGTTCGGTTCCAAGGTGCCGGGCGCCACCATGGAGGTGCGCGACGTCAGCATGGACTTCACCTACGGGCAGTCCTTCACCGAGGCCAGCCCCGAGGCCTACGAGCGCCTCATCCTGGACGTGCTGATCGGCGACCCGCCGCTCTTCCCGCGCCAGGAGGAGGTCGAGCTGTCCTGGCGCATCCTGGACCCGGTCGAGGAGTTCTGGGCCAAGGAGGGACGACCCGAGCAGTACGGGTCGGGCACGTGGGGGCCGGAGTCCGCCCACGCGCTGCTCGCCAGGGACGGCCGCCAGTGGCGGCGCCCGTGACCACCATCGCCTTGCGGAGGGTTCGATGACGCTCTATCTGCCGCGTACCACCACGGCGCAGATCACCGAGGCGCTCATGGCCGAGCGGCACAGCGTCGGCGGCGGCGCCATGAACATGGTCCTGACCCTGGTCATCGTCACCGACGAGGCGGACCACTACGACGCCGTGCGCGCCGCGACCGAGGCCGGCCACGAGCACCCCTCGCGCGTGGTCGCGCTCATCCGGCGCGACCCGGACGCCGAGCCGGCGATCGACGCCGAGATCCGCCGGCCGGGCACGTCCGGTCCGGGCGAGGCCGTGCTGCTGCGCCTGTACGGCCCGTTGGGCCAGCACGCCGACTCCGTGGTCACGCCGCTGCTGGTGCCGGACGCGCCGGTCGTGGCGTGGTGGCCGGGCGTGGGCCCGGTCGCCCCCGCCGAGGACCCGGTGGGCCGCCTGGCCCAGCGCCGGATCACCGACGCCCTGCGCGCTCCCGACCCGGTGCGCGACCTCGCCGACCGCGTGGCCAACTACCGGCCGGGTGACACCGACCTGACCTGGACGCGGCTGACCCCCTGGCGCTCGCTGCTGGCCAGCGCCATGGACCAGCCCTGCGGGTGGGTCACGTCGGCCCGGGTGACGGCCGAGGACTACTACCCGAGCGCGGAGCTCATGGCGTCGTGGCTGTCGGACCGTCTGGAGGTGTCCGTGGAGCGGGCGTCCTCCCACGGTCCCGGCCTGACCGAGGTGCGGCTGACCACCGAGCACGGGGACATCACCATCTCCCGTGTGGACGGGCGGGTGGCCACCCTGTCCCGGTTCGGCCAGCCGGACCAGACCGTGGCGCTGGCCCGGCGCAGCGCCTCCCAGGCCCTGGCCGAGGAGCTGCGCCGACTGGACGCCGACGAGACCTACGAGAGCGCGGCCCGCCACCTGGGGGCCTCGCTCACCCCAAGCGGAGGACAAGGATGACTGAACCGGAGGTCGTCCGCCACCCCGACGGCGGAACCCTGGCCGACGCGATCGCCGACGCGCTGGTGGAGCGGACCAACGCGGCGCTGGCGGAGCGGGACGTGGCCCACCTGGTGCTGACGGGCGGCGGGATCGGGATCGCGGCGCTGCGGTCGCTGCGCCGGTCCGCCGAGCGCGAGGGCCTGGACTGGTCGCGCGTGCACCTGTGGTGGGGGGACGAGCGCTTCCTGCCCAGCAAGGACGCCGAGCGCAACGAGACGCAGGCGTGCGAGGCGCTGATCGACCACATCGACATCCCGTCCGACCACGTGCACCCCATGCCCGCCTCGGACGGGATGGACGGCGACCACGTGGAACACGCGGCCACGCGCTACAAGCGCGAGCTGACGCGGGCCGCCCGCGGTGAGGCGTCGGTCCCCGACTTCGACGTGTGCATGCTCGGCGTGGGCCCCGACGCGCACGTCGCGTCGCTGTTCCCGGGCCTGCCGGAGGTGCGTGAGGACGAGGCGTCGGTGGCGGCGGTACGCGACTCGCCCAAGCCGCCGTCGCGCCGGGTCACGCTGACCATGCCGGCCCTGCGGTCCGCCCGTGAGGTGTGGGTCCTGGCCTCGGGCGAGGGCAAGGCCGAGCCGGTCCGGCTGGGGCTGGCCGGAGGCAGTACGGACGAGGCCCCCGTGGCGGGGGCGCGGGGCCGGGAGCGCACCCTGTTCTGGGTCGACGAGGCCGCCGCCGCGCGGATCTGACCGCGGTCCGCCCCGGGTGCGCCCGGGGCGGGCGGCGGCGCCGGGATCAGGCCGGGGAGAGCTCGCGCACGGTCGACATGTCATCGAAGGGCAGCAGGTCGTCGCCGACGATCTGGTAGGCCTCGCTGCCCTTGCCCGCGACCAGGACGACGTCCCCCGCGCGGGCGCCGGCCAGTGCGAGGGCGATGGCCCGGTGGCGGTCGCCGACCCGCTCGAAGGGCGTGCCGGTCCGCCGCAGGCCCTGGGCGACCTGGTCCATGATCGTCTCGGGGTCCTCGTGGCGCGGGTTGTCCGAGGTCAGGACGCACAGGTCGGAGTAGGTGCCCGCGATCTCGCCCATCCAGGCGCGCTTGGTGGTGTCGCGGTCCCCGCCGCAGCCGAAGACGGTGATGACCCGGCCGGGGGCGAAGCCGCGGATCGTGGTGAGGACCTTGTCCAGCGAGTCCGGTGAGTGGGCGTAGTCCACGATGACCGAGACGCCGTCCGGTGTGCCGAAGTGCTCGAACCGGCCCGGGATCTGCGGCATCCGCTCCAGCGCGGCCAGCAGGCTCCCGAGCTCGTGTCCCAGCAGGTGGCAGGCGGCCAGGGCGGCCAGGGCGTTGGACACCGAGAAGCGGCCCGGCACGGGCACGGCCGCGGGGTACTTGCGGCCGTCGTGGTGGAGGACGAAGCGCGTCCCCGAGGCGTCGACGACGAGGTCGGTGGCCCGGTAGTCGGCCTGGGCGTCGATGGCGTAGGTGGTCACCGCGCCCGGCATCAGCGCGGGGATCCCGGCGCCGACGGGGTCGTCGGCGTTGACCACCGCGCGTCGGCACATTCCGCCGAACAGCAGCAGCTTGGCGTCCCGGTAGCTCTCCATCGTGCCGTGGTCGTCGAGGTGGTCCTGGGACAGGTTGGTGAAGACGCCCACGTCCACGCACGACCCGTCCACCCGGTGGTTCAGCAATCCCATGGACGTGGCCTCCAGGACGACGCTGTCGCAGCCCCGTGCGCGCATCCGCGCCAGGAGGTACTGCAGGTCCGGTGCCTCGGGCGTACTCAGTACCGACCTGGGCATGGGGATCCGGTCGTCCCCGGTCCGCGCGCCGGAGGTCCCGATCACCCCGACCCGGGCGCGCTTGGAGATCCTCAGCAGCGACTCGTACATGGACGACACCGACGTCTTGCCGTTGGTGCCCGTGATGGCCACGACGTCCATGCCGCGGCCCGGTTCGCCGTGGAAGCGCACCGACACGAGCGCGACGGCGGTGCGGGTGTCGGGCACGCGCACCACGCACACGTCGGTGGCCTGGCGCCAGGCGCCGTCCGGTACCTCCCCCTCCACCAGGATGGCGGCGGCGCCCCGCGCGATCGCCGTGCCGAGGCCCTCGGTGCCTCCGGTCGGGTGCGCGGGCCGGGCGACGTAGAGGGATCCGGTGGTGACCCGGTCGGCGTCCAGGCAGGGCGCCGCGGTGATCGGGACGTCCCGGTCGCCGCGCAGTACCTGGTGGTCGTGGCCGTTCAGCAGCTCGCTCAGTTTCACAGCGGTCCCTTCGGGAGTGGCGCGGCCGTCGAACGACCGGTACCGGTGGGCGCAGCCGACGGGATCGCCGCGGGCTGGCGGGGAGTGGGGCGGCGCCGGGCGGGATCGCGGGCGCAGCGGAGGGGCCGCCGGAACGGCGGGCAGGGCCGGAGGAGGTGGCGGTGAGGTCGCTAACCGTGGCCGTGCAGGGCCCGGAGGCCGGTGCGGGGGGCCTCCGGCACGACGGAGGTGGACCGGCTGACCGTCGCGGCGGTGTCGGCGGTGTCGGCGGTCGAGGGCGTCACACGGGAGGCCCGGACCGGGCCCTGCCTCACCGCGTGTGCGCCATCCATGCTCTGAGTGTACGCGCAGGGCCCGCGCGCGGCGGCGGGCCGGGCCCCGGTAGACCTCCGGGGACCGGCCCGCGGTACGGGCCGGGTCAGGCGGTCCGAGCGGAGCGCCAGAACACCGGGATGAGGATCGCGGCCGCCACGACATGCGTGAACAGCAGGACCCCCTCGGTGGCGGCGTCCCCGCCGACGGACATCGACGGCAGGAACGACAGCAGGAGGACGACCACCGCTGCGGTCGTCCACACCACCCGGGCGCGATTCCTGAGAACGAGCTCGGCCAGGGCGAGGGTGCCCCATCCGAGGAGGCCGAAGACCGCCGTCCACATGGCGAAGGCGGCCACCGGAACCGGACCGGGCTCCATGCCCGGCATCGAGATCACCATACTGACGCCCGTGAGCGGGGCCAGGGCGCCGATCAGCGCGTTGACGACGGTCGCGGCGGCGACGGCGCCCAGCCGGAGCGGCCAGGCGCGGCGAACGGTCTCGGGGGAGGTGGTGGTCGTGGTCATGGTCGCTTCCCTGTCTCTGGTAGGTACGGGATCGACCGTACTCACGGCCTTCGATACTTCCAATGCGCGAAGCGATCCCTTATATACGTGATCGTCCACCGCAACATGTCGTGGGATATGATCGCGGCATGGACGTACTCAGCGACGTGATCACCACCGTCCGGACCGGTCGGCCGGTCGCGGCCCGGGTCGAGTGGTACGCGCCCTGGGGGCTGCGCCTGCCCGGGAGCGGCGGCGGGTCGTTCCAGGTCGTTCTCCAGGGATCGTCCCAGCTGTTCGTGGAGGGTGAGGAGCCCCGCAGGCTGGCCGTGGGCGACGTGGTGTTCCTCCCGCACGGCCAGGGCTACACGCTGGCCGACTCCCCGGGGACCCCCGTCACCGACCTGCGCGGCGCGGCGCACCTGAGCGAGGGCGGGGCCGAGTTGGGCGGCGGCCGACCCGGCGCGCCCGTGGCCGATCTGGTCTGCGGGCGCGAGGGCCTGCGGCCGTTCCGGTCGGCCGCGATCGGCGACCGCGCCGACGGCGGTGTGCCCGCCTGCGTCACGGTCGGCGGCTCCTACCACTCGTGCACGAACCGGCGCCATCCGCTGCTCACCGAGCTCCCCCGGGTGGTCCACCTGCCGCACCGCGTGGGCGCGCGTCCGGAGCTGGCGGCGGCCGTGGACCTGTTGGGCGGCGAACTGGACCGGCCCCGGGAGGGCAGCGACGCGATCATCCCCTCCCTGCTGGACATGCTGCTGCTGTTCATCCTGCGGGCGTACCTGGAGGAGCAGGGCCAGGCCCACAGCTGCGGCTGGGTCGGCGCGCTGCGCGATCCGGCGGTGAGCGCGGCGGTCCGGGCGGTACACGAGGACCCGGCCCATCCGTGGTCGGTCGCGGAGCTGGGCGAGCGCGCGGGGCTCTCCCGCGCGGCCTTCTCCAAGCGCTTCACGGGCATGGTCGGCCAGTCCCCGCTCGCCTATGTCACCTGGTGGCGGCTGACGATCGCCGCGCACCTGCTGCGGAAGGGCGACCTGCCGCTCAGCGCGATCGCGGCGCAAGTGGGCTACGGGTCGCAGTTCGCCTTCGCCAACGCGTTCAAGCGCGAGTTCGGCCTGCCGCCCGGCCGCTACCGCGCGGGCGCGCCGCCGGAGGAGGGCGAACGCCACGTGGGCACGGCGAACAGCGGGACGCACACCAGCACGTAGGGGGTCGGCCGCAGGAGCGCCCCGAGGGGGCGCCCGTGAACAGCGGGACGGCCCCCACCGGGACCGACGGCGCCGTGACCTCCGTGGCCGCCCTACAACTCCCCGGGACAGGACAGTGCCTCCTCTGGAGGCGTCCCGTCGATGAGGTAGGCGTCGACCGCGTCGTCCACGCACGCGCTGACACCGTAGCCGTAGATGGTGTGTCCCCCGCCCTCGTAGGTCACCAGAGTCGCCGTCTCGAGCTGCTCCGCGAGCTCCTGCGCCCACGCGTACGGCGTGGCCGGGTCGCCGAGCGTGCCGACGACCACGACCGGCGGGGCGTCGGGGGCGGTGAACCCCGTGGGCGCCTCCTCCGTCTCGGTCCAGTAGGCGCACGGCACCACCGCCCACACCCCTCCGCCGAAGTGGGGCGCGGCCTCGGCCTCCCGTACGGTGGCCTCGCGGTAGGCCTCGATGTCCTCGGGGTCGTCGCGGTCGGCGCAGTTGATCGCGGTCATGGCCGCGGTGTCGTCCATCGGGGCCGCGTCGACGGAGCGGGGGACGGACGTGCCGGCGGTCTCGAAGGCGTAGTCGTACAGGTCGGGGAACCAGGTGTCGATCGCCTCGTCGTCCCCGTCGCGCACCGCGAGGACCGCCTGCGCGATGTCCTCCCACAGGAACTCGTCGTAGAGCGCCATCATGACCATCCACGAGAAGTCGGCGGAGCCGACGGGCTGCTCGCCGACCATGGGCGGATCGGCGTCCAGCCGGGCGAGGACGTCGTCCATGGCGGCCTCCGCCCCCTCCGCGCCGTCGAAGGGGCACTCCGTCAGGTCCGACACGCAGTACTCGACGAAGTGCTCCCACGACGCCTGGAAGCCCAGGGCCTGCTCGTAGGCGGACTCGGCGTTGCTGTGGTCGGTCTCGACCGCGCCGTCGAGGACCAGGGCCCGGGTGTGGTGGGGGAAGGTCTCGGCGTACAGCGCGCCGACGTAGGTGCCGTAGGAGAAGCCGAGGAAGCTGAGCTCGTCGTCGCCGAGCGCGTCGCGGATGATGTCCAGGTCCCGCACGACGTTCACGGTGCCGATGGTGCGGAGGAAGTCCTCCCCCGCCGTGTCGGCGCAGTCGTCTGCGTACTCGCGCGCCGCCTCCTCCAGGGGCTCCAGCTGCTCGGGGACCAGGTCGGCGGGTTCGGTGCCGGCCATCGTGACCATGGCCCGGTCGATGGCGTCCCAGTTCCCGCACTCAAGGCCCTCGCTCCGGCCGACGCCGCGCGGGTCGAAGGAGACCAGATCGAAGGAGGCCCGCACGCGGGGGCTGAGCGTCTCCCAGAACAGGGCCTCCGAGCCGGTCACCCCGGGGCCGCCGGGGTTGATGACCAGGGAGCCGATCCGCTCCCCGTCCCCGGTCGCCGCGGCGCGGACGAGGTGCAGGTCGATGGTCCGGCCCCCGGAATCGGCGTAGTCGAGCGGCACGGCGACCGTGCCGCACTCCAGGGCCGACAGCCAGTCGCGCTCGCCACCCTCCTCGACCGCCGCGTCCAGGTCGTCGCCGGTGTGGCAGGGCGCCCACTCGACGTCCTGGCCCGCGAACCGCGCCGGTGCGGCCGGCTGGGCCGAACCGCCCGTCCCCGGCGGTCCCCCGGCCGCCGGGAAGAGGTCGGGGACGGCCGTGCAACCGCCGACCAGGACCGTGGCCAGACCGGCCGCCAGGGCCCGTGCGCCGTACCGCATGCGGCGGCTCCGTTTCTGTCGGCCCGGCCGAGGAGCGGCCGGGCGTGATGGTGTCGCCGACGTAGACGGGTTCTCCGGGCCTGCGGTTCTCGCGCGGATGTCAAGATCGGGACACGTGACAGATCCCGGCACGACCGGTCACACCGTGCACCCGTGGTCCGGCGCGGTGCGCGCGGCCAGGGGCGGGCGCGCTCAGAGCCGGCTGACGTCCGTGGACAGGACGGCGGGCAGGGCGCCCGGGGCGGCGGCCACGAGGAGCGGCCGCAGCGGTTCGCCGAACGCCAGGCCCTCCCCGGGCTGCCGGTCCCGCGGGTCGGCGTGGGCGATCCACTCCACGAGTTCACCCGCCCGGCCGACGTCGGCGCCCGGCCGGCTCAGCGCCAGGACCGTGCCCGCCACGTCGCAGCGGACACCGAGGTGCGTGGTGGCGGCGAAGACGCTCTGCGCCCACGCGCCGCGGGAGACCGCGCGCGGCTCGGCCCCGCGCGACCGCAGGCGCCGCCAGGAGGGAGCGGTCAGGCCCACCGCCCGGTCGCCGAAGGTGAGGACGAGGCTGGGGCGCTCCTGGGCCGTGAGCGACTCCTCGGGGTCGGTCAGGGAGGCGTCCATCCACACGCTCACCGGCCCGGAGGCGGCGCGTGCGAGCTCGACCCGGGCCGCGTCCAGGAGCCGGGTGTCCACCTGGGTGCGCGCCACCGGACCGACCCGCGCCTCCAGCGGGCCCGCGAGGGGGGCGTACCCGGGCAGGACCAGGGGCCAGTCCACCGCCGCCCGGCCCCTCAGGGCCGCCTCGCCGTGGACCAGGCACACGATCGAGCGCCGGTGGACGAGCTGGTAGGTGGTGCAGGCGCCGACCTCCCGGGCGGCCAGGGCCAGCCCCAGGCTCATCGCCTTGGTGCCGGTGGTGATGTCGGCGATCACCGCCGGGGGCGCCGCGCCGTCCTCGACGGCGCCGCCCTCGGCCGCCAGCCACTCCAGGGCCACGGCGGCGACCGCGTCGGCGTCGGAGCCCTCCACGGGGTCGGCCGTGAAGCGGACCCGGTCGCGGTAGCCGGTCTCCTTGAGGCGGGCCGCGTCCGGCCGGGGGTCGCCCGGGCGCTCGGCCGCGTACAGGGTGCGTGCGGCGGACTCGCGGACGTGGTCGCGCACGCTCTGCCGGGAGGGCAGGACCAGGGTCCGGCCGGGGCGGTGGGCGTGCAGGGCGGTGAGGGTCCCCAGGCGGCTGCCTCCGAGGGAGGTGACCAGGCGGGGGCGTTCGCCGGGGCCGGGATGCCGCTCCGGGGGGCGGGGCCGGGAGGCCGGCGGCGACGGGGGCGGCTCGGGCTCGGCGCCGCGCCCCGTGGGAGGGCGCAGGGGCATCGGCGGGGGGAAGAAGGCCCTGCGCAGGTCGTCGAAGGACGTGAGCCGCCCGAGGAAGTCGGCCATGCTCCACACGTGGACCTGGCGGGCGGTCAGAGCGGGGTTGACGGCGGTGATCTGCTCGCGCAGGCTCGGCACGGCGGGCCCGGTGTGGACGAAGAGCACCTGGGCGGCCGTGCCGAAGACGCGGCGCGCCTTGGCCACGGTCCACCCTGCGCGGCCCACGACGTCGCCGGGCCGGGTCTTGGCCTCCACGCACAGCACCCGGTGGCCGTGCCGGACGAGGGCGTCGAAGTCGGCGATCGAGCCGTCGGCGTGGAAGGGGTCGGCGACCCGGCGGGGGCCGAGCACCTCGGTGTCGGGTGCCGCGGCCAGGTGGCGGCGCAGGTGGGACAGCACGCGCCCCTCGGCGATCACACCGCGCCGGACCGCGGGCGCCAGGTCCGGATACCGGGCGTCGAGGGCCTGCCGGCCGCCCTGGGCGACCAGGCGCACGGGTTCGGGGTCGCGGTCATCGCACCACTCGGCGCCGTGCACGCGCGCCAGGGTCCGCAGGTCCACGCGGCCGGTGTCGACGGGGCGTTCGGGCCAGGCGGGGTCGTGGGTGCGCAGGGCGTCGCGGCCGGGGTCGAGGTAGTGGCGCCACCGTCGGGTCGCCGGGTGGCGGTCCGGGGGCAGGACGCGGTCGTGGAAGAGCGCCGCAGCCACGCTCATGACCTTCGTCCCCCCGGTGTAGTCCAGGAACCAGGGCGCCGCGCCCAGCGACCGGTGCACGGTGGCCAGCGCGTCCTCGGCCGCCTGGAAGTCGTGCGGGTCCGGACCCACGCTGAGCACGCGCACCGAGGCCGTGTCGGTCAGGGCCTCCACGGCCGCGGCCACCCGGCGCGCCACCCGCAGGGTGCCGTCGCTGGCCACCAGGACCAGCCGCTCGGCCCTCAGGGTCAGCGCGGACAGCAGGGCGGGGGTCGGACTCCGTCCGACGAGCACCACGGCGGCACGGGGGCTGTCCACGACCTCCCTCTCGGTCCGGGGCGTGTGCGCGGGTCCACGGTACCGGGCCGGTGCCGCTCCCCTCCGGTCGCGCCCACCGGTCACGAGCCCACCATGTCCTTCTCCTTGTCCGCCGTCCGCTCCCCGTCCCCGGCCCTGCCCCGGCCCCCGGCCGCCCCCTGGCCCTGGTCCCGGCCGCCCTTGCGCCCCGGCTCCGGAGCCGTCCTGCCCTGGTCCGGCGAAGCCCTGACCGGGGTTCCGCTGATCACGAACGACCGGCACGCGGTCACCACGCCCTTGCCGTCGCGGACCAGGTCCGAGGGCACGAGCAGGTCCCGGCGCTCGGGGTGGGCCGATCCGACCACGGAGGAGACGATGAACCACACGCCCTCCTGCGGTTCGGGCAGGTTGGCGCGGGTGCGTCTCTCCGCGACCAGGGGCACGCCCGCGGGGACGCCCGCCGCACCGCGCACCGGGACGCGCACCGCCTCGACCCGCGCCGGTTCGGGGGCGCGCGGCCAGCGCTGGATGACACGCGAGCGGGCGTCGACGACTGTCACCACATGCGGCGTCAGGTTGACCACCGGCATCCGGCGACCTCCGTTCCTCTCGGCGCGTGCCCGCGTCGGTGTGCCGCGGCCACCTGTGTCACCCCCTGCCCGGGGGGTCTCACCGCAGTCTCTCGGACACAGCCGCGCGACCTTGTGCGACCCGCTGCGACGAAATAATTGAGACCGTTGTTGCCAATGACCGATTCGAATGGGTCGGCGGCGCTTCTCCCACCCCGGAGGCAATTGACAGTTTCCTCACGGCGGAACTATTTTGGCGTGTGACCTCCCGTGGAAGCGGGGGTGTCAGCTGAGGTCTCGCGTCTCTTTCACGCGCTTTCCCGGAGGGCTGGGAAAGCGACCCGGCCCCGGATCACACCGGGGAGAAGAGTTCGTGAGCACGCACCACTGCTCCGCCTGGGAGCTGTTCGGTTCCGCCTCGTTCCTGCGCGCCTTCACGCGTGTGATCGGGTGCGGGCCCTGCTCCACGGACGGAACCGCCCAGGGCTGCGCCGGCCATTCCGAGCAGTTCTGCGACTACGTCGACCTGTGCGCCGAGCACTGCCCGTGCCCGGTCCACCAGGGCGACCCCGACAGCGTCCTCGCCGTGCGTATGCGACGCGCGGCGCCGCGGGACGGCTCGGTGGACCGCACCGCGGCCCACCGGCTTCGTGATGCCCTGGACGACATCCGCCGCGACCGCTCCTACAAGAACCTGCGGCGCGTCTACCCCCAGCACGCCGCCAACGGCACGGTGCGCTGCGCCTTCTCCGAGCGCCCCCGGCGCTGGGCCCAGCGCCGGGACGTGGCGCGGGTGGCCACCGACGTGGTCGAGCAGGAGGCGCTGGCCATGCTGGTGCTCACCGCGGGCTGGGGCAACCCCGCCGCCGACCTGCCCGAGGAGATCCACCAGGGCGAGAACGCCTCCTTCACCGAGGACGGCAGCGCCGTGCCCGTCGCCGACCTGCACGGGCGCTCCCTCACCGCGGTCAAGGAACCGCCCATGGTCTCCACAGCCACCGGCGACTACCTCCTGCGCAAGCTCGCCGAACTGGCCTGCGGCCGCGACGCCGACCCGGGCCGCACCCCCGACCAGCGCCGACGGCTGCTCCTGCGGCAACTGCTGCCGACCATCAGCGGCGAGGACGTGGCCCGTCGGCTCACGGGCGTGCTGGGCCGGATGGCCGTGGACATGCCCGACCACTTCCACCTGGTGCAGCAGGCGCGCGGCCGGGCCCGCAGCGCGCCCTACGCCCCGGTGCCGGACACGCACGGAACGCGGCCGGACGCGCCCACGAGGCGGGAGGTCCTGGACGCGGTGGAACGGGACTGGCTGGCCCGCACCGCGCGCACCCTCGCCGACCGGGCCCAGCAGGAACGCGCGGTCTTCGACGCCGACCCCCAGGGCGCGCTCGACTCCCTGCTGCGCGACGTGCTCGACGAGGGCGGCCCCGGAGAGGCGGTCGCGCACGCCGGAGCCCGGAGCGGGTCCGCGCGGGGTGCGGCCGTCCCCGGAGCCGCGGCCCCGGACGTGCCCTCGCGGTGGGTCGGCGCCCAGGACGACGCCGACCTGCGCGCCGACCTGTTGGAGGCATTGGCCGAGGCCATCGACGGGTGAGGACGGCACCGCCCGGCGGGCCGCGCGTCCCGCTCCCGGTCGGGGCCCCGGCCCGGCGCGGACCGGCGGCGCGCGGGTCGCGGTGGACGGGTGCTCACCCTGCGCCCGGCTGCCCCTGCCCGACACCGAAGCGGGTGGTGAGCGGGGGCAGGACCGGGTACTCCGCGAACTCGCGCAGCGACATCACCCGCGTGCGGTCCCAGGGCAGGCGGCCCCGCCAGCGGCCGGCCAGGCACACGTCGACGGCCTGGTCGACCTCCCGCCACCGCCGGGGGTCGGCCCGTCCGCCCAGGCGCCGGGCCACCAGGGCCAGGCCGAACCCGTCCAACAGCTCCCGCACCTGTTCGACGCCGGCCCGGGTGACCCCGGCGTCGGGCGCGAGGTCCACCGCGCGGGCCCGGCGGTCCACCAGGTACAGCTCGGGGCGCAGGTGCACGCTGCCCATGCCCAGCGACTTGCCCATGCCGACCTTGTGGGCGTACTCGGGGTCGGCGGGGTCGCCGCCGTCGACCGGGTTGTCCAGCAGCAGGGCGCGCAGCAGCACTCCCAGTTCCGCGTCGGTGAGATTGGTGAAGGTGATCCTGGAGTGGAAGGTGAGTCCGTCGCGCAGCGGGATGATATCGCGCTGGGTGTCCCTGGGCGGCTCGCCCTGGTGTCCGGCGGGCAGGACGGTCAGGCCGAGCTCCTCCTGGGCGCGCTCGTCGTAGCGCACGGGCGAGCCCAGGTCGGCGCGGTGGCGGTGCAGGTAGGCCTTGTAGCCGCCCAGGCGCACGTGTCCCTCGTGCGACCAGGTGACGATGTCGGGCCGGTCCCCCGCCTGGGTGTCGGGACCCTGCACGAGGTAGTTGGCGAAGCAGCCGCGCTGGGGCGAGAGCAGCTGCACGCGCAGGGCCGAGCCGTCGGGGTAGTCCGGGTCGGGGTCGGTGCTCAGCGCGTTGCCGAAGGAGACCCGGCCCTTGGACGCCCCGGCCTCGCCCGCGAAGGTGTCGGTGTCGCCGAACAGGGCGCGGCACACGTCCACGGGCCGGCCGGCCCGCTCCTCGCGGTCGGTGTCGCCCCGCTGCGGCCCCAGGACCGGTCCGGGCACCGCCCGCCGGACGGGGCTCTCGTCGCTGACCGCGATGCGGTAGCCGCCCGAGCGGCCGAACGACACCACGCGGCCGGCCAGGTCCACGTCGAACCAGACCGGTTCGGGGCCGCGCCGGGGAAGCCCGCCCCCGCCGGCTCCCGCGACGGGTGGGCGTTCGGGGTCCTCGTGCCCGGCGCCCAGGGTGTCGGGGAAGGCGGCCCGCTGGTAGCCGGTGACCTGTTCGGCGGACTCGAAGAGCTCCACCATGGCGTCGGAGACGGGCAGGCGGCCGACGTCCAGGTTCGCGGGCCGGGGGAAGAGGTAGGCGTTGCGGCGTTCGCCCGCCGCGACCCCGGTCAGGACGACCAGGGCGCCGACGACCCCGCCCCCGCGGGCGCGGCCGGGGTGGGCGCGGGTGTGCGCCCGCAGGTAGGCCCTGGCCTGGTGTTCGGTGGGGGCGACCGCCGCGATCCTGCGCTGGCCGGGCAGGTGGACGGCGTACACCCACCGGTACTGCAGGTGCCCGTGCTGCTCGTGGGTCGTGGGCACGTAGGTTCCGCCGCGCGGCGGGTCGGGGAACTCCCTCACCCCGAAGTCCCAGGTGCGCAGGCTCTCCCGCAGGACGCCGAAGGTGACCTTGAGGGCCTGGCCGGACTCTCCGGACAGGGAGGTCGCCGGGACCTCGACCACGTACCAGCGGGCGTCGGCCGCGGAATGGAACAGGAAGCCCTGCTTGGTGCGCAGGCCCGCGCGGCGCTTGCGGTAATGGGCGTGCTGGTGGGCCATGACCTTGCGGGCCCTGGTCGACAGGGCGCTGTCGGTGCTGTGGGGGTCGATGCGCACGGGCGCGCGGAAGAACAGCATCGGGGTGTTGACCGGACCCGTCTCACCGCTGGTGAGCATGCGCACGGTGTTGCGGACCAGTCCGCGCAGGGTCGATCCCGGGATGGCGGGGAGTGCGCGGTCCCCGTGCGGGAAGCGGGTGGAGCGGCTCACGCCCGTCCGGTCCAGGGTCTGCCCGACGAACGTGGGCGTGAGCGTGGTCGCGGTGAGATCGATCCATCCGGTGCGGGTGCCGTCGACGGTGCGGTCATGGCTGCGCAGCAGGTCGGCGGTGCGGTGTCCGGTGTGCAGGTCGTCGGCGGGCATGGGGGTGTCGGCGAGCCGGACCAGCCCGTAGGGGGCCGTGGCGCGGAAGCGGTCGGCCCGGTGGCCGCCGGCGGTCGGGGATCGGGACGTGTCGCCGAGCCGGGCGGCGACGTCGCGGGGGTCGGCCATCAGCGGTCCGCTTCCTGGATCTGGTCTCCGGTACCGGCGTCGAACTCCGGCCCTGTGGGCTTGGTACCCGTGTACAGGCCGGTCAGCCGGTGGAAGGCCACTCCCACCGCACCGGTCTCGGGATCGCTCGCCCAGTACTCGCGGACGGTCAGCCAGGTGCCCGTGCTCTCCAGGGCGCTCCGACCGCCGGCCTCCGGGCGTGCCCTGCCGGAGAAGTCGTGCCAGCGCACGGGGAGGACGGCCTGGGCCCCGGAGGGTTCGGCGGTCACCGACACCGGCACCGTGCCCGGCAGGGTGCGGCTGTGGCCGGGGCCGTTCCACCCCTGGAGGAGGAAGGACCGGTCGCGCGGCCGCAGGGGGTCGTCGGGGGCCTCGGGGAGGTCGGGGGCGTCGCCGCTGATCCACCCCGCTTCGGCGCCCTCGCCCAGCCGGATCTGGGCGTGGGGGCCGAACACGAGCACTTCCAGGACCCGCCAGCGGTCGGTGTCGGGGTCCAGGGAGGGTGCGGACAGGTGTGCGGTGGGCTCCTCGTCGGAGCGGCGCCAGCGGTCGTGCGGGCAGGCTCCGGTGACGCGGCCGTCGCCGAACTCGGCGATCAGCCACTGCGGGGCCGCTGGATCGCCGGTGAGGCCGTCGGTTCCGGAGTCGAGCAGTCGGCACCGGACGCCGCGCACGAAGACGTCGTGCAGGACGTCGTCGATCTGGCGGCCGGTCAGGGCTCGGACGACGAGAGCGGCGGGGTGTGGCGGGTCGTGGTTCACCGGTGCGGCTCCTCCTCCGATGCGGTGCTGTGGGATGGGCCGGCGGCGGCCGGGCGGTCCGGGCCGAGCCTGGCACGGAGCGCGACCAGCCAGCGCCGGGCGGTCCGGCCGTCCTCGGTGTCCGGGTGGCGGACGGCCTCCAAGACGTCGACGGTGTGTGGTGGTCCTCCGTCGCCGGGCACGGTGGTCAGGGACGCTCGGGTGGCGGTGAGGCGGCCGTTGCCGCTGCCGCCGCCGGAGCCGAGGGTGTCGAAGGGGACCGTGGCCAGCTCGCGCACCACCAGTGCCAGCATGCCCCGGACGGCGTCGTCGGGGTCGCGCACGTCCAGCACGACGTCGGCGCTGCCGCCGCAGTGCAGGTCGCTCGTGTACAGGCGGCCGTCGACGGCGTCGCCGAACAGGGCGTCGACGGTGAGCCGGGTGGTCGTCAGTGGCGCGCCCCCCGTGATGGCCGGTGCGGCCCGCAGCCGGATCCTGGAGGGCTGGGGCCGCAGGCCCACCGATGAGGGCGGTAGCTCAGCCCCCCGCGAAGCACCCCCCTGAGCGAAGGCGGGCGACGGGCGGGGGCCGCTCTCCTCGGCGTCGGAGCCCCACCAGGACGCGTTCCAGGCCCGCCACCGTGCCGGGTCACCGCCCAGGTGCTCCGCGGCGTCCCTGGCCAGGCGTTCGCCGATCCGTTTGACCAGGGCGAACAGCGCGGTGTCGCCCAGGACGGGCACGAGGTCCACGTCGACCCCGTCGTCGGCGGCGGGACGGGCGGATCGGGCCGGTGCGGCGGGAGCCGGGCGGTACCGGTGGGCGCGGTCGACCTCGCCGAGCCTCCCGTCGGCGGGGGCGTCGCCGATCATGAGCAGGCCGGGGCGCAGGCCGGTCCCGTCGGGGTCCGCGGCCCCGGCGTCCGATGCCCGCGGGCCCGGGTGCTCGGCCACGGCCAGCCGCAGCCGGAGTTCGGCCCGGTGGCGGCGGTCGGGGTGGCCGGCGGCGACGGCTCTGGCTCGGGCCGCGACCGGGGCCGGGCCGACGGTGTCCAGGCACCGTGTCAGCGCGTCGGCCGCGTCGGCGGCGCCTCCCGCGGTGCCGCCCGGTGCGGCGGCCTCGGCCCAGCGCTCCTCCCAGGTGCGCGCGTGGTAGGCGAACCAGCCGCGCTCCCCGGCGAGGTCGTGGCGGCGGGCGTTCCAGTGGGCGGCGCGCATCCGCCCGTATCCGCGCCCGGTCCGACCGCCGACGTGGCGTCCGGGGCCGGTGCCGTCGAGTCCGGCCGAGGCCAGGATGAGGAGGCCGAGCAGCCCGGCCTCGTCTTCGGGCCCGGGAACGTGCAGGCGCATCGGGACGGTGAACACCGTGCCCGCCGGGAGGACCTCCCACTGCCACGTCCGTCCCGGACGGACCGCGCCGGTCTCCGGATCGACGCGGGTTCCGGTGCGGACGGTGACACCGGCGCCCTCGGGAAGTTCGGCGTTGCCGTCGTCGATGTCCAGGGCGCTGGTACCGGGGCCTGGTCCGGAGCCGGCGGCCGGCGCCGCCGAGCCGAGCAGGGCCCGGGCCGGGCCAGGGCCGCCGGTGCGCTCGACCAGCTCGTGCCGCAGCAGCCCGGCCAGGGTGGTGGCGCGCAACCGCGGCACCCCGGTCCGCGGATCGCGGTCGACGAGCAGGTCCACGTCACTCTCGGCGGCGTGGCGCGGCGGGGTCTGGGCGGCACCGATGTGGGTGTCGGTGAGCAGGAGCAGGCGCAGGCCGAACTCCCACACGATCCGCGGCGTCCGGGGTGTGTCCGGCCGCCCCTCGTGGCCGTGCCCGCTCACCGCACCGGTTTCCGCTCGCCGGGAGCGGGGCGCTCGGAGTCCCGGTGGACCACGCGGGCGGCCTCGGCCAGCCAGGAGGACACCAGGAGCACGCACAGGCGATCGGCGTTGCGCCGCTCCCAGCCCAGGACGTGCTCGGTGAGGCCGCTGGGGTGCTCCGTGCGGGGGCGCCCGTCGGGGTTGGCCAGGTCCACGGCGGACAGCGCCCTGGTGTAGGCGGGGGCGGCACGGGCGTCGGGCCGGTGGTCCGGCCACCAGGCGACGGGATCGGCCAGGCCCGCCAGCCACGCGCGCACGGTGACGCGGTCGCCGTGCCCGGGCGGCACCAGGACGGCGCGGTCCAGCACGCGCAGCGCCTTCTCGTGCAGGGGGCGGCGCGCGGCCGGGGCGCCGTCGGAGCGCACCGCCACCGTGGCCACGAACTCGGCCAGCGCCAGGCCGCAGTCCTGGCCGGGGTGGGTGGCCAGGACCTCGCGCAGGCGGCCCAGCAGCCCGGGGGTGAGCGGCGCCAGCCCGGCGGCCGAGGAACGGGCCAGCGACCGCGCGTGGACGCGCACGGGCGGAGCGGCCGCGTTCCACAGCAGGGCGTCGTCGAGGGTCCGCAGCTGCCCGGTCGGTTCCAGGGGCGCCGCGGACGGGACGGGACGGCCGTCGGGCAGGGCGACGGTTCCCGGTGCGCGCGCGGCGCGGGGCACGGCCACGGGGGCGAGCGGCGCTGGTCCGCTCGGGGGCGGGGCCAGCAGGGTGAACTGCCCGTGTCCGTCCACGGCGCGCTCGCCCAGGGTGTGCGCCTCCAGCTCGCGGACGCGCTCGGTGGTCAGTTCGCGGTCCAGGCACAGGCGCACCACCGAGCCGGGACGGGCCGCCCACCGCTGGGCCATCGGGCCCCGGTAGCCCCGGTGGTAGGCACCGACCAGACCCGCCTCGACGTGCTCGGCCAGGACCCGGGCACCGACCCCCGGCCACAGGCGGTCCAGGAGGTCGAGCACCGCGCGGGCCAGGGCCTGGGGCCGGGCCTGTCCGCCGGTGCCCACGACCAGCGCCGGGGAGAGCAGCAGCAGGTCGACGGGTTCCCCGGCCGCCCACGAGCGCGGGCCGCCCAGCGGATCGGCGCGGTCGGGCGAGAGCGGGTGCGCCGGGTCGACGGGGGCCACGCTCACGTCGCCGTGGGCGCGCGTGCCGCCGGACCCGAGGGTGAGGGTGCCCTCCGCCTCGGTGAGCGCGGCGACCAGGCGTTCGGCCACATCCGCCAGGGTCGCGCGGTCGGGGGCGCGCAGCTGCCAGCGCGCCTCGAACACCTGGCCCGGGTCGATGCCGGTGGTGAAGTAGGGCAGGCCCTGCCCCGGGTCCCCGGTTCTGGTGCGGCCGAGGTAGCGCTCGGCGGTGGTGCGGACCTCGGCGCGCAGCGCGCGGTCCAGGGTGATCAGGTCGCGTACGGGACGGTAGGGGGTGTCGGGGTCGGTCTCGCCGAAGACGTCGGCCGTGGTCCGGCCGTGTTTGCCGGGTGTGTACAGGTAGGCCGGGGGCGGGTAGGCCGCCGCCGCGCGCGGGTTCGACCCGTCCGGCGCCGCCACGTCCCCGGGTTCGAGCCGGGGGTAGGCGGGAGCGAAGCGCACCCGTCGGCCCCGGGCCACCCACTCCTGGAGTTCGCGGGTGCGTCCGGCCGCGCTCAGGGCGGCGGCGAGCATGCCGCGCTGGGCACGCCCGCCGATGACGTGCTCGGAGTCCACCCGCAGCGGGTCGAAGGACGTGCGCACGGCCAGGGAGCCGGTGAGCACGAACCGGAGGGGGAGGTAGGCGCCCACGGCGACATCGGGGGCGTTCACCTCGGCGCCCCCGGAACGGGCGGTGGTGTTCGGGGTCCGGGGACACGGCCGTGCACGGCCGCCCGGGAACCGTGTCCCCGGCGGCGCGGCCGCCGCGGGGTCGGACTCGGGTTCACGGGCGCGCCTCCTGCCGCTGGTCGGACGCCCCCGGGGCCGGGGGCGCGGCCAGGCGCAGGGTCGCGGCGTGGGGATCGGCGCCGTGGGGCCCGGCCAGCCGTACGTCCACCCTGCCTCGTCCGCGGGTGGCCTTCAAGCCGATCTGGGTGGTGGCCAGGCAGGCGCGGGCCAGAATGCGCCAGTGTTCGGGCCCGGGCGAGACCGACCAGGTGAGCGCGGCGGTCAGGACCAGCCCGGGCAGGAGGACGCGGTGGGTGCGCAGCCCGCCCGGGACCGGAGCGCCGTCGGGGCCGACCGCCGTGGCCGACTCCAGCGCCGTGAACGCGTCGGTGACCGCGCGGCGCAGGGTGGAGCGCTCGGGTTCGGCGCGACCGGCCAGGGCGCGGGCGACCGCGGCGCGCACGTCGTCGTCGACCACGGCGTGGCCCAGGCGCAGGATCCGGCCGGGGCCGTGCGAGCGGCTGCGTCCGAAGACGTCCCCGGCCGGGCCCGCCAGGTCGGCGGCGACCTGCGACGCGCGACCGGCACCCTCGGACAGCCGTGCCGCCAGGCGGTGCCGTGGCAGGTAGGGCAGCCCGTGGGCGTCGGTGACGACGTCGGTGTCGGCGCCCGTGCCGTCCGCGCTGGCCCCGACGAACAGCGCCGGTGCGGCCAGGCGGACGACGATCCGGTCCGGTGCGCTCACAGCGGTGCGCCCGTCGGTCCGGAAGGAGGGCCACCGGCCCCTGTCCGCCCTCGGTCCTGGGGCCGGTGGGGTTCGAGGGCCGCCGCCAGGCCCGGATCCAGGTGCAGGTCCATCACCTCGACGGCGTCGAGCAGGGCGCCGGGGGTCCAGTCCCGGGGCAGTGCGGTGCGGACCCCGCTCGCCCGGGCGCGGCGGTGGAGTTCGGCGGAGGGGTCGCCTCCCGCCTCCAGGAGCGGGACCAGGGACGAGACCAGCCAGCTCCGGTGCCGGGTGTCGCCGTCGGCGAGCAGGCTGCCCGGAGCGCAGGGGGACAGGTAGCGGTCCAGGAAGTCGGCGAAGGCGGCCCCGGTCAGCGGCAGCGCGGTGCGCGGCGGCGCGGACGAGCGCGCCCGGTCCAGGCGGCGCAGCACGCGGTCCACGCCGTCGAAGCGCGTCGTCCAGGCCACGGCGTGGTCGTCGGGGGCACCGCCCTCCACCCGTTCGACCCTGTGGTCCTTGGCGCGGCGGCACATCGCCTCGCACAGGTCGTAGCCCAGGGACAGGGGGGCGCCGACGGGCTGGACGGCGATGCCCACGCCGACCGTGGGCACGAACGTGGTGTGCGTCCCGTCCGCCCCGGTGACCGCCCGGGCGTCCGCCCCGCCGTGCGCACGGGCCAGCGCGCGGTGCAGGGCCACACGGGGGTCGCCCGCGGCACCGATCCGCTCGGGGTCGGCGTCCAGCCAGTCCAGGGCGTAGCGGGTCAGGCTCAGGGCCAGGCGGGCGTCGCAGAGCACGGTGAGGTCGTCCCCCGCGACCACGATCGGGCGCACGGGCAGGCGCACGGTCCCGGTCGGCGAGCGGTCCAGGGTGAGGGGTGCGGCCGCCCCGGAGCCGGGCACGGTCGCGCCCTGCCCGGGGTCGGCGCGCACGGTGGCGGCCACGGCCCGGACCAGGGCACGGGCCAGGCCCTCGGTCAGACCCGCGATGCGGGTGGACAGGCGGCGCTGGGCGGCCGCGCCGGAGCCGGGGACCCCCGGGTCCCCGGCGCGGTCGCGGTACTCGCCCAGGATGACGCCGAGCCCGTTGACGTCGATGTGCACGACCGCGATCCGGCTGAGGTCCCCGTGGTCGCGGCCGAGGCGGTCGATCTCCATCGGCAGTTCCAGACGGGGCCGGCCGGTGGCGGTGGCGGCGCCCGCCAGCCAGGCCGCGCTGTGCGCGCGGTGCCAGCGCCGGCCGATCCCCCGGGCCCGGGCGACGTCGGCCGCGACGCGCTCGGGTACTCCGGCGCGCTCGTCCTGGGCGCGGCTGCTGTCGACCGACTCCGCGGGGCCGCCGCCGACGGAGCACACGGCGGTGATCCCGTAGCCGCGGGCGGGAGTGTGCAGCGCCGACATCCGCCGCCGGGCGGTCCGCAGGCGGACGGGGAGCCGTTCCAGCGCCTCGTCCACCCCCCGGGGTGTCTCCCCCGCCGCGGACCCGGCCGACGCGTCCGGCCCGTAGGGCACGTGCGCCACGACCGGGGTGAGATCGCCGGCGCGGTCGCGCAGCAGGCGCGTGTAGCGGGCGGTGAAGGCGCGGGCCGCCGAGGAGTCGGGCAGGACCACGGTGAGCGCCCCGCCCGCGTCGCGCAGGACGACACAGTCCTCGGGGACCAGGTCGGCGATGCCGTGGCGGGGGTCGGAGGTGTCGGTGAGCTCGGCGACCAGTGCGGCCCGACCCACCGCGTCCAGGATGCGGCGGCCGCTGTAGACGTAGGCCTGGATCCCGCGCAGGTCCACGCCGACGACCACGCCGCGCTCCGGCGGCCGGGCGGGGGCGGCCCCTCCCGGGCGGCGGGGCGGCTGCTCGCTGGCGCGCGTCACCGTGTCGAGCTCCTCGTCGTCGGGTCCGTCGGGTCCGGATGGTCGGGCCACGGCCCGGCCCGGTCCGGGCGGGTGCGTGGCACCCCTCGCGCGCAGCGGGGGCCGCACGCGCGAAGGGCTCTCTCCCGCCCTCTCTCGGACGATGGCGGCCGCCGGCATCGAGCGGAACACCACCGATACCAGCCCTGCGTCCTTGAACAGTATCCAGATATGGGACTCGGGCCCACGTCCCGTTCTCGTGTGCGCCCGGGGCGGTGCCGGACGCGCCGCCCGGTACCGCTCGCGCGGCCACGGCCCAGCACCCCGGGCATCCCTTGCGCCAGAGGTGTCCCGTTCCGGCCGGGGCGGGCGGCCGCCTCGCTGTCCGAGAGAGCTGGATGCACGTCCCCACCCCCGCTACGGAGGTTCCCATGGTGGCCCAGCACCCAGCCGAGCCGGTCGCCCGCCAGGGCCGCGACCTGACCGACCCCGCGGCGGCGCCGCCGCCCCTGTCCGTCCAGGACCTGGTGCCGCACCTGCGCGGGCTGGCCCGCACACTGCGCGACCAGGACGCCGGACCGCCGGACCGGGCACGGCGGCACGCGTGAGGGCGCGCTCCGGTGCCTCCCGCCCCCGTCCACGGGGCGGGTGGCACCGGTGCGCGCGTCCGGGGCGTCGCCGTGCCGGCACCGGCCCCCGCTCCCGTCCTCGAGCGGGAACCGGCGATCGTGGGGATTCAGTCGAAGAGCGTTCCGCCGAACTCCTCGGCCTCGGCCACCGCGTGCGAACGTGCTTCGGCGGGGCGCCGGGACCCGGCCGGCCGCGCCACCCGGTGCGGTGACCGGTGCGCCCGTGCCACCGGGGCCCCGGAGGTGGAGCGCTCACTGGTCACGGTGTCCACGCGCAGGGCGCCGAACCCCTGGGCCGTGTACTTGCCCGCGCCGGCCAGCTCCAGGAGTTCGAGCAGCGCGGCGAAGGCGTCGGCGTGGTCGCGGTCCCCGCCGACCAGATCGAGGGTGAACCCGCCCTGCCAGCCCAGGACGGTCCGGTTCTCGGCGTGGCGGTGCTCCGCCAGCCGCAGCTCCTGCCCCTGCAGCGGTGACCGGCGCACCCGCGCCAGCCCTTCCTGGACGAGTTCGAGCCAGGGTTCGGCCAGGTCCGGCGACGCGAACCGCGCGACCGCCCCCACGGCGCCGCTGCCCCCGACGATCCCGCCGCCGGACCGGTGCACGGCACCGAACAGGCGGCGCGGGTGGGGCCAGATGTGCGGGATGCGCTCCCCGGAAGCGTCGCGGGTGGTCATCACCACGGGGGTGCAACTGCGCACCTCGGCCGAGCGCAGCGCGGAGGGGCCGCGCGGCGCGGTCAGCACCTGCGCGTAGGTGTGGTCGAAGGTCCTGGTGACCGACAGCGGCTCCAGCAGGTGGTCGCCGATCCGCTGGGGTTCACCCACCAGGTCCACGGGGTCCACCGGGGGCGGCACCCCGTCGTCCAGCCACGTCAGGGTCCAGTGGTACAGGTGGTCGCCCAGCGGGACGGGCCAGCCGTTCATGGACCAGCGCTTGGCCGCGGCGTGCTCCCGCGGCGGCTGCGGCCACCAGAGGTTGAGCAGTCCGTGGCAGTCCTCCGCCCGGATCGGCCTCGCCGCGTCGGCCAGGTCGCGCAGGATCACCGTCCACCGTCTCGGCACGGGCGACACCCCTCTCCCCTGCTCGTGCGGACGGCCGTGCACCGCCCGCGGATCACCGAGGACCACTCTCGGACAGTGGCGCGCCGCGGGCGGGATCAACCCTGCGCCATCTCCAGCATCCGCAGGACCGTCCGCCAGTTGCGCGCGGTGACCGCACCGGCCGTGTACCTGCCCACGACGTCCGGCAGCTTGGCGAAGCGCAGGCCCTGCTCGTGGCATGTGTAGACCTCGGTGTCGGTGGCCGCCAGGCGCTCGCGCGGGTACGCCGACAGGTCCACCGCGCGCAGGGCCGCCGTGTCGAAGGGGGCGGTACCGAACAGGACCAGGAACCGTGCCGGGTCGGGCACCTCCAGGGGGTTGGCCGCCACCACGGCCCGCATCCGCTCGGCGGAGCGCACGACGGTCGGCACGTCCATCCCGAACCGCTCCCGGACGGCCGCGGTGATCGCCGAGGCGACGGCCTCGCCGTCGTCGGTCCCGGTGCTCAGGACGGCGTTGCCGCTCTGGACGTAGGTGGCCGTGTCCGTGTAGCCCAGCCCGGTGAGCAGGTCCCGCAGGTCGGCCATGGGCAGGCGCCGGTGGCCCCCCACGTTGATCCCGCGCAGGAACGCGACGTACCTGGTCATCAGAGCCTCCGGTACATCACGTGCAGGCCCACGAAACCCTGGACCGGGTGCCGGAACGCCTCGGGAACGGTGGTGAGGATCTCGAAGCCCAGCGACCGCCACAGCGCGACGGCGCGGGTGTTGGTCTCCACCACCGCGTTGAACTGCATGGCGCGGAAGCCGTCGGCGCGCGCCCGCTCCACGGTGTGCTCGCACAGGGCGCGCCCGATCCCCCGCCCGCTGTGGTCGGGGTGGACCATGAACCCGGCGTTGGCCACGTGGGAGCCCCCGCCGGCCTGGTTGGGGTGGCTCTCGGCGGTGCCGACGACGGTGCCGTCCTCGTCGACGGCGACGAACGTGCGTCCCGGCGCCCGCTTCATCCACGTGTCCCGGGCCCGGTCCTCGTCGATGCCGGGGTCCCAGGTGAAGGTGTCGCCGGCGGCGACGATCCCGCTGAGAAAGGCCCAGATTCCGGGCCAGTCGTCGGAACGCGCGTCTCTGATCTGCATGGCCGCCATCCTGCCGTGCGCCGGGGGCACCGGCAAACGGTATTCGGGCGGTGTCCGTGGCGTGCGCCCCACCGCGTGCACCACAATGGCCTCACCGCCCTGCACCGACCATGGAGACCGGAGACACCGTGCCCCGTCTGAGCCACACCTTCGAGATCACCCCGGTGGCCCGGGAGGTGGTCGGAGAGACGGTCGCCGCCGCGTACGAGGTCGCGCGCTCCTGCCGGTTCGACGGCCGGGGCTGGCTTCTGACACCGGACGAGGCGACCCGCGACCGGTTGGACGAGCACGCCGAGAGCCTCGGCCTGGTCGACCGCGCGGCCGTTCGGAAGGCGCGCCGGGATCGCCGGGAGGCCGCCGAGCGCCTGCGCGGCACCAGCGGCCTCGACCCGGAGGAGATTGAGGCCCTGCGGGTGCGTTCCGCCGTCCTGGCCCTGCAACTGCAGTCCGGCCGCCACCTCGCGCCCCGCACGCACTACCACGTGGCCGAACTCACCGCCGAGGGGGTGCCCCTGGAGCCCGTGTACGCGGAGCAGGGCTGGAGCGGCACCGGAGTGACCGTCCTCGACTGGGACGAGCACGACACGTCGCGGGTGGAGTACGCCATGCCCGACACCGTCGGTTCCGACGCGCCGCCCGTCACCTCGGGAACGGTGACCCACGACGCCGGAGCCGGTCTGCTCACCGCGACCGCCTCGATCCGGTTGCCGGGCCGCGGCGCCTGGCTGCGCTCGGCCGAGGGCTCCCTGACCGTCGACACCCGCGCCTGGTACGCGGCCCTGGCGGGCGAAACCGGAGCCGGTGCGGCCCCGCCCGCCCGGTTGGAGGCCGCCCACCGGCTGGTCGACATCACCGCGTGGCTGTCGCCCTCCCTCACCCCCGACGGACGGTGGTCGGTCGAGGCGGTCCTGGACGCCCGCGGCCGCGGCCCCTTCCGGCCGTTCATGGCGCTGGTCTTCTGGGCGGTGCGGACCTCGTTCCGCCGCGAGGAGAGAGCCGCGGCCAAGCACCCGGACCGGCGCAGGCCGAGCCGGCAGCTGGCCGACGCGGTCCGGGCGTGGGACCGCGTCGCGGCCAACGCCCCGCGCCTGCCGGACTACCTGCGCGAGGTGGCCGAGGCCCTGTCCACGGCACGCCCGAAGGCCTGAGTCGCCCCCGCGAACCCAGGTCGCCCGGACGGCCCTCAGAGCGGTGCTTCAGCCCTGGTCCGCTCCCCAACCGGTGAGGGAGCGCACCCGCAGCTCGGTGAAGCGGGCGGAGTCGCGCTCCGGCGAGAGCAGGCTCCCGACGATCGCGCACACGAACCCGATCGGCACCGCGACCAGCGCCGGATTCTCCATCGGGAACAGCTGGATGTCGATCCAGGCGGGCAGCACCGACATGCTCTCCCCGGTCACCGGGTGGATCCGGCCCGACACCACCGGGGAGAACAGCATCAGCACCAGCGTGGCCGACAGCCCGCCGTAGACCCCCCACTCCACGCCGCGGGTGTTGAAGCGCCGCCAGAACATGGTGAGCACGATGACGGGCAGGTTGGCCGCCGCGGCGATGGCGAAGGCCAGACCGACGAGGAAGGCGACGTTCTGGTTCTGGGCCTGGACCGCCAGCACGATGGCGACCGCCCCGACCAGACAGGCCGAGAAGCGCGCCACGCCCACCTCCTGCGACTCGCGCGGTCGCCCCCACATGAGGATGTGCCCGAACACGTCGTGCGCGATGGAGGAGGACGAGGCCAGGGTGAGGCTGGCGATGACGGCCAGGATGGTCGCCAGGGCCACCGCCGACACCAGCGCCAGCATGACCGCGCCGCCCACCGGCCCGGCGGCCAGCCGTCCCACCTGCTCGGCGAGCAGGGGCACGGCCGTGTTCCCCGAGGCGTCGGCGGCCAGGATGCGCTCGGACCCGACCAGGGCCGCCGCTCCGAAGCCCAGCGCCAGCGTCATGAGGTAGAAGGCGCCGATCATCACGATCGTGCGGTTGACCGACGTGCGCGCCGCGCGGCCGTCCGGGACCGTGTAGAAGCGGATGAGGATGTGCGGCAGGGCGACCGTTCCCAGCACCAGTGCCAGGCCCAGGCTGATGAGGTCGAGCTTGTTGAAGGCGGTCTGGACGGGGTCGCCGGGCACCTCCACGCCCAGGCGCAGGCCGGGCTCCAGGAACGCCGGGCCGTGCCCGCTGGCGTCGGCCGCCGCGCCGAGCAGCGCGCGCGGGTCGAAGGAGAACAGGGACAGCACCAGGGCGGTCAGCAGCCCGGTGACGGTCAGCAGCAGGATCGCCTTGATGATCTGCAGCCACGTGGCCGCCTTCATCCCGCCGTACATGACGTAGACGATCATCAGGACGCCCACCAGGATGATCGCCCCGGTGCGGGCCTGGTCCGCGCCCAGGCCCAGGAACGAGCCGCCGTCGTGCAGCCCGAGCAGGACCGCGACCAGTGCGCCCGCGCCGACCATCTGCGCGACCAGGTAGAACACGCACACCGTGACGGTGGAGACGGAGCACGCCAGGCGGACGCGCATCCGGCGCATCCGGAAGGCGGGCAGGTCGGCCATGGTGAACCGGCCGGTGTTGCGCATCAGCTGGGCCATCGGCAGGACGAGCAGCCAGGCGACCAGGAACCCGATGGAGTAGAGGAAGCCGTCGTATCCCTGCAGGGCGATCATGCCCGCGATGCCCAGGAACGAGGCGGCCGAGAGGTAGTCGCCGGTCAGCGCCAGCCCGTTCTGTGTGCTGGAGAAGCCGCGACCGCCGGCGAAGTAGTCGACCGCGCCGCGTGTGGTGCGCCGCATGCGGATCGAGATGACCAGGGTCACCAGGACGAAGAGCGCGAACAGCGCCAGCGTCCAGGCGTGCGCGGGGCCGAACTGGCCCTCCAGTGCGCTGACGAGGGATTTCGGGGTCGAGGGGGCCGTGGGGATCATCGCCGGGACACCCGCCCGGTGATGGCGCCGTCGTTGCGGGCCCGGTCGCGGATCTCCGCGGCCAGAGGGTCGATGGCGCGCGCGGAGAAACGGCCGAACGCCCACGCCAGCACGAATGTCAGCAGGAACTGGCCGATTCCCAGGAGCAGGGCGACGTTGACGGAATCGGCGACCTGGTAGCTCATCACATCACGCGCATAGGCGGAGAGCAGAAGGTAGGTGAGGTAACTCAAAAGGAACAATGACACCAGAACGGCGACCTGGAGGGCGAACCTCCTTCGCAGTTTCACGAAGCGCGGATCGACCGAGAGGCGCTCCCAGGCGTAGGCCGCGTCGGCCCGTTCCCGACGCCGGACCGAGTCCGACCAGGTCACCTCACCGGGGGCGGCCTCCCCCGGGCCGCCGCCACGGCTTCTGTAGGTTCCCTCCATATACTCGACCACAGCTCTCCCCCAGATTCGAGTCCCGGATTCCGTCCCCCACGGCCTCCGCCCGGCACCGGGGCGCGCCGAGCGGGCGCGGCTTCCCGGTTTTTACGAGGCGGCCGCACGGTCGGACCGCCGTCAGTGCAGATAGGCCACACCATAACCATCCGCCCCCACCCCTGTTCGGCGAATGTGGGAATTCGTGACGCGTGAAGACGATCCGCCGTTCCCAGGGAAACGGGCAAAGGGAACTCGGGGCGAAATTCCCGACACCGGAACACCGCTCGCGACCGGCGGACGCGGGGGCGCCGACACCCCCTTCGGAGCCCCAGGTCATCCCGGGCACACGGGCCGTGCGTGGGCCCAACGACCCTCCGTCTTCGCTAGGCTTCGGGGCGACCCCGAACCCATGACGGAATCCCGGAGCATACCCGGGATGCCGTGTTCGTACACGTGTATGATCAGGGGTCCGCCTGTTCACGCCATACCGAAGGGAAATCCCCGCCGTGGTCACCGAGGTCTTCACGCGCAAGTACTGCGACCCCCACGCCGTCCGCGAGGAGAAGGTCGAGGCGTCTGAGGTCATCCAGTTCGCCTGGGAGGGCGCCATCCGCGAGGTGGACGCCTGCGAGGAGTGCTTCAAGGAGCACCAGGTGAAGCTGGAGCCCCTCGTCGACTACTCGCGCCCGGTCAAGAAGCGCCGCGCCACCAAGAAGGCGGCGGCCGACAACGGCGGTGCCGCCTCCGGCGACGAGTCCGCCGCCCAGTAGGGCCTGAGGGCGTGTTCCGCGGAACACGCCCGAACGGGTGTCGGCGACAACCCCCGGTGGCCGCCGACACCCGCCTGCCGTGGGCCTCAGCCCTGGCTCATCAGGCGCGCGACCTGCCCGCCCCGCCGCGCCTGCTCACCCAGACCCGTCTGGAGCGCCTCGGCGACCGGCAACCGGGCGTGCACGTAGGTGCCGCCCTGCGTCTGCACGGACGCGCCGAAGCGGCGCATGATCCTCAGCATCCCGGTGTTGGCCAGCGTGGTCTCGGCCCGGACCTCGGCCAGGCCCCAGTCCGCGGCGATCACCGTCAGCGCCCGGGTCAGCGCCGTCCCCACCCCGCTCCCCTGCCAGGCGTCCTCCACCAGGAAGGCGATCTCGCCCACGCCCGGGTCGAGCGTGTACATCAGGTGGCCCAGGGCGACCGGCTCCTCCCGGCCCTGCGGGCGCACCGCCAGCGTCAGCCCCCGTTCGGCGTCGCAGAACACCCGGAGCATGTGCGGGCTCAGCTCGCGCATCCCCGCCATGTAGCGGTTGCGCACGGTCTCGTCGGAGCAGCGGCGGTGCAGGTCGCGCAGGGCGGACGCGTCCACCTCGCGCACCTGGCGCAGGGACAGCCCCTGCCCCTGGGATGTGCGGACGACACGGTCGGTGGGCACCGGACCCGTGGAGGGCATGACCGAGCGCACCAGGGCATCGGCCCGGCTCGTCTCGGTCCACGTGAAGGGGCGCGAGGAACGGGCGACCAGGACCCCGCGCAGGGGGCCGACCGGCACCAGCATCGTGGTGCCCGGCGCCGTCTCGTCCGCGCTCTCGGCCCGCGTGAGGTTGGTCCAGCGGGCGTCGTCGGCCCGCAGCAGCTCCGCCAGCGCGTCCGGCAGGCGGTTGGGGTGCGCGCGCAGCCGCGCGGTGAGCAGCAGCGCCCGGGTGACGTCGTCTCCGACCTCGCGCCTCTGGGCGGGAACGGCGGTCACCGTGCCGGCGGGGCAGCGCTCGGACAGCACCCGGACGGCTTCGGTGTGACTGCCGGGGATGTCGACCACGAACTCGTCGACGACACCCGACACGTCCGTGTGGATGGACAGGCCGACGATGTCGCCGCCACAGCCCGCCAGGGCGTCGACCACGCCCGCCAGACCGCCGGGGCGGTCCTCCACCGCGGTCCTGATCCGCCATAGAGCCACTGCGACCTCCTGGGAGGAAGGTGCCCCCGCCGCCGCGGAACCACGCTGTACCGCGACGACGGGACGCGCACCGACGTGAGTCCAGGATCGGGCCGCCGCGTTTCGGCGACGTCAACCCCCCGTTGAGTTCGCGCGCGGGCTCGGTTACCGGCGGATCAACGCGTGCGGTCAGGGTCGGCCGGCGACCAGCTCCCCGTCCTTCCACACCGCCGCCACCTGCGGGACCCCGGGCCGGTAGGCCAGGTACAGGTGGTTGGGCGCCTCCAGCAGGGTCAGGTCGGCGCGGGCCCCCGGCGCCAGGTGGCCCACGTCGGTGCGGCGCAGCGCCCGCGCACCGCCGGCCGTGGCCGCCCAGACGGCCTCGTCGGGGGTCAGGCCCATGTCGCGCACGGCCACCGCGACACAGAAGGCGAGGCTGGAGGTGAAGCAGGACCCGGGATTGCAGTCGCTGGCCAGGGCGACCACGGCCCCGGCGTCCACCAGGGCCCGGGCGTCGGGATAGGGCTGGCGCGTGGAGAAGTCCACCCCCGGGAGCAGGGTGGCGACCGTGGGCTCGGTGCGCTTGGCGGCCTGGGCCAGAGCGTCGACGTCCTCGGGCGCGAGGTAGGTGCAGTGGTCGACCGAGGCGGCCTCCAACTCCACCGCGAGCCGCACACCGGGGCCGTGCCCCAGCTGGTTGCCGTGCACGCGCGGCAGCAGCCCGCGCGCCGTCCCGGCGGTCAGGACGCGCCGGGAGGCCTCCTCGTCGAAGGCGCCGCGTTCACAGAAGACGTCGATCCACCGGGCGTGGGGCGCGCAGGCCTCCAGCATCGGCCCGGTGACGAGGTCGACGTAGCCCTGCGGGTCGTCGGCGTACTCGGGGGCGACCACGTGTGCGCCAAGGAAGGTGACCTCGTCGGTGACCCGCTCGGCCACCGCGAGGCTGCGCTCCTCGTCGGCGACGGTGAGTCCGTACCCGGACTTGACCTCCAGGGTGGTGGTGCCCTGGGCGGCGGCCTCGCGCACCAGACGGCGGGCGCCGTCGAGCAGTTCGGCGTCGGAGGCCTCCCGCGTGGCGGCCACGGTCGTGCGGATACCGCCGGCGGAGTAGGGGCGTCCGCTCATCCGGGCGGCGAACTCACGGCTGCGGTCGCCGGCGAAGACGATGTGCGAGTGGCTGTCGACGAACCCGGGGAGGACGCACCGCCCCGCGGCGTCGATCCGGGCGTCGGCGGCGGGCGCCCGGTCGGAGGGCCCGGTCCAGGCGATCCGGCCGCTCTCGACCACCAGCGCCGCGTTCTCGATCTCGCCGACCGCGCCCCGGCCCAGCGCCGGGTCGTTGGTGACGAGGGTGCCGATGTCGTCGACGAGGATCGTCGAGGGCAGGTCGCTCATCGCAGTAGCTCCTTGATCGCCGTGTCGAGTTCGCCGGCGGTGTCGGGCACCGCCGTGTGGATGCCGTCGCGGACGGTCCACCGGCCGTCGGCCATGACGTGGCGCACGTCCGCGGCGGTGGCCGCGTAGAGCACGGCGTCCGTGCTGTGCGCCGGATCGGCCCCGGCCAGGCGTACGCCGTCCAGGGCGACGTTGACCAGGTCGGCCCGGGCTCCCGGAGTGAGGGTGCCCGCGTCCGGCCAGCCCAGGCTGGCGTGCCCCTGGACGGTGGCCGCGCGCAGCAGGGTGCCGGTGCCCAGGACGCCGCGCCGGTGGGTGCGCAGCCGCTCGTGCAGTTCCACTCCCCTGGCCTCGGCGAACATGTCCAGCTGGGCGTGCTGGTCGGTGCCCAGGCTCAGCGGGGCCGGCACCAGGTCGCCGGTCCGCGGCAGGCCGTCGGCGAGGTCGCGTTCGGTGGTGGGGCACAGGCACACGGTCGCACCGGACCGGCGTACCGCGGCGACGTCGGCGTCGGTCAGGTGGGTGGCGTGCACCAGGCTGGTGCGCTCGGTCAGGGCACCGGAGTCGTCGAGCAGGGCGGTGGGTGTCCGACCGTAGGCGGCCAGGCAGGCCGAGTTCTCCGCGGGCTGCTCGGAGACGTGGACGTGCAGGGGCAGGTCGCGTTCCTCGGCGAAGGCGGCCACGCTAGGGAGGCGGTCGGCGGGGACCGCGCGCACCGAGTGGGCGGCGGCGCCGGGCCGCGCGTGGGCGTCCGCCAGGTCCAGGGCCGCCACACGCTCGGCCCAGGCGTCCACCGAGCCGTCGCCGAACCGCAGTTGCGGTCCGGCGAGCGGGAGGTGCTCGCCGCGGGCGTCCAGGCCACCGGACAGGTAGCACACGTCCAGCAGGGTGAGGCGGACCCCCGCTTCGGCCGCCGCGGCGACCAGGGCACGGCCCATGGCGTTGGGGTCGTCGTAACGGGAGCCGCCGGCACCGTGGTGCAGGTAGTGGAACTCACCCACGCAGGTCACCCCGGACAGCGCCATCTCCGCGTAGGCGGCGCGGGCCAGCCGGTGGTAGCGGTCCGGGTCGAGCCGGTCGGCGGCGCGGTACATGGCCTCGCGCCAGGTCCAGAACGACCCCGAGCCGGTGTGGGTGCGCCCGCGCAGGGCCCGGTGGAAGGCGTGGGAGTGGGCGTTGGCCAGACCCGGCAGGGTCAGGCCCGCGAGGTGCTCCGCCTCCGGGGGACGCGGAACACCGGCCTCGACACGTGAGAGGCGTCCGTCCGCGCCGGTCTCCAGCAGGACACCGTGCTCGGGGGAGCCGCCGCCGGAGCCGGTCCAGGCCCACTCGCACCACAGGCGGCGGGCGGCGGTCACACCGGTCACGACGCCACCGTCCCGGCGGGCCGGGCGAGCAGGTCCTGGAGCACGTCGGCCAGGGCGGTCACACCAGCGTGGCAGTCGTCGGGGCGGGCCCACTCCCCGGGCGAGTGCGACACCCCGGTGGGGTTGCGCACGTAGAGCATCGCGGTGGGCACGTGCGCCGCGAGCACCCCGGCGTCGTGCCCCGCGCCAGTAGGAAGGACAGGCACGGGAGTGTCCGTTGAGGGTGGAAGTCCGCCGCCCCGCGAGGCGCCCCCGGACGATGGTGGGCGACGGGCGGGAAGGACAGGCACGGCAGTGTCCGTTGAGGGTGGAAGTCCGCCGTCCCGCGAAGCGCCCCCGGACGATGGTGGGCGACGGGCGGGAAGGACAGGCACAGCAGTGTCCGTTGAGGGTGGAAGTCCGCCGCCGACCACCGCGGCCAGCCGGTCGCGCAGCTCGTGCGAGAACGAGACCAGCGGCGTGCGGGACTCGTTGGTCATCGCCAGGCCGACACCGTGCTCGCGGGCCGCCTCCTGCGCGGCCTCGCGCACTCCCTCGACCACGGCGCCCAGCGCGTCCTCGTCGGCGGCACGGGCGTCCAGCCAGGCACGCACCAACGAAGGGATGGCGTTGGTGCCGTTGGGGGTGATGAGGGCCTTGGCGACGGTGGCGCGGGCGTCGTGCGCCTCGGCCAGGGACCGGGCGGCCAGGATCGCGTGCGCGAACGGCAGCGTGGGGTCGTTGCGGTCGACCAGGCGGGTGGTCCCGGCGTGGTCGGCGCGACCGGTGAAGTCCATCCGCCACCGCCCGTGCGGCCAGATGGAACTCCCCACGCCCACCGGGTGCGAGGTGTCGGCCAGGGCGCGCCCCTGTTCCACGTGCAGTTCGACGAACGCGTCGAGCAGGCCGAGGGTGTCGGGGTCGGCGCCGAGGCCCAGCGGGTCGAGCCCGGCGTCGGCCATCGCCCGCTCCCAGGTCACCCCGGCGGCGTCGGTGAGGCCCCTGGCCCGTTCGGGCGCGATCTCCCCGGTGGTCAGGCGGCTGCCCAGGCAGGGGACGCCGAAGCGGCCGCCCTCCTCCTCGACGAACACGACCAGGGCCAGCGGGCGCGCGGGGGTCACACCCCGGCGGCGCAGCTCGTCGACGGCCGCCAGGGCCGAGGCCACACCGAGGGGGCCGTCGAAGGCACCCCCGTCGGGAACGCTGTCCAGGTGGGAGCCGGTCGCCACGGCGCCGGGACCGGGCGTGCCCCACCAGGCCCACAGGTTGCCGTTGCGGTCGGTGCGCACGTCCAGGCCGCGGGCCGCGGCCGCCTCGGTGAACCAGGCGCGCGCGTCGGTGTCGGCGCCCGTCCAGGAGAAGCGGTGGTAGCCGCCGCTGTCGGCGTCGCGGCCCACGGGGGCGAGGTCGGCCCAGAGCCGGTCGAAGGCCCCGGAATCGGGGACCGGGTGCGGTGTGCTCACACGTGCTCCCCGCCGCTCTCGCGCATGGGGACGCGGATGCCCTGCGCCTCGGCCACGCGCTCGGCCTCCTCGTAGCCGGCGTCGACGTGCCGGATCACGCCCATGGCGGGGTCGTTGGTGAGCACCCGCTCCAGCTTGGCGGCGGCCAGCTCGGTGCCGTCGGCGACGCTGACCTGGCCCGCGTGCAGGGACCGGCCCATACCGACGCCGCCGCCGTGGTGGATCGACACCCAGGAGGCCCCGGAGGAGGTGTTGACCAGAGCGTTCAGCAGCGGCCAGTCGGCGATCGCGTCCGATCCGTCCTTCATCGCCTCGGTCTCGCGGTAGGGCGAGGCCACCGATCCGGTGTCCAGGTGGTCGCGGCCGATCGCCAGCGGCGCGGAGATCTCCCCCGAGGCGACGAGCTCGTTGAAGCGCTCACCCGCGGCCGCCCGCTCACCCTGGCCGAGCCAGCAGATGCGGGCGGGCAGGCCCTGGAAGGCGACCCGCTCACCCGCCATCCGGATCCACCGGGCGAGGTGGTCGTTGTCGGGGAACAGGTCGAGGACGGCCCGGTCGGTGCGGGCGATGTCGGCGGGGTCACCGGACAGCGCGGCCCACCGGAACGGGCCCTTGCCCTCACAGAACAGGGGGCGGATGTAGGCCGGCACGAAGCCGGGGAAGTCGAAGGCGCGCGCGTAGCCGCCCTCACGCGCCTCGTCGCGGATGGAGTTGCCGTAGTCGAAGACCTCGGCGCCCCCGTCCTGGAAGCCCACCATGGCCTCCACGTGCGCCGCCATGGACGCGCGGGCCCGCAGCGTGAAGTCCTCGGGCTTGGCCGCGGCCAGGGCCTTCCAGTCCTCGAAGGCGACCCCCGCGGGCAGATAGGCCAGGGGGTCGTGGGCGGAGGTCTGGTCGGTGACGATGTCGATCGGCGCGGAGCGGGCGAGCAGGTCGGGGAAGACCTCGGCGGCGTTGCCCAGGACACCGATGGACAGGGCGCGGCGCTCGTCGCGGGCCCGGGCCGCGAGTTCGAGCGCGTGGTCCAGACCGTCGGCCCGCACGTCCAGGTAGCGGTGCTCGATCCGGCGGTCGATACGGCTGGAGTCGCACTCCACGACGATCGCCACGCCGCCGTTCATGGTGACCGCCAGCGGCTGCGCGCCGCCCATGCCGCCCAGGCCCGCGGTGAGGGTGACGGTCCCGGCCAGACTGCCCCCGAACCGCTTGGCGGCCACGGCGGCGAAGGTCTCGTAGGTGCCCTGGAGGATGCCCTGGGTGCCGATGTAGATCCACGACCCCGCGGTCATCTGCCCGTACATGGTCAGGCCCTGGGCCTCCAGGCGGCGGAACTCGGGCCAGTTCGCCCAGTCCCCCACGAGGTTGCTGTTGGCGATGAGCACGCGCGGCGCCCACTCGTGGGTGCGCATGATCCCCACGGGGCGCCCCGACTGCACGAGCAGGGTCTCGTCGCCCTCCAAGTCGCGCAGCGAAGCGGTGATGCGGTCGAAACTGCGCCAGTCGCGGGCGGCCTTGCCGGTGCCGCCGTAGACGACCAGGTCCTCGGGGTGCTCGGCCACCTCGGGGTCGAGGTTGTTGTGGAACATGCGCAGGGCGGCCTCCTGCGGCCAGCCCTTGGCCGACAGGGTGGTGCCGCGGGCGGCGCGGACGGTACGCGGGGTGCTCATGGGCGTCTCCTGGGGTGGTGCGGGCCGAGGGTCAGGACAAAGGGGTGACCGACTCGGCGGCCTCGACGACGGTGCCGTCGGCGACCAGGGCGGCGACGGCGGCGATCTCCGGGGACAGGTGGCGGTCGGGGCCCGGCCCCTGGACGTGCTCGCGCACGGCGCGGACGACGGCTCCGGTCGCCGGCCCGGGTTCCAGCGGCGAGCGCAGGTCCAGTGCCCGGGCGGCGGTGAGCAGCTCCACGGCGAGCACGGTGGTGAGCCCGTCCACGGCGCGGCGCAGCTTGCGCGCGGCCGACCAGCCCATGGACACGTGGTCCTCCTGCATGGCGGAGCTGGGAATGGAGTCGACGCTCGAGGGCACGGCCAGGCGCTTGAGCTCGGAGACGATCGCGGCCTGGGTGTACTGGGCGATCATGTGCCCGGAGTCCACTCCGGGGTCGTCGGCCAGGAAGGCGGGCAGACCGTGGGAGCGGGACACGTCGAGCATCCGGTCGGTGCGCCGCTCGGCGATGGATGCGGTGTCGGCGACCGCGATCGCCAGGAAGTCCAGGACGTAGGCCACGGGCGCGCCGTGGAAGTTGCCGTTGGACTCCACGCGACCGTCGTCCAGGACCACGGGGTTGTCGATCACGCTGTCGAGTTCGCGCCCGGCGACCAGGAGCGCGTGGTCGAGGGTGTCGCGCGCGGCACCGGCGACCTGTGGGGCGCAGCGCAGCGAGTAGGCGTCCTGGACCCGGTGGCAGTCGGGGCCGCGGTGGGAGGCGACGATCGGCGAGTCGGCCAGCAGCGCGGTGAGGTTGGCGGCGGAGGCGGCCTGGCCGGGATGGGGCCGCATCCGCTGGAGTTCGGCGGCGAACACCCGGTCGGTGCCCAGGAGCGCCTCCACGCTCATGGCGGCGGTGATGTCGACGACCTTGAGCAGCCGGGCCAGGTCCTCGCACGCGATGGCCAGCATGCCGAGCATGCCGTCGGTACCGTTGATCAGTGCCAGGCCCTCCTTGGCGCCCAGCTCGACCGGACGGATCCCGGCCGCGTGCAGCGCGGTGTAGGCGGCAACGGGCTCACCGGCGGCGTCGCGGACCCGGCCCTCGCCCATGAGCGCCAGCGCCACGTGCGAGAGCGGCGCCAGGTCTCCGGAGCAGCCCAGGCTGCCGTACTCGTGCACGACCGGCGTGATTCCGGCGTTGAGCAGGGCCGCGAGGGTCTCGACGGTGGTGACCTCCACGCCGGTGTTGCCCGAGGCCAGCGTGCGCAGGCGCAGCAGCATCAGGGCGCGCACGACCTCGCGCTCCACCTCGGGGCCGGCCCCGGCGGCGTGGGAGCGGATCAGCGACCGCTGCAGCCGGGCGCGCAGGTCGGGTGCGATGTGGCGGGTCGCCAGGGCACCGAAGCCGGTACTGACGCCGTAGGCGGGCACCTCGCCCCGGGCCAGGGACTCGACCCGTTCGCGGCCGTGGCGGACGGCCTTGCGGGTCTCCTCGCTGATGGTGACGCGGGCGCCGTTGCGGGCGACGTCGAGGACCTGGGCCGGGGTGAGCGGAGCACCGCCGACGTTGACGGAAGGAACTGCTGTGGACATGCACCCATTCCATCTCCACAGGACCCGCCGAAGAAGCCCGGACACGAGGGTTCCGTCTGGTATTTCAGACACCCCGCTGCGGCACCACCGGCGGGTACGGGTCGGCGGGACGTTGGCCCACCTTGGCCACAGCCCGGACCTGGGCGGACGTCGTTTTCGTGGAACAATCGAGTATGAGCTTCGTGCCGGCGGCCACACGCGCCATGCGCGTTCTGCGCTTCCTGGCCTCCCGCCCCGGCCCGGTGTCGGCCGCGGCGATCGCCGTGGAACTGGACGTGCCGCGTTCGAGCGTCTACCAGTTGTTGGAGGCGATGGCCCAGGAGGGCTTCGTCACCCACCTGCCCGAGGAGCGCCGCTGGGGCCTGGGGGTGGCGGCGTTCGAGATCGGCTCGGCCTACCTGCGCCATGACGGCATCGAGCGGTTGGCCCGGCCCCTGCTGCGCCACCTGACGGAGGCCACCGGCGCCACCGCACACCTGGGCGTGCTGCACGGCGCCGACACCCTGTACCTGCTCAAGGAGCAGCCCCCGCACGCGCCCACGCTCATCACGGGGGTGGGGGTCCGCCTGCCCGCGCACCTGACCGCGTCGGGGCGGGCCATGCTCGCCCGGCTCCCCCGCGCCCAGGTGCGCGCCCTGTACCCGGACACGGCGGCGTTCACCGACCGCACCGGCCGGGGCCCCGCCGACCCCGGGGAGCTGCGCCGTGTGCTGGAGGAGGAGGCCCGCCAGGGCTGGTCGATCGAGGAGGGCCAGGTCACCGAGGGCTTCGTGTCGGTGGCGGCGGCCGCCCTGGACCACAACGGCCGACCCGCCGCGGCGATCAGCCTCACCGTGCCGAGCGCGCGGCCGGTCACCCCGCTGGCGCTCGCCGGGCGGGTCCGCGACGCCGCGGCCGAGCTCACCCGCCGGCTCGGCGGCCGGAGGTCAGTCGAGGCTCAGCGGTGAGCGCTCCACGACCGAGGGCAGCGGCGCCGTCCGCTCGATCATCCGCAGGATCTTCTCCTTGTGGTCCCGGGGGACCTGGACGTAGAACTGCGTGGGGGCGTCCACCACGGTCAGGCCCAGGCTCTCCGCGGACTCGGCCCACGTGGGCAGTTCCTCGTCCGTGCGGTAGGTGTCCAGGACGAACTCGATGAAGTAGGTGCGGCGGCGGTCACCGGTGTGGTCCTCGCGCACCCGCCGGATCTCGTTCCACCCGATGAACGTGCCCTCGCCGGGGAACCACCACTTGCGCTCCTGGAGCACGATGACGCCGTCGCTGTCGGCGCTGATGCCCTGGCGGGTGATGCGCTGCGGGAGGCCGCGCAGCAGGACGATGTTGCTCCCGGGACCGACGAAGGCCATGGTCAGGGCCGCGGCCGCCCACAGCGTCACCGATCCGACCGTGTAGTCCTGGCGCAGCACGTTCCACAGCAGCGAACCCAGCACCACGAGGAAGCCCGCGGTGAGGACGCCCGAGAGGTAGGCCGCCGCCATCCACATCCGCGCGTTGGGTCCGCGCAGGCTCACGTACCGGCGCAGGTGGGAGACGCTGCCGGAGGTGTGCGTGAGATCCGAGGGGAGGCCCCGCAGGACCGGGGGGTCGTCCGAGGGTTCGGGGGAAGCCATGCCCCCATTGTTCCAACTCTCCGGTGTGGTCGGTGCCGCGGTGCCCGTGGACCGCCGTGTCCGTCTCCGAACGATCGCACCGAAGGCCGGGCGTCGCCCGACTCGCCCCGCTAGAGTCCCGTCCATGAGGCGCAATACGAGGGAGTACGACACCGAACTGCGGGTCGACGACGAGGTCGTGGTCCTGGACGGGGTGCCCTACCAGGGGCGGACCGTCCTGAGAGAGGGACCGGACGCGTTCGCGCCCCTCGAGCGCTGGGCCAAGGGGGTGGCCGAGGTCCTGGGAGAACCGGTGACCTGGCGCGCCTCGCTCAAGGGCGATCTGGCCGCGCGCGGAACCGTCCAGCCGGGCCCCGGCTCTCAGAACCTGCGCGCGCTCTGAGCGCCGCACTTGGCGCACTGGAACTTGCGGTCGTCGCCGAGAATCCAGTCATGGTCGCCGCCGGTCGGGCACGTGGACATCGACACCATCTCCTCATGAGGGGCTGTTGGGGGTGCGTGGCGATCACCCTAATTCGCTCTCGCCACACCAGTCCCGCGAATGAGGAACTACCGGTCAGCTTTCACGTCCGTGCTCGTGGCCGCGCGTGTCCGGGCCCGCGATCGGCGCCGCGGCGGCGGACCCGCCGCGCCCATGAGCGCCCACGCCCGCCGACGCTCCCCGCACAGACCGGGGCCCGTCGCGGTGAACGCGACGGGCCCCGGTGACGGGCCGGACCGGGCGGCGCCGGTCGGGTCCTCGGGCGTGTGTGGTGGATGCCGCCCGTCCCGAGCGGCGCATCCACACGCCCTAATTCTGGGCGGCCTTCATGTGGGCCTCCACCGCCGCACGGTCGGCGCGCAGCTTGGCCAGGGCCTCATCGAGGATGAGCTTGCCCTCCTCCTCGCTGCGGCGCTCCTTCACGTAGGCCAGGTGCGTCTTGTAGGGCTCGGTACGCGGCGGCGACGGGGGGTTCGCCTTGTCCTTGCCCGCGGGGAATCCGCAACGGGGACAGTCCCACTCGTCGGGGACCGCGGCTTCGCTCGCGAAGCTGGGCACGACCTCGTGCAAGTTCGCACAGTAGAACGGAACCCGCACGCGCGGGGCGGCCTCGCCCCGCTCCGCCTCGCCCATGGGGCCGGCTCCGACTCGGCTGCCACGGATGGCACTGCCACTACCCACGAAAAACTCCTTCGGCGAACTCGCTCACCGACACTCGGGCGAGCTTGACTGTGGACGGGGGGGTGCCTGCGTCTCGCCGGCTACATGCCCCGGTTGATCAACAGGCCGAGGGCGACGATGGCGAGGATCCAGACGATCCCGACAGCGATGGTCATGCGGTCGAGGTTGCGCTCGACGACCGACGAGCCCCCGAGGGAGGACATGACGCCTCCACCGAACATGTCGGACAGGCCGCCGCCCTTTCCCTTGTGCATGAGCACCAGGAAGATCAGCGCCGCGCTGAGAAGCATCACGAAGATGGACAGACCGAGGATCACACGCTCACCCGTAGCTCGACCCCGCAGCGGGGGAATGGACACCTCGGCCCCCCATTCACCACCCGTACCAGCGGCGGTGCTCGGCACCGGCCTGGCCGGTTCGGATCACGGAAGGAGGAGACCGGGGACGTTTTCGGATTTTACCGTGCCCATGGCGGCACGGGAGGGGAAACCGCGAGGCACGGAAATCCCCTCAGCGCAGTCTAGCCCGACCACGGCACTCGTCAGGCCCCGCCCTCCCCGGACCGCGGCCCGGGGAGGGCGGTGTCGCAGGTCACGCCTACTGGTCGCCGAACCGGATGATCTTGACGAACTCGTCCGCCTTCAGGCAGGCACCGCCGACCAGGGCGCCGTCGACGTCGTCCTTGGCCATGATGCCGGGGGCGTTGCCGCCCTTGACCGAACCGCCGTAGAGCACGCGCACCGCGCCCGCGACCTCGGGAGAGTACAGCTCGGACAGGCGCACCCGGATGGCCGCGCACACCTCCTGGGCGTCCTCGGGAGTCGCGACCTCTCCGGTGCCGATCGCCCACACGGGCTCGTAGGCCACGACGATCCGTTCGGCCTGCTCGGCCGTGATGCCCTTCAGCGCGCCGTCGAGCTGCGCCAGGACGTGCTCGACCTGGCGGCCCTGCTTGCGCACCTCCAGGCCCTCGCCCACGCACAGGATCGGCACGATGCCGTTCTTGAACGCCGCCTGGACCTTCGCGTTGACCAGGGCTTCGTCCTCCTGGTGGTACTCGCGGCGCTCGGAGTGGCCGACCAGCACGTAACCGCAGTCCAGCTTGGACAGCATCGCGCCGGAGATCTCGCCGGTGTAGGCGCCCTTGTCGTGGGCGGAGATGTCCTGGGCGCCGTAGCCGATGCGCAGCTTGTCGCCGTCGACCAGCGTCTGCACGCTGCGCAGGTCCGTGAACGGCGGCAGGACGACGACCTCGGCGTTGTCGTAGTCCTTGTCGTTCAGCCCGAACGCCAGCTTCTGGACCAGAGCGATGGCCTCCAGGTGGTTGTTGTTCATCTTCCAGTTGCCCGCGATCAGCGGCAGGCGCTTGGACATGTGTGTACTTCCCGTCAGGTCGGTCGGACGATGGTGCGGCCCGGGCGGGGCGCCCGGGCCGCGGCGTCAGGCGAGGGCGTCGATACCGGGCAGGTCCTTGCCCTCCAGGTACTCCAGGCTGGCACCGCCGCCGGTGGAGATGTGGCCGAAGGCCGACTCGTCGAAGCCCAGCGCGCGCACGGCCGAGGCGGAGTCACCGCCGCCCACCACGGTGAAGGCACCGGAGTCGATCAGGGCCTGGGCCAGCGCCCGGGTGCCGCCGGCGTAGGGCTCCATCTCGAACACGCCCATGGGCCCGTTCCAGAAGACCGTCCGGGTGTCGGCGAGCTTGGCCGCGAACAGCTCCTGGCTGCGGGGGCCGATGTCCAGGCCCATGCGGTCGGCCGGGATGGCCTCGACGTCGACCGGCGCGTGGGGGGCGTCGGCGGCGAACTTCTCGGCCGCCACGACGTCGACCGGCAGGACGATCTCCACGCCCTCGCGCTCGGCCCGCTCCAGGTAGCCGCGCACGGTGTCGAGCTGGTCGGCCTCCAGCAGGCTGGAGCCCACCTCGTAGCCCTTGGCCTTGAGGAAGGTGAAGACCATACCGCCGCCGATGAGCAGCCGGTCGGCGGTGCCCAGGAGGTTGTCGATGACGCCGAGCTTGTCGGAGACCTTGGACCCGCCCAGGACCACGGCGTAGGGGCGCTGCGGCTCGCCGGTGAGCTTGCGCAGGACCTCGACCTCGGTCAGGACGAGGCCGCCCACGGCGTGGGGCAGCTTGCCGGGCAGGTCGAAGACGCTGGCGTGCTTGCGGTGCACCGCACCGAAGGCGTCGCCGACGTAGAGGTCGGCGAGCTGGGCGAAGCGGTCGGCGAGCTCACCGCGCTCGGCGTCGTCCTTGCTCGTCTCGCCCGGCTCGAAGCGCACGTTCTCCAGGAGCGCCACCTCGCCGTCGGCGAGCGCGGCCGAGGTGGCGCGGGCGGACTCCCCGGCGGTGTCGGCGGCGAAGGCCACGTCGGCGCCGAGCAGCTCGCCCAGGCGGGTCGCGACCGGGCGCAGGGAGTAGCGCGGGTCCGGAGCGCCCTTGGGCCGCCCCAGGTGGGCGGCGACGATGACGCGGGCGCCGCGCTCGCGCAGCTTCTCGATGATGGGCAGGGCGGCACGGATTCGGCCGTCGTCGGCGATGCGGTCGCCGTCCAGGGGCACGTTCAGGTCGGCCCGGACGAACACGCGCTTACCGGAGACGTCGAGGTCGTCGATCGTCCGCATGCTGGTCTCCTCGGAAGGTCTGGGACCCGGGCGTCGGCCCGGGCGGTGGTCGGTCGGGACTGACAGGGCGGGCGGTGGCCGCCGCCCCAGGCTCCGTCGGGGGGCGGCCCGCCTGTTCCGCCGTGCGCCCGGTGGGCGACGGCGGGCTGGGCCGTGGCGTCCACGACGGCACCCCCTCGCGCGCGGTGCGGGCGAGGGGGTGCGGGGTGACGGCCCACCGCAGCACGCAGTGCCCGTCCGTGGTGGGCGGGAACCGCGCCGCGGGCGTCCGTCGGGGCGGTGGCCCAGCGCCCTACAGGCCGGAGCCGACCAGCTTGGCGCAGTCCACCAGGCGGTTGGAGTAGCCCCACTCGTTGTCGTACCAGCCGACGATCTTGACCTGGTTGCCGAAGACCATGGTCAGGCTGGAGTCCAGGGTGCAGGAGGGCGAGGTACCCACGATGTCCGAGGACACGATGGGGTCCTCGGTGTAGACGAGAACGCCCTTGAGGGGACCCTCGGCGGCGTCCTTGAACGCGGCGTTGACCTCGTCCTTGGTGACCTCGCGGTCCAGGGTGACGACCAGGTCGGTGACGGAGCCGTCCGGGACGGGCACGCGCATGGCCATGCCGTCCAGCTTGCCCTGCAGCTCGGGCAGGACCAGAGCGGTGGCCTTGGCGGCACCGGTCGTGGTCGGGATGATGTTCTGCGCGGCCGCGCGGGCGCGACGCAGGTCCGAGTGCGGGAAGTCCAGGATGACCTGGTCGTTGGTGTACGCGTGCACGGTCGTCATCAGACCCTGCTGGATACCGAAGCTGTCCAGCAGGACCTTGGCCATCGGCGCCACACAGTTGGTGGTGCAGGAGGCGTTCGACACGACGTGGTGGTTGGCCGCGTCGTACTTGTCGTCGTTGACGCCCATGACGATGGTCAGGTCCTCGCCCTTGGCCGGGGCGGAGATGATGACCTTCTTGGCGCCGGCGGCGAGGTGCTTCTTGGCGTCCTCGGCCTTGGTGAAGCGACCGGTGGACTCGATGACCACGTCCACGTTCAGGTCGGACCAGGGCAGCTTGGCCGGGTCGCGCTCGGCGAGCACCTTGACGCTCTTGTCACCGACGCGAAGGAAGTCCTCGCCCACCTCGACGTCGCCGTCGAGGGTGCCGAGCACCGTGTCGTACTTGAGCAGGTGCGCGAGCGTCTTGGTGTCGGTGAGGTCGTTGACCGCGACGATTTCGATGTCGCTGCCGCCAGCGGCGACCGCGCGCCAGAAATTGCGGCCGATACGACCGAAGCCGTTGACGCCTACACGGATGGTCACGGAACCAATCTCCTCATATGTCGCACATCAATGTCACCCGCGCATTCCCCCAGCCAGGGACGATGCACCCGGATGTGAACCCGAGTGACGGCTTTGAACAGGGTTAACATGCGCCGGGTGTTGACGAAGAGCCTAGCGGAGCATCGGCGGCGGGCCGTTCTCGACCCACGTCCGCCACGCTCACCAGGCCTCGTGGATTCGTGAACCATCCTGGCACTGCTCGGCGAAGAGGTCTATACCATTGTCGGAAGTTATCGACGTGTTCGTGCTGTTAACAAAGTCGAACAACGTTGTGACGGCGGTATTCCGGCGTCCGCGGGCGCGCGGGAACCCCCGACCGCCGACGCGCCCCCGTCAGGGCACGAGCATGTCGGGCGTGAGGTTCGCCTCTGTGCCCTCGATCCCCAGATCGCTCGCCCGCTTGTCGGCCATCGCCAGCAGGCGCCGTATCCGGCCCGCGATGGCGTCCTTGGTCAGCGGCGGGGACGACAGCTGCCCGAGCTCCTCCAGCGACGCCTGCTTGTGCGCCAGCCGCAGCTGGCCGGCGGCCACCAGGTGCTCCGGAGCCTCCTCGCCCAGGATCTCCAGTGCCCGTTCCACCCGCGCGCCGGCCGCGACCGCGGCCCGGGCGCTGCGGCGCAGGTTGGCGTCGTCGAAGTTGGCCAGCCGGTTGGCGGTGGCGCGCACCTCGCGGCGCATCCGCCGCTCCTCCCACGCCAGCACACTCTGGTGGGCGCCCAGCAGCGTCAGCAGCGCCCCGATGGAGTCGCCGTCGCGCACGACCACCCGGTCCACCCCGCGCACCTCGCGCGCCTTGGCGTGCACCTTCAGGCGCCGCGCCGCACCCACCAGCGCCAGCGCCGCCTCCGGTCCGGGGCAGGTGACCTCCAACGACATCGACCGGCCGGGCTCGGTCAGCGACCCGTGCGCGATGAACGCGCCGCGCCAAGCCGACTCCGAGTCACAGGCCCCGCCCGCCACCACGTGCCGGGGCAGACCGCGGACCGGTCGGCCGTGGTTGTCCACCAGACCGGTCTGACGCGCCAGCGACTCGCCGTCCTTGATCACCCGGACCACGTACCGGTTGCCCTTGCGCAGGCCGCTCGGGGAGAGCACGACGACCTCGGACTCGTGCCCGAAGACCTCCGAGATGTCCTTGCGGAGCCGTCGCGCCGCGGCACCGGTGTCGAGTTCGGCCTCGATCACGATCCGTCCGCCCACCAGGTGCAGCCCTCCGGTGAAGCGCAGGATGGTGGACACTTCCGCCTTGCGGCAGCATGGCTTGAGAATCGCCAGTCGGCTCAACTCGTCCTTCACCACGCCGGTCATCGCCATCGCCGCGAACCTCCCCTTGAACTGGCTTGCACCGGCGTCGCGCGCCTGACGCCGGTGTGCGCCGCCGCGGCCCCGCCGCGTGCGGCTGTCTCCGTGGCAGACTACGTCACCGGCGGCTTCGGGCCGACCCCTTCACGGCGTGTCGGCGAGCCACCATCCGCGCTGGCCGGGGGCCCTGTGGGCCTTCATGGGGGTGTGCGGTCAATTGCTCCCGTCGGCGAGCAGGTCCGCCACGTGGTCGCGCAGGACGAGCGCATGGTTGTGGTCGGTGTCGCGGGCGGCGTACAGCAGGGTGACCGGCCCCCGCCGAGCCGCCTCCAGGACCGGGTCGAGGGCTTCGGGCCGCTCCCGCAGCTCGGCGCGGTAGCGCTCGGCGAACTCGTCGAAGCGCGAGGGGTCGTGCCCGAACCAGGTGCGCAGCTCCCGGCTGGGCGCCGCCTCCTTGAGCCAGGTGACCCCCTCCAGGGCGGACTTGCGCACCCCGCGCGGCCAGAGCCGGTCCACGAGGAACAGCGCGCCCCCGGGCCCGCCGCCCTCCGGGTGCTCGCGCACCTCGTCGTAGACCCGCTCGACGTCGACACGGTGACCAGTCATGATGCGGGTGTGCCCGGACCGCGCCCCGGGCAATCGCCCGCACGGTCAGGTGGTCAGGATGCGTTCCAGGGCCGCGGCCAGCCGCTCCGGGTCGTGCCGGGGCGTACCGTCGCCCCGGTTCAGCTCGTCCAGTTCCAGACGCCCGCCCAGTCGGCGGACCACCGTCGTGAGCGGTTCGACGTCCTCCACGGTCCCCCGGTCGGCCAGCACCACGTCCACACCGAGCTTGGGCGCGTGCTCGTGCAGCACCTCCAGGTAGGTCTCCGGCCGGAAGTGGTCGGTCTCCCCGCGCTGAGGGGACAGGTTCAGCGTGACCATGCGCTGCGCACGGGTACTGACCAAGGCCTCGGCGAGTTCGGGGACCAGCAGGTGCGGCAGCACGCTGGTGAACCACGATCCGGGGCCGAAGACCACCCAGTCGGCCTCGCGCACCGCCTTGACCGCCTGCGGACTGGCCGGGGGCTCCTCGGGAATGAGCGAGATGGACCGCACCCGGCCGCTGGTGCTGGCGCACGCCACCTGGCCCCGCACGATCGTGGTCTCCTCGGGGCGCCGCGCATCGATCCCGGCCACCTCGGCCACGATGTCCAACGGCACCGACGACATCGGCAGGACCCGCCCGTGCGCACCCAGGAGCTGGCCGACCCAGTCCAGACCCGCCACGGAGTCACCCAGCAGCTCCCACAGCGCCACGATCAGCAGGTTGCCCACCGCGTGGCCGTGCAGGTCGCCCTCGGAACGGAACCGGTGCTGGATCACCTCGCGCCAGGTGTGGCCCCACTCGTCGTCACCGCACAGCGCCGCCAGGGCCATCCGCAGGTCGCCCGGGGGGAGGACGCCGAGCTCCTCGCGGAGCCGGCCACTGGACCCGCCGTCATCGGCGACCGTGACGATCGCCGTCACGTCGGTGGTCACCCGGCGCAGCGCGGACAGGGAGGCGTGCAGGCCGTGCCCGCCCCCCAGGGCGACCACCCGCGGCGGGCGTCGACCCTCCTCGTCCGGTGCGGTGCTGTTCGACATGGCTCTGGTCTGCCCCCTCGTCCCGTGTGCAGCAAGCACGGACGACCGCACCGCCCACGGCGGAGCTGCGGGCACCCGCGCCCCCGGACCGCCGGCTCCCCGTCCGTGGAGGAACCGGGACCGGCGGTGACCGGGCCAATGTAAGCCAAGACGCCCCCGTTGGCGATTCGGTCCCTCCGCGGTCCATCCCGCCCCCGGCCCAGGACCCCGTTCCGGGGCCCCGGCCCGACGGGGAAGCCGAGCCGGAAGCCCTCCGCGGGGCGGCGGACCGCCGCGCACGGCGCCCCGCGTCGGGTGGGCTATTCGCGCCCCACGTCCCGGTGCACCACGTGCACGTCGACCTCCTGGCCGCGCAACTGCTCGGCGAACTGCTCGGCCATGGCCACGCTGCGGTGCCGGCCTCCGGTACATCCGACCGCGAGTGTCATGTAGTGCTTGCCCTCGCGCTGGTACCCGGCGATGGTCAGCTTGAGGACCTCGGCGTAGGCCTCGATCATCTCCTTGGCGCCGTCCTGGGCCAGTACGAAGTCGCGCACCGGCTCGTCGCGCCCGTCCATCGGTCTGAGGTCGGGCACCCAGTGGGGGTTGGGCAGGAAACGGCAGTCCAGGACCAGGTCGGCGTCGACGGGCAGGCCGTGCTTGAACCCGAACGAGACGACGTTGGCGCGGGGGCGCGCCTCGTCGGTCTCGCCGAAGAACCCGATCACGCGCGCCTTGAGCTGGTGGACGTTGAGCTGTGAGGTGTCGATCACCAGGTCGGCCTCACCGCGCACCGCCAGCAGCGTCTGGCGCTCCCGGTCGATGCCGTCGGTCAGGCGCCCGTCACCCTGCAGCGGGTGCGGGCGGCGCACCCCCTCGAACCGCCGGACCAGGGCCTCGTCGCTCGCCTCCAGGTAGAGCACGCGCGCGACGATGTCCCGCTTGCGCAGCTCCTCCACCGTGGACAGCAGGTCCTCGGTGAAGGCCAGCGAACGCACGTCCACCACCACCGCGACCCGGGGCACCGCCCCGTGCGTGCGGCCGGCCAGCTCGATCATGGTCGGCAGGAGTCCGGGCGGCAGGTTGTCCACCACGAACCAGTCCAGGTCCTCCAAGGCCCTGGCCGCCGTACTCCGGCCCGCACCGGACATCCCGGTCACGATGACCACCTCGGGCGGCAGCTCCCCGCCCAGTTCGACCGTCATGTGTCTCCTCCCCCGTCAGTACTCTGCTGTCCCGCCGACCGGTCGGTGTCCCCTCCGGCGGGCCCTCCCGTCAGGTGCGCGTGCACGGCCTCCGCCAGCTTGGGGCCGATGCCCGGCACCGCCGCGATCTCCTCGGCCGTGGCCGAGGCCAGTCGTTTCACCGAACCGAACTCCTTGATCAGCGCGGACCGGCGGGCCGGACCGAGTCCGGCCAGCTCGTCCAGGCTGCTGCCCGTGAGCGCCTTGGCCCGCATCTTGCGGTGGTAGGTGATCGCGAACCGGTGGGCCTCGTCGCGCACCCGCTGCAGCAGGTACAGGCCCTCCCCCGTCCGCGGCAGGATGACCGGGTCCTCGTCGTCGGGCAACCAGACCTCCTCCAGGCGTTTGGCCAGCCCGCACACGGCCACGTCCTCGATACCGAGCTCGTCCAGTGCCCGGCGCGCCGCCTCGGCCTGGGGCCGCGCGCCGTCCACCACCACCAGATTAGGGGGGTAGGCGAACTTGCCGGGTGAAGGCTCGGAGTCGCCGTGATGACCGGCGTGGTCGCCCGTCTCCCCCATCCGCGCCACCTCCCCGCTGCGCGAGCTCTCCTCCAGGTACCGGCGGAACCGGCGGGTGATGACCTCGTGCATGGCCGCGACGTCGTGCTGCTCGGCGCCGCCGGGCCCGCTGCCGCGGATGGCGAAGCGGCGGTACTCCGACTTGCGCGCCAGCCCGTCCTCGAACACCACCATGGAGGCGACCACGTGCTCGCCCTGGAGGTTGGAGATGTCGTAGCACTCGATGCGCAGCGGCGCCTCCGGCAGGTCGAGCGCCTCCTGGATCTCGTTGAGGGCGCGCCCGCGCGTGCTCAGGTCGCCGGCGCGGTGGGTCTTGTGCCGGGCCAGCGACTCACGGGCGTTCTTGTCCACGGTCTCCATGAGCGCCTTCTTGTCCCCGCGCCGGGGCACCCTCAGGTCCACCGTCGAGCCCCGGTGCTCCGACAGCCACGACGCCACCGCCCCCACGTCCTCGGGGGCGTGCGAGACGAGGACCTCGCGCGGGACGGCCGTGCCGGTCCCGGCGGTCTCGTCGGTGCCCTGCGAGGCCCCGTAGAGCTGCCCGAGGAAGGTCTCCATGAGCTCGCCCGGCCCGGCGTCGGTGACCTTGTCGACGACGTAGCCGCGCTGGCCGCGGATCCGGCCGCCGCGCACGTGGAAGATCTGCACGGCCGCCTCCAGGGGGTCGTCGGCCATGGCGATGACGTCGCAGTCGGTGGAGTCGGGCAGCACGACGGCCTGCTTCTCCAGGGCGGCCTTGAGCGCCTCGATGTCGTCGCGCAGCCGTGCGGCCCGCTCGTACTCCATCTCCTGGGCCGCCTCGGCCATCCGCCCCTCCAGCTGGCGGATGAAGCGCCCGGTGTCGCCGGCCAGGAAGGAGCAGAAGTCGTCCACGAGGTCGCGGTGCTCCTGCGGCGTGGCCCTGCCCACACAGGGGGCCACGCACTTGCCGATGTAGCCGAGCAGGCAGGGGCGCCCGCTGTTGCGGGCCCCGCGGAAGACGCCCGGGGAGCAGGTGCGCACGGGAAACACGCGCAGCAGGAGGTCGACGGTCTCACGGATGGCCCAGGCGTGGGAGTAGGGGCCGAAGTAGCGCACCCCCTTGCGTTTGGCGCCGCGCATCACCTGCACGCGCGGGAACTCCTCGTTCAGCGTGACGGCGAGGTAGGGGTAGCTCTTGTCGTCGCGGTACTTGACGTTGAAGCGGGGGTCGTACTGCTTGATCCAGGAGTACTCCAGCTGGAGCGCCTCGACCTCGGTGCCGACGATGGTCCAGTCCACGTCGGCGGCGGTGGAGACCATCTGCTGGGTGCGGGGGTGCAGCCCGGCGAAGTCGCGGAAGTAGGAGGACAGGCGCGACCGCAGGTTCTTGGCCTTGCCGACGTAGATGACCCGGCCGGCCTGGTCCCGGAACCGGTACACACCGGGGGAGGTCGGGATGGAGCCGGGCGCCGGGCGCAGGTGAGGAGTCGCAGCCATGGCGCTATTCTCCTGGGTCCCGGTGACATCTGGCCACCCGAGGCCCCGGTGTCACAGGGCACCGTCGCGCATACCTCACCTCAAACGTCACGATTGGATTTCTCCATGGTCTAGGTTGGGCGGGTACGAACCATCTGACCGACTTGACGACAAGGGGGTCCCCGACCGTGACCGCCCAACAATGGATCGCGCTCGGCATCGTGATCGCCCTCGCCCTGACCCTGGTGTTCGTGGTCCACTGGCTCCTGAACCACCAGCTGGGCAAGGTCTGGCCGATGGCGCGGTACCTGGTCTCGCGTTCGGCCGTCACCGCCTACCTCGCGGCGGCCGTGGTCGGCGCCAACCTGGCGCTGCCCAGCCCCGCCGACGTCGGGTGGAGCACCTACCAGGCCATCCAGCACCTGATGCGCATCCTCATGATCGGCACGCTGACCGGTCTGGGCATCAGCCTGGCCTACGCCGCCACGGACATGATCCTGGACCGGCTGTCGGTGTCCAACGGGGACGCCGACCGCAGGGCACGCCGCTACCAGACCCAGGTCCGTCTGCTGCGCCGGGTGGTGACCTCGGTCATCGTGGTCCTGGCGATCGCCGCCATCCTGTTCACCTTCCCCCAGGTCAAGGCGCTGGGCGCCGGGCTGCTGGCCTCGGCCGGCGTCATCGGTATCGTCGCCGGTGTGGCCGCCCAGTCCACCCTGGGCAACCTCTTCGCCGGACTCCAGCTGGCCTTCAGCGACTCGCTGCGCATCGGCGACGTGGTCGTGGTCGAGGGCGAGTGGGGCCGGGTCGAGGAACTCAGCCTCGTCAACGTCACCATCAAGATCTGGGACGAGCGCCGCCTGGTCGTCCCGGTCGCCAACTTCACCACCACCAGCTTCGAGAACTGGACCAAGCAGGGGACGGCGATCACCGCCAAGGTGGTCCTGCCGCTGGACTGGGAGGTCCCGGTCGCCGAACTGCGCGAGGAGACCGGCCGGCTGATCACGGCCAGCCCGAACTGGGACGGGCGCAGCTGGTCCTGCCAGGTCGTGGACATCACCGAGTCCGGCGAGGTCATGGTGCGGGTGGTGGCCACCGCCGCCGACACCGGCGCGCAGTGGAACATCGCCTGCGAGATCCGCGAGCACCTCATCGGCTGGCTCGTCGAGCACTACCCCGAGTCCCTGCCGCGCCACCGCACCGAGTTCATCACCTCCGGCGAGGATTCGCCCTACGCCGCGCAGTTCCCCACCTCCGCCTTCCGGCAGAACCCGGCCGCCCGGGCGGCCGGCGGAACCCCGCGCAACGGCTCCGCCAACCCGCCCGGCGGCGACCCCGGCGAGGCCTGAGCGGCCCGCCACACCCACCGGGCACAGCACGGCGCCCGGAGCGGATTCCGCTCCGGGCGCCCTCGTGCGGTACCGCACCGCCGTGCGGACTCAGTCCAGGATGATGTCGGTGCCGTCGATGGTGACCGTGAACCCCTGCAGCGGCTCGGTGGCCGGACCCTTGAGCGCCTCGCCGGTGGCGACGTCGAACTCACTGCCGTGGCACAGGCAGCCGATCACCTCGTCGACCTCCTGGACCGTGCATCCGCCGTGCGTGCAGGCGGCGCTGAAGGCACGGTAGTCGCCCTCCCGCGGCTGGGTGACCACGAGCTTGCTGTCGCTGAAGACCGCCCCGCCGCCCACGGGCACGTCCGTGGTCTGGCCGACCACCTGGCCGCGCCGGATCTCCTGCGGATCGGGCGGCTCACCGCCGCAGGCGCTCACGGCGGTCACGGTCGCCGCCGCTCCCGCCGTTCCGAGCAGGCGCCGCCTGCTCACTCCGCACCCGCACGTCCTCTGACCAGACACGACAGAACGCTCCTCACCTGCACTGGGAATCACTACGTACTGTAGTAGGTGTGGTGGGGTGTCCCGTTCGGGGGTGGTGTGAGCAACGTTTCCCCGGGCCGCGCGCGATCCTGGCCGACCCACGGAGACCGGGTAGCCCGACACAGCGGAACCCCCGGCGGCCTGCCAGGGGGTTCCGCATGTTCGGTGTGGTTACCTCTCCGCCCGCACCCGGGTGAGCAGCGCCATCCATTCTGGGCCGGGAACCGTGAGGTACCCGAGGTCACGGTTCTGGGTGTCCCTGATGTCCGCGCCCGCGGCGTGCTCCCGAACTTCGACACACTGCCCACCGGTGCTGCTGTAGCTGGACTTGTGCCATTCATTCATTGCTGAGACCTTCCAGGATTTCGCGGGACTCCCTCGCAGGCAGGGCAGATGAGAGAGCGCCCTTGACCAGCGAAGTGAGTCGGGGGTGAGACTCATCGTCATGGATGAAGTTACCGCTGATGTGGTCGGAACTTGCCGCCATCGTTCCATCCTGCAAAGTGAAGACCAGCAACGGCGACGTGATCCCGGCAAGCACAGTGCCGTCCGGCACCAGAAGCACGATCACCCTACCCGTCGCAGCCCACGACAGCAGGTGGGATGCCTGCTCCCTCTGGGTCTCTTCGCCGAACGCTCGGATGCCCAGAACGGGGAACACCGCAGTGACCGCCAGTTCCCGTAGCTGATTCAGTCTTCCGCACCGGAGCTTCACCAGGTTGTCGATCTCGTCCGTGGTCAACAGAGGTTGACCAGCCCGGAACACCTCGCGGGCGTACGAGGGGCATTGAAGGTACCCAGGCACCAGTACAGGGGACAGGAATTCGAGGTACCGAGCCACGATCTCGATGTCGGCCAGGCCCCGCGCCCACTCAGGGAGGGTGCTGCCGCTCGCGACCAGCCTCCACGCGGCCATGAGCCGCCCCTGTGCCTGCAGGTAGTCGTCCAGGAGTTCAGCCGTTGGCCTTTGCGGTATACCGTGCCCGTTCGCCCACCTTGAAACCGAAGCAGGCGACGCCTGGATACGCGCAGCAAGCTGCTGTTGCGTCAGCCCTTGAATCTCACGGAATCTCTTCAGAAGTTCGCTGAACGGGGGGTCGGTCATGAGCGGAACATTACGCTCTGCTTCCACTCCGCGTCAGGCGATTGCCGGAAGATCTCACTGTGTGGCGACACCCGCCTGCGCCGGGTGACGCTCGGGACATGGAAGCTCTCAGGAACCTCGGTGCGGCGTTCACGCACCGGCAGATGCTGAACTACCGACGAGACGACACCCTCGTCGTCAACGACCCGTACCTTCGCCAGCAGGTCGAGATCAACGCGTACGGCCACTGGTACCGGTGGACCGGGCCGACCGGTCAACCCCAGCACGGCGACATCCACACGCCCGGGACCACCGTCGACACGATCATCCGCCAGTACGCCGGACTCCATGTGGACTCGGGTGGCACGTCATGACCGAGCGGCCCCGCCGGGATGTTCCCAGGGCGACGACGCTCGCCGAGTTCGCCCGCCTCGTCCAACCCAGGCGCCCCGAACCCCCTCGGCCGACCCCCACGGTTCTCCCTCCACTTCCCAGACGACGGAGTAGGTCGAAGCGCCGGGGAGAGGACTAGCCCAGCAGGTCTGCCACGTGTCGTCGCAGGGGTTCCCGAAGCTGCGGGTGGAATCCCGCGCCGATCGCCGAGGAGATCCACGATGCGCAGTAGAGCTGGGCGACCAGACCGTCGTGCCCGGCCAGTTCGTCGGCGAACTCCGACCGGACGCGCCCAGCGGTCGGCGGGTGCGCCAGTGAGTACGTGAGCAGCGACGCGGCGTCGAACCCCACAGGCGCCAGCCCGAAGCCCTCCCAGTCGAGCACGACCAGTTCAGGGGACAGGAGGTTCGCCCAGTGCCAATCGCCATGCGAGGACTCCCACCGGAGATCCGATGTGTCCAAGTCTGGGGCGACCTTGCGCACCCACCGTGCGACGTGCTCTGCCGACCGGGACGGCCCGGCGGTAGTGGAGGAGCGGATGGTTTCATGCGAGACGTGGAGGCGTTCCCACCACCGGTCGTCCACTGCCGGTTCTGTGGTGATCGCAGGCTCGGACGACACCGCCCGCTGGTCGACGTACTCGAACAGGTGCGCGCGCACCCGGACCTGCCCGTCCTCAGGGTCGGTCGCTTCCCACTCGGTGCTGTCGGCGAGCCTGGGCATAGGAACTCGTTCGGCGAGCGCCTGCGATTCTTCGATGGCATCCGCGCGCACCCACGACGTCTCATCGCGTACGGGGGCTACCCGGAGCCAGTAGCGGGCTCCCGCGCGGGTGGCGGTGGCGGAAACGGTGGCGTCGAGCATCCCGAGCCGCCACGAGCCGTCGAGTTCCGCACCCAGGGCCTCCAGTGCCCGGCGGCCGTGCTGGTGGGTCATCCTCATGCGCGGGCTCCTCCACGGGGTCTGTCCGGGAGGCGACGGTAGGACGAGTCCGAGGACAACACCACCAACGTCATGGGCCAGTGCTCGTGCGGTTGCGGCGAGCCGATGACGGAGCCCTGCCAGGGTTCTGTGTAGGCGTCTCCGTCTGACCTTGTTGCGACTTCCTCCGGCCGGGTCTCCGGTCGGAGGCTTTGCTGCTCGGGCGGGCGTGCACGCCACGGGCAGAGAAGACGCCTCTCGCACATTCCACGTTCCCCCGGGGACCGCCGGGCGCCCCGAACACGCGTGGCCCGGCGCGGAGGCCGGGCCACACCGCGGACGGGGTGTCAGAGCAGCTTGGCCAGGAACCGCCCGGTGTAGGACTCCGCGACCGCGGCGACCTCCTCCGGCGTGCCCTGCGCGATGATCTGGCCGCCGCCGGAACCGCCCTCGGGGCCCATGTCGATGACGTGGTCGGCGGTCTTGATGACGTCGAGGTTGTGCTCGATGACGATCACCGTGTTGCCGGTGTCGGCCAGCCGGTTGAGCACGCCCAGGAGCTTGCGGATGTCCTCGAAGTGCAGACCGGTGGTGGGCTCGTCGAGCACGTAGACCGTGCGGCCGGTCGAGCGGCGCTGCAGTTCCGCGGCGAGCTTGACCCGCTGGGCCTCACCGCCCGAGAGGGTCGTGGCGGGCTGGCCCAGCCGCACGTACCCCAGACCGACATCGGTGAGCGTCTGCAGGTGGCGGCGGATGGCGTTGATCGGCTCGAAGAACTCCAGGGCCTCCGAGATCGGCATCTCCAGCACCTCGGAGATGTTCTTGCCCTTGTAGCGCACCTGTAGCGTCTCGCGGTTGTAGCGGGCTCCGTGGCACACCTCGCAGGGCACGTACACGTCCGGCAGGAACTGCATCTCGATCTTGAGCGTGCCGTCGCCCGAGCACGCCTCGCACCGGCCGCCCTTGACGTTGAACGAGAACCGCCCCGGCAGGTACCCGCGCGTCTTGGCGTCGGTGGTCTGGGCGAAGAGCTTGCGGATGTGGTCGAACACACCGGAGTAGGTGGCCGGGTTGGACCGCGGCGTACGGCCGATCGGGCTCTGGTCGACGTGCACCACCTTGTCCACCTTGCCGGTGCCGTTCACCCGCAGGTGCCGTCCGGGCACCTCCCTGGCGCCGTTGAGCTCCTTGGCCAGCGCCTTGTACAGGATCTCGTTGACCAGGGTGGACTTGCCCGACCCGGACACCCCGGTGACGGCGGTGAACACGCCGAGCGGGAAGGCGGCGTCGATGCCGTCCAGGTTGTTCTCCCGCGCCCCGCGGACCACGAGTTCGTGCCCCCGGGTGAGCGGGCGCCGGGTGTCGGGCACCGCGATGGCGCGCCGCCCGGACAGGTACTCGCCGGTCAGCGAGGTGTCGGAGGTCAGCAGCTCGTCGACGATGCCCGACACCACGACGTGCCCGCCGTGCTCGCCGGCGCCGGGGCCGATGTCGACCACCCAGTCGGCGGCGCGGATGGTGTCCTCGTCGTGCTCGACGACGATGAGCGTGTTGCCGATGTCGCGCAGCCGCTGGAGGGTCTCCAGCAGCCGGGCGTTGTCGCGCTGGTGCAGGCCGATGGAGGGCTCGTCCAGGACGTAGAGCACACCCACCAGGCCGGAGCCGATCTGGGTGGCGAGCCGGATGCGCTGGGCCTCGCCGCCGGAGAGCGAACCGGAGGAGCGCGCCAGGCTGAGGTAGTCCAGGCCCACGTCGAGCAGGAAGCCCAGCCGCGCGTTGATCTCCTTGAGCACCTGGGCGGCGATGACCATGTCGCGCTCGGACAGCTTGATCCCGGCCAGGAACTCCGCGCTGTCGCTCAGCGACATCTGCGCGACCTCGGCGATGGACTTCCCGCCCACCGTCACCGCCAGCACGACCGGCTTGAGCCGCGTCCCCTCACAGGTGGGGCAGGGCACCGTGCGCATGTAGCCCTCGAGCCGCTCGCGCCCGTAGTCGCTCTCGGTCTCGGAGTGGCGCCGCTTCACCCAGGGGATGACGCCCTCGAACTCGGTGTAGTAGGAGCGGTTGCGCCCGTACCGGTTCCGGTAGGACACGTGCACCTGGGTGTCGTGGCCCTCCAGGATCGCCTTGCGGGCGCGCCGGGACAGCCGCTCCCAGGGCGTGTCCAGGTCGAAGCCCAGGGCCTCGCCCAGCGCCTGCAGGATGCGGTCCCAGTAGCCGCTGGTGGAGCCCCCCGACCAGGGGGCCAGAGCGCCCTCGGACAGCGTCCGCTCGGGGTCGGGGACCAGCAGCTCGGAGTCGACCTCCATCCGCGTGCCCAGCCCGGAGCAGTCGGGGCAGGCGCCGTAGGGGGCGTTGAAGGAGAACGAGCGCGGTTCGAGCTGTTCGAAGGACAGGTCGTCGTAGGGGCAGTACAGGTGCTCGGAGAAGACCTTCTCGCGCTCGGGGTCGTCGGCCTCCACATCGACGAAGTCGAGCACGATGGTGCCGCCCGCCAGCTTCAGCGCGGTCTCGATCGAGTCGGTCAGGCGTCCGCGCGCGGTGTCCTTGACCGAGAGGCGGTCCACGACCACGGCGATGTCGTGCTTGTCGTAGCGGCCCAGCTTGGGCGCCTCGTCCAGGCGCACGGCGGCGCCGTCGACCACGGCACGGGTGTAGCCCTTGGACTGCAGGTCCTTGAACAGCTCCAGGTACTCGCCCTTGCGCCCGCGCACGACCGGCGCCAGGACCTGGAAGCGCGTGCCCTCGGTCATCTCCAGGACGCGGTCGACGATCTGCTGCGGCGTCTGCCGGGCGATCTCGCGTCGGCACTCGGGACAGTGCGGTACACCCACGCGCGACCACAGCAGGCGCAGGTAGTCGTAGACCTCGGTGATCGTGCCGACCGTCGAACGGGGGTTGCGGCTGGTGGACTTCTGGTCGATGGAGACCGCGGGCGAGAGGCCCTCGATGAAGTCCACGTCCGGCTTGTCCATCTGCCCGAGGAACTGCCGGGCGTAGGCGGACAGGGACTCCACGTAGCGCCGCTGGCCCTCGGCGAAGATCGTGTCGAAGGCGAGCGACGACTTGCCCGAGCCGGACAGGCCGGTGAACACGATCATGGAGTCGCGCGGGAGGTCCAGCGAGACGTCCTTGAGGTTGTGCTCGCGGGCTCCCCGGACTACCAGTTGTTCGACCATCGAGTAGGACATCCTTCGGCTTGGGCGCACAGGAGACGGGCCGCGTCACGCGACGTCGGCTGGACCCGTGTGTCTTCGCGGTGTGGCGGTCGAAGGCCTCCGGCGGCCGCGCAGGGCCGCGGATCCGGGCCGTTGAGGGGCGCGGTCACAGCCGTCCGCCACCCCGTCCGACAAGACTAACGACCACCGACGTCGGTTTCTTCCAACACGGGAAAGTGGTGGTGCCCCGACGGCTGAGCGCCGGAACACCACCACTATAGACGAACACGTGTTCGATTCGGGCTGTTTTCGGGAGACGACTTCGAGGCCCCGCACCGGGAGCCGTCCGGTATCAGGAGCGGTCGGCCGTGGTGTCCCTTTCCCGCGCGGCCTCCACCGCGGCACGGCGCCGATCGTCCACCCAGGACTTGACCAGGCTGCCGACGATGGTGACCGTCATGACACCGATGATGACCGTCAGCGAGGCGCCGATCCCGATGTCGATCACGTGGACACCGTTCTCGTGCAGGGCGTGCAGGATCATCTTCACACCGATGAACAGCATGATCGCCGACAGGCCCCAGCTGATGTAGGCCAGGCGGTCCATCAGGCCCGCCAGCAGGAAGTACAGCTGGCGCAGGCCCAGCAGCGCGAAGGCGTTCGCCGTGAACACGATGTAGGCGTCCTGGGTCAGACCGAAGATCGCCGGAATGGAGTCGACGGCGAAGACCAGGTCGATGACACCGATGGCGACGATGACCATGAGCATCGGAGTGACGTGCAGGCGCTGGTCCAGGCGCACGAACATGTGCGCGCCGTGGTAGTCCTCCGTCACCGGGAAGAACCGGCCGACCAGCTTCACCGCCGGGTTCTGGGTGTAGTCGGTCTGGTGCTCATCGCCCTTGACGTGGTCGCGGACGATCTTGTACCCGGTGTAGATCAGGAAGGCGCCGAAGAGGTAGAAGACCTCGCTCCAGGCGTTGATGACCTGCGCGCCCAGGACGATGAAGACACCGCGCATGACCAGCGCGATGACGATACCGATGAGCAGGACCTCGTGCTGGTACTTCTTGGGCACCGCGAAGGCGCCCATGAGCAGGTAGAACACGAAGAGGTTGTCGATGCTCAGGCTCTTCTCGGTAATGAACCCGGCGAAGTACTCGGCTCCTGCGGCCGAACCGCCGAAGTACATCACCCCGAAGCCGAAGACGATGGCGATGCCGATGTAGAAGGCCGCCCACCAGGCCGCCTGGCGGACCCCGAACTCCTTGGGGCCGCTCTTCTTGCTCCAGGGGTGGTCGACGATGGCCAGGTCGATGACCAGGATCACGACCATGGCACCGATCGTGGCAGCCCAGACCCACAAGGGAACGTTCACGGGTGGATTCTCCTCCGGTAGGCGCGCGCGGACGTAGTGCGCGCACGATCGAGTACCGGAGGTCTCTCCCGCCCGAGCCGACCGGGCTCGGACCGACGGAACCGGGAGTACGTCGTTGTCCTCCGTGATGACGGCACCGTCGCGACAGGGATACTCCCCTCACGTGACATGCAAGGATACCGGTACCTTCCGCCGATCGGCCCATACCGGAACCCCACCAAGCATGCCAGCAGAATCCTCTCCAGGGAAGTCACCGCCACGGTGGCGTTCACCGCACCCGGGCGTTACAGACCCGCTACCGCCAGGACACACTCCGTAGGCACCGGGCCGGCGCCGGCGGCGCCACTCACCCCTGCGTCACCGCCTTGTACACTGCGGCCGCCGCCTCCACGGCGTCGTCCTCGGTGGGCAGGGCCGCCGCCGCCCTGCGCGAACGCGAGCGCAGGTCCTCGGCCAGCCCCGGCTCGTCCAGCACACGTCCCACCGCCGCGGCGAAGGCGCGCGAATCGCCCGGCGGCACCATCAGCACCGTCCCGGTGTACAGGTCCGGAATACCCCCCACCCGGGTGGAGACCACGGGCAGACCCGCCCGCAGAGCCTCCATGATCACCAGCGAGGGCCCCTCCCACTGGCTCGTCAGACAGAACACGTCGGCCGCCGCCAGCAGGTCGGCCACGTCCGAACGGTGCCCGAGCATGCGCACGTCGCCGCGCAGCTCGGCCGCCGCATCGTGCAGTTCGCCCCACAACGGCCCGTCCCCCGCGATCGCGACCACCGGCTCGGGCCGCCGGTCGGCGATCAGGGGCACGGCCTCCAACAGGGTGCCCAGGCCCTTCTGCGGCGCCAGACGGGCGATGGTCAGCACCAGCGGCCGCTCCGGCAGCACACCCAGGTCGGCCCTGGTGGCCTCGCGCCCGTTGAACGGCGTGCCCGTGGACGGCGCCGCGACCACGGCCATCCGCGCGTCGCGGGCCCCGGCGGCTCGCAGACGGCGCACCAGGTCCCCCGACACCCCCAGGACCACCTCGGCGCGCAGAGCCACCAGGCGCTCCAGCGCCGGGTAGGCCGCCGCGAGCGGCCCGCGCACCGCGGGCGGGGCGTTGTGCGCGGTCACCACGAGCGGAGCCAACCCTGCCAGGGCGCACAGAGCGCCCGCCCGCAGACCGTGCGCGTGCACCAGGTCCGCGCCGCGGACCAGGGCACGCAGCCGCATGACCGCCCCGGGGTCCGACCACGACGGAGACGGCCCGATCGGCACCGGAGAGAACCGCATCCCCTCCCGGGTGAACCCGAACTCCCGCTCCGCCGAAGCCGGACCGAGCACGGCCACCCGCATCCCCCTGCGGACCAGACCCGCGCCCAGCGAGCGGACATGGCGGCCGACACCTCCAGTACTGGTCCCCACGACCAGCGCGATCCTGCCGTTCACCGCTTCCCCCTTCGACTCTCGAGTGCGCTCCTGACCCGGCCGGCGACGGCGCCCGCCGCCGCCCGGTCCACCACGGCGGCCACCACCGCGTAACCGACCAGCGCCACCGTCGCCGCCGCCACCGCGGCCCCCAGCGTCGGCCCCACACCGTCCACCGGCATGACCGGCACCAGAGCACGCCCCGCGCACCATCCCACGACACCGCCGGCCGCCGCCGCCCCCAGCGACCGCGCCAGCCCGCCCAGGGCGGCGCGCCCGTGCGCGCGGACCACCGCCACGCACAGCAGGACGGCGGCCAGGCTCAGACCGATCGTGCTCCCCCCGCCCAGGGCCGCGATGGCCCAGCCCGGCGGGCCCGCCCACACCAGTACCACCGCGCAGACCATCACCACCAGCCATCCGACGACCTGTGCCAGGGCGGCCGACCGGCCCCGGTGGGAGGCGAACAGGGTACGGCTCAACAGGGCCACCAGGCCGAAGCCCACGACCCCCGGCGCGTAGGCCAGCAGGGCGCGCTCCAGGGGCAGGGCGTCCTGCTGGGCGAAGACCGCGGCCACCGGACCCGCCGCGGCGGCCAGAGCGGTGCCCAGGCCCGCGGTGACCACCACGCAGGCCCGCGCCGACCCCGAGACCAGAGCGGCGAACCGGACATGGTCCTGTTCGGCGTGCGCGACCGACAGCGCGGTGAAGGCGCTCGTGGCGATGGGCACCGCGATCACGCCGTAGGGCAGGGTGAACAGCGCCCAGGCGTAGGTGTAGAGCACGGCCGCCCCGGAACCCCCTCCCCAGTTCGCCAACGCCACCGACAGCAGCAGGCTCACCTGCATGGCCACCAGAGGCAGGAGGGAGGCCGCGGCCAGGGCCCGGACCCGCTCCCCCACCCCCGGCGGGAACGCCAGGCGCGGTCGCGGACGGACCCGCAGCCGGGCGGCGGGTCCCAGCACGGTGAGGAAGAGCGCCGACACCCCGAGCGTCGTGCCCGCCGACAGCGTCAGCTCCGCGGCACTCGACAGGCCGCCGATGTCCTGGCGGTGGTCGGCGCCCAGGGGCACGAACGCCAGGTAGACGCCGATCACCACGAGGCTGGACACCAGGGGCGCCAGCGCGGGAGCCAGGTAGCGGCGGTGGGACTGCAACACCCCGTAGAGCACCGCGGCCAGCCCGTAGAAGACCACCTGCGGAGCGAACACCACCAGCATGCGCGCGGCGAGCGCGAGCAGCGCGGCGCGGTCGCATCCGGTCCCCTGGCCGAGCATGAGGGCCATCGCGGGCACCGACACCAGGGCGATCAGGGCCGACAGCGGCACCGCCAGCACCAGCACCCAGGTGACCAGGGCCGACACCGTCCAGCGCACCTGCTCGTGGTCGCCCCGGTGCGCGGCCGCGGCGAGCACCGGCACCACCACGGCGGTCAAGGCGCCGCCGATGACGATCTCGAACAGCACGGCGGGCAACTGGTTGGCGGTGACGTAGGCGGTCCCCAGACAGGTGTCGCCGACGGTCTGGGAGAAGACCACGGTGCGACCGAACCCCGCCAGGCGGGCCCCGACGGTGACCACCGCGATGAGCACCGCGGCCGCGCCGACCCCCCGCGTCACTCCGCGACCGGGCCGGGGGCCGGGCTCACCCGCCACCACCCTCAACGGACGCCTCCGGCGCGGTCCTTCCCACCCGTCGCCCACCGCCACCCTCAACGGACGCCTCCGGCGCGGTTCTTCCCCATTGGTCGAGTCGGCGCAGGGCCGGCACACGGTCGATGCACCGGGAGAAGCTGACGCGTTCGCTGGCCAGGGTCAGTGCGACGGCGCCGCCGAGCAGGGCCCCCCGCAGCGGACGCGGCGCACGGGCCACCGCGGCCAGCCCCAGGGCCGCACCCAACGCGTTGGCCCCGGTGTCGCCCAGCATCGAGCGCTCGGCGAGGTCGTCCGGCAACAGCGCGGCGGCGGCGCCCACCACCGGCCCCAGCAGCGGCGCGGCGGGCGAGGCCAGCGCGGGTGCGGCGGCGATCAGGCACACCTTGGCCGCCCGGCCCGGACGCAGGTCGAAGAGGTTGACGAGGTTGGCGCTGGCGGCGATGAGGGCACCGTCCAGGACCGTGTCCACGAGCGGGCGCCGCAGCAGCGCGGCGGCCGCCACCCCCGTGGCACCGATACCCAGGACCTTGACCGCGCCGGTGGTGACCCGCCCGTCGGCCAACGCGCCGAGGTGGCCGCGCAGCCCGCGGGCCCGCACGGTTCCGGCCAGGTCGTCGTAGGCACCGAACGCTGCGGCCCCGGCGGCGGCCAGCGCGCTGGCCGCCCGCACCCGCGGGCCCAGACCCGGCGTGAACAGACTGGCGGCGCACACGGCCGAGGCCAGGGCGGGCCCCTCCTGGAGGGTGACGCTGCGGCCGCGGAAGTTGGACCTGAGCCAGCGGTCCCCTCCCCGGACGCCGCCGGACGGCACGGGACCGGACCGCTGCCCCGTCGGCCCCGCCCCGGCCGGCTCCGTACCGGGCCGGGTCAGCAGGGTGTAGGCGGCCTTGGCCGCGACGGCGCCCAGAGCGGCGCCCGCCAGACCCTGCAAGGCGTACCGCGGACGGGAGCCGGCCCGCTCGCGGCGCGGCCGGCCGGCACCGGCGCCGGCGCGCACCAGCCGGATCGCGTGCTCGATCACGAACGTCACTCCCCGACCGTGGCCCGGCGGGCCTCGTCGTCGGGCCGCTCGGAGGCTTCGCCGTCCCCGTCCGAGTCCTCCGAACCCTCCGAACGCGGACCCGGCAGCGGTGAGGGCACGAAGCCCTCCACGCCCTCGCCCACGCCGTAGGCCGCCCCGTCGCCCTCCAGCGCCTCGGCCAGGGCCAGCACGGTGACGATGTCGCCCATCGGCCGCCCCGCGACGTCGACGGTCGCGTAGTCCGGCTCGTGGACGCGCACCTGCGCGATCAGGCCCTGGCCCCGGCCCGAACGCGTGTCCCCGGCCAGGACGGTGGGGCCCACCTCCTCACGCAGGGTCTCGGCGACCGTGGCCACCACGGTGTTGGTCCGCTCGGGGTCGCCCTCGACACCGTCGACGGAGGGCGCGACCACCAGGACGGCGTCCGCGGCCCCCGCGGGGTCGCCCTCCACGACGAGCAGGTCGGCCTCGGAGTAGGCGGACAGGACAGCGTCGGGGTCGGTTCCGTCCCCGTCGCCGGAACCCTCGTCCTCCCGGTCCCCGGACCCCTCCTCGCCGTCGGACTCCGGCCCGCTCCCGCCGTCCCCGTCACCACCGTCCCCGTCGTCGCCCTCCCCGTCGTCGCCGTCCCGGGCCAGCGCTCCGCCGATCAGCGCCGCGGACCTGGCGTAGGCCCCGCCCGCCATCTCCGCGGCCTCGGCCGAGACCTGCACCGCGAGCTCGTCGACGAACGCCTCGTTGGCCTGGTCGGGGAACTCCTCCGTGAAGACGATCCGGCCCACGACCTCGCCCCCGGCGTCCTCGACCCGGGCGGACAGGGGCGCCGCCATGTCCTCGTCCGCGCCCGGCGCGACCACGACCGCCACCCCCAGGCCGCGCAGCCGGTCCTCCAGCAGGTCCTCCGCCGCCGCCTCCGACAGCTCGTCGGCCCCCTCGTTGACGCGCTCGGCCTCGTCGCGCTCCAGACGCAGCTCCTCACTCTGGCCGCGCAGGTCGTCCGTCTCCGACTGCAGGGTGCTGAGCAGCGGGTCCTGGAGCATGGTCGTGCCCAACGCCAGGCCCACGGTCAAAGCGAGGAACACAGCGATGATGGACACCAGGTGATAGCGGAAATCGATCACGTCAACAGCCCCGTCAACCAGTAGGAGAACGCGTCCCAGCGCGCCGCGAGAAACGTGAGGTAGACCTGCCCGGCGGGCGAGCTGTAGGCGGCGACGACGATCGTGAACAGGGACGCGGCCACCAGCAACAACAGCGCCCACGGCGAGATCCGGGAGCGGTACAGGCGGCTCACCCCCTTGGCGTCCACGAGCTTGCCGCCCACCCGGAGCCGGGTGAGGAAGGTACTGGCCATACCGGACCGGCCCTTGTCGAGGAACTCCTCCAGCGTGGCGTGCGTGCCCACCGCCACGATCAGGGCCGCACCCGAACCGTCGGCGAGCATCATCGCCACATCCTCGCTCGTGCCGGTCGCGGGAAAGACCACCGCGGTATGGCCCAGGGCGGTGAGCCGCGGCATCCCGGGCGCCCGCCCGTCGCGGTAGGCGTGCACGACCAGCTCGGCGCCGCTGGTCAGCGCCTGGTCGGAGACCGAGTCGAAGTCGCCGACGATGATGTCGGGCCGGTACCCGGCCTCCATCACCGCGTCGGCGCCCCCGTCCACGGCGACGATGACCGGATGGAACTCGCGGATGTAGGGCCGCAGCGCGGCCAGGTCCTCCCGGTAGTGGTACCCGCGGACCACGATGAGGACATGGCGGCCCTCCATGTCGGTCTCGATGGCCGGGATACCGATCCCGTCCAGCAGCAGATCGCGCTCGCGCTGCAAATAGGCCATCGTGTTGGCGGCGAAGGCCTCCAACTGGGTGGCCAGGCCCGCCCGGGCCTCGGTCATGGCCGACGCCACCGACTCCGGGGTCTGGATCCGGCCGAGCGCCACCGGTTCGTCGCCGCGGTAGAGCCCCCCGCCGTCCAGACGGAGGCGTTCGCCGTCGCGGACCCGGACGAAGACCTCCGGGTCGACCTCGTCCACCAGGGGGATGCCCGCCTCCACCAACAACTGCGGCCCCTGGTTGGGGTAACGGCCGCTGATACCGGGAGCGACGTTGAGCACCGCCGACACCCCGCAGTCGACCAGGGCCTCGGCACTCACCCGGTCGAGGTCGACGTGGTCGATGACCGCGATGTCGCCGGGGCGCAGCCGTTTGGTCAGGTTCTTGGTGCGGCGGTCCGAGCGGACGGGTGCGACCAGCCCGGAGGGAGCGTCCGCCCGAGTGCGACGGAACCGCATGACTGTGGCGCTGAGCGCGTCCGATACCTTCATCGCAGGAATACTGTCAGAACTCAACTACGGTGAGTCACAACAGCTGATCGGTCGGCGTGTTAGACACTCCTCCACCGCCGCGGAGCGACTCCGGCGCCCCCGCGAGCCCACCAGCGCACCCGCAGCGACCTCCCACCACCCCTACCCACCCGCACCCGGCGCCTACACCCGCGCGGGCGGCGCTCAGGCCGCGGGGTAGGCGCGCTCGGGGTCGGCGTTGCCGAGCAGCTCCTCGGCGTGGGCGCGACCCAGCTCGGAGTCCTCCAGCCCGGCCAGCATCCTGGACAGCTCCCGCACCCGCCCGTCGCGGTCCAGACGGACCACACCGCTCTCGGTCACCAGGCCCTCAGTGGACTTCTCCACCACCAGGTGCGCGTCGGCGAACGCCGCGACCTGCGGCAGGTGGGTGACCACGATGACCTGGGCCCGCTGGGCCAACCGGGCCAGACGCCGACCGATCTCCACGGCCGCCTTGCCGCCCACCCCGGCGTCGACCTCGTCGAAGACGAACGTGGGAACGGGATCGGCCCCGGCGAAGACGACCTCGATGGCCAGCATCACCCGCGAGAGCTCACCGCCCGAGGCACCCTTGTGCAGGGCCAGCGGCGGAGAACTGGGGTGGGGCGCCAGCAGCAGCTCCACCTCGTCACGGCCGTGCTGACCGAACTCCTCACCCGTCTGGATGCGCACGCTGACACGGGCATGCGGCATCGCCAGCGCCGTGAGCTCCTCGGTGACCGCCGAACCGAACCGCTCGGCCGCCTCGGTACGGATCCGGGTGAGCTCCTGAGCGGAGGACTCCAACCGCTCGTGCAGGTCCTCCGCCTCGGCGCGCAGGACCTCGATCCGCTCGTCGTCCCCCTCCAGGTTGGCCAGCCGCTTGGCGGCGTTCTCGGCCCAGGCCAGGACGTCGTCGGTGGTCGCACCGTACTTGCGCGAGAGCTGGGTCAGCAGCGCACGGCGCTCCTGGACGGCCGCCAGGCGCGCCGGGTCGGCGTCGACCGACTCGGCGTAGGAGGCCAGCTCCGTGGCCGCGTCGGTGAGGATGTAGGAGGCCTCGTCCAACCGGTCGCCGATGGAGGCCAGGTCCGGGTCGTGCTCGCGCACCGCCGACACCGCCTGGCGCGCCGCCGACAGCAGGGCGGCCACGTCGACCTCCACGTCCGAGGCGGGGTCACCCGCCAGCGCCTCGTGGGCGGTGGTGGCGGCGACCCGCAGGCCGTCGGCGTGGGCCAGCCGGGTCTCCTCGGCCAACAGCTCGGCGTCCTCACCCGGCTGCGGCTCCGCCGCGGTGATCTCCTCCACACCGAAACGCAGCATGTCGGCCTCCTGCGCGCGCTCGCGCGCCCGCTCCACCAGCTCCTCCAGCTCCGTCGTGACCTCGCGGTGGCGGCGATAGGCCACGGAGTACTGCTTCAACGCCTTGTGCAGCGCCTCCCCCGCGAAACGGTCCAGGGCCGAGCGCTGGCGGTCGGTGCGCAACAGGCGCTGCTGGTCGGACTGGCCGTGCACGGCCACGAGGTCGTCGGCGAGATAGGCGAGCAGGCTCACCGGGGCCGAGCGCCCGCCCATGGTGGCGCGCGAACGCCCCTCGGCCGAGACCGCACGGGTGAGGATGAGGACGTCGTCCTCGATGTCGCCGCCCGCGTCCAGCACACGCGTGGCCACACGGCCGCCCTCGGGGACGGTCAGGCGCCCCTCGACGACCGCGCGGACGGCGCCGGGGCGGACCCGCTGGGGGTCGGCACGCCCTCCGAAGAGCAGCCCGAGACCGGTGACGACCATGGTCTTTCCCGCACCGGTCTCACCGGTGACGACGGTCAGCCCCGGTGACAACTCCAGTACGGCGTCGTCAATGACTCCGAGTCCCTTGATGCGGACTTCTTCGAGCACCGGTCCCTCTCCTGATCGTCGACACCACTAGCGTTCACCCGCGCACACGCACGCGGACACGGCCCGGTGGGACTCACGGCCCCGCTCACCGGCCCGGTTCGACCCTCCCGCGCCAGCCCGCGACCGGCAGACCGAACTTGGCCACCAGCCGGTCGGTGAACGGCGCCCGGTGCAGCCGGGCCAGCCGGACCGGCGTATCGGCACGGGTGATCTCGATTCGTGCCCCTGCGGGCAATTCGACCATACGTCGTCCATCACACCAGAGCACGCCCGGCGCCGTGTCGGGCAGCACCTCCAGCGCCACCGTGGCGTGCGGCCCCACGACCAGGGGCCGGGCGAACAGGGCGTGCGCGCTGAGCGGGACGACCATCAGCGCCTCCACGTCCGGCCAGACCACGGGACCGCCCGCGGAGAAGGCGTGCGCGGTCGAGCCGGTCGGGGTCGCGCACACCACCCCGTCACAGGCCCACCGGGACAGCGGACGCCCGTCGATCTCCAGGACGGCCTCGACGATGCGCCGCGACTCGCCCTTCTCCAGGGTGGCCTCGTTCAGCGCCCAGGTGCGCACCGTGGGAGTGCCCTCTGCGCGGCCCCCGTTGAAAACGGCCACGTCGAGGGTCATGCGCTCCTCGACGTCGTAGTCGCGGTCCACCACACTGCGCACCGTGGCACCCAGGTCCTCGCGCTCGGCCTCGGCGAGAAAGCCCACGTGGCCCAGATTGACACCGAGCAGGGGCGCCCCGGCCGGCCGGGCGAGCTCGGCGGCCCGCAACAGCGTGCCGTCCCCGCCCAGGACCATGACCAGCTCGACACCCTCGGCGGCCTCGGCCGGCTCGACCGCCTCGACGGGGGTCAGAGCACAGCCCGCGGCCGCCAGCTCCTCGATCTCGCCCTTGAGCATGCGCACGGTGAGCCCGGCACGGGTCAGGCTCCTGTGGACCAGATCGGCGCTGCGCAGAGCCGCGGGCCGACCCGTGTGCGCCAGCAGAAGGACACTGCGTCCGCTGGTCATCGCCGTCCCCTTACGTTCACTCCCCTGCCGGGGAGCCTGAGTGCTGACCGGGAAGCCTCGCGCTGACCCGGCCGGGTCACGTTACCGGACACCCCGGACACGCCGCCACGCTCACCAGGGCCACGTCCACGGGCCCCACCCCCGTCGCGCCAGGCCCCGGCGCGACGGGCGGCATCCACGGAACACGCCCTAGCGTGGCCCCTCCTCGATGGCGCGGGCGAGCGCGTCGGGGTCCAGCGCCGACGCGTCGGCACGCATCCACAAGAAGTACTCGACGTTGCCCGAGGGGCCCGGGAGCGGGCTGGCCGCCACGTCGACGGTGCCCAGCCCCAGGGTGAGCGCGTGGGCGGCGACGTCGGCCACGGCCTCGGCGCGCAGCGCGGGCTCACGGACCACGCCCCCGGCGCCGACCCGCTGCTTGCCCACCTCGAACTGGGGTTTGACCATGAGGACGAAGTCGGCGTCGGCCGCCACGCAGTCCCTCAGTGGCCGCAGGACCAGCTTGAGGGAGATGAACGACAGGTCGCCCACGACGAGGTCGGGACGCGGCTCACCGATCTGCTCGGCCGTGAGCTCCCTGACGTTGACGCGCTCCATGACACGGACCCGGTCGTTGCTGCGCAGCGCCCAGGCCAACTGGCCGTAGCCCACGTCGACAGCGGTGACGTGCGCGGCGCCGCGGCGCAGCAGCACGTCCGTGAAACCGCCGGTGGAGGCACCGGCGTCCAGGGCCCTGCGTCCGGACACGTCCAGCGAGAACGCGTCCAGGGCCCCGATGAGCTTGTGGGCGCCGCGCGAGACATAGGAGGGTTCGTCCGCGGGCGTGCGCACGACGATGGGCTGGTCGGTGCCGACCTGGGTCGCGGCCTTGGACGCGATGATCCCGGCGACGCGGACGAATCCGCTCTCGATGATCTCGGCCGCGTGGCCCCGGGAGCGTGCGTGACCGCGGCGGACCAGTTCCGCGTCGAGCCGAGTTCGTTTTGCCATGGTTACCAAGGATATCGGGGTCGGTGGACACCGCGGGGGTCAGGAGCTCTGCGCACCCTGTCCGAGCGCGCCGAGGACACCGGACAACTCCTGGTGCAGGGAGTCGAAGACCTCCACGTGCTCGGCCGTGGGCCGCGCGTCCAGGCCGGCCAACCGCTCCCGGGTGCTGCTGAGTGTCTGCTCGGCCAGCCGCGCGGCCTCGTCCTCGGTGTCCATGCTCTCCCCGTGGTCGTGCTCTGCTGGGACTCTACTTCTTCGTCGGGCCCTTGCCCGTGGAACCCTTGGCCTTCGCGGTGCGCTTGGGCGCCGAACGGGCGCGGGAGGACTTGGCGGCCGTGCGCGGCTTGCTGCGCGAGGTGGTCTTGCGGGGCGCGGCCGCGCGCTCCCCCTGCTCGGCGCCGACGCCCTCGCCCCCGGTGGGGGTCTCCGACGCCTCCGACGCCGACCCGGCGCCGGACTCGGACTCGGACCCGGTGCCCGCTCCTGCGTCCTCACCGGCGTCCTCGCCGGCGGGCTCCGCGGCGGAGTCGGCGGCACCGGCCTCGGCACCGGTGGCGGCGCCGCCCGGAGCGGCGTCCCCGGAGCCGTCGGGGTCCGCGGCCGTGGCGGCGCGCTCCGCCGGCCGCGCCTGCGCTCCGGACGCCCCGCCGACCACCGCGCCCGCGGCGGCCACCACCGGAACCTCGCCCACCGGGACCCTGTCGGCCATGTGCCGCGCGGCCAGCCGCCGCTCCAGCTCGGCCACCCGGCGGACCACCCGCTCGTACTCGGTACGCGGCACGACGTCCATCCGCTCCAACTGGTGCGCGACCTCCGAACGCACCAGGTCGGCGATGGCCGTCCGGTTCGCCTCGTTCGTCGCGATCAGCTCCCCGGCCAGAGCCTGGATGCTCTGCCCCACACGTGCGGGCAGCGCCTCCTGCCCGGCAGCGGGAGCGCTGGCCCCCCCGTTGGCCTTCAACAACGCCTTGGCCGCCGCGACGGCCTCCTTGCGTGACAGCTCGGTGAGGCCACTGGTGGCATCGAAATAGGTGCGTACCGCGTCGACGACCATGATCACGTGCTCCTTGATGGGACGCAGGAGAGGAAGGAAGGGCGCAGCAAGGGAGGGGCCACTACGCAGTGGGGGGTTCACGGGCCAACGCTACCGGTCCGGGACGCCTGTGACACGCGAACCCCCAAGGGCACCCCATTCGTCCCGGTTGCCCCGCACACGACCGGACCCCGCCCGCCGGGTAGGGCATGATGTTGCCCATGAGCAGTATCGACGCCTGCCTCGCCGGGATCGCCAAGCTGAACGAACGCATCCTCGAACAGCCCCCGGAGGAACGCCGCAAGCACATCCGGGAGCGTTCGGTGAGCGTGCGCGTACCCGACCTGGACACGGTGTTCGACATGCGACTGACCCGGGAAGGCCTGGTCGGCCTCACCCACCGCCCCGACGGCACACCCGCACCCAGGGCCCAGGTCGTCGTCACCGTGGACAGCGACGACCTGGTGGAACTGGCCGAGGAGCGCATGGACTACGCCAGAGCGCTGTTCACCCGCCGGGTCCGGGTGGACGCCAGCGTCAGCGACCTGCTGCGCATGCGCAAGCTGATCTGAGCCCGCCCCACCGACCGGGCCGTGCGCGGACGACGGCTCCACCGCTCCAGGTAGTTTTCTGTGATGCCACGCCAACCACTCGAACTGGCTCCCTTCCGCGGCCTGCGCTACACCGACCTGGACATCGACCGCGCCCTGGACTCGGGTGAACTGGAGGTCGCCAACCTCCTGGCTCCGCCCTACGACGTCCCCGGCCCCGAGGAGACCAGGGAACTCCTGCGCTCGGACCCCCACAACGCCGCCTACCTCACCGTCCCCTACCAGCTCAACCTCACGATGCCGGGCAACCGCAGCGGGACTCCGGCACGATTCATCTACGACAAGGCGGCCGCGCGGCTGCGCTCATGGATCGACGACGGCGTACTGGCCCAGGACGAGACCCCCGCGCTCTACGTCTACGAACAGGTCACCGCCGCAGGCGACCACCAGCGCGGACTGGTCGGAGCCCTACGCCTGCCCGAGAAGGAATCCGGCCCCGTCCGCGGCCACGAGAGCGTGAGCCAGGGCCCGGTGCTGGACCGCATGTGGCTGATGCGCGCCACCCGCGCCAACCTCGAACCGATCTTCCTGCTGTACCGGGGCGGAAACGGCGCCGCCTCACGCATCACCGAGTCAGCCGAGCACCACGGCGACCTGCTCGTGGACACGCGCACCTCCGACGGGACCACCCACCGCCTGTGGGCGCTGCCCTCGACGGACGCACACGCCGAGATCAGCGCCGACCTGGCCGAGCGCACGGCACTCATCGCCGACGGCCACCACCGCTACGACGCCTACCAGGCCGTACGCGAACACGACCGGGACCCCGGCTGGGATTACGGTCTCGCCTTCCTGGTCGACAGCGAGGCCCACCCCCCGCGCCTCGGCGCGATCCACCGGGTCCTGCCCGGGCTCGACACCGCCACGGCGATCGCGGCCGTCCGGGAGATCGCCACCGTGGACACGCTCGCCGACCGCGCCCTGCCGGAGCCGGCGCCCGAGCCCTCACTCGTCCTGGTCGCACCCGACGGCACCGCGCACCTGGTCCACGACTTCGACGAGGCCGCGCTGGAGCGCGCCATGCCCCACCGATCGGCCGACTGGCGCCACCTGCCCACCGCGATCCTGCGGGAAGTCCTGCTGCCCCTGTGGGGCTACCAGGACGACCGCCCGGTCCGAATGATCCACGACGACCCCGACGAAGCCGTCCAGGCCGCCCGCGACACCGCGGGCACGGCCGTGCTCGTCCCTCCGATGAGCGTCGAGCACGTGTACTCGATCGTCGAGCGCGGAGAGCTCACCCCGCGCAAGTCCACCTCCTTCGGCCCCAAACCGCGCTCCGGCCTGATCATGCGCGTCCTCGACCAGCCCTGACCGGCCACCGCCTTCCACCTCGCCGAACACCGACCGTCCCGACCCCTACCGCTCCGCCCTCCTACGCGGTTCCCCACCCGGACCGCACCCGGTGGGTCACCTACCGCACCGCGCACCAGCCCGCCCAGCCTGCCGTGCGACGCAGCGCACACCCCATGCCGCGTCCCGGCGTCGGCCGCGGGGCGGTGCGAGCCCTAGCCTGGAGAGCGAACCCGTCCGCCACGCGAAAGTGGGCCTTCCACCATGTCGCTGCTCGCCGCAGACCGCCCGCTCAACGAGCTGTACGACGCGATGCTCCTGGACCTGGACGGAGTGGTCTACATCGGCCCGAACGCCGTCCCCGCAGCGCCGGAGGCCGTGGGCAAGGCGCGGGCCGCGGGCGCACGCGTGGCGTTCGTGACCAACAACGCGGGCCGGACGCCCGCACGTATCGCCGAGCAGCTGACCCACCTGGGTGTGGCGGCCGCACCCGAGGACGTGGTGACCTCCGCCGAGGCCGCCGCCCGACTGGTCAGCACACGCTTCCCCACGGGTTCGGACGTGCTGGTGGTGGGCGACACCGGTCTCCGCCAGGCGGTACGCCGCATGGGCCTGCGCCCCGTGACGGTGGCCACCGCATCGGTGGTGGCCGTCGTGCAGGGCTACACACCGCGCATCGCGCGGGACCTGCTCGACCAGGGCGCGCTCGCGGTCGCACGCGGCGCCTTCTACGTGGCGAGCAACGCCGACGCCACCGCACCCTCCGAGCAGGGCATCACACCGGCCAACGGTTCGTTCGTCCGCGTGATCGCCCACGCGACGGGCGTGGAACCGGTGGTGGCGGGCAAGCCCATGCGCCCCCTGCACGAAGAGGGCATGCTGCGCACCGGTGCCCGCAACCCGCTGATCGTCGGAGACCGGCTGGACACCGACATCGAGGGCGCCACCACGCACGGCGCCGCCGGCATGCTCGTGCTGTCCGGAGTGGCCACCGCCGCGGACGCGCTGGCGGCCCCCGCACACCAGCGCCCCCGCTTCCTGGCGTGGGACGTGTCGGGCATGAACGAAACGCACCCGGCCGTGCTGATCGACGGATCCCGCACCCGCTGCCGCGGATGGACCGTCACGGCCGCGGACGGCACAGTGCGGTTGGAGGGCTCCGGCGACCGGCTCGACGGCCTGCGCGCCCTGTGCGCAGCGGTGTGGGCGCACACCTCGGTGGACCCGGCCGGCCCGTCCGCACGAGCGGCCCTGGCCCTGCTGGGCTGGTGACCCCGGCCCGCTCACCGGCGCACCTGCCCGCGCCCGGACCGTACAGTGCGGACCAGCGCCGCACTCCGGACCTCCACCTCGTGAACGCTCCGCACACCGTCGAACCCCCGCCAGGTACGACGCCTGAGCGCTCCTGACATCCGCACCACGTCACCGAGTCGCCACTCCCGCACCTCGTCGTGGACCCACGCGTCGAAGCTGACACAGGTGACGGAGTCGACCCGCCTGCCGCGGAACCGCGTGTCCGGTGGCCTGGACACGCAGATCCGCCAGGTCACCAGCCGATCACCGCTGGGCAGGTCCCGGACGACCGGTGCAGCCGTCACCCGGCCCACCAGCACGATCTCGTTGAGGTGCTCGTCCTCGGGCACAGCGGCTCCATCCGCCTCCGGGGACCCCACGACCGCCCTCGGCCCCTCGGCCGTCGGGGACTCCTCACGCCTGCCCTCCTTCGTCGGCTTCGTCGATCCCGCGGGGGCGCGGGACGAGGCCCTCTTCGACGTGCCCGCTGTTCCCCCGGCTCCCGACGGCCGTGAAGCCGTGCCGCGCCCGGACGCGCCCACCGTCCCGGGCGTCCCCGCGGCCTCCGAGCTCCGCGCCCGACCGTCCGTGCTCTCGGTGGACGGGGGCGCCTGCGCCCCACCGGGGCCGGTCGGTACCCCGGATCGGCCCCTCGGGCGGGACGGGCGGGTGCGCCGGGGCGGGCGGGCACCCGCGGATTCGGTGGCCGGTTCCGACGGACTCGACCGAGCGCCCCGCCCGGAAGCATCCGTCCCCGGGATCCGGACCGGCGCGGCGACGGGCTCCGGCGTCGATGCGCGGCGCTCAGGAGCCGCGGTGGTGGTGTGCTGCATGTGCGTGGACCCTCCAGGACTCGGAAGCGGCAGAACCGGCGCACCGCGCGGAGAGGGCACGGATCCGAGCCGTGGGTGGAGGGCGTGTGCGCTGATTCCAGGATCATCGGAGGCCGCCGGAAGGACAAGGCCGAACGTTGCGGCTGTGGACAACGGCGGCCCCCCGACCCCGGCTGTGGAGACTCGGATGTCCTAGAGTCGGATTCGGTCACCCGGTGACCGGCGGACGACCGAGGAAGACAGGGGTGCTCACAGTGCACGACGACGTGGACGTCAGCCGTCCGCCCGAGGGAATCACCCCTCTGGGCGACGAGATCTTCGCCATCGACACCATGCTCGCCGGATACGCGGGGGTCGTGTCCAGCTACCTCATCCGCTCGGAGCGGCCGTGCCTGATCGAGGTGGGCACCGCCGGTTCGGCACCGGTCCTGCACAAGGCCGTCACCCGGCTCGGCCTGGCGCCCGAGGACCTCGCCACCATCGTCGTCACCCACATCCACCTCGACCACGCGGGTGGCACCGGCGACATGGCCGCCCTGTTCCCCAACGCGGAGATCGTCGTCCATGAGCGCGGCGCCCGGCACCTGGCCGACCCCAGCCGCCTGATGAGCAGCGCCGCCATGGTGTGGGGCGACCGCCTGGACGTCCTGTTCGGCCGGATGTCCCCCACCGAGGCCGCCCGGATCCGTTCCGTGGCCGAGACCGGGGAGATCGACCTCGGCGCGGGCCGCAAGCTCGTGTCGCACTACGCGCCCGGCCACGCCAAGCACCACATGGGCCTGGTCGACACCCTCACCGGGGACCTGTACGTCGGTGACGCCCTGGGCGTATACAACCCGCTCACCGGCGACGTGCGCCCCGCGACACCGCCGCCGGACTTCGACCTCGACGCCTGCCTGCGCACACTGCGCCTGTTCGGCGACATCGACGCCCAGCGGCTGATGTTCTCCCACTTCGGTGCCGTCGACACCGTCGGGGAGACGATCGACCGGGCCGAGTCGGAGCTGCGGCTGTGGGTGGAGACCGTCCGGGAGTCGCACGGCACCCAGGGCGACCTCGACCACGCGGTCGCCATGGTCCGCGACAAGGTGGTCTCCCGGTACAAGCCCCTTCCGGAGGACGCCTCGAAGGACGCGGCGGCGGTGCTGGACATCCTCGCCGGGCCCGAAGCCAACGTGTCGGGCATCATGCACTGGCTGGACCGGCTGGCACAGGAGCAGGCCGCGGCGGTCGGCGACCCGCGAAAATAGTGTGCGCGGCGGCGGGAGGCTCACCTAGCCTCGGCGCATGACGATTCAGATCCGTGCCCTGGACCGCGATGACATCCCCGCCGCCTTCGCCCTCGTCCACGCGTCCTTCCCGAGCATGGTCCTCACTCAGGAGGCGATGCTCTGGCGCCACGACCGCGAGCGGGCCGACGCGGACCGCACGACGCTGGTCGCGGTGGACCGCGGCGGCGCGGTGGTCGGCTTCGTCCGCACCCGTGTCCGCCGGCGCGAGGGCGAGGAGCCCTCGGGGATCACGTACCTCATGTCGGTCGACCCGGCCCATCGCGGCACGGGTGTCGAGGACCGCCTGTTGGAGGCGGCCGAACGCGGTCTCGTGGAGGCGGGAGCCGTCGCGCTCCGCGTGGCCGCCGCCGACGAGGCGGTCCAGCACGGCGGCCCGGAGCTGCGCCGGGTGCTCGGGGAGCACGGATACGAGCTGTCCGAGTCCGATGCCGTCCTCGGACTGGACCTGGAGGACCTCCCCGACGTGCCACCGGCTCCGTCCGGCGCCGCGCTGTGCGCGTGGGCGGAGTACGAGGGCGATCCTCGCACGCTGTACGACCTCGACCGGATCACCGGTGAGGACGAGCCCGGGGCGGTCTCCGGGGCGCTCCCACGCTACGAGGACTGGTACCAGGACGTCTGGCGGCACCCGCTCTCCGACCTCGACCTGAGCCTGGTGCTGCTGTTGGACGGCACTCCGGTCGCGTTCACCCGGTACCACTCCGACGGCGGCACCCGTCTGGAGTCAGCGATGACGGGAACCCTGGGCGAGTACCGGGGTCTCGGCCTGGCCGGCTACGCCAAGACCGTCGCTCTGCACCGGGCCCGGGACCGGGGCTTCACCCGGGCCTTCACCGGCAACAGCCTGGTCAACGAGCCGATGCTCGCGATCAACCGGAGGCTGGGCTACCAGCCGTTGGGAACCGAGGACCTCTACATCCGGCCCTCGGGATAGGGGCCCGGACCCGTCCGGCCCACCGCGCGTCCGCCGCACACGCCCTAGAAAGGTGCCCCGGGCAGACCCAGTTCGCGGAGCAGATGGGCGTAGATGCCGTCCCGCCAGGACAGGTCCTCCGGCAGGGTGTCGAACACCCGCACGTCGACGGTCTCAAAGTCACCGGTGATGGGCGTGAGCGCGCTGACCCGCGCCTGGGTGACGACGGTGACGTGTCCACTGGACAGGACGTAGTGGCCGACGACCCGGACGTCGTCGAGCGTGGCGCCGGCCTCTTCGAGTGCCTCCCTGCGCGCGGTGTCCTCCACCGACTCACCGGGCTCGGTGTGCCCGCCCGGGAACTCCCAGGCCCGGTCGCGGTGGCGGACCAGCAACGGCCGACCGCCGAGGAAGGTCAGGCACACCACCGACTCGTGGGCCGGTGGCAGGGAGTCCAGACGCACGACCGCGCCGCCGAGCGGCACGGGGCCGCCCGGCGACGCGTCATTCGGTGCGCTCAGTCCCGTTCCCGGGGAGCGGGTCCGGGCTCCGGGCCCTCGTCCCCCTCGGATTCGGAGGGCTCCTCGGCGTCGGTCCAGACGATGCCGTCCTCGATGTCGATGTCGACCAGCTCCACGCCCTCCAGCGCGGCCAGCCGCTCGTCGGCGTCGGTGACGCCCTCGCTGTCCACGGAGGACGCGCGTGCGAAGTACTCGCGTGCGTCCTCCTCGCGACCGAGCTCCTCCAGGACGTCGGCGTAGGCGTAGAAGAGGCGGGCCACCCAGGGACGGGCGCGCCGCTCCTTCAACTCGGGAACCTGGAGTTCGGCCAGGGCCGCCTTGGGGTCGCCCATGTCGCGACGCGCCCCCGCCGCCACGATGCGCAGCTCGATGCGGTCGGCGGCGTCGAGCTGTTCCGCCGCCGGATCATGGGCGATCTCCAAGGCGCGCTCGGGGCGGCCGAGCCCGCGCTCGCTGTCGGCCATGATGGCCAGGAAGTTGTCCCGGCCGCTCATGCGCCGTGCGGCGCGCAGGTCCGAGAGCGCCTCCTGCCACTTGCCGACGGTGTAGGCGGCCACACCCGAGGCCTCACGCACGCTGGGCAGCCGCGACGCCTTGCGACGGGCGTAGACGGCGTGCGCGTAGGCCCGCTCGGGGTCCTCGTCCACGAACATGCCGGCGGCGACGATGTGCTTGCCGACGAGTTCGGCCAGCGACTTCGGCAGGGAGTTGAGGTCGCGCTTGGTGTCCGGGTCCACCTGCGAGAAGCTGGCCTCGTCCGGAAGCGGCGGAGCGACGTCCGCGGGGTCGCGGTCCTCACGCGGACGCCGCCTCTCGCGGTCGTCACGGAAGCCGCCACCGCCACGACGGTCGTCACGGCCACGGCCGCCCCGGTCGTCCCGGCCCTGGAAGCCTCCGCGGTTGTCGCGGCGGTCGTCGCGCCCGCGAGACCCGCCACGGTCGTCACGACGGTCACGATCGTCACGACCACGCGAACCACCGCGGTCATCACGACGGGGGAATCCGCCTCGATCACCCCGAGGGGCCCCACCGCGGTCGTCGCGGCCCTGAAAGCCCCCACGGTCGTCGCGGCCACGTACCCCACCGCGCTCGTCACGACGGTCATCCCGGCCACGGGGCGCGCCACGGTCACCACGGCGGTCGAAGCCGCCACGGCGCTCATCACGACCGCGGTCACCGCGGTCGTCCCGGCCCTGGTACCCGCCTCGGTCGCTCCGAGCACGGGGGCCGCCGCGGTCGTCGCGTCGGTCACGATCATCACGACCGCGGTATCCGCCACGGTCATCGCGACCGCGGCCTCGTTCCCCTCCGCGGCCTCTGTCGTCTCTGCCACCGCCGTAGCCGGACCGGGAGCGGGGTGCATCGCCTCGTCCCCGACCGTCGGGTGCCCCGGAGCGGCCACCGCTACGGTCGTTAGCTCCGGAGTCCTCGCGGTCTCCCGATCGGCTGTCCTCAGTCATCCAACCCGTCCGTCAACATTCAAAAGCGCTGCCACCTTGACTGGGAGCAGCGCGTCATAGTATTCGTCCCCCCACCTTACGACATGGCGCGGCTCCTCACCGCCACCCCGCCAGTGGGGACTCTCTCCGCAGGCGACGACACCGGTTGTCGGTGGGCCGGTGGCCCGCCCCCGACCACACCCACCCCGCAACCACCCGGCTTCCAGCACCAACCCCCGACCAGCCGTTCACAAACGCACAAACCCAGACACAAAAAAAGGGGAGGAACCGTCAAAAGACGACCCCTCCCCCAAGAAAAACCGTGGCAGCAACCTACTCTCCCACCCCACCACAGGGCAGTACCATCAGCGCAAGGAGACTTAACGACCGGGTTCGGAATGAGACCGGGTGTGACCCTCCCACCATAACCACCACGGAAACCAACACCCATCCACGACCACGACCCACACCCCACCAACCGGCAAGGGGATCACAGCCACAACGGGAAAACCGTAGATCATGTGAAAAATATGCGCGAGCACCCAATTATCTGCAGCGGACAAGCCCTCGGCCTATTAGTACCGGTCAGCTCCACCCCTCACAGGGCTTCCACACCCGGCCTATCAACCCCGTCGTCTACAGGGAGCCTTACCCTCTCAAAGGAGGCAGGAGACCTCATCTCGAAGCAAGCTTCCCGCTTAGATGCTTTCAGCGGTTATCCCTCCCGAACGTAGCCAACCAGCCATGCCCTTGGCAGGACAACTGGCACACCAGAGGTTCGTCCGTCCCGGTCCTCTCGTACTAGGGACAGCCCTTCTCAAGTCTCCAACGCGCACAGCGGATAGGGACCGAACTGTCTCACGACGTTCTAAACCCAGCTCGCGTGCCGCTTTAATGGGCGAACAGCCCAACCCTTGGGACCAACTCCAGCCCCAGGATGCGACGAGCCGACATCGAGGTGCCAAACCATCCCGTCGATATGGACTCTTGGGGAAGATCAGCCTGTTATCCCCGGGGTACCTTTTAGCCGTTGAGCGACACCGCTTCCACACGCCGGTGCCGGATCACTAGTCCCAGCTTTCGCTCCTGCTCGACACGTCCGTCTCACAGTCAAGCTCCCTTGTGCACTTACACTCAACACCTGATTACCAACCAGGCTGAGGGAACCTTTGGGCGCCTCCGTTACTCTTTGGGAGGCAACCGCCCCAGTTAAACTACCCACCAGACACTGTCCCCGAACCGGATCACGGTCCAAAGTTAGATGCCCGAAACAGTCAGAGTGGTATTTCACCAACGCCTCCACCGCCACTAGCGTGACAGTCTCACAGGCTCCCACCTATCCTACACAAACCATCCCAAACACCAATGTCAAGCTATAGTGAAGGTCCCGGGGTCTTTCCGTCCTGCTGCGCGAAACGAGCATCTTTACTCGTAGTGCAATTTCACCGGGCCCATGGTTGAGACAGTGGGGAAGTCGTTACGCCATTCGTGCAGGTCGGAACTTACCCGACAAGGAATTTCGCTACCTTAGGATGGTTATAGTTACCACCGCCGTTTACTGGCGCTTAGATTCCTAGCTTCGCGGGCCGAAACCCACTAACCAGTCCTCTTAACGTTCCAGCACCGGGCAGGCGTCAGTCCGTATACAGCGTCTTACGACTTCGCACGGACCTGTGTTTTTAATAAACAGTCGCTTCCCCCCGCTATCTGCGACCCCACCCAGCTCAAGACGCAAAGGTCCATCACCAGACAGGGCTCCCCTTCTCCCAAAGTTACGGGGACAATTTGCCGAGTTCCTTAACCATGGTTCACCCGAACGCCTCGGTATTCTCTACCTGACCACCTGCGTCGGTTTAGGGTACTGGCCACACACGAACTCGCTAGAGGCTTTTCTCGACAGCATGGGATCACTCACTTCACCAAAAACGGCTCGGCATCACGTCTCAGCCACACGGTGTGCGGATTTGCCAACACACCGGCCTACACGCTTACCCCCGGACAACCACCGCCGGGTAGAGCTACCCTCCTGCGTCACCCCATCACTTACCTACTACAACATCGGTTCCCAGACCGATCCAGAGGCCGTCCCCGAAGGGACCGCCAAGGACCAGCGTGGTTAGCATCCGTCGCCTCGATACTGGACGCTCGTGCACGGGTACGGGAATATCAACCCGTTATCCATCGACTACGCCTGTCGGCCTCGCCTTAGGTCCAGACTCACCCTGGGCGGATTAACCTGCCCCAGGAACCCTTAGTCAATCGGCGGCAACGTTTCTCACGTTGCTTTCGCTACTCATGCCTGCATTCTCACTCGCACACCCTCCACCACACGATCACTCGGCAGCTTCACTGGATGCACGACGCTCCCCTACCAACCCGAGAACAAGTCTCAGGCTTCACAGCTTCGGCGGTGTACTTAAGCCCCGCTACATTATCGGCGCAGAACCACTTGACCAGTGAGCTATTACGCACTCTTTAAAGGATGGCTGCTTCTAAGCCAACCTCCTGGTTGTCTCAGCAACTCCACAACCTTTCCCACTTAGCACACGCTTAGGGGCCTTAGCTGATGATCTGGGCTGTTTCCCTCTCGACTACGAAGCTTATCCCCCGCAGTCTCACTGCCACGCTTCACTTAACCGGCATTCGGAGTTTGTCTGACGTCAGTAACCTTGTCGGGCCCATCAGCCAAACAGTAGCTCTACCTCCAGCAAGAAACACGTGACGCTGCACCTAAATGCATTTCGGGGAGAACCAGCTATCACGGAGTTTGATTGGCCTTTCACCCCTACCCACACCTCATCCCCCAGGTTTTCAACCCTGGTGGGTTCGGGCCTCCACGAGGTCTTACCCCCGCTTCACCCTGGACATGGGTAGATCACTCCGCTTCGGGTCCACAGCATGCGACTCAGATCGCCCTATTCAGACTCGGTTTCCCTACGGCTACCCCACCCGGGTTAACCTCGCCACACACCATGACTCGCAGGCTCATTCTTCAAAAGGCACGCCATCACCAAAGACAAGCTTCAGCTCTGACGGCTTGACAGCACACGGTTTCAGGTACTATTTCACGACCCCTCACCGGGGCACTTTTCACCTTTCCCTCACGGTACTAGTGCACTATCGGTCATCAGGACGTATTTTGGCTTAGCAGGTGGTCCTGCCAGATTCACACGGAATTTCACGGGCTCCGCGCTACTCGGGAACACACCAACACCTAGCCGGAAACTTCGTCTACGGGACTCTCACCCACTACGGTACCGCTTCCCAACGGATTCAACTATCTCCGGCATCAGCGCTCCGGGCCGGCAGGCCCGAACAGATGCGCCCCACAACCCCGCACACGCAACGACTGCCGTCTATCACACGCATGCGGTTTAGCCTCTTCCCCGTTCGCTCACCACTACTAGGGGAATCACTGTTGTTTACTCTTCCTACGGGTACTGAGATGTTTCACTTCCCCGCGTCACCACCAACCACCCTATACATTCAGGTGGCGGCAACCCGACACAACTCGGGCTAGGTTTCCCCATTCGGACACCCACGGATCAAAGCTCGGTTGACAGCTCCCCGTGGCCTATCGCGGCCTCCCACGTCCTTCATCGGCGCCTGATGCCAAGGCATCCACCGTGTGCCACTATCACTTGGCCACTACAGATAATAAGATGCTCGCGCACACTATTCACAAATCAAAACACCAACCGCAAGCTCCGACACCACTCACACCACCAGGATCCTCGTCCTGACGGCATCTGAGAGTTCTCAGAGACGGTCCGCGGGAAACACCACCGGCCACCAACCCCCCACACGGGAGAGTCAGCAGCCGAGAGGTTGCTTCCTCAGACACCCAACAGCGCGCCCCCCAGCGCTTCTAGTCGCTGGAGGTGAAGTTCGTTTTCTTCAAGCCACTCCCGACCACCCATCCGCTAGGGGATGGTGCCGGGTCCACTTTCGAGTCCGACCAACCATAGGAAAGAGTTGGTCTGAATAAGACTCCTTAGAAAGGAGGTGATCCAGCCGCACCTTCCGGTACGGCTACCTTGTTACGACTTCGTCCCAATCGCCAGCCCCACCTTCACTCATTCCCTCCCCGAAGGGTTAGGCCACAAGTTTCGGGTGTTGCCGACTTTCATGACGTGACGGGCGGTGTGTACAAGGCCCGGGAACGTATTCACCGCGGCGTTGCTGATCCGCGATTACTAGCGACTCCACCTTCATGGGGTCGAGTTGCAGACCCCAATCCGAACTGAGACCGGCTTTTAGGGATTCGCTCCACCTTACGGTATCGCACGCCCATTGTACCGGCCATTGTAGCATGTTTGCAGCCCAAGACATAAGGGGCATGATGACTTGACGTCGTCCCCACCTTCCTCCGAGTTGACCCCGGCAGTCTCCCATGAGTCCCCACCATTACGTGCTGGCAACATGGAATAAGGGTTGCGCTCGTTGCGGGACTTAACCCAACATCTCACGACACGAGCTGACGACAGCCATGCACCACCTGTCACCCACCAACTAAATGACCCCACATCTCTGCAGGTCCACGGGTGATGTCAAACCTTGGTAAGGTTCTTCGCGTTGCGTCGAATTAAGCAACATGCTCCGCCGCTTGTGCGGGCCCCCGTCAATTCCTTTGAGTTTTAGCCTTGCGGCCGTACTCCCCAGGCGGGGCGCTTAATGCGTTAGCTACGGCGCGGAAACCGTGGAAAGTCCCCACACCTAGCGCCCAACGTTTACGGCATGGACTACCAGGGTATCTAATCCTGTTCGCTCCCCATGCTTTCGCTCCTCAGCGTCAGGTAAGGCCCAGAGACCCGCCTTCGCCACCGGTGTTCCTCCTGATATCTGCGCATTTCACCGCTACACCAGGAATTCCAGTCTCCCCTACCTACCTCTAGCATGCCCGTATCCACTGCAGAACCGGAGTTAAGCCCCGGTCTTTCACAGCAGACGCGACACGCCGCCTACGAGCTCTTTACGCCCAATAATTCCGGACAACGCTCGGACCCTACGTATTACCGCGGCTGCTGGCACGTAGTTAGCCGGTCCTTATTCCCCACCTACCGTCAACCCCCAGAGAACTGGGAGCCTGCGTTGGTGGTAAAAGAGGTTTACAACCCGAAGGCCGTCATCCCCCACGCGGCGTCGCTGCGTCAGGCTTTCGCCCATTGCGCAATATTCCCCACTGCTGCCTCCCGCAGGAGTCTGGGCCGTGTCTCAGTCCCAGTGTGGCCGGTCGCCCTCTCAGGCCGGCTACCCGTAATCGCCTTGGTAGGCCTTTACCCCACCAACTAGCTGATAGGCCGCGAGCCCATCCCCAACCGAGAAAACTTTCCACCGGCCGCCATGAGGTGGCCGGTCGTATCCGGTATTAGACGGCGTTTCCACCGCTTATCCCGGAGTCGGGGGCAGGTTGCTCACGTGTTACTCACCCGTTCGCCGCTCGTGTACCCCGAAGGGCCTTACCGCTCGACTTGCATGTGTTAAGCACGCCGCCAGCGTTCGTCCTGAGCCAGGATCAAACTCTCCATAAAGGTCATACAACCCTGTCCCGGCCACCGTGAACGGGGCCTGGGCGGGTAAACCTAGAAGTAATCCTGACCGACCATCTTCCGATGGCCAATCAAAGGAACCCTTCACACCGAAGTGTGACGGGGCCAAAACAAACATGGCTTAAAGAAAATCAAACACGCGCTGTTGAGTTCTCAAGAAACAACCGCTCATCCCGTACAAGCTCCGAACCGTTTGACCGGCCGGTGTGCTCTTCCGTGGAAGGCTGTCTGCGTTTCCGCTTCGTTGTGTCTTTACTTTATCAGGTGTTCCGTGTTCCGCCAAATCGGCGGTTTCGGAGCAATTGATCGGGGTAAAGCCCGTTCTGCTTCGTTGGGCCCGGCGAATTCGCCGGGCTTTTAAAGCAACTCCCCGAGCCTACCGGAACCGAATCAGTGCTCGGACCGGTGTGCCTGGAAAAGTGTCTGTGCGCCGCGGCACGTTCACATGGTTCGAAACCCCATGTGATCGCAGGCCGGTACCGAGTCGACTCATCAGAGCCGCTCGCCGTCCCTTGGCGACTCGACCCACTCTAGTCTGATGCTGAGCAGACGTCAAGCTAGAGCCCGGAGCGGGGCTACTCCCCGCGATCCGGGACCTCGGCGCCCCCGTGGGGCGGCTTGTCGGTCTCCCGACGGGCGCGATCCGCACACCGGGATCGCGTGTTCGCGTCGGCTCTCGTGTCTGTCAACGAGCGTCATTCCCTCAGGATTCCCCCTCGAAACACGCAAGTCACGGCAAAGTGTCTCCGCCGGGACCGCTCCTGCCGAGCGCGGCACCGACGGGCCGGCCCCACTCCCCCGGATGACGGCGGGGTCGGTGCACTCGCTGGTGCACCGACCCCGCCGGTCGGACGTGCGCTCAGGGTCAGCCGGTGAGGATGACGCCACCGATGTTGCGCTTGCCCTTGCGCAGCACCACGAAGCGGTCCTGGAGCAGGTCCTCGGTGGTCAAACGCGCCTCCACGTTGGTGACCTTGACGTTGTTCACGTAGGCACCGCCCTCCTGGATGGCCCGTCGGGCGGCGGACTTGCTCGGCGTCAGACCGGACTGAGCGAACAGGTCGGCGACCGACGGCAGGTCCGCCACCGATCCGTCGTGCTCGGTCCTGGGCACCTCGGACAGCGCCGCGTCCAGCGTGCGCCCGTCCAGTTCGGACAGGTCCGCGCGCCCGAAGAGGGCCAGACTGGCCTCGACCGCCTTGCGGCACTCCTCATTGCCGTGCACCAGTGTGGTGAGGCCTTCGGCCAGGGCACGCTGGGCGGCACGGGCCTGCGGGCGCTCCTGCGTCTGGCGCTCCAGGTCCTCGATCTCGGACTGGCCGAGGAAGCTGAACACCTTGAGGTAGCGCACGACGTCCCGGTCGTCGGCGTTGAACCAGAACTGGTAGAACGCGTACGGCGAGGTCATGTCGGGGTCGAGCCAGACGGTACCCGTCTCGGTCTTGCCGAACTTGGTGCCGTCGGCCTTGGTGAGCAGGTTCGTGGTCAGGGCGTGCGCCTGGCCGTGCGGCTCGTTGCCGTCCATCCGGCGGACCAGGTCCAGGCCGGCCGTGATGTTGCCCCACTGGTCCGAGCCGCCGGTCTGCAGGGTGCACCCGTAGCGCCGGTAGAGCTGGACGTAGTCGAAGGACTGCAGCAGCACGTAGCTGAACTCGGTGTAGCTCATGCCCTCGCCGTCGAGGCGGCTGCGCACGGTCTCGCGGGCGAGCATCTGGTTGATGCTGAAGTGCTTGCCCACGTCGCGCAGGAGCTCGATCGCGTTGATCTCGCCGAGCCACTCACGGTTGTTGGCGAGGATCGCGTCGGTCGGCTCGGGCTGCTCGCCCTCGGGAGTGAAGCGCAGGAACCTCGAGAGCTGTCCGGCCAGGTTGCCCACCCATCCCTCGACCGTGTCCACCGTGTTCAGCTGGCGTTCGGCCGACGGCTTGGGGTCGCCGATGAGCCCGGTGCCTCCGCCGACCAGGGCGATCGGACGGTGCCCGGCCTGCTGGAAACGGGCCAGGGTGAGGATCTGGGTGAGGTGGCCGACGTGCAGGCTGCCCGCCGTGGGGTCGAATCCGCAATACAGGGTGATCGGACCATCGGCGAGCGACTTGCGGAGCGCGTCAATGTCGGTCGTCTGCGCGACCAGGCCGCGCCATTGGAGTTCGTCGATGATGTCGGTCACTGTGTTGCTCTCTGTTGTGTAGGCGGGCCCGTGGCCCGATCTGCCTAGCATTCTAGGCCGGGCGCCCACGGCGGATCATGCGGCTCTGCTCCACGCTATCGGCTGCCCCGAACACCGGTCACACGTGTGCCGCCCCACCGGGACCGGCTGCGCCCGAGCGGCTCCCCTTCGCCTTGGGGCAGGGCCTTGACCGCGTTGGCTAATGGACATAGCTTTATGGCTATAGAAATTAACCAGTGCCGGGGAGACCTCCATGCACCACCTCAACCGACCCCACGGGCGGATCGCCTACGACCTCTTCGGAGCCGAGAACGATGGAAGCCTGGTGGTCTGCGTGCCGGGCATGTTCGACCACCGAGCCTCCTTCCGTCTCGTCGGCGAACGGCTGGCCGACGCCGGACACCGGGTGGCCGTGATGGACCTGCGCGGGCACGGCGACAGCGACGCGACGTTCGAGGCCTACACCAACCGTGCCGCCGCCACCGACGCGATCGCCCTCGCCGAGGAACTCGGCGGTCGCGACGTGGTCATGATGGGCAACTCCTTCGGCGGGGCGGCCATCACCATCGCCGCGTTGGAGCGCCCCGACCTCGTCGCGGGCATCGCCCTGCTCAGCCCGTTCCTGCGCACCGCCCCCACGGGTCCCGTCATGAGCCTCCTCCTGCGGATCCTGGTCGCCCGCCCCTGGGCTCCGTGGACCGTGGCCGCCGTCTACGACAACCTGCACAAGGGACGCGTCCCCGAGGGCCACCGGGAGCAGAAGGCCCGCATCGTGGCGATGCTGCGGCCCGCCGACCGCCTGCGGGCGGTGCGGGCGACCATCTTCGGGCCCAACGAGCAGGTCCTGACCGCGCCCGGGCTCAGGGCCAGGGCGCTGGTCATGGTGGGCGAACTGGACCCCGACTGGCCGGACCCGCGCGCGGAGGCGGAGTGGGTGGCCTCGGTGGTCGCCGGCACGGTCGAGATGGTCCCCGGGAGCGGGCACTACGCGCAGTCGCAACGGCCAGATGTCGTCGCCGCCGGCGTGCTGCGGCTGATCGCGGAGGTCGGCGCCGATGCCTAGGGCGGGACTCACCTCGCGCGTGGTGGCCGAGGAGGCCGCCCGGTTGTGCGATGAGGAGGGGTTCGACGCGCTGACGCTGGCCTCGCTCGCCAAGCGGGTGGGTGTGGCCGCGCCCAGCCTGTACAAGCACGTCGACGGACTGGCCGCCCTGCGCCGTGAGGTCGCTCTCATGGGCATGGCCGAACTGAACGAGGTACTGCGCGGAGCCGCCGTCGGACTGGCCGGGGCACCGGCCCTGCGAGCGGTGGCCGACGCCTACCGGCGCTACGCCCGCGCCCATCCCGGGCGCTACGCCGCGCTCCAGCACGCGCCCCGAGCCGATGACGAGGAGGCGCGACGGGTCGCCGCGGGCCCGGTCTCGGTGCTGGCGGCCGTTCTGCGCGGCTTCGGCGTCGGGGACGACCAGTCGGTGCACGCCATCCGGGCGCTGCGCAGCGCGCTGCACGGGTTCGTCCACCTGGAGGCCAACGGCGGATTCGCCTTGCCCGAGGACCTGGACGAGAGCTACCGGCTGCTGGTGGAGGGATTCGTGCGCGCCTTCGAGGGCTGGCCCACCGGCGCCGCGTCACGGACCGGACACACCTGAACGAGGAACGGGAGAGGTACCCATACCGGCCGGGCACTTCGGCATCGCGGGCACGGTCAGGGCGTGGCGACCGGCGCTGCCCATGGGCGCACTGCTGGTCGCCGCCCAGCTCCCGGACGTGCTCTTCCTTCCCCTCCCGCCGGCGGGCGCGGACCTGGAGCCCGCCGAACCGCGGCCGCGCCTGGGCCCACAGCGCGGGAATCACCCTGCTGCTGGTGGGATCGCTGGTCTTCGACGTCACCGCGTGAGCGGTGACGACACCGTGCCCACAGGCACGGTTTCCGTCACCGGTGGTCATGGTCCAAGCTTGAGGTGCCGGAACGGCCCCCGCCCGCGCGGATCGAACAGCAGTGTTGGAGTCCTCCATGCCCAAGAAGCCATCCCCCCGAGGCACGAGCCTCGTCGCCACCGTGGTCGGTGTCCTCGCCGCCGCGGCGTTCGTCCTCTACCAGTTGGGCGTCATCGACCTGGAGGGCCTGGACACCTCCGCAGGCGACGCCCCGTCCAGCGACGCCGCGGCCTCGGCCTCCGATACCGACCAGGCGTCGGCGTGGTTGGACGAGATCCGCATCGAGGAAGAGGAGGACCCGCCCGGCTACGACCGGGCGATGTTCCCGCACTGGAGCACGGTCGGGGACGGCTGCAACACCCGGGAGACGGTCCTGGCCCGGGACGGCCGTGACGTGGAGGCCGACGACGAGTGCCGGGCGGTGTCGGGCTCCTGGGACAGCGTCTACGACGGCGAGAGCTTCACCGACGCCGGCGACCTGGACATCGACCACATGGTGCCGCTCAAGGAGGGCTGGCGCTCGGGTGCGCACGCCTGGACCACCGAAGAGCGGGAACAGTTCGCCAACGACCTGGAGCGTTCGCCCCAGTTGTGGGCGGCGAGCGCGTCCAGCAACCGCTCCAAGGGCGATGCCGACCCCTCGGACTGGATGCCGCCGAGCGAGGACTTCCACTGCGAGTACGTCGCGGCGTGGATCGAGGTCAAGCACGAGTGGGACCTGACCGTGGACCCCGATGAGGAGGCGGCGCTGCGCGAGGTACTCTCCGGCTGCTGAGTCCCCCTGGCCGGTCGCGCGGACTCCGTGACCGGCCCGGACCCGACCGTCCCCGGCAGGTAGGGCCGATACGGTCCGGTCCCGCCCGCCCAGGGGATCGGTCGGGAGTGGCCCCGTCCCGCCCCGGTCACCCAGGACCGGGGCCGGGGCCGGTGCGGCTTCCGGTCAGCTCGCGCCGATCCCGCGCGCGGTGGCCAGGAGTTCGTCCGTGCCGAGGAGTCCGAAGGCGTCACGGACCTCCACAGCGACACCCGCTTCGGGGCACCAGAAGGCCTCCGTCTCGCCGTGCAGGCCCCGGACCCCGTTGTTGTCGAACTCGCTGAGCGCCCAACTGTCCGGTGAGCGCTCGTGGTACTCGGTGAGGAACTCGCGCACGGCGGACAGGTCGGCGAGTCGCGGGCCCCGGAGCACGAGGACCTGGAGGACGACCTGTGCGCCCCCGCCCTCCAGGGCCCGCTCCCACACGCGTGTGGAGAAGGACACGTCCTCCCATTCGTAGCTGAAGTCCGCGACCTCGGTCCGTTCGTCGATCTGGTCGGGCAGGTGCCCGATGGCGAAGCCGTCCAACTCTCCCCCTCGCGGGTCGGTGGCGGCCGCGGCCGCCGTGAGTACGAACACGAGCGCGGTGGCCAACGCCACCATGGCCCACCGGACAACGAACATGGTCACCCCCGACGGTGGTCGCGGGCCCCTCCCGGACCACCTGCCTTCCATGTTCCGCGGAGTCGGAGGCCAGTTCCAGAGTGGTCTGCGGCCTGTGGACAACCCTGCTCCGACACACCTCAGCGGGGAGGAACGTGTGTGTCGGCGAGGTACTCGGCGATGGCGAGCGCGGAGGTCGCGGCGGGCGAGGGGGCGTTGCGCACGCACGCCACACGACCGTGGGTGTCCACCCGGAAGTCGTCGACCAGTGAGCCGTCACGCCCCAGGGCCTGGGCCCGCACACCCGCCTCCGCCGGACGCAGGTCGGCGCCGGTGATCTCCGGCAGCAGCCGACGCGCCTGCCGGGCGAACGCCGTCCGCGAGGCGGAGACCAGGGACTCGCGCATACCGGTGGCCCAGTGCCGGCGCGCCAGCCGCCAGAAGCCCGGCCAGGCGAGGGTCTCGGCGAACTCGCCCCTGTCCAGGTCCCGGAGGCGGTAGCCCTCGCGCGCCGTGGCGAGCACGGCGTTGGGACCGGCCATGACCTCGCCGTGGACGTGCCGGGTCAGGTGCACGCCCAGGAAGGGGTACTGCGGGTCGGGCACCGGGTAGATCAGCCCCCGCACGAGGTGGCGGCGTTCGGGGACGAGTTCGTGGTAGTGCCCGCGGAAGGGGACCACGCGCGGGTCGGGTCCGGCTCCCGCCATCCTGGCGAGCCGGTCGCTCTGCAGGCCGGCGCAGGCCACGAGCCGGTCGAAGCGGTGGATGTGCCGTTCCCCGCGCGGGTCACCGGTGAGAACGCGCACCGCGTCGTCCTGCTGTCGCAGGTCCAGGACCGGGTTGTCGAGCAGGACCCGCCCGCCCGAACGGCGCACGTCGTCGGCGAGTTGCTCGGCGACGGCCACGAAGTCGGTGACGGCGGTCGTGGGCGAGTGGAGGGCGGCGACTCCGGCGGCGTACGGCTCGATGTCGCGCAGGCCCTCGGGGCCGAGCCGGGTGACGCCGGGCACGCCGTTCGCCTTGGCACGGCGCTCGATGTCGTCCAGCCGGGCCTCCTCCTCGGCGTCGAGGGCGACGACGACCTTGCCGACCTCGTCGTAGGGGAGTCCGTATTCGGCGCAGTAGTCGCGCAGCAGGCCGACGCCACGGCGGCACAGGGTGGCTTTGAGGGAGCCCGGCTTGTAGTACAGGCCCGCGTGGACGACCCCGCTGTTGTGTCCGGTCTGGTGGGCGGCGACCCGGTCCTCCTTCTCCAGGACGGTGACGCGGGTGCCGGGGCGTTGGAGGAGGATCCGGCGGGCCAGGGCGAGGCCGACGATGCCCGCGCCGACGACGCCGATGTGTTCGCTGCTGCGCATGGCCGCACGCTAGCAACCCGGGCGGCGTCCAGGGGCGGTCGGGGCCGGGCGGTCGGATGCGGGCCCGGCCCCGGCCCCGGCTCGGGGCGCCTGGGATCACAGCGAGCGCAGGCCCACCAGGACCGCGTGCAGGATGTCCTGGCGCTCCAGCGGCCGGGAGGGTCCGCAGCGTTGGAGGGAGCCGTCGGCGATCATCCGGGCGACGATGGTCCTGACCTGGCCCATCGGCAGGCGCACCTCCGCGGCGAGTTCGGCGAGGGTGCGTGCGCGCACGGCGCCCAGCAGGATGGTCTCGCGTTCGGGACGGAGCGCTTCGCGTTCTCCGGGCATCCGGGCGGCGACGACCAGCGTGAGCATGTCCAGGTCGTCCTGTGGCTCGGTCGCGTCCACCGTGGAGCACTCCGCGGCTCCCGCGTCCACGGCGTAGGGGCGCAGGAACCGTTCCGCCTCCTCCTCGCCGGCGTCCGTGGGCGGTTCCGAGTGCCGTGGCGCCACCGTCGGCGGCGGTTCGGGAATCCGGCCCACGACGTGTCGGGCCCGGGCGCCGTCACCCCTCATCGTGCGCCTCCGATGGTGTGTCGGGAGAGAGGACACGGCCGAACCCGTCGGGTGGGGTGGGCCATGCCGTCCCCGGTTCGTCGAGCGGATACCGATGGTCCTGCGCCGGGTCCGTCCGTGCCGGGTCGGAGGAGGAGGTCTGGGGGTCGTGCGGCCACCCGGGGTGCCCGGAGTCGGGCGGTGCGACCGCCGCGTGCCCGTCCGTGGGCGCCGCGGAGGCCTGAGGCACGCGCTTGGGCAGCGGCGCCCGGGGCTCGGCGGAGGGGTCGGGCCGCTGGTGGGGCGCACCGGGTGCCGCGCCTTCGGGCGCGACGGGGCCGTGGTGCGCCGGGGGGACCCGGGGGCCGCTGGAGGACACCGGGGGCGGCCCCTCCCCCGGCCACGCGGTGTGGGCCGGCGCCTCCGGCGGCTGGTGCGCGCCGTGTCCCTTCCACGGCTGGGGCTGGGAGAGCGCGACCAGGGCATCGAGGTCGCTCCGCGGGGCACCGTGTCCGGGGGCGTTCGGTGCCGGCCCGCCCTCACCCCCACCCCATGACCGGCCGGGAAGGGGCCGGTCGCCCGGCCAGGGGGATCGGCCGGGGTCCCCCGGGGGGCCCGAACCGTCCGGCCCGGGCACGACCGGCCACTGTGGTCCGGTCACCGGCACCTGGGGCGCGTCGGCCGCCCCCGGGTGCTCCGGTCCGGGGACAGGGCCGCGCCCCTGGTCCACCGGTCGCTGCGGGCCCGTCACCGGTGTGCCCGGCGGTCCCCCGCCCGGGCGACCGGTGTGCTCCGAACCCCCCGGCACCTCCTCGCCGACCCGGCCCACGTGCGGCAGGGGGCCGGTCGCCGGCAGGGGGCTCTGCGGACCGGTCCTGGACACCGGCTCCGGATGACCACCCGGCGGCCCGAACGCCTCCGGGCCCCCGCGGACGCTCTCAGCGCCCTGCCCCAGGCGCTGCTGCGGACCTGTCACCGGCGTCCCGTCGCCCGGCCGCTCGGCGGGCGCGCCGTGGACGGAGACGTGGGGGCCGCTGGTGGGCCGGGACGCGACGGGCGTCCGCGGTCCGCCGCCCGGTGCCGTGGCGGGGACGGCGACAGGGCTCTCCACGGGTTCGAGCAGGGCCTCCGGAAGGAGCGCCGTGGCCCTGGTCCCGCCGTAGGAGGAGGGCCGCAGCCACACGCGGATGCCGTGCCGCTCGGCCAGCCGGGCCACCACGAACAGTCCCAGGCGCGGGTCCTCCGGCAGCTCCATCACGTCGAACTCCGGCGGCTGGGTGAGCGTGCGCTCGGCGGCCGCGTAGCCGTGCTCCGACATCCCCAGACCGCGGTCCTCCACCTCCACTGTGAGCCCGCCGACCACCGGCGCGCAGCTGACGTCCACCGGAGCGCCCGCCGGGGAGAACTGGGTGGCGTTCTCCACGAGTTCGGCGAGCAGGTGGACGACGTCGGCGACCGCCTGGCCGTGCATGAGGACACGGGGCGCGGAGGTCAGGCGGACTCGGTCGAAGTCCTCGGTCTCGGCGATGGCGGCGCGCAGCACGTCCACGAGGGGGCGCGGCTGGCGCCACCGGCGCACGGACTGGCCACCGCCCAGGATGATGAGGTTGTCGGCGTAGCGCCGCGCCCGGGTGGCCAGGTGATCGAGGCGGAAGAGTCGGCGCAGCGCCTCGGGGTCCTGTTCGTTGTACTCGATCTCGTCGAGCAGGCGCAGCTGTCGCTGGACCAGGTTCTGGTTGCGGAAGGCGATGCCCAGGTAGGCGCGGTTGGCGCCGCGGCGGATCTCCGCCTGGCGCACGGCCGCCTCGACGGCGGTCAGCTGGGCGGAGTCGAACGCCTCCGCGACCTGCCCGATCTCGTCCCTGCCGATGTCGTCGAGCGGGGGCAGCTCCTCCTGGACGTCGACCTTCTGTCCCCGCTGGGCGCGGTCGACGATGTCGGGCAGGTCGTCGTCGCGGTCCAGGATCTGCGAGCGCAGCCGTACGAGGCGGTCGGTCAGCCGGCGCGAGGACCGGCCGACCACGGCGATGGCGGCCACCCCGCCGGCGAGCGTGGCCACCGCGGCGGCCACGCCGAGGGCCACGCGCAGCAGTGCGGCGCTCCAGGCCAGGTCGACCGTGCGCTCGGCCTGGGCCTGGGCGAGCGTGTCCAGACTCCGCACCGAGGAGGCCGAGGACCCGTACCACGCGGCGGCGCCCACGCCGACCTCGGTGTTCCACTCGGCGTCGGGTTCCCCGACGGGCGGCGGGCCCTCCTCGGGGTCGCGCTCGACGATGGGGGGACGGGTGACGACCTGGCGGCTGAGCTCCTCGGCCCGTGACCAGTTCTCCCGGCCGGTCAGCGCCTCGTAGCGCTGTCGGAGCGAGGGGTGCAGGGTCGGGGCGACCGTGGAGAGCGTGGAACGGTAGGAGGCGGTGAGGTAGGTGAAGTGCGCGGTCTCCTCGTAGCTCATCTCCCCGCTGGCGATGACCCCGGCCAGCAGCGCGTCGGCCGTGGCGTAGTCGGCGTGGGCGCCCATGAGTTCGCGGGTCAGGACCGCGTCGGTGAGGTTCTCTCCCCCGTCGGTGGTGTGGACGAGGGCGGTGATGGCCGAGCGGGTGCCGCCGATCAGGTCCCCGTAGCGCAGGAGCGCCTCCGCGCGGTCGACGGCGAGGTCGTCGACCAGGTCCCGCGTCTCGGCCAGGGCGTCGGGCGCGGCGGCGACGACGGCCGCGCTGCGGTCGACCTCGTCGTCCTGGGCGCCGCGCAGCCGTGCGGCCAGGGACACGGCGTCGGCCAGCGCCGCGTCGGTGCTCTCGCGCTGCTCCCGCAGGGCCGGCCCGATCTGCTCGCCGGTGTCCTCCTTCTCGCTCCGGCCCATGTGGACCAGGGTGTCGCGGCGTTCGTCGCGCAGTTCGGTCGCGGCTCGGGAGAAGATCTCCGTGCCCTCGGCGGCGCGCCCGACGTCGCCCATGAGTTGGACCGCCCGCACGGTGCCGACGGACGCCACGACGAGCCAGAGCGCGAGGAAGCACAGGCTCGGAATCAGCACGATACGGGTGAGCTGACCGCGGATCGTGGACGCGTTGTCGCGGTTGGTGCGCATGGTCCCCTCCAGCCTGAGCGGGTACCGGGCGCGTCCTCGGAGGAGGCCCGGAGGCTCGTGGTCGTGTCGAGGCTATCGAAAAAACATTGCCGTACGCTGTCGAACGATCACAAGTAGTTATGCGTCGTTGGAGACGACGCTGACGCACCGTGTGCTAAGCGACATCACACCGCGTCGAACGCGCAGGTCGTACCGGCCACAGCACGAAGGGCCGCCCGTGGAACGGGCGGCCCTCGGTGACGGGGGGAGTCGGCGTGTCGCGTTCTCAGGACTCCGGCCGGTGCCGGGAGCCGACGGGCGCCGGAAGCTCCTCGGCGGTCGGCGGCTGTTCCACGCCGAGCGAGTTCAGGACCTCGGCGTAGCGCAGGGCGGCGATCTTGCCCAGCAGGCTGTCGGCGCCCAGCGGGGCGCCGAGGCGGGCGCCGAACCGTGCGGCCAGGTCCTCCAGCTCGGCGGTGCGCAGCTCCGGGCCCAGCGCACTGGGCGCGATGACCGGCCGCTGGCAGCCGCCCTGCCGCAGCTGGCCCAGGACCTGCTCGACGGCGGCCGGTGTCTCCAGGTCGGCGGGCAGCACGGTCAGACCGAGGCGGGCGGCCAGCAGCACGGCGGACACACCGGCGGCGCCGGCGGCGGCCTCACCGCCGACCGCGCCCACGACGACGCCGTCCGCCATCGTGTTGTTGCGCGCCACCACACTGATCAGGCGCATGCGGTCGGCACGGACGAACCCGGCCTCGGCCAGGCGCAGGTGCAGGACCTCGGCGAGCATCGGGTGCGGTCCCAGGCCCTCGGTGACGCGCACGTCGGCGCCGGCCCGGGAGACGGCCGACTCGATGGCGGCGGACATCGCGGCGTGCGGTGCGGTGACCAGGGGGACGACCACTCCGGCCAGGGGACGGTCGTCGGACCGCTCCAGCCCGGTCAGGGCCTCGTCCAGGGTCTGCTCGTCACCCTCGATGTGGCCGTGGCGGATGGTGACCTCGGGACGGTAGGCCCGCACCAGGTCGGCCATGCGCTCACCGATCGACCCACCGTCGGCGTCCCTGGCCTGTTCGGCCGTGCCCGGGACCGCCATGATCAGTGCGGGCGTCCCGAACCAGTTGTCGAAGGACAGAGGGTTGCGGTGTCGGCCCGAACGCCGCTTGGGCAGTTCACGTGGAGGAAGTCGATCAGAGTTTCGCATACCAGGATTCAGATGAGAGGCGGATGGGGTGCCCAGTTCACAGCTTTGTTCACTGCCGCGACATTGTAGCGTTCAACACCACATTTCCGGGCGCATCCCCCGAACGTATACCCGGGTACGGCCCCGGTGCGGCGGCGGGGCACCGCCCGGACGGGTCACCCCGTCATGGCGGGACTCCGGCTGCGGATCACGTGGGTGACCAGTTCGACCAGCACGTCCCGGCACGAGTCGCGGTCGCGGGCGTCGGCCATCACGACCGGGACCGCGGCGGGGATGTCGAGCGCCTCGCGCACTTCGGCCGCCTCGTAGGGCTCCGAGCCGACGAACCGGTTGACCGCGACGACGAACGGCAGCCCCTGGCGTTCGAAGAAGTCCACCGCGTGGAAGCACGTGTCCAACCGGCGGGTGTCGGCCAGCACGACGGCGCCGAGAGCGCCCGAGGCGAGTTCGTCCCACATGAACCAGAAGCGGTCCTGCCCCGGTGTGCCGAAGAGGTAGAGGACGATGTCGTCGTTGATCGTGATGCGCCCGAAGTCGAGCGCGACGGTGGTGGTGCGCTTGCTCTCCACCCCGCCCAGGTCGTCCACCCCGTAGCTGGCCTCGGTCATCACCTCCTCGGTGCTCAGCGGGGTGATCTCGCTGACCGAGGCCACGAGGGTGGTCTTGCCGGCGCCGAATCCCCCGGCGACGATGATCTTGACGGCCTGGGGGATCGCCTCCTGCGTTCCCGGGCCGGTCTCAGAGTCTGCGGATGCCATCGAGTACCGCCTGAAGTACTTTCTTCTCGGGGAGTCGGGTCACGGGCACGGCCGCCCGCGTGCGTACGTCGCCCTCGGCGACGAGGTCGCCCAGGAGCACTTTGACGACCGTCAGGGGCATGTCGAGTCGTGCGGAGACCTCCGCGACGGAGATCGGCCTGTGGCACAGCCGCAGGATCTCCTTGTACTCGGGTTCCAGGTGGTGCTCCTGCCGGTCCTTGGCGGCCACCACGATCGTGATCATGTCCAGGGACGGGCCCGCGGATCGGGGCCGCGTCCGCCCCCGGGTCAGGGTGTAGGGACGCACGAGGGGCTCGGAGGGCGCGTCCCCCGGCGCCACGCCCGCGGCGGGTCCCTCGGACGTGGGATGGCCCCCGCCGCGGCGCCGGAAGGACGCGGGGCGCCCGCGCGCCGCTCCTCCCGCCGCCTCCACCGCTCCGGCCCAGGCGGTTCCCGGCCGTTCCCAGGGGTTCACGACCCCGCCCCGCCCATGGCGGTGAGGTGGCCGGAGCGGCGTGGTGCGGCCGTGAGGAACTGACCCACGCGCTTGACGCGCAGGTTCATCTCGTAGGCGACCAGGCCCACGTCGGCGTCCTCGGTCGCCAGCACCGCCAGGCAGGCCCCCGTACCCGCGGCGGTGACGAAGAGATAGGAGTGCTCCATCTCCACCACGGTCTGGCGGACCTCGCCTCCGCCGAAGTGGCGGCCGGTCCCCCGGGCCAGGCTCTGGAAGGCCGACGCCACCGCCGACAGGTGCTCGGCGTCCTGGGAGGAAAGTCCTCGCGAACCGCCCAGGAGCAGGCCGTCCGACGACAGGACGATCGCGTGTGCGGCTCCGACGACCCGGTCCACCAGGTCGTCCAGGAGCCAGTCAAGGTTGTCCGCGGCCCCGCTCATTCCCACCATCTCAGTCGCTCTCTCCCCTGCGGTCGTCGGTGCTGACACCGACCTGGTCACTGCTGTGCTCCCGTCCGGTCTCCTCGGCGTCCGCGGCACGCCCCCTCCTGGTGCCCGCGCTGAACGCGTCCATCATGCGGCGCGCGTCCTCGGGGCTCCGCTCGGTGGCGGCCGTCCGCTCGTGTGGGTCCGGGTCGGCCGGTGCCCACGCGGCGTCGTGCTTGAGCTGGGGCGCGAGGCTCGCCTGGCGTCTGCGGCGCGGCAGCCCGGGGCGGTCCGGTCGCGCCCCGACCCTGCCGGGAAGCGTGTGGTCGGGGGTCTCCCGCGAGGTCATGGGGGTGTCGGCGGGGGCTGGGGTGTCCTCGGTGGCGCCGAGTGGGCGGGGGCCGGCGCCCGTGTCGGTGGTCAGGTCGGGGACCTGGCGCAGCAGGGGGCCGGTGCGGCGCTCCGCCGCGGGCCCGTCCCCACCCGGCGCGGGCACCGGGCGCAGCAGGGCGCGCGAACCGCGCGGGGTGTCCTCGGGGGAGAGCACGTCCCGGGCCCGGCGCCCGGGGGACGCCTCACGGGAGTCCCGCTGTTCCAGCAGTTCCTGGCGTGCCAGCGCCGCGATCCGGGGGCGCTCGGTTCCGGGCCCGGGCTGGGCGGCGATCAGCGCGGAGGGGATGAGCACGGCGGCGCGGGTGCCTCCGTAGGGAGAGGGGCGCAGCTGCACCTGGATGTCGTGCTTGGCGGCGAGGCGGGCGACGACGAACAGGCCGAGCTGGGCGTCGGTGCCCGGCACCATGACGTCGAACTCGGGCGCCTCGCTGAGCGTGGTGTTGGCCCTGGCCAGGGCGTCCTCGGCCATGCCCAGGCCGCGGTCCTCGATCTCGACGGCCATGCCCTTGGGCACCGTCTCGGTGACGATGGTGACCTCGGTGTGCGGCGGCGAGTAGGCGGTGGCGTTCTCGACCAGCTCGGCGATCATGTGGATGACGTCGGCGACGACGGCTCCGGACAGGGACAGGTCGGGAACCGACACCAGCCGGACGCGGGCGTACTCCTCGGTCTCGGAGATGGCGCCGCGCAGGATGTCGACGAATGGGATGGGGTGGCGCCAGCGGCGGCCCGGCTGGGCGCCGCCGAGGATGATGAGGTTCTCGGCGTGGCGGCGCCCGCGGGTGGCCAGGTGGTCGAGCTGGAAGAGGCTCTCCAACAGGTCGGGGTCGTCCTCCTCGCGCTCGATGCGGTCCAGGAGCTGGATCTGCCGTTGCACGAGCGACTGGTTGCGGTGCGCGATGCCGAGGAAGACGCGGCTGACACCCGCACGGATGTCGGCCTGCTTGACGGCGGCGCCGACGGCGGTGCGCTGGGCGATGTTGAAGGCGTCGGCGACCTGGCCGACCTCGTCGTCGCCGTGGTCGAGCTGCTTCATCTCGGTGTCGAGGTCGACGCTCTCCCCCGCCTCCAGCCTGCGCACGATGCGCGGCAGGTCGGTGCGGGCGGTGCCCAGGGTGTCGGCGCGCAGCCGCGCCAACCGGTAGGTGAGCCGACCGACCGAGTGCGCGGCCACGCCGTAGGCGACGGTGCCCGCGAAGAGCGAGGTGATGCCGCCGCCGAGCGCGAGCGAGAACATCCAGGTGCTGGCGGAGTCGGTGGCGTCCACGACGGAGGCGGCCCGGTCGGCGGTGATGGCGCTCAGGTCGGAGTTGACGGCGTCGGCCGCCTCGCGCCAGCCGGCGAGCCCGCCGGGCGGCGCGGAGCCGCGCTCCAGTTCACCGGTGACCGGGTCCACGGCCACTTCGGCCTCGTGGCGGGCCAGGGTGGCGGCCATGGCCAGGGCGTCCTGCCAGGGTTCTCCGGCGGCGAGGGTGACGGGTGTGGGGACCTCCGCGGTCGCCTCCGTCGCTCCGGTGTCGGGCTCGCCCGCCGGACCGACCGGTTCGACCTCGGCGGCCGGCGCCGCGTCGCTGGTGTGGACGGTCTCGACGCGGTGGCGGGCGTCGGCGGTCAGCGCGGCGATCTCGGTCTGGTCGGCGCGGGTGAGCGAGTTCCGGGCCAGGACGGAGGCGACGACGGCGTCGGCGTGGCTGAAGCTCTCCTGCGCCCACATCAGGTCGGTGGTGGCGGAGGCCTCGGCGGAGGCGGTCCCGTCGTCGAGGGCGCGCGCCGTCCCGGCGTACAGGCGGATGCCCTGGTGGATCGCGGTGGTGTAGGCCAGCAGGGTGGCCTCGGCGTCCCCGGGGGCGGTGAGGTTGTCGGCGCGCAGTTCCTCGGCGGCCCTGAGGGAGTCGAGGAAGTCCTCGGCCAGCGGGGCGGTGGCGGGATCGTCCTGGTCACCGAGGTCGTCGGCCAGTGACCGCAGGTCGGCGACGGCGAGGTCGGTACTCCTGCCCGCCTCGGCCAGCGCGTCGCGACGGTCGCCGGAGGGGGCCGCCAGGTACGCGACGCCGACCCGGCGCTCCTCCTGGAGCAGCGTCAGCAGCTCGGCGAGCTCGATCCCCGCCCGGCCCTCGCTCAGGGCGGCGCGCAGTGAGACGGCCTGGGCCAGCGTGGCCGCGCTGATGACGACGAACAGCACCAGGAAGGTGATGCTGGGGATCAGCACGATCCGGTTGAGCTGGGCCCTGATGCCGCGGTTTCCCGCCGGCTGCCTCATCAGTTCGTTGGGCGTGCGAACCCCGGCCGTCAGACCGGAGCGGAAACGCCCGTCTCCTTCCCCGTGGTGTACGCGTAACCGTCCGGGCGCTGGAGCAGGCGACCGCGCCCGTGGCCGATCCCGGCCCGCCCGGCGTCGGCGGTGGTGTCGGCACCGCCCCCGGCCCTGACGAGCACCCGTCCGGTGTGGGAGCCCTTCCGCTTCCGCTGGGGGTGGTCCGACGACGCGGATTCCAGAGCAGGCCGCTGAGGAAGCCCGGCCCGCTGGGTCTTCGGTCCTGTACGCAACGTAGCCATCAAGGTCACCTCCTTCCAGATGATGACTGGATCTGGTAACGGCGTCCCCGGACACATGGGCTGAAGGCCCGGCCCTTCAGAACCGGGATCCCGTTACAGGAGAGGCCGCGTAGTGCCCGCAGTTTCTGGACGCTATCGCACTCCCAGCACGGGCGCGGGGGGATTGGCGAAATGAGGGCGCGCCCGCCGTGGACATGCCCGACATGCACGTAGGGGCAGGCGCGGGGCACGCGTTCGGGGGCCTTCCGCACACGAGGGGCGCGAACACCACAGGCGCGCACCCGAGGTGGGTGCGCGCCTGTGCGGCGGTCCGGTCACGAGCCGGGCTGAGGCGTGCGGACGCCCGCGCCGGGGCGCGGCATCCACCGGACACGTGCTCCCGTGTTATCCGAACGCCTTGCGGTACTCGGCGGCACCCGCGCGCAGCCGTTCCAGCTGTTCGGCCACGCGGACCGGCGCGGTGCCGCCCCGGCCGGACCGGGAGGCCAGGGAGCCCTCGACGGTGAGGACCTCGCGCACGGCCGGGGTCAGGTGCGGGGAGATGGCCGCGAAGTCCTCGTCGGTCAGGTCGGGCAGGTCGATGCCTCGCTCCTCGCACACCCGCACGCACGTGCCGGCGATCTCGTGCGCGTCCCGGAAGGGCACGCGCTCGCGGACCAGCCATTCGGCGATGTCGGTGGCCAGGGAGAAGCCCTGCGGCGCCAGTTCGGCCATGCGGTCGGTGTGGAAGGTCAGGGTCGCGACCATCCCAGTCATCGCGGGCAGCAGCAGGTGGAGGGTGTCGACGGCGTCGAACACCGGTTCCTTGTCCTCCTGCAGGTCGCGGTTGTAGGCGAGCGGGAGTCCCTTGAGTGTGCTCAGAAGGCCGGTGAGGTCGCCGATCAGGCGGCCCGCCTTGCCGCGCGCGAGTTCGGCGACGTCGGGGTTCTTCTTCTGGGGCATGATCGACGAGCCCGTCGAGAAGGCGTCGTCGAGGGTGACGAAGGAGAACTCCTTGGTCGCCCAGAGGATGACCTCCTCCGACAGCCGGGACAGGTCGACTCCGATCATCGCGGTGACGAACGAGAACTCGGCGACGACGTCGCGGGCCGCGGTGCCGTCGATGGAGTTGTCGACCGACTCGGGGAAGCCGAGCTCGGCGGCGACCGCGCGCGGGTCCAGGCCCAGCGAGGACCCGGCCAGCGCGCCCGAACCGTAGGCGGACACCGCGGCCCGCCGGTCCCAGTCGAGCAGGCGCTCGACGTCGCGCATGATCGGCCAGGCGTGCGCCATGAGCTGGTGCGCGAGCAGCACCGGCTGGGCGTGCTGGAGGTGGGTGCGGCCGGGCATGGCGGCCCCGGGGTGCGCCGCGGCCTGGTCGGCGAGCGCGCCGACCAGGTCCAGGAGCTGGTCGGCGATGGCGCGGGCCTCCTCTCGCAGGTACATCCGCACCAGGGTGGCGATCTGGTCGTTGCGCGAGCGCCCGGCGCGCAGGCGCCCGCCCAGGTCGGCACCGACGCGCTCGATGAAGCCGCGCTCCAGCGCGGTGTGCACGTCCTCGTCCTCCAGGACGGGGGTGAAGGCTCCCGAGGCGACGTCGGCCTCCAGGCGGTCCAGGCCCTCGATCATGCCGTCGAGCTCGTCGGCGGTGAGCAGCCCCGCCCGGTGCAGGGCCCTGGCGTGGGCGCGCGAGCCGGCGATGTCGTGCCGGGCGAGCCGCCAGTCGAAGTGCGTGCTCAGCGAGAGTCGGGCCAGCGCCTGGTCGGGGCCGCCCTCGAAGCGGCCGCCCCACAGGCGCAGGGCCTGGGGCCGGCCCTCGCCTGGCTGGTCGTTGCCGGGCCGGTCGGCCATGGTGGTTCTCCTTCGGTGCAGCGGGATGGTGGACGAGGGGGGTGGCGGGTGGCGCGGTCGGGCCGCGCCACCCGGGGCGCGGTGGCGCCGCTACCTGGCGGTGCGCCGATCGCGTCGGCCGGCGATCCTGCCCGGCATGGCGAACACGTCGATGAACCCGCGGGCGGCGCTCTGGTCGTAGGTGTCGCCGGTGTCGTAGGTGGCCAGGTCGAAGTCGTAGAGCGCGCTCTCGCTGCGGCGGCCGGTGACGACGGCGCGGCCGCCGTGCAGGACCATGCGGATGTCGCCGCTCACGTGCCGGTTGGCCTCGGTGACGAAGCCCTGGAGCGCGTCCTTGAGCGGGGAGAACCACAGGCCGTCGTAGACGAGTTCGCCCCAGCGCTGGTCGACGCCGCGCTTGAAGCGGGCCAGCTCGCGCTCGACGGTGACGTTCTCCAGTTCCTGGTGGGCGGTGATGAGGGCGATGGCGCCGGGCGCCTCGTAGACCTCACGGCTCTTGATGCCGACCAGGCGGTCCTCGACCATGTCGATGCGGCCCACGCCCTGGGCGCCGGCGCGGCGGTTCATCTCCTCGATGAGCTGCAGCGGGGTGAGTTCACGGCCGTCGATGCCGGTGGGCACGCCGTCGGCGAAGGTGATGACGAGTTCGTCGGGCTCGCGTGAGTCGGCCGGGTCCCGGGTGTAGTCGTAGACGTCCTCGATGGGGCCGTTCCAGATGTCCTCCAGGAACCCCGTCTCGACGGCGCGCCCGAAGAGGTTCTGGTCGATGGAGTAGGGCGACTTCTTGCTGACGTCGATGGGCAGGCCCTTGTCCTCGGCGAAGGCGATGGCCCTGTCCCGGGTCATGCCGGAGTCGCGGACCGGGGCCAGGACCCTGAGCTCGGGGAAGAGGGCGGCGAGCCCGGCCTCGAAGCGGACCTGGTCGTTGCCCTTGCCCGTGCAGCCGTGGGCGACGTGCGTGGCGCCGTGGTAGCGGGCGGCGTCGGCCAGATGCTTGACGATGAGCGGACGCGAGAGCGCCGAGACCAGGGGGTAGCGGTCCATGTAGAGGGCGTTGGCCTGGATGGCGGGGACGCAGTACTCGGCGGCGAACTCGTCACGGGCGTCGGCGACGACGGCCTCCACGGCCCCGCAGTCCAGTGCGCGGCGGCGGACGGCGTCGAGGTCCTCCCCGCCCTGCCCGCAGTCGATGGCCACGGCGACGACCTCGGCCCCGGTCTCCTCCGCGATCCAGCCGATGGCGACGGAGGTGTCGAGCCCTCCGGAGTAGGCGAGTACGACGCGCTCGGACATGGTGTTCCCCCTGGGCTGTACGTGTGGGCGTGGTGCCGGCCGCCCCGCGGCGGCGCGCGCTCCCCTACGGCCTGCGGTCGGCCAGGCGCAGCAGCGCGGCGGCCAGCTCGTCGCCGCCCTGGGGATCGCGGGCGATCACCATGATGGTGTCGTCGCCCGCGATGGTGCCCAGGATGGCGTGGAAGTCGGTGTGGTCGATGGCCGAGGCCAGGTACTGGGCCGCACCGGGCGGGGTGCGGACGATGACCATATTGGCGGAGGCCTCGGCCGAGACCAGCAGATCCTCGGCCAGCCGGGTGAGTCGCGCCCCGGAGACCTGTTCCAGGTCCAGGCTGTCGGGGCGGGTGCGCTGCAGCCGTTCACCGCCCTCCCCCGGCAGGACGTAGGCCAGGTGGCCCTCGGCGGTCCGGAGCTTGACCGCGCCGAGTTCGTCCAGGTCCCGGGACAGGGTGGCCTGGGTGACCTGGACGCCGGCCTCGGCCAGGCGCTTGGCCAGCTCGCCCTGGGACCGCACGTCCTCGCGGGTGAGGACGTCGCTGATCCTGGCGTGTCTGGCCGCCTTGGTCATCGGCGCCGTTCCACCGCTCTCACTCATCATCGTCGCCCTGCCCCGGGGTCGTCACTGGTCTCGAGCAGGAAGGCGAGCAGGGCCTTCTGCGCGTGGCGGCGGTTCTCCGCCTCGTCCCAGACCACGCTCCGGGGGCCGTCGATGACGCCGGCGCTGATCTCCTTGCCGCGGTAGGCGGGCAGGCAGTGCAGGACGATCGCCTCGGTGCGGGCGGCGCCCAGGAGCGCCTCGTCGATGATGTAGGGGCGGAAGGGCGCCTCGCGGTCCGCCGCCTCGTCCTCCTGGCCCATCGAGACCCAGGTGTCGGTGGCCAGGACGTCCGCGCCGTCGGCGGCCTCGCGGGGGTCGGTGGTGACGCCGACCGAACCACCGGTCCGCTCGGCGATCGCGGCCGCGCGGGCGAGCACGTCGGGGTCGGGATGGTAGCCCTCGGGCGCGCCGACGCGCACGTGCAGTCCGGCGGTGGCGCCGCCGAGCAGGTAGGAGTGGGCCATGTTGTTGGCGCCGTCGCCGAGGTAGGCGAGCGTGAGCCCGGCCAGTGCGCCCTTGTGTTCGCGGACCGTCTGCAGGTCGGCGAGGATCTGGCAGGGGTGGAAGGCGTCGGTGAGCGAGTTGACCACGGGCACGGAGATGTGGTCGGCCAGGGTCCGGATGTCGCTCTGGGCGAAGGTGCGCCAGACCACGGCGGCGACCTGGCGCTCCAGGACTCGGGCGGTGTCGGCCAGGGGTTCGCCCCGGCCCATCTGGGTGCTGGAGGAGTCCAGGACCAGGGGGGCGCCGCCGAGGTCGGTCACGCCCACGCTGAAGGACAGGCGGGTGCGGGTGGAGGGCTTGTCGAAGATCAGGGCGACGGTGCGGGGCCCGGCCAGGGGCCGCCGGCCGAAGGGGTCCTTCTTCATGGCGTCCGCGAGGTCGAGCACCCTGGCCTGTTCGGCGGGGGTGAGGTCGTCGTCGCGCAGGCAGTGCCGGGTCATGACGTGCTCTCCTTGCTCGCGGCGGCCTCCGCGGCGTCCAGGATGGTCGGCAGGGCTTCGATGAACACACCGATCTGCTCGGGTGTGATGACCAGGGGCGGAGCGAGCCGGACGGCGTCGGGGGCCACCGCGTTGACGAGGAAGCCGCGGACGGCGGCCTGCTCCTGGACGTGCGCGGCGTGGGGCCCGGTCAGGACCAGGGCGCGCCACAGGCCGACGCCGCGCTGGCCCGCCAGGAGGGAGTGGTCGATGCCCTCGATCTGTTCGGCGAGCAGGTCGCCCATGACGGAGGTGTGGGCGAGCAGGCCCTCCTCCTCGATGGTGTCGATGACGGCCAGTGCGGCGGCGCAGGCGACCGGGTTGCCGCCGAACGTGGAGCCGTGGTCGCCCTTGTGGAAGGCGTCGGCGTAGCGCCCGAACCCGACGGTGGCGCCGATGGGCAGACCGCCGCCGAGGCCCTTGGCGAGGGTGAGGACGTCGGGACGCACACCCTCGGTCTGGTGGGCGAACCAGTGGCCGGTGCGGCCGATGCCGCTCTGGATCTCGTCCAGAACGAAGGCGGCGTCGGCCTCGTCGCAGATCCGGCGGACCTGCGCGAGGTAGCCGTCGTCAGCGGTCACGACGCCGGCCTCACCCTGGACGGGCTCGGTGAACACGGCGACGCAGTGCTCGTCGACGGCCTCGGCGAGGGCGTCCGCGTCTCCATGGGGGACGAAGCGCACGTCCATCCCGAAGGGCCCGAAGGGCTCGCGGATGGCGTCCTTGCCGGTCAGGGCGAGGGCGCCGGAGGTGCGGCCGTGGAAGCCGTGGGTGGCGGCGACGAAGTAGTGCCGACCGGGCCCGGCGGCGCGCTTGACCAGTTTGAGGGCGGCCTCGTTGGCCTCGGTGCCGGAGTTGCCGAAGAACACCTTGGCGTCGCCGCCCAGGAGGCCGATCAGGCGTTCGGCGAGCTGGATCTCGCGCTCGTGCACGAAGAGGTTGCTGGTGTGGGCCAGGGTGGCGGCCTGGTGGGCGATCGCCTTGACCAGCGCGGGGTGTCCGTGTCCGAGGCTGGACACGGCGATCCCGGCGATGAGGTCGAGGTACTGGCGGCCGTCGGCGTCGTAGACCTCGCAGCCGCGGCCCAGGGTCAGGGCCACGGGCGGGACGCCGTAGTTGGGCATGAGCGCGGCGGCGAAGCGCTCGCGCAGGTCGCTACTGGTCACTGGGAGCCTCCGGTGGGTGTGTCGGTGCGGTGGTCGGTGGCGCGCCAGGGGCGCGGGTAGTGGCCGTTGCCGGCGAGCAGGGCCGCCTCCAGTTCCTCGTCGGCGACCATGGTGCCGACGCCGCGGTCGGTGAAGACCTCCAGGAGCAGGGAGTGCGGCACGCGGCCGTCGATGATGTGGGCCTGGGGAACCCCGCCCTCGACGGCGGCCAGACAGGCCTCCATCTTGGGCACCATGCCCGCCGAGAGCGAGGGCAGCAGGCCGCGCAGCTCCTCGACGTTGAGGCGGCTGATGAGCTCGGTGTTGGCCGGGTAGTCGGCGAACAGGCCCTCGACGTCGGTGAGCATGATGAGCTTGCTGGCGCCCAGGGCGACGGCCAGCGCGGCGGCCGCGGTGTCGGCGTTGACGTTGTACACGCCGCCGTCGTCGGCGCGGGCGACGCTGGAGACGACGGGGATGCGGCCGTCGGCGATGAGCGCGGCGACGGCGCCGGGGCTGACCTCGGTGACCTCGCCGACGCGTCCGATGTCCAGGTCCTCACCGTCGACGGTGACGGACTTGCGCTCGGCGTACAGGAGGTTGGCGTCCTCGCCGGACATGCCGACCGCGAACGGCCCGTGCTGGTTGACCAGGCCGACGATCTCCCGGTTGACCTGCCCCGTCAGGACCATACGGACGATGTCCATGGCCTCGTCGGTGGTCACCCGCAGACCGGCGGTGAAGGTGGACTCCACTCCGGCGCGGTCGAGCTGGGCGCTGATCTGGGGGCCGCCGCCGTGCACGACGACGGGGCGCAGGCCCGCGTAGTGCAAGAAGACGATGGACTCGGCGAAGCGGACCCGCAGCTCCTCGCTGATCATGGCATTGCCGCCGTACTTGACCACGACGGTGCGGCCGTGGAAGCGGGACAGCCAGGGCAGCGCCTCGATGAGGTTGGCGGCCTTGTCGATGGCCTGGGCCTGGTCTTCTGAGGGTGTGTCGGAGCGCGCGATCATGGGCCTTCCGCGGGGTCATGGGAGTGTGCTGGGGTCGAGGGGTCGGCGGCGATCTGGGCCGCCAGGTCGGCGCACACGTCGGTCAGCAGTGCGGCGAACCCCTCCTCGTCGGGGACCGTGCCGGCGGCTCCGCTGGCCATGAGCAGCACCGTGTCGTTGGTGGCGCCCAGCGGCGCGAAGGCCTTGGCGACGGCCGGAGCCAGCAGGCGCTCGCACTGCGGCCCGGTGAGGTCGGCGTCGGTGGTCAGGACGGCCAGGACGCTGGAGACCGAGGGGTCGGGGCCCTTGGCCATGGCCCCGATCGTGTAGCCGTCGCCGCGCCGGAAGACGATCTTGGCGACGGTGTCGGTGGTGCGCAGGGCGTCGGCGGCGGCCAGTCCCCCGCCCCGGGAGGCCTCGGCGACGGCCTCGGCCGTGCCCCGGCGCAGGGAGTCCAGGGGTGGGCGCGTCCCGGGGTCTCCGCAGGCGCACACGACGATCTCCGCGGCGGAGTCGTCGAGCTCGCCGGCCGCGTGCTCGGCTTGGGCGTGGACGTCCTGGAAGCCGAGCGGGCCGGCGCCGGCGTTGGCTCCGCCGGAGGCCAGGACGGCGGCGCGCACGCGGTGACCCGAGGCGACCTGGCGCGACCACAGGACCGGGGCGGCGGAGTCGTCGGGGGTGAACACCGCGGCGGCGGCCCGGGAGGGTCCGTCGTTGATGACGACGGCGACGTCCCGGGCCCGGCCGTCCCTGGTACCCGCGGCGACGCCCGCGGCTCTGAAGCCGCGGGGAGCGGTGACACTCACGGTGATGCCTTTCTGTGTTCGGGGCGCTTCACGCCGGGGCCTTCGTCGTCGCTTCTGCAGGCACCGGCGCGCCCCTCACACCTGTGCTTTCTTTGGGCCTCCGCTCGTGCCCGCGCCGTCGCCCGCCACCACCCTCAACGGACGCCTGCGGCGCAGTCCTTCCTGCTCTGGCCCGACCAACCCCCCTGTGGTCGGGGTGGGTTGGACGGCCACCCTTACCCCCCTCGGGTTCAGCCGTGCCGTCTTGTGCGGCGTCGACCCCCCTGTGGTGGCGGAGGGCGAAGCCGGTGGGGCCGGACAGACCCCCTGCGGTGCCGGAGAGGGGAACCACATGCCTCTGTTCCCCAGGGGTCACGGCTGGGTGGAACCGTTCGCGGGAGCGCCGTGGTCCGGGGATCAGGGGGCGACGGCGGCGAGCGGGAGGCCGGTCTCCTCGGGCAGGCCGAGGGCGATGTTGGTGCTCTGCACGGCGCCGCCGGCGGTGCCCTTGGTGAGGTTGTCCAGGGCGGCGACGACGACCATGCGTCCGGCGTCGGCGTCCACGGTGACCTGGAGGAGGGTGGTGTTGGCGGCCAGCGTCATGGCGGTGCTGGGCCAGGTGCCCTCGGGCAGCAGGCGGGTGAAGGTCTCGTCGGCGTAGGTGGTCTCGTAGGCGGCGCGGACCTGGGCGGCGGTGACGCCGGGTTTGAGGGGGGCGGTGCAGGTGGCGAGGATGCCGCGCGGCAGGGGCGCCAGGACCGGGGTGAAGGACAGCTTGACCGGCTCGCCTGTGACGGAGGTGAGGTTCTGCACGATCTCGGGGTTGTGCCGGTGGGTGCCGCCGACGCCGTAGGGGCTCAGGGCACCCATGATCTCGCTGCCGATGAGGTTGGGCTTGGGTGCCTTGCCCGCGCCGGAGGTGCCGGTGACGGCGACGACGGTCAGGTCCGGCTCGACGAGCTGCTCGGCCAGGCCGGGGAAGAGCGCGAGGGTGGCGACGGTGACGTGGCAGCCGGGGACGGCGACGCGTCGGGCCCCGGCGAGTCGGTCGCGCTGGCCGGGGAGTTCGGGCAGACCATAGGGCCAGGTGCCGGCGTGGGGCGTACCGTAGAACCGTTCCCAGGCGGAGGCGTCGTTGAGCCGGAAGTCGGCTCCGCAGTCCACGACGAGGACGTCGTCGCCGAGCTGCTGGGCGATGTCGGCGGACTGGCCGTGCGGGAGGGCGAGGTAGACGACGTCGTGGCCGCGCAGTTCCTCGACGGTGGTGGGGGCCAGGACGCGGTCGGCGAGCGGCAGCAGGTGCGGCTGGTGCTGGATCAGCGGGGTGCCGGCGTTGCTTCCGGCGGTGAGGGTGCCGATCTCGATCTCGGGGTGGCCGAGCAGCAGACGGAGCAGCTCGCCTCCCGCGTAGCCGCTTGCTCCGGCGATCGCCGCGCTGTATCCCATGGTGCCGCTCCCCCTCCTGAATCCTGACTGGACTATCATGCATGCCTCTGCAAGTTTATGCAACCAGGATGGCGTGCACCCCGCCGAGGCGGGATGTGTGGGGGTGCGGTCAGCGGCCCGCGATGCGCGTGGCCAGACCGGCGAAGCGGGAGGTGTGGGCCTTGTCCTCCGACGTCTTGGACTCGCGGCGGTCGGCGGTGCGGTACAGGCCGTAGATCATCTGGGTGCCCACCCAGCGCAGGGGCTCGGGCTCCCAGCCGCGGGCCTGGTGGCCCACCCAGGGCAGGCGGGTCAGTTCGGTCTCACGTCCCAGCACCAGGTCGCACAGGGTGCGCCCGGCCAGGTTGCTCGTGGCCACGCCGCTGCCGACGTAGCCGCCGGCCCAGCCCACACCGGATCCGGCGTCCAGGTGCACGCTGGGGCACCAGTCGCGCGGCACCCCCAGGACACCGGACCAGGCGTGTTCGACCGGGACCTCCGAGGCGTCGGGGAACAGCCGGACGAGGGCCTGCCACAGCTCCACGATCGCCTGGGGCTGGGTGGCGCCGTCGTCGTCCTGGGCCGAGCCGAAGCGGTAGGGCACACCGCGCCCGCCGATGGCGATGCGGCCGTCGGCGGTGCGCTGGGCGTAGACGTAGGAGTGCGCGGAGTCGCCCAGGACCTCGCGGCCCTCCCAGCCGATCTTCTCCCAGAGGTCGTCGGAGAGCGGCTCGGTGGCGATCATGGAGGAGTTCATCGGCAGCACCTCGCGCTTGTGGCCGCGCAGGGTCGAGGTGAAGCCCTCGGTCGCGCGGATCACGTGCTCGGCGCGCACGGTGCCGTGGTCGGTGACGACCGCGGGGGAAGCGGTGCCCTCGCGGGGCCGGATCTCCTGGACCGCGGTGCCCTCGAAGAGGTCCACTCCGAGCCCTTCCACGACCCGGGCCAGACCTGTGACGAGCTTGGCGGGGTGCACGCGAGCGGCGTGCGGCGAATAGGCGGCGGCCACGGCGCCCGCGACGGACAGGCGGGGTTCGTGGTCGGGCTCCAGCAGGTGGATGTCGTCGGGCCAGTAGCCCCACTCCTGCAGGTACTCGATCTCCTCGGCCAGGCGAGCGCGCTGGGCCGCGTTGGTGGCGACCAGACGCATGCCGCCCCGCACGATGTCGGCATCGATGCCCTCGTCGCGGGCGACGGTCGCGACCTCGTCGACGGTGTTCATCATCGCGCGCTGCAGGGCGATCATCGACGACTTGCCGTGTGACTGGGCGTAGCGCTCGCGGGAGCCCGCGAACTCGGCCGAGAGCCACCCTCCGTTACGACCCGAGGCGCCGAAACCGGCGAACTCACGTTCGAGGATCGCGACGCGCAGATCGGGCTGGGCCTTCTTCAGGTAGTAGGCGGTCCACAGGCCGGAGTAACCGGCTCCGACCACGCACACGTCGTACTCGGCGTCGCCCGGGAGGGGGTCGCGGCGCTCGGGCGCTCCGATGTCGCGGAACCAGAAGGAGACACCGCCGTTGGCGAAGCGCGTGGACCGGGGGATCGGCCTCAGCTGCGCGGCAGTGCTGAACAGTCTCATCATTCCCCCCGGAACCTCGGTGCCCCCGCGGTCCACCCCGCATGGGACGCGCGAACTCCCGCCAACTTACACGGGAACGGCGGTGTGTGTGGTCCTGTCCACGCTTTCGGACGGGGCCCGCGCGGAGGAAAGAGGCATTTCGGCTACGGAGGGTCGCCAACTGCGGACGGACTCAATCGCACGCACTGTCACGCAGCGTACGGGCGGTGGCGGCGAGCCGTCGAACTCCCTCGACCCCGAGCGGGCCCTGGACGTGCTCGCGCAACCGGTCGACGTGCTTGGCGCGCACCTCGCGGATGAAGGCCAGACCCGGCTCGGTCAGGACCGCGTACACCACGCGCCGGTCCTCGGCGCAGTTGGATCGCTCCAGGTAGCCCTCGCGTTCGAGGCGGTCGGCGAGCTTGGTGAACCCGCCGGTGCTCAGACTGACCTCGCGGGCGAGCCGACTCATGGGCAGCCGGTGACCGGGCGTGCGCTGCAGGCGGATGAGGACCTCGAACCAGGGTCCCGCCATATCCCTGCCATCGGGCGTGATCCCGCCCAACAGCTTGGGCTGGAGCGCGCTCATCGCCTCGTGGACCAGGCCCCAGGCCGTGATGAGGTCGTCGTCGCTGAGCTCGACCGCCTCCGTGCCCGCTCCTGGCTCGTCGTGCTGCATGGTCATGGCCGCCCCCGTCGCCCGGCGGATACCTCCCGGCACCTCACCCATCCGAAGAATCTTCCCAGCAAACATTACTCGATGGCGGGGAAGCGGGGCCATGGACAAACGTCACATCGTTCCAACGGTGGTCGGCCTCCCTCCGCCACCCTCCGCGGTTCCGGGCCGAGCGCACAGGCTGATCGTCCGAACGGTCCTGGGGGTCGCCGGGCCCGCGGGGGACGACGCCGGTCCGCAGAAGCCCGTCACACGGGCGCGCCCGAGCCCTGCCGTCTCGGGGCCCCGGTGGAGCGGAACGCTGTCTCTTCTTCGGGCCGGGTCCGGCCACGCCCCCGGCATGGCCGGCCCCGACCCGTCCTCAGAACCTGACGGCCGCCGCTCCGTGGCGGGCGGCGACGGCGTCCAGTGCCGCCGCGAGTGTGGAGACCAAGTGGTCGATCTGCTCCCAGGTGATGATCAGCGGCGGCGAGACCAGCATGGCCCGGGGCACGGGGCGCAGGATGACGCCGCGGGCGCGCGCCTCGGCGAACACCTCCGCCGTGGTGATCCCCAGGTCGTCCAGCGCCTCGTCGGTGAGTTCCACGGCTCCCATGACGCCCATCCCGGAACGCACCTCGGCCACCAGCGGGTGGTCGGCCAGCGTGCGCAGGGCCGCGTCCAGGTGGCGCTCGACCTCCAGCGACACCGTGAACAGGTCCTCGCGCTCCAGGATGTCGAGGTTGGCCATCGCCGCGGCGCAGCCCGCCGGGTGTCCGGCGTAGGTCGTCCCGTGCATGAACGGGTTGCCCGCCTGGTTCCAGAACGGGTCGGCCACCCGACCGCTGACCACGACACCGCCCAGCGGCAGGTACCCGCTGGAGACGCCCTTGGCGAAGACGATCATGTCCGGGCTGACACCGAAGCGCTCGATGCCGAACCAGTTGCCCATGCGCGCGAAGCCGCAGATGACACTGTCCACGATGAACAGCACACCGTACTTCTCGCAGATCCGGGCGACCTCGGTGAAGTAGCCGTCCTCGGGGAGGAAGACGCCGCCGGCCCCGATCACCGGTTCGGCGAAGTACGCCGCGACCCGCTCCGGTCCGACCCGTAGGATCTCGGCCTCCAGCGCGGCCGCGGAGTCGTGCGGGACGACGGAGGTGTCCTCGACGAGCTTGCCGTAGCCGGTCCGGAAGCGCTCCATGCCGATGATGCTCGTGCCGAAGCCGTTCAGCCCGTGGTACCCGCCGGTGCGGCTGATCAGGTGGGTGCGCTCGGGACGGCCCAGTACGTTCCAGTACCGCCGCGCCAGCTTGGCTGCGGTGTCGATGGACTCCCCTCCCCCGCAGGTGAGGATCACCCGGGGGTCGACGACCGGTGCGTGCGAGGCCAGCCGCTCGCTCAGGTCCCTGGCCGGGGCGTTGGAGAAGTCCCCGTAGACGGTGTAGGCGTCAAGGGTGGTCATCTGGCGGTAGACCGCGTCCGCGATCTCCCGGCGACCGTGTCCCACATTGCAGTACCAGAGACTGGCGGTGCCGTCCAGGTAGCGGTCGCCGGACTCGTCCCACAGCCATACACCCTCGCCTCTGGCGACGACGAACTCAGGGCCCCGGGCCACGGCGTTCATATCGCAGAACGTGTGCCACAGGCGGTTGGGCTCCCGGTGGTCCCTGGGAGCGAGCGCGGACGAGACAACCGTTTCGGTCATATGGCGACCTCCGAGCCGTGTCTTGCGCAGCAGCGCAGCGGAAAACTCAGGTTGCCTGCCTCTGCACCGGGCGCCCAGTCCTCAGCAGGTGATTGCAGGCTAAGCTCACGAGCACCTCCTCAGCAAGAGCCAAAACGACCCTTCATGCCCCGAAACCCAAACTTCATGCCGACTACCCTCCGTGAAGCACCGCAAAACCCCGTCTACGCAGCAAGAACGCGCTGAAAAATAGTTGGGGAACCCAGGTCATAGATCGGACCTTTGACGTCTGAGAGGGGGTCGGAGGGCCACCCGTAGCATGTTCTTCACACATGACGGCGGGGCCGGTCCCCACACCTGGAGAACCGGCCCCGCCGTGGGCTCGGGCGCCTTGAGCACGGGAACCTTCGGGCCACTCCGGCGTGAACGCTCGTGCCTCACGCTCCCACCTACGGACCCTCCAGAACCCCGTCGGCGCCCTCGCTGTACCTCTCTGGATCTCCGCTGCGCTTCGGTCCGTGCGCCTTGAGCACGGGAACCTTCGGGCCACTCCGGCGTGAACGCTCGTGCCTCACGCTCCCACCTATGGACCCTCCAGAACCCCGTCGGTGCCCTCGCTGTACCTCTCTGGACCTCCGCTGCGCTTCGGTCCGTGCGCCTTGAGCACGGGAACCTTCGGGCCACTCCGGCGAGAACGCTCGTTCCTCACGCTCCCACCTATGGACCCTCCAGAACCCCGTCGGTGCCCTCGCTGTACCTCTCTGGACCTCCGCTGCGCTTCGGTCCGTGCGCCGTGTGTCAGCCGCGCAGGGTCGCCCCGGTGCGCTCGGCCGCCAGCGCGACGGCCGCGTCGCGCGCCGCGCCCGCCTCCTCGGCGGTCAGCGTCCGGTCCCCGGCCCGGAACCGCAGGGTGAAGGCGGCCGACTTGCGGCCCTCCCCGACCTGCTCGCCCGTGTAGACGTCGAACAGCCGCACGCTCTCCAGCAGCTCACCCGCACCCTCGGCCAGTGCGTCGCCGACCGCTCCCACCGGCACCGACTCGTCCACGACCAGGGCCACGTCCTGCGTCGCCACCGGGTAGGTGGAGACCGTCGGAGCGGTGTCGCCGCCCCGCGCGCGCTCGATCCGGTCGATCTCGACCTCCATGGCGCAGGTCCGCTCGGGCAGCCCGAACGCCTTCACGGTGCGCGGGTGCAGTTCGCCCGCGTGGCCGACGAGCAGGCGCTCACCGTCCACGCGCACGTACAGCGCGGCGCACCGGCCCGGGTGCCAGGGCGCGTGCCGGTCGGCCTCGACCTCCAGCTCGACCCCGGCGGTCCGGGCGATCTCCCGGGCGGCCTGGACCGCGTCGGCCCAGGTGGCCGGGCGGCCCGGACCCCACCAGCCCGCGCGCTCGGCGCTCCCGGCCAGCACGGCGCCGACACGGCGCGGCTGGTCGGGGACGGCGGCGTCGATCTGGCGGAGCTCCTCGGCGCTGGGTCCGCGGTCGACGGGCAGCAGAGGGGCGCGGGTGGCGCCCGGCTTGGGGCGGTAGACCAGACCCATCTCGAACAGGGCGACGTCGGTGAACCCCCGGCCCACGTTGCGGGCCAGGGCCTTGAACAGGCCGGGCAGCAGTGTGGTCCGCAGCAGCGGCTCCTGCTCGTTGAGCGGGTTGGCCAGGCGCAGGCTCGTCCTGCGGGCGTCGTCGTCCTCCAGCTGGAGCCCGTCGAGGTCGGCCTCGCTCACGAACGGGTAGCTGAGCACCTCGTTGTACCCGGTGTCGGCCAGGACCCGGCCGAGGGTGCGGCGCAGCCGCTGGCTCCGGGTCAGGCCGCGCCCGGCGGGGGCCCGGGGCGGGATCGAGGGGATGTTCTCGTAGCCCTCGAACCGGATGACCTCCTCCGCGAGGTCGTTGGGGTCGGTGAGGTCGGGACGCCAGGTGGGCGGGGTGACCGCCAACTCCTCCCCCTGGGCCTCGACGGCGCAGCCGATCCGTTCCAGCCATGTGCGCGCGGTGCCCTCGGGGTAGTCCACGCCCGCCACGTCGCCCGGGTGGGAGGCGCGCAGGGTGATGGGCCCGCGGGGCGCGGACTCGTCGATGTGGGTGTAGGCGTCCTCCACGTGCGCCCCGCCCAGCTCGGCGAGCAGCCGGACCGCGCGCGTGGCGGCCGCCGCCTGCACGGCGGAGTCGATACCGCGTTCGAAGCGGCGGGAGGACTCCGAGGACAGCTGGTGGCGGCGCGAGGCGCGGGCGATGTGCATGGCCTCGAAGTGCGCGGCCTCGATCAGCACCGAGGTGCTGGTCAGGGAGATCTCCGTGGTCAGTCCGCCCATGACGCCGGCGATGTTGACCGGCCCGCTCTCGTCCGCGATGACGATGTCGTCGGTGTCCAGGACGCGCTGGACGTGGTCGAGGGTCTCCAGCTTCTCCCCCTGGGCGGCGGGGCGCACCCGCAGGCCGCCCTTGAGCCGGTCGCGGTCCCAGGCGTGCAGCGGCTGGCCGAGTTCGAGCATCACGTAGTTGGTGACGTCGACGGCCAGGGAGATGGGACGCACACCGCTGTGGGCGAGGCGGCGCTTCATCCACAGGGGGGAGGGCGCGTCGGGATCGAACCCGCTGACGCCGCGCAGGACGTAGCCGTCGCACACGGCGGGGTCGACGGTGGCGGGGTGGCCCTCGCCGGCGGGCGCGGCGACCGCGATCCCCGCGGGGTCGTGGAAGGCGACCCCGTACAGGGCCGCGGTGTCGCGTGCCACACCGCGCATCGACAGTGCGTAGCCCCGGTCGGGGGTGACGGCGATGTCCAGCACGTCCTCGCGCAGGCCCAGCGGGCCGATGGCGTCCTCGCCGACCGCGCCGAAGCCCTCGGGCAGGACCACGATGCCCGCGTGGTCCTCCCACAGGCCCAGTTCGGTGGCGGAGCAGATCATGCCCGCCGACATCCGGCCGTAGGTCTTGCGGGCGCCGATGCTGAATCCGCCGGGGAGCACGCCGCCGGGCAGGACCACGACGACCAGGTCGCCCTCGGAGAAGTTGCGGGCACCGCAGACGATCTCCTGGGGCTCACCGGTGCCGTTGGCCTCCGCGACGTCCACCTTGCAGTAGCGGATGGGCTTCTTGAAGCCTTCGAGCTCCTCGATCTCCAGCACGCGGCCGAAGACGAGGGGTCCGGTCAGGTCGGCGCCGAGCTCGTCGACGGTCTCGACCTCCAGACCGGCCAGGGTCAGCTTCGCGGCCAGGTCGCGGGCGGTGACGTCGGCCGGAAGGTCGACGTACTCCCGGAGCCAGGTCAGGGGGACGCGCATCAGTTCTCACTCCCGAACGCCGAGGTGAAGCGGATGTCGCCCTCGACCATGTCGTGCATGTCGCGCACGCCGTGCGCGAACATCAGTGTCCGTTCGATTCCCAGGCCGAAGGCCCAGCCGCTGTAGACGTCGGGGTCGACCCCGGCGGCGGTGAGCACACGCGGGTTGACCACGCCGCAGCCGCCGATCTCGATCCAGCCCTCGCTGGAGCAGGTGCGGCACGGCGCGTCGGGGTCGCCCACGGACGCGCCCCGGCACACGAAGCACTCCATGTCCACCTCGGCGGACGGCTCCGTGAAGGGGAAGTAGGAGGCGCGGAAGCGCGTCCGCAGGCCCTCGCCGAACATGCCCCCGACGAAGGCGTCGATGGCCCCGCGCAGGTGCGCCAGAGTGATGCCCTTGTCCACGACCAGCCCTTCGAGCTGGTGGAAGACCGGGCTGTGCGTGGCGTCGAGCTCGTCGGTGCGGAACGTCTTGCCCGGCGCGACCACGTACACGGGCAGTTCTCGGGTGAGCAGCGAGCGCACCTGGACCGGCGAGGTGTGCGTGCGCATGACCAGTCCGGTCTCGCCGCCGTCGGGGCTCTCCACGAAGAACGTGTCCTGCATGGTGCGGGCCGGGTGGTCGGGCAGGAAGTTGAGGGCGTCGAAGTTGAACCACTCCGCCTCGATCTCCGGCCCTTCGGAGATCTCGAAGCCCATGCCGACGAAGATGTCGGCCATGCGCTCGGCCACGGTCGTCAGCGGGTGGCGCGCGCCGCGCGGCGCCCGGTCCCAGGGCAGGGTGACGTCGACCCGCTCCTCCACCAGGACGCGCTCGTCGCGTTCGGCCTCCAGGACGGCCTGGCGGGCCTTGAGGGCCTGGCCGACGTCGCGGCGGGCCCCGCCCACGCGCTTGCCCGCGTCGGCCTTGGCGGCCGGGGGCAGGGCGCCGATCTCCCGGTTGGCCAGGGCCAGCGGAGAGCGGTCGGAGGCGTGCGCGAGCCGGACCTCCTTGAGTTCGGCGAGGTCGGCCGCGGCCTCGATGGCGGCCAGGGCCTCCTCGCGCATACGGGCGACCTCGTCGGGGTGCAGGGGGGTCACCTCGACCGGATCGAAGGAATTGTTCGGTGCAGACATGGTTGGTTGCCTCGCCGCCGCACCCCGCGGGGGTGGACGGCAGTCACGGTCCGCACGGGGCGGACGAAGCCGACAGGACAAGCACAGGCGGGTTGCGGGCGTGCCCGGGACAGGTGACCGGCCGGGACACGACGCGTGAGCCCACCGGGGCCGAAGGGTCTGAGGGACTCAGACGAACTCGGGTGTCCCGGCGGGCATGGTAAATCGGAACTCGGCGCCGCCGCTGGGGGCGCGTCCGACGGTGATCGTACCGCCGTGGGCCTCGACGAGGCCCTTGACGATGAACAGGCCGAGGCCGGTCCCGCTCCGGCGCTTGCTGCGCCAGAACTGGCGGAAGACGCGCGGAATGGTCTCAGGTGCAATGCCCTGGCCCTCGTCGCGCACCGACACCGCTGCTCCTCCCTCACACGGCTCGATCACGATACTGACAGTACCAGCGCCGTGCCGCACACCGTTTTCCACCAGGTTGAGCAGGATCTGCTCGATCTTGTCGGCGTCCAGCCACAGCTGCGGGAGCTCGCCGCGGGTCTCGACGCGGAAGCGCTCCTCGGGCTCGCCCGCGGCGACGCGCCCGGCCACGACCCGGCGCACGGCCTCGGCGAGGTCGACGACCTGGCGGCGCACCTCCAGGCGGCCCGACTCGATCCGGGACACGTCCAGGAGGTCGTGGATGAGGCGGGTGACACGGTCGGCGTCGGCGTTGACCGTCTCCAGCATGAACAGCTTCTGCTTGTCCGTGAGCCGTTCCCACTTGGCGAGCAGGGTGGAGGTGAAGCCCTTGACGCTGGTCAGGGGCGAGCGCAGTTCGTGGGCGACCTCCGAGACCAGGTCGGCGCGGCTGCGTTCGGCCCGGGCGGCGGCGTCGCGCAGCGTGACGACCAGGCGGACGAGCTCGCCCTGGGGCCGGGCCCGTACGTAGCGGGTGGCCACGAGGATCTCGCGCTCGTCGGGCAGGAAGAGCGAGCGCTCGGACTGGCGCACGCGGTCGCGGGCCCCGCCGTAGGGGTCGGTCGCCTCCCACCAGTCGTGGCCGTCGAGGCCGACCAGTGGCAGCGCGGTGCGGAAGTCGCGGCCGAGCGCGGCCTCGGCGGGAACTCCGGTCAGGTGGGCCGCCACCGCGTTGAAGAGCACGACACGTCCGCGCGCGTCGGCGACGAGGACGCCGTCCGGCAGGTCGTCGGCGTGCAGGGGACCGCCTCCGAGGTGGCTGGACGCGCCCTCGACGTCCCACAGGGCGGCGGAGGGCGGGTCGGCCACGGCGTGCACGGGGGTCGTCGGAGGCGCCGGGGGAAGGGGGGCCGATCCGTCGGCGGAACCGGGTACGGCGGGCCCGTGCCCGGCTCGGGGTTCGTCCGCGGAGTGCGCCGTCCCCCCGCCCGGGTCACCCTCCGGGTGATCCCCCTGTCGGCCGCCGCCCACGCCTCTCCCCGCTCCCCTTGAAGGTCCACGACCGCAGGCTCCTGGGCCGAGGACCGCTGACCGATCACATCCACCACACGCCCGTGGACGCCACCGCAGGTGATCTACCCTGCACTTCCACCTGGTACGCCTTGCGGCCCGGGTCGGGACCGTCCGGCAGGGGACGAGCGTATAGGCACTCCGTGCGCGCACGGCAACCCGGAGGCAGCGAACACGGCCGTTCGGGGCCCGCCTGCTCTCACGTGCTGCCCAGCCTGCCCGTTCTCCGCGGACGGACGCAGCCCCGTACCCGCGACACGGGTCGACGCGCGCCATCCGACCCGTGCCCCGCATGGGCGACCCGGGACATCGCCGAGCCTATCGGTCCACGGCGTTCGTGCCCTGGTGTTCCGGACATTCCGTCCGCGACTCGTGGTCGCTGTCGTGGGCCGCACGGGGTACGACGGCCCGCTCCGGTCCCGCTCAGGCGCTGCGCTGCTGCCGAGCGGTGGTGTACAGGCACACCGCCGCAGCGGTGGCCAGATTCAGGCTTTCGGCCCCGCCGTAGATCGGCACGCTGACCGCGCCGTCGGTCTGGCGGACCACGTCCTCGGGCAGGCCCCAGGCCTCGTTGCCGAACACCCAGCCCACGGGTCCGTCCAGGTCGCCGCCGTCGGCGACCTGGTGCAGGTCCTTGGGGCCGCCGCCGTCGGCGGCCCACACCCGGGCCCCGCGGCCGCGCAGGAACTCCACCGCGGCGCTGACCGGCACACCCACCACGACGGGAAGGTGGAACAGGCTGCCGGCGGAGGCGCGCACGCACTTGCCGTTGTAGGGGTCGACGGAGGCGTCGGTGAAGATCACCACGTCGGCTCCCGCGGCGTCGGCGGTCCGCAGAACGGTTCCCGCGTTGCCGGGGTCGCGTACGTGGGAGAGCACGACCGCCAAGCGGACGTCGCCGACCTGGTCGAGGGGGACGTCGACGAACTCGCAGAGCGCGATGATCCCCTGCGGAGTGACGGTCTGGGCCAGCTCGGACATCACGTCGAGGCTGACGCGGTGGGTGGGGACGCCCGCGGCGTGGGCGGCGTCCACCAGGTCCAGGTGGCGCTGGGCGGCCTCCGCGGTGGCGAAGACCTCCACGACGCCGAGGGCGGTCCCACCATAGGGGGACCGCCCGTCGCGGCCGCCGTCGACGGCGGCCAGAGCCTCCCGCACGGCCTGCGGCCCTTCCGCGAGGAAGCGCCGCTCACGTTGGCGGAAGGTGCGCTTGGCGAGCCGCCGAACCCCCTTGATCCTGGGTGACCGGATACTCGTGAACTCGTGGCTCGCCATCGCTACTCGCTGTTGTCTCTCGCCTCGATCGCCCTAGGCGGCGGCCGGGGTGGCCGGAAGGGCCTTCTTGGCCTGCTCGACCAGGGCCGCGAAGGCGGCCTCGTCGTTCACGGCCAGCTCCGCCAGCATGCGGCGGTCGACCTCGATGCCGGCCAGCTTCAGGCCCTGCATGAGGCGGTTGTAGGTCAGGCCGTTGGCGCGGGAGGCCGCGTTGATGCGCTGGATCCACAGACGACGGAACTGCCCCTTGCGGTCCTTGCGGTCCCGGTAGGAGTAGGTCATCGAGTGGAGCATCTGCTCCTTGGCCTTGCGGTACAGGCGCGAGCGCTGCCCGCGGTATCCGCTGGCCCGGTCGAGAACGACCTTGCGCTTCTTCTTGGCGTTGAGAGCCCGCTTCACGCGTGCCACAGTGACTCCCTCGTAGTCTCAAATCCGGCGCGCACGGCGCGCCGACCGGTCCGGCCAGGACTGGTCCAGGCGGCCCGTGTTCGCTTCAGGTGGGTGTCCTCCGGGTGCCGTCTGTGCACCGACGCGCGGTCGGTCGCACGGGCACGCTCGGGAGGAGGGAAGTTCCGGGTGCTACCTACCCAGGAGCTTCTTGATGCTCTTGGTGTCCGCGGGAGCCAGTTCGGCCTCGTTGCCCAGCTTGCGCTTGCGCTTGGAGGTCTTGTGCTCAAGGATGTGGTTCTTGTTGGCACGGCGGCGCATGATCTTGCCGGAGCCGGTGACCTTGAAACGGTCCTTGGCTCCACTGTGGGACTTGTTCTTCGGCATGTCGCCGTCGTCTCCTACTCCGTCGGCGCGTCACCCGCTCTGGGCGGGTGACGCTGTTCTTCCCCTGCTATGGCGGGGCCCCGCGCGCCGGTTCCGACGCATCCGGGCCGATCGCGCACAGCCCACCCCACCGCCCGGTTCCGCCTGCGCGGCGGTCCGGGCGGTGGGGGACTTCCCCGGGCGCCGTTACGCCTGTTCGCGCTGCTCGCGGCGGGTCTTGTCGCCCGCCGCGGCGCGGGCCTCGGCCTTGTGCTCGGACCGCCGCTTGTGCGGGCCGATCACCATGACCATGTTGCGGCCGTCCTGCTTGGGCTGGGACTCGACGGTGCCGAGGTCCTGGACGTCCTCGGCCAGTCGCGCCAGCAGCCGGCGACCCAGCTCGGGGCGGGACTGCTCGCGACCGCGGAACATGATCGTCACCTTGACCTTGTCCCCGCTCTTGAGGAACCGGACGACGTGACCCTTCTTGGTCTCGTAGTCGTGCGGATCGATCTTCGGGCGGAGCTTGATCTCCTTGATGATCGTGTTCGACTGGTTCTTGCGCGACTCACGGGCCTTGACCGCGGACTCGTACTTGAACTTGCCGTAGTCCATCAGCTTGGCGACCGGCGGGCGCGCGGTCGGGGCGACCTCGACGAGGTCGAGGTCGGACTCCTGGGCCAGACGCAGGGCGTCCTGCACGGAGACGATTCCGACCTGCTCACCGTTGGGTCCGACGAGACGGACCTCGGGCACCCGGATGCGGTCATTGATGCGGGGCTCGGCGCTGATGAGACCCCTCCCTAGCTTTCTCGATTACCTGGGACCGACCGTCCGCCAGGCGGTGGACGGTCTGTTAGGCCCGTTCGCTCGTGCTCCGTCGAGCTCCGGGGCCGCGTCGGGGTCAGCGCAAAACGAAAACCCCGCCAGCATGTGCAAGCGGGGTGATCCAGCCGATTGTTCCCGATGACGGACGTCACACCCACCGGGCGCCCCGGTCGGGGCACCCCGTGAACAGAACGCGACGCGCTCGATCACCGGACCGGGACCTACACGGGCAGGACCCGGCAGGTGGGAGGATCATCTCCGCTTGCGGCTCCGACGTGTGAACACGCCGGACCAAGTCGATACGTTCCGACTATACCAGTACCGCGAGAACACCCGGACCGCTCAGGCGGCGGCTGCGCGACGCTCCAGTTCGGCCTCGCCCGCGGCGCGCATCGCTGCCACGGGGACGTCGTCGGCACCGGTCATCAGGCGCACCTGTGCCACGGCCTGGTGCAGGAGCATGGGGAAGCCGCCCACCACGCGGCCGCCCCGCGCGGCGACGGCCTCCGCCGCCCGGGTGGGCCAGGGCGCGTACACCACGTCGAACAGGTCGGCGCGGGAGGCGGCCAGGTGCTCGGTGTAGTGGTCGGCCGCGCCCGAGGGCAGCGACGAGACCACCAGGTCCACGTCGAGGTGGGCGTGGAGATCGGCCAGCGGGGCGACCTCCAGTGGATGACCGAGTCGGCGCGCGGCGTCGGCGACCTCGCCCGCCCGGCCGGTGTCCCTGGCCAGAACCGTGACCGGCGCGCTCACTCCCAGCTCGCACAGGGCCGCCAGCGCGGAGGCGGCGGTCGCACCGGCCCCCAGGACCACCACGTGGCGGGGCGCACCGGCACCGGCCTCGGTCAGGGCCGTGGCGATCCCGGTGACGTCGGTGTTGTGGGCCGCCCAGCCCCCGCCGCGGGGCACCAGGGTGTTGGCGCCGCCGACCTGGCGGGCCAGGTCGGTGACCTCGTCGGCCAGGTCCAGGGCCCGCCGCTTGAGCGGCATGGTCAGCGACAGGCCGCGCCACTCGGGGCCGAGACCGTCCAGGAAGGGCGCCAGTCCCTTCTCGTCGCACTCGAACAGGCCGTAGGACCAGTCGTCGAGCCCCATCGCCGCGTAGGCCGCGGTGTGCAGGACCGGGGAGAGCGAATGGGCCACCGGTGATCCCAGGACGGCCGCGCGTGCCAGAGCCATGTCTTCCTCGTGCTCCCTACCACTCGGCCTGGTTCTCGGCCACCATCTGGTTGTGCTCCTCCAGGGTCTCGGAGAAGCCGGTCTCACCGTTCTCGGGGTCGATGAGCGCGAAGTAGAGGTAGTTCACGTCCGCCGGCTCCAGGGCCGCTTCGATGGCGTCCTGGCCGGGGGGCACGAACGGCCCCTCGGGCAGTCCGGCCATGCCGTAGGTGCTGTAGCCCTGCGGATCGGCCTCGCACGCGCTGCGCTGCTCGTCGTTGAGGAAGGTGCCCTTCTCCCCCAGCACGTAGAAGCAGGTGCTGTCCATCTGGAGTTCCATGCCGAGCGCCAGCCGGTTGTGCACGACCGCGGAGATGAGGGGCATGTCCTCCTCGTTGCCGGTCTCGGCCTGGACGATGGAGGCGATCGCCATGATCTCGTTGGGGTCGCGGTCGAGCGCGGCGGCGCGATCCTCCAGCTCGATCTCCTCCGCGACCTGGCGGAAGTGCGTGACCATGGTCCTCAGCACCACGCCGGCCTCGGTTCCGGCGTCGAACCGGTAGGTCTCGGGGAAGAGGTAGCCCTCGGGGCCCGCGGTCGCGTACTCGGGCAGGTCCAGGGAGTCGGCGTCGGCGTAGGCCTCCTCGAGGTCGGCGACGGGGATGCCCAGTTCCGTGGAGAGGTGCTCGAAGATCTCCTCCGAGCGCAGTCCCTCGCGGATCGTCACCCGGCCGCCGAGGCGGTTGTCGGGATCGAGCAGCGCGGCGACCGCGCTCTCCCCGCTCATGCCCTCGGCGAGGGAGTAGGTGCCGGGCACGAGCCCTTCGCCCGCCTCCTCCGGGGGCACCGCGTCCAGGGCGTTGGTGAAGGCGCGCACGCTCGCCACGACCCCGGCGTCGGTCAGGTTCGCGCCGACGGCGGTGCCGGAGTCGCCCTCCTCGATGGTGAAGACGACCTCGCCGCTGCCCTCCCCGCTGAAGTCGGCGGGGAAGATGTAGGTGCGCACGACGCCGTACCCGCCGCCCATGACGACGAGTACCAGCACGAGCACGAGCGCGATCATCAGGCCCTTGCTCTTGCGCTTGCGGCGGGCCTTGCCCGAGCCCCCCTTGCGCTGACGGGCCTGCTTGGCGCGACGGGCCATCTCCCGCTGCCGGCGGCCGTTGCCGTAGGCGGCGGCGATGTCGTCGAGCGCCGGTTCCTCGTAGTCGTAGTCGTCGTCCTCGTCGGCCTGCGCCTCCGGCTCGTGTTCCGGTTCGGGCAGGGGCTCGCGCGGGTCCTCGACGTCGAACCCGTCCGATGCGCGGCGTCCCCGCCTGCGGCGGCTGCGGCGTCCGGTCGGCTCCTCGGCGGCACCGCGGCGCCTGCGCCGCGACCGCCGGCCGACCGGCTCCTCTTCCTCCGGGGCCTCGACGGACATCTCGCCCGTGGTGAGGTCCTCGTCGGGCACGCCGGCGACCCGGCCGCGGCGACCCGAGGGCTCCTCGGGCTGTTCGAAGGCGCCGGAGTCGAAGGGGCCCGGCTCGAAGGGGCCGGACGGCTCCTGGGCGCGGTCCGTGAAGGCGCCCGTGTCGGCCACGGGCTCCTCGGCGCGACGGGCACGCCTGGCCCGGCGGCCGCCGGGCTCCTCCTCACGGAAGGCCTCGACGGGCGTCTCACCGGTGGCGTCGCCCTCGTCGGGAGCCTGCCGGTCGGCACGTCCGCGACGGCGGCCGCGACCGCGACGGGGACGGCCCTGGGGCTCCTCTGCCTGCGCGAAGGCACCCGACTCGAAGGGCTCAGGCTCGAACGCGCCGGGTTCCTCGTGGGTGTCGGCCATGAAGGCGTCCGCGTCGGCGGCGGGCTCCTCGGTCCGACGCGCGCGCTTGCGGCGCCCGAAGCGGCTCCGGGGCTCGTCCTCCGGGGGCTCGGGATCGCGACCGCGGCGACGCCCGCGCCGCGGGGGGTCATCGGGATCGCTGATCGCCGCGAAGGCGCCGGTGTCGGCGGACTGGTGCACACCGGGGAACGCGCCGGTGTCGAAGACGCTGTCGTCCTCGGGGACGTCGGAGAGGAAGCCGCCCTCGTCGGGGTCGGGTGCGCGCTTGGCGCGCTTGCGGCGGGCACGGCGGCCCACGGGCTCCTCTGGCTCGACGAAGGCACCCGCGTCCGGCCCCGCGTCGGCGGGGCCGGGAGCGGAGGGTTCGCGGCGCGCGCGACGACCGCGACGGGGGTGTTCCTCGCCCTCGAGCGGTTGCTGTGGTGCCTGTGAGGCGGGGGGTGCCTGCGGTGCGGGGGGCGTGGGCGATCCGAGACCGGCCAGGGCCGCCAACCCGTCCTGGGTCGGGTCCGAAGGCGCGGATCGCTGTCCCTGGCGAGCACCGGGGGCCGCGGCGCCGGGCGGCTGTGCCGTGGTCGGCTGGGCCGGGCCCGGAGCGGGCAGGGGGCCGGAACCCCCCGCCGGAGGCTGGGGGTCGACGGGACCGCCGCCCTGGCGCTGGGCCGCCGAGCGCGCGGCGCGGCTGCCGCGCAGCGCCTCGGCGGCACCGCCGCGGCGGCCCTGGTCGCCCTGGGGCACGGCACCGGTGCGGCGCGGCGGCTCCTCCTGCGGCTCCGCCGCCCGGCGACGGCGCCCGGTGGGCGCCGGACCGCCCGGCTCCAGGGGGTCGAGGTGGCCTTCCGGCCTCGGCGCGTACTGGGGGGTGCGGAACTCACCGGTGGACGTGTGCGGCGGGCCCACGGGACCGGCGGCGTCGGGCGGGCCCGGACGCGCCCGGCGCCCGCGCGACGGCGGCTGCGCGGCGAGCGGGTCGGTCAGCGGATCGTAGTCGTAGCCGCCTTCGCGGTCAGCCCGCCCACGGTAGGGATTATCGGGGTAATCATCCCTGTCGTTCATCGGAGTCTCCTTGGCTGGAGCGGACGATCTCGCCCGGGGGGTGGCCTGTTGACCGTTCCTGGTCCAAGGCGCTCTGGAGGAGGACCGTGGCCGCGGCCTGGTCGATGACGGACCTGCGCGCCCTGCCGCCCTTGGCGCCCTTCCTGCCGAAGGAGGCGCCGGAGAGGAGCTGTCCCTGGGCGGTCACCGTGGTGAGCCGTTCGTCGACCAGCCTGACGGGTACGGGGTACAGGAGCCCGGCGAGGGTGTTCGCGAACGCGCGGGCGGACCGGGCCGCCGGCCCCTCCTCGCCGGACAGGGAGGCGGGGTAGCCCACGACGACTTCGCGTGCCTCCCGTTCCACGACCAGCCGGGCGATCCGATCGAGGTCGCCCCTGCCGCGCCGCACGGTCTCGACCGGGCTCGCGAGCGTACCACTGGGGTCGCTCGCGGCGACCCCGATGCGGGCGTTGCCTGGATCGAGCGCCAGGCGTACACCGTGCCTCAAGAGGACGTCTCCCACGACCCGGGGACGGTACACGGGCGGGCTGTGCCGTCGAAGGCACGGCACCGCGGCTGGGAAATCCTCAACACGGTGGTCCTGTTCATCAGCTGGATCGCGGGCGCGGCCGCGCAGACAGCCGTGTGATCGGCTGTGACGCGCCACAGTATGCCCGATTCGATGACGGTGCGCAGCCTCGCTGGGCGTCGCCGTCGTTCATGTGCTCCGCAGGGTCCGCCGATCGCCGGATGTACGTGTGGCGACGGGGGCCGGGTCGGGGCACGTACCCGTCAGAGTGTAAGCCACGCGAGTAGGACGTTGGGGCATCAGAGTCCGTACCGCGCGCCCGCGGGAAAGCCGCGTGGGGCGGCGACCGGGGCACGCCGACGGCCCGGCCGGGGCGCGGACGCGGGGGCCGTCCCGCCCGGTCACGTCGGCAGGCGTGTCCCGCGCGGTCGAGGGGAGGTGGCGGTACCCCAGGTCACGACGGGTGGAGTCACGCACGGCGACGTGCCCGGCACGACCGGGGCGGGGCCGGGGCCTCGCCGGGCTCCACCGGGGAGTGGGGGCACGGGGCCGAACGCGGACCGCCCGGAGCGGAGCGGGAATCCTGTCGCACGGTGGGGCGTGACACGCCATCAGTACGGCGTGCGACCGCCCCGGCCCCACGCGGTGGCGCGGGGCACGGCCGACACCGTGTCGCGGGGCGCGGCCGCTGTCGCGGGGCGCCTGCGGCATCCGGGTGACGGGGCGGCCCCGCGGGTGGCGTGAACGGACGGGGGCGGGACCGCGCGGTCCCGCCCCCGTCGTGGTGCTCGTCGCCGTCGGCTAGACCGACGCCACGTGCGCCTCCACGGCGCGCAGGGCCTCGTCCACCTTGCTCGCGTCCTTGCCGCCGCCCTGGGCGATGTCCGGCTTGCCGCCGCCACCGCCGCCGAGCGCGCGGGCCGCGATACCGACCAGCTCGCCCGCCTTGATCCCGGCCTGCTGCGCGGCCTTGTTCACCGCGATGACCACGACCGGGCGGTCCTTGGGCACGGTGGTCATCGCCACGACCACCGGCTCGTCCTCACTGAGGCGTCCACGCACGTCCAGAACCAGCGTGCGCAGGTCGTCCGCGCTCGCGCCCTCGGGCGCGGACTCGGCGACCACCAGTGCCGAGCCGTGTCGGCGCGCGCCCTCGGCGAGCCTGCCCGCCGACTGGAGTACCTGCGCGGCGCGCATCTTCTCGATCTCCTTCTCCGCGGCGCGCAGCCGGGAGACCATGGTGTCGATGCGCTCGGGCAGTTCCTCGCGCGGCGTCTTGAGCTGCTCGGAGAGCTGTCCGACCAGCGCCGACTCCTTGGACAGGCGCTTGAACGCGTCCACGCCGACCGCCGCCTCCACGCGGCGCACCCCCGAGCCGATCGAGGACTCCCCCAGCAGCTTGACGATGCCCAGCCGGGACGTGGATCCCACGTGGGTGCCGCCGCACAGCTCGACGGAGTAGTCGCTCATCTCGACCACGCGCACGCGGTCGCCGTACTTCTCGCCGAACATGGCCAGGGCGCCCATCTTCAGCGCCTCGTCCAGGCTCTTCTCCTGCGTCCGGACCGGGATGTCGCCGGCCAGGACGTGGTTGACCTCCTCCTCGACCTCGGCCAGGCGGTCGGTGCCCAGCGCGCTGTCGGCGGTGAAGTCGAAGCGCAGCTGGCCGGGGCGGTTCTCCGAACCGGCCTGGCCCGCCGTCGGGCCCAGCGCGTTGCGCAGCGCGGAGTGGATGAGGTGGGTCGCGGAGTGGGAGCGCTCGATCGCGCGCCGGCGGCCGGTGTCGATCGACGCGTGCACGGTGTCGTCCAGGACGATCTCACCCTCGCGCACGGTCCCCCGGTGCACGAACAGGCCGGGCAGCGGCTTCTGGACGTCCTCGACGTCCACCACGCCGCGACCGTCGACCGCCAGCGTGCCGGTGTCGGCCAGCTGGCCGCCGCTCTCGCCGTAGAACGGGGTGCGGTCCAGGACGATCTCGACCTTCTCCCCCGCCCGGGCGGCGGGCGAGGCGACGCCGCCGACGACCAGGCCCTTGATCTGGGACTCGCTGGCGGAGTCGGTGTAGCCGAGGAACTCCGTCTGTCCGGCGCCCTCCAGCAGGCGCGCGTACAGCGACACGTCCGCGTTGCCGAGCTTCTTGGCCTTGGCGTCGGCCTTGGCGGTGTCCTTCTGCCGCTGCATGAGTTCCCGGAACGACGTCTCGTCCACGGACAGGCCCTGCTCGGCCGCCATCTCCAGGGTGAGGTCGATGGGGAAGCCGTAGGTGTCGTGCAGCTGGAAGGCGTCCGATCCGGAGAAGACCGTGCCGCCCGCCTGGCGGGTGCGCTCGGCCGCGCGGCCGAACAGCGCCGTGCCCGCCCGCAGGGTGTCGGCGAAGTTCTTCTCCTCGTTGTCGATGACCCCGTGGATGACGTCGGCCTTGTCGAGCAGGTCGGGGTAGATGTCCTTCATCGCGTCGATGCTGACGGTGGTCAGCTCGTGCAGGAAGAGGGTGTCGCTCTCCCCCGAGAGCAGGCGCAGGTTGCGGATGGAGCGGCGCAGGATCCGGCGCAGGACGTACCCGGCCTTCTCGTTGCCGGGCTTGACGCCGTCACCGACGAGCATCACCGCGCTGCGCACGTGGTCGGCGACCACACGGAGCATCACGTCGTGCTCGTGGTCGGTGCCGTAGGCGGTGCCGGTCAGCTCCGCGGCGCGGTGCAGCACGCGGCCGATGATGTCGGTCTCGTAGATGTTGTCGACACCCTGCAGGACGGCCGCGAGGCGCTCCAGGCCCAGGCCGGTGTCGATGTTCTTCTTGGGCAGCTCGCCGAGGATGGGGAAGCCGCTCTTGTCGCCGCCCTCGCCCCGCTCGTACTGCATGAAGACGAGGTTCCAGATCTCGATGTAGCGGTTCTCGTCCGCCTCGGGACCGCCCTCGACGCCGTACTCGGGACCGCGGTCGTAGAAGATCTCGGAGCAGGGGCCACAGGGTCCGGGCACGCCCATGGACCAGTAGTTCTCCTCCATGCCCATGCGCTGGATGCGCTCGGGTCGCACGCCGACCTTGTCTCGCCAGATGTCGGCTGCCTCGTCGTCGTCCAGGTAGACGGTCACCCACAGCTTCTCCGGGTCGATACCGAAGCCGCCGTCCTCGACGGGCGTGGTGACCAGTTCCCACGCCAGCGGGATCGCCCTCTCCTTGAAGTAGTCGCCGAAGGAGAAGTTGCCGAGCATCTGGAAGAAGGTCGCGTGCCGGGAGGTCTTGCCGACCTCCTCGATGTCCTTGGTACGGATGCACTTCTGGACGCTGGTGGCCGTGCTGTAGTCGGGCGTGCGCTGACCCAGGAAGTAGGGCTTGAACGGGACCATGCCTGCGGGCACCAGCAGCAGCGTGGGGTCTTCGGCGATGAGGCTTGCCGAGGGCACCACGGTGTGTCCGTTCTTCTCGAAGAAACTGAGGAAGCGGCGCGCGATCTCTGCCGTCTCCATTGATGCCCTCCTGTGCTTGGCTGCGCCGCCCGGGGCGACGTGGGGGTCCCGTGTGCGGGACCGTCGTGTGGTGTGCTCGGTGGTGGCCCATCGTAGAGGGGACCGCCGCACCGGCGCGCGTGGTCTGCGATGGCCGCCGGGACCCGCTCTGATGACGACAACGGCGGCGGCTGCGTTGTTCCAAGGCTATAGCCGCTGGCCACCGCGCGGGTCCCCGCCGGTTCCTACGGGAGCGGCCGCGGGCCCTGACCGCCGGGAGTCGGCCAGGCGGCGGGCGGAGCGGGCGGGAGGGACTGCTCCGCCGGCCTCGTGAAGTACCGGCCGCTGGGCCCGACGGAGACGAGAACGAGGCAGGTGATGGTGAACCAGCCGCACAGCCCGTTGAACGCGCCCGCCGGGTCCGGCTGCCCGGGCGGCGGCTCGGGCCTCATGCCGGCGGCGAACAGCAGGTACGCCAGTGCCAGAACGTGGAAGGCCACGATGACCCACCGCAGGGCCGGGTGTCGGCGGCCGGCCAGGATCGCGAGCGTCAGTGAGCCCAGCCCGTAGAGGCCGAAGGCCGCCACCGCCACGACGAGGAAGGGGGCGTCCTCCTGTGACGCCAGGAAACCGAAGAGGGCGGTGAGCAGCAGGCCCGCGGCGGCGCCGGCGAACATCAGGATCCGCAGCGTGATCACGGTCCACGGCGGCTTCGCGGAGTCGCGCGGGGGCGCGGGCGGCGACGGCGGTGGCACCGGTGGTGGACGACACCGGTCCGGCGGGCGGGCGCTCGCCGGACCGGTGTCCCCCGCGACCCGTGGGCGGCCGGGGCCGTCCACACCGCCAGAGGTCAGTGCTTCATGTGCAACGGACCGCAGGCGGCCGGGTTGGTGGCCTCCATCGGCAGTGCCGGGTCGAGCTCGCTGGCGCCCAGGACGTCCCCGTAGGTCCCGTCGCCGTCGTAGTCGATGCCGTGGACGACGATCACGGCGTTGTCCGCGCGGATCGCGTCCGCCGCGGCCTGGCTCAGTTCGAACGTGCGGTCGTAGGTGTAGGAACCGCCGGGAGCGTCGGGGAAGCGGTCGACGGCCAGACCGCTGTCCGCGCTGGTGTCTCCTTCGGTGGTGAGGGATGTCTCCACCCCGCCGTAGGACTCCAGGCCGTCGAGGGTGCTGAGGGCCCGCTTTCCGTTGTGGATGCCCGCGTCGTAGCGGGTCGGGCACTCTCCCCGGCCTCCGATGTGGATGTGCTGGGCGTGCGGATGGTCGGCCAGGACGTCGTCCACCTCCATGCGCACCCGTGCGGTGTTGCCGTCCAGCCAGACGGTGGTGGTCCCCGACGCCTGCGAGTTGTTCACCGTCACAGGCTTCAGGTGCGCGTGGAAGGTCTCGATCCCGTCATAGCCGGACCAGTCGTCGGCCTGGGCACTGCCCATCACCATCGGAACGGCCGCTGTGGTGGCGACGGCCAGACTGACGAATCGCTTTACGAAGCTCATGGCACCTTCCAGGAACAAGGGATACTACCGACGGCTACACATCTATCACCCTCTGTAGTTATCGAGTAGCGCGACTCGCCCCCCGCATGGCTTCGGCGCACGGGCGCGTCCCCGCCTGGCGACGGGGCTCAGCGCTCGGCGGACAACCGGGCCCGGTCCCGCGCCGTGTCCTCGGCGGGCAGGGCGCGCCGGCCCTTGCGGGGCGCGTACCGCCGCAGGAGTTCGGCCTCCTGGTCGCGGACCGCGTCGGCCAGGTCCTCGTTGAGTTCGCGCAGGGCGCCCCGGTACTCGCTGACCTGGCCCTCGACCCGGTCGGCGAGGCCGCCCGGGCTCATGGCGCGGCGGGCGCGGTTGAACCGGTGCACCGCGTAGCCGCCCAGGGCGGCGCCGGCGGCGAGGTAGAGGAGTCGGCCGGTCACCGGCGGGCCTCCTTGCGGCGGCGACTGCGCACGAGCGCCAGGGTGCGGCGCTCGCCGAGCACGCGGCGCACCGCGTAGGAGAACGAGGCCACCTTGACCAGGGGCCCGGTGACCACCGACCGCGTCAGCGCGGTGACGGTGGACACGTCCTCCGACGTGGCCTGCATGTTGGCGGTGATCTCCTCGACCCGTTCGAGCGAGGTGTTGGTCCGCTCCACCGTGGAGGCGACGTCCTCCAGCAGCGGCGGCGTGCGGTCGCCCAGGTCGGAGACGACCTTGGTCGCCGCGTTGATGAGCTTGATGAGTCTGACGAGCGCCACGCACAGGAACGTGGCCAGCACCGCCCAGACCACCGCGGCGACGAGCGCGGCGACGTCCACTCCGGTCAGCATGCGTGCTCCGAGGGCAGGTAGAGGGCTTCTTCGAGAGTCGGAACGGTCTCCCCCGCCGTCTCGGTCCGGGGGTGCGTCCAGGGTCGGGGGACCGGCGACCGCGCCGGGTCCGGCCTCCCGCGAGGGGCCGGCGCCGAGCGTCGAGAACACCGCCGGTTTCGGCCGACCCTATCGCGTCCGTGGCCTGTCCGGGCGGGCACGCCACGGTGTCCGCTGATCACATCCGAGTCGCGACCAGTGAACGAGTTGGCCGAGGAGGGTCAGGCGTATCGACGTCCGACCGCACCTCCAGGACAATCACTACAGAGCGGGATCTTCACTACGATGTCCGGACACTCCGCCGACTCGCGGCCGCAGAAGCACCGACAGGACCCCCATGAGCCCACGTTCTCCCCGAGAGATCTCCGTACTGGTACCACCGGACCTGGCGCCCCTGTACCCGGACGACCCCGCGCGGATCGGCCCGTACCTCGTCCTGGGCAGACTGGGCCAGGGCTCCACCGGCACGGTCTACGCGGCCGTGGACGCCTCCTCCGCCGCCTCCGCCGACCGCCTCGTGGCCGTCAAGACACTGCGCTCGCCCGAGCTGGAGTCACCCGACGTCTACCCGGCGCTGGCCGAGCGCCTGCGCGCTCTGGCGGGAGTCGACTCCCCCCGCGTGGTCACGCCGCTGGCCTTCGACAGTGACGCCAACCCGCCGTGGCAGGCCATGCCCTACCTCGCGGGGGAACGGCTCTCGCACTACGTGACCAAGCGCGGCGGCCTGGGCACGGGCAAGCTCATCGCCCTGGCGACCGGCCTGGCCGAAGGGCTCGCGGCCCTGCACGCGCACGGGGTGGCGCACGGCTCGCTGCGCCCCAGCGAGGTCCTGTTGGAGTCGCACGGCCCGCACATCATGGAGTGCGCCGTCCCCGCCTCCGCCGAACGGATGCGCGGGTCGGGAGCCACCTGGCTCGCTCCCGAGCGCTACCGCGGCGGTGTGGCCACTCCCCCCGCCGACGTCTTCGCCTGGGGGGCGGTCGTGGCCTTCGCCGGAACCGGGCGGCTGCCCTTCGGCACCGGCGAGGCCGACGAGATCGCCGAACGTGCCGCTCAGGGCGCCTTCAACCTCGACGGGCTGGCCAAGGGGCTGCGACCCGTGGTCGGCCGCGCCCTGTCCCCCGACCCGGACGAGCGCCCCGGGCTGAGGGAGATCATCGGCGCCGTCATCGCGGTCTGGCAGGCCGAGAACGCGGAGGACGCCCCGGCGCCCGGCCGCGACGAGCTGGCCCTGATCCTGGAGCGCGAGTGGCACGCGGTCGAGCCGCCCGCGCGGGTGCCCGAGGTCATCCGGTTGGAGGGCCGCCTGTCCGGGCGCCGCCCCACCCGCGCGCTGTTCCTGGCCGGGACCGCTGCCCTGGCGCTCGGTCTCATCGGTACCGGTGTGTGGGGTATCGCCCAGCTCCTCGACTCCGCGTCGGACGAGGAGCTGGTCTCGGAGGTCGCCGAGGAGGAGGAAGCGCCCGTGGAGGCGACCGACGAGGAGGAGGACCTGACCATGGTCGTCCGCATCGATCCGGCCGAACAGGAAGCGCCGGAGACCGGCCCCTGGGTCTACACGCCGGTGGTCCACCCCGTGGAGGAGCGCGGCGAGCCGATCACCGGGCAGGGCGTGCCGACCCACGACGAGTGGGCCGAGCAGTGGGAGGAGGCGGGCGAGTCCGGCGAGGCGGTCATCGCACCCGACGCCGAGGTGCTGTGCGCGAAGTTCTGCGCCGCGCCCGACCACGTGTTCGTCGACGGGGACGGGCGCGGTACCTGGGAGCTGACCGGCCAGGACTTCATCGAGTACCTGTCCTGGGGCCCGGTGGTGATCGTGGAGGTCACCTTCGCCGAGCAGGAGGGCGAGGGCCCGCGGGAGATCGTGTCGGTCGTGGAGCGCTTCACCGATTGAGAAGCGGGCGGCCGCGCGCTCATACCGGCCCGGCGGCCGCCCGTTCGAGCAGTTCCATCCGCTCGCGCAGCTCGTCCGCCAGGCCCGGGACCACGATGCGGTCGCGCTGCGCCCGCGTGCGGGTCCGGACCAGCAGGGTCAGCAGCGTGCCGGTGACGGTCCCGGTGAAGGTGACGGTGTTGACGAGCTCCTCCCCGGCTCGCGCGTACCCCGCGGGGTCCTCGAAGACCTCCGTGGAGACGATCCGCTCGCCGGGCGCGATCTCCCGAAAGTACCCGTGGAAGGCGATCTCGCCACCGCCGGCCTCCATCGCGTACCGCCACCGCCCGCCCACGCGCAGGTCGATGTGGACGTCGGTCGTGCGCGCGTCCCGCCCGGCCCACCACAGGCGTACCAGTTCGGGCGCGGTCCAGGCCCGGTAGGCCCTGTCCGGCGGGACGGCCAGCTCCGCGGTCACCAGGATCTGGTCGTCGCCGGGCAGGGTCATCGTCAGGTGTGTGTCGGTCGCCACCGCGTTCACCCCCCTGCGCTGCCGGGCGGTCGCTCACGAGTGTTCCTACCCCGATGGGACCGAGCCGACCTGGGCCGGAGGGATCAGCCGCCGCCCTTGAGCACGCCCCGGATGCGCTGGAGGACCTCGCCGAAGCGGCGCTCGGCGCCGTGTGCGGTGGGGCGGTAGTACTCCCGGTCGGCCAGTTCGTCGGGCGCGTGCTGCTGTGCCACGACGCCGCCGGGGAAGTCGTGGGCGTTCCGGTAGCCCTTGCCGTGCCCGAGTTCGGCGGCACCCTTGTAGTGGCCGTCGCGCAGGTGTCCGGGTACCTGTCCGATCCGCCCGGCGCGCACGTCGGCGATGGCGGAGTCCACGGCGGTGATCACGGAGTTGGACTTGGGCGCCAGGCTGATGTGGATGACCGCCTGGGCCAGGTTGATGCGCGCCTCGGGCATACCGATGAGGTCGACCGCCTGAGCGGCCGCGACGGCGGTCTGCAACGCGGTGGGATCGGCCATGCCCACGTCCTCGCTGGCGTGCACCACGATCCGGCGGGCGATGAAGCGGGGGTCCTCTCCCGCCTCGAACATGCGGGCCAGGTAGTGCAGTGCCGCGTCGGGGTCGCTGCCGCGCATGCTCTTGATGAACGCGCTGATGACGTCGTAGTGCTGGTCGCCGGAGCGGTCGTAGCGCACCGCGTGCCGGTCGACCGCCCGCTCGATGTGCTCGGCGGTGATGGTGACGGGTTCCGCGCCGGAGGCCCCGGGAGCACCGGCGACCAGGGCGCCGGCCTCCAGGTAGGTGAGGGAGCGCCGGCCGTCACCCCCGGCGAGGCGGACGAGGTGGTCGGCGGCCTCCTCGGTGAGGGTGTACCGCCCGCCCAGCCCGCGTTCGTCGGTCAGCGCACGGTCGACGAGGGCGCGCACGTCGTCCTCGTCCAGGGACTCCAGGGTCAGGAGCAGGGACCGGGACAGCAGCGGGCTGACCACGGAGAAGAACGGGTTCTCGGTGGTGGCGCCGATGAAGCTCACCCAGCGGTTCTCCACGGCGGGCAGCAGAGCGTCCTGCTGGGTCTTGTTGAAGCGGTGGACCTCGTCCACGAACAGCAGTGTGCGCGTACCGTGCATCCCCATGCGCCTGCGTGCCTCGTCCACGACCGCGCGCACGTCCTTCACACCCGCGTTGACGGCGGACAGCTCCACGAAGCGGCGCTCGGTGACCCGGCTGACGACGGTGGCCAGCGTGGTCTTGCCCGTCCCGGGCGGCCCCCACAGGAACACGGACATGGGCGCGTCGTCCTCGACCAGGCGGCGCAGCGGGCTGCCCGCGCCCAGCAGGTGGCGCTGGCCCACGACCTCGTCCAGGGTGCGCGGCCGCATGCGGACCGCGAGTGGTTCCTGGCCCTTGGCGGCTTCGGACCCGGCATCGTCAAAGAGTGTTTCGGACACCCACCGAGACTAAGGGCTGTTCGGCGAGTACTCGCCCTGCCGGCCGAGGTCGGCGGGCGCCTGTTCGGGGACGCGTCCGACGGGCTTGGTCATGCGGGTGATGAGCAGGGCGATGTCGTCGCCCCGTCCGGCGGGCGCCATCTCGGCCAGGACCTGCGCGGCGGCCTCGGGGTCCTCGGCGTGCGCGGCCAGTGCCTCGCCGACCTGCGCCAGCCCGTCCTGCATGGGGACCTCGGCGCTCTCCACGAGTCCGTCGGAGCACAGCAGCAGGGTGGTGCCGGGCGCCAGGACGCGCGTGGAGACGGTGTACTCGGTGTCGGGCAGCACGCCCAGGGGCGGTCCGGTCTCGGGCTCCCAGAGTTCGTACCGGCCCTCCGCGGCGAGGACGACAGGCGGCTGTCCGGCCCAGGCGGCCTGCATGACACCGCTGGTGCGGTCCACGACCAGGTAGCCGCAGGTGGCGAAGACGATCTCACCGGTCTCGGTGAGCAGGCGGTTGGTCTCGCCCAGGACGACGCCGGGGTCGGACTGGTTGGTGGCGTAGGCGCGGAAGGCGACGCGAATCTGCCCCATGGCCGCGGCGGCCTCCACGCCGTGCCCCTGGACGTCGCCGACGAGCAGGCCGACCTTGTCGCCGGGGAGTTCGATGACGTCGTAGAAGTCACCGCAGATGCGCCAGTCCGCGCGGGAGGGCAGGTACTTGGTGGCGATGTCCATGTCGGGGAAACGGGCGACCTGGCGGGGCAGCATCCGGCGCTGCACGGCGTCGGCGAGTTCCAGCTCGGCCTGCTGGGCCTTGATGCGCTGCAGGGCCTGGCCGGCGAGTCCGGCGAAGGTGAGCATGAGGGCGCGCTCGTCGCGGCTGGCGTGGTGGGGGCGCCCCCACACCATCTGCCAGACGCCGAGGGCGACCTTGCCGTCGCCGAAGATGGGCACGGTCGCCCAGGCCTGCCCCCTGACCGCCGAGTCGCGCATCAGCTCCTCGGCGGCCGGGAAGCGGCTGATGACCTCCGCGCGGGACTCGAAGAAGCGGGGCTGGCGGTCCTGGATGACCGCGCCCATGGGGTAGTCGGTGTCGTCGGCGCGGCGGCCGTCTATGCGGCTGACGTTGAGGGTGGCCAGGCCGCTGGGCGAGGCACGCAGCAGTCCGCCCTCGACGTAGAGGGCGATGGCCTGGATGCCGCCGAAGATCGGCAGGAACTCCTCGCTGAGCAGGTCCATCACCTTGTCGACGGTGGTCGCCGAGACGAGCTTGGAGGACAGCTCGGTGACCAGGCGGCCGTGCTCGGCCTCGGTGCGACGGCGGTCGGCCAGGCGGCGGACCAGCTGGACGTGTTCGGTGACGTCGTCGATGATGCCGACCAGCCGGTCGGGGCGCCCGGGCACGAAGCGGGCGCGCACGTGCAGCGAGCGCTCGTCGCCGAGCCGGTCGAAGACGCGGAAGCGCTGTTCGTAGTCACGCCCGGCGAAGGAGGCGGACATGGCGTCGCGGACGCGGGCGATGTCGTCGGGGTGGACCCGTTCCAGGATGCGTTCGAGCTCGCGGTCGGCTCCCGCCAGGAGCGCGCCGAGCGGGGTGGGGCCGAAGAGCTCGTGCAGGCGCCCCGAGCTCAGGTCCAGGCTCCACAGGACGGAGTCGGAGTTGTCGGTGCGCAGCTCACCGACCACGCGCAGGTCGGCCTCCTCGGTGGAGAGCACGTGGAGCAGTACCACCACCCCTCCCGCGGAGGCGGGTGCGTCGCCGTCGGCCGACGGCAGGGGACGCAGGTCGGCCTCGGCGAGCAGGACGCTCTTGTCCGCCAGCGCCAGGCGCAGGCGCGCGCGTCCGCCGCCCCGTCCGGCGAGGGCCTCGGAGTGGGTGGCGGACCCGCGGTGGACGTCGTCGCCTTCGAGGAGGTCGTACCACGCCCGGCCGACGAGGTCGGCGGCCTCACGCCCGAACAGCTCGGTGAAGGCCTCGTTGGCGTGCAGGATCGCGCCGTCGTCCCGAGTGAGCACCATGGGCTCGGGGGCATGGGAGAACGCCGTGGCGAGCGCGTTCTCGGAGCCATCGCCTGAGGCGCGTTTTCCGTTCACGTATGACTCATCCTCATGTCGTCTCGGACGTCACACCCGCGTCCAGGCGCGGTCACCCCTGTGTACGTACCGATTCGGATCATTCTAGTATCCGGGGGCGGCGCGATCCGGGGAGGGGAACGGGTGGGCTGTGGGGACCTCCGTCCGCCGACACGTCCCCGACCTCGTTGAACTCCGGACTCACAGCCTCGCCGGTGAAATACGTCAGCGCCGAATTCCCCACTCCCATCGGTACTCGACGCACCTCTGGGCGTGAATCGTTACGCTCGTGTGACTGAATACCGCACAATGCACTCCGACCCCACAATGACCACCGGTACGGGCGGTTCCAGTGGTGCACGGCGCTCACTCCAGGGCACGTGCGACTCGTGGTGCGAGTGGGGTGATTCGCCCCCAACGGTAAGGGATGGCGGCGACGTTCGCATCCGGGCGGGGCCATCGTGTCCAGGATCGGCCGCGTTCACTCCCGTGAATTTCCACCCGTATCCGCTGGATATGTCCCTGTGACCGAATGTGGCATGTTCAAGACAGGATAAACCGGGCACCGACCCATCAGTTCGCAAACTCGCCGAACCCCGAGGACATCCCATGTACCTGGTACGCGAGAACGCCGGCGCGGTTCCGCCGCTGAACGGCACCACCTGGAACTGGACCTGTCGTCTGTGCACCCACAGCAACCCCGACGACGAGGACATCTGCTGCCAGCGCTGCGGCGCCGGCAAGCCCTGACCCGACCCGCCCCCTGCCTCCGGGCCGCACCCCGCCCGCACGACGACGGGGCCGCCTCCCCTCGCGGGAGGCGGCCCCGTCGGGCCGGTACGCGGAGCCGCTCAGGAGCGCTTGGTCTCCTTGGGCGGCACCACCGTGCGGATGTGCACGTCGCGCAACTGCTGGTCGGACACCACGGCCGGGGCGCCCATCATCAGGTCCTGCGCGTTCTGGTTGAGCGGGAAGGCGATCGTCTCGCGGATGTTGGGCTCGTCGGCCAGCAGCATCACGATCCGGTCGATGCCGGGCGCGATGCCGCCGTGCGGCGGAGCGCCGAACTTCAGCGCCTTGAGCATGCCGCCGAACTCGGCCTCGACCGCGTCCTTGTCGTAGCCCGCGATGTCGAAGGCCCTGTACATGATCTCCGGCGAGTGGTTCCGGATGGCGCCGGAGGACAGCTCCACACCGTTGCAGACGATGTCGTACTGCCAGGCGAGGATGTCCAGCGGGTCCTCGGTCTCCAGCGCCTTCATGCCGCCCTGCGGCATGGAGAACGGGTTGTGGCTGAACTCGATGTCGCCGTCGTCGTTGCGCTCGAACATCGGGAAGTCCACGATCCAGCAGAACCGGTAGACCTTCTCCTCGGCCAGGCCGGCCCGTTTGCCCGCCTCGACGCGCACCGGCGCCATGATGCGGTTGATCTCGTCCTCGTCCTCGCTGGCGCAGAAGAACAGGCCGTGGCCCGGGCCCGCGCCCAGCGCCGACAGCAGCTCGTCGGAGATCTCGGTCACGAACTTGGCGATGGGACCGGTCAGCTCGCCGTTCTCGCCGACCTTGAGCCAGGCCAAGCCCTTGGCGCCCTGCTCGACGGCGTAGTCGCCGATGCCGTCGAAGAACTTGCGCGGCTTGTCGCCGACCTGCGGGACGGCCAGCGCGCGGACCTTCTTGCCCGCGAAGGCGCGGAAGTCGGTCTTGTCGAACAGCTCGGTGACGTCGAGCATCTTCATCGGCACACGAAGGTCGGGCTTGTCGGTGCCGTACCACTCCAGGGCGTCGCGGTAGGCGACGCGCGGGAAGGGCGACGTGATCTCCCACTCCTGGGAGAACGCGCGGAAGACGTCGGTCATGACCTGCTCGATGACCTCGAAGACGTCCTCCTGCTCGACGAAGCTCATCTCCATGTCGAGCTGGTAGAACTCGCCGGGCGAGCGGTCGGCCCGGCTGTCCTCGTCGCGGAAGCACGGCGCGATCTGGAAGTAGCGGTCGAACCCGGCGACCATCAGCAGCTGCTTGAACTGCTGGGGGGCCTGCGGCAGGGCGAAGAACTCACCGGGGTGCAGGCGCGAGGGGACGAGGAAGTCGCGCGCGCCCTCGGGGCTGGAGCTGGTGAGGATGGGGGTCTGGAACTCGTGGAAGCCCAGGTCCGTCATCTTCTGCCGGATGAAGGCGACCACCTGCGAGCGCAGCATGACGTTGCGGTGCATGCGCTCGCGGCGCAGGTCGAGGAAGCGGTAGGTCAGGCGGCGCTCCTCGGAGGTGTTGTCCTCGGGGAAGACCGTCAGGGGCAGTTCCTCGGTGGTGCCCAGGACCTCCAGCTCGGCGGCGTCGATCTCGATCTCGCCGGTGGGCAGGTTGGGGTTGACGTTCTCGTCGCTGCGCGCGGCGACCTCCCCCGTGACCCGGATCACCGTCTCCTTGGGCAGGCGGCTGAGCTCCTCGAACACCGGAGACTCCGGGCGGGCCATGAGCTGCGTGACCCCGTAGTGGTCACGCAGGTCGACGAAGAGCAGACCACCGAGATCCCGGCGATTGTGCACCCAGCCGGAGAGGCGCACCTGCTGCCCGACGTGCTCCTTGCGGAGCTGACCACACGAATGAGTCCTGTAACGATGCATGAGTTACCAAGTCCACTAACTACACGGCTGGGCGAAGACGCCGGGGCACCCTGACTGGGACCGGCCGGAACAATGCCTCTTGATCACCTGGAATCCTACCGTCAACCGCCGCTCGCGCCGCCTCCCGTTCTCGGACCGCGGCCTCAGGCGGACAGGTCCCGCAGGTAGGGGTTGGTGGCGCGCTCTCGCTCGACCGTCGTCGCCGGGCCGTGGCCCGGCAGGATCTGCGTCCGGTCCGGGCGGCCCAGGACGGCGCTGGTGAGGCTGCGGCCCATGTCCGCCTGGTCGCCGCCGGGGAAGTCGGTGCGGCCGATGGAGCCGGCGAAGACGAGGTCGCCGGAGAACATGACCGGCACTCCGTCCTCGGTGTCCACGGTGTAGACGACCGAGCCGGGGGTGTGCCCCGGGGTGTGCTCGACGGAGAAGTCCATCCCCGCCAGCACGAGGGTCCCGCCGCCGGTGACCTCGACCATCGTGGCGGGCTCGGTGTAGGGGCCCGGGCCCAGCAGCGCGGCCAACTGGACGGCGAAACCCTGGTCGACGCCGGCGGCGGGCTCGGTGAGCAGGCCGCGGTCGGCGGGGTGCAGGTGGACGGGGACGCCATGGCGCTCGCACAGGTCGGCGGCGGACCAGACGTGGTCGAAGTGCCCGTGCGTGAGCAGCACCGCCGCCGGGGTCAGGTCGTGTTCGGCCAGCACCTTGGCCACCTGTTCGGAGGCCTCCTGGCCCGGGTCGACGATGACGCAGTCGGTGCCCGCGGCCCGGGCGACCACGTAGCAGTTCGCGGCGAGCGGGCCGGTGGGAATCGCGGCGATGAGCACGGGGCGTCCTGTTCCTGCGGGATCGGGGTCGTCTCGGGCCGCGCGCGACGGACGTGCGCCCGCGCGGACCCTGTTTGCCGAGGGTACCGAGATCGGGCGACCGGCCAGGAGCGCGGGAGCGGCTCGTTTCATCACCATTCGATCACCGCGCCCGTCTGGCCTCTTTGCCAGAGCGCGTGGTAATGCCATATTGGTCACCGTCGTCGTGTGCCCTGGCGCCCCTGGCCCGCCCACGTGCGGGGTCCCGCGTCGGCCGGACGCACGAAGGCACATCAGCAGACCCATGATCTGCGCAGACTGTGAGACACGGCGCGTCGTTCACCGCTGAATCGTATGGCTATATCGTGCTGAGCACGATGGTTCCCATCACGGACCGGCGCGATACGTCGCGACGACCCGAACCCGACCTCGGCCGGGTTCATGACAGCAGGAGGACACGGTGACCACGGACCCTTGGGGCCGCGTAGACGACGACGGCACGGTCTACGTGCGCACGAGCGAAGGCGAGCGGGTCGTCGGATCGTGGCAGGCGGGGGCGCCGGACGAAGCGCTGGCTTTCTTCCGCCGCAAATACGACGCCCTGGTCACTGAGGTGGAGCTGCTGGAGAAGCGGCTGCGCAGCACCGACCTGTCGGCTTCCGCCGCGATGGCCGCCATCGACAAGCTGCGCACCGCCGTCACAGACGCGCACGCCGTGGGCGACCTGGACGCCCTCTCCCGACGGCTGGACGCGCTGTCCGGCCGCGCGGAGGAGCGCAAGGTCGAACAGAAGCAGGCCCAGGAGCAGGCCCGCGGGCAGGCGCGCGAGATCAAGGAGCGCATCGTCGCCGAGGCCGAGCGGGTCGCGGTGGAGACCACCCACTGGAAGACCGGTGGGGAGCGAATGCTCCAGCTCATCGAGGAGTGGAAGAAGGCCCCGCGGGCCGACCGCCCCACCGAGCAGGCGCTGTGGAAGCGCATGTCCGCTGCGCGCAACTCCTTCTCCAAGCGTCGCAAGGCCTACTTCGCCAACCTCGACCAGGAGCGCGAAGCGGTCCGGGCCGACAAGGAGCGCATCGTCGGCGAGGCCGAGGCGCTGGCCCACTCCACCGACTGGGGGCCCACGGCCCGCGCGTACCGCGACCTGATGCAGCGGTGGAAGAGCAGCGGCCGGGCGGACCGCGCCAGCGAGGACAAGCTGTGGGCGCGGTTCAAGGCGGCCCAGGACACCTTCTTCGACGCGCGCAACGCCACGTTCGCCGAGCGCGACGCCGAACTGCGGGTCAACGCCGACGCCAAGGAGCGCATCCTGGCCGAGGCCAAGGCGGAGATCCCCGGGATCAACGACCCCCGCCGTGCCCGCGCCCGGCTGCGCGAGTACCAGGAGGCCTGGGAGGAGGCCGGGGAGCTGCCGCGCGACGTTCGCGACCAGCTCGAGGGCGCCTTCCGGCAGATCGAGGACGGCGTGCGCCGCGCCGAGGACGCCGAGTGGGAGCGCAGCAGCCCTGAGGCCCGCGCACGCGCCAAGGACACGGTCGACCAGCTGTCGCAGGCGATCAGCGGACTCGAGGTGAAGCTGGAGAAGGCGCGGGCCAACGGCGACACCCGCCGGATCAAGGAGCACGAGGCCGCTCTGGAGGCCCGCCGCTCCTGGCTCGTCGAGGCGGAGAAGGCACTCAACGAGATGAGCTGACCTCAGCGAAAGGGGCCCGAATGGGGCGCGGCCGCGTGCCGCGTCACCATTCGGGCCCTCTGACGTGTGGCACCGGTATCGGCGGGGGCGCCCAGGACGCGGGCCGCGACACCGGCGATTCCGTCAGGCGGGGCGGCACACCGTTCCCGGTGGTGCCGCCTCACGTCGGGGGCCAGATCGCTCCCGACCCCCGTACCGTGCGCTTCTAGCCCTCGGCCTCCGTACGACGGCGCCCGAGGATCATGGCGCCCACACCCGTCAGCACGGACACGAGACCGCCGACCGCCGGAACGGCCACGGAAGAACCGGTCTGAGCGAGGACCTCGTCGTGGCCATCCTTACCGTCATGGCCGTCGTGGCCGTCCTTGCCGTCGTGGCCGTCATGGCCGTCGTGACCATCGTGACCGTCGTGACCGTCGTGACCGTCATGGCCATCGTGACCGTCCTTGCCGTCCTTGCCGTCCTTCCCGTCCTTGCCGTCCTTCCCGTCCTTGCCGTCCTTCCCGTCCTTGCCGTCCTTCCCGTCCTTGCCGTCCTTCCCGTCCTTGCCGTCCTTGCCGTCCTTGCCGTCCTTGCCGTCCTTGCCGTCCTTGCCGTCCTTGCCGTCCTTGCCGTCCTTGCCGTCCTTGCCGTCCTTGCCGTCCTTGCCGTCCTTGCCGTCCTTGCCGTCCTTGCCGTCCTTGCCGTCCTTGCCGTCCTTGCCGTCCTTGCCGTCGTGGCCGTCCTTGCCGTCGTGGCCGTCGTGGCCGTCGTGGCCGTCGTGGCCGTAGTGATCATCACCCGACCCCCCGACAGACTCCACCGACTCGGTCGACGGGATCTTCGGAACGTCGATGTCGCCGACGTTCACCGACTCCTTCAGGGAGTCGCTCGGCTGGTCCAGGTCGCTCAGCGCTTCCTCGATCAGCTCGGTGGTGTCCATGCTGACGGTCGGTTCGGCGTGGGACGTGTACGCGACCTCGTCGGCCGCAGCCGGAGCCAGCCCCCACAGGAGCGGGGCGGCGATCACGGCGCCGGCCGACATGGCCGCCGCCCGGAGCACGTTGCGAGCGTTGACTGTGGTCATGACCCCTCCAAGTGTTCACGCAATGCAACTGAATACGCACTCATAGTGACATTCCTGCACGCTCACAGCCCTGGAGTGACATCTCGAACTGGCCAAACTCCAGCAAATCCTGAATTGCACGCGTGGTCGCTACCGATGCGCATCGAGGTGGTACACGGGTGCCGTCCCCGGAAACGTGCGCACGTTGGACTCCGAACCCGTCCCCTCACCCACCGACGCGCGCGGCTCCGCCTCCGGCACCGGCGCCGACTCCGGAGCCGGGTCCGACTGCGGGCGCGGGCGCCGGGCGCTCCGGTAGCGTGCCAGACCACGCGCACCCACCGCGACGGCCGCGACGGCCGCGACGGCCGCGACCAGGGAAAGACCGGCGACCACCCACCCCATCGGCACCACACCGTGGACGCGGTGGACGGCCGCGGTACACGCCGCCAGGGGCGCGCCCTCCTCGGGCCGCAGGCACACCGTGGTGGCGGCCCGGGAGGCGCCTTCGGGCCGCGCCTCGACCTCGGCGGTGACCGTCAGTGTCGCCCGCTGGCCCGGTTCCAGCGGCTGGTCCCAGACCACCCTGGACGCCTCGGCGCCGACGACCCCTTCCCCCGAGTCGGACACGTGGCGCATCCCCGGCGGCAGGAGCTGCACGATCTGGGTCTCCGGCAGCGCCTCGTAGCCGGAGTTGCGCACCCGGATCGTGTAGCGCACACGGTCGCCCGGACGCAGGCGGTCCTCCACGTCGTCCACGACGGTCACATGCAGGCTCCCCGCACCGGGGGCGACCTCGACGTCCCGGGAGCCCTCCCCCTCGGCCACTGGCTGGGCGGCGGGAAGGGCGATCAACGTCGCCAGTCCCATAGCCGACATCACCGCTGAGACTCCCACGGCGCACTCCTCCGCATGGCGACATGACTCTACGTGTATATGTCCTAACACGTCGTAGTCATACGGGCTGCGCACACACGCCGGGGGCGGGCGGCCGCTCGGGCCGCCCGCCCCCGGGCGGGAATCCGTCGCCTGGACGGAGAGAGTGGGCTCAGGCGCCCACGAACGACCGCAGCGAGGCCGCGCGGTCGGTCCGCTCCCAGGTGAACTCCGGCAGCTCGCGGCCGAAGTGGCCGTAGGCGGCCGTCTTGGAGTAGATCGGGCGCAGCAGGTCGAGGTCGCGCACGATCGCGGCCGGACGGAGGTCGAAGACCTCCTTGACGGCCTTCTCGATCAGCTCGGGAGCCACCTTCTCGGTGCCGAAGGTCTCAATGAAGACGCCGACCGGGTGCGCCTTGCCGATGGCGTAGGCGACCTGGACCTCGGCGCGCTCGGCGAGCTCCGCGGCCACGATGTTCTTGGCGACCCAGCGCGTGGCGTAGGCGGCCGAGCGGTCCACCTTCGACGGGTCCTTGCCCGAGAAGGCGCCGCCGCCGTGCCGGGCGTAGCCGCCGTAGGTGTCGACGATGATCTTGCGCCCCGTCAGGCCGGCGTCGCCCATGGGACCGCCGATCTCGAAGCGGCCGGTCGGGTTGACCAGGAGCCGGTAGTCGTCGGCCTCCAGGCCGAACGCGGCCACGACGGGCTCGATGACGTGTTCGCGCACGTCGGGAGCGAGCATCTCGTCGAGGTTGATGTCGGCCGAGTGCTGGCTGGAGACCACGACGGTGTCCAGGCGCACGGGGGTCTGGCCCTCGTACTCCACCGTCACCTGGGTCTTGCCGTCCGGACGCAGGTACGGAACGGTGCCGTTGCGGCGGACCTCGGCCAGGCGCTCGGAGAGCGAGTGCGCCAGCTTGATCGGCAGCGGCATGAGCTCGGGGGTCTCGCGGTTGGCGTACCCGAACATCAGGCCCTGGTCGCCGGCGCCCTGCCGGTTGAGGGTGTCGTCCTCGTGCTCGACCCGCGCCTCGTACGCGGTGTCTACGCCCTGGGCGATGTCCGGGGACTGGGCGTCGATGGAGACGTTGACCCCGCAGGAGTCACCGTCGAACCCCTTGGCGGAGGAGTCGTAACCGATCTCGAGGATCTTCTCCCGAACGATCGCGGGGATGTCGACGTAGGTCTGGGTGGTGACCTCGCCCGCGATGTGGACCTGACCGGTGGTGATCAGTGTCTCGACCGCGACCCGGCTCCGGGGGTCGGTGGTGAGCATCGCGTCGAGGATCGCGTCACTGATCTGGTCGGCCATCTTGTCGGGATGGCCCTCGGTGACCGACTCGGAGGTGAAAAGGCGGCGGGACACGTTGCGTGACTCCTTGCAGCGGCTGCTGGCTGACATGGTCGGTGCGGCACGCCCGCCCAGGCTCCCGGCCGGGGCGCTCAATGCCGACTGACGCGGTTGGTTTTCAGTCCACTCTAACGGGAGTGGTGGGAACGGTAATCCCGTGGTCGGCCGGTGGTCGTCACGGGCTTCCGAGGGAAGTCTGGCGTACTCGGCGGTAGGAATCCAGTCCCCCCGACCGTGCGGTTCTCTCGAGCCGTGGGTCCCCGCCCTCAGGAGGACAGGCGCGGTGCGACCAGATCCCACACCTGGTCGGCGAGGTCCTCCTTGGGCCCGAAGGGGATCTCCACCGTGGTTCCGTCGGCACCGAGCACGACCGCCTGGTTGTCCTCGGTACCGAAGGCGCGGCCTCCGCCGACCTGGTTGACCACGAGCAGATCACAGCCCTTGCGTTCCAGTTTGGCCCGCCCGTTGGCGATGACGTCGTCGGTCTCGGCCGCGAAGCCGACGATGGTCTGCGCCAGGCCCTCCTTCGCTCGGGAGGCGACCAGGCCGGCCAGGACGTCGGGGTTCTCGACCAGTTCGACGGGGGCGGGCGCCGCGCCCGACTTCTTGATCTTGGACGCGGCGCTGTTCACCGGGCGGAAGTCGGCCACGGCCGAGGTCATGACCACAGCGTCGGCCCGCACGCGCTCGGTGTCCATCGCACCAGCCAGTTCCCGGGCCGACTCCACGCGCACGACACGGACGCCGGCCGGGTCGGGCAGGGACACGTTGGCGGAGACGAGGGTCACGTCGGCGCCGCGGGCTGCGGCGCTGCGGGCCAGGGCGTAGCCCTGCTTGCCCGAGGAGTGGTTGCCGATGTAGCGCACCGGGTCGATGGCCTCGCGGGTTCCGCCCGCGGAGATCACCACACGATGGCCGGCCAGGTCGGGAGGGGTCGTGCCCCGCCGCAGGACGCGGCGCGCCGCCTCGAAGAGCTCAGAGGGCTCGGGCAGGCGGCCCCGTCCGGTGTCGGCACCGGTGAGGCGGCCTTCGGCGGGGTTCAGGACGATCGCGCCCCTCGAGCGCAGTGTCGCCACGTTCGCCCGGGTCGCGGGGTGCTCCCACATCTCGGTGTGCATCGCCGGTGCGAAGACGACGGGACACCGGGCGGTCAGGAGGGTGTTGGTGAGCAGGTCGTCGGCGAGGCCCGCCGCGGCCTTGGCCATGATGTTGGCCGTGGCCGGGGCCACGAACACGAGGTCGGCCGACTGTCCGATGCGCACGTGCGGGACCTCGTGGACCTCGTCCCACACTCCGGTGGAGACCGGCCGGCCGGACAGGGCGGCCCAGGTGGGCTCGCCGACGAATCGGAGCGCGTCGGCGGTGGGCACCACCCTGACCTGGTGGCCGGACTCGGTCAGCCGCCTGAGCAGTTCGCAGACCTTGTAGGCCGCGATTCCGCCGCCGACGCCGAGGACCACCTGGGGAACGGTTCGTGTGTCACTCACACCTAGGAGTTCTACCAGGCCCCGTCCCGGCAGCGCTCCCCCGGCCCGGACCCCGCTCGGTACGCGCCACCCCCACGGGGTTGATCGCCACGGGTTGAACGTGGGCCGTTCAACCTGCGGGACCCCGGAGGGTGGAACGCAGGCGATTCAGCCTGCCCCGACCACAGGGGGTCTATCCGGGCCGAAGCGAGGAACGAGCGGAGGCCCAAAGAAAGCAGGAGCGAGGGGCGCGCCGGTGCCTGCAGGAGGAGACGGGGCCGCAGCGAGGAACGAGCAAGGCAAGTCGACGACGAAGGCCCCGGCGTGAAGCGCCCCGAGCCGCGAAGGGCGCGTCTGTCAGGCGCCCTCGTACGGCTCCGCGGTGAGCAGTCCGGACTTGACCTCGCGCAGGGCGATGGAGAGCGACTTCTCCTGAACGTGGGTCTCCACGAGCGGGCCGACGTACTCCAGCAGGCCCTCGCCCAGCTGGGCGTAGTAGGCGTTGATCTGGCGGGCCCGCTTGGAGGCCATCGTGACCAGGCTGTACTTGCTGTCCACCAGCTGCAGCAGGTCGTCGATGGGCGGGTTGGTGATGCCTTCGGCGACGGGCTCGGTACCAGCCACTTTGAATACCCCCAGGGACGGTCTCCGGCTCGTCGAAAGCCGTGACGTGTTCGGTCGGACGCACCCGGATGCGGCGCGGCGGGCTCGGCCCGCCCGCTATCACACCTTGGGCGCGGTGATCAACGCTAGCAGGTCGGTGCACACGTCCCGTACGGACGTGTTGACGAGCGTGGTGTCGAACTCCTTCTCGGCGGCGAGTTCGACCTTGGCGACGTCCAGGCGGCGCTGGATGACCTCGTCGCTCTCGGTGCCGCGGCCGGTGAGGCGGCGGACCAGCTCCTCCCAGGAGGGAGGGGCGAGGAAGACGTGCAGGGCGTCGGGCATGGACTCGCGGACCTGGCGGGCGCCCTGGAGTTCGATCTCCAGCAGGACCGGGACGCCGGCCGCGAGGCGCTCCTCGACGGGGCCGCGCGGGGTGCCGTAGCGGTTGCCCGCGAACTGGGCCCACTCCAGCAGTTCGCCCTCGGCGATGAGCCGGTCGAACTCCTCGTCGGAGACGAAGTGGTACTGGACGCCGTCCCGCTCGCCCGGGCGGGGCCGGCGCGTGGTCACCGACACCGAGAGCCACACCTCGGGGTGCTCGCGGCGGATGCCGGCGACGACCGTGCTCTTGCCCACACCCGACGGACCGGACAGGACGGTCAGCCGCTTCTCGGCCGGACGGGACTGGGATCCGAGCTCAGGCATGTGTGTTTCTGGCTTCCCTTCGGGGCCGCCGCGGGCGGGTTCCTCGGGCCGGCCGGGAACCGCGCACCTCCCGTGCCGGGGCGCGGCGGGCGGCTGGTGTGCGGGATCTACCGCGAACACTCGCGGGAAGTCCCAGTTATACCACCGCGCCGCGGTGCGGCGGACGGTTCGACCTGGGGCCGACCGCCCGCCGACCGCGGCGCGGGGATGCCACTCATCCGGGCCCGTCCGCCTGCGCGGCGGGGGCTCCCGCCGCGACTGTGGGGGACGCGGCGAGACCGGTGCACTGCGTTGTCCGGGTCCTACTGGGTGCTGCTGGTCCTACTTGGTGAGGTCGCCGAACTCGTCCTCAAGGGCGGCACGCTGGTTGGTGCCCAGACCCCGGACACGGCGCGACTCAGCGATGTTGAGCCGCTCCATGATCTGCTTGGCACGGACCTTGCCGACACCGGGAAGGGATTCGAGCAATGCCGAAACCTTCATCTTCCCGATGACGTCGTCCTTGAGGCCGTTGGAAAGCACCTCGGACAGCGAGATCCCGCCGTTCTTGAGCTTGTTCTTGACCTCCGCTCGCTCTTTTCTGGCCTTGGCGGCCTTCTCAAGAGCCGCGGTGCGCTGTTCGGGTGTGAGGGGAGGAAGGGCCACGCCGGGTCACCTCGGATTTCTACTCGTTTGTAGAGGGCGGACGCCTGCGCAAGTTAGTAGGTCTGACCCCTGTTAGGCAACGTAAAGTGCCCTTTCAGCGGCTATTTCATCGAAGGAACTACGCAGAGTAATGATTCAATTGCGGCCTGAGACGAAAACGAGGACCTTAGTCCCGATTCAAGGCCCCAGCAGGCGTGCCACCAGCGCAGGTCACAGAGGGGTGACCCAGGTCACTCTGGGGCGCCGAAACCGGGTTTCGGACACACCTATTTCGTGACCGTCCGTAAGACATAACTGCGCGTGATGGGTCGGCTGCGTTCATCGGCGCTACACCCGCACCCCGGCGCGCCGGACGGCCGCGGCGACGGAGGCGGCGGCCGCGCCGGGGTCCGGGGCGCGCGTGATCGGCCGGCCGACCACCAGCAGGTCCGCCCCCGCCTCGATGGCCTCCTCCGGCGTCGCCACGCGCGACTGGTCACCCCGGTCCGCCCCCGCCGGGCGCACGCCCGGCGTGATCAGGGTGACGTCGGGTCCCACCTCCGCGCGCACCAGCGCGACCTCCTGGGGCGAGCACACGAGGGCGCGCGCCCCGGCCCCCACGGCCAGCACCGCCAGCCGCCGCACGGCGTCCCGGGCCGGCCCGAGCAGCCCGACCTCCTCCAGGTCCTTGTCGCTCATCGAGGTGAGCACCGTCACCCCGGCGATCTCGGTGTCCGGCGCGGCCTCCACCGCGGCCCGGACCATGTCCGCTCCCCCGCCGGCGTGCACGGTGAGGATCGAGGGCCGCAGGCCGGCGACGCTGCGCGCCGCGCCCGCGACGGTGGCGGGGATGTCGTGCAGCTTCAGGTCCAGGAAGACCTTGACCCGGTTGGCGCCGCGCACCGCACTGATCACCTCGGGCCCGTACCGCAGGTACAGCTCCAGGCCCACCTTCACCGTGCTCACGTGCGGCGCGACCGCGGACGCCCAGGTCGCGGCGGTCTCGATGTCGTTCGCGTCGATCGCCACGGCGATCGGAGCTGGCGCGGAAGGCGCGGTCATGCGGTTCTCCATTCGTGTGCCACCGGCTCGGTGCCGGCGTCGGCATCCTCGACGTGCTTACAGCGGTACTCGAGGATGCACGTTCGCTGTCATGTGCACACCACCATGGTGTGCGGTTCCCCGGATGAGTTACTTCATGCGCCCAGGAAGGATCACTTCCCCGTAACAGCGGCCCAAACGGCCGCAGGAGCGCTTTGCTTCCCGACCCGACCCCACTTGTCCCGGATGTCCCCGGCTGGTCGCACAGACCCCTCTCAGGGCCGTTCAGCCCGGTCAGGGGCCTGTCGACCCCCCACCGGCGCCCCTCAGACCCCGATCCCGGGCCGGTGGGCGGCGCCGACGAGGTCTCGGGCGCGTGCGATGCCGCGCGCGTCGAGCGCCTCGGTGAACTCCCTGAGCACGCGGGCGCAGGCCGAGGGGTCGGAGAAGTTGACCGTGCCCACGGCGACGGCGCTCGCGCCCGCCGCCATGAACTCGATCACGTCCGCCCCGGTACGGACCCCGCCCACACCGACGATCGGCACGTCCGGCATGGCCTCGTGGACCCGGTAGACGCATCCCACCGCGATCGGGCGCAGCGCCGGCCCGGACAGCCCGCCCATCCCCCCGGCGACCGCCGGGCGCAGGGTGCGGGAGTCCACGGCCATACCGCGCACCGTGTTGATCATCGTCAGGCCGTCGGCCCGCGCGGCCACGCACGCCCCCGCCAGGTCCACCACGTCGGGGACGTCGGCGGAGAGCTTGGCGAGCACGGGAAGGTCGGAGCGGGCGTGCGAGCGCACCGTCTGGACCACCGCCGCGGCCTGGGCCGGGTCGTCCGCGAAGTACCGGCCGGCCGGGTCGGCGTGGTTGGCGCAGGACAGGTTGACCTCGATGGCGCTGACGCCCTCGGCGCCGGAGATCCGGCGGGCCAGCTCCCCGAACTCGTTCACACCCGTGCCCGCGATGGACACGATCGCCCGACCGCCCCGGGACAGCAGCCACGGCAGGTCCCGCTGGAGGAACACGTCCACGCCCGGACCCTGCATGCCCGTGGTGCTGAGCATGCCGCTCGGGGTCTCTGCCATGCGCGGCGCGGGACGCCCGGCGTGCGGCTCCAGCATCACCGACTTGGTCGTGACGGCGCCGATCTGGGAGACGTCGAAGAACTGGGCCAGTTCACGCCCGGCTCCGGCGCACCCGGCGGCGGTCACCACGGGGTTGGGCAGGTCCATACCGCCCAGCCGCGTCCTGAGGTCTGCGTTCACGTGCCCTTACTCGCTCGTCTTTGCCGCGTCGGTGCCGCGGTGCTGTGGTGGTTCGGGGAGGGCGGGGCGGAAGGGGCCCTCAGGCGATGTCGCGGGCCGACTCGGCGGCCCGCGCGGCGCTGGAGCCCTTCCACCCGGGCGCGCCCAGGGCGTCGAAGGGGATCGAGCCGACGTCGTCGAAGCGCACCTGCTCGCCCCGGAAGACCGGGCCGTCCACGCAGGAGCGCACCATGCGGGTGATGCCGTCGTCCCCCACCACCGGGACCACGCAGGTCATGCAGATCCCGGTGCCGCAGGCCATGGTCTCCTCGACCGAGACCTGCACGGGGATGCCGTGCGTGCCGGCCACGGCGGTGGCGGCGCGCAGCATCGGCATCGGCCCGCAGGCGTAGACCACGTCGGAACGGGCCTCCTCGATGACCCGCCCCAGGACGTCGGTGACGCGTCCGCGGGTACCGAAGGACCCGTCGTCGGTGGTGAAGACCGCGGTCTCCGCGACGCGGCGGGCGGTGATGGCGCTGAACACCCGGTCGGCCGAGGCCGCGCCCAGGACGAAGTCCACCCGGCAGCCGCGCCGCCGCAGCGACTGCGCCAGCGGGAAGAGCGGGGCGCTGCCGGACCCTCCGCCCACGAGCACGCAGTTGACCGGGTCGCGGGGCAGCGGGAACGGGCGCCCCAGCGGGCCGACCACGTCGAGCAGGTCGCGTGATCTTCGCTCGGCCAGCCAGGCGGTCCCGGTCCCGCGCACGGAGAACAGGAACTCGACGGTGCCGCCGTAGTCGGGCTTGACGTCGTGGATGGCGAAGGGGCGGCGCAGCAGCGTGCTGGAGTGGTCGCCGCCCACCGACACCGAGACGAACTGGCCCGAGCGGAAGCGCTCGGCTATGCCCGGGGCGACGACGGTGATGGCGTAGTAGGCGTCCACCCTGCGCACGTTCAGCACGGGGCACCTGACCTGCACCGGTCCGTTGTCGCTCATGGTGTGGCGCAAACCTCTCTCACCTCGGCGGTGCGGACGCCGGGGCCCGTGGCCCGCGGCGCCCGCACTCTACAGCCCGTCAGGGGGCCGCACCCGGCGGATGCGGCCCGGACGTACAGCCTAGGCTGTGTTCCCCCGAACCTCGGCTTCGCTTCGGTTCGTGCCCGGGCGCCGGAGGTACGGGGACCTTCGGGCCCTTCGGCGCACTCCCTCGCCCGCCCGTCGTCCGCCACCACCCTCAACGGACGCCTACGGCGGTGCCCTTCCTGTGGAGCACACCGTCGGGTCCTCCGGAACCCCGCCTGCGCCCTACGCCTGACGGCGCTCGGTGAGGGCGCTCGCGTGCTCCTGGAGGGAGCGCACGCCCACGTCACCGCGCACCCGCGCCTCGATCGCCTGGACCGCGGCGGCCAGCCCCTGCACGGTGGTGACGCTGGGGATGCCGCGCAGGACGGCCGCGGTGCGGATCTCGTACCCGTCCAGGCGGGGCCCGGCCTGCCCGGCTCCGCCGAAGGGGGTGTTGACGACCAGGTCGACACCGCCCTCGTGGATGAGCCGCACGATGGTGGGCTCGCCCTCGGGGCCGGCGCCCTCGCTGTGCTTGCGCACCACCGTGGCGTGCACGCCGTTGCGGCGCAGCACCACCGCGGTGCCCTCGGTGGCGAGGATCTCGAAGCCGAGGTCGGCCAGGCGCTTGACCGGGAAGATCATCGAGCGCTTGTCGCGGTTGGCGACCGAGACGAAGACCCTGCCCTCCGTCGGCAGCGAGCCGTTGACGGCCAGCTGCGACTTGGCGTAGGCCGAGCCGAACTCCACGTCCAGGCCCATGACCTCGCCGGTGGAGCGCATCTCCGGGCCGAGGATGGTGTCGACGCCCTCGCCCTCCTTGTTGATGAACCGGTTGAAGGGCAGCACGGCCTCCTTCACCGACACCGGGGCGTCGGCGGGCAGGTCGCCGCCGTCACCGGAGGCCGGCAGCATGCCCTCGGCGCGCAGGTCGGCGATCGGGGTCCCGGCCATGACGCGGGCCGCGGCCTTGGCCAACGGCACCGCCGTGGCCTTGGACACGAACGGCACGGTGCGCGAGGCGCGGGGGTTGGCCTCCAGCACGTAGAGCACCCCGGAGGCGAGCGCGTACTGGACGTTGAGCAGGCCCCGCACCCCGGTACCGCGGGCGATGGCCTCGGTGGAGTAGCGGATCCGCTCGATGTCGTCGCTGCCCAGGGTGATGGAGGGCAGGGTGCACGCGGAGTCGCCGGAGTGGATGCCGGCCTCCTCGATGTGCTCCATGACGCCGCCCAGGTACAGGTCGCGCCCGTCGTAGAGGGCGTCGACGTCGATCTCGATGGCGTCGTCGAGGAAGCGGTCGATCAGCACCGGGTGCTCGGGGCTGACCTCGGCGTTGCGCTCGATGTAGTCGGCGAGCATGGTCTCGCTGTAGACGATCTCCATGCCGCGTCCGCCCAGGACGTAGGACGGGCGGACCATGACCGGGTAGCCGATCTCGTCGGCGGCGGTCTTGGCCTCCTCGAAGGAGTGGGCGGTGCCGTACTTGGGCGCGGGGAGTCCGGCCTTGGCCAGGACCCTGCCGAACGCGCCGCGGTCCTCGGCCAGGTCGATGGCCTCGGGGCTGGTGCCGATGATGGGCACACCGGCGTCCTTGAGGCGGCGGGCGAGGCCCAGCGGGGTCTGACCGCCCAGCTGGACGATGACGCCGGCGACCGTGCCGGTGAGCTGCTCGGCGCGCACGACCTCCAGCACGTCCTCCAGGGTGAGCGGCTCGAAGTAGAGCCGGTCGCTGGTGTCGTAGTCGGTCGAGACGGTCTCGGGGTTGCAGTTGACCATCACGGTCTCGTAGCCGGCGTCGGAGAGCGCGAAGGAGGCGTGGACGCAGGAGTAGTCGAACTCGACGCCCTGGCCGATGCGGTTGGGCCCCGAGCCCAGGATGATGATCTTGGGCCGCTCGCCCTGGGGGACCTCGGTCTCCTCGTCGTAGCTGGAGTACAGGTACGGCGTCTGTGCGGCGAACTCGGCCGCGCAGGTGTCCACGGTGAGGTAGACGGGGTGGATGCCCAGGGCGTGGCGCAGCTCGCGCACGACCTCCTCGGGCTTGCCGGTGATCTCGCCGATCTGGAGGTCGGAGAAGCCCAGGCCCTTGACGGCGCGCAGCTGCTCGGCGTCGAGCTTGGGCGCGGCGGCCAGGTCGCGGGCGGCCTCCTCCAGGCGCAGCATCTGGTCCAGGAACCAGGGGTCGATGCGGGTGGCCTCGTGCAGCTCCTCGACGGTGGCGCCGGCGCGCAGGGCCTGCTGGACCTGGCGGAGCCGGTGCTCGGTCGGGGTCGCGGACAGGCGCAGCAGCTCGTCCTTGTCCCCGGGCTCGCCCGCCCAGGTCAGGCCGACGCCGGCCTTCTCCAGGGAGCGCATGGCCTTCTGCAGCGCTTCGGGGAAGGACCGGCCGATGGCCATGGCCTCACCCACGGACTTCATGGTCGTGGTCAGGGCGGGGTCGGCCCCGGGGAACTTCTCGAAGGCGAACCGGGGGACCTTGACGACCACGTAGTCGAGCGTGGGCTCGAAGCTGGCCGGGGTCTCCTGGGTGATGTCGTTGGGGATCTCGTCGAGCGTGTAGCCGACGGCGAGTTTGGCCGCGATCTTGGCGATCGGGAAGCCGGTGGCCTTGGAGGCCAGAGCCGAGGAGCGGGACACGCGCGGGTTCATCTCGATGACGATGATCCGGCCGGTGGTGGGGTGCACGGCGAACTGGATGTTGCAGCCGCCGGTGTCCACACCGACCTCGCGGATGACCGCGATGCCGATGTCGCGGAGCCTCTGGTACTCGCGGTCGGTCAGGGTCATGGCGGGGGCCACGGTGATGGAGTCACCGGTGTGCACGCCCATGGGGTCGAGGTTCTCGATGGAGCACACGACCACGACGTTGTCGTTGGTGTCGCGCATCAGCTCCAGCTCGTACTCCTTCCAGCCGAGGATGGACTCCTCCAGGAGCACCTCGGTGGTCGGCGAGAGCGCCAGGCCCTGTCCGGCGATGCGGCGCAGTTCGGCCTCGTCGTGGGCGAAGCCGGACCCGGCGCCGCCCATGGTGAAGGACGGGCGCACGACGACGGGGTAGTTCAGCTCCTCGGCGGCCTCCAGGCACTCCTGGAGGGAGTGGCAGATGCGCGAGCGGGCGGACTCGCCGCCGACGCGCTCGACGATGCCCTTGAAGGACTCGCGGTCCTCGCCGGACTGGATGGCCTCGATGTTGGCGCCGATGAGCTCGACGTCGTACTTGGCCAGGACGCCGGACTCGTCCAGGGCGACGGCGGCGTTGAGCGCGGTCTGCCCGCCCAGTGTGGGCAGCAGGGCGTCGGGGCGCTCCTTGGCGATGATCTTCTCGATCATCTCGGTCGTGATCGGCTCGACGTAGGTGGCGTCGGCGATCTCGGGGTCGGTCATGATCGTGGCCGGGTTGGAGTTGACCAGGATGACCCGCAGGCCCTCGGCCCGCAGAACCCGGCAGGCCTGGGTTCCCGAGTAGTCGAACTCGGCCGCCTGCCCGATGACGATCGGACCGGAGCCGACCACGAGGACGGATGAAAGGTCACTACGGCGCGGCATGCTCTTCCTCTTACTGCTTGGCAGCCGGTGCGGGCTGGGCGGACATCAGGTCGCAGAACTCGTCGAAGAGTGCGGCGGCGTCGTGGGGGCCGGCGGCGGCCTCCGGGTGGAACTGGACGCTGAACACGGGGCGGTCCAGCAGCCGCAGGCCCTCGACGACCTGGTCGTTGAGGCCGATGTGGCTGACCTCGGCCCGGCCGTAGGGGGTGTCGAAGGGCGTGTCGAGCGGCGCGTCGACGGCGAAGCCGTGGTTCTGGCTGGTGATGGCGACCTTGGTCGTACGGGTGTCGCGGACCGGCTGGTTGACGCCGCGGTGCCCGAAGCGGAGCTTGTAGGTGCCCAGGCCCAGGGATCGGCCCAGGATCTGGTTGCCGAAGCAGATGCCGAACAGCGGCGTGCCCGCGTCCAGCACTCCGCGCATCGCGGCCACGGGGCCGTCGGCGGTGGCGGGGTCGCCGGGACCGTTGCTGAAGAACACGCCGTCCGGGTCCAGGGCGAGGATGTCCTCGGCTGTGGCGGACGAGGGCAGCACGGTGACGCGGCAGCCGCGCTCGGCGAGGCGCTGCGGGGTCATCGCCTTGATGCCCAGGTCGACCGCGGCGACGTGGAAGCGGGTCTGGACGCCCTCGGGCGGCAGGACCTCGTACGGCGCGTCGGTGCTGACCTGGGCCGCCAGGTCGGCGCCGGCCATGGCCGGCTGTTCCAGGACACGGGCGAGCAGTGCCTGGGGGTCGGTCTCCACGGAGCTGACGGCGGCGCGCATGGCGCCCCGGTCGCGCAGGTGGCGGGTGAGGGCGCGGGTGCCGGTGAGGGCGATGCCGACCACACCCTGGCGGCGCAGCTCCTCGTCGAGGGTGCGCTGGGCACGCCAGTTGGAGGGGATGCGCGCGGGCTCGCGGACGACGTATCCGGCGACCCAGATCCGGCCGGACTCGGGGTCGTCGTCGTTGACGCCGGTGTTGCCGATGTGCGGCGCGGTCATCACGACGATCTGCCGGTGGTAGGAGGGGTCGGTGAGGGTCTCCTGGTAGCCGGTCATGCCGGTGTTGAAGACGGCCTCGCCGAAGGTCTCGCCGACGGCGCCGAAGGAGCGGCCGTGGAAGACGCGGCCGTCCTCGAGCACCAGAATCGCCGGACCGCCCGTTGCCTCGGACACGTTGCCCCCCTCTACCGCGCCAGGCCGTACCTGGGCGTTCTCTGCTCTGCTCACTTGATCTTGCCTTCCAGGACGGTCGGGACGCCGCGCAGGAACGTGGCGTGGACACGGCCCGGCAGGGTCATGCCCCGGAAGGGCGTGTTGCCGCTCTTCGTGGCCATGGCTCCCCCGTCCACCGCCACGGGCGCCGCGGGGTCGTACAGGACGACGTTGGCGGGCTCGCCGACGGCGAGGCCGCGCCCGTGCCCGTCGACCCGGCCGATGCGGGCCGGGACGGTGGACATGCGTTCGGCGACCTCGGCCCAGGTGAGCAGGCCGGTGTCGACCATGGTCTCCTGCACCACCGCGAGCGCGGTCTCCAGACCCACCATCCCCATGGCGGCCGTGGACCACTCGGTCTCCTTGGCCTCCGCCGGGTGCGGCGCGTGGTCGGTGGCGACGATGTCGATGGTGCCGTCGGCCAGACCCTCGCGCAGTGCCCGGACGTCCTCGGCGGTGCGCAGCGGCGGGTTGACCTTGTAGATCGGATCGTAGCTCTCCACCAGTTCGTCGGTGAGAAGCAGGTGGTGGGGTGTGACCTCGGCGGTGACGTCGCAGCCGCGCGCCTTGGCCCAGCGGATGATGTCGACCGAGCCCTTGGTGGAGACGTGGCACACGTGCAGGCGGGAGCCGACGTGCTGGGCGAGCAGGCAGTCGCGGGCGATGATCGCCTCCTCGGCGACCGCGGGCCAGCCCGGAAGGCCGAGGCGGTCGGAGACGCAGCCCTCGTTCATCTGGGCGCCCTCGGTCAGGCGCGGTTCCTGGGCGTGCTGGGCGATGACGCCGTCGAAGGCCTTGACGTACTCCAGCGCGCGCCGCATGAGCAGGGCGTCGGAGACGCAGATCCCGTCGTCGGAGAAGACGCGGACGCGGGCCGCGGAGTCGGCCATGGCGCCGATCTCGGAGAGGCGCTCGCCGGCCAGGCCGATGGTGACGGCGCCGACCGGGCGCACGTCGCAGTACCCGGCCTCGCGGCCCAGGCGCCAGACCTGCTCGACGACGCCGGCGGTGTCGGCGACGGGGTCGGTGTTGGCCATGGCGTGCACGGCGGTGTAGCCGCCCATGGCGGCCGAGCGCGACCCGGTGGCGACGGTCTCGGCGTCCTCGCGGCCGGGCTCGCGCAGGTGGGTGTGCAGGTCCACCAGCCCGGGCAGGGCGACCAGGCCGGTGGCGTCGACGATCTCGGCGCCCTCGGGGGCGGTCAGGCCGGGGCCCGCCTCGGCGATCCTGCCGTCGGCGAGCAGGAGGTCGACGGGATCGCCGCCGAGCGGACGGGCGCCGCGGATCAGGTGCGGTGCGTTGGTGTCGGGCATCGCGGTGTGGCTTCCTCGTGATTCGTGTGGAGTCAGGCTCGGTGGCCGCCCGTCGGCGCGGACCGTTCTTCGGGCGGCCGTCGGGGCGGTCGGGCGCGGGCGCCCCGTGTGGTCGGAGGGCGTGCCGGTGCCGCTGTTCAGGACCCGCCGAGCAGCAGGTAGAGCACGGCCATGCGCAGGCTGACGCCGTTGGTGACCTGTTCGGTGACGGTGCAGCGCGGGGAGTCGGCGACCTCGGCGGAGATCTCCATTCCGCGCACCATCGGTCCGGGGTGCATGACGATGGCGTCCTGCGGCATGCGTCGCAGGCGCTCGCCATCGAGTCCGAAGCCCCGGCTGTACTCGCGCTCGGAGGGGAAGAAGGACTCGTGCATGCGTTCGGCCTGGACGCGCAGCAGCATGACCACGTCGGACTTGGGCAGGACGTCGTCGAGGTCGTAGGAGACCTCGCACGACCAGGTGTGGACCGAGACCGGCAGCAGGGTGGGCGGCGCGACCAGGGTCACGTGCGCGCCCAGGGTGGTGAGCAGGAGCACGTTGGAGCGGGCGACACGGCTGTGCAGGATGTCGCCGACGATCGCCACGCGCAGGCCCTCCAGGCGGCCGAGCCGGGAGCGCATGGTGAAGGCGTCCAGGAGCGCCTGGGTGGGGTGCTCGTGGGTGCCGTCGCCCGCGTTGAGCACGGAGCCGTCGACCCAGTTGGCGAGCCGGTGCGCGGCGCCGGAGGCGCTGTGGCGGATGACGACGCCGTCGGCTCCCATGGCCTGCAGGGTCAGCGCGGTGTCCTTGAGGCTCTCGCCCTTGGAGACGCTGGAGCCCTTGGCGGAGAAGTTGATGACGTCGGCGGACAGGCGCTTGGCGGCCAGTTCGAAGGACGTGCGGGTGCGGGTGGAGTCCTCGTAGAAGAGGTTGACGACGGTGCGGCCCCGCAGGGTCGGCAGCTTCTTGACGGATCGGTCGCCGACCTGGGCGAGCTCCTCGGCCGTGTCCAGGATGAGGGTGGCCTCGTCGCGGGACAGGTCGCCGGTGGACAGCAGGTGGCGCATCAGGCGTTCCCCTCGGCGGTGTCGGGGGCCGTGCGGGTGCGGGAAGAGGGAGACTCTGCGGCCGAAGGCCGTCGTTTGAGGGTGGTGGCGGGCGACGGGCGGGCCGGTCCGAGGAGGACGGCGTCGTGCCCGTCGGTCTCCTCCAGGCGCACGGTGACGTTCTCGCGCAGCGAGGTGGGCAGGTTCTTGCCCACGTAGTCGGCGCGGATGGGCAGCTCGCGGTGGCCGCGGTCGACCAGGACGGCGAGCTGGACGGCGCGGGGGCGCCCGAGGTCGCCCAGGGCGTCCAGGGCGGCGCGCACGGTGCGACCGGAGAAGAGGACGTCGTCCACGAGGACGACGACGCGGTCGTCGAGCCCGCCCACGGGGATCTCGGTCCTGCCGAGGGCGCGCGCGGGTGCCAGGCGCAGGTCGTCGCGGTACATGGTGATGTCGAGGGATCCGACGGGGACTCCGAGGTCCTCGACGCGTTCGATGCGCCGCGCCAGGCGCTGGGCGAGCGGGACGCCGCGGGAGGGGATGCCCAGGAGGGTCACGTCCCGCGCGCCCTTGGTGCGTTCGAGCACCTCGTGGGCGATGCGGGTCAGGGCCCGGTTGATCTCGGGGCCGTCGAGCACGGCCCGGGTGCCGTCGGGCACCTCCGGTGGCGTCGGGGGCACGGAGCCCTCGCCGTCACCTCTTGCTTGTTTTTGCGCACACAAAGTGATGACCCCTTCCCTGCCTCACAGAACAGGTCGTTAAAGGATGTCGATGCGCCCCACGCTACCAGCGGAGATCACGGAGCCCGAGATGAGGGGCGGTGACCGCTTCGGAGAGTGTGACTCTAGTCACACCCCATGTGGGCAGTTTCGCGCCCGAGAGTAGCCAAACCATGACAAGACGGATACATCCTTACCTGGTGCAAAAGCTGAAATTCCCTGTAGGAGCGGGCTTTTCGCCCTCCCGGTGTGCCCCCTCTCGCCCCGATCGATCCGGACATGAGAGGAGTCTCACCTACACACGGTTTGGCCACTGATTCGTCGCGTTTCACCCCAACGGCTTGACCTGGGAGCCAGACCGTCCTAGCGTCACTGTCTGTAATCAATACCGGGTGGGGTTGCGCCCCGTCACCGAACTGCCGGTCCGCTCAGCCGGGCGGGCGGGCGAACGGTCCACATCCCCCTCCGATCCAGCCACCGTCACGGCCGGGAGCGACAAGAACATGCCATCCGAATACGCGAAGTCCCTCGGTGCGCGACTGCGTGCCATCCGCACCCAGCAGGGCCTGTCCCTGCACGGGGTGGAGGAGAAGTCCCACGGGCGCTGGAAGGCCGTCGTGGTCGGCTCCTACGAACGTGGCGACCGTGCGGTCACTGTCCAGAAGCTCGCCGAGCTCGCCGACTTCTACGGTGTCCCGATGTCGGAGCTGCTGCCCGGCGGCGCCGCACCCACCCCGCTGGGCCCCACACCCAAGCTCGTCATCGACCTCGAGCGCATGCAGCAGGTCCCGCAGGAGAAGGCGGGTCCGCTGTCGCGCTACGTGGCCACCATCCAGAGCCAGCGCGGCGACTACAACGGGCGCGTGCTGTCCATCCGCCAGGAGGACCTGCGCTCACTCGCGGTCATCTACGACAAGTCGCCCTCGGACCTGACCGAGGAGCTCATCAACTGGGGCGTTCTCGACCCCGAGGCGCGCCGGGCCGTCGACGCCTTCTGACCTGGGCACGCCCGCACTGACCAGAACCGGTAGCCGCCCTGGACTGCCGGTTCTCGTCGTGTCGGCTCCCCCCGCTCCCGGGATCCGGCACGCGAGTGGTGTGAACGAGAGCGGCGCGGCCGGGCCTTGGGGCTTCCCCTCCCCACGCCGGCCGCGCCGCCGCGCCGCCGGCCGAACCGGCGGTGATCGAACTCCTGTTCGATACGCCCAGTTAACCGCAGGCCGCGCGGGTCGTCAAGCACCCGCGCGCGGACCGGGCGGGCATAGTGTTGGTCCGTGGTAGACGACACCGAGCTGCGTGAACTGGACCCACGGACGTTCTCGCACGCCGTCCCCGCACTCCTGGAGGTGTACGAGGCGGCCATGCGCCCGCCCCCGGAGCAGCTGCCCGGGCGGGCCGCCATCATGGACGGCCACGCCTCCTACCCCGGGTTCCGCTCCGTCGTCGCCCTGAGCGGCACGGACGCCGCCGGCTTCGCCTACGCCTTCCACGGCAGACCCGGCCAGTGGTGGCACGACACGGTCGTGGAGGGGCTGCGCACCCGAGGCCGGACCCGCGACGTGCGCCGCTACCTGTCCGACCCCCTGGAGATCGCCGAGGTCCACGTCCGACCGGAGGCGCAGGGCAGGGGCGTCGGCCGGGCCATGCTGCACGCCCTGTCACGGGACAGGCCGGAGCGCACCGCGGTGCTGTCCACGCGTGCGGGACCCTCCGTGGCGCGCCACCTGTACCTCTCGTGCGGGTTCACCGAGGTGCTGGAGGAGTTCACCTTCCCCGGCAGCCCCGGTCAGCCCTTCGCGATCATGGCCGCGCGGCTCCCGCTGAGCGGTCCTCCCGACGACCGGAGACCTCCCGATAGATCTGCCTGGTGGCCGTGGACCGGTTCGAGGTGATGAAGTGGATGCCCGGTGCGCCCTCGGCCAGCAGCCGCTGGCACATGCGCTGGGCGTACTCGATACCGAAGGCGCGCACGGACTCGGCGTCGTCGCCGAAGCTCTCGAACTTCGCCGCCAGATCGGCCGGGAACTTCGCACCCGACAGCTGCTCGGAGCGCGGGATGAACGACGTGCGCACCACCGGGAAGACCTCGGGGATGATCGGCACCTCGCACCCGCGCGCCGCCACGCGGTCGCGCAGCCGCAGGTAGTCCTCCGGGTCGAAGAACATCTGGGTGATGGCGTAGTCCGCGCCCGCGTCGCACTTGCGCACGAAGTGGTCGGTGTCGGTCTCCACGTCCGCCGAGCGCGGGTGCTTGTAGGGGAAGGCCGCCACGCCCACGCAGAAGTCGCCGCTCTCCTTGAGCAGGCGCACCAGTTCCTCGGTGTAGGTGAGCCCCTGGGGGTGGCGCACCCACTCGCCGTCGGGGTCGCCGGGCGGGTCCCCGCGCACGGCCAGCATGTTCGACACGCCCGCGTCGGCGAAGCGGCCGATGAGGTGGCGCAGTTCGGCGACCGAGTGGTCGACCAGGGTCATGTGCGCGACCGGCAGCAGCGTGGTGTCGGTCGCGATGCGCTCGGTGGTCTCGACGGTCATGCCGCGGGTGCTGCCGCCGGCCCCGTAGGTGACGGACACGAACGAGGGGCCGAGGGCCTCGATCTCGCGGATCGCGCGCCACAGGCGCTCCTGCGCCAGCTCGGTTCGGGGCGGGAAGAACTCGAAGGAGAACAGCGGCTCGCCCGCGTGGAGCAGCTCTCGGATGTGCCGGGGGCGGGGTGAGGGGTTTCGGAGCGCCACGGGGCGTGTCGGTGCAGCGAGCATGACTCCAACCTTAGGCGAGGACTCCCGGGCACCGCGGAAAAGACGTCCCAATACGTGAGATCTCCCGGGAGAATGTCAGGATCGCCATCGCGGCGACCCGGCTCGGTCGGGGGCTCGCGAGCCGCGCTGCGGCCCGCGCGTCAGCCGCTACTGTGCTGGGTATGGCCCCTTCTTCTTCCTCTTCCGCCTCACCCGTCACCGCCATCCGCTCCGCCGTCGACCGCGAGCTGGCCGCGTTCTGCGCCGACCACCGCGCCCAGGTCCTGGCGATCGGCGAGGAGCTCGCGCCGGCCATGGACGCGTTGGAGGCGATGATCGCCGGCGGCAAGCGCCTGCGCCCGACCTTCCTCTACTGGGGCTGGAGGGGCGCCGGGGGCGCCGCCGAGGACGAGCGGGTGGCCCGCGCCGCCGCCGCGCTGGAGTTCCTCCAGGCCTGCGCCCTGATCCACGACGACGTCATCGACAACAGCGACACGCGGCGCGGCCTGCCCGCCACCCACAAGCGCCTGGCCGCGCTCCACGCCGACCACCGGTGGAGCGGCGACGCCGACGAGTTCGGCCAGGGCGCCGCGGTCCTCATCGGCGACCTGTGCCTGGTGTGGTCGGACGAGATGTTCCAGGCCAGCGGGTTCCCGCTGCGGACGCTGCAGGACGCGCGACCGCCCTTCGACGCCATGCGCACCGAGGTGATGGCGGGGCAGTACCTGGACACCCTGGAGCAGGTGCGCGGCACGGCCTCGCGCGAGGCGGCCCTGCGGGTCATGCGGTACAAGGCCGCCAAGTACACGGTGGAGCGCCCGCTGCACGTCGGCGCGGCCCTGGCGGGTCGCCTGGACGGCCTGGGTGCGGTCTACACGGCCTACGGGATGCCGCTCGGTGTCGCCTTCCAGCTGCGCGACGACGTCCTGGGCGTGTTCGGCGATCCGGGCACCACCGGCAAGCCGGCCGGGGACGACCTGCGCGAGGGCAAGCGCACGCTGATCGTCGCCGAGACCCTGGCCCGGGCGGAGGCCGCCGACGGCGAGCGGTTCCGCTCGCTGCTGGGCGCGCCGGACCTGTCGGCGGAGTCGGTGGCGTGGATGTGCTCGCTGATCGAGCGCTCGGGAGCGCTGGACGCCTGCGAGAAGATGATCGAGGGCTACGCCGAGGAGGCGGTCACGGCCCTGGAGAGCCCGGAACTGGACGACGCCGCCCGGAGGCCGCTGCGCGAGCTGGTCGTGGCCGCCACCGCGCGCACCCACTGAGTCCCAGACCGCGCGCACCCGTGGGGGCGGCCGGGTGCCGCCCCCTAGGGGAGAACTGGGTGGATACCCCGACCCGGTGCCGGTTGTGCCCCGGCACCGGCCCCGTTTGAATCGGTGTGAAGACATATCGCGAACAGAAGAGAACGGGGCTCCGTCCATGACACGCGCGAGTACGTCGCGAGGGCCGGTCGGCCGGGGTGAGCGGGCGCTCGCACCCGACCTGGCACGCGGCTTCATGCTGTTGTTCATCGCGATCGCCAACGCGACCTGGTACCTCTGGGCGGCTCCGATGACCGGGGGGAACGCCCATCCGGTGCCCGAGGGGCCCCTGGACTCGGTCGCGCAGTTCCTCACCGTCGTCATGGTGGACTCGCGCAGCTACCCGATGTTCGCCTTCCTGTTCGGGTACGGGATGGTGCAGTTGGCCGCGCGGCAGGAGGCGGCGGGCGCCGACCCCCGTGCCGTCGACGCCCTGCTGCGCCGCCGCAACCTGTGGCTGCTCATCTTCGGCTTCTGGCACGCCCTGCTGCTGTGGATGGGCGACGTCCTGGGCGCCTACGGCCTGGCCGGTCTCGTGCTGTGCTGGCTGTTCTTCCGGCGTCGGGACACCACCCTGTTGGTGTGGGCCGGGGTCTTGGCGGGCCTCATGGTGCTGATGTCCGCCGCGAGTGTGCTGGCGATCGTCCTCACGCCGCCCGGCGACGGCACGGGCGGCCTCGACCTCGACTTCATGGCCGGCAGCATCGCCGAACCGTCGCTGTTCTGGGCCGCGGTGAGCCGTGTCACGATCTGGCCGATCGTCGTCCTCGGCCAGGGTCTGCTGGGCCTGGCGGTCCCGGCCGCGATCCTGCTCGGCTTCTGGGCGGCGCGCCGCCGGATCCTGGAGGAGCCGGGCCGCCATCTGCGCCTACTGCGTACCGTGGCGGTCGCCGGTCTGGCCACCGCGTGGATCGGCGGCCTGCCGCAGGCGCTGGCCCAGATCGGAGTCTGGGAGCTGCACGAGGCGCACGCCGCCATGCTGGCCATGCCGCACACGGTCACCGGTGTGGCCGGTGGTCTGGGCTACGTCGCGCTCATCGCGCTGGTCGCGCGCCGGATCCAGGAACACGACCGCGCACCCGGAGTGGTCCTGACCGCGCTGACCGCGACCGGCAAGCGCTCGCTGACCTCCTACCTCGGCCAGTCCGTGCTGTGCGCGCCGGTCCTGGCCGCCTGGGGCCTGGGGTTGGGCGCGCACCTGACCTCGTGGAGCATGGCCCTGTACGCGATCGCGGTGTGGCTGGTGACGGTGGCCGCGGCCTACGCGATGGAACGGGCCGACAGGCGGGGTCCGGCCGAGGTCCTGCTGCGCCGGCTGTCCTACCAGCGCCCCACCACGGCACCGGCGGACGCGGGGACGCCGCCCGGACCCGGTGAGGACCAAGAGCACACCAGCCGGTGACCGGCTGCCGCAAAAAGGGCGTGCCGGTGAGTGCCCGGCGGCCCCTCGTCCCTCAGGATGAGGTGTCATGGGCGACGATCACATGACAAAGCACACCATAGGGGTGACCGGGGCCACCGGAGCGCTGGGCGGTCGGGTGGCCGCCAGGATCGCGCGCCTGGGCCTTCCGCAGCGGCTCATCGTCCGCGACATCAACCGGGCGCCGGAGTACCCCGGCAGCACCGCGGCGATGGCCGCCTATGAGGACACCGCGGGCTTCGAGCGGGCGTGCCGCGGCGTGGACACGCTCTTCCTGGTCCCGGCGACCGCGTCCGAGGACCGGATCGACAAGCACCTGAGCGCGGTGGACGGCGCGGTCAAGGCCGGGGTGTCCCGGATCGTCTACCTGTCCTTCCTGAGGGCCGGCCCGGCCGCGACCTTCACCTTCGCGCGCACGCACTTCTTCACGGAGGCGCACATCCGGGCGACCGGCGTGGGGCACACGTTCCTGAGACCCGGCCTGTACCTGGACCTGCTGCCCGACTGGGTGGACGGGGAGGGTGTGATCCGCGGCCCGGCCGGTGACGGCCGGGCCGCGTGGGTGTCGCGCGACGACGTGGCGGACGTGGCCACGGCCGTGCTGGCCGACCCGGAACGGGCGGCCCTCGCCGAAGGGGCGACCTACGACGTCACCGGCCCCGAGGCCCTGACGCTCGGAGCGACCGTGGACAAGCTGAGCGCCCTGACCGGCCGCACCGTGCGCTACGTGCCCGAGACCTGGGAGGAGGCGCTGGAGTCGCGCCGCGCCGGCGGGGCGCCGGAGTGGGCCGCCGAGGGCTGGGCCTCCTCCTACGCGGCGATCGCCGCCGGAGAGATGGACGTGGTCGCGCCCACCGTGCCCAAGCTCACGGGCCACCCCGCGCAGTCCATCGAGGGGTTCCTGCGCCGCCACCCGAGCGCTCTGTCACACGTGTCCGTCTGAGCCCGTGCCACGGCCCCGGTCGGAGGACGACCGGGGCCACGAGAGCGGCGCCCACGATCACGTGGGCGACCCTGGGGGCCGGCACGCACCGGGCGCACCGGCGCGTCGGCGGGGCGCCGGACGCGCGGACCCTCTTCCGGTCCTGGGAGGGTGCGGTCCCCGCGCGGTCAGGCCGTGTTCTGGGCGTGTTCGACCAGACGGGCGCGCAGCACCGCGGCGGCGGCACGGGGGTCCTCGGCCTCGGTGATGGCGCGTACGACCACCACTCGGTCGGCCCCGGCGTCGAGCACGCTGCCGATGTTGTCGGAGTCGATCCCGCCGATGGCGAACCAGGGGCGGTCGGTGCCCAGGGCCGCGGCCCGCCGGACCAGGTCCAGTCCGGCCGCGGGGCGCCCCGGCTTGGTGGGCGTCTCCCAGACCGGGCCCACGCAGAAGTAGTCGCTGCCGGGTTCCTCGGCGGAGGCCGCCGCGGCCTCGGGGTCGTTGTTGGAGCGCCCGATGATCGGGTCGGCGCCGACGACGTCCCGCGCCATGGGGACGGGCAGGTCGCGCTGGCCCAGGTGCAGGACGTCGGCGCGGACGGCACGCGCGATGTCGGCGCGGTCGTTGACCGCGAGCAGGGCACCGTGCCGTTCGCAGGCGCCGCGCAGCACCTCCAGGGCGGCGATCTCCTGGCGGGCCTCCAGCCCCTTGTCCCGGAGCTGGATGATGTCCACCCCGCCGGCCAGGGCGGCGTCGGCGAACTCGGCGAGATCGCCGCGCTCGGTCCGGGCGTCGGTGCACAGGTACAGAAGGGATGCGTCCAGGCGCTTGCGCAGGCTGGTTCCGTGGCTGGTCCTCACACGCCCCACCCTAGAGGCTGCGGGATGGCCGCCCAAGGGCCGACGGCACCGGCGTGCCCCGGGCGCCCTCGGGCGCCCGGACGCGGGGAACCCTCCGGCCCGGGGCCGGACGGGCTCGGGTCAGAAGGCCATGCTCTGGGCGCGTCGGCGCACCTCGGTGCCGCGGTTCTCCCGCATGGCCTGGATCGGCGTGCCGGGCAGGGTCTCGTCCGGCGTGAAGAGCCAGCGCAGGGCCTCCTCCGTGGAGAACCCGGCGTCGGTCAGCAGCACCAGGGTGCCCGGCAGCCCCTTGACGAGGTCGTGGCCGTCGACGAAGTCGGCCGGGATGGAGAGCTCTCCCTGGCGGACCACGCCCATCAGGCGCTTCTCCCGGATCAGCGTCTTGATCCGGTTGGGGCTCACGCCGAGCGGCTGTGCCGCCTCCTTGAGGGTCAGCCATGTGCCGACCAGGGTGTCGATGTCGCTGTCGCTTTGTGTCACGCCTCCAATCTGCCACATCCGCGCGGGCGGGAAGCACCGTGGCGGGACCCTTCCGGATGCTCTGGCCTAGGATGGAGACAGAACCGAACATCCCGCGGGAGCCGGGTGGGACCCGGCTGAGAGGGAGGCTGAGAGCCTCCGACCGCACGAACCTGATCCGGGTCATGCCGGCGAAGGGAGTGGAACCGAGCACCATGCCCACCAACTCCGAGGAACACGGCGTCCTCGTGGTCGGAGGCGGACTCGCCGGACGGGTGACCGCCTGGCGGGCGGCCGACCGGGGCCTGCCGGTCACCGTGGTCGAACCCGACCCCGTCACCGATCCGAGCGGCGCCCGCGCCGCCTCCACCGTCGCCGCGGGAATGCTCACCCCCGCCACCGAGGCGATGTTCGGCGAGGAACCCCTGATGGAGTTCGCGATGCGCTCCGCCGGGATGTTCGCCGACTTCGTCACCGAGCTGGAGCGGGTCAGCGGGCACACGGTCGGCTACCGCGCCACCGGCACGCTCCTGGTCGCCTACGACCGCGACGACCTGGCCCTGCTGACCGACCTGCACGCCCTCCAACAGCGCCTCGGCGTGGCCGCGGAACGGCTCACCGGCCGTGAGTGCCGACGCCTGGAACCGATGCTCGCCCCGTCCGTGCGCGGCGGCGTCCTGGCCCCCGACGACCACTCCGTCGACCCGCGGCTGCTGCTGCGGGCCCTGGTGGAGGCCGGTGCGCGGACCGGCGTGGCCGAGATCCGCGCCCGGGCCGAGGAGGTCCTGCGCCCGGGTCCCGGCGGAGCCCGGTTGGGTGTGCGGCTGTCCGACGGCCGGACCCTGGCCGCCGACCAGGTGGTCCTGGCCGCGGGCTGCTGGACCGACCGGATCGCGGTCCCCGAGGCCGTCGTGCCGCCGGTCCGCCCGGTCAAGGGCCAGCTGCTGCGCATGCGCGCGCCCGGGGGCGAGCCGCCGATCGTCGGCCGCACCGTCCGGGGGCTGGTCAGGGGCTTCCCCGTCTACTTCGTCCCGCGCGCGGACGGCGAGGTGGTCGTCGGCGCCACCCAGGAGGAGCTGGGCTATGACACCTCTCTCACCGCGGGCGGCCTCTGGCAGGTGCTGCGGGACGCGCGTGAACTCGTACCCGGGGTGACCGAACTGGAGATCACCGAGACCTGTGTGGGCCTGCGGCCCGGCTCGCCCGACAACGAGCCCCTCCTGGGCCCCACGCGTGTCCCCGGCCTGCACCTGGCCGCGGGGCACTTCCGGCACGGGGTGCTGCTGACCCCCGTCACCGGCGAGGTCATGGCCCAGGTCCTGACCACCGGCACACTGCCCGACCACGCGCGCCGCTTCGCCGCCGACCGCGGACACGGCCACACCACGACCCTGGAGGAGCAGTGGAACTGATCATCAACGGCGCCCCCCGCGACGTCACCGCCGACACCACCGTGGAGTCGGTCGTGCGCGAGCTGACCGGGACCGCCGAGGGCGCCGTCCCCGGCGGCATCGCCGTGTCCCTCAACGACGAGGTGGTGCGCCGGGCCGCGTGGAGCGAGACGCCCCTGCGCGACCGCGACCGCGTCGACGTCCTGACCGCCGTCCAGGGAGGCTGAAGATGACCGAGCACATCGACGACCCGCTCGTGATCGCGGGCACCGCGTTCGGCTCCCGGCTCATCACCGGGACCGGCGGGGCGCCCTCCCTGGAGGTCCTGGAGGACGCCCTCGTCACGTCCGGCACCGAGCTCACGACCGTGGCCATGCGCCGGGTCGCCCCCGGCACGCAGGGGTCGGTCTGGGACGTCCTGAGCCGCAACAAGATCCGTCCCCTGCCCAACACCGCCGGCTGCTTCACCGCCGCCGACGCGGTGCGCACCGCCCGGCTGGGCCGGGAGGCACTGGAGACCGACTGGGTGAAGCTGGAGGTCGTGGCGGACGAGCACACGCTCCTGCCCGACCCCGTGGAGCTGTTGGACGCCGCCGAACGCCTCGTGGACGACGGTTTCACCGTCCTGCCCTACACCAACGACGACCCTGTCCTGGCCCGGCGCCTGGAGCAGATCGGCTGCGCCGCGGTGATGCCCCTGGCCGCGCCGATCGGCTCGGGCCTGGGCATCCGCAACCCGCACAACCTGGAGCTGATCGTCGAGCGGGCCGGGGTGCCCGTCATCGTGGACGCGGGGATCGGCACCGCCAGCGACGCCGCGCTGGCCATGGAGCTGGGCTGCGACGCGGTCCTGCTGGCCACCGCCGTCACCCGCGCGCAGGACCCGGCACTGATGGCGGCGGCGATGCGCGACGCCGTGCGCGCCGGACGCGCCGCCCGCCTGGCCGGACGCATCCCCGTACGCCGCTACGCCCACGCGTCCACCCCCGGATAGAGCCGTCATCCCCGGGGTTGATCGGGCCAGAGCGAGGAAGGGCTGCGCCGCAGGCGTCCGTTGAGGGTGGTGGCGGGTGACGGTGCGGGCACGAGCGGAGGCCCAGAGAAAGCACAGGGGTGAGGGGCGCGCCACCACCTGCACCCCCAGGCGGTTGAAGGTGCACACACAGCCCTGCGTGAACCCCAGGGGGTTGGGGTAGGTGGATCAGCCTGCCTGAACCCCAGGGGGTTGGCTCGGGGCGCGCCAGTGTTCTGTAGGAGGAGACGGGGCCGCCGGCGAGCTTGCGAGCCAGGCAAGTCGACGACGAAGAACGCTGGCCTCCCGGCGCCCCGAGCACGGGCCGAAGCGAGGAACGAGCGGAGGCCCAAAGAAAACACAGCGCGGAGGCCCAAAGAAAGCACAGGGGTGAGGGGCGCGCCGGGGCCTGCAGGAGGAGACGTTGCCGCCGGCGAGCTTGCGAGCCAGGCGAGTCGACGACGAAGGACCCGGCGTGAAGCGCCCCGAACCCAACCCGGCATCAAGCGCCCGCGAGCCCGCCTCACCCGGGCGCTTGCCTCAGTCCTCTACCGTGGGTGGGTGCGCCCTGTCCCTACCGGACACGGCGCGGACGACGAAGAGAACGGCGCCGTCGCCTCCCTCACAGCGGAAGCGGGGCGCCACGACCGCAGACCGCGGGGCAGATCCGGGGCGGGCTTCCGCTATCGTGTCGGTTCGACACCCTGTGTCGGGTACGCGCCACCGGCCGCGAAACGCCCGCGCTCCCCGCAGCAAGGACAGCACTCCGCCGTGGACATGACGACTTCCGACCCGCTCGTAGGCTCGACTCTGGACCGACGCTACTTCGTCGAGTCCCGGATCGCCGGTGGCGGGATGGCGACCGTCTACGTCGCCCATGACCTCCGCCTGGACCGACGCCTCGCGCTGAAGGTCATGCACGCGTCCCTGGCGCAGGACCCGACCTTCGTCCAGCGCTTCATCAACGAGGCCCACTCGGTCGCCAAGCTCTCGCATCCCAACGTCGTCCAGGTCTTCGACCAGGGCGAGGACCAGGGACACGTGTTCCTGGCCATGGAGTACGTGCCCGGGCGCACGCTGCGCGACATGCTCAAGGAGCGCGGCCGCCTCACCCCGCGGGACGCCCTGAACACGATGGCGCCGGTGCTGGCCGCCCTCGGTGCCGCCCACCAGGCCGGGATGGTGCACCGCGACGTCAAGCCGGAGAACGTCCTGATCACCCAGGACGGCCGGGTCAAGGTGGCCGACTTCGGTCTGGCCCGCGCCGTGGAGCAGTCCAACCAGGGCCTGACCCGGACCGGAACGCTCATGGGCACCGCCGCCTACCTGGCGCCCGAGCAGATCGAGAAGGGCACCGCCGACGCGCGCAGCGACGTCTACGCGTCCGGCATCATGTTCTACGAGCTGCTCACGGGCAGCCAGCCGCACACGGGCGAGACCCCGATCGCGATCGCCTACCAGCACGTCACCGAGGACGTCCCGCGTCCGTCGCACTTCCTGCCCAACCTGCCGCCCGAGGTCGACGACCTGGTGACCAAGGCCACCGAGCGCGACCCCCGGTACCGTCCGGGCAACGCGGGGCAGTACCTCGCCAAGGTCCTGGAGGTCCTGGACCGGCTGCCCGAGGACACCGCGGCACCGGCGGGACCGCTGCCTCCCGTCGCCGCCGGGGCCTCGCCGACGGCCGCCGTCACCGCTCCGCAACTGATCGCGGGCGGCGCGGGTCCCGGCACCCAGAACGCCACGATGATCGTGGACATGGGCGGCGCCGACTTCGGCGACGACGGATACGAGGACGACGACTACCCCGACGACCGCGAGGGCCCCCGGGGCCGCCGCGGCCTCCTGATGGGGATCGGGGCGGCGGTCCTGGCGGTCGTGCTGATCGCCGGCGGATGGTGGTTCGTCTTCGGCCGCTTCGAGGCGGTGCCGGAGGTGGTCGGGGCCAGCCCCGAGTCCGCCCGCGAGGACATCCGTACCGCCGGGCTGGTCTACGACCTGGTCGAGGAGCCCGTCTACAGCGACGAGGACCCGGGCACGGTCGCCCGCACCGAGCCCGAGGCCGGCGAGCGGCTCTCCCCCGGCGACGACGTGACCGTGTACCTGTCCATGGGCCCCCGGGCGGTGGAGATGCCCGACCTGGCGGGCGAGAACATCGCCAACGCCCTCGCCGCCCTGGAGGACCTCGGCTTCGACCCCGAGACCCTCGTCGAGGAGCCCGTCGACGCCGAGGACGTGGAACCCGGCGAAGTGATCTCCACCGATCCGGAGGCCGGAGCCGAGGCCGACCGCGAGGAGGGCGTCACCCTCACCATCAGCCGCGGCATCGAGGTGCCCGCGGTCACCGGGCAGGAGCTGGACGAGGCCCAGCGGACCCTGGAGGACCTCGGTCTGACCGTGTCGGTCACCGAGGAGGAGAGCGAGGACGTCGACGAGGGCGTGGTGATCACGCAGAGCCCCGACAACGGCAGCACGGTCGGCGCCGGCGGCGAGGTCCAGCTCACGGTCTCCACCGGCCCGCCGGGCATCGAGATCCCCGACGTCACCGGCAAGCGCATCACCGAGGCCAAGGAGATCCTGAAGGACGCCGGTTTCAAGGTCAAGGTCGAGCGGCTCTTCCACGGCCTCGTCGTGGTGTCGCAGTCCCACACCGGGACCGCCCCGAAGGACACGGAGATCACCATCACGGCGACCCCGGGCGGCATCGACCTGGGCGACTTCGAGGGCGAGGGCGACGGCGGGGACGACGACTGAACCGGCCCCGCTCGCCGTCGGCGCCCGTCGGGTGCCGATAGGCTCGCCCCATGGGCATGGACGCGATCCGGGTACTGGTGGTCGACGACCATCCGATGTGGCGCGACGCGGTCGCGCGCGACCTCGGCGAGGCCGGGGTGGACGTGGTCGGAACGGCGGGCGACGGCGCCAAGGCCCTGCGCATCGCGCCGGCCGCGCGCCCCACGCTGGCCGTGGTCGACCTGAACCTGCCGGACATGTCCGGGGTGGAGCTGACGGCGGGGCTGGTGGCCCTGGCCGAGCCGCCCCGCGTACTGGTGCTGTCGGCCAGCGGCGAGGGCGACGACGTCCTGGCCGCGGTCAAGGCGGGGGCGACCGGATACCTGGTGAAGTCCGCCGCGCGCGAGGAACTGCTGGACGCGGTGCGCCGTGTGCACGCCGGGGAGGCGGTCTACACACCGGGACTGGCCGGTCTCGTCCTGGGCGAGTACCGCAGGCTGGCCTCGGAGCGGGCACCCCGGGAGCCGGAGAGCACCGCCCCCGCGCTCACCCCGCGCGAGACCGAGGTGCTGCGCCTGGTCGCCAAGGGGCTGGCCTACAAGCAGATCGCGGCCCGGCTGACGATCTCGCACCGCACGGTGCAGAACCACGTGCAGAACACACTCGCCAAGCTCCACCTGCACAACCGGGTGGAACTCGTGCGCTACGCCATCGACCAGGGACTGGACGGGTAGCGGCACCCGCCCGCGCGATCCGCACCGGCTCTCGGGTTGGCCTGGACTCCCCCGGCCCACTATGGTCTAGACCATATGGCGCGATGCGCTGAATCACACTACGTCGAGGAGTTGTCGCATGCGAGTCGGGGTGTTGACCGGCGGTGGAGACTGCCCTGGTCTGAACGCGGTCATCCGCGCCGTCGTCCGCAAGGGGATCAAGGACTACGGCTACGAGTTCGTGGGCTTCCGGGACGGCTGGCGCGGCCCCCTGGAAGGCGACACCATGCCGCTGGACGTCACGGCGGTGCGCGGCATCCTGCCGCGCGGCGGCACGATCCTGGGCTCCTCGCGCACCAACCTGATGAAGATCGAGGGCGGTGTCGAGCGGGTCAAGGACAACATGGCCGGACTGGGCGTGGACGCCCTGGTGGCCATCGGCGGCGAGGACACCCTGGGCGTGGCGCGGCAGCTGCACGACCGGGGTGTGAACGTCGTGGGCGTGCCCAAGACCATCGACAACGACCTCAACGCGACCGACTACACGTTCGGTTTCGACACGGCCGTGAACATCGCGATGGAGGCCATCGACCGGCTGCACACCACCGCCGAGTCGCACCACCGCGCGCTCGTGGTGGAGGTCATGGGACGCCACGCCGGATGGATCGCGCTGCACTCGGGCATGGCGGCCGGCGCCAACGTGATCCTCATCCCCGAGCGGCCCTTCGACATCGACCAGGTCGTCAAGCACGTCGAGAGCCGCTTCCAGACGCAGTACGCGCCCATCATCGTGGTCGCCGAGGGCGCGCACCCCATGGAGGGCCAGATGGAGCTGGCGACCGGGGAGACGGACGCCTTCGGCCACGTCCGCCTGGGCGGCATCGGCCAGCGCCTGGCCGACGAGATCGAGCAGCGCACCGGTAAGGAGGCGCGCTCGGTGGTGCTCGGTCACGTGCAGCGCGGCGGCACCCCCTCCGCGTTCGACCGGGTGCTCGCCACCCGTCTGGGCGTGAACGCGATCGACGCCGTGCACGACGGGGCGTTCGGCAAGATGGTCGGTCTGCAGGGCACCGACATCGTGCGGGTGGACCTGGCCGAGGCCACCGACACCCTCAAGACCGTCCCGGCCGAGCGCTACGAGGAGGCCGAGGTCTTCTTCGGCTAGCCAGCGCGTGTGCGGTGGACGCCGAACGTCCGCCCAGTGGCCTCCCGCCCCCGTGCCGCCGTCCCGTCGGTACGGGGGCGGTGCTGTGCCCGGCGTTCGGAACGGTGGTGCGGATGTTCGATACTGGAGGCGGCAGTCATCCTGTACGCACCGGAGGTAGCACCATGTCAGCGTCGCTCGAGTCCGCGCCGCTCCCCGTAGCCGAGGTCGGAGCCGGCACCGGACTGGGCGAGCTCTGCGTGCTCATGAAGCTCGGCGAGATCGTCCTCAAGGGGTCCAACCGCAAGCTCTTCGAGCGGAGGCTGCACAACAACATCCGGGCGTCGGTACGCGACCTGGGCGACGTCCGCCTCTCCCAGCGCGGCTCGGGCGTCATCATCGTCCGCAAACCCGGCGCCTCCGACGTGGAGGTCGCCGAGATCGCCGACCGCATGGCCAACGTCATGGGCGTGGTCTGGGTGCACCTGGTGCGCCGAGTGGCCAAGGACCTGGACGCCATCACCGACATCGCGGTGCGCTCCCTGGCCGACCGCAGCGGCACGTTCGCCGTGCGGGCCCGCCGCCGGGACAAGCGCTTCGAGATGACCTCGTCGGAGCTGGCCGGCTACCTGGGCTCCAAGATCATCGAAGCGCACGGGTACCCGGTCAACCTCAAGCGGCCCGACAACACCCTGTTCGTCGAGGTCGACAAGGACGAGGCGTTCGTGTTCACCGACGGCATCCCGGGCCAGGGCGGCCTGCCGGCCGGGATGAGCGGTCGCGGCCTGGTGCTGATGTCGGGCGGCATCGACTCGCCGGTCGCGGCGCACCGGATGATCCGGCGCGGCCTGAAGGTGGACTTCCTGCACTTCTCCGGGATGCCGTTCACCGGCCCCGAGTCGATCTACAAGGCCTACAGCCTGGTGCGCCAGATCGACCGCTACCAGGTGGGCTCGCGGCTGTTCGTGGTGCCCTTCGGCAAGGCCCAGCAGCAGCTGAAGAGCTCGGGCATCGAGCGGCTGCAGATCGTCGCCCAGCGCCGCCTGATGCTCAAGACCGCCGAGGCGCTCGCCGACGACCTGGGCGCGGAGTGCCTGATCACCGGGGACGCCCTGGGCCAGGTGTCCAGCCAGACGATGACCAACCTCACCGCCCTGGACGACGCGGTGGACCTGCCGATCCTGCGGCCGCTCATCGGTATGGACAAGACCGAGATCATGGAGCAGGCCCGCCGGATCGGCACCCTGGCCATCTCTGAGCTGCCCGACGAGGACTGCTGCACGATGCTGACGCCGCGCCAGGTGGAGACCGCGGCCAAGATCCCGGACCTGCGCCAGATCGAGAGGCGGATGGACGCCGAGGAGCTGGCCGAGCACCTGGTCACCACGGCCCAGCTGCACAAGCCCAGTTTCCTGGGCGACGCGGCGCCCGCCCGGGTGGCACCCGCCGCCGCGGCCCGCGTCTGAGACGAGCGGGTGCTCCGCACGCCCGAGGGCCCGCGGAGCACCCGCTCTCACGCTCTCACGCCGTCACAGCGCGGCGAGTTCCCGGCCCGGCGCGGGCGTCAGGGTACGGCCGCTCAGGGTGGCCAGGGTCGCCGACAGGTCCCGCAGCTCCGCCAGGTCGCCCTCCTGCAGCGCCTGGGGGCCGTCGCACAGCGCCTCCTCCGGTGCGGGGTGCACGTCCACGATGATGCCGTCGGCGCCCACCGCGATGGCGGCGCGCGACAGGGGCAGGACGAGGTCGCGCTTGCCGCCGGAGTGCGAGGGGTCCACGATCACCGGCAGGTGGGACAGGTTCTGCGCCACCGGGACGGCACTGATGTCCAGGGTGTTGCGGGTGGTCTTCTCGAAGGTGCGGATGCCGCGCTCGCACAGGACGATGTCGAGGTTGCCGCGCTGAGCGATGTACTCGGCGGCCATCAGCCACTCCTCGATCGTGGCGCTCATGCCGCGCTTGAGCAGGACGGGCTTGCCCGCGTCGCCGACCGCCTGCAGCAGGGCGAAGTTCTGCATGTTGCGCGTGCCGACCTGGAGCATGTCGGCGTAGGAGGCGACCAGCTCGACGTCGGCCGCGTCCACGACCTCCGTCACGATGGGCATCCCGGTCTCCTCGCGCACGTCCGCGAGGATCTTCAGGCCCTGCTCCCCCAGCCCCTGGAAGGCGTAGGGCGAGGTCCGCGGCTTGTAGGCGCCGCCCCGCAGCAGCGACGCGCCGGCGGCCAGCGCCATCCTGGCGGCCTCCAGGGTCTGCTCGGGGGTCTCGACCGCGCACGGCCCGGCGATCACGGTCATGTTCTCGCCGCCGATCGGGACGCCGCGCACGCTCACCACGCTGCGGCTGTCGTGGTTCTCGCGGCTGACGAGCTTGTAGGGGGCCGAGATGCGCAGCACGTCGCTGACACCGGGCTTGGCGGCCAGGCCGAGGTCCTGGAACCGTTCGACGTCGCCGACCAGGCCGATGATCGTGCGGCTCACGCCGCGCGTCACGTAGGCCTCGCCGCCGACCGAGCTGACCAGCTCGACCAGATCGTCGATGTTGTCGGGGGTCGCGTCCGGTGCCATCACGATGACCATGTGGGTAGTCCCTGTTTGTTGGAGTGGCTGAGCCCCGTGGCGGCGGCCGGAACGCGAAGGAGCCCCGGGCCGTCCGGCCCGGGGCTCCTTCGAAGTCGTCCTGTATCAGCGCAGCGCTTGACAGGCGACCGTCCGGGAGTCGGGCCGGTAGCCATAAAAGCGCCAAAAGTTCCGCTGCATGGCTGTGACTATAGCGCACGTCCAGACAGAACCCGCACACCCGGGGGGAGTGACCTAGCTCTCGTTGCCGCCTGGCAGGATGGCCAGAGCCTCCCATCCCCCACCCAGCAGGGGAGGCGCACCGAGTGACGGCGCGGGAGGACCGGCCGTCTGAGAGAGGGGACGGATTGCACGAGGGAGCCCGGGCCGGAGACCGGGGGAACACACGGCGGGCCCACCTGCCGCCCGGCCAGGCGATACGCCACGAGCACAAGCCCCTGCACTACGGCCCCGTGCCCACCTTCCGGCCGCACCGGTGGGACTTCCGTGTCATGGGGGCCACCGAGACCCTGGGCACCTACCGCTGGACCTGGGACGAGTTCTCCCGCCTGCCGCGCACGGACACGGTCCGCGACTTCCACTGCGTGATGCGCTTCAGCGTCCCCGACGTGCCCTGGTACGGAGTGCTGCCCCAGGACCTGGTCGACATCGCCCCGCCCGCCCCCGAGGTCACGCACGTGATGGCGTGGGGCGAGTACGGCTACAGCGCCAACCTGCGCCTGGACGACTTCCTGGCCGAGGGCACGATGCTGGCCATGGGGCGCGACCACCGGCCGCTGGACCCCGAGCACGGTTTTCCGCTGCGGCTGGTGGTGCCCCACCTGTACGGCTGGAAGAGCGTCAAGTGGCTGCGCGCCGTCGAGTACATGACGGCCGACCGCCGGGGCTTCTGGGAGGAGCGCGGCTACCACAACCGGGCCGACCCGTGGCGGGAGCAGCGCTTCGCCCACCAGGAGTGACTCGGGGCGCCGTACGCCGGGGCCTTCGTCATCGCTCCTGCCCGGCTCGCGGGCTCGCCGGCGGCGGAGACTCCTCCTGCGGGCACAGGCGCGCCCCTCGCGCGTGCTTTCTTTGGGCCTCCGCTCGTGCCCGCGCCGTCGCCCGCCGCCACCCTCAACGGACGCCCGCGGCGCAGCCCCTCCTCGCTTCGGCCCGGATCGACCCCCTGGGGTCCCGGCGGACTTGACGGCCCCCACCTGTCACCCCCTGGGGTCACGGTGAGCGGGACCGCTGACCTTCAACCCCCTGGGGTTGCGGCAGGCGGGCACGCTGGCCTGTGACCCCCTGTGGACCCGCCACCTGACGGCTCACCTTCAACCCCCGGCGGCGCGGGGCACGCGCAGCTCGACCTCCGCGCCCTCGCCCGGCTGGGACACGTACTCCGCCGTCCCTCCCAGGTCCCGCAACCGCCCCTGGATGGACTGGGCGACGCCCAGACGGCCCTCGGAGCGGGCGGCGTCCAGGCGGTCGGCCGGGATGCCCGGGCCGTCGTCGCGCACGGTGACGGTCACGGTGCCGTCCTCGTCCTCCACCAGCACCCAGGCGCGGGTGCCCTCCGGGCAGTGGCGGGCCACGTTGTCCAGGGCGGCCTGGACGGCCGCGGAGACCTCCCCGGCCGACCGGGCGGACAGCAGCACCGGTGTGGCCGGGGTGGCGACGGAGACGGTGACCGACTCCTGTCTGCGCAGCAGCTCGCGCAGGTCCACCGGCCCGCCCTTCGGCTCGGGCAGGCCGTCGGCGATCAGGGAGCGCAGGCGCACCTCCTGCTCGCCGGCCATCCGGCCGAGCTCGGCCGCCTCCCCGCCTGCCTCGGCGCCGCGGCGCCGGACCAGTGCCAGGACCTGGAGGACCGAGTCGTGGATCTCCCGGGCCAGTTGCTCGCGCTCGAACAGGCGGGCCTCCAGGGCCACGGCCTGGGTGAAGCGCTCCTCGGCCCGCTCGGCCACGCGGGCCATGTAGCCCACGGCCAGGCCGGTCAGCAGTAGGAGCACCACGCCGCGCGCGGTCGCCCCCGTGATGGCCGCGCCCATGAGCACCCTGAGGGTGAGGTCGGCGAAGCCGTAGAGCAGGGCCACCGTCGCGGCGCCGCGACGGCCCCAGATCACGCTCGCCGACAGTGCGGCCCCGGCGAACCAGTAGCCGCTCAGCGGCGGGGCCTGTGTGAGGTAGTAGGGGGAGACCGCGACGGCCGTCGCGAACAGGCAGCCGAACGAGACCGCCAGGTCCGCGGTCAGCAGGCGCCGGGTCCGCCACCGGGGGCGGAGGTAGGCGTAGGCGGTGACCGCCGTCCACGCCGCCATGACCGCCAGGACGCCCCAGGCGGCCCAGGGCCGGACCAGGTGCTCGTGGTGGTGGACGAGCAGGACCAGCGAGTAGACGAGGGAGGCGGCACGGTACAGAGTGATCCCGCGCCACAGGGGGACGTCGAAGCCCAGGGCTCAGACCACCGCCCCGTCGTCGGGACCGTTGTCGCCGGGCGCCCTGCTGTCGGTCATGCGCAGGACCAGCACGACGAAGCTCGTCAGGAACGCCACGACCGCCGCGAACATCAGCCAGTTGGGCAGCGAGATCCCCAGGAAGGCCGAACCGAAGAGCACCACGGGGCCGCTCAGCAGGCCGAACCAGGCCGCGATGCCCACCCGGCTCCCCTGGAGCAGGGGCGGCGGTGGCGGCGGCTCGTAGTGGCCCTCCAGCTCCGCCTCGGCCCTGCGGGCCCGCTCGGCGGCCGCGTCCTCGTCGTCGGCCCCGTCCGAGCCCGCCAGGATGTCCCCGCCCGCACGCCCGGCACCGGAGTCCTCGTCCTCGTCCCGGACGCTCAGGTTCTCCGCGTCGGGCCAGGCCACCCGGCGGCGCTCGGTGCCGTCGTCTCCGTCGTAGAACCGTGCGACCAGGTCCTGCCACACCTCGTCCTCGTCGGCGGTCTCCGCGGGCGCGGCGTCGGGATCGACGTTCTCCGGCGGGCCGTCGAGCAGGTCGCCGCCGATCTGGGGGCCGGGCTCCACACGGGCCGTCTCGCCCAGCCCCGGCAGCTCGGCGCCCAGCACGCGCTCGGCGGCCCCGCGCTCCTCGGCGTCCACGTAGAGGTGGTCCGTGGGCGGGTCGTCGGCCCTGCCCCCGGCGGGGTCCTGCACGTCCTCCTCCAGCGGCACCGCGTACGCGGCGATCCCGCTGCGGCGCAGGGCGTCCAGCATCAGGTCCGCGTGCGAGGGCGCGAGCAGGATCAGGGGCACGTAGGCATCGGCGAGCAGGCCGTTGCCCCGACGTTGTGTCATCGGTCGGCTCCTTCCCCGCTTTCACCGTGCTCTCGCACGAACGCGAGGCTCCCGTCGAAGATGGCGGGCGCGTCGTGGTCGAGCGTGGCCACGTGGTAGCTGTCGTGCAGCAGGTGGATGGCCACCCTCGTGTTGACCGCCCTGTGAGCGAGCATACGCAGACTCCCGGGTCCCACCACGTGGTCCTGGGGGCTCCGGAAGGCCAGAACCGGCGCCCGCAAACCGGACATGCCCCCCTGAACCGCACGCCACAGCTTCGGGAGTGTCGCGGCGGCGGCGGTCGGGACCCGGTCGTAGCCGCCCTCGCTCGTGTCGTCCTTGGAGACGTCGCTGGTCACGCCCGGTGTGGACGGCAGCAGACGCGCCGCCAGTCGCCCGAACGGCGCGATGAGGGGCAGTCTGTAGTCCTCCACGACCAGCGAGGGGTTGACGAGCACGATGCCGCGCACGGTGTCGGGGTGCCGTTGGGCCAAGCGGACCGTGAGCGCCCCTCCCATGGACAGGCCCATGACGTAGACCTCGTCGCACCGCGCCGCCAGGTCGAGCAGGACGCGCTCCACGTGCGCGTACCAGTCGTCGGACCCGGTGAGGTTCATGTCCTGCCACACCGTGCCGTGCCCGGGCAGCAGCGGCACCTCCACGGTCAGCCCGGCCGCGGCCAGGTACTCGCCCCACGGGCGCATGGAGTAGGGGGACCCGGTGAATCCGTGGCAGAGCAGGACGCCGGTCCTGGACCCTGCGTGGCTGAAGGGTTCGGCACCCGGGAGGACCGGGGTGGCGTCGGTCGGGTTCACGCGGTGGCTCCCAGGAGATCGTGCGCCGCGCGGTCGCGCGGATGGTGCGGGCGGGTGGTGGAGATCGGGGCACACTCCGGAAATCGCGTTCCCGGCCCCCAGGCGTGAGGCTAGCCGTTCGACGGAGTGTTTGTCATCAGACGTCAAGGCGCCCCGTTCTTCGCCTGAAGAGGAATCTCGCCTCCACCCGGGCGAGGCGCAGGCGGAGGAGATGTCGCCCACGTTCGGGTGTGTCCGCTTCGTCCCGGACAGGGCTCCGGTCGCCCGGCCCCGGCCGGGGCGGAGGGTGTCGCGGCAGAGAGGCCACGGGGCGGACGTGGCGGGCCCAGAGCCCCGGGACACCGTCGGGCGGTCCGGGATCTCCGTCCCGAAGAGGGAGAAAGCCGAGAGGGCGGACGAACGCTCCTCCTTCGACTCGGTATCCTCAGGCGGGCACCGGACACCGCGGCCCGCGCGCGAGGGCCGAGGGGACACTTTGGCAGTTGGCCCCGCGCGGTGGGAGGATGGCGCATGTCAGTCGCGCTCCCCCGCTGTCGGTGGCCGGGGCGGTTCTGACGTTGTCGGCCGAGCGGGACAGAGAATCGGGCAGGCCCTGCCTGCGGACTCCCCGCGTGTGCAGGGGTGATCTGGACGATGTTCTACTGGGTGGTCAAGGCGTTCCTGGGCCCGATCCTGGCCGTGCTGTGGCAACCGCGGGCGGAGGGCGTGGAGAACGTGCCCCGGCGCGGGCCGGCCATCATGGTGAGCAACCACCTGTCGTTCTCGGACCACTTCTTCGGTCCGCTGCCGCTCCCCCGCAAGATCACCTTCCTCGCCAAGTCCGAGTACTTCACCGGTACCGGCGTCAAGGGCTTCTTCAGCCGGGCGTTCTTCACCGGAGTGGGGCAGATCCCGATCGACCGCTCCGGCGGCAAGGCCAGCGAGGCGGCCCTGCGCACGGGCCTGCGCGTGCTCAAGCGCGGCGACCTGCTGGGCATCTACCCCGAGGGCACCCGCTCCCCCGACGGCAAGCTCTACCGCGGCCGGACGGGCGTGGCGCGGCTGGCCCTGGAGGCCAAGGCCCCCGTGGTTCCGATGGCGATGATCAACCTGGAGAAGATCATGCCGCCCGGCCGCACCATCCCGAAGCTGGGTGTGCGCCCCAAGGTGGTCTTCGGCAAGCCGCTGGACTTCTCGCGCTACTACGGCATGGAGCGTGACCCCCGGGTCCTGCGGGCCATCACCGACGAGATCATGTACGCGCTGATGGAGCTGTCCGGCCAGGAGTACGTGGACCGCTACGCGCAGTCGGTCAAGGCCGAGCTGGAGGCCGAGGCCAAGGAGGCCCGCCGCGAGCAGCACGCCAGCGACAAGGACCGCCGCCGTTCCGACCGCGCCAAGCGCAAGGAGGAGCGCCGTGCCCGCAAGGCGGCCAAGCGCGCCGAGCGCGACGCCGCCGAGAGCGGGGAGGACGGCGCGGACCCGCGGGAGTGAGGCGGCTCCCGTCCACGCGTGAGGGCGCGGCTCCGGTGGTTCACCGGGGCCGCGCCCTCGTTCGTGCCGGGGCCGGGCCCGTCAGTGCCGGGCGAGGTCGCCCGCGCCGACGATGCCGGCCTCGCCGCCGAGCTCGGCCAGCCGGACCTCGGCCAGTCGGCGGCCCGGGCGGCCGGAGACGTGGCGGGCGAAGGAGGTCATGACCGGGTCCAGCAGGATCGCGCCGGCGTCGGAGACACCGCCGCCGAGGACGAAGCACTCGGGGTCGAGGATGGCCGCCAGGTCGGCCAGGCCCAGTCCGGCCCACTCGCCGACGATGCGGAAGCACTCCAGAGCGGCGCTGTCGCCCTCCAGGGCGGCCTGGGTGATGACGTGCCCCTCCACCTTCTCCACGTCGCCGTCGGCGAGCTTGAGCATCCTCTCGCCGGCCCGGGGGTCGGTCCGCGCCAGGTCCTGCCCCTCGGCCACCAGGGCGCGTCCGCTGGCGTACTGCTCCCAGCACCCGTGGTTGCCGCAGGCGCAGCGGCGCCCGTGCGGCACCATCCGGTAGTGGCCGATCTCCGCGGCCACGCCGTACCGGCCGCGGAAGAGGGCGCCGTCCAGGACCAGGCCGCCACCGATGCCGGTGCCGAGGGTGACGCAGACCAGGTGGGCGCTGCCGCGGCCGGCGCCGAAGCGCGCCTCGGCCCAGGCCGCCGCGTTAGCGTCGTTCTCGATCACCACCGGCAGGCCGACCTTCGCCTGGACGCGCTCCTTGAGGGGTTCGTCCCGCAGACCCAGGTTGACCGCGACCTGCACCGTGGCGCGGTCCTCGTCGACGAACCCGGCCACACCGACGCCGACCGCCTGGCACGCCTGCTCCGGCTGACGCGAGCGCAGGTCCTCGACGGCGCGGGCGACCACGTCGGCCAGGCCCGCCGGGTCGTTGGAGGGGGTGGGGTACTTGACCTTGTCCAGGATCTGCCCGTCCTGGTCCACGACCCCGGCTGCGACCTTGGTACCGCCGATGTCTACGCCGATGGTCAGCATGGGGGCAGTTCCTTCCTACTTACGCACGAACTCTGACATAAGCCGCAGGCTTCATGACAGAGGTCTTTCAAATGGTGTAAACCCCTCGATTAAACCAGGCCGAAGCGACCCGAGGTACCCCAGGAGCCCAACCCATCGGAAGCGCCCTACTCCCCGGAGGTGACCTGCGGCTTCGCCTCGTCCCCCCGCTTCGGGCCCGAGCCGGTTCCGGAGTCGTCGCCGGCCGACCGGTCGGCGTCCGATCCGGTCTGCTCAAGGGAGCGCTCGACCACGTCCCACGTGCGCCCCAGGGCGCCCGCGAGAGCCAGACCGGCCCGGCCCAGGTGCCCGGCGACCTCCGGGGCGGACGTGCGCACGATGTCGAACAGCTCCTCCACCGCGGGCCGCTCCGGCTTGGTCTCCAGCCGGATGGCCTCCTCCCACACGTCGCCCTTGCGCGGCGCGGAGGTGACGGCACCGACCCCGCGCCGCACCCCCGCGGTGATCAGCTTGCGCTGCAGGCCGTCGACCAGCTTCAGGGCGTCGTCGATCAGGTCGGGGGCCTCGCCCCGCCCCGATCCCTGCGGGCGACCGTCGTTCTCCGTCATCTCCGGACCTCCTTCGTCGGCATCCTCTGGGCTCACGTTAACCGGCCCGGGCGGCGCCGGGCGGGTTTCTCAGGGCAGGATCAGGGGCGAACCAGGGTGGCCCCGGGACGCCTCGCGACGGCACGCTCCGACCCTCCGCACTGAAAAACGCCCGAAACACCACAGAAGCCACCTGATGTGGACGAAGGTCACGACAAGGGATAGTCTCGCGTGCGTACGAGAAGGAGCCGGGACCACAGTTCTGACCTGCGCACTCCCGGACGGCCGGTCCGGCGTCGATCGCCACCGGACCGGGCATATCCCCCGTACGAACAACCATCCCAGGGGGTCGGGGACACCGCTTCCACACCGTTCCGAGCTGCGGGTTCACCGTGGCCGCGAATGGACACGGATCACTGTTGGATACCGAACGGCAACATGACCTACTCACGAGTAGCGTGTGTTGTTACGCTCATCACGTCCCCCCTGTCAAGATCCCCGTACACGTCCAGGAGCATCACGTGCGCGAATACAGCTCTCCCGTCAAGGTTGAGATCGCCGATGACGCGCGGCTGACCGACACGCTCTACGCGCGCGCGGCAAGCGAGCCCGACGCCGTCGCCGCCCGTCGGCAGGAAGCCGGCCAGTGGCGCGACATCACCGTCGCGGAGCTGCACGGCGACATCGCCGCGTACGCCAAGGCGCTCATCAACGCGGGTATCGAGCACGGCGACCGTGTCGCCCTGATGTCGCGCACCCGCTACGAGTGGACGGTCCTCGACTACGCCATCTGGTCGATCGGCGCCGTCACCGTTCCGGTCTACGAGACCTCCTCCGCCGAGCAGGTCGAGTGGATCCTGAGCAACTCCGGAGCCCGGGCCGCCTTCGTCGAGACCACCGACCACGCCGAACGCGTCGAGTCCGTCCGCTCCTCGGCCCCCGACCTCGGCCAGGTCTGGACGATCGAGGGCGAGGACCTGGACCGGCTGCGTGCGACCGGCACCGACGTCGACGACGCCACCCTCGAGAAGCGGCGCACCGCGGTCAAGGCCGACGACCTCGCCACGCTCATCTACACCTCCGGCACCACCGGCCGCCCCAAGGGCTGCGAGCTCACGCACCGCAACTTCCTCTTCATCGCCCTCCAGGCACTGGAGGGGCCGGCCCGGCAGGTCCTCAAGGGCAAGGAGAACCCCTCCACCCTGCTCTTCCTCCCGCTGGCCCACGTCTTCGCCCGCTTCGTCCAGGTCATGGTCGTCGAGGGCAAGGCCACCCTGGGCCACTTCCCCTCCACCGGCCCGGAGCTGATCGAGCAGTTCTCGGAGTTCCGCCCGACGTTCCTCCTCGCGGTCCCCCGCGTGTTCGAGAAGGTCTTCACCAAGGCCGAGCAGAAGGCCACCGCCGAGGGCAAGGGCAAGATCTTCAACGCCGCCGCCGAGACCGCCATCGCCTACAGCCAGGCGCTGGACACCGGCCGCGTCCCGCTGGGCCTCAAGCTCAAGCACGCCCTGTTCGCCAAGCTGGTCTACGGCAAGCTCCTGGCCGCCCTGGGCGGCAACGCCGACTCCGCCGTCTCGGGCGGTTCGGCGCTCGGCGCCCGCCTGGGCCACTTCTTCCGCGGTATCGGCTTCACGATCATCGAGGGCTACGGCCTCACCGAGACCACCGCCCCCACCGCGGTCAACAGCATCGAGTTCAACAAGATCGGGACCGTGGGCCAGCCGCTGCCCGGAACCACCGTGCGCATCGCCGAGGACGGCGAGGTCCTGCTCAAGGGCGACCACATCATGGTCGGCTACTGGGACAACGAGAAGGCCAGCAAGGAGGCCTTCACCGAGGACGGCTTCTACCGCACCGGGGACCTCGGCTCCCTGGACGACGACGGCTTCCTCAGCATCACGGGCCGCAAGAAGGAGATCATCGTGACCGCGGGCGGCAAGAACGTCGCCCCGGCCGTGCTGGAGGACCGCATCCGCGCCCACGCGCTGGTCAGCCAGTGCATGGTGGTCGGCGACAACCGCAAGTTCATCGCCGCCCTGGTCACGATCGACCCCGATGCGTTCGAGCAGTGGAAGGAGGCCAACGGCAAGTCCGGCGCCATCGCCGACCTGACCGAGGACCCCGACCTCAACGCCGCCGTCCAGGAGGCCGTGGACAACGCCAACAAGGCCGTGTCCAAGGCCGAGGGCATCAAGAAGTTCCGCATCCTGCCCAGCGACTTCACCGAGGAGAGCGGCGCGCTGACCGCCTCCCTCAAGGTCAAGCGCCACGTGGTGAGCAAGGAGTGGAGCCAGGAGATCGAGGACATCTACGCCGGCTGAGGACGCCCGGAAGACGGGGCCTTCGCGCCTTCCGGTGCACTCCAGGACCCGTCGGCGCCCTCACCCCCCTGCTTTCTTTGGGCCTCCGCTCGTGCCCGCGCCGTCGCCCGCCACCACCCTCAACGGACGCCTTCGGCGCAGTGCTTCCTGCTTTGGCCCGATCAACCCCCTGTAGTCCCCAACACTGAACGGCCTACCTCTCACCCCCTGGGGTCGAGGTAGGCCGTTTTCGTGCGGCTCCAACCCCCTGCACACCCCCTCTCCCACCGGCCTGCGTCTCACCCCCTCAGGTGGCCCCAGGCCGTTCCCTGCGGCTTCCCCCTGGGACGCAAGGCCATCCCTTCGCGGGACCCGAGGCACAGGGGGTTGAGCGTGCGCGTAGGCGCCTTCGGAACCGCAGGGGGTGGACGTAGGGCGTCCCTGCTTGGAGTGCCCGTGTGGGTTGAAGCCTCTACGGGTGAGGGGGCCACAGGGGGGTTCGCGAGGGGCGCGCCAGTGTTCTGCAGGAGGAGACGGGGCCGCCAGCGAGCTTGCGAGCCAGGCAAGTCGACGACGAAGAACACTGGCCTCCCAGCGCCCCGAGCACGGGCCGAAGCGAGGAACGAGCGGAGGCCCAAAGAAAACACAGCGCGGAGGCCCAAAGAAAACACAGCGCGGAGACCCAAGAAAAGCACAGCACAGCGCGGAGGCCCCAAAGAAACACAGCACAAAGGGCCCGGCTTGCGCCGGGCCCTCTCTGCGTGGTCGCGCGCCCTAGTGGGCGTGCTCCTTGTCCGACTCCTCGGCGGAGTGGGAGTGGTGCAGGTGGTGGCCGGAGTGGGCCTCCACCCCCTCCACGGACACGTTGTCCCTCGTGTACCAGAGGGCCAGGCGCCGGCGGAGCTTGCCCATGCCCTTGCGGGCCTCGGGGCTCTCCACGCCCTTGTCGTCGACCGTGTCCTCCAGGGCCGTCGACGTGATCGTCGGCTTGCTGGACAGGACCTCCACGGTCTCCTCGGAGCTCTCCCGGTGGACCTCGATGAACTCACCACTGGGCAGCTGCTGGATGATGCCGCTCTCGTACCCGTGCTCCAGGGTCTCGCGGTCGCGCCGCTGCAGGCCCAGGCAGATCCGCTTGGTGATGATGAACCCGAGGATCGGGCCCACGATGATCAGCACACGGAAGATGTACGTGGTGAGGTACAGGTTGATGGAGAAGGTCTCCGACAGGATGTCGTTGGACCCCGCCAGCCACAGGATGCCGTAGGCGGTGATGCCCGCGACCCCCAGGCCGGTGCGCACGGGGGCGTTGCGCGGCCGGTCGGCCACGTTGTGCGCCCGCTTGTCCCCGGTGATCCACTGCTCGATGAACGGCCAGGCGCCCAGCGCGCCGAACAGCAGGCCCATGATGCCGAGTCCCGGAATGAGCACCGCGACGGGCACCGCGTATCCGAAGATGTCGAAGTCGAGCGTGTTCGGGAAGATGCGCAGCGAGCCCTCCAGGAAGCCCATGTACCAGTCCGGCTGGAGGCCGGAGGTGATGGACGTCGGTGTGAACGGCCCGAACAGGTGGATCGGGTTGACCTGCACGAAGGCGCTCAGACCCGCGGTGACGGCGAAGGTGAAGAAGAAGAACCCTCCGGCCTTGACCGCGAACGCCGGGAACATGGGTGTTCCCACGACCGTCTTGTCCGTGCGCCCCACTCCCGGGTACTGCGTGTGCTTCTGGTGCCACAGGATCATGAAGTGGGCCACGATCAGGGCCAGCAGGAGCGCCGGGAGCAGCAGGATGTGCAGCATGTACAGGCGCGTGATGATCTCCTCGCCGGGGAACTCCCCGCCGAAGAGGAACATCGAGATGTAGGTACCGACCAGCGGCAGCGACAGGATCACGCCCTGCAGGATGCGCACGCCCATGCCCGAGGGCAGGTCGTCCGGCAGCGAGTAGCCGAAGAGGCCCTCGACGATCGCGATGCTGAAGATACCGACACCGATGAGCCAGTTGATCTCACGCGGCTTGCGGAACGCCCCGGTGAAGAACACGCGGAGCATGTGCACCACGAGCGACGCCAGGAAGATCAGCGCGGCCCAGTGGTGGATCTGCCGTACGAGGAACCCGCCCCGCACCTCGAAGTCGATGAACAGCGTGGAGGCGTAGGCCTCACTCATCGGAACGCCCTGGAGGCGCTCGTAGGAGCCGTCGTAGACGATCTCCGCCATGCTCGGCTTGAACCACAGCGTGAGGAACACGCCGGTGACGAGCAGGATGATGAACGAATACAGGGCGATCTCGCCCAGCATGAACGACCAGTGGTTCGGGAAGACCTTGCGCAGGTTCTTCTCGCCCGTCTTGGCCAGGTGGAAGCGGTCGTCGATGAAATTCCCGACGCCGCGCAACGCCTTGGGTGCTTGCGTGGTCTTACTCATCGACTAGTCCTTCGCGTAGTCCCAGAACGTCGGACCGGGCGCTTCGGAGAAGTCGCCCGTCGACACGAGGTAGCCCTCGGAGTCGACGCCGATCGGCAGCTGGGGCAGTGGGCGGTGCGCCGGTCCGAAGACCACCTCGGCGGCGTTCGCGGCATCGAACGTGGACTGGTGGCACGGGCACAGGATGCGGTGCGTCGTGCGCTCGTACAGTGCCGCGGGGCAACCGACGTGGGTGCAGATCTTGGAGTAGGCGATGATGCCCTCGTGCGTCCAGTTGCGGCGCTCCTCGGTCATCTCCTCCCCCCACTCGACCTGGCCGTCCTCGCCCGTCGGCATCTTGATCAGCAGGATGACCGACTTGGCCTGGTCGTTGAGGCTGATCCCGTGCGGGTAGTGCACGTTCTCCCCGTAGTCCTCCTCGTGCATGAGGGGGAGCGCGGAGATCATGCCGTACGGGTCCTCCGCCAGGTCCTCGGGCCGGAGCTCGCGGTGCGTGCCCTCGACCACCATGCGGCGGCCGTCGGCCCACGGCGTGACCTTGAGCTTGTCCCCGGGCAGGGGGCCGGTGTCACGCAGCAGGACGATCGGCGCGATGCCCAGCGGCAGCATGGCCGCGATGAGCGTGCGCCGCATGAGCGGACGGCGGGTGAAGCCGCTCTCGTCCGCGCTCTGCATGAAGAAGGCGCTGAAGGAGCCCTTCTCCTTGTCGTCCGAGGGCAGCTCGTCGTAGGGCGAGGCGACCTCGTAGTGGGGCATCACATTGCGCGCCCACACGGTCATCCCCGCGCCGATACCGAACAGCGAGAGGGTGAGCGTGCCACCCAGCAGCGCGTTCGAGTACTGGCCGATCTGCGGATCACCGATCTCGTCGGCCCCGAACACGAAGTAGGAGGCCAGGAAACCGATACCGCCGAGGAAGGCGATGATGAACCACAGCGACGCGAGCTTCTCGCCACGGCGCTGCTGCTCCTCGGAGCGCTGGTGGGTCTCCGACGCCTTGTAGGGGCCCTCGTGTGAGCGCTCGGCCTCGGCCTCGGCCACCGTGTGCTCCTCGGCCGTGGGCGTACCCACGACGCGCTCGGGAGTCTCGTCGGGCTCGTTGTTGTCGTTGTTCGTCTTGTCAGTCATGTGCACGCTGCTTAGCGGTGATCCAGATCGCGCAGGCGACGATCAGTGCCAGCCCGATGGTCCACGAGATGAAGCCCTCGGCGACCTGGCCGACACGCTGGAGGTCGATGGGGCCGCCGGCGTTCGGTTCGGCCTGGAGGGTCTTGACGTAGGAGATCAGTTCCTGCTTCTCGTCCGGCGCGATCACTGTGTCGCTGAACATCGGCATGGCACCGGGACCGCTGACCATGGCCTCGTAGATCTCACGCGGGCTCGCGTCGTGGATCTCCGGGGCCCAGCGGCCGTCGGTCAGGGCGCCGCCGCCACCGGACCAGCTGTGGCAGTGCGCGCAGTTGGTCAGGTAGAGCTTCATGCCCATGTCGGTGTTGTCGGCACCGGCGATGTAGGCGTCGTACTCGGCCTCGTACTCCTCGACGGCGGCCTCGTACTCGGCCTCGGCCTCCTCGACCGCCTCCTCGTAGGACTCCTCGTCCTCGAAGTCGGCGCGGACCGGAGTCGGGAACTCCTCCCGGTCGGGCGCCTGGTCGGGAACGTCGGTGGGGATCTCGGCCCCGGCCTCGCCGTTCCTGATCTCCGCGTTGTAGTACGCGATCAGGTTCGCCAGTTCCTGCTCGGACATGACCATGTCCTTGCGCGGCATCTGGGCGTTCGGGTTCATCGACGGCATGCGGCCGGTGCTGACCTGGAAGTCGATCGCCGCGGGGCCAACGTCGCGCAGGTCCGGACCGGTCGCGGACCCGGAACCGTCGTAGTTGTGGCACGTGGCGCACGTCTGGTCGAAGATGGCCCGGCCCTCGGCGACGTCGACGTCGGCGTCATCCTGTGACGAGACGTCAGCGGCGAGGGTGCGCGCCTGTGCCTGGTCGGAGGTGGGCGCCAGTGCGGCGTACCCCACCCCGAACAGGGCTAGCGCGAGGATGACGACGACATACCCCGCGAGGGGATGCCGTCGCCGCGCGGTAATCCATTTCACGGTTTCCCCGTTTCGGGTTACTGGATGAAGTAGATGGTGAAGAACAAAGCGATCCAGACGACGTCGACGAAGTGCCAGTAGTAGGACACGACGATCGCGCTGGTCGCCTGCTGGTGAGTGAAGCGCCTCGCGGCGTACGTGCGTCCCAGCATGATGAGGAACGCCACCAACCCGCCGATGACGTGGAGTCCGTGGAAGCCCGTGGTCAGGTAGAACATCGACCCGTAGGCGCTCGACTGCAGAGTCAGGCCCTCGTGCGCGATGAGCTGGTAGTACTCGAAGGCCTGTCCGCAGATGAAGAACAGTCCCATGAAGAACGAGATGAAGAACCACAGGCGGAGCTTCTTGACGTCCCCGCGCTCGGCGGCCCAGACGCCGGCCTGCGCGGTGAAGCTGGAAGCCACCAGGACAACGGTGATGGAGGTCGCCAACGGCACGTTGAGGTGCGTCGCCGGCCAGGGCCCGAGCTCGGGGTTCCCGTTGGTCACCGATCGGATGGTGAAGTACATCGCGAACAGCGCAGCGAAGAACATGAGCTCGTTGGCCAACCACACGATGGTGCCAACGCTCACCAGGTCAGGACGCTTTGCCGCACCATGTGCTGGTGTCGGTGCTGATTTTGGTTTCGCGGTTGCTGTCGCCACGGGAGCATTATTACGGCATCTCGCGAAGACCCGAACTCGACCCCCCGTAAGGAGGCCGATCAGACCCCGGACCGGCCCTCCGCGGGCCGGGGAGGGGGCGCTTCACCGTGACTCGGGCGTTACTGTAGCCGCTCGGCTGCCGCCTGTCAGCCGAAGACGCGCCCTGACGGGCCATCTGACGCGATCCTGGGCGGCTGAGGCGTTCCGTACCCCCGCCCGGGGCGCTCCAACCGCGCTCAGCCTACGGCCGGACAACGAAACGGTCACTGTTGCACAACGCCGCCGCCGGGGCGGGTGAGAGTTGCTCCCGGACGTGCTGGCATCCTGTGGTGTCGAAGGTCTCAGCCCGGCGGCGGTCGCGTGATCCGTCCTGGGCAGTGGGCCCGCGAGGCAATACAGTCATAGGCGAGAGCCAACGAACGCCCCGGCCGCACCCCCCGATGGCAGCGGCCGCGGTCCGACGCGATGGGACGGTTGCGCGATGGTCGAGAGCGGTACGGACACGGGTGCCAGGATGCGCGTGCTGGTCTACAGCGACAAGGCCGACACCCGGGAGCAGGTCATGACCGCGATCGGGCGGCGCCCGGCCGCCGACGTGCCCAAGGTGGAGTTCGTCGAGGTCGCGACCGCTCCTGTCGTGCTCCGCAAGCTGGCCTCCACCGACCCGGCCGAGCGGATCGACGTCGCCGTCTTCGACGGAGAGACCGCCCCGGTCGGCGGGATGGGCCTGTGCCGCCAGGTCAAGGACGAGATCTACCGCTGCCCGCCGGTGCTGCTCCTGGTCGGCCGGCGCGACGACGGCTGGCTCGCGACCTGGTCGCAGGCCGAGCAGGTCGTCAGCCACCCGATCGACCCCATCGCGCTCGCCGAGTCGCTGGCCGAGCTCATGCGCCGGCGCGTCGCGGCGCTCAGCGGGTGACCCTGGTGGGACACGGCCGCGGAACGGACGAGAACGGTGAGCGGGACATGCGACGCCGCCGGGTGGTGGGCGGCGCCCTGAACCACGGCGCCGACATCGGGCGATGGCGCAGGCCCGCCCCGCGAAGGGGATAGGTCCTCCGCCCCCGGCGGAGAGCCTCCGGCTCCGGCCCTCGCGTCCCCTCGCCCGCCAACGCCCTCAGAGCCCGTCTCACCGTGGAGTCCCAGAACCGATGAACGCCCCTTCTGCTTCCAGCCCCGCCTCCGACCGCTCCGCCGTCGCCGAGCGCACCTGGTCCAACCTCATCACCGCCCTGCTCAACGACGTGACGCTCAGCGCGTCCGACACCGAGTGGGCGATGGACGAGATCATGTCCGGCTCCGCGAGCGACGTCCAGATCGCCGGCTTCGCCGTCGCGCTGCGCGCCAAGGGCGAGAGCGTGTCCGAGGTGACCGGCCTGGCACAGGGCATGCTCGACCACGCCGTCCGGATGACCGTGTCCGGGCCGACCCTGGACATCGTCGGCACCGGTGGCGACCGTGCGCACACGGTGAACGTCTCGACCATGGCCGCGATCGTGGCCTCGGCCGCGGGCGCGCGCGTGGTCAAGCACGGCAACCGCGCGGCCTCGTCCTCGTGCGGCACGGCCGACGTCCTGGAGCGCCTGGGCGTGGTCCTGGACCTGTCGCCGGAGCTGACCGCCCGCGTCGCCGAGGACGCCGGCATCACCTTCTGCTTCGCACCGATGTTCCACCCGTCGCTGCGGCACGCCGCCAAGACCCGGCGCGAACTGGCGGTGCCGACGATCTTCAACTTCCTGGGCCCGCTGACCAACCCGGCCCGGCCCTCGACCTCGGCGATCGGGGTGTTCGACGAGCGCATGTGCGAGATCATGGCCGGCGTGTTCGCCGAGCGCGGCTCCTCGGCCCTGGTGTTCCGCGGCGACGACGGGCTGGACGAGCTGACCACCACCACGAGCTCGACGGTCTGGGTGGTCCGCGACGGTGAGAAGCGCCGCGAGCGCCTGGACCCGGCCGACCTGGGCATCGCCCGGTCGGAGCCGGACGACCTGCGCGGCGGCGACGTGGAGTTCAACGCCCAGGCCGTACGCGACCTGGTGGCGGGCCGGCCCGGGCCGGTGCGCGACGCGGTCCTGCTCAACGCGGGTGCGGCGCTGGCCGCCGTGGCCGGTGTGGAGGGCCCCCTCCTGGAGTCCGTGCGGGACGGGTACGAGCGCGCGGCCGCCGCCGTCGACAGCGGCGCCGCCGAGCGCACGCTGTCCACCTGGGTGGAGACCAGCCAGGAGTACGCCAAGGGCCTGTGAGCCCGGCGGGGATCGCACGGGGGCGCGGCGCCGGATGCGGTGCCGCGCCCCCGTCGTCTCACCAGCCGAGGGCGAAGGCCGACTCCAGGTCGTGCTTGGAGTAGGTCTGGAACGAGATGTGGGTGTCGGAGGCGATCACGCCCGGGACCTTGTTCACCCGCCCTGGGATGACCTCGGCGAGGTCCTCGTGGCGGCGGACCCGCACCATGGCGATGAGGTCGACGTTGCCGGTGACGGAGTAGACCTCGCTGACGCCCTCGATCTCCGCGATCGCCTCGGCGACCTCGGGGATGCGGTTGACGTCGGCTTTGACCATGACGATCGCGGTGATCACAGTGCCTCCTGGGCGTTGGGTGCGGGACGGGCGCCCGGCGCGTCGGCGCGCTAGTAGACGTCGGAGAGCCGCGTCCCGGAGCGCCATCGCAGCCGGTAGACCGCCAGTCCCGCGATCACCCCGGCGATGAACCCGTAGACGTGCGCCGCGTAGGCCACGTTGGATCCGGCGCCCGGAGCGTACGAGGTGGTGACATAGAGAAGATACTGAAACGCGAAGTAACTTCCCACCAGGGCCCACCCGGGGAGCCGCATCGGGATCACCCCGAACACCAGCGAGGTCACGCGGCTGCGGAACTGCACGACCAGGTAGGCGCCGAGCACACCGGAGATCGCGCCGGAGGCGCCCACCATGGGGATCGAGCCGTCGATGTCGGTGATCGCGTGCGCGTAGGCCGCGGTGACGCCGGTGACCAGGTACAGGCCCAGGAAGCGGACCCGCCCGATCCGGTCCTCGACCACCGGGCCGAAGACGAACAGGTAGACCATGTTGCCGATGATGTGCATCGGGCCCGAGTGCACGAACATCGAGGCGAACACCGACAGCCACACGGACTTGCCGCCGATGGCACCGCACGCCTCGGTCAGGGGCCGGGCCTGGTCGACGCGGCCGAGCATCTCGTTGGGGATCGCGCCCCAGCGCAGGAAGTAGTCCTCGATGGCGCAGTAGCGGCCCATCATGTCCGCCGGGTACCACACGGCGGTGGACGCCTGCGGCGAGGCCAGGTAGACCAGCACGTTGACCGCGATCAGCGTGAACGCGACGACGGGAGCTCGGCGGACGGGGTAGTCGTCATTGAGCGGGAGCAGCGCGGCCATGGGCCCAGTGTGTCAGCTCGGCGTGCGCTTCGGCGCCCCGCAGGGGGCATGTCCACTCCCCCTCGATCTCCACCAGGCGCGTCGCGGGGTCGGCGAGCCAGTCGAGGATGAGCTCGCTCTCCCCGGGCAGGGCGCGGGGGCTGGGGCCGTGTCCGGCGGGTACGCGCTCGGCGGTGGCCACCAGCGAGGCGAGGAAGGCCGCGGGGTCGGTGCCGGGCCGCAGCACCGCGCTGGCGGCCAGGCGGCCGTGGCGGACCACGCAGGTCTCCCAGTCGGCGCCCGTGCGGCGCGCGGCCACCAGGTGCGGGACGGCCGAGAGCGCGGACAGGCGCTGGGCGCGCCGGGCGCCGTTCAGGAAGGCGGCGAGGCGGTCGCGGTGGCCGGCGGCCTCCTCGTAGCGCAGGTCGGCGGCGAGCTCGTCGATGCGCGCGGTGTGGGCGGCCACGACTCGCGCGGGGTCGCCCGTCATGGCCTCGGCGGCGGCGTCGGCGTGGGCGGTGTAGTCCTGGAGCGACTCGCTGCCGTCGCAGGGCGCGCCGCACCGGCCGATCTGGGCCAGCACACAGGGCTCGGCCCACCCGATGCCCACCGCCCCCGGCGGAGATCCCTCGCCCCGCCGGCCCTTCCCCGCGCCCGCGGAGGGGGAGTGCGTGCACTGGCGCAACGGGAGGGTGTGCAGCAGGGCCTCCTTGGCGCGTTCGGCGTCCTTGGCCGAGGCGTAGGGGCCGATGTAGGGGGCGCCGTCGTCGCGGACGACGCGCACCACCGACAGCCGGGGGTAGGCGTCGGTGGTGAGCTTGACCCAGCTGGCGCGTTCGGGATTGCGCGAGCGCCGGTTGAAGGGCGGTTTGCGCTCGGCGATGATGCGCAGCTCGCGCACCGACGCCTCCAGTTCGGTGGCGCACACGATGGGGGTGACGCCCTCGACCAGCCCGGCCATCTCCCGGATGCGCCGGCGGTTCTCGGCGGCGGTGAAGTAGGAGCGCACGCGGCGGCGCAGGTTGTTGCTCTTGCCGACGTAGAGGCTGTCCCCGCGGGCGTCGGTGAACACGTACACGCCGGGTTCCTCGGGCAGGTCCTCGGCCAGGTGGCGCCTGGCGATCTGGGCCCGGCTCGGGGGCTTGCTGACCGCGCGCAGTTCCTCCAGGCTGTGCACGCCCATGGGTCCGAGCCGCTCGATGAGCCCGTGCAGCACCGAGACGGTGGCGCGGGCGTCGTCCAGCGCGCGGTGGTTGGGTGTGGTCGGCGCGCCGTAGAAGGCCGCGAGCGTGCCGAGCTTGTGGTTGCGGATCTCGCTGCGCGGCAGGAGGGCCCGCGCCAGGCGCAGGGTGTCCACCACCGGGTAGCCGGGCCATTCCAGGCCCTGGCGCTCGCAGGCGGCCTTGAGGAAGCCGGTGTCGAAGGGCGCGTTGTGCGCGACCAGCGCGGTGTCGGGGTCGGAGTCGAGGAAGGCCAGCACCTTGGGCAGGACGTCCTCGATCGGCGGGGCGGTCGCCACCATGGACTGGGTGATACCGGTCAGCAGGGTGATGCTCGCCGGGATGAGGACACCGGGGTCGACCAGGGTGGACAGCTCGTCCAGGACCTCGCCGCCGCGGACCTTGACCGCTCCGACCTCGGTGATCCGGGCGTTGGAGGCGCTGGTGCCGGTGGTCTCCAGGTCCAGCACGACGAACGTCGTCTCGGCCAGCGGCGTGCCGAGGTCGCCGAGGCTGGTTTGGACGCCGGTGGACGCCGCGGACTGTCGAACCACCCGGTCAGGGTAGTGCGCGGTACCGACCAAAGCGGTCGGGATGCGGCCTGACCTGCCCGACATGGAAAGATGGGGGTGAGTGGGGCGTGAGTGCAGGCGCTCCGCCGACAGGACGACGACGAGGAGGAACCGTGGGGATCGCGATGCCGGGTGACAGTGAGCGGTGGCGGTGCACCGGATGCGGCAACCTCACACGGTTCGACGTCACCAGGACCGTCCGCTCCCAGGACTACGTGCACCAGGACCTGTCGGGTGCGGGGCTGGTCGAGGACCGCACCGTCCTCTCGGAGTCCGTGGAGCGTGTGAAGTGCCGCTGGTGCGGCGCGACCGACGCGGTGGAGATCGTCGCGCGCCCCGACGCAGACGCGGCTGAGAGCGCGACGGGTCGGTCATGAGCGGCCGCCCGGACGAGGGCGGCGAGGGTGCGGAGGCGTCGGAGGCGTCGGAGGCGTCGGAGGCCGCTTCGCGGGAGCGGGACGAGTCGGCCGCCGACGCGCCCGTCGACGGTGCCGGCGCGGGGTCGGAGCACCTGAGCCGTCCCCTGCCCGAGGCCGTGCGCGCCCGGATCGTGGAGTACGGGTCCGACGTGCTGGGCGGGATGCGCGCCGCCGACCTTCCGCCGCTGCTGCGCCGGGTGGCCAAGTTCGAGCCGCGCCGCAGGGCCCGCCTGGCGGGCCCGCAGATCGCCGCACAGCTGGAGTCCGATGACGGGTTCCGCGCGATGGTCGCCGCGCGCGTCGAGCAGGTGTGGCCGGAGCTCGCCGAGGGCCTGCGCTCCGGCGTCGTGCCCCCCGCCGCCGACCCCGTGGCGGTGGCCGCGTGCGCGTACCTGCTGCGGCCCGAGGGGTGGCCCCGCATCATCGACGGCGTCCACGAGGAGCTGGAGCGCGCGGCCAGTACCCGGGAGGCGGACGCGGCCGTCGAGGCGCTGGACGCGGCACGCCGCCAGTTGGACGAGACCAGGCACGGCCACCAGGCCGACGTGGAACGGCTGCGGGCACAGATCCGCGATCAGCGCGCGGAGATCTCCGACCTGCGGCGCAAGGTGCACACCGAGCGCCAGCGCGCCCGGCGTGCCCGTGAGGAGGCCGAGCGCACGCTGGCGGAGACCGCGGACCGGGAGAGCGAGTCCGCGACCCAGGTCAGCGCTCTGGAGTCGGAGAACCGGCGGCTGCGCACACGCCTGACGGCGGCGGAGGCGCAGGTGGAGAACGCGCGCCGGGCCGTGCGCAGCGGGCGCAACGCCGACGAGGCACGGCTGCGGGTCCTGGTGGACGTGATGGTGGACGCCGCCCACGGGCTGCGCCGCGAACTGGCGCTGCCCACCGGGCTGGACAGCCCGGCGGATCTGGTCGCCGAGGCCGAGCGCGAGCACCGGCGGGTCTCGCTCGGCGGCCTGCCCGACGACGACCCGGGGCTGTTGGAGCACATGCTCACCGCCCCGCGCGTCCACCTGCTGGTGGACGGCTACAACGTCACCAAGACGGGGTACGGCACGCTTCCCCTGGCCGACCAGCGGGCCCGGCTCCTCGGGTCGTTGGAGGGTCTGGCGAGCCGGACCAAGGCGGAGATCACCTGTGTTTTCGACGGCGCCGACGTGGACACGCCCCCGGTGGTGGCCTCGCCCCGGCGTGTACGGCTGCTGTTCAGCGCGCCCGGGGAGACGGCCGACGAGCTGATCGTGCGCCTGGTGGGCGCCGAACCGCCCGGTCGGCCGGTCGCGGTGGTGACCTCCGACAAGGAGATCGTCTCCGCCGTACGCCGGTCCGGCGCGCGGGCCGTGCCGTCGGCGATCTTTCTGCGCCGTCTGGAGGCCCACGGCTGATCACGGCCCCGCCCGATCGTGATACGGATCACCACGCGTGGTGCTGGTGCCCTCGCGTGGTTGAGCCGTGCCTGCCGTTCCGCTAGGTTCTTCCAGGAACGTGAGTGCTTGACCGGAGTGAGATCGAGAGCTGTGCGCTCTTGACCCGGTGGAGGCCGGCACACTCGCGCGTGCCCGCTCCGGCGCGGCACCCCCGTCGTTCCCCCTCAGCATTTCGTGCGGACATCCCAACCCCAAGGAGCGTGGACCGCCATGAAGAACTCCGGTGGTCGCAGTGCGGCGCGCCGAATCGCTGCTTCGACCGGCATCGGCGCCGTCGTCGCCGGCTCCCTTCTCGTGCCCGGTACCGCCCACGCGGACCCGACCCGTGAGGACGTCGAGGAGCGCATCGAGGAGCTGAACACCGAGTCGGCCAGCGCCGTCGAGACCTACAACCAGGCCGAAGAGGACTACGAGGTAGCCCAGGCCCAGTACGAGGAGCTCGAGGAGCAGGTCGGCGACGAGGAGGAGCGCTACGACGAGCTGCGCGAGAAGGTCACGCAGTTCGCCAGCGCCACCTACCAGTCCGGGGACCTGGACTCCACCACCAACGTGCTGACCTCCGACGGGCCCGAGGGCCTGCTGGAGCAGAACGCCGACCTGAACTACCTCTCCGAGACCCAGCAGGCAGAGCTGGACGAGTTCGGCGAGTCCGCCGAGCGCCTGTTCTCGCTCAAGGACGAGGCCGAGACCGCTCTGGAGGAGGCCGAGGAGGCGCTGGAGGAGGCCGAGGAGGCCAAGGACGAGGTCGAGGGCAAGATCGAGGAGCAGCAGGAGCTGCTCGCCGAGTTCCCCGACGCCGACGCCTCCACCGAGGGCGCCAGCGACGCGGGCGGTGAGTACACCGGCAGCGCGTCGGGCAGCACGGGTTCCGCCCTGGACTTCGCCTACGCCCAGATCGGCAAGCCCTACATCTACGGCGGTACGGGCCCCAACGGCTACGACTGCTCCGGCCTGGTGCAGGCTTCCTGGCGCAACGGCGGGGTGGACCTGCCGCGGACGACGTACGCGCAGGCCGACGTGGGCACGCGCATCTACGACATGAGCGCGCTCCAGCCGGGCGACATCATGTTCTTCTACCCCGAGCTGGGCCACAACGGGCTCTACGCGGGCAACGGGACGATGGTGCACGCGCCGCGGACCGGACGCAACATCGAGTCCGTGGGGCTGGCGGCCTACTGGGCCCAACACTTCCAGTTCGCCGTGCGCGTCTAGGCACCGCGACCGCACGAGGCCGCCGTCCCCTTCCGGGGCGGCGGCCTCGTCGTTTCCGGTGGCCTACCAGGGGGTTTTCGGACAGTCCTTACGATCCGGCCGAACATCACGAATCGGTTGAGAGCGCACCAAGGGATGCACTAGTGTTCATCGCCGAGCGTGGTTGGACCTCTTCACCTCCCCCCGGAGGTGACGGCCACGCCCGGGTCGGGCACACCCCCTCACCGTTTCGGCCGTCCCCACCGGCCTCCGATCCCGCCCGGTGCAGTCCCTCGGTCCGCGTCCCGGACGCGCTCCATCGAGGGGAGAAAGGTGTCACCCAACGTGTCTGTTTCCAGCACCGGCGGCCGCCGCACCGCGATCGTCGCCTCCTTCGCCGCCGGGGTCCTCCTGCTGCCGGCCTCCGTCGCGCACGCCGATCCGACCGCGGACGAGGTCCGTGAGGAGATCGAGAGCCTGGAGGAGGAGTACAGCGACCTCAACGCCGTCTACAACGACGCCCAGGAGGTCCATGAGGCGGCCGAGGAGGAGCTGGAGGAGATCCTCGCGGGCATCGAGGACACCGAGGAGAAGGTGGAGTCGCTGGGCGTGGGTGTGCGTGGCCTGGCCAACGCGACCTACAGCGGTGTCGACCTCACCTCGCCCACGCACCTGATCGGCGCCGAGGGCCCCCAGGAGGCGCTGGAGCACCAGGCCGATCTGAGCTACCTCGCCAACACGCAGAACGAGGGCCTGGAGCAGTACCTCGAGGAACTCGAGCACCTGGAGTCGCTGGAGGCCGAGGCCAGCGCCACCGAAGAGGCCGCGGCCGAGGCGCTGGAGGAGGCCGAGACCGCCGCCGAGGAGGCGGAGGAGGCCATCGCGGAGCAGGAGGAGCTGCTCTCGGAGCTGACCGCCGAGGAGCGCGCCGCCGCCACGGAGAACGTCAGCAACGACACCGAGGCGTCCACGGGCGGATCGGGCGGCGGTACCGGGGGGAGCACGGGCAGCAGCTACACCGGCTCCGCTTCGGGCAACGCCCGCACGGCCCTGGACTTCGCCTACGCGCAGGTCGGCAAGCCCTACATCTGGGGCGGCACGGGTCCGAACGGCTACGACTGCTCGGGCCTGACCCAGGCGGCCTGGGCCGCGGCCGGTGTGAGCCTGCCCCGGACCACCTACGACCAGGTCAACGCGGGTACCCAGGTCTCCTGGGACAGCATCCAGCCGGGCGACCTGCTGTTCTTCTACGGCCCCAACCCCGGCCACGTGGGCATGTACGCGGGCGACGGCGTCATGGTGCACGCCTCCACGTCCAGCAAGCCGATCGGCACCGTCACGCTGAACGACTACTACCGCTCGAACTTCTACGTGGCCGTCCGCCCCTGAACCCCGGCCCCGGCCCTCAGAAGTCCATCGCCGTCTCGGAGGAGGCCGGTCCCGCACCCGAGCGGGAGCGCACGCGGCGGACGTGGACCAGGCGGGACAGGCGGATGACCGGGCGGATGAGCATCTGCACACTGCCGATGAGGAAGAGCCACGTCCCCGTCGTCGACCACGCGGGTGAGAAGAACATGATGCTGCCCGCGACGAACCACAGACCGATGAGGATGTCGTTGCAGATGCTCGCCGCCTCGTAGCGCTGCCGGACGACCAGTTCGTGTCGGCCGATCTTCACGTCGAGCGGCTTCTCCCTGTGCGGACCGGGCACGGCACCTCCTCGGGTACTGGTCGTCCGCCCGTCCCGGCGCGGCACGGCTCCAGGACCGCCCGGCGGGCGCCGGACGATCCTCCCACGCGGTCGGACCGCCTCCTCCGAGGGACACCGCGGCGCGCCGGGGCCTTCTGGGCGCGTCCCACGGTCCCGCCCCTCCAGCGCTACCCGCCTTAGGGCATGTTCCGCGGATACTCCCCCTGCTGCGCGGCGCCCCGGCACGGCTCTCGCCGCGTTCTCATCAGTCGACAGCCACACCGGGACGCCTTCTTCTTCGGCCTTGTGACGGCCGCACCGGAACGCCGCTCGCGACGGGCGGCATCCACGGAACACGCCCTAGACTCTCCCCCGTGCCGCGAACGCTGATCATCACCAACGACTTCCCCCCGCGCGCCGGGGGGATCGAGTCCTTCGTCCACGAACTGGCGCTGCGCCGCTCCGACTCGGTGGTGGTGTACTGCTCCTCCCCCACCAGGCGCGACGACGCGGCCGATCCCGGCTTCGACCTGCGCCAGCCGTTCCCGATCGTGCGCGACGCCGCGCGCGTGCTCCTGCCCACGCCCCGGGTGGCGGCGCGGGCACGGGCGATCGTGGACCTGGAGGGCTGCGACTCGGTGCTCTACGGCGCCGCCGCGCCGCTGGGCCTGCTGGCCGCGGGCCTGCGCGGCCGCGTCCGCCGCCAGGTGGCCCTGACCCACGGGCACGAGACCGGCTGGTCCGGTCTGCCCGGTGCCCGCGAGGCGCTGCGGCGCGTCGGAGAGACGACCGACGCCGTCACCTACCTCGGCGGCTACACGCGCCGACGGCTGTCCCGCGCGCTGTCGGCCCCGGCCGCGGCCCGGATGCGGCACCTGCCGCCCGGGGTGGACACCGACCGGTTCCACCCGGGCGCGGGCGGCGCGATGATCCGCGCCCGGCACGGGCTGGGCGCGCGGCCCGTGGTCGTGTGCGTCTCCCGTCTGGTCCCCCGCAAGGGCCAGGACACCCTTCTGCGCGCCTGGCCGCGCGTGCTGGCCGACGTGCCCGACGCCGCCCTGCTCATCGTCGGCGACGGCCCCTACGCCGGCCGGCTGCGCGCCGCGGCCCGCGGGACCGAGTCGGTGGTCTTCACCGGACCGGTCCCCGCCGACGAGCTGCCCGCCCACCACGACGCGGCCGACGTGTTCGCCATGCCGTGCCGGACCCGCAGGGGCGGCCTGGACGTGGAGGGCCTCGGCATGGTCTACCTGGAGGCGTCCGCCACGGGTGTGCCGGTCGTCACCGGCGACTCGGGCGGCGCCCCGGACGCGGTGCTCGACGGCGAGACCGGCCTGGTCGTCGACGGCTCGGTGCCCGGGCCGACCGCCCGCGCGCTCATCGGACTGCTGCGCGATCCCGACCGCGCCGCCCAGATGGGCGCACGCGGGCGGGAATGGGTGGCCCGGTCCTGGACCTGGGAGCGCACGGCTCAGGGGCTCGACGAGCTCCTGAGCGCCCCCTGAGGCGCGCACGGACCCGCGCGCGGACTCCTGGCCCCGGCGCCCCGGGCGCGCGGCGCGACCGGCGAGGGCGCGAAGGCGGCGCTACAGCCCCTGGCCGTGGACGCTGCCCGGCGTTCCCGAACCGTCGGTCACCTGGGGTTCGCCCGTCACGCTGTGGTCGAGCCACTCCTCCCATGAGCGCTGGTAGAAGCCCCACCCGTTGTCCCACTCCAGTTGCCGGTCCGTGCCGGTGGTCTCCAGGACGTCGCCCATCAGCGCCTGGTCGTGGTACCAGCGGGCGTCGGACACCGACATGTTGGTGCACCCGTTGGAGGCGTCGGCCACCCCCAGGTTGCCCGTGTTCCACGGCGCCGCGTGGGTGAACTCGCCGCTGTTGGAGGTGCGCACGGCCCAGTCCACGTCCACGCGGTAGTAGCCCGGGGAGCCCTGGGGGATGCCGACGGTGGCGGAGTCCATCACCAGCCGGGAGTACTTCTCCATCAGCAGGTGGACGCCCGAGGTGGTGGTGTTGAAGCGCCGGTGCGCCTTGCCGTTGCTCACCGGGATCGTGCGCACCGTCTCGCCGTCGACGGCCACGGTCATCTCGTGGTCGGGCACGTGCATCGTGGAGATCATCTCTCGCCCGATCTCGAACTCCAGGCGGTGGTCCTCGGTACCGTGCACGCCCTCGGCCGCCTGCACGCCGGTCAGGCGCAGGTCGACGGTGACCTCCTGGTAGGGCTCCCAGAACTCGCGCGGCCGGAACACGGCCGTCTCGTCGTCGAGCCAGTTCCAAGCGCCCTCCACCGGGTGCTCTGAGGTGACCTCGATGGAGTTCTCCACCTGCTCCTTGTGCTCGACCGGCGTGTCGAAGCCGACGATCACGGGCATGCCCACGCCGACCACGTCGCCCGAGCGCGGGAAGTTGAACTCGATGCCCAGCGCCCCGCCCTCCTCCACCGGCGCGGTCGTGAACTCCGACCGGAACTCCCGCTGACGGCCCGAGGCGCCCTCGGCGGCGGCGTAGACGCCCACGGCCGTCCCGGGCACGAGGTTCCAGTCGCTGGTCCAGGTCGTGCCGTCCTCGGACAGCGTGCCGGTGACCGGAAGCGACTCGACCCTCTCGCCCGCACGCACCTGTTCGATGGTGACGCCGGCGAGCGAGCCCTCGGTCACGGAGACGCGGACCGGGGTGTCCGGGGGCACGTCCGTCGCCCCGGGAGCGGGGCTGACGGAGACCTGGGGCCCCGCGAGCCCTTCGTCGTCCTCGGCGGCGTCCCCGCCCCCGAGGATCCCGCATCCGGCCGCCGCGAGCAGGACGGCGGTGCCCGCCGCCGTCGCACGGGCCGCCGCGGGTCCGTTGACTCGTCCCTCCACGCCCAACACCTCCAGCAACCGCTGTGGATAGGCCGCGACCGGCGCAAATCACACCAAGTCACGCATCGGTCACACAAAAAGATACCCCGGCGACCGGGTGGGTTCCGTGTAGCGAAACCCCCGGTCACCGGGGTCGGTACTGCGAGCGTGCTAGTGCTGGAATTCCTTGCGGTAGTACTCGAACACCCAGCCGATCGCGGTGAGGATGACGGCGAAGCCGCCGATCAGGACCATCCACCAGCCGATCGCCACGCCGACGGCGGTGAACGCCACGGCCAGGGCGACGAACATCGGCCACCAGCTGTGCGGGCTGAAGAAGCCGTACTCGCCGGAGTTCTCCGCGATCTCGCCGTCCAGCCGCTCCTCCGCGGGAAGCCCGTGGAAGTGCTCGCTGCGGCGGGCCGCCTGCCAGAGCCAGAAACCGATCATCCAGCCGAAGCCGATGGAGACCACCAGCGCGGTGGCACCCGTCCACTCGACCTGTCCGGTGTCCTGGACGGACCAGTAGATGTACAGGGCCGCCGCCAGACCGAAGAAGGTCGAGATGCCCATGAACAGATAGGCCTGCATCTTCATTGTGTGCGCCCTACTCCTTCGTGGCGCCCGCCGGGACGGCGCCCGGGGCCGCGGCGTGCGGGTGGTTCAGGTCGAACGCGGGGCGCTCGGACCGGATCCGCGGCAGCGACGTGAAGTTGTGCCGCGGCGGCGGGCAGGACGTCGCCCACTCCAGGGAGCAGCCGTAGCCCCACGGGTCGTCCACGGTCACCTTCGGTGCCTTCTTGGCCGTGACGTACATGTTCCAGAAGAACAGCAGAGTCGAGGCGCCGAGCACGAAGGAGGAGACCGAGGAGATCTGGTTCAGCTCGGTGAAGCCGTCACCGGGCAGGTAGTCGGCGTAGCGGCGGGGGAAGCCCATCGCGCCGAGCCAGTGCTGGACCAGGAAGGTGCCGTGGAAGCCGAGGAACAGCAGCCAGAAGTGCACCTTGCCCAGCTTCTCGTTGAGCATCTTTCCGGTGAACTTGGGCCACCAGAAGTAGAAGCCCGCGAACATCGCGAACACCACGGTGCCGAACACCACGTAGTGGAAGTGCGCCACCACGAAGTAGGAGTCGGTGACGTGGAAGTCGATCGGAGGGGAGGCCAGCAGCACGCCGGTGAGGCCGCCGAAGAGGAAGGTCACCAGGAAGCCGATCGTGAACAGCATCGGCGTCTCGAACGAGAGCTGCCCTCGCCACATCGTCCCGATCCAGTTGAAGAACTTCACACCGGTGGGGACCGCGATGAGGAACGTCATGAAGGAGAAGAAGGGCAGCAGCACCGCGCCGGTCGGGAACATGTGGTGCGCCCACACGGTCACCGACAGGCCGGCGATGGCGATGGTGGCCGCCACCAGGCTCTTGTAGCCGAAGATCGGCTTGCGGCTGAACACCGGCAGGATCTCGGTCGCGATACCGAAGAACGGCAGGGCGATGATGTAGACCTCGGGGTGCCCGAAGAACCAGAACAGGTGCTGCCAGAGGATGGCACCGCCGTGTTCGGCGTTGTAGACCTGCGTGCCCACCATGCGGTCGGCGCCCAGGGCGATCAGGGCCGCGGTCAGCACCGGGAAGGCGATGAGCACCAGGACACTGGTGAGCATCGTGTTCCAGGAGAAGATCGACATGCGGAACATCGTCATACCGGGCGCGCGCATGCACAGCCCGGTGGTGATGAAGTTGACCGCACCGAGGATGGTGCCCAGACCGGACACGGCCAGGCCGAGGATCCACAGGTCGCCGCCCAGGCCCGGCGAGCGGACCGCGTCGGACAGCGGGGTGTAGGCGAACCAGCCGAAGCTGGCGGCGCCGCCCGGGGTCAGGAACCCGGCCACGACGATGAGGCTGCCGAACAGGTACAGGTAGTACCCGAACAGGTTGATCCTGGGGAAGGCGACGTCGGGGGCGCCGATGTGCAGCGGCATGATGATGTTCGAGAACCCGACGAACAGCGGGGTCGCGAACATCAGCAGCATGATGGTGCCGTGCATGGTGAACATCTGGTTGAACTGCTCGTTGGACATGACCTGCATGCCCGGGAAGAACAGCTCGGCGCGCATGAGCAGCGCCAGGATGCCACCGAAGAGGAAGAACGCGAAGGAGGTGATCAGGTACATGTACCCGATGACCTTGTGGTCGGTCGACGTCAGCCAGTTGACGATGATCGACCCTTTGGCCGGCGCCTGGGCGCCGCTACGGGGTTCTGTTGCCGTGGTGGTCATTTACTCGTCATTCTCCTCGGCGTCGTCGGCTCCGACGCCCGTGCCCTCGGCATCGGCCTCGGTGCTCTCCGCACCCTCGGCCCCCGTGCCCTCGGCATCGGTGCCCTCGGCTCCGGTGCCCTCGGACATCTCGGGGTCCTCGGCCGTCTCGGCCGCCTCGGCCTCGGCCTCGACCTGCTGGTCGGCGGCCCACGCCTCGTACTCGTCCTGCGGCAGGACCTCGACGTTGAACAGCATGCGGGTGTGGTCGACACCGCACAGTTCGGCGCAGCGGCCGACGTACTCGCCCTCGGTGCCCTCGTTGAGCTTCACCTGGAACGCGTTGTCGCGGCCGGGGATGACGTCCATCTTGAAGCCGAAGGACGGGACCCAGAAGGAGTGGATGACGTCGGGCGAGTGGAGGTCGAAGTGGACCACCGCGTTCTCCGGCAGGACGAGCGTGGGCTGCGTCGAGCGGTCGGCGGTGCCGTCGGGGTTGGGCGTGCCCACCTCGGTGAAGAGCGTCTCGCCGCCCTCCTCCTTGGTGTCGTCGAGGTAGTTGAACTGCCAGGCCCATTGGAAGGCCACGACCTCGACGTGTACGTCGGCGGGCTCCTCGGTCTCGAGGAGGTAGGCCTGGTCTCGCGCGGTGAAGTAGAACAGCACCGAGATGATGACGATCGGCAGCACGGTGTAGAGCGCTTCGATGGGCAGGTTGTACCGCACCTGGGGCGGCAGCTGCTCAGAGCGCTTGCGGTGGAAGATGATCGTCCAGATCATCAGCCCCCACACGAGAATGCCGACCGCGAACGCCGCCACCCATGAACCCTGCCAGAGCGAGAGAACACGCTCGGCCTGCTCGGTGATCGGCTCCGGCATGCCCAAACGAGTGAGCTCGTTCGACGCGCAGCCGGTCGCGGCCAGCCCCAACACGGCGAGCGCGGCGCCGCGTGGTGCCCATCGGCGCGTGTTGGAACGCCGATTTTCTTGGCGGGTCGGACTCACGGATTGCCTTCCCAGCGGTGAAGCCCGTGGATCCTCCACGGGCGGCCTAAGTATCCAAAGCTTGTCAGGGGGAAACATTATCGCGAACCGCCCAGCGTCCCGTTCATGGGCTTGCCTGGTCAGCGTGTTGCCGACCGAGCCCGTGCACGGCCCGCGGCGGCGCGCGGAGCCGGGCCCGTCGCCCCGCGGAGGCGGGACCTCCCGGCTGGCTACGTGGCGCGGCCCGGCGTACCCCCCGGGCCCCCGGCCGTGGGCCGTGTCGGTCTCCGCCTGCGGCTGAGGTGGACACGGTTCGCGGCGCGAGGCCATTGCGAGCGTATCGCTGTGTTTACGACGCCCTTAACCGGGTTCGCCTTAAGGGGAGGCGCAGGTCAAGATTGGGCTACGGCGACGACGACACAGGGGGTGCGCATGCCTGAGCACGCGTCCGGCGGGCCTTTGGTGACGGTGGAGGCGGTGGGCCGCAAGTGCCCGCTGCCGATCATCATGCTGTCCCAGCGGCTGCACGAGGTGCCCATCGGGGCGGTCATCGCGGTCACCGCGGACGATCCGGCCGCACGAGCCGACATCCCGGCGTGGTGCCGGATGAAGATGCACGAGTTCCTCGTGGAGGAGCCGCTGGCGCGGGGTAGCGCTTTTCACATCCGCCGGAAGTACTGATCCGGGCGGGGCGGACGGCTCCCCCGACCCGTTCCGCATTCCGGTTCCGGTGCCATAACGATTCGGCAGGGACCGATACCGGGGCTCGGGGGCGGCCCCGGACACGGCGAAGGCCGCACGGACGGTGTCCGTGCGGCCTTCGCGCGTCGGTGCTCCGCGGAGCCCGCGCGGTTCCTAGCGAGCGTAGAACTCGACGACGAGCTGCTCGTCGAAGGGCACGGGGATCTGCTCGCGCTTGGGGCGGTCGGTGACCGCGATGCGCAGGTCCTTGTGGCTGACGGCGAGGAAGCCGGCGATCTTGTCGTCGGCGTGCACGCCCTCGGCGGCCTCGACGAACGGGACCATGGAGCGGGACTTCTCCCGCACGCTGATGATCTGGCCCGGCTTGACCTGGTACGACGGGATGTCGACCTTCTTGCCGTCCACGGTGATGTGGCCGTGGTTGATGAACTGGCGGGCGGCGTAGATCGAGGCGGCCAGACCGGCGCGCAGCACGACCGTGGCCAGGCGCAGCTCCAGCTCGGCGAGCATCTCCTCACCGGTGCGGCCGGAACGCTTCTTGGCGTTCTCGTAGATGCGCAGCAGCTGCTTCTCGGTCAGGTCGTAGTACCAGCGGACCTTCTGCTTCTCCGACTGACGGACGGCGAAGTCGCTGCTGTTGCGACGGACGCGGCGGCCGTGCTCGCCGGGCGGGTACGGACGCTTCTCGAAGTAGCTGACCGCCTTACGGGTCAGCGGAGTGCCGGCGCGCCGGGACAACCGCACCTTCGGTCCGGTGTAGCGCATGCAATGTCCTTTCAGGGTCAATCAGGGAATCCCAGGTAAGGCTTGCCTAAATCTGGGAGGCGCTCACGGCGCCCGAGTCCCCGCGCGCGCGGGACGCGTGCTCAGGAACGGGTTCCCCACCGTCGCGGCGACCCGGCGCGGACGGCTTGGGCTAGGAAGACCGGCACGCGTTTCAGCGCACCGGCCGGCACGGGGCACCCGTGCTGGTCGGCCGGGGCCGACCCTTCGGGGCGCGGCCCGGCGGAATCCACCGGGTCGTGCGGGTCGCGGCTTACTACTCTACGGGTTCGCCGGGACCGCCCGGACCAGGAGCACCCGGCCCGGGCGGGTGCGCGCTCACAGGAAGGAGCGGACCTCGTCGGCGGCCTCGGTGCCGTAGGAGCGCTCCAGGCGCTCCAACAGGCCCGCGGCGGTCAGCCGGTACTCCTGCGGCCCGTCGACCTCCAGGCAGTGCACCGCGGTGGCGTTGCCGACCTGGGCGCCCCGCTCCAGGGACAGGCCCCATGCGTGGGCGGCCAGGAAGCCGGCACGGAAGGCGTCACCCATGCCGGTGGGGTCGACGAGGTCGCCGACCTGGGCCGCGGGCACGTGCACGGACGGCTCGCCCCGCCGGTCGATGCGGGCGCCCTTGGCGCCCAGAGTGGTGACGCGGGTGCCGACCCTGGCGAGGATCTCGGCGTCGCTCCAGCCGGTCTTCTGCTCCGCCAGCGCCTTCTCGTACTCGTTGCCGAACAGGAAGGCGGCCCCCTCGATGAGGGTGCGCACCGCGTCGCCGTCCATCCGGGCGAGCTGCTGGGAGGGGTCGGCGGCGAAGGGGATGGTGCGGGTCCGGCACTCCTGGCTGTGGCGGACCATGGCGTCGGGGTCGTCCGCGCCGATGAGGACGAGGTCGAGGCCGCCGAGGCGGTCGGCGATCGGCTTGAGCTCGATGTTGCGGGCCTCGGCCATGGCGCCGGCGTAGAAGGACGCGATCTGGTTCTGGTCGCGGTCGGTGGTGCAGATGAAGCGCGCGGTGTGGCGCAGCTCGGAGATGTAGACGGACAGGGTGTCGACACCGTGGCGGTCCAGCCAGGCCCGGTAGTCCTCGAAGTCGGCGCCGGCCGCACCCACCAGGACCGGGTCGAGGCCGAAGGCGCCCATCCCGAAGCAGATGTTGGCGGCGACGCCGCCGCGGCGCACGTCCAGCTCGTCGATGAGGAAGGAGAGGGACAACTGCTGGATCTGGTCCGGGATGATCTGTTCCGCGAACCGACCCTCGAAGGACATCAGGTGGTCGGTGGCGATGGATCCGGCAACCGCGATACGCACGGGACGTGGGCTCCTTGGTCGGGAGTTGTCGGTCGTGGACGACCGGACGGCGGTCGGGCGGCACTCGACCCCCGACATGACCGCCTCAGCGTACCCAGTACACCGCGCCCTCACGCGTGCGGAGGACGACGAAGGGGAGGGCGGACGGATCCGCCCTCCCCGGGTTCTGCTTCCGGGACCCCTAGTTGAAGGAGTCGCCGCAGGCGCAGGAGCCGGTGGCGTTGGGGTTGTCGATCGTGAAGCCCTGCTTCTCGATGGTGTCGACGAAGTCGATCGTGGCACCGACGAGGTAGGGGGAGCTCATCCTGTCGGTGACGACCTCCACACCGCCGAAGTCGGTGACGACGTCGCCGTCGAGGTCGCGCTCGTCGAAGTAGAGCTGGTAGCGCAGACCTGAGCAACCACCCGGCTGAACGGCCACCCGAAGACGCAGGTCGTCGCGTCCCTCCTGCTCCAGGAGCGCCCTGACCTTGCCGGACGCCTCGTCGGTGAGGATGATCCCCTCGGTGGTCTCGCTCTGAACCGTCATGTTGTCAAGCTCCTCTTGAAAGGGGTTGCGGCCGCCTGGCGACCCCCGGTCGCGTAGCGGACCGTCCCGCGGGTGGCGGTGCGGTCCTCCTCAACCGGGGTCAACGCCCGGGCTTCGCACGGCATTCCGCCGTGCGGCCGCCGTGTTCTCCCTGTGTCCGTGGCCCCAGGTGCGGTTGGAGCCGGCGGAGCACTCGTGTGCTCGTGTCCACCAGGGTAGTGTCGACGGCTCCACGATGCCATGCCCGAGCGACCCCTGTGCACGCCGCCCGCCGGTCAGGCGGAGGGGTCGAGTCCGGGAGCGCCGTAGACGGGGAACCAGCGCGACCGGTCCTTCTCCATCGGCAGGTCGTCACCGATCGCCGCCTCCACCTGGAGTTCCAGCGCGTTGTCGCGCCGCTGTCCACCGGCCGGGGCGAAGGGGTAGAAGGTGCCGCGCTTGTAGAGGTACACCAGTCCCAGCCGCCGCCCTCCGCCCTCGTCGGAGAAGCCGAGCAGGGAGCACAGCAGGGAGGGCCCGTAGCCGTTGGCCTCCAGCGTCGAGTTGACCGCGTGCAGGTCGGTGACGAGGCCGGAGACGTCGGCGTCTGTGACCTCCCCCTCCCCCGGCGTGGCCTGGTGCGAGCGCACGACCAGCCATGAGTAGCCGTAGTCGTCGGTGACCTGCCTGACCGGCGGCCCGTCGTCGGCGTCCAGCAGGGCGGTCACGTCCCGCTGAAGGTCGGCGAAGGCCGCGCCCTCGGCCGCGCGGTAGGCCACCGAGGCCGTGCCGGTGGGCCTCAGGCCCACCGACGCCCGCAGGGTCAGTGCCGCGGAGGGGAGCGCGAACAGGGCGTCCAGGTCGGGTCGGGCCGGTGCGGACCGGCCCAGCAGGGCGCGCCAGAAGCTCATCGTGGTTGCCTCGTTCCCAGATCGGCGGTGGCGTGGCGGTCAGCTGCCCTGACCGAGTTGGCGGGAGATGTCGGAGAGCTGGGCCAGGCGCTGGTCCACCGGCGGGTGCGTGGCGATCAGCTGGCTGACGCTGAAGCCCTTGCGCGAGGACGCGGGGGCGAAGAAGAAGGCGTTGAACGGCTCCGCCTGGCGCAGGTCCCGGGTGGGGATGCGCGCCATGTCGCCGGTGATCTTGCTCAGGGCGCTGCCCAGCGTGGAGGGGCGGCCGGTCAGGTAGGCGGCGGCGCGGTCGGCCGACAGCTCCCGGTAGCGCGACAGCGCCCGGATGAGCAGGAAGCTCAGGGCCCAGGCGATGGCGCTGACCAGGACGACCAGCAGCGCGACGACCGCGGGCGCGGGACCGCCGTTGTTGCTGCGGCCCCCGGCGGCGCCGCTGAACGCGGCGAAGCGCAGTCCCGCCTGGGTGAGGAAGCCGGCGACGATGCCGAGGAAGCCGGCGATGGTCATCACCATCACGTCGCGGTGGGCGATGTGGGAGAGCTCGTGCGCCAGGACCGCCTCCAGTTCCGGGCCGTCCAGACGGCGCAGCAGGCCGGAGGTCACGCAGATGACCGCGGACTTCTCGCTGTGCCCGGTGGCGAAGGCGTTGGGAACGTCGGAGTCGGCGATGCCGACCCGGGGTTTGGGCATGTCCGCCATCGCGCACAGCCGGTCGACGAGCGCGTGCAGATCGGGTGCCTGCTCCGGCGAGACCTCGCGCGCGCCCATGGAGAACATGGCGATCTTGTCCGAGGCGAAGTAGGAGAAGAGGGCGAAGGCGCCCACGATGACCATGACGAGCCAGATGTTCAGGCCCGCCAGGACCAGCCCCACGATGAAGGCGACGTAGACCAGCGCCAGCAGCGCCATGGTCATCACCATCCGGGCGGTGAGGCCGCCGTCCGGTCGAAACTTCGAACCCGCCATTGCGACTCCTCTGCGATGAGTGATTCGGAGTCTAGTTCGACCAGGTGAGAGAAGGGTTAAGGCCGTACTCCCGGCGTGCTGGAGGGCCCCGGGGACACGGGGACACGGGCGCGTCGCGGTGCCGCGACGGCGGGCACCGGTCCCCCACACGAGGAAGCCGCGGCCGCCGTGACGTCGTCACGGCGGCCGCGGCACCAAAGTACGCGCACGCGGTCGGCGGGCGGGGTCCCGGTCGGCCGTGGCCCGGCCGGAGGTCCTGGCCCGCGCGGTCACCGGACCCACCTGGACGGTGGTGGAGGGTCCGGTCGCTAGCCCGGGATCAGACCGTCGTCCTGCAGCATCTCCCGCACATCGGCCATGCTGGCCTCGGCGTGCGGAAGGATGAAGTCCGACGGCTCCAGGGCGTCGTCCGGCAGCGGGCTGCCGTCCGCACGCACCCGCTCGAGCAGCCGGTGCAGGGCTTCGCGGAACGTCTCCTCGTTGGCCGAGTCGAGCGCCGCCTCCAGCGCGGCGTCGAACTCGTTGAGGACGCCCAGGTCGGCGTCGGTCAGGTCCAGTTGGCCCTCACCCAAGATACGGACGATCATGCGCCCTCCCGGTTCCCGGTGCTGCCGGCGCCGTTCCCGCCCTCGATCTGGGGGGCGGCACTGCCGCTGCCGCCGCCGAGCTCCATCTTCATGCGCTCGAGCTCGGCCTCGACTCCGGTCGTGCTGGCCATGCGGTCCAGCTCGCCCTGGATGTCGTCCTTGGCCGTGCCGGTGACGTCGTCGAGCGCCCCGGAGGCGAGCAGCTCGTCGACGGCGCCCGCGCGGGCCTGCATCTCGGCGGTCTTGTCCTCGGCGCGCTGCACGGCCATGCCGACATCACCCATCTCCTCGGAGATGCCGGAGAAGGCCTCGCTGATCTGCGTCTGGGCCTGGGCCGCGGTGTAGGTCGCCTTGATCGTCTCCTTGCGGGTACGGAAGGCGTCGACCTTGGCCTGCAGCCGCTGGGCGGCCGTGGTGAGCTTCTGCTCCTCGTTCTGGAGGTTGGCGTGCTGCTCGCGCAGGCCCTCGATCTGCGTGGCCAGACCGGACCTGCGGGTGAGGGCCTCGCGGGCGAGGTCCTCACGTCCCTGGGTCAGGGCCGCCCGGCCCTGGTTCTCCAGCTTGCCGGACTGCTGTTCGAGCTGCTGGATCTGCAGCTCGACGCGCTTGCGCGAGGTCGCGACGTCCGCCACCCCGCGACGGACCTTCTGGAGGAGTTCGAGTTGTTTCTGGTACGAGTAGTCGAGGGTCTCCCTGGGGTCCTCGACGGAGTCCAACGCCTTGTTGGCCTTGGACTTGAAGATCATCGAAAGTCGCTGAAACACGCTCATCGGCGTGGCCGTCCCCTTCTCGCTGCGTACATCGGCTGTTCCCAGCGGGCGCTTCGCCCAACCCTACGCGCTCTGGCCCACGGTCGCCATAAAGCTGTGACCGGCTACCCTGAGGGTGTGTTCCGACGTCGCTCCGCTTCCGCAGCCACGGATTCGAACTCTGCCGAATCCGCCAGCCCTGAGGCCACTGAGGCCACCCAACCTAAGGGATACACCCCCAAGAAGGGTGTCCCCACCCCAAAGCGCAAGGAATCCGGTAAGGACCTGCGCCGGCCCGTGCAAGCTCCACAGACCCGCAAGGAGGCGTACCGGGCCTACCGGGACCGCCTCGACCGCCAGAAGGGTCAGCCCGCCCGGCGCTCCGGCGTCCCGCAGGGCGAGGAGCGCTACTTCCGAGAGCAGGACCTCGGCAAGCCCCGTGCCTTCGCACGGAACTACGTCGACTCGCGGCGCAGCGCCAGTGAGTTCTTCCTGCCCTTCTCCATCCTCATCATCGCACTCCTGTTCGTGAACAACCCCGTCTTCCAGGTCGGGGTCGCCTACGTCGCGTGGCCGCTGATGATGGTGACCCTCGTCGCCGAGGGCGTCTTCACCGCGCGCAAGGTCAAGCGCACGGCCGCCGCCCACTTCCCCGACGACCCCAAGGTCGCCGGCGTGGGCATGTACGCGGCCATGCGCCAGCTCCAGTTCCGGCGCCTGCGCCTGCCCAAGCCGACGGTGAAGGTCGGCGACGACCCCGCCGCCGGTGTGCGCTGACCCGTCCATCACCGTTCCGTCTCCCCGACATCCCCATACCGATCACGTGAGCAGGGCCGGTGTTCGCACCGGCCCTTCACCGTGTTGCGCGATGAAAGCGCTTGCCGACCGCCGGGGCCACTGTGGTCGCGACCGCCCCGGCTGACTAGAGTGCTCGGCATGGAATTTCGGCATCTAGGCAAGAGCGGTCTCATCATCAGCGAGATCGCCTACGGGAACTGGATCACCCACGGGTCCCAGGTCGAGGAGGACACCGCCACCGCGTGTGTCCGTGCGGCGCTGGACGCCGGCATCACCACGTTCGACACCGCCGACGTCTACGCCCAGGGCAGGGCGGAGGAGGTGCTCGGCCGCGCGCTCAAGGGCGAGCGCCGCGACGGGCTGGAGATCTTCTCCAAGGTCTACTGGCCCATGGGCGAGGGGAAGAACGACAAGGGCCTGTCGCGCAAGCACATCCTGCGCGGCGCGGAGGACTCCCTGCGCCGTCTGGGCACGGACTACCTGGACCTCTACCAGGCCCACCGGTTCGACTACACCACGCCCCTGGAAGAGACCATGCGGGCCTTCGAGGACCTGGTCCGCCAGGGCAAGGCCCTCTACATCGGCGTCTCGGAGTGGCGCGCCGAGGAGATCGAGCGCGCGCTCAAGATCGCCGACGAGATGGGTTTCGACCGCATCGTCTCCAGCCAGCCGCAGTACAACATGCTCTGGCGGGTCATCGAGTCCGAGGTCGTGCCGGTGTGCGAGCGCGAGGGCATCGGCCAGGTCGTGTGGTCGCCCATCGCCGGCGGCGTCCTGACCGGCAAGTACAAGCCGGGCCAGGCGGCCCCCGCCGGGTCGCGCGCGGACGACCCGAAGAGCAAGCACTTCATCGCCGACAAGGCCGGCGACCAGGCCCTGCTGGAGCGGGTGCAGCAGCTGGAGCCGCTGGCCGCCGAGGCCGGGCTGAGCATGCCCCAGCTGGCCGTGGCCTGGGTGCTGCAGAACCCGAACGTCTCCGCCGCGATCATCGGCGCGTCCCGTCCGGAACAGGTCCAGGACAACGTCCGGGCGGCCGGGGTGAAGCTCGACGCCGAGCTGCTCGCCAGGATCGACGAGATCCTCGGTGACAGCGTCGAGCGGGACCCGGCCCTGACCAAGAGCCCGGACAACATCCGCACACGCTGACACGCGGGCGGCCCCGGTGCCCGAGGGCACCGGGGCCGCTTCGGGCGCCTTGAGCACGGGAACCTTCGGCCCCTGCGGCGCGGCCCTTCCTGCTTCGGCCCGGGCCCGGGGGGCTACCCGGTCGGCTCCAGGGACATGGTGTAGGCCTCGTCGCCGTCCTCCGACAGCACGACGCGGACCACGCCGCCCTCGGCGAGCTCCTGCCAGTTCTCCCCCAACCAGCTCTCGGCGTCGCCGCGCGAGGTGAACGACTCCGCGGGGAGCCCTTCCTCCGCCTTGTCCGCGCCGTCCGCGTCGAGATACCGCCAGGTCCACGCCATTGTTCGACCGCCCTTCGTCACGGGGTTCACAGTGCGGGCCACCGTGTTCCTGGCCCGAGCTTAACCAAGCCTTGGTCCGACATGCGGTTTACTCGATCGGGTGCGTATCCGATTCCTCGGGACCGCGGGGCACGCGGGCTGGCCGGCCCCGCAGTGCACCTGCGCCTCCTGCAACAGGGCTCTCGCCGAACGCCGGCTTCCGCTGCGCGTGACTGTCGACGACCGCTTCCGCATCCGCGAGGGGGCGGTGGTCGGCCCGGTCCCCCCTGCCTACTCGGTGACCGTGACCGCCGACGGCGTGCTGGTGGTGGGCCCCGACGGGGGGCGGCTGCTGTACGCCCGCTCCTCCCCCGGTCCGCAACCGGCCCCGCCCCCGGTCGAGGCCGGGCCGGGCGGCGGGTCGGCCTACGCCTCGTCTCCCCCCGACCAGCAGGTCGACATGGTGATCGTCGACGCCGCCCAGCGCCCCGAGGTGATCGGCGAGCTGCGCCGGTCGGGCGTGGTCGGCGTGACCACCGCGGTCGTGGCGGTCGGCGGCGACCACCGCGTCCGCTCGCCCCAGGAGTTCGCCCGCCGGGCCCGGCTGTGGGGCGCCCTGGCGCCCAGTGACGGGGCGGAGATGTCGTGTCCTCCCACCGTGTGGCCGGGGTCGCGCCCGCACGGCCCCCACCGCACGCTCATCACCGGCGGCGCCCGCTCGGGCAAGTCCACCGAGGCGGAGCTTCGGCTGCTGGCCGAGCCGCGGGTGGTCTACGCCGCGACCGGCCCCGTGCCCGACCCCGACCGGGACCCGGAGTGGGCGCGGCGCGTGGCACTGCACCAGGACCGGCGTCCCTGGTGGTGGCGCACGGAGCAGACCGTCGAGCTGGCCGAGGTGCTCAAGCGCACCCGCGGCGCCGTCCTCGTGGACTGCCTGGGCACCTGGCTGGCCGCGGTGATGGACGAGAACGGCATGTGGGACGACACCCCTCCCGAGGAGGCCGAGGAGATGGTGGAGGGCCGGATCCACGGGCTGCTGGAGGCCTGGCGCACCACGCAGGCCTACGTCGTGGCGGTCACCAACGAGGTGGGGTCGGGCGTGGTCCCGGCCACCCGCGCGGGCCGGATCTTCCGCGACTACCTGGGCCTGCTGAACCAGTGGGTGGGGGCCGAGTCGGAGGAGGTCGTCCTGGCCGCCGCCGGGCGCGTGACGGAGCTGCCGTGACCGCGGGGGCCGGGGTCGCGGCGGCGCGGGCGGGGGCCCGGATGGCGGTGGGCACGTTCACCGCCGTCCCGGTGCGCGTGGAGCGGGTGGACCGCTCCACGGCCGGGTGGGCGATGTTCTGGGCCCCGGTCGTCGGCGCGGCCGTGGGCGCGGCCACCGGCGCGGTGGCGGTGGCCGGGGCCTGGCTGGGGCTGTCCGGCGCCCTGGCGGCGGGGCTGGGAGTGGGGGCGGCGGCGCTGCTGACCCGGGGCCTGCACCTGGACGGGTTGGCCGACCTGGCCGACGGCCTGGGGAGCGGGCGGCCCGCCGAGGGCGCCCTGGAGGTGATGCGCCGTTCCGACATCGGGCCGTTCGGCGTGGTCACGCTGGTCCTGGTCCTGGTCGCGCAGGTGCTGGCGCTCGGGCAGCTGGTGGCGGCCTCGCCCTGGGCGGCGACGGCCGCGGCGGTGGTGGCCGGGGCCGGTGGCCGCCTGGCGGTGACCCTGGCCTGCACCGCTCGGGTTCCGTCGGCCCGGCCGGAGGGTCTGGGCGCGTTCGTGGCGGGCACGGTCCGTGCGCCGCTGGCCGCGGCGGCCTGCGCGGTGGTGGCACTGCTCTGTCTGACGGGTCTGCCCCACGGGGCGGGGTTCGCCGCGCTCTGCGCGGGGGCGGTCGTGCTCGGCCTGGCGGTGGCGGGGCTGCTGCTGCGCCGGGCGGTGCGCCGGCTCGGCGGGATCACCGGCGACGTGCTGGGCGCGCTGGCGGAGTCGGCCGGGACGTCGGTCCTGGTCGTGGCGGCCGCGGGTACGGCCTGGCTCTGACGGCGCTCGGACGGGTGACCAGTGTCGCCATGATCACATTTTTTCACACCAGGTTTCATCGCACCCAGGCCCGGGGAACCGCGGTCCGCCACGCCGACGCCGTGCGAGACCCCCCACCGGCGACCAGAGCCACCCTCGCCGCACGCGCGGGCCCCGGCCGCCCCGGGGGGCGCTCCGCCCGCACGCGAGCCGCGTCAGCGCCCTGGCAGCGCGGGGCGGCACGTCGCCGATCGGCACGTGGGGCGACTAGCATCGGGGGCGTGAGCACGTCGTTGTCAGTACATACGGAGTCCCCCAGTTCGCTCGACGCCGACGCGGTCGTCGTCGGTTACCACTCCGGAGGCGACGCTCCGGAGCCTGCGTCGGGCGCACATGACGTCGATGCCGCCTTCTCCGGCGGCCTCGCCTCGACCCTGTCGCTCCTGGGAGCGAGCGGCGCCCCTGAGGAGGTGCACACCATTGCCTCCCTCGGAGCCGTGAAGGCCCCGGTCGTCGTCGCGGTCGGACTCGGCCCGGCGCCCACCGACGGCCCGGTCGACCCCGACACCCTGTCCCGCGCCGCGGGCGCCGCCCTGCGCTCGCTGTCCGCCCGCCCCGAGGGCGCGGGCCGCGTCGCACTCGCCCTGCCCGCCCAGAGCGCGGCGGAGGCCGGCGCCGTGGCGCTCGGCGCCCGCCTGGGCGCCTACGCCTTCGACCGCTACCGCACCGGCGAGAAGGCCGAGCGCAGCGCGGAGAAGGCCGGTGCGGTCACCCTGACCGTCATCAGCCCGGCGGAGGACGCCGCGTCCGCCGTCGAGCGCGCCGGCGTCCTGGCCGACGCCGTCGCCCTCACCCGCGACCTGGTCAACACGGCCCCGGCGGACCTGGTCCCCGAGGACCTGGCCTCCGCCGCGCAGGAGGTGGCCCAGCGCACCGGCCTGGCGATCGAGGTCATGGACGAGCAGGCGCTGGCCGAGGGCGGCTACGGCGGCCTGACCGGTGTCGGGCAGGGGTCGGCCAACCCGCCGCGCCTGGTCCGCCTGGCCCACTCCCACCCCGAGGCGAGCCGCACCGTCGCCTTCGTCGGCAAGGGCATCACGTTCGACTCCGGCGGCCTGTCCCTCAAGCCCGCGGGCGGGATGGACTGGATGAAGTCCGACATGGCCGGCGCCGCCTCCGTGCTCGCCGCCATGGGCGCCATCGCGGAGCTGGGCGTGAAGGTCAACGTCGTCGCCTACCTGGCGGTGGCCGAGAACATGCCCAGCGGCACCGCCCAGCGCCCCTCCGACGTGCTGAGCGTGTACGGCGGCAAGACCGTCGAGGTCCTCAACACCGACGCCGAGGGCCGCCTGGTCATGGCCGACGCCCTGGTGCGCGCGCAGGAGGACGGGCCGGACCTGGTCGTGGACATCGCCACGCTGACGGGCGCACAGCTCGTCGCGCTCGGTACCCGCGTGTTCGCGGTCATGTCCAACGACGACGGCGTGCGCGAGGACGTCGTGGCCGCCGCCGGCGCCGCGGGCGAGGCCGCCTGGCCGATGCCGCTGCCCGGCGAGCTGCGCGCGGGGCTGGACTCCGCGGTCGCCGACATCGCCAACGTGGCCGGTGAGCGCTGGGGCGGCATGCTCTCCGCGGGCGTGTTCCTCAACGAGTTCATCGAGGAGGGCGTCAAGTGGGCGCACCTCGACATCGCGGGCCCGTCCTTCAACCAGGGCGGACCGCACGGCTACACCTCCAAGGGCGGCACCGGCGCGGGCACCCGCACCCTGGTCCGCATCGCCGAGGAGTACGCGAAGTAGTTCCCGTGGTCGGGGCGGCGCTCCTGTGAGCCGGGAGCGCCGCTCCCCCCGGTCACCCCCTGCATTCCCACCAGCCACCACAACAAGGAGTTCGTTCCCGTGAGTGAGAACGGCGGCACCTTCGACCTCGTCGTCCTTGGCGGCGGCAGCGGCGGCTACGCGGCGGCACTGCGCGCCGCGGAGCTGGACCAGAGCGTCGTACTGATCGAGAAGGACAAGCTCGGCGGCACCTGCCTGCACCGCGGCTGCATCCCCACCAAGGCCCTCCTGCACTCGGCCGAGGTCGCCGACACCGCGAAGGAGAGCGAGAACTTCGGTGTCAGGGCCACGTTCGAGGGCATCGACATCCAGGCGGTGCACTCGTACAAGGACAAGGTCGTCAACGGCCTGTTCAAGGGTCTGACCGGCCTGGTCAAGTCCCGCAAGATCACCGTCGTCGAGGGTGAGGGCAAGCTCACCGGCGCCGACGAGGTCACGGTCGGCGACACGGTCTACAAGGGCCGCAACATCCTGCTCGCCACCGGCTCCAAGCCCAAGACCCTGGGCCTGGACATCGACGGCGAGAAGGTCATGACCAGCGACCAGGCCCTGGGCCTGGACCGCGTCCCCGAGTCCGTCATCGTCCTGGGCGGCGGCGTCATCGGCGTGGAGTTCGCCAGCGTCTGGCGCTCCTACGGCGCCGACGTCACCATCGTCGAGGCCCTGCCCCACCTGGTCCCCGTGGAGGAGGAGTCCAGCTCCAAGCTCCTGGAGCGGGCCTTCCGCAAGCGCAAGATCAAGTACGAGCTCGGCACCCCCTTCGAGTCGGTCAAGACCACCGACGCGGGCGTGACCGTCACCCTCAAGGGCGGCAAGACCCTGGAGGCCGAGCTGCTGCTGGTCGCCATCGGCCGCGGACCGGTCTCGGAGGGCCTGGGCTACGAGGAGCAGGGCATCACCCTGGACCGCGGCTTCGTCCAGGTGGACGAGAACCTGCACACGGGCGTGGGCAACATCTACGCTGCGGGCGACCTCATCCCGACCCTGCAGCTGGCCCACGTCGGCTTCGCCGAGGGCATCTTCGTCGCCGAGCACATCGCCGGGCAGAACCCGCCCGCGATCGACTACGACGGTGTCCCGCGCGTCACCTACTGCGAGCCCGAGGTCGCGTCCGTGGGCCTGACCACGAAGGCGGCCAAGGAGCGCGGCCACGACGTCGTGGAGATGAACTACAACCTCGCGGGCAACGGCAAGAGCCAGATCCTGCAGACCTCGGGGGCCGTCAAGGTCATCGCCGAGAAGGACGGCCCCGTCCTGGGCGTCCACATGGTCGGCAGCCGGGTCGGCGAGCTCATCGCCGAGGGCCAGCTGATCTACAACTGGGAGGCCCTGCCCTCGGAGGTCGCCCAGCTGATCCACCCGCACCCGAGCCAGTCCGAGGCGCTGGGCGAGGCGCACCTGGCGCTGGCGGGCAAGCCGCTGCACGTCCACGACTGACCGCACCACCCGGGGGCGGGCCGATACGGCCCGCCCCCGCCACATCCGCGCTGCCCAGTCAAGGGGTTGGGCAGGTACCGCGTCCAGATCCAACGAGGAACCCATGCCGACTTCCGTTACCATGCCCGCCCTGGGTGAGAGCGTCACCGAGGGCACCGTCACCCAGTGGCTGAAGAACGTGGGCGACACCGTCGAGGTAGACGAGCCGCTCCTGGAGGTCTCCACCGACAAGGTGGACACCGAGATCCCGTCCCCGGTCGCCGGTGTACTCACCAAGATCCTGGTGGACGAGGACGAGACCGTGGAGATCGGCGCGGAGATCGCGGTCATCGGCGGCGAAGGCGAGAGCGAGGGAGGGGACGGCGGGTCGACGGCCAAGGACGCGCAGCCCGAGCCCGAGCCGGAGCCCGCCCCCGAGCCCGCCCGTGCCGAGGAGCCGGAGCCCGCGGCCGCCCCCGAGCCCGCCCCGGCCGCGCCCGCCTCCGCGGACGGCCCCACCACGTCGGTCACCATGCCCGCCCTGGGCGAGAGCGTCACCGAGGGCACCGTCACCCAGTGGCTCAAGAGCGAGGGCGACACCGTCGAGGTGGACGAGCCGCTCCTGGAGGTCTCCACCGACAAGGTGGACACCGAGATCCCGTCCCCGGTCGCCGGTGTACTCACCAAGATCATCGCCGCCGAGGACGACACCGTGGAGATCGGCGCGGAGATCGCGCTGATCGGGGCCGAGGGCTCCGCTCCAGTTCCGGCCGCGCCCGCCGCTCCCGCCCAGCCCGAGCCCGCCCCCGCCGAGGAGCCCGCCGCCGAGGAGCCCGCCGCCCCGTCGGCCCCGGCCCCCGCGCGGCAGTCCGCGGCCGACGACGTGCCGTCGGTGGACATCGAGACGCTGAGCGGCACCGGGCAGGCCTCGGGCACCGACACGGTGACCGAGGCCTACGTCACTCCGCTGGTGCGCAAGCTCGCCGCCGAGAACCGCGTGGATCTGAGCCGCGTCAAGGGCACCGGTGTGGGCGGCCGCATCCGCAAGCAGGACGTGCTCAAGGCCGCGGAGGAGCAGAAGGCGGCCGCCGCCGCGCCCGCGCCGAGCACGACCCAGCACAAGGCGGTCTCGGACGCCTCCTCGCTGCGCGGCCGGACCGAGAAGCTGTCGCGTCTGCGCCAGTCCATCGCCGACCGCATGGTGGAGTCGCTCAACACGGCGGCCGAGATCACCCAGGTCGTGGAGGTGGACGTCACCAAGATCGCGCGCCTGCGCGAGCAGGCGGGTGTCGACTTCGCCAAGCGCGAGGGCGTGGAGTTGGACTTCTTCCCGTTCTTCGCCCTGGCCGCCGTCGAGGCGCTCAAGTCCCACCCGCAGATCAACGCGGTGATCGACAACGACTCGCACGAGGTGACCTACCACGCGGTGGAGAACCTCGGTGTGTCGGTCGACACCGAGCGCGGCCTGCTCGTCCCGGTCGTCAAGGACGCCGGCGGACTGAACCTGGGGTCCCTCGCCAGGATGATCACCAAGCTGACCGACCAGGCGCACACCGGCCTGCTCGGTCCGGACGACCTGAGCGGCGGCACGTTCACCATCGCCGACACCGGCAGTGTCGGCGCCCTGTTCGGCACGCCGATCATCAACACGCCGCAGGTGGCCATCCTGGGCACCGGCGCGGTCGTCAAGCGCCCGGTCGTCGTCGAGGACGAGGCCATGGGCGGCGAGGTGATCGCGGTGCGGTCGATGGTCTACCTGTCGCTGGCCCACGACCACCGCCTGATCGACAACGCCGACGCCGGCCGCTTCCTCCAGGACGTCAAGGCGCGCCTGGAGGAGGGCGACTTCGAGCGCGACCTGGGTCTGTAGCTCCTCCGACCCCGAACCGGGCCGGACGCCGTCGTCGGCGTCCGGCCCGGTCGTGTGCGGGGCCACCCCGCCCCGAGTTGACCTCAAGCTACCTTGAGGTCCTACCGTGGACCGGAAGGACGAGGACAAGGACGCATATGGACAACCTCCGGATCGCGGTCATCCTGGGCGCGAACCGCAACGGCCGCACGGGCACCCTGGTCGGGAACTGGTTCCTGGAGCAGGTGGGCGACCACTCCGGCCTGGACGTCGACGTCCTGGACGTGGCGGACCTGGGGCCCGGCGACGGGCACGGGGCGCCGATGGCCGACTTCGGTTCCCGCGTGGCGGCCGCCGACGGGTTCGTCGTCGTCACCCCCGAGTACAACCACGGCTACCCGGGGCCGTTGAAGAGCGCGATCGACTCCGCCCGCCGGGAGTGGTTCGGCAAGCCGGTGGGGTTCGTCTCCTACGGCGGGCGCTCCGGCGGCCTGCGGGCGGTGGAGCAGCTGCGGTCGGTCTTCTCCGAGCTGCACACGGCCACCCTGCGCGACACCGTGAGCTTCCACGACGCGCACCTGGCGTTCGGTCCGGACGGCCTCCCGGCGCAGGACATGGCGGAGGCCCGGATGGCGGTGCGTGTGCTCGTCGAGGAGCTGCGGTGGTGGGCGCTCGCCCTGCGCGAGGCGCGGGAGCGCCGCCCCTATCCGGGCATCGAGTCCCTGGCACGATGAACGGGGCGGTGCCGATGGCACCGCCCCGTCCCTTACCCCACCAATCACCATCCCCTGATGATCCCCATCATCAAAGGTCTGTGGCCGGGCGCGCGCCCGTCGCAATGACGGCGCGTCGCCCACGGTAGCTCCGCGTTGACGCGGAGTCCCCCGTCCCACCTTCAAGGTAGAAGACGGCGGCACCCCGCGCAGGCCTTTCGCCGAAAAAGCCGGAGAAAACTTGGCGGGTCCGCCCACCGCCGCGCACGCCGGGCGGGGTAGGTCAAGGTGCATGAGAGTGGCGATCACCGGGGCCTCGGGCCTCATCGGCGGCGCGCTGTGCGCGGCCCTGCTCGACGGGGGCCACAGCGTCGTGCGCGTGGTGCGCCATCCGCCCAGGGGAAGCCGTGTGCCCTGCGTGGAAGAGGCGGAGTGGCGGCCGGAGCAGGGGCGCGTGGACACCGTGGCCCTGCACGAGGTCGACGCCGTGGTGCACCTGGCCGGCGAGCCGGCCCACCGCGTCCCGTGGTCACGGCACCGGCGGGCCCAGATCCGCCGCAGCCGGGTCAGGGGCACGCGTGTCCTCTCCCGTGCCCTGGCGTCGATGGCCTGCCCTCCCCCGCGCCTGCTGTCGGCGTCGGGCGCGTACTACTACGGGGACACCGGCGGCGAGGTCGCCACCGAGGACAGCCCCGCGGGAACCGGCTTCCTCTCCGGGATGTGCCAGGCCTGGGAGGCGGCCACCGGTCCCGCCGAGGAGGCGGGGCTGTCGGTGGCGCACCTGCGCACCTCGGTGGTGCTGGACCGCTCGGGCGGGCTGCTCAGGACGCTGATCCCGCTGTACCGTGCCGGACTGGGCGGGCGCCTGGGGTCGGGCGCGCAGTACATGAGCTGGATCTCGCTGCGCGACCAGGTCGACGCGATCCTGTTCCTGCTCGAACGGCCGGAGATCACCGGGCCGGTGAACCTGTGCGCCCCCGAGCCGGTGAGCAACGCCGCCTTCACCGAGGCGCTGGGGCGCGCGCTGGGCCGTCCGACCCTGGTCTCGCTCCCGGCCACCGCGCTGCGGGCGACGATGGGGGACCTGGCCGAGGAGTCGGCGCTGCTGGACCTGCGGGTGGTGCCCGAACGCCTGCTGGCCGCCGGGTATTCCTTTCGCCTGCCCACCATCGACAGTGCGCTTTCCGACATCCTGGCCAGACCCGCACCCCGATCCGGGGCGTAAGGTGTGTGTGTGAGTGATCTCGTTTACGCATGGCTGGGCGACAGCCCCGTCCCCTATCACGAGGGCTGGGACCTGCAGAAGCGGCTCCACGAGCGCCGCGTCGCCGACGAAGTGGCCGACACGGTCCTGCTCCTCGAACACGAACCCGTGTACACGGCGGGCAAGCGCACCGGGAGGTGGGATCGTCCCACCTCCGACCCGGGCGCTCCGGTCGTGGACATCGACCGGGGCGGGAAGATCACCTGGCACGGGCCGGGTCAGCTCACGGTGTACCCCATCGTGAAGTTGCCCGACCCGATCGACGTGATCGCCTACGTGCGCATGCTGGAGGAGGCGATCCTCCGCACGATCGCGGAGTACGGCCTGACCGGCAGGCGCGTCGAGGGCCGTACGGGCGTGTGGCTGGACGCCGATCCCGAGCGCGGGCTCATCGAGCGCAAGGTCGCCGCGATCGGCTGCCGGATCGCCCGCGGGGTCGGTATGCACGGACTCGCGTTGAACTGCGATAATGATCTGACGTGGTACGACCGGATCGTCCCCTGCGGGATCTCCGACGCCGGCGTCACCACCATCTCGGCCGAGCTGGGCCGCCCGGTGACCGTCGCCGACGTGCGCCCGCGCGTGGAACGCCACCTGGCCGACGTCCTCGGCGCGACGGAGTACGGCCACACCGACGGCACGGCGCTGCTCGCCGGTGCCGCCGCCTGAGGATGACACAGCCCCCACAAGGGGCAGAGGGTCCCCGCACACGGGGCACAGAAGGGAACGGGTTCACGTTGACCATCGCTCCTGAGGGCCGCAAGCTGCTGCGCGTGGAGGCGCGCAACAGCGAGACCCCCATCGAGAAGAAGCCGCCGTGGATCAAGATCAAGGCGCACATGGGGCCCGAGTACACCGAGCTCCATTCCCTGGTCAAGAGCGAGGGCCTGCACACGGTGTGCCAGGAGGCCGGATGTCCCAACATCTACGAGTGCTGGGAGGACCGCGAGGCCACGTTCCTCATCGGCGGTGACCAGTGCACCCGGCGCTGCGACTTCTGCCAGATCGCCACCGGCAAGCCCACCGCGCTGGACCGCATGGAGCCGACCAAGGTCGCCACCTCCGTCAAGAAGATGGAGCTGCGCTACGCGACCGTCACCGGCGTGGCGCGCGACGACCTGGAGGACGGCGGGGCCTGGCTCTACGCCGAGACGGTCCGCAAGATCCACGAGCTCAACCCGGACACCGGCGTCGAGCTGCTGATCCCCGACTTCAACGCCGACCCCGACCAGCTGGCCGAGGTCTTCGGGTCCCGCCCCGAGGTGCTCGCGCACAACGTCGAGACGGTGCCGCGGATCTTCAAGCGCATCCGCCCCGGGTTCCGTTACGAGCGCTCCCTGGACGTCATCACCCAGGCGCGCGCCGACGACCTGGTGACCAAGTCGAACCTGATCCTGGGCATGGGCGAGACCCGTGAGGAGATCAGCCAGGCGATGCGCGACCTCCACGAGGCCGGCTGCGACCTGCTGACCATCACCCAGTACCTGCGCCCCTCCAAGCTGCACCACCCGATCGACCGCTGGGTGAAGCCGGAGGAGTTCGTGGAGCTGGGCGAGGAGGCCGAGGAGATCGGCTTCGCCGGGGTCATGTCCGGCCCGCTGGTGCGCTCCTCCTACCGCGCCGGGCGCCTGTACAAGCAGGCGCGCGAGAAGCGGGACGCCGAGCTGGCCGCCGCCAAGAACGAGGCATAACGGGCAATCCGCCCGAGTCGTAACCAAGCTGGAACGGTGGCCTCCGGGCCACCGTTCCGCTTGGGCGGACCGTTCCGCCTATCCTGGTGGGAGAGGCGCCCAGCTGGTGGCGCCGGAAGGCGCCGCACCAGGTCGACCGCGAAGAGGAGGCAAGGCAGCCCAGGGAATCCGTTCCCCGCCGACCCCGGGTCGGCGCGCGCTGCCTGAGAGCACGATGGCGAAAAAGCCCAGTTCCCAGACGACGTCCGGCAAGGACGGGGCCGAGAAGCAGCCTGGCCGGCTCAAGCAGATCGGCATGGTCGCCAAGGTCGTCCACCAGCAGAGTCCCAAGAGCATCCCGCTGGCCGCCGCCGTCGCGGTGGTCATCCTCGCCGTCGCCGTCGCCGTCGGGATCTGGACCGGCTCGTGGATCATCTGGACGCTCACCGGTATCCCGCTGGCCTTCCTGGTCGGTTTCATCATCTTCACCCGCTCGGCGCAGCGCGTGCAGTACAAGATGCTGGACGGCCGCCTGGGCGCGGGTATGGCGATCCTGGAGAACATGCGCGGCAACTGGGTCGTCGAGCCCGGTGTGGCCGCCAACAAGCAGATGGACGTCGTGCACCGCGTGGTGGGCCGTCCGGGCGTGGTGCTCGTCGGCGAGGGCGACCCCGGCCGCCTGCGGGGGCTGATCGCGGCCGAGAAGAAGCGCGTCTCGCGCGTGGCGATGGACACGCCCATCTACGACTTCAAGGTCGGCAACGGCGAGGACCAGGTGCCGGTCTCCAAGCTCCAGCGGGCGCTGGTCAAGCTGCCCCGGAACCTGGACAAGTCCGGAACGGCCGAGCTGAACTACCGGCTCAAGGCGCTTCCCGCCGCGATGCAGATGCCCAAGGGCCCGGTCCCCAAGGGCGCGAAGATGCCCAAGGGCATGCGCGGCAAGATGGGCGGCTAGCCGCCTCCGCGAACGCCGAAGGGGGCCGTCCCGCACCGGGACGGCCCCCTTCGGCGTCTGTCACTCCCCTTCCTCGTAGTCGAGGAGGTCACCGGGCTTGCAGTCCAGTTCTCGGCACAGCGCGGCCAGGGTGGAGAAGCGGATCGCGCGGGCGCGGCCGTTCTTGAGCACCGACAGGTTGACGACGGTGACGCCCACCCGCTGGGCCAGCTCGGTGAGGGTGATCCCCCGTTCGGCGAGCACCTTGTCCAGGTGGACCCGGATGCCCGCGGCCTCCTCCGGCGGCATCAGACCAGCCCTTCGACGTCCGCGCGCAGGGCCGTGCCCCGGCGGAACACCTCGGCCAGCGCCGCCAGGAGGAAGCCGGTGAGGACGAGGGGCAGCGAGATCCCTCCCTCGCCGAAGACGACGAAGGAGAAGGCGATCTCGTCGGACTCCAGCGCCCGGCCCCGCAGGACGTTCTCGCACACCGCGGCGACCGTCGGCACCACCACGGAACCGATCAGCACGGTCAGCGCGATGACGTAGACCCGGCGCGCGTTGGCGGGGACGAAGGGGTCTCCGGCTCCCAGGCCGCGGACCAGGCTCCAGACCATCAGGAGCACCAGCAGGGTGGCGGAGACGCCGAGCAGACCGGGTGCCGCGATCAGGAAGCGTTCCCAGGCCGTGGGATCGTGGAACTCGATCACCATCCGCCCGGTGTCGGTGACCGTCACGTCCTGCGCGCTCGTCGGTGCCTCGGTGCGGGGCTCGGGGACGCCGTCCGGCCTGGTGGCGGTGACGGCGCCGGAAGACGTCCCGCTGCCGATGCCGAGCGCGACCCACAGCAGCTGGGCGGTTGCGCCCAGGACGGAGAGCCCGATGCCGAGCACCAGGATGAGGTGGGTGGCGAGGGTGTCGGCCCTGGACCAGCGGAGCGTGGGCAGTGCGCGCACGAAGACCTCTCTCTTATCGTTTCTCGATAATAACGATAAACGATAAGTTCAGACGTGTCATCCCGCTCCCCAGACACGGCGAGGGCCCCGTGCGCTCCGGGCGGCGCGTACCGGGCCCGGCGCCTCGCTCGCAGGATCAGCCGCAGGTGACCTCGTCCTCGGCCGCGGTACTGGTGTCCAGCCCGCCCAGGGCGCCGTCGTCGCCCTCACCGCCGTCCGATCCGCCGCCCAGGCCCACGACCGGCCCCCAGTCCGCGGCGCCCATCACCAGTTCCAGGCCGCCCTCCAGGTCCGGCACCTCCTCGGTCACCGCAGCGGTCAGCGCGGAGGCGAGCAGTTCGGCCTCGGCCTCCTGGCCGGGGCCGTGGTAGACCGTGGTCGCCTCGGGGAACCGCGTCTCGGGGTTGCCCGTGCCGGTCACGGTGAAGCCCTCCTGGGCCAGGAGCGGCTCGACCTGCGCCGCCAGACCGGTCTGGCCCGTCCCGTTGAGGATCCGCACGGAAACATCCGAGGGCTCGACCGGAGCCTCGGACTCCTCCTCGGACCCGCCGTCCTCGTCCTCCCCCTCGTCCTCCGCCTGGACCTCGCCGGCCGCGACGGCGGCGAGCAGGTCCTGCGCCGCGGGCTCCTTGAAGGCCAACTTGTTGTCATCGGCCGGGTGCTCCACGACCGGCACCGTCACCATGGTCATCTGTTCGAGGTCGACCTCGCGCACGGCCACGGCCAACTCGCGCATCTTGTCCACGGTGAGGCCGTCGTCGGTCACGAGGCTGTCGGTGACCGCGTCGATGAAGCTGTAGAGCGTGGTGGGGCTGGAGAGGATGTCCCCGCTGGTGACCTCGCGCATGATGGCGCCCATGAGCCGCTGCTGGTTCTCGATACGGTTCAGGTCGCTGCCGAACTCGGTACTGGCCCGCGAGCGGGCCAGGCCGAGCGCCTGCTCGCCGGTCAGCCGCTGTTCGCCGGCCTCCAGTGTCAGGTGGGCCTTGGGGTCGTTCACCGGCTCGGGCACGCACATCTCCACGCCGCCGATGGTCTCCACGATGGCCTCGAAGCCCGCGAAGTCCACGGCCACGATGTGCTCCAGGTGCACGCCCGTGATGGTCTCCACGGCGTTGCCCTGGCAGTCCATACCGCCGTAGAACATGGCGTGGTTGAGCTGGTCCGAGCCGCCCGCCCAGCCCGGGTAGTCGCCCACCGGGTCACAGGCGGGCAGGTCGACGATGAGGTCGCGTGGCAGGTTGACCATCGTGACGCCGCCGTTGTCCGCGTCGATGCTGACGATCACGAGGACGTCGGGACGGATGCCGTTCTCCTCGCTGAACTGCGCCTCGTCCCCGGCACGCTCGTCGGTCCCCAACAGCAGGATGTTGTGCAGCCCCTCCACCTCGGGAGGCCGGTCGCCCCAGCCGTCGGGGTCCACGGTCTCGGTCTCGACGCTCAGGGCATCGTTGTACATGCCGTATCCGGTCAGGCAGGCGGCGATCACCACACCGGTCGCTCCGCACGCCGACCACTGGCCCAGGCTCAGACGTCTGCGCGCGGGCATCTTCCTACGGGACAACGGGGCACCTGCGATCCGATCCGGGGGCGGGGCGGGATCCGTCCGAAATGGGAGATAACGGCACGAACACAACGGGCGGATGCTACCCGAACACGACACCCGGGGCCAGACCGCGACCGGCGCCCCCGGTCAGGGACCCGCGTTCAGCAGGCGCTCTCCTCGTCGGCCGCGGCGGTGGAGCCGCCCAGGTCCTCGGTGACCGACACCTCGGACCCCGCGTCGGCGAAGCCCGCCCAGTCGGCGCCGATGACCAGTTCGAGGGTCTGCTCCAGCCCTTCGGCCTCCGCGGTCTCGGCCTGGTCCAGGGAACCGGCCAGAAGCTCCGCCGCGGTCTCCTCGCCCGGCGCGTAGTACACGGTGGTGGCCTCGGGGAAGCGCTCCACGGGGTTGCCCGTCCCCGTGACCGCGTAACCCTCGCCGAGCAGGACGCCCTCCACCTCGGCGGCCAGCCCCCCGATGCCCGTGTTGTTGAGGACCTCCACGGAGATCTCGGAGGGGTCCGGAGCCGCCTCGGCCTCCTCGCCGCCGGCGTCCTCCTCGTCCTCCTCCGGCATGAGGGTGCCGTTGTTGACCGCCTCGAACAGCGCCGGGGCGTCGGCGCTCATGATGATGCGGTTGGGGTCGGCCGGGTGCTGGCCGTTGGGGACGGTGACGAACTGGACCCGCTCCAGGTCGACCTCGCGCATGGAGATGGCGATGTCGGCCATCGTGTCGATGGTCAGCTCCTCGTCGGTGGTGATCGAGTCGGTGACGGCGCCGAGGAAGTTCGTGACGGTCACGGGACTGGACATCACCTCGCTGCTGAGGACCTGGCGCAGCATGGCGCCCATGAACTCCTGCTGGCGCCCGATCCGGGACAGGTCGCTGCCGTCGCCCTGGCCGTAGCGCGAGCGCACGAAGCCCAGGGAGTCCTCGCCGTTGAGCGTCTGGCGCCCGGCCTCCAGGTTCAGGTGGGCCTTGGGGTCGTCGATCGGCTCGGGGACGCACATCTCCACCCCGCCGATGGCGTTCACGATCTCCTTGAAGCCGCCGAAGTCCATCATGACGAAGTGGTCCAGGTGCACGCCGGTCACCTGCTCGACGGTGGTCCACTGGCAGCCGATCCCGCCGAAGGTCATCGCCGAGTTGAGCATGCCGCTCTGGGCGCTCATCCCGTCGTACCCCTCGGAGGGCTCGCAGCCGGGCAGGTCGACGACCAGGTCCCGGGGCAGGTTCACCAGCGTGGCCGCGCCGCTGTCGACGTTGACGCTGGCGATGACCATGGTGTCGGGGCGCTCGCCCTCCGCCTCGCCGTACTCGGCGTTCTCACCCGAGCGCACGTCGGAGCCGATGATGAGGATGTTCATCACGCCCTCCACGCTGGTCGGGCGGTCCCACTCGTCGGTGTCCACCTCCGCGGTGGTGATGTTGCCGACGATGCCCTGGTACCAGGTGTAGCCGCCCAGGCTCGCGATGATGGCCAGCGCGGTGGCCGCGCAGGCGACCCACTGGCCCGTGGACAGCCGGGCGGCGCTGAGGACGCCCGAGGGGCGAGGGGCGGAGCGTTTGCCAGCCATACGTACCTTCGGCAGGGTGCGGTGGGACGCGGGGGAGCACGGGGAGGTGCGGGGGATTCGGCTGACGGGACGGACGGGAAGGCGACACCGTCCGGGTCAGGCGATGAACGGATGCTAACAGCAGGTCCGGGGTGCTCCGCACGCACCCGGGCGCGGATCCATCCGGCTCCGCCCCGGCCTCAGAAGCGGGTGGCCACGGTCCCGGCGGCCCGGTCGTGCAGTCCGCGGGTGTCGCGGTCGTAGATGACGGCCGGGATCACCAGGCACAACAGCAGTGTGCGCACGGCCATGGACACGAACCACGGCCAGGACCGCTCCCCCGTGGCGGTGATGCCCACGCCGACGAGGCGGCGGCCGAAGGTCGTGCCGAAAAGCGTCAGCAGCAGGATGTTCATCGCCGCGAACACCACCAGGGCGGTGTTGCCGACCAGGGTCGAGGCCGCTTCCGGGACGGAGAGCCCGGCACCGATGAGCCCCGCGCCGTAGGCGCCCCAGGCGACCAGCAGGGCCAGGATCCAGTCCAGGGCCAGTCCGACGAGGCGGCGGCCGACGCCCGGCACCGATCCGGTCCCGGTCTCCGGCAGGCCCAGCCGGTTGCCCCGGTAGCGGAAGTCGTCGTCGGGGTCGGCGGCCTCGGTACCGCTCCGGCGCTTGTCAGTCATGCCGTCCACGCTATCCGCACGGTGGCGGCGACCGGTTGCGGGGCTGTGACCGAACGCGGTGGCGTCCGAGGCGGAACGCCGCGGGTGGGAGCATGGCGTATGCCACAGGAGCGACCACGGACAGTGGGCAGAACACCCTGTTTTAGGGTGATCCGTGGTGGAATCACCGAGTCAAGCGTGTTGGTCTGCGAAAACACCTGGCTCCGTAACATGCAGGAAACAATAGAGACATGGCGCGGAAATGACGCGCTCCTAGCTTCGATGACGAAGCCGGGAGACGTCGCGTGTTCCGACATGTCCGCGATGGGGCGGACCCGGTGATCCGGCGTCTCAGCCACCTGCACGGAGGTTCGTTTTGTTCAGCAGCATCAGCGAGGTGCTCGACTTTATCCGCGACGAGGACGTCAAGTTCCTCGACGTCCGCTTCACGGACCTGTTCGGGGGCGTGAACCACGTCACCCTCCCGATCGAGAACGTCGACGAGGGCACGTTCAAGGACGGCCAGATGTTCGACGGGTCGTCGATCCGCGGCTTCCAGGCCATCCACGAGTCCGACATGCTGCTGCTCCCCGACCTGAGCACCGGTGTCGTGGACCCGTTCCGCAAGCACAAGACGCTGAACATGACGTTCTTCGTCCACGACCCGCTCACGCTGGAGTCCTACAGCCGCGACCCCCGCAACGTGGCGCGCAAGGCCGAGGCCTACCTCGCCAGCTCCGGCGTCGCCGACACCGCGTTCTTCGGCCCCGAGGCCGAGTTCTACATCTTCGACGACGTCAAGTTCGAGACCCGCTCGAACACCGGCTTCTACGAGATCGACTCCATCGAGGGCGCCTGGAACACCGGCTCCGCGGTCGAGGGCGGCAACCGCGGCTACCGTCCGCGCTACAAGGGCGGCTACTTCCCCGTCGAGCCGGTCGACCACTACAGCGACCTGCGCTCCGACATGGTCCGCACCCTGATCGACTCCGGCGTCGACGTCGAGCTCCAGCACCACGAGGTCGGCACCGCCGGCCAGGCCGAGATCGGCATCCGTTTCGGCACCCTGCTCCAGCAGGCCGACAAGGTGCAGCTGTACAAGTACATCGTCAAGAACGTCGCCAACGAGGCGGGCAAGACGGCCACGTTCATGCCCAAGCCGCTCTTCGGTGACAACGGCTCCGGCATGCACTGCCACCAGAGCCTGTGGAAGGACGGCGAGCCGCTGTTCTTCGACGAGTCCGGCTACGGCCAGCTCTCCGACACGGCCCGCTACTACATCGGCGGCCTGCTCAAGCACGCCTCCGCGCTGCTGGCCTTCACCAACCCCACGGTGAACTCCTACCACCGCCTGGTGCCCGGCTACGAGGCCCCGATCAACCTGGTCTACAGCCAGCGCAACCGCTCGGCCTGCATCCGCCTGCCGCTGACCGGGTCGAACCCGAAGGCCAAGCGCATCGAGTTCCGCGTGCCGGACCCCTCGGCCAACCCGTACCTGGCCTTCTCGGCCATGATGATGGCGGGCCTGGACGGCATCAAGAACAAGATCGAGCCGCCGGAGCCGGTCGACAAGGACCTGTACGAGCTTCCGCCCGCGGAGGCCCAGGCCATCAAGACCGTCCCGGCGTCCCTGGACGAGGCGCTGGAGGCCCTGGAGGCCGACCACGAGTTCCTGCTCGAGGGCGGCGTGTTCACCAAGGACCTCCTGGAGACCTACATCGACTTCAAGCGCACCGAGGAGATCGACTCCCTGCGTCTGCGTCCGCACCCGCGCGAGTTCGAGCTCTACTACGACATCTAGGTCGGTGTCGGCCGGCCCGTTCCGCTCGCTCGGACGGGCCGACGGGCCAGGAACACAGCAGTTCCCCGGAGTGGCGCGCCCGAGGCGCGCCACTCCCCCACGGGGCCGGTATCCGTTCGGATACCGGCCCCGACCGGTTTCGGGACTACCGTTGACGCGTGGCAAGGGACGGAATCAACACCATGACGGCAGGCGCACTCGCCAGGCGCGGCTTCAGTGACAGCACCCGGGCCCTGCGCCTGATGACCGAGGCGGGCCTGAACGCCGAGGCCGACACCGACGTCATCAGCGACCTCGCGGCGGCCCCCGACCCCGACCAGGCCCTGCTCGGCCTGATCCGGGTCCTGGAGGCCTCCTCCGACCCCGACGAGATGCTCGCCGTGCTGCGCGAGGACCCCGATCTGCGGGCCCGGCTGTGCCGGGTGCTGGGGGCCAGCACGGCGCTGACCGACCACCTGGTCCGCCACCCCGGGGACTGGCGGGAGCTGCGGGGAGCCGACGCCGCCCGCTCCCCCGAGCCCGAGGAGCTGCGGCACGGACTGCTGCACACCGTGGGCGCCGACCCCAACGCGCGGGCGCCGCGGGCCGACCCCGTCGTGTCCGACGACGGGTCGCTGCACGCCCTCAAGCACACCCTGCGCGTGGCCTACCGGCGGCGCGTCCTGCGCCTGGCCGGACGCGACCTGACGGGGCTGTGCACGGTCGACCAGGTCGCCGCGGAGCTCGCCGACCTGGCGGCCGCCACCCTGGACGCCGCGTTGGCGGTGGCGCGCGCGGAGTTCCCCGAGGACGCCGACCGCTGCCGCCTGGCCGTCATCGCGATGGGCAAGTGCGGCGGACGGGAGCTCAACTACGTCAGCGACGTGGACGTGGTGTTCGTGGCCGAGCCCACCGAGGAGCCCGGTTCCGACACACCCGTGGACGACCAGGCGGCGATGCGCTCGGCCACCCGGCTGGCCACGGCGATGATGCGGATCCCCTCCGAGACCGACGCCGAGGGCACCCTCTGGGAGGTGGACCCGGCGCTGCGCCCGGAGGGCAAGAACGGTCCCCTGGTACGGCCGTTGTCGGGCCACGTGGCCTACTACGAGCGCTGGGCCAAGACCTGGGAGTTCCAGGCACTGCTCAAGGCACGGCCCGTCGCGGGTGACATGGAGCTGGGCCGCGCCTACGAGGCCGCGATCGCCCCGATGGTGTGGGGGGCGACCGAGCGCGCCAACTTCGTCGAGGACGTACAGGCGATGCGCCGCCGCGTGGTGGCGCACATCCCGGTCGCGCACACCGAGCACGAGCTGAAGCTCGGGCCGGGCGGGCTGCGCGACATCGAGTTCTCCGTCCAACTGCTCCAGTTGGTGCACGGGCGCACGGACGAGCGACTGCGCTCGGGCAACACCCTCGACGCGCTGGCGGCCCTGTCCGAGCACGGGTACGTGGGCCGCGGCGACGCGGTGGGCCTGGCCGAGGCCTACCGGTTCCTGCGCCGGGTCGAGCACCTGCTGCAGCTGGAGCGGCTGCGGCGGACCCACCTGATGCCCGACCCCGCCAGCCCCGACGGCCCGCACCAGCTCCGGCGGCTGGGACGGTCGCTGGGCTACACGGCCGACCCCGTGCGGGAGCTGACCGAGGCGCGCCGCCGCGTGTCCTCGGAGGTGCGGCGCCTGCACGAGAAGCTGTTCTACCGGCCGCTGCTCAACGCGGTGGCCAAGCTGCCGGGCGAGGAGGCGCGGCTCACCCCCGAACAGGCCCGGGTACGCCTGGAGGCGCTGGGATTCGCCGATCCCGCGGGGGCGCTGCGCCACCTGGAGTCGCTGACGTCCGGGGTGTCGCGGCGCGCGGCGATCCAGCGCACCCTGCTGCCGGTCATGTTGGGCTGGTTCTCCGACGCGCCCGACCCCGACGCGGGGCTGCTCGGGTTCCGGCAGGTCAGTGACGCCCTGGGCACGACGCCCTGGTACCTGCGGCTGCTCCGCGACGACGTGCGGGTGGCCGAGCGGATGGCCTGGCTGCTGGGCACGAGCCGGTACGTGACGGAGCTGCTGCTGCGGGCCCCGGAGGCCGTGGGGATGCTCGCCGACGACGCCGACCTCACGCGGCGCAGGCCCGAGGTGCTGGCCGCGGAGGCCGAGGCGGCGCTGCGCCGCTACGACACGGCCGAGGAGTCGGTGGCGGCGGTGCGGGCGCTGCGCCGCCGCGAACTGCTGCGCACGGCCGTCGCGGACCTGCTGGAGGTGTCGACGGTCCAGGACGTGGGCTCGGCGCTCACCGATATCGCGGCGGTGACCATCGAGGCCGCGCTGCGCCTGGCCGTCAACCGCGTGGTGGCGGCCTCGGGCGACGAGCCGCTGACACGGGTGTGCGTCATCGCCATGGGCCGCTTCGGCGGCGGTGAGCTGACCTACGCCAGCGACGCCGACGTGATGTACGTGCACGACCCCCTGCCGGGGGTCGAGACGGGCGCGGCCACCAGGCAGGCGCTGGAGGTGGTGCGCGAGCTGGCGCGACTGCTGGAGATGCCGGCCGCCGAGCCGCCGCTGAAGGTGGACACCGACCTGCGCCCGGAGGGGCGCAGCGGACCGGTCGTGCGCACTCTGGACTCCTACGCCGCCTACTACGGCCGCTGGTCGCAGGTGTGGGAGAGCCAGGCACTGCTGCGCGCCCGCCCGATCGCCGGCGACCCGGAGCTGCGCCAGGCGTTCACCGCGCTCATCGACCCGATCCGCTACCCGGAGGGCGGGATCGACTCCGCGGCCGTGCTGGAGATCCGCAAGCTCAAGGCACGGATGGAGGCCGAGCGGCTGCCGCGCGGGGCGGATCCGACACTGCACACGAAGCTGGGCCGGGGCGGCCTGTCGGACGTGGAGTGGGTGGCGCAGCTGGTCCAGCTCCGCCACGCCCACGAGTACCCGGACCTGCGCACGACGGGCACGCTGGAGGCCCTGGACGTGGCGGTGGCGCACGGGATGCTGGCCGCGGACGACGGTGTGGTGCTGGAGCAGGCCTGGCGTCTGGCCTCGCGGGTGCGCGGGATGGTCATGCTGGTGCGCGGCCGGCCCGGGGACTCGCTGCCCACGGACCTGCGGGTGCGTTCGGCGCTGGCCGAGGCGATGGGCTGCCGCAGCGGCGAGGGCGAGGACGACGTGTGGGAGGGCGCGGCCGAGCAGCTGGCCGAGGCCTACCTGCGCACGACGCGGCGGGCCCGCGCGGTGATGGAGCGCGTGTTCTACGACGGCTGAGCCGGGCCCACGAGCGGGCACCCCCGCGCCGGAGGAGTGTGGCGCGGGGGTGCCGTGGGAGGGGCCGTGGAGTGAGGCGGCCCGGGTGGTTCAGTCGCGCCAGACGGGGGCGGAGTCGGGGCCGACGCGGTTGCCGCCGGACTCCCACTGGACGTTGCCGGCGCCGTCGACCTTGACGAGCTTCCACTCGTCGTCGTCACCGATGGTGACCTCTCCGGTCCACTGCGGGTAGGTGCTGCCGTCGGTGGACAGCTTCACGCCGCTGGTGGGGTTCCAGGAGCCGAGGGCGTCGGTGTTGCCGACGACGTACACCTCCTGGCCCCAGTTGGTGTAGGCGGTGGCGGAGATCTCGAAGGTGTCGCTGCCGCCGTCGTCGTCGCAGTCGACGGGGTCGCAGACGCCGTCGACGTGGATGGCGACGGCGCCCTCGGCCGGGACCTCCACGGTGACCTGGCCGCCGGAGACGGTGGCCGAGCCGGTGCCCGCCGCGTTCTCGTACACGCCGTCGGGCATGGACGTGCTGGCGGTGACGTTCCAGGTGCCGCCGCCGGCGTTGAAGGCCGCGAAGCCGCGGTCACCGCGGTCGAAGGCGACCCGAGAGCTGCCGTCGGCGGCGCGCTGGGTGATGCCGGTGCCGTCGGTGGAGTTGCGGAAGGAGGCCATCCCCGCGACGGTGCCGTCGCGGTGCTCGCAGACCCAGTCGGCGTCGGCGCAGTCGCTGTCCTCGGTGATCCACCCGGCGGGGTTGCCGTCGACCTCGCCGACGCTGGGCGGGCCCTCGGTCTGGTTGTCGCCGAAGTCGTAGCTCGACATCACCACGGGGGTGCCGTAGGGGTGGGCGAGCATGAAGGCGGTGGCGAGGTGGTAGCGGTCGCCGTCCTTGTAGGTGAGGGTCGGCGTGTAGCGCTGGGTGTCGTGGTTGTCGACGAACACCATGGCCTCGTCGGCGGTCAGGCCCCCGTAGTCGGGCATGTCGACCAGTCCGGCGAGGTCGCCGCCGGCGAACTTGCCCGCGAAGTCGTTCTTGTAGTCGAAGTTGGTGACCTTGCCGTACGGGGTGTAGGCGGTGTAGGGCACCGTCTGGTCGCCGTAGACCTCGTGGTAGACGTCGGGCTGCCCGCCGAAGCCGGGGACCTCGTTCAGTCCGCCGAAGATCGCCTCGACATCGGCCTCGGGAACGTGCTTGGAGGCGTCCACGCGGAATCCGCCCACGCCCATGTCCACGAGCCCGTTGAGGTAGCGCCGGAGCTGCTCACGCACGTGCGGGGTGGCGGTGTTCAGGTTCGAGAGCTCCAGGAGCTCACAGTTCTGGACCTCCCACTTGTCGTTCCAGTCGCTGATGGTCTCGAAGCAGGGGCCGAAGTCGTCACTGTCGTAGGCGGCGCTGCCGTCGCCGAACAGGTCCGGATTGGCGTACTTCTCCCACGCGGTGCCGTTGCTGCCGGTGCCCGAGCCGTTGCCGGTCATGTGGTTGATGATGACGTCGGCGTAGATCCGGACGCCGTTGTCGCGGCACGTGGCGACCATGGCCTCGAACTCCGCCGCCGTGCCGCGCCGGGTGTTGTCGATCTGGTAGGAGACCGGCTGGTAGTCCTGCCACCAGGGGTAGTTGCCGCCCTCGGCGGAGGGGATGACCACGTGCTCCTGGGGCGGGGAGACCTGGACGCCGCCGAACCCGTTCGGGCCGAGGAAGTCCTCGCACTCGGCGGCCACCGAGTCCCAGTTCCACTGGAACAGGTGGACGATCGTCCCGCCGTTCTGCTCGGCTGCGGGGACCTCCGCGGGGGCGGGGGCGGCCGACGCCGGGGCCGGAGCCGCGAGAAGGCCGGCGGCCAGCGCCGCGGCCCCCGCGAGGGAGCCGAGTCTGCGTCTGTTCATGTTCGCTCCTTGGGGGGAGGGAGTTGCGCGGTGGGGCCGCGCTGCCACACCGCCGCTCTCTTGCAGACTCTGCAAGAGTTTGCGTGAATGTGGTGAACTTAACAGAAGAGTCCAGCGTTGTGAACAGGAGATTGCCGCCGGATCTCCTCGTGCCGCGACGCGCACACTGAGTGAGATCAGTCCGTTGAACTGCGAAGTTCAGGGCCTTGGCGCAGGGATGACGCGGACCACCGAACACACGCCCACCGCGTGACCAGGCGCGATACGCCGCGGTTCTGCGTGAAAGATGCACGCAAGATTTCGGCAAGAGGGCGTGAAGAAGCCGGTGGCGGCGCGGCCCTGCGGGGGACCGCGCCGCCACCGGCGCAGCGGGGAGGGCGGATCACCAGAAGACGGCGACACCGATGTTGAGGATGGCGAGCACGCCCGCGATGGTGGCCAGGCGGCTGGACGGCTTGCGCAGGTTCATGACGCCCACGACCACCACGGCCAGGGCGACGATGAGCTTGACGCCCACCTTGATGTTGTCGACCTCGGCGACCCCGGACATCTCGGCGACCCCCACGAGGGCCAGGCCGGTGACCAGTTGGAGCAGGGAGCTGTGCAGCAGCACCTTGGTCGACTTGGCGTGACCGGTCATGACCTGCATGAGGAAGCCCGCGAGGATGCCGGCGAGACCGATCATGTGCAGGAAGACGAGCGCGGAGTAGATGATGTCCATGGCGACACACTACTACGCGTCGTAGTTTTTCCGGCCCCGGATATGACGCGTTGACGTCACGGCCCGGTCACCGGCTCCGGAGCGCGCCCCTGCGCCGCCACAGGAACCAGACCAGCACGAGTACCAGCCCCGCACCGACCGAACCGACCAGTGTCGCCCGGTCCGCGAGCCCGCCGAGGGCCGCCGACCGCTCGGTGACCAGCACGGTGTCGCTCGCGCACGCCGTGGGCTCGGCGTCGCGGTCCAACAGCAGGCAGGCCGTGCTCATCAGGCGCTCGTCCACGGCGGTGTCCTCGGCGATCCGCACGCGCACCGTGTGGTGGGCCTCCCCGCCGGCGGGGATCCCGACCCCCCAGTTGGCGATGCCCTCCTCCACCATGCCGCCCTGGCCGACCTCCAGGACCTCCATCCCCTCCGGGACGTGCTGGGCCAGGAGGGCGCCCTCCACCGGGGCGCTGTCGCCGTTGGTCACGCTCGTCCGCAGGACGACCTCCTCCCCCGGAGCCGCCCCGTCCTCCCCCGACACGGACAGGCTCACCGGCGCCGCCTGCTCGTCGGCCGCGGCCCCGCTCGCGACCAGGGCCGCCGCCCCGACCGCGACCGCGCCGATCAACACCGGTACCGCGCGGTACCGGCTCCCCCCGAGCACTCGCGACATCACGCACCTCCTGTACGTCCACCCTGTCAGCCCTAGACAACTACGAGTCACCGTGAGAACGCCTTCAGTGACACACCTTGGTCTCGGCTCGAGTGCTCCGCCCGGGTCTGGCCGCCGCACGGCGGACCAACGCTCCGGGCCTCCTGAGACCGCCTCAGGTCCTCCGGCGGGGGCCTTAGGCCGACCGGGCCGACCCGGGCGCCGGACGCGGTCAGGACTGGGCATCCTCCCCATGCGCGGGGCGGGGCCTTAGACCGATCGTTGTTCTCAGGCGGCGGGGACACAGGGTCTCCGCCCACGGGGGAAGGCCCACCATGTACCACCCGGACCTGTTCAGCTCGACCGCCGACTACGTCAGCCGCGAGCGCCGACGCGAGGCGGAGCACGTCCGCGCGATCAAGCGGGCCCGCGCCGAGGAGCGTGCCGCGCGCCGCGCCGAGAAGAAGAAGGGCCACCGGCAGGGCAGGGAGGACGTACCGGATTCCGGGGCCCGCGCGCGCTTCGGCCGCGCCGCCTGATCCCGTGGGCGGTCTCCGATCCACGGCGTCCCGCACGCGACCGGGAGGAGGGTCCGACGGGCGGGCGGCCGTGGAGCGCCCGAGCGCGCTCTCGCGAGAGGCCGGCGGCCCCTGACGGAGGCCCGGGGCGCGGGCGGCACCGCGCGCGGGCAGGGGCGGCACCATGCGTCGCCGGAACTGGTGGACGACGCTCTGGCCGGCCACCGCCGCCGGGGTCCGGCTCTCGCCCGCGAGCCGGGCCCGGCCTGACCGGGCCTGGGGAAAACCACAGGCGGTCCACACGACCGACGGCATAATGGCCTCTATGCCCCAACTCGTACAGTCCTGTCCCGTCTTTGTCGGACGCGAGCGACCGCTGCGGCTCCTGGGCGAGCACGCCGAGCGCTCGCACACGGAGTCCTCCGGCATGGTCCTGGTCGGCGGTGACGCGGGGGTCGGCAAGAGCCGACTGGTGGGCGAGTTCACCGCCGCCCCGACCACGGGGTCGGTGTACGTGGGCGGCTGCCTCCAGCTGGGGGTGGACGGGCTCTCCTACGCCCCCTTCACCGCGGTCCTGCGCCAGGTGCTGCGCGAGCGCGGGAGGGCGGCGTTCGAGGCCGCTGCCCCGGGCGGGGTGGGCGAGTTCGCCCGGCTGCTGCCCGAGCTGGGCGAGGCGCCCGGGGACCGCAGGGAGAACCGGGGCATCCTCTTCGAGCAGGTGCTGCGCCTGTTCACCCAGGCCGCCCAGGACTCACCGCTGACCGTGGTCCTGGAGGACCTGCACTGGGCCGACGGCGCCACGCGCGACCTCCTGGTGTTCCTGGTGCGCAACCTGGACCTGCCGGGGATACTGATCATCGGCACCTACCGCAGCGACGACCTGCACCGCACCCACCCCCTGCGGCGGCTGATCCCCGAACTGGAGCGCGCGCCCAACGTGCTGGGGCTGCGCCTGGAGCCTCTGACGCGGGAGGAGGTGGGCCGCCAGGCCGCGGCCATCCGGGGCGCGGAGCTGACGCCGGAGAAGCTGGACGCCCTCTACCGCCGCACCGACGGCATCCCTTTGTTCGTGGAGTCCCTGGCGGCGGACGACTCCTGCACCACCGGTGAGAACCCCGACGTGCCGGAGCACTTCCGCGACCTGCTGCTGGAACCGCTGCACCGGTTCGACGACACCGCGCTGTCGGTGCTGCGGGTGGCGTCGGTGGGAGCGGTCTCCGAGAGCATCGAGCACGAGATCCTCTACCACGCGGCGGGGCTGCCCGAACACGAGCTGGAGCGCGCGCTGCACACCCTGGTGGACGCCAACGTGCTGCGGTCGGGCCGTACCGACTACCGGTTCCGGCACGCCCTGCTGCGCGACGCCGTGCACGAGGAGATCCTGCCGGGCCCCCACTCGCGGCTGCACCTGCGCTTCGCCCAGCTCATCGAGGAGTACCCCGACGCCGTGCCAGCCGACCGCCGCGCCGCCGAGCAGGCACACCACTTCCTGGCGGCGCGGGACCTGCCGAGCGCGCTCCAGGCCGCGTGGTGGGCGGCGGTCCGGGCCGGCGACACCCTGGCGTTCAGCGAGGAGCTGGACATGCTGGAGCGCGTACTGGACATGTGGGACCAGGTGCCCGACGCCGCGGAGCGGGTCGGGGGACGCACGTGGGCGCAGGTGGTCAGCGCGGCCGCCGCCGCGGCGCTGGAGGCGGGCCGGCACAAGCGGGCCCGCGAGCTGGCCGACGAGGCACTGGCGACCCTGGCGGGGGACGCCGACGACGACCACACCCTCACGGTGCGGGCCGAGCTGCTGCGCCTCCGGGGCCAGGCACGCGCCCAGCAGCTCAACGGCGGCGGTGTCGAGGACCTGGTGCGCGCCCTGGAACTGCACCCGCCGCACATGCCGGGGTACGGCCTGTTGCTGTCGATCCTGGCCAAGACGAGCCTGCTCTACCGCGTGGACCGTGAGCCGTCGCCGGACCAGCTCCAACTGCGGGAGCTGGCGGAGCGCGGACTGACGGGACGGCGGCTGGCGGAGTTGGCCGTGGAGGTCTCCGCCTCCGGGCGCGGGGGCGACGCGTGCGCCGCCGCCGACGCCCGGATCACCCTGGGCGGGATCAGCCTGGCCGAGGGCGACCTGGAGACCGGGCGCCCCCTGTTCCTGGAGGGCATCGCGCGCTCGCACCAGACCAACGACCCCAACCTGGAGGCGCGCGGGGTCGGCAACCTGGCGCACTTCCTGCGGGAGCTGGGCCGGCACGAGGAGGGCCTGGTGGTCCTGGAGGACGCCCTGGAGCGGCACAGGGCCCTGGGGTGGGCGTCCGTGCACAGCCACTTCAACCACCAGAACCGCGCCGAGATCCACTTCGAGCTGGGCGACCTGGCCACCGCGCGCGAGATCGTGGAGCGGGTGCTGCGCACCCGCCCCTCGGACAAGCAGCGCGTCTACATCGCGAGTGTGCTGATGCGCGTCGCCGTGGCCCAGGGCGACACCGCGACGGCCCGGGCGTGGGTCCAGCCCATGCTGGAGCAGGAGACCCTGCGCGCGCACCGGATGAACATCGTGCAGTTGGCCGCCCTGGGCATCCTGGACACGCGGTTGGCCGAGGACCGGCTGGACACCGCGCTGGAGGTGGCGCGGCGGCTGTTGGAGGAGCTGGAGCTGGAGGCCGCCCCGGGCTACTCCTGGCCGATGGCCGACGTGATGGCGGAGGCCGTCCGGCGCGGGGCTGCCGCCGGTCGGGCGCCGGCGACGGTCGAGCACGCCGCCCGGGTGCGCGCCCTCACGGTCAAGGTCACCGAGCAGATGTCCGTGCACGGTCCCGTCCAGCGGGCGCACCGCGCCGCCGTCACGGCGCGCACGGCGGCGGCGGAGGGGGCGGGTGGCCCGGACCTGCTGGAGTACTGGTGCGAGGCGGTGCGGGCCTGGGAGCGCACGCCCCTGCGGCTGCACCTGTCCGAGGTCCGGCTGCGGGCCGCCGAGGCGGCGGTCGCTGCGGGCGAACGGGAGCGTGCCGCGGAGTGGACGCGCCAGGTGTTCGAGACGGCGTCCGCCTGCGGGGCGGCCCCGCTGGCGGGCGCGGCCGCCGACCTGGCGCGTCGGCTCGGCGTGGGGCTGGGTGAGGACGCGGCGCCGCCGCCGTCCCCGGCTGGGCTGACCGCGCGGGAGCTGGAGGTCACCCGGCTGCTGGCGTCGGGACGCACCAACGCGCAGATCGCGGCGGAGCTGTTCATCAGCCCCAAGACCGCGAGCGTGCACGTGTCCAACATCCTGGCGAAGCTGGAGGTGGCCAACCGCGCCGCCGCCGGGGCGCGCGCCCGCGAACTCGGCCTGGCCTGAGCCGACGGATCCCGGACCGGACCCCGGCCCCGGCGTGCTCGACAAACCACTACGAATCAAGTACTTTGAGCGAAGCACTTCAATCGTTGTGGTCTGTGGACCGCACAAAGGAGGACCATGCGCACGCTCACCTACTTCGTCGCGGTGTCACTGGACGGCTTCGTCTGCGCACCCGACGGCACCTTCGACTTCTTCCCCCAGTCCGACGAGTCCGGGGCCTACCACGCCCGCGAGTACCCCGAGCTGATCCCGACCCACGTCCGCGAACAGCTCGGCCTCGACGTCCCCAACCAGAGGTTCGACACCCTCCTCCAGGGCCGGGGGTCCTACCAGGTCGCCCTGGACGAGGGCATCACCAGCCCCTACGCCCACATGCGCCAGTACGTGCTCTCGCGGACCCTGGCCAAGGACACCGACCCGGACGTGACGATCGTCGACACCGATCCGCTCGCTCTGGTCCGCGCACTCAAGCGGCAGGAAGGTGACCTGGGGCTCTGCCTGGTCGGCGGCCCGACCGCCGCCGGTGTGCTGCTGCCGGAGATCGACGAGCTGATGATCAAGCGCTACCCGGTGATCGCCGGAGCCGGGCGGCCGTTCGTCGACGCTGCCTTCGCCCCGGCGGCCTTCGAGCGCGTGCGGAGCACCGTCCTCGGCGACGGAGCCGACTACACGCTCTTCCGCCGCACCGCGTCGCCCGCGGGGTGAGCCCGGCCGGAGCGTCCCGTGGCGCTGCGCCCGCCGCTGCGGCCGGCGCGCCCGGCCCATCGGCGCAGCGCCTTCTCCGCCTCCACCGCCACCAGGACACTGGCCGCGACGGCCACCATGACCGGCCAGTACTCCAGCGGCAGCGGTTCGACCCTCAACACGAACCGTGTCGGGGGGAAGTACAGGGCCGCGGCGTGCAGGGCCAGTGTGGCCGCGGTCGCCACCACCAGGAAGCGGTTGTCGCGCAGCGGCACGGACAGGACGGACCGGTGCTGGGACCGGGCGTTGCCCGCCTGGAAGGCGGCGAAGAGGACCAGGGTGGTCAGCGCCACCGTCTGGGCGGTGGTGGCCGACCCGGTGTCCTCCAGTGCCCAGGCGAACAGCGCCACCGCCCCGACGGCCTGTACGAGCCCGGTCAGGACCGTCCGCCGCCACATCAGCGGTGAGAGGATCCCTTCCTGCGCCGCGCGCGGCGCACGGCGCAGGACGTCGCGGTCACCGCGCTCGAACACCAGCGCCACGTCCTGGAGCCCGTTGGTGACGAGGTTGAGCCACAGCAGCTGCGCGGGCAGCATGAGCAGGGGCCAGCCCGCCGCGACCGACACGATCAGGGCCAGGATCGTCGCCACCGCCGTGGACACCAGGAAGAACGTGGCCCGCCGGACGTTCTCGAAGGTGACCCGGCCGAGTTCGACCGCGCGCACGATGCTGGTGAAGTCGTCGTCGGTGAGCACGATCTCCGATGCCTCGCGGGCCACGTCGGTGCCCGCCCGCCCCATCGACACCCCGATGGAGGCCGCCTTGAGCGCGGGGGCGTCGTTGACGCCGTCACCGGTCACCGCGACCGTCTCGCCGCACTCCTGGAGGGCACGGACGATGCGCAGCTTGCCCTCGGGCGACACGCGCGCGAACACGGTGGTGCCGTCCAGGGCCGCGGACAGGGCCGCGTCGTCCATGGCGTCGACTTCGGCCCCGGTGACGGCCGGCCCCGCGCCGTCCGCGATGTCCAGTTCGGCGGCGATCGCCCGAGCGGTCAGCGCGTGGTCGCCCGTGATCATCAGCACGCGCACACCCGCCGCGTGGCAGGCCCGCACCGCCTCCCGCACTCCTGCGCGCGGCGGATCCACGAGCCCCACCAGCCCGACGAACACCAGGCCGCGCGGGTCCTCCAGGTCGATGGGCGTGTCACCGGGCGCGCGCGAGCGCCCCACCGCCAGGGCCAGGACGCGCAGCCCCGTACCGGCCATCGCGTGGGCCGCCTCCCGCACCGCGTCCAGGTCCGGGTCGGCGGCGCCGTCGCCCCCTTCACCCTCCCCGTGGACGGAGTCGCACATCGCGGCCACCCGCTCGGGAGACCCCTTGACGAACAGCGCCGCGCCGCCGCCCACGCCCCAGTGCCGCAGCGACGCCGAGTACTGCTGGGCGGGTTCGAAGGGCACGTCGGCCACCAGTCCGAACGCGTCGCGCAACGGCTCCGGCTCCAGCCCCGCGCGCGAGGCCGCCCTGAGCAGAGCGATCTCGGTGGGGTCGCCGACACCGCCGTCCCCACCCGGCTCGACCGCGGCCTCGTTCGTCAGGACCCCGGTGACCAGGGCGAGAACGAGCGGGTCCAGGTCGAGCGGTGAGGCCGCCGCGTCCACCGACGCGGGTCGCGCCGGGTCCGGCCGTTCCAGGTCCCGCTCCCGGCCGCCCGCCCACAGCCGGCGGACCGTCATCCGGTTCTCCGTGAGCGTTCCGGTCTTGTCCGCGCCGATGACGGTGGCGCTGCCCAGGGTCTCCACGGCCCGCAGGTGCCGCACGATGGCCCCGCCGCGCGCCATCCGGGTGACCCCGATCGCCAGCGCGATGGTGAGCACGATCGGCAGCCCCTCGGGGATCGCGGCCACCGCGAGCGCCACCGCGGCCAGGAACAGCTCGCGCGGCTCCCCACCGTTGATGAGGCCCAGGACGAGGACCAGGGCACAGGCGACCAGCACCACCACCATGATCAGCCGGGCCAGGCGCCGCAGGTGTCGGTTCAGCGGGGTCTCCGGTTGGCGCTCGGTCTCGATGAGGTCGGCGATCCCGCCCAGCCGTGTGGACCGCCCGGTGGCGAAGACCACGCCCTCACCGCGCCCGCTGGTCACCATGGTGCCCGAGTGGGCGAGCGATCCGAGGTCGCCGACCGCCAGGTCGCGGTCCAGGGCTCGGGTGTGCTTGGTGACGGGTGCCGACTCCCCCGTCAGCGGGGACTCGTCGATCCGCAGCGCCTGCGCCCGGATCAGACGGAGGTCGGCGGGCACACGGACACCCGACTCCAGCAGCACCACGTCACCGGGGACCAGATCGCGGCCGTCGACCTCGCGGTCCGTGCCGTCGCGCAGGACGCGGGCGCGTGGGACCGCCAGCTTGCGCAGAGCCCGCACCGCGGTGTCGGCCCGGCGTTCCTGGACGAATCCGATACCGGCGTTGAACAACAGGACCGCGACGATCACGCCGGTGTCGATCCACTCCCCGAGCACGAACGTCACGAAGGCGGCCGCCAGGAGGATCGCGATGAGGGGGCTGACGAACTGGCGTACCAGGAGCCGCGGTACCGAGGGCGGTGCGCTCTCCCTCAGGGCGTTGGGCCCGTACGTGACCAGGCGCCGCGCGGCTTCGTCGCCCGCGAGCCCCTGGGGGGAGGTGTCCAGGGCCTCGATCGCCTCCTGGGGCCCCATGACGTGCCACGCCTCGTCGATCCGCGAACCGGAAGTCGCCACTCTTCCCCCTGTTATCGCCGATCGGCAACGGGAACGCCTGACATACGACTCCATGTTGGCGGTCGCCCGCGGGGCGGGGCAGGGCCGAAGGGCTCGTCGGCACGGGCGTTCGGCCCCTGTCCGCCACGGTGCCGGCGCGATGGGATGGCAGACCCGAGCCGAGGAGGAGACCGCGATGGCGATCCCGAAGGAACCGCGCCCGAGGGCCCTGGAGGGCCTGTCCCTGGACGCGGTGGTCCTGGACACCGACGGGGTCATCACCGACACGGCACGCGTCCACGCGGCCGCCTGGAAGCGCACGTTCGACGCCTTCCTGTACCGCCGGGCCCGCGAGCGCGGCGAGGAGCCGCGCCCCTTCGACACCGGCGCCGACTACCTGCGGCACGTGGACGGACGACCGCGTGCCGACGGCGTGCGCGCCTTCCTCGCCTCGCGCGGCATCGACCTGCCCGAGGAGTCGCCGCCCGGTTCCGGGCAGGCGTCCGTGACCTCCCTGGCCGAGGACAAGGACGCCGCGTTCCTCGCGGTCCTGGACCGTGACGGCGTCACCGCCTTCCCCTCCACCGTCGCTCTGGTCCGGCGCCTGCGCCGGGACGGAGTGCGCGTCGCGGCCGTCTCGGCGAGCCGCAACTGCGCCCGCGTCCTGGCCGCGGCGGGGCTGGACACGCTCTTCGACGTTCGGGTCGACGGCGTGGACGCGGCGCGCCTGGCGCTGGCGGGCAAGCCCGCACCGGACCTGTTCCTGGAGGCCGCTCGGCGTCTGGGGGCCCGGCCCGAGCGCACGGCGGTGGTCGAGGACTCCCTCGCCGGCGTCGAGGCGGGACGCCGGGGCGGCTTCGCCCTGGTGGTGGGTGTGGACCGGGCGGGGCAGGCCGCGGCCCTCGCCGAGCGCGGCGCCGACGTCGTCGTCGAGGACCTGGCCGAGTTGGAGCCTGCTCCGGGGGTGGGGCCGCGATGAGCCGGTGGAGGCTGGAGTGGGACAGCCGCAGGCCCCCGACCGACGACGAGGGGCACCGCGAGGCGCTGTGCACCCTGGGCAACGGCCGCTTCGCCACGCGGGGGGCGGCACCGGAGGTGGCGGACGACGGCACGCACTACCCCGGAACCTATGTCGCGGGCTGCTACGACCGGCTGGCCTCGGTGGTGGACGGGCACGAGGTCGACAACGAGGACCTGGTGAACGTCCCCAACTGGCTGCCGCTCACCTTCCGGATCGGCCAGGGGCCGTGGTTCGGCTCCGGGGCCGCCGAGATGCCCGCCGAGGAGGGGGACGGGGCCCTTCCCGCCGTGTCCGGCCCGCAGTGGCAGCGCTGGGAGCTGGACGTGCGCCGGGGCGTGCTCACCCGCGAGCTGGAGGTGCGGGACGACCGGGGACAGCGCACGCGCCTGGTCCAGCGCCGCTTCGTGTCGATGGCCGATCCGTCACTGGCCGCGCTGGAGACCACCTTCGCACCGCTGAACTGGAGCGGTGTGCTGACGGTGCGATCGGCGCTGGACGGCCGGGTGGCCAACCGGGGGGTGGAGCGCTACCGGGCCCTGCGCGGCGACCACCTGCGGCCGCGGGGCACGGGCTCCGACGGCGACGACGTGGCCTGGCTGCACACGGAGACGGCGACGTCGGGGATCCGGTTGGCGCTGGCGTCGCGGACCACCTGCGACAAGCCCGCCGACGGCGCCTTCACGCGTGACGACGACGGCGCGTGGATCGCCCACGACCTGCACGGCACGGTCGCCCAGGGGGAGGCGGTCACGTTCGCCAAGGTGGTGTCGGTGCGCACCTCGCGCGACCCCGCGATCGAGGAGCCCCTGGCCTCGGCCGTGCGCGACGTCGGCCGCGCGGCCGACTTCGACACGCTGCTGTCCCGCCACGAGGCGGCCTGGCGGCGGATATGGGACACCTGCGCCATCGGCATCACCGACGAGGAAACCCAGCGCGTGCTCAACCTGCACCTGTTCCACCTGGTGCAGACGCTCTCACCGCACACGGCCGACCTGGACGCGGGCGCCCCCGCCCGGGGGCTGCACGGGGAGGCCTACCGCGGGCACGTGTTCTGGGACGAGCTGTTCATCTTCCCCTTCCTGAGCATGAACTTCCCCGAGACGGCGCGGGCCCTGCTGCGGTACCGGTGGCGGCGGCTGCCGGCGGCGCGGGCGGCCGCGGCCGAGGCGGGGCGGCCCGGCGCGATGTTCCCCTGGCAGAGCGGCAGCGACGGGCGCGAGCAGACGCAGCGGATCCACCTGAACCCGCGGTCGGGGCACTGGTTGGAGGACCGTTCGCACCGCCAGCGGCACGTGGGCATCGCCATCGCGCACAACGTGTGGCAGTACTACCAGTACACCGGCGACCGGGAGTTCCTGCTCGGCCAGGGCGCCGAACTGCTCCTGGAGATCGCCCGCTTCCTGGCCGGACTCACCGAGTACGACAAGGCCCTGGACCGGTACGTGATCCGCGGTGTGATGGGGCCCGACGAGTACCACGACGGCTACGTCGGCCGCGCCGAGCCGGGGCTGGACGACAACGCCTACACCAACGTGATGACGGTGTGGGTGCTGATGCGGGCGATGGAGACCCTCGACCTGCTGCCCGAGCCGCGGCGCCGGGAGCTGGAGGAGACCACGGGGATGGCCCCGCACGAGATCGACCTGTTCGCCGACGTCAGCCGCAAGATGCGGGTGCCCTTCCACGACGGGGTGATCAGCCAGTTCGACGGCTACGGGGACCTGGAGGAGCTGGACTGGGACCGCTACCGGGCCGCCTACGGCGACATCCGGCGCCTGGACCGGATCCTGGAGGCCGAGGGGGACACCTGCAACAGGTACAAGGCCTCCAAGCAGGCCGACGTGCTGATGCTGTTCTTCGTGCTGGCCGAGCAGGAGGTCGTCGACCTGCTGTGCCGCCTGGGCTACCCGTGCGAGACGGGCATCCTCCCCGCTACGGCCGAGTACTACCAGGAGCGGACCTCGCACGGGTCGACGCTCAGCGAGGTGGTGCACACCTGGGTGCTCGCGCGCACCGACCTGTCGTCGGCCTGGCGGTTCTTCCGGCGCGCTCTGCACTCCGACATCGACGACCTGCACGCGGGGACCACGGCCGAGGGCATCCACCTGGGCGCGATGTCGGGGACGGTGGACATCCTCACCCGCTGCTTCAGCGGGCTGGAGGCCGAGGCCGGGGCGCTCCGGCTGGCGCCCCGGCTGCCCGCCGAACTGGACCGGTTGTCCTTCACCTTCCGCTACCACGGGCACTGGAACGTGCGGGTGGAGGTGACACCGGACCGGGTGCGGGTGGAGGTGCCGCCGTCGTCGGCGCCCCCGATCCTGGTGGTGGCGGGCGGCCACGAGAGCGTGGTCGTGCCCGGTTCCTCCTGCGAGCTGTCCTACTGACCGCCGGGCCGAGGGGGCCGGTTCACACGGTCCAGCGGTTGGTGATGGGCACGCGCCGGTCGCGGCTGAGGTTGCGGGAGCTGATCTTGGTGCCCGGGGCGGACTGGCGGCGCTTGTACTCGGCGCGGTCGACCATGCGGATGACACGGCGCACCAGCTCGGGCTCGTACCCGGCGAAGACGAGCTCGGCCTCGCCCTTGTCGGTGCCGATGTAGGCGTCCAGGACGGCGTCGAGCATCGCGTAGTCGGGCAGGGAGTCGGAGTCGAGCTGGTCCGGCGACAACTCGGCGCTGGGCGGCTTGGTGATGGAGTTCTCCGGGATGGGCGGGGTGCGGCCCTGGCGGACCGCCTCGTCGTTGCGCCAGCGCGCGAGCTCCCACACGAGGGTCTTCCAGCAGTCCTTGATGGGCGCGAACCCGCCGACGGAGTCGCCGTAGAGGGTGGAGTACCCGGTGGCGGCCTCGCTCTTGTTGCCGGTGGCCAGGACCAGGTGTCCCTCCTGGTTGGACAGGCCCATGAGCAGGGTGCCGCGCACGCGGGCCTGGAGGTTCTCCGCGGCCAGGCCGGTCAGCGGGGCCCCGGTGTCGGCGGCGGCCCGCTCGAAGGCGGCGACCATCGGGCCGATGGCCGCCGTACGGGCGGAGAATCCCTGGCGCTCGGCGAGGTCCTCCGCGTCGGTGACGGAGTGCTCGCTGGACAGCTCGCTGGGCAGCAACAGGCCGTGGACGCTGTCGGGCCCCAGGGCGTCGACGGCGATGGTGGCGGTCAGGGCGGAGTCGATACCGCCGGAGACGGCCACGAGCACCGAGCGGAAGCCGTTCTTGACCACGTAGTCGCGCAGGCCCGTGACCAGGGCCTGGTAGACCTCGCCGGTGTCGGAGAGCGGATCCGGGCGCGGGGTGACGGTGTTCTCGCCGGGCGGGTAGGGGGCGACCGGGGTGTCGGTCAGGGTGCGGCGGACGATGCGCAGCCCGTCGGCCCGGTCGGGGTCCCCGGGGTGGTCGGCGGCCTCGGGCAGGTCGAGGTCGGCGACCAGGAGCGTCTCCGTGAACTGGGGTGCGCGGGCCACGAGGTCGCCCTCGGCGTCGACCACCAGGGAGTCGCCCTCGAAAACCAGGTCGTCCTGGCCCCCGACCATGTTGACGTAGGCCAGGGCGGCGCCGATCTCTCGGGCGCGGCGCTGGCACAGTTCGAGGCGGACGTCGTCCTTGTGGCGCTCGTAGGGCGATCCGTTGAGCGAGACCAGGAGCCCGGCCCGGGCGGCGCGGGCGGCGGTGACGGGGCCGCCCTCCTGCCACAGGTCCTCGCAGACCGCCAGGGCGACGTCGATCCCGCGCACGCGCACGACCGGCAGGGTGTCGCCCGGGACGAAGTTGCGGAACTCGTCGAAGACGCCGTAGTTGGGCAGGTGGTGCTTGGCGGAGGTGACCGCCATCCGGCCCTGGTGCAGGACGGCGACGGCGTTCTGCGGGGCGCCGGCGGGCTGGCCAGGGGAGGCACCGGGCGCCGACTGGTCCTCACGGCGGGAGAGGTAGCCGACGACGGTGGGCAGGTCGGCCAGTCCCGCGTCGGCGAGGTCGGCGGCCAGGGCGCGGGTGGCCTTGATGGAGGCCGACACGAAGGACTTGCGCAGGGCGAGGTCCTCCACGGGATAGCCGGTGACGACCATCTCCGGGAGCACGACGAGATGTGCTCCGGCGTCCGCGGCCTCGCGGGCGGCGGCGACCACGAGCCGGCGGTTGCCGTCGAGATCACCGACGGTGGGATTGACCTGGGCGAGTGCGATTCTCAGCTGTGCCACGCCCTTGAGCCTAGTCAACCCGGTCCCGCCGGGCACGTGGTGGGCACGGGGTGGACACGGCCGGGGTGGGTCGCGGCATACTGCGCATGCGGACGGGAGACACAGCGCACGGCTTGACTTGGGCCTGCGGAAATACTCCGGAAATATCCGCAGGGCAGACTGGCTCTGGGACACTGTGTCCGGCCTGGCTCCGCGAGTGGGGATCCGGGTCCGGAACTGACCGGCATCGAGGAAGGTTGATCGTGAATCGACAGCAGGAATTCGTGCTCCGCACGTTGGAGGAGCGCGACATCCGGTTCGTGAGGCTGTGGTTCACCGACGTGCTCGGGTACCTCAAGTCCGTGGCGGTGGCTCCCGCCGAACTGGAGGCGGCCTTCTCCGAGGGCATCGGGTTCGACGGCTCCGCCATCGAGGGCTTCGCCCGCGTCTACGAGGCCGACATGCTGGCCCAACCGGACCCGTCGACCTTCCAGGTGCTGCCCTGGCGCAACGAGCCGCACGGCACCGCGCGCATGTACTGCGACATCCTGATGCCGGACGGGTCGCCCTCCCCGGCCGACCCCCGGCACGTGCTCAAGCGGCAGCTGAGCAAGGCCTCCGATCTGGGCTTCACGTTCTACACGCACCCGGAGATCGAGTTCTACCTGCTCAAGAAGATGCCGGAGCACGGGGAGTTCCCCGAGCCCAACGACTCGGGCGGCTACTTCGACCACACGCCGCACAACTCGGCGCACGACTTCCGGCGCAACGCGATCAACATGCTCGAGGCCATGGGCATCTCGGTGGAGTTCAGCCACCACGAGGGCGGGCCGGGCCAGCAGGAGATCGACCTGCGCTACGCGGACGCGCTGACCACCGCCGACAACATCATGACCTTCCGGCTCGTGATGAAGGAGGTGGCGATGGAGCAGGGCGTCTACGCCACCTTCATGCCGAAGCCGTTCACGCAGTACCCGGGTTCGGGGATGCACACGCACCTGTCGCTGTTCGAGGGCGACCGCAACGCCTTCTACGAGCCGGGCGCGGACTTCCAGCTGTCCAAGGTCGGCCGCGGGTTCATCGCGGGCCTGCTCCGGCACGCGGACGAGATCACCGCCGTCACCAACCAGTGGGTGAACTCCTACAAGCGGCTGTGGGACGACCCGGCGGCCTCGGCCGGGATGGGCGGCGAGGCGCCCGCCTACATCTGCTGGGGGCACAACAACCGGTCGGCGCTCGTGCGGGTGCCGATGTACAAGCCGGGCAAGTCCAACTCCAGCCGGATCGAGATCCGCTCGATGGACACCGCCTGCAACCCGTACCTGGCCTACGCCGTGGTGCTGGCCGCCGGCCTCAAGGGCATCGAAGAGGGCTACGAGCTGCCGCCGGGCGCCGAGGACGACGTGTGGGCGCTCACCGACTCCGAGCGCCGAGCGCTGGGCATCCGCCCGCTGCCGCAGAGCCTGGACGAGGCGCTGCGGATCATGGAGAACAGCGAACTGGTCGCCGAGACCCTGGGCGAGCACGTGTTCGACTTCTTCCTGCGGAACAAGAAGGCGGAGTGGAACTCCTACCGCCGCCAGGTGACGCCGTACGAGCTCCAGCGCTACCTGCCGACGCTCTAGCCACGGTTGGCTGACGCACGCGGCCCCGCCGGTCTGTGACCGGCGGGGCCGCGTCCTGTTCGGGCCCGTCACCAGCCGGGCGCGGGTCAGGGGTGAGGGCTAGGGATTCCTGTTCGCGGCCACCGTCACCAGAGCGGACCACTCACCAGCGGGGAAGGACAGGTGGCCGGCTTCCCGGTTCTGCGTGTCCCGCACGTGCGCGCCACGCGCGGTCTCCTGGACCTCGACGCAGTGGGAACCGTTCTCGGAGTAGGTGGACTTGTGCCAGGTGTTCACAGCATCTCCCGAAGTAACAGGATCGTGTGGTCCACGGGAAGCGACTTGCTCAACGCATCCCGGACCTTCCTCTCCATTCTGGCAGTCGCGGAAGGCGTCTGGTGCATGATGTTGCCGTCGCCGTGATCCGATGACGCAACAATCGACCCGTCCTGCAATCGATACACCTGCACGGGCGCGACCGACGCAAGGTACAGCGACCCGTTGGGGATCAGGTGAATCGTGGTGCGTCCGCGCTCGAGCATACGCAGTAGAGCCTGCGCCTGTTCCTTGCGGACCGCCTCCGGCATCCATTCAATCGCAAACTGAGGGAACACTGCGGTGATGAGGGGGTTGTTCCTCTGCAGCAGGTTCTCGTATCGATTCATCCTCAACTGGGACAAACGCTCGATTTCGTCATCGGACGCCGTCGGTCTCCCTGCCCGGAACACTTCGCGAGCATAGGACAGGCACTGTACCAATCCCGGAACGTTCGACACGGTCACCGTATCGATGGACAAGGCATCGTCCTCCATGTCCCCGATCGAGCGCATGAACGGCGGCAGCACGGACTCTGACGTCTCCAGACGCCACTCGCGCATCAGGAGTCCGTTACCTCCCAGAATGTCGCTCAGTTGCCTGACCCGGTCCTGGCGTGGGCGCACCTGGCCGTTCTCCCACCTGGACAGGGTCGACGCGGCGACTCCTGGCCCCAGTCTCTTCGCCAGCTGCCGTTGGGTGTAGCCATTCAGTTCGCGTGCTTTGCGCAGAGATTCCCCAAAACCATGTGCACCCATGGTGCATATACAACCACGAGAATGCACACCGAACCATAGCCTTACGGAGAGATTCACCTTTCTGGCGCAACAGAGGTCTTCCGGCGAATGCTGGGGGCATGGAAAAGCGACAGCAGCCGACGGCTGCCATCCGGAACAGCACTTTCTCCGAAGCCCGGGACGCCTTCATCTCCGCCAGGGGACTCGTCTTCACCTGCGAGTGGCGGCGCTTTCCCTGGACGTTCGGCGCCGATGTCGAACCGGCCCTGATCGGGCCCTCCTACCTCGGCCACGTGGCCATCGGCCTCAAGGACGGATGGCGGTGGGGCTACCAGGACCGGGACGGCCGGTGGCGCTACGTCCAGCGGGACCGGCTGGACGTGCTGGTGGAAAGCGTCATCGAGGACCGGGCGGGATTCACTCCACCGCTCCCCCGCCGCAGCCGACGGCGGGGTGGTGCGTGATCGCGGCCGACCACGACAGACCCCAGGGCACCGACCGCCGACCGTGGTCGGCGCCCTCCCCCTGGAGGGCAGGGAGGCAGCCCCCGGTCAGCCGTCAGCGCGCGAACCGCTTGAGGGCTTCGGTGTCCAGGACCATCCCTTGCCCGGGAATCCGAACAGCCTCGCCGTAGGGATGGGTGCTGCGGTCCATGTACTGACCGCGGACGGGGCGACTGTGGACCACGACGGCATTGGCGTCACGATCCACCAGCAGGTAGGCGGGGATGCCTGTCGCAGCGTAGGCGGCGGGCTTCTCCACCCGGTCGCGGGCGTGGGTGTCGGCGTCCCAGGAGGTCACTTCGATGACCGCGAGGACTCCGTCGGGGTCGGCCCACTCGCCCGCCTGGTCGAAATGGCCGATCGGAGCGAGGATTCCATCGGGGCGGGCACGACCGTTGCGGTAGGTCTCGATCTTGAGCCCCAGACCACTGGTGATCAGGTCGAGGTCGGGGCGGTGAGCCATGAACTCACGCATCAGCCAGGTGAGGATGCCCGCGTGCGCTCCATCGGTCACCGTGTGGACCCAGACCTTCCCATTGAACATCTCCATGCAGACACGGTCGGCTTCGAACGCCTGCACGGCGAGGCGCTCGAACAGTTCGGTGTCCATGGGCGGTGCGGTGGAGCGCGGTGTATGGTGCTCAGCGACGGTCATCGGACCCCCTGGACAGCGTTGGTGACGTTCAGAGCGCGGATGGTGGCTTCCCCGAGCACACCTCTCACCCCCGTCGTTGCTGTTGTCCACTCTGAGGCCCACTCTAGCGTTCCTGTGCTCCCAGGAGAGGCACCCTTCCCGACCGGCCTGTGACCCACACCACGCACCCGTGGCGGGAATGGATACGGGAGGGGGTATGTTGGCACCGACAGAGGTGATGCGAAATGGAACTCAAGCCCGAGATGATCGGCGACGCGCTCACGCGGCTGCGCCGGGCCCAGGGACAGCTGTCCGGAGTGATATCCATGATCGAGGACGGCCAGGACTGCACCGACGTGCTGCAGCAGCTCGCCGCGGTGTCCAAGGCACTGGATCGGGCCGGGTTCAAGATCGTGTCCACCGGACTTCGCCACTGCAACGCGGCCCGCGAGCGCGGCGAGGAAGCCCCGATGACCGAGCAGGAGCTGGAAAAGCTCTTCCTGGCTCTGGCCTGACCGGCCGGAACAGCCCTTCGTAGGGCCCGCATCCAGCGGGCACGACTGTCCAACACATACCCCCGGGTGTGTCCAACGCATACCCCCGGGAGTGTCCGTGACCCACAAGGAGAATCCGTGATCTTCACCCAGTACTACCTCGACTGCCTCTCCCAGGCCTCCTACCTCATCGCCGACGAGACGACCCGCAAGGCCGTGATCGTCGATCCGCGCATCGACGTCGACGAGTACCTCGACGACGTCCGCGAACAGGGGCTCACCGTCGAAGGCGTCATCAACACGCACCTGCACGCCGACTTCATCTCCGGGCACTTCGAGATCGCCGAGCGCACCGGCGCATGGATCGGCTACGGCGACAGGGCCGAGGCCCAGTTCCCCATCCGCAGACTGGGCGACGGTGAGCGCATCAGCCTCGGCGAGGTCACCCTGGAGATCATGCACACTCCGGGCCACACACCCGAGTCCGTCAGCGTCGTGGTCTACGAGAAGCCCGACGACACCGTCCCGTACGGGGTCCTGACCGGCGACGCCCTCTTCATCGGCGACGTGGGCCGCCCCGACCTGGCCGCGTCCTTCGGCCACACGCCGGACAAGCTCGCGCCGATGCTCTACGACTCGGTCCACAACAAGCTGCTGGGACTGGACGACGAGACCCGGCTCTTCCCGGGCCACGGCGCCGGTTCCGCCTGCGGCAAGAATCTGTCCACCGACAAGTGGTCCACCATCGGCCAGCAGCGCGTCGGCAACTACGCCTGCCGCCCGATGGGCGTCGACGAGTTCGTCGAGCTGGTGACCGACGGCCAGGAGGCCATCCCGGCCTACTTCCCCTACGACGCGGCCCGCAACAGGCAGCAGCGCGACCCGATCGACATCGACGCGCTCGTCAAGCCCCTGCACCTGGACGCGTTCATGGAACTGCGCGCCAAGGGCGCGGTCGTGGTCGACGCGCGCGACCAGCAGGCCTTCAGCGCCGGGCACCTGCGCGGCGCGGTGAACGTCGGCGCCGACGGACGCTTCGCCGAGACCGTCGGCATGATGGTCGACCCCGGCAGCACCATCCTGGTGGTGGCCGACCGGGGCGGTGAGCGCGACGTCATCACCCGTCTGGCCCGCGTGGGGCTGGAGTCCGTCGCGGGCTACCTGCCCTCGCCGGAGTCGGCCATGGCCCAGGTGCCCGAGGAGGTCGTGCGCGCGCCGCGCGTGGGCGCCGAGGAACTCGCCCGCGCGCTGGAGGGCGACCAGCCCCCGGTCGTGGTCGACGTCCGCGGTAGCGGCGAGCGCGAGTCCGGGCTCATCGAGGGTTCGGTCCACATCCCGCTGGCCAACCTCCCGGCGCGGCTGGCGGAGCTGCCCGCCGACCGCCCCGTGGTGGTCCACTGCGCCGGAGGCTACCGCTCCAGTGTCGCGGCGAGCTACCTGCGCTCGCAGGGCCGCGAGGACGTGTCCGACCTGGTCGGCGGATTCAACGCCTACCAGTTCGTGGCGGCCTGACCACCGGCCGGTCCGACCGGCCCCGACCGCGGGGACCCAGGTCCTCCGCATACCCCCGGGTGTGTTCCGCACGCCCGGGGGCCCGGACCGGGGCGGGAGCCGTCCTCTCCCACCCCGGCACCCGGGCGGCGACCCCGCCGAGACCCGTCACCCCGACCCACACCCACTTCAGGAGCCCACAAGCATGAGCAACAGATCCATCGACATCGCCACGGTCCGTTCCCTGGTCGACTCCGACCCCGACACCCTGCTGGTGGACGTCCGCACCCCGGCCGAATACGAGAGCTCGCACATCCCCGGTTCGGTGAACCTGCCGCTGGGCCAGGTCGACCGCCACCTGGAGCGGATCGTCTCCGACGCCGGCGGCCGCCTCGTCCTGGTCTGCCAGTCCGGCAACCGGGCGACCCAGTGCCAGTCCAGACTGGCCTCGGCCGGGCTGGAAGGCACCGCCGTCATGACGGGCGGGATGAACGCCTGGGAATCCGTCGGCGCCCCGGTCGTCCGGGGACGCGAGCGCTGGGCCCTGGAGCGCCAGGTCCGCCTCGTGGCGGGAAGCATCGTCCTGGTCTCGGTCCTGGCGAGCCTGCTGTGGTCGCCCGCGGTGTGGATCGCGGCGTTCATCGGCGCCGGACTGACCTTCGCCGCCGTGACCAACACCTGCGCCATGGGCATGATGCTGACCAAGCTGCCCTACAACCAGCCGCGCAACGCGGTGGACGTCGAGGCCTCCCTGGCCAGGATCGGCACGGGAGGGCGCCCCAGCCGCGACCGGCCTTGACCCGGGGTCACCGACCGCCGCCGGCGGCCGCGCACGGGAGCCCCGCGCTTCCCACCGCCGCCGGCGCGGTCCCGGTGACGGGTGCGCGGACCGCGCCTTCCTGAGCCCCCCCGGGGGCCTCCGGCACCGGAAGCCCCCGCCGCCTCCCACAGACCACAGTGCGCCGAACGCCGGGCCGCGGGCCCCGTCGGCCGCCCGTACCTTGGCAGGAGCCAGACCCATGTCAGACAAGACCATCGACGTCGCGTCCGTACGCGCGCTCATCGCGTCCGCCCCCGACACCCTGCTGGTGGACGTCCGCACCCCGTCCGAGTTCGAGGACGCACGCATCGACGGCGCCGTCAACCTGCCCCTGGGCCAGGCGGACCACCGCCTGAAGCAGGTGGCGGAGCAGGCCGGAGACCGCCGCCTGGTGCTGGTGTGCCGGTCCGACCGCCGCGCCCACCGGTGCCGGGCCGATCTCGAGGCCGCGGGAATCCGCGGCGCCGTCGTGATGACGGGCGGCATGATCGCCTGGGCCGCCGCGGGAGCACCGGTCCTGCACGGGACGGGGGCGCGCCGATGAGCTCTTCGACAGTCGACTACCCCTTGCAGCGGCGCACGGGTGCCGCCCGGTTCCTCCCGCTGCTGGGCTGGTTCGGTCAGTACACCAGGGCCACTCTGAGGGCGGACGTCGTGGCCGGCCTGACCGTGGCCGTCATGCTGGTTCCTCAGAGCATGGCCTACGCCGCGCTGGCCGGAATGCCTCCGGCCACCGGTCTGTACGCCGCGGTCGTCCCGCTGGTGGTCTACGCCCTCCTGGGGACGTCCGGCTCACTCGCGGTGGGCCCCGTGGCCATCACCGCGCTCATGTCGGCGGCCGCGCTCGCGCCGCTCGCCGACGGGGACCCCGCGCGCTACGCGGCGCTCGCCGGTGTTCTGGCCCTGCTCGTCGGCGCGATCCAGTTCTCGATGGGCGCGCTCCGGCTCGGTGCCGTGGTCAACTTCATGTCGCACCCCGTCCTGAGCGGTTTCACCTCAGCGGCCGCGATCATCATCGCTGCCAGCCAGCTCAAGGACCTGCTGGGGTTGCGGGCCGAACGCGCCGGGACGCTGCCCGAGACGATCCTGGCGCTCGCGGGTGCGGTCACGACCGCGCACTGGCCGACGATCGCCGTCTCCGCGGTGAGCGTGCTCGCCCTGGTCCTGCTCAAGCGGGTGTTCCCCAAGGTCCCCGGCGCGCTGCTGGTCGTCGCCGCCGTCACAGGACTCAGCGCCGTGCTCTCCTTCGGTGACCGGGGGGTGGCCGTCCTGGGCGAGGTGCCGGCCGGCCTGCCGATGCCCGCGGTTCCCGACGCCCTGCTGGGGGACGTGGTGGCGCTGCTGCCCGCCGCTCTGGCCATCGCCCTCGTGGGCTACATGGAGGGCATCGCCGTAGCGAAGGCACTGGCGGCGAAGTCCCGTCAGCACGTGTCGGCCGACACCGAACTGGTGGCCGTGGGTGCCGCCAACGGCGCGGCCGGGCTCTTCGGGGCCTTCCCCGTGGCCGGCGGGTTCTCCCGCAGCGCGGTGAACTTCTCCGCGGGAGCGCGCACACCCGTGGCCACCCTGGTCACCGCCGCGGTCGTGGCGGTCACCGCACTGGTGCTCACACCGGCCTTCTACCACCTGCCCAAGGCGGTCCTGGCGGCGATCGTCGTCGTCGCGGTCGCGGGGCTGGTGGATCTGAGGGGCGCTGCGACCGTGTGGCGCACACGGCGACTGGACGGGTTCGCCCTGGGGGTCACGTTCCTGGTCACCCTGCTGTTCGGTGTGGAGCCCGGCATCGCCGCCGGCGTGGTGTTCAGCCTCGCGGTGGTCCTGTGGAACTCCTCCCGTCCGCACACCGCCGAGCTCGGCCGGGTCCCCGGCACCGGCACCTTCCGCAACGTGGACCGGTACGAGGGGCTGACCACCGATCCCGGGATCGCGGTGGTCCGGGTGGACGCGCCGCTGTACTTCGCCAACGCCCAGTGGGTCACCGACACCCTGGTGGGCATCGCCGACGAGCGCGCGGAGGTGCGCACCATCGTTCTGGACGCCTCCGCGATCAGCGACTGCGACTCCGACGGGGCCCACGCGCTCTCCGAACTCCACCGGACCCTGGACTCCCGTGGCATCGAGCTGAGGCTGGCCACGGTCCGCGGCCCCGTGCGCGACGTTCTCACCCGGGACGGAATCTGGGCGGTCCTGCGCGGTGCCCGACGAGTGCACCCGGACGTCGTCTCGGCCGTCACCGCCGCCGGAGGCGGCGCGCCCGCGCCGGAACTCGCCAGGGAGGTGCTGTGATGGGTGGCGGCGGCTTCGCCACGGCCGTCTCGTGTATCGACGGCCGTGTCCAGGAACCGCTCACCCGGTGGATCAGGGAGCGGTTCGGCGTCGAGCACGTCGACATGGTCACGGAGCCGGGGCCCGACCTCTTCGTGGCCACGTCCGACGAGGAGGGGCTCACCCCGCTGCTGGAGCGGATCCGGGTGTCCCGGCGGGCCCACGCCAGTTCCACCGTGGTGCTGGCGGGGCATCTGGACTGCGCGGCCAACCCGGTCTCGGCCGAGGAGCACGGGCGACAACTGGAACCGGCCGCCGCGCTGCTCGCCGAACGGCTGCCCGGGATGCGGATCGTGACCGTCCTGGTGACGGGATGCGGCGACCGCGGCTGCCTGGAGGTGTCGGTGGTCGGGGCCTCCCCTTCACACACGCCCTAAGGCATGTTCCGTGGAGGCCGCCCGTCGCGGGGCGGGCACCGCCTCACCGTGTGCGCGGACTGAGTCGGACGAAGGGCAGGTGGCGGCCGACCTCGCGGTAGTCCTCCTGGGTGCCGTCGACGGAGAATCCCATGAAGCGCACGAGATTGCGTGCGGCCCGGGGGTGGCGGGGCGCGTAGCGGGCCATGAAGTCACCACCCTCCTCCGTGCCAAGGGGGTGTGCGGTGACGGGGATCGTGCGCACACCGACGCGGATGCTGGTCTCGGGGGTGGCCAGGAGGTTCTGGTACCAGGCGGCTTTCCGGCCGAACCCGGAGCAGACCACGTAGCTGCCGTCGGAGCGGTCGTGCTCGACCGCTTCGATGACGACCTGGCGGCGCTTGCCCGACACCCGTCCGGTGTGGTTCAGCAGGAGGAATCGTCCGCCGAAGAGCCAGCCCAGGCGCATGCGGTAGAGGTGGATGGGGGCACGGAACAGCAGGCGGCGGATGCCGGTGGGTGGGGTGGGGCGCTTGGTGATCTCCACGGTGGTGCCTTTCAGGTACGGGTGAGGATGCTGGTGGTGTCGCCGTATCCGCGGCGCAGCAGTCCGGTGAAGGCGTCGCGCAGGACGAGCCGGGTGATGGTGCTCTGCATGGCGAGGCCGGCACGGGTGGCCGGGACGAGGGAGCGGGCGAGGGTGCGGGCACGCCGCTGGCGATGCCGTAGCCGCCCAGGCGCCCGTGCGGAGCGCGCTCGACCACCACCGGGGTGTGGCCCCAGTGGTGCAGCCAGTAGGCGAGGGTGAGACCCGCGATCCCGCCGCCGGAGACCAGGACCTTCATGGGCGCTCCCCGATCAACTCGCCGAGCGCCGTCAGGGCGGGTTCGACGGACAGCTCGGCGTCCAGCAGGTGGTGCAGCAGCAGCCCGTCCAGCAGCGCCGCGATGAGCGTCGCCGTCCCGGCCCTCCGCCCGGCCGACCACTGCGGGTTCAGCCTTCCGAGCCAGTCGGCGATCTGGCCGCGTGCCTCCCGCAGCCCCTCCCGCAGCGCCGTACCGAGTTCCTGATGGCGCGTCATCCCCGCCATCAGCTCCACGAGCAGCCGGAGTACCTTCTCGTCACCCGTGACCCGGGGCAGCGCGGCGCGTACCGCGTCGAGCGCCGCGCTCGCGTCCGGGGCGGCGAGCAGTGCCTCGACGACGGGCATCACCACCGTGTCGCCCGCTCTCCGGGCGATCGCCGTGTGCAGGGCGGGAAGACCGCCGAAGTGGTAGTGGATGAGCCCCGTGTTGGCGCCACTGCGTGCGGCCACGGCACGGGCGGTGACAGCGGGCCAGCCGCCCTCGACGAGCAGGGCGAGCCCGGCATCGATGAGTTCCTCGCGGCGGCGGTGTCCGCGAGCTGAATTTGGCCGATCGGCTAAGTTAGCCATGCGGCCAACTTAGGCCATGCCACGCAAAGGGAGCAAATCCCATGCGGCCGCGGACGACCTCGAACCTGACACCCGGGAGGCGGGCCGGCGGTCGCGTCCGACGAACACGGAGGCGGGGCCACCGGCCTTGCACGGGCTCAACGACGTCGGTCTCTCCGTCGCCTGACCGCTGCCCACAAGACCGTTCTCGGCCGATCAGGGCGGTCGGGGCCGCGGCTCCCGGCCGCGCAGGGCGCCCCCAGGCGGCCTCGGCACGGTCGCCTGGGGGCACGGCGGCGCTCAGTCGGCGGCGAGCCACAGGTCGGGCCCGAAGACCTCGTAGTGCACCCTGCGCGGCGGCACGCCCGCGCCGATGAGCTGGGCCCGCACCTCGCGCATGAACGGCAGGGGACCGCACAGGTAGGCCTCGGCGTTCTCGGGGATGTCCAGGCCCGCCAGGTCCATCCGGCCCGTGCGGCCTCCTGCCCCGGACTCGTACCAGGTGTGGCGGTGGCCGCGGGGCAGGCGCTCGACCAGGGCGGCGGCCTCCTCCCGGTGCGCGTGGTCCTGGGCGGCGCGGTCGGCGTGCAGGGCGAGCACCGGCCGGGTGCTGCCCTGGTCGGCCAGGTGCTGGAGCATCCCCATCATGGGGGTGCAGCCGATCCCGGCCGAGGCCAGCACGACCGGGTGCTCGCCCTCGGACAGCGCGACGTCGCCCGCGGGAGCGGACACCATGAGGACGTCACCGGGCCGGGTCCGCTCGTGCAGGTGCGTGGAGACCTCCCCCGCCGGGGCGGCATCGGCGCGCAGGCGCTTGACCGTGATGCGGCGCCGGTCGTCGGCGGCGCCGATGAGGGAGTACTGGCGCGACTGGCGGACGCCGTCGGCCAGCCGGACCCGCACACTGACGTACTGGCCGGGCAGGAACGCGGGCGCTGGGCCACCGTCGGCGGGCTCCAACGTGAAGGAGGCGGTGTCGGGGGTCTGCTCGTCGCGCTCCACCACCCGCCAGGGCCGCCAGACGTCGCCCCCGGTGATCCCGCTCTCCGCGTACAGCCGGGCCTCCAGCGCGATGAGCGCCCCGGCCATGAGCCAGTACACCTCGTCCCAGGCGGCGACGACGTCGGGGGTGGCGGCCTCGCCGAGCGTGTGGGCGATGGCGTCGAAGAGGTACTTGTGCACGATGACGTACTGGTCCTCGGTGACTCCGAGGGAGACGTGCTTGTGCGCGATCCTGGCGAGCATGGCGTCGGGGCGCTCGTCGGGGTGGTCCACCAGCAGGGTGGCGAAGGCGGCGATGGAGCCCGCCAGCGCCCGGCGCTGTTCGCCCGAGGCCTGGTTGCCGCGGTTGAACATGCCGTCGAGGAGTTCGGGCCGTTCGCCGAGCATCGTGAGGTAGAAGCGCGCGGTGATGGCGTCCAGGGCCCCTGCCACGGCGGGGATCGTGGCCCGGACCGTGGCGGCGGACTCGGTGGAGAGCATGCGTCCTCCCTTTCCCGGGGCGGTGTCCCGGGTCAGATAATTGGTATCTGATATGCATATTAAAACCGCCCGCAGGCCGCCCCTCCCCGGGGTGCGTCAACGGAGGAGACCCCTGCTCAGGCGGGTGTCTCGGGCCCTCGCAGCAGCGTCAGGACCTCATCGGCGGGCGCCGAGACGAGGGACTCCACCGTCACCTCGTCGAGCGAGGCGTAGAAGGCCTCGCGCGCCCTGCTCAGGGCACCGCGCAGACGGCACGCGGCCCGCAACGGGCACGGCGGATCGTCTTCGCAGCCCACGAGGTCGCCCGACCCCTCGAGTTCGCGCACGATGTCCCCGACCGTGGCCCGCAGACCCGAAGGGGTCAGGCGCAGACCGCCGCCCCGGCCCCGCCGCGCCTCCACCAGACCCAGGTCCGACAGTCGCGCCACCGCCTTGGCCATGTGGGTGTAGGGCACGGCGAGCGTGCCGGCGACGTCCCGCGTGGTGAGGCGCTCGTCCTCGCGGGCGACCGCGAGGCGCATGACCAGGCGCAGGGAGACGTCGGTGAAGGCGGTCAGGCGCATGCCACCACGGTAGCCGGAACCGAGGACACCGCGTCGGGCCGCCGGGGGGAACGCCGCGCCCCTGGCACCGCGCCGGTCAGTTCGCGCTCTCCTTTGGCTCCGGTTCGCGGGGCGCGTCCTCTCCGGACTGGTGGCGGCCCGCCTCGCGCGGCATCCAGATCAGGACCACGACCAGCCCCAGCGCGGCGAAGCCCAGCGACAGCGTCGCCCCCAGGTGCAGCCCGTCGAGGAAGGACTCCTTGGCCGGTTCGACCAGGGCCCGCCCCTGCTCCCCCAGCCGCCGCGCCAGCGCCATGGTGGCCTCGACCGACTCACCGGCCTCGTGCAGCTCGGCGGGCGCGAGGTCGGGCGTGCCCTCGTCCTGGGCGACCCGTTCCAGCTCGGGGGTGATCCCGGCGCGGTACCGGAACGAGATGAGCGCGCCCAGGACCGCGACCCCCATCGCGGTCGCGACCTGGCGGACCGTGTTCTGCACCGCGGAGGCGGCCCCGGCCTTGCCGGGCGGGACGGAGGACATGATGGCGTCGGTCGCGGGCGTCAGGACGATCGCCATGGACGAGGCCTGGACGAAGGTCATGACGATGATGAGCACCAGCGGGGTCGCCACCTGGAGCTGGGTGAAGAAGGCGAAGGTCGCGCACACGCCCAGCACCCCCGCCGCCGCGACCCGGCGGGGCCCGGCCCACCGCACCAGCGTGGGGCTCAGGGGCGCCATGATCATCTGCCCCACCGCGGCGGGCAGCACCAGCAGCCCCGCCACGAACGGGGTGAACTCGCGCACGCTCTGCCAGTAGAAGCTGAGGAAGAAGATCAGCCCGGACATGCTGAAGAAGAGCACCATCATGATGGCGATCGAGACACTGAACCTGGGGTTGCGGAAGAAACGCACGTCCAGGGAGGGGTCGGTGGTGCGCGACTCATGGAACAGGAAGAGTGTGATGACCATCACACCAGCGATCAGGGCACCGTACACGTCCCAGTCGGCCAGCGACGCGCGCTCCCCCGCGGTGATGATGCCGTAGATCAGCAGCACCAGGCCCGGGACGGACAGCAGGACGCCGACGACGTCCGGGCGCCCCGGGTTCTCGTCGCGCGACTCCGGGATCAGGAAGAACACCAGGGCCAGCCCGATCAGCACGAACGGCACGTTGATCAGGAAGATCGAACCCCACCAGAAGTTCACCAGCAGCAGTCCGCCCGCCGACGGGCCGATCGCCAGGGCCAGGCCGACCGACCCCGCCCAGATGCCGATGGCCCGACCGCGCTGTTCGGGCGGGAACACGTTGGTGATGATCGACAGGGTCTGCGGCATCACCATGGACGCGCCGAACCCCATGACGGCGCGGGCCAGGATCAGTTGCTCGGGGCTCTGGGAGTAGGCCGACAGGGCCGAGGCCGCCCCGAACACCACCAGGCCCGCCACCAGCAGGCGCCTGCGCCCCCACCGGTCCCCCAGCACACCGAACGTGAACAGCAGCCCCGCGAACACGAGGGTGTAGGAGTTGATCGCCCAGGCCAGCTGGGACTGGCTCGCCCCCAACCCGAGTGCGGGGTCGGAGAGCACTCTCAGTGCCACGTTGAGGATCGTGTTGTCGGCGACGATCACCAACAGGCAGATGATCAGCACCGCCAGTCCGCCCCACCTGCGCCGATACCCCGTCTGCCGATCCACGGACACCTCCGATGTGAGCTGGGACTCCACGCCCCGTGACACTCAGGGCTATCGGGAATGCGGCGCCCGCGCAAACGGGTTGTATCCCAAGGAATTCGGCGTCGGGACGCCGTGCGATGATGCTGTCGTGCGGCGCGCCGCACACCCTTGGCCCCCGAGGGCCCTTCGCGCCCGAGCGCGACAACTCGTCCATACGTCCGGAGACACCCCCGAGGTGCTTCGAGACAACGGAGGAATTCACACATGAACACCACAGCCAAGGCTTCCACCGGCGGGAACACCCTGTACGGCGGAGTGACCTCCCGACGCGTCACGGTCCGCGACCTGGCCGCCGCCAAGCGGCGCGGCGAGCGCTGGCCGATGCTCACCGCCTACGACGCCCTCACCGCCCGGGTCTTCGACGAGGCGGGCATCCCCGTCCTGCTCGTCGGCGACTCCGCGGCCAACGTCGTCTACGGCTACGACACCACCGTTCCCGTCACCATGGACGAGCTCGTCCCGCTCACGGCCGCCGTCGCGCGCTCCACCCAGCGGGCACTGGTCGTGGCGGACCTGCCGTTCGGCTCCTACCAGGGCTCGCCCCAGCAGGCCCTGGAAGCGGCCAGCCGCTTCATGAAGGAGGGCCGGGCCCAGGCGGTCAAGCTGGAGGGCGGCCACACGGTGGCCCACCAGGTCGAACTGCTGGTCTCCGCCGGCATCCCGGTCATGGGCCACGTCGGCCTGACCCCGCAGTCGGTCAACACGCTGGGCGGCTACCGGGTCCAGGGGCGCGGCGAGGCCGCGGCCGACCTGCTCAAGGACGCCAAGGAGCTGGAGCGCGCGGGCGCGTTCTCACTCGTGCTGGAGTGTGTGCCCTCCGAGCTGGCCGCGCAGGTCACCGAGCAGCTGTCCATCCCCACCATCGGCATCGGCGCGGGCCCGTCCACGGACGCCCAGGTGCTGGTGTGGCAGGACATGGCGGGACTCAGCCCCAAGGTGGCCAAGTTCGTCAAGGCCTACGCCAACCTCAACGAGACGCTGCGCGAGGCCGCGTCGAGCTTCGCCGACGACGTCGTCCAGGGTGCCTTCCCCGAGGAGCGCCACTCCTACAGCGCCTGACCCGGTCGCGGCCGGTCCGGCCGCACCACCGCACCACCGCCGTACCGCCGGTCGGGTCCGTCCCGGTCGGCGGTACGGCCCGCCGGACCCGTGCGCCGACGGCCGCCCGTCGGCGCACGGCTCCGCCCGGGACCCGTTCCGGAGTGTGAGGCGGACGACAACCCGAACGGTACTCGGGAGTAGAGTCGCACCGTACCGAGCACCGACACGGGCCGGGGTCCGGCCCTCCGGGAGGACACATGCGCATCTCGATGCCGCTCCAGTACGCGGGCGAGCCCAAGGCGGCCGTCGATCTGGTCGTCGATTTGGAGAAGGCCGGACTCGACACCGTGTGGGTCGCGGAGGTCTACGGCTTCGACAGCCCCACCCTGATGGGCTACATCGCCGCACGGACCGAGACGGTGGCCATCGGCTCGGCCATCCTGCCGCTGTACAGCCGCACGCCCAGCCTGGTCGCGATGACCGCGGCGGGGCTGGACGACCTCTCCGACGGGCGCGCGATCCTCGGCCTGGGGGCCAGCGGGCCGCAGGTCATCGAGGGCTGGCACGGCGTGCCCTACACCAAGCCGCTGGCGCGCACCCGCGAGACCGTCGAGATCTGCCGCAAGATCTGGGCGCGGGAGGAGCGCCTCACCCACGACGGCTCCGTCTTCCAGCTCCCCCTTCCGCCGGAGCGCGGTACCGGGCTGGGCAAGGCGCTCAAGCTCGTCAACCACCCCCGGCGCAGCGACATCCCGATCTACCTGGCCTCCCTGGGCGAGAAGAACGTGGCGATGACGGCCGAGATCGCCGACGGCTGGCTGCCGCACCTGTTCATCCCGGAGAAGGCGGAGAGCGTGTGGGGCGCGTCGATCGAGGCCGGCAAGGCCAAGCGCGACCCGTCCCTGGGGGAGCTGGAGATCTCCGCGGGCGGACTGCTGGCCATCGGTGAGGGCGAGGACACCAAGAAGCTGCTCGACCTCGTCCGCCCGATGATCGCGCTCTACGTGGGCGGCATGGGTGCCAAGGGCAAGAACTTCTACAACACCGTGGCTCGCAGGTACGGGTACGAGGAAGCCGCGGAGAAGATCCAGGACCTGTACCTGGAGGGCCGCAAGGAGGAGGCGGCCGCGGCGGTGCCCGAGGAGTTCGTGGAGCTGACCAACATGGTCGGCCCGGAGTCCTACGTGCGCGAGCGCGTCGAGGCCTTCCGCGCGGCCGGGGTCACGCAACTCAACGTGACCCCCGTCGGCGACAACCCGGCCAAGCTCGTGGAGAAGGTCAAGGGCTGGATCTCCTGACCCACCCGTCACTCCAGGTCGCGTGCCCCGCACTCACGTGGGGCACGCGGCGCCCGACGGGACACGAATTTTCTTTTTCGGACGAAGGCGCAGCGCACCCCGCGAACGCTACCCTCGGTAGCCAAATCCCCACGTAGCGCCCTGTTAACATGCGTTCAGTAACGTCCCGCCCCCGGACGAAACGGAGAACGCATGCCCCCCGCACCCCGCCGACTCGGCGCGAGCGCCCTCCTCACGGCGGCAACCCTCGCCTCGGCCCTGGCCTCCCCCCTGCCGGCGACCGCCGCCCCCGCACCCGCGCGGCACTGCGTCGGCGACATCGACGGCGGCGGCCAGGAGTGCTTCGACACCTACGCACAGGCCATCGACGCGGCCGAGGACCGCGTCGGACGCACGCTGGCCGAACAGGAGCGCGCCCTGTCCGTCTCCCGGACCGGCACGCTCGCCGCCGCGAGCGACTTCGACGTCATCATCGGCACCTACTTCGAGCACGCGAACTACGGCGGCGCCACGTTCACCCTCTACGGGGACAACACCTGCCAGGGCGGTGACGACATCGAGTTCTGGTTCACCTTCCCCTCGGACTGGCAGGGCATCATCTCCTCGGCCCAGCCCTGGGCACGGTGCTCGCTGTGGCTGCACGCGGGCCCGGACGGCACCGGCGACCGCGACGGCCCCTACCGCGAGAACACCCCCGACATCGGCGGCTACATGAACGACCGCACCGTCTCCACCACTCTGGGCTGACGCCCGTCTCCCCTTCCCCCGCCCCCGCTCCGATGGGAGAAACCGACATGAGACGCACGTACGCCGTGCTCACCGCCGCCGCGGTCGCCGTGGCGACCGCGGTCACCACGGCACCGACCCCGGCCCACGCCGACCACGAGGGCACGCCCACGGTGCGTGAGCTGCTGGAGAGGTGCGGCGTGACGACCGACCTGTGCGAGTTCCACCCCGGAGGAGAGCCCGAGCTCTTCGCCGCCGGCGGCCGGGTCGTGGGATCGGAGGTGTTCAACTGCACCTCGGGCCGCCAGAACATGGCCGTGCGGTGGTCCGACACCACGTCCCAGAGCAACAGCGTCGGCCTGGCCCTGACCACGGAGGCCGGCTTCGGCGAGGTCTTCTCGGTGTCCTACGAGCAGTCCTTCGAGCACACCTGGACGACCTCGCACACCGAATCGCAGACCACCTTCGTCAACACCGGCCCCGGTGAGGTGGGCTGGGTCGAGCGCCGACCGCAGATGCAGCGTGTGCACGGCACCTACGAGCTGCACTTCGGCAGCCGCCAGTGGGGCCACTACATCTGGTACGCGCCCTTCACCGCCGAAGGACCCGTCCCGGGCTCGCCGGACGAGGTCGTCACACAGAACGTGCGCCCGATGACCGACGCTGAGGAGGCGGCATGCCCGTGATCCCCCGCCCCAGGAGGGGCACCGCGATGCGGACCCTCGCCGCCGGAGCGGTGGCGGCGGCCCTGGCGCTGTCCCCCGCCCCGGCCGCGGCCGACCACGAGGACACCCCGACGGTCCGGGAGCTGCTGGAGAGGTGCGGTGAGAGCACCGACCTGTGCGAGTTCCACCCCTCGGGCGCACCGGAGTACTTCCAGAACACCGCCGAGCGGGTGGGCTCTCCGGTCTACAACTGCACCGACCACGAACAGCTGTCCCAGGTGGCCTGGTCCAAGACCACGGGCGAGTCCAACAGCGTGAACCTGTCGATGACGGCCACGTTCGGCGTGGTCTTCAAGCAGAGCTTCAGCGTCTCCTACGGCCACGAGTGGAGCTCGGAGCACACACAGACCCAGCGGACACAGATCACCGCCCAGCCGGGCGAGGTCGCCACCGTGTACTACGGGCCGAGGATGCAGCGCGTGCACGGCACCTACGAGCTGCACTTCGGCAGCCGCCAGTGGGGCCACTACATCTGGTACGCGCCCTTCACCGCCGAAGGGCCGACGGACGACCAGGGCGGCACCGTCACCCAGTCCACGAGGCCGATGACCGATCAGGAGCGCGCCGCCTTCTGCGGCTGACCCGGACCTCCCGGCCGTGCCGCGCCCCCGGTTCCCCGACCGGCGCGGCACGGCACGGGACCCGAGTCCGGGCCCCGTGCCCCGGGCCCGGACTCGCCCTCCCGACGCCACGCGCCGGGATCACGGCCATGGATCACCCGCGGTCCGCGGGTCGGGGGCCGGGGTTCACAGCCCCGTGACGCGCACGCCCGCGTGGGTCTTGTAGCGGCGGTTGACCGCGATGAGGTTGGCGGTCAGCGCCTCGACCTGGTGGGCGTTGCGCAGCCGTCCGCCGAACACGCCCCGCACCCCGGGGATCAGGTCGGCCAGCGCGCGCACGACGTCGGTGGCCGCGCGGTCCTCGCCCAGGACCAGGACGTCGAGCTCGACCTCGGAGACCTCCGGGTCCAGCAGCACCACCGCGGACACGTGGTGGAAGGCCGCGGTGACGCGGCTCCGTGGCAGGACCTCGGCGGCCTGCTGGGCGGCGCTGCCCTCCGGCACGTCCAGCGCGAAGGGGCCGCGCTTGTCGAAGCCCAGCGGGTTGACGCAGTCGACGACGATCTTGTCCGCGAGCTCGTCGGCCAGTCCCGCCAGCAGGTCGCGGTGCCCCTCCCAGGGCACGGCGACGATGACGATGTCGCCCTCCGCCGCGGCGGCGGCGTTGTCCAGGCCCCGCACGTCGACCCGCGCGTCCTCCGCGTCGACCAACTCCTTGGCGACCGATGCCGCGCGGTCGGCGCTGCGCGATCCGATGATCACGGTCTGCCCCGCGAGGGCGAACCGGCGCGCGAGCCCGCGCCCCTGGTCACCCGTACCGCCCAGGACGGCGATGGTCTGCCCAGCGATGTCCACGCCCTCCGGCGTGCTCTGTTCACTCATGCACCGATCCTGTCAGAGCACCCCCGGCACGACCGCACCCAGGTCACCAGTCCTCCTTCTCCTGCTCCTCCCAGGCCGAATTGCGCTCGGCCGCGGTGGTCAGGGCGTGGGAGGCCGCCTCCTCGCTGTCGTAGGGGCCCATGCGCTTCTTGTTGGGGCAGCCCGCACCGTGTTCGACCCGATGGTGCACGAGGCAGTACCACCAGCGGTCCTGGTCCGATCTCTCGTCCATCTCGCCCCCTTGTCGTCGTCTCCGTCGAGAGGCACCTACCCGTGGTGGGACCGCCCTCACACCCCTGTGGAGCGGGCACTTGACGAGACCGTCCGGGGGTACCCACGAACTACAATCGGATCTCATGACTACTCCGCTGGTTCCTGGGCGCATATCGCCCCAACGCTCGGTTCCCTCCCACATCGTCCGGCCCGAGTACGTCGGTCAGAAGTACCCCGTGGAGGGTGTCCTGGGCGACGTGCAGACCCCGGAGACCATCGAGAAGCTCAGGGCCACCTCGCAGATCGCCGCACGGGCGCTGCAGGAGGTCGGCAAGAACGTCGAGCCCGGCGTGACCACCGACGAGCTGGACCGGATCGGCCACGAGTTCCTGCTCGACCACGGGGCCTACCCCAGCACGCTGGGGTACAAGGGCTACCCGAAGTCGCTGTGCTCCTCGCTCAACGAGGTCATCTGCCACGGCATCCCCGACGACACCGTCATCTCCGACGGCGACATCGTCAACATCGACATCACCGCCTACAAGGACGGGGTGCACGGCGACACCAACGCCACGTTCCTGGCCGGGAACGTCACCGAGGAGCACCGGCTCCTGGTCGAGCGCACCCACGAGGCGACGATGCGCGCGATCAAGGCCTGCCGTCCGGGGCGGCAGATCAACGTGATCGGCCGGGTCATCGAGTCCTACGCCCGGCGGTTCGGCTACGGCGTGGTGCGCGACTTCACCGGCCACGGCGTGGGCCCGGAGTTCCACTCCGGCCTGGTCATCCCCCACTACGACGACCCGCGCGCGGACACCGTCATGGAGCCGGGGATGACCTTCACCATCGAGCCGATGATCACCCTCGGCGCGGTGGAGTACGACATGTGGGACGACGGCTGGACCGCCGTCACCGCCGACCGCCGCTGGACCGCGCAGTTCGAGCACACCCTGGTCATCACCGACTCCGGCGCGGAGATCCTCACCCTGCCGTGACACCGGGCCCCGCCCCCGCACCGCGGACCACCGCGGGGGCGGGGCGCCGGGCGGCAGGGTGACCGCGCGCACGGGATGGCCTAGTGTCGCCGGATGAGGATCCTCATCTCCGCCGACATGGAGGGGGCCACGGGCGTCACGTGGCCCGCCGACGTCGAGCCGGGCACCGAGCAGTGGCGGCGCTGCCGCACGATGTTCACCGGCGACGTGAACGCGGCCGTGGCGGGCCTGTTCGAGGGCGGGGCCGAGGAGGTACTGGTCAACGAGGCCCACTCGACCATGCGCAACCTCCTCCTGGAGGACCTGCACCAGGACGCGACCATGGTCACCGGGCGCCACAAGGACCTGTCCATGGTCGAGGGCGTTCAGGCGGGCGACTGCGACGGGGTGGTGTTCCTCGGCTACCACTGCGGCGCCGGCGACGAGGGCGTGCTCGCCCACACCTACCTGCCCAACGCCATCACCGGCGTGTGGCTGGACGGAGAGCCCGCGAGCGAGGGCCGGCTGAACGCCGCGGTGGTCGCGGAGTACGGCACCCCCGTCATCCTCGTCACCGGCGACGACCTGACCTGTGAGGACGCCGCCGGATACGCCCCCTTCGCGCGGACCGTCGCGGTCAAGGACCACGTGAGCCGCTACGCCGCGCGCTGCCGTCCGCCCGCGCGCACGGCGGAGGACATCAGGGCCGGGGCGCGCGCCGCCATGCTCCTGGCCGGGCGGCTGGACCCCGACGAGCCGCGTGCGCGGGCGGTGGAGGTGGAGGTCGACGCCGCCCACCTCGCCCAGGCCGCCGCGCTGGTGCCGGGTGTGACCCGCGTGGGAGCGCGGCGCGTCCGCTACACCTCGCCCGACGCCTACGAGATGATCCGCTGCTTCAAGACGGTGACTACTCTCGTTTCCCAGGCAATGGAAGCGCACTACGGGTAAGACTGGACCGGGGGACCCTCTCCCGCTGCTGGCACCCATCCACCGGAGAGCGAGGCCGCTCACGTGGTCCACACCGTGACGTCCCCCGAGGCCGGTCTCGACGAGGCCGGGGAGGACGCGATCCTCCTGGCCCGCGATCTCGTGCGCCGGGACTCCACCAACCGCGGCGGCGGACAGGGCGATGAGCGGGCCGCCGCCGAGTACACGGCGGCGGCACTCGGCGAGGCCGGGCTCGAACCGCTGGTCCTGGAGTCGGCCCCGCGCCGCGCGAACGTGGTCGTGCGTGTGCCCGGCACCGATCCGTCCGCCCCGGCCCTGCTCGTGCACGGCCACCTGGACGTGGTCCCGGCCGACGCCGGCGACTGGACTCTGCCGCCCTTCGCGGGTGAGATCGCCGACTGCCCCGTCACGGGCGTCCCCGCGCTGTGGGGTCGCGGCACGGTGGACATGAAGAACACGGTCGCGATGGTCTCCGCCGTGGTACGCCACTGGGCCCGCCGCGGTCTCAGGCCGCGCCGCGACCTCGTCCTGGCGTTCGTGGCCGACGAGGAGGACAGCGCCGCCTACGGAGCCGACTGGCTGGCGCGCGAGCACGCCGACCTGTTCGAGGGCTGTTCCGTGGGGATCGGCGAGGGCGGCGGGGAGACCGTGCACGCGCGCGGCACCGACGGCCGCCCGGTCCGGCTCTACCCCGTGGGCGCCGCCGAGCGCGGCAGCGCCTGGCTGACCCTGCGTGCCCGTGGCACGGCCGGGCACGGGTCCCGGCCCCCGCGCGACAACGCCGTGGGCGCGCTCGCGGCGGCGGTCGCCCGGATCGACCGGCACACGTGGCCGTCCCACCTGACGCCGGTGACCCTCGAAGCGATCGACGCGGTCGCCAAGGCGCTGGGGGTGGAGCGCGCGCCCGGCGACACCGCCACGGACGAGGCCGTCGACTCCCTGGTCGCCCGGTTGGGCGAGGCGGCGCCGCTGATCGCCCCCGCGGTGCGCAACAGCGCCACCCCCACCATGCTCTCGGCGGGGTACAAGCTGAACGTGGTGCCCGGCGAGGCGACCGCGGCGGTGGACGGACGCGTGCTGCCGGGCGCCGAGGCGGCCTTCGAGTCCGCCATGGACGCACTGACCGGCGACCGCGTGGACTGGGAGTACGCGCACCGGTCTCCGACGGTGGCGGCGCCCGTCGACGGCCCGGCGTTCGCCGCGATCGGCGCCGCCCTGCGCGCGCACGACCCCGAGGCCCAGGTGGTACCGGTGTGTCTGGCGGGCGGCACCGACGCCAAGGTCTTCGCGCGGTTGGGCATCGACTGCTACGGCTTCTCCCCGATGAGCCAGCCCGAGGGGCTGGACTACACGGGGCTGCTGCACGGCGTGGACGAACGGGTTCCGCTGGACGGTCTCAGGTTCGGGGTGCGCGTGCTGGACACGTTCCTGCGAGCCTGACCGGGCCCGCCCGCCCCCGGAACGATTCGGGTGCGGGCGGCGTCCGAACGAGTGAACCGATGAGCCGACGATGGGGGACGACGAGTGGGTGGAGCTGCGCCGGAGGCGTCCGTTGAGGGTGGTGGCGGGCGGCGGGCCGCGACCGGGGTCTACGGCGTGCGGGGGGCTCCGGCCGGCAGAACGGTGCACGCGCGCGGGGTGCCCGCGCTGACGCGGCCGCCGCGGCTGCGCGCCGGCGACCGGGTCCGGCTGGTCACGCCCTGCAGTCCGGTCCCGGCCGCCCAGCTGGACGCCTCGGTCGCGGTGCTGCGCGAGTGGGGCCTGCGCGTCGAGCCGGCACCGCACGTACGCGAGCGGCATGCCCGCCTGCCCTACCTGGCGGGTGAGGACGCCGTGCGCGCCGCCGACCTCCAGTCGGCCTGGTGCGATCCGGACGTGGCCGCGGTGTTCTGCGTCCGGGGCGGCGACGGGGCGCACCGGACCCTGGACCTGTTGGACTTCGACGCGATGCGGCGGGCCGAGCCCAAGGCGCTGGTCGGGTTCAGCGACGTCACCGCGCTGCACGAGGCCTTCGCCGTGGAACTGGGCGTGGGAACGGTCCACGGCCCCGTCGTGGGCACGCGCTACTTCGTGGGCGACCCGCAGGCCCAGCACGAGCTGCACACGACGCTCTTCGCCCCCGACCAGCGCATGGTACTGACGTCGCCGGGCGCGCACGCCCTGGTGCCCGGGCGGGCCCGCGGCGTGACCTTCGGCGGGAACCTCAGCCTGCTCAACGACGGCCTGGCCACCCCGCACAGCCGCCTGTCGGCCGACCACGGACTGCTGATCCTGGAGGACATCGGCGAGGACGTCGCCCGGATCGACCGGATGCTCACGCACCTGCTGCGCACCGGGTGGATGGACGGGGTGGCCGGGGTCGTGCTGGGCACGTGGACGGACTGCCCGCCCGACCTCGGTGTGATCGCCGACCTGATGCGCGAACGCCTGGAGCCGCTGGGCGTACCGGTGCTGTGGGGTCTGGAGTTCGGGCACTGCCCGGCCCAGCTGACGGTGCCCCTGGGCGTGCCCGCCGAGCTCGACGCCGAGCGCGGCACCCTGGAGCTGGCCGTTCCCGGACTGGTGTGAGCGGTCGGCGCCGGTCCTGACGCACTGGGAGAGGTCCGATCCCTCCACCCGGGGCGTCATGGAGCACCACGGGGTGCGGGCCTTCGACGTGCGGTGCGGGCCTTCGACGCGCGCGGAAAGGCTACCCCCGGCGAGTTTTTCGGGGCTACCGGTATAGAAATGCGTGGATAGACTCGTCGCATGGTTCGAGAACCGCTGACCCCCGAGCAGATCGCCCGCGGCCGGCTGCTGGGGCGGCTGCTCCGCGAGGCCAGGGGCCGACGCACGATGGTCGACGTCGCCCACCAGGCCGGCATCTCGGTCGAGACCCTGCGCAAGATCGAGGGCGGCCGCATCCCGACCCCCGCCTTCTTCACCGTCGCGGCGATCGCCGACGCCCTGGGCCTGTCCCTGGACGGCCTGCTGCGCAGCCTCGGCGACACCGCCGCCGTCGCCGTCTGAGACCGCCGCCCCGTGCCGCCCGGGTGAGCAGGCCGCCCGCTCCGTCGGGTGCGTGCGCCCGCCCCGGCGCGGCGGACGGCGCCCCGGCGGCCGGTCCCGGCGCGCGGTGCCCGGGCCCCCGTGGTCCGGCCCCCGCCGCACGCCTATCGTGTGACTCGTACCCGCGGCCCGGGCGTGTTCCCGCTCTCCGCGAGGACCGGGGAGTGGTAGGCACGTGGGAGCCGCGTCGAATCGCAGGGGGAGACCATGACCGATCAGGCACTGAAGGTGGACGAGGCCGAACTGCGCGGTCTGCTGGACGGGCGCTGGGCACGAGTGCGCGAGCGCGCCCGCGACCTGCTGCGCGGCGACGAGTTCGCCCCCGTCTCCGGGCTGTCGGTGGACGACCACCGCGCGCGCGTGCTGACCCAGCTCAAGGCCCTGGCCGGGACCGAGGTACCCGGCTACGGGTTCCCCGAGTCCGTGGGCGGGTCCGACGACATCGGCGCCTCGGTCGTCGCGTTCGAGATGCTCGTGTGCGACTTGTCACTCATGGTGAAGGTGGGCGTGCAGTGGGGGCTGTTCGGCGGCGCCATCCGCGCCCTGGGCACCGAGCCGCACCACGCCGAGTACCTGCCCGGCGTGATGTCGGTGGACCTGCCCGGCTGCTTCGCGATGACCGAGACCGGCCACGGATCGGACGTGCAGCACCTGCGCACCACCGCCACCTACGATCCCGCCACCGAGGAGTTCGTGGTCCACACGCCCGACGAGTCGGCGCGCAAGGACTACATCGGCAACGCCGCCAGGGACGGTCGGATGGCGGTGGTCTTCGCCCAGCTGAACACCGACGGCGCCGAGCACGGTGTCCACGCCCTGATGGTCCCCGTCCGCGACGCCGAGGGCCGCCCGATGCCGGGCGTGCGGATCGAGGACTGCGGCGCCAAGGCCGGGCTCAACGGCGTGGACAACGGCCGTCTGTGGTTCGACCGGGTCCGGGTCCCGCGCACGAACCTGCTCAACCGGTACGGGGACGTGGCCGCCGACGGCACCTACACCAGCCCCATCGAGAACCAGAACCGCCGCTTCTTCACGATGCTCGGAACCCTGATCCGCGGCCGGATCAGCGTGGCCGGGGGCGCGGGCACCGCCACCAAGGCCGCTCTGGCGATCGCGGTGCGCTACGCCGACACCCGCCGCCAGTTCGCCCGCCCCGCCGCCGACGGCCGGTCCGAGGAGGTGCGGATCCTGGACTACCTCGCCCACCAGCGCAAGCTGCTGCCCGCGCTGGCGCGCACCTACGGGCTGCACTTCGCCCAGGAGGAGCTGGTCACCCGGCTGCACGAGCTCTACGGGGCCCAGGAGCGCGGCGAGCGCGACGAGTACGCCCAGCGCGAGCTGGAGTCGCGCGCGGCCGGGCTGAAGGCGATCGCGACCTGGCACGCCACCGACACCATCCAGACCTGCCGCGAGGCCTGCGGCGGTGCCGGATACCTGGCCGAGAACCGCATCCCGCAGCTCAAGGCCGACTCCGACATCTTCACCACGTTCGAGGGCGACAACACCGTCCTGCTCCAGCAGCTCACCAAGGGCCTGCTGACCAACTTCCAGGACTACTTCGGCGACCTCGACCAGCTCGGACTGGTCAAGTTCGTCGCCGGCCGGTTCGTGGAGGCGGTCATCGAGCGCACCGCCGCGACCCCCCTCATCGAACGGCTGGTGGCCGCCGCTCCGGGCCGCGGCACCGAGACGAGCCTGTACAACCGCGGCTGGCAGCTGGAGCTGTTGGAGGACCGGGAGCAGCACGTCATCGAAGGGCTCGCCGGACGCCTGCGCCGGGCCCGCAAGGACGGCAGCGACGCCTTCGACGTGTTCAACCGGGCCCAGGACCACGTGCTCACCGCCGGGCGCGCGCACATGGACCGCGTGGTGCTGGAGGCGTTCGTGGCGGGGATCGACCGCTGCGGCGACCAGTCCACGGCCAAGCTGCTCAACCGCCTGTGCGACCTGTACGTGCTCTCCGTCGCGGAGGAGAACCGCGCGTGGTTCCTGGAGCACGAGCGCCTGTCGACGTCCCGGGCCAAGGCGGTGACCCAGGCGGTCAACGACCTGTGCCGGGGCCTGCGCCCCTACGCGGTCACGCTGGCGGACGCCTTCGGCCTGCGCGACGAGTGGCTGGGCGCGCCCATCGCCCTGGGCGCCGAGCACGCCCGCCAGGGCGAGGGCGCGGCGGTGTCCGCGACCTGACCGGGCTCGTCCAGGAGCGCCGGTGCCAGGGCCGCGTCCACCGTCCGAGCGTGGTCTCCGTGTCTGCGCAGCGCTGAGCGCACGTGGCGCAGCGCGGCCCGGTCGTCGCGCTGGAACTCGCGGAAGATGCGGGCCTGGTCGAGTGTCCCGGCCGGGCCCTCCGGCTCCGGGGCACCGCCGTGCTCCGATTCCTGGGGTTCGTCGCGCCAGGTGACGATGATCCGGTTGGCGATGGCACCTCCCTTCACGCGTCACGCGGGTACGGCCCCGAGCGCGGGCACCGGGAACCCGCGAGCCGAAGTCGACCGCTGCGCCGGAGCGCTCTCCGCGTTCGCGCGCGTCCAGGCCTTCCGCTCGCCGCCCCCACTGCCTAACATGAAGCAAATTCACGTTAGGCAGGTCACACGTGCGCACGCCCCCCGCGCCCCAGCCCACGCCCGAACCCCCCACGCCCGGCCCCGCCCCCGTCGCCGCGCTCGCCGAACCCCGACGTCCCGTCCGCGCCTTGTGGGTGGCCGGCCTCAGCCTGGCCAACCTCGGCATGTGGATGGCCTTCTTCGGCCCCCTCCAGGTCCTGCTGCCCGAGCAGATCGGCCTGGCCGCCCCCGAGGCCAAGGAGACGGCTCTGGCCTGGGTGACCGGAGTGGGCGCCGCTCTGGCCATGGTCGCCACGCCCCTGGCCGGGGCGCTCTCGGACCGCACCACCGGGCGCTTCGGGCGCCGCCGCCCCTGGGTGGTGGCGGGGGCCGTCCTCGGCGGGATCGGCCTGGTGGTCCTGGGCCGCCAGGACACCGTCGCCGGTGTGATGGTGGGCTGGTCGCTCGTCCAGACCGCACTGTCCTGCCTGAACGCGACCCTGCTCGCCGCCGTCCCCGACCACGTACCGGTCCGCCAGCGCGGCGCCGTCTCGGGGTGGATCGGCATCCCCCAGTCGGCGGGCGTGGTGGCCGCGGTCCTGCTGGTCACCGTCGTGACCACCGGGATCGCGCCGGGGTACACGCTGATCGGCGTCCTGACCGCAGCGTGCGCGCTGCCCTTCGCCCTGCTGTCCCCCGACCCACCGCTGCCGCACGGGGCCCGCCCCCCGTGGCGCGAGTTCACCCGCGGGTTCTGGGTGTCACCGCGCCGCCATCCCGACTTCGGCTGGGCCTGGCTGACCCGCTTCCTCATGCAGACGGGCAACGCCATGTTCGTGCTGTACCTGCTGTACTTCCTGCGCGACGGCGTGGGCTACGAGGACCTGTTCCCGGGTTCGTCGGCGGCCGACGGGCTGCTGGTGCTGATCCTCGTCTACACGGCGGCGGTCGTCGCCACCACCGTGGTGGCGGGGGCCGTGTCGGACCGCCTCGGGCGCCGCCGGGCCCTGGTGTGCCTGTCCGGGGTGGTCATGGCCGTGCCCGCCTTCCTGCTGGCCCTCGCCCCCACCTGGACGATGAGCCTGGTGTGCGCCGTGGTGCTGGGGATGGGCTTCGGCGTCTACCTCTCCGTGGACAACGCCCTGGTCACCGAAGTACTCCCGACCGCCCTGGGCCGGGCCAAGGACCTGGGGATCGTCAACATCGCCAGCGCCGGACCACAGGTGATCGCCCCGGCCCTGGCCGGACCGATCGTGGTGTACCTGGGCGGCTACCCGGTGCTGTACACCGCCTGCGGCGTGGTCACCCTGCTCGGGGCCGCGCTGGTCTGGAAGATCCGGGGGGTCGCGTGACCCCGAACGAGGAGAAGGAGTCGACCGTGCCGTCACCGTTCCTGTGGGGAGTGGCCTCGTCCGCGTTCCAGGTCGAGGGGGCCCTGGCCGAGGACGGGCGCGCCCCGTCCGTGTGGGACGTCTTCAGCGCGCGGCCGGGCGCCGTCCGCGACGGCCACAGCCCCGCCACCGCCTGCGACCACTACCACCGCTGGGCCGAGGACGTGGACCTGCTCGACCGCTTGGGGGTGAACGCCTACCGGTTCTCGGTCTCCTGGCCGCGGGTGGTGCCGCAGGGGCGCGGCGCGGTCAACAAGGCGGGCCTGGACTTCTACGACCGCCTGGTGGACGCCCTGGCGGAACGGGGTATCGAGCCGGTGCCGACCCTGTTCCACTGGGACCTGCCGCAGGCGCTGGAGGAGGCGGGCGGGTGGTCCGCGCGCGGAACCGCCCAGGCCTTCGCCGACTACGCCGCCGCGGTCGCCGACCGCCTGGGCGACCGGGTACGCCGGTGGATCACGCTGAACGAGCCGGTCGTGCACATGGCCTACGGGCACGCGTTCGGCGTCCACGCACCCGGCAGGGCGCTGGACGTGCCGGACGTGCTGACGGTGGCCCACCACCAGCTCCTCGCGCACGGACTGGCCGCCGGAGCACTGCGCTCACGCGGGCTGGAGGTGCTGCTCACCAACAACTACTCCCCCGTGGGCCCGGCCACCGGCAGCGAGGCCGACGCGGCGGCGGCCCGCGCCTACGACGCCCTGCACAACCGCCTGTTCACCGATCCCGTCCTCACCGGCGCCTACCCGGACCTGGGCGCGTTCGGCGCGGACGGGATCGACGCCGTGCGCGAGGGGGACCTGGCGACGATCGCGGGCAGTGCGGACGGGCTGGGCGTCAACTACTACAACCCCACGCTCATCGCCGCTCCCCCGCACGGGTCGGCGCTGCCGTTCGACTTCGCCGAGATCACCGGGGTGCCCACGACGGCGTTCGGGTGGCCGGTGGTACCCGACGGCCTGGAGCGCCTGCTGCTCCTGCTCGGCGACCGCTACGGCGACGCGCTCGTACCGATGTACGTGACCGAGAACGGCTGCTCGCAGCCGGACGAGGTCGACGCGGGCGGCGGCGTGGCCGACCCGGAGCGGATCGCCTACCTGGCCGGGCACGTGCAGGCCATGGACCGGGCGCGTGAGCGCGGGGCGGACGTGCGCGGGTACTTCGTGTGGACGCTCACCGACAACTTCGAGTGGGCGGAGGGCTACCACCAGCGCTTCGGCCTGGTCCACGTCGACCACGCGACCCAGCGGCGCCGCCCCAAGGACTCCTTCGACTGGTACCGGTCGCTGATCGCCCGCCGTTCGGGTTCCGCGGAGGGCGATCGGTGAGAGGAGGCGTCGGCACGGCCCGGTCGCCGGCCGCCTCCGGGCACGGCGCGGGGCGGGTCCGGTGTCCGCCGACCCGTCCGCACCGCGCTCGGGCGCCGGTGGTCCGCCCGGGGCGGCTACTCGCCCGCCACGGTGTCCAGGGGGCCGCTGTCGGCGCGGTCGGGGGCGGCCTCGCCGCGCTGGCGCGCGGGCTCCCACCACCACCAGTGCGACTCCGGCACCCAGGCGGGCACCTCCTCGCCGCTGACCGGGCTCGCCTCGGCCGCGACCGCCACCAGGGCGTCGTCGATCCGGGGCAGGGCCTCCAGGTCGCCCGGGCGCAGGAAGGTCTCCCAGGGGACGAACTCCTCGCCCAGGATCTGGAGCATGGACCGCCGCCAGCAGGCGGGCCGGTAGCCCTCGTGCCGACCGTTCTCGGCCGCGGTCTGGGTGCGCACCACGTACAGGCCCAGCCGGTCGGGGTTGTTACCCGACACCAGGAGCCGGGCGAGCGCGGCGTTGAGGTTCTGCCCGGCCGGGGACTCGCGTTCGGCGCGCGTGGTCGCCCGGTACAGCTCGAAGAGCGCCGCGAACGCGTCGTCCATCAGCGCGTCGCGGTCCCTGCGTCGCGTGGCGCTCTCCTCGAACGCGTCCGTCGTCCTCCTGGCCAGGCCGGGCAGGTCCCTGCCCGTGTCCGCACTCACCGTCACACCGCCCCGTCCGCGCCGTCCGTCGAACACACCGTCACCGCGGTTTTTGCCCCGCCTTTGCGATGATAGACAACCGGCCGACCGCGACGACTCGCGGTGGCCGGTCGGCTCGTATCGGTGCAGGTCGTCGTCGGCGCATCAGGATCCGCCCGGGGGCCGGGCCAGGACGCCGTCCAGGGTCAGTGCCCACTGGCGCACGATCCGGGCCCGCCGGGGGCCGTCGTCGGTGAGCAGGTTGGCCAGCCCGAGGCCGCGGGCGAGGTCCAGGGTGGCCTGCACGGTCTCGCGCACCCCGGGGACCGACTCGTCGGCGCCGAGCAGGTCCACGGCGGCCCGGTGCACCTCCCGACCCATCCGCTCCTCCAGTGGCGTGACGCGCTCGCGCAGGACCGGATCGCTGGCGGCGGCCGCCCACAGCTGGAGGGCGGCGCGGAAGTCCACGCCGCTGAAGGCGTCCACGACCATCCGCACGACGGCCTCGGTGCGCCCCGCCCCCTCAGGGACGGCGGCCACCCCGCGCCTGAGCTCCTCGCCGCGCCGGTCCAGCATGTGCCGCAGGGCCGCCAGGGACAGGTCCTCACGGGTGGGGAAGTGGTGCTGGGCGGCGCCACGGGACACCCCGGCCTCCTCGGCGACCGCACCCACGGTGGCACCGGCCGCTCCGCGCTCGGCCAGCACTCGTACGGCCGCGTCGAGCAGCCGGGCGCGGGTGGCCCTGCTGCGTTCCTGCTGTGGTTCGCGACCGGCGTCCACGTCGGCGCCCCTTCCCGTCCTCGCCTCAGTACGACTTGGGCAGGCCGAGGGACTGCTGGGCCACGTAGTTGAGCACCATCTCCCGGCTGACCGGGGCGATGCGCGCCAGGCGCGCGGCGGCGATCGCCGCGCCGAGCCCGTACTCACTGGCCAGGCCGTTGCCCCCGAGGGTCTGGACGGCCTGGTCGACCGAGCGCACGCACGCCTCGGCCGCGGCGTACTTGGCCATGTTGGCCGCCTCGCCCGCCCCCGCGTCGTCGCCGGAATCGTAGCGGAGAGCCGCGTGCTGGGTCATCAACCGGGCCTGCTCCAGTTCGATCTTCACCTGGGCGAGGGGGTGGGCCAGGCCCTGGTGGGCGCCGATGGGCGTGTCGCGCCACACCCTGCGGTCCTTGGCGTAGGCCACCGCGAGGTCCAGGGCGTGGCGGGCCGAGCCGGTGGCCAGGGAGGCGGCCATGATGCGTTCGGGGTTGAGTCCGGCGAAGAGCTGGAGCAGTCCCGCGTCGGGATCGCCGACCAGGGCGTCGCCCGGAAGGCGGACGTCGTCCAGGAACAGCTGGAACTGGTGGTCGGGGCTGACCAGGTCCATCTCGATGGGCCGGGCCTCGAAACCGGGGGTGCCGGTGGGGACGGTGAACAGCGCCGCGCTGAGCCGGCCGGTGGACTCGTCCTGGACGCGGCCCACGACCAGGACGGCGTCGGCGACGTCCACACCGGAGATGAAGGTCTTGCGCCCGTTGAGCACCCACCCGTCGCCGTCCCGTCGGGCCGTGGTGGTGATGTTGTGGGCGTTGGATCCGGCGTCGGCCTCGGTGATGGCGAAGGCCATGATGGTCTCACCGGTGGCCAGGCCGGGCAGCCAGCGCCCGCGCTGGTCGTCGGTGCCGAACCGGGACAGCACGGTGCCGCAGATGGCCGGTGAGACGACCATCATCAGGGTGGGGCACCCGGCGGCGCTGAGCTCCTCCAGGACGGCGGCCAGGTCGCCGATGCCGCCGCCTCCGCCGCCGTACTCCTCGGGGAGGTTCACGCCCAGGTAGCCCAGGGCGCCCGCCGCCCGCCACAGGTCGGTGAGGTAGGCGCCCTCCCGGGCCCTGGCTCTGTAGTAGTCGGAGCCGTACTCGGCGGCCAGGGCGGCGACGGCCGAGCGCAGCTCGACGCGTTCGGCCGGTTCGTTGAAGGTCATGGCAGCGGTCACGGGGTCGGCCCTTCGTGGTCGAGGACGGCGTGGTCGAGGACGGCGAGGAGCGCTCCGGCGGGCACTCTCTGCCCCGGCGCGACCGGGAGCTCCCGGACGGCGCCGGCCGCGGGCGCGGTGACGCGGTGCTCCATCTTCATGGCCTCCAGGCGCAGGAGCGTCTGGCCCTCGCGCACCTTCTCCCCCACGGACACGTCCACGGCCGTGACGGTGCCGGGCATGGGCGCGGGCAGGGCTCCGGGGGTGACGGCGGGCTCGGGGACCGGAAGCGGGTCGACGGGGGTCAGGGTGACCGAGCCCAGGGGCGAGTCGACGAACACCTCGCCGCCGGCGCGGTGGACGGTGAAGGTGCGGCGCAGGCCGTCGGCCTCCAGCACCACGCGGCCGGGGGCGGCCGCGAGCACGCGCACGCCCGGCAGGTCGGGGACGTAGGACCCGCGCACGCTGCGGTACGCCGAGCTCACGCGGCTCCCGTCGGTCCCACCCCCCGCGCCGGCCCCTGGGCCCGCGTCCGGTGCCCGCTCAGCCCCGTGTCCGGTGGACGGGGCTCCGCCGCCCGTACCGGCGGCGGTGTACCGGCGCGTGTGCGGCTGGGACGGCAGGTTGCGCCAGCCGGCGGGCACGCCCGCGGGGACGGTGGCGCCGGTGCGGCTCTCCTCGGCCTCGGCGAGGGTGGCCGCGAGCGCGGCCAGGCTCCGGGTCGCGGGGTCGGCCAGCGGCTGGGCGAGGGCGGTGAGCCGGTCGCCGGTCAGGTGCCCGGTGTGCAGCCGGGCGGGATCGGTGTGCGCGTCGGCGAACGCGGGGTGGCGCAGGGCCCGCACCAGCAGGTCGCGGTTGGTACCCACACCGTGAACGCGGGCGGAGGCCAGCGCGGCGGTCAGACGGCGTACGGCGTCGCGGCGGTCCCGGCCGAGGGCGACGACCTTGGCGAGGAGCGGGTCGAAGTCGGTACCGACGGTGTCGCCGGGTTCGACGCCGCTGTCCAGGCGCACTCCGGGCCGGGTGAGCGGGGCGCGACGGACGGTGGCGGGCACGTCGAAGGTGTACAGGGTGCCGGTGCGTGGACGCCAGCCGTCGAGGGGGTCCTCGGCGTACAGGCGCGCCTCGACGGCGTGGCCGCGCGGAGCGGGCGGTCCGCCCGGGGGCAGGGGCTCGCCCTCGGCGATCCGGATCTGCCACTCGACCAGGTCCAGGCCGGTGACGCACTCGGTGACGGGGTGCTCGACCTGCAGGCGGGTGTTCATCTCCAGGAAGACGGGCGCGCCCAGGGGGTCGGTGCCCTCTCCCACGGGCACGAGGAACTCGGCCGTCCCGGCCCCGGTGTAGCCGATGGCGCGGGCCAGCCGGCGGGCGGCCTCGTGCAGGCGCGCGCGCACATCCTCGGACAGGCCGGGGGCCGGGGTCTCCTCGATCACCTTCTGGTGGCGGCGCTGCACGGAGCAGTCGCGCTCGCCCAGGGCCCAGACCGTGCCGTGGGCGTCGGCCAGGACCTGGACCTCGACGTGGCGCCCGCGTTCGACGTAGGGCTCGCAGAACACGGCGGGGTCGCCGAAGGCCGAGGCGGCCTCGGTGCGGGCGGCGGCGGCCTCCGCGGGCAGGTCTGCGAGGTCGCGGACCACGCGCATACCGCGTCCGCCACCCCCCGAGACCGCCTTGACCAGGACCGGCAGGTGCTCGGTGCGCACGTCGTCGGGGTCCAGTGCGGCGGCGACGGGCACCCCGGCCGCGCGGGCGACGTCCTTGGCCCGGGTCTTGGCGCCCATCCGCTCGATGGCCTCGGCCGCGGGCCCCACCCACGTCAGTCCGGCCGCGGTGACGGCGCGGGCGAGATCGGGGCTCTCGGACAGGAACCCGTACCCGGGGTGGACGGCATCGGCGCCGGCCGTGCGGGCCGCCGCGACCAGGGCGTCGGGGTCCAGGTAGGCGGCGACCGGCCCCCGGCCCGCGGGGACGGGCAGGCGGACGGCGGTGTCGGCCTCGGCCACGTGCGCGGCGGCGGCCTCCTCGGGGGTGTCGGCGTGGACGGCGACGGTGGCGATGCCCAGGGCGCGGCACGTGCTCAGGATGCGGCGGGCGATCTCCCCGCGGTTGGCGACGAGCAGTGTGGTGACGGGGGCGGTGGCGGGCACGGGCCCGGGTAGGTCGTTCACTCTGGCCTCACATACGGAAGACGCCGAAGCGGTCGGTGCCGGTCACGGGTGCGTTGTGGGCGAAGGACAGGCACAGGCCCAGGACGGTGCGGGTGTCGCGGGGGTCGATGACGCCGTCGTCGTAGACCCGGCCGGACAGGAACAGGGGCAGCGACTCGGCCTCGATCTGCCGTTCGACCATCTCGCGCAGGGCCGCGTCCTGGTCCTCGTCGAAGGGCTCGCCCTTGCGTGCCGCGGACTGGCGGGCGACGATCGACAGGACCTCGGCGAGCTGGCGCGGCCCCATGACGGCCGAGCGGGCGCTGGGCCAGGCGAACAGGAAGCGGGGGTCGTAGGCACGCCCGCACATGCCGTAGTGGCCGGCGCCGTAGGAGGCGCCGATGAGCACCGAGAAGTGCGGGACGGTGCTGTTGGAGACGGCGTTGATCATCATCGCGCCGTGCTTGATGATGCCGCCCTGCTCGTACTCGCGGCCGACCATGTAGCCGGTGGTGTTGTGCAGGAAGACCAGCGGGGTGTCGGCGCGGTTGGCGAGCTGGATGAACTGGGCGGCCTTGTGCGCCTCGGCGCTGAACAGCACGCCGTGGTCGTTGGCCAGGATGCCCACGGGGTAGCCGTGCAGATCGGCCCAGCCGGTGACGAGGCCGCCGCCGTAGGAGGGCTTGAACTCGTCGAACCGCGAGCCGTCGACGATGCGCGCGATGACCTCGCGCGGGTCGACCGGCACCCGCAGGTCGGGCGGCATCACTCCCAGGAGCTCCTCGGCGGGGTGGAGGGGTTCGGGCGCGGATCCGGCGGGCCGGAGCGGGTGGTGCCGCGCCGAAGGCGTCTGAGGGTGGTGGGCGACGGCCGCGGGTCTTCGGTGGTTCAGGCGGGCGACGATCCGGCGCCCGATGCGCAGGGCGTCGTGTTCGTCCTCGGCCAGGTGGTCGGCGAGCCCGGACACCTCGGCGTGCATGCGCGCCCCGCCCAGGGACTCGTCGTCGCTGTCCTCGCCGGTGGCCGCCCGGACCAGCGGCGGGCCGCCCAGGAACACCTTGGAGCGGTCCCGCACCATGACCACGTGGTCGCTCATGCCGGGGATGTAGGCGCCCCCGGCGGTGGAGTTGCCGAAGACGAGGGCGATGGTGGGCACCCCGGCGGCGGAGAGCCGGGTCAGGTCGCGGAAGGTGCGTCCGCCGGGGACGAAGATCTCCTTCTGGGTGGGCAGGTCGGCACCACCGGATTCCACCAGGCTGATGAGCGGCATCCGGTTGGCCCCGGCGATCTCGGCGGCCCGGGCCGACTTGCGCAGGGTCCACGGGTTGCTGGAGCCGCCGCGCACGGTGGGGTCGTTGGCGATGAGGACGCACTCGACACCGGAGACGACCCCGACGCCCGTGACGACGCTCGCGCCGACCTGGAAGTCGCTGCCCCAGGCGGCCAGCGGGGACAGTTCGAGGAAGGGGCTGCCCGTGTCCAGGAGCAGTTCGATCCGTTCCCGCGCCAGGAGGCCGCCGCGGGCACGGTGGCGTTGGACGTAGCGCTCCCCGCCGCCGGCCAGGGCCTTGGCGTGCTCGGTCTCGATCTCGGCGAGCTGGGCGAGCATGGACTCCCGGGCCTCGGCGTAGGCGGGCGCGGAGGTGTCCAGGCGCGTGGCGAGTACGGGGGCGGGCATCGGCTCTCCGTCGGGGGTGAAAGGGGCGGTCACGGCCGTCGCCCCCCGCGTCCGGGGGGCGGAGGTGGCGGCAGCAGGTCCTCGGGGATCAGGACGAGGCGGGCGCGCAGCCACTCCCCCAGCCCCTTGGCCTGGGGGTCCGGGCCCTCGCGCCGGGCGCTCCCGGGGGCCAGGAGCCCTTCGATCCAGAAGTTGGCGGCGTACAGGTTCGGCAGCAGGTGGCGGGTGATCCTGAGGTCGGCGGTCTCGGGCAGGAGGTCGCGCAGGAGGTCGGTGGTCAGCGTGTGGACCAGCCAGGGCCAGGCCCGTTCGTCGCGCGCCCACACGCCCAGGTTGGCGTCGGCGCCCTTGTCGCCGCTGCGGGCGCCCAGGACCGCGCCCAGGGGAGCCTCGCGCAGGGGCGCCTCTGAGGCGGGGGGCGGGGGCGGCGGCGGTTCGGGGAGTTCGGTGGCCTCCCGGGTGCGCGCGGGGTGGGGCACGGTGACCTGGTCTCCGTCGGGCAGCACCGCGGTGTGCTCGACCTCGGCCGCGGGTACCAGCGCGTGGGTGACGGCGACCCCGTCGGGGCGGGCCTCGCGCGGCGGCGCGGTGAGGTGCAGACCCGCGTAGCTCGCCAGCGCGAGTTCGACCGCGGCGGCGCCGAAGGAGCGGCCGACGGTGGCGGGATCGTGGTCGCGGGCGACCACGCGCAGGCGGGCGGTCGCCGCGTCCTGGGTGGGTCCGTGCGGGTCCTCCGCGGGCGCGAACTCGAAGCTCAGCTCCCCGGGGCGGCGGTGGTCCAGGGCCGCGCGCAGCTGGGCCTCGGCGAGGTCGGCCTTGACGCGGGCGTCCAGGCCGGTGATGAGGAACTCGACCTCGTTGCGAAAGCCGGTGAGGCCGGTCAGCCCCACCTTGAGGTCGGGCGGTGGCGCCTCCCCGAGCGTGCCGCTGAGCCGGACCCGGTCCGGCCCCTCCTGGGTGAGGCGGACGGTGTCCAGGCGCGCGGTGACGTCGGGGCCGGGATAGCGGGGACCGGCGATCTCGTAGACCAGTTGGGCCGTGACGGTCCCGGTGGTGACCGCGCCGCCGGTGCCGGGGTGCTTGGTGATGACGGAGGTGCCGTCGGCGTGGATCTCGGCGAGGGGGAAGCCGGGGTGGTCGAGGCGGTGTCCGGCGCCCAGCAGGTCGTCGGCCAGGGCGTAGTTGCCGCCGGTGGCCTGGGCGCCGCACTCGATGACGTGCCCGGCGACGGTGGCCCCGGCCAGGGCGTCCAGGTCGGCGTCCGTCCAGCCGAAGTGGGAGATGGCGGGCCCCACCGTCAGGGAGGCGTCGGTGACGCGTCCGGTGACCACGATGTCGGCGCCGGCGTCGAGGCAGGCCGCGATACCGAAGGCCCCCAGATAGGCGTTGGCGGTCAGGGGCGATCCCAGGTGCAGCTCCTCCGCGCGGTGCAGGAGGTCGTCGCCGGTGACGCACGCGATGCGGGGATCGAACCCCAGGCCCTCGGCGAGCTCGGTGAGCCGTTCGGCGAGCCCGCGGGGGTTGAGGCCTCCGGCGTTGGTGACCACTCTGATCCGGCGCTCCATGACGAAGGCGAGGCACTCGCCCATCTGGCGCAGGAAGGTCCGGGCGTAGCCGCGGGAGGGGTCGGCGAGCTGGTCGCGGCCGAGGATGGCCATGGTCAGTTCGGCCAGGTAGTCGCCGGTGAGGACGTCGACCGGTCCGCCCTGGAGCATCTCGCGGACGGCGGCGAGGCGGTCTCCGTAGAAGCCGGAGGCGTTCCCGACCCGCAGCGGGGGCGCTGGTGTCGCAGTCATGCTGATGAGAGTGACACCGGACACACCAAAAAACAAGCATCGGTGATTGTTTTAGCCTGGGTGGTCACGGTATGGCCGAATGTGGCCACAGAGAGTGGATTGCACCTCTCGGAGGTGGGGAGAGCGGCACGGTAGTTTGGCGCGGTGAGTACCTCCAAGGAAGACACCAGCACCCCCGGTGAGGCCCCCGCCTCTTCCTCTTCTCCCGAAGCGACCGACACCTCCGCCGCGTCCGACGCGTCGGGAACGATCGACGCCGCCACCCCGGACGCGAGCGGCGCCTTCGTCTCGGGCACGCCGGTCTCGCCCGTGCCCGCCCTGGGCGGCGTGTTCTCCGCCGAGAGCTTCAGCGGGCTGGGGCTGCTCCTGCTGGGCCCCGTCATCGTGAACTCGCGCCTGTTCACGCTCTTCGCCTGGTTCGGGCTGACCGACGCCGGGACGGCCACGGCCGAGGAGGTCGCGCTCTTCAACGCCGAGATCACCGTGGCGGGCGGGCTCAGCGCCCTGGCCGTGCTGGTCGGCGCGCTCTCGCTGTTCCTGGGCAACGCCCGGACCCGGGCCTGGGCCCGGTGGGGCGCCTCGGCGACGGTGCTGGCGGGCACGGTGTTCGTCGCCCTCGCCGTCATCACCCTCGTGAGCGTCCCCGCCGCCGGTTAGCCGACGGTCCGCCCGGAGCCGCGGGACCGGCCGATGCGGCCGATGCGGCCGGAGGGCACGGACGCCCCAGGACTCGCAGACGCGCACCTGGCCCGCGCACCGGCCACGGTGCGGGACGATCGCGCGGCCGCCGACCGGGTCACGCGCGGCGAGAACGGAGCCGTCCTCGGCTGACCAGGCGATTCTTAGGCGGGGTTTACGGGAAGTCGTGGGTACGTTGGCGGCGTGAGTACCTCACCAGAAAACAACGGTCCCACTGACAACACACCACGGCCCGACGAGGACGCGGAGACCGCCACCGAGCCGAGCACCGCGGCTGACTCGGCCACCACGGAGGAGGTGGCCGTCGAGGAGACGGCCGTGGAGGGGCCGGGCGCGACCGGAGAGGCCGCGACCGGAACGGAGGAGCCCGCGGCCGCGACCATGCTCGATCCCCGCCCCGGCGGCGCGCTCTCCTCGGAGACCTTCAGCCTGGTCGCGCTCTTCCTGCTCATCCTGACCATGCTCTCGGGCCGGCTGGTCGAACTCTTCGCCACCGTGGCCTCCATCGGCGACCAGCAGGTCGCCGTCGCGCAGGTGGCCCAGCTCAACACGCAGATCACCACCAGCGGCGCGATGGCCGCGATCACCGTCCTCTTCGCGGTGCTCTCCCTCGTGCTGTCCGGCGCGGGAACCCGTACCTGGGCCCGGTGGACGGCGTCGGCGACGCTGATCACGGGTCTGCTGTTCGTCCTCGTCGCGGTCGCGACCTACGTCATGGTCCCCGCGGGCGTGGAGCAGCCCCCGATGATGCCGATGGGCTGACCCCGACTCCACGGGCCCGGCTCGGTCGAGCCGGGCCCGTCGCGTCCACGCGACACCCGCGCGGGCCCGGGCGTCCGTTCCGAAGAGCGTCCCACCTGCTACAACCGGAACCGTGTACACGGTGTGAGGGCACCGGCACCGGCTCCGAGGGGGACACCATGACGACGAGGACGGCCGAATCCCTTCGTGTGAACCGCGCGTCCTGGCGGCACAGGATCCGGCGGGCGGCGCGCCATCCCGGCCGGATCCTGCCCTACGTCCGGCGCGGGGCACGCGACCTTCGCCTGCGGTTCCTCCACCGCGACCACGTCGCCTACTACCGCGCGGTGATGGCCTCCGACATCGCGCGCGACCCGAAGGCGGCCGTGGGCAGCCGGAACGAGGAGCGGTGGCTCGCACTCGGCAAGATGCAGTTCGACTACCTCGTCGAGCACGGCCTGCGGCCGGAGCACCGGCTCCTGGACATCGGCTGCGGGAATCTGAGGGCCGGCTGGCGAGTCATCTCCTACCTGGACGCGGGCGGCTACTACGGCATCGACATCTCGCCCGACATCGTGATCGAGGCCAAGAAGGAACTGGTCGCGCGGGGGCTCCAGGACAAGCTGCCCCACCTGACCGTCACCCGCGACCTGACCTTCGACTTCCTGCCCGAGCACCACTTCGACGTCGTCCACGCGCACAGCGTCTTCTCCCACTCGCCGATCGAGGTGATCGACGAGTGCCTGGCCCACGTCGGCCGCGTCCTGGCCCCCGGCGGCTTCTTCGACTTCACCTTCGACCGCACCGAGGGCACGGAGCACCACGTCCTGCGTGAGGACTTCTACTACCGGACGAGCACGCTGCTGTCCCTCGCGGAGCGGCACGGGCTCTCCGCCCGGTTCATGCGGGACTGGGAGGAACGGCCGCACGGCCAGTCGAAGATCCGGGTCACCGCGCGCGCCTGACACCCGACACGGCAGACTGTTGCACGTTCACGCGGCGGAACGGGACGACCGGCGTCCCGGCACGGACGGGAGGCGGCGACGGTGTCCGAGACCTTGGCGCAGGAGGAGTCCGTCGGCCCGTTCTTCGATCCGGCGCTGGGCCCGCGACGCATCGCCGCCCTCTCCGCACGCTCCGGCCGGCTCCTGCGCGCGGACGACGCGCCCGCCCGACCGCGGGTCCCGCTCCTGCCCTCCCTGGTCGCGGTCGCGGCGGCCGGGCTTCTGGCCGCCGCCGCCCTCACCGCGGCCGTCCTCTTCCTGACCGCCCACGTCCTGGCGACCCTGATGGTCCTCAGCCTGGTCCTGCTGGCCGTGGGCTCGTTCGCGGTGTTGCGTGACCGGGGGCCGGTGTCCGGCCTGCTGTCGCTCATCGCCGCGGCGGGGCTCGTCGCCCCGTCCGGCTGGCTGGGTCCGACGGGCATGGTCGTCACGGTCACCTCCGTGGCCGCTCTGGCCGGCCTCGTGGGGACGGGCCGCCTGGCGCGCTGGTACCACGGTCAACGGCTGCCCGCGGCCTACCACGGCCGCTACCTGGTGTCCCAGGACTTCGGCGCGCAAGAGAGACGGCTGCTCGAACGCGTCCGCTCGGTCAGGCGCGACGTGGACGGACAGGCACCGGTCCTGGGAGCGCACTTCGACGGAGCCGGAGCCGCCCGGGCCCTCGCCGAGCAGGAGTGGCGGCTGGCACGGTTCCTCCGCACGCAGACCGAACTGCGGGAGGAACTGCGGGCGCGCTCCCGCGCCGCGGTGTCCGAGACCGTCAGAGCGGCCCTCCGACCCCAGGCCGAGGCGGTACGCGCCGCCATGGACGTCGCCGAGCAGCGCGTGCGAACCATCCGGGCCTACGGGGACACGGTGTCCCGGGCCGCCCACAAGCAGCGGGAATGGGAACAGGTCGAGCGCACCCGCGCACGCGACCATGCCTACGGGGACCACCTCGCCGAGGCGTGCGCGCGGGTCGAGGACGAACCGGACGCCACCGAACTGATCGCCATCCAGCGGGTCCGGGACGAGAGCGTGCGCGAGGCCGTCGAGGCCGGCCGCTGGCTGTCGCGAGCGGCCGACCTCACGTGACGGCGCGCCCTCAGGCGACGCGGTCGATGACCAGGGGGCGTTCCTCGAAGGAGGCGGCGGCCCCGATGTCGAAGGCGCCCTCCAGGGCCTGGGCGGCGCGGTCGAAGCGCTCGGGATCGTCGGCGTGCAGGGTGAACAGCGGTTCGCCCGCCGCCACCTCCTCCCCGGGCTTGGCGTGCAGGGTCACCCCGGCGCCGAAGGACACCGCGTCCTCCTTGCGGGCCCGGCCGGCGCCCAGACGCCAGGCGGCCAGCCCCACCTGGTAGGCGTCCAGCCGGGTGAGCGTCCCTGAGCCCGGCGCTAGCACCACCCGGCGCTCGGCCGCCTGCGGCAGCGGCGCCGCGGGGTCACCGCCCTGCGCCCGCACCAGGGCCTCCCAGGACGCCAGAGCGCTGCCGTCGCGCAGCGCCTCGGCCGGGTCCTTCACGCCGTTCTCGCCGGGGGTGAGACCCGCGGCGGCCAGCATCTCGCGCCCCAGCTCCACGGTCAGCCGCACGACGTCGGCCGGACCGCCGCCGGAGAGCACCTCCACGGCCTCGGCCACCTCCAGCGCGTTGCCCACCGCACGGCCCAGGGGCGTGCCCATCTCGGTGAGCAGGGCGACCGTGCGCACCCCGTTGTCGTTGCCGATGTCCACCATCGTGCGGGCCAGCTCGCGGGCCGAGGCGACGTCCTTCATGAACGCGCCCGATCCCACCTTGACGTCCAGCACCAGCGAACCGGTGCCCTCGGCGAGCTTCTTGCTCATGATGGAGGCCGCGATCAGCGGGATCGACTCCACGGTGCCGGTGACGTCCCGCAGCGCGTAGAGCCTGCGGTCGGCGGGGGCCAGCCCGGTCCCGGCCGCGCAGATGACACCACCGGTGGTGTCCAGTACCCCGCGCATCTCCTCCGGCGAGAGCTCCGCCCGCCACCCGGGGATGGACTCCAGCTTGTCCAGCGTGCCGCCGGTGTGGCCGAGCCCGCGCCCCGAGAGCTGCGGCACGGCGGCCCCGCAGGCGGCGACGGTGGGGGTGAGCGGCAGCGTGATCTTGTCGCCCACGCCGCCGGTGGAGTGCTTGTCGGTGGTGGGCCGACCCAGGTCGGAGAAGTCGAGCCGGTCGCCGGAGGCCAGCATGGCCAGGGTCCAGCGGCTGACCTCGGTCCGGTTCATGCCCCGCAGGTAGATCGCCATGGCCAGCGCCGACATCTGTTCCTCGGCCACCTCGCCGCGGGTGTAGGCGCCGATCACCCAGTCGATCTGCTCCGGGGTCAGCTCCGCCCCGTCGCGCTTGGCGCGGATGACCTCGATGACGTCCATGTCCTGTGCCCTTCTTGAACGGAGAAGGGCGTCCCCCCGGTGGTGCCGGGGGGACGCCCAGTGCGGATCAGGCGAGGTTGTGCGGTCCGAAGGCCTGCGGCAGGACCCGGTCCAGGGTCCAGACCCCTTCGGGGGTGTCGATCAGCAGGTCCGGCCCGCCGTGCTCGAAGAGCAGCTGCCGGCAGCGCCCGCACGGCATCAGGGGCTCGCCCCGGCCGTCGACGCAGGCGAAGGCGGTCAGTCGGCCGCCGCCGGTGGAGTGCAGCGCGCTGACCAGTCCGCACTCGGCGCACAGCCCCACACCGTAGGAGGCGTTCTCCACGTTGCAGCCGGTAACGGTCCGGCCGTCGTCGACCAGGGCCGCCGCCCCCACCGGGAACCGCGAGTAGGGCGCGTAGGCGTGTCCCATGGCCTCCCGGGCCGCCTGGCGCAGCGCGGCCCAGTCCACGGAGCCGGGCTCCGGTGCCGTGTCGGTCATGAGCGGCTCGCCCTCCACTGCTTGCCGATGGCCGCCGGCGGCCGCAGCCGCTGGGAGGCCAGTGACAGCACCAGCAGCGTGGTGATGTGCGGGCTGTAGGTCGCCAGCTCGCGCGGCAGCGAGTCGGTGGTGAAGTACCAGAGGAGCAGGAGCACGCCCGCGACCACGCTGGCGATGGCGATCCCCTTGCGGTCCTTGCGGACCTGCCAGACCGCCACGGCCAGCAGGACGGCCGCCAGGAGCAGCAGCAGCGCGTGGATGGCCTCGCCGCCGCCGCGGAGCTGCAGCGCGTCGGTGTAGCCGAACAGTCCGGCGCCCATGGCGACCCCGCCGGGGCGCCAGTTGCCGAAGATCATCGCGGCCAGACCGATGAACCCGCGTCCGCCCGTCTGCCCCTCCTGGTAGATGTTGGAGGCCACCAGCGCCAGGAACACGCCGCCCATGCCCGCCAGCCCGCCGGACACCACGACCGCGGCGTACTTGAGGCTGTAGACCCGGACACCGAGGGACTCCGAGGCGTCGGGGTTCTCGCCCACCGAGCGCAGCCGCAGACCGAACGCGGTCCGCCACAGCACCACGTAGGTCAGCGGGATCATCAGGAGCGCCACGAGCGTCAGCGCCGACATGCGGGTGGTCAGGCCGACCACCAGCGAGGCCAGGTCGCTGACCAGGAACCAGCCGCGGTCCGCCACCGGGCCGAGCAGGTCCCCCACATACGGCAGGCCGAGTGTCGGGAAGCCCGGCGTGCTCGGCGACTGGGCCGCGCCGGCGCCGGGCACGTCCGAGTACAGCAGGATCGACATGTAGCGCATCGCGCCGAGCGCGAGGATGTTGATCGCCACGCCGGAGACGATGTGGTCGACCGCGAACGTCACGGTGGCCACGGCGTGCAGCAGGCCGCCCGCCATGCCGCCCAGGACGCCCGCCATCAGGCCGATCCAGGGGTTGTCGAAGGTCCAGGCGAAGTAGGCCCCGAACCAGGTGCCCAGGATCATCATGCCTTCGAGGCCGATGTTGATGATGCCCGCGCGCTCGGACCAGAGGCCGCCCAGGCCCGCCAGGCCGATGGGCACCGCGAAGGTGAGCGTGGTGTTGATCGTTCCGGCGTCGGTCAGCATGTCCTGGCCGGTGATGACCCGCAGCCCCGCGAGGGACACGAACACCGCGCCCACCAGGGACAGGAAGCGCCACCGGCTGCGTCCGGAGGGACGGGCCGCGGGCCTGCGGACCGGTTCCATCACGTCGAGTTCCTGGCTCACTTCGCCTCACCGCCACCCGTGGTCTCGACGGTTCCGCCGAGCTGTCGACCGATCTGCTGCTGCTGGTAGCGCCGGCCCCAACGGTGCACGACCTCGTAGACGACCACGACGGTGAGCACGATGGTGGCCTGCGCGATGACCGCGATCTCCTGCGGGATGGCGTCGAAGGGCAGGATGCCCGCCGCCTGGTTCAGGAAGGACCAGAACAGGGCGGCGAAGACGATGCCGACCGGGTGGTTGCGGCCCAGCAGCGCGATGGCGATGCCGATGAAGCCGATCCCGGTCGGGAAGTCCAGCGCGTAGTAGTGCGAGTGCCCGAGCAGCTGGGGCAGGCCCACCAGCCCGGCGACCATGCCCGAGAAGAGCATGGACAGGAACACCATCTTCTTGACGTTGACACCGCTGGCCTCGGCGGCCGACTGCGACTGGCCGGTGGCCCGCAGCTCGAAGCCGAAGCGCGTGCGGTTGAGCATCACCGAGTAGGCGATGCCGACCGCGGCGGCCAGGAACACCAGGCCGAAGATCTCGTTGTCCGAGCCGAGGAAGCCCGCGGGGATGCCGGGCACCCACGAGGACTCCTCCATCGGCGGGGTGCCGATGTTGTTGGTGCTGATCTGCACCGCGAGGCGGTCGGTGTTGAGCAGGTAGGCGGTGATGCCGGTGGCGATGGCGTTGAGCATGATCGTGGAGATCACCTCGGACACGCCGCGCGCCACCTTCAGGTACCCGGCGATGCCCGCCCAGACGCCGCCGACGGCCACGGCCGTGGCGATGATGACGATCTGGCTCAGGACCGGGGGCAGGACGAGATAGCCGCCGACCGCCGCCGCGAGCAGGGCCGCGAGCCGGTACTGGCCGTCCACGCCGATGTTGAACAGCTTCATCTTGAAGCCGATCGCCACGGCGACGGCGGCCAGGTAGTAGGTGGTGCTGTCGTTGATGATCTGCACCATGCTGTCGGGCCGGGTCCCGTACTCCAGCATGCGGGCGAAGGTGGCCGTCGGGGCGATCCCGCTGAAGAACAGGACCGCGGCGGTCACGCCCGTGGCGATCACACCGGCGATCATGACCGCCGCGAAGGACAGGGCCAGCATCGCGCCCAGCCGGTGGAACAGCACGAACGCCAGGGCCGAACCGATCAGGCCGCCCAGGGCGGCCGCGACCGGCTCGATGAGCTGCAGGTCCAGCACCCAGGCGGACAGCAGGCCGCCGACGACCGACAGGACCAGGGCGATCGGGACGACCAGGGTGTTGTGGAGGGCCGTGCCCTCCTCACTGGTGCCGTCTGCCCCGGCACGGAACTCCTCGGGCACCATGTGCCTGGTCAGGCCCACGAAGGCGAAGGCCACGACGACGCCGATGATGAGCGCGGCCCACCAGAGCAGCCCCGTGTCGGCGACGAAGGTGACCGCCGTGCCCAGCACGGCCGCGATGGCCAGGGCGACAGGGCCCGGCATGGTCCGGGTGGGACGGGTCGTGTCACTCATGCTCCGCCCCCGTTCTCGCTTCGGTCGGCACCGTCAGCACCGCTGTCACCTTCTGTTGGACCGTCCCCCCCGTGCAGGCCGGCGCCGGTCATGGCCGAGCCCAGCTGTTCGGGGGTGACGGTGGTCGGGTCGGCCTGGGCGACCAGGCGGCCGCGCAGGATCACGTGGAGGGTGTCGGACATGCCGATCAGCTCGTCGAGGTCGGCCGAGACCAGCAGCACGGCCAGACCGGCGGTCCGGGCCTCGCGCAGCTGCTCCCAGATCGCGGACTGGGCCCCCACGTCCACACCCCGGGTGGGGTGCGCGGCGACCAGGAAGCGCGGCGTACCGCTCATCTCCCGGCCGATGATGAACTTCTGCTGGTTGCCGCCGGAGAGCGCGTCGGCGATCACGTCGATGTTGGGCGTGCGGACGTCGTACTCCTCGACGATCCGCTCGGAGTCGGCGCGCGCACCGGCCTTGTTGATCCAGCGTCCGCGCACACTGGGCGCCTTGGTCTGGTGGCCCAGGATGCGGTTCTCCCACAGCGGGGACTCCAGCAGCACGCCGTGCCGGTGACGGTCCTCGGGGATGTAGCCGACGCCGGCCTCGCGCACCTTGAGCGTGGACCAGCCGGTGATGTCCCGGCCCTCCAGGACGATGGAGCCCGAGGCGACCGGACGCATGCCCATGATCGCCGCGATCAGTTCCGACTGGCCGTTGCCCTCGACGCCGGCGATGCCGACGATCTCGCCCTGGTGGATGTCGACGCTGACGCCGTCCACGACGGGGCGGCCCTCGGGGGAGGTGACCGTGACGTCGTCCAGGGACAGGACCACGTGGTCGGTGACCGTGGACTCGCGCAGCTCGGGCACGGGGAGCTCGCCGCCGACCATCAGCGTGGCCAGCTCGCGGGCGGTGGTGGAACCCGGGTCGGCGGTCGCCACGGTGGTGCCCCGCCGGATGACGGTGATCTCGTCCGCGACGGACAGGACCTCGTCGAGCTTGTGCGAGATGAAGATGACGGTGAGGCCTTCGCGCTTGAGCTCGCGCAGGTTGTCGAAGAGCTCGTCGACCTCCTGGGGGACCAGCACCGCGGTGGGCTCGTCGAGGATGATCGTCTTCGCGCCGCGGTAGAGGACCTTGAGGATCTCCACGCGCTGGCGGTCGCCGACGCCCAGTTCCTCCATCAGGCGGTCGGGGTCGACCCCGAGCCCGTACTGGTCGGACAGCTCCTGGATGCGGGCGCGGGCGCGGCGGCCGATGCCGTACTCGCGCTCGGCGCCCAGGACCACGTTCTCCAGCACGGTGAGGTTGTCGGCCAGCATGAAGTGCTGGTGCACCATGCCGATGCCGTGCCTGATGGCGTCGGAGGGCGAGTGGAAGCGCACCTCCTGGCCCCGGATGAGGATGCGTCCCTCGTCCGGGCGGTGCATGCCGTAGAGGGTCTTCATCAGGGTGGACTTGCCCGCCCCGTTCTCGCCGACGATGGCGTGCACGGTACCGGGAGCCACGGTGATGTCGATGTCGTGGTTGGCCACGACGCCGGGAAAACGCTTGGTGATCCCGTGCAGCTCAACGGCGGGAGGACCGGAGGTCTCCACGCCCGATGGCGTGCTGCTCATCTGTCTCCTTGTGGGAATCGCGGCGGGGGCGGGGCCTGCTCCGGGCGTGCCCGCCACCGGCGCGGAACGGCGACCGGGGCGGCACCGGGAGGCGGGATCACTCCCGTTTCCCGGTGCCGCCCTCGGGTGTGTCCGACGGCCCGCGAGGGGGCGTTCCACCTCACGCGGGCCGCGCACGGTTCACGCTACGGCGTGGACGAGACCTCGATCTCGCCGTCGATGATCTGCTGCTTGAGGCCGTCCAGCTCCTCCTGGATCGGGCTGATCAGCTCCTCGTTGGAGGTGGTGTAGTCGACACCGCCGTCGGCCAGGTCGAAGCGCTGGATGCCCGACTGCGGGTCGCCCTCCACGACGGCCTCGATCATCTCGAAGACGGCCACGTCCACCTGCTTGATGGCGGAGGTGAGGACGTAGGGCTTCTGGGAGTCCTCGGCGTTCTCGTACTGGTCGCTGTCGACACCGACGAAGAGGAAGTCGTTCTCCTCGGCGGCCTGCAGGACACCGTTGCCGGAGGCGCCGGCCGCGTGGTAGATGACGTCGGCACCGCGGTCGTACTGGGCCTGGGCGGCCTCACGGCCCTGGGCCGGGTCGGAGAAGCCGCTGAAGTCCGGCGGCTGGCTCAGGTAGTCGATCTCGATGTTGATGTCGGAGTCGACGTGCTCCACGCCCTGGACGAACCCGGCCTCGAACTTCTGGATCAGCGGGGTCTCGACACCGCCGATGAAGCCGACGTGGTCCTCCTCGGTGGACAGCGCCGCGGCGGCGCCGGCCAGGAAGGAGGCCTGCTCCTCGGCGAAGACCAGGCTGGTGACGTTGTCGATGTCCTCGATCTCGGAGTCCACGATCGCGAACTGGACGTCCGGGTAGTCGGCGGCCACGGACTGGACGGACTCGGCGTAGGCGAACCCGACGGCGATGACGACGTCGAAGCCCTCCTCGGCCATGGTGGCCAGGCGCTCGGCCTTGGCGGAGTCGGCCTCACCGTCACTCGGCTCGAAGTCGCGGGTCTCCACCCCGAGCTCGTCCGCGGCACGCTCCAGGCCGCGGTAGGCGGAGTCGTTGAACGAGCGGTCTCCACGACCGCCGACGTCGTAGGCCAACCCCACACGGACGTCGGAGGACTCCTCGCCCTCCGCCTCGGAGCCGCTCTCCTCGGCCGGACTGTCGCATGCGGTGAGGGCCAGCACACTCGCTGCCGCGATCGCGGCGAACTTGGCTGCGTTGCTGCGCTTCACTTCGTTAACTCTCCCCTTCGCCCTCTCAGCGGCCCACATTCGTGCGGAACCGACCTGAGTTCTGCTGCCGGACAATATCCGCTGGCCGAAAGTACACCTAACCAACGGGCGGAGTTGTTATGAAGGCGAGAGCAGAGCGACACGGGTCCTTACTCGGAAGTTACCAAGAGCACACTCGGACGAGGCGGTCCGGAATCAGAAGACCGTTTTCGACCTCCCGTTCCCCCTTCCTGGCAGCCACTACCACCCCGTGCGCCCGATGGGTGACCGACCGTGCCGAGACGCATGTCACGGCGACCGGTCTAGACCGGACTACCCAACCGGCGGAGCCGTCCCGGCGCCCCGTCCGCGGGCCCGTTCCCCCAGGAACTCCACGACGGCCTGCTTGAAGACCCGTGAGGAGACCGCGTTGGCGTGGTCCCTCCCCGGAACCTCCACATGCGTCCCGCCGCAGCGCGACGCCAGACCCTCCGCACCCGCGGCGAGGGTATCCCGGGCCCCGGAGACCAGGAGGACGGGCACGCCGACGGGGAGCGGATCGGCGCTGAACGGGCGCGCGGCCTGACCCCGCGCGCAGGCGGCCAGCGCTGCCGGGTCGTTGCCCGGCAGTGCGGCGACCGTGCGGAACACGTGGTCGAAGGGAGTGTCGCCGGAGCCCGGATCGGACAGGTCGGTACCGGCGAAGGCGTCGCCCGGACCGAAACCGCCCAGGACGAGGGAGCGCACCCGCCCGGGGTGCCGCACGGCCAGCTCCCACGCCAGGCGCGAGCCCATGGAGTAGCCGACCGCGTCCACCCGTGCCACACCGAGCTCGTCGAGCATCGCCACCAGGTCGGCCACGCAGTGTTCGGGCAGGTAGGAGCCGCTGTCGCCGGGCTTGTCGCTGGCTCCGTGGCCGCGCAGGTCGGGCCCCAGGACGCGGTGCCCGGCGTCCGCCAGGGCCTGCGTCCAGCCCGTGGCCCGCCAATTCATGTCGAAGGTGGTGCCGAAACCGTGCAGGAGAAGGACGGGGAGCGCCTCGGACGGCTCCTCCGGCCGCAAATCCACATAGCGCATTGTTACGTCTCCGGCGAGATTCGCGGTCATGTTTCCTTCAGTCCTTTGCCGGGGTTGGGGAATGATCCGAAAAATCCGAAGGACCATTCAGATGTTCCTATAAAAGTGCCGCCCGGAAGGGCCGCCCGGTTTGTGGCCACGTCCAGTCCGGGCGGCCGACGCGAAAACGTCAGTCCGTGGGCGGCTTGAGGCGGACCCGACGGGTCGGCCGGGCCTCCTCGGCGGGCACGCGCCCCACGATGCCCGCCTGCGGCGCGTCCGCGGCGACGGCGAAGGTGACCAGGGGCGCGCCCACGGCCACGACCTCGTCCTCGGCGGCGTGCAGCTCCACGACCCGCCCCTCCTTGGGCGAGGGGATGACCACGGCCGACTTGGTCGTCTCCACCTCCACCAGCGGGGCGTTGCGCTCGATGCGGTCGCCGACGGCGACCTGCCACTCCAGGACGGTCGCCTCGACCAGGCCCTCGCCCAGGTCCGGAAGCGTGAAGGTGACGTTCTCTTCTGCCATGGTCGGTCTAGTACTCCAGGGTCCGTTGGACCGCGAACAGGACGCGGTCGATGGTGGGAAGGTACTGCGGTTCGAGGGGTCCGGCGGGGTAGGGCACGTCGAAGCCGGTGACGCGCTGGACCGGTGCGGCCAGGTCCCGGAAGCAGTTCTCGGTGACCAGGGCGGCCACTTCGGCGCCCAGCCCGGCGGTGAGCGGCGCCTCGTGGACGACCACCGCCCTCCTGGTCCGTGAGACGGAGGCGGCGAGCCCGGCGGCGTCGATCGGCTTGAGCCAGCGCAGGTCCAGCACCTCCAGGTCCACACCGTCCTCGGCGGCCAGTTCGGCGACCTTCAGGCACCGGTGCACCATCGCGCCCCAGGCGATGAGCGTGGCGTGGCGACCATGGCGCACGATACGGCTGGTACCGATGGGATCGGTGGGCTCGCGCAGTTCGACCGGCCCGCGGTCCCAGTAACGCGCCTTGGGCTCCATGTAGACGACCGGGTCGTCGCTGCGCACCGACTGCAGCAGGAGGCTGTAGGCCTCGGCGGCGTCGGAGGGCGCGGCGACCTTGAGCCCGGGCGTGTGCGCGAACAGCGCCTCCAGGCTCTCCCCGTGGTGCTCGGGGGCCTGGATCCCGCCGAAGGAGGGCAGGCGCAGCGTGATCGGCATGGGCGCGGCGCCGCGGGTCCGGTAGTTCATCCGTGCGACCTGGTTGACGATCTGGTCGACGGCCGGATAGGCGAAGCCGTCGAACTGGAGCTCGGGGACGGGCCGCCAGCCGTTCATGGCCAGGCCGACCGCCATGCCCATGATGGCGGACTCGGCCAGGGGCGTGTCGAAGACGCGCTGGTCGCCGAACTCCTTCTGCAGGCCGTCGGTGACCCGGAAGACGCCGCCGAGGGCGCCGACGTCCTCGCCGAAGACGAGGGTCGCGGGGTCCTCGGCCAGCAGGACGCGCAGAGCGCGGTTGATCGCCTGCTGCATGGACAGTTCGGCGGCCGGGGGCTCGGTGGTGGCGTCGTCGCGCTCGATCAGCTCGGTCACAGCTCGACCTCTTCCTGCCAGGTACGGCGCTGCCGGGACAGCTCCTCGGTGGTCTCCCGGAAGACGTGGGTGAACAGGTCGGACCCGTCCGGTTCGGGGGCGGCGGCGACGCCGTCGCGGATCCGCGCCGCGTGCTCGCGGGCGCGGGCGTCGTCCTCGGCCAGGTCCGCCTCCGCGGCGTGCCCGGCGGAGAGCAGGGCGCGGCGCAGGAGGGTGACGGGGTCGCGCTCGCGCCAGCGGGCGGTCTCGGCTCCGTCGCGGTAGCGGGTGGGGTCGTCGGAGGTCGAATGCGGCTCGACGCGGTAGGTGAGCGCCTCGATGACGGTGGGCCCGCCTCCGCGGCGGGCACGGGCCACGGCCTCGGCGGTGGCCTCGTAGACGGCCCCGGCGTCGTTGCCGTCCACCAGCACGCCGGGCAGGCCGTAGCCCTCGGCGCGCGCGGCGACCGAGCCGCCCGCGACCTGGCGGTCGTTGGGGACGGAGAGCGCCCACTGGTTGTTCTGGCAGAAGAAGACGACCGGGGCCCGGAAGACGCCGGCGAAGTTCATCGACTCGTGGACGTCGCCCTCGGAGCTGGCGCCGTCGCCGAAGTAGGCCAGGGCGACGCCGTCGTCGCCGCGCAGCCGCTCGCCCACCGCCCAGCCGACCGCGTGCGGGACGGGGCCGCCGACGACGGCGTTGACGGCGCCGAAGCGCGAGGCCATGACGTCGTAGAGGCCGCCGTGCCACAGGGCGCGGTGAGTGGACATGTAGCCGACCATCTCCACGCCGTAGGCGAGGGCGGCGGCCATCTCACGGTAGGTCGGGAAGACGAAGTCGCGCGTGGAGTCCAGGGCCGAGGCGCTGGCGACCTGGGCGGCCTCCTGGCCGCGGACCGACACGTAGGCGGGGAAGACGCCCTGGCGCTGCAGGGCGATGGCCTCGGTGTCGAGGTCGCGCGCGGTCCGCATGTGGCGGTAGAGCTCGCGGGTGAGGTCGGCCGGCAGGTGGTCCACGGCGATGGATCCGGGGGCGTCCGGGCGCGCAGCGCCTCCGTTGAGGGGGGTAGCCCCACTCTTCCCATGAGGGCCCTGGGGCGATGGCGGGCGACGATCGGGAGTCTCCGGGCGCGCAGCGCCTCCGTTGAGGGGGGTAGCCCCACTCTTCCCATGAGGGCCCTGGGGCGATGGCGGGCGACGATCGGGAGTCTCCGGGCGCGCAGCGCCTCCGTTGAGGGGGGTAGCCCCACTCTTCCCATGAGGGCCCTGGGGCGATGGCGGGCGACGATCGGGAGTCTCCGGGCGCGCAGCGCCTCCGTTGAGGGGGGTAGCCCCACTCTTCCCATGGGGGCCCTGGGGCGATGGCGGGCGACGGGTGGGCATGGTGAGCGGCTCCCAACGTGGCCCCGTCGCTCGCGCGGTCAGGGCTCGGGGTGATTCACGGTCTACCTCTGATTCTCCGCAAGACTCGACAGATCCGCTAGATATCCGCTCATACTTGATACATACGAGCACCGATCAGGACAGATCGTTCTCCATCGTCCAACATGAGGGGCACCCGGAGCCCGAAAAGGACACCACGGCCTGTACATCCACGAACCATCACCGATCGCCCCTCGACGGACGCACTCCTGAACCACCCCGAACACCCCCGGTGACCGACTGGACCAGAACGGCCATGGTGGCGCTCCCACTTACCACTCGTCGACGAAATAGCCGATTGACGCGACAAACAGACCTGGAAACGGCGCGGGACGAGAACTTCTGCCAGGTTCTTCGCGGCCCCGTGTAGTTACTCACCAGTCAGGGAAACCCCCCTCCCATCCCAGGCATCCACCATGAGTACAGTCAGACGCCCGGCGCGCTCCCCTGCACGTCGGGCGAGGACGGGGACCACGCACCCGCTCCGTTCGGCTCCCCCGACCCGACTCCCGCTGGTTCCGCATTCCGATCCAGACGTCTCACCGAATGAGACGACAATGGAAGAAAACAACGTTTACCTGGTAGTTCGTTAGCCCCAGTCAATGACGACACCAGGGGTCAGCAGCTACGACAAGAGCACACGAGGAGCACGCACATGGCCATGGGCGAACAGCGCAGGAACGGCCGGCGGCCGGATACGACCGACCAGACGATCCTCAGCGCGCTCGCCAAGGACGCGCGAACCGGGATCACGGAGATCGCCGCGCTCGCCAACGTCTCCCGGGCCACTGCCTACAACCGGATCAAGCGGCTCACCGACGAGGGCGTCATCCGCGGGTACTCCGTGGTGACGGACCACTCCAAGATGGGACTGGGGGTCACCGCTCTCGTCCTCATCTCCGGCAGCCAGCCCGACTGGAGGGCCAACAGGGAGATCCTGTCCTCCTACCCGGAGATCGAGTACTGCTGGTACGTGGTGGGCTCCGCCGACATCGTCCTACTCGTCCGCGTCGCCAACACCAACCAGCTGCGCGACCTGATCCTGACCCGCCTGCAGTCGCTCCCCGGTGTGACGTCCACCCAGACGCTCACCGTCATTGACGAGGTCGTACACCGACCGGTCGTGGAGCCCTCCACGGGTGACTAACGCGCGTGCGGAGGGTCCTCAGCGGCCTCCGATCACGCACTGACCGCACCGGCGACCGAGGCCATCAGCTCGGACAGCAGTTCCGAGCCGCGCGCGCGGGTGGCCGCCACGTCGCCGTCCACGTCCAACACCACCTCGACGTAGGCCTTCAACTTGGGCTCGGTGCCCGAGGGCCGCAGCGTCACGCGTCCCAGGACGCTGCCCTCCACACGGAAGCGCAGCGCGTCGGTCGGCGGCAGATCCCCCCGGCCACCCGCGAAGTCATCGACTCCCGCGACCTTCAGGGGGCCGAACGCGGTGGGCGGTTCGGCGCGCAACCGCCGCATCGCCGCGGCGATGACCGCCAGGTCGTCCACCCGCACCGACAGCTGGTCGCTCAGGTGCAGCCCGTACCGCCGGGCCTGCGCGTCGAGCAGGTCGACCAGGGTCAGCCCCCCGCGCTTGGCGTCCGCCGCCAGCGCCGCCACGGCCAGCGCCGCGCTGATCCCGTCCTTGTCGGCCACCGGTCGGCCGCCGTCGCCGCCGACGCAGTACCCCAGGGCCTCCTCGAAGCAGAACACCCTGCGCTGCCCCGGCGCCCCGGCCCGTGCCAGCCACTTGAACCCGGTCAGGGTCTCCTCGTAGTGCACTCCGCGGTCCGCCGCGATCTTGCCGAGCAGGCTGGAGGAGACGATGGAGGTGGCCACCACGCGCTCCGGACCGGACGTGTGGTCGAGCACGTACTCCGCCAGCAGACCGCCGACCTCGTTGCCGGTGAGCAGACCGTACCCGGGCACGGCCACCGCCAGGCGGTCCGCGTCCGGGTCGTTGGCGATCACCAGGTCGGCCCCCGCCGCCTCGCCCTCCGCGGCGGCCATGTCCATGGCGCCCGGCTCCTCGGGGTTGGGGAACTCCACGGTCGGGAAGTCCGGGTCCGGATCGAACTGGGCGGCGACCACGGCCGGGCGGGCGAACCCGGCCCGTTCCATGGCGCGGAGCAGCACCCGGCCGCCCACGCCGTGCATGGCCGTGTAGGCCGTCGACAGGTCGCGTTCGGTGCCCAGCGGCAGTGCGGTGATCGCGGCCAGGTAGCGCTCCACCGCCTCCTCCCCCAGGACCGTCCAGCCCTCGCCCAGGGGCAGCGAGCCGACCGGTCCGACGGCGTCGATGGCCGCGGCGATCTCGGTGTCGACCGGTGAGACGATCTGGGCCCCGGCGTCGGGGCCCGTGCCGCCGACGTAGACCTTGTAGCCGTTGTCCTGGGGCGGGTTGTGGCTGGCCGTCACCATGATCCCGGCGTCGGCGGCCAGGTCGCGCACGGCGAAGGCCAGCACCGGGGTGGGCAGCGGTCCGGGCAGGACCGACACCCGGTGCCCGGCCCCGGTGAGCACGGCCGCGCTGTCGGCCGCGAAGTCCGCGGAGCGGTGCCGGGCGTCGTAGCCGATGACCACGTGCCGGCCGCCGCCGAGCCAGGCGCCGATCCCGGCGGCGGCCCGCATGACCACGGCCCGGTTCATCCGGTTGGGGCCGGCGCCCAGCGCCCCGCGCAGTCCGGCCGTGCCGAACTCCAGACTCGTGGCGAAGCGGTCGCGGAGGTCGGCCAGCGCGGCCTCCCCTCCGTCCTCGGCCAGGGCCAGCAGCCCGGCCAGTTCCGCGCGCGTGGCGGGGTCGGGGTCCTGGTCGAGCCAGTCCCGGGCCCGGGTGAGGAGTTCGGCGTCGGTCATCGGCGGTCGGGGTCCCTTCATACTTTGGCGACGATGTCCGTGAGCAGGCGGCCCACGGTCCCGGCGGCGTCGCGGCCGGTGGTCAGCACCTTCTCGTGGTCGAGGTCGGCGCCCTCCAGCCCGGCGGCGACGTTGGTGACCAGGGACAGCCCGAGCACCCGGGCCCCCGCCTCGCGGACGGCGATGGCCTCCAGCGCGGTGGACATGCCGACCAGGTCGGCGCCCATGGACCGGAGCATGCGGATCTCGGCGGGGGTCTCGAAGTGCGGGCCGGGCATGGCGGCGTAGACGCCCTCGGGCAGCTCCGGCGCGATCGAGCGGGCCAGCGCGCGCAGCTCGCTGGAGTAGGTGTCGGAGAGGTCGACGAAGGTGGCGCCGGTCAGCGGGGACCGGGCGGTCATGTTGATGTGGTCGGCGATGAGCACGGCGGAGCCCACGGGGTAGGCGGGGTTGATGCCGCCCGCGGCGTTGGTGAGCACGACCGTGCGCGCCCCGGCGGCCACGGCGGTGCGCACCCCGTGGACGACGGCGTCGGTGCCGTGGCCCTCGTACAGGTGGGTGCGGCCGAGGAAGGCGAGGATGTGGCGGTCGCCGTCGCTGATGCTGCGCACGGTGCCGCTGTGGCCGGCGACCCCCGGCGGGAGGAAGCCCGGGAGATCGGAGGCGGGGAACTCGTGGGTGGAGTCGCCGAGGAGGTCGGCGGCGGGGGCCCAGCCCGAGCCCATGACCAGGGCCACGTCGTAGCCGTCCACACCGGTGCGCGAGCGCAGCTCGGTTGCGGCCTCCGCGGCGGCGGCCTGGGGTGTGCGAGTCACTGGGTGTTCTCCGTTCGTTCGTGCCGCGGGAGCGGCGCGTGGTGCACTCCCGTGGACAGGGGGCGGGACATGACGAGTTGCGGGCCGGCGCTCTCCACGATCCGCCGCCCGGTGGGGGCGAACCCGGCGGCCGCGTAGACGCGCTCCGCCTGGTGGTTGGCCTCGTTGACGCACAGCACGATCTCGGCGGTGGTGGGAGCCACGCCCGCGACCAGGAGGTCCAGCAGCGGAGCGGCGCACGCCGCCCGCCCGACCCCCCGGCCCTGCCATTCTGGCGTGACGTAGTAGGCGCGCAGCAGTACCGCGCGCTTCGGCGCGTCGACCAGAGGGGTGAGGGCACCGCCCCGGTCGATGATGCCGAAGCCGACACAGGCCTTCCTGGCCGCGGCCGGATCGGTGGGCGCCGCACCGGTGAGCAGCACCGCGAAGGGGAAGCGGTCGGGGTCGGCGTCGGCGGCGGGCAGCGTGGCCACGGGCAGCCCCGTGTACCTGGACTGCCCGGGGGCCAGCCGGTGGCGCAGCACGGCCCGGCGCAGCAGCGCGACCTCCGGTGTGGTCCGGTCCAGGCGCACCAGGCGCAGCCCGGTGACGCCCTCGGCGTCGGGTCGCTCGGGGTCTGTCTGTCCTCGCGTGTCGGTCGGCACCTTCACTCCTCGTCGGCCACGTCGGACCGGGGCCCGGGCGGGCCCCGGTCCGACAGTGTCACACCCCGATCGGATGCCAGACGGTCTTGGTCTCCAGGAACGGTGTCATCCGGGAGGTGCCGGGGTCGGCGTCCAGCCAGGCGTCCTCGCCCGCCCCCGACTCCGGGCCCGGGCGCACGACCCTGGTCAGGGTGGTCGCCGCGGTCCGCTCGAACTCCGTGGCCAGGTCCCCGGCGCCGGTCAGGTCCAGGGCGTTGACGTCGGCGTGCGCGGCCAGGTGCGGTCCGAGTTCTCCCGCGCGTCCGGTGAGCAGGTTGACGACGCCGCCGGGCAGGTCGGAGGTGGCCAGGACCTCGGCCAGGTCGACGGCGGCCAGCGGCGCGTGCTCGGAGGTGACCACGACCGCGGTGTTGCCGGTGGCGATGACCGGGGCGACCACGCTGGTCAGGCCGAGCAGTGGGGCGTTCTGGGGCGCGAACACGGCCACGACCCCGGTGGGCTCGGGCGCGGAGTGGTTGTAGTACGGCCCCGAGACCGGGTTGGCCCCGCCGAGCACCTGGGCCACCTTGTCGGTCCAGCCGGCGTAGTACACCCAGCGGTCGACGGCGGCCGAGACCACGCGTTCGGCGGCGCCCCGCGAAAGCCCCTGGGCGGCCACGGCCTGCGCGGTGAACTGCTCGCGCCGGCCCTCCAGTACCTCGGCGACCCGGTACAGGATCTGGCCGCGGTTGTAGGCGGTACGCGTCGACCAGCCGCCGAAGGCCTTGCGGGCCGCCACGACGGCCTCGCGCGCGTCCTTGCGCGAGGCCAGGGAGGCGTTGGCCAGGTGGTCGCCCTTGGCTGAGGTCACCGGGTAGCTCCTGCCGGACTCCGAGCGTGGGAAGGCCCCGCCCAGGTAGAGCTTGTAGGTCTTGCGGACCGCCAGGCGCCCGGGGACCGGCGCCGCCTCCGCGGCACCCTTCCCGGGGTTCTTCCCGGCATTGCCCTTGCGCCGCTCAGCCAAGGTAGGCCTCCAATCCGTGCCGTCCGCCCTCGCGGCCGTATCCCGACTCCTTGTAGCCGCCGAAGGGGCTGGTCGGGTCGAACTTGTTGAACGTGTTGGACCAGATGACGCCGGCGCGCAGGCGCTCGGCGGTCCAGAGCATGCGTGAGCCCTTCTCGGTCCACACGCCCGCGGACAGGCCGTAGGGGGTGTTGTTGGCCTTGGCCACCGCTTCCTCCGGCGTGCGGAAGGTCAGCACGGACAGCACCGGGCCGAAGATCTCCTCGCGGGCCACCCGGTGGGCCTGGCTGACACCGGTCAGCAGGGTCGGCGCGAACCAGTAGCCGGTGGAGGGCAGCGCGCAGGGCGGCGACCAGCGCTCGACGCCCTCCTCCGCCCCGGAGTCGGTCAGCTCGCGGATGCGCTCCAGCTGGGCGGCGGAGTTGATCGCGCCGATGTCGGTGTTCTTGTCCAGCGGGTCGCCCAGCCGCAGCTTGGCCACGCGGTCCTTCAACCGGGGCAGCAGTTCCCCGGCGATCGACTCCTGGACCAGCAGCCGGGACCCGGCGCAGCACACGTGGCCCTGGTTGAAGAAGATGCCGGAGACGATGCCCTCGACGGCCTGGTCGATCGCCGCGTCGTCGTAGACGATGTTGGCGCCCTTGCCGCCCAGCTCCAGGGTGAGGCGCTTGTCGGTGCCCGCGACGGAGCGGGCGATGCTCCGGCCGACCTCGGTGGAGCCGGTGAAGGCGACCTTGTCGGTGCCGGGGTGCTCCACCAGGGCGCGGCCGGTCGGGCCCGCGCCGGTGAGGATGTTGACCACGCCCGGAGGCAGGTCGGCCTCCTGGCAGATCTCGGCGAAGACCAGCGCGGTCAGCGGAGTGGTCTCGGCGGGCTTGAGCACGACCGTGTTGCCGGTGGCCAGCGCCGGGGCGACCTTCCACGCCAGCATGAGCAGCGGGAAGTTCCACGGGATGACCTGGGCGGCCACGCCCAGCGGGCGCGGGTCGGGGCCCAGGCCCGCGTGGCGGAGCTTGTCGGCCCAGCCCGCGTAGTAGAAGAAGTGGGCGGCGACCAGCGGCAGGTCGACGTCGCGCGTCTCCTTGATGGGCTTGCCGTTGTCCATGGACTCCAGCACGGCCAGTTCGCGCGAGCGCTCCTGGATGATCCGGGCGATGCGGAACAGGTACTTGCCGCGCTCGGCGCCGCTCATCCGGCTCCACACGGTGTCGTAGGCGCGGCGGGCGGCGGTGACGGCGCGGTCGACGTCGGCTTCGCCCGCGACGGCCACCTGGGCGAGCTTGGTCTCATCGGCCGGGTTCAGGGTGGTGAGGTACTCACCGCCCTCGGCGGGGGCGAACCCGCCGTCGACGAACAGGTCGTAGGTCTCGCGCAGGGTGACGACGGAGCGGGACTCCGGCGCGGGCGCGTACTCGAAGATCACGGCTCAGTCCTGCGTGTAGTAGTCGGGGCCCGGGTAGGTGCCCGTGGTCAGCCTGGTGCGCTGCATGAGCAGGTCGTTGAGCAGGCTGGAGGCACCGATCCGGAACAGGTCCGGGGTCAGCCAGGCGGGGCCGGCGATCTCGTTGACCAGCACCAGCTGGCGGATGGCGTCCTTGGTGGTGCGGATGCCGCCCGCGGGCTTGACTCCCACGCGGGCGCCGGTGGCGGCGTGGTGGTCGCGCACGGCCTCCAGCATGACCAGGACCACGGGCGGGGTCGCGGCGGGCGCCACCTTGCCGGTGGAGGTCTTGATGAAGTCGGCACCGGCGCGGACGGCCAGGTGCGAGGCGCGGCGCACGTTGTCGTAGGTGACCAGCTCGCCGGTCTCCAGGATGACCTTCAGGTGGGCGGGTCCACAGGCCTCCCTGACGGCGACGATCTCGTCGTGGACCTTCAGGTAGTCCCCGGACAGGAACGCGCCGCGGTCGATCACCATGTCGATCTCGACGGCCCCGTCGGCCACCGCCCGCCGGGTGTCGGCGAGCTTGACCTCCAGCGGAGCGCGGCCCGCGGGGAAGGCGGTGGCGACCGAGGCGACGCCGACACCGGTGCCGCGCAGGGCCTCGACGGCCGTGGCGACCATGTCCGGGTACACGCACACGGCGCCCACGCGGGGCACGGTGCGGTCGGCGGGGTCGGGGAGGGCGGCCTTGGCGCACAGGGCGCGCACCTTGCCGGGCGTGTCGGCGCCCTCCAGGGTGGTCAGGTCCACCATCGAGATGGCGAGGTCGATCGCCTGGGCCTTGGCCGTGGTCTTGATCGACCGCGTGGCCAGGTCCTGGGCGCGGGCACGCGCGCCGACCTCGTCCACGCCCGGGAGGCCGTGCAGGAACGCCCGGAGCGCGCGGTTGGTCGTCGCCTCCGGCGCTGTTGCGGTGTGGGACACGGGCACCTACTGCTCGGTGGGTCGGTGTGCTGGTCACGGGGCCCACGAGTGCTGTGGCCAGCAAGAACGTGGGCCTCGGCGGTCCGGCTCCGGCGGGGTCTCCCCCGGCCCGGGGCCGTCAGGCAGTCACCATAACCCCGGGCGCCGCCGACGTCAGTACCCGCCCGGACCGCACCGCCGAAGGTTGGAGAAGACTCCAACACGACAGTCGTCCCACCTTTGGCGCATCCTCCAATCCCCTGCCGGAAATCCCTGGGAACGGGCTCTTCGCGCGGCCTCCGCACCGGAGTCGGCGCCCTCGCGGTCTAGACCGGACAGTCCACCGCGTGTCCGGCCGCGCGGAGGTCCTAACCTGGGGGCATGGCGGAGTTCCGGATCAGTAGCGATGACACACAGGTCGACCTGCGCAGGATGGCCACGGCGCTGGCCGAGTCCCAGGGCTGGGCCCGCGAGGACGTCAGCATCTGGGACAACCGCCGGGGCGAGGTCATCGTCACCGTCGACGACGCACTGCTGCGCAAGCGCGAGGTCGACCCGTTGCACCGCCCCCGGCACACGCCGCGCGCCGTGCACGAGGCGTGCGAGTACCTGCGCCGCGAGGACGATTCGCTGCGCCGGGTGGACTTCCGGGTCCTGCGCGACGTCACCGCGCGGTTCTTCTCCGCCGGGTGGACCGTCGCCGACGTACTGCACGCCCTGGCCTCGCGGCCCGACGGCGCGGCCTGGCCCGAGGGCCCGGACTACCAGGGCACCGACTGGCTCCAGGCGCGGCTGGGGGCCTGGCGCACCGCCAACGGCGACATCCGGCCCTCGCACTCGCAGGAGGCCGCCCAGCTGCGTGTGATCAGCCGCGCGGGGCTCCCCATGGACATCGGTCTGCCCGAGGACGCCGAGGTCGCGCAGCGCCCCGTGGCGAGCCGCGCGGTGGCCCGCTCCGCGGCCGACGACGCGCGCCGCCTCATCCGGCAGAACACGCGCACCACCACCGACTCCCTGGCCCTGCGCGACCGCACCTCGCACCACATCACCCGCCCCGGCCACGAGTCCTAGCTAGCGCAGGGGCCGGGGCGCGGGAGGCCGCGGGTCCGCATGCTCACGGCGCCCGGCGCCGCTCCTCCAACCGCTCCTCCACGATGGCCACCGCGCCGTCGGCGGCCGCCGCCAAGCCGGCCTCGGCCGGCCCCCGGGCCGCGATCAGGCGCCACAGTGTGGCGAAGACGAGCGCGCCGAACACGAACCACTCCAGCAGCCAGGGCTGGCGCCACCCGACCGCGTCGCCCGCGACGAGCACCATCAGGACCAGGATGTGCCCCGTGTAGACCGTCAGCGGCATCCGTCCCACGGAGGCGAGCGGGTACATCGGCCACCGCGCGTGCTCGGCCAGCCACACGCAGGCCACGAGCACGATGAGGCCCTGCCCGACCGCCTCGGCGATCTCGAAGGTCGTCCCGGTGTGCGGCGTGTTCACCGCCAGCCACCACCAACTGTCGGTGGGGACCTGGCCGGAGATGGAGTTGGCCTCGTCCATCACGCCCGCGCGCAGTCGGTCCAGCAGGACGGGGTCCATGCCCGGCGTGATGGGGAAGCCCCCCATGAACGCGGTGCCCTGCTCCACCAGACGGTCGAGCCCGCCCAGCGGGTGGAGCAGCAGCCAGGACCCCCCGTAGGCGAACACCGACAGGCCGGCGCCGATCCCCAGCAGGCGCAGCCGCACGGCCGTGGAGCGCAGGTCCATCCGGCCCACGGCCAGGCCCGCGGCCACGAACGCCATGAAGGTGATCGCCGGGTAGTAGCCGGTGAGGAGGAACTCGGTCAGCGAGGACAGCGAGGACGTACGGGGGCCGGCCTCCACGACCGTGTCGCGCAGCAGGAAGGACAGCGGCGGCCCGACCACCGCCAGGGCGCCCGCCACCGCCCACAGCGCTCCCGAGCGCAGGCGGGTCAGCGGAAGGGCCAGGACGAAGTAGCCGGCGTAGTAGGTGAGGATGATGGCGACCGGCACGCCGGTGAAGTCCAACAGGATGCCGAGCAGTCCGATGAGCACGGCGCGCGTGAGCACCCGCACGGCGGCGCGCCGCCGGCCGTCGCCGGTGACGGGGGAGGTCCGGCCGGTCATCAGCGCCAGGGAGAGCCCGGCCAGCAGCGCGAACAGCGCCGAGGAGTTGCCGCGCACCTGGCCGTGCAGGGTCCACGCGTAGCCCTCCGGGGACAGCAGTCCCATGGACTCCACGCCCAGGTGCACGGCGAACATGCCGAAGACGGCGAGCGCGCGCGCGGCGTCGACACCGTCGATGCGCGCGGGTCCGGAGGGGGCCGCGTCGGGGGAGGCGGCGGCGTCGTCGGATCGGTTCTGTGCCACGTTCGTCAGAGTATGCGCGTTCCGTTCAGCCGCCCAAGGCCGCATGTCGGACCGGGTGGGAGGCGGGGGCCACCGCCTCCCACCCGGCACGGGTCACTCCTGGTCGGCGAGCTCGCTGAAGTGGTCCAGCGCCTCCGGGTTGGCCAGGGAGTCGCGGCTGGCCACCTTGTCGGGGCTCTCGCCCATCAGGATGCGCTTGACCGGGACCTCCAGGACCTTGCCCGACAGGGTGCGCGGCACCGCGCTGATGGCGCGCACCCGGTCGGGCACGTGCCGCGGCGAGCAGTCGGTCCGGATCCTCCGGGCGATCTCCTTGGGCAGGTCGCCCTCCAGGTCCGCGCCGGGCCGCAGCACGGTGAACAGCTCGATCCGGGACGACCCGTCCCCCTGGGGCACGTCCACGACCAGGGCGTCGAGCACGTCGTCCAGGGCCAGCACCGCCCGATAGATCTCGCTGGTGCCCATGCGCACGCCGCCGCGGTTGATGGTGGAGTCCGAGCGGCCGTAGATGACGGCGGTGCCGCGCTCGGTGATCTCGATCCAGTCGCCGTGGCGCCAGATCCCGGGGTAGACGGAGAAGTAGCTGTCGCGCAGCCGCTCGCCGTCGTCGTCGCCCCAGAAGAAGACCGGCATGGACGGCGCGGGCTCGGTGACCACGAGTTCTCCGACCTCGCCCACCAGCTCCTTGCCGTCCGGGTCCCAGGAGGCCACGGCCATGCCCAGGGCACGCGACTGGATCTCGCCCTCGTAGACCGGCAGGGTCGGCGTGCCGCCCACCAGACAGCTGCACACGTCGGTGCCGCCGCTGGTGGAGAACAGCCACAGGTCGTCGCCGAACTCCTCGTACACCCAGGCGAAGGCCTCCGGGCTGAGCGGAGAGCCGGTCGAGCCGATGGCCCGCAGCCGCGACAGGTCGCGCCCGCGGTCGGGGTGCACGCCCTCCTTCATGCAGGAGGACAGGTACCCGGCACTGGTACCGAACACCGTCACCCCGGCCTCGGCCGCCAGGTCCCACAGCCCGCCCAGGTCCGGAGCGGGTGCCGCGGCCGACGGCCGTCCGTCGAGGGGGGCGGGCCCGCCGCCCCGCGGTGCCGCAGGGGCGGCGGGCGACCGGTGGGCGGGGCTGCCGTCGTACAGGACGATGGAGGCCTCGGTCAGCAACACGCTGACGAGGAAGTTCCACATCATCCACCCGGTGGTGGTGAACCAGAGGACCCGGTCGTCCTCGTGGGCGTCCAGGTGCAGGTGCAGGTTCTTGAGCTGTTCCAGGAGGATGCCGCCGTGCCCGTGCACGATCGCCTTGGGCAGGCCGGTGGTGCCCGAGGAGTACAGCACCCACAGGGGGTGGTCGAAGGGCACGGAGGCGAACTCCAGCTCCGCGTCCTCCCCGCCGGACGCCTCCAGGTCGCCCCACTCGACGGTGCCCTCCATCGGCAGGCCCGGCCGGAGGTAGTCCAGCAGCACGGTGTGCTCGACGGTGGGCAGCGCGGCGCGCAGCTCCTCGACCACCGGGCGGCGGTCGAAGTCCCTGCCGCCGTAGCGGTAGCCGTCGACGGCCAGCAGGACCTTCGGCTCGATCTGGGCGAAGCGGTCGATGACGCTGCGCACGCCGAAGTCCGGTGAGCAGGAGGACCACACCGCGCCCAGGGAGGACACGGCGAGGAACGCGGCGACGGTCTCGGGCAGGTTGGGCAGGTAGCCGACCACCCGGTCGCCGGGTCCGACGCCGAGATCGCGCAGGCCGGCGGCGATGGCGGCGGTGCGCCGGCGCAGTTCGCCCCAGGTCCAGGCGGCGAGCGGCCGCAGTTCCGTGGCGTGACGGATGGCGACCCTGTCGTCGTCGCGGTCGGCGAACACGTGCCGGGCGAAGTTGAGGGTGGCCCCGGGGAACCAGCGGGCCCCGGGCATGGCCCGTTCGGGGAGGACCTCGTCGTAGGGGGTGTCGGCTCGGACGCCGTAGTACTCCCAGATCGCGGCCCAGAAGTCCTCGATGTCGGTGGTCGACCAGCGCCACAGGGCGTCGTAGTCGAAGGCCCCGGCCGCGTCCGGGGACGCCCCTGGCCCGCCGAAGGCCCGCACCCCCTTATTGTCCGCGGCCCATCGGGCGAACGCGACGATGTTGGAGGACTCGACCGTCGCTTCGTCGGGCTCCCAGAGCACCCGGGGGACGCTGCTCTCCGTCATTGGCCCGCCTTCCAGATCAGTGTGTTGCGTGTGGCTCTGAGACCCATCTAACAACACGGCCCGGGGGCGGCGGAGCCCCGGCCTCGCACTGGCGAGCACCGGGACGCGGAGGCGTGTGCGCAGGTCACCATGGGGGTCGTGGGGCTGTGGGAGCCCCACGTGCCGGGTGTGCGCCAAGGGTGGAGGTCCCCCATTGACAACCGCCGGACGATGCGTGCCATGAGTGGTGGGACCATCCCACCTCGCGTGGTGTGACGGCCGGGTGCGGCGGAGCGCACGCGACCCCCGCTGCCGCCCTCAGACGGCGCGCAGTGCCGCGACGGCCGCCGCGGGAGTGTCCACGACCGGAGCGCCGGTGGCCGCCAGGCGCTCGCGGGCCATGAGGCCGCCCGCGACCAGGATGGCGTTCGCGCCCGCCTCTCGGGCGGCCCGGGCGTCGTCGTCGATGTCACCGATGAGGACGACCTTGGCGGGGTCGATGCCCTGCCGGTCCAGGTGGTGGACCAGGTGCTCGGCCTTGGAGTCCTGCTCCGCCTCGAACCTGCGCCCCTCGACCCGCTCGAAGTGGCCGGTCAGGCCGCGCTCGGACACCAGCGGCACCAGGTGGTCGTGCGAGGCCATGGACAGCAGGGACTGGCTTCCGCCGCCGTCGCGCCAGGTGTGCAGCACGTCGGGCACGCCCTCGGACAGGGAGCAGGAGGGCAGGTGCTCCAGGTAGTGCGCGTCGTAGAGCCGCTCGGCCCGCTCCCACTCGCCGTCCACGAAGCGGCGCCCGAGGAGCTCCTCGTAGCAGGGGACGAGGGGGCGCCGGAAGACCGACCGCCAGTACTCCAGCTCCACCGGGGGGCGGCCGAACGCGGCGCACACGGCGTTCACCGCGGCGAGGTTGGCGTGGTTGTCGTCCAGGAGGGTGCCGTTCCAGTCCCAGACGATGTGCGTGATGTCGTTTCGGTCGAATGTCATCTCAGTCATTGGTCGCACTTTAGGACAATCGCCCGGTGTGACGCCCTGTTTTTCCGGGATGACCTGCGTCGCTTCCGTGCGTTCGCGTACTCGCACCGCAAGAGTGTCCCAGGACACGACGGCGGCCATAGCGCTTTCGATAACGCGGCGTTGGCCCCCTTGGACGGACGGTCGGCTTCGGAGACGATGGCCCGGCTCGGATCCCCTTCGACGAGGAGCCACCCCCTTGCCACCCTCCCCCGGCAACGCACGATCCCTCCTCACGCGCGCGGGCACCGTCGCCACCGCCGCGCTGACGGCCGCCGCGGTGCTGACCGCTCCGGCGGCCGCCGAATCCCCCTCTCTGGTGATCGAGGACGGCCGCACCCAGGTCGCCTTCGAGTTCGCGGACGCGATCTACCAGGAGGTCGACATACGGACGGAGGCCGACAGCGACGGCGACGGCGAGTTCGACACGGTCCGCATGCGGATCCTGCGCCCCAAGGAGAGCGACGCGGGTCTGGACGTCGCCACCATCATCGAGCCCAGCCCCTACTGGGCGGGCGGCAACCCGGTCACCAACCACGACGTGGACCTGGACACCGACGAGGCCGGAACGGTCCCGCGGGGCGGACCGCGCGCCGACGGGACCGCCCTGGGCGCGGCCCTGGACCCCGCGGGCACCGGCGGCCCGGACGCCGCGGCCGCGCGCTCCGGTCCCCGCACGTCGTTCTCCGGCTACTACGACAACTACTTCCTGCCGCGCGGGTACGCCGTGGCCCAACTCGACAGCCTGGGCAGCGGCGACTCCACCGGCTGCCCCACCTCGGGCGCGCACAACGAGTCGCTGGGCGCCAAGGCGGCCGTGGAGTGGCTGACCGGCGACGCCGTCGGCTGGGACGCCGACGGGGAGGAGGTCACCGCCGACTGGTCCAACGGCGCGGCCGCGATGACCGGGATCTCCTACAACGGGACCCTGCCCACCGCCGCCGCCACGACCGGTGTGGAGGGGCTGAAGACGATCGTCCCGCAGGCGGCGATCTCCTCCTGGTACGGCTACTACCGCGAGGGCGGCGCCGTGCGCGCCCCCGGCGGCTACCAGGGCGAGGACGCCGACGTCCTGGCCGAGTACGTGTACACGCGCGAGGACGAGGAGATCTGCCGGCCGGTGATCGACGCGCTCACCGAGGAGCAGGACCGCGTCAGCGGCGACTACTCGGAGTTCTGGGCCGAGCGGAACTACCTCGACGACGCCGACGAGATCCGGGCGAGCGTGTTCCTGGTGCACGGGCTCAACGACCGCAACGTCATGCCGGGCCAGGCCGCCGACCTGTGGGCGGCCCTGGAGGAGAACGACGTCCCGCGCAAGCTGTGGCTGCACCAGGGCGCGCACATCAACCAGCTCTACCTGCGCACCGACCCGTGGCTGGACCAGTTGCACGGCTGGTTCGACCACTGGCTCTACGAGGTCGACAACGGCATCACCGACGAGCCCGCCGTGGACGTGGAGGGCACCGACGGAACGTGGACGGCCCAGGCGGACTGGCCGGGCGAGGGGACGGTGCCGGTCAAGCTGCACCTGAACACCGGTTCCGACACCGCCACCGGCGGACTCGCACCGCGTCCGCGGCCGGTGCGCGACGGCGCCGAGTCCTTCACCGACCAGGGCCGCACGCTCTCACCGGACGACCTGCTCGGCGACCCGGACTCCCCCGGAACGACGTCACTGGTCTACGTGACCGAGGAGCTGAGCGAGGACGTGCGCCTGAGCGGTTCGGCGCGGATCTCGGTGCGCGCGGCGATGGACGGCCCCTCGCCGTTCCTCACCGCCGCCCTGGTCGACCTGGGCACCGCCGAGCGGCCGACCGGACGCCTGCGGTACGACTTCGACGACATGAACTGCTACGGCGAGTCCGTTCCGGGCGACACCGGCTGCGTCCCGACGGGGCACCACGTCACCGAGGAGGCCGATCACGCGATCGTCGCGCGCGGCTGGCTGGACGCGCGCAACCGCACCTCGTGGGAGCGGCAGCGGCCCGTGGTGGCCGGGCAGTACTACCGCTACCGGTGGGACCTGCAGCCGGGCGACCACGTGTTCCCGGCCGGGCACCGGATCGGGGTCATGGTGGTCTCAACCGACCACGACCACACCCTGCGCTACCCGGCCGGGACCGAGGTGAGCGTCGACACCAACACCGCGCACGTGACCCTGCCGGTCGCCTCCGGGCACGACGCCCTCGGCTGACCGGTCACCCGTCGCCGCGGCCCAGGCGCCCCCGCCCCCGCGCGGGGGCGCCGTCGTCCGCCGCCTTCCCGGCACGGCGCCGGCGGCGCCCGCGTACCGCCCAGACCCCGGCCGCGACCATCAGTGGGAACACCACCAGGACGAGCAACGGCAGCAGGATCGCCACCAGGGACGCCACGACACTGACCACGTCCTCCACGAACGACACCACCGGGGCGGCCGCGCCGAAGCTCAGGGAGTTCAGGACCGGCCGCGCCAGGGTCTTGACGGCGTGGAAGACCAGCGCGATCACCATGCCCGCGACGACCGGGAGCCAGCTCACACCGTCGCCGGCCCCGGCCGCGGAGGTGGAAGCGGTGCCGGTGAGCTCGGCGAGGTCGACCGCGGAGGCACCGGCGCCGAAGGTGATGCCGCCCGCGGAGGGCCGGACCACCGTCTGGACGACGTCGTTGAGGCTGTCGAGGGCGGGGATCTTGTCGGCGGCGAACTCGACCACCAGGAGCACGGTGAGGACCACGAGGGTGACCGGGTGTTCCAGCCACTGCCAGGCCGCGCCCAGGGGGATCAGATCGGTGAAGCGTGCGATCAACCCGACCGCGAGGAGGGGGATGTAGGCGTTGAGCCCTGCCGCTGAGGACAGTCCCAGGCCGGTGAGCGTGGCGATCATGGCTTCCTTCGTGAGCTGCGTGCGACGGCGGGGGCCGCGTTCGGGCGCGGCCCCCGCCGTGGCGCCGTCCTATCCGGAGTGGACGCTCGCGAAGCCCCTGTGGTTTCGCCTCCTCCGCTACTGCCAGTACTGCTCGACCTCGGGCACCGGGCGGACCTCGGCCCCGTCGGGGTCCTGTCCGTGCTCTCTGCGGGCACGCCGCTGCCGGAGCAGGTCCCAACACTGGTCGAGCGACTCCTCCACCTCCCTCATCCGGGACCGTTCGGTGGGTTCCAGCCCTCCGGGCCGTGAGCGGAGCGTGTGCTCCTCCTCCATCAGGGCCCTCACGGTGGACAGGATCTCGTTCTCGGCGCTGTGGCTCATACCGCCATGGTCGGCACGCCCGGTGCCCGGGGCAAGGCTCCGTGCCCCGGCTTGTCGAGTGCGGACCCGAAGTTGACGAGCATCCGCGTACGGGGCCCGTCACGGGGTATCGGTCCCCCGATTGTCTGGGAAACTCCTACTACAGCCGTGTTCACGGTGCGGAGCGGCACGTGGGCACGTGCGCGCGGAATGCCGTCCGAACCTCCGCGGTTGGATACCTTGAGGGGGTATGGTTGTGGCATCTGTTCAGGGACGACACGGAGACGACGGCATGGTGGGCAACCACGGTTACAGCGACGACAAGCAGAGCCACATCAACCGGCTGCGCCGCATCGAGGGACAGATCCGCGGCCTGCAGCGCATGGTCGAGGACGACCAGTACTGCATCGACATCCTCACGCAGACGTCGGCGGTCAACAAGGCGCTGCGCTCCTTCGCACTGTCCATGCTGGACGAACACCTCAAGCACTGTGTGGCGAACGCGGTCGCCAACGGCGGGGACGAGGCCGACGAGAAGGTCCGCGAGGCCTCCGACGCCATCGCCCGACTGGTCCGCTCCTGAGGAGCGCGTGACCGGTTCCGGCCGCCTCCCGAGGCGGCGGACCGGGCGGTGAGCCACCGCCTATTCTGGGCGCCATGTCCCCCGAACAGTCGCGTCCCCCCGCGCCCAACCGCCGTTCCACCGCCCTGGAGCGGCGGTTGGCGGTTCCCGTCCTGGTCGCGGCGGTGGTGTCCGTGCCGGCCCTCTTCCTCGGCGTCTGGGGCGAGGGGATCTGGGCCACGGCCGGCGACCGGATCAACTGGGCGGCCGGCATCGTCCTGTGGGCCGAGTGGATCATGCTGATCGCGCTGGCCGACAACAAGCGGGAGTGGCTGCGCACGCACTGGTGGGCGACCGTCGTGGCGGCCGTGACCGTACCCGCCGTCCTCCTCGCTCTCGGTCCGGCCCAGGTCCTGCGGCTGGTGCGCGTGTTCGGGACCCTTCCGCTGCTGCGCGTCACCCGCATCATCGAGGCGGGGGGCGTCCTGCGCCGCCGTATGGGCCTGACCGGCCGGCTCGGCCGGATGGTCGCGGCCACGACGACCCTGCTGGCGGCCGTGTTCGTGACCGCGGTCCTGGCCGACCCGGCCTCGGCCGGCCGCGGCTACGCCGAGGAGGCCATCGCCCTTCTGGAACCCTGGCCGACCGCGCTGGCGGTGGGGCTCACCGCGGCCGCCACCGCCGTGGTCCTGGCCTACCGCTGGCGGCGGGTCCGCGCCGCGCGGGCGCGGACCGGACCACCGAGTCCGGCTCAGTCCTCGCCGTAGCGCTCGCGCAGGTTCTCCAGCAGCCGGGAGCCCTCCCGGCCGGCGCTCTCGGTGTCCAGGTACTCCACCTCCTCGTTGGCCACGAACGACGCCGGGCGCCCGTCGTCGGCGAAGCCGAGACGGGAGACCTCCCCGCCGGTGGCCGCCCTGATCGCCCAGTTGGCCATGATGCGGGCCCGGGCGGGCGCCGAGGGCACCGCCGCCACGTGGTATCCGCGGGTGACGGCCAGCGCCGACAGCCCGGTGAGCTCGACGTTGAGCACGCGGGCCAGGGCGTCCTTGCCGCTCAGGTCCACGACCAGGCCCATGTCGCGGTGCCGGAACTCCCGCAGCGGACGGCCCAGGATCGAGGCGCACACGTTCTCGGCCGCGGTCGCCGCCTGCCGGCTCGCGTACTGGGCGGTCGGCGGGCAGTACGGGGTCTCCGGGTGGGAGAGGTTGGGCACCGCCGCCGCGTCCCCGACCGCGAACACCTCGGGCAGCCCCGGGACGCGCAGGTCGGAGTCCACCTCCAGGCGGCCGCGCTGGGTGGGCTTGCCCAACGTCTCCATGAGCGGGCTGGGCGCCATGCCGGCGGTCCAGATGAGCGTGCGGCAGGGCAGGGCCCGCCCGTCGGTGAGAACGACCTTGTCCGCGGTCACCTCGCGGACGCTGACCTTGAGCTTGACCTCGATCCCCATCGAGCGCAGCATGTCCAGCGCCCTGCGGCCGAGACGGTCGCCGAGTTCCGGCAGCACCTTGGGCGCGATGTCGACCAGGTGCCAGCGGATCACCGACCGCAGCTCGGGGTAGCGCCGGGCGGCCTCCTCGGTCAGGCGCATGAGCGAGGCCGCGGTCTCCACGCCGGTGTAGCCGCCGCCGACGACGATGAAGCGGCAGCGCTCCTCGCGTTCGACCGGGTCGCGGCTGTCGTTGGCCAGTTCGAGCTGGGCCAGGACGTGGTCGCGCAACAGCACGGCCTCGGCCAGGGTCTTGGCGCCGTAGGCGTGCTCGGTCAGGCCGGGGATGTCGAAGCCGCGTGTCAGGCCGCCGGGGGCCAGGACCAGCCGGTCGTAGCGCACCGGAGCCAACTCCCCGGTGGAGCGGCGCACGACGAGCGTGCGGTCGGCGGTGTCGACGCCGACCGCGTGTCCGGGGATCAGCCGGGTGTCCCGGGTGAGCCGGTGCACGGACATCGCGACCGACTGGGGCGTCAGCAGGCCCGAGGCCACCTGGGGCAGCAAGGGGCTGTAGAGCATGTAGTCGTGTGGTGCGACGAGGGCGATGTCGGCCGCCCCTGTCGGGATGCGGCGTTCGAGGTGACGAAGGGTGTGGACGCCGCCGAAGCCCGCGCCTACCACCACGATCCGAGGCCGAGACATGAGTACATCGCTCCTTCTTCGTGTCGTGGTGCGGTACGTGCATCGCACCCGGACGAGGCCGGGACGTGGGGCGTACCCACTGCACCGCGGCCGAATGTACGGGTGGGGGGAGCGTTGGCCCGCGTTCCCGCGCGGGGCGTTCCGTGCTCTTTGTCCGTCTTTTGACCTGGCGCGAAAAGGAATACCGCCGCTTCTCCGCCATGTAACCCCCGCATGACCGCACGACACGCAGACTTGTTCACTGTGTGTGGCCATGCGATGACCAGATGCATGGCCCTCTCACCGGAAGGACTGACAACGCGTATGCGTGCGTTCACCAAGATCGCCGTCGCCACCGCCGTGGCCGGCGGGCTGTCCCTCGCCGGATCCGGCACCGCTCTCGCCGAGCCCCCGCCCGAGGAGGCGGCCGTCGACGCCGTCGAGGGCGGTGCCGAGACCGCCGAGGCGACCACCGGCGAGCTGTCGGAGGAGGCCCAGGCACTGCTGGAGGACGAGGAGGTCGTCGCCCTCCTGAGCGACCCGGCCGTGGTCGAGCTCCTCAGCGACGAGGACGCCCTGGCGGTCATCACCGAACTGGCCGCCATGGAGGACCCGCTGGCCGCGCTGGAGGCGGTCGAGCTGCCGGAGGCGCCCGCTGAGCTCCCGGACGCCGAACTTCCCGAGGCACCGGTCGAGACGCCGGAGGCACCGGTCGGCGGCGTCGGGGACGTCACGGGCGCCCTGCCGTAGGAGGCACCGGGGACGGGGCGGGCGGCCGCGGGGACCGTCCGCCCCGTCTCGTGCGCCGGCCCGGGGTCAGCCGCCGTTGAGCTTGGCGGCCACCCGCTCACCGATGTCGGAGTCGACGTCGCGCCAGTACTTCAGGGCGCGGGACAGGACTCCGTCGTCGGCGACCGTCGACATGTGCCCGGCGATGTTGGACACCAGCCGCTCGCGCGCCGCGTCGTCCATGACGTCGCGGATGAGTGCCCGGGGCTGGACGAAGTCGTCGTCCTCCCGGTGCTTGCTGTAGGCCTCACGCACCAGCTCGCCCGCCTCGACCGGCCACGATGCCTCGTCCGCGCCGCTCTGTTCGACCGCGTCCGGACCTCCGAAGGAGTTCGGGTGGTAGACGGCGCCGGTGTCCGGGGCGAAGGACCGCATCTGCCCGTCCTTGGCGTAGGAGCGCACCGGCACGCGCGGCCGGTTGGGCGGCAGTTCGTCGTAGTTGACGCCGATCCGGTACCGGTGGGTGTCGGGGTAGGAGAACATGCGCGCCAGCAGCATCTTGTCCGGCGACGGGCCGATGCCCGGCACGAGGTTGGACGGCTCGAAGGCCGCCTGCTCGATGTGGATGTGGTGGTTCTCCGGGTTCTCGTTCAGCGTCATCCGCCCGACCTCGATCAGCGGGTAGTCCGCGTGGGGCCACACCTTGGTCAGGTCGAACGGGTTGAACCGGTAGTCCGCGGCGTCCTCCTCCGGCATGATCTGCACCTTGAGCGTCCACGACGGGTGGTCGCCCCCGGCGATCGCGGTGTAGAGGTCGCGCCGGTAGTAGTCGGCGTCCTGCCCCGCCAGGAGGTCGGCCTCCGCCTGCGGCAGGAAGTCGTTGCCCTGGTCGGTGAGGAAGTGGTACTTCACCCACACGCGGCGGCCCTCGGCGTTGACCCACATGTACGTGTGCGAACTGAACCCGTCCATGCGGCGCCAGTTCCTGGGGATACCGCGGTCCCCCATGAGCCAGGTGACCTGGTGCGCCGACTCCGGCGAGAGCGACCAGTAGTCCCACTGCATGGTGTGGTCGCGCAGGCCCGTCCGGGGGTCGCGCTTCTGGGAGCGGATGAAGTCCTGGAACTTCTGCGGGTCGCGCATGAAGAACACCGGGGTGTTGTTGCCGACCATGTCGTAGTTGCCGTGGCGCGTGTAGAACTTCAGCGCGAACCCGCGGGGGTCGCGCCAGGTGTCCGGGCTGCCCATCTCCCCCGCGACGCTGGAGAACCGCGCCAGCAGGGGCGTCTCCCGTCCGGGCTGGAACACGTCGGCGCGGGTGAACTCCCGTACGTCGCCGGTCACGCGGAAGGTCCCGTAGGCCCCGCCGCCCTTGGCGTGCACGACCCGTTCGGGCACACGTTCACGGTTGAACTGCGCCATCTTCTCGATCAGGTACGCGTCGTGCAGGACCACGGGCCCGTCCCTGCCCACGCTCAGCGAGTTCTCGTCGCTGGGCGCCGGGCGTCCCGAGTTGGTCGTGGTGAACGCGCCGGGACGCGTGTTCGGTCCGTCGGACATGGAACAGTCTCCCTCGATCGCCTGCTCTCCCCCGTGGCTCCCGGGGGAGCTCTCGGCCGCCGACGTACCCGCCACGGAGTCAAGCTACGGTCAAAGAGCCGCACCGTTCGCCGCTGCGGCGACCGGCGCGGTGAGCGCGGCGGTGCCCATGGTCAGCAGCAGGGCCGCCATGTCCTGGCGACCGAGGCCGCCGCGGCTGTGCGGGGTGGAGTTGAGCAGCCCGAACGCGGCGTGCACGGCGGCGCGCAGGACCTCGTCGGAGTCGTGGGGCCGCAGATCGGCCAGCACGCCGACCCACTGTTCGACGTAGCCGCGCTGGAGGCGCCGGACGCGGTGCTGGTCGGCCTCGGTGAGGTGGCCGAGCTCGCGGTCGTGGACCGTGATGAGCGCGGGCTCGTCCAGGGCGAAGGCGATGTGACCGCGCAGCAGCAGGTCCAGGGCCTCCCGCGACCCCCGCGCCGTGGCCACCAGCTCCGCGCCCTGGCGGGCCAGCCGGTCGCTGATGTCCACCAGGACCTCGCCCAGCAGCGCCTCCTTGCCGGGGAAGTGCCGGTAGAGGGCGGGACCGCTCGTTCCCACGGCGCGGCCGAGGTCGTCGATGGTCACCCCGCGGAACCCGCGTTCGGCGAACAGCTCCGCGGCCGCCCCCAGGATCGCCGTCCGGCGCTCCCCCGTCGGTCTGGCCCCCATCTACGCCCGCCTCCTCCGCGGTTGTCACGCTCGGATCGCGCGCCGGTCTGGACACACATGTTAGTCGTTACTAACATCACTGATGTTAGTGAGCATTAACATCCCTCCACGAGAGGACACCATGAGCAGGGCACCCGTGCTCGGCTCGGCGGTGGACACCGCCGGGCCCGCGTTCGCCGCCAACGACGCGGCGAACCGCGCCCTCGCCCTGGAGCTGCGCGAGCGGATCGCGACCGCCGCCCTGGGCGGCCCGGAGAAAACCCGGGCACGACACGTCGAACGCGGCAAACTCCTGCCGCGCGACCGCGTCGACCTCCTCCTCGACCCCGGTTCCCCCTTCCTGGAGATCGCGCCCCTGGCCGCCTACGGGCTCTACGGCGCGGACGGCGGGGACGCACCGGGCGCGGGCATGATCGCGGGTGTGGGCCGGGTCGCCGGCCGCCCCACGGTCGTGATCGCCAACGACGCCACGGTCAAGGGCGGCAGCTACTACCCGATGACGGTCAAGAAGCACCTGCGGGCGCAGGAGGTGGCACTGCACAACCGGCTGCCGTGCGTCTACCTGGCCGACTCCGGCGGCGCCTTCCTGCCCATGCAGGACGACGTGTTCCCCGACCGCGAGCACTTCGGGCGCATCTTCTACAACCAGGCCACCATGTCCCGGATGGGCATCCCCCAGATCGCCGCGGTGCTGGGCTCGTGCACGGCCGGGGGCGCCTACGTCCCGGCGATGAGCGACGAGGCCGTCATCGTCCGCGACCAGGGCACCATCTTCCTGGGCGGACCGCCGCTGGTGAAGGCGGCCACCGGCGAGGTCGTCACCGCCGAGGAGCTGGGCGGCGGCGACCTGCACTCGCGCGTGTCCGGCGTGACCGACCACCTGGCCGACGACGACGCCCACGCGCTGACGATCGTGCGGCGCGTGGCCGACACCCTCGGCCCGGTCGGCGACCCGGCCTGGGAGGTGCGCGAGCCCCGCCCGCCGGCGCACGACCCACAGGATCTGTACGGCGTGGTGCCCGCCGACACCCGCACGCCCTACGACGTGCGCGAGGTCATCGGCCGGGTCGTGGACGGCAGCGAGTTCACCGAGTTCAAGGCCGAGTACGGCACCACGCTGGTCACCGGGTTCGCGCACATCCACGGGCATCCCGTGGGCATCATCGCCAACAACGGCATCCTGTTCGCGGAGTCCGCGCTCAAGGGCGCGCACTTCATCGAGCTGTGCGACCGGCGCTCCATCCCGCTGGTATTCCTGCAGAACATCTCCGGGTTCATGGTGGGCCGCGACTACGAGGCCGGCGGCATCGCCAAGCACGGGGCCAAGATGGTCACGGCCGTGGCCTGTGCCCGCGTCCCCAAGTTCACCGTGGTCATCGGCGGCTCCTTCGGCGCGGGCAACTACAGCATGTGCGGCCGCGCCTACTCGCCCCGCTTCCTGTGGATGTGGCCCAACGCCCGCATCTCCGTGATGGGCGGGGAGCAGGCGGCCTCGGTGCTGTCCACCGTGCGCCGCGACCAGCTCTCCGCGCGCGGCCAGGAGTGGTCCGACGAGGACGAGGAGGCATTCAAGGCGCCCATCCGCGACCAGTACGAGGAGCAGGGCAGCCCGTACTACTCCACCGCGCGCCTGTGGGACGACGGGGTCATCGACCCCGCCGACACCCGCGACGTGCTCGCCATGGCCCTGTCCGCCGCCCGCCACGCTCCGCTGGAGCCGGTGGGCTACGGCGTCTTCCGGATGTGAGGAACCCTTGACAACGACGTCCGCACCCTCCGTACCTCCGGTACCCGTCGACCCCCCGGCCACCGTGCTGGTCGCCAACCGGGGCGAGATCGCCCTGCGCGTCATGCGCACGCTCCGCCGGATGGGCCTGGGATCGGTGGCCGTGTTCACCGAGCCCGACACCGACGCCCCGCACACCCTGGCCGCCGACCGGGCGATGCGCGTGGACGGCTACCTCGACGCCGCCGCGATCGTCGCCGCGGCCCTCGAGAGCGGCGCCACGATGATCCACCCCGGCTACGGCTTCCTGTCGGAGAACGCCGCCTTCGCCCGCGCCTGCGCCGAGGCGGGCCTGGTCTTCGTCGGTCCGCCCGCCACCGCCATCGACGCCATGGGCGACAAGATCAGCGCCAAGGACACCGTCGCCGGCGCCGGAGTGCCGATCCTGGGCGGGTTCACCGAGAAGCCCGGGCAGCCGATGAGCGACGAGGAACTGCTCGCCGCGGCCCGCGACACCGGATACCCGCTGCTCATCAAGCCGTCGGCGGGCGGCGGCGGCAAGGGGATGCGCGCGGTGCACTCCCCCGACGACCTGGTCACCAGCGTCGCGGCCGCCAGACGGGAGGCCGCGGCCTCCTTCGGCGACGCCACACTCCTGGTGGAGCGCCTGGTCCAGCGCCCGCGCCACATCGAGGTACAGGTCCTGGCCGACGCCCACGGCAACGTCGTCCACCTGGGCGAGCGCGAGTGCAGCCTGCAGCGGCGGCACCAGAAGGTGGTGGAGGAGGCGCCCTCGCCGCTGCTGACCGCCGACCAGCGGGCCCTCATGGGCGAGTCCGCGGTCGCCGCCGCCCGGGCCTGCGGCTACGTGGGCGCTGGCACCGTGGAGTTCATCGCCGAGGCCGACCCGGACGGGTCCCTGTCGTTCTCCTTCCTGGAGATGAACACCCGCCTGCAGGTGGAGCACCCGGTGACCGAGGAGGTCGTGTCGATCGACGGCGTGCGCGGCGTCGACCTGGTCGAGCTGCAGATCCGGGTGGCCCGGGGCGAGCCGCTGCCGTTCGGCCAGGCCGACGTGTCGCTGCGGGGGCACGCCGTCGAGTGCCGGATCTACGCCGAGGACGCCGACCGGGGCTTCCTGCCCACGGGCGGGCCGATCCTGTCACTGTCGGAGCCCTCGGGCCCGCTGGTGCGGGTGGACTCGGGGATCACCGAGGGCGGCGCGGTCACGTCGTCGTTCGACCCCATGCTCGCCAAGGTCATCACGTGGGGCGCGGACCGCGCCGAGGCACTGCGCCGGATGGACGAGGCCCTGGCGGCGTACCTGCTGCTGGGCTGCGTCACCAACACCGCGTTCCTGCGCCGCCTGCTGCGCCATCCGCGCGTGGTGGCCGGCGACCTGAGCACCGACCTCATCGAGTCCGAGCCCCCGGAGCCCGCGCCCGACCGCGTGCCCCCGGAGGTGTACGCGGCGGCGGCCCTGGACCACCAGCTCGACCTGGAGGAGGCCGACGGCACGGCGGCGGACCGGTTCGCCGTCCCCGACGGCTGGCGCATGGGCGGACCGGCCTGGACCCGGTGGCGGCTGCGCGCGCCCCGGCACGACTCCGCCGTGGTGCGGGTCCGCCGCACCGGCCCCGGAAGCTTCCTGGTCCGGGTGGAGGAGGACGCGGCGCCCGCGCCGGGGGATCCGGCGGGCTCGGCGGCGCCGGTCGATCCCGTCCCGGCCCGCGCACGCCGGACCGCGGACGGCACACGGCTGACGGTCGGCTACGACGGGCGCAGCCGCACCTACACGAGGGCCTTCGACCCGGCCACCGACCACCGGTGGCTCGGCGCGGACGGCACCGCGTGGACCCTGCACGAGGAGCCCGTGGCCGCCGCCCTGCGCGACGACGCCGCCGCGGGCGACGGCACCGTGCGCAGCCCCATGCCGGGCACGGTGCTCGCCGTCCCGGTCGAGGTGGGGCAGACGGTCGCGGCGGGCACGCCGCTGGCCGTCGTCGAAGCGATGAAGATGGAGCACTCCGTGCCCTCCCCGATCGACGGAACCGTCGCCACCGTGGCGGTCCGGCCGGGGGCGTCCGTACCGATGGACGCCGTCCTGGTCACCGTCGAGCCCGCCCCGGACGCCGCGGCTCACCCGCCGGCCGCGTCCGACTCCCACCCCGCCACCAGCGAGGAGAACCAGCCATGAACCGTCACGAACTGTCGACCGAGCACGCCGACCTGAGGGCCGCCGTGGAGGAGTTCGCCCGGACCGAGGTCGCCCCGGTCATCGGCGACTTCTACGAGCGGGGCGCCTTCCCCTACGACATCGTCGCGAAGATGGGGCGGATGGGGCTGTTCGGGCTGCCCTTCCCCGAGGAGCACGGGGGGATGGGCGGCGACTACTTCGCGCTGTGCCTGGCCCTGGAGGAACTGGCCCGGGTGGACTCCTCGGTGGCGATCACCCTGGAGGCCGGGGTGTCGCTGGGCGCGATGCCGCTGTACCGGTTCGGGTCCGAGGACCAGAAGAAGACCTACCTGCCCCGGCTGTGCTCCGGCGAGGCGCTGGGGGCGTTCGGGCTGACCGAGCCCGGCGCCGGCTCGGACGCGGGCGGCACCCGGACCACGGCGCGCCTGGAGGACGGGGAGTGGGTGATCAACGGGACGAAGTCGTTCATCACCAACTCCGGCACCGACATCACCTCCCTGGTGACCGTCACGGCCGTGACGGGACGGCGCGAGGACGGGCGCCCGGAGATCTCGGCGATCCTGGTTCCCGCGGGCACACCGGGGTTCTCGCTCGGCCAGCACTACTCCAAGGTGGGGTGGAACGCCTCGGACACCAACGAGCTGGTGTTCGAGGACTGCCGGGTGCCCGAGGCCAACCTCGTGGGCGAGCAGGGGCGCGGGTACGCCCAGTTCCTGCGGATCCTGGACGAGGGCCGGATCGCCATCGCCGCGCTCTCGGTGGGCCTGGCGCAGGGGTGCGTGGACGAGAGCGTGCGCTACGCCCACGAGCGCAGCGCGTTCGGGCACACCATCGGCGAGTACCAGGCGATCCAGTTCAAGATCGCCGAGATGGAGGCCCGGGCGCACACCGCACGCCTGGCCTACTACGACGCGGCCTCGCGGATGCTGGCGGGCGAGCCGTTCAAGAAGGAGGCGGCGATCGCCAAGCTCATCGCGTCCAACGCGGCGATGGACAACGCCCGTGACGCGACGCAGGTGTTCGGCGGCTACGGGTTCATGAACGAGTTCCCGGTGGGCCGGTTCTACCGCGACGCCAAGATCCTGGAGATCGGCGAGGGCACCAGCGAGGTGCAGAAGATGCTCATCGCCCGCGAGTTGGGCCTTCCCGCGTAGACCCGGAGGGGCGGGGCTCCGGGCGATCGACGGCGACCGCCCGGAGCCCGTGCGCGTGGTGAGCGGGGCGGTCGGGAGCTGCGAGGATGAGCACCGATGAAAGACCGACCGTCCGCGCCCGACCCACCGATGATCCGGGCCCTCCGCGGCTGCGCCGCCATCGCGCTCTTGGGCTTCGCCCTACTCCTGGTGCTGATCAGCTTCGGGGCGACCATCGAGATGGAGACGTTTCCCGGGCTGCGGGAGAACAGGGCGTGGATGGTCGTCTCCCTGCTGGTGCTCGCGGCCCCGGCGGCCGTCGGCGGGCTGCTGTTCACCGGCTGGCGGTCCTACGGCGGTCGGGCCGCCACCGCCTGCCTGGTCGTGCTCATGGCACTGCGGGTGTGGACGCTCGCGCCCGCGCTGCACTGCTGGTCCTACGACAGCGTGGGGCGCGGTGACGACGGCTCCTACCACTGTGTGAACCGCGACGGCACCGCCCCCTGAGGGTCCGCTCGCCCCCGGGGGGAAGGGACCGCGCCCGGCCCGCGCCGCCGGGCGTCCGGGGAAAGCCGGGGGTGCCCCGGTGCCGCTTCGACGCTCTCCGCGTCCCTTCCGGGGCCGCCGACCGGGCGGCACACGCGCCCCGGTCCCCGACAGCCGGCCACGCCCCCGGGCCGCGGAGGCCGCCCGGCCGCCGGCGGCCGGTGGCCGGTGGCCGGTGGCCGGTGGCCGGTTCCGGTCAGGACCGAATCCGGCCGAGGGCCGGGACCCCGCACACCGTGCCCGGGCCGGTCCGCTCCGCGCGGCCGCGCACCGCGAAGCCCGCCCCAGCAGCGGATTCGAGCTGGTCGGAAACGCGCGCGCGGCGCGGTGTCCGCCGTGTGCCTCCCGGGACGCGAAGAACGGGAGGGACCCACGGCCACCGGTGGTGCCCGAGAGTCATCGGGGGACGACCCGAAGGGGTGACAAGTACTCGCAACCGACACAGAATGGATCTGAACGGCCAGTGCGGGTCCCACGAGCACCGGATCCGACGACCCGTCCCGCCCAGAGCGGGCCCCGCCGCGAGTCCATGGTCGACCATCTACCCGGCCGGAGGAGTCACCAGATGGAAGGCGTACTCGCCGTCATCGCGCTGGTCGCCGTCGTGGGCTCCGCGGGGGCGATCACCGTCGCCGCGCACTTTCGCACCGAACGCTCCTCCGAGATGCGCGCCTGGGCCCGCGAGCACGGCTGGCACTACACAGAACACCACCCGCGCCCGTTGGAGGACGCCGTCCTCCCCCGGCCCCTGCGCGGCGAGCACGCTCGCGCCCAGCACGTCCTCACCGGTCGGCGCGGCCAGTACCTGGTCACCGCGTTCGAGCACACCCACACCGCTTCCGCCCCGGACCGGCGCGGCACCGGCCGCGCCCGGCACACCTACCGCGTGGTGGCCGTGCGCACCCCCGGTCCCGCCGCCGACCTGGAGATCCGCCGCCGGGACCTGGCCCGCACCGCGCCCGACCACGGGGCGGGCGACGGCTCAGGCGACGTGGATCCGGCCTTCGGCACCGCCTTCCACGCTGTGGGCAGCGACGCCGAGTTCACCCGCTCCGTCCTGGACCACGACACCGCGGCCTGGCTGCTGGCCGACGCCCGGTCGCGGTCGCTGCCGGTGCGCTTCACCGGCGACTACGTCCTGACCTGGGCCCCGATGGGCCTGGATCCGGACCGGGCCCTGACCGCCGCCGACTACCTCATCGAACTCGTCAACCGGATCCCGGCACAGGCGTGGCAGCGGCGCGCCCCCGGTGCCTGACACCGTCCGAGGGAGGACGGAGTCACCCCGGAGGGTGGCCTGGAACTCCCCGTGAACGGCCGCCGACGTGCGGTGTTCGTCATGTGATCGGGATAAACTCCGGCTTGCCCCAACGCACAAGGAGAACCCATGAGCGACCCCAACGCGACCCACCGCATCTCGCGTGCGGACCTCTTCCGCGACGACGAGGAGGAGACCGCGGCCGCCCCGGACCCCAACGCGACGGCGCGCATCTCCCGTGAGGACCTCTTCCGGGACGACCAGGAGCCGCAGGCGCCGCAGGAACGCTCCTGATCCTGCCTCCGGTCCGGCCCCGGCTCCTCCGGGCGCACACCGTCCACTGGGCGCCCCTCCCCCGATCCGCCCCGCCCCCGACGGTCGGCGGACCCCGGCCCCGACGCGCGGACAGGGGTCGCCCCCGGCCGACCGGTCCCGCACACGAAGGAGCGCCCGCCCGGGGAAACCGGGCGGGCGCTCCTGTGTCGTCCTAGGGCGTGTTCCGCGGACGCCCTAGCGGCGCTCGCGGACGGCGGCCACGATCTCGGCCACCGCCTCGTCGATCGGCACACCGTTGTTCTGGGAGCCGTCGCGGTAGCGGAAGGACACGGCGTTCTTGCTGATGTCCTCTTCGCCGGCCAGCAGCATGAACGGGACCTTCTGCTTCTGGGCGTTGCGGATCTTCTTCTGCATGCGGTCGTCGCTCGCGTCGACCTCGACCCGCACACCCTCCGCGCGCAGCCTCGCGGCCACCTCCTGGAGGTAGGGCACGTGCTCGTCGGCGATGGGGATGCCCACCGCCTGCACCGGGGAGAGCCAGGCCGGGAAGGCGCCCGCGTAGTGCTCCAGCAGGACCGCGAAGAACCGCTCGATGGAGCCGAACAGGGCCCGGTGGATCATCACCGGACGCTGGCGGGTGCCGTCCGCGGCGGTGTACTCCAGGTCGAAGCGCTCGGGCAGGTTGAAGTCCAGCTGGATGGTGGACATCTGCCAGGTGCGGCCGATGGCGTCCTTGGCCTGGACCGAGATCTTGGGGCCGTAGAAGGCGGCGCCGCCCGGGTCCATGACCAGCTCCAGGCCCTGCTTCTCCGCGGCCCGGCGCAGGGTGTCGGTGGCCTCGGCCCAGACCGTGTCGTCACCGATGTACTTCTCCGGGTCCTTGGTGGACAGCTCCAGGTAGAAGTCGTCCAGGCCGTAGTCGCGCAGCAGGTCGAGCACGAAGGTCAGCAGCGAGTCGAGCTCGTCCGCCATCTGCTCCTTGGTGCAGTAGATGTGCGCGTCGTCCTGGGTGAAGCCGCGGGCGCGGGTGAGCCCGTGCACCACGCCGGACTTCTCGTACCGGTACACGGTTCCGAACTCGAACAGGCGCATCGGCAGCTCGCGGTAGGAGCGTCCGCGGGCGTCGAAGATGAGGTTGTGCATCGGGCAGTTCATCGGCTTCAGGTAGTAGTCCTGACCGCCGTCGAGCTGCATGGGGGGGTACATGCCGTCCGCGTACCAGTCGAGGTGCCCCGACTTCTCGAACAGCGTGCTCTTGGTGGCGTGCGGGGAGTAGACGAACTCGTAGCCGCTCTCCTCGTGCCGCTGGCGCGAGTAGTCCTCCATCACGCGGCGGATGGTGCCGCCCTTGGGGTGGAACACCGCCAGGCCGGAGCCGATCTCGTCGGGGATGGAGAACAGGTCCAGTTCGGAGCCGAGCTTGCGGTGGTCGCGCTTCTCCGCCTCCTCCAGGAAGGCGAGGTAGGCCTTGAGGGCGTCCTTGTCCTCCCAGGCCGTGCCGTAGACGCGCTGGAGCTGGGGGTTGGTCTCCTTGCCCCGCCAGTAGGCGGCGGCGGTACGCATGAGCTTGAAGGCCGGGATGGCCTTGGTGGTGGGCACGTGCGGACCCCGGCACAGGTCCTTCCAGCACTGCTCGCCCGTGCGCGGGTGGACGTTGTCGTAGATGGTGAGCTCGCCCGCGCCCACCTCCACGCCGGCGCCCTCGGCCGCCTCGGCCGCGTCGCTGCCCTTGATACCGATGAGCTCCAGCTTGTAGGGCTCGGTGGCGAGCTCGGCGCGGGCCTCGTCGTCGGTGACGACGCGGCGGTCGAAGCGCTGCCCCTGCTTGACGATCTGCTGCATCTTCTTCTCGATGCTCTTGAGATCGGCGGGGGTGAACGGCTCGGCGACGTCGAAGTCGTAGTAGAAGCCGTTCTCCACGGGCGGGCCGATGCCGAGCTTGGCCTCGGGGAAGAGCTCCTGGACGGCCTGGGCGAGGACGTGCGCGGTGGAGTGGCGCAGGATCGCCCGGCCCTCCTCGGACTCGATGGTGACCGGCTCCACGACGTCGCCGTCGGCCAGCTCGCGCGCGAGATCGCGCGGCTCGCCGTTGACCAGTGCCGCGATGACGGTCCTGCCGTCGGCGTCCAGCGCCTGTCCCGCCGTGGTCGTGGCCGCCACCGCACGCGGGGTTCCGGCGAGGGTGATGTGCAGCTCAGGCGCGGCGGACACGGTGACTCCTAGTGATGACGTGGGTCGGGTGGGACGCCAGGGCTTGCGCACGCGATCACGTGCCACCACCGCGGGCGGCCTGGCGTTTCGCCTTCGATGCTATCGGCTCCGAACCGGGTCCGCTTCGGCCGTCCACAGGCGGGGGGGCGGGCACCTCGGGGGACAAGGCGGACGATTCGGCCCGAATGATTCGGCCACCCCACGAGATGCGCCCATCACCGGACAGGACGGAGATCGGAGAACACGGATGGACGATCTGTCACGAATCATCACGTTCGCTGGAACTCACCCACAGCGCGCCGGGAGGCCATTGATCACGGATGCGGGATCAGTGACAATCAGCAGACATCCGACCCCATTCCTTGGCCGACCGAATGCTCCCACTCACTCCGACCGAATACTGTGAGCGCATGTCACCGAGCCCAACGAGCGGCGGCCCACCGGCCCCGGAGACATCCCCCACCCGCCATGCCCGCGTCCGCCGATGGCGGCGCCTGCGCGCACGGCTGCGCCTCTTCCGCAGGCGCATGCACACCCACCCGGCACTCCATCTCCCCTGGCGGGTGCTCGTCGGCACGGTCGGCGCCGTCGTCATCCTCGCGGGACTGGTCATGATGGTCTTCCCCGGACCGGGGATCGCCTCGGTCCTGCTGGGCCTGGTCATCCTCAGCACCGAGTTCCGGTGGGCGAACAGCCTGGTGCGACCGGTGCGGGTCTGGAGCAGGCGTGCCGAGCGCTTCGGCCACCGCAAGAAGGACCAGTACCTCAGGTGGTGGCGGGCACGCCGCGCCGCCAAGGGGCACCGCACGTCCTCGCGCTCGAAATAGACACGCCCGATTCACCGATTGCAGCAAACCGAATCCCGGCTCCGGGCACGACCGTCCACGTTGCCCGGTCCTGACCGGACCGAAACCACGAAAGAGGGGCCGACTCCGTTCGAACGGAGTCGGCCCCTCTGCACTGTGGGCGATACTGGACTCGAACCAGTGACCTCGTCGGTGTGAACGACGCGCTCTAGCCAACTGAGCTAATCGCCCCGATGTGCTGCCCTGTCCGCCCTGTCGGCCGGACAACAAGAACTCTAGCGCATGTTCGGGGGTGGTCCGCGCACACCGCCCCACCGGCCGGCGGGGCCACACTGTGACAGAGGTCACACCCGACGATCGGTGCGTTCGCTGGGACGTCGCTCCCCCGTCATGTAGCCCGCGCACAGAAGGAGATCCAGCCCCCGCTCTCCCGCCGCGGGGCCCGAGTCATTACCATTACGTGACGCGGGCCACGCGACATGGGGAAATCTTTGGTTTCCCCTGGTCATTACAGTGACGAAGGATCGTGGAGCCGCCATGCGGCGCGCTGGGCCCGCAGGGCGGGCAGCGAGACCTCCGGTCCCACCCGACCAAGAAAGTCTCCGTACTCACGTCATAGTCCGCGAACGAGCGCGTTGGAGCGAGTGAGACGGCAACCGACCCGCGCCGGAACAGCTGGGCCGGACGAGAAAAGGTTTGGCGAACATGAACAGTAGCGACACCACTGCCACCGCCGAGCTGGGCCTGCGGCTCGTGGTCCCGGAACGTACCGCGGTTCCCCTGGTCGCACGGCTCGACTACGGAGCGAGCGACCCGTACGCGATCCGAGTGGCGTTCCACACGGGCGAGGACACCCCAGTGGAGTGGATCTTCGCCCGCGAGCTCCTCACCGTGGGCATCGTCCGCCCGGTCGGCGAGGGCGACGTGCGCGTGTGGCCCTCCAAGGACGACAGCGGCGAGCGCACCGTGAGCATCTCCCTCTCCTCGCCCTTCGGGCAGGCCGAGTTCGACACGCAGGTGTCCCCCCTGGCGGAGTTCCTGCACCGCACGTACGAGATCGTGCCCGCCGGCCAGGAGGCGCAGTTCGTGGACCTCGACGAGGAGATCCAGCAGCACCTGTACTCCTAGGACCGGCCGTCGGGCGGGCCTTCGCACCCGCCCCGTCCCCGCCGCGCGCCCCGCGCGCAGGGGAACGGACGACGGCACAGGACGACGACGCCCGAGGGGCGGCGCCCACAGCGCCGCCCCTCGGGCGTGCCCGGTCCCGGTCAGGGGTCCAGGCGTTCGGCGGCGTGCTCGGCGAACACCGCGGCCGCCTTGGCCGACACCGGCCCCACGCCCGCGGAGACCTCTCGGCCGTCGATGCGCAGGATCGGCTGGACGTCGCGCCCGGTGGAGGTCAGGAAGGCCTCGGAGACCTCCGGGAGGCGCTCCATGGGAACGTCCTCCTCTTCCCCGCCGAACCACTCCAGGACCAGCTCGCGGGTGATCCCCGCCAGCGGACCGGCCGACAGCGGCGGCGTCACGAGCCGGCCGTCGAGGACGACGAAGATGTTGCTGCCGGTGCCCTCGCACAGGTTCCCGGCGATGTTGCGGAACACCGCCTCGCTGCCGCCGCGCTCCTTGGCGTAGGCCAGGGCGCGCACGTTGTCGGCGTAGGAGGTGGTCTTGAGGCCGGCCAGCGCGCCGAACTCGTTGCGCGGCCAGGGGGCCACCACGACGTCGGTGTGCGGCGGGACGGACGGGAAGGGGCCCACCGCCACGATGGCGGTCTGCTCCCCCGACGCGCGGTCCGACCCCAAGGGACCGGTCCCGTCGGTGACGGTGACGCGCACGCGCGCGTCGGTGAGGTCCGGATTGGCCGCCAGTGCCCGGGCGACGCCGTCGGCGATCAGCTCCAGGTCGGGTTCGGCCATGCCGAGGCCCCGCGCCGACCGCGCCAGGCGGCGCAGGTGGCGGGTGAGCGCGAACGGTCGGCCGCCCTGGGCGCGCACGGTCTCGAAGACACCGTCGCCGACGGTGATGCCGTGGTCGGACACCGGAATGCGGGCTTCGGACCCATCGACGACCGTCCCCCGGCCGTAGCCGGCCCCAGCGATCCACACCCTCATGGCAAACCCCCCAGTTCTCGGCTGTCCGCGTACCCGCGGCGACACCACGATCCTCCCACCCGGGAGTGTCCGGGGCCGCATGACGGGGAAGGGTGGTCTACCCGGGACAACACCGTGTTGGCAAGGCCCTTGTCCGGCACCGGCCGCGGTTCTGGATTCCGACAGACCACGATGAGGGCGTCAACGCAGGTCAGGCCAGCACCAAACGACTGTGGGCCACCCTGGTGACGCTGTGGCCCACAGACAGATAAGTTACGAATGGCTATCATCTGGGCAACGCTTATGCGGGACCAGTGACGGCTGGCCCGCGCCTTCCCCCACAGAGGCCCGGCCAACGGTCCAGAGTGCGCGTGTCCCCCCACGCCCGACCAACAGACAGAGCAAAGAGAGACATGACCCCACCGAGCACCGCCCGCGGAGAACTCAGCTGGCTGCTGGACGATCTCCTCACCCGGGCCTCCGGTACACAGCACGCCATCGTTCTGTCCACCGACGGGCTTCTCATGGCCACCTCCAGCGGACTGGACCGACCCGCCGCGGAACACCTGTCGGCGATCGCCTCGGGCCTGCACAGCCTCGCGGGCGGCGCGAGCAAGCAGTTCTCCGCAGGGGGTATCCGGCAGAGCATCATCGAGATGGACCGCGCCTTCCTGTTCGTGGCCGCCGCCGGCGAGGGGGCGTGCATGGCCCTGATGTCGGACGCGGACAGCGACGTGGGGCTCATCGCCTACGAGATGAACAAGGTGATCGAACGGGTCGGGCAGTACCTGTCCGCTCCGCCGCGCCCCGACATGCCGTCGACGCCCGCGCACCTGGAGCAGTAGCCGGGCGGCTCGCGCCCGCCCCGCCGGGGGTGTGAGCGCGCCCTCAGCAATCCGATTTCGCGCTTGGCCGGGTATCCGCTAGAGTTCTTAACGCAGCGAGGGGGACAGCCGGTCGCACCGGTGAACGCCCCGGGAACTCGCCGCGCGGACGTGGCTCAGCTGGTAGAGCATCACCTTGCCAAGGTGAGGGTCGCGGGTTCGAATCCCGTCGTCCGCTCGGAAACGGTGTGTTCCGCCACCCCAGGGTGGCGGAGCCATCGGGCCGGAGTGCGCTCCGGCCGCACGCGGACGTGGCTCAGCTGGTAGAGCATCACCTTGCCAAGGTGAGGGTCGCGGGTTCGAATCCCGTCGTCCGCTCGGAGAGGCCCATGCGGGTGTCACTTCACGGCTCCCACCGGTGCTTTCTGGCGGAGTGTCCGAGTGGCTTAGGTAAGGGACTGCAAATCCCTGCACACGGGTTCGATTCCCGTCTCCGCCTCGTAGGCCTCGTCCCCCGACGAGGACGAGGGCGATTAGCTCAGTTGGTTAGAGCGCTACCTCGACACGGTAGAGGTCACAGGTTCGAGTCCTGTATCGCCCACCAGCATCACCGCGGGCCAGAGCTTCGGCTCTGGCCTTTCGCGTGCCCGGGGTGCCAGGGCGGTCCCCGCGCCCGGCCGACAACGCACCGAACACCACGGCGTCCGGCAGCAGTGCGCGACCCTCCGACGCCGCCCGCGCACCCCCGGGCCCCTTCAGTCCTCCGTCCCGGTGTCCGATGCCTGCGGCGGTCCGCGACCCCGGGGGCGTGGTGGACCACGCGGAGCCCAGGAGCCGGTCCAGGGACTCCGGACGCCGCCACCGCGGTGGCCGGGGTTGGGTGGGCGGGGCGTACCGGGGCGTCCGTGAGGTGGCCTCCTGGGCCCGCTAGCCGACGATCGGGCGTTCCTCCGGGAGTTCGTAGCGGCGCGGACGGCGGCGCAGGGCCAGGGCCGAGGCCAGGGTGATGGGCCCGATACGGCCGACGAACATCAGGAAGATGATGATGCACTCCCCCGCGACGGGCAGGTCCCCGGTGATGCCCGTGGACAGCCCGACCGTGCCGAACGCCGACGTGGTCTCGAACAGGATCTCGTCCAGCGAGAACGGGGTGATGGTCATCAGAGCCACGGTCGCCGTCATCACCAGCCCGATGGCCAGCAGGACGACCGTGGTCGCCTGGGAGACCACTCCGTCGCTCAGGCGCCGGTCCGACACGTGGACGGTCTGCTCGCCGCGCACGTTGGCGAGGATGACGAAGGCCAGCAGGGCGAACGTCGTGACCTTGATGCCGCCGGCGGTCCCGGCGCTGCCGCCGCCGACGAACATCAGGATGTCCGTCACGAGGAGCGTCTGGGTGTTCATCTCACCGAAGGGCAGGCTGTTGAACCCGGCCGTCCTGGGCATCACGGCCTGGAAGAACGCCGCGAGGATCTTGCCGCGCAGGTCCAGGCCGCCCATCGTCGCCGGGTTGCGCCACTCCAGCACGAGGAAGGCCGTGAAGGCGACGACCAGCAGCACGGCCGTGGTCACGAGGGTGATCTTGGCGTGCAGCGACCAGTGGTACCGCTCCCTCCGGCGGCGGCTGAAGCGCCACAGCTCCAGCCACACCGGGAACCCGAGCCCGCCCGCGATCACCGCGACGGCCACCGGCACGGAGATCCACAGGTCGGTGACGAACCCCTCCAGGCTGTCGGAGTACAGCGCGAAGCCGGCGTTGTTGAACGCCGACACCGCGTGGAAGAGCCCGAAGTAGGCGGCGTGCCCGAGCGGGTCGCCGTAGTGCAGCCACCAGCGCAGGGCGAGGACGACCGCGAGCACCGCCTCGGCGACGAGTGTGACGGTGACGATTCCCTTGACCAGTTGGCGGACGTCGCCCAGGGTCAGGCTCTTGGCCTCGGAGCTGGTGCGCACGGCCATCCGCAGGCCCAGCCGCCGGCCCACGACCATGGTCAGCACGGTGGCCAGGACCATGATGCCCAGACCGCCGATCTGGATCAGGGCGAGGATGACGGCCTCGCCGAAGGCCGACCAGTACTCCGGGGTGTCCACGACGATCAGCCCGGTCACGCACACCGCCGAGGTCGCCGTGAACAGCGCCGTGACGACGCCGGCCCCCTCCCCCGTCTCGGTCGCGGCGGGCAGCGACAGCAGGACCGTGCCGAGCAGGATCACCGTCGCGAACGCCCCGGCCGTGAGCTGGGGCGGCTTGGCCCAGCCGGACAGGCTCTGGAGGAACCGGTCGGCCCGCTGCCGCGTGTTCCGCCCGAGGCGGACCGCCCGTTCCCGGGCCCCTCGTACGGTCCTCACCCTCTCGTCCCCTCGGTGCCCTGGGAAGGGTCGTCGACGACCAGGATCCGTTGTCGCTCGTCCATAGGGGTGGTTCGTCCTCCGTACCGAGTGCCGGACGCGTCGTCCGGTGCAAAAGGGATGCTAGTGACCGGCGCCGTCCGTACTGATCAGGCGGGGTACCGCGAGTCGCCGGACGCCCGCATGCCCCGCGCCGATTCGACTCTGAGACAACGGACCGAACAGCGCAAATCATGACAACACGTTCTTAACAGCCGAAAACTGAAGTCCGCGCCCCGTTCCTGGTCCGGCATCCGCTTCCCCGTCGAGCGGAGGACAGAAGGGGGACGGACGGGAACCCGCGAGGGCATGTGGCGAGTCGCACATCTCCCAGGGTGCACGACCCGGAGTGGGTCGGACCCGATCCGGGTGCCGGCGGAGGCGCACCGGTGCCGCGCCGGCCGGTCAGTCGCAGCAGCAGGTGCAGGCCTCACAGCAGCTACAGCACTCGCAGCACTCGCACCAGGAGCTGCGCGGTCGGCCCGTCCACGGCCCCGGGTGCGGGTCGCGGCAGCAGAACTGGCAGGTGCAGCACATGAACAGGGCGACCGCGCACCCGGAGAACACGCCCCGCTTCCTCGGCGGGAACTCCTCTCGTGGGGTCTGGCACGAGCAGGAACAGCAGCACGTGCCGCTGCCCCCGTCCCCACCCGGGCCGTGGCCGGATCCGCCGTCGTGGCCCTCCTGCCCGCCCCCGGGGCCGCCGTGGTGCTCGCGTCGGCGGTGGTGCGGCGGGTGGCCGTGGTGTCCGTACTCCTGCCCCTGGTGCCCGTACCCGGAGTGCCCCTGGCCAGGGCGCCCCTGCCCCTGGCCGGGGTATCCGCCGTGGGCGAAGGCCCGCTCGACGGCGCGGTGCAGCTCCCGCTCCAGGAGCGCGCGGACCAGGCGGTCGTCGTCGAACTCCGCCTCCCTCAGGGCCAGGCCGACGCCCAGGACGGCGTCGTCGCAGAGGTCGCGGACTCTGCGCAGGTCGGTGCCCGTGGCGGTGATCGGGTTCCAGGCGTCCTTCTCCGCGTCCTCCTCCCGGTCCTCGACCGCGTCGAGCAGGTGCGCGACCCGTCCGAACAGGCGCCCCGCCTCCCGCAGCGGCGCGGCGTTGGCCGGGCGCCCGGCCAGGACGGCGGTGTGCGCGAACGCCTCGCCCGTGGCCTCCTCGGTCGGCCGCGTCACCGCCAGGACGTCGGTGCCGGGTCCCGCCGCGCGTTCGACCTCGCGCTGCCGGTCCACGACCGCGGCCAGCGCGGCGCCGTCGAATCCGAGCCCGGCGCCCGCCTCCTGGGCGCCGCGCCGCCAGCGCTCGGCGACCCTCCCGGCGAGGGCGCGCACGCCGCGGCGGCCGTAGAGGCCGTCCCCGTCCTCGATGTGGTCGGTGATCTTCGCGGAGGCCAGCAGGAGGGACACCGACGCGGCCAGGTGCGCGCCGGAGCCGTCGGAGACCTCGGCCGAGCGCATGCCGCGCAGGGGGCAACGGCCGGCCGTGCGGGTCCCGGCGCACTCCGCGGACTGGGCGGCCGTCAGGACCGACACCACCAGCCCGTCGTAGTTCGTGGCCACGCGCGAGGCCTGTCCGTGGTCGTCGCGCAGTGCCAGGCACAGCCCGCACATGTGGGACATCCACTCCTCGGCCAGTCCGTCGGCCAGGGTGTGGCGGCACGGTCGCAGGATTCCGAACACGGGCGGGACCTCTTCTCCTGGCGGCACGGGCCACGGGACTCCGGTGGCTCCAGCGGGATATGACGCCGGTCCCGTTCCCCTGGTTCCGCGCGCGGGAGGGCGCCTCACGGCACCGCACGGCCGCGCCGGGATCAGCGACGGCGGCGCCCGGTCGCGGCCGACCGCTCGCCGATGAAGCGCTCCCACTGCTCCACGATGGGGCCGATGGCGTAGCGGCCCGCCGACAGCACCGCCTCCCGCCCCATCCGCAGCCGCTCGTCGCGGTCCTCGACCAGGCGCAGCATCGCGGTGGCGAGCGCGTCCACGTCCTGGTCGGGAACGAGCAGCCCGTCGCGCCCGTCCTCGATGATCTCCCGAGGGCCGTGCGGGCAGTCGAAGCTCACCGCGGGGACGCCCACCGAGAAGCCCTCGATGATCGTCATGCCGAAACCCTCCACCCGGGAGCTGACGGCCAGGATCGCGGCCTTGGCCAGTTCCCCCGTGAGGTCCTCGACACGTCCCATGAGGGTGACCTGGTTGCTCAGCCCCAGGTCGGTGATCCTCCGGCGCAGGGCCCCGTCCTTGCCGCCTCCCCCGTAGACGCGCAGCCGCCAGTCCGGGTGCTTGCCCGCGACGACGGCGAAGGCCTCCACGAGCTTGGGGTACTGCTTGACGGGCGCCATCCGGCCGGCGGCGGCGATGATCGGGTTGTCCTGCGTGGACCTGGGGTAGTCGCGGTCGGGCAGCGGGTTGGGCATCGCGGTCAGCCAGCCCGGGGCGGCGCCCAGGAACGCGCGGTAGGCGTCGCGGTCCGCCTCGGTCAGGACGGTCATGCCGTCGAGCCGCGGGTAGCGGCGCGCGATGAGCGCGCGCAGCTCGTCGGAGTGGTCCGCCAGGTTGACGTGCTCCTGCCCGATGGCCAGGACCCGCCGGGGCGCCCAGCGGGCCAGCAGGAGGTTGATGCCGGGCCGGGTGCCGATGACGACGTCGGCGTCGGTCCCCTTCAGGAAGCGGCGCAGCGCACGCGTCGCCGCGGGGGCGTAGAAGTCCTCCCGGCGCGCCTCGGCCCCACCGACGAGCGAGGCCGTGCGGCGCCGCGACACCCGGTCGGCGACGCGCTCGAGACGGGTGGGCGGCTCCCCCTTCCCCTCGCTCCCGGTCCGGGTCAGGGCGCGCAGCACCACGCCCTCGGGGACGTCGAAGAACGGTTCCTCCCTGCGCCGGACCAGGCTGACGATCTCCACCTCGTGGCGAGCCGCCAGACCCTCGGCGAGGTTGTAGACGGTACGAACGGTCCCGCCCATCCCGTAGCCGTTGGCGATGAGGAAGGCGATCTTCAACGGCCACCGCCGGCGTGCTCGACCGCCAGGAGCGAGAGTTCGTCCTTGACCGTGTAGTAGGGACGGATCCGCACCGCGGCGGCTCCCCCGGCCCGTTCCCCCGCGTCCACCACCGCCTCGGGGTAGACGATCTTGCGCTTCTTGCCGACGATGTCGTCGGCGTGCATGGCCAACCGCAGGCCCCGGCCGCCACCGGGTGTCCGGAGCCACAGGTCCCACTCGTTGTGCCGACGCTCGTGCTCGTGCGCGTCGGCGATCGGTGCCAGTGGGATGACGCAGTGGAACCGTGCGCCGTCGAGTTCGGCCGGAACGGCCAGCCGGCCGTCCAGGCCCCGCTGCCGGGCGACGACCTCGGCGGTGTCGGCTCCCTGGTCATCGGGGGCGTAGGCGAGGACGCCCGAGACACTGACCGCTCCGGTGCCGGTGTCGACGTCGACCCAGCCCACCTCCGCGTAGGGGGTGGCGGCGGCCGAGCGCAACCGCAGCCGACCGTCCCGGTCCCGGAACGTGCGCAGTTCGCGCTCGTGCCGACCCCGGAGGTAGGTGAGCCGGTCGGCGAGGCTGAGACCGGTGTCGCGTGTGGCGAGCGGGGCCGAACGGCCCTCCCCGTCGATCCACAGCACGTCCCAGACTCCCTCCGAGATGGGCAGGCCGGCCAGGGGCGCCCGTACGCGTGCGCCCTCTCTCTCCAGGTCGGTGACGCGGATCGCGGCTTCCCCGTCCCCCCGTCTGCGCAGGGCCAGACCGGCCCCCTGGTCCCCGTGGCCGGAGTCGAGCCGGAGTTCCAGAACGTCCTCGGCGTCGATCCGGCTGAGCTCTGCTCGCATGCGACCTCCACTTCATCGCCCCGCAGCGTGACCGGTCATGTTCATGTCGGTACGACACGGGACGCGGCTTTCACTCCCGATGAGCGAGGATGGAGTGGTGTGTACGGCCATCATGGAGCAGAGGGCGTTTGTTCCGGCTAAAGGCCGTGGTTCACGTGCGGGCGAAGGCCGTGGCGCGCCCGGGCGCCGGCCCGGGCGCGCGGATCAGCCCTCCTGGCCCTGGAGGCGGGTGGAAGGGATTTCGACGGCGGGGTGGGACGCGCTCCGCGCCCGTCCCACCCGTGCCACGCGTGCGGGGCCGCTCAGCCCCCGGCGCACACCAGGTCCGGCGCCCCCTGGGTACCCGAGCCGGTTCCCGTGAAACCGAACTCCGCGCTCTCGCCGGCGCCCAGCGCGCCGTTCCAGCCCAGGTCGGAAGCGGTGACCCGTGCCCCTTCGGAGGTGATCTCGGCGTTCCAGCCCTGGTCCACGCGCCGGTCGTCGGCGTAGGTCCAGGTCACGGTCCAGCCGGTGACGGGGGCGTCCGCGGTGACCGTCACGGTCGCCTGGAAGCCGCCCTCCCAGTGGGAGACCACGGTGTACTCCGCGGAGCAGTCGCCGTCTGCGGGCGGGTCGGTCGGCTCCTCACCGGGGTCGGTGGGGTCCTCTCCCGGGTCGGTGGGGTCCACCGGGGGCTGGGGCGCGTCCACGGCCATGTCGTAGGCGGCCTGGGGGACGAACTGGCCGGCGGGCGCGATGCAGCCGTCGGCCTCGCCCGGCAGCTTGGTCCAGATGAAGGCGTCGACCAGCGGATGCCCGGTGCCGGTCGTGCTGGGACGGCCGATCATCCGCCCGGGCGGGTCGCACCACTCGCCGTCGGGCGCGGGCCCGTTGCCGTTGCGGCTGGTGTCGATCACGGCTCCCAGACCGGACACGCCGGTGGCGGCGATGACGGACTCGGCGAAGGCGACCTCGTCGTCGGTCCAGTTGTAGTTGGAGGTGTTGGTGGCGATCCCGTGGGCGCTGTGCCCGATGTCCGCGCCGTTGAGCAGGTCGGCGGCCTCCTGGGGGTCCAACCAGGCCGAATGGCCGATGTCGAAGTACACCCGGGCCTGGGAGGAGCCCTCCATCAGGGCCTGGCCCGCGTGGGCCATCGACGCCAGGAGTTGGGAGGGGTCGCTGCACGCGCTCACGAGCGGCAGCGCGTCCGGCTCCAGGACGATCGTCGCGGGGCGGCCCTGCAGTCCGGCGGCGACCTCGTCCACCCAGGCCCGGTAGGCCTCGTGGCTGGGTGCTCCGCCACCGCTGTGGTTGCCGCAGTCGCGCCCGGGGATGTTGTACACGACGAGGATCGGCGTCTGTCCCTGGGCGTCGGCGGCGCCCACCACCGCGTCGACGTCGGCGCGGACCTCGTCCGGGTTGTGCTGGGTGAACCAGGTCGCCTGGGCGACCGAGGCGATGCGGTCGGAGATCACCCCGGCACGGGGGTCGTCCGGGTTCTCGCGGACCCAGACGGCCGCCGAGGTGTCGGGACTGACGTAGAACTCCGGTTCGGCGGCTGACGCGGCCGACGTGCCGAGCAGCGCCGCCGCGACCGCCAGGGCGGTGGCGGAGCCGAGCACGGCTCCGATGGATGTGCGTGTGCGGGACATGAACCTTCCTTCGCTCGGGATTTTCGCGGTCCCCCCGACACCCCCGTGATCCACATTCTGGGAGCGCTCCCAGTCGTGCACGCTACCGCCTGGAGCCGCACCGTCCCAGGGGGGTAACGGCGGTATTTTCCCGAACCCGGGCACGGCGGCGCGTACGGCCTCCGTACCCGGGTCGCGGACGGGCCGCGAGAACGGTCCGGTCGCGGGGTCGGCACCGGAACGGCCCCCTGCGGCGCCTACACGGGGTCCGGGGCGCGGACCGGCTCACGCGGACCGGCCCCGCTCGTCGGCGGCGCGCCCTCGGCCGCGTTGTAGCGGGTACTCCGGATCAGCAGAAGGCACACCACGGTGAAGACGGCGAGCGAGACCAGGCTGACCGCCGCCGTGGCGGCGGTGAAGCCGACGAACAGGAGTGTGCTCACCAGTTCGCTCCCGATCAGGACGAAGAGGACGGCCCTGATGGTGAGGGGCGTGAGCCGGGTGCAGATCCAGGCGCCGAGCGGGGCGCCGACCGCCACCACGGGCGAGGCCGCGATCCAGTAGTCGACCACGGCTCCGGTGAAGTCGCCGATGACGAACACGTGTGTGAGGAAGGCGGCGATCGAGACGACGGTCATCATGATGACCGTCGTCGGCGTACTCACTTTCTCCGATACCCGGAACAGAAGGACCAGGAGGAGGAACATCACGCAGTTCTCACCGACACCGGCGACGCCGCTCAGAACGCCCCCCGCGAGGCCGGTACCGATGACCAGGGCGCGCTCACGGTGACTCCACATGGGAATGGAGCGGTTCCTCCGGTATTCGCGCTGGAACAACTGCAGGAGGAGGGCGATCGCGAGCGAGACCAGGAGCATGGTGAACAGGACGCGGACCAGGTGGAGCGGGACGAGGGGGGCGAGGAACACCGAACTGAGGACGACGCCCACGACACCGGCCGCCGAGCCGTGGACGACCACGCGTTTCTCGATGGGAACGCGGCAGGCGAGGATGGAGATCGACGCCGCCGTCATGCCGACCGACTGGATCGCGAAGGTGAACACGCGCGCCTCGTCGGCGGGCACGTCCAGCACCTTGGTCATGACGGGGAAGGACACGGCCCCGCCGCCCTCGCTGGTGCCCCCTCCGATGAGGGAGCCGAAGACCATGGTGAGCGCGACGGGCCAGTTGGCGTCGAGGGCGTCGACGAAGCGGGGGCCCCACACGAGTGCCCACAGCAACCACACCGCCGCCGCCAGGGCGGTGTTGACGATGACGAATCTCGGTAGCGTCGCTCTCCTCCGGCGCGCCTTGACGTGCATGTGGAGTTCCTCGTTTCTCCTGGGATGTCGGCATCGGCGTCTCTGGAATATCCGCGCATGACTGATGCGCGCTCCCGAGGTCCTTTCGGGCGCGGTCTCGATCGGGTGCTTTTCATCTGTGGGGGAAGGAGGAATGTGAGACTCTACCGACGCATTTCCGCTCGGTATTCTCTTTCCGTGCCCTTCCCGCGATCGGCCGCGCGCCGTCCGCGCGGGGACGGGCGGGCCCCGGTGCGGAAGGGCGGTCTGCACGCCCCCGCCGCGGAGCACTCATCGGGGAAGATCCCCGGGTCACAGGTGGGGCGCCGGCGAAGCCGTCCGCGTACCCGGCGGCCACCGGCACAGGCCCGGGGCCGCCCGGCCGGAGACCCCTCAGGGGCCGGGGTGGGCGACGGCGTCGTCGGCGAGGGCGCGGCCGGCCTCGCCGTACAGGTGGTAGACCTCGTGGGCGCCCCGCCTGCGCAGTTCGGCGATCTCGTCCTCGTGGTTGACCACGCCCGCGATCGTGGCGCTGACCCCGTCCTCGCTCAACTGGTCCAGCGCCGCCAGGTTCCCTCGTTGGTGCGGCATGGCCAGGATGATGAGCTCCACCTCCGGATCGAGGCTGAGCCGGGCCCAGAAGTCGGAGTCGGTGGCGTCGCCCTCCACCACCCGGTACCCCTCCTCCCGGAGCCGGGCCACGGTCGCCGGGTCGTGTTCGACCCCGGCCGCCGGGATCCCGTGGACCCCGACGAGCCGGTCGTAGGCACCGCAGCCGACCCGGCCCATGCCCAGGACCACCGCGCGGGCGTCACCGATCTCGATGGGGCGGTCGCTCGGCAGCAGGTCGGCCCGCTCCCGGCGGACCAACCAGGGCCCGATGGCGCGGTAGACGGACTCGCCGGCGGCGTTCAGCGGCGCGGACACCGCGAAGCTCAGCGCCACCGCCAGGGCCAGGACGACCAGCCACCGGTCGGAGAGCCATCCCTGCGAAGCGGCCAGCGCGCCGACGATGAGTCCGAACTCGGAGTAGTTGCTCAGGGTCAGGCCCGCCAGCAGGGACGTACGGGCGCGCAGCCGGGCCCACAGGAACAGCGCGGTGAACAGCGCGCCCTTGACCGGCACCAGCAGCAGCAGGAGCAGCGCCACGGCCAGCGCCCCGGCGTCCGGCGGCCCCGTGAGGCCGATGCTGAGGAAGAAGCCGACGAGCAGCAGGTCCTTGACCGACAGCAGCGACTTGGCCAGGGGCGCGGCGTGCACGGAGGGGGCCAGCAGCAGGCCGAGGACCAGGGCGCCCAGGTCCCCCTTGATCCCCACCAGGTCGAACAGCGTGTAGCCGATGCCCAGGGCGGCGACGACGCCGAAGAGCACCTGCATGTCCCCTCGTCCGACGCGGTCGAGCGCCGCGCGCAGCAGCGGCGCGGCGGGCACCAGCAGGACCAGGAGCAGCGCCCAGGGGCTCGGCGGGGACCCGGAGGTGGTGGACAGGAACACGACCGCGAAGACGTCCTGCGTGATGAGCACACCGATCGCCAGCCGCCCGTAGAGCGACCCGGACTCGCTGCGCGCCGCCAGGACCTTGACCGCGAAGACCGTGCTGGAGAAGGACAGCGCGAAGCCGAGCAGGAGCAGCGTCCGCCAGCCCGTGCCCTCCAGCAGCGCCAGGCCCGCGAACCGCAGCACACCGATCAGCACCGAGGCCAGCAGCACGGAGACCGCCATGTGCGCGGTCGCGGTCCCCCACACTTCCCGGCGCAGCAGGGAGCGGGCGTCCAGTTTGAGCCCGATGGTGAACAGCAGCAGGACGACGCCGACGTCGGCGAAGGCCTCGAGTTCGGGGGTGGCGCGGTAGCCGAGCACGTTGAGGACGAATCCCGCCGCCAGGAACCCCACCAGGGGCGGCAGCCGAAGCGCCAGGGCGGCGAATCCACCGATGAACGCGGCGAGGATGAACGCGGGTTCCATGGTCGGCTACTCCGTCGCGGTCGATCGAGGGCCACGTCTGTTCGTGTCCCTCCTTCGCCGATCCTCTCGAACAGGGCGCACACGACGGAAGCACACCCCGGTCAGGTGTCGGCTCGCGTGGACGTGTGCGAATACCGAAGGGCAGGACGCCGACCGCCGACGGGCCCCGGTGCCGACGCGCGCTCGCCGGGTCCACCCGAGGTGACGTGTATGGACCTGAGCCCGGTACCACGCCAGGCCCTCCAAGAAGCGGACGCTTGGGCCGCCCTGACCCGGCCGGGGCTCGAGCTCGCGGAGTCCGACCCGTCATGGCCGCGGAGCTTCCGGAAGCCGTCCGGCGCCCACCATCCGCTGGGAGGAGGTGGACCGCGACACCGCCCGGGCCCGACTCGACGTCGACGCATACGAGATCACGATCGCCGTCACTGGCCGGATACACACTCCCCCGGAGGATGGGATCTCGTCCAGGACTGCGGTAAGGGGCACGTGCCCATCGACTACACGCCCGACTCCGCCGATGGGATCTGAGCCGGGCCCGCGACCGATGCTGGGGACGACGTCCGCGCCACGATCCGCCGCCTCGGCCCCGTCCGTGGTCACCGGTCGGGGACGCGCACGGCGAGCACCGCCATGTCATCATGGCCGTCACCGGGCGCGTCGGCGACGAGCGCGCGGCACAACTCCTCGGGTGGACTGTCGGCATGGGCGGAGGCGACCTTCGCCACGATTCCCAGCCCCCGGTCGAGCGAGTGGCGCGGATGCTCCACCAGACCGTCGGTGAAAAGGACCACCGTGGCCGACGGCGGCACCGGGTACCGGTGGTCCGGACGTGCGGACTCAGGCTCGACACCGAGCGGAAGACCGGGATTCCCGTCCAGGTAGCGCGCACTCCCACCTGGTTCCACCAGCAGCGGGGGCAGATGTCCCCCTGTACTCCAGTGCAGCTCCCAGCTCTGACCGACAGGTTCGAGGCGGGCCAGGCAGACCGTTGTCATCGCCTCGTCCGTCGTCGCCTCGAGGGTTCGGTCGAGTACTGCCAGCACCTCACTCGGCGGTGTACGCCGATCGTAGAGAAGGGCGCGAAGCATGTTCCGGGTCTGGGCCATGGTGGCCGCGGCCAGGAGGTCGTGGCCGATCACGTCCCCGATGACCATGGCGCAGGCGCCGTCCGGCAGCAGGAGGGCATCATACCAGTCCCCACCGAGATGGCGCTGTCCGGCATGGGCGGGACGATAGCTGGTGGCGACGCCGAACGGGGAGAGGTCGGGTATCCGGGGCAGCAGGAGGCGCTGGAACCGCTCAGCGCCCGAGCGCACTTCCTCGAACAGGCGTGCGTTGTCGATGGCGACGCCAGCGGCCCCGGCCAGTGCCAGGAGCACCGCCTCGTCATGGCGGTCGAAGGGCCGCCCGTCCCAGCGGGTGGAGAGGTAGATGTTGCCGTAGGTGCGCTCACGAACCTTGATGGCCGCTCCGAGCAGGGTCCGCATCGGCGGATGCCCCGACGGGAAACCCACCGAGTCGGGGTGGGCGCCGATGTCGGCGACGCACAGCGGTTCGCTCTGGTGGATCATGCGGCCGAGCAGACCCTTGCCATGGGGGTGGTCCACTCCCGTGAGGGCCCGGAGCTCTCTCTGTTCCAACCCGAGGGGGATGAACTGGGCCAGTTCACCGCCGTCGTCCAACACACCGAGGGCTCCGTACCGGGCGCCCACGAGATCCATCGCGGCGGCCACCACGCGGCGCAGGACCGCGTCCAACTCCAGGTCCTGGCCGAGCGCGAGCACTGCCCCCAGCAGCGAGCGCAGCCTCAGTTGGGCCCGCACCAGCTCCTGCACCCGTTCGGCCACTCCCGCCAGGTCCGAGTCGTCATCGAGCCCTGGGATCCAGTCGGGTTCGCTTCCATCCCGAGAGACCATGACCCCCCCTTCGGATCAGTGCACCTAGGGACCTTCCCCTGTGCGCTCCCACAGAAGCCTCACCAGGCCTGTCGCCTACGCGACGGGCCGCCGATCCCGTGGCCGGGTGGGCGATCCGCGGGGACGGGACCACCAGGTCAGCGCCGCCGTCCCGGTGGTCGCGGGCACGTCGTGATCCGGGTCCTCATCGCCGACGACCACCCCGTGGTGCGCGACGGTCTGCGCGGAGCCTTCACCGCCGAGACCGACATCGACGTGGTCGGCGAGGCCGCCGACGGCCACGAGGTGCTCGACCGGGCGGACCGGCTCGGAGTCGACGTGGTCCTCATGGACCTGCGCATGCCCGTCCTGTCCGGGGTCGCGGCGACCACCGTGCCGGCATCAAGACGCACCTGCAGCACGTGTACGACAAGCCGGGCGTCCGCGACCGGGCCGCGGCGGTCGGCGAGGCCTACCGCCGCGGCCTCATCGGGTGAGCCGGGTGGGCTACCAGCCCGCGTCGGGGGCCAGCTCCCGCACGGCGGGCAGCACGGCCTCCAGGACCGTCGGGAACCAGGCCGAGAAGGGGCTGTCCCCTGGCAGGACCGCCAGCTCCCAGGGGTCGGCGAACGCGATCTCGGCGACCTCTTCGGGGTCGGGGCGCGGCTCGCCGCCCACCGACCCCACGAACAGGTGGTTGTACTCCTGCTCGACCAGGCCCGAATGCGGGTCGGGGTGGTTGTAGCGCACGGTGCCGGCCTCACGCATGAGCACGGGAGCGACCCCCAGTTCCTCGGTGGTGCGCCGGGCCGCCGCCAGGAAGGGCGGCTCGCCGGGGTAGGGGTGGCCGCAGCAGGTGTTGGACCACACCCCGGGCGAGTGGTACTTGCCCAGGGCCCGGCGCTGGAGCAGCAGACGGCCCCGGTCGTCGAGCAGGAACACGGAGAACGCCCGGTGCAGCCGGCCCGGCGACACGTGCGCCGACAGCTTCTCGGCGGTCCCGATGGTCGTTCCGGACTCGTCGACCAGTTCGAGCATGATCGGTTCGCCGGGGACTCCTTCGTCGGTGGCGGTGGACGGACCGGTGGTGTGGCTGGTGGGCATGGCGTCCTTCCGTCGGGTGGCCACGGGGCCGGGCCGCGCCCGCCCGGCCTGGCGTGGCCGGGCGGGCGCCGGAGCGGGCGCTCCGCGGGGCGGTCGGCCGTTCGACCCGCGCCACGGGGCGCCCCGGGGGTCCTCAGACCCGGTCGGCCGCGATGAGCAGGTAGTGGAAGCTGCCCTCCTTGTAGGCGGTCAGGAACGGCTCCTCGATGCCGGTGGCCACGGACGACCGCGCCCGCAGCTCCCAGTACGGGATGGTCGGCCCGGTGAGGTCGACGACGGAGATCGGGACGAGGTTGTTCGCCGTCATCGCCTTGAAGTACTGGCTCCTGGCGTGGATGTTGCACGTGTAGTGCTCGTCGATCCGGCTGACGGCCTTGGAACGGCCACCGGTCACGTCGTTGTAGCAGCCGGTGATGGTGACGTAGCGGCCACCGTACTCCAGCAGGCGGGCGTGCTCGGCGAACAGCTCGAACAGGTCCACGTACATGGTGGACTCGTTGTTCCAGCTGGCCCGCAGGGAGCCCGACGCGAAGCCGGTGTCGAGCATGTTGCGGAAGTGGAAGCGGACCTTGTCGGACACGCCCCGCTGCTCGGCCTGCTCGTTGGCGAACGCCACCTGCTTCTCGGAGATGGTCACGCCGTCGACGTGGCAGCCGAAGCGCTGGTTGGCCATGAAGCTGGTTCCGCCCCGGCCGGACCCGGTGTCCATGATCCGGTCATCGGGGGTGACCGCCCCCAGGTGGTCCAGGAGGACGTCGGCCTGCGCCGTCTCCAGGCGGTGCATCTCCTCGATGATCCGCTGGTCGCGTGTCTCCGCCGGGCCCTCCAGGACCGAGGGGTCGTAGTCGCCGATCCCGTAGTGGTGGTGGAAGAGGCCGTCGACCTCGCCGAGTTTGATGTTGACGGGGTCCTTCTCGGTGTTCCAGTACTCCGCGACGGATTCCTGGTACTGGGTGCGCAGGACCTTGGCGGTGGCGTGGGAGGAGGTCATGGTCATACGGAATGCTCCTTGCTGGTGGTCTCGGGCAGGACGGCCGACCGGACCGCGTGGGCGGACCGGGCGGGGGGAAGTGGAGGGTGCGGTGGGGTCGGGGTCGGGGTCGGCTCAGGCGGTCCGGTCGCCGTGGTAGCGGCCGCTGGTGGCGTGCCACTCGCGGCTGCCGCCGCACCAGGCCCACAGCCCGGCCAGGAAGCGGCCCAGCTGCGGCGAGCCGGAGAGGGCGAGCGCGGCCGCCTCGGACTCGACGGCGTGCATCATCTCGTCGTGGATCCGTACGGTGCGCTCGACCGCCTCGCGCATCGTGCACCCGTCCTCTTCGGCGATCAGCCTGGGCAGGCTGGTGTCGTCGGGGCCCTCCTTGCCCATCGAGTACAGGTCGTTGACGATCACGGTGGCCGAGCCGGCCATGGTGAACACGCGCCGTACCCGGGGGTCGGCGAACTCCTCCATGGGGAGCTCGTATCCGGCGACCGCGTCGATGAGCACCATGCAGGGCACGAAGCTGTTCTCGTGCCGGTGCATCAGGAACTCCCACACCGGTGGCCGCCGGCCGGTGTTGCCCCAGACGCCCTCCTGGTTGTAGGCGACGAACATGATGGCCAGCTCGTGGCGCAGCCGGCGCACCTGTGTCCACGTGGCGTGGTCGGCGAGCTTGCCCAGGGCCGAGCGCAGGGCGCGCATGACCGGATCGGCCTGCACCACCCTCTCCAGCTCCGGTGCGTACTCGCGCGAGATGTGTGCCTGGTCGATGACCGAGTGGGCGATCGCCAGCCGCTGGCCGAGGAGTTCCGGCCGGAACTCCTCCACCTCACCGTCGACGTAGTGGTCGTCGACGGACCACTCCGCCAGCGCGCACCTGGCCGCCGCCAGCAGCCGTTCGGGGTCGTCGGTCTCGGGGTGGGCGAGCATGATCAGCCGGCCGAACTCCGCCCTGCGGATCATGTCGAGCTTGCCGGGGTAGATGCCCACCTCCTCGGCCCACGCGACCAGCCGCTCGTCGACCTCCTCTCCCAGGGCGCGGTCGTCGCGTACGGCCGGCGGGCAGTACAGCGCCGGAACCGCGTTGTCGTCGGCGGCGTCCGCGTCCCGGCGGGGCGGGGCGCGGTGGCCCAGGACGCGCACGGCGGCGGCCCCGGGGCCCGAGGGGGACCCGGGCAGCCGCCGGCCGCCCACCCCCGTCGGGACCGCCGCGGGCACCAAGGTCCGCGGCGCGACCGGGCGGTCGGGCAGCAGGGCCCGGGCCGCCGCGGTCCCCAGACCCGTGGGTCCGGTGGGAAGCCGGGGTGCGGCCGTGACCGCGTTCGCCCGGGCGGGCGCGACCGGCTTCGGCGGCTCGGGCACCCGGGCCGACGGTGCGCCCGGCACCAGCAGGTCCGGCGGCCCCGGGCGCACCGGGTTCGACATCAGGGCGTCCACCAGGGCCGCCACGTCGTGCGTGGCGGCGGAGGCGGACATCCGCGACAGCAGTGACACCGTCTCAGCCCTCCTTCACTGGCAGTCTCGGGCAGGGCTCAGGCACGCGGGCGGACCTCGACGTCCTCCAGGATGCCGATGGCGTCGGGGACGAGCACGGCCGCGGAGTAGTAGGTGCTGACCAGGTAGGAGATGATCGCCTGGTCGTCGATGCCCATGAAGCGCGCGTTGAGGCCGGGCTCGACCTCATCGGGCAGGCCGGTCTGGTGCAGGCCGATGACGCCCTCGTTGTCCTCGCCCGTACGGATGGCGATGATCGACGACGTGTGGTGCTCGGAGACCGGGATCTTGCCGCAGGGCAGGAGGGGGACGCCGCGCCACGCGGGCAGGTGGTGGCCGCCGACCTCGACGGTGCCCATGGTGATGCCCCGCTTGTTGCACTCCTTGCCGAAGGCGGCGATGGCGCTGGGGTGGGCGAACATGTACTGCGTGTTGCGGCGCATGCTCAGCAGGTCGTCCAGGCAGTCGGGGCTGGGCGCGCCGTTGTCGGTGTGGATCCGCTGGCTGTAGTCGCAGTTGTACAGCAGCCCGAACTCGCGGTTGTTGACGAGCTCGTTCTCCTGGCGCTCGCGCAGGGCCTCGATGGTCAGCCGCAACTGCTGCTCGGTCTGGTTCATCGGCTTGTTGTAGAGGTCGGCGACCCTGGTGTGCACGCGCAGGACCGTCTGGGCCACACTCAGCTCGTACTCGCGGGGGCGGAGCTCGTAGTCGACGAAGGTGCCGGGCAGGGCGGGTTCGCCGACGTGGCCGGAGAGCAGGGCGATGTCGGCCTCTCCGGCCTTGTTCTGTCCGTCGACCGGCCGGGCGAGGAAGCGCTCGATGTGGGCGCGCAGGGAGGGAGAGCCGTCCATGACGGCGGTGAACTCCTGGCGGGGCAGTTCGAGCAGGAGGCCGGAGGTGACCGCCTTGACGGTGCAGTCCCAGGTCGCGTCCGGGTTGAGCAGGCCGTGGTCGCCGAACTGCTCGCCGTCGGCCAGGACGCCGATCCGGGCGGGGTCCCCGTAGGGGCCCTCGGTGGTCTTGTGGACCCGGCCGTGCGCGAGGAGGTAGAGGTGGTCGGCGGGCCTGCCCTCGTGCGCGAGCACGTCACCGGGCTGGAACTCGCGCTGGGTGAAGCGGCCGGCCAGCTGACCGAGCACGCCCGCGTCGTTGTATCCGGACAGCAGCGCCAGCTCGCCGAGCTCCTGGGGAATGACCTCGACGTTGGCGCCGGTCTGGTTGAACTGGATACGTCCGTCACCGATGGTGTAGCTGAGGCGCCGGTTGACGCGGTAGGCGCCGCCCTCGGTCTGTACCCAGGGCAGCATCCTCTGCAGCCAGCGGGAGCTCTTCCCCTGCATCTGCGGTGCGGACTTGGTGGTGGTCGCCAGGTTCCGGGCGGCCGCGGTCGCCAGACTCCGCCGCTGGTCGTTCCGGGCGTCGGGACCTACGTCGATCGACATCCGCTGTGTCTCCTCATGGTAGTCGCGTACCCACGCCGCGTAGCCGACCTGACGTGTGGCCGACGACGGGGCAAGGGAGGAAGAGGGTTGCGCGTGCGCGTCCACGCGCGCCGTCCACCCCGCTGGCCTGCGGTGACGGACGCTCCGTGAACCGAGGGTCACACTAGGGTCGCCCAGCGGGGCGCACAACCGATTCCGGAAGATCCCCGCGATCTGTGTGCACACCACCACCGATCGGCGCCAACACCCACGATGCGGCCCCCGCTATGGACACACTCCGTGACCGCATCGACGCGAAGCCGACATAACGACTGTGAACTGCGAAGACGCCGCGAGGTACGGAGTGGGCCCCGGGAGGCCCGCGCCCTTCCGGCACACCCACGCAGGCCGGACACACCGACGCCTCCCCGCGCCGACGCGGGAATACCGGCCCAACCCGAGTCCGCAATGCGGCCGACCGATCGGAACGGCAGACCGGCTACGATGCAGAAATGAAAACCATTCCCACATCGGTCACGGCGGACAGGGCCCTACCCGTCACCGTGCTCTCCGGCTTCCTCGGAGCGGGCAAGACCACCCTGCTCAACCACGTCCTGGGCAACCGGGACGGGCTGCGCGTGGCGGTGATCGTCAACGACATGAGCGAGGTGAACGTCGACGCCGGGCTCGTCCGTGACGGCGGCTCGCTCTCGCGGACCGACGAACGCCTGGTCGAGATGACCAACGGCTGCATCTGCTGCACCCTGCGCGACGACCTGCTGGAGGAGGTCGGCCGCCTCGCCGACGAGGGGAGGTTCGACTACCTGCTCATCGAGTCCAGCGGGATCTCCGAGCCCATGCCCGTGGCGGCCACCTTCACCTTTCCCGGCCCGGACGGAACCCGCCTGATGGACCGGGCCCGCCTCGACACCATGGTGTCGGTGGTCGACGCCGCCGGTTTCCTGCGCGAACTGCGCCAGGGCGACGACCTGCTCTCGCGCGGGCTCGACGCCTACGAGGACGACGAACGCACCGTCAGCGACCTGCTCATCGACCAGGTCGAGTTCGCCGACGTCCTGCTGCTGAACAAGACGGACCTGGTCACAGCCCGGGAGGCCGACGAGGTCGAGGCCGCGCTGCGCAGGCTCAACCCCCTGGCCCGGGTCCTGCGCTCCGAGCACGGCCGCACGGACGTCGGGGAGATCGTGGGCACCGGGCTGTTCGACCTGGAGCGCGCCTCCCGCGCGCCCGGCTGGGCGGCCGAGCTCAACGGCGACCACGTGCCCGAGACCGAGGAGTACGGCATCTCCAGCACGGTCTTCCGCTCCGACCGCCCCTTCCACCCGGAACGCCTGTGGTCGCTGGTCTGCGAACGCCTGGACTCCGGCGAGTTCGGCACGCTCCTGCGCTCGAAGGGCTTCTTCTGGCTGGCCACGCGCCACCGCGTCACCGGAATGTGGTCGCAGGCCGGCCCCGTCGCGCGGTTCGAGCCCTCCGGCGCGTGGGACCCCGCGGACGCACCCCTGCTGGGCCTGCCCGACGACGAGGGCTCGGAGCCCGTGGACCCGCGCCAGGAACTGGTGTTCATCGGCACGGGGCTGCGCGGCGACGCCCTGGCCGAGTCCCTGCGCGCCTGCCTGCTCACCGACGAGGAGCTCGCCGGGACCTGGACGGACCTGGCCGACCCCTTCCCGGACTGGGACGTGGCCGGTGCGCACGCGCACGGCCACGGCCCCGGCGTCCCGTCCACGCCGCACACCTGAGGGCGCCCCGGGGGCGAACCCGGGGAGGTCGCCGGACATCCCACCTCCCATGACCTCCACCCGAACCGCCCCTCGGCCGCTCGTGCGCCACGGCGCGGGCCAACTCCTCCGGTTCGGCTGGGCGCAGGCACGTGCGTGCGCCTTCGCCGTCGGCATCTTCGCCGGACTCGCGCTGAGCTCCGTCGTGCCCCTGCCGATCCCCCGCTACGACGCCCTGCTGATCTACGGCGTCGCCCTGACCGCGGCCTTCTGGCTCCTGCGGTTGGAGACGGGCCGCGAGGTGCTGGCCATCCTCGGCTTCCACGCCGTGGGCCTGGCGCTGGAGCTGTTCAAGGTCCACGTCGGCTCGTGGTCCTATCCCGGCGACGCCTGGACCAAGATCGGCGGCGTACCGCTCTACAGCGGGTTCATGTACGCGGCGGTCGGCTCCTACGTCGTGCGCGCCTGGCGGCTGCTCGACCTGCGGCTGGCCGGCTACCGGCCCGTGGCCACGACCGCGGTGGCCGTCCTGGTCTACGCCAACTTCTTCACCCACCACTGGCTGCCGGACGTGCGGGTGTGGCTGGCGGCCGCGCTCATCGCGGCCACCTGGCGCACCTGGGTCCACTACACGGTCGGGCAGGAGCGGTACCGGATGCCGCTGTCACTGTCCTTCCTGCTCATCGGCCTGTTCCTGTGGATCGCGGAGAACGTGTCCACCCTGCTCGGGGCCTGGTCCTACCCCCATCAGGAACAGGCCTGGGAAATGGTGCACGTGTCCAAGCTCGGGGCCTGGTCACTGCTGGTCGTGGTCTCGTTCGTGCTCGTGGCCACCTGGCGGCACGGCTTCGACCGACCCGCCACGGCCGAGCCGCGCTAGGCACTGTTCTCCGAACGGGTCCGATCACGCAGAGGACGCGGCCCTCGGTGTCGGCGAGCACGGTCTACCCACCCTTCCCCGGCTGGTGCTCCGGCACCGTCGTGCGCAGCGCCAGCAGCGCCTCCACCGCCCGGGAAAACCTGGCTGGCCAGGTGCGGAAAAACACGGACCTCGGGGTTGCCGAACCTCCGCAAGGAAACACCAGCGACAGGCACTCTTAGTAGTGGCCGTGCCACAGCAGGTTCACCTTTCGTGGAAGGAAAACACATGTCCCTCCTCTCCCGCCTTGGCCGCACCGCCGCGGCCGGGACCGCGGCAGTCGTCCTGGCCACCCTCCTGACCCCCGCCCAGGCATCCGCCCTGGTGCTGGACTGCGACACGTTCCGCCATCACAACGACGACCACGTGGGCATCGCCTTCTGCACCAATGAAACCAACCGCACCATGAAGTTCCGCGCCGTGGTCGTCTGCGGCTGGGCCCCGGACGTGAACGGCAACTGGGTCACCCTGCGGCCCGGGGCCTCCGGCCAGTCCCAGGGGAGGTGTTCCGTCTTCAGCACCGGAGTCGGCGCCATCGGTGTCGACGAGCGCTACGCCTGACGGCCGCGCAACGGTGGGCGCGCACGCCGGAGTGCGCGTCCGACCGGGCCGGAACCGACTCCCGTGCGGCGGGGCGACCGCGGTGGAGCGTGCCATCGACCTACTCGAGCAGAACCGGGCGGTCGCGACCCGCTATGACCTGCGACCGGCGATGTGGGCGGGGATCCCGGTCCCCTCGGCCAGGGCGGGGTCGGGCTCGGGCTCGCCGAACACCTGGCGGACCGGGAGCACACCGGCCCAGGTCGGCAGGGCGTAGTCCTCGTCGTCGTCCGCGGGCGGTCCGGTGCGGACCTTGACCGAGGCCTCCTCCAGCGACAGTGCCAGGACGCGCGTGGCGGCGAGCTCCTTGGCGGTGGGCGCGCGCACGGCGTCCCACTGGCCGGGCACGAGCTGCTCGGTCAGGGCCCGCAGCGCCGCCAGGCGCTCCGCCTCACCGGTGACCTCTCGCGGTGTCCCGTAGATCATCGCCGAGCGGTGGTTGACGGAGTGGTGGAAGGCGGAGCGGGCCAGGACGATCCCGTCCAGGTGGGTGACGGTGACGCACACCTCCCCCGGGGCGCGCAGGGACCGCGCGCCCGTGGAGCCGTGCACGTAGAGGGTGTCACCGACACGTCCGTAACAGGTGGGGACCACCATGGGGGCGCCGCGGGCGATGACGCCGAGGTGGCAGACCATTCCCGTGTCGAGGAGGTCGTAGAGTTCCTGGCGGTCGGTCCGTGCCTTGTGCTTGGCGCGCCCGAGCCGGGTGCGTTCTGTCGTGGAGAGCATGTGTGTCAGCCTAGGAAGAAGTGGCTATTACGCCCATGGCCACTTCTCGACGAAAACGGAAGACCACTTTGACCCGCCACACGACCGAGCCGCCCGTGCGCCTGGACCGCGGCGCCGGGGTCGCGCTCGCCGTCCAGCTCTCCGACCAGCTGCGCGCGGCCATGGCGGAGGGGATCCTCACCGCCGGGGCCCGCCTGCCCTCCTCCCGTGCCCTCGCGACGGAACTGGGAGTGAGCCGGACCGTGGTCACCGAGGCCTACCAACAGCTCTACGCCGAGGGCTGGCTCGACGGCCGTCACGGGTCGGGCACGTTCGTGGCCGAACACGAGTCCCTGCCCGGGCGCCGATCCGCGGGACACACGGGGCCGCGGACCGCGGCGGCCACCGCGTCCCCCGCGTCGGCGACCTCCTACGGGTGGTCCCGGCACGAGGCGCGCCGACGCGGTCTGGTCGACCTGCGTCCGGGCGCGCCCTGGGTCCGCGACCACGACCTCGCCGCCTGGCGCCGGGCCTGGCGGCACGCGGCCGAGCAGCCACCGGACGACGACCCCGACCCGCACGGCCTGCCCCGGCTGCGCGCGCTGCTGGCCGACCACCTGCGCCGCGCCCGCGGCATCCGGGTGGGGCCGGAGAACGTCCTGGTCACGCGCAGTACCGGCAACGGGCTGGACCTGGTCGGGGCCACCCTGCTCGGGCCGGGGACGCGGGCGGGTGTGGAGGATCCCGGGTACCCCCGGGCCACGGCCGTGCTCGGGGCGCGCGGGGCGCGGACGGTTCCCTGCCGCGTCGACCACGACGGCATCGTGGTGGCGGAACTGCCACGGGACCTGTCGGTCGTCTACACCACGCCCGCGCACCAGTACCCGCTGGGAGGACGGCTCCCCATCCCCCGCCGCGAGCACCTGCTGACCTGGGCGCGGGAGACGGGTGCCGTGGTGATCGAGGACGACTACGACTCCGAGTTCCGCTACGACGTCGCCCCGCTGCCCGCCCTGTACGGGCTCGACCCCGGTCGCGTGGTGCTCCTCGGCACCCTGTCCAAGACCCTGTCCCCGGACCTGGGGGTGGGGTGGCTGGTCGCCGAACCGGGCCTGCTGCGGCGGGTGGCGGAGGTGCGCCGGAGCCTGTCGGACCGCACCAGCGGTCCGGCCCAGGCGGCCACCGCCCTGCTCCTGGAGCGCGGGGACCTCGACCGGCACCTGCGCCGGATGCGCCGGGAGTACGCCCGGCGCCGCGGCGTCGTCAAGGAGTTCCTGGGGCCCTACCTGACCGGGGACACCGCGGGCCTGCACGTGGCCCTCCCGCTGCCGGCGGAGGCCGTCGCGCCCGTGGTGGCCGAGGCCGCCGAGCACGGGCTCCTGGTCGACGACCTCGCCCGGACCAGCCAGGGCACGCCGTCCGTGCACGGGCTCATCCTCGGCTACGGGACGGCCCACCCCACCGACCTGCGCCGGGGGTGCCGGACCCTCGCCGGGATCCTCGCCCGTCGCGTCGGGGGCGGGGGCCGGGCCTGAGTCCGGTTCCGCCCCCGGCCGCGGCGGGGCCTCACTCGGCGACGGCCTCCGCCAGCGGTGCGTCGGTACCGTCCGCCCCGGCGGCGGGCCGGTCCAGCAGGGCCGCCGTGACGGCGATCCCCAGACCGGCCACGGCCAGGACCGCGCCGATCAGCGCGGGCGAGGTCAGGCCCAGGCCGAGGCCGATCCCGACGCCGCCCAGCCACGCGCCCCCGGCGTTGGCGAGGTTGAAGGCGGAGTGGTTGGAGGCCGAGGCCATCGTCGGCGCCCGGTCGGCCTTGTTCATCACCAGGACCTGCAGCGGGGTGGCCACGCCGAATCCGACCGCCCCCAGCACCACGACGGTGACCGCGGCGGTCCAGGGGGTGTGCACGGTGAAGGAGAACACCACCAGCACCACGGCCAGGCAGGCCAGCGCCCCGAAGATGGTGGGCCGCAGCGCCCGGTCGGCCAGCGGGCCCACGACGAGCGATCCCAGGGTCATCCCGGTGCCGAAGAGCGCCAGGATCAGGGGGACGCCCGCCGGGGACATCCCGGCCAGTTCGGTCATCATCGGGGAGATGTAGCTGTAGACGGCGAACACGCCGGCGAACCCGAACACCGCTGTGAGCAGGCCCAGCAGGACCTGGCGATCGCCGAGCGCGGCCATCTCGCGCCGCAGCCCGCCGCCGGGGGGCGCGGGCAGTCGGGGCACGAACGCCGCGATCGCGACGATCGCCAGCGCGCTGATGCCCACCACGGCCAGGAACGCCGCGCGCCAGCCCATGAACTGCCCGAGGAAGGTCCCGGCGGGTACGCCGACGATGTTGGCGATGGTCAGTCCCATGAACATCCGCGCCACGGCGGTGGCCCGGCGGTCCGGTCCGGCCATGTAGGCGGCCACCAGCGCGCCCACCCCCAGGAAGGCGCCGTGCGGGAGGCCGGCCAGCACCCGTGCGGCGAACACGGCGCCGTAGGAGTCGGCGACGACGGTGGCGAGGTTGCCGACCAGGAAGACGCCCATGAACAGCAGCAGGACGGTCTTGCGCGGCAGCCGTGTGCCCAGCGCGGTGAGCAGGGGCGCGCCGATCACCACACCCCCCGCGTAGGCGGAGATGAGGTAGCCGGCCGTGGAGATGGGGACGTCCAGGTCCTGGGCCACCTCGGGCAGCAGGCCCATGATCACGAACTCGGTGGTACCGATGGCGAACGCCCCGAGAGCCAGGGCGAACAGGGCCAGAGGCATGACAGTGCCTTTCTCGCGCGGAGCGCGAACGAAGAGGAGGCGGGGACGCCGGGAGAGGAGAGGGGTCGGGGCGCTTCTCGGAGCGGGACCCGGACAGGACACGGAGGTTGTTGGCACGTGCTAAATCCAGGGTGGCACCCGGACCCCGCCGAACCCAAGTCCTGGGGCTGTGATCTCCCTCGCGGCCGCCTGCCCGGCGGTGGGACCGGTCAGGCCAGACCGGGGCGCGGGGCGGCCGTGCTGCTCCGGACCGCGAGTTCGGGCTCCAGCACCAGGTGCGCGCTGCGCGTGCGCCCGTCGTCGAGCCGTTCGGCCGCCGCACGCACCGCCAGCCGGGCCATCAGAGCCGCGTCCTGGCGCACGGACGTCAGGTCCAGGAACGACAGCCGGGCGGTGCGGCTGTCGTCGTAGCCGACCACCGACACGTCCTGGGGCACCCGCACGTTCGCGCGCACGAGGGTCTCCACCAGGCCGAGTGCGGACTGGTCGTTGCCCGTGATGACGGCGGAGGGCAAGGCGTCGCGCGCGAGCAGTGCCCGCGCGGCCCGTGCCCCGGCCTCCTCCGAGTAGTCGCCCGGGATCACGTCGGCCAGCGCCGCCAGTCCGTGGGCGCGCATCCCGTCGAGATAGCCGCCGACGCGCTCGGGCGCGCCCGGCAGGACCCCGCCGTCCACGTGCGCGATCCTGCGGTGCCCCAGCCCGGCCAGGTGGTCGACGGCCTTGCGCACGCCGTCGGCGTCGGCGGTGCGGACGCTGTCTGTGCCCTCGGCCCCCGTGCGCTGGCCGATCTCCACGACCGGGACGCGTTCGGCGACCGTGGCCAGGTCCGAGGGCGCCGCGGCGGACAGGCCGATGAGGATCAGGGCCTCGCAGCGCAGGCCCAGGAGGTCGTCGATCGCCTCGCGCTCCCCGCGGGTGGCCAGCAGGGCGCTCAGGACGACGCCGTAGTCCAGCGCGGCCGCCGCCGGATAGACCGCTTCGACCAGGTGGACGTCGAGCGGATGCTCCATGGTGAACAGCACGCCCACCTGACGGCTGCGCGCCCGGCGCAGCATACGGGCGGCCTTGTCGGCCCGGTAGCCGAGCTCCTCCGCGGCCTGCAGGATCCGCTGGCGGGTCGGCGCGCTCGGCCCGGGGCTGTCGTTCATCACCAGGGACACCAGCTGGCGGGAGACCCCGACGCGTGCGGCGACGTCGGCCATCGTGGGCCGTCGGCCGGCCGGTCCCGTCCCCCCGCCGACGTCCTCGCCGTCCGTGCCGCTGCCGGTCTCGCCCATGCCGTCCCTTCGGTGGCCGCCCCGGTCCCGGGCCGGATCGAGCCGATGGTACTGCGCGCTTGACCTGGAGCGCGCTCCAGGTCCTACCGTGGCGCCCATGACAACACCACAGAAGCCGATCGGTTCCGGATTCGGCGCGCGCAGCACCGCCCGCGAGGTCCTGGAGGGCATCGACCTGACCGGGCGGCTCGCGGTCGTGACCGGCGGGTACTCCGGCATCGGCCTGGAGACCACCCGGGCCCTGGCCGGGGCGGGCGCACGCGTCGTCGTACCGGCCCGGCGCCCCGAGAACGCGCGCGAGGCCCTGGGCGGCCTCGAAGGGGTGGAGGTCGAGACGCTGGACCTGGCCGACCTGGACGGCGTGGCGGCCTTCGCCGACCGGTTCCTGGCGAGCGGCCGGTCCATCGACGTCCTCATCGCCAACGCGGGTGTGATGGCCTGCCCCCGCCAGGTGGTGGGACCGGGTTGGGAGTACCAGTTCGCCGTCAACCACCTGGGCCACTTCGCCCTGGTCAACCGCCTCTGGCCCGCCATCGCCGACGGCGGGGGCGCCCGAGTGGTGTCCGTGTCGTCGAGCGGCCACCGGATCACGGGGATCCGCTGGGACGACCCCTGGTTCGCGCGCGGGTACGACCGGTGGCACGCCTACGGCCAGTCCAAGTCCGCCAACGTCCTGTTCGCCGTCGAGGCCGACCGGCGCGGCGCCGAGGCCGGCGTGCGGGCCTTCTCCCTGCACCCCGGTGCGATCATCACCCCGCTCCAGCGCCACATGAGCACGAAGGAGATGGTCGACAACGGCTGGATCGACGAGGAGGGCACCGTGGCCGATCCGTCGTTCAAGACGCCCGCACAGGGCGCGGCCACCCAGGTGTGGGCGGCCACCTCGCCCCGGCTGGCGGGAATGGGCGGGGTGTACTGCGAGGACGCGGACGTGGCCGTCCCGGCGGGCACGGATCCCGACCGCGCCGGGGTGGGCGACCATGCCGTGGACCCCGAGCAGGCCGCCCGCCTGTGGCGGTTCTCCGCCGAACTGACCGGCGTGGACGCGTTCGCCTGACCGGTACCGGGGGCCGGCACGCCCGGCGGGCCGGCCCCCGGGAAGCCCGGCTCAGACCAGGGCGACGACGACTACGCCGACCGCGGCCGCCGCGAACGCGAGCGTTCCCAGGGCCGAGGCCCGGTGCGCGGCCGCCTTCTCCCGGCCGGATCGCCAGGGCAGGTCGGGCCAGCGCAGCACGGCGCCGGCGGCCGCGGCGGCGAGCAGGGCCACCAGCAGGTACCACAGCCCCTCGGGGAAGACCGTCCAGGAGACCGCCAGCAGCGCGACCACGGTCATCAGCAGGGCGTTCCCGAACCGGTTGAGGGCGTCCCAGCGGTCCTGGAGGCGTCGGCCGCCCCGGTCGCGCCACGTCCGGAGCAGGAGCCCGGCGGACATGGTCGCCGCGACGAGGACCAGCAGGCCGCCGACGGCGTAGAGGACGGTCGTGCTCATCACGCCTCCCCCAGCAGCAGGCCGAGAGCCTGGGGCTCGACGCCGGTGGCGGTGTCGGCCAGGACGACCACGGCGCGCCCGCCCTCGCGGTCCAGGGCGACCATGGTCGAGAACCCCCCGGTACCGCCGTTGTGCCAGGTGACGTCGGTCCCGCCGTGGTCGTCGACGAACCAGCCCAGCCCGACGCGGCCGCCCTCGCCGTCGTCCCAGCGCGGCCGCATCGCCTCGGCGCCCGGCGGGTCGCCGAACAGCAGGGACCGCGCCAGCAGCGCCATGTCGCCGGGGGTGGAGCGCACCCCGCCCGCGGGGGCGTAGGCGCGGGCCAGCCACGGGTCGGCCGAGCGGCCCTTGCCGTTGGTGCCCCTGATCGCCTCGGTGGGCAGTTCGGCCGGGGAGGCGGGGAGCACGGTGGCGTCCATGTCCAGCGGGTCGAGCACCCGTGCGCGCAGCAGGTCGGCGTAGTCGGTCCCGGCACGGGCCGCGAGGGCCTGTCCGAGGACGGCCGCGCCCATGTTGGAGTAGGAGACCTCGCCGCGCCCGGAGGTGTCGGCCGCGGCCACCTGTTCGACCAGCGCGGCCACGTCGAACCGGTAGGGGTCCCGGCCCGTCATCGCGGCCGCCCAGGCCCCGAACGCGTCGCGCGGGCGCGGGGAGAGCCGGGGCAGCCCCGAGCGGTGGCCCGCCAGCTCGGCGAGGGTGACCGACGCCGCCGGAGCTCCGTCCAGGTCCAGGAGCGCGCCGAGTTCGGTGTCCTCGGACACCTCGCCGCGCTCGATCATGTCGGCGAGCAGGAGTCCGTTCAGGGCTTTGGAGACCGAGCCGATCTCGTAGGAGGTGGCGTCGTCCGCGCCGAAGTGGGCGAAGCGGGTACTCTCCCCCGCGATCTCGACGACGCTGACCCGGTCGTGGACACCGTCGGCGAACAGCGGCCGGGCGCGGTCGAGCAGCGCGGCGTCACCGGACTCGTCGGTGGACAGGGCGGGCGTGTGCGGCCGTACGAGCAGCCCGAGCACGACGACCAGGGCGGCCGCGCAGGCGGCCGTGACGGCCAGGGGTCGGGATCGCACCTCGCGTCCCTCCTTCCTCAGGGAGCGGACCGGCTCGCACCGCCCGCCGCCAGCAGGACGGTGAGCAGCGGGATGACGCGTTCGGGTGGAACGGCGTAGTGGCCGCGTCTGATGGTCGTGAGCCAGCCCGCGGCACTGAGCTGGTGGACGTGGTGGTAGATCTGCCCTGTCGTACCGAAGCCGGACAGTTCGGACAACTCGGCCACGGTGCGGGTGCCCGACCAGACGGCGTGCAGCAGTGAGAGCCGGACGGGGTGGCCCAGGGCGTCCAGGGCCGCCGCGCACTGGGACCAGTCGAGTTCGGCGAGCCGTTCCACGGGCAGTCCCTGCTGCCACTCCAGTGCGCTCTCCGCGCTCGCCCCCTCCCCGTCCCGGACCAGTCCGGCGAAGACCACCCCGCCGCGTCCGGTGGCGTGCTCGCGCAGGGCGTCGAGCGCGAAGAAGGCGTCGCCGGTCGCCGCCGCGGGCGCGGTGTCCGGGGGCCGGGGCCGCTCCGCCGCGCGGCGTTCGAGTTCGGCGACCCGCGCCTCCAGGTCCGCCAGCCGGGTGTCGTGTTCGTCGTTCACACCGACACCGTAGCCGGGATTACGTCATTCTGTACATCCGTAATTCCAGAGTTACGAGCCCTCGTCGGCGGCCTCCGCATCCTTGACCGGATCCGGGGCAACCGCTGAAACCCCGTTGGGTCCGGCCGTTCGATGATGTGGGGGAGCGCGGAACCGCGCTCGAAGAGCATCCGACAGGACGTTGTCCGGCTCGCGAGGGCCGACGGAACGCCTGGTGAGGAGCACACAATGCGAACCGGATCACCCAACGGCTGGCAGTTCTTCGCCGCGACGCTGATGATGATGATCGGCGCCGTGAACATCATCCAGGGGCTCGTCGCCCTCATGACTCCCGGCTTCTACACCGTGGCCAGCGGCGAACTGCTCGTCCTCGAGTACGGGGCGTGGGGCCTCCTCCTCGGCGGATGGGGCGTCGTTCTGGTGGTCGCCGGCGCCGCGATCCTGTCCGGCAGCATGTGGGCACGGGTCTTCGGCATCGTGCTGGCGGCGGTGAACGCCCTCGCCCAGCTGGCCTTCCTGGTGGCCCTGCCCGTGTGGTCGGTGGTCGCGATCGCCATCGAGCTCCTGGTGATCTACGCGCTGACCGCCGGCTGGCCGGACCGGGAGATGGCGGCGGCCCGGGACGAGGCGGCCGCCGACCGGATGACCGACGACCAGCGGGCCGCCTACCGCAGCGGCCGACGCGCCGCTCACGCCAAGCCCGAGCCGACGGTACCCGCCGAGGGCACCGAGCCGGGAACGCAGGCGGGCGACCGCAGGCACACCGTCTGATCCGCCCGCTCCACGGGTTCCGGCCTCCGTCCCGGAGGCCGGGGACCCGCACGCGCGCCGCGCTCAGGGCGCGTACAACCCCGCCAACTCGTCGCGGTACCGGTCCTGGACCACGCGCCGCCGGAGCTTGAGCGAGGGTGTCAGCTCACCCGTGCCGGGCCCCCACTCCCGGTCCAGCAGCCGGTGGCGTTTGACCTGTTCGGCGCGGCTGAGCCTCGCGTTGGCCGCCGCGACGGCGCGGTCGACCTCCGCGAGGACGGCCGGATGCTCGGCCAGGGACCGCCCGTCGCCTGCGGTGCCGGCGCCGTGCGCGGCGGCCCAGGCCGGGGCGGCCTCCGGGTCCAGGACGAGCAGGGCCACGAGGTGGGGGCGGCCGTCGCCGTGGACGTAGGCCTGGCCGATGAGCGGATGCTCCTTGAGGGCGTTCTCGACCGGTGAGGGAGCCACGTTCTTGCCGTGGGAGGTGATGATCAGCTCCTTCTTGCGGTCGGTGATCCACACGAACCCGTCGTCGTCGCGGCGGCCGACGTCGCCCGTGGCGAACCAGCCCTCGGCGTCGGCGGCCGGCTCGACCGTCCCGTCCGGCCGCAGGTACCCCTCGAACACCGTCGCTCCGCGCAGGAGCACCTCGCCGTCGTCGGCCACGCGCAGTTCCACCCCGTCGAGCGGACGGCCGACCGACCCCAGACGGAACCCGCTGACGGGGCTGTTGACGGTGGCGACGCCGGCGGACTCGGTCAGTCCCCAGGCGTCCATGACGGCCAGACCCATCCCGGCCCAGAACCGGACGACGTCCAGGGGCATGGGCGCGGACGCGCTGGCCGCCCAGACCACCCGGTCCAGGCCCACCGCGGCCAGGACGGGCGCCAGGACCTGTTCCCGCGCCCGCTCGAAGCCCTCCGCCAGGTCGTCGGGCACCTCCTCCCCGCGTTCGAGGCGGGCGACGTGCTCGGCGGCCAGGGCGCGGGCCCGTTCGAGCGCGGCGCGCCGGTCCCCGGGCAGCCGGTCCAGGCCCGCGCGCAGGGCGGAGGCCAGCTTCTCCCACACGCGCGGGACGCCGAAGAACTGGGGCGGCCGCACATGCCGCAGGACCTCGGGCAGTTGCTCGGGGTCGGCGCACAGCCACACGTGCGAGGCCCGGAACAACGGCAGGTACAGGCCCAGCATGCGCTCGGCGATGTGCGCGAGGGGCAGGTAGCAGATGTGCTCGGCGTGGTCGGGCAGGTCGACGACCCGGTCCAGCGCGGTCGCGTTGCCGAACACGTGCCGGTGGGTCAGGACGACGCCCTTGGGATCGCCGGTGGTACCGGAGGTGTAGACGACCGTGAGCCGGTCGTCGGGGCCGGGGTCGGGCCGGGTCGCGATGGCCGGGTCGTCAGGCCCGGCGGCCGGTTCGGCGACCAGGTCCGCGTACGGCACGTGTGCGCGATCGGGGTCGGCTCCGTCCACGACGACCAGCCGTTCCAGGGGCGTGTCGGGGTCGGCGACCAGCCGCTCCCAGACCCCGGCGGACGCGGCGTCGCCGACGACCGCGAGCCGGGCGCGGCAGTGCCGTGCGATGTGGCGGACCTGGTCGGGCGCGGAGGTGGAGTAGACGGTGGTGGTGACGGCTCCGGCACGGACCAGGGCGAGGTCGCTGAGCCAGTGCTCGGGCCGGTTGCCCATCATGAGCAGGACGTGGTCCCCCGGGGCCACGCCCAGGGCCGCGTAGGCCGCCGCCAGCCGGGCGACGCTGTCACGCACCTGCGACCAGGTCAGTACGGTCCAGTCGGCGGACCCGGGTTCACGCCAGGAGAGCGCGGGCCGATCGGGCCAGGTGTCGGCGTTGCGCTGGAGGAGGTGGGCGACGGTGGGGGTGGTCGGACTCATCCGCACTCCTGGGGGCGTCCTCGCGAGTGTGGCCTGGAACACGGTCGACGCTAGCAGTCGGTCCCCCGCCCGTACGAGGCTTTCGGGGGGTTCCTCCCGGAAGGGGCCGCACCCGGCGGGGTGTGCACCGGAGCCCGGCGCACACCCCGCGGCTCTCAGCGCCGACGCGGGTGCAGGTGCGAGGTGACCGCGAGCCGGTTGTACAGGTTGATCATCGCGATGGCGGCCATCAGCGCGGCGAGCTTCTCCTCGTCGAAGTGCTCGGCGGCCTCCCAGTAGACCTCGTCGGAGACCCCGTGCTCGCCCATCCGGGTCATCTCGTCGGTGAGAGCGAGAGCGGCCCGCTCGGCGTCGGTGAAGATCCCCTCCGCCTCGACCCACGTCGGGACCAGGAAGAGGCGCTGCTGGGTCTCGCCCTCCTGCAGGGCCCGGCGCGTGTGCAGGTCCACGCAGAACGCGCAGCCGTTGAGGACGGAGGAGCGCAGCTTCACCAGTTCGAGCAGGATCGGTTCCAGGTGCCCGGCGATGATCTTGTCGATCTCGTCGAGCTTGCCGTAGACCTCCGGAACCTTCTTGGACCAGACCACCCGTGCGTCAGCCATGGACGGCGCCTCCTCCAGCCTCGTCGACCCGGCCGCGCGCGTGCGCGCGGCCCTCTGGCGCCGACGCTACCAACCATCCCCACGGCCGCCCGGCAGCGGTGCGTTAGCATGCCCGACGGAGGCAGCCCCCGACACCCAGGAGTCCCGCTTGTACCGGCCGAAGGAGCGCACGACGGTCGGGGGGAGCCGTTGACGGTCGTCCGCTCCACGCCCGCCACGGCACCGGAGGCCGTCGGGCGCCACACGGAGGCCCGACCCTCCCTCGCCCGGCTGACCGGCCGGATCGCGGGCAGGGCGCTCCCGCTGTACCTGTCCATGCTCGCCACCACGGCGGGGGGCATGGTCACCGCGGCGGTACTCGGGCGGACGGACACCGGTGACCTGGCGGCCCACGCCCTCATCATCTCCCTCGTCAACCCGTTGCTGATGGTGGCGCAGGGGTCCCTGCGCGGAGCCATGCCCTTCGTCGCCGAGAACGACCGCGACCCGGCCGCCCTCGCCGGCGTCGTGCGCGACGGCACCTGGCTCGCACTGTGCGTGGGGCTGCTCGGCGGCTCCCTGGTCGCCGCGATCCCCCTGTGGGCACCGCCCCTGGGCGTGGCCGCGCCCACCCTGGCCGCCCTCGGCCCCTCCCCGCTGCTCATGGGGGCGTTCGTGGCCGTGGCCTCGGTGCGCTCATCCGCGGACATCGTGCTCATCGGGCTCGGCCGCACCCGCACCGTCCTGGCGCTGAGCCTGGTCTCCACCGCGCTGACCGTCACACTCACGCCCGCCCTGGTCCTGGGCGCGGGCCCGTTCCCGGAGCTGGGCCTGTCCGGCGCGGGCGTCACGATGCTGTTCCAGGGCACCGTCGGTCTCGCCCTGGGCCTGTACGCGTCCCGCCGCCGCACGCTCCTGCGGGGCCACCGCGTCGGCTGGGGGCCGCCACGAAGGAGGGGCCTGTGGCGGATCGCCCGGGTCGGCCTGCCCAGCGGCGCGACCCTGATGATCAAGTTCGGGGCGATGAGCGTGCTGGCCCTGGCGGTCGCCCGGGTCGGTGCTCCGGAGGCCGCCGCGCACCAGCTGCTCGTGGTCGTGGCCACGTTCGCCTTCCTGCCGGCGTCGGCCGTCGGGCAGTCGCTGGTCCCCTTCGCCGCCAAGGCGGCCGCGCGGCGCGACCGGCCCGGCGTGCGCCGGGCGGTGCTGGCGGGGTACGCGGTGGCGGTTCCGGTCGTGGCGGGCGGCGCCGCGGTGCTCTGGACGACGGCCGTGCCGCTCATGGGACTGCTGACCTCCGATCCACGGGTGGGCGCCACCGCCGTGGCGCTGCTGCCCGTGCTGTGCGCGGTGGTCGTGGCCGACGCGCTGCAGGCGCTGCCGGGGATGGGGCTGTTGGGGATCAAGCGTCCCCGGCCGTCGATGTACGCGTTCGCGGTCTGTTACGGACTACTCGCGCTGTCGGCGCTCCCGCTGGCGCGGGCCGGCGGGCTGCCCCTGCTGTGGGGCGCCTACGCGACGGCGACGTGCGGCCTGGTCATCGCCCAGGTCACCGCGTTCCGGCTGCGCTCCGCGCGGGTGTGAGCCGAGTGGGCCCGTGTCCCGCCCTCGGGGCGGCGGGCCCGTGAGCGGTCGCGCTCCTGGACACCGGTGCACCGCCCACCGCACCCGGCCGGGCGAAGCCGCATCGGCCGGGGGCCGCTGATCAGGCGTGGGCGCGGAGTTCGTCGTAGACGCGGGTGAGCCCGTCCAGGAAGGCCGAGAGCGCGAGTTCGAAGCTGGCGTCGTCGATCTCGGTGGCGTGCTCGGCCAGACGGTGGGCCTGGGAGAGGTTCGGGTAGCGGTCGCGGTAGACGCGCACGTCGTCGTCGAAGCCGCGCGCGAACGAGTTGGTGGCCGCTCCGACCACCAGGTACTTGGTGGAGGCGCCGATCATGGTGGCGTACTTGGGCGGCCACCCGGCGTTGACCAGGCCGCCGTGCACGATGTCGGCCCGGCGCAGGGCCTCCTCCCGCCGCCCGGGACCGGAGGCGATCACCGGTACCAGGTTGGGGTGCTGCGCCAGGGCGTCGCGGTAGGAGCGCGCCCACTGGGCCAGGCCCTCGCGCCAGTTCCCGTTCTCGAAGCCGGACACGTCGATGCGGGTGGTGACGTCGTTTGCGATCTCGGTGAGCAGCTCCTCCTTGGTCCGGTAGTGGCTGTAGAGGGAGGCCGCCTGCACGTCGAGTTCCTGGGCGAGTTTGCGCATGGAGAGCCCTTCGAGCCCGTCCCTGTCGATGAGGGTCAGGGCCGCCTGGCGGATGGCGGGCTTGCTCAGGATCGGCGTCTTGGGTCGGGCCACGGAAGGATCCCCTTCTCCACTGTGGTGGACGCTCCGGGCTGTCCGGCGTCCGCGCTGATCATCGCATGCCGGTCCGCATCAGGGGCACTTCGGTCGCGCTCCCGGCGGCGCCGGGACACGAACGGGATTCGGCCCCCTCTTGCACCAGCGGCGGTGGACATCGTACGCTCGAGTAACCGAACAGTGTTAGGTTATTGGGGAGCAGGCCGTGATCGATTTCTCATTGAGCGAAGAGCAGCGCGCCGTCCGGGACTGGGTCCGGACCTTCGTGGAGCGGGAACTGATGCCGCTGGAGAACGAGGTGCTGCGCCGCGAGCGGGAGGGGCACCCCCCGGGGCTCAACGGCGACGAGCGCCGGAACCTGCAGGCCCTGGCCCGCAAGTCCGACTTCTGGGGCGTGGAGACGCCCACGGAGTACGGCGGCATGGGGCTGGACCCCATCACCGCGGCCATCATCGAGACCGAACTCGGCCGCACCTTCCTGACCTTCAAGTTCGGCGGCGAGGCCGACAACATCCTCTACTACGCCAACGAGGAGCAGAAGGAGCGCTACCTACTGCCCACCATCGCCGGTGAGCGCAGATCCTGCTTCGCCATCACCGAGCCGGGCGCCGGCTCCGACGCCAAGGCCATCCGCACCCGCGCGGTCCGCGACGGCGACGAGTGGGTCATCAACGGGGAGAAGACCTTCATCACCAGCGGTGAGGAGGCCGACTTCGCGATGGTCTTCGCCGTGACCGACCAGGACAAGGGCGCCAACGGCGGTGTGACCTGCTTCCTCGTCGACCGGGACATGGGCTGGACCTCCGAGCCGATCGACACCATGGGTGAGCGCCGCCCGGCGTCGCTGGTCTTCCAGGACGTCCGCGTGCCGCACGCCAACATCCTCGGTGAGGAGGGCCACGGCTTCACGCTGGCGATGAAGTGGATCGGCAAGGGCCGCTACCTGCTGCCCGCCCGCGCGCTGGGCGGCTGTGAGCGGCTGCTGGGCATGGCCATCGAGCACGCCAAGTCACGGCAGACCTTCGGCGCGCCGATCGCCGACCGCCAGGCCATCCAGTGGATGATCGCCGACTCCCAGATGGAGATCGAGGCGCTGCGCCTGCTGGTGCTGCACGCCGCCTGGCAGGTCGAGCAGGGCCGGGACTCCCGGCACGCGCAGTCCATCGCCAAGCTCTTCGGCGGTGTGAAGGCCAACGAGATCGTCGACCGGGTGATGCAGATCCACGGCGGCATGGGGTACACCCGCGAGCTGCCGATCGAGCGCTGGTACCGGGACCTGCGGCTGCTGCGCATCTTCGAGGGCACCGACGAGATCCAGCGCCGCACGATCGCCCGCGACCTGCTCAAGGGCCACGTGACGGTGGGCGCAACCCTCGGGTAGGAAGCGGGAGCAGGAAGGGGCCCGTGCCGTGTGTGGGAGCACGGCACGGGCCCTCCCGTCGCCCTCCACCGCCCGGGGAGCGCTTCGCGCGTGACGGGCTACCACCCTCAACCGACGCCTCCGGCGCAGCCCCGCCCTCCCGTCGCCCTCCACCGCCCCGGGGGCCGCTACGCGGCAGAGCGGGCCTACCACCCTCAACGGACGCCTCCGGCGCAGCCCCCTCCCGTCGCCCTCCACCGCCTGGAGAGCACTTCGCCCGCCGTCCCGCTCGAAGAGCGAGCGGGACGGCGGGCGACGAGCGGGGCCGGTGCTAGCTGACGCCGACCAGGTCCACGACGAACACCAGGGTCTCGCCCGGCTTGATGACGCCGCCGGCGCCGCGGTCGCCGTAGGCCAGGTGCGGCGGGATGACCAGCTTGCGGCGTCCGCCGACGCGCATCCCCATGACACCCTGGTCCCAGCCGCTGATGACCTGGCCGGAGCCCAGGCGGAAGCGGAGCGGCTCGCCGCGGTTCCAGCTGGCGTCGAACTCCTCGCCGGAGGAGTGGGCGACGCCCACGTAGTGCACCTCGACGGTGCTGCCGTGCCCGGCCTGCTCGCCCTCACCGACCTTCTCGTCGGTGACGACCAGGTCGGCGGGCGGCGGGCCGTCGATGAAGTCGATCTCGGGACGCTCGAGCGCCATGGTGCAACCCCTTGTCAGTGCTATGGGAACAGAGGGGCCCAGGCTATCTGCGTACGCACGCTCTCCGGTGCGGACGGGCCGGATCGGAGGCTAGGACTCTCCGACCGTGGCCGCGACCACGTGCCCGTGGCCCTCGACCTTGATCGGGCCACTCCCCGCCTGCACGAACACCGACTCCCCGCGCTGGAGGACGAGCCCCTCCCCCACCTCGGCGACCAGTTCCACCTGGCCGTGCAGGGCCAGCACCACCGACGGCCCCTCCCCGGGCAGGTGCGCGGTGATGCGCCCCGGGCCGATCTCGTGCAGCGCGAACTCGGGGGCCGAGGGCCGGAACTCCCGTCGGCCGTCCAGGAACGCGGGACGGGCGTAGGGGATCGGCAGGACGGCGAAGTCCACCACGTCCAACAGCTCGGGGGCGTCCACGTGCTTGGCGGTCAGGCCCGCCCGGAGCACGTTGTCGGAGCTGGCCATCACCTCGACCGCGGTCCCCTGGAGGTAGGCGTGCAGGTTGCCCGCGGGCAGGTACAGCGCCTGCCCCGGCCAGAGGGTGATCCGGTTCAGCAGCAGGGACGCGACGGCGCCGGGGTCGCCGGGATAGCGGTCGGCGAGGTCGACGACGATGTCGGTGTGCGCGCCCCGGGGCCCGGCGGAGGACCACTCCGCGACGAAGTCCCCGATCAGGCGGGCGCGGTCGGCGTCGGGCAGGGTGAGCAGCAGGGTGAGGGCCGCGCGCAGGGCGTCGTGGGTGTCGGGCAGGGCCAGACCCGCGCGGAGCCGGGCCGCGAGTTCGCAGGTCAGGCCACGCAGATCCGCCTGGGCCGCGGCCGGCTCGCGAAATCCGCACAGGGCCTCGAAGGGCTCGAGCGCGAGCAGGAGTTCGGGCTTGTGGTGGGGGTCGCGGTAGTTGCGGTGCGACGCGTCGACGGGGATCCCCCGGCGCTCCTCGGCGTCGAATCCCGCGCGGGCGCGGGCGGCGTCCGGATGCACCTGGAGGGAGAGCGGGGCCTCGGCGGCCAGGTACTTGAGCAGGAAGGGCAGCCGCGGGCCGTAGCGCTCGGCGGCGCTGCGCCCCAGGACCCGGTCCGGGTCGTCGGCGATCAGCCGGGGCAGGGACCGCGGCCCGTCCTCGCAGTGCGCGGTGCTCGGCGCGCCGTGGTGGGCGCCCAGCCACAGCTCGGCCTGGGGTGTGCCGTCCGGTTCCGTTCCCAGCAGCCTCGGGATGGCCGTGCGGGCACCCCAGGCGTACGGCCGTACCTGGTTGGTGAGCCTGTGCATCCGCCCCCCGCTTTCCCGTCTGCGCGTTCTCACCCCGCCGACGTCCCCGAGCGAGGTGGGAACAGTCTCGCGAACAGCTTCAGTCCTGATCGACACGGCACGCCCTACTCCTAGAGGTAGTGCACACTTCACCTCCTCGGTCGGGCCAGCACCCGACGACCGCGGGCCCTCGTCACGACCAAGAAGTTACTGGGAAGTAAATCACGATCCCCAACACGTGAAAAGCACCACATGGTCACCTTCCCTGGACCGCCCGCACACGACGGAGACCCCTGCGCACAGGTCTTCCGGGCCCTTCCGGGGCCACGGAAAACCAGTGGCCGCACCCCGGCCGCCGCGCGTACCGTTTCCTGGTCGTGATCTTTCCCCGGGACGGCGGGCGGACACCTGCGCCGCCGCCCCGCGGGACCGGTCGGCGCCCGGACCGGTGGCGCGGACGACGCGTCAGCGCGGCCGGCGGACCTTGTCCGAGGCCTCGACGAGGCGGTCGAAGACGTCCTGGGTGAGCTGGGGGTCGGGTTGGGGAAGCCCGGCGATGGCCGCCATGTACAGGCCGTCCCCGGCCCGCAGGATGATCTCGGCGAGCACGGGGTCGGTGAGCTCCTCGTGCAGCAGCTCGCCCCACCGGGTGAACAGGTACCGCACGAGCTCGGCGGCCTCCTCCGGCATGTCCTCCTTGCTGCGCAGGGCGGCGATGACCGACCAGTAGAGCTCGCGCTCCTCCGCGCTGCGGGGCAGCGAGGTGCGCAGGAAGACGCGGACGACGCCCTCGCCGCTCTCCACCGCCTCGCGGAACTCCTCCTCGGCCAGGGCGGAGAGCCGCTCGATGAGGCCGGTGATCAGGGCCGCCTTGGACGGGAAGTGGTAGAGCAGCCCGCCCTTGGAGACCGAGGCCGCGCGGGCCACCGCCTCCAGGGTCACCCCGGAGTGGCCCTCGTCGATGAGGATGTCCTGGAGCGCGTCGAGGATGCGGTCGCGTGTGGTGGAAACGTTCACGATTGACACTGTACCGGCCGGACGGTACTGTACCGTCTGGACGGTTCACAATGGCCGGAGATCCATCTCCCGTACCGTCCCCCGCCAGGACCGGAGCCCGCGGCCTCCCGCCCCGGCGGCCGGCGCACCCGGAACCGGGCGCCGCCCCACCAGCGACACGCAAACGAGGAATGATGAGCACCGCCAAGGCCGGGCACGGCACCACCGACGCGCGCGGCGCCCAGGGCGCCGGACCGGCCCTCGCCGGACCGCGCGAGTGGGCCGCGCTCGCCGTCCTGGTCCTTCCCGTCGTCCTGATCTCGGTCGACATGACCGTGCTCGGGTTCGCCGTCCCCGAACTGAGCGAGGAACTGCGGCCCACCTCCGGACAGCTGCTGTGGATCATCGACATCTACGGCTTCGTCCTGGCCGGACTGCTGGTCACCATGGGCTCGCTCGGTGACCGCGTCGGCCGCCGACGACTGCTCATGGCGGGCTCGGCGGCCTTCGGCGCGGCCTCCCTGCTCGCCGCCCTCGCGCCCACGCCCGAGGTGCTCATCGTCGCCCGCGCCATGCTCGGTGTGGCGGGCGCGTCACTGATGCCCTCCACCCTGTCCCTGCTGCGCAACATGTTTCTGGACGCGCGCCAGCGGCTGCTGGCCATCGCCATCTGGGCGTCCGGCTTCTCCGCCGGGGCCGCCCTCGGCCCGATCCTGGGCGGCTGGCTCCTGGAGCACTTCTTCTGGGGATCGGTCTTCCTGATCAACCTGCCGGTGATGGCGCTGATCCTGGTCCTGGTCCCGCTGCTGGTACGCGAGTCGCGCGACCCGTCGCCGGGCCGGCTGGACGTGCCCAGCGTGGCGCTGTCGCTGGGCGCGATGCTGCCCTCCGTGTACGGCGTCAAGAAGCTGGCCACCGAGGGGCCGACCCTGGTCCCGCTCGCGGCGCTGGTGCTGGGTCTGGTGCTGGGATACGTGTTCGTGCGTCGGCAGACGACGCTGGCCGACCCGCTGATCGACGTGGACCTGTTCCGGTCCCGCGTGTTCAGCGTGGCGGTCGCCACCAACCTGATGATCGTGTTCTCGCTGGTGTCGTCGCTGTTCTTCCTGACGCAGTACCTGCAGCTGGTCCTGGGCATGTCGCCGATGCACGCCGGGTACGTCCTGGTGCCGGGGCTGGTCCTGTCCGTGCTGACCAGTTTCGTGGCCGTGCGGGTCGCCCGCAGGCTGAGCCTGGCCGCGGTCATCGCCTCGGCGCTGGTGGTCACCGCGTCCGGCTTCGCCGTGCTGGTGCTCACCTCGGCCGACGACGCCACCACGGGTGTGGTGCTGGTGGCGCTGGGCTTCGCGCTCATCGCCGCCGGGGCCGGGTTCGCCGAGACGCTGACCAACGGCGCGATCATGAGCGCCGCCCCGCCCCGGCGCGCCGGGGCCGCCTCGGCGATCTCCGAGACCGCCTACGAACTGGGCGGGGCCCTGGGCGTCGCGGTCCTCGGCAGCGTGCTGACCGCCTACTACCGGGCGAACCTGACCGGGGTCGAGGGCGTGCCCGCGGGTGCGACCGACACCGCTCGGGAGACCCTGGGGGGTGCGGCCGACGCCGCAGCCGGGCTGAGCGGGTCCGCCGGGGCCGAACTGATGACGGCCGCGCAGAACGCGTTCACCAGCGGCATGCACCTCACCAGCGGGATCGCCGTGGTGATCGTGCTGGCGGCCGCGGTCCAGGCGTGGCTGCTGCTGCGCGGCCACGGCAACCCGGCCGTGGCGTCCGAACCCACGGCGTCGCAGGCCGAAGGGTCCACGGCCGCGGAACCCGGGGCCGCGGTGCCGGCACCCGCGGCCGACGGCACCGGGGAACCCGCCGGGGAGGGTGCCGCGCCGACGGGCCCGACCAGGAACGGGTGAGCCGTCCGACCGGCTCGACGGCGGCCCCGGGGACTCCCCGGGGCCGCCGCGCGTGCGTTCAGGGCAGGAGCAGCAGTTCGACGGGGGCACCGTCCCACCGGGGCGGGACCACCGCGTAGGCGTCGGCCAGGGCCGCGCCCCGCAGGCTGCCGGGGCGGTCGTGGCCGACCGCCCGCGCGCGTCCCCCGGCCAGGCGTACCGGCAGCAGGCGGGTGTCGCTCGCATGCGCGGCGACGTCGCCGTCCAGCGCGACCGCGCCCGCCGACCGCGTCGGGTCCCGGCGGCCCGCGAGGGCGCTGACCAGGGGCACCAGCAGAGTCAGGATCGCGACCAGCGCGGCGCCCGGGTTCCCGGGCAGGCCCACCACTGCGGTGCCGCCCCGGCGCGCCAGGACCTGGGGGTGCCCGGGACGGCAGGCGACTCCGTCCACCACGGTGTCCGCGCCGACCTGTTCCAGCACCGCGCGCAGATGGTCGGCGGGTCCCTTGGACGAGGAACCGCACACCACGACCACGTCCGCCCCGCCGGCGGAGACCGCCTCCGCCAGCGCCGCGCGGTCGTCGCCCAGATGGCGCTCCTCACACAGTTCGGCGCCGGCCCAGCCGAGGAACCCGGGCACCAGGGGGCCGATGGCGTCGCGCACCCGCCCCTCGCCCGGCAGGCCTGAGGTGGTCAGCTCGTCGCCGGTCACCAGGACCGACACCCGTGGCAGGAGCACGGGAAGGGTGTCGTGGCCCAGCCCGGCGGCCAGGCCGAGCACGGCGGGCGTCACCCGGGCGCCACGCGTGAGGACGGTCTCCCCGGGGCCGGTCTCCTCCCCCGCCCAGCGCACGTGCCGGCCGCGCTCGATCTCGCCCCCGACGACGCCGCCGTCCAGCGCGGCGCGCTCGTAGGGCAGGACGCTCTCCGTGCCCTTGGGTACCCGCGCGCCGGTCGCGATCTCCACGGCCTCCCCCGGCCGCAGGGCCTCACGGGTGCTCGGCGCTCCGGCGAGCTGCCTGCCGACCAGCCGCCAGGGCCCGGGCCCGGCCACCGCGTAGCCGTCCATGGCGGAGGCGTCGAAGGCGGGCAGGCCGACCAGTGCGGTGACGTCGGCCCCGAGGACACCGCCCAGGGCCCGGCCCAGCGGCAGGTCACGGGGGGCCGGTGCGAGCTCCGCGCCGAGCCGCCCGGCGGCCTCGCGGGCCCGCGGCCACTCCCTGTGCGCGCCGGGCGGATCCCCGGCCCGGGAGGCGTGGTCGCTACAGCTCATGCGGTCTCCCCGTCGTGCGCGTGCTCCCATTGTCCACCAGGGCGCCCGTCCGCGGAGGAGGCGGGCGCCCGGAATGCTCCGCGGCACCCGCGCACCGGTCGCTTCCAGCGCCGATTTGCCGTCTGCGGACTTTCCGCTAGAGTTCTTATCAGCAGCACGGCGGGGGCAACGGAAACGGGGCCCGGCCAGGCAGCAAGCGGACGTGGCTCAGCTGGTAGAGCATCACCTTGCCAAGGTGAGGGTCGCGGGTTCGAATCCCGTCGTCCGCTCGGAGAAGGCGGGAGTGAGCAGTCACTCCACGTGCACTCGGTGGAGTGGCCGAGAGGCGAGGCAGCGGCCTGCAAAGCCGTCTACACGGGTTCAAATCCCGTCTCCACCTCCAACGCTTCACGCGGGCGATTAGCTCAGTTGGTTAGAGCGCTACCTCGACACGGTAGAGGTCACAGGTTCGAGTCCTGTATCGCCCACCACGTTTGGCCAGTTCAGGGCATGGACCGGAGAGATCCGGGACATGCCCTTCGCTGTGTCCGGCCACCGGTCGACCGCGGCGGGCGCCGCACGGTGAGCGGCCGGACCGCGGCGGCCGAACGGCCTTTGTGGCCCGGCTGCCCTCAGGAGGACGCGGCGACGGCCGGTGACGCGGAGTCGGATGGGTTCGGTCGGTCCGTCGCGCCCGGAGTGCGCACACGGGCCGGCCACCACCGGGCGCGGGCCGGCCTCAGCGGGCCGTGGCGTTCAGGTAGCGCAGGACCGCGGCCACCCGCCGGTCCGACCGGTCGTCCGGGGCCAGGCCGAGCTTGCCGAAGATGCTGCGGATGTGCTTGTGCACCGCGCCGTCCGTGACGGTCATCCGCTCGGCGATCGCCCCGTTGCCGAGCCCTTCGGCCATGAGGGCGAGGACGTCGCGCTCGCGGCGGCTGAGCCGGGACAGCGCGTCGTCGGTGCGCTTGTGGGCGAACAGCTGGGCGACCACCTCCGAGTCGATGGCGGTCTGTCCGTCCGCGACCCGGCGCAGGGTGTCGACGAACCGCTCGACCCGGCCCACCCGCTCCTTGAGCAGGTAGCCGATCCCCGACGTCCCGGTCTCCATGAGCTCGGTGGCGAACGACTGCTCGACGTAGGCGGACAGGACCAGGACCGGCAGCCCCTCACGGATCTCCCTGGCGCGCACCGCCGCCCGGATGCCCTCGTCGGTGTGGGTGGGGGGCATCCGCACGTCGATGATGGCGAGGTCGGGCTCCTGGTCGGCCACGGCCCGGAGCAGGGCGTCGGCCTCCCCGACGGCCGCGGCGATCTCGAAGCCCTCGTCCCGGAGCAGAGCGGCCATCCCCTCGCGGAGCAGGGCGTCGTCCTCGGCGATCACGATGCGCACGGCAGCTCCACCCGGATCCGTGTCGGCCCGCCCACCGGACTGTCCACAGCGAAGGTGCCGTCGTGCGCCTCGACCCGGCGCCGGATGCCCGACATTCCGGTCCCCCCGCTCTCGGTGGCACCGCCTCCGCCGTCGTCGTGGATGTGGACGTACAAGGTGTCCCCTTCTCTGTCGATCCGGATGCCGGCGCGCCCGGCCCCGCTGTGCCGGGTGATGTTGGTCACCGCCTCGGCCACGGCGAAGTAGGCCGTCGCCTCGATGGACGAGGCGACGGAGCCGAGGTCTCCGGCCTCGACCGTGCAGGGGACCGAGCAGCCCGCGGCGAGCGCGCTGAGCGCCCCCTCCAGGTCGTGGGTCTCCAGCACCGGGGGGAGGATGCCGCGTACGAGCCCGCGCAGTTCGGCCAGCGCGTCCTCCGCCGCGGTCTGCGCGCGCTCCAGGGCCGAGTCGGCCCGGGCCGGGTCCGTCTGCAGCATCCGGCGCGCGGATCCGAGCTGGATGATGACCGAGACCAGGCGGCTCTGCGCACCGTCGTGCAGCGAGCGTTCGATCCTGCGCAGTTCGGAGGTGTGCGACCGCAGGGCGGCGGCCCTCGTGACCGTGAGTTCGGCGATCCGCTCGTTGAGGACGATCCGGGAGTGCGGCCCCAGCAGGCGGCGGCCCGGCCACGACTGGAGCCAGGCCAGACCCGGCTCGAACCCGAACATGATCGCCCCCCAGGCGACCCCCATCAGACCCACGGCCAGGGCCGTGTACCAGTCGTGGACCGGGACGCCGATCGAGGCCCCGGCCGTGTCCGGCGGCAGCAGCCACCACCACAGGGGAAAGGTGCTGTCCCTGACCGCGATCACCGGGAGCAGGACTCCCAGGAGCCCCGTGACGAGTCCCAGCGTGGAGTGGCAGGCCAGCCATGCGAGGTCGCGTCTGACCCGCACGTCCCTGACGAGTGAGACGAGTGCCGCCACGGCGGTGCGCGGTCCGTCGTCCCCGCCCGGGGACGGCACCGGCGGCCCCCACCGCGTGAGGCGGTGGCGTTCGCGGTCGGCGACCGCCCGGACCACCCGCAGGGCGGCGGGGAGGAAGAGCAGGCCGATGCCGAGGAGACAGGTGAGGAGGACGACGGTGAGGGCGGTGAGGGCGAACAGCGCCATCAGGGCGGTGACCAGTCCGCCGGCGAGGCGCTCCAGGCTCAGGAACACGGCGTTGACCCCGGTCACCACGAGTTCCCGCAGTGGCTTGGCGTCGTTGTCCTTGGGGGGCATGTCCACTTCCTGGCCGGCTCCGACTCGGCGAAACCCTACCGGCACGGGGGCTCGGCGGAGCGGGCGGCCCGAAAGAGTACAGCCTGCTGTACCAGTGCTGTTCAGCGTGCGGGATGGCTCCCCGAGGCCGGCGCTCCTAGGGTCGTGAGTGTCCCGACGAGGACGTCCCGACCGTACCCCCACCGGACCGCAGGCTCCGATTCCCAGGAGATGGCAGATGAGCGACCCCTACCGCTTCGCGCAGAGCCCAGGCGACGCCGGAGGGCGTCGCGACGACGCTCCGGCAGGGGGCCGGTTCGCGGTGAGGGCCGTACTGTGGCTGCTGATCCTCCTCGGCGCCACGGCCAACGCGGTCACGTCCTTCGGCGGCTTCCATCCGCTGATCAGTGTGGGTTTCGGACTGTTGACGGTCCTGTGCATCGTCCTTCTCGTCGTGCACCACGTGCGCCACCGCAAGTAGGACGGCGAGGCGCGTACCGTATTAAGTACATCCTTTTATCTTCACTACTCCGCCCGTATATCGGGCGGATTTTTTTGTGTCTTCACCAACGGTTGGCCAATACAGGCCACATCCTGCGGTAAACCCTCACCCTACTCTCATGAAACCTTTCACAGAGTAACGAACCCGGGGCGACACAAGGACAGGGCGCCGATCTCCGCAACGCCCTGACCCTCCATTATGGCACTCTCGGACAGTATCCGGAGCACGGAATACCACGCGACCATGGATGCGCTCCCAAACCTGGATCCGAAACGAGCCCCCGAACCGGAGACCGAGCGGCATCGACCTGTGGCCGCACCGGCAGAGCCCCCCGGCCATCCACACGTCATCGCAGGCCAGGACGCTGCCTGGATTCACATGCGCAACGTGAGTCACACAGGCATCCCTTTATCAACCATTTCTCCAGCGCCACGTTAAGCACGACTTCGACTTTTGCGCGTGAGGTCGAGCACGCCGAGCTTCGGCGCTCGGAGACACACATCGAAGCGCGACGAGCGCCATCACACCGGCATTATCCGAATTTGATTCGGAGCTCGCGAACTGTGCAGTGAGGCGCCAACCGCATCCCTTGACGCGTGCCCGGGGTATGGGGAAGTATCTGTCCGCCGGTATCGCTGACTACACCCCCTGCGACAAACATCCCGAGGTAAACACTCATTCGTAAAACACGACGGGAGATGACGTGATCGAAAACGTTTCGCGACTGTTCGAGGACCTGGCCCGAGATTGCCTGTCCCCCGGGGCCCAGCTGTCCATCTACAAGGACGGTGAGCTGCACGAGTTCACCACGGGAGTCGAGCGGGCCGGCACCGAGCGCCCCGTCACCCCCCGTTCGCGCTTCGCCTACGGATCGGTCTCCAAGATCTTCACCGCCGCCCTGGTCATGCAGCTGGCCGAGGACGAGGAGATCGACCTCGACACTCCCGTGAGCGAGTACCTCCCCGCCCGCCGGCCCGCCGCGGGGCGCCCGGCCGGTGCGGTGACCGCGCGCCAGCTCCTCAGCCACACCGCAGGCCTGGTCTCCGACCACGACGAGGGCCCGCTCCGCTCCGCGTCCCTGCACCGCCAGGCCGCCTCCCTGCTCGAACAAGGCCCGGTCGGCACCCCCGGCACCGCCTTCTCCTACTCCAACAGCGCCTACTCCCTGGCCGCCTACCTGGTCGAGGCCGTCACCGGACAGGACTGGTGGGAGACGCTGGAATCGCATCTGGTCCTGCCCTCCGGACTGGATCTGGCCTTCGTGCACGACGCGCGCGACCCCGACGCCGTCCCGGCGACCGTCAGCGGACACACCGTCGACCTCCCCTCTCGGACGGTCACGCCGGTGGACTTCTACGTCGAGCCCGCGCTGGCCCCGGCGGGCGGCCTGGCCGGAAGCGCCACCGACCTGGTCAACTTCGGCCGCGCCTTCATGACCTCAGACGACGCGGCGCTGGACATCGACATCGCCGACCCGCGGACGCTGCACGAGATGGGGCGTTCCGTCCCCGCCGCCGACCCGTTCGGGCTGGCCGACGGCTGGGGCGCGGGCTGGGCCCTGCACCTGGCCGGCGACCGGCTCTGGTACGGCCACGACGGCACGCTCGACGGCGGTACCTGCAACGTCCGGGTGGACCCCGACGGACGCACGGCCCTGGCCCTGACCACCAACGGCACGTCCGGCCTGCGCTTCTGGGAGGAGCTGGTCACCGGTCTGCGCGAGCTGGGCCTGGACGTGGGCCACTACCGGCAGCCGACGCCCCGTAACCGATCGGCGGCCCCCGCTGAGGCGATCACCGGCCGCTACGTCAACGGCGACCTGGCGGTGGACGTCACCCGGCTCGGCTCCGACGAGTTCTGGTTCAGCCTGCCCAACGGCTTCTCCGGACCGATGACGACCACCTCCGACCTGCACTTCTCCGTTTCCATGGACGATGCCGGCGGCATGTCGTTCAGCGGCCGGTTCCTGCGCGACCCGCATGAGCCCGACTCGATCGCGTCGATGCAGTACAACGGCCGGGCCCTGCGCCGGACCCCGCTGCCGGTCCGTTCCCGCGCCTGACGCCGCGCCCTGGCGCCGCTTCCGGCCACCGAGGTCCCCCTCGCCCCGCGGCCCCTGTCACCGGCCGGCCTCCTCCCTCCAGAACCCCAGGAGTAGATCGTGCTGTCCCCCCAGGACTCGTCCGACCGCACCTTCCCGGCGCTCTTCGCCGAGCGGTCCGCCCAGCGCCCCGAGGCGGTCGCGCTGTCGACTGAGGATGAGACGCTCACCTACGCGGAACTCTCCGCCCTCGTCGAGCGGCGGGCCCGCGGACTCGCCCGGCACGGCGTCCGCCCCGGGGACACGGTCGGGGTGTGCCTCGACCGCGGTCGCGAACTGGTCGTCTGCCTCCTCGCCGCCATGCGGGCCGGAGCCGCCTACCTCCCCCTGGACCCCGCCTACCCGGCCGAGCGCCTGGCGTACATGCTCTCCGACTCCGGGACGGACCTGGTCCTCACCGACGCCGCCTCGGCCGCGTCGCTGCCCGGGGGGGTCCGGGCCCTGACCGCCTCGGAGGTCGAGGGGGCCGAGCCGCTCCCCGACACCCGTCCCCTGCCCGACGACGTCGCCTACGTCATCTACACCTCCGGATCCACCGGCCGTCCCAAGGGCGTGCTGGTCACCCACCGGGGCGTGGCCGACCTGGCCGCCACGCAACGGGTCCGCATGGAGGTCGCCCCCGAGTCCCGGGTCCTGCAGTTCGCCTCGCCGAGCTTCGACGCCTCGGTGTTCGAGGTGTGCATGGCCCTGCTCAACGGGGCCGCCCTGGTCGTCCTGCCCCGGCACCTGCTGCTCGGCGAGGCGCTGGTGGCGACCCTGCGCGACCACCGGATCAGCCACGTGACCCTGCCCCCGGCCGTGCTGCCGGGTCTCTCGCCGCAGGGCCTGTCGGACCTGCGGGCGGTGATGGTGGCGGGCGAGTCCTGCCCGGGCGAGATCGTGGACCTGTGGGCCCGCGGACGCCGGATGTACAACGGCTACGGGCCCACCGAGGCGACCGTGTGCGCGACGATGAGCGCGCCCCTGTCCGGTGACGCGGTGCCTCCGATCGGCCGGGCCGTCGACGGCACCACGGTCCACGTTCTGGACGAGCGGCTCCGCCCGGTCGGGCCGGGCGGCACCGGGGAGCTCTACATCTCCGGTGCCGGACTGGCCCGCGGCTACCACGGCCGGTCCGGTCTCACCGCGGCCCGCTTCGTCGCCGACCCGTTCGGGCCCGCGGGGTCGCGGATGTACCGGTCCGGCGACGTCGTGCGCGTGCGCCCGGACGGCGACCTGGAGTTCCGCGGCAGGAGCGACGACCAGGTCAAACTGCGCGGCTTCCGGATCGAGCCGGGCGAGGTCGAGACCGCCGCGACCCGGGTCCCGGGAGTGGCCAACGCCGCCGTCCTGGTGCGCGAGGACCGCCCCGGCGTGCGCCGCCTGGTGGCCTACGTGGCCGGGGACCCCCACCGGCCCGTGCCGGTCGGGGAGCGGGTGCGCGCGGCCCTGGCCGAGGCGCTGCCCGCCCACATGGTGCCGTCCGCGGTGGTGGCGCTGGAGGCTCTGCCCACCACCCCCAACGGCAAGATCGACCGCGCCCTGCTGCCCGTCCCGGAGGAGGCCGTCGCGGGACCGGAGTACGTGGCCCCGCGCGAGGGCGCCGAACGGGTGGTCGCCGAGGAGTTCGCCTCCGCCCTGGGACTGGACCGGGTCGGTGCGCACGACGACTTCTTCGCGCTGGGGGGCGACTCGATCCTCGCCGTCCGCGCCCTGTCCCGCGTCGAGGCCCGCCTGGGCACGGCCCTGGACCGCCGGTCGGTGTTCACTCTGCCGACCCCGGCCCTGCTGGCGGCCCAGGGCGTGGGCGCCGCGGGGACCGTGCGGCCGATCGCCCGCACCGACCGGGACCGGCCCCTGCCCCTGTCGGCGGCGCAGCGCCGCCTGTGGTTCCTCCACCAGCACGACCCGGGCAGCACCGAGTACTACACGGGCAGCGCCTACCGGCTGACCGGGCGGCTCTCGGTCCGCGCGCTGCGGGACGCCCTCACCGCGCTACAGCGCCGGCACGAGGCCCTGCGCACCACCTACGCCACCACCGACGACGGACCCGTGCAGCTGGTCCGCGAGCCGTGGGACGGCCACGACCTGCTGGCGCGGTGCGATCTGAGCGGCACGGACCGGCCGGGAGGCGAGCGGCTGGCCGCGGTGCTCACCGCCGAGGTCGAGCGGCCCTTCGACCTCGTGGACGGCACCCCCTTCCGCGCCCTGCTGGTCCGGCTCGACGAGGACGAGCACGTGCTCGTGCTCAGCGCGCACCACATCGCCTGTGACGGCTGGTCGGTGGACATCATCGGCCGGGACCTGGCGGAGCTGTACCGGGCCGCGGCGGACGGGGCACCGAGCGGGGCGGCCGGATCGGAGCGGGTCGACTACGCCGACTTCGCGGTCTGGGAACAGGGCCGCTGGAGCGCGCACGAGGTGCGCGACCGCCTGGCGTACTGGACGCGCGAACTCGACGGGGCACGCCCTCTGGAGGTGCCCACCGACCGGCCCCGCCCCGCCACGCGGACGACCGCGGGCGCGGTGCACCGGCTGGACCTGGGCCCCGATCTGACCGGGGCGCTCAAGGATCTGGGGCGGCGCAGCGGATCGACCCTGTTCACCACGCTCACCGCGCTCACGCAACTGCTGCTGTCCAGCGCCTCGGGCAGCCGGGACGTCACCCTCGGTGTGGCCTCGGCCGGGCGCGACCACCACCAGGTCGACGACATGGTCGGGTTCTTCGTCAATCCGGTCGTGGTCAGATCCCGGATCGATCCCGCCGCCACGGTCGGGACCCTCCTCGACCAGGTGCGCCGCACCGTCCTGGCCGCGCTCGACCACGAACTGCCCTTCGAACGGGTCGTGGACGCGGTGGCCACCGACCGCGACCCGAGCCGGACCCCGCTCTTCCAGGCCCTCATGGTGCTCCAGAACGCCCACTCCGGGGAACTCGGCCTGCCCGGACTGGACGCGCGCCCTCTGGACCTGCCGCGAACGTCCTCCCTGTTCGACCTGGTCTTCGAGTTCACGGAGCGGGACGGGGGGCTGCGGCTCACGGTCGAGTACAACACCGACCTGTACGACGGGGACCGGGTCGCCGGGCTCGCCGAGGGTCTGCGGCTGATCGCGGGCCTGCTGGTGGCCGACGCCGACCTGCCGGTGGCGCGGATCGACGTCCGCCCGGAGTCGGAGCGGCGCGCCCTCACCTCCTGGGAGGGGCACGGCCCGGTGGGTGCCACCGCCTCGGTCCCGGACGTGTTCGCCGAACAGGTCGCCCGCGATCCCGCGGGCGTGGCGGTCTCCGGTCCGGCCGGGGAGCTGTCCTACGCCGAACTCGACGCGGCCTCGGCCGACCTGGCCGTGCGCCTGCGCGTGCACGGAGCGGGAGCCGAGTCCCCGGTCCTGCTGGTCCTGGAACGGGGACCGCACGTGGTGACGGCGATGCTCGCGGTACTGCGCGCGGGTGCCGCCTACGTCCCGGTCCACGCGGACGACCCGGCCGAGCGGGTGGGGCGGCTGGCGGAGGAGACCGGGGCTGTCTGCGCGGTCACCGACGCGGTGTCCGCCGAACGCCTGCCGAACCGCCTCGGCCTGCCCGTCGTGCGCCTCGACGGCGTGGCCGGAACCGTTCCGGCGGAGGACGGGTCCGACCCCGGTGGCACCGCCTCCACCGCGGACGCCGACGCCGACGCGGTCCACGTGGCTCCGGAGCACCTGGCCTACGTGATGTTCACGTCCGGCTCCACGGGCGTACCCAAGGGCGTGGCCGTCACGCACGACGACATCGTCCGGCTGGCGCGCGACCGGCGCTGGCGCGGTGGCGGGCACGACCGGGTGCTCTTCCACGCCTCGCACGCCTTCGACGCGGCCACCTACGAGATCTGGGTACCCCTGCTCAACGGGGGGACGGTCGTGGTCGCCCCGCCCGAACGCCTGGACGCCGAGGGGTTCGCCGCCGTGGTCGAGCGACACGGTGTCACGGGCACGTTCGTGACCTCTTCGCTGTTCAACCTGTACGCCTCGCAGGCACCCGGCTGCTTCGCCGGGCTCCGGGAGGTGCTCACCGGGGGCGAGGCCGCCAACCCCGGTGCTCTGGAGCGCGTCCGCCGGGCGTGTCCGCACACCCTGGTCGCCAACGTCTACGGACCGACCGAGGCGACCACGTACGTCACCCGGTTCCCGTTGGAGGGCACGGGACCGGTCCCGGAGCCGGTACCGATCGGCGGTCCGCTCGACGGCACCCGGCTGCACGTCCTGGACGGGCTGCTTCGACGCACCCCCGCGGGTGCCGTGGGCGAGTTGTACATCGGTGGCGCGGGTGTGGCGCGCGGGTACTGGGGGCGGCCGGGACTGACCGCCGAGCGGTTCGTCGCCGACCCGTTCGGGTCGGGCGGTCGCCTCTACCGCACGGGCGACCTGGTGCGCTGGAACCGCGACGGCCGACTGGAGTACGTCGGCCGCGCCGACGCCCAGGTCAAGCTGCGGGGCTTTCGGATCGAACTCGGCGAAGTCGAGTCGGCGCTGCTGCGCCGTCCCGAGGTGGCCGAGGCGGTGGTGCTCGTCCACCGTTCGGAGTCGGGCGTGCGACGTCTGGTCGGCTACGTCGTGGGCGAGCGGGGACGCCTGTCCGAGGACGCGGCGGAGGAGGTGCGGGCCGCACTGGCCCGGGAGCTGCCGGCGTACATGGTGCCCCAGGTGCTGGTGGCGCTGGAGGCGATGCCGTTGAACGCCAACGGCAAGGTGGACCGGCGGTCCCTGCCCGAGCCGTCCGCCGAGAGCGGGGGTGAGAGCTTCACGGCCCCGCGGTCGGAGACGGAGCGGGTACTGGCCGAGGTGTTCGCCTCCGTGCTCGGTGTGGACCGCGTCGGCGTGCACGACGACTTCTTCGCCCTGGGCGGCGACTCGATCCTGAGCATCCAGCTGGTCTCCCGCGCCCGCCGCGCCGGGATCGCCCTCACGTCCAAACAGGTCTTCTCCCACCCTTCCGTCGCGGCCCTGGCCGAGGTCGCCGAACCCGAGAGCGGCGCGGCACCCGCTCCGACCGGACCGGTCCACGGGCCGGTGACCGCGACCCCGATCATGCGGTGGTTCCTGCGGACACACCCCGTCGCACCGGGGCACTTCAACATGTCGGTGCTGCTCGACCTGGTGGCGGACTTCGACGCCGGCGCCCTACCGCGGGTGGCCGCGGCCCTGCTGGAGCACCACGACATGCTCCGCCTCCGGATGGACGCCTCCGGGGCCTTCCGTATCGCCGGGGCCGACGGCACCGAGCCGCCCATCGAGACGGTGGACCTGTCCGACCTGCCCGGGGAGCGGGCCGAGGAGGTGCTGTCGGAACGCGTCCACGCGGCGCAGGCCTCCCTGGACCTGGCGTCCGGGCCGGTGGTGCGCATGGTGCTCTTCACCGGAGGAACCACCCCCCGCCTGCTCATCACCGCCCACCACCTCGTCGTCGACGGCGTCTCCTGGCGCGTCCTCCTCGAAGACCTCACCACCGCCTACCGCCAGGTCCGCGAGGGCCGACCGATCGACCTCGGCCCCCGCACCACCCCCTTCCCGGTCTGGGCCGACCGGCTCGCCGAGGCCGTCCGCGAGGGCCGCTTCGACGACCAGGCCGATCACTGGACCGCCCTGGCCGACGTCGCCACCGACCTGCCCCGCGACCTCGACGGGCAGGGCAACGGCCCCATCTCCTCCCAGCGCACCGTCTCCGCCCACCTCCCGGCCGAGACCACCCAGGCCCTCCTGCGCGAAATCCCCCCGGTCTTTCGCACCCAGGTCAACGACCTCCTCCTCGCCGCCCTGGGCCGGGTCCTCACCGCCTGGGCCGGACACGACCGCCTGCTCATCGACCTCGAAGGCCACGGCCGCGAAGACCTCTTCGACCACACCGACCTCTCCCGCACCATCGGCTGGTTCACCACCCTCTTCCCCCACGCGGTGGGCGGCGTCCCCGACTGGGCCCACCAGATCAAGGCCACCAAGGAGGCCCTCCGCGCCGTCCCCGACCGCGGCCTCGGCTTCGGCGCCCTACGCCACCTGGGCGACGACGACCGGCGCGCCCACCTGGAACGGATCCCCGCTCCCGAGGTCAGCTTCAACTACCTCGGCCGCTTCGACACCCGCACAGAGACCGTGTACACCGGTCTGCGCTTGAACGCGGGCGGCGAGTACGACCCTCGGGAGGAACGCGCCCACCTGCTGGACGTGGTGGGCCGGATCGAGGACGACGCCCTCGTCTTCGACTGGATCTTCTCCGACCGGGCCCATGACCCGGCGACCATGGCCGCTCTCGCGGAGCGATTCGTCGACGCCCTGCGTGACCTGGTGGAGTTCTGCCGTCGGGAGGGTGTCGGCGGCGCCACACCCTCCGACTTCCCCCTCGTCCGCCTCGACCAGGCCGCGGTCGACCGCCTCGCCGCACCCGGAGTACAGGACATCCTGCCCCTGACCCCCATGCAGCAGGGCATGCTCTTCCACTCCCTGGCCGAGGAGGGTTCCGGGGCGGCCTACCTCGAACAGCTCACCATCCGCCTGGACGGGATCGAGGACCCCGCACGACTCGCCCGCGCCTGGCAGCACGTGGTCGACTCCACCCCCGCCCTCCGCTCCGTCCCCGCCTGGGACGCACTCGACACCCCCGTCCAACTCGTCCACGAACACACCCCCCTGCCCGTCACCGTCCTGGACTGGCGCGACCTGGACCCCGACGACCAGGAACACGCCCTGGCCGACCTGCTCACCCAGGACCAGCGAACCGGCATCGACCTCGCCCGCGGCCCCCTCATGCGCGTCGCGGTCGCCCGCCTCACACCCTCGCGGGTGGCGCTGGTGTGGACCTTCCACCACCTGCTCCTGGACGGCTGGAGCCTGCCGCTCGTCCTGTCCGACGTCTTCACCGCCTACCGCGGCACACCCCTCCCCACCCGACCGCCCTTCCGCGACCACCTCGCCTGGACCGCCCGGCAGGACGAACAAGCCGGACTCCACCACTGGCGCGAGACCCTCACCGGCATCGAATCCCCCACCCCGCTCCCCTACGACCGCGCACCCGCGCAGGTCCACGGAACCAGCTCCTCCGCCCGGACCGGGCACACCCTGTCCGCCGGCCTGACCGATCGGGTCCACCGGTTCGCGCGTGAGCAGGGCCTGACCGTGAACGCCCTCGTCCAGGGAGCCTGGGCCCTCCTGCTCTCCACACACTCCGGCGACACCGACATCGTCTTCGGCGCCACCACCTCCGGACGCCCCGCCGACCAACCCGACGTCGAGAACACCATCGGCATCTTCATCAACACCCTGCCCGTACGCATCCACATCACCCCCCACACACCCGTCGCCACCTGGCTCCACACCCTCCAGGACACACTGACGGAATCCCGCCAGTACGAGCACCTGCCCCTCACCCGGCTCCAGGCGCTCTCACCCCTGCCCGGCGACACGCCCCTGTTCAACAGCCTGGTGGTGTTCGAGAACTACCCCGTGGACGAACGGGCCGCCCAGGACCACGGCATCACGGTCCTCGGCGTCACCGCCGACGAGGCCACCAACTACCCGCTGACCCTGGTCGCCTACGACGGCGACCGGATCGACACCCAGCTCCGCTACGACCCCGACCTCTTCGACGCCGCGACGGCCGAGCGTCTACTGGCCCGCCTCGCCTTCCACGTCGAGTCCCTGGTCACCGCCCCCACGAGGCCGCTGCGGCAGTTGCCGCCGCAGACCGGCGCCGAGCGCGACGTCGTCACCGCGTGGGGAGACGGCGGACCCTCGCGGGACGAACGCACACTCGTGGACCTCTTCGCCGAACAGGTGCGGCTGCGCCCCGACGCCCCCGCGCTCATCGGCGACGGCGCGGAGTGGAGCTACGCCGAACTGGACGCGCGCAGCGACGCCCTGGCCGCCCGCCTGCGCGGGCTCCGCGCCGGGCGCGGCTCGATCGTCGGTGCCTCGCTCCGGCGCGGACCCGGCCTGATCACCGCCCTCCTCGCGATCGTCAAGGCCGGTGCCGCCTACCTGCCCGTCGACCCCGAATACCCGGCCGAGCGCCAGGACTTCATCGTGCGCGACTCCGGGGTGCGCCTGCTGATCACCGAGGAGGACACGGAGCGCGCACAGGAGCGGCCGGACGCCGCCGTGCCGACACGCCTCACGCTCGCCGACCTGGCCGAGCGGCCGGTGCCCGCGGCGGACACGGCCGTCGCGCCCGGCCCGGACGACCTCGCCTACGTCATCTACACGTCCGGGTCGACCGGGACCCCCAAGGGCACCATGGTGACCCACCGGGGGATCGGCGCGTTCGCCGCGTCCATGGCCCACCGCTTCGGCACCGAACCCGGCTGGCGGGTCCTGCAACTGGCCTCGTCCAGCTTCGACGCCTCGGTGATGGAGGTGCTGATGGCCTTCGGCGCGGGGGCCGCTCTGGTGGTGCCCGAGCCCGGCCCGCTGGTCGGCGAGGAACTGGCGGAGGCGCTGCTGCGCCACGGCGTCAACCTGACCATCATCCCGCCGTCCGTGCTGGCCTCCGTGCCGCCCGGGGACTTCCCGGACCTGCGCACGCTCGTGGTCGGCGCGGAGGCGTGCCCCGCCGAACTGGTCCACCGGTGGGCGCCCGGCCGCCGCATGGTGAACGCCTACGGGCCGACGGAGATCACCATCGCCGCCTCGCTCAGCGACCCGCTGGCACCGGGGCACGCCCCGCCGATCGGCCGTCCCGTCCAGGGCGCGCGGCTGCACGTCCTCGACCGTCTCCTGCGGCCGGTCCCGACCGGTGTCGTCGGTGAGCTCCACGTCGGTGGCGCGGGTGTGGCGCGCGGGTACTGGGGGCGGCCGGGACTGACCGCCGAGCGGTTCGTCGCCGACCCCTTCGGCTCCGGCGGACGCCTCTACCGCACCGGCGACCTGGTGCGCTGGAATCACGACGGCCAGTTGGAGTACGTCGGCCGCGCCGACGCCCAGGTCAAGATCCGGGGCCTGCGCATCGAACCCGGCGAGGTGGAGTCGGCACTGGTCGCCCTGCCCGGGGTCCGGCAGGCCGCGGTCACGGTTCGCCGGGACGCTCCCGGCGGCGCGGCCCTGGTCGGCTACGTGGCGGGACAGGCCGACCCCGCCCAGGTGCGGGACCGGCTCGTCCGGACGCTGCCCGCGCACTTGGTCCCGGCGGTCATCGTGCCGGTGGAGACCATGCCGCTCACGCCCAACGGCAAGACCGACCACCGGGCGCTGCCCGCACCCGACTGGGCGGCGATGGCCGCTGCGTACGTGGCCCCGCGGTCGGAGTCGGAGCGGGTACTGGCCGAGGTGTTCGCCTCCGTGCTCGGTGTGGACCGCGTCGGCGTGCACGACGACTTCTTCGCCCTGGGCGGCGACTCGATCCTGAGCATCCAGCTGGTCTCCCGCGCCCGCCGCGCCGGGGTCACGCTCACCTCCACACAGGTCTTCTCCCACCCTTCTGTCGCGGCCCTGGCCGAGGTCGCCGAACCCGAGAGCGGCGCGGCACCCGCTCCGACCGGACCGGTCCACGGGCCGGTGACCCCGACCCCGATCATGCGGTGGTTCCTGGACTCGCGTGCGGAGGGCCCGGACGGGTTCGTCATGTCGGTGCTGCTGGACCTGGTGGCGGACTTCGACGCCGGCGCCCTGCCGCGGGTGGCCGCGGCCCTGCTGGAGCACCACGACATGCTCCGCCTGCGCCTCTCCGGCGACGGAACCCGGATCCTTCCTGAGGAGAGGGTCGAAGCGGTCCTGACGACGGTCACGGACTCCGGCGTGACGGCGGTGGAGGAGCACACCGAGCGCCTCCGTGAGCAGATCGACCTGGTGTCCGGGCCGGTGGTGCGCATGGTGCTCTTCACCGGAACAACCACCCCACGCCTGCTCATCACCGCCCACCACCTCGTCGTCGACGGCGTCTCCTGGCGCGTCCTCCTCGAAGACCTCACCACCGCCTACCACCAGACCACCAGCGGACAGCCCATCGACCTCGGCCCCCGCACCACACCCTTCCCCACCTGGGCCGACCGCTTGGCCGAAGCCACCAGAGAAGGCCGCTTCGACCACGAAACCGACCACTGGACGTCCCTCGCGGACGTGCCCGCCGACATCCCCCGCGACCACCCCAGCCAGGACAACGGCCCCGTCTCCTCACAGCACACCGTGTCCGCACAACTCTCGACCGAGACCACACAAGCCCTTCTGCGCGAGATCCCACCGGTCTTCCGCACCCAGGTCAACGACCTCCTCCTCGCCGCCCTCGCACACGTCCTGACCTCCTGGACCGGACACGACCGCCTCCTCATCGACCTCGAAGGCCACGGCCGCGAAGACCTCTTCGACCACACCGACCTCTCCCGCACCATCGGCTGGTTCACCACCCTCTTCCCCATCGCACTGCACACCGCCCCCGACTGGGCCACCCGGATCAGAACCACCAAGGACATGCTCCGCGCCCTGCCCAACCACGGCCTCGGCTACGGCGCCCTGCGCCACCTCGGCTACGACCACCAGCGCACCGCACTACACCGCATCCCCGAACCACACATCAGCTTCAACTACCTCGGCCGCTTCGACACCCGAACGGAGACCGGAGCGCCCTACACCGCCATGGCCCTGGGCGGCGCAGACTCCCCCGGTACCGACCGGGCGCACCTGCTGGACGTGGTGGGCCGGGTGGTCGACGAGCGGCTGGTCCTCGACCTGGCCTACTCCGACCTGGTGCACGACGAAGGCACCGTCCAGGACCTGGCGGACGGCCTGGCCGGGGCGCTGACCGACCTGGTGGAGTTCTGTCGGGGGGAGGGCGTCGGCGGCGCCAGTCCCTCCGACTTCCCGCTCGTGCGCCTCGACCAGGCCGCGGTCGACCGCCTCGCCGCACCCGGAGTGCAGGACATCCTGCCCCTCACCCCCATGCAACAGGGCATGCTCTTCCACTCCCTGCTGGACGAGGGCTCCTCGTACCTGGAGCAGATCACCGTGCGTCTGGACGGGATCGAGGACCCCGCACGACTCGCCCGCGCCTGGCAGCACGTGGTCGACTCCACCCCCGCCCTCCGCTCCGTCCCCGCCTGGGACGCACTCGACACCCCCGTCCAACTCGTCCACGAACACACCGCCCTGCCCGTCACCGTCCTGGACTGGCGCGACCTGGACCCCGACGACCAGGAACACGCCCTGGCCGACCTGCTCACCCAGGACCAGCGAACCGGCATCGACCTCGGGACAGGACCGCTGTTGCGCATCACCGTGGTGCGGTTGGCCCCGGCCCGGGTGGCGCTGGTGTGGACCTTCCACCACCTGCTCCTGGACGGCTGGAGCCTGCCGCTCGTCCTGTCCGACGTCTTCACCGCCTACCGCGGCACACCCCTCCCCACCCGACCGCCCTTCCGCGACCACCTCGCCTGGATCACCCGGCAGGACGAACAAGCCGGACTCCACCACTGGCGCGACACCCTCACCGGCATCGAATCCCCCACCCCGCTCCCCTACGACCGCGCACCGGAGGACGTACGGACGGCCCGTTCCAGGGTCCGTGTCGAGACGCACCTGTCCGAGGAGCGCTCCGCGGCCGTGCACCGGTTCGCGCGTGAGCAGGGCCTGACCGTGAACGCCCTCGTCCAGGGAGCCTGGGCCCTCCTGCTCTCCACACACTCCGGCGACACCGACATCGTCTTCGGCGCCACCACCTCCGGACGCCCCGCCGACCAACCCGACGTCGAAAACACCATCGGCATCTTCATCAACACCCTGCCCGTCCGCATCCACATCACCCCCCACACACCCGTCACCACCTGGCTCCACACACTCCAGGAACAGCAGGTCACCGCTCGGCAGCACGACTACCTGCCGCTGTCGCGGATCCAGGGCGAGGCCGGGCTGCCGGGTGACACCCAGCTCTTCGACAGCCTGGTGGTGTTCGAGAACTACCCCGTGGACGAACGGGCCGCCCAGGAGCACGGCATCACGGTGGTGGACACGGACGCCGAGGAAGCCACCAACTACCCGCTCGCGCTCAGCGCGTACTCCACCGACCGGATCCGTCTGCTCATCGGCTACGAGCCCGACCACTTCGACGCCGACACCGCCGACCGGCTGCTCGACGACCTGTCGGAGATCCTCAACGCACTGGTCCAGGATCCGGACCGCCCCCTGGGGGCCGTGGGCGGCGCGGACGCCTCCGCCACCGCCGCCTTCACCGACGGCGCCGCACTGGACGTGCCCGAACGCACGGTGACCGAACTGTTCGCCGAACAGGTGCGGCTGCGCCCCGACGCCCCCGCGCTCATCGGCGACGGCGCGGAGTGGAGCTACGCCGAACTGGACCGGCGGGCCGAGGAGGTGGCCGACCACCTGCGTGCCCACGGGGCCACCCACGAGTCCCGGGTGTTCCTGTCGATGCCGCGCTCGCCGCGTGTGGTCGCCGCCATGCTGGGGGTCCTCAAGGCGGGGGCCGCCTACGTCCCGCTGCACGACACCGTCCCCGCCGAGCGGATCACGGCCCTGGCCGCCGACAACGGCGTGGACACCGCGATCGCCGACCCGGAGGCCCTGGACCTGTTCACCGGGGCCGCCCCGATCACCGTGCACCGGTACGACGCCGACGGGATCACCGCCGTGGCCATGGAACGCACCGGCCCGCCCGCCGCCACCGGCGGCGCGGATCGCGCCGACCGGGCGGACGGGACCCCGGCCACCGCCGCACAGGTGCGGTCCCTGCCCTCCTCGGCCGCCTACGTCATGTTCACCTCCGGGTCCACGGGCACGCCCAAGGGCGTGGTGGTCGACCACCGCAACATCGTGGCCCTCACGCGCGACGGCCGGTGGCCGGGGGCGCACGATCGGATCCTGTTCCACTCCCCGCACGCCTTCGACGCGGCCACCTACGAGATCTGGGTGCCCCTGCTCAACGGCGGCACCGTCGTGGTGGCCCCCGACCACGGTGTCACCTCCGACATGGTCCGGCAGGGCGTGGCCGAGCACGGGGTGGGCGCGGTGTTCCTCACCACCGCCCTGTTCAACCTCTTCGCCCAGCAGGACCCCGGCTGCTTCGCCGGGCTGCGACAGGTGTGGACCGGCGGCGAGGCCGCCGACCCGGCCTCGTTCACCCGTGTGCTGGAGGCCTGCGAGGACACCGAGGTCGTGCACGTCTACGGACCGACGGAGACCACCACCTTCGCGACGTGCACCCCGATCGGCCCGGACCGGGCGCGGGACGCCGACTGCCCGATCGGCCGACCGATGGACGGTACCCGCACGCACGTGCTCGACGCGGCTCTGCGGCCGGTCCCCGTCGGCGCGGTCGGCGAGCTCTACATCGCCGGCGACGGCGTCGCACGCGGCTACGACCGCCGGCCGGGACTGACCGCCGAGCGGTTCGTCGCCGACCCCTTCGGCTCCGGCGGACGCCTCTACCGCACCGGCGACCTGGTGCGCTGGCAGGCGGACGGGCAGATCGACTTCGTCGGCCGCGCCGACGGCCAGATCAAGCTCCGCGGGTTCCGGATCGAGCTCGGCGAGATCGAGAGCGCACTGGCGGCGGGCGCGGGCGTCGCACAGGCCGCGGCGGCCGTGGTCGCCCCGCCCTCCGGCGGCCGGGTCCTGGCCGGATACCTGACCGAGTCCGCGCCCGGCGCCGTGGACACCGCGGCGGTGACCGAGGAGCTCGCCCGGTCACTGCCCGCGTACATGGTCCCCTCGGTCCTGACCGTCCTGGCGTCGCTTCCGCTCAACGCCAACGGCAAGGTCGACCGCCGGGCGCTGCCCGAGCCGGACTGGGCGCGGATCACCGAGAGCCGGTACGTCGAGCCGAGCACCCCCACCGAGGAACTCGTGGCCGAGGTCTGGGCCGACGTGCTCAAGCTCGACCGCGTCGGGCGCGGCGACAACTTCTTCGACGTCGGCGGCGACTCGGTGAAGAGCATCCAGGTCGTCGGGGAGATCCGGGAGGCCCTCGGCGTCACCGTGCCCACCCGGGCCCTGTTCGACCACCAGACCGTCCAGGCCTACGCGGCAGCGGTCGAGGACGCGCTCATGAGCGAACCGGCGGACTGACCCCTCGCGGCGCGGGCCGTCCGGTCCGCGTCCGGCGCCCTGTCCCCGCATCCTCCCAGCCACACACTCCGACCACGGCAGGAGCACGAACCATGAACGACGCGCACGGAGACGCCAGCGGCACGGACCCCGATCGGGCCCGGCTGCGGGAAGAGGTCCGGCGCAGGCTGCGCGACCGGGGCAGACGGACCGACGAGGTTCCCGTCGTCGACAGGGACGCCCCCGCCGTGCTGTCCTTCGCCCAGCAGCGGCTGTGGATCCTGGACCGGATCGAGCCGGGCCGGGCCGACTACAACTCCGGCTTCGCCCTGGACCTGCGCGGCGACCTCGACACCGTGGCGCTCCGCCTGGCCCTGACCGCCCTGGTGCACCGGCACGAGTCGCTGCGCACCACGTTCACCGAGGTCGACGGGGAGGGCCGCCAGGTCGTCGGCCCGCCCGCGCCGGTCGCCCTCCCCGTCACGGAGGTCCACGGCGGGGAGGACGAGCTCGCCCGCCTCGTCGACCACCACTACGCCGCCCCCTTCGACCTCGCGGCCGGGCCGCCGCTGCGCGTGCGCCTGCTGCGGGCCGGACCGCGCCGCCACGTCCTGCTCGCCGTCCTGCACCACATCATCACCGACGGCTGGTCGCTGGGCACGCTCCAGAGCGAACTCGACCGCCTGTACACGAGCGCGTGCGAGCATCCCGGCCTGACCGGCGCCGACCTCGCCGCGACCCTGGAGCCGCTCCCGTTCCAGTACGTCGACTACGCCGCCTGGCAGCGCGGCCGGCTCAGCGGGGACGCCTACGAGCGCTCGCTCGACCACTGGCGCAAGCGCCTGAACGGCGCGCGGCCGCTGGAGATGCCCACCGACCGCCCCCGTCCACCGGCGCGGAGCATGCGGGGGGCCGGCCACGCCTTCCGCCTGCCCTCCGGCCTGGTGACGCGGCTCACCCGGGTGGGGCGCGAGCACAACGCCAACCTCTACATGGTCCTGATGACCGCCGCCCGGATCGCCATGGCGCGCTGGACCCGCGACGACGACGTGGTCCTGGGCACCGTCACGGCGGGCCGGGAGGACGCCCGTCTGCACGGCCTGACCGGCTTCTTCGTCAACACCCTCGCCCTGCGCGGCCGGGTCGACGAGACGCTCTCCTTCTCCGGCAGCCTCATGCGCACCCGCGACGACGTCCTGGCCGACTTCGACCACGCCGAGGTCCCCTTCGACGCCGTCGTGGACGCGGTCCTGACCGAACGCGACCCGGCGGTCCCACCGCTGGTGCAGGCCGCGGTCATCATGCAGAACGCCGGGGGCGGCGGGACGCCGTCCCTGGGCGGCCTGGACGTGCGGACGTTCCCGGTGCGGCGCGAACACGCGGTGTTCGACCTGACCCTGGAGTTCCAGGAGCAGGACGGGGAAGTCGCCGGATCCGCCGAGTACAACACCGACCTGTTCGACGAGGCGACCGTCGCCCGGTTCGTCTCCGACCTGGTCGACGTGTTGGAGGGCGCGGGTGACAACCGTCCCCTGCGGGCCCTGCGGCCGGGCGGGCACGAGGGCGCGGGCGAGCTGTCCGGCCCCGCCGGCCCCCGTCCGCGCACTCTGACCGAGCTGGTGGCCGAGCAGGTGGCCGCCCGCCCCGAGGCCCCGGCCCTGGTCGGGTCCGACACCGAAGTCTCCTTCGCCGAGCTCGACGACCGGGCCGCCCGCGTCGCGGGGTACCTGCGCGCGCACGGTGTGCGGCGGGGCGACCGGGTCGGCGTGTGCCGGGAGCGCGGGCCGGAGTCGGCCGTGCTGTTCCTGGCCGTGGTGTACGCCGGTGCCGTCCACGTGCCGCTGGACCCGGACTATCCGGTCGACCGGCTGGCCTACATGGCCGACGACGCCGGGCTGTCCGCGGTCCTGGCGGCCCCCGGAACGGCCGACCGGTTGCCCGGATCGGTCCGCGTGCTGCATCCGGAGGACGGCCGGGAGGGCGACCCCCTGCGCGAGGCGGTCACCGTGCACGACCCGGCGTACATGATCTACACCTCCGGGTCCACCGGGCGCCCCAAGGGCGTGGTCGTCCCTCATCACGGCATGGCGGCTCTGGCCATGACGCAGGGGCGGCTGATGGAGGTCGCTCCGGGCTCCCGGCTGCTGCAGTTCGCCTCCCCGAGTTTCGACGCGTCCGTCGCCGAGCTGCTGGTCGCGCTGCTCAACGGGGCCGCGACCGTCCTGCTCCCCCGCGCGGACCTGGCCGGGTCCGGGCTCCCCGCGGCGTTGAGCGGGCACCGGATCAGCCACGTCACCCTGCCCCCGGCCCTGCTGCCGAGCCTGGACCCGGCCGACCTGGGCCCGGTCGAGCACCTGCTGGTGGCGGGCGAGTCCTGCCCCGGCGAGCTGGTCGAGCGCTTCTCCCGGGGCCGTCGGATGTACAACGCCTACGGGCCCACCGAGTCCACGGTGTGCACCACGATGAGCGCCCCGCTGTCCGGACCGGGCACGCCGCCCATGGGCGCGCCGGTCGCCGGGACCAGGGTCCACGTGCTCGACCGCTGGCTGCGCCCTGTGCGCGACGGCGTCCCCGGTGAGCTGTACATCAGTGGCGACGGGCTCGCACAGGGGTACTGGAACCGGGCCGGACTGACCGCCGGGCGCTTCGTCGCCGACCCCTTCGGGCCGCCCGGGTCGCGCATGTACCGGTCCGGCGACGTGGTGCGCCGCCGCCGCGACGGGGAGCTGGAGTTCCTCGGGCGGGCGGACGACCAGGTCAAGGTGCGCGGGCACCGCATCGAACCGGGCGAGGTGGAGGCCGCGCTCACCGGCCTGCCCGAGGTCGGCCGGGCGGTCGTCGTCGTCGACACGGGCGGCTCCGGGCGCAGGCTCGCCGCCTACGTGGTGCCCGCCGCCGGGGCCGCGCCCTCGCCGGCGGAACTGGCCGAACGGGCCGCCGGTGTGCTGCCCGGGTACATGGTCCCCGCCGCGTTCGTCACCGTGGACCGCATCCCGCTGACCGCCAACGGCAAGACCGACCGCCGGGCGCTGCCGCCGGTCGACTGGGCCGGACAGTCCCGGGCCGCCCACACCGAGCCGCGTACCCCCGCCGAACGCGGACTCGCCGCGCTGTGGTGCGACCTGCTCGGGTTGGAGCGCGTCGGGGTGCACGACGACTTCTTCCGGATCGGCGGGGACTCCGTCGGGGTGGTCAGGATGGTGGCCCGCGCCGCGGACGCCTTCGGCACGCGGCTGCCGGTGCGCACGGTCTTCGACCACCCGACCGTCGCCGAGCTGGCCGCGATGCTGTCCGCCGGAGACGACGGCACGGCCGGCGGCGACGGGGCGGCCTCCGGCCCCGTACCCGTGCCGCGCGGGCCCGACCTGCCGCTGTCGGCCGCCCAGCGCCGCCTGTGGTTCCTCGACCGGTACGAACCCGGCGGCGCGGAGTACAACTCCGGTGGCGCGCTGCGGCTCTCCGGTCCCCTGGACGCGGCCGCCCTGACCCGCGCCCTGGACGCCCTCGTCCACCGGCACGAGTCGCTGCGCACCACGTTCACCGAACACGACGGTCAGCCGGTCCAGGTCATCGGCGACCCCGCGGGCGCCCCCGCCCCGGAGACCGCCGACCTGGAAACCGTTCCGGAACCGGACCGGGAGGCCGCCCTCGACGCGGTGCTCGCCGAGTTCGTGCACCGGCCCTTCGACCTGGCACGGGGTCCGCTCTTCCGGTCCCTGCTGGTCACCCTGGGCCCCTCCGAGCACGTGCTCGCCCTGGGCATCCACCACATCGTCGTGGACGCCTGGTCGCTGTCGGTCCTGACCCGGGAGCTCGGCGCGCTCTACCGGACCGCCGTGCGGGACGGGTCCGGCACCGGGCCGCGGGCGCTCGCCGAGCGGGCCGGGCTGCGCCCGCCCCGCCTGCAGTACGCCGACTTCGCGGCGTGGCAGGACTCCTACATGGACTCCGAGCCCTTCCAGGAGCGGATCGACCACTGGCGGGAGCTGTTGGCCGGCGCCGAGCCCCTCGACCTGCCCACGGACCGCCCGCGGCCCCCGGTGCGCCGGGGCCGGGGCGCGACGCGCACCTTCGAGATCCCGGAGGAGACCCTGGCGGCGGTCCGGGAACTGGAGGCCACCGCCGGCGCCACCCTCTTCATGGTGCTGACCGCCGCCGTGCAGGTCGTCCTGTCCCGCTACACCGGGCAGCGCGACATCGTCCTGGGGACGGTCACCTCCGGCCGGGACCGGGCCGAGCTGGAGGACGTGGTGGGGTTCTTCGTCAACACGCTCGCGCTGCGGATGACGGTGGACGAGGGGCTCACCGGCCGCGCACTGCTCGCGACCGTGCGCGAGACCCTCCTCACCGCCTTCCAGAACGGCGACGTCCCCTTCGACACGGTGGTGGACGCCGTCGCCCCGCGCCGCGACCCCTCCCGCCCCACGCTGGTCCAGGCCGTGGTCGCGCTGCAGAACGCCCCGGGGCAGACCTGGGAGATCGACGGGCTGACCGTGGCCGAGCAGCCACTGACCAGGCACAGCTCCCTGTTCGACCTCAGCGTGGACTTCTACGAGGACGGCGGGCGGCTGCGCGGCTCGGTGGAGTACGACACGGACCTGTTCGATCCGGAGACCGTCGACCGCTTCACCGAGCACGTGCGCCTCCTGCTCGAAGGTCTCGCGACGGCCCCCGACGCGCCGGTGTACCAGGTGGACCTGATGTCGGCGGCCGAGCGCGCCGCCCTCCTGCCCGCCGGGCGAGCGCCCGGGGCGCAGGCACCGGCCGCCGGGGCCGGCCCGGTCGGCACAGGCCACGTCCTGGACGGGCTGTACGCGCACGGGGCCGACCTGCCGGCGCTGACCGCCGGTCCCGACACCCTGTCCTTCGGCGCGCTGAACGAGCGCGTCGACCACCTGGCCCGGCGCCTGGCCGGTGCGGGTGTCGGCCCCGGCGACCGGGTGGCCACGGTGCTGCCCCGCACCGCCGAGGCGGTGGTCGGCCTCTTCGCGGTGCTGCGTGCCGGTGCGGCCTACGTCCCGATCGACCCGGCCGCCCCGGCCCAGCGGGCGCGCACCGTCCTGGAGCACGCGCGCGCCGGACGGATCCTCACCACGCGGGACACCGAGGAGTCCGCCCGGCGGGCCCTGGGCGGGGACGTGCCGGTCACGGTGGTGGACGCGGAGCCGGTCGAGGCCGCGGGGGCACCGGCCGCGCCGTTCAGCGACGCCGAGCGCACACGCCCCCTGCACGGCGACGACCCGGCCTACGTGATGTTCACGTCCGGCTCGACCGGGACACCCAAGGGGGTCGTGGTCACCCACGCCAACCTGTGCGCCATGGCCGCCGCCTACCGGGCCGCGGTGCTCGACGGGCCCGAGGCCGACGGCCGACGGCTCACGGCCGCGCACCTGGCCTCGTGGACCTTCGACGCCTCCTGGGACCCGTTCGTCTGGCTGTCGGCCGGCCACCACCTGCACGTGGTCGACGAGCGCACCCGCACCGACGCCGAGGCGCTGTGCGAGTACCTGGACGAGCACCGGGTGGACTACCTCGACACCACCCCGTCCTATCTGGCCCAGCTGGTCTCCGCCGGACTGCTGGCGGAGGGGCGGCACCCGCTCGCCGTACTGACCGTGGGTGCCGAGGCGCTGGACGCGGTCCTGGCCGAGCGGCTCGCGTCGGCGGGGGTCGGTGCCGTGTACAACTTCTACGGGCCGACCGAGAACACCGTGAACAGCACGGTCTGGCGCGTTCGCCCGGGTGAGCGCCCGCTGATCGGCCGACCGGTCGCCGGGACCCGCGCCGTGGTCCTCGACTCCTGGCTGCGACCCGTACCCCCGGGTGTGCGCGGCGAGCTCTACCTGGCGGGGCCGTCGCTGGCCCCGGGATACGCCGGCGCTCCCGGGGCGACCGCCGAGCGCTTCGTCGCCGACCCCTCGGGCACGGGGGAACGGCTCTACCGGACCGGGGACGTCGTCCGCTGGACCGCCGGCCTCGAACTGGAGTTCCTGGGCCGCGACGACGACCAGGTCAAGATCCGGGGGTTCCGGATCGAGCTCGGCGAGGTCGAGTCGGTGCTGGCGGCGCTGCCGGGCGTCCGCTCGGCGGCCGTCGTGGTCCGGGAGGACCGGCCCGGCGTCCGGCGGCTGGTCGGCTACGTCGCACCGGAGAGGGGTTCCTCGGGCGTGGACGCCGCGGCCGTCCGGGAGGGAGCCGCCCGGCGCCTGCCCGACTACATGGTGCCGACCGCCGTGGTCGTCCTGGCGGACATCCCGCTCAACACCAACGGCAAGACCGACCGCCGGGCGCTGCCCGCGCCCTCCGACGACGCCTTCGAGACCGCCGGGTACGTCCCGCCGACCGGTTCGACCCAGGTCCTGCTGGCGCGGGCCTGGGGCGAGCTGCTGGGCATCGAGAAGGTGGGCGCCCACGACAACTTCTTCGACCTGGGCGGCGACTCGATCCTGAGCATCCAGCTGGTGTCGCGGGTGCGTGCCGCCGGGCGGGAACTGACCTCGAAGGACGTCTTCGTGCACCAGACCGTGGACGCGCTGGCGGCGGCCATGGACGCACGGGACGACGCGGGTCCGGACCGGGAGGGCGGCGCGACCGGGCCGGTCACCGGTGCGGTCGCCCTCACTCCAGTGCAGCGCTGGTTCCTCGACACGCATCCGCGCTCTCCCGAGCACTTCGACATGTCCCTGCTGGCGGAGACCGCGCCGGGCAGCGACCCGCACCTGGTCGCCCGTGCCGCCGAGCACGTCCTGTCCCACCACGACATGCTCCGGCTCCGGGTCGAACGGACCGGGGAGGGCGTGCGCCAGCACCTGGACGCGGAGGCCGCCCCCGGGGCCGTCCGGGTCGTGGACGCGGCCGGGTCGCCGGAGTCCCGCGTCGAGGAACTGCTGGTCCGCGAGGCCGGCCGGGAGCGGCCCGCGACGCGCTTGGCCGAGGGGCCGCTGTTCGAGGCGGTGGTCGTGGACACCGGAGAGGCCGGCCGCCACCGGCTGCTGCTGTCGGCCCACCACATGGTGGTGGACGGGGTGTCCTGGCGGGTGGTCCTGGAGGACCTGGCCACCGCCTACGAGCAGCTTCGCGACGGGCGACCGGTGTCCCTGGGCGCGAAGACCACCCCGTTCCCGGTGTGGGCGGAGCGGCTGACCACGCTCACCCGGGAGGGCGGGTTCGACGACGACCTGCCCGCCTGGACCGCGATCGCCTCCGCCGGCGCCGCGGCCGCGTCCCTGCCCGTGGACCTGACGGAGGGCGCCAACGACGTGGCCTCCCAGCGCGTGGCCGCTTCGGAGCTGTCGGAGGAGGAGACCGGGGCCCTGCTCTCACGGGTGCCGGGGGCCTTCCGGTGCCGGATCGACGACGTGCTCCTGGCCGCGCTCGGCCGGGTCCTGGCCGGGTGGAGCGGTTCGGGGCGGATCCTGGTCGAGAAGGAGGGGCACGGGCGCGAGGACCTGTTCGAGGACGTGGACCTGTCCCGCACCGTCGGCTGGTTCACCACCATCCACCCCGTCCTGCTGGAGCTGCCCGAGGGGGCCGACTGGCCGCGGACGGTGGCCGCCGTCAAGCGCCAGTCACGGAGGGCTCCGCGCGGGATCGGGTTCGGCGCGCTGCGGTACCTGACGGAGGGCGAGGGCACCGAACCGCTGCGCGCGATGCCCGACCCCGCGGTCTCCTTCAACTACCTGGGCCGCTTCGGTGAGGGCGAGGGCCGCGCGGGCGGTCTCGTCCGCGGCTTCGCGCCGGTCCCGGGGCCGGACCACGCCCCGGACGAGGAGCGCACCAACCTGCTCGACGTCACCGGCTCGGTCACCGGCGGGCGGTTGGCGTTCTCCTGGACCTACTCGGCGAACCGGCACCACGACACGACCGTGGAACGGCTCGCCCGGTCCTTCACCGATGCCCTGCGAGAGCTGGCCGCGGCGGTCCCGGCACGGTCCGGCCGCCGGAGCTGACCTGTGGCCCGGAGCATCCGGCTCCGTCACGAGAGATCACGAGAGAAGCGAGGAAGAGACATGAGCGGCAACCCCTTCGAGAACGACGACGCCACCTACCTGGTCCTGGTCAACGCCGAGGGGCAGCACTCCCTGTGGCCGTCCTTCGCCGAGATCCCCGAGGGCTGGGACATCGCCCTGGAGGAGACCTCCCGTGAGGAGGCGCTGGCGTACGTGGAGGAGAACTGGACGGACATGCGCCCGAAGAGCCTGGTGGACGCCCTGGGCGAGTAGCCGGGCCGCCGGGTCGGCGGACAGACGGGAGGGAGGGCCCCGGCACGGTGCCGGGGCCCTCCCCCGTGTGAGCGGTCGGTGCCGGGCGGTTCTCAGGCCGTCTCGGCCAGGCGCGTCCAGCCCCGCGGCCGGTGCTCCGCGCCGCCCGCGCCGCAGTGGTCCAGGACGGCCAGGCCGAGGTCGGTGACCAGGTGGCGGACGTGGTTGCCCTCGCGGGTCGTGGTGATCAGCCCCGTGTCCCGCAGCACCGCGGTGTGTTCGCTGATCGAGGTGGGCGACACGTGCAGCCCCTTGGCCAGCTCACCCGTGGAGGCCGGGGCGACCAGCCGCCCCAGGACGGCGGAGCGGGTCCGTCCCAGCAGGCGGCCCAGCGCCTCCGGGGAGCCGTCCGGCTCCCGGAGCAGGAGGTCGAGCGAGTCCTGGGGGCCCAGAGCCGGGAACAGCAGCAGCGTGCGGATCCGCCCCGACTCCGGGTCGGTCCACTGCTCCACCCGGGGGCCGGAGCCGAGGAACACCGAGGGCAGCAGCTCCAACCCGTGCCCTCGGGGGTCCAGTTCCCTGTCCCGGCCGTCGGCGACCTCCAGCGCCGTGTCGGTCCACCGGCAGCCCTCCCCCAGGGACTCCACCGCGGCCGCGGCGCCGTCGTGGGCCGCCCGGGAGGCGACCCGGTCGGCGGCCAGCGTCTGGAGCGCCCGCACCCGCGTCTGGTCGGGGGCGACGACGACCCGGGCGACGCGGCCCAGGGTCCGCACCGCGCGCCACACGCGTTCGGACGTGTCGGCTCCGGAGGACGCGGTCCCGTCCGGTGTCTGCACGAGGGGCAGCACGCCGGGCACCAGGCCGCGCGCCTCGACGAGCTCCGCCCGCACGAGCGGCAGCGCCGACAGTCGGCCCCGGGCCCGGCGCGTCCACCCGGAGGCCCCGGGGCGCGCCGGACCGGCCAGCACCGCCTCCAGGGCGTGGGCGGCCTCGACCAGTGTGGACAGCCGCGCCTGGACGCGGATCCGCGCCGCGTCCCGCAGCGTCAGGTGGACTCTGGTCATGTGGGACATCCTTTCCCGGACGAAGGGACACGGGCGCCGGTCACCGGGTCACCGGACCCTGCGCAGGTAGGCGCGGATCGCGATCGGCATGAGGACCGCGTGGCAGGCGACCACGGCGGCCAGGCTCACCAGCAGCGGCTCCGTCACGGGGCCGCCGATCATCAGCCCGCGCACGGTGTCGACGAAGTAGCTGACCGGGTTGATGCCGGTCCAGACCTCCAACCAGCGGGGCATGGTCTGCGGGTCGGCGAAGATGTTGCTGCCGAAGGTCAGCGGCAGGATGACCGCCGTGGCGATTCCCGGCACGGCCTGGGGGCTGGCGACGACCATGCCGACGAGCACCGAGAGCCAGCACAGGGTCAGGCCGAACACGACGACCAGGACGCACGCCAGCAGGGCCGACAGCGGGTCGGTCTGGATGCGGAAGCCCAGGACGAACGCCAGCAGCAGCAGGACGGTCACCGCCACGACGTAGCGGATGACGTCGCCCAGCACGGCGCCGACCAGCGGGGCCGAGCGCGCGATCGGCAGGCTCCGGAACCGGTCGAAGACCCCCTTGGAGATGTCGGTGTTGAGGGCCATTCCGGTGCCCATGCTCGCGTACATGGTGATCTGCACCATCAGCCCGGGGACCAGGGACTGCAGGTAGTCCTGCCAGCCGCCGGCGATCGCCCCGCCGAACAGGAAGACGAACACCAGCAGGAAGAGGACGGGCTGGATGACCGTGTCGATCAGGGTCGTGGGCGTGCGCATGACGTAGCGCAGGTTGCGCTTGGCCAGGGTCAGGCTGTGCGCGACTCCCTCCATGACGCCGATCCGCCGTCGGGCCTCGGGGTGCAGGGCGGGCGCCGGGGTGTCCAGGGTCGGGGCGCTCATGCGGGGGTCTCCTCGGCGGTGTGGTCGGGCAGGGGGCGGCCGGTCAGGGAGAAGAACACGTCGTCGAGGCTGGGCACGCGCAGCGCCAGCTCGTCGGTGGCGATCGCCTCCTGGTCCAGGCGGCGGACCAGGGCCGACAGCAGGACGGGGTCGTCGGTCGGGGCGGTGATGGTCGTGCCGTCCGAGCTCAGGACGGGCGTGGTCCCGAGCAGGTCGGCGAGCAGGCCCACCACGCGGTCGGTGTCGGCGGGTTCGACCGTGCGCACGTGCAGGGTCTGGGAGCCGGTCGTGCGCTTGAGTTCCTGGGGCGATCCCTCGGCCACCACCCGGCCGTGGTCGATCACGGTGATGCGGTCGGCGAGCTCGTCGGCCTCCTCCAGGTACTGCGTGGTGAGCAGGACGGTCGTGCCGTCGTCGGCGAGCTCGCGCACGATCCGCCACAGGTCGCCGCGGCTGCGGGGGTCCAGACCGGTGGTCGGCTCGTCCAGGTAGAGCACGCGGGGCCGGCCGACCAGGCTGGACGCCAGGTCGATCCGGCGCCGCATGCCTCCCGAGTAGGTCTTGACCGGGCGTCCCCCCGCCTCGACCAGGTCGAAGCGCTTCACGAGCTCGCGGGCCCGCGCCTTCCACTCCCGGGAGGGCATCCGCAGCAGCTGCCCGATGAGTTCGAGGTTCTCCCGACCGGTGAGCTCCTCGTCCACCGAGGCGTACTGGCCGGTGAGGCCGATGCGGCTCCGGACCGCCACGGGGTCGCGCAGGGCGTCGTACCCGGCGACGTGCACGCTTCCCTCGTCGGGTCTGGACAGCGTCGCCAGGATGCGCACGGCCGTGGTCTTGCCCGCCCCGTTGGGGCCCAGAACGCCCAGGATCGAGCCGGTCGGGACCTCCAGGTCCACCCCGTCCAGGGCGGTCGTCTCACCGAACCGCTTGACCAGGCCGGTGGCCCGGATACAGGTGTCCATCGCACTTCCTCCTCGTGTCGCCCACCACCCTTCCGGCGCGACCGGACACCGGCGGGACAGCGGGCGGACAGAGGCGGACGGCGGCGGACACCGGCGTCACTCGCGGACGCCGATGCCCTCCACCGCGGGGGTGCGCAGGGCCAGGCGCACCGGTGCCATGACCGAGCCGACGCCCAGCACCGCCGTGGCGGCCGCGATCCCGAGGTAGACCAGCGGCGTGCCCGCCGGGACGGGGCTACCGAGGAAGGCCAGGCTCAACACCACCAGGGGGACCATGGCCACCAGCGTCCCCAGCAGGACCGCCAGGACGACGATCACCCACGCCTCCCAGCGCAGGGCCCGCAGCACCTGTCCGCGGGTCGTGCCGATGAGCCGCAGCAGGGCGAACTCGCGCGATCGGGCGGCCGTGGACATCACCAGGCTGTTGACCACGGAGATCGCGATGTAGCCCAGGATGACCGCCAGGCCGACCAGGTTGACCCACGCGGACAGGTCCGCTTCGGCCCGGGCTCCGTCGGCGAACCCGTCCCTGTCGGTGAGCAGCAGCGTCGGGTAGCGCTCGGTGAACGCCGTCAGCGCGGCGGTCAGCTCCTCGGGCGAGGTGCCCTCGGCCGCGCCCGCCAGCACCCGCGAGGGCGGCCCGGCGTGCCCGTCCAGCACCTCCTGGGGCACGATCGCCCCGCCCAGCCCCAGCCCGCGCTCGTAGGTGGCGGCCAACCGCAGCGCGACCGCCGTACCGTCACCCAGGCGTACGTCCAGCTCGTCCCCGACGTCCGCGCCCAGCAGGTCCGCGCCGGAGCGCTCCATCGCGATCGTCGCGCCGGCCAGGTCGCCCAGATCGCCGTCCACGACGCCGGGGTCCAGGTTATCCCCCAGCCCCTGGGGACCGACCCCGCGAGCCGGGAAGGAGGCGAGATCGGGGTCGCCGAACACGGAGTAGGGCACGAACACGCGGGTCTCGCCCAACGGCGTGACCGCCCCCGTCTCGGGCAGCGCGGCGATCTCCTGGACGATGTCCGCGTCCACTCCGCCCGACCCCGCGTCGGTCACCACGGCGTCCGCGGTGACCCCCGCCTCCACCTGGGCCGCGACCGCCCCGGCCAGCACGGACTGGGTGTAGACCATGGTCAGCGTGAAGCCCACGGCGAGCACCAGCGGGGTCAGGACGCTCCCCAGCCGGCGCAGGTCGGCGCCGGTGGCCTCCGCGGCGAGGAATCCGCTGACCCGGATGCGGCGCAGCGGACGCACGACGACCGCGACCAGGGGGCGCAGCAGCACCGGGCCGAGCAGGGCCACCGCGATCACCAGCAGCAGGGCCGCGCTACCCGTCCCGGCGGCCCCGGCGTCGTTGCGCAGGGCGATCGGGGTCATCGCGGAACTGAGGCCGAGCACCAGGCACGCCATCCCGGCGGTGCCCCGCCAGCGCGCCGGTGCGCGGGGGGCCGCGGTGGACTCTCGCATCGCCTCCACCGGATTGGTCCAGGCCGGGCGCAGGGCGGCGAACAGGCCCCCGGCGAGGGCGGTCAGCGTGGTCAGCAGCACCGCGGCGACCAAGGGGAGCGGACCGACCACGAGCGGCAGGTCGGCGGGGAGCACGCCCAGGCGCGCGAAGGCCCCGTGCATGGCGCGGGCGACCAGGATCCCGGGCAGGCAGCCCAGGACCCCGGCGAGCAGGGCCAGCAGCAGGGCTTCGGCGCCGACCATGCGCAGCACCTGGACGGGGGTGGAGCCGATGGCGCGCAGCACCGCGATCTCGCGGCGGCGGGTGTTGATGGACAGCGCCAGCGTTCCCGACACCACGAACAGGGCGATGAGCACCGCCAGCCCGCCGAAGGAGCCGGAGATCATCAGGAGGAGGCCGCGGGCCTCGCCGACGTCGGTGTACTCGACCTGTGCGACGGACCCGCCGGTGTGGACCGTGACGGGCGTTGCGCCCGCGGCGGCTCGCAGAGCGGCGGTGAGCGCCTCCTCGTCCACGCCCGGGGCGGCGACGACCCCGATCGCGTCGACCGACGCGGCCCCGGCGGCCAGGCGGTCGGTGTCGTCGGAGTGCAGGAACACCGCGCCGTCCCGTGCGGTCCCCGTGCCCTGGTGGGAGGCGATGCCGCTGACCCGGTACTCGGCGGGCCGGGCCGCGCTGGTGATCCGTACCGTGTCCCCGGGGCCGACCCCGAGGGAGGCCGCCAGGCCGGCGGTCAGCACCGCGTCACCCGCCTGCTGCGGGGCACGGCCCTCCATCGTGTCGAACGGGCCCAGGGGCGCGGTGTCCCAGCCGTGGCCGGACACGGGCGACGGCGCGGTTCCGTCCATGGCGTCGATCGCGAGGGGCAGCCGGCGGTCGCCGACGGCCGTGTCCACCTCCTCCAGGGCCTCCAGCTCCTCGACCAGCTCCGCGGGCAGCCGGACGGCCTCGGGCAGGCGTTCGCCGACGGTGAGGTCACCGCCGGGCAACCGCAGCGTCCGATCGCCGGCCACGACCGCGTCCGCGGCCGCGTAGCGGTAGGGGTCCACGGACGAGCGCAGGCCGGACTCGGCGAGGATGCCGGAGGCGGCGATGAGGGCCGTGGCGCACAGCAGGGCGACGAAGGCCCCGGCGAAGGCCCCCTTGCGGGCGCGCAGGGTCTTCCAGGCGATGTCGAGCATCACCGCTCACCGAGCCGGGTCATCCGCTCGGCCACGGCGGCGGGGGTCGGGGCGTCCAGGGCGTCCACGAGCCGTCCGTCCGCGAGGAAGAGCACGCGCTGGGCGTAGGAGGCGGCCACCGGATCGTGGGTGACCATGAGGACCGTCTGTCCCAGGGCGGCGACCGTGTCCCGCAGCAGGGACAGCACCTGCGCGCCGGTGCGGGAGTCCAGGGCGCCGGTGGGCTCGTCCGCCATCACCAGGTCGGGGCGGGTGATGAGCGCGCGGGCGATGGCCACCCGCTGCTGTTGTCCGCCGGACAGCTCGGCGGGGCGGTGGTGCAGGCGTTCGGCCATCCCGACCCGGTCCACCACCTGTGCGGCCCAGTCCCCGTCCACGGCGGTGCCGTTCAGCCGCAGCGGCATCGTGATGTTGTCCTGGACGGTCAGCGCGGACAGCAGGTTGTAGGCCTGGAAGACGAAGCCGACGCGTGCGCGGCGCAGGCGGGTGAGCCGGTGCTCCGACATCCCCGAGAGTCTCGTCCCGCCCAGCCACACCTCGCCGCTGGTGGGCCGGTCGAGGCCGGCGGCGCAGTGCAGGAACGTGCTCTTGCCCGACCCGGACGGCCCCATTACCGCAGTGAAGCTTCCTTTCGCAAGCTCTACGGAAATACCCTGAAGAGCGGTGACCTTTCCAGCACTGGAGTCGTAGGTCCGGTAAACTTCTCCCATTCTTAATGCGGACGTTGTTTCGGGAGTTCCGGGCGACCCGAAATCGACTCTCTGATCAGCTGCTCTTCGTCCGAACACGGGGACTCCTTTGTCGATTCTCCGGCGAATGCTACCATCGCACGGGAATGGCCTTCTTTTCCTTTTCCATCCACCGGGGGTTCTCCTTTGGCGCACGTGGGTGAACGCCCGGTCCGCCACCGGGCGGCACGGGAGCGGACCCTGCGCGGCGCCCGCTACACCACGGCGGCCGGGGCCTCGGCGCTGCGGTCCTGGCTGCTGCTGGGCGCGTTCTTGTTCACCCACGCGCTGACGGCGCTCCTGGTCGGCGCACCACTGCTCAGGCGGCTGACCGTGCGGCTGGAGCGCAGCGCGGAAAGGGATATCCGGATGGCCCGCGCGCACCTGGGCCAGGACACCGGATCGGACGGCGGACCGCCTCCGCGAACGGAATTCTGGAACTCGATTTCCTGGTGCGCCGTCAACAGCCTGTTCGGCCTGGCCTGCATGTTCACGGCATTCGTCCTGGCCGTGGGAGTGGCCGTCTCCCTGACCTGTCCGCTGTGGTGGTGGACGCTGCCGCCGGAGCTCCAGGTCAGCCCGGGCGGCTATCCGGTGGACTCGTGGCCCGCGGCGCTGCTCACGCCCTTCGTCGGACTGGTCTACCTCGGCCTGTTCGTGTACTGCGTGCCGCGGCTGGCCGACGGCCACGCACTGCTGGCCCGCCGGATGCTGCGCGTACCCGACCGGGTCCGTCTGCGGACCCGCATCGCGGAGGTCACCGCGCTGCGCCAGACGGCCCTGGAGGCGCACGGGATGGAGCTGCGCCGGATCGAGCGCGACCTGCACGACGGGACCCAGAACCGCCTGGTCGCGGTCCGGATGCACCTGGGCCTGATCGAACGCCTGCTCACCGAGGACCCCGAGCGCACCCGGGAGCTCATCACCGTGGCCAAGGGCGCCGCGGAGGAGGCGCTCGGGGAGCTGCGCGGCGTCGTGCGCAGCATCTACCCGCCCATCCTCGCCGACCAGGGGCTGGCCACGGCGGTGACCTCGCTGGCCTCGCGGTCGGCGGTCCCCTGCTCGGTGAACGTGGAGGGCCTGCCCCGCGTCCCGGCCGCGGTGGAGACCGCCGCCTACTTCGTCGTCACCGAGGCGCTGACCAACGTCACCAAGCACTCCGGTGCCACGAGCGCGCGCGTGACCGTGCGCGAACACGGCGGCGAACTCACCGTCGAGGTGACCGACGACGGCCGGGGCGGTGCCGACGAGCGCGGGGGGAGCGGTCTGTCCGGGATCCGCCAGCGGGTGGCGTCCTTCGAGGGGCGGGCCCGGATCTCCAGCCCGCCCGGCGGGCCGACCACGATAGAGGTGAGACTGCCGTGCGCGTTCTGATCGCCGAGGACGACGTCCTCCTGCGCCAGGGCCTGGTGCTGCTCCTGGAGACGGAGGGCTTCGAGGTCGCGGGGGCGGCCCGGGACATCGACGAGTTCTGGACGCTCTTCCGGCAGCGGCGGCCCGACGTCGCCGTCCTCGACGTCCGGCTGCCGCCCGGATTCCGCCGCGAGGGGCTGGAGGCGGCGACCCGGCTGCGCGCGGAGATCCCCGGCTTCCCCGTGCTGGTGCTGTCCGCCCACGTCGAGGACGGGTACGCGGCCGAGCTGCTGGCCGACAGCCAGGGCATCGGGTACCTGCTCAAGGACCGGATCGGCGACGTGGCCGAGTTCGCCGACGCGCTGGGCCGCGTGGCCCGGGGCGGGGTCGCCCTGGACCCGGAGGTGGTGTCCCACCTGTTGGCCGGCCCGTCGCGGGACGATCCGCTGGGCTCGCTCTCGCCCCGCGAGACTCAGGTGCTCGGGCTCATGGCCGAGGGCCACGGCAACACGCGGATCCGCGAGCTGCTGGGGCTGTCGGCTCCGGCGGTGGGCAAGCACATCGGCTCGATCTTCGCCAAGCTCGGACTCACCCAGGAGGGCAGCGGCCACCGCCGGGTCCAGGCGGTCCTGGCCTACCTCAGGAGCGGCACGCGCCCGGAGGCGCCCTCGGCGTAGGCGCGCCCGAACCCCTCGTGCCCCAGCGCCCCGGTCAGCGCGCGCACCAGGGAGCGCACCCGCGGGCTGCCGTCGTCCCGCCGCCCCCGGATCCAGGAGGCGGTGCCGAGCGCGCGGGCCGCCCCCTCGGGCTCCCCCAGGGACCACAGGGCGTCGGCGACCAGTTCGGCCGTCTCCGCGCGGACGGCCGCGACACCGAGGAGCCCGGCGGCCCCCCAGGCGCGCAGGGCGGTCTCGTGGGCCCGTCCAGGGTCGTCCTCGGCCAGGGCGAGCGCGCTCTCCCGGCACAGGACGGCCACGCGCAGGTAGTCGGTGTCGGCCAGGGATCCGTCTCCGGCGAGCGGGCGCCGGGCCCGGACGAGCAGGTCGCGGGCCTCGGAGGGCCGGTTCCGGAGCAGTGCCAGGTCGGCCAGCCCGAGCAGGCAAAGGATGCGGTGCTCCGCGGTCGGGGCCTCGGTCGCGTCCAGGGCGTCCTGGAAGACCGCCTCGGCCTCGGCGTGCCGTTCGGCCCGGACCAGTTCCCCGCCCAATCGGATGAGGATGGGCGTGAACCGTTCCGAGGCCCCCAGCGACCGCTCCAGTTCCAGGGCCCGCCGCAGACTGGCGACCGCGCTGTCGACGTCGCCGCGCGAGGACTGGAAGCCGGCCAGGGCCGCGACCAGTTGGGCGGTCGTCCACAGGTCGCCCAGGTCCCAGAAGGCCGCGGCGGCCGCCTCGGTGTCCTGTTCGGCCCCGGCCGCGTCCCCGACGGCCTCGGCGGCCAGCGCCGAGGTGGCCAGGCCGGCGGCGCGCACCCAGGGGTGGTCGTGGTCCAGCGCGGCCGCGGCGTCCGTGCGCACGCCCTCGTGGTCACCGGCCAGGAGACGGTGCTTGGGGGTGATCATCGCCAGCGGGGGGTGCTCGGCCAGGGCCGCGGCGTCGGCCGCGCCGGGTCCGACACGGGCGTCGGCGCCGGGTTCCTCGGCGGCCTCCGCGCGGGGCAGGATGGAGCGGACCGCCGCGGAGACCGCGCGCGCCGTGGGAGTGAGCGCCTCGGGGCGGCGGTCCAGCTCACCGAACCACCGGTCGGCCTCCTCGTAGCGGCCCCGGATGATCCAGTACCAGCTCAGCGCCGTGACGGTCCGCACCGCCCGCGCCGCGTCCCCGTCCCGCCAGGCGTGCCGCACGCCCTCCAGGATGTTCTCGTGCTCGGCGTCCAGGACCGCCAGCCCGCGGGGCTGGTCGCGGCCGAGGAGCATCGTGAAGGCGTGCTCGGTGAGGTCGGCGACATGGCGGACGGCCGCGTCGCGCACCCGCTGCTGTTCCCCCGCCTCGCGCAAGCGCTCCTGCAGGTAGACGCGCGGGGTCTCCATGAGGCGGTGGCGGGGTTCTCCCCAGGCCGACTCCGTGGCCAGCAGCAGGGACTTGTCGGTGAGGGAGGCCAGCAGGAACGGCACCTCCTCCGCGGGCACGCCGCTGTCGGCGCAGACCGCACGGGCGGCGTCGTCGGTGGCCCCGCCCGGCAGGACCGACAGCCGGCGCGCCAGCAGCCGTTCGTGGTCGGTCAGCAGGTTCCAGGTCCAGTCCAGGACGGCGCGCAGCGTCCGGTGGCGGGCGTTTCCGGAGCGCCGGGTCCCGGACAGCAGTCGGAAGCGCTCGTCGAGGTGGCGGGCGATCTGCCGCACGGGCATCGAGCGGGTGCGCGCCGCCGCCAGTTCGATGCCCAGCGGAAGCCCGTCCAGGCGGCGGCAGATCTCGGTGACCGCCTCGGCGTTGTCGGCGTCGACGGTGAACCCGGGCCGCGCCAGGGAGGCGAGGTCGGCGAACATCGCGACGGCCTCGCCGCCCTCCTCGTCGGGGACCGCCAGGGGTTCGACGCGCACGAGGGCCTCGCCCCCCGCTGCCAGTGGTTCGCGGCTGGTGGCCAGGACACGCAGGTCCGGGCACTGGGCGAGCAGGCCGACGGCCAGGTCGGCGGCGGCGTCCACGAGGTGCTCGCAGTTGTCCAGGACCAGGAGGGTGGGCACGGCCGACAGGGCGGACGCCAACCGGGTGGAGCGGGCGCGTCCCGGGGCGGCCAGGGGCGCGCTGCCCGTGCCGAGGGTCGCGGCGACCGCCTCGACCAGGCTGTCCTCCTCGCGCAGGGGCCCGAGTTCGACGAAGCACACCCGCGGGCGCGGGGCGGTTCCGGCGGCGTACTCCGCGGCCAGGCGGGTCTTGCCGACCCCGCCGGGACCGAGCAGGGTCACCAGGCGCGTGCGGTCCATGAGCGCGCCGATGGCGGCGAGCTCGTCGCGGCGCCCGAAGAAGCGGGTCCGGTAGGGGTTGCTCCACTCGCGCGAGGGGGCCGGGGCCCCCTCGCGCAGGATGTCCGCGTGCAGCCGGCCGATCCACGGGGAGGGGTCGGCGCCCAGCTCCTCGGACAGGGCCCGCCGCAGGTCCTCGTGGACGGTCAGCGCGGCACCGCTCTGCCCGGTCTCGTGCAGGAGCCGCATGAGCAGGCCGTTGCAGCGCTCCCGGGCGGGGTGGGCGGCGCACAGGGCGCGCAGTTCCGGCAGGAGCCCGGCGGGGTCGCCGGTGCGGGACAGGGCCTCGATCCGGTCCTCCTCGGCGGCGAGCCGCAGTTCCTCCAGACGTGAGGCCGCACGCCGGGCGAAGTCGGCGTCCACCCCGCCGAGGGGGGTACCGCGCCACAGCTCCAGCGCTTCGCCCAGGGCCTGCGCCGCCCGATCCGGGGCGTGCTCCCGCAGCAGCCGGGCCCCGTCGGCCACGAGCCGCTCGAAGGCGTGGGCGTCGACCTCGTCGGGCGGCACGTCCAAGCGGTACCCGCCGCCGTGCGCGACGGGCCCGATCTCCAGTCCGTGCTCGCGCAGCCTGGTACGGGCGCGCGAGACCAGGCGCCGCAGGGTGTCCGCTCCGCCTTCGGGCGGTCCGCCGTCCCACAGGTCGTCCATGAGCGCGTCGGCGGAGACCACCAGACCCGGCGCCAGGGCCAGCCGGGCGAGCAGGACGGACATGCGCCGCCCTCCGAGCGGCAGGGCGCGGCCCCTCCCGTCCCGGACCTGGAAGGGACCCAGCATCGAGACACGCACCCCGCCAATCTGCCAGAGCGGCCGGACACCGACAAATCCCCACCTTCCCCGGCACTCCGGGAGGTGTGCGCGTGGTGGACCCGCCCGGCGCGGGGCCGTCACGGTCGGGCAGTGTCGGGGTGCCGCCCTTCCCGGACCGGGAATGACCCGCCGCGCGGGGGCGTTGGCCTGTCCACGGATCCGCCGAGCCCGCCGTCGCGGGCGGGTGCCGTCCCGGGGGAGGCGACGTGACCGCACACGTGCCCGAACTCGCCATCGAAGCCTCCGGCCTGGTCAAGGACTTCGGCCGGACCCGCGCCGTGGACGGGGTCGACCTGTCCGTGCCCACCGGACTCGTGTACGGCTTCCTGGGCCCCAACGGCGCCGGGAAGACCACCACGATGCGCATGCTGGCCACCCTGGTGCGGCCCGACGGCGGCCGGGCCAGCGTGCTCGGCCACGACGTCGTGCGCGAGGCCGACGCCGTCCGCGCCCGGGTCGGCCTGACCGGGCAGTTCGCGTCCGTGGACGACGACCTCACCGGCGTGGAGAACCTCGTCCTGCTGGGCCGCCTCTACGGCTACGGCCGTGCCCGGGCACGGCGGCGGGCCGACGACCTGCTCGACGCGTTCGGGCTGGCCGAGGCCGCCGACCGCCCGGTGAAGAACTACTCCGGCGGGATGCGGCGCCGGCTCGACATCGCGGCGAGCCTCGTGGTCACGCCCGAACTGATGTTCCTGGACGAGCCCACGACCGGGCTGGACCCCCGCAGCCGCAACCAGGTCTGGGACATCGTGCGCGCGCTCGTGGACGCGGGGACGACGGTCCTGCTGACCACGCAGTACCTCGACGAGGCCGACCGGCTCACCGGGCGGATGGCGGTGATCGACCACGGCACCGTCATCGCCGAGGGAACCCCGGACGAGCTCAAGGCCGCGGTGGGCACGGGCTCGCTGCACGTCCGGGTGCGCCGGCCCGAGCAGCGCGAGGTCGCCGCGCGGCTGCTCGAACGCCTGCTGGAGGTGCCCGTCCGGCGCGAGGGCGATCCCGCCGCCCTCTCCGCCCGCGTCTTCGACCCCGACCGCGTCGCGCACGCGCTGGGCGCGCTCTCGGACGACGGAGTCAACGTGACGCACTTCGCCCTGGGCCGTCCCAGCCTCGACGAGGTCTTCCTGGCGCTCACCGGACGCCCGGCCGCCCCGGAGGACGACGCCGGCCCGGACACCGGTCCGGCGACCGAGGAGGGAACGGCATGACCACCACACGGACCGGCGTACCCGACCAGCAGCACCTGCGCGGGGTCCTCGCCTCGGGCACCCGGCCGCCGCGGCCGAGCGCCCTGTCCGCCTCGTTCACCTTCGGCTGGCGGGCCCTGCTGAAGATCAAGCATGTCCCGGAGCAGCTCTTCGACGTCACCCTGTTCCCCGTCCTGTTCCTGCTGATGTTCACCTACCTGTTCGGCGGGGCGATCGTGGGGTCCACGGAGGAGTACCTGCAGTGGGTCCTGCCGGGGATCCTGGTGATGACGGTCGTGATGATCACCCTGTACACGGGCGTCACCCTGAACACCGACATCACCAAGGGCGTCTTCGACCGCTTCCGCTCCCTACCGATCTGGCGGCCCTCCCCCCTCGTCGGCGCGCTGCTGGGCGACGCCGTGCGCTATTCGATGGCCTCGCTGGTGGTCATCGTGCTGGGGCTGGCCCTGGGCTTCCGTCCCGAGAACGGTGTCGCGGGCGTGGTGCTGTCGGTGCTGCTGCTCATCGTGTTCTGCTACAGCCTGTCCTGGATATGGACCCTGCTCGGACTGGTGCTGCGCACACCGAACTCCGTCATGACCGTCAGCATGGTGGTCATGTTCCCGGGCACCTTCCTGAGCAACATCTTCGTCGACCCGCGGACCATGCCCGGCTGGCTCCAGGCGTTCGTGGACGTCAACCCGGTCAGCCACCTGGTGACCGCGATCCGCGGCCTGATGCACGGGGGTGTCACCACCGCCCAGATCGGGTGGGTGCTGGTGGCGTCGGCCGTGATGGTGGCGCTGTTCGGCCCGGTGACGATGTACCTGTACCGCAACCGGAACTGACCGGCCCTTTCTCCGCCCCCGCCTCCGGGCGGCGCTCCCCGCGCAGCGCCCGGTGCCGGGACCCGCGCCGTGTGTCCTGTCCCTCACCTGTTACCCCCGGAAACTTCTTCCCGGGAAAGCAAGGTTAGGCTAACGTAACCCCAGTCCACGGCGGTCGTGCCCGGACCCCTGGCTTCGGAGGAAAAGGACGGATCAGTGACAGTGACCCTACGCGACCCCCTGGCCACGGTGAGCGCCGCGCTCATCGTGGCCGCCCTGACCGGCTGCGGGGCCTCGGAGCCCGTTCCGGAGCAGACCGCCGTCACCGGGGAGGGCGCGACGCAGTACCCGCTCACCGTGGACAACTGCGGCCAGGAGGTGACCTTCGACGCCGCGCCGCAGCGGGTCGTGTCCCTGGACCAGGGGTCGACCGAGATCCTGTTGTCCCTCGGGCTGGAGGAGCGCATGGTCGGCACGGCGTCCTGGACCGACCCCGTCCTGGAGGACCTCGCGCGAGCCAACGACGAGGTGCCCAGGCTGGCGGACGAGGCCCCGACCTACGAGGTGGCCCTGGACACCGACCCCGACTTCGTGACGGCGTCGTTCGGCCGCCACTTCGCCCAGGGCGGCGTGGCCGAACGCGACCGGTTCGCCGAGACCGGGATCGAGACCTACCTGTCGCCGACCGACTGCGACGGCGGAACGAGCATCAACGGCGGCGGCACCCGCACCGAACCGCTGACCATCGACTCCCTGTACCAGGAGATCCGCGAACTCGCGCGGATCTTCGACGTCTCCGAGCGCGGTGAGGAACTGGTCGCGGAGCTGGAGGACCGCCGCCAGGCGGCCCTCGCCGACGTCGACTCCTCGGGCTCCAGCATCGCCTTCTGGTTCGCGGACCTGCGGACGCCCTACGTCGCAGGCGGGAAGGGATCGGCGAACCTGCTGGCCACCGAGGTCGGCGCCACCAACGTGTTCGCCGACCTCGACGACGACTGGCCCGCCACGACGTGGGAGAGCTTCGTCGACCGGGAACCCGACGTCCTCGTCCTGGGCGACCTCAGCCGTGAGCGCTGGCCCGGCGACCAACTGCAGGAGAAGATCGACTTCCTCAGCACCGACCCCGTCACCAGGGACCTCACAGCGGTGCGCGAGGAGCGGTTCGTCTCCCTGCACGGCGCCGAGATGAACCCGTCGATCCGCACGATCGACGGGCTGGAGGCCCTGGCCGACGGGCTGCGCTCGTTCGAGGCGACCGAGTGAGGCCCACGCCCACCGCCGACCCGGGCGCGGGCCCCGTCCGGACGGCGCCCGCGCCCGCCCACACCCCGCCGGGCGGATCGCGGCTGCGGTTCCTGGGCATCGGTACGGGCTCGCTCGCGCTGCTCCTCGTCTCGGTCGGCGTGGCCATCACGCTCGGTCCGGCCGACGTGTCGCTGGTCAACGTGCGCGACATCGTCCTCAACCACCTCGGGATCACCGACATCCCGGTCCGCGTGTCCAAGAACGCCATCGTGTGGGACGACCGCCTGCCCCGGGCACTGGTGGCCGCGGCCTGCGGCGCGGGGCTCGGCCTGTGCGGGGTGATCCTGCAGTCGCTGCTGCGCAACCCCCTGGCCGACCCCTACGTCCTCGGGATCTCCTCCGGCGCCTCGACCGGCGCCGTCGTCGTCGGCGTCCTGGGCGTGGGCGGATCCGTGATCGGTCTCTCCGGGGGTGCGTTCCTCGGCTCCGCCGCCGCCTTCGCCGTCGTCCTGCTCATCGCACGGATGGCCGGCGGCGGCAACGACAAGGTGATCCTGGCCGGGATCGCGGTGACACAGCTCTTCTCCGCGCTCACCTCGTTCGTCGTCTTCGCCTTCGCCGACTCCGACGAGGCCCGCGGGGTGATGTTCTGGCTGCTCGGGTCGCTGGAGGGCGTGCGGTGGAACGACGTCTGGCTGTGCGGGCTCGCCGTCGTCGCCGGAGCGGTCCTCTGCCTCGTGCGCGCCCCGGTCCTGGACGCGTTCGCCTTCGGTGACGACGTCGCCTCCTCGCTGGGCGTCTCCGTACGGCGGGCCCGCGCGATGTTCATGATCGCCACAGCGCTGCTCACAGCGGTGCTGGTCAGCGTGGCCGGCGCCATCGGATTCGTCGGCCTCGTGCTCCCGCACGCGGCCCGGTTCCTCACCGGGCCCCGCCACACCCGCCTGGTCCCGGTGACCGCGCTGATCGGCGCGGTCTTCATGGTGTGGGTGGACGCGCTCTCCCGGGTGGTCTTCTCCCCCTCGCCCCTGCCCGTCGGCGTCGGCACCGCCCTGGTGGGCGTGCCGGTCTTCATCGCCATCATGCTCCGCCGCAGGAGGACCCTGTGACACTCAGGACCCGAGAGGTCACGTGGAACCGGGGCGGTCGGCTCGTCGTGGACGGGGTGTCCCTGACCCCGCGGACCGGAGAGACCGTGGGGCTGCTCGGACCCAACGGGTCGGGCAAGTCCTCGCTGATCAAGCTGCTCGCCGGTGCGGTACGGCCCACCGCGGGCGCGGTCACACTGGACGGGACACCGCTCGCCGGCCTGTCCCGGCGGGAGACGGCACGGGCGCTCGCCGTCGTCACGCAGCACGCCGACACGGTCGTGGACATCACCGTGTACGACATCGTCGCCCTCGGCCGTATCCCGCACCGGAGCACGTTCGGCGGCGACCGCGAGGCGGACGCGCGCGCGGTGTCCGAGGCCCTGGACCGGACCGGGCTCACCTCCAAGGCGGGCGAGCTGTGGCACCGGCTCTCCGGCGGGGAACAGCAGCGCGTGCACATCGCCCGCGCGCTCGCACAGGAGCCGAGGGAACTGCTCCTGGACGAACCCACGAACCACCTGGACATCCGCTACCAGCTCGACCTGCTCCAGCTCGTCAGCGCACTGCCGCTGACCACGGTCGTGGCCCTGCACGACCTCAACCTGGCGGCGATGTTCTGTGACACCGTCCTGGTCCTCAAGGACGGCCGCGCCGTCGCGGCGGGCACGCCGGCCGACGTCCTGACCCCGGAACTCATCGCGCGCGTCTACGAGGTCGACGCCACCGTGCGGATCGACGACACGACGAACCGCCCGGCGATCACCTTCCACCCGGGCCGCGTACCGGCGCCGCCCTGACCGGCGGGTGGGGCGGCGTGAGCCGCCCGTGACGGTGGTCCGGACCGCCCCGGTCACGGGAACCGGTACCTCGACCGGAACCGACGGGCCACGAGAACCGTTGTCGTCCGGTAGAACGGGAGGAGTCCCGGGCTCGCGGCGAAAGACACCTGTGGGCTGAACGGAGAGGGAAGACCCGACGTGCCCACGAGTGCCACACCCCGCCCCGCCCAGCGCGCCGACCGCCACGGCGGCATGCCTCCGTGGCTGCCCCGCGCGATGATGCTGGCCATGTGGATCATCACGGCGTTCGGCGTCGTGCTGTGGCTGTTCCTCCAGCTGCAGGGCCTCATCGTGCTCCTGCTGATCTCCCTGTTCCTCGCACTCGCGCTGGAACCGGCGGTGAACTGGCTGCACCGGCACCACTGGCCGCGCGGTCTCGCCACGAGCACCGTCATGCTGCTGGTCCTGGTGCTGACAGGGGCCTTCCTGAGCCTGCTCGGGTCCATGCTGATCGGGCAGGTGCTGGCCTTCGCCGCCGAGGTGCCCGCGATGCTCCGCGCCGGACTGGACTGGTTCAACACGTCCTTCGGCACGGACTACTCCCCCACCAACCTCATCGACCAGGTGTCCAGCGCCACCGGTGTGGTCGAGCAGTACGCGTCGAGCATCGCCAACAACGTCCTGGGGGCGGGGACGACCGTTCTGGCGCTGCTCTTCAACGGGCTGACGATCGCGCTGTTCACCTTCTACCTGTGCGCGGACGGACCGCGCTTCCGCCGGGTGATCTGCTCGGTCCTGCCGCCGCGCACACAGCGCGAGGTGCTGCGCGCGTGGGAGATCGCGATCGACAAGACCGGCGGCTACCTGTACTCGCGGGCACTGATGGCACTGGTCTGCGCGGTCGCGCACTGGGTACTGCTGGTCGCGCTGGACATCCCCTACGCGGTCGCGCTGGCGCTGTGGGTCGGTGTGCTGTCACAGTTCATCCCCACCGCCGGCACCTACATCGGCGGTGCCGTCCCCGTCCTCGTGGCCCTGTTGCAGGGCCCCTGGGCCGCGGTGTGGGTGCTGGTGTTCGTCATCGTCTACCAACAGTTCGAGAACTACCTGCTCCAGCCCCGGATCACCGCCAGGACCCTGGACATGCACCCGGCGGTGGCGTTCGGCTCGGTCCTGGCGGGCGTCGCGATCCTCGGCGCGCCGGGTGCGCTGCTCGCGCTGCCGATGGGCGCGAGCCTGCAGGCCTTCATCGGCACCTACATCCGGCGCTACGAGGTCGCGGAGCACCCGCTCCTGAGCGGGCCCGCGGCCGGGGCCGATTCCGCCGCCGATCCCGACGCGGACGACGGCACCCCGGATCAGGAGAGCGCCCCGTCCGACGAGGGGCGCACCGGCCCGGAGCGCCCCGATCCCTGCTGAGGCCGCGTGCGGCGGCTCCGGGGTCAGCTCCGCTCCGTCTCGGCGCGGGAGTCGGCGGCCTCGGGATGGTGCAGGTCGAAGGCGGGGCGCTCCCCGCGGATGCGGGGCAGCGAGGTGAAGTTGTGCCGGGGCGGCGGGCACGAGGTCGCCCACTCCAGGGAGCAGGCGTAGCCCCAGGGGTCGTCGACCTCCACGCGCTCGCCGTGCTGCGCGGTGCGCCACACGTTGTAGAGGAACAGCAGCGTCGACGCGCCCAGCACGAACGACCCGACGCTGGACACCTGGTGCATCCACGTGAACCCGTCGGAGGGCAGGTAGTCGGCGTAGCGGCGGGGCATGCCCCGCACACCCAGGTAGTGCTGGATCCCGAACGCCGCGTGGAAGCTGACGAACAGCGTCACGAAGTGCCACCTGCCGAGGGTCTCGTCGAGCATCTTCCCGGTGAACTTGGGCCACCAGAAGTAGAAGCCCGCGAACATCGCGAAGACCACGGTGCCGAAGAGCACGTAGTGGAAGTGGCCGACCACGAAGTAGGTGTCGGTGACGTGGAAGTCCAGCGGCGGCGAGGCCAGGATGACGCCGGTGAGCCCGCCGAAGAGGAACGTGGCGAGGAAGCCCAGTGCGAACAGCATCGGCGTGGGGAAGGTGAGCTGGCCGCGCCACATCGTCCCGATCCAGTTGAAGAACTTGATGCCGGTGGGCACGGCGATGAGGAACGACAGGAACGAGAAGAAGGGGAGCAGTACGGCTCCGGTGGCGAACATGTGGTGCGCCCACACCGTCATGGACAGGCCGGTGATGGCGATCGTCGCCGCGACCATGCCCTTGTAGCCGAACAGCGGTTTGCGGGAGAACACCGGGATGACCTCGGTGATGATGCCGAAGAACGGCAGCGCCACGATGTAGACCTCGGGGTGGCCGAAGAACCAGAACAGGTGCTGCCACAGGATCGCGCCGCCGTGCGCGGCGTCGAAGACGTGGGCTCCCAGCATCCGGTCGGCCGCCAGGGCGGCCAGCGCGCCCGTGAGCACGGGGAAGGCCATCAGCACCATGATCGAGGTGAACAGGACGTTCCAGGTGAAGATCGGCATGCGGAACGCGGTCATGCCCGGGGCCCGCATGCCGATGATCGTGGTGATGAAGTTGACCGAGCCGAGGATCGTGCCCAGGCCCGCCACCATCAGGCCCATCACCCACAGGTCGCCGCCCAGTCCCGGCGAGCGCACCGCATCCGAGAGCGGGATGTAGGCGAACCAGCCGAAGCTCGCCGCGCCCTCCTGCGTCAGGAACCCGCCCATGACGATGAGCCCGCCGAAGAGGAACAGCCAGTACCCGATCATGTTGAGCCGGGGGAAGGCGACGTCGGGCGCACCGATCTGCAGCGGCATGATGACGTTGGCGAACCCGGCGAAGAGCGGGGTCGCGAAGAGGAACATCATCACCGTGCCGTGCATGGTGAACAGGGCGTTGAACGCCTCCGGCGAGAGCGTCTGCATGCCGGGCCAGAGCAGTTCGGCGCGGATGAGCATGGCCATGACGCCCCCGGCGAGGAAGAAGCCGAAGGACGTGACGAGGTAGAGGTGGCCGACGACCTTGTGGTCGGTGGCGGAGAGCCAGCCGACGGCGGCACGGCCCCTGCGCACGGCCGTCGGAGCGTCGGCCGCGCTCTGGTGACTGGTCTGCGTCATCGGGGCTCCAGGCGTAGCGGCGGACCTGATCTCCGGGGCGGATGCGACGCTATACCAGCGGAACGCGGCAGAACACGACGTCAGCAGCGTTTCGCGCCATCGGCCACCGAACGCCCGCGCGACAGGGGTCTCCGGCCCGACCGGCGCGGCGGCCCCCGCGTCCGGATCGCCGCATCGGCGATGAGCGGTTCAAGCGGTTGCATCCTTCGACGAGCCGAATCCCGAAACCGATACCCGATGCCGTGATGTCGCAGGTGGAGAGCGTGATGGACAACGGAGACACTCGAAGCTCCTACAAACGGTTGCATTAACCCCCCTTGACAGGGAAAGCGCTTTCTCTACGCTCGGGAGTGAGCCACCCCACATGCTCATCCCCCAAGGAGGGTCAACTGTGAGACGAACGATCACGCGTCGACTCGTGCCGACGCTGGCCGCCGCGACCCTGGTGGCGGCCCTCGCCGTGCCGGTGTCCACGGCATCGGCGCAGGCCGGGGCTCCCACGGGTATCGCCGCTCAGAACGACGGCACGAACCTCAGTGCCGGGGCCGGTGCCGACGGTTCGAGCAAGGCGAGCGGGACCAGCTACGGGAACGTCGTCGACGGTGACATGGGCTCCTACTGGTCGCCGACCGGCTCGACCGGCCGCATCTCGGTCAAGTGGGGTTCCGACACCACGGTGTCCTCGATCAACATCCGTGAGGCGGCCGGGGCCGAGGGCAACATCGGTTCCTGGCGGGTCGTCGACCACGATTCCGGGGACGTCCTGACCAGCGGCAGCGGAGCGGGTGTCATCACCTTCGCCCCGACGTCGCTGCGCAAGATCGACTTCGAGGTCACCAGCTCGAACGGTACGCCCCGCGTCGCCGAGTTCGAGACCTACGCCGGCTCGCCCCCGGACGACGGGGGCGGCGACACCCCGCCCCCGGACGGCGGTGGCGGGGACACCCCGCCCCCGGACGGCGACGAACTGTTCGTGGCCCCGGGCGGCAGCGCCGGCGCCTCCGGTACCGAGTCCGACCCGACCACACTCACTTCGGCGATCGACCGGATCGAGCCCGGCGGGTCGATCTACATGCGCGGAGGCACCTACGACTTCTCCGAGACGGTGCGCGTCGAGCCGGGGAACGACGGGCTGTCGGGCGACCGCAACGAACTGTTCGCCTACCCCGGTGAGACCCCGGTGCTGAACTTCTCCGCCCAGAGCGAGGACTCGTCCAACCGGGGACTCGCCATCGGCGGCGACTGGTGGCACGTCAACGGCATCGTCGTCGAGCGCGCGGGCGACAACGGCATCCTGCTGGGCGGTGACAACAACATCATCGAGCGGGTGACCACCCGGCACAACCGCGACACCGGGCTGCAGCTGTCGCGGTACACCGCCGGGGCTCCCCGGACGGAGTGGCCCTCGAACAACCTGATCGTCAGCTCGGTCTCCCACGACAACGCCGACTCCGACGGTGAGGACGCCGACGGGTTCGCCCCGAAGCTCACCGTCGGGGAAGGGAACGTGTTCCGCTACACCGTGGCGTACAACAACATCGACGACGGCTACGACCTGTACACCAAGTCGGACACCGGGCCGATCGGCGAGGTGACCATCGAGCACTCGCTGGTGTACGGCAACGGCTCGCTCTCGGACGGCTCCCAGCATTCGAACGGTGACCGCAACGGATACAAGCTCGGCGGATCGGGCATCGCGGTGGACCACCACATCCACCACAACATCGCCTACGAGAACGGCAAGCACGGGTTCACCTACAACTCCAACCCCGGCACCATGACGGTCTCGAACAACCTGAGCATCGGCAACGCGGAGCGCAACTTCCAGTTCGACGGCGGCGACTCGGTGTTCCGCGGCAACACCTCGTGCGACAGCGGGTCGAGCGACCGGTACAGGGGCGACGCCGACGGCTCGAACCAGTTCTGGGACGGTTCCAACGGTTCCCGCTGCTCCCAGTACTCCGGGTCCCTGGACTGGAGCTTCGACTCCAGCGGCCGCCTCGTGGTGACCATCGGCGGCAGCGAGGTCGACCTGTGACCGATCCGGCCGCACGAGCCGGAGCCGACTGATACGCCGGCCGGCCCGTCCGAACGACCCGGGCGGGCCGACCACTCCGGGTATCGGCACCCGGGCCGCGCCGCCGATCTCCGCCGCGGCCGCGGTTCGCTCCCCCATCGGTCTCGAGAAAGGTGTCATCGACCATGCGGTCCAGCAGTCTTCCCGCCCGAGGCGCACCGTCGCGGGCGCTGCGCCTCGCCCTGGCGGTGGCGGTACTCGTTCCACTCACGGCGGTCGCGCCGACGCCGCCCGCCACCGCCCGGGACCGTACGCTCACCGTCGCGACCGACGGCAGCGACTCGGCCCCCGGCACCGTCGCGGCCCCCTTGCGCACCATCCAACGCGCCGTCGACCTGGCCGAGCCCGGCACCGTGATCCGGATACGCGGCGGCACCTACGCCCCGGGCGTCAACATCCGGATCGAGAAGAGCGGCACGTCCTCGCAGCCGATCACCATGCGCGCCTACGACGGCGAGCAGGTCGTCATCGACGGCGAGAACATGCCCAACACCCCCGCACCGGTCGGCGAGTCCTACCCGCGCATCGAGCGCGGCGCGATCCACGTCAGCGGCGACTGGTGGCGCTTCGAGGACCTGGAGATCACCAACGGCCCCTATGGGATCTTCGCCATCGAGTCCAGCCACAACGTCTACGAGGACCTGGTCACCCGCGACAACTATGAGACCGGGCTGCACCTCGTGCTCGACTCCAGTGACAACCAGGTCGTCAACCTCGACAGCCACGGCAACCGCGACCCGCGCAAGAACGGCGAGAGCGCCGACGGCCTGGCCATCAAGCAGGGGTCCGGCTCGGGCAACGTCGTGATCGGCGCCAGGATGTGGAACAACGCCGACGACGGCTTCGACTCCTGGGACTTCCTCACCCCGATCCGCGTCGAGGACTCCGTCGCCTGGGGCAACGGGGTCGACCGCTGGGGCTTCCCCGATTGGGAGGGCGACGGCAACGGCTTCAAACTCGGACGCGGCGCGGCGAACCACACCGTCAGCAACAGCATCGCCTTCGACAACGCCGCGGGCGGGTTCATCGACAACGGCAACACCGGCTCGCTGCGCCTGGAGGACAACACCGCCTGGGCCAACGGCGGCAGCGGGTTCGTCTTCGACCGGTCGGCCTCGGCGCTGCACCGGAACCTGTCGGTGGCCAACGGGGCCGGAGTCGACCTCGGCTCCTCGGGCGGCGACGGCAACTCGTGGGACCTCAAGGACCGCTGGAGCGACGCCGACCTGGTCGGCACCTCGGCCTCGGTCATCACGGGACCGCGCGCCGCGGACGGCTCGATCCCGGCCACGGACTTCCTGCGCCCACGTGACCACGCGAACCTCGGCGCCGACTTCGGTGACGGCACCGGTGGGGGCGTACCGGTGTCCGGGCGCTATGAGGCGGAGCACGCCCCGGCCACCTGCGACGGCACCATCGACGCCGATCACCCCGGATACTCCGGCAGCGGATTCTGCAACACCGACAACGCCTCCGGTGCGTCGGCGCGGTTCACGGTGGACACCGACGGCCCGGCCGCGACTCTGGTGATCGGGTACGCCAACGGCGGTTCGGGCCACCGGCCGGCGGAGGTGGTGGTGGACGGCTCCACCGTGGAGTCGATCCCGTTCGCCGCGACGGGCGCGTGGGGGAACTGGGCGACGACGACGGTCACGGTGCCCGTGGGCTCCGGCGACACGGGCGTCCGGCTCGTGGCCACCGGCTCCGAGGGCCTGCCCAACATCGACTACCTGGAACTCTCACCGGGCGGGGCCTGAGCGGCCGCGACCGGGCACTCCGGCGAACCGGCCGAAGAACACGGGCGGGTGACGCCGCCGCGCGCGGCCGACCGTTCGGCGCCGCCGGGAACCAGCGGGTCCCCGGCGGCGCCGAACGGCCTCAGGTCAGTGCCAGAACGGGCCGCGCGCCCAGGCTCCGCCACAGGGCGTCGGCCAGGGCCTGGTCCACGGCCCGGGCGGGGGTCACGGCGGACAGCCCCGACAACACGTCCGCGTCGGTGCCGATCAGGTCCTCGACGACGGCCCGGACCCGGGCGAGGCGCTCGCCGACGGCGGCCGGACCGGCGGACAGCGCCTCCTCGTAGGCGCGCAGCGCCTGGAAGAGTCCGACCCACCGCAGGTGCGTGTGCTCGTCCGGGGACCGGCGCAGCCCGTGTTCGGCCGCCGCCCGGCTCCTGCGCATCGTGTTCATCCGTGCCGTCCCTTCACTCCGCGACCGATACGTATCCGCGTGGGGAGGGCGGTGCGGCCGCCCCGCGGTGGAGGACCGGGGCGTGCCCGGCCCTCCTCCACGTGTCGGCGGATGGCGCCGTCCCCCCGTGCCGTCCCGCTCAGGCTCTGATCTCCCGCGCCTGGCCGTCGCCCTCACTGATGCTGATCTTGCGCGGCTTGGCCTGCTCGGCCACCGGCACGCGCAGGGTGAGGACTCCGTCCGCGTAGTCCGCGGTGATGTTGTCCCCGTCGAGGGACTCGCCGAGGAAGAGTTCGCGGGAGAACGTCCCCGAGGGGCGTTCGGCGATGACCATCTCGCGCCCCTTCGAGGCGGTCGCGGCGCGCTCGGCTCGGACCGTCAGGACGTTGCGCTCGATCTCCAGGTCGATGGAGTCGGGCCGCACTCCCGGCAGGTCGAAGCTGACGACGAACGTGTCGTCCTCGCGGTAGGCGTCCATCGGCATGGCGCCCGGGCGGACCGTGTCGCCGAGAAGGCGCTGGGTGATCCGGTCGAATTCTCGGAAGGGGTCCGTACGCATCAGCATCATGGTCACCTCCTGTGCTCGATCACAAGACCTGATGCGACCTCACGCATGTTTTCTACCACAGATAGCAGAGAATAAACATGCCAAGTGACGGGGATCATCCATGTTGGACAAGGGAGGAAAGATGAAGGATCCGGACGACCCCCACGCCGTCCTCGGCCTGCGGCCGGGCGCGACGCGCGAGCAGGTGGACCGGGCCTTCCGGGCGCTGGCCCTGCGCCACCACCCCGACGCGCCCGGCGGGGACCGGGCCGCCTACGCGCGCGTCCGCCACGCCTACGAGGCCCTCGCCGGGTCTCGCGCGCGAGCGGGTCCCGGCGCCGAGCGCGCCGCCCCGCCGCGCCGGGGCGTGCCCATTCCCGTGCGCGTCCGCCGTGCCCGACCGCGCCGCGGCGCCGACCTCACGGCTCCGCTGCGCGTCGGCCTGCCCCTGGCGGTGCACGGTGGTACCGCCGACCTGGACCTCGGTGGCGGCGACACGCTGACCGTGGCCGTGCCGCCCGGCACCGAGCACCGCGCCAGGCTCCGCCTCCCGGGTCGCGGCGCCCCCGGCGCACACGGCGGGGCGCCCGGAGACCTGGTCGTGACGGTGCTGGTGGCGGACCACCCCGTCTTCCGCAGAGTCGGCCGCGACCTGCGCGCCACGCTCCCGCTCGGCTACGCCGAAGCCGTCCTGGGGACGGAGGCCGCGATCACCGCGCTGGACGGCCGGGTGCTCCGTGTGCCCGTTCCACCCGGTACGGCGCAGGGCGCTACCATCACCCTTCCGGGCCAGGGCGTTCCCGGCCGCGGCGGCACGGGGGCACTGGTCCTCGCCGTCGCGATCGACGTCCCCGCCGGCCCCCTCTCGGCCGACCAGCGCGCGGCACTGGAACACCTCGGCGCCGCGCTGCCCGCACCCCGGAAGGAACCACGCCGATGACCGACGCCCGCCCCCGGCCCGACCAGGGCCTGTACACCATCTCCGTGGCCGCCGGGCTCGCCGGCGTCTCCGTGCAGTCCCTGCGCCTGTACGAACAGCGCGGGCTGCTCTCCCCGACCCGCACTCGGGGCGGGACCCGCCTGTACAGCGACAACGACATCGCGCGCCTGCGGCGGATCAGCGAACTCCTCGGGCAGGGTGTCAACCTCACCGGCATCGAGCAGATCCTCCACCTCCAGGACGAGAACAGCCGCCTGCGCCGCACGGACGCCGCGGGGGACTGACGGTTCCCGGCGTCACTCCCCCGGGAGAGACCGGTCACCGGCGCACCCGCCCCGGCGGGCGGGAACCGGCGTGTTCGGCGCCCACAGGCCCGCCCCGGCCGGGCCCGGCGCCCCCCGCGCCGTCCGCACCGACGCCATCCATCAAAGTCTCTATGTCGGATCGTGGCATGCCTATTGGTCATTCGATGCCAGGAGCCCTACGTTCGAGAGCGTCGACGACCTGACGGACCGCACGGACAACGTCAGGTCGTGTGAACCATCAGGCCGCGAGGCCCGTGACTCCCGGAGGACACCATGGCCAAGATCCTGTTCATCATGACCGGCGCCGACCACTGGACGCTGGCCGACGGCACCCCGCACCCCACCGGTTTCTGGGCCGAGGAGGCCGTCGCCCCGTACCGCAAGCTCACCGCGGCAGGGCACGAGATCACCGTGGCCACCCCCGGCGGCGTCGTGCCGCCGGTGGACCAGGGCAGCCTCTCCCCTGACGCCAACGGCGGGGAGGAGGGGGCCAAGGAGGTCTCCGCCGCGCTGGAGTCGATGGAGGAGCTCCGCCGTCCCGTCCGCCTGGAGGACGTCGACCTGGACGACTACGCGGCGGTCTTCTACCCGGGCGGCCACGGACCGATGGAGGACCTCGCCGTCGACGCCGGCTCCGGGGCGCTGCTCACCGCCGCCCTGGCCTCCGGCAAGCCGCTGGGCGTGGTCTGCCACGCCCCGGCCGCACTCCTGGCCGCCGACGACGGCGACGGCGGCTCGCCGTTCGCGGGCTACCGGGTGACGGGTTTCACCAACGCCGAGGAGGCCCAGGCGGGGCTGGCCGACCGGGCGAAGTGGCTGCTCCAGGACCGGCTGGTCGGGATCGGCACCGACTTCGTCGAGGGCGAGCCCTGGAAGCCGCACGTCGTCGTCGACCGCAACCTCGCCACCGGACAGAACCCGGCCTCCTCGGGCCCGCTGGCCGACGAACTGCTCCGGCTCCTGGGCTGACGATGGGCTCCGACCGGCTCACCGACGTGCTGGACGCCGCCTACGAGTGCCTGGCGCGGTACGGAACCCGACGCACGACCATGGACGACATCGCCTCGTCCATGGGGGTGTCCCGGTCGGCGGTCTACCAGTACGTCCGCAACAAGGACGACGCCTTCCGGCTCCTGGCCGAGCGCCTGCACACACGGGCACTCGACCGGGCGGGCCGGGCGGCCTCCGTCGACCTGCCGCCGGCGCGCCGGGTCGAGGGGATCGCCGCCGCCAAGTACGACCTGGAGCGGTCGCTGGCCGAAGGCTCGCCGCACACCGCCGAACTGGTCGACGAGCGCGCCCGGCTGTTCGGCGGCATCTGCCGGGCCTTCACCGCCGACCTGCGCGCCCTGCTCAGCGGCGTGTTCGCCGAGGCCGGGACGCGGCCGGGCCTGGACCCCGGCGAGGCGGCCGATATCTGCCTCGCCCTGGTCAAGGGGCTGGAGTCGGCCCCCGGCGGCGAAGACCTGCTGCGTCCGGCCGTCCGGGTGCTCGCCGAGGCACTGCTCGCCCCGCCCGGCGCCCGCCCCTGATCCATCCACGTTCTCCGGCGCCGGCACACCCGCCGCACCGCCGCCCGCACACCAACCATCCACCCGCACACCAACCATCCACACGGAGGTCCACCATGCCCGTCACCAGCCGCGAATGGCAGCTGGCCGCCCGCCCCGTCGGCGAGCCCCGCGACAGCGACGTCAGGTTCACCGAGGCCACGGTGCCCGACCCCGCCGCGGGGCAGGTCCTGGTCCGCAACGACTGGCTGTCGGTCGACCCGTACATGCGCGGGCGGATGAACGAGGGGGAGTCCTACATCCCGCCGTTCGAGCTCGGCGAGGCGATGACCGGCAGCGCCGTGGGCACCGTCGTCGCCTCCGGGTCCGACGACGTGCCCGTCGGCACGACCGTCAGCCACTTCCAGGGCTGGCGCGAGTACGCCCTGCTGAACGCCGAGGGTCTCCAGGTCGTGGACACCGGCCTGGCCCCCGCCCAGGCCTATCTGGGCGTCCTGGGCACCACGGGGCTGACCGCCTACGCCACGCTGGTGGAGGTCTCCCCCGTCCGTGAGGGCGACGTCGTGTTCGTGTCCGGCGCGGCCGGAGCGGTGGGCTCGGTGGCCGGGCAGATCGCCCGCCACCTCGGCGCGGCCAAGGTCATCGGTTCCGCCGGCGGCCCGGAGAAGGCTCGGCGGCTCGTCGAGGACTTCGGCTTCGACACCGCGATCGACTACCGCGAGGGCGACCTGCCCGGGCAGCTCGCCAAGGCCGCACCCGAGGGCATCGACGTCTACCTCGACAACGTCGGCGGCGACCACCTGGAGGCCGTGCTGGGCGTGATGAACCTGCGCGGGCGCGTGGGCATGGTCGGGGCGATCTCGGTCTACAACGCCACCGAGGCGCCCGCCGGGCCGCGCACGCTGCCGCTGGCCATCGGCAAACGCATCACCCTGCGCGGCATGAACGTGGCCGACCACTACCACCTGGTGCCCGAGTACGTCGGCCGGGCCGCGGCCTGGCTGGCCGACGGCTCCCTGCGCACCGAGGAGACCGTGGTGGACGGCATCGAGAACGCCTTCGAGGCCTTCACCGCGATGATGCGCGGCGCCAACACCGGCAAGATGCTGGTCCGCCTCACCCAGGAGTGAGCGCGGGGCCCACCCCGGCGGATCCGCGGAGCAGCCGACGCTCCAGCGCGTCGGTGACGGCGTGCGCCGCCGGGGAGGCCCACCGCGCGCGATGGCGGGCGAGCAGCACCGCGACGTCGGGGGCCCCTGGACCCTCCAGGACGGTCAGGCGGCCGTCGGCCAGTGCCTGGTCGACACCGACCCTCGGCAGCAGGGCGACGCCGAGCCCGGCCTCCACACACGTCCGGGCCGCCTCGGCGCTGCCGAACCGGGTGGTCCGGGGCCTGTCCCCCGGAAGCGCGGCCAGTTCGCGTGCGAGGGCGTCGCTGTAGGAGCAGCCCTCCTCCAGCAGGAAGACCTCGGTCCCGGCCAGGTCCGCCGGCCGTGCCGGGCGGTCGAGGACGGCCAGCGGATGCCCGGGCGCGGCCACCAGCACCAGGGGCAGCCGGGCCACGACGCGGGCGGTCACGTCCGCCGCGCCCGCCTCCTCCTCCAGCAGCAGTGCCACGTCCACGCGCCCCGAGCGCAGCCCCTCGACGGCCTCGACCGTGCCCGCCGCGTGGATCCGGACGTCGATGCCCGGTTCGGCGGCCCGCAGTTCGGCGACCACCCCGGGCAGCAGCGACGCGCACAGCGTCTCCCCGGCGGCGACGACGATCCGCCCGCTGAGCGGCGAGGCGTCGTCGACGGCGGCCCGCAGCCGCGCCTCCGCGTCGAGCACCTCCTCGGCCCGGGCCAGCAGCCGGTGCCCGTGCGAGGTGAGGCGGGCGCCGCGCGGCAGGCGGTCGAAGAGCCGGGTGCCCAGCTCCTTCTCCAGGTCGCGGATGTGCACGGTGACCGTGGACTGGGCCAGATGGAGTTCCTCGGCCGCGCCGGTGAAGTTCGCGGTGCGGGCCAGGGTGGCGAAGGTACGCAGCAGCCGGGTGTCCATACCCCGACCGTAGCCGACTCATCGGAATCCTCGATCGCCGCGATGACACATCATCGTTTCTCTTCATAGCCGTCCGGTGCCAGGGTGGAGGCATGGACACCAGCACGACACAGATTCTGCGCTACACCGCTTTCACCACGGACCCGTCCGGCGGCAACCCCGCCGGTGTCGTCCTGGACGCCGCGGAGCTCGACGACGACGCGATGCTGACCATCGCCGCGGACCTGGGCTACTCCGAGACCGCCTTCGTCACCGCGCGCGACGAGCGGCGGCGGCGTTTCACGGTGCGCTACTTCAGCCCGCTGGCCGAGGTGCCCTTCTGCGGACACGCGACCGTGGCCGCGGCGGTGGCGCTGGCCGAGGGCCTGGGCGCGGGCCCGCTGGTGTTCGACACCCCGGTCGGAGAAGTGCCCGTGGACACCGGAGCCGGCGCCGACGGGGCGGTGGTCGCGACGCTGACCAGCGTCCCGACCAGCTCGCGACCGGCCGAGGCGGTCGAACTGGACACGGCCCTGGCCGCGCTGGGCTGGCGCCACGAGGACCTCGACCCCGCTCTGCCGCCCCGGGTCGCCTTCGGCGGTGTGCACCACCTCGTCCTGGCCGCCGCGACCCGCGGCCGCCTGGCCGACCTGGACTACGACTTCGACGCGCTGGCCGAGGTCATGCGGCGGGCCGGGTGGACGACGGTGCAGCTGGTGTGGCGCGAGAGCCCCGACCTGTTCCACGCCCGCGACCCCTTCCCCGTGGGCGGCGTGGTGGAGGACCCGGCGACCGGCGCGGCGGCGGCCGCGCTCGGCGGCTACCTGCGCGACCTGGGCCTGGTCTCCGAGCCGACGGTGGTCGCGGTCCGCCAGGGCGAGGACATGGGCCGACCCAGCGCGCTGACGGTGGCGGTCGGCCCCGACGACGCCCGGGTACGGGTCTCCGGCCACGCGGTCCCCCTCCCGGCCTGACCGCCCCCGCGCCGCCTGCGCCTCCCGCGCCTGCCATCACCGCGGCCGGGGCGGGTCGTCGTCACGGCATGCCGACGAAGGCGCACGGCCTCCCCGGCCGCCCGCCCCGGCGACCGAGGCGCGCGAACGCGCGGCCCCTCGCCCCCGCGGCGCTGGATCCGTTCCGGCCGTCAGCCGCGGACGACCGGAGTCAGCTCGCCATCTCCGTGCGCGCCGTCCATTCGTAGACGGGCACCCGTCCCTCGGACGTGTGAGCCTGTCTCGGTGTCGGAACGAAGTGCTCGTACCCGTTGTGGAACGGCAGCTTGAGCTCGTCCCCGGGGCGTTCGACGGACACGATCCGCTCGTGGAGCTCCTCGGGTCCGCCCTCCAGCAGTGCCTTGCCTTCGGTACCCATATCCGCAGGTTCTCACGATGGGACGCCCCTGGCCAGGGGGGATGACCGACTGTGGACGACGGGACACGGTGCCCGGGCGGTGGCGGGACGCCCCGCGCCCCGCCACCGCCCGGTCACCGGGAGCGCGCCCTCACCGCCGACGCAGCCACACCGCGGCGTCCGCGGGCAGGCGGCCGTCCTGGATCGGCGCACTGGACAACAGCACCTCGGCGCCCTCCGGCAGCGGATGCGGGTCGCCGGCGAAGTTGACCACGCATCGGAGTCCGTCGCCACGGTCGAAGGCGAGCACGCCCTCCGGGGTGTCCACCCAGGACATCTCCGCGCCGGCCAGACCCGGCTCGGTCCTCCGGATGCGCAGCGCCTCACGGTACAGGTTCAGCATCGAGTCCGGCCGTGCGGCCTCGTGCTCCACGGTCAGGTCCCGCCAGGCGGCCGGCTGCGGCAGCCACGGCCGGTCCCCGCCGAACCCGAACGGGGGTTCCTGCCCCGACCACGGCAGCGGCACCCGGCAGCCGTCACGGCCCGGGTCGGTGTGGCCGGACCGCTCCCACGTGGGGTCCCTCAACACCTCCGGCGGCAGGTCCTCCACTTCCCACAGTCCCAGTTCCTCCCCCTGGTACAGGTACGCACTGCCGGGCAGGCCCAGGGTGAGTAGCGCCGACGCCCGCGCCCGCCGGGTGCCGAGCTCCAGGTCGACCGGAACGTCCCGGACCATCCCCAGGCTCTTGCTCTGGGCGTGCCCCGGGCGGCCGAAGCGCGAGACGTGGCGTACGACGTCGTGGTTGGACAGCACCCACGTCACCGGGGCGCCGATCGGCCCCAGCGCCGTGAAGGAGTCGTCGATGGCCTCGCGCATGGCCTTGGCCTTCCAGGGCGCCTCCAGGTAGTGGAAGTTGAACGCCGTGTGCAGCTCGTCGGAGCGCAGGTAGCGCGCCAGGCGGCCGGGGTCGGACACCCACGCCTCGGCCGCGAACACCCTGTCCCCGTCGTACTCGTCGGCGATCGCGCGCCAGGCCCGGTAGATGTCGTGCACCCCTTCGCGGTCGGCGTGCGGGTGCTCGCCGCCGTCCGCGGTCAGGTGCTGGTCGTGCTCGTGGACCGCGAAGTCGGGCAGGTCCGGGTGCTTGACCAGGCCGTGCGCGACGTCGATGCGGAAGCCGTCCACTCCCCGGTCGAACCAGAACCGCAGGATGGACTCGAACTCGGCGCGCACCCCGGGGTGGTCCCAGTTCAGGTCCGGCTGTTCGGGCGCGAACAGGTGCAGGTACCACTGGCCGGGCGTGCCGTCGGGGTCGGTCGTGCGGGTCCAGGCCGGGCCGCCGAAGGCCGCGCGCCAGTCGTTGGGCGGTTCGTCGCCCCCCGGCCCCCGGCCGTCGCGGAACAGGAACCGCTCCCGCTCGGGCGAGCCGGGGCCCGCCGCGAGTGCCGCCCGGAACCAGGCGTGCCGGTCCGAGACGTGGTTGGGCACGATGTCGAGGATGACGCGGATGCCGTGCTCGTGCGCCTCGGCGACGAACGCGGTGCCCTCCTCCAGGGTTCCCAGGACGGGATCGACACGGCGGAAGTCGGCGACGTCGTACCCGCCGTCGGCCATGGGCGACTCGTACCACGGGTTGATCCACACCGCGTCCACGCCCAGGTCGCGCAGGTAGGGCAGGCGGGCGCGCAGGCCCGCGACGTCGCCGACACCGTCACCGTTCCCGTCGGCGAAGCTGCGGATGTAGATCTGGTACACGGCGGCGTTGCGCCACCACTCCCCGCCCGGGGACGCGGTGCTGTGGGTCATCGAAGCTCCGTTTCGTGGGGTCCCGTGCGGTCACCCGACCGCGACGGCGCACACCGTGGTCTACCCGGGATGGGCACGCTGTCGACCCGCGCGGGCCGCCGAACCCGACCGCCGCACCGCGGTGGGGGCCGGCGCGCCCCGGTTCCCCGGCCCGGAGCTACTTCAGCCGCCTGGCCGCCCACGGCATCAGTTCCTGGACCAGCGGCTTCGACAGCGGGCGGCCCAGTTCGGCCAGTTCGGCGCAGCCCTCGGTCCCCAGCGCGGTGTAGGGGGCCAGCGCCAGGTCGTCGGTGATCTCCTCGATCCGGGCACGGCGCTGGGCGCCCACGGAGGTCAGGGCCAGATCGGGCCCCTCGGCCAGCCACCCGCGTTCCCGCAGTCCGTCCGCGGCCGCGTCCCACTCCTCCTGCGACCACTTGCGGGTCGTGCGGAGCTTGTCGGCGGGCATGCCCTCGCCCGCCGCCGCGTGCGTGACCAGCGCGTCGAGCCCGCTCAGTCCGGCGGTGAGCAGCGCCGCGACGTGACCGTCCCCGCGGTACTCGCGCAGCAGGGTCTGGGCGTGCCACAGCACGAGGTGGGGCTCCTCGGGCCAGGGCAGGGCCGCGTGCGCCGCGTAGAGCGGACGCCCGCCGAGATCGTCGCCGACCGCCTCGGCGGCGCGGCGGGCCAGCCCGGCGGCGCGCTCGACCTCGGGCGACTCCACGGCCGCGCCCAGGATCCGGCGCAGGGCCGCGTCGGCGGCGGACAGGCGCGCGGCCAGCACCTGTTCGGGGGTGGCCACCTCCCAGGCACCGGGGAGGGCGGCGCGGACCGCGTCGGGGTTGAAGTTGAAGAAGGCGGCGGTGACGACCTCGGCCGAGGCCGCCCCCAGGGCCGCGGCGCGGGGCGCGAAGTAGTGCGCCCAGCCCTTCAGCCCCAGGTCCGCGTAGGCCTCGGACGCCTCCGGGGCGAAGTAGATCATGCTGTGATAGGGCTCGACGTGTGCCCACGCCCGGCGGGCGGCGGCGGGGGTGACCTCGTCATGGACCGTGTCGATCCGGGGCATGGGCAGACCCTTCCTCTCAGCGCGGACGGGGGTTCGCGCCCCCCGAAGTTACCGACCGGCAGGTACGGCGTCAATGTCGCGCCCGGCCATGGCCGGCCCGGACCTGGGACGAGTGTTCGGACGGCCTTCGACCGCGGGCCCGAAGCTCCGCGGGAACCCGCACCCTAGGCGCGGTCCACCCGGACGGTGTCGCCGTCGCGGACGGCGGCCAGCGCGCGGTGGTCGCCGACCACCCGCCCGAGCACGTTGGCGGCGCTGGCCAGCCTGCTCTCCGCCCCTCGGGACAGCGGTGTGGCTCCGAAGGGCAGGGCGAGGGCGGCCCCGGCCAGCCAGTAGTGCCGCTCTCGCCACCTCACCATGGAGCGGGCCCCACTCAATGCGAACGTTTTACCTTGACGGAAAGCGCTTGCCATGTCAGGTTTGTCTCCCCTGATACAGGAGGTTGAACGTTGACCCCCCGCACTTCGACCCATCGTCAGACCTCGTTCGCCACACCCGTCGCCGCGGCTGTCGCTTCGATCGTTTTGATCCTCACCGGCGCCACCACCTCCGCCTCGGCGGCGACCGCCCCGACCGCCCCGGGCCGCGGCGGGCCCGGAGTCCAGCTCGAGGAGCTCGACCGCGGCCTGATCGCCGTCGCGGCCGAGGACGGCGTCTTCCTCAGCTGGCGCCTTCTCGCCCACGAGGTCACCGGCCACACCGCCACCGGCCTGGACGGCCCGGACTTCCACGTCTACCGCGACGGCACCCGCGTCGCGACCGTCACCGACAGCACCAACATGCTCGACCCCGACGGCGGCGCCGACTCCGAGTACCGGGTCGCGGCGGTCGTGGACGGGAACGAGCGGGAGCCCTCGGCCGCGGCCTCCCCCTGGGCGGAGGGCCACCTCGACCTGCCGCTCAGCAAACCCGAGGGCGGCACGACCCCCGCGGGCGAGGAGTACGAGTACCGCGCCAACGACGTCTCCGTCGGCGACGTCACCGGTGACGGCTCCTACGAGTACGTCGTCAAGTGGGACCCGACCAACTCCAAGGACGTCTCCCAGGTCGGCTACACCGGCAACACCTACGTCGACACCTACGCCCTCGACGGCACGCTGCTCCACCGGATCGACCTGGGCGTCAACATCCGCTCGGGTGCCCACTACACGCAGTTCCTCGTCTACGACCTCGACGGCGACGGGCGGTCGGAGCTGATGTTCAAGACCGCGCCCGGCACGCGCTCCATGACCTACGGCCCCGACGGCGAGGTCGTCTCCGAGGAGTACGTGACCATGCCCAGGGGGGACGTCCGGGCCGGGTACACGCACCAGGACGACTTCCGGATGAGCGCCGACGACTACTACGAGCACGTGGTCGGAATGTTCCAGGAGTGGCACGAGCACCCCGAGGTGAGCGCCGGGAACTGGCCCGCGACCCTGGAGGAGGCCTTCGGCCTCGAACCCGCCTACGACTACCCCCTCTCTCGCGCCGACGCCGAGGCCCTCGCCGACCACTTCATGGACGAGTACGCCCCCGGCCGCAGCGGGCGCAACCGGCTGCGCGAGTTCGAGGGCTTCGTCGTGGACGGCCCCGAGTACCTGACCGTGTTCGACGGGGCCACCGGCGCCGAGTTGGACACCGTCCGCTACACGCCCGCACGCGGCGACGACGGCCTCCTGTGGGGCGACTACGCCATGAGCCGCATCGAGCCGGGCAACCGCGTCGACCGCTTCCTGGCGGGTGTGGCCTACCTGGACGGCCGCAGACCCTCCGCCGTCTTCGCCCGCGGCTACTACACCCGCGCGGCCGTGGTGGCCTACGACTTCAACGGCCGCAGGATCACCGAGCGCTGGACGGCCGACAGCGGGCACGCGCCCATGGACAACCCGTTCAACGACGCGCCGCACGGAGTGGAGGGCACCGACCCCGAGTACGGCACGCTCACCACGCAGGGCTTCCACTCCCTGAGCACGGCCGACGTCGACGGGGACGGCCGCCAGGAGATCGTCTACGGCGGCGCGACGCTGGACCACGACGGCTCGCTGCTGTACTCGTCCTACGACGAACTGCCTCCGGGCAGCGCCGCACCCGGGGACCGGGCCAAGCTCGGCCACGGCGACGCCCTGCACGTGGGCGTGTTCGACCCCAGCCGCGAGGGCACGCAGATCTGGTCGGTGCACGAGGGCGGCGCGTGGGCCCCGTACGGGTTCGCGATGCGCGACGCCGCCACCGGCGAGGTGCTCTTCGGCGGGTACACCGGCGTGGACACCGGGCGCGGCATGGTCGGCGACATCGACCCGGACCACCCCGGCTACGAGGTGTGGTCCTCGATGCCGCCCGGTGACGACGTCGAGGCGGGGCTGTGGACCGCCGACGGACGGTACCTGGGCACCGACACCCCGGGCACGAACATGAGCATCCGCTGGGCGGCCGACATGACCACCCAGATCGTCAACGGGTCCGACGCCACCGACCCGACCACCCCGACCATCGACGACCGGCGGCGCGGAACGCTGCTGACCGCCGAGGGCACGCGGACCAACAACTGGACCAAGGGCAACCCCGCCCTGGTCGCCGACGTCTTCGGCGACTGGCGCGAGGAGCTGCTGGTACGCACCGAGGACGGCTCGGCGCTGCGGATGTACTCCTCGACCGAGGTCACCGACCGCAAGCTGCACACCCTCATGCACGACCCGCAGTACCGGACCGGCGTCGCCTGGCAGCAGACGGCGTACAACCAGCCGGCCTACCCCGGCTTCTACCTGGGGTCGGACACCGACTGGTCGACCGTGGAGGTGCCGAGGCCGCGCTACCCCAGGCGCTGACCGGCACCCACGCCCGCACGCGGCCCGCTCCCCTCCGAGGGGGCGGGCCGCCGCCGTTCCGGGGGACCTCCTCACATGGGTTACGATAATGATTATCGTTTTCGATCTTGGGAGGATGGCCGATGGAACCGCCGAGCTCCATGCGCGTGGTCGTGGTCTCCGGACTGCACCGCGCCGCACGCGCCCGCACGGTGAACGAACTGATCACGGCGGTACCGGGATCGGTGGCGGTCCACCACGACTTCGACCGCATCGGTGAGGGCGTCGTCCACCGCCTCACCCGGGACCGGTGGGGTCCCGTCGACCACAGCCAGGTCGAGCTCGACCACCTGTGCGCCTCCTGCACCCTGCGGGAGGACCTGGTGCCGACCCTGCTGCGCCTGACCGAGTCGGGCGAGCACACGCTGTGCGTGGTGGAGACCTGGGAGGGCGTCGAGCCCCGGTCGGTCGCCGACGCCGTCGCCTCCGAGCCCGCGCTCCGCCTCGCCTCGGTCATCACGGCCGTGGACTCGGAGCGCCTCCTGCCCGACCTGGCCGGGCACGACGACCTGTGCGACCGGGGGCTGGACATCGCGGTCGAGGACGAGCGCACCGTCGCCGAGGTCCTGGCGCACCAGATCGAGTACCCCACGGTGCTCGCCCTGCACGGGGATCTCTACCGGGACGAGGCCCGTTCCCTGCTTGAGCACCTCAACCCCGCCGCGCTGGTCGCCTTCCCCGACGCGGGACTGGCCGACCTCACCCGCGGCCGCTTCGACCCCGAGCACGCCGCCAACCGCCTCAACCCGGCCTGGGCCCAGTACTCCGACCGCCACGACGCCCGGGTGCGCACGCTCACCTGGACCCGCAAGCGGCCCCTCCACCCCGCACGCTTCCACGAGGCCCTGGAGCACATCGTCGCGGCCGGACTGCGCAGCCGCGGCCGGATCTGGCTCGCCGGCCGGGCCGACACCCTGCTGGTGTGGGACGCCTACAACGACGCCCTCCTGTTGGAGAGCGGCGGCCCGTGGCTGGACGCCCTGCCGGAGGCCGCCATGGAGATGGTCTCGGAGTCGCGCCGCGCGTGCGCGCAGCTCGACTGGGACCCCGCCGTCGGCGACCGCCGCCAGCACCTGGCCTTCACCGGGGTCGACCTGGACGCGGAACGCCTGGTCGCCCTCCTGGACTCGTGCCTGCTCACCGACGACGAAGCCGGTGAGCCCCTGCACTCCGACCCGTTCGCCGACGCACTCTGAGAGGTTCCGCCATGTCCGCCGCACCCCGCCGCGCGAGCAAGCGCTCGGCACCGCGCACGTTCGCCAACCCCTTGGGCGACGCCGACCACGTCGACTACAAGGACATCGCCCTGCTCCGCAAGTTCATCTCCGAGAAGGGCAAGATCCGCAGCCGCCGGGTCACCCGGGTCACCGCACGGCAGCAGCGGCTGATCGCCGAGGCCGTCAAGAACGCCCGCGAGATGGCCCTGCTCCCCTACCCGTCCACCGCCTCGTCCAGGAAACCCTGACCGAGGCCACACCACCGAGAAGGAGGAACACGTGTCCCGTGTCTGCCAGGTGACGGGCAAGGCCCCGTCCTTCGGGAACGCGGTCTCGCACTCCCACCGCAGGACGCGCCGCCGGTTCGATCCCAACATCCAGTCGAAGCGCTACTGGCTGCCCAGCGAGAACCGCTTCGTCCGGCTCAAGCTGAGCACCAAGGGCATGCGCGTCATCGACGCCCGCGGCATCGAACGCGTCGTCGCCGAGATCCGTGCCCGTGGAGAGAAGGTCTGACATGGCGAAGAAGAGCAAGATCGCGCGCGACCGTCAGCGGCGGGCCGTGGTGGCCCGCTACGCCGAGCGCCGAGCCGAGCTCAAGCGGATCATCAGGAGTCCGCACACCGGCGACGAGGAGCGCGACGCCGCCACCGCCGAGCTGCGCCGCCAGCCCCGGGACGCCAGCGCGACGCGCCTGCGCAACCGGGACGCGGTCGACGGCCGGCCCCGCGGCCACCTGCGCCGCTTCGGGCTGTCCCGGATCCGCTTCCGGGAGATGGCGCACCGCGGCGAGCTGCCGGGTGTGACCAAGTCCAGCTGGTAGCGGCCCGCCCCGTCGGCGGGGCCGGGGTCCGCGGTCGGCCGCGCACCCCGGTCCCCACCCCGCGCGGGAGGGGCCGCCCGCGGCCTCGGTAGGCTCGATCCCCGCGGTGGGCGCTTTGGACACCCCACCGGTCGAACGGCAGCCCGAGGAGGCACGGTGCCCGGACACGTCACCGGACTGGACGTCCATCCCGTCAAGGGACTGAGCGCGCAGCCCCTGGACGAGGTCGTGCTGACGGCCGGACACGGGTTCCCCCACGACCGCGTCCTCGCGCTGGCCCGCCCGGAGGGCGGGTACACGCCGGGCCTGCGCACACCCCTGCCCAAGGACCGCTTCTACATGCTGGCCGTCGACGAGCGGCTGGCGGGTCTGGAGACCCGGCTGGACACCGCGACCGGGGTGCTGCGGGTGAGCGTGCGCGGCCACGAGGTGCTGGCCGCGGACCTGGGCGAGCCGGAGGGGGTGGCCGACGCCACGGCGTTCTTCGCCCGTGTCCTGGACCTGCCCGAGGGGACCCGGCCGGTGCTGGCCCGGGAGGAGGGGCGCCGGTTCACCGACGTGTCGGTGTCCTCCGACGCGATGATGAACGCGGTGTCGCTGATCAACCTGGCCTCGGTGCGCGACCTGGGCGAGCGCGTCGGCGCCGAGGTCGACCCCCGGCGGTTCCGCGCGAACCTGTACGTGGACGGCCTGGCACCGTTCGCCGAGCGCGACCTGGTCGGCCGGGAGTTCACGGTCGGCGGGGTCCGGCTGCGCGGCGTCCTGCGCACCAAGCGCTGCGCGGCCACCGAGGTCGACCCGGCGCACGCCCGGCGCGACCTGAGCGTCCCCCGCCTGCTGATGGCCGAGTACGGGCACTCGGAGATGGGCGTGTACGCCGAGGTCGTGGCGGGCGGCACCATCCGGCCCGGAGACACCGTGACGATTCCGGAGGAGTCGCGATGAGCCGAACCGACCTGGCCGTGCGGATCCGCGCCAAGGAGATGCTCACGCCGTCGATCTGCCGTTTCGAGCTGTGCCCGGCCGACGGCGGCGCGCTGCCGCCGTTCACGCCCGGCGCGCACGTCAACGTCCGCGGGCCCGGCGGCACCGTCCGGAGCTACTCACTGACCGACGGCGACGAGCACGTCTACGCCATCAGCGTCGCCCGCGACCCCGCCGGACGCGGCGGGTCGGTCGCCCTGGTGGACGGCACCGCGGTGGGCGACACGCTCACCGTCAGTGCGCCCCGCAACGACTTCGCGCTGCTCCCGGCCAAGCGCCACCTGCTGATCGCGGGCGGTATCGGGATCACGCCGATGCGCGCCATGTTCCACCGCCTGCGGGCCGAGGGCGGGTCCGTTCGGCTGCTCTACCTGACCCGCACCGAGGAGGAGACCGCCTACCTCTCCGAGCTGGGTTCCCCGGAGCTGGCCGACCAGGTCGTGCTGCACCACAGCGCGGCGGCCGGGCGCCTGGACCTGTGGCCGTACCTGGCCGAGCCGGACGACGGCGCCCGGGTGTACTGCTGCGGTTCGCGTCCGCTCATGGAGGAGGTCCGGGCCCTGACGATGCACTGGCGCCCGAGCCGGATCCACTTCGAGGACTTCGCCGGCGTGGACGCCACGAGGAACGCCCGTCCGTTCCGCGCCACGTGGGCTCCGACCGGGCGGACCGTGGAGGTGGGCGCCGGAGAGACCCTGCTCGACGCGCTGCGCGCCCAGGGCGCCGACGTCCCCAGCTCGTGCCGCAGCGGAACCTGCGGCACCTGCCGGCTGCGCCTGGTGTCGGGGACCGCCCAGCACCGGGACCTGTACCTGTCCGAGGACGAGCGCGCCTCGTTCGTCATGCCGTGCGTGTCCCGTGCCGAGTCCGACACGGTCACCGTGGGCCCGGTGGAGGAGGTCCCCGGGCAGCGGCCCTGAACGCTGGTCCCGGGCCGGGCGGCCCGGTCCAGGGCCAGGGCGGCCAGGCCGCTCAGCGCGCCGACGACCGTGCCCGTGACCAGGCTGCTGACCAGCGCGGCCCCGCGCGCTCCCCCGTCTACGCCCGCGGTCGCGTCCGGGGACGCCGCACGGCGTAGCCGGGGCTCAGCGGCCGAGCGCCAGGCGCGCGCCCAGGCCCAGCATGACGGCGGCGATGCACGCGTCCAGAACCCGCCAGGCGCCGGGACGCGCGAACAGCGGGCGCAGCAGACGCGCTCCGAAGCCCAGGGCGAAGAACCACAGGAAGCTCGCCGTCACGGCGCCCCGCACCCACCACCAGCGCGCGTCGCCGTCCTGCTGGTTGGCCACGGAGCCGAGGAAGACCACGGTGTCCAGGTACACGTGCGGGTTGAGCCAGGTCAGGGCGACGGCGGTGGCGACGGCCGCCTTGGTGCCGATCCCCTGGCCGCCGCCCTCGACGGTCATGCTCCCCGGCCGCAGCGCGCGCTGCGCGGCGAACAGTCCGTAGACGACGAGGAAGCCGGCGCCCAGGAACCGGACCGCGGTCACGGCGGCGGGCGCCGCCTCGATGACCGCGCCGACCCCCAGCACACCCGCCCCGATCAGCACCGCGTCGGACAGTGCGCAGACCATCACCACCGCCAGGACGGTGCGCGGGCGGCCGTCGATGCCCAGGCGGAGCAGGAAGGCGTTCTGGGAGCCGATGGCCACGATGAGGGCGAGGCCCGTTCCGAGGCCGAGCAGCGCGGGCAGGAGGGAGTCGTTCACGCCCAGAACACTAGGAGCGGCAGCATTTACAGTAAAGCTAAAGTTTCTAAGATCTATGAAGCAGGGCTTAATATGGCCTTCCAGTTCGACCACCTGCGCACACTGACCGCCCTCGTGGACGAGGGGACCTTCGACGCCGCCGCGCGGCGCCTGCACGTGACCGCCTCGGCGGTCTCCCAGCGGATCCGCACGATGGAGCAGTCCGCCGGCAAGGTGCTGGTCCAGCGCACCAATCCCGTCGTCCCCACCGCGGCCGGGGACGTGGTGCTGCGCCTGGCGCGCCAGGTACTGCTGCTCGACGAGGACGCCGCGGCCGAGCTCCGGCGCGGGGACGGCGACGGCGGGCGGGTCGCGCTCCCGCTCGCGGTCAACGCCGACAGCCTCTCGACCTGGTTCCTGGAGGCGTTGGCGGAGCTGCCCGACGACCTCGGCGCGGTCTACGAGATCCACCGCGAGGACGAGGAGCACACCACGTCCCTGCTGCGCTCGGGGACGGTGATGGCGGCGGTCACGTCCACGCCGGAGGCCGTACAGGGGTGCGTGGTCGAGGGCCTGGGCACCATGCGCTACCTCGCGGTGTGCAGCCCCGGCTTCGCCGACAGGCACATGGGCGGCCGGGCCGGCCTGGCACACCTGGACCGCGCGCCCGTCGTCAACTTCGACCGCAAGGACGATCTGCAGAACACCTTCGTGCGCTCGGTCACCGGCAGGGAGCCACAGGCGCCCCGGCACTACATCCCGGCCTCGTCGGACTTCGCCAAGACCATCCTGTTGGGCTTCGGGTGGGGCATGGTCCCCGAGGAGCAGTGCCTGGCCGAGATCGAACGGGGCGCGCTGGTCAGCCTGGCCCCGCAACGCCCCGTCGACGTCCGGCTGTACTGGCAGCGGTGGAACCTGCGCTCGCCGCTGCTGGACGGGCTCACGTCAGGGCTGCGCGCGGCGGCGGCGGACCGGCTGCGCCCGCTCTAGCGCGTTCCGCGGATTCTCGACCAGGAACCGCCGGTCGGAGCCGGAACCCCTGCCACTGGGGGGATTCCCGCCCCCTATGCTGGTGCCCCCTCATCCCTCCAGAGAGGCGATCATGCCGACGACTCCCCAGGACCCCTCCGAGCTCGACCGCCTCCTCGACACGGGCGAGCCCCACTCCGCCCGCGTCTACGACTACTGGCTGGGCGGGAAGGACCACTACCCCGCCGACCGCGCCATGGGCGAGCAGATCCTCTCCGTCCTGCCGATGATCGGCGAGATGGCCGTACAGAACCGGGCCTTCCTGCGCCGCACGGTCCACTACCTGGCCGCCGAACGCGGCATCCGCCAGTTCCTGGACGTGGGCACGGGGCTGCCGACCGCGAACAACACCCACGAGGTCGCCCAGGCGGCGGCGCCGGACTCCCGGATCGTCTACGTCGACAACGACCCTCTGGTGCTCACCCACGCCAGGGCTCTGCTGACCAGCACACCCGAGGGCCGGACCGACTACGTCGACGCCGACCTGCGCGACCCGGACACCATCCTGCGCGAGGCGCGCCGGACCCTGGACTTCGACCGGCCGGTGGCCCTGATCCTGTTGGGGGTGCTCTTCCACATCCCCGACGACTCCGCCTACGGGATCGTCGCCCGGCTCATGGGCGCGCTGCCACGGGGCAGCCACCTGGTGGTCACGCACGCCACGAACGCCGTGACGGGCGAGGCCATGGACGAGGCGGTCCGGCAGTGGAACGCGGCCTCCTCCGCCCCGATCTCGCTGCGCACGCCCGAGCAGTTCGCGCGGTTCCTGGACGGGCTCGAACCCGTGGACCCGGGCGTGGTCTCCATCACCCTGTGGCGGCCCGACGAGGGCCGGATCGGCGCACCGCGCGCGATGGACGAGTACGGCGCCGTGGCCCACAAGCCCTGACGCCCGGCGGCCCTGGCCCCGTCGCGGGGCCGGGGCCGCCACGACTCGACGGCACATACCGGACGGTCGGGATGTTGGGTGCGCAACGATCCGGGGCCGCCCGGGACGGATCAGCCCTTCGGTGCCAGCGCGCGCACGACGTCGGCGGGGTTCTGTCCGGGCCGCGGCAGCGGGGCGAGCACGGGCGTGGTCACCCCCGCCTCCGCGTAGGCGCGGATCCGCTCGCGGCAGTACTCGGCGGGGCCGTGAATGATCAGGTCGTCGACCACCGAGTCCGGGATCGCCGCGACCGCGCCCTTGCGGTCGCCCTCGTCCCAGGCCTTCCACATCGGGGTCAGCTCGTCCCGGCCCAGCCACTCGTGGAAGGCCCGGTAGACGGGCACGTTCATGTAGGCCGAGATCGCCCACCGGCCGATCCCCCGGGCCGTCTCCGCGTCGGTGTCGGGCAGGGCGAAGATGCGCGCCACGATCTCCTTGTCCTCGCCGAACTCGCGGACGATGGGCGCGACCGTGCGCACGTCCTCGGAGGAGAGCCAGTTGATGATCGCGCCGTCCCCCTCGCGCCCGGCCAGGCGCAGCATGCCCGGGCGCAGCGCCGCCACGAACAGCGGCGGGGCCTGCTCGGGCACGGCCCCGAGGGTGAAGCCCTGCACGGAGAAGGTGTCGTAGTCGGCCTTGACCTTGGCCCCGGTGAGCGCCTCGCGCAGGAAGCGCACCGTGTCGCGCGTGCGCTTGAAGGGTTCCTCGAAGGGGATGGAGTTCCAGCGCTCGACGATGACGTTGGACGAGGTGCCCACACCCAGGCTGAAGCGGCCCGGGGCGGCGGCGGCCAGGGTGGCCGCGCACATCGCCAGGGTCGCGGGCCCCCGCGTGTAGACGGGGACGATCGCGGTGCCCAGGCGCAGGCTCGGCGCCCACACACTGGCCAGGGCGAGCGGGGTGAAGGCGTCGGTCCCGTTGGCCTCGGCCGACCAGGCGTCGGTGTAGCCGAGATCGGGAAGGCTCTCGATGAGCGGCCTCTGTTCGGAGAGCGGAACGCCGTCCAGCGGGATGGTGATACCCCAGCGCGTGGTCATGTCGGCTCCTGTCGTCGGCCCGGATACCGAATCCGGTTCGTGTTCGCTGTCGGCACGACCGTACCGTCCCGGCCTCTCCGTGCCCACGGGTGCGTCCCGATCCGGGCCGTGCCTGCGAGACACACGGGGCCACAGCGGCATATGTTCGTAGGGCAGTGCACATCCGACACACGAAGGAGGGCCCTTCCGTGGCCACGCCACCCTCCCCCTACGACTTCCTGCCCGAGGTCGCGTCGTTCACCGTGACCAGCGACGACCTGACCGACGGCCAGGCCCTTCCCACCCCCCAGGTCAGCGGGATCATGGGCGCCGGCGGCCAGGACGTCTCCCCGCAGCTGTCCTGGTCGGGCTTCCCCGAGGGCACGCGCAGCTTCGCGGTCACCTGCTTCGACCCGGACGCCCCGACCGCCAGCGGGTTCTGGCACTGGGCGGTGGCCGACATCCCCGCGGACGTGACCTCGCTGCCGTCGGGCGCCGGCGACGGTTCCGGCCTGCCCGCGTCCGCCGTCACTCTGCGCAACGACGCCGGGGGCCACCGCTACGTCGGCGCCGCCCCGCCGCCCGGGCACGGCCCGCACCGCTACATGTTCGCGGTGCACGCCGTCGACGTCCCCAGCCTGGGCATCGACGCCTCGGCGAGCCCGGCCTTCCTGGGCTTCAACCTGTTCCAGCACGCGCTGGGCCGCGCCGTCATCACCGGCCTGCACGAGCAGAAGTAGCCGTTCCGGCCCCTGGGGCGCCCGCCCCGGGGGCCGCCCCCTCCAGTCCTGCCCGCCCCGTCGGGTCGGCCATCCAGAGCGAGGCACGAGCGCAGGCCCGAACCCCACGCGTGGCACCACCATCCGGTTCACCGGGCAGCCGGAATCGGCCAAGACCCAGCGTGGCGGCGCATCGGCGTCTAGGCTCGGTCCATACGACCGAACCGGCCCGCTCCCCCGTCTGGAAGGGTTCACTGGTGTCACATCAGCCTGCGAGGAAACCGACCGTAGTGGTGACGACGGCGGGTTCGGCTCCTACCCCCGGCATCATCCTGCACCTGCGCGAGCAGGGATTCCGTGTCGTGGCCACGGACATCGACCCCGCCGCCCCCGGCCTGTACCTCGCGGACCGCGGGTACCTCGTGCCCGCCGGTGACAGCGAGGCGTTCGCACCCCGGATGCGCGCCCTGTGCGCGAGCGAGGGCGCCGTCGCGATCGTCCCGCTGGTGGACGAGGAACTGGTGCCGGTGGGCGATCTGGCCCGGGACGGACTGAGCGTCATGCTCCCCCGGCCGGGCTTCGTCGCCTCCTGTCTGGACAAGTACGTCCTCATGCGCGAGCTGGACGCCGCGGGGATCGGGACCCCTCGGACCTGGCGGGCCACGGAGCCCCCACCGGCCGACCTCGTGGCCGAGGACACCGGCGGGTTCGTGGTCAAGCCGCGCAGCGGGCGCGGCAGCCGCGGCGTCCAGTTCGCCGCACACCTGGCGGACGTGCCCGCCGCGGTGGCAGCGAGCGGCTACCCCACCGACGAACTGATCGTCCAGGAACGCGTCACCGGACCGGAGTTCACGGTCTCGGTCGTCGTCTGGCGGGACGGCCGGGTCCAGACCGTGGTCCCCAAGGAGGTCCTGCTCAAGCAGGGCGTCACCAAGTACGCCGTGACCCGGCGCCATGCGGAGGTCGAGCACACCTGCCGCGCTGTGCAGTCGGCGCTGCGCGCCGACGGGCCCTTCAACGTGCAGCTGTGCCTGGACGCGGAGGGTCGTCCGCGCGTCTTCGAGATCAACCCGCGTTTCTCCTCCACCGCCGCACTGACCGTGGCGGCCGGAGTCGACGAGGTGGCCGGGCTGCTCCGGCAGGCGGTGGCCGACGGCCCCCGCCTCACCGACGCCTGGCGCGAGGGCGTGGCGATGGTGCGGCGGTGGGCCGACGAGTTCATCAGCGAGGAGGAGTTCACCTCCCACGGACTCACCCCCGCCCCGGCGGTACCGCTGGCCACGCGGGGCAAGGACCCCGGCGAGCCGGTCGGCTCCACGGATCCGGCGTCCGGTGTCGCGGTGCGTGTCCAATGAGCCGCGCGCACCCCCTGCGTGACGCGGTGGCCGAGGCGGTCATCGAGGTCGGCGGCCTGCTGCGCGAGTGGCGGCCCAGCGCCGGCGCGCGCAGCGGCGTCTGGGAGGGCAGCCAGTTCAAGGCACGGGCGGACGCGATGGCCCACCGGGCACTGTCGGAGCGGTTGGCCGCGATCGACGGGCACATCCCCGTGATCAGCGAGGAGGACGCCGGGTCGTTGACGCGGGAGCGGCCCACGCGGTACTGGCTGATCGACCCCATCGACGGCACGGCCAGCTACGTGCACGGCTTCCCCGGCTACGTGACCCAGGCCGCACTGGTCATCGGCGGGCGGCCGGAGGTGGCGGCGGTCTTCGCCCCGGAGAGCGGCACCCTGTACACGGCGGTGCGCGGACAGGGCGCGCGCAGGAACGGGATGGCGCTCCCGGTGTGCGAGGCGGCCCCGCCCGGGCGGGGCGTGCTCACCGACAACACGCCCGCGCCGGACGGGATCGCCCGGCGCGTGTACGAGCACTTCGGCTACGGCGAGTACCTGGAGAGCGGGAGCATCTCCCTCAAGCTCTGCCTGATCGCCGAGGGCTCGGCGCACCTGTTCGTCAAGGACGTGCCCGTACGCGACTGGGACGTGGCCGCCCCCGGGCTCGTCCTGGAGGAGGCGGGAGGCCGGCTCACCCGGTTGGACGGCACGGGATTCGGGTACCGGGACGGTTACGAGCACACGGGTCTGGTGGGCGCGGCCGACCCGGCGACCGGTCGGACGGTGGCCCGCTGGCTGGCAGGCTGACCGCCGCGCGACGGGTTTCGCGTTCCCCTTCCGTGCGCGTGGTGTGAGGCGTAGCGTGTGGTCACCGACGCCGCCTTGGGGGTGGGGACGTGAACGACGGACGTCTGCCGCTGCACCGCGTACGCGCCTCGGACGCCGAACGCGAGGCGACCCTGGAGCACCTGGCCACGGCCTTCGTGGAGGGTCGGTTGAAGCACGACGAGTACGAGCTGCGGGTCGGCCTCGCCCTGCGATCGGTCTTCGTCGGCGATCTGGAGGTCCTGACCGACGACCTGCCGGCCCGTCCCGTGCGCACCCCCGTACCCGTCCCCGAGCCGTCCGCAGCGGCGGACGACCCCGGGCCGCGGTGGCAGGCGCCCGCGATCGCGGTGTCCTGGAGCGAGTGGACGGACGAGTGGCGCTGGTGGTCGGGGATCGCGGTGGTCCTGACCACCGTGTGGGGCGTGGTCAGCGTGATGAGCGGGGAGCTGGTGCCGTACTGGCCGCTGGTCCCCCTGGGCATCTGGGCGGCGGTCCTGCTGGCCTCGGCGATCTGGCCGAGCGAGGGCGAGCCCCCGCCCGGGTGAGCGCTCCGGTCCGCGTGAGCGCGGCCACGCGCGTGGCCGCTCCCGACGAGGCCACCGCGGGCCGGGGTCGGCCCAGCGCCCGGAGGAGCGCCGCGGGCGTGGGTCAGCCCACGGCGTGCAGCCACCGCACGGGCGCGCCGTCACCCGCGTAGCGGAACGGTTCGAGCTCCTCGTCCCAGCGGCGCCCCGTGAGTCGGTGGATCTCCTCGGCCAGGTCGGTGCCGCCCGCGGCCGACTCCTCCATGGCGCGGCGCAGGCGTGCCTCGGGGACCAGGACCTCGCCGGCCGCACTGGTGACGGCGGTGAACATGCCCAGGGCCGGGGTGTAGCTGTAGCGCACACCGTCGAATCCGGGCGATCCCTCCTCGGTCACCTCGAAGCGCAGGCGCTGCCACGAGTTCAGCGCCGAGGCCATCTCCCCGGAGGTTCCGGGCCTGCCCTGCCAGTTCAGTTCGGCACGGTGATGGCCCGGTGCCGCCGGCTGAGCGACCCAATCGAGTTTCACGGGTACTCCAACGACGCCCGCGACCGCCCACTCGACATGTGGGCACAGCGCCGCGGGCGCGGAGTGGACGTACAAGACGCCACGTGCGGACACCGAACCTCCTGATACGAACGAGTGCGCTTCCCCGACGCCCTCGTATCACGAGAAGGTTGCATACCCGCCTGGATACCTTTTGCCCCATTGTGCCCCAAGGACACCCCGGGAATCATCGTTCACGCTGGTATTTTGCAGCGTTCCCCCCGTAACCGGAACCCCCAGAGACTAGCGTGAGCCCCAGAACGGACAGGGAGTCCGATCATAGTGGGGGCGGGATTGCCAGACCAGTCACACGAGACCATCCACACGGTCATCCCCTCCCCAGAAACCGTACTTCCTTCTCAAAACGGGCATCAATCGCCCGATCTCTTGCCGATTTCGGCCACAACCGGCCCGCATTCTGATGGCCCCGAACCCGGTGACGCCGAACTCGTCCGGCGCGCGTGCGCGGGTGACGCCCGCGCCTGGGAACTCATCGTCGACCGCCACCTACCGCTCGTGAACGCGATCGCGCGCTCCTACCGCCTCTCCGTCCCGGACCGGGAGGACGCGGTGCAGAACGTCTGGCTCACCCTCAACCAGCACCTGACGCGACTGCGCGCCCCGGACCGGCTCCGGGCCTGGCTGCGCCGGGTCACCAACGACGCCTGTGGCCGCCAGCGCCGCCACGCGCTGCGGCAGCGGACCGTCGACCCGCACCTGCTGGCCGACCTGGCGCCGGCGGACGGCCCGGACCCCGAGTCCGCCTACCTGGAACGCGAGAGGCACGAGGAACTCCACCGCGCGATCCGCCGACTCACCGACACCCGCGACCGGGTCGCCGTCCTGCACTACCTGGACGAGACGCCCGCACCGGCCTGGGTCCACGGCGCCGGTCCGCGGGCCGCCGCCAACCACCGGCGCCGGATCATCCGCAGCCTCCGCCGCATCATGAAGGGCACCGAGTGAAGGACCGCACCGACTCCCCGAGGGACACCGACGGCAGAGCCGCCGCCCTGGCGGCCTTCGACCGCCGCGACGACGGTGCCGACCTGGCCGGTCTCACCGAGCACGCTCCTGCCCGGGCCGCCGTGCCCCGCGCGGACGACGAGCCGGTCACGGCGTCCCTGCGCTTCGAACACGACGACCTCGGGCTGGCCGTGCGCGTCCTCGCGCCCGCGCGCGGCCCGGAGGGTGCGGCGGCCCGCAGCGTGCACGGCCAGCTGACCGGCCACGTGGACGAGGCCGACCTGCGGGTGCGGCGGCCCGGCCGCTCGTTCGGCGTGCGCGTGGGGCCCGACGGGCGCTTCGTGGTCACGGGCCTCGGCCGGGGCCCGCTCAGCCTGGAGGTGCGCCGACCGGGCCGCGCCCCGGTCATCACTGCGTGGTTCACGGTCTGATCCGTCCGAGTCACAGATGCGGCTGTGCCCATCGCGTATTCGGGTCCTCCCCGAACCCGGTCGCGCCCACCCGGCTTTGCCGGGTTTCGCCCCGCTTCGTGCCCACGGATCGGACCCGAATCCGTGCTCGACGCTGCCGCCGGCCCCGGTCACTGCTGTTCACTGGGATCTGGCCGGTGGGAGCCGCTCCCAGGCGCGGAGCGCCCACCGGAGCCCGCCGAGGACCGACCCACCTCCGAAAGGCCGCCGGACGTGCCACCCACCCCCCAGCCCGGCTCCCCGGCGCCCCGCACCCGCGGGCGCCCCGTCCACCGCTCCGCACGTCCCGGCCCCGACACGGGATCGGGACACGTCCTGATGCGCCGGGTGATCCGCGGCGTCCGACTCGCCCAGTACGGCCGGTTCGAGGAGACCGTCTCACTGCTCACCGACGCGCGTGCCCGGCTCCGCGGCCACCCCGTCGCCGCGTCGGCCCCGGTCGTGCCCGGCGTGCTGGCCAACCTCGGCCTGGCCCAGACCCTGTGCGGGCACTACGGACCGGCCGACGACCACCTGAGCGAGGCGCGCGCCCTGGCCCAGGAGCGACGCCTGCCGCTCATGGACCTGGTCGTCCGGCAGAACCAGGGCTGCCTGGCGCTGCACCGCGGCGACGCCGTGTCGGCCATCGGGACCTTCCTCGACCTGCGCCACCGCCTGCCCGCCGACCGCCGGGACGCCCTGCACGTCGACCTCGCCGAGGCACTGCTGGCCGAGGGCCTGGTGGAGGAGGCCGCGACCGCCCTGCACGAGGGATCGTGGAGCGACGACGGTGCGGCGGCACCCGCCACCCTGCTGGTCGAGGCGAAACTGCGTCTGCTCGACGGATCGCCGACCCGCGCGGTCGAACTCATCCGGCGCGTCCGGCGATCGAACGGCGCGGGCTCGCTCTGGCACCGCCTCGCCGTCCGCCTGGAGCACATGGCCCACCGCGCCGCCCGAGCCGCCCACCCGACCGGCCCCGCCGGGGCGATCGGTGCGCCCGCGACCATGGGTGGCGCCGACGCCCTCGCCGCACACGGCGCCACCGGCGGCGGCGTTGGAGCCCTCGGGACGGATCCTGCGTCCGGAACGGTCGGCGCGGTCGGCGCGGTCGGCGCGGTCGGCGCGGTCGGCGCGGTCGGCGCGGTCGGCGACACCGGAGCTGCCGTGACGCGTGTGACGGCCAGTCCTGCCGGAGCCGTCGTTGCTACCGGTACGCCGGGTGCGATCGGGCCCGCCGACGGGCCGGGCGCCCTCGGCGCGGCACGGTCGGCGGCCATCCTGGAACGGGCCGGGGACGCCCTGGCGCTGCGAGCTCCCCTGGCCGCGCCCGGAGCCCCCGCCCCCGACCGCGCCGCCCACCGCGCTCTGCGGTCCCTGGTCCGGGGCCCGGTCACCGCCCCCGGAGCCTGGGCGGGCCCGGCCGCCGCGGACCCCCACGTCGTCCGGGCCGGACTGGAGCACGCGCTGCTGAACGGCGACGCGGCCACCGCCCTGGAGTGGGCGGACCTGGGCCGGGCCTGGGCGGAGCCCCTGGTCCCGGGCCCCCTCGCACCCGGCTCGGCGGCCCTGACCGCCCTGACCGAGCGCTACCGCGCCGCCCTGGCGCGGGGCAACGACCCCCGTGTAGGCGCACGCCGCTGGGAGTCCGAGCGCTGGCGTGCCCTGTACACCTCCGGTGCGGCCGCGCGTCCGCGCCGCACCGCGGCGCCCGTCCTCCCCGCACTGGTGGAGCACCTGGACGGCCGGGCCTTCGTGCACCTGGTGCGGGCGGCGGGGGACCTGGTCGCGCTCGTCACGACGTCCGCGGGGGTGCGGGCACGGCCCCTGGGGCCGTTCCGCCGGGCCGCGCGGGCCCTGGCCCGCTTCGCCCACGAGGCACCGCGCTCGCCCGGAGCGCCCGCGCCCGCGGGCGACGCCGTCCACGCGCTCCTGGCGCCGGTCCTGTCGCTGGTGGGCGACCGAGCTCTGGTCGTGGCCGCCGACCCCGCGCTGGGCGATCCTCCCTGGGGCATGCTTCCCGCGCTGTGCGGACGGACGCTCTCGCTGGTCCCCACCGCCCGTTTCTGGGCCGAACGGTCCGGCCCCGCGCCGACGCCCCGCCGGGTCCTGCTCGTGGCCGGAACCGAGCCCGCCGGTGCCCGGACCGAGGTCGCCGCGCTCGCCGGCCTGCACCCCTCGGCGACGGTCCTCAGCGGCGGGTGGACCCGCCCCGAGGACGTGCTGGCGGGGTTCGCACACGCCGACCTCGTGCACCTGGCCGCGCACGGCCGCGTTCCCGACGACGCTCCGCTCCTGGCGTCCGTGGCACTGCCGCAGGGCCCCCTGCTCGCCTGCGACCTGCGGGAAGCGCACGCGGCACCGGCCGTGGTCACCCTGTCGACCTGTTGGAGCGGACGCGGCTTCGCCGCCGCGCCCGGTCTGCCGTCGGGGTTCGTGGGAGCGCTGCTGGCACGCGGTACGCGCACGGTGGTGGCCAGTCCCGTACCGGTCGACGACGCGGCGACGGACACGGCCATGCGCGCCTTCCACCGGGCGCTGGTGGCGGGGACACCGGTGCCCGAGGCGGTGGCCCTCCACCTCGGGCGGTCCGGCTTCTGCTGCTTCGGCGCCTGAACGCCGACACGCGGGCGGCGGGCGGGTTACCAGCCCCGCTCGCGCCACTCGCCCAGGCTGGGGCGCTCGGCTCCGAGCGTGGTGTCCCGGCCGTGGCCGGGGTAGATCCAGGTGTCGTCGGGCAGCGGGCCGAACACGCGCTCCTCCACGTCCCCGAGCAGGGAGCGGAAGTCGGCGTCGGAACCGGTGCGGCCGACACCGCCCGGGAAGAGGCTGTCGCCGGTGAACAGGTGGGTACGGCCCTCGGGGTCGTCGTAGCGCAGCGCGATCGACCCGGGCGTGTGTCCCCGAAGGTGGATGACGGTGAGGGAGCAGTCCCCGACCGGAACGGTGTCCCCGTGGACCACCGGCTCGTCCACGGAGACCGGCAGCTCGCCGCCGTCGTCGGGGTGGGCGACGGTACGGGCGCCGGTCTGGCCGACGACCTCGGCGAGGGCCTGCCAGTGGTCCTGGTGGCGGTGGGTGGTGACGACCCGCGTCAGGCCGTTCTCCCCGATCAGCTCCAGGACGCGGTCGGCCTCGGCCGCCGCGTCGATGAGCACGGCATCGCCGGTCGCTCTGCAGGTGAGGAGGTAGGCGTTGTTGTCCATCGGGCCGACGGCCAGCTTCGCGATCGTCAGGTGCGGTAGTTGTCGCAGGTCGGCAGGGCCGCCGACCCTCGTATCTCCGGAGTAGCTCACCAGACCATTGTGGCCCGACACGGGGAGCGCGTGCACCCGGGCCACACACGTCGGACGCCCGGGTCACGGGGCGTCCGACGACCACCTGCCCCCGCGCGGCGGGGTCGGCGGGGCGCGTGGCCGACTACTGCGTCCAGCGCGGGGGGCGCTTCTCGAAGAACGACGCGCGCCCCTCGGCCGCGTCCTCCCCCGCGAAGAACTCCGCCGACAGCTCGCCCATCCTGGTGAACGCGTCCTTGCGCCGGTCCGGGGCGGCCAGGGCCCCGGCGCCCAGCTCGCCCAGGAGTTCCTTGGTCCGCGAGAGCGCGCGCGGCGCCGACCCCCGCAGGCCCTGGAGCACCGCGTCGAGGGCGTGCGCCATGTCCCGGTCCGGGACGGCCTGCGTGATGAGGCCCGCCTTGGCCGCGGCCGAAGCGTCGAACAGCTCACCGGTGAGGAAGTACCGGCTCAACTGGCGCGAGTGCATGCGGGCGGACACCGGCACCGAGATGATCGCCGGGACCACCCCGATGCGCACCTCGGTGAAGGCGAACGTGGCGCTCTTGGGCGCGAGCGCGATGTCGGCGGCGGCCACCAGGCCGATCCCGCCCGCCCGTGCCGCGCCGTTGAGCACCGCGATCACCGGCTTGGGCGCGCCCATGATCTGCTCGAAGATCTCGGGCAGCTCGGGTGCCGGCTCGACGTCCCGTCCCTCCAGAGCGGCGCCGACCTCCTTCAGGTCCGCTCCGGCGCAGAACACCGGACCGGTGCCGGTGAGGACGACACCCCTCACCTCGTCGTCGGCCATCGCCTCGGACAGGGCCGTGGACAGCTCCGCGCGCAGCCGGGCCGACAGCGCGTTGCGGTTGTGCGGGGAGTCGAGTGTGACGGTGGCGATGGCTCGGTCGACGTCGAGACGGACCAGTGTCCGGTCTCCGGAGGGGGGCGGGGACGGGTGCTGCGTCATCGCAGGCTGACACCTTTCTGCTGAATGCGCGCTCGCGCGCTCGTTCCGGGCGCGCGCACCGGCGGCACGCGACGCACCCGGCTTGTGGCCGGGTACGCCTCGTTCGTGGCGGTATACACAAAACCGATTCAACCTTAGACGGGCGGCTTGTTAAGGCACCACGGTTGCGCGGGGCCGGTTCGTTAAGACCCTGTGACGGACGGATGACCGTCTGTCACACGAGCGGACACGAACGGCGCCATCCCCCGGGCCGGGAGACACCGGAGGCCGGGGAGGGGTCCTCCCCGGCCCCGGTGTCGGGCTCGGCGGGCTCAGCGGCGGGTCGTCGCCGTGGACAGCGAGTCGGCGAAGGTCAGCATCGCCGACACGGCGTCGGCACCGTCGGCGGCTTCGCTCACGCGCAGCGTGAGCGGTTCGGCGGTGATGGACCCGGTGTAGCCGTGGTCGAGTTCGCAGGTCTCGTCCGCACAGGCGGCCGGTTCGAGGTCGATGTTGGCGACCGCGCCCCAGTTGACCGACAGGTTCACGCTCAGCACCAGCTCGCTGGGCAGGCTCCCCGGCGTGTACTGGGCCGGGTTCGGCACGACCCTGGTCAGGGCCACCGACTGGATGTTGCCGAGCTGGATGCAGTCGGTGGTCGTGGAGGCGTGCGAGGCCCCGCCCGGTTCGGTGGGCGGATGCTCGTCGGTGTGGCACACCACCAGGCGCGTCGCGGTCAACACCATCACCGTGATGTGCCGACGCATCTCCATCGCCGGATCGAAGGTCGCCTCGTGGTGAACGATGAACGCCTCGGCGGTCTCGTCTCCCAGAGCCGTGGCGACGGCGTCGATGACCAGCGCGGGGTAGTAGCCGCTCCGTTCGATCTCCAGCCGCCAGTCGGTGGACACGGCACGTGTTTTCCTCATACCCCTATCCTGCCTCCTTCCCGTGACACTTCGCGACCGGGATGTGAAACGGGTCGACCAGTTCCTGATCAGAACGTCACCCCGCGCAGTCGCCGGGGGCCCGCGTCGGGTCGGACCTCGGGCGCCTCGCGCAGCCACATGCGGGCTCCCAGCACGTGCGCGCCGGTGGCGTTGACCAGAACCGGGTCCAGATCCACGTAGCCGATCTCGGGGAAGGCCTCCACCAGGCGCGAGACCCGGATGAGCAGCTCCTCCAACGCCTCGACGTTGGGCTGCTCGGCCAGGGAGGTGGCCCCGGCCGGCAGCCCGAACAGCAGTGGAGCGGCCCGTACGGCGTGGATCAGGTCCGCGGCGTCCATGTCCGTCAGGGGCGCCAGGCGAAAGGCCCGGTCGTCCAGCAGTTCGGCGGTCACGTCGGCCAGGCCGAAGGAGACCACGGAGCCGAAGGACTGGTTGTCGCCCGCGCGCACGACCGTGGGCACCCCGGGCGCGGCCATGCGCTGGACGACCAGCTCCGCCTCGGCGCCGAACCTGTCGTGCAGGGACAGGTAGGCGCTGCGCACGTCCTCGGGGGTGCGCAGGTCGGCCCGCACGAACGTGCCGCCGGCGCGCACCCGCAGGTCGGGGGCGTCGGCCTTGACGACCACCGGGTAGCCCAGCTCACCGGCCGCGACCACGGCCTCGTCGGCCGAGGACACCGGCAGGTCGGGGTAGGCGGCGATGCCGTAGCTGGCCAGGAGGTCGCGGGCGTCCTCGCTGGAGACCGCCGTCTCCTCGTCGTAGCGGCGCTCCCCGCCGAACCACGCGATGTCCTGTCCCGATCCCTGCGACTTGGCCAGGGCGCGGCCGATGGTGGCCCGGGCCCGGGCCCGGTCGATGTCGGGCAGTTCGGGGTGTCGGCCCGGCTTGCGGTTGCGCCACTGGGCATAGCGGGTGGCGTGGGCGAGCGCGCGCACGGCGTCCTCGGGCGCGGGGTAGGACGGCACCGAGCCGCGCAGCGTCTCACCGTTGGCCCCGACCTGGCGGAGCACCTCGGGCAGCCCCTGGCGTGCCAGGTAGGTGGTGACGATGGGCTTGTCGGAGTCCTTGGCCCGGGCGCGCAGCACGCGGGCGACGTCGTCGCCGATCGGCTGCAGCGCCGGGACGAAGACCACCACGACCGAGTGCACGTCCTCGGCCGACAGCATCGTCTCCAGCGCCCGGTCGAAGTCCTGCGCGGTGGCCTGGGGACCGAGGTTGACCGGCTCGTGCGGCTTGAGGCCCTGCCGGACCGCGGCGTCCTTGACCAGCAGCTCCAGGGAATCGGAGTTGCCGATGACGCCCACCCTCGGCCCGTCGGGCAGCGGCTGGTAGGCGAACACCTGGGCGGCGTCGAACATCTGCGTGATGTCGTCGACCCGCACCACGCCCGCCTGCTGGAAGAGGGAGGTGACGGCGAAGTCGGGCAGCGCCAGCCCGCCCGCGGCGTGCCCGGTCGGGGTCGCCTGCGCCGAGCCGCCGCTGCGCACCGCCACGACCGGCTTCTGCTTGGCCAGGCGCCGCGCCAGACGGGTGAACTTGCGGGGGTTGCCCAGGGACTCCAGGTACTGCAGGACCACCTCGGTGGCCGGATCCTCCTGCCAGTACTGGACCAGGTCGTTGCCGGACACGTCGGCGCGGTTGCCCGCGGAGACGAACGTGGACAGGCCCATGCCTCGCTCGGCGACGCGTTGCAGGATGGCCCGGCCCAGAGCGCCCGACTGGGAGAAGAAGCCGATGGGTCCGCGCGGGGGCAGGTCCGGTGACAGGGTCGCGTTCAGCGACACCGCGGGGTCGCTGTTGGCGATGCCCAGACAGTTGGGTCCGACCACGCGCATGCCCGCGGCGCGCGCCGTGCGCACCAGCTCGTCCTGGCGGGCGCGGCCCTCGGGGCCGATCTCGCCGAAACCGGAACTGACCACGACCAGGCCGTGCACACCCTTCTCCGCGCACTGGTCCACGACCTCGGCGACCGCCTCGGCGCGCACGGCGACGACGGCCAGGTCGACCTCGTCGGGGATGTCCAGCACCGAGGGGTAGGCACGGACGCCGACGACCGCCTTGGCCTCGGGGTGCACCGGGTAGACCGGCCCCTGGAACTCGCCGGTGAGCAGGTTGCGCAGAGCGGTCTGACCGATGGTGTGCGCCGTGCGGCTCGCGCCGATGACCGCGACCGACCTCGGGAAGAGCAGGCGGGCGATGGAGCGCGACTCCGCGCGCTGTTCGCGGGCGCGCATGACCTCGGTGGAGTCGTCGGTGGGCTGCAGGTCCAGCGTGAGCCGGATGACGCCCTCGTCGAAGGTCTGCTGCGCGGTGTATCCGGCCTCGCGGAAGACGTTGATCATCCGGCGGTTCTCCGGCAGGACGTCGGCGATGAACCGGCGTACACCGCGTTCGCGCGCGGCCGCGCCGATGTGCTCCAGGAGCACGGAGGCGAGCCCGCGGCCCTGGTGCCCGTCCTCGACGACGAAGGCGACCTCCGCCTCCTCCGGCGCGACCTTGTCGTAGCGGACCACGGCCACGAGCGAGTCGGAGATGGTGGCCACCAGCGCGACACGGTCCTCGTAGTCGACCGAGGTGAACCGTGTGACGTCGCGGTCGGAGAGTTTGGGGTAGGGCGCGAAGAACCTGTAGTAGATCGTCTCCGGGGAGAGCCGCGAGTGGAACTCTCGGAGCAGGTCGGCGTCGTCGGGAGTGATGGGGCGCAGGTGCGCGGTGCCTCCGTCGGTCAGGACGACGTCGGCTTCCCAGTGGTTCGGGTAGGACTGCACGACTGCGAGACTAGACGACGATGGCCCCTCGAAGGGGAACCACGGCTCTACGGGCGGGTGCACACGGGTCGGCCGCGCCCCGCCGGAACGACGTCGCGCGTGTCCATGGCGCTGTCAGTTCGTTACACGCCGCTGACGCTTCACCTGTTAACGTCGTGCTGGCATGCAAGATCTCAACCCTCGGCGGTGGTTGGCGAAATGACTCGAGTGGTCGTCATCGGTGATCTGATGACCGATGCCGTCGCACGCGCGTTCCACCCTCTGGCCCGCGGCAGCGACACCCCCGCGTCGGTGACGATGTACGGCGGCGGGTCGGGCGCGAACATCGCGTCGTGGTTGGCGGTGGAGGGCATCGAGACCACGTTCGTGGGCCGCCGCGGCTCCGACATCACCGGGCGCACCCGCGAGATGGAACTCATGGGCTACGGCCTGGACTCACGCATGGTGATGGACCCCGAGCGCCCCACGGGGACGTGCGTGGTCATGATCACCCACCGGGGCGACCGCACGATGCTGAGCGACCCGGGGGCGAACTCCCGTCTGCAGCCCGAGGACCTGCCCCGCGACGTGTTCGGCCCCGACGGGCACCTGCACGTGTCCGGCTACACGCTGATCAACGCCGACTCCCGGCGCGCCGCCCGGGTGGCGCTGCGGATGGCCCGCGAGAGCGGCATGTCCATCTCGGTGGACGGCGGCTCCCACGCCCCGCTGGAGCGCGCGGGCGCGGAGAACTTCCTGGACTGGACGCAGGGCGCCCGCCTGCTGTTCGCCAACGTCGACCAGGCCCGCGTGCTGACCGGCCGGGACGAGCCCGAGGCCGCCGCCAAGGTACTCACCGCCTGGTTCCCCAACGTCGTGATCAAGCTCGGCGACCAGGGCGGCCTGTGGGCGTCCAAGACACGTGAGGACTGCGTGACCGCTCCCGCCGAGCCGGTGGAGCCGCGTCCGGGGTCCGTCGGCGCCGGGGACGCGTTCATCGCGGGCTTCCTGCCCGCGTGGCTGGCCGGCCGCCACCCCAAAGAGGCGCTGGGCCGCGGACACCACCTCGCCGCCCGCGCCCTGCACCAGCCCGGCGCCCGCCCGGACCTGGGCGAGGGCCAGCCGGTGCGCCGCGGAGCCCCCCGGGGCCAGCGCCTCCGCTGACCGCACGGGCCCGGGCCCTCCCCGGCCGCGGAGCCCCCCGGGGCCAGCGCCTCCGCTGACCGCACGGGCCCGGGCCCTCCCCTGGGCCGCCACGACCTCGACACGGCAGGGACCCCGCCCGGTGCGGGGTCCCTGCCGTGTCCCGGGACCGGCCACACCGCTCGGAGAGCGCGGCGGGCACGGAGAAGCAGCCGAGGCTCCGGTGGCCACCCCACCACCCGTGGAGTCGCGCGGCTCGACACGCGTGGGCACAGGCTCAGCCGCCTCCACACGACGAGGAGCGCCCGTGGTCAGCCGCCGCTGGTGGCCAGAGTGAGCGGCAGCACCTCCGGGGCACCCGCTCTGCGCAGCAGGGCGGTACCCACGGTGAGGCTCCAACCGGTGTCGGCGTAGTCGTCGACCAGCAGGACCGGCCCCGGGGTCCGGCCCTGGAGGTCGACCAGCCGCTCCCTCAGCTCATCGGTGACGGTCAGCGCGGAGTACACCTGGGCCAGGCGCATCGCGCTGTTGTGCCGCCGCGGTCCCGGCGGGACGCGGTAGTCCAGCGCGCCCACGGGTGCCAGGCGGCCGAGCTCGGCCAACCGTGCGGCCAGGTCCGTGATCAGCTTGGGCCGGGTCGTGGACGGCATCGCCACCACACCGACGGGCCTGCGCTCCCACCCCCAGGTGGCCAGGACCCGCACCACCGCCTGGAGCATGCGCTCGTCGACGGGTTCGTCCGGTGCGTCCTCGGCCAGGCGGCGGCGCAGCTCGTTGCCCCAGCCCACGTCGGTGAAGCGGGCCAGCGCGCGCCCCTCCGACGCCCGCAGGTCCTCCTTGATCTTGCCGGAGAGCGCAACGTCCAGCGTGTCCATCCCGCTCGGCCACTGGCGCCGGGGAGTGATGGGGGTGCCGGGGCGGTCCAGGTGCGCGGCGGCGGCCTCGCGGCGGCCGGCGTCGACCTCGGTGGGCCAGAACTCACCGGTGCACACGTCGCAGCGGCCGCAGGGCTCGGCCTGGGGGTCGTCCAACTGCCGGCGGAGGAACTCCATCCGGCAGGTGTCGGTGGCGATGTAGTCGAGCATGGCGCGCTGTTCGCGGTCCCGGGCCTCGGACACGGCCGCGTACCGGTCCGCGTCGTAGGACCACGGACGCCCCGTGGACCTCCAGCCGCCGCGCACCCGCTGGACCGCGCCGTCCACGTCCAGCACCTTGAGCATCTGCTCCAGGCGGGTACGGCGCAGGTCGACGCGGGTCTCCAGCGCGGCCGTGGACAGCGGGCCGCCCTCGGCGTCCAGCACCTCCAGCGTCTGGCGCACGGTGGCCTCCGGCGGGAAGGACAGTCCCGCGAAGTACGCCCAGATCTGGGTGTCCTCCCGGCCCGGCAGCAGGATCGCCTCGGCCCGGCTCACCCCGCGGCCCGCGCGGCCGACCTGCTGGTAGTAGGAGATGGGCGACTGCGGCGCACCGAGGTGCACGACGAAGCCCAGATCGGGTTTGTCGAAGCCCATGCCCAGCGCGCTGGTGGCCACCAGGGCCTTGACGCGGTTCTGCAGCAGGGCGTCCTCGGCGTCGCGGCGCTCCTCCGGGTCGGTCTGTCCGGTGTAGGCGCGCACCTCCATGCCCTGTTCACCGAGGAAGCGCGCGGTCTCCAGCGCTGCGCTGACGGTGAGGGTGTAGACGATGCCCGAGCCCTCGATCCGCGGCAGCTGCTCGGCCAGCCAGCTGAGCCGGGCGGTGGGGTCGGGCAGGTCCGCGACGGCCAGCCGCAGGCTCTCCCGTTCCAGCGGCCCGCGCAGGACCAGGGTCTCCCCGCCGCCGGACTGGAGCTGTTCGGCGACGTCGCGGGTGACGCGCTCGTTGGCGGTGGCCGTGGTGGCCAGGACCGGGATGCCGTCGGGGAGCTCGTGCAGGAGCGAACGGATGCGCCGGTAGTCGGGGCGGAAGTCGTGCCCCCAGTCGGAGACGCAGTGCGCCTCGTCGATGACGACCAGGCCCGCGCCGGCGGCCAGCTGGGGAAGGACGCGGTCGCGGAACTCCGGGTTGTTGAGGCGCTCCGGGCTGACCAGCAGCACGTCCACCTCGCCCGCGGCCACGTCGGCGTAGGTGGCCTCCCAGGCGGTGGTGTTGGAGCTGTTGATGGTGCGCGCGTGGATGCCCGCGCGTTCGGCGGCGGCGATCTGGTTGCGCATCAGGGCCAGCAGCGGGGAGACGATGACCGTGGGCCCGGCGCCCTCGGCCCGGCGCAGCGCGGTGGCCACGAAGTAGACGGCGGACTTGCCCCAACCGGTGCGCTGGACGACCAGGGCACGGCGGTGCTCGGCGACCAGTGCGTGGATGGCGGTCCACTGGTCGTCACGGAGCCGGGCGGAGTCCCCGGCCAGGGCACGCAGGTGGTGCTCGGCGCGTTCGCGCAGAGGCGGGATGGAGGCCATGCCTCTCTTGGTACCAGAGCCGCCCCAAAGAAAGGGCGCGGTGAGGGCGCCGACGGGTCCTGGAGTGCCTGGAGGTGGGTCCGTGAGTACATACCGCGCCGCAGGCGTCCGTTGAGGGTGGTGGCGGGCGACGGTGTGGGCACGAGCGGGCATACCGGAAGGCGCGAAGGCCCCGTCTTCCAGGCGCCCGAGCGCTCCGGGCGGTGGTCCACACTGGTCCGCTTCTGGAACCGGGCACCCAAAGTCACCACCCATCGACAACGAGTCGATAACGCCTCCCCCTACCCGGATTGCGCCGCCCCTGTGAAATAGATAACACTCTTAACAGTGATCATGGTCTGGGAGCGCTCCCAGACCATGGCGCCGCGACACCACCGAAGCGCCTCTCCCCCCAAGGAGCAGCATGCAAGCCTCCCGTCCCCCCGCCGCGCGGCCTCCGGCGCGCGCCGGCCTCCTCGCGGCCGTCGCCGCGCTGGTCTGCGCCGCGGGCACCACGGCACTGCCACCCGCCGCCGCCGCCGACGAGGTCCCCGTCGGTTCCGGCGGCTACACACAGGGCCTGCCCGCAGGAGCGCCGGGCGCCTCGGACCTCAACGGCAGTCCGATCGCCCCCAAGGTCACGCCCGAGTTCGACGGTCCCGCCCCCACCAACGAGTGGTGGTCGTCGCTGATCTTCCAGCGCTACCCGGACAACCCCTACGGCGAGAACCTGTTCGCCCACCCCCTCGGCTTCCACGCCCGCGAAGGGGGCCTGGAGGTCGGCTACCCCGAGGACCACCGCATCGTCGGCGACGGGCTCAAGTACGAGTACCCGGCCACCGCGGACCTGACCATGGGCGTGGAGGGCCTCAGCTCTCCCGACACCCGTGTCGCCGACAGCGGCGACTGGACCGTCACGTCCCGGTGGGAGGGCGGCGGACGCTCCCTGGACGTCACCATCGGCCAGGGCCTGCCCTTCGCCTACGCCGACACCGCCGGAGGCGACGCCCGGGTCTCCTTCTCCGCGCCCCCGGACGTCTGGCACGAGGACGGGTCCGTGGTCGGCGCCAGCGTCGACGGGCGCCACTACGCCCTCTTCGCCCCCTCCGACACCGCCTGGACCCGCTCGGGCGACACCTTCACCGCCGCGACCGGCGCCGACGGCTACTACTCCGTCGCGGTGCTGCCCTCACGGTCCGATCTGGACACCTTCGCGCCCTACGCCTACTCCTTCGTCAGCGACTCCCGTGTGGAGTACGAGTACGCGGAGGCCGACGCCACGCTCACCAGCACCTACCGGCTGACGACCGAGCCGCGCGAGGGCACCGAGGACGGCACGCTGACGGCCCTGTACCCGCACCAGTGGCGCGCGGCCACCACTCCCGTCACCGACCTGGCCTACGCCTCGCCGCGCGGCGAGATGCGGGTCGTGGAGGGTGCGGCCTTCACCACGGAGCTCACCACCCAGGGCATCCTGCCCAGCCTGCCCACCGTGGACTCCGCGGACCACGACCGGATGCGCGCGCTCATCGACGAGGTCCTCGCCGAGGAGGAGCACTTCCCCACCCCCGGCGACACCTACTGGGACGGCAAGGCCCTGGGCAGGCTGGCCCAGCTCGTCCCCATCGCCGACTCGATCGGCCACACCGAGGCGCGGGACGCACTCCTGGCCCTGGTCAAGGCTCGCCTGGAGGCCTGGCTGTCCCCGGGCGGGGACCGCGGCTTCCACTACGACGACCGGTGGGGGACCATGCTCGGCTACCCGGACTCCTTCGGCGCCGCGACCGAGCTCAACGACCACGACTTCCACTACGGCTACTTCGTCTCCGCCGCGGCCGTCGTCGCCCGCTACGACAGCGCCTGGGCCGCCGAGGACGCCTGGGGCGGCATGGTCCGCCTGCTCATCCGCGACGTGGCCGAGACCGACCCCGACAGCGACATGTTCCCGCGCCTGCGGTCCTTCTCCCCCTACGCCGGGCACGGCTGGGCCTCCGGGCACGCCGGGTTCGCCGCCGGGAACAACCAGGAGTCCTCCTCCGAGGGGATGCACTTCGCCGCCGCCACCGCGCTGTTCGGTTCCCTGACCGGGGACCGGCAGATCCGCGACCTGGGCGTGTACCTGCACACCACCCAGGCCTCGACCGTGGCGCGGTACTGGCAGAACCACGGCGGGGACGCCTTCCCCGACGACTACACGCACGACATCGCCGCCATGGTGTGGGGCGACGGCGCCGACTACCGGATCTGGTGGGACGGCGGCGCGGAGGAGCACTACGGCATCAACTACCTGCCCATCACCGCCGGCTCGCTCTACCTCGGCCACGACCCCGAGCACGCGGGGCGGCTGCACCGGTCGCTGGTGGACCGGCTCGGCCGCGAGCCGGAGATCTGGCGGGACGTCCACTGGGCCCACCTGGCCCTGTCCGACGGCCCCCGGGCGCTGGAGCACTTCGAGCAGCAGTGGACGGACTACGAGCCCGAGGCGGGCGAGTCGAAGCCGCACACCTACCAGTGGGTCTCCACCCTGGCCGAGGTCGGCACCGTGGACGTCTCGGTGACCGCCGACACCGCGCACTACGCGGTCTTCGACGACGGGGGCGAGCGCACCCACACGGCGTTCAACCCCGGCGGCGAGCCGATCACCGTCACCTTCTCCGACGGCGTCGAACTGTCCGTCGAGCCCCGTTCCCTCGCCTCCACCACGGGTGAGGGCGGCGGAGGCGACCCGGGCGACCCCGGGGACCCGGGTGACGGCAACGTGGGCGACGGCACCTTCCACCTGAACCCGACCGGCCTCTCCGGCTCGCCGGACGGCTCGGCCGGACAGATCACCGTGGCCTCCGCCGGAGGCTCCAACCAGGACGGGCGGCCCCCGCAGGACCGGGTGGTCCTCACCGCCGACGGGCTGACCGGCTCCCACACGGGCGGCTCCACCGCCTTCTCGCTGCCCGTGGACTCCGGCACCGGTGTCGGCAACGCGATCCAGGCCCGTGTGGCCTACGACCTGGACGGCGACGGCACGGACGACCGCGTGGAGACCTACCGCTACTTCGCCACCAACGACCTGGACGGCTGGGAGCAGTACACCCACGACCAGGGGCTGGCCGGCGGCGAGGGGGCCCTCGGCGACATGGACGGCGGGTCCGTGCGCGTCGAGCTGTGGAGCGCCCTGGGCAGTGACACCTCGGCGGTCCGGGCCGGGTCCGAGGACGGCGCCACCGTCACGATCCCCTTCTCCGACTGACACCGGGGCCGGGCCACGGCCCACGCGTCCCAGCGGCCCGGCCCCGCGACGAAGGCGCGGCTCCCTCCCCCTTCCGGGGGCGGGGGCCGCGCCCGCGACACGGTCACGAATAGGTCCCGTCACACAGCTCTCACAGCCCGAACACGCGCCCCTGTACGATTCAGTCCCTGGCACAGGCCACAATGACGGACATGGCCCGTACTACTTCCCGTCCCCCCGAGGATCTCGCCGAGAAGATCATCGACATCGACGTCTCCGAGGAGATGCGCGGCAGCTTCTTGGAGTACGCCTACTCGGTCATCTACCAACGCGCGCTGCCCGACGCGCGCGACGGTATGAAACCGGTCCAGCGGCGCATCCTCTACCAGATGAACGAGATGGGGCTGCGGCCCGACCGCGGCCACGTCAAGTGCGCCCGCGTGGTCGGGGAGGTGATGGGACGCCTGCACCCCCACGGCGACAGCGCGATCTACGACGCCCTGGTCCGGATGAGCCAGTCCTTCGCGATGCGCGTCCCCCTCGTCGACGGGCACGGCAACTTCGGGTCACTGGGCGGCGACGACGCCCCCGCGGCCATGCGCTACACGGAGGCCAGGCTCGAGCGCCCCGCCGAACTCCTGGTCTCGTCGATCGACGAGAACGTCGTCGACTTCAAGCCGAACTACGACGGCCAGGAGACCGAGCCGGAGGTCCTGCCGGCGGCCTTCCCCAACCTCCTGGTCAACGGCTCCTCCGGCATCGCGGTCGGGATGGCCACCAACATGGCCCCCCACAACCTGGGCGAGGTCATCGCGGCGGCGCGGCACCTGATCGCGCACCCCGACGCCACCCTGGAGGAGCTCACCGAGTTCGTCCCCGGGCCCGACCTGCCCACCGGCGGCACGATCGTCGGCCTGGACGGCGTGCGCGACGCCTACCAGCGCGGCCGGGGCACCTTCAAGACACGGGCCACCGTCTCCATCACGAAGGTCTCGGCCCGCCGCACCGGCCTGGTCGTCACCGAGCTCCCCTACAACGTGGGGCCGGAGAAGGTCGTCAGCCGGATCAAGGAACTGGTGCAGTCCAAGAAGCTCCAGGGCATCTCGGACCTCAAGGACCTCACCGACCGCAACCAGGGACTGCGCCTGGTCATCGAGCTCAAGAACGGCTTCAACCCCGAGGCCGTGCTGGAGGAGCTCTACCGGCTCACGCCGATGGAGGAGTCCTTCGGCATCAACAACGTCGCCCTCGTCGACGGCCAGCCCCAGACGCTGGGCCTGCGCGAGCTCCTCGAGGTCTACGTCAACCACCGCCTGGACGTGGTCCGCCGGCGCAGCGAGCACCGCCGCACCAAGCGCCAGGAGCGCCTGCACCTGGTCGACGGCCTCATGGTCGCGCTGCTCAACATCGACCGCGTGATCGCCCTCATCCGCGAGGCCGACGACACCGCGGCCGCCCGCGAGTCACTCATGGGCGCCTTCGACCTCTCCGAGACCCAGGCGCGCTACATCCTGGACACCCCGCTGCGCCGCCTGACGCGCTACGACCGGCTGGAGCTGGAGACCGAGCGCGACAAGCTCAACAAGGAGGTCGACGAGCTCACCGCGATCCTGGAGTCCGACAAGAAGCTGCGCCGCGTGGTCTCCAAGGAGCTGGGCGAGGTCTCCAAGGAGTACGCCACCCCCCGCCGCACCCAGCTGCGGGAGAGCGACGGCGCCGCCCGCAGCGCGGTCATCCCCCTGGAGATGGCCGACCAGCCCTGCCACGTGGTGTTCGGCGTCGAGGGCAACATCGGCCGCAGCAAGGGCGCGACCGTACCCCGCGTGTACGAGGGCCTGCGGACCAAGCACGACGCGGTCACGGTGACCGTGCCCACCACCTCGCGCTCGGACATCGGACTGGTCACCGACCTGGGCCGGATGATCCGCGTCCCGGTGGTGGAACTGCCGGAGCTGCCCGACGACGGGACCGAGAAGCCGCCCCTGGCCGCGGGACTGCACGTGTCGGAGTTCGTCCAGCTCGACGAGGACGAGCGCGTGGTGTCGGTGGTCGCGATGGACCCCTCCGGTGCCGGTTTCGCCATCGGGACCCGGGCCGGCGTGGTCAAGCGCGTCGCCCCGGACTACCCGCCCAACAAGGACGACTTCGAGGTCATCACGCTCAAGGACGACGACCGGGTCGTCGGCGTCACCCAGCTCTCCACCGGCGAGGAGGACCTCGCCTTCGTCACCTCCGAGGCGCAGCTGCTGCGCTTCTCCGCCACGGGCGTGCGGCCGCAGGGCCGTCCCGCCGGGGGCGTGGCCGGCGTCCGCCTGGCCGAGGACGCGCACGTGCTGTGGTTCGGCGCGGTCCCGCTGCCCGAGGACTCGGTGGTGGTCACCGTCGCCGGTGAGTCCACCGTGTTGGAGGGCACCCAGGCCGGTTCGGCCAAGGTCACACCGTTCGAGGCCTACCCGGTCAAGGGCCGTGCCACCGGCGGCGTGCGCTGCCACCGCTTCCTCAAGGGCGAGGACACGCTGCTGTTCGCCTGGGTCGGCCGCGCCCCCGCGCGCGCCTCGCGCGCGGACGGCAAGCCGGTGCGCCTGCCGGACCTGAGCGAGCGACGGGACGGGTCGGGCGACGCGCTCCCACGTGCGATTACTACAGTGGGGAGCGGACAGACCGATTCCGGTATCACCGCTCCGGGATCGGGTACCTGAGCATCTCGAAACGTGCCGTGCACACGGGCCTGGTTCCATGTGCACGGCACACCCGTGACCAAGGACAAGGGAGCGACCACCCATGAGTGCGCACAGCACGCCCGGCCACGACGACTTCGCGGACGTCTTCGCAGCCAACGACGACTACGCCGCCCAGTTCTCCCTGGGCGGTCTCAAGCCGGTGGCCGCCCGTGGTTTGGCCCTGGTGACCTGCATGGACTCCAGGATCGAGCCGTTGGACATGCTCGGCCTCAAGCCGGGGGACGCCAAGATCCTGCGCAACGCGGGCGCGCGCGTCACCGACGACACCCTGCGCACCCTGGTCCTGGCCGTGTACCTGCTCGGCGTGGACCGCGTGCTGATCCTGCCGCACACGCGCTGCAAGATGGCCTCCGTGGACAACGACGACGTCGTGCACGACCTCATCCAGGAGGAGCACGGCGTGGACACCCGCAGCCTGGAGTTCCACACCGACAGCGACCAGCTGGGCGCGCTCAAGCACGACCTGGAGCGCATCCGCCACCACCCCCTGCTCCCCCCGGGGCTGCCGGTGGCCGGCGCGCTCTACGACGTCGACACCGGTCGTGTCTCCCCGGTGGACGCCTGACCCGGGGGCGGCGGGTCCTCCTCCGGGACCGGATCCGGTCCGGCGGGTGTCGTGGCTCCCGTGATCGGGGATCTCTTCTGTGAGGGCGGCGGTGCGGCCCGACGCCGGGCCGCACCCGCCCCTCCCAGTCCCTCTGGGAATGCGGTCATCCCCATGGCCGTTGTGATCCGGGACGGCCGGCGCCGTCGAGAGGAGCACCGTGGAAGAGAGCACCTACGAAACCTTCAACCGGGCCCGCATGTTCTTGGAGCTGGGCGACCCCATCTACGCCGCCCGCACGCTCGAACCCATCGTCGAGGACGAACCCGAGAGCCGCTCCCTGCTGGAACTCCTGGGCCTGTCGTACTTCCATTCGGCGCAGCTCAACAAGGCCGAACGGACCTTCCGCCGCATCATCGAGCTGGACCCGGTCGACAACTGGGCCCACATCGCGCTGGCGCGCACGCTGGAGCGGCAGAACCGGCACGACGAGGCGTCCACGTACCGCCGCATGCACGCGGTGATGTCGGGCGGTTCCCTGGACTAGGGCGTGTCTGGTGGATGCTGCCCGTCGCGAGCGGCGCATCCAGTGGTGCTCTCACAAGGCCGAAGAAAGAGCCAGGGCGGTTCCCCTGTCGACTGATGAGAACGCAGTGAGAGTGCCGCTGGGGCGACGCGCAGCAGGGCGAGCATCCGTCACACACGCCCTAGGGCGGGCGACCGGGAGGGACCGCGCCCCAGGTGAGCGGCTACGCTGCTGGACATGCCACCCGAATCACCTGACAGCCCCGAGCCCTCCGACGACGTCTGGGTGGACCGGTGCAGCGCCAGCGCACGGTCATGGGCCGACGAAGCGGTCCGCAAGGTCGTCGCCGACGCCAACCGCTCGGCCGACACGCACCTGCACGTCTTCCCCCTGCCGCCGGAGTGGGGCATCGACCTGTACCTGAAGGACGAGTCGGTGCACCCCACCGGCAGCCTCAAGCACCGCCTGGCCCGGTCGCTGTTCCTGTACGGGCTGGCCAACGGGTGGATCACCCAGGACACCACCATCGTGGAGGCCAGTTCGGGGTCCACCGCCGTCTCGGAGGCCTACTTCGCGCAGCTCGTCGGGCTGGAGTTCATCGCGGTGATGCCGCGTCGGACGAGCCCGGAGAAGATCGCCCTCATCGAGCGCCACGGCGGCCGGTGCCACTTCGTGGACGCCCCGCCCGAGATGTACTCCGAGGCCGAGCGGCTGGCCGCCGAGACCGGCGGCCACTACATGGACCAGTTCACCTACGCCGAGCGCGCCACCGACTGGCGCGGCAACAACAACATCGCCGAGTCGATCTTCGAGCAGCTGAGCATGGAGCGCTACCCGTGCCCCGACTGGATCGTCGTGGGCGCGGGGACCGGCGGCACCTCCGCCACCATCGGCCGGTACCTGCGCTACCGCCGTCTGGGGACCAGGCTGGCGGTCGTGGACCCGGAGAACTCGGCGTTCTTCCCGGGCTGGGTCACCGGTGCCGCGGACTACGCCACCGGCATGCCCTCCCGGATCGAGGGCATCGGCCGCCCCCGCATGGAGCCCAGTTTCGTGCCGTCGGTGATCGACCTGATGATGCCGGTGCCCGACGCCGCGAGCATCGCCGCCATGCGCCACCTGGCCGACCGCACCGGGTTGTCCGCCGGCGGCTCCACCGGCACGAACCTGTGGGGTGTGTGGCACCTCGTCGCCAGGATGCTCGACGAGGGCCGCAGGGGCAGCGTGGTCACCCTCATCTGCGACGGCGGTGAACGGTACCAGCACAGCTACTACGACGACGCCTGGGTGGCCGACAGGGGGCTGGACCCCACCCCCTACCGGGACGCGATCGACCGCCTGCTCGCCGACGGCGTGTGGCACCCGCCCAGCCCCTGACGCGTGCGGGCCCGGCCGGGACGTCCCGGCCGGGCCCGCACGCGAGGTGTCAGGCGTCGATGCGCGCCACGTCCAGCTCCTGGGCGCCCTCCTGGATGAACCGGCGGCGCGGGGCCACCTCGTTGCCCATCAGCAGGTTGAACACGTTCGCGGCCTCCTCGGCCTGCTCCACCTGGATACGGCGCAGCGTGCGGAAGCGCGGGTCCATGGTGGTCTCGGCCAGCTGGTCCGCGTCCATCTCGCCCAGGCCCTTGTAGCGCTGGATCGGCTCCTTCCAGGAGAGCTTGCGCTTCTCCAGGTCCAGGAGCGTGCGCTGGAGCTCGGCGTCGGAGTAGGTGTAGATGTAGCGGTCCTCCGGCTTGGCGCCGCGCTTGCGCCGGACGTTGGTCAGCTCGACCCGGTGCAGCGGCGGCACGGCCGCGAACACCCGGCCCGCCTCCAGCATGGGCCGCATGTACCGGTAGATGAGCGTGAGCAGCAGGCACCGGATGTGCGCGCCGTCCACGTCCGCGTCGGCCATGAGGATGATCCGGCCGTAGCGGGCGGCGTCGATGTCGAAGGTGCGGCCGGAGCCGGCGCCGATCACCTGCAGGATGGCCGCGCACTCGGCGTTCTTGAGCATGTCGGCGACCGACGACTTCTGCACGTTGAGGATCTTGCCCCGGATCGGCAGCAGCGCCTGGAACTCGGAGTCGCGGGCCAGCTTGGCGGTGCCCAGCGCCGAGTCGCCCTCGACGATGAACAGCTCGCTGTGCTCCAGGCCCTCACTGCGGCAGTCCACGAGCTTGGCGGGCAGAGCGGAGTTCTCCAGGGCGTTCTTGCGCCGCTGGGTCTCCCGCTGCTGGCGGGCGGCCAGGCGCGCCTTGGCGGCGCCCACGACCTTCTCCAGCACCAGGCGGGCCTTGGCCTTCTCCGCCTTCTTGGTGGAGGTGAGGAACTCGCGCAGCCCGTTGCCGACGACCTGGGAGACGATCCGGGTCGCCGCCGAGGTGCCGAGGATCTCCTTGGTCTGCCCCTCGAACTGCGGCTCGGGCAGGCGGACGGTGACGACCGCCGTGAGCCCTTCCTGGGTGTCGTCCTTGGTGACGGGGTCGTCGTTGGCCTTGAGCAGCTTGGTGGTGCGCAGCTGGTCGTTGATGATCCGCACCAGCGCGCGCTCGAAGCCGTTGAAGTGCGTTCCGCCCTTGGGCGTGGCGATGACGTTGACGAACGAGCGCACGGTGGTGTCGTAGCCGGTGCCCCAGCGCAGGGCCACGTCCACGTCCAGGCGGCGGTCGACGTCGGCGGGCACCATGTGCCCGGCGTCGTCCAGGACCGGCACGGTCTCGGTGAAGTTGCCGCTGCCCTGGATACGCAGGACGTCGCTGATCTGTTCGTCGGGTGCGAGGAAGGTGCAGAACTCGCTGATCCCGCCGTCGAAGCGGAACTCCTCCTCGAAGGCGGTCTCTCCCTCGACCCGCTCATCGCGCACGGCGATCGTCAGGCCCGGGACCAGGAACGCGGTCTGGCGGGCCCGGTCCAGGAGGGACTCGCGGGCGATGTCGGCGTCCTTGAGGAAGATCTGCATGTCCGGCCAGAACCGGATGCGGGTCCCGGTGATCTTGGCCGCGACCTTGCGGACCTGTTCGAGCCCGGAGACCGGGGTGAACTCGGCGTCGGGTCCCGCCCCGGCGAAGCGTCCGGGGATACCCCGGCGGAAGCTGATGGCGTGGGTGCGGCCCTGGCGGTCGATCTCCACGTCGAGCCTGGACGACAGGGCGTTGACGACCGAGGCGCCGACGCCGTGCAGGCCGCCGGAGGCGGTGTAGGACCCGGAGCCGAACTTGCCGCCCGCGTGGAGCTTGGTCATGACCAGCTCGACGCCGGACAGGCCGGACTTGGGCTCGGCGTCCACCGGGATGCCGCGGCCGTCGTCGCTGACCGACACCGATCCGTCGGTGTGCAGCGTGACGTCGATGCGTCCGCAGTAGCCGCCCAGGGCCTCGTCGACGGAGTTGTCGATGATCTCCCACATGCAGTGGGTGAGGCCCCGGCTGTCGGTGGACCCGATGTACATACCCGGCCGTTTGCGCACCGCCTCGAGCCCTTCGAGGACCGACAGGTGCCGGGCGGAGTAGTCCCCGGGGTCGTGGACGGCTGCGGTCAAGGCGGTCACTCGGACATCTCCTGCGTCTTGAGGGCCTGCTTGGCTCTGATGCGGTGCGTGGGCCCTTTGTACCGCGCCGCACCGACGTATGGGGGACGAGCGCGGCGCGTGGCCTTCGCGCGCCGGGTGAGGGCGGTCTCCGGTGGTCCGCCCGCGCTGTGTCCGGCGTCGTCACCGGGCTCGCTCGGAACTGGGTCCGCCGACAGGGGCGGCGGTTCGGGACTGGTCCCACCCCGCGCGACACTACCACCTCCGGTGGATGCGACCTGGATACTCCCGTTTTCCGCGGATGCCGACACCAGACGAGGGGTACAACTACAACCAGAACGGACGTCCCGCCGATTCGACCCCAGACCACCCCTTCGAGCAACCAATCCGACCGATTCCGCTGTCGGCGTACAGCGGGACCGGTTGGGAACGTCTGGGTCGGGTTAGATGTTGTCAGAGGTGACTAACGCCGAGTATTGAGGATGGCGAAGTGACTGGAACCCTTGCCCCCACCCAGCCGCTGACGGCTGCTGACCGTTGCGACCGCTGTGGTGCACCGGCGTACGTTCGGGTGCTGCTGAACTCCGGCGGCGAACTTCTGTTCTGCGCACACCACATGCGCAAGCACGACGATTCCCTGCGCAAGATCGCCTCGGACATCCAGGACGAGACCCACAAGCTCACCGAGAGCTCGAAGGGCTCCGAAGAGCGTTAGCCACAAACGCGAAAGGCACAACTGAACAGGCTTGACGACGGCGGCGGCCCCTGGGTCGCCGCCGTCGCCTGTGTGTGCCCCCGGGGGGCGCCCGTTGAGGGAGGCCCGCCCCACCGCCGGGCGGCCCCACGGGCGGTGGTGGGCGACGGAAGAAGGAAACCGCGCCGCAGGCGCCCGTTGAGGGAAGCCCGCCCCACCGCCGGGCGGCCCCACGGGCGGTGGTGGGCGACGGAAGAAGGAAACCGCGCCGCAGGCGCCCGTTGAGGGAAGCCCGCCCCACCGCCGGGCGGCCCCACGGGCGGTGGTGGGCGACGGAAGAAGGAAACCGCGCCGCAGGCGCCCGTTGAGGGAAGCCCGCCCCACCGCCGGGCGGCCCCACGGGCGGTGGTGGGCGACGGAAGAAGGAAACCGCGCCGCAGGCGCCCGTTGAGGGAAGCCCGCCCCACCGCCGGGCGGCCCCACGGGCGGTGGTGGGCGACGGGAGGGGGTGTCGAAGGTCTCACACCTGCGGAACCGGGCCGACCCGGTAGTGGTAGCGGGCGACCTCGGCGAAGCCCGCCCGCTCGTAGGCCCGCAGGGCCGACACGTTGTCCCGCGCCACGAGCAGGTAGGCGCTGTGCGCGCCCTTGTCCCGCCCCCAGGCGAGCAGGGCGTCGATGATCCCGCCCGCGAGCCCTCGGCCGCGCGCGGACGGCGCGGTGAGCATGTTGTACAGGCCCACCCAGCCCTCCCCCAGCGCGCCGCATCCGCGCGCGTCTCCCGCGGAGTCCACGGCGTAGCCCATGACCGGCACGCGGTCCATGATGCGGTGCTGGCCTTCCACCACGCGCGCGTCGGCGGTCTCGTGCGCCCACAGGTCGCGCCAGCGCGCGTCCGGCCGCGGCAGCACCTCGAAGCCCGCCCGCGGCGCTCGCGCGTCACCGATCCCGCCGACCATGACCAGGGCCGCCCTGCGGGCCGTGTAGCCCCGATCGGCGAGTTCGGTGTCCAGATCGCTCATCCCGGGCCAGATCTGCACCGCAGCGGGGGCGCCCCGCGCGTGGAAGAAGCGCTCCACCGTCGAGACGGAGCCCGGCGCGCCCGGGTCCAACGCGTAGGCGGAGTTGGCCCGGAAGGTCACGCCCGCGCCGTATCCGAGCCGCCAGCCGTCGGCCGTCTCCACCTCCGCCGGCGGCCAGTCCCCCGCGATCCGCTCCGACCACTCCCGCATGGCCCCGATCCTCTCCGTTCCCGGGCCGACCCCCGTCGGTCGGCACCCGCATCCGGATGATCCCACCCCGGGTCCGGGCCGCCCCGCACGACCTCGCTCTGAGCAGGCCGTACCATGGGCTCGCCCCCACCGCCATCCGCACCGTCCCGCCCGGGAGTCCGCACCATGCTCATCCTGCTGCCGCCGTCCGAGGGCAAGGCCACCGCCGGGGAGGGGCCGCGTCTGGACACCGGCACGCTCACCCTTCCCGAGTTGGCTCCCGCCCGCGCGGAGGCCCTGGCGGCGCTGACCGAGCTGTGCGGCGGGCCGGAGGACACCGCACTGGAGGTCCTGGGGCTGTCGGCCGGCCAGTCCGAGGCGCTCAAGCGCAACCTGGACCTGGCGACCGCGCCCACCCTGCGTGCCGCCGACCTCTACACCGGTGTGCTCTACGACCGCCTCGGCCTGCCACAGCTGCTCGACTCACCGAGTGCCGACCGCACGCGCGCGAGCGTCCTGGTCTTCTCCGGGCTCTGGGGCGTGGTGGGGCCCACGGACCTGCTGCCGCCCTACCGCCTGTCCATGGGCGTGAAGCTGCCTCCGCTGGGCGGTCTGGGCGCCTTCTGGCGGCGGGCGTTGGCCACCCCGCTCGGCGCGCTCACCGGGGACCGGCTGCTGGTCGACTGCCGCTCCGCCACCTACGCGGCGGCCTTCAAGCCCACCGGGGCCGCCGCCGAGCGCACCGTCGCCGTGCGCGTGCTGCGCGAGCGCGTCGTGGACGGGACGGCGCGCCGCAGTGTGGTCAGCCACATGGCCAAGGCCACGCGCGGCGACATCGCCCGCGCGCTGCTGGCCGAGGGGGTCGAGGCGGCCACGCCGGAGGAGTTGGTGGCGGCCCTGCGCGACCTGGGCCACACGGTGGAACTGCCGCCCGCCGTCCGGCCCGGCACCGCGCGCGTGATGGACGTCGTCGTACGCGACTGACGGCGACACGCGCCGTGGACCTTCTCCCCGTCGGGCGCCCTGTCTAGGGTCGGGTCGAGTCGCCACGCTTCGAGAGGACCACCATGCCCGAGCCACACCTGGAAACGCCGATACCCGAACCGGTCGCCTCGTTCGTCGCCGCGGTGAACCGCCACGACGAGGACGCCTTTCTGGACGCGTTCACACCGGACGGCGTCGTGGACGACTGGGGCCGCGAGTTCGCCGGGCGGGAGCGGATCAAGGCCTGGAGCGACAAGGAGTTCATCGGTGCTCGGGGCGTGCTCACACCGCAGACGTGCCGCGCCGACGGGTCCGAGGTCACCGTCGTCGGCGACTGGCGCTCACACCACGCCAACGGCCTGAGTTCCTTCACCTTCGCCGTGGAGGGGAACGCGATCAGCCGTATGACGATCCGCGAGGGCTGAGCGACCGCACCCCGCCGTATAACGAATCGGCATCGCGACTTTATGTCGCACCTACAGCCGGTGCGGCAGCATGGCCGTGTCGGATGGACGACAGGGAACCCCTGGTACACGCGGGGACAGCCACCTGGGCGAGGGACACGCGAGCGTCGCCACACTCGTGAGCCCATGGGGCACCGGACGCCGTTGGGCCGCTCCGAACGATCGGAGCGGCCCAACGGAAGAGGTCAGCGTGAGTCGTGAACCACCTGGAGCGACCCCAGGTCGTGTTCCGCGGATACTCACCCTGCTGCGCGACGCCCCAGTGTCACTCTCGCTGCGTTCTCATCAGTCGACAGCCGAATCGGGCGGGCCCCGCTGTGCGATAACGGCGAAGCCGCACAGTAGGGGAACTCCTTCTTCGGCCTTGCGAGAGCACCACTGGATGCGCCGCTCGCGACGGGCGGCATCCACGGAACACGACCTAGTCCAGGTAGTCGCGGAGCACCTGCGAACGCGACGGGTGACGGAGCTTCGACATCGTCTTGCTCTCGATCTGCCGGATGCGCTCACGGGTGACCCCGTAGACCTTGCCGATCTCGTCTAAAGTCTTCGGCTGGCCATCGGTGAGACCGAAGCGCATGGACACGACGCCGGCCTCGCGCTCGGACAGGGTGTCCAGCACCGAGTGCAGCTGCTCCTGCAGCAGGGTGAAGCTGACCGCCTCGCCCGGCTGGATCGCTTCGGAGTCCTCGATGAGGTCACCGAACTCGCTGTCGCCGTCCTCGCCCAGCGGAGTGTGCAGGGAGATCGGCTCGCGGCCGTACTTCTGCACCTCGACGACCTTCTCCGGGGTCATGTCGAGTTCCTTGGCCAGCTCCTCCGGGGTGGGCTCGCGGCCCAGGTCCTGGAGCATCTGGCGCTGCACGCGGGCCAGCTTGTTGATGACCTCCACCATGTGCACCGGGATACGGATGGTGCGGGCCTGGTCGGCCATGGCGCGGGTGATCGCCTGACGGATCCACCAGGTGGCGTAGGTCGAGAACTTGAAGCCCTTGGTGTAGTCGAACTTCTCGACGGCGCGGATCAGGCCCAGGTTGCCCTCCTGGATCAGGTCCAGGAACAGCATGCCGCGGCCGGTGTAGCGCTTGGCCAGGGACACGACCAGACGCAGGTTGGCCTCGAGCAGGTGCTTCTTGGCGCGGCCGCCGTCCTCGGCGATCCACTCCAGCTCGTCGCGCAGTTCGAAGGTGAGCAGCTCGGACTCCTCGGCGAGCTTCTCCTCGGCGAACAGGCCGGCCTCGATGCGCTTGGCGAGCTCGACCTCCTGCTCGGCGTTGAGGAGCGGGACCTTGCCGATCTGCTTCAGGTAGTCCTTGACCGGGTCCGCGGTGGCGCCGGCCGCGACCACCTGGGCGGCGGGCGCGTCGTCGTCATCCTCGTACAGGACGAAGGAGTCGTCGTTCTTGTCGGACTTGGCGGGAGCACCGACGGCCTCGGGCTTGGCCGGCTTGACCGCGTCCTTGTCGGACGTGTCGCCGGTGTCCTCGACCAGTTCGAGCTCGGCACCGGTGTGCTCGAGGTCGTCGTCCAGCGGCTCCTCGGCGATCTCCCCGGTCGGGGCGAGTTCGAGGTCCTTCTTGGCCGACTTCTTGGTGGCCGCCGTCTTCTTGGCGGGCGCCTTGGCCGCGGCGGTCTTCTTGGCGGCGGCCTTCTTCGGCGCCGCCTTCTTGGCGGGCGCCGCCTTCTTGCCCGCCTTCGAGCCCTCGGAGGCCTCGGCGGAGTCGACGACGGCGGTGACCGTCTTGGGCTGCTCCTGTGCGGCCGCGGCGCGCACGGGCTTGGCGGCCCGCGGGGACGCGGTGTCCGCGGTGGACTTGGTCGAGGTGGACCGCGGGGCCGCCGTCTTGCGCCGCGGAGCCTTGCGCCGTGAGGACGCCGACTCGGGAACGAGCACGGTCACGCCCTCCTTCGCGAGGCTGCGGAGCACGGACTGCGCCTGCGACATCGGGATTTCGGCCTCCTCGAAGGCACGGCGCACGTCCTCGGGCTCAAGAAAGCCCTGGGACCGCCCACGCTCGATCAGCTGCTGAATGACGGGCTCTTGCAGTGACTCGGACTGCTTCGAGCGAGTCGAACTGGCAGATGACACAAACACCTCTCGAACGGACGTGTGGCGAGATTGTCGGACCCGGTGGTCCGCCTGGCCGGGACCGGGCACGGCGCCCTCTCCCACCTGCGGCCTGGGATCGTCCCCACTGGGGCGGGGAAGCCGTTTGTCTACCAAGCGTATGCGCTGGGCTCATCCCCGCGTCGCGGGGAGGAACGACTTCTTCACTGTAGGCAAGGCAATGGACTTGTTCGTACGGTCTACCGCTCCGACGCGGAATCGATCACCGGTAGCTGAACAGCGAGCAGAGTGACGTCATCGTCCTGCTCATACCCTTCGAGCATGCTCTCAACAAGGTACTCCAGCATGAGCTGTGGATCGCCCACCACCTCCGGCGGTGCCGACGAGGCCACTTCGACCAACTCGTCCAGCCCCGAGGCGACGGACCGTTTACGGTTCTCAACCAGTCCATCGGAGTACAGGACCACAGTGTTACCGGGTTGGACGAAGAATTTGTGGTGGCCCCTCTCCGAGGTGATCCCCAAGGGCGTGTCGGGCTCGCTGTCCAGCAGCGACGGCCTCGCGCCACCCGCCGCGACCAGCGGCGGGAGGTGCCCCGCGTTGCTCAGGTCGAGCTGGCCCGTGACCGGGTCCAGCACGAAGTAGACCAGCGTGGTGACCTGGTCCATACCCTCGGTGGCGGTGAACATGCGGTCCAGCCCGGTGAGAACGTCGGCCGGTTCGGGCATGGAGTAGGCCAGGGCGCGCAGGGCGTTGCGGATCCGGCTCATCCCGGCGGCCGCGGGGATCCCCTTGCCCATGACGTCGCCCAGGACGCCCGCCACGCGGCCGTCGGGCAGCGGGAAGGCGTCGTACCAGTCGCCGCCCACCTGCACGTGCTGGGAGCCGGACCGGTAGTAGGCGGCCAGGCGTACCCCGCTGACCTGGGGCAGGTCCTCGGGCAGGAGGCTGTGCTGGAGCTCCTCGGCGGTGCTGTGCTCGCGCTCGTAGAGCGTGGCCCGGCCGATGGCCAGCGCGCACTGGCCGGCCAGGGCCTCCAGGAACACGCGCTCCTCGTCGGTGATCTCGCGCGGGCCGGAGAAGGCGAAGCGCAGGGCTCCGATGGGGCGGCCCGCGACCATCATCGGCAGGGCCACCCAGGAGCGCTCGGGGGTGGTGTCCAGGAGTTCGGCCACCTCGGGGGCGTCGTCGAACATGGCGGACAGCTCCGCGGGTCCGGAGGCGATCCGCGGTGCGCGGTCGGCCACGGCCCTGGCCGCGACGTCGGGGTGGTCCAGGGGGAACGCGTGCCGGGGGAGGTCGTGGGCGTGCGCGGCGGCGATGCTGCGCAGCCGGAGGCGGTCGCGGTCCAACAGGACCACGGACGTGTGGTCGGCGCCCACGCCCGACCGCCCGATGTCCGACATGGCGTCGACGACGTGGGCGACGGTGAGGGCCTCGGCGAGGTCGGAGGTGGCCTGCTGCAGCCGTGCGGTGCGCATGGCCGCCTCGCTGAGCTGGTGGTTGAGGCGCTGGCGGAGTTCGTCGGCCTCGCGCTCGGTGGTGATGTCGACCAGTGTGCCGATCCACTCGGTGACGCGGACGCCGTCGCTGACGGGGTTGGCGCGGGCACGGTAGTGCGTGTAGCCGCCCGAGCGCGTCCGGACGCGGAAGAGGGCGTCGAAGGGCGTGGCGTCCAGGACGGCGTCGCTCCAGGCGATCTCGACGCGCTCCCGGTCGTCGGGGTGGAGCGCCCGCAGCCAGCCGCGGCCGAGGTAGGACTCCAGGTCCTGGCCGGTGATGGCACGCCACTGCGGTGAGTCCTCGTGGACCTCGCCGGTCGCCCCTGCGGTCCACACGATCTGGTTTCCGGCCTGCAGGAGGGCGCGCAGGCGCTCCTCCTCGCGCCGGGTCGCGCCGCCGTCGTGGTCGCGGGCGGCGATGAGGGCGACGTGGACGTCGCCGGTGTCCGGGGAGGTGACGGGGAACCAGGTCAGGTCCCAGACCTCACCGCCCGGGGTGCGGTGGCGTTCGCGGACGGAGCGGCCGTGCTCGCGGGCCGCGGCCGGCCCGGTGCGCAGCAGCGCCGCGCCGGCGGCGGAGTCGGACTTGCCCGCCAGGTCCTCGGGGCGCCGGCCCAGGCACTGGGCCGGGGTCAGGCCGACGAGGTCGGCGAGCCGCTGGTTGATGGTTCCGAACTCGTCGTCCGGGCCGATCAGCGCGAACCCGATCGGCGCATCGGTGAGAAGGGATTTCACCGCGTCGGGAAGTTCCGCCCCGCTGACCCGGGGTGGCGGAATGGACGTCTCGGCGCTCAACTGCTCGACACCTCCGGAACCCTCGGATTCCCCACCCGTGTTTCGTTGGGGCTGTTGCCTGGACCGTACGTCTTGCGCCGACGGCCCTCGTCCGCCCGTGGCACTCATCCGTCCATGGCGCCGATTGCGGTCGGGGGACTCCAGGGCCCTCGGGAGTCACACTCCATGACTCCTCTCGGCCACTGTCACGGCTCAAGCATAGGACACACCCGCTGCGCGGGGCCGCTGTCGCGGCGGGGGCCGCCCGTGGACGTGGAAGGTAAATGGTAGGCCACCGGGCGCTCGGAGAACAGTCACGCCGTCGTTTCATGGGCACGTTTTCGCGCAATTGCGGGCCTTGGCCGCCCCTCTGCCGTTTGACCCCACTCATGTGCCATCGGGCCCCCAGATGTCCGACTTGCCCTTTTTCGCCTTGTTGACCTGCGGTAACAGTGGGGGTCGAGTAAACAGTGTCCCCGCCAGGTTTTATCCACCGCGCGCCGGAAGAGGGGTTGACAGTCGGTTCAGAACAAGTGGAATGGGTGAAGGTCACGTCCGGCCACCATCACCTAGGGGTGTGAGCACGAATGCTCCAGACCTTCCCTGTCCAGGATCTTCCGAAGATCTCGGCACGGCTCCACGACGAGTTCAGCGGGCTGCCCCGCCGACGCGTGGAGCGCTGTGTCAGCGACACGTGGAACTGCATCGAGCATCTGGGGATCACGGTCACCCCGGACCTGGTCGAACGCGTGGCCCGCGAGCACCTGGAGGCGTTGGTGAACTCGGTCCCGCCCTCGCACCCGGCGCGGCGGCCGACGCGCCGCGCGGGCACGCTCATCACCGGTCATCGCGCGGTCCCCGCACCCCGATCCGACCCGCGTCCCTGACCCCGGGGCCGCGCGAACGCGCCGCCGTCCACGGGACGGGATCGGCGAAGGCCCCGGCTGTCATACGCTCGGGTGGTGCCCTCCCCTACACCACCCACACCCTCAGGCCCCCCGCCGGTCCCCGACGCGGTCTTCGACGAGATGCTGCGTGCCGCCCGGGCACTCCTGGCCATGCGGCACCCGCTCGACGCCGAACTGGCCTTCAGCGAGATGCTCGGGGCCTGGTGGGGCGAGCGCCTGCCGGGGGTGGACGTCGAGCGGCTGCTCGGCGAGGGCCTGATCACCCACGCCACCGCTTCGGGCCGGCCCGCCGGCCTGGCGGTCCTGGCCGCGGTCACGGCACTGGGCACCTCCGCCGAGCAGCGCGACCTCGCCGAACAGGGGATGATCGCGCTCAAGGAGCAGGGGCTGCAGATGCCCGCCTGGGCCGACCAGCTCGGCGCGGTCACCCCGGTGGCCGCCTACGTCAACGGCGACCAGTTCGGCGACACCGACGACGTGGTCTGCGTGTTCAGCCGGGACGCCCCCGACGACGCGGGCGCCGTGCCGCCCGAGCACGCGCTGATCCTGGTCGTGGACCACAACGGGGGCGGAGTCCTGCGCGACGCCTGGGTGACGACCAAGGTCGACCAGCTCCTGGCCCAGTGCCGGGAACGCGCCCACATGGACGAGTACGCCCGGTTCGAGCAGCTGGAGCTCACCGAGGCCCGCGCGCGGCTGGTCCGGGCCCTGGACCGCACGTCGCGCGTGGTGGCGGGCGCGGCCGCCGAACCCGGCGGCCCGGTCGTGGAGGCGGTCGGCCTCACCGCCGCCGACCTCGCCCGCGGTTCGCTGTCCACGCACTTCGCCCTGGCCGCCTCCCGCATCCTGGCGCTGCCCGAACCGCCCGAGGGCGTGTGCGTCGCGCCCGTTCCCCTCTGGCGGCACGATCGACGGGCGGTGCTGGCCGCCCGCTTCCTGGCCTCGGACGAGGCCGCCGAGCTCTCGGACTCCTATGCCGCGAGCCGCTGCGTCGACCACATCATCGCGCACGGCTGCGACGTCGACGGAGGCCGGCCGATGCGGATCAGCCCGCGCAAGGTCGAGTCGTTCCTGCTGCACTGGCTGCCCGGCCGGGTCGTGCTCCTCAGGGAGGAGCAGGAGGCCATGCCACACGTGCTGGCCGCCTGGATCCGCTGGGCCGGAGCGCGGGGAAGGCTGCCCGAGGTGGCCGTGGGCGCCACCCTCGACGCACTGTGGGAGGCCACCTCGGCCTTCACCCGCACCTACCGCGATCCGGCACGCCGGCTGGGCCTGCGCCAGGAGGCGATCCGACGCCTGCTGCCGGACGGCGACTTCGCCGCGCTCGCGCGCCGGATGTTCGCCTTCCCCCTCCTGGCCAGCGAGCTGGTCCTGTGGGCGCCGGAGGAGTTCGACCCGGCCACCCCGGGCGGACGCCGGGCGCTGCTGCGGCTCGACCACTACGGCGAGTACGAGGCGGCCACTCCGCACAGCGGCCGCCACTCCACCGGCAAGGACCGGTGGTACCGGCCTGTGACCGTCGACGACCCCGAGCGCGAACGGGAGCTCGACCGGCACGAACGCCTCGCCGAGCGCCTGTGGACGGGTCGGCCCGCCAACCTGTGGGCCGCGGCCCGCCGCATGCTGGACCGCGGCGTGGACCGGCCCACCGTCCTCGCCGCCCTGGGCGAGGTTCTGGGCGCCGCGCGCGACGAGGCCGACCTGCGCCGCCGCCTCGACACGCTCTGACCCGTCCCGGCGGGGTACCGCGGAGGGCCGCCCGGCCGCACGCCTGCGGGGCCCCGGGGACGCCGCGTTCCGTGGGGCACAGGTGCGCGGGGGCACGGCGGGAGCCTCAGTGCAGCAGGCGCTCCCGGAGCCTGTCGACCGCGTCCGCCGAGACCTTGAGCCCGTCCGCGACGTACTGGTCGAAGGATCCGAACGCCTCCTCCACGTGCCCGAAGGCCGTCTCCAGGTACTCGGTACGCACCCGGGTCATCGGCGCGACGTCCTCCCAGGCCAGGCCACTGTCCACGGACAGCCGCCGCATCCACGCGTCGGTGTTGGCCTGGCGCTCGTTGCTGGCCAGGTAGTCGGCCAGGATGTCGGCGCGGTCCACGCCCAGCAGGCTCAGGACGATCGCGGCGCCCCAACCGGTGCGGTCCTTGCCCGCGCTGCAGTGGAAGACCAGGGAGCTGGGACCCGTCGCGACGCGCTCGACGAGCTCGCGGTAACCGGCCAGCGCCTCGTCGTCGGCCACCAGTTCCCGGTAGACCGCGTACATGAACCGCTCCGCGGCACCGTCGGCGAACATGGCGCGGGCGGCCTCGGGGTCGGCGAGGGTGTCGGTGAAGTTGGCACCGGCGGCGTCCCGGCCCTGGACCGCGACCACGGCGTACTCGGCGCCGTCCGGGACGATGTCGGGCAGCCGCTCCCGTTCGACGGGCGTGCGCAGGTCGACGAGCTGGCGGATGCCCAGGCCGTGGTAGACGGCGAGGTCCTCCGTGCTGACCGAGTGCAGGGCGTCGGAGCGGTAGAGCAGGCCGTGGCGGACCGTGCGGCCGAAGCCGGACCGGAGACCGCCGAGATCACGGAAGTTGGGGGCACTGGGGAGGATGAAACCGTCATGTGTCACGTCCGTGACGATACCGACCCGCCCCGGGCCCGACCAGACCGCCTCCGGACGAGGCAGGACCCGCGGTCACCCGGCGTCGCGCATGGCGGTGATCTCCGCGCCCGCCTCCTTGACGTCCTTGGCCGTGTCCACTCCGCGCCAGAAACCGTCGATGCGGTAGGCGGTCAGCCGCCCCTCCTTGGCCAGGTCGGGGAACGTGGAGGACTCGTGGTCGCCCTTGGTCGGCAGCAGCGGGGTGATCTCCGGCTCGAACAGGTAGACCCCGGCGTTGATCCACACGGGGAGCAGCGGGCTCTGGGTGAAGCCCTCGATCCGGTCCTCGTCGTCCACGTCCACGATGCCCCAGGTGGTGCGGAACTGGGCGAGCGCCAGGGTCGCGGCGCCGCCGCGGTCGCGGTGGTGGGCGGTGAACTCGTCCAGCGGGAACCACGTGAGCACGTCGCCGTTGAGCGCGAAGTAGGGCGCGTCCTGGTCGCGCAGACCGCTGGAGGCGTAGCGCAGGGCACCGCCCCGGCCCAGCGGCTCGTCCTCCACGAGAAGGGTGATCTCGGGACCGCTCCGCCGGGCGTCGAGGTGCTCGCGCAGGACCTCGGCCTTGTAGCCGCAGGACACGACGACCTGCTCCACGCCGTGCTCGGTCAGCCACTCGAGCTGGTAGTCGATGATGGGCCGTCCGGCCACCTCCACCATCGCCTTGGGGCGGGTGTCGGTGTAGGGCCGCAGCCGGGTGGCCTGTCCTCCGGCGAGGATGAGCGCCTGGGTGACGGGGGACGCGGATGATGAGGATCGAGCGGTCATAGACGGGACACTAGCAGTCGGCCCACCAGCGCCCCCAGGGTGTGCGCCCCGCCTTCGCGGGTGGTGCTCGCACTCCTCGGGGCCGCCTCCGAACGCCGTCCGGAGCGCCTGGCCCTGCCCTCCGCCCGGTGTCCCGAGGGCGGCGGCGGACCACGCCCCGGGCGGGTCAGCTGCTCTGGGTGGCGTCGGCGTAGGCCCGGCGCACGTCCGTACTGGTGACGACGGTCAGGTCCGCGGCGGTCGCCGACGCACCGACGTCCTGGGAGACCCGCAGGTCGCGGTGGGAGCTGGCCTTCTCGAACAGGGACCGGGCGAAGCGCCCGTTGCCCAGCTCGTCGATCCACCCCTCGGCGCACACGTGCGCGAAGATGCTGCGCAGGTCCTCCCTGGCCGTCTCGTCGAAGGCGTCGCCGGTGCCGGCCGCGACCGCCTCGGCGATCTCGGTCAGCTCGTCCGGGGTGTAGGAGGGGAAGCGCACGCGAACGTTGAACCGCGACGACAGCCCGGAGTTGGAGGCCAGGAACCGCTCCATCTCGGCCGGGTACCCCGCGAGGACGACCACGAGCCGCGACCGGTCGTCCTCGGCCCGCTTGAGCAGGGTCTGGATGGCCTCCGCCCCGAACGCGTCGCCGCCGCTGTAGCCGGGATTGACCAGCGCGTAGGCCTCGTCCACGAACAGCACGCCGCCCAGGGCGCGGTCCACCAGCCGGTTGGTCTTCAGCGCCGTCGCGCCCAGGTGCTCGCCCACCAGGTCCGCGCGCTGGGCCTCCACCACCTCGGCCCGCCCCAGCAGGCCGAGCGCGGAGAACACGCGTCCCAGGACCCGGGCCACCGTGGTCTTGCCGGTGCCCGGCGGCCCGGTGAAGACGAAGTGGCGCATCGGCGCCTGGTTGCGCAGTCCCTGCTCCTCGCGGAGCTTGGCCACCCGCAGCTGGGCGACGATGGAGCGGACCTGCTCCTTGACCGGTTCCAGGCCGATCATGGCGTCGAGTTCGGCCAGCGCCTCCTCGATACCCGGCGTCTCCCCGAAACCCGGCAGCCTCGCGGTGAGCTCGGCGTGGGCGGTGGTGACGTCGGCGGCCCGCACGGTGATGAGGTCCTCGGCCCCGGGGCGCGGCGCGGGCGCGTCCCCGTCCACCCCGGTGGTGACCACGCGCACGTCGCGCGCCTGTGCGGCCTTCTCCACGACCGACCGGGCGTAGCGCCCGTTGCCCAGGTCGTCGACGGCCTCGCGCCGGACCGCCTGCTCGAACCCGTGCCGGAGCGCCCGCGCGGCCTCGGGGTCCAGGACGTCGCCGCGCTGGGCGACCAGTGACTCCGCGATGCGGGTCAGCTCGTCGGCGGAGTAGCTGGGGAAGGTGATGCGCGTGGCGAAGCGCGAGGCCAGGCCGGGGTTGGAGGCCAGGAAGGCGTCCATCTCCTTCTCATAGCCCGCGAGCACGACGACGAGCCGGTCCCGGTCGTCCTCAGCCCGCTTGAGCAGGGTCTGCACGGCCTCGTTGCCGAACCGGTCGGCCTGTCCGTCGCCCTCGTTGACCAGTGCGTAGGCCTCGTCGATGAACAGGACGCCGCCCAGGGCCCGGTCGACCAGCTCGTTGGTCTTGATGGCGGTCGCGCCCAGGTACTCCCCCACCAGGTCCGCGCGCTGGGCCTCCACGACCCGGGAGGTGGGAAGCAGGCCGAAGGAGTGGAAGATCGTGGCCAGGGTGCGCGCGACGCTGGTCTTGCCGGTGCCCGGGGGCCCGGAGAAGACCAGGTGGCGCAGGGGCCGCTCGACGGGGAAGCCGGCGTCGGCACGCAGCCGGGCGGCCTCGATGGAGGCGGCGATCCCGCGGACCTGCTGCTTGACCGGGTCGAGGCCGATCATGTCCTCCAGCTCGGCCAGTGCCTGGTCCACGGGGACCGGGTCCCCGTCCTCGGCGCCGCCGCCGTCGCGCCCGCGTGTGGGTCGCGGCACCCCGTCCCCGCGCGCGCGGACCGGTCGGGCGCCGGTGGGCGCCGCGCTCCGGCCGGCCGGAGCGTCGGCCGCACGCCGGTCGTCGGAGGCCTTGGTGATCTGGCGGGAGGCGGCCAGCCGCCACAACACGCAGGCGCAGGCCGCGGCGTAGAGCAGCCCCACGCCCCAGGAGGCGGGCACCGGTTCCGCGACCATCCCGACCAGGGCCACGGAGAATCCGGCGATCAGGCCGGCGGTGAGGGAGAGCGCGGCGGTGTGCCAGACGGGGAACTCGCGGACGCGGGACGCCGCGAGCACGACGAGCAGGGGGACGGGCACCAGCAGCAGGACGACCGGTTCGCCGGGGAGCGGGATCTGGAAGAGCGGCACGGTCACCGACAGCCAGACCACGCACACCAGGACGGTGACGAAGGCGTCGACCGACCGCATCAGCGCCGCCAGGACCATGAGCAGGACGAGCGTGCCCGAGACCGACCCCACGACACTGCCGCCCATCAGCAGCGTGACCACGGCGACGACGGTGCACAGGACCAGTGCCGCCACCAGGCGTCGGGCCAGGGGCACCCGGTGGTACCGGGCGCGCAGCCTGTCGAGTCCGGAGGAGCGCCCCGGTTCCGCGGCGGCGGCTGAGCGCGTGTCCCGGGTCATAAAGCCCCTTCCTGCGTGGGGGTCCGTGGGCGGTCGGCTCTCCAGGGCGGGGTGACGGGGGCCGAACGGCGTCGGGGGGCCGACGTCCACAGGCACAGCTTTGCCCCCCGTGGGGCCGGATGTCCAGTGCGGGGCGGCGTGTCGGCGCGCCCCGCTCGGCACTCCGGGCGGCAGCGGGCCGTGGTGCCCCGTTCAGAGCAGGGGGAGCTGGCCGTCGGGAACGGGGCGGGCCCTGCGCAGGTGGCGCCACCTGGGGAGGTCGTCGAGGTAGGACCAGCTCATCCGGTGGTGCTCGGTGGGCCCGAGTTCGGCCAGGGCCGCCCGGTGGACGGGCGAGGGGTAGCCGACACCGCTCTCGAAGCCGTAGGCGGGGTGCTCCCCCGCCAGGTCGGCCATGAGCGCGTCGCGGCGCACTTTGGCCAGGATCGCGGCGGCCGCGACGCTGATGCAGGTCAGGTCGCCTTTGACCTGGGTGCGGACACGCCAGGGACGGCCGATGAAGTCGTGCTTGCCGTCGAGGATGACGGCGTCGGGGCCGGTGGAGAGCGACGCCAGAGCGCGGTGCGCGGCCCGTCGCAGGGCCTCGGTCATGCCGACCTCGTCGATCTCGGCCGGCTCGGACCAGCCGAAGGCGTGGTCGGCCACCCAGGGGCGCAGCTGCTCGGCGAGGACCGCTCTGCGCTTGGGGGTGAGCCGCTTGGAGTCGGTGAGGCCGGGCGGCGGGTCCCCGACGCCCGCGACGGCCGCGCACACCAGCAGGGGGCCGGCCCAGGCTCCGCGCCCCACCTCGTCGACCCCGGCGATCAGCCGGGCGCCGTGGGCGCGCAACTCCTCCTCCACTGCGAACGTGGGGGCGGGGACGGCGGGTTCAGTGGAGGTCGACACGGTTCCACCCTAAGCCCGCCCGTCACCCACCACCGCCCGCCGAGTCGCTCCGCGAACAACGGGCCACCACCCTCAACCGACGCCTCCGGCGCACCCCCACCGCCCGTCACCCACCACCGCCCGCCGAGTCGCTCCGCGAACAACGGGCCACCACCCTCAACCGACGCCTCCGGCGCAGCCTCGGAGCGCGCTCGCACGAATCAGGGGGCCATTGCGCGACTCACCGCGCGCGACGATCGTGCATACGTCGTCACTTTCGGTAGTTTCCGCTTGTCGGACCAGCAGTACCGGGCCTTCCGGAGGGAATGGACATGCAACGCTCCACGCCGTACGCGCGGCCCCGGACCCGCCCGGAGATGCTCCGGATGCTCCGGGGCCGCCTGTACGACGTGGTCTCCACCGTCACGCGCGTGGGCGTGGGCGCGATGTTCGCCGAGTACGGGCTCGCGCTGCGGAGCCGCGGACCGCTGGTGGCCGAACGCCTGACCGAGTCGGGGGTCCCGGCCGCCGCCCTGGCGGCCGCGCTCCTGCCGGCGGTCCTCGTGGCGCTGTCGATCTCTTTCTCCGTGGGCCTGCTCACATGGCTGGCGGGCCCGCTGCTGGCCGCGGCGGCCGTGGTGGGCGCGCTCGCCTCCGGAGCCCAGGAGGCGGCACCGTTCGGTTCGTGGGCGGCGACGGGGCTGGTCACGGCGGTATGCGTGCTCATGGCGGTGGGGGGCGGCCGGTGGTCGTGGGACTACCTGGTGCTGGCCCCGAGGGTCTCGCGGCCCGCTCCCCCTCCCCGCCCGGCCTCCGTCACGGCTTCCGCGACGGGCGGTACGGATTCCGCCCGCCGCCCCGAACACGCTCCGCCGCTGCTCTATCCTGTCGGTGAGGCCGCGCTTCGTCGGCCGTATCGTCTCTGACCCGGCCCCGGCGCGCTCCCGCTGCGTCCCTCGGGCCGCGTCCACCCGACATGGATTCGGTGGGGGGAACATCATGTCCGCCGCTGCCTCCGATCCCGCCTCCGAGGGTTCTGTGGCCAAACTGATCGCGATGGCGGAGAAGCCGACGCCGGGTCAGCGCCTGATCAGCTGGGCCTCCCGACCGCCCGGGCGGCTCTACATTCCCGCGTGCACGGCGGCCGGGCTCGTGCTGCTCTACGAGGACAGCGTCCCGGGCGGCCACCTCCCCTCCTTCCTCGTCGGACTGGGCGCCGGTCTGCTGCTGGCCGGGATGGGCGCGCTGCGCCTGGGCATCGCGCTCGCCGTCGCGCGCCCGATGATCCGCTACTACTGGCTGCGCTGGGTGTCCGCGCCGATCATCGCGGCACTGGCCCTGGGCCTGTCCGTGGCCGACGTCCCCCTCCAGGCCCGGGTCGGCGCATCGTCCGACGATCTGCTCGCGCTCGCCGCCGAGGTCGAGGACCCCACGACCATCCCGCGCAACGGAGAGTGGACGGGGCTGTACCCGCTGCGCAGCGTGGGCACCAGTGCTGGGACAGGCGAGGAGATCACCTTCTTCGCCATCGAGGGGGCGGGCCTGCTGAGCCAGTCCGGTCTGGCCCACAGTCCCTCGGAGATCCCTGAGGGCGTGTTCGTGCCCGGGCACGGCTCGAAGGTCTACGAGCACGTGAGCGGCGACTGGTACGTCTGGGTCGACCACTAGGGCACGTTCCGCGCGACACGCCCTTGCGCGCGGTGGGGACGGCCTTTGCCGGGGGCTGTGCCGTTCACGTACTGCTCTCACCTTGGGCCTGTACACCTGGTGTCCATCCCCCCGGAGGGACCCCCCGTCCCTCCGAAGGCCACTGCTGAGGAGCGGATCCATGCGGGAGTTCATGCTCACCCTCCACCTGCGCATCCACGACTCGCTGACCGCGCTGCGCCGGGCGCACGCGGTGGGCGACGACGACCTGGCCGACGCCCAGGTCGGGGAGATCGAGGACCTGGTGGAGATCGCGGCCCGGAACGGGATCGACATCGGCGCGGGCTACGCGGCCCTCTCCCCCACGGGTTGAGGACGCGACACGGCCGAGGGCCCGCGACCGCCGCTGGAATCCGAGCAGCGGTCGCGGGCCCTCGTCGTGGGAGCCGGACGGATCAGCGACGGCCGCTCTGGCCGTACCCCTCTCCGCGCTCGAACTGCTGGCGCATGGCGGAGTCCTGCTGGCGCTGGTACTCCTCCGCCAGCTCCTGCTGGCGCCCGGCGGCGGCCGCGACCGAGCCCCGCACCGAGTCCACGGCCTCCTGCGCGTTCGCCCCGAAGGCCAGGGTCGCGCGGGAGCCGCCCGCGCCGTTCATGATCTGGGGCAGCAGCTGGGCCGTGAGCAGTGTCGACAACGCGGAGTTGTCGCCCGACCCCGCCTCGGTCTGCACCACGACCGGGCGCGGAGCGTGCTCGGCCAGCGTGGCGCCGACGTCCAGACGGCGGCGGGCCAGTTCGTACTCCAGCACCGCCCGGTTGTCGCGGTAGGCCGTGGCCAGGCGCTGCTGGGCCTTGGCCTCGTTCTCCGCGGCGACGAGGTCGGCCCGGCCGCGCGTCTCGATCTCGTAGCGCACCCGCTGCGCCTCGGTCTCCTGCTCCTCCAGCATCTGCGCCACGTCCTTGCGCGCCTTGTTGAGGGAGGCGTTGACCTCGACGATCTTCGCGTCACGGGTCTTCTTGGAGCGCTCGATGTCCATCAGCAGCGTGTCGATGCGGCGCTTGCGCGTCAGCTCCCACTCCTGCTCGTAGGCGACGAGCTCCTTGGCGACCCGCTCCCGCGTGGCCAGGTGCTGCTGGTACTGGTTCGGCAACTGGACGTCGGGGATGTTGCAGCCGGTGATGCGCACACCGTACTTCTCCAGCATGTTGTTGAGCAGGCGGCGCATGTCCTCGACGTTGGATCCGCGCAGGTCGTAGGCGGACTCGGTGTTCACCTGGCGGCTGCGCTGGCGGATGGCGTCCTGCACGGCGCTGGAGAGCACCAGGTCGAAGTTGCTCGCGCCGATGATCGTCACGAAGCGGATCGGGTCGATGATCTGGAACTTGAGGAAGAACTCGATCGACTTCAGCGGCACGTTCTCGCGTGTGGGGCAGGCCAGGACCGGCGCGGTGTAGGGGATCTCCGTACGGGTGTCCACCACGAAGTCCACCCGGGACCACGGGTGCCACAGGTAGTGCCGACCGGGACCGATCGGCTTCACGATCGCGCCGTACTTGGTCAGGATGCCGTGCGTGCCCTCCTCGATCTCCACGATCGAGCCGCGCCACCACCACAGGCCGGCGACGACGATGCTCAGCAGGCCCACGAGGAGCGTGGGGATGGACAGCGCGGTGTAGGCGAACTCCGTGGCCGCGTTGCCCGCGGTCAGGGAGTTGATGGTCATCATCAGCGCGGAGGTGAGGGCGAACAGGCCGAACCAGACCAGGACGGTCCAGCGCAGTCCGCGGGTGTCGCGCGGGATGACGACGGGAACGATCGCTCCCTGGTCGCCTCCGCGCAGCAGCCCGGCCAGGTCGCCCCAGGACGCGAGGGACTCCTTGATGCTGGAGCCGCCGCCGATGTTCACGGGCTGGCTCATCTACTGACCTCCCTGGATCGGGCCGGGACCCTCGGAGCCGCGCTGCGACCACGGCGGCGGGGGCGGGTCCTGGTGGGGGTGGGCTGGGCCGCTGGGCGGCGGGGCGTCGACGGGGGCCTGCTGCTCGGCCTCGGGAGCGGCCTCCGACAGGCGCTCGTCGATGGCCTGCTCGGAGACCGACTGGCGGATCTCCTCCACGAGGTCCTCGCCCGGGTCCTCGCTGCCGGTCCGGTCGGCCTCGGTGTCGGCGTCCTCGACCAGCTCGCGGATCTCCAGTTCGCGCTCGCCGATGCGGGCACGGATCTCGCCGAGGCGGCCGCGGATGGCGTCCATGTCCTCCTCGGAGAACAGGGCGGTGTCGGCCTGGCCGATGATCTCCTGCGCGATGCGCAGGTAGTCGACGCTGGCGCCGTCCCCGGAGCCGATCCGCAGGACCTGCGGCAGGCTGTCGGCGACCCCCTCCAGCTTCTCCAGGAGGCTCTCCCGGAAGCGGTAGTTGAGGATCTCGGGCGCCTCGGCCGCACTGACCGCGCGGATGTCCAGGGCCTGGGCCTGCAGGAGGGCGGCGTTGGCGTTGGCCTCGGACTCGGCCTCGACGAAGCGCTGGCGCGCGGAGGCGCGCGCCTTGTTGGTCTCGCGCTCCAGGGCGGTGTCCATCTGCGCCTGGTACTGGGCGATGTCGGCCTGGATCGCCGACAGGGTCTCGTTGAGGGTGGCGAGCTCCTTGTTCAGATCACCCTCGTTCTGCTCCTTGCGCAGCTGGAGCTCGTACTCGAAGGTGTAGGCGTCCTTGGCCACGCGCACCATCTCCGGCGCCGCCAGGTCCATCCGGTACTCCTGGTTGGAGGGCTCGGCGTGGGTGATGTTGGCGCTGGTCAGCTCCACGATGCCGCCGAACTGCTTGTTCAGCTGGTCCAGCAGCGCGTGGGTGCTCTCGCCGACCATGTCGTAGATCGCCGAGGCCTCCTGCTCGTAGATGAGGCTGCGGGTGGTCTCACTGATGGCGTTGTTGAGCTTCTCCTGGAAGCCGTGCACGCCGCCGAGGGTGTAGACGAAGCTCGTCGCGTCCGTGATCCGGAACTGGACGAAGAGGTCGACGGAGGCCTGCACGCCGCTCTTGGTGGGGGCGGAGCGGATCGGCGCGTTGAAGGGGTACTCGCGCGTGGTGTTGACGATGTAGGAGACGCGCTTCCAGGGGTTGAGCAGCGTCACCCGGCCCGGCGCGAAGTTGTTCTCCCGCTTTCCGAAGCGGGTGACGATGGCCTCGCACCCCTCCGGGACCATGACCATGCCCTGGCGCCACCACATGAAGCCGGCCACACCGGCGGTGATGAGCCAGTAGTGCACGCCGAAGAAGGGATTGATCAGGGGGCTCCCGCCGGCGATGGCCTCGGGGATCAGGACGACGAAGGCTCCCAGGAGACCGATCACGACGAGCGCGATCGCGGGGAGCATCGTGAGGAACGTGCGACCGCGCGGAATCACCATGGGGCAGATCACATGGACCGGCCCGCTCCGGCCGCGCTCGTGGGTGCTGCTGTTGAGCGCCTCGCCCGCGTTGTTCAGCGAGGTGGTGCGCTGCTCGATCCGGGTGCCGATGGAATTGCCCTGCTCACGCGCGGCGACGAAGTCGCGCGGATCAAGGCCTCCTCCCTCGGACGCGGCCTGTGGTGCGGCCTGTTGAAGCGCGTCGGTCACGGCCTGGCGCGGGTCGCCCCCTTGGGCGACGGCGCCGGCCGCACCGCGCACGGTCTGCGCGAACGACATCGGTGATGAACTCCTTAGCGGAAGACGGGAACTGTCTGCTTCGACGCGGCGTACACGGCTGCGGTTCCAGGTGGGGAGTGTGTCGCACCCGAGGCCGAGGTAGTGGTCAGCACCAACTTTGGCACGAGTCGCGTCCGAAACCCATGCCTCGTGTCCTGAGCGTGACGGGGAATCCCCGGCGCGCCGGAGAACGGCGGACGCGGAGCACGGGGCTAGCCTCGGTCGCAGCAGACCACCGGCCGGGGCCTCGGCGGAGGCACGTTCCCGGCTCCGGCGACGAGAAGGGATTCCACGATGTCCGCACTACACAGCGCCGTGCTCACCACCGCAGGCCTGATCGGCGGCTACTCCGTGGCGCGCGCCACCGGCAACCGCCCGCTGGGCGGGGCCGTCCTGGCCGTGTTCGGCGCGGCGGCCGTCGAGACCTGCCGCCGACGCTCGGGCCTGGGACCGGCTCTGGCCCTCGGGGGCGTGTACGTGGGAGCCTTCGGGCTGTCCCACCCGCTGGCGAAGAAGATCGGCTCCTGGCCCGCCGTACTGGGGGTGACGGCGGCCACGGCGGCCGTCGCGGTCGCCTCGGCCGACCGGGGCCAGGCCTGAGGGGTCAGCCCCGGCGGCCCTGGATGTAGGCCTCCAGCTGGGCGCGGTCGTCCTCCAGGATCCGCAGCCGGCTCTTGACCACGTCGCCGATACTGACGATACCGACCAGGCGTCCCTCCGACAGGACGGGCACGTGGCGGAAGCGGCGCAGGGTCATGGCCTCACTGACGTCCTCGACCGTGTCGTCGGTCGTGCAGGTGTAGACGTCGGCGGTCATGATCTCGGCGACGGGGGCCGCGAGCAGGTCGGTGCCGGCCCGTTCGAGCCCGCGCACGACGTCGCGTTCGGAGACGATGCCGACGAGGGCGTCCCCCCGGGCCACGGCGACCGCGCCGATGTTGTGTCGGGCGAGTTCGGTGAGCAACTCCGCGACGGTCGCCTCCGGGGCGACCGTGACCACGTCGGAACCCTTCGATCGCAGGATCGAGGCAATCAGCATGCGTCCACCTTCCACCGGCGCGTCGGTGCCGAAGGGATTACCCGCTCGCCGTCCCGTCCAACCACAGGTGTGGACCACCGGCCGCCGGTGCGGCCGCTCAGCCGCCCTCGGCCCCGGACCGGTGGAACCGGTCGGTGCGCGACGTACGTCATCGCGAACGGCTGTGGCGGCCCGGTCGGGAACCGGGCCGCCACGTCTCGGGTCACCGCTCCCTCACGGGAGCCCGGGCGATCAGCTGCAGCCGCTGGTGGCGCCGCAGCCCTCGCAGGCGTAGCAGCTGCCCGAGGGCCGCATCTTGGTCCCGCACGTGACGCACAGCGGGGCGTCGGCGACGAAGCCCTGCGTGCTCTCCACGAGCTCGGCGGTGGAGTGCGCCTCGGTCGCCTTGGCCTGCGCGTCGCTCTCCCGCGCGGCCGGTGCCGCGGCCTCCGCCACGTGGGTGGCGGCCGACTGGGCGTAGGACTCCACCTGGGCGGCGACCTGGGCGGGGTCCTCGCCCGCGACCTGGGCCTGGCGCTCGGCGGCCGACAGCACGCCCAGCGCCGCGCGCTCCTCGTAGGGCAGGTGGTCCAGGGCCAGACGGCGGAAGATGTAGTCCACGACGGACTGCGCCATGCGGATGTCCGGGTCGTCGGTCATACCGGCCGGGTCGAAGCGCATGTTGGTGAACTTGTCCACGTAGGTCTCCAGCGGGACCCCGTACTGCAGGGCGATGGAGATCGCGATGGAGAACGCGTCCATGACGCCGGCCAGGGTCGAGCCCTGCTTGCCCAGCTTCATGAACACCTCGCCCAGACCGTCGTCCGGGTAGGATCCGGCGGTGATGTAGCCCTCGGCCCCGCCCACGGAGAACGAGGTGGTCTCGCTCGGGCGCTTCTTGGGCAGGCGGCGGCGGACCGGCCGGGCGACCTCGACGGTCGCGGGCTCCTCGGCCTCCTTCGTGCCGCTCTCGGACTTGCTGATGGACAGCGGCTGGCCGACCTTGCAGTTGTCGCGGTAGACGGCGAGCGCCTTCAGGCCCAGCTTCCAGCCCTCGAAGTAGATGTGCTGGAAGTCCTCGACCGTGGCGTCCTCGGGCACGTTCACGGTCTTGGAGATCGCGCCGGACAGGAACGGCTGCACGGCCGCCATCATCCGCACGTGGCCCATGGGCTGGATGTAGCGGCGGCCCATCGCGCAGTCGAACACCTCGTAGTGCTCGGGACGCAGGCTCGGGGCGTCGACGACGTGGCCGTGCTCGGACACGAACTCCACGATCGCCTCGGACTGCTCGTCCTGGTAGCCCAGGTTGGTCAGCGCGCGCGGGATGGCCTGGTTGACGATCTGCATGGAGCCGCCGCCGACCAGCTTCTTGAACTTGACCAGCGAGAAGTCCGGCTCGATGCCGGTGGTGTCGCAGTCCATCATGAAGCCGATGGTGCCGGTGGGGGCGAGCAGGCTGGCCTGGGCGTTGCGCCAGCCGTTGCGCTCACCGACCTTCAGGCACTCCGCCCACTCGCGAGTGGCGGCCGCGTGGATCGGCTCCTCCAGGGTGCCGACCGTACGCAGGTCGTCGTTGGCCGCGGCGTGCTTGCGCATGACGCGCTTGTGCGCCTGCTCGTTGCGCTTGTAGCCGTCGTAGGGCCCCACCACGCCCGCGACCTCGGCGCTGCGCCGGTAGGCGGCACCGGTCATCAGCGAGGTGATCGCGGCGGCGACGGCGCGGCCGCCGTCGGAGTCGTAGGCGTGGCCGGTCGCCATGAGCAGGGCGCCCAGGTTCGCGTAGCCGATGCCCAGCTGGCGGTAGGCGCGGGTGGTGTCACCGATCTTCTCGGTCGGGAAGTCGGCGAAGGTGATGGAGACGTCCATCGCGGTGATGACCAGCTCGGTGAGCCGGGTGAAGCGCTCGACGTCGAAGGTGTCGTCCTCGCGCAGGAACTTCAGCAGGTTGATCGAGGCGAGGTTGCACGACGAGTCGTCCAGGCTCAGGTACTCCGAGCAGGGGTTGCTCGCGCTGATCCGGCCGGTCTCGGGGTTGGTGTGCCAGTCCTGGATGGTGCCGTCGTACTGGATGCCCGGGTCGGCGCACTCCCAGGCCGCCTTGGCCATGCGCTGGAACAGGTCCTTCGCGTCGACGGTGGCCACGACCTCGCCCGTGGTCCGGGAGGTCAGCCCGAACTCGGAGCCGCTCTCGACGGCGCGCATGAAGGCGTCGGAGACCCGGACCGAGTTGTTGGCGTTCTGGTACTGGACGCTGAACATGTCCGTGCCGCCCAGGTCCACGTCGAACCCGGCGTCGCGCAGCGCGCGGATCTTGTGCTCCTCGCGCGACTTGGTCTCGACGAACTCCTGGATGTCGGGGTGGTCGACGTCCAGGACGACCATCTTGGCCGCGCGGCGGGTGGCTCCACCGGACTTGATGGTTCCGGCGGAGGCGTCGGCGCCGCGCATGAAGGAGACCGGGCCGGAGGCGGTGCCGCCGGAGGAGAGCAGTTCCTTGCTGGAGCGGATGCGCGAGAGGTTCACGCCCGCGCCGGAACCGCCCTTGAAGATGATCCCCTCTTCCTTGTACCAGTCGAGGATCGACTCCATGGTGTCGTCGACGGAGAGAATGAAACAGGCGCTGACCTGCTGGGACGAGGACGTGCCGACGTTGAACCAGACCGGCGAGTTGAAGCTGAAGAGCTGGTTGGCGAGCGCGTACTTGAGCTCGTGGTCGAAGATCTCCGCGTCCTCGTCGGTGGCGAAGTAGCCCTGCTCGACGGCTGTGCGCGTGTACATGCCCACGACCCGGTCGATGAGCTGCTTGAGGCTCCACTCCCGTTCGGGGGTGCCCACCGCGCCGCGGAAGTACTTGCTGGTGACGATCTGGGTGGCGTTCATCGACCAGGTGGTGGGGAACTCCACGCCGCGCTGCTCGAAGTTGACCGTGCCGTCGCGCCAGTTGGTCATGACGACGTCGCGGCGCTCCCAGGTCAGGGAGTCGTAGGGGTGCACGCCGGGAGCGGTGAAGATGCGCTTCATCTTCAGGCCCTTGCGGCTCCCCTTGCCCTTGCGTCCCGTTGGTCCACTGGTGGTTTCCGTCATTGCGGCAGTTCCCCTGAAAGCTTCGTGAGCACGGTCGGTGCGGCCGTGCGCTGCGTTGTGGGTGACGAGTGGCCCGTGGATGGCCGGGGCCACCCGCGCGGCTGTGGTGCGTGGCCGTCGCGCGGACGGCGGAGCGTGCGGAGGGTCAGGGGGCGGCGGCCGTGTCGGACCGGGAGTCCGCCTCGCGGTCGGCGCGCAGGCTGGCGATCTCCGCCTCGAAGTCGGCGAGGCTCTCGAACCCGCGGTACACGCTGGCGAAGTGCAGGTAGGCGACCTCGTCCAGGTCCCGCATCGGTCCGAGGATGGCCAGGCCGATCTCGTGGGCCGGGACCTCGGCGACACCCCGTCCGCGGATCTCCTCCTCGACCTTCTGGCCGAGTTTGGCGAGGGCGTCCTCGGAGACGGGCCGACCCTGGCACGCCCTGCGTACCCCGGCGATGATCTTGGTGCGGCTGAAGGGCTCGGTGACCCCGGAGCGCTTGGCGACCATCAGAAGGACGGTCTCCTGGGTGGTGAAGCGGCGTTCGCACACCGGGCAGGAGCGGCGGCGGCGGATGGCCGCGCCGTCGTCGGTGGACCTGCTGTCGATCACCCTGGTGTCCGGATGGCGGCAGAACGGACAGTGCACCTGCTTCACCTGCTTCCCTCGCCGACAACCCGCACCTCTACTAAACCACAACTTCTGGACAACCGCCCCAAGAGCCGCACCAGATGTTGTGGTCGAACCTAAACCCCAGAGGACACACCCGCAACCCTGCCGGGCGCGTGTCCCGCGCACACGGCGGAGGCCGCCGCACGGGGCGCGGCGGAGGTCACACGGATGGCGGGGGCGGGGGTTGCGGACCGCCCCTGACGGGCGTTCGACACCTCCGCAAGGATAGCGGCGACGGCGGCCGCGACCCACGTGACACGGCGGCGCCGCGAAGCCGGAACGCCCGCGGACCAAGGGTTCGCGCCCGCTCACGCGGGTGTGGAGACGAGTCCCACACCCCGGACCGGACCGACCGGGAGAACCGGGTCGGCCCATTCCGCGGACGCGGTGCCGCGAACGCGTGTAGACACGTAAGTGGAGGACGGAATTGGGCCGCGAATAGCTCGCCGGAAGGAATGGTCCACAGACTCGAACGCTTGTTTGATATCACCGTACGCAACGACTAAAGTTGACCTTGATTTCACACCGGTTTCGCCATCACGTGGACCCCAGGTCGGCGCGATCGCCCCGCCGGTGGTGGACACACGCAAGCAGGCCCAGACCGAACCGAATGCCGAGGAGGCCCGGCCGTGCCGGAGGACAATCCCGGAACCGTAGATTCCACCACCGTTCTGGCACCCGTAGGGGAAACGAGCGGGCCCGCGTCCGAGACCCCCAAACTCACCGCACGCCAACAGAGCGTCCTGAACTGCATCCAGCGGTACGTGCGCGAACGGGGTTTCCCGCCCTCCATCAGGGAAATCGGCGACGCGGTCGGTCTGTCCAGCCCGTCCAGCGTGGCGCACCAGCTCAAGGTGCTCCAGCGCAAGGGCTACCTGTACCGCGACCAGAACCGCCCGCGGGCCGTCGAGCTGCGCAGTCCCGGGTCGGCCACCGGCCGGACCGTGACGCCGGAGGACCTGGACCCGTCCCGCGCCGCCGCGGTGCCCCTGGTCGGCCGGATCGCCGCCGGTGGCCCCATCCTGGCCGAGGAATCGGTCGAGGACGTGCTCGCCCTCCCCCGGCAGCTCGTGGGCGAGGGACAGCTCTTCATGCTCACCGTGGTGGGCGACTCCATGGTGGACGCCGCCATCACCGACGGCGATCTCGTCGTCGTGCGCCAGCAGCCCGACGCCAACAACGGCGACATCGTGGCGGCCCTGCTGGACGACGAGGCGACCGTCAAGGTCCTGCGACGCGAGGCCGACGGCCACGCGTGGCTGATGCCCCGCAACGACGCCTACGAGCCGATCTCCGGTGACAACGCCACCATCCTCGGCAAGGTCGTCTCCGTGATGCGCCGGGTCTGACCGGCACCCGGCCCGGCTCGCCCGGGCCGGGGCCGCCGGGCCGGTGTCGGCCGCTACCCTGAGCACGTGCCGACACCTTCCTCCTCCCCCGTGCGCGGGGCCCGTCTCGCCCTGGCCGCCGGCTGCGCGGCCCTCACCCTGGCCGTGGCCTCGGCGTGCACCGCCGGGGACGACTCCTCCGTGGAACCCCCGGGCAGCGACGGAGCCGAACGCGAGCTGACCTTCGAGGGCGGCGGTCGCGAGGTCTCGGCGACCCTGACACTGCCGTTGCGCACGTCCGGCCCCGTTCCCGGAGCGCTGATCATCTCCGGCAGCGGCCCCACCGACCGGGACGGCAACAGCCCGCTGCGCCCGGAGGCCGAGACCAACTGGAACCTGGCGCGGGTCCTGGCCGAGGCGGGCGTGGCCTCGGTGCGCTACGACAAACTCGGCAGCGGTGACTCCGCCGAGGAGGTCGATCCCGAGGCACCGGTCGACCCACAGGTCTTCGACGACGAGGTCGCGGCGGCCTACGCCGAGCTCGTCGCCCAGCCGGAGGTCGACCCCGAGCGCACGGTCGTCGTCGGACACAGCGAGGGCGCGCTGTACGCCCTGCGCGCCCACGACATCGTCGACGCCGAGCCCGCGCGGATCCTGGCGGCCCCTCCCGGCACCCGCTACCTCGACCTCATCGACCGCCAGATCACGGAACAGGCGCGCCAGGCCGAGGCCGCGGGACGGCTCCCGGAGGCCCAGGCCCGTGAGCTGCTCTCCGACGCCCGCTACGGCCGGGCCGAGGTGCGCGCGGGCCGCGAACTGAACGACGACATCGACTCCTTCGGGGTGTACACCCCGCAGAACCAGGACTTCCTCGCCTGGATCGACTCCTTCGACCCCGTGGACCTGGCCGCGGACCTGCCCGCCGACACACCCGTACTGGTGCTGTGGGGTGAGCAGGACGCCCAGGTCTCCGAAGAGGACGTCGACCGGCTGATGACGGGGCTGCCCGACGCCCGGCGCGTCGACCTGCCCGGCGCGGACCACATCCTGCGCGAGTTCCGGGACGAGCCGGGCGCCGCGGTGCTCGACTCCGACCGGCCGTTCTCCGCCGAGGTCGCGCCGGCCGTGGAGGAGTTCCTCGACACCGCCTGGTGACGGGGCCGCGGTACGTCAGTCGGGCAGGTCGGCGACGACGTCCTCGGCCAACCGCACGGCACCCGCCACCGCCTGTTCCTCATCGATCGACCGGGTGGCGCCGTAGTCGGCCGCGGCACTGTGGCACGTTTCCAGGTACAGGTTGGACACGCGCACACCCGCGCAGCCCGTGGCGAAGGTGCCGGGGTGGGCCCACGTGAACGCCTCGTCGCCGAGCCCTTCCAGGTGCTCGCGCTCGGAACCGGCCGACGAGCGCAGGTTGTCGGCGGCCGTGTCCACCCCGCCAGGGTCGGGTGCGACGACCGCGACCAGTGTGGCAGTGGCCGGGACAGCGCTGCCCTCCCCGCCGGGGGTGGCCCAGCGGCACTGCCACCCGCTGCCGAAGGTCTCCTGATCACCGCCGATCGGCTCCTGGACCTCCAGCGCGTGCGCGGGGACCAGGTCGTCGAGCGCGTCGGTCTCCCCGATCGAGCACTCGGGCGCGGCGTCGAAGTCGCCCTGCTCCAGGACGTCCCTGCTGGCCACGAACCAGATGGCGCCCGCCACGAGCAGGAGCACCACGAGCACGGCCGCGATCACGCCGACGACGGCGCAGCCCCGGCTCTGCGGCTGGGCCGACGGCACGGTCCCTGGAGGGTGACCCGAGCCGGCCCCCGGACCCGCGTACTCGCCGGGGCCCCAGCCTGCTCCGGGGCCCGGCCGCCACCCGGCGTCCGAGTCATGGCCGCGGACCGGGTACGCGCCGGAGGGCGGACCCGTCCCGGGGTCCGGGTGGTCACCGGAACCCCGGCCGACGCCGGGTTCCGGCCGCCACCCGGCGTCCGAGTCGTGGCCACGGGCCGGGTGTCCGTCGGGGGCCGTGTGCCGACCGGGAGGCGTGCCCGGGCCGGGGCCCGGGGCGTCGGCGGGGGATGCGGGCTCGGGGTGCGGGTTCGGATCCGGGCCGGGGCCGTCGGAACCGGGCACGGTCACAGGACCTCCCCGAGCCGGTCTGCGGCGTCGACGGCACGGTCGCGGGCCGCCTCGAACTCCTGGCCGACGCCGGCGTAGGAGACCCGTACCACCAGGTTGTCGGTGTAGAAGGCCAGTTCGGCGGTGCCCGGCGCCTGGCCGCGCCACACGCTCGCGGGCAGATCGTCGGCCAGCGGGACGTCCTCGCCTCGGACGGGGACCATGGCCTCGTAACCGGCCCTCGCGGCCTCGTCCCCGGCCACCGGGGTCTCGCCGGAGGCGTCGGTGAAGCGCGCGGACAGGTCCACGCGCAGCGTCTCGGGGCGTTCCCCGTCCGATCCGGCCGAGGTCCACGTGCACGCCGTGTTCTCGCCGCCGCTCAGGGGCCCGCTCTCGGCGGACTCCAGGACGGCGTCGGGCAGGAGTTCGGCGACCTGCTCGTCGGAGAGCACACCGCACCCGGGTGCCGCGGTGTGGACGTCACCGGAGTCGGGCAGGTCCGGGTCGTCCCCGGCCAGCCAGAGCCCGCCGCCGATCGCCGCGGCCGCCAGGACCGCCGCTCCCCCGACGGCGACGGCCGTCCGCACCAGCACCCCGCGGGTCCTTCCGGACACCCGGTCACCGCCTCACTGTCGGTCGTGGCCTGCACCCGTGCGCGCCGGTGGCGGCCGCCGTGCGCGGCCACCACCGTGGAGCGGGTCAGCCGACGACGATGTTCACCAGCTTCGGCGCACGCACGATCACCTTGCGGACCTGCTTGTCACCGATGAAGTTGCGTGCCTTCTCCGACGCCAGGGCCAGCCGCTCCAGCTCGGCCGGGTCGATGTCGGGCGCCACCGTCAGCTTGTCGCGCACCTTGCTCTGGACCTGGACGACACAGGTGACCTCGTCCTGGACCAGCAGAGCCGGGTCGGTCTCGGGCCAGTTGCCGACGGCCACCGTGCCGGCGTGGCCGAGCTTCTCCCAGCCCTCCTCGGCGACGTAGGGCGCGAACAGCGACAGGGCGACGGCGACGAACTCTGCGGCCTCGCGCACCGCGGGGTCGGCAGCGCCGGGCCCGGAGTCGATCGCCCGGCGGGTGGCCGAGACCAGTTCCATGGTGCGGGCGATCGCGACGTTGAACCGGCGCGACTCGACCAGGGTCGTGATCTGGTCGATCGTGCGGTGCGTGGCGCGCCGCAGTTCGACGTGTCCCGTGGCCGGGTCCGTGCCCGGACTGCTGGCGGCACCGGCCTCGGACATCACCCGGTAGGCGCGGTTGAGGAACTTCTGCGCGGCCGTGACCGAGACGTCGGCCCAGTCGACGTCCTCCTCCGGAGGGCTGGCGAACAGCATGGTCAGCCGGACCGCGTCGACACCGTAGGCGTCGATCTCCTTGCCGAGGTCGACACCGTTGCCCAGCGACTTCGACATCGCCCGGCCCTCGTTGATGACCTGGCCCTGGTTGGTCAGCCGACGGAAGGGCTCGGTGAAGGAGACCATCCCCATGTCGTGCAGGACCTTGGTGAAGAAGCGCGCGTACATCAGGTGGAGCGTCGCGTGCTCCTTGCCGCCGATGTAGTGGTCGACCGGACCCCACTTGTTGACGGCCTCGGTGTCGAACGGCGCGCTGTCGTCGTGCGGCGAGCAGTAGCGCAGGAAGTACCAGGACGAGTCGACGAAGGTGTCCATGGTGTCGGTGTCGCGGTGGGCCGGACCGCCGCAGGAGGGGCAGTCGACCTCCACCCAGTCCTTGGCCGCGGCCAGCGGCGAGACGCCCTTGGGCGCCAGCTCGGCGCCCTTGAGCTCGGGCAGCGCCACGGGCAGCTGCTCGTCGGGGACGGCCACCTCCCCGCACGACGGGCAGTGGATGATCGGGATCGGCGTGCCCCAGTAGCGCTGGCGGGACAGCAGCCAGTCGCGCAGGCGGTAGTTGATCGTCCCGGCGCCCGTGCCGCGCTCGGCCATGACCTCGATGATCCGCTCGATGGCCGCGGCCTTGTCCAGGCCGTCCAGCGGGCCGGAGTCGCGGAGCGTGCCCTCGCCGGCGGTCGCCACGCCGGTCTCGGCGGGGTCGGGCTCACCGGTCTCCACGACGACCTTGACCGGCAGGTCGAAGGCCAGGGCGAAGTCCAGGTCGCGCTGGTCGTGGGCGGGCACGGCCATGATGGCGCCGTGTCCGTAGTCGGCCAGCACGTAGTCGGCCGCCCAGACCGGCATGCGCTCGCCGTTGACCGGGTTGATCGCGTACCTGCCCAGGAAGACGCCGGTCTTGGGGCGCTCGGTGGCCTGGCGCTCGATGTCGGACAGCTTGGCGACGTCGCGCCGGTAGGCGTCGAAGGCCTCGCGCTGCTCGGGCGCGCACAGTTCGTCGGCCAGGTCGGCGTCGGCGGCCACGACGAAGAACGTGGCGCCGTACAGGGTGTCCGGGCGCGTGGTGAACACGGTGACCGGCTCGTCGCGGCCCTCGATCCGGAAGTGGACGTCGGCACCGGTGGAGCGGCCGATCCAGTTGCGCTGCATGGCCAGGATCTCGTCCGGCCAGCGGCCGTTGTCCAGCTGGTCCATGTCGTCCAGCAGGCGCTGGGCGTAGTCGGTGATCTTGAAGTACCACTGGTTCAGGCTGCGGCGCACGACGTCGGAGCCGCAGCGCTCGCACTTGCCCTGGACGACCTGCTCGTTGGCCAGCACGGTCTGGTCCTTGGGGCACCAGTTGACCGTGCCGTCCTTGCGGTAGGCCAGTCCGCGCTCGAAGAAGCGCAGGAACAGCCACTGGTTCCACTTGTAGTACTCGGGGTCGCTCGTGTGCAGGCGGCGCGACCAGTCGACGCCGATGCCGTAGCGCCGGAACGAGGCCGCCTGGGTCTCGATATTGGCGTAGGTCCACTCGGCCGGGTGGGAGTCGTTCTTGATGGCCGCGTTCTCCGCGGGCAGGCCGAAGGAGTCCCAGCCGACGGGGTGCAGCACGTTGTCGCCGCGCTGGAAGCGGTAGCGCCCGATCACGTCGCCGATCGCGTAGGCCTCCGCGTGGCCCATGTGCAGGTCGCCCGAGGGGTAGGCGAACATGTCGACGATGTAGGAGCGGGGCCTGGTGTCGCCGGGGTCCTCGTTGGCCTGGAACGGGAGCTCAGCGGCCCAGCGCGCCTGCCACTTGTCCTGGAGGGCGCGGGCGTCGTAGGTGTCGCCCGTCGTCTGGTCGCCGTCTACCGCTGTCATCGCTGCAAGTTCCTGTCCGGTGTGGGTGTACTGGACCCAGGTTAGCGGTTGGCCGGTCACCACGGGCACGGCTTGCCCCGGGCCACACGGGTCCGGCGACGGACACGGGGAGTGACCGAAAGATCGGTGGTTTTACCGACCCCCGAGCACTCCACACCGACCACTCGGTTTGTTACCCTGCCGTAAATAGTGACGCAGCACACGCGACCCAGGCCACAGCTGGGTCCGTTGCCCACGTGCCTAGCGGGAGGCCCCATGCTCAACCTGTCCGTACTGCTCGAGGACGGCGCCCGGTCCGTCCCCGACAAGGACTGCCTGGTCTTCGGCGATCTGCGGCTGAACTACGCGATCACCAACATGATCGCCAACCAGGTCGCCAACCTGCTGGTGGCCCGGGGTGTACGGCCCGGCGACCGCGTCGCGCTGGCCAGCCCGAACCTGCCCTACTTCCCGTTCGTCTACTTCGGCGCCCTGAAGGCCGGCGCGGTCGTCGTCCCGCTCAACGTGCTCCTCACTCCCCGTGAGATCGCCTACCACCTGGAGGACTCCGGCGCCAAGGCGATCTTCGCGTTCACCGGCAGCCCCGAGCTGCCGCTGGGCGAGCGCGCGTTCGAGGCCTTCGGCCAGGTGGAGACCTGCGAGACCTACATCGACCTGCCCGCCTCGCCCGGCGCCACCGAGTCGACCATCGAGGGCGCCGAGACCCTGTGGAAGGCCCTGGAGGGCCAGCCCGGCGAGTTCGAGTCCGTGCAGTCGGACGCCGAAGACACCGCCGTGATCATCTACACCAGCGGTACGACCGGCCGGCCCAAGGGCGCCGAACTGTCCCACAACAACCTGCTGATGAACGCCGTCATCTCGGCCAAGGTGGTCAACGCCCACCCCGACGGGCGCGACGTCGGCCTGGCGGTCCTGCCGCTGTTCCACATCTTCGGCCAGACCGTCATGCTCAACGCGATCCTGTACCGCCAGGGGACCGTCGTCCTGATGCCGCGCTTCGAAGCCGACGAGGCCCTGCGGCTGATGGAGAAGGAGGGCGTGACCGGTTTCGCCGGCGTGCCCACCATGTACTGGGGCCTGCTCAATGCGATCCAGTCCGCCGAGTCCGGCACCTACGACATCGACAAGATCACCGCCAACCTGGTCGACGCCGCCTCCGGCGGAGCGTCCCTGCCCGGCCAGCTCGCCGAGGACTTCACCAAGACCTTCGGTGTGGGGATCAAGGAGGGCTACGGCCTGTCCGAGACCTCCCCGGTGGTCTCCTTCAACAACCCCAAGGTGCTGGCCAAGACCGGCTCCATCGGTCTGCCGGTGTGGGGCGTGGAGATGAAGCTCATCGACCCCGACTGGAACGAGGTGCAGGACCAGGGCGAGATCGCGGTGCGCGGGCACTGCGTGATGAAGGGCTACCACAACCGTCCCGAGGCCAACGCCGAGGTCCTGCGCGACGGCTGGTTCCGCACGGGCGACATCGCCCGCCGGGACGAGGACGGCATGTACTTCATCGTCGACCGGTCCAAGGACATGATCATCCGCGGCGGCTACAACGTGTACCCGCGGGAGATCGAGGAGGTCCTGATGACCCACCCGGCCGTCAGCCTGGCCGCGGTCGTGGGCGTGCCCCACGACACGCACGGCGAGGAGGTCAAGGCGTTCGTGATCAAGGACGCCGGGGCCGACGCCACCGAGGCGGACATCATCGACTTCGCCAAGGAGCGCCTGGCCGCCTACAAGTACCCGCGTTCCGTGGAGTTCCGCACCGAGCTGCCGATGACCGCCACGGGCAAGATCCTCAAGCGCGAACTGCGCTGATCCGGACCGCGCGCGACCCTCGGGCGCGCGGTCACGGGCCGGCCCGCCCCTCCCCCCGACCGGGCCGGCCCGCCCCCTCCTCCCCGGAGCGGGGCGGCGGGAGCGCGCGCACCCCGTCAGCCCTTGACGGCGCCCTGGACCAGGCCCGAGACGAGCCAGCGCTGGACGAGGACGAAGAAGACCATGACCGGCAGGGTGATGAGCGTGGAGGCGGCCATCACGTGGCCCCAGTCGTTGGCGTACTGGCCGAAGAACTGGCGCAGTCCGACCGCCACCGTGTAGTTCTCGCTGCGCGTCATGAAGGTCAGCGCCAGCACGAACTCGTTCCAGGCGATGATGAACGCGAAGATGGCCGTGGCCACCAGTCCCGGGGCCACCAGGGGGAAGAGGACCGACCAGAACATGCGCGGCCACGAGGCGCCGTCGATGTAGGCGGCCTCCTCCACCTCCACGGGCACCGCCGCCACGAAACCGCGCATCATCCACACCGCCAGCGGCAGGGACAGGGCGACGTAGACCACGCCCAGCCCCAGCAGGGTGTTGAGCATTCCCAGATCACGGACCTGCAGGAAGAGCGGAATGACCAGCGCTTCCAACGGCACCATCTGCACGACGAGCACCATGACCAGGACCGCCGTGCGCATCCGGAAGCGGAACCGCGTCACCGCCACGGCGGCCAGCAGCGCCAGCACGCACGCGCCCGCCACCGTCACCGCCGCGACGCCGAGCGAGTTGAGCATGTAGCGACCGAAGTCGCCCTCGGTCATGACGTGGACGAAGTTGCCGAAGGTCAGGTCGGTGGGCACTAGCGTCCCGGTACTCGCCGTCGACCTGTCGGAGAACGCGCTGACCAGCATGAAGTAGACCGGGAAGAGCGTGAACAGCAGCAGGGCCGCGACGCCGGCGGCCTTGGCCGCCGCGGCGGCCGACCGGCTCCACCCCCGCCCGCGACGCCGCCCGCGCCCGGCGTCGCGCAACCGCGCGGGACGGGAGCCTCCCCGGTCGGCGGCGGCCGCCGCGGTCGTCATGTCCACCGGCACTCCTCACTCTGCGACCGGGTTGCCCGCCGCGCGGCGGAGGTGGCTAGACTCCCGTCCAGTCCGGGTGCGTACCGCGCCCGGCACCGGAGAGGGAACGATGGCCGTGTCGGCCTGGGAGACGGAGTGACGCCGTGAGCGATGCGGTCGGCCCCTCCCCCACCGAGGTGATCATCAGCTGGATCCCCTACGACGCGCGCTTCCGTGACAGCGCGGTGCGCCACGCCCTGGACGACCACAGCGGTCAGCGGTTGTTCGTGTACGTGGACAACCTCGTGAACCGGGACAACGACGACGGCCGGGCCCTCGGCGACTTCGACCTGCGCACCATGGACGCGGTCCGCGCGGACCTCAACCGGCGTTCGCTCGGCTCGGTCGACTGGCGCCGGATACGGGCCAAGCTCATCGAGGGGCTGCACTGAGCTCATCGCAGCTCGTCCTCCCGGAACAGGACGCGCAGGTAGACCACCGTGACGCCCAGCAGCAGCAGTGAGAGCAGGACGGCGATGGCCGAGCCCAGCCCGTAGTCGTTGTGGCTGAAGGAGCGCACGTAGGCCCACACGCCCAGGTTGAGCATCTGAGAGCCGCCCACGTCCCCGCCGGGCATGAGGTAGATCTGCGCGAACACCTTGAAGTCCCAGATCGTGGACAGGACGGTGACCACCGCGAACACCGGGCGCAGGACGGGGAAGGTGACGTGCCAGAAGCGCTTCCACGCCCCGGCACCGTCGATCAGCGCCGCCTCGTGCAGCTCCCGGGGCACGGTCAGCAGCCCGGCCAGGACCGTCACCGCCACGAACGGGAACCCGCCGTGCACCACGTTGAGGGTGGCGATCCCGTAGAAGAACAGGCGGTCGGCGAACCAGTTGTAGCCCGCGGGGTCGATCGCCCCCGCGGCCATCAGCGCCCTGGCCACGACACCGTTCTCGACGTCGAAGATCCACATCCACACGTAGGTGCCGCTCACCGCGGGCATCGCCCAGGCCACCATGATGCAGGAGACCACGGCCACACGCGCCACCGGGCTCAGCGTCGACAGCAGCAGGGCCACCAGTGTGCCCAGGACGATGGTCGCCGCCACCGCCACCAGGGCGAAGGCCACGGTGTTGAACATGGCGACCCGCCACAGGTACGGGTCGGTCAGCAGGGTGAGGTAGTTGGCGGCACCGACGAACGCCGACTCGCCGGAGACGAGCTCACGCAGCCCGTACTCGCGGAAGGACAGCCAGACGATGCGGGCGAGGGGGAACAGCAGAAGCAGCCCGATGACCACCAGCGCCGGTGTCAGCAGCGTCCAGGGCAGCAGGGCGCGCCGCCGGCGCATGGTCAGCAGCGCGCCGCGGCCTCCCGCGGTCGGCGGCCGGGGTGCCGGGCCGCGGGTGCCCGGTTCGCGGTCCCGCGTTCCCAGCCGGAGCGGCGTACCCACTCTCAACCCCCGTTGAGGATGCGCTCGATCTCCGCGGCGGCGGCCTCCGTGGCCTCGTCCACGGTGGCGTTGCCGTTGAGGATGTCCTGCTGCATGGCGACGATGACCTTCTCCGACTCCACCCGGCTCCACTCCGGGGCCGCGGGCAGGCCCCGGCCGGCCTCTCTGAGCTGGACCGCGAAGGGCTGCAGGACGGGGTCGGCCGACGCGGAGAAGGCGTCCACGCCCTCGACCGTGCCCGGGAAGAACCCGGTCTCCTCGGCCCAGCGGGCGGAGAACTCCTCTCCGGTGAGGTGCTCGACGTAGCGCTGGGCCGCTTCCTCGTTGCCCGTGCCCTCGAACACCGACAGCAGCGAACCGCCGGCGAAGGAGGGCATGTACCCGCCGTCCTGGCCGGGGAGGGTGAAGGAGTCGATCCGGCCCTCCAGGTCCGGGTTGGCCTCCACGATGGCCTGGGGGTTCGCGCTGCCCAGGATGGCCATGGCGGCCTCCTCGTCGGCCACGGCCTCCATGACGTCGATCTCGTTCCAGTTCACGGCACCGGTGGAGGAGACGCCGTCCTCCAAAGCCAGGTCGGTGAAGAACTCGACTCCCGCTCGGCCCTCGTCGGTGTCGATCGTGGAGTCCCAGGCCCCGTCGGCCCCCTGCACGGCGATCTCGCCGCCCCCGCCCCAGATCCACGGCATGACGGAGTACTGGGCGTCCCCGGGGACCGGGAAGGCGGTCATGTCCTCCTCGGCCTCGGACAGCGCCAGGGCGGTCTCGCGCAGGTCCGCCCAGTTCTCGGGCACCTGCAGGCCGTGCTCCTCGAACAGGTCGGACCGGTAGACGACGGACCTGATGGAGGCGTACCAGGGGACGCCGTAGACGCCCTCCTCCAGTTCGCCCATCTCCATCAGGCCCGGGATGTACCGGGAGGTGTCGTCGACGTACCCGGACAGGTCGTGCAGGGCCCCGGCGTCGGCGAACCCGGGGGTGAAGGTGTTGCCGAGTTCGGCGACGTCGGGCATGGTGCCGCCGGCGATCGAGGTGGAGATCTTGTCGTGGGCGTCCTGCCAGGGCACGAACTCGACCTCGACCTCGGTACCGGTCTCCTCCGTGAACGCGGCGTTGGCCGCGTCGAAGAAGGCCGTCTCGTCGGGGTTGGTGCCCTGCATGATCCACACCTGGAGGGTGTCGGTGTCGGAGCCGCCGGATCCGCAGGAGGTCAGGGCGAGCGTCAGGGCCACCGCGGCTGCGGGGAGGGGAACGTGCGTGTGTGTGCGGCTGCGGGCCATCGGCGCGCCTCCCGTTCCTTTCGAGGGTCCCCAGGGGATTGGTAGGAAACTTACGCAAGGAACCGGCTCTTGTGAAGTAAACCACTGCACGTTGTGTCTCACCCGTTAGAGCGCGGGCGAGCCGCGATGCCCCTGACGCCGCCTACCGCCAGATCAGTCCCCTTCGCCCGGGCCCATGACCTGGCGCAGGATGGAGACGAGCTCGGCCCGCTTGTACACCGCCAGGCCGATGGCCGCGCTGAACGCGGCGAGCATGTGCACGTAGACCATGGGGTCGCCCCGGGTGAAGCGCTCGGCGGTCTCCTCCTCGCCCACCGAGTGCGCCTCCCACGCGGTGGCGACGGCGAACTCGAGTTCGGGCGGGAGCATCTCGGCGACGGTGCGGGCCACGGCCTCACGGGAGTCGGCGGGCTTCCAGACCACACCCGTCTTCTGTACGCGGCGGCTGAGGAAGGCCGCGACGACCTTGAGCTCGGAGGTGAGCGCCTCGGCGTCGGCCTGCGCGCGGGGCAGGACCCGGTCGAGCTCGTCGCGGTTGTGGTCGGCGTAGGCGCCGACCAGTGCGATCGCGGTCTCCTTGACGTGGTCGGGCAGGTCGGGCGCCGGTGTCTGGTCGCCCTGGGGTGCGTTGTCGTCAGAGGACACGAACGAGTCCCTTCACGTGGCTGTGCGGAGCGGTGCGATTCCATCATGCCGCCAAGCCGGGGGTCGTGGGGGCACGACGAGCCGACCCCCCGCCCGTCGCCCGCGGGCGCTCCGGGTCGAGCGGGCACCCCCGACGGCCCCCGGATCGGCACCCCTCCGGCAGTGTCAGAACTCCGGCCGCAGGGGCATGTGGGCCTCGGTCCCGTCGAGCTTCACACCGAGGATCTGGTGCAGCTGCACGACGTCCTTCTCGAAGCCCAGGACGCAGCCGGCCATGTAGAGCCGCCACACGCGGGCCGTGCCCTCACCGACCAGTGCCACGGCCTCGTCCCAGTTCCGGTCCAGGTTCGCGCTCCAGTGGCGCAGGGTCAGGGCGTAGTGCTCACGCAGGTTCTCCTGGTGGCGGATCTCGAACCCGGCGTCGTTCATCGCGAGCTGGATCCGCGCGGGCCCCTCGAGCTCACCGTCGGGGAAGACGTACCGGTTGATGAAGCCCTTGGTGTCCATCGGCTTGAGGTCGTTGCGCGGGCGCGTGATGCAGTGGTTGAGCAACCGTCCGCCGGGGACGAGCTTGGTGTGCAGCGAGTCGAAGTAGGAGCCGAGGTTGCGGGCACCGACGTGCTCGGTCAGGCCGATGGAGCTGATGCGGTCGTAGCTGGCGTCGGCCACGTCCCGGTAGTCCATGTGTCGGACCTCCGCCAGCTCCGACAGCCCCTCCTGGGCGATCCGCTTGCCCGCCCACTCCGCCTGCTCCTTGGACAGGGTGACGCCGAGGGCCCGCACGCCGTGCTCGCGGGCGGCGTGCATGACCATGCCGCCCCAGCCGCACCCCACGTCCAGCAGGCGCATGCCCTTGCGCAGGCCGAGCTTGCGTGAGACCAGCTCGTACTTGCGGTACTGGGCGCTCTCCAGGGCGCCGCCCGTCCCGGCCGCCGACTCGCCCACGCGCTCCAGGGCGGCGTCGGCCTCGTCGAAGACGGCACAGGTGTAGGTCATCGACGGGCCCAGGACCAGCTCGTAGAAGTCGTTGCCCACGTCGTAGTGGTGGTGGATGGCCTCGGCGTCGCGACGCTTGGAGTGGCGCCACCCCAGGCCCGCGAGCCTGCCCCTGGTCACCTCCTGCGGCGGAGGGGCCACCCGGTTGACGAACTTGACCCAGCCCACCGATCGCACGATCCCGGCGATGTCGCGGGCGGAGAGGTTGACGCCCTCCGCGAAGGCGAAGTCCGACATCCTGCGAAGGGCGGTGTACATGTCCCCCTCGAGATCGAGGTGGCCGGACACGTACGCGCGCGTCAGACCGACGGCGTTGGGCGACTGGGCCAGGTAGTTCACCGCCACCGGCGTCCGCACGTGCAGGGCGGTGTCACTGTTCGGGTCCCCCGCGCTGCTGCCGTCGTAGGCGGTGAACCGGATGGGGGCGTCCGGGCCGACGACCCTCTCGAAGATCTCCGCAAGCCGCATGCTCTCGTCCTTCCTCTCGTGGACGCGGCCCATCCCGTCGGGTCGCCTCCCGCTGCTGGTCTACTGCGGTGTTCTCGGCCGCCCGGCCCGGGATGTCCCGACTGCGGACCCGGACCTGCGGTCGTGTCCCAGGGCGTGTGTGGCGGATACGTGCCCTGCTGCGCGCCCCGGAGGCACTTCGCTGTGTTGTCGTCGGTGGGCGGGGGAACCAGCCCTAGCGGTTGCCCACGCACTTGGCGTACAGGTCCAGGAGCCGTCCTCCGGGGTCGTAGGCCCGTTTGAGGCCGGAGTAGGCCGTCCCGTTGTAGAGGCTCCAGAACTCGTCCTCGGTGTAGAAGGCGTCCGAGTACAGGGACTTGTGGCCGCCCAGACGGGCGACCTCCTCCTCCACCCGGCGGTTGTGGTGGGCCCGGCGCTGGCCGGGAAGCATGTCGACCAGCCCCCAGAAACCGAAGTTCACGTACAGGCGGTCGTTCTCCAGGGGATAGAGCGGCCAGACGTGCTCACCGCCCGCGCCGTGGCCGGGCCGGCGCGGCTCGCTGAGCTTGAGCGGGCACATCCAGACCGGTGTCATGCCGATCTCGGAGTGGAAGAAGTCCAGGAACTCCGCACCGCGCTCGACGCCGACCTCGATGTCCTGGATGAGGGGCTCCTGGGGCCGCTTCCCGCGGTAGTGGGTGAGGAGCCGGAAGAAGTCGGTGCGCCGGTCCCAGGCGACGAGCCTGCGGTAGACGTCCGAGCGCTTGAGGGCGCGGGGCCACAGCGGCCGCACGAGGGGGTGCTGGGTGCCGAAGGCGCGCGAGCACCAGAACCAGTCGGTGTCCCACCGCCACAGGTAGTCGTGGGTGGTGAGGTAGTCGCCCGGACCGTTGCCGGAGTAGCGCGGGATCGACTTGTAGTAGACGTCGTTGCCCGTGTAGTCGCTCACCCAGGGCGCCTGGTCGGTGAACCGGGCGAGGGTGAGGTAGAGCTCGTCGCGGCCGAAGGCCACCCCGTCCACGAAGTCGACCGGCTGTCCGTCGTGCTCGGCGTCGGCGCAGATCCGCGCGAGGGCGTCCATGCACTCGGCGGAGTCGGAGAAGCGCAGGTGGCGCAGGTTCACGTAGGCGGCGACCGGTTCCAGCTCGATGCGCAGCCGCAGGCTGTAGCCGAGGGTGCCGTAGGAGTTGGGGAACCCGTAGAAGAGGTCGCTGTGCTCGTTGTCGCGCGTGGCGGTCACGACGTCGCCCGAGCCCGTGAGGATCTCCATCTCCTGGACCGCCTCGTGGGGCAGGCCGTTGCGGAAGGAGGAGGACTCGATGCCGAGCCCGGTGACCGCTCCGCCCAGGGTGATGGTGCGCAGCTGCGGCACGACGGTGGGCATCAGCCCGTGCGGGAGCGTGGCGGCGACGAGGTCCTCGTAGGTGGTCATGCCGCCGACGTCGGCGAGTCGCTCCACGGGGTCGATGGAGATGACCCCGGAGAAGGCGGACACGTCGAGAGAGGGGGCCGAGGAGGGTTCCCGGAAGCGGAAGAGGTTGGACGTGGGTTTGGCGAGCCGGACGGGCGCGCCCTCGGGGAGGGCCCGGAAGTCGCGGCGCAGGCGTTGGACCGCCGCGATGTGCTCGGCGAAGCCGGCCCTCGCTCCGGCGGGGGCGCCCCTGCTCGTTCCCTGTTGGTGAGGTGTCATCCCAGCTCTTCCAGTGTCGGCACGAGTGACGCACGAGGTGGATCAGCCGGACCCGGGCCCGGATCCGGCGCTGCCGGTCCGGCACTGCGTGCCGGAACGGGCCGATCCCCTCAGTTCTACCTATCGGTAACGGCCTTGTGCCACCCCATTTGTGACGTGTCTTGACCAAAGACAGGAGAGCCTGGGACAGAGGCGACGCCGGGGCCTGGTGTTTCTCCCGGGGCGACAGAGAACCGGTGGCGAGTGTGCCGTGGACCACGACGCGCGTGGTGACGGGACGACGGCCTCAGCGGGGCCGGTGAGCGGTCCGACTAGGATCAGGGTTCGTGCGCATCGTTCTCGTTGATTCCGGAATCGGCATGCTCTCCACCGCCGCGGCCCTGCGCGCCGCGCGGCCCGACGCCGACCTGGTCCTGTCCATGGACCCCGACCACATGCCCTGGGGGCTGCGGACGCCGGACGAGGTGGTCAGCCGGCTCCTGGCCGGGGCGCGTGCCGCGGAGGGCTCGGCGGCGGACGCGGTGGTGGTGCCGTGCAACACCGCGTCGGTCCACGCGCTGGACGCTCTGCGCGCCGAGTTCGAGCCGCGGGTGCCCGTGATCGGCACGGTGCCCGCGATCAAGCCCGCGGCCGCGGCGGGAGGACCGATCGCCGTGTGGTCCACCGTCGCCACCACCCGCAGCCGGTACCAGCGCCGTCTCGTCGAGACGTTCGCCGCAGGGGTGGAGGTCACCGCTGTGGCCTGCGTCGGGCTGGCCGAAGCCGTGGAGTCGGCCGATCCGCGCACGATCGCGGAGGCCGTGGACGAGGCCGCCGCCCTGACGCCGGACGTGCGCGGCGTGGTGCTCGGCTGCACGCACTACGACCTGGTCGGCGCGCGGATCGTCGAGGCGCTGGGCGACGTGACCCTGTACAGCGCCGCCGAGGCGGTCGCGGCGCAGACGCTGCGCCGGATCGGCGACGTTCCTCCCGGCGACGCGGCGGGCACCGTGCGGGTCCTGGCCAGTGGCCGTCCCACGCCGATGCCCGCCGCCGCCCTGGCCTATCCGGCCGGTCGCGCGCTGGCCCCCGCGCCGACCTCCGCGCTGTAGGGCTCACCGGTCAGTGCGCCCGCGGCGAGCGTGCGCACGAGGGTGCGCACACCCGCGGTGTCGTTGTCGTGCAGCAGGGTCTCCAACAGGGACAGCGCCGCGCGCTGGTCGCCGGGCTGCTCCCGCACGTGCCGCCACTGGGGTGCGGTGGCCGCGTCGGAGAGCATGAGCGTGCGGCCGACCTGGCCGAGCGCGGACAGCAGCGGGGTGTCGTGGGGCATCGCGGCCAGGGCCGCGTTGACCTGTTCGGCCTGCTGCTCGGGGTTGATCTCCTCGACGGGCTGCTCGCGGAGGAACTCCAGGATCCGGTCGGCGCGGGCCAGCGGTTGGACCGGGGGCATACCGCCGACCAGGGCGCGCGCCTCCGCGAGGTCGCCGAAGATCTCGTCGGTCCGGGTCAGCTCCCCGATGAGCCGTTCGGCCCGCTGCGCGGAGCAGGAGGCCACCCAGTGCGCGCCGCGGCCGGTGGCGAGCCGGGTGGCGGCCAGGGCGAGTTCGGCGCCGCGGCGGGGCGCCCCGACCCGTTCGAAGTAGCGCGACCAGGTGGTGACGCGCACGCCCAGCCGCCAGTCGTTGCGAACCGACCCCAGGGACACCAGGTTCTCCACGGCCTCCGTCCACGCGGGGCGCAGGCGCGGGAACGCCTCGGCCTCCTCGACGGTGGGCAGGACCGTGATGGCCTCACGAGGGTCGCACGCGCCGATGCGGGCCAGCCAGGACAGCAGGCGGGCCCGCTCGAAGCGGATGGTGCGGCGCAGGGCCGTGCGGCGCGGGTCGGCCGGTTCGCCGAGCGAGAGCTCGGCCTCCATGCGGTCGAGCGCCTCCAGGGCGTCGGTGTGCTTGTCCTGGTAGCGCAGCGCACGCACCAGGGTGAGCACTCCCTCGGCGCCGAACAGGGCCGGGCCCGTGGCGGTGTGCTCGTAGCGGCGCAGCTCGGCCTCGGCCCGGTCGGGCGCGTCCTCGTCGACGAGCAGGTTCACCCGCGCGAGAGTGAGCGCGGGCCAGGCCGGTGTGCGCTCCCAGCCGGCCAGCCGTCGGTTCGAGAGCAGCTCACGGCGCAGGTCGGTCGTCCCCCGGGCGTCGACGTTGGCGTGGCAGGCGACCAGGGTGTGCAGGGCCGAGACCGGCAACGGCCCGTGTGCCAGCGGTTCGGGCTCCTCGGCGGCCGCCGCCGCGGCCTGGTCGAGCGCCCGGCTCCCCTCGGCGAGGGCCCCGGTGCGCACGGCCAGCGGCCAGTGCGCGAGGTAGTGCAGTGTCGCCGGACCGAGGACCCCCGGGACCCCGGACTGCCCGGCCTCGGCGGTCAGGCGCCGCGCCCTGCGCAGCGCCGACCGGGCCACCGCCTCCACCCGTACCGTCTCCCCGGCCTCGGCGAGGACGGGCAGGCTCGTCACCGCCTCGGCCAGTTCCTCCTGGCCCGCGGCCCGCAAACGGCGTCCGGTCTCTCCCGCCCATGTCCACATCGGCATGTTCACTCCCCCTGTACAACCGTGTGGCAACAGAACGTAGCAGCGCGGTGACCGGGCTGTCCGGAGAACGCGGGAACCCGGTGCGCTGAGGGGTTTGCGGGGTCGGTCCGGAGTGGACGCGGACCGATAGACTCGGTTCCACCGAGGGTGCCCCGGCGGGGTTTCCGAGAGCAGACGACCAAGGGACTGGAACGCCGATGGGATGGCGAGACCGCTTCGGACTCCGTAAGGCCAACCGGAAGGGCAAGGCCCGTTTCGACCGGGCGTCCGAGGATTCGGACATCAAGGCGCTGATGGAGTTCGCCAAGAGCCGGGTGGGCGTGGAGTTCTACGTCGAGCCCGAAACCTTCGCCACGGCGACCACCGCCGTGGCGGTGGCCACGGACGGCGAGTGGATCCGCCGCAGGTGCGGCTCCCCGGACGTCATCCGCAAGGTGGCCCGGAATCTGGCCACTCCGGCCTACGACGTCCAGATCGTCGGGTACCCCCAGCGGATGCGCGACTGGAGCGCGCGCAACAAGCGGGGGCTGTCCCTGGACGAGTGAGTCCGGACACGTCGGCCCCGCGCGCGCGTGCCGCCCGAAACCCGCGACCGCGTCATTTTGGGCATTGATGACGACACCTTGCCGCGACTTCCTCTCCGAACGGGTTCCCTCACGGGGGCATTCCGTCGCATACTCGCCTGGGAGGGGGGACGCTGATGAAGCAGGATCTCACAGCCCTGTGCTGCGAATGCGGCATGAAGCGCGTGGTGAGCGACTACCAGAGCGTAGGCGAGGCACAGTCCGCCTACGGCCTGGCCCGCTGTGTCGTGTGGCGCAAGTGCCGTGCGTGCGGTTACCGCACCTACCACGCCTACCTGCGAGCCGACGAGGAGCGCGACGAGCTGGAGGACGCCCTCCGGTTGGACGGCGCCCTGGCCGTCGAGGCGCTGGATGAAGAGGTGGAGCAGCTGCGGCTGTGCGGGGTCGATATCGGCCACGCCCCGGTCCCGGCGATCTGGGACGGCCAGTCCGTGGGCATGGTGACCCAGCGGCTGACCGACCGCGCCTACTCGATCGTGCTGGACCCCGAGGCCTCGGTGGTCTCCCGGCTCAAACTCATCGACATGATGTGGAACGAGCTTCTGGTGGGCGAGCACGACGACCGCTGGTACATCCAGGAGTCCGAGGACGAGAGGACCCCCGGGTACGCGGTGCGCCTCTTCGGCTACCGCACCCGCGGCTAGGCGGTTCGGGGGCGCTTCATGCCGGGGCCTTCGTCGTCGCCCGCCTCCACCCTCAACGGACGCCTGTGGCGCAGACCTTTCTGCTTTGCTAAGCCGGTTCGGGTGTGACCCGGCCGGAGAGCCGGCGCAGCGCGGACCGGGCCACGGACGGGTCCGTGGTGCCCCAGTAGGGCGGCAGCGACGCGCGCAGGAACCCCCCGTACCGCGCCGTGGCCAGGCGCGGATCCAGGACCGCGATGACGCCGCGGTCGTCGGTGGAACGCAGCAGCCGCCCGGTGCCCTGGGCCAGGAGCAGCGCGGCGTGGGTGGCGGCGACCGCCAGGAAGCCGTTGCCCCCGTGCGCGCCCACCGCCCGCTGGCGGGCCGAGGCCAGCGGGTCGTCCGGGCGCGGGAACGGGATGCGGTCGACGACCACCAGGGACAGTGAGGGCCCGGGGACGTCGACGCCCTGCCAGAGCGAGAGCGTACCGAACAGGCAGGCGCGCTCGTCGTCGGAGAAGCGGCTGACCAGCTGGCCGGTGGAATCGTCCCCCTGGCACAGGATCGGGTGCTCCAGGCGCTCCCGGAGCGCGTCGGTGGCCTGTTGGGCCGCCCGCATCGAGGAGAACAGCCCGAGTGTGCGCCCGTCGGCCGCCTCGATGAGCTCGGCGATCTCGTCGAGGTAGGCGTCGGCGAGCCCGTCCCGGCCCGGCGGGGGGAGGTGCTTGGCCACGTAGAGGATGCCGCTGCGGGCGTGTTCGAACGGCGAGCCCACGTCCAGGGAGCGCCAGCGCGGCTCTCCGGCGGCGCGGTGCGGTCCGTCGTCGGAGTCAGCCCCGGATCCGGGCTCGTCGGCGGGCTCCGGCCGCGGGGTCCGGGCGGACGCGGCCTCCTCCTCGGCGACCTCGCGGCCCAGACCCCACTGGTGGGCCAGGGCCGAGAAGGAGCCGCCGAGGGTGAGCGTGGCGGAGGTGAGCACGACGGTGCGGTCCCCGAAGAGCTTCTCCCGGAGCAACCCGCCCACGGCGAGCGGGGCGACGCTGAGCGAGGGGGGCCGGGCCGGCGCCTTGGTGAGCCAGACGATGTCGGTGCGGTCGCGCAGCGCGGGCTCGAAGGACTCCAGGACGCGCACGGCGGTGTCGTGGACCTCGCCGAGTGCGGCCAGGGCGAGCTTGCGGTCCGTGGCGGAGTCCGGGTCCTGCTCACCGGGCGAGGGACCGATGGCGGTGACACAGGCCGAGGCGGCGTCGCGGACCGCCGCGACGGCGCCGGCGAGGCCGTCGTCGATGTGGTCGAGGCGCCCTTCGGGGGCTTCGGTGAACATCAGGGCGAGCCCGTCGGCGCATTCCGTGAGGCGCTCGCTGATGCCCGGCTCGACCAGCCGCGCGGCCCGTTTGGCGGCCGTGCCGACGGAACGCTCGGTGAGCGTCCCGGTGGCCACGGAGGTGGCGCGGTCGACGAGTTCGTGCGCCTCGTCGATCATGATGGTGCTGTGCTCGGGCAGGATGTGGTTGCCCTGGGACATGTCGATGGCGAGCATGGCGTGGTTGGTGACCACGATGTCCACGCCCTGGGTCGCCTCGCGGGCGAACTCGGCGAAGCATTCCTGGCCGAAGGCGCACACACGCGCGCCGACGCACTCGTTGGCGCCCACCGACACCTGCCGCCAGGCCAGGTCGCTGACGCCGGGTACGAGTTCGTCGCGGTCGCCGGTCCCGGTCTCCTCGGACCACTCGTGCAGCCGGGCGACCTGCCGGCCCAGGGAGGAGAGCTGGCGCGGGTCGAACAGCTCGCTGTCCTCGGCCTCCTCGTCGGCGGTCTGCAGTCGGTTGCGGCAGAGGTAGTTGCGGCGGCCCTTGAGCACGGCGAACGCGGGTTCGCGGGGCAGCAGCGGCGCGAGCGCGGTGGCCAGTCGCGGCAGGTCGCGGCTGATGAGCTGGTTCTGCAGCGCGATGGTGGCGGTGGAGACCACGACGGTGGTCTCGTGGGCCAGCGCGTGTCTGACGGCGGGCACGAGGTAGGCCAGGGACTTGCCGGTGCCGGTGCCGGCCTGGACCACCAGGTGCTCGCGCCGGTCGACCGCCTCGGCCACGGCGCCGGCCATCTCCGTCTGGCCCTCGCGGCGGGTGCCGCCCAGGGAGCGGACGGCCGCGTCGAGCAGGGTGGGAACGTCGGGAAGATCTGCCACGCATCGACAGTACCGGCCCGGGACGACAGCATCGGCGCCGTCCACAGGCCGGCTCAGGGGATCGTCGCGATCCGCTCAGGTCATCGTGCGGAGCAGCGCCTCCAGGGCGTCCATCGACTCCGTCAGCCCGGTCTCCATGCCCGAGTCGACCATGCCGTCGCGGTCCTCGACGGACTGGAAGACCGAGTAGGCGGTGTAGACGGTGCGCTCCCCCTCGTCCTCCAGGGAGTGCGTCTCCAGGAGGACGTGTCCGGGCTGCCCCTCGAACTCGAAGGTCTGGACGTAGCGCTCGGGCGCGGTGACCTCGTGGAAGACCCCGTGGAAGGCGTACTCCCCGCCGTCGGCGTCCTTCTCCACGACGCGCCAGGAGCCCCCGGACCGGGGCTCGAACCGGTCGATGTGGAGCTCGCTCTCCTTCCTTCCCCACCACTGCGCCAGGTACCGCGGATCGGTCATCGCCTCGAACACCACGTCGCGCGGGGCGTCGAAGCCGCGCCGGACGACGATGTCCTGCCGACCGGGCTCGGCGACCACTTCGAGGTCACTCATGGTCCGTCTCCTTCTTCCTGTCGTCCTGGATGGTCCGGATGACCGAGTCGAGCCGGGCGAATCGGTCCTCCCACTGTTCGCGGTACCGCCCGATCCAGACCGAGGCCTGCTCCAGCGGCTCCGCCTCCAGTCGGCACGGCCGCCACTGCGCCTCGCGCCCACGGCTGATCAGCCCCGCGCGCTCCAGCACCTTCAGGTGCCGGGAGACCGCCTGGAGGCTGATCGGGAACGGCTCGGCCAACTCGTTGACGGTCGCCTCGCCCTCCGCCAGCCGCGCCAGCAGGGCCCTGCGGGTCGGGTCCGCCAACGCCGCGAACGTCAGACTCAACGGGTCGTTCGCCATATCTTATTCAATCGCTAGGTTGATCAACCGATGTGTTGATTATCTGCCCGTGGGCATCCCCGGGTCAAGGGCTCTCGGAGGGGTGTCGGGGGACGTCCTCGCGGACCGGGCCGCGCGTCCGACGGGCCGGGCGCCCGAAGGCGGCCCGGCCCGTCCTCACCACCGCGTGTCAGACCTTCGTCCCCCGGCCGATGTTGACCTCGGCGTGCAGCACAGCCCCGTCCCGCCCGCCCGAGCGCTCGCGGAGGAGGCCGTCCAGGACGTCCAGCACGGCGGCGCGCTGGCGCGCGTCCAGCCCGGACACCAGTCGCGCCCCGATCGGGTGGCTGGAGGTCACCTCGTTCCACAGCTCCGCCCCGGAGCCGAAACGCATGTCCCACTCGACGGTGTCGACCGCCGTACCGGTCAGACCGGCCCCGTCCAGCGCGCGACGGAACACCTCCGGGTCGGCGAACTGGAACGGCGGCGGGGGCGGGTCCTTGGGCAGGCCGGCGAACCCGTGCACGACGGCACCGACGGCGCCGACGAAGAGTCCGAGGAACTCGGCCCCTGACAGGGCTCCGAAAGCGACGACGAGGACGGTCCCGCCCCGTCTGGTGACACGGGCCATCTCGGACAGCGCGGGGCGCGGGCCGGGTGACATGGTCACGCCGTTCTGCGAGGCGGCCACGTCGAAGGCGCCGTCGCCGAAGTCCAGGGAGCCGCAGTCCATCACCCGGGCCTCGACCGAGCGCAGACCCTCGGCCCTCGCCCGCGAGGCGAGGCGGTCGACCATCCCCGGGGCGATGTCGACGGCCACCACCTCCGCCCCGCGACGGGCCGCCGGAAGGGCGAGTGCCCCGGTCCCGGCGGCCACGTCCAGAAAGCGGGTCCCCGGGCCGATGTCGATCCGCTCCAGCGCCTGCTCGCCCAGCCGGAGGGTGTTCGGAGTGACGTATTCGTCGAAGCCCGGGGCGAGCGCCTCCCACTGGTCCCGGACCTGGCCCATGGCCGGTGTGGGTGTGGTCATGACGTCCTCCTCCACGGAGCGAGGGTCGCGGCGCCCGCACCTACGCCCGGCGAGCGACCGCGAGTGGACCATCGGACACCCCTCCATTATGGGGAACCGAACGCCGCCCGTCCATGCAACGGGAGGTGTCACCGCTGGTCAGCGCAGGTCTGCGAACGCGCGGCCGATCTCGGCCTCGGCACGCAGAACGGTCGGCAGCAGCTCGGAGTCGATCCGGTCGCGCTGTTCGGGCCGGGCGCCGCGCCCGCGCCGCACCAGGTCCTCGGCGAGCGCGGTCAGCACCGCGCGGATCCGGCGCACGTGCGCCAGGCCGGGCGAGTCGGCGGGCCGGCGGGGGGTGTGCTCGGCCAGGAGCGTGTAGCTGTCGGCCAGTACCTGCTCGATCTTCTCGAGCGCGGCGGCCCGGACCACCCGGTCCCATTCCTCGTCCGAGAAGGGCTCCGCGACCGGTCGCGGAGCGGCGGGAGCGGGTGCTGGAGCGGGGTCCGTGTTCCGACACTCCCGGCAGTGCCGACAGGTGAGCGAGGTCGCCGGTTCGTCGCGACGCGGGAAGAGCTGGAGGGAGATCAGGTTCCACAGACTGCGCATAGCGCCCCCGGATGTCTCGTGTTTGGGGTTATGTCTGCTTTGACGATCCCACCGTGGGTCCGGTTCCCCCGCCCCGCGTGGGCCGGGCGCCGCTCGGAACTCGTCCGACCGGCGCCCGGGGAAGGGGATTCCCGTCCGACCCGCGTGCCTCAGCGGACCACGTCGAAGACCTGCTTCTGCACGCCGTTGGAGTACACCGCGTGCTCGACCAGGTTCAGCTTGGTGAGGTCCTTGTCGGTCCCGCTGAACAGGCGCTTGCCCGCGCCCAGGAGCAGGGGGTGGACGAGGAGGTGGTAGCGGTCGACCAGCCCGGCGTCGGCCAGGGCGGCGCCCAGCTCGGCACTGCCGTGGACGATGATCGGGCCGCCCTCGGTCCGCTTGAGCTCGGCGACGTCGTCGAGCGACCTCAGGACCGTGGCGGGCCAGCGGGAGTCCTCCTCGGCGAGCGTGGTGGACACGACGTACCGCGGCATGGCGTTGTACCCGGCGAACTCCTCCATCGAGGGCCACACGGGAGCGAACGCCTCGTAGCTGCGGCGTCCGAGCAGCAGGGCACCGGCCTCCTGCTGCTCGCGCTCCTTGATCTCGAACGCCTTCTCGTCCATCTCCAGGGCGTTGAAGGTCCACCCGGAGTTGCGGTAGCCGGGTTCGCCGCCGGGTGCCTCCATGACGCCGTCGACGGACACGAACGAGGTGATGATCAGGGTGCGCATGGTGTTCTCCTTGGTCTTGTTCCCCGCTGACACCCCATCGTCGATCGGGCCGCCCCGCATTCGACACGTCGGAAGAATTTTCTTCGTGCGGATCGTCGACGGCCGCCCCGCCGGCCCCCACGACCCGCCCCGGGGCGGCACTGAGGCCACCCACAGCGTGGATGGCCCCGAAGAAACGGTGAGGCGACCCCGCGAGGCGGACGACGTACCCGAGCAGGGTCGTATCGGAGCAGCGAGGCCAGGGGATCGCCCCCCAAGGATGCCTGCGCGAGAGGTCGCGCGGAAACCGACCGTGCGGGCCTGCGTGCGGACCCTGAGTGGCCTCGATACGACGCTGGTCGCCAAGCCGTCGATCGTGGGACGCACCTCGGACCGGGGAGGTCCCTGATCGCTCCCGGTCAGTCGAGCTGTCGGACGCCGGAGAACTCGAAGTCGTAGAGCTGTTCATTGATCCGGAGCCCGTCGACCGCACCGACGAAGGCGTTGTCCCTGCCCTTGCTGATGGCCAGGCTGTAGGTGATCTCCGCGTCCGGCAGCTTCTCCTTGAGTTCGGCGAACGAGCACGGGTCGGACCCGGTACAACCGATCGCGGCTCCCGTCGCCCCGGTGGCGAACCAGGCACTGCCGCCATTGTTGGCGCGATATTTCTGCCAGACGTTGTTGGCCGGAGTCTCGGGGGCCGACGGGCTCTCCGAATCCTCGGGCAGATAGACCAGGCTCGAGTAGGTCACGTTCGGGTCCAATCCGGGATCGACCTCCAACAGGGCGCCCGGCAATGAGACACCCGACAGGCTGTCCATTCCGACGTATATCCAGTAATGCAGGAGATTGATGTCCTCGAGCCGCAGTCCGGCGAAGTCCGTTTCGTTTCCGAAATCGATCTTCTCCGTGCCGTCGGCGACGATGATCCCCAGACTGCCGTTGCCGAAGGGCGGAGACTGGGTCGCCGAGGGGTTGCCGTCCGGGCGCCCGAGGGGCCCGTCCCGGAACACGGCATTCGGCGAGCCCAGCGTGTTTCGGCCGATGACACCCCACGTGGACGGCCGGGAATGGGGATAGGACGAGGCGCTCTGCCCCTTGTCCTCTTCCCCGGCCGACGCGGGCGCGCCCGCCGCCACGAGGGCGGTGGCCACCATGGCTGCGCCGGACAGGACGCAAGTAAGACGCTTGGCGATTCCCATGAATTCTCTCCTGGATGGACTTCGTTCCCACATCGATAAACGGGGCGGAGCCATGGCACGCGGGACAGAGCGCGACACGGAGCCCTTGAGTTGATCACCCTAGGACCGAAACCCTCCACCCAAATGCAGTGAAACCCGGAGATCCAAGCAGGATGGAATATTTGGAAGTTCGTTTACCTGCCAAAATAAGACGAAAGGGATCAAATCACTTCATCTTGTGACACTCGGCGCCCTTGAGCAGCCACTCACCGATCAGACGGTTCGTGGGGAACGTGGGGAACGTGGGGCTCCGCCCGCACTCCGACGACGACCAGCACCGTCCAGCGGCAAGGTCGGGGAGCGCACCCGGGAGAAACGAAGAGACGACCCGGCAAGGCGGGCGAAGGCCGCCGAGCGAGGTCGTCTCGGCGTCGAGTGGACCCGACGGGACCTCACTCGGACCCGCGGGGCGAAGCCCCGCGTCGGGGGTCTGGGGGTCGCCCCCAGAAGAAACGACGAGACGACCCGTGCGGGCGCCTCAGCGCGAGCAGGGTCGTCTCGGAGTCGAGTGGAGCTATGGGGATTCGAACCCCAGACCTCCTCCATGCCATGGAGGCGCGCTACCAACTGCGCCATAGCCCCGTGTGAAGCAACGGGAAAAGTCTACCGGACGGGAAGCGTCGGGCTGACCAGATCGGTGGGTCGAGATCGTGTGAGCTGCGCGACCCCGCAGTGGGGCCGACCTGCCCGACCGACCGCGCGGGTGCTCCCGCGCACGGGTGGTGTCGTGCGCGGAAGCGGTCCGGTCAGTGGTTGGGTTCGGCGGCGCTGACGTCGGCCAGCGCGGACCTGCGATCGGTCTCGACGGCGAGGTCGCCCATCGTCACGATCCCCACGAGGTGGTCGTTCTCCACCACCGGCAGGCGGCGCACGGCGTCGCCTCGCATCGTGCGCACCGCGTCGGAGACGTCGCTCTGCGGCGGCACGCTCACCACCACCGAACTGCAGATCGAACGGGCGCTCTGGGTCTCCGGGTCACCCCCGGCGGCCAGACAGCGCACCACGATGTCGCGGTCCGTCAGGATGCCCACGGGGTGATCTCCCTCGGTGATGACCACATCGCCCACGTCGGACTCACGCATCACCTCGGCGACCTCGCGCAGTGTCGCCTCCGGGGCCACCGTGCGGACAGGGCTCGTCATCACGTCGGCAACGGTCCTGGCCATGTCCTTCCCCCTTCTCTCGGCTGCGGTCCCACTGCGTCCCCTAGCCGATCCCCACCCGCTGAAACATGGCCCCGAGGGCCCTCCCCGTCCTGCCGGGGCGGCAGGACCGCCGGGGTTCCTGTGTCAGCTCCAGGTGAGGTCGCACGGCGTCTCGCCTCGGCCTCCTCCGCCGGGGAGGGGGCGGGACCTCACTCGCGCCTCCGGCGGTACCTCCTCCGGTGCGTCCCACAGGGAGCATCCGGTCGGGGCGGCGAGCAGGGCGCACACGGGCACCGCCCACCACGCTGTACGGACGGCGGGAAGAGGGGGCGTTCGGCTGCTCACCGGGGGCTCCGGCCTTGCCCGGGGCGTGGAGGCTGTGCGGCCCACACCCAGGACGCCGTGGCGGTTCCGAGGGTGGTCCTCGGTCGGGTCGCCCCGGGAGAAACGACGAGACGACCCGTGCGGGCGCCTCAGCGCGAGCAGGATCGTCTCGGAGTCGAGTGGAGCTATGGGGATTCGAACCCCAGACCTCCTCCATGCCATGGAGGCGCGCTACCAACTGCGCCATAGCCCCTGGTGTGCCGGGCGGTTTCCCCGCTCGGCGATGGCAACACTCTACCGGAGTCCGGGAGTGGGTCGGTCCATCGCCCGCCGGTCGATAGTCGGTTTCCGGTCCGAATACCCTGGAGTGGTGCCAGAATCCAAGCTTGAAATCCAGATGCTCCACGACCGCCTGCTGGTGAGAGCGGTCCCGGACAAGAGCGAGCGGCGCAGCAGTGCCGGACTGGTCATCCCCGACACGGTGAAGCTCGCCACCAGGCTCGCCTGGGGCGAGGTCTGCGGTGCCGGTACCGGCGCCCGGCACGTCAAGACCGGCGACCGCGTGCTCTTCGACCCCGAGGAGCAGGGAGAGGTCGAACTCAACGGCGAGCGCTACGTCATCCTGCGCGAGCGCGACGTACACGCCGTGGCCAACGAGTCCCCCGAGCGGGGTACCGGCCTCTACCTGTGATCCGCGTGCCCCGGGGCACGCGGGGCACCCCTCGCTCCCGGTTCGGTCGGCCTGCTCCGTCGACACGGCCCTGGCCAGGGACAGCAGGCACATGTTGAGCGCCTCGTAGGCGGCCACCCCGGCCACGGCCGCGTGGACCCTCCAGCGCACGGCCCCGCGCACAGGAGCCGCCGCGCCCGCAGCGACGTGGCCCTCGGGTCGGGGCCGCCCTCCCCGTGGCCCCGCTCCACCGGATCGGGCCAGGCCGGGGCCGCGGTCCCACAGGCTGTCCGCCCCGCCGGCGGACGAGGACAGGGTACGATCCCGCCGGGGCCGGCCGGCGCGAACGGCTCCAGGACCACGGGTCGCGGGGCGACGCCCCGCCCCCGGTCCGTCGACCCTCCCGAGCGCCGACCAGGGCGCTCCCGTCCCCGGCGCACCGCGCCTGTGAGGCCACCATGAGCGACTTCGCCCAGTACCAGGACCTCGTCTACGCCGACGCGACCAACGGCACCCTCCCCCGGCTTCCCTACGACCACGAACGCCTGCGCGACCTGGCCGAGCAGGTCATGGAACCCGGCCCCTTCGGCTACGTCGAGGGCGGCGCGGGCCGCGAACGCACCGCGTGCGCCAACGTCGAGGCCTTCTCCCGCTACGCCCTGCGACCGCGCAGCCTGCGGCCCGGGGCGGGCGACAAGGGCGGCCTCGGCGTGACCCTGTTCGGCGAGTCCTACCCGACCCCTCTGCTCACCGCGCCCGTGGGCGTGCTGGAACAGGTCCACGACCGGGCCGAACTCGCCCTGGCCGAGGGCGTCAACACCGTCGGGGTACCGATGGTGCTGTCCACCGCCTCCTCCACGCCCATCGAGGAGGTCGCCGAGGCCGTGGACTCCTGGTGGTACCAGCTGTACTGGCCGGGTGACGACGAACTGGCAGAGTCGTTCGTGCGGCGCGCGACGGCGGCGGGCGCCAAGGCGATCGTCGTCACGACCGACACCAAGCGCCTCGGATGGCGCCCACGCGACCTCGCCCAGGGCCATCTGCCCTTCCTGCGCAGCCAGGGAACCGCCGTCTACTTCTCCGACCCGGTCTTCCGGTCCCGGCTCAAGACCGCCCCCGAGCCCGGCGGGGTGTTCACCGAGGCCGTGTTCCACTTCCTGGGATCGTTCGCCGACAAGGGCCTGAGCACGGACAACATCGCCCGTATCCGCGCGTGGACGGATCTTCCGATCCTGGTCAAGGGTGTGCTGCGGGCCGACGAGGCGGTCGAGCTGGCCGAGGTCGGAGTGGACGGAGTCGTGGTGAGCAACCACGGCGGCCGCCAGATCGACAACTCCGTGGCGGCCCTCGACGCCCTGCCCGAGGTGGTCGAGGCCGTGGGCGAACGGATGACCGTGCTCTTCGACTCGGGTGTGCGCTCCGGCGCGGACGTGGCGGTGGCGATGGCGCTGGGCGCCCGGGCCGTACTGCTGGGGCGCCCGTGGGTCTACGGCCTGGCCGTGGACGGCGCGGCCGGGGTGGAACACGTCCTGCGCTCGTTCCTGGCCGAGCTGCAGATCACCGCGGAGCTGCTGGGCCGCGACATCGCCGACCTGGACGGCACCGACGTGGCGAGGCGCCGGGGCTAGCCTGTCGCTCAACCTCGGCCCGTGGCGCCCGGACCCCGCTTCGGACACGGGTCTAGGGTTCGGTGCATGGGGGAACGCGAATTCCAGCTGGTGCTGCTGCGCAGGATGGCCGACGTCCGACCGGAGCTGGTCGAGGAGGCCGTCCGCCGGCTGGGGGCCACTCGCACCGAGATGCGCGAGGCCAACCGCCGGTGGCAGGCCGCGGTCAGGGGCAGGCGGGGTCCCGCCCGCCACTCGGCGGTGCTCGGCCCCGCCCCGTGGCGGCGGCACGTCCCGGTGGGCGACCTGTCCTGCGAGGCGCACCGGTGGCCGCTCTCCCTCTGGCCCGACCTGCGCTTCGAGGTGGTCACCGCGCCGGGCGGGGCCGTGGTCCAGGAGTGGCTGGTCCGGCCCTCGGACTCGCCCGCGCCCGTGCTGCGCGGCATCGGCGACCTGCGGCCGTGGTCCTGTGTCATCGACGACGTCGCCCGCGCGCTCCCCTCGACCCCGCTGGAGGGCACCGCACCGTCGCGCTGGCGGCTGCTGCTCACCGCCCCGGAGGGCGGGCGCCACGTCGCGGACTTCACCTGGGGACTGTTGCAGCAGGTCACCGAGGTGCAGCCGCGCCGGTGACACCCCCGTGCACCGGATCAGGCGATGGTCTCCCTGCCCTCGACGACCCGGAACTCGTCGTGCGTCCCGAGGTCGATGGCCGGGTCCGGGACCAGCGTCAGAGCGACCACGCCCCCGGCGCTGACGAAGCCGGACTCGACCCGGAAGCCGCCCGGAAGCGAGGACTCGTCGAAGAGTCGCTTGCCCTGGCCGACCACGGCGGGGAAGACCAGCAGCCGGAACACGTCCACCAGCCCGGCGCGGTGCAGGGTTTGGGCCAGCCGCCAACTGCCGTGGACCTGGAGCTCCTCGCCGGGGCGCTCCTTGAGGGCGCGGACGCGGCCTTCGACGTCCGCGGAGATGACGGTCGTGTCGCCCCATCCGGCGTCCGCCTCGTCGAGCGTGGTGCTCACCACGTGCTTGCGATGGGTGTTGAGCACCGTGGCGACCGGGTTGTCGGGGTCGGTGACCTCGGGCCAGTAGTCGCGCATCATCTCGAAGGTGGTGCGGCCGAGCAGGATCTCCCCCGCCATCGCGAACCACTCCCCGCCCACCACGCGCTCGAAGACCTCGTCCTCGCCGAACGGCATGACCCAGCCGCCGCGTGTGAAGCCGCCGTTGGTGTCCTCCTCCCGCCCTCCGGGGCCCTGCATGACGCCGTCGAGGCTGAGGAAGGTGTTGACGCTGAGCTGCATATCGATCTCCCGGGTCTCGTGCGGCCCCCAGGCCGCTTCTCCCCCTACAGACCACGAAGGCCGCTCGGGGTCATCGACCCTCGCCGGGCTTTCCCGAGCGTTGGGACCCCGCCCACGCCCGTGCCCCGGGATCGGGGCCCTGTTCGCCTTCGGCGCCGGTCCGCCATGACCGAACGGCCGGCCCGCCCAGTGGTGCGGACGGACCGGCCGGAGCGGTGACACGCTGTCGTCACCGCCGATGGTCACGGCGACTCTTCGAGTCCGAGCTCCGCTCAGGAGCCGGCGTAGGTCTCGAACTCGGCGACGCGGGGCGTGCCGTTCGAGCTGGTGACCTCGAAGTCGATCTTGCGCAGCGACGTCGGGGCGAAGGTGATGACACCCGCTCCGCTGCCGCTGGTCAGGACGTCCCCGGAATCGTGGTCGACGACCCGCCAGGAACCGATGTTGCCCTCGGCCCCGGCCGCCTCACGGATGTTGATCGAGGACACCGTGGTGTCGGAACCCCACTTGACCGAGATGCGGCCGGTCGAGCCGGTCGGCGACCAGTAGGAGCCCATGTCACCGTCGACGACGTTCCCGTAGCTGGTCCCGCTCGCCTTGCTCGAACCGTCGGCACCGGCCCCGATGCTCAGGTTGGTTCCGCTCGGGGGGTCGGTCGGGTCCGGGTCGGTCGGGTCCGGGTCGGTCGGGTCCGGGTCGGTCGGGTCCGGGTCGACCGGATCCGGGTCCGACGCCTCGCAGTCGCCGTCCGAGACGCGGTTGCCCTTGCCCGCGCCCGCGGTCTGGGCCACGACCTCCGGCACGCAGCCGGCGTCGTCGAGCTCGTAGGAGTACGGAATGCTCACCGAGGTGGTGGACTGCGGGTTCGGTCCGGCGGGGTAGTTCTTGTCGCCCTCGCTGGACCAGGTCACGTTGTCGTAGATGTTGCCGTCGACCTCCCAGGTACCCCTCTCATTGGTGTAGAAGGTGCCCAGGACGTCCTTGGAGTCCTCGAAGTAGTTGTTGTCCACCTTCACGCTGGCCCCGGCCCGGGAGTTGATCCCGGACTTCTGGATCCCCGCGAAGTGGTTGTTGTACGTGTGCCCGACGCCGCCGCGCAGGAGCGGCGTGCGCGAGTCGATGTTCTCGTACAGGTTGTGGTGGTACGTGACGTAGCCGTTCGAACGGTCGCTCTCGCTGGACCCGACCAGTCCGCCACGACCGGAGTCGCGCAGGATGCTGTAGGAGAGGGTGACGTACCGGGTGTTGTTCTTCATGTCGAAGAGGGCGTCGTAGCCCTCCGACTCCCCGCCGGAGGCCTGCAGGGTGACGTGGTCGACCCAGACGTTGCGGACGTCGGCCTCCATCCCGATGGCGTCGCCGCCGTTGGACGTGGGAGAGCCCGACTTCTTGACGTTCTGGACGGTCACGTTCTGGATGACGATGTTCTCGGACCCACGGATGTGAATGCCCAGCTCGTCGAACACGGCGCCACTGCCGGTACCGACGATGGAGACGTTGCTGATGTTCTTCAGCTCGATCACGTCGTCGGCGGTGTCGCAGCTGTCGCCCGACACCTTGGAGGTGTTGCCGTGGTTGATGGTTCCCGAGACCTCGATGATGATCGGGGTGCTGGTGCTGGCCCGCTCGCACAGGGCCCGGTGGATCTCGGTTCCGGTCGAGGCCTGGACGGTCGCTCCGCCCTCGCCGCCGGTGGTCCCGCCGTTCTGGGTCGCGAAACCCGTGGCGCTACCGGTCTGTGCCGATGCCATGGACATCGGCACGGCGACACCGGCCGTCACCAAGGCCGCGGCGGCCAGCGTCGACACGAGTCCACGCGTCGTTGATCGTCTCACTGTTGACTCCTAGTAGAGGGTGGGCAGGGGGGGTGCCCACCCTCGAGAGTAGAGAAAGCGCTTTCCGTGTCAAGGGGGGTTCTGCAAACGTTTGTAAGAGGAATGAACATCCTCGCTGGCACCAGTGGCTTTTACCTGCGCCTTCACGACATCCAACAAAAAGCTCAGGGTTTGGGCCGCCAAGAGATGCAACCGATTGGATCGACGGGCACGACCGCCCGGGCTCGCTCGAACGGCGTACTGGTGGGCGGTCGCAGATCGGCGACGGGACCGGGAACGACGAAACGACCCGGCGAGCGCGTCAGCGCCGGCAGGGTCGTCCCGGAGGAGCGGGGGCCGTCCCCCGAAAGGCAGAAGGCCCGCACGGGAGGTTGCGCAGCAACCGGCCATGCGGGCCTACTCGTGGAGCTATGGGGATTCGAACCCCAGACCTCCTCCATGCCATGGAGGCGCGCTACCAACTGCGCCATAGCCCCGTGTGGGAGTCGTCGGGGGCGAGCCCCTTCCGACTCCCAGAACCATAGCGGAATCCGGCGCGAACGTCGAAACGGATTCTCAGGCGTCGTCGCTGAGGACGACCGGTTCGGGCAGGCTGGCGGCGTTGTGCTCCATCAGGCGCCACTGTCGGCGGCGCCGCTGGAGCACGGTCCAGCTGCAGTTGCTGAGCGGGCCGAGGATCTCGCGCTGCTCGTCCGGCACGCCCAGCATCCGGGCGATGGCCACGCGCAGCGCCGCCCCGTGGCTGACGACCACGAGCAGACCGCCCGCCGGGGTGCGCCGCAGCGCGCGGTCGACGGCCGCGCTCATACGGTCGCCGACCTCGCTGATGTGCTCCCCGTCCGGGATGTCCATGCGTGCGTGCTCGATGGGCCAGCGGGCGGACAGCTCGACGCCGGTCATGCCCTCCCAGGACCCGCCGAAGCGTTCACGCAGGCCCTTGTCGAACTCCACCGGGATCCCGCAGACACGGCTGAGGTACCCGGCGGTGTCCGCCGTGCGCTTGAGGTCGGAGGAGACGATGAGGGACGGCCCCATCGTCGCGAGCAGCCGCCCCGCCCGCTCGGCCTGGGCGTGGCCGACCGGGTCGAGTTCGATGTCGGTCTGCCCCTGGAAACGGTTCTCGACGTTCCAAGCCGTGCGTCCGTGCCGCCAGAACAGGACTCGAGGCGTGTCGCTCACGTGGTCGCTCTCCGCTTCGGCTACTGCTCGTCCAGCGGGGTGCGGTCGGATCCCCGCGCCCCCTCCGGAAGCTCGATCTCGGGGCAGTCCTTCCACAGCCGCTCCAGGCCGTAGAAGCCGCGCTCCTCCTCGTGCTGGATGTGCACGACGATGTCGGCGTAGTCGAGCAGCACCCACCGGCCGTCGCGTTCACCCTCGCGGCGCACCGGCTTGGCTCCGCCCTTGATGCGGAGCTGGTCCTCGATCTCGTCGACGATCGAACGGACCTGTCGGTCGTTCGGCGCCGAGCAGAGCACGAAGGCCTCGGTGATGACGAGCTGCTCGCTGACGTCGTAGGCGATGATCTCCTGGGCGAGCTTGTCGGATGCGGCCTGAGCCGCGACCTTGACCAGTTCGAGTGCCCTGTCGGTGACTGTCACGTTGTGCTTGCTGCCTTTCAGCTCTCGAGGTAGAGCCCGGTCTTGTTGATGTAACGGACGATGCCGTCGGGGACCAGGTACCAGATGGGTTCACCCTTGCGGACCCGCTCCCGGCACTCCGTCGAGGAGATGGCCAGGGCCGGTACCTCCACCAGCGAGACCTTGCCCTCGGGCAGTCCGGTGTCGCTGAGATGGTGTCCGGGACGGTTACAGCCTACGAAATGCGCGAGCTCGAAAAGTTCGTCCACGTTGTGCCAGCTCAGGATGGCGCCGAGGGCGTCGGCTCCGGTGATGAAGAACAGCTCGACGTCGGGACCGTAGTTCTCGCGCATCTGGCGCAGGGTGTCGAGGGTGTAGGTGGGCCCTTCACGGTCGATCTCGACCCGGTCCACCCGGAACTGCGGGTTCTCCGCTGTGGCGATGACCGTCATGAGGTAGCGGTCCTCGGAGGGGGTGACCTTGTCGAGGTCCTTCTGCCAGGGCTGTCCGGTGGGGACGAAGACGACCTCGTCGAGCCCGAACAGGTGGGCGACCTCACTGGCCGCGACGAGGTGTCCGTGGTGGATGGGATCGAAGGTGCCGCCCATGATACCGACCTTGGCCGGAGCGGCTCCCCTGCGCCGGGGCTGGCCGCCCGCGGTCGCGCCGTCGTGTTCGTGCGCCACTGTGCGCTCCTGAGTCGTTTCACGGTGGACGTTGCCGGGATCGGCCAACCGAGGGTAGCCGACACCGGCCTCGCATCCCCTCATGCCCCTTGTGTACGTCAACGACCCGCAACACGTCGTGCTTCCGAGAGCTTCCCGGAGCGATCACGAGAGACGCGCGAATCACGTCATATCTCGATGGCCCGAAACCGTGGCCAAGCGGCATCACGGCGCATAGCATGCCGATATGGCCAACACTCCAGACCGCGTACGCGTCCGGCTTCCAGAGATCTCACCCCGTGCCTACGAGCACCCCGCCGACCGCGGCGCGCTGGTCGCGCTGCGATCGCTGCGCGGGTTCGACGAGGTGTTCAAGCGCATGTCGGGCCTGTTCAACGAACGCGCGCTCCGACTGATGTTCCTGTCCGGCGCGGTGCGCGTGGGGCCCACCCAGTTCCCGCACCTGTACGACTACGTCCGCGACGCCGCCTACGTCCTGGACCTGGACGAGGTGCCCGAGCTCTACGTCCAGATGAACCCCAAGCCCAACGCCATGGCGATCGGCAGCCAGAAGCCGTTCATCGTCATGACCACGGGCCTGTTCGACCTGTTGGAGGCCGAGGAGCAGCGCTTCGTCATCGGCCACGAGGTCGGGCACATCCTCAGCGGACACGCCGTCTACCGCACCATGCTGCTGGCGCTGATCCAGCTCGCGGCGCGCGTGGCGTGGATCCCCCTCGGCTACATCGGGCTGCGCGCCATCGTCGCCGCCCTCGAGGAGTGGTACCGCAAGTCCGAGCTGTCCTGCGACCGGGCCGGCCTGCTGGCCTGCCAGGACGCCGACGCCGCCAAGCGCTCCCTGATGAAGCTCGCGGGCGGTTCCAAGCTCGCGGAGATGAACCCGGACGCCTTCCTCGAGCAGGCCCGGGAGTACGAGTCCGGCGGTGACGCGCGCGACAGCTTCCTCAAGCTGGTCAGCCTGATGGGCACCACGCACCCCTTCGCCGTGGTGCGCCTGGCCCAGCTGCACCGGTGGATCGAGGACGGCTCCTACCAGCGCATCATCGACGGCGACTACCCGCGCCGCGCCAGCGACCGCGACACCAGCGTCGGCGAGGAGGCGCGCAGCGCGGCCAAGTCCTACAAGGAGTCCTGGGAGCGGTCCGAGGACCCGCTGCTGGGCACCCTGCGCGACGTCGCGGGCAGCGCGGCCAGCGCCGGGGGGAAGATCTTCGACACCGTCGCCGACCGCTGGCGCGGCGGCCCGCGCCGCGACGAGGGCGCCAACGGCTCCTCCTGACCGGTCGGCACCGAGCGGGCGGCTCGCACGGGCCGCCCCTCGGCCGCTCCCATCCCCGGTCCCCGCCCGCCCCGAGGGGACGGGCACCCGTGCGCCGCGCACGGAGCGGAGTCATCCCTCCAGGTGGTCTCGGACGCCCCGCCAGGCCGCGTGGCCCGGATCGATGACGGCGAAGTGGTCGGCTCCGGCCACCTCGTGGTAGGTCACGGCGTCCCCGGCGGCACGGGCCGCGGCCACGTAGTCGCGGCTGTGCTCCACCGGGACGCGCTGGTCGGCGCCGCCGTGCACGACCAGCAGCGGCACCCCGACCGGCACGCGCCGCGCCGGGGAGCTGGAGGCGTACAGCTCGTCCGAGGGGCCGGCGCCCAGGAACGGGGTGACCGCCCCCTCCCCCAGCCCCTCACGATCACTGCGCTCCAGATCGGTGACGGGCGCGAGGGCGACCACCGAGGTCACCGGGGACTTTCCCGCGGTCCCGGCGTTGAGCAGGGCCAGATGCCCTCCGGCGGAGTGGCCGACGGCCACCACCCGGGACGTGTCGAACCGGTCCGGTGCGCGGTCGGCGGCGTCGCCGATCATCGCCAGGGCGTCACCGACGTCGTCGAGGGTCCGGGGCCAGCCCCCGCCGTCGGCGCCGGTCCGCCGGTACTCCACGTTCCACACCGCCCACCCGGCGCCGGACAGGTCACGGGCCAGGGGGTCCATGAGGCGGGCGTCGTGCTTGTCGCGCCACCAGCCGCCGTGCAGCAGGACCGCGACCGGCGCGGGCGCGCCGCCGGTCCCCCGTGCGTCCCATCGGTGCACGGTCTGGCTGGGGTGGTCGCCGTAGGACGTGGTGGTCGGCACGGGTGCTCCTCGCGATGCGGATGTCGGTGGGTCGGGGGCGTGGTCAGGGGGTCGGTGGGCCGCGGCCGGGGTGCGGCGCGCCGGGCACGCGTCCGTGCCGCCGGCGGCCGCGGGTCCCCGGACCCCGCCGCCCGGCGCCGCGTCACCCGCCCGGACGCCAGCGCCGGTGCCGTGTCCCGGCCCCGGCGCCACCCCGCCCCTCCAGCAGCGCCAGCCGCGGACGGGGCCCGTCCGTGCGCCCGGTGGGCGGCTTGCGGCTGCCCGCGCGGAACGGAACCGGCCAGGTGGCCCCCGGCCCCTCGTACCCCTGCTCGGCCGCCGCGTGCAGTGTCCAGTGCGGGTCGTACAGGTGGGGACGGGCGAGCGCGCACAGGTCGGCGCGACCGGCCAGGACGGTCGAGTTGACGTCATCGTAGGACGAGATCGCCCCGACCGCGATCACGGGCACCCCCGCCTCCCGGCGGATCCGTTCGGCGAAGGGCACCTGGTAGCTGCGCCCGAAGGCGGGCCGCTCGTCCGGGGTGACCTGGCCGGTGGAGACGTCGATGGCGTCGGCCCCGGCGTCGGCGAAGGCGCGTGCGATGGCCACGGCGTCCTCCGCCGTGGTGCCGTCCTCGACCCAGTCGGTGGCGGAGATGCGCACGGTGAGGGGTTTGTGGCCGGGCCAGACGGCACGGACGGCGGCCATGACCTCCAGCGGGTAGCGCAGCCGACCCCGCAGGTCGCCGCCGTAGCGGTCGGCGCGGTGGTTGGTGACCGGCGACAGGAAGCCGGAGAGCAGGTAGCCGTGGGCGCAGTGCAGTTCGAGGACGTCGAACCCGGCGCGGTCGGCGGCTCGCGCGGCTTCCGTGAAGTCGTCGCGGATCGCCGCCAGTCCCGCGGCGTCGAGTTCGCGCGGGACCTGGTTCACGCCCGGCCGGTAGGGCAGCGGCGAGGGCGCCACGACCGGCCAGTTGCCCTCCGGCAGGGGCTGGTCGATGCCCTCCCACATCACACGGGTGGAGCCCTTGCGCCCGGAGTGGCCCAGCTGGACGCCGATCCGGGCCTCGGAGTGCTCGTGGACGAAGTCGGTGACGCGGCGCCAGGCGGTCTCGTGCTCGGGCCGGTACAGGCCGGTGCAGCCGGGCGTGATGCGCCCCTCGGCCGACACGCACACCATCTCGGTCATGACCAGCCCGGCCCCGCCCAGCGCCTTTCCGCCCAGGTGGACCAGGTGGAAGTCCTGGGGTGTGCCGTCCACGGCCGAGTACATGTCCATGGCCGAGACCACGACCCGGTTGGCGAGTTCGGTCTCCCCGAGCCGGAAGGGATGGAACATCGGGGGCCGCCGCCCGGCGGGCGCGGGGCCGGCCGCGGCGCCGGCACCGGCGCCGTTCCCGACCTGGCCGGCGAACCAGTCGTCGACGGCGGCGACGAACTCGGGGTCCCGCAGGCGCAGGTTGTCGTAGGTGACCCGGCGGCTGCGGGTGAGCAGGTTGAACGCGAACTGTACGGGTTCCTGCCCCACCTGGCGGCCGATGTCCTCGAACCACTCCAGGCTGGCCTGGGCGGCGCGTTGGGTGCTGGCCACGACCGGCGCGCGCTCGTCCTCGTAGGCGTCCAGGGCGGAGCCGAGGGTCTCGTGCTCGTGCAGGCAGGCGGCCAGGGCCAGGGCGTCCTCCATGGCGAGCTTGGTGCCCGAGCCGATGGAGAAGTGGGCGGTGTGGGCGGCGTCGCCCAGCAGCACGGTGTTGCCGTGCCGCCAGGTGGCGTTGCGCACGGTCGTGAAGCTCTGCCAGCGCGAGTGGTTGGGCCGCAGGCGGTGTCCGTCCAGGACGTCGGCGAAGAGCTTCTCGCAGCGGGCGATGCTCGCGGTGTCACTCGCCCCCGGCTCAGGGTCGTGCCCCCGGTCGAGGTCGGCGAAGCCGGCCGCGCGCCACACCTCCTCGTGCATCTCCACCAGGAACGTGCTGGTGTCCGGGGCGTAGGGGTAGCAGTGCAGCTGCATCACCCCGTGCGGCGTCTCCAGCACGTGGAACGTGAAGGCGTCGAAGACCAGGTCCGTGCCCAGCCACATGAACCGGTTGCCGCGGCGGTCGAGGGTGGTGCCGAAGGCGTCGGCGTGCGCGGCCCGGGTCGCGCTGTGGGCACCGTCCGCCGCCACGACGAGGTCGTGGGTGCCGGCCAGGTCGGCCGCCGGCGGTGCCTCGGTCCGGGTGCGTACCGCCACGCCGAGTTCGGCGCAGCGGGCGCGCAGGATCTGCAGGAGGCGTCGGCGGCCGATGGCCGCGAACCCGTGGCCGCCGGAGGTGACGACCGTGTCCCGGTAGTGGATGTCGATGTCGTCCCACCGCGCGAACTCCGCCGCCAGCGCGGCGTACACGTCGGGGTCGGCGTGCTCGATGCCGCCGAGGGTCTCGTCGGACAGCACGACCCCGAACCCGAACGTGTCGTCGGGCGCGTTGCGCTCGTACACGGTGATCTCGTGCGTGGGGTCGAGCCGCTTGGTCAGTGCAGCGAAGTAGAGGCCGCCGGGGCCGCCTCCGACGCATGCGATGCGCATGCCGCCCGCCTTTCCGAATCGGTTCCTGGCCGTGTCCCGTGCCCTGGCCGCGCCGGCTCAGGGTGCCTCCCGGAGCTTGAACCGCTGGAGCTTGCCCGTGGCGGTGCGCGGCAGCGCGGCCAGGAACTCGATGGAACGCGGCGTCTTGTAGGGGCTGATCCGCTCGCGGACGTGCTCCTTGAGCCGGGCCGCCGTGTCGTCCCCGGGTGAGGTGCCCTCGCGCAGGACCACGTAGGCGCGCGCGATCTGGCCGCGCTCGGGGTCGGGCACGCCCACGACGGCGGTCTCCTCCACCTCCGGGGCGGTGATCAGTGCCTCCTCCACTTCCGAGGGGGAGATGTTGTAGCCGGCGGAGACGATCATGTCGTCGCTGCGCGCCCGGTACCACAGGTAGCCGTCCTCGTCGCGGACGTACGTGTCGCCGGTGAAGTTCCAGCCGTGTCGGACGTAGGCGGTCTGGCGCTCGTCGGCGAGGTACCGGCAGCCGACCGGGCCCCGGATCGCCAGGTGGCCGGGCTCGCCGTCGGGCACGGGTCGGCCGTCGTCGTCCAGAACGGCGGCGGTGAACCCGGGGACGGGCACTCCGGTGGATCCGGGTCGCAGGTGGTCGTCCGAGGAGGACACGAAGATGTGCAGCATCTCGGTGGCCCCGATGCCGTCGAGCATGCGCACGCCGGTCGCCTCGTACCAGGCCCGCCAGGTGGCGGCGGGCAGGTGTTCCCCGGCGGAGACGCACCGGCGCAGGCCGGACAGGTCGTAGCCGTCCCGGTCGCCGCGGTCCAGGCGCGCGAGCATGGCCCGGTAGGCCGTGGGCGCGGTGAACACGATCGTGGCGCCCCGTTCGGAGATCGCGTCCAGGAGGGCTTCGGGTCGGGGCCGCTCCAACAGGATCGAGGAGGCGCCCGCCCGCAGGGGGAAGATCAGCAGCCCGCCGAGTCCGAACGTGAATCCGAGGGGCGGGCTTCCGGTGAAGACGTCGTCCGGGGTGGGCCGGAGCACGTGCTCGGAGTAGGTGTCGGCGATCGCCAGGACGTCGCGGTGGAAGTGCACACAGCCCTTGGGGGCGCCGGTGGTGCCGGAGGTGTAGGCGATCATGCAGGCGTCGTCCGCGGCGACGCGGACGGGGGTGAACGGCCCGGGGTGGCGCTGGGTGCGCACCGTGAGGTCGTCGGCGCCCGTGCCCCCGTAGGCCAGGACCGCGGGCGCGGCGTCCAGGTCGGCCGCGCTGTCGGCGCACGCGGTGGTCAGGTCGTCGAGGAAGCGGGCGTCGCACAGGGCGTGGGTGACGCGGGCGGAGCGCAGGACGGTGGCCAGTTCGGCGGCCCGCAGGACGGGCAGGACGGTGACCACCACGCCCCCGGCCTTGAGGACGGCGAGCCAGCAGGCGGCGGTCCACGGGGAGTTGGGGCCGCGCAGCAGAACGCGCTGTCCGGGGACCAGGCCGGTCTCCTCGGCCAGCACGTGCGCGATCCGGTCGACGCGGTCGCGCAGCTCGCCGTAGGTCCAGGATTCGTTCTCGCCGGTCAGGCACGCGCGATCGGCACCGTGGGCGGCGATGGTGCCGTCCAGGAGGTCCTCGGCGCAGTTGAGGCGGTCGGGGTAGGCGGGCTCGCGGTCGAAGGAGAGGACGGGCCACTGGTCCGGCGGCGGGAGGTGGTCGCGGGTGAAGGTGTCGATGTGGCCGGTGGGTGACAGGGACGACATGGATGCCTCCGGTCGGGGCCTGGTGCGGGGCTACGAGTGCCGGGCGATGATCTGGCGCTGCACCTCCGAGGCGCCTTCGTAGACGCGGGGGGCGCGGACCTCGCGGTAGAGGTGTTCGAGCAGGTGGCCGCGTTGCAGCGCGCGGGCTCCGTGCAGCTGGACGGCGGCGTCGACGACGTACTGGGCGGTCTCGGTGGCGAAGAGCTTGGCCATGGCCGAACGGACGGTGACGGCGTCGCCGCCGGAGTCGTACTCCTGCGCGGCGGAGTAGACGAGCAGGCGGGCCGCCTCGGTGCGGGTGGCCATCTCCGCCAGGGTGTGGGCCACGGTCTGGAGCCGGTCCAGCGGGCCGCCGAAGGCCTCCCGGTCGCGGGTGTGCGCGCGGGCGGCGGCCAGGGCGGCGTCGGCCATGCCCACGGCGAACGCGCCGACGCTGGGGCGGAAGAGGTCGAGCGTGCGCATGGCGACGGGAAAGCCCTGGTCGGGGGTACCTATGACGTCCTCCGGACCGACGGGGACCCCGTCCAGGACCAGGTGGCCCAGCGCGTGCGGGGAGAGCATCTCCAGTGGCGTGCCCGACAGGCCGGGCCGGTCGGCGGGCACGAGGAACGCGGTCACGCCACGGGACCGGGTGCCCGGGGTGGTGCGGGCGAAGACCGTGTAGAAGTCGGCGTCGGGCGCGTTGGAGATCCACGTCTTCTCGCCGTGCAGGCGCCAGCCGTCACCGTCGGGGCGCGCGGCCAGGGCGAGGGCGGCGGCGTCGGATCCTGCGCCCGGCTCGGTGAGGGCGAAGGCGGCCACGGCCGCACCGGAGGCCGCGGCGGGGATCCACCGGCGGCGCTGGTCGTCGGTGCCGGACTGCAGGACGGGGTAGGCGCCCAGGCCCTGGAGGGCCAGCGCGGTCTCGACGTGGGTGTCGACGCGGGCCAGTCGTTCGCGGAGCAGGCAGATCCGGGTGGCGGGTGCCTCCCGCGAAGGGGCCTCGGCCCGGTCGGTACCACCCTCGGCACCGCCTCCACCACCCCCGGTACCGGGGCCGTCGACTCCGGGGAAGAGCGCCGGGAGGAGTCCGGCCCCGGCCAGGCGGCGCAGCAGCCCGCGGTCGACCCGCCCCGGCGGCGCTTCCGGGCCTCCGGAGCTCGCGAGCTCGGCGGCGCGCGCGTCCACCCAGTCGGCGAACGCGCGATCAGCGGCGGTCAGGGAGAACCCCATGGGCGACCTCGACTCTCGTAGTGATCCACCCCACATTCCCGAATCTACAGGAAGTATGACGACCGTCAAGAGAGCAACATGAGATGGCGATCGACTCCACCCTCGCGACCCGGCGCCCGACGTACCAGTGGGACCGCCGACAGGCCGCGCTATCGTGTGCCCGTGACGTCAAACAGCGAACAGGCACCCCCGACCCCGGCCGGGGACCCCGAGCGAGTCAACCGCCGCCCGCGCTCGCTGATCGTCTCCTTCTTCGGCACCTACGCCCGCGACATCGGCGGATGGATCAGCGTCGCCGACCTCATCGCGCTCATGGCCGAACTCGGCGTGGACGCGCCCTCGGTCCGGTCGGCCGTCTCCCGGCTCAAACGACGCGGACTGCTGGCCCCCGAGCGCCTCGGCGGCGTGGCCGGATACCGGCTCTCCGACGAGGGGCGGCGCATCCTCGCCGAGGGCGACAGCCGCATCTTCGGCCACCGGGTGGCCAGGGTCGACGACGGCTGGGTGCTCGTGGTGTTCTCCGTCCCCGAGTCCGAGCGCCGGCGCCGCCACGCGCTGCGCGCCCGTCTGACCAGGCTCGGGTTCGGCACGACCGCCGCCGGGGTGTGGATCGCGCCCGCGCACATGACCGAGCAGGCCCGCCAGGCCCTGCGCGATCTCGGCCTGGACGGCTACGCGGAGCTGTTCCAGGCCACCCACCTGGGTTTCCGGGACCTGAGCGAGGCGGTGGCCCGCTGGTGGGACCTGCCCGCCCTCCAGGCGATGTACCAGGATTTCCTGTCCGAGCACGAGCCCGTGCTGGGCTCCTGGCGCCGCACCGGACCCGCGGGGCGCACCGTCCCCAGCGGGGCGACCGACCCGCGCGCGGCGGCCTTCGCCGACCATCTGCGGACCGTCGACGCCTGGCGGCGGATGCCCTTCCTCGACCCGGGTCTGCCACCCGAGCTGCTGCCCGGACCGTGGGCGGGCAGCCGGGCCTCCCGGGTGTTCTTCGACCTGCACGCCCGGCTGCGCGAACCGGGCCTGGCGCACGTGCGCTCGGTGGTCAGTCGGGGATGACGGCCAGACCGACGAGCTCGACCAGGGCGTCGGGGTCGTACAGTTCCGTGACCCCGAACAGGGCCATCGCCGGGTAGTGCCGTCCCAGGTGGCGGCGGTAGACCCGGCCGATCTCCCTGGCGGCGGCCCGGTAGCCGGGAACGTCGGTCGTGTAGACGGTCAGGTTCACGAGGTGCTCGGGTGCGGCGCCCGCGGCCCGCACCGCGGTGACCACGTTGGCCAGTGCCAGGTCGAACTGGGCGGTGAGCCCTTCCGCGTCCAGGCGCCCGTCCACCCCCGAGGCGATCTGACCGGCCAGGTGGACCGTCGTCCCCGGCGCCGTCACGACGGCGTGGGAGAAGCCGACCGGAGGCCCGAGTTCGGGCGGGTTGATGAGGGTGTGCGGTGTCGGCAGCATGGGGTTCGGCGGAAGGTCGTCCGGCGGGAAGGTGTTCGGTTCCTGTTCCATCAGCGTCCCTTCCATTCGGGTCGGCGCTTGCCGGTGAAGGCGGCGTGGAACTCGGCGTAGTCGGCGCTCTTCATCAGCAGTGCCTGGGTCATGGCCTCCAGCTCGATCGAGCCGGACAGGTTCATGTCCAGTTCGCGGGAGAGCAGGGCCTTGGTCTGGGCGTAGCCGAACGCGGGTCCGCCCGACAGGCGCTCGGCCAGGGCGGCGACCGCGGAGTCCAGCGCGTCGTCGTCGACGAGTTCGCTCACCAGTCCGCAGCGGTCGGCCTCCTCGGCGCCGATGGTGTCGCCGAGCATGAGCAGCCTGGTGGCGTGGCCGAGCCCGACCACGCGCGGCAGCAGGTAGGCGGCGCCCATGTCGGCGCCGGAGAGCCCCACCTTGGTGAAGAGGAAAGCGAACCGGGCCGACCGGGCCACCACCCGGAAGTCGGCGGCCAGGGCGAGGACGGACCCGGCTCCGGCCGCGATACCGTGCACGCCCGCGATCACCGGGACCGGGCACTCGCGCATGGCCTTGACCACCTCGCCGGTCATCCGGGTGAAGGCGAGGAGGTCGTCGGGCTCCATCTCCAGGGTCGCGCCGATGATCTCGTCGACGTCGCCGCCGGAGCAGAACCCGCGCCCCCTCCCCCGCAGGACCAGGACCCTGGTGTCGCCGCGGTGCGGGAGTTCGAGCAGCAGGTCCCGCAGGTCGGCGTAGGCCTGGAAGGTCAGGGCGTTGAGTTTGTCGGGGCGGTCGAGGGTCACCGTCGCCACACCGTCGGCGCGGTGGAGCTCGAAGTGGTCCCAGCGGTCGGTCAGGGGCACGGATCCCCGGAACGGGCTCACGAGTGGACGCCTCCTCCGTCGATGGTCAGGGTCTGACCGTTGACCGCGCGCGCCGCCGGGCTCACGAAGTAGGAGACGGCGGCGGCCACCTCCTCCGGTTCGACGAGGCGGCCCAGGGGGGAGGCCTCGGCCAGGGCGGCCTCGGCCTGTTCGGCGTCGCGGCCGGTGCGTTCGACGATGTGGGCCACCGAGCGGTCGGTCATGGGACTGCGGACGAACGTGGGGCACACGGCGTTGCTGGTGACACCGGTACCGGACACCTCGGCCGCCACGGCGCGGGCCAGCCCGAGCATGGCGTGTTTGGAGGCGGTGTAGGCGGCCGTGTAGCGGGCGCCGACCAGCGCGGCGGTGGAGGCGATGAACACCACCCGCCCGTGGTCGCGTTCGAGCATGCCGGTGAGCAGGGTGCGGGTGAGCAGGAAGGCGGAGGTCGCGTTGACGCGGATCTGGTCCTCCCACAGATCCAGACCGGTCCCGCGCAGGGGCGCCGTCCGCGCGGTCCCGGCATTGTTGACCAGGACCGACACCGGTTCGAGCCCCTCGGCGACGGGGACCACCTGCTGTTCGTCGCGCAGGTCGCACACCTGGGTGCGCACGGACAGGCCGTAGGCGGCGGCCTCCCGTTCCAGGGCGGCCAGGCGCGCGGAGTCGCGCCCGAGGGCCACGACCTCGTACCCCTCGGAGGCGAGCGCGACCACGATCGCCCGTCCGATACCGCCGGATCCTCCCGAGACCACGACACGCCGCACGGAGTCAGCCATGTGGGGACTGTATCACTCGACCATGACCGTCGTCATGGTTCCAACATAGAACCATCGGCGTCGCCCGCAGGTCCGCGCCCCTGACGCGCACGGCCGCTGGACACACGACAGCGCCGACGGTGTGGGGCCGTCGGCGCTGCATCGATGTTCGTGTCCGCCCGGCTGTGGGGACCGGGAGTGCTACGTGTCCCTAGAAGGCGGGACCGGCCTCCATCGCCTCGTCGATGGTCTCGGCGCGCGCTTCCTCGACCTCGTCCTGCAGTCCGTCCTCGTGCTCGGCGAACTCCTCGGTCACGGCGGCGGCCAGGGCGCGCAGGGCGACCTCCTCGGTGAGGATCTCGCCGCGCACGCGGTTGGCGTCGCCGACCTGGGCGGTCGGCTGGTTGCCGGAGGTGACCAGGTCGCCGCCGACGATGTTGTTGTCGACGTAGGCGCCGCCGGTGACGTCGCTGACGGTCAGGTCACCGTCCACGTAGTTGACCGAGGAGCAGAAGTCCTCCACCTCGCCGGCGCCGACCGCGATGGGGCCGGTGCCGCCGGTGAACGCGGCGTCGCCGATCACCTCGCTGTCGCACAGGATGCCACCGCTGGTGGCGCCGGTGACGGTGAGGTCGCCGCGCACGGCGGAGTCGTAGACGTCGGCGAACTCCACCCCTTCGGCCTTGACCGCACCGCCGATGCGCGACCCGGTCACGTAGACCGTGCCGGTGGAGGCGTTGATGTTGCGGACGGTGGAGTCGACGACGTAGGCGAAGCCGTCGTTGTCGGCCCCGTCGACGGCGACCGTGCGCAGCGCGGCGCCGGCGGAGCTGTCCTCCAGGTAGGTGCCGTACGAACCGCGGTTGACGACTCGGTCGCCGACCGAGCTCTCCGAGGCGTCGAAGTAGCCGTTCTTGCGGACGATCACCTCGCCCTCGATCTCACCGCCGACGACGTGGAGGTTGGCGCCCTGTCGGACGATCACGTCGCCCTGGACGACCGTGCCGTCCAGGAAGCAGCTCTCACCCGCCGGGACCGCCAGGTCCGTGGGCAGGGTGACGGCACCGCCGTGTCCCGAGCACAGGGTGACCAGGTCGGCCTGGGCCGGGGAGGCCATCAGAGTGGATCCGCCGACGGCGAGCGCCGCCACGGCCACGGTCGCGGCCTTCTTCCGGAACTTCATGCGAGGGGGTTCCTCTCGTCGTGACTGCGGGGGAACAGGCGCTCCTCGGGGACCGAGAGCGGGAAGAGCGCCATGACACCTGAGCGAAGCTACCGACTCATGGTCGCTTTGGGAATCCTCTTTGGACGAATATCCGCTTCCGTCCAGGTTTCCAACTCGAGAATGCGCCGGGTGCCAAGGCGCGCCGGGGCCGCACCGGCGCGGGAGGGGGCCCGAACGCACGGAAGGGGCCGCCCGGAACTCCGGACGTCCCCTTCGGGAAGAGTCGTGCGCACTGCCGTCGGCGGCCGCGCACGCGTGCGGCTACTTCAGGTGGCCCTCACCCGTGACCACGTACTTCGTGGAGGTCATCTCGGTGAGTCCCATCGGCCCACGGGCGTGCAGCTTCTGCGTGGAGATGCCGATCTCCGCGCCGAAGCCGAACTCGCCGCCGTCGGTGAACCGCGTGGAGGCGTTGACCATGACCGCGGCGGAGTCCACCCGCGACACGAAGTACCGGGACGCCTGCAGGGAGTCGGTGACGATGGCCTCGGTGTGCTGGGTGGAGTAGCGCCGGATGTGGGCGAGCGCGTCGTCGATGGTGGGCACCACGCGCACGGCCAGGTCCATGGACAGGTACTCGGTGGCCCAGTCCTCCTCGGTGGCCTCGACCACGGTCGCCGGGGAGCCGTGGGCGGCGGCGACCGACCGGACGCGGTCGTCCCCGTGCACCGTGACCCCCGCCTCGGCGAGGGAGTCCAGGACCCGCGGCAGGAAGGCGTCGGCGACGTCCGCGTGGACCAGGAGGGTCTCGGCGGAGTTGCACACCGAGCAGCGCTGGGCCTTGGCGTTGGTGGCGATGGCCACCGCCTTGTCCAGGTCGGCGTCGGCGTCCACGTAGACGTGGCACAGCCCCTCGCCGGTCTCGATGACCGGGACGGTGGAGTCGCGCACGACCGACTGGATGAGCGTCTTGCCGCCGCGCGGGATGAGGACGTCGACCAGCCCGCGGGCCCGCATCAGGGCGGTGGCGGACTCGCGGGTGCGGCCGGGCACCAACTGGACGGCGTCGACCGGGACACCGCTGCCCTCCAGGGCCTCGCGTAGGACCGCCACGATCGCGCTGTTGGAGGCGTAGGCGGAGGAGGAGCCGCGCAGCAGGACCGCGTTGCCGCTCTTGAGGCACAGGGCCGCGGCGTCCACGGTGACGTTGGGGCGGCCCTCGTAGATGATGCCGATGACACCGAGCGGCACGCGGATCTGGCGCAGGTCCAGGCCGTTGGGCAGGACGCCGCCGCGCACCGACTCGCCCACCGGGTCCGGGAGCTCGACGATCTCGCGCACGGCGTCGGCGATGGCCTCGACGCGCTGCGGGGTGAGGGTGAGCCGGTCGATCATCGCCGGCGTGGTGCCGTCCGCTCGCGCGCGCTCGACGTCCTCGGCGTTGGCGGCCGTGATCTCGTCGGCGCGCTTGACCAGGTTGTCGGCGACGGCCAGCAGTGCGGCGTCCTTCACGGCCCTGCTGAGCGGGGCGAGGTCGGCCGCCGCGTCCTTGGCACGTGCGGCTACCGCGTGGACCTCGCGCTCGATGTCACTCATGGCGTTCTCTCCGTGTCTTCTACGCGCTCGTGAGCTCGCGACGGGGCTCGGGGCGCCCGGAGGCCGGGGTTCTTCGCACTGGCGCTCCGGTGGTCGCTTCCAGCGTATCGGGCCGGGCCGGTCAGTGGGCGGCGCCGTCCACAGTGTGGACACCGGCGCCCACCAGGCCCTGGAGCGCGCGCTCGGACGGGCTGCCGGGGTCGGCCGTGTCCGCCGTCTGGCCGCCCCGGGTGGTCCGCGCCGCCCGGTCGCCGCCGGGCGGCGCGGACCCGGGCTCACTTCCAGCCGTACCTGCTGCGCAGGACGTCGGCGACCAGCCAGAACAGCTCCTCGTCCATGACGGCGGCCTCACGGCGGATGGCGTCCTCGTCGAACTCGAAGAGGCGGTCCACGCGAACGAACGAGTCGCGCCGTTCGCGGTCCCAGGGACCGGAGCCGATCGGGAGCCAGTCCTCGCGCTCATGGTGGTCGGGGCTCTGGGAGGACAGCATCAGGCCGTGCAGCCGGGCGGCGCGGCGGCCGACCACCAGCATCGGCCGGTCCTTGCCCTGGTCCGGGTCCTCCTCGAAGGGGACCCAGGTCCACACGACCTCGCCCGCGTCGGCGAGGCCGTCGCGTTCGGGGGCGTAGACGAGCCTGGTCGCGTTACTTTCGGTGGGGATCTCGCGCACCGCGCCCCGGTGGGGATGGGCGTCGGCCGCGTTCGTCACAGGTCGGTTCACGCCACGCATCCTAGACCGGGGCGGGCCCGTCCGGAGCGCGACCGCGTTTCTCTGGCGCGGTCCGCTCCTCAGACCGTCCGGAGCGTACGCAGGATCCTCGCTCGGGCCTTGCGGCCCTCCGGAGAGGGCACCAGCGGGAAGACGTGGATCGCGCCCTCCTCCTCGTACAGTTCCGAGTTCCCGCCCGCCAGGGCGATCAGGTCGTTCAGGCGCCGGGTGTCGGGGTGGAACACGTCGGCGGTGCCGATGTACAGGTCCACGGGCGGCAGGTCCGCCAGGGACCCGTTGATCGGGCTCAGGGAGGGCAGGGCGAGGTCGTCGCCCCCGGCCCAGGCCCGGGCGGCCTCACTGAGCCACACCGGGCTGAGCCAGGGATCACGGACCTCGATCAGCGGGATGTCCGGGTGGGACATCGTCAGGTCCACCCACGGGGAGACCAGGAGGAGCCGGGCGGGCCGGGGCAGGCCCTGCTCCTCCAGGCCCTGCGTGAGGGCCAGGACCAGCCCGGCGCCCGCGGAGTCGCCGGCGAACACCGTGCGCTCGGGCGGGGTGTAGGCCAGCAGCTCGCGGTACACCGCCACCAGGAACCCGAACGCCTCGCGGTGGGTGTGCTCCGGCGCCAGCCCGTAGATCGGGACCTCCACCCGGAAGCCCTCGTCGACGATGTGGGCGACCATGACCCAGTGCCACGGCGAGATCTCGGAGACGTAGGAGCCGCCGTGGACGTAGAGCACCGACCGGGCGGGCTCCCCGTGCGCGGGCAGCACGGTGTAGCTGTCGAATCCGCCGACGCCGCGCCGCTCGACCCGGTGGCGACGCGTGAACCAGAGGGGCGGCGCGGGGTCGTCCTTGGGCGCGTGGAGGCGTTTGCGCGCCCCGTCCACGCTCTCCACCGGACGCTTGCGCGTCCGGCGCAGCCCCGCCGCGAGCAGCCGCATCGCCAGACTCGACATGCGTCGTTCCTCCCCCTGAGAACTGACTCGTCCTGAGAGGAACCTTTTCACGTCCGATGCGCGGGACGGGCCAGGCACCCCCGATCGCGCGTCCGCGCCGGGTCCGGCCGCGGGTCGGGCGGGGCCGGCTCCCGGGTCAGCCCACGACCTCCCCCGTCTCCTTGCCGTACTCGTCGAGGATGGCCGTGGGCACGACCTCCAGCCGCAGACCCGGCATCGCGGGGAACGAGGCGGCACCGCGCTCGGGCCGCAGGGCCGCCGTGAGCTCGTCCAGCGCCACCCGCGGGACCACGACGGTCAGGGCGCCCTCGCCCTCGTCGTGGACGGCGTACTCCTCGCCCGGCAAGAAGCCCACGCTGGCGCCGTCCGCTTCCAGCAGCAGCCCGTGGCCGAACGGCAGACGGCCGCGCAGGGTCTGGGCGACGGCGGGGGCCTGGAGGGCCCCGACCCGGACCAGGGCGCCGGCGCCGTCGAGTTCCCACGAGACGCTGCCCACGTACAGCGCGCCGGTGGTGGAGCCGTCGCGCTCCACCCCCTCGCGAACGGCGGCGGCGAACCCGGGGTCGACCATCCGCGAAGGGCGGTCGACGTCGGTCACGTACAGAGGGGCGGTCGGCTCCAGGAGGTCGAGGACGCCCGTGGTGCTCCACTGCCCGGCGGCCTCGTACTCGTCCACGGCCAGCCCGACCACCTGCAGGAAGCTCACCCGGCCGTGCGGGGTGTCGATCGGGCCGAGTTCGGGGTCCTGGACGAAGCCCAGCGCGCGCATCGCCGAGTCCTCGCGGTCGGCCGCGATGGGGCCGTTGGCGTTCATCCGGTGGCCGGGCTCGAACCGGTTCCCCGAGGTGCACACGTACCGGGCGAGGTTCTGCATCAGCGCGGCCGCCCACATGGGGGGCGCGTCCTCGTCCGGGTCCCGGACCGGCCGGAAGGTCAGCTCGAAGCCCCAGCCGGACTCCTCGGCGTGGTCCGACTCCTTGCTGTACAGCTCGGTCAGGCCGTAGCCCACCATGTGCCAGTGCGGGAGCGGTTCGGTGCGCGGGTAGGCGCTGATCCCGTCGAGCGGGTCCTGGCCGCCCAGCGCCCACGGGAGCATGGTCGCCAGGTGCCTGGGGTCCACGCCCGGGTACAGGTCGGCCAGGGCGCCGTCGATCGCCTCCCAACCGGGAGCGGAGTCGTCCTCGTCGATACGGCCGATGTCGTCGTTGTCCATGGCCGATCAACGGACCCGCCCCGGATCCGGTTCCCGGTCAGCAGTTCTCGCGCAGGTGTCCGGGGTCGCCGGGCACCACCAGGTCCCGGTCGCGCAGGATCGTGGTCGCGGGCGTGTCCGGGTCGGCGCAGACCTGGTCGAACGGGGCGTCCAGGGTGTCGGGGTACTCGATGACCAGGACGGTGTCGTAGGCGTCGGTGTAGGCGGGGCACTCGTCGAAGGCCGCGCACTCCTCGGCGACCGCGAAGTCGAATCCGGCCTCGTCCCGTGCCCGCCCGGTCAGTTCGGCGGCGTTCTTCTGGGCGGCGGCCAGACCCAGGTCATGGGCTCCGGCGACGAGTACGGACGCCAGCGCCAGGTTGTCGTCGGCCGTCAGGCGCCCGTGGGAGCGGGTGTGGGAGTCCAGGTTGTCGAACTCCACGGCGTCGAAGCCGCGCTCGGCGCAGGCGGCGACGGTCTCCCCCACCACCCGGGCGATCTCCGCCCTGGCCTCGGCGGTCGAGGTGTCCAGCAGTAGCTCGTCCGGCCACCCGGGGTCGGCGACGGGCTCGCCGTCGCCGTCGCGCAGAAGCAGGTCCGGGTGCTCGGCCCGCCATCGCGCGCTCTCCTGCGGCTGCGTCTGGAAGCCGTTGACGTAGCAGACGGAGTAGCGGCCGTCGGCCGGCGCCCCGGTGGCGTCGCGCACCACGGTCTCCACGTCCGCCGCCGGCTCGTAGGCTCCGCCGAGCTGGTAGTCGAACGGCCCGTCCGGGGGCGGTGCGGGCTCCGCCGCGGCACGCGTGACGGCGCATCCTGCGCACAGGAGCAGAGCCAGGAGCGCCGCCGCGCGCCGCGTCGTGTCGACCATGGCCGGAGCCTATCGCCGCCCGGCGCGGGGCTCCGGGTGTACCCGGAGCCCCGCGCCGGGGGAACACCCGGACTGATCCGGGGCACGCCCCGATGCCGACCGGCCCGCACGTGAGGGCCGAGTGGTTCCTCCGCCGCTACAGGACGACCAGGTCGTCGCGGTGGACGAGTTCGCGCTCGTAGGAGGGGCCCATCTCGCGGGCCAGCCAGCGCGTGGAGCGGCCCATCAGGTCGGGCACCTCGGCGGCGTCGTAGTTGACCAGGCCGCGCGCCACCACGGTGCCCTGCTCGTCGCGCAGGTCGACGGGGTCGCCCGCGCTGAAGTCGCCCATCACCCGCACCACCCCGGCGGGAAGCAGCGAGGCCTTCTCCTTGACCACCGCGGTGACCGCGCCGGGGTCCAGGACGAGGCTGCCCCGGCCCGCGGTGGCGTGGGCCAGCCACAGCTGGCGCGCGGAGGGCCGACGGCCCCCGGCGGGCGCGAACAGCGTGCCCACGCGATCCCCGGTCAGGGCGGCACGGGCGTTGGCGGCGGAGGTGAGCACGGTGTGGATCCCGGCCTGCGTCGCGATGCGCGCCGAGTCCACCTTGGTGACCATTCCGCCGGTGCCGACCCCGCGCTTGCCCGCGCTGCCGATGTCGATGCCGTCCAGGTCCAATGCCCCGCGCACCAGGTGGACCACGCTGGTCCCGGGCGCGGCGGGGTTGCCGTCGTAGAGGGCGTCGACGTCGGAGAGCAGGACGAGGGCGTCGGCGCGCATCAGGTGGGCGACCAGGGCGGCCAGGCGGTCGTTGTCGCCGAAGCGCAGCTCGTGGGTGGCGACGGTGTCGTTCTCGTTGACGATCGGCACGGCGCCGATGTCCAGCAGGCGGCGCAGCGTGCGCTGGGCGTTGCGGTGCTGGACCCGGCGCATCATGTCCTCGACCGTGAGCAGGACCTGGGCGGCGGTCAGCCCCCGCTCGGCCAGCTCTGCGGTGTAGGCGGCCAGGAGCAGGCCCTGGCCGACGCTCGCCGCGGCCTGTTGGGAGGCCAGGTCGCGCGGGCGGCGTGTCAGGCCCAGGGGTGTCATCCCGGCGGCGACCGCGCCGGAGGAGACGACGATCACCTCCTGTCCCTGGGCGCGCCGGTCCGCCAGGACCTGGACCAGGTCGCGGATCCGCCCCGTGTCGATGAGGCCGTCGGGGGTGGTCAGGGACGACGATCCGACCTTGACCACGATCCGGCGTGCGCCCGCCACCGCCATCCGTCCGGCGGTCTCCAGTGTGTCGGGCTGTTCGATCTTCGCGCTGTGCACCGTCTGCGGCTTTCCGTCCAGTGGCGCGGCGCCCGGGGGTCGGGCGCCGCGCGCGTGCCTGAGAGAGGGGTCGGCTGGGTGGCGGCTTCGGTCCCCGCGCGGATCAGCCCAGCCGGGCGTCGGTTCCGCGCGGGCCGGACGGGACGACCTCGGCGTCGGTGGACGGGTCCCAGTCGAAGACCACGGAGTCCTCCTCCGTTCCGATGTGCACCTCGGCGCCCGGGGTGGCGCCGGCCTTGGCCAGCTCCTCCTCGATCCCCAGGCGGTTGAGGCGCTCGGCCAGGTAGCCCACGGCCTCGTCGTTGGAGAAGTCGGTCTGGTTCACCCAGCGGGCGGGCTTGTCGCCGCGCACCTGGAAGGCGTTGCCGCCCAGCGGCACGACCTGGAAGGGCGTCTCACCGATCATCTTGGGCCGGATCACGATCCGCGTGGGCTCGGCGACCGGCGCGGCGCTGCGGGCCGCGGCGACCTGCTCGCCCAAGGCGAAGGACAGTTCGCGCAGGCCCTCGCGGGAAGCCGCGGAGACCTCCATCACACGGTAGCCGCGCTCGGTCAGCATGGGGGTGACGAGGTCGGCGAGCTCACGGGCCTCGGGGACGTCCACCTTGTTGAGCGCGACCAGGCGCGGCCGGTCCGACAGGTCGATACCGGCCTTCTCCCCGTAGGCGGCCAGCTCGGCCTCCAGGGCCTCCAGGTCGCTGACCGGGTCGCGGCCGGGCTCGTAGGTGGCGCAGTCGAGCACGTGCAGCAGGGTGGAGCAGCGCTCGATGTGGCGCAGGAACTCCAGACCCAGGCCCTTGCCGTCGCTGGCGCCGGGGATGAGCCCGGGCACGTCGGCGATGACGTACTGGACCGAGCCCGCCTCCACCACACCCAGGTTGGGCACGAGGGTCGTGAAGGGGTAGTCGGCGATCTTGGGGCGGGCCGCGGACATCGCGGCGATGAGCGAGGACTTGCCCGCGCTGGGGAAGCCGACGAGTCCGACGTCGGCGATGGTCTTCATCTCCAGGCGGATGTCGAAGGCCTCGCCCTCCTCGCCCTTGAGCGCGAATCCCGGGGCCTTGCGCTTCTTGGAGGCCAGTGCGGCGTTGCCGAGCCCGCCGTGACCGCCCTGGGCCAGCACCAGGCGGGTGCCGTGGCCGACCAGGTCGGCGACGACCTCGCCGTCGGCACGCGTGACCACGGTGCCGTCGGGCACGGTGAGCACCAGGTCCCGGCCGTTGGCACCGGCGCGGTGGCCGCCCTGGCCGGGTGTGCCGTTCGGGGCGCTGCGGTGCGGGCGCCGCTGGTACTCCAGCAGCGTCGCGGTCTGGGTGTCGACCTCCAGGACGACGTCGCCGCCCCGGCCGCCGTTGCCGCCGTCGGGCCCGCCCAGCGGTTTGAACTTCTCACGGTGCACGGAGGCGCAGCCATGCCCGCCGTTCCCGGCCTTGACGTGCAAGACCGCCTCGTCGACGAAGTCAGGCATAGCTCTCCCCGGTTGCTCTGGGCCCCGCCCGACGGCGGCACCCGCACTCACACGCGTGTCACCCAGTGACAACGCGAGAGGCGGGCCAGTGTTCCCTGGCCCGCCTCGACACTTCAACGTCCGTGCGCGAACCTACTCGGCGGCGGCCGGAACGATGTTGACGGCCTTGCGGCCACGGTGGTTGGCGAACTTGACCTCGCCCGCGACCAGTGCGAACAGCGTGTCGTCGCCACCACGGCCGACGTTCACGCCGGGGTGGAACTTGGTTCCACGCTGACGGATCAGGATCTCGCCGGCCGACACGGCCTGACCGCCGAAGCGCTTCACGCCGAGGCGCTTGGCGTTGGAGTCACGACCGTTACGGCTGGACGAAGCGCCCTTCTTGTGTGCCATTTCCCAAGGCCTCCTACTTCGCCGCGATGCCGGTGACGCGCACCTGGGTGTGCTTCTGGCGGTGCCCCTGGCGCTTCTTGTAACCGGTCTTGTTCTTGTACTTCATGATGTTGATCTTGGGGCCCTTGGTCTCGCCGAGAACCTCGGCGGTGACCGTGTAGCCACTCAGCTTGTCGGCGTCGCTGACGACGTTTCCGTCCTCAACGACGAGGATGGGCTGCCAAGTAATGGTGGCACCGGTCTCCTGGGAGACCTTGTCGATGTTCAGAACGTCATCGACAGACACCTTCTCCTGTCGGCCGCCCGCTCGCACGATCGCGTACACCGGGTCACTCTCTTCCTGCTCGCTCAACGAAAAAATGCGGGACCGGACCGTTGTCCGCGTACGCGGGGTCCGAGGTCCGGCCGTGCCCGTACCAGGCATGGCCGGGAGGATCATCACCACCGAGGTGGAGTGAAGCCTCATTCCACGATCCACTGATCGCCTGTAGCGGGGCGCGGGGATCTGAGGGAAACAAACCCTGCGTGGAGAGCACTTCGGTCTCGGGGCGCGCGATCATGGCACGCCAACGCACCGTCCACCAGATTACCATCGCCCGGCCACGGACCGGCACGTGTGTCCGGGTCCGGACCAGAAGGCACCTGGTCCGGACCCGGACTGCCGCCCGTTCACCCCCGGGAGCCCCGGGGGCTGGGGCCTGTTCGGCGGCTACCCGCCCTAGGAGGCGTCGACCGCGGTGGGCGGGGTCGACGCGGCCTTGGTCCGACGGGTACGGCGGCGCTTGGGCCGCTCGGCGGCCTCCTCGTCGCCGCCCTCGGCCGCGGGAGCCTCGGCGGCCGTGTCGGCTGCCGCTCCACCGCCCTGGGCCGACTCGCCCTCGCCGGCCTCGGCCGTCGTGGTCGCCGTCCGACGGCTGGCACGCCTGGTGCGGGTCCGCTTGGCCGGGGCCTCGTCCTTGGCCGGGGCCTCGTCCTTGGCCGGGGCCTGCTCCGCGGCCTCGGCGGGGGCCTCAGGGGCCTCCGTGGCGGGCGCGGACTCGGCCGCCACCGTCTCGGCGCCGGGCTCCTCCGCGACCTGCTCCGCGGCCTCCTGGGGCCGCTCGGCCGCCGTGTCGGCGCTCTTGCGGGACCGGGAGGCGCGCTTGCGCGTCTTCTTGGCGGGCGCGGCCTGCTCGGTCTCGGCGGCCGGCTCGGCGGTCGCCGACCGGGTGTCGGGCTCCTCCGTGCTCTCGGCCGCGGCCTCCGCCTTGGCCGCGCGCCGCGAGCCCTTGCCCGCCTTCTCGGCCCGGCCGGACTTCTCCGACTTCTCGGGGCGGTCGGCGGCCTCCGAGGGCTCGGCGGTGACGGGCTCGGACTGCTCGGGCTTCTCGGCGGGCTGCTGCTCCACCTCGGCCTTGCCCTTGTCGCCCTTGTCCTTCTTCTTCTTGCGGCCGCCGCCGTTGCCGTTCTTGCCCTCGTCCAGATCGAGGACGAGGCCGCGGCCGTTGCAGTGGTCGCAGTTGTGGGAGAAGGCCTCCAGCAGACCCTGGCCGACCCGCTTGCGGGTCATCTGCACCAGGCCCAGCGAGGTGACCTCCGCCACCTGGTGCTTGGTGCGGTCGCGGGAGAGGCACTCCAGCATGCGGCGCAGCACGAGGTCGCGGTTGGACTCCAGCACCATGTCGATGAAGTCGATGACGATGATGCCGCCGATGTCGCGCAGCCGGAGCTGGCGCACGATCTCCTCGGCCGCCTCGAGGTTGTTCTTGGTGACGGTCTCCTCGAGGTTGCCGCCCTGACCGGTGAACTTGCCGGTGTTGACGTCGACCACCGTCATCGCCTCGGTGCGGTCGATGATCAGCGACCCGCCGCTGGGCAGCCACACCTTGCGCTCGAGGGCCTTGTTGATCTGCTCGTCGATCCGGTAAGCGGCGAAGACGTCGCGGTCCTCGTCCCAGTGGGACAGGCGCTCGGCGAGGTTGGGCGCCACGTAGTCCACGTACTCGTGAACGGTGGTCCAGGCCTCCTCACCGGCCACGACCAGGCTGGAGAAGTCCTCGTTGAAGACGTCGCGCACGACCCGCACCGTCAGGTCGGGCTCGCTGTTGAGCAGCGACGGCGCGCTCGCCGACTTCGACTTGCGCTTGATGGAGTCCCACTGCTTGGCCAGGCGCGTGATGTCGCGCTCCAGCTCCTCCTCGCTGGCTCCCTCGGCGGCCGTGCGCACGATCACGCCGGCACCGGAGGGCATCACCTTCTTGAGGATCTGCTTCAGGCGCGCGCGCTCCTTGTCGGGGAGCTTGCGGCTGATGCCGGTCATGGAACCGCCGGGCACGTACACGAGGTAGCGGCCCGGCAGGCTGACCTGGCTGGTCAGACGGGCGCCCTTGTGGCCGACCGGGTCCTTGGTGACCTGCACCAGGACCGACTGGCCGGACTTGAGCACGGACTCGATGCGCTTGGGCTGGCCGTCCAGGCCGAAGGAGTCCCAGTTGACCTCGCCCGCGTACAGGACCGCGTTGCGGCCCTTGCCGATGTCGACGAAGGCCGCCTCCATCGACGGCAGGACGTTCTGGACCCGGCCCAGGTAGACGTTGCCGACGTAGGAGCGGTGGGTGGCGCGGTCGACGTAGTGCTCGACGAGGACGTCGTCCTCCAGCACCGCGATCTGGGTGCGGTCGCCGTTGCGGCGGATGACCAGGTCGCGCTTGACCGCCTCGCGGCGGGCCAGGAACTCCGACTCGGTGACGATGGGGGCGCGGCGGCGGCCCTGCTCGCGGCCCTCGCGGCGGCGCTGCTTCTTGGCCTCCAGGCGCGTGGAGCCGCGGACCGCCTGGACCTCGTCCTCGATCGGCTTCTCCTGGCGCGGCTCGCGCACCTTGACCACGGTGTTCGGCGGGTCGTCCTGGGTGCCCTCGCCACCGGTGCCCGCCCGGCGGCGCCGACGGCGCCGACGGCGGCTGCCCCGCTCGGAGTCGGACTCGCCCTCGACGAACCGCTCCTCCTCGCCCCCGGTCTCGGCGGCGGGTTCGGCGGGCTGCTTGTCCTGGGCCTTGGGCTTGCGCTCGACGCCGGAGGACGCGGGCTCGGGTGCCTCGTCCTCGCCCTCGTCGCCCCCGCGCGAGCGGCCGCGGCCACGGCCGCCGCGACGGCGGCGCCGACGGCTGGAGCGCTCCTCGGCGGCGGAGTCGGCGTTCTCGGTGCCCGCCTGCTCGGCACCGGTCTCCTCGGCCTCGGCCTCCTCGTCAGTCTCGTCCTCGTCCTGGACCGGCTCTACGGCGGGCGCGGTCCGGGAGGCGACGGGCGGCTGGAAGAGCATGCCGGGCGGCTGGAAGAGCGAACCGCCACCGGTCTCGTCCGCGCGGTCCTCGCTCTGCTCGGCGGAGGGCTCCCCGGCGCTGCGGCGCGCGGCGCGCGGCGCCTCGGTCCGGGACGCCTCGGTTCGAGGGGCTTCGGTCCGCGGCGCCTCGGTCCGGGTCTCCTCCGCGGCCTTGGCGCGGGTCCTGGAACGGGCACGGGTCCGGGCGGGGCGCTCCTCGGCCCGCTCGGCCGCGGGGGCCTCCTGGGGCTCGGGCTCCACCGGGCGGGCGGCCGCCGGCGCGGGGGCCGGCGCCTCGTCGGGTCGGCCCGCGGGGCGCACGGTCCGCCGACGCGCGGCGGACGTGCTCACGGACGTCTTGACCGTGCCCACCTCACCGGAGCCCGCGAGGGTCGTGACGGGCTGGGCGGGGGCGGTCGCGGATGGGGTGTCGTCGGGTTCGGGGGGTGGTCCCGCGGCGCGGCGAGCGCCCTTGGCGGGCGCGCCGGTGGTCACGCGCACTCCGTCCTCCCCCCGGGGAGGCGTCGCCGCCGTGGTTTCGGTTGTTTCAGTTGTACCCGTGGTGCCTTCGGCACCGTCGTTGGGCTCGTGGTCGAGCATCCGGGCGGTCTCCCGTCAGAGTTCTCGGGCGCGGCGCGACCTCTCGGTCGGCGGCACGGCTCACGAGAACTGTCGTCGCTGTGTCGGCGCCGGGGGCACGTGTGCGCCTCCGGGCCGAAGTTCTGTGGTTTCGCCCATGGTCCCCGCCTTGGGGCCGCCCATCAGTGCGGTCCCGTCATGGGCGATGACGGCTGTGGTGCGTTCTCGCTCCGCTCGTCAGCGTGGTTCTCCGCGGACCCTGTGCTCATCATGTGAGCCGTGGGCCGGTCCGCGGTGAGCGGGTCAGCGATCGCACCTGTCGTCTCGTCCAGTGGTCCCTGCGCCAGCCTGGTCATCATCGGAGATGACGGCGGCGCCAGGTCAGCCACGTGGCGGAGACCCGTCAGCACGTCGTCTGGCCGCACGGCAGGTGTCGTGTGCCGGACGACCAATCGAAGTATGGCATATGTCGCGGGTTGTTCCCCTGGGGCGCGCCCGTCGGTCGCGCCACCCACGTCGGCGCGGACCACGGCCTGTCGCGCGTCGAACCGGCGACGGCCCTTCTTCGTCAGGCGTTCCACCTCGACGCTCTCGGCGGCCAGGAAGGCCGCCACCGCCTCGGCCGCTTCGTCGTGGCCGACGCCGGGGAGCTCCACCAGCCACTGCGAGGCCTGGAGGCGGTCGGCCAGTCCCGGCCCGCGCGCCTCGACGACCTCGATGATGTCGATACCGTCCGGCATGGCGGAGTCGATCTCGGTTCGGACCCGCTCGGGTGAGCGCCTCTCGGCCAGCGTCAGTTCCAGGTACTCCGCCTCGCTGGCGACTCCCGTGGGGGCCGCGCCGGTGTAGGAGACCTTCGGATGCGGTGAGAAGCCCGCGGAGAACGCCATCGGCACATCCGCCCTTCGCAGGGCGCGTTCCAGCACCCGGGCGATGTCACGGTGGCTGGCGAATCTCATGCGTCCGCGCTTGGCGTAGCGGACTCGGAGCCGTTGTCCGGGTCGGGCGGTGGAGGGTGAGGTGGTGCCCTCGGATGCGGGGGGCAGCTCAGCTCCTTTCCTCATGCCCCCTGTGAGCGGCCGCGGAGCGACCTGAAGGGGCTGTTCCTCGTCGTGATCAGCGTACGGTGCACTGCGGTGCGGATGCGCCAGCAGAGCGACGTTGACCGGTATCTCCCCCACTGACCTGCGATCGAAAAGTCCTTGAGGAGTCCGAACGGATCCCGCACCGGCTTCGACCACCAGAACACGAGGGGTCCGGAAAAAAATCCGAAGAAAATCCTGAACTCATGGCAACCCCCCGCGAACCCCACGAGTCCTATTACACGTACGGCCCGGCGCGAGCGGGGCGCCGGGCCGTACCTTTCCTCCCCGGGCTCCCCACACAGGGTCGAGCGGGACCGGGTCGAGACACCCGGCGCGGAGCACCCGAGGCCGCGCATCCTATCGCCACCGCCCTCGAAGCGGGTCCGTGCCGTCCACCCGGACGCCGCCGCGGCCACGCAGGTTGCGGACGGACCGGGAGCGGGAGGGCGCGCCGCGCCCTCCCCTCGAGATCACAGCACGGTCAGGGGCAGGCTCGGTCGGCCCTCGGCCGGGGCGTTGATCTGGATCTCGGTGCCCATGCTCGGGCACACGCCGCAGTCGTAGCAGGGGTTCCACCGGCAGTCGTCGACCTCCAGCGACTCCTCGCCGTGCAGCGAGTCCTGCCAGTCCTGCCACAGCCACGAGCGGTCGAGCCCGGCGTCGAGGTGGTCCCAGGGCAGGACCTCGTCCTCGTCCCGGTCGCGTGTGGTGTACCAGTCCAGGTCCACGGCCGTCTCGCCCAGAGCGGCCTCGGCGGCCCCGGCCCAGCGGTCGTAGGAGAAGTGCTCACTCCAGCCGTCGAAGCGGCCGCCGGCGCGCCAGGCCTCCTCCACGACCCGGCCGACCCTGCGGTCCCCGCGGGACAGCAGGCCCTCGATGATCGAGGGCCGCCCCTCGTGGTAGCGCAGACCGATGGACTTGCCGTACTTGCGGTCCCCCCGCAGTCGGTCGCGGAGCTTGCGCAGGCGGGCGTCGACGTCCTCGTGCGAGGTCTGCCCCGCCCACTGGAACGGTGTCTGCGGCTTGGGCACGAACCCGCCGATGGACACGGTGCACCGGATGTCCTTGCGCCCGGTCACCTCGCGTCCGGTCCGGATGACCTCCGTGGCCAGGTCGGCGATGGCCAGGACGTCCTCGTCCTCCTCGGTGGGCAGCCCGCACATGAAGTACAGCTTCACCTGGCGCCACCCGGCCGCGTAGGCGGCGGTGACGGTGCGGATGAGGTCCTCCTCGGTGACCATCTTGTTGATCACGCGCCGCATCCGCTCGCTGCCGCCCTCGGGCGCGAAGGTCAGCCCGGATCGGCGCCCGTTGCGGGTCAGCTCGTTGGCCAGGTCGATGTTGAAGGCGTCCACACGGGTGGAGGGCAGCGACAGGCCCGTGTTGGTGCCCTCGTAGCGGTCGGCGAGGCCCTTGGCGATGTCGCCGATCTCGCTGTGGTCGGCGCTGGAGAGCGAGAGCAGCCCCACCTCCTGGAACCCCGAGGCCTTGACGCCCTCCTCGACCATCCTGGTGACGGTCTCCTGGTTGCGCTCGCGCACCGGCCGCGTGATCATGCCCGCCTGGCAGAACCGGCAGCCGCGGGTGCACCCGCGGAAGATCTCCACGCTGTAGCGCTCGTGCACCGACTCGGCGGTGGGCACGATCGGCTTCTTGGGATAGGGCCACTGGTCGAGGTCCATCACGGTGTGCTTCTGCACCACCGGGGGCACTCCGGGCCGGTTGGGCCGGTAGGCGGCGATCCGGCCGTCCTCGTGGTAGTCCACGTCGAAGAAGCGGGGCACGTAGACCCCGCCGGTCGCGGCCAGGCGCAGGAGCAGCCCGTCGCGGCCGCCGGGCTCGCCCTCGTCCTTGAACTCGCGGATGATCTCGGTGATCGCGAGGGTGATCTCCTCGCCGTCGCCCAGCACGACCGCGTCCAGGAAGTCGGCGATCGGCTCGGGGTTGAAGGCCGAGTGCCCGCCGGCCAGCACGATCGGGTGCTCGTCCGTGCGGTCGGCCGAGCGCAGCGGGATGCCCGCCAGGTCCAGCGCCGTGAGCATGTTCGTGTAGCCCATCTCGCTGGCGAAGCTCAGCCCGAGCACGTCGAAGGCGGCGAGCGGGCGGTGCGCGTCCACGGTGAAGTGCGGCACCCCGTGCTCGCGCATGAGCTTCTCCATGTCCGGCCACACCGCGTAGCAGCGCTCGGCCAGCACGCCCTCGCGCTCGTTGAGGACCTCGTACAGGATCTGGACGCCCTGGTTGGGCACACCGACCTCGTAGGCGTCCGGGTACATGAGTGCCCAGCGCACCTGTGCCGTGTCCCAGTCCTTGACGACGGAGTTCAGTTCGCCCCCGACATACTGGATGGGCTTGCCCACCTGCGAGAGCAGCGGCTCCAGTCGCGGGAAGAGGCTTTCGACGGGCATGGTGTGCACCTTCGGTCGTCGGCGACGTGGCTGCCACCAGGCTATTCGACTCCGCGCTCGGTCCGGGAGCGCGGCGGGGCGCGGCGCCCCGCCGCGCCGACGCTACTCGAAGCCGCGGTCCCGGGAGTTGACGCCGAGCACCAGGCCCAGGGCGAGCAGGTTGGCCACGATCGCCGTACCGCCGTAGGACACGAACGGCAGCGGCAGCCCGGTCACCGGCATGATGCCCAGCCCCATCCCGATGTTGATGAAGGCCTGGAAGGCGAACCAGGCGGCCACGCCCACGCACACCAGGCGCGGATAGGGCTGGTCGCAGCCCTGGGCGATGCGCAGGATCCGCCACACGACCAGGGTGAAGAGCACCAGGATCGCCCCGGCGCCCACGAACCCGAGCTCCTCCCCCGCCACGGTGAAGATGAAGTCCGTGTGCTGCTCGGGCACGAACCGGCCGTGTGTCTGCTCGCCCTGGAAGAGCCCGGTGCCGTCGAATCCGCCCGACCCCACGGCGATGAGCGCCTGGGCGGAGTTGTACCCCGCTCCCTGCGGATCCGCGGACGGGTCGATGAGGGTGGTGATCCGGTCCAGCTGGTAGGGCTCCAGCATGTCGAACCACCACACGCAGAAGGCGGCGGCCGCGCCGCTGGCGAGCATGCCCGCGACCCACACCACCGGAGCGCCCGACAGGGTCAGCATGCCCAGGAAGATCGCGCCCAGGACCAGCCCCGTCCCCAGGTCGGGCTGGAGCATGACCAGCACCAGCGGCGCCGCCAGCAGGGCCAGGCAGAACAGCACGTCCCTGGTCATCGGCTTGGTCTCGCCGTCGCGCGGCTCCCCCAGGATCGAGGCCAGCATCAGGAGCAGGCCGACCTTGGCCAGTTCGCTCGGCTGGAACTGGAAGCCGCCGACGACGATCCACCCGCGCGAGCCGTTGATCACCGCGCCCAGCGGGGTGAGCACCAGCAGCAGGGCGACGACGGTCGCCAGATAGACCAGGGGCGCGTAGGCGCGCACGGTCCTGTAGTCCACCGAGGCCACGACCAGGCACACCGCCCAGGCCACCGCCGTGTGCGCCAGGTGGCGCCGGAGGTGGTCGGTGGAGTCCCACGGACTCCCCCCGTCGCCGGGCAGCGTGGCCGACCACACCAGGAGCGACCCGACCGCGCACAGCGCCGCAGCCGCGAGGATGAGCGTCCAGTCCAGCCGCCGGGCCAGCCCCGCGGCCTCGGAGGCGCTCCGGAGCAGTCCGGCGCCCCTGCTCGGGGCACCGCCCATGTGTGTACTCATGCCCTACCGCTCCAGCACGTCGATGGAACCGTCCGAGCGCACGACAGGCAGCTCGTCACGGGGCTTCCCGCCGGGCAGTGCCGGCTTCGACCCGTCCTTGCCGGAGAAGCCGTAGATGCCCTCGTAGATCTCGCGGGCGATGGGCGCCGCGGCCGCACCTCCGGTACCGCCCTGGTGCACGAACACCGCGATCGCGAACTGCGGGTCGTCGGCGGGCGCGTAGGAGGCGAACCAGGCCGAGGTCTCCTTGGCCTGCTGGTCGGCACTACCGGTCTTGCCCGCCACCGACACCTCGTCCTGCGGGAAGTCGCCGAAGGCGCCCCGGGCGGTGCCCTCCTTGGGCACGGCGGTGAGCGCGCCCTGCAGGTACCGCAGGGTCTCGTCGCTCACCGGGAGCTCACCGGCCACGGTCGGCTCGATCTCCCGCACGATCTTGCCGTCGGCGGAGGCCAGGGCCCGGCCCACGCGGGGCTCGTACAGCGTGCCGCCGTTGGCGATGGCCGCGTAGGCCCTGGCCAACTGCAGCGGGCTGACGAGGACGTCGCCCTGGCCGATCGCGAAGTTGACCGCCTCCCCCGCTCGCCACTCGAAGCCCTGGACGCAGTGCTCGTGGGCCAGGCGTTTGAGGTAGGAGGCGTGGCCGGGGTTGGTCTCGGCGACCTTCGGGTAACCCTCCTCGGCGCGTCGGCAGTTGACCTCCCGGGTCTCCTCCCAGAAGGTGCGCTTCCACTCGCGGTCGGGGATGCGGCCCCCGCTCTCGAAGGGCAGGTCGATCCCCGTCGGGGAGCCGAAGCCGAAACCCTTCGCCATCTTCGCCATCGCCTCCTCGGGCTCGCCGTCGGGGTGGAGTCCGCCGTCGCTCCGCCACATCTGGTAGCCGAAGTTGTAGAAGATGGTGTTGCAGGAGACGACGATCGCCCGGTGCAGCGACAGCGACCCGTGGCCCTGTCCGGCGTAGTTGGAGTAGCTCTGCCCGGCGAGGTTGACCGAGCCGGGGCACGCGTAGGTGCTGCGCAGCGAGTAGCCGTTCTCCGCCGCCGCCGACAGCGACGACACCTTGAACGTCGAACCGGGCGGGTAGTGCCCCTGGTAGGCGCGGGAGACCAGTGGTTCGCCGGCCTCCTCGCTGAGCATCTCGTCGAAGGTCTCCTGGTCGATGCCGCCCTGCCACACGCTCGGGTCGTAGGTGGGCAGGCTCGCCATCGCCACGACACCGCCGTTGGTCACGTCCAGCACGACGGCGGCCCCGGAGTCGGCGCCCGGCCGGGCGGCGATGCCGTCGGCCAGCGCCCTCTCCGCGATCTTCTGCACCCCCAGGTCCAGATGGGTGATCAGGTGCATCCCCGCCACGGGCGGCTCGTCGGAGATGACGTCCATGATCTCGCCGTGGTTGTTGACCCCCAGGGTCCGCAGGCCCGCGGTACCGCGCAGCTCGGCGTCGTAGACCCGTTCCAGGCCGTCCCGGCCCACCTGGTCGATACCGGTGAACTGGGTCCGCAGCTCTTCGCGGGCGTCGAGCTCCTCCTGTGTGACGGGCTGCAGGTAGCCGAGGAGCTGGCCCGCGTGGTCGCCCTGCGGGTACTCGCGGATGGCGTGGGCCTGGGCGGTGATGCCCGGGTAGTCGTCGGCGCTCTCCATGATCTGCAGCGCCACGGAGGGTTCGACGTCGTCGGCGAGGGTGACGGGCTGGTAGGGCGAGCCGGGCCAGCACGGGCGCTCCACCGTGGGACCGCACAGGCGCATGCGCTGCCGCAGGTCCTCCGACGGGACGTCCAGGACCTCGGCGAGACGGCCGAGGACCGCCTCGCCGCCGTCGTCCATGCCCTGGAGCTCGTGGTAGTCGGCGGAGACGACCAGCTCGGTCCGGTTGCTCACCAGGGGCCGCCCCGCCGCGTCGAGGATCTGGCCGCGGGTCGCGGGGACCACGAGGCGCTGGTGGTGGTTGGAGACCGCCAGGTCGCGGTAGTGGTCGGACATCGGCACCTGCAGGTACCACAGGCGCACGCCCAGGACGGCGAAGAGCAGCACGACCATCAGCTGGACGAGGATGAGCCCCACGCGGCCGAGCCTGCGGCCGGGCAGCGTCGGGTCGACGGGCGGACGGCGCATGGTCACCACCCCACCGGGGACGTCGGGCCCTGGACGGTGGCGAAGTCGCTGTCGGCCAGTGCGTCGCGCAGGCGCACCAACGGCAGTGTCACCACGGGCGCCACGAGCGCGGTCAGCAGTGCGCCCGCTCCGGCGTTGACGGCCACGGAGGCCAGGGTCAGGCGCGGGTCGCCCATGACGAAGCCGACCGCCGCGTAGCCCAGACCGGTGCCCAGCGCGGTCAGCGCGGTGGCGCCGACCACGGCCGGAAGCCCGGTGCGCAGGCCGACGGCGCCCTGGGCTCCGGTGTTGGTGCGCAGCAGGGCCGCGGCGTAGGCGGCCAGGCACAGCACCAGGGCATAGCGTCCGACGGCGTGCTCGGCGGGCGGCAGCAGGTCCATGGCCAGACCGGCGGCGAACCCGTATCCGGCCGCGACCGCGGGCCTGCCGGTCAGGGCCACCGCGGCCACCGCCGCCACGACCAGGTCGGGGCCGGGGCCCCAGGGCAGCGGCAGGCGCTGGACCACGACGGCCTGCAGCAGTACCGCGACCGCCACGAGTGCGACGGTGGCTGCGACCCTCATCGGTCCTCCTCGGAGTCGGGTTCGGGTGGCAGGACGGAGTCGCGCGGGTCCTCGGCCGGTCCGGCGACGACCACGCCCACCACGTCCAGGGCCGCGAAGTCCACGGCGGGCGTGATGCGCGCGATGCGGCTGAGCGCCCCGGGCGAGACCTGGACGTCCTGGACGGTGCCGACGGGCACGCCCGGAACGAAGGGCGCGCCCTCGTGGGATCCGAGCGTGACCACCCGGTCCCCGGACTCCACGGGCGCCTCCATGTCGAAGAGCTCCAGCGAGAGGTCGGACTCGGCGCCGCCGGGCACGGAGCCGCCGTTGACCACGCCGATCTTGCGGGTCTCGGCCAGCCGGGCGCCCACGGCCGAGGTGGCGTCCGTGGCGAGCAGGACGGTGCTGGTGCGCGGACCGGCCTCCACCACCCGTCCGACGAGCCCGTCGCCGTTGACGACGGTCATGTCGGTGCGCACCCCGGAGCTGGTGCCGACGTCGAGGGTGACCGCGTGCGCGTACCCCCGGGACGTCGTGCGGGTGACGGCCTGGGCCGGGACGATCTCGTAGCCGCCGAGCCCGGACAGGTGGAGCAGGTCGTCCAGCTGGTCGGCGCGGGCCTCGTCGAGGCGGGCGGCCTGGAGCTCGGACTCCAGTTCGGCGTTGGCCGCCTCCAGTTCGGCGACGCGCTCGACGGCCTCGGGCCCGTGGGCCAGCCCTTCGTAGAGCGAGGCCGCGGGGCCGCCCACCCGGCCGGCCCCGGCCGCGGCGGGGGCGAAGACGAGTTCGCCCGCGGCGCGGCCGGCGCCGGTGAGCGGATCCGGCCCGGGCCGGGTGTCCAGGACGAGCAGGGCCACGCAGACCACGACCAGCACGAGCAGCACGAGCCGGGATCTCGTTGAGTCGCGGAACATGTCAGCGCCGCCGTTCCGGGACCAGCACCTGGTGCAGGCGCTCGTAGTTCTCCACGCAGGTGCCCGAGCCGATCGCGACCGAGTCCAGGGCGTTGTCCGCGACGTGGATGGGCATGCCGGTCTCGTGCAGGAGCCGATCGTCGAGGCCGCGCAGCAGCGCGCCGCCTCCAGTGACGGCGACGCCGCGGTCCATGATGTCGCCCGACAGTTCGGGCGGGCACTTGTCGAGGCTGGTGCGGACCGCGTCGATGATGGCGGTGACCGGTTCCTCGATGGCCTGGCGGACGTCGCTCTCCGACATCACGATGGTCTTGGGCAGGCCGCTGATGAGGTCCCGGCCGCGCACCTCGGCGTGTAGTTCCTCGGCACCGGTCGGATAGGCCGACCCGATGGCCATCTTGAGCTCTTCGGCGGTGCGCTCCCCCACCATCAGCGAGTACTCCTTCTTGACGAAGGTCATGATGGCCTGGTCGAGCTCGTCGCCGCCGACCCGGATGGACTGCGAGGTGACGATGCCGCCCATGGAGATGACGGCGACCTCCGTGGTGCCGCCGCCGATGTCGACGACCATGTTGCCGGTGGGCTCGTGGACCGGGAGCCCGGCGCCGATCGCGGCGGCCATGGGCTCCTCGATGATGTAGACCCGGCGCGCGCCCGCCTGGTAGCCCGCCTCCTTCACAGCGCGGTGCTCCACCGAGGTGATCCCGCTGGGCACGGCCACGATCACGCGCGGTTTGGCGAAGTGCCGCCTGCGGTGGATCTTCTGGATGAAGTAGCGCAGCATCCGCTCGGTGATCTCGAAGTCGGCGATCACGCCGTCCTTGAGCGGGCGTACGGCGGTGATGTTGTGCGGGGTGCGGCCGATCATCTGTTTGGCCTCGGTGCCGACCGCGACGATCTTGCCCGTGGACGTGTTGAGCGCGACGACCGAGGGCTCGTTCAGAACGATGCCGCGGCCGCGCACGTACACGAGCGTGTTGGCGGTGCCAAGGTCGACGGCCATGTCCCGGCCGAGAAATGCAAGGTTGTTCGGCATGTAACGTCCTCAGAGGCGCCGTGACGGACGTGGTTGCACGGGGCGACCATACGTAGTCGATCCGGCACGATAGGTAAACAGTCCCCCGTATCGTAACGGTCAGCACCTAGGCGGCTACGCAAACACACCGAATTGTTGCCTCGATTTCGGACGACGCAGCGCGAGACGGCCATATCGGTCATATCGTCGCACTGGGGCATCAGATCAGCACTCAGCGTGACGATCCTAGTCGTGCGCGCCCGGTGTCCGCCACCGGTGCACCGCCGACGGCCCGTGCCCCGCACCGCGCACCGGCCTCGCGCGGTCCCGTTCCGGGCCCGCACATGAGAACGCCCGGTCCGTGGTCGTCCACGAACCGGGCGGTGCCGCGGGACCGCTCAGCCCAGGTCGGGGAAGAACAGCTTGATCTCGCGCTCGGCGGAGTAGGTGGAGTCCGAACCGTGCACGATGTTCTGCTGGACCTCCAGGGCGAAATCGCCGCGGATGGTGCCGGGAGCGGCGGTGACCGGATCCGTGGCGCCGGCCAGGGCACGGAAGGCCTCCACCGAGCGCTCGCCCTCGACGACCATGGCCACCAGCGGTCCACCGGTGATGAACTCGACCAGGGAGCCGAAGAACGGACGCTCGGCGTGCTCCTCGTAGTGCGTCTTGGCGGTGTCCGCGTCCAGCGTGCGCAGCTCCATCGCGACGAGCTTCAGGCCCTTGCGCTCGATGCGGGAGATCACCTCGCCGACGATGTTGCGGCGGACGCCGTCGGGCTTGATGAGAACGAGAGTGCGCTCCACGTGCGTGTCAACTCCTCAGGGGACGTCCGCGTGGCACGCGTGGGCGTTCGCCCACGGCTCCGGCCGCACGCGGAGGTTCGGGTACAGGATGCGGGCGCCGAAGCCGCGGGAGGAACGCCCCACGGGCGGCCTGCCCGGATACGCGCCACACTACCGCTTCCGGGCACGGCGCGTACGGCGGTCAGGCGTCGACGGTCTCGGCCCCGCTCTCCCTGTCGCGGGCGGCCTTGAGGGCGTCCGTACGGCGCCCCACGATGACGCCGGTCACCCACAGGGACACGAAGACCACGGCGATGAGCAGCATCCCCGACACCTGGAAGGCGGTGAAGAGGAACCCGGCCTGCAGAGCCCAGGCGGCGTAGTGCGCCCAGGTGTACTTCTGCAGGGCGGACAGGACGAGCACGGCCGCGGCCATACCGCCCCAGACGCCACCCGCCAGCGCCGGATCGATGCCCTCGGTGTTGATGGCGACGGGTATGGCGAGTCCGAGGACGATGGCCTCGAAAGCGAGAACGACAGCGCAGACGACGCGCATGGCGCAGATCCCTTCGTCGGTGGAACGCCGGGTCCGCTACTCGCCCGCGCCGCGCAGCAGGTGGACGGCGTCACCGGCGGTGACGACCGACCCGGTGACGAGCACCCCGCTGCCGCCGAACTCGCCGGTCTCCTCCGCCAGGCCCACGGCCTGGTCGATGGCGTCGTCGAGTCGGGCGGCCGCGTGGACGCGGTCCTCACCGAAGATCTGCTGCGCGATGGCGGTCAGCCGCGCGGGGTCGAGGGAGCGCGGCGATGAGTTGCGGGTGACGACGATCTCGTCAAGCAGTGGTTCGAGGGGTTCGAGAATCCCCTCGACATCCTTGTCGGCCATGATGGCGACCACGCCGACCAGGCGGCTGAATCCGAAGGCCTCCTCGACGGCGGCGGCGGTCGCGGTCATCCCGGCCGGGTTGTGTGCGGCATCGGCGATCACGGTCGGGCTGGTGCGCACGACCTCCATCCGGCCCGGGGAGTCGACCCCGGACAGGGCCTCGCCGACGATCTGGGGGTCCAACCCCTCGGCGTCCTCGCCCGTGGCGGCGAACGCCTCCACGGCGGCGATGGCGACGGCGGCGTTGCCGGCCTGATGGGCGCCGAACAGGGGCAGGAACAGGTCTTCGTATCCTCCGGTGAGGCCCTTGACGGCGACCTGCTGGCCGCCGACGGCCACCTCGCGGGAGGTGACGCCGAACTCCAGGCCCTCACGGGCCACCCGCGCGCCGACCTCGGCGGCGTGGCGGACCAGGACCTCGGCCGCGGGCACCGGTTGCTGGGCGATGACCGCGATGGAGTCCGACTTGATGATGCCGGCCTTCTCGTCGGCGATGCCGTCGAGTGTGTCCGGCAGGTACTCGGTGTGGTCGATACCGATCGGGGTCACCACGGCGACGTCTCCGTCGACGACGTTGGTGGCGTCCCATCGGCCGCCCATCCCCACCTCGACCACGGCGACGTCGACAGGGGTGTCGGCGAAGGCGGCGTAGGCCATGACGGTGAGGATCTCGAAGAACGACAGGCGTGTGTCGCTCATCGAGTCCGCCATGTCCACGTAGGGACTGATGTCGTCGTAGATCTCGACGAACCTCGCCTGGGAGACGGGTTCGCCGTCGACGACGATGCGCTCGCGCACGGTGCGCAGGTGCGGGCTGGTGTAGCGGCCCACGCGCAGGCCCCGTGCGCGCATGAGCGCGTCGATCATGCGGGCTGTGGATGTCTTGCCGTTGGTGCCGGTGACGTGGATGACCCGGAAGCTGCGCTGCGGATCGCCCAGAAGGTCCAGGAGGGTGCGGACCCGGTCGAGGGTCGGATCGATCTCGGACTCGGGAGCACGGGACAGGATCTGCGCCGTCACCTCGGCGTAGCGCTCATGGGCGCTGTCGCCGCTCACGGCGTGTCGGTCGTAGGGGTGTACACCCGCGCCAGTGTACGCGCCCCCACCTGCGCCCGGGCGCCGAGTCCGGGTACGACGGCGGAAATCACAGAGACCATACTTGGGCTATGCGATTCCTTGACCCGTTCTTCTGCGAGTGGGCGGACCGGCGCCCCGGGCAGACCCGCAGCCTGGACCGCGCCGCCGCCCTGATGCGCGCCCTCGACCTGGATCCGGCCGCGGTGCCGGTCCTGGGCGTGGTGGGGTCCAAGGGCAAGGGCAGTACCGCCACCTACGCCGCCGCCGCGCTGGGCGCCGCGGGGCTGCGGACCGTCCTGGTCACCGGGCCGAGCTTCCGCTCCTACCGCGAGCGCGTCCGGGTGGACGGCGCCTCGGTGACCGACGAGGAGATGGACGCGCTGGGCGAGCGCGTCGAGCGGGCCCGGCTCCGGCTGCCGTCGGTGCGCGAGACCGGCGGCCACCTGGCCCCGAGCGGGCTGTTCCTGATCGCGGGGCTGCTGCGCGCACGCGACGTGGGCGCCGACGTGTGCGTCCTGGAGGCCGGAGCGGGCGGGCACCGCGACGAGCTCCGCCTCATCGGACCGGACGTCGTGGCGATGGGCGTGGTCTTCGGCGAGCACCTGGGGGTGCTGGGCGACACCGTTCCCGAGATCGCCCAGGAGAAGGCCCGGGTCGCCGGGCCGCGCACGCGGGCCCTGGTGACGCTGCCGCAGACGCCCGAGGTGACCGAGGCGATGACCGAGGCGCTGGCACGGGCCACCGACGGGCGCGTGACCGCCGAGACCGTGGATCCGGCGGTGCCCGGAACCGAGCCGCCGACCGCGCTGCGCCCGCCCGGCCTGTCGGCGGCCTCGGGGGTCCTGGGGACGGCGGCGGCCCTGCGCACGCTGGACGTCCTGGGCCGCCCCCGCCCCGACGCGGAGCGCCTGCACGAGGTGCTGAGCACCGTGCGCCTGCCGGCCCGGCTGTCCCGCCACGGCGTGCCCGGCACCCCGTCGGCGGAGGTCGTGGTGGACTCGGCGATCAACGGCGCCGGGGTCGCGGCGGCCCTGGAGCACGCCCGGGGCCTGTGGGGCGGAGTGGACCACGTGCTGCTGTGCCTGCCCGACCACAAGGACGTGTCCGGGGTCGTGGAGTCGCTGGGCGACCTGCCGGTGACCACAGTGGTCCTGCCGGAGTCGCACCTGCGGTTCGAGCGCGCGCTGCCCGCGCACTGGAGGACCGTGGCCGCGGAGGACCTCTCCCCCGACCTCCTCGCCGGGCTGGGGAACCGGATCCTGGCACTGGGGACGGTGTACTTCACCGGCCGCGTCCTGGAGGCCGTTCGGGCCCCGACCGACCGGCTCTTCGAGGCGGCCCGGGGCTAGGCCCGGGGCGGCCGACGCGGCCGTTCGGCACGGCGAGGGGCCGGGAGCAGCTCACGTGCCCCCGGCCCCTCAGTGCCCCTCGGCGGGGCCTTCCGTCGGCGTCCGCGTCAGCGGCCGTTGCCCCGCCCGGGCCGGTAGCTGGGCTGGGACTGCGGGTTGAACTCGTCCATGTGGACCTGTTCGGCCGCGCGCAGGCGCGGGTCCTCCAGGCGCAGCACGTCGATGCCCCGCTCGATGTCGGAGGAGAACACGTAGCCGTTGTAGTAGTAGGTCGACCAGGTGTCGTTGTCCCGCACGCCCTCCTCGACACGGGAGTCCATGTCGAAGTAGCCGATCTCCTGCGGGTCGGTCGGGTCGTTGAAGTCGATCACCGACACGCCGCCCTGGTACCAGGACTGCACGAAGTAGTCACGGCCGGGGACCGGGATCAGCGAGCCGTTGTGCGCCACACAGATCTGGTCGCCCTGGTGGCGCTCGATCTTGAAGTAGCTGGCGAAGTCCAGGCTCGGCGGGCCGCTCCTGCCGCCGCCGATCGTGTAGATCGCGTCGGCGCCGCGCTCCGGGCCGATCTCCTCGGTGCAGGTGGGGGCGCCACCGCCGCCGAGCTCGTCGGTGAACATCACCGTCGCGGCGTCGTTGGTGAAGGTCGCCGAGTGCCAGAACGCGAAGTTCGGGTCCTGGATCCGCTCGGTGACGACCGGGTTCACCGGGTCGGAGATGTCCATCAGGACGCCGTCGCCCATGCAGGCGCCGGCCGCGATGTCCTTCTCCGCGTACACGGTGATGTCGTGGCAGCCCTGCGTCGGCAGCAGCAGGTTGTCCTGGTCGTGGTTGCCGCCGTCCGGGAACAGGACCGGCTCGTTGACGACCGCCGCGTCCTCCGGGGAGTCGTGCGGCACCTCGATGACCGAGATCTTGTCGTGCGGCGGCTGGCAGTTCGGGAAGCTCGCCCTGGGCGAGTAGGACGACACGTAGAGCAGGTCGCTCTCGCCGTCCTTGCTCGGAACGAGCGTGTTGGTGTGCGAACCGCAGTCGGTGCGCACCGCGGACACGTACTCCGGAGCCGACTTGTCGGAGATGTCGAAGACCCGGATGCCCTCGAACCCGTTCGGGTCGGAGGTGGGCACGGCCGGCGCGCCGCAGTCCTCGCTGGCGCGCGCGTAGTCCACGGAGAAGTAGAGCAGGTCGCCGCTGACCGACACGTCGCCCTGACCGCCGGGGCAGACCACCTCGGAGACGATCTCGGGCCGCTCCGGCTCGGAGATGTCGTAGATGACGAAGCCGTCGTAGTTGCCGCCGATGGCGTAGTCGCCCGAGAACGCGAGGTCCGAGTTGACGCTGCTCACGGCCTCGGGCTTGGGCACGTTGGTCACGTGCGTGACGTTGTCGCTGGAGATGGCGTCCGCCGGCGGGGTGGTGTCGGCGGCCACGGTGCCCGGAGCGAGCAGTCCGGCGGCCAGGGCGGCCGACGCCGCGAGGGCCGCGGCGGTCGATCGTCGGCGTCCTGCGCCTGCCGCGCGGGAGGGTGAAGGGGGCATGGGCACTCCTGTGTGCGTTGGGGGTGGTGAACGCATCGGGGCCACGGCGTGGTCAGGGCCGCGGCCCCCTCCCGCCGCCCGGCACGCGGCCGGGCGGATCAGAGTCGGATGCCCCGGCCGCCATGGGGTGGGGCGGCCGGAGCGCGCCGGTCAGTGACGGCCGTTGCCCCGCCCGGGCCGGTAGCTGGGCTGGGACTGCGGGTTGAACTCGTCCATGTGGACCTGTGCGGCCACGCGCAGGCGCGGGTCCTCCAGGCGCAGCACGTCCAGTCCCCTGGTGATGTCGGAGGAGTAGACGTAGCCGTTGTAGTAGTAGGCCGACCAGGAGCCGCCGAGGACCAGGTCGTCCTCGTCGATGGGATCGCGGTCGAAGTGGCCGATCTCGGTGGCGGCCGACGGGTCGTTGAAGTCGAGCACGGACACGCCGCCCTGGTACCAGGACTGCACGAAGAAGTTGCGCCCCGGGACCGGGATCAGCGAGCCGTTGTGCGCCACGCAGTTCTCGGTGTCGGACTGCAGGCGCGGGATCTTGAAGTAGCCCTCGAAGCCCAGCTCGGGCTCCGCGTCACCGCCGCCGATCGAGTAGATGGCGTCGGCGCCGCGCTCGGAGCCGTACTCGCCGGTGCAGATGGCCGCGCCGCCGCCGCCGAGCTCGTCGGTGAACATCACCGTGTCGGCGTTGTTGGTGAAGGTCGCCGAGTGCCAGAACGCGAAGTTCGGGTCGCGGACGACGTCGGTGACCACCGGGTGCGCCGGGTCGGAGATGTCCATCAGGATGCCGTCGCCCATGCAGGCGCCGGCCGCGATGCCCTTCTCCGGGTACGCGGTGATGTCGTGGCAGCCGGCGGTGCCGCTGTTGCCGCCCTCGGGGAAGAGCACCGGCTCCTCGACGACCGCCGCCGAGGCCGGGTCGTCGACGGGGACCTCGATGACCGAGATCTTGTCGTGCGGCGGCTGGCAGTTCGGGAAGTTCGACCGGGGTGAGTAGGAGGAGACGTAGACGTAGTCGTACTCCCCGTCCGCCCCCGGGACGAGCGTGTTGGTGTGCGAACCGCAGTCGGTGCGCACCGCGGTCACGTACTCCGGAGAGGTCTTGTCCGAGATGTCGAACACGCGGATGCCCTCGAACCCGTTCGGGTCGGAGGTGGGCACGGCCGGCGCACCGCAGTCCTCGCTGGCGCGCGCGTAGTCCACGGAGAAGTAGAGCAGGTCGCCGCTGACCGACACGTCGCCCTGACCGCCGGGGCAGACCACCTCGGAGACGATCTCGGGCCGCTCCGGCTCGGAGATGTCGTAGATGACGAAGCCGTTGTAATTGCCGCCGATGGCGTAGTCGCCCGAGAACGCGAGGTCGGAGTTGAAGCCGCTACCCATCGCCTCGGTCTTGGGGATGTTCGCGACGTGGGTGACGTTGTCGCTGGTCTCGGCGTCGCTGACGAAATCGTCCGCGGCGGCCGCTGAGGGGGCCAGGAGACCGACGAGAAGGGCTGCGGCGCCAGTGAGGGCGAACGCGGCTCCACGTCTCCGTCGGGCCCGGGGGGAGATGGGGGATGACGCCATGTGTACTCCTGATGCAGTTTGGAGCTAAGCAGGAAGAACGTACACAATTCAACATCAATATGTATAGGGGGAGACGAAAGAATCACGACAGTTAACACGCTGCCACCCTGACCTGATCCGGCTACACACGGTGCCTAGGGTGGCGGGCCTCCTCCGGCGCGAACCGGCCCGCTCCGGGCCGCCGCCGCCGTGCCGGGGGACGCAGGTGTCCCCCGGCACGGCCCTCCGCCGCGTCACACCTCCGGCGACACGACGGGCTGCGACTGGGGATTGAACTCCGTCATGAGGGCCGCTTCGGCCGCCTCCAGCCGGGGATCGGTGAGCCTGAGCACGTCGAGGCCGTGTCGGATGTCCGATGAGTACACGTGGCCGTTGTAGTAGTACGCCGACCACGACCCGGCGGTGGCCAGATTCGCCGGATCCCAGGGGCCGCGGTCGAAGTGGCCGATCTCCCGGGGAGCGGCGGGATCGTCAAGGTCGATGACCGAGACGCCGCCCTGGTACCAGGACTGCACGAAGTAGTCATGGCCCGGAACGGGGATCAACGAGCCGTTGTGGGCCACACAGTTCTCGGTTTCGGTCTGATGGCGGGGCAGTTTGTAGTAACTCCGGAAGTCGAGTTTCGGCAGGTCCTCGTTCTGATCGAGCGCGTACACCGCGTCGGCGCCGCGTTCGGGTCCGATCTCCTCGGTACAGGTCGCCGCACCGCCGCCACCGAGTTCGTCGGTGAAGAGCAGGTGCCGTGCGTCGTTGGTGAACGTGGCCGAGTGCCAGAAGGCGAAGTTGGCGTCCCGTACACGCTCGACCACCACCGGGTCCAGGGGGTCGGTGATGTCCAGCAGCAGCCCGTCGCCCAGGCACGCCGCGGCGGCCAGTCCGCGCTCCGGATAGGCGGTGATGTCGTGGCAGCCCGTGGTGCTCGCCTCTCCCCCGTCCGGGAAGAGCACGGGCTCGCCGACCACCGCGGCCTCCCCCGGCGCGTCGTGCGGCACCTCGACGATCGAGATCCTGTCGTGTGGCGGCCGGCAGTGGGGGAACCGCTCCGAGGGCGAGTACGACGACACGTAGACCACGTCGCTCTCGCCGTCCGAGCCCGGGACGAGTGTGTTGGTGTGCGAACCGCAGTCGGTGCGCACCGCGGTCACGTACTCCGGGGCGGTCTTGTCCGAGATGTCGAAGACGCGGATGCCCTCGAACCCGTCGGGGTCGCTGGGCCGGACCGCGGGCGCACCGCACTCATCGGTCGCACGCGGGTAGTCGACGGAGAAGTAGAGCAGGTCGCCGCTGACCGACACGTCGCCCTGGCCGCCGGGGCACAGGACCTCGGAGACGATCTCGGGCCGCGCGGGCTCGGAGATGTCGTAGATGACGAAGCCGCCGTAGTTGCCGCCGATGGCGTAGTCGCCCGAGAACGCGAGGTCGGAGTTGAAGGTGTCGGTGAGCGCCTCGGGCTTGGGCATGTTCGCCACATGCTCCACACCGCTCCCGGTGGGCTCCCCCGCCCACGCCGACGGGGCTCCGAGACCACCGGCCGCGACGCCCAGCACCGCGGCGGCAGCACCCCAGCCTCCCCGTCGCCCGTCGAGCGCCACCATCGCCCACCTCCGAATACCACCCATTGCCATCACTTGATCACACATGGTTGTTTCCCTTGCGGACCAGGCGAAACTCCGACACCGGACATCGCAGGCGAATCAGCCCTGGGCACAACGGGTCACGAACGAGTGAACGAATCAGCGCCAACACGCACCCGGGGCTGGACAAAACACCCATGGAGTGAGTAGAAAACCGGCAGGGTGTCGCGTCCACTCGGCACCGCGGACCCCCGTCCGGCCACCCCCACCCTGGAGGACATTCGTGCGACGCCTGGCACTCGCGGCCGGAACCGCTCTCGTACTGCTCGGAGCCTCGGCCTGCACCGGCGCCGAGGAGCCGGTGTCGGGCAACGTCATCGCACCCGGCGCCCCGGGTGAGTCGGCCTCACCGGCCACCGCCGAACAGATCGCCGCCCTCGCCGAGGAGCAGGGCCACAACGAGGCCGACGTGTTCTACCTGGTGAACATGATCGAGCACCACCGCCAGGCGATCGAGATGACCGAACTGGTCGCCGAGCGCCACGAGCGCGACGACATCGAGAGCATCTCCGACCGCATCTCCGCGGCGCAGGGCCCCGAGATCACCGCCATGGAGAGCTGGCTGGAGGAGAACGTCTTCGGTCCGGCCAGGGAGAACGAGGCCCACCAGAACTTCTGCGGCCTGGAGGGCGACGGCACCCACCACGACGAGGGCGGTGACGTACCGACCTGCCGGCTGGAGGTCGATCACGACGACATGCCCGGCATGGCCACCGATGAGGAGCTGGACGACCTGGCCGCCGCCGAGGGCGACGACTTCGACCGGCTCTTCGTGGAGCTGATGACGACCCATCACCAGGGCGGCGTCACGATGGCCGAGGAGGTCCTGGAAGAGGGCAAGGACCACACGGTGCTGCGGATGGCCAACGACCTCATCGCCGAGCAGAGCTCCGAGATCAACCGCATGGCCGAGATCCTCGAAGAGGAGTAGCCGACACACCTCGGAGCGACACGAACGGCCCACGGCCACCCGACGAACTCGGGTGGCCGTGGGCCGTTGCAGGACATCAGGGGATGAGAGGCAGGCCGTTCAGCCTTCCGTCACCCCAGGTGGGTTCGCGCGGGGCGCGCTCCGAGCGCACGGCCGAGCGTGCGGGGGCTCCGGAGCACACGCCTAGGCGGACCGCTCCTGGTGGTCGTCCTCCATCTGGGCACGCGGCACGATCGTGGGATTCACGTTGTCGATCACCGTCTCCCGCGTAATGATCACCTGACCCACATCCTCACGCGAAGGCACCTCGTACATCACCGACAACAACACCTCCTCGATGATCGCCCGCAGACCACGCGCACCCGTCCCACGAATGATCCCCTGCTCAGCGATCGCCTCCAACGCATCCGACGTGAACTCCAACTCCACGCCGTCCAACTCGAACAACCGCTGATACTGCTTCACCAGAGCATTCCGCGGACGCGTCAGAATCTCCACCAGAGCCCGACGATCCAGATCATGCACACTCGTGATCACCGGCAACCGACCGATGAACTCCGGAATCATCCCGAACTTCAACAGGTCCTCCGGCATCACCTCACCGAACAACGCCGACTCCGCCGCCTCGGACTTGGGCCGCAACACCGCGTTGAACCCCATCCCCTGACGACCCGCCCGCGACTCGATCAACGCCTCCAGACCCGCGAACGCACCACCACAGATGAACAACACATTCGTCGTGTCGATCTGGATGAACTCCTGGTGCGGATGCTTACGACCACCCTGCGGCGGCACACTCGCCGTCGTCCCCTCCAGGATCTTCAACAGCGCCTGCTGCACACCCTCACCCGACACATCACGCGTGATCGAGGGATTCTCGCTCTTACGCGCGACCTTGTCGACCTCATCGATGTAGATGATCCCCGTCTCGGCCTTCTTCACGTCGTAATCGGCCGCCTGGATCAACTTCAACAGGATGTTCTCCACATCCTCACCGACATACCCCGCCTCGGTCAGCGCCGTCGCGTCCGCGATCGCGAACGGAACATTCAGAATCCGCGCCAGCGTCTGCGCCAACAACGTCTTCCCCGACCCCGTCGGCCCCAACAGCAAAATGTTGGACTTGGCGATCTCCACACCCTCGTCGCCCGGACGGTCACCCTCCGAACGCACACGCTTGTAGTGGTTGTACACCGCCACCGACAGCGCCTTCTTCGCCTGGTCCTGCCCGATCACATACGAGTCCAGGAACTCATAGATCTCACGCGGCTTCGGCAGACTGTCCCACGCCAGATCGGTCGAGTCGGCCAGCTCTTCCTCGATGATCTCGTTGCAGAGGTCGATGCACTCATCGCAGATGTAGACCCCGGGGCCGGCGATGAGCTTTTTCACCTGCTTCTGGCTCTTACCGCAGAATGAGCACTTCAGCAGGTCCCCGCCGTCGCCGATGCGTGCCACCCAGCCACTCCTCAAAACTAAGGCCGCCCCGTCGGTCCCGCTCGCGCGAACCGTCCGGAAGTCCAGCTCCCGAACCCGTCCACGGCCCGGGCCACGGACGAGGCGATCTGTGTGTCGCTCCCGCCAGACTAAGCGAAAAACCGGACCGGCTTCGCCACTGGGCTGCCCCAGCCGGATCGAGAACCGGTCCGGTCGGTGTTCCTACCGCCGGGCCCCGGACCCGGCGGCACTCCCCCACGACTGTGGGAGAGGCCGCAGGACCAGGGTTGACGCGCCGCTACTTGAGGGACGCCTTGCGGTACGGCAGGACGAAGTCGATGATGCCGTAATCCTTGGCTTCCTCAGCGGTGAGGATCTTGTCGCGCTCGATGTCCTTGGACACCTGCTCGACCGAGCGCCCGGTGTGGTGCGCCAGCGTGGTCTCCAACTGCGTACGGATCCGGGTGATCTCGTTGGCCTGGATCTCGATGTCGCTGGCCTGACCGTGCATGCCCTCCGTGGCGGGCTGGTGGATCAGGATGCGGGCGTTGGGGAGCGCGCCGCGCTTGCCCTTGGTACCGCCCGCCAGCAGGATCGCGGCCGCCGAGGCGGCCTGCCCGATGCACACGGTCTGGATGTCGGGACGCACGAACTGCATCGTGTCGTAGATCGCCATCAGCGACGTGAAGGATCCGCCGGGCGAGTTGATGTACATCTGGATGTCCCGCTCGGAGTCGAGCTGCTCAAGGGTGATGAGCTGGGCCATCAGGTCGTTCGCCGAGGTGTCGTCGATCTGCACGCCGACGAAGATGATCCGCTCTTCGAAGAGCTTGTTGTACGGATTCATCTCCTTGACGCCGTACGACGTACGCTCCACGTAGGACGGCAGGACGTAGCGGCTCTGGGGAGCCATCGAGGCCGCGCCGCCGATGAGACTGGGATTGAACTCGGTCATTTCACGCCTTCCACGCACTGCGCCGATCCATGGACTGGGTCACGCGGGGTCTGTCTGGGTCCACTCAGCCGGCCGTTCAGATGGCGACGTCGAGCGTGCCCTCGAGGACCTCGTCGATCATTCCGTAGTCCTTGGCCGCCTGGGCCGTGAACCAGCGGTCCCGGTCGGCGTCCTTCTCGATCTGCTCGACGGCCTGACCAGTGTGCTCGGAGATCTTCTCGATGAACATCTTCTTCACGTACATCAGCTGGTCGGCCAGGATCCGGATGTCGGAGGCGGTGCCCCCGATGCCACCGGAGGGCTGGTGCATCATGACGCGGGTGTGCGGCAGCGCGTAGCGCTTGCCGGGGGCACCGGCGCACAGGAGCATCTGGCCCATGGACGCGGCCATGCCGATACCGACGGTACGCACGTCGTTGGGGATGTACTGCATGACGTCGTAGATCGCCATGCCTGCGGTCACGGATCCGCCGGGCGAGTTGATGTACATCGTGATGTCTCGCTGGCGGTCCTCGGCGGACAGCAGCAGAAGCTCACCAACCAGGCGGTTGGCGATGTCGTCGTCGACCTGCTGGCCGAGGAATACGATTCGCTGGCGCAACAGGCGCTGAGGCGTCTGCTCAATAAAAGGGGAAATCTGCGGCTCCGACGTACGTGCGTCGAATCGCGGGGACTCATCAAAGGTCGGCGGCACTCTCGTCACCTGCTCCGGAATCGAAACGGTTGCGATACAGCGACACTAACGCCGACGAGCACCGTGCTCGCACCGATCGCGTCTCTGTTCGCTTTGAGCGCAGGGTGGGCAAGGCCCCGCGTGGACTTTCCTCTGCCGGCGAACACGACGGGCCCCGCCCGACCCGAAAGTCGGACGGGGCCCGTTCGCGTCACTGGGCGCGGTGCCTACTTGGCGGACTCGGCCTCGTCGGCGGAGTCGTCAGCGGCCTCGGCGGCGGCGGTGTCGTCGACCGGCTCGGTGGCGGTCTCCACGGCCTCGTCGGCGCCCTCGGCGTCGGCGGTGGTCTCCTGCTCGACGACGTTGCCGTCCTCGTCGGTGACCTTCGCGCCGGCCAGGACCAGGTCCATGGCCTTACCGCGGACGACCTCGGTGAAGGCCACGCGGATCTGGTTGGACTCGACCAGGTGCTGGGCCAGCTGGTCCGGGCTCACGCCCATGCGCTGGGCCTGCTCGAACACGTACTGGCTGAGCTCGCCCTGGTCGGCGCTCAGGTCCTCCTGGATGGCCAGCTGGTCGAGGATGAAGCCGGCCTTGACCGCGGAGCGGGCCCCGCTGGTCAGCTCCTCCTCGAACTCCTCCTCGGTCTTCTCCTGCGACTCGAGGTAGGCCTCCTTGGTCAGCCCGCCCTGGGCGAGCTGCTGCTCCAGGCTCTGGCGGCGACGGGTGATCTCCTCGTCGACGACGGAGTCCGGCAGCGGGATGTCCACGGACTCGATGAGCTTCTCCAGGGCCTTGTCACGGGCCGCGGAGAGCTGCTGGAGGCGACGGACCTCGGTCATGCGCTTGCGCACGTCGTCGCGCAGCTCGCCGATCGTGTCGAACTCGCTGGCCAGCTGGGCGAACTCGTCGTCCAGCTCGGGGAGCTCCTTGACCTTCACGCTGTGCACGGTGACGGTGACGTCCGCCTCCTTGCCCTCGTGCTCACCCCCGACGAGGGTGGTCTTGAAGGTGGCCTCGCCGCCCGACTCCATGCCGCGCAGGGTCTCGTCGAGCCCTTCCAGCATGGTGTTGGTGCCGACCTCGTAGGAGTAGCCGCTGACCGCGACGTCCTCGAGCTTCTCACCGTCGATGGCGGCGGAGAGGTCGATCGACAGGTGGTCGCCGTCCTCGATCGGGCGGTCGACGCCCACGAGGGTGGAGAAGCGCTCGCGCAGCGTGCCGACCTGCTCGTCGACCTGCTCGTCGGTGACCTCGGCGTTGTCGACGGTCACCTCGATGCCCTTGTAGTCCGAGACCTCGAACTTCGGGCGGATGTCGACCTCGGCCGTGAAGGCGAGTTCGTCGTTGTCCTCCAGTTTGGTGACCTCGACGTCGGGCTGGCCGAGCGCGAAGAGCTCCTCCTTCTGGATGGCTTCGTTGTAGAGCTCCGGAACGGCGTGGTTCACGGCTTCGCTGATCACCGCGCCGCGGCCCACGTAGCGGTCGATCAGCCGCGCCGGCGCCTTGCCCGGGCGGAAGCCCTTGATCCGAACCTGCTTGGCGAGAGACTTGTAGGTCTCGTCGAAAGCGTGCTCGAGCTCATCGAAGGGCACCTCGATGGTCAGCTTGACCCGGGTCGGGCTGAGCTCCTCGACATCGGTCTTCACGGGGCGGTACTCCTAGGTTTGCCGGCTGGTGTCCGCGTCGGCCCGCAGGCGCACCACACACAACGGCGCATGCACGCACGCACCCCGGCCAGTCTGATGACCACGTTCAACCTGGGGTGCCCTGCGACGGGCTGGGACTTACAGTTTCCTGCTGATCGCACCAAGTCTAGGGCAGATACGCAGGGGGCCACGGCGCACGGCCCAGGGGCCGCTGCCGCGGATGCTTCGCTGTCGTCGGGGTGGCGGGATTCGAACCCGCGGCCTCATGCTCCCAAAGCATGCGCGCTAACCAAGCTGCGCTACACCCCGTACACGGAAAGGTCGCACACGAGTGTGCGACCACCGCCAGGACACTGTACTCTGGTCCCCGTCGGCCCCACGAGTCTAGAGGAAACTCGAAGCTCCCGGGCCCACGCGGGCGTAGTTCAATGGTAGAACTCCAGCCTTCCAAGCTGGCCATGCGAGTTCGATTCTCGTCGCCCGCTCGTCTCGAGGCGAGCCGTGTGCTTTCGCACCGGCTCGCCTCGCCGTTTCCCCTGGAGGACGACCCCCAGACCCCCGCGGACCTCGAGGCGAACCGCGTCCTTCCACACCGGCCCGCCTCGCCGTTTTCCCTGGAGGACGACCCCCAGACCCCCGCGGACCTCGAGGCGAACCGCGTCCTTCCACACCGGCCCGCCTCGCCGTTTCCCCTGGGCGACGACCCCCAGACCCCCGCGGACCTCGAGGCGAACCGCGTCCTTCCACACCGGCCCGCCCCACCGCTCCCCCGCAGAGGACCGCCCCCGGACCCCCGCGGGTCTCGGCCCCCGCCGCGAACCGGGCTCCGCCGACACCGCCTCCAGCCGCCGCTCGTGTCCGTCGCGCCGTGTGAGAGCGGACACAGCGCGGAAGGATGCTCCATGACATCACCCACACCGCGTCCACCGGTCCGCGGCGACCGCCGGGGCGGCCCTGCGCACCCCGAGCCGTGGAATAGCCGGTACCAACCGGTACGTTGACCTTGCGGGTGGCCCGTCGGCGCGACCGGACACGGGCACCCTGGAGCTTGTCGAAACGGGGCTACTTTGACGGACACCAACGCGGCGGACGACCTGGTCACCCCTCTGAGCGCACAGTGGTTCGAGCGCCCGGCCACCCTCGAACGGCCGGTCATCGTCACCGGGGTCTTCGACGTCCTGCACGTCGGCCACGTCCGGTTCCTCCGCTCGATCGCCGAGCGCGGCCTACCGCTGGTGGTCGGGATCGAGTCCGACGAACGCGTGCGCGCCTGGAAGGGTCCGGGCCGTCCCGTCAACCCGGCCGAGGAACGCGCCGAGACCATCGCCGCCCTGGCCTGCGTCAGCGGCGCCTTCACCATCGAGGGACCGCCCTCGGTCGCCGACTGGGCCGCCTACGCCGAACTCCTGCGCCCGTTCGCGCCCGCCGCCCTGGCCTTCACCGCCGGGGACCGCTACACCCAGGCCAAGATCCTGGGAGCCGAGGCCCTCGGTGCCCGCGCCTGGGAGCTGCCCTTCACCCCCGGCCGCTCCACCACCGCGGCGCTGGGCCGCCTCGCCACCTCGTTGTAGCGCCCCTCCACCGACCGCACGGCCCCCGGGCCGGCGGCCCCCACCCGTCCCCGGTCCGCGACGCCCCGCCACGGGGAAGCGGCGCACACGGACCGGTGTTGTCCCCTTCGTGGCGAACGAGCGAGAAGAACGAGGCCGTCCATGATGTCAGGCAGGCCCTCCTACCGGGCCCTGGTCAACGACGGGAGCGCCAAGGGGCATTCGCTGCCCCCCGGGCTCACCCGACGCATCATCTCCTACGCCCGCCCCCACTGGCGGACGATCCTGATGTTCCTGCTGGTGACGGCGGTCAGCTCCGCGATCGTGGTCGCCAACCCGCTCCTGCTCAAGACCATCATCGATCGGGGCATCCTCAACGGGGACACGTCGCTGGTCGTCTGGCTGGCGGTGGCGGCGGCCGGACTCGCGGTGCTGGAAGGCGTCCTGTCCCTGCTCAGCCGGTGGCTGTCGTCACGGATCGGCGAGGGCGTCATCTACCTCCTGCGCACGCAGGTGTTCACGCACGTCCAGCGCATGCCGCTGTCCTTCTTCACCCGCACCCAGACCGGGTCCCTGATCAGCCGGCTCAACACCGACGTGGTGGGCGCCCAGCGGGCGATCACGTCCGTCCTGCAGTCGGTGGTCTCCAACCTCATCAGCGCCACCGCGGTGATCATCACCATGCTCGCGCTGTCGTGGCAGGTCACCCTGATCGCGCTGGCCCTGGTCCCGCTCTTCCTCGTTCCCGCCAAGCTGATCGGCCGCCGCCTCGCGCACATCTCCCGCGAGGCCATGGACAACAACGCCGACATGAGCTCGCTGATGACCGAGCGCTTCAACGTCGGCGGAGCGATGCTCGTCAAGCTCTACGGACGCCCGGCCGAGGAGTCCGAGGCGTTCGCGCGTCGCGCCAGCCGCGTGCGCGATCTGGGCGTGCGCCAGGCGGTCTACGGATCGCTGCTGTTCTCCCTGCTCGGCATGATCACCGCCCTGGCGATGGCGATGGTCTACGGCGTCGGCGGCGTCCTGGCGATCGACGGCGCCTTCGAGGTCGGCACGCTGGTGGCGCTCACCACGCTCATGGCCCGCCTGTACGGCCCGGTGACGACGCTGTCCAACGTCCACGTGGAGATCATGACCGCGCTGGTCTCCTTCGACCGCGTCTTCGAGGTCCTGGACCTGGAGCCGCGGATCAAGGAGAGTCCGAACGCCCGCCCGCTGCCCGAGGGGCCGCTGAGCGTGCGCTTCGACCACGTGTCGTTCCGCTACCCGGGCGCCAAGGACGCGTCGGTCGCCTCGCTCGAACTGACCCCGCAGGCGCAGACCGACGATGACACCCAGGTCCTGAGCGGCGTGGAATTCACCGCCGAGCCCGGGACGATGGTGGCTCTCGTGGGCCCCTCCGGAGCGGGCAAGACCACACTGACCCACCTGGTGTCACGGCTGTACGACCCCACCGACGGCTCGGTGAGCGTCGGCGGGATCGACCTGCGCGAGGCCACCGGGGACTCCCTGCGCGACCGGGTCGGCGTGGTGACGCAGGACGCCCAGCTCTTCCACGACACCGTCGGCGCGAACCTGCGCTACGCGCGCCCGGAGGCCACCGACGCGGAGATGGAGGAGGTCCTGCGGATGGCCCGCCTGGGCCCGCTCCTGGAGCGGCTGCCCGACGGCCTGGACACGATGGTCGGGGACCGCGGCTACCGCCTGTCCGGCGGCGAGAAGCAGCGGCTGGCCATCGCGCGGCTGCTGCTGAAGGCGCCGTCGGTGGTGGTGCTGGACGAGGCGACCGCGCACCTGGACTCGGAGTCGGAGGCGGCGGTGCAGGAGGCCCTGGCCGCGGCTCTGGAGGGGCGCACGTCCCTGGTGATCGCCCACCGGCTGGCCACCGTGCGCGAGGCCGACCAGATCCTGGTGCTGGAGGACGGCCGCGTGCTCGAACGGGGCACGCACGACCAGCTGCTGACGCGCGGCGGGCTGTACACGGCGCTGTACCGCACCCAGTTCGCACCGCAGCGGCGTGAGGGAGCGCACGAGTCGTGACCGGGACCGACCACCACGCCCAGGCCGTCCCGGAGGGCCCGGGGCGGCCGGCCCCGCGCTGAGCCAGGGGTCCGGTCCGGCGGGCCGCCGCTACTTCTTCCCGGCCTTGCCGGACTTCTTCTTGCCCTTCTTGTGCTTCTTGTCCTTCTTGCCAGGCTTCTTCTTGCCGGGCTTCTCCGTCTCGGACTTCTTCCCGTCCGGCTCTGCTTCGCCCGCCCGCTTCGCCGCCTTGCGCTCGGCCTTGCGCTCGGCCTTCTCGCGCTCCTTGCGCCGCTCCTTCTTCGCGGACTTGGAGTGCTTGGGCTTCTTGCGCTTCTTCGGCTTCTTGGCGTCCTTGGACGTGACGTGGTCGGCCAGAACGGCGGGCAGCGGGACCAGGCCGGGGCCGCCCTCGAAGATCCAGTCGTCGATGGCCTCGACCAGCTTGTCCTCCGTGACCTGGCCGAGCCAGACCGGGCGGCCGCCCGCCGCCCGGCCCTCCTGGGAGGGCTGGACGACGACCACGTTGGCCTGGAAGCAGATACCCAGGCACTTGCTGGTGCGGACCGGGACGGTGCGGCCCGAGTGGTCGTCGATCGTGCTCAGACGGGCGAGTTGGGCCTTGTGGTCGACGCCGGGGACCTTCTTCTTGGTCCCGCAGCAACAGCCACGGCAGACGGTCAGCTGGCAGGGACGCCCGTCGACTGCGTTCACACCCACCCCCATCCTCACATTAGGTACGCCTTACCTCACCAGAGTAGCTTTCGTGGGCAAAGCCCTGACCAGCGGGTCCTGCCCCGCGCACATCGGCGCGCCAGGTCTCGGGACGCCCGGCGCCGCAGGACGAGCCGCCCCGGGGCCCGCCACACAAAGACCGGGGACCACCGACCAGGGCCCGCGGCCCCGGTGGGTGGTCCCCGACCGGTCAGGTACGACTATTCCTTCTTGTCCTGCTGGGCCCGCTTGCGCAGGTACTCCGTCGCGGCTCCGGCTCCCTTGTCGATCTTGTCGTCGTGGGCGCCCCCCGTGGCCTTCTTCGCTGCCTCGGCGGCCTTGCCGACTGCGCCCTGGACCTTGTCGGCGTTGTCGTCGACGGCCTTCTTGATCCTGTTGAACGCGTCTCCGGTACCGGACATGGAACCCCCCTCAGATCCATCCTGACCTGTCCCCCCGATACCCGTCCCACCGCGCGTTCATGCCGGGGGACGCCGTATCGACACCCCGTGCGCGCGTCCCGCGGTCAGATGCCGAGGACCAGGCGCGCGATCGAGAAGTAGATCAACAGCCCTGTGGCGTCCACCAGGGTCGCCACCATCGGGGAGGACACCACCGCCGGGTCCACACCCACCTTGCGGGCGAGCAGGGGCATCGACGACCCGATGATCGCCGCCCAGGTACAGATGGCGATCACCGAGCACGCCACCACCAGGCCGATGTCGAGCCCGACCAGCAGCACCCCGATCGTCAGCGCGATACCCGCCAGCATCACCCCCAGGAGCAGCCCGACCCGCCCCTCCTTCCAGATGACCGAGGGCAGGTCGCGAACGCGGACCTCGCCGACGGCCAGGGCGCGCACGATCGCCGTCGCCGACTGCGCGCCGACGTTTCCGCCGGTGCCGACGAGCATCGGCACGAACAGCGCCAGCGCCGTGACCTCCTCCAGGGTGGCCTCGTAGACCTGCATGACGTTGACCGTCAGTGTGGCCGCGACGATGAGCAGCATCAGCCACACCGAGCGCGCCCCCACCAGCCGCAGCACGCTCACGGACACGTAGTGCTCACCGACCGGGCTGGCACCCGACTGGCGGGCCATGTCCTCGGAGTCGGCCGCCTCGATGACCTCCAGGGCGTCGTCGAACGTGAAGACGCCGACGAAGCGCTCCTCCGAGTCCACCACCGGCAGGGAGACCAGGTTGGCCTCCTGGATGAGGCGGGCGGCGTCCTCGACGGGCTCGGTGGCCCGTACGCGGGGGGCCAGCACGTCCACGAGGTCCTTCAGCAGCACCTCGTCGTCGCTGATGACCAGGTCGCTGAGGGTGATGGTGCCCACGAGGCGGCGGCCGTCGCTGACCACCGGCAGGGTGTAGATCGTCTCGGCGTCGGCCCCTTTGGCCCGGACGACCTCCAGCGCGCGGCCCACCGTGAGGTCGCGGTGCAGGATGACCGTCTCCGGCGTCATGTAGCGGCCGACCGAGTCCTCGGGGTAGCCGAGGAGCGCGGCGGTCATCTTGCGTTCGGCGGGGCTCAGCCCCGCCAGCGCGCGCGTGGCGATCTTCGCGGGGGCCTCGCCGATGAGACGGGCCCGGTCGTCGGGGTCCATCTCCTCCAGGAGCTCGTGGAAGGCGGTGTCGCGCAGGCCCAGCAGGATCATCTGCTGCAGGGCGGGGTCGAGTTCCTCGAAGACCTCCAGTTCGCGGTCCTTGTCCAGGAGCCGGAAGGGGACCATGACGGAAGGGTCGTTCATGCGGGCGAGCTCGTCGGCGACCTCGTGGGGTCTGTGCTCGGCCAACCAGAGCCTGATTCCGGTCAGATCGTTCTGCTCGACCAGATCGATGAGTTCTTCAGCGCGCTCGCCGTCTGACATGCGAAGCACCCCCTCGCGTCTCCAGGGCCCGGCGGGCACGCGCCCACCGAACCGCGACATCCTGGAAGTACCGGACCTCGACGCGGTCCGGTGCCGGCCCCGTCGCCGCTGGTGTGGTGAGCCGTACGTGCGTCGACGCCGAGGGGCGAAAGGGGCGGGCACGGCGATCCGGGGACGGTGCACGGCCGAACCCGCCGTGCTGGGGCCGGGGAACACGTCGACCCTACCGCCACCGCCGATGCGCGGGCCCACGGAGGGGCCGCGTGGCGCCGTACGCGACGTGAACGTCGGGCGCCGTCCGGGTGTCCCGGGTCAGTCCCGCCACAGCACGACGAGCGCGCAGTCGTCGTTCTTGTCCCTGCTCAGGGTGTCCACGACCGCTCCCGCGCCGCTGCTGAACCCGCGGGTGACCATGGTGTCCGCCGCGCCCAGGAGCCGGTCGATCCCGGCGTCGAGGTCCTCGCCCGGGGTCTCGATGAGGCCGTCGGTGTAGAGCAGGATGGCGTCGCCGGGTCGCAGCTTGCCCTGGACCGAGGTGTAGGTCATCTCCGGGATGACACCGAGCACGACGCCCTTGGCCTCGCTGGTGTCCCACTGGCCGGTGCCGCTGTCGTAGTGCAGCGCGGGAGGATGGCCGGCCGAGGCGATCTCGTACGCGCCCGAGTCCAGGTCCACGTTCAGGTGCACCGCGGTGACGAAGCCCTCGCCGCCACTGTTGCGCATGAGGTAGTCGTTGCAGTGCGCGAGGAAGTCGCGGGTGGGGACGGCCCCGATGAGGCCGCTGAAGGCGCCGGACAGCAGCAGGGCCCGGGTCCCGGCGTCCACGCCCTTGCCCGAGACGTCCACCACGGCCACGTCCAGCCGGTTCTCGCGGCGGATCGACACGACGAAGTCGCCGCCGAAGGACGACCCGCCCGCCTGGCGCAGGACCGCGGTACGGCCCCACCCCTGGGGCAACTCGGGCAGCCGGCCCTGGTGGCGCAGCCGGTCGCGCAGGTCGAGCAGCATCATCTCGCCGCTCAGGCCCTGGACACCGAGGCGTTCGCGCACGCCGGACAACAGGTACGACAGCACGGCGGTCACCCCGATGGTGACCAGCAGGCCGGGCCCGACCTGGCCGAAGTCGAGCATGTAGGCCACGAACAGCAGGACCGCCGCGACCACGCCCAGCAGAGCGGCCAGGCTCTTGCGCTTCAGCAGCAGGCCGCCGGCCAGCACGGTGAGGATGGTGGAGCTGGGCGGGAACCAGCCGCTGGGGCCCCACACGGCGCCGATGCCGATGCCCACCGCGATGGTGACCAGCGTGATGAGGACGAGTCGGTAGCGGAACAACACCTTGCGCCGGAGCACCGCGACGAGCCGCTGCGTGGTCGATCGCAGGAGTCGGGTGGTCTTGGCGGTGGGTGTCGGCTTCATGGATCCTCTGGCCTAGGCACGCCCGCTCACCAGCGGGGGTCGGTTCTCGGTCGGCTCGCGGTGGCACGGGCGGGGGCGGCCACGGCCGGGCCGGTTCCGGGGTCGGTCGGGCGGACCGGCGGCGGTGCGGGTCGGGTCCCGGTGGCTGTTTCGGTACCGGACGGCGGCTCTGCCGTGCTATGGGCGTCGAGGGCCCGCCACTGTGCACGAACTGTAGCGCGGCGACCGCCGGCGAAGCACGCGCCACCAGCGGAGTTATCCCCCATAACCCCGGTTATCGGGTCAGCCGATAACCGGTTGTGCGGAGTCGGGCGTGCACTCCGCACGGGGACCGCCCTCGGGTCCCGCACTCTTCTCTCGGACGCCGTGCCCGAACGCCTCCCGAGCCGGGACGGCCCTGGACGGGATCCGCGTCCCGGACACCACGGGCGTGTCGCCCCGACACGCCCTGGCTCAGGGTCTCATACCGGGTGGTCCGGAACCAGTGGCCGACGTCACCTGTGCGTCGGATCGCTCCCGGCCACGGGGGGGCGCCGTCAGCGCCGTCCCCGTCCACGAGAACGCGCCCCCGTGCGGTGGTGCCGGACGAGGGCGCGGAACGGACGCGGTGGGTGTCAGGGGAGCGGGGGCAGGTCGCCGGTGCTCTCGTAGTCGGACAGCATCCTGATGCGGCGGGTGTGCCGCTCCTCGTCGCTGTAGGGCGTGGAGAGGAAGACCTCCACGAACCGGGTCGCCTCCTCCAGGGAGTGCATCCGGCCGCCGACGCCGAGCACGTTGGCGTCGTTGTGCTCGCGCGCCAGGCGCGCGGTGTCCTCACTCCAGGCCAGAGCGGCCCGGACGCCCTCGACCTTGTTGGCGGCGATCTGCTCGCCGTTGCCGGAGCCGCCGATGACGACGCCCAGCGCACCCGGGTCGGCCGCGACGGCCTCGGCCGCGCGCAGGACGAACGGGGGGTAGTCGTCGACGGCGTCGAAGACGGCCGGTCCCTTGTCGACGACCTCGTGGCCGCGCTCCTTCAACCAGGAGACGAGGTGTTCTTTGAGCTCGAAGCCCGCATGATCTGATCCAAGGTAAACACGCACGTCACCAGTGTGGCAGGTGCGGGGGGCGACCGGTGCGCCGCCCCGCCTCCACGTCTGCGGCCGAGCACCCGCCCCCGCCGGCACGGCGAAGCCCCGCCCCGGGGACGGGGCGGGGCTCGACGCTCTGGGCGGGCCGGGTCAGGAACCGGCGGCGGCCGCGACGCTCAGACCGAGGGCGGCGAACAGGGCCATCGACGCAACGGCGATCACGTTGTACATCAGGATCGACTTGATGTCCTTGCCGAGAGGACCTGCCTTGGAGACCGCGGGCTTGTTGCTCAACTCACACCTCGATTGGGTTCGACCAGGGGCTACCGGTCCGAATTTTTCCACACCGCACAACGCGCTTCCGACCGGGGCCGATTCCGGCGGAGGCCCGCCGGGAGCCGTGACTCCGCACACACCGCGCGGCGGCGCGGAGCCCGGCCCGGGTCACAGCTGGACGGACTTGAGCTCGCAGAACTCGTCGAGCCCGTGCAGACCCCACTCGCGCCCCACTCCGGAGCGCTTGTAGCCGCCGAAGGGCGCGCGCGGGTTGAGCGCACCGCCGTTGACCTCGATCTGGCCCGCCCGCAGGCGCCGGGCCACGGCCAGGGCGCGCTCGGAGTCCTGCGACCACACCGCGGCGTTGAGACCGTAGACCGTGTCGTTGGCGATGGCCACGGCCTCCTCCTCGGTGTCGTACGGGATCAGGGCCAGGACCGGGCCGAAGATCTCCTCCTGGGCGATGCGCATGTCGTTGCGCACGTCGGCGAAGACCGTCGGCCGGACGAAGTACCCGCTCTCGCGGCCCTCGACGGGCTCGGCGCCGCCGGTGACCAGGCGGGCGCCCTCCTCCACGCCCAGGCGGACGTACTCGCGGACCTTGTCGAGCTGGGCGGCCGAGACGAGCGGCCCCATCCGCGTGGAGTCGTCGGCCGGGTCCCCGGGGACGTACTTCTCCGCGGAGGCGGCGGCCAGCGCGACCGCCTCCTCGTAGGAGTCGCGGTGGACGAGCATCCGGGTGAGCGCGTTGCAGCTCTGCCCGGTGTTGCGCATGACGTCGGCCACGCCGCGCTTGACGGCCTGGGCGAGGTCGGCGTCGGGCAGCACCACGTTGGGCGACTTGCCGCCCAGTTCCAGGGCCACCTTCTTGACGGTCTCGGCGGCGACCTGGCTGACCCGGGTCCCGGCCCGGGTGGAGCCGGTGAACGAGACCATGGCGATGTCCGGGTGCGCGGCGATGGCCTCGCCCACGACCGGGCCGGTGCCCGAGACCAGGTTGAACACTCCGGCGGGCAGCCCGGCGTCGTGCAGGACCTCGGCGAGCGCGTAGGCGCTGAGCGGGGCGATCTCGCTGGGCTTGAGCACCACGGTGTTGCCCGCGAGCATCGCCGGAACGACCTTGAGCACGATCTGGTGCAGCGGGTAGTTCCACGGGGTGATGGCGCCGACCACACCGATCGGTTCGCGCACGATCAGGGAGGTGCCCTGGCGCTCGCCCCCGAAGTAGCGCTCACCAGCCTCCTCGACGAGGTCGATGAAGGTCTGGAACATCAGCGAGGGCAGGCCGGCCTGCACCTTGCGGGCGAACACGGCCGGTGCTCCCATGTCCCGGGTCAGGATCTCGGCGATGTCGCCGATCCGGGCGTTGTACAGCTCCAGGGCCTTGGCCAGGTGGGTGACGCGCTGTCCGGGTGTGAGCGCCGACCAGCCCGGGAGGGCCGCCGTCGCGGCCCGCACCGCCGCGTCGACGTCCTCGGTGGCTCCGGCCGGTACGGAGTCGATGACCTGCTCGGTCGCCGGATTGACCACGTCCAGGGCCTCGTCGGAGGCGGAGTCCGTCCAGGCGCCGTCGATGTAGAGGGATCGCATGGACCCACTGTCCCAGAACGCCGTTCGGAAATGAACAGCGCGCCCCGCACCGGCGGGGCGGGGGGCCGGGACCGGTGGTTCCACCGATCCCGGCCCTCTCCGGGCGGCCCGCTCAGCCCCAGTGCGGGGGGCGGTCCGCGTTCAGCCGGTCGGTGTCGTCGCGCTCGACGTCCTCGCCCCAGCCGACCGCCCGCTCGTCGCTGGTGGTGTCGGGCAGGAGGTCGAGGTCGTCCAGGAACGGGTTCGGACGGCGGTTCTGGGGTCCGGGCATGGCCGGTTCCTTTCGTGGGCGCGACGCCGGGGCCGCACCTGCTCAGTCGAAGACGGGGCCCCGCGTACGGGTGCGCTTGAGCTCGAAGAAGCCGTCGGTTCCGGCGACCAGGCGCACGCCGTCCCACAGCCGTCCGGCATCCTCCCCGCGCGGGGTCGGTGTGAGGACCGGCCCGAAGAAGGACACGCCCTCGACCTGGACGACGGGGGTGCCGACGTCCTCGCCGACCAGCTTCATCGCCTCCGCGTGGGAGGCGCGCAGGGCCTCATCGTAGTCCGTGGAGCCGCCGGCCTCGACGAGGTCCTCGGGCAGGCCCGCGTCGGCCAGGGCCGCGCGGACGGTGTCGTCGTCGCGCTCCTGCTTCCGGTTGTGGAAGCGGGTGCCGAGCGCGGTGTAGAGGTCGCCCAGGACCTGCGGGCCGAAGCGCTGCTCGGCGGCCACGCACACCCGGACCGCGGACCAGGCGGTCCGGAGCAGGGCGCGGTAGTCCTCGGGGACGTCCTTGTCCTCGTTGAGGACGGCCAGGCTCATCACGTGCCAGCGCACCTTGACGGGGCGGACCTTCTCGACCTCGAGCAGCCACCGGGAGGTGATCCAGGCCCAGGGGCACGCGGGGTCGAACCACATGTCCGCGTACAGGACGTCCTGGTCTTGGGCGGGGGCGGCGGACTGGGGCATCGCTTCTCCTCGTCGGCACGGGGCGGGGTGGGCCCGGCTCGGATCTCCGTGGTCACTCACGCCGAACAAGGGCGCGCGCGTTTTCGTTCCCACCGGAGCCGCGACCGGGGCGCGCGCCCGGCGATCGGTTGCGCATCGGGGCCCCGCGCGTGGCAGGATCGGAACCGAGCGAAAGTGACCTCCGACCCCGACGACGCTCCGGCCCGCACGGCGGACTCGCCGCGGTCGGTACAGATTCCGGCCGGCGACGACGGCGGCCGTGGAGGGAGCGTGGAGTGGCAGGGAACCTGACACGGGACGAGGCGCGGGAACGGGCTCGGATCCTGAGCGTGGACTCCTACGCCGTGGAGCTGGACCTGACCACGGGGGACGAGACCTTTCGGTCCACCACCGTCATCCGGTTCTCCAGCACGGAGGCGGGTGCCCGCACGTTCGTGGACCTGACCGCCCCCGCGCTGCGTTCGGCGGTCCTCAACGGCCGTGAGCTCGACACGGAGGAGCTGTTCGACGGCGAGCGCCTCGTCCTTCCGGACCTGGCCGCCCGGAACGAGCTGACGGTCGTCGCCGACGCCGCCTACATGCGCACGGGCGAGGGCCTGCACCGGTTCGTGGACCCGGTCGACGACTCGGTGTACCTGTACACCCAGTTCGAGACGGCCGACGCGCACCGCATGTTCACGTGCTTCGACCAGCCCGACCTGAAGGCGACCTTCGAGCTGACGGTGTTCGCCCCCTCCTCCTGGGAGGTCGTGTCCAACAGCGCGCCGGACGTGCGCAAGGAGGCGACCGGCGCCGAGGACCGGGTGCGCTGGCACTTCCCGGCCACCCCCGTGGTGTCGACCTACATCACCGCCCTCATCGCGGGCCCGTACCACGTGGTGCGCGACGAGCACGACGGCATCCCGCTGGGCCTGTACTGCCGGGCCTCGCTCGCCGAGCACCTGGACTCCGACGCCCTGTTCGAGGTCACCAAGCAGGGCTTCGACTTCTTCCACGGGCTGTTCGACCTGCGCTACCCGTTCGGCAAGTACGACCAGCTCTTCGTCCCCGAGTTCAACGCGGGCGCGATGGAGAACGCCGGGGCGGTCACGTTCCTGGAGGACTACGTCTTCCGCTCCCGCGTGACCGACGCCCGCTACGAGCGGCGCGCCGAGACCATCCTGCACGAGATGGCGCACATGTGGTTCGGCGACCTGGTCACCATGCGCTGGTGGGACGACCTGTGGCTCAACGAGTCGTTCGCGACCTACGCCAGCGTCTACAGCCAGGCCAACGCCACCAAGTGGACGGACGCGTGGACCACGTTCGCGAACGTGGAGAAGTCCTGGGCCCTGCGCCAGGACCAGCTGCCCTCCACCCACCCCATCGCCGCCGACATGGTCGACATCCAGGCGGTGGAGGTCAACTTCGACGGCATCACCTACGCCAAGGGCGCCTCCGTCCTCAAGCAGCTCGCGGCGTACGTGGGCGTGGACTCCTTCTTCGCGGGCGTACGCGCCTACTTCAAGGAGAACGCCTTCGGCAACACCGAGCTGAAGGACCTGCTGCGCCACCTGGAGGCCGCCTCCGGCCGCGACCTGTCGGGCTGGTCCCGCGAGTGGCTGGAGACGACGGGCGTGAACACGATGCGCCCGGACTTCGGGGTCGACGGCGACGGTCACTTCACCTCGTTCGCCGTGCTGCAGGAGGCCGCCGAGGACCACCCGACGCTGCGCTCGCACCGCCTGGCGATCGGCCTGTACGACCGCACCGACGCCGGGATCGTGCGCCGCGAGCGCGTGGAACTGGACGTCAGCGGCGCCCGCACCGAGGTGCCCGAGCTCGTCGGCCGGGCCCAGCCCGACCTCGTGCTGATCAACGACGACGACCTCACCTTCACCAAGATCCGCCTGGACGAGCGCTCCCTGCGCACCGTGGTGGAGGGCGCCGGCGAGATCACCGAGTCGCTGCCCCGCGCGCTGTGCTTCGGCGCCGCCTGGGACATGACCCGGGACGCGGAGATGGCCGCCCGCGACTACGTCCAGCTGGTGATCTCCGGCATCAGCGGTGTGGACGACGTCATGGTCGCGCAGACCCTGCTGCGCCAGGCCACGGCGGCGCTGCTGAACTACGCCGACCCTGCGTGGCGCCCGTTCGGCTTCGAGCTGCTCGCCGACCGCCTGCGCGAGCTGCTCGGTACCGCCGAACCCGGCGGCGACCTCCAGCTCGCCTACGCCAACGCGCTCGCCGACACGGCGGTCAGCGACGCCCACCTGTCACTGCTCAGGGGCCTGTTGGACGGCGCCATCACGGTGGACGGCCTGACCGTGGACACCGACCTGCGGTGGACCCTGCTGCGCCGCCTGGTCGCCAAGGGCAAGGCCGGCGAGGACGAGATCACCGCGGAGCTGGAGCGCGACCCGACGGCGACCGGCCAGCGGCACGCCGCCGGCGCCCGAGCCGCGATCCCCACGGCTGAGGCCAAGGCGGCCGCCTGGGACCGGATCGTCGGCGAGGAGCTGGCCAACGCCGAGTTCCGCGCGACCCTGATGGGCTTCACCGAGCCGGGCCAGGCCGAGCTGTACCGGCCCTACATGGAGAAGTACTTCGCGCAGCTGGCTCCGGCCTGGGAGAAGTGGACGGGCGAGTTCGCCCAGTCGTTCGCGGAGATGTGCTACCCGAGCTCCCTGGTGGAGGAGGCGACGCTGGAGCGCACGGACGCCTACATCGAGGAGGCGGACCCGGCCCCGGCCCTGCGCCGCCTGCTGGTCGAGGGCCGCGCCGGTGTGGAGCGCGCGCTGCGCGCCCGGGCGATGGACATCGCCGCGGGTCAGCAGCGCGGCTGACGGCCACCTGACGCGCGGCGGCCCCGGGGGTTCTCCCCGGGGCCGCCGTCGTCCGCGGGTCAGGGGAGGTCGTCGGCCGCGCCGCCGTGGCCGAGCGGGCCGAGGGTGCGGCGGATCCGCGCGACCATGCGCGGGTCGGCGAGGAGTTCGTCCACCAGCACCGGCTCGCCCTCGGCGCTCGTGAGCGGGATCCGCCAGTTCGGGTACTCCGTGCTGGTCCCCGGCTGGTTCTGCATCCGGCGCTCCCCCACCACGTCGGTGAGCGCCACCCCCAGCATGCGTGCCGGGGTCCGCACCAGGTAGGCGTGCATCGCGGCGACCACGGCGGCCGGGTCGGCCACCGGGTCCACACCGGGGTCGAGCAGCCCGAGCCCGACGAGGTGGGCGCGCCACCGCTCGACCCGTTCCTCGGAGTCGGCGCGTTCCTCCTCCACGGGACGGCCGAGCAGGCCCAGGCGGTCCCGCAGCTCCACGTGCTCGGCGGACAGGAAGGACGCCACCGGCGGCAGGTCGTGGGTGGCGACCGTGGCCAGGCAGTCGGCGCGCCAGTCCTCCGGTGCGCGGGGTGTGCCGTCCCTCTCCTGCTCGAACCACAGAACGGACGTGCCCAGCAGTCCACGGTCGCGGAGGTGGTCGCGCACCCACGGTTCGACCGTGCCCAGGTCCTCGCCGATGACCACCGCGTCGGCGCGGTGGGCGGCCAGCGCCAGGGTGCCCACCATGCCCTCGTGGTCGAAGCGCACGTAGGTCCCCTCGTCGGCGGGCGCTCCCTCGGGGACGCACCACAGCCGGAACAGCCCCATGACGTGGTCCACGCGGACCCCGCCGGAGTGCCGCAGCGCCTGGGAGATCATCTGGCGGAAGGGGGCGTAGCCCAGTTCCGCGAGCCGTCGCGGGTTCCAGGGCGGCTGTCCCCAGTCCTGGCCCCGCCGGTTGAACTCGTCCGGCGGGGCGCCCACGTGCAGCCCCGGCACCAGGGCGTCTCCGTACATCCAGGCGTCCGCGCCGCCGGCCTGCACCCCGATGGCGAGGTCGTGCACGATGCCGACATCCATCCCGGCCGCGCACGCGGTGGCCTGGGCATGGGAGAGCTGGTCGTCGAGCAGCCACTGGAGCCACCGGTGGAACTCCACGGTCGGCCACCGGCGCAGGGCCTCCTCGCCGACGGCGTGGGCGGAGACGTCGCGCAGGCGGACCGGCCACGACCGGAAGTCGGCCCCGTACTCCTCGGCCAGCGCGCACCAGGTGGCGAACTCCACCAGCGGCTGGCCCTCGCGTTCGAGGTAGGTCCGCAGCGCGGCCTCGCGGCCGGGGGCGCGGGACACCTGGAAGAGGATCTCCAGGGCGGAGCGCTTGGCCTCCCACACGGCGTCGCGGTCGAGCAGGTCGGCGGTGCGCCCGCGTTCGCGCAGCGGCCGGGCCAGGCGCTGGATGCCCTCCCTCTGGGCCGGGTCCAGACGGGCGTACTCGGGCACGTCCTCGATGCGGATGTAGAGGGGACTGACGTAGCGGCGGCTCACCGGCAGGTACGGGGAGGGCTCCAGCGGCGGGAGCGGCTCGGTGGCGTGCACCGGATTGATCAGGGCGAAGTCGGCGCCCAGGTCGCGACCGCTCCAGTCGGCGAGTTCGGCCAGGTCGCGCAGATCGCCCACGCCCCAGGAGGCGCGGGAGCGCACGCTGTAGACCTGGGTCATGAGTCCCCACAGGCGCCGGTCGTGGCGCAGGGCGCTCGGCTCGATCCGGTCGGGGACCACGAGCAGGGGCGCGTCGTGCTCGGCACCGCCCACGGTGACGTGGAGGGTGTGCACACCCAGGGGCAGTCCGGGACCGAAGGGCAGCAGGGAGCCGTCGGAGGTCTCGACCCCGCTGCGGGCGCCCTCGGGCAGGACCAGGTCGGGTGCCTTGTGCTCGCGGACGACGACCGCGGGCGGCAGGGGACCCGGGGCGGAGTCCGCCGCCGGCCGGTCCGGGTCCACCCCCAGCGCCGACAGGACATGGCGGATGGTGTCGGGTCCCACCCGCACCCGTCGGCCCCGCCAGTCCTCGTAGCTCGTCGCGATCCCGTACTGCTCGGCCACGCGGGCCAGCTGAACGTCCTTCACAGACACCGATCATGCCCTACCGGGGGCCGTGTACACCGCAGGACGACCCGGCGTGGGGCCAGATCATGTCCGGTGCTCCGCCCGCTTCCCACACCAGGACCGCCCGCCTCAGGGGTCACACCGTGCGTACTCGCCGTCGCGGGAGCCGGCGATCCGTCACAGGGATCGCCGGGTGTCGGTCCCGAGTGGATAATGAGCGCGTGTGGTCCAACTACCGGCGCCTGTTCGCCGTCCCCCACGTCCTGTCCCTGCTGAGCTGGTCCCTGCTCGCCCGGTTCTACATGCCGGGCCAGATGATCGCGGTCACCTTCCTGGTGGTGGAGTGGACGGGGTCCTACACCTACGCGGGTGTGGTCGCGGGCGCGTTCACCCTGGGCATGGCACTGGTGGGGCCGCTGCGCGGGCGGATGGCGGACCGGGGCGGCAGCGACCGCCTGGTTCTGGTGTGCGGCGCGGTGTTCACCACGGGACTGGTGGTGCTGGCACTGTTCCCGGCGTCACTGTGGTGGCTGGCGGTTCCGCTGGCCCTGGGCACCGGCCTGTTCGGCTCCCCGGCCAACCAGATCGTGCGCGCCCTGTGGCCGCGGCTGACGCGCGGCCCCGAGCGCCAGGCCATCTACGCCGCCGAGGCGACGACGCAGGAACTGCTGTTCGTGTTCTCCCCGATCCTGACGGCCGGTGTGGTGGCGTCCTGGGGTGCGCGCTGGTCGCTGCTGGTGCTCGCCGTCCTGGCGCTGGCGGGATCCATCGGGTTCGCTCTGGCTCTGCGGCGGGCCGGTGTCACCGGGCCGGCTCCCGTCGAACCGGCCGCCGCGGCGGCCGGAGACGCGTCCGGGGCCGCGGGCGGAGCCGCTGGCCGTGCCGGGGCCGGCCGTCGGCGGAGCCTGGTCCTGCACCCGGTCCTGGGCCTGCTCTTCGCGATGTGCCTGCTGATGATCGTCGGGATCATCGGCACGGACCTGATGATCGTGGCGTGGGCCAACGAGCTCGACGCACCCGAGTACGTGATGGTGCTGGCGTCGGTGTGGGCGCTGGGCTCCCTGGTCGGCGGAATGGTCTCCGGAGCCGTGAAGGGCCCGCCGAACCTGGTGCGCCGCTGCTTCGCCACCACGCTGGGCCTGGCCCTCGTGCTGCCGTTCCTGCCTCCGATCACGCACCTGCCCACACCCCTGCTGGCCACGCCGGTGCTGTTCCTGGCCGGACTGGCGGTCGCTCCGACCCTGGCCGCGGTGATGGGCCGGATCGGGGACAGTGCCCCCTCCGATCGGCGGGCGGAGGCCTTCGGCTGGCTGGCCACGGCCATGGGTGTGGGCGCCGCGATCGCGGGTCCGCTGGCCGGCGGCCTCATCGACGGCTTCGGTATCGCGGGCGGCACCGCCGCCACGGTGGGCGCCCTGCTCGTGGCGTCGGTCCTGAGCCTGTTCGCCGTTCGGCGCCGGGCGGCCGCGAGCCCGTTGCCGGAGCGGACCGTTTCCTGACGCCCCTCACCACACGGGCGGCACCCGGTGCGCCCACGGGCGGGCGGCCTCCAGCTGGGCGGACAGTGAGAGCAGAGTGCCTTCGGCGCCCATCCGTCCGGAGAGCATGACCCCGATCGGCAGCCCCTGTTCCGACCAGTGCAGCGGGACGCTCACCGACGGTTGGCCGGTGACGTTGTACACGGAGGTGAACGGCGTGAACTCGGTCATCAGCCGAAACTCCCGCTCGGGCCCCTCCGCGCCGAAGTGCCCGATGGGGACCGGCGGCTGGGCCAGGGTCGGGGACAGCACGGCGTCGAAGGGCGCGGTGGCGGCGACGAGGGAGCGCACGCCCCTCTGCAGGTTCGCGCAGGCGGCGATGTAGTCGGGCACCGGGGTGGCGCGGGCCCGCTCGCGGAGCCAGCGGTTGAGCGGGCCCAGCTCCCGCTCGCGCTCGGGCGCGACCGGGGTGGCGGAGGCCATCGCCGCCCAGACCACGGCGAAGTCCCTGCCGAAGGTGCCCTTGAAGTGGGTGTCCTGCGGCTCGGGGATCTCCTCGACGTCGTGGCCGAGGTCGGTGAGCAGGCGGGTGGCCTCCTCGTAGGCCGCCAGGACCTCCGGATGGACGGGCACGGCGAGGTCGCCGGTGGTGGCGTAGCGGCCGATGCGCATCCTGCCCGGCTCGCGGCGGGCGGCGTCGGCGAAGGTCCGGCCCGGCGGCAGGGGCGGGGCGGAGTAGTAGTCGCCCGGACGGCTGATCGCCATCGCGTCCAGCAACAGGGCCGCGTCCAGGACCGTTCGGGCCAGCGGGCCCGCCGTGGACAGGCCGACCAGGTCGGGTTTGGCGGGCGCGCCGGAGATCCGGCCGCGGGTGGGTTTGAGTCCGAACAGCCCGCAGGCGCTGGCGGGGATGCGGATCGAACCGCCGCCGTCGCTGCCCTGGGCCACGGGCGCGAGTCCGGCGGCGACGGCCGCGGCCGCGCCCCCGCTGGAACCGCCGGGGCTGAGCGCGGTGTCCCAGGGATTGCGGGTGGGCCGCGCGATCTCGTTCTCCGTGTAGCAGGAGGAGCCGAGTTCGGGGGTGTTGGTCTTGCCCGGCAGGACCGCGCCGGCGGCGCGCAGCGCGGAGACCATGTCCGAGTCGAAGGGCGCGACCGCGTCGCGGAACACCCGGGATCCGAAGGTGAGGGAAACGTCGGCGACCGGGTCGAGGTCCTTGACTGGGACGGGAACACCGAGCAGGGGCGGCAGCGTGTCCGGCGTGTCGCCCATCACCCGCTTCTCCGCATAACGGGCTTGTTCTCGGGCCTTTTCTGGCGTGACCGTAATGTACGACCCGTACTGGGGGTCCAGCCTCTCGATCCGTTCGAGATAGTGCTCAGTGATCTCAACAGGGGACAGCTCACGACTGTGGACCAGCGTTGCGAGCCGGTGCGCCGAGAGTTCATGAATCCGGGTCATACCGACACAGGTTAACGGGCACGACACCGGGCACCCCAGTGATGGCGGAACCTCTCTAGAGAGACCGGCGAACATGATGACCTTCCCCGTCCCCATGCCGATGACACGTGTTCGCGGCATGAAACGGGGTGAGAAAAGTGTGAGAAGTAATGCACTAGGACTCGGATATGGATGGAACTAATCTGACCGACGTGGAATCGGCAACCAGAGTGAACGGCACCACCCCACCGTCCGACGACGCGCAGCCGCACAGGCACCAAGCGCTCTTCTTCCCCAACCAGAAAAGCACCCGGGACGCCTCCGCCGGCCGGGCCCTCTACGGTGCGCTCAAGTCCAGCGAGAGCACTCGCAGGTGGGCGGTCCGCGCGGGCATCGCCCTGGCGGTCGGCCTCGCCGTGGGCCTGCTGACCTCCAGTTGGCGGATCGGTGCCACCTTCGCGATCCTCACGGTCATCGGGATCGCCGTGTACAAGGCGCGCCGCGAGTCCGAGATCCCGCGGTGGCGCAAACCCGCCGCGGCCCAGCGCAAGACCGAGGCCCAGCTCAAGGTCATGAAGCAGCTCGGCTACCGCGTCCTGCACGCGCGCTCGGTTCCCGGCGGGAACGGCCAGATCGACCACTTCATCGTGGGTCGGCGCGGCGCGTTCGCGATCGACTCCGAGTCGTGGGACAAGCGCCTTCCCCTGCGCAACAAGCTGGAGCAGCTCTACCACGGCCGCTTCAACAAGAACGAGCGGATCGACGAGGCACTGGAGGAGGCCAAACGGGCCGAGGAACTGATCAGCGCCGAACTGGGGCGCGACATCAAGGTCCGGGCGTCGTTGGCCATCTACGGCCCCGGCATGCCCTGGGACAGCCACCGGCTGCGCGGCGTCGACATCATCACCGGCACCAAGGTCCGCAAGTGGCTGCGCAGCGGACGGGACCGGCTGACCGACGGCGAGATCGAGGAGATCTACCAGGCGGCCCAGCGGGCACTGCCGCCGCGGTACTGAGCCCTTCTCCGCGCCCGGTGGCGCGGAGAAGGCCGATCATCTCAGTATGCGGACGGACAGTCTTCCGTCCCGAGACCACATTCGTCCTGCGAGGGGGCTACCATCAGGGGGAAACACCCGAATCGATGGGAGTCTCCCCATGCCAGCCCTACGCTCTCGTACGGTGACCCACGGCCGGAACATGGCCGGCGCTCGCGCCCTCATGCGCGCCACCGGCGTAGAGCGTGAGGACTTCGGCAAGCCCATCGTGGCCGTCGCCAACAGCTTCACCGAGTTCGTTCCGGGCCACGTGCACCTGCGCGAGGTCGCCGAGGTCGTGGCCGACGCCATCCGCGAGGCGGGCGGCGTCCCCCGTGAGTTCAACTCCATCGCCGTCGACGACGGCATCGCCATGGGACACGGCGGCATGCTCTACTCGCTGCCCAGCCGCGAGCTCATCGCCGACTCCCTCGAGTACATGGTCAACGCCCACTGCGCCGACGCGCTGGTGTGCGTGTCCAACTGCGACAAGATCACCCCGGGCATGCTGCTGGCCGCGCTGCGCCTGAACATCCCGACGGTGTTCGTCTCCGGCGGGCCCATGGAGGCCGGCAAGGTCACCGTCGTCAACGGCACCGCCACCACCGTGCGCAAGCTCGACCTCATCAATCCCATGATCGCGGCGGCCGACGAGAGCGTCTCACAGGCCGAACTCGACGAGATGGAGGAGGCGGCCTGCCCGACCTGTGGTTCGTGCTCGGGCATGTTCACCGCCAACTCGATGAACTGCCTCACCGAGGCCATGGGCCTGGCCCTGCCGGGCAACGGCACAGTGCTGGCCACCCACACCGCCCGCAAGGCGCTGTACGAGGACGCCGGACGCCGGGTCGTCGAGGCCGCCAAGCGCTACTACGAGGACGACGACTCCTCCGTCCTGCCGCTGTCCATCGCCACGCCCGCCGCCTTCGGCAACGCCATGGCCCTGGACGTGGCCATGGGCGGCTCCACCAACACGATCCTGCACCTGCTCGCCGCCGCCACCGAAGCGGGCGTGGGTTTCGGACTCCCCGAGATCGACGAGGTCTCCCGCCGGGTGCCGTGCCTGTGCAAGGTGGCCCCGAACACGGAGAAGTACCACATCGAGGACGTCCACCGGGCGGGCGGTATCCCCGCCATCCTGGGCGAACTCGCCCGCGGCGGCCTCCTGGACACCTCGCTGCCCACGGTGCACGGCAAGACCATCGGCGAGTTCATCGCCGAGTGGGACATCGTCTCCGACACCGTCCTGCCCGAGGCCGTGGAGCTGTTCCACGCGGCCCCCGGTGGCGTGCGCACCACCAAGGCCTACTCGCAGAGCGTCCGCTGGGACACCCTGGACACCGACCGCGACGGGGGCTGCATCCGCTCGGTGGCCAGCGCCTACACCAAGGACGGCGGCCTGGCGGTGCTGTTCGGCAACATGGCCCCCGACGGCGCGATCGTCAAGACCGCCGGTGTGGAGGAGGAGCTGTGGACCTTCTCCGGGCCGGCCAAGGTGTTCGAGTCCCAGGAGGACGCGGTCGACGGCATCCTCAACAAGCGGATCGAGCCCGGCGACGTCGTGGTCATCCGCTACGAGGGCCCCAAGGGCGGCCCCGGCATGCAGGAGATGCTGTACCCGACGAGCTTCCTCAAGGGACGCGGCCTGGGCAAGGCCTGCGCGCTGATCACCGACGGCCGCTTCTCCGGCGGCACGTCCGGGCTCTCGATCGGGCACGCCTCCCCGGAGGCCGCCGCGGGCGGCGACATCGCCCTGGTCGAGGACGGCGACGTGATCAGCATCGACATCCCGAACCGGGGCCTGGTCCTGGAGGTGTCCGAGGACGAGCTGGCCGCGCGCAGGGAGCGCCTGCTCAAGGAGCTGGGCCGGTTCAGGCCGCGTGACCGGCAGCGGCCGATCACCGCCGCGCTGCGCGCCTACGCCGCGATGGCGACCTCCGCCTCGACCGGGGCCGCCCGCGACGTCTCCCAGATCGAGGACTGACGCGCCCCGCCGCTCGGCGAACACACCGACGGCCCCGTCTTCCACCCGGCCCCCAGTGGTCCCGCGCCCCGGGACCACTGGGGGCCGAACACGTGCACATGTGGGCGCGCGGAACGCATGGGGGTTGAACGTGCGCATGCAAGCCTGCAGGACGCATGGGGGTTAGAGGTGCACGTGGGGGCTGCGGAACCCCCAGGGGGTCAAAGGTGGGCGGTTCGGCCTCCCGGGGCCCCAGGGGGTTGATCGGGCCAAAGCAGGAAGGGCTGCGGCCGAAGGCCGTCCGTTGAGGGTGGTGGTGGGCGACGGCGTGGGCACGAGCGGAGGCCCAAAGAAGGCACTGGGGTGAGGGGCGCGCCGGTGTCTGCAGAAGGAGACGGGGCCGCAGCGAGGAACGAGCAAGGCACGTCGACGATGAAGGCCCCGGCATAGAGCGCCCCCGAACCTCAGGAGCAGCAACCGCCCCCGCAGCACCCTCCGCCACCGGAGGGCGCGGGGGCGGCGGCACGCCCGCCCACGGCCACGGTGGACAGCAGCCGGACGGTGTCGCCGTGCCCCTGGGGGCAGTCGGCCGGTGTGTCCGAGTCGGACATGGGACGGGAGAGCTCGAAGGTGTCGCCGCACTCGCGGCAGCGGAAGTCGTATCTGGGCATGGACCCAGGATACGGACTCCCCTCGGTGCGACGGGGGCCGGGCTGGGACGCCTGGTCCCGGCCCCTCGTCCTCGCCCCGGTCCTCCGCTCCGGGCCCGTGTCCGGGCCCGCCGGAGGACGGATCCTTCGCCGACCTAGGCCGCCAGGTGGGCCATGTACGGCTCCCACTGGGGGTCGCCGTGCAGGTCACCGTTGATCAGCCGCCAGTGGGGGCCCTTGGGCACCTTGGGGGTGATGCGCAGTTCCCATCCGAGCTCGTCCAGGAACTTGTCGGCCTTGCGGTGGTTGCACGGCTTGCACGCCGCCACCACGTTCTCCCACATGTGCGCGCCACCTCGGCTTCTGGGCACGACGTGGTCGATCGTCTCCGCCTTCTTCCCGCAGTAACCGCAGGTGTGTCGGTCCCGACGCATAAGTGCCACGCGGGTGAGCGGCACCCTGCGGCTGTACGGGACGCTGATGTAACGTCTGAGCCGGATGACCGACGGCACGTCGTAGGAGCGTGTCGCCGAGTGGAGCACGGTTCCGGCGTCGTCTCCGTGCACGACCTCCGCCTTCTCCCGCAGGACGAGGAGAATCGCCCTGCGCAGCGGCAGTGTCGTCAGTGGTTCGAAGCTGGCGTTGAGCAGCAACACGTGGCGGCGGGCGGTGCCTGGACCGCCCTCCCTGCTGCGCGCGGCGCTCATGGCCTCGCCCCGGCCGTCGGCCGTGTCTCTTCCCCGGCCAGCCGTTCGGCCAGCCAGGAGACCTCCCTGTGCACTGATCCGAGGATCAGTGGTTCCGTTCGCCTTGCCACACGGACCTCCCGGTGGTCCCGCCGAGTTGCGTCCCGCATTCAGTTTGCGTGGTCGGACCGCTTCGGCGCCACCCCAATTTACGTTGGGAACCCCAGAATCGCCTGAACTCCGCTTTCTGTGCCCCATTGTGCTCCCTCAGAACCCGGATTCACCTTGGCGCCGCGCCGAACACTGCGGGGTGGATAGCGGTGGATAGGGTGCGAAGCATGCGTGAACTCCGCTACCCGCCGGCCGAACGGCTGGACCTCCTCGAAACCCTGCACGGCCGCGCCGTCGCCGACCCCTACCGGTGGCTGGAGGACACGGACTCCGCCGCCACGAAGGAATGGGCCACCGCCCAGGACGGCCTCTACTCGCAATTCGCCGCCCGGTTCCACAGCCGGGACTGGTTCGCCGACCACGTCCGCGCCCTGCTCGGCGCCGGAACCGTGGGCTCGCCCGTGTGGCGCGGAGAGCGCCGCTTCCATCTGCGGCGCACCGCCGACCAGGAGCACGCGGTGCTCTACGTCCAGGACGGGCAGGGACCCGAGCGCGTCCTGCTGGACCCCGGGGCGCTCGACTCCACCGGCCTGACCACGCTGGACTCCTGGCGGCCCGACCACGACGGCCGCCTCCTCGCCTATCAGCTCTCCGAGGGCGGGGACGAGGAGTCGGTCCTGCGGGTGATGGACGTCGACACCGGCGAGACGGTCGACGGCCCCATCGACCGGGCCCGCTACTCCCCCATCGCCTGGCTGCCGGACGGCTCGGCCTTCTACTACGTGCGCCGCCTGCCGGCCGACGAGGTGCCGGAGGGCGAGGAGGGCTACCACCGGCGCGTCTACCTGCACCGGCTGGGCGCGTCCACCGACGAGGACGTCCTCGTCTTCGGTTCCGGCCGGGACAAGACCGAGTACTTCGTTCCCTCGGTGAGCCGCGACGGGCGGTGGCTGCTGCTGAGCGCGGTGCGGGGCACCGCACCGGGGACCGACGCCTGGATCGCCGACCTGTCGGAGAGCGGTCTGGAGGTGCCCCGGCTGGTGCCCGTCCAGCAGGGCATGGTGGCGGCCCTGGACACGTACGTGGGGCGGGACGGCCGCCTGTACCTGCAGACGGACCGCGAAGCTCCGCGTGGGCGCCTGTGCGTGGCCGATCCGGCCGAGCCCGGCGCTGAGCACTGGACCACGCTGGTCGCGGAGGACCCCGAGGCCGTGATGGAGGACTTCGCGATCCTCGACGGCCCCGGGATGGAGCGGCCCGAGCTGCTGGTCGCCTGGAGCCGCCACGCGATCGACGAGGTCACCCGCCACGACCTGGCCACGGGGGAACGGCTGGGCGCCCTGGCGATGCCCGGTCTGGGCACGATCGGAGGGCTGCTCGAACGGCCCGAGGGCGGCCACGAGTGCTGGTTCGGCTACACCGACAGCGCGCACCCGTCGGCGGTGTACCGCTACGACGCCCGCACGGGCGAGGTGACCCTGTGGGACGAGGCCCCCGGCGAGGTCGACGTGCCGCCGGTGCGCACCGAACAGGTCACGTTCACGTCCAAGGACGGAACCGCGGTGCGCATGCTGGTGGTGTCCCCCGCGGAGGAGGCCGACGGCCCGCGGCCGACCATCCTCTACGGGTACGGCGGCTTCCGCATCTCCCTGAGCCCCGGGTACTCGGCGACCACGCTGGCATGGGTGCGCGCCGGCGGCGTGTACGCCGTCGCCAACCTGCGCGGCGGTCTGGAGGAGGGCGAGGAGTGGCACGAGGCCGGGATGCTCGACCGCAAGCAGAACGTGTTCGACGACTGCGCGGCCGCCGCCGAACACCTGGTGGCCACCGGCGTCACGACGCCCGAGCGCTTGGCCGTGATGGGCGGGAGCAACGGCGGACTGCTGGTCGGCGCCATGATCACCCAGCGCCCGGACCTGTTCGCGGCGGCCGTGTGCTCGGCCCCGCTGCTGGACATGGTGCGCTACGAGCGGTTCGGCCTGGGCCAGTTGTGGAACGTGGAGTACGGCAGCGCGGACGATCCGGAGCAGTTGGACTGGCTGCTGGGGTACTCGCCGTACCACAACGTGCGGGAGGGGACGCGGTACCCGGCCACGCTCTTCACCGTGTTCGACAACGACACCCGGGTGGACCCGCTGCACGCGCGCAAGCTGTGCGCGCTGCTGCAGGAGGCCACCTCCGCACCGTTGGAGGACGCCCCGATCCTGCTGCGCCGTGAGTCGGAGGTCGGGCACAGTGCGCGCTCGGTCAGCCGGAGCGTGGCGCTCAGCGCCGAGCAGCTCGCCTTCCTCGCCCACCACCTGGGGATCGTCCTGCCCTGATCCCGGTCGGCCCGAGAGCAATGCCACAGCGTTCGGGCACGGGCGGCCGCGAGATCTCCTGGGGAGCGTTGGGACAATGGAGGACACGCTTCCCAGGAGAACGCCCACGAGAGGACCAGGACGTGACACAGATCGAGGCCGGCGGCCCGGACACCGGGACACAGCCCCGGCGGCATGTGCACCTGGCTCAGGTCCGCTACGCCGACCTTGACCCGCAGCACCACGTCAACAACGTCCGGATGCTGACCTACCTGGAGGACGCCAGGATCTCGTTCCTGCGCTACGACGGCGTGGTGGAGGAGGGTCAGGAGGTGTTCGGCGCCATGGTCGTGGCCCGCCAGGAGGCGGACTACGTGGCGCCGCTGCTGCCCAGGTCCACGCCCGTGCGCGTGGAGCTGTGGGTGACCGAGGTGCGCAACGCCAGCTTCACGCTGGCCTACGAGATCCGTGACGACACGAGGGTGTTCCTGCGCGCCAGCACGGTGCTGGTGGGTTTCGACGTCGACACGCAGCGCGCCCGCCGCCTCAACGAACGGGAGCGCGCCTTCCTCGCCGCCTACGCCTGAGCCCGGACCGCGGCGGTCGGCGCCCCGTGTCCGTCACGGCGGACGGGGTCCGGGCACGGGTCACTTCAGTGAGATCGTGACGGTCTCGCCGTCGTCGTCATCGCCGCTGTCACTGGGGGTCACCGACAGGGAGGTGGGGTCGGCCACGGCCGGGGGCGCGGCGTCCTCGGCGACGTTGACCATGCTGTGCGCGGCCATCACCATGTACTCCCACAGCTGGCGCTCCAGGGCCGCGGGCAGCGCGATGGAGTCCACGGCCGCTCGCATGTGCGCCAGCCAGCGGTCGCGCTCGGCGGCCCCGATCCGGAACGGTACGTGGCGCATCCGCAGGCGGGGGTGGCCGCGCTGCTCGTTGTAGGTGCGCGGGCCGCCCCAGTACTGGATGAGGAACAGGCGCAGGCGCTCCTCGGCCGGGCCCAGGTCCTCCTCGGGGTACATGGGCCGCAGCACGGGGTCGTCGGCCACACCCTCGTAGAAGCGGCGGACCAGGCGAGTGAAGGTCTCCTCCCCGCCCACGGCCTCGTAGAACGTCATTCGCACCGGCTGTTCGTCCCTGCTCTGCTGGTCATCTCGCGCGGAAGTCATCGCCCACCAGCGTATGCGACACCGCCGGCGCCGGGCAGGGGCCGGGAGCGCCGGCCCGGGCGCGGGTTCGGGGAGGGAGCGGGCCGGGAATCCGGGCCGGGCTCCGAACCGGGTCCCCCTGGCGGGGTCCGGCCGCTCCCCCACGCGGGCACGGCGCCCGCTCCCTCAGTGCCGCCTCCGCAGGAGCGCGGCGAGCAGCTTAGCCCGGACACCGCCGGGGTGGTCCTCGTCACGGTCCGGCCGCCACGTGCAGCCGACGCTCACCGCCGCGACGCGACCGGTGTCCAGCACGCGGTGGACGGCCCCGACGACGGTCTCGGCACTGGGGCCGCCCGGGGTCGGGAACAGGATCCCCGGCACCTCGTCCGAGTCGATGACGTCCACGTCCACGTGCAGGAGCAGCGGTCCCTCCGGGAGGTCCCCGGCTCCCAGGCCGGCGACGGTGGAGCGCCGGACGGCCGACGCGCGCAGGTACTCGGCCTCGGGCGGGTCCAGATCGCGCCCGTCCACGAGCAGGAGCCGCTCCTCGGGGATCGCCCGCAATCCGAGCCGGTCCATCGCCGGGTCCGGCCGGTAGCCCGCCAGTACTCGCAGGGGGATGCCACCGGCGTAGCCGGAGGCGCTGGTCTCCATCGTCTGGACGTCACCGTGCGCGTCGAACCACACGACGGCGGGGCCCTCGACCACCCGCTGGACTCCGGCGGCGGCCCCGAGCGCCACCATGCAGTCGCCGGACACGATCGTGGGGGCCCGGCCGGCCCGGACCTCGTCGGCGACGCGTGCGGCCACGGCCCGGTGCAGGGCGGCCATCCGGCTCCACATGTCGGAGTCCGGCAGCCCCACCCTCAGCACCTCCGTGTGCCCGCGCCACGGGAGCCGGAAGTCCGGCAGGTACTCGTCCAGGTGGTACGGCACGCTCAGCATCGTCATGGCGGGACTCTAGCCGTGCCCGTGCGGGCCGTACAGGGAGTATCGCCGGGCCCGTCCCGGAGACGGGCGAGCCCCGCGGGTCGGACTCGTCCGACCCGCGGGGCTCGCCCTCGTGCGCTGCCCGCGCGTGTCAGTCGCGGGTGAGCTTGCGGTGCGTGACCGCGTGCGGACGCGCGGCGTCCGGGCCCAGGCGCTCGATCTTGTTCTTCTCGTAGGACTCGAAGTTGCCCTCGAACCAGTACCAGTTGGCGTCGCCCTCCCACGCGAGGATGTGCGTGGCGACGCGGTCGAGGAACCACCGGTCGTGGGAGGTGATCACGGCGCAGCCGGGGAAGTCCAGCAGCGCGTTCTCCAGCGAGCCGAGCGTCTCGACGTCCAGGTCGTTGGTGGGCTCGTCCAGGAGCAGGAGGTTGCCGCCCTGCTTGAGCGTGAGCGCGAGGTTGACGCGGTTGCGCTCACCGCCGGAGAGGACACCGGAGGGCTTCTGCTGGTCCGACCCCTTGAAGCCGAAGGCGGCGACGTAGGCGCGGCTGGGGATCTCGACCTTGCCGACCTCGATGAAGGTCTCGCCGTCGGAGATGGTCTCCCAGACGTTCTTGGTGTCGTCGATCCGACCGCGGTACTGGTCGACGTAGGAGATCTCGACGGTCTCGCCGACGTTGATCTTGCCCTCGTCGGGGGTCTCCTCCCCGACGATCATCTTGAACAGCGTGGTCTTGCCGACACCGTTGGGGCCGATCACACCGACGATGCCGTTCGGCGGCAGGGAGAAGCTCAGGTCCTCGATGAGCACCCGGTCGTCGAAGCCCTTCGTGAGGTTCTTGACCTCGACGACGGTGTTGCCCAGACGCGGGCCCGGGGGGATCTGGATCTCCTCGAAGTCCAGCTTCCTGGTCTTGTCCGCCTCGGAGGCCATCTCCTCGTACCGCTGCAGACGGGCCTTGCTCTTGGTCTGGCGGGCCTTGGCGTTGGAGCGCACCCACTCCAGCTCGTCCTTGAGGCGCTTGGCCTTCTTGGCGTCCTTCTGCCCTTCGACCTTCAGACGCGTCTGCTTGGTTTCGAGGTAGGTGCTGTAGTTGCCCTCGTAGGGGTAGAACTGGCCGCGGTCCAGCTCCAGGATCCAGGTGGCGACGTGGTCCAGGAAGTACCTGTCGTGTGTGATCGCCACGACGGTGCCGGGGTACTTGGCCAGGTGCTGCTCCAGCCAGTTCACGCTCTCGGCATCGAGGTGGTTGGTGGGCTCGTCGAGAAGGAGGAGGTCGGGCTGCTCCAGGAGCAGCTTGCACAGGGCGACGCGGCGCTTCTCACCACCCGAGAGCTGGGTGACGGAGGCGTCGCCGGGCGGGCAGCGCAGGGCGTCCATGGCCTGGGCCAGCTGGCTGTCGAGGTCCCAGGCGTTGCGGTGGTCGAGCTGCTCCTGCAGCTTGCCCATCTCCTCCAACAGGTCGTCGGAGTAGTCCGTCGCCATCTGCTCGGCGATCTCGTTGAAGCGGGTCATCATCGCCTTGGTCTCGGCGACTCCGTCCTCAACGTTCTCCAGCACCGTCTTGTCCGCGTCGAGGACGGGCTCCTGTGCGAGCAGCCCCACGGAGAACCCCGGCATGAGCCGCGCCTCACCGTTGGACGGCTGCTCGATGCCGGCCAGGATCTTCAGCAGCGTCGACTTACCCGCACCGTTGGGGCCCACGACACCGATCTTGGCTCCGGGCAGGAACGACCCCGAAACGTTGTCAAGGACGACCTTGTCGCCGTGCGCCTTGCGCACGTTCTGCATTGTGTAGATGTACTCCGGCATGCCTCCCAGGCTACGGGGTCCCGTCGCTTGCCGAGACCACACGGCGCATCCCAGGACGACCGGGAGTGCCCTCCCCGCGCGTGCGCGCTCCGGACGGTTCCGGCGATCCCGGACACCGGCCCGGCGAGGGGCGGGGCCCGGCCGGCCCGGGCACGCAGGGCACGACCTCGGCGCTCCCAGCCGAGCGGGGGCCCGGACCCCACCGGTCATCGGAGCGCGCGGCTCGTCCTGTGACGCGTCAGGGTCCTCCTGGGCCGTCGGTCCGGCCCTGAGGCCCCCGCTCGTCCACGCCGGAGGTCATACCGGCCCCTCGGGCGGATCAGGAGCCCCGGAGGTCCCTGGAGGGCCGGAGGTGTCGGGCGGGCGGTCGAGCCAGGCGGGCGCGTGCGCCCGCCACCGCTGGACCGGCAGGCCCAGGTCCAGCGCGCGGCGCATGAGGACCGCCATCCCGTAGCCGGGGTCGGCGGCCAGCGCCACCTCCAGGGCGGCTCGCGCCAGCGGCTCGTCGTCGAGCTGCCAGGCGGCCACCGCGAGCAACGCGGCCGGGGCCGGGCGGTACCGCGGGCAGACCCGTCCGGTCAGCCGGGCCCACAGCCGCTGCTGCACCGCGGCGTCCTCCCGCGTCAGGCGGGCCCAGGCCTGGTCCCGGGCCCCGGTCCGGGTGAGGTGGACGCCGAGCCAGGCCAGTTCGTCCTCACCGGTGACGCCGTGGCCCTCCTTCTCCCGTCGCACCGCGTCCAGGACCTCGGCGGTGGCCCGGCGCACGAGCGCGGACTCCCCGGCCTCCGCGGCCATCCGCCGGGCCTGCTGCTCCACCGCGGCCGTCACGCCCTCCATCACGGCCGCGGCCGCCTCGTCCGGCGCCGGCACCAGTGCGCGCAGCCGGGCCCACCCCTCGCCCGGCGCCCGGACGGGTTCGGCGGGCGCGATCCCCATGAGGACCGCCTGAGCGGGAACCGCGGACCGGCCGGTGTCCAGGACATGGCCCTCGGGCGGACAGCATCCGGGTGTGCGGCACAGGTGGGACCAGTAGCGTCCCCGCGCCACCCGCAGGGCGTCGTGCACGTCCAGCCGCCGTTCCCGGGCGGCGCCGACCACGCCGTCCAGGTAGGGTCCCACCACCTCCGCCGGACCGAGCCCCACGGCCACCAGGCCGGTGCTCCCCTCCTCGGCGGCCAGCCGGACGACGGTCCGGGACCGCTCCAGCGGGGTCTGGCCGGCGGGGACCCGCGCGAGGTCGGCGACGAAGGCGGCCCGCGCACGGGTGCCGCTCAGGGCCACCACCACGATGCCGGGGTCCGGCGGTTGACCGACCAGGTAGGGCAGGGCCGCGACGACGTCGGTCGGTGTGCTCAGGGTCAGCGCCGTCGAACCGTCCTCGGCCGGAGTCCGCGGCGCCGGCACGGCCACCGCCGGCTCCGGGGGCTCGGCGGGCCCGTCGCCCGTCGGCCCGTGGAGGGGTGCGGCCGTACCGTCCGAGGGGATCCGCGCCCCCTCGTCCGCGCCGGGGCCGGCGGGTCGCCCGCCGCCGTCGGGCGCTTGGCGGGAACGGTCGTCTTCGGGGGTGGCAGGGGTGGAGGGTTCGCGTGCGGAGCGTGGCTTTTCTGCGTCCATATACTCACGGTGCGTGACTCCGGGGCCGTCCGCAACGGCCTCGTGACGCCTGTGGACGAGCGGCGCGCGGCCCGCTCCGGTCCTGCGGGCCCGGACGCGCTCACGCCCCGGGCCCGCAGGACCGGGCCCGGTTCGCCACCGCCGGGACCGGGTCAGGCGCCCAGGGCGTCGGGAGGCTCCGGGATCTCCTCTTCCCGTGGCCCGGGGATGCGACCGCTGACGCCCGGGCGTCCGGCGGGCAGGCACACGCGGTCGCGGCCCGTCTCCTTGGCCCGGTACAGCGCGAGGTCGGCCGCGGTCAGCAGCTCCACCAGGTCGTTGCCGTGGTCGCCGATCACCGCGACACCGATCGAGATGGTGATCGACACCGGCACCTCGTCCACCGAGATCTCCATCCGCCCCACCTGCGAGCGCAGCCGCTCGGCGGCCTGCCACGCCTCGGTCGTGTCGGACCCGGGCAGCAGGACCACGAACTCCTCCCCGCCGAACCGGCCGAGCAGGTCGGACTGGCGCAGCTGCTGGGCGATCGTCGTCGCCACACCCAGCAGCACCTGGTCCCCGAAGAGGTGGCCGTGGCTGTCGTTGACCCTCTTGAAGTGGTCGATGTCCACGATCAGCACCGCGGCCCTGCTCCGGGAGGCACGGGCCCTGGCGATCTCGACCGCGGCCTCCTGCTCCCAGGTCGGGGCGTTGAGCAGCCCCGTCTTGGGATCGGTCCGCGCGGCCGTCTGGAGCTGCTGGTAGAGCAGGCTCCGCTGGAGCAGGACCACCGGGGGAATCGCGATGACCAGCAGGAACAGTGTCAGGTGAGCGAGGATGGCGACCGTGACGCCGACACATAATTCGACGGCGTCCACGATCAACGCCTCCCGGTCCCACATCGGCCGGAGGCTGTGCCCGGGACCGCTGCTGATCCGCGCCGCCACGGCCACGATGAGCGTGTTGAGGACGGTGAACCCCGCGCAGCACAGCAGTGCGACGACCACCCCCAGCCCGGTGGCCAGGCTCTCGTGCGCGTCCTGTGTGCCCCGCAAGCCCTGGAGGACGTCCCCGGCCCAGTAGGCGTGCCAGGCCACTGACGCCAGGAAGCCCGACAGCGCCACCGAGACGGCGTTGAACACCCGCCGGTGCGCCATGGCCGGACGGGCGCGGAGCTGGAGCATGAGGTAGACGGGGAGGGGCATCAGGAGCGAGTACAGGGGCGGCAGCAGCACCACCACCGGGAACCACCACGCGCCCAACAGGTCACGCGTGAGCCCGGCGGGCATCCCGAGCCGGCGGATCGCCTCCACGCACACCGACGCGCTCATCACGAGCGCGAGGAAGGTGGTCAGGTCGGTGATCAGCACGTCGGTCAACGCGATGGTCGCGCCGAACAGGAACAGCACGGCGAAGAGGAGGAACCCCATGTAGACGAGCAGGCCCCGGGGCTGCTGGAGAATCGGCCAGCGGCCCTGATCCCCAGAGGGGTTGCCCCGGGCCGCCATCGGCTTCTCCGAGATACTCACGGCTTCTCCCTCCCTCCCTCGGTCACTCTCTGCCCCCAGTTCCCTACACCCGTCTCTGATGAGCCCACCGCCCCCCGCGGTTCTCCCTTCGACGGGCCCGATTCGCACCGCGTTCCCCCACGGTGCCACTCGGTTACGACGCCCTCCGGGCCGACGCCCCTACGCCAGTGGGACCCGCAGCCGCAGACGCCACCCGTAACTTTACATTACTTTGGGTAATAGCTTAATTGCTGATTGTACGATCAACGCAGGCCGGAGGACAGGGGGAAGCAACGTCCGACTCGCACGGGCGGGCAGCGGCGGGCCGGAGGGCCCCACGAAGCGGCGCGTCGCAGCAGGCCGCCGGGCGTGGCCTCCCGGTGCGGACGGGGTCGCGCCCTGGCCGGAGTCGGTCACGGCCGGACACGCATCGTCACGCCAGTGGTCACACACAGTGGAACACGAAGGGTTGGACTCGGGCCCGAAGTGCGGCATCCTGTCGTTGGGATCCCGTCCGGGTACCCGACTCGTGACACTGGGCATCCACCTTCGGCACGCCGATGTCCGGGTTCCTCAACACTCAGCGAAGGAGCAGTCAGATGAACAGCGGCATCCACTGGATCTAGGCGCACCGGCGCCGCGGAGCGACCGGGGCGGGCGGCACGAACACCGTCCGCCCCCGGCAGCGCGTCCACGGTTCAGTCGGATGTCGCGGCGACCTCGTAGGCCGCGCGGAACGCCCGGTAGCGTCCCAGCTCGGCCTCCATCGGCTCCACCACCCGTGTTCCGGCGATCTCCCTGACCCGGGCCAGGGCGGCGTGTTCGACCTCCTCGCGGCGCTGGACGGCGGCCACCTCCACGAGGTTGCCGCATCCGACACCGATCAGCCAGCCCACGAACAGGGCGGCGGCGACCAGTGCGCCGGCGTAGGCCAGGAACACCGGGTCGTCGAACATCCGCACCCCCGTGAAGCCTCCGCCGAGCCAGCTCACCAGCGACACGACCACCCACACGAGCCCCAGTCCGGCGGCGGCCACCAGCGCGAACTGGGCGATCTTGGCCGCCTTCCACCACGCGGGGCCCTGTCCGGGGTCGCCGGCCGCGCCGGAGACCCCCTCGCCGAGTTCGGCGGGCAGGTCGGACAGCGCGCTGCGCGCGGCGGTGCGCATCCGTCGGCGCCACAGCTCCGGCATGTCCTCGGAGACGGCGTCGGCCGCCTCGCCCAGCACGGTCTCCAGTTCGGCCTCGTGCGCGTCGACGGGGCCGCTCACGTCCTGTTCGCCGTCGCGGCGCAGGAAATCGAGCTGGACCGCGGCCAGCGGATCCTTGCGCAGCCTCGCCGAGTGCCGTGCCACCGGCCAGCCGACCTGGCGCTTGCCGCGCCTGACGTCGTTGGTCTCGACGACGTCGGCGACCGCGGAGACGCCCGCGGCGTCGGCCAGACCGATCTCGATGCGCCTGCGCGTGTCGGCGGGGACGCCCTCCGGGATCGGCGCGTCGCCGCGGAACTCCCCGAAGGGCTCGATCACCTGGTCGAGGTCGGCGGCCAGGCGGTCGACCAGGGCGCGCCGCTCCCCCACGGTCTCGGCCAGGAACTCGCGCAGGTCGCGAATGCCCTGGTCGGTGATGGTGGACGTGGTGATCACCCGCGGGTGCACACCCGATTCCGACTCCAGGAGGCGCCGCAGGTCGGTCAGGAGCTCCTCGAGCTCGTCCGGCGCGACCTTGTCGACCTGGTTGAGGACGGCGATGGTGACCGCGCCGTGCCCCGCCATCTGGGCCAGGTAGCGGTGGTGGACGGCGGCGTCCGCGTACTTCTGCGGGTCGAGCACCCACACGAGCAGGTCGACCGAGCCGATGAGGCGGTCGGCCTCGGCCGTGTGCATGCTGCGGACCGAGTCGTGGTCGGGCAGGTCGAGCAGGACCAGGCCGGTCAGTTCGGAGTTGCCGGCGTCCAGGACGCTCGTGCGCGAGTGCCGGTAGCGGTTGGGCACGCCCAGCCAGCTCAGCAGGGCGTCGGCCCCCTCGTGGCCCCACACGCACGCGTGGGCCTTGGAGGTGGTGGGCCGGGTGACGCCGGTCTGCGACAGTTCCAGCCCGCACAGGGCGTTGAACAGCGACGACTTGCCGCTGCCGGTGCCGCCGGCGAGCGCGACGACGGTGTGGTCGGCGGACAGGCGCAGCCGGGCACCCGCGTGGTCGAGGAGCTGCCCGGACCGCGCGACCAGCTCCCCGGGCAGGTCGTCCTGTCCGAGCTCTGTCAGCGTGGACAGCGCGTCCAGGCGCTCGACCAGCTCGGCGCGGCTGATCGACGACGTGGGCCGCCAGTGGTCGTGGGTGGTGGGACGGTACTCCTCGTCCTCCCGCTCGGTGGCGGCACCGGCACCGGCGGTCTCCTCCGGCACACGGACCGGTCGGGCCCCGGACTCGGCCGCGGCACCGCTCCCCTCGTCGGCGCCCTCGGACGGGGCGGCCGTGTCGGGACCCACCGAACGGAAGGCACCGGAGACGGCGGAGGGCCCGGGCACCCGGCGCGGCAGCGGTGCGGGGGCCGACGGGGCGGCCTCCTCGGCCGGACCGGTGGCCGTGTCCCCGGCGACCGTCTCGGCCATGGTGTGTCGACGTGGCCCCGGACCGGTGCCGGTGGACGCGGCCTCGTCCTCGACCGCGTGGCCGTCCCGCAGCGACCGCTGGGCGCCGCCGGACGACGGCGAGGCCACGATCGGGAAGGCGCCGGTGGTGCGCCCGGCGATCTGGGCGTCCTCGGCCGCCTCGGCCAGGCTGCCCACCCAGCCGGCGAGCCCTTCGGGGTCGTCGTGGTCGGAATCCCCGGCTCGGTCCGCGCCCGGTTCCGCCGTGCCCGGGGCCTGCGCGGCACCGGGGTCCGCGTCGGCGCCCGGAGGCGTGACCGCGCTGTGCGTCGCGGCCGGGTCCTGGGGCTCGGCCGCGCTCTGGCGCCCACCGTCGTCCCGGGACGCCCCGGCCTCCCCGTCCGCCGAGGCGGCGTGCGCCCGTGCCGAGCGCGAGGAGGGCCGGGCGTGGCGTCCGGGACGCCGCGAGGGCTCCGGCTGCTCGCGACCGGCGGCGGGCTCCCGCGCGGCGGGCTCCCCGCCGCGGTCGGTCTGGGGAGCCGCGCCCTCCTGCGGGTCCGGGTATCCCGAGATCCCGTCGTGGGCGGGCTCGCCGACGGCGTCCGCGTGGTCGGGGTGCTCGGGCACGGGCATGGTGTAGCCGCGCCAGGGACCGCTGTCGGTCGACGCCGCCTCACCCCTGTCGGGGCGCTCTTCGTTCCAGGGCCCGGATCCGGTCGGACCGCTCTCGCGTTCCTCGGCGTCGGGCCGGTGGTCGGCCGTGTCCGGTGCCCGGTAGGCCTGCGCTGGGTTCCACTGAGTCGTCATCGTGAAATCTCAAGGTTGTACGTGGCCTGATAGAGCTGGACGGCACTGTCCTCGGTCGGGATCGCGGCGGACGCCAGGGCGCCGTCGAAGGGCACCCGCTCGTGGTCGAGCAGCCCGAGGATGCGCCGACGCAGGTTGTCCCGTGCGGTCCCGCCCATACTGCGCAGGGACTGAGCACCGAACAAGCCCTTGAGCAGGCGTTGTGGGGATGGACCGGAGGTGTCGGCCGCGTGGGCGCCGCCTCCGGAGTGGGATCGCTCGTATCCGAGCAGGTCGATGATCAGGACCAGGGCGACGATGTCGTGGTCGAAGGTGACGAACCGGGCGACGGACCGCTTGGTGGCACCGCTGGCGGTGGTCATCCCCGCGATCTCGTCCTGCCACTCGGCGATCTCCTTGCGGATCCGCTTGGCGAGGTCGGCCGTCGGCCGCTCCCGTGCGCGCTCGACGAGCGCGGAGCCGCCGCTGACCGCGCGCCAGGACTGTTCCACCTGGTCGGCGGCGCGCTCGCACGAGGAGACCACCAGGGCCTCCAGGGCGTCGCGCACGGCCCGTTCCAGGGAGGCCACCCGCTGGCCGCGTTCGGCCTGCTCGCTGCGGGCCTTGCGGCCGCGCTTGCCGCGCATGCGCAGGCTCTTGGCGAGGTCGCCGCTGGCGGCGACCTCCTGCCAGCGGGCGCTCAACGAGCCCCGCAACAGGGACCCGTCGTTCAGTCCGGTGTCGATGCGGCGGCCCGCGGTGGCGTAGGCGTCGTCGATGGCGGCGCCGAGCGCGCGCCCGGCCTCGATCTGGGTCTCCACCTGGCGCGCGAGTTCGGGCACCCGGGAGCGGAAGCTGTCGATGACGCCGACGAACGTGCGGCGCGAGACGCGGTCGCGCTGGTCGGCCTCCCCCGCCACGTCGGCGAGGAACTCGCGGATGTGGTCGGCGACGTTGGAGGTGAAGCGCTCCCCGCGGATCTGGTCGGTCTCGGGGATGGCGAAACGGGCCGCGTTGCCCAGGCCGTTGGCCTCCAGCATGGCGCCGAAGTGGTCGAGCAGCTGACGGCGGCCCTTGCGCGGCACGCGGGACAGGACCACGGCCAACGAGGTGTCCCGGTCCCGTGCGACCTGGAGGAACTCCCAGACGCGGGCGTCGGCGTAGCGGGTGCTGGTGGTGACGAACACCCACAGGTCGGCGGCGTCGAGGAACTTGGCCGCGAACTCGTGGTGGGCCGCGACGGCGGAGTCGACGTCGGGCGTGTCCAGCAGGGCCACCCCGGGGGGCATGGCCTCGCTGGCGGCGAGCACGAGCATGCCGTCCTTGCCGGGCATGGCCAGGCCCTGCTGGCGCACGCGGGGCAGGGTGGGGATGAAGGAGGCCTCGCTGAACCAGTCGACGTCGGCGGGGTTGCAGGCCAGCACCGGGCTGTTGGTGGTGGGGCGGCGTACGCCGGTGGTGGTGACCTGCTCGCCCACGAGGCTGTTGACCAGGGTGGACTTCCCCGCGCCAGTGGACCCGGCGACCGCGATGAGCAGCGGGATGTCGGGGCGGCGCACGCGCGGAAGGACGTAGTCGGACAGCTGGGCGAGGACGTCCGCCCGCAGGGCGCGCCCCTCTTCGGCGCCGGGGAGCCCGTCCGAGAACTCCAGGTCGCGGACGTGGCCGCGCAGGGACTCCAGGATCTGCTCGAACCGGCGTTCGTCGGGGGCGGGCCCCCGGTGTGTGGCCGGGTCCGTCTCGGCGGGCCGGCCCGGCTGGTGGGACCCCCCGCCCCGGGCAGCGTCCCCGCTGCCCGCGGAGGGCATCGGTACGTAGCCCTGGTCGGTCTGGTCAGAGGTGGCGTCCGGTCCGGTTGCGAACCGGTCCGGGGCACCGGAACCGGAGGTGTCCGGTGCGGCCGACGGCCGGGTCATGTCGGTCTGCCCTCCTCAACGCTGCTGACGGTCCCCGCCGGTCCGGGCGACGAACACCGCCGGCTGAGGTCTCACTGGAGATCGCGCCCGGTCACCTGTCGATGGATCTCGAACTGGGTTCCCGTGTGCAGTATGTCAAGATCCCGCGCTGTTTTGACCACTTCTCCGATGATCACCACCGCCGGGGGCCGAACGTTGGCCGATCGCACCGCGGAAGCGATGCCCGCAAGCGTACCCGTCACGGTTCGCTGCCCCGGCAGTGTGGCCTCCTGGACCACGGCGACGGGGGTGTCCCGCGAACGGCCGTGGGCGATGAGGGCGTCGCAGATCGCCTCGATGCGCTCCACTCCCATGAGCGCCACCACGGTGCCCCCGGCCGTGGCCAGGCCCTTCCAGTCGACGGTGGAGCGCTCGTCGTCGGGCGCCACGTGGGCCGAGACGATGTGCACGTCCTGGGCCACGCCCCGGTGGGTGGCGGGGATCCCGGCGCTGGCGGGAGCCGCCAGCGCGCTGGTCACGCCGGGCACGGCGATGACCGGGACACCGGCCGCGGCGCAGGCGGCCGCCTCCTCTCCGCCGCGTCCGAAGAGGAAGGAGTCGCCGCCCTTGAGCCGCACCACGAACTTGCCCTGCCGTGCCCGGTCGACGAGGACGGCGTTGATGTCCTCCTGCGTCATGGACCGGCCGTAGGGGATCTTGGCGGCGTCGACGACCTCGACGTCGGCGGCCAGACGGTCGAGCAGGGAGGTCGGCGCGAGCCGGTCGACGACCACGACGTCGGCCTGGGACAGCAGTTGTTGTCCCCGAACCGTGATCAGACCGGGATCACCCGGGCCGCCGCCGACGAGGGCCACGCCCGTGAGCCGCTCGCGTCCGCGCCGGGCGTCGAGGGTGCCGTCGGCCAGCCCGTCGGCGATGGCGTCCCGCAGACCGGCGGATCGGCGGGGGTCGCCGGAGGCGACGACACCGACGGTGATGTCGCCGATGTTTCCGCTGGCGGGCGTCCAGGCCGAGGAGGAGTGCCGGTCGTCGGCGCGCACGCACCACACACGGGCGTCCTCGGCCTCGGCGGCCACGGCCGCGTTGACCCCGGGGTCGTCGGTGGCCGCGTGCACGAGCCAGTAGGCGGGCGCCCCTTCCCCTGCGACGTCGCCGGACGCGAAGGTACGGCGCGACCAGGTGATGTGCCCCGCGGCGGCCAGGTCCTCCAGTGCGGCGGAGACGGCCGGGGAGATGAGGGTGACGCGCGCACCCGCCTCCACCAGTACCGGAACCCGGCGCTGGGCGACTCTGCCCCCGCCGACGACGAGGACGTCGCGGCCCTGCATGCGCAGACCGAGGAGATAGGTCATGGTTCGCGCCCCTTCGGTCGTCCCTGCCGGCTCCCCGGCGGCGACGGCGGGGTGCGCGGCGGTGGGGTCCGCCGCGCCGCCGGCGATGTTCGGCGATTGCTCCAAATTAGCTTGTCAAAGCGCTATTACGGACGCGTAAACGGATCAACGCCGTGAGTGTGACCCCGCCCGCACCCGCGTGGAGTCGGGCGGGTACGGGCGGGCGCGGGCGATCCGTCGCTCCGGCCGTCAGTGGACGGTGGACACGCCCGCGTCGTCGAAGGTGGCGACGTTGCGCAGCGCGCGGGCCGACCCCTGCAGGAGCGGCAGCGCCAGCAGGGCGCCCGAGCCCTCGCCCAGCCGCATCTCCAGGTCGACCAGGGGGCGCAGCCCCAGGTGTTCGAGTGCGAGCGTGTGCCCGGGCTCGCTGGAACGGTGGCCCGCGAAGCAGGCGGACATGGACTCGGGCGAGATCGCCGACGCGACCAGGGCGGCCGCTCCGGCGATGACGCCGTCCAGCAGCACGGGCACCCGCAGGGCGGCGCCGCCGAGCACGAACCCGGCCAGAGCGGCGTGCTCCAGGCCCCCCAGGGCGGCCAGGACACCGATGGGGTCGGAGCGGTCCACGGGGTTGGCGGCCAGGGCGCGCCGCACGACCTCCACCTTGTGCTCGTGCATGGCGTCGTCCACGCCGGTCCCGCGGCCGGTGGCCCGGGCCGGGTCCGCGCCGGTCAGGGCGCACACGAGCGTGGCCGCCGGCGTGGTGTTGGCGATGCCCATGTCCCCGGTGATCAGGCAGCGGTTGCCCGCCGAGACGAGGTCGCGGGCGACCTCGATGCCGCCTTCCAGGGCCTGGAGGGCCTGGGCGCGGGTCATCGCCGGGCCCTGGGTGAAGTCGGCGGTGCCGCGCGCGACCTTGCGGGGGAGCAGTCCGGCGGCGCGGGGCAGGTCGCCCACCACGCCGACGTCGACCACGGTGACCTCCGCGCCGACCTGCTCGGCGAAGGCGTTGACGACCGCGCCGCCGTCCAGGAAGTTCTGCACCATCTGCGCGGTGACCTCCTGGGGCCAGGCGGTCACCCCCTGCGCGTGGACGCCGTGGTCACCGGCGAAGACGGCGACGGCGGCGGGTTCGGGGATGGGCGGGGGGCACTCCTCGGCGAGCCCGGCCAGCTGCACCGAGACCTCCTCCAGGACCCCGAGGGAGCCCGGCGGCTTGGTCATCCGGTTCTGGCGGTCCCTCGCCTCCTCCACGGCACGGGGGTTCAGGCCTCCGATGGTGGTGATGGTCTCCTCCAGCAGGCTTGTGGGCTCCTGGCCGGGTAGACCGCGGTGACCGTACCGGTCGCGGTGGACCGCCCAGGACAGGGGACGCCCCTTGGCCCAGCCCGCGAGGCTGAGTTCGGGCTCGGTGGGGAACTGCTCGACGTAGCCGACGCAGAGGTAGGCGACGACGTCGAGGTGGGAGGGGAGTTCGAGGGCGTCGGCGACGTCCCGCTCGTCGACGAAGCCGACCCACCCCACGCCCAGCCCCTCGGCGCGGGCGGCGAGCCACAGGTTCTCCACCGCCAGGGCCGCGGCGTAGGCGGCGCTGGCCGGCTGGGCGTGGCGGCCCTGGCCGTGGCGGCCGCCGCGGGTGGGGTCGACGGTGACGGCGATGTTGAGGGGGGAGTCGAGGATCGCCTCGACCTTGAGCCCGGAGAACGCCCGGGCGCGGACGCTGGGCATGGCGCGCGTGTGGTCGTCCCGCTCGGCCTGGGCGAGGTCGCGCACGCGGGAGCGCAGGTCGGGGGCCTCGATGACCAGGAAGTCCCAGGGCTGGACGTGTCCGACGCTGGGCGCCTGGTGGGCCGCCTGCAGAACGCGCGTGAGGACGTCGTCCGGCACCGGGTCGGGCCGGAATCCGACACGGACGTCGCGCCGTTCGCGGATGGCGCGGTAGACGGCGTCGCGTTCGGCGTCGTCGAAGGCGTGTCCGGCCCGGTCGTCGAACGGGGCCGGCCGGTCGTCGGCGGGGGACGTGGTGGTCTGCGCCTGGTCGGCGGGAACCGCCCGGGGGCCGGTGTGGCTCTGCGGTCCGGTGCGGTCCGGTTCCTCGACGGGCGCGGCTGCTTCGTGTGCGTACATGCTCTGTTCCGGCTCGGGTGCCACGGCGCGGGTCCGCGCGGGCTCGGGGGCTGTGTCGGACGGTGGTGGCGTCCGTTCGGCGCTGGTGCGCGCGGTGGCGGGGTGACGGCCCTCGGCGGGCTCGGCCGTCCGGGTCTCCGGCTCGCGTTCGCCGCCGCGGAAGGGGATGACGTTGGGGCGGTGGTCGGTCGCCGTCGGCGCGGCGGCGTCGGGTTCACCGGCGGACGCGGCTCCGGGTTCGGTTTCCGGCTCCGGCTCGGGCTCGGGCTCGGGCTCGGTGCGGTCCGGTGCCGACGCGGGATCCTCGGCCCGGGGCAGGCGGGTCGGCGCGGTCCGGGGCTCGGGGTGGGGCGTCGCCGTCGGCGCGGGTTCGGCCGGTGCCGTGGGCGGTCGGCGGAACGGGTTGGCGGGTCCGGCCGACGCGCGCGGGCGCTGTGCCCGCGTGCCGCGGCCGCTCTCCGGCAGGCCGTCGAGCAGCCCGCCGAGGCCGGAGTCGGCCGTCGGCGCGGGCTCGCCGCGCCGGGCGTCCTCGCGGTCATCGTTGGTCATGATCGCTCCCCGTGGAGGTGTGTCGACTGCCCGTAGTCCGCTTGATCCGTCTAGAGACCGGTAAGCGTAGTGTGCGGCGTTCATCCCATCCGCACGGGTCCCCCCAGACCCCGGACAACCGGGCCCGGCACGGTCGCCGAGCGCCTCAAGTCACCACCAACTGTGCCAGAGTTCGCCCCAGTACGCGGTGGGTACTCGGTTCCCGCACGGCCACCCTGAGCCACTCCGGCCCCAGCCCGGGAAAGGTGTCGCCCCGCCGAACGGCCACGCCCCGATCGCGCAGGCGCTCGCGCAGCCGATCCGCTTCGGGTGCTCTGACCAGGAGGAACGACCCCCGCGCACCGGGAAGTACGTGCAGCCCCGCGGCCTCGAGCACAGCGGCCAGGTCCCGGCGCCGCTCCTCCAGCCGCGCCGCCCAGGCGTCGGCCTCGGCGACCGCGCGGGGGGAGCAGCAGGCCTCGATCGCGGCCAGCGCCGGGGAGGAGACGGGCCACAGGGGCTGGGCCGCGGCCAGGCGCGCGGCCAGCGCGGGTTCGGCGAGCAGGTATCCGGCGCGCAGGCCCGCCAGCGACCACGTCTTGGTGAGGCTGCGGACCACCACCAGTCCCGGCAGGTCGCGACGCCCGGCCAGGGACTCGGGCTCGCCCGGGACGCAGTCGGCGAACGCCTCGTCGACCACGAGCACCCGCCCGGGGCGGGCCAGGGCGGCCAGGGTCCGGGCCGGGTGCAGCACGGACGTGGGGTTGGTGGGGTTGCCCAGGACGACGAGGTCGGCGTCGTCGGGGACCAGGGCCGGGTCGAGGGTGAAGTCGGGGTCGAGCACGACCCGGTCGACGCTGTGCCCGGCTGCGCGCAGGGCGGCCTCGGGCTCGGTGAACTGGGGGTGCACGACCACCGCCCGGACCGGATCCAGGGCGCGCGCCAGCAGGACGAACGCCTCGGCGGCGCCCGCGGTGAGCAGTACCTCGGCGGGATCCCGATCGTGGCGCCGGGCGACCGCCGCCCGAGCCGCGCTCTGGTCCGGGTAGGCGCCCAGGTGCGCCAGGGAGTCGGCGAGGCGGCGGCCCAGCCACGCCGGAGGCGCGGTCCCGCGCACGTTCACGGCGAAGTCCAGCAGTCCGCCGCCGGTCTCGGCGTCGCCGTGATGCCGCAGGTCGTAGCCCATGTCCACACTCCCCCTCGAAACGAGGGCACACTAGCCCATCCCACCCCACACAGCCCACACGCCTACGCCGACCAGACACGGGGGCACGACCGAACGTCATCGGGGGCACGCGGCCGGTCGCCCGTGCGGCGGTGGTCACGGCACCGACGGCGGCGGGACGGCCCCGTGCCAGGTCACCGGGCCCGCCCGCGTATCGTGAGCGCAGCCCACCGCCGTTCCGGGAGACCTCCAGCGTGACCGACACCCAGACCAGACCGATGATGCCGTCCGTGATCCTGGAGACGGAACGGCTGCGGCTGCGCGCGTTCGTCGAAGCCGACATCGACGACGTGTTCCGCACCTACTCCGACCCGGCCGTGCAGCGGTGGGTCCCCCTCCCCGCACCGGGTGTCCCCTACACCCGCGAGATCGCCGAGCACTGGTGCCGTGAGGCCGCGCCCGCGCTGCGGACGAGCGGCGACGGGCAGCAGTGGGCGGCCGTGGAGCGCGAGTCCGGCCGCCTGGTGGGCGCCTTCGGCCTGCTGCGCACGCAGTGGCCCGCGATGATCACCGAGATCGGCTACGCCGTCTCGCCCTGGGCACGGGGCCGGGGATACGCGACCGAGGCGGCCGTGGCCGTCTCCCGCTGGGCCGTCGACCAGGGCTTCCAGCGCGTGGAGTTGAAGGCCGCCGTCGGCAACACGGCCTCGCGCCGCGTGGCCGTCAGGGCCGGCTTCTCCCCCGAGGGCGTCGAACGCAACGCGATGCCGCTGCACGAGGGCCGCACCCACCTGGCCGTGTACAGCCTGCTGCCCGCCGACCTGCTCTGAGGCCGCTCAGTCCCACACACGGGAGAGCAGCCACTGGTCGGACACGGTGTCGTGCAGCAGTTCGTACACGCCCTGTGCCTCCAGAGCGCCCGCCTCCACCCGCCAGTGCCGGCGCTCGGGCACCTGGGGCTCGACCGTCGGTGTCCAGTCCATCCGCAGTGTGACCCAGTGGTCGATGATCCGGCGCACGCCGTAGACCCTGCCGTTCCACGTGAAGCGCAGCGGGCGCCCCTGGTCCTCCACGACCGAGACCGACGCCCCGTAGTACCGTCCCACGACGCTTCCCCGCTTCCCCTCGACACCGACCGACTCCCGCACCCGGCGCACACCGCCGGGACACTGCTCGTGGGGAAGTTCGCCGTAGCGTTCGAACATGTGTTCTAACCCTAGCGAAATCGGAGTGCGCTTGGAACCGTTTCCGCGCACGCGGCATCACCACTGGTGATCCGCCCGCGGCCTCCCCGAGCCCCCGGGCGTCCGTCTCGGTCCGTACGCTGGGCCGCACCCCACCACCGACGAGGCCCTCAGATGTCGAACAGCTCCAGGCCACCGCGACCGCCCCGCCCGGAGCGGGCCGGCGGCGAGCGGGGGTGGAGGGCTGCCGGGGGTCGGACGGCTGCCGGGCCCGAGCCCTGGACGACGGGGCCGTCGCCCGGCCCGTCGCCGTCCCCCTCGAGGACTCCCCCCGGGACGCGATCCTGACCGGCTGACCACCCGCCCCGCCCCACCAGACCAGAAGCGAGACGGCGTGTCGTCCTCGGTACGCTGTTAGCCGCGCATCACACGATCCATACGAGGGACCCCACCTGTGACGTCGAACGGCCACCAGAGCGGCAAGCCCCTGCGCGCGGGGGACCCGCGCGAACTCGACGGCTACCGCATCGTCAGCCGCCTCGGCCGGGGCGGCATGGGCACCGTCTACCTCGCCAGGGACTCCGCCGAGCGGACCGTGGCCGTCAAGCTCATCCACCCCGACCTGGCCGACGACGAGGCCTTCTGTCGACGCTTCGCCCGCGAGGTCGAGTCCGCACGCCGCGTGGCCCGCTTCTCCACCGCCGGCGTGATCGACGCGCGCCTGGACGGCGATCCCCTCTACATCGTCTCGGAGTACGTGCCCGGCCCCAATCTCGACGAGGCCGTCCGCGCGGACGGCGTCATGGCCGGAGGGACTCTGGAGAGCCTGGCGCTGGGCGTGGCCGCCGCCCTCACCGCCATCCACGGCTCGGGGGTGATCCACCGGGACCTCAAGCCCGCCAACGTCCTGCTCTCCCCGGTCGGCCCGAAGGTCATCGACTTCGGCATCGCCCGCGCCCTGGACGGCACCGGGGGCGCGGTCACCCGCTCCAGCCAGCTCATGGGCACCCCCTCCTACACGGCGCCCGAGCTCATCATGGGCCGACAGCCCACCCCCGCGGCCGACATCTTCGCCTGGGGCTGTCTGATCGTCTTCGCCGGGACCGGCGCCGCGCCCTTCGACGCCGCCACCGTGCCCGCCGTCCTGCACAACATCTCCTCGGCGCCGCCCCGGCTCGACGGTCTGGACCCGAGCCTGTACGACCTGGTCTCCTCCGCGTTGGACAAGGAGCCGGGGAACCGTCCGAGCTCCCAGCAGATCCTCGACCGGCTGGTCGGTCAGCAGGACCCGGCGGAGGCCGAGGTGCGCCGCACCATCACGACCTCGTGGGCACCGCCGTCCTCCGCTCCCGTGCCCGGCACTCCGCCCGAGACGGCGGCGCGGGACCGCGAACCGGAACGGTCCCAGCCCGGGGCGTCCGAGGCGGACCGGTCCGGGGCGGAACCGTTCCCGGAGCCGTCCGCGGGCCGGTCGGGCGCTCCCGACGGTCAGGCGGCAGGGCCGACACCGCCCGAAGCGCCCACGCCCGCCAGCGGTCAGGACACCCGGGCGCGGCAGCCGCACGAGCGGCCGACCCGGATCCAGCCCGCACAGGAGCAGCCCGGTGCCGCGGCCCCCGCGCTCGCCGCGGTTCCGCACGTCCAACAGCCCGTTCAGGGCCGGCCCCCGTCGGGGGCCCAACAGCCCCCGGGCCAGGGCGGCCATCCGCCCCCGGGGCGCGGATACCCCGGCCCCTACGGCGGACCGGCGCACTACGGCCCCTCGGGCGGCCACCCGGGCGGGCAGGTGTACGGACACCAGTCTCCTCCGCACGGGCAGGCCGGATTCGCCGCCTACGCGGGTCCGGGCGGACCCGGCGGCCCGGGACGGCCGAACGGCACCGGCGACGGGACACCGCCCGGGAGCGGCGGAGCACGCAGGAGACTCACGGTGATCGGCGGGGCCGTGGGCGCCGTCGTCCTGGTGGCGGGCGCGGGCACGGTGTTCTGGATGAACAGGGACACGCCGATACCGGAGAACACCGTCTCCATCTACAACACCGACTTCACCACCGATCCCGGCTGGACCAACAGCGCCTTCGAGGCCGGGGAGCAGGACGGCTACTGGGCCGAGCAGAGCGGCGTCGTGATGACGCTCGACCCCGAGGACGGCGAGAGCCGGGGGACGATCGTGCCCCTGGAGCGCGACGACCCCCTGCCCGACCAGGTGCTGGTGAGCACCACCGCGTACGCGGCCGAAGGACCCGAGCAGGCGACACTGGGCGTGCGCTGCTGGGACAACGACGGCGAGGAGTACCGCAGCCAGTACGAGGCGCTGCTGCGCTACGACGGCGAGCGCGCCGAGATCCACCGGATGCACGAGGGCGAGGGGGACCGCACCCTCTCCCGGACCAACGAGGTCCCCGCGTACGAGGCCTACCCCCTCTTCGACGCGTCGGCGCGCAGCGAGTCCGGCGACGGCACGAGCGGCGGCCCCTACGACTTCGACGTCGAGTCCGTCCCCACCAACACCGTCACCCTCTCGTGCGCGCTGCGGGAGGAAGGTGAGGGCGACGCGGTGATGGAGCTGTCCATGTGGGTCAACGGCGAGCACGTCCTGACGACCACGGACCCCGAGCCCCTGCCCGAAGACGCCGAGGACCCCGAGGACCGCCGCCGTGTCGGCCTGGTCACACGGCCGGGCCCGGGCAACGACCCCCTGGGAGTGCTCTACACGGCGTTCTCCGTCCACGAGATCGTGGTGGAGGAGTAGGGCGGACCGCGTTCCCGGCACGGACGCCCACCCGTGTGGGACGCCTGGACCCGTCCGTGCTGTCAGGGGGCCGGTCCGTGCTGCCATGATGCGGGAGACGGACCAGACGAGGAGAGGTGGACCATGCGCGCCATCGTCATCGAGGAACACGGCGGACCCGAGGTCCTGCGGCTGACGGAGAGACCCGATCCGACCCCCGGCCCCGGCGAGGCCCTCGTGGACGTGGAGTCGCGCGGGGTCAACTTCATCGACATCTACCAGCGCAGCGGGGCGTACAGCGTCCCCCTCCCCTTCGTTCCGGGTATGGAGGCCGCGGGTGTGGTCGCCGCCGTGGGCGAGGGCGTCACCGACCTGTCGGTGGGCCAGCGGGTCGGCTGGGCGATGGCCCCCGGCGGGTACGCCGACCGTGCCGTGGTCGAGGCGGGCCTGCTCGTGCCGCTGCCGGACGGTGTCTCCGCCGACCAGGCGGCGGCCCTGTTCCTGCAGGGCCTGACGGCGCACTACCTCACGCACTCGGTGCACCCGGTCGCCGAGGGCGACACGGTCCTGGTGCACGCGGCCGCCGGCGGGACGGGTCTGCTCATCACCCAGCTCGCCAAGGAGCGCGGGGCACGCGTGATCGGCACCGTGTCCACGGAGGAGAAGGAGCGCGTGGCCCGCGCGGCGGGCGCGGACGAGGTCATCCGCTACACCGAGAGCCCGGTCGCCGAGTCGGTCCGCGACCTGACCGGCGGCGAGGGTGTGGCCGCGGTGTACGACGGCGTCGGCCGCGACACCTTCGACGCGAGTCTGGCGTCGCTGCGCCCGCGCGGCATGCTCGCGCTGTTCGGCCAGGCCAGCGGCGCGGTGGAGCCCGTGGACCCGCAGCGGCTCAACGCGGCGGGGTCGGTCTACCTCGCCCGGCCCTCACTGGCCTACTTCGTCGCCGACCGCGAGGAGCTCCTGGGCCGGTGCCGGGACCTGTTCTCCCTGTTGGAAGCGGGGCGCCTGGACGTGCGGATCGGCGGACCGTACCCGCTGGCCGACGCCGGCCGGGCCCACGCCGACCTCGCCGCACGGCGCACGACGGGCAAGCTGCTGCTGACCTGATGCCGACATGGGTCGACCGGGCGCCCGGCGCCCGGTCGGCCTCGCCATCAACGGGGCCCTCAGGCCCATCAGCCCATCGGGTCCTCGGGGTCCTCGGGGTCCTCGGGGTCGAGGTTGTCGGAGCCCGGCCCCCGAGGTTCCGTCAGGCCCGTTCGGAGGCGCCCGTGTTCAGGGCTCCTCCCGCGGCTCGGGCATCGATGCCGCCCTGGCCCCGGCTCTGCGCACGTCGTCGCGGGCGTCGGCGACCGCCTTCTCGGCCTGCTCCGCCGCGTCCACGGCGGCCTGGGCCGACGCGGACTGCGCCGGGTCCGCTCCCGTGATCTCGGCCGGGCCGCGCTCGGCCTTCTCCCGGCCGTCCTTCTCGGTGGACGGGCCGGCCTGGGCGGCGTCCCCGGCGAAGGCGTGGGAGACGTTCTTGACCGCCTCGGTGAGCTCACCGGGGATGACCCAGAACGTGTTGCCCTCGCCCTGGGCCAGGCTGGGCAGGGTCTCCAGGTACTTGTACGCGAGGAGTTTGGCGTCGGCGTTGTTGGCGTGCACGGCCTGGAAGACGCGCTCCACGGCCTTGGCCTCACCGTCGGCCCGCAGGATCGCGGCCTGCTGGTCACCCTGGGCCTCCAGGATCGCCTGCTGGCGCGCGCCCTCGGCCTTGAGGATCCGGGCCTGGCGCTCACCCTCGGCGTGCAGGATCGCCGCCCGCTTGTCACGGTCGGCCCGCATCTGCTTCTCCATCGCCTCCTTGATGGTCGGCGGCGGGTCGATGGCCTTGATCTCCACACGGTTGACGCGGATGCCCCACTTGCCGGTGGTGTCGTCGAGCACGCCGCGCAGCCGGGTGTTGATCTCCTCCCGGGAGGTCAGGGTCTTCTCCAGGTCCATGGAGCCGATGACGTTGCGCAGGGTGGTGACGGTGAGCTGGTCGATGGCCTGGAGGAAGTTGGCGACCTCGTAGGCGGCGGCCTTGGGCTGGGTGATCTGGTAGTAGAGGACGGTGTCTATGTTGACCACCAGGTTGTCCTCGGTGATGACCGGCTGCGGCCGGGAGGTGAAGACGTGCTCACGGAGGTCGAACTTGGTGTTGACCCGGTCGACACCCGGGATGATGAAGTTCAGACCGGGATTGAGCGTCCTGGTGTAGCGGCCGAACCGCTCGATGTTGTACGCCCTCGCCTGAGGAACGATCCGGATCGCTGACAGCGCGATCGCGACGAACAGGACGGCGAGGATGATGAGAGGGATAGCCGGATCGATCATGTCGGGCACCTGGCCTAGAGCTCGTGGCTATGACTCGGGAGTGTGGGACTCGGGCAGGGCCTCACGCGGGTAGACCACCGCGGTGGCCCCGTCGATCTCCATGACGTCGACGTGTGCGCCGATCGGGATCACGAGGTCCTCGTCGATACACCGTGCCGACCACTCCTCTCCGGAGAGCTTGATCAGGCCCCTGTCCCCGTCGACCTCCTGGAGCACGACCCCGGATCGGCCGATGAGCGCGGCGGTTCCCGAACGCGCGTCGGGCTCCCTGCGCATCTGCCGCTGCATGATGGGCCGCACGAGGATGATGCCCGCGGCGGACGTGGCCGCGAAGCCGATGATCTGAACGACCACGGGCAGGCCGATGGCGCCGAGGAGTCCGGCGACCAGTGCGGCCACCGCGACGAGACCCAACACGAACGTCAGCGTCAGCGCCTCGGCGACTCCGAGGGCGACGGCCAGAATGATCCAGATCAGCCACGCGGGCATTGTCCTTGGGCCCTCCCGCTACGTATCGGGTATTCCTTACGCTACCCACACAGGCCCGCCGAAGCACGTGAATCCCGTGCGCTCTCGTGATCCGCCTCCGAAGCCTCACCGGGGACATCCTCCGCGCGAGTCGCACGGAACCCGCCCCCGCCTCCGGTCCGGGGACGGAGGCGGGGGCAGAGGCGGGAGCAAGGGCGGGAGGAGGCGGAGACCGGAGCGGACCCGCCCAAGGGCCTGGGACGGGGCCCGACCGTGGCCGGGTCCCGGCAGGACCCGGCCACGGACCCACCGCCGCTAGCGCCCGCCGGAGAACTGGTAGACCATCTGGTAGGTGGGACGGTTCTGCCACGCGATCGGCCACATGCCGATCCCGCCCACCGCCTGGTGGACCACCGCGTCCGCGCAGACCTGGTCACCGGCCGAGCAGTGCTCGTCGCCCGGGTAGACCTCGCCCGCGGGGACCGCGGCGGCCTCGGCCAGACTGTCCAGCAGGACCGTCCGGCACCCGTCCGGATCGCCCTCCCCGCAGTAGGCCTCTCCACCCAGCGGGCCTTGGACGTCCTCGCCGAGCACCGCGCGCAGGTCCTTGTCGACGTAGGACCACCAGCCGTACTGGAAGGCCGAGCCCCGGTGCGGCTGCGCCTGGTTGACGCTCCCGGCCTCACCGCCGCCGATCGCGCCCGAGGGCGACTCGTCCACCTGGACCGCGCGGGTCAGCGCGGCGTACAGGTCCTCGCCGAGCCCCGGCTCGAACTGGGCGCGCACCAGCGCCGGCCACCACGCGTCCATCACCCGGATGGCGTCGGCGTGTTCGTAGTACCCGGCGTCGCGCTGGGGCTCGCGGCGCAGCGATCCGGCCTCCTGCCAGGCCCGCAGCTCCGCCACGGTCGCGGCCAGGTCGGGGTCCTCCACCTCCTGGGCGTCGATCACCTCCAGCAGCCGCGGCAGGACCTCCTGGGCACGCAGGTCGGCCGTCCCGGCCTCCATCATCACCTGGGTCAGGGAGGCCGTGGTGAACGCGTGCCCGTCCTCGACCAGCGCGGACACCCGGGAGTCGAGCAGGTCGCCCCGGTGGACCGAGCCGGTGGACCAGCCGGAGGTGTAGCCCCGTGCGGGCTTGTTGTTCCAGTTGACGATGTAGTCGGGGTTGACGGCCCGCGGGTGGTCCTCCTTCGGGTGCAGGTCGGCGTCGTTGGTCTCGGGGTCCCAGCCCGACCAGCCCGCATCCGCGTAGGCGTCGATGGGCATCGTGGGGTTGGTGCCCTCGACCCGGACCGGGTTGGCGCCGGAGTTCACGAAGGCGATGTCCTCGTCGTCGACGTAGTGCCAGTTGAAGGCGTAGCCGATGTCGTGGGCCGCGTCCTGGAACGACGCGGCCGAGGTGATCTCGCCCGGGTCGTTGAACCTTTGGAAGCCGATGATGGAGTCGACCTCGTGCCGGTAGGTGGAGCGCAGCGAGGTGAACGCCACGGGGGTCCCGTCGACGGTGGCGAAGGACTCCACGAGGCCGAACTCGGAGCGCAGGGAGGTCAGCGTGTATCCGCCGGCCGGGGTCTGGTCGGCGACGGTGGGCGACCACTCGTTGGTGACGCTGAGCTCCTCGAAGGCGACGCACTCACCGGAGGAGTCGACGTAGGCACGCGAGTCGGTGGAAGGGGCCGAGCCGTCGGTCTCGCACAGGTCGACGGCGAAGGTGTCGGTGAGGTCCTGGCCGGCCGAGGTGGCACTCCAGGCGTAGTCGACACCGCGGCCCATCTGGACGTAGAAGCTCACGCCGGCGAACGACGCGCCCCGGGCGCTGATGCCCGGGCCCTGGAGCTCCTGGAGCATGAGCAGCTGGGGTGAGAAGTAGCCGGTCTGCGGACCCATGACGGCGACGGGGTTGCCGCTCTCGGTGTGCTCACCGGAGACCAGGAGGGCGTTGGACATGCCGCGGGGGTCGAGGAAGCCGTCGGGCAGGACACCGTCGTTGAACAGGCCCTCGGCCTCCGACAGGTCGCCCTCCTCCACCATCTGGTCGACTTCTTCCTGGTCGGCGGCGCTGAGGTCGTCCAGGGTGGGCGGCTCGGCCGGGTCGTCCGGCGCGGCCGGCTCCTCGACGGCGGCGGCCAGGGGTGCGGCCGTCACCTCGTCGGCCGCGGAACCGTGTTCGTCGTGGACGATGCCGTAGGGCTCGACCGAGCCGGGGTCGGGGACGACCTCGCCGACGGGGTCGTCGGGGGTCTGGGCGTAGGGGAACTCCCCGTCGACGCTGACCACGGCCTCGGGATCGTTCTCCGTGCGCCAGGCGGCGTAGAGCTCCGCGCCCTCCTCCGCGCCGTAGCGGTCCAGGAAGTTGGCGCGCACGACGGCGGCGCGGACCTCCCCGCCTCCGCCCCCGCCGAAGATGCCGCCGACCATGGCGGCGATACCGACCACGTCGGTGGGGGTGAAGGGCTCGATGTCGCCGGCGTTGGTGATGGCGTCCTTGTGGCCGGTCAGGACGTACTCGCCGGGGAAGGTGCGGTTCCCGTCGGCCTCCTCGATGTAGGCGTTGACGCCCTCCAGGTAGGCGTCGACGTCGGCCAGGGCCTGGGCCCCGCGCTCGCCGGCCCCGGCGACGCGGTCGATCTGCGCCTGCTTGTCCTCCTCGGTGTAGGGAGCGGTCCGCCAGAGGTCCTGTTCCAGGGCCCGGTTGCCCCCGGCGCCGCCGGCGAAGGGGGTGAGCTCGCCCCGGCCGACGCGGCGGAGCACGTCCATGAGGAAGAGGCGGTCCTCGGCGGCGGCGTAGCCGGCGCCGTACATGGTGCCCTCGCGCGTGGTGCCCTCGATGTGCGGGATGCCGTGGCCCTTGTCGCGGGTGATGGTGACGTCCTGGCGCGGCTGGTACTCCCGGCCCACGTCGTCGGAGTCGACGCCGAACCCGGCGTCGAGGAAGAAGTCGTCCAGGCCCTCCTCGGTGAGGCCGTCGTAGTGGTGCACGAGGTCGTCGTACATGTCGAGCTGACTGGAGGAGTGCTGGGGGCGGGTCCCGAAGATCTGGTGGCCGAGGATCTCGGCCAGAGTGGCGCTGCCGTTCTGGCCCGGGGGGACGATGTCGTGGCAGCCGTTGGGGGCGCAGTAGTCGGGCGGGGGGTCGGCGGCCGCGGGTGTGCTCGGGAGCGCGGCCGCGGTGGCCGCGGCCACGAGCAGCGCGGCACCTGCGGCACCCGTGCGGAGCCGTTGGGGGTACGGGGATCTCACGTGCTTCACCACCTGGGGGGTGCGGGCGATGGATCAGCGGAATGCTACGCACGGGTAGGCAAAGTGCGAAAGAGTTTCATGTTTGCCGTCCGGCCGGGAACCGGCCGCCGGACCATCCGTCGGTTTGAAGTGACGAGCGCCACATCCAGCCGCGATCGCACCGGCACTACCCGCACCAGCGCCGACACGAGGAGTCGTCGTTGGCCACATCCGGCCACGACTCCGGCGCCGCACCCGGCCCATCTGGAAGGGCACGTGGACCATTCGACCGGTCCCGCCCTACAGCTCTGGGCTCTTTGACACAATCGGCGCATGAACCAGCACCCCGAATCCCCCTCGGGCCGGGGCGAGCCCTGGCAGCAGCCCGGCGGCCAGACCCCCGGATGGGGCCTTCCCCCCGAGCAGCACCACGGCGGCGCACTCCAGCCCTACGGCACCGGCGGCTACCAGCCCGCCGACGCCGGATACCCGGCCCCCGGCGAGACACCTCTCGCCACCATCGGCGACATCGCCATCTCCCAGAGCACGGTGATCACCCCGGCCGGGCGCTTTCCCATCAGGGGAACGGTGTGGACGGTCACCGACATGAGCCGTACCGAACGCGGCACACCGACGTGGGCGATCATCACCGCGATCCTCGTCTTCTGGTGGACCTGCCTCCTGGGCCTGCTGTTCCTGCTGGTCAAGGAGCAGAAAACGTCCGGCCACGTACAGGTGACCGTCCAGGGGCACGGCCACTACCACGCGACCGCCATCCCGGTCGGCAACCCGGGCGCGGCCTTCCACATCAACCAGCAGGTCAACTACGCGCGCGGCCTGGCCGCCTGACCACACCGCCCCCGGGCCCGCCGGCCCGGGGGCGCGAGGGCCGCGGGCGGGGACCGCGAACGCGAGGGCTACCCGCGCACGCGCGCCACACCCGCCGCCACGGCCAGCGCGCCGACGTTGACCGCCCGGGCCAGCCGGACGGCCCGCCGGATGTCGGCGGTGTCCACCGCGGGCCCCTCCCCCATCTCCGGGCGCCGCTCCTCACGCCCCCGGTAGACGTTCACCCCGCCCAGGGTCCGCCCGAGCGCGCCGGCGAACGCGGCCTCGCACTGCCCCGAGTTGGGGCTGGGGTGCCGGTGGCCGTCCCTGCGCCAGATCCGCCAGGCCCGGCCGACGTCGCCGCCGACGGCGGGGGCGGCCAGGACCGCCAGCACCGCGGTGAGCCGGGCGGGACCCCAGCCGGCGATGTCGTCCAATCGGGCCGACGCGGCCCCGAAGCGCCGGTAGCGCGCGCTCCTGTGACCGACCATGGCGTCCAGCGTGTTCACCGCGCGGAACCCGGCCAGCCCGCCCACTCCGGCCAGGGCACCCCACACCAACGGGCCCGTCACCGCGTCCGAGGTGTTCTCGGCGACCGACTCCACCACGGCACGCGCGACACCCGCCTCGTCCAACCCGGCGGGATCGCGCCCGCACAGGCGCGGCACCAGGGATCGGGCACCTTCCAGATCGCCCGCCTCCAGTGCCCGCGCGACCCCTTCGGCCTCCCTTGCGAGCATGCTGCCCCCGAGGGTGGCCCACGTGGCGGCCGCGGTGGCGGTCGCGCCCCCGCGCTCGGCCACCGCCCCGAGCGCCGCCACGGGAGCGACCGCCGACACCGCGTAGGCGGCACCGGTGAGCTCGTCGTCCCGGTAGATCCGCCGCTCCCACCAACCAGCGGCACGGCCGAACAGCGCCACAGGATGCCCCCGCGGGGGATCCGGCACCATCGCGTCGAGCAGGAACCCCGCCACCAAACCCAGACTTCGCACGCCACCACGGTAGCCGCGCCAGGAGCAGCCCTGGCCGGGCCCAACGCCCGACCAACTAATGATTGTTACTCTGCGTAGTTGCCCATACACTCAGTGTAGTCAATTGCCCACGGGGAGGCGCCGGATGCTCCACCTGCTGACCCTGGTCATCGTCCCCGCAGGCCAGTGGTGGTTCTTCTGACCCGCTCAACCCGCACGCCGGACCCGACACATCACGAAACGCCAGCGGGACAGCGCAGCACCAGGAGTTAATCACCGGTAACGTGGTGCACGGGGCCCATAGCGACCGGTTTGGTGGAGCGCGAGTGGTAACGAGAGACAACTACGAATCACCGTAGTTGGTGAGGCTTTGCCCACCTGTGGGCGAGATCTGACGAATACCCTAGAATGTCTGACCAGTGCGCCACAGGCGCCACGACACGGGGTTCCTCCCGACCGTAGGCCGCACCCCAGCCCCGGCGCTTCCGACATGCGGAAACACCCGCGGACCACGGGTAACAGCGTGGTCGCGGCCAGCCGCGGCGAGCGACAATTGAATCAGGCACCCGTAGCTCAGTGGATAGAGCACCGGACTTCTAATCCGATGGCCGCAGGTTCGAATCCTGCCGGGTGCGCCACAAAACCCCAGTTCAAACTGGGTGCGCGAGTCGAACAGACGAGGCGCCGGGCCCGAATCCGGGCCTGAAATGCTCCGTGTGTGCTCCCCAGTGCAAGGTCCCGTACATCAGGGCGAGGACCTCGCGGAGCATTTTGCCCTCCCGTGACCCTGGGCCCCGTGCTGGGACGCCCCGTGTCCGTCCGCCGGTTAGGGCCAGACACGGCCCGGCACGGCCACAGGTGCCCCAAGACCCCAGCCGCTACCCTGATGACTGTCGGGGCGTGTCAGCCGCCCACACGACCCGACACGGGCGCCGCCCCGCGCAACAACAGCGCGGTCGCTGTCGCCGCCGCGTTGACCACATCCGGGAGCACTGCCCGGAAGGTGTCCTGGGTGAAGTGGGTGGTCGCGTGGCCGAGTTCATTGGACACCACCTTCACGTCCGCCCCTACGGCCAGGCTGAGAGAGGCCACCCCATGGCACAGCCCGTGCACCGTGATCGGCGGCAACCTCGCCGCTCTTCGGCATCGAGGTCACCGTCTCTCGGGCAAGCTGGACGACCTGGACGCGGATGTCGATCTGCCTGTCTGTGAGCCGGGTGTTCATCTATGACAGCCCCGCCGCCTCACCTCGCCGGAGGTTTTGGCGGCGATCTGGAGCACACCTTCCGCTTGTTCAAGCAGACCTTGCGTTGGACCTGCCTGAGGGTCTGCTCCTGTGAGGCGGCCGACCAGTGGACCTGGTTGGTGATCGCCGCGCACACCCACCTGCGTCTGGCCCTTGGCCGAGGATCTTGCGCGTCCCTGGGAGCGGCCCGTCGAGCCGAGCCGTTCGACCCCTGCTCGGGCGCTGCGGGGATCTCGCAGCCTCCGGGTTAAGGCGGCTTGCCCGACCAGCGCGCCGCCCATCCGACTCAAGGAATCGCTGCCGGGCGCTCCGCCACGAGGTCGGCAAGACTGTCAAACGCGACCCGAGCCTTCAACAGCACAGGAACCGCGCAGGCTATTAGCCAGCTCGCAGGTCCTCTGCAATAAGTTCGAATTTTACCCCACCTCCACAAATCGTTGGACCATGTAATCATATTCGTAGTCAAGAACATAGTCGGATGCCTCTGGGTACACACCGAGGCTCTCAAAGAACGGTCCATTTTCTGTTCCATCGGCCCGCACTGTGATGGAATCTTCAATTCCATCAGTGGAAATATGAACAATGATTTCCCAACGACACCAGCACTCACCGCTGTAAGTCGTCACATTGATCGGAATAGGCTCTCCATTCTCAAGATGAATAGCCTTGCCGTCAAAGTAGTTTCCAGCCAGCAATCCATCTTCCAAAGCCAATGCAACTGGCTCATCAGCATCAAGATTGAAAACAATCGACTCCGCATTTTCCACCCCCTCTCCCTGAATCTCAACTCGAGCAGCACTGGGCGCCGGACTTCTTTCTTGGACAACAGCCTCAATGTCCCTGATTCGAACCCTCTGATCCCAATTCCCCGTGAGAACTATTTGATATTTTCCACTTCCAGCACAAGGCGACTCCGGATCAGCGCAGAAAAGTGGAACCCTAATCCCACCGAGATCGGTTATTTGCTCATCCACATAATTCCAGTCTGGGACTTGACTCCCAGAAGGATCAGGATCAAGTTGTTCAATCACCTCCTGATCATCTAGAGAAATTGCATCCTGAAAAACCCAGGTCATCCCACCCAGGTCTTCATTGATCGCCCTCACATCAACATGGAATGGATCCTGGATCGAGCGGGATACAGATGGCACGAGAAGCCTCGTTATCCCCAAATATGCAACGATAGCAAGCACCACAAGCGCCGCCAGCAGGATGACTAGAACCCTAGTGGGTATCCCAAAGTAGTTGTACTGCTTCTGATGTTCGCCGTTCTGCTGATAGGCCGTCGGCCCGGAAAACTCGTTCCGAGCATTCTCGCCACTTCGAGGAGACAGGGGTTCCATTAAAGGGCTCCAATTCCTTGAATCTATCGACCCACACTTAATCAATCACTCTTACGTTCGAAATAAGAACGAGCCAAACGGCACAAAGCGCCATAAATGAGACACAACATAACAAGTGCACTACCTGAATCTTATACATCATGCGTCTTCACCTTCAATGATCGATCACCAAGACAGCTCCATAAGTGATATATTTGAGGACATGAACCAGCAGACCAAGCGAACCACCCTAATCACCGCGACCTTCATCCTCATCCCCTTGTTCCTTGCAGCAGGAGGCGTGTTCATCTATCTTGGGCTGGACTCTGCTGACAAGCTCGCGAGCGTTCTCGGCTTCTTTCTCACATCCGTTAGTCTCTTCCTCACTGGAGTCACGGTCTTCATGAGTCGAGCCTCCTCCAAGAAGCATGAGTCTGACGCGGAACCCGCACAGGAATCACCTTCCCCACCCGCATCCTCCGGTAGGAACGTATTCAACGGCCCCACAGCGGTGCAGATCCGGGGACGAAGCCAGCACAACAAATTCGGATGACTTCCAACCCGGTAGCCATCAGCAATCCGCTCTGTTTCTCGACAGACTAAGGCGCATCCATCTTACTTCCATATGCGTCCATAATCTTATCCTCTTCCAATTCCCTGGGTTGATGATGATTAATTAATCTATGCGCATAGTGTCCGAAGGCGCCCTGGGAGGGGCGGAGTCCGAGGCCAGATCCCTGAACTGGAGGTTTTCGTCCGGAAGATCGGGGATAATCAACCTTGCTCGCGTCGCACCCCCAGACGTCATGGATGGATGATGGTGACCACCCCCCCTCGGCCCGGACGCCCCTCCCACCCGGTACCAGCCCCGGACAGCCCTCTCGGAACCTTCGCCCTCGGACTACGCGTGTTGAGGGAAGAAGCAGGCTCGCCCAGTTTCCAGCGGATGGCCGAACAGGCGAGGATCCTGGAGTTGCGGGTGTCGGCCACCTCGCTGCGCAACGCCGCATCGGGAGAGAGGTTCCCCAGTCTGGCAACTGTCACCGCCTTCGTTCGGGTGTGCCTGTCGTTGACCCCCGGCGCTGGGAAGGAGGTCCTCAGCAACTGGCAGCAGCGCTGGGGGCATCTGACCGAGAGAGCCGGAGACGATGGTGAGGAGGGAGCCGGTGGCGTAAGGGAAGTGCCTTCGGCACGACGGCCGAAGGGGAACCTGCCCGCCGAGACGGACAGCTTCGTTGGCCGCGACGACGATCTCCGGGCGCTCGCTCACCGTCTGGAACGCGCCCGCCTGGTGACCTTGACCGGCATCGGCGGTGTGGGCAAATCGCGACTGGCGCGCCGGGTGGCCGCCCGGCGTGCCACGGCCCACCGTGACGGGGCTTGGCTGGTGGAGCTCGCCCCGGTGACCGACCCCGAGGCGGTGGCCTGGACGGTCGCCACCGCACTCGGAGTCCAGGAGGACGACCCCTCGGACGCGGTCGCGCAGCTGGCTCGCCAGCTGCGCGACCGGCGCATGTTGCTGGTCCTGGACAACTGCGAGCACGCCCTGGCGGCCTGCGCACGGCTGGTCGACGCGCTCCTTGAGGCCGCTCCCGGTCTGACGGTGCTGGCGACCAGTCGCCGTTCCCTGGGCACCGCGGGAGAGCACGTGTGGCCTGTGGCTCCGTTGACCGTGCCAGACGGCGGAGCTAACGGCCAAGCCACGACCAACCCGGCGGTCCAGCTCTTCACGAACCGGGCCGCAGCGGCCTGGCCGGACTTCTCCCTGACCGGGGCCAATATCGGTGACGTCGCCGAGTTGTGCCGCCATCTGGAGGGTCTACCGTTGTCCATCGAGCTGGCCGCCCGCTGGACGCGCACCCTATCCCCCCGCCAGATCCGCGAACACTTCCTCGACCGACACCGCCTGCGCTCGTCAAGCCCGGGTGGCCGTGCCCGCCACCAGAGCCTGCACACCGTCCTGGACCACAGCCACGACCTGTGCTCCCCCGGACAGCGGACCCTGTGGGCGCGCATGTCCGTGTTCGCCGGGCCCGTCACGGCCGAGGACGTGTGCTCCGTCGCCGGGTTCGACCCCCTGGACGCCGACTCTGCCCTGACCGCTTTGGACTCCCTGGTCGACCAGTCCATCGTCGTCCCGGTCGACACCCCCACAGGACGCGGATACACCCTGTTGGAGACCGTGCGCGACTACGGACACCACAGGCTGGCCGAGACGAAAGAGCAACCCCTCCTGCGCGAACGACACCAGGAATGGTTCATGGCACTGGTGCACCAGGCCTACACGCGCAGCTACGGACCTGATCAGGCGTGCTGGCTGTCCCGGCTGCGCACCTCCATCAACGACATCCGCCTCGCGCTCGACAACGCCTGCCACGACGGAACCGACCCCGAACACGTCCAGGTCACCGCCGCCGACCTGTGGCAGTACTGGATGGTCAACGGGCGTCTGGCCGAAGGACGGAGTCGGCTGGAGCGCGCACTGTCGCTGTCAGCGAAGCCCACCTACTCGCTGTGCCGGGCACTCTGGGCCTGCGGGTACCTCGCTTTCGTTCACGGTGATCACGGGGTGGCGCGTGATCACGCCAAGCGCGCCCTGGAGATCGCCCGAAGTCTGGGCAATACTGAGTCCGAGTACGGCGCCCGCGTACTGCTGGCCCTGACCACCCTCGGTCGGGGTGGCCTGTCCCGCTCGTTGGAGTTGGCCCAGGGCTCGTGGAGTACGACCGACGGGTCGGGATTCATGAGACAGCTCTGCGCATCCGTCACGGGACTGGCCTACACATTGCAGGGAGGGTTGGACGAGGGGATGGCATGGCTGGCCAGATCACGTGAGATAGCTGAGCGCCACGGGGAGATCTGGCACCACTCCTACAACCTCTGGGCCATGGGTCTTAACCTGCTCCTGCGCGGCGACCTGTCGGCCGATGGGTACCTGCGGCACGCACTCAGCCTCAAGGCATCGATCGGTGACCGTCTGGGGATACCCGCCGTGGTAGAGACATTGGCCTGGTATGCGCAGGAGCAGGGCGACGACGAGCACGCCGCTCTTCTGCTGGGCGGAGCGGAGGCGCTGTGGGGCACCACCGCTCCACGCTTGTTCCGGTTTGAAGGGCTGGTGGCCCTGCACCGGGGGACACACGGACGAATCCGGGAAGCGCTGGGGCAGGAACGGTTGGTGGAATTGATGGAGCAGGGTCGAGGACTGGGTTTCGAGGACGTAGTGCGAGTAGCAGTAGGCGACTGAATCCCGCCAGGTGTGATGAAGACGCGAATCCTTGGGTATTTGAATCGGCTATGTATAAGCGTCACCTTGGGCTGCGCGAACACACTGCTGTTTGTTCGAACAGCCAGGGGACCTTTGATCCGATCGGGTGATGGCCCCGGGAGCGAGGAAACCCCAGGCCAACAGGGGTGAAACCGTACTCTGGCCTGGGGTCGGTCGGGCTGTATAGCTCCTGGTGTGCTCGGTGGTCCGGCTACGACACCGGGGCCTTCGCCGGGACCGGCACGCCGCGCAGCAGCGACGCGGTGGCCTCGGCCGCCGCTTTCGCGACGTCGGGGAACACCGTTTGGTACGTGTCCTGGGTGAAGTGGACGGTCGCGTGCCCCAGTTCGTTGGAGACGACCTTCACGTCCGTTCCCGCGGCCAGCGAGAGCGAGGCAGCCCCGTGGCGCAGCCCGTGCAGCGTGATCGGCGGCAGACCCGCCGCGCGGGAGATGCGCAGGAACCAGTCACTGACCTGCGCCGGATGCCACCCCGACCCGTCCTGGCGGGTGAACGCCAACCCGGTGTCCGTCCACTCCTTTCCCGCTTGGAGTTTGGCCTCCAGTTGGAAGCGTCGCCACGTGCGCAGGACCTTGATCGTGTCCTGGTCCAGGGTGATGGTGCGCTGACCGGCCGCGCTCTTCGGCGTCGTCGTCACCGTCTCCCACGCCAACTGCACCACCTGGACTCGGATGTCGATCTGCCCGTCCGTCAACCGGGTGTTGGACCACGGCAGCCCGACCGCCTCCCCTCGGCGCAGGCCCTTGACGGCGATGAGGTGGAACATCGCATACAGCCACCGGTACTTCCTCGCATGGGCCAGGAAGGCACGGGTCTGCTCCGGGGTCCACACCATCACCTCGCCCGGCACCGTCCCGTCCGCCTTCCACTGACGCACCCGGTCGGGCGTCCACACCATCGGCTTGACCCTTGGGCACGAGGGGAGCCGCACGTGCGAGGCGATGTTCACCGATACCGGCAGGTCCGGGCGGCGCACCGCGTCCGACAGGGCGCTGCGCAGCGTGGCGCGGATCCGGTGCTTGGTAGAGAGCGAGATGACCCGTTGTCCGCGCGCCGACGCCTTGACCTTCGCATCGTCGGACTCACGGCACTCCAGGATGTGGATGTTGGTTTCCTCGATCGAGGCGAACATCGCCTCGACGTGGCGGGCCTGGAGCTTGTCCAACCGCCGCCGACCCAGGTGCGGCACGAGGTACTTGGTGATGTGGCCGGCGTAGGACGCCCGGGTTCCGAGGGCCAGGTCGGGTTTGCCGTCCAACCACTCCTTCAGCCAGGACTCGACGGTGGGGACCTCGGCCCGTACGTCCACCCCGGTACCGATGCGCTTGCGGACCTCCTCCACATCGGGGAGTGGTCGGCGCTGGTTGAGTGCGGTCTGGATCAGGTCCGCGACCTGCACCTCAACGTCCTCATCCCCCGAGGCCAGGACCATCAGCGCCTTGACCTGGTCCAGCCCCTCCAGAGCCTCGGTGTAGGTGGACAGTCCGACCCGGCGGGCCTGACGCCGTTTCCCGTCTGCGGTGCGTGGGAGTTCGTACTGGAACGCCCACGCCCCATGCGCCGGATTCCAGCCCCCGCCCCTGCGCTTGAGCTGAGGGCACCTCACCCCCAGGGCACGTCCGGATGTCTCCTCGCGGCACCCGCACCGTTTGAACGTGGACCCCTCACGTGATGCCATCTACGACCTCGCATTCGTCTGCGTGTTCTCGCGCGCCCCGCACCCGCCACACCCGCCGCCCACCGGCAGACCGAGATAGACGAGCACCCCGGCTGTGGGGATGGCCCAGGTCCTGCCGGTCCGGTGAGCCGGGACAGGAAAGATTCCTTGGCGGAGGAGCCGGTAGGTGGTGGTGCGGCCCAGACCGAGCATCCGACCCGCCGTGACCGGGTCAAGCACCACCGGCAACGACCCGACCTCAGCCAGCGTGGCCGGGCTGTTCACTGCCACCTCGTCCACCTCCCCACCACCTCTGATGTGCACGGATGCACTGCGCGGCCCTGCGTTTGGCAGGGCAGTACGCATCCACGCTCGATCTCGCCGAGGTGGTCAAGCGGATTCGGCGGGTTCCCCGTCCGATGGGCGGAGAACCTCGCCCGAGAGACCGTTTTGTAGGAGTTCACCCCATTCCCCCTGGGTGGCCGCCCGGCCCGGGAGCCGGGGCTGGGCGGGGCGGGGCCGTCAGACGGCCCGCCCGCCCCGGGCGGCGCCCCATGGGGTGCTGAACCGGCCCCGGGCGGTGGGGCCGATGTCGGGGCGCTGGTGGCCGCACACGCCCCCGGCTGGGACAACCCCGCGCAGGCCGCCCCCGGGTGGTGCCGCCCCCAGGGGTGGTTCGCTGGCCAGGGCCGTGATGTCAGGTGCAGGTGGTGGGGTCTCGTCATCGGCGATCCTCTTCGTCGTGTCGTCGTCTCGCCCTGATAACCCCCAAAGAAGACGCCTCCAGGACGGATTCGACATCGAATCTGAGATCTCACAACGCCGCGAGATGAGCAGCCAAGACCTCGTTCGCCTCGCCCAGCGCGGAGCACAACCCCACCAGACCGGAGAAGACGCGCCCGAGGCGACAACGCCAGGATCATCCAGGCCACGGCGGTGGGCGATCTCCACCCGCGCCACTAACTCGGGGACCCTTCTTGTGGCGCCCCTATGGCGGGAGAGGGGACACAGACCTGGACACAGAGAGGGATGGACCGCAGAGACGATGGCAGGACACGGGTACCGCTTCGAGGGAGCGGGGGCGGTCGGTGCCTTCACACCGTGAGGCGCCGCCCGCCCCCTACGTGAAGATGACTACCCACTGGGTATAAGTCTGGGCACCCATCGGCCCACCCGTAGCGGCCCCGACCTGCACTGATAACGCCAACAGGGTGATCCGTTCAAAGCGGCCCTCCCAGAGGCCCGCTTACCGGTCCACTTACCGGCCCGCCTATAGGCGGAGTCACAGGCCCACTTACCGGCCCATACTCAAACGTGAGCATGACACCAACAATGTTCGCATTCCATCTTGGTGCCGCCAACCTCGAAGAGACCACCCCTCGCACCCGACACGACACCACCTCACCTCCAAGACCAGAAGAACCATCGGCCCGACACCCTCAGCCGATACCGGTGACCACCGAGTGGATCTCGCCCGCCGGACGGCCCGCTGCGCCTCGCACGCCCCACTTCCGCAGACCACACGAGCAGGTGCAGGGGACCAGGGGGCGTGCAGCGCTCGGCGCCGGGCGACTCGAGCGCCCGCATCGCCTCCCCGAAAACCCGCACACAGGATCCTTTATTCATGATTCATAAAGAAAAGAAAGGTTAATACGGGGAGAGGAGAACGGGGGATCGAAAAAGGTGTGGGTGAGCCCACGGAGGTGTCCAGGGCGGGTGGTGCCTCCCGCTCGCCGGGGGCGCCGCCCGCCCCCTACGTGAGGATGACTACCCGCTGGGTATAAGTCTGGACACGCGTTGGACCACTTGAGTAGGCCCTGACCTGCGGTTATCCACGTGGAGAGGGGGTCCAACGAGGCGGACCACCCGTTGGACCCCTTGTTGGACCACCCGTTGGCCCGGGTTCACTTCGTTCTCACATCGCTCTCACTCCGGCTTCAAGGGACCGCAGGGATCAGCATCATAAACTTTTCCAATCGAATACAAAGAAGACCTTCATCCCCCTTTCGTGACACCCGCAGCGCAGCCCACAGGCGGTCGCGAAGGATCTTGAACAAAGCACCATCCCAACGAGAACCCGGTCAGCGAATGTCAGTGACCACTGAGTGGATCTCGCTCACCGGCACCGACACCGTGCTCGTTGTGGTCAGGTCTTCCAAGACCCCGCCCTGCCCATCGGTGGTGGACCAGGACACTCCCCACTCCCACACCGCGACCAGACCCACCCTCGCCCCGGCACCGCCCGAAGGCAGGGCCGTGTACGTGTGGCCGCAGTCCGGAGAGCCCTCCTCGCGGTAGACGTCCGAGGAGAACACGGTGCCAGGACCGGTGCACACCACCTCATGACCGTCCCCGGTGTCCCACACCACCCGTTCCGGGACCGCGACCACCGTCACCGACCCCGCACTCACCGAAGCAGTCGCGGTGACCGGCTCCCAGTCCTGCTCAGCCACCCACATCCACGACGGCATGTTCACGAACCTCGGCTTACCCAACGGCGGAGCGGTACCGATAGCGGGCTCGGGCACACTCATCACGGCTCGCGCCTGCTCCGCCAACACCGCAGGATCGAATCCCTCCACCGCACCCGTACCGCTGGCGGTCGCCTCACACTCGGCCATGCCCAGCGGCATCTCCAATGGCCCCTCCAACCCGGACTGCGCGAATTCCGCATCCGCCGTCACACAGGCAGGACCGTGATCGTCTGTGTTCCCGCCCTCACCGGGAGGCGTGCCGGGCGTCGACTGCTCATGGCCGGGGCTGCGGACTCCGGCCGCACACCCGGTCGAGGAACACTCAACGTTGTGAGAGAACCGTCCGTCATCAGCCCAAGCCGGTGAAGCGGTGGCCAGGACACACACCAAGGCGCCTACGGCGAGGCCGCTTCCGCGAGAGCTCAGCACGCGTCGGCCTCTCCGAGCCACAGGTCATCGACCTTCCACTCTCCGCCCTGTTCCGTGACCGTGGCAATGAACAAGCGCGTGTTGCGATCGTCAGGATCCAACGGCTGGGCACCTTCCAGCACCCATTCGGTGTCGTCCATACAGTCCTCGACCACGACGGTCGGCGGCTCGGCCTCCACATCGGTCTCCGTCACCTCCGGCCTCAGCACTGGCTCTCCGGTCGCGGTGGCTCCGTCCAGCATGCCGGTGGTCAACTCGAGCGCTTGACCACGGGTATGCACCTCCAGATCGGGATGGTCCTCGGCACCTTCCAAGGAGGCATCGACCAGGGCCCGCATCATCCCGAGGTAGGCATCCACTGCCAGCTCCTCTGCCGAAGAGCTGGCGGGTGCGGCGAGAGCGGGAGGCGTGCGCGTCGGCTCGTTGACGGGATCGCTCTCCTGTGCCGCGCATCCCATCAGCGCCACCGCTGCTACCGCTGCCCAACCCGTCGCAAGCACGCGCACGTCCCACCGCCGATTCCACACCTGGCGCGGCCCTGATGCCGCGCTTTCGATGAGCGACACTAACCACACACAGAGTGACGTCACAACCATTTTCTAGATACTCGCTGTAACGAAAAGTGTGAAGAGAACCACCGACTTTCGATGTCGCACGATCTACCTGCACGAATGCGCTATCAGGCAAGCAGAAGGGCTGCCTCCTGAAGGAGACAGCCCTACATAAGCACCCCGAGGTCAGGCCACGGGCGCCCGTTGCGCCTCCCACTGGCGGATCAGCCCGGCCAGTTCGTCCCACTCACCAGGGCTACCCAGAGCAGCCTCCTGGACGGCGGCATTTGGTGCGGTCCTTCCCTGGCCAGAGGTGGACGGCGCCGCTCGTCGCCGCCCGGCCCGTTGGCGTTGTTCGTGCGCGACCAGGTACGGACGCACCGCCCGCACGCCGTCCTCGTCCACACACCAACCGAACTCCGGCAGCTCTACCGGAGCATCGCACGCGGCCCCACTGCCGCCTTCGGTGAACAGGGACCACGCCCGATCCGTGTGGGAGCGCCGCGCCTCGTCATAGCGCCTCACCCACTTCGGTTCCGGAGTCGGACGCGAAGTTGCGGGATTCAGGGGTTCCCGTCGCGGCGAGGGCTTGTGAGCTTCCAGCTCAGCCGGGCGCGAAGGAGGTCCGGACCTCGCCCCGACGATCGCGGCAAGAGCTACACCCACAGCCCACCGCACACGGTCGGCCCATCCCTGTCGGCGCCTGCGGTGCCGACCCGTACCATGACTCATAGATCTTCCTCCTGCTAACTCAGGTGGCGGATCACGCCTCGGGCGGTGCTGGAACACCGCCCGAGGCGCCTTCTCTTCTGTGTTTTCTCGGGGTTCGTTCGCCTTCGTGCTGGGCGGGGCGGGTGTCAATGGCCCCAGGGCCGTACGCCCCCGGAACTGCGCTTCCCGCCCACGTCACACGAAGGCCGCGAAATCCCTAAACCCCACGGAAAGGGCGCCCTTTCCGTCGGGGTGGTCGATGGTCGCTTGGGTTCGCGAGGTTCTTCAAGTCCGTCACGCCAGAAAAGCCAATAGGCCCGTTATCAGGCGTTTTGGTCGTCAGAGGTGGGCGGCGTCGATCCGGGAGGCCACCAGGTCGCTCATCTCGGTGACCGGCCGTTCCCACCGCTGCGGTAGTGAGGGCCAGCGGAGTGCGGTCGGGTAGCTCGCCGGGTCGTAGTCGTTGGCGATCCGGTACATGTGGAATCCCGCTTCGCGCAGCGGATCGATGACCCCTTGGACGGACGTCCCCTGTTTGGCGAGGGTGCGGGGTGTGACCTCGATGATCAGCTCGACGTCCGGGTGCAGTCGGGAGAGGGCCGGTGTGAGGCCGCGGAGTGCGGCTTCCTCGGCGCCTTCCACGTCGATCTTGATCAGTCGCACGTTCTGGAGTTCGGCGGACGTGAGGATGTCCGGGAGCGCATCGGTGGTGACACAAAAGAACTCGTCTGCGGTGCGCGGCCGAACCATGGAAGTACCTCCGAGGTTGCCGGGGCCGCCCAGGTACATTTCCACTCGGCCTGGCCCGGCGGCCACGGCGCGGTTGACGGTCCGTACGTTGCGCGCCCCGTTGAGGCGAGTGGCGGCCTGGAGTTGTCGGTGGAACCGGGGGACGGGTTCGATCGCCACGACTCGGCCGGCGCGCCCGACGAGGTGGGAGGCGAGCATCGTGTAGTAGCCGATGTTCGCGCCCACGTCGATGAAGGTGTCACCGGGGTTGAGGCGTTGGCTGATCCACGCGGTCAGGTGGGGTTCCCATGTGCCGAACATGTACAGGTAGCGCTGGATGATGTCACTGGTAGTGACCGGGAAACGAGCGCCCAAGCGGCTCCGTGCGAGCGTGGTGACGGGCGTGTGTGTGAGTTCGCGGTCCAGCCGCCGCACCGCCTGCTCGGGTGGGATGGTGGGTGTGTGGCGGATCGCGGCGCGTAGAGCGCTGCGGGCGAGCGGGTTCATCGGCGGCTCCGGTGAGGAGGAAGTGTGGGACGGGTTCCTGTGGTGTTCTTGCTGGTCGGGTTGACCGGGTCGGGGAAGACCACCTACACGCGGTCGGTCCTTGAGCCGCGCGGTGTGGTGCGGTTGTCGGTGGATGAGGAGGTCCACCGGAGGCATGGCCAGTACGGGGTGGACTATCCGGAGTGGGAGTACTTCGAGCGCCAGGCCCCAGTGGTGGAGTGGACTCGACAGCGTCTGCACGAGCTGGTGGCCGAGGGCCGTGACGTGGTGGTGGATCACGGTCTGTGGCGGCGTGCGGAGCGCGAGGAGTGGAAGAAGCTGGTCGAGGCGGCCGGGGCGCGGTGGCGGCTGCTGTACTTTCCGGTCGGCGAGGCTGAGTTGCTGCGTCGCTTGGCCGAGCGCAACCGGCGTGAGGACGCCAACGCGTTGACCGTGACACCGGAGGCGTTGGCGGACTTTGTGGCCCGGTTCGATCCCCCGGAGGGTGAGGGCGAGGAGGTCATCGCTGCGGGCTCGTTCCCGCACGGCTCGGCCGCCACTGGGTGAGGACCTGGTGGGCTTCTCCCTGCCAGGCGGCAGGGGTGCGGTCGAGCGTGACCGGGCGGAAGTCGAGCGCGGGGTCGGTGGTGTCGATCCGTTCGTCGTTCTGGCGCAGGTGGTTGAGGAAGCGGGCGGCTTCGTGGCGCACGGCCGGGTTGGTCTCGGTCCAGGTGCCGGAGGTGAGGCGGGCGATCCTGCGCCGCAGGTCGGCCTCGACCCCGGTTCGCCATTTGAAGTGGTGGACGACCGCGACCGGCCCGTTGGCGGGGTGGTGTCCGGGTGCTCGGTGGTTGCCCGAGGAGAGCGGGACGTCGGAGCGTGCGAGGACGATTTTGCGGGGATCCCCATGGAGGAGCCGGTGCGTGATCCAACCGCCCAGGGGATATGCCGTATCCAGTCGGTCTCGCAGATCGGCCCTGGTGTTTACCTCCTCTGGGGCGCACCATCCGGTGAGTTCCCCGGTACGGGTGACGCGGTCCAGCATCAGGCCCCGTACGACCGTGTGGCCTTCCTGCTCGGCGGTGGCGATCATCTCGGGAAGCGCGTCGGGGAAGGTGTGGAACTCGTCGCTGTCGGCGATCAGGTGCCATCCCTCCCCTGCCTGGGTGCGGAGGCGGTCGCGCAGGATCACGTTGGTGGTCTCGTGCCAGGGCCCGTGTTCTACCAGGGTCGAGGTGACCGCGAGATCCGTCAGGGTTGCGCGTAGGGCGCCCTCCGCGCCTGGTGGTGCGTGTTCGGGCAGGTGGAGCGCGAGGTGGAAGTCATTGGCGCCGAGGGTGCGGTAGTGCTCGACCCAGGCTCGCAGCAGGGCCGTCTCGACGGGGCCGATCACGGCGATCACGGGCGGTGTCACGGTGTGGGCTCCTTCGCGGCCAGGGTGTCGGACAGCTCGCGAAAGAGGGCGAGCATCTGTGCCGGGGTGCACAGCCCCAGGTCCTCCGCAGCGGTGAGCGGGGGCATGGACGGCGGGTGGGTCGCGGCGTGGTCGATGGCGTACGCGAGAGCGGCGGGATCGCGCGGTGGCACCACGACCGCCCAGCCGTGCACGCGGCTGGTCAGGTCTCGGTCGTGGTCGGAGAGCAGGAGCGGGACACCGAGCCGGGCGCAGTCCGCGACCAGGCCGGATTCCTTGCCGACCCCGGGATGGCGGATCACGGCGGTGAAGTCGCTGGCCGCGTATACCTGCCGGATGTCAGCGGGGGTGAGCGAGCCGGGCCTGGTGTGCAGGGTGACGTTGGGTGCCGTGGCCACTTGGTGCATGAGCACCGGGTCGGTGGGTCCTCCCGCGACGAGGACGTGGAGCGGGCGGGTGAGTCGTTCGAGTGCGGCGGCCACGGTGGCCATGTCCTTGTGGGGCCACCAGCCGCCCACCAGGCACAGGACCGGCTCCCCTTGGGGGATGGCAAGTGCTCGGCGAGCGTGGGTGCGTTCGTCAGCGGTGATCCGGTCCTCAGGGATAGCCAGAGCGAAAGGGTGGACGTCGGTGTTCAGATCGGGGAACAGGATGCTGATCTCGCCCTGGACCGCCGCGGTGGGGCACAGCACGGTCACCTCGCCGGGTCGGGTGAGGCGTCCAAGCGCGCGGATGAGGCCGTCCTCGGTGGTGATCACCTCGTGCACCACCCGCAGGTGCCGGGTTCGCGACAGGGCCCGGGTCAGGCCGTGGAGCGCTTCGCTGGCGGTGAGGACCACCGCCACCTCCGGCGAGCGCCCCAGGGTGTGGTGGGCGGTGCGCAGGGAGGCGGCTTCGATTAGACACCGGGCGAGCAGGGTGATCTGGTGCGGCAGCCGCCGGTGAGGCAGCAGGCAACGGGCGGCCGTAGCGGTTCGGTGGGCCGCGCCTCCCAGCAGGGCGAGGAACCGGCTGCTCGGTCCCTCCGTTCGCGGAGCCACACGTATGCCGTGTTCTCGGAGCGCATCGTGGATGTGGCCCGGTATCCCGTTGAGGGTGACCACGACCGTCTGATGGCCTTGGGCGGTGGCGGCTGTGGCGAGCTTGATGACGGCGTCCTGCCAGTGGCCCGCGTGCTCGGTGGCGGGTTCCACGAACACCACTGGCCCCGTCACAGCGCCTCGTTCTGTTCAGGTGTCTGCTCGAACCTCTCGCGCAACCAGCGGGGGTCGTTGAGGTGCTGCCACTGCGGGGCGTCGGCGGGTGTGGTGCGGGCGAAGTCGGCGCCCGCGGCCGCACCGCGCTGAACCCAATCGGTGAATTCGCCACCTGCGGGGGTGTGCCAGGCGCGGAGCTGTTCGCGTGTGGTGTGGGTGTGGGTGCCGTATTCGCAGCCTCGGGTGAGCATGGCGACTTCGCGGAAGGCGGCCTTCCAGGCGTGGTAGGGGCTCTGGTCGAAGCGGGTGGTGCCGGCCACGTGCGGGGAGAACTCCACGGTGCCGGGCAGAGCGGCCAGGACGTCGACGGCCTCGCCCAGGTGGCGCAGGGCATCGCGGCGGATGAGTTTCATGCCGCCGTACCCGTAGGCGCGGCCGGTGACGGGGTTGGAGGCCTTCCACACGCGCATGGCCACACCCTCGACCAGAGGTGCGGTGTCTGGGGTGAAGGAGGTGTTGATGCGGAAGTCGCCGTCAGCGAGGAGGAAGGTGTCGGCGTCCACCAGTTCGGCGGCCAGTCGGTAGGCGCGGCGCATGCCGACCACGCCGTGGAGGCGCTTGACCGGGCGGTCCAGGACCTGTTCGAGGTGGGTGTGCAGGTCGTTGGCGAGGGGTTCGTCGAAGGAGAGCATCACCGCGTCGGGGCGGGGGTTCATGCGATCGCCTCCAGGTAGCGGGCAGCCACTCGTTCGGGGGCCAGGGGGAGGGTGGAGTCGTGGGCGTGGTGGCTGTGGGTGGCCCAGAAGGCGGGGTCCTGGGCCAGGCGGTCGGCGAGCGTGACGGCGCTGTCGATGTCGTGGGGGTCGAAGAGCAGGTCTTCGTGGACCGCCTCGGCCATCCACGCCATCCGGGGTGCGATGACGGGCACGCCCATGGCGTGCAGGTCGATGATCGACATCGACCACGTACACCCGGGCCGCAAGGGTGCGAACCCGAGGGTGCTGTCGGCGAGGAAGGAGCGGTAGCGCTCGCGGTCGCCGCCATCGGAGCAGACGGTGACGCCGGGGGTGGCGGAGAGTCGGGCGAGGGCGTGTTCGGGGCTGGGGTCCAGGGCGATACGGGCGGGGTCGCGGCGGCCGAAGAGGTCCATAACGCGGAGGGTGAGGCCGTTGGCGGTGACCTTCTGGGCGATGTCGATGAAGTGGCTGGTGCCGTAGTGGCGGTAGAGCCGATGGTTGTACAACCCAACCGGATGCTCGGGGGCGACGGCCTCGGAACGTACGAGGCGGGGGTCGCGGGGCGGCGGGACGATGTGGATGAGGTCGTCGATGCCCGCCCGGTAGGTGTCGGAGGCCTGCAGGACCCAGTCGCGGGCGGTACGGGAGTGGACGAGAAGCCGGTCGCAGGCGGCCAGGCCGCTGGCGAAGGCCAGGCGGATGGGGACTTCGAGGCCGCCATCACTGAGGGAGGTGTCCTTGAGCAGGTGGCCGTGCTCGTCCACGGAGAAGGGCAGGTAGTGGCAGTAGCCGACGACCTGGGCGTTGCTGCCCGCGTCGAGCATCGCGGTGCGGACAGCCGGGGCGGCCTCGATCTGGTTGACCACGACGGTGTCCGGACGTGTGGCGCGCAGGAGTTGAGCGAGGTAGCCGACGTCGTGGGTGAGGCGCACGCGGTACTTGCTGGCCGCGGTGGGCGGGGGCACCATGTGGCGGACGCGGGGGTCGGTGACCGGGATCGGGCACACGAGGGTGACCTCGCATCCAGCGTCGGTGAGGGCCGAGGTGAGGATGTCGGCGTAGATCCACCCGGAGTCGGCGCTGAGTCGGGAGGCGTTGGAGACGTTGAGCAGGTACAGCATGGACCTGGACATAGGGGCTACTTTCGTCGTCGGTGGCGGGGTCAGTGGGCGAGGGAGGTGCTCGCGGCCAGCAGCGCGTCCACCTCGTGCTTGTGGAAACGGCGATGGCCGCCGGGGGTCCGGAAGCTGCTGATGCGGCCTTCGTTGGCCCAGCGGGAGACGGTCTTGGCATCCACGCGGAAGGCCTGAGCAACCTCCGTGGCGGTGAGCACGTCGACTGCGACGGAGACGGGTGTTTTCGGTGCTGTGGACATGACGGTCTGGGTTTCCTCTCCGAAGGAATGGGGTGTGCAAGGGGTGTGGGCACTGCGGGGCTCGTCGGCAGCGGCGTTCGGTAAGGGGCGCGAGGAAGCCGGATAGGTTGCCGAGCGGTCACCGCATCTAGGAGCTGTGCCGGGCCGTGTAGCCGGCGCGGTCGCGGGAGATCCGGTATTCGCAGTGGTGGATGTCCCGGCGCAGGTCGTCGGAGGTGGGCGCGATCAGCGGACGGACGTGCTCGGGACCGTGGAAGTAGGCATAGAAAGCCCGCTTGGACGGCGACCAGAGAATCGTCCACATCCGCCGGTACTCGCGTCGCAGGGCACGAGCGGCTTCGTAGCGCGACTGGTCGTGGTGAACGCTCCAGGCCACGGCACCGCCCCTACCGCGCGGGTGGGAAGTGACGGTCGAAGACCCCCCACACGGTGATGGGGCCTCCGGCACAGCCGTCCCACTCCCAATAGAGCGCCAGGTCAGAGAGGCGGCGCAGTCCTCTCCCCGTACCAGGGCCGGGATTCTCGGCGAGCGTTGGGAACGTGAGCGGCTCGCCCGGACGGGGGCCGTTGTCCGTGACCGCCAACCGGAAGGAGAAGGGCTCCTGGGTAAGGCTGATCCGCACCGCCCCACTGGGAAGGCCCGAGGCTGTGTGCTCCAGGGCGTTGGCGTAGAGGATGCCCATCGCGGTCAGCAGCGGCTGGGCTTCAGCCACCGGCAGCCCGCACGCTCGCAGCAGCCAGCGGGCCGCCGGTCGAACGTGTTCGGCTTCATGTCCGAACTCCGCGATCCACCTGTTGGGGTCTGCGCAACTGATGCGTCGAGGCAGTCGCGACAGGCCGGTAGAAGGGTCAGGGGTGCTATCCCGGCCTGTCCCAAGCCGGGTAATCTCCTGCATGTTGTCACCTGGTGTGTCGAGAGCGCATAGGGATGACCATGTCCCGGGGCTGCGAGAACAGTCGCCGGGACTCTGTCGTTCTAGGGTTTCGCCTCCTCCTGTCCTCCCGCGCTCACGCTCGAGCCCCTCCCGCACGCTCGGCTACCGGCGGTGGCGCGCAAGCACGGGGAGATCGAGTGCGAACCAGGATGTCCGCTGCTCTAACCTTCTTCAATAATGACTTGGGATTCCCAAGTGTCAAGGGGAATCGCTAAATCAACAGGGAAGGTTAGGATCTGAGCCATGAGACGGATACCTCGCACCCACAGCCCCAGCGTGCGCCGACGACGGCTGTCCGCGGAGCTGCGCCGCCTGCGCGCCAAGAGTGGGCTGACGCTGGAACAGGCAGCTCAGCGCACCGGCATCCCCAAGAGCCGTCTGGGCAGGATCGAGACCAGCGACCTGAAGACCGTCAAGGCCACCGACCTTGACGCCCTGATGGACCTGTACGAGATCACCGTCGAGGGCACCCGGGAAGCCATGCACACGCTCGCCCGGGAGGCCGGCGAACGCGGATGGTGGTCGCGCTACCGCGACATCTTCGGCGCGCATGCCCTGCCCGACTTCGAGGCCGAGGCGTCGGTGATCCGCACCTACGAGTGCCAGGTCGTCCCTGGCCTGCTCCAGACCCCGCGCTACACAGACGCGCTCGCCCGGGGTACTGCGGCCCTGGACGACACCGAGATCAAACGGCACGTGGATGCCAGGATGGAGCGGCAGCAGATCCTGACCCGGTTCTACCCGCCGGAGTTCTACGCCGTGATCGATGAGGCCGCGTTGCAGCGCAGGCCTCAGGATGTCGACATCATGCGTGAACAGCTCGAGCACCTGGTGGAGGTCTCGACACGGTCGAACATCCACATCCACGTCCTGCCGTTCAGCGCCGGGTTGCACGCCGCGACGATCGGCAGCTTCGTCATCATGGACTTCCCCGAGCCCCTGGACCCTTCGATCGGATTCGCCGAGACTCCTACGGATAGTCTGTTTGTAGAGACCGATCCTGAGCTGGCCCGGTACAACGCCATGTGGCACGAGGTGCACAACGCGGCGTCCACCCCGGCTCAGTCACGCGAGTTCCTCCAGGGTGTCCTGGCGGCGTTAGAGAGTGAACACTGATGCAGAACCTGTCGTGGCGCAAGTCCTCCTACAGCGGTGGAGGAGCGCAGAACTGCGTCGAGGTGGCGGAGCTGCCGACCGGTTCCGCCGTCCGCGACTCCCAGCACCCCGACGACGCGCAGCTCTACTTCCCCGTCTCGGAGTGGCGTGGCTTCCTCGCTCCAGTGAAGAACCAGGTCCGCTGACCCTCCCGCCTCGTGTCGGCCCCCGGAGCACCCACCGGGGGCCGGCGTGCGTCCGGACCTTCACCTAGACGGTATGTAGGGAGGGTTCGCGAAGAGGCCGGGACCCCGCTCACACGTTGCCGTGGGTTGCCGACCAGGCAGAACCTGGACGGTAGTGCCTACATGTGTGGGAGGTCCCGGTGTCTTTCGAGCCTACGACCGTCGGGCTGGACGTGCACGCCCGCTCCACCACCGCGTGCGCGATCTGCGGCCCCACCGGCGAAATCAGCACCATCCGCCTGAGCAGCGACCACACCCAGATCCTCGGCTGGCTCACCGGCCTCGCGACCCCGGTCCGTGTCGTCTATGAGGCCGGGCCCACCGGCTTCGCCCTGGCCCGCACCCTGACCGGGGCCGGCCTCGACTGCGTGGTGGCCGCCCCCTCCAAACTCCAGCGCCCCAGCGGCGACCGGATCAAGACCGACGCCCGCGACGCGCTGCACCTGGCCCGCCTGCTCCGCCTCGGCGAGGTCACCCCGGTCCGGGTCCCCACCCCGGCCCAGGAAGCCGCCCGTGATCTGTCCCGGGCCCGCGAGGACGCCCGCGCCGACCTGATGCGCGCCCGCCACCGCCTGTCCAAGCTCCTGCTGCGCCAGGGTCTGCTCTGGGAGGGCAAGAACACCTGGTCCTGGGCCCACCACGACTGGATCGCCCGCCAATCCTTCACCGACCCGGCCCTGCAGGCGGCCTTCGAAGCCGCCCACGAACAGGTCCTGATGGTGCGGGACCGCCGCGACCGGTTGGATGAGGCCATCACCCAGCAGGCCGCCGACCCCGGGTGGGCGCCGGTGGTGGAGCGGCTGCGGTGCCTGCGCGCGATCTCCACTGTCACCGCGTTCGGGCTGGCCACCGAGATCGGTGACTGGCACCGCTTCACCGGGTCCAGCATCGGCGCGTATGTGGGACTGGTGCCCAGCGAGCACTCCTCGGGGTCCCGCCGTGTGCTGGGTCCGATCACCAAGACCGGCAACACCCACGTGCGCCGGCTGCTGGTGGAGGCCGCCTGGCACCACCGCCGCCCCTACCGTCAGCCCACCCGCGAGATGCGCGCCCGGTGGGAGAGGGCCCCGGCAGCGGCCAGGTCCCGGGGGCATGCGGGCAACCACCGCCTGCACCGCCGTTGGGCCCGTTTCGATGAGCGCGGCAAGAAGCCGTCGGTGGCCGTGGTCGCGATCGCCCGGGAGCTGGCCGGGTGGTGCTGGGCACTGGCCGTGGTGCAGGAGTGAGCCCTTGCGATAAGCCGACCGGTGGGAGGGCGCTGCGTGCCGCCGCGTGAGGAACGATCCGCGATACAGCTATGAGCAGCCCGGGGCTGACCCCCTGGGCCACGCTCGTTCTCTAGAGCCGCGGCCTCGTTCCCGCCGAACAGCCCGTCCTGCGGTAGCCAACCCGCGCATATCAGTCTGACCACGCGTCGTGCATGACACGCGGGCCGCAGGCTGCCTTCCCACCGGTCCCCATAACGAACCTGTGGCGCCTTCTCCGCCAGCTTCAGGATCCTCACGCCCTCGCTGGTGGTCAAGGTCGTTCGTCCCTCGCTGCGCTCGGGGCGCTCCACCTTGACTTCCAGCTCAGCGCGAGGGATCGGCATCTGTCGAAGAAGACCAGGGACCACCCCAGCAGGGAGACCAGCGGTGGCAGATCACCACCTATCACCGCTGGTCAGCGCTGCGCTCTTGACAAAAAACCCTACATATCAGTTGTTCTGCGGCGCGCGATAGGAGGCGATCCCGGCTCACTAGGACCTCCATCACTACCAGCACAAGGAACTCTTGGATTCAGGGGAACTGCCTGCTCACGCCACCCCATGCCTGCATCATGGTCATGGAGGGGCTACGCCCCCATGGCCACCACTCCCTTGGAGCCCTGCATCCACTCATCGGAGGAGCCAACCGTGACCGCATCCTGCAGTGCGTACCTGTGCGGCACACTGCCTGAGAACGTTCGTCTGCTGGCTGAGTGGGCACCACGGCTACACGACGACACCCCGGTGGCCGTCTACATCGAGCCCACCGATGACAGGTTCGCGATCGCGGTGGATGTCGATGACGTGGACACCGGGATCGCCGTCATTCCCGAGCTACGACGAGTGTGGCAGCAAGCCCGCCAGGTCTTGGGGCCCAACAGCCTGCCACTGACTCAGGCCGTCATCGAACACGAAGACTCTCACCAGCACTGGAAGGCCATGAACCACTGGCGCCAGGACAAGCGCCTGGCCGACTTGCACGCGGATGGGTTCAACGGCATGACCGAGGCCAGCCGTCGTGCCCAGGAGTCGTAAGTTCGGAGCATTTTGCCGTTCCGTGGCCCTTCGACCCCTTGCCAGAGCGGCACCGAGCCCGCCCACCAGAGAGCGAACACGGCCCCAGACGGCCACGCCCGCCCCAACATCCTTCCGGGCCGCAGACGATCCAATCAGCTGTGCCTCGTGGAGGTGTCTTGGCCCCGCAGTCAGAGCACCCCTTGTGTTGTCGTACCGGAATGCGACCATGGCCCCATGGAAGCGCATAAGAACCCCGACTACCTGCGGTCACTCTCCCGTGCGTTGGAGGACTTTCGAGACGCTCTCGTTGAGTTTCTCGAACTGCACATGACTCATGACGGTCCAGGAGCCGTCGGACGTGGGCTCGCACCAGCAGTCTTCGCTCTAGATAACGCCGACCCGGAAGAGATCGAGCGCCGGTCAGCCAAGGTGTCCCGGGCAGCAGGGCGCGCGGCTGCCGTGACACCACTGACCGGAATCCAAGTGAACGTGCAGGGCGTGGGCGTCATCGACCCGATCGTGAACTGGCAGTCGATGACCAGGCCCAAACCCCTAGTGGAGCCCAAAGAGCTCCTGCACACGTGCGACTACGCACTGGGGCACTTGGAAGGGTTGATCCTCCAAGCCGAGGCGGAAATGCCCCCCACTGTAGGAGCGGAGGCAATGCACCCTACGGTGTGGGGTGCGTCCAAGCGTCTGTGGCGCGACAGGCACTATCGGCAGGCAGTGACCGCAGCTGCTGAAGCGGTCGTGCAGATGGTCAAGAACCGAACTGGACGCAACGACGTGGCCGAAACGTCTCTGTGGCAGGAGACCTTCGCGGACAGGGCCCCGCAGCCGGGCAAGCCTCGCTTGCGTTGGCCGGGAGATCCAGCCGATAATCACGTGAAAAACATGAACGCGGGCCTGCGAAACTTCGCCCCGGGCGTGCAGATGACGATCCGCAACTCCTCCACTCATCAACTTCAAGAACTAGATGAGCAAGCCGCTTTGGAGCGACTGTCCACTCTCAGTCTGCTGGCTCGGTGGGTGGACGAATGCGATTTGTTGGAGGCCTCAGCTCAATCCACGGATTGAAAGCCGCCGAGTGCTCCGTCAGCGCACGGTGGATCTGCCAGCTCGCCCAAGACGGCAAGTTGGTCACACGTAGCGCGTCCTCTCCGCTCCTGCGCCTCCTCGGTGACATCCTGGACCTCTCCTCCCAAGCAGGAAGGCCAGCGCATGAGCGACCCCCGTGCAGATGACCAGTTCGTCGTGCTCCTCAGCGAAGTCGAGAATAACGGCCGCCAGCTCCTTCCCCCAGATCAGTACACGCCCAGGGAAGGCTGGCGGTATGACCTCAACGACGACCCCGCTCTCACCGTTGAAGTCACCGTTCTCACGAAGAGTGTGCGACTCACGGGCGAACTGATCGGCGAGTTCACCTACCGCAAGGAGATGGCCGAGCGGCTGCATAAGTCCGGCCGAAGCACCAACGCGAACCGCATCGCCCGCAACGAAGCCTTCGAGGCGAGCCAACGTCTTCTGGAGAGCCGGAGCGCCGTGCGCCCCGTGATGGAAGGGCTCTACGACATCAACACCGCTAAGACCACGGTGGAACGCCTGCGCGAGCACCTGCCGGAGTTCGTCCACCTCCGAGTAGCCGACAGCGACCAGCCGATCCTGTGGCGCGTCCCGCTCGACGAGGTCGACAACTGGGCTCTGGTCCAGGTGCAGGCTACGTCGAACTGACACAGCTCGGGCTTGCGCACAGGAGGTTACTTCCGCACCCTCATGCTGAGATCGGACTTTGCGCCCAAGGCCCGGAGGCTCACTGCCTCCGAGTCTTCGTCGTTCAGCTCTCTCCCTGCTGCCACTGCTCGATGATGTACCGTGCCTGCTTGCGTACCTCAGACTGGTTTGGGTTGAGCTTATGCTTGCGATACACCCGCATCAGCTCGCTCGTGACCTGGCTCTCCGTCTTTCCGGAAGCGTTGTCGGTCACCCTCTGAGCGTCGGCCTGGGCGGCGTTCAGCTCCTTCGTAACCTGCTTCTCCAGGTCCTTGGTCACCTTCTTAAGCTCCCGCTCGAACTTACGAGCATCAAAACCTTTGGCCATGTTGGCTCCTTCGCTAGACGTTCCTAGCAGGCTAAACACGGGGTACGACATTGCGCATTCGCGATCTGCCCGGCGACCGGCACCGCAACCTCGCCGGTACACCCCCACATTGCCGGGCACTCCACGTCCCGCCCCCGACTCCGCGCTGCTGGGGGTAGGCGCGTCGGCCCGGGGCGGGGCATTCACTCTCCTTGCTTCGGCAGAACCTGCGCGGCCGCGAACACCACTAACAGCAGCCACCTATGCCGCACCCGGATACCCCGGGCTGAACAACAGATACGCCACGCGCGACCACGCCACCAACCGTGATCAACATCCTGTGAGGCCCTCTGTGTCAGGCTCAAGTGGGACATGCACACCTCCGTGTGGGGGAAGCCGGAGCGGGAGGCGCGAGGGAGCCACAAGTGTGGCACGATGCACCAGAACTCTCCTGGCCTACGAGGACCTCGCGAGGTGCCATCAGACGCCGCCCACCGCCGGTTCGTGCTCCGTTCGTGCTCCGCAGTTCCGTCCTGACACGACACCAGGCGGCACCACACGGCCCCAGACGGCCTTCGAATCCTGCCGGGTGCGCCACAAAACTCCAGTTCAAACGGGGCGCGTCGCCTCATCTTCGAGGAGCCGCCGCACTGATGGGACCAGGGTGGGACCGAGATGGGACCAGCCTCCCCTTCACCCTTCGGCCCGCCCCCGCTGGTACGACCTGCCGGAGTCGCGCAGCACCAGCCACGCCGTTCGCTTCACCGCCTCCGGCGATACGGTGCCGGCCGGACCCAGCATCACCTTCGACGGCTTCCCAGGTTCACACGAGTGCCGGGAGGCGATCCCGACACACCAGAACCTCTACCGCACCCGGGACGGAACACCTTTTACTTGGCCCGGCGTCCAAGATAGATGCGTGACTCCCAGGGGCGTAGCGGCGCGAGTACGGTGTTTGGCTCCCTGTGAGTGCCGAGGAGGAGTTGGGGGCTGTTCCCGAACTCCTCCGGTCGCAGATTTACTTCGGCCACCTCCCCACTCCAGTTGGCAAGAACCAGGAGGATCTGCTCACCGAGCGTCCGCGTGTAAGCGTAGATCGAATCGTGCTCCTCGAGCAGAGGCGCGAACGTGCCATGCACGATGACTGGATACCGCTTGCGCAGATCGATTATCCGCCTGTAATGATGGAACACCGAGCCAGGATCGTCAACGGCTGCCTGAGCGTTGATCTCGGTGTGGTTGGAGTTAACGCTGATCCAAGGGGTGCCGGGGGTGAATCCGGCATTCGCCGAAGCGTCCCACTGCATGGGCGTGCGGGCGTTGTCTCGGCTCATCCGTCTGATAGCCGGCATCACCGCCTCGGCGGTGGTCCGCCCGGAGGCCCTTATTTCTCGGTAGTGACGAAGCGTCTCGATGTCCCGGTAGTCTTCAATGTCGTCGAAGTGGGCGTTGGTCATGCCTAGCTCTTCGCCCTGGTACACAAACGGTGTTCCCTTCAGCATGTGCAGGGTCGTGGCCAGGGTCTTGGCAGATGTCTCGCGGTACCGCTCGTCATCACCGAATCGCGAAACGACGCGGGGCTGATCATGGTTGCTCCAGTAGAGGCTGTTCCAGCCGCAATCGCCCAGTTCGGTCTGCCAGCGGTTGAGGGAAGATTTGAGCACCCTCAGATCCAGGGGAACCGGATCGAACTTGCCGCCGGGGCCGTGGTCGACGTCGACATGCTCGAACTGGAAGACCATGTTCAGCTCGTGCCGGTCGGGGTTGGTGTGCAGTCGGGCCTGGCCTACGTCGACACCGGGCATCTCTCCGATAGTTACGACATTGCGTCCGGCGAAGACCGTCTCGTGCATCTCGCTGAGGAATTCGTGCAAGCGCGGACCGTTGATGACGTGTTCGTCGGGAGATCCGAAGTCGCCGACGGGTCGGCCGTCGGGTAGTCCGGGGCTCTTGGAAACGAAATTGACGACGTCCATTCGGAAGCCGTCGGCGCCTCGGTCAAGCCACCAGCGGGCGATCTCGTGTACCTCCCTGCGCACCCGTGGGTCGTCCCAGTTCAGGTCGGGCTGGCGACGGGAGAAGAGGTGGAGGTAGTACTCGCCGGTCGCCTCATCTAAATCCCAGGCCGATCCTGAGAAGACCGACCCCCAGTTATTGGGGGCTTGCCCGTCCTCTCGCGGCGAACGCCAGAAGTAGTAGCCACGCTTCTCTGAATCGACGGAGGATCTGGATTCGGTGAACCAGGGGTGCTCATCGCTGGTGTGGTTGACCACGAGGTCCATTACCAGGCGCATTCCACGCTCGTGCAACCCGTCCCGCAGCCGATCCCAGTCCGCAAGCGTTCCGAAACGGGGGTGGATGTCAAAATAGTCGCTGATATCGTATCCGTTGTCCTCCCAAGGTGACGGATAGATAGGTGACAACCAGACCGCGTCTACACCCAGCAATTTCAGATAGTCGAGCCTGCCGATGACGCCTGCCAGATCGCCTACGCCGTCCCCGTCGCTGTCCTGGAAACTGCTGGGGTAGATTTGGTAGACGACACTGGATTTCCACCACTCGGGGTCTGGCTGCAGCGGCATGAACGATCCCACCTTTCAGGGGTTTTGTACTTCTATGACTGGTTGCGCAATCATGAAGGTCAGTATGGAGTCGAGATTCTGAGGTGGTCATTGGTTTGCGGAGAAGTACGCACGGAGCCTCGATGCTGCACGAACAGCAACTTTCCTGGCGGGTTCTCCGGAGACGACTGCGGCCTGAGCCTCACCGAGAACGGACCACATGAGGTGGACATCGTGGAAGGAGGGCATCATAGTCCCATTTTTACAAAGCCCCTGGTAGACGTCTAGATCGGTGTCGCCCTTGTTGATTCCATTCCGAGCTGCAGGTGCGACGACAGCACTGGACAGGGTCTGCATGACCGAAGCCTGAGCGAGGTGCTCAGAGAACAGGTCGTGGGCGATCAGCTTACTCCTCCCTCTTCTTGCCATCATGAGGCCGTGGACCAGGGTTAAGGAAACCGCAGAGCCACCCTCGGCGAAAGGTGGGACAGGACTGACTACTGTAGGAACTCCGGATCTCCGGGCGTGCCTGAGACCGTCTGAAGTGCTAATCAGAAAGGCGGATCGGCGATTGCAGAATATGCCGAGTGCCTCCCGAGCATCCATGGTACGGCGAAGTATCCCGGAGCCGCGTTCTCCCATTCGTCCGATCGTCTCCAGTGCGTTAACGGATTCTTCAGAGTCCAGAAGCACCTGACTCCTGTCCCAGGGGGCTTCAGGTGCTCGCCCTAGTACCCGCCCTCCTGCACTGGAAAATATTGGCCATATCTGGAACGGATCACCCTGATCACCGATCCTCAGGCAGAGGACTTCGTCCACGCGGCCACTATCTCGCAGAGCGAGTCCGAGGGTGATCATCTCCTCGACCGTTGTGGGTACTTCGGGCACCAACTCCTTGTTCCTGATCAGAGCGACAGCGTCGAGAGTCGTCGGAAGTCCGTACAGCCCTCCCTTATAGGTGAGCGCATCTAGTGCCCAGCCAGGGAAGAGGGACCGGTGCTTGACCGAAAGGGTTGTCGATTCCAATACTCCGTGGTCGGCGAAGCTCCCGATCCAATCATGAGGAGCGATGATCGCATCCGGAACCAGCTTCCCATCCAAGGAGTCGCGAATGAACTTCTCTCTGGCACCCGAACCGACATCCTCTTCAAAGTCCACGGCCACACCATAGGTGTTCATAAAATCGTCGCGGAATAGGTTGATCGCGGAAGCGCGCGACATGTCCGTTTGGACAAGAACTTCGGAGGAAAGATCTGTTAGATGACCATATTGGTTTCTCTCCCACCTGACGCCTTTGGCGTCCGTGAACGTCAGCCTCACACGGAAGAAGTCGCTCCCGTCTTCTCCCCCTCCATCTGGGCTCTCGACGGTGAAGTGTTCCGCATCTGCTTTGGGTGGCAGAACCCCAACCTGGAATTTCAGTAACTCGGAACGGCCGTCCGACGAGAACAGAACGATGTGCGCGTGGTAGACAGGAGCGCCCGACTTATTCTGTATGAAAACTCCGCTCTCACTGGTTTCCGGGGATTCCTGCCACCAACAACTGAGGAGTTCCGCCTGGGCCCTGCGCCTGGAGGCCTCTTGGATGGATCGCTCCTCTTGCGAGAGCTGATCCCTCTCCGTTTCGAGTTTGTACATCCGACGGGCCACCTGTGAGGTGATCCATGCGCTGGATAACGCCAGGACTGCGGATATCGACGCCACCCAGGCGGGGACGTCGACGTCTCCAGGTACCATGGCCACCTCCCAACAGATCCAGGCAGGGAAGAACGGTGGGACAATCGTATCTGAAGGGAACAGCTTCCGTGTGAACTCTGTGAATGAATTTACGAGAGTTTCTCATGGGGCGTTTATCGATCGAGCCCGGCGTCGCGGTCGAGTGGCGAATCATTCGCATACCACGCACGATCAGACTTAGTACCCCAGTTGTAGATTCGGTTTGCCCTGGTAGATGACCACCTGCTGGACTCTGCGAGACGAAGTCTCGCTGACCCGGACGTTCCCAGCACACACGAACGGCCACCGCCCGATCATCGATGGTTGTGAAGACACAGAATCCCGAGGCGGTGGCCGCGGCCACCCGCCCACAGCGACTACTCCTGTATTCGCAGGTAGTCATGATGGGGCGGTAGTTAGGAGGACGAGAGCCGCCGCAGGACAAGGCGAGCGGGTTCGAGCACGGCCCAGTCCTCCCCCTGATCCAGGAGCACGCGGCAGCCGTCCTGGATCTCCTCCCGAGCCCAGAGATCCTCGATGACAGCGAGGGTTGTTTCGTTCGTTCCAGTCAGCTTCACGGGCATTGGCGGCCGGGAGGTCCTTAGCAAGGGGGCAGAGGTGCTGCGAACACCCTTGGTGTGCAGACGTTCCTCGGACAGCTTGGTCGCCAGGAAGTCCGGCGTGCTCCTTCCCGCGTCTGACAGCTTGGATCCCGGAGGGGCGGTGCCAAGAGGTCGAGGTCGGTCAAGTCACTTCTTCAGGTGGCTGGTCTTGGACACCCCAGGCCTGGTCAAAGCGGCCAGGGAGGTGTAGCCCTGACTCATCGTCCACGCCCACGGCCGACCCGACGACGCGGTCTTGTCATTGACGATCGGGGCGTCAAGCCGCACGGTGTCGGATTCCTTCGGACCTGAGAGCAGGAACACCTTGTAGTGATCCCCTTCCTCCCTGACGCGGGCGTCCAGAGCCCACCGGATGAGCTGCCCGATCCGGGCATCGTTCCCACCCAGGGCCTCGCGACGATCAGCCTCGACCTGGGTGAACGGGACGCGATCCTCCCAGGCGCGGATGTGCGCGATCTCCGGTTGAATGGCCCGGTCGGCGTAGAAGCCCTGATGTGTCACCCCGGGTTGGAAGAAGCGGTCCGGTTGGCAGATGTAGGCAGAAGTCTTGAGGTACTCGCCGTAGGCGAGGCCGGCCGCGACGACCACGACGTCGTCGTGTGTGATCAGGCCCTCCGCCTCGAATAGGGCTTGGAGTTCACCCAGTAGGAAGCGGTCACGTTCCGAGGACGGGAGGAGGGTGTCGTTCAGGACTTCGGTGATGGCGTCGTGCAGAGCTGCGAAGTCGAACCACACCACCCGTTCGTTCGCCAGAGCATCGATCACCGCAGGCCTGACGGGGTCGGGGGTGAGTACGAACAGCAACCTCTTGGACTTGCTTCCAGCGTCCTTGTCGAGGTGCTCCAGGTGGCCGGTGATCTGAATTCGGTCCTTGATGGCGTTAGGGACGGTCTTGACCTCGAACAGGTAGATGAAGTCGGCTGCGATACGCGCGTCGGGAACGGTGCCCTCACCGGTCGAGGGCTGGTTGATGAAGGAAACCATCTCCAGGGTGGACTCGCCTGAGGCCTTGGCCAGGATGCGTTCGGTCAGGGACAGGCCGACGCGTTCGAAGACGGCCAGCATGGAGGAGGTGACCCGGTTCTCGCCGTGGCTGTAGGTGGAGAACAGCGGTGTGGACGACATGGAAACGACCTCCTGGGGGTGTTAGTGGTCGGTCTTCACCGTGCAGCAAGAGTTGGTCTCTGGCCAACGAAGACCTCGCGAGGTGCCATCGGACGCCGCCAAGGGCCAGTGTGTGCTCCGATTATGCTCCGCAGTTCCGTACTGGCACGGCACCGGGCAGCACCTCTTGACACGAAACGACAGTGGTGATCGGATCGATAGGGACGAAACGGCAGCCTTTGGCACGCAGAGACACGAAAGCACCGGACTTCTAATCCGATGGCCGCAGGTTCGAATCCTGCCGGGTGCACCACAAAACCCCAGGTCAAACGGGGTGCACGAGTCGAACAGACGAGGCGCGAGGCCCGGATCCGGGCCTAAAATGCTCCGTGTGTGCTCCCCAGTACAAGGTCCAGTACAGGTCGGCGAGCACCTCACGGAGCATTTTGCCCTCCCGTGACCCTGTCGGCGCTGGGCCAGGGCACAGCCCGCGTCCGCCCGTCAACGCCTCACAGCCGCCCCGACACGGGCGATCCCGGCCCTGCCCGCCCCGGTCGGCACGACAGCCGCCCACGAATACGACAACAACGCCACAGCCCACTGCGCGGCGCGCCCATGTCAAGAATCCGCTGGGTCACGGACCATGCCCTCGACCAACCGGGACAAGCGCGTCGCGCCATCGACCGTTCGAAGGAGGGGAGGTAGTCCTCCAGCGAGCACTTCTCCCGCCACAGAGAGCCGCTGTAGGAGACCATCACCGGCCAATGGTCCGGCGCGCCCACCGCGTGCCAGTGCCTCACGGCCCCGCAGGGTGCATCATCCCCCACGGAACGCGCTCGGCCCAGCCCAGAGCCATCGTGAACCTTGAAGTCTGCGCGCCCAGCACCGTCTCGACCAGATCCCACTCCGTCTCCTACCGCCGATACCGGCGACAGGGAGCACCCTACTCGGCAGAGCAGATCTTCGACCCGCTCTTCCAATCCCACACCGCTCATGTCCGAACACCACGGATTTCCAGTCCCCTTGTCCGGCCCAAGGCCGAGCGGCGGGATGTCGGTTATGGAGCCTAGAGTCCCCTATCACCTGCACAACTCGCACCCCCGGAAACCTCCGTGAACCGCCGCACCCCGCCCCGCCCGGCCAACATCGAAGAGCTGTATCCCGAGCTGCGCCCCTGGCGCAGGGAGACCGTACGCCTCCACCCCCGCCCCGGCCGACCCTCCAGCCATGACAGCTCTGTCGGAGGACCGCTCCTGTGGCCCCAGGACGAGCCCTGGCCCGTCTGCGACGGCGAGCACTACGACCGCGATACCCAGGAACCCTACGACAGAGAGGTCAAACTCGTCCCCGTAGTCCAGCTCCACCGGACCCACGCACCCGACGCCCCCTTCCTCGCGGGGCACGACCTCCTCCAGGTGTTGCGGTGCCCCTACGACCACGGCGAACTGCTTCTCAAGGAAGCACTCAGAACACCAGAACTTATGTAGATGACTATAAAAAGAAATCAAGTATGCGCAAAGAGGAATATGAAACGAGCACAGACGAAACAAGGAAAACGATGTTCAAATGCGCACCGAAACGAACTTCGCCACCCACCCCTCCGCGGTTTTCAATCTTGCGCGCATTTAAGAAAGCTTCAATTTCTCGAGCGCAGCGGCGATTGGTGGGGAAGCCAAACATTGCACCGATCAGCGACCCCCCGAGGTTAAAGCACCAGTACTTACTGCCATCGCTTGTGATGACGTCGACACCCCCCTCCCAGGTGACGCCTGAAATCTTACCAGCGGGAATTACTGTCTTACTGAAGAGGTTTCTTACAATGACGCCATTCTCATCAATCTTAATATTGGTGAAGAATGACGCCTTTAGAAGGAACCACCAAACCAGAGGAAAGAACAGCGAGAGAAACCAAATTGATCCCCTTCCTATCGGATCAGGATCAAGCGACTCTTCCATGGCCCAGGCGAGCCAGAAAAGAAGGAAGAGGAACGACACAAGAATTCCAAACGCAGCCGTCCATCGGTTCCTCAGGACTTTTCCGCGACCAAATGAAGCGTTCTTATAGATGGCCAAGGATATCAAACTCCCATGTCATCGTACATCCACTTCGCACTGGCACTGAGGCCTTGTGGCGCCACCCACTGGGCCGCGTTTGCCCCGTAGACAAAAACTGTACTTCCCAAATCGACATCTCCAGCGTTGCGGCTTGGCGGTCGCCTGGTGTAATGATTCAGCCGCGACAATCCTTGGTCTCTCCAAAACCTACTGCCCGTACCAGCAATCGTTCGACCAACTACGCCACCAGCGGCAAGCATAGCAGCATCAGTCACATGGCCAGTGACATCCATCTGACTAAAGTCGTCTCGATTATTATAGGCGTCCATTCCAACATTCGCGGCGAGCAGAGCTCCACCAGCAACTACACATGCCCCAGCGGTTGCAAACACGCATACACCAAGACCGACAACAGTTCCGACGTTGTAAATAGTGTCCCAGTTGTCCGAAGTCCAATCAGCGGCAGAACCCAAAGTACCGCTCGCCCAGTCTCCAGCCTCACTCAGCCAGCTCGCGTCGTTGTTGGCCTGGGTGTTGGGGTCGACCGTCGCACTGGTCTGAGGCCTCTGCGGAGTCACCGGCCTGGGCGCAGGCCAATCGACGTGATCGGGCTTGTACCCACCGCCCATGGCCGGATGCCACCAGCCACCGTTGGACGTCACGGGAGGGGCGGGAGGCCAATCGACGTGATCGGGCTTGTATGCACCACCCATCGCCGGATGCCACCAACCATCGTTTGACGAGCTCGAAGAACTCCCCGAACCACCTGACGCCACCATCAGCCCATCAGGATCCGTCAAACTCGCCGGATTGTTGTTGGCGTAGGCATACCCGTGCATCTGCTGGGAATCAGCCAGGTCCATCAGCGGGTCTACTGAGACGAACCGGCCCAAGTCTGCGTCATAGGCGCGCTCACCCAACTGGGTCAGCCCCGTTGAGGCGTCTATGGTGCCGTCCACGAAGCCGCGCTCGCCCGGCCACGCGTCCCCATCGCCGGCGCGATCCTGACCGAAGGCGGTCAACCGCCGCTGGGCCGCGTCACCCCACACGGCGTCCACCGCGATCTCACCGGTGCCATGGTGGTCGGACAGCACCCAGTGCAAGCTTCCGTCGTTCTCCCGCACCGCGACGGTCTCACCGGCGTGGATGTAGTAGCGGGTGGCCTCCTCGGTCCCCGCGGCCGAGTCCCAGGTCACCTCCATCCCTGGAAGGTACAGGGTGGTGGCGCCGTTGGCGCGGCGCAGCAGCCGTTCGCCGTCGGCGTCGTAGACGTACTCGGTCTGTTCCAACCCGTCCGAGACACCGGCGAGGTTGCCTTCGGCATCCCACTCCAAGACCTGGTCGCGGTCCCCGGTGGTGCGGCGGACCATGTTGCCGGTCGCGTCGTAGTCATAGGAGTGCTCGGTCAGGCCGCCGACACCCTGTTCCTCTACACCGGTGACCGCGTGCGCGGGTCCCTCCCCCTGGTCGGGTCCGGAGTAGGAGCGCACGGTCTGTCCACCGCCGGGAGCGTATTGAACCTCCTCGGTCCGGTTCCCGACCGCGTCATAGGAGTAAGCATGCCAGTACGGAGCCGCACCGCCCAAGTTCTGGGCCTCCGGCACAGCCTCACATGCCTGCTCGCCCGTGGCATCGGGAGTCCATGCCTGCGTCAGACGGCGCAGATGGTCGTAGTCGAAGCACTGGACGTCGCTGCTGGCTTCGGAACTGGTGGGTTCGTCGCTCAGGCGGAGCAGGTTGCCGACGTCGTCGTAGCCGTAGGTCTTTGTGGACAGCGATCCATCACCGATCTCGTGGACGACGCTGGCCATGGACAGCCGGTCGGTCTTCTCATCGAAGTCGAAGGTCTGCCAAGTCTTGTCCGAGCCCAGCGTGCCCCGGTGAAGCTCGCGCTGGACCAGGTCGCCGACCTTGGAGTAGACGGTGTCGGTGACGATGTGGTCCTCCCCCGACATGGTGACGGGATTGCCCAGCTCGTCATAGCCGTACACCACCGCCTCACCAGGCAGATCACCGGCCGCGGGCAGCACCCGGGAACGGACGCTGCCGTCCGGGTTGTAGGAGGTGCGCAGCAGGTACCTGCCACCCAGCTCTCCCTCGGATCCGGGGACGATCACGTACCGGGCGCGCTCGCGCCCGACTTCGTCGTAGCCCGCGATCTGGGTGGTGTAGGCCTGCCCATCGTGGTGTCGGGTGGCTGTGGCCAGCTGGCCCTTCATCACGGTGTCGTAGGTCCACGAGGCACGCAACGGCCCGGTGGCGGAGTCCTCCCGCAGGTGGGTCGTGCGGCCCAGCTCGTCGTAGCTGGTGTGCAGAACCTGCCCGCGCGCATCGGTGGTTTGCACCAGCCGGTCGAGATCATCGAACTCGAAGTTCGACACGCCGGCGTCGGGGTCGGATGCGGCGATCTTGCGGCCCAGCAGGTCGTAGGTGTACTCCCAGACGTTGCCGCCCGGGTCGGTCACGGTCTGCAGTTCATCGCGAGCTGTGTAGGTGTAGTGGGTGGAGTCGTAGTCTCCCGCGGCCTGTTCACCGTGGTGCTTGCGCAGCTCCACGGTGTTGCCGCGGGCGTCGGTGATCGACGTGGTCCCGGTACCGCCCTCGGGTGCGCTGACCAGGATGCGGTCGCCCTGGTGCTCGGTGCTGGTGCGCCACTGCTCCACACCCCGCGACATGTTGACCACGTCGGTGGTCCGGTCGGCTCCGTCGTAGACGGTCCTGGTCCAGCGGGGGATCTCGTCGTGGTTGGCCACCACGAACAGCTCCCCCGCCGGGTCATCGGCGTTGAAGTACGGGTCGCGGGCGATGACCTTGTTGCCGCGCGAGTCGTAGAGGGTGTCGGTGAGCACCCGGCCCCCGTCAGGTGCGGGTGCCTGTGTCTGGCGCTCGCGCAGCATCCCGTCCAGGATCTTGTAGCTGGTGGTGTAGTCGCCCTGGGCGTTGAGGGCGTGGGTGACCACGGTGGTGGGGGCGTCCTTGGACACGTGGTACTCGAACCGCATGGACGGGCTGAAGTCCAGGTCCCGTTGGCGGTCGGCCAACCACACCTCGGTCAGGCGGCCCAACGCGTCGTAGGCCAACTCCGTGCGGTTGCCCTCGGCGTCGGTCTCGGCCACCACCTGCGAACGTGCGTCGTACTCCTCCACCGTGACGTGGCCCAGCGGGTTGGTGGTCTCCACCGCAGTGTCGTGTCCGCCGGGGTGGGCGGCGGTGTAATCCGTGGTGGTGGTGTTGCCCTCGGCGTCGGTGACCGAGACCGCGCGCCCGAACTCATCGAAGGTCGAAGCGGTCACGGTCTGGAACACCGGTTCGGTTCCGTCATAGTCCGCGGCCCGCTGTGTCTCGGTGGGCCGCCCCTGAGTGGGGGCGTCGCCGAAGGCCCCGTCGTCGTAGAGGGTGCGCGTGTGGGTGATGACGTCATCGACCGAGACCGTCGCCTCGCAGTCCACGGCCACGCTCCGCTGCTGGGCGACCAGGGACAGCAAGTGCTTGTCGGGGTTGCGCGCGTAGGTGGTGCGCGTGCACCGGTCGTCGTCGGGATCGGACACGTCACCGGCGTCGTGCACCTGGCTGATCATGCCGTAGGAGTCGTAGGTGTTGGCGGTGCGGGTCTGGCGGAAGGAGCCGTCGGCCAGGGCAGTGTAGGTGTCGACCTGGCCGGTGTCGACCTTGTGCGCGTCCAGGTCCCAGGAGTGGGAGGTGGACGCGGTCTGGTCCTTCCACGGCGTGGTGATGGTCTTGGACACCACGTCCCCGCCGACGCCGTCGCGGACGATGACCTCACGGCTCTGTCCGTTGAAGACCTCGTCGTCAGCCACGCTGGTGCCGGTGGAGTCGACCACGGTCGCGCTGCGGGTTCCGTCGGGCAGGTGGTCGCCGTCCATGCCCTGGTAAAACAGGTGCTCGGTCTCGGTCTGGACCTCGTCGGGGTGGCCGGTGCGCACGATGACCCGGTCGTATCCGCGCCACTGGGACCAGGTGCGCTTGTCCTCGTCGACGAACCCGTTGTCGTCCATGTACCGCCACGCGCCGTCTCCGGCGTAGTCGTAGCTGGTGATCATGTCCGGTTGGCCGCCGACCAGGTCCACCTCCACCAACTGCTCGACGGGGTACTTGGCGAACCAGTCGGTGATCTCTTCGGCGCCGGCCTTGTGGGTGCGGATGACGGGGAAGCAGGCCTGGGTGTTCAAGTGGGGTTCGGGGGTGGCCCCTTCGGTGCAGTCAGGGGTGGCGTAGGAGACGTCGATCTGGCCGCCGGTCTCGGTGTAGATCGCGGTGACGCGCCATTTGTTCATCGGGGCCAGGCCGTCGGTGGTGGAGTCGATGCGGTTGGGCATCGGGGTTCCGGCGAAGGTGATGGCCGGGTAGGCCTCGCTTCCGCCGACATGGCCGGTGTGGGTGATCGAGTCCAGCCACAGGGCCGGGTCGGTGCCGTCACCGGGTTCGGGGAACTTGTGCTCCAATTCCCAGGTGTCGACGGTGGTGTAGTCGGTCCCGTCGTGGACCTGGGTGGTGATCGTGTCGAGCTTCTTGGTGGTCCAGAAAGTCGGCGAGTGCTGACCCGCGCAGTCGTCGTCGCACTCCTGGTCGAGCGGGGTGTCGGGCCAGTGCTCGGCGTTGTCCTCGGTGCGCTCAGAGGCCGCGCAGTCGAAGTCGGCGTCGGGCAGGCACCGCTCGGAGACGCCATAGTTCACCCGGGCGGGGGCGGTGGCGTAGGGGTCGTCGTCCCGTAGCCCGTACTCTGTGCGCGTCAGGTAGCCGCCGCGGTCGTAGGCGACGGGATCGGACTCCAGGTTGAGGCCGTAGTTGTTGGTCTCGGCCTCGTAGTAGTGGGCCAGGGCGTTGCCCTGGGGGTCGACGACGTAGTCCAGGTTCCAGCGCCAGGCCTGGTCGCACCAGGCGTCGTCCAGGGTGGAGTCGTAGCAGGGATCGCCGGAGTCGTCGCCGAACACGGGGACGGTCCAGGCCGAGTTGGTCTCGTCATCGCCCGAGGCGTGGCCGGGCAGGCGGTTGCGGCCGAAGAAGTACTGAGTGCCGTCGGTGGTGGTGACCTTCCAGTACTCGCCGTTGTCGTCGCCGTTGGTGGTCCCGGTCAGCCGCTCGACCTTGGACCCGTCGTCGCGCTCGGGCGTCCATTCGCCGTCGTCGTAGACCAGTTCGGTGGAGCTTCCGCCCAGGTTAAGGACGGCGTTGTGGTGTGACCAGCACTGGTCGGGGATGTCGGCGGTCTCGTCCTCGGAGCAGACCGTGTAGCGGCGTTCGATGTAGCCGGGGTGGTAGTCGAAGCCCTCCCCGATCCAGGAGGTCTGGTTGTTCGTGGACGAGGTACGTCCGTCCACGGACTGGGAGGAGTAGCCCAGGCTGATTTCCGGTTTGAGGCCTCCGGCCACGTTCGGGGCGGCCATGGGGTAGTTCCAGGAGAAGTTACCGGTCTGGGGGCCCACGTTCCAGGTGGAGGACGGGCTCAGCGACGTGGCGGTGTAGTCACCGGTGCCCTCGTCGCCGTCGCCGGTGGCGGCCGTGGTCAGCAGCGTGCCCGAGGACGTGGCCGGGGCCATCGCGATCAGGGTTTGGGCTTCGGTGTCGTTGGCCGAGTCCACCTCGTGGGAGGCCAGGCAGTCGGCCTCAGTGTCATCCTCGTCGCACGGGGTCAGGGCCACCAGGGACAGGCGGGATCCGTAGTCGGCGCCGTAGGCGGTGGCGAAGTCGGCATAGTCGACCTCCACCTGGACCGGGCCGGCCGTCTCGGAACCGTCGGTACGCGTCACACGCAGCGCCAGGCCCGACAGCCCCAGCTCAGCCGTTTCTTCGCGGTCCAGAACCTCGACCTCGGCGGCGGTCACCGGCTCGGGCTGTTCCGGTGCCTCCGGTTCGTCCACCTCTGCGGGTTCAGGAGCCTCGTCTGGTTCCGGACGCTCTTCCTCGGGGGCGTCTTCGTTGTCGTGCTCGGGCTCGGCCGGTTCCGGGCTGGGCCGGGCTGGAACATTCGGCTCTTCCTGTCCGGCTCCTTCCCTAGGATCAGCGGCGCCTGGGGCCTCGGGGCCGTCCTCGGGTTCGGCGGGCAGTCGACGCTCGCTGGGGGCGGTCTCCTCACCGGCGCCCTCGTCCGACTCAGAGGTTTCCTCTGGAGCCGGTACGGGTTTGTCGGGTTCGGGGACCGGGGGGTCCCATTCCTCGAAGTCCTGCCCCTGCACCGGCTGGACGCTCACCGGAGTCCCGTTCTCGGCCGGACCGCTGAGGGGCTGGGCTCCCGGGTCGTCGAGATCGAAGGCGACCGTGCCCTGGTCCGGCCATGTCGCCTCGTCGAGCGCGGAGACCGACGCATCGGCTGCGGCGCTGTCGGCCTCGATCGCCGCCTGCACCGCCGCCTGGCCCTGCACGGACTCGGTCTCGGCCACGTCCGGGCGGGTGTTGTAGGCCAAGGCGGAGGCCGGCACCGTTGCGGCCAGACTCGCCGCCACAGTCACGGCGATGAAGGAGATGAGGGACTTGCGGCCACGCCGGGATTCAGCGGGGTCTGGGACCGGCTGGGCCTGAGTCGCGGGAGTTTGGGGGATGTCGGACACGAGGGGGAACCTCCCGCCCGGCGGAACAGTGTCCGCCGGGCAGATCGCTGGTCGAGCAGTACAAGTACGGGTCAGGTGCCGGGATCAGTTGAGCGGTAGGAAGCCCTCATAGACATGAGCGATGTCGGCTTGATTGAGCACGCCTTGGTAGAGGTGGACGTCGCTGATGTCGCCGTCCCACTCACCTTCGAAGGCCTGCTCGAATCGCGCTCCGCCGATCACGGTGGAGCCGCTTGCGTGCCAGGCCGCCGGGACCTCAGCGGTGCCCTGGGCGACACCGTCGATGTAGAGCGTCGCCTCGCGCTTGGTGTGGTCGTAGGTCGCGGCCAGGTGGGTCCACCGCCCGAACTCCGGTTCGTGGTCGGACAGGGCCCGGTGCCAGCCGGTCGCCCCGGTCTGGTCCGAGGGCGGCAGCTTCATCACCCAGTTGTTCCACTCATAGGTCGACTGGTAGCTGAGGTAGAAGGCGCTGTGGTCGTTGCCGTCCTGGGAGACCGCGGTGGCGTTGTGGCCGACCTCGTCCAACCGGACCCAGGCGGCCACGCTGTAGCTGCGGTCGGTGCGCACCGCTGGAGCGTCGGTGGTGATGTGCTCCTGGTGATCGGCGTTGAGGCTGACGCCGGGGGCGAAGGTGACGTCGTTGAGGGCCTGGTTCCAGGCGGTCATCGGGTCGCCGTGCAGGGTCGCGTCGAGGCCGTGGTCGGAGGAGTCGGCGACCGCGGTACCACCGGTCTCGTCCAGCTGCCAGCGGCCCTCCAGTGCGGCGGGGCGGTTGGCCAACGTCCAGGCCTCCGAGGGCGTGTCCTCGTCGCCGTTCAGGGACTCGTCTGTCAGCACGCGGTCCCAGACCCGCACGTCGTCGATCCCACCCAACCAGTGTTCCGAAGTTTCGGACGAGGAGAGACCGCCACCGATCATCAAGGGCCCCTCGGCTTGCCAGGGCGTGTCCATGGTCCCCGTGGACTGTTGGCGTACACCGTCGACATAGAGCACGGTCTCTCCGCTAGCCGGGTCGAAGGTGCCCAACAGGTGCGTCCACACCCCGGTCTCGGCGGGCTCGTCCGACAGAGCGCGCGTCCACCCCGTAGCGCCCACCTCGTCCGAAGGTGCCATCTTCAACACCCACCGGTCATGGTCGAATGTCTGCTGGTAACCGAGGTAGAAGCCGCTGTTGCCCTCACCGGTCTGGGCGACAGCGCTGCGGTTGCGGTCCTTGTCGTCCATACGCACCCAGGCCGAGACTGAGAACGCGGAGCTGGTGTCAACGACGGGAGCGTCGGTCGCCATGCGCGACACGGAGCCGTCGATGTCCACCGCCGTGCCCTCCAGTCGGTAGGACGCACTGGTCCGCTCCCCGACTCGGCCCCGCGTCCAGTCCACGGGCCCCGTGGCGTCGGCCGTGCGGCCGGCTTCGAGCACGTCCGCGGCGGTGGTGCCCTGGCCTTCGTCCACAGGGAAGTAGGAGACCGGATCGTTAGGCGGAGCGACAGTGAAGGTGTACACCAGACCGCACTCGGAGGAGTTGCCGTGGGCGTCGGTGATGCGGGCGTGGATCAGGTTCGGGCCCTCCCGGCGCGGGGTGATCGGCACCGTCACCTCGGCACCCGGAGTGTCCAGGTCGATGGTGGTGGAACATGAGGCGTCGTTGACGCTGTAGTGGTAGGCGCTCGCGTCCTCGACACCGTTGTTGGTGAAGGTGAACTCACCCGTGCGGCCGACCGTGCCGTACGGCTCGTCTCCGGCCGGGTAGTCGGTGGAGGAGATGGCGGGTCCGCTGTCGGGCTTACTGGTGTCGATCTCCACGTAGCACCAGGTGGACCAGGGACCCCAGTTCGTCTTGTCGTGGCCGCGGGCCCGGTAGGCGATGAGTTGCTGTTCGGGCAAGTCGGAGGCGGTGGCAGACCGGTAGCTGCCGCTGGACCACTTGGCCACGGTGACATAGGCCGAGTCCGAAGACCCCAAGGTGTCCGTCTCGCCCACGGCCTTCCACTCGAAGCGGGCCTTGACCTGCTGGCCCACCCAGTAGGAGTCGCGGTCACGGACCTGGGCACGCAACGTAACAGTGGTGTCGTTGATCAGTCGCGGTTGCTCAGGGTCGGTGGAGCAGACACCGCCCAGCGAGTCGGAGATCGTGGAGGTCTTCGGTGTCTCCGGCGGGTGGTTGTAGTCCACCACCAGCACCGGCGGTTCGTCCTTGGTGTCGAACCGACGCCAGGCGGTCGTGCCCGACTCGTCCTTCTCCTTCAGCCGCAGGTAGATGTAGGCCTCGCCGTTGTCGAGCCCCCACTTGTAGGCATTGGTGGCATCGAACTCCACACCGCTAGAAGAGGGGCAGGTCGCCCACCCGCCCGTGACGTTCTTCTCGTCCTGCTTGGTGCGCGTGGTGGGCTGGTTGTTCCAGGTGGTGTTGGAGTTGAACCGGTCCACGCGGTGCAGCTGGATGTGGGAGTCGCTGTTGCAGTCATAGGCCCAATCCACTTCGGTGCGCAGCGTCGCCGAGTGGATGATGGTGTTCGAGTGCTCGGTCCGGCCCATGGTCGTGAACTGGAAGAAGGCCCGGCGAGTGTAGACGCGGTCCCACTCGATCCGCCCCACGCCGACCGAGTCGACCGTGGGGTTGAAGTACTCCTGGTTCGGATAGGCCTTGTCGACGTAGCCCCAGTTGGGTCGGTTCGCACTGACCGAGGGGTCGATGTAGACGGGGTAGTCGGTAGCCTCATCCGCCAGCATCGCCTGGTCGGGCAACAGCCGGATCGAGTCCACGCCGACTGCGGTCTCGACCTGCTCCACGCGTGAGCCGGACAGCGGTGCGACCGTCGGGTCCTCACTCTCCGCCGCTTCCTCGGCTCCGGCCGAATCCCACATCGCCGGAGCCTGGACCGCGAACACGCCCTGGCCGCCCTGATCGCCGACCGCTTCGAGGTTGCCGTGCTCGTCCTCGGTCACAGTCACACCCTCAGTGCCCAGCGCGAGCTGGAGCTCGGCCAACTCGGGCGCCTGTGCTGCCTCGGGGGTGTGCACGACCAACACCTGGGTGAAACCCTCCACTCCCGCGGTCAGTACCAGATCCACATCCGGCAGCACGTCGGCGTAGGTGGCCTGATCGCCGTCCAACGCGGGTTCGGGAAGCTCACCGTTCCAGCCGAGCTCGACACTGTTGGAACCGATACCGATCTCCGCCATCGGCGCGTCGCCACCGCCAGAGAACGCGATGTCCATACCCGCAGCGCGAGGGCGGACCAATCCGTCGTCGGTAGCGACGAGGGTGGGGTCGGCGTCCACCCAGCCATCCTCGGAGCGGACCCGGACCGGGACCGCGTGGGTCTCCATGGTCAGGGTGCCATCGGGGTTCGCGAAGTGCTGAGTCTTCTCGTCCGTCAGCCCCGCGATCTCCACCCGCTCACCTGTCTCCTCGGCCAGGGCGAGGGCGTCCCGTTCCTCTTCGGAAGAGCTCGGATCGGTGTTGGAGGAGTCTTCCTCATCCGCCAGAGCGGAGGGAGCGGTCAGTAGTGACAGGGCCAGAGCCATGGCGGACGAGACCGCCGTCGCTCGGGTCAGGGCGCGACGCATGGGGGATGCCAGTCCTCGTGGGATGACGAATCCGGAGATTCGGCCGCACGGTGTGCGAACAACACGGGATGGTACTCAGAACCAGGAAAAAATGCGACTTCTGGGCGATATGTCTTGTTTGAATAGTTATGTGATTCCTGTAAACCATGCACGTGACCAGTACCTAAACCGCCATGGCCGCATCCAGCCACTCCAAAGCAAGGTCACGATCATGCGACCCCTCATGGGCCTCGCGTTTCATCCGAACTTCAACGGGTATCGCCGCCTGCCCTGTAGACCCACGACCTGCGAGTACGCGCGCACTGGCGCCTACCGTGCGCACCTCTCGGCTCATGCACAGTGAGGTTGAATCCCCGCTGGGAAGCGGCAAGGCATCCCACTGAGTCAATCGGACCTTTGATCCGATCGGATGCTGGCCCCGGGAGCGAGGAAACCCCAGGCCAGCCGGGGTGAACCCGTGGTCTGTCCTGGGGCCTGTAGGGCCGTATAGCTCCTGGTGTGCTCGCCGGTCCGGCTACCGCACTACCGGCTCACGGGTTTGAGCATCGCCGCCGTCGCCTCGGCCGCTGCCCTGGCCACCTCCGGGAACACCGTCTGGTACGTGTCCTGGGTGAAGTGCGTGGTGGCATGGCCAAGTTCTCCCGAGACCACCTTCACGTCCGCCCCCGCCGCCAGCGCCAGCGAGGCGGCCCCATGACGGAGCCCGTGCAAATGGATCGGCGGCAGACCCGCCGCCCTGACGACCCGGTTGAACCACCGGGTCACATCCCCCGGATGCCATCCCGACCCGTCGGACCGGGTGAACACCAGGCCCGAATCAGTCCAGTCCTGGCCCGCCGCGAGGCGGGCCTCGTTCTGGAACCGCTTCCAGGACCGCAGCACGCGCACCGTGTCCTTGTCCAGCGTGATCGTGCGCTGGCCGGCCGCGCTCTTCGGAGTCGTCGTTACCGTCTTCCATCCCAGGGTGACCACCTGGGTGCGGATGTCGGCTTCCCCGTCGCCCAGGCGGGTGTGGGACCAGGGCAAGCCCGCCGCCTCCCCCGGCGCAGCCCCTTGACCGCGATGAGGTGGAACATCGGGAACAACCACCGGTACTTGCGGGCGTGGGTGAGGAAGGTGATGGTCTGCTGGGGTGTCCACACCATCACCTCCCCCGGCACCACCCCGTCCACTTGCCACTGGCGCACCCGGTCGGTCCGGTGTCCACACCAGCGAGCACGCTTTCGATGCCCTGATCGCAGCGTTGACCGCTCGTGCGGCTGCTCTCGGGCTCACCGCCCGGCCTGAGGGCGAAGAAGTCGCCCTGGCCGAGCGGGAGGGATGGATCCACCTTCCCGAGCGCGAAAGCCTGGCGCGCCTGGCCTGAGCAGGCGGCGCACGGTGTCGGGCACACACGAGCCCGCCCACGAGCCTTTCAGCAAGCCTCCCGTGCCAGCACACCCCGAAGCGTCCGTGGCGATGTGATCCGCTCCTGGGCCGCTCGGAGCTCTTCACGGGTCCGTGCCAGCTCAGCGCGGAGCTGACTGAGCGTGGCGGCCTGCTCAACGATCAGAGCGGCGTGGTCCTCATAGGAGGGCGAGCGCGGGGCGGAGGAGGTCACTCGCTCATACTCACAGGCCGGCGATGCCTCACGCAGGCGAACCAATCAGCTTATCCGAGGCACCCAAGCAGTTACTGAAGCATTAGTTTCCTACTTCTCTTAGCAAGATCTGAACCCTTGACGGAAATTGCACATCATCCACCATTGCCTCACAGATCACAGAGTCACGGAACCCCGAAAACTGCATTCGGGCGTATTCGTTCGGGTCGTGCAATATGAGCCACCCGGACGGACATGGGAGTAGCACCTCAAAGAGCTTCGCAGGAAGCACTACAGGCGGATCCGCCTTCCACACCTCGCATTCAACAGGCCCATCAACACTGGCTTGAACGCCAAAAATGATTGAACTTCCCTCTCGATGCCAGCTACTCGAAGCGGAATCCCAGTCACTGACATCATCATCGCTTCTCGCATCTCGCAATACCAGGCAGCCGTGATCAATTTTCGCCAGGAATGAAACCACGGGACCTTTTGCTACCATTCTTTCTTGCTCTTTCCTTGTGAAAGCTGTGATACGACTCCGCCCTGACTCCTGGCACAGGGCAGGCAGTGAGGATACGCCGTCTGAGGAGATCCGGGAGTGACGAGACTAGACGGCGGCTGGTGGTCCGGGATCCAGTCCCCTCCCTTGGTACCAGGCGTCGTGGCACCGCACGTATGGCAGCCATGCGCATTTCCTGATTCATTGATCATATCTCGAACGCCATCTGCCTCAATGTCCCCGTTCTCCAGGGCTACTCCCTCTCGCGCGTTCGGCCCAGCACCCAGCGTCAGATCGCACTTTTGACCTGGCGTTGCATTGTGGACGAGGGCCGGAGTCTCCCCCGCCCCCACGTGGTAGGTGTGAATGCCCTGGGTGGTCAGGTTATGTACCGTCGCGGGCTGGGTCCAGGATTGGACCGCCGAGACCTGCACCCACGTACCAGAAGAGGTCTGCAACCACGTTTCCGGAGCTAGATCGATCGCGTCAACCCACTGCTCCATATCGGGAACCCAGAACGGGTGCTCGTCAGTTGCGATGACCGCGTCCCCCGCCACTGCCGGACCGGGGATACCCGACTGCTCGGCTTCCGTTTCGGAAGCGGTGCCCACGTCGGGGTTCTCACGCTCGGTGGTCGGATCCACCGTGATCTGCACCAGGGTCTTGGCACCCGACCCCACGATCGTTGCCAGCACCGTCCGCGCGGCCTGCTCGCCCGTGTCGGGGTCGGTGGCCAAGACCTTCTCACCGACGTCGACCTCCTCGATGGGCTTGGTCGATCCGTCGGCCATCATCACTGCGGTCCCCGGAACGAAACTGTTCCCGCTACAGTCCGGCAGGTTGTCGAGCTTGCGGTTCGCCCGGTTCAGGCCCCTGACCCCGTCGACCAACTCACCGCCGAGTTCAGCGATCCGCCGCCCCAGCTCTGCGGCCTTGCCCCAACGCAACCCATACTTCGCCGCGATCTTGGCCGGCAACCCGCCCACGAACATCGTCGCCACGTTCAGAGCGGTCTCACCACACGCACCCAGATCACCGGTGGTGAAGCACTCCAACCCGGCGGTGATCCCCAACTCGTCAGCGACCAACTGCGCCAGACCGGTCGCGGCCGAGATAAGCTTCTGTTTCGCCTCTTCCTTTTCTGCCTGGGCTTGCCGATAGGCCTCTGACTGCTGGTGCTGGTACGTCGTCCCGCCGCCACCTGAATTCGAGCCGCGACCACCACCGGAACTGATCAGCCTGTCCGCCATATTTGCATGGGCTTGCCAAACTGGATGGGACGTAATATCAATCCCATAGTTTCTTTGAAAAGCATTCGCATATATATTGAGTGCTAGATTGATCGTGTTCCCAATGAGCCTCCAGAACAACCCGTCCGGGTCAGTGAATGTCACTGGATTATTGTTGGCGTAGATGTAGCCGTGCATCTGCTGGTGGTCGGTCACGTCCATGACCGGGTCCACCGAAATGAAGCGACCCAGGGACGAGTCGTAGGCCCGCGCACCGAGCTGTGTCAGCCCGGTGGAGGAGTCGACCGTGCCGCCGACGAACCCTCGCTCCGAAGGCCAGCCCGCGGCGGCCCCCCGCTCGGTGCCGAACACCGTCATGTACCGGTGCGCGGCCTCCCCGGTGCGGGCGTTCACCGCGACCTGGCCCGTCCCGTGCCGGTCGGCGTGGATCCAGGACAGGGTCCCGTCGTTCTCGCGTACCGCGACGGTCTCCCCCGCGTGGGAGTAGAACCGGGTCGCCTCCTTGAGCAACGACTCCTTGTCCAGGCGCAGCTCCATCCCCGGCAGATACAGGGTCGCCGACTGCGGGTCGCGGCGGATCAGGCGCTGCCCGTCGGCGTCGTAGGTGTAGGAGGTCTCGGAGCCGTCCTCCTCGGTGACCCGGGCCAGGTTTCCCTCCGCATCCCATTCCAGGTCCTGGTCCCGGGAGGCGGTGGTGCGGCCGGTCATGTTCCCGGCCTCGTCGTAGGAGTACTGCTCCAGACGGTCCCCCGAGGCCCCGGACTGCTCCACCTCCGTCAGCACCTGGGGGCGCAGCCCGGTGGCGTCCCCGTGCGTGTAGGTGCGGGTCACCCCGCCGCCCGGGCCGTGCTGCACCTCACTGGTGCGGTTGCCGAGCCGGTCGTATTCGTAGGAGTGCCAGTAGGGGGCCGCCCCGCCCAGGGCGTCCACCGCCGGTTCGTCCGCGCACGCCTGCTCGCCGGTGGCGTCGGGTGTCCACACCTCGGTCATGCGGCGCATGTGGTCGTAGGTGAAGCACTGCACATCCGACTGCATGTGGTCGGCGGTGGGCTCGTCGCGCAGATTGAGCACGTTGCCCGCGTCGTCGTAGGTGTAGTACTGGTGCACCAGCGACCCGGTGATGCCGCGTTCGGGCACCAGGGTGGTCTGGGCCGTGCGGCCGGTGGCCGGGTCGTAGTCGCGGGTCATCCAGGTGGCGTGGGTGTCCGACGTGTCGATGTCCATGGCCAGCTGTCGCAGTTCACCGGTCTTGTTGTAGACGGTGTCGGTGACGTAGTCGGTGAACCCCGACATCCGGGTGGGCATACCGAGCTCGTTGTGCGAGTAGGCGACCGTCTCCCGGCCCAGCCCCCCGGCGGCCGGCATCGTCTGCGCCCGCACCGAACCATCCAGGTTGTACTGGGTGGAGAACCGGTAGCGTCCGCCCAGCATCGGCTCACTGGAGGGGATGCGGACATCCGTGGTGGTGGGCCGGTAGAACTGGTCGTAGCGCACCACCGCCGTCGTGTAGGCGCTGCCCTCCACATAGCGGGTGGACGAGGTCAGGTGCCCCTTGGCGAGAGTGTCGTACACCCACTCGGCCCGCAGTGGGCCATCAGGAGTGTCGTCGTGCAGCCCGACCTGGCGGCCGAGTTCGTCATAGGAGTAGGCGACGGTCTCACCGCGCGCGTCGGTGGAGGTCACCAGCTGGTCGAGCTGGTTGTAGGTCATCGTGGTGGTGCCCGAGACGGGATCTTCGGTCTGGACCAGGCGACCGCGCAGGTCGTAGGTGTGCTCCCAGACGTTGCCCTCGGGATCGGTGACGGTGGCCAGCTCGTCGTTCTTGGCGTAGGTGTAGGCGATCGCGTCGAACGCGCCCTCGGGCGTGCCGCCGTGGTGGGTGCGTACCTCGCTCAGACGGCCCTGGGCATCGACGAGGGAAGTGGTGGCCACGCCTCCGTCGGGCGGGGTGACCAGGGTGCGGTCGCCCTGGTGCTCGGTGCTGGTGCGCCATCGCTCCTCGCCGAAGGCGACGTGCACGTTGTCGGTGACGCGGCCCGCGCCGTCGTAGACGGTGATGCTCTGGCGTGGGATGTCGGCGTCGTTGGCGACGACGAACAGGCTGTCCTCTGGGGTGTCCTGGTTGTAGTAGGGCTCGCGTTCCTTGACGACCTGCCCGCGGGTGTCGTGGAAGGTGTCGGTGATCAGGCGTCCGCCACCGGGTGCCGGGCTCTGGGTCTGGCGGGGGCGCAGAAAGGCGTCGAAGACCTCGTAGCTGGTCGTGTACTCGGTGGGGGTCCGCAGGGTGTGCGAGACGATCGAGGTGGGGGCGTCCTGACGGACGTGGTACTCGAACTTGGCCGTGGGGATGTCCGTGGCCTGGTCCCGGTCGGGCAACCACACATCGGAGAGCCGCCCCAGGGGGTCGTAGGCCATGGTCATCGTGCGGTCGTTGGCGTCGGTCTCGGCCACGGGCAGGCCCCGGGCCGGGTCCACGACCGTGGTCGTGGTGTGGCCCATCGGATTGGTCTCGGTGACCGACTCGGGAAGGCCCGAATCCGTGAAGGTGTACTCGGTTGCGGTCACTCCGCCGGAGGCGTCGGTCTCGGCGATGGTGTTGCCGTAGGCGTCGAACTCGGTTTCCTGGACCGTCTGGTAGGCGGGGTCGCCGCCGTCGGAGTAGGAGTCGAGTTTCCTGGTGCTGGTGGGCAGGCCCCGGGTCGGGGTCGCCCCGTGTTCTGCGCCGTCGTAGAGGACCAGTTCGTCGGTGATGACGTCTTCGGGGCGGTCGGGGGTGTCCGTGCAGTCGACGGCGAGGGTTTCGGTGCGGGAGACGAGGTTGAGGATCCAGGCGTCGGTGTTGTTGACGTGGGTGGTGTTGACGCACTTCTCGTCCCCGTCCACGGCTGTGTCCCCGTGGTCGCGGACCTGGGTGATGACCCCGTCGTCGTTGATGGTGTTGTCGACCCGCGTCTCACGCCAGGCGCCGTCCGAGGTCCTGGTGAGGCTGATCTGCTGCTCGACCTGGACCTTGGTGGCGGTCTGCTCGCCCCAGTCGTGGGTGACCTTGGCCGTCTGCTTCCACCAGGGAGTGCTGATCTCCTTGGAGATGTCCTGGCCGCCCTCGCCGTCGCGGGTGATGACCTCGCGGACGGTGCCGTGGAGTTCCTTGTGGTCGGTGTGCTCGACCCCGCGGGAGTCGGTGATGACCGCGGACCGCTCACCGGAAGGCTGTTTGTCGCCGTCCATGCCCTGGAAGTACAGGTACTCGGTCTCGGTGCGTTCCTCGTTCTCGTGCCCGGTGCGGACGATGACGCGGTCGTAGCCGCGCCAGTCGGCCCAGGTGCGGTACTTGTCCTTGACCATGCCGTCGGCCTCGGTGTACCGCCAGGCCGGGGTGCCGACGTAGTCGTAGCTGGTGGTGAGCGTGGGCTGGTCGGTGACCAGGTCCACCTCGTTGACCTCGGTGACCACGTACTTGTGGAACCAGTCGGTCAGCTCCACTCCGCCCTCGGGTGTCCACTGCACCGGGTAGCAGCGCTTGGTGTTGGCGTGCGGGTCGGGTGTGTTGCCGGGTTCGCACTCGGGTTCGGAGTAGGTGATGTCGAATTGGCCGCCGGACTCGGTGTAGATCGAGGTGACGCGCCACCTGAGCATCGGCGCGATGTCGTCGCTGGTCGAGTCCACCCGGTTGGGCATCTGGGTGCCGGCGAAGCTGATCTTGGGCATGGCCTCGGTACCGCCCACGTGGCCCACGTGTTCGATGGAGTCCAGCCACAGGGTGGGGCCGGTGCCGTCTCCGGATTCGGGGAAGGAGTGCTCGAAGGACCAGGAATCGACATCGGCGTACTCGCCGTCCTGGTGGATCTGGGTGGTGATGGTATCGAGCTTCTTGGTGGACCAGAAGGTCGGTGAGTGCCGTCCCGTGCAGGACTCGCCCGACTCGCAGTCCTGGTCCAGGGGGACGTCGGGCCAGTGTTCGGCGTTATCCGAGGTCCGCTCGTCTGCGGCGCAGTCGAAGGTGTCGGTGGCCAGGCACCGCTCGGAGGAGGAGAAGACCACCCGGGTGGGGGCGGTGGCGTAGACGTCGTCCTCCCGCAGCCCGTACTCGATGCGGGAGACGTTGGCCGCCCGCACGTAGGGGGTGGCGGTGTTGGTGAGGTTGCGGCCGTAGTGGTTGGTCTCGGCGTCGTAGTAGAACGTCATGGCGTTGCCGTACACGTCCACGACGTAGTCGAGGTTCCACTTGTTGGCCTGCTGGCACCAGGAGTCGTCGAAGTCGGAGTCGTAGCAGGGCTGGCCCGGCTCGGGGGCGTAGACCGGCAGGGTCTGCGCCGAATCGGTCTCCGGGTCGCCGCTGGACCAACCGGGCAGGCGGTTGCGGCCGAAGAAGTACTGGGTGCCGTCGGGGGTGGTCACCTTCCAGTACTCGCCGTCGTGGGCGCCGTTGGTGGCCCCGGTGAGCCTTTCGACCCTGGTTCCGTCGTCGTTGGACAGACGGTAGCTGCCGTCCTCGTGCTTGACCAGCGCACCGGAGTGCCCGCTCATGGACAGGGTGACGTTGTCGGTGTTCCAGCACAGGTCGCCGGTCTCGTGCCCGGAATCCACACAGGCGGCGTAGCGGCGCTCGATCGCACCTGGAGCGTAGGCGAATCCGTCGCCGATCCAGGACGTCTGGTTGTTGGAGGTGGCGATGCGCCCGTCCACGCCCCCGGAGGAGTACCCCAATCCCACGGCGGGGCTCAGGTCGCTGGGAGCCGGGGGCGCGGGGAAGGAGTAGGACCAGGAGAAGTCCCCGGACTGGTTGTTGACGTTCCAGGACGAGGCGGCCGAGAGCTGTGTGGCTCCGTAGTCGCCGTTGCCTCCGGCCGGAGCAGCGCTCAGGGCCACCAGGGTGCCCTGTTGCGGGGCGGCGGCCACGACCGCGTTGAGTGTCTGGTCCTGTTCGTTGTTGTCCAGGACCTGGGGGGAGTCGAATGAGACCTCCTCACCCTCGTCGCAGGAGTCGTCGAGGACGCACTCGTTCAGTTCGACGACGTCCAGGCGGGAGGCGTAGTCCCCGCCGAAGGCGGCGGCGAATTCGGAGTAGTCCACCCCGAGCTCGACGGGGGCCACGGTGGGAGAGCCGTCGGTCCGGGTCAGCCGAAGAAGGATGCCGTTGACCCCGGCCTGTTCGGTCTCGGAGCGGTCCATGACCTCGACCCGGACCGACTCGACCGGTTCGGGTTCGGCGGAGGCGTCCAGGGCCGGTGGAGCGTCTTCAGGGGAGACCGGCTCCCTGCGAAACTCGTCCCGAGGCGCGGTCGGGCTGCTCTCCGGGGAGGGGCTCGCCGTTTCCGGTGATTCGTCCGGCTCGTCGTCAGTCTTCGGGCTCTCCTCACCATCGGGGCTCGGTACGGCCTCGCCCCCGGTCGGGGCCGGTGGTTCTTCCTCGCCGTCCGGAGGCGATTCTTCGCGACCGGTCCCCCCGCCCGGTTCGCTCTCCCCCTGGGAACGAGCGGCCCAGTCCCGCCAGTGTTCGGGTACCTCCCAGCCGTCGAACTCCTCACCGGCGACGGCCTCGACCGTGAGCTCCGTGTCGGTCTGGGCGCCGAGGGTGCGCGCCCTCGCCTGCCCCAGATCGACATCGGTGCTCGACGCTTCGGGCCACGAGACCGCTTCCGGTTCGGTGAGCGAGGCTCGGGCGACCGCGTCATCCTCTTCCAGAGCGGCCGCGGCGGCGGCGCGACCCTCCACAGAGGCCTGTTCCTCCACCTCTGGGCGTGGGTTGTAGGCCGTGGCGGACGCCGGAAGGGTGTTCAGCAGGCCGGCTGCGACGACAACGGCCACCGAATAGGTGATGCCACGGCGGACCGGGCCGGGACGGGCGGGGGTGTCACTGCGCGGGGTCACAGCATTCCTCCTGTCCTCCACCGGTCTGGTGAAGGACGATCACGGGGGCAGGGGTGAGGTCAGTTCTGGGCGGTGGGGAACAGGCCGCTGTAGACCTGGGAGATCGCTGGTTCGGTGAGCACACCCTGGTAGGTGTGGACGTCGTCGAGGTCGCCGGTCCAGAAGTAGGTGTTGGCCCCTCGATGTTGGCCGCTGCCGAGGCGGAGTGGACCGTTGGCATGCCAGGCGTGGTCGACGGCGGTCCGGGACTCCTCGAATCCGTTGACGTAGAGGACCAGTTCACCGGTGGTGTGGTCGTAGACCCCGGTCAGGTGGGTCCACTCACCCAGGCGGGCCGCGGTGGAGGAGTAGGCGTAGGTCCAGCCAGCCGAGCCCTCCGTGGGCGCGTCGTCATGGGGGGCCATCTTGAACACCCAGGAACCGTTGGATCCTTGGTAGCCGAGATGGAAACCGCTCTGGAACTCCCCCGCCTGGGTGACGGCCGAGGTGTTGAGCCCCTGTCCGGTCTCGTCCAGGCGCACCCAGGTGGAGACAGTGAAGCTGCGGTCGGTGCGCACCGCCGGGCCTGGGGCCTCGGCGTACTCGTCGAGGCCGTTGAGCCGCACCCCCGGTGAGAAGGTGACGTCGTTGTCGGCGGCGTTCCAGGCCGTGGCGGGGTCGGCGTGCAGCGTCGCCTCCAAAGCGTGGTCGGTGGAGTCGGCCACCGCGGTGCCGTCCCACTCGTCGAGTGCCCATCGGCCCTCGGCGGCGGGGTGGTTGGCCAGGTCCCACACCTCGGAAGCTTCGTCGGTCGCGGACACGGTCTCGTTCAGGACCAGGCGGTCCCAGACCTTGACGTCGTCCACGGCTCCGGGCCAGAAGTAGTTCTCGGCGCCCTGGAACAGAGAGCGGCCCATGGTGAGCGGCCCATGGGCGTTCCACGGTCCGGTGTGCGTGGCGGTGTCCTGTTCGACCCCGTCGACGTAGAGCACGATCTCTCCGGTCTGGGCGTCGTGGGTGCCCACCAAGTGGGTCCACACCCCGACCTGGGCGGGTGCGGTGGAGGTGGCGTAGGCCCAGTCCTGGGAACCGTCCCAGTACTGGTCCTCGGGCGACATCTTGAACACCCATTCGTTGGTGTTGCCCTGGTAGCCCAGGTGGAAGGCGCTCTGTTCCTGCCCTTCCTGGGCCACGGCGGTGTGGTGGGCGTCGGCTCTGTCGAGCTTGACCCAGGCCGACACGGAGAAGGTGCCGGAGGTGTCGACCGCGGAGTGGTTGGCTGTGATCTCGTCGTAGGGGCCGGGGTCTCCGTCGGTGTAGCCGCTGGTGTGCACGGCCGTGCCCTCCAGCCGAGGCGAGGGGTTGGTGTCGGGGTTCTGGACCGTACCGACACGGCCCCGGACCCACTCCACGCCCGCGGACAGTGTGGCGCCCTGGTCGGGGTTGGCGCTGTCGGCTGCGGTGGTGCCCTGGCCCTCGTCGAAGGCGAAGTGCGCCACGGGGTCGCTGGGCGGCGCCACGAGGAAGGAGTAGACCAGAACGCAGTCGGAGGAGTTGCCGAAGGCGTCGACGGTGCGTGCGTAGACGCGGTTGGGACCCTCCAGACGTGGTGTCAGGGTGACGGTCACCGACCCGCCGGCCTCCTCAGGCGTGGCCCGGTGAGCACATGAGTCGTCGTTGAGCCCGTAGGCGTATTCCTGCGCGCCCTCGACGCCGTTGTTGGCGAAGGTGAACTCGCCGGGACGTCCCGTGGAGCCGTGGAGCTGGTCCCCCGCCGGGTAGTCGGTAGAGGTGACCTCAGGTCCTTGCTCCGGCCGCGAGGTGCTGACCATCAGGTAGCAGTAGTCGCTCCAGCCCGACCAGGATGTGCCGTCGTTGGCGTTGGCCCGGTAGCCGATCAACACGTCCTCGGGCAGTTCGGCGGAGCGCACCGACTGGTAGGAGCCGGAGGACCAGACCGCGATGTCGGTCATTGCGGTATCGACGTCGCCGAGGCGTTCACCGTCCACCCACCAGGCGAAGCGGGTCTTGACCTTCTGCCGGTTGGCCGAGGTGGAGTCGCGGTCGCGGACGTAGGCGGTGAAGGTCGGGCGCGTCTCGTTGATCAGGCGCGGGTTGTCGGGGTCGGTGGCGCACTCACCGCCGTGGGAGTCCGACAGCTTGGTGGGGACTTCGGGCGGGTTGTTGTAGTCCACCTGCAGGGTCGGGTTGGACTCGAAGCGCCGCCAGTCCCAGTTGCTGGAGGACCTGGTCTCGTTGCCGCGCAGGCCGACCGTCGTGGTCGCATGACCGGCGTCGCGGCTGTACAGGTAGCCGTCGGTGGCGTCGAACTCCACGGTGGGAGAGGTTCCGCCGGGGCAGTTGGAGCGGCCCGCGTTGATGGTTCGGGTGTCCAGCTTGTCGTCCCAAAAGGATGACGAGGTCTGCGAGTTCCAAGTGGTGCTGGAGGTGATGGCGTTGGTGCGCCACAACTGGACCCTGGCGTCGGTGCACCCGTAGGCGTGGGTCACCCGGGGGCGGAAGGTGGCGCGGATGATGTCGGCGTCGCGGGTGCGCGAGTCGACGCCGAACCGCCAGAACGCCCGCTTGGTGCTGCCCTCGTTGGGCTCGTAGCCGACGCCGGGGTCGTGGGACGTGGAGTAGTTCCAGTACGACTGGCTGGGGTAGTTGGCGTTGACGTAGGTGCGCCCGACCCGGTTCACCGCGAGTGAGGGGTCGATGTAGACCGGGTACTCGGTCGAGGGGTCGGTGAACATGTCGTGGTCCGGGACCAGGCGGATGCTGTCGGGGGCCAGATCCACGTCCACGAGGGCGCTGCGGGCACCGGTGGGGGCCATGAGCGTGGCGTCCTCTGTGGGGTCCTCGCCCCCTGCGGGGTCCTCGGCGGACGCCGAGTCCCACATTGCCGGGGCCACGGCGGTGAACACGCTTTCCTGTCCCTGGTCACCGACGGCTTGCAGGGTGCCGTTGTCCGTCAGGCGCATGGTGACGCCCTCGGTGGCCAGCGCCATGTCCAGCTCGGCCAGCCCCTGGTGCTGGGCGGCTTCGGGGGTGTGGACGACCAGGACCTGTCCGAACCCGTCCACGCCTGCGGTCAGGACGAGGTCGACGTCAGGCAGGACGTCGGGGTAGGTGGCCTGGGGCCCGTCGAGTTCGGGAGCCGGTAGGTCTTCGTGCCAGCCCAGTTCCACGGCATTGGAGCCGATCCCGATCCGGGCCAGTTCCTGGTCCCCTCCGCCGGAGAAGGCGAGCTCGGCGCTGATGGCCCTGGGTCGGACCGCGCCCTGGGCGTCCACTACGAGGTCGGTGTCCACCGGGGTCCAGCCGTCGTCGTCGCGCACGCGTACCGGGTGGGCGCTCTGCTCCATGGTGAAGCTGCCGTCAGGGTTGGCCAGGTGCCGGGTCGTCTCGGTGGTGGCACCGGGGATCTCCACCGGTTCGCCGGTCTCGCTCGCTTCCAGGACCGCCGCTCGTTCCCCCGAGTCGGCGGCGAACGGGGAGCCGGTCGAGGCCGGGTCGTCCGCCGAGGCATGGGCCTGTGCGGTCAGCAGGGGTGTGAGGAGGACGGTGGACAGGACGGCCGAGCCGACGACTCGCACTGCGCGGGACATGGCAAGCGCTCTCCAGGCCCAGGATGGGGGATCGGACACCGTGTGGGGCAACCACGTGTCGTGCACGCGGTCCACGGTGCGCCCTGGAACCGGAGGAGAAGTTAGCAGCCGAAAGGAAACACCAGGTGCGTGACGGAGAGCACACCACGTGGCGCACGAGTTCACGACGTGCACCATCGCTCCAGAAAGTGGAACCCAGTCCCATTGTGTCCGCATATGGACGCATGATTCGCGTTTAGCACCACATGGCTTGCCACCAGCACATACGAGGAACCGTGGTCCTTCCGGCCACAGAGCGCCCCTTGCCGGGCCGGACGGCTCTGGGAAGGGGCGAGTGGCGGCTCAGCCGCGTCGTGGCCCAAAGCAGCCCACGGTTCACGGCCCCAGGACACGCTCCAACCGTCCGGCGCTCCACTCAGGAGGAAGGGCCTTCGACCGGCATCCGCGCCGTGGTCTGTGTCGACGGCCGGCGGATCGACCCAAGCGTCCGGTCACACTTCAGGGAAAACCCTGAGGACCTCGCGAGGTGCCATCGGACGCCGCCGGGCCTTCTAATCCGATGGCCGCAGGTTCGAATCCTGCCGGGTGCGCCACAAAACCCCAGGTCAGACGGGGTGCGCGAGTCGAACAGACGAGGTGCGAGGGCCGCCTGAAGCCCTGAAATGCTCCGTGTGTGCTCCCCGGCGCAAGGTCGCGTACATCAGGGCGAGGACCTCTCGGAGCATTTTGCCATCCCGTGACCCTGCGGGGGCGGCCCGGGACGCCCCGTGTCCGCCCATCAGCCCCCACAACCGCACAGGGGCGACACACGGCCGTGTGTCGCCATGCCTGCCCTCATCCCTGCCCGGGGCCCGCCAGGGCTGTCAGCCGCCCACACATCCGACACGGGCGCCGTGTAGCACCCTGGACACGGCCCCTCAGATCGGATCACCATTTCGCCTTTGAAGCCGACAACTATTGCTTGGCTACCCGCTGACCAGCGACCGCATTCGACGGACTCGCCAACGGCGCCTGCCGATGCCCTGGCGCTCACACACGCCACCTTGCGAGGGTGGTCGTCTGGTGTCTCACTGCCTAGCGGCCGAGGGACCCCCAGGATGCAGATGAGCCATCAAGGAGCGGAAGCGCTCCTGGGAATCAGCTTCGATACCCTCACCGATCCGGTACCAGACCGAGTGGGTCAAGCGCGGGCCGAACGTAAGCGCCTGCACCGGAGCGGACAGGACCCGCTCCGACCCGATCGAGGACACCCCCTCCACACCGATCCCCAGCCCCAAGGGGAGGGAGGGGCCCGACCACCGGGAATCGGACCCGAGATCCGACCGTCCAGTGCGGCGGTGCACACTCATCGTCTGCAGGACACCCCGGGCGGTGAACTCCTCGACCAGTGTCGACAGGACCGACAGGTCCGGTTCCTCACCCGGCTGGTATCCGACCACGAGCGTGATGCTCTCCTTCACCCCTTCCGGTACACGGCTGACCAGCAGGGTCCCGGCGAACGACCGGACCGACCCCGTACGTAGGCCATCAGGAGGGCCGGTGAAGAGGAACCACGAGCTTCCCGGGGCGCGTTTGCGGGCCAACGCGGTCAGGTCCCGGGTGTCCCAGGCCAGCGTCGCGGGCTCGGCGGTTCCCCACAGGGCCGGCACAGAACCTCCCATGGTCTCGGAGAGGAACTCGACTGAACGGCCCAAGCGGAGACCGGCATCGGCAGGGTGGAGGACTTTCAGGTCGATCAGGATCTGAGTTCCCCACTCCCTGTCCCGTTCCAGGAAGCTCGGATGTGGCACGTCCTCGGGGGCCGCGGTCGTGTCACGGACGAAACCGGCGACCTCGTGCCATGTCAGCGGAACTCCGGAGAACCCGTCGTAGTACCCGCTGTCCGGCGCCTGGACCACCCAGCGGGCCATCGGGTTGCCCAGGACCGAACGCAGCGCGTGGGTGAGCCGCGAACCCGCCGGAGTCACCAGCTGGAAGCCGCGCCCGGCTCTGCCGTGTTCGGCGATGGCGTCCACCAGCCATGTGGAGAGCGGTACCAACGGGCGGTCCTGAACGGCCAGCACGACCTTGTCGGTCGCGCGGGTGATCGCCGGATGGCCGGTGGAGCCGGCCAGGATGCGGTCGGCGCGATCCAGACATGGCTCCGGCTCCCAGACCACGCCCCCGAACCGGGACACGAGGGCGTCGGCGAATCGGCGGACCACCCCTGCGGTGTCCTTGCCTGTCGGCCCTGTCTCGGCTCCGCGTGCCTCCACCCACCAGGGCTGGGCTGGTAGATCGTCGGCGATCCCTTCCGTGAGCAGGCGGTCGGCCTCAGCGGACAACGCGAGCTGCTGACCCGCCTGGACGGCCGCGACCACCCGTCCGGATCCGTCACGGAGCTGGATGACCGCGCCCTCCGCGACGGGGCGCACGCGCAGTTCCGGTCCTGCCTGGACCAGGGCCTTGGTCATGCCACGGAGGGTGGGTGGCCTCTCGAGTAAGGCGACCACGTCATGTGTCATCTATGTCCTCGTATCAGAGACGGTCCGTCACGTCGAGTCCTCCGCCGACCGATCCGCCGCGCGGCGCCGCCACGCCGTCATCAATGGCCGTGCCGAAGTAGGTGGGTTCCCCGATCTCGGTCTCACCAAGTAGTGCTTCAAGGTCTGTCAGCACCTTCCTCAGGCGAGGGGCGTTGCGATCATGGACCTCGGGATGGGGACGTCCGAAGAAATCGTTCTCCGCCCAAATGTCGTGGTAAACGCTCAGCTCGACCATCGTGTCCTCGGTCGCGACATCGATGGAGACACCCAGGAGTTCGGGTTCACCTCTCTTGCGCCCCTCGGGCGTGATCCAGTTTCCGGGACCGATGAGGAGTAGCGACTCCGGGTAGGCCTCAGGCCGGCCCATCGGCCGGGCTTCGCGAACCTTGTCCGCCAAGGCACCGGCTGTGACGTCGCTGCAGTGAAGTATCCGGGATCGGTAGCCGGTATGCCCGGCACCGTACTGGAACCAGTCCACGTCAACGCAGTCGAGGTACAGCAGATCACAACCTCGGAGGGCCTTCGCCACTGACACCGCCGTGGTGCAACCCACCTCCAAGCCGTCCGAACCCTCGTCGTGCTCGACCACCCACGTCCACGTGGCGGTAGCCTTCGGCGACCTCATCAACAGGGACATGATTCCTCTAATCGTCGTTGACTGCCGGATAGACCTGCGCGCCGTCAGGGAAGGTCATCACACCGTCCGAGAAGTAAACCCTGAAAGACGTGTCGAAGCGACGCGCGTTGGCCAGGATTCGATTCATCGCCTTTTCCGAGATGTCGATCATGGGGGCGTTCACCTCCAAGATCCCGACTGTCCTCGTGCCATCCATACCCGGAGGCAGTGTGCGCAGTTGCTTTCCGATCTTCTGAGTGTTGTTAACGATGGCGCTCTCACGGATGGTCCCGTCCGTGATGTCGAGCCGTTTGATCTGGTAGGCATACTGGCCAGACGACCCGTCTGCTCTGATCAAGGCGTCGATGTCGAAGTTTTGCGAACTGTCCGAAGTGGCCTGCTGATCCTTCTTCTCCGCGAACTCGAGCCTCTCGGGCGTGTACCCGTTCTGCAGGAGATTGTCCATGAAGCGGAGTTCCGTACCTGCTGCGGGCACCATGTTCCGATTCGCGAAGTCGGAGACGAACTCGTCGAACCTCCGAACCTGACTGACACGCCCTTCCAGGAGAATGTCGGCGACCTGCTGACCCAAGTTGGTGCCGTCGTTCCTGAGAGTCGCGAGGATCTCGTCGACCTTCTGCCCGTTGAGTCCAGCCGAGTCGAGGATGCCCCTGACACCATCCACCTGGCTGTCCAACATCGGGCCGGTGGGCTTCTCAGCCACCGGTGGGGCGGGCTCTGGAGGGTTGGGCCCGTCAGGTCCGCCGGAACCCGGTGGCCGTGGCGGGTCAGGCGGTCCACCACCGGGCGTTCCGCCGGTAGGTGATCCATGGTCGGACCGCCCTGTCTGATCCGGCGCCTGGTCCTCATGAATGGTGATCGAATCGTCGTTGCTGCCAGGATTGGAGCCGTCAACGCCGTCATTGACGTTGTTGTCCGCGTTGTGGTCGGCACGCATCTCCATGCCGTCCGGCGTGACCAGAACAGGGGAGTTGTCGCTCGAGTCCGAGCCGTCACCGCGTCCGTCGGCGCCGGAGTCTTCCAGAGCATTGATGATCCAAGGCTCGTCAACGTCGGCCTCCGCCGTCCGGCCGTTGTCGGAACCGTCCATGGAGGCGAGATCCTCGTTGTTCCGCGCGATCTCAGTGAAGGCGGCGTCTACCTCCTCGGCGGTCGGGTCACGCCGTGTGCCCTCGTCCGCGCTTTGGCCGGGAGTGTCGCCGTCCTGGTCCCCGGTGCCCTGTGGGGTCGCACTTTTCCCGTCGGCCATCTCTGAGTCGTCCGACCTCTCAGGCGCGCCATCGCCAGGAGCATCCGACTCGGCTTGGGCAAGGGAGTCCGGCGCCTGACCGGACCCGTGATCCGGCGCAGGAGTTGGATCCGTCGACGACCCCTGGTTCTGGTAGGACTCCAACTCCCGCAGGGTGTCGTTCATCTCGCCGACTTCGGCTTCGGAATCGGAGCTCTCGGACTCGATGCGGTCCGGCGCGGTCGGAGCATCCGGATGGGTACCGTCCGACCTGGCAGAAGGCACCGATCCGTTGCTACCGGAGTTCGAGGAGCCGTCCGAGTCGATTCCCCTGCTGATCGGGCCGTCCCCGGTTCCGGCACCGCCCAGGATGCGCGAAACGCGGGCGGCGATCATCGGCACACCCACCACGGCACCGAGGCCGGTGGCGCTCAGTGCTGCGCCGCCCGCGATCATGCCGATGTTGGTCAGCGCGGTGCCGATCGCGTACCAGGGACGCTCGCCCAACTCGGTCCAGGGGAAGAATCCGTGGATGGCGTCGCCCCAGGCACCTCTGGCGGTGTCCCACCATTCTGCCGGGCTGTTCACCATCTCACCGGTCTGGGGGTTGTAGAAGCCGGTCATGGCTCCGAGCCCCTCGATGGAGTCGCCCCAGTACGAGCTGAAGTTGTTCCACCAGCCGCCGTCCCACCAGCCTTCGGAGCCGAAGGCGCCGACCGCGCCTCCCATGTCCTCCACGCTGCCCTTGAGGACTCCCCAGCCCCCGTGGACCGCATCCACGTGCCACATGTGGTCGCTGCCCTGTGGGGTGCCCCACGGGGTTTCGACGTCCTCGGGTGCTTCCTCGAAACCGTGGACGGCTTCACCGGCACCGGGTTGGGTCGTTCCGTCGGCGTTGGCGGCGATGAACGTGGTACCACCAAACAGGGTGGTGATGGCGTTGGCGCACTCGCGTTCGGCCTCCTGGTACTGCTGGTGGAGCGAGTTCACCTCGTTGAGGAGGGCGTTGTGCTCCTCCACCTTCTCGCTCTCGCCGCCGAAGAAGCCGCCGTCGTCCCAGTCTTCGTCGCTCTGGATGTCCGCGACCAGGGCCCTAGCGTCCTGACGGGCCTGGACCAACTTCGAGCGCAGCTCGCGCGCCGTCTCGGCGAAGGTCTCCAGCGCGGTGGCGGCCTTGCCGAAGTCGGTCTCGACATCGCCACCCGTCGCGGCGACGGGGTCGACCGCCGCATACAGGGTGGGCGCCTCGGGTGCGCTGTAGACCTCCTGGAGTCCGGCCCATGAGCTCTTGATGCTCTGTCCGACTTCAGCGATGTTCTCGCCGTCGGTCCTGATGCCACTGGCCGCGCTCTCCAACAGCACGGTGTTCACGATGGGGACGGGGATCTCGTCTGGGTTGATCAGGTCACTCACTGAGCATCCACTATCCGTGTTCGGCCGTTCTCTTCAGCGGCGGGCGGGGACGAGGCCAGTAGGTATGCCGTGTTCGTGGAGAAATGGTCTGGTGCGCCACGTGGGATGGCAGCGTAGCGGAGAGTGTTCGCGGGAACGCCGTCCGGGCCGGGGACAGGACTGCACCACCAGGCTTTCCGATAGCGAGATGTGGTTCGCATCACGCCGCGTACCGAGGACATGCCCCCCGGGGAGGGGAGAGCGGCTACGGGACCTCTCCGGCGTTCGCCTGGGCTTCCGCGGCCATCTCAAGGTTGCCGTTGGCGTATTGCATGGTGGCCTCGCCGGCGCCCTCGACCGCGCTAGCGCTCTTGCCGATCATGCTGCCGATCTCAGCGAAGTAGTGCTCGGCGAACTCTGATAGGGCCACACCGATGGGGTTGCTGTTGGCCGCGCTGTTGGCCTCGTTCAGGTGCGTTTCCAGCGAGGTCATGTGGCCGGTCAGCCCTTGCGTCCCGTCCTCATCACCGATGTGCCCGGAGACGCCGGAGAGCACGCCGAACACTTCTTCGGGGTAGATGTTCCAAGCTGACATACCGGTCTCCCTTCGGCCACGGGGCGTAGCGGTGTTGGTGGGGGCTCCGTTGCGCTACAGACTCTAACGTCACGGTTTCGCCCTGAACATGGCGATTTCCGGGCCGTACCAGGTCGCCGGATGGGTGGCCGACACCGGCCAGCTCGGCCTGGTCGGGTTCGAGAGGGAACGCGACGGGCCCAGCCGACAGGCTCTCCGTCGCGCAACCGTGGTCCGGGGCCAAGGAGACCTTTGATCCGATCGATTGCCACCCTCAGGCACGAGGAAACCAGGCCAGCCGGAGTGAACCCGCCTGCTGGCCTGGGGTGAGAGCCGTTCTCTCGCTCCTGGTGTGCTCCCCGGTCCGACTACGGCACCGAAACCGGCCCGCCGCGCAGCAGCGACGCGGTCGCCTCGGCCCCTTTCGCCACGTCAGGGAACACCGTCTGGTACGTGTCCTGGGTGAAGTGGACGGTCGCGTGCCCCAGCTCCCCGGAGACCACCTTCACATCCGACCCTGCGGCCAACGCCATTGAGGCGGCTCCGTGGCGGAGCCCGTGCAGCATGATCGGCGGCAATCCCGCAGCCCGGGAGATCCGTGGGAACCAGTCCCTGGCCTGCGCCGGATGGTGCCCTCATGCCCCCGCTGGACTGGATAACCGAACCCGGCCCCGACAACAACAGTTGCTGTACGACAAGATGGTGCGAAAAGCGCGATGTCCCGGGCGGGTACGGGTGCATCCGGTTCGGTCGAAGGCCGCACGCACAGTCAACGCGCCTCCGTGGCCCCGGGCGAAGTCCCAGTGCAAGGCCATCGCGTCGACCACCGCCAACCCGTAACCGTCCTCGGCCAGCTCCGGCACAGTGCCCGCCAGCGAGGAACGCAGGGACCTTGCGGGAACGGTGGCCCCCTCGCCGGGCCGGGGCCCTTCGTCGGTCACGCGCAGGAGGAAGAGCGGCCCCCGCCGTTCGATTTGGATCCGCACCTGGCCAGTAGCCAGCCCAGCGGGTGAGTACAGCGACGCGCGGTCATTCCTGAATCCAGCTCTCAATAATGTCGCTCGAGCCGTCAGCGCTTCTGGCATCGTTCCGGTGGTCCAACCATCGGAGTCGGATCTCAGCGGGTTCCCATGGGGTTGGGCACTACACGCTCGGGACCTCAATATCTCCCGCCGAGACGATCTACACCTGGCGGCGCCAGAACCGTATCGAACAAGAGCTCATTGCATGCGGTGAGTTCGCGGTAGCGAACTACTGTACAAGCGATATCGGCGAAGGCCAGGAACAGTCAGCTGGTAGCGGCTGTGCGGGCGGCGGCATCCGGCATGCCAGACCATCGTGCGCCCCGACCGGCACCCTGCTCAGGCCCGACGGGCGGTCCGGGCAACGATGTGGCCCCTGCGGTGGGCCACGCGCAGCAGATACACCGTGACCGCACCACAGAACAGTACGGCGACAACACTGCCCTCGGGGCCGAACGCGCCCCCACTGATCGCCGTGGGCCCGCTCGTCTCCCCGGTCAACAGCCCGGCGAACGCCTCCTCGCTGCCGGAGACGGCGGTACCGAAGATCCCGGCCTGCGCCATGTTCCAGCCCAGGTGCAGACCGATCGGCAGCCACAGGGAACGTGTGGCCGCGTAGGCGGCGCCGAGCATGAGACCGGCCTCCAAGGCGATGGCCAGCGCGCCCCACAGGGTCGCGTTCGGGTTCACCAGGTGCAGCCCACCGAAGAGCACGGAGCTGATGGCGAGCGCGCCCCAAGTCCCAACAACCTCTTCCACGATCCGGAAGAGGACCCCGCGGAACAGAAGCTCTTCCGCGACCGCGACCGCGCACATCAGTCCGCACACGGCCAGGAACGCCTCAAACGACCCCCAGCCGGTGAATCGGTAGCCTCCGAGGAAGGCGATGGCGATGATGGTCACGGTGAACACACCGACCCCGACCAATGTGCCCCCTCCGAGGCCGCGGGCCGCCCCCTCGCGGGAGAGTTCCAGCGGCTTTCTCCCTTCGATCCGGACAATTGCGAACCGGTATGCCCACAGACCGAGGGCCGCCGCCGCGACGCCGAGAGGTAGGGCCCACACCGAAGCGCCCACCGCGCCCGTCACGCCCGGGAGCAACGCGGCCAGGGCGACGAACAGGAGCAGGAGGAGCGCAAAGTGCGGAGCCGTGCGCCGGGGCCTGCGGGGGGTGGACACGGATGCGACGTCGTGAGGCATGTTGGGACCATTTTCTAGGACACGGGGCGCGAAGGGCGCTCTGACCGGTTCCCAGACTAGGTAGGGGCCCCGTCGGCCACATCACCCGCGCGAGCGCGATTCGGTAGCTCTCGAGGGGGACCCGGTACTCACCCCTGCCGCACCAGCCCCGAGCGGTAGGCGAAGACAACAGCCTGGACCCGGTCGCGCAATCGGAGTTTGGTGAGGATCCGCGACACGTGGGTCTTGACGGTCTCGTGCGCGATCGTCATCCGCTCGGCGATCTCCCCGTTGGACAGCCCCTCCGCTATGAGGAGCAGTACCTCGTGCTCGCGCTCAGTCAGCGGCCCGAGGCGCGCAGCGGGAGGCGCGGGATCGGCGGGGCGGATTCGCAGGGCGTACTCGCCGATGAGCCGCCGGGTCACGCTCGGTGCCAGCAAGGCCTCTCCCCGGGCGACCGTGCGCACTCCCGCGATCAGCTCGTGCAAGGGGGCATCCTTCAACAGGAACCCGCTCGCGCCGGCCCGCAGCGCATCGTAGACGTATTCGTCCAGATTGAAGGTCGTCACCATCAGAACACGAATGGGGTGGGTGTCCTGCGACTCCGCCAGGCGGGCGGTCACTTCGATGCCATTCAGGCGGGGCATGTGGATGTCCATCACCGCGACGTCGGGCCGCAGGTCCCGGATGATGCTCACAGCCTCGGAACCGTCGCCAGCTTGCCCCACCACGACCATGTCCGGCTGGGCGTCGAGCACCGCGGCGTACCCGGCGCGCACCAGCTCGTCGTCCTCGCAGACCACGACCCGGATGGGCGAACCGTTCATGTCTTCCCCCTGGGGATGCTGGTGTGCACCGTGAATCCCCCATCGTCGGTCGGACCTGCGTGCAGCTCCCCGCCGACGGCGCAGACCCTCTCCCGCAGGCCCCTCAAGCCGTGACCGCCACCGGGGCTGGACTGGGGCGAGCCGACCACCTCGGCCGCAGGCGCGCCGCCTCCGGTGGTGATCCGGGCGCCTACCGCCTCGTTCCCGTGGTCCATGCGGACGATGACGTGCCTGTCCGGCGCGTGCTTGAGCGCGTTCGTGACGGACTCCTGCACGACGCGGTACAGGGCTTCCTCCTCCTGGGGGCGCATCGGTCGGGGCTCGCCGTCCTCGACCAGTTCCACGCTCTGCCCAGCGTTGCGGGCGCGCTCGATGAGACTGGCGAGTTCGCCGAGCGAGGGACCGGTTCGGTCCTCGCGTCTGTCCAGGACGCCGAGCAGGTGTCTGAGGTCATCCAAGGCGTGCCGACCGGTCTCCCCGATACTGGTCAGGGTGGTTCCCACTCGGTCGGACCGCTCCAGCAGATAACCTGCCGTGTCAGCCTGCACCACCATCGAGGTGACGTGGTGGGTGACGACGTCGTGCAGGTCGCGGGCGAGACGGGCGCGTTCGGCGGCAGCGGCGTCCGCCTCCGCGCGGCGGCGGCGCTCCTCGGCGCCCAGGGCGCGGGCGCGCACCCACCCGCCGAGGGCGCAGAACGCGACCAGGACGAGGCCGAAGGAGAAATAGTCGGCCACGGTGGCACGGGAGCCCGCGAGGTGCAGGGAGTAGCAGACGAGCGCGTAGGCGGTGATCGCCCCCGCGACCACCGGCGCGGGACGGCGCGGCGGGTGTGTACCGACGGTGTACAGGGCCACGATCAGTGCGAGGGAGGCGAAAACGTTGGGGTAGCGCAGCAGTTGGAATGCCGTGAACGCGGCGGCGACCACGATCAGGCAGGTGAGGGGGAACCGACGCCGCAGGGCGAGAGGCGCAGCCTGGGCACCGACGAGGGCCAGGCCCAGGCCGTCCAAGGGCCGGCCGTCCGGCAGCTCCGCGAGGTCGACTCCCTGCTGAGCGATTCCTGGGACGAAGGACAGGACCACGAGGGCCGCGGGGAGCAGGGCGTCGGTGGCTCCCGCTCTTCGCATGGGGCGGAGCATGCGCTCCGTCCACGCTGTTGTCTCGAACACCCGAGCAGACTATCCCGCGCCGCCGCGGTGACGGACGGAGCGCGTCGCTCAGTGGTCGCGAACCGGTGCCGGGCGGCGGCCGCACACTGTGGGACCCGCTGTCCCCGATCCAGGCACCGACCCCAGCCGGAGACGGACAGGCCCGAGACCGGGGAGTGCCTCGTGCCGGATGTGATGAAGGCTCCGGTGAGTTCCGCGTAGTTCGGAGTCGGGTTCCTGGGCACCGAGACCACGTGACCTCCAAGAGGCAGCATGGGGCAGCGTGAATGCCCAGCTGATCTCCGGCACAGGGTTCTGCCCCTGGCCGGAGACCGTACTCGTGCTGTCGGAGCTACGGAGCAGCTTCTCCACGCAACCGATTCTCCTCTGCATGAAGGGCCCGAGCATGGAGTTCCACGTTCCAGGACGTCCCGAGGACCTGCCCTCGTTCGACACCCTCTGGGCCCGAGCCGCCACGCTGGCCGTCCTGGAGGCGGGCGGCGGCGAGAACCAGCAGCCTTCCAACCCCGAGAGCAGCACCTCCTCCCATTCCAAGCATGAGCGCACTCCTGCCGGGTGCGCCACAGAACCCCAGCTCAAAGCCTCGTATGGCTAGATCCTGAGGGGGTCATCCTGCCGGTGGGTCCAAAGTGGGACCCAGGTGGGACCAGAACCAGGCCCCGTCCCCACCCGGTGTGGTGCGCTGGGAGATCGCATCGAACACCTGCTGCACAAGGTCGGGGGCAGCTCGTCCAACGGCACACCGCCCAGAGGGGGCTTGAGGTAGCGGTCGATGTGCTCGGCGCAACCGACCCTGGTACGCAGACGCAGCCAGGTCCGAGTGTCCAACCAGCGTTGGAGCCACCCCCTACCCGTCCACACCACCGGGCCTGTCACGTCTGTATCGACGCCCTGGGCCCTGCGCAGCGCCGCGCGGGCGGCCTCCCAGGAGGAGAACCCACCACAACGCACCCGGTACCGCCGACCCGGCACGTGCTCCAACTCCACCGAGAAGTACCAGGCCAGCGCCCTCATCCGTTGACCACTTCCCCCGACCCACACCGGACCTCAGTACTCAGTCAGACCAGACTCCGACAAAGAAGACGACGATTTGCCTTTGACTTGATTCTCCACTGGGGTACATGCCATTGATGATCTCGAGCGACTTATAAACACACCTCAAGGCTTCCCTGAAGTTATTCTTAAACCAAACATCCAATCCCTTGACAATCACAGCAACTTGACTTCCACCCTGGGAGTAGAAATCCCAGAAACGATCATTGAATAAAGCCCAGTTTGCCCCACTGCCCTCCCAAATACCCAAAGACGAGAGCACCGCCCCCGCATACGCCCTCTCGGATGCTTCGCCCCCAAGCTCCACCTCGGAGATCAAGAACCCTTCGCTCAACAACCTTTCCTTGATGACTTCACTCTCTTCACCGCCAATCAAGAATGGCTCGCACCCCAACCAGGGGAAAAGAGATTCCAGGTCAACCCAAGGCACCATAATCGACGAATAGTGCCATCCGCCCTTGGAGAATCGATCCATACCCTTCACTTGTGATCACCGCCCCACAAAGGATTGACTTACTCGCGCATTACAGGCAGGGGCAGTTGACACCCCTAACCTGAATGAGATCTTCATAATAGATGTCCCGCAGCACCGGCCAGGCGGTCCGCTCAGTTGCCTACCACCCTGCCTCCGGACGGCACAGCGCCGACCGGACCCAACGCCACCTCAACGGATACCTGGAGCTCACGAGTAACGGGAGGCGTGCCCGGTTCATGTCCGGAATCGGCCATGTTGAGGTCAGAAAGCAGAAAGTATTCTTCTCATCTTCACTACATCAACAAGTGCCTCTTCTTTCTCTTTCTCGTCAATCCAACTGTTCCAGTGCCAATCATAGTTGCTTTCGATTGAGTCCAGAGCACGAAGGGAGATTCCCCTTATCTCATGCAACGATTCCATGCAAATCCAATCCTCAACACCAGGGTGGCCCTCCCCTCCAGAGAACGCAGAGTCTCTCGCGATTTCAATGGCAACCAGTGCAATAGCGGCTAATGCTTCCGAGGGATTAGCCGGTCGAGAGGTACTATCCTTGCCTTCCTCAGCAGAGGTGAGCACGTATACCAGAAACCTCTCCCTGCCTTCGGGATCCATCGACGACAGGTTATCCAAGAAGTCTTCGGCTGCATCATTCTCGAAGACGCCAACGCCCCAGGTACCCAAACAACTGCCTCTCACGGAAAGTAGCCGCACATGGGAATTTGAATCTCAGGATCTCTCCTGTTCACAAGCATCACACCTCGAGCTCTCACCACATCGCCATCGTCAACACCGCCGGATCAGTATCGCGCCCCTCGAGTTCCCAAGCCCGGCGCGGCCCCTCACGGCCCGGGCGGTGCGAGACCCAGCGTTCCGGCCAGGTGCCGCGTCGGCCTCGCGGCAGGGCTGAGCGGTGTGGACGCTCACTCGACGCGGCCATCGGGTCTCCGGTGTTCACGGGAGTCATCGACGTACTCCAAGCGGAGTCGAAGGCGTTCCCCGCGCTGGTCGACAAGACCAATGGCTCCGCCCGGCACCGCGGCCACCACCGCAGTCGGGACAAGACACCTCTGGCTCCTCGAGGTCGAGTGTGGGCAGCAACTCCTCCCGCCACCCGGCGGCGCCTGATCGGCAGGTCCCGTTCACTTACACGAGCCTCAGGTGGTCGGTGGGTGGGCGCTGTGACCTGAAGAGAACAGCGCCGGCAGCACCCGTCGACACCCGTGCGGCGACGATCGACACGGGGCCGGGCGAGCGCTACCGAGCCCCGAGTTCAGCGTCGGTGGCGCCGCGCCAGATCCCCGTCTCCTCGTCCTGGACCAGACACGGTTGTTGGAGAGTGCCGTCGACCCACCGGCGCATCCACTCGGTGAAGGTGAAGCTCTCCGGGAACAGCATCACGTCCGGGTCGTCATCGGGCGCCGGGTTGGGGTCGATGGCCCACATCCCGCCGGACGGGTGACGGCAGTCGACCAGCGACTCGATGCCACACCCCCAGTCACAGAGCGACAGGAGCGACCCGGCCATCGACCGCCAAGCCGCGGGCCACTCCGCCTGTTGTCTGACAGCGCCCATGACGGATCCGCCGTACTCCGTATCCCGCAGCGGGAACAGGCCGTAGCCGGGGCCGAAGCCCCCGTCACCGAGTTCGAGGTAGCAGCGCCGCAACAGCGGCGGCAGAGGGCGGCCGAGGAGCTCCTCGCACTCGCGCACCGCCTCCTCCGGAGCGGGCGTCAGCGGCGGCAGCGGTGCGAGCTGTCCCGCGGCCAGGGCGGTGTCGTACGCCGGGGTGCCTCTGAAGTAGACCGTCTGCCTCGGTCCCGGGCTGATGCGACGCCGGACCCCGCCACCGCTGTCGGCTCCCGGCAGGCCGGACCGCTGGTCCAGGTACTCACCGGAGAGCACGCGTGCGCGTACGGCTTCGAACACCACATCGTCATCATGTGCCATGCGCCCAGTGTGCCCGCCGCACATGACAGAACCACCCGCCCCCTGGCCGCTCCGAAAGCCGTTGACGGGCCAACACCACGGGCGGAGCCACCCATGGAACCGGTAGCTCTGCGCGCACCCTCACTGCCTGTGCCCTCGGCCCGAGCACAGCCGAAGGCGGTGATACCGGCGCCGCTCCCCCACCACGCCGGTGGGGTCGTTGAGTTCCTTCTCGTCGCCCTCGTCACCGCACAGATCCCGTTGGGTCTCCTCCAGATTCTCGGGGCCTCCGGTCCACATGTCGGCGGTGGTCGCGGGAGACGGGGCCGCCGGTGGGTTCACGGGGTGTCCACCCTCATACGAATCCGAGTTCGGATTCGGTTATGTGGGGTCCCGTGATGGGTCAGGCGGAGCACCGAAGGGCCCCGAAACCCGGGCGGAACGCCGCAATTGGGCGTTCTGCCCTCCTTGTGGGGATAGTTCACTACACATAGCATCATGGCGACCTCACCGGGTCACAAGGAGATCAACCCCCTCACCCCCAGGGACACCCCCATGTTGAGACGGATCCTCACACCCCTTCTGATCGCCCTGAGTGCGCTGGCGCTCACGCTGGTAGGCACCGCACCGGCCACCGCGGCGCCCGCGGACCACCCCCAGGCACTGCGCCAGACCGTCCTGTACTACGACGCGAGCCAGGCCGCGGAGTACACCTCCGCCGTCTCCTCGGCCGTGCGCGTGTGGAACTCCAGCGTCGACAACGTGCGCTTGGAGCCCGCCTCCGCCTGGCGGCGCGCCGAGATCCGCATCATCGCCGACGACGGCTGGCCCCGCGCCCACCTGGGCCCGGTGCGCCCCGGCGGACAGGTCACCGTCTGGATGGGCCGCCAGGGCACCGCCGCGGGCTACGACGCGGTGCGCATCGCCGCGCACGAACTCGGCCACAGCCTGGGCCTGCCCGACGCCAAGCCAGGCCCGTGTTCTTCGCTGATGTCGGGCTCCACCGGCGGCGTGAACTGCACCAGCCGCTACCCCGACGCCTCCGAGCGCTGGCGGGTCGAGGCCAACTACGGCAGCGGCCTGAGCGGTCAGCGTGCCACCGACGGTGAGCTCATGGTCGACCGCGCCTGAGCGGGGACACCGGCTCCCGGCCCCACGGCCTGACGGCCTCACGACCTGCGGCGCCGGCCCGCATCGGCGGGTCGGCGCCGCGGGCGGCGCCGCGGCCCCGACAGCATCGAGGGGCTGGACCAAGGTCAGGGCACCGCCCCGGCCACCGGCCCGCCGGGCAAGGGTCCGCGGACCGCCGGCCCGCCGACGGCCGACCACCCCCTGCACCGCCGCACGTCGACCGCCGAGCCGCTGCGGCCCTAGGCGTGGTGCATGATCTGGATCAGGTTGCCGCAGGTGTCGTCGAACACCGCGGTGGTGACCGGCCCCATCTCCAGGGGCTCCTGGGTGAAACGCACCCCGTGCTCGCGCAGCCGGTCGTACTCCGCGCGCACGTCGTCCACGGCGAACGCGGTGACCGGGATGCCGTCGCTGACCAGCGCCTCCCGGTACGGCTTCACCGCGGGATGCCCGGCCGGTTCCAGGAGCAGCTCGGTCCCCTCGGGTTCCTGCGGGGAGACCACGGTCAGCCACCGGTCCTCCCCGAGCGGGACCTCGGTCTTCTTCACGAAACCCAGCACGTCGGTGTAGAAGCGCAGGGCCTTGTCCTGGTCGTCGACGAAGACGCTGGTCAGATGGATCCTCATGGTGTGGTCTCTCCTTCGTCGGGCCTGGTCCACCGCTCGGCGATGTGCCGCAGCGGTGCCGTGTTCAGGTCGTGGAACTTGTAGCGCCCCTCCCGTCGGCTCTCGACGAGTCCGGCGGCCTCCAGCACGCCCAGGTGCTGCGAGACCGCCTGGCGCGACATCGCGAGCTCGTGCTTCATGCTCAGCCGCGAGCAGATCTCGAACAGTGTCTGTCCTGGACGCTCGGCGAGTTCGTCGAGGATCGTACGGCGCGTGGGGTCGGCCAAGGCTTTGAATACGTCGTCGGCCATGCGTCCACTATAGGCAAGTGGATACTTGCCTATCAAGTCACCACCTGCACGATCGCCATCAAACCCCTTGCGGTCGGCTTCTACGGGCCACCGGGGTGCCCTCGGCGCGGCGCCTGCGCGGCCCCGCCTTCGCCACCGCCCAACCTGCGCGAACGGCACCACGGGGATGTTTCGGCCAAAGGCCCGGGTATCTCCGTTCGCCGGGCACGGACCGCCCGGCCTCCCTAGGGTCGTGCGGAACGATCCCGAGGAGCATCGATGCCCAGTCCAGCGGAGCACTCGCTCCCCCGCGACCCCTACCGGAACCTGGTCCTGCTCGCCCTGCTCACCCTGTCCGGGCGTCCGCCCGCCCACGACCTGCTGCAACGGGCACACCGGTCGGTGACCGCCGCCCTGCCGTGGGGGCGGCGCAATCCCCGGGCACACGAGTACCCGCGAGTCCGCCGCAGGGTCCTGCGTCGGGCCCTGCGCGCCCGCGGCACGCCCCGCCGCACCGGTCTGCGCATCACTCCCCTCGACGGATTCGGCACGCTCACCCGGGCCCTGGCGCCCCTGGACGGACTCGGTCCGGCCGCCCGTGCGGGGTTCGCCCTGCTACGGATCGAACGTCTGGACCCGGAGGAGGCGGCCGCACTCCTGCGGTCGGTGGGGGTGGCCGACCCCGAGCGGGCGCTGGACGAGGCGGGCGCCGTGCCCGACGGCTTCCGGCCGCCCGACCCCACGGTGGTACGCGTGAGCGGGCGCGGCGCTCCCCCGGGGCGGCCCTTGCTGCTGGCGGCCGGAGCCGCGGGGCTCGCCCTCGCCCTGGGGCCGGTGGCCCTGGTCGGTTCGGCTCCACCGGAGGAGCCGCAGGGCGGTCCGGTGTCCTCAGCGGTGACGGCCACGGCGCTGACGAACGGGCAGGCGTGGCGGGAGAGCTTCCGGCTGGACCTGACGGCCTGGCACGCCAGGGGCGGCGCCACCGGCGACGACGCGCTGGTACACGAGGCCGTGGCCGCCTGGAGCGACCGCGGGCAGGCGCCGCGCGACCCGCGGCTGGTGTTCGCCGGCCGGGTGGACGGACGCGAGGTGGTGGTGCTGCACGATGCGCCGTGGGCGGCCCGCTACACCCGGGAAGGGGACGACGCGGAGGTGGAGGTGTTCCCCGAACCCGCCGAGGGGGTGGCGAACTGGCCGGCACTGCGCCTGTCCGAGACGGCCGAGGGCACGCGCTTCCTGCTGCCGCCGTGGGTCACCGAGGCGGCGTGGGCGTCCCTGGGCACCTCGGAGGACGGCTGGTCGGAGGCGGCGGTGGACGACCACGGGGTGACGGGCCCCCTGCCTGCCGGAGAGCACTGCGGAACCGGTCCGGTCCTGCGGCTGCGCGCCCCCGATGTCGCGCACGGACAGCCCTACACCGTCATCGACCTCGGTGGGCCCTCCACCGCCCACCTGGGGTACATGCCGCCGCCGCCCGCCGAGATCCGCCGCCTGGGACCGCACGAGGTACTGGACCCCGAGCACGGCTTCGACCTGTGGGGTGAGGCGGCCTGCGCGGGCGACGCCCCGCGCAGGTCGGTGGTCGCGGCGACGGCGTGGGAGTTCGCCGAGCAGGAGCTGCCTGGTGGTGGCACCGGCCGATGGGTGTGCGTGCGCTACGGCACCCACGACGGCGGCGGCCTGGCGCGCGCGGTCCTGGTGGCGAGAACCGGCGAGGGAACCGAGACGATCACCGCCGGGGAGCGCCGGGGCGGCTGGGAGTGCAGCAACCTCGACCGCCAGGTGGTGGCGGGTACCTGGTGGCAGGCGGACGACGGCCGGTGGCACTACCTGGCGGCGGCCTCGCGCGAGGTCGCCGACCTGCGGGTGTCGGGCGCGGTCGACGGCGGCGGGGAGGGCCCCGCCCTGGCCGTGGACGGGCCGCGGCGCGGCGACGGCCCACCCGCCGGTCCCGTCACGGTGAGCGCGGTGGACGTCCACGGCGACGCGATGACCCCGCTCACGGACTGACTCCGGCGTCCCGGTGGGCGCCTGCTTCCGAAACGCCACGTCCGAAGGGCCGCCCCGGGATCGTCCACGGCTCCGTCAGAGCCGTTCGGCGCCGGTGGCCCTCGGTTGCCAGGTGCGGAGCCGTCCGCACATGCCGAAGCGCCGCGGTCCCGGGTGCGGTTCGGTGCGCACCAGCGCGGCGTCGTGCATGGCGCCCGGTTCGCCCCGTTCCAGGGCCGCGAGCTGGTCGCGGGTCAGCTCCAGCTCCCGCTCCACGTTCTCGTGCCAGATCCGGCGCCAGGCCGCGACCCTTGGCCGCACCACCCGCGCCGCGCTCCGCTGGAACTCCCGCAGGGCCTCCTGGCCGTTCTCCGCGACCGACGCGACGAGTTCGAGGTAGCCCTCCATGGCGAGGTCGCGGCGCGCCCTGGCCTGTCGGCCGAGCTCCTCCTCGGACGCGTCCGCGGAGAGCGCGGCCGCGGCGTCGTAGCCCTCGGGGTCGGCGAGCACCCCGCGCGGGAAGGTGAAGACCGCGTCACCCGCCTCCGGCAGCCCCGCGTTCTGCATGACCACGGTGAGTTCCAGGCCGCCGTGGTTGACCAGGCGGTGCACGGTGCCCGGGCCGAACCACAGGACGGTGCCGGCGGACAGGTCCGTCACCGCCGCCCCCTCGCCGGTGAGGGTGTGCACCTCGCCGCGTCCGGCGGAGACCACGTAGGCCTCCGTCGACGCCGTGTGCATGTGCGGCGTGCCGCCGTGCAGGCCGTCGGCGGCCTCCCAGTCGTAGACCCGCAGGCCGCTGACGGCGGTCCCGCCGGGAAAGCGCGGTGTGCTCATGGCGCGTACTCCTCGGCCAGTGCCCTGGTCTCCTCTGCGGCGCACATCCGGTCGACGAACACCAGCCGGTGGCTGAGTGCGAGCACGCCGCCGGGTGCGAGGGTGAGCGTCTCGTCGAAGGACGGCGAGGGGCTGAACACGGGGAAGGGCTCCGAGCGCACGAACCAGGTGATCGGCACCGCGCCGCTGGTGGTGCCGGCGAAGGCGAGCACGGTCGCCCCGCCGTCGATCTCGTCGTGCTGTCCGCTGAAGGCGATCCAGTCCGCCCGCGTGCCCATGATGTCGTTGCCGCGGTGCCCGGCGGAGCTGACCACGTCGGCACCGGTCCACGCGCGCGGGCCGCGCCAGAACAGTCCGGTGTAGCCGGCGGCGGGGCGGCCGGCGGTGGTGGGGCTGCCCAGTTCGAGATCGCTGCCGCGCACGTTGGTCAGTGCGGTCGCGAAGTCCAGGGCCCACAGGCCGCGGCCCTGGTCCACGGAGTGGAACCGGTGGGTGCGGACCTCGGTGATCCACCGCTCGTCCCCGGAGTTCAGCCAGGTGAGGTGCTCGGTCAGGGTCACCTCGCCGTCGTGTTCCTCCACGCTCTCGAAGCGCTCGTGGTGGATGGATCCGACGTTGTCGAGCCACACGTAGCCCTGGCCGTGCACGTAGGTCGGGCCGCCCCAGAAGTTCTGCCCGGAGACATGGGACCAGGTCATCTGCAGGCCCTTGTGCCAGCGGTGGTCCCACGGCCGCACGGCGGTCACGGGCGCGCCGCCGAGCGTACGCAGGGGGTGGAGGAAGGGTTTGGGGGCCTCGACGGCCGGGGCGTCGGGCCGTAGGACGTAGCGGGCGATGTCGGTGCCGCCCGCTGTCACGGTGAGCTCGTCGTCGGTCCTGGTCAGGGTGGGTCCGTCAGACACTGGTGCTGGTCTCCGTTCGGGTCAGGGCGGACGCCGCGGCGTGCGGGTCGCCCCCGTGCATGGCGTGGTAGAAGCCGCTGCCGGGGGTCAGGTCCCGGCGCCGAACCGTTCCGCCGAGGATCGCCGAGCGGTACATCCCCGTCACGAGTTCGAGCGCGCGCCGTCCGTCGTGCCCGCCGGCGCGGGGCCGCTCGCCGCGTTCCATCGCGTCGAGCAGGGCCGCGAGCTGAGCCCTGTGCGAGCTCGGTACGTCCTCCTCCGGCCGCCAGGCGGCGACCGCCGCGTCCGCGTCGTCGACGTGCGGCGCCGGGGTCCAGCGCCAGTGCGCGTTGTCGTAGCCGTAGAGGTGCTCCAGTTCGACCGTGGCGTGCTCGAAGTCGAAGCGCAGGTAGCTGGTCTCCCTGGGCGAGAGGAGGCTGTTGACCATGGAGACCGTCGCCCCGGAGTCGAAGCGCACGATCGCCATCGACACGTCCTCGGTCTCGGTGGCCCGCGCGGACGTGGACATCACCGCCGTGACCTCGGTCCAGTCGCCGAGCAGGGAGAGCATGAGGTCCATCTGGTGGATGCCGTGGCCCATGCTCGGGCCGCCGCCCTCGGTCTCCCACCGGCCGCGCCAGGGGACCTCGAAGTAGTCCGCGTCGCGGTACCAGAGGGTGTGGCACACGCCCACGAGCGGGCGGCCGAGCGTGCCCTCCGCCAGGTGGCGGCGCAGGCGTTCGGCGCCGGACCCGAACCGGTGCTGGAAGACGTAGCTCGCGTAGGGGCCGCGCTCGCCCTCGTGCCCGGCGACCTGGTCGTACTCCGCGAGGGACAGGGCTGGCGGCTTCTCGCACCACACCCAGGCGCCGGCGTCCAGGCTCGCGATGACCGTGTCCTTGTGGGCGGAGGGAGGGGTGCACACGACGACGAGGTCGGGCGACTCGGCGGCGAGCATGGCGTGGAGGTCGGTGTAGCGGCCGGGAACGCCCCACTGGGCGGCGGTCTCGGCCATGAGCGCCTCGTCGGGATCGACCAGGGCGATGACCTCGACCCGGTCGCCCGTGTCGGCGAGGGCCGGAAGGTGGACGCCGCGGGCGATTCCGCCGCTGCCGACGAGTGCCGCACGGACCGGAGGACTGGGATCGGACACGGGCACCCCTGGAGGTCGAAAAAGTGAACGTTCACTATATGTGGCGCGGCCTAACATAGTGATCGTTCACACTTGATGTCAAGAGTGCCCCCGCCTACGAAAGCAGGTCCGATGGCCACGTCCGACACACCGCAGCGGCGGCCGACCCTCAAGGAGGTCGCCCGCGTCGCGGGGGTCTCGCACCAGACCGTCTCGCGCTATCTCCGCCACAGCGGAGGGCTCAAGGAGTCGACGCGGGAGCGGGTGGACGCCGCGATCAGGGAGCTCGACTACCGCCCCAACCTCATCGCGCGGTCGATGCGCACGCGCCGGACCGGGCGCCTGGCGATCCTGTTGCCCAGCGTGGGCAGCTTCAGCCCGGACCGGATGCTCGCCGGAGCCATCGCCACCGGCCACGCGGCGGGCTTCGTGGTCGAGGTGCTGAGCGTGGACGGCGGACCCGAGGCCCGCACCGAGCGCACCCGCGAACTCGCCGAGTCAGGCCAGGTGGAGGGCATCCTCGCGCTGGCACCGCTCGCCCACGGCGGCGACCGGCCGTCGGCCGGCGGCGCGCCCGTGGTCGTCTCCGCCGACTTCGACGACGACATGCGCGGCATCGGCGGCCTGGCCGACGGGTCGGTCGTCGCCGACCTGGTCGGGGGCCTGGCCGACTCCGGCCACCGGCGCTTCCTGCACGTGGCCGGATCGCCGGGCTTCGCCTCGGCCAGGGAGCGCAGGCGCACGTACCTGGCGACGATCGCGCGCCTCGGCCTGGAGTCGCACGGCGTGGTCGACGGGGACTGGTCGCCCGAGTCCGGCCGCGAGGCCGTGCGCGCGCTGCCGGCCGACAGCGGGGTCACCGCCGTCATCGCGGGCAACGACGTGGTCGCGGCCGGCGTGGTCCGCGGCGCCCTCGACCGCGGCTGGCGCGTGCCCGCCGACCTCAGCGTGACGGGGTGGGACAACAACCCGGTGGGCGCGTACCTGTCGCCGGCGCTCACCACGGTCGACGTCGACCGGGAGCGGTTGGGCGCCGACGCCATGGAACGCCTGGTCGCCACGGTCCGCGGGACCGATCCGGAGATCTCGGGGCAACCCCTGAACCGGATCATCTGGCGCGAGTCCACCGGGCCGGCCCCGCGTCGAGGGTGAGCGGGTCGCGGCAAGGGCGTGCTGGTGGACGCCACCCGTCATGAGCCGTGTCGCGGTGTGGGTGTCGCAGGACCGAGAAAGGAGGCACCCTGGGCACCGGAACGGCCGACACCCCGCCCGGGATCGGACGGGGCGTCGGCGGGAGTACTCGCCCGGGTGGCCGCTCCTAGTCGTTGCCGGCGTCGAACGCGGCGGCGTCCAGCAGGTCCGCGTCGTCGGAACCCTGGCCGCGCGAGGCGATCGCCTCGGCGCCGCCCTCGGGCATCGCACCGATGAGGCCGGTGGAGGCGGCCTGGGCCGCGCCGATCGACGTCGGGTGGGCGTCGGCGGGGCCCACCATGCCGAGCCTGGAGTACTCCTCCAGCTTGGCGCGGGAGTCGGCGATGTCCAGGTTGCGCATGGTCAGCTGGCCGATGCGGTCGACCGGGCCGAAGGCGGAGTCCTCGGTCCGCTCCATGGACAGCTTGTCCGGGTGGTAGCTGAACGCCGGACCGGTCGTGTCCAGGATCGAGTAGTCCTCGCCGCGCCGCAGGCGCAGCGTCACCTCGCCGGTGATCGCCGTGCCGACCCAGCGCTGCAGCGACTCGCGCACCATCAGGGCCTGGGGCTCCAGCCAGCGGCCCTCGTACATCAGCCTGCCCAGGCGCCGGCCCTCGCTGTGGTAGGCCGCGACGGTGTCCTCGTTGTGGACCGCGTTGACGAGCCGCTCGTAGGCGGTGTGCAGCAGGGCCATCCCCGGGGCCTCGTAGATGCCCCGGCTCTTGGCCTCAATGACACGGTTCTCGATCTGGTCGGACATGCCCAGGCCGTGGCGCCCGCCGATGGTGTTGGCCTCCAGGACCAGGTCGACGGCGGAGTCGAAGCTCTTGCCGTTGATGCTCACCGGACGGCCCTGCTCGAAGCCGATGGTGACGTCCTCGGTGGGGATCTCCACCTCGGGGTCCCAGAACCGCACGCCCATGATGGGGTCGACGATCTCGATGCCGGTGTCGAGGTGCTCCAGGGCCTTGGCCTCGTGCGTGGCGCCCCAGATGTTGGCGTCGGTGGAGTAGGCCTTCTCCGCGCTGTCCCGGTAGGGCAGGCCGCGCTCGGTCAGCCACTCCGACATCTCCTTGCGGCCGCCGAGCTCGTGCACGAAGTCGGCGTCGAGCCAGGGCTTGTAGATGCGCAGGGAGGGGTTGGCGAGCAGGCCGTAGCGGTAGAACCGCTCGATGTCGTTGCCCTTGAAGGTGGAGCCGTCGCCCCAGATCTGCACGCCGTCCTCGAGCATCGCGCGCACGAGCAGGGTGCCGGTGACGGCGCGGCCCAGCGGGGTGGTGTTGAAGTAGGTGCGGCCGCCGGAGCGGATGTGGAACGCCCCGCAGGCCAGTGCCGCCAGCCCCTCCTCGACCAGTGCGGCTCGACCGTCGACCAGCCGGGCGAGCTCCGCGCCGTAGTCGTTGGCGCGACCGGGCACCGAGGCGATGTCGGGTTCGTCGTACTGGCCGATGTCGGCCGTGTAGGTGCAGGGGACGGCGCCCTTCTCGCGCATCCACGCGACCGCCACGGAGGTGTCGAGGCCTCCGGAGAAGGCGATCCCGACACGTTCACCGACGGGCAGAGAGGTGAGTACCTTGGACATGGAAATAAGTATGCACGAAGATGAATGATCATTCAAATCGGATGTGGGGCCCGGGGGCGCATGTGGCGCACGCCCCACCCTCGCCGGACCTGCCGGGGCGGCGCGGCCCGGGAGGGATCGGCGCCCCCTGCACGAACGCGGCCGTCCGGTTCCCGGACGCGCCACGGCGCTGCCGCCACAACGCCTCAGGGGCCTTCCCCGGTCCGCTCGTGCACGGCCTGCTCCTCCGCGCTGTGGGCGGCCCCGCGCTCCTCCCGGCCCCGTCCGGCGGCCTCCCGCTCATTCGGCGCGGCGCTGCCGCCGGCCTCGGGGTGGTCGGGCACCTCCTGCGCCGACGCCTCGTCCAGTGAGCGCCCTCCCTCGGAGGTGTACGCGTCGGCGGTCCCGCCCAGGGCGGCCGGGCCGTCACGATCGGTCGGCAGCGCGGAGTCCTCGGTGGTGTCCTCCTGCGCGGGCAGCCCCGCCTCCTCCCAGTCGGCCTCGTCCGGGTTGATCGGGTCCTGCCGCCTCTCCGGAGTGTTCTCGCCCATGACCTCCCCCTCTGGTCCGGTTCCGACACTGTGCGCGCTGCGGGGCGCGGTCAGCCGTGCGCCCCCACTACCCGGTCGGGAGCACCGGAACACATGGCGCCCGCGCGCCTCAGGAGGGCCGTGCCTCGCCGCGCACGTGGAAGGAGGAGGGGGTACGGACGCGGGGGAAGAGGAAGCGTTCGACTGGTCCCAGGGTGAACCCGGCCGATGCGATCGCGGCCAGTGTGTCCCGCCCGCTGTGGCACCCTCCCAGCAGGCGCGGCCCGACCGTGGCGTCCAGCAACCGCTGGGCCCTGCGGACGCCCGGAGTGGGAGCCCGCACGTGTTCGAGGAAGTACAGCCGCCCGCCGGGCCGGAGCACGCGGCGGATCTCGCGCAGTGCGCGGGTCTGGTCGGGGACCGAGCACAGCACGAGCGTGGCCACCACCGCGTCGACCGAGGCGTCGGCCAGGGGCAGGGAGTCGGCGAGTCCGTCGACGACCGTGACGGGGACCCCGGTCCGCCCGGCGCGTTCCTCGGCGGCCCGGCGCAGGTACGGCTCGGGCTCGATCGCCGTCACCGAGGCGACCGCACCGGGGTAGTGGGGGAAGTTCAGTCCGTGGCCGCAGCCCACCTCCGCCACGTCGCCGCGCAGGCCCCCGAGCAGGGCGGCCCGGTGCCGGTCCAGGCCGCCCTCGTCCATGGCGCGGCCCACACGCGTGTAGAAGCGGGCGAACAGCGGATGTCGCACGCGGTCGGTCCCCATGGCTGCCCCCATCGTGTGCTCGCGCACAGACAGGACTACACGTCCATGTCCGGGCGGACAAGCAGGACCGCCGCGTGTGGGGGGACTGATCCGTCGCGGCGGACCCCGGCGCGGTCCCGCGCTCCGCGTGCTCTGGCACAATCGCCGGGGGCCGCAGCGCCCCGGGCACGGGTGAGCAGCACTGGAGGGGACGGCGACCATGGACGCACACGTGGCACGGCAGGACCGGTACGAGTCACTGGAGTACCGGGCGTGCGGCAGGAGCGGGCTGCGGCTGCCGCGCCTGTCGCTGGGCCTGTGGCAGAACTTCGGCGACGACCGGAGCCTGGAGGGACAGCGCGCGATCCTGCGCCGCGCGTTCGACCTCGGCGTCTTCCACTTCGACCTGGCCAACAACTACGGCCCGCCCAAGGGCGCGTCCGAGACCAACTTCGGCCGCATCCTGGACCTGGACTTCCGCCCCTACCGCGACGAGATGGTCATCACGACCAAGGCCGGATGGGTCATGGGACCGGGCCCCCACCAGCAGGGCGGTTCGCGCAAGTACCTGCTCTCCTCGCTCGACCGCTCGTTGGCGCGCATGGGGCTGGACCACGTCGACATCTTCTACAGCCACCGGCCCGACCCGGACACCCCGCTGGAGGAGACCATGCTGGCCCTGCACCACGCCGTGGTGTCCGGCCGCGCCCTGTACGCAGGGATCTCCTCCTACGCCCCCGAGGCCACCCGCCGGGCGGCGGCGATCATGCGCGACCTGGGCACGCCCCTGGTCGTCCACCAGCCCTCGTACTCGATGCTCAACCGCTGGGTCGAGGACGGCCTGCTGACGGCGGCCGCCGACGAGGGGATGGGCGTGGTCGCCTTCTCCCCCCTGGCCCAGGGCCTGCTGACCTCCCGCTACCTGGACGGTTCCGTGCCCGGCGACTCGCGCGCAGGCGTGGGACGGCCCAGCTGGCGCGAGAACATGCTCTCCGAGAACATCCTGGAACGGGCCCGGGCGCTGAACGGGATCGCCGCCGAGCGCGGCCAGACCCTCGCGCAGATGGCGATCGCGTGGGTGCTGCGCGACCAGGGGCCGCGCACGGTCACCACGGCGCTGATCGGCGCCTCCAGCGTGGAGCAGTTGGAGCAGAACCTGGCCGCGGTCGGCGGACCGGACTTCACCGAGGAGGAGCTGCGCGCCATCGACCGCTGGGCGGTCGACTCCGACGTCAACATCTGGTGGGGCGCGACGGCCTCGACACCCTAGGCGCTCGGGCGGCGGACAGGAGCGGGCACGACCGGCGCGGACGCGTCCTCGACCAGCCGGCGCCGCCGAGCGCCCGTCGGTCCTCAGGCGCGGTCGCGGCCGTAGGCGGCCAGGAACACCCGTACCCCCTCGTCGGCGTGGCGGCGCAGCTCCGCCTCACCCGGGATCGCGTCGTCCCCCAACAGCATGGCGTCGTTGACCGGCGCGGACATCACGAGCCAGTTGAAGTGGGATGCGGCCGCGTCCGGGTCGGCCACGCGGAGCAGGCCCCGGTCGGACAGCCGGGCGAAGAGCGCCGACATCGCCGCCATCGCACGCCGCGGCCCGCCGTCGTACAGGGCGCGTGCCAGGTCCGGGAACCGGCTCACCTCTCCGATCACCAGTCGGCGCAACCGCATCAGTTCGGGTGTGAGGACGACCCTGAGCTGGCGCAGGGCGTACTCGCACAGGAAGGGGGCCAGGTCCTCGTGCCGTTCGGGTTCGGGGGCCGGTCGGTGCACGGCGTCGCCCGCCTCGGCGGTCATGGTCTGCACGATCTCGACGAAGAGCGCCTCCTTGCTGCCGAAGTGCTTGTAGACGGTCTGCTTCGAGGCCCCGGACAGCGTGGCGATCTCGTCCATGTTGGTACCGAGGTAGCCGCGTTCGAGGAAGACCCCCTGCGCCGCCGTCAGAATCTCCCGGCGCTTGCGCGCCGAGCGGGTCGCCCCTCCGGCCTGGTCCGGCACGTTCACTCTCACTCCCTCGGCGTGGCCGCGGTCCGGTCCCATGGGCCCGCGCGGATGCTTGACCCATTGGTACTGGACGGTCTAGTTTGACACAAGTAGAGTACTGGACGGTCCAGTTCCACGTCTGGCCGTCCGCCACGACCGGAGGAGCCCGACATGCGCGTCAAGTTCGCCGAACTGCCCGTTCTCGACCAGGACCGGGCCATCGCCTTCTACACCCGCGCGCTCGGCTGCACCGTCGCCATCGACGCCCCCATGGGCGAGGACGGATGGCGGTGGGTCGAACTCGCCTTCCCCGGCGCCGAGTCCCACCTGCACTTCCTGCCGCGCGCGAACGACGAGCCCTCCCCCGAGCCCGTCCTGGTGCTCATCGACGACGACATCGCGGGCACGGTCAAGGGCCTGCGGGACCAGGGCGTGGAGATCGTGAGCGAGCCCCAGGCCGCGCCGTGGGCCCCCGGCACCACGTTCGCCGAGTTCCGCGACAGCGAGGGCAACCGGATGGTGCTCGCCGACCGCTGATACGGCACCCGCGCCCGTAGGCCACTCCCCACCCCGCACCAGGAGCACGCGATGACCCAGCCCGCCACCGGCACCCTCGAGGTCCCCGGCGCCCGCATCCACTACGAGGTCCGCGGGAGCGGACCCCTGCTGCTGATGATCCCCGGCGGCCCGCAGGACGCCGGTGTCCTGGCCGGACAGGCCCGGATCCTCGCCGACCGGTACACGACCGTCGCCTACGACCCGCGCGGCAACTCCCGCAGCACCCTGGACGGAGAGCCCGCCGACCAGAGCGTCGAGGTCCACGCCCAGGACGCCGCCCGCCTGGTGGCCGAGCTCGGCGGCGGACCGGCCCGGGTGTTCGGCACCAGCGGCGGCGCCCAGATCGGCCTCGCGCTCGCCGCTCTGCGGCCCGACCTCGTGGACACCGTCGTCGCGCACGAGCCGCCGTGCGTCCTGCTGTTGGACGACCCCTCCCAGGCCCTGGCCGAGGACCAGGAGGTCTACGACACCTACGTCCGCGACGGAGTCGAGGCCGGAATCGCCCGTTTCCTGGGGCTGCACGACCTGGACACCGGCACCGGCCCCGCCGGAGAGGACACACCGGACGGCACGGCGCAGGAGGACTCCGGGCCCGCCCCGCAGTCCGCTGCCGCGGAGAACACCGTGGACGCCGAGGACGCCGAGGATGCCGAGACCTTCGCCCGGGTGAGCCGGAACTTCGGCTACTTCCTCGGCCACGGCCTGCGTCCGCTCTCCCGCTACGTCCCCGACACCGCCACCCTGCGCACGGGCGTGCCGCGCGTCGTGGTCGGCCTGGGCCGGGAGTCGGCCGGGCGCACCATCCACGACATCGGCCTGGCCCTGGCCGGGGCGCTCGCGACCGACCCGGTGGAGTTCCCCGGTGACCACGTCGGGTTCGAGTCCCACCCCGACGACTTCGCCGGCGCGCTGGACCGGGCCCTGCGCGGCTGAGCGGGCCCGCCCCGGCCCGGGCGCCCGCGAACCGTCCGCGGTCCGGGGCGCTCCGGAACGCGTCTAACGTGGAGGTGGATTCACGACCACACAAGGAGGCCCGCCGTGCCGGAGGCGCACCACATGCGGATCGGTGAGGTCGCCGAGCGCACGGGGCTGTCCCTGCGTACGATCCGCTACTACGGCGAGGTCGCCCTGGTGGAGCCCTCCGCGCGCTCACGCGGCGGTTTCCGCCTGTACACCGAGTCGGACGTGGACCGCCTGCAGCTCATCAAGCGGATGAAGCCCCTCGGGTTCAGCCTGGAGGAGACCCGCGAGCTGTTGGAGAGCGTCGACCGGCTGAACTCGGCCACCACCGGCGAGGACGAGCGCGCCGCGCTGAGCGAGCGTTTGGACGCCGTCGAGGCCGACCTCGCCGAGCGCTGCTCGGCCCTGCGACGCCAGTTGGAGATGGCCGAGGAGTTCGCCGAGCGGCTGCGCCGCCAGCGCGCGCACCACGCCGCCGACTGAGGCCGGTGCGTTCGCGCACACTGATCGTGGAAGTGTCGGCCGCCGCGCCCGGCTGACCGGCCGGGCGCCCGCCTGGAGGAGGGGCGGGGCCCGGCCGGCGTTCAGGGGTGGCGTGTGCGGTCCGAAGGCGACTCAGCCGAAGTCGACGTCACTGCACAGGTAGTAGTTCTGGTCCATGTGGGACGCCTTCCACACGGTGAACACGACGTGGTGTCCGGTCCGGCCGGTGGTGCTGACGTCGATGTAGATGTCGTTGGCGGGGGCGTGGTATCCGGGCGTCTCGACCAGTTCCAGGTCGTCCCAGCCCAGCGGCTCCGTGGCGGGATCGAAGCCCTCCTCGGTCACGTACACCAGGAAGTAGTCGGCGCCGTGCGAGGCCTGGTCGTACAGGTGGAGCGTGAAGTCGTCGTCCACCGGCGTGGTCCGCCAGGGGCCGACGGCGTCCAGGGAGTCGTAGCGGCCGCCCTCGGTGTTGCCACCGCTGCACAGGGTGCCGTCGGGCACGTGGCCCTGGTGGTCGCCACCGACCTCGTTGCGGTAGAGCCCGTTCCAGTTCCACATGGCGTTGGGGTTGTCCTGCCACGCCTGAGCGCACATGGGGTCGTCCTGCTCCATGTCCGGGTTCAGGTGGTCGTCGCCCCAGCGCTCCCAGCAACCGTAGTTGCGGCTCGCGGGGTCGACGATCGAACCGTGCGCCGAGGCGGGTGCGGCCAGTGCGGTGAGGCCGAGCAGAGGCACGGAGGCCAGCACGAGCACGCGGGCCGCCCGGCGGGAGTGTCCTGCCGTGTCGTCGTTGGTGTGCATGTCGTTCTCCAAGCGTCTCGGCTTGTGGCAGCCGAGCCGAGTGGGAGCGCTCCCGAAGCTCTGGTTACCCACGTCACACTCACCCAAACCAGCGACGGGAACGCGGCCGCGCGGCACCCCGGCCCCGACCGCCCGCGGACCCTGCCCGTGCGCCGTCCCGACGAGGCCGGCGGCGACCGGCGCCGGGCGGCGGACCCGCGGTCGAGCACGCGGGTCCGCTGGCGCCGTTCCGGGCCGCCGCGGCCGCGGCGGGGGCTCCCGGTGCCGTCCGCTCGGCGGCCGATCGACTCTGCCGGAGAACTCGCAATTCCTCCGTTGACCTGCGAGTAAAGTACGCGGGAGCGCTGGTGGGCGCCATCGGGGAGGACACGAGTTCGTGCTTTAGTATTTACACTCAACAAAACCGGCGTTACTGTTCGTTGAGCGCCTCGGGCTGACGGCCCCCACATGCCGGGCCCGACTGACACCACGGTGTCCACTATCCCCATATCCCCTATGCCCCCCGCTGACCGCCGATTGGGAGCGCTCCCAACCTCCCTTTCCTTTTCGGCCCGGCCCCACCCGGGCATTCAAACCATTCACCATTCGACACCATCCCTTCCCTGTCATCGAGACAACTGCATAAGCCACTCTGAACGCTCCTCCTGACCCCCCTTCAACAGGAAGTAGAAGAGATGAGCACCATCCCGCGCGCCGCGGATCCCCGTGCGCGGACACGGCGCGGCCTCGCCGCCGCGTCCGCCCTTGTCCTCGGCACGACCCTGGCCATGGCCACCCCCTCCGCCGCCTCCGCGGCCACCGGCTGTGAGGTCGACTATCAGGTCAACGACTGGGGTTCCGGCTTCACCGCCTCCGTAGAGATCACCAACCTGGGCGACCCCGTCAACGGGTGGACCCTGGGCTGGGAGTACGCGGGCAACCAACAGATCTCCAGTATCTGGAACGGCAGCCACACGCAGAACGGCCAGTCGGTCGAGGTGACCGACGGCGGGCACAACGCCTCCATCGCCACGGACGGAACGGTCTCCTTCGGTTTCAACGCCTCCTACTCCGGCAGCAACGACGCCCCGACCGAGTTCACGCTCAACGGCGTCGTGTGCGAGGGCTCCGTCGACCCCGGGCCGGACCCGGACCCCGACCCGGACCCGGACCCCGAGCCCGGTGAGCGCGTCGACAACCCCTACGTGGGCGCCGACGTCTACAACAACCCGATCTGGGCCGAGAACGCCCGATCCGAGCCCGGCGGCGAGGCCATCGCCGACCAGCCCACCGGCGTGTGGATGGACCGCATCGGCGCCATCGAGGGCAACGACAGCCCCACCACCGGCAGCATGGGCCTGCGCGACCACCTCGACGAGGCCGTCGACCAGGCCGGCGGCGAGCCGTTCGTGTTCCAGGTCGTCATCTACAACCTGCCCGGCCGCGACTGCGCCGCGCTGGCCTCCAACGGTGAGCTCGGGCCGGACGAGATCGACCGGTACAAGAACGAGTACATCGACCCGATCGCCGAGATCCTCGCCGACCCGGCCTACGCCGACCTGCGGATCGTCACCACGATCGAGATCGACTCGCTGCCGAACCTCGTCACCAACGTCTCCCCGCGTGAGACCGCCACGCCCGAGTGCGACGAGATGCTCGCCAACGGCAACTACGTCGAAGGCGTGGGCTACGCCCTGAACGCGCTCGGCGCGATCGACAACGTCTACAACTACATCGACGCCGGCCACCACGGCTGGATCGGCTGGGAGGACAACCTCGCCGCCTCCGCCGAGATCTTCGCCGAGGCCGCCAACACCGCCGGTGCCACCCCCGACGACGTGCACGGCTTCATCGCCAACACCGCCAACTACTCCGCGCTGAAGGAGGAGAACTTCGCGATCGGCGAGACCATCGCCGGCACCCCCGTGCGGCAGTCCACCTGGGTCGACTGGAACCAGTACGTCGACGAGCTGACCTTCGCCCAGGGCCTGCGCGACATGATGGTCTCCGACCACGGGTTCGACCCGAACCTGGGCATGCTGATCGACACCTCCCGCAACGGCTGGGGCGGGCCCGACCGGCCCACCGGTCCCGGCCCGGAGACCGACGTGGACGCCTACGTGGACGGCGGGCGCTACGACCGCCGCCTCCAGGCCGGCAACTGGTGCAACCAGTCCGGTGCCGGGCTGGGCGAGCGGCCCACGGCCGCTCCCGAACCGGGCATCGACGCCTACGTGTGGATGAAGCCCCCGGGTGAGTCCGACGGCTCCAGCGAGGAGATCCCCAACGACGAGGGCAAGGGGTTCGACCGCATGTGCGACCCCACCTATGAGGGCAACCCCCGCAACAACTTCAACATGAGCGGCGCCCTGCCGGACGCCCCCGTCGCCGGACACTGGTTCTCCGCGCAGTTCCAGGAGCTGCTGGCCAACGCCCACCCGCCCGTGAACTGACCCTCCGACCCACGACACCGCACACCCGGTGCGCGCACCGGGACAGGGCGCCCGTCCACCACGCGTGGGCGGGCGCCCGCCGTGTGCCCGGACCGGGTGCCCGGACCGTGTGCCCGAACACGAGTGTGCGGACCCGCGGGTCCGCACCCGGGACGCGGACCCGGGGCTCCACCCTGACCGGGCGGGGAGTATGACTGGTGTCTCCGGCCCTACCGGCCGGTACAGCCCCCGCCCCGGCAGGAGAGCCCCATGACGGACCAGACCACCAGGACCGCGCTCGTGACGGGCGCGTCGTCGGGCATCGGCGCCGCCGTCGCCGCCGCCCTCGTCGACCGCGGCTACCGCGTGTACGGCACCAGCCGCCGACCCGAGTCGGTCGCCGACCCCGTCCCCGGAGTGACGTATCTGGCCCTGGACCTGACCGACGAGGCGTCGGTCCTGGCGTGCGCGGAGGCCGCGGGCGCGGTGGACGTCCTGGTCAACAATGCCGGCGAGAGCCAGAACGGCCCCCTGGAGGAGCTGCCGCCCGAGGCCGTCGAGCGGCTGTTCCGCACCAACGTGTTCGGCGCGGTGCGCCTGGCCCAGCTGCTGCTGCCGGGCATGCGCGACCGCCGGTACGGGCGCGTGGTGATGATCGGGTCCATGCTGGCCAGCTTCCCGCTCGCCTACCGCTCCTCCTACGTGGCGTCCAAGGCCGCGATGAAGGGGTTCGCCGACGCCCTGCGCCGCGAGGTCTCTCCCTACGGTGTGGGAGTGACGACCGTGGAGCCGGGCTCGATCAACACCGGCATCAGCGAGCGCCGCACACAGTACATCCGCCAGGACTCACCGTTCGCCGCCGAGTACCGCACCATGCTCGCCGCGCTCAACGCCAACGAGGCCAAGGGCGTCTCCGCCCGGACCGTGGCCACCACGGTCGTGCGCGCGATCGAGGCCCGTCGGCCCCGGCCGCTGTACGCGGTGGGCAGCAACGCCCCCCTGGTGTTCGCGCTGCGCCGGCTCCTGCCCCGGTCGCTCGTCCTGCGCGTGGTCGCCCGCAGGCACGGGTTGTAGGGCGCCTCGCCGGGTGCGGGTTCCCCGGTCGGGCCGGAGCGCTCGGGCAGGATGTGGGTCCCACCGACACCGACCGGGAGAACTCGTGAAGCAACAGGTCCACTTCGTCACGCTCGCCACCGCCGATCTGGACGCCGCCCGCGGCTTCTACCGGGACGGTCTCGGGTGGGAGCCCCTCCTCGACGTACCCGGGGAGATCATCTTCTTCCAGATCGCCCCCGGCCTGCTGCTGGGCCTGTTCGACGCCGAGAAGTTCGACCGCGACCTGGGCGGGCACGCCGGGGTCACCGGCACGAGCGGGGCCTCAGGGGTGACGCTGGCGCACAACGTCGAGGACCGCGCGGGGGTGGCGGCCACCGTCCGGGCGATGGTCGACGCGGGAGGGAGCGTCCTCAAGGAACCGCAGGAGGGCGAGTTCGGCGGCGTCTTCCACGCACACGTCAAGGACCCCAACGGGGTCGTGTGGGAGATCGCGCACAACCCCGGATGGCGGGTGGACGAGGACGGAAACGTCACCCTGGGCTGACACCCGCCCCCGCTCGGCCCCCGCCCGGCCCCCGCCGGTCCGGATCCGGCCGGTCGGGTGGGACCGGAGACCGGGCCTGGCCTAGGTTGGGCGTGAGTTCGAAGACAACGGTGAGAGGTGCCGCGTGAGCAGCGTCGTCAAGTTCAACGTCCTGACCGTCCCCGAGGGGGCCGGGGCCACCCTGGAGGAGCGCTTCGCCAAGCGCGCCGGGCTGGTGGAGAACCAGCCGGGATTCGAGGAGTTCCAGCTGTTGCGGCCGGTCGAGGGCACCGACAAGTACCTCGTGTACACCCGGTGGCGGTCCGAGGAGGACTTCCAGAACTGGGTCAACGGCCAGGCCTTCCAGCACGGCCACGCGCAGGCCGCGAAGGAGGCCCAGGAGGAGGGCCGCACGGGTCACGGGCACGGGCACGGCCACGGGCACGGCGGTCCGGCCGCGACCGGCAGCGAGCTGTGGGGGTTCGAGGTCATCCAGCACGTCAAGGCCGGCTCCTAGCCGGGGCCCGACGGGCGTCGGAGGAACGGGGACGGCCGGATACCCCGGCGCCCGTGCGAGCCGCCGCGGGGCACGGGTGGGGCGGACGCGGTCCGGGCACCGCCGCAGGTCCGGAGCAACCGGGGGCTCTCCCGCCTCCGGACACCGATGACGGCCGAGCGCACGGGGTGGCCCGGCCCTCTCCTCTCCCCTGGATCTCTCAAGGGGCGCGTGTCGGTCACGTGGCACGTGTCGGTCGCTCTTCACATGGGACGATCCCAGGACCGGGTCACCCGCGTACAGGACACCCCGCCGAAGGAGCGAGGATGGGGGGTCATGAGAGCCCTCGTCCGCTTCGTCCGTCTCGCGGCCCCCGTACCCGCCGTCGCCGCCGGCCTGATCGCCGTGCTGGTCGGCACGACCAGCTCGATCGCGATCGTGTTCGCAGCCGCCGAGGCCGCCGGGGCGACACCCGGACAGACCGCCTCGTGGGTCCTGGCTCTGTGCGTGGGCATGGCCGTCACCTGCGTGGGCCTGTCGCTGCGCTACCGCGCACCGGTGGTGACCGCCTGGTCCACGCCCGGCGCCGCGCTGCTCGCGGTCGGTCTGGACGGCGTCACGATGCCGCAGGCGATCGGCGCGTTCCTGTTCTCGGCTGCGCTGATCACGTTGAGCGGTGTGACCGGGTGGTTCGAGAAGGTCATGGACCGGGTGCCGGTGCCACTGGCGGCGGGGCTGCTCGCGGGGGTCCTGCTCCAGTTCGGCCTGGGCCTGTTCACCAGCATGGAGGGCGACTTCACCGTCGTCGCCGCGATGTTCGCGGTGTACCTGGTGTGCCGACGGTGGCTCGCCCGCTACGCGGTCCTGCTGGCGCTGGTGGCGGGCGGTGCGGTGGCGACCGTGAACGGCACCCTGGACCTGGGCGAGGTGACGCCCGCGCTGGCCCGGCCGGTGTTCGTGGCACCGGAGTTCTCCTGGCAGGTGATGGTGAGCGTGGGGGTGCCCCTGTTCGTGGTCACCATGGCCTCGCAGAACCTGCCCGGTGTGGCGGTGCTGCGGGGCGACGGCTACCGGGTGCCCATCTCCCCCGTGCTGGGCTGGACCGGGGCGACCAACATGCTGCTCGCGCCGTTCGGCTGCTACGGGCTCAACCTGGCCGCGATCACGGCGGCGATCTGCACCGGGGCGCAGGCGCACCCGGACCGCGAGCGCCGGTTCACGGCCGGGGTGTGGGCCGGGATCTTCTACCTGTGCGTGGGCGTCTTCGGCGCCACGGTCGCCTCGCTCCTGGCCGCGCTGCCGACGACGCTGATCCTGGCGATCGCGGGCCTGGGACTGCTCGGCACGATCGGGGGTTCGCTGGCCTCGGCGCTGGGCGACGAGCGGTCCCGGGAGGCGGCCGTGGTGACCTTCCTGGCGACCGCGTCGGGGTTCACGCTGCTCGGGGTGGGGTCGGCCTTCTGGGGGCTGATCGCCGGTGTGCTGACCCTGCTGGTCACGGGGGTCTGGCGCCGTTCACGCGTCACGGGCCAGGCCGGATCCGACCCGGGCTCGGACTCCGAACAGGCGGGCGGACATGCCGACGCAAGGGCCGGGTGAGAACGGACACGTCGGGCATCGGCGCCGCACGGGCCGCGAGCGTGGAGGCGGGAGCGCCGGACGTGGATGATGGGAGGGACTGGGGTCCACTGACCCGTTCGTGCCGGGGCGACACCTCCGGCACCGGTCGCACCTGATGTCCGACATGCCCGTAGCGGCGAGGGAGGCCCCATGAGACACGTGGTCCTGTTGAGTACCGGAGGCACCATCGCCACCACGGCGGGTGAGGCGGGTCTGGCGGTGAGCGTGGACGCCGAACGGCTCGCCGCCGCCGCGACCAAGGTCTGGGACCTGGAGGGCGTCCGCGTCGAGGCGATCGACGTGAACCGGATCATCAGTTCCGCGGCGTCCCTGGACGACATCATGGCGCTGGCCCGCGCCGTCGACGAGGCCGCCGCCCGCGCGGACGGCGTGGTCGTGACCCACGGGACCGACTCCATGGAGGAGTCGGCGTTCCTCGTGGCCCTCACCCACCGCCACGAGGCACCGGTGGCCTTCACCGGCGCCCAGCGCTCCTTCGACGATCCGGCACCCGACGGCCCGCGCAACCTGGCCGCGGCGCTGCGCTGGGCCGCCGACCCGCGTGCGCGCGGAACCGGCGTCAGCGTGGTCTTCGGTGACACCGTGCTGCCCGCCGTGGGCACCCGCAAGGTGCACACGCTCGGGCTGAACGGTTTCGCCGCGCCGGGACGGGGCCCCGTCGCCGCCGTCGACGACACGGGGGTGCGGCCCTACGCCGTGGCCTCGGCCGCGCCCGCGCTGCTGTCGCCCGACACCGCCCTGCCCCGGGTGGACGTCATCGCCCAGTACCTGGGGGCGGACGCCACGGCGGTACGGGCGGCGGTCGCCGCGGGCGCCCGCGGCGTCGTGCTGGCGGCGTTCGGGGCGGGCAACGCCACACCCGAGGTGACGGCCGTGTGCCTGGAGCTGCTCGACGCCGGCACGCCGGTGGTCGTGGCCAGCCGCGTCGGTGCGGGCCCGGTGCGCGGCGTGTACGCGGGCGGGGGCGCGGACCTGGAGCGCGCGGGCGCGGTCTACGCGGGCGATCTCTCGCCCTGGCAGGCGCGGCTGCTGCTGGCGGCGGTACTGACCCACACCGACGGCTCACCGGGTGCCGCCGCCCGGTGCCGCGACTGGCTCCGCGCGGTCGGTGCGCTGTCCTGAGCCCCCGGGCAGGGCCCGGACCGCGCGGTCGGGTCCCGCCCCTGCGGGCGGGGCCCGCACTCCCGTTGCTCAGGCGGTGGCGAGGACCCGGCCGGTCTCGGCCACACCGAGCACCAGGTCCTGCGGGTCGGCGGTCATGCCCGCCACCACCAGGTCGATCTCCGTCAGCCCGGCGCGGGCGAGCAGTGTCGTGTCGTCGGTGACCCACTCCCCCCGTTCGGCGAGGACGGCGTGGGCCGTCTGGGCGGCGGCCTGGGCGACGAGTCCGGCGCACTGCGCGACCCGGCCGTGCGGAGCGTGGTGGTGCTCGGCGTGGGACAGCGTGGCCGCGGCCAGGCCGCGCCAGACGCCGGGCGCGGAGACGCGCAACGCCGCGGGGTACTCCGGCCGCGGCAGGTCGCCGACCAGCACCCGGCCCAGCGCCAGTTCGGCGACCACGCGGTAGGTGGGGACGCCCGCCAGGTGGAACATCAGCGGCTCGATCCCGAAGCGCCCCCGCTCGGCCTCGGCCACCTGGTGTTCCACGTCGTCCAGGTCGCGGTAGTGCACGTCCACCCTGCGGCCGTCCACACGCAGCCGCGCCCCGCCGTCGACGAGGCCCCCGCCCGCGGGCTCCGACACCTCGCCCCGCCAGTCCAGGTCGCGCAGGTCCCGGGGGTCGAAGGCGCCCCGGTGGTAGACGGCCAGGTCCCAGTGGCCGTCGGCCCGGTGGGCGCCCTGGGCACGCGAGCCGCCGAGGCTGACCGCCCGCACCCCGGGCAGGGCCGAGAGCCGGTCGGCGGTCGCGGTCAGGAAGCGTTCGTCGTCGGTGGTCATGGCTCCATCATGCCGGGGGCGGCGGCGGGACCGGTCGGGTGACCGGCGGCCGCCCCGGGGACAGGGGCGGCCACCCGCGCTCCCGGGGTCAGTCGGCGCGCTCGGGCCCCTGGCCCGGACCGCCCGCCGCCTCGTCCGTTCCGGCCGTCTCACCCGGACCGACCGACGGGTCGGTGGGCCCCGTGTGACTCGCCCCGTGGTAGGCCGTCCCCGCGAGCTCCTCCTGCCGCAGTGAGCGCACGAGGGCGAGCATCATGAGGAAGGCGATCACGAAGAACGGCAGCCCGAACACGATGATCGTCTCCGACAGCGCGTCCAACCCGTCCCTGCCCGTGGCGGTCAGCACGGTCGCCGCGACGACCCCCTCGGTCACGCCCCAGAACACCCGCTGACGGGTGGGCGTGGTGATCGAGCCCGAACACAGCATGTCCACCACCAGCGACGCCGAGTCCGAGGAGGTGGTGAAGAAGATGATGACGATGACGATGCTGACCACCGACACCACGGTGGCGAGCGGATAGTGCGACAGGAAGGCGAAGAGCGCCCCGGGGAGGTCCTCGTCGACCACGACCTCCTGCACGAGCCCGCCGCCCTGGTTCATCTGGATATCGAAGGCCGAGAGCCCGAACACGCTGAACCAGACGATGCTGAAGGCCGTGGGCAGCGCCAGCACGCCGAGCACGAACTCGCGGATGGTGCGTCCCTTGGAGATGCGCGCGATGAAGATGCCCACGAACGGCGACCAGGTGATGGTCCACGCCCAGTAGAACACCGTCCACGAGCCCTGCCAGCCGGTGTTGCCGAAGGTGTCGTTCCAGAACGACAGCGGGACGAGCCACGACAGGTACACACCGGTGGTCTCGATGACACCCCTGGCCAGGTACAGCGAGGACCCCGCCAGGAAGACGAACGCGAGCAGCCCCACGGCCAGGACGATGTTGATCTGCGACAGCCACTTGATGCCGACGTCGAGACCGCTGACGACCGAGATCACCGCGATGGTGGTGACGACCGCGATGAGGATGACCTGGTTGAGCCGGCTCTCCTCCACACCGAACAGCACGTTGAGGCCGCTGTTGATCTGCATGGTGCCCAGGCCGATGGTGACCGCGACGCCGAAGAGCGTGCCCAGCACGGCGATCACGTCGATCGTGCGGCCGATGGGGCCGTTGATGCGATCGCCGATCAGCGGGTGGAAGATCGAGCTCACCCGGAAGGGCAGCCCCTTGCGGTAGACGAAGTAGGCGAACGCCAGTCCCGGCAGACAGAAGATCGTCCACGTGTGCAGGCCGAAGTGGTAGAGCGTGAAGCCCATCGCCTGTTGGGCGGCCTGGACCGACTGCGGCTCGACGTTCTGCTGGGGCGGCTCGGCGAAGTGGCTGATGGGTTCGGCCACGCCCCAGAACATGAGGATGCTGCCGATGCCCGCGGCGAACAGCATGCAGAACCACGCCACGTTGCTGTACTCGGGGCGACTGTGCTGGTCCCCCAGCCGGACCCGGCCGAAGCGGCTGAGCGCGATCCACACCAGGAAGACGAGGAAGGTGGTCACGCCCAGGATGTAGAACCATCCCAGGCGGGACAGGATCCAGCCCGACGTGGCCCCGAAGACCAGGTCGACCGTGGACGTGGAGAGGACCGACCACAGGACGAAGAAGAGGGTCAGCCCCGCGGCAGCGAAGAAAATGACCGGATTCGTCCGAAGACCCAGTGTTCGAGCGAGGTATTCGAGCATGCCGTCTGCTTTCTGTGGAACGGTCTCCCGGGACAGGCTGGCGGACGCTGGAAGCGTCCTTCCCCAGAATCGCGGAGAGCACACGGAAATGTGCAGAGCGGCACGGCCTCGACGCCTTCTATCGCCGCGGAGAACGGCGACGATCGGCAACAACATGCACAACACGGACCATGACCCCCATCGACCCTGACCCCTCGGGGACCTGCCCCGACCCGTCGGCGAACGGACCGAAGTGCCGCAGGGGAACCTCCCCGCCGGGCTCCCGCGAGCCCGGCGGGGACCGGCCGGGGCCCGCGAAGACGGGTGTCCCCGCACCGGGGATCCGGTACGGGGACACGCGGGGCCGAACACTCAGCCGGTGTAGTCGAACGTGTCGGGGTCGGGGCCGATCCGGCCGCCGCGGTCCAGCGCGCTGATCGCGTCGACGTCCTCGGCGTCCAGCTCGAAGTCGAACACGTCGATGTTCTCCCGGATCCGCGACGGGGTCACGGACTTGGGGATGACGACGTTGCCGAGCTGCAGGTGCCAGCGCAGCACCACCTGGGCCGCGGACTTGCCGTGCTTGTCCCCCAGCGAGGTCAGGACGGGGTCCTCCAGCAGGCCCTTGCCCTGGCCGAGCGGGCTCCAGGCCTCGGTCAGGAGCCCGTGCGCGGCATCGGCACGACGCATGTCCTCCTGGTTGAGGTAGGGGTGCAGCTCGATCTGGTTGAGGACGGGGACGACCTCGGTCTCGGCGACCAGCCGGTCCAGGGTGGAGCGGGTGAAGTTGGAGACACCGATCGAGCGGGCGCGGCCCTCGGAGCGGATCCGCTCCATCGCCTTCCACGTGTCCACGTACAGGTCCCGGGCGGGCAGCGGCCAGTGGATGAGGTAGAGGTCGACGTAGTCGAGGCCGAGGCGCTCCAGGCTGGCGTCGAAGGCCTTGAGCGTGGTGTCGTAGCCCTGGTCGCCGTTCCACAGCTTGGTGGTGAGGAACAGGTCGTCGCGGTCGATCCCGCCGGCGGCGACGGCGCGGCCGACACCGGTCTCGTTGTCGTAGATACGGGCGGTGTCGATGCTGCGGTAACCGGCCTCCAGCGCGGTCTCCACCGCGCCCTGGGCCTGGTCGTCCGGCACCTGCCAGACACCGAACCCGAGTTGGGGCATGGTGTGGCCGTCGTTCAGCGTGACGTGCTGCATGACTACCTTTCCGTGGTCACGGAGCGGGTGTGGGAGGCGGGGGGGTGCGCGGGGCCGGAACCCCGCGGGCTCAGGAGGTGAGGCGGACGAGCATCTTGCCGGTGTTGGCTCCGCGCATCATGTCGAGGAAGGCCCCGACGGCGTTGTCGATGCCCGGGACGACGGTCTCCTCGGAGCGGAGCCGGCCCTCGGCGATCCAGCCGGCGGCGCGCTCGGCGTACTCCGGGGCCAGGTGGCCGTGGTCGCCGACGAGGAAGCCGCGCAGGGTCAGGCGCTTGCCGATGGCGAGCGCGAGGTTGTCGGGGCCCGGCGTGGGCTCGGTCGCGTTGTACTGCGAGATCATGCCGCAGATGGCGATCCGGCCGTTCCTGCGCATGGCGTCGATGGCGGCGCGCAGGTGGTCGCCGCCCACGTTGTCGAAGTAGACGTCGATGCCGTCGGGCGCGGCCTCGGCGAGCTGGCCCTCGAGGTCGCCCTCGCGGTAGTCGATCGCGGCGTCGAAGCCGAACTCCTCCAGCAGGCGGCGCTTCTTCTCCGGGCCGCCGGCCGAGCCGACGACGCGGGACGCGCCGAGCTGTCGCGCGATCTGTCCGGCGACGCTGCCGACCGCGCCGGCCGCACCGGAGACGAACACGACGTCGCCCTCCTTGACGTGGGCGATCTCGGTGAGCCCGGCGTAGGCGGTCAGGCCGGTCATGCCCAGCACGCCGAGGTAGGCCTCGGCCGGGGCGAGCGAGGTGTCCACGGGGCGCGCCGACGCGGCGTCCAGCAGCGCGTACTCGCGCCATCCCTGGAAGTGGGAGACCGTGGTGCCGACGGGGAGGTCGTCGCTGCCGGACTTGACCACGGTGCCCACCGCGCCGCCCTGCATCGGCTCGTTCAGGCCGAAGGGCGGGAGGTAGGACTTGACGTCGTTCATGCGCCCGCGCATGTAGGGGTCGACCGACATCCAGTCGTTGCGCACCAGGACCTGGCCCGGGCCGGGGTCGGTGACCTTCGTCTCGACCACCGCGAAGTCGCCGGTGTCGGGTTCGCCGACCGGACGCTTGACGAGGTGGACTTCCTTGCTGGATACGGGCATGTGTCGAACTCCGTCTGTTCGTGCGGTGGAGGCGCCGGCGTCCGTCACAGGGCTGGACGGCGGTATGCGCTCTCCGAGCCTAGCGCTCGTGGTCATTGCGCCACGCATAGGATGAGCAGCGTGAGCCATAAGTATTTCGATGGGTCCGTGGCACCGGCCACGCCGGCCGCCGAGCCCCATCCGGGCGGACCGCTCGACCTCCAACTGCTGCGGACCTTCCTGGCGGTGCACCGGTCGGGTTCGTTCACGGCCGCAGCGCAGCTGTTGCGGCTGTCCCAGCCGACCGTCACCACCCAGATCCGTTCCCTGGAGAAGCGGCTCGGACACACCCTGTTCGAGCGGCTGCCGCGCGGTGTCTCCCCCACCGCGGACGCCAACGACCTCGCCGCCCGCGTGGCCGGCCCCCTGGACGCCCTGGAGGTGGCGGTCGGTTGGGACTTCGGCGCCCCCGCGGCGCCGCCCGCCCCGCTGCGCCTGGCCGGTCCGGCCGAGATGCTCAGCGCGCGGATCCTGCCCGCCCTCGCTCCTCTGGCGGAGGAGGGCGTGCGGTTGCGGGTCCGCTCCGGGCTCGCCGACGACCTGCTCGACGAGTTGCGCGCCGGCCGTCACGATCTGGTGGTGTCCTCGCTCCGCCCGCGCGGCCGCGCGCTGCGAGCCGAACCGCTGATGGACGAGGACTTCGTGCTGGTCGCGAACGGCGCCTGGGCGGAGCGGATCGGGTCACCGTGCGCCGACGCCGCGGCGCCGGAGGCGGCCAGGCGCGGCGCGGTCAAGCGCATCGAACGGCAGGGGCCCACGGCCCTGTGCGGCGTCCCGCTGGTGACCTACGCCGAGGACCTGCCCATCGTGCGGCGCTACTGGCGGCACGTGTTCGGCGTGCGCCTGGCCTACGAACCCGCGATCGTGGTCCCGGACCTGCGCGGGGTGCTGGCGGCGGTGGTCCACGGGGCGGGCGTGACGGTCCTGCCCCGCTACCTGTGCGAGGCCGAGCTGGCCGACGGCCGCCTGGTGGCGCTGCTGGAGCCGGAGGACCCGCCGATCAACACCGGATACCTGGTCCGGCGGCCCGGCCCGGTGGACCACCCCCACCTGACGAGGGTGCACGACCTGCTCAAGAACGCCTCCCGCGACTGGTAGCCGCGCCCGCCGGCACACAGGCCGAACCAGGAGGCCCTGGTCCGGGTCCCATGGGATGACGGGGCGGGCGGCGGGTGCCCGCACGGGAGGAGGCGCGGTGGACACGACGGGTTCGACGGACGGGCATCCGGGGGCGGCGTCGGGGGCACATCCCCGACCGGCCGAACGGCCCGGGGCGGTGTCGGGGACGCGTCCCCGGTTCGCGGTGGTGACGGTGGCGGTGTGGTCGGTGGCGGCCGGGTTCGCGGTGTTCACGCTGCTGCGGGCGGCGGGCCTGGAGCGGGGCTATCCGCTCGTTCCCCTGCTGGCCTTCACCCCCTACGTCCTGGCCGCCTCGCTCGTGGCCGTCATCGCGGCCGCGGTGCTGCGTCGGTGGGCGGCCCTGGCCGTCCTGGCGGTGGCGGCCGCCGTGCTCGCGGCGGCGGTCGTGCCGCGCGCCGTGCCGTCCGGCACCGCCTCGGCCGACGGGCCGACCGTGCGGATCCTGACCGTGAACGCGCTGCGCGGCGGCGCCGACCCCGGGGCCGTGGTGGCGGCGGTGCGCGCACGGGACGTGGACGTGCTCGCGATCCAGGAGTCGACCCCGCAGATGCTCGCGCGGCTCTCCTCGGAGGGTCTGGACGACCTGCTGCCGCACGTGGTCGACCACTCGGCGCCCTCGGTGGAGGGGACCAGCGTCCACGCGGTCCACCCCCTGACGGACCTGGGCGACGCGGGCGAGGGCGTGCCGGCGTTCGCGATGCCGACCGCGCGGGTGGAGGTGCCGGAGTGGGACGGCGTGCTGGAGGTGACGGCGGTGCACCCGTATCCGCCCGTCGACGCGGACGTCACGGCCGACTGGCACGCGGGGCTGCGCGCACTGCCTCGGGCGCAGGACGGGAAGGCCCTGCGGATCCTGGCCGGGGACTTCAACGCGACCCCGGACCACGCGGAGCTGCGCGCGGTGCTGGCCTCCGGCTACGTCGACGCGGCGTCGGTCAGGGGCGAGGGGCTCACCGGAACCTGGCCGTCGTCCGGCCCGATCCCCAGAGTGGCGATCGACCACGTCCTGGTCGACTCCGCGATCGGTGTCGGCGACGTGGCGGTCGTACCGGTGGAGGGCACCGACCACCTCGGTGTGTTCGCTGAGGTCACCATCCCCGCGGGCCGTTAGGGCGCGCACCCGTCCTCCGCTCCTCCGTCCCGGCGCCGCTGGGTCACGGCCCTGTGCGCCCTCGCCGCGACGGCCTGACGGGGACCTGGCCCGTGAACGGGCCTCCCCTGCCCCGCGTGGCGCTCGACCACGTCCTGGTCGACACGCGGGCCGGGATCGAGGACTTCACCGCCGTGGATGTGGAGGGCACCACGCACCGGGCGCTGCTCGTGGAGATCTCCCTGCCCGGAGAGTGACCGTCACACGGGTGCCAGGGTCTACCGTCGGCGCATGAGCGAGTTGACCGAGCCGATGACCGGAACCCGGTTCCAGGTGGTCCTGCCCGACGAGTCGCCGCACGTGCCGCCCGAGGCCCTGGTCGACCTGGGTGTGCGCGCCGAGTCCCTGGGCGCGCACACCGTCTGGCTGCCCGACCACCTGCTGCCGCCCGAGCCCTACGGCCCCACGTTCGGCGGGGTGTACGAACCGCTGGTGACCCTGGCCCACCTGTCCGCGCGCACGAGCCGGGTGCGGCTGGGGACGTCGGTCCTGGTGGTGCCGATGCGCGATCCGTTCGTGCTGGCCAAGCAGGTGGCGACGCTGCACGCGCTGTCGGCGGGCCGGTTCGTCCTGGGGGCGGGGGTCGGCTGGCAGGCCGAGGAGTTCGCCGCCGTGGGCGCGGACTTCGCCACCCGCGGCGCCCGCACGGACGAGGCGCTGCGGCTGCTGCGGCACCTGTTCGAGGGCGAGGGGCCGTTCGAGGGGCGCTTCCACTCCTACGAGCGGGGCGTGTTCGAGCCGAGGCCGCGCACGCGCGTGCCGGTGATGGTGGGCGGGGTGTCCGAGCGGGCGCTGCGGCGCGCCGCCGACCGGGCGGACGAGTGGCAGGGGGTGGGGTTGGACGCCCCCGCGTTCGTGCGGGCCCGCAACCGGCTGCGCGAGCTCACCGACCGGCCGGTGCGGGCGGGCACGAGGATCGTGTGGGAGGGCGGCGAGGCCGGGTTCGGGCGGGCGGTCGCGTCCTACCGCGCGCTCGCGGCGGCCGGGGCGGACGCGGTGGCGGTGTGGTTCGGCGACGCCGAGGGGTTCGGCGAGCGGATGGAGCGCTTCGCCGACGCGCTCGGGTGAGCCGATCCCGGGCGGGCCGACCGCATCCCTCACGCACCCGGCTGGCATGCTGGGGCCGATCACGCGTCGGGGAGGGGAGCGGCGGATGGGCGACTTCGAGCGGGCGACGGTGCTGTTCGATCTGGACGGTGTGCTGGTCGACTCCGGGACGGCCGTCCGCGAGGGCCTGCTCGCCTGGGCCCGCGAACGCGACCTGGATCCCGCGCGGGTCCTGCGGCACTCGCACGGGCGCACCAACGCCGGACTGGTCGCGCTGGTGGCGCCGCACCTGGACCCGGAGGCCGAGGACCTGGTGATCGAGGGCCACGAGGCCGCCCTGGGGGACACCGTCCAGGCCATGCCCGGGGCCCACGAGCTGCTGGCCGCCCTGAGGGACCGGGGCCGCCCCTGGGCGGTGGTGACGTCGGGCAGCCGCAGGATCGCCACGGCCCGGATCGACACTGCGGGGCTCCCCGGACCCGGAGTCCTGGTGACCGCCGACGACGTCACCGAGGGCAAGCCGCATCCTGAGCCGTACCTGCTCGGCGCCGAGCGCATGGGCGTGGCGCCGTCGGCCTGCGTGGTGGTGGAGGACTCCCCCGGTGGTGCCCGCGCGGGCCTGGCCGCCGGGATGCCGGTGGTCGCGGTGGCGTCCACCGCGGTCGGGGAAGAGCTGGCGCACGCGACCGTGGTGGTCGAAGGCCTCACGGACGCGGCCCGCCTGCTGGTGTGAGCCGGGGCGGGCCCCGCGCGAGGCGGCGCGGTCGGCCGCCCCGAGGATCCGCGGACCCGTGCGCATGACCGGATCGGTCCGGTCCCGGTCGGGATCGTGTCTGCCGTCTCCGCGGCGGCGCTGACACGATCAGGGCATGACAGCAGCACTCCTCGTGATCGACGCCCAGCAGTCCTTCCTCCAGCGCGAGAGCTGGACCGCCTCCTCCGACCCGAAGATCGCCTCCACCATCGCGCGCCTCGTGGACCACTTCCGCGACCGGGGCGACCGGGTCGCGTGGGTCCTGCACACCGCACCGGGCAGCGGTACGGTGTTCGACCCCGCGCTCGGGTTCGTCGAGTTCATGGACGGTCTGGCCCCGGCCGAGGGCGAACCCGTGCGCACCAAGACGGTGCACAACGCCTTCACCGGCACCGACCTGGCCGAGGTCCTCGCCGGTTGGGGCGTGGACGAGGTCACCGTCTGCGGTGTGCGCACCGAACAGTGCTGCGAGACGACCGCGCGCGTAGCCTCCGACCTGGGATTTCGGGTGACCTTCGCCGTGGACGCCACGGCGACCGAGCCCATCGAGGCCCCCGGCTCCCCCGCGGGCCGCCCGCTGGCCGAGGTGCTGGCCGACCCCGGCACGCTCCTGCCCGAGGACGTCATCACCCGCACGGTCTACGCCCTCTCCGGCCGGTTCGCCGACGTGCGCACGGTCGCGGAGATCACCGGGTAGACCAGACGGTAGGATTGGCCGGATCGTGACCAGTGTCGTCTTCCTGCTGACGCCGGGCCTGCACCTGTTGGACCTCGCCGGCCCGGCCCAGGTGTTCTCCACCGCCACGGACATGGGCCTGTCCTACCGCGTCCGCTACGTCGCCGAGCACGCCGACGTGGCCACCGCCCAGGGGGTGGGGCTGCGGGCCGAGACGGACATGCCCGGGCTGACCCCCGACGACCTCGTGGTCGTCCCCGGCTGGCGCGCCGGAGGCCGTGTCCGACGCCATGTGCTCGGTGCCGACCACGCCGACGCCCTGGTCGCCCACCACGCGGAGGGCGGCACGGTGGCCAGCGTGTGTTCGGGTGCCTTCGCCCTCGGCGACGTCGGCCTGCTGGACGGACGCCGCTGCACCACCCACCACGAACTCCAGGACGAACTGGCACGGCGCCGGCCCCGCGCCCGGGTGGTACGGGACGTGCTGTACGTGTCCGACGACGGCGTGGTGACCTCGGCCGGGATCGCCAGCGGCATCGATCTCGCCCTGCACCTGGTGACCATGCGCCACGGGCCCTCGACGGCGGCGGCCATCGCGCGCACCATGGTCGTCCACACGCGCCGCAACGGCGACGAGCCCCAGGCCAGCGCCATGCTCCGGCACCGGGACCACCTCGTCGACGTCGTGCACCGGGCCCAGGACACCATCGACGCCCGTTTCCGGTCGGCCCTGCCGCTGGCCGACCTGGCCGCCTCGGTCGGCGTCAGCGAGCGCACGCTCAGCCGCGCCTTCACGGCGGCGACCGGTCTCACACCGCTGCGCTACCAGCAGGTGCTGCGGGTCGAGCACGCCGAGCACCTCATCGGGCGGGGCGCCACCGTCGAGGCCGCGGCGCGGGCGGTCGGGTTCCAGGACGCGCGGATGCTGCGCCGCCTGCGCTCGCGCCCGGGTGTCGTCCGGCTCTGACCGCGCGGCGCCGCCGGTGCGGGCGACCCGCAGCGGCGGCGCGACGAGGCTCGGGCTCAGGCGCGCAGGGCGTCGATGAGTTCCTGCTCGTCGTCGTGGGACAGGTTGGTCTGGATGACCGTCGGCGCCAGCGGCTTGAACGCCTCCACGGCCCGGTCCCTGGTGGCCTCGTCGGCCAGCAGGAACACGGCCGCCCGCTCCTGTTCCAGCTCGGCGCCGATCTTCTTGATCATCTCGTCGTCGATGCCGATGTCGGTGAGCTTGCCGGCGACGGCCCCCGAGGCGGCGCCGACGGCCAGCCCGAGGAGGGGGTTGAGGAAGAGCAGGCCGATGAGCGTGCCCCAGAAGGCGCCCCCCAGGGCGCCGTAGCCGGTCATGTTCACGGTCTGGTGGATGCGCGGACGCCCCTTGTCGTCCTTGTAGACGTAGGCGGCGTCCTCCAACCGCAGGAGTTCCTGCTTGCCGAGGTCGGCGGCGATGTCCAGAGCCCGCTCCGCGGTGTCGCGGTCGGCCACTCCGAGGACGATCAGCTGAGCCATGGGTGTGTTCCCCCCGTCATGGTGCCGGACCCGCTCCGGGCCCGATCGGCGGGAGGTTTCCCGCGATCGCCTCCCGTTAGCCCCATGACAGGGGACATGGCCCGCAAAGCCCGCGGTGGGCGGCGGGACGGGCCGCCCGCGGATCACCATTCGCGCCAGAGCCCGGCGGCCACGCTCTTCTTGGTGTCGCGCCAGGAGCGGGAGGGTCGCGTGATCATGGGCGGCGCGCTACGGGCTCGCGGGGACAGAAGCGGGCCCCGCCGGTCGGCCGCGCCGTCAGTCCTGGTCGGCGTCGTAGCGCTCCCTGGCGCGTTCGACGTCGGGGAGGTTGGCGGCGGTCCACCCCAGGAGGGCGTCGATGAGCTCCTGGAGTGTCGTGCCGAGCGGCGTGATCCGGTACTCGACGGCGATGGGCCGCGTGCTGGTGACGACGCGCTCGACCATGCCGTTGCGCTCCAGGCGGCGCAGTGTCGCCGTGAGCGACTTCTGCGTGACGACGGGGATCGCGCGGCGCAGCTCGTTGAAGCGCGAGGGCCGCCCGCACAGCTCTTCGAGTACCTGGAGCGACCACTTGTCGAGCAGCTGGTCGAGCAGCTCTCGCTGAGGGGCGGTGATCTGGGGGTGGCCGGTCCCGGCCTGGTCGGTATCCCGCATGAAACCTAGGTTAATTGAAGTTCCCTGAGGCGACCAAGTAGACATGGGATACCGCCCACTCGACACGAAAGGGACCTCCGATGACCGTGCGACTCCTGACCCCCGACGGCATGTTCCAGCCCGTCCCCTACCACCACGTCTCGATCGGCACCGGCACCCGCCAGGTGCACGTCGCCGGGCAGATCGCGCGCGACGCCGAGGGCCGCCCCGTGGCGACCGGCGACCTCACCGGGCAGGTCGAGCACGCCCTGCGCAACACCGCGCGCGGGCTCGCCGGCGCCGGAGCGGACTTCACCGACGTCGTGCGCCTGCGGTTCTTCGTCACGGGCTGGAACCCCCACATGGCGGACGCCTTCATGGCGGGGATCGAGAACGTCACCGACGAGCTGGGGATGCCGCGGCCGCTGCCGCCCGTGTCGCTCATCGGCGTCGACTACCTCTTCGAGCCCGACGTGCTCGTCGAGGTCGAGGCGTTCGCGACCCTGGACTGACCGGCGCCACGGCGGCCCCGCGTCCCGGCGCGGGGCCGTCGGCGTCCGGGCACGCGCCCGCCCGCGCCCGCGGTCAGGTGCGGCGGGCCAGGTACAGGCGGGTGAGGTAGGGGATGCGCACGACGCCGTCGGGGAAGTGCTCCGCCACCAGGCCCGTGAGGGCCGCCCGGGTGCGCTCCGGGCCGATGGCGCGGACCACGGCGGCCGTCTTGGTGGAGGACAGGGCCATCCCGAGGTACTCGTCCGGGTCGAGTTCGCGCACCCATCGGCCGGTGCTCTCGGCGGCCTCGGCCAGCCCTTCCCGGGCCGCCAGCTCGCCGAGCGTGTCGAAGCCGCGGTAGTCGCGCCGGTAGCCGTCCCCGTACTGCTCCAGCAGGCTCTCGTGCGCGTCGGCGAACGCGCTCGCGGTCCAGTCGCGGTCGTTGCTCAGGACGGCGACGGTCCCGCCGGGGGCGAGCACGCGGACCGCCTCCGCGTAGAAGGCGGGACGGTCGAACCAGTGGACGGCCTGCGCGGCGAGCACGAGCACGGCCGAGCCGTCGGGGAAGGGCACGTCCTCGGCACGGCCGTCGGTGAACTCCACCCCGTCGGCCCCGTCCGCGGCCGTGTCGCGCATCGCGTGGCCGGGCTCCACGCCGACCACCCGTGGCCCGGGTCCGAAGGCATCGCGCAGGGCACGCGTGGAGATGCCCGTCCCGGCCCCGACGTCGAGCAGGAGCCACGGTTCGGGCCAGGTGGCGCGGCTGCCGGCCGCGACGTACTCGCGCAGCCGGTCGAGCACGGGTGCGGGGTAGCCGGGTCGGAAGCGCCGGTAGTTCTCCGTGAGCCGGTCGAAAGCCTGTGTACGGTCGCCCACGCTGGTCCCCTCGGTCGTCGGTCGCGGCGGCTGTGAGACTACACCGCGGGTACGGCCGGGCCCGGGCGCGCGGGCTTGTGCGCGTTCCTGCGGTACTCCGAGGGGTTGACCCCGGTGTGGGCCTTGAAGGCGGAGCTGAACGCGAACGCGCTGCCGTAGCCGACCCGTCCGGCGACCGCCTCCAGCCCCAGGTCGGGCCGGGCCGAGAGCAGGTCGCAGGCGGTGGTCAGCCGCCACGTGCGCAGGTAGGCCATGGGCGGGGTGCCCACCGCCCGCTGGAAGCGGTCCGCCAGGGTGGAGCGCGAGACGGCGCAGGCGCGGGCGAGCGACGCCAGGGTCCAAGGCCGCTCGGGGCTCCCGTGGACCAGCTCCAGTGCGCGCGCCACGACGTCGTCGCCCCGGGCGCTGAGCCAGCTGGGCTCCGCGCGGGGGTGCTCCTCCAGCCAGGCGCGGACGGACATGACCAGCAGGCAGTCCAGGAGGCGGTCGTTCAGGCTCGCCTGGGCGACCCCGTCGGTGGTGATCCCGCGGATCAGCAGGTCGACCAGGGCCGGGTCGACGCTGCCCGCGCGCAGGACCGCCAGGGGCGGCAGCGCGGACAGGGCCAGGCGCCCGACCTCGCTGTCGTCCTCGTAGGCGCCGATGACCAGGGAATACGCGCCCTCGGGGTCGTTGCCCCACGTCCCCACGCCGTGGGACATGCTCACGTGCAGTTCCTGTCCGTCCTCGGCGACACAGCGCTGACCGGGGTGGACGGTGATCGTGGGGGCACGGCCGGACCGGTCGGACAGCACGTAGGGGTCGGGTCCGCGGGTGAGGACGACGTCGCCGGGGTCGAGCGCCGCCTCCTCGCCGGTGGTGCGGACCCAGACCCGCCCGGAGGTGACCACGGCCAGGCCCAGGGCGGCCCCGTCCCGGATGTCGATCGACCAGGGCGGGCTCATGACGATGCGCAACGTGAAGGCGCCCCGGGCCCGCGGGCCGTCGAGCAGGTGCGTGAGGGGGTCCATGGAAGCAGCCTACGTCTGGACGATCTCTTATGCCATCCGGACAATGGATCATGGTCCGTCCGAATGTGGTCCGCTGTACTGAGGACATGACACACGAACGCATCCTCGTCACCGGCGGCACCGGCATGACCGGTCGCCGCGTCTCCCACCGGCTGGCCGAGCGCGGAGTCGACGTCCGCGTCGGCTCCCGCTCGGGGGCCCCGCCCTTCGAGTGGCACGACCCCGCGACCTGGGACGCGGTCCTGGACGGCGTCGACGGCGTCTACCTGTGCTTCCATCCCGACCTGGCCTTCCCGGGCGCGGCCGAGGCGGTCTCGGCGTTCGCCGCCCGCGCCGCCGGGCGCGGTGCCACCCGCATGGTCCTGCTGTCCGGACGCGGGGAGGAGGGCGCGCGACGCGCGGAGGAGGCCGTGCGCGCCGCCTTCGCGGACCTGACCGTCCTGCGCTGCGCGATGTTCGCGCAGAACTTCTCCGAGTACATCCTGGTCGACGCGGTGCGCGCGGGCACCGTCGCGCTGCCCGTCCCCGACGTGCCCGAACCCTTCGTGGACCTGGCGGACGTGGCGGAGGCCGCCGCACGGGCCCTCACCGAGGACGGGCACGCGGGACGGCTGTACGAGATGACCGGTCCGCGCTCGCTGACCTTCGCCGAGGCCGGGGCCCTGATGGGAGAGGCGGCCGGTCACCCCGTGTCCTACCTGACGGTGACGCCCGCGGACTTCGTGGCCGAGTCCGTCCGGGCGGGGATGCCCGCCGAGGTCGCCGAAGGGCTCACGGAACTGTTCACCGAGATCCTGGACGGCCGCAACGCCGAGCCGACCGACGGTGTGGAGCGCGCGCTGGGCCGCCCGGCGGGCGACTTCGCCGACTACGTCGCGCGCGCCGCCTCGGAGGGGGCCTGGTCCTGACCGGGTCGGGGACCACGGGCGCGACACAGGGGCGGGCCGGGCGCGGAAAGCGGGCTCCCGGGCCGCCGCGTCCGTAGTCTCGGAGCCGCCGGAGGTTCCGCGGACCGCCGGCGGCCGCACGACCAGCACCGAGGAGGCCGCCCGTGACCGACCACGAGCGCGACCGGCACCACACGGCCCAGGGTGAGCGCACCCGGCGCCGGATCATCGACGCCGCCACCGAGCTGTTCTCGCGCTGCGGCTACTGGGGTGTGTCCCTGGGCGACGTCGCCGAGCGCGCGGGGCTCACCCACGCGGGCGTGCTCCACCACTTCCCGAGCCGGGAGGCCGTGCTCCTGCACGTGCTGAGCCGGCGGGACGAGGTGGACGCGCCCCTGCTCACGGCGCCCGGGCTGGGCCACCGGGAGCTGGTGGACAACGTCGTACGGATGGTGGAGCGCAACGCGGCCGCGCCGGGGCTGGTCTCGCTGCACGCGACGCTGGCCGCCGAGGCCACCGATCCCGCCCACCCCGCGCACGAGTACTTCGTCGGCCGGTACCGGAACCTGCGCGACCACCTGGCCCCGGCGCTGGCCGGCCTGCTCGGGGAGCGCGAGGGGCCGGCGGCGGAGATCGCCGCCCAACAGCTCGTGGCGCTCACCGACGGGCTCCAGGTGCAGTGGCTCCTGGACCCGGGCGCCGTCGACATGCGCGCCGCGGTGGTGTCGTTCCTGCGCACCCTGGGCATCGCGGCCGAGGAGCCGCCGGGCCCGGCGAGTGCGGGACCGGGACCGGGAGCGCGGTAGGAGGCGTCGTGCTCGGCCGTCCTAGAGTGGAGGGACGTACCGCCGAGCCCCGCCGAGAGAGCACCGTGTCCGTCGCCGAGAGACTCCAGAGCGTCTTCGTGGCGCTGGCCGCCGTGCTCGGTCTGGCCGTCGGGACGCTGTGGCCGGTCGGCGCGGTCGCCGGGCAGCTGGTTCTGCCCGCGCTGGTGCTGCTCCTGGTGGCGGTGTTCGTGCAGGTGGACGCGGCCCGGGTGCGTCTGGCCCGGGACGCGGGGACCGTGGTGGCCGCCAGCCTGGTCCTCAACTTCGTCTTCACGCCGTTGCTGGCCTGGGCTCTGGGAACCGGGCTGTTGGGCGGCGCGCCGGATCTGCGGATCGGGCTGCTGTTGCTGCTGGTGACGCCCTGCACCGACTGGTACCTGGTGTTCACGGGGCTCGCCCGGGGCCACATGGGCGTCGCGGCGGCGCTGCTGCCGATCAACCTGGTGCTCCAGCTGGTCCTGCTGCCCGTGTACGTGCTGCTCCTCGGCGGTGAGGCGGCCGGTGTGGGCGCCGCGACGCTGGTCGAGGCCGTCCTGCTGGTGCTGGTGGTGCCGCTGGTGGCGGCCGCCCTCCTCCGGTGGGCCGCGGGCCGTTGGAGGGGCGCGCGGTGGCGGGAGCGGGTGGTGGTCGCCACCGCCGGGCGGGCGGTCCTTCCCCTGCTCTACCTGGCGGTCCTGGCGATGTTCGCCTCCCAGGCGCGCACCGTGGCCGCGCACCTGGGCGAACTGGCGGTGCTGCTGGTGCCGCTGGGGGTGTTCTTCACGGTGGCGCCGCTGGCGGCCGTGCTCGTCGCGCGCGTGCTGCGACTGCCCGGCGACCAGCGGGCCGCGCTCACCATGACGACGGTGGCCCGCAACTCCCCGGTGGCGCTGGGCATCGCGGTCGCCGCCTTCCCCGACCGGCCGCTGATCGCGGTGGCGCTGGTGATCGGCCCCCTGGTGGAACTGCCCGTCCTGGCGGTGCTCAGCCAGCTGGTCCGGGTACGCGGTTCGCGTGAGCGCGGCGGCGTCTCCGGCTGAGCCCCGGTGGGACGGACCGTCCTGGGCCGAAGGCCCGCGCGCGGCACCCTCCGGGGAGAGCCCCGGAGTCAGGCGAGGTGGGCGGCCAGAGCGCCCTTGTGGCGCTGGAGTTCGTCGATGCGCGCGTCCAGGTCGGCGAGTTGGCGCCGGATCGTACCGACCAGGCTCGGGCACATCTCCAGGTCGAGCGGGGCGTCCTCCCCGCTGCGGGCGCACGGCAGGAGCGCGGCGATCACCTGAGTGGTCAGTCCCATGTCCAGCATGGCGCGGATGTGGCGGACGGTGCGCACGGCCCCGGGGTCGTAGACGCGGTACCCGTTGGCCGAGCGGGTCGAGTCGAGCAGTCCCTGCTCCTCGTAGTAGCGCAGCAGTCGGCGGCTCACACCGGTCCGCTCCGACAGCTCCCCGATCAGCATGCCGTGGCCCACCTCACCCTCGCTCCGCACTTGACCCTCACACCGGTGTCAGTACCTAACGTCGCCGCATGGTCGAACATTTCACGTACACAGTCAAGGGTTCCGGTCCCGGTCTGCTGCTCGCCCACGGCGCAGGCGGCGGCGCGGAACCGAACTTCGGTCCCCTCATGGCGGACCTCGCACGGACCCACACCGTGGTCGCCCCGGACCTGCCGGGCTCGGGCGCCACACCGCGCAGCGGCGTTGCGCTGGACCTGGACACGGTGGCCGACACCCTGGTGGCCACGGCCGTGGACGCCGGGGTGGAGCGCTTCACGATCCTGGGCTACTCGCTCGGGACCGGGATCGCCGTGCGCGCCGTCACCCGGCACCCCGACCGGGTGAGCGGCCTCGTCCTCACGGCCGGGTTCGCCCGGATGAACAACCGCATGCGGCTGGCGATGCGCGTGTGGCGGGATCTGCTCGACGGCGACCGCGAGCTGGTCGCCCGCTTCCTGACCCTCATGGCCGCGGGCGATCCCGAACTGGAGCGGTTGAGCCCGTCGGAGCTGGCGGCCGCGGTGGCCGGACTCGCCGAGTTCGTTCCCGAGGGCGCCCCGGAGCAGGTGCGCCTGGTGGAGGAGGTCGACACCACCGCCGAGCTCACCGGGATCGGTGTGCCGACCCTGGTCGTCGCCGCGGCCCTGGACCGGCTCGCGCCGCCCGCGCTCTCCCGTGAGCTGGCCGCCGGGATTCCCGGTGCGGAGCTGGTCGAGATCGAGTGCGGCCACCTGGTCGCCGCGGAGGCGCCCGAGCAGTGGGGCGCGGCCGTACGCGAGTTCCTGGACCGCCACCGCTGAGCCGCGCGGTGTCCCGCCGGCCCCGGGTGACGCACCGGTCGGCGGGACGGCCGGGGCCTGACGGGCGCGAGGGTCCCGTGCCCGGGCACGGGACCGGGGACCGGGCACGGGACCGGGGACCGGGCACGGGACCGGGGCGGGCCTCGCCCCGGCGGAACGACCGGGTCGCTCACCCCGGCGGGCTCCCGGCGCCGTGCACGGCGCCGGGGCGGCGCGGCCCACCGCCCCGCAGGCCCCGGACGCCCTGGACCGCGGACCAGAGGACCGCGACCGAGGCGCCCACGAGCAGGAGCGCGGAGACGATCCACTCGCGGGAGCCGTCCGGTCCGTAGACACGGGTGTCCGACCCGGCGTCCACGGCGGCGATCTCCGCGCCCACCACGCAGGTGTCGCGGCCGGCCGCGTGCAGGGTCACCTCACGCGCCGGACCACCGTCGTCGGCGGTGAAGGTGCCGTCGCAGCCGCACGACTCGTGGCTGGGGTGCCGCACGCAGCTCAGCGCGGTCGCGGTGAACACGCCCGGCGTGCCCTCGCCGCGTGCGGCGCGCAGTCCCTGGTCGAGACCGGCCAGGCCCACGTACGCCACGGTTCCGGCGAGGACCATCAGGACCAGGGCGAACGCGGGAGAGGTGCCCCTGCGAGTCATCGGCCCGCCTCCGTCGTCCGCTCGGCGGAACCGTTCCGGTCGGTGGGACCCGGCTCCCCGGCGAAAGCGCCCTCCCCTCCGGAAACGGCCGCCTCGGCGGCGCCCTCCGGCCCCGCCCGGCCGGGTGCCCGCAGGGCGAGCAGGGCCGCGGCCCCGCACAGGACGGCGGCCAGCACCCACAGCGGCCCGTAGCCCCCGGTGACGTCGCGGACCAGGCCGCCGAACACCGCCATGGCCCCGGCCCCGACCTGGTGCAGGGCGTTGACCCAGCCGAAGACGATCGCGCCGTCCGCGCCGAACATCCGCCGGCACAGCAGGATCACCGGCGGAACGGTCGCCACGTCGAGCAGCCCGAACACCACCACGAACGCGATCATCGCCGGTCCCGCGTCCGGACCGAAGAGGGTCGGCAGCAGCGCGAGCAGGACGGCACGGCCGCCGAAGAAGGCCACCAGCAGCACGCGGGGGTCGAACCGGTCCGTGAGCCAGCCGGAGACCACTGTTCCGAGCAGGGAGAACACCCCGATCGTGGACACCAGAGCGGCGGCGACGGTGACCGCCATGCCGTGGTCGCGGGCGGCGGGCACGAAGTGCGTCCACAGGATGCCGTTCGTGGTCGCGCCGCAGATCGCGAACACCCCCGCGAGCAGCCAGAACCCGCGACGGCGCAGCGACCGGCCGAGCACGCGCACGGTACGCAGGGCGGCGCCCTCCTCCGCCCGCGGCCGGGGGACGGCCTCCACCGCTCCGTAGGGGGCCAACCCCACCTCCGCGGGATGGTCGCGCAGCACCAGCACGACCAGCACCGCCACCACCCCGGCCGACAGCGCCAGGGTCACGACCGCCGGGCGCCAGCCCTGGGTGTCGGTGACCCACGCCAGCACCGGCAGGAACACCAGCTGGCCGAAGGCGCTCGACCCGGTCAGCGCCCCGATCACCAGACCGCGCCGCCGGACGAACCAGCGGTGGGCGACGGTGGCGGCGAAGGTCATCGCCAGCGAACCGGTTCCCGCGCCGATCAGCACGCCCCAGTAGAGCGTCAGCTGCCAGGCCTGGTCCATGACCGTGGTCAGCCCCGCCCCGGCCATGACGGCCAGGAGCGCGGCGACGGCGACCCGGCGCAGCCCGAAGCGGTCCATCAGAGCGGCCGCGAACGGAGCCACCAGCCCGTAGACCACCATGTTGACCGAGGCGGCGGCCCCGATGGAGGTACGCGACCACTGGTACTCGGTGTGCAGCGGGTCGACGAGCAGGCCGGGCATCCCGGCGAACGCGGCGGCGGCGATGATGGCCAGGCCCGCCACGAGCGCGACCGGCCAGGCCCGATGGAGGAGCGGAGTGCGTGTCTGGTGCGTCATGGGACCAGCATCCGGGCCCGGGCCGCCGCCCCGATAGTGACCCGAAGGCCAATATGCGCAAGAATCGGGCCATGTCCGTGTTCACGCATCCCGAACGCCACAGCGTCGCCGTACTCGTCAGGGACGGGGTCCTGCCCATCGAGGCGGGCATCGTCCACCGCCTGTTCGGGCAGGCCCGCGACTCCTCCGGCGCCTCCCTCTACGAGGTCGCCACGTGCGCGCTCGCACCGGGCGAGGTCCGCACCGACACCGACCTCACCTTCAACGTCGCGCACGGCCCCGAGGCGATCGACGGCGCCCGGACCGTGGTCGTGCCCGCGGCCGACGCCGACTACGGCGAGCGGCCGCACACCCCCATCGACCCGCTTCTGGCCGCGGCGCTGGACCGGATCCGCCCGGACGCCCGGGTGGCCTCGATCTGCACCGGAGCGTTCGTCCTGGCCGCCGCCGGACTGCTGACGGGCTGCCGGGTGACCACGCACTGGCGCTCGGTCGGGTTCTTCCGCGCCCTGTATCCGCACATCGACCTGGACCCGGACGTGCTCTACACCGACAACGGGCGCGTGCTCACGGCCGCCGGGGTCGCCTCCGGCATCGACCTGTGCCTGCACATGATCCGCGCCGACCACGGCGCCGCGGTCGCCAACGACGTGGCGCGCGGAACGGTCGTGCCGCCGCACCGCGACGGCGGCCAGGCCCAGTACGTGCGCCGCCCGGTGCCCGAGCCCGAGCGCTCGGCCACCGCGCGCGCCCGCGCCTGGGCGCTGGAGCACCTGGACCGCCAGCCGAGTCTGCGCTCGATGGCGGCCCGGGAGTCGGTGAGCGTGCGCACGTTCACCCGTCGGTTCCGCGACGAGATGGGGGTCTCCCCGGGGCAGTGGATCGCCCAGCAGCGGCTGGACCGGGCCCGCCAGCTCCTGGAGGAGACCGGGATGCCGGTCGACCGGGTCGCCCACGACGCGGGCTTCGGCACGGCCGCCTCCCTGCGCCAGCACATGCAGGCGGAGCTGGGGGTCTCCCCGAGCGCGTACCGGCGCACCTTCCGCGGTCCCGCGGCGAGCCCCCGAACGGGCGTGCCCGCCCTCTGACGACCGGGCGGACGCGGGTCCGCCGGGGACGCGGCCGGGTGCGGACCCGCCGGGGCGGCGGTCACTCGACGGCGGCTCCGGCGCGGTCGCGGTGGAAGGCCCAGGCGTCGGCGACGATGTCGTGCAGGGACGAGCGCTCCGGGCGCCAGCCCAGTGCGGCCCCCGCCCTGTCGGAGGAGGCCACCAGCACCGCCGGGTCGCCGGGACGACGGGGCGAGGCCACCGCCGGAATCGCGTGCCCGGTCACCTCACGGCACACCTCCACCACCTCGCGCACCGAGAACCCGGCGCCGTTGCCCAGGTTGAGCACGTCGTGGTGCCCGGCGCGGGCCCGTCGCAGGGCGAGCAGGTGGGCGCGGGCCAGGTCGGCCACGTGGATGTAGTCGCGCACGCAGGTGCCGTCCGGCGTGGGGTAGTCCTCCCCGAACACCGACACCGATTCCCGTTCGCCCAGCGCCACCTTGAGCACGTTCGGGATCAGATGGGTCTCCACGGTGTGCCGCTCCCCCAACCCCTGGTAGGCGCCGGCGACGTTGAAGTACCGCAGGCTCACGGCCGCGGTGCCGTGCATGCGCGCGTGCTCGGCCAGTGCCGCGTCGATCGCGGCCTTGGTGGCACCGTAGGGGTTGGTCGGGCGCACCGGGGCGTCCTCGGTGATCGGTACCGACTCCGGCTCCCCGTAGACGGCCGCGGTGGAGGAGAACACCAGGCGTCCGGTACCGGTGGCCCGCATCGCCTCCAGCAGGGCGAGCGAGGTTCCCACGTTGCCGCTCCAGTACAGGCCGGGGTGCGCGACCGACTCCGGGACCACGGACTTGGCGGCGAAGTGCAGGACCGCGTCGAACCCCTCCCGGAGGACCTCCGCGGCGCGTTCGCGCACCGTGCCCTGGACGAAGCGCGCACCCGGGTGCACGGCGTCGGCGTGCCCTGTGGAGAGGTCGTCCAGCACCGTGACCGTGTGGCCCTCCTCCACGAGCATCGCCGCGACGACGCCGCCGATGTATCCGGCGCCGCCCGTGACCAGAACCCGCATATCACCCTCCGAGTCGGTGAAGTTCCCGCATTTCCCAACAGAACATACGAAAGCAAACATCAAGTCAACACGATCAGTCTATTTCCAACAGAACCCGGAAGCAGGGTGGACGCGGCACCAGGCGGGTAACGGTCTCTCGACGGCCACCGCGCCCGACCGACCCCCTACTCCCCCGGAGCCCCCGTGAAGCTGTACGCCGAGCGCCCCGTCCGCGCCTGCCTCCAACTGCTGTCCGACCTGCTCGCCCTGTCCTGGGCGGTCCTGTGGATCACCACCGCGCTGTCGCTGCGCGAGGTCATCACCGGCCTGGACCGGCCGGGCGAGCTCATCGCGAGCGCGGGTGAGGGCGTGTCCGAGCACATGGCCGGCGCCGCCGAGGCCGCCCAGCGCGTCCCCCTGGCCGGAGAGGCCCTCGCCACCCCCTTCACCAGTGTGGGCGGGGCCGGGGAGTCACTGGCCTCCGCCGGGACGTCCTTCCAGGAGTCGGTGGCCGAACTGGCCCTCTACCTGCCGCTGGTCACGGCGGTGATCCCGCTGGTCCTGCTCGCCGCCACGTGGCTGCCGGCCCGCGCCCGCTGGGTGCGCCAGGCCGCCGCCGTGCGGAGTATGCGCGCCATGGACCCGCGGGCCCGGTCCCGCCTGCTGGCGCTGCGCGCCCTGACGGCCGTGTCGCCCTCCCGCCTGACCGCCGCCCACGCCGATCCGGCGGGCGCCTGGCACGCGGACGACCCCGAGGCGACCCGCGTTCTGGCCGCGCTCGAACTGGACAGGCTCGGGCTCCGGGCCGTCTGACCGCGCCCGCGCGCTCCGGGGGCGGCGCCGGACCGGCCTACTCCACGCGGATCAGCCCCCGCTGGAGCGCCGTGGTGATCGCCGCGGTCCGGTTGTCCACACCGAGCTTGTCGAACACGTGCACCAGGTGGGTCTTGACCGTCGCCTCGCTGATGAACAGCTCCCGGGAGATCGCCCGGTTGGACAGGCCCCGGGCGAGCAGCCCCAGGATCTCCAGTTCCCGGCCGCTCAGCGCGGGCCGCGGCGAGCGCAGGCGTTCCATGAGGCGGCCCGCGACGCCCGGCGCGAGCGCGGTCTGCCCCTGTGCCGCCGCGGCCACCGCCTCGCAGAGCTGGTCGGGCGGGGCGTCCTTGAGCATGTAGCCGGTGGCCCCCGCCTCCACCGCGGCCAGGATGTCGGCGTCGGTGTCGTAGGTGGTCAGGACCAGCACGGGCGGCGGCGACGGCAGCGCGTTGATACGCCGGATCGCGCTCACCCCGTCCATGCCCGACCCCATGCGCAGGTCCATCAGGACCACGTCCACCCTGGTCCCGGAGGCGAGCAGGTCGAGGGCCTCCCGCCCGTCGGCCGCCTCGGCGACCACGTCCATGCCGGGCCGGTCGGCGAACATCGCCGTGAGGCCGTGGCGTACCACGGGGTGGTCGTCCACCAGCAGGATGTGCAGCGGCTCGACGGTCACTGGGACTCCTCACGCGTCAGGGGCAGCCGGAGGGCGATGGCGGTACCGGCCCCGGGAGCGGACTCCACATCGAGCGTCCCGCCCAGGGCGGCCGCCCGTTCCCGGAGCGCGGCGATCCCGTAGCCGGTGCCGTCCGCCCGGGGTTCGGCACGGGCGGGGTCGAATCCGATGCCGTCGTCGTACACGTCCAGGGTGACGTCGGACCCGAGGAATCCGAGGGTCACCACGGCGGTGGCGGCCCGGGCGTGGGCGACCACGTTGGCGAGGCTGGCCTGAGCCGCACGCAGGAGGGCGACCCCGTATCCGGCGGGCAGCTCGACGGGGCCCCCGTCGATCCGGAACCGGCAGTCGATCCCCTCGGTCTCGGTCACGCGCGCGCACAGGCGGCTCAGGGCCCCGGGCAGGTCCCCGCCGACCAGGGAGGGCGGTGCCAGGTCCCGGACGAAACGACGGGCTTCGGCGAGGTTGGCCGACGCGCTCTCCCGTGCCTCGACGATCCTGGTGCGGGCCAGGTCGGGAGAGTCCGGAAGGGCGTTCTCGGCCGCACGCAGCAACAGGACGATGCTGGACAGGCCCTGGGCGAGGGTGTCGTGGATCTCGCGGGACAGCCGCTCGCGTTCATCGAGTACTCCGGCCCGGCGCTGTGAGGCGGCGAGTTCGTCACGGGTGCGGGTGAGGGTGTCGATGAGTTCCCTGCGCCGCTCGCTCTCCCGGTTCAGCGCGGTGTACCCGGCGGCGATCGCCACGGCGAACACCGCACCCAGGACGGGGCCCAGCACCAGGCCCACGGTGGCCTCCCCGGTGTGCAGGACCTGCCCCAGCACGACCGCACCGGTGACGACGCCGACCGCGACGACCGCATGCACACCCCGCAGCAGGTGCAGGTGCAGGAAGAACAGCGGGAAGGCCAGCCAGACGAAGTCGGCGCTGGCCCAGGACAGCAGCGCCCACAGCGCCGTGACCGCGGCCAGCCACACCAGGGAGCGGACGCGGTGGACATCGCGTCGTGCGGACAGGGCCCCCACGCCGTACACGGCACCGAGCAGGAGCGCCGCGGCCGGCACCGTCCACTGCGCCCACAGCGGCTGGGCGGCCCCCGGGCCCGTCGCGGTCAGCACGAACCGCGCAGTGGCCACGCACAGCAGCAGAAGGAAGCACGCGTGCAGCAGCAGGCGCAGCACGCGCAACACCGTCGGCACCCCGGGAAACTCAGGCGCCCTCCCCCTCATCGCCCCCATCCCCGCAGCGTACGACGCCCGCCCCCGCTCCGGCATCCATCGTTCGATGGAGTCCGGCCTCCACCCCACCGCCCCGACGGACCCGACTTCTCCCCGATGCCGGAGAGCGCCCTCCCGAACAAAGCTGGGAACCCTCATCCGAACGCCACCACAGAAGGGAGGGACACCGTGGCGGGTCTGCATGCGTCGTGTGCCTCGCTCGCCCGGGAAAGGCCTGCTGAACCTGGACATCGTGGACGACCGGATCATGTACATCGAGAGACTCGATCGGCCATCCATGCACCGCCAGAGTCCACAGCCATAACGTTCGCCCGAACGGAACACGAAGTGCGGGCCCGGACTCGCCGTCTCGGGTGCTCGGGTCTGCTGATGGGGCCCACACCGTCGGGGTCCAGCGCCAGCACACCGGTTCTACCGTCAACGCGCCACATCCCAGACATGAAGATCACGGTCTACAGCTGGAGTATCAGGGGACCTGGTCGGCCCGATCCCCTGGGGTCGGGGCGGTCTTCGCGTTGTAGGTGATGGCGTCGACAAGGTCGCGAACCCGGTCATTCGTCGGTGATGTGTTCAGAAGCCCATCATCACAAGGAGTGCGGTGTGGTCGCCTTCCGTCTTGAGTCTCGTGAGTGAGAAAGCCCCGACCGCGCACAGCCGTCGGGGCGGGATGGGGCGGTGTCGTCGTGGGAGAGAACCCCGGCCCTCGTCGGGGCAGGAGGAGCTGGCTATTCGCAGGGGGCTGGGGGAAGGTCGTAGTCACCCGGGTTGGGGTCGGGATCCGCCGTCCTCAGAGCCTGGGCCAGTTGTCCCACGTTCTGCCCCATCATCCGGCCCTGCACCGTGGGGTTGGGGCCCTCGTCAGCGAACCGGGCAGAGCGCCCCCGCTCGTCGGCGTCCATCACCCGTCCCTCGAACTCGCCGTTGCCGATCACTCCGTTGTCCGCGGGGATCGTCGCTCCACCCCCCAGGGTCAGCCACATCGCGGGCTGGCGCCCATCACCTTCCGAGCAGCGCTCGGCCTCCCAGAAGATGGCCTTGATGTAGGTATGTCCGACCTCCACGCGGGCGTGGCCTTGGGCTGCCGTGGGGACGGGGTCGTCGATGTTGCCGTCGGTGAAGGACGAACCCCACGTGCCGATCTCGTAGGAGTCAGGCGCGGGGCGAGGGGCATCCTCGGACGACCACAACACCCGCTGCACGTCCAACGTCACCCGCCGCCCCATCGCGCCCTCACCGCGTTCGATCGCGACCGGATCAGCGGGGAGGTGTTCTTCCTCGGCCACCCGGACTTGCACGACATGGTCGGCGTAGGTGACCCAGTCCCGGACCGAGGAGTTGGGTTTGATGTCGGAGGTCGCAGCCATGAGCGGCATGGGTTCCCGCGGGGATTCCTCTGACGTCGTCACTGCGAGCGTGAAGGGAACGGAAACGACCAGCGCGGCGGCGACCCCCAGGGAGGCAGTCGTGATGCGATTCATGGAGTCCTCCTAGTAGGTCGCGTTGACCAGGTCGTGGTTGTGCCCACCCAGCCCGGGATAGTCCGAGTGGGGGTGATCAGGCAACCCAGCCGGGAGTCAGTGTCACTCAACTTCGGGGAGGACACGGAACCGTGCTGGCGTCCCACGGCATGACCGGTCCCGTGGCAGGTCAGGCCGCTGCTGTCCATGGAGAAGTACACGTTGGCATTGTCGGTGCGGCATGGAGAGCCCACGTTCAAGCTGAGCACAGCGGCCATACGCCTTCCGGGGATACGCATGGGTCCTTTCGGATAGGAATAACCAGCCATGCCCCGATTCATCCTCGGGGCATCACGTACCGTATCGCCCCTGAACCAGGCGAGATTGATGTGTCCGGACGCGGTCACCAACTGGTCTCACAATGACAACCAGTCAAACTGCACGAACCCTGCGAGGACCCGCCCCCGTAGCACCATTCGGGGCGGTGCGGTGTTCGTGGACCACTACCCCGCCGGCCGCGATGGTGTGGCTGGTCGGAGAAGACAGACGAGCTAGGCCAAGGCGGAAGTCCCCGGCTGCACACGGTGGCCGCGCAACACCGTCGGTACCCCGGGAAACTCAGGCGCCCTCCCCCTCATCGCCCCCATCCCCGCAGCGTACGACGCCCGCCCCCGCTCCGGCATCCATCGTTCGATGGAGTCCGGCCTCCACCCCACCGCCCCGACGGACCCGCCTTCTCCCCGATGCCGGAGAGCGCCCTCCCGAACAAAGCTGGGAACCCTCATCCGAACGCCACCACAGAAGGGAGGGACACCGTGTTCGTCGCACTGCGCGACATCCGCTTCGCCAAGGGCCGGTTCGCACTGATGGGTTCGGTCGTCGTCCTCATCACCCTGCTGATCGTCCTGCTGTCAGGGCTGACGGCGGGGCTGGCCGACCAGTCCACCTCGGCCATCCGGCACCTGCCCGCCGACCGCGTCGCCTTCGGCGGCGCCGAGGAGTCCTACGCCGACAGCGCCGTCACCTCGGAGCAGCTCGGCACCTGGACCGGCACCGAGGGGATCGAGTGGGCGGAGCCGGTCGGCATCACCCAGAGCCGTTTCGAGCTCGCCTCCGGCGGCGGCGGTTCCGTCGCCCTGTTCGGGCTCCCCTCCGGCACCCGGCTCGCACCGAAGGAACCGAGCTCCCCGGACCACGTGGTGGTCGGCGACCGAACCGCCGCGGACTACGGGCTGGCCCCGGGGGACACGCTCACCGTCGCCGGTCGGGACCTCACCGTGGAGCACGTCTCCGGCACCGAGTACTTCAACCACACCCCCGTGGTGTGGGTCGACCTCGCCACCTGGCGGGACCTGGACCCGCGCGTCCGGCACGCCCGGGGCCCCGACGCGCCGATCGCGAACGTGATCGCCGCCGGTGTCGCCTCCGACGCGGCCGCGGAAGCCGCCGACGGCGCAGCCGGCACGGTCTCGATGTCCCGGTCCGACAGCTTCGCCGCCATCGGCGCGTTCTCCTCGGAGAACGGTTCGCTCACGGCCATGCAGGGCTTTTTGTACGCGATCTCGGCCCTGGTGGTCGGCGCCTTCCTGACCGTGTGGACCATCCAGCGGGGCGGCGACGTCGCGATCCTCAAGGCTCTGGGCGGGTCCACCGCCTACCTGCTGCGCGACGCCCTGGCCCAGGCACTGGTCGTGCTGTCCCTGGGCGCCGCCGCGGGCGGCGCGCTCGGGGCCGGAGCGGGCGCGCTGGCCGCCTCCGTGGTGCCCTTCGCCCTGACCCCCGCCACCACGCTGGCTCCGGTGGCGGCCATGGTCGTCCTGGGCATGCTCGGCGCGGCCCTGGCCGTCCGGCGCATCACCTCCGTCGATCCGTTGACCGCCCTGGGAGGCGTCCGATGACCCTGTCCCTGCACGACGTGACCCTGAGCTACCCCGACGGCGAGGGCGCCGTCACCGCCCTGGACCGGGTCTCGGTCCAGGTGGCGCCCGGGGAACTGGCCGCCGTGGTCGGCCCCTCCGGGTCCGGGAAGTCGAGCCTGCTGGCCGTGGCCGCGACCCTGGTCGGCCCCGACTCCGGAACGGTCTCGGTGGGCGGTGTGGACGCCCTGCGGCTGACCGCCCGCGATCGGGCCCGGCTGCGGCTGCGCGAGGTGGGGATCGTCTTCCAGCAGCCGAACCTGCTCGGTTCCCTGACCGCGGTGGAACAGTTGATGGTCATGGGGCACATGCGCGGGCAGCCGCTCGGTCCCGCCCGCGGCGCGGCGATGGAGACCCTGGCGGCGGTGGGCCTCTCCGGCAAGGAGCACCGCCGCCCGCACCAGCTCTCCGGAGGGGAGCGCCAGCGGGTCAACATCGCCCGCGCGCTCTCCGGACGGCCGAGCGTGCTGCTGGTCGACGAGCCCACAGCGGCCCTGGACCACGAGCGGGGGGCGAGGATCATGGACCTGCTGGCGGAGGCCACGCGCGCGTTCGGTGTGGCGACGCTGCTGGTCACCCACGACACCGATCACCTGGGCGCGGCCGCGCGGGTCCTCACCATGCGCGACGGCGTCCTGGAGGCGGATGTCAGTGCAGCTTCCTAGACTGGAAGCGCCACCGACCCGCGGAGCACACATGCACCTGTCCGCTCTCCTGGACTTCGACGTCGTCCCCCTCGACGCCGACGACGCCGTGTCCGTCCTGATCGACATCACGGCCCCCGAACGCGAGGCCGACACCGAGCGGCCACCCGCGACCCTGCAGATCGTGCTGGACCGCAGCGGCTCGATGGGCGGCGGCCGACTGGCCGGAGCGGTCACCGCTCTGGTCGGCCTGGTGGACCGGCTCGCGCCCACCGACAACTTCGGCCTGGTCTCCTTCGACACCCAGGCCGTCGTGGAGGTCCCCACCGGTCCGCTCGCCGACAAGGAGGCCGTGCGCCGCCGCATCCGGGGCCTGGTCCCGGGCGGCGGCACGGACCTGTCCTCCGGGCTGCTGCGGGGGATCCAGGAGGCCCGCCGGGCGGGCGGCGACCGGGGCGCCACCCTGCTGCTGATCTCGGACGGGCACGCCAACCACGGGGTCACCGACCACGACCTGCTCCGCCAGGTCACCGCCGACGCCTACGGGCACGCCGTGACCACCACGACCCTCGGCTACGGGCTCGGCTACGACGAGGCGCTGCTCGGCGCGGTCGCCGACGGCGGCGCGGGCAGCGCGCTCTTCGCCGAGGACCCCGACACCGCGGGGGGACTCATCGCCCAGGAGGCGGAGTACCTGCTGGCCAAGTCGGCGCAGGCGGCGTCCCTGCGGGTCCCGCCCGGCCCGCACGTCAAGGAGGTCTCGGTGGTCGGCGAGATGCCGTCGTCGCGACTGCCGGACGGCACGCTCATGGTGGAGCTGGGGGACTTTTTCTCCGGTGAGACCCGCCGTTTGCTGCTGCGCGTGGAGGTGCCGGGGATGGCGTCGCTGGGGACGGTCACCGTGACCACGCTCGACGTCACGTACGTGGACCCGGCCACGATGACGACCTACACCGCGAGTCTGCCGATCACCGTCAACGTGGTGCCCGGTGACGAGGCCCGGGACCGCTCGCCCCGGCCGGAGGTGCGCACGGAGGAGGCCCTCCAGCGGGCCCAGACGGCCAAGCGCGAGGCGAGCGAGGCCCTGCGCCGCGGTGACCGGAGCGGCGCCGCCGAGATCCTGGACCGGGCGCGGGGCGACCTGCCACGGCCGTCGAGCGCCCCGGGCGCGGCCTCGGCGGAACTCTCGGCACAGGCCGAGGAGCTGGACCGGATGTCGGCGATGGCGCGCACCGACGACGCCTCGCGCACGTCCAAGTCGCTGTACTCCAGCCAGTCCGGGTACTCGCGCAAGCGCGGTCGGCACCAGCCGCAGGGCGCACCGGAGGCGCCGCGGACGGGACCGGAAGCTCCGTCGACGCCTCCGCCGCCGGGCGGCGAGATCAGCGGTCAGCAGACCGGGGGCGACCTGTCCTCTCCGGACCGGAGACCGCCCCGGTCCCGGCGCAGGCCGCCCGAGGACCCGCGGCAGGAGAGCTGAGCCGTCCGGTCCCCGCCGCAGCGTGCGACGGGGACCGGGGAGCGCGGTCCGAGCGCCCTTCTGGCGGATCGGGCCGCGCTGCCGCTGCGCGGCGACCACGGGCGCCGGGACCTCGCTGCCGGGGGCTCACCGCCAAGGGCCTGTCCCACGGGTCCGCCGTCAGGCCGACGCGCGCAGCCGCTCCAGGCCGTCGAGGATGAGGTCGAGCCCGAACTCGAAGCCGCCGCCCTGGTCGTGCGGCTCCAGGTGGTAGCGGATGTGCGCGGCCAGGTCGGGATAGGTGTCGACGGGGAAGGATCGCAGGACGCTCTCGCCCACCTCCTGCATCTGGTCCGGGGCCAGGGGGAAGCCCAGCGCCTGCAGCGCGTGGCCGACCAGATGGTCCTCGATCGTGTGGAAGGCCCGGTCGAGCAGGCCGGGGGTGAAGTTCGCCGTACGCAGTGATCGCAGCGCGCTGTCCATGTAGCGCATCCGCTCCGGCCCCGGGTTGACGCTCGACGTCCACAGCGAAGCCGCCCAGGGGTGGCGCATCAGTGCCTCGTGGGCCGAGACCGCGCGCCGACGCGCCTGCTCACGCCAGTCCGCGTCGCCCTCGGGCAACTCGATCTCGCCGACGACCCGGTCGAGCATCCCGTCGAGCAGGTCGGCCTTGCCGTCGACGTGGTTGTACAGCGACATGGCCTCCACACCGAGTTCGCGCCCGAGCCTGCGCATCGACAGGGCGCCGATGCCCTCGGCGTCGGCCAGGACGACGCCGGCGTCGAGCACGCGGTCGCGGGTCAGCGGCGCGCGGCGCGCCTTGGGCGGGTCCTTCGGCATCGGCACGGGGACATCGACCTCCTCTTGACGGACAGCGGAACGCAGTCTAGCTTACAGAGTAAGTATTTACGGTGTAAGTAACTGGATGGAGCCACATGAAGGCGATCGCGCAGAGCCGCTACGGCGAGCCCCACGACGTGCTGGAACTCCGCGACGTCGACCGTCCGGAACCAGGGGAGCACGAGGTCCTGGTGCGCGTCCACGCCTCGTCGGTCAACCCCGCGGACCGGTTCGAGCTCGTCGGACTTCCGTACGTGCTCCGGCTCGTGTTCGGCCCGGCCCGGCCCAAGCACCCGGTCAGGGGCAGGGACGTGGCCGGAACCGTCGAGGCGGTGGGCACGGGGGTGACCCGGTGGCGACGGGGCGCCGCCGTGTTCGGCGAACTGACCGCCGGCGCCTTCGCCGAGTTCGTCGTGGCCGGAGAGGACGAGGTGGCGGCGGCGCCGGCCGGGCTCGACCTCGCGCGGGCGGCGGCCGTCCCGCTCGCCGGTGTCGCCGCGCTCCAGGGCCTGCGGGACGCCGGAGGCGTCCGCTCGGGCCACCGGGTCCTGGTCAACGGGGCTTCCGGGGGTGTGGGAACGTTCGCGGTCCAGATCGCGAAGTCGCTCGGCGCGCACGTGACCGGCGTGTGCAGCGGCGCCGGCGCCGACCTGGTGGCGTCGATCGGCGCGGACGAGGTCGTCGACTACACCCGGGAGGACTTCACCCGGAGTGGGAAGCGCTACGACGTCGTCTTCGACCTGGTGGGCAGTCACGCCCCGGCGGCCTACCGCCGGGTGCTGCGCCGGGACGGGGTCTACGTCTGCGCCACCGGTAGGCCCGGCGGCCCCCTGCTCGGGCCGCTCCCCTACCTGCTGCGCGTGGTGCTCACCTCCCTGCGCGGCCGACCGAGGATGCGGCCCTTCGCGGCGAAGACGAGCCGGGAGGACCTGGCCGCACTCGCCGAGCTGATCGAGTCCGGTCAGGTGCGACCGGTCATCGACCGGACCTACGCGCTGGCGGACACGGCGGCGGCCCTCGCCCGCCAGGGCGCGGGCCACGCGCGCGGCAAGACGGTGGTGACCGTGGCGCAGACGGAGCCACCGACCGGTTCCTGACCACATCCGGCCCCACCGGATGCGGAGGGACGGGGGGCAGGCCGTTCCCGCCGGTCGTCGCCCCGGGTGCCCGGCCCCGGACGACGGGGCCGGTGGTCCGTACACCGTGTACGGCCACTGGGAGGTCTCCCGAAGTGGCGACGGCCAACGGGCTCGTGGGAGGGTTTCACCCGCAAAGCCCCCGCGTTGAGGAGAGAGTCTTGTCCCCTGTCCAGATCATCCGCACGGTGGCCGCCGCTCTGATCGCCGCTGGCGGAGCCCTCGGGCTGGTCCCCAGCGGGCCGTGCGGGGCGGGTTGGTGGGACCCTCACAGCACCGAGGAAATGATCGGATGGTACTCCCTGGGGGATATGCCGCCCGGCATGTTGGCCGGTTCCTGCGGTACGGCCATGGCACCGGTGGGGGCGTGGGCGATCGCGCTGATCGCAGCCGGGGCGACCCTGCTGGCGGGGGTGTGGATCACCACCATCTACCGGCCGCAGGACGAGCCGAAGGCGTAGGCGCCCCGCCCAGCAAGGCACCCCTACTCGGCCATGCCGACAGAGGTCACCAGCGCGGCCCACTCACCTGCGGGAACATCCAGACGCCCCAGGTTCCGGTACTGGGTGTCGCGAACACCGGTCACCCGGCCCTCGGCCACCTCGACGCAGTTCTCAGAACCGGCGCTGTAGCTGGACTTATGCCATTCGGGGCCATACACCATTCCTGTACTCCTCTTCCAACCCACGCAGGAACTCCACAGAGTCCGCAGGAGACCACGCATCAGCCTGCAACCTGGCAAACAGCATGCCATAACGGCGTACCGCACCAGCTTCGTCACTCGTCTGCCCCAGATACACCGACTCCACATGCAGGACATCAGGTGCGTGCGCGGACGAGATGAGGGCCAGTGGGCCGTTCAATCCGGCATGCGGCCACGTACGCCACGGGTAGAACTGCAAGAGGACTCGACCGGATTCCGCCAGTTCCACCAGCCAACGACACTGGTCCGCCATCACTCCGGTGGATCCGACGTGCCGCCGCATCACCATCTCATCGAGCACCACATGACAATGCGGTACATCAGCCCCAAGAATCTTCTCGGACCTGCTGATTCTGGTGTCGACCCGACTCTTCACGTCATCAGACGTGAACCACGGGGCTCCGGCCGGGATCACGCACGCAGCATATTCTCTGGTCTGCAACAGCCCGGGCAGCAGGACGGGTTGGTACTCCCGAATCAGCTCGGCCTCTAGTTGAAGTTGGTGGAGCTGATCCAACCAGTCCAGAACCTCGGGCTCGTACAACTCCTTACGCAGGCGCACCAGACGTCCGCTCTGTCCCAGGCAGTCATCCGCCTGGCGGACGTCAACCGGCTGGAGTGGCCTTGCGCCGGTCTCCACGTTGCTGATGTGACTCTTGCTGCATCCGATCTGGTTCGCGAGCCACTCCTGAGTGCGCCCACGAGATCTACGCGCATGAGACAAAGCCCGACCAAAACGGACGTCAGGAATTTCCTTACCGCCATCGACCATGAGTCGAGCGTACGGCAAGAGCTCAGAAGTTTCTGAAAATCCATGATGGTTCCTGAACCTTCTCTCTGATTCGAATTTCTTTCCCGGGCGGACAGCGGCGTGCGATCGTCCAATCACCGACGAGGCCAGCGGAGATCCGCCGAACGGCTCAGCCCGGACCGCTGCTTCCAGGGGCGGGGCGTGCCATTGACGAGCCTCGGCCCGGACCTGGCGGCCACGGGCCGCCGGGCCGCTCGACACCAGCGAGAGGAACCAGACCAGTGCGAATACCCCGTGGCGCACCCGATCGGGTGCGGGCCAGGAACGACCACCCCGTTCCCCTCCCCCGGCGGCCGCGTCGGGCGACCCGTGTGCGCGGCTACGCGCCCGGCCCGTGCACGTCGGCGTTTCCCGCGTGTGTGCTGAGCGCCGTGCTCGGCGGTGTGCTGGGGACGGGAGTGAGCCGGTGATCCGCGTCTGCGACATCCGTGAACTCTCCACCCTGGCCGAACTGGCCACGTGGGCCGCAGAGCACCGCGTGCGGATCCGCTACCTCGGCGCCGACCTGGAGAACCGCCCCGTCTATGGCGCCACGCGCGGGCACCTCACCCGGCTCGCGCGGGACTCCGGACCGGACCTCCACCGGCATCCCCTCGTGTGGCGCTCCCCTCTGGAGGCCCCGGAGACGCTCCCGTGAGCGGGCGCCAGGACGGATCCGGCGAGACCGAAGCGACCGTCCTCACCCCCGAGGCGCTCGCGGACGCGGTCGGCCTCGCCCTGGTCGCCCCGCACGAGCCGGACACCGATGGCTGCCTCGTCCTTCGGTTGCGGTCCCTCCTCCGCGCGGCTCTACGCGACTGACCCACCCAGGACAGCCGGTCCCGGAGCGTTCCCCGGCTCCGGGCCCGGCGACGAGCGACGGAGAACGGCGATGGACGGCGCGGTCCCGTGCCCCAGCCCCGCGGGCCACGACTACCTCCCCGACCAGCCGCCGGTGCGCCACGGCAGCACCGCGACGGCCACCTGCGGGTACTGCGGACACACGATCACCGCCACCCGGCCGGTCCCCGGCCGACGCCCCGCCACCGCCCGTGCCTCCCCCGCCGACGGGTCGGGCCGCGGCGTTGCGCGCGGCGCCGCCGCGCCGAGCGGCCCGAGCACCCCTCACGGCACCTGGTAGGCGCTGTCCCGGATGTCGGTGATGGCCATGTGGCCGGGGGCGTGGCCGATCGCGAACTCCGGCGCCGAGGCCGCCACGGCGGCCTGCGGGGTGACTCCGCAGGCCCAGAACACCGGGATCTCCCCCGGCCGGACCTCGACCCGGTCCCCGTAGTCCGGGGCGTCCAGGTCGGTGATCCCGAGGGCGGCCGGGTCCCCCACGTGCACCGGGGCGCCGTGCACCGCCGGGTAGCGCGAGGTGACGCGGACGGCGTCGGCGACCCGGTCCGCCGGGACCGGTCTCATCGACACCACGAGCGGGCCCCGGAACCGCCCGGCCGGACGGCACCGCCGGTCGGTGACGTACATGGCCGCGTTGGTCCCCGTCTCCAGGTGGCGGACCGGGATCCCCGCCTCCAGCAGCGACGCCTCGAACGTGAAGCTGCACCCGAGGAGGAAGGCCACCAGGTCCTCGCGCCACAGGTCGGCCACCTCCGAGCGCTCCTCCACCAGCTCGCCGTGCCGGTAGACCCGGTAGGCGGGCAGGTCGGTGCGCAGGTCGGTGCGCAGGTCGCCCGCGAAGACCGAGGCGCTGGTCTCCCCCGGCTCCGTGACGTCCAGAACCGGGCAGGGCTTGGGGTTGCGCTGGGCGAACAGCAGGAAGTCGAACGCCGCCTCGCGGGGCACGGCGATGAGGTTGGCCTGCGCGTATCCCGCGCTGTACCCGGAGGTGGGCGCCCGCAGCCCCTCCCGGAACAGCGCGCGGGCCCGGGACGGCGACAGCCGGGCGGGGTTCGTCATGAGGTCCTCCAGTGGACGGTCACGGGCCGTTCCGGTCGGTGAAACGGATCCGGGTGCCGGGCCGTGCCTGGGCCGCCCGGGGCAGGTCGGCGGACCGGACCACCGCCACGACCGGATATCCGCCGGTCACGGGGTGGTCGGCCAGGAACAGCACCGGCTCACCGCCGGGCGGTACCTGGAGGGACCCCGCCACCATGCCCTCGCTGGGCAGCTCGCCCGCGTAGGAGCGCTCCAGGGCCGGGCCCGACAGCCGGGCCCCCACCCGGTCGCTGCGGGGGGTCACCTCGTAGTCGCCGGACAGGAGCGCGGCCAGGGCGTCGTCGGTGAACCAGTCCTGTCTGGGTCCCAGGGCCACGCGCAGGGTGATCCGGTCCCCGCCCACCGGGGCCGTGCACACGTGGTCCACGACCGGGAAGTCCCGCGGCGGCGGGCCGACGGGGAGCACCGCGCCGGGCACGGGCAGGTCCGGTCCGAGCCCCGCCAGCACGTCGGTGCTGCGCGAGCCCAGCACCGGGCGCACGTCCACTCCCCCGCGTACCGCCAGGTAGGAGCGCAGTCCCCGGTCCGGCAGGCCCATGGCCAGCTCGGCCCCGTCGGGCAGGTGCAGCACGGTGTCCGTGGCGGCGCCGCGCCCGTCCACGCTCAGGGGGACCGGGGCGCCGGTGACCGCGACCGTGACCGGCCCGCGGGCCCGTACCCGCAGCCCGCCCATCGTGGTCTCCAGCGCCGCCGCCCCCGGAGGGTTGGCGAGCAGCCGGTTGGCCAGGGCGAAGGAGTGGGTGTCGGCGGCCCCGGAGCGCCCCACGCCCAGGTCGGCGTGGCCGAAGCGGCCGGCGTCCTGCACCGTGGTCATCGGCCCGGCGGCGACGACCTCCAGTGCGCTCGCCCCGCTCATGGGGCCTCCGTGAACCGCACTCGCACGCCCGGGCGCAGCAGTCCGGGAGGGTCGCGGTCCAGGTCCCAGATCCGCGCCTCGCTCCGGCCGAGCAGCTGCCAGCCGCCGGGCGAGCTGCGCGGGTACACGCCGGTGAACTCGCCCGCCAGGGCGACCGCTCCGGCGGGCACCCGTGTGCGCGCCTCGCCGCGCCGGGGTACGCACAGGCGCGGGTCGTCGCCGACCATGTACCCGAAGCCGGGGGCGAAGCCGCAGAAGGCGACGGTCCAGCGGGCCGCTGTGTGGGCGGCCACGACCCCGCGCGGGGTCAGGCCGGTCAGCTCGGCGATGTCGGCGAGGTCCGCCCCGTCGTAGTGCACGGGGATGGTGACGGTCTTCCCTGCGCCGCTGTGGTGCCCCGGGGCGACGGGCAGCTCGGCGACGGCCGCGGCGACCCGGTCGGTGTCGGTCCCCGGTTCCACGCGCAGCAGAACCGTGCGGGCGGCCGGAACCACGTCGGTCACACCGGGCGGCGGCCGTTCGGCCAGGGCGGCGCGCAGCGCCACGACCTCGGCCAGGTCGGCCACCTCCACCAGGACACCGGTGTCGGCGCATGTCAGAACGCGCACGCGGCCTCCTCGACTCCGAGCGTGCAGGGGTGTGTCCGGCGCGCGCCGTGGCCGCGACGCACGGCGCGGCGGGCGTGCGCCGCGCTCGCTCTCAAACGGTCACACATACTTCTCCGCGAACGGCGTGATCTCGATGCCCTCGGCGCGCAGCCGGTCGGCCACCGACCTGGCGATGTCGACGGCGCCCGGGCTGTCGCCGTGCACGCACAGGGACTCGGCCTCGACCAGGATCTCCGTCCCGTCGACGGCGCTGATCGGTTCGCCGCGCGCGATGCGGACGCAGCGCTCGGCGATCGCCTCTGGGTCGTGCAGGACCGCTCCCGGCTCGTGGCGGGGCACCAGGGTGCCTTCCGGGGTGTAAGCGCGGTCGGCGAAGGCCTCGCGGTGGGTGCGCAGGCCCGCCTTCTCCGCCACCTCCAGGAAGCGGGAGCCGGGCAGTCCCAGGACCGGCAGGTCCGGGTCGAACTCCCGCACGGCCGTGACGACCGCCTCCGCCTGGTCCTGGTGGTGCACGATCGCGTTGTAGAGGGCCCCGTGCGGTTTGACGTAGCGGACGCGGTCGCCCGCCAGCCGGGTGAAGGCCGCCAGAGCGCCCAGCTGGTAGAGGACCTCGTTCGTCAGTTCGGTCGGCGGCACGTCAACGAAGCGGCGGCCGAACCCGGCCAGGTCGCGGTAGGACACGTGCGCGCCCACGGCCACGCCCAGTCCGGCGGCCTCTTCCGTGGTGCGGCGCAGCACGGACGGGTCCCCGGCGTGGAAGCCGCAGGCGACGTTGGCGCTGGTGACGATGGACAGCAGGGCCCGGTCGTCACCCAGTTCCCAGCGGCCGAAATGCTCCCCGAGATCGGAGTTGAGGTCGATGCGCAACGTCGTTGCTCCTTCGTGTTCGTGCCCGGGCTGCGAGCGGGCTCCTACCGGGCTCCTACCCGGTCAGGTCCGGCGTATCGGACGGGATCGGGGGCTGTGGACAAAGGCGGGTCCGGTGGACGCCTCCGTGCGGGACCGCCCGGGCGGGACGGTCCCGCACCGGGAGGATCACTGCCAGAGGGCGGCGATCCCGCTGAGTGAGTTGGCGGCCATGTAGGCGGTGAGCGCCCAGGCCAGCCAACCGATGACGAGCAGCCAGACGGGATAGCGGTAGCCGCCCAGCAGGTCGTGGGAGCGGCGGGTGGCGACGTAGAGCATGATGCCGAGGCCGACCGGCAGGATCACGCCGTTGAGCGCTCCGGCCAGGATGAGGAGTGTGGTCGGCGCCTGCCCGGAGACGAGCAGGACGGCCAGGGAGACTCCGATGAAGACCGTCACCAGGGTCCCGCGCCTCTTCTCCAGAAGGGGGTGGAAGGTGGAGACGAAGGAGATCGAGGTGTAGGACGCGCCGATGACGGAGCTGACCGCGGCGGCCCACATGATCACGCCGAACAGGCGCATCCCGACCTCGCCCGCGGCCTGCTGGAAGGCAGCGGCGGCCGGGTTGGCCGAGTCCAGGAGCGAAGCGCCGCCGGCGACCACGCCCAGGACCGCGAGGAAGAGCAGGACGCGCATCACGCCGGTGACGACGATGCCGGTGACGGAGGTCTGGGTGATGGCGGCGATGTTCTCCCGACCGCCCTTGCCGAGCTCGACGAGGCGGTGCACGCCCGCGTAGGTGATGTAGCCGCCGACGGTGCCGCCGATGATCGTCACGGTGGCCAGGAAGACGTCGGCGCCGAGCTGGTCGGGCAGGACGGACTGGCGCAGTGCCTCGCCGACCGGCGGCCGGGAGATGACGGCGACGTACAGGGTCAGGGCGATCATCCCGACACCGAGCACGACGAGGATCCGGTCCAGCGCCGCGCCCAGGCGCTTGACGCCCAGGATGACGACGGCGAGCAGCGCGGACAGGACGGCGCCCCAGCGGGTGTCGAGGCCGGTCATGGCGTCCAGGCCGAGCCCCGTGCCCGCCAGGTTGCCGACGTTGAAGACGAGGCCGCCGAAGACGATGAGGGCGGCCAGCAGGTAGCCGGCGCCGGGCACGACCTTGTTGGCCAGGTCCTGGGCGCGCGTGTTCGCGACGCCGATGACCCGCCAGATGTTCAGCTGGACGGCGATGTCGACCAGGATCGACACGAGGATCGCGAACGCGAAGGTGGCGCCGAGCTGCGCGGTGAAGGTCGTGGTCTGGGTGATGAATCCGGGGCCCACGGCGCTGGTGGCCATGAGGAACAGGGCGCCGAGCAGTCCGCTGCTCAGCGTGACCCGACCGAGTCGGGGCCGCACCCTGGCGGGTGCGGGAGGGATGTCGCCCATGGGTTCTCCTGAACTGTGGCGCGGAGCGGGGGTTGCACGACGGCTACCCACACCGTCGTGGGATTGTTGAACAATACTTCAATATGTGGGGAATCTGTAGGGGGGACGAGCGTGAAATCACCGGACTCCGGTACGTAACATGGGAGGTCCACCGAGCCTCGAAGGAGCCCACGTTGACGGCGACGGACGACCACATCGACCGGCTCCCCGCGGCGGACGGCGCCCTGGCACCGGTCAGCAGCCAGGCCGAGCGGGTCGCCGACATGCTCCGGTCGTTCGTCATCAACGGTTCCCTCGCCCCCGGTGTCCGCCTGTCGGAGGAGCGGCTCAGCCGCAAGTACGAGGTCTCCCGCAACACCCTGCGTGAGGCGTTCCGCCTCTTGAGCCGCGAGCGCCTGCTGGTCCACCAGATGCACCGGGGCGTGTTCGTCAGCCGCCCCACCGGCGCCGACGTGCGGGACCTCTTCAGCGTCCGGCGCCACCTGGAGCTGCCCGCGGTCCGCCGGGCCGACCGCGCCGACGCCGAGGCCGTCCGTGCCGTGGGCGCCGCCGTCGAGGAGGGCGAGGCCGCCCGGGACCACGCCGACTGGTGGGCGATGGGCACCGCCAACATGCGCTTCCACCAGGCCCTGGCCGCGCTCGCGGGCAGTCCGCGCCTCAACGAGTTCATGAACCAGGTCCTGGCCGAAACCCGTCTGGTCTTCCACGTCATGAACGACCCGGAGGAGTACCACGCCCCCTATCTGGACTGGAACCGGCGTATCCACACCGCCCTGGCCGCAGGCCACCCGGACCTGGCCGCCGACGAACTGGCCGCCTACCTGGACGCTTCCGAGGCGCAGCTCGTGACCGCCTTCACCGCCATGGAGAACGACGCCTGACCAAGGTCCCGAAGTGCCATGATGGGGGCGCCATGGAACTGAACGGACGCCCCGTCAGCACCGGGGAACTCGCCTCCCTCGCTTTGTACGGCTACGGCCACTTCACCACCATGCTGGTGAGCGACCTGCGGGTCCGCGGCCTCGACCTGCACACCCAGCGGCTGACCCAGGACTGCGAGACCCTCTTCGGCGCCGACCTGGACCTGCCCCGCGTCCGCGAGCTGGCCCGTCGCGCCGCCCGCGAACACGCCCGCGCCACGGTGATCCGGGTGACGGTCTACGACCCCCACATGGACCTGGCCCGCCCCGACGCCAGCGTCCTGCCGCACGTGCTGGTCACCGCCCGCCCCGCGCCCGATCCCGCGCACGCGCCGCCGCCCGTGCGCCTGGGCACCCGCCGGTTCGGCCGCGACGCCCCGGAGGTCAAGGGCACCGGGCTCTTCGGCGCGATCCGAGAGCGACGCGCCGCCCGGCTGGACGGCTACGACGACGCCCTGTTCACCACACCCGACGGACTGGTGTCGGAGGGGCCGACGTGGAACATCGGCTTCGTGGACGGGGGCGGCCTCGTGTGGCCGGACGCCCCCGCGCTGGACGGTGTGACCGCGCGCCTGGTCGCCCACGTCGCCTCCGACCTGGGCATTCCGGTGATCCGGCGTCCTCTCACGGCCTCCGCGGCCACCCGGATGTCGGGCGCCTTCATCACCAACGCCGCCACCGGGCTGCGCCCCGTGGCCGCGCTGGACGGGGTGCACCTGCCCTCCTCACCCGTGGTGACGCGGCTGGCCCACGGCTACGCCGCACTGCCCGGGGACCGCCTGTAGGCCCGGCCCGGCCACCACACGCGCCTGCCGGCGTCCAGCGACAGCGCGGGGACCAGGAGCGTGCGCACCAGCAGCGTGTCCACCAGGACGCCGAACGCCACGAGGAAGGCGAGCTGGAACAGGAAGAGCAGGGGGATGACCGCCAGGGCGGCGAAGGTGGCGGCCAGCACCACGCCCGCCGAGGTGATGACCCCGCCCGTCACCGTGAGCGCCCGCAGCAGGCCCTGGCGGTGTCCGTGTTCGAGGGTCTCCTCCCGTGCGCGCGACATCAGGAAGATGCTGTAGTCGACGCCGAGGGCGACCAGGAACACGAACGCGAACAGCGGCACCACGGGATCGGCGCCCGGCAGGTCCAGCACGTGCTGGAACAGGAGCGTGCCCACCCCCAGGGTCGCCGCGAAGGACAGCACGTTGGCCACCACGAGCAGCAGGGGCGCCAGGAGCGAGCGCAGCAGGGGCACCAGGACCAGGAACACCACCACCAGCACGAGCGGGACCACGACGGTGAAGTCGCGCTGCGCGGTCTCCAGCGTGTCCAGGTCGGTCGCGGTCACCCCGCCCACCAGCGCGTCGGCGCCCTGGACCCCGTCCAGCTCCGCGCGCAGCGTCCGCACCGCGTCCACCGCCTCGCTCGACTCGGGTTCGGCGGCGAGCACGACCTCGACCAGGACACGGCCGTCCACGACCAGCACCGGTTCCGCCACGGGCGGCGAACCCTCGGCTCCGGGCGGGCCGGCCTCCGTGAAGGGCGCGGCGGAGGTGACCTCGGGCAGGCCCTCGGCCGCGGCCACGACCTCGTCCACGGAGGCGGCGTCGGCGACCACCAGGGTGGGCGCGGCGGAGGAGTCGGCGCCGAATCCGCGGGTGAGCACCTCCTGTCCGTCGACCGCCTCGACCTCGGTGCGGAAGATCTCGGCCTGCCCGCTGCCGCCCGCGTCGAACCCGGGCGCGAACGCCGCCGCGGCCAGCAGCACCGCGGCGCACGCCAGCCAGTACGCCCGGGGACGGCGTCCGACGGAACGGGCCACACCGCCCCACACCCGGTGCCTGGACAGGACCAGGTCGGTGGACTCGCGCGTGTCGGTGCCCTCGCGGTGCGGGGCCAGCGGCCAGAACACCGCGCGTCCGCACAGGGCCAGGGCCGCGGGCAGGAACGTCATCGCGGACAGCATGGCCGCCGCCACGCCGATGGCCACGACCGGGCCGAGGCTGCGGGTCGAGGACAGGTCGGCGGCGAGCAGGCACAGCAGTCCCAGGATGACCGTGCCGCCGGAGGCCAGCACGGGACCGGTCACCGCACGCGCCGCGGCCAGCGCGGCCAGCGGAGCGTGTTCGCGCACGGACAGCTCCTCGCGGTAGCGGGCCACCAGCAGGAGGGCGTAGTCGGTGCAGGCGCCCACGACCAGGATGAAGAGGATGCCCTGGCTCTGGCCGTTGAGGCTGACCACGCCCGCGTCGGCGGCGGCGTAGACCAGGGCGCCGGAGAGCCCGAGGGCGAGCAGCGACGCGAGGATCACCAGGATGGGCAGCAGCGGTGAGCGGTAGACGGCGATCAGGATGACGAGCACCGCCACCACCGCCACGATCAGCAGGGTGGAGTCGATGCCGCCGAAGGCCGCGGACAGGTCCGCGGCGTAGCCCGCCGGTCCGGTCACCTGAGCGGTGAGTCCGGGAACCGCCTCCTCCTCCAGCAGGGCGCGCAACTCGTCCACGCTGTCACCGGTCTCGTACTCCGACCCGATGGTGACCACGAACTGGGCCACGGAGGCGTCCTCGGTGCCGGGGAACGGGCCCGCGACGGGTGCGGCGGACCAGGGCCGCGCGTCCACCCGCTCCGCGACCTCCCTGACGGCGGCCAGTTCCTGCTCCGTCAGGTCGTGGTCGGCGGAGAAGACGACGATGGCCGGAACGCCCTCCGCGCGGTCGAAGTCCTCGGCGATCGCGTCGACCTCGGTGGACTCCGCTCCGACCGGCAGGAAGGCCGCGGGGTCGTTGGTCTGCACTTCCCCCAGGCGTCCGACGAAGGAGCCGAGCGGGCCCGCCCCGAGGACCCAGACCAAGGCCACCAGGAGTGCCAGGACCGTCCACCGCCATGGACCCCGTGTCCTCGTTGCCGTGCGCGTCCGCACCGTCGCCGCCCTCCCTGATACGCGATCTAAGCTCGAAATCCATGATTCTTGGATTCCAAGCTATCTGGCGACGCCAGGCTACCGCCCCCTCGCGTGGTCCGCGCACCGGCCCCCGCGGTGGCGGCACCGCCTCAGGGCGCCGACGCCGGGTCCTCGCGCCCGGCCCGCCGGGCGATGTTGCGCGCCATGGACCCGAAGACGACACCGTGGAAGGGCGTGACCGCCCACCAGTACAGGTGGCCGGACAGCCCGCGCGGCCGGAAGAGCGCGCGCTGGTGGTAGACCGTGCGGCCCCGCACGCGCGCCACCCCCAGTTCCAGCCACGCGAGCCCGGGCAACCGCATCTCCGCGCGCAGGCGCAGCAACCGGCCCGGAACGATCTCCTCCACCCGCCAGAAGTCCAGCGGGTCCCCCGTCCTCAGCCGCCGCGGGTCACGCCGCCCCCGGCGCGGGCCGACCCCGCCCAGCGCCAGATCGATCCAGCCCCGTGCCGACCACGCCAGCGGCCACGAGTACCAGCCGCGCTCGCCCCCGATACCCTCGATGACCTCCCACAGGCGCTCCGGCGAGGCGTCCACGTAGCGGGCACGGCGGTCGGTGTACAGGCTGCCCCCGGTCCAGTCGGGGTCGGTGGGCAACGGGTCCGACGGAGCGGTCGGCCAGGACGCCGACGACCAGCGCGTGTCCACCCGCGCCTGGTCGGTGCGGCGCAGTGCCAGCTCCACGGCCTGGTCGAACCCGATCCGGTCGTGGTCGTCCAGCGCGACGGACAGGTCGTCCTCGCCGCAGACCGCGTCGTTGCGCAGCGATTCCACCAGTGGCCGGGCGACCGCGGGCGGCACGGGCGAGATGAGCCCGACCCACAGGCTGGACAGGCCCGGCGAGAGCACCGGCACCGGAAGGATCAGCCTGCGCGCCAGGCCCGCCGCCCTGGCGAAGCGCTGGATCATCTCGGCGTAGGTCAGCACGTCGGGGCCGCCGATGTCGAAGGACCGGGCGGTCCCCTCGGGCAGGTCCAGCGCACGGGTCAGCAGCCGGAGCACGTCGCGGACGGCGATCGGCTGGACCCGGCTGGACACCCAGCGCGGTGTCGTCATCGCGGGCAGGCGCTCGGTCAGGTACCGCAGCATCTCGAAGGACGCCGAGCCCGACCCGATGATGACGGCGGCCCGCAGGACCACGGTCGGCACCGGCCCCTCCGACAGGATCCGGCCGACCTCCTCCCGGGAGGCCATGTGCGGTGAGAGCTCCGCGCCCCGGGGCGCGAGCCCGCCCAGGTAGACCAGGCGCCGCACGCCCGCCTCACCCGACGCGCGGGCGACGTTGGCCGCCGCCCGCGCGTCGCTCCCCTCGAAGCCGCGCCCGCTTGCCATGGAATGCACCAGGTAGTAGGCGGCCTCGACTCCTTCCAGGGCGTCGGCCAGCCCCTCCCCAGAGACCACGTCGCCCCGGAAGACCTCGACCCGGTCGCGCCACGGATGGTCGCGCAGCTTGCCGGGGGTGCGGGCCAGACAACGCACCTCGTGGCCCGCGGCCAGCAGCTCCGGGACCAGGCGACCGCCGATGTAGCCGGTCGCCCCGATCACCAGGACCCTCATCGGGCCGCTCGTCCCCGAGCCCAGGGAACCCGGACCCCGTGCCACCGTGGCCCCCGCGCACGGTGTTCACGGAACGGGTTCCCCTCCTCCAGGCCACCGCTGAAGCGCCCGTACATCCCGACCGTCATCAGCATCAGCCCCACGACGAAGCTGAAGATGACGTTGGGCATCGAGAAGGCCAGGATGTTGGGCCCGGCGCTCATCAGGTACAGATTGACGAGCCCGCTCCCCACGAACGCCACACCCATGACCGCGCACACGGTGGAGGCGAACACCCCTCCGAGCACCGCCGCCCCCAGCAGCAGCGACCCGAAGGCCACCGAGAGGAAGCCCAGCGCGCCGTTGGTGGACAGGCCGGCCACCACCTCACCCTGCGTGTCGAACAGCGGCAACCGCACCATCAGGCCCGCCAGACCGAAACCGATCAGGACGAGCGCGATGACCCCTGAACCCACCCGGTAGACGACGTCCAGCCGACGGTCCGGCTTGCGGCTCGTGTCGAGTTCCATGATCCGCCCCCCTCGCGGTGTCCTTGCAGCTAGAGTCTGCCCACAGTGGCGCACACCACAACCCGCATCGCTTTCGCATCGGTTGGGGACCATGTCCGAAGCACTCGCTCCCGGGGCCGCCGCGCGCCTGCTCGGCGTGGCCCCGGCCACGCTGCGCAGCTGGGACCGGCGCTACGGCATCGGTCCGCGCGAGCGCAGTCCGGGCGGCCACCGCCGCTACGGGCCCGAGGACATCGCCCGGCTGCGCGCCCTGTGCCGCCTGGTGGGCGAGGGCCTTCCGCCCGCCGAGGCGGCCCGGCAGGCGCTCGAAGCGCGGTGCGGGTCGGTCTCCGGCGACGTCGCCCCCGCCGACGACGACACGGTCCCCGCGGACCGGACCCTCCCGGTCGGCCGGACCCCGGCCGCGCTCCAGGGCCTGGCGCGCGCGGCGATGCGCCTGGACGCCGACCTCGTGGAGTCGCTGTTGGAGAAGGGCCTGCGCGAGGCCGGCGTCGTGGGGGCGTGGGAGGACCTGGCGCAGCCCCTGCTGTACGGCATGGGGCGCAAGTGGGAGGCGACCCGCACCTACGTGGAGGTGGAGCACCTGTTGTCGTGGTGCGTGTCCTCGGCCCTGCGCCGGGTGCCCGCGGCCCCGACGGACGAGAGGACGCGGGTGCGGCCCGTGCTCCTGGCCTGCACACCGCGGGAGATGCACGGTCTGCCGATCGAAGCCCTGGCCGCGGCACTGCGGGAGGCCGGGTCCCCCTACCGGGTCCTGGGCCCCTGCACACCGGTGGAGGCGACACTGCGCGCCCTGCGGCGCCTCGGCCCCCGGGCCCTGGTGCTGTGGTCCCACGCGCCCACGCAGGCCGACGCCGCGGTCCTGGCCGCGGCCGTCAGGACCGCGGCCGCCTCCGCCGGGGACACCGCCGTGTACACCGCCGGGCCCGGCTGGCGGGGGACCGGCGGCGCGACCCGTCTCGCGAGCGGGCACCTCACATCGCTCCGCGCGGCGGTGACGGTCCTGCTGTCGGAACGCTAGAGCCCTCAGCCCCGCCGGAGGGCCCCGGGGCGTCCGAGCAGGGCGTGCCACGCGTGCTCGGCGGTGGTCAGGGACATCGCGCCGACCGGCGTGGTCAGTCCCATCACCAGCTCACGGCGCAGGGGCGAGTCACCGTCGAGGAAGGCCAGCACTTCGCCGAGCCGGTTCCGTGCGAACAGCCGGGTGAAGAAGTCCGCCCCGCGCACCCGCCCGGTGTCCAGGGCACGCAGCATGACCGCGTCCATGGCCAGGTGGCGCGGGCGGTGCGGGACCGGGGGAACGGGCACGCGCCCCGCCGCGAGGGCGTCGGCCACCGCCCGCGCCTGGCGACCCACCCCGCTGAACGTGTAGCCGGTGGCGGGCCGGGTCGCGCCCCCGGCCGTCCCCACCCGGAACAGGCGCCGCCCCGCACGGGTGGGCATCCGGGCGTCGGTCATCGGGATGACGCCCTGTTCGGCCGCGGTCACCTCCACCCCGCCCAGTCCGACGCGTTCGCAGTAGTCGGCCAGCGCCCTCTCGTAGGCGGGCGTGGTCAGCGGAGTCCGCCCGAACTCGGTGTACTCGACCAGGGCGGTGCGGCGCGTGAGCGGGAGTACGTAGCCGAAGGACACCCCGAGCGGGGGCTGGGGCGTGCGCAGGTCCATCAGCACGGCCGCCGCGGGATCGAAGGCGTCGTCGGGGGTGCGTACGAACCACCCCCGGAAGTGCTGGAGCAGGCTGGTGCGGGCCGGGAGTGGACGCGGCGGCGGGCGGGAGTCGAACACCCAGCGGGCGGTGAGGACCTCGCGGGTCCCGTCGGGGGCCGACGCCGTCACCGTGGCGTGCTCGGGACCGTCCGCCAGGGCGGTGACGAACAGGCTGCGCTGGTCCACGTGTGCGCCGGCGTGCGCGCGTACGTACTCCTCGACGTCGGTCGAACGGAGCATCTTGTACACGTAGGGAGCCGCCGACGAGGTCATGGTCGTGCCGTCCCCGCCCACCACGGACAGGTCCTCCCAGCGCGCGGACAGCAGCCCGTCCCAGGGGCCCCCGTCGCGTTCCCAGAAGCACCAGGTCCGCGGCGGCGGCGTGTGCGGACCCGGTGGCGCCTCGATCAGGACCGTGTCCAGGGGGACACCGCGCCGTTCGTTGACCCGCCCCACCAGGTGGGCGAGAGTGAGCCCAGCGGCTCCCCCTCCGATGATCGCCACGTCGAAGTCGGTCATGCGACCAGCATGCCGGTAGCGGGACGGTTCGTGGGAGGGCGACATCCAACGGCCCCGGGGAAGGTATGCCCAGCACCACGATCGAGATGAAGCACGGCGCGGTCACCGACGAGTTCGACCACGCCGCCCGATCCTATGACCGGCTGGTGGCGGCCAACCCCGGCTACCACTCCCATCTGCGCGTGTCCGCGCGTCGGCTGCGCCTGCCGGACCGCGGGAAGGGGTTGCGCGTGCTGGACCTGGGCTGCGGGACCGGGGCCTCCACCGCCGCCCTGCTGCGCGCGGCGCCGCTGGCGCGGATCGCCGCGGTGGACGCCTCCCGGGGCATGCTCGAGGCGGCCGCCGCCAAGGACTGGCCGCCGGAGGTGTCCTTCCACCGGGCCCGCGCCGAGGAGGTCACCCCCGCGTGGGTGGAGGAGCACCTCGGCGGTCCCGCCGACGCCGTGTTCGCGGCCTACCTGATCCGCAACGTCCCCGACCCCGACGCGCTGCTGGCCTCGGTGCGCTCGGTGCTGCGGCCCGGCGGTCGGCTCGCACTGCACGAGTACTCGGTGGCCGACTCCCCCGCGGCGCGCGCGGTGTGGTCGGCCGTGTGCTGGGGCGTGGTGATCCCCGCCGGAGGCGCGCTCACCGGACGGACGGACCTGTTCCGCTACCTGTGGCGCAGCGCCCTGGAGTTCGACGGGCGCACGTCCCTGCTCGACCGGATGCGCCGCGCGGGCCTGGTGTCCGTGGCGAGCGCGCCGCTGCCGGGCTGGCAGTACGGCATCACGCACACGTTCGCGGGCGCCCGCCCGCTGGAGGGGCGGACCGGATGAGCACCCTCGGGGCGACGGACGTCCGGGCCGAGGCCGTGCACCCCTCGCCGCCCTCGGGCCGCCGGCCGCGGGGCACCCCCCGGGCGGCCGTGGTCGGCGGCGGGATCGCCGGGCTGGCGGCGGCCTGCGCCCTGGTCGAGCGGGGGGTGGAGGCGGTGGTGTTCGAGCGGGAGGACTCGCTGGGCGGTCGGCTGCGCGGCTGGGACACCGACCTCGCCGACGGGTCACGGGCCACCATGACCCGGGGCTTCCACGCGTTCTTCCGGCAGTACTACAACCTGCGTGCGCTGCTGCGGCGGTCCGATCCGGGCCTGGACGCACTGGTCCCGCTCGCGGACTACCCGCTGGTGCACCGCGAGGGGCCGCGCGACCGCTTCGCCGGACTGCCCTCGACACCGCCGTGGAACGCCGCCGTCCTGGCGGCCGTGAGCCCGAGCTTCCCGTTGCGCGACCTGGCGCGGGTGAACGTGCCCGCCGCCCTCCAACTGCTGGACGTGGACACCCCCGGCGTCTACGAACGCCTGGACCACCTGAGCGCAAGCGCGTTCCTGGACGCGGTGCGCTTCCCCCCGACCGCCCGGCACCTGGCCTTCGAGGTGTTCACGCGCAGCTTCTTCGCCTCTCCGGACCGGCTCTCCGCCGCCGAGCTGGCCGTCATGTTCCACGTGTACTTCCTCGGCTCGTCCGAGGGGCTGGTCTTCGACGTGCCCCGCTCCCCGTTCCCCCAGGCGCTGTGGGACCCGTTGGTCGCCCACCTGGCCGGGCAGGGCGTGGTCGTGCGCCCCGGCACCCCCGTCGACTCGGTGGAGCGCGGACGGGACCGCCGGTTCCGCCTCGCCTGGGGCGGCCGGGAGTCCCAGGAGTTCGACGGCGTGGTACTCGCCACCGATCCGGTCGGCCTGCGCGCCCTGGTGGCGGCCTCCCCGTCTCTGGGCGACGCCGCCTGGCGGGCCCGGGTGGAGCGGCTGCCGAGCGCGCCGCCGTTCCTGGTCTCGCGCTACTGGCTGGACCGGCCCGTGCGCCCCCACCGGCCGGCGTTCCTGGGCACGGCCGGGTACCCCGCGCTGGACAACATCAGCGTGCTGGAGCGCTACGAGGACCAGGCCCGCGACTGGGCGCGCCGCACGGGCGGCTCGGTCGTGGAGCTGCACGCCTACGCGCTGGCGCCCGGGCGCGACGCCGACGCCGAACGGGCCTCGCTGTGGGAACAGGCCGCCGCCGTCTACCCGGAACTGCGCGGCGCACGCGCGGTCGACGCCCGGCACGAGCGACGGGCGGACTGCCCTCTGTTCCCACCGGGCGGCCACGGCGACCGCTGTACCGTCGGCACGCCCGACCCCCTGCTGGCGATGGCCGGCGACCACGTCCGCGTGGACCTGCCGGTGGCCCTCATGGAACGCGCCGCCACCAGCGGCTTCCTGGCCGCCAACACGCTCCTGTCCCGGTGGGGGCGGCCGGGCCACACCGTGTGGAGTGTGCCCACGCGCGGCCGCAGCCGACCGCTGCGGGCCCTGGCCCGCGCGGCGCGTCAGCCGGGCCAGCGCCCCGAGGCGCGCAGCAGGTAGCGGCGCTCCGCGTAGGCCAGGTCGTCCCGCCACAACCGCCGTGCGGCCGTGCGCACGAGCGGTCGCACGGCCGCGGACAGGCGGCGGGCCAGCGCGAAGCCCGGGCGGTCGGACACGGCCACGGTGGCCTCGATGACCGCCGTGCGCGGGACCCCGTCCCGGTCCACGCCCAGGGGCGTGGCGTGGGTCTCGACCACGCTGCCCTTCCCCTCGCCCTCGATGATGCGCATGAGCACGGTGCGCGGTTCGGGACAGGCGAACTCGGCCCGGACCGGGACGCCCCACCGCCCGGCCACCTTGAATCCCACGTCCACGACCATCCGGTCGGGCTCGGGGTCGGGGCCCTCCGGCACCTCCACGACCTCGAGCCCGAGAAACGAGTAGGGGTGGAACCAGGACCCGTGCCACGGGTCGAGCCGGTTGGCGATCACGTCCTCGGGCTCGCAGCGGCCCGCCAGGCTCTCCACCGCGGCGATGGCGGCACCGGCCCGGGGCCGCTCGGGCACGACCGGTTCCGCCAGCGGTTCCTCACCGCCCTCGCGGTCCAGGCGCACCCACACGAGCACCCCGTCGTCGTGGGCCGGATAGGGGCTCCAGCCCGGAAAGCCGTCGGTGCCCAGGGAGAGCCCGTGCCACCGGCACACCAGGCGCCCCTCGTCCACCGCGCCCCGGCACAGCGGTGCGCCCAGGTGCGGACAGGCGCCCGGACCGGCGTGCACGGTCCCGTCCGGGGTCCGCCAGGCCACCAGTTCCGTTCCGGCGACCACCCGGCCGAAGGGCCGGTCCGCCCGCACCTGCTCGCTCGCGGCGAGCACGAACCAGTTGCCCGAGGGCCGGGCCAGCGCCCGCTTGAGCGCGGCGCCGATGACGGCCGGGGAGGCGCCCCGCCACGTGGGCTCCTGGGCGTTCCAGCGGGTCGCGGGCAGCCGGTGCAGCGGAATCCGGCCGGGCCGCGGATCTGGCGTGGTCACGTGCGGCTCCTCCTGGAGTGGTCGTCGCGTTCGCCGTTCCTCGGGCGCGGAAGCGACCGGGCGAGGAGCGAACGGGCGAGAGCGGGTACCGCCGCGGCCGCCTTGCGGGCGTCGGAGACCCGGTGGCGGGTGCTCCAGACATCGTGGTCGGCCGCGCGGATCTCGTCCAGGATCCCGCGGTAGAGCCGGAAGGCGGTGGCGACACACGGGCGGGCCACGGGAGAGAGCATCGCGATCCCGGGGCGCGCCCTGCGGTAGAACTCCTGGTTGACCTCCACCAGGGCGGCCACGGCGCGGCGGGCACGGGGGTCGGCCGCGCGGGCGCGCCGGCAGCGTTCCAGCAGCCCCCGGTCCACTCCGTGGTCGGCCAGCACGTCCGCGGGCAGGTAGACGCGCCCGCGCGCCAGGTCCTCCGACACGTCGCGCAGGAAGTTGGTGAGCTGGAAGGCCTCACCGAGCGCGGCGGCGTGCGGCGCGGCCTCGTCGTGGGGCACCACCGTCCCCAGGACCGGCAGCACCTGGAGTCCGATCACGGCCGCGGACCCGTACATGTAGGAGCGCAGGTGCTCCAGGTCCGTGTACTGCGTGACGGACAGGTCCATGCGCATCGAGGCCATGAACGCCGTGAAGTAGTCGTCGGGCAGCCGGTGGCGCCGGGCCGTGTCCGCGAGTGCCCGCAGCGCCGGTTCGCAGGCCCCGCGCCCCGCCAGTGCCCGCGCCAGCTCGGACTCGATGCCGTCCAGGCGGCGGTGCTGTTCGGCGACGGTGGTACCCGGAGCGGGTTCGTCGACGACGTCGTCCACCCACCGCGCGAAGCCGTACAGGGCGTGCACGGCCGGTCTGCGCCCGGGTGGCAGGACGCGCGTGGCGGTGTAGTAGGTCCGTCCGTGGTGGGCGTGCAGGGCCCGGCAGTGCAGGTAGTCGGCCCGCAGCCGGTCATCGCCGATGCCGGCCGCGTCGAGTTCGGCGAGTGCGCCCCTCATCGGCTTCCTCCGGTCCGGGACAGGACGCGCGCGGCGGCCAGCTTGCCCGAGACCAGGACCGTGGGCACCCCGACGCCGGGAGTGGTCCCGCAGCCGGCCAGGACCGCGTTCGCCGTTCCGCGCACGGTGTTGGCCGGGCGGAAGGGCCCGGTCTGGGCGAAGGTGTGCGCGAGCGAGAACGGGGTCCCGCGCGCGAGCCCCTGCCGCGCCCAGTCGGCCGGAGTGACCAGGTGTTCGGTCCGGATCGAGGAGTCCAGGCCGGTCAGCCCCCGTTCCTCGAGCGTGGCGACCAGGCGGTCCCGGTAGCGCGGACCCTCGGCGTCCCAGTCGATCCGTCCGGCGTCGAGGTTGGGCGCGGGCGCGAGCACGTACAGCAGGTGGCGGCCGTCCGGGGCCAGGGAGGGGTCGGTGACCGTGGGCTGGGTCACCAGGAGGGAGGGGTCGCTCATGGGGCGCCCCGCACCGATGATCTCGTCGAAGGTGCCCTTCCACGCCCGGCCGAAGGAGATGGTGTGGTGGGCCAGGGACTCCCACGTGCGGTCCGTGCCCAGGTGCAGGACCACCGCCGAGGGGGAGAAGCGGTGCGGTACCGGTCGGCGGACCCGGTGGCCCAGGAGCCGGTGGGCCGCGGGCAGGTCGGTGGTGAGCACGACCTGGTCGCAGGGCAGCCGCTCTCCCCGGTCGGTGACCACGGCGGTGACCCGGTCACCGCGCCGCTCCAACCGCGTCACCGACTCCCCGTAGCGCAGGACGCCGCCGGCCTTGGCCGCGGCGGCGGCCAGGGCGTCGCCGACGGCGCGCATGCCGCCCCGCGGGAAGTAGACGCCGGCGACGGTGTCCATGTAGGCGATGACCGCGTAGGCGGCCAGGGCCCGGTCCGGAGGCACCCCGGCGTACAGCGACTGGAAGGAGAAGATCCGGCGCAGCCGTTCGTCGCGCACGTAGCGCCCCACGGCCGGGGCCAGCCGGCCGAAGCCGCCCAGTGCCGCCAGTCGGAGCAGGTCGGGCCGCACCAGGTCCAGCGGCGAGTCGAACTGCGCGTCGATGAAGGAGCGCATCTCGACCCGGTACAGGCGGGTGAGCCACTCGCGCAGGCGCAGGTAGCCGACGGCCTCGCGGGTCCCGGCCACCCGCCCGACCTCGGCGGTCATGGCCGCCCGGTCGGTGTGGACGTCGATGGTGGACCCGTCGGCGAAGGACGCCCGGTAGGCGGGCGCCAGCGGCACGAGGTCCAGGCGCTCCCCGACCGTCTCGCCGACCGCGCCGAAGGCCTCGTCCAGGAGTTCGGGCATGGTCAGCACGGTCGGTCCGGTGTCGATCCGGTACCCGTCGAGGTCCAGGCGCCCGGCCCGGCCGCCCGGGTGGTCCTCCCTCTCGACCACCACGACCTCGCGTCCGGCGCCCAGCAGGTGCAGCGCGCACGCCAGGCCGGACAGGCCCGCACCGACCACGACGACCGGGTCGCGCCCGCGAGGCCCCCCGGGCCGGCGGCCGCCCCGCGTCCGCCCGTTGCGATGGATCGGCATGATCCTTGGTCCTCTCCCGCCCCGAGGGGCGTGTTCAGGGTCGGGCGGCCGCCTCGCCGAGGCGGCGCAGCTCCTTCATGACGTCGGGGTCGATCGGGAGGGCGGCCAGGTGGCCGATGGCGCGGACCGACAGCTCGCGGCAGCGCCGCAGGACCAGTTCCCGGGCGCCCACGGCGTCGAGCACGCGCGCGGCGAGCGCGGGGTCGGTCCCCCCGCCGACGCCGCTCAGGAGGTGTTCGGCCTCTTCGTCGCCGCGCTCGCGGGCCAGGCGCAGCCCCGACGACAGCAGCAGCGTGTTCCTGCCCCGTGCCAGGTCCTCCCCGGCCTGTTTGCCGGTCACCTCGGGGGAGCCGTAGGCGTCCCTGAGATCGTCACGCAGCTGGAAGGCCACGCCGACGTCCTGGCCGTAGGCCCGCAGGGCGCGCACGGTCGGCTGGGATGCCCCGGCCATCGCGGCGCCCAGGTGCAGGGGGCGTTCGGCGGTGTAGGCGGCCGTCTTGAGCCGGTCGGTGCGCAGGGCCCCGGCCTCGGAGCGGTCCCGCCGCGCCTGGCCGCGGATGTCGAGGAACTGCCCGGCCACGACCTCGGTGCGCACCCGGCTCCACACCCGCCGGGCGTCCTGGTGCTCGGCCAGGTCCGCCAGTGCGGCGTCGAGCAGGTCGTCGGCCCAGGCCAGCGCGAGGTCGCCGGTCAGCACCGCCATGGCCTCGCCGTAGCGGCGGAGCTCACCGGTGTAGGCCCCGGCCCGGTGCTCGGCCGCGAAGGCCTCGTGGACCGAGGCCGCGCCGCGGCGCAGCGGTGAGCCGTCCATGACGTCGTCGTGGACGAGCGCGAAGGTCTGGAGGAGCTCCAGTGCCGCACAGGCGCGCACGGCGGCCTCGGCCGTGGGACCGCGCGGGGCCCCTCCCCCGGCGGTCCACCCCCACCAGGCCAGCATCGGGCGCAGACGCTTGCCGCCTCCCAGGGTGAACGCGCGCAGAGCGCCCGCCAGGTCCCGGCCGAAGTCCGGGTCCAGATCGGCGGCTTCGCGGCCCCGCTCGTCCAGGTACTCGCTCAACGCGGCGTCGACGGCGCCGATCACCGACGCCGCGTCCGGGCTGACCGGAAATCCCGCCCGGTCCTGTTCTGTTCGCACACTCTGGATAGCAGACTCCTCGATCTCGAGGTAGCTTGGAAAGCAAGAATCTCGGTTTCCGGTTTAGTTCCCATCCTCTTCATCGTCAACCATCGGCTCCACCGCGGGGCCGTAGACTCACGGAGGTAACCGACCATCCGGCCGCCGAGCCGTTGGGAGCCGCATGGACGCCGCATCGACCACCCCCGCCGCCGGGCCGGACGGGACTTCGGGCGGCCTGGACGACGACCGGGCGCGAGCCGACCTGTACATGGCCCTGCAGACCGATGGCCAGCAACTCGCCGTGCGACTCGTCCGGCTCCTGCACCGGATGTCCGACCGTTCGGGGATGAACCCGACCGACTTCCAGTGCTACACGCTGTTGCGTGTCGGTGGCACGCTGACACCCGGGGAGATCGCCGACAGCCTCCGTCTGTCCACCGGATCGGTGACCGGTGTGATCGACCGACTGGAGGCACACGGCCTCGTGGAGCGCACCCGCCATCCCCAGGACCGCCGCAAGGTCGCCGTCCGCCTGGTCGAGGGCGCGGACACCATCGCCGCCGCCTCCGCGCCCGGAATGCGCGAGGCGATGACCCGGATGCACGAGGGCTACTCGGTGGACGAACTCCGGGTCATCACGGACTGGCTCGACCGCGTGGGCCGGACCCTGGACGGCCTCATCGCCGCGTCCGACTGACGCGTTCCCCCGCCCTTCGCCCCGAATCGCGACGAACGTCCTCGTTGTCGAGGTTGTTTGGCGGTTGACCGGGCACGCCCTTACCATCCACGGGACATCACCCCTGGCTCAGGGCCCTGTTTCCGACAGGTCCCGGCCACCCGACCGCCGCAGGCGTACCCGTCCCACCCGGGCTGGGAAGGAGCCACCATCTCATCCCTGCGCACCTACATCAGAGAACACACGAATCCGACGGTCTTCGGCGTCTCCGGCGTCGTGATCATCGCGTTCCTCGTCATAGGCATCGTCGCCACCGAGCCCCTGCTCAACGCGACGACCGTTACCCGTGACTGGATCAGCAGCGAACTCGGCTGGCTCTACGTCCTGTCCACGACGTTCTTCCTGGGCATGGCCGTGTTCATGATGCTCGGCAAGTACGGCCGGATCAGGCTCGGGCCCGACGACTCACGCCCCGAGTTCAGCACACTCGCCTGGTTCGCCATGCTCTTCACCACGGGCATGGGCATCGGGCTGGTGTTCTGGGGCGTCTCCGAGCCCATCCACCACCTGACGTGGCCGCGCAACTCCGACTTCATGCCCACCGACGACGGCCCCCTGCCCGAGGCCGCCAACGAGGCCCTGGCGCTCAGCCTGTTCCACTGGAGCTTCCACCCCTGGGCGATCTACATCGCGCTGGGGATGTCGCTGGGCTACTTCGCGTTCCGCAAGGGACTGCCGCTGCGCCCGGCCTCGGCCCTGTACCCGCTGATCGGGGACCGGGCCTTCGGCTGGCCCGGCAACATCGTCGACATCCTGGCGGTCTTCGGCACCATCTTCGGCCTGGCGACGTCCCTGGGCCTGGGCACGCTGCAGATCAACGGCGGGCTGAACCACGTGTTCGGCATCCCGACCAACTCGACCGTCCAGTCGATCATCATCATCGTCATCACCAGCATCGCCCTGCTGAGCGTGCTGGCCGGGATCGACAAGGGCATCCGGCGCCTGTCGGTCATCAACCTGTGGCTGGCGTTCCTGCTGCTGGGCGTCGTCTTCCTGTTCGGGCCCAAGCTGTTCATGATCTCCACCATGACCACGTCCGCGGGCGACTACCTGGGCAACCTGGTCCCGTGGAGCCTGGCCTTCCCGAGTCCGCAGACCGACCCGCAGGCCGCCGCCTGGACCACCGCCTGGAGCGTCTTCTACTGGGGCTGGTGGATCTCGTGGGCGCCCTTCGTCGGCATCTTCCTCGCCCGGATCTCCTACGGCCGCACCATCCGTGAGTTCGTCCTGGGCGCGCTGTTCGCCCCGGTCGTGGTCTCCATCCTGTGGTTCGGCGTGTTCGGCGGCTCCGGCCTGTTCTACGAGCTGTACGAGAACGCCGGCCTGGCCGACCTGGCCGAGGAGGACCGCGCGTTCCGCGTGATGGACCTGATGTTCTCCTTCGCGCCGACCCTGGGCAACGCGGTCTCACTCCTGCTCATCCTGGTGGTCACGATCTTCTTCGTCACCTCCTCCGACTCCGGCTCGCTGGTCGTGGACACCCTCACCAACGGGGGCGACACCAACCCGGTCCGCTGGCAGCGGGCCTTCTGGGCGATCGCCGAGGGCGGGGTCACCCTCATCCTGCTGGTGCTGGGCGGAGAGAACGCCCTGGCGGCGCTCCAGGCGGCGTCGGTGGTGACGGGTCTGCCCTTCGCCCTGATCCTGCTGTTCATGATCTGGGGACTGGCGCGGGCGCTGTCCCGCGAGCGGATTCCGAAGCTGGTCTCACCGGAGCGCCGCTCCGAGGGCAAGCAGCCGCCCGCCGCGAAGTCCTGACCCGGAGGGAACACACCACGTGAGCCACGCATCCACGGACACCGACAGGAGGCGGACGTGACACCCAAGAGGTTCAGCAACCCCTTTCACGGGGTGGTGGACATGATCACCGAGATGAACCGCATCTCCGACACCATGTCCTCGATCGAGACCAGCCAGGCGGGTGAGCGCGAGCGCGGCTACGCCGACGCCTGGAGCCCGCCCACGGACATCCTGGCCCGCGGCGAGGACCTCGTCGTCCGGTGCGAGATCCCCGGTGTCTACGAGCAGGACGTGACCGTCAGCCTGTCCCACGGCGTCCTCACCATCAGCGGGGAGCGCCAGCGCGATGAGGACGACGTCGTGTACTACTCGTCCGAGCGGTACATGGGCACCTTCCGACGGGAGATCAGCCTGCCCGAGGAGATCAGCGAGAACGACATCGAGGCGAGCTACGGCGAGGGGCTGCTGGAGGTGACCGTGCACGGCGCGGCCAACACCACCGCGCCCAGGAAGATCTCGATCCGGCGGCGCAAGCGCTAGGACGATCGCCCGGAACCCCCTGCGGTGCGTCACCGCAGGGGGTTTCCTGTGCCCGGAGAGTGCCGGGAACCGAACGGGCCCGCGATCCGACGTGAGGGGGGAACGGCCGCGCACCCAGCGGCCCGAGACCGTGGAGCACCCATGCACCCGACCCGTACCGCCGGGGCCGCCGCCCTGTTCTCCCTCGTCCTGGCCCTGTCCGCCTGCGGAGGCGCCGACCAGCCGCAGGAGCAGGCCGCCGCCGGGGACGGCGCGGCCGAGGACGCCACCGCCGCCGACGGCTTCGAGATCACCGACCCCTGGATCAAGGCCGCCACCGTCGAGGACGGCATGACGGCCGTGTTCGGCGAGATCGGCAACGGTTCCGACACCGACGTGACCATCGTCTCCGCCGCGCACGAGGCCGCGGGCATGACCGAACTGCACGAGGGCGTCACCGAGGGCGCCGACACCACCATGCGCGAGGTCGAGGAGGGCTTCGCCATCCCGGCGGGCGGCTCCCGGACCCTGGAGGCCGGCGGCGACCACATCATGCTGATGGACCTGAGCGAGGACCTGGAGCCGGGTACCGAGTCCACCGTCACCGTGGAGTTCGCCGACGGCTCCACCGCCGAGTTCACCGCACAGGTCAAGGAGTTCGCGGGCGCCAACGAGGAGTACGGCGGCGGCGAGGAGGAGTCGGAGGGCGAGCACACCGACCACGCGTACACGGAGGACGAGGGCTGATGAGCGAGCGCAGACCGCTCTCGGACCGGTTCTCGCGGCGCGGCCTCCTCCTGGGCGGCGCCGCCGCGGGCATCGGCGCCGCCGGGGCGACCGTCACCCACCGGCTGGTCGGTGAGGAGCCCCCACCCGCGAACACGGCGCCGCCGGTCCACGGCACACGGACGGTCGCCTTCCACGGCCCGCGCCAGGCCGGGGTGGAGACCCCGCCCCAGGCACACGCCTGCTTCGTCGCCCTGGACCTGGAGTCCGGCGTGGACGCCGAGGGCGTGGGACGCCTCCTGCGGCTGCTCAGCGACGACGCCGCCCGCCTGAGCGCCGGGCAGGCGCCCCTGGCCGACACGGAACCCGAGCTCGCCACCGTGCCCGCACGGCTCACGACGACCTTCGGTTTCGGTCCGGGGCTCGTGGAGCGGGTCGACCCCGACGCCGTCCCCTCCTGGCTGGGCCCCCTGCCCGAGTTCGACCACGACGACCTGCGCCCGGAGTGGGGCCAGGCCGACCTGTTGCTCCAGGTGTGCGCCGACGATCCGATCACCGTCTCGCACGCGGCGCGGATGCTGGTCAAGGACGCACGCGCGTTCGCCCGCGTGGCCTGGACACAGACCGGCTTCCGCCGTGCCCACGGCTCCGAGCCCGACGGCACCACCATGCGCAACCTCATGGGGCAGGTGGACGGCAGCATCAACCCGAGGCCGGGGACGGACGAGTTCGAGCACCTGGTGTGGGGCTCCGGCGGACCGGCCTGGCTCGACGGCGGCACGTCCCTGGTGCTGCGCCGGATCGCCACCGACCTGGACACATGGGACGAGCTGGACCGCCCCGGACGCGAGGCGGTGATCGGGCGGCGGGTGGCCGACGGCGCGCCGCTCACCGGCGGGGGCGAGCGCGACGACGCCGACCTGGACGCCACCGACGAGTCCGGTCTCCCCGTCATCCCCGCGTTCGCGCACGTCAGGCGGGCACGCACCGACGATCCGGGCCAGCGCATCTTCCGCCGCGGCTACAACTACGACCTGCGCGACACGCTGAGCGGGGCGGGCGAGGCCGGACTGGTCTTCGCGTCCTTCCAGGCCGACCCGGTACGCCAGTTCGTGCCCATCCAGCGCCGACTGGACGAGCTGGACCTGCTCAACGAGTGGGTCACCGCCGTCGGGTCGGCCGTCTTCGCGATTCCCCCGGGCTGTGAGGAGGGCGACTACGTGGGCCGGTCACTCGTGGAGGGATGACCGTGCGACGATGAGTCCATGACGGAGCGGCCCCCGATGCGAGCGGCGCGCGCCGGGGTCTTCACCTCGGTGTGCCTCGCCGTGTCCGCGGGCGGCCACGCCGCGGCCTCCGGGCACGGCGTCCCCCTGGTCGGGCTGGCGGCGGGCGCCGCGCTGGTGTTCCTCTCCGCCTGGGCGGGGAGCGGACGCGAGCGCGGCCTGGGCGCGATCACCGCCTGGATGCTGTGGGGCCAGCTCGCGCTGCACCTGCTCTACTCCGTGACGACCTCCTCCACCGCCCACGCCGGCCACGACCCCGGTTCGGTGGCGGCCGGCGCCCAGGCGATGGCGGACGCCTCCGGGAGCGGCGGCATGCTCCTCCTCCACCTGGCGGCCGCCGCCGTGTGCGCCTGGTGGCTGCGCCAGGGCGAGGCCGCCCTCTTCGCCTATCTGCGGCTGGTGGCCGCGGCCCTGCTGCCGCTGCTGCTGGTGGTCCTGCCCCGGGTACCCGCGCCGCCCCGCGCGGTCCGGCCGACGGCACCCGCACCGCCCCGGCCGACCGCCCCGTACCTGCGCCACAGCCTGGTTCTCAGGGGACCCCCGGCCACGGCCTGAGGCGTCTCGTCCCGATCGCCCGTGTCCCCGGCCCCGCCGAGGGGCTTCCTCGGGCTCGGCCGGGCCGCGCACGCCCCTCGCGTCCCCTGATCACCGCGCGTACCGACGCCCGGGACGGGACCCGTGCCGTGCCGACCGCGGTGACGCGCACGGGCCGCCCCGGGTGGGTCGGCGCGTGCTCGGCACCGAAGAGGGCCCATGCCCGTCACCCACGTCAACGACGACCTCGAACACCTCGCGGCCAGCGCTCGCACCGGGTCGCGTTCCGCACTGGAGGACCTGGTCCGGCGGACCAGACCCGACGTGACCCGCTACATCGCGCGCAGAGTGCCGCAGGACCGGGTCGAGGAACTCACCCAGGAGACCTACCTGCGCGTACTCGGAGGCCTGCGGCGCTACTCCGGACGCGCGCCGGTCCGCGGCTGGCTGCTGGCCATCGCCCGCAACACCGTCGTCGACCGCTACCGCAGCGACGCCGCCCGACCGGACTGCGTCGGCGGCACCGACTGGGAGCTGGTCCCCGCCTCCCGGGAGCGCTTCGACGAGTACCTGGCGCTGCGCTCCCTGCTGGACGGGCTCAGCCCGGAACGGCGCCAGGCGTTCGTGCTCACCCAGGTCGAGGGGTGCACCTACGAGGAGGCCGCACGCCTGGTCGGGGCACCGGTGGGCACGATCCGTTCACGGGTCGCCCGGGCCCGGAGCGACCTCGTCCGCCAGGTCGCCGCCTGACGCGCGGGCCGGGTCCGTTCCGACCGTCCGGAACGGACCCGGGGCCGTGCCCGGAGCCGGTCAGAAGGTGCGCGACTCGTCGTACGGGCCGATGACCGCCAGGGCGCGCGGACGCGTGAGCAGGTCGGCGGCCACCTCGGCGACGTCCTTCTCGGTCACCGCGTCGAACAGCGCCAGGTCGTCGTCGATCGAGAAGTGGCGGGGGTGGCTCAGCTCGTGCGCGAGCAGACGGCTCATCCGGGCGTTGGTGCCCTCGCTGCCCAGCACCCACGTGCCCTGGATCTGGCCCTTGGCGCGGGCCAGCTCCTCGGCGCCGATCCCCGAGGACGCCACCTTGGCGAGTTCGTCACGGCACACGCCGATGACCTCGTCGGCCTTCTCCGGAAGGCAGCCCGCGTAGACCTGGAACGTGCCGGTGTCCGCGTAGGCCGTGTGGTAGGCGTGCACCGCGTAGGCCAGGCCGCGCTTCTCGCGCACCTCCTGGAACAGGCGCGAGGACATCCCGCCGCCCAGCGCCGCCCCCAGCAGGCGCAGCGCGTGCCAGCGCGGATCCGTGCGCGGCAGCCCCTCCGACCCCAGGATGATGTGGGCCTGCTCGGTGTCGCGGGAGGTCACCACCGTGCCGCCGTTGACCCCCACCGGACCGCCGCCGACACGCGGCCGGGCCGGACGGGCGTCGCCCGCGGCGGCGAGCTGGTCGGCGAACATCGCCCGGACCTGCTCCACGACCGCGCCGTGGTCCAGGCTGCCCGCGGCCGTCACGATCAGCTCGGAGGGCACGTAGGCGTCCCGGTACTGCTCGGCGATCCGCTCACGCGGGAGCGCGCGGATGGAGTCGATGGTGCCCAGGATCGGTCGCCCCAGCGGAGTGTCACCGAAGAAGTGCTCGGCGAAGACGTCGTCCACCAGGTCGGCGGGCTCGTCCTCGTACATGGCGATCTCCTCCAGGATCACGCCGCGCTCGGTCTCCACCTCCCCCTCGTCGAGCACCGAGTTGGCCACCATGTCACCGACGACGTCGATGGCCAGCGGCAGGTCCCGGTCGAGCACCTTGGCGTAGTAGCAGGTGTGCTCCTTGGTGGTGTAGGCGTTGTGGTCGGCGCCGACACCGTCCAGCACCGCGGAGATCTCCAGAGCCGAGCGGGTCCGGGTCCCCTTGAACAGCAGGTGCTCCAGGAAGTGTGCCGATCCGGCGTGCGCGGAGTCCTCGTCGCGCGAGCCGGAGGTCGCGGAGATGCCGAAGGCCGCGGAGCGGCCGCCCGGGATGTCCTCGGTGACCACGCGCAGACCGCCGGGGAGCACGGTGCGCCGCACGAGACCGGAGCCGCCGTCCGGCTCCAGCAGCGTCACAGTGGTACCGGGCTCCTGCTCGGCGGCGATGGGGGCAGAGCTCATGAATCCTTCTTCTTCGTCTTCGCGTGGGAGGGACGGCCATGGGACGGTACACCGCCCCTCGTCGAGCCGAGGATACGCCGCGGGGGCGGCCGCACCGACTGGTGCGGCCGCCCCCTCAGGCATGGCGGGATCAGGTGTTCTCGGAACGCCCGCCCGAGCTGCGGCGGCGACGGCGGCGCGGGGCGTCACCGGAGTCGTCGCCCTTGTCGCCCTTGTCGTCGGCCGGGGCCTCGGCGGCGGCCTCGGAGGCCGGGGCGGAGGCCGCCTCGGACTCCACGACCTCGACGGGCACCAGCGACAGCTTGCCGCGGTCGTCGATCTCGCGGATCTCGACCTGGATCTTCTCGCCGATGCCGATGACGTCGTCGAGGTTCTCGATCCGCTTGCCGCCGTGCAGCTTGCGGATCTGCGAGATGTGCAGCAGGCCGTCCTTGCCGGGCAGCAGCGACACGAACGCGCCGAACGTCGTCGTCTTGACGACGGTGCCCAGGTAGCGGTCGCCGACCTCGGGCATCGTCGGGTTCGCGATCTGGTTGATCGTGTCCCGCGCGGCCTCGGCGGACGGGCCGTCGACGGCACCGATGTAGATCGTGCCGTCGTCCTCGATCGAGATGTCGGCGCCGGTGTCGTCCTGGATCGAGTTGATCATCTTGCCCTTCGGGCCGATGACCTCGCCGATCTTGTCGGTCGGAACCTTGACCGTCAGGATGCGCGGAGCGTTCGGGCTCATCTCGGCCGGGGCCTCGATGGCCTCGCGCATGACGTCGAGGATCGCCAGGCGGGCGCCGCGGGCCTGCTGCAGCGCGATCGCCAGCTGCTCGGCGGGGATGCCGTCGAGCTTGGTGTCCAGCTGCAGGGCCGTGATGAGCTCACGGGTACCGGCGACCTTGAAGTCCATGTCACCGAACGCGTCCTCGGCGCCCAGGATGTCGGTCAGCGTGATGAACTGGTCACCCTCGCTGATCAGACCCATGGCGATGCCCGACACCATCTCCTTGAGGGGCACGCCGGCCGCCATCAGGGACATGGTGGACGCGCAGACCGAGCCCATCGAGGTGGAGCCGTTGGAGCCCAGCGCCTCGGACACCTGCCGGATGGCGTACGGGAACTCCTCGCGCGACGGCAGGACCGGGAGCAGGGCGCGCTCGGCGAGAGCACCGTGCCCGATCTCGCGCCGCTTGGGCGAGCCCACACGACCGGTCTCACCGGTGGAGTAGGGCGGGAAGTTGTAGTTGTGCATGTAGCGCTTGGTCTTGTCAGGGTTGAGCGTGTCAACCATCTGCTCCATGCGCAGCATGTTGAGCGTGGTGACGCCCAGGATCTGGGTCTCACCGCGCTCGAAGAGGGCCGAACCGTGCACCCGCGGCAGAACGCCGACCTCGGCGCTCAGCGAACGGATGTCCTTGGGGCCGCGGCCGTCGATACGGACCTGGTCGCGCAGCACGCGCTCGCGCATGAGCTGCTTGCTCAGCGAGCGGAAGGCGGCGCCGACCTCCTTCTCGCGGCCCTCGAAGTCCTCGGCCAGCTTCTCGCCGGCGGCGGCCTTGACGCGGTCCAGCTCGGCCTCGCGGTCCTGCTTGTCCGCGATGGTCAGAGCCTTGGCCAGGTCCTCCCGGACGGCGGCCTGGACGGCGGCGTAGGCGTCCTCCTCGTAGTCGAGGAAGATCGGGAACTCGGCCACCTCGCGGCTGGACTGCTCGGCGACGGCCTGCTGGGCCTTGCACAGCACCTTGATGAAGGGCTTGGCGGCGTCGAGGCCCTCGGCGACGGTCTGCTCGTTGGGACCGACGGCGCCTTCGGCGACCAGCTTCAGGGTGCGCGGCGTGGACTCGGCCTCGACCATCATGATGGCGACGTCGCCGTCATCGAGGACGCGGCCGGCGACCACCATGTCGAAGGTGGCGTTCTCCAGCTCGCCGTGGGTGGGGAAGCCCACCCACTGGCCCTCGATCAGGGCGACGCGCACGCCGCCGATCGGGCCGGAGAAGGGGATCCCGGAGATCTGCGTCGACATCGAGGCCGCGTTGATCGCGACCACGTCGTACAGGTGCTCGGGGTGCAGGGCCAGGATCGTCTCGACGACCTGGATCTCGTTGCGCAGGCCCTTCTTGAACGACGGGCGCAGCGGCCGGTCGATCAGGCGGCAGGTGAGGATGGCGTCCTCGGAGGGACGTCCCTCGCGCCGGAAGAAGGAGCCGGGGATGCGGCCCGCGGCGTACATGCGCTCTTCGACGTCCACCGTCAGGGGGAAGAAGTCGAGGTTCTCCTTGGGCCGCTTCGAGGCGGTCGTGGCGGAGAGGACAACGGTCTCGTCGTCCAGGTACACCATGGCCGATCCGGCGGCCTGCTGAGCGAGCCGGCCGGTCTCGAAGCGGATGGTGCGGGTGCCGAACTTGCCGTTGTCGATGACGGCTTCGGCCGAGTAAGCGCCCTCCATGGGCGACCTCCTGGTACAGGTGTGGGATGTGCCGCGGTTCGCGCGGATGCGCGGCCCACGGCCTTGTGTTCTTCGTCCCGCGTCCGGACCAGGGAGTTGATGACGGCCGGTCATCGATCGAAGCCCACGGCAACCGCCTCTGGGACGGTGTCCGGGGACCACTACCGAGGACCGGCCTCGACTCTGCTGCCGAGGGTGAGGATCGCGGGATGTTCACTGTGGAGTTGTGGGTGGTGCACGCGTGACGGTCGTGGACCGTCACGCGTGTCACACCTTACTAACAAAACGGGAGCGGCCGAAGCCACTCCCGTCGCCGGTCCTAGCGGCGCAGGCCCAGACGCTCGATGAGCGAGCGGTAGCGGGTGATGTCCTGCTTGGCGACGTACTTGAGCAGACGGCGGCGACGGCCGACCATCAGGAGCAGGCCACGGCGGCTGTGGTGGTCGTGCTTGTGGTCCTTCAGGTGCTCGGTCAGCTCCGTGATGCGGTGCGTGAGCAGCGCGACCTGGACCTCGGGGGAGCCGGTGTCACCCTCGGAGGTGCCGTACTCGGCGATGATCTTCTCTTTGGTGGCGGTGTCGATCGACACGACGCTCCTTCACTCATGATTCGGTACGCAGGGCGAACCCCTGACACGGAGCCGGGGTCAGACGCGGTGACCGCGCGTACGAACAGTCACCGTCGCGTGTGGTGGGCGCGGACCGTCGCCGACGGCGTCGGTGCAGCGCGCTCTCCGCGCCGGCGGCCTCCGGAGACGGAGGTCCTGACGCAGGGCACACGTGGACGTGTCCACACTACCGCAAACCACGAGGTGGCGGGGCTGCGTCACACTATGGAGCCGGTCTCCCCCGCCGAGCCGCCCGACCGCTCGCCCTTGGGGTCCCCGACCAGCACCTCACGGCACCGGTCGACGTCGCGGTGCATGGCCACGATGAGCTCGTCGATGCTGTCGAAGCGCTCCTGGCCGCGGATCCGGTGGGTGAACTCCACGGCCATGTGCACGCCGTACAGTTCCAGGTCGTCGCGGTCCAGGGCGTAGGCCTCCACGGTGCGCTCGGCGCCGTCGAAGGTGGGGTTGGTGCCCACGGAGATCGCGGCCGGCCAGCGGGACTCCTGGCCGTCCTGGGACGCGGTCCGGCTCAGCCAGCCCGCGTAGACGCCGTCACCGGGCACGGCGGTGTCGGGCGCCAGATCCATGTTGGCGGTGGGGAAGCCGAGCAGTTCGCGCCCGCGCGCGGCACCGTGCACGACCTCTCCCTCCACCCGGTGCGGCCGGCCCAGCAGGGCGGCGGCCCCCGCCACGTCACCGTCGGCGAGCAGGGCGCGCACGCGGGTCGAGGTGATGGTCCGCCCGTCGGCCACGAGCGGCGTGCCGTGCGCGGTGAACCCGAGTTCACGACCGAACGCGGCCAGCGCCGCGACGTCGCCGGCGGCCTTGTGGCCGAACCGGAAGTCCTCACCGACGACCACGGCGACCGCGTGCAGGCGGTCCATGAGCACCGACCGGACGAATTCCTCCGGCGAACGCGCCGACAGGCTCTTGTCGAAGGGCAGGACGCACACGGCGTCGGCGCCGTGCTCCTCCAGCAGCGCCACCCGCCGGTCCAGCGGGGTCAGCACCGGCGGGGTCGCCCCGCGCAGGACCGTCTCCGGATGGGGGTCGAAGGTCACCACGACCACGGGCAGGCCCAGGGCCCGACCGCGCTCGACGGCGGTCGCCAGGATGGCCTGGTGGCCGCGGTGCACACCGTCGAAGACTCCGACAGCCACCACGGACCGCCCCCACTCGGAGGGAATGTCCTCCAGTCCGCCCCATCGCCGCACGTCCGGCTCCCCTCAACCCTGTTCGCTGCCGATGTCACGGCTCCGGGGAAGGAAACCTCCCCCAGGGCCCCAGACAAGGGTGCCACGCCCGCCGCCCCCGGACCGACACACGGGGGGTGTGGCCCGGCCCACTCCGGCGTTCTGCCCTCCGCAGAGCGGGGTGTCCGGACGGGCCGACGGCGGCTAGCGTGCCGGCATGGCGAGAATCGATATCGGACGCACGGTTCTGGGATACGAGGAGGCGGGTGAGGGGCCCGCGGTCGTGCTCGTGCACGCCGCGGCGGCCGACCGCCGGATGTGGGACCACCCGTTCGCCGCACTGGCCGAGCGGTACCGGGTGGTGCGCTACGACTGGCGGGGGTACGGGGAGTCGGACGACGCGGAGGGACCGGTGGCGCACTACCGGGACCTGCTGGCGCTGCTGGACGCCCTGGACATCGGGACGGCCGCCCTGGTGGGGTCGTCGATGGGCGGGGCGCACGCGGTCGACGCGGCCCTGGTGGCCCCGGAGCGGGTCGGCGCGCTCGCCCTCGTGTGCCCGGGCATGACGGGGCGGGCGTGGCCGCCGGACTTCGTCGAGGCCGCTCAGCGCGTCGTGTCCGGCGCCGTCCCGCCGGAGCGCCTGGCGGTGTACCGCGCCGGCAACGCCGACCCCGACCCGGCGGACGTGGCGGCGATGGCCGAGGCCCAGGCGCGGTTCATGGTCGTGGGCCCGGACCGGGTCCCCGAGGACCTGCCGGTCGAGGCCTGGGAGAAGGCCCTGATGATGTACCGCGCGCTCTTCCAGCGCACGTGGAGCGGCCCTCCCACGGAGATGGCCTGGCCGGACCCGTCGGCCGGGACCCGTCTGGACGAGATCGGCGTACCCACGCTGGTGGTCAAGGGGCTCTCGGACGTCCCGCAGGTCCAGGACGTGGCCACCCAGTACGCGGAGGGCATCCCGGACGCCCGCCTGCTGGAGATGCCCGACACCGGCCACCTGCCCGCGGTGGAGCGTCCGGAGGAGTTCACGGCCGCTCTCTCCGGATTTCTGGTCGAGCACTGTCCCAGGTGATGCGCGGAAGGCGGCACTTGAGCCGACACGACCCGCTACGTTACTCAGCGTGAACGCAACGAAGCTCGCAGAACCGGCCCCTCACATCCGATCCTGACGACCTCAAAGCTCTGTGCGCCCGCAGAGCCGCCGTGATCAAGATCTGACACACCCGGAGCTCGGCGGTCGGCCGGGTTCCGGTCCTGCTCATTCGCCGCCGAGCGGGGGGCGGGGTCAGGCGGGGTCGAAGACCACGACCGGCTTCATGTGGTCGCTGCGGTTCTCCCCCAGCGCGACCACGCGGCCGTCGGGGGCGAACAGGCCGACCGGACCGTCGCCCAGCGAACTCGGCCCGATCCGGTTGCCGTGCCGGATGCGACCGGTCTCGTCCTCGGTGAGGGTGCGCACCGGGAAGGCCGCGGCCACCGCGTGGGCGAGCGGGACCTGCGTGAACTCCTCCGCCAACTGGTCCAGTGTGCGGGCCTGGGACAGGTCGTAGGGCCCCACCCGCGTGCGGCGCAGCGCGGTCAGGTGGCCGCCGACGCCCAGGTCGGCGCCCATGTCGCGGGCGAGCGAGCGGATGTAGGTCCCGCTGGAGCAGGTCACCGCGGCATCGACGTCCACGAACGTCCCGCCCTCGTCCACCACCCGGCGCACGTCGGTGACCGCGAACTCCGCGACCGTCACCTCGCGCGCCTTGAGCGCGACCTCCTTGCCCTCGCGGGCCGACTTGTAGGCACGCTTGCCGTCCACCTTGATCGCGCTGACCTGCGGTGGGACCTGCTGGATCCGCCCGGTGAGGGCGGCGGCCGCCGCGTGCACGGCCTCCTCGGCCACCCCGGAGGCGTCGACCCTCGGCCCGGACTCGCCCTCGGCGTCGTCGGTACTGGTCACCTGGCCGAGCCGGATGGTCGCTTCGTAGACCTTCTCCGTGAGCGTCAGGTGGCCGAGCAGCTTCGTGCCCTTCTCCACCCCCAGCACCAGGACACCCGTGGCCATCGGGTCCAGTGTCCCGGCGTGGCCGACCCGCCGGGTCCGCGCGAGCCCGCGCGTCTTGGCGACCACGTCGTGCGAGGTCCAGTCGGCGGGCTTGTCCACGACCACGACGCCGCTCTCGGCCATGGGTCTCCTTCGGGGTGAATGCCGGCGGCGGCGCGGACCGCGCCGCCGCCCCGGGTTCTACTGGTCCTCGTCGTCCTCGACCTCGCGGGGGGCCTTGTACGGGTCGGCCTCCCCCGCCGGAGAGGCGCCGGTGGCCCGCTGGGCCACCTCCTCGTCGGCCTGACGCGCCTTGACCAGCAGTTCCTCGATGTGCTGGGCGTTCTCCTGCACCTCGTCGATGACGAAGGTCAGGCTCGGTGTGTGCCGGATACCGGTCTGGCGGCCGACCTCGCTGCGGATCACGCCCTTGGCGCTCTCCAGGGCGGCGGCGGAGGCCGACTTCTCGTCCGCGGTGCCGAACACCGTGTAGTACACCGTGGCGTCCCGCAGGTCTGCGGTGATCCGGGCGTCGGTCACGGTGACGAATCCCAGTCGCGGGTCCTTGATCCGCCGGTCCAGCATTTCGGCGACGATGCGCTGGATGCGATCGGCGATCTTGCGCGCGCGTGCGGCGTCAACCATCGTCAGTCTTCCTCTTCGTTGAAGAGCCGCTGCCTGGCGGAGAGCAGCTCCAGTTCGGGGCGGCCCGCGACGAATCGTTCGCAGGTCTCCATTTGTTCGCGGGCGAACGCGGCCGTCGGCGCGACCACCGCGACGCCGATCTTCGCCCGCCGGTACAGGTCGTGCTCGCCCACCTCGGAGACCGACACCGAGAACTTCCGGCGCAGCTCGGAGACGACCGGGCGGACCAGCGAACGCTTCTGCTTGAGCGAGTGGACGTCTCCGAGAAGGACGTCCAGGGTCAGCGCCCCAACGTACAAGTGATCACCTGGGTTGTGTGTGAACCGTCAAAGGCGGGGCCCCGGCCGCACGGCCGGGGCCCCAGGGGGATCAGACTCCGCGAGGACTAGTCGCGGGGCTTCTCCCGCATCTCGTAGGTCTCGATGACGTCCTCGGGGCGCAGGTCGTTGTAACCGACCCCGATACCGCACTCGAAGCCCTCGCGGACCTCGGTCGCGTCGTCCTTGAACCTCCGCAGGGATTCCACGTTGAGGTTCTCGGAGATGACGACTCCCTCCCGGATGAGCCGGGCCTTGGAGTTGCGGCGGATGAGCCCGCTGCGGACGATCGAACCGGCGATGTTGCCGATCTTGGGCACCTTGAAGACCTCGCGGATCTCGGCGCTGCCCAGCTGGACTTCCTCGTAGATGGGCTTGAGGAGGCCCTTGACCGCGGCCTCGACCTCGTCGATGGCCTGGTAGATGACCGAGTAGTACCGGATGTCGACGCCCATGCGGTCCGCGAGCTGGCTGTTCTTGCCCTCGGGTCGCACGTTGAAGCCGACGATGATCGCGTCCGCGGACGACGCCAGGTTGATGTCGTTCTGCGTGATGGCACCGACGCCGCGTCCGATGATCCGGATGCTGACCTCGTCGCCACCGGCGTCGATCTTGAGCAGCGACTCCTCGAGCGCCTCGACCGAACCGGACATGTCGCCCTTGATGAGGAGGAGCAGCTCGGAGCGCTCGCCCTCCTTGATGGCGGACTGCCAGTTGTCGAGGGTGACCCGGCGGGCCGACTTCGCCTGCTGGGCGAAGCGCTCGCGCGCCTCACGCTGCTGGGCGATCTGACGGGCCACGCGGTCGTCCTTGACGACCAGGAAGCTGTCACCGGCGCTGGGCACGTTGGTCAGACCCAGGACCTGGACCGGACGGGACGGCTCAGCCGACTGGACGTTCTCGCCGTGCTCGTCGAGCATGGCGCGCACGCGGCCGTAGGCGTCACCGCAGACGATGGAGTCGCCGACGTTGAGCGTGCCGCGCTGGACCAGCACCGTGGCCATGGAACCGCGGCCGCGGTCCAGGTAGGCCTCGATGGCCAGACCCTGCGCGTCCATGTCCGGGTTGGCCTGGAGGTCCAGGGCCGCGTCGGACGTGAGCACGATCGACTCCAGCAGGGCGTCGATGTTGGTGCCCTGGAGAGCGGAGATGTCCACGAACTGGACGTCGCCGCCGTACTCCTCGGCCACCAGGCCGTACTCGGTCATCTGGGCGCGCACGCGCTGCGGGTCGGCGCCCTCGACGTCGATCTTGTTGACCGCGACGACGATCGGCACCTCGGCCGCCTTGGCGTGGTCGATGGCCTCGGCCGTCTGCGGCTTGACGCCGTCGTCGGCCGCCACGACCAGAACCGCGACGTCGGTGACCTTCGCACCACGGGCACGCATGGCGGTGAACGCCTCGTGACCAGGGGTGTCGATGAAGGTGATCTTGCGCTCTTCGTCGTCGACCTCGGTCGCGACCTGGTAGGCACCGATGTGCTGGGTGATGCCGCCGGCCTCGCCACCGACCACGTTCGTCTTACGGATCGTGTCCAGCAGTCGGGTCTTACCGTGGTCGACGTGACCCATGACGGTGACCACCGGCGGGCGCGGACGCAGTTCGGCGTCGCCGCCCTCGTCCTCACCGAACTCGATGGAGAACGACTCCAGCAGCTCGCGGTCCTCGTCCTCGGGACTGACGACCTCGATGCGGTACTTGAGCTCCTCGCCGAGCAGCTGCAGGGTCTCGTCCGGCAGCGACTGGGTCGCGGTGACCATCTCACCCAGGTGCATCATGACCTGGACCAGCGACGCCGGGTTGACGTCGATCTTGTCGCCGAAGTCCGACAGCGAGGCGCCGCGGGACAGTCGGATGACCTGGTTGTTGCCGCTCGGGATCTTGACGCCGCCGAAGGACGGGGCCGAGAGCTCGTGGAACTCCTGACGCCGCTGCTTCTTGGACTTGCGCGCACGCCCGGGACGACCGCCCGGACGACCGAACGCACCGGCCGTTCCGCCACCGCGGCCACGACCGCCGCCACCGGGACGGCCACCGAAGCCGCCCGGACGACCGCCGCCGCCACCGGGACGCGGACCCGCACCGGCGGGGGCTCCCCCGCGGCCACGGCCGCCACCGGCACCGGGACGACCGCCGCCTCCGCGACCGCCGCCCGCGGGCGAGGCCGGACGGGAGGAGGGCATGTTCATCGGGCTGGGACGCGGACCACCCGGACGCGGGGCACCGCCACCGGGACGCGGAGCGCCACCGCCGGGGCGGGGAGCGCCCGCGGCACCGCCGGGACGCGGGGTGCGCTGGTCGCCGGCCTGCGGGGGCCGCGGCCCCGGACGGGGACCGCCGCCCGGACGCGGAGCGCCGCCACCGGGACGGGGCGTGCGCTGGTCGCCGGCCTGCGGACCGGGCCGGGGGCCCGGACGCGGAGCGCCGCCACCGGGACGCGGACCGGCGGGCTTGGAGCCCATGCCGGAGGCGTTGGAGGCGAACGGGTTGTTGCCGGGACGCGGACCGGGACGGGGACCGCCCGGACGCGGGGCACGGCCGCCCTCGGAACGGCCACCGCGCTCGCCGCGCTGGGGCCGCTCGCCGCGCTCGGGACGTCCGCCCTGCGGGGCGGGCTTGGGCGCGCCACCGGGACGCGGCCCCGCCTCGTCGCGCACGGGCTTGTCACCCGGCTTGGGCGCGGCGGGACGCTGCTCGGTCGGCGCGGCCGCCTCGGTCGGCGCGGCGGGCTTGGCTGCCGGGCCCGGCTTCGGGCCGGGCTTGGGAGCCGGGCCGGGCTTGGGAGCCGGACCAGGCTTGGGGGCCTGGGCGGTGGGGCGCGGACCCGGCTTGGGAGCCGATCCGCCCTTCTTGCCGCCGTTGCTCTCGGACCCCTTGAAGGCTTCTTGCAGACGTCGCACGACCGGCGCCTCTATCGTCGAGGACGCCGAACGGACGAATTCGCCCATCTCGTTGAGCTTGGCCAGAACGGCCTTGCTCTCTACACCGAACTCCTTGGCGAGTTCGTACACCCGGACCTTCGCCACTGCTCTCCTTCAGCTTCGGTCCGGGACATGGGCCTGTGCCGGACCGTCGTTAGCTTGAGTTACTCATCGCTGCGTACTCATCAGGCGCTCATCGCAATCTCGACCTGCTTCCTCATCGCTACACAACAATGGGCCGGTTAACACGTGCCGACACAGCACAGTACGCCGACCTCGGTCAGTACAACCCGGAGGCCGGCCCAGACATTCCAACCCTATCGGGAGAGCCGACCCGATCCGCCATGTGGGGCGGGCTCGAAGAGGGCGTCGACCCGTGAGACGTCCCACGCGGCGCGCCCGGATCTCTCCCGGTCCCGGAAGGCGCGTGACCACGCCCTGCGACGCACGGCGAGCTCGAAGCATCGCCGGTCGTCGTGCAGGTAGGCACCGCGCCCGGGGTGTCGACCCCGGGTGTCGGGCACGATGGCCGAGCCCACGGCCACCAACCGCACGAGGTCGGACTGGACTGTCCGCGACCGACATCCCACGCAGGTGCGCACGGGACCGCCACGACCGTCTTGGGCCACCCTATCGCGTTGTGACACGGGCACGGTCCGATCAGCCGGCGGAAGGTGCGTCGTCCGCACCCGGGACACCGGTCTCGACTGGCTCGGCGGGGTCGGCGTCCGAGCGGATGTCGATGCGCCACCCGGTGAGCCGGGCGGCCAAGCGGGCGTTCTGCCCCTCCTTGCCGATGGCCAGCGACTGCTGGTAGTCGGGCACGATCACGCGCGCCACGCGGGCGGCCATGTCGAGCACCTCGACCGAGTTCACCCGCGCCGGGGACAGCGCGTTGGCGACGAACACGGCGGGGTCGTCGGAGTAGTCGACGATGTCGATCTTCTCGCCGTGCAGTTCGGCCATGACGTTGCGGACACGGCTGCCGAGCGGGCCGATGCAGGCGCCCTTGGCGTTGACGCCGCCCCGGTTGGAGCGGACCGCCATCTTGGTCCGGTGGCCGGCCTCGCGGGCGATCGCCGCGATCTCGACGGTGCCGTCGGCGATCTCGGGGACCTCCAGCTCGAAGAGCTTGCGGACCAGGTTGGGGTGGGTGCGCGAGAGCGTGACCGACGGGCCGCGGTGGCCCTTGCGGACCTGGACGACGTAGGCGCGCAGGCGCTCGCCGTGGGTGTACTCCTCGGTGGGCACCTGTTCCTGCGGCGGCAGGATGGCCTCGATCCGGCCCAGGTCCACCAGCACGTTGCGGGGGTCCTTGCCCTGCTGGATGATGCCGGACACGATGTCGTGCTCGCGGCCGGCGAACTCGCCGAGCGTGAGCTCGTCCTCGGCGTCGCGCAGGCGCTGGAGGATGACCTGCTTGGCGGTGGAGGTCGCGATGCGCCCGAAACCGGAGGGGGTGCCGTCGTACTCTCCGACCACCTCTCCCTCCTCGTCGAGCTCGGACACCCACACGGTCACGTGGCCGGTCGAGCGGTTCAGCTCGACACGGGCACGCTTGTCGGCGCCCTCCTCGCGGTGGTAGGCGATCAGGAGCGCGTCCTCGATGGCCTTGGCGACCAGTTCGACCGAGATGTCCTTCTCACGTTCAAGGCTGCGCAGGACGCTCATGTCAATATCCACGGGGCTCCCCCTCTAGTCCGCCGCGTCGGTGTCGGCTGCCCGGCGGAATTCCACCTGGACCCTGCCCTTGCCGAGTTCGGCGTGGGTGTAGGTCCGGGGGCGCCCCTCGACGTCCAGGGTCACTCCCTGGTCGTCGGCGGCGGTGACACGACCGGTGACCTCGCCCCCCTCGGCGAGGGGGACCGTCACCAGGCGGCCGCGGGACCGTCGCCAGTGCCGCGGCTCGGTCAGCGGGCGGTCCACGCCCGGGGAGGTGACCTCCAGGACGTAGGGCTGTGCGCCCATGACGTCGGAGCCCTCCAGCACGGCGTCGACTTCCTGCGTGACCTCGCCCACCGTGTCCAGGTCGACCCCGTCATCGGAGTCCACGACCACGCGCAGCACCCGCCGCTTGCCCGCGGGTGTCAGCTCGACGGACTCCAGGTCCAGTCCGGCCGCTGCCAGTACCGGCTCCAGTAGTTCGACGATGCGCTCGTCACGCGACTGCGCTCCCATGTCGTGTCTGCCCCTCCAAAGGCGAAACCCCGCCCCAGCGGCCGACGGGCCGTGCACGGGGCGGTCCAGCTCTGTACGTAGTCTTCGACGAATCGGTCCGCGTCCCTGTGGGCGCGGACCCAGCGCGCGTCGCGTTCGACGGCGGCTGTGCTGCAAGGGTATCCACACCTGGGCGCGTTCCAGGTCGCCGCCGGCCGACGGGGCGCGTCGACGGCCGTCCCCCGCACACCGGAAACGCCGTGTGGCAGGGGGTGTCGGTGCGGCCGCCTCCCACCGGGGGCCGTGGAAAGATGGGTGGGCGGCCGCCGCCGGCGGCCGCTGGTGTGAGTGCCGCGCGCCGGTCCGGGCGCGCACGGGAGGAGACCGCGTGAGCACGGGTCATCGCTGCGTCAACCGCCGCACGGTGCTGGGCGCCGCGGCCGCCGGAGCGGCGGCCGTCGGCCTGTCGGCCTGCGGCGGAACCGAGTGGTATCCGGCCGATGTGACGCCGGACGAGTACGTGGTGCGCGCGGTGCTGCGCGAGAAGGAGCGGATGGTGACCCGCTACGAGACCGCGATCGCGCACGGCGCGGAGCCGGCGGAACTGCTGGAGCGCCTGTTGGAGCACCACCTCGCCCACGCCGACGCCCTGGCCGACACCCTGCCGGACGACGCCGAGCCCACGCCGGAGGCGGACGCGTCCGCGCCCGCGGTGGAGGGCCCTTCGCTGGACACGCCCCTGACGGCGGACGACCTGTTGGTGCTGGAGTCGTCGGCGACCGCCGCGCGGCTCGACCAGGCGGCCGCGGTGGCCGACGCGGGGATCGCGCAACTGATCTGCGGTATCGGCGCGTGCGAGGCCGGGCACGCCCACCTGCTCGACGAGGAGCGCTGAGCGGGCCGCGGCCCGGCACGGAGAGGATCAACGTGAGCGAGACACCCGCGAACGACGGCGGGGCCGACGCCGGCCCGCAGGCGCTGGCCGAGGCGCTGCGCGCCGAGCACGCGGCCGTGTACGGGTACGAGTACCTGGGCGGAGCCGCCGAGGCCCAGGGCCGCCGTGAGCGCGCCCTGGACGAGGCGGCCAAGCACAAGGCGCTGCGGGACGCGCTGCGCGCGGCGGCGGTGGAGCGCGGCCTCGATCCGCCGCCCGCACTGGCCTCCTACCCCCTCCCGGAGGGGCACGGCGACGAGGACGTGGACGCCTTCGCGGTGGAGTTGGAGGGCACGACGGCCCGGGCGTACCTGTGGCTGACCGCCTCCGAGGACGCCGGGCTGCGCTGGACGGCCGGGCGGGCGCTCCAGGAGACGACGGTGCGCGCGTTGACGTGGGGCGGCGAGCTGGACGCCCTGCCCGGTTTCGAGCAGGCCTGAGGCCGGGTTCGGCGGGACCTCCTCCCCGGGCTCGGGACGGCGGTCGTCCCCTTCGGCGCGACCGCCCTCCTCCCCCGGTTCGCGGCACGGGCCGCCCCCGGTCCCCGCCTGGGTGACCCCCTCCCGGAGCGGGTCGTCCACCTCATGGCAGAGCCCGGTACGGCAGGCTTCCAGCGCTCCATCCCGCGCACGGCGTCCGGAGCGCCCCCGGAGGAGACGCAGCGGACGCCGACGCGGAACCCGTCGGGCGACGTGCGCGCTCGTGTGATCAGCCGCGGCAGGCGGCGACGGCGCGCTCGACGACGTCGCCCAGGGCGACCTCCTCGCGCTCGCCGGTGGCGCGGTCGCGCAGCTCCACGAGACCGTCCTTGAGACCGCGGCCGATGATCACGCTCGTGGGCACGCCGAGCAGTTCGGCGTCGGTGAACTTCACGCCGGGCGACACGCCCTTGCGGTCGTCCACCAGGACGCGCAGGCCCTGGTCGCGCAGCTCGCCGCCGATGCGCAGCGCCTCCTCGATCTGCTCGCCCTTGCCGGTGCCGACCACGTGCACGTCGGCGGGAGCGATCTCGCGCGGCCACACGATGCCCTTGTCGTCGTGCGACTGCTCCACGACCGAGGCCACGGCGCGGGAGACGCCGATGCCGTACGAGCCCATGGTGATCCGCTTCGGCTTGCCGTCCGGGCCGAGCGCGTCCACCTGGAAGGCGTCGGTGTACTTGCGGCCGAGCTGGAAGATGTGCCCGATCTCGATGCCGCGCGCCGTGTACAGGGTGCCCTTGCCGTCGGGCGAGGGGTCGCCGTCGCGGACCTCGGCGACGTCGATGGTGCCGTCCGGGGTGAAGTCGCGGCCGGCCACGAGGTCGACGACGTGGTGCTGGTCCCGGTCGGCGCCGGTCACCCAGGCGGTGCCGGTGACCACGCGCGGGTCGACGAGGTAGCGCACCTTGTTGTCGAGCAGCGCTCGGGGGCCGATGTAGCCCTTGACCAGGAACGGGTTGGCCGCGAAGTCGGACTCGTCCAGCAGCGCGACCTCGGCGGGCTCCAGAGCGGCCTCCAGGCGCTTGAAGTCCACCTCGCGGTCGCCGGGCAGGCCCACGGCCAGCAGCTCCCACTCGTCGGAGCCGGGAGCGCGGGTCTTGACCAGGACGTTCTTGAGGGTGTCGGCCTCCACGAAGTCACGCCCCAGGCCGGCGCCGTTGAGGAAGTCCACCAGCGTCTGGATGGTCGCGGTGCCGGGCGTGTGGTGCACGACCGCCTCGGGCAGCCCGTCGAGCGGGCGGGGGGCGGGCGCGGGCGTGGTGACGGCCTCGACGTTGGCGGCGTAGTCGGACTCCGTGCTGCGCACGAAGGTGTCCTCGCCGGTCGCCGCGACGGCGAGGAACTCCTCGGAGGCCGAGCCGCCCATGGCGCCGGAGGTGGCGGAGACGATGACGTACTCCAGGCCGAGCCGCTCGAAGATGCGGGTGTAGGCGGCGCGGTGGGCGTCGTAGGAGGCCTGGAGGCCCTCGTCGTCGATGTCGAAGGAGTAGGAGTCCTTCATGTGGAACTCGCGGCCGCGCAGCACGCCGGCGCGGGGCCGGGCCTCGTCGCGGAACTTCTCCTGGATCTGGTACAGGATGACCGGGAAGTCCTTGTAGGAGGAGTACTCGCCCTTGACCAGGAGCGTGAACAGCTCCTCGTGGGTGGGGCCGAGGAGGTAGTCGGCGCCCTTGCGGTCCTGGAGCCGGAAGAGGGCGTCTCCGTAGTCGTCCCAGCGGCCGGTCGCCTCGTAGAACTCCTTGGGCAGCAGGGCGGGCAGGAGGACCTCCTGGCCGCCCATGGCGTCCATCTCCTCGCGCACCACGCGGGCGACGTTCTCCAGGACGATCTTGCCCAGGGGCAGCCACGAGTAGATGCCGGGGGCGGCGCGGCGGACGTAGCCGCCGCGGACGAGGAGCTTGTGGCTCGGCACCTCGGCGTCCGCCGGGTCCTCACGCAGGGTGCGCAGGAACAGGTTCGACATCCGCAGTAGCACGGCCACTCCTCGGTGATCACGCCCGTCGGGCGCGGGGATCGGAACTCGGGCCCCGGCGACGCGGGCACGCCGTCAAACCCCATTCGTTCAAACTGGGAGGCCGGGGTTCCCCAGGCTAGCGCCACGGGCGACCTCGTGCTGCCGCCCCGGCCCAGGTCCCGGTACCCCCGCGGTGTCCTACCGTGGTGACGGTAGCCGAACGGGGGGCGGGAACATGGGCAGACGCGGGACCCGGGAGCGGGACGAGGCTCCCGAGGCGGACGGGCCGCCCCGGATGGAGCTGCTCGCCGACGCCGACCGCGCCGAGTCGTGGTTCCTGGTCGTGGACGGCACACCGCAGTCGCACGTGGACCTGAGCGACCCGACCTACCTGGACTTCTCCTACATGCGGCGGATCGCGCACGCCGCCGACCTGGTCGCGCCCGAGCGCGCGCCCATCGACGCCCTCCACCTGGGCGCGGGTGCCCTGACGATGGCGCGCTACGTGGCGCACACCCGTCCCGGCTCGCGCCAACGCGCGGTCGACGTCGACGCGCCCCTGGTCGAGCTGGTGCGGCGGCGCCTGCCGTGGGACCGGCGGGCCCAGCTCCGGGTGGGGATCGGCGACGCGCGCGAGTGGATCGCCGCCCGGCACGACTCCAGCGCGGACCTGGTCGTCAGCGACGTGTTCGCGGGCGCCCGGACGCCGGCGCGGCTGACGTCGGTGGAGTACTACGCCGAGGCCGCCCGGGTCCTGCGCCCCACGGGGCTGCTGGTGGTCAACATCGGGGACGGCCACGCACTGGCCCACGCGCGCCGGCAGGTGGCGACGGTCAGGTCGGTGCTGCCGCACGCGGCGCTGACCGCGGAGCCCGGCGTGCTGCGCGGCCGCAGGTTCGGCAACCTCGTCCTGGTGGCCGGCCACCGGCCGCTGCCCGACGACGAACTGGGCCGCCGCGCGCACCGCGACCCGGAGATGGCGCGCCTGGTGGAGGGCGAGGACCTGGACCGGTTCGCCTCGGGCCGCTCGGCCGTGCACGACGCCGACGCCGCCGACTCCCCCGCCCCGCCCGAGGACCTGTTCTGACCGCCGCCCTTCGGATACTCGGGAGCACCCGCACGGGCGGCCCGCCTCCCGCCGGACGGCGTGCGACCGCGGGGTGGGGGCCGTCCCGTCGATGTCATGGCGGCACGAGGCGGCCGGGTCACGCGAAGGTCAGGCCGGGCCCTCGGGTTGACCAAGCCGGGGAGGGGGAACCCTTCCTGTCGGAGAACCGTTCGTGGCGCCCCTCCGGTTCGGCGGAGGTCGGCGTGATCGCGCACGAGCGGTGCCGACCCCTGAAGGAGGGACTGTGACACACCCCCTGAGCACGCCCCTGGAACTGAGCGGCTGCGGCTGCGGTTCGGGATGCGGCTGCGGCTGCCAGAACGGCGGCTCGTGCAACTGCGGTGGCAGCTGCGGCTAGACACACCGGTTCCGGCGGGCCGCCCTTCCCCTTGAGGGCGGCCCGCTTCTCGGGTTTCGGGCGGCCACACCCCGCGTGTCGCGACATTCCGCGACGATAGGTATACGCTGAGTGACTACGAAGCTGCGTATCCACCCGTTGGGGGAGATCAGCGATGCCGCCGTTCACGCGACAAGCGCCACGGACGCCCCTGCGGGGCCGACAGTCCGAACACGCCCGACTGCTCCGGTGCGTGCAGGGCATCCAGGAGCGCTCGGCCCGGGCGGTCCCCTGGGAACCCGACACGGTCGGCCTGCCGGAACCGGCCTCCGACAGCGCCCTGGCCCGGATCAACGACGTGGCCTTCTACGCGAACGCACGCGAGGAGGTCTCGGCCCTGGCGGGAGTGTGCGCCGAACTGCTCCGACTGCACAGCCCGGACGCGGAGGAGGGCGGAGGAGGCGAGCAGGTGTGCGACGGCTGTCGTCGGCCCTGGCCCTGTCCCACCTTCGACGAGCTCTCCCGCCTGCTCCGCTGAGGCCGGTCCGGCGCCCACGACGACGTCGCCCGCCGAAGCCGGGGCGCGATCCGGCTTCAACGGGCGACGGTTCTCTCTCGCCTGCCACCGTCGGCGTCCGGCGGCGGGGCCGCCAGACGCCCTCACCGGGCCAGGCACTACGCAGAGACTAATACTGGAACGCGTTCTACCGCAAGACCCCAGGCCCTCTGATCCCACAGGATAAGCCCGTTGAGCAGTGGCACGCAGAGACTTGTGGAACAAGATCTACTTGGCGTCCCCGAGCGTGTACTGGATCGCCGCACGGTCCGCGAGCATGGGGCGGATGACCCCCAGGGCGGCCTGGTGCTCGGGGTGGTCGCGATAGGCCGCGAAGCCGTCCTCGTCATCGACGTCGGCCACCACGGCGAAGTCGAAGGCACCGTCGCTGATGCCGGCGTCCGGCCCGAAGGAGTAGGCACGCAGCTCAGGGATGGCACCGGGGAGCCGGGCGAGGTGCTCCTGGACCCGGGTGACGCCTTCGGGCGCGACGTCGTCCCGCCAGCGGAAGAGTGCGATGTGTCGAATAGCCATACGGGAGAACCTACTCCCGTCAGGCCCAGGGGCGGGGGACAGCCCCTGGGACCGACACCCGGGCGACGGATGCGGCGGCCTGAGACCCTCCGGGAAGGCCGACAGCCTCCCAGCCGTGGGCGGGGCGCGCCCCGTCCCGTTGACGGTAACGAGCGGGCGGTAACGCGAACACCCCTGTTCAGATAACCGGAACGTCTCGATTGCCGAGGGTGGCAGGGGGCGCGAACCCGGACCCGCCGCCCCTCGGCCGACGCCTCCGGCGCGTCCGCCCCGGCGTGCCGAACACGCAGACTTCGTAAATCAAAACGGAGAGTCACCGGAATCGGAAAGGTTGCACAGGGTTGCAATTCTCCGTATCGGAGGCAACACAAAAGCCCCGGGAGAAACCCCGGGGCTTTGGCTCAGCTGACCCTCGTGGCCAGCAGATAAGCCGATGGTGCGTCCGCATCCACGATATCGGTCACTCTCCAGGCCTGGCCGCCGACCGTGAAGACGTCCCCGACCCGGACGTCGATCATCGGGGTGGGGCGCCACTCCTTCGGCCCCCCGATCTTGGCGACCGGACGGCCGTCCTCGTCCACCCAGAAGTGGCCGCCACCCACCGGCCCTCCGGTGAAGCGGTCGTTCCGCCCGTAACTGATCTTCTCCTGCGCGCCGACCTCGTGCACCACAGTGGATCCAGTCCCAACCGTCTTAGTTTCCATTGAAATCGCCGCCCGATACCCCCCGCACGAATTCTCCGGGCCACATGCGAACGACGCTTCACGATGCTAGCCCACAAAAGGAAAGCGCGAGTGAGGACTTTGGTCCTCACCCGCGCCGCGGATTCCTTTGGGTTATTCAGCTCCTGGACGGAGAACCCTTGAGCCGCCCCACGAACGTTTCGAGGGCCGAGCTGAACGGCTGGTCGTGCACCATGTACGTCCACGTCATCGACGGCCGCTTGACGCCCACCGTGCTCACGTCGAGCTCACCGTCGACGACCTCCAGCTCCTCGAAGCTCTCCGCCGCCCGCGTGCGCGCGTCGTCGAGGAAGCCCTTGAAGACCGGCACGGCCTCGCGGTTGAACTCGTCCAGCGGGTCGCGCCGACCCAGGTAGCGCAGGTAGATGCCCTCCCGCAGCTCCGACAGGAAGGCGTTGTGGTCGGTCCAGCCGCGGTCCAGGTGGAACAGGGTGATCAGGCGCGCCGCCCGGGCCACCCGCTCCTCGTCCAGCTCCTGCACCAGCTCCGCGTGCCGCTCCGCGCGGTCCGCGGCCACGTGCCGGTCGCCCTGGTCGCCCGTCAGCACCAGCTCGCGGTGTTCCAGGACCACGTCGCGCTGCACGTCGATGAGCTGGTTGTAGCGCCACGTGTTGCGGTGCACCTCCAACAGCTGCCCCTCGGCGACCCGCTGCGCGTGGTCGACCATCGCCAGCCAGCCCTCGTCGGTGATCTCGCCGTCGGCGGAGGTCGTGTACCCCGTGGACTCCGGGGCGTTGTTGACGATCAGGTCGTCGTCCATGCTCACGAAGAAGATGGAGTCGCCCGGGTCGCCCTGGCGTCCCGCACGGCCGCGCAGCTGCCCGTCCAGGCGGCTGCTGGGGTAGCGGCCGTAGCCCACGACGAACAGTCCGCCTTCGTCGACCACCCGGTCGCGGTCGGCCATGTCGCTGCCGCCCAGGCGGATGTCGGTGCCCCGGCCCGCCATCTGGGTGGACACGGTCACGGCCCCGTGGGTGCCCGCCTCGGCGATGATCGCCGCCTCGTCTGCGTCGTTCTTGGCGTTGAGGACCACGCACTCCAGCCCGGCCTCCGCCAGCCGGCGGGCGAGGAGTTCGGACTCGGCGACGTCCTGCGTGCCGATGAGGATGGGGCGCCCGGTCTCGTGGATCTCCGCCACCTTCGCGACGAGGGCGTCCTCCTTCTCCTCACGCGTGGCGTACAGGCGTGTGCCGTGGTCCTCACGGATGTTCGGCTTGTTCGAGGGGATGACCGCGACCTCGAGCTCGTAGAACTCACGGAGCTGCTCGGCCACCGCCATGGCGGTACCGGTCATGCCGGCGCGCCTGGGGTAGCGCAGGACCAGCGACTGGACGGTGATGGAGTCCAGCACCTCGCCGGTCTCGCTGACCTCGACCTTCTCCTTGGCCTCGACCGCGGCCTGGAGGCCGTCTGGCCAGCGCTGGAGCAGGGCGATGCGTCCGCGCGACTCGTTGATGAGCCGGACCTCGCCGTCGCGCACCACGTAGTGGACGTCGCGCTGGAGCAGCGCGTGCGCGTGCAGGGCGAGGTTGACCTGCGGCAGGACCGAGGTGTCGTCCTCGGAGTAGAGGTCGATGCCGCCCAGCGCCTTCTCCACCGCGTCGATGCCGTCGTCGGTGAGCTGGACGTTGCGGCCCTCGGTGTCGACCGTGTAGTGCAGGCGCGGCCGGAGGTGGCGGACGATGTCGGCCATCTCCACGTCGCCGACCTGGCTCTCGGCCGCACCGGCCAGGACCAGCGGCACGCGCGCCTCGTCCACGAGCACGGAGTCGGCCTCGTCGACGATGGCGATGTTGGGCGGCGGGACCACGCGGTCGTCGACGTCGGTGACCATGCGGTCGCGCAGGACGTCGAAGCCCAGCTCGGTCACGGCCGCGTAGGTGACGTCGCACGTGTAGGCCTCGCGGCGCTCCGCCGGCGTGGAGTCCTCGTTGATCCACCCGACGGTGACGCCGAGGAGGTCGTACAGGGGGCGCATCCACTCGGCGTCGCGCTTGGCGAGGTAGTCGTTGACGCTGACCAGGTGCACGCGCTGGCCGCGCAGCGCGAACCCGGCCGCGGCCAGGGCGCCCGCGAGGGTCTTGCCCTCACCGGTGGCCATCTCGGCGACGTGCCCGTCCAGCAGCGCCATCACGCCCAGAAGCTGGACGTCGAACGGCCGCTCGCCGAGGGCGCGCCGGGCCGCCTCACGGCCGACGGCGCACAAGGACACGAGGTCGTCGCGTTCATAGGGAAGCTCGGCGTTACCGAGTTCGATGGCGGCATCCGTCAGCTCGGAGTCGTCGAGCTCACGCAGATCCGCCTCCTTGTCCTCGATCGCCGACAGGAGCTTGGTATAAGGCCTCAGGTCCACCGCACCGGGCTTGCCCAGTAGGCGGCGGACGCTTTCCGCCATTCGTCCGAACACCACGCCAGAGTAACGCCGGACACAACCCCTTCGTTCCCCTCGGGTCCCCGGCCCGGTCCCGGCGCCGCCGGATCACCGGACGAGTTGGCCCCGCGAGCGCTGCCTGGCCTCCATCGCCATGCCGTGCTTGACGAGGGTGACCAGCACCCCGACCACCGACTGCTTGTCGCGGGCGTCGCAGTAGACGACCGGCACCTCGGGGGCCAGGTCGAGCGCGTCACGGAGTTCGTCGGCGCCGTAGGCGTGCTCGCGGTCGAACTGGTTGATGGCGACCACGAAGGGCAGGCGGTACTGGCGCTCGAAGTAGTCCAGGGCCTGGAAGGTGTCCTCCAGCCGCCGCACGTCCGCCAGGATGACGGCCCCGAGCGCACCCCGTACGAGGTCGTCCCACATGAACCAGAAGCGCTGCTGGCCCGGGGTTCCGAACAGGAAGAGGGTCAGGTCGGTCTCCAGCGAGATCCGCCCGAAGTCCATGGCGACCGTGGTGCTGGTCTTGTCGGGGGTGTGGGAGAGGTCGTCGACGCCGGCGCTGGCCGCGGTCACGGCCGCCTCCGTACGCACCGGGGGGATCTCGGAGACGGTTCCGACGAAGGTGGTCTTCCCGACCCCGAAGCCACCGGCGACGATGATCTTGGTCGACAGTTCGGTGGGGGCGTGGACGGTGTGCGTACTACCTGCTGGCTCATTCACGGTGTGTCCTAGCGGGAGAGCCGGGCCCGGCCGTGCGGCTCAGGCTGCCCGGTGCTGAGGGGAACGGCACTCTCCCCCGGTCCGAACCACCGCGGGGCGCCGCATCTGGAACCTAACACCGGCAGGACCTTCTGGGCGGCGTTTCCGGCCAGACGGCGACGAGACGGGGGTCACCGCGCTCCGTGACGGGGCGAGTACGGGCACCATGAGCAGGGAAGGACCGCATTCGCGCGGATTCGGGACCGAAGGTCCCGATTTTCCCTCGCGTGACCTGCCGGAGAACCCTGGGTGATCGAGCGAGCACACATCTGTACCCTCGCAGCGGCACTTTACGACACTGTGCGCGACCGCTTCCGGCCGCTTTCGGCCGCGCCAATCACTGTCCGGGCCCGGCGGCGGAGTCTACGGTGGAGGCAGGCACCCGCCGACACACGGGCCATCGGACTCCTGGCACGAGGACGCGACCCCCCGCGGGAGCCTCGGCGACGCCCACGGGGTGACCAGCCGGAACCGACGCCTCGCTCTTCGGCGTCGGTCCGGGCCTCGCCCGGGACGGCGCCCCAGCGCCCCACCGGCCCACAACCGTCCACGTGGGCCGGTGGCGGCCCACCCGTCGCCCACCATCGTCCGGGACAGCGCTCCGCGAAGGGCCCGGACTACCACCCTCAACGGAGACGCTACGCGCCCAGCCCCGCCCGGACGTCGCCCACCATCGTCCGGGACAGCGCTCCGCGAAGGGCCGGACTACCACCCTCAACCGACGGCCTCCGGCCGCAACCCCACCCGGACGTCGCCCACCATCGTCCGGGACAGCGCTCCGCGAAGGGCCGGACTACCACCCTCAACGGAGACGCCGCGCGGCCCACCCGGGCGTCGCCCGCTCCGCCGGTCTCCGAACGCGGTCAGCGCGGCGGCCCCCCGCGCGGCCTAGAATGGGCTCGGCCCACGGGCCGTTCCCATCCGACTTCTCTCCCGAGGGAGCCGAGAACCCCACATGTCCGAGCAGCGCGTCGTCCGCCCCACCCCCATCAGCGGTTTTCCCGAGTGGACCCCTCAGGTCCGGGCTGTGGAGCAGCGGTGGCTGGACCATATCCGCGCCGGGTTCGAGTCCTTCGGCTTCGCGTCGGTGGAGACCCCCTCCGTCGAGAGCCTGGACGTGCTGATGGCCAAGGGCGAGACCTCCCAGGAGGTCTACACCCTGCACCGCCTCCAGGCCGACGCCAAGGACGACTCCGACGCCAGGCTCGGGCTGCACTTCGACCTCACCGTGCCCTTCGCCCGGTACGTCGCCCAGCACTTCAACGAGCTGACCTTCCCGTTCAAGCGCTACCAGACGCAGCGCGTGTGGCGCGGCGAGCGCCCCCAGGAGGGGCGCTTCCGCGAGTTCACCCAGTGCGACATCGACGTGATCAACGTCGACTCCGTCCCGCTGCACTTCGACGCCGAGCTGCCGAGGATCGTCCACCAGGTCCTGAGCGGCCTGGACCTGCCCGCCTGGACGCTCAACGTCAACAACCGCAAGGTGCTGCAGGGCTTCTACGAGGGCCTGGGCGTCAAGGACCCGGTGGCCGTCATCCGGGCCGTGGACAAGCTCCACAAGATCGGCGACGAGGGCGTCCGCGAGATCCTGCACGGGGACGGGCTCACCGGGGAGCAGGCCGACGCCTGCCTGGCGCTGGCCCGGATCCGCGGCGCCGACGTGGCCGAGCGGGTCGCCGCGCTCGGTGTCACCTCGGAGCTGCTCACCGAGGGCCTGGACGAACTCACCTTCGTCCTGGACGAGCTCGCGGACCTGCCCGAGGGCAGCGTGGTGGCCGACCTGTCCATCGCGCGCGGCCTCGACTACTACACCGGCACCGTGTACGAGGCGTCCTTCGACGACGACCCCGGCTACGGCAGCATCTGCGCCGGGGGCCGTTACGAGAACCTGGCCGGACAGTTCATCCGGCGCCGCCTGCCGGGCGTGGGCATCTCCATCGGCCTCACCCGGATCTTCGCCAAGCTGGTGGCCGAGGGACGCATCGAGGAGGGGCGGGTCTGCCCGACCGACGTCATGGTCGTGGTGCCGGGCGCCGAACGGCGCGCGGAGGCGCTGCGCACCGGCGCGCTCCTGCGCGAGCGGGGGTTCAACACCGAGGTGTTCCACTCCACCGCCAAGGTCGGCAAGCAGATCCAGTACGCCGCCAAGAAGGGCATCCCCTTCGTCTGGTTCCCGCCGTTCGAGGACGGCGGCGCGCACGAGGTCAAGGAGATGGGCTCGGGCGAACAGGCCCCCGCCGACCCCACGGACTGGCGGCCCGCCGCAGGATAACGGCTGTATCGCCACGGCGCGACCGGTACGGGCGCATCAGTGCCGCCCGTACCGGAACCGGCCATTCCCGAGACATACCCGGCCCGTCGGTGCCAGACTGGTGACAGCCTGTCCTCCGTGGTCGCCACGCCCTCCGGGGCGTGCATGTCGCGGGCCGATTCGGTGTCCTACGTAATCGAGGCCATGTCTCATCCTCGCCACAACCTGCCCCTGTCCGCCGGCGAGTTCATCCGGTTCGTCGGACGCGAGCGCGACATCGTCGACCTCGGCCGTCTGCTCGGCACCGCCAGACTTGTCACCCTGACGGGCACCGGCGGCATCGGCAAGACCCGACTCGCCCTCCACCTGGCCGAGCGCGTGCTCCGCCGGTTCCCCGACGGTGCGCGTTTCGTCGACCTCAGTGAAGCCTCCACGCACGAGCAGGCGCTGCGGGCCGTCGCCGTGAGCCTCCAGGCGGTCGAGGACGACGCCCGGACGATGACGGACGCCATCATCACGTCCCTGCGCACGCAGAACCTCCTGCTGTTCCTGGACACCTGCGAGCACGCCGTCGGGCCGATGGCCGAACTCTGCCAGGCGATCCTGCGCGACTGCCCCCGCGTGCGGATCCTGGCGACCAGCCGCCAACCGCTGCACGTGCCCGAGGAGAGCATCTGGCGGGTGCCGCCGCTCTCCCTGCCCTCGCGCCCCACACCCACCGACCCCTACGCCGACGACCCGGCCCCCATCCCCCGGCGGGACACCCAGCGCTATGAGTCGGTGCGGCTCTTCGTCACCCGGGCGCACGCGGCCCGCGCCGGCTTCGAGATGACCCGTGAGAACTCCGGCTACGTCGCGGAGATCTGCCGGATGCTGGACGGCATGCCGCTGGCCATCGAACTGGCCGCGGCGCGCGTGCGCGTGCTCAGCGTCCAGCAGATCCTGCGCCGCCTGGACGACCGTTTCCAGCTGCTCACCAGCGACGGCTCCGGCGACCTGCCGCCCCGCCAGCGCACCCTGCGCGCGGTCCTGGAGTGGAGCCACGGCCTGCTCACCGAGCCCGAGCGGCTGCTGCTGCACCGGTTGTCGGTGTTCACCACCTGGAACCTGGAGGCCGCCGAGGAGGTGTGCTCGGGCGAGGGGGTGGCCTCCGCCGACATCCTTCCCCTGCACTTCTCCCTCCTGGACAAGTCGCTGATCGTCATCGACGCCGAGATCGACGGGACGGCGCACTACCGCCTGACCGAGACGGTGCGCGCCTACGCGGCCGAGAACCTGGCCGCCCAGGGCCAGGAGGAGCACGAGCGCTGGTCGCGCTACCTCCGGTTCTGCGTCGCGCAACTGGAGACCGCCGCCAAACGCTCGCTGACGCCGTTGGAGTGGTCGGAGCGCCTGTCGCTGCTGCGGCTGCTCGACCACCACCGCGAGAACTACGGCCGGGTGGTCGACTGGGCGCTGGGCGCCGGCCGCGTGGCCGAGGCGCTGCGGGTGTGCCTGGCGCTGCGCCCCTACTGGATGGTGCGGGACCTGGCGTCCGAGGGCAGCCGCCTCCTGGGCCGGGTCCTGGCCACCGCTCCCGACGACCAGCCCCCGAGCCTGCGCACGCGCGCCCTGGCGCTCCAGGCCGAGCTGCGCCTGGACATCGACACCGCGCCCACCACCACGACGCTGGCCCTGAGCGCGCTGGAGGCGGCCCGGGCCTGCCGTGAGGCGGGGGCCGCCGCCTCCGCGCTGGCCACTCTGGCGTCGCTGTCCCTGCGCACGGGAGCGGCCGACGAGGCCCGGGCCCACGCCGAGCGGGCGCAGGAGTGGATCGCCGACGTCCACGACCCCATCTCCGAGGGGAACGTGCGCGGCGTGCTCGCCCAGCTCGCGCGCCGGGCGGGGCGGACGGACGAGGCCGTCGCGTACCTGGAGCGCAGCATGGCGATGGGCGAGGAGCTCGGTGACCGCTGGGGCTCGGCGCGCTGCCTGCACGCCCTGGGCTCGATCGCCGCCGAGCAGCGCGACTTCGCCCGGGCGCGTGCGCTGTGCGCCGAGGCGCTGTCGATCTTCGAGGAGCTGAACGCCGCGCCGGCCACGGCCCGCTGCGCTCGGGCCCTGGGGCGTCTGCACCTGGCCGAGGGAGACGTCCTGGCGGCGCGTGAACCGCTCGCGACCTGTCTGCGGGTGAGCTTCACGTCCGGGCAGCGGATCGCGGTCGCACGGGCCCTGGAGGCGCTGGCGGAGCTGGCGCTGGCCGAGGAGGAGGCCGAGCGCGCCGCCGCGCTCACGGGCGTGGCCTCGGACCTGCGGACGTCGCTGGACCGCCCGTCCGGCGAGACGGTCCGGCTCAGGTCGGCGGTGGAGCGCAGGGTGGGATCGGCCCGCGCGGCCGAGGCCTGGAACGCCTGGCGCTCGCTGCCGCTGGAGCAGGTCCGCGACCGCGCGCTGGCGTTCCCGCAGGTGGTCACCGAGGAGTCACCCTACGGAGCCCTGACGCCCCGGGAACGCGAGATCGCCGAGCTGGCCGAACACGGCCTGTCCAACCGTGAGATCGCCGAACGGCTGACGATCAGCCAGGCGACCGCAGCCCGACATATCGCGAACATCTTCAGAAAACTCTCCATTTCCTCAAGGACACAGTTGACCGGCTGGAGTGCCTCCAGTGACCCTGGCTGAGCACCGTGCGCGGCACCGGAAGCACTTGCACAGTGCGCGTGCACGCGCTAAACCAGAAACTCCGTCCGCTGCTGCCGACCTCACTGCTCCCCCGACCCGACCACCCCTCCTCCGCCCCCGGTGAGGGCCTTCCACCCGTCTTCCGCCACCGCCCCCGGGCGCGACGCGAACGGTGAGGGCTTGCACCCTCGACCGAGAGCCTCCGGCTCCTCCCCTGACAGCCCCTACAAGTGAAGGCCATGGCACCTTTGACCGCGCCCGCGCGGCACAACCTCCCCCGGCCGGGGACCGGCTTCGTGGGCCGCGAGCGGGATCTGAGCGACCTGCTCCGCCTGCTCGGCTCCAGCCGCTCCGTCACCCTGTGCGGGGCCGACGGCATCGGCAAGACCCGGCTGGCGCTGCGGGTGGCCGAGCAGTCCACCGCCTCCTTCCCCGACGGCGTGTGGATGGCCGACCTCACCGACGCCCGGTCGACGCTGGAGGTGTACGCCCGTGTGGCGCAGGCGGTCAGAGTGGTGGAGGAGCCGGGGCAACCGCTGTCGGCCACGGTGACCGAGGCGCTGCGGCACCGTCGTCTCCTGCTGGTACTGGACTCCTGCGACCATGTCGCGAACGAGGTCGTGGGGGTCGGTGAGTCGCTGCTCGCCTCGTGCCCGGACGTGTCGGTGCTGTTGACGAGTGAGGACCCGGTCCGGCTCTCCGGCGGGACGGTGTGGCGCGTCCCGGCGATGTCCCCGCCCATGGCCGCGCGCAACGCACCCCCGCCCGACCCCGCCGACGGTGAGGCGGTCCGCCTGTTCCTGGACCGCGCCCGCACCCGGGACCCCCGCTTCTCCGCCTCGCAGGAGCAGCTGGAGGACGTCGCCGTCGTGTGCGACCTGGCGGGTGGCGTTCCACTGGCCATCGAGGTGCTGGGCGCGAGCGCGCCCGAGACCGGGCCGGACGAGCTCGCCCGGGGCCTGGGCTCGCATCTGGCTTCGCCGTCGGCGCGGCCCGGCCCCGGCCAGGCCGTCTCTCGCAGCGAGGTACTGCCACTGGTGCTGGACTTCGTCTACGAGTCGCTGCCCGAGCCCGAGCGCCTCCTGCTGCGGCGGCTGTCGGTGTTCCGCGGATGGGACCTGGAGCTGGCCGAGCAGGTCTGCTCCGACGAGGCCCTGTCCGAGTCCGACATCCTCGACCTGCTGACGTCACTGCTGGACCGGTCCCTGATCACCGTCACCGGCGAGTTCGAGGGCCGGGTCCGCTACCGCCTGCCGGAGGCCGTGCGCCGGTTCGCCCAGGAGCGGTTGTCGGAGGCGGGTGAGGCGGAGCTGTTCCAGGAGCGCCTGATGGCGCGGATGCTGCGCCTGGCCGAGGACCTGGGCCGGCGGCTGGAGTCCAGCCGGGGGATGCCCTGGGCCGAGCGCGACTCCGGGCGCCAGCGGGTGATCGCCGAGTACGACACCCTGCGCTCGCTCCTGCGCTGGTCCTACCAGCGGGGCGCCGCCGAGCCGGGTCTGCGGCTGTGCGTGAGCCTGACCGCCCACTGGGTGAGCCACCACAACTACTCCGAGGGCGCGCACTGGCTGGACCGGCTGCTGGCGCTGGACGAGGCGGCCAAGGCGCCCTCCCGCGCCCGTGCCCTGGTCGGGCGCGCCCAGCTGGCCCGGGTCCGTCGCGATCACGACCTGGCGCTGTCCATGGGCGAGGAGGGGCTGCGGCTGTGCCGCGAGTCGGGCGACGACGTGTTCGTCCGGACCGCTCTGAACCTGCTGGCCCTGGTGGGCGTGCGTTCGCGCACCCCGGACCGGGCGGCGGTGCGGGTCGAGGAGGCCCTGCGGCTGTGCCGTGACGTCGGGGACGTGTGGGGCGAGGCGATCGCGCTGGGCACCCGGGCGGCGCTGGTCGCCCAGCAGGGCGACTACCCCAGTTCGGACCAGCACTACACGACCGCCCTGACGCTGCTGCGCGGCATGGACCACCGCTGGGGCGTGGCGGTGACCCTCATGGGCCAGGCGCGGGCCGCGGAGGCCAATGACGACCTCATGACGGCGGACCGCTGCTACCGGGAGGCGCTGGACACCCAGCGCGTCATCGGGTCGGTGGCCGAGGAGGCGCGGTGCCTGGCCGGGATCGGCCGGGTGGCGCACGCGCTGGGTTCCACGGAGCAGGCCTACGACTACCTCAGCGAAGGGCTCGTACTCAGTCATTCGACGGGGCAGCGGGCCGAGGCCGCGCGCACGCTGGTCGCGATCGCGCGGGTGGCGTTCGGTGCGGGGCTGCGCGAGGAGGCGTGCCTGCTGGCGGGGTCGGCGACCCAGGTACGGTCGGACCTGGGCCTGGTGACCCACGAGGCGCCGTGGCCGTTCGTGAAGGTGGAGCGGGTCCGTCGGCGGCGCCGGCGGCTGGTCGACTGGTGGGAGCGGGGCCGGGCGATGCCGCTGTCGGACGCCGTGGACCTGGCCGAGCGGGTGACGGTGGAACGCCGCCGCCCTTCCTCGCGCTCGCCGCGCAGGCGTGAGCGCGAGGCGGGCACGACGGCCGACACCCGGCGCACGCCCCGGGGGCCCCAGGCGAACACCGCTGGGCACGACGGGGGCGCTGCACCCGCCGCTCCGGAGTCGGAGCCCCCGAGCTCGCGGCTCACCCAGCGGGAGCTGGAGGTCGCACGGCTGGTGAGCCGGGGCAAGAGCAACCCGGAGATCGCCCGCACGCTCTTCATCACGCCCTCGACCGCGGCGCGGCACGTGGCCAACATCAACCGGAAGATGGGATTCCACTCGCGGACGCAGATCGCGGCATGGGTGGAGCGGCATCGCGACACCGGCTGAACGAAGGCACAGAGACCGGCTCGAACCGCACGGATCGGGCTGTGTAGTCAGTCCGGCGACAGAATCTACATATGCATCTGCATCGCAATATGCATGTGCATGTGGTTGTGAACGCGCTAGGCTTCCAGACATGGAACTCAGGCCCTTCCGTTCATTGGAGTGGCGGTGGGCGCAGGGGTTCCGAGAGCGGCCGTCGGGCCCGGGCCGAACACCGGGCACCCGTCGGACCGTCAGCCCCGGGCCCGTCCCGGGGCCGGTGGAACCGTGCGAGCGCGGGGTGGAACCTGGGGAGGGCCCCCGCCTCCGCACGGCGCTGCCGGGCTCGCCACGTGGAGGGGGCGTGACGAGCCCGAGCAGCGGATCCGCCGTCGTGTGGACGAGGTGGGGGTACGCATGGGGGTTGGACTGACTTCAGGAACCGAGCGGTCGGGACGGCACCTGCCGCGCAGGGACGACCCGATCGGATCACTGACCGGGGGCCTGTGCGAACGGCTGCGGCTGCGGCCGACCCGAGGGGGATCGATCCGGGGCGCCGGCCGCCGGGTGGACGCGCTGACGTTCGCCGCGACGGTGGAGCGGGCCGCCGCCGGACTGAGCCGCCGGGGCCTGTGCCTGGGAGACGTCGTGGGCGTGCTCGCCCCGGTCTCGCCGGACCGGTTCACGGCCACGTACACGGTGATGGCCGTGGGCGGCCGGGCGCTTCCGCTGTCCACGGAGTCCGACCCCGACACCCAGTGCGCGGTGCTCGCCGAGACCGACGCCCGGCTGCTGCTGGTGAGCGCGGAGCTGGCGACGACCGCACTGGAGCTGGCCGAGCGCTCGCGCGTGCGGCAGGTGATCGCCTTCGGCGACGCCCTGGGGACGACGCCCTTCGAGGACCTGTTGCAGCCGAGCCCGGACGGCAACGGCTACAACCCCACGCGGGGCCTGTTCGACAACGGCATCCTCGGCTACGACCGCACGCCCGAGGGGATCCTGACGACGCTGTACCCGCACAGCGACCTCATGAGCCGCTTCACCGACCTGCGCGGGCGGCTGGAGCTGACCGCCGACGACGTCGTGGCGGTGGACGAGCGGGGGGACGAGCCCACCCGCGCGGCCCTGGTGGCCCTGGCGCTGTGGACGGGGGCGTGCGTGGTGTGCGGTTCCGGTTCCCCGGCGCCGGAGGGGCGCCAGGTGACGGTGCGGTGCGCGCCCGAGCCGGTGCGGGTGGCCCACCCCCGCGCCGAGGGGATGTGCTGACCGGCCGCCGCCGGGACCACCGGGCCGAACGGCCGGTCCGTCCGTGACCTCGCCGGCGTCGCGCGCTTCGGGGACGCCCTCGGCCCGCCCCCGGGTCCGGGAGCGGTCCCGGGATCCACTCCCGGACCCGGTTCAGGAACGGTCGTCGATCTCGAACCAGGCCACGTGCGTGGCCTCGTTCCAGTAGTCACCGCTGCGGGTCGCGCAACTGTCGACGATGAGTTTGCCTCGACCGAAGTCCTCGCCGTCGTCGCGTGAGTGCCCGCCCTCGCCCTCGCGCTCGCCCTGGTCGGCCACGGCGACGCGGAGGCGTCCGGCGTCGGAGCGGATGAACAGGGTCATGACCCCGCCGCTCTGTCCGGAGCGCGAGTGCAACAGCGCGTTGGTCGCCAGTTCGCTGACCGCCAGCTCAGCGTCGTCCAGCACCTCGTCGGAGTGGCCCATGCGGTCGAGGAACTCGCGTACCCGGGCGCGGACCGAGCGGACCGCGGTGAGGTTGCCCGCGCAGCTCCACACGGTGTGGTCCGTGACGCCTCCGGTCACGTCGGCGACATCGATCGCCGAAACGTCCGGTGTGATGCCGTCCGGGGCGTCCGCGGGCATGAACTCGCGGAGTTGCCTCGCCTCAGCCATCCGGTCACTCCAATCACCCGCGTCGGGCGCGCGGGTCGCGCCGCCTGCACTCACCTTAGACAAGGGCGTACTTGCTCCAGAACAGCACACCCGGCTTCGGCATGCCGGGGATTGGCCACAAAACCCCGTCACGTGTCCTCCCCGAGGAGGACAAAGGAAACGCTCCGGACCCCAGGCGAACCCATGTGAGGTGTAACACGCAGGCAATGCGCGTCCTCACGGCGGTGGCCGGATATGGCCGCCGGCGGGCGATCGCGCCCCGTCGGACCCACCGCACACCGACACGCACAGCAGTCACACGGGACCTCACCGTTACAACCCCGTAACAGAAACCGGCGAAACGGATAAATCAGCCCTTAAACACCACGGTTTCGCTTCCCGGAGACATCGATTGGGGCACAACCCCCGGTGGCCCGACCGCGGTGCGCGCCGCCCTGGGAGCGCGGGCGCGATGCGCACACGAGCACGCTCAGCTCACGCGCCAGGCGCCGGAAAGTACCAGGCCACAGCCGGATTCGCCACCATGCCACGCGACCGCTCCCCCGGCCCGATCGATGCGCAGGAACCACCGCCTGTCAGCACATGAGCGCATTTGACGCTCTCATCAGGCGCAACAAGGATCAGATGAGTCGACTCCGGCCCCACGTGCCGTGCCCCACGGACGCCGCCCCCCACCCGGGGTCGACACCGAGAAGTTCCCAGTCCAGACGAGGTGTCCTGTGCCGTCCCTGCCCGAAGACCCCACCGCTCGCGTCCTCGGCGTCCCCAGCCGCCGTTCCCTCCTGAAGGCCTCAGCCGCGGGAGCGGCCGTGACCCCGGTCCTGGCCGCCTGCGGCGGAGACGAGGAAACCGCGAGCTCCGGCGACGGTGAACCCCAGCGCGGCGGCCACCTGCGCGTCGGCGTCGCGGGCGGCGGCGCCAGCGACACCCTCGACGCGCACGAGCCCACCGACAACGTCGACATCGCGCGCAACTACGCGCTGTACGCGTCGCTGATGCGCTACAGCAACGACGGCACCCTCGAGCCGTACCTGGCCGAGTCCCTGGAGTCCAACGACGACGGCACCGAGTGGACCCTGGTCCTCAAGGAGGGGCTGACCTTCCACGACGAGTCGCCCGTGACCGCCGACTCCGTCGTCTTCTCGCTCCGGCGCATCCTGGACCCGGACGACCCCAGGCGCGGCGCCGGCGACCTGGAGGGGGTCGACTACGAGGCCCTGGAGGTCGTCGACGACCGCACGGTGGTCATCCACTGCACCGAGCCGATGGTCACCCTGCCCGAGGCGCTCGCCGAGTACTACAACTGCGTGGTGCCCGAGGGCTACGACCCGGACGAGCCCGTCGGCTGCGGCCCCTTCCGCCTGACCGAGTTCGAGGTCGGCCAGTACAGCCTCATGGCGCGGCACGAGGGCTACCACGAGGAGGGCCTGCCCTACGTCGACGAGCTGGAGATCATCGACTTCCCCGAGGACGACGCCCGCGTCAACGCGCTGAGCAGCCAGAACGTCGACGTCATCAGCCAGGTGCCGCACGCCCAGGTCGCGATCATCGAGGGCGACCCGTCGCTGTCGATCATGGAGTCCGAGACCGGCATGTGGCTGCCGTTCACCATGCGCGTGGACCAGGCCCCCTTCGACGACGTGCGCGTGCGCCAGGCCTTCCGGCTCATCGTGGACCGCCAGCAGATGATCGACCAGGCGCTGTCCGGCTACGGGCAGATCGGCAACGACATGTACGCGCGGATGGACCCCTCCTACCCCGAGGACTTCGAGCAGCGCGACCAGGACCTGGACGAGGCCCGGCGGCTGCTGGACGAGGCCGGTCACGGCGACGGCCTGGAGGTCGAGCTGGTCACCGGCGACATCAGCGCCGGCGTGGTCGCCGCCGCCGAGGTCTTCAAGGAGCAGGCCGCCGCGGCCGGGGTCACCGTCATCCTGCGCCGGGTCAACCCCAGCGACTACTGGAACCCGGAGGAGGGCTTCCCCTACACCTTCGGCCAGGACTTCTGGAGCGCCCGCAACTACATCACCCAGACCGCGCAGGGCTCGGTCGTGGGCGCGCCCTACAACGAGACCATGTGGGGCGAGGACGAGGAGTGGGTCGAGCTGATCGACCAGGCCCGCAGCACCGCCGACGTGGAGGAGCGCAACGAGATCATCCGGCAGGCGCAGCGGATCGAGTACGAGGAGGGCGGCTACATCGTCTGGGGCTTCGTCAACCTGATCGACGCCCACACGACGAGGGTGCACGGGCTGGAGCCCGCGGTCTCCGGCCACCCCCTGGGTTCCTATGCCTTCCACCAGGTGTGGATGGACCAGTAGGGCGCGGCACCGTCCGCCAGGGCGGGTGCCCCGGGCACCCGCCCCCCGTCCGACCGCAACCGAAAGCTCACCATGACTCGACTCATCGTCGTCCGGCTCCTCTTCGGCGCCCTGACGCTCTGGGCGGTGTCCCTCGTGGTCTTCGCCGCCACCCAGGCGCTACCCGGTGACGCGGCCCAACTCATCCTCGGGCGCGACGCGACGCCCGAGCGCCTGGCCGTGCTGCGCGAGCAGCTCAACCTGGGCGAGCCGGTGGCCGTGCAGTACCTGCACTGGCTCCAGGGCATCGCCCAGGGCGACCTGGGCACGTCGTTCTCCAACCGGCAGCCCGTCGCGGACTACCTCGCCGCTCCCGTCCGGAGCTCGCTGACCCTGATGGGGCTGTCCGCGCTCGTGGCCACGCCCATCGCGCTGGCCGTCGGCGCGTTCAGCGCGCTGCGCAGGGACCGGGCCTTCGACCACTCCTCCTCGATGGGAACGCTGATCGTGGCGTCCATCCCCGAGTTCGTCGTCGGCATCCTGCTGATCCTGCTGCTGGGCCCCGGCGGCCTGGACCTGTTCCCGTCGGTGTACGCCCGCGAGGGCGGGCCCGACCAGTGGATCCTTCCCGTGCTGACACTGGCGCTGGCCGTGGCCCCGCCGATCGTGCGCATGATGCGGGCGACGATGATCGAGGTCCTGGAGAGCGAGTACGTGCAGCAGGCGCGGCTCAAGGGCATGAGCGAGCGGCTCGTGCTCTGGCGCCACGCCGCGCCCAACGCCATCGGCCCGGTCGCCCAGGTGGTCGCCCTGCAACTGGCCTGGCTGGCCGGCGGCGTGGTGGCGATCGAGTACCTGTTCAACTTCCCCGGCGTCGGCAAGGTGCTCATGGACGCCATCGAGAACCGCGACGTGCCCCTGATCCAGGCCGTCGTCCTCCTCATCGCCGGGATCTACATCCTCGTCAACCTGGTCGCCGACGTGATCGGTCTGGCGGCCAACCCGAAGGTGAGGGTCGCGAACCGATGAGTGCGCCTTCGACAAAGACGGCCGAGACCGTCCCCGCGCCGCCCCGGCGCCGCCCCGGCCTGTTCCGCAACGCGTGGCGGTTCGGCCGGACCAAGGTCGGCGTGGGCCTGACCGCCCTGGTCGTCCTCGTGGCCGTGGTGGGCCCCTTCGTGGCCCCGTACACGCCGACGGAGTTCGTGGCCAAGCCGTACGAGACGGGCGTGGACGGCGTGCTGTTCGGCGGCGACAACCGCGGCAGGGACGTGCTCACGCGCTTCCTGTGGGGCGGGTGGACCCTGCTGGTGCTGGCGGGCTCCGCCGCCGGCATCGGCGTGGCCGCGGGTACCGTCGTCGGCATCGTCGCCGGGTACCAGGGCGGGTGGCTGGACAACGCCCTGATGCGCGTCAACGACGTCCTGCTGGCCTTCCCCCAGCTCATCGCCGCGCTGCTGGTGATGTCGATCATCGGCCCCAAGGTGTGGCTGATCGTGGCCGTCATCGCGGTCTCGCACCTGCCGCGCGTGGCCCGGGTGATCCGCGAGGCGACCCGCAAGGTCATCGAGCAGGACTTCGTCAAGGCCGCCGAGGCGATCGGCCTGCCGCGCTGGCGGATCATGGCCGTGGAGATCCTGCCGAACGTGACCAGCCCGCTGCTGGTGGAGCTGGGTCTGCGCCTGACCTACTCGATCGGCGTGGTCGCGGTCCTGGGCTTCCTCGGCATGGGCCTGCAGCCGCCGACGGCCGACTGGGGCCTGATGATCAACGAGAACCGCCAGGGCATGGCCGTGCAGCCGTGGGCGGTGGCGTTGCCCGTGACCGCGATCGCGGTCCTGACGATCGGCGCCAACCTCATCACGGACGGGCTCTCGCGGGCCGCGATCGGCATCGACCGGGGGGTCGAGAAGTGACTCAGGAGAAGACGCCGAACGAGACCACCGCACTGGTGGTCGACGGCCTCAGCGTGATCGGGCGTCCCTCGGACGTCGAGATCATCAGCGGCGTGTCCATCACCGTGCGGCGCGGCGAGATCCTCGGTCTGGTGGGCGAGTCCGGGTCGGGCAAGACCACGCTGGGCCTGTCGCTGCTGGCGCACTGCAAGCGGGCCACGGAAATCTCCGGCGGCCGCGTGGAGGTGGCCGGGTCCGACCTGGCGACGCTGTCCGAACAGGGCGTGCGCGCGCTGCGGGGACGTGCGGTGGCCTACATCCCGCAGTCGCCCGCCTCCGCGCTCAACCCCGCGCTCAGACTGCGCACGCAGCTGCGTGAGGCCCTGCACGACACCTCCCTGTCCGCGGACGAGGTGGCCGACCGGGTGAGAGAGGTGCTGCGCGAGGTCGCCCTGCCCGACGACGACGCCTTCCTGGCGCGCTACCCCCACCAGCTGTCGGGGGGCCAGCAGCAGCGCGTGGCGATCGCCATGGCCTTCATCGGGCGGCCGGACGTGATCGTGCTCGACGAGCCGACCACGGGCCTGGACGTGACCACGCAGTCGCACGTGCTGGACACCATCCGCCGGATGACGCGCGACTACGGGACGGCGGGCGTCTACATCAGCCACGACATGGCCGTGGTCGCCGGCCTGGCCGACGAGATCGCGGTGATGTACCGGGGCGAACTGGTCGAGCGCGGTCGCACCGGCGAGGTCATGGCGGCGCCCCGGCACGAGTACACGCGCCGGCTGCTGCGGGCCGTCCCCCTGCTGCGGACCGACCACCGGGAGGAGGAGGCCGCGCCGGAGGAGGAGCCGCTGCTGCGCGTGCACGGCCTGTCGGCCGGATACGGGCGCACCACGGTGCTGGAGGACATCGACGTGTCGGTGTCGCGCGGGGAGTGCGTGGCGCTGCTCGGCGAGTCGGGGTCGGGCAAGACGACCCTGTCCCGGGCGGTCGTGGGCCTGCACCGCCAGTTCTCCGGGGACATGGTCTTCGACGGCGCGCAGCTGGCGACCGGCAGCTACCGGCGCACGGCCGAGCAGCGGCGGCGCGTGCAGTACGTGTTCCAGAACCCGTACGAGGCGCTGAACCCGCGCAAGCGCGTGCGCGACCAGATCCTGGGCCCCTACCGGCACCTGGTGGGTCGGCCGGAGGACCCGGACGCCGTGGTGGCCGAGGCACTGGAGCGCGCCGCGCTGTCGGCCTCCTACGCCGACCGCTTCCCGGAGCAGCTCAGCGGCGGTGAGCGCCAGCGGGTGTGCATCGCCCGCGCGGTGGCCACCAAGCCCGACCTGCTGGTGTGCGACGAGATCACCTCGGCGTTGGACGTGTCGGTGCAGGCGGAGATCGTCGCGCTGCTGCGCAACCTGCAGGACGGGGGGATGGCTCTGCTGTTCGTCACCCACAACATCGCGCTGGTGTCCAACATCGCCGATCGCGTCGCCGTGCTCAACAAGGGCCGGATCGTGGAGTACGGGCCGGTTGGCGAGGTCATGTCGGCGCCCGAGCACGAGTACACGCGTGCGCTGATCGCCGACACCCCGGACTTCGCGCCGGGCTTCGCCCAGACCGCGGAGTAGCGTCGCGACGCAGCCCCGGCCGGGTGACCCGGCCGGGGCTGCGTCGTGCTCGACGCGCCGACCCGCCGACCCGCCGAGAGCCGACCTCACCCGGTGAGGAGGTCCCCATCGTGCCCTGGCGACCGTGCCGGGCCGCGGGGATACTGGTCGCAAGGACGACGGCCGCCCGGTGGGAGGAGTCGGCCATGGGTGCTGGAAGCGGCTGGCAGCGGGCGCACGTGCCCGCCGGGAACTACGCGCGCGACCTCGTCCCCGCCCTGTTCGCGCCCTGGGCGCGGCACCTGGTGGCGCAGGTGCGGCCGCGCACCGGGGAGTCCGTGCTCGACCTCGCCTGCGGGACCGGTGTGGTGGCACGGACCGCCGCGGCGCAGGTGGGGCCGACGGGATCGGTCACCGGTGTCGACGTCAGCGCCGACATGCTGGACGTCGCCCGCGCCGGGGAGGAGCCCATCGCGTGGGTGTGCGCGCCGGCCGAGCGTACGGGACTGCCGGACCGCTCCTTCGACGTGGCCCTGTGCCAGCAGGGACTGCAGTTCTTCCCCGACCGGCCGGCCGCGCTGGCCGAACTGCACCGCGTGGTGGCGGCGGGGGGACGGGTGGCGCTGAGCGTGTGGTGCGATCCCGGTACCCCGGGCTACACGGCCGTGCGGGAGGCGCTCGCGCTGCACCTGGCCGAGAGCACCGGCCCGGTGGCGTTCATCGACGCGATCTTCGGGCTGGCCGACGCCGGCGAACTCCGCGCGCTGCTGGAGCACGCCGGGTTCACCGGTGTGCGGATCGGCCGGCGCACCGACGCCGTGCGCTTCCCCTCGCCGGAGGCATGGGTCCGGGCCTTCCTGGGCGCCGCCCCCGTGCCCGGCATCGGCGGCCCCGCGGCGCCGGAGCTCGATCCGGTGGTGGCGGAGGCGGCGGCGCGCCTGCGCCACCTGACGGACCGCGGCACGGGGCTGGCCTTCCCGCTGAGCGCGCACACGGCGGTGGCCACCCGCCCGTAGGCGCGCCGACCCGCGGCGAGGCCGGGGTCGGGGCCGGCGGTCAGAACAGGACCGACATGACCTCGCCGACCTGGCGGAAGCCCACTCTCTGGTACGCGGCGCGCGCGGGGGTGTTGAAGTCGTTGACGTAGAGCGTCACGCGGGGGGCGATCTCGGCGAGCGCGTACTCGACCACCGCCGCCATCCCCGCGGTGGAGTGGCCGCGGCCGCGCAGGTCGGGGTGGACCCACACGCCCTGGACCTGGCAGGCGTGCGGCGTGACGGCGCCGATCTCGGCCTTGAACACGACGCGCCCGCCCTCGATGCGCGCGAAGGCGCGGCCGGTGCGCACCAACTCCTCCACCCGCGCGCGGTAGAGCGCGCCGCCGTCGCCGGAGTCCGGCGGCACGCCGACCTCCTCGGTGAACATCGCGACGCAGGCCGGGACCAGGACGTTGAGCTCCGAGGGCCGTACGCGCCGCACCAGCGGGTCCGCGGTGACCTGGGGCGGACCGTCGATCTCCAGGACGGGCTGGCTGGCGCGGATCACCCGGGCCGGCCCCCACGCCGGGGTGACCTGCCGCCAGAACTCGGCGACGGCCTCGACGGGGCCGACGATCGAGGAGCAGCGGCGGCCGCGCCAGCGGGCGTGGTCGGCGAACCCGCGGATCGCGGCCGGGCCGGCGTTGACCGGGACCAGGTTGGCCCCGGAGTAGCACAGGGCCGTCAGGCGCCCCCGGTCGAGGTGGCCCCACACCTCGGTGCCGGTCGGACCGGCCGAGATACCGGTCGCCATCAGCCGTGACGTGACGAAGACGTTTCCCACGGGATCGGTGTCCAAGAGCGCGTGGACGGCCTCGCGGTCTCGCTCTCCCAGGACCCGTACCGGCGAGGTCCGCAGCATCGCATCTCCCCCATCGTTCCGCCGACGTCGCGGCGGCCGCCGGCGGCGACCGCACGCGCCTGTTCGCGCCGGTTCCAGACTATTCGACCATGTCGGCGGAGTCCGGGGCGCGGTCGAGTCCGAAGGGACCGAACCGCTGCAGGTCGGGTGCGGGAGCGCTCTGCGCCTCGCGCGGCTGTGGCTCCGGTCCGGCCTGGCAGGTGAGGTCGGCGCCCGGCCCCGGGTCGGGCAGCTCGCCCTTGAGCAGGTACGCGGAGACCGCGTCGTCCACGCAGGTGTTGCCGGTCAGCGCGACGCCGTGCGTGAGGCCGCCGTCCTCGATGACCAGAGCGGATCCGGGCAGGCGCCGGTGCAGGGCGTGGGCTCCCTCGACCGGGGTCGCCCCGTCGCCGGTGGCGTGGACCACGAGCGCGTCGCCGGTGTAGGCGGGGTGCGCGCGGGGGCCGTCGCCGACCCCGAACCAGTCGCCGGAGGGCGCCGACCACGTCGCGCAGGGCGCGTTGTACCAGGTGTTGTGCCATGCCATGAAGGGTGCGTCCTCGTGGACGTCCTCGGTGTCCGAGCGCCAGGTGTCCCAGTCCTTCGGCCAGTGGGAGTCGGTGCACTGGACGGCGAGGTATCCGGCGTAGCCGTTGTCGCTGCCGGCGTCGTCGCCATAGGTCTCGTGCAGGTCGATCAGCGGGCCGGAGTCGTCGTCGTTGACCTGGGACGACAGGGCCGAGGCGACGGTCGGCCAGGTGCGTCCGCTGTAGGCGACGACGATCACCACTCCCTCCAGCTCGGTGGGTCCCACGGTCCCGGAGGCGGGTTCTGCGCCCAGGCGCTGCCGCAGGGCGTAGTAGGCGTCGGCGACCTCCTCGCGCGTGCCGCCGAGGCCGTAGGCGTCCTCGTGGCGGGCGACCCAGTCGAAGAAGGTGCCGGTGGCCCGGTCCAGGGCACGGCTCTGTACGTGGTTGCTCTCGTACCACGGGTTGTCGGGGTCGACCACGCTGTCGAGGACCAGGGCGCGCACGCGTTCGGGGTAGAGCGCGGAGTACACCGTGCCCAGGTAGGTGCCGTAGGAGTAGCCGAGGTAGTCGATGCGCTCCTCGCCCAGGGCGGCGCGGATGGCGTCCATGTCGTGGGCGGTGTCCTCGGTGCGCATGTGCTCCAGGAGGGGGCCGCTGTTGTCGGCGCAGGCCCGGGCGTGCGCCTCGGCCCGGTCCAGCAGTGCGCTCTCCTCGTCCGGACCGGCGGGGACGGTGTCGGGGCGCACGGGTGTGAAGTGGTCGGGGTCGCAGGCGACCGCCGGGGTGGAGGCGCCGACGCCGCGGGGGTCGAAGGAGACGACGTCGTAGACCTCGCGCAGTTCCCCGGACATGCGCCGGTGGGTGTGGGCGGCCCACATGCGCCCGGCGCTGCCGGGGCCGCCGGGGTTGACCAGCAGCGTGTGCTCGGCGGTCCCGGTGGCGGGGACCCGGGACAGGGCGAGGTCGACGGTCGCGTCGTGCCCCGCGGTGCTCCCGGTGTGGTCCCCGCGGGCCATCGGGACGGTCAGGGTCGCGCACTCCAGCGTCTCGTCGGCCACGGGTTCGAGGTCCGCGCACGGGCCCCAGTCCAGGACCCTGAGGTCGACCCGCGTCGCCGGTGCCGCCTCCCCTGCCTGGACGGGAAGCGCCGCCACGAGGGAGGCCAGGATCGCTCCGGTGGAAGCGGTGGCCCAGATTCGTGCTCGCACTCGTCGACTCCCTCATACCCGACTGGTCTCCCTATGAATAGTTATCACTACTAAGAGTGACAATCAGTGGCGACACGAGGGCCGTCCTCTCACCGCCCGGTAGCATGTGCCCTGGTCAGGTCGGAACTGGACGGAAGGTCGGTATGCGTCTGGATCGCGTCGATGAGCGGATCATCGCGATACTCGGCGCCGACGCGCGCATGAGCTTCGCCGAGATCGGCGGCTCGGTCGGCCTGAGCCCCTCGGCGGTCAAGCGGCGTGTGGACCGGCTGGTGGAGTCCGGCGCGGTGCGCGGGTTCACCGTGGTGGTCGAGCCGCAGGCCATCGGGTGGACCACGGAGGCGTTCATCGAGCTGTACTGCCGGGCGCGCACCTCACCGGGGGAGATCCGCACCGGGCTGGCCGCCTACGCGGAGATCACCTCGGCGTGCACGGTCACCGGCGAGGCCGACGCCGTCGTCCAGGTGCGGGCCCGCGACACGCACCACCTGGAGGAGGTCATCGAGCGCATCGGCGCCGAGCCCTTCGTGGTGCGCACCAAGAGCACGCTGGTCCTGTCCCGCCTGGTCGACCAGCCCATCCTCGCCGGAACCGCCGACCTGCCCTGACCGGGCACCACCGGGGGTTCGCGTCGTCGCCGCCGTCACGCCGGCGTCGTGCGAGCGATGGCGACCGCCCGTTCGCTGACGAGGACGCCCCGGCGACCTGATCGCGGGGTCAGCGGCGGCCCGGTGGGCAGCTGAGGGCGCGCGAGATCCCCCTCGCTGCGGCTTGGACGACCGGGGCCAGAGCGGCGGGTCGGGCCTCGTCCAGCCGCACCACCAGCGACACGGCCGCCACGACGTCGCCGCCCGCGTCACGGACCGGCGCGGCCACCGACAGCGCGTCGGTGGTCACCTGGCCCTCGCTCACGGCGTACCCGGAGCGGCGGATCTCGGCCAGGCGGGCCCGGAGCCGCACCGGATCGGTCACGGTCAGCGGCGTGTGGGCGCGCAGCGGGCCGCCCAGTACCGCGTCCTGGACGCCGACGGGTGCGTGGGCGAGCAGGACCAGTCCGACCCCGGTCGAGTGCAGGTCGAAGCGCCCGCCGACCCGGGTGAGGACGGGGATGGCGTGCCGCCCGGCGATGCGCTCCACGAACACCAGCTCCCGGCCCTCCCGGACCGCGAGCTGCACGTTCTCCCGCGTGACCTCGTACAGGTCCTCCAGGAAGGGCATGGCGGCCTCGCGCAGTCCCAGGCCGCGCGGAGCCAGCGACGCCACCTCCCACAAGCGCAGCCCGACCCGGTAGCGGCCGTCGGCGTCGCGTTCCAGAGCGCCCCACTCCACCAGCTCGGCGGCCCGCCGGTGGGCCGTGGGCAGGGACAGCCCGGACCGGCGGGCCAGCTCGGTGAGGGTCAGCTCCGGGGTGCCGGGGGTGAAGGCGCCCAGCAGCGCGAGCACCTTGGCGGTGACCGTGCGGTGGTCGGGGCGCGCCCCGTCCGCGCTGTCCGCCACGTGCACCTCCCCCGTCCGCCTCACACCGCCCGTGCGCCCCACCCGTCCCCTCAGAGTTCGAGGACGAGCCGGGGCGTGTGCGCACGGGACACGCAGATCATCATCATCTCCCCCGACTCCCGCTCCTCGTCGGTGAGCAGCGAGTCCCGGTGGTCGGGCACACCGTCGAGCACGGGTGTCTCACAGGTACCGCAGGTGCCCTCGCGGCAGGAGGAGAGCACCTGGACGCCGGCGTCCTCGACGGCCTCCAGCACGGACCGGTCCCCGGGGACGCGAACGGTCACACCCGTCTCGGCGAGCTCCACGTCGAACGCGCCCCCGCCCGACCCGGCCTCCCTCGGAGCGAACCGCTCGACCCGGAGCGTACCCGGTGGCCAGCAGGAGGCCCGCTCCTCCACGGCCGCGATCAGGGGTTCGGGGCCGCAGCAGTAGACCAGGGTGTCGCCTCCGGGATCGGAGGGCAGGGCGTCCAGGTCGATCAGCCCGACCTCGTCCTGGGGCAGCAGCGACACCCGGTCCCCGTGCTCCCGGGCCAGGTCCGCACCGAAGGCCATGGCGGTCCGGGTCCGCCCGCCGTAGACCAGCCGCCAGTCGGCTCCGGCGGCGTGTGCCGCCCGGACCATGGGCAGCAGCGGCGTGATGCCGATGCCGCCGGCCACGAACACGTAGCGCGGGGCCGGAAGGAACGGGAAGGCGTTGCGCGGTCCGCGCAGGCGGACGGTGCTCCCCTCCGCCAGCCGCTCGTGCACGAACCGCGAGCCGCCGCGGCCGTCGGGCACGTCCAGGACGGCCACGCGCAGGACGTCGCGTTCGGCCGGGTCGCCGCACAGCGAGTACTGGCGGACCAGGTCGGGGCCCAGGACCAGGTCCACGTGCGCGCCCGGTTCCCAGGGGTCGAACGCGCCCCCGTCGACACGGGTGAAGGTCAGCCGCAGCACGCCGTCCGCGACGGCCTCCCTGCGGTCCAGCCGGGCGTCGAACTCCAGCTCGACGCGCGGCCCGGTGGTCACGGTCATCTTCTGCCTCTCATCGTCCACGGCACACCCGTGGCTGTTCAGCGGCCGGACGGAACCGGCTCGCGCGGGTCCGCCGCGTCCTCGGCGGGCCCGGACGCCGCCCGGTCACCGGTGCCGGGCCCGTGCCCGTCGGGGTGGTCGAGCACCCATGTCCAGAGCACGACCGGGTCCTCGAAGAGCCGCTCCGCCCCGCAGTGGCACACCGCCCGCAGCTGGTCGGTGCCCAGCACCCAGTGGATGCGGACGATGCCGTCGCCCCGGAGCATGGGCCGGTTGCCGACGGGGCTCACGACCGGACCCGCCCGGCCGCCGCGGTCGGCGCCGAGGGCGCCCGCCCGCGGCCCTCGGCCGCCATGGCCTTGAGCATGCGGCGCGCGGCCAGCCCGCCGGTGTCGATGTTGACCGACAGCTCCTGGTAGCCGTCGGCCTCCTGCTCGACCACCTTCTCCAGCAGGTCGAGGGCGACCACGTCCTGCAGGACGACGGTGCGGTTGTTCTCCTTCAGGAAGGCCGAGACCTTCTCGTCGCCGAGGGCGAAGTCGCGCGCGACCGCCCAGAAGTCGTGGGTGCTGTGCTCGGTCTCGGGCGTGATGGCGTACACCACCTCGACGTGGAAGGCGTCGGGGTCCGTGCCGTCCTCGTGCGGGAGCACGCCGACGGGGGCGATGCGGCTGTGCAGGAGGTACAGGCACGGGGGCCGGTACTCGATGTCCTGCCAGCGGGTGATGCGGCCCTGGATGCCGGTGGACTCGGCGTAGAAGGGCGGACAGGCGGCGTCGGCCATGTGGCGGCTGACGTAGACCACGCGCTCGGACTCGTCGACCTCGGTGGTGATGGGGGTCTCGGCCACCTCGGGGGTGCCGATGTAGCCGCCGTGGAGGTAGGTCTCGTGGGAGAGGTCGAGGAGGTTGTCGACCAGCAGGTCGTAGCGCGCGGCGAGCGGCTCCATTCCGCACACCACGGTGTAGGCCGGGTCGTCCAGCCAGGGTGCGCGCGGAATCGGGGTGGCCTGGGCCAGGTCGGGCTCGCCGATCCACACCCACACGAACGAGTCCTGTTCGACCACGGGATAGGAGGGCACGCGCGCGGTGCGCGGGACGCGTTTCTGGCCCGGCACGGACACGCACGTGCCCTGGGTGTCGTAGGTGAAGCCGTGGTAGCCGCAGATGATGCGGTCACCTTCCAGCCGGCTCTCGGAGAGGGGATAGCGGCGGTGTACGCAGCGGTCGGCGAGGGCGACGACCTCGCCGGCCTCCGTGCGGTAGAACACGATGGGTTCGCCGAGGATCGTACGCGCGAACAACGCGCGACCGACCTCGGTCCCGTACGCGGCGACGTACCACTGGTTGCGAACGAACTCCGTCATGTGCGCGGCCTCCTGCGTCGGTGGACGGCCACGGGGAGCGCGGATCCGCTGCGCCGCCGACGGTGTCGGGTCGCCGGGGTCACGCGTTCCGCGCTCCGTGGCCTCGGTCACCATGCTGTGTGACGCGGGTCGGCTCGCGCAGTACGACTTTCACTCAGTGAAAGCGTTCCGGAACGGCGTCGGCCCCGGCCGCGCGGGGCGCGGTCGGGGCCGACGGGCTTCCGGTCCGGGGCGGCACTCGAGGGGAGGTCCGCTCCCGGCGGGGCCTCAGTCCTCGGGCAGGGCGAGCGGGGCGAGTTCGTCGAAGACGTCGCCCGGACCCGGGTTGGCCGGATCGGTCCCGCCGCCGAAGTGACTCGCCACGCCCCACACGGCGTTGAGGGCGGTCTGCACGGCGCCCTCGGCCCAGCCGGCGGTCCAGGACACGTCGTCCCCGGCCAGGAACAGGCCACGGTGGCGCTCGGCTAGGCCGTCCTGCTTGAAGTGCGTGAACAGGCGGCGCTGGTACCGGTAGTGGCCCGGCAGGTTGGCCTTGAACGCGCCCATGAAGTAGGGCTCGTCCTCCCACGAGACCGTCACCGGGTCACCGGTGATGTGGGAACGGATGTCCACGTTCGGGTAGATCTTGCCGAGGGAGGAGAGCATGACCTCCAGGCGCTCGTTGGCCGACAGCGGCAGCCACTTCAGCGAGTCGTCGCACCAGGTGTAGGACATGCAGATCGCGGCCGGCCCGTCGGGGTCCTCTCCCTCCAGCAGGTAGGTGCCGCGGGTCATGCGGTCGGTGAGCGTCATGCTCATGGCGTCGCGGCCGGTCTCGGGGTCCTGGTCCCGCCAGAACGCGCGGTCCACCGGCACGAACAGCTTCGAGGACTCCATGTAGTGGGTGCGCTCGATCGCCGTCCAGTGGTCGATCGGCAGCAGGTCCTCGTCGCAGTCGATCTTGGACAGCAGCATCCAGCTCTGCGCGGTGAACACGGCCGCCGCGTAGGTGCGGGTCGAGCCCGAGGCGTCGGTGACCGTGATGTTGCCCGACGGGGAGCCCTTGGCCGCGGTCCGGCGCAGGGCCGTCACGGCCGGGCGGGGGCCGCCCTCGTGCAGCGAGGCCAGGGTCGTGCCCTGCGCCCAGTGCACGAGCTTGTCGGGGGCGTCCTCCCACAGGCGCAGCGGCAGCTGCTGGACACCGCCGACGATGCCCATGTGGTCGTCGTCCGCGCCGGTGTAGGTGACGCGCAGGATCTCCAGGATGGAGTTGGGGAAGTCGGTGTCCCAACCGCCGGTCCCGAAGCCGACCTGGCCGAAGATCTCCCGGTGGCGGAAGGAGGCGAAGGCCGGGGAGTCGCACAGGAAGCCGTAGAAGGTCTGGTTGTCGAGCTTGGCGACCAGCTCGTTCCAGATCTCCTTCTGCGTGGCGACGTCGCGCTCGCGGATGGCCCGCTGCATGCGGGTGTGCTGGGCGCCCTCCTCCAGGGTGCGGTCCCAGGCGCGCGCCACCTCGCGGTAGACCTCGGGCAGGTCGTCCAGGGTGGTGGCGTAGTGGGACTCTCCCTTGAGGTCGACGACGGTGCTCGGCGTGACCGGGGAGAGCGGGTTGGGGAAGGCGACCGTCTCCAGGCCGACCCGGTCGACGTAGTGCCAGAAGGAGGTGGACGACGGCGGGAAGCGCATGGCGCCCATCTCGGCGACGACGTCGTCGGGGCAGTGGTCGAGCTTCTCGGTCCGCAGCCGGCCGCCGATCCGGTCCGCCTCGTACACGACCGGCTTCAGGCCCATCTTCATCAGCTCGTAGGCCGTGATGATGCCGGAGAGCCCGCCGCCGATGACGGCGACCTCGGTCCCGTGGCTCCCGGCGGGGACCTGCCCGATCCCGGCGGGGTGCTCCAGGTAGTCGTCGTAGGCGAACGGGAAGTCCGGTCCGCACATGTTCAGCGGTGTGTCCTGCGCGGGCGTGGAACCGGCGGCCGTGGGCACGGCAGACGTCATCAGACCCCTCCTTCACGTGGGTGTGGGCGAGCGGGTGGCTCGGTTGGCCGGCCGGGGGCCGGGCGGATCAGCGTGGGTGCGGGTGGTGCGGGTGGTGCCGCGGCGCGGGCGCGGCTCAGGCGGTCAGCCGGGCGTAGAGCTCCGGTCGCCGGTCGGCCAGATAGGACTGGTCCCGGCGGGCCCGGGCGAGCGCGGCCGGGTCGACGTCGCCGACCAGCAGCTCCTCGTCGGGGCCCGCCCGCAGCGTGTCGGTGCCGTCCGGCGCGACCAGGGCGCTCAGCCCCGCGTACCGCAGGTCGCCCTCGGTGTCGCAGCGGTTCACGTAGACCAGGTGGATCTGGTTCTCCAGGGCGCGGACCGGCACGAGGCGGGTCGCCACGTCGGTGAAGGGTCGCATGAGGGCCGTGGGCACGACGAGCAGCTCGGTCCCGGCCAGGGCGTGGGCCCGCACGGGCTCGGGGAACTCCACGTCGTAGCAGACCAGCAGACCCAGGCGCAGGCCGCCGAGTTCCACCTGGACGACGGGATCGGACCCGGCCGTGAACGCACCGCGGTCCAGGTCGCCGAACAGGTGCGCCTTGCGGTAGGCGGCACGGGGCGTGCCGTCGGCTCCGACGAGCTGGACGGTGTTGTACACGGTGCCGTCGGCGCGCTCGGGGAAGCCGTGGACGATGGCGATCCCGGTGTCGGCGGCGATGGCGGCGACCGCGGCGCACAGGGGCCCGTCGGCGGGTTCGGCCAGGCGGTCGGTGTCCGCGCCGATGTTGTAGCCGGTCATCGACATCTCCGGGCCGACGAGCAGGTCGGCTCCGGCGGCGGCCGCGGCCGCGGCCCGGTCGGCCAGACGGGCCAGGGCGGCGGCGGTGTCACCGCTGGGGGCGGTCCCCTGGTCCAGGGCCACGCGCAGGGCTCGGTCGCTCACCGTGTCACCTCCGGTCGTCGGTCGCTGCTCGGCCGCATCCACTCTAGGGGCGAATGTCCGCTTTTTCAGTGCATCGGATCATCGGTTCGTTGCGTCTTCGTGGCGAAGTGCCGCTTTTTCTTGCACGTATGCGCGCTTTGACGCGTGATCTGTGTTCCAGGACACGACGTCGACGCCACCGGAGGGACCCTGGGCGAGCCCTCGGGCCCCTCCGGGGCGTTCACCGTGCGCGCGGAACGGCCGTCAGGAGCGGACCTCGACGGTGTCCGCGTGCTCCAGGGCCGATCGGCGCATGCTGTAGGAGAAGTAGACGACCAGGCCGACCGCGAGCCAGGAGAGGAAGGCCACCCACACGCTCAGCGCCATGCTGAACATCAGGTAGGCGCAGGACAGCACGCCCAGGACCGGGGTGACCGGCGAGCCCGGCATGCGGAACGCGCGCTTGAGGTCGGGCCGCGACCGGCGCAGCACCAAAACCGCCACGTTCACCAGGGCGAACGCGAACAGGGTGCCGATCGCGGTGGCGTCGGCGAGCGGGCCGAGCGGGATGAGCGCGGCCAGCAGGGCGATGAGCACCGACGTGATGATCGTGTTGGCGCGCGGGGTGCCCTTGGCGTCCAGCGTGGAGAACGCCTTGGGGATGAGGCCGTCGCGCGACATCGCGTAGAGGATGCGCGTCTGGCTGTAGAGGACCACCAGGACCACGCTGGCCAGGGCGAGCACGGCACCGGCCGCGAAGATGACCGCCCACACGGGGGTGCCGGTGACCGCGGTGAGGATCCCGGCGAGCGAGGTCTCCCCGTCGGCGAAGTCGGCCCAGTTGAGCGCGCCGACGGCGGTGAAGGCCACCAGGCAGTACAGCGCGGTGACCAGGATCATCGAGAACATGATCGCGCGCGGGAGGTCGCGCTGGGGGTTCTTGGCCTCCTCACTCGCCGTGGAGGCCGAGTCGAAGCCGATGTAGGAGAAGAACAGGGTCGCGCCGGCGGCGCTGACACCCGCCATGCCCATCGGCATGAACGGCGCGAAGTTGCCGTCCTGGACGGCGGTGACGGCGATGGCCACGAACATGACCAGGATGGCGATCTTGATGGCGACCATGACCGCGTTGACGCGGCTGCTCTCGCGCACCCCGACGAGCAGGGCGAACATCGACAGCAGGACCACGACGGCGGCGGGGACGTTGATCAGCCCGCCCTCGAGGGGGCCGGCGAGCATCGCCGGGGGCATCGACAGACCGGTGGTCAGGTGCAGGAGCTCGTTGATGTACTGGCCCCAGCCCACACCGACGGCGGCGACGGAGACGCCGTAGGTGAGCATCAGGCACCAGCCGCACACCCAGGCCATGAACTCGCCCATGGTGGCGTAGGCGTAGGAGTAGGCCGAACCGGAGGCGGGGATCATCCCGGCCATCTCGGCGTAGGCCAGGGCGGAGAAGAGCGCGGTCACTCCGGCGAGCACGAAGGCCAGGACGACGGCGGGGCCCGCGACCGGCACCGCCTCGCCCAGGACCACGAAGATGCCGGTGCCGAGGGTGGCTCCGATACCGATCATGGCGAGCTGCCAGAAGCCCATGTGGCGCCGCAGTCCGGCGCCCTCGGCGCCCTCGGTCTCCGCCACCAGCTTCTCGACCGGCTTGCGTCTGGTCAGTCGTTCCCTCAGCGCGGGCGCACCGCCCGGGCTCGTGGGCGCGTTCGCGCCCACAGGGGTCTGCTGGTCGACCACGTGTCACTCCTCGACGTTCCTGCGTGCGGGCACACCGAAGCCAGGCAGGACACAGTGGTCCCCTGGAACGGTGAGAGGGGGTGGGTGGACATCCGTTCCATGCCTGTTTCAGCCGGAACGTGCCCTAGGCAACATTAGCCGCGTAACCCGCGTAACATGACCCACATTCATTGCGTTTGTCTGGACGAATGCCCCGGATCCGTGCGGCACGGCGCAACAATACGCACGATGGCGTGATACATGTCACGTGACATGACGCAGTGTGTCCACGCGCGCGTGACCTGCGGTTTCACCCGTGTCCGCGGCACGCCCCGGGCCCGACGGGCCGCCCGGCGGACGCTGACAGGCAGGCGGGCGGCCGGACGGGGTCGTGTGGTGGCGGAGCGGCGGAGCGGCGGAGCGGCGGAGCGGCGGCCAAGGCGACCGCGTGGCCGCGTGGCCGCGTGGCCGCGAGCATGAGAAAACCCGCCCCGCCTCTCGGTGGAGGGGGACGGGTTTCGGCGGCGCCGGACGGCCGGAGAACAGTCCGCAGCCGTCGGTGGATCAGCCGGCCACGGCCACGGTGGGCTCACCGGGCTCGACACCGGACTCGCCCATCTGCTCGGCGATGCGCATGGCCTCCTCGATGAGGGTCTCCACGATCTTGGACTCGGGGACGGTCTTGATGACCTCGCCCTTGACGAAGATCTGGCCCTTGCCGTTGCCGGAGGCCACACCGAGGTCGGCCTCGCGCGCCTCGCCCGGGCCGTTCACCACGCAGCCCATGACGGCCACGCGCAGCGGCACCTCCATGCCCTCCAGACCCGCGGTGACCTCTTCGGCGAGCGTGTAGACGTCCACCTGCGCCCGGCCGCAGCTGGGGCAGGAGACGATCTCCAGGCCGCGCTCGCGCAGGCCCAGGGACTCCAGGATCTGGGCGCCCACCTTGACCTCCTCGGCCGGCGGGGCCGACAGGGAGACGCGGATGGTGTCGCCGATGCCCTCGGAGAGCAGGGCGCCGAAGGCCACGGCCGACTTGATGGTGCCCTGGAAGGCCGGGCCCGCCTCGGTGACGCCCAGGTGGAGCGGGTAGTCGCAGGCCTCGGCGAGCTGCCGGTAGGCGTTGACCATCACGACGGGGTCGTTGTGCTTGACCGAGATCTTGATGTCGCGGAAGTCGTGCTCCTCGAACAGCGAGCACTCCCACAGCGCCGACTCCACCATCGCCTCCGGCGTGGCCTTGCCGTACTTGGCGAGCAGGCGCTTGTCCAGCGAGCCGGCGTTGACACCGATGCGGATCGGGGTCCCGGTGTCCTTGGCGGCCCGGGCGATCTCGGCGACCTTGTCGTCGAACTTCTTGATGTTGCCCGGGTTCACGCGCACCGCCGCGCAACCGGCCTCGATGGCCGCGAACACGTACTTGGGCTGGAAGTGGATGTCGGCGATGACCGGGATCTGCGACTTCTTGGCGATGATCGGCAGCGCGTCGGCGTCGTCGTTGGTGGGCACGGCCACCCGGACGATCTGGCAGCCGGAGGCGGTCAGTTCGGCGATCTGCTGGAGCGTCGCGTTGATGTCGGAGGTACGGGTGGTCGTCATCGACTGCACCGAGACCGGGGCGTCCCCGCCGACGGGGACGTTTCCCACCATGATCTGCCGGGAGCGCCGACGGGTCGCCAAAGGGCGCGGCGGAGTGGTGGGAATGCCGAGATCGATGGACACGCTTGATTCACCTCGTCTACCGCCCGGAGGGAGGGGCGGCACTTGAAATCTTCCGATAGAGGGCGCCTGGCGCGGCGCGCGGTGCCGCGTCCGAGTGTGCGCACGGCCGACCGGTGGAATCGGCGGCTCGGGCCGCATCACCGTTCCCGGATCGCGATCCCAAGGTTACCTGCACCTACGGGGCCGACCGGCAGGCCCGCCGACACCGCCCCGTCGGATCTTCCCGCCGTCAACCGAACAGTCTGACCGGGTTGACCACGTCGGCGATCAGCAGCACCACGCTGAAGACCAGGAAGCACGCGACCACGACGTAGGCGACCGGTGTCAGCAGTGCCACGTCCACCGGCCCCGGGTCGGGCCGCTTGGTCAGTCTCGCCCAGCCGCGCTTGATCCACTCCCAGATCGCACCCGCCATGTGACCGCCGTCCAGCGGCAGGATCGGGAGCATGTTGAAGGCGAACAGGAAGAGGTTGACCCCGGCCAGGATCTGGATCATCAGCGCCGCGGTGTCGGCGACCGGCAGCCCCTGCGACATGATCTCGCCGCCGATGCGGGAGATGCCGACGATACCCACCGGGGAGTCCTGCGTGCGCTGCTCGCCCAGGAAGGCGGCGGCGAACACCTCCGGGACCCGGCTGGGCAGGTTGATGAGGGCCTCGCCGACGGCGACGAGCATGCTGCCCATCTCCGCCGCGGACTCCCCCAGGGTGAGCGGCGCCCGCTCGTTGAGGAAGACGATGCCGAGGAAGCCCACCGTCTCGGTCCGGTAGACGGCGAAGCCCTCGTCGTCGTAGACCCGTTCGCCGTCGGCGTCGGTCTCGTAGAGGATCTCGCCCTCGGCGTCGCGCGCGGGCAGCTCGTTCTCGATGATGTCGACGTCGAAGGCGCGCGGCTCGCCGTCGCGCTCGACGACGATCTCGGTGCTGCCCAGCGACCGCCGGATCAGCTGGTTGGCGGAGTTCCAGTCGGGCGCGGGCTCCCCGTCCACCGAGACGATGACGTCGCCCGGCTCCAGGCCGGCCTCCGCCGCCGGGGTGGGCGGCAGGCCCTCGCAGTCGCTGACCGAGCTGCCCACGGGCGCCACGCACTCGCTGACCGCACCGATGGTGGTGGTGCTCTGCGGGACGCCGATGCCCATGAACAGAATGGCGAGCAGGATCGCGGCCAGCACGACGTTCATCGCCGGGCCGGCGAACATGACGATCAGCCGCTTCCACGGCGCCCGCTGGTAGAACTGGCGGTCCTGGTCCTCCGGCGCCAGCTCGACGTAGGAGGCCTCACGGGCGTCCTCGGCCATCGCCCGCCAGCGCGAGAGCTTGCGGCCCCCGTCGTCGGGGGTCCTGCGCGCCGGCGGCAGCATGCCGACCATGCGCACGAATCCGCCGAGGGGGACGAGCTTGACGCCGTACTCGGTCTCCCCGCGCCGGACGGACCAGAGGGTCTTGCCGAAACCGACCATGTACTCGGTGCACTTGATGCCGAACATCTTGGCCGTGGAGAGGTGACCGAGTTCGTGCCAGGCGATCGAGAACAACAGTCCCAGTACGAACAGGATGATCCCGATCACGGTCATCGCCAGGACCATGCATCTCTCCTCAAGCCGGTTGGGGACCTAACCCGCGAGCAGCTCGTGTGCGCGGGCCCGGGCCCAGCTGTCAGCGGCGTACACGTCGCCGAGGGTCAGCTCCGAGGGCGACGGCCCCCGTTGCCCCGCCCGCTGGTGATCCGAGACTACCCGTGCCACAGTGTCCATGATGGCCGGGAACGCGAGGTTTCCCTTCAGGAAGGCGTCGACCGCCTCCTCGTTGGCGGCGTTGTAGACCGCGGGCGCGGTCCCGCCCTCCGCTCCGACCTCGCACGCCAGCCGGACCGCGGGGAAGGCCTCGTGGTCCAGCGGCTCGAAGGTCCAGTTCTGGGCGGTGGTCCAGTCCAGTCCGGGAGCGGCACCGGGGACCCGGTCGGGAGCGCCCAGGCCGTAGGCGATCGGGATCATCATGCTGGGCGGGCTGGCCTTGGCGATGGTGGACCCGTCCACGTACTCCACCATCGAGTGGACGATGGACTGCGGGTGCACGACGACGTCGATGCGGTCCAGCGGCATGTCGAACAGAAGGTGGGCCTCGATGACCTCCAGGCCCTTGTTGACCAGGGTCGCGGAGTTGACCGTGATGACCGGGCCCATGCTCCACGTGGGGTGCCGCAGGGCGTCCTCGGGCGCGACGTCGGCCAGGTCGCGGCGGGTGCGGCCGCGGAAGGGCCCTCCGCTGGCGGTGACGACCAGGCGGCGCACCTCGTCGCGGCGGGCGTGCACGTGGCCCTGGGCGAGGCTGCCCAGCTCACCCTCGGGCAGGTAGGGGAAGCACTGGGCCAGGGCGTAGTGCTCGGAGTCGACCGGGACGATCTGGCCGGGTGCGGCCAGATCGCGCACCAGCGGACCGCCGATGATGAGGGACTCCTTGTTGGCCAGCGCGAGCCGGCGGCCGGCCCACAGGGCGGCGAGGGTGGACTCCAGGCCCAGCGCCCCCGTGATGCCGTTGAGGACGACGTCGCACGCGGATCCGGCCAGCTCGGCGACACCGTCGGCCCCGGCCAGCACGGTGGCGTCGCTGCCGTGCCCCGACAGCGCCGCGGCCAGCTCGGCCGCGCGTTCGGGGTCGGCCACCGCGACGGTTCCGACACCGAGATCGGCCGCCTGTTTGGCGAGCAGGTCCACCCGGCCGCCGCCCGCGGCGAGCCCGACGACCCGGAAGCGCCCCGGATTGCGCTGGACGATGTCGACGGCCTGGGTCCCGATGGATCCGGTGGAGCCGAGGATCACTACTGTTCGCTGCTGTTCTTCTCGCACGCCCTCATTGTTCCGCACGCGCGCGGCTCCCGCCGACCGCCTGTGGACAACCGCGGAGCGGGCCGGGGCGGTGCTCCGGGACGGCGACGGCCGCCCGGGAACCGTTCCTCCAGGACGGGCACGGAGGGCTTTACAAGTCGGCGGCGGTCACTTAACTTGACCCGTGAGTAGGTTACTGGCGAGTTAAGCAACCGACCTCCCGACGGCGGGGCGCGACGCCCTCGGGATTCCCTCCCCCGTCCCCCACCCCCCGAGGTCCCGCCGCATGCACTCCGCGCCCCTTCCTCCGCCCGTGCCCGACCCCCGGACCCCACCGCCCGCCCGCGGGCCCGCGCGCACCCTCGCGCGCCTGCTCGCCGGCGCCCTGGCCGCACTGCTGACCGCCGTGCTGCTGCCCGCCGCACCCGCCGCCGCGGCGGTCGGCGCCACGGTCACCCACGAGACGATCACCGGCCACGGCGGCGCCGAGCTCCAGGCCAAGGTATTCACCCCCACCGGCGTGGAGGGCCCGCACCCGCTGCTGGTCATGCCCTCCGCCTGGGGCACCCCCAACCTGATCTACGTCGGCGCCGCCCACCGGCTCGCCCACGAGTCCGGCTACCAGGTGATCGCCTACACCTCCCGCGGCTTCTACGACTCCGGCGGCGAGATCGAGGTGGCCGGCCCCGAGGACCGCGCCGACGCCAGTGCCGTCATCGACTGGGCGCTGGAGAACACCGACGCCGACCCCGAGCGGATCGGCATGGGCGGCATCTCCTACGGCGGCGGCATCAGCCTGCTGACCGCCGCCGAGGACGACCGCGTGCGCGCGGTGGCCGCGCTCAGCGGGTGGACCGACCTGGCCGCCTCCCTCTACCCCGAGGCCACCGTCAACGAGCAGGCCGCCGAGCTGCTGCTGCTGGCCGGAAACCTCACCGGGCGCCCCGGCGAGAGCCTGCGGGAGATGGAGCGGGAGTACCGGAACGGGAACATCCAGCCGGCCCTGGACCTGGCCCCCGACCGTTCCGTGGCCACCAAGGTCGACAGCATCAACGCCAACGGCACCGCCGTCATGCTCGCCAACGCGTGGAACGACGGCATCTTCCCTCCCGGACAGATCACCGACTTCTACGAGGCGCTGGAGGGCCCCAAGCGGCTCATGCTGGCCCCCGGCGACCACGCCACCCAGGAGGCGTTCGGCGCGGTCGGCCTGCCCAACGAGATCTGGGCCTCCGTGGGCGACTGGTTCGACCACCACCTCAAGGGCGAGGCCAACGCCGTCGCCACCGACGACCCGGTCCACGTGCGGCCCAACAACGGACGCGGCGGCTGGACCACCCATCCCGACTGGCCCTCGGTGACCGGCTCCACCGAGACCTACTACCTGGACCGCCCGAGCACCCACTGGTTCCGCTGGCAGAGCAGCGGGAACATGGAGCCCGAGCCCTCGACCGACTGGGGCTACCGGTTCCGCACCGGCATCGGCACGACCGCCCAGAGCGGCACGGTGCTGCTCTCCGGGGCCCTCCAGCAGTTCTTCGACGTGCCGACCGGGGTCTCGCTGCCCCTGATCGACCGCTACCGGGCCGCCGTGTGGACCAGCCCGCGCTTCCCGGACGGCGCGCGCGTGGCGGGCACGCCCGAGGCGGTGTTCACGCTGACGCCGACCGCGCCGGACCAGTCGGTGTTCGTGTACCTGTACGCCATCGACGGCGGCGGCACCGGATCGCTGGTGTCGCACACCCCCCACACCCTGCGCGACGCCGTGCCGGGCGAGCCCGTGACGGTGCGCGCGGACCTCCAGCCTGTGGTGTGGGACGTGCCGGCCGGACACCGCCTCGCGGTGGTGGTGGACAGCAAGGACTACCGCTACGACAGCGAGAGCCGGATCGGCCACCGTGTCACGGTGACCTCCCCGGCGCAGGCACCGACGCAGGTCACGATCCCGCTCGCCTGACCCGGCCCGCCCCGGCCCCGACCGGCACCGGCCCCCTGGACGGCGGCCGGGCGACGCGACTCCCGCCGCGCCGTCCGGCCGCCTCGTTCCCACGAAGCACAGACACAAACCCAAAGTAGTCTTTGGGTTACTCAAAGTATGCAAGTATCGGGCGCATGAATGTGCCCACCACTCCCAAGATCCTGGCGTGCCTCGCCGCCGCGGCGGTCCTGCTCGGCGGCACGGCCGCCGCCGACCGGCTCCCCTCCCCCGCCTCCGCCCTCACCCGGACGGTGTCCTCCACCGAGGAGGCCCCCGACCGCGAGGCGCTGTCGCGGGCGGACGGGGTGTCGCACCAGGCGGCCGCCGTCACCGACGCCGAGCGCCGCGCGGTACTCGACTACTGGACGGTCGACCGCATGGCGGCGGCCCAGCCGATCAGCATGGCCGCCGTCGACCTCGTGGAGGACGCCCTCCAGCTCTCGGAGCGCGCCGAGGCCGAGCCGCAGGCGGCACCGCACCCCGACAGCACCGGTGAGCGCTGGACCGCCGGCGGCCTGGTGGCCCGGACGACCGGAAAGGTCTTCCTCACGATGGACGGGCGCGACTTCACGTGCTCGGCGTCGGTCGTGGACTCGGACAACCGGAGCACGCTGGTCACCGCCGGGCACTGCGCCAAGGACGGCCGCGGCTCATGGGCGAAGAACTGGACGTTCGTGCCCGGTTACGCCGACGGCGCGTCCCCGCACGGCCGCTACACCGCGCGCGACCTGCTGGTCGCGCCGCGCTGGGACCGCGAGGCCGACGACAGCTACGACTTCGCCATGGCGGTGCTCAACACCCGGGACGGCCGGACCGTGCAGGAGGCCGTCGGCGCACAGCGGATCGCGTTCGACACCTGGACCGAGGAGCGCGTGCGCGACGGCGTGCAGGTGTACACGTTCGGGTACCCGGCCGCCTCCCCGTTCGACGGTCGTGACCTGCACTACTGCTCGGGCCGGACCACGCCCGACACCGGCGGCACGACCGCCAACGGCGTCGGCTGCACGATGACCCAGGGCTCCAGCGGCGGCCCGTGGTTCTCCGGTTTCGACACGGGGACGGGCCGCGGCACGATCTCCTCGGTCGTGAGCTTCAAGTACGCGAGCGACAGGAGCACGCAGTACGGGCCGCGGCTCGGGTCCGCGGCCCATCGCGTGTTCGAGCACGCCGAACGCCTGTAGGCCGCTCGGCCGGGCGCGCCCGGCCGAGCGAGCGGCGCGAGGGCGCCGGCGGGGTTCTGAAGGACCGGACAGGTGCGCTCCCGAGGAGGGAGCGCACCTGAGGGGCCGGCGGCTCCCGGGCCTACAGGTCGATCCCGGTGAGCACCAGGACCCGCTCGTAGGTCAGGTCGGTCATCGCCGCGCGCACGCCCTCCTTGCCCACGCCCGACTTGCCGACACCGCCGTAGGGCATCTGGTCGGCGCGGAAGGTCGGCACGTCGCCGATGATCACGCCGCCGACCTCCAGTTCGCGGTGGGCCCGGAACGCGGTCCGCAGGTCCCGGGTGAACACGCCCGCCTGGAGGCCGAAGTCACTGTCGTTGACGGTGGCGAAGGCCTCGTCGGTGCCCGACACCCGCTGCACCACCAGCACGGGGCCGAACACCTCCTCGCGCACGACCTTGGCGTCGGCGGGCACGTCGGTGAGGACGGTGGGCGCCACGGTGACGCCGTCGCGCGTACCGCCGGTCCGCAGCTTGGCGCCCGCGGCGACGGCCTCGTCGATCCACGCGGCCACGCGAACGGCCGCGCCCTCGTCGACCAGGGGGCCCACGTCCGTGGCGGGGTCGGCGGGGTCGCCCACACCGAGCGCCTCGACCGCGTCCACCAGGCGGGAGACGAACTCGTCGTGGACGGCGTCGGTGACCACGACGCGCTGGACGCCGATGCACACCTGGCCCGCCTGGTTGTTGCCGAACAGCGCCACGCGCCCGGCCGCCCAGTACAGGTCGGCGTCGTCGAGCACGACGGCGGCGGCGTTGCCGCCCAGCTCCAGGGTGACGTGCTTGTGCGGGGCGAGCTTCTGGAGCTCCCACCCGAACTGGCCGCCGGTGAAGGAGATGACCGGGAGGCGCTCGTCGGTGAGCAGCGCGGCGGCGCGGTCGTTGGGCATCGGCAGGACCGACACCATGCCGCCGGGCAGGGCGGTCTCCGCGATGATCTCCCCGAGGATCAGGGCGGTCATCGGCGTCGCGGGCGCGGGCTTGAGGATGATGGGCGCGCCGACCGCGATGGCCGGGGCGATCTTGTGCGCCACCAGGTTGAGCGGGAAGTTGAACGGGGAGATGCCCAGCACCGGGCCCTGGGGCACGCGGCGCACCAGCGCCATGCGACCGGTGCCGCCGGGGTCGGTGTCCAGGCGCTGGAGCTCGCCGCTGTCGCGTCGGGACTCCTCGGCCGCCCACCGGAAGACCGAGACCGCGCGGCCCGCCTCGGCCCGCGCCCACTTGATCGGCTTTCCGCTCTCGGCGGTGATGGTCTGGGCGATCTCCTCGGCGCGTTCGGCCAGGCGCCGGGAGACGTGGTCGAGCGCGTCGGCCCGCACGTGCGCGGGCAGGGCCGCGGCCTCCGGGGAGACCGCGTGGGCCGCGGCGACGGCCTCCTCGATCTGGGCGACGGAGGGTACGGCGACCGTACCCGCGGTCCGCCCCGTGTAGGGGTTGACGACGGTCATCTCGGTGTCGCCGGTCGCGGCGGTGCCGGCCAGCCAGAACGGGCGCGTAGTCATGGCAGTGACGCTAGCCCCCGCGGCCGGGGGCCGCTTTGTCCACGATTGCCAACCTCGGAGCGGGAGTTGGCCACTCTGGCGCAGGGCCTGCGGCACGCGGGGGGCATCCGACCGGGGGCGTCACCGGTCACGTGCCCCGTGGTCACCGCCGCGGGGCGGTGGCGTCACCCGAAGACGCGCACAGGTTGTTCGGGTCAACCGACTGGCGTGAGCGCTGTCCTTCATCCAGAGTGGTGGATGAGGGTTCGGCCAGCACAAACGGGCCCGACCACGGTCCGCCGACAACGTCCAGGGGTGCTCATTGCCGCTTGTGTACCGCACGCTCGCCTCGGTCCCGGAGGACGACGGCGACCTCGTCGCCGCGGCGTCTGCGGTCTTCTCGCGCTGGTTGAGCAAGCGCGGCAACTCGGGCGCCCGCGTGGACTTCACCCGCTCGGGCCACTACGAGCTGAGCAACCGCTCCCGTGCCCTCGTCGTACGGCACGACAATCCAGAGGAGGGGCTGACCTTCCTCCGGCTCACGACCGAGTCCGACAAGCCGGACGGCGTGTGGCGGACCATCGCCTCGGTGGTCGTCGACCCCGAGCTCTCCCCCGGACAGCACCTGTGGATCGACATGACGGTCGACCCCGCGCCGCGCGAGGAGTCCCCGGCCGACCACCCGCGCCTGGACGTGATGCCGCCCGAGGCCGCGCGGATGCTCCTGCAGGAGGTCGCCGCGCGTGACGGCGCCCAACCGCTCCCCGCCGGACCGCGGATCGTGCGCGGTCGCGACGACGCGCTGGTGGACACGCTGGTGTCGGCGATCCGCGCGCCCGACCGCCGCCTGGCCGTGGTGGCCACGGGCACGCCCCGCGACGTCACCGTCGCCGGCTGGCGCGAGGCGATGGCGGGCGCACTGGCCCGGTCCACGGGCATGTGCGCCGGGTACGTACTCGACGCCGCCGCCCTCGAGCGCGTGGGCGCCCTGCTCCCCCGGGGCCTGGACATCCCCACGGGCGGCGTCCGTACGTTCTTACCGGGCGTGGACGTGGCGGACGAGAGCGACCACCCGCGCCATCCCCGGATGAGCCCCGCGACGCTCGACACCGCACGCGAAGGCGACCGCATCCGCAACTGGGTGGGCGCCGCGCTCTCCCGGCGGGTGCGCGAGACCGCGCTGGAGGCGGGCCTGCCCCCTCCGCTGGCCGCGGTGGACGCGCTGTTGGCCGAGGAGACGACGGACCTGCGCCTGCGGGCACTGAGCCGCGCCGACCGCGGACCGTCCGGCGCTCCGGGCCGCAACGGCGGCACGAACGGCAACGGCGGCCACGGCCGCATACCCTCCGCACGCCACCCCTCCGGGGACACGGCCGCCGGCGGCCTCGCCTCGGTCCACGAGCGCGACGCGCAGGAACAGCTCACCCAGCGGCTGCGCGAGGAGGTCAAACGCCAGAGCACGCGGATCGCGGAGCTGTCCGAGGAGCGCCAGGAGCTGCTGGCCGAGACCGCCGACCTCGCCGAGGAGGTCGAGACGGCCCGCGAACAGCTGCGCGCCGCGCGATTCGAGGCGCGCTGGCTGCGCGAGCGCATCCGCGAGGAGGGCCTGTTCCGGCTGGCCGCCACCCCTGCCCCCCGCGACCCGCAGCAGCGCCCGCCGGTGACCGTGCGCGAGCTGCTGGACCGCATCACCGACGGCAGCGCCCTGCCGCACCTGTTCTTCACCATCGAGGACCACGACACGGTGCACGAGCTGGAGGACAGCCGCAAGGAGACCCTGTGGGTCACCCGCGCGTGGGAGGCGCTGCTGGCCCTGAACGACTACGCCCGCTACCAGTTCGACAACCCCGGCAGCGGACTGGGCTTCCACTCCTACCTGCGGGAGACCCCGGACGGCTACCAGGTCATCCCGGTCAAGCGGCTGGCCTCCCAGGAGTCGGACTACGTGCGCAACCGGGGCAAGCTCAACGAGAAGCGGCTGTTCCGCGTACCCACCGAGGTGGAGCCGAGCGGACGCGTCCCCATGTACGCGCACATCAAGCTGGACATCGAGTACGGGATCTGCCCCCGGCTGTACTTCTATCCGCACCTGGGGCCCGGCACGACCAACCGCGTCTACATCGGCTACCTGGGACGCCACCTGCCCGTCCAGCAGTCGAACTGACGCTGACCGGCGTGGGCGTCCCCTGTCCTCGGACCGGGTGCGGCTCCGGGGCACGGGGTCCGGCCGGGGCCGCGCGACGCCTACCCTGGGGGCCGTGACGATCACCAGGAACGCGCTCGCCGAGACCGAGTGGCGGGAACGCGCCGGCCGGCACGAGGCTCGCGTGGACGCACTGGTCGCCGACCACCTGAGGCGGCGCCGGGAGGGCGAGCGCCATCCGGTGGAGGACTTCCTCTTCACCTACTACAACCTCAAACCGTCCCAGCTGCGCAGGTGGCACCCCGGTGTGGGCACGGCCCTGCTGGGGGAGGGCGCCCGCGCCCGGCTGGAGGAGCGGTTCTACACCGAGGCCGACGGCGCGGTCGCGCTGGACGCGGCGGCCTTCGCCGACGCGCGGCCGGTGCTGGGATTCGTCGAGAGGCTGCTGGAGTCGGTGGCCTCCCGACCGGCGCACCTGGGCTGTTTCGGCCTGCACGAGTGGGCGATGGTCTACCGGACCACGGAGGTCCGCCACGGCCAGGTGCCGCTGCGACTGGGGCACGAGGGCACGGACCGGGTGGTGGAGTCGCACCGCATCCAGTGCTCGCACTTCGACGCGTACCGCTTCTTCACCGAGCCCGCCAGGCCGCGCAACACCCTGCGGCCCACCCGCGAGACCCAGGCCGACCTGGACCAGCCCGGGTGCCTGCACGCCAACATGGACCTGTACAAGTGGGCCTACAAGCTCGCCCCGGCCGTACCGTCCGAGCTGGTGGTGGACTGCTTCGAGCTGTCGAAGGACATCCGCGTGCTGGACATGCGGGCCTCGCCCTACGACCTGGCCGACTGGGGCTATCCGCCGGTCCGCATCGAGACGGCGGAGGGCAAGGCCGAGTACATGGCGGCTCAGAGCGCCTTCGCCGAGCGCGGCGCCGTTCTGCGCGAGCGCCTGCTGCGGGTGTGCCGGGCCCTGCGGGAACGGTAAGGGGGGCGGCGCCGGACGGCGCCGCCCCCCTCAGGCCGGGTCCCGGGGACTAGCCCTCGGCGGAACCGTCGTCGTCGGCGGAGGTGTCGCGACGCTTACGGGTGTAGAACACCGCCGCGCCGCCACCGGCGACCGCGACGGCTCCCGCCGCCACCAGGGCGGCCAGGGCCGAACCGGTCACGGGGAGGCCGCCGGGGGTGCCGCTCTCGTCGGCCGGAACCGTGGGAGCATCGGTCTCGGCCGGGTCGGAGGACTCGTCCGTCGGCTCCGACGGCTCCTCGGAGGGCTCGGTGCCCGGCTCCGTCGGGTCGGTGGTGGGCTCCTCGGTCGGCTCCTCGGAGGGCTGCTCCGACGGCTCTTCGGACGGCTCCTCGGAGGGCTGCTCCGACGGCTCCTCGGAAGGCTCCGGCTCCTCGTCCTCGCACACGACCTTGAAGACCTTCTGCTTGGCCTCGCCGTTCTCGCCCTCGAAGGTCCAGTTCAGGTGGTAGTGGCCGTTCTCCAGGTCGAGGAGTTCGGTGCTGCCCTCCCCCTCGTCGTCCAGGACGAGGGTGCCGTCGAGCACCGGCTCGGCGTCGTGCGGGTTGCCGCCGCCCTGGGCCACGATCTCCCAGGTCACCTCCTCGACGGCGTCGAACCCGAAGGCCACGATCTGGAAGTCGCAGACCTTGGGCACGTTCCGGTTGTCCTCCTCGGGGGTGCTCGGCGAGTGGATCTTCACCGTGCCGTTGTCACCGGGAGGGGCGAGGGGGGCGGGAGCGGCGGACGCCAGGGCGGAACCGCCGAGGACGGCGGTCGCCACGATGGCGGTACCGGTCATGAAGCGGGCACAGACGGTGCCCGCGTCGAAGGAGATGCTCACAGGGGGACTCCTGCTTGTTGTGATGCCGAGGCGAGCGGGGCACCTGGCCACCTGTGGTCGGGACGGGGAAAACCTATCCTCATTCCCACATGGAGCAGTAGTCACACCTGCGACAGGTCACCGAAATGAGACCCACCGCCCACACAGAGGCGGGAGACGGTCACCCAGTGTCAGAAAGACGAGGCCAACAGCCCCCACAGCGTGACGGAGGCCAAGGTCAGGGAGAAGGGGACCGACAGGGCGAACACGGGGACGTGCAGCCACCGGTAACGGCCCGCCTCGACCGGCACCCGCCGCCGGTGCCACGCGCCGACCGTGATACCCGCCGCGGCTGTCACCGTCCGGCCGTGAGAATCGGTCGCACACGGGATGACGGATGTCATCCGGCGCGGTCCCCGCCCGCCGTCCGGCCCGCCGGTCCCCTCACGCGGTGCCGGTGCCGTGCACGATGCGCTCGGCGTACTCCTCCCTCGGGCCGATCTCGCCGGACAGGATCTGCTCGGCGTAGTGGCAGGCCACCTTGTGCGTCCCCCTGATCGTGCGCAGCTCCGGACGCTCGGTGTCGCACCGCTCCTCCTGGCGCCACGGGCACCGGGTGTGGAAGCGGCATCCCGGGGGCGGGGCGGCCGGGGAGGGCAGGTCGCCCGCCAGCAGGATGCGTTCGCGGGCGTCCTCCACCTTCGGGTCCGGGACCGGCACGGCCGACATCAGGGAGCGCGTGTAGGGGTGCATCGGCGTCTCGTACAGGTCGTCCCCGGAGGCCTCCTCCACGAGCGAGCCCAGGTACATCACGCCGACCACGTCGCTGACGTGCCGCACGACCGCGAGGTCGTGCGCGATGACCAGGTAGGTGAGGCCGAGTTCCTCCTGGAGCCCTTCCAGGAGGTTGAGCACCTGCGCCTGGATCGACACGTCCAGCGCCGACACCGGCTCGTCGCAGATGATCAGGTCGGGGCGCAGCACCAGGGCCCGGGCGATCCCGATGCGCTGGCGCTGGCCGCCGGAGAACTCGTGCGGGTAGCGGGTGAGCGCCTTGGCCGAGAGCCCCACGCGCTCCAGCGCGTCCACCACGCGGGCCCGCTGGTCCTGGAGCGTGCGGGCGCGGCGTTCCTTCGGGCTCATGTCCTGGTCGGTCCCCGGGCCGCCGATGCCGTGCGCCTGGAGCCCCTCCAACAGGATGGTCCCGATGTTCTGGCGCGGGTTGAGGCTGCCCAGCGGATCCTGGAAGACCATCTGCAGGTTGCGGCGCTGATGGCGCATCGTCTCGGTGTCCAGGCCCGCCAGGTCCCGGTCGCCGAACCACACCTGGCCCTCGGTGATGTCGACCAGCCGCAGCACGGCCCGGCCGAGGGTGGTCTTGCCGCAGCCCGACTCCCCGACCAGTCCGTAGGTCTGCCCGCGTTCGATGGTGAGGCTGACCCCGTCCACCGCCCGCACGTGCCCGACCGTGCGGTCGAAGACCACACCGCGCTTGATCGGGAAGTGGACCTTGAGGTCCTTGATCTCCAGCAGGCTCATCCGCGTGCCTCCTCGTCGCCGACCGAGGCCGGGCTCTCCAGTTCGGTGCGGTCCGCCGCCGCCCGCGCGTGCTCGAGCGGGTTCACGCACCGGTGCGTGTGCTCCCCGGACGCGTGCACGAGCTCGGGCGCCCCCTGCAGGCACTCCATCGTGTAGTGGTCGCACCGGGGCGCGAACGCGCACCCGTCCGTCCAGGCGATGTTGTCGTTGACCGACCCCCGCACGGGCGTGAGCGGCTCGCCGCGCGGCGCGTCCAGGCGCGGCACGGAGCCCAGCAGCCCGACCGTGTACGGGTGGGTGGGTTCGGCGAAGAGCGGGCCCCGGGGCGCCGCCTCCACCGCCCGCCCCGCGTAGAGCACGTTGATGTCGTCGCACAGGCCCGCCACCACGCCCAGGTCGTGCGTGATCATCAGCAGGGCCGTGCCCTCTTCGACGACCAGGTCGCGGAGCAGCTCCAGGATCTGGGCCTGGATGGTCACGTCCAGCGCGGTGGTGGGCTCGTCGGCGATCATCAGCTTAGGCCGGCAGGCCACCGCCATCGCGATGAGGGCGCGCTGGCGCATCCCGCCGGAGAGCTGGTGCGGGTACTCCCGGAGCCGCCGCGTCGGGTCGGGGATGCCCACCCGGTGCAGCAGGTCGGCGGCCTCCCGGCGGGCGGTGGCGCCCCGCATCCCGCGGTGCCGGCGCAGGATCTCGGTGACCTGGAGGCCGATGGGGATGACGGGGTTGAGCGAGCTGAGCGGGTCCTGGAAGATCATCGCCAGCTGCGCGCCCCTCAGGTCGCGCATCCGGCGCGGGGACAGGGCGAGCAGGTCGGTCTCGCCGTCGGGCAGCCGCATGCGGGCGGACCCGCCGACCGTGAGCCCGCGGGAGGGCAGCAGTCCCATCAGGGCGAGCGAGGTGACGCTCTTGCCGCAGCCGGACTCGCCGACCAGGCCGGTGACCCGCCCCTCCTCCAGGGTGAAGGAGACCCCGTCCACGGCACGGACGTCGTCCGACCCCCGGCGGTGGAACACCACGGACAGCTCGTCCACCGTCAGCAGCGGCGTGCTGGAACTCATGGTCATTTCCTCACCTTCGGGTCGAGGGCCTCCCGCATCGCCTCACCCAGCAGGGTGAAGCCCAGGGCGGTGACGATGATGGCCAGCGCGGGGTACACGGCCAGCGACGGCGCGCTGGACAGGAACCGCTGGGCGTCGGCGAGCATCGTGCCCCACTCGGGGAAGGCCGGGTCCGGGTTGCCCAGGCCCAGGTAGGACAGGGCCGCGGCGTCGATGATGGCGGTGGCCAGGGTGAGGGTGCTCTGGACGATCACCGGGCCCATGGAGTTGGGCAGGATGTGCGCCAGGGCGATGCGGCGCTTGCGCACGCCCAGCGCCTGGGCGGCCAGCACGTAGTCGCGTGAGCCCTGGGAGATCATGGCGCCGCGCAACAGGCGGGCGAAGATCGGGATCTGGGCGACGCCGACCGCGATCATGACCGTGGTCAGGCTGGGGCCGATGAGCGCGGCGACGGTGACGGCCAGCAGCAGGGTGGGCAGCGCCAGCATCATGTCGATGACGCGCATGACCACGTTGTCGAGCCAGCGCCCCCAGGTGCCGCCGAGGGTCGCCGCGGCGCCCGCCGAACCGCCCAGCAGGGCGCCGACGCAGAACCCGACGAGGGTGGCGACCACGCCGACCAGCAGGGTCTGCCTGGCTCCGATCACCATGCGGGAGAACTGGTCGCGGCCGAGGTTGTCCAGCCCCAGGAGGTTCTCCGCGCGTGGTCCGACGAAGACGTTGCGGTTGGGGAAGACCTCCCCGCCCCACGTCTGCGCGGTCGGGCTGTAGGGGGCGATGAGCGGTGAGAAGAGCGCCACGAGGATGAACACCGTGACGATGGCGGCGCCGGAGATCGCCATGGGGCTGCGGCGCATGCGCGTGAGGGCCTCGCGCCAGACCCCGGCGCCGTGGCCGTCGTCGCGGCGTTCGCCCATGAGCTCGGCGAGCCGGTCGACCTTGGCGGCCTTGCGGCCCAGCAGGGGCGCGTCCCCGCTCTTCGTACCGGTGCCGGCGGGGTTCTGAGGACTCGGTGGCGTCGTCATCACTGGGCCCGCACTCTCGGGTCGAGGAGGCTGTAGGAGATGTCCACGAGCAGGTTGATGAACACGTAGACGGTGGCGATGATCAGGATGAACCCGGTGAGCACGGGGTAGTCGCGGTCCTGTGTGGCCGCGTAGATGAACGACCCGATCCCGGGGAAGGCGAACACGCTCTCGGTGAGGACCGCCCCGGCGAAGAGGCTGCCGGTGAGCAGCCCGATGGCGGTCACCACCGGCAGCATCGCGTTGCGCATGACGTGTCTTGTGCGCACGGTGTTGCGGTGCAGGCCCTTGGCGTCGGCGGTGCGCACGTAGTCCTCCTCCAGCACCTCCAGCACGCTGGCCCGGGTCATGCGGACGATGACCGCGAGGGGGATGGAGGCCAGGGCCAGGCCCGGCAGCACCAGGTGGGCGAGCGCGTCGGCGACCACGTCCCACTCCCCGGTGCGCAGGCCGTCCAGGACGGCGAAACCGCTGAGGTTGGTGCGGCTCAGTCCCGGGGAGAGGCGGAAGGCCGAGGGGAACATCCCGAGCCGTTCGGCGAAGACGACCTTGAGGATGAACGCCAGGAAGAACACCGGTGTGCAGATGCCGACCAGGGAGCCGCCGACGGCCGCGAAGTCCAGTACGGTCCCGCGGCGGCGGGCGGCCAGGTAGCCCAGCGGCAGGCCGACGGCGACGGCGATGAGCATGGCCGACACGGCGAGTTCGAACGTGGCGGGGAAGCGGGTCAGGAACTCCTCCAGGACCGGCCGCCCGGTGGTGATGGAGGTGCCCAGGTCTCCCTGGAGGATGCGGCGCAGGAAGGACAGGTACTGGACGGTGAGCGGTTCGTCCAGCCCCAGCGAGCGCCGGAGCGAGGCGCGCTGCTGGTCGGTCGCGTCGTCGGGGAGGAGGGCGTACTCCGGACCGCCCGGGAGCCGTTGCAGCCAGACGAACAGCAGGATCGAGAGTCCGACCAGGGTCGGGATCAGCTGGAGAACTCGCCTGACGATGAATCGCAGCACCTTCGCCGCCTTTCGTCAGTGGTGAGAACGATGTGACGCGGACACCCCGCCGGGATGGGGCGGGTGGCGTCGGGGAGGGTGGTGGTTCGGCCCGGCGTCCGCGGGGATGGCCCGGGGCCGGGTGGCACGCGCAGGTCCGCGTGCAGGGTGCGGGCCCGGCCGTCGCGTGGTGACCGGCCGGGCCCTCCCCTGAGGGGTGGAACGCCCTACTTCCAGGAGGCTTCGGAGAAGTTCTCCTGGGTCAGCGGACTGACCGCGGGCGGGTTGACGTTCTCGGCGAAGGCGATGGACGGCGGGGAGCTGGAGATGGGCAGCCCCGGCAGGATGTCCATGATCTGGTTGTTCAGCTCCTGGTAGGCGGCGGTGCGCTCCGCGTCGTCGGGGTTGCCGCTCGCCTCCTCCATGGCCTCGAACAGGTCCTCGTCGCGGAAGCCGAACTCGCTGTTGTAGCCGGAGAACCAGGTGCCGATGAAGTTGTAGGCGTCGTTGTAGTCACCGGTCCAGCCGAGCAGGTACATCGGGCACTCGCCGGAGTTGGTCCGCGGGATGTAGTCGGCCCACTCGTAGGTGACCGGCTCCACGGTCACGCCGACCGCTTCCAGGTCCGCGGAGATGACGTCGAAGATGTCGCGCGGCGCGGGCATGTAGGGGCGGGTGACGTCGGACGGGTAGCAGAACTCGACCGTCAGGTCCTCCTGGCCGGCGTCGGCGAGCATCTCCTCGGCCAGTTCGGGGTCGTAGTCGTAGGTCTGCACGTCCGGCGACCAGCCGTCGAGGGTGTCGGGGTGGAACTGCGTGGCCACCTCGCCGCCGGCGGGCAGGATCGTGTCGACGATGCGCTGGCGGTCGACGGCGTGCGCCAGGGCCTGGCGCACCTCCAGGTCGGCGAGCGCCTCGTTCGCCTCCTGCTGGTAGGCCATGTACAGGACGTTGAAGACGTCGCGCGTGGGCACCTGGAAGCCGGCGGCCTCCAGCGGTTCCACGTCGGCGGGGGCGACGAGGTCGTACCCGTGGATGTCGCCGGCCTCCAGGGCCTGGCGGCGGGCCGTCTCGTCGGGGATGGCGCGCAGGATCATGGTCTCGAAGCCCGCGGGCTCGCCCCAGTAGTCGTCGAAGCGCTGCAGGGTGACCTCGTCCTGGTCCTGGTCCCACTCCTCCACGGTGAAGGGCCCGGTCCCGGCCACGGTCCCGGCGACCTGGCTGTACTCGGGGAGCGTGAAGTTGCCCTCCTCGCCGGTGACCTCCTGGTCGGCGATGGCCTCCAGGGTGGACGGGCTCATGAGGCCGAACGCCGCGAGGCTGAATCCGCCGGGGAAGATCGAGGAGTATTCCGTGATGGTGATGACCGGGGTCAGCTCGTCCTGGGCCTCGCAGGAAACGTACCGCGAGTCGGGGATGTCCTCGTCCTCGTTCTCCGCGAAGCCGCCGAACACCGACTGCCAGTAGTAGGAGTTGTTGGAACTCTGGTAACCGCCGGTGAGGTTGTGCCAGCGGTCGAAATTCGCGCAGACGGCTTCGGCGTCCAGGGGGTCGCCGTCGTGGAACTGCACGTTCTCACGGAGGTGGAACGTCCATTCGGTTCCGTCCTCGGACTGCTCCCAGTCCTCGGCGAGTCCGCCGACGATCTCGCTGCCGCCCGACTCGTGGCGCAGCAGGGTCTCGAAGACCTGACGGCTGTAGCGGTAGGTCTCACCATCGCTGGTGAGGAAGGGGTCCAGGGTGCTGATGCTGCCTGCGGCCGCGAACACGAAGGGTTCGGAGGCGTCGGCACCGCCACCCCCTTCGCGCGTACTCTCGGCGCACGCTGTCGCCACCAGCGCGAGTGAGGTAGCCGCCGCCAGCAGGGCGATCGGCTTTCGGGATGACTTCCTGAGCATGGTCCACCTCAATGGGGGGCGGGGGTGTGGCCCTCGTCGATTGAGTGGACCCTAGACCGAACTCGGCGCCGGTGTGAAGGTAGACGACTGGGTATTAATACAACCGTTTCAGTTCTGTGCCGGGATCCATAGGTCGCGTTTCCCGACATGGTGTCCAACTGAGCGGCTATATCACGTACCACCTGCCAGGCGATACCCCCGTCACTTTCCGCGCACGCGCAGAAACCTCTTTTCATCGGCTCATAGGATGAATGGCGCGATCGGATGATTTCTCTCCCATTCGTCACACCAACCCCCTCCCACCCCTGCGCGCCAGGGCCGGAAGCGTCCTATGATCTGGCAATGACCACTCCCCTTGACGACGCGGACCTGACCGCGTTCCTGGAAGGCCAGGAGACCTCCTGGCTGGCCGAGCAGCTCATGCTCGTGGCCGACGAGGACCCCATCACCCGTATCCGCCTGACCGCCGCGGCGGGTTCCGAGAGCGTTGTCGAGGAGGCCAGGGCCGCGACCCTCGCCGCCGTCGTCGACCACGTCCCGGCCACCGAGGACGAGGAGGAGGACGACGGCGACATCCTCCACCGCACACTGGACCTGCTCGACGACCTCGTCGACTACGGGTTCGAGGACGAGACCGCCGACATCGCCGACGAGGCGCGCGAACTGTACGTCACCCGCCACGGGGAGGACGAGAGCGAGCACCTGGCACGGCTGCACGTCATCGCCGACGGCGCCGAGGAGGACGACGGGGACGAGGACGAGTAGGAGGGCCCACGGAACCGGGTGAGTACTCCCGGGCGGGCGGGTCCTGACACGGCCGGAACCGCCCGCCGCGCCGTTCGGCGCCTCCCGACGCGACACACGGCCTCTCCACGGTCGCCCTTGGTCCCTTCACCAGGCATGACCCGTCCGCGTACGGTGTCCGGACAGGACGATGGACGCCACGCACCACCGGGGGGGGCTGGCATGTGGGCATCCGGGCGAGCGGGCGCGGCGCGCCCAGGACGGCCGCCCCGGCGTGAGCCGGAGCCCTGGGCGCCGCGGGAGCGGGCGGCCCAGGTCGCCGTCGCCTTCGCCGGGCTCATCGCCACGCTGGTCGGCGCCGACGCCCGTGACCGTACGCCGGACCGCCCGGTACGGGAGGTGGAGTGATGAGGATTCTCGTCGCGTATGCGAGCAAACACGGCGCCACGGCCGGGATCGCCGAACGCATCGGCACCGGCCTGGCGCGCGACGGGCACGCCGTCGACGTTCGGCCGGTGCGCGCGGTCTCGGACGTGTCGGAGTACGACGCCTTCGTGGTCGGCAGCAGTGTCTATTTCACGCACTGGAACGCCGCCGCCAAGAAGTTCGTCCTGGACAACCGCGACCTACTGGCCTCCCGCCCGGTGTGGCTCTTCAGCAGCGGACCGGTCAGCGCGCAGCGCACCGACGACGGCGGCGACCTGCGTCAGGCCAGCGAACCCAAGGAGCTTCCCGAACTCGTCGACGCCATCGGCCCGGTCGGCCACCGGGTGTTCTTCGGGGCGGTGGACCCGTCGGGGCTGACTCTGGCCGAACGTGCGATCCGGAGCCTGCCCGCCGGCCGCGAACTGTTGCCCGAAGGGGATTTCCGCGATTGGGAGGACGTGGACGGCATGGCGGTCGAGATCGCCGGTCGGCTGGCTTCCGACGGCGGACCGGAGGGGCGGCCGCCCCTCCGGTAGGGAGTGCGCCGAGACCACCACCCGCCACGCGGCGCGGTGGCGGTCCGCGGGGCGATGTTGGTTCCGCGCCCGCCGACGGGAGCGGAAGCGCAGGCCCTCAGGAACCCGCCCCGCACCAGCGGCGCACCTGGGTGCTCCACAGGGCGATGTTGGCCGTGATGGCGAGCATGGCCGAGAGGAAGCCGGCCAGCATCAGGGGCGTGTCGGCCATCTGGGCGGCCAGCCGCAGGGCGGCGGCGGCCCCGAGCAGCGCTACCCCGGACAGGACGCGGGCGGCCCACCACGGCGCGGGCACGGCCCGGCGCACGGGGACGGCCGCGCCGGCCAGGGCGGCGCCCACGACGGCCGCGCCGACCACCAGGGTCCACATGGGCGCCAGGAAGCGGTCCGGGACACCGGAGTCCAGGACGGACCACACCATGTAGGCCTGGAGCGCACCCACCGGAAGGGCGGCGAGGAGCACGCCGGCGGTCTGCGTCACGTCCGCAGGCGGCCGCTGCCCGGCGCGGCGCGAGGCGAAGAGCCGCCCGGCGTCGACGCGGGGCAGCGAGGCGAGGCCGTCCCGCATCCGGAGCGCGGCGCGCCGGGCGGCGTCGGCCCTCCCGGGCTTGTCCGCCCGGACACCACCGTCCTGGGCGGTGCCGCCCTGAGCGGCGTCGGTCCGGGCGGCGTCGGTCTCGGCCTGGTCGGTCTGAACCTCCGCGTGGGTCGGGGCGGGGGACGAAACGGTTTCGTGCATGCCGACCAGGGTCGCGTGTCGGCCGTCCTCACACAAGTCGCCCATCACGGCACACACGTAACGAAATCGTTCCACCATGCGGAGCGTCGCCGCCGGCCGGGACTCAGGCGAACGCCGGCCCCAGCCGCTGCTCGACGTATCCGAGGGCCCGCTCGACCAGGGTGTCCACGTCCTGGCGCACGTCGAACACCGCGCCCTCCTCGCCGGGCTGCAACGGTTCCAGGGTGTCCAACTGCGAGCGCAGCAGTGCGGGCGGCATGAAGTGGTCCGGGCGCGCGGCGATGCGGTCGAGGATCACGTCCTCGGGGCCGTCCATGTGCAGGAAGTGCACACCCGGAACGCCGCCGCGCAGGACGTCGCGGTAGTCGCGCCGGAGCGCGGAACAGGCCATCACCGAGTGCTCCCCCCGGGCGTCGTGCCCGGCGATCCAGGCGGCCAGCTCGCGCAGCCACGGCCAGCGGTCGGCGTCGGTCAGCGGCACGCCCGCCGCCATCTTGTCGATGCTGGCCCGGGGGTGGAAGGCGTCGGCCTCGGCGAAGGGCAGGCCGAGCCGTCCGGCCACGCTGTGGGCCACGGTCGTCTTCCCACTACCCGCGACGCCCATGAAGACAAAGTGCATGGTCTCTCCGTGTCGTGGACCCGAGCGCCTGTGTGCGACGGGCACCACTAATAGTGATATCAATCTTTCGGGCTAGGCTTCAGGCTGACGACTGGCCGGAATCGGTCGAGGACGGAGCCGACAGGAGCACTGGAACGATGGCGACAGACCACCGCACGCTGCACAACCGGGTGCTGGCGGTGCTCGGGCCCGCCATCGCCGGGGACGAGTACGCCGTTGGCCACACCTTCACCCTCCAGGGGCTGGAACAGGACTTCGGCGTCTCCCGCACGGTGGCACGCGAGGCCGTCCGGGTCATGGAGTCGATGCGGCTCGTGGTCAGCCGCCCCCGTACCGGCATCCGCGTGCGCCCCCGCCGCGAGTGGAACATCTTCGACCCCCAGCTGATCCGCTGGCGGCTGGCCGGTGACGGCCGGATGGACCAGCTGCGCTCCCTCAACGAACTGCGGGCCGCCGTGGAACCGGCGGCCGCCGCCCTGTCCGCCCGCCACGGAGACGCCGAGGAGCGGGCCCGGCTGGCCGTGGTGGCCGAGCAGATGGCCGCCACCGGCCGCGCGGGCGACCTGGAGGCCTTCCTCGAACTGGACATCGCCTTCCACCGCCGCATCCTCGAACTGTCCGGGAACGAGATGTTCGCCGGACTGGCCCAGGTGGTCGCGGAGGTCCTGGTCGGGCGGACCTCCTACCACCTGATGCCGCTCACGCCGCGCCCGGAGGCGCTGCGCCTGCACCTGGCGGTGGCCCAGGCCATTCGGGACGGGCTCCCCGACGTCGCGGAGGCCGCGATGCGCTCCATCGTCACGGAGGTGTCCACCGCCCTGGAGGACGACGCGCCGCCGAACGACGCGCCGTCCGCCTGACCGGTGGACTCCCCCGCGGCCGTCATGACCTAGACGACCAGGCTGACGCCGAAGGCCAGGCCGAAGCCGACGAAGCCGATGAGCGTCTCCATGACGGTCCAGGTCTTGAGCGTGGTCTTGACGTCCATGTTCAGGAAGCGGCCGACCAGCCAGAAGCCCGAGTCGTTCACGTGCGAGAACGCGGTGGCGCCACAGGCGATGGCCACGACGACCAGCGCCAGGTCGATCGAGGACAGGCCGGCGCTGGCCTGCACGGCGGGCGCGACCAGGCCGGCGGTGGTGGTCAGGGCGACGGTCGCCGACCCCTGGGCCACGCGCAGGGCCAGGGCGATGACGAAGGCCGCGACGATCACGGGCAGGCCGGTCGACTCCAGGGTCCCGGCGAGCGCCTCGCCGATACCGCTGGTGCGCAGGACGCCGCCGAACATGCCGCCCGCGCCGGTGATGAGGATGATGGCGCACACGGGGCCGAGCGCGCCGCCGACGATCTCCTCCACACGCGCGCGGCTGAAGCGGCCGCTGCTCAGCACGACCATCGCGGCGAGCAGCGTGACGAGCAGGGCGATGGGCGTCTGGCCCAGCAGCATGAGGATCTGCACCCACAGGGCGTCCTCGGCGACGGCACCGGTGGCGACGAGGGTGGAGGTACCGGTGTTGCCGAAGATCAGCAGCATCGGCAGCAGCAGGAGACCGAGAACGGTGCCCAGGTGCGGCGGGTTCTCGTGCTCGACCGTGCCGTCGGCCAGGATGTCGTCGGGCACGGGGAGCTCGAACCGCCGGCCCGCCCACAGGCCGAACAGGTAGCTGGAGAGGTACCAGGTCGGGATGGCCAGGACCAGGCCGACCAGGAGGGTCAGGCCCATGTCGGCGCCGATCTCCACGGCGGCGGTGACCGGCCCGGGGTGCGGCGGGACGAAGGCGTGCATGACCGCGAACGCGCCGGCCGTGGGCAGGGCGTACATGAGCACGGACCCGCCCACGCGGCGGGCCACGCTGAAGACGATCGGCAGCATGACGATGAGGCCGACGTCGAAAAAGATCGGGAAGCCGAAGAGCAGCGAGGCCACACCGAGGGCCAGCGGTGCCCGCTTCTCGCCGAAGAGCCTGATCAGGGCACTCGCCAGGACGGCGGCGCCACCGGTGATCTCCAGCAGGCGCCCGATCATGACGCCCAGGCCGACCAGGAGGGCGACGTTGGCGAGGGTGCCGCCGAAGCCGTCCAGGAGGGTGGGCACCACCCCGGAGACCGGGATGCCGGTGGCGAGTGCGGTCAGCACGCTGACCAGGACGAGCGCGACGAACGCGTGCAGTCGGAAGCGGATGATCAACAGGAGCAGGAGCGCGATGGCGCCCGCCGCGATCCCGAGGAGGGGACCCGTGCTGTAGACGGGCTCGAAGTTCTCCACGACGGAGCCTTCCGGTGGACGGTGGAGCGGTGGCCGCCGCGTTCACGGCTCTGACCCACGCTGGAAACGAACACCGGCAATGGTAATACCATTTGTGAGCTTCTGTGAAGCCGCGCGTTCGCATCTGTTACTTCGCTGAGACCCGCGTCACCCGCAACCCCCGCGCCACAGGCGTTCTCGCACGTCGGGCCCCGGGGAGATCCCTCCCCGGGGCCCGATCACGACGGTCGGTCCGCCCGGCCGACCTCCTCGGACGTGAGGTAGGGCGCGGCGTCGTGCGCCTTCGGCCCGTTGTCCACGGGCACGTCGTCGATCCCGCCGAAGAGCGGTTCCAACTCCTTGACCAGTGCGACCACGTCGCGCCGGTCCGCGACGTTGGTCCACGCGCGCACCGCCGGGGGCCGGACCCCCTGGCCGCGGACCGGCGCGGGCACGAGGCGGTCGAAGATGAGCCCGGCGATCCCCAACGGCGACCCCAGGGTCACCAGGTCCAGTCCCGGGGTGTCCGACGACCCGCACAGGGCCTCGTAGGCGACCACGGTCCCCAGCGAGTGCGCGACGACCAGTCGCGTGTCGGGGCCGATCCGCGCACGGACCCGGTCGCGGGCCGCCGCCCTGATCTCGGGGTCGGTGAAGAAGGCCCGCACCTGCTTGAGGTCGGCGACCCCGGCGAAGACGTGAAGCGGTAGGCGAGGGTGTTGAGCGCGATCCCGGCCGCGTCGGCGGCGCCCGCTCCGGCGGAGCAGGTGTCCAGGACGACCAGGAGCCGCCGCAGCCGCCCCTCGCACAGGATGCGCGCCAGGTCCTCGGTGGCCAGAGCGGTCGAGGCCGGGTTCCCCTCGATGGTGTCCCAGCAGCACAGATAGTGCCGGTCGCGGTCGGGCGCGAACCCGTGACCGGCGAAATAGAGGACGACCACATCCTCTTCTTTCAGGTCCACATCCGCGACCCAGCGCCTGATCTTCTCGCGAATGTCGTTCGCGCTCTCGTATCCGCCCATGCCCTCCAGAACGGGCTCGTAGTCGAATCCGGTGAACAGGTCACGGACGGCGCGCACGTCCGCGCCGACCCTGCTCAACTGCTGCTCCTCAGGGAGGTTCCGGTACCTGGAGACACCGATGGCGACGAAGAAGCGACGACCGGTTCCACTCGGCAAGGGGGCCAACCTCTCAGGTTTTCTCCGTGGGGTATTTGCAATTGTGTGATGCCCGAAAAGGTGCGGGGGTCGACACTTGGACCATTATGCCCCCACGCTTCCCGCCTCTCCGGAATCATGAATCCCCCGCGCACTGCTCCGTCGTTCCATCGAAGAATCTTGACAGCATGTTGTCGTGTTGACAGACTGTTGTCATGAGCACAGAGACCGCCACCACCGTCCACCTCGCCGTCTACGACGAGCTCGCCGACTGGGAGATCGGGCACGCGGTGTCCCAGATCCGCGCCGGGGACTGGCAGCGCCAGCCCGGGCGCTACGACGTCGTCACCGTCGGGCTCAGCGGCGCACCGATCACCACGATGGGCGGTCTCACGGTGCTGCCCGACATCACGCTGGCCGACCTCAAGCCCACCGCCAGCGCCATGCTGATCCTGCCGGGCTCCACCGGCTGGGACATCGAACCCGAGTCGCTGGCCCCCTTCGCGTCCGCCGCCGGGATCTTCCTGGACGCGGGCGTGCCGGTCGCCGCCATCTGCGGTGCCACCGCCGGCCTGGCCCGCGAGGGACTGCTCGACCACCGGGACCACACCAGTGCGGTCCCGGAGTACCTCCAGGCCACCGGCTACTCCGGCGCCGACCGCTACCGCCACGACCTCGCCGTGACCGACGGCGACCTCATCACCGCCAATCCGACAGCGCCGGTGGAGTTCGCCCGGGAGATCTTCCTGCGCCTGGACCTGCACCAGCCCCGTATCGTCGACGCCTGGCACCGGCTGTTCGGCCAGCACGACGCCTCGGCGTACATGGTCCTGCAGGAGGAGGCGTGAGCACGGCCTCCGCCGCGGCCGACCACGCCGCGCTGCTCAGCGGCACCGCGATGGGCGTCTTCCGCCTCAACGGCCAGATCCTGGCCGTGGCCGAGGAACTGGCCCGCGCGGGCGGGCTGACGGCCGCGCGGTGGCAGGTCCTGGGCGCGGTCCTGTCCGAACCGCAGCCGGTCTCCGCCATCGCCCGCCGGTTCGGCACCTCCCGCCAGAGCGTCCAGCGCATCGCCGACGTGCTGGTGGAGCAGGGCCTGTGCGAGTACCGGCCCAACCCCGCGCACAGCCGGGCCAAACTGCTCAGACCCACCGACGCGGGGCTGGCCGCCGTGCGCAGGATCGGCCCCGGCCACGCCCGGTTCGCCGACGCGCTGGTGGCCGAGATGGGCGTGGAGGGGGCCCAGGAGGCGCTGGCGGCCCTGCACTCCCTCTCACGGGCCCTGGACCGGGTCACCGGGGACTGACCGCCGCCGGTTATGTTCGTTGGGCACCCCACGCGAAGGAGCCCGCCATGATCGACCTGCGCTCGGACACCGTCACCCGCCCCACTCCCGCCATGCGCCGGGCGATGGCCGTGGCCGAGGTCGGCGACGACGTCTTCGGCGAGGACCCGACCGTCCGGGAGCTGGAGGAGGAGACCGCCGCACTGCTGGGCACGGAGGCGGCGCTGTACGTCCCCTCCGGGCACATGGCCAACCAGCTCGGGCTCTACGTGTCCACGCGCAGCGGCGACGAGGTGTGGGCCCACGAGCACCACCACCTCATCGGCGACGAGCAGGGTGCCTCGGCTGTCCTGTCACGGGTCCAGCCCCGCGCGTTCTCCGAGGGCGTGGCACCCTCCGACGCGCTGTTGGAGTCCTGGTTCGCCGGCGCCCGACAGGGCGACGTGCACCGGGCCGAGCCCTCCCTGCTGTGGCTGGAGAACACCTTCACCGGCCGGGTGGTGCCGTTGGCGGAGCAGCGCCGGGTGACGGGGTTCGCGCACCGCCACGGCATGCGTGCCCACCTGGACGGCGCCCGGTTGTGGAACGCCGCCGCGGCTCTGGACGCCGCACCGGCCCGGGTCGCCGAGGGCTTCGACACGGTCTCGGTGTGCTTCTCCAAGGGGCTGGGCGCGCCCGTGGGCTCCGCACTGGCCGGTGACGCCGACACGGTTCTGCGGGCCCGCCGGGGCCGCAAACTGCTCGGCGCCGGGATGCGCCAGGCCGGGATCATCGCGGCCGGGGCGCTGTACGCCCTGCGCCACCACCGCGAGCGGGTCGTGGCCGACCACGAGCGCGCGGAGCTGCTGGCCGCCCGGATCGACGAGCTGCCCGGGCTGTCGGCCGCGGCGGCCACCAACATGGTGCTGGTGGACACTCCCGAGGGCAGGGCCGGGGAGTACGTCGACGCCTTCGCCGACCACGGGGTGGCCGCGCTGGGCGGCGGATCGCGCATCCGCCTCGTGGTCCACCTGGACATCACCGACGGCGACGTCGCCGAGGCCGCGCAGCGGATCTCCAAGGCCGCCGCAGGGCTGTGACCGCGGCACCCGACCAGGTCAGGGCCGATAGGCGCGGCTACACTGTGCCGGTCCCAGGAACGAGTACGTCGCCCGGGGGTGGTGCGCGTCACGACGCGTAGTAGCATTCGGCGTATGACATTGTCGTACTAGAGAGTGGTAGCACCGCAATGCCGGGAAGAATCCAGTCCATCGAACGCGCGGCCGCCATCCTGCGCCTCCTGGCGAGCGGCGCCAGAGGGCTGAGCCTCGCGGAGATCTCCCGGTCCCTCGAACTGCCCAAGGGCACCGCCCTGGGCATTCTGCGCACCCTCCAGCACGTGGGCTTCGTGGAACAGGACCCCGAGTCCGGCCACTACCGCCTCGGCGGCGGCATGCTGAGTCTCGGCACGCGCTACCTGGACGGCAACGAGCTGCGCACACGGGCCCTGAACTGGGCGGACACCCTCGCCTCACGCAGCGGCGAGAGCGTGCGGATCGGCACCCTGCACAAACGGCAGGTGCTGATCGTGCACCACGTGTTCCGACCGGACTCCTCGGCGCAGACCCTGGACGTGGGCACGCTCCTGCCGCTGCACGCGACCGCCATCGGCAAGGCCCTGATGGCCTTCGACCCCTTGGCGGTACCGGACGAGGACCCCGCGACCGCCGGTGAGGGCGAGGCCCTGACCCTGACCACGTTCACCCGCCACACCGTCACCTCCCCCGCCATCCTGGAGCAACAGCTGGTCGAGGTACGCGACAGCGGCTGGGCCTGGGAGGTCGAGGAGCTGGTGGAGGGCGAGGTGTCGATCGCCGCGCCCATCCGCGACCGGCGCGGGGTCACCGTGGGCGCGATCGGCGTGCGGGGTGCCGTGGAACGCCTGGCCAGCTCCGAGGGCAAGCCCGACATGGAGCAGGTCTCCTACGTGCGCGACGCCGCGCGCGCCATCTCCCGCGAGCTGGGCGTCACGCCCTACTGAGCCGGAGCACCACCCGTCCGACCTGCGCACATACACCGCGCAGCGCGGAAGGCACCCTTCACAACCCTTCACCGGATTTCTCACGCGCCACTCGCCGGAGTGGTGCGCTTCCCTGCCCTGCCCGGCTCTGACAGCGTGTTGGGCGGCCTCGCAGTGACCCACGCGACACGATTGCGTCACGCGGCCTTGACATGGGGAGGAAAGACGGATGAAACTAGCGCCTAATCGTGCGTCAATGTCGTACATCGTGCGGAGTTGAGAAGGGTTCACACGTCAGCGGCCCACCGGAGCCGACCTCGTTCACACGAGGGCGCCCCGAACCGCCGCGGCGCCCTCCCCGTCCGTCCACCCACCCCAGACCCGTCCACCTGAAGGCGAGCACCCGATGAGTCAGCAGTACGTCGCCGCGATCGACCAGGGAACCACGTCGAGCCGCTGCATCCTCTTCGACCGTGACGGGCGCATCGTCTCGGTCGACCAACGCGAGCACCGCCAGATCTTCCCCCAGCCGGGCTGGGTGGAGCACGACGCCATGGAGATCTGGGCCAACGTCGAGGTCGTGGTCAAGAACGCCCTCCAGAAGAGCGACATCACGCCGGACCAGGTGGCCGCCATCGGCATCACCAACCAGCGCGAGACCACCGTCGTCTGGGACCGCGAGACCGGCGAGCCCGTCCACAACGCCATCGTCTGGCAGGACACCCGCACCGGCGACCTCGTCCGCGAGCTCGGCGGCGACCAGGGCCAGGACCGCTTCCGCGAGACCTGCGGCCTGCCGCTGGCGACCTACTTCTCCGGCCCCAAGCTCCGGTGGCTGCTGGACAACGTCGAGGGCCTGCGCGGCCGCGCCGAGCGCGGCGAGGTCCTCTTCGGCACCATGGACACCTGGATCATCTGGAAGCTGACCGGCCGCCACGTCACCGACGTGACCAACGCCAGCCGCACCATGCTGATGAACCTGCACACCCTGGAGTGGGACGCCGGCGTGCTGGAGGCCATGGACATCCCCGCGGCCGTCCTGCCCGAGATCCGCTCCTCCTCCGAGGTCTACGGCGAATCCCGCGGCTACCTCGCGGGCACTCCCGTCGCCTCGTCCCTGGGCGACCAGCACGCCGCCCTGTTCGGCCAGACCTGCTTCGACCCGGGCGACGTCAAGGGCACCTACGGCACCGGCACCTTCCTGGTGATGAACACCGGCACGGAGCCCGTGACCTCCGAGAACGGCCTGCTCACCACCCTGGGGTACAAGCTGGGCGACGAGCCCGCGGTGTACGCCCTGGAGGGCTCCATCGCGGTCACCGGCTCGCTCGTGCAGTGGCTGCGCGACAACCTCGGCCTGATCGCCAGCGCGCCGGAGATCGAGACGCTGGCCCGCACGGTGGAGGACAACGGCGGCTGCTACATCGTCCCGGCCTTCTCCGGCCTCTTCGCCCCGCACTGGGACAGCGACGCGCGCGGCGTCATCGCCGGCCTGACGGGCTACGTCAACAAGGGCCACATCGCCCGCGCCGTCCTGGAGGCCTCGGCCTGGCAGACCCGCGAGGTGGTCGACGCGATGAACGCCGACTCCCAGATCGACCTGACCTCCCTGAAGGTCGACGGCGGCATGACCGCCGACAACCTGCTGATGCAGATCCTGTCCGACGTCCTCGACGCCGAGGTCGTGCGCCCGATGGTCGCCGAGACCACCTGCCTGGGCGCCGCCTACGCCGCGGGCCTGGCCGTGGGCTACTGGCCCGACGTGGAGACCCTGCGCGCCAACTGGCACAAGGCCGCCGAGTGGACGCCGAAGATGGACGCCGACGTCCGCGCCCGCGAGTACCACAACTGGAAGAAGGCGGTGCGCCGGACCCTGGACTGGGTCGAGCGCGACGAAGAGCAGTAACCCGGGGCTCGTCCCCTCCACATCAACCGCCGCCCAGGGGCACTGGTGCCACCTGGAACCCCTGGGCGCGGTCCCGGGGCACGGTCCGTGCCCCCTTCCATCCCCATCATGTGACGGGTGGGTCCGATTATGCCCGTGTCCGGCAGTCCCTCGCCGACGCGGCCGGCCCTCCCGTGACCCGGCTGCCCCACAAGGGGCGGAGGTCCCCATGGTCTATCTGGCAGAGTTCGTCGGTACGGCGATCCTGATCCTGCTGGGCGGCGGTGTCGTCGCCGGTGTCGTGCTGGCCAAGTCCAAGTCCGAGAACGCGGGCTGGATCGTCGTCACGTTCGGTTGGGGTATGGCGGTCGCGATGGCCGTCTACGTCACCGGCACCACCAGCGGCGCCCACATCAACCCCGCGGTCACCATCGGCCTGGCCAGCATCGGCGACTTCGAGTGGTCACTGGTGCCCGGCTACATCGCGGCCCAGATCGCCGGCGCCTTCACCGGCGCGGTCCTGGTCTACCTGGCCTACTACGCGCACTGGAAGCACACCGACGACGCCGACGCCAAGCTCGCCGTGTTCAGCACCGCTCCCGCCGTGCGCCACCCGGTCGCCAACTTCATCACCGAGGTGATCGGCACCGCGATGCTGCTCCTGGGCATCCTCGGCATCGGTGCCAACTCCGGTCACATCTCCCAGGGAGAGGTCGACCTGGCCGGCCTGTTCAGCACCGGCATCGCCCCGCTGCTGGTCGGCCTGCTGGTGCTGGGCATCGGCCTGTCCCTCGGCGGTCCGACCGGGTACGCGATCAACCCGGCCCGCGACCTGGGCCCGCGCATCGCCCACGCGGTCCTGCCCATCCCCGGCAAGGGTCCCTCGGACTGGGGCTACGCCTGGATCCCCGTCGTCGCCCCGATCGTCGGCGGCGTCATCGGCGCCTGGATCTGGCGGCTCAGCGGCTTCGGGGCCTGATCTCCGACAGCGGTCCCAGCACAGGCGAGGGGCGCCCGGCACACCGCGCCGGGCGCCCCTCGTCGTGTCCGGTCGGGGAGCGGCCCCGTACGCCAAGGACCATCGAAGTTCGACAATGCCGCACAACGGAAGCAGACAGTAGTCACTCGCGCAACTCAAGACACAGAGGGTGACGGAAACCTCGAGCTGAGCACCGATCTTCTGAACTTCTACCAGCAGAGAGACGGTCGATCTTCACTGTCGTTCGGCATTGTCGTATTATGCAGTTGACATCCCCCTGAAACGTGGAGCCCGTTCAGGTGACCGCGCGGATCCCCGCCATCCCTTCCGATCGGTTGGAGCACCAGCCATGACAGTCAAAGCCCACCAGAACGACACCACCTCCTCGCGCACCCACACGCGCGACGAGCTCACGCGAGGCACCTTCGACCTCCTCGTGATCGGCGGCGGCATCCTCGGCACCTCCGTCGCCTGGACCGCCACCCAGGCCGGCCTGCGCGTGGCCATGGTCGACTCCGGGGACTTCGCCGGGGCGACGTCGAGCGCCTCCTCCAAGCTGGTCCACGGCGGTCTGCGCTACCTGCAGACCGGCAACGTGCGCCTGGTCGCGGAGAACCACAAGGAGCGCCGCTCGCTCGCCTCCGACGTGGCACCCCACCTGGTCAACCCCATGCCGTTCCTGGTCCCCATCTACAAGGACGGCCCCCACGGCGCCGCCAAGATGGGTGCGGGCGTGTTCCTGTACTCGGCGCTGTCGGCGTTCGGCGACGGCATGGGCCGCCTGCTCTCCCCCGCCCAGGCCCACCGCCTGGCGCCGGGCCTGCGCACCGACGGCCTGAAGTCGGTGGCCGCCTACAGCGACCACCAGATGAACGACAGCCGCATGGCCGTGATGAGCGTACGCGCGGCGGTGGACGCGGGCGCGGTCGTGCTCAACCACGCCGAGGTCGTGGGGCTGCGCAGCACGCGCGGCCGGGTCACCGGAGCCGACCTGCGCGACCGCGTCGGCGGCCAGGAGTTCGGGATCGACGCGCGCCTGGTGCTCAACGCGACCGGCCCCTGGGTCGACCGCCTGCGCCGTCTGGAGGACCCGGACGCCGCACCCAGCGTCCGCCTGTCCAAGGGCGCCCACCTGGTCCTCAAGACCCCGGAGCCGTGGCGCGCGGCGCTGACGATCCCCGTCGACAAGTACCGCGTCTCCTTCGCCATCCCGTGGGAGGGCCGCCTGCTCCTGGGCACCACGGACGAGGAGTTCACCGGCGACCCCGCCGACGTCGGCGTCGTGCAGTCCGACATCGACCAGATCCTGGGCGAGGCCGCGCTGGGCATCGACGCGCCCTACCTCGACCCGGCCCACATCAGCTACTCCTTCGCGGGCCTGCGCGTGCTGCCCGGCGGCCCCGGGGCCAGCAGCACCGCCAAGCGGGAGACCGTGGTCACCCAGGGACGCGGCGGCATGCTGTCGGTCGCGGGCGGCAAGTGGACCACCTACCGCCACATCGGACGCACCGTCCTGGAGGAGCTGCGCCGGGTCTCGGCCGTGCCGCTGGCCGAGGACATGGCCGACCCGCTGCGCACCGTCCCGCTGCCCGGCCTGGCCAGCCCGGACGCTGTGGCCCAGCGCATCATCATCGACCGCGATCCGGGTGCCCGGATGGACCCGCTGGTCGCGCGGCACCTGGCCTCGCACTACGGCAACCTGGCCCTGGACATCGCGGCCCTGGTCCGCGAACAGCCGGAGCTGGGCGAGCGCGTGCACCCCGACGGCCCCGACATCTGGGCCCAGGTCGTGTTCGCTCGCGACCACGAGTGGGCGGTGACCGCCGACGACGTCCTGCGCCGCCGCACCACGGTGACCGTGCGCGGCCTGGACACGCCCGAGGTGCGCCGCCGCACCGAGGAGCTGCTCCGGGGCTGAGCGCCCCGCGGGCGCGGACCCCGTCCGCGCCCGCGCGGTCCGGCCCGGAGCGACGCCCCGAACCGGGCCGGGACACAACGAGGACGCCCCCGGAAGGCAGTGCCTTCCGGGGGCGTCCGACGACGTGGCTACTTAGATAGCGACGACGTTCTCGGCCTGCGGGCCGCGCGTGCCGGCGACGACATCGAACTCCACGCGCTGGTTCTCCTCCAGGTTACGGAAGCCCGTGCCCTGGATCGCGCTGTAGTGAACGAAGGCGTCGGGGCCGCCGTCGTCGGGGGAGATGAAGCCGAAGCCCTTCTCGCCGTTGAACCACTTCACAGTTCCCTGAGCCATGTTTTCTCCTTCAGCTCGGTGTACACGGACGCATACTCACACGCCCGATAATTGCCGCGAGCCGATCCATGAGAAACCGCCCGCCGGTCACAAACTCCGCGGGCAAGACACCAACTGCGAAATTCAACGACTAACAATCACTACTGAACTTATCACAGACGAGCCGCTTGGCGAGGGCTCTGAGTGTGGCAACACGCACCACGTCCTGAGGAATACCGCCGAGCCGCGCGGGGAACCCGTGTGACGCACGGGATGGACACCGTCCTGTCACCCTCCGCTCACACGGAGGTCGCCAGCGTGTCGTTGACGCACCTCAGGACGGGTGGCGCCGTCACCGCGTCCGCGTCGAGCACCGCACCGCCCCGCACGACGAACGTGTGCTCCTCGCCCGGCAGCAGCGTCACCAGACCGCTGTCCACCGAGGCCCGCTCCGACAGCCGGTCCACGTTCAGAACGAGGTCCCGCACGAGCACACGGGCCCGGACGGTCACCCTCAGATCAGCGCCGTCCACCCGCGTGTCGACGTCGAATTCCGGCTTTCGGTAGTCCAGGTCCCGGTCGCGGGCGAAGAACCACCACGCGCGCTCCCCCGCTCCGTCGACGGTCAGGACCTCGCGCGCGGGATCACCCGCCCTGGCCACCCCCGCGTCGACCGGGACCCGCAGTGCCCCGCGCGGCGCCACGCGCACCGCGTGCGTCCCGGCCGCGAGAACGCCTCCGTCGGCGGCGGCGCGGCGCGCCACCGTCAGCTCGGTCGTCCACTCCTCGTCGGTGTCGTTGCCGAGCACCACCGTCAGTGCGCCGCCGTCGGCGGGCTGCACCGTGGCCACCCGGTCGGCGTGGACCCGCCGCAGCGCGTACCAGAGCGGCTTGCGCCGACCGGCGCCGTCGACCGCCGCCCAGGAGGTCACCGGCCAGCAGTCGTTGAGCTGCCAGACCACGCTGCCCGTGCAGTAGGGCCACATCGCGCGGAAGTGCTCGATGCCCAGGGTGATCGCCCGCGCCTGGTTGACCTGCGTCAGGTAGTGCCAGTCGTCGAAGTCCCAGGCGCGGTCGCCGAAGTGCGCCTCCAGTCCCCGGGCGAGCTTGCCGTTGCCGTCGATCGCCTTCTGGTGGTGCAGTACTCCGGGCGAGACCGGTGTGAGGGGGTCGTCGCCGACGGCCGCGCGCAGGGTGGCGTAGGCCGGCGGCGCCTGGTAGCCGAACTCGGCGGCGAACCGGGGCCGGTGGTCGCGGTAGTGCGTGTAGTCGAGGTCGTTCCACACGTCCCACAGGTGCATCGTGCCGTGGGCGGCGTCGTTGGGGTGCACGCCCGCCGCGTCCGAGTACGGGCTGCCCGGCCAGTACGGCCGCGTCGGGTCCAGCTCCGCCACCACGCGCGGAAGCACGTCCAGGTAGTAGCCCTCGCCCCAGGGGCGGCCGTCCAGGACCGGCTTCCAGCCCCAGTCCTCGTGTCCCCAGATGTTCTCGTTGTTGCCGCACCACACCGCGAGCGAAGCGTGCGGCGCCAGGCGGACGACGGCTTCGCGCGCCTCCGCCTCGACCTCGGCCGCCAGCGGATCCTCCTCCGGGTAGGCCGCGCACGCGAACAGGAAGTCCTGCCACACCAGCACGCCCAGCTCCGAGCAGATCCCGTAGAAGTCCTCGGACTCGTAGATGCCGCCGCCCCAGACCCGCAGCAGGTTCACGCCCGCCGCGCACGCCTGGTCGATCCGCTCCCGGTAGCGGTCGCCGCCCACCCGGGAGGGGAAGGCGTCGTCGGGGATCCAGTTCGCCCCCTTGACCAGGATCGTCCGCCCGTTCACGCGGATCCCGAACCCGGTACCGTGCGCGTCCGGCGCACTGTGCACCGCGACGTCGCGGAAGCCGATGCGGCGGCTCCAGGTGTCCAGGACCCGGCCCCGAGCGGACAGCTCCACGTCCAGGTCGTACAGGGGCTGGTCCCCGTGACCGCGCGGCCACCAGAGCCCGGGGTCGGGCACCTCCAGCTCCAGGACCGCTCGGCACTCCCCCGGAGCCGCCTCCGCGGTGACGCGCACGCCCCCGACCTCCGCGGTCAGCTCCAGGACCTCGTCCCGGCCCGGTCCGGTGCGTTCCACGTCCACGTGCAGGAGCACGCGTCCGCGGACGCCGGCCGGCGACCCGCCCCCGGTGCCCGGCCACACCACGCCGACCTGGGGCCGCACCTCGGCCAGGCGGGCCGTGGACCAGGCGTGCAGCCGGATCGGCCGCCAGATCCCGGACGTGACGACCGTCGGCCCCCAGTCCCAGCCGAAGTTGCACGCCATCTTGCGCACGTACTGGTACGGCTCGTCGTAGGCACCCGGGTAGGGGCCCATGCGCTCCTTGTGGCCCTCCGCGTACCGGTACGGGGAGGCGAAGTCCACGACGAGTTCGGGGCCGTGCGTCCCCCCGTCCGCTCCGTCGGCCGCCGCGCCCCGGGCGAGCGCCTCGGTGACGTCGAAGCGGTAGGAGCGGTGCATGTTCTCCGTCCGCCCCACCTCGCGCCCCGCCACACGCACCGCGGCCACGGTGTCCAGGCCCTCGCACACGAGGTCGACCCGCTCGGCCCGGGCCGCCTCGTCCGCTCCGGCGAGCGAGGCGGCCTCCCCGGCCAGAGAGCGCGTGTACCGCCAGTCGGTCCGCCCGATCCAGCCGAGCCGGGTCTCGTTGTCGTCGCGGTAGGGGTCCTCGACGAGGCCGTGCGCGAGCAGGTCCGTGTGGACGCAGCCGGGCACGGTGGCCGCGACCGTCCCGAGGCCCGCGGCCGGCTCGGGCAGCGTGCCCTCGTGCGGCAGCGCGGTGAGGGTCCAGCCCTCCGTGAGGTCGATCCAGGAGGTCATGGACCCTCCCTTTCCCAGGTCAGGGTGGTGTGGCGGGGCGGGGCTCAGCCCTGGTCGATGCCGACGAAGTGGCCTTCCTCGGCTTCGATGAGGGGAGCAGAGTCGTCTCCCTCGTCGACCGTCGGCAGCGTCACGTCCTCGGGCGGGTCGGCCGCCAGCTCCGCGTCGACCTCCGCCCACGTCTTGTGCAGCTGCGGCACGCAGGACAGCAGGTGGCGGCTGTACGGGTGCAGCGGGTTGTCGAACACCCGCAGCGTCGGACCCATCTCCGCGATGGCGCCCTTGCGCAGGATCACCGACTTGTCGCTGACGTAGTTGCCCAGCGACAGGTCGTGGGTGACGAAGAGGATGCCCAGTCCGCGCTCCTTGAGGTCGCCGAGCAGGTTGAGCACGTCGATCCGGGTGGAGGCGTCCAGCATGCTGATGATCTCGTCGGCGACCAGCAGCTTGATGTCCAGCAGCAGTGCCCGCGCGATCAGCAGGCGCTGGAGCTGGCCGCCGCTGAGCTGGTGCGGGTACTTGTTGAGGACGTTCTCCGGGTCCAGGCGCACGGTCCCCACCGCGGCCAGCACCTTGTCCTTCCAGTCCGCGTCCGAGACACCGGGGAAGTAGGAGCTGCGGATCATCTCGAAGACCCGGTCGGCCTTGAAGATCGGGTTGAAGCAGCTGAACGGGTCCTGGAAGACGCCCTGGACCTGCCGGTAGTACTCCTTGCGGGCGGCGAACCCCTTGATGGTGGTGATGTCGGTGCCTTCGACCGTGATCCGGCCCGACGTCGGCTTGGACAGGCCGAGGACCATCTTGCCGATGGTGCTCTTGCCGCTGCCGCTCTCACCGATGAGCGAGACGACCTCGCCCGGCTCCACCGTCAGGCTGACGTCGCGGACGGCGCGCAGCCGCCCGCCGCCGAACGCTCCCACCCGGTACACCTTGTGCACGCGGTCGAGTTCCAGCATGGTCTGCCTCACCCCGTCTTCCAGCAAGCGGCCCAGTGGCCGGGTTCGATCTCGAGCAGCGGAGGCTGTTCGTTGCACTTGGAGAAGGCCATCGGGCAGCGGTCCTTGAACCGGCAGCCCGTCGGCGGATTGAGCAGTCCGGGCGGCGTGCCGGGGATGCCCTCCAGGCGGGTCTGGTCCGCCGTCGATCCGACCTCGGGCAGCGCCGAGATCAGCATCTTGGTGTAGGGGTGCTGCGGGTTGTTGATGATCGTGCTCGTGGAGGCCTTCTCCGCGATGCGTCCCGCGTACATCACCATGATCGTGTCGGCCATCTGGTACACGAGCGAGATGTCGTGGGTCACGAACACCATGCTCTTGACGTAACCGCGGTCGCGGAACTCCACCATCGACTCGGCCACGGAGCGCTGGGTGGACACGTCCAGGGCCGACGTGGCCTCGTCGGCGATCAGCAGGGACGGGTTGAGCAGCGTGGACATCACCATGACCACGCGCTGCTTCATCCCGCCCGACAGCTCGATCGGGAACCGGTCGAGCACGTCGGGGTCCAGACCGACCAGCTCCAGCCGACGGTTCAGCTCGTCGGCGATGTCGGCCGGGCGGAGCCCGCGCGAGCGCAGCAGCTCGTTGATCATCCGCCCGATCTTGCGCGTCGGGTTGAGCGCGCTCATCGCGTACTGCGGGATCAGGGAGACCTCGTGGTAGCGGAAGGGCACCATCGCGTCGTCGTCGGCGATGGGCAGGTCCTTGCCGTCGAGCTCGATGGAGCCTCCGACGTGGCGCATCCGGGAGTCCAGCCGGATCAGGCTCTTGCCCAGCGTGGACTTGCCGCAGCCCGACTCTCCCGCCAGGCCCATGATCTCGCCGTCGGCGAGGTCGAAGCTGACCCCGTCGAGGGCGTGGACGTCCCCGCGCAGGGTTTGGTAGTAGACCTTCAGGTCCTTGACGCGCAGGGTCATCACAGCTCCCGCAGCTTGGGGTTGAACACTTCGTCCAGACCCACGTTGAGGATGTACAGAGAACCGACGAGCGTGGTGATGCCGAGGCCCGGCGGGATGAACCACCACCAGATCTGCAGCTGCAGCGCGCTCCAGGCGACCGCGCTCTCCAGCATCAGGCCGAGCGAGACGCCGTTGGTCGGGCCGAGGCCGATGAAGTCCAGGCCGGCCGCGATGAGGATCGCGCTGCCGAAGAGCAGGATGAAGGTCATCACCAGGTAGGAGCTCATGTTCGGAGCGACCTCGGTGGTGATGATGCGCCAGGTGCGCCGTCCGCTGAGCCGGGCGAGGTCGACGAAGTCGCGGGTCGCCAGGGACAGGGTCTGGGAGCGCACGGCGCGGGCGGCCCACGGCCACGACGTCAGACCGATGAACAGGCCCTGGACGTACACGCCGCGTGCGTCGAGGTAGGCCACGGCCACGATCAGGACGACCATGGCGGGCAGCACCAGGACCACGTTGGTGATCATGTTGAGGATCTCGTCGACGATCCCGCCCTTGTACCCGGCCACGAAGCCGACGGCGGTACCGATGACGAACGCGACGCCGCCGCCGAACACCCCGATCAGGAACGTGGAGCGCAGGCCGTGGACGAACTGGGCCCAGATGTCCTGGCCGAAGCTCGTCGTGCCGAGCCAGTACTCGCCGTTGGGCGGCTGGCTCTTGGGACCGACGTAGGCGTTGGGGTCGTCTCCGACGAAGAAGGGGCCGATGAGCCCGATGAGCAGGAGGGCGAGCACGATGCTCGACCCGATGAGGAGCTTGGGGTTGCGCCGCGCGAAGTGCAGGGTCTCGGAGACCTTGCGCTCCCCGCTGGGTTCCGGGGCAGCGGCCCCATCGGCGCCCGAGGCGCCAGCGACGTTGGTCATGCCGCTCCTCCCGTCATCTGGACCCTGGTGCGCGGGTCGACCAGGACGTAGACGATGTCGATGATGAAGTTGGCGATCAGGACTCCCACGACCACGAACAGGAAGATCCCCTGGAGCAGGAAGAAGTCGCGGTTGGTCAGGGAGTCGAGGATCAGTGAGCCCAGACCGGGGTAGTTGAAGACGATCTCGGTGAGCAGGGCTCCGGCGATGATCGTGCCCAGCTGGACGGCCAGGCCGGTGATCTGCGGCAGCATCGCGTTGCGGAACGCGTAGCGGCGGATCAGCTTGCGCGGGGCGCCCAGCGCCTGGAGGTAGTTGGAGTAGTCCGCCTCCAACTCGTAGATGATCATGTTGCGCATGCCGATCGCCCAGCCGCCGAGTGCCACGACGAACATGGACAGGAACGGCAGGAACCAGTGCATGACCAGGTCCCAGACGAACTCCCACGTGAACGCGGCGCGCAGTGAGTAGCTGTAGCCGCCGGAGACGGGGAACCATCCGAGCACCACGCCCAGGGCCCAGGCGAGCAGCAGGGCCAGCCACATGTACGGCGTCGCGGTGAGGACGTAGCCCACCGGCAGGATCGTGTTGTCCAGCACCTTGCTGCGGGCCGCGAACGCGCCGAAGCGGTTGCCGACGATCCAGCTCAGCACGATCGCGGGCAGCAGCACGGCGAGGGTGTACGGGACCGAACGCATGATGATGTCGGTGACCGGCTCCGGGTACAGCATGATGCTGATGCCCAGGTCGCCGCGGAACAGCCCGGCCCAGAAGCTCAGGTACTGCTGCCACAGCGGTGTGTCGAGCCCGAAGAGCTCGTTGTAGTAGGCGTTCATGCGTTCGAGTGCCTCGGGGTCACTGATCGAGGCGCGGGAGAGCATGCTCCGGATCGGGTCCCCCGGCATGAACCGGGGGATCATCCAGTTGATCGTGACCGCGACGACGAACGTCAGCAGGTAGACGGCCAGTTTGCGGCCGATGTAGCGCCACACACTTTCCTCCAGGGTGATGGCGGCGGACGGTCAAGGGCCCCGTTGCCCTGGGACCTCGCGGGATCGGTTCGGGGCGCGGGACGCGGTGGGTTTCCTCTGCGGCGCCGGCGCGCTCGCGGGCGGGCCGCGGCTGCGCCTGGCGCGGGGTCCCCGCGCGCTCCTCGCGGGGCGGGCGCCGCGGCTTGGGGGCGGCACCCGCCCCGCCGGGACGCGGCCCCGGCCGGACCGGATCCTGGACGGCCTCACTGGCTCGTCACGGGAGTCGCGGTCCGGCCGGGGCGGGGAGTGGCCGGGGCGGAGGTGGGAGCTCCTGGCACCCCGGCCGGCGGCTACTCGGCGGCCGGTTCCAGCTCGGCGAGCATCTGCACGGCGCTGAGCTCCAGCCAGCCGTTCCAGAGCGTGGCCGGGTAGTTCGGCGTGTCGTCCGCCTCGGTGGGCCAGTTCGTCCAGTGGTTGGTGCTGTGCTGCGCCCAGAGGCCGTTGTACCAGAGCGGGATGGCCGGCAGTTCGGCCAGCTGCACCTCCTGGATCTGCGAGCTGAGCTCGACCTGGCCCTCGACGTCGTCGACCGGCAGGGCCGCGAAGTCCTCGACCAGGCTCCAGACCTCCTCGTTCTCGTACCGACCGAAGTTGACGGTGGTCTGCTGGTCCTGGACCGGCTGCTGGAAGAGGTAGTCGTAGTAGGTCCAGGGCGTGTTGCTCTGCTGGCGCTCGTTGTTGATGAGCATGTCGAACTCACCGGAGTTGCGGCTGTCGACGAGCAGGTCGAACTCGGGGAAGTCGGCGGTGACGTTGATGCCGACGGCCTGGGCGTTCTCCGCGATCAGACGGGCCGACTCCATCCAGTCGGTCCAGCCGGACGGCACCTGCAGGGTCAGCTCGATCGGGTCGCCGTCGGGCGTCTCGACGAAGCCGTCGCCGTCCTCGTCGAGGTAGCCGTTCTCCTCCAGGAGCGCGACGGCCTCGTCCTGGTCGAAGGTGAAGCCCTCCTCGGCGACCAGCTCGTGGTCGATGAACTCGTCCCAGGCGGGGAGCAGACCGGTCGGGTTGGCGCCCTCGACCAGGTTGGAGTACGGGCCCTCGATGATCGCCTGCATGTCGATCGAGCGGGCCAGCGCCTGGCGGAAGTTCACGTCGTTCATCGGCTCACGGTCGTGGTTGACCACGAGCCAGGCGGTGTTGGCGCTCTGCATGTACGGGGGACCGTCGTAGAAGCTGGTCAGCGTCTCGTCGCCCTCCAGCACCTGGTCGATGCCCGGCAGGAAGTTGTTCGACAGGTCGACCTCGCCCTGGGTCAGCATGTTCATCGTCACCTCGTTGGAGGCGTTGACGATGTCGACGATGTAGCGGGCGTCCATGTCCATGTCGAGGGCCTCGATCGCCCACCAGTCGTCGTTGCGCTCCCAGACCATGCGGTCGTCGGCGTGCGACTCGTAGACGTAGGGGCCGGTCGCGACCGGGTTCTCGTTCGGGTTCTCGATGACGTCGGTCTCCGACATCTCGGACCAGATGTGGGAGGGGACGATGGGGTTGGTGTACGCCCAGTTCATCCACTCCTGCGGACGCGACTCCGAGAAGGTGACCGCCACGGTCAGGTCGTCGGTGGCCTCGACGGACTCGACGTAGTCCCACACGTTGCTGTAGGGCGAGCCGTCCATCTGCCCGAGTTCGAGCGTGGTCACGACGTCCTCGGCCACGAGGGGCTCGCCGTCGGTCCAGGTGATGCCCTCGCGGAGGGTGATCTCGTGGACGTTGTCGGCGGTCCACTCGTCGCTCTCGGCGAGCCAGTGGACGTACTCGCCCTCGGCCGAGTCGAAGAGGAACAGCGGCTCGTAGGCGAGGCCGATGGTGCCGACCGCGTACTGCCCCTTCATCATGGGGTTCCAGCTGGTCGGCGGGCCCCAGGCGGTGCCCGTCGTGTACAGCGTCTCCTCTCGGGGGTAGGACCCCGAGCCGGTGTCTTCTTCTCCGCCGCCACTCGAGCAGGCAGTGGCCGCAAGGGCCAGTGCCGCGAGTGCCGCCGGTAGCCGCAGCGATCTCATCTCGACTCCTCCTTCGACCCGGACGGCCCGTGGGGGGATCCCCAAAGCTGGGAGCGCTCCCAGACGGTGCCGGGATGGGCCGTTTGCTGAACCGGGTAAGTGACGTTAACAACAACATGCGCGGACGAACGCCGTCAATCCCCGACACTTCGCTGTTATGGCCTTGTAACAGCGGCGACGGGTGTTGGTCATGCTCTCCGGGGGCCGGTACTGGCCCGCGGATGCAGCTCTCCGCGCGGTGCCTCGCGGGGTTGCAGGGGTTCGGCGGCCACGGCCAGGGCCAGCATCCGCGCCACCTCGCCGCCGCAGAAGGGCACGTCGCGCGAAACCGCGGTCAGCGAGGGCCTGACCAGCTGGCACAGCACCGAGTCCTCCCAGGCCACGATGGACAGCCGGGAGGGTACGTCCACCCCCATCTCCCGGGCCACACCCAGACCGGCCACCGCCATCAGGTCGTTGTCGTAGACCAGCGCGGTAGGACGATCGGACCTGGCCAGGAGCCTGCGCGTGGTACGCGTCCCGGCCTCGCCCGTGTAGTCGGCCTCGATCGTGAACGCCTCGCACAGACCGGCCTCGGCCGCCGCGCGCTCGAAGGCCTGCGAGCGCACCCGCGAGTGGACGAGGCCGCCTGGACCGGAGACGTGTGCGATACGCTCGTGTCCGAGAGCCGCCAGATAGTGCACCACCTCGCGCATCGAGGCGGCGTCGTCGCTGTACAGGCACGGCAGGGTGCCGGCACCGTCGGGCCCGCCGAGCACCACCGCGGGCAGCGCCAGGTCCTCCACCAGGGCGACCCGGGCGTCGTCGACGCGCAGGTCCACCAGGATGACCCCGTCCACCCGGCGTTCGGCCGCCCACCGGCGGTAGACGGCCAACTCGGCCTCGGCGTCCTCAGTGACCTGCAATAACAGGTCCATACCGGTGACGGCGAGCTCGGCCTCGATACCCGAGACCAGCTGCATGAAGAACGGTTCGACGCCCAGCGAGCGCGCCGGACGGTCGACCACCAGGCCCAGGGCACCGACACGGCCACCCGGGGAGAGTGCCCGCGCGGTACTGCTGGGCGCCCATCCGAGATCGTGCGCGATGGCCAGGATGCGGGCGCGGGTCGTCTTGGAGACCCCCGGCCGGTCGTTGAGCGCGTACGACACCGCCCCCTTGGACACCCCCGCCGCCTTGGCGATGTCCATGATGGTCGGACGCCGCATTAATGCCCCCACTTCGCCTCCTTTGCTGAACCGGTTAAGCAGACGGCATGGGATTGTAACGTACGCGCCACGCGCCGCCTCGGGCGCGAGCGGGAGCCGGAGCGGTCAGCGGCCGTTCCCCGGGGCGCCGCCCTGGCATCCGGGACACCAGTACAGCGTGCGTCCGGCGAGCTCACGCGCGGACACGGGCGACGCGCACACGCGGCAGGGCTCGCCGGTCCGGTAGCACACGTAGAGCGTGTCGGGCCGCGGGACCGGCCGGGCGCGGGGATCGGGCCGGTCTTCGGGGCGGGTCGTGATGATGTAGCCGTCGCGGACACCGTCGCGCAGCAACCCGGCCAGGTCGGTCCACAGCCGTTCCCACTGGTCGCGGGTGAGGTCGCGTCCCGGTGTGAGGGGGTCCAGTCCGGCGCGGAACAGCGACTCCGCACGGTAGATGTTGCCGATGCCCGCGACCACGTCCTGCCGCATCAGCAGCGCCGCGATACTCGTCCGGGACCGGCTCACCACGCGCCAGGCGCGCTCGGGGTCGGCGTCACCGCGCAGCGGGTCGGGTCCCAGGCGGTCCTGGACGGCCTCCTTCTCCTCCCCCGTGATGACCTCGCAGGCCGAGGCGCCCCTCAGATCGGCCCAGCCGGTCGCGTTGACGAGCCGGACCCGGACCGCGCCGACCGGCGCCGGGGGCACCACGAAGCCCTCCGCGTCACGCGCCAGCTCCGAGCGCCCGGCGCCCTCGGCCCGCGGCGCGCCCAGGTGCCGCTCGCCGTCGGCGTCACCGAACGTCCACGCCCCGTACAGCCCCAGGTGCACCCGCACCCACTCCCCCGAGTCGAATCCCAGGAACAGGTGCTTGCCGTGCGCCTCGCTCTCGACCAGCGTCCGGCCGTCCACGCGCGCGGCGCCCTCGGTGAAGCGCCCCTGCGGGCTCGACGCGCGCACGGTCCCGCCGCCGAAGGTCTTGTCGAAGTGCGCCGCCAAGCGGTGCAGCGTGTGCCCCTCAGGCAACTCCGGCCCCTTTCCCCGGTCCGGCCCGCCCCCGGGAGGGGGACGATCCTCGCACTCCGAACCTTCGCACCGTTCAGACTAGGCGCTGTGTCCCCACGGGTGTCGCGAGGGTTGCGCACCACCTGCACCCCCAGGGGCCGAAGTGCACATACGGCTCTACGAGCCCTCCGAGGGGGTGGACGTAGTGCGTTCGACCCACCCCGACCCCCACGGGTGTCGCGAGGGGCGCGCCGGTGTTCTGCGGGAGGAGACGGGGCCGCAGCGAGGAACGAGCAAGGCAAGTCGACGACGAAGAACACCGGCCTCCCGGCGCCCCGAGCACGGGCCGAAGCGAAGCGGAGGCCCAAAGAGAACGCGGAGGCCCAAAGAGAACACCGTCAGTGGGCCGACAGGATCTCCTTGACGAGGCTCTCCGGGTCGGCCAGGCATCGCCACGCGGGGACGACCACGACGGGGTCTCCAGTGGTGCGGTTGAGGGACTCGCCGCGTTCGACCAGGTGGCGCAGGCCGCGGCCGTGCGATTCACGGTCCAGCAGGAGGAGCAGCCGCCGGGCGCCGAAGCCCACGACCAGATCCACGGCCCATCCCTGGACCCTCTGCCCGGTGAGCACGCTGACCCCGACCTCGCGCAGCCGTTCGACCAGGGCGGTGCGGGCCGGATCCGATCCGGCGGCTTCGGCGTCCGCCGCGGTCGCCAGCAGGTCGCCCAGCGGGCCGTCGTCGCCCGACCAGTACGCGCGGTCGCCGACCACCACCAGCCGCCGGGTGCGGGTGAACACCGTGGACCACAGATGGCCCATCCGCCGGACCCGGCGTTCGGCGATGGCGGGAGACCCCTTGGCCAGCATGGGCGACAGGACGGTCAGGTCCACGGCGTCACCGTCGCGGCCCAGCAGCTCTGCGCCGCCCACCCGCACGTCGTGCCGGAGCACGCGCTTGTCCAGCAGCCGCCGGATCAGCGCCACCTGGGGCTGGGTGGGCGCCACGACCGCCATGGTCGTTCCGGGCGGCACCTCCGCGTCCAGCTCGTCCACGACGACCAGCACGCGGTAGGCCTCGTCCCGGTTGATGTAGGAGGCGCCCGGCGCGGCCTCGCAGGTTCCGGCCACATCACGCCAGTCGACGGCGCCCCGCCCCGTGAGGTCGGGAGCGGTGCGGACCGTGACGCGGCCTCCGTAGCAGCGCTGGAAGGCGATCTCGGCCAGTTCCGGTGACGCTCCGCGGTGCTCGTCCAACCACAGCAGGGGCGGGGCCGCCTTGTAGGCCGCCCGCAGGGCCGAACCGGACCCGTGCCTGAGGCCGCGGTCCTCCAGCTGGTCGGCGGTGGTCCCGGCCGCCGCCAGGGCGCGCCGCTCCTCGTCCGGTTCCAACGCGCTCGCGGGTCCGGGGTGGGCGGGGTCGCCGATCACCACCGCGCGTGTGGACCGGTACAGGACCGGAAGGAGTTCGGCGACGCGGGTGCGCTCGGCCCCCGCCACGATCACGAGGTCGAAGAGTCCGGCGGTCGGCGGCAGGGACCGGGCGTGGCCGGTGCGGCACACCCAGGCCGGCAGGGTGTCGAGCAGGGTGGGCAGACCCGGCCACCCGCTCCCGTGGTGCCAGTTCAGCGTCTCCAGACGGTTCTCGATGGCGGCCCGCCCCCGGCGCAGCCGGGGTTCGGTCACCGCGCTCAGGCAGGCGGCCCCGGCCCGCTGGTGCCGGTCACCGGCCTCGGCCAGCTCCGCGGTCAGCCGGCCCAGCGGAGCGCAGCTCGTGCGCCGGTCGACGGCCGCGCGCCACTCGCTCTCCATCCGGGCGACCGCGCACAGCCGGACCAGGTTGTCGGGGTCGGTCGGCACGCCCAGCTCGCGGCGGATGGCGGTGCGGTGCTGCACGCCCGTCAGGCCGCCGGACCTGGCCCGTTCGGCGCGGTGGAGCCAGTACTCCGGGCCGCCGTGCTCGGGGGTGAAGAGCCGGTCGGGGTCCCAGCCCTGGGCGATGCTGTGGACGCGCTCGACCGCCAGCCGGGCCAGTGCGTGGCCGCCGGAGGCCATGGTGTCCATGGTCCGCCACACCTCCTCGACGCGGCTCCAGGCCTCGGCCAGGTCGCGCCGGTGCCGCGCGGCCTCCTCCGCGTCGCCCGGCGCGGGGCCGCCCTCGGCCGGCGGGTCCGCGCGCTCGGTCAGGAGCCGGTCGAGCAGCCGGATCTCGGCGGCGCGCTGCCCGGGACCGCCGACCCGGACCACGGGGTGCGCGGGCGCGGACGCGGCCCCGTCCAGGACGTCCCGGACGTCGTCCTCGGTGGCCGCGCAGACCAGGACCCGCTGGCCGTGTCCGACGGCCGTGCGCACCAGGGCGTCCACCAGGTCGTTCAGGCCGCTGCCGGGCGGGGCCGCCGCCACCGTCAGCTGCTCGCGCATCGCGGACCGCACGACCTCGTACTGGGACTGGGTGAGCCGCGTCGCGGAGATGGGGGGCGGATCCCCGCCGTGCCCGCCGTCCGGCTCGCCGGTGTCTCCGGGCGCCCGCCCGGCCGCCCCGCGCGCGGCGCTCCGACCCGCCCGGCCGCGTCGGCGCCGCCCGCCGTCCTCCGGCGGGACGGCGGGGCCCAGGACGGCGGCATCCGTCACGGACGACCGGCCGAGCAGGGACGCCAGCGCGGTCCCGCCGACCTCGTCGGGGTTGAGCCCGTCGCGGTCGGCGGGGTCGAGGTCGGCCAGGATTCCCTCCACCCCGCCCGGCTCCGGGTCGTCGGTGTCGAACTGGCCGCCGGGTCCCGCCCGGAACACCACGGCGACGTTGTGCGCGCCCGGGTCCATGACCCGGGGCAGGCCCCGGGTGCCGAGCGGGTCGATGTCGTCCACCCGCTCGATCTCCAGTCGGCTGAGCAGGGTGCGGACCTTGGCGGCGAGCTCGGCGACGGCGGCGGGACGCCGCGCGGTGTCCGGGGCGCCGGTGCGCAACCGGGTCCGCAGCTCGAAGAGGTCCTCGGGGTCGGTGATGCCGAGCCGTCGCAGGAGGGCGCAGTTGACGTCGGGCGGGCCCACCGGCCGGACCAGCGGACCCTGTGTCCCGGCCGGGTCGTAGGCCCCCGTGGCCGCCTCCAGGTCGTCGACCACCCGCACGTCCACGGTGAGCAGCGGCAGGGCCGCCCGGTCCGCGCCCTCCCCGACGGCCACCAGCGGGTAGCCGTAGCGCAGCGCCTGCCCCCGGCGCAGCGACAGGCGCAGGACCCGAGCCGACTCCGGGTGCAGCGGCAGGGTCTCGCGTGCTCCGCTGAACAGCAGTTCGGGACCGGGCGGCAGGCACGCGCAGGTGTCGGAGTCCACGTGCTCGGCCCGCACCTCGTGCGTGTGCACGGCCTCCCGGCTCAGGCAGGCGCGCAGGTAGGACAGCAGGGACCGGACCTCGGAGCGGTCGATCGGCGGCTTCCACCGCAGCGACGCCCTGCCCACGCCCGAACGCGCGACCTGGGTGACCGGTCGGATCCCGACCGCGCCGACCACCGTCGCACCGGTGCCCGGGCTTCCCGCCTCGTCCTCGTCGTCCCGCAGTGACCTCACAACGCCCCCCGGCCTTGCGCACGGACACGCGAACAGCGTAACCGCGCGACTACCCCCAGCTAGCAATGCCCATTGTCGCGGACGGGCCCGTGCGAGATCCCTGGAATGCCGGAAAACGTCCCGACTTTCACCCTGCGTGACCTCGGTCAACCGCGCACGCGCAGGGCGATCCAGAGTTCGACCCGGTAGTCGGGGTCGTCGAGGTCGCCCGGCAGCAGGTCGCGGATGCGCCGCATCCGGTAGCGCAGGGTGTGGCGGTGGACCCCCAGCGCCTCGGCCGCGGTGTCCCAGCGGCCGGAGGCGGCGAGGTAGGCGCGCAGGGAGGCGAGCAGTTCGACGGAGGCGCGCTGTCCGGTCAGCGGCGCGAGCAGGTCGTCGGCCATCCGGGCGCCCGCCGGGGTGTCCACCAGCCCGAGCAGCCCGCCCGGCAGGTCCCCCACCCGCACCAGCCCGCCGCCGCCCTCCTCGGCCGCGGCCAGGGCGCGCCCGGCCTGGGACAGGGCGGGGGCCAGGTCGCCGTAGCCCGCCGCGTCGCTCACCCCGACCGGCCCCTCCAGGGCCTCCCCCAGCACTTCGTCCGGGGTGACGGCGGGCGCCAGCAGCAGCCCTCGGCCGTCGTGTTCGGTGGCGAGCACCCCCTCGGCCGGACCGGAGCCACCGAGACCGGCGGCCAGCGCCACCACGACGGGTTCGGGAGGGAGCAGTCGGCGCAGGCCCGCAGCGCCGGGCGCGCGGGGGTCCAGTGCCCCGGTGACCAGTGCCGCCAGGACGCCCTCGCCCCACGCGGCGCCCTGGCCCGGCGCGGTGCGCTCCAGTTCCAGGGACAGCAGGGACACGGCCGCGTTCACCAGGGTGCGGTCGTCGGAGCCGAGCCGGCGCTCGGTCCCGACCGCGATGAAGCCCCGCACCCGGCGTCCGGCGGACAGGGGCTGGGCCGAGACGTAGGTGCCGTCCACGGTCAGCGACACGCTGGCGCGGGGTCCGGCTCCGCGCAGGCGGGCCAATTCCGCGGCCACGACGCCGGAGGCCTCGGCCGCCCGTGCGGGCGCGGCGTGGCGGACGGTGCCGTCGGAGGCCAGGAGCAGCACCCAGCCGTCGAGTTCGCGCGCCAGGCGGTCCACGATCGCCGAAGCCCCCGACAGCGCGGCGCGCGTCAGCGCCCGCTGCGCGGTGAAGGCCCTGGTCAGGCCCTCGTACTCCTCCTTGGCCAGAAGCCGCGAGACCTCCTTGCCGACCGCGATGAACGGGGTCTCGCGGGCCACCTCGACCAGGGCCAGACCGAACTCGGCCGCGGCAGCGCGCAATGGTTCGGGGGTGGCCTCCAGCACCACGCCGACGCCGAAGCCGAGCCCGGCCACATGGCGCTCGGCCAGGCGGCGGACGTACTCGCGCGCGTCGGGGACGGCGTCGGCCCAGCGCACGCCGGTGGTGAGGACGAGTTCTCCGCCCGCGAGGTAGGGCGTGGGGTCGGTCAGCTCGCTGACGGCCACCCACTCCACCCTCTGGTCCAGCCGTTCGTGCCCGGTCAGCAGGGACAGCCGCAGGTTGGGGGTGCGCAGCAGGGCGCCCAGGGTCGGGGGCATCGGGCCTCCCCTCCACGTGTGCGGTCGCCCGGACCCTGCCGCATTGGCACAGGGCCCTGTTTCGATTATCCACCGTGTCCATGTGTGCCGCGTCCCGGCCGCCCTAGTGTCGTGCGGGTCGGACCCGATCCCCCCACCCCGAGCCAGCCCAGAAGGAGGCAGCCGCATGGCCACGACCGAGGTCGTCCAGTCCCGTCGGATCGTCACGGAGATCCCCGGCCCGAAGAGCCGCGCCATCCAGGAGCGCCGCGCGTCCGCCGTCGCCCAGGGCGTGGGCAGCGTCCTGCCGGTCTACGTCGAGCGCGCCGGCGGCGGCATCGTCGAGGACGTCGACGGCAACGCCCTCATCGACTTCGGTTCCGGCATCGCGGTGACCAACGTCGGCAACGCCGACCCCCGGGTCGTGGAGCGGGCCGCCGAGCAGATGGGCCGCTTCACGCACACCTGCTTCATGGTCAACCCCTACGAGGCCTACGTGGACGTGTGCGAGGCCCTGAACCGGGTGACGCCGGGCGACCACGAGAAGCGGTCGATCCTGCTCAACTCGGGTGCGGAGGCCGTGGAGAACGCGGTCAAGATCGCCCGCAGCGCCACGGGGCGCCAGGCCGTCGTGGTCTTCGACCACGCCTACCACGGCCGCACCAACCTCACCATGGGCCTGACCGCGAAGAACATGCCCTACAAGCAGGGCTTCGGTCCGTTCGCCGGGGAGATCTACCGGGTGCCGATGGCCTATCCCTACCGCTGGGCGACCGGCCCGGAGAACTGCGGGCCCGAGGCCGCGGCCCAGGCCATCGACCAGATCACCAAGCAGATCGGCCCCGAGAACGTCGCCGCCGTGGTGATCGAGCCGATCCAGGGCGAGGGCGGCTTCATCGAGCCCGGCGCCGGGTTCCTGCCCGCCGTCGCCGACTTCTGCCGCGCGAACGGCATCGTGTTCGTCGCCGACGAGGTGCAGACCGGCTTCGCGCGCACCGGCGACATGTTCGCCTGCGACCACGAGGGCATCGTCCCGGACCTGATCACCACGGCCAAGGGCATCGCCGGGGGCCTGCCGCTGGCCGCGGTGACCGGCCGCGCCGAACTGATGGACGCCGTGCACGGCGGCGGCCTCGGCGGTACCTACGGAGGCAACCCCGCGGCCTGCGCGGCCGCATTGGCCGCGCTGGATGCCATCGAGTCCGACGGCCTGGTCGGCCGCGCCCGGGAGATCGGCGAGCTGATGCTGGGCCGCCTGCGCGAGCTCGCCGCCGAGTACGACGTCATCGGCGACGTGCGCGGCCGCGGCGCGATGGTCGCGATCGAGCTGGTCAAGGGCGGGGACAAGACACCGAACCCCGAGGCGCTGGCGAAGATCCTGTCCTACTGCCACTCCCAGGGCCTGGTGCTGCTCAGCGCGGGCACCTACGGCAACGTCGTGCGCATGCTGCCGCCGCTGGTGATCGGCGACGACCTCCTGCACGAGGGCCTGGACATCCTCGCCGAGGGGTTTTCGGGCGCCTTCTAGACGGGCTCTTCGCGTCTTCCGGTGTGCCCGCTCGTTCCTCACGGACCCACCTCCAGCCACTCCAGAACCCGTCGGCGCCCTCACTGTGCCTTCTTTGGGCCGCCGCTCGTTCCTCGCTCTGGCCCGATCAACCCCCTGGAGTCGAGGCGGGCACGCCCGTTCACCTTCAACCCCCTGGGGTTCCCGCGAGCGGGGACGCTCGCCTTCAACCCCCTTGGGCTGAGGCGGGGTCGGGGGATCCGGTGACCGGCGTGGGGACTGGGAGGACGGTGGCCGGATGAGACCCCCTTGGCGGACATCGCCCGGTCACGGCGGCGCGCGCCCGGGTCCTGGTAGACCCCGCGTCCCGTGGCCCCGCCAAGGCACCGGCTCCGCCCGCGTCCCCTGTCCGGGGCGCGGGCGGAGCCGCGTGGGAGCGCCTCTTCACGTCCGCACCCACAGGGCGGCCAGCACGACGACGAGCCCGCCCGTGTAGGCGGCCGGGATCCTGAGCGCGGCCGCGACCAGGGCTCCGCGGCCCCGCTGGGCCCACACGTGGACGGTCACCGCGAGCGCCGACTGCGCGGCCAGCACCGCCGCGGCGGCCAGACCGAGCGGCCGCAGCCACACGCCCGCGACCAGGCCCGCGGCGCACACCACCTCCACCAGCCCCGCCGCGCGCAGGACGCCCGCGCCGACCGGCAGGTAGGCGACCCGGTCCAGCAGCGCCCGGGAACCGAGTGCCTTCGCGGCGCCGGTGGCACCGAAGGCGACGGCCAGCACCACCGACAGAACGGTCACGGCCAGGGGCATGACCGCGCCTCCTCTCTCTCCGCGCCGCCCTCGGCGGCGGTCCGGTTCACAGGAACAGCGACGCGTTCTTGGCCAGGATCACGCTGTCGGCCAGGTAGACGGTGCGCTCGGCCAGCACCAGCCCTCCGGGGCCCCGCCGCAGCACGTCGGCCCGGAATCCCGTGAAGTGGTCGATGTCGTCGGCGAGCCGGTTGCGGTAGGCGTTCACGACGCTGCGGACCGCGAAGGCGCCCTCGCCCCGGTCGGGCAGCCGCGTGGCCTGGACGTTGGTCACCGCGCGCACGACCCTGGGCGGCGGGTTGTCCGACCAGGCGACCGTCTGCTGCACGCGCGCGGCGCGCAGGCGCAGGGAGGCCAGGTCCTCGTCGTAGTGCCCGAGGTCGCCGGGGCCGCCCGCCTCCGTGGTCAGGTCGCGGTGCAGCCGGTTGCCCCGGGAGGGCATCCGGTAGGAGACCTCCGCGGCGAGCAGGTCCAGCCAGTCGGAGTAGCGCGCCTCGTCGAGGAGCTGGGCCTCGAAGTACAGGAACTGCTCGATCTCGTGCTGCTCGGCGGGGTCCACGGGGCGTGGCCGTTCCACGGGACCCGCCTCGGGCGGCCGGGGCCGGAAGGACTGCGTGGAGATCGTGGTGGTCGGGGTGGCCGTCATGGCGGCACTTCCTTCCTCGTCGAGGGGTCAGTGCCCGTGCGGGGCGGGCATGGGGGCGGGCGCGGTCTGGGGCAGCGTCGGCGCGGGGCCCTCCATGAGTTCGAGCCAGCGGCGGTAGAAGGCCCGCGCGCCGACGTCGTTGAGGATGTGGCCGACCTCGCCGGTGAACCCGGGGACGGCCGGGTCTCCCGTGGTCGTGGACCCCAGCCCCATCTGGTAGTTGAGCGCGGTCCGGCCGGTGACGTGGCCGCCGCCGACCGCCTGGATCTCGGACCAGTTCTCGCTGTCGTCGGTCTCGACGATGCCGGTGCTGGAGAAGGTGAGGGTGGCCATCCGCATCGCCTGCCGGCGCTGCTCGGGCGACCAGCTCGCGTCGACCAGCACCCAGGACCAGATCTCCATGTCGTCCACCGAGCGGGGGTGCCACACGCGCAGGACGCGGTCGCCGAGCATCGAGAAGTTGGGGAAGACGGTGCCGTGGATGAGCGCCTGGTGCCCGGGCTCCGCCGAGTCGGGATCGCGGCCGAAGGTGAAGGCCGCGTAGTTGGGGTCCTCCGGGAGGATGATCGTCCAGCCGTGGCCGTAGCGGCTGCCGAGTTCGCGGCCCTCGGTCGGCATGTTGACGCCGAGCAGGGACGTCGCGGACAGGTGCGCGGTCTGCGGGTGGTAGGTGTCGTTGGCGAACTGCTCGGCGGCGAGTTTCCAGTTGCCCTGGAGGCGCCACTTGATCGGGCCGACCAGCTCGGGCTCGTCGAGTCCGTCCGTGGCCCAGTCCAGGACGCCCCGGTAGCCGTCGAGGTACTCGGCCAGCGGGGCCGCGTCCTCGTCCCAGCAGCCGAAGACGAATCCGCGGTAGGACTCGACCCGGGTGACCGGGACCAGGCCCCAGCGGTCCAGGGGCAGGCGTCCCTCGTAGCCGTCGTCGTGGTTGGGCACCTCGACCAGCGCGCCCGTGCCGTCGTAGGACCAGCCGTGGTAGGAGCAGGTGAACCGGGTGGCCGACCCGGAGTCGGCCCGGCACACGCGCATCCCGCGGTGGCGGCAGACGTTGAGGAAGGCACGGATGCGGCCGTCCCTGCTCCTGGTCACGATGACGTGGTCCTGGCCCATGACCGCGGTGGTGAAGTCGCCGGGGCGGCGCAGCCGGGACTCGTGGCCCAGGAACAGCCAGCTGCGGGTGAAGACGGTGGCCAGCTCCGTGCGCAGGAGGGGCCCGGACTCGAAGACCTCGCGGTTCAGCGTTCCGAGGTCGAGGTCGATGAGGTCCCGGGGGACGGCCGACCGGCCTTCGGGAGGTGCGGTGGTCATGGTCGCTCCGTTCGTCGTGGTGTGGTCGGTCCGGTCGGTGGCGGGTCAGCCGGCGCTTCCCGTGGCCGGCTCGGTGGCGTCGAGGAGGACGCCGACCGTGTCGCCGCGCACCTCGACCCGGTAGGTGGTGGCGGGTTCGGTCGCGGGCCCGGAGAGGGCCTGGCCGGTGGTCAGGGAGAACAGGGCCAGGTGGGCGGGGCACTCGACGGTGCCGTCCTCGACCCAGCCCTCGCAGAGCGAGGCCTGGCCGTGCGTGCAGGTGTCGCTGAGGGCGCGCGGCCCGTCGGGGGTGTCGAAGACGGCGATCGCCCCGCGCGGCCCCGACACCAGGAGGGCTCCCTCGGCGGCCAGGTCGGCTCTGGACCCGGCGGGCAGCCAGGTCGGTTCGCGGTCGGTCATCGGTCTCACTCCTCCGGTCCGGTGTAGGGGGCGATGCCGTGGACGACGAGTGCGGCCAGGCCGAGCACGTGCTGTTCGGCCAGGCGGTCCCACTGCTCGTCGTCGTCGCGGCGGTGTTCGAGGAAGAAGAACGACAGGGACGAGGTCACGGCCGAGGCGGCGGCCGCCACGGGGGCCTCGGCCCCGGCGGCACGGGCGAGCCACTGGGCCAGCTCCGCGCGGAACTCCTCGACCACCTGCCAGAACAGACCGTTCAGCTCGCCGTCGAGCTGGCCCTCGGCGGCCAGGACCGCCATGAGGTCGGCGCGTTCACGCAGGTGGGACAGCAGTGCCGTGCCGAAGGCGCGCACGCCCTCGCCGGGCGACGCGGGGTCGCAGGCGTGCAGTGTGCCGGTGACGGCGGCGCGGTCCAGCTCCGGGGAGTCGGCGATGTCGCGGAGCAGCTCCACCTTGTTCCTGAAGTAGTGGAAGAGCAGCCCCTCGGCCACCCCGGCCTCCTTCGCGATGAGCTTGGTGGTCGTCGCCGCGAACCCGTACCGCGCGAACAGCTGCAGCGCGACCTCGCGGATGTGGCGGCGCCGCTCCTCGGCCGCCTGCTGTCGGCTCGTCGCCATCGGTGCCTCCTGTGGATCGGAACATTCATTGAGTAATCACTCATTGAGTATCTGCTCATTGAGCGTATGCTCAACAAAGACTCCGGTCAAGGTGACGCGTCGACGGGGCGCCGTCGGCCGGAGGGACGAGGAGGTCGACGATGCGGACCACAGGCGATGTCGTGGTGGTCGGCGGCGGAATGGCCGCGGGCCACCTGGTGGCGTCGATGCACCGGCGGGGCCTGGCCCACCGGCTGACGGTGCTCGGAGCCGAGCCCCACCCGCCGTACGAGCGCCCGCCGCTCACCAAGGACGAACTCGCCGGCGCGGCGGGGACGGAACCGGCCCGTACCGAGGCGGACCTGGCACGGCGGCTGTCGATGCACTCACCCGCGTGGCTCGCCGAACAGGGCGTGGCGGTCCGCGTCGGCGCACGGGTGAGCGGCGTCGACCGCGTCCGGCGGACGGTGACGGTGGACGGCGGCGACACGGTCTCCTACCGGCACCTGGTGCTGGCGACCGGCTCGCGCCCGGTGGTCCCCCCGCCGTGGGCGGAACGGCCGGGCCTCGTGCACACCGTCCACACGGCGGCCGACGGCGCGCGTCTGGGCCCCCTGCTGCGCGAGGGGGTCCGGCTGGTCGTGGTGGGCGGCGGCTTCGTCGGGCTGGAGGTCGCCGCGGCCGCACGGGGACGCGGCTGCACGGCCACGGTGGTCGAGGCCGGCCCCCGGGTCCTGGGCCGGGTGTGCACGCCCGTGACGTCGGCGGCGGTCGCACGCCTGCACGAGGAGCACGGAGTGCGCGTCATCACCGGCACCAGGTGCGTCGAGGTGGTACCCGGGGAAGGGGGCGCCGCGCGCGTGGTCCGCCTGGCCGACGGCACCGCGCTGACGGCGGACCTGGTGGTCGTCGGGCTCGGGGTCCGCCCCGAGACCGCACTCGCGTCGGACGCCGGGCTGGAGGAGGACCCCGGGACGGGCGGGATCGCAGTGGACGCGGCACTGCGCGCGACGCGCGACCCGTCGGTCAGCGCGGTCGGCGACGTGGCCGCGTTCCCCCGCGCGGGGTACGGCGGGCGCCTGCGCCTGGAGTCGGTCGACCACGCCTGCGCCTCGGCCGAGAACGTCGCGGCGCGCCTGGCGGGCGAGGACCCGGGCCCCTACGCCGGGCAGGGCTGGGTGCCCCTGTTCTGGTCCGACCAGTACCGGCACACGCTGCGGATCGCCGGCCTCTCGACGGGCTATGACACGACCGACGTCGGCGGCGCCCCCGGCGAGGGCCCGTTCACCGTGCGCTGCCTGGCCGGTGACCGCCTGCTGGCGGTGGAGAGCCTGGACCTCCCCCGCGACCACTCGGCCGCGCGCCGCGAACTGCGGGCCGCACCCGTGCACTGAGCCGGGCCGGAGTCCCGTGCACCTCCGGCTTCGGCTCGCACTCCGCGGCGCGGGGCCGGCCTAGGCGACGCCTCGGGCCGGCGCTTCGCCGCGGCCCGAGCCCACACGGCCGGCCCGGGGCCGGAGGCGCCCGCCTTCGCTCTCCGGGGCGGCCGCGCCGTTCCCGCGGACCGCGGCCTCCGGCACCGGGCCGCCCCGCGGAGCCCGTGGCGCCCGCCGCCGGGTGCTGCCCAGCAGCACCCCGCCGACGACCAGGACGCCGCCGATCAGCTCGCCCGGGCTCACGGTCTCGCGCAGGACCACCCACGCCGCGGTCATCCCGACCACGGGGACCAGCATCGAGAACGGTGCCACCACGCCCGCCGGGTGGCGCGACATCAGCCACGTCCACACCCCGGATCCGAGCACGGTGCCGACCACCACGGTGTAGGCCAGGCCGGCCACGGCGGCGAGCGCGCCGGGGTCCGCGAACGAGGTCAGCGACGCCCCGATCCGCGCGGGCCCCTCGACCACGAGCGCCAGGGCGAGCATCGGCAGCGGCGGGACCACGGACATCCACAGGGTCAGGCGCAGCGGGTCGGTCGGCTTCGCCAGCCGGTTGCAGGTGTTGCCGATCGCCCATCCGAACGCCCCCGCCAGGGTCAGCAGGAACGGGACGACCGTGGCGTTCTCCGCGCGCTGCCAGCCCACCAGGGCCATTCCGCACACGGCCACCACGATGCCGACCAGCTGTCGGCCGCTGACGCGTTCGCGCAGGAACGTCGCGCCGAGCAGCACGGTGAAGGGTGCCGAGGCCTGCAGGACCAGCGACGCCAGGCCCGCGGGCATCCCGGTGGCCATGCCCCAGTACAGGAACATGAACTGCAGCGTGCCGAAGCCGAGCCCGTACCCGACCAGCCAGCGCACCGGCACCTTCGGCCACGGCACGAACAGCACCGTCGGGACGGCGATCAGCGCGAAGCGCAGGGCCACCAGGAAGAACGGGGGGAAGTGCGCGAGCGAGGCGTCGATGGCGATGAAGTTGAGGCCCCACATGAGTGCGACGGACACGGCGAGCAAACGGTGGCGGATCGGCATGTGTCCTAGGTCAGCAGGATTTTCTCTTAAGCACAATCAATACTTCGTACACCCACTCTGTAGGCTGCCTACATGGACATCCGACATCTGGAGCTGTTGCGCGAACTCGCCGAGCGCGGCAGCGTCACCGCGGTGGCGCAGGCGACCTACCGGACCCCCTCGGCGGTCTCCCAGCAGCTCAAGACGGCCCAGCGGGAGTTCGGGGCGGAGCTGGTCGAGCCGTCCGGCCGGGGCCTGCGGCTGACCGAGGCCGGACGCGTCCTCGCCGACGGCGGCGCGACCGTCGCCACGGCCGTCGAACGGGCACGGGCGCGCTGGGACGCCTTCCGCGGCGAACCGACCGGCACGGTCGCCGTCGCCGCGCTGCCGAGCGCGGCGACGTTCCTCTTCCCCGAGGTACTGCGCGAACTCGCCGACACCGCCATCACGCTCCGCTGCGCCGACGTCGACCTCGCCGAGGTCGAGTTCGCCGACCTGGCCGCGGACCACGACATCGTCGTCGCGCACAGCCTCACGAGTGTCCGGCCGGCGGGCGCCGAGGGGCTGACCGTCCTGCCGCTGGCGCGCGAACCCCTGGACATCGCCATGGCCGCGGACCACCCGCTCGCCGAGCGCGCCTCGGTCAGTCCCGAGGACCTGGTGGACTGCGAGTGGATCGGAGTGCCCGAGGGCTACCCCTTCGACACCGTCCTGCGGATGATCGAGCAGGTGACCGGCCGGGAGTTGCGGGTCGTCCAGCGGCTGGTGGACAACCGGCTGATCGAGGCGCTGGTGGCCTCGGGCGGCCAGGTCGCCGTCCTGCCGCGCTTCACCACGCCGACCACCGCACCGGCCGGCGGGGGCATGGTGCTGCGCGCGCTCACCGGACTGCCGTCCGCCCGGCACGTGTCCGCCGTCCTGCGGCCGGACAAGGCCGAGCGGCTGGCCGTCCAGCGGGTCCTGCGCTCCTTCGAGCGGGTGGGCGCGCAGGTACAGGACCGCTTCCGGCACCACGGGTGACGTCCGGCCACCGGACCGGACGCCCTCTCAGCGCGTACCCCAGGCGTAGGTCTGCTTGCGCAGCTTGAGGTAGAGGAAGGTCTCGGTGGTGTCCACCGAGTCCACCGACCGGATGGCGGCCAGGATGTCCAGCAGCTTGGGGTCGTCCTCGGCCACCACCTCGACCAGGAGGTCGAAGGAGCCCGCGGTGATGACGACGTACTCCACGCCCGCGATGTCGGAGATGGCGTCGGCGGCGACGTTGAGGTCGCCGTTGGTGCGCACGCCGATCATGGCCTGGCGGCTGAATCCCAACATCATGGGGTCGGTGACGCCCACCACCTGGACGACGCCCGCCTCCAGCAGCCGCTGGACGCGCTGGCGCACGGCCGCCTCGGACAGCCCGACGGTCTTGCCGATGGCGGCGTAGGACCGGCGACCGTCCTCCTGGAGCACCTCGATGATGCGTTTGGCCGTGTCGTCGAGCACGACGCCGTTGTTGCGCCGGGGGTGACCCGGATCCGACTGCTCACTCACGAGGCTCTCCGTTGGTTCCGAAGGAATCCGAGAATACGCGGTGCGGCCAGGGGCGGAAAGGATCGCCACGATCACGACCGACAACGGAATCAAAGTTACTGCACGGTTCGACGACGGGTGGAGGGCGCATGCCGCCCCGGGTCTTCGTGCTGCTCAGCGCTCGTCCCGGACCGAGTCCAGTGACAGCAGGGCCACGTGCAGTGACAGACAGGTCTCCACCGACTCCAGGTCGGCGTCGAGGATGTTGGCGATCCGGCGCAGCCGCTCGTAGAAGGCGGGCCGCGACAGGTGCGCCCGGCTCGCCGCCAACGCCTTGTTGCGCCCCGCGCCCAGGTAGCACCGCAGCATGTCGGTGAGGTCCCCTGCGTGGCGGGCGTCGTGGTCCAGCAGGGGCCCCAGCTCCCGCTCCACGTAGGTCTGCAGCCGCTCGTCGTCGCGGAACAGGTGCAGCAGGCCGCGCACGTGCAGGTCGGGCAGGCGGTAGAAGGGCCGCTGGTCGCTCTGGCGGATGGCGACGTCGCCGACCTGGCGGGCCTCCAGGAAGGAGCGCCGCACCTCCCGGATGTCCTCCGCCGACGACCCCACCGCGAGCACGGCGGCGTCGCCGACCGTCTGGTGGACGCGGTCGGCGAGCATGTGCAGCGTGGGGTCCAGTCGCTGCTTGGTCGGCAGCGCCAGCAGGACGCCCACGCGCAGGTCGTCGAGCGAGCCCACGAGCGCGGGCAGGCGCAGCTCCCGACAGGCGCGCGCCGCGCCCTCGGCGGTGTCGGACAGGCGGGCCTGCGCGGCCAGGCCCGTGCCGCTCTCCCGCAGCCGCAGCACCAGGCCGACCAGCACGCGGCCCTTGAGGGGGACGCCGACCGCGCGGGCCCGCACCAGGGCCTCCTCCGGATCGGAGTAGGCCCGGTCGATGATGCCCGCGATGATGGTCCGGTGCGTCTGGCGCTCCAGGCTCTCCTGGTGGCGTTCCAGGAGGCGGCCGAGCGCCAGCGTCGTGGCGGCGCGCTCGATGAGCATGCTCTGGCGCGGGGTCGGTGCCGCCCCCGCGATGAGGATGAGGCGCCCCCAGTCCTGTCCGCGCGCGCCGACCATGGTGACCAGCCAGCCGGTGGCGGGGTTGTGGACGGTGCGGGAGCCGGAGCGGATCGCGCGCGAGCGGCTCTCCCACGAGGTCAGCAGCGTGCCCGGATCCTCACCGTTGAGGTCGCAGGCCAGGACCTGGTGGGTGAGGTTCTCCAGGACCACCGGGCAGCCGGACAGCTGGGCGGCCTCGTGCAGGATCTGGGCGGTGTCGGCGCCCTCGACGGACAGCTGGGTGAACACCGAGTGCAGCTTCTCGGACTCGCGCAGCTCCTCCAGCTGCTGGTTGACCACCCGGACGTGGACGGCCTCGGTGATCTCGACGAACCGGGCCTCGCGGTCGAGCTGGATGACGGGGACGCGGGCGTCCCGGGCGGCGTCGAGGAAGGCGGGCGGCAGCTCGGCGTGGTACTTGCGGCCGAGTTCGACCGCGATGCCGCTCACCCCGGCGGCGGCCAGGTCGTCCATGTAGCGGCGCAGCGCGTCGGGGTCGTCGGGCATCGCGATACCGGTGCTCAGCACCAGCTCGCCTCCGCGCAGCAGGTGGGCGAGGTCGGTGACCTCGGCGATGTGGACCCAGCGCACGGCCCCGTCCAGGTACTCGGAACCGACCACCACACGAGGGCGGGCGCGCTGGAGGGCCGGCAGGCTCAGGACCTCGGCGAGAGTGGGTAGCACCCCCACATTCTAGGACGGGATGTCGCCTCCGGGACGAATCGCCTTACACGTTGGCGACCGGGAGGGGCGCTCTGACCACCGGTTCCGCGTGCCGCGAACCGGTCTTACAGACCGTAAAACCGGCCACCATGTTGTCAACACACTGATGCTGGCCAAGCGCACGGGGCGGGGTGAGACTGGGGTCATGTCCGAACTTCTCTCGCGCCACCGCGCGGTCATGCCCTCCTGGCTGCCCCTGTACTACGAGTCCCCGCTGGAGATCGTCAGCGGCAAGGGTTCGCGCGTCACGGACGCCGACGGCCACACCTATCTGGACTTCTTCACCGGCATCGTGACGAACATGCTCGGCTACGACGTGGCCGAGGTGCGCGAGGCCGTGGAGCGCCAGATCGCCAAGGGTGTCGTACACACCTCCACGCTGTACCTCATCCGCAACCAGGTCGAGCTGGCCGAGAAGATCGCCCGCCTGTCCGGAATCCCGGACGCGAAGGTCTTCTTCACCAACTCCGGGACCGAGGCCAACGAGACCGCCCTCCTCCTGGCGACCTTCGCGCGCGGCAGCGACGAGGTGCTGGCGATGCGCGGCAGCTACCACGGCCGCTCGTTCGGCACCGTCGCGGTGACCGGCAACCGGGCGTGGAAGAACTCCTCCCTGTCGCCGCTGAACGTGCACTACCTGCACGGCACCGACCACGCCGCCCCGGCCTTCCGCGGGATGTCCGAGCAGGAGTACGTCGACGCCTGCGTCGCCGACCTGCGCGACGTCCTGGACACCACCGCGCCCAACGTGGCGTGCCTGATCGCCGAGCCGGTCCAGGGCGTGGGCGGGTTCGCGATGCCGCCGGACGGCCTCTACGCCCGCTACAAGGAGGTCCTGGACGAGCACGGGATCCTCTTCGTCGCCGACGAGGTGCAGACCGGCTGGGGCCGCACCGGGACGAGCTTCTTCGGGATCGGCAACCACGGCGTGGTGCCCGACGCCATGACCTTCGCCAAGGGACTCGGCAACGGCTACGCGGTCGGCGGCGTCGTGGCGCGCGGCGACCTCATGGACCGCCTGGGCGCGCTGGGCGTGGCCACGTTCGGCGGCAACCCCGTGTCCATGGCCGCGGCCGGGGCCACCCTCGACTACGTCCTGGAGCACGACCTCCAGGGCAACGCGCTGCGCCAGGGCACGCTGATCACCGACGGGCTGCGCGCCCTGACCGAGCTGCCGAGCGTGAAGGACGTGCGCGGCAAGGGCCTGATGTTCGCCGTGGAGATGGTCGACCCCGCGACCGGCGCGCCCTCGTCGGCGCTGGCCGGCCGCGTGCTGGAGGCCGCCCGCGAGCGGGGCCTGCTGATCGGCAAGGGCGGCGTGCACGGCAACGTGCTGCGCATGGCCCCGCCGCTGACCCTGTCGGCGCAGGAGGCGGCGGAGGGCCGCGACGTCCTGCTGGACGCCGTGCGCGCGGTCGACGCCCAGGCCTGAGCGCCCCGCCCCAGAGCGTGCGCCGGGTGCGCATCCGCGCGACACGCCCCAGCGACAACACCGAGGAAGAGGAAGTATGAGCAAGCACGTCACCCACTGGATCGGTGGGGCGCTCTTCGACGGCGGCTCCGAGCGCCGCGGGGACATCTACAACCCGGCGTCGGGCCGGGTCACGGGCACCGTGGACCTGGCCGGGGCCAAGGAGGTCGACGCCGCGGTCTCCTCCGCCCGCGAGGCCTTCCCCGGCTGGCGCGACACCTCGCTGTCCAAGCGGGTGCAGATCCTGTTCCGGTTCCGCGAGCTGCTCAGCGCGAACAAGGACCGGCTGGCCGAGCTCGTCAGCGCCGAGCACGGCAAGGTGTTCTCCGACGCCCAGGGCGAGGTGGCGCGCGGCCTGGAGGTCGTGGACTTCGCCTGCGGCATCCCCCACCTACTCAAGGGCGGGTTCTCCGAGAACGTGTCCACGGGTGTGGACTCCTACTCGATCCTGCAGCCGGTCGGCGTGGTCACCGGCATCACGCCGTTCAACTTCCCGGCGATGGTCCCGATGTGGATGTTCCCGGTGGCGATCGCCTGCGGCAACACCTTCGTCCTCAAGCCGAGCGAGAAGGACCCGTCGGCGTCGCTGCTCATCGCCGAGCTGTGGACCGAGGCGGGGCTCCCCGACGGCGTGTTCAACGTGGTCCACGGCGACAAGGCCGCGGTGGACGCCCTGCTGGAGCACCCGGACGTCGCGGCCGTGAGCTTCGTCGGCTCCACCCCGATCGCGCAGTACATCTACCGGACCGCCGCCGAGCACGGCAAGCGCGTGCAGGCGCTGGGCGGGGCCAAGAACCACATGGTGGTCCTGCCCGACGCGGACCTGGACCTGGCGGCGGACTCGGCGGTCTCGGCCGGGTTCGGCTCGGCCGGTGAGCGGTGCATGGCCATCTCCGCGATCACGGTCGTGGAGTCGGTCGCCGACGAGCTGGTCGAGAAGATCCGCGAGCGCGTCTCCCGCCTGCGGGTGGGCCCCGGCGACGACGACCGCAGCGAGATGGGGCCGCTGGTGACCCGGGAGCACCGGGACAAGGTCGCCTCCTACCTGGAGTCGGGCGTGCGCGAGGGCGCGACCCTGGCCATCGACGGCCGGGTGCACCCGGTGCTGGGCGGCGGGGAGGACGGGTTCTGGCTGGGCCCGACCCTGCTCGACCACGTCGGGCCCGAGATGTCCTGCTACCGGGACGAGATCTTCGGGCCGGTGCTGAGCGTGCTGCGCGTCGGCGACTACGACGAGGCGGTGAAGCTGATCAACGACAACCCGTACGGGAACGGCACCGCGATCTTCACCAACGACGGGGGCGCCGCCCGCCGGTTCCAGAACGAGGTCGAGGTCGGCATGGTGGGCATCAACGTGCCCATCCCGGTGCCGATGGCCTACTACTCGTTCGGCGGGTGGAAGCAGTCCCTGTTCGGCGACTCGCACGCGCACGGCACGGAGGGTGTGCACTTCTACACCCGGACCAAGGCGGTCACCGCGCGCTGGACCGACCCGGGACAGCGGCCCGAAGGCGGCGTCAACCTGGGGTTTCCCACCAACGGCTAGTCCCAGGCCGAGGGAATTAACGGATGGATGTCTCTCACTGACGGTCGGTGGTGGACAACACGGAGTATCGTTGGTGACGGTCGCTCCTCACCGCACGTGGTCGGCTGCGGTGACGGCGACCGGAGACCATCCGGGATAGACACGCTCATTTCCCCTCCTCCCCATGGAAGCGGGCGTGTCAGCGGAAGCGCTCCGGGTCCGATTCTCCCCCTGGACCCGGAGCGCGACCGTACCCCTGGCCCCACGCCGGCGCGCGATCGACGGACGCGCCCTAGCGGGCGGCGACCATCACCTCGCGGGTGGGGATCCGGGACTCGGCGCCGATGATCCGGGCGCACTCGTCACAGCCGAACACGGGACCTCCGTCCGGCAGTACACCCAGGACCCGGCGGGGGCGGGGCCACTTGGTGTGGCAGGCGACGCAGGCGTCTCCCTCGCACTGCGCCCGACTCAGCAGCCCTGGCTCGTAGACGTGAAGGCCCGGCGAGTGATCGGACCGCGTGTCTGGTTGGCACATCGTGCTCGTTCCGCGCAATGTCCTTGCTCCCCCCGTGGTTTAGGACAGTCTGGCGGGCCGATAGTTACCGGCTCTCAAGTGAATCAAAGTCTGCGGGCGTCCGGAAGGCCCCGGACCAATCTAAATCACTCCGTGCACGGCAATCATAACCCTAAGTAACGAAGCCTGGGAAGACCCCAGGTCACAGGGATCCTTGCTGTCCGCCGTCCGTTACTCCCCCAAGGGGCGGGCAGGGGGCCTTCGACCTAGGTGCGCGGAACGACGCCGAAACGGCGCATCGACAGGCTCGGATTGGTCACGCGAACCTCCTCCACCCTTGCGGCCGAAACCCCGGCTCCGGCGACCGCGAAGGCCTGCTCCCCCAGGGCCGCGACGGGGGTGCCCATGGGGTCGATCACCATGCTGTTGCCCGCCCCCGAGGGCGCCGCCTGCCCCGCCGCCGCGACGTACACGGTGTTCTCCACCGCGCGGGCACGGGCGAGGGTACGCCAGTGGTCCTCCTTCAGCGGGCCCGGCACCCACTGGGCCGCCAGCAGCACCACGTGGGCTCCGGCGTCGGCGATCCGCCGGGTCACCTCGGGAAAGCGCAGGTCGTAGCAGGTTTGCAGGCCGAACACGACACCGTCGACGGTGAAGGTCTCCGGCTCCTCGATGGGCCCCGGCGCGACCACGTCCGACTCCCGCACACCGAAGGCGTCGTAGAGGTGGATCTTGCGGTAGTGCGCGATCCGCCCGCCCTCCGGAGACAGGGCCACCAGGGTGTTGGTGAAGTGGGTGGGACCGGCGGCCTCGTTCACCCCGACGACGAGGTGGACGCCCTCCTTGCGCGCGGTCTCGGCCGCGGCGGAGACGAAGGGGCCGTCCAGGGGCTCGGCCGCCTCGACGTAGCGGTGGTCGGTGCGCGGCGCGGTGAACATCGCGTACTCCGGGCACAGGACGACGTCGGCACCGTCGGCCGCGGCCCGGCCGGCGAGCTCCGCGACCGACCGCTGGTTCTCGGCCTTGTCCTGACCGGGGGCGAACTGGGCGACCGCGACCCGCACCATCGAACCACTCCTCATGCGCTGCTCGGGCGGGCGCGCCCCGGCGGGCGGCCCGCGGGACGTCTGCCCGGGACGGGCGTCCCCCGAGTCTACGACCCGGCCGGCCGGTCCTCCGGCCGCGCGGGGACACCCCGCCCACGGCCGCACCCGCTGACCGACTTGTCAAGAAGCTGAACGAGTGTTTAACCTATTGAACATGGGTTCAACACCGAGGCGCGCTCCCGACCGGGACGAGGACCTCACCGCGCGCGCACGCATCCGCGACGCGGCCGTCGAGTACTTCGGCCAACGCGGCTTCGACGTCACCGTCCGGGCCATCGCCGACCGCGCCGGGGTCTCCCCCGGTCTGGTCCTGCACCACTTCGGGTCCAAGGCCGGCCTGCGCGAAGCCTGCGACGAGTACGTCCGCCAGGCCATCCGCGAGGTCAAGACCGAGGCGCTCACCGCGCACGAGCAGCAGACCTTCCTGCAGCAGATGGCCGAGACCGAGGAGTACTCCGACCTGCTCGGCTACGTGCTCCGCTCGCTCCAGAGCGGCGGTCCGATGGCCGCCGCCCTGTTCGACCACATGGTCGAGGACATGGAGGAGTACCTGGCCAAGGGCGAGGAGGCGGGCACCATCCGCCCCAGCCGTGACCCGAAGGCACGGGCACGCTGGCTGGCCGCCAACGGCATGGGTGCGGTGACGATGCTCTTCACTCTGCACGGCGGCGGACCGGACACCGACTTCCGGGAGCTGCTCAGGCGCTGGAAGCGGGAACTCGTCCTCCCCTCACTGGAGATCTACACCGAGGGCCTGCTCACCGAGCGCACGATGCTCGACGCCTACCTGCTGTACGTCAGCGACCCGCCGGAGGAATCGCGCTGAACGGTCCAGAGGCCAGAGCACGGCCACCTCCTGTCACGCGAAGGAATCCCATGCCATCTCCCGCCATCGACGTCCGCGGACTCGACAAGTACTTCGGCCGCTTCAAGGCCCTCGACGGCCTCGACCTCACCGTCGAGACCGGCCAGGTCGCCGGCTTCCTCGGCCCCAACGGCGCCGGCAAGTCCACCGCCATCCGCGTCCTGCTCGGCCTGCTCAGGGCGGACGGCGGGACCGCCCGCGTCCTGGGCGGCGACCCGTGGACCGACGCCGTGGCACTGCACCGCCGCCTGGCCTACGTGCCCGGCGACGTGGCCCTGTGGCCGAACCTGACCGGCGGCCAGGCCATCGACCTGCTCGGGCGGCTGCACGGCACGGTCAACCCCGCCCGGAAGAAGGAGCTGCTGGCCCGCTTCGAGCTCGACCCGGGCAAGAAGGCCCGCACCTACTCCAAGGGCAACCGGCAGAAGGTCGCCCTGGTGGCGGCCCTGGCCTCGGAGGCGGAACTGCTGATCCTGGACGAGCCCACCTCCGGGCTGGACCCGCTGATGGAGTCCGTCTTCACCGAGTGCGTCCGCGACGCCAAGGCGCAGGGCCGGTCCGTTCTCCTGTCCAGCCACATCCTGGCGGAGGTCGAGAAGCTCTGTGACACGGTCACGATCATCCGCAAGGGCGTGACCGTGGAGTCCGGGACGCTGGAGGAGATGCGCCACCTGACGCGCTCCACCGTCCGCGCCACCACCGACGGCGACCCGTCCGTGCTCCGCGGCACGGCCGGAGTCCACGGACTGGAGGTGGACGGCGGCACCGTCACCTTCGACGTCGACAACACCGAACTGGACGGCGCCATCCGCGTGCTCTCCGGCCTGGGCCTGCGCTCCCTGGTGAGCAACCCGCCCTCACTGGAGGACCTGTTCATGCGGCACTACGGCGACGAACTGGCCGCGCTCAACGGCGGCGGCGCCGGGAACGGGACCGGTGCGAAATGAGGACGTTCGCCGGAACCGGCCACCTGGTCCGGTTCATCCTGCGCCGCGACCGCATCCGGATGACGGTCTGGACGGCCGCCATCGTCGGCATGCTGGCGATGACCGTCCCGACGCTCGACGAGATGTTCCAGACGCCCGAGCAGCGCCTGGGACGCGCCGCGGTCATGGAGACCCCGGCCGGGATCGTCTTCGGCGGCCCCGGCTACGGGCTGGACACCTACGGGCTCGGCGCGATGATCGCCAACGAGATGACCATGAGCCTGCTGGTCGCCGTGGCCGTCATGAGCATCCTGCACGTGGTCCGGCACACCCGGGCCGAGGAGGAGAGCGGTCGCGCCGAGCTCCTGCGCGCCAACGTCGTGGGCTCCAGCGCCCAGATGACGGCGGCGCTGGCCACCAACGCCGTCGTCAACGCGGTCATCGGCGCTCTGCTCGCGCTCAGCCTCGTCGTCAACGACCTCGCGCTCGCCGACTCGGTGGCCTTCGGCGCGGGAACGGCCCTGGCCGGGATCACGTTCGGCGCGATCGCCGCCGTGTGCGCCCAGGTCTCGGAGCACTCCCGCGGCGCGAGTGGCCTGGCGTTCCTGGTGATCGGCGTGCTGTTCATGTCGCGCGTGGTCGGCGACATCGCCGAGCGCGGCGGCAGCGCCCCGTCGTGGTTCTCGCCGTTCGCCTGGGCACAGCAGACGCGGATGTACGACGACCTGCGGTGGTGGCCGCTGGCGTTGTACGCGCTCGTCATCGTGGTGCTGTTCGCGGTGTCCTTCACCCTGGCCGGCCGACGCGACCTCGGTGCCGGGCTGGTGGCCGCACGGCCGGGCCCCGCCGACGCGAGCCCGCTGCTCAACGGCGTGTTCGCGCTGCACCTGCGCCAGCAGCGGACGTCGATCGTCGCGTGGACGGTCGCGGTGGTCCTGTTCGCGCTGAGCTTCGGCACGCTCATCTCCGAGATCGACGCGATGGTCGAGCAGAACCCGGAACTGGTCGCGCGGATGGGCCTGGACGCGGAGAACATGTCCAACGCGTTCCTCGGCCTACTGCTGGTCTACGTGGTGATGACGGCGGTCGCCTTCGCCGTGCTCTCCGTGCTCCGCACCAGGACGGAGGAGACCTCCGGACGCGCGGAGCTCATCCTGTCCACGGCGGTCGGCCGGATCCGGTGGATGGGTTCGGCGATGCTGGTCAGCGCACTGGCCGCGACCGTGATGACGCTCCTGGGCGGCCTCGCGCTGGGGCTCGGCGCCGGCCTGGCCACCGGGGACTACGACTGGGCGGGAACGGCGTCCGAGGCCGCCGCGGCCCAGCTGCCGGTGGTGCTGATGTTCATCGGTCTGACCACCCTGTTCGCCGGGGTCGCGCCGCGCCTGGCCGGCCTGGTGTGGGCCTGGTTCGGCTACGGGCTCGTCGCGACCATCTTCGGTCCCCTGCTGGACCTGCCGGACTGGATGATGGACTACGGCCCGTTCGGGATCGTGTCCCAGCTTCCGGTGGAGGAGTTCGAGGCGGCTCCCGTCCTCGCGGTGCTCGGCGTGGCCGCGGCCGCGACGGCGGTCGGCCTGGTCGGATTCCGCCGCCGGGACCTGGCCACCGTCTGAGGGCGCGCGGGGCGTGCCGCCGGTCCGCACCGGCGGCACGCTCGCGTGTGCGCGTCCCGGGCACCCGGGCATCGGGGCGTCCGCTCCGGGGGAGGTACCCCGGGGAGGCCGACCCGGGGAGGGGGTCCGGACATGACCGCGCGCCGTGGGCGCCGCCGCGTGCTCGTCGCGACCATCGCCGTCATCGTCGTCGCGCTCCTGGGGGTGTGCATGTGGAGCCTGCAGCGCTCACTGGTCTACCTGCCCGCGCGAGGCGAGGTGGCCCCGGCCGGGAGCGTGCTCCAGGGGGCCGAGGACGTACGTCTGCGGACGTCGGACGGACTCGGCCTGGGCGCCTGGCTCGTTCCCCCGCGCCGCGCCGACCGGGACACGGCCGTGCTGGTGGCCAACGGCAACGCCGGGAACCGGCAGACCCGCGCCCCGCTGGCCCGCGCGCTGGCGGACGAGGGCTTCACCGTGCTCCTGTTCGACTACCGGGGCTACGGGGGCAATCCCGGCCGGCCCTCCGAGGAGGGGCTGGCCGCGGACGCCCGGGCCGCCTCCGACCTGCTCGTCGCACGCGGGCACCCGCCGGAGCGGACGGTCTACTTCGGGGAGAGCCTGGGCACGGGCGTGGTGACCGCGCTGGCCGCCGAGCGCCCGCCCGCGGCCGTGCTCCTGCGCTCCCCGTTCACGTCACTGGCCGACGTGGGCGCCCACCACTACCCGTTCCTGCCGGTCCGCGCGCTGCTGTGGGACCGCTACCCGGTGCTCGACACCATCGGTCGGATCGGCCGTCCCGTCTCGGTCGTGCTGGGGGAGGACGACGACATCGTCCCCCCGCGGCAGAGCCTGGCGGTGGCCGCGGCCGCGCCGCGGCTGGTCGAGCGGGTGGAGGTGGCGGGGGCCGGCCACAACGACGCCGCGCTGACGCACGGCCCCGAGGTGGTCGCGGCCACAGTCCGCCTGGCCGACCACGCCCTCTGAGCGGGACCCGACCCGAGCTCAGGCGTCGAGCGCGTTCGGGGTTCAGCCCGGCAGGTGGCTCAGGCCCCAGGCGGGGGCGTAGACGACGATGAGGAACCGGGCCGTGCGGGTCACGAAGGTGATCACGGCGAACCGCCAGACGTCGATGCGCACGACCCCGGCCAGGACCGAGATGACGGCGAAGGGCGGAATGCTCGCGAAGGAGCTGAGGGCGACCAGCCCCAGGCCCCACAGCGGGCGCTCCTGCGCCTTCTCGCGCCAGCGCTCGGCACGCGCGGCCCAGCGGCCGGGGGTGACGGCCTTGCGGCGGAACCAGGGCGCGGAGATCGTGCCCCGGCCCACGTAGTAGTACGGCAGCTTGCCCAGGGTCTGCCCCAGTCCCGCCGCGAGGGCCATCGCCGGCAGGGCGCCGTCGTCCACAGCGACGACGGCCCCCACCAGATAGAGCTCGATGTTGAGGACCGGAACCAGGCCGGCGAGCAGGGCGACCAGGAAGGCCAGCCCGGTCTCGATCACCCCTCGGCCGCGGCGAGCTGGCCGCAGGCTCCGTCGATCTCCTGGCCCCGGGTGTCGCGGACCGTGACGGAGACGCCGTGGGACTGCAGCCGCCGGACGAACTCGCGCTCGTCCTCCGGCCGGGAGGCGGTCCACTTGGACCCCGGGGTGGGGTTGAGCGGGATGAGGTTGACGTGCACCAGGTGGCCCTTGAGCAGCTCACCGAGGAGGTCGGCACGCCAGGCCTGGTCGTTGATGTCCTTGATCAGCGCGTACTCGATGGACACGCGGCGGCCGGTGGTCCCGGCGTAGCGCCAGGCGGCGTCCAGGACCTCCTCGACCTTCCAGCGCGTGTTGATCGGCACCAGTTCGTCGCGCAGCTCGTCGTCCGGCGCGTGCAGCGAGATCGCCAGCCGCACCTGCATCTTCTCGTCGATGAGCTTGTTGATGGCGGGTACCAGGCCGACCGTCGACACGGTGACGCCGCGCTGGGAGATGCCCAGGCCGTCGGGCACCGGGTCGGTGATCCGCCGGACCGTCTGCAGGACCCGCTTGTAGTTGGCCATGGGTTCGCCCATGCCCATGAAGACGATGTTGCTGATCCGCCCCGGACCGCCGGCGACCTCGCCGCGGGCCAGGTCGCGGGCGCTGGCGACCACCTGGTCGACGATCTCGCCCGTGGACAGGTTCCGGGTGAGCCCCGCCTGTCCGGTGGCGCAGAACGGGCAGTTCATGCCGCAGCCCGCCTGTGAGGAGATGCACAGGGTGACGCGGTCCGGGTAGCGCATGAGCACCGACTCGAACATCACCCCGTCGAACGCCTTCCACAGGGTCTTGCGGGTCATGCCGTTGTCGCAGGTGATGTGCCGGACCGGTGTGAGCAGGGTCGGCAGCAGCGCCTCGCCCAGCCGCTCCCGGGAGGCGGCGGGCAGGTCGGTCATCGCTCCGGTGTCCGACTCCAGGCCGCCGAAGTAGTGCTTGGCCAGCTGCTTGGCGCGGAACGGCTTCTCGCCCAGGTCGGAGACGACCTCGGCGCGCTCCTCGGGGCTGAGGTCGGCCAGGTGCTGGGGCGGCTTGGCGCGGCGGGGGGCGACAAAGGTGAGCTCGGCGGGCATAAGCATCCGTAACAAGTGGGTGGTCGATGCCCGGAGTGGAACGGCGGTCGTTATACGACCTATACGCGGTCGCAGTGCGGCTCCGCCGGAGAGGGCACTACCTTCGATTCTACGTCCGGACGGACCGGACTGGTCCGCCGACGGGTACGGCGACGATCGGCGTCTGGGAGGGCCGGTGACCGAGATCGACGTCCTGCTCGACGAGATCAGTCCCTATCAGAGCCGTCGCGTGGTCGTCGAATGCGACTCCCACACCACGGCCGCCTACCTCCTCGACGCGCGCGGGCGCATCCGCGTCCCCGTCTGGCTGGCCAACCACGAGAGCGCTCCCCGCACCAGCGAGTCGAGCGGCCTCTACCAGGGCCAGGCCCCGCTCATGCCGGAGGCCTACACCAAGCACCCGCAGGGCCGCCCGCGGTTCGACCCCTCGTGCCTGCGCGCGGTGTGGTTCGAGGAGGGCGACGGCGTCGCCCTGGTCGACGAGGAGGGCCTCCTGGCGGTCATCCCCGGATGGGCCGAGGCCGACAGCGGGCTCCCGGGGTACGCGCGCGAGGCGATCGGCCGCAGCGCCTACGCCTGGGAGCTGGACTCGGTGCGCGGACAGCTGTGGCCCCGCGTCGTGCACGCCGAGGCCTACTGGGACTGGCGCCGCGCCTCCGGGGCCTGGCGCAGTGTGCAGCGCACGGTCCTGAGCCACCTGAACCGGCACGTGGGCGAGGCCGGACACTACTGGGACGTGTCCGACGGCCATCCCCCGCTGCTGCGGGTCTCGGAGCGCCCGCCCACGGCGGAGCGGCCGTTCACGGTGCTGTCCACCGTGGGGATGTGCGGGCAGCGGATGCCCACTCTGGACCGGTACATGGCCAACACCGCCCAGCACGCGCGGGTGGAGCTCGCCCTGGCCACGACACTGCCCGCCCACCACGCCGCGCGGATCTTCCGGTGGATCGGCGCGTTCCCCTGGCGGGCGGTCACCTGGTTCGGGACCGGGCACACCGTCAAGTGGCTGGACAACCCCGAGGACCGGGCGATGCGCGGCGGCGCGGGCGCCGTCCTGCTGTTGGAGGACCCCGCCGCGCTGGTCACCCGCCCCGAGCACCGGCCGCCGGACACGTCCGGCCTGTCCTTCCAGGGCGACCCGGTGCGCTGGCTGTGGATCGTGCCGATCACCCGCCCCGAGCACCTGTTCGCCAAGGAGCACGACAGCGCCACGCTCGTCGACAAGCTCGCGGCGGAGGGCCGCAGCTGGGTTCTCGGCTGACCGCCGGCTCCACCCGTGGACGGGCCACGGGCGGCGGAGTCCTGGCTCCGCTGCGGCACGGCGCGTTCCGCGCGCTGGCGGCGGGCCGGATCCTGATGTTCCTGGGCAATGGGCTGGCGTCCGTGGCCCTGGCCTTCGCTGTGCTCGACGTGACCGGTTCGCTGGCCGCCGTGGGCCTGGTCGTGGGGGCGCGGTCGGTCGCCAACGTCGCCCTGCTGCTCCTGGGCGGGGTGATCGCCGACCGCGTCTCACGCTCGCTCGTACTGCGGGGCGGGTGCGCGGCCGCGGCCGCCTCCCAGGTTCTCCTGGCGCTGGCCCTGCTGACCGGGTTCGCGACCCTGCCGCTGCTGTTCGCGGCGATGTTCCTCGCGGGCGTGGCCGTCGAGCAGTTCAGCGTGGCGTGGGAGGTGTCGGTCCAGGAGAACATCCCGGCCGGGAAGCTCTCCCGCGTGTACTCCTACGACGCCCTGGGGTCGTTCGTCGCGATGCCCGTGGGCCGGGTCGCGGTCACCCTGCTGGCGGCGTCGGTGGGCCCGGGGCGCTCGATCGTGCTGTTGGCGTGCCTGACGCTGACGGCAATCCTGGCCGCACTGTGCGCGCCGAGCGTGCGCGCCCTGCGGCGCCGGTGACCCTCAGCGGGCGATCCCGCGCCCGTCCCGCGCCTGGTCCAGCACGCGGTGGAAGCGGGCCACGTCCTCGTCGCTGAAGCGCTCCACGAAGCTGCGCAGGGTCGCGCCGGGGTCGGGGCCGGCGTTGAGCACCTCGTCCATCATCCGGGCGGTGTACTCGGCGTGGCTCTCCTTCGCCCAGTACACCCAGGCGCGGCCGGACTTCCTGCGGTCCACCAGGCCCTTGTGGAAGAGGATGTTGGCGACGGTCATGACGGTCGTGTAGGCGATCTCGCGGTCGTAGACCATGGTCTCGCGCACCCGTCGGACCGACAGCGGTGTCTCCGACCGCCACAGAGCGTCCATGATGGCCGCTTCGAGTTCCCCAAGCCCCCTCATGGCGATGTCACTCCCCGTGTGTGCAGCGTTCGTATCGCGATCGTAGACATGAGGAAGCTTCAGGTGTGGGAAAACCCGGGAGAGGACACAGATACGCCCGCCCGCGGTGGCCGCGACCGGCGTTTCCGCACCGTCCGGGCCCGTTCGGGAGAGAAAGGGCGCGATCGGGCCGCTCACCCGGGGGCCGCCGTGATCGGAGAGGCGAGCGGGGCCCGTCGGAGTGCGACGCGCCCGAGGCGGCGACGCAGCCGGAGGCGGCCGGACGGGGGTGTGCGCTGAAGGCCGGGCCCGGGCCCTCCTCCATCCCCGCTGGATCTCGCGGAGGGGGACCCGGCCGTCCTGCCCGGCCTCGCACACACGTTCCGACGCCGCACGCACCCGAGCGGTTCCACGTGTTCCGCACCACACTCCCCGTGGCCGGGGGCGGCCATCTTTTTCACACGTCGGAACCCTCAGGAATCAGCACAAACGCGACATGATAGATACACTGGGCAAGGGCATCCACACGCAGAGGCAACGGCTCTGTGAAAGATTGTTAGCTATCTCCTAGTTTCAACAACCCTCGCGTTCCCCCGCAGGAGGCCGGTACAAGTAGCCTGGTACCCGACGAGTGCTGGCCAGGTCAGATGCTCCCCACTGGCGTGGGGACGCTCCCGATTCTTCTTGAGCCCGCCTTGCCAGCAGCCACCCGTCTTCCTACACATTCACAAGCGAGCTGCGGAAGTGGGCGATCTCCGCCGTGTCGTCTGAGGCGTCTCAACCCCTGACAGATTTCGGCCCGAACGAGTGGTTGGTCGAGGACCTTTACCAGAAGTACCTCACCGACCCGAATTCGGTTGACAAGGCTTGGTGGAACTTCTTCGCGGACTACAAGCCCGCGGAAACGGCCAGCGGAAGGGGTGGGGGCCCTGCGAAGGCGCAGGCCGAGAAGACCCCCAAGGCCCCCGCCGCACCGGCACAGAAGAAGTCCGCCGCGGCCCCGGCACCCAAGAAGGACGAGTCTCTCGAGGTCAAGCAGGAGCGTCTGCGCGGAGCGACCGCGCGGACCGCGACCAACATGGAGTCGAGCCTGACCCTGCCGACCGCGACGAGCGTGCGTGCGGTGCCGGTGAAGCTGCTGTTCGACAACCGCATCGTCATCAACAACCATCTCCGGCGCGGGCGCGGTGGGAAGGTCTCCTTCACCCACCTCATCGGCTTTGCCATGGTCAAGGCCCTGAAGTCCATGCCCGAGATGAACCACTCCTACGTGGAGGTCGACGGCAAGCCCGGTGTCGCCAAGCCCGAACACGTGAACTTCGGCCTGGCGATCGACCTCCAGAAGCCCGACGGCTCCCGTCAGCTGGTCGTGCCCTCCATCAAGGGCTCCGACGAGATGGACTTCACGGAGTTCTGGAGCGGCTACGAGGACCTGGTCCGCAAGGCCCGCAACAACAAGCTGGGCGTGACGGACTTCCAGGGCACCACGATCAGCCTGACCAACCCGGGCGGCATCGGCACCGTGCACTCCGTGCCGCGGCTGATGCCCGGGCAGGGCACCATCCTGGGCGTGGGTGCCATGGAGTACCCGGCCGAGTTCCAGGGAGCCAGCCAGGACACCCTGGCCGACCTGGGCATCAGCAAGGTCATGACGCTGACGTCCACCTACGACCACCGCATCATCCAGGGCGCGCAGTCCGGTGAGTTCCTCAAGCGGATCCACCAGCTGCTGCTCGGCGACGACGGTTTCTACGACGAGATCTTCCGTTCGCTGCGCATCCCCTACGAGCCGGTGCGCTGGGTCCAGGACATCCGCGTCAACACGGCCACCCAGCTCGACAAGACCACCAGGGTCCAGGAGCTGATCCACGCCTACCGCGTGCGCGGCCACCTCATGGCCGACACCAACCCGCTCGACCACGAGCAGCGCCGCCACCCCGACCTGGACGTGCTGGAGCACGGGCTCACCCTGTGGGACCTGGACCGCTCCTTCCCGACCGGCGGGTTCGGCGGCAAGCAGGTCATGAAGCTCCGGGACATCCTGGGCGTGCTGCGCGACACCTACTGCCGCACGGTGGGTATCGAGTACATGCACATCCAGAGCCCGGAGGAGCGGGAGTGGATCCAGGCGCACGTCGAGCGCGAGCACGAGAAGCTCGACCGCGACGAGCAGCTGCACATCCTGCACCGGCTCAACAGCGCCGAGGCCTTCGAGACCTTCCTGCAGACCAAGTACGTCGGTCAGAAGCGCTTCTCGCTGGAGGGCGGCGAGTCCCTGATCCCGCTGCTGGACGGCGTGATCTCCCGGGCCGCCAAGTCCGGGCTGGACGAGGCCGTCATCGGCATGGCCCACCGCGGCCGGCTCAACGTGCTCGCCAACATCTGCGGCAAGTCCTACGGGCAGATCTTCGGTGAGTTCGAGGGCAACCTCGACCCCCGCAGCGCGCACGGCTCCGGCGACGTGAAGTACCACCTGGGCACCGAGGGCACCTTCGAGTCGCACGACGGCGACCAGATCCACATCTCGCTGGCGGCCAACCCCTCCCACCTGGAGACGGTCGACCCGGTGGCCGAGGGCATCGTCCGCGCCAAGCAGGACCTGCTCAACAAGGGCCCGCACGGCTTCACGGTCCTGCCGATCCTGATCCACGGCGACGCCGCGTTCGCCGGCCAGGGCGTGGTCGCCGAGACGCTGAACCTGTCCCAGCTGCGCGGCTACCGGACCGGCGGCACGGTGCACGTCATCGTCAACAACCAGGTGGGCTTCACCACCTCGCCGTCCGACAGCCGTTCCAGCGTGTACGCCACCGACGTCGCGCGGATGGTGCAGGCGCCGATCTTCCACGTCAACGGGGACGACCCCGAGGCCGTGGTCCGGGTCGCGCACCTGGCCTTCGCCTACCGTCAGGCGTTCAACAAGGACGTCGTCATCGACATGGTCTGCTACCGGCGGCGCGGTCACAACGAGGGCGACAACCCCGCGTTCACCCAGCCGCTGATGTACGACGTCATCGACGCCAAGCGCTCCACCCGCAAGCTGTTCACCGAGGCCCTCATCGGCCGCGGCGACATCACGGTGGAGGAGGCCGAGTCGGCGCTGCGCGACTACCAGAGCGAACTGGAACGCGCCTTCACCGAGACCCGCGAGGTCGAGAAGAAGCCGATCGAGGCCGGCTCGGTCATCAAGCCCGAGGTGTTCACCGAGGGCCGCCTGGACCATTCCAAGGTCGAGACCGCCATCAGCACCGAGACGGTCAAGCGGGTCATCGACACCCAGGTGTCGCTGCCGGAGGGCTTCAAGCCGCACCCGCGGCTGGCCCCGCAGCTCTCCCGCAGGGCGCAGACCGTCCAGGACGACTCCATCGACTGGGCGACCGGTGAGCTGCTGGCCTTCGGGTCGCTGCTGCTCGACGACCACCCCGTGCGGCTGGTCGGCCAGGACAGCCGCCGCGGAACGTTCGGCCAGCGGCACGCGACGCTCATGGACCGCGAGACCGGCGAGAACCACACTCCGCTCAAGCAGTTCGACTCGGGCACGACCCGGTTCCACGTGCACGACTCCCTGCTGAGCGAGTACGCGGCGCTGGGCTTCGAGTACGGCTACTCGCTGACCCGCCCCGAGGCGCTGGTCATGTGGGAGGCGCAGTTCGGTGACTTCGTCAACGGCGCGCAGACCATCATCGACGAGTACATCAGCGCGGGCGAGCAGAAGTGGGGCCAGCGCTCCAGCGTGACCCTGCTGCTTCCGCACGGCTACGAGGGCCAGGGGCCGGACCACTCGTCGGCCCGCATCGAGCGGTTCCTGCAGCAGTGCGCGCAGGAGAACATGACCGTCGCGATGCCGACCACCCCGGCGAGCTACTTCCACCTGCTGCGCTGGCAGGCGAAGTCGCCGCTGGAGCGTCCGCTGATCATCTTCACGCCGAAGAAGCTCCTGCGCCTGAAGGCGGCCACCTCGGCGGCCGAGGACTTCACGACGGGCCACTTCCAGCCGCTGATCACGGACGACTCGATCGCGCCGGACAAGGTCCGCCGCGTGGTGCTGTGCTCGGGCAAGGTCTACTACGACCTGGACGAGGCGCGCCGCAACAGCGGTGACAAGCACACCGCCATCATCCGGACGGAGCGGCTCTACCCGCTGCCGATCGAGGAGATCCGCGAGCAGCTCAAGGCCTTCCCGAACGCGGGCGAGGTCCTGTGGGTGCAGGAGGAGCCGGCGAACATGGGCCCGTGGCCGTTCGTCGCGCTGGTCTTCTCCGAGCAGCTCGACCGTCCGTTCACCCGGATCTCGCGTCCGGCCGGTTCCGCACCCGCGGCCGGTTCGGCCAAACGCCACGAGGCCGAGCAGCGCGCGCTGGTGGACACGGTCTTCCCGCCGGCGGACTAGCCGATGTACTACACCGATCGCGGAATCGAGGAACTGGAGAAGCGCCGCGGCGAGGAGGAGGTCAGCTTCGGCTGGCTCGCCGAGCAGCTGCGGACCTTCACCGACGTGCACCCCGAGTTCGAGACGCCCGTCGACCGGCTGGCCACGTGGCTGGCGCGGCTGGACGACGAGGACGAGGAGTAGGCATCACCTGACGGAAGGGCCCGGGTCGCGAACGCGACCCGGGCCCTTCCGTCTGCGCGGGGTGCCTCAGGCGCTGGCGCGGAACCACTCCCGGCTGGCCCGGGTGAGCAGCAGCAGGAGGAAGACCCCCGGCATCAGCAGGACGCCCAGGACCGCGCCCACGGCGAATTCGAGCCCTCCCGTCACCACGATGACGGCAGCAAGCATCAGGGACGTGACCACGTCGACCCCGAGTGCGCCGAACGCCCACCGGCGTGCGACCGGACCTCCCTTGCCGAGCTGAGCCGCCGCGCCGGCGTACCCCACCGCAGTGACGACCCCGGTGACCGGCAGGAACACGTGCTCAAAGGGGAGGAGCCCCTCTGTCGGATCCCCACCGGCCGGAGGCGGCGCGAGGAACACGCCGATAGCGGCGAACACGAGCACTCCGAGACAAAGGACGCCGTAGCCGACCCACAGACCGAAGAAGACGCGGAGGACTCTGAGCCGGCGCGGCATGACCGGAGGCCGGTCGTCCGGCACGCCGATGGGGATCGGCTCCTGTGAGTAGGAGACGGGCCCTGGGGGATGCACGGGGGATCTCCTGACTGATTTGTCTGAATTCAGTATCAGCGTCCCATTGAACCGCAGGTCAGGGGTGCCCCGCACCTGCGGCCCGTGCCCGTATGCGGGTCGCGTGAGCGCTACGGCGAAGCGATCCGCATCGACCTGGTGTCGCCGCTGGGGGTCCCCGGTCTCTTGTGGTGCCCCGGATACGCCGAGATGGTGTACCGAGCCGGAAGGAAGGTCACTGACGTCGCGCGGGTTGCGCAACTCCGCTCGGAGCGCCTGTCTCATCTGTCCGCCGAGGTATGGGCGGTGTTCTCCATGGCTGCCCTGACAGGCGTCCCCCGAGAAGTCGCGGTCGCACAGGTCGAGCACCTCCTGTCCCTACCGGAGCGCGTGAGGTTGCACCTGATACCTGAGGGAGAAGGAACCGGCCTCGTGGGCATCCCCGGACCGATGATGGTGTTCACGCTGGCGGACGGCCGGAAGGTCGTTACGTCGGACCACCTTGAAGGGTCAGTTGTCCATGCCTCGTCGGTCGTGGCACGCGCGCAGGAACTTGTCAGGGACGCGCTATCGTTGGCGATGCCCCCCACAATGTCGCTGAGCGCCCTCAAGGAGTTGTTGTGACCTGCCCGCCCGACTGGCACAAGAGCACCTACAGCCCCAACAGTGGAGCGTGTGTTGAGGTCCGCGAGCACGCAGGTGGCGCGGACGTCCGCGACACGCAGAACCGGGACGCCGGGCACCTGACGGTCCCCCGCGCCGAGTGGACCGCTCTCCTCGCCGGAGTGCGATCCGCGGTGTAGGCCCCGCCCGATGAGGGCCTCACACCCCCAAAACCACGCGAACCCCCGGACACCCGTCCGGGGGTTCGCTGCTTCCCGGTCCGGGAGAACCCGGAGCCGCCCCTGAAACACCCCCGGAAAGCCGCGACATATCTTGAGTTACCCTCACTCGCGACATATCGTGAAGACATCGAGCGAGCGAAAGGGTGCACGATGGCACGTTGGACCATCGACCAGCCGATGACACAGACCCTGGACGGCATCGTCGCGCTGCGCGTCCGGATCATCGGCGGTCACGTCAACATCCTCCCCACCGACGACCCGGTCACCTTCGAGGTGACCGACATCGTCGGCGAGCCCGTCCTGGTCACCCAGGAGGCGGGCATCCTCACCATCCACTACGAGGACCTCACCGGGCAGGGACTCCTCGAACGGCTCCGGCCCATACAGCTCAACAGCTACAAGGGCATGGGCGGCCGCAAGGCCACCGTCAACCTGCGGATCCCGGCGGACTGCCCGGTCGAGGTCTCCACGGTCAGCGCGCCCGTCGTCGCCGCGGGGCTCCACTCCCGCACGAACATCAAGACCGCGTCCGGTGAGATCACCCTGGACGAGGTGTCCGGCGAGACCGAGGTGACCACGGCCTCCAGCAACGTGTCCGTGCGCGGTCCGCGGGGCAGCCTGAACTTCAACAGCGTCAGCGGCCAGCTCGCCGTGGCGGGAGGACGGCTGTCCGACTTCAACGCCAAGACCGCCTCCGGCCAGGTCCTCGCCGACACCGACCTCGCCCCGTCCGGTCGGGTCCGCCTGAACTCGGTCTCCGGTGAGATCGCCCTGCGGGTACCCGCCGAGACGTCCGCGACGGTCGAGATGCGCTCGGTCAAGGGCAAGCTGGAGTCCGACTTCGGCCTGGACCGGCGCAGCGCGCCCGCCCGCAGCCACCTCAGCGGGAAGATCGGCGTGGGCGTCGACCCCGCGACCATCACGACCACCACCGTGTCCGCCCGTACCGCGCTGCTGCGCCGCGCACCCGAGGCGCCCGCGGCGATCCCCGAGGGAGCCTGAATGAGCACCATCTTCGGCCACGGCAGACTCCGGCTGTACCTGCTCAAACTGCTGGACGAGAGCCCGCGCCACGGCTACGAGATCATCAGTCTGCTGCGCGACCGCTTCCTGGGCGTGTACTCGCCCTCACCCGGCACCATCTATCCCCGCCTGGCCCGGCTGGAGGAGGAAGGGCTGGTCACCCACACCGAGGAGGGCGGCCGCAAGGTCTACAGCCTCACCGACAAGGGGCGCGCCGAGCTGCGCGAGCGCAGCGGCGACCTGGACGACCTGGAGCGCGAGATCACCGACTCCGTGCGCGACATCGCGCGCGCGGTCAAGCAGGACGTGCGCGCCACCATCAGCTCCCTGCGCGAGGAGCTGAAGTTCGGCGCCGGCGGCACGCGCCGACCCGAGTCCGAGCCCGCCGGACAGCGGTCCGACCAGGACCGGACCGAGCAGGAGACCGCGTCGGCCGACGCGTCCACCTCCTCCGGGGAGGCCGGTGGGGAGGGGTCCGAGCGGGGCACGGACGGCGAACGGGGCCGCTGCGGACCCGAGGGCAGCCCGTGGGCCCGCGAGTGGGAGCGCTTCGCGCAGGGCTTCGGCGCGTTCGGCGCCGTGTGGGGCCGGGGCGACTCCGAGCGCCCGGGCGCCCCGGAGTTCGACCAGGCGCTGCGCGACTTCAGTGAGCGCGTCCGCGACGTCACCCGTGAGGCCGGGCACGTGGGCGAGGCCGCGGCGCGCGACCTGCGGCGCATCCTCGACGACACCATCGAGGTGATCCGCAGGGACATGCGCCACTGGGGCCCGCCCCGCGAGGACTCGAAGGAGGACCGCGACGCCGCCCCGAGCGACGCGCCGTCCGCGTCCGCCACCGAGACACCCGCGCCCGCTCCCGCGCCGGAGGCCGACACACCGTCGGACACCGGCAAGGGGGACCGGGGCACCGAGGCGCCGGAGGCCACACCGATGCCGCCGGCCGGCGGGTCAGGTGACCCGTGGAGCGAGGCGGTCGACGACCCCGAACGACCCGGCGAGGACAGGAACGACAGGTAGGACCCACGCACGGACAGGCCCGGAGGTGCCGCGGGGGCGCGCACTCCGGGCCTCTCCGTGCGTGGGGGCGCCGTCGGACGGTCAGAGGATGTGAAGCACGGCTACCGAAATGCACACGCGACAGGCAGCGAATCGAGGCGGGACGGCAAGCGGGCCCGGCGCGTGTCGCGCCGGGCCCGCTCCGTGCTGGGTCGTTGCCGGGTCAGCGGCGGGCGACGCCGTCCTTGCGGGCCTGCTCGGCGATCGCGTTGGCGACGGCCGGGGCCACCCGCTCGTCGAAGGAGCTCGGGATGACGTAGTCGGCGGTGAGGTCGTCACCCACGAGAGCGGCCAGCGCGGTGGCGGCGGCCAGCTTCATGTTCTCGGTGATGTCCGTGGCCCCCGCGTCGAAGGCGCCCCGGAACACACCGGGGAAGGCCAGCACGTTGTTGATCTGGTTCGGGAAGTCGCTGCGCCCCGTGGCGACGACGCTCGCGTACTTGCGGGCGACGTCGGGGTGCACCTCCGGGTTGGGGTTGGCCATCGCGAAGATGATCGCGTCGTCGGCCATGGTGGCCACGACCGTCTCGGGCACCTCGCCCGCGGACAGGCCGATGAACACGTCGGCGCCGACCAGCGCGCTCTCGATGGAGCCGCGCACTCCGGCCTTGTTGCTGATGTCGGCCAGTTCCTGCTTGACCGGCGTCAGGCCCTCGCGGCCCTGGTAGATCATGCCCTTGGAGTCGGCCACCGCGATGTCGCCGATGCCGCCGTCGAGCAGCATCTTGGTGACGGCGACGCCCGCGGCGCCTGCACCGGACACCACGGCGCGCAGGTCGCCCAGGGTGCGCCCGGTCAGGCGCGCGGCGTTGTGCAGGGCGGCGACCGTCACGATCGCGGTGCCGTGCTGGTCGTCGTGGAAGACGGGGATGTCCAGGCGCTCGCGCAGCTTGCGCTCGATCTCGAAGCAGCGCGGCGCGGCGATGTCCTCCAGGTTGATCCCGCCGAAGGACGGGGCCATCCGGACGACGGTCTCGACGATGTCGTCGACGTCGGTGCAGGCCAGCGCGATGGGCACGGAGTCGACGCCGCCGAACTGCTTGAACAGCAGCGACTTGCCCTCCATGACCGGCAGGGACGCCTCGGGGCCGATGTCCCCCAGGCCGAGCACCGCGGTGCCGTCGGTGACGACGGCGACCAGGTTGCTCTTCCAGGTGTGGGTCTCGACGAGCTCGGGGGTCTCGGCGATGGCGTCGCACACGCGGGCGACACCCGGCGTGTAGGCCAGGGCCAGGCCCTCGTGGTCGCTGACGTCGACGGTGGAGGTCACCTGCAGCTTGCCGCCCCGGTGCAGGGCGAAGGCGGGGTCCTCATCCAGATGGGCGTAGGTGTTCTGGGTACCCGAAGAACGCGAATCGGTGGTCACTTCTCAAACCCCTCGGTCTGCGTGTACGCCCGCGTCGGCCATGACGGGGCGGACTGAACGATGGAGCGGTTCGCGCGCGATGACGTGTGGGTGCTAGGGGAGCCCTCCCCGGCGCCGGTCGGCCATGACCGGATGTGTCGCCGGAGGGGGACAGTCTTCGCCTGACTCTTATGCGAGTGCTGCGCGGCCGCCTCTCACGGGGATGACCCGTTACGCAATCCTCTCACAACGGTGACCCGAGGAGCATCGCGGGTCGGGACGATGTGATGTCACCGGTACAAGATGGTTTGACACATAATGTCCTGAGCGGTGCCGATGATCGACATGCGGCCTGTCTGCTGACTGTTCATCGGGCACGCCGTGCGCTAGAAGGAGACCCTGACCATGGCCACGCACACGCCACTGTCGCATCGCACGTCACTCGCGGCCCTGGCCGCCGCCGGCGTGCTCACCCTCTCCGCCTGTGGCGGCGGAGAGGACGAGACCGCCTCCGAGGCGCCCGAGGCTCCCGAGGTGTCCGCCGACGAGGAGCTCGCGGCCATGGTGCCCGAGGACATCCGCGAGGCCGGCACCGTCAGCATCGGCGTGGAGTCGGAGTACCCGCCCGGTGAGTTCCTCGACGAGGACGGCGAGACGGTCCTGGGCTTCAACGTCGACCTGCTCGACGCCGCCCTCGCCAAGCTGGACCTGGAGTCGGAATGGGTCTCGGCCAACTTCGACTCCATCATCATCGGCGTCGACACCGGCACCTACGACCTCGGTTCCTCCTCCTTCACCGTCACGGAGGAGCGGATGGAGGCCGTGAACATGGTCGGCTACTTCTCCTCCGGCACCCAGTGGTTCGTCCAGGCGGGCAACCCCGAGGGCGTCGACCCGGAGAACCCCTGCGGCCTGCGCGTGGCCGTCCAGTCGGGCACGACCCACGACGACGACATCGAGGCGCGCAACGACGCCTGCGTCGAGGCGGGTGAGGACCCGATCACGATCGAGAAGTTCCAGAGCCAGCCCCAGGCCACCGAGACCGTCGTCTCCGGCCTGAACGACGCCTCGCTCGCCGACATGCCGACCTCCGCCTACGCCCTGGACCAGACCGGCGAGGGCGTTCTGGAGTTCGTCGGCGAGCAGTACGACGCGGCGCCGTACGGCATCGTCACGCACAAGGACGACACGGAGATGGCCGAGGCGCTGGCCGCGGCGTTCGACTCCATCATCGAGGACGGCACCTACCAGGAGATCCTGGACGAGTGGGGCATCAGCGGCGGTGCGATCGAGGGCGCCGAGGTCAACCCCTCCGTCGAGGAGTAGCAGAGCCGGAACCACCACGAGCGAAGGTCTGACCCTTGTCATCACCGAAGGAGCCGTCGGGCGGCCCGGGGGCGGCGACCCCGTCCCCGGGCCGGTCGGCCGATCCCATCACCGCCGTCCCCGTCCGCTACCCCGAGCGGTGGGTGGCCGCCGGGGCCATCCTGGTCCTCGCGGCCATGTTCGTGCACATGCTGTTCACGAACGACGCGTTCAACTGGCCGTTCATGTGGGACAACATGTTCTCGCCGCCGGTCGTGCGCGGTGTGTGGATCACCCTGAGCGCGACCGTGCTGTCGATGGTCATCGGTGTGGTCCTGGGCGTGCTCCTGGCGATCATGCGGTTGTCGGGCAACCCCGTCCTGGTGACGGTCTCCTGGCTGTACACCTGGTTCTTCCGGGGGGTGCCCCGCCTGGTGCTGGCGGTGCTCTTCGGCAACCTGGCCATCCTGTACTCGACCGTCGCCATCGGCCTGCCGTTCGACAACTACTGGATGCCGGTGCTCGGCCTGGAGGGCGACGCCCGCTTCTTCGAGATCGACGCCCGCACCCTGCTGAGCGGCTACACGGCGGGCCTGCTCGCCCTGTCGCTGTCCGAGGGCGCCTACATGGCGGAGATCATCCGCGCGGGCCTGCAGTCGGTGGACAAGGGCCAGACCGAGGCGGCCCAGGCCCTGGGCATGAGCCGGTCCAAGGTGCTGAGCCGGATCACCCTGCCCCAGGCGATGCGCGTGGTCATCCCGCCGACGGGCAACGAGACCATCGCGATGCTCAAGGACACGGCCCTGCTCGCCTACGTCCCGGTGACGATCGAGCTGTTCTACCAGCTGCAGGCCGTCGGCACCCGTAGCTACCAGATCTTCCCGATGCTGGTCGCGGCCTGCCTGTGGTACCTGGCGATCACGAGTGTCCTGATGGTCGGCCAGTACTTCATCGAACGCCGGTTCAGCCGGAGCGAACGCGGTGTCCGGGACCGCATCGTCGGAGGTACGCACTGATGTCGCAGACCAACGAGCCGGTCGTGGAGACCGCCGAGGGCACCGCGCTGCCCGCCGACGCCCTCGTCGTGGCCGAGGACGTGCACAAGAGCTTCGGCCGTCTGGAGGTCCTCAAGGGCATCGACCTGGAGGTCAGGCGCGGCGAGGTCATGTGCATCATCGGCCCGTCCGGATCCGGGAAGTCCACCTTCCTGCGCTGCGTCAACCACCTGGAGAAGCTGTCCTCCGGGCGCCTGTGGGTCAACGGCGAGCTGATGGGGTACCGGCAGAAGCGCGGGCGCCTGTACGAGCTGCGGGACACCGAGATCGCGCTGCAGCGCAGCGACATCGGCATGGTGTTCCAGCGCTTCAACCTGTTCCCGCACCTGACCGTGCTCGGCAACGTCATCGAGGCGCCCGTGCAGGTCAAGAAGAAGCCCAGGGCCGAGGCCACCGCTCTGGGCCGGGAACTGCTCGCACGGGTGGGCCTGCCGGACAAGGCCGACGCCTACCCCGAGCAGCTCTCCGGCGGCCAGCAGCAGCGCGTGGCCATCGCCCGCGCGCTGGCCATGGAGCCGTCGCTGATGCTCTTCGACGAGCCCACCAGCGCCCTGGACCCGGAACTGGTCGGGGAGGTCCTGGACGTCATGCGCGACCTCGCCGAGGGGGGCATGACGATGGTGGTCGTCACCCACGAGATGGGCTTCGCCCGCGAGGTCGGTGACTCCCTGGTGTTCATGGACGACGGCATGGTCGTGGAGAGCGGCGTGCCCGCCGACGTGCTCGGCGACCCCCAGCACGAGCGCACCCGCGCGTTCCTGTCCAAGGTCCTCTGAGGACCCGCTCGGACCCACGCGGGCACGGGCCCCGCACTCCCCCGGAGTGCGGGGCCCGACGCGCGGTGGCGGTCCGTGGCCCGTTGCGGCCGACACGCGCGGCCCCCTTGACCTCGTGTCGCACTGGTACCAGAGTCGGAGCGTGGGCCCGCCTCAGGGAGTGACGATGGACGCGCGAACCGAAGAGACGCGAAAACTGTGGGACCGGCGAGCGGCCGCGTGCGACCGCTGGGGCCCCACCGAGCGCGTGGCGCTCCGGAGCAGCCGTGAGCTGCTGTGCTCGGGTGCCCGGGGGCGCACCCTCGAAGTGGCCGTCGGAACCGGGCGCAACCTGGAGTACTACCCGCCGGGCGTGGAGCTGACCGGCATCGACCTCAGCCCGGAGATGCTGGCCAGGACCCGGCTGCGGGCCGAGGAACTCGGCCGCCACGTCACCCTGGTGGAGGCCGACGCCGAGAGCCTGCCCTTCGACGACGGCTCCTTCGACACCGTGCTGTGCACCCTGTCGATGTGCGCGATCCCCGACCAGCGCCGCGCCCTCGCGGAGATGTACCGGGTCCTGGTACCGGGCGGCCGGCTGCTGATGGTGGACCACATCGAGTACACCCGGTTCCCCCTGCGGTGGATCGAACGCCGGCGCGAGCACCCGCGCGGCCTGCCCAGGGAGCTGGCGCTGGAGGCCGGTTTCGCGGTCGGCCACCACGACCGGCTGTTCTTCGGACTGGTCGAGCGGATGGTCGCCCACCGGCCCGCCTGAAGCGCGCCCGGCCGCCGCATATCCTGGGACGGTCCGCTCCCCGCGACCGAGGTGATCCGATGATCCGTCCTGCCCGACCCGACGACGTCCCCGCCATCTTCCGGATGATCGGGGACCTGGCGGAGTACGAGAAGGAGCCGGAGTCGGTCACCGCCACGGAGGACGACATCCGCGCGGCGCTGTTCGGACCGGAGCCCGCCGCGTTCTGCCACATCGCGGAGCACACCGGCGGGGACGGCTCCGTCCAACACGCCGGGTTCGCGCTGTGGTTCCACACCTTCTCCACGTGGACCGGCAAGCGCGGCATCCACCTGGAGGACCTGTTCGTCCACCCGCACCTGCGCGGCCACGGCTACGGCCTGGCCCTGCTCAGGGAGCTCGCGGCGCTGTGCGTCGAACGCGGCTATCCCCGGCTGGAGTGGGCCGTGCTCGACTGGAACGAGTCCGCGATCAGGTTCTACGACTCGCTCGGCTCCACCGCTCTGGACGAGTGGACGGACCGTCGCCTGGACGGCGCCGCACTCGCCGCGCTGGGCTCCGGAACGGGCTGAGGAGCCCCGTCCGTCTCGTCCGATCGGGGATGATGTGGACACGATCTCGTCTCCCTGCGTCAGCACGGGGGTGAAACGAGATACATTGCAGTCAAGCGGCAACCTCGCCCCCCGAAGGAGGGACGTGACCGAAGAAACCGCTGTGCCCACGGCCGACGCCATCGGCGTCCGGGACGCTGTCACCGTCAACATGCCCGCGGACAGCGCGTATCTGTCCGTGCTGCGGACGGCGACGGCGGGACTGGCCGCACGCCTCGACTTCACCCTCGACGAGATCGAGGACCTGAGGATCGGGGTCGACGAGGCGTGCGCGATGCTCCTCGCCCAGGCGCTGCCCGGCACAGAACTGACCACGGAATTTGAACTCACCCCTGAGGGGATGCGCATCTCCGTCTCGGTCCACACCGCCGACGGACGCCTTCCCGCCCGCGACACCTTCGCCTGGACCGTTCTGTCCGCACTCGCGGGAGACGTCGACGCGGGGGTCGGTCCGGACGACAGCGTCTACATCGTCCTGTACAAGCGCCGCGGCACCCTGGAGTCGGCGTGAGCGAAAGGGGGCCCGCTCTGACAGCGAAGACCGAGCACGCGGTGCCCGACCGGGCCCGCGCGAGACAGTTGTTCGAGCGCCTGAACGAACTCGACGCCGACTCGGCCGAACGGCGCCGGATCCGTGACGAGCTCGTCGAACTCCACCTGCCCTTGGTGGAGTATCTGGCCCGCAGGTTCCGCAACCGCGGCGAGTGGCTGGACGACCTCACCCAGGTGGCGACGATCGGGCTGATCAAGTCCATCGACCGCTTCGACCTGGAGCGCGGCGTCGAGTTCTCCACGTACGCCACTCCGACGATCGTCGGAGAGATCAAGCGCCACTTCCGTGACAAGGGCTGGGCGGTGCGGGTGCCCCGCCGTCTACAGGAGCTCAAGCTCTCGCTCACCAAGGCGGTGAGCGACCTGTCACAACGGGAGGGCCGTTCTCCCACGGTCGCGGAACTGGCCGCCCACCTGCAGATGACCGAGGAGGAGGTGCTGGAGGGCCTGGAGTCCGCCAACGCCTACTCGACGGTCTCGCTGGACGCGCCCGACAGCGGGGACGAGGACGCGCCGGCGGTGGCCGACTCGCTCGGCATCGTGGACGAGTCCCTGGAGGGCGTGGAGTACCGCGAGTCGCTGAAACCGCTCCTGGAACAACTGCCGCCACGGGAGAAGCGGATCCTGTTGCTGCGCTTCTTCGGCAACATGACCCAGTCGCAGATCGCCCAGGAGCTGGGCATCTCCCAGATGCACGTCTCACGTCTGCTGGCCCGCACCCTGGCGCAGCTGCGCCAGGCCCTGACCACGGACGACTGATGTACGGGCGGGTCCACCGCCCCGCACGCGGGTGCCACGGACGGCCGCGGTGCTACTTCCCCGAGTCGTGGGGGAACAGCGCCGCGGTCGTCGGCGGTGAGAGCACCGCCGCGGCCGCGCCCACCGCGACCACGGCGAGGACCGCGCCGAGGGCGTACTGCCCGCTGGTGAACATGTAGTACGCCACCACCCCGAGGAAGATCTGGGTGACGAAGACGGGCGTTCGGGCCCAGTCGCGCATCTGCCACAGGCCCCGGGCGACGTACACGAGCAGCGCGCCGACCCCCAGCCCCAGGACGGCCAGCGGAAGGGCCGACGTCAGGTCGGCGGCCCGGCCGGAGACCGCGATGACGAAGCTGTAGAGGCCGCCCGCACCGGCGGCGAGCCCGATCAGGGCCTCCAGCGCTGCGGCGATGACGATGGTGACTGGACGCGAGGACACCTGTCGAGACTAGGGCATGTTCCGCGTCGGCCCGCGCCGCCCCGGCCGCACGCGCCGCTGCCCCGCACGCGCCGCCCCCGGGAGACCTACACTGATCGAGTGCGCGCCCTATTCATCGTGAACCCCCAGGCGACCACGACCACCTCGCGGACACGCGAGGTGATCCTGGGCGCCCTGACGTCCGAACTGGACGTCACCGTGGCGGAGACCCGCTACCGCGACCACGCCGGAGAGCTCGCCCGCGAGGCGGCCGGCAACGGCTTCGAACTGGTTCTCAGCCTGGGTGGCGACGGGACGGTCAACGAGGTCGTCAACGGGCTGCTGTCGGCCCCCGACGAGCTCAAACGACCCCGGTACGCGGTCATCCCCGGCGGCAGCGCCAACGTCTTCATCCGCTCCCTGGGCGTGCCCGGCGACCCCGTCGAGGCCACCGGCGTGGTGCTGGAGGCCGTCCGCGAGGGCCGCGAACGCGAGATCAACCTGGGGCGGATCACCAGCGACCAGGACGACCGCTATTTCACGTTCAGCGCGGGGTTCGGCTGGGACGCCGACGTCGTCCAACAGGTGGAACACGAGCGCTCGAACGGGCGCAGGGCCACTCCCGCCCTGTACGCGGAAGTGGCCGTGAAGCTCTTCTTCCAAGGGGATATCCAGGATCCGTCACTCACCGTGGCCACGCCCGGAAGGACCCAGGAAGGGGTGTATTTCGCTCTCGTCACCAACACCACCCCGTGGACGTATGCGGGCGCCCTGCCACTCCAGCCGACGCCGTCCTCACGTTTCGAGCTGGGGCTGGACGCTTTCGCGCTGACCCAGTCGTCGCACGCCCTGACGGGCTGGATTCTGTCCCAGATGTTCTTCCCGAAAGGGCTTCCCGCGCGGGGCGACGGCTACCTGACCTGGCACGACCAGCAGACGATCACCATCACGTCGAGCCATCCGAGAGCTTTCCAAATCGATGGTGAATACCTCGGAGACCGCGAACAGGTCAACTTCCATTCGATATCGAAGGCATTACGAATCGTGTGCTAATTGACTCCTCGCACCCTTTCGGGGAGGGCATGCGCGGAGGTCAGGGGCTGTGTGACGCACCCGACACGCCGATTGGGACCTTTGGCCTCGGGAAGCCTTGCACGCGCCCAACAAGCCTGTCACGCTCAAGATATCGCCGCGGGTTACGGGCGAGTTAATTGGGGCGCTTCCCATGTGGCCATGGGGTGAAAGCTGAACCTCACTGGCTGCGACTCCCTCCGGTGGAACCCATCCACCGGGCGCTCCACGCACGATACGCGGACACATTCGTACAAGCATACGCACCGCAAGCGTAGACGCAGGTTACGCACACGGTCGTGAAAAGCTTCACAATACCCCGATCGCCTCACCGTGAGGAGTGGACCGCATGGACTGGCGCCATGACGCAGCCTGCCGTGACGAAGACCCTGAGCTCTTCTTCCCTATTGGCAACTTCGGCCCCGCACTGATCCAGATCGAGGAAGCCAAGGCGGTCTGCAACAGTTGCCCCGTCAGCGCCGCGTGTCTGCGCTGGGCCCTCGACAGCGGCCAGGACGGCGGTGTCTGGGGCGGAACCAGCGAGGACGAGCGCCGCCGCATCCGCAAGCGCGAGTCCGCACGCCGGCCGATGGTACGGAGCTGAGTCTCCCCCGGACTCCCGCTTCACCCCGCCCCGTCCTCGGATCGCCTCCGTTCCGGTGCCCTCGCGACCCCCGGCGCACCCCTCGACCGCACGGCCTCCCTCCGACCCCCGGTCGTTCCGCGGGCGCCCAGGTGACCACCCACCCCCGTGTGGTCCCGTGAACGGACAACGGCTCGCGGGTCAGCGGGGGTGGCCCCGGGTTCAGCGGAGTTCCGGCTCCTCCTGTTCCACGGGGAGGGTGATGGCCACCTCCGTGCCGCCGGTCTCCTTGGGCTTGATGGCCAGTGTGCCGCCCAGTTCTCCCACGATGAGGGTCCGCACGATCTGCAGACCCAGGCTCGTGGTCCCCTCCAGGTCGAAGTCGGCCGGCAGGCCTCCCCCGTCGTCGGAGACCGCGAGTTCCAGACTGCTGGTGCCCGGGAATCCGGGACCGGCGTCGTAGCGCTGGACGCGGACCTCGATGCGGCCGGGCCCCTGGCCCAGCCCGTGCTCGACGGCGTTCTGGACCAGTTCGGCGAGGACCATCGACAGCGGTGTGGCCACCAGGGCCGACAGCAGGCCGAAACCGCCCACGCGGCGGGGCACCACCACTCCGTCGGTCGAGGAGACCTCGGCCGCCATCTGGATGACGCGGTCGGCGATGTCGTCGAAGTCCACGACCTCGTCGGGCGTGTGCGAGAGCATCTCGTGCACGATCGCGATGGAGCCGACCCGGCCCACCGCCTCGTCCAGCGCCGCGCGCGCCTCGGGGATGTCCAGGCGCCGTGACTGCAGCCGCAACAGGGCGGCGACCGTCTGCAGGTTGTTCTTCACCCGGTGGTGGATCTCCCGGATGGTGGCGTCCTTGGTCATCAGCTCGCGCTCGCGACGCCGCAGCTCGGTGACGTCGCGGACCATCACCAGGGCGCCGATCCGCACCTCGTCGATCACCAGGGGGATCGCCCTGATCTGCACGGTGACCCCGCGCGCCTCCACCTCCGCCTCCTGGGGCGCCCGGCCGCTGGCCGTATAGGTGAGCGCCTCGTCGCGCGCCTCCCCCGACTCCGCGAGTTCCAGCGTGGTCCGGTCCAGCCGCGCACCCACCAGGTCGGCCGCCAGTCCCAGCCGCCGGTAGGCGGACAGGGCGTTGGGGCTGGCGTAGACCACCTCACCGTTCTGGTCCAGCCGCAGCAGGCCGTCACCGACGCGGGGCGAGCGCACCATGAGCGGCCCCTGGTCCACGAAGGGGAAGACGCCCTCGGCGATCATCTGCGCCAGGTCCCCGGCACTCTGCAGGTAGGTCAGCTCCAGGCGGCTGGGGGTGCGCGCCGAGCTGAGGTTGGTGCTCCGCTGGATGACGCCGATGAGGCGCCCCTGCCTGCGGACCGGGACCGTCTCCTCCCGGACCGGGACTCCCCCGGACCAGTCCGGGTCCCCGTCACGGCAGATGCGGCCCTCGCTCCAGGCACGGTCGATCAGCGCCCGTCGGCCGACCACACGCGGCGCCGTCCGCGACGTGAGATCGGTCATGTCGTCGAGCAGCACGGTTTCGACCAGATCGTCCTGGAAGGCCGTCGGCCCCGTCGTCGGACGCATCTGGGCGATGGCCACCCAGCCGTCGTCGCCGCGCAGACGCACCCACAGCACGAGGTCCGCGAAGGAAAGGTCGGCCAGGAGCTGCCAGTCGGAGACCAGGGCGTGGATCCACTCCAGGTCGGCTTGCTTGAGTGACGTGTGGCGTCTGATGAGATCACTGAGGTGAGGCACTCACAAATCATCCCATGAAGGCGTGCATACTCAAGGGATACGCACTCGACCAGTGGTCCACACCAATCGGCGGCCCGCCCCCGCCGCCACGACCACCTCCGGACGGGCGTGTGGCAGAGCTCGGATCGCGGTGGAGGAGACTGATGACAGGTCAGCGCACACTGGACGGCAACCCCAGGGTGCCGAAGTACTACCAGGTGAAGAAGCAGCTGCTGGAGCTGATCGACGCCATGCCGGCGGGCAACCCCGTGCCCCCGGAGCGGACGCTGGCCGCCCAGTTCGGCACCTCGCGCACCACCGTGCGGCAGGCGCTGACCGAGATGGTGGTCGAGGGCCGGCTGCTGCGGATCCAGGGCAAGGGCACCTTCGTGGCCAAGCCGAAGGTCGCGCAGGTGCTGCAGCTGACGAGCTACACGCAGGAGATGCGGGCGCACGGGCTGCACCCGGCGACCCGGATCCTGGACGTGAGCTACATCAACGCCGACGACCAGCTCGCCGAGCTGCTGGCGATCCGGTCCGGCGGGCGCGTGCTGCGCATCGAGCGGCTGCGCCTGGCCAACGGCGAGCCGATGGCCGTGGAAACGGCCCACCTCGCCGCGCGGCGCTTTCCCGGACTCCGACGCCAGCTCGACCGCTACGCTTCGCTCTACGAGGCACTGGCGAGCGCCTACGATGTCTCCCTGGCCGAGGCGGAGGCTTCCATCGAGACCGTGCTGGCCACACCCAACGAGGCCCGGCTCCTGGGCGTGGACGTGGGCCTGCCCCTGGTCCTGCACTGCCAGCACAGCTTCGACGGCGACGGCCACCCCGTGGAGTGGGTGCGCTCGCTCTACCGGGGCGACCGGTACAAGTTCGTCACACGCCTGCGCCCCCCGACGGACTGACCCCCCCAGTGGTCCACCCGGCGCCCCGCCCCTGGGGTCCCGTCGGCCGTCCAGCCCCACGGGACCCCGGGATCCTGCAAGCACACCGCCCCCGTGCCCCCAGGGCTCGACCGGTCAGCCCGCCATAACCCCAGGGGGCCGAACGCGCACGTGCCGCCCTGCCGAACCCCAGGGGGTTGTTGGACGCGCAGGTGCCGTCCTGCCGAACCCCAGGGGGTTGTTGGACGCGCAGGTGCCGTCCTGCCGAACCCCAGGGGGTTGTTGGACGCGCAGGTGCCGTCCTGCCGAACCCCAGGGGGGTTGATCCGGGCCAAAGCGAGGAACGAGCGGCGGCCCAAAGAAGGCACGGCGAGGGCGCCGACGGGTCCTGGAGTGGCTGGAGGTGGGTCCGTGAGGAACGAGCGGGCACACCGGAAGGCGCGAAGGCCCCGTCTCAAAGGCGCCCGAGCACCACGGCCAGCGCGTCCACCACGCGGGGGTCGTACTCGCTGTCGGTGTCCATCCGCAGCCGCTCCAGGACGGCGGCGCGGCGCTCCTCGTCGCTGTTGCCGCCCACGAGGTCGTCGAACGCGTTGGCGACCTTGATGATCCGGCTCCCCAGCGGCGGCACGCCCTCGTCCCCGTCCCCGTCCAGGGGCTCGCACTGGCGACGGACGAGCTCGGCGACGTTGTCCAGGACCCCGGTCTCGCGGATGATCGCCGACCCCAGCTCCGCGATGCGCCGCTGTTCCCGGGGGGAGGCCAGGACGGTCGCCCCGCCCGCGATGGGCTCGCGCAGCGACAGCTGGCCGATGTCGTGCATCAGTGCCGCGTACTCCAGTTCCAGCAGCTGCGCCTCGACCAGGCCGAGCTCGCAGCCCACGGCGCGGGACAGGTTCCCGACCCGGCGCGAGTGGCCGTTCTCGACGTAGCCGCCGACCTCGGTGACCCGGCTGAGCGCGCGTACGGTCTCCAGGTAGGTGCGCCGCACCTCCGCGTGCCTGCGGAAGGCCACCTGCGACACCAGGAGGGGCGCGGTGAACACCAGGAGCCCCACGAGCCCGGTCACCGTGCAGGCCAGGGCGATGAGCACGCCGCTGGAGCCGATGGCGGCGCCCGCCGCGGACTGGGCGCGGATCTCGTCGCCGACGGCCACCAGGACCCTCGTGCGCAGCCGTTCGGCCCGCAGGACGGCGGCCACCAGGGTGTCCGTCATCCAGGCGAGCACGACCAGTGCCGCCATCAGGAGCGTCGCGGTCGCCGACGGGCCGACCAGGGACAGCCCTTCGACCAGGGGCCGGAAGGTGACCGCCAGCAGCATCGCAACGAGGACCCGCCGGGCGACGCCCTCGACCTGGGGGCCGCGGCCCACGGCCACGTGCGGCAGTTCGCCCAGCGCCACGCCCAGGGCGACCACGGCCACGACCTGCCAGGCCGGGTACAGGACCGGTTCGTCCCCCAGGCTCAGCAGCAGCGAGTAGCTGATCGCCCCGGCCGAGGCGATGGGCGCGAGTTCACGGTGGCCGGGCAGGGTGATGCGGGCGAGCTCCCCGACCGCGATCACCAGGCAGAAGGCCAGCGCCGTGTAGGGCCCGGTGAATCCGGTGACGGCCGTCCAGCCGACGGCGGCCAGGGCGCCCGCGCCCACCGCTCCGACCAGGACGGCGCGCACGGGCCGGTCGGTCCAGGGCACGCCCGCGCGCCGTCGGCCGGGCGGGCCCACCGCCGTCGGGTCCGTCTCGGATCCGGACGGCGCGGGGCCTTCGGACTGCCGCTGTGTCATCACCGGTCACGCCCGCCCGTCACTGCCTCGGCCGGGGCGGAGCCCGTGTCGGCGGGCGCGCCGGACGCGGGTGCCTGCGCGGTCCCGGTGTCCTGGTCGGCGGCGTCGGGCACGGGTGCCTCCGGGGCCTCGGAATCGGGACGATCGTTCCCGCCGTAGGTCCCGCCGGGCGGCTCGGCGATGTCCGGGGTCTGCCACCCGTCCCGCTCCACGGCCCGGACCAGCGCCTCGACCATCCGCGGGTCGAACTGGGTGCCGGCGCACCGCCGGAGCTCGGCGATGGCGTCCTCCACCGACCACGCCTGGCGGTAGGAGCGCGTGGAGGTGAGGCAGTCGAAGACGTCGGCGACGCTGATGACACGGGCCGACTCGGGGATCTCCATCCCCACCAGGCCCATGGGGTAGCCGCGTCCGTCCAGGCGTTCGTGGTGGTGGCGGATCCCGGCCAGGGCCTCGTCCAGGAAGCTGATCTCCCGGACGATCTCGTATCCGCGCGTGGGGTGCAGCTTGATCGCCGCGTACTCGTCGTCCGTGAGCTTGCCGGTCTTCTGCAACACCTTGGTGGGCACCCCGAGCTTGCCGATGTCGTGCAGCATTCCCGCGTAGCGGATCTTCTGCACCCGTTCGGCGGGCATACCCAGTTCGCGGGCGATCATCGCGGCGCCCTCGCCGACGCGCATGCTGTGGCCGCGGGTGTAGTAGTCCTTGGTCTCCACCGCCTGGCAGAGGGTGGCGAGGGTCGCCTCGTGCGCGCGGGCCTCACCGGACTGCTGCGCGAAGGTCCAGCGGGCGATGAACAGCGGAAGCAGGACCAGCAGCGGCGCGATGAGGCCGACGCCGCCCCACACGGCCGCGATGGCCAGGCCGAGCATCTGGTAGCCGATCGACGACAGCTCGACGGCCATCAGGGGGCGCCAGCGGAACCGGCCGCCGTGGCGCTCCCGGACCGCGCCCAGGGTCCACATGAGCAGACCGATGAGCACGGAGTTGACCAGCGTGTGGGTGAGCACGGCGGCGACGTAGGGGAACACGACGCCCGGGAAGTCCTCCCGGGCCGGTTCCCCCACGGTGCCGCCGAGCAGTACGTAGACGTGTCCGGCGGCGAAGGCCGCCAGTGCGAACTGGGCCCCGTTGAAGGACCGCTTGATCAGGCTCTGCCTGCGAATGGTCAGGCAGGAGGCGAAACCGACGACGGCCGCGCCGACCGGGCCCACCAGGACCACGGCGGCCAGTGACACCGCCGAGCTCGGTGAGATCCCGGCCTTGACGTCCGCGACGACGATCGTGCTGATCGATTCCGCGACCACGAACAGGACCGCGACGAAGACCAGGGTCTTCAGATCGATGCCCGAATAGGGCCCGACGAGCATGATGGTGACCGCACTGACAACGACGATTCCGACGTAGACACGCGCGCCCCCGGGAAGAGCCCGCACCCCCGTTCACCCCCCACCAACGACGACCGGACTGTCATGGTTTCACCGGTTCTGTTCTACCACCAAGACCATCCGGAGATGGTGGCCGCGACCCATTGGGTGATAGCGAGTGCCTGGATCATGTGTACGAACATGCTTGTCCCCTCTCCCCCGAAGCGGCCGCGCGCGAATTCCTCGGCGCGCGCCGCGTAAATTACCCCATTCGTTGGATATGGCGACCAGTTTAACGGGCCCTCACGCCCCCCTGATTCACCACAACCCGAACCGGCAGCACAAGGGCCCGCCAATTGGGTCATGGATTCCGAAACATGGAATTACGAATTCCATTAGTAATGATGACCAATGACTCTGAGTAATCAGGCGACATCGGACACTCGGCACCGATCCACGAACACAGCGGCGCCGAGCGCCACCCTCGCCTGCCCTCCAGCCAGCCATGACTACGTTCCGTGACCGCCCCGGCCGCGCGCACATCGGCCTGGTAAAAATCATTCCGAGTCGGTCACGACGGCGATTCGCCCGGGCGCTCCGGGCGTGTCGTGTCGGTACCGCCAAGTAACCACAGGCGCCGCCATGACCAAAACCCCGACAGGGATGGGGAATCCGACACGACGACCCCACAAACGGCGACAAACAGACCACACCACGACATAGAACATTAATCGCCATAAAATCCGGCATGCGCACAAAAAAGGCGACAGCTGGCATTCCAGCTGTCGCCGCTCTGTGTCGTCCGAAGGTCCGGCCGGCCGGGGAGGGCTCTTCTTCTTCCCACCCGTCTGCCGCCATCGCCCCCGGGCGCTACGCGAAGGGCGGTGCTTCCACCCTGGACCGAGGCCTCCGGCTCCGGCTTTTCCCGGAAGGTCAGGCTGGAGTCCCGGGGGACTCCAGCCGCTCGGCCCGCCCCTCGCGCGCCAATTCCTCGTTGCGGGCACGGGCCAGGCGCCCGAGCACCTTGTCGCGCAGATCCATGGGCACGGGATCACACCCGCAGTGCTTGGCGACGAGTTTCTTCACGGCCTCCTCGAGTCCGTACTCGTCCAGACAGGGTCCGCATCCGTCCAGGTGGCGGCGGATGTCCTCGCAGTTGCCCTCCTCAAGCTCCCCGTCGATGTACGTGTAGAGCTTGTCGAGCACCTCGCTACACGGGGTGTCGTGGTCCTTGCCGTGGCCGCCGCCCATCACCGATCTCCTCGATCCGACCCAGTCGCCTCAACCCGTCCGGCCGCGGACGATCCCGAGGCGACGGCACCGGCGGCCTCGGCCGCACGCGTCGCTCCGAGGAAACCGCGGTCCACCGCGTACTCCTCCAGCAGAGACCGGAGCTGGCGACGCCCTCGGTGCAGTCGGGACATGACCGTCCCGATCGGCGTCCCCATGATCTCGGCGACCTCTTTGTAGGCGAAGCCCTCGACGTCGGCGAGGTACACCGCGATGCGGAAGTCCTCGGGCAGCTCCTGGAGCGCCCGCTTGACGTCGCTGTCGGGAAGGTGTTCCAACGCCTCGGCCTCGGCCGACTTCAGGCCCGCGGCCGTGTGCGAGGCGGCCTGTGCCAGCTGCCAGTCCTCGACGTCCTCGGTCCCGGCCTGCTTGGGCTCACGCTGCTTCTTGCGGTAGGAGTTGATGAAGGTGTTGGTGAGGATGCGGTACAGCCACGCCTTGAGATTCGTCCCCTGTTTGAACTGGTGGAACGAACCGAACGCCTTGGCGAAGGTCTCCTGGACCAGATCCTCGGCGTCTGCGGGATTGCGGGTCATCCGCAGGGCGGCGGAGTAGAGCTGGTCGAGAAAGGGCAGAACATCCCTCTCGAAGCGCTCGTCCCGCTCCTCGGCTGTCTCTTGGCCCTGTTCCAAGCCCGTCGGCCTCCTCGCGCTGGTCCCAGCTGCGGCATCCATATCCACACGATACGATCCCACACCTGTGACCCGCGCATCGGCGCCACGTGGCGCCGACACCTCTTCCTCGCGTACGAGGCACGCACCGGCTGTCGCCATGGTCTGGCGCTCCTCCTTGTGATCTCACCCTCATCGGCCCGGCTTCCTGGCTCCGGGCGCGGTGTCGATCTCAACAACGCGCCCCCCGGACTGATTCCGCCCTGGGCGAAGCCGGTACCCGCGACCTGCACGACTTTGTCGTTTACCTCGGTCGACGAGGTGAGGCATGGCAGAGTGCGGGTAGGACCAATGAAGGATGGGAGAGGAGTGCACGTGCGTCCGTCCTCGACTCCGGCGTCCGATCGCCCCCGGTCCCCCGCCGCTCAGTTCGCCACCCCCGACCGACTGTCGGACTACTGGCGTTTCTACTGGGCTGTGGCGGAGGCTCAGACGGCGCGCTGGCTCCCGCCCACACCCTCGCGGCTGCTCGACCTGTCCAGCCCCGACTTCCAGGGCACACCCCGTGCCGTGGCCGCCGGACACGACGTGGTCACCCTGCTCCCGTCGCTGGACCTGGCGCTGCGCCGCCCGCTCACCCTGGTGAACGGGCACGCCACGGTGCCGCCTCCCGCGCGCAGGGGACGGCTGCGCCGCGTCGTGGGCGACTCCGACTTCCTGCGCGGATTCGCCTCCGAGGCCTTCGACGGCGTCATCGCCGACAACCGCGTCCTGTCCCGGCACCTGGCCACCGAGTCGTCGCTGGCGGAGGTGGCCCGGGTGCTGCGCCCCGGCGGCCGGACGCTGGTGAGCGTCGACTCGGTGGTGCTGGGCATGGCCCTGCTGGCCGAGCAGGACTGCTGGCCGGAGCTGAGCCACGCTCCGAGCGCCGACGTCCTGCTGGTCCCGTGGCCGGACGGTTCCATCACCCGGTGCTTCACCGGCGAACAGCTCACCGAGACCCTCGTGGACGCGGGTCTGGAGTTGGAGTGGATCAAGCCGCGCACGGTCCTGTCGGCGTCGACGGTGGAGATGATGCTGGCGCGGGACCCGCGGTCGATGGGCCGCCTGGTGGAGATGGAGCTGAGGGCCACCGAGTCCGACGACTACGTCGGCGTGCACATGGTGGCCAGCGCCCGCAAACCGGACTGACCGGCGGCCGGGGGCCGGTCGGCGCCCCGACGGGAGCGCCCGCGCCCTCGTCGTCCTGGTCACCGACGCGTTGGCCACCGCCCTGGTCGCCACCCCTGGAAAGCGCTTACGCTAGCGTTCGGTGACCCGCCGGCCCCCGCCACGGACCCTGGAGAGACATGGCTCTGTTCGACCTCCCCCTCGACGAACTCCGGACGTACACACCCGAGCGCACCGAGGCAGCCGACTTCGACGACTTCTGGAGCAAGACGCTCGCCGAGGCCGCCGAGTTCGACCTGTCCCCGGAGTTCACCCCCGCCGACACCGCTCTGACGGGCGTCGAGGTGTACGACGCCTCGTTCTCCGGCTGGGGCGGCCACCGGATCAACGCCTGGCTCCTGGTGCCCAGGGGCGCCGACGGTCCCCTGCCGTGCGTCGTCCGCTTCATCGGCTACGGCGGCGGCCGGGGCTTCGCCGAGGACCACACCGTGTGGGCCGCCGCGGGCCACGCCGCCCTGATCGTGGACAGCCGCGGCCAGGGCGGGGCCGCCCACCACGCGCCCGGCGCCACGGCCGACCCCGACGGCGGCGCGTTCGCGCAGGCGCCCGGGATGATGACCCGGGGCGTGCTGGACCCGGCGACCTACTACTACCGGCGGCTGTTCACCGACGCGGTGCGGGCCGTGGACACCGCCGCCGGCCACCCGGCGGTCGACGCCGACCGGGTCGCGGTGTCGGGCGGGAGCCAGGGCGGGGCCATCGCCCAGGCCGCGGCCGCCCTGCACCCCGGGGTGCGGGCGGCCGTGATCGACGTTCCGTTCCTGTGCCACATGCGCCGGGCCGTGGAGATCACCGGCAAGGAGCCCTACGCCGAACTGGTCCGCTTCCTGGCCGCCCACCGCGGCCAGGAGGAGCGGGTGATGCGCACGCTGTCCTACTTCGACGGGATGAACCTGGCCGCGCGCGGGCGGGTGCCCGCGCTGTACTCGGTGGCCCTGATGGACGAGGTGTGCCCGCCCTCCACCGTGTTCGCCGCCCACAACCACTGGGCGGGCCCCAAGGACATCACCGTGTGGCCCTGGAACGGCCACGAGGGCGGCGGCGGCGAGCAGATGCGCGCCCAGCTGCGCTTCCTCGCCGACCTCGGCTGACCCCGGTCCGGGGCCGGGCCGAATCCGGCCGGTCCCGGACCTGCCGCCGCCCGCACCGGGCGGCGGCAGGCGCCCGGGCCTCAGTCGGCCAGGGGCAGGTACACCCGGTTGCCGTGCTCGGCGAACTCCTCGGACTTGTCCGCCATGCCCTTCTCGATCGCGGCGACGGTGTCCAGTCCGTTCTCCTCGGCGTACTTGCGCACGTCCTGGGAGATCTTCATGGAACAGAACTTCGGCCCGCACATGGAGCAGAAGTGCGCGGTCTTGGCCGGCTCGGCGGGCAGGGTCTCGTCGTGGAAGGCCTGGGCCGTCTCGGGGTCGAGGGCGAGGTGGAACTGGTCCTGCCAGCGGAACTCGAACCGCGCCTTGGACAGCTCGTCGTCCCACTCCTGCGCCTTGGGGTGGCCCTTGGCGATGTCGGCGGCGTGCGCGGCGAGCTTGTAGGTGATGACGCCGGTCTTGACGTCGTCGCGGTTGGGCAGGCCCAGGTGCTCCTTGGGAGTGACGTAGCAGAGCATCGCGGTGCCCAGCCAGCCGATCTGCGCGGCACCGATGGCGGAGGTGATGTGGTCGTAGCCGGGCGCGACGTCCGTGGCCAGGGGGCCGAGCGTGTAGAACGGCGCCTCACCGCACAGCTCCTCCTCCAGGCGCACGTTCTCGGCGATCTTGTTCATCGGCACGTGGCCCGGCCCCTCGATCATCACCTGCACGTCGTGCGCGCGGGCGATGTGCGTGAGCTCGCCGAGCGTGCGCAGCTCGGCGAACTGCGCCTCGTCGTTGGCGTCGGCGATGGAGCCGGGGCGCAGGCCGTCACCGAGGGAGAAGGTGATGTCGTACTCGCGGAAGATCTCGCAGAGTTCCTCGTAGTGCGTGTAGAGGAAGCTCTCCCTGTGGTGGGCCAGGCACCACGCGGCCATGATCGAGCCGCCGCGCGAGACGATGCCGGTGACGCGCCGGGCCGCGAGCGGCACGTAGCGCAGCAGCACGCCCGCGTGGACGGTCATGTAGTCGACGCCCTGCTCGGCCTGCTCGATGATGGTCTCGCGGTAGACCTCCCAGCTCAGAGCGGTGGGGTCGCCGTTGACCTTCTCCAGCGCCTGGTAGATCGGAACCGTGCCGATGGGGACCGGCGAGTTGCGGATGATGCGCTCGCGGGTCTCGTGGATGCGCTTGCCGGTGGACAGGTCCATCACGGTGTCGGCGCCCCAGCGGGTCGCCCACACCATCTTCTCGACCTCCTCGGGGACGGAGGAGGTCACCGCCGAGTTGCCGATGTTGGCGTTGATCTTGACCAGGAAGTTCTTGCCGATGATGGTCGGCTCGGACTCGGGGTGGCAGCGGTTGACCGGGATCACCGCCCGGCCCAGGGCCACCTCCTGGCGGACGTACTCGGGGTCCATGCCCTCGCGGGCGGCCACGAAGCGCATCTCGGGGGTGATGGTCCCGGCCTTGGCGTGGGCCAGCTGGGTGACCGCCCCGTTGACGGGTTCCCTGGACTCGATCCAGGCCTGGCGGGTCCTGGGCAGCCCTGCGTGGACGTCGATGAGCGCGGAGTCGTCGGTGTACGGGCCTGAGGTGTCGTACAGGTCGAAGTGGCTGCCGTTGCTGAGTTCCACCCGCCGCTGCGGAACGCGGAGCGTGAGCCCCTCGGGGGTGTCGATCTCCCGGTGGACCTTGGTCGATCCCATGATGGGACCGGTGGTCACCTGGTGCACGTCGGTGGTGGAACCGGTGTCGCGGCCGTCAACAGCCGTCATGGCATGCCTCCCTACGTCGGAATTACCCGAACAGGTTCTGCGGTCGGCGACGCCCTTGAGCCGCCCTCTCAGCCCGCCATGGTGCGAGCTCCCGCGTTGCTTATTCACATATGGCACGTCACGCGTGCGGTGGCGCCCCGTGGGTGCGCCCGGCCCTGTGGCCTCGCACACCATATCCGCCTCCCACCGGGACCTGTCCAGGGGCCCGGGGGTCAGAAAAGTGTGTCCGGCTCCGGTCCGGCGGTCCCGGCGACGGGGGTGAGCAGGTCGGGGGTGTTGTTCTTGATGGTGTTGACGTCGGTGGAGACCTCGTCCACGTCGAAGGCCTCGGCCGGGGTCTGCGCGAGCACGTGGAGGAGGTCGTCCGGCTCCGCCCGCGGGTCCAGCCAGGTCGACCAGGTGGCCGAGGGCAGGATGACGGGCATGCGCTCGTGGATGTGGGCGAGGGCGGGCGCGGCGTCGGTGGTGACGACCGCGCAGCTCCAGAGCCAGGCGGCGGGGTCGTTCTCGTCGGCTTCGGGGTCGCGCCACCGCTCGAAGATCCCGGCCATGGCCAGGGGCGCGCCGTCCGGGTAGTGGATGGCGTAGGGCTTCTTGGCCGCCCTGGCCTTGCGCTTCTTGTGGTGGGGGTCGGTGACGGGTGAGGTGCTGGCCTCCACCCGGCCGTCCTTGCCGACCAGCTGCCACTCGTAGTAGGCGTCGGCGGGCAGCAGGCAGCGGCGGCGGCGGAAGGCGGTACGGAAGGCGGGCTTGTCGGCGATGGTCTCGCTGCGCGCGTTGATCATCCGGTAGCCGATGTTGCGGTCCTTGGCCCAGGAGGGGACCAGGCCCCAGCGCATGGTGTGCAGGGAGGCCGGTCCGGGCTCGGCCGGGCCGGTGCCGCGGGGCGGTGGACCGAGCACCGCGTACACGGGTCGGCCGGGCGAGATGTTGTAGTCCGGCGGCAGCTCCTCCAGTGGCGGCCAGGCCCGGGGATCGGGATCCTCGGGCAGGGCCTCCTCGGGCAGGTCGAACGCGAGCTGGAGCTCGTGCTGGTTCCGGGACTGGGCATAGCGACCGCACATGGGTGTGATCCTACGGCTCAGCCCCGACATCCTCGCGGGGCTCCGCCGGGCCGTCACCGCCGCCGGCGGGGTCGGCCCTCCCGTGCTCCCGCGCGGCCCCGGACCCGGTCGGCTCCGGGGTGTCGGCCCCGGACGGGGAGCCGGTGTCCCGGGCCCGCCAGGCGCGGACCAGCCCGACCAGGACGGCCGCTGCGCCCAGCGGCCCCAGGACCGCGGGCGCCCACGAGTCCAGCGCCCGGAGCAGGACCGACCGCACGCGGGCCTGTTCGGCGTTGGCGGCGACCTGCGGCTCCTCCAGGACGAGTTCGGCGCGCAGCAGCGGGACCTCCCCGCGGCCGTCGCGCGGGCGCAGGCTCTCCTCCCGCTGCTCCGCGGCGTGGACGACGATGCCCGTGACGGGCTCCACCCAGAACGTGCGCGTGACCTCCAGCCACCGGGTGGCGGTCACGGTGCCCTCGGCACCGGCGGCGAACAGCGCGGCGGGTACCGGGCGTGCCGAGTCGGGGACCTGGGTGGCGTCCACCGACTGGGTGTACCGGCCCACCCGGAGCCCGGCGACCTCGTCCCAGTCGTCGAACTCCAGGGGCGGGGCGGAACGCACCTCGGCGTCGTAGTAGGGGTAGTCGCCCGCGGGCGCGCCCGCGGGCCAGAAGTACACCAGGCCCGCCTGCCGGACGGCGCGGTCCCCGTTGACGTGCTCCCCGCAGCAGTTCACGGCGCGCCCCGTCTCCCGGTCGACGATGACGCGCCGACTGGAGTGGTCGATCATGCGGTCCGGCAGCGAGGTGTCCACCACCATCTCCCACGCCGACCAGTCGCGCCCGTGCGCGGTGGCGTCCACCCTGGTCACGCGCCGCATCTCGACGCCCTCGACCCAGGCCCACCGGGAGGTGTCCAGGTAGCCGGCCTTTTCGTCGGTCATGGCCACCGTGAACTCGGCGGAGGCGGGGATGGGGGCGACGCGGTCGTAGACGTACAGCGGCAGCAGCGCGGCCAGGGTCAGCAGGAACGCCCCGGCGGCCACGACGAGCGTGCCCCTGGGCAGCGGCCGCCGCGCCGGGGTGAGGGGACCGACCTGGCTCCCGGTGTCGGCGGTCATGTCCGGGCCTCCTCGGTGTCGGGCGCCGTGGACCCGCCGGTGGCACGGCCCCCACCCGCGTGGCCGTCCGCGGTGACCGTGCCGTCGGCTACGCGGTCGTCGGCCGGGACCGCGTCGTCGGGCTCGGGCCCGGCCGGGTCCCGGGGCTCCGCGCCCGTGTCGGCGGGCACGTCGCGAGCGGTGCCGGACACCGCGCCCCCACCGGTCGCCGCGCCCGAGGCGGGACCGGTCCGGGCCCCGGCGCGCACGCCGGGCGGGTCGTCGTCGGCGTCCTCGTCGAGGCCGCGCTGGCCCAGGGCCAGCACCAGCCGCGCCAGCGCGGGCAGGCACAGAGCCTGGGGCACCCAGCCGCGCAGCGGGCCGCCGAACACCTGGGAGACGTCGTGGAAGGGCATGTACAGGGCCAGGTAGGTCCCGGCGCCCATCGCCAGTCCGGCCAGCGCCAGGGCCGCCGTCACCGTCCACGGCCCCGCCAGGTGGGGCAGCAGCCGGCCGCCCATGGACGGGCGCCCGGGTTTGGCGTGCCGCAGCCCCTTGGGGGCCTGGCGCCCCAGCCACCACATGCACAGCAGGATGACGCCGACCAGGGCGGCACCGGCCCAACCGGCCACCCACACTCCGTAGGCCAGGCCGAGGGGCAGGACGGCCCAGCGGCCGAGCCAGCCGGGCTCGGCGGCGGGCAGGGCGCGCTGCCCGCGCGGCGCCGACGCGCGCGCACGTCGGCCCCGGGGCCACAGGGCCACGATGACGAGTAGCGCGGCCAGCAGGAAGCCGACCAGCAGGGCCGCGTGGTAGGCGTTGTCGGGCGTGTACTCCAGCGTGACGGTGCCCGCGCTGCCCGCGGGCAGGACCCACGCCTGCTTCCAGCCCTCCAGCCGGACCGGTTCCAGTGGCCCGCCGGACCCCTCCAGCCGGGCCGTCCATCCCTCGTTGAAGTTCTCGTTGACCACGAGCAGGCTGTCCTCGTCGACGGCCACGTCGAAGCTGCGCCCGCTGGGGCCCCAGCCGTGCGTCCTCTCCACCCCGGCCATGGTGACCTCGGAGCGGTCGGCCAGAGCGTCGGCGGAGTCCACCACGGCCGAGCGGACCTCGTAGCGGTTGCCCGGGTCGACCTCGAGGCGGTTGGTGCCCCCGACCAGGTCGAGGTCGGTGCAGGACTCGTAGCGCAGCGGCAGTCCGGTGAGCTGGTCGGCGAGCGTGCCACCGCTGATGCGCGTCTCCACCCGCTGGTCGTTGACCCGCAGGGTCGGGCCCAGCCCGCACGCGGTGGCGGCGTCGCCCTCGGGCGCCGGTTCGACCGGGTCGACGCCGGGCAGGCCGATGGAGCCGATCTCCAGCGCCTGGCCCTCGGGCCGCTCGAAGGTGACGCGCAGGGTGTCGGTGGTCAGGGACGCGAAGTCGACGCGGCCACTGCCGTCGAGCCAGCCCTCGCGCACGGTGTCCCCGCCCTCGACGGTGACCCTGATCGGCCGCAGGACGCTGTCGGCGCGGGGGAAGTCGACCTCCAGGTACCCGAGGGTGGTGGGCTCGCCCAGGTCGATGTCGAGCCAGGGCTCCTTCTCCTCCGGGTCCGGGTACCAGACCGTGCTCTCGTCGTCGTCCAGCGCGCCCCGGCCCATCGACGCCGGGTGCTCCACGGCGGTGGAGGAGGAGGTCACCGTCGGATACCCGCCGGCGCGGTTGGCGGCGTTCTCCGCCTCGCGGGGGTCGGTGAGCACGACCTCGCCGGAGATCCGGTGCGACCCCGAGGCGGACTCCTCCGACAGCTCGAACGTGCGGTCCAGGCGGCGCGCGTCCTCGCCCCGCACCTGGAGCCGCGGGTTGCACACCCACACGTGGGAGCCCTCCATGCAGCCCGGCGCGGTGCCGGTGGAGCCGGTGAACACCAGGGTGCCGGTGTCGGCGGGACCCGGCACGACGAGGGTGCGGTCGACCTCCAGGCCGGGCAGGGAGAGGTCCGCGATGCCCACGCGCGTGCCGAAGCGGTACTCCGGTTCCCAGGCGAGTTCGTCCACGCGCACGCGCAGGGTCGAGGTGAGCCCGGGCGGGGCGACGAGGTCCTGGGGTTCGTCGGTCTCGGCGACCGGGACGTCGGCCTCGCCGTTGTCGGTGACGAGGGTGACCCGTGAGGGCGGCGGCTCGCCGGGCAGGTGCTCGAAGGTCATGCTGAGCCCTTCGAGGTCGCGCGGCTCGGAGAACTCGACCTCCAGCCACTCGCCGATGGCGCCCGTGAACGCGCTGGAGCGCCACGAGGTGGCCAGGTCGCCGTCCAGGGCCGCGTGCGGGGCGTTGCCCGGGTCGCGGTCGGAGCCGCGGGCGTCGGCGCCGCTCTCGGCGGAGGAGGCGGTGACCGAGGCGATGCCCAGGTCCTGGGCGTGGGCGACGTGGTTCTCCCACGCCGGATCGAGGATGTCGGGCGCGGGGACGTCGCGTTCGAGCTCCTGGTCCTCGGTCAGCGTCGCCGAGACGTTGCGGCGGACGTCGGAGTAGACGACCTCGCGGCGGCGGGCGGTGTCGGTGACGACCGTGTCGGCGGCGGAGATCTCCTCGGCGCCCGGGTCGTCGCCCAGCAGGACGGGGCGGTCGTCCGTGATCAGGCCCTGTTCGGCCAGGTGGAGCAGGGACTCGGGCCCGCCGGTCACGCGCACGGCCTCGTCGGCGGGGACGGTGCCGACGGTCGGCGCGGCGTCGGCGACCTCGTAGACCGTGAGCGCCTGATAGGGCTGGTCGAACCACTGGGAGGCGGACTGGTGGTCGAGGGAGCCGATGACCGGGCCGAACTCCGCCGCCTCGGTGATGCCGGGCGAGGTCCGCAGTGCCTGGTGCACGCGCGCGGGCCAGCCGCCGTTGTTGCCGGTGCGCTGGAGGTCGTTGCGAACGATGAGGTGGGTGACGCCCAGGCGGGCGAAGGTCTGGGCGAGTCCCGCCGATCCGCGCCCGGAGGAGACCCGCTGATCGATCTCGTGGGTGAGGCGGGAGACGCCCCCCGAACCCCAGGGGATGATCTGGTGGTTGGTCCAGGGGCCCGAGAGCAGGGGCTGCATGGGCTCGTCCAGGGGGCGGCCCCACTCGTACTCACCGCGCGCCGACCCCGGAAGCGCCATCGTCATGCCGCGTTCGTCGGAGCGCTCCTCCAGCCAGTCGGTGGCCTCGATCCAGTACTGGGGCATCCGCTCGAACCCTCCCGCCGGGGCGATGCCGACGGCGCCGATGGGCAGCAGCGTGACCAGGAAGGCGACGGCGGCCAGGGCCGCGACCGACCTGCGCACGCGCGCCGAGACGGGTGCCGAGCGCCGGTCGGCCCAGTCGCGGGCCACGACCACCGGCAGGTGGGCCAGTCCGAGGACGAGGGGCAGGCGGATCAGCGCGTCGAACTTGTGGACGTTGCGGAAGGGGGCGAGCGCGCCGTCGAGGAGGTCGCGCATGCTCCCCGCGAGGGGACCGGTCAGGTCGCCGGTGTGGCCCGCGACGATCACCGCCGTCCCGGTGAGGAGGCAGGCGATGAGGAAGAGGCGTTCGGGGGTGCGGCGGTTGATGAGTCCGGCCAGGCCGAGTCCGGCGACCAGGGCGGTGACGGCGATCAGCCAGGGGGTGGTGGACAGCTCGGCGCCCGAGGGCAGCGCGGTGTTGCCCTGGTCGGGCAGGAAGCCCATCCAGTTGGAGGTCCCGCGCAGCGCGTTGAGCAGCGAGGTGACGCCGGTGGTGACCGCGGCGTCCTCGGTGTAGGGCATGAACGAGTACACGTACCGCGACATGAGCAGCAGCGGGGCGATGTACCAGAACGAGGCCAGGACGATCGCGACCGACCACCAGGTGATGAGCCGCCGCTTGCGGGGGCCGCGGGCGCGTGTCAGGAGGTAGAGGCCGGGCACGACCAGCACCGCGAGCTCGGAGGCCGCGTTGGTGCCGCCGCACAGCAGGAAGGCCGCGCCGGACAGGAAGGCCATCCGCAGGGGGGAACGGCCCTGGCGGGCGCCGAGGATCAGGGGCAGCAGGATCCACGGCATGAGCAGCATCGGCTGCAGTTCGGCGGAGTTGTAGGACAGCAGCGTCAGCACGCGCGGCGCGAGGGCGTAGGCGAGCCCGGCGAGGATGCGGGTGTTGACGGTGCCCAGGCCCAGGGCTCCGGCGACCTTGTACACGCCGGTGAACGCGGCGACGAGCAGGACGGCCATCCACAGCCGCTGGATGAGCCAGTCGGGCATGCCGGCCAGGTCGAGCACCAGGTGGAAGGGGCCGTTGGGGAAGAAGTACCCGTAGGCCTGGTTCTGGATCTGCCCGAAGTAGGAGGCGTCCCACAGGAACAGTGCGCGCTCCAGGAACCCCAGCGGGTTGGCCGTCAGGTCGATCTTGGTGTCGCTGACGATCCTGCCGGGGTCGATGCTGGCCGCCAGCGCGCCCAGGAGCAGACACACCGTGAGGACCTTCAGCCGCGCCAGCAGCGTGTCGTCCAGTCCTCCGCCGGGGGCGGACGGTGCTCTGGAATCCTCCGGTTCGCGCCTGACGGTGGATTCCGCCGAAGTCACATCTTCTCTTTCTTGCCTGCCGCGGAGTCGTGGGTGCCGGGAGTGGTGGCCGGGTCGCCGAGCCGGAGTTCGGCGGCGACCAGCCGGGTCATCCTCGCGCCGCTGGCCTCCCAGGTGAACTGGGCGGCCCACGCCCGGCAGGCGCGGCGGACCTCCGCGGCCCTCCGGGGGTCGGAGAGCTCCTTGAGGGCCCGGTCGACCACGTCGGCGAGGTCCTCGCCGGCGCGTACCAGCCACCCGGTTTCACCGTCGCGTACCGAGTCGCGAAGTCCGTCCACATCGTAGGCCACGGTGGGGACGCCGAGCCGGGCCGCCTCGATGACGGTCAGGCCCCAGCCCTCGAACTCGGAGGCGGTGACGTGCAGGTCGCAGGAGGCCAGGAGGCGGTTCTTGTCCGCCTCCGGGAGGAAGCCGTGCAGGCGGACGGCGTCGCCGAGGCCGTCGTGCTCGATCTGGTCGGCGAGGTGCTCGCCCTCGGGGCCGCGGCCGATGATGTGCACGCGCAGGCCGGGGTGGGACCCGCGCAGGCCGGCGGCGAGGTCGACCACCCTGGAGACGCGCTTCTGCACGACGAGGCGGCCGAGGCTGACGATGGCAGGGCACCCGGAGGCGGCACCGTCGTCCCCGGCCGCGGCGGGCGGGGACGCGGGAGGGGGAACCGCGAGGGGGGCCGGGACGCCGCCGTTGTGGATGACCTCGATGGGCGCGCGCCAGCCGAGCTTGTCGCGCATCGCCGCGCGGGAGGACTCCGAGACGGTCACGGTGGTGCAGCCGCGGTACACGCGGGAGGCGACCGCGGACTCCATGAGGCGCCCGAACCAGGCGAGCGGCGCCGGGAAGTAGGCGTTGAACTGCAGGTCGTGCACGTGGTGGACGACGCTCACGACGCGGGTCCGGCGGCGCAGCACCAGCCGCGACAGGAACGGGATACCGTTCATGCAGTCGAAGGCGAGGTGGTACTCGCGTCGCCACAGGGCGAGCCAGGCCATGACGCGGGGGTAGACGGTGAACCGGCCGCCCATGCGGCGGATGACGATGCCGTCCTTGGTCTCCACCCGCGCCTGGTGGGGTTCGCGGCTCGTCAGGAAGGTGACGATGGCACCGCGTCCGGCCAGGTGCCGGCTGATCCGCCAGGCGTACTCCTCGGCGCCTCCGGCGGTGCTCTGCCAGGGGTCGCGCCAGTTGATCATGACGAGTCGCACACCGTCCAGGCGCGGGCCCTGGTCGGCGGGGGGTTCCGGAACCGTCACGGCCGCGGCCGGGGCGGTGACCGTGGGGGTGTCGGGTTCGACCCTGTGGTGGACCTTCTGGAAAACCACAAGCTCTCCTTCCGCGCGGGGCCGGTGGAAGTCGGAGGCAGTTGCCGTCCGCGCCTGGATGAACACTCGAAGTGAGGATCTGCGCGTAGCGCGGAGCGCACGCGGGACGGACCCGTCGACAGTCGGGTGGGATCGGGGCGGCCTGGGCCGCGGACCAGTGAGCGGGGCGCCCCGCGGGGAGCGAGGCGCCCCTGGTCCTCACTGCACGGGCGGCCTAGCGGTCGCCGTAGTTGTAGAGGGTTTCGTTCACCGGTTCCGCGGTCGCCGTCGACTCGGTGGCGAGCTCGGTGGCCACCACGGTGGCACCTCCCGCCAGAGCCGCGCCGATCACACAAGCGGCGATTACCTTGATCACTTGGGGATCTCCTTCCGCGCGCCCGGCTTCGAGGCGAAGCCGAAGCGCTGGAAACCGAGACTAGAACCTGATCTAGCTATAGACCAGATGATTGCCCCAACTGTAACTAACCCCCCGGTAACTTCCAACCCCGGAATGTCAGGTTTGTCCGCTTTGATGTGCTGTTCTGGGACCCGAAGTAGCGTCAGGTCCACAGAGTCCAGCACCACCTCCAGGCCAGAGCCCTGTGACCAGAACCGGTTATCAATAGGAGCCGAGACCACCACGTACCGCACACCCAGCCCACCCAGCGCGTGCGCGAGTTCCCCGGTCCGGCCCTCCTCGGCGAGCGCGGGCAGGCCGGTGGCGGGGTCCACCCGCAGGACACGCGCCGCCTCGCGGGCGCGCGCGTCCTCGCCCGCCACCACCAGCGCTCCCCCGTCGGGAGTGCCGACGACCAGGTCGTCGTTCCACAGCGTGCGGCGGTCGAAGGCCTTGGTCGCCGGATCGAGCACGACGACGGTCTCCCCCGACCACTCCAGGCCGCGGTAGGCGCTCCACGGGAGCACGAGCACGGCTCCGGGCACCTCGTCGGCCGCGACGGCCTCCTGGGCGCGCGTCCACGCCTGCGGGTAGTCCACCGGGGCCAGTCGGCCGCCCGCGCCCCACAGCAGACCGGGCAGGACCACGACCGGCGCCAGCACGGCGAAGGCCGCCACGGCCGTGCGCCACACCGCCGCCGGTGGGCGGGCCAGCCGATGGACGGCGGCGCCCAGGCCCAGCGCCTGCACCAGGGCGAGGGGGGCGACGTAGAGCTGACCGTCCCGCAGCGGGCCGAAGCCCGGCCAGAACTCGATCAGTTCCCGCAGCAGCGCCTGCCCGGCCGCACTCGCTCCCAGCAGGGCGACGGCCAGGCCGACCGCCGCCGCCACGGACAGGCCCGCCCCGAAAGCCGGGCGCTCGCGCCGCACCCACCACACCCATCCCGTGAGTGACACGAGCACCAGCAGCAGCCGCGCGGTCGCCGTCACCGGCTCGCCGTAGCCCGGGGGGACCGCGCCCGAGTTCCACACTCCGCCCAGCAGAGCCAGCGATCCCGCCACCCCGAAGGGAGTGTCCGAGCGCGCCGCGAAGGCCGCCGCTCCCGCCGGATCGGTCGCCGCCCCGCTCACCAGTGACGGCAGCAGCCAGGGCAGGGAGACCAGGACCAGTGCCAGGACCAGGAGCAGGACCCGGCCCCACCGGCGCGCGGTCGGCCCGCCGCGCCGCGCCCGCCCCGCCCGCGCGCCCTTCGGTGCGGCGGGGCCCGCCAGCGCGACGGGGCCCGCCGTCAGGGCGGTCAGGATCACCGAGGAGAAGCCGCCGACCGCCGCCGGGACCAGCGCGCACACCAGACGGGCCAGGGAGCGCCCGGCCGAACGCGGCCCCGCCGCAGCGAGCCCCGACACCGCGCCCACGACCCACGGCAGGCCCGCGTACCCGAGCAGCACCGCCCACTGGCCCAACAGCAGGCGCTCGGCCACGAAGGGGTTCCACACGTAGGCCACACCCGCCGCCGACGACGCCATCAGGGCCGGCACACGCCTCCGACCGCGATCCGGTGCCGGCTCCCGACCCGGAGCGTCCAGGGCTCCCAGCAGGAGCCGCACCGCACCCGCGCCGCCCACGGCGAACACCGCCAGAAGCGCCACCGCCTGCACCGCGTCCCCCGGCACCACCCACGAGGCCAGGGCCACCACCGCGTCGCTGGGAATCGCCCGGGGGAACCCGTCCGCCCCGCGCAGCACCGTGTCCAGGGGCAGGTCGGGCACGAAGACCATGTCGTAGCGCAGCACGTAGCCGGGACCGAGCGCGGGCCCCAGGGCCAGGACACCGGCGAGCACGCCCACCGCCCACGGCAGGAGCCGTACCGGCCACCGTCCCGTCATGCGCCGCCCCCGCTTCCCGGGCCGATCCTCAAAGGAGCACACTGTCGGAGAAGCGCCCCTCCACGTAGTCCCGATAGGACCTGACCACGACCTCGTAGTGACCGGACACCGTCGCCTCCCACCGGGTGTCCTCCCCCGTCGAGCCCTGCGTGCGCCATCCCTCTCCGTCCTGTGGCCCGCGGCCGTCCCTGCGCTCGCAGTCGATTCCCGGTGAGGGGGCGGGCGTCGGGGCCGTCGGAGGGTCGGGCTGCGCGGGGGCGGGATCGGGGACGGGCTCGGGGGCCGGGTCGGGCGGGGGTTCGGGCCGGGGTTCGGGCCGCGGCGTCGGTGTTTCCCGGTCCGGCGTCCGGGAGCCGTCGCCGTCGGGGGCCGCGTCCCCTGGCCGGGACCCGTCCAGGCCGTCGCGGGGCCGGCGGAACTCGTCGGCCGGCCCGCACTCCAGCGCCCGCAGCCACACCTCGTAGTGCGTGGCCTCCTCCACCGCGTCCCACTCCACGACCGCTCCGCCGTCGTGAACCCGCACACCGGTCGGCCCGGGGGGAGGATCGTCGTCCCAGAGGACCTGGACGGGCTCGGATTCCTCTCCCTCGTCCCGCCCCTTCACCGGCCGCACCACGAACTCGTAGCGGGCGCCGCTGAACAGCGCCTCCACGAGCACGGAACGGCGGTCGCCGTCGCCCTCCGCCACGGCGGGCAGGACCGTGGCCTCGTCGGGGTCGGGGGCGATCCGGCGCTGCACCACCCGGTAGCCGGTCGCGCCGGGCACGGACGGCCAGCTCAGCAGAAGCCCGTCGGCGGCCTCCTCCGCCTCGGGCTCGGGCGCCTCCAACGGGCCCACCGAGACGTTCGGCAGCGGCCGGGGGTAGGGCTCGCCCACGCCCAGCGGCTCGGCGAGGGCGTCGGCGAAGGCGGCCGCGATCTTGACCTCACCGCGCGCGTTGGGGTGGACCTCGTCCCAGTTGTCGTAGGAGGGGGCGTAGTCCCTGGCCACCTGGGCGACGATCACGGGCGACTCGGAGGAGGTCAACTGCTCGGCGAGGTCGACCACGCCCATGTTGAAGTGCGCGATCTCCTCGTTGAGGCGAGCGTCGTCGCCGGTGCCCTCGACCGGAGGAAGCTCGCCGACCACGAAGCGGGCCTCCCCCCGGACGACGCGCACCGTGGAGACCATCTCTCCGACGCCCTCCAGCGCGTGGTCCGCGCCGCCGCCGCGCAGCATGTCCTCCATGCCGGTCAGGAGCAGGAGGTAGTGGGGGTCGTGTTCGGCCGCGATCTCGGCGAGGTCGGCGGACAGCTCCTCGGAGGTGGCGCCCCACCGTGCGGCGTGCCCGGTGTCGAAGTCGGGATCGGCGTAGGTGCGGTCCCCGCCGTCCCCGTCCAGCCCGTGCATGTCGTCATGGGGTCCCACGAAGACGGCGTCGACGCCGCTCTGCTCCAGGTGCGTCCACAGGCGGTAGCGCCAGGTGAAGTCGCCGCTGCTGCCCTGGGTGAGGGAGTCCCCCACCGGCATGATGCGCAGCTCCCCCTCGGGCGGTCCGGGGACGCTGACGGGCTCGTCTGACCGCTCGTCCGCGCCGCCGCCGAGCCCGGAGTCGGTGCGGATGAGGAGGAGGGTGACCGCCATCGCGGCGAGCATGACGCCGAGCAGGCCGAGCGGTCCCGGTTCGAAACGGGCGGGCCCGTGGCTCCGGGTGAGCAGACGGCGCCAGGGGACGTCCCGCCACGGGAGGCCGCGCCAGTACGCCGGGGTGAACAGCCGTGCGGTGCGCGCCCACGTCGGCTCGCGCCGCTCCTCGGGGCCGGACGCGTCGCCCCTCCCCGGCTCGTCTGGGTCCGCCAACGTCACCCGATCCCTCACAGTCGCGCCGCGCGAGCGGCTCCGGAACAGGTTCTACCCTGCCGCCGGGACGCTCCGCCCGCACGCGGGGGCACGGGGCGGAGGATCCGTACCGCACCAGGCTACTGGGCTGGAGATCGTGGTTGAAGGCCAGGCCGGGCAACAGAGGGGACACATCCGACCTGGAACGCGCCCGCACCGATCGGGGAGTCGCACGACCAGACCGGGTGACGCGTGATGTAGAACTGGTTATATTCAGTGCCTGAACCAGCGGTCGGGCGAACCGGAATCCGCGCGATCCCCGCTCGTCCGCCCGCACCCCGACCGAGAGGCCTCCCCGTGATCGGACTCCTGGTCGCGCTGCTGTCCGCCGTGGTCTACACCGTGGGACTGGCGGTGGAACAGCGTGCCCTGCACGGGTCGGAGTCGATCTCCGTCCACCGCCCGCTCCACCTGGCCCGGGTCCTGCTCGGCAACCCCCGGTGGGTGTTCGGCTGCCTCTTCGCCGCGATCGGCAGTGTCGGCCTGATCGTGTCCCTGGGCCTGGCCCCCGTGTCGGTGGCCCAGCCCGCCTACGCGGCGGGCGTGGCCACGACACTGCTGGTCATCACCCTGGTCACGGGTGAGCGGATCACCCGTGGCGAGTACGTGGCCCTGGGCGTCATGCCGGTGGCGCTGGCCCTGTTGAGCCTGTCCACCGCCGACGGCGCCGAGGCGGGCACGAGCGCGGACACACCGCTGCTGGTGCTGGTCACGGTCGTGACCGTGGTGGCGTGCGTGGGTGCCATGGGCCTGGCCGGCGGCCGTGGACGGTACGTGTCGGCGGCGGCGATGGGCGCGGCGGCCGGGCTCGCCCAGGGCAGCGCCGGGCTGCACGGCAAGGGCCTGGGCGGACTGCTGGCCGAGCACGGGGTGCTGGGCGCGATCGTCCCCGCGCTGATGTCGCCGTTCCCTTACCTGTACGCGGTGGGCTGGGCCGTGGGGATCGTGCTGTTCCAGACCTCGCTGCAGCGCTCGCGGGCCTCCATCACGGCGCCGGTGTCGAACGTGGTGGGCAACGTCTTCATGGTGGTGGCCGGCACGATCCTGTTCAACGAGAGCCTGCCGGACGACCCGGTGATGCTGGGCCTGCGGGTCGGCGGTTTCGCGCTCACCCTGATCGTCATCGTGCTGGTGCGCGGCAACGTGGCCTCGGCCGAGGCCGACACCAGCGCCAAGCGCGCCGCCGCCCTGGTCCCCGACCGCACCGAGTCCCCCTGACCCGAAGGCGCCATGCCGAACCGCCCCGCCCGCCGCGCCCCGGTGGTGGAAGGTGAGCGGTCCCGCTCACGGGGACCACAGGGGGTCTATCCGGGCCAAAGCGAGGAAGGACTGCGCCGCAGGCGTCCGTTGAGGGTGGTGGCGGGCGACGGCGCGGGCACGAGCGGCGGCCCAGAGAAAGCACGGCGAGGGCGCCGACGGGTCCTGGAGTGCCTGGAGGTGGTTCCGTGCGGAACGAGCGGGCACACCGGAAGGCGCGAAGGCCCCGTCTCAAAGGCGCCCGAACCCCCTCATGCAGCCACGGACACGGCCTGACGCAGGCCGGGCGCGGCGACGTCGGCCCACGCGCGCACGACGCTGTCGGGCCGGTGGGTCTCGTCGGTGGCCAGGACCAGTCCCGGCTCGGCCACCCACGCGCCGAGGTCGGCCAGCAGGACGCGCAGGTCCTCCTCGATGCCGCGGCTGTTGCGCAGATCCTCGACCACGGCCAGCGGCACGGCCACGGTGTGGCCCAGGCCGAGCTCGGGCAGGCGGTCCAGGAAGACCTTCAGCAGGCCGGTGTAGGTGCCGTGCACCTGGGGGGAGGCGACCAGCAGGACGTCGCTCTCGCGCACGCTCTCCAGCGCGGCGTCGACCGCGTCGGAGTCGTCGGCGAGCAGGTCGGCGCCCAGCTCGGCGAGGTCGACGACCTCGGGAGTGGACGTGACGCCCGCGCGGGCGGCGACTTCGGAGGCGGCGCGCAGAGCGGTGGTGTACACGGCGGATCGGGTCTGGGGGGCGGCGACGAGCACGGTGAAGCGGGTCATGCGAGACTCCTGGGTTCGGTCAGAGCGAGCCGGGATCGACCGGAGGAAACGTCGGGGGCGGTGACGGGGATGCGGTGACACCGGAGAGGACGGTTCCTCGTTCCGACGCGGGGACGGACTCCGTCGTCCGTAGGCGTGCCGCGTCGGTCCTGGCAGGTGTGCTCTTCGGACCTGAATCGGTCCGGGCCCAGAAAGGGAAGAGAAGAGCGTCCGGTGTCTGCGAGGGCAGGGGTGTACTGGGTACACCCGTGGCGCGGGGCTCGGCCCCGCAAGGCGCTAGCTACAACAGAGCGCGCTCGCCTGCTGTCGAAGATCGACGTGCAGGCGCTGGACAAGCAGCTCACCGGCGGACATGTCTCCATCATGAGGTGAGCCGACCGCTATCGTCAATGCGTGCGCGGGTGCCGCGTGCGCGCCGTCGGTGCCCCGACCGGGACGTCCAGCTCGCGGACAACCGTTCCACGGATCGGGATTCCCCAGCTCCGCAGGCTGTTCCGAGCCCGCAGCGGCAGGGGTAAGGCCCCCTCCCGACAGCCGCGCGGTTCGCGTGTTATTTGCGACACACCCCGCCGAGCATCCGACCGTCCAGCACAGGGAGAGCCCGAACATGCCCCACAGCGTCACGCTCACCAACGCCCGCGTCGTGACCCCCGACGGCGTCCACGACGGCTGGCTGCGCGTCGCGGACGGTCGCGTGAGCGAACTGGGATCGGGGGAGCCGCCCGCCGGGCCGACCCACGACGCCGGCGGCTGGGTGGTCCCGGGCCTGGTGGACACCCACGTCCACGGGGGCGCGGGACACGCCTTCCCCGAGGCCGACCCGGAGGGGGCGCGTGAGATCGTCGCGTTCAACCGCGCGCGAGGGGTGACGTCGATGATCGGCGGTCTGGTCGCCGCCGCCCCCGAGGACACGCTCCGCCAGGTGGCGGCCCTGGCCGAGCTGTGCGAGTCCGGTGAACTGGCGGGCGTCTACCTGGAGGGGCCGTTCATCGCCCGGTCCAAGTGCGGAGCGCACGACCCCGCGCTGCTGCGCGACCCCGACACCGCGGAGTTCGACCGGTGGCTGAAGGCGGGCCGGGGCCACGTGCGCATGGTGACCGTCGCACCGGAGCTGCCGGGCGCGACGGAGCTGATCCGCGCCGCGGTCTCCAACGGCGTGGTCGCCGCCGTGGGGCACACCGAGGCGAGCTACGAGCAGACCCGCGCCGCCTTCGACGCGGGCGCCACGGTGGCCACGCACCTGTACAACGCGATGCGTCCGCTCAACCACCGCGACCCGGGGCCGATCGCGGCCTCCCTGGAGGACGAACGGGTGACCGTGGAGCTGATCCTGGACCTCGTGCACGTCCATCCCGGCGCGGCGAAGCTGGTGTTCGCGGCGGCGGGGGCCGGGCGCGTGTCGCTGGTGACCGACGCGATGTCGGCGACGGGCCTGGGGGACGGCGAGTACACGCTGGGCGATCTGCGGGTGCGGGTCAGCGGCGGCGAGGCCCGGCTGGTGGACACCGGCGCGATCGCCTCCAGCACGATCGTGCTGCCGCAGGCCGTGCGCAACGCGGTGGAGTCGCTGGACGTGGACGTGCCGGAGGCCGTGCGCTCGGCGTCGTCGGTCCCGGCGGCGGCGCTGGGCCTGGACGGCGCGGGCCGGATCGCGGTGGGCGGCCCGGCCGACCTCGTGGTGCTGGACGCGGACCTGGCGGTCTCCGGAGTGATGTCCGGTGGCGACTGGGTGGTGTGACGGCGTGTCATCGTGTCGGTACGTACTAGTAACTTAACTCTGAGTGACAATGGAGTCAGGGCACCGAGGAAGCACGTGCTCGACACGAAAGGATCGCCATGGCCCAGTCGAGACAGGCACACGAAGAGCAGCCGACCCGCGTGCCTTCCGAGGAACGCGGGCACCTCACCAAGCTCGCCGGCGAACTGGCCCGCTACGAGGTCAGCACGGACCTGGTCGACGGGGACGCCCCGTACCTGCGGGTGACCAACCCGGAGTCCGCGCACGCGGTCGAGGACGTCCTGTGTGAGCGCAGGGAACTCGATCACGCGTTCATCGCCTCGTTCGGGGTCTACCTCGGCAGCAGCGGCAGTCTCGGCGTCACGGCCCACAAGGTCGCCTGGCTCGTGGGAGCCACCGAGGCCTGAGGCCCGGTCGTGAACGGGGCGGCGCCCGCGGGCGCCGCCCCGTCGCCGTGTCGGCGGCCCTCCGCCGGAAGCTGACGTTTCGGCGGGCGCCGAACCGTCAGCGGCCTAGGGTCGTGGTCTCGCCGTCCGCACGGAAGGAACACACCCATGACGCGCTTCGAGGAGTTCCGCGACCTGCACCGCACCGGTGCGCCCCTGGTCCTGCCCAACGCCTGGGACCTGGCCTCGGCCGCCGCCCTGGCCGGGGCGGGCTTCCGCGCCCTCGGCACGACCAGCCTGGGCGTGGCGGCCGCCGCGGGCCGCCCCGACGCCCAGGGGGACACCCTGGCCCAGACCCTGCTGCTCGCGCACGGCATGGTCCGCCTGGACGCCCTGGTCAGTGTGGACATCGAGGGGGGCTTCGGCGACGAGCCCGAGCAGGTCGCCTCGCTCGGCCGCGAACTCGCCGACGCCGGAGTGGCGGGGGTCAACATCGAGGACGGCCTCCCCGACGGCGGGCTGCGCCCGCTGGGCAGGCAGTGCGCGATGATCGAGGCGGTCAAGGACGCCGCCCCGGACCTGTTCGTCAACGCCCGCACGGACACGCACTGGCTGCCGGGCCACACGGCGCTGACGGCGCAGCGCGCCGCGGCCTATCGGTCAGCGGGCGCCGACGGCGTCTTCGTACCCGGGCTCACCGACACCGCGGCCATCGCGGACCTGGTCCGTTCCCTGGACGTGCCGCTGAACGTCCTGTACTCCCCCGCCGGCCCCTCCCTGCGCGCCCTCACCGACCTGGGTGTGCGCAGGGTCAGCTGCGGATCCCTGCTGTTCCGCGCCGCTCTGGGCGCCACCGTCGCCACGGCCCGGGCCGTGGCCCTCGACGGGGCCGTCCCCTCGGGACTGCCCACCTACGCCGAGGCCCAGGCCCTGGCGGACGCCTACGCCGAACGCCTCTGAGTCCGGCCGGGCACCCGGCAAGGAGACGCCCCGCCCACATCCTCACCTGTAGTGATACCGGGCCTGAAGAATCCTCACCTCGTTCTCGGTCACCCGATACACGATGCGGTGCTCGTCAGTGATCCGCCGCGACCAGTACCCGGACAGGTCCCCCTTCAGGGGTTCCGGCTTACCCAGACCGTCGAAGGGGGTCCGCTGTATCTCACCGATCAAACGGACGGTCCGGCGAGCGACCTTCTTGTCGGCCTCCAGCCAGTACCGGAAGTCCTCCCATGCGGCGGGATCGAAACGAACGGCCCTCACTCATCCTCCGCCAACTCAGCGAGTTCGTCCATGCTGGTGGTGACCGCTTCGCCACTCGTCTGATCGCGGGCGACAGCGTCCAGCAACCGGGAGGCGTTCGCGGGAGAGCGCATCAGGTAGACGGTCTCCATCCACCCGTTCCAGTCCTCTTCACTCATGAGCACCGCATTGCCGTGCTGCCGGGAGGTGATGTGGACGACGTCATGATCGTCGTGGACCTGCTTGATCAGAGGGTAGAGGTTCGCTCTGGCTTCGTTCGCGCTGATGGACATGACATTCCTCCCAAGCCGTACGGCTTTACCGTACCAGTCAATGGCGCGCATGGCCAAAGGTCGGACAGGTGTCACGGTGCTCGTCAGTGATCCGCCGGGAGCCAGACGCGCATGGCGGTCGGGCCCCGCTCGGCCCACTGGTGGTAGGGGGTCAGCACGAGCTCCACGGCCGATCCGCCGACCTCTCCGACCGGCTCCCCGTACGGCCAACCGGCCCGCGGCCCGGGCACGGTGCCCGTCGAACCCCGCACCACCACGCCGCCGTCCCGGCCCTCCGGCGGCACGGAGGGGTCGACCCGGACCTCGTCCAGGTCGGTTCCGGCGGGCTGGCCGACCGCCTCGGCGCAGTACACGAGCGGCCCCCGCTCCACGGCGACGCAGCCGCGCACCGCGTCGATCCGCGGGTCGGGCCAGGTGAAGCGGGGTGCCATCGGCAGGTGCAGCCGGACCTCCTCCCCCACCGGGAACTCCCGCTCGACGACAACCGACCCCGGACTCACCGGCCGCCTGCGCCCGGCCTCCTCCAGCTCGGCGCCCCGGGCCCACGAGGGCACCCGCAGCCGCAGGACCGCGGGACCCGCGGGCGCCTCCGTGACGCGGACCAGGACCGTACCCTCGTGCGGGTAGTCGGTCTCCACCGCCACCCCCATCACCCGGCCGTCGCCCAGCTCCGCCCGGATCCGCGTCGAGGCGTACTGCAGCACCGCCAGACCGTGCTCCTCGGCGACGGCCGCGTACGTGTGCCAGGTCGCCAGCGTGCGCGCGAGGTTCGTGGGACAGCACGAGACGTCGAACCAGGGCGCGCGCACGCCGCTCTCCGCGCGCGGGCTCAGGGCGTCCGCCTCCGGCTCCTCGCCCGCGACCCGCTGGTGCAGGGGGTTGGCGTAGAAGAACGCCCGCCCGTCGGCGCTCGGCGAGGCCGCCACCACGTTGAAGAGCGTCCGCTCGACCAGGTCGGCATAGCGCATGTCACCGGTGGCCAGGTACAGCCGCCACGACACCATGACCGACGCGATCCCGGCGCAGCTCTCGCAGTAGGCGCGGTCCGCGGGCAGCTCCCAGTCCTCGCCGAACCCCTCGTCCTGGTGGCGCGAGCCCATCCCGCCGGTGATGTGCGTGCGTCGCGCGACCGTGTGCTCCCACTGGCGCTCGACGGCGGACAGCAGCTCCCGGTCCCCGAGCTCCACCGCCACGTCCACGGCCGCCGCCGACAGGTAGAGCGCCCGCACGGCGTGCCCCCGCCAGGCGCGGGCCCGGCGGATCGGCACGTCGTCCTGGAAGTAGGCGCTGCCGAGCGGCACCCGGTCCTGGCGCAGCGTGCGGTGTCCCCGGCGCTCGAGGAAGATCCGCGCCTGCTCGACGTAGCGCTCCTCCCCCAGGGCCCGGCCGAGCTCCACCAGGCCCACCTCGATCTCCGGGTGGCCGCACAGCCCGGGGTTCCCGTCGGCGCCGAACGTGGCGCACACGTGGTCGGCGGCCCGCCTGGCGATGTCCACCAGCGCGTCCGGTCCCGTGGTCCGCAGGCGGGCGACCGCGGCCTGCAGCAGGTGCCCCGTGCAGTACAGCTCGTGCCCCGTCTCCAGGTCGCTGTACCGGGGCTCCTGGCCCGCGTGACCGTAGCAGGTGTTCAGGTAGCCGTCGGAGTCCTGTGCGCGGCCGACGCGTGCGGTGAGACGGCGCACGGCGTCGTCCACCTCGCCCCGCCCGGAGCGCCCGTACTCCCAGGCGAGCGCCTCCAGCAGCTTGTAGACCTCGGAGTCGGAGAAGCACCAGCCCGGCCGGTCCCGCGCGGTCGTACCCCCCGCGACGCGGTCGAAGTTGGCCAGCCAGCCCGACCGCTCCATCCAGTACTCGCAGTGGTCGAGCGTGGCGGCGGCGTTGGTGTCCTGCAGGGCGGCCCAGAAGCCGGATCCGAGGTCGACCTCTCCGAGCCCGAGCGGGCGGACCCGGCTCCGGGACGGGACCACCGGGCGGCCCCCGGACGGGTCCGTCGGGACGACTGGCTCGTGGACGGTCACGCGTACTCCTCTGGGAAGTGGTGGTGATGCGGGGGTCCTGCTCGCCGGACTCGCCGGGCGCCTCACTTGACCGCTCCGGCGGTCACTCCGCCGGCCACGAAGCGCTGGGCCACGACGAGCAGGACGGCGGCGGGAACCGACGCGACGACGGCGGTCGCCATGATGGCGTTCCACTGTGTGGTGTTGTTGCCGATGTAGTTGTAGATGCCGAGGGTGATCGGGATCATGTCGCCGTTGCGGCTGAGCGTGGACGCGAAGACGAAGTCGGACCACGCCCACAGGAAGGCGAAGAGCGACACCGTCAGGACCGAGTTCCGGCTGATCGGCAGGACGATCGACCGGAAGGTCCGCCAGGTGCCGGCCCCGTCCACCCGTGCGGCCTGGAGGATCTCCTCGGGGATGCCGGACATGAACGCGGTGAAGAGCATGACCCCGAACGGGACGGCGATCGTGGAGTCGGCGATGATCAGCCCCCACACGGTGTTGAGCCAGCCCAGCCGCACGTAGACGGCGTAGAAGCCCATCACCATCACCACGCTGGGGATCATCTGCGCGACCAGCAGCAGGAAGCCGATCGTGCCCCCGCCCGGCGTCCGCAGCCGGGCCAGCGCGTAGCCGGCGGGTGCTGACACCACCAGGGTGAGGGCCACGCATCCCAGCCCGACGACCAGGCTGGTCGTCAGGTTCGGCAGCTGCTGGTCGAAGACGGCCGCGTACCCCTCGAACGTGGGATCGCGGGGGAACCAGTGCGGCGGATCGGCCCGCAGGTCGTTCGTCCTGGTCAGGGAGACGTTGACCATCCAGTAGACGGGAAAGAGCATGGCCCCGGTCAGCAGGACGCCCAGGGCGGTCTTCCACCAGGTGCGGCGGCGGGTCATCGGCGGGCCTCCCGTCGCTGGAGGTAGAGGTGGACCACGCCGAAGACCAGTGCCAGGACGATGAGCAGGTTGCCGACCGCCGCCGCCTCGGAGAAGTCGGGCTGCCCCGTGCCGAAGGCCCTGCGGTAGGACCAGATCGCGAGTGTGGTCGAACTGCCGGCCGGTCCGCCGACCGTCATGATCCAGATGACGTCGACCACCTTGAGGGTGTAGACGAGGCCGAGCAGCAGGGTGATGGCCGAGACCGGGCGCAGCAGGGGCATCGTGACGTGCCAGAACCGCTTCCACGGCCCCGCGCCGTCGAGCGCGGCCGCCTCGTAGAGCTCGTCGGGCACGTTCTGCAGCCCGGAGTACAGGATCACCAGGTTGAAGGGGATCCCCAGCCAGATGTTGGCGATGATCACCGACACGAGTGCCCACTCGGGCGACGTCAGCCAGTTGATCTGGCCGATCCCGAAGGCGGAGAGCACCGAGTTGACGATCCCGTGGTCGCTGTTGAGCATCCACGACCAGGTGGAGGCCGACACGATCATCGGCAGCAGCCACGGGATGAGGAACATCCCCCGCAGCACGGGCGACAGCGGGAAGCTCGTGCGGAAGAACACCGCGAGCGCCAGCCCGATGGCGTACTGGGCCGCGATCGAGACCAGGGTGAACACCACCGTGGTCCAGACCGCGGGACCGAACGCGTCGGACAGGACGACGTCGGCGAAGTTGGCCAGGCCGGTGAACTCGGCGTCGCCCCGCACGAACGCGCGCGGCGTGTAGTCGTGGATGCTGAGGTCGATGTTGCGGAAGAGCGGATACCCGTAGAAGAGCACCAGGTAGGTGATCAGCGGGGAGATGAAGGCGAGTGCGGACCACCGGTGCCAGGCGGGCGTGCGCCGCCGGCCGGGCCCTCCCCGCGCGCGGCGGGAAGGGCCCGGCTCGGCCGGTGCCTCTCGCGTGGCCGGCGGCCGGACATGCGTCCGTGTCATGGCGTGCCGTCCTCGGATGGGGGGTGACCGGATCGAACCGGCGGATCAGCTGGTCGCGGCCTCGGCCTCGGCCTGGGCCTGCTCCAGCGCCTCCTGCGCGTCCGTGGCGCCGCTGAGGGAGTTCTGCACGGCACCCCACAGCGCCTCGGAGATGAGCGGGTAGTCGGTGCCGAGGTCGTCGCTGGTACGCCCCTTGGCGTTGCGCACCGCGTCCACCCACGGCTCCAGGTCCTCGTTCTCCTCCAGTAGCGCCTCCTGACCGGCCGCGGTCGGCGGGACGTAGTAGGCGAAAGTGGTGGCCGTGTCCACCAGGCCCTCCGGCGTGGTCATGCACTCCACGATCTGCGCGGTGACCTCGTACCTGGCGTCGTCGCTCTGCACCGGGGCGACGATGAACTCCCCGCCGGTGGGCGTGGGCGCGACGCCGCCCTCGCGGCCCGGCAGGGGGAGGACCCCGACCGGGAAGTCGGCTCCGGCCGCGCTGTCGACCTGCCAGGTGCCGTTCTCCGCGAAGGCGAACTCACCGGTGAGGAACTCCTCCCACACGGTGTTCTGGGAGTTGGTGATGACGGAGTTGGGCGCGTGGCCCTCCTCCAGCCAGCCGGTCCACAGCTCCAGCGCCTCGACCGCCTCGGGGGAGTCGAGGGCGCCCAGGTCCGCACCGCTGCCCCAGAACCAGGGCAGGAACTGGAAGCTGCCCTCCTCGGTCCCGATACCGGAGAAGGTGATGCCCTCGTACCCGGCGCCGGTGACCTGCTCCAGCGCCCCGGTGAGTGAGTCCCAGTCGGTGATCGACTCCGGGTCGACCCCCGCCTCGTCGAGGATCTCGCGGTTGTAGTAGATGCCCAGGGTGTTCGCGCCGATCGGGATGCCGTAGGCGTCGCCGTCGACCACGCCCGCGGCCAGGAGGTTCTCGTCGATGTCGGAGGTGTCGAGGCCGAACTCGTCCATCGTGGTGAGCATGCCGGTGTCGGCCAGCGTCGAGACCGCCGGGTTGTCCAGCAGGATGACGTCCGGCGAGGCGTTCTCCTGGGCGGCGAGCAGCGCCTGGTTGGTCAGGGCGGTCGTGTCGTAGGCGGTGCGCTCGATGGTGACGCCGGCCTCGTCGGCGCAGGCGTCCACACGCGCCGCCCAGTCCGACGACTCGTCGTGCTGGGGGTAGGGGTCCCACCACGTGTAGGTGTCGCCGGCGGCCCCCGCGCCGTCGTCGGACGTCGAGCATCCCGCCGCGGCCGCGGCGCACACGGCGGCGGTACTGATGGCGCACAGGGTGCGCAGGGTCGGGCGTTGCATGGTGCCTCCAAGGGGGGGTGGTGCTGGGGGGACGGTGGTAGAGAGGTGTGTCCGGGGCGGCGGCCGGGTCCGCGAGGGCGCTTGGGCGGGCATCCGCCACACGCGCCCTAGCGACGCGGTGCCCCGGTGCTGCCCCGGTCGGCGAACTCCGGGGTGAGGAGCCGTACGACGTAGGGCTCCTCACGTGCCTGCGTCGACCCGATCCGGCGCACCAGCTGGCGGACGGCCAGGTCGCCGAGCCGGTCCGGCGCGCTTTCGACGAACGAGTAGGGCAGGGAGAAGGAGCGCGCGAACTCGTCGGAGTAGCGGCCGACGACGGAGAGGTCGCCGGGCACGTCGAGTCCGCGCGCGTTCAGGACGGACGGGAGCGCGGCCGAGGCCGCCTCGTTGTTGAGCAGCAGGCCGGTGGCCGAGGGGTGGGCGTCCAGCAGGCCGTGCAGCGTGGTGCCGATGGCCGGCTGGCTGGACTCGCCGAAGGCGGCGTGCAGGCGGATCCCGAGGTCGCGCGCCCGCTCGAGCGCGGCGTCGCGGAGCCGCCACACGTACGCGCCGCCCCGGGTGGCGACGTGCTCGGGCTGGGACACGAGCAGGAGTTCGCGGTGGCCCAGCCGGTGCATGTGGTCGACCATCAGTCGGCCCGTGGCCACGAAGTCCAGGTCGAAGACGTCCAGGCCGGTGCAGTCCCCGGGGAGTCCCACCAGTGCGCCGGGCTGCGGGGCGGCCCGCAGCACGGGCAGACGGACGTCGTCGTAGGCGACGTTGAGCAGGACGACGCCGTCCACCATGCGCGAGTCGGTGATCCGCCGCAGCGCCCGGACCCCGTCGGCCTCGGTGACCAGCAGGATGTCGTAGCCCAGTTCCCGGGCGTTGTCCGAGACGCCGAGCATGTACTGCAGCATGGCCGGAGCGAACTCGTCCTCCAGGAACCGGGCCAACAGGCCGATCACCATCGTCTGTGACGTGGCCAGGGCCCGGGCGCCGGCGTTGGCCGTGTAGCCCAGGCGGCCGGCGGCGTCGAAGACGCGCTGCCGGACCTGCGCGGAGATCGCGCGCTTGCCGGAGAACGCGTACGACGCGGTACTGCGGGAGACTCCGGCCTCCCTTGCCACGTCACCGATGGTGACCAACGTTCCTCCTCGGGGTCGGGTGCGGGTGGATCGGGTGGGGCGTCAGCGGCGCAGTGGGCCGCTGGTGAACTCGGCGACGGTGATGTTGTCGATCACCGGCGCGTACGGGGAGCGCAGCACCAGGTCCGGCCAGTCCTCGGAGATGAGGGAGTCGCCCTCGAAGTTCGGCTGCTCCTCGGCCGAGAACGCGATGGTGTTGACGCCCCTCTCCAGTTCCACCGGCACGGTGAGGGTCCAGAAGTTGTTCTCGTGGAACGTCGGCGGGAACAGCACCGTGCGGGGGTCGGCGCCGTTGACCGAGATGTCGGCGTGCCGCGCGACCGGGTTGGGGTTGTAGTGCGTGGTCGGAGACGTCTCCGGGTTGGCGTAGCGGACGCGCATGGCGAAGGTCCCGGCCCGCGCCGCCTCGACCTCGAAGGTCAGGGTGTTGCCGTTGCCGGGGTCGCCGCCGATACCGGTGACGGCCGATCCGGTGGCGGCCAGCGGCAGCTCCGCGACCTCGGCGTCCCCGGCGAGCGCGGCGTCCTCGGCCTGGTGGACCGTCGTCGCCAGGTGCTCGTCGGTCGGGGTCACCTCGATGCCGTCGATGATCGAGGACCGCACCGTGCCGGTGAGGGTGACCTTGTTGACCCCGCCGGAGAGGGAGACCGCCACCGACGTGGTGCCGGGCCCGGTGTCGGCGACGTGCCGGCCGTTGACGGCGAGCTCGGTCCTGCCCTTGCTCACGGTGTGCACGTCGATCGTGGACTCGGCGTCCTCGGCCGAGTACACCCAGAACGTCACGCTCTCGTCCCGGCCGACGTCGACACCGCCGGAACCGGAGGCCCCGACGCGCTCGATGTGCCGGTGCGAGTGGACGGCCGCGGCCCCGTCCAGTTCGGCGAGTTCGGCCTCGTAGCGGACGGTGTCCGCGGACGGAGCCGGCAGCTCCAGCGTGAGGCGGTCGATGATCGCGTCACCCCGGGTGGCGCCGGAGCCGTCGAGGCTCCGGGCCGCGAGGGTGATGACGTTCTCCCCCGCCCGCAGGTCGACGGTGGTGTCGGCGTGGTCCCACACCACCCACTTGTAGGCCAGCGGCAGGAACACCTCCTGTTCGGCGCCGCCGTTGACCCGGAGGAAGACGTTGGTCGGGCCCTGGTCGGCGACCCGCTCGTCGGTGTACAGCGAGTTGGCGAAGACCGACAGGTCGTAGGTGCCGGCCTCGGGCACGTCCACGGTGAAGTCGAGGACGCCGTCCGATCCGGTCCGCAGCCCTCCGACGTCGTACCCGCCGGAGGTGTAGAACTTCGAGACGTCCGAGGGCGAGCCCTCGGGGCCGTTCAGGCTGTAGCCGCTGCCGGTGTACTCGGCGTCCTCGGCCTCGAAGGAGCCCTGCCACAGCGTCGGCGGGACGCCCGTGGACGTGGTGCCCTCGCCCGCCGGGGTGAGGACGACCTCGTAGGCCGACGACTCCGTGAGTTCGGGCAGGGAGCCGCCGAAGTCGAGGACGACCGATCCGTCCTGGACCTCCAGCACCTCTTCGCTGACGAGTCGCGGGGGTCCGGAGTCGCCGAGCTGGCCGGACCAGGAGATCTCCCGGACCCAGGCGTGGACGCTGGAGCCGAACACGTCCTCGGGGACGTTGTCGAACTCCACCCACGCCGGCCCGTCGGCCCCTCCGAACAGCGCCTTGGCCCTGGCCTGCTCCTCGTCGACCGCGGCCAGGCCCTGGAGCGTGTAGTTCTCCCCGGGGAAGGGCGGCGCGACCTCGACCGTGTGCCCGCTCATCCGGCTGTAGGAGTTGTACAGCCACCACTGGCCGTTGGCCCGGTTGGCCTCGACGGAGGAGTCGGAGAGGTTGCCGTTGATGTTCCAGAAGGCGATCATCGCGTCGATCTTCGACTCCTCGATCGCCGACATCCACTGGACCATCTGCCCGGGAACGGAGGTGTGGTAGTTGAAGGCGTACTCGTTGACGTTGATCGGCAGCTCGGTGCCCTCGTGCTCCGTGCCCGCGAAGACCTCCCGCTCCCACTGGCGGTACCGGTCCACGGAGGTGCGGATCTGCGCGGGGTGGCTGAGCTCGTGCCAGGAGATGATGTCGGGGACCGTGCCGGCCTCGACGCCGTGCCGCAGGAAATCGCGGTTCTGGGCGTAGAGCACGCTCGTGTTGGGGCCGGAGATCCGGACGTCGGGGAGCGCCTCCCGGATCATCCCGTGGGCCGTGTCCCAGGCCGCGAAGTAGTCGGTGGGGTCGTCGAGCCAGCTGGTGCCGTCGTAGCTCCACTCTCCGCTGCCGAACATGTTGCCCTCGGGCTCGTTGAACGGCTCGATGACGATGTGCTCCCGGACCTCGGGGTCCAGTTGCCGGATCTGGTCGAGCTGGCGCGCCAGCACGTCCATGTACCCGGAGAGCTTCTCCTCGGGGGTCTCGCCGGGCCACTGGTACGGGAAGCCGCGGTAGTAGTCCGTGGTACGGACGTAGACGTCGCCGCCGGAGGCGCCGGCCAGGGGGCCCACGACCTCCAGGGCGTCGGAGCCGGGGTGCTGCGCGCCGTCCTGGCCCTTGGTGGCCACGGTGCGCACGCCCATCCCCTCGATGATGTTGTCGGTCGGCAGCCCGGGCCCGTAGAGGCCGTACAGCGAACCGGAGGCGCCGCCGTGGAAGGCGCCGGTGTCGGTGGACAGGTCGATGGAGAGCTGCCCCTCCCGGATCACGGTGACCTCGGCGGTCACCGCCCGCTCCCCGACCGTGCCGGCGACGGTGAAGGTGCCCGTGTCCTCGTAGTCGGCGGGGTCGACCTCGTCCCACTCGGCCGCCAGCGGCCGCTCGTAGCCGTCGGAGAAGGTGGCGGGGACCGTCGCGGGCAGGTCCGGGGCCGTGCCGAGGGTGGTGAGGACCTCGAAGGAGTCCTGGACCAGTCCGGTCGGCTCGGGGACGTCGCCCAGGGCCAGCTCCGCGACCTGCTCCGGCGTGAGCGCGGAGTGGTAGACGCGGAAGTCGTCCACGGCGCCCTCGAAGAGCGGGTCGCTGTAGAACGAGCGGCCGATGTAGCCCGCGAGGTCGCCGGTGCCGTCGACCAGGTCACCGGCGGCCAGCGAGGTCGGCGCGGATCCGACGGCGGCGCCGTCGAGGTAGGTGGTGACCCGCTCCGCCCCGGTGTCGAGCGTGACCGTGACGGTCCGCCACTCGCCCTCGGGCAGCGCCGCGGAGCCGGTGACCCGGTCCTCCGCGTTCCCGCCGTTCCCGGTGACCGCGGTGCGCAGCCGGCCGTCGCCGTTGGCGGGGGTGCTGAAGAGGTAGCGCGCGTTGTCGGTGCCGAGGGCGTACATCCACTGCCAGGGGGCACTCGCCCCGCTCCACCTGACCCGGATCGACGCGGTGAGGTCGGTGGCGCCCCCGAGCACGTCGGCGGGCAGCGCGACGTGGGCGCCGGAGTCGGCCGCGCCGCCCGGGAGGCCGAGCGCGCCACCGCCGTCGGCGCCCTCGACCAGGGCGGCGGTCGAGCCGTGGGCGAGGGTGCCGTGCCGCCCGTTGCCGGACACGTCGGTGATCGTGCCGGTGGAGAGGTCGTCGGAGGTGAAGTCGTAGTGGACGGCCGGGGCGGGGAGTTCGGCCGCGGCGGCCGGGTCGGCGTGCACCAGTGCGGTGGCCAGTGTGAGGCCGACGGCGGCCGCGACCGTGCGGCCGAGCGGTCGTGGTGGTCTGGGTGAGCGGGGTGGCGTCATCCTCGGTGCTCCTGACTCATCTGGGGGGAGATGGCCCCGTGCCGTGGCGCGCGGGGTGAGCGGTGCTGTGCCGTGTCGGTGGCGACTGTCGAACCGGTTCGACAACTGTCCGGGTCATGCCGCCGTCGTTTCGGGCCCGTGTCGGCTCTGTGAACCTCAGGGCGTGGCGCCTAGTGTTAGCGCTCACAAGGATGTGGTCAACCCCACATCCACCACTCTTTACCGATGTGAGACCTGGCGAACTCGGGCACCGCCCGCCCCACGGGCACGCGAACAGCCTCCGACCACCGCGCATCAACGCAGGCCAGAGGCTTCAGTGGAGGTGGGTGACGGTGTCGATGGTGCGAACCTGATCCACCAGGAGCCGCGTGGCCCGTCCGGCACGCGACGGACGCCCTCCATCCGCAAGGCGTCACCACTGGGAAGGGCGCCTATCGCCATGGGGGCTCAGGGATGATCCCCCGAAAACAAGAACGGACCGCCGCCGGGAGGACAGAGTCCTCGCAGCAGCGATCCGTATCTCGTGGAGGTGGCGGGAATCGAACCCGCGTCCTTCAGCACCGAGCCAGGGCTTCTCCGGGCGCAGTCCGTGGTGTCGTTCTACTCGGCCCCAGCGCTTGCACGAACACATCGCTGACAGGCCCAGCCACGAAAATGTCCCACTCAGGCCCCGTGGCCTGATCTGAGCGGTAAGTCATCTAGCTGATGCCGGATCCCGAGCCGATGACGAGCCCGGACCGACAGAGACGCTATCGCTTAGGCAGCGAGAGCGAACTCAGTGCGCTTAGAATTGGCACTTGTGTTTACGCGAATGCAGGATTAACGAGGTCACAAACGCAACCCTCGGCCCGCTTCCCCTGAAACGACTACCGAAGTCGAAACCGATCACCCCCTGTGAAATTGTCAAAACCACCGTCTCCGGCGGCCGACATGCGAGTGGCGAACCACCCGCGTTCGCTACTCTACCGGTACAACCGGGTGAGGACCAAGCTGATTCCCGCGCAGGCGTACGGATCCACCGGGCAGGGAGAAACCCCCGCGGGCGCGGACGCAGGATGTGGTCGACGCGGCCCACGGGGGCGGTCGGCAGGGTCGGGCCGACCTAGGGAACGGGCAGAAACTCCCCCGAGACGAGGATCTGCCTCTCGGACTGGCTCACTACCCCCTGTCGCGGCCAGTCATCCGGAAAGACGCGATCGGCCCCGCGGGGGGTTGCCCGCGGGGCCGATCTTTGCCAGGTCCGGATGCACCAGTGACCAGGGTGTTCCGCTTACGGGCCCACCGGGTCCGTAACCGCCCCTCCGGCCGCGGGATCGGTCTGACCGGGCGGGGTCTCGGGGATCGTGGGGTCCCCGGCGGGAGCCGTCTGCTCCCCCGCGATCTCACCGGTGGCCAGCGAGGTCAGGAACGCCTGGGCGCTGTTCACCGCGTGGTGCGTCACCAGGGTGGTCGCGGAGTCGGCCTCGGCCACGATGGCGAAGGCCACGTCGCCCTGGTAGCCGACGAACCAGTGCAGGTCGGTCCCGTCGCCGAGCGCGACCCGGGCGGCCTGCCCGTACACCTCCGGCTGCTGGGCGAGCAGCTCCGGCATCCGGGTGGTGACCGCATCGCGCAGCCCCTGCCGCACGACCTCCAGGTCGGCCTCGTCCAACTCCGTCTCGGGCGACGGGGAGGGGCCCTCCTCGCGGACCAGCGTCGGCGCGTTCCACTCGCCGCCGGCGATGGTCGCGGCGGCCAACGCCATCGACAGCGGGCTCACCTGCACGCCGTCCTCCCCGACCATCGCCGAGGCGACACCGGCGTCTCCCTCGGCGACCGACACCGACCCCGCGGAGGCCTGCACCGGCAGTCGCCAGTCCGCGCCGATGCCGAGCGACAGGGCGGCCTGCTCGACGCTGTCGGCCCCCACGTCCGGGGCCAGTCCGACGAACCCGACCGTGCAGCTGTGGGCCAGGTTGCGGGCCAGGTCCGGTCCGCCGAACTCCGGGCTCAGCGCGCCCGAGCCGGGGTTGGTGAAGTTCTGGCCGTCGATGGTGGTCTCGTAGCCGCAGGGCACCTGGTCGTCGGCACCGACCGCGTCCGACTGCAGGGCCGCCAGCGCGCCCACGATGGTGAAGGCGCCGCCCGGCACGAAGGAGCCGTTGAGCGCCGCGTCGTCGCTCGCGCTGCCCGACGCGTTGGCGGCGGCCAGGACCTCTCCGCCGGCCGTGTCCACCGCCGCCAGGTAGGCGCGGCCCGGCAGGGGCGCCAGTGCCGCCTCGGCGGCGCGCTGCACGTCGGCGTCGAGTGTGGTGTCCACACCGCCGCTGCGCTCGCCCTCCCAGGACTCCAGGACGTCGGTGATCGCACCGGACTCGTCCAGGGTGACCACCTGGGCGGTGGCCGATCCGGCCAGCTCGCGCTGGAAGATGCTCTGCAGCCCGCTCAGGCCGACGGTGTCGCCCGCCTGGTAGGGGCCGGCGACCCGGGAGGACACCCGGTGCTCGGCCGTGCCCGCGACCTCGCCGACCAGGGACGGCGCGACCGTGGGCGACAGGTTGATCCGCACTTCCTCGGTGTCCACGCCCTGGATCCCGCCGACCTCGCTCAGCAGGGACGCGTTCACACTGGAGTCGCGCATCAGCACCAGCGGCTGGAACTGCTCGGGCGGCGCGGAGCGTACGCGGTTCAGCAGCGGCCCGGGCTCCTCATCGAGGAGTTCGGCGAGCTCGGTGACGCCCGCCTCCTTGTCGTCCATCTCGGCGGGGACCACACCGAAGGCCGTGACGCTGTCGGCGGAGACCAGTTCCCGGCCCTCCCGGTCGAGGATCTGGCCCCGCTCGGGCTGTTCGTAGCTGACCGCGAGTCGCTCGTCGTCGCTCAGCTCGGGGTGGATGACGGCGGAGGACCAGGTGATCCGCCAGCCGTCCGGACCCCATTCGAGCGGTATCTCGCCCGTGTAGTTCCAGGTGGGGTCACCGATGCCGAGGTCGGCCGTGACGTCGAAGGCCGCCGTCGCCGACTCGCCCTCGCGTTCGATCAGGCCCAGGCCGAAGCGCAGGGAGGCGAGGTCGAGCTGCTCGCGCACGCTCACCAGGGCCTCCTCGACCTCCGTCGGATCTCCGGTGGTGTACCGGGCGGCCTCCGCGTGGTCGCCGTCCTGCCAGGCGAGGAGGAAGGAGCGTACCGCCACCTCGGGGCTGGGGTGGGGTGTACACGCGGCCAGGGTGCCCGCGACGAGCAGGCCGCTTCCGGCGGCCAGGACGCGGCGAAGGGGACGGGGGGACACCTTGTGTGTTCCTTTCGAGGACCTCATCGTCGACGGCGCAGCGCGCGTTCCATATCGCGTTTGGCCTCGCGCTCGGCGATGGCGTGGCGTTTGTCGTACTCGCGCTTACCGCGGGCCAGGGCGATCTCGACCTTGGCACGGCCGTCACTGAAGTACAGGGACAGCGGCACCAGCGTGAAACCGGGCTCTCTGGTCTTACCGATCAGCCGCGCGATCTCCTGGCGGTGCAGGAGTAGCTTACGCCTTCGTCGCGCGGCGTGGTTGGTCCAGGTCCCCTGGGTGTACTCGGGGATGTGCACCTGCTCCAGCCACACCTCACCGTCGTGGACGTGCGCGAAGCCGTCCACGATCGACGCACGCCCCTCGCGGAGCGACTTCACCTCGGTGCCGGTGAGGACGATCCCCGCCTCGTAGGTCTCGTCGATGTGGTATTCGTGCCGGGCACGCCGATTCTGCGCGATGAGCTTACGCCCGGTTTCCCGTGCCACTGGGTGTATCCCTTCATACGTCCGGGGGGCACGTGGCCCCCCGGTACCCGCGAACGCCCCCGTCGGGCGGACCCGTCAGACCTTCAGGTAGCGGCGCAGGGTCAGGAACGAGGTGATGGTGCACAGCAGCACACCGAGGATCATCGAGACACCGATGACGTAGAGCAGTGATCCCGTACCGAGCGCCACGTCGAACTGGAACCAGTCCTCGATCCTGGTGAGCAGCGTGTACCTGGTCGCCACGATGAACCCGGAGGCGATCAGACCGCCGATGAAGCCGGCGATCGCGCCCTCCAGGAGGAAGGGGAGCTGGATGTAGAAGTTCGACGCGCCCACCAGCCGCATGATGCCGGTCTCCCGCCGTCGGCTGTAGGCCGACAGGCGGATGGTGTTGCCGATCAGCAGCGCGGCGGCGGCCAGCTGCACGAGGGCGACCACCAGGGCGGCCCACTTCAGGCCGTCCAGGAGCGAGAAGAACTGTTCGAGCACGCGTTGGTCGTCGGAGACCGTGTCGACACCCGGTGCGCCGTCGACCGCGGCGCGCACGGTGTCGTAGTGGTTCGGGTCGGTGAGCTGCACCCGGTAGTTGTCCGGGATGTCACCCTCCTGCGCGGCGCCGGCGAGGGCCTCGTTGGAGGAACCGATCCGCTCCTGGAAGTCCTGCCATGCCTCGGCGGCCGTGAGGTAGCGGAAGTCCTCCACCTCGTCCAGGCCCTCCAGCGTCTGCACGAGCTGCTCGCGGTCCGCGTCGCTGGCCTCGCCGTTCTCCGTGCAGGTCGCCGTCGGAGAGATATCGGTGCACATGTAGATGGTCAGCGTGATCCGCTGGTCCCAGTAGTTGCGCATCTCGGACACCTGCTGGTTCACCAGCAGGCCCGCGCCGAACAGGGCGAGGGAGATGGCCACCGTCGTGATGACGGCGATGGTCATCGTCAGGTTTCGGCGCAGGCCGATCCACGTCTCGGAGAGAACGAATTGTGCTCGCATGATCTGTTAAAGGTCCATCCTTCGGGGCTTCGCAGCGCCGGTCCTCGCAGTGGGGCGGCCGGCCGGCGCCGGACGCACCAGGGGTCAGTACGCCTGGCCGTAGACGCCGCGTGTCTGGTCACGCACTACGAGGCCCTCTTCCAATTCGATCACGCGCTTGCGCATCGAGTCGACGATGGCGGCATCGTGGGTCGCCATGACGACGGTGGTGCCCGTGCGGTTGATTCGGTCCAGCACCTTCATGATGCCGATGGAGGTCGCGGGGTCGATGTTTCCGGTGGGCTCGTCCGCCAGCAGGATCTGCGGGCGGTTGACGAACGCGCGGGCGATGGCCACACGCTGCTGCTCACCACCGGAGAGCTCACCGGGCATGCGTCCGGCCTTGCCCTCCAGGCCCACCAGCTCGACGACCTCGGGAACCACCTTGCGGATGAACCGCCGGGGCTTGCCGATGACCTCCAGGGCGAAGGCCACGTTCTCGAAGACGTTCTTGTTGGGGAGCAGGCGGAAGTCCTGGAAGACGCAGCCGATCCTGCGGCGCAGGTGCGGCACCTTCCAGTTGGACAGGCGGGCCAGGTCCTTACCCGCGACGTGGACACGCCCCTTGTCGGGCTTCTCCTCCTTCAGCACCAAGCGGAGGAAGGTCGACTTTCCGGAGCCGGAGGGGCCCACGAGGAAGACGAACTCGCCCTTGTCTACGTCAATGGAAACGCCGTCGAGCGCGGGGCGCTTCTGGGTCGGGTAGACCTTCGTGACGTTATCGAAGTGGATCACAGGCGCATCACAAGGTTCTCGAAGGTATGGGCACCCGCCTCGGAGCCGACTCCGCGCGGGATCGTACCGGCCGCATGGCCAACCGACAGTGTAGAGGGGGGTGCGGCCCGGATTGTCCAGGTCGCGACTCGCCCGAGGATCCGGAGGATCGTGCACCGTCGGACAACAGCCCCGAGCATATCGGAGGTGTCAATCGATGGTAACGTTCACATATAGTATTTCTGGTAAAAGTGTGGAGTCACACTCATCACCATTGGGCCACAACCTGCGCCCGTGACACAGCCGCCACACGGGGTGCGATCACTCCGACACCTGGTGTGCCCCCGCCTCGGGCCGAAGCGAAGCGGAGGCCCAAAGGGTACCGTGAGGGCGCCGTACGGGGTTCTGGAGGTTCTGGAGGTGCGCTCGTGAGGAACGAGCGTGCACCGCGAGGACCGAAGGTTCCCGTGCTCAGGCGCCCGACGACGGGGACACCCGGAGCCTACTGCGCAGCGTCGCCGCGCTCGCGGCTGCGCATCCACCGGATCTCGGCGTCGATGAAGGCGTCGATCTCGCCGTCCAGGACACCCGAGGTGTTGCCGGTCTCGGCGCCGGTCCGCACGTCCTTGACGCTCTGGTACGGGTGCAGCACGTAGTTGCGCATCTGCGTACCCCAGCTGCTCACCGAGTCGCCGCGGATCTCGTCCAGCGCGGCCTGCTCCTCCTCGCGCTTGCGGGCGAGCAGCTTGGACTGGAGCATCGTCATCGCGGTCGCCTTGTTCTGCAGCTGCGAGCGCTCGTTCTGGCACGAGACCACGATGCCGGTGGGCAGGTGGGTGATGCGCACCGCGGAGTCCGTGGTGTTGACGCCCTGGCCGCCGGGACCGCTGGAGCGGTACACGTCCACGCGCAGCTCGGTCTCGTCGATCTCGATGTGGTCGCTCTGCTCCACCGAGGGCACGACGTCCACACCCGCGAAGGAGGTCTGGCGCCGGTTCTGGTTGTCGAACGGCGAGATGCGCACCAGGCGGTGGGTGCCGTGCTCCCCGCGCAGGGTGCCGTAGGCGAAGGGCGCCTTGACCGCGAAGGAGGTGGACTTGATGCCCGCCTCCTCGGCGTAGGAGGTCTCGTAGACGTCCGTGGGGTAGCCGTGGCGCTCGGCCCAGCGCAGGTACATGCGCTGCAGCATCTGCGCCCAGTCGGCGGCGTCGACCCCGCCCGCCTGGGAGTTGATGGTGACGATCGCCTCGCGCTCGTCGTGCGGGCCGTTGAGGAGCGTGCGCACCTCCAGCTCGCCGATGTCCTTGCGGAGCTGTTCGAGCTCGCGGTCGGCCTCGTCCCGGGTGTCGCTGTCACCTTCGGCCTCGGCCAGCTCGTAGAGCACGCCGAGGTCGTCGAGGCGCTGGTCGATCCCCTCGATCTTGGTGACCATGGACTCCAGTGTGGACAGCTGCCGCGTCACCTTCTGCGCGTTGGCCTGGTCCGACCACAGCTCCGGGTCGGCCGCCTGCTCCCGCAGTTCGGCGATCTCCGTCCGCATCGCTTCCATGTCCAACACCGCGGACACACTCGCCAGGGTCGCCGCGAGTTCCTTGATCTTCTCTGCTGGGTCCATGTCTGCCACGTCCCCCAGTGTAGGGGCCTGCCCGCGCCCCCGGCCCAGCTCCGTATCCCGCCCCGCCCCGCACGGCGCTGTGCCCCCGGCCGGGATGGGCCGGGGGCACACTGAGTCCGGTGTCGGCGGCGGGCGCCCCGACGGGTGGGCCTAGTCGACCAGGGAGCGGACCGAGCGCAGGGCCACCGACAGGGTGGCCAGGTCGAAGCGCTCGTTCTCCTGGATCTCCGACAGGGTGATGCCGGCGCGGTCGACGATCTCCTCGTTCTGCGCGATCCATCCGTTGATGAGCCCGACCGCGGACTCCTCCGGCGGACCCGACTCCAGCACGCGGGCGGTCAGCGCGGCGTGCGCCGCGTACAGGTCGTCGCGCAGCGAGGATCGGGCCATCGTGCCCCAGCGGTCGTCCCGCGGCAGGTCGATGATCCGTTCACGCCACCAGCTGATGTTGAGCCGGTCGGCGAGCTCGAAGTACAGCTCGGCGACCTTCTCCACGGAGCGGCCGGTGCGCTGGGCGATCTCCACCAGGTCCAGCGTGGAGTAGGCCGGGACCATGACGGCCACCTGCTCGGCCAGGTCCGCCGGCACCCCCATCTCCCGGTAGCGGTCGCGGCGCTCGACGAAGGCCTCGCGGTCGCGCCCCTTGACCAGGTCGGCCAGGTGCGGGAGCACCTCGCCCACGCCGTCGGCGAAGTAGCCGATCTCGCTGCGCACGTCGAACGGGAAGGTGCGGTTGCGCAGCAGCCACCGGGCGGAGCGCTCGGCGAGCTTGCGGGTCTCCAGCAGCAGGACGAGCTGGCTGTCCACGGAGATGTGGTGGTCCAGCTCCTCGATCCGGCCCCAGAACCTCCGCAGCCGGAGGATCTCCTGGACGACCAGGTAGGCGCGGGCGATGTCCGCGGCGCTGGAACCCAGCTCCTCGTTGAGGCGGAAGGCGAAGGTGACCCCGGAGCGGTTCACCATCTGGTTGACGACCTGGTTGACGATGATCTCCCGGCGCAGCGGGTGCGTGGCCACGCCCTCGGCGAAGCGCTCCGAGCGCAGCGGCGTCGGGAAGTAGTCCGTCAGGGCGTCCGCCAGGTAGGGGTCGTCGGACAGGTCCGAGTCGCCGATCTGGTCCTTGAGGTCGATCTTGGTGTACGAGAGCAGCGTCGAGAACTCGGGGGTCGTCAGCCCCTTGCCCGCGGCGCGCCGCTCGGCGATGGCCTTGTCCGAGGGCAGGTCCTCCTGCTTGCGCTTGAGGACCTTCGTGCGCTCCAGGTGGCGCATGTACCGGCCGTGGACGTGCAGCATCTCGCAGGTCTGGCTGCGCGCGGCGGCCAGCACGGTGTTCTGCGCGTAGTTGTTGTCCAGGACCAGATCGGCGACCTCGTCGGTCATGTCGATGAAGAGCTGGTCGCGCTCGGCCTTGCCCAGGCTGCCCGACCGCACCTCGCGGTCGAGCATGATCTTGATGTTCACCTCGTGGTCGGAGGTGTCCACCCCGGCGGAGTTGTCGATGAAGTCGGTGTTGACCCGGCCGCCCTCGCGGGCGAACTCGATCCGGGCGGGCTGGGTCAGGCCCAGGTTGCCGCCCTCGCCGACCACCTTGACCCGCAGGTCGGTGGCGTCGACGCGCACGCGGTCGTTGGCCTTGTCGCCGACGTCGGCGTGCGACTCCCCGCTCGCCTTGACGTAGGTGCCGATGCCGCCGTTCCACAGCAGGTCGACCGGAGCGGCCAGGATGTGGCGGATGAGCGCGTCCGGCGTGAGGCCGTCCACCCCGTCCTCGATGCCGAGTACCTCCCGCACCTGCGGGCTGACCGGCACCGACTTGGCGTCGCGCGGGTAGACGCCCCCGCCCTCGGTGATGAGCGCCTGGTCGTAGTCCAGCCAGGTGCTGCGCGGCAGCTCGAACATGCGCTTGCGCTCGACCCACGAGGTGTGCGGGTCGGGGTCCGGGTCCAGGAAGACGTGGCGGTGGTCGAAGGCGGCCACCAGACGGATCTGCTGCGAGAGCAGCATGCCGTTGCCGAACACGTCACCGGACATGTCGCCGATGCCGACCGCGGTGAACGGCTGCTCCTGCACGTTCACGCCCATCTCGCGGAAGTGGTACTTGACCGACTCCCAGGCTCCGCGCGCGGTGATGCCCATGGCCTTGTGGTCGTAGCCGACCGAGCCGCCGGAGGCGAAGGCGTCGCCCAGCCAGAAGCCGCGGGCGTTGGAGATCTCGTTGGCGGTGTCGGAGAAGGTCGCGGTGCCCTTGTCGGCCGCGACCACCAGGTAGGAGTCGTCGCCGTCGTGCCGGACGGTGTGCTCGGGGTGCACGACCTGGCCGTCGACCAGGTTGTCGGTGACGTCGAGCAGGCCGCTGATGAACTGCTTGTAGCAGGAGACGACCTCGGCCATCACCTGTTCACGGGTCCCGCCCTCGGGCAGCCGCTTGCAGACGAACCCGCCCTTGGCGCCGCTGGGCACGATGACCGAGTTCTTGACCATCTGGGCCTTGACCAGCCCGAGGATCTCGGTGCGGAAGTCCTCGAAGCGGTCGGACCAGCGCAGGCCGCCGCGGGCGACGGAGCCGAACCGCAGGTGCACGCCCTCGACGCGGGGCGAGTAGACGTACATCTCGAACCGGGGCCGCGGGTTGGGCAGGTCCGGGATCTGCTGCGGGTTGAGCTTGAGCACCAGGTAGGGGTGCCCCTGGTAGTGGTTGGTGCGCAGGGTGGCCCCGATGACCGTGAGGAACGAGCGCAGGATGCGGTCGTGGTCCAGGCTGGCCACGCTCTCCAGTTCGCCCTCGATCTTGTCGACGATGGCCGCGGCCCGCTCGTCGCGGCCCTCGTCGGGCCGCTCGGGGTCGAAGCGGGTCTCGAACAGCTCCATGAGCAGGCCGGCGATCCCGACGTTGGCGCCCAGGACGTCGGCGAGGAAGTCGGGGGTGTAGGTCGCACCGGTCTGGCGCAGGTACTTGGCGTAGGCGCGCAGCACCGAGATCTGGCGCCAGTCGAGGCCGGCCCGCACGACCAGGGCGTTGAACCGGTCGGACTCGCACCGGTCGCGCCAGGTGGCCTCGAAGGCGTCCTCGAACAGCTCCCGCAGGCGGTCGGCCGGCAGTTCGGTGGTCGCGGAGCGCCGCAGCCCCAGGTCGTAGATCCAGACCCGGCCCACGCTCTCGATCGACAGGTCGTAGGGCCACTCGTCGACGACGTCGACGCCCAGGTGCTCCAGGACGGGCAGCATGCGGCTCAGGGTGACGGGCTCGCCGACCCGGTAGAGCCGGAACCGCCACTCCCCCAGCCTCGGGTCGTCCGGCTGGTAGAGCCGGCCGACGAACTCGCCCTGGCGGTGGTCGGGGTCGGTGCGCTCCAGCAGCTTCTCCAGCTCGCCGATGTCGGCGGCCGCGACCTCGGGCGAGTTGTCGACCTTGTAGGCCTCGGTGAGGCCGCTGGAGTAGCGCTCCTTGTAGACGGTCGCGTGGCCGGGGCCGAACGCCTCGGTGAGGGCGGCGTCGAAGTCGGTGTCCCAGGAGCGGGCGGCCTCGCGGACCTTCTCCTCCAAGGCCACCTGGTCGATGTCGGCCAGCGTCTGCTTGGACTTGGCGCGGGCCACCAGGTAGAGGCGGGCCAGCGGGGCGGCGCCGATCATGACGTTGTGGTCCATCGTGGCGCCCTCGAAGGCGTCGGCGAGGACCTTCTGGATGTCCAGGCGCACGCGGGTGCTGTACTCGTCGCGCGGCATGTACACGAAGCAGGACATGTAGCGGCCGCCGTAGGGGTCGCGCCGCATGAACAGCTTGGTGCCGCGCCGGTCGCGCAGGCGCAGGACGCCGCGGACGATGTTGTACAGCTCGTTGACGGGGATCTGCAGGAGTTCCTCGCGCGGGAAGGTCTCCAGCAGCTCGATGAGGTCCTTGCCGTCGTAGCTGTCGGCCTCGAACCCGGCCAGGGACAGGACCTCGGCCTGCTTGCGGCGCAGGATCGGGATCTGGGCGATGGACTCGGTGTTGGCCTGGGAGGTGAACAGGCCCAGGAAGCGCCGTTCGCCGACGATGTTGCCCTGGGCGTCGAACTTCTTGACGCCGATGTAGTCCAGGTACTTGGGCCGGTAGACGGTGGCGCGGGAGTTGGCCTTGGTCAGGACGAGCACGAAGGGCTCGCGGGCCTTGGCTCGGATCTCCGGCGGCAGCGCGGCGAAGCCGGTGGAGGCGGGCGAGTCCATGCGCAGGATGCCCAGGCCCGAGCCGGGCTCGGGGCGCAGGGCGTCGTCACCGTTCTCGTCGGTGACCAGGCTGTACTCGCGGTAGCCCATGAAGGTGAAGTGGCGGCCGGCCGCCCAGCGCAGGAAGTCGACGCTCTCGCCGATCTCGCGGGGGTCGACCCCGCCCGCCACGAGGCGGTCGGGGTAGGCGGCCAGCTCGTCGGCGATGCGGATCGCCCGGTCGCCCATCTTGGCGGCGTCCTCGTCCACGTAGCGGACGTCGTTGAGGACGTTCTCCAGCCGGGTGGTGATCTCCTTGACGCGCTCGGGGTCGTCCTGGCGGTCGATCTCGATGTGCATCCAGGACTCGTCGGTGGGCAGGAGCCCGTCGCCGCCGATCTCGGGGTCGATCTCGCGCAGTACGCCCTCGAGGTCGCGGCCGACCGTCATCTGGGGGTGGATGATCAGGCGCGCCCCGGCGCCCAGGTCGTGCAGCGCCATGGTGACCGAGGAGACGAGGAAGGGGGCGTTGTCGGTGACGATCTCGACGATGCTGGTCTGCTGTTCCCAACCGTCGCGCGCACGCTCGGGGGTGTAGACGCGGACCTTGGCGCGGCCCGGAACGCGGTGGGCGCCGAAGTCGCGGTGCGCCCTGGCGGCGCCGCAGATCTGTTCGGCCGTGCGGCCGGAGATCTCCTCCGGGTCCGTGTGCCGGTAGTAGAACGGCAGGAAGTGTCGGACGGCGTCGGCGTCCTCGGGGGCTAGGCCCGCTCTGGGCGACCACTTCGTGGCCGCGTCACTGAGCAGCTTCTGGAGGATGACGTCGGATTGCCCGGACATAGGGATCTCTCACTCCTTTGTGAGCAACGTCGCACGAGCGCTGGAGAAACAGCCGGTCATGTGACCTGTGAGTTTCCGTACTGATGGGTGATTCTGTGTGCACCCCGTAGCGGGGCGCGCGGGAACGGTGACGGGACGGCACCTGTGCGCACAGGCGGAACAATGGAGAGGCGGCAGACGCCGTTGTCCCCACCTCATCCGCTGACCAGGCTACTGGTTTTCGCGCAGGAGGACAGGTGCAACACCGTTACGCGGTAGTTACAACCTGTAAGAAGCGGATTGCGGTGGTCAAGGGCACGGGACACGTGGACCTCCGGGGCCTCGCGCTGTGAACTATCGGGCCGTCGCCTGATGCACGGCCGTCATGACCGCCTGGGGGTCTCCCAGGTCCGGTAGAACGGCCACCGCGCCGGCGTCACGGAGCTGGGCCTCGGTGGCCGAGCCCGTGCGGACCGCGAGCGGGACCGCGCCGCCGATCCTGGCGGCGCGGACGTCGGAGACGGCGCTGGTCACGAACACCGTCTCCTCCTCCGTGTAGGGCCGCCCGCCGTCGCCGGTGGCGTGCAGGCGGATGGACTGGATGAGGGACGACTTGGGGTAGTTCACCGAACCGTACCCGCCGATGGCCAGGTCCAGGTGGGCGTCCAGCCCGAAGGCCGCGAGCTTGGCCACGGCGTTGGCGCGGGTGCTTCCGCTCACCACCGTCTGGACGGTGTCGGGCATCCCGGCGACGGCCGCCAGCGACGCGGCGGCACCGGACATCACGCGCCCTTGGGCGAGGAGTTCGTCGGTGCGCCGCCCGAACGCCTCCTCCAGCAGGGACATGAACTCGGCGAGGACGTCGCCGTCGGGTTCCACGTCGACGTCGTTGCGCGCGCAGAACTCGAAGAACATCTCCGAGTCGGTGCGCCCCTCGGCGGAGGTCAGATAGACCAGCGGTTCGCCCGTGACCTTCTCGAAGGCCTCGGCGTAGGCGGCCCTCATCACCCGTCCGACGTCAAGAAGGGTGAGGTCGATGTTCCAGAGCACCAGGCGGCTGATGGCTGACTCCTCGACGTTCGGGGACGGGGCTACCCCCATCTTGCCGCATCGGCGATTCCCCCAGGAACCGGGCGACCGGGACCGGCCACCGCCCGCACGGCGCCCGTCCCGGCTCCGGGGCCCCGACCCCGACCGCGAGTGCTCCGACCGCGACCCGGAGGGCCCGCTCCGGTCGTTCGCGGCGCCCCTGGACCGATCCGCGCGTGCCCGTTGCGTTGACGTCGGCGTCAAGGCCTACCGTGACGGGCATGCGCATCGGTGAGCTTGCCAGGCGGGCGGGGGTCAGTACACGGACCCTGCGCTACTACGAGTCACGCGGTCTGATCCCCAGCCGCCGTGAGGTCAACGGCTACCGCGTCTACGACGACGCCGACCTGCGGCTGGTGGAGCAGATCCGCACGCTCCAGGACTTCGGGTTCGGGCTGGAGGAGACGCGCCCGTTCGTGGAGTGCCTCCGGGCCGGGCACCCGACCGGGGACTCCTGTCCCGCGTCGCTGGAGGTCTACCGCGGCAAGCTCGCCGAGCTCGACACGCTCATCGACGAGCTGCGGGCCGTGCGCCACCAGGTGAGCGCGCAGCTGGCGCGGGCCGAGCTGGACCTGCCCGACCCGCCCGACCCGCTGTGCCAGATGAAGGGATGACCATGATCGGATCCGCGGAGCTGGGCCAGGCGACGGACGACTCCTTCAGCGAGGACGTCCTGCGCTCGGACCTGCCGGTGCTGGTGGAGTTCACCGCCGACAGCTGCGCGCCGTGCCGCCAGATGGAGCCGGTGCTCAGGTCCCTCGCGGACGACCTGCGCGGGCGGATGAGGATCGTGCAGGTCGACGTGCCGGCGAACCCGGCCACGACACGCGACTACCAGGTGATGGGCACGCCCACCATGTTCCTCTTCCACGGGGGCGAGCCGGTGCGGCAGTTGGTCGGGGCCCAGCCCAAGCGCCGCCTCCTGCGCGAGGTCGAGCCGTTCGTCTGAGCGTTCCCGACCGGCCGGCCGGGGCGACGCGCGCCAGGTCGCGCCGCCGCGCCCGCCTAGGCGCCGCTGTCGGCGACGAGGTGGCGCAGTTCCTGGACCGCGAACCACAGCAGTTCGTGGTCCTCGGCGTCTCCGGCGGCGACGTCGTCGGCCGCCGCCTCGTCGTCCACGTGCGCCGACGCCAGCTTCTTGTAGGGGACGGGCTCGGTCACCGCGACGCGGACCACGTTCGGTCCGGCTGCGCCTCGGCGCTCGACGACGCGGTCGGGCATGTCCGCCGCCAGGACGACGCGGCGCCGTGGGGCGTCGGGGTCGGCGGCCAGGAGTGCCAGGGATGCCTCGGCGGCGGCGTACATGGCGTCGTACTCGGCCTCCTCGGTGTCACCGCCGGGCCCGGGGTCGGCGGCGAAGGCCGTGGTGCCGTCCGCCCTCCCGGTGTCGAGGACTCCGGCGAGGGCGGGGATGGTGCTGGGCAGGAAGACGTACATGCGGGCGGCTCTCAGGTGCGTGGATCGAACCCTACGAGTGTGCCACCGACGACGCCAGGAAGCGGTCCAGCGCCCGCTGCGTGGACTCGGTGTCGGTGTGCAGGATGCCCGTCATGCCGAGTGCCTCGGCGGTGCGGACGTTGTGCTCCAGGTCGTCGATGAAGACGCAGTCCTCGGGAGCCAGGCCGAGTCGTTCGCAGGTGTGCAGGTAGATGCGCTCCTCGGGCTTGCGCATCCCCACCTCGCCGGAGATCACCACGGTGTCGAAGGTCGTCTCGAAGTGCTCGTGCGGGTAACCGTTGCCCCAGGAGTTGGACAGCAGCGCGGTGGCGGCGCCGCCGCGCCTGGACCGGCGCAGGAGCTCGTACATGCCGTGCACGGGCTCGAAGTTGGCGAACATCCTGTGGATGAGCCCCTCGGCCACCACCGGCCCGCCGTGGGTGGACCGCAGCAGGCCCGCCAGGTCCCGCTCGAACTGCGAGACGGGGATCTCGCCCCTCTCCAGCGCGTGGACCGGGTTGGAGCCGTTGAGGCTGTTGTCGAAGTAGGGCCGCATCACCTCCTGGTAGTGGTCGATGTCGATCCGGTCGGCGTGCAGCCAGGCCCGGATGCCGTCGGTCAGGGGCGGCGTGAGGACGCCGCCCCAGTCGGAGATGACCCCTCGGCGGGTGCTGTCCATCCGATCCCTCCATCTGTTCGGGCGGGGAACCGTTCTTCCCGTTCCCCGCCCGGTTCAATCGCCCCGAAGAGGGACAAAGCACTCAGAAGGAGAGGCCGTCGCCCGCGGTCGCGACGTCCGGGATGTCCACCGGGAGCGTTCCGGCGGGGTCGATCTCGCCGGCGATCACCCGGGCCGCGGCGGTCCGGGACACCTCCACGGACGAGTACACGGCCAGGAAGGCGTCGACGTCGGGAAAGGCCGCCAGGTCGTAGGGGCCGCCCTGAGCGACGACGATGACCGGCCCCTGGGCGGACGCCACCAGGGCGCGCTGCTCCGGTGTGGCCCCGTCCGTGCCCACGACCAGTGCCGGGGCGGAGGCGTCGACGGTGACACCGGCCTCGGTGAGCGCGGCGGCGATCGTGTCCGCGCCCGCGCCCTCGACACGCACGGGCGTGTCCCGCAGCGGCAGCAGGCCGTCCTCGTTGCGCAGCAGGGTCACGGAGGCGTCGGCGACGGTCTGGGCCGCCTCCTCGTGGCCCATGGCGTCGGCCGCGGCGGACGGGTCCACCGGGTCCGCCTCCAGGATCCCGCGCTTCTCCTTGAGGGTGAGCACCCGCAGGACCGATTCGTCGACGCGTTCCTCGGTGATCCGGCCCTCCTCCACGGCGGTGCGCAGGGCGGCCACGGCGGCGGCCGGGTCCGGTGGCATCAGCAGTTGGTCCACGCCCGCCTCGACCGCCCGGACGGCGACCTCGCCGTCGTCGTAGCGCTGGCGCACGCCCTCCATGTTGAGGGCGTCGGTGGTGACGACGCCGTCGTAGCCGAGTTCCTCGCGCAGGATGCCGCCGATGATCGACGGCGACAGCGTGGCCGGGTCGGGGTCGTCACTGCTGTCCAGACCGGGCATGAGCACGTGCGCGGTCATGATCGCGTCCACGTCGGCCTCGACGGCCGCACGGAACGGCGGCAGGTGCTCCTGCTCCCATCGCTCGCGCGGCAGGTCGATGACGGGCAGCCCGGTGTGGCTGTCCACGTCGGTGTCGCCGTGGCCGGGGAAGTGCTTGACGACGGAGACGACACCGCCCTCGGCGAAGGCCGCCGCCTCGGCCACGGCCATCTCCGCCACCAGGTCGGGATCGGAGCCGAACGAGCGGATCCCGATCACCGGGTTGTCCGGGTCGGTGTTGACGTCGGCCACCGGGGCGTAGTCCAGGTTGATCCCGAGAGCGGACAGTTCCGTCGCGGTCGTCCCGGCCAGCAGTTCGGCCATGGCCGTGTCATGGCTCGCCCCGACCGCCATCGCGTCCGGGAAGCGGGTGCCCACCGGCAGCCGCGCCACCATGCCCTGCTCCTGGTCGACGCCGACGAACAGCGGGACGCCCTGCCCCTGTTGCGCTGCCAGGTCCTGGACGCCGGCGGACATCCCGGCGATCTGCTCGGCGTCGGTCAGGTTGGCGTCGAAGTAGATGACGCCCCCGGGCCGGTAGGCCTCGATCCGGGCCGCGTTCTCGGCGGCCGTGGTCCCCTGCGCGGTCAGCACCAGGAGCTGGCCGATCTTGTCGTCCAGGTCCATCCCCGCGAGCAGCTCGGGTGCGAGCACGGCTTCGAAGGGCTCGGCGGTCGGCGAGGGTTCTTCCTCCTGCGGCGAGGAACCCACCTCCTCGGTGGTGCACGCGCTGGCGATCAGCGCGAGGGCCGCACAGGCCGTGGTGAGGGCACGCGGTAGGAGCGGTCTCATGGCGGGTGTCATCTCCGGTGGTCAGCGGGTCGCGGCCGGAGGATACCGCGTCGGCGGGGGTGACCCGGTGCACGGTCGCCCGCGCGCCGGGTCCCGCTCCCGGACGAAGGAGCCCTACTCCCAGACGAAGAGGGACTCCCCGGTGCAGACGACCCCGTCGGCGAGGTCGCGCACCGCCCCCTGGCCGGCGTCCAGGGCGACCACGGGCACGACCGACGGCTTGCCCTGGGCCGCGACCAGGCCCGGCGACCAGCGGATCACCGGGGTGCCGGCCTCGATCCTGGCGCCCTCCTCGGCCAGGAGGGTGAAGCCCTCCCCCGCGAGCTGCACGGTGTCGATGCCCAGGTGCACCAGCACACCGCGACGCTGGTCGGGAGCCATCACCACGAACGCGTGGGGGTGGAGTTTGACCAGGTCCCCCGTGATGGGTGCGACCGCCGACTGCGTACCCTCCTGTCCGCCCTCCTGCCCCGGCTCGGGGTGGACGGCGACGCCGGGGCCGACCATCCCCTCCGAGAACACGGGATCGGGCACGGTCGAGAGGGAGAGCGCGGTCCCGGAGACGGGAGCGAGGACGTCGAGCGGGTCCGTGGCGTCTGACATGGGGAATCCCTTCCCTCTCAGGGAGAGTTAATCCAGCAGGTCCTTGATGTCGTCGGTGAGCGTGTCCGCTTCGGGGCCCACCACGACCTGCACGACGTTGCCCGACATCAGGACTCCGTGGGCGCCCGCCGCGCGCAGGTCGCCCTCCTTCACCAGGCCGGGGTCGGCCACCTCGGTACGCAACCGGGTGATGCAGGCCTCGATGTCCTCGATGTTGGCCGGGCCGCCCAGCCCGGCGACGATCGCCGCTGCTTTGTCCGCCATCTGTCCTCCGTGCTCTGCCTTGGGAACGGGGAGTCCCCGGGATGAGCCTATGGGTGACCCACCCCACACACCAGGGTCCGCGTGACCGCGCTGAGTACGCGGGGGGAGTACTCGATCGCCGGACGTCCCCCGCGTCAGGAGGTCTGGGTGACCTTGTTGAGCCCGCGGGGCACGTCCGGGTTGTAGCCCAGGCGCCGCGCGAGGCGCTCGGTGAGCAGCTGCGCGGGCACGATGAGGTTCATCGGCGAGACCCACTCGGGCACGTCCGGCACCGGAACGGCCAGGTCGCTCGCGGCGGCCAGGGCCGGACCGCCGCCGAAGCCGAACACCGGGGCCCCGGCCGAGCGGGCGCGCTCGGCCAGCGCGACGGTCCCCTGCAGGGTCGGCCCGGAGGGCGCGGCCACCAGCAGGGCCGGGGTGCGCGGGTCGACGACGGCGATGGGGCCGTGCAGCAGGTCGGCGTAGGACAGGCCCATCGCGTGCAGGTAGCAGGCCTCCTTGAGCTTGAGGGCGGCCTCCAGCGCGGTGGAGAAGGCCATGCCGCGGCCGGAGATGACCGCGCCCTGCACGGCGACCATCCGCTCGACGATCTCCTCCAGCGCGTCGGTGGGCGCCGCGAGCGTCTCCTCGATGCCGTCGGGCACGCGCTCCAGGTCGCCGGCGTCCAGATCCGCGCCCAACCCCAGGGCCAGGACCGCCAGCGCGGCGAGCTGGGTGTTGTAGGTCTTGGTGGCGGGCACCGCCAGCTCGTCCCCGGCCCGGGTGACCAGCGCGACGTCGGCCTCGGCGGCCAGCGGGGATCCGGCACCGTTGGTCACGGCGACGGTACGGGCGCCGCAGTCGGCGGCCCAGCGCATGGTCTCGACGATCTCCTCCGTCTTGCCGGACTGGGAGATGGCCACGGCCAGGACGTCGGACAGGTCGATCTTCGCGCCGTAGGTGGTGGCGATGGAGGGCGAACCCAGCGTGGCCAGACGGCCGGTGTGCGCCTGCAGCAGGTAACCGCCGTAGACCGCCGCGTTGTCGGAGGAACCGCGCGCGATGAACAGTACGTGCCGGGTGCGTCGGCCCAGGGCCTCGATCTCGGGGCGCAGCGGCAGCAGTTCGGCGAACGTGCGGCGCAGCGCCTCGGGCTGCTCGGCGATCTCGGAGCGCATCACGCTCGTCGTGGTCGTCATGGAGAACCTTCCCCTGGTGGGTGGCGGGCGGACCGGGCCGGGGCCGGAGGCCGCGTCGGCCGCTGCTCCGAGGCGGGCCGGACACCGTCCGACCTGCCCCGGTTCTGGTACGAACCGCCTGCTGTCAGGCGTATTGACACGCGGGCGGAGCTATGGTCTAGTCCGGACTATACCAGTCAGATCGGAGAGGTCACCGGCCCCAGGGGACGTTCCGGGCGCCGACGCCCCGGCCGCACCAGGGCGCCTTCCGCGGACGCGGTCCCCGCGAGCGACGCGTGGGCGACGCGCGGCGGGACGAGAATCCGAGGAAGATGCCCTAGGGTCGAACGCCCGATCCTCCCTCCGACCGAGAAGGCCAGACCGACCCATGTCGATCGATCCCAGCAACCCGCTCCCGAAGTACAGCCAACTCCGTGACCTGCTCCTCGACTGGATCACCGAGAGCGGCCTGGGCGTGGACGACATGATCCCCTCCGAGCGGGAGCTCAGCACCACCTACGGCCTGTCCCGCATGACGGTCCGGCAAACGATCGACCTGATGGTCTCGGAGGGACGCCTGTACCGCGTGCCGGGCAAGGGCACCTTCATCGCGCGGCCGAAGATCGAGATGTCGCTGGTCCTGGCCTCCTTCAGCGAGGACATGCGCGCCCGGGGCTACGAGCCCGGCGCGCGGGAGCTGATCCGCCAGGTCATCCCCGCCAGCGGACACACGGCGCGCATGCTCGACATCGGCCCCGGCACCCTCGTGCACCACATCGAGCGGATGCGGACCGCCGACGACGAGCCGATGGCGGTCGAGCGGTCCAACATCCCCGCCGCCATGGTTCCGGGTCTGGAGGACTTCGACCTCGCCGAACGCTCCCTGTACGAGGTGCTGGAGAACGAGTTCGACATCCTCCTCGACTCCGGAGAACAGACGATCGAGGCCGGGATCTGCGACTCCGCGGACTCCCGGCTCCTCGGTCTGCCCGCTGGAAGCCCGGTGCTGATCATGCAGCGCCGCAGCTTCTTCAAGGGACAGTGCGTGGAACTCGCCCTGTCCACCTACCGTGCCGACCGCTACCAGCTCCACTCCCGTTTGGACCCGCGCCGGCACGGCGACTGATCAACCCCCCGCCCACGAGGCGCGCCTCCCAGGGAGACCCCCCATGAGTACGGACCGCAGCTCCACACCCTCGGCCCCCGAACCCGGTGGCGGTGCCACCGCCGAGTCCGCCGGAACCGCCAAGGCGGCCAAGCGCCCCTCCTCCACCCTGGCCGTCCTCCAGCGCCTGGGCCGCAGCCTCATGATGCCCATCGCGGTACTCCCGGCCGCCGCGATCCTGCTCCGACTGGGCCAGCCCGACCTCCTGGGGGCCGACGGCCTGGCCGGGATGCCCGGCATGGGCTGGATGGACCCCGTCGCCGGGGCCGTGGGAGCCGCGGGCGACGCGATCTTCCAGGCGCTGCCCCTGCTGTTCGCGGTGGGTGTGGCGATCGGCTTCGCCAAGCGGGCCGACGGGTCCACCGCCCTGGCCGCGGTCGTCGGGTACCTGGTGTTCGACCGGGTGGCCACGTGGACGATGGTCACCTTCAACGGGCCCACGGGCGACCTGGGGTCGCGACTCGTGACCTACCCGCTGCCGGTCGACCCGGTCACGCGCGAACCGGTGGTGGACCAGGCCTCGGCCGAGGCGGTCGGCGCGGTCATCAACAACGCGGTGAAGAACCCCACCGACGTGCTCGGGGGTATCGCGATCGGTCTGGTCGCCGCTCTGCTGTGGCAGCGCTACCACCGCATCAAGCTGCCGACCTGGCTGGGCTTCTTCGGCGGCCGCCGGTTCGTCCCGATCGTCACGGCGATGGCCGGACTGCTGATCGGTGTCGCCCTGGGCCTGCTGTGGCCGGTCGTGGGCTCCTGGATCCAGGACCTCGGGGAGGGCATCATCGGCGCCGGCGCGGTGGGAGCGGGCCTCTACGGGGTGGTCAACCGGCTCCTGCTCCCGTTGGGCCTGCACCACGTGGTGAACTCGTTCATCTGGTTCGTCTCCGGTTCCTACACCGACGACGCCGGGAACGTGTCCAACGGCGAGATCACCCGCTACCTGGCGGGCGACCCCACGGCCGGGACGTTCCTGTCCGGCTTCTTCCCCGTGCTGATGTTCGGGCTGCCGGGCGCGGCACTGGCGATGTGGCTGGCGGCGCCCAAGGCGCGGCGCGCGCAGATCGGATCGATCATGATCCCGGCGGCGCTGACCGCGTTCGCCACGGGCATCACCGAGCCGGTGGAGTTCGCGTTCATCTTCGTGGCACCCGCGCTGTTCGCCGTGCACGTGGTGCTGACGGGCGTGTCCATGGCCGTCCTCAATGCGCTCGACGCCCAGTTGGGCTTCGGCTTCTCGGCGGGCCTGATCGACCTGTTGCTGAACGCCACGAAGGACAACACCTCTGGGCTGGGCCTGATCCTGTTGTTGGGCCTGGTGTACTTCGGGCTCTACTTCGGGATCTTCTACCTGCTCATCACGCGGTTCAACCTGCCGACCCCGGGCCGGGAGTCGGACCCGGAGGAGAACGCGGCCGCGCAGACCGCGCCCGGCGCGTCCGAGGACGGGTCCGGGCCCCGGAGCGACGGCTCACCCGAGCGGTCCGAGCCGGAATCGTCGGGCGGCAGGGCCGACGGCTCCGGCTGAGCCGCGGCGGCCGGACCGTGGCGGATCCGACGCGCGGGACGGGGTCGCTCCGGCGGCCCCGGCTCCGAACCCAGCGCGAGGGATCCTTCCACGAGAGAGGCACACGATGAACCCGGCTACCGAGAAACGTCCGCTCCCGCGCCGACGCCTGGTGCTCTGGTCCGCGGCCGGACTCGTCCTGGTCCTGGTGGCCGCGGGCCTGTGGGCCTTCCAGCCCTGGCGGCTGTTCACCACCCGGACCGTGGACGAGGCTCCGCCCACCGCGGTCGCCGCCTCGGAGGAGGACCCCGGGCCCGCCGGGACGGACGGGTCGGACGGTACCGGGGAGGCGGACGCGGCCGAGGAGGAACCGAGCGACGAGCCGGTGGTCCTCGGCGAGGGCGGCTTCGTCACCCAGGAGCACGAGACCTCGGGTACCGCCACGGTGCTGGAGCTGCCCGACGGCACGCGGCACGTGCGGTTGGCGGACCTGGCCACGAGCGACGGGCCCGACCTGCACGTGTGGATCACCGACCAGGAGGCCGGCGGCGACTGGTTCAAGTACCGTGACGGCCGCTACGTCGCGCTCGGCGAGCTCAAGGGCACCCACGGGGACGCCAACTACGAGATCCCCGAGGACGCCGACCTGGACGGGATGACGAGCGTGGTCATCTGGTGCGACCGCTTCTCGGTGGCCTTCGGCTCCGCGCCGGTGGACCTGTAGCCAGGGGAGCTCCGGACGGGGCAACGGACGGAGGGCGGCCCGCGCGTTCGCGCGGGCCGCCCTCCGTCTCAGTTCCGGTACCGGCTACTTGGCGGCCGGGTCACCGTGGCACTTCTTGTACTTCTTGCCGGAGCCGCACGGGCAGGGCGCGTTGCGCGACGTCCCGGCGTACTCGTCGGTCGACTCGCTGTGCCGCTCGACGGTGCCGTCCTCGCTCGGGGCGGAGTACTGCAGCCGGGTCGGCTGGTTCTCCCCGAAGCCCGGGACCACCACGTCCTGCGGGTCACCGGTCTCCTGCGCGGGCGCCTCGGCCTCGGCGGCCTCCTCGTCCTCGTCCACCGCGGTCGCGACGGCCGTGGCACCGGCCTCCCCGCCCACCGTGGACGCGGTCTGCGCGGCGGCCGCGGCGGTCAGGGTGGGCTCGGCCTTCTTGGGCACGCGCACCTCGACGTTGAAGAGGTAGCCGACCGACTCCTCCTTGATGGCCTCCAGCATCTGCTGGAACATGTCGAATCCCTCGCGCTGGAACTCGATCAGCGGGTTGCGCTGCGCCATGGCGCGCAGCCCGATGCCCTCCTGGAGGTAGTCCATCTCGTAGAGGTGCTCACGCCACTTGCGGTCCATCACCTGGAGGATGACCTTGCGCTCGACCTCGCGCATGGTCTCCTCGCCCAGCTCGGACTCGCGGGCGGTGTAGGCCGCGTTGGCGTCCTCGACGACGCGGTCGGCGAGCAGCCGGCCGGTGATCGCCTCCAGGCCGCCGTTCTCGTCGATGAACTCGTCGACGGTGAAGCTGATCGGGAAGACCTGCTTGAACGCCGTCCAGAGCTTGTCGAGGTCCCAGTCGGAGGGGTCGCCCTCGGCGGTCTCCTCGGAGACGTAGCCGCGGAGCACCTCCTCCAGCATGCTGACCACCTGGTCGCGCAGGTCCTCGCCCTCCAGCACCTTGCGGCGCTCGGCGTAGATGACCAGGCGCTGGCGGTTGAGCACCTCGTCGTACTTGAGGACGTTCTTGCGGATCTCGAAGTTCTGCGTCTCGACCTGGCCCTGGGCGGAGGCGATCGCCTTGCTGACCATCCCGGACTCGATCGGCTGGTCGTCGGGGATGTTCATCTGGTTCATGAACACCTCCAGCCGACTGCTGTTGAACAGGCGCAGCAGGTCGTCCTGGAGCGAGAGGTAGAACCGGGAGATGCCCGGGTCGCCCTGACGGCCGGAACGGCCGCGCAGCTGGTTGTCGATGCGCCGGGACTCGTGGCGCTCGGTACCGAGCACGTACAGGCCGCCCGCCTCGACGACCTTCTGGTGCTCCTCCTCGAACTCCGCCTTGGCCTTCTCCAGAGCCTCGGGCCAGGCCTCCTCGTACTCCTCGGGAGTCTCCAGCGGGCTCAGGCCGCGCGACTGGAGCTCCTCGTCGGCGAGGAAGTCCGGGTTGCCGCCCAGCATGATGTCGGTACCGCGACCGGCCATGTTGGTGGCCACGGTGACCGCGCCGAGCTTGCCCGCGCGGGCGATGATCGACGCCTCACGAGCGTGGTTCTTGGCGTTGAGGACCTCGTGCGGTACGCCCTCGCGCTTGAGCATGTTGGAGAGCCGCTCGGACTTCTCGACGCTGGTCGTACCGACCAGGACGGGCTGCCCGGCCTCGTGCCGCTCCGCGATGTCCTCGGCGACCGCCTGGAACTTGGCGTCCTCGCTCTTGTAGACCACGTCCTTGACGTCGTCGCGGATCATCGGCTTGTTGGTGGGAACGGGGACCACGCCGACGTTGTAGGTCTGGTGGAACTCCGCCGCCTCGGTCTCGGCGGTACCGGTCATACCGGCGAGCTTCTCGTAGAGGCGGAAGTAGTTCTGGAGGGTGACCTTGGCGAGAGTCTGGTTCTCGTCCTTGATCTTGACGCGCTCCTTGGCCTCGATGGCCTGGTGCATGCCCTCGTTGTAGCGGCGGCCCGGAAGGACGCGACCGGTGAACTCGTCGACGATGAGGACCTCACCGTCCTTGACGATGTACTCCTTGTCCTTCCGGTAGAGCTCCTTGGCCTTGAGCGCGTTGTTGAGGAAGCTGATCAGCGGGGTGTTGACGGCCTCGTAGAGGTTGTCGATGCCCAGCCAGTCCTCGACCTTGGCCACGCCGGACTCGGTGATGCCGACGGTGCGCTTCTTCTCGTCGACCTCGTAGTCGCCCTTGACGACATCCGGGTCCTCGCCGGGCTCCGGAGGGGTGTCCCGGCCGCGCTTGAGCCGCGGGGCGATCTTGGCGAACTCGGCGTACCACCGGGAGTTCTGCTCGGAGGGACCGCTGATGAGCAGGGGGGTGCGGGCCTCGTCGATGAGGATGGAGTCGACCTCGTCGACCAGGGCGAAGTAGTGCTCACGCTGCACCGTGGCGTCGAGCGAGAGCGCCATGTTGTCGCGCAGGTAGTCGAAGCCGAACTCGTTGTTGGTGCCGTAGGTGATGTCGGCCTGGTAGGCCTTGCGCCGCTCCGCGGCGGGCATGCCCGGGCTCAGGACACCGACCTCGAGACCGAGGAAGTGGTAGATGCGGCCCATGTTCTGGGCGTCACGGCGGGCCAGGTAGTCGTTGGTGGTGACGACGTGGGCACCCTTGCCCGCCAGGGCGTTGAGGTAGACGGCGAGCGCGCCGGTCTGGGTCTTGCCCTCACCGGTCTTCATCTCGGCGATGTTGCCGAGGTGCAGCGCGGCGCCGCCCATGATCTGGACGTCGAAGTGGGGCTGGCCCAGGGTGCGGCGGGCCGCCTCACGGACGGTAGCGAAGGCCTCCGGGAGCAGGTCGTCCAGGGACTCGCCGTCCTGGTAACGGTCCTTGTACTCCTGGGTGAGCTGCCGCAGTTCGTCGTCGGTGAGCTCCAGGTAGTCTTCCTCGAGCGAGTTGACCTGGTCCTTCAGCTTGGTGAGCCGGCGCAGGATCTTTCCTTCACCCGCGCGCAGGAGCCTGTTGAGTATGCCTGGCACTTCCTATGCGCTCCTCGCAGATCGCGGTTGGCTCCACGCACGTGGAGTTCAGATCTAGGCCCGCGGACCGCTTCCCGTGGCCGTGAAGGACGGCGGGGGTTCCTGGGCCCTCGGGCCTACATCCTAGAGGAACCGAACCGCGGGCCTGCCCCGCGCGCGGGTGGGGCCCTCGCGCCTGGTCACCGGCGGCACGCGCCACCAGGTGAACGATTGGGGAGGTACCGGATGTTCCCGCCCGTCGCCCACCATCGCGCTGAACAGCACTCCGTGCCAGACAGCGCTACCACCCCCACCCGAGACGCTCCGCGCCCAGACCCCCTCACCCGTCGCCCACCATCGCGCTGAACAGCACTCCGTGCCAGACAGCGCTACCACCCCCACCCGAGACGCTCCGCGCCCAGACCCCCTCACCCGTCGCCCACCATCGCGCTGAACGGCACTCCGTGCCAGACAGCGCTACCACCCCCACCCGAGACGCTCCGCGCCCAGACCCCCTCACCCGTCGCCCACCATCGCGCTGAACGGCACTCCGCGCGAGACAGCGCTCTCCCTGCTGCGGCCCCGGGGGAACGAACCCCGGGGTATTTGCCTGTCGATGCGCGCATCCGTCACGGCAGTGGGTAGTTCTCTCCTAGGGGCGTTTGCGCCACAGGGGCACCCGGCGCATCGCCGGAGGACCCCGGCGTCCCCGGAAGGTCACGACGGTGACCGGCCGTCGCGACACCGCAACGTGGACGTGCTCCCGGGAGGGATCACCATGCGAACGAGCCTGAACCGCGAGGAATCCGCGAGCGAGCCAGTCCGGAAGGGCACACCCCGCACTCCGTTGGAGGCCATCGAGCACGTGGTGGAGCGAGTTCATCGCACCACCCACCACCCGATGGAACAGGGTGACCCCGGGCAGGCGTGGGAACGCCACCTACCGACCGACGAGGCCAAGTACGGCCGCATCCGCGGATTCCAGCGCCAGGGCGGCAGCCTGGCCCCGAGCAGCGGCCACCGCGGGCGCGCGCCCTCCTGGATCGCCGTGGTCCTGGCCATCGCCGGATTCGCCGCGGGCGGCCTGGCCGTCGTCATGGACGGTGCGGTCGTCCTCCTGGTGATCGCCGCCGTGCTGCTGGCCGCGGCCGTCGCGGTCGCCATCGTCTTCGACATCCTGAGCGACGTCGTGCTCGACCCGCCGAGAGTGGAGTCGGAGGAACGGCACGACACCCCGCTGCACCGGATCAAGGAGCAGTCGCCTTAGGGCGGGTATCCGCGGAACACGCCCTGGCGTCCCGCAGGACACGGCCGCGCCCGCCGGCTTCACCGGCGGGCGCGGCCCTCGCGTGCGGCTGCCGGGGGGACCCTCCCCCGCACCGGCCTCAGTCCACGAGTCGCAGGACTCCGTAGTTGAAGCCCTTGCGGCGGTAGACCACGCTCGGGGCGTCCTTCACTTCGTCGTGGAAGAGGTAGAAGTCGTGTCCGACGAGTTCCATCTCCATCAGCGCCTGGTCGATGCTCATCGGCTTGGCCCGGTGGAACTTCTCCCGCACGATGACGGGCACGTCTCCCTGGGTGTCCAGCTCGACGAACTCGTCGGAGAAGCGTCCGTCGACCGCGGCGCCGTCGATCTCGTCCTCCTGGGATCGCTGCGCGGGAGGTGCCGGGGTCGCGGTGGAGGTATGCGTCGAGGGCAGTTCTCCGGGGAGGCTCGCGGTGGCGGCCGCGACGGAGACGGGTGTGCGGTTGCCGCGGTGGACCTTGCGCCGGTCCGCGGACTTGCGAAGTCGGGCCTCGATCTTGTCGATCGCCAGGTCGAGGGCGCCGTGCCGGTCCGAGGACGCCGCCTCGCTCCGGATGACCGGCCCGTTGGAGTGGATGGTCAGTTCAACCCGCTCGCGAACGTCGGCGAGCTTGGGGTTGCGCTCCGAGGACACCTCCACATCGATGGTCATGCCCTTCTTCTCCCACTTGGAGAGCCTCTCGAGCTTGTTCTCGACGTGCTGTCGGAACTTCTCATTCACACCAGTGCGTCGACCCTTGACGATGATGTCCATAGGACCCCCTTCATCGCGTGACCGCCGTGAAGGCGACGGCCAGGCTGGTTCTGCATCCCTCCCGCCATGGGGGACGGAAGGAGTTTCGCGCGCTAGCCCCCTTCCGCAGGCGGTCCGGTCCGGCCCGGCCCGCGACTCGCTTGGATGTGCGTATACCCATCAGAGGCAGGGTCCTCACGCGCACCATCAGCACGATTCGTGGGGCCCTGTCCCATGGGAAGCAGGACTTTTGCCGCCAACAGGACAAGTTGCCACCCGGTCATGGAACGCCACTGACCGAAGGACTCGGCGACGGGAGGATGGATGAGGCACGACGGAGGCGCGTACGGGGAAGGCGCTGCCGGGGAACCGGCGCTCCGGCGCCCACCGCGTGCTGCCCCGTGGGACCCGCCGGTGTCGGCGGGTCCCCCAGCGATGGCATGCCACCCGTCCGGCCGACCTGGTCTTCGTCCCCACATCCGCCTGCTGAGAGTGTCGCCGCTCTTGTACGCGACTACTGCTCTTCTCCCTGTCATGAGGGACATCGGGACCCTCCGCGGGGCAGGGCTTACCTCTAAGGCGCACCGTGATCGGTCGACGAAAAGTCGCCTTACGTGGGCCGTTTCGCCTGCGCCTGGCATCGGCTTGCCGAAGTCGCTCCCCGGTATCCCCAGGGGCACAGTAACTCCGGCGCAACCACGGACCCGGACGGGTGCCATACCTGGACCGTAACCTGTCCTGGCCCTTCTGTCAGGTAGCGATCACCCCCTCCACACCCCGACAACCCCCTCAAACCCCCATGAACACTGACTTTTCACCTGTTCACGAGGGTTCGTAAAACCTTGATGACCGCTCTTCGCCCTGCGCGGACAGATGCGGAGGCAGGCGTTCGGCGAGGACGACGGCACCCACCACACGTATCCCCTCGGCCCGCAGCGCGCGCGTCGCCTCCGCGACGGTGGCACCGGTGGTGAGGACGTCGTCCACCACCACCGCTCGGCTCCCGCTCCACCCGGCCGGCGTCCCCGCCGCGGTGAGGGCTCCGTGCCGGTTCGCCCGCCGGTCGGCCCGGCCCAGCCCCACCTGGCGACGGACGCGACGGCGGTAGCGCAGGAGTTCGGCCACCCGGCCGGCGGAGTCCCCGCCCGCCGACGCGACGCAGGCGTACGCCAACCGGGCGACCGGCCCCCTCGGCGGACCGCGCCCGGGGACGGGCACGAGCAGGGTGTCCGGACCGGCCCACCCGGCCGCGGTGTAGGCGGCGCCCACCCGGGCGCCGAGCGGCGCGGCCAGATCGTCCGTCCCGTGTTCCTTGAAGGCCAGCAGCACACGGCGGTCCAGTCCGGCGTAGGGCCCGGCCGTCCAGACCGGCGGGCACCCGGGCCGGGGCCGGCAACGCACGGGCCGCCGGTCCAGCCGGGCCAGGCACGCGCCGCACAGCGGCCCGGAGGGGCCCCGGCATCCGGCACAGGTGAGTGGGAGCAGGAGGTCGAGGACAGCGGTGAACAGGGCGCGCAGAGCCCGTACCAGGGGGTTCACGAAGGACATACCTCAAGGATCGGCGGCACCGGGGCGGGCCGCCAGCCCCGATCCGCGCCTGTGGACAACCCTGCCCGGGCACCCTCGTGAACGACGGCACCGCGCCGCGTGCGCCCACGGGAAGAAGCCGTCCCCGGGGTCCCAGAGCCCGCCCCAGGGACTCCAGGGCCCGTGCCAGGGGCCCGGGGAACACACCCGAGGGCCCCGCGCCGGGCCCGGTGGCGCACGCCCGCGCACCCGCGCACCCGCGCGTGAGCGCTCGACGCGCAGCAGGGCGGGTATCCGCCGCACACGCCCTAGCCCGGGAAGGTGGGTGAGCCGCCCTCCACGACGTTCTGCCAGTTGAGGCGGTCCGTGGTGATCCAGATGTTGCCGTCGTCGGAACCGGCGACCAGCGGCTGCCCCGGGGCGCCCGAGATGTTCACCATGCCCGGGACCGGCGTCCCCGCGCTCGCCGCGGGGGACCCGCCGTCCAGGGAGACCAGGAACGCCTGTTCGGTGCCGCCCTGGCGGTTGCCCAGCACGGCCAGCTGGTCGCCCGAGCGCCAGGAGATGTCGGAGATCTCGTCCAGCTCCCTGCCGAGCGTGATGAACGAACCGACCGACACCCGGCCGTCGCTGTCCGAGACCACGCGGCCCACCTGAAGCGACGTCTGGCCGTCGACCTCCGTCACGACGGCGGCCCGGGTTCCGTCGCGCGAGATCTGGAAGTTCAACAGCGACCGGTCACGCAGGTCCGACAGGTCCACGCGCACGACCTCGTCGCCGCCGCGCAGAAGCCACAGGTCGGTCGTTCCCGGCTCGGGCGCGGGGTCGGTGTCGGTCGTGGGCTCCTCCTCGGCGGGCTCGTCCTCCTCGTCGGACTCCTCCTCCGCCTCCTCCTCGGGTCGTCTCGTCTGCTCGGTGACCCACAGATCGCCGTTGACGTCCCAGGAGACCGACGTGAACGTTCCGTCCGTGAGGACCTCCGTCACCTCGGCGCCCGGGCTGGCGAAGGAGGTGACGACCGTGTCGCCGCCCACGGTGATGCCCGCGATCGTGCTCTCGTCCACCGACACGGCGAACCTCTCCAACTGCACGTCGCCCGCGCCCAGCGGGCCGGGCACGCGCTCGGCGTCGCCGATGGTGTCGGAGCCCCAGTCGGCCGCCGACCACAGCTGGCCGTCGTGCGTGAAGTACGCGCGGATCCCGGCGGAGATCGCACTGGGGCTGACGGGCGCCCAGAAGTCGCTGGCCGGGCGGGGCCGGTCGCTTCTCTCGCCGTCGGCGTTGGGGAAGGACACCTCGTCGCCGTTGACGACCAGGGTGAACTCCTCCACCTCCGGCAGCTGGCGCAGCGTCCAGGCGATCTGTGCGCCCATCTCGAACTCGTCGACCTCCCCGACACCGCTGACCCTGATGGTCGCCGTCTCGGCGTCGATCACCACGCCGGTCACGGCACCCTCGGGGAAGGCCGAGTGGACCGCCGGTGCCAGCCAGTCCGTGGGGCCGGCGACGAGCTTGTCCAGCAGCCGCTTGGCCAGCGCGTCGTTGCTCACGGGGAGGTAGACCGGGTCCGGGACCAGAGCGGTGCTCCCCGGGTTGAGGTAGTAGAGGTTGAACGGCCGGTGGGTGCGCTCCACGTCGAGCTGGCTGAGGATCAGTTCGTCGGGCATGTCCTGGATGCGCCACTCGCCCTCGGGGTCGCCCTGCTCACGGGCGAGCTCGAAGGGCACCTCCAGCAGGTGGCCGGGATCGCTCTGGACGTACTTGCCGCTGTCGTCGATGGTGGCCACGAGCGAACTGCGCATCCGCACCGTGGCGGTCAGACCGTCCGTGCTGACCTCCGTTTCGAGGCCGACCGCGTCGAGGTCACCGAAGACCCGCACGGAGCCGTCGGGCGACCACTCGTCGCTCAGCTCCGGGAACATGTAGCTCCGGGCGGCCTTGTGGTCCTCCTCGAAACTGCCCATGTCCTTGAGGAAGCCGCCGACCAGGCCCTCCGGCCCGACCCCTTCCTGGGGGCCCGCCGGTAGCAGGCGCACGTACCCGCCGTAGGGGTCGCTGGGGGTGTCGCCGCCGTCACCGGGTACCACCGGGCCGGTCATCGGAACCGTCGCACACGCCGCCATCGTGGCGCAGGCCACGGACGCGGCCACCAGGGCGCGTACGGCGCGAGCGACACGCGGGGCGCGGGTGGTGCGGGTCGTGCGGGCCAGGGGTGCGCTCACGCGTCCTCCTCCTGTCGCTCGGCGGTTCCGTTCCCTTCCGTCGCCGACGGCCCCCCGTTGGCGTTGCGGTCGCCCCCGCCGGGCCTGTCCGGCTTGTCGATCTTGTCGGCCTTATCTGCCTTGTCGCCGAAGGCGAAGTTGCGCCCCAGAGCGATCTCCGGCGGGACCAGCGGCAGCGGGGACCCCCGCAGTTCGGCTCCCGCCTTGCGCGGCAGCGACAGCCGGAACTGCGACCCCTGGCCGGGCTGCCCCCACGCCTGGAGCCAGCCGCCGTGCAACTGCGCGTCCTCCTTGGCGATGGACAGGCCCAGTCCCGTGCCGCCGGTGGTGCGCACGCGCGCGGGATCGGCCCGCCAGAAGCGGTCGAAGCACAGGTGCTCCTCCCCCTCCTTGAGCCCGACACCGTAGTCGCGCACGGCCACCGCGACCGAGTCGCGGTCCCCCGCGGCGGCCACCACGACGTCGCGGCCCTCGCTGTGCTCGATGGCGTTGACGACCAGGTTGCGCAGGATGCGGTTGATCCGGCGCGCGTCGAACTCGGCCACGCACGGCTCCGCGGGAAGGCGCAGGACGACCTTGATGCCCCGGCGCTCGGCGATCTGCTCGGCGTCGCCCACCGCCTTCATGACCGAGTCGCGCACGTCCACCGAGTCGATGCCCAGGGTCGCCGCGCCCGCGTCGTGGCGGCTGATCTCCAGCAGGTCGGCGAGCAGTTCCTCGAACCGGTCCACCTGGCTCTGCAGCAGCTCCACAGGGCGGCGCTGGGTCGGGTCGAGGTCGTCGCGGTCGTCGTAGAGGAGGTCGCTGGCCATCTTGATCGTGGTCAGCGGGGTCCGCAGCTCGTGGGAGACGTCGGAGACGAACTGGCGCTGGAGCTTGGACAGCTCCTCCAGTTCCTGGATCTTCTCCTGGAGGTTGCCCGCCATGTCGTTGAACGAGACCGCCAGACGGGCGAGGTCGTCCTCACCCTGCACCGTCATGCGCTCGGTGAGGTCGCCCGCGGCGAGCCTCTCGGCGGAGCGCGCGGCCGAGCGGACCGGGCTCACCACCTGACGCGTGATGACGAAGGCGATCAGGCCCAGGAGGATCACCAGCAGGACCCCGACGAGGGCGACGGTGCGCTGCACGAGGTCGAGGATCTCCTGCTCGTGCTGGAGCGGGAAGATGTAGTAGAGCTCGTAGGCGTGCGTGAGTTCGGCGCCCACCACCAGCGCGGGCTCGGCCGAGCCGTCAGCCTCGATCCGCGTGTAGGTGTGGAACTGCTGGTCCGGTTCCTCGGACCGGCGGATCTGCTCGATGAGGCGTTCCGGGATGCTCTCCGCGACGCTCTCGGCGTCGACGGTCGCCCAGCCCCGCTCTCCGCTGCCCCACGGCAGGATGACCACGCCGTACAGGCCCGTCTCACCGCTGCGGCTGGTCAGCTCGCTCGCGATGTTGTTCAGGAGCCGGTCGCGGTCCCCGCTCTCGTTCTCCTGCAGCTCGGTGAGGGCGTAGTTGAGCCCGGCGTGGTGGTCGTTGACCGCGGAGTCGATCTTGGCGTCGAGCAGTCCGCCCCGCACCTGGGAGATGAGCACGTATCCCAGACCGGCGATGACCAGTATCGACAGCACCAGGGTCGTGGAGATGACCCGCAGGTGCAGCGACCGGCGCCAGTTGGTCTGCACGCCCCGGACGAGGGCTCGGGCGGCACGTTGGGCGAAGAGGTACGCCCGGGTCAGCCCCGAACCGGAGTCGCTGCGATCCGTTCCGGAGCCGAGCGTGCCGGAGGACGGGTCGGTCCGCTCCCCTTCGGAGTCGGCCCCCCGGTCCCCCTCGGGTGCGGCTGCTGTCATTGGCCTGATCAGTGGGTCAGGCGGTACCGGCCTTGTAGCCGACACCGCGGACTGTCACGACGACCTCGGGGTGTTCCGGGTCCTTCTCGATCTTGGCACGCAACCGCTGCACGTGGACATTGACCAGGCGGGTGTCGGCGGCGTGCCGGTAGCCCCAGACCTGCTCCAGCAGGACCTCGCGGGTGAACACCTGGCGCGGTTTGCGGGCCAGCGCGACGAGGAGGTCGAACTCCAGCGGCGTGAGGCTGATCTGCTCGCCGTCGCGGCGCACGGCGTGCCCGGCGACGTCGATGGTGATGTCGCCGATCTGCAGGACCTCGGGAGCGGGCTCCTCGGTGCGGCGCAGGCGCACGCGGACGCGCGCCACGAGCTCCTTGGGCTTGAACGGCTTGACGATGTAGTCGTCGGCACCGGACTCCAGGCCGAGGACGACATCGATGGTGTCGGTCTTGGCGGTCAGCATGACGACGGGAACACCGGACTCGGCGCGGATCTGTCGGCACACGTCGATACCGTCGGCGCCGGGCAGCATCAGGTCCAGGAGCACAAGGTCGGGCTTGGTCTCGCGGAAGGCCTCCAGGGCCTTGTCGCCGTCATGCACGAACGAGGGCTCGAATCCCTCGCCCCGCAGAACGATGCCCAGCATCTCGGCGAGGGCGAGGTCATCGTCGACAACCAGTACACGTCCCTTCATCGGCGTATCCGGCACGCGGCGCGACCGCTTCTCGGGCGGGCACCGCGGTGCCTACTCCTCTCTCCTGGAACTTCGAGCGTCTGGGTGATCCGGATCCTGCTCCCCGAGGCAGGGAAACCGGACGCGTTCCCCCAACCTTGCCACCTTTCGGTGCCGTTGGGAGAGTGGTCGAAGGTGTTCGGCCCCGTGGAGGCCGATGTCGGCCAACCGCGACGTCGGCGCTGGCCGCGTACGGTCCGGCACGTTCATGGATTCAGTCTGTTGGTAACAGAAAGCATACAAAAGGAATGAAGTGCGTCGGTTGTACCAGTGTGGGCCCTGAACCCGCCAATAACCGAGGGAACCGGCCGGTAGGTTGGATTCCAGCACGACGAGAATCGCGCGAAGACGCTCGCGCAGCGTAACCGAACCTCACGGAGGGCGGGGCCAGATGACCCAGGAGGACGGCCGCCGGGACGAACCCCAGGCGGCTACCGAGCGCTCGGACGAGGGGCGGACGGACACACCTGGGGCCGCCGCTGAGTCCGAGACCGCCCCCGCGCCGGGACCGTCCCCGCTCGGGGACGAGGGCGGCGTGTCCGGGACTCCCCGTTTCGAGGCGCCCGAGGGCGCGCAGTCCGGGTTCGCGGCTCCCGGCGGGGGTACCCCGCAGGACGCCGAGCACGGATTCGCACCACCCGGCGGATACACCCCGGACCACCAGCAGCAACCCGGGTTCGCGGCTCCCGGCGCGGGCACCCCGCAGGACGCCCGGCACGGATTCGCACCGCCCGGCGGCGGGGAGAACCCGGCAACGGGCCATCCGGCGGCGCACGGCCAGTGGGGCGCGCCCGGGTACGCGGCCCCCGGCGGGTACGGACCCCCCGGCCAGGGCCACCCCCCGGGCCCCGGTTACGGCGGTATGCCGGGCCGGCCTCCCCAGGCGCCCAAGCCGGGCGTCGTCGCGCTGCGGCCGATGACCGTCGGAGACCTGCTCAACGGCGCCTTCAGCCTCATCCGGCACAACCCGAAGACCTTCGTCGGGGTCTCCGTCATCGTCATGGCGGTCGCCAGCATCGTCAGCTCGATCGGCTTCGGCGGCTACATGTCCGACTACGGCCGCTTCATCGACCAGCTCATGGCCGATCCGAACGCCGTCGCCGCCGACGACCCCCTGCCCTTCTCGACGTGGTCGATCGTCGCCCTCTACGGGGGCTCCCTGATCAGCTACGCCGGCACCATCGTGCTGACCGGCCTCCTGACCTGCGCTATCGGTCTGGCCGTTCTGGGCCGCAAGCTCAGCCCGTCCGAGGCGTGGGCCGCCGCCAAACCCCGCCTGGGGGCGGTGGCGGGGCTGGCACTGCTCCAACTGGCGATCTCCATCGGCCTGTCGGTCGTCGTGATCGGCCTCATCGCGGTCGGCGTCACCGTCGGCTTCGTACTCATGTCCTCGGGCGCGGAGTCGGCCGGAGCCGTCGTCATGATCCTGACGCTGCTGATCGGCCTGCTCGGCGGACTCGCCCTGGCCGCCTGGATCTCCGTCCGCATCTACTTCGCCATGCCGATCGTCGTCCTGGAGCGGCTGAGCCCGACCCGGGCACTCGGGCGGTCCTGGCGCCTGACGCAGGGCAGCTGGTGGCGCGTGCTCGGGATCCTCCTCCTGACCATGCTGCTGGTCGGTGTGGTCAGCCAGCTCCTGACCACACCGTTCACGCTGCTGTCGATCGTGCCCTCCTTCGTCTTCCCCGGCGAGGCCTGGGTCCCCGTCGCCGCGGGCGCCCTCATCTACGTGGGCACCGTCCTGATCTCCTCGTTCACCACGCCCTTCACCGTCGGGGTGAGCACGCTGCTCTACATCGACCTGCGCATGCGCCGTGAGGGCCTGGACCTGCGGCTGCACACCGCCTCCCAGGCGGGCCACGAGGTGGGCCAGGAGATCTACCTCCCGGAGAGGCAGGCGTGACACCACACCTCGCAGCCGACCTGGAGGTCACCCGCGACGAGGGACGGCGGCGCGCGCTCGAGGAGCTCACCGACCCGCTCTACGGATCCCAGGAGCCCTCGCTCATCGACCGCCTCCGGACGTGGTTCATGGAACTGCTGCAGAGCCTGGCCGACATGGGCGGCGGCGTGCTGTCCGGGACGTGGTACCTGGTCGCCCTGCTGGCGGTCGCCGCGGCACTGGTGATCTGGATGATCGTCTACCTGCGCCCATCGCGCAGCCGTGCCCGGAGCCTCCCCGTGCACGAGGGCCGCCCGCTGTCGGCGGCCGACCACCGTGCCGCCGCCGACGCGCACGAGGCCCGGGGCGCGTACGCGGAGGCCGTCAGCGAGCGGCTCCGCGCGATCGCCGTGGACCTGGAGGACCGGGCCGTCATCACGCCCCGCGCGGGCCGCACCGCCACCGAGCTGGCCGCGGAGGCCGCCGCGGTGCTGCCCGGCGAGGCGGCGGCGCTGCGCGAGGGCACCGCGATCTTCAACGACGTGGCCTACGGCGACCGCGACGCGACCGCGGACTCCGCGCGCGTCCTGCGTGAGCTGGACGCGCGGCTGCGTGCCGCCCGGCCCGCACAGGCGGAGGAGGCGCACCCGTGACCGCGACCGTCCCGCCGCCCCCCGCGCCCGCGGCGCCCCCCGCGGGAGGGGGCCGCCCGCCGTCGGATGCGGCGATCGCGCGCCTGTGGCGCTCCGTCCGCGTGCCGCTCGTCCTGATCACGGCGCTGGTCGTGGCCGCGGTCCTGCTGTCGCTGGGCACGGAGCAGTTCCCCGAGGGCTACCTGGAGCCGGACAGCGTCTCTCCGGACGGGGCGCGCGCGCTGGTCCGGATCATGGAACAGGACCGCGACGTCGACGTGGTGCGCTCCTCGGCCGACGCCGAGGAGGCGCTGGCCGGCGCCGGCGAGGACACCGTGCTGGTCGTGTCCCTCGACCACCGGCTCCTGCCCGAGGAACTGGACTCCCTGGCGGCGGCGGACGCCGACACGGTCCTGGTCCAGCCCACGCTGCGGTCGCTGGAAGCGTTCGCGCCGGGTGTCGACGTCACCGGGCGCGCCGAGGCGGACGAGACCCTGGCACCCCTGTGCACCATGACCGAGGCCGTGGCCGCGGGCGACGCCCGGGTCGGCGGCGAGCTCTACGGCGCACCAGAGGACTCGGGTGCGGTGGGCTGCTACCCGGCGGGTGCGGGCGAGGCCCTCATCCGGATCGACGACGGCACGTCCACGACCACCGTTCTGGGCACGGGCGAACCGCTCACCAACACCGAGCTCGACGTGGAGGGCAACGCCGCTCTGGCGCTGAACCTCATGGCCGCGGAGAACGTGGTGTGGCTGCGCCCGGACCCGCCGCAGCAGGAGGGTTCGGCGACGCTGACCGAACTGATCCCGCTCGGGCTGCGCTGGTCCCTGGTCCCGCTCGTGGCCGCGCTGGGCCTGCTGGCCCTGTGGCGGGGGCGGCGGATGGGACCGCTGGTCCCCGAGTCGCTGCCGGTCGCTGTGCAGGCCTCGGAGACCACACGGGGCCGTGCCGCGCTGTACCGCTCGCGCAAGGCGCGCGACCGCGCCGCACTCGCTCTGCGCACGGGGTTCCTGGACCGCGCGGTGCCCAAGCTCGGCCTGGCCTCCGACGCCGGTGACGAGGCCGTCGTCTCGGCGCTGGCCGCCCGCACGGGCGACGAGCCCGGAGCGCTGTCCGCGCTGCTCCACCCCGCCGAGCCCGACCCGTACACGGCCGACGACGGCGCACTCGTGCGCCTGGCCGACGAGCTGGACGCCCGCGCCCGGCGGCTGCGGTGACCCGGCCCGCACGCAATCCGTTCCACGAGAGAGGTAGACCGCACGTGAGCGCCTTCACACCCGAGGCACTGCCATCCGCCGAGGCGGCGCGATCGGCGTTGACCGACCTGCGCCGCGAGGTGGCCAAGGCGGTCGTGGGTCAGGACGAGACGGTGACCGGCCTGGTCGTGGCACTGCTGTGCCGCGGCCACGTGCTGCTGGAGGGTGTGCCCGGTGTCGCCAAGACACTGCTGGTGCGCACGGTCGCCGCAGCCCTGTCCCTGGACAACAAGCGGGTGCAGTTCACCCCGGACCTGATGCCGGGCGACGTGACGGGCTCGCTCGTCTACGACCAGAACACGGCGAAGTTCGAGTTCCTCAAGGGCCCGGTCTTCACCAACCTGCTGTTGGCCGACGAGATCAACCGGACCCCGCCGAAGACGCAGGCCTCGCTGCTGGAGGCCATGGAGGAGCACCAGGTGACGGTCGAGGGGCGCCCGGTGGCGCTGCCGGAGCCGTTCATGGTCGCCGCCACGCAGAACCCGGTCGAGTACGAGGGCACGTACCCGCTGCCGGAGGCACAGCTGGACCGGTTCCTGCTCAAGGTGACCATCCCCCTGCCCGAGCGCGCCGCCGAGGTGGACATGCTGGGCCGCCACGCGGAGGGGTTCGACCCGGGCGACCTGGCCGGTGCCGGTGTGCGCGCCGTGGCCGGGGCCGCGGAGCTGCACGCGGCACGTCTGGCGGTCGAGCGCGTGCGGGTGGCCCCCGAAGTGCTGGGGTACATCGTGGACCTGTGCCGGGCGACGCGGATGTCGCCGTCCCTGCAGCTCGGCGCCTCGCCCCGCGGTGCCACGGCACTGCTGCGCACCAGCCGGGCGTGGGCGTGGCTGACGGGCCGCGACTACGTGACACCGGACGACGTCAAGGCGCTGGCGAAGGGGACGCTGCGGCACCGGATCTCGCTGCGGCCCGAGGCCGAGCTGGAGGGCGCGACCAGCGACGGAATCCTGGACGGTGTGCTCGCCTCCGTCCCGGTGCCCCGCTGATGGTGGTCACCGGCCGCGCCGTGATCGTGGCCCTCGTGGCGGCGGCGGCCGTGGCGATCTCGGGCGACCTGGGAGCGGTCGTGACGGCGGTCGCGTCGGGCCTGCTGGTGGCTCTGATCGCGGTGGACGTGCTGCTGGCCGCGAGCCCCAGGGCTCTGCGGCTGGCGCGGGAGGGCGACACCTCGCTGCGGCTGGGCGACTCCGCGACGGTGTCCGTGACAGTGGCCAACCCGTCGAGGCGACACCTGCGGGGGTCGGTGCGCGACGCCTGGCCGCCGAGCGCGCACGCCGAGCCCCGCTCGCGCCCGCTGCGCGTGGACCCGGGCGAGCGGCGCCGCGTGACCACGACGCTGACGCCCACACGCCGAGGCGACGCCCGGGCCGCGGGGCTGACGGTGCGCAGTGTGGGCCCGCTGGGGCTGGCGGGGCGTCAGCGGACGCTGTCGGCGCCGTGGACGGTTCGGACGCTGCCGCCGTTCCACAGCCGTCGGCACCTGCCGGGAAAGCTGTCGCGGCTGCGGGAGCTGGAGGGCCAGCACACCGCGATGGTGCGCGGGCAGGGCAGCGAGTTCGACTCGCTGCGCGACTACGTGCCCGGTGACGACGTCCGGTCCATCGACTGGCGCGCGACCGCCCGGGGCGACGGCGTGGTGGTGCGCACCTGGCGGCCCGAGCGCGACCGGCGCATCCTCATCGTGCTGGACACGGGTCGCACGTCGGCGGGGCGCGTGGGCGACACCCCGCGTCTGGACCACGCCATGGACGCCGCGCTGCTGCTCGCCGCGCTGGCGGGCAAGGCGGGCGACCGGGTGGACTTCCTGGCCTACGACCGGCGCACGCGGGCGCAGGTGCGCTCCTCGGGCAAGGGCAGCCAGGTGGGACGGATCGTGGAGGCGATGGCGCCGCTGGAGGCGGAGCTGGTCGAATCGGATCCGTCGGGGCTGGTGGGGACGATCCTGGGCACCCAGGGCCGGGCCCGGAAGCTGGTGGTGCTGCTGACCGACCTCAACGCCGCCTCACTGGAGGAGGGGCTGCTGCCCCGGCTGCCCGCGCTGACCTCCCGTCACCTGCTCATGGTCGCGGCGGTCCGCGACCCGGCCGTGGACGCCATGGCCGAGGAGCGGGGCAGCGCCGACGCGGTGTACCGGGCCGGGTCCGCCGAGCGCACGCTCGACGAGCGCCGCCGGGTGACCGCGGAGCTGCGGCGGCTGGGCGTGGAGGTGGTCGACGCCGACCCCGAGCACATCGCCCCGGCCCTGGCCGACGCCTACATCAACCTCAAGGCCCAGGGACGGCTGTAGGTGCTGTCCCGCCGGTGCGGGCCCGCACCGGCGGGTCCGTCGGCTCAGAGAAGGCCGAGGACGAGACGGCAGGCATGATCCACCTCGTCCAGTTCGCCGGGCTCCAGCCTCCCGGCGAAGTCCCCCAGGCGGATCTGCCGGTCCACAGAGCGCATCTGGTCGACGAGCACCCGGGTGGTGGTGCCGTCCGCCAACTTGATCTCGGGCCGGAACAGCGCTGGTCCGGCACTGGTCGAGGTGGGCGCCACGACGACGGTGGACAGGTTGAAGGGCCCCTGGAGTTCCACGCAGTACCGAGGGCCGCGCTGCTCATGGCCCAAGGCTCGCTTGTCGGCACGGAGACGATAGAGGTCACCACGCATCCGAGTCGCCCATCTCCTCGGCGATCCGCGCGAGTTCGGCCCGGTCCGCCTCGTCGTGTCTCAGCCGCTCGGCATCCGCCTGGGCTTGGGCGTACTGGCGCTCCATGTAGGCCTCGTGAATGATCTCCCTGAGAACCGTCGACCGGTCGCGTCCGGCCGCCAGCTCCCGCAGCTCCTGCTCGGTCCGCTCATCGGGTCGAAAACTGATCATCACCATGCGGCCAGTGTAATACAGACTGTCATACACGCCACGGGGGTGAGGCGAGGGCCGTGCCCAGCGCTCCCCGGCGGGGGCTCAGCCGACCGGGACGGCGGCCGGGGCGTCCTTGATGTCGCCCGTCTCGCCCTCCATGTGGGCCTTGCGTCCCACTGTGAACACGTAGGCGAGGAACAGCGCCTCGGCGACCACGCCGATGCCGATGCGCAGCCACGTGGTGTGCACCCACCCGGTGACGAAGCCCTCGATGAGGCCCGAGACGAACAGCACCACCACGAGCCCGAGGGCCACCGCGATGGCCGCCCGGGCCTCCTCCCCCAGGGCGCGCATGCGCGTGCGGTCGCCCGGCGCGATGATCGTCCAGCCCAGTTTCAGGCCGACACCGCCCGCCACGAACACCGCCGTCAGCTCCAGCAGGCCGTGCGGCAGGATCAGCCCGAAGAACTGCTCACCCCGGCCGTGGCCGATCATCATCCCCGCCGCGAACCCGAGGTTGACCCCGTTCATCGCCAGCACGTACAGCGTCGGCAGCCCGAAGGCCACGCCGAAGATGATCGCCTGTGCCGACACCCACGCGTTGTTGGTCCACACCTGGGCCGCGAACGATCCGGCCGGGTTCTCCACGTAGTAGTTGGCGAAGTCGTGCTCGACGAAGCGGGCCATCTCCTCCGGCGTGCCCACCGCGTGCATCACGTCGGGATCGGCCACCATCCACACGGCCACGGCCGTCGACAGCAGCAGCGTGCCCGCGGAGACACCGATCCACCACCACCGCAGCCTGTAGAGCACCGCGGGGAACACCCGTGTGAAGAATCCCGCCGCGTCGCGCCAGGCGGGCGCGTGCGCGCCCGTCACCGCCGACCGGGCCCGGGCCACCTGCGTCGACAGCCGGCCCACCAGGGCCGGGTCCTGCCCGGAGGAGCGCACGACCGACAGGTGCGTGGACACCCGCTGGTAGAGGTCGACGAGTTCGTCGATCTCCGCGCCCCGCAGCGACCGGCGCCTGCGCACCAGGTCGTCCAGCCGTTCCCACTCCCGGGCGTGCGCCGCGGCGAAGACGTCGATATCCACGCATTGGACCCTACTGGATCGTCCCCCGCCCGTGACCGCCGGTGCGAACGTGCCTGATGAGTGCCGGGTAATGTCGAGTGGACGGTTGCAGTCGGCCCTCAAGGGAGCGTGTGCTGGTGTCCTACCCCGGAGGCGGTGAGACCGGTGGCGACGTCTACGGCGTCACCCCGCTGGTCACGGGTGATGCGGTGGTCCTCGACCTGAGGCCCGCCGGCTTCGCCACGAGGGCCGCGGCCATCGCCATCGACGCCCTCGTCCAGTTGATCGCCCTGGCCGTGCTGATCGTCCTGGTGGCCTGGATGAGTTTCGGCGTGGACGTGGCCGCCACCAGCGCGGTCTCCCTCGCCGGCGTGGTCCTGATCCTCGTCGGCTACCCGACGGCGTTCGAGACCATCTCCCGCGGCCGCTCCCTCGGCAAGATGGCCATGGGTCTGCGCGTGGTCGGCACCGACGGCTCCCCCGAGCGCTTCCGCCAGGCGCTGGGACGCGCCCTGGCGGGGTTCGTGGAGATCTGGATGTTCACCGGGGTGATCGCGCTGATCACCTCGATGATCAACCGGGACGGCCGCCGCGTCGGCGACTTCGTGGCCGGGACGATGGTCGTGGAGGAGCGCACCGGGCGCCGCCGGGCCGAGCACGTCCCGATGCCGCCGCAGCTGGCCGGGTGGGCGGCCGGCGCCGAGCTGTCCGGGCTGGCCGACGAGACCGCCGCGGCCGCCCGCCAGTACGTGCTGCGCTACCAGGAGCTGGCCGAGCACACCCGGCACGAGATGGGTGCCCGCCTGGCCGACCAGGTGGCGTCCCAGATCAGCCCGCCACCGCCGCCCGGCACGACCCCGCCCTACTTCCTGGCCGCCGTCCTGGCCGAGCGCCGGCGGCGCCACCTGGACACCTCGCAACGGCCCCGGTACTGACACCGGTACCCGCACCCGGGGCCGGCACGGGTGCGGATACCGGGCTCCCGCCCGGCCCTCAGGGCCGCCAGGAGCTGAGGTAGGCCTCCTGGCCCGCGGTGAGGGCGTCGATGCTCACGCCCAGCTCGGCCAGTTCGAGCCGGGCCACCTCGGTGTCGGTCTCGGTCGGAACGTCCACCACGCCCGGGGCCAGCTCGGCGTGCGAGCGGGCCAGCCACTCCGTGGTCAGGGCCTGCACCGCGAAGGACAGGTCCATCACCGCGGCCGGGTGCCCCTCGGCGGCGCCCAGGTTGACCAGGCGCCCCTCCGACAGCAGCAGGACGCGGCGGCCGTCGGCGAACACGTACTCGTCGGCCTGCTCGCGCACGCCCCGGTTGACCGTGACGGCGAGCGCGTCGAGCGCGGCCAGGTCGATCTCCAGGTCGAAGTGGCCGGAGTTGGCCAGGATCGCGCCGTCCTTCATCCGCTCCAGGTGCTCGGCGCCGACCACGTCCCGGTTGCCGGTGACGGTGACGAACACGTCCCCGACCGGAGCCGCCTCCGCCATCGTCATGACGGTGTAGCCCTGCATCACCGCGTCCAGGGCCTTGACCGGGTCGACCTCGGTGACCACCACGCGCGCACCCATGCCGCGGGCCCGCTCGGCCAGCCCCCGACCGCAGTACCCGAAGCCCGCGACCACGACGGTGCGCCCCGCCAGCATCGCGTTGGTGGCCCGCAGGATGCCGTCGATGGTCGACTGCCCGGTGCCGTACCGGTTGTCGAACATGCGCTTGGTCGCGGTGTCGTTCACGGCGACCATCGGCAGCCGCAGTTCGCCCTCGGCGCTCATCCGGCGCAGCCGGATGACACCCGTGGTGGTCTGCTCGCAGCCGCCGAGGATGCCCTCCAGCAGGTCGGGGCGGTCGGAGTGGACCGTGTTGACCAGGTCGCACCCGTCGTCCAGCAACAGGTGCGGACGCGTCTCCAGCACGGTGACGAGGTTGCGGTCGTAGGCGACCGGGTCCATGCCCGCCCACGCGTGGACCGACACCCCGTACTCGGCCACCAGCGCGGCCGCGGTGTCGTCCTGGGTCGACACCGGGTTGGACGCGGCCAGGGCGAGCTCGGCGCCGCCCGCGCGCAGGGCGCGCAGCAGGTTCGCGGTCTCGGCGGTCACGTGCAGGCAGGCGGCGATGCGCAGGCCCTCCAGCGGCCGCTCGGCCGCGAAGCGCTCGCGCACGCTGCGCAGAACCGGCATGGAGCGCTCGGCCCAGTCAACCCGGCGGACCCCGGCCTCCGCGAGGCCGAGGTCCGCCACCTCGTGTGAGGGCTCGGTCATGTCCACCCGACTGCTAGTAGCGGTAGTGGTCGGCCTTGTACGGGCCGGCGACGTCCACGCCGATGTAGTCGGCCTGCTCCTTGGTGAGCGTGGTCAGCTTGACGCCCAGGGCGTCCAGGTGCAGGCGCGCGACCTTCTCGTCGAGGATCTTGGGCAGCGTGTACACGGCCACCGGGTACTCCTCCTGCTTGGTGAACAGCTCGATCTGCGCGATGACCTGGTTGGTGAAGCTGTTGGACATCACGAAGCTGGGGTGGCCGGTGGCGTTGCCCAGGTTGAGCAGGCGGCCCTCGGAGAGCACCAGCACGGACGTGCCGTCCTCGAAGGTCCACTCGTGGACCTGCGGCTTGATCTCCTTCTTCGTGACGCCGGGCACCTTCGCCAGGCCGGCCATGTCGATCTCGTTGTCGAAGTGGCCGACGTTGCCGACGATCGCCTGGTGCTTCATCCGGGTGATCTGGTCGGCCATGATGACGTTGAAGTTGCCGGTGGTGGTGATGAAGATGTCACCGGTGTCCAGCACGTCCTCCAGGGTGGTGACCTGGAAGCCGTCCATCGCCGCCTGGAGGGCGTTGATCGGGTCGATCTCGGTGACGATCACGCGGGCGCCCTGGCCGCGCAGCGCTTCGGCCGCGCCCTTGCCCACGTCGCCGTAGCCGCAGACCACGGCGACCTTGCCGCCGATGAGGACGTCGGTGGCGCGCATGATGCCGTCGGGCAGCGAGTGGCGGATGCCGTACTTGTTGTCGAACTTGCTCTTGGTGACCGAGTCGTTGACGTTGATCGCCGGGAACGGCAGGGTGCCGTCGCGCTGCATCTCGTAGAGGCGGAGCACGCCGGTGGTGGTCTCCTCGGTGACGCCGCGGATGCCGGCGGCGATCTTGGTCCACTTGCCGGAGTCGGCCGCCAGGCTCTTCTGGAGCAGGCCGAGGACGACCGCGAACTCCTCGCTGTCAGCGGTGGAGGGGTCCGGCACGGCACCGGCCTTCTCGTAGGCGGCGCCCTTGTGGACGAGCATCGTGGCGTCGCCGCCGTCGTCCAGGATCATGTTGGGGCCCTCGGCGCCGGGCCAGGTGAGCGCCTGCTCGGTGCACCACCAGTACTCCTCCAGCGTCTCCCCCTTCCAGGCGAAGACGGGGACGCCCTTGGGGTCGTCGGGAGTACCGTCGGGGCCCACCACGACGGCGGCCGCGGCGTGGTCCTGGGTGGAGAAGATGTTGCAGCTGACCCAGCGCACCTCGGCGCCCAGGGCGACCAGGGTCTCGATGAGGACGGCGGTCTGAACGGTCATGTGCAGCGAGCCCATGATGCGCGCGCCGCTGAGCGGCTTGCTGTCCCCGTACTCGGCGCGGGTGGCCATGAGCCCGGGCATCTCGTGCTCGGCGAGCCGGATCTCGTCGCGGCCGAACTCGGCCAGGGACAGATCGGCGACCTTGAAGTCGAAAGCCATGCGTTCCTCACTCGTCATCGTGGTTGCGCCACGATTCTAGAGCCGCACAGAGCGCCACGGCACAAAGCTGACAATCAGGTGTCAGCTTTGCCCACCTTGGTCTCGGGTTTCGATTAGTGTCGCCTTCATGGCCGCCCGCGACGACGCCCCGCGCACACCCGACCGCTCCGCCTGGACGGCCGGGCCCGTACCGATCTCGACGGCCGCCGAGCGGGTCGGCACGAGTGCCCGCATGCTGCGCTACCGCGAGGGACTCGGACTGCTGCCCCGCACACAGGAGCAGCCGACGGGCCGCGGCCACCGGCACCGCAGGTTCACCGAGGAGGACCTCCGCACGATCGCCACCGGCCTGGAGCTGGAACGCGAGTTCGACATCCCCCCGGCCGCGCTGGCGTTCGCCCTGCGCGTGCTCGCCGAACCCGAGGTGCTGGCGCGCGTACGCGACCACGGCGAGCGGCTCGGACGCCTGGCGGCCGCGCCCGCCCGCGCCCTGGACTTCGACAAGCAGAAGGCGATGCGGCTCCTGCAGGACCGGCGCCGCTGAGCCGGCGCCGCGGAGGCCGTCGCCACCGATCGGCACCACGGGCCCCACCCGCCCTACCAGCAGGGGTTCGGCGACCCCGACGCCGGACTCGACTCAGGGTTGACAGCCGTGCGCGACCGGTCATGGCCACAGATGGGCCCCCGCGACAGGTTTTGGCGTGGAGCACACGGGCTACGGATTCTCACGTGGATACCCTTAGCGGCAGCGCTGCCCCGGACCGTCTCCCGGAGCGCGTGCGCGATGACCTCATGGACGTTGACCGGCTCCGGGCGATCTGGGCACAGCACCGCCAGGGCCAGTCCCGTGACGCCCGCGGAGCCGCGCGGCGAGCGTCCGTGCGCAGCCGCGTCCGGCAGATGGGCGGCGGTCCCGCCCTGGAGGCGCTGCTGGAATCCGCCTCCGGCGACCGGATGTCCGGGCGCCCGGTGACCGCCGAGGTCGTCGAGGAGCTCAACCACGACGCCGCCTCCCTGCCCGAGGACTGCGCCTCGCGCTCGCCCCGGCGCACGCTCGGCGCCGACCGGGCCCGCCGCCTGGCCGAGGCCGCCGCGCTCCCGGCGCACCCGGTGGTGCGGGCCGCCCACACCTACGCCGAGTGCGTGGCCGTGCTGTCCGAGCTGGACGAGTCGCACACGCCCCGCGACCGGTCCCCGTGGGTGCTGCCGTGGGTCCTGGCGTCCCTGGTCCTGCGCCGCGCGGACTTCCCACCGCTGCTGCCGGACCCGGCCTCGGAGCCGGCCCGGCCGGACGACGCCTTCGCCACCCTGGTGAGCCGGTTCGCCCGCCTGGTGACCGGTGCCCTGCGCGACGAGCTGAGCTGGACCCCCGACGCCGTGCCCCAGCCGCGGTCGGCGATTCCACCGCTGGCCGCGGTGCTGCGCAGACGGCTCCAGGACTACCTCCACACACGCGCGGAGTCGGTCGCGCTGATCCTGCGCTCGATGGATCCCGAGGCCCGCGCCTCGGTGCACTCGGGGGGCGCGGACGCTCCGACCGCGGACGCCGTCGGGGCCGCGGCGGCGGCCCCCACCGTGCTCACCCCGGGAGCCGCGCACTGGTGGACGGTCCTGGAGCTGGTGGTCGGCGACGCCTCCCTGACCCTGGCCGTGGTCGTCCAGGAGATCGGCCATCCGCGCACCGGCGTGCTCGCGGTGACCGCCAACGCCCGCCTGGCCACCGCCGACGGCGTGCGCGACGCCCTGGACATGACCGGGGAGGACAGCGTCACCGTGATCCCCACCGACTGCGCGGACGACCGGTGGCCCCAAGTGCGCGACCTCGTCGACGAGGCCCTCTCGCGCTCCATGCAGGCGCTCACGCGCGTCTGAGCCGCCCGGGCGGCGCGCCGGCGCCGAGGCGCACACGGCCCCAGGGTCCGGCCACGGGTGCGGACCTCCGCGGCCTGCGGCGGGGGGCGCGGGACGTGGAACCTAGGCGAGCCAGATGATGAGGAGCAGGAGCAGCAGGATCACGATGGTGATCAGGACCGCCGGAATGACCCAGCTCTGCTGGAGGACGGAGTTCTGCTCGACCGGGCGCGGCATGGGCTGCTGCATGCCGGGGCGGGAGAAGGCCTGGTTGGGGTTCATCCCCGTCGCGAGCGGGTTGCCCGCGTGCTGCGCCGCGGGCGGCACGGGCCGCTGCTGGGGGTAGCCCCCCGGGGCTCCGGGCACGCCGGGCATGCCCGGGGTACCGGGGCGGGGGTTGGAGACCCCCGGGTGGCCGCCGAACCCGTGGCGGGGGTCGGAGCTCATGGGGTGGCCCATCTGGCCCGGCCGCGGGTTGGACATCCCCGGGTGCTGGCCCATGCGGGGGTCCGAGGTCATCGGCGGGTGCCCGCCGGTGGCGTGCTGCTGGAGGTGGGGCGGCTGCGGGGGCCCCTGGGGCCGCATGGGCGGCGTCTGACCGCCGGTGATCAGCCCCGTCTGGGCGATCCGCTCCCCCTGCTTGAGCGCGTCGTCGGCGTCGGAGTCGCCCGCCGGACCGTCGTGGCCCAGCAGGCGCATGAGCAGGGTCTGCGCGTTGGGACGGTTGTCGGGGTTCTTGTCCAGACAGGACTCGACGATCGGGCGCAGGTCCTCGTCCATGCCGTCCAGCTCCGGCGGCGCGCTGACGACCCGGTGCACCACCGCTGGCACGGTGTCGGCGCCGAACGGCGCCTTGCCGGTGGAGGCGAACGCGATGACACAGCCCCAGGCGAAGATGTCGCACTTGTCGGTGATCCCGCGGCCCTCGATCTGCTCGGGAGCCATGTAGGAGGGCGTACCGACGATCGAGTTGGTCATGGTGGCCGTACCGTCGTCGACCCGGGCGATACCGAAGTCGATCACGCGCGGCCCGTCCGGGCCCAGGAGGACGTTGCCGGGCTTGAAGTCCCGGTGGACGATCCCGGCCTTGTGGATGGCCACGAGCGCGGTCGCGGTGGAGACCGCCAGGCGCTGCAGGCGCGAGCCCTTCTGGGTGGCGCCCTTGGCGATGGTCTCCTGCAGGTCCTTGCCCGGCACGAACTCGCTGACCACGTAGGGCGGGTCGCTGTCGAGCTGGGCGTCGATGATCGCGGCGGTACAGAAGGACGCGACCTTCTGCGCGGCACGGACCTCCTTCTCGAACCGCTTGCGCAGGTCGGTGTCCTGGGACCACTGGTCGTTGAGGACCTTGACCGCGAACTCCTCGCCGTCGGGGGCCTCCGCCAGATAGACGACACCCTGACCACCCTTACCGAGGCGTCCGGTCACGCTGTACTCACCGAACGATACGGGGTCGCTCGGCCGAAGCGGTTCGGGACCGGGCATCTGTGTCCTCCAGGGAGGTCGTCTTGGCGGGGCGCAGCACCAGGGTACGGGTTGTGGGGAATACCGCGGCGCGGTCCCTCACGTCCGAAAAGGACGCCTCGTCCCCTGTCGCTCCCGATATGACTGCGGAAACGTCCGCGACGTTCCCTCGGACCTCAACCGATTTTTCGGGCCTCGTCGACCAGCAGGACCGGAATGCCGTCCCTGATGGGATAGGCGAGGCCGCTCTCGTCACAGACCAGCTCGTCGGTCTCGGGATCGTGGCGGAGCGGGGCCTGGCTCTGCGGGCAGGCCAGGATCTCCAGCAGCCAGTCGTCGATCTTCGTGCTCATCGTTCTCGTTCCTCGTGTGGTGCCCAAGCCGTCGGGCCAGGGCCGTGGTACCGGCGGCGCCGGACGGGCGCGGAGTGCCGCGGTCCGCGCCCGTCCCTCCATGATGCCCGGTCAGGCGCGGACGATGGACAGGACCTCGTCGCGCAGCGCGGCGACCCCGGCGTCGTCGGCCGCCTCGACGTTGAGCCGCAGCAGCGGCTCGGTGTTGGAGGCGCGCAGGTTGAACCAGGCGCCGCCCGGCAGGGCGACGGTCATCCCGTCGAGTTCGTCGACCGTGACGCCCTCACGGCCCTCGAAGGCCGCGCGCACCGCGGCCATGCGCCCGGCGGCGTCGTCGACCTTGGAGTTGACCTCGCCGGAAGCCGCGTAGCGCGAGTACTCCCGGGTGATCTCGGAGAGCGGACGGTCGTCCGTCCCCAGGACCCGCAGGACGTGCATGGCGGCGAGCATACCGGTGTCGGCCTTCCAGAAGTCCCGGAAGTAGTAGTGGGCGGAGTGCTCGCCGCCGAAGATCGCGCCGGTCTCGGCCATCGTCGCCTTGATGAAGGAGTGGCCGACGCGGGTGCGCAGGGGGACACCGCCGCGCTCGCGCACGATGTCGGCGACCGCGGCCGAGGTGATGAGGTTGTGGATGATGGTGGCCCCGGGCTCGCGCTCCAGTTCCTGTGCGGCCACCAGGGCGGTGATGGCCGAGGGCGGCACGGCCTCGCCGCGCTCGTCGATGACGAAGCAGCGGTCGGCGTCGCCGTCGAAGGCCAGGCCGATGTCGGCGCCGGACTCGCGCACCCTGGCCTGGAGGTCGACCAGGTTGTCGGGGTCGAGGGGGTTGGCGGGGTGGTTGGGGAAGGTGCCGTCCAGCTCGAAGAACAGGGGCAGGATCTCCAGCGGCAGGCCGCCGTCCTGCAGCACGGCCGGGACGGTGTGGCCGCCCATGCCGTTGCCCGCGTCCACGGCGACCGTGAGCGGGCGGATGCCCGACAGGTCCACCAGGTCGCGCAGGTAGGCGGCGTAGCCGGGCAGCAGGTCCTTCTCCGTGACCGAGCCCTCGGGGCCGTCGTAGGCGGGAACCCCCTTCTCCGCGAGTCGGCGGATCTCGTCGAGTCCGGTGTCGGCACTGATGGGCGCCGCACCGGCCCGGCACATCTTGATGCCGTTGTACTCGGCGGGGTTGTGGCTGGCGGTGAACATGGCTCCGGGCAGGTCGAGCTGCCCCGAGCCGTAGTACAGCAGGTCGGTGGAGCCGAGGCCGGCGAAGACCACGTCCACGCCCTGGGAGGTGACGCCCTCCCCGAAGGCGGTGGCCAGCTCCGGCGATGAGGGGCGCATGTCGTGTGCGACGACGACCGCGGGGCCGCCGACCACGTGCGCGAAGGCGGCTCCGATGGCGCGGGCGATGCCCGCGTCGAAGGTGTCCGGGATCACCCCGCGCACGTCGTACGCCTTGAAGATGCTTCCGAGATCAGCCACGTCTGCTCCGGCCCGTCGGTTCTGCTCCAGATTCGGTCCCACGCGCGGACGGGTCCACGCGCGCTACAAAGCTAGCAAGCGGTCACCGCGGCCCCCCAGGGGCACCACCGACGGCGACGGCGCCGGTCCGGTCAGTCGCGGGGCCTGCGGGGCGGGCCGGGCTCACCGCGGCCGGGGTCGGAGCGGACCACGCGCAGGTGCCCGCGGCGCAGGGTCTCGGAGCCCTCGCCGACGGCGTCGGCGGGCTCACGGCGCGCCGGCGGGCGCGCGGCCTCACGTACGGCGTCGGCCAGCGCCTCCAGGTCGTCGCTCCCGGGGCCTCCACCCGAGGTCTCCACCGGCAGGCGTACGACCTCCCACCCGCGCGGGGCGGTCAGCCGCTCCGCGTGCATGGCGCACAGGTCGTAGCAGTGCGGCTCAACGTAGGCGGCGAGCGGGCCGAGGACGGCAGTCGAGTCCGCGTAGACGTACGTGAGCGTGAATACGGCTGGCTGTCTGCACGCGGTACGGGAGCAGCGTCGAACTGGGCTCACAGCCCCTGACTGTATGCCCTTACCGAGGGACACGCCAGCTTCGTGCCATGAACTGGGCCGTTTCGGGTCATGTCCGCACCATGCGGCGGCCCTGCCCCGGCGCAGTGCCGGGACGGCCCCGTGTCGCCGCCTCCGGCACGAGTCCACGTTCGAGACGGATGGGACTACGCGCGGGGCCCGGGATGGCTTAGTCTCGAAGTGTGCGACGAGTGCGCCTTTCCAGTGGCCAACCAGACCGAGTGCGGCGCCGGGACCGCCGCGGCCGAGGCATCCGCGGTCCTCTCGTGCCCTCTGACCTGCCGGTGTTCCGTAGCCGAGCGCAGGCCTTCGACGACCTTGTCCTGGACGCGGTCGAACGCCTGGAGCGCTTGTGGGCTCGGGAGCTGGCCAACGTCGACTTCCTCGTCGAGGACGTCCCCCCGATCCCGCTCGGCGACCGGCCGCCCGAAGCGATCCCCTTCTCACGCCTGGACACCGATCCCGCGGGCCGTGCCCGCATCGTGGTCTACCGGCGTCCGGTCGAGATCCGCACCAAGGATCCCGAGGAGATGGCCCTCCTGGTCCACGAGACCGTGGTCGAGGAGGTCGCCAACCTCCTGGGGGTGGAGCCGGAGTCCGTCGACCCCGAGAGCTGATCCACATCCCCGCTGCCGTGCGCCGCTCCCTCGTCGTACCCGCCTGGAGCCGCACCCCCGGAGGCGGTTGAACAACAAACGCGTGCCTCCAGCCCCCGGGGGACAACGCAGGCCGCCCAGCCCGCGGGACCGCTGGGTGCCGCGAGTGGACTCCCGGTGCCCCGAGCACGGGTCGCGGAGGAAAGGACTGCGCCGCAGCCGCACACCGGGACGCCTTCTTCTTCGGTCTTGCGACAGCCGCACCGGAACGCCGCTCGCGACGGGCGGCATCCACGGAACACGCCCTAAGGCACGATCCCCACCATGCTGTCCCTGACGACCGGCAGCTCCACACGGACCGGTGCCGGGTGCACCGGCACGACGCTGAGCGCCTCCCCGGAGCGCAGCACGCGGGCGGCGTGGACCGGTCCCGCGGACTCCTCCAACAGCTCCAGACGGACCGCGTAGGCGTCCTCGGGGTCGGTCCCCGGCGGGCGCTCCCACGCGTCGTCCTCCGAGCCGAACGTACGCGTGGTGCCCGCGCCGACGGTGATCTTCACCGCGTCCCCCTGGGTGCCGTCGGCCCCGATCGGGGTGGCGATCACCGACACGTCCGCGTCCACGGCACCGAGGATCAGCTGCGTCTCGACGTCCTCGGGGACGTTGGCCAGGACGGCGGTCGTGTCGTGGGGGAAGGCCAGTGGCCCGACCGCGGCGGAGTAGGCCGTCTCGACCACGTCGCCGTCGGAGTCCTCGATCTCGGCGATGGCTCCCACGACGACGGGCACGTCGGACTCCACGACCACGGTCCCGGGTTCGCCGCCCAGAGCCGTCTCCAGCGTGAGCCAGGCCGACGCGGCCGGGGCGACGTCGAGCACCAGAGGCTCCTCCGCCGTGCCGACGGCCTCCTCCGGTTCGCCTTCGCCCCCGTCCTCATCGGTCTCGGTGTCCTCGCCCTCCGACGCGGCTGAACCGACGACGTGGACGCGGACCTCGGCGGCCTCGTCACCGGGCGCGGCCACGTACAGCCGACGGGTGCCGTCGCCGCCGAGCACTCCGGGGATGACGTGCTCCACCCCCGGGTCCGTGGTGGGCGGAACCCAGTCGGTGGCGCCGGAGGAGTGCTCGGCCAGCAGCGCGGCGCCCACACGGCCCGTGCTGGTGCGCACGTGGACACCGATGGCGGCGGTGTTCTGGACGAGTTCGGTCAGGTCGAGTGCGGTGGACTCGCCCGCCGCCAGGGCGATGCCCCGGCTCTCGGAGGAGTAGGAGGGCCCCTCCAGGGTGAACACGTCCACGCTGACCGTGGCGCGTGAGTCCTCGGGGTTGGCCAGATGAGCCGTGAGGGAGTCCACCACCACGTCCTCGGGATCGTTCCCGCCGGGCAGCGCGAACCAGGTGCCGATGGAGGGCTCCAGGCAGCGAACCTCGGTGACCTCGTCGTCGGACACCGTGACCTGGGCGGCGTCGAGTCCGGAGGCGAGGGCACCCTCGGCGCGGAGCGCGACGGGATCGGTCTCCGTCCCGGTGTCGGCGTGCCACAGCAGGCCGGGTTCGGTGAGTTCCTCGCCGAGGGTCCGGCCGCCGGCAGCCCCGCCGGCCCCGTCCTCGGCCGACTCGTCGGTGCCGGCGTCCTCGTCGGTGCCGGCGTCCGGGGCGGCGTCCTCGTCGGCGTCCGCCTCCTCGTCGGTGTCCTCCTGGTCCTCGTCCGTGCCCTCGGCGTCCTCGGAGTCGCCGTCGACCGCCGCGTCCTCGCCGGTACCGCGCGCCGCTGGAACCGGCTCGGCCCGCAGGGATCCCTCGTCGTCGCGGTCCACCCGGGGGGAGAACGCCCGGATCGAGCTCTCGGCGCCGTCGTCGTCGGCCTCGTGCGGGGCCGGGCACACGCGTACGGAGTGGTCCGGGCGGACCGTGCCCGGCCCGCTCTCGCCCAGGACGGCGCTCACCGGCCGGATCACGTACGCGATGCCCAGCATCGTCACCATCGCCAACGCGACCAGCCCGAACAGCGCGAAGCGGTTCTCCACGATCAGTCGCACGGGCTACTCCTCCCCCTCGTTCACGGTGGTGCTCGTACCGCCGCCGGAACGGCCCCGCCCGTCCCTGCGGCGGCTCCGCCGCCGGGTGCCCCGGGTGCCGCGCCGCCTCCCGCCCTCGCGGGTGACGGGCAGGGCACCGGTCGACGCGTCCTCGTCCGGGCCGTCCGGGCCCGTCCGCTCCGGCACCTCGGTCCCGGTCCGGGCCGCCCTCGACCGGTCCGGCCGTCCCGCGCGCTCCGGCCTGGACCGGCCCGGCCTCGGCCGCCGGCGCGATCGCCGCAGCCCTTCGGGGCGGCGGGGCCGCGGCGTGGGCGTGGACTCGATGAGCCGCACGTCCTCCTCGGTCCGCACCCCGGGCGCGGCCAGGACCGCCACCACCACGACCAGGACGGCCTGTGTGACCAGCCAGGCCGTGTGAACGTAGTCGGTGTGCCACACGCGCACCCGCCCGCCGTCCACGGGCAGCTCCCACGCCTGGTTTCCGTGCTCGGTGGACGCCGGCGCCAGTTCGGTTCCGTCGAGGGTGGCGCGCCACCCGCCGCCGGCGGGCTCACCGAGGGAGAGCAGCCGCCCGGCGCCGCCGGGGGCGGCCTCGGCGGTGAGGTCGCCGGCCTGGCCCCGCACGGTCAGGGCCTCGGCTTCGAGGCCGTCCTCGTCCACCACCCGCAGCGCGCCGCCGGAGTCCCTCAGCCGCCACAGCGCGTACTGGTCGGACAGCGACTGGCGTTCCAGTCCGGGTGTCCCGTCGAGGGTGTCGACCATGGTGGTGTCGGAGGGCCCGGCGATGTCGGGGCGCGGGTAGAGCACGTACTGGACGCCGTAGTCGGCCAGGGCGAAGAGCTGGTCGCCGCCCTGCCCCACGGCCAGCTCGGCGACGGCCCGGTCGATGACCGCGCGCGTCTCCGGCGGAGGCGTGATGCGCTCCTCGCCCAGCCGCGGCTCGCGACCGCGCACGACCGTGTAGTCCACGCCGCCGTCGCCGTCAGGGGTCACCACCAGGGTGCGCGGCCGGGTGCCGTCCTCGCTGAGCGTCTCCAGGGCTCCCGGGACGACGGGGGCGAAGTGCGCGGTGACCGGGCCGTCCACGCCCTCCCACATCCACAGCGCGGCCGCGGTGACCGGGGTGGCCAGGGCCAGCGCGGCGACACCGAGGGCGAACACGCGTCGGCCGCCCCGCCCGAACCAGCGCCGGAGGGGGCCGACGTCCGCCCCCTCCCCCTTGGCCATCTCGCCGAACGCGCGGGCCGCGCTGGCCGAGGCCAGGAGGACCGCCGTGGCGGCGAAGGCCAGGGCCACGCCCGGCCAGACCGCCGCCGGCGGCCCGCCGAAGTGCGGCTCGACGACGATCCGGCTGGTGAGGACGGCGACGAGGATCCCGAACAGGGCCAGGGTCCATCCCGCGGCGACGAGCATCCGGTTGCGGAGCAGCAGCAGCGAGCACAGGGCGGCGGCCAGGAACCCCGAGGTCACCCAGAACGGCAGGGCGCCGGGGCCGCCCGGGGAGAGCATGAGCAGCTCGTAGGGGGCCGCGCCGGGATCGGAGAGCTCGGGCCGGTGCAGACCGGCTTCCAGCAGCCACAGCGAGGGGTGCACCACCAGCTCCAGCGACCACGGCATCAGCAGCACGACCGGCAGGGCCAGGCTCAGCAGGATGCTGACGTGGATGCGGCGTCCCAGGTGGGCGAAGGCGACCGCGACGAGCACACCGGTCGCCGCGCACAGCAGCCACACCATCGGCACGAACGCGGTGGCCACGGCCAGGGTCAGGCCCAGGCCCCAGGCGGCACGCCGCGAGTGCCGCGGCGGCATCGAGACCACCCGCACCAGCAGGAGCCCGAGCACGGGCAGCAGCGCGTGCACGAGCGCGGTGCCCAGACGGCCCTGCGCGACCGCGCCGATCGCCATGGGCAGCAGCGCGTAGGCGCCGGCCATCCACAGGCGGGCCGGACGGTAGCGCAGCACCTCGCGGGCCAGGAGGTAGGCGGTCAGCCCGGCCAGCGGCACACAGCCCAGCAGGACGATGGTCACCGCCAGCCACGGCTTGCCCAGGGTGAGGGTGGACAGGAGGGCGAGCAGCCCGACGTAGGGCGGGACCGGCCCGTCCGAGCCCAGTCCGCTGTCGGGGTACCCGGACAGGTACAGCGACCACAGGTCACCGGCCGAGCCGGCGACCGGGGGCAGGGCACCGCCCGCGAGGAGATCGCCGACCAGCAGGGAGCGCCCGGCCACGACGGTGATCGCGACCAGGCCCGCCACCAGGAGCGGTCCGGGCCGCAACAGGACGCGGCGGACGAACCCGTTGCGGTCGTCGGGGGTGTCGTCGTCCCCGTCGGGTGCGGGCTCGGCTGTCACGGCCTGGTGCCGGCCGGGAGTGTTGACCACCGGGTCCCCCGACAGCAGGCCGGTGACGGCGTCGTGGAACTGGCGCATCGCCACGCCGCGCGCGAGGAACGGCCGGATGGCGCTGTAGGTGCGGCGGCGGTCGCGGCGGCGCCGGAAGCGCGCGCGGGCCAGCCGGAAGGGCCGCAGGTACACCAGGGTGATCGCCGCCGCCTCGTCCAGCGCGTTGGCGGGCTGCTTGATGAGCAGGTACATCAGCACGCGCAGCAGCGAGCCGACGGAGTTGCGCAGCAGCGCCGCGACCATGCCGCCGAGGGGGAGGTTGGCCAGGAGCACGAACACGGCGTGGCGCCGGTCGACCCGGCGGGGGTGGTTGCGGGTGGCGGTGATGAGCCGGCGGCGGCGCGCCGAGGCCTCGGCGTGGTAGGCGACCGCGTCGGTGACCAGGATCGCGCGCAGCCCGGCGCCGCCCACGCGCCAGCAGAAGTCGATGTCGTCGCGGAAGAGCGGCAGGGCGGGGTCGAAGCCGCCGAGCCGGTCCCACACGTCGCGGCGGATGAGCATGCCGGCGCTGGAGACGGCGAGGACCTGGCGGTTGCCGTCGTGCTGCCCGTGGTCGAACTCCCGCTGCTCCAGGCCGGTCTCGCGGCGGCCCGCGCCATCGATGGTGACGCCGGCCTCGATCAGTCGGCGGCGGTCGAACCAGTCGCGGAGCTTGGGTCCCAGCACGGCGGCACGCGGGTCCTGGTCGGCGGCGGCCAGCAGGTGTTCGAGGGCGTCGCGCTCCGGGGTGAGGTCGTCGTGGACGAGCCAGATCCACTCCGTGGCGTCGTCGTCGAAGCCGCGCACGGGCGTGGTGGAGCGCGGCAGCTCCAGGGCGGCGCGTACGGCGTCGCCGAAGCCGGTGTCGGCGGGCAGGTCGAGGACGGCGTCGGAGGGCAGGTACTCGGCGAGCGTGTCGGGACTGTCGTCGGTACTGCCGGTGTCCGCCGCCACGACGCGTTGGACAGGACGTGTCTGCGCGCGGACCGCCGCCAAGGTCTCCGGCAGCCAGCGGGCGCCGTCGTGGTTGACGACGACCACGGTGACGACGTGTCGGGCGGAATCCTGGTCAAGCACGGCTGTGGTGGGTTCTCTCCGGGAGAAGGGGTGGGCACCGGTGTCCGGGCCCGTGCGGGTACCGGCCGCGCGGGCCCGCGGTCGGCGGGCGCGTGAGCGCGCCGGAGGCGGCCCGACGGGGCGAGCCGGGACATCACGATACGCCACCCGGCACCATTCCGGACCTATTCGGCACAGCCGACCCCGGCTCGGCCATATCGGGTATTTCGCACCAGAGAGTCATCGGGCGCAATGCGAACGTTCTCCATGAACACCCCGAACATGAAGAACGCGCGCCCGGGCTCATGGCCCGAACGCGCGTCTTCGCGTCAGCTCCTACAGCATGTCCGCCAGGAAATCGAAATCCCCTCCGGCGGCTTTCTTGAGCCTTCGACGCTCACGCTCGGAGAGTCCCCCCCAGATACCGAAGCGCTCATCGTGCTCCAGCGCGTATTCCAGGCACTCCGCACGTACCTCGCACGACTGGCAGACCTTCTTCGCTTCCCGGGTCGAGCCGCCCTTCTCGGGGAAGAACGCCTCCGGGTCGGTCTGCGCGCACAGGGCACGTTCCTGCCAGCCCAGATCTTCGTCCGAGCCGTGCGCCAGCGGGATGACCTCGCTCATGCGCACCTCCTGTTGCCCCCCATAGATGTCCCCGGCCCTTTTCGTCCCCCAGGCCGGGTGGAATCCCACCTTGAAATTACACGTGGCCGCGTGACCGATAGTCAAGCGTCCTACGTGGTAATCCACTGAATATCATGTAACGAACCGCCAACGGCGGCTCCGCGATGTCCGTTCTGCGGATTACCGCGCAATTCACGGCCTTCCAAGGCGGCGGGGGCGTGGAGCCCCGTACGGGATCAGCGCCGCTCTTCTCCGCCGTACCAGCTCTGCTGACCCCCGGTACCGCCCTGTCCCTGCTGGTCAGAGCCGTAGCCGGCGCCGGAGCCGTACTGGCCTCCGTAGGCTCCGCCACCGTGCCCGGCCGCCTCGGTGCCATTGTTCTCACCGGAGTTAAAGAAAGGTTCAACTCCGCCCTCGGCCGGAGTGTCCTGTGCCTGCCCCGCCTGGTCCGCGCCCTGGTACCAGCCGTACTGAATGGCGTCCTGGGCGGCCTGCTCACCCGTGTTCTGGGCCGGGCCCGCGCTCTGCTGTCCGGCGTCGTAGGCCTGCGGCGCGTACTGGGAGGGGTCGTAGGGCGCCGCGTACTCGCCCTGCGGCTGCGCCGAGGCGTCGGTCCCGTACTGCTGGCCGTAGGGCTGCTGGGCACCCGTGCCGTACTGCTGGCCGTACGCGGCCTGCTGCTGCACCGCAGCGTCATAGGCCTGCTGCTGACCCGAGGCGTCCGCCCCGTACTGCTGGCCGTAGGGCTGCTGGGCACCCGTGCCGTACTGCTGGCCGTACGCGGCCTGCTGCTGCACCGCAGCGTCATAGGCCTGCTGCTGACCGGAAGCGTCCGCCCCGTACTGCTGGCCGTACGCGACCTGCTGCTGCGCCGCGGCGTCGTAGCCCTGCTGCTGGCCGTAGGCCTGCTGGGCGCCGGTCCCGTACTGCTGCCCGTAGGCCTGCTGCTGACCGGTCTGCGTCGGGTCCGCCCCGGTCTGGCTCGGGTCCGCGGCGGCCTGGCCCTGGTAGCCGGCCTGCGCCGGGTCAGCGGCCGGCTGAACGGGGTAGCCGGGCTGACCGAAGGACTGCTGGGCCCCCGTCACGGGCGGGTAGGCCGCCTGCTGCGGGTCGTACTGCGGCTGCTGCGGCTGCACCGGGCGGGGCACCAGTGCGGGGTTGTTGAAGACCTGGAGGACGGCGAAACCGACCAGGCCGAGCACGGCCCCCTGCGACAGCGTCTGCAGGAAGTGGGCCAGCCCGAGGCCCACACTCGATCCGAGGAAGCCGCAGATGACGGCGATGAGGCAGAAGAGCAGGCCCACGCCGGTCAGGATGAGCGCGGTCAGCACGACCGGCGACGCGGACGGACGCGTCCGGGGGCTCGTCACCACCAGAGCCACCGCGGCCGCGATGAGCACGGTGACGCCGACACCGAAGAAGTACTCGTCACCGGCGCCGTACATCGCGCTGGCGAAGCTGCCCTCCCACTCACTGGAGCTCACGATCACCTGGATGAGCCCCGAGAGCATGAGTACCCCGGTGGACGCCAACAGTGCCCATGCCCCCGGCAGGCGCAGGCGGTCTAGTGTTTCGATGTTCAAGAGAGGTTCCCCTCTGCTGCTTCGCCGTCGCGTCGGTGAAAGCTTGGCATATGGTCGGTCGGTCAGAGGCATCGACCGGATCCGGACAGAACCTGGGGACACCGGGCACCGGTCGACGGGATTGAGATGGCGGCCGGGGCGGCCGGGTTCACGAACTCCCGCCACCAGATCGGTCACACCTGTGTCGCGCGCCCACAGCGGGGCAGACGACCCATACACGCCACCAGCCTGCCAGACTTGGACGCATGCGGATAGTCGTACCGGCCGGCGGTATCGGCGGCGCACGTTTCCTCCGCGGCCTCAAAGCCGCGCTGGGGACGGACGCTCCTGCCACCGAAGACCACACCACAGGCAGCAGCATCACCGTCATCGGCAACACGGGTGACGACATCACCCTGTTCGGACTGAGGATCTGTCCGGATCTGGACACTGTGATGTACACCCTCGGCGGCGGCATCAACGAGGAACAGGGGTGGGGCCGCACCGACGAGTCCTTCACCGTCAAGGAGGAGCTCGCGGCCTACGGGATGCAGCCCACCTGGTTCGGGCTCGGCGACCGGGACACCGCCACCCACATCGTGCGGGCGCAGATGCTCGCGGCCGGATACCCGCTCTCCGCGGTGACCGAGGCCCTGTGCGACCGCTGGCGGCCCGGGGTGCGCCTCCTGCCCATGACCGACGACCAGGTCGAGACGCACGTGGTCGTCGACGACGGCCAGGGACGCCGCGCCATCCACTTCCAGGAGTGGTGGATCCGACACCGCGCCGCCCTGCCCGCGGAGCAGATCGTCAGCGTGGGCGCCGAGTCGGCCAAGCCCGCACCCGGGGTCCTCGACGCGATCGCCGAGGCGGACGCGGTCATCCTGCCGCCGTCCAACCCGGTCGTCAGCGTCGGCTCCGTCCTCAACGTCCCCGGTCTGCGCGAGGCCATGGCCGGCAAGACCGTCGTGGGCGTCTCCCCGATCATCGGCGGGGCCCCGGTGCGCGGTATGGCCGACGCCTGCCTGAGCGCGATCGGCGTGGAGACCTCCGCGGGCGCGGTCGCCGAGCACCTGGGCTCGGACCTGCTCGACGGCTGGCTGGTCGACGACGCCGACGAGGGCACGGCCGTCGAGGGGATCGAGGTCCGCTCGCGCCCGCTGTACATGACCGGCCCCGAGGAGACCGAGGCCATCGCCAGGGCCGCCGTCGACCTGGCCGTCGAGCTCGCGGGGAAGGACCGGTGAGCGCCCGCGTCAGCGTCCGCGGGCTGGACGGCATCCCCGAGGTCCGGGAGGGCGACGACCTGGTCGGCCTGGTCGCCGACGCCGTGGCGGCCTCCGGCGCCCCGCTGGCCGACGGCGACGTGCTCGTGGTCACCTCCAAGATCGTCAGCAAGGCCGAGGGGCGTTCCCGCCTGATGGACCGCGAGGAGGCCATCGACGCCGAGACCGTGCGCGTGGTCGCCCGCGCGGGCCGGACCCGGATCGTGCAGACCCGTCAGGGCCTGGTGATGGCCGCGGCCGGCGTGGACGCCTCCAACGTCGAGCCGGGCACGGTGCTGCTGCTGCCGGAGGACTCCGACGCCTCCGCCCGCGCGCTGCGCGCGGGGCTGCGCGAGCGCCTGGGCGTGCGCGTCGGGGTGATCGTGTCCGACACCTTCGGCCGCCCCTGGCGGGTGGGCCAGACCGACGTGGCCATCGGGGCCGCCGGCGTCGTCCCGGTCCAGGACCTGCGCGGCACCGCCGACGCGCACGGAAACGTGATGGAGGCCACGGTCAACGCGGTCGCCGACGAGATCGCCGGCGCGGGGGAGCTCGTCAAGGGCAAGACGAGCGCGGTCCCGGTCGCGGTCGTCAGCGGGCTCGGCGACCTGGTCACCGAAGAGGACGGCCCGGGGGCGGCGGCCATCGTGCGCCCGGCCGACGCGGACCTGTTCCGGTACGGCTCACGGGACGTCGTCCCGGCCCGCCGCACCGTGCGCTCGTTCACGGACGAGCCGGTCGACCCGGCCGCCGTCCGCCGGGCCGTCGCCACGGCGGTCACGGCGCCCGCGCCGCACCACACCACGCCGTGGCGGTTCGTGCTCGTGGAGTCGGCGCGCACGCGTAAGCGCCTGCTGGACGCGATGCTCCAGGCGTGGGTGGGCGACCTGAGGGCCGACGGGTTCTCCGAGGAGGCCATCGCCCGCCGCACCCGGCGCGGCGACGTCCTCCGCGACGCGCCCTACCTCGTGGTGCCGTTCCTCGTCGCGGACGGCGCCCATCCCTATCCCGACGAGCGCCGGGCCGCGGCCGAGCAGTCGATGTTCCTCGTGGCGATGGGCGCCGGTGTGCAGAACCTGCTGGTGGGGCTGGCCATGGAGGGTCTGGGGTCGGCCTGGATCTCCTCGACGATGTTCTGCGCCGACGTGGTCCGCGAGGTGCTGGACGTGCCGGCCGAGTGGCGGCCCATGGGTTCGGTCGCGGTCGGGCACGCCGCCGAGCCGCCCCGGGACCGGCCGCCGAGGGACCCCGAGGACTTCGTCACCGTCCGGTGAGGGGCGCTTGACGCCGGGTCCTTCGTCGTCGCTACTGCCTGGCTCGCAAGCTCGCCGGCGGCGGAGACTCCTCCTGCGGGCACCGGCGCGCCCCTCACCCCAGTGCTTGCCTCGGGCCTCCGCTCGTGCCCACGCCGTCGCCCGCCACCACCCTCAACGGACGCCTGCGGCGCGGCCCTTCCTGCTTTGGCCCGGATGGACCCCCTGTGGTTCCAGTGAGCTGAACCGCTCACCTTCAACCCCTTGGGGTCCCGGCGCGCGGAACGCCCACCTCCAACCCCCTGGGGTGACGCCGCACGGGGGTTCACTTTGGGTGCTGGGGCGCGCCGGGGCCGACGCTCCGGGGCGGGACCGGCATCCTGGTGCCCGGAGGTGCGGGGGTGTCGGTCGAGGGATACGTGGTCGCGGGCCTGGTGGTCGTGCTCGCGGTGATCGGCGGGCGGCTGCTCGCCGGCCGCCTGCGTGTCCCGGACGCCATCGTGCTGGTGGCGCTCGGGATGGTCCTGGGCGTGCTGCCGTGGCCGCGGGCGGTCTCGGTCTCGCCCGAGGTCGTGCTCCTGGTGTTCCTCCCGCCGTTGATCTACAACGCGGCGTTCTTCTCCTCTCCCCGCGACATGCGGCTCCAGGGCCGCCCGATCGTCGTCATGGCCGTCGGGACGACCCTGCTGACCGCCTTCGGGCTGGCGGGCATCGTCTACTGGCTCATGCCGGAGGTGAGTTGGCCCGCCGCGATCGCGCTGGGCGCGGCCATCGCACCCACGGACGCGGTGGCGGCGTCGGCGATCCTCAAGCGCGTGGGCACGCCGCGCCGGGTCCTGACCATCCTGGAGGGCGAATCCCTCATCAACGACGGCGTCGCGCTGACCCTGTTCACCCTCGCCGTCACCGCCATGGCGCACCCCCTGACCGTCACCGGGGGCGCGGTCGAGCTGGTCAAGGTCGTGGCGGGCGGGCTGGCCTACGGCGCCGTCGTGGCGCTGGCGGTGTCGTGGTCGCGGACGCGGATGCAGGACCCGAGCCTGCTCCTGATGGTCACGCTGATCACTCCGTTCGTGGCCTACGTCCCCGCGGAGATGGCGGGCTTCTCCGGTGTACTGGCCGCGGTGGTGGCCGGGTTCTACCTGGGCACGCGCGGCGAGGGTCTGCTACCGCCGCGGGTGCGGGTGAACGGCCGGACGATCTGGCGGGTCCTGGTGTCGCTGCTGGAGTCCTCTCTGTTCGTGCTGCTGGGCCTGCAGCTGGACGCGGTGGTGGCGTCGGTGGAGGCGCACACCTACTCGTTCCTGCTGCTGGTCGGGGTGGCGGTGGCGGTCACGGCCGCCGCCGTGCTCCTGCGGATGGTGTTGGTGGTCGCCGTCGCCCCGGTCCAGCGCTCGATCCCCGGCGTGCGGGTGGACCTGGGGAACGTGCGGGAACGGACGGTGATCGGGTGGAGCGGCATGCGCGGCGCGGTGTCGCTGGCCATCGCGCTGTCCCTGCCGACCGCCTTGGGCGGGGAACCCTTCACCGAGCGCGGCGCGCTGGTGTTCGTCGCGGGCGTGGTGGTGCTGGGCACGCTGGTGGGCCAGGGGATGACACTGCCCGCGCTGCTGCGCCGCCTGGGCATGGTGAGTGAGGGCGCCCACGACCGGGAGTACCTGACGGCCGAGGTGGAAATGGACGCGGCGGCCCTGCGCGAGGTGGAGGAGCTGCTGTCGTCGGGGGACATCGACCAGGAGAGCGCCGACTCGCTGCGGAGCGCGTACGCGCGCAGGCTGGACCACTCACGGACCCTGATGGACGGGGGCGACGCGGCGCGGGAGCGGTGGGAGGGGCGCCTGGCGGCGCACCACCGGATCACGCAGGCGCGCCGGGACGCCCTGGAGTCGCTGTACCGCGAGGGACGCATCGACCACGACGTGTTCCAGTCCGTGGGCAAGGCGCTGGACCTGGGCGACGGCGGGGCCGGGCCGAACGGGTGAGCCGGACCCGAGGAAAAGGGCAACTTTCTTTACCATTTCCGTTGACGCAACGGGAACACAACTCTAAGGTTTCCTAACAATTAGCGTGGCCTCCGCGCCTCCCCCACAACGACGCATCGTCTCCCCGCTCGATGACAGGAGCACGCCCCCCATGCACGAACACCGTCGCACCCCCCGCCGACGCGGTACCGTCGCCGCCCTGATCGGCGCGGGCGCCCTCCTGGCCTCCGCGCTGGTCGCCGGCGCCGGGCAGTTCGCCCCCTCCGCCGCCGAGATAGAGCCCGTGGCCGACACCGCAAGCGCCCAGCAGTCCGCCCCCTGGCTGACCGGCTACTGGCACAACTTCGACAACGGCTCCAACATCCTGACCCTGGCCGAGGTCCCCAGCGACTACAACCTGGTCGCGGTCTCCTTCGCCGACAACCATCCCTCGCTCGACGGCGGTATCACGTTCAACCTCGCCAGCGCCGAACTGGGCGGCTACACCGACCAGGCCTTCCGCGACGACATCGCGGCCGTACAGGCCGAGGGGCGCAAGGTCATCCTCTCGGTCGGCGGCGAACTCGGGAACGTGTCCGTCACCAACGCAACGCAGGCCCGGAACTTCGCCGACACCGCGTTCGCGCTGATGCAGGACTACGGCTTCGACGGCATCGACATCGACCTCGAACACGGCATCAACGCCCAGTACATGAGCAGCGCGCTGCGCGACCTGAGCTCCCGGGCGGGCTCCGACCTCATCCTGACGATGGCGCCGCAGACCATCGACTTCCAGAGCCCTGACCGCGAGTACCCCAAGCTCGCCAGGGAGATCTCCGACATCCTGACCATCGTCAACATGCAGTACTACAACTCCGGTTCGATGCTGGGCTGCGACGACCAGGTCTACAGCCAGGGCACCGCCGACTTCGTCGCCGCCCAGGCCTGCATCCAGTTGGAGATGGGCCTGCGACCGGACCAGGTCGGCCTGGGACTGCCCGCGACGCCCGCAGCCGCCGGCGGCGGTCACATGGCGCCGACCGAGATCGTCAAGGCGCTCGACTGCCTGGAGGCCGGGACCAACTGCGGCTCCTTCACGCCCACGACCCCCTACGGGCCCATCGGCGGCGTGATGACCTGGTCCGTGAACTGGGACTCCACCAACGGCTACGCGTTCGCCGAGACGATCTCCGCCCGTCTGGGCAGCGGCCCCGGCCAGCCCACGGACGAGCCGACCGACCCGCCCACCGACGAGCCGACCGACCCGCCCGCGGACTGCGACGCCCCCGCCTGGGACTCCGGCTCCGTCTACACCAACGGTGACACGGTCTCGCACGAGGGCACCGTGTACCGGGCCAAGTGGTGGACGCGGGGCGAGGAGCCCGGCACCACCGGCCAGTGGGGCGTCTGGGAGACCGTCGGCGCCTGCTGACACCGACCGCCCCCCGGCGGCCCGTCACCGCACTCCCGACCGTGACGGGCCGCCACTCCCGGGGCGGGGCACCGCGACCCGGTGCTCCGCCCCGCCTTCCCGCACCCCAGCAGCGCACTCCCTCCCTCACCCGCGACGGCCCGGCACGTCCCGCCCGGCCCCGCTCCGAGGAAGACCGGATCCCCCTCCACCCGTCCCGACCCGGACGGGCTCCCGGCGCGCCCGCGACGGCCCGCCGCGCCCCGCGAAAGGTTCCCCCATGCCCTTCTCCCTCCCTCCCCCCGGACCACGGACCGGCCCGGTCCGGTGGGCCCGTGCCCTCGGGTCCGCCGCCGCAGGCCTGTGTGTGGCCGCGAGCGTCCTCTTCGCCGTCCCGACCGCGCACGCCGCCCCGCAGGCCCCTGTGGCCGCGCCCGCCGAGGCGGCGGCCGGGACCGACTGCCGCCCCGACGGCCTCCACCGGACCCCGGGCGTGGACGTCCCCTACTGCGACGTCTACGACGCCGACGGACGCGAGATCCTGCCCAACGGGCTCGACCGGCGGGTGATCGGCTACTTCACGAGCTGGCGCAACGGCGCCAACGGCCAGCCCACCTACCTCGTCGACGACATCCCCTGGGACCGCATCTCGCACATCAACTACGCCTTCGGACACGTCGACGGCGACAACCGGCTCTCGGTCGGCCCGGACGGCCCCGACAACCCGGCCACCGGGATGACCTGGGACCGCCCCGGCCTCGAACCGGACCCCGAGTTCCCCTACGGCGGCCACTTCAACCAGCTCAACAAGTTCAAGAAGGACCACCCCGGCGTCCGGACCCTGGTGGCCGTGGGCGGCTGGGCCGAGACGGGAGGCTACTTCGACCCGAGCGGCGAGCGGGTGGACTCCGGCGGCTTCTACTCGATGACCACCACGTCCACCGGTGTGAACCACGAGGGAATCGAGACCTTCGCCGACTCGGCCGTGGACTTCGTGCGCGAGTACGGGTTCGACGGCCTCGACATCGACTACGAGTACGCCACGTCCAACAACGGCGCCGGGAGCCCGGACGACTACTGGATCTCCGACGAGCGCCGGGGCCTGCTCTGGGAGGGCTACGAGGAGCTGATGCGCGTGCTGCGCGAGAAGCTCGACACGGCCTCCGCCGAGGACGGCACCTACTACCAGCTGACCGCGGCGGTCCCCTCCTCCGGCTGGCTGCTGCGCGGCCAGGAGGTCCACCAGGTCGTGCGGTACCTGGACTTCGTCAACATGATGACCTACGACCTGCACGGCACGTGGAACCACTTCGTGGGGCACAACGGCGCGCTCTACGACAGCGGCCTCGACCCCGAGCTGTCGGACGTCTACGGCGCCTACGACGGCATCGGCTACCTCAACGCCGACTGGGCCCACCACTACTTCCGCGGTGCGATGCAGGCCGGCCGGATCAACCTCGGGCTGCCCTTCTACACCCGGGGCTGGAAGGACGTCGAGGGAGGCGAGAACGGGCTGTGGGGCACCGCCGCGCTGCCCGACCAGAACCAGTGCCAGCCGGGCACGGGTCTCACGGTGCCCTGCGGTGACGGCGCGGACGGCATCGACAACCTCTGGCACGACAGCGACCCCGTGACCGGTGGCGCCATCGCGGCCGGCGCGAACCCGATCTGGCACGTGCTCAACCTGGAGGACGGTGTGGTCGGCGACTACGCGGCCGACTACGGGGTGACCGACGAACTGGTGGGCACCTACGAGCGCCACTGGGACGACACCACCAAGAACGAGTGGTGGTGGAACCCCGCGACGAACACGTTCCTGTCGGGCGACGCGGACCGGACCACCGCCGCCAAGGCCGACTACGTGGCCGAGACCGGGCTCGGCGGCGTCATGATCTGGGAGATGGCCGGCGACTACGCCTACGACGCCGACGCGGGCCAGTACGTGATGGGCGACACCCTGATCACCGCCCTCCACGAGCGGCTGAGCGACGCGGGCCCCTACGGGGCGGCCAAGGCCGAGACCGCCGCGCCCGCACAGGTGCTCGACGTGGACGTGGACTTCGGTGGATTCGCCCTGGGCGACAACAACTACCCGATCACTCCGGACGTGACGGTCACCAACAACTCGGCCGGGGACATCCCCGGGGGATCGACGATCACCTTCGACTACGGCACCTCGGCGCCCGGCACCATGAGCGACCAGTCCGGCATGGGCCTGACCCATGTGCAGGTGGGGCACGACCGGGGCGACAACGTGGGCGGCCTGGACGGCGACTTCCACCGGGTGGAGCTGACCGTCCCGAGCTGGCAGAGCATCCCCGCCGGGGGGTCGCTGGACTTCACCCTCAGTTACGCGCTGCCGATCGCGCAGCCCTCGAACTTCCGTGTCGGGATCGGCGGCACCGAGTACGCGATCACCTACGACGCCCCGCGCGAGGGCACTCTGGTCGACGCCCCCGACTCCGGCCCCGGGGACGGCGGCGGTGGCGGCGACCCCGCGGACTGCGACGCCCCGGCCTGGTCCTCGGGCACCACCTACACCCAGGGCGACACCGTGACACACGGCGGCGCGGCCTACCGGGCCAAGTGGTGGACGCAGGACGAGCCCGGCACCACCGGCGAGTGGGGCGCCTGGGAGAACCTGGGAGCCTGCTGACCCCGGTCGTCCCCGGGGGGCGCGGCGCCGTGACCCGGCGCCGCGCCCCCGCGTCGTCCTCAGACCAGGGGCAGGGACGGACGCAGCACGCTGGCGGCGACACCGTCACTGGCCTCGGCCACGCGGCGCCGTTCCTCGGACACCTCGCCGTAGAGGGTCGTGCGCTGGCGCAGTGGGCGCCCCGTCGGCTCGACCAGGGCGCGGATGTCGGTGATCGTCTTGAACGACCCCTGACCCGAGCCGGCCATCCGGCTGATGGTCTCCTCCATCAGTGTGCCGCCCACGTCGTTGACCCCGCCGCGCAGCAACTGCCGGCAGGTGTCCTCGGCCAGCTTCACCCAGGAGCACTGGATGTTGTCGATGTGCCCGTGCAGCAGCAGCCGGGCCAGGGCGTGCACCGCCCGGTTCTCCCGGACCGTCGGGCCCGTACGCGCCAGACCCGCGAGGTAGATCGGCGCGTTGGTGTGCACGAACGGCAGCGGCACGAACTCGGTGAAGCCCCGCCGCCCGTTGCGCTCCACCGAGCGCTCCTGCAGGGAGCGCAGCAGTTTGATGTGCGACACCCAGTGCCGCGGCGAGTCGACGTGCCCGTACATCATCGTCGACGTCGTGGGGATGCCCAGGTCATGGGCGGCCGTGATGACGTCGATCCACTCACGGGCGGGCAGCTTGCCCTTGGTGAGCACCCACCGGACCTCGTCGTCGAGGATCTCCGCGGCCGTGCCCGGGATCGAGCCCAGACCGGCCTCGCGGGCGCGGGTCAGCCACTCGCGGATCGGCAGGTTGGTCCGTGAGGCGCCGTTGACGACCTCCATCGGGCTGAACGCGTGGACGTGCATGTCCGGCACGCGCTCGCGGACCGCCCCGGCGATGTCGAAGTAGGCCGTCCCGGGCAGGTCGGGGTGGATGCCGCCCTGCATGCACACCTCGGTGGCCCCCGCCTTCCACGCCTCCTCGGCGCGGTCGGCGACCTGGTCCAGCGAGAGGGTGTAGGCGTCGGCGTCCGTGCGGCGCTGGGCGAACGCGCAGAACCGGCAGCCGGTGTAGCAGACGTTGGTGAAGTTGATGTTCCTGGTGACCACGAACGTGACGTCGTCGCCGGACACGTCGGAGCGCACGCGGTCGGCCAGCCCGGTGAGGGCCTCCAGTTCGGGGCCGTCGGCGTGCAGCAGCGCGAGGGCCTCGTCCTCGCTCAGCCCCGCGGGGTCGGCCTCGGCGCTGCGCAGGGCCGCCGCGATGTCGGGGTCGAAGCGGCGGGGCACCGCGCCCTCGCGGTCCACGCCCGCCCGCAGCTCGTCCCAGTCGCCGTAGACGGCGTCGAAGTCACCGCGCCGGTCGCCGGTGCGGCCCTCGGCGTCGATACCGGTGTGCAGGTCGGTGCGGCCGGAGTCGACCAGGACCGCCTCGGGCTCCTGCCAGGGCCGCCCCACCAGGGGCGCGTCCTCCACCGCGAGGCCGGTCTCGGGATCGGCCAGGGCCGCCACGTGCGCGGCCACGCGCGGGTCCAGCCACGGCTCGCCCGCCCGCACGTACTCGGGGTAGGCGGTGAGCCGCTCGCGCAGGGTGAAACCCTGGGCCGCGGTGCGCTCCGCCAGGTCGTCGATCTGCGGCCAGGGGCGCTCGGGGTTGACGTGGTCGGCGGTCAGCGGGGAGACCCCGCCCCAGTCGTCGATGCCCGCGCGGAGCATCAGCGCGTACTCGTCCACCCCGCCGGCCTCGGCTCCGATGAGGTTGGGCGGAGCCTGGATGTGGGCCCTGGGCCCCATCACCAGGCGGGTGACGGCGATGGCGGCGGCCATCCCCTCGCGCTCGGCGTCGGGGCGGTGCATCATCGCGGTCCCGGGCTTGGCCCGGAAGTTCTGCACGATGACCTCCTGGATGCCGCCGTAGCGGCGGGCGACACCCCGGATCGCGAAGATCGACTCGGCCCGGTCGGCGACGGTCTCGCCGATGCCCAGGAGGATGCCGGTCGTGAACGGGACGTTGGAGCGGCCCGCGTCCTCCAGGGCGCGCAGCCGTACGGCCGGGTCCTTGTCGGGGCTGCCGTAGTGGGCCTGGCCCTTCTCCGTGAACAGCCGCTCGGAGGTGGTCTCCAGCATCATGCCCATCGACGGGGAGACCGGCTTGAGCCGCTGGAAGTCGGACCAGGTCAGCACACCCGGATTGAGGTGCGGCAGGAGCCCGGTCTCCTCCAGGACCATGATCGCCATGGCCCGCACGTAGGACAGGGTGTCGTCGTAGCCGTGCGCGTCCAGCCATTCGGCGGCCTGGCTCCACCGGTCCTCGGGGCGGTCCCCGAGCGTGATGAGGACTTCCTTGCAGCCCATCTCGGCGCCCCGCCGCGCGACCTCCAGGACCTCGTCCGGGGACATGTAGGGGGATTCGAGGCGGCCGGGCACGGTCGCGAACGTGCAGTAGTGGCAGCGGTCGCGGCAGAGCCGGGTCAAGGGGACGAACACCTTGCGGCTGTAGGTGATGACACCGGGGCGGCCGGCGGCCTCCAGTCCGGCGTCGCGCACGCGGCCGGCGTGGTCGAGGAGTGTCTCCAGGTCCTCGCCCCGGGCGTGCAGCAGCACTTCGGCCTCGGTGACGTCCAGGGTCTTGCCGTCCCGGGCGCGGGCGAGGGCCCTGCGCATCGCGGACGCGGTCGGGGAGGAGTCGGGGGACGGGTCGTTCGCACCACTCATAACGGCCCACCCTACGCGGCCCGGTTCGCGCGCCGACGGCGGCATGCGGTGATGTGTCCGATGGCCCCGTGATCGGCCCCGCGGAGGTCGCGGGCCGGGGTGGACTAGTGTGGCCGCGTGCTGAGTCGGCTTCGCGGTAACCGGTGGGTGCGTCTGGCGCTGCTCGTGGCGGTGTTCGCGTGCGCCGGGTGGGCGCTGCGCGCGCACTGGACGCAGGCGCGCGAGGCGGTGGTCGCCCTGCCCCTGTGGGCCCTGCCCGCGGCGGTCCTGGCCGGGATGGCGGGACTGACCGCCCAGATGCTCGCCTGGCGCTCGCTGCTGGGCGGGCTGGGCTCCCCGCTGCCGGTGCGGGTCGCGGCACGGATCATGTTCGTCGGCCAGCTCGGCAAGTACCTCCCGGGATCGGTGTGGGCGTTCGTCGCCCAGGTCGAACTGGCCCGTGACCGCGAGGTCGCGCGGGCGCGCGGTGCCGCCGCCACCCTGCTGGCCGTGGCCGTCACGGTCGCCGTGGGACTGGCCGTGGCCGCGACGGCCCTGCCCCTGGTGTCCGGTGAGGCCGCGCGCCGCTGGTGGTGGGTCCTGGCCGCCGCCCCGGTCCTGCTGGCGTGCCTGCACCCGCGCGTGCTGGGGTTCGGTGTCCGTACGGCGGCCCGGCCCTTCACGCGCTTCCGGGAGGTGGCCGAGGCGGGTCCGCCCGAGGTGCGCGGGCGTTCGGTGGCCGCCGCCGTGGGGTGGACCGTGCTGGCCTGGGCGCCGCTGGGCGCGCACGCGTGGCTGTTGACGTGGGCGGTGGGCGGGGAGCCACTCGCCTCCATCGGTCCGGCCGTGGGCGGGTACGCGCTGGCCTGGACGCTCGGGCTGCTGGTGGTGTTCGCTCCCGCCGGGCTGGGTGTGCGGGAGGCGGTGCTGGTCGTGGCGCTGGCCCCGGTGGTGGACGCGGGGGCGGCGCTCGTGGTCGCGGTGCTGTCGCGCCTGGTCATGACCGTGGCGGACATCGCCTGGGCCGGGCTGTCGGTGCTGCTGTCGCCGGCCCCGGCGGTGCCCCCGCCGGGCGGCGCCCCCGAGACCGCTCGGGACCTCCCCCGCCGACCCGACTAGGGCGTGTCAGGCCTTCAGGAGCCGGTCGGCGTAGGCCCGCCAGTACGGCGCCGGGTCCACCGGGCGGACGCCCGCGCGCAGGCGTTCGGCCTCCCCCGGTGCGTAGAGGGCGCTGAGCGCCCGGGCCAGGTCCGCGGCGTCGCCGGGCTCGCACAGCAGTCCGTCGACGCCCTCGCGCACGTGGTCGGCGAGCGTCCCGGCGCGCGTGGCCACGACGGGGACGCCGTGCTCGTGGGCCAGCCACACGTTCTGGGTGGCGGTGGCCGTCCGGTAGGGCAGGACGACGGCGTCGGCGGACGCGAACAGCCCGGGCAGCTCCGAGGCGGGCACGTAGCCGTCGCGCAGCCGCACGCGGTCGGCGACGCCGAGCTCGCGCGCCAGGGCCGCCAGGTCGTCGGTGCCGCCCCAGAACTCGCCCGCCACGGTGAGCGTGACGTCGTCGGGCGCGCCGTCGGCGAGGGCCCGCAGCAGCAGGTCCACGCCCTTGTACGGGCGGACGATACCGAGGAAGAGCAGGTGCCGCCGCTCGCCCGCGGGCCCCTGGGCGGGCCCGCCGGTGTCGGGCAGGTGCGGGGGCAGCGGAGCCATGACCGGGCGCGGCCGTTCGGGGCCCATCAGTCCCTCGGCCAGGTGCGCCTGCTCCGGCGAGTGCGTGAGGACGCCGTCCACGCGGCGCAGGAGCGCGCGGGTCAGGGAGACGTCCACGGCACGGCGCTCGTGCGGCAGCACGTTGTGGCACAGGGCGACGATCTGCGTCCCGGTGTCGAGCGAGCGCACACCGGCGAGGATGGCGAGGTAGGCGGGCACCTGCACCGGGGAGAAGAGGGTGAGCACCACCAGGTCGGCCTCGCGGGCCAGGCGGCGGCCGGTCCGCCACCAGCCGTCCGGGCGGTACCAGGCCAGGCCGTGCCGGGTCCCGGGGTGGGGTGTGCCCTCCGGCTCGTCGATGGTCTGGCGGCCCGGGTAGAGCGCCGCCGGGTACTGGGCCCGCCAGGACTCGATGGCGACGTCGTGGCCGAGGGCGCTGAGCCGGTGGGCGAGCTCGGTGGTGTGGCGGGCGCCGCCGCCCTTGTACGGGTGGGCGGGGCCGACCAGGGTGACGCGCGCCGGCCAGGGCGGGGCTGCGCCGCAGGCATCCGATGAGGGCGGTAGCCCGTCCCGGCGCGAAGCGCCTCCGCCGGGCGATGGTGGGCGACGGGCGGGCGGGGCTGCGCCGCAGGCATCCGATGAGGGCGGTAGCCCGTCCCGGCGCGAAGCGCCTCCGCCGGGCGATGGTGGGCGACGGGCGGGCGGGGTCACGCGCTCTCCCGGGATCGCACGATGAGGTCGGCCAGCAGCGCGATGGCGGCGATGATCAGCCCCGTCATGAGGATCATGACGGTGTTGTTCGGGATGTAGAGCGGGTGGCGCACCTGGTCGAAGACGAACTTGGCCCCGCCCAGGCCCAGCAGCGCCAGCGACGGCGGCATGAGGACCTTGAGCGGGTTGAAGTACATGACCATGCGCAGGACCTGGAGGATGTACCGGTAGGCGTCCCGCACGAAGTGGAACTTGGACGTCCCCGCGCGCTTGGCGTACTCGATGGGCACGTACTTGACCGGGTGCTGGTTGGACAGGAACGCCAGCGTGATGGTGGTGACGCAGGAGAACCCGGGCGGCAGCAGGCGCAGGTAGGGGCGGGCCACGTCGCGGCGGAACACGCGCAGGCCGGAGTTGAGGTCCGGGATGCGGGTGTTGGTGAGGCTCTCGGCGATCTTGCGGATGGCCCACTTGGCCGGGACCCGCAGCGCCTTGTGCGTGCCCATCTCCTGGGTGCGCGCGCCCACGACCTGGTCGACGCCGGGTTCGTCGTCCAGGATCGAGACGAGTTCGGGGATGCGCTCGTTGGGGTAGCTCATGTCGGCGTCGGTCCACACGACGTACTCGCCGCGCGCCCGCTGGCTGCCGATCCGCCGGACCGTGCCCGAGCCGCCGTTGTGGCCGAAGGCGATGATCCGCATGTGCGGGTAGAGCGCCTCGGCGTCCCGCAGGCGGGCGAGGGTGCCGTCGGTGGAGGCGTCGTCCACCGCGAGCAGTTCGTAGGTGTGGTCCGAGGCGTCCATGGCCGCGCAGATGCGCTTGACCTCGTCGACGACGTGCTCCTCCTCGTTGAAGCACGGTAGGACGATGGTGACGCGCACGGGGGCGTCCTGTTCCTGGGCTGAGGCGTCGCCGCCGGCCTCACTCATGCGCTGTCCATACCTCACTCGACGGGGATGACGACGACCCACACACTGCCACGGAAGGTCCAGTGGCCGGTCGGGGGCTCCATGAGGGTACTCGGATCCATGGCGGCGGTCACGTCGAAGGGTCGTTCGGGCTCGACGCCGCCGGCGACCGCCTGGAGCGCTTCGGCCCGCGTGGCGGCCAGGACGGCGTCGCGGCCGCGGGAGTGGATCTGCTCCACCACCCGGTCGGCCGCCTCCGGGGTGGGGTCGGTCAGCTCCGCGGTGGGCACACCGCAGACGTTGCGCACCAGCGGCATGTAGCCGCTCGCCAGATCGGAGTCGACCGCGACGACGGAGGCGTCCGGCGGGATCGCGTCGCAGAGCCGGTGGGTGGCCTCGACGGTCCCCACGTCCTGGCGGTAGCCCATGATCCCGGCCGCGGTGACCGCGGTCGGGACGACCATCACACCCACGGCCGTCACGGCCACGACGGCCGGTATCGCGTGGACGCGGGCGGGCCTGTCCTGCTCGTCGGCGACGGCGGCGCAGTAACGCGTCAGCCAGGCGGCGAACCAGACGGCGAGCAGGACGAACGCGGGGATGACCAGGACGATCAGCCGCCGGCTCGCCCACGGGTGGTCGGGGGTGATGGCGGGCCGGAGCAGGGTCGTGGCGACCGTCCACAGCAGCAGCATCAGGGGCAGAACCCACTGGGGGTCGCGTCGCAGGACCACGCGCCGCAGCAGCAGGGCCACGCCCAGGGAGGCGAACAGGACGGTGCCCAGGCCCACGTACCAGCCCACCCAGTACAGGCTCATGTCGTAGTAGGTCCGGCTGCCCTCGACCAGCAGCCCCTCGCGCCCCTGTACGTAGGCGACCCAGTTGTCGGTGAAGTCGCTGCCGTGTCCGTAGTCGGGCCACAGCAGGGGCCGGATCGCGAAGCCGACCATGACCAGCAGGGACAGTACCGCCACGGCTTCGGGCAGCCACCGCACGCGATGCACCCGTGGGACGCCGGACCGCCACAGGGCGGCCGTGGCGGCGACCGTGACGGCGACGACGGCACCGGAGATGAGGAGCAGCGGGTCGAGGGAGTCCTCCAGGTACTCCAGGTAGGGCAGGGACAGCCCGAAGCCCGCGTGCAGGCCCAGGCCGACGCCGACGGCGAGCCCGCCCAGCAGCGGGAGCGCCTGGCCGCGCCGGGCGAGCAGGAGCAGGCCGACAAAGCCCACGACCGGCAGCAGGTCGCGCAGCACGTCGATGCGCACCACCAGGCCGAGGCCGAAGGAGAGACCGGCCGCCGCGGCCAGGGTGTGCGCGCCGGACCACCGGTCGGTCAGCGCGGTCCGCCTGGCCAGGGCGTCGTAGGCCAGGACCAGTCCGCCGAGCAGGAGGATCTGGGTGACGGGCTCGCTGTAGGTGAAGCGGCTGACCCACTGCTGGGGCAGGCAGAGCGCCAGGACCAGCGCCGCGAGCGGAGCCCAGCGGGGGCCGACCAGGCGGGCGGTGAGCCCGCCGAAGGTGAGCACGCCCAGCGCGCCCAGGACCGGGGTGGTGACGAGCATCCCGGTGAGGCCGCCGAGCCAGTAGCCGATGGAGGTCAGCAGCGGGGCCCCGGCCATGAACTGGGGCCAGATGACGTCGTCGCGCTGGTAGTGGGCCAGGCTCTGGTAGCTCAGCGCCGGATCGTCCCCGGCGATGAGCTCGCGCTGCTGCGGGATCGGCAGGTAGCCGTTCTCCGCGATCCACGCCGTGTACATGGCGTAGGAGGCGGGGTCGCGGCGGATCACCAGCGCCTCGGCGTGGTAGAGGATCTGCACGGCGGCGAAGGCCACGGCGATCGCGAGGACGAGCACGAGCGCGACCACGGACCACAGGTCGTCGTCCGCGCCCTTCGTCCCGGGGCGCCGAGGGCCGGGCTCGGGGATCAGCCGCGGGACCAGCGCGCAGGCGGCGACCACCGCGGGCACTCCGACGATTCCCGCGGCGACCGGCGTGAACACGCCCAGGGCCAGGAGCGGGAACGTGACCAGGAGCCACGCGGAGACGGCGATCGCCGGCAGCGCGGTGACGCGGGCGAGGAGGAGTCGTCCGGGGGGCATGCGCATGGAGCAACTCTGGCAGTTCCGGCACCGCAGTGCACACCCCGGTCCGCCTCGTCCGGCGCCGGGGCTCGTTCCGCGGGGGCTCACCCCGCTGCGCGACGCTCCAGCACGACTCCCGCCGTGTTCACGTCGGTCGGCGGCCGCGCCGGAACGCCGTTCGCGACGGGCGGCGTCCACGGAAGACGCCCTAAGGTGACGGTATGTCCGAAACACCAGCGCAGCTGTGGCGCGCCCTCGTCTCCGCCGACTCCGCACGGCCGTTCGTGACCTCCTACGACGCCTCCGGCGCCCGGGTCGAGCTCTCCCGTGCCACCTTCGACAACTGGGTCTCCAAGACCGCCAACATGCTCGTGGACGGGCTCGGCGCGCAGCCCGGCGACCGGGTGGCCCTCGCACTCCCCGTGCACTGGCAGTCCCTGGTGTGGGCGGTCTCGTGCTGGTCGGTGGGCGCCGTGGTCGTGCCCTCCCCCCGGGACGCCGTCGCACCGGGAGCGGAGTTCGCGGTGGCCGACGCCGACCGGCTGGACGCGGCCCTGGACAGCGGCGCCGACGAGGTGGTCGGCACGTCCCTGCACCCGCTGGGCCTGCCCCTGGCGGAGGTCCCGCCGATGGTGCTCGACTACTCCGTCGAGGTGCGCGGCCACGGCGACCACTTCGCCCCCTACCCGATCGACGCCGAGGCGCCCGCGCTGACGGCCGACCGCGTGCACAGCGGCGCGGAACTGGCCGCCGTGGGCCGCGACCGCGCCGAGGAGTGGGACCTGTCCGGTGAGGACCGGATCGCGCTGCTCCTGGAACCGGACGCCCCGCTGTCCGCGCTCGGCCCGTCCCTGGACCTGCTGCTGGCCGCCGTCGTCTCGGGGGCTCCCCTCGTCCTCACCCCGACCGGGGCGGACGACCTCGCCGGACGGCTGCGCATGGAGAAGGCCACCGTCGCGACCGCCCCCGAAGGGGAGGAACCGGACCTTCCGGGCGTTCGGCGCCTCTGAGGGAACGACCCGATGGATGAGGACCACCCCGGGCCCCGTGCTCGGAGTGCACGGGCCCGTCCTGGAACCCGCCGGGGATCCACGCTGGTCCTGACGCCCGGCCCCACCCCCGGGAGACCGCCCCGACCACGTGGAGCGGCCGCACCGAGAACACCGGTGCGACCGCCGCACGAGGGCCTCAGACGGCACCGCGGGGACTCTGAGACGCCCTCAGACGCCCTCGGGGAACCTCACGCCTCGCGGTAGTAGGCGTCCAGCGCCCGGCCCTCACGGGACTCCTCGTCGTAGGTGTAGACCTCCCGGCCCTCCACGAACACGCGCAGGGCCCGGCTCATCACGTCCAGCGGGTCCCCGGACCAGATGACGACGTCCGCGTCCAGCCCTGCCCTGAGGGCGCCGACCCGGTCGTCGATGCCCATGATCTGCGCCGGGTTGACCGTGAGCGCGCGGATCGCCGACTCCGGGGCCATGCCCTCCTTCACGCACAGGGTGGCCTGGTGGACCAGGAACTCGATGGGGACGACGGGGTGGTCGGTGGTCAGGGCCACCTTGACGCCCGCACGGTCCAGGATGCCGGGGTTGGCGAGGGTCTTGTTCTTGACCTCCACCTTGGAGCGGCCGACCATCAGCGGCCCGGTGATGACGGGGATGCCGCGGGCGGCGATCTCGTCCGCCAGCAGGTGGCCCTCGGTGCAGTGGTTGATGATCAGCCGGTAGCCGAACTCGTCCGCCAGGCGCATGGCCGTGTGGATGTCGTCGGCGCGGTGCGTGTGCTGGCACCACGGCAGCTCTCCGTCCAGGACCCGGACCAGCACCTCCAGGGTGTTGTCGCGGTCGAAGGGGTTGCCCTCGGCGACGGCGTGGTCCCGCTTGGCCTTGTAGTCCTGGGCCTTGGTGAAGGCGTCCCGGATGACCGCGGCCACGCCCTGCCGGGTGGACGGGATCTGGTCCTTCTTGCCGTACACGCGCTTGGGGTTCTCGCCGAGCGCGCTCTTGACGCTCGCCGGGTGCCGGATGAGCCGGTCCTCCATGCTCCGGCCCCAGCACTTGATCGCCACCGTCTGTCCGCCGATGGGGTTGCCCGACCCGGGTTTGACCACGGAGCTGGTGACGCCGCCGGACAGGGCGTCGACGAACCCGCGGTCGGCGGGGTTGATGGCGTCCAGCGCGCGCATGCGGGCCCCGTTGGGGTCGGTCATCTCGTTGGTGTCGTCGCCGGCCCAGCCGACGCCCTCCTCGTCGATACCGATGTGCCCGTGCGCCTCGACGAAGCCGGGCAGGACCCACCGGCCCGCGGCGTCGACGACCTCGGCCCCCTCGGGCACGGTGACGTCGTCGTCCCGGCCCACCGCCCGAATCCGCCCGTCGGAGATGAGCACGGTCCCGCCGTCGATGGGGTCGGCGTCGACGGGAACGACGTATCCGGATCTGATCGCGATATCCATGGCGGGCAACCTAGCCCATGACGGGGCGACCGCCCAAGGACGGGCCGGTCACGGACGGCGGAGCGCTCAGCCCGCGGGCCAGCGCGCCGTCAGCAGTTCCGAGTGCGGAGTCAGCTCCACGCTGACTTCCTCGATGGCCTCGCGCACCATGGCGCAGCGTCCGACCTGCTCGGAGTCGCCGGTGAGTTCGCCGCCCTGGGCCGCGAAGGCGTAGACCATGCTCGGCCGGTCGGCGAACTCCATCATCCGGAACGCGCCGCCCAGGCCGGGGTGGTGCGCGGTCTGCTCGGGGATGACGGCCAGGGTGACGATGCCCGCCTCGATGAGGTCGGCGAGGAAGTCGCGCTGGGCGTTGAGCACCTCGGCCCCGCCCTGCGGGCGCTGGAGCGCGGACTCGTTGAGCACGACCCGGAGCGTGGGACCGTCCGGTCCGGTCATCGCGGCGCGGTGGGCCATCTCCTCCTCCACCATCGCCTCGATCTCCTCGTGGGAGAGGTCGGCGTGGCGCGGCCGCAGGACCGCGCTGGAGTACTCGCGGGTGCGCAGGAAGACCGGGACGGCCATGGGCTGGTGCTCCCAGAGCCGGGCGGCGTGCACGCCCAGTTCGCGCATGTCGCCGAACTCGTTGGGAAAGGCCTCGGCCTGGAGGGTGATCGCCCAGGCGTCGACGAGCCGGTGCTCCGTCCCCAGGACCGTGTCCACCCGTTCGACGAGCGAGCGCGCGGGACGGCAGCAGGCGTCCTCCACCTCGCGGAGCTTGTCGTCGGTGACGCCGACGTTCTCGGCCAGTTCGGCGCGTGAGAGCCCCTTGTCGGACCGGGCGCGCAGAATCCGCGCGCCGAAGGGGAGCCACATCGCAGACGGCAACGCAGTGTTCACTCCCGTATCCTCTCCGGTCGCCCGTGTCGGGGAGCCGTGTCGTACCCTCGGTGCGACGCCCCAACCCCTTGGTGTGACCCTCTCCCGGGCCGGGTGGACGGGTCAAGCGACCCGGCGGGTGCGGCGATCCGTGATAAGTCAGTACAAAGTCCGACCATGCCCTCCGTTTGTCCGGGCACGGAGCCAAGGAAAGGTCCCATTGGCCTCTCTCGCCCTGCTGTTGACCGTGGCGTCGCTGGCCTTCTGGGTCTACGTGCTGTTCGACGTGGTCGGCTCAGACTCCGGTACCGTCCGCTTGCTGCCCAAGCCCGCCTGGACGGTGATCGTCCTCCTGCTGCCCAAGGTCGGGGCGCTGCTGTGGTTCGTGTTCGGCCGGCCGCGCCGCGACGCGGAGGTGGCGGCCGGGCCGCAGGGCCCTCCCCCGGCCTTCCCCGAGTACGAGCACCCCAACCGTGCGCGCGGAGCCACCCCGGAGGACGACGAGGAGTTCCTGCGCCGGTGCCGCGAGCGCGCCGAGGAACAGCGCCGCAGGGCCCGCCGCGCCCAGGAGGGGCACGGGCGCGAGGCGCCCGGGGGCCGACCGCGCGGTGGGGATGGCGGGCCCGGAGGTCACGGGACCGACGAGGACCCCCAGGCGCCGTCCGCCCCGGTCGACTGAGCCCAGTACGCTGTGTGCCGCCCAGCCGCGAACCTCACCTCGGAAGTGAACCGATGAACCGCTTGACCCTGACGGCGTCGGCCCTCGTCGCCTGTACGGCCCTGTTCGCCACCACCGCGTGCGGAGGCGAGGCCGAGGCGGGCCCGAACCAGGGCGCCGCCGACAACGCGGAGGACGCCCCGGAGCGGACCGCCGAAGCCACGGACGGCGCCGGCGGCCCCGCCGACATCGACGTGTCCGACGTGGAGGGCGCCACGCTGCACACCAGCGAGGGCGACATCGAGCTCGTCCTGCTGCCCGAGGAGGCCCCGCTGACGGTGGCCAACTTCGTCGGCCTCGCCGAGGGCGCGGGCGTCCCCAATCCCGAGACCGGCGACGAGGCGTTCTACGACGGCGTCATCTTCCACCGGGTGATCGACGACTTCATGATCCAGGGCGGCGACCCGCTGGGCACCGGCCGGGGCGGCCCCGGCTACCAGTTCGAGGACGAGATCGACGGCGATCGGACCTTCGCCGAGCCGGGCGTACTGGCGATGGCCAACTCGGGCCCCGACACCAACGGCTCGCAGTTCTTCATCACGGTGGCGCCCACCCAGCACCTCGACGGCGACCACACGATCTTCGGCCACGTCGCCAACGACGAGTCCCAGGAGGTCGTGGACGCGATCGCCCAGGTGGAGACCGATCCGTCCACCGCCCGGCCGCTCGACGACGTCGTCATCGAGTCCGTCTCCGTCCAGCGCGCGGAGTAGCTCGGGCGCTGTGCTTTCTCGGGGCCTCCGCTCGTGCCCACGCCGTCGCCCGCCACCACCCTCAACGGACGCCTACGGCGCAGCCCTTCCTGCTTCGGCCCGTGCTGGGGGGCCGGGAGGCTGAACGGCCACCTCCAACCCCCAGGAGTCCCGTGGGCGCAAACGTGCACGTCCAACCCCCCGGGGTGACGGGAGGCCGAACCGTCCAACCCCGGGGGGCCGGAGGCCCCGGCCCCTACCGGGGCGTGCGGCGTTTGGCCCGCGCGGCGCGGGCCCGCTCGACGGCCGGTCCGATCGCCGCGACCAGCGCGGCGACGTCCTCCGGCGTGGACGTGCGTCCGAGCGAGAGCCGCAGACTGCTCAGCGCGGTGTCGGGATCGGCCCCCATCGCCAACAGCACGTGACTGGGCTGGGCCACGCCCGCCGAACAGGCCGAACCGGTCGAGCAGGAGATACCGCGCGCGTCCAGCAGCATCAGCAGGGCGTCGCCCTCACAGCCGGGGAAGGACAGGTGCGAGATCCCCGGCAGGCGCCGGTCGCGGTCCCCGTTGACGACCACGTCCGCGACCGCGGCGCGGACCCCCGCCTCCAGTTCGTCGCGCAGCTCCGCCAGGTGCTTGGCGTGTTCCGCGCGCTCGTCGACGGCCAGGCCGACCGCGGTGGCCAGTCCGCGCAGCAGCGGCGGGGACAGCGTGCCGGAGCGGATGTCGCGTTCCTGGCCCCCGCCGTGCAGGACGGGCACGGGCCCGAGGCCGCGCGCCACCAGCAGGGCGCCCGCGCCCACGGGACCGCCGAGCTTGTGCCCGCTGACCGTGAGCGCGCCCACACCGCTCGCGGCGAAGTCGACCGGTTCCGCGCCGACCGCCTGGACGGCGTCGGTGTGGAAGGGCACCCCGTACTCGGCCGCGACCGCGGCGAGCTCGGTGACCGGCTGGACCGTCCCCACCTCGTTGTTGGCCCACATGACGGAGACGAGGGCGACCGACTCCGGATCGGCGGCCAGTGCCTCGCGCAGCGTCCGCGGGCTCACCCGCCCGAGCCCGTCCACGGGCAGGGCCTGGAACTCCGCGCCCTGGTGGTCGGCCATCCACCGGGCCGGGTCCAGGGCGGCGTGGTGCTCCACGGCGCTGACCAGGACGCGCCGCCGCCGGGGGTCCTCGGCGTTGCGCGCCCAGTACAGGCCCTTGATGGCGATGTTGTCCGACTCGGTGCCGCCACCGGTGAAGACGACCTCGTGCGGGGTCGAGCCGAGCGCGTCGGCGACGCGCTCACGCGCCTCCTCGACCGTGCGCCGGGCCCCGCGCCCGTGGGCGTGGAGGGAGGACGGGTTGCCGAGAGCGCCGAGTTCGGCCGCGACGTCGGCGACGACCTCGGGGCGGACGTCGGTCGTGGCTGCGTGATCCAGATACACCATGGCGTAGCCAAGGATACGTCCGCCGCACCTCGACCACGGACCGCGGCCGCCTGCCGCCGCGCGGGCGCCCGCCACCGATAACCTGAGGACATGCCTGAGTCCTCGTCCTCGCAGCCCGTTGCTTCCACCGCCCCCGCCGAGGGGCACTGGCCCGCGCCCACCGCGGACGGCCCGGTGCGCGCCCGCCTGGCCCTGCCCGGTTCCAAGTCGGTGACCAACCGCGCGCTGATCCTGGCCGCCCTCTCCGACACGCCGTGCCTGGTCCGCCGCCCGCTGGCCAGCCGGGACAGCGAGCTGATGGTGGGCGCCCTGCGCGCCCTGGGTGTGGGGATCACGCCCGCGGGGCCGACCGGCGAGGACCTGTCCGTCACGCCCGCGCCGCTGCGCGGACCGGCGTCGGTGGACGTCGGCAACGCGGGCACGGTCATGCGGTTCGTGCCCCCTCTGGCCGCGCTGGCCGCCGGGGACGTGCACTTCGACGGCGACCCGCGCGCCCGGGAGCGGCCGGTGGACGAGCTGCTCAACGCCCTGCGCGCGCTGGGCGCCGACATCGACGACGACGGCCGCGGCGCGCTGCCGCTGACGATCCACGGCACCGGCACCGTCCCCGGGGGCGACGTCGTCCTGGACGCCTCGGGCTCCTCCCAGTTCGTGTCCGCGCTACTGCTCAGCGGAGCCCGGTTCGCCAAGGGCGTGCACGTGCGGCACGAGGGGCCGCCGGTGCCCTCGCGTCCGCACCTGGACATGACCGTGGAGATGCTGCGCGCCGCGGGTGTGGCGGTCAGCACGGGGGACGACTGGTGGCGGGTGGAGCCGGGCCCGGTACGGGCCTCGGCCATCACCGTGGAGCCGGACCTGTCCAACGCGGCACCGTTCCTGGCCGCCGCGCTGGTCACCGGGGGCGAGGTGACCGTCCAGGGCTGGCCGGAGCACACCACCCAGCCCGGCGACGAGCTCCGTTCGCTGTTCACGCGCATGGGCGGCGAGGTCTCGCGTTCGGGTGACGACCTGACCCTGCGCGGCACCGGGACCGTACTCGGCCTGACCGCCGACCTGCGCGAGGTCGGCGAGCTCACGCCCACCATCGCCGCCGTGGCCGCGCTGGCCACCACCCCCTCGCGGCTGACCGGCATCGCCCACCTGCGACGCCACGAGACCGACCGCATCGCGGCCCTGGCCGCGGAGATCAACCGTCTGGGGGGCGACGCGGAGGAGCTGCCGGACGGGCTGGTGATCCGCCCGCGTCCGCTGCACGGCGGGGTGTTCCACTCCTACGACGACCACCGGATGGCCACCTCTGGCGCGGTGATCGGGCTCGCGGTGCCCGGAGTGGAGGTGGAGAACATCGCCACCACGCGCAAGACCCTGCCCGACTTCCCGGGCCTGTGGGCGGAGGCCCTGGCATGAGCCGCACACGGGGCGGCGGACGCCATCTGGACGAGGACGACATCCGGGTGCGTGCCCGGGGCGGTTCCCGGCCCCGTACCCGGAACCGGCCCAAGCACGAGAACGCGGTGGCCGGGCTGGTGACGAACGTGGACCGGGGCCGGTACCGGTGCCTGGTCGAGGGCGTGGCCGTGGTCGCCATGAAGGCCCGTGAGCTCGGCCGCGGTTCCATCGTGGTGGGCGACCGCGTGGACCTGGTCGGCGACCTGTCCGGTCGTCCCGACACCCTGGCCCGCGTGGTGCGGGTCCGCGAGCGGCGCTCGGTACTGCGCCGCACCGCCGACGACACCGACCCCGTCGAGCGCGTGATCGTCGCCAACGCCGACCAGATGGCGATCGTGTGCGCGCTGGCCGACCCCGAACCCCAGCCCCGGTTCGTGGACCGCTGCCTCGTCGCCGCCTACGACGCGGGTCTGGATCCGCTGCTGTGCCTGACCAAGGCCGACCTGGCCGCACCGGACGACCTCGTCCGCGTCTACGAGCCGCTGGGGGTGCCCTTCGAGGTCCTCAGTCCGGACGGTGAACCCGAGGGTCTGCGCGCCCGTCTGGCGGGCCGCACGTCGGTGTTCGTCGGATCGTCCGGCGTGGGCAAGTCCACTCTCGTGAACCGGCTGATCCCGGGCACCGACCGTGCCGTCGGCCACGTCAACGCGGTCACCGGACGCGGCCGCCACACCTCGACCTCGGCCGTGGCACTGCCCTTCGAGGGCGGCTGGCTCATCGACACCCCGGGCGTGCGCAGCTTCGGCCTGGCGCACATCGACCCGGAGGACTTCGTCGCGGGCTTTCCCGACATCGCCGACGTCGCCGCGGACTGCCCGCCGGGCTGCGCCCACCAGGAGGACGAGCCCGACTGCGCCATCGGGGCGGCGCTGGAGCAGGGCCGCCTGGACACGGACCGCGTCGCCTCGCTGCGCCGGCTCCTCGCCAGCCGTGAGGGCGACCTGGACGACCAGCCCCAGGAGCGGTCCTAGGACCCGGGGGCCTCATCGATCACGTGGACCCGGCCCCAGTCGCCGAGGCTCTCCAGGGCCTTGTTGAGGGAGGCCCCGCGCGGTGTGAGCGAGTACTCCACCCGCGGGGGCACCTCCGCGAAGTCCTCGCGGAGCGCTGAGGCTCAGAGGTCGACGGTGCCGCCGCAGCGCCAGTAGCGGGTGCGGTCGTGTTCCAGGAAGCCCTCGTCGAGCAGCCCGCGGCGCAGGACCGCCAGGTCGGAGCTGAACCGCGACAGGACCCGGTTCAGCTCCGGCTCGGTGTAGCGGACGCCGGGGTCCAGGGCGCGGGCGACGTGGTCGAGGACGACGAGGCGGTCGGAGCGCCGGACCGGGATCTGCGTGATCCGCCCCTCCGGCAGGTACGCGCGCACCACGCGCTCGTGTTCGTCCACCGCGTCCTCCTCTCGTCAGCCGGTGCGCAGCATCCCGTGCACCACGGTCTCGACCCGTTGCGCGGCCTGGTCCGGGTCGATGGGCTGCAGCGCGTAGGAGACGGTGAGGCGCACCGAGACGTCGGCGACCGCGTCGGCGACCTGGGCGTCCACCCCGGGGCAGCGTTCCTCCAGCATCACGGCGATGCGCTCGCCGACCACGTCGATCAGCGGCGCGGACCTGGTGGTGAGCACGGGCAGCAGGTCGCGGTCGCCGGTGACGACCGCGTGCAGCAGGGGGTTGTCACGGGCGGCCAGGAGGATGAGGCGGGTGGACCGGCTGACGGCGTGCGCCGGGTCGGCCCCCTCGGCGGCGAGCAGGCCGACGACGTCGTCCAGGAGCGCGTTGACCTCGCGCACCACGATCGCCTGGAGGAGGCCCTCCTTGCTGCCGAACACGTTGTAGAGGGTCTGCCTGGACACCTGGGCGGCCGACGCGATGTCGGCCATCCGCCGCTCGGCCCAGGCCCCGGCGACGACCTCGGCGTAGGCGGCGTCCATCAGCCGTTCCCGGGCCGTCCCGCGGTTCGCGCTCACCGTCTCCATGCCCCCATCCTCCCATCCTGGACGATGTCCGGATTCGTGTGCGCAGCGTCCTCGGGAACTCACATTCTGATCACGGGAGGCGCCGCTTTGGCCATGTTCGTGCCCGGGACGGTACCGTTACCGGCCATGGCCTCCTTTGACGATGATCTGCGGCTGGCACACGTGCTCGCCGACGCTGCCGACGACATCGCGATCAAGCGCTTCCGCGCGCTGGATCTGGTGGTCGACACCAAGCCCGACCTGACCCCGGTGACCGAGGCCGACCGGCTGGTCGAGGAGACGCTGCGGGGCGTACTCTCCCGCGCCCGCCCGCGGGACGCGGTCATCGGCGAGGAGTACGGCCGCACCGGCAACAGCAACCGGGTGTGGGTCATCGATCCCATCGACGGCACCAAGAACTACGTGCGCGGCGTCCCGGTATGGGCCACGCTGATCGCCCTGCTGGAGGGCGACCGCCCGGTCGTGGGCGTGGTGTCCGCGCCCGCCCTGCACCGCCGGTGGTGGGCGTCCCAGGGCGGCGGCGCCTGGCAGGGCCGCAGCCTGTCCAAGGCCTCGCGCTGCCAGGTGTCGAAGGTGTCCACGCTCTCGGACGCCTCGCTGAGCTACTCGTCGCTGACGGGCTGGGAGGACCAGGGCAGGCTGGACTCGTTCCTGGGCCTGACCCGTTCGGTGTGGCGCACCCGCGCCTACGGCGACTTCTGGTCGCACGTGATGGTCGCGGAAGGGGTCGTGGACATCTCGGCCGAGCCGGAGCTGTCGCTGTGGGACGCCGCGCCGCTGCCGATCATCCTGGAGGAGGCCGGCGGCCGGGCCACCAACCTGCGCGGCGAGGGCTTCGAGGACGGCGGCCCGCTGGTGTGCAGCAACGGCTCCCTGCACGACCAGGCGCTGACCTGGCTGAACGGTGGACCGACGCCCTTGCGCCGGGCCTGAGCGGTCAGCCGCCGAAGGCCGCGAGCACACGTTCCGGTGTGAGGCCGTAGCGGTCGTTGGAGTACCTGTGCGGTGAGGGGCGGCGGTCCCGCCGGGTGTAGTCGGTGGTCCGCCGACGGCTGAGGTCGTCGAACTCCTCCCCCAGGCCCGTCCACACCCGTTCGGCGACCCCGACCGGGTCCGCGGTCAGCTCGTCGTAGGGCAGGTCGACGAAGGTCCCGGGCGCGCTCTCCGCACGGACCCGCTCGGCCCGCGCCATGCTCCGCGCCCAGATCTCCAGCCACTCCTCACCGATCCAGTGCGGGTCGACCCGGCTCAGGTGCAGTGCCATACCCGCCTCCACCAGGCTCCCCCACGACGCCGTCGCACGGACCGGGTCGCGGTCGGTGAGCACGACGGTGGCGTCGGGGAAGACCTTGAGCAGCGCGTCCAGGCTGCCCAGGTGCAGCGGCGACTTGAGCACCCACCGGGGGGCGGCGGCCCGTGCCGACGCGGAGCGTCCCGCGGCGGCCGCGCTCGCCTGCATCGCCTGCAGTACGGCCTTGAGGAACGCGTAGTCCGGGGCGGTGTCCCGATCCTCCAGCCAGGCGCGGTACTCGGGGACGGGGATGCGCACGTGGTGGGCCATGCTGTGCGGCAGCAGGAACACGCACTCCTCTGGTTCGAGCGGGTGCATGGGATGGATCGACTGCCAGCGCGGCGCCATGGCGTCCAGGAAGCGGATCGCCGACCTCGCGGAGGCGAGCCTCTCGCGCGTGCCGAGCACGCGCTCGCCCTCCCGGCCGCTGGGCGGGACGGGGTTGAGCAGCTCCCACAGCGCGGGCGCGCGGGTGTGGGCGTGCTGGGCGAGCAGTCCGTGCGCGAAGGTCGTGCCGGTCCTGGGCAGGCCGGTGATGAAGACCGGGCGGTCCACGACCTGGTCGGCGACCTCGGGCCGGGCGTCGAACAGGTGCAGCAGGCGCAGACGCGTCTCCAGCCGCCGCTCCACCTCGTTCTGGACGGACAGGCGGCCGAGGGAGGTGATCCCGGGCGCGCTCAGCCAGGCATCGCTCAGGAAGCGCATCTCGGACCGGAACTCCCGGTCCGCCGGCCAGGGCAGTCCGCTGCGGTGGGCCGCCGCGCGCTCGGCGGCCTCGAACGCGCGCGCGGGGTCTCGGAAGCGGGATCTCGTCGCGGGTGCCAACAGGGTGTTGACCGGAGCGACCCACCAGGCCGGGCGTGCGTTCACGAAAAACCCTTCGTTGACGGACATCCGGCGCCAACGTACCGGAATCCGACACCGCGGAACAGGCGGAGGGGCGGCGCCTGTGGACCACCGCACCACCACCCGGCCAACACGTTCCGCATGTGGATCATCACTCAAAGTAGTAATGTGGAGTCCGTGCTGACACCGACTCCCCTTCGAGCCGTGCTCTGCGGCGCCCTCGTGCTGCTGGTCGGCGGCTGCGCCACCGGCCACGGCCACACGCCCGAGGAGCTGAGCGAGATGATCGCCGACACCGTGCGGGCCACCACCGGATCTCCCGCCCTCGGGGTACCCGACACCGCCTTCGACCCGGCCAGGTTCCTGTGCGATCCCGCCGTGGACTCCCCCGCGGCCGGCAGTTGGCGCACCGAGGCCCCGCGCGGGGAGGCCGACCCGGACGATGCGGTCGAACTCGGGCTGCTGCCGGGCTCGGACGCCGGGACGCGTCCCGAGGCCGGCACCGTGGCCGCCACCGTCGTCGGGCCCGACGGCGGTTCCGCCACCGCCGAGGCCGACCTCGTCGCCGACGAGTGGACCCGCCTCGCCTACCCGGACGACTTCGGCGCCGACTCCGCCCCGGGCGTGCACACGGTCGTGTGGACCGACGCAGAGACCGGCACGCCGCTGGCCTGCGACGGCTTCACCCTCCCGTGATCACACGAAAAGCGGCGCAAGAAAACCCTTCCTCCGGGTGAACCGGAACCACGTCCCCCGGCGATGGAACTGATGAAACCCCGCCTCTGGCGGGACGTCCGGCGCCGCCTCTCGGCGCCGGTTCTCAGACATCACGGGAAGGGGCCGAATGCTGCGCTCCCTCACAGCCGGGATCGTGCTGGCCTTCGCCGGAACACGCGCCAACGTCGCCCGCACCATCCTGTCCTGCGCGGGCATCGTCGTCGGTGTCGGCGCACTGGTCCTGGTGGTCACCGCCGGGGACTTCGGCCAGCGGTTCGCGGTCGCCTACGGGGAGGCCAACGTCGGACTCCCCGCCACACTCCACGTGAGCGTGTGGTCGCCGATCAACGACCGGGAGGCCTTCGAGGAGGACCTGCGCCGCGCGGGCGGCCAGGACGTCTCCCTCCACCAGTGGCCCGCCCAGCCCCCGGTCATCCGCTCCGGCGACACCGTCCTGCCGGACGTGGAGTTCCTCGGCGTGGACGTCGCGATGGGCGACATCCGGCGGATGACCATGACGGAGGGCCGCTGGTTCACCGACGCCGACACCGAGTCCCTCGCCCCGGTCCTCGTCGTCAACGAGGAGCTGGCCGACGCGCTGGGCGACGTCACCGAGGTGCAGATCGGCACCGGGCAGTGGCTGGACGCGCGCGTGGTCGGTGTCGTGGAGAGCACCGTCCTGGACTTCTCCTGGCGGAGCGCGTACCTGCTGCGCTCCCCCGCCACCGAGGGCATGCTCTTCAGTTCCTCGGACACCGAGACGATGTACCAGGTACGCATCGATCCGGAGGACCCCGCCGCCCAGGACCCCACGGGCATGGAGTTCACCGAGCGGATGGCCTCGGCCTCCTGGCGCTGGAGCACCGACGACCAGGCGTCCGTGGACGCCTGGCGCATGGACGAGACGGAGATGCTGCAGAGCGCCGTGCGCTACCTGTCCTGGGGGCTGGCGGGCATCGCCGTCATCACCCTCACCACCGGCCTGCTCGGCGTCCTGAACGTCGGGCTCGTCACCGTGCGCGAACGCCGCCGCGAACTCGCCACCTACCGCGCCCTGGGCGCCGGCCGCCTCACCCTGTTCGTGGCCGTGGTCATGGAGTCGGTCGTGGTGTCGCTGGTGGCCGGCGTCATCGCGGTCCTGGGCTGCTGGGCCCTGGTCCTGCTGGCCGGACGGGTCGTGGAGGGCCTGGTGTCGCTGCCGGCCGGGGTCACGCTGGGCATGCCGGCGTCGGCCGTCCTCGTCGGGCTCGGCAGCGCGGCGTGCGTCGGAATGCTGGCCGGGATCATCCCCGCGATACGGGCGCTGCGCGCCTCCGTCGTCGCCGGGCTGCGGGAATAGGAGAACGTGTGAAGAAGTGGATCATCACCGGAGTGGCGCTGGTCGCCCTCGCTGGAATCGTCGCCGCCGGATTCTTCCTGTTGCCGCGCCTGCTCGGCGGCGTCCCGGGCGGGGACATGGACGTCGATCAGGGCGCCCTCGACGTGGGCGGTGTCCCCGTCGAGGTGGAGATGGGCTCCGTCGACTCCCTCATGGTGCTGGACGCCACCGTGCGCGCCGAGCCGGGCGAGGACGTCGTGGCCCGCAACGGGGGCACGGTCACCCGCGTGTGGGTGAGCGACGGCTCCCTCGTGGACAGCGGCGCCCCGGTCCTCAACGTGGCGGTGCCGGACGCGGCCGCCGGAGGCGGTGAGGACGGTGAGGGGTCCGGCACGCGCGAGGTCAGCCTCTACGCACCGGCGGAGGGCCGGGTGTCCGGGCTGGAGGACCTGCGGGTCGGCGACGTCCTGGAGCCCGGAGCGGTGGCGGCCAACGTCGCCCCGGACGAGTTCCTGGCCGTGGCCTCGGTGCCGGCCAACGACCTCTACCGCTTCTACGAGGACCCGCACGACATCATGCTCGAGATCACCGAGGGGCCGCCCGCGGCGGAGTGCGAGTTCCTGTCCCTGGGCGCCGCGGAGGGCGGCGCGAGCGGCGGCGAGGGCGCGGGTGCGGGCGAGGAGGGCGGTGGCGGCGGTGGCGGCTCCACCGAGCTGTCCTGCCGCGTCCCCTCGGACCTGCGGGTCTTCGAGGGCGTCACCGGCAAGATGTCGATCGCCACCGGCGGCGCGGAGAACGTCCTGGTCATTCCGGTGACCGCGGTGCGCGGCACGAGCGAGAGCGGCGAGGTGATCGTGGTCGCCTCCGACGGCGGCGAGGAGGTCCGGGAGGTCGAACTGGGCGTCTCCGACGGCAGCTCGGTCGAGGTCGTCTCCGGGCTGAGCGTGGGCGACCAGGTGCTCGACCCGATCCCGCTCGACCCCCGCTTCGACGTGCCCGGCGCGGTGGCGCCCGGGGACGAGTCCGTGGAGGAGGAGTTCATGGAACTCGAAGGCGAGGTGGTGGAGTAGTGGCCGCCCCCGTCGGGGTCCCCGCCCCCGTGCCCGCGCCGCCGGGACGCGAGCCGCTGCTGCGGGTGGAGCACCTCACCCGGCACTTCACGGTGTCCGGAGCACGGATCGACGTCCTGCACGACTGCACGTTCCAGGTGGCGCGCGGCGAGGTCGTGGCCATCGTCGGCCAGTCCGGTTCCGGCAAGTCCACCCTGCTGAACCTGCTCGGGCTGCTCGACCGGCCCAGCGGCGGTACCTACGTGTTCGACGGCGTGGACACCACCCGGCTGGGCGAGGGGCGCCGCTCCCGGCTCAGGGGCGAGGGCGTCGGGTTCGTGTTCCAGCAGTTCCACCTGTTGGAGCGGCGCACGGCGCTCGCGAACGTGTGCGTGCCCATGGTGCTGGCCGGTGTGCCCCTGCTGACCCGCCGCTCCCGCGCGCGCTCTCTGCTGGAGGCCGTGGGGCTGGGGCACCGGCTGCACTCGCAGCCGCACCAGCTCTCCGGCGGTGAGCAGCAGCGTGTGGCGTTGGCGCGTGCCCTGAGCCGCGAGCCCGCGCTCATCCTCGCCGACGAGCCCACGGGCGCTCTGGACGCCGCCAGCAGCACGATGATCATGGACCAGCTCCTGGAGCAGGCCCGCATGCGCGACGCGGCGGTCGTCGTGGTGACCCACGACCCCAAGGTCGCCGAACGGGCCGACCACGTCGTGGAACTGGTCGAGGGCCGCACCCTCTGATCGCGGGGCGGGCCGGGAACACCCGGTCCGCCCTTGTCCGCCATTCACCGATCGGAAATGGCGCACAACGAAAAACACCGGGTGGATTTCTCCACCCGGTGTTTCCTTGGTAGCGGGGACAGGATTTGAACCTGCGACCTCTGGGTTATGAGCCCAGCGAGCTACCGAACTGCTCCACCCCGCGTCGTGATCCCTATTCTAGGGCCTTTCGCCCTCGGTGGCAAATCGCTTTTCCGAAGAAAACGATTCCGGGATCCACCGGCGATCCGACCTTTCGGCCTGATCTTCACCCAGTCTAGCAGGGGCTCAACCCCCTTGAGACCGTCCCGCCGCCGAAGCGCCGGGAAAAGCACCGGACCCGGGATTTCTCCCGGGTCCGTTCTTCGTAGCGGGGACAGGATTTGAACCTGCGACCTCTGGGTTATGAGCCCAGCGAGCTACCGAACTGCTCCACCCCGCGTCGTTGTGTTCTCAGAGTAGCGTGCCTGCGCGCGGAACCCAAATCGGCGCCGGGAGACCTGGCGCACGCGAACGGGGCGGGACCCGAAGGCCCCGCCCCGCCGTCTGGACGACCGTGTCGCCGCTACTCGTTCATCGACTCCTCGATGGCCTCGAGGGCCTCGCGCAGGCGCTCGTCGGCCTCGTCCTGCGACTCCTGAGCGTCCTCCCAGGCCTCCACGGCCTCGTTGAGGGCGTCGGTGAGGTCCTGGTTCGGGGACTCCTCTCCGGAGTCCTCCTCGGCCGGCTCCTCCTCCGCGGGCTCCTCGCCGCCCTCGTCCAGCGGCGCCTCACCCTCCGCGAAGAGGTTGTTCAGGGCCTCCTGGAGGTTGCTGCCGATCGCGACCTCCTCACCGAAGCCGACCATCACCTGCTGCAGCAGCGGGAAGGAGGCGGCTCCGCCGCCACCCGCCTGCACGTACAGCGGCTCGACGTAGAGCAGGCCCTCCGCGAACGGCAGGGTGAGCAGGTTGCCCCGGGTCACCTCGGCGTTGGACTGCTCCAGCGGAAGCAGGACCTCTCGGACGTCGGCGTCGGCGTCGAAGGCGTTCTGCACCTGCCCCGGACCGAAGATCACCGTGCTGCGCGGCAGTTCCAGCAGCCGGAGCTGTCCGTAGTCGTCGGAGTTCGGGTTGCTGTCCACCGCCATGAACGCGGCGATGTTCTCACGGCCGCGCGGGACGAAGGTGCTCGTCAGCGAGAAGTTCGGGTCCTCCTCGCCCGGGTACCGGATGGTCTGCCGGTAGGGCGGTTCGGGCCGGTCGGTCTCGTTGGTGGGGTCGGTCGGCACGGACCAGAAGTCCTGGCCGCCGTAGTAGGACGAGGCGTCCGTCACGTGGTACTCGCGCATGATCTCGCGCTGCACCTTGAACAGGTCGTCCGGGTAGCGGACGTGGTCGAGCAGTTCGTCGCTCATCTCGTCCCGGCTCGTCATGATGCCCGGGAACGCGCCCATCCACGTCTTGAGGACGGGGTCCTCCTCGTCCCACGCGTACAGGGTCACGGTGCCGTCGTGGGCGTCGACGGTCGCCTTCACCGAGTTGCGGATGTAGTTGACCTCGTTGCCGGGCAGCGTGCCGACCTGCTGCACCGTGCCGTCGGTGAAGGTGTCGGTCACCGCCTGGGTGAAGTCGATCCGGTTGGCGTACGGGTAGCCGTCGGACGTGGTGTAGGCGTCCACGATCCACACGACCTTGCCGTCGACCACGGCCGGGTACGGGCTGCTGTCGGTGGTGAGGAACGGGGCGACCTTCTCGACGCGCTCCACCGGATCGCGCTCGTAGATGATCCGCGAGTCGCTGGAGATCGCGCTGTTGAGCAGGATGTTCGGTTCCTGGTACTTGATGGCGTACAGGACCCGGTCGAAGAAGCTGCTCAGCTGGACGCCGCCGTCACCCGCGTAGTTGTTGTAGGCCTGCGAGGTGCTCTGGTCCGCGTCCTCCTCGCCGCCCTCGGCCGGCGACTCCTCGGCGGCCGGGGACTCCTCCGCGGCGGGGGACTCCCCGTCCTCGGAGTCGGCCGGGGCCCGCGCCTCGTCGGCGGAGGGGCTGGGCGAGGCGTCCACCGCGTCGTCCAGGGTGGGCACGTCCTCGGTGTCCTCCTCGGCGTCGAGGGGGTAGTCGTACTCCTCCTCGGCCTCGACGATGACGTAGTCGGCGCCCTCGCGGCCGTAGTAGATCCGCGGCTCGTACTCGCCCACGACGTCGCTCAGCTCGCCGCGCGGCGGGATGTTGTACTCGGTGAAGACCGGGCGGCCCTCGGCGTCGATCAGGTTGCCCGCGGCGGCCACCATGCCGTAGCCGTGCGTGTAGATCAGGTGCCGGTTGAGCCAGTTGTCCTGGTCGTCCGGAGGACCGTCGAGCTCGCGGACGGCCACGATCGTGTCGATGAGGTTGCCGTTCTCGTCCGGGTAGCGGTCGACCTCCAGCACGTCCGGGAACTGGTAGAAGCCACGGACCTGCTGCATCTGCTGGAAGGTCTGCGACACGACCGAGGGGTCGGCCAGACGGACGCTGGGGATGTCGTCGGCGGCCGCCGACAGCTCCTGCGGAGTCAGCTCCGTGGTGGCGTCGTAGGTCTCGACCTCGGCGTCGGCGATGTCGTACGCGTCGCGCGTGAACTCGATGTTGCGCTCGATGTACGGGCTCTCCAGGCGCTGCTCGTTCGGGCCGACCTGGAAGCGCTGGACGATCTCCGGGTAGGCCACGCCCACCAGCACCGCGGACAGCACCAGCAGTCCGAGGCTGGCCATGGGGACCATGGTGTTCTTGAAGTAGATGTTGGCGAAGAACAGCAGCGCGCAGATCACGGAGATGACCGTGAGGATCACCAGGGCGGTCGACACCGCGTTCACGTCGGTGTAGGAGGCACCGAACGTGTAGCCGCGTTCGGAGAAGACCAGACCGTAGCGGTCGAGCCAGTATGATCCGGCGCGCAGCAGCACGAAGACGCCCAGCAGCACCGACAGGTGCACCCGGGCGGCGGGCGTGGCGCGCTGGCCGGAGTCGTTCTGCAGGCGGACACCGCCGTACAGGTAGTGCACGATCACCGCGGCGATGAACGCCAGGATCACGGCGGCGTAGATGTAGCCGAGGAGGATCCGCAGGAACGGGTAGACGAACGCGAAGAAGGCGACGTCCATCCCGAACTCGGGGTCGGCCGTACCGAAGTCGGTCGCGTTGACGAACTGCAGGTAGGAGCGCCAGTCACCGCCGGCGGCGGCGCCGGCCAGCAGGGCCAGGGCACCGACCGCGATCCAGAAGAACAGCTTGCGGTGGGGGTCGATGGACTGCCGGTAGCGGTCCAGCCCCTGCTGCTCCAGGCTCATGGGGCGCACACCGGGCCGGGCCCGGTAGGCGAAGAAGATGCTGGCGCCGACGATGATGGCCATGACCAGGGCCGCGACGGCGAACAGCAGGACTCGGGTCCACAGCTGGGTCAGGAAGACCGTGGAGAACCCGACGGCGCTGAACCACTTGTAGTCGGTCCAGAAATTCGCGGCGAACATCAGTGCCGCGATAATGACGACCACGGTCGCCGCGACTGGCGCGAGCAACCTTGATCGGCGAGGCATACGCGCAGGTGGTGCGCCGGGCGATCGGAAGCTCACGCCTCCCCCTCGTTCTGGCTTGGTAGGTGCGTTCGGTGCGCGTGGGGCGCCTTCATCACTGAGAACTTATGCGGTGGCCGCCGGGTTCCCGAAATCACCCCGCACCCGGTGACAAGGCGGCATCGGTGGTGTATCAGAGGCGCATCCATCAGTCGGCTGACCATGTCTGCGACCCTACTGTCCGGGAACCGGAGCGGCGAGGTTCCCGCATGGGTCACTATGGAAACGTGTCGAACATTCGCGAAGCCGTCATGGACCTCGAACGCCACGCAGCCGAGCAGGGCTGGGACCGGCCACTGGGGCTGTACGCCCTGGTGCCCACCGCCGACCTGTTGAAGGCGGAGCCGGCGCTGGCGAACCTGCTGGGGATCGACTCCCCCACCGACCCGGGCGAACTGACCCCGGTCGAGCAGGACCCGCTGCCCCAGGACGTCCCGCTGGAGGAGGCGCTCGGGCGCATCCTGTGGCCGGAGGGCGTGGCCGGGTGCGCCCTGGTGATGGAACGCCTGGCGGTGAAGGGCTCCGACGAGACCCTCGCCGCAGGCGAGGACCCCGCCGCCTCCGGTCGCGAGACCGAGGAGATCCGCATGGTGGCGGGCGTGATGCGGGACGGGTCGCGGCACTGCGCGATGCGCATGCGCAGCCACGACTCCGAGTCCGAGGTGCTCAACGGCGCCGATCTGATCCCGGCGCTGACCTCCGCGCTCGCCCTGACGCTGGACCTGGACGACGCGCCCGGGTCCTGAGCTCACTCCTGGCAGCGGGGGAGCTCGCCCTCTCCGGTGCGGATGGTCTCCAGTGCGCCGACCGCGTCGGTGAGGGTCTCCACCCGCACCACCTCGAGGTCGTCGTAGGCGTCCGACTCGAAGACCTGGGAACAGCTCTCGGCGGCGACGAGGAAGTAGTCGGCCCCGTCCCGCCGGGCGCTCACCATCTTCTGCGGGATGCCGCTGATCCCGCCGACCTGGCCGGCGGAGGTGATGGTGCCCGAACCGGCGATGTTCGCGCCGCCGGTGAGGCTCTCCTCGGTGAGGCGGTCCATGATGCCGAGGGAGAACATCATGCCCGCGCTGGGTCCGCCGATGTCGCCGACGGAGATCTCCACGTCGAGCGGGAAGTCCATGTCGTCGCCGATGAGCACGCCGACGGCGGCGCCGTTCTCGCCCCGACGGGTCTCCAGCTCCACGTCGACGGTCTCGCCGTCGCGGTCCAGTGTGAGCTCCACCGGTGCGCCCGGCTCGCGCGAGCTCACCCACTCCACGACCGCGGCGCTGCCCACGAGTTCCTCGGGGTCGTCGCCGGAGGAGCTGGTGGGAACGGTGCGGCCGTCGACCGCGACGATGACGTCGCCCGCCTCCACGACACCGTGGGCGGGCATGTCCTCGACGGTGTCCGCGACCTGCGGGACGGCGTCGAAGTCGATACCGAGCTGACTGAGCGCGGCGGCCGTCGCGTCGGTCTGCGAGTCGTTCATCTGCACAGTCTGGCGCTCGCTGACCTCCTCCGGCGACCGGCCGGCCGGGAACAGCAGCTCCTCGGGCAGGACCGCCTGCGTGGGCGAGAGCCAGGCGGTGACCAGGGTGAAGAAGTTGAGCCGGTGGTCGGGTCCGCCCGCGTACTGGACGGTGACCATGGAGAGGGTTCCCTCGTCGTGCTCGTAACTGTCGGCGCCCTCGACGGAGATGACCGGTTCGCCGCGCAGCTCCCCGACCGTGTTGACCGTGACGCCGGGCGCGGCCACCAGGTAGGGCAGGGGAAGCAGCAGGCCAGCGGCCCCGATCCCCACCAGGAGGACGAGCGCGACAACGAGGGTCATGACACGACGAACCATGAACCACACCTTATGGTGCTCGCTTGTGTTCGGGGCGCTTCACGCCGGGCCTTCGTCGTCGCTACTGCCTGGCTCGCAAGCTCGCCGGCGGCAGAGACTCCTCCTGCAGGCCCGACGCGTCCTGGAGGGCCTGGAGGTGCGCTCCCGAGGAACGAGGGAGCGCACCGGAAGGCGCGAAGGGCGCGTCTAAGGGGCGCCCGACACCCCGACCCATTCGTCGGCGCCGTCCTCGAAGGACTGGTGCTTCCAGATGGGCACCTGGGCCTTGAGGTCGTCGATGAGGCGGCGGCAGGCCTCGAAGGCCTCCTGCCGGTGCGCGGCCGCGGCCGCCACGACCACCGCCCTGTCACCGATCTCCAGCCGACCGACGCGGTGCACCGCGGCCATGCGCAGGACCGGGCGGCCGGGGGCGGAGGTGTCGCTCAGCACCTTCTCCATGATGACGCGCAGCTGCGCCTCCACGGTGGGGTGCGCCGAGTAGGCGAGTCCGGCCACGTCACGGCCGTGGTCGTGGTCGCGCACGGTCCCGATGAACACGGCGGTGCCGCCCGCGCGCTCGTCGGTCACGGCGTCGAGGACCTCGTCCACGGACAGCGGGGTCTCGCGTACGGCTGCAATGGTGATCTCTTCCACACACCGACCGTATCAACCTGGGGTTCCTCCGGGCGAGAGCGGAGGTGCACGTTCCGTCGCACATGCGGCGCCCGTCGGCGCCCCGACCGCCGGGACCCGGAGGGGGTCGCGGGCGGGCTCATGGGCCCGCCGACGGCCCGGTTCAGCCGCCCTTGCGCCGGCGCAGGTGGCGGATGGCGGCGGCGGTGCCGATGGCGGCCGCCGCGGCACCGGCCGCGCCCGCGGCGGTGATGGTGACCTCCTTGCGGCCGAGGCTGCGTCCCACGAGCGCGTGTTTGCCGCTCTTGGAGGCCATCAGCACCTCCAGGGCCTCCCCGTTGCGGTAGTCCGGCTTCCACCCGGCGGCGCGCAGGGCCTCACAGTCCACCACGCAGGGGTAGACGAGGAACTTCAGCTCACCCTCGGCGGCCGGGGTGATGCGGGCCTGGTGGAGGCGGCGGATCGCCCCGAAGGCCAGGTTGGCGGGGACCTCGAAGTGCTTCATCCCGGTGACGGCCTCGACCTCCTCCTGGGTCAGCGAGCCCTCGCTGGCGACCGCGAGGGCGCCGTCGGGGCCGTCGACCCCGTGCAGCGCGCAGTAGGCGAGCGCGCTGGCGAGGTCGTCCTCGTGGCAGAACTGCCAGTGCTGCCGGTGGCCCTTGACGGTGAGCAGGCGCGGGGCCGAGAAGTGGCGGCTGAACAGGGTGTCGAGCTCCGGGCCCACCAGCGGCGCGGGGCGCACGACGGTCACCGCGAGGCTGGGGTGGGCGCGGCGGGCGCGTTCGGCCAGTGCCTCGACCTCGGCGAAGTCCCCCATCAGGCCCACGCTGTTGTCGGACACGCGCGGGGCGCTCTCCGGCAGGGGGACGGGTGAGTCCGGCGCCGCGCCGTAGACCATCGTGCTCGTGACCAGGATGACGCGGGGGATTCCCGAGGCCGCCGCGGCGGTCAGGACGGTCTGGGCCGCCCGGATGTTGTGCGCGCGCCGGTCGGCCGGACGCGTGTCCGGCGAGCGGTCGTCGGCGGTGTGCACGAGGACGTCCACCCCGCCGAGCCGGGAGACCAGGCCCGGGTCGCACACGTCGGCGATCCGCCACGTGACGCCGCGCAGGTCGGCGAACTCGTCGTCGATCGCCACGATCTCCCGCGGGGCCGTGGAACCATCCGGAGTGGCCAGGCGTTGCACGAGGAGCCGACCCACTCCGGAGGCGGCACCGGTGACCGCCACGACCACGCCGCCTCCACCGGAGGGGCTGTGCTCTGGGCGAACCTGGCTGCTTTCGGTATTCACTCCGGGCGACTCCCAGCTAACGTGACAGTGGAGACCAAACCTAATCCTGCCTGAGGTCTGATTGTGAGCGACCTGCCTTTCGGTTTCAGCATGCCGAACGATCCCGATGACGAGTCCGGACGCCGTTCTGGCGACTCCGGCTCGGGTGCCGGCAGCGGCCGCCCGGGTGGGGGAGACTCCGGAATGCCGGACGGCTTCCCGTTCGGCGACCCGCAGCAGATGGCCAACATGCTGCGCCAGTTCGCCGACATGATGTCGACGCAACCGAGCCCCGGCGGCAGCGGCGGCGCGTCGCCGTCCTCCACGTCCGGGATCAACTGGGACATGGCCAAGAACATCGCGCGGCACACGGTGTCCCAGCACGGTGACCCGAGTATCCCGCCCCACGACTACGCCAAGGTCGAGGAAGCGCTCCGCCTCGCCGACCTGTGGCTCGACCAGGCTACCGACCTGCCGTCGGGCGTCCACACCGCGCAGGCCTGGAGCCGGTCGGAGTGGATCGAGAAGACGATCGACTCCTGGGCGCAGCTGTGCGACCCGCTGACGTCCAAGACGGTCCAGGCCATGGGGCAGAACCTCCCCGAGGAGATGCAGTCCGTGGCCGGTCCGCTGCTGGGCATGGTCCAGCAGATGGGCGGCATGATGGTCGGCCAGCAGGCCGGGCAGGCCATCGGCGAACTGGCCCGCGAGGTGACCGGTACCACCGACATCGGCCTGCCGCTGGCCGGCGAGGGCAACGCGGCCCTGCTGCCGCCGGGCGTGGCCCGGTTCAGCGAGGGCCTGGAGATCCCCGACGACGAGGTGCGCCTCTACCTCGCGGCCCGCGAGGCGGCCGTCCACCGTCTGTACTCGCACGTGCCGTGGCTGCGCTCGCACGTCTCCCGGCTCGTGGAGGAGTACGCCGCCGGGATGTCGTTCGACGTCAGCGGCCTGGAGGACAAGCTCGGGGAGATCGATCTCACCAATCCCGAGGCGCTCCAGGAGGCGCTCTCCGGCGGCGTGGGCGGCGAGAGCCTGTTCCAGCCGGAGGACACCCCGCAGCAGAAGGCCGCCCTGGGCCGGTTGGAGACCGCCCTGGCCCTGATCGAGGGCTGGGTCGCCACCGTGGTGACCGCCGCGGTGACCGACAGGCTGCCGCAGGCCAACGCACTGGCCGAGACCACCCGGCGGCGCCGGGCCACCGGCGGACCGGCCGAGCACACCTTCGCGGCGCTGGTCGGGCTGGAGCTGCGGCCGCGCCGCCTGCGCGAGGCCTCGGCGCTGTGGAGCGCGCTGGAGCGCGAGCGCGGGATCGAGGGACGCGACGCCGTGTGGCAGCACCCCGACCTGATGCCGACCGGCGCGGATCTGGACGACCCGGAGGCCTTCGTCAGGGGCGGGGAGTTCGGCGGCGCCGACTTCGACATCTCGACGCTGACCGACGACAAGCCCGATGACAAGCCCGCCGACGGCGGGGAGACGGGCACGGACCGCGGAGAGGACGCCTGAGTGTCGCTGCACGCCGACGCCCGGGCGGTGCTGGGCGCGTGGACCGCGCCCGACGCCCGGCAGGAGCGGCTGCGCCGGTCCTACCTCGCCCATCTGGACGAGCACGAGGACGCGATGTGGCGGACCTGCCGCCCCGGCCACGTGACGGCCAGCTCCGCCGTCATCTCCGCGGACGGCTCACGGGTGGCGCTCACCCTGCACCGCACCCTCGGAATGTGGCTGCAGACCGGGGGGCACTGCGAGGCCGACGACACGAGCCTGGCGGCCGCGGCCCTGCGCGAGGCGAAGGAGGAGACCGGGATCCGCGGTTTGGAGCTGCTCCCGGACCCGGTGTCGCTGGACAGTCACGCCGTGCCGTGCGGTGGCGGGAGCGTCCACTTCGACGTGCGGTACGCGGTGCTGGCCCCGGCCGACGCCGTCCTGGTCCGCGACCCCGACGAGTCCACCGACCTCGGCTGGTTCCCGGTGAACGCGGTGCCGGACCCGTCCGACGACGCATGCCGTGACCTGGTCCGCGAGGCCGCGGCCGCAGTGGCCTCCCACCGGGCCCGCGCGGGTCGGGGCCGGTAGCCGGGCTCCGTCCGCCGATCGCGAGGGTCAGTCCTCCTCGACGTCGCTGTCGGCGCCCTCGAGGGCGATCTCGCCGTCGTCGAGTCCCTCGTCGGCGCTCTCGCCGCCGTGGCCGCACGGTTCCGCCCGCAGCGCCGCGCTGTACCCCTCCAGGTAGCCGCGCGCACGGTCCGCCTTGGGGTACCTGTGCACCAACGCCCAGAAAGCGCGGCCGTGGTCGGCGTGGAACAGGTGCGCGAGTTCGTGGATGAGGACGTAGTCGACCACCCACGCGGGCATCCCCATCAGCCGGCGGGAGATGCGGATGGTACGGGTGTCAGGGGTGCACGATCCCCAGCGCGTGTTCTGGTTGTCCACCCAGCGGACGTTGTCGGGCAGCTCGGTGCCGCCGAGGTAGCGCCGCGCGAGCTCGACGGCGCGCTCCTGGAGTTCGGTGTCTCCTGCGTGGCGGCCGCCCTCGCGGGCTTCGAGCCGTTGCAGCATCCGTCCCACCCATCGCTTTTCCTCAGCGCGGGAGAACGTGGCGGGCACGAGGACGACCGTGGTGTCCCCGTCCCTGTAAGCCGACACCGTGCGTCGGCGGCGAGGACTGCGTCGAACCTCGATTTTGGTGTTCGAGGGCACGAACTTTACGGTAGCCGAGCGGAGGGCTTCCGCACAGATGTACGGCGCCGGGTATGTCATGGCTTCCACCGGTTGCCCGGCCGGCGCTCCGCGACCGGAAATCCCTGCGCCGTCGACCATTCGCTCCTGACCAGCGCCGCACCGAGGCCGTGAGACAGGCCACACGACGGTGTTGGGCAGATCCCATTACGCCGTATTGTTATAAAAGAGAGACCGAACGGTGACCCCCGAAGGGAGTCCCGCCCGGTCTCCGGCACCGGTTCCTCAGACCCGCCGGGCACGCTCGCGCCTCAACAGAGGCGCGACCACGCTATTTCCATGAGTCCTTCCTCCAAGCGGCGCTCCGCGCGCTGGCGGGCGCGCAGCTGGCGGGCACCGAGCCTGAGGTCCTCACGCTCGCGGGGTTCGAGGGACCGGTCCTCGCGGTCGGCCATACGGATCAGTTCCTGCAGCATCATCGTGGTCCTTCGGTGGGTGAGTTCGAGTGGGGGCGGGTGTCAGGCCGCGACCGGCGCGGGGTTCTTCCGGGGACGACCGCGCGGGCGCTTGCGCGCCACGACCTGGCCGGCGACGAGCAGCTGCCCGCCCCAGACGCCCCACGGCTCCTTGCGGTCCAGCGCGTCCGCCAGGCACTGCTCGCGCACGGGGCAGGCTCCGCAGACGGCCTTGGCCGCCTCGACGTCCGCGGGGGCCTCGGCGAAGAACAGGTCGGGCTCGGTACGGCAGGGAACGTTGGTGTCGCCCAGCCAGGGCGTCTCCAGGACCGACGCAAGCATCGGTGCCCTCCAAGATCTTTGATCGTTTCGTACAACGCGGTCGGTGCTGTCAGTCACCGGAACCGGTCCGGCGAGGGACCCGGACTTGCGATGCCGCCGCCCTCTCCCGCGTCCCTGGGGGACGGAGAACGGACGGAGATACAAAGAAAGCCGCGGCCCCTGATTCGGGGTCCGCGGCCACGATCGAAACTCTCGGCCTGTCCTGCTCTAGGCCGGGATCCTCCGTGGACACTCCCCCGGTGCGCCATAACGGCGCGGGGTAGCTTCAGCTTCAGCGTGATCCGCCTGCGGTCCGCCGATGAGGACGGAACCGCTGCCGACGGGCACACCACTGCCGTGGCCGGTGCCGCCGAAGGCGAACGGGACGTCCTGCTCTCGCTGGGAGATCAGGAGTCCGCGCCCACCGATGACGCCGGTGGCGTTGGTCATGGTGCCGATCCAGGCGGTGGCGTCCGCGCGACCGCGCATGGCGGTGCCCGTGTGAGCGGTCAGGGACCGCAGACGCGACGGCGTGAAGCCGGTGGTCAACGAGAAGTTCGTCATCAGATCAGGCACCTCCTTCGGGTCGGGCGACAGGGTCTTGCACCTGTGCCAGTGGTGTTCATGGCGACGATGTACACACTATGGGTTGGCCGCGAAAATCAGCAACCTATTTTTGACCTGCGAAAACGTCCGCATCCGGCCATGAGTTCGCGGGAATCTTCCGGAGTCGGCGAGTGTTGCCGCGCCTTCGCGCGCATCCTCAGCTCCAGCCCTCGGCGTCGATCACGCGGATCATCCCCTCCTGCACGACGGAGCAGACGAGCTCGCCGTCACGGGTGTAGACCAGCCCTCGCGCCAGGCCGCGAGCGCCCTGGGCGGTGGGCGTCTCCTGCGCGTAGAGCAGCCATTCGTCGGCGCGGAACGGGCGGTGGAACCACATCGCGTGGTCGAGGCTGGCCATGGAGATCCCGGCGAACGACCGGCCGTGCCGGAGCAGGACGGTGTCGAGCAGGGTCATGTCCGAGGCGTAGGTCATCAGGCACACCTGGGTGAGCCGGTCGTCGGGCAGCTTGCCGTCGACCTTGAGCCACACCGGGTTGCTGGCGGTCCGCAGCCGCGGGTCCCGCTCGGCCTCGAAGGAGAGCGGACCCGTGGGGCGCAGCTCGATCGGGTGCCAGGTGACGAACCCGGGGAGCTTCCCGAACGCCTCCTGGAGCCGCTCGCGCGTGCTGGGCAGCTCCTCCGGGGGCGGCACGTCCGGCATGGGGATCTGGTGGTCCAGGCCCGGCTCCTCCTTGTGGAAGGACGCCGACAGGGTGAATATCGGCTTGCCGTGCTGGACCGCCACCACCCGTCTGGTGGTGAACGACCGGCCGTCGCGGACCCGGTCGACCTCGTAGACGATCGGGACCGAGGGGTCGCCCGGCCGGATGAAGTAGGCGTGCAGGGAGTGGACGTAGCGGTCCGCCGGCGCGGTGCGCCCCGCCGCGACCAGCGCCTGGCCGGCGACCAGTCCGCCGAACACCCGCTGGGGCCCCTCCTCCGGACTCGACCCCCGGAAGATGTTGACCTCGATGCGCTCCAGGTCCAGCACTTCGAGCAGGTCGTCCAACGACTGGCCCCGGCCCTGCCCCTCGGCGATCTCACTCATCCGTCGACTCCTCCACGTCCGCTCCGGGCGCCGCGCCGTCCGCGACGACGTCGGCCGCCTCCGCGCCCGCCACCAGCGCGAGCACCGCCTCACCGTAGCGGTCCAGCTTCACGGCCCCGACCCCGGACACCGCCGACAGCTGCGAGACGCTGCTCGGCTCCTGCTCGGCGATGGCCTGGAGGGTGGCGTCGGTGAAGATCACGTACGCGGGCACCTTCTGCTCCTGGGCGTTGGTGCGCCGCCAGTCGCGCAGCCGCTCCAACAGCGCCTCATCGTAGCTGGAGGGGCAGTCCAGGCAGCGGCCCAGCTTGCGCTCGGCCGCGTCGGAGAGGGAGGTGCCGCAGACCCGGCACCGGCTGACGCCGCCCTTGCGCCGCTCGGCGCGGCGGGAGGAGGTGGTGGGCGAGGCCGGGCGCAGGCCGTCCAGGAAGCGGGAGGGCTTGCGGGTGCGGCGCCCGCCCGGTGACCGGGACAGGGACCAGGACATGGAGAGGTTCTCGCGTGCCCGGGTGACCCCGACGTAGAACAGGCGGCGCTCCTCCTCCACCTGCTCGTCGGTCTCGGCGTAGATGATCGGCATCATGCCCTCGGTGAGGCCGACCAGGAACACGGCGTCCCACTCCAGGCCCTTGGCCGAGTGCAGGGAGGCGATGGTCACGCCCTCGAAGCCGGGCGCGTGCTCGGTGGCCATGCGGGTGTCGAGCTCGTCGACGAAGTCGGCCATGGTGGCCGGGCGACCGCGGGCCCCCGCGGTGGCGGCCATGTCCTCGGCGAGCTGGGCCAGCGCCGACATCGACTCCCACCGCTCGCGGGCCTGGCGGCCCTCGGGGGCGGTCTCGGTCAGACCGAGGGGGCCCAGGAGCTGGCGGACGGTGGACACCAGGGGCTCGGCGTCCTCTCCCGCCACCTCGTGCCGGGCGCCGCGCAGGGTGTGGACGGCCTTCTTGATCTCGGGGCGTTCGAAGAAGCGCGCGGTGCCGCGCACGGTGAACGGCACTCCCTCGTCGGACAGCGCCTGCTCGTAGGCGGCCGACTGCGAGTTGGTGCGTACCAGCACCGCGACCTCGCCCGCGGGGGTGCCGCCCTCCAGCATCACGGCGATCTGGCGGGCGACCCCGGTGGCCTCGGCGGGCTCGTCGTCGTACTCCTTGTACATGGGGTCGGGGCCGTCGGGGCGCTGGGCCCGCAGGGTCAGGTGCTTGGCGGAGGTGGTGCCGCGGGCCTGGGCGATGACGTGGTTGGCCACCCGCACCACCTGGGGGGTGGATCGGTAGTCGCGCACGAGCTCCACCACTGTGGCATGGGGGTAGCGGGCCCCGAAGCCGGTGAGGTAGGCGGGCGTGGCGCCCGCGAAGGAGTAGATGGTCTGGCTGGGGTCGCCCACCACGCACAGGTCGTCCCGGTCGCCCAGCCACGCGTCCAGGAGCAGCTTCTGCAGCGGGTTGACGTCCTGGAACTCGTCGACGACGAAGTAGCGGTACTGGTCGCGGACGCGCTGGGCGATCGCGGGGTACTCGGTGATCATGCCCGCGGTGAGCTCGAGCATGGACTCGAAGTCGAGCAGGTTGTGCTCGCGGCGCAGTTCCTCGTAGGCCTCGAAGACGCGGGCGACCTCGGCGGCGGGCAGCGGGGTCTGGCGCCCCTGCTTGGTGGTGGTGCGCTCGTAGTCGGTGGGCCGCACCTGGGTGACCTTGGCCCACTCGATCTCGCTCGCGAGGTCGCGCAGCCCCGTGCGGTCGGGCTGCACGCCGACCGAGTTGGCCGCGCGGGCGACCGCCTGGAGCTTGCTCTCGATGAGGGTCGGCTGCGGGCCGCCGACGACCTGCGGCCAGAAGAAGGAGAGCTGGCGCAGCGCGGCGGAGTGGAACGTGCGGGCCTGGACGCGGGGGGCGCCCAGTCCGCGCAGCCTGCCGCGCATCTCCCCCGCGGCCCGTGCGGTGAAGGTCACGGCCAGGATCTGCTGCTCGGAGACGACCCCGCTCGCGACCGCGTGGGCGATGCGGTGCGTGATCGCGCGCGTCTTGCCCGTGCCGGCTCCGGCGAGGATGCACACGGGGCCGCGTAGCGCGCGCGCCGCCTGCGTCTGCTCCGGGTCCAGTCCCTCCAGGACGCGGTCGGGATCCATGGTGCTCCTGTGTGGTCGGGGCGTGGTCGTCGTCGGACGGTAGTGGGCCGTAGGCCGCCGTCGCAGGCGGTCGCCCGCCGCTGCCCAGGGCCCTCGGGGCGATGGCGGGCGACGGGTGGACTGCCACAGTCTCTCAAGTATCGGGCGTCCCGGGGAACGGACCCGACCACGGGCCCGAACCTGTGGACGGAGCTCGGACGACCGGTAGATCTGAACCAGTCGGGCCCGTGACGCGTCCCACGGGGTGTCTCGCGGTCATGGGAAGCGCTTCGGGCCACGTGGTGTTGAGATGTGGGACCGACTGATTCCCACGACCGCAGACAGGATGACGTGAGCGAGATGACGACGACGGCCACCGACGGGTTCACGATGTACACCACCCCCTGGTGCGGCTACTGCAAACGGCTCAAGAGCCAGCTGGCCCGCGAGGGGATCACCGGACGCGAGGTGAACATCGAGGAGCACCCGGAGTCCGCGGAGTTCGTGATGAAGGTCAACGGAGGGAACCAAACGGTTCCCACGGTGGTCTTTTCTGACGGAGCGGCGATGACCAACCCGTCGCTCGCTCAGGTGAAGAAGAAGCTGGCCGAGTTGGCGTAGGACGGAACTCGGGCCTCCTGAGCACCCAGGTGCGACGGAGGCCCCGGCCGCGGCGGGACCGCGGCCGCGCAGCCCCCGACGCCCGCCCGGTCGGCGCACAGGACGATCACGACGGGGAGTGTTGAGTTGGGGGACGACATGAGGTCTCATGACACCGCGGTCGCCGGCGGGGCGGACGTCGGCGTGGTCCGGCGCACGCCGACCGGCTGGCGTGTCGGCGCGGGGCACGAGGTTCCCGACCTGGTGAGCGCGATGGTCCTGGCGGACCTGCTCACCAGCGAGGCCGGCGTACCGCAACCGCGCGCACAGGCCCCCGGACGCGCACCCGAGGACGCGTCCGAGGTCGAGCGGCTGCGGCACACCATCGCGCAGCTGGAGCACGCGCTCCACTCGCGCGTGGTCGTGGAACAGGCGATCGGGGTCCTGGCCGAGCGGCACACGATGGCCCCGAGGGAGGCCTTCGAGCGGCTGCGCTCCTCCGCCCGGTCGCGCGGGCGCAAGGTCGCCGACCTGGCCCGCGACGTGGTGGAGAGCAGCACCAGCCCCTTGACGGCGCTGCCCGACGAGCTCAACGGCACGGCCGCCCCGAACTAGGGCGTGTTCCGCGGATACTCGTCCCGCCGCGCGCCGCCCCTGCGGCACCCGTGACGGGAGGCACCCACGGAACACGCCCTGGACCGCATCCCTCCGACGCCATGGCCCCTGCCCCCGGCAACCCGCGGGACTCCCCCGGTCACCAGCCGCCCGGGAGCTCCCCGCCGTACCAGTGCTCGATGAGGGTCCGGGCGATCGAGACGCGACTCGGGATCAGGACCTCCCTGGACCGGAGCGCGTCCTCCAGCTCGGGCCGGGTGAACCAGCGCGCCACGGCGATCTCGTCGTCGGTGCACTCGGTCTCGCCGACGGCACGCGCGGTGTAGCCCATCATCAGGCTGCGCGGGAAGGGCCACGGCTGGGAGGACAGGTACTTCGGCTCCGCGACCACCACGCCCACCTCCTCGGCCACCTCGCGGACCACCGCCTGCTCCAGCGACTCGCCCGCGTCCACGAAGCCCGCCAGGACGGAGAAGCGGCGCTCGTCCCACTTGGGGTTGTTGCCCAGGAGCATCTCCTCGCGGCCGTCGCGCTCGCGGTGCACCAGCATGATCACGGCCGGGTCCATCCGGGGGTACTGCTCGGTGCCCTCCTCCTCGCACACGCGCACGTGTCCGGCCGCCGCCATCGTGGTGCGGGCGCCGCAGCGCGGACAGAAGCCGTGCGTCGCGTTCCAGTTCGCGAGCGCGATCGCCCGGGTGAGCAGGCCCGTGTCGCGGTCGTCCAGGACGGCGCCGACCTCCCGCAGCGAGGCGGGCGCGGCGTCCGCCCCCGGGACGAGTTCGGTGGCGGCGCGCACCGCGAAGTAGGCCCGCCCGTTCTCCACTCCGAGCAGGTAGCGCTCGCCCTCCGGTGCCTCGCGGGGGCTGGAGAGGACCAGTTCGGGCCGCTCACCGGTGGAGACCAGCGCCCGGGACTGCTTGGCCATGAGCGCCTGCCACCCGTGGTGGCCGGGATCACCGCCCTCCAGGACCAGGACGCGCGAGGCGGAGTCGGCCCAGGCCTTGTCGAGCCAGGCCTCGTCGAGACGGCGGTGGCCTGCGGGGTCGATGGTGGAGCGGGACAGTGCGGGGATCGCGTAGGCGTCCATGGAACCTTCCAGAACTCGGGCGGCCGGAACGGCCAGGCCTGACGTCTACAGAACTAACACCGGTGGGGGCCGTTCGCATGCCCGCTGTGCCTTCTTTGGGCCTCCGCCCGTGCCCACGCCGTCGCCCGCCACCACCCTCAACGGACGCCTTCGGCGCAGTGCTTCCCGCTTCGGCCCCTCTCCTCCTGCAGAACACCGGCGCGCCCCGAGCCAACCCCCCCCGCGGCTGAGGTGAACTGAACGCTTCGCCTCCGGCTCCCGGGGCGCCAGGGGGCCGAACGGACTACGTCCGGCCCCCTGGACTCCGTAGGGCGGGAGTGCGGTTTCGAGGCACGTGACCGTCCGGCCCGCGGTGGGATCAGGGGCGGACGGCCCGGTCGGCGAGCTCCTGCCACAGGTAGGCGGCGCTCTCGGCGCCCTTGAGCAGCAGGGGGATCTCGACCTTCTCGTTCGGCGCGTGGATGCGGTCCTCGTCGAGTCCGACGGCGACGAACACCAGCGGGGCGCCGAGCGCGTCCGCGATGTCGGCCTCGGGACCGCTGCCGCCCTCACGGGTGTAGAGCACGCGGGTGCCGAACGCCCGCTCCATGGCCGAGCGGGCCGCCTTCACCGCGTCCGAGGACAGGTCGGAGGCGCAGGCCCGCACACCGGGCCCGCCGAACTCCAGTTCGGCCCGCAGTCCCGCCGGGGTGTTGGACTCGACGTAGGCGCGCACGCGGTCCTGGACGTGCAGCGGCTCCTGGCCGGGGACCAGCCGGAAGCTGACCTTGGCGTGGGCCGAACGGGGCACGATGGTCTTGCCGCCGGCACCGGTGTGGCCGCCCCACATGCCGTTGATCTCGGCGGTCGGTCGCAGCCAGACGCGCTCCAGGGTGCTGTACCCCGCTTCGCCCCAGGTGGCGGTGGAGGCGGCGGTGCCGAGCCACTCCTGCTCGTCGAAGGGCAGCTCCGCGATGAGTGCCCGCTCGTCCGCGTCGGCCTCGACGACTCCGTCGTAGAAGCCGGGGACCGCGACCCGGTTGTCCTCGTCGTGCAGCCCGGACAGCAGGTCGCTCATGGCCTTGAGCGGGTTGGGGACGGCGCCGCCGAAGGAACCGCTGTGCAGGTCCATCTCGGGGCCGAAGAGGCTGATCTCGACGTCGGTGACTCCGCGCATGCCCACGCACATGGAGGGGGTGTCGGCGGCCCACATGGTGGTGTCGGAGATGACGGCCACGTCGCAGTCCAGCCGGTCGCGCCGGTCGCGCAGCAGTTCGGCGAAGTGGACCGAGCCGGACTCCTCCTCACCCTCGACCAGGAGCTTGACGGTGACGGGCGGGGCGTCGGCGCCGGAGGCGGCCAGGGCGGCACGCACTCCGAGCGCGTGGAAGAGGACCTGCCCCTTGTCGTCGGAGGCTCCGCGCGCGTACAGGGAGGTGCCGATCTCGGTGGGGACGAAGGGCTCGGTGCGCCACGCCTCGACCGGGTCGACCGGCTGGACGTCGTGGTGCCCGTAGACGAGCACGGTGGGCGCGTCCGGGTCGGCGGCGGGCCATTCGGCGAACACGGCGGGCAGGCCCGGGGTCTCCCAGACCTCGACCGTGGGGAAGCCGGTGGCGGTGAGGTGGTCGGCCAGCCACCGGGCCGACCGGCGCACGTCGCCGTGGCGCTCGGGGTCGGCGGAGACCGAGGGGATCTCCAGCCAGGCCTTGAGGGAGGAGAGGAACTCCTCCCGGTGGTCCTCGATGTAGGCGCGCGCGTCCATCTGCCGTCCTCGTCTAGACATCCTTGTCGGATCCGAGACTAGAACCTGGACGAAGTGCCATGGACCCGACCCCGGTCCCGGGCGTTCGCGGCACGCGGAGTCCCGGATCGACGGGGAACCGTTTCGGCTGCGGGAGACTCGAAGGTGCACGGGGCGGGACCCGCCCGCCCGACGATGAGAGGAACGCCCGTGGGCACTGCTCCCTCCGCCGCCATCGCCGAGCGGTTCGGCCGGCTCTTCGACACGCTCGACTCCGACAACGACGCGTCGATCACCTGGGACGACTACAAGCGCCTGGTCGACCGCTACGTCAAGGGGTACTCGCTGGACGAGGGCGACCGCCGCACGCAGGCGATCCAGGCCTCGTACCACATGCTGTGGCTGGAGCTGCTCCGGCACTCGTCGGCGTTCCAGCCGAGCCTGGACCGGGAGGCGTTCGTCAACGCCCTGCACGCCGCCTCGGAGGACCGGAGCCGGTTCAACATGACCGAGGGTGTCGCCGAGGCCGCGTTCGACCTCCTGGACACCGACGACGACGGCAGGATCAGCGAGGCCGAGTACGTCGAGTACGCGGAGGTCCTGGGTGTGGCCGTCGACACCGCGTGGGAGCGGTTCAAGGCGCTGGACACCGACGGCGACGGGTTCATCAGCCGTGAGGAGTTCGTCCTGTCGGCCCGGGAGTTCCTCTTCGGCGACGACACCGACTCCGCCGGCGGGTTCGTCTTCGGCATGATCTGAGCCCACCCGTCGCCCACCACCGCCCGGGGGCGCCACGCGAGGAGCGGGCCATCCTCAACGGACGCCTCCGGCGCAACAGCCCACCCGTCGCCCACCACCGCCCGGGGGCGCCACGCGAAGAGCGGGCCACGGTCGGCGGCGGCCTCAGCCGGGTTCGGGGACGGCCGCGATGAGCGCGGCCAGGCCGTCGGCGTCCAGCAGGTCCGCCGGGCGCACGGTCTCCCCGGCACTGACGTAGTGGAAGGCGGCGCGCACGTCCTCCAGGCCGACCCCGGCCAGGTCCGACCAGGCCAGCCGGTAGGCGGCGAGCTGAACGCCCACCGCCCGGCGCTCGGCGTCGTTGCCGGGCGGGCGCCCGGTCTTCCAGTCGACGACGTCGTAGGCGCCGGTCTCGGTGTCGTGGAAGACCGCGTCCATCCGGCCGCGGATGAGGCGGTCGCCGATGACCGTCTCGAAGGGCACCTCCACCTCGACGGGGATCCGCGCGCCCCATTCGCTCTCCTCGAAGCGCCGCTGCAGCTCGGCGAGGTCCTCGTCCTGTCCCGCGGTCTCGTCCGCGGCGCCGGGGAGCTCGTCGAGGAGCGTGGCCTCGTGGCCGAAGCGCTGCTCCAGCCACGTGTGGAAGGCGGTGCCCCGGCGGGTGTGCGGGGCGGGCGGACGCGGCAGCGGGCGCCGGATCTGGCGGGCGAGCGCCTCCGGGTCGCGTGCCAGCCACACCATCGACGACACCGACAGGTGCGCGGGCAATTCGACCTGGACCGGCCCCTGCCCGGGGCCGGACGCCTCCTGGTGGCGGTGCGCCAGCAGGAGTTCGGTGTCGCGCTCCCATCCCTGGAGGCGGCGGCGCAGGCCGGCCGGGGCCGGTGCGCCCACCTCCTGCTCCCCCGCCAGGAGGTGGGCCCGCGCCCTCTCGACCAGGGCGGCGCCCGCGGCGATCTGCGCCCGGCGGTTCGCACGCGGGTCGGGGGCCCGCTCCGGGCCGTCCGTCCCGTCGCCGACGGCCCCGGGCGTGTCCGCGGCCGCGGGCTCCTCCGGCGGCCACACGGCGGAGTCGTCCTCCTCCTCGTGCGGGTTGGTCGTCTCGGGGTCCGGTGGCGGGTCCCAGCGCGCCACGGTGCCGGACCCCTCCTCGCACGCCCGTCTGACCTCCTCCAGGAACTCGGAGGGGCCGCGGGGCGTCGTGCCGGTACGGCCCCACCAGTGCCCTGTGCACACCAGGGCGAACGACGCCCGGGTGACGGCGACGTAGGCCAGCCGCCGCTCCTCCATGCGGTGGCGGGCCTCCTCCTCCGCCTTGAACGCCGCGATGTCGTCCTTGCCGACCCCGCGCAGGACCGGCAGGCTCGCGCGGTCGCCGCGCAGCGGGTAGGGCAGCAGACGGTCGGCCTTGACCCAGGCGAGCGAGTCGCGGGCCTTGGCGGGGAACAGCGGCGCCGTCTTTCCCGCGCTCACCCCCGGCACCACGACGACCGGCCACTGCAGGCCCTTGGCGCCGTGCATCGTCATGAGTTTGACGCTGTCGGAGCCGCCGACCCGCTCGCCCGGCGCCAGTCCGCTCTCGTTCTCCTCGGCCGCGTTGAGGTAGCTGAGGAAGCTGCCGAGCGTGGGGTCCTCGCTGTTGCCGACGAACCGGACGGCGTGGTCGACGAACGCGTCCAGGTCGGCCCGCGCCGAGAGCGGGTCGCGCCCGGAACGCGCCCCCACCTCGATGTCCAGGCCCAGCATCCGCTCGATCTCGGTGACCAGGTCGGGCAGCGGCTGGCCGACGAGCTTGCGCAGGGACCGCAGCTCGTCGGCCAGCAGCCCGAGCCGCTCGTAGGCGGTCGCCGAGTAGTTCTCGGCGGGGCCCGGGTCGTCCACGGCGTCGACGAGGCTGCCGCTCTCGGCGGTCAGGTCCAGGACGGTCCGGCGCAGCAGGTCCTCGCCGGGGCCGCCCTCAACGGACGCGTCCGGCGCGGTTGCGTCAATGAGGTCGCGGCGGGTGTGCCGGGCCAGCTCGGCCGCGCGCGCCCCCAGGGCGGCCAGGTCGCGCGGTCCCATCCGCCACCGGGGCCCGGTCAGCAGGCGTGCCAGCTCGTTGCCCGCGGAGGCGTCGTGGACCACGCGCAGCGTGGCGATGATGTCGCGGACCTCGGGCACGAGCATGAGGCCGCCCAGGCCCACGACCTCCACCGGGATGTCCAGTGCCTCCAGGGCCTCGCGCAGCGGCGGGAACTGCGCCCGCTTGCGGCACAGGATCGCGATGTCGCCGGGGCTGGTGCCGCCGTCCTCCGCGCCGCCGGTCTCCCCCTCGGGCCAGGCGAGGAAGTCCGGCGCCGTGTGGGCGCTGCCGGGCTCGCCGGGTTCGGCGTGCACGAGGCTGTACACCTGGTCGGCGATCCAGGCGGCCTCCTCGGACTCGGTGTGGAACAGCGCGGTGACGGTGGTGCCCCGGCCGCGCCTGGCCGGGCCGGGGTGCAGGACGGGCACGTCACGGGCCTCGGCCCGCAGCGGCTCGGCGATGCGGGCGGCGACTCCGAGGATGCGCTCGCCGTTGCGGAAGCTGGTGGACAGGCGGCGGACCGGCGCGGGTCGGCCGGGGCCGGCCGGGAAGTCGGTGGGGAAGCGGGTGAGGTTCGCCGCGATGGCGCCGCGCCACCCGTAGATGGACTGGCAGGGGTCGCCGACCGCCGTGACCGCGTGGCCGTCGCCGAACAGCGACCGCAGCAGGACCAGCTGGGCGTGGCTGGTGTCCTGGTACTCGTCCAGGAGCACCACGCGGTACCGCCCGCGCTCGATGAGCCCGACCTCGGGGTGGTGCTCGGCGATGCGCGCGGCCAGCGCCATCTGGTCGCCGAAGTCCATCGCCTCGCGCACGTGCTTGGCGTGGTTGTAGCGCTCCACGAGCGGCAGGAGCTGCTCGCGGCGCAACTGCGCCTGGACGAGGTCGCGGGTGGGCGCCGTGGGCTTCTTGGGCAGCGCGTCCACGCCCGACTGGATCCAGCGGCCGACGCCGCGCACCTGGTCGGTGGTGGTGAGGTGGTCGGCGATCTCGCCCGACAGGTGGAGCACCCTCTGGGTGACGGTGTCGGCCCCCACGGTGATGAGGTCCATGGGCCCGTCGTACTCGCCGACCACGCGGGCGGCGATCTGCCACGACTGGCCCTCGCTGAGCAGGCGGGCGGTGGGCTCGACCGCCTCGCGCAGGGCGTGGTCGGCGACGATGCGCCCGGCGTAGGCGTTGTAGGTGGACACCGTGGGCTCGCCGTCCAGCAGTTCCTCGGGGAACTGCTCGGTGGCGCGGAGCTGCTCCAGGCGCTTGCGGACGCGTTCGGCGAGCTCGGCGGTGGCCTTGCGCGTGAAGGTCAGGCCGAGCACGTGTTCGGGGCGGACCAGGCCGTTGGCGACCAGCCAGACCACGCGCGAGGCCATCGTCTCGCTCTTGCCGGAACCGGCGCCGGCGATGACCACCCCGGGTTCCAGGGGCGCGGAGATCACCTCGGCCTGTTCCGCGGTCGGTTCCGGCTGGCCGAGCAGGCGGGCCAGCTCGGGCGGGGAGAAGCGGGGCAGGGGCGGCCGGTCGGCGGCCTCCTCCGTGCGTGGTTCAGACATGTCGGCCCTCGTCCTGGACCGGGCAGCAGGCGCGCACGGCGCACGACCTGCAGCCCTTGTTGCGGGTGGCGGTGAAGCGGGAGCCTCCCATACCGGTGGCGACCTCGCGCACCAGGTCCTGGGCCCACCCGGGGTCGGGGTCCTCCCCCAGGGGCGGTTGGGGCTGTTCCCGCGCCGCCTTGATCTTCTCGCCGACCTGGACGAGCGAGGCACCGCCGGGCTCGGTGAGGCCGAGCTTGGCGAAGGCGCCCTTGAGCACGGCCATCTGGTACACCCCGAGCTGGGGGTGGCGCTCCAGGTCGTCCGCCTTGGCGGCGCCGGTCTTGATGTCCACGACCACGGCGCGGCCCTGGTCGTCGCGTTCGAGGCGGTCGACCCGGCCGGTGATCTCGATCCCGCCGACGTCGACCTTGAAGCCCTCCTCGGTCACGACGAGTTCGCGGTCGTTGGCGGCGTCCCAGGCGACGAGCTTGCGGACCATCTCGTCGGCGCGCTCGCGCTGCTTGTGGGACTGCCAGGGCCCGCCGAAGTCCAGGTCGGACCAGATCTCGTCCATGCGCTCGCCGATCTCGTCGGCGCTGCTGCCCTGCGCGACGAGAACTGCCACGGCGTGCACGACCGTGCCCAGGGCGGAGGCGGAGTCGCCGGAGGAGGCGCCCGCGGCGCGCTCCAGCAACCAGCGCAGCTGGCAGTTGGTGAAGCTGTCCACCTGGGAGGGCGAGACCCGTACGCGCGCGTCCTCCCCCGCCAGGGGGCGCTCGTCGGTGAAGGGGGTCAGCGCGTACCACTCGGAGGGGTCGGCACCGCGCACGCCCTCCTCGGCCAGGCGGGCCAGGTGCGCGGCGGCCGCCTCCCGCAGGGGCTCGGGCGCCGAGAGGTCGGTGACCACCGAGCGCAGGTCGGCCACGAGCGCGGGAAGGGACAGCCAGCGGCGGCCGGTGTTGACCGGCTCGGGGTCGCCCGTGCCCATCTCCGCCAGGAAGCGGGAGGGGCGCTCGTCGGTGTCCTCGCCGCCCACGGCGGTGACCACGAGCGTGCGGCGGGCCCGGGTGAGGGCCACGTAGAACAGTCGGCGCTCCTCGTCCAGGAGCTTGGAGGCGAGCGCCGCCCCGGAGGAGTCGGCGGCGTGCACGTCGGCGTCGACGAGTTCCTCGACGCCGAGCAGGGAGCCGCGCAACCGCAGGTCGGGCCACTCCCCCTCCTGGACGCCGGCGACGACCACCAGGTCCCACTCCAGGCCCTTGGAGCGGTGCGCGGTGAGGATGCGCACCGCCTCGCCCTCGGGCGCGCGCTCGGCGAGGCTGTCGCCGGGGATCTCCTGGGCGGCCAGGTCCTCCAGGAAGCCGGCGGGCGCTCCGGGCGGCAGGCGGTCGCAGTAGCGGGCGGCGCTCTCGAAGAGCGCGACCACGGCGTCGAGGTCGCGGTCGGCGACGGCGCCCCGGCGGCCCCCGGCCAGACTGGCGCGCAGCAGGCGGTCGGACAGCCCGCTGTCGCGCCACAGCTCCCACAGGACCTGTTCGGCGTCGGCGCCCCGGGCGGCGAGGGTGCGCACGGTACGCAGCGCGGCGGCCACCCGGGTGGCGGGCGCGGCGACCTCGGGATCGACCAGGGCCAGCTCGCGGGGGTCGCGCAGGGCGTCCACGAGCAGTTCGGAGGAGGGCCGGTAGCCGCCGTCGCCCTCGCGGGCACGGTCCAGGTCCAGGCGGCGCAGGGCGCGCAGCAGGCGGCGCAGGCGCACCGAGTCCGCCTCGCCGAAGGGGCTGGTGAGCAGGTCGCGGGCGGCCTCGTCGTCGAGCCGGTCGGGGGCCAGGCCGTAGCGGATGAGGGCGAGCATGGGCCGTACGAGGGGCTCGGCGGCCACCGGGATGTCGTCCGAGCCCACGACCACGGGGACCGAGGCGGCGGTCAGCGCGCGGCGCAGGACCGGCAGCTGGCGGGCGGAGGAGCGCACCAGGACGGCCATGTCCGACCACGGCACGCCGTCGACCAGGTGGGCGCGGCGCAGGGTGTCGGCGATGACCGCGGCCTCCTGGGTGGTGCTCTCCGCCAGCATGACGCGCACTTCGCCTTCGGGTACGCCGTCGGCGGGTTCCAGGTCCCGGTGCTCGTTGACGTGTCCGCCGGGAGAGGGGACGGCGGGCAGGCGGCGGGTGAGGGCGCGCGAGGCGGCCAACAGCCCGGCGCCGCTTCGGCGGCAGGTGCGCAGGGCCACCACCGGTGCGGGGTCGCGCTCCCGGGTGGGGAAGCGGTGCGGGAAGTCGAGGATGTTGCCGACCTCGGCGCCGCGGAAGGCGTAGATGGACTGGTCGGGGTCGCCGACGGCGATGAGGTCCCGGCCGTCCCCGGCCAGGGCGCGCAGGAGTTCCTCCTGGGCGGGGTCGGTGTCCTGGTACTCGTCGACGAAGACGATCTCGTGGGCGGCGCGCTCGCGGGCCCGCACCCCGGGGTCGGCGAGCATGTTCGCGGCGACCCGCACGAGTTCGGCGTAGTTGAGCGTGGGTACGGGCGCGATGTCGAACCGCCCGGTGTAGCGGTCCAGGAAACCGGCGGCCGCCGTCCAGTCGTCGCGGTCGCGCTCGCGGCCGAGCCGGTCGAGTTCGGCCGGGCCGAGCCCGCGTTCCTGCGCCCGCATGAGGAAGTCGCGCAGTTCCTCGGCGAAGCCGCGGGTCTCCAGGGCCGGGCGCAGGCGCTCGGGCCAGTCGTCGGCGCCGTCGCCGAACTCCCCGGTGAGGAGCTCGCGCACCTCCATCAGCTGCTCGGGGCCGGACAGCAGTCGGGGCGGCAGGTCGCCCATGCGCTGGAACTCGCGGCGGATGAGGGAGTAGGCGTAGCTGTGGAAGGTCAGGGCGAGCGGTTCGCGCGTGGTGCGGCGCAGCCGGGCGGTGATGCGCTCGCGCAGCTCCTGGGCGGCCTTGCGGCTGAAGGTCAGCACGAGGACCCGCGACGGGTCCGCGCCGCGCCAGTCCACGCGGTCCACGACCGCCTCGACGATGGTGGTGGTCTTACCGGTCCCGGGTCCGGCCAGAACCAGGAGCGGACCGCCCTCGTGGTCGACCACGCGTTGCTGGTTGACGTCCAGCACGGGTGGCGGCTGCACCTGGTGGGCGCGCCGGACGAGTCGGTAGCTGGGATGTTCCACGCCCCCAGTTCACCAGAGGACGGCGACCATCCCGGACGCACCGGGACGCTGCCGGGTGCCCCTCAGCCCCGTGAGTGCCCGTCCCATCGGGCCCGGCGCATGTCCACGCGGTCGCCGCCGGAGCGCATCGGGGTGCCCTCGGCGGCGTAGTGGGGCAGCGCCCGGACCTCGTGGCCGGAAGGCGGTCGCCCGTCGGAGCGCACCACCCGCCACCAGGGGACTCCCCCGCCCCAGGTGGACATCACGGTGCCGACCTGGCGCGGGCCGCCCCGGCCCACGTACTCGGCGATGTCGCCGTAGCTCATCACGCGCCCGGACGGAATGTCCTCGACCACGGCGAGGACCTCCTCGGAGTACTCGTCCGGTCCGGCCTCCCCGGCCGCCACCATGCGTTCGGCTGCGTCTGTCACAGCCCGCAGCCTATGTGCCCGGGGTGGGTTGGGGGTGGGTTCGGGGTGGGTTCGGGGCGCTTCACGCCGGGTCCTTCGTCGTCGCCTGCGCCTGCGCTCGTTCCTCGCTCCGGCTTGGCTCCTCCTGCAGGCTCCGGCGCGCCCCTCACCCCTGTGTTTTCTTTGGGCCTCCGCTCGTTCCTCGCTTTGGCCCGGATCAACCCCCCTGGGGTGGCCGTGAGCGCAACCGCTGGCGTCTACCCCCCTGGGGTTGAGGTGGGCTGATCTGTGTACGCCCGACCCCCCGGGGGTTGAGGTCGGCCCAGGGGCGGGTGCGTGGCCATGATGGTCCCCTCGTGGGGTGTCCTGCGTGCGGGACCACTGGGGGTTGGCTCGGGGCGCGCCACCACCTGCACCCACAGGGGGTTGAAGGTGCACACACAGCCCTGCGTGAACCCCAGGGGGTGAAAGGAAGGCCGCTCAATCCGCCTCGACCCCAGGGGGGTCGGCTCGGGGCGCGCCAGTGTTCTGCAGGAGGAGACGGGGCCGCCAGCGAGCCTGCGAGCCAGGCAAGTCGACGACGAAGAACACTGGCCTCCCAGCGCCCCGAGCACGGGCCGAAGCGAGGAACGAGCGGAGGCCCCAAGAAAACACAGAGCGGAGGCCCCGTCTTCCAGGCGCCCGAGCCCTACATCTGGGTGACGTGCTGGGTCCAGGCCAGCTCGGGGTCGCGGCGGCGGGCCCGGGCGGCCATGACCAGGCCGTACACGCCCACTCCGGCGATGGCCGCGCCGAGGATCCATGCCGTCCAGGCGGCCACGGGCTCGTGGGTGAACCCCACCGCCCACGGCAGGATGAAGGCCAGGGTCCCGATGACGACCGCGGCGATCTCGCTCGACACGGCCCCGGGCCTGGTGAGCGACAGGATCGCGGCCACGATGGCGGCCACTCCGAGCACCAGCATCGAGCCTCCGCCGAAGCCGAGCATCCCGTGCCACAGGTAGCTCAGGGCCAGTGCGAGCCCCACGACGACCAGCGCCAGATCCGTCCAGCGTGCTTCCTCACGCATAACGCCACCTCCCAGCAGCGGGCCGCGACCGGACATCGGCTCCACGGCCTCTGTCAGGACTTGTACCCACTCGGACGCGAAACGGCGCCGGAGTCGTCTGACTCCGGCGCCGTCGCGGGAACCGGGTCCCCGGGCGCTCGTCTAGTAGACGGGCAGGCTCGGGTCCACCTGGTTGATCCAGGCGAGGACGCCGCCGCCCACGTGCACGGCGTCGGCGAACCCGGCGGCGTGCACGGCCGCCAGCGCCTCGGCCGAGCGCACGCCGGACTTGCAGTGCAGGACGATGCGCTTGTCCTGCGGCAGCTGCTCCAGCGCCTTGCCGTTGAGGAACTCACCCTTGGGGATGAGCACCGCGCCCGGGATGTTGACGATCTCCCACTCGTTCTTCTCGCGCACGTCCACGAGGAAGACGTCGTCGGGCTTGTTGTCGAGCAGGTCCTTGAGCTCGCCCGCGGTGATCGTGGAACCGGCGGCGGCCTCGGTGGCCTCCTCCGACACGGCCCCGCAGAAGGCCTCGTAGTCGATGAGCTCGGTGACCGGCTCGGTGTCGGGGTCCTTGCGGACCTTGACCTCGCGCCAGGTCATCTCCAGGGCGTCGAAGATGAGCAGGCGGCCGACCAGCGGGTCACCGATGCCGGTGATCAGCTTGATGGCCTCGTTCACCATGACCGACCCGATGGAGGCGCACAGCACACCCAGCACGCCGCCCTCGGCGCAGGAGGGGACCATCCCGGGCGGCGGCGGCTCGGGGTACAGGTCGCGGTACTGCGGCCCGTACTCGTTCCAGAAGACGCTGACCTGTCCGTCGAAGCGGTAGATCGAACCCCACACGTACGGCTTGTTCAGCAGCACGGCGGCGTCGTTGACCAGGTAGCGGGTCGCGAAGTTGTCGGTGCCGTCCAGGATCAGGTCGTAGTCGGCGAAGATCTCCAACGCGTTGTCCGACTCCAGCCGGTCCTGGTGCAGGATCACCTCCGTGTTGGGGTTCACCTCCTTGATGCTGTCCCGGGCGGACTCGGCCTTGGGCCGGCCCACGTCACTCTGGCCGTGGATGATCTGGCGCTGGAGGTTGGACTCGTCCACGACGTCGAAGTCGATGATGCCGAGCGTGCCCACACCCGCGGCGGCGAGGTAGAGCAGCGCCGGGGAGCCCAGGCCGCCCGCGCCGACGACCAGCACCTTCGCGTTCTTCAGGCGCTTCTGGCCGTCCATGCCCACGTCGGGGATGATCAGGTGTCGCGAGTAGCGGCGCACCTCGTCCACGGTCAGCTCGTCGGCTGGTTCCACCAGCGGCGGCAGCGACACGGTGACTCCTCATCTCTGTCTCACGGTGCTCCGCCCCGTCCGTCCCGGAGGCGTCTCCGGGCGAGGGGCCGGGGCGCGAAGCGTGCTTTCACTGATACCCAACCTAACGGGTGGGGTATTGCATTCCCACCCCGGGGAGACCCGCGGCACACCGTGCCCGTCACACCGCGCGCTCGCGGCCCCGCACGTCAGGGCCTGCGGGTTCGTTCCCGCGCGCTCTCCCCGAACGCCGCCGCACGGCCGGGTAGTGTCGTTCGTACGCTCAGCGACGACGTGGGGAGGCCACCGTGGCACAGAACGAACGGCGCGGCAGGACGAGCGGCGGGAACGACGACCCCGAGGTCCCCGAGGCCGACGCCGCCGAGCAGCGCGCCTCCGCCGACGGGGGCGACGACGACTGGATGGCCGCGGCCGCGGAGAGCGCCACCGCGGAGGCCTCCGAGGCCGACGTCGTGGAGCAGGCGCGCGAGGCGGGCACCGACGACGAGGACGAGCACCGCTGACCCGGTCCCGGTCCGCGCGGCCCGGGACCGGCTTCGTCCTGCCCACTCCGAACCTACGCAGGAGTAAGATGGCAGAAAGGCTGTGGGACGGCGGGCCGAACCGAGCCGCGTCGGCACAGCGCTAGCCACGCAGATGTTCGGAGATGGCGCGCATCTGCCATGCCGAGTTCGGAGGGTGTGGGTGTGACAGCTCCTTCAGACGCCCGCGCCCGGGGCACCCGCTTGCCCCGGGTCAGGCGCCGCCGCCAGCTCCTGGCCGCAGCTCAGGAGGTCTTCGTCGCCCGCGGTTACCACGCGGCCGCGATGGACGAGATCGCCGACCGCGCCGGGGTCAGCAAGCCCGTTCTGTACCAGCACTTCCCAGGCAAGCTGGAGCTCTACCTCGCGCTGTTGGAGGAGCACTCCGAGGAGCTGGTCCAAAAGCAGCGGGAGGCGTTGGAGAGCACCGACGACAACCGCCAGCGGGTGATCGCGAGCTTTCGCGCCTACTTCGACTTCGTGGCCGGTGACGGCGAGGCCTTCCGGCTCGTGTTCGAGTCGGACCTGCGCAACCTGCCCGCGGTGCGGGAGAAGAGCGAGCACACCTTCCAGCGCTGCGCGGAGCTGATCGGCGACGTGATCCGACAGGACACGAGCATCTCCGACGAGGAGGCGCACCTGCTGAGCATCGGGCTGGTCGGCATGGCCGAGACCAGCGCCCGCTACTGGCTCAACAACTACGGCGCCATACCGAAGGAGGCCGCCGAGACGCTGGTCGCCCGCCTGGCCTGGCGCGGCATCAGTGGTTGGGACCTGCAGCGCACGAGCGAGGAGCAGGGCTCCTAGGACGCGGGTGGCGGTGACTCGCCCTCGCGGTACGGAACGAACGGGGACCCCCGGGCGCCGAAGCGCCCGGGGGTCCCCGTGTGTGGCGGAACCAGTCGTCCCGGGAGTATTGTCCCCGAATGCGAAACGACATTCCCCCACGGTTTTGTCATGGTTGATTAAATTAAACGCAATACGCACAACACAAGGGCAACAAAAGGTTCGATCCTCGTTCGACGGGTATCGCCGGATTGAGAAGTACGGCACTTCTCCTCGCGTATCCGCATGGGGGGCATTCAGCGCCCTGTCGGAACAAGCGATTCGGGGGTGAAGACGTTATGGACATCGGTCAGGGCCTGACGACGGCCTGGGAGGCGGTCGCGAGCTTCGCGCCGCTGCTGCTCGGATTCCTGGTGATCCTGGTTCTCGGATGGATCATCGCCTGGTTCGTGGGCAAGGGGGTCGGCAAGGGCCTGCACCGCGTCGGACTGGACCGTGCTCTGCACCGCGGTGGTGTGGGCGAGTACTTCGAGCGCAGCCGGTGGGGCGCCAGCGAGCTGTGCGGAAAGATCATCTACTACGTCGGACTGTTGTTCGTGTTCACGCTCGCGTTCAACGTCTTCGGACCGAACCCGGTCAGCCAGCTGCTCAGCGAGGTCATCGCCTGGATTCCGCGCGGCATCGTCGCGCTGGTGATCGTCGTGGTGACCGCGATGCTCGCCAAGGCCGTCCGCGACATCGTCAGCGGCGCCCTCGGCGCCCTGTCCTACGGGCGGATCCTGGCGAACGTGGCCGCTGTCGCCATCCTGGCCCTGGGTGTCATCGCCGCGCTGAACCAGATGGGTGTCGCCACCACCGTGACCACGCCGGTGCTCATCGCCGTGCTGGCCACCGTCGGCGGCATCCTGGTCGTCGGTGTCGGCGGCGGGCTCATCCGGCCCATGCAGTCCCGCTGGGCCCAGTGGCTCGACATGGCCGAGCGGGAGACCTCGAAGATCACGGAGGAGGGCAGCTACCAGGCCGGCCGCGAGGCGGCCATGAGTCGTGCCGCCACGGAGCGCCAGGGGCGCGAGGAGGACGCCGCCAAGGCCGCGGCACGCTCGCGGGCCCCCGGCCAGCCGCCGGTGTAGCCGACCTGCCGCGGGACCGCGTCCGCGGACGAACGGAGGGCGGGGCCGTACGGCCCCGCCCTCGTCGTGTAAGAGCCCGCTACATGAACTCCGAGTCGTTCAGCTCCAGGCGGGAGAGGTGCTCGATCCGGCGGAACGCCAGGACCACGGTGGCGATGATCGGAATGAAGGCCAGCCAGAAGACGATGCTTCCCGGCCCGGTGAACACCATCGACACCAGTGCGACGACGATGATCAGTACGAAAAGCGCGAAGTCGACTCGGTCCTGTTGGATCAGGACGCCGACCGGTGGGCGAGCCGCCCCATGCCGACCGCTCCTCATTCGCATTCCTTTCTCGCGGCTCCGCAGGCCGCTCGCCAAGTTCCGGCGCACGTCCGTTCAGAACCGGCGTGGCACGGTCAATCCCAGGTCGCGTTCCGCGGGGCACGAACCAAACAGTCGAGGTGTCAATGGCGTCACCGATAAGTTCAGCGTACGCCCAGAGCCGACGTTTCGCCGGAGAACCGACAGGGCAGGCGACCACGAGGAACCTCGCGTCGTGGGTCACGGCCGACCCGCGGACGTCACCAACCTAGCGGACGAAGCCCCGGTCCTTGGCCAGGCGGCAGATCGCGAGAATCCGGAGTGTCTCCCAGTCGTAGTCCACCGCCGCGGAGTCCCAACCGCGCTCGAGGCAGCCGTCGATGAATCCGTGCAGGTACGTTCCGAGCGTGTCCGCGTTGAGCTCGCTCCCGGAGGAGACGATGCCCTGGCACACGTCGGCGGCGTGCTGGTCCAGCTCAGCACCGATCCAGGGGTCGAGCGAACCGCTCAGCGGGCCGATCCGGTGGAAGTCACGGGTGAGTCCGGCCAGCGGGTGGCGTACGGAGGTCCCACGGGGCATGGAAGTACCTACTCGCGTGGTCAGGAGACGGGAATCGTCACCGACTATACGATGCCTTGACCAATGAATCGTCACAAAAGTGTTGAACTTGACCTCGCCTTGACACGGATCGCCCCACCGGGCCGGTTCCGATCCGTGGGCCGGTCCGCCCCGGTCGAGGGCTATTCCGCCAGACCCATCGCCTTCAACCGCGCGGCGTGGCGGTCCGTGAGTGAGGCGAACATCCTGCTGACCGCGGCCAGGTCGCCGATCCCGGCGGCGTCGGCGCTCTCCCGCCCCTCCTCCGGTGCCTTCCCGGCCAGCAGCGTCGCCAGTTCCGGCCGGCTCACCGCCACGGCCTGCGCCTGGCTGAGCGCTTCGCCCACCAGGCGGCGGGCCCACAGCGACAGGCGTCCGGCCAGCTTGGGGTCCTCCTCCAGGGCACCGCGCACCGTCTCGGCGACGAACTCGGCCCGCCCGGTCTCGGCCATCACGCCCTCGACCAGGATCCGCGTCTCCTCGTCCGCCAGCTCGGCGACCTTGCGATAGAAGTCACCCGCGATCCCGTCGCCGACGTAGGTCTTGACGAGGCTCTCCAGCCAGCTCTGCGGCTCGGTCCGCTCGTGCCAGAGGTCCAGCGGCGCCACGAAGGGCTCCATGGCCTCCTCCGGATCGACACCGAGCTCCGCCAGGCGGTCGCGCAGGGCCTGGTAGTGGGCCTGCTCCGTCGCCGCGAGCGCGGCCAGCTGGCCCTTGCTCCGCAGGGACGGGGCCAGGCCCGCGTCGTCGGCGAGACGGAAGAAGGAGCCGAGCTCCGCGTACGCGAGGAGCCCGAGCAGATCGATCACGCCGGCAGGGGCGGTGTGGCCTGTGGTCATGCCCGACAGGGTAGCCCGTACGCGCCGACACCCGTCTCGAAGGCCCGCGCCGAAGCGGTCCCGCTCACGAGCACCACAGGGTGGTCGATCGGGCCAGAGCGAGGAAGGGCTGCGCCGCAGGCGTCCGTTGAGGGTGGTGGCGGGCGACGGCGTGGGAACGAGCGGACACACCGGAAGGCGCGAAGGACGCCTCTTCCGGGCGCCCGGGCGGCGGCCCACAGAAGGCACGGCGAGGGCGCCGACGCATCCTGGAGGGCCTGGAGGTGAGTCCGTGAGGAACGAGCGGACACACCGGAAGGCGCGAAGGACGCCTCTTCCGGGCGCCCGGGCGGCGGCCCACAGAAAGCACGGCGAGGGCGCCGACGCATCCTGGAGGGCCTGGAGGTGAGTCCGTGAGGAACGAGCGGACACACCGGAAGGCGCGAAGGACGCCTCTTCCGGGCGCCCGGGCGGCGGCCCACAGAAAGCACGGCGAGGGCGCCGACGCATCCTGGAGGGCCTGGAGGTGAGTCCGTGAGGAACGAGCGGACACACCGGAAGGCGCGAAGGACGCGTCTTCCGGGCGCCCGAGCGGGACTTTTCGCCGCCGAGCGGTGGTTGCACTGTCTGGGAACGGGTAGATCCATGCCGTCCACAACCCGATGAACTGCTATGTCCACACCAGGCATCACCAGCTAGACTCACGGTGATGACCGGCGTGTGCGGAGCAGGATCGGGTATGGCGGCCGAGACCGTGAGAGCCCGGCACCCCGCGACCGCGGGGACACCGCCACCCCTCTCGCCGTGACCGGTCCCCTCACACACGACAGAGCAGCGGATGGACCCGATCCGCGGCCGAGTACCCCTCGCGCCGCGCCGGTCCAGACGGCAGCGCCACCGAGACGATCCGCAGGGAGCGGGCAGTCGGTGAGACGCGCCCTCCGCGACGGCCAGGAGCCGCTCGCGACCGCACCCCGCCGCGGCCACGCCAACGCCCGGCCCGCGCAAGATGGAGGCTTGAGCCCTGACCAGCACAGAAGTTCCTACGACATCCACCACAACGTTCCGCGACCTCGGTGTCAGCACCGAACTCGCCGACGCCCTGGAGGCCGAGGGGATCGTCGAACCCTTCCCCATCCAGGAGCTCGCGCTCCCGATCGCGCTCCACGGCAGCGACATCATCGGGCAGGCGCGCACCGGCACCGGCAAGACCCTGGCCTTCGGCCTCCCGCTGCTCCAGCGGTCGCAGGCGGCACCCGGCACACCCAAGCACCCCCGCGCCCTCGTCGTGGTCCCCACCCGTGAGCTGGCCATCCAGGTCGCCGCGGACCTGACCACCGCGAGCAAGCGCAGCGGCACCCGTATCCTCACCGTCTACGGCGGCCGTTCCTACGAGCCGCAGATCAACGGACTCAAGGAGGGCGTCGACGTCGTCGTCGGCACCCCGGGCCGCCTGCTGGACCTGGAGAACCAGAAGCATCTGCGCCTGAGCGAGGTGTCGGCCGTGGTCCTGGACGAGGCCGACAAGATGCTCGACCTGGGCTTCCTGCCCGACATCGAGCGCATCCTCACCAAGATCCCGGCGGAGCGCCAGGTGATGCTCTTCTCGGCCACGATGCCGAGCGAGATCGTCTCGCTCTCGCGCAAGTACCTGCGGCAGCCCACCCACGTGCGCGCCGGGGACGACGACGACATCGACGGTTCCGCCATCACCGGGCAGATCACGCAGCACGCGTTCCGCACGCACCAGATGGACAAGATCGAGATGCTCTCGCGCCTGCTGCAGTCCGAGGAGCACGGCCAGAGCATGGTGTTCTGCCAGACCAAGCGGGCCTGCGACCGGGTGGCCGGCGACCTCAAGGAGCGCGGCTTCGCCGCCGCGGCCGTCCACGGCGACCTCGGGCAGAGCCAGCGCGAGCGCGCCCTGCGGGCCTTCCGCAACGGCAAGATCAACATCCTGGTCGCCACGGACGTGGCCGCCCGCGGGCTCGACGTGGACGACGTCACGCACGTCGTCAACTACGAGACGCCCGAGGACGAGAAGACCTACACCCACCGCATCGGCCGGACCGGCCGGGCGGGCCGCAGCGGCACCGCCGTCACTTTCGTCGACTGGCAGGAGATGCCGCGGTGGAAGCTGATCAACGGCGCCCTCGACCTGCCGTTCGCCGAGCCGGAGGAGACCTACTCCACCTCGCCGCACTTCTTCGAGGAGCTCCGGATCCCCAAGGGGACCAAGGGCAGACTCGCCATGGACAAGCGCACCCACGCCGGTCTGGAGGCCGAGGAGGTCGAGGACATCGGCGACACCGGTGCACCGCGCGGCGCCAAGCGCGACCGTGACGGCGGCCAGGAGCGCGAGCGCTCCCGCGGCCGGAACCGCAACCGCTCCCGCCGCCGTACCCGCGGTGGCGAGCGCACCGGCTCCGAGGCCGCCGCCGACCGGACCGCTCCGGACACGTCGCCGAAGGCGTCCTCGGCGCCGGCCCGCGACTCACGCGAGAGCGCTCCCTCCGAGGAGGGCACGCGCCGGGTCCGCCGCCGTCGCCGCACCCGTGGCGGTGCCGCCCGTCGGGACCCCGAGAACACCTGACCCCCGAGGCGCCTGCATCCGGCGGGCGCCCCGGCCGACCGAACACGAGCGGGCACCGCGTGTCCCCGCGGTCCCGCCGCCCGTGACCGCCCCGGCGACCAGCACGACGGACGCCGGGGACGACCGGACCGGCGGGCGGCGGAGGTGGGGGATCGCCCGCCGACGATGCCCTAGGGTTGCCCGACGTGAGTACACCTCAGTTCCTTTCCCTGCCGCCGGGCGTGCGGCGCACGGACCTGCCACTGGCCCACGGTCCCGTGGCCGCCCTGCGCGCGATGCCCACCTCCGGGGGCATCGAGTTGGCCCCCGCCGTCCTGGTGCACGGTTTCACCGGCAGCAAGGAGGACTTCATCGCCCTCCTGCAGAGCCTCGCCCAGGCGGGCCGGGAAGTGGTCGCCATCGACCTGCCCGGCACCTACGAGTCGCCCGGCCCCGAGACCCTGGCCCCCGCCCCGGACGCGCCGCGCCGCGACTACCGCCTGACCTCCCTGGGCGCCGTGGTCGCCGAGGTCGTCGACCAGGTCGGCGACGGCGGTCCCGTCCACCTGGTGGGCCATTCCTTCGGCGGGCTCGTGGTCCGCGAGACGGCCCTGTCCGAGAACGCCGCGCTGGCCTCGCTCACCCTGATGTGCAGCGGCCCCGCCGCTCTGGAGGGGCCCGGCGCGGTCAACGCCCGCAACCTCATCGCCGCGCTGTCGATGGACCCCACGTCCAGCCGGCTCGAAGAGCTGTGGGCGGAGCGGTTCGAGGCCGTGGCCGACGACCGCACCCCCGACCCCGAGATCCGCGAGTTCCTCCGCGCGCGGCTGCTGTCGAGCAGCGCGCAGGGGCTCATCCACACCGCGGAGGACCTGCTCGGAGCCGACGACCGCGTCGCCGAGCTGGCCGCGCTGCGGCTGCCCACCCTCGTGCTCTACGGCGAGAACGACGACGCCTGGGCGCCGAACACGCAGGACTCCATGGCCAAGCGGCTGGGCGCCAAGCGCCTGGTGGTGCCGGGCGCGGGGCACTCCCCCAACGTGGAGGCCCCCGAGACGACCTCCAGCGCGCTCACCTCGTTCTGGAACGAGACGGAGTCCGTGGGCCGCCGCTGAGGCCGCCCCCGCGAGCGTGGACACGACGGCGCCGCCACTCGATCCGAGTGGCGGCGCCGTCGTCGGGTGTGCGGGCGCGGATCAGACCCAGGAGTCGAAGTTGGCGTTCTCGGCGGCGACCGTGGTGGCCGGGCCCTGGTCCGGCAGGACGCGGGTGTCGCCGGGCAGGGACAGCAGCGCCTCGCCGATGGAGGCGAGCTGCTTGCTGTAGTCGATGGCGCTGTCGCCCACCTTGCCGGGCTCGCCCTTGCGCAGGGTGTCGCCGCTGAAGACCACGCCGAGCGAGCTGATGTAGTAGCCGACGCTGCCCGGAGAGGTGCCGGGCAGGGCGATGACGTCCACGCGCACGTCGCCGATCTCGAAGGAGCCCTCGCCCTCGACCTCGATCTCGGGGCGGTGCTCGGCGCCGTGGAAGCGCCGCCAGATGCGCATCTCACGCGGGTGCAGTGCGATGTCGGCGTCGCCCTCCTCGGCGACCTTGATGGCCGACTCGATGTGGGGGCTGTAGCCGTTGGTGCAGGCCACGAGGTAGATCTCGCGGTCCCCGACGGCCTTGAGGATGGCGTCGGCGTCGTGGGCGGGGTCGATGACGATGACGCCGTCGTCGCCGGTGTCCACGATCCAGGTGTTGCTGACGATCTCGTGCTTGGTGCCGTCGAACTCGAAGACGCCCTCGGAGCGCACCCGGGTGATGCCCGAGGAGTCGGGTCCGGTCACGCCGGGCTCGGCCAGGCCCGCGTCGTCGAACGGGTCGTCGCTCGCCGCCGCCTTGGCGGGCGCGTCGTCGGAGTCCTCGGACTCCTCGTCAGCGTCGGTCCCCCCGGACTCCTCGGAGTCCTCGGCGGTGTCGTCGGAGGCGTGGGCGTCCTCGGTCTTGTCGGACTCCTCCGCGCCGCCGGAGTCGTCCGCCTTGTCTGCCTTGGTGCCCTTGTCGCCCTCGGCGGTCGTGTCGGCCGCGGCTCCGGTCCCCTCGGAGCCGGTCTCCTCCTCGACCTCCTCCTGGGTGTCCACCGCGCCCTCCGCAGCGGAACCGGTGGCCTCCTGGCCGTCCTGCTTCTTCGACTTCCGCTTCCAGAACACGGTGTCAGACCTTTCGTCCAAGCTGGTATGGGTGCACTGCGACCATTGTGGCGGCACGCCGACTGTGGTCGTACCGTACCGTTCCCGGAGTGCTCGGCCAATGCCGGCCGAAGCACCGCCGGAGGAGCCGCGGTCACGACGCGGCCGGGCGCCGCGTCAGCCGTGCAGGAGGGCGGCCCCGGTGGCGGGCGCGGTCAGCTCCTCGAAGGCCTCCGCCGCGGTGGTCCGGCAGCCGAGCCGGCGCCCGGTCAGGCTGCCGTGGTCGTCGCTGGATCCGGTGACCGCCACGCCCAGGTCCCCGGCCACGCCCCGCCACTGCTTGGTCTGGGTGCGGTTGTGCGAGGGGTGGTCGGCCTCGATGGCCCCGAGCCCCGCCTCGACCATCCGCTCGACCAGATCGACCGGTACGGCGCCGTTGAGGGAGCCCTCCGCGCGCGCCGGGTGGGCCAGGGAGCACACGCCGCCGGCCGTCCGCACCAGCTCCACCGCCCGGACCGGGTCGAGCGCGTAGCGCGCCGCGTAGGCGGGTCCACCCGAGCCGATCCACCGGTCGAACGCGTCCTGCACGTCCTTGGCCGCGCCCGCCTCCACCACGGCGCGGGCCAGGTGGGGACGGCCGATCGTGTTGGCGTCGGCGTACTCCTGGTCCCCGGCGCCGGCGATCTGCAGTACCCGCTCCCAGGTGACCTCCACCCCGAGGGCGCGGAGCTTGTCCACCATCTCTCGGGCGCGCGAGGCCCGGTCGGAGCGGATCCGGGTCAGTTCCCCGGCCAGCCCGGGGTGATCCGGGTCGAACAGGTAGGACACCAGGTGGACGCTGGACCCGGCGTGGGCGCAGGACAGCTCCATCCCGGGCACGAGGGTGAAACCGGCGGGCAGGTGGGCCGCGGCCTCCTTGATCCCCCCGACGGTGTCGTGGTCGGTCAGGGCGAGGACGTCCAGGCCCGCGGCGACCGCGTGGCCGACGACGTCGGCGGGGGCATCGGTCCCGTCGGAGACGGAACTGTGGGAGTGCAGGTCGATACGCTTCACCGAGCGATTGTACGTAAGTCGCGGCGCGCCGGTGGCGCCTGGAGCCGTACGGCCGGTCATTCCTCGGAGGGACGCGGCTTGAGGCGGCGGGTCAGAAAGGGGCTGATCGCACCGAACGGCGGCTCCAGCCCCACCCCCCCGTCGTTCATGTCGCGCAGGTCCCGCAGGGCGTTGACCTCGCACATGAGCAGGCCGGTGTCGGCGGAGGCGAACACCAGCCACAGCCAGTGGGCGAGCGCCTCTCCGGTGTAGACCGCGCGGTCACGGCCCATGTCCAGGTTCCACAGCGCGATCTCGTGGCCGTCGAAGCGGACCTTGGCGCTGGGCGCGTCCTTGTCGAAGCCGTCGCCGGGGTCGGGGCCCTCCAGCCCGGCCAGCCGGGCGCCGAGTCCCACGCCGGGGTCCTCGGCGACGATGGCGGCTTCGCCGACACCGCCCAGCGGACCCGGTCCCGACAGGGCGACGACGGTGGCGACGGAACCGGAGCGTTCGTCGCCGGCCTCGGCGAAGCCGGTCACCACCCAGCCGGGGGGCAGCGGCCATGGGATCCACACCGGGACCCGGGCCTGGGGCAGGAGTGCTTCGAGCGCTGCCGGACTCGGGGCGCGGACCTCCTGAAGAGGTGCCACCCGCCCGTGGACGGCGCACTCCCAGGCGCTGGTCCACAGCCCTGGAGGCTGGACCGCGCGCCCGCACCGTGGACACGATGGTTCGGTCTTCATGCTGGTAGCGGTCTACCCGTCTGACCTGTACGGAAACGCCTCGTGGGCGGGTCGCGGAGGCGACCCGCCCACGAGCGGTGCACAGCGGCCGGCGGCCCTGGGGCCACCGGCGCGGACTACTTCTGCTGGCGCTTCTTGTTGGCCGTCATCCGGCCGCGCTCCTTCTGGTCCAGGACGACCTTGCGGATGCGCACGTGCTCCGGGGTGACCTCGACGCACTCGTCCTCGCGGCAGAACTCCAGCGCCTGCTCCAGGGAGAGCTTGCGCGGCGGCACCAGGCGCACGAGCTCGTCGCCGGTGGCCGAGCGCATGTTGGTGAGCTTCTTCTCCTTGGTGATGTTGACGTCCATGTCGTCGGCGCGCGAGTTCTCGCCGACGATCATGCCCTCGTACACCTCGGTGGTGGGCTCGACGAACAGCGTGCCGCGCTCCTGGAGGTTGAACATCGCGAAGGGGACCGCGACACCGGCGCGGTCGGCCACCAGGGAGCCGTTGGGGCGGGTGCGCAGCTCGCCGAACCACGGCTCGAACTTCTCGAAGACGTGGTGGGCGATGCCGGTTCCGCGGGTCTCGGTGAGGAACTCGGTACGGAAGCCGATGAGGCCGCGGGAGGGGACCAGCCAGTCCATGCGCACCCAGCCGGTGCCGTGGTTGACCATGTTCTCCATGCGGCCCTTGCGCACGCTGAGCAGCTGGGTGATGGCACCCATGTAGTCCTCGGGGGCGTCCACGGTGAGGCGCTCGACGGGCTCGTGCACCTTGCCGTCGATCTGGCGGGTGACCACCTGCGGCTTGCCGACGGTGAGCTCGTAGCCCTCACGGCGCATCTGCTCGACCAGGATGGCCAGTGCCAGCTCGCCGCGGCCCTGCACCTCCCAGGTGTCGGGCCGCTCGGTGGGCAGCACGCGCAGCGAGACGTTGCCGACGAGCTCCTTCTCCAGGCGGTCCTTGACCAGGCGCGCGGTGACCTTGGCGCCCTTGACCTTGCCGACCAGCGGCGAGGTGTTGGTGCCGATGGTCATGGAGATCGCGGGCTCGTCGACCTTGATCAGCGGCAGGGCCACCGGGTTCTCCGGGTCGGCCAGGGTCTCGCCGATCATGATGTCGGGGATACCGGCGATGGCCGCGATGTCGCCGGGGCCCGCCTTCTCCGCGGGCTTGCGCTCCAGGCCGTCGGTCATGAGCAGCTCGGTGATCTTGACCTGCTGGATGGTGCCGTCGGTCCGGATCCACGCGACGTTCTGGCCCTTGCGCAGCTCGCCCTGCTGGACGCGGACCAGCGCTAGGCGGCCCAGGAACGGCGAGGCGTCCAGGTTGGTGACGTGGGCCTGCAGGGACCCGCCCGGGACGTACTCGGGGGACGGGATGGTGTCCAGGATAGTGGAGAACAGCGGCACGAGGTTGTCGTTCTCGGGCACCGTACCGTTGTCGGGGCGCTCCAGGGAGGCCTTGCCGTCACGGGCACAGGTGTAGACGATCGGGAACTCGATCTGCGACTCGTCCGCGTCCAGGTCCATGAACAACTCGTAGGTGTCGTCCACGACCTCGGCGATCCGGCTGTCGGGCCGGTCGACCTTGTTGATCACGAGGATGACGGGCAGCTTGGCGGCCAGGGCCTTGCGGAGCACGAAGCGGGTCTGCGGGAGCGGGCCCTCACTCGCGTCGACGAGCAGGACGACACCGTCGACCATCGACAGGCCGCGCTCGACCTCACCACCGAAGTCGGCGTGGCCGGGGGTGTCGATGATGTTGATGACGACGTCGTCGCCCTCGGGCGTCGTGTAGTGGACGGCCGTGTTCTTGGCGAGAATGGTGATGCCCTTCTCGCGCTCCAAGTCGTTGGAGTCCATCACACGGTCGTCGACGTCCTGGTTCTCCCGGAACACACCGGACTGCCAGAGCATGGCGTCAACGAGGGTCGTCTTGCCGTGGTCCACATGGGCCACGATGGCGACGTTGCGGAGGTCGCTGCGGCGTGCGGAGCCCTCGACGGGCGTAGCGCTGGACATGGGAAAGCTCGATCTCCTGGTACTGGGTAGAGACCGCAGAATGCCACGGCCCGTAGCCAGTTTATGCGGTCAATGCGGTCTGATGGGGAAACGTGCAGGTCGCTCGGATCACCGAGGGGCCCTGGGCGAGGGTTCCGCGGCGGTGAGGATCGCCGTCAGAGGGTCGAGGAACGGCACGTCGGCGGGCAACCAGTCCAGGTCGGGCAGCTCGGCGGCCGAGAGCCAGCGCAGGGACAGGTGTTCCAGCGGTCGCGGCTCGCCCTCGACCAGGTCGGCCCGCCACAGCCGGAGCACGGCGGGCCGCGTCCGCCCGGCGCCGGGCGCCGGGAAGGGCGCGTCGGCGCCGATCTGGTGCAGGGGCCGCACGCGCACGCCCAGCTCCTCATGGCATTCGCGGGCGACCGCGTCGGCGACCGACTCCCCGGGGTCGGCCTTGCCGCCGGGGAACTCCCAGCGGCCGCGCAGGGCGTGCGGTTCGGCGCGCTGGGCGGCCAGGACCCGGCCGTCCCGGATGATGGCCGCCGCCGCCACGATGAGTGTCTGGTGCACGCGCCCACACTAGGGGGTCGTGGGCCGGGGTCCCACACCGCCGTACGGCGTCCCCGTGTGCCCCGGCCCGGCCGCGCGGGAGTCCGGGCGTCCGGGCCGGGGGTGCCGCGGCTCTCCGGGGAGAGTGGAAAGAGCGCGACGTCCGGGAACGGTTGTGGCCGTACGCCTGCGGAACCGGCGAACGACGCCGAGCCTATGCGCCCCGGCGTGGCCGTGGGCGGCATTGCCGGAGGTTCGGGTGGTCTTCACCGGTCGGAGTCGGCGCGTGTACCCGCCGGACACCGGACCCGGGGCCTGGGGGCGTGTTCCACGGATCCTCGCCCTCGGTCATTCGGCGTCGGCCGCCGTGCGCAGCCGGTGCGCGAGGGCGGTGTGACGACGCCCGGAGGAGGCGTTGCGGACCGCCTGGGCGATGGCGCGGCGCGACCCGACCAGGACCACGAGTCTCTTGGCCCTGGTGATGGCGGTGTAGAGCAGGTTGCGCTGGAGCATCATCCAGGCGCTGGTGGTGACGGGGATGACGACCGCCGGGTACTCGCTGCCCTGGGAGCGGTGCACGGTGATGGCGTAGGCGTGGGTGAGTTCGTCGAGTTCGGCGAAGTCGTAGGCGACGTCCTCGTCCTCGTCGGTGCGCACGGCGACCTCCTGCGCGACGGTGTCGATGCTGGTCACCACGCCCATCGTCCCGTTGAACACCCCGTTCCGCCCCTTGTCGTAGTTGTTCCTGATCTGCGTGACCTTGTCTCCCACGCGGAACACACGGCCGCCGAAACGCTTCTCCGGGACGTCCTCGGCGGGGGGCGTGACGGCGGCCTGCAGGGCCGTGTTGAGCCCCGCGGCTCCGGCGGGGCCGCCCTTCATGGGGGCCAGGACCTGCACGTCCCGGCGCGGGTCGAGGCCGAAGCGGCGCGGGATGCGGCGCGCGACCACGTCGACGGTGACCTCGGCCGCGCTCTCGGCGTCCTCGCAGGGGAAGAGGAAGAAGTCGTCCAGGCCCTGGACGAGGGGCGGCTCACCGGTGTTGACCCGGTGGGCGTTGCTGACCACCCCGGACTGCTGGGCCTGCCGGAAGACGTGGGTCAGCCGTACGCTCGGCACCGGCGTCCCGTCCTCCAGCAGGTCCCGCAGGACCTGGCCGGCGCCCACCGAGGGCAGCTGGTCGACGTCGCCGACGAACAACAGGTGCGCGCCCGGTGGCACGGCCTTGACCAGCTTGTTGGCCAGGATGAGGTCGAGCATCGACGCCTCGTCCACCACCAGGAGGTCGCAGTCGAGCGGGTGGTCGCGGTCGTAGGCGGCCTCCCCTCCCGGGCGTAGCTCCAGGAGGCGGTGCACGGTGAGGGCGTCGACGCCCGTCAGCTCGGTGAGCCGCTTGGCCGCCCGGCCGGTGGGCGCGGCCAGGACGACCTTGGCGTGTTTGGCGAGGGCGAGGGTGACGATGGAGGCGACGGTGAAGGACTTGCCGCAGCCCGGACCTCCGGTGAGCACGCACACCCGGCGGGTGAGCGCCGTGCGCACGGCCTCGCGCTGGGCCTCGGCGAGGTCGACGCGGGTGCGGCCGCGCAGCCATTCCAGGGCCACGTCCCAGTCCACCCCGGCGAAGGCGGGGAGCCGGTCCGCGGGGGCGTTCAGCAGGGCGCGCAGGCCGCCGGAGAGGCCGATCTCGGCTCGGTGGAAGGGCAGCAGGTACACCGCGCGCACCGGCTCGCCCTCGGGGCCGGGGACGGTCTCGCGGACCACGCCCTCGGTGGCCACCAGCTCGGCCACGCACTCGATGACCAGTCCCGCCTCGACCCCGAGGATCTTCACCGCGGCGGAGATGAGGCGCTCCTCCGGCAGGTAGCAGTGCCCGTCGCCGGTGGACTCCGAGAGGGTGAACTGGATCCCCGCCATGACCCGCTGCGGGCTGTCGTGCGGGATGCCCACGGCCCGCGCGATGGTGTCGGCGGTCTTGAAACCGATCCCCCACACGTCCGTGGCCAGGCGGTAGGGCTCCTTCTGCACGACGTTGATGGACGCGTCACCGTACTTCTTGTAGATGCGCACGGCCAGGGACGTGGTGACCTCGACCCCCTGGAGGAAGACCATGACCTCCTTGATCGCCTTCTGCTCCTCCCAGGCGTCGGCGATCAGCCGGGTGCGTTTGGGCCCCAGTCCCGGAACCTCGATGAGCCGGTCCGGTGCGTCCTCGATGACGTCCAGCGCGTCGGTGCCGAAGTGGTCGACGATGCGTTCGGCCATCTTGGGGCCGATGCCCTTGATGAGGCCGGAGCCGAGGTAGCGGCGGATGCCCTGGACGGTGGCGGGCAGGACGGTGGTGTAGTCGTCCACCTGGAACTGGCGGCCGTACTGCGGGTGGGAGCCCCACCGGCCTCGCAGGCGCAGGGCCTCGCCCGGCTGGACCCCCGCCAGGGCGCCGACCACGGTGAGCAGGTCGTTCGCGCCCCGCCCGGTGTCGACCTTGGCCACGGTGTAGCCGGTGTCCTCGTTGGCGTAGGTGATGCGTTCCAGGACGCCCTGGACGACGGCGGCCTTGGCGACGCTTCCGGTCACGGGTCCTCCCTCCCTGCCACGGGGGCGTGTCTGCTGTCCGCGGAGGGCGCTCCGTCCACCGGACGGCCCCTCCGCCGGTCCGCTCAGGCCCGCGCGGGCGCCGTTCCCGGCTCGGGGGAGTCCTCGCCCAGGACGGCGAGCACGCGGTCGCGGTCGGCCCTGCGCAGGCTCCGGGCCACCAGGACGTAGGAGTGTCTCAGCATCTCCAGCACCTCGTCGTCGGGCACCGTGCCGTCGAGGAGCACGGAGTTCCAGTGCCGCTTGTTCATGTGGTAGCCGGGGGTGACGGCCGGGAACTGGTCGCGCAGCTCCAGGGCCAGCTCGGGGTCGCACTTGAGGTTGACCGTGGCGGGGCCGTCGCCGCTGCCGCCCATGAGCAGGGCGAACAGCTTCTCCCCCGCCACCTTGTACACCAGCGCGCCGGGGCCGAAGGGTTCGCTCTCGGCGGCCTCGGGGAACCACAGGGCCGCGTCGATGAACTGTTCCGGTGTCATGTCGGCCTCCTTCCACCTCCGAGACTGCCAGAGCCCGACGACGATCGGTATCGGCCCGGCGAGACCTGTGGAGGGCGCCGTTCAGGCTCCGCCCTCCAGGGCGTCCAGCTCGGCGCTCAGCTCGGCGACGCGCAGGGCGAGCCGCTGCGCCTCGACCAGGGACGCCAGCGCCTCGTCCTGCTGCCCGTGGTCGGCTCCGGCCGCCAGGGTGAGGGCGTCCAGGCGGGCGGCGGCCCGGCGGTCGTAGGCGGACAGCTCCGCGGTGCTCACCTTGCTCGCGTAGTCCTCCAGGACGCGCACCCGGTCCGTCACCCTGGCGACGTCCTCGTCCAGGACCTCACGGGCGCGCTCCGCCGCCCGGCGGCTGTGCTCGCCCGGTGTGGCGATGCCCCCGATCGTGCGCCGCGTCCTGGTGTGCTCGCGCAGCCGGTCCGCGATCGACCACTCCACGTCGCGGAGCACGACCTGGTTGCGGACGGTGTCCAGCAGGAGGCCCTGGTCGTGCAGGGACGAGGCCAGGACGGAGTCCACGGCGCGCTGCGCGCGTCCGAGCAGGGCCCGCGCGGGGGCGTCGAGCATGCCGGGGTCGACGAACCAGTCCCGGAGGCCCTCCGCGAGCGCGTACCCGGCCCTGTGGTGGTCGTGCGCGCTCGACGGCACGCGGGTGTCGTCGGTCACCATGGCCGAACCCAGCAAGGTCGCGCCACCGACGACTCCCAGCACCACCATGATGACGAATCCGAGCACCGCCAGGACCGGGGCGCCCAGGAGGAACACGAACGCCACGAGCCCCAGGCACCCGAGTGCGCTTCCACCGGCGGCCCAACCGCCGACGGTCCAGGGCCGGGCGCGGGCTGCGGCGGCCGGCCGCCACGGGGGCGCGGGCGGCGGGTCCCGGTGGTACCCGCGTCGCACGGCGCGGCCGAGCCGCCGTGCGCGCTCGGCGTCCACCTCCGGGTGGACGGTGATGCGCGAGGGCGCACCGGCGCCGGAGGCCGCGGAGTCCCCGTTCCCGCCGCCGAGGGCGGCGGCGGGCGCACTGGCGAGCAGCTCCCGGACCCCGATTCCGCGTGTGGTCAGGACCGCGACCCGGAGGCGGGGGTCCATGACGGCCAGACGCTGTTCCACCAGGTCCCTGTACACCTGGCGGGGCGTGTGCCGGCGAAGGCCCACCAGGCCCCGGTAGCCGGGCACGGGCGCAGCCTCCCGTACCGCCCTGGCCATGTCGGCGGTCACGCGGACCGTGCTGCCGTCGGCGAGGGGCAGTTCCATGGTGTCCCTCCCGGCCCGCGGAGCCCTTCTGCTCTCGCTGCATGTCTACCATCCGGACACCGGTTCGACGCGTGCGGCGGGGTTCTCGTTCCGGCGAGCGCGCACCGGGAGCACGGAGGGCGCGCAACGGGGCGGGCCGCGGGCAGGACTGCGGCGGCGGTCGCTGGGTAGACTCCTGCCACCCGCCACCAGCCCCAGACGTCCCCCACTCGACCGGGAGTCTCAATGAAGTTGTCAAGCCGCCAGCGGGACCGGTGGGACGGGGGTGAACACCCGCCCGTCCCGCAACAAAGCCCACAGCACGCTCACCCTGCGCCGGGCCAGAGCGATCACCGCCTGGACGTGCTTGAGCCCCTCGCCCCGCTTCTTCTGATAGAACTCCCGGCTGGGCCCCTCGACCTTGAGCGCCGAGAGCGCGGACATGAAGAACACCCTGCGCAAAGCCCGGTTGTAGCGTTTGGGCCGGTGCAGATTACCGGTCCGTCTCCCGGAGTCCCGGGCCACCGGCACCAACCCGGCAGCCGAAGCCAGGTGCCCGGCGTCCCGGTAGGCGGTCAGGTCACCGGCGGCGGCGATGAACTCCGCCCCCAGGACGGGACCGAACCCGGGCACCGACTCGATGATCTTCGCGGCGTCCAGTTCGCGGAAGACCTCGCGAATCTGCTTCTCGGTGTCCTTGAGCCGGTCGTCCAGGTCCAAGACCTGGCGGGCCAAGTCCGCCACGATCGACGCGGTCACGGCCTCGCCGGGCACCTGCGTGCGCTGGGAAGCGGCCGCTTCCATCGCCTTGTCAGCGATCGACTCGGCGCTGCGCACACCCCGCTTGCGCAGCCAGGTCCCCAACCGTGCCCGGCCGATCTTGCGCAGAGCGCGAGGGGTCTGGAATCCGGTGAGCAGCACCAGCGGCCCCTTGGCGCCGGAGTAGTCGAAGGCGCGCTCCAAAGCGGGGAAGATCGAGCACAAAGCGTCGCGCAGCCGGTTGACGGCCCGCACCCGGTCGGCTGTCAGGTCGTTGCGGTAGCCGGTCAGCACGGCCAGGGACCGCACGGTCTCGGCGGGCACGTCGATGGGCGCGAAGTCGCAGCGGTGGCGCACCGTTTCGGCGATGACATAGGCGTCGCGGGCGTCGGTCTTGGCCTCGCCCCGGTAGGCGCCGGCCATCCGGTTGACGGTGCGTCCGGGCACGTACAGGGGTTGTTGGCCGTGCGCGGCCAGCAGCGCGAGCAGCAGAGCCGAGGCGGTGCCGCAGATGTCGATGCCCCACACGGCCTCGTCGGCCAGGGCCAGGATCTCGACGAGGGCGTCCAGGATCGAGTTCTCGTCGTTGGCGATCTTGCTCGACCACAGGGTGGTGCCGGTGTCGTCGACCACGGTGGCCCAGTGGTGGGCCTTGCCCGCGTCGATGCCGACCCAGACTCGTTGACGCGAGGGTTCCATCCGCTCCTCCAGGCGTTCGACGTCATGCCGTCGGCCCGTGGAACACCCCGTCGTCATCTCCGTAAACAGCGACTCGTGCGCAGATCTCAATCAGCGATCGGAGCGCCCCGGAGGGACGGGCGGCCACTCCTGGCAAGCCACTGAAGGCAAGCCCCCATCAGCCACACCCGGCCCTCCCGGGCCACTTAACAACTTACGGAGCCCCCATGAAGGCACGCGGTGTCCGCCGACTCAAGCCGCTGGAGCCGGGCGATCCCGCCGAGGTCGGCGGGCACACGATCGTGGGCCGCGTCGGCTCCGGGGGGATGGGCACCGTGTACGCGGCCGACTCCCCCGGTGTGCACGGCTACCTCGCGGTGAAGGTCGTGCACGCCGCGCAGGCGGGCGACCCGCGCTTCCGTGAGCGGTTCGCGCACGAGGCGCGCCTGCTCGCCAAGGTCAACAGCCCCTCGGTGGCCCGCTTCGTGCGCGCCGACGTGGAGGCCGAACGCCCCTGGATGATCACCGAGTACGTGCCCGGACCCACCCTGCGGTACCACGTGGAGCGCTTCGGCCGGCTGCGCGGGGGCATGCTCCTGGGGCTGGCCGTCGGCACCGCCGAGGCGCTGCGCGCGATCCACGACGCGGGCGTGGTCCACCGCGACCTCAAGCCCAGCAACATCGTGCTCTCGGCCACGGGGCCCAAGCTGCTGGACTTCGGGATCGCCCACCCCGTGGAGGACCCCGACCCCACCAAGTGGATCCGGCTGCGCAAGATGCGCCGGGCCTACCGCGACCTGCGGCTGCCCTCGCCCGACTCGCTCTCCGACGAGCGGCTCAGCGTGCGGCGCGACCGGTTGGGCACGCCCGGGTGGATGAGTCCGGAGCAGTACCACCGCCAGCCCACGACCCAGAAGGCCGACGTCTTCCTCTGGGGCGCCGCGGTGGCCTTCGCGTCGGTCGCGCACGACCCGTTCGGTCGCGCCGACGACAAGGAGATGGCGCGGCGGGTCATGTTCGAGGAGCCCGACCTCCAGCACCTGCCCAAGGGCCTGCACGAGCTGGTGGAGGCGGCGATGGCCAAGGACCCCGACGACCGCCCGGACGCGCCGGAGCTGCTGCGCGCCGCGCTCGCCCTGGAGGGGCCCGTGGGCGGCGTGAAGGCCCCGGTACCGCCCCCGGAGCGGGTCACCGTGCGCGGCCTGTTGGAGCGCCGGTGGACGTCGGTGGCGGTCCGGCCGCCCCGGCCGCCGCGATGAGGGCGCTCAGGCGAGACCGGCTCAGTAGAGCCCGTAGTGCGCCCGGCCCTCGCGGGAGAGCATCGCGACGATCATGTACACCGCGAAGCCGAGCGGGACGGCGGCCAGGATGTCCCCGGTGACCATGTTCCACGTGAGCAGGGCGGCCGCGGCCCCCTGGAAGAGCACGACGCCCCAGTACGCGCCGAGCGTGCGGCTGCGGATGCGGCTCGCCAGGAACGTGGACAGCAGGCCGTAGACGCCGGTGACGACCGCGAGCGTGCCCATCATCGCGCGCATCATCTCGGGGGTGATGGCCAGCTCGACGTTCTCCTCGGCGGCCAGTTCGGACTGCTGCCGGAGCATGTCGGCCATGACCTCGTCCGAGACGCTCAGCCCCATGACGAACACCAGGGACAGGGCGAGTCCGCAGGCACCGCCGACGAGCATCAGCATGCGCACGGTCGCGACCCTGCGCGGGAGCGGCGCGTCGGGGCTCAGCGCGTCGAAGCGGGCTCCGAAGCCGGGGAGCCCGTGCCCGGCCCCGTGGGGGTCCTGCGGTCCGAAGGGAGACACGAGAGTCCTTCCGAGGCGTCGATCGGGGGTGCGTCACCCATGGTAGGCGGACCCGGCCCCCGGGGCAGGCGTGCCCCGGGCACACCGCGGATTGTTCAAATCGTCACCTGGGCGCCGGTGCCGCCTTACCGGCCCCCGTCTATGGTGAGTCCTTTCGTACCACGCATCCCCGATCTCCCACTCCCCCATTCCCCCACGTTCCCCGGACGAAGGAGTCTCACCGCATGTCCAGACTCGTACGCGCCGCGGGCGCGCTGCTGCTGTCGGGTGCCCTGGTGGCCTCGTCGGCGGTGGCCGCCACAGCGGACACGGCGGAGGATCCCGCCTTCACCCTGACGATCCTGCACGGCAACGATCCCGAGTCGCAGCTGCTGCACGCCTCGGGCGAGGCCGGCTTCGGCGGCGCCGCGCGCTACACCACACTGTTCCAGCGGCTGCGCGCGGACGAGGCCGCGGGCGGCGGAGCCGGGGAGGCCGCCGAGCGCGGTGTGGTGGCCGTCAACTCGGGTGACATGTACCTGCCGGGGCCGGAGCTGTCCGCCTCGCTGGAGGAGGGCGCGCCCTTCTACGACGCGACCGTCGCCAACGAGATCGGCTACGACGCGGTCGCCATGGGCAACCACGAGTTCGACTTCGGGCCCGACTTCTACGCGCGCTTCGTCGGCGACCTGACCGGCGACACCCGGGTGGTCGCGGCCAACGTGGACGTGTCCGCCGAGCCCGAGCTGGCCGCGCTGGCCGGGACCGGGCGGATCGCGCCGAGCACGGTCGTCGACGCGGGCGGTGAGCGGGTCGGCGTCGTCGGCGCGCTCTACCCGGACCTGGCCAGCATCTCCAGCCCCCGCGACGTGGTGCTGGACGAGGTCGTCGGCCCGGTCCAGGCCGAGGTGGACCGCCTCACCGCCGACGGGGTGGACAAGGTCGTGCTGATCTCCCACCTGCAGGGCATCGCGTTCGAGCAGCGGGTCGGCCAGGAGCTGACCGGCGTGGACGTGATCGTCGCCGGGGGCGGGCACGAGGTCATGGCCGCGCCCGAGGACGCGCTCGTACCCGGCGACACGATCACCGCGAACCCCGTCACCGGCGATCCGCTGCACTACCCGCTGGTGGTGAGCGACGCCGAGGGCGGCGATCTGCCGATCGTCACCGCCGGATCCGACTACAAGTACGTGGGCCGTCTGGTCGTCAACTTCGACGAGGCGGGCGAGCTCGTCTCCGTCTCCGACCGGTCCGGCGCGGTGCGCGTCTCGGGTACCGGTGACGACGCCGTAGAGGAGGACGCGGCGGTGCGCGCCCAGGTGACCGAGCCGGTCGCCGCCCACGTGGACTCCCTGGCCGAGACCGAGGTCGCCCAGAGCGAGGTGGGCCTGGACGGCACCCGGGACCCGGGCGTGCGCACCCAGGAGACCAACCTGGGCAGCCTGATGGCCGACGCGCTGCTGGACACGGGGAGGCGCAGGGCCGAGGAGTACGGCGTCGCCGAGCCGCAGATCGGCATCCAGAACGGCGGCGGCATCCGCAACGGGTCGGTGATCCCGGCCGGCCCCCTCACCGCCCTCGACACGTACTCGATCGCGCCCTTCGCGAACCAGACGGTGGTGGTCCCCGACCTGCCCCGCACGCAGATCAAGGAGCTGTTGGAGCACGGTGTGTCCGCCGCCCCGGCCGCCGACGGCCGCTTCATGCAGGTGGGCGGCGTCAACTTCGCCTACGACCCGGAGCGCACCGCGCAGGAGGTCGACGCCGACGGCACGGTCCTCACCCCCGGCGAGCGGGTGCGCAACGTCGTTCTGCACGACGGAACGGTGCTGGTGGCCGACGGCGAGGTCGTGGACGGCCCGCCCGTCTCGGTGGCCACGATCGACTTCTCCGCGCGCGGCGGGGACATGTACCCGTTCCGGGGCGCGCCCTTCACCGTGGTCGGCACGACCTACCAGGGTGCGCTGGAGAGCTTCCTCACGACGACGCTGCAGGGCCGTGTGACGGCCGCCGACTACCCCGAGGGCGGTTCCGGCCGCATCGTGGTGGGCGAGGAGGCGACCGACCCGGGCACGCCGGCGACGGGGACGCTGGAGCAGGTCCGGGAGCCGGTGCGCGAGGGCGTCTCGGCGCACTTCCGGTACACGACCGACGCCCCGGATTCCGCGAACGTGGTGGCCCTGTTCGCCGAGGGCACCTCTCCCGGTGACGGCGAGCCGCTCGCCACGGCCAAGGCGCACAAGTCCGAGGGCCGGACCGCGGTGCGCACCCGGGGCCTGGGCACCGGCGAGTTCACCGCCTACCTGCTGGACGGAGAGGGAGCCGTGCTGGCCGGGCCGACGGAGTTCGAGATCGTCCCGCGCCGCTAGCGCGTGTTCCGTGGATGCCGCCCGCCGCGAGCGGCGTGAGTATCCGCGGACCATGCCCTGGGCGCCCGAAGGGCCGGTCACCCCCGAGGGGCGGCCGGCCCTTGGCGTGTCCGGTGCACGGGCCCTGGGGCGACGTGCCGGACACGCCCTAGGGCCTGTTTGGTAACTGGTGTGATCAGGGGCAAAAGCACCGATCTGGTCACGCCAGGCGTGTCACCCCGCACATAGGCGAAGCCTTCGGTAGATCAGTCAACGACCAAGAAGACCAAGCCCACCGAAGGCTTCGCTGTGACCCTACCCGGCCCCGGGCGCGGTGACCTCACCGACGCCCAATGGTCTGTGCTCGAACCGCTCCTGCCCGTGCCGGCCACCGGCCGTCCGCCCTCGCGCTCCAAGCGCACCCTGATCAACGGCATCCGCTGGCGGGTGCGGGCCGGCGCCCCCTGGCGCGACGTACCCGAGCGCTACGGCCCCTGGCAGAGCGTCTACGACCTCTTCCGCCGCTGGACCCGCAACGGCACCTGGGCCCGAATTTTGGACGCCCTGCGCGCCCTGGCCGACGCGGCGGGCCTGATCACCTGGCAGGTCAACGTCGACTCCACCATCGTGCGCGCCCACCAGCACGCCGCCGGAGCCGCGAAAAGGGGGAGGGCCCAGATCACGAAACGGACGAGCCCGACGACCACGCTCTGGGACGCTCGCGGGGCGGGTGGACCACCAAGATCCACCTGGCCTGCGAGCAGCGCCAAAAGCCCTTGTCGGTGGTGGTCACGGCCGGCCAGCGCGGGGACGCCCCTCAGTTCGAGCCGGTCATGGAACGTATCCGCGTGGCGGGGCGGGATCGCAGTGGTCCGGCGCGCACCCGGCCGGTGCGGGTACGCGCGGATAAGGCCTACAGCTCGAAGAAGATCCGTGCCTACCTGCGCAGACGCAAGATCAGAGCGACGATTCCCGAACCCGCCGACCGGGTGCGCAACCGCAAACGCAAGGGGCGGAGTGGGGGTCGTCCGCCCGGCTTCGACAAGGTCGACTACCGGGCCCGGCACGCGGTGGAGTGCGGGATCAACCGGCTCAAACGCAACCGGGCGGTGGCCACGCGCTATGACAAGCTCGCCCTTCGCTACGAGGCCACCGTCCAGATCGCTGCCATCAACGAATGGCTCTGACTTTCCAAACAGGCCCTAGCAGCGGGGCAGTCCGTCGACGGGTTTCCAGGGCTCGGCCACGCGCAGGGCGGTGGCGCTGACGAAGACGTCCAGGTTGCCGACGCTGTCGTCTGTGAGGAGCCACCAGGTGGTCATGCGCCCCTGCCCGTCGGAGTGCGCCTCTCCCTCGATCTGGCAGAAGAAGGCGTTGCGGCCGGCCCAGAGCCAGCCGCCGGTCGCGTACCGGGTGTCCGCGGACCAGTAGGAGCGGCTGTCCCGCCACGTGGTGTAGTACCGGCGCGGCGAGAAGCCCTCGCTCGCCCCGTTCTCGCGGACGTCGGCCGTGTGCGCGGCCGCCCCCGGGGGCGCCGCCCCCAGGGCCAGGGCGCACAGCAGCGTCGCCGTCACCGTCCGTAGGGTGCCTCCGTAGGCCATCGCCGCTCCTCCCGCCGCCGACGGCCAAGGCCGCCAAACAGTATCGACAGCGTTCATTGTTACACAGAGCGATCTTATAGTGACTTTAGGACACAGCCTGGCCTGCGGTTCACGGTCTAGCAGCCGGCCGCAGCCCTGGCGTCGGCGGCCATGTCGTCGCGTTCGCCCTGGTCGAGACCGTGGTGCTCGAACCACACCAGGACGAAGTGACAGGCGTCCTGGGTGTCCTGGGCCTCGCTCTCGGGCCGCGCCTCCCGCATCGCCCGCGCCGCCTCCCCGGCGATCCCGGCACTCTCGAAGGCGACGATCCGCACGACGTCGGTGTCCATGGCGGACGTACAGAGGAAGGGGTCGGGCTCCGCGGCCTCCTCCGGCCCGGCGCAGAACTCGTCGGTGGTGTCGAGCCGGGAGCCGATGGAGTGGTCCTCGCGCAGTTCGTCGACCAGTTCGGCGGCGGCCATCAGCCCCCCGGGGTCGGAGGGCGCCGGGGTCGGGCCGGGGACCGGCGGCCGGGACGGCTCCTGCGCGGGATCCGACGACGGCTCCCGGCCCGCGGACGCCGGCGCGGAGGGCCGCTCCGAGAGACCGTCCTCCCGGCCCTGCGCGACGAGGCGGATCGTCCGCTCCGCCAGGGCCAGGGTCGTACCCAGGAAGATGGCGCCGCCCAGGACCGCGATGACGGCGAGGACCACGAGCACCCCCGCCCCGTGGCGGCTCGGCTGCGGGGATGGGAACGGACGCACGCGCGACTCCTCGCCTCTGGGGTGCCCGACTGGGCCAAGCCTCCCATTTTCACCAAGAACGTGCAAAGAAAGTGTTCCTGGTAGCCAATTGCCCGATATGACCGATATGTGAATAGCGTATTTTCGGCCAACCTTGGGCCTTCCGGCGCGCATAATAGGGAAATGCGCGACCCGGGATCTACGATCAACAGCATGACCTGCGTTTTGCTGGCCGAAGACGATGTCTCGATCTCCGAGCCTCTCGCGCGCGCACTCCGCCGCGAGGGCTATACGGTGGATGTGACCGTCAACGGCATTGAGACACTCGACCGTGCCCGTGCAGGAGACATCGACCTCATGGTCCTTGATCTCGGGCTGCCCGAAATGGACGGGCTTGAGGTGGCACGTCGGCTGCGAGCCGAGGGTCACGGAACGCCGATCCTGATCCTGACCGCCCGCGCCGACGAGGTCGACACCGTCGTCGGCCTCGACGCCGGTGCCGACGACTACGTCACCAAGCCCTTCCGCCTGGCCGAACTCCTCGCCCGCGTCCGGGCCCTGCTGCGCCGGGGCGGCGCGGAGGTACCGGTCGTGCACGGCGTGCGGATCGACAACGACTCGCGACGCGCGTGGCTGGGCGAGCGCGAGCTCCAACTCACGACGAAGGAGTTCGACCTCCTGCGCGTGCTCGTCCGCGACGCGGGCAAGGTGGTCACCCGTGAACAGATCATGCGCGAGGTGTGGGACACCAACTGGTGGGGTTCGACCAAGACCCTCGACATGCACATCTCCTGGCTGCGTCGCAAACTGGGCGACGACGCCAACCAGCCCTCGTACATCACGACCGTTCGCGGCGTGGGATTCCGCTTCGAGCGGGACTGACTCGACCTTGGGTTCACAGCGCTCGGTACCGGCCGGCCGACCCAGGGGCCGTACGGACGTGAGGTGACATGCGCAGGAGGATGGTCTTCTCCACGCTCGTGGTGACCGTCATCACCGTCATGCTGCTCGGCCTGCCCCTGGGCGCGCTCACGTACAAGCTCGTGCACGACGAGAGCAGTCGCCAGCTCCAGGGCGAGGCCGAGCTCATCGGCGCCGAGAGCGACAGCATGCTCGAACTCCACGGCGAGATCGACCTGGCCGAGTTCGACCGGACCTATCCCGACCGGTTCATCCGCATCACGCCCGCGGGCGAGGCCTCCACGGTGACGGCGGGCAACCCGGCACTCAACCCGGAAGAGCCCGACGCGCCCAGCCTCCTGCGCCAGACCGCGCTGACCAGCGACGGGACGCGGGTGGAGGTCTGGGCGGAGGCCGATGCGGTCCAACAGAGCGTGGTCCAGGCATGGATGGGCATCGCGTCGCTGTCCCTGCTCGCCATCGGGGTGGCGGTGGGTTTGTCCATGTTCCAGGCGCGCAGGCTCACCCTGCCGCTGGTGGACCTGGCGGCCACCGCCGAGCGGTTGGGCTCCGGCGTGGCCTCACCGTGGGGCCACAGGTACGGGATTCCCGAGGCCGACCGCGTGGCGGAGGTCCTGGACCGCAGCGCCGAGCGCATCGCCGGACTCATCGCCACCGAGCGCCACTTCGCCACCGATGCCTCCCACCAGCTCCGCACGCCGCTCACGGCGCTCACGATGCGGTTGGAGGAGATCATCGCCGAGTCCGAGAACCCGGAGGTGGTGCGGGAGGAGAGCGAGGCCGCCCTCGCCCAGACCGAGCGGCTCGTGGAGACGGTGGAGAGCCTCCTGGGACGGGCTCGCAAGAGCCAGAACCCGGAGGTCGAGCCGGTCGAGCTGGATCCGGTGCTCAACCACATCCAGGCGGAGTGGTCGCCCGTCCTCCAGCAGGAGCAGCGCAGGCTGCTCGTCACCGGGGACCCGGGCCTGACCGCGATGACGGTGCCCACCGACCTGTCGCAGATCCTGGCGACGCTCGTGGAGAACGCCTACAAGCACGGCGCGGGCACGGTCACCATCCGGCGTCTGGACACCGGGCAGTCGGTGCGCATCGAGGTCAGCGACGAGGGCGACGGCGTGCCCGAGCACCTGTCCGGCCGGATCTTCGAACGCGAGGTCAGCGGGGGCGGCGGTACCGGTCTGGGCCTGGCCCTGGCCCGGCACATCGCCGAGTCCGAGGGCGCCCGGATCGAGCTGGTGCAGACCCAGCCGACCACCTTCGCCCTGTTCCTCCCGGCCGGAGCGGGCGGCCTCACGAAGATGACCGGCCCCGTCTGACCCGGTCCCCCGACGCCCGCCGGCCCTCGGTCGCGGCCGGCGGAGCACCTGTGGTCAGTCCTCGAACACGAGACCCCGTCGGCGGGGATCCTCGGCGAGGTACTCCTCCAGCATCGCCCGGACCACCCGGGCATCCCGGGGGCAGACCTCCTCCAGGTGCCGCCACCCCGTGAACCGGAGTGTCCTGGGCAGCTCCACCAGCCCGGTGATCGCGTCCCAGAAGGCGTCCAGGTTCCTCCCGTACATGTCCGGGAAGCCCAGCGCCCTCTTCAGGACGACGTGCAACTCGCGGGAGTCGGCCACCCCGCCCACGTCCACCGTCACGTCGACCGAGACCGGGCTGTCGCTGACGGTGAACACAGCCGGGCCCGTCGACCGGGTCAGAGCCTCGGACAGCCGCATCACCTCGGCCGCACCCGTCGGGCAGGCCCTGCTCACCTCGTCCCAACCGATCACGTGGACCTCACCGCCCCGCGCGCAGAAGTCGGCGACGGCCTCCTCCAGCGACCGCCAGTCCTCGGCCGCCGCAGGGGAAAGCCCCAGCCCACGGACCAGAGCCGAACGGATTCCGGCCTCGGTCGGCTCGTCTTCCAGGTCGATCATCATTTCTTCCCCATAAGAAGGACACAGCAGTCACAGCGAGCACACGGCGCTGGTCGGCTCCGCAGGGTCAGACCAGGGACCACCGATGGCCGTCCACCGGAGAATCGTGCCAGACGAACTGTTCCTCGGGCGTGACGGTCGCGCCGAACGCGCTCCAGTCGGGTTCCCCGTGGCCGACCCACCAGCGGTGGGCGGCCTCCACCATCGTCCACAGACGTCGCGGCCCGCCCTGCATAACCTGGAAGCGGCCGCCCCGCGCCGGTTCGATGTCGACCTCGGCCCATGCCCCGTCCCTGCCCTCCATGGACAGGAAGTCGGTGCCGTCGTCGGCCGTCCTGAGCACGTTGTCGGCGTCGACCGTGGCGAGTTGGGCCACGAACGCGAACGCGAGGTCACGGAGGAGGGCGGGATCCAGGGAAGTTTCGCTGGACGTGCCCTCGTCGTCCACTGAGGTGCGGAGACGCGGGTCATGGCTCCGGGCGGGCATGAACCCCGCCCACTCGGGCAGGAACCGGCCCTGGGCGGTGCCGTCCTCGCCCACTTTGAGTATGAGCATCGCGCCACCCGTACCGCCCGCGATGTTCACCAGGATCAGCCCGCCGGATGCCACCTGGTCGAGCCACGCGGGGGGAACATGGGTGAAGGCGGTGGTGGAGATGATCCTGTCGTAGGGGGCTCGGTCCGGGTAGCCCTTGTGGCCGTCGTACTCCGCGACGATGGGGTGGTAGCCCGACCCCGTGAGGCGCTCGGCGGCGTCGGAGACCAGGCGGGGCGATATGTCGATGCTCGTCACACGATCCGAGCCCAGACATTCGCTCAGGATCGCGGCGTTGTACCCCGAGCCGACCCCGATCTCCAGAACTCGGGGGTCGCCGTCGAGGTCGAGTTCGTTGAGTATCTGAGCCATGAGGCCGGGCATCGTGGAAGAACTGGTGCAGCGTCCCTTCCCCGTGCCGTGGGGAAGGGCTTCGAGGATCGGTTTGCCCTTGACCTCGATGATCAGCGTCTCGTCCGCGTAGACGTGCGATCCCCACTCCTCACGCTGCTCGGGAACGTCGCCGCGCAGGAGTCGGTACCGCGTGCCCTCGGGTGTGTGCTCGTACAGTGCGAAGGCCGGGACGAACACGCCCCGGTCGACACGACGGAAGGCGTCGGTGAGGGGACCCGTAGGTGCGAGCACGCCCTTTTCGACGAGTCGATCGGTCAGCCTGGACGCGTATGCGTGAACAGCGCGGGTCATGCCCGTCCTTTCTCCAGCAATGCAGCGATGGCCTGCCCGACGGGCAGGTCGCAGTGGTGCGCGAGCCATCCCCACTCGCCGTTCGGGTTGACCTCCAGAAGGGTCCAGGTCCCCGCCCAGAAGGATGTCCGGCGTCAGAGCGGTGGCTTCTGAGTGCGGGCCTGATGCACCCACGCCAGGGGGTCACGAGTAAGCGCCTCCTCAGCCAGCCGCTTCGCTGAGGCCGTCCTGAGCGACGCGAGGGAGGTGTCGATCCACGCCTGGGTATGGCTGTTGCCCTGTTTCTGGTACTCCACCGCCTGCACCAGGCATTCGAGCTTGTCGGCGTCCTTGGCGCACCTCGCCTCAATGGACTCCGTGGCCTCGTACTCCCCCACTGCATCGTTGACCATCGCGGCCACCACCTCCGGGAGCCCTTCTACCTGGTTGGCGGTCACCTCGGTGTTGGGTGCGGCCTTGAGATAGCGCTTGCCGACGTAGGGGATATCGGTCAGCCGGGTCTCCTGGGTGTCGTGGAACAGCGCCAGGAATGCCGCACGCTCGGGATCCGCGCCTTCGAGCGCGGCGATCACCGCCGCCGTGACGGCCGTGCGGTGCGAGTGGTCCGCGATGGACTCGGGGTCAGGCACCCCCGCGACCAGCCAACCGGTCCGCTTGTAGCGTTTCATCAGACCGACCTCGTACAGGAAGTCGACGGCTCGGGTGACCTGCTCGTCTGCCATGGGACTCCTTCTACTTCCGTTGTGCCATCCGAAGAGCGTAGAGCACGCCCTCAAGCTCGCGCCGCGATTGAGGGGAGATCGGCCCTTCTTCCAAAACGCGTTGCAATTCGGGCGTCATGGCACCCGCGATGCGCCCATCGACGAGTCCAGGCTTTCGGATGACCAGCGCCCAAAGCGTGTGGGCTACGACATCGAGGTAGGGGTTGCGCGGGTCGAGCTTGGCGACAAGGTGACCAAGGAGCAGGTCCCCTCGCCAGGAATCAACGTCCAACTTCACCATGAACGTATCCGCCAACTGCGGGTCTCTGACTTCTCCCAACCAGTACGCCCAGTAGTTCAGATTGGCGATCTCGCAGGAGTCGGTGGATACATGGACGCCGATGAACTGGGGTAGTGCTTCCGTGTCTCCTTTGCGTGCGAGCGAGTGAGCCCCTGAGCGCACGACCGCCCACGACGGCGACCAGTCCATATTGCTCCCCAGGCGACGCTTCTCGGCTCGTTGCATGGTGGCCAGCCACTCTCCGGTCTCGTCGGAGGAGTCGAAGCCTGCGACGTAATGGGCCTGCCGACGCAGCAAGGCGCCAATCGACGAATCGCGTGTGGCTTTCTCAGCCACGGCCCGAAGATGCGAGGTGATGTGTCGGCGTTCGTCGGCAGCCAGTTCCGGGCCGTTGGTCGAGGGGCCACGTCTGCCTTGCGGCGATGCCTCAGCCAGTACCGCGGGGGCGGTTCCGGTGAATGCCCAAGCGACGAGGTCAGTGAAGGATCTGGTGATGACCCAGGTCGCGAGTGGATGCGCATCCAGGTTGGTTCGGCCTTGATCACCCATGATGTATCCGAGAAATCGGTCCGCCTCCAGCGCGATGTCCATCTGCGCCAGCAGACGGGGAGACGCGCCCAAGCGGTGAAGGAGATGTCGCAAGCGCAGGTACTGTCCGGTGCTGACCGCCATCAGTGGGCGACGGCCGGACTCCCACCCCTGGAGAGTGCTGACATCCACTCCGATCCGTTCTGCGAACGAGATCTGTGTATGCCCGACCGTTCGCCGAATGATCTTGAGGACATGGCCAGAAATCCGTCCTTCTCGCTCGGATTCGGGCGCAGACAAGGAACTGTGACTCGTAGTCGGTGTAGAGAGCCTGCCCTCTGGCATATGCGCCTCGCTGGGGAGTCGAACTCGTACTGGCGGTCAGTTCAGTCAGATCTCACCGCTCCGTAACGTCGGTACCACCTTAAAGCAGACGCCCAGGGCGCCAGGCGGGATCTGGATGGCAGCGCAGAATCACAGTCAGGCACCTAACCGAGTTGAAAAGGCACCAGGTACGAACATGCACGAGATGTCCCCTCGCCGGCCTCCGCCGCTGGTCGTTCCACAGCAGAGTACGACGACTGTCGTGCCTCCCAAACGGCTGAGCTTCGATGATCCCGCCCGGTCCGGGATCGTGCTCGGTCCGGATCCGCACCACGTCCGAATCGCCCGTTCCTGGGCGCACCAAGCCGCACACACCACACCCAACGCGGCGTTTCCACTGGTCGCCGTGGTCAGCGAACTGGTCGACAATTCCCTGCGCCACACCCGATCCGGCGACCCCAACGGCACCACCCGCGTCGTCATCGAACGCCGACCCTTCGCATACGTCCTGACCGTCACCGACAACGGACCCCGCCCTGGGCCTACTATCCCTGTCCCCCGCATTCAGGACCCCGACAACCTGCTCGCGGCCGGTGGCTATGGGCTCCGACTCGTCGACACCCTCGCCGCTTACTGGGACTGGTCCGGCACGGCGGGAGGCCCCCTCACCGTCCGTGCCCTCCTGGAACACGGTGATGAGCGCTGTCTGGCCTCGGAAGCGGCGCAGGTATGAGCCGGTTGAGCTCCACCTTCCACACGCTCATCCTGCAGCCGACCACCCTGTGCAACCTGAACTGCTCCTACTGCTACTTGTGCCCCAGTGAGCGCCGGTCTCGCGTCGAGATGTCCGTTGACGTCGCTCGCGCGGTCGCGGCCGGGGTCCGCGAACAGCAGAGCGGCCATGTGGTCGACGTGGTCTGGCATGGCGGGGAGCCGCTGACCACTCGGCGTGAGCACTTCCGCGATCTCGTGGAGGCGTTCGAACCGCTCCGGCAGCAGGGAAAGATCCGCCACTACGTGCAGACCAACGCGACGCTCATCGATGACGCATGGTGTGATTTCCTCACTGCCCACGACTTCCACGTCGGCGTAAGTATCGATGGCCCCGAGATCGCCAACAGCAACCGCGTGGACTGGTCGGGAACTCCCGTCCACCGGCGCATCATGCGCGGTGTTGACATGCTGCGAGGACACGGGATCGAGTTCTCCGCCATCTGTGTCGCCACCGCCGAGAGCATCACTGACCCAGGTCCGCTGTTCGACTTCTTCGAGGTCTTGGGAGCCAGGAGCGTCGGTTTCAACATCGAGGAGTTCGAGGGTGCCAACACCACCAGGGAAACCGTCGATCCACTCGCCGTGCGCCGGTTCTGGCGGGAGATGTTCGAGCGCCTGAGCCGTGGGAGCCGGATGAGGGTTCGGGAGGCCGACCGCCTCCTGGGGTATCTGGCCGACGTCAAAGCCGGGCGCGGACCCGGATGGGTGAGCGCCCCCCACGACCCCATCCCCACCGTGGGCACCAGCGGGGACACCGTCGTGCTCTCCCCGGAACTCCTCGGAGTTCGGGCTCCGGCCTACGACGACTTCATCGTGGGCAACGTTCTTGAGACTTCTCTGCCCTCCATCGTCGCCCGGGCCCGTGAGGCCGCCTACGTCAAGGAGCACTTCCAAGTCGTGGAGCGGTGTCAGCGGACGTGCGACTTCTTCGCGTTCTGCCAGGGCGGGCAGGCCTCCAACCGCTACTTCGAGACCGGCGGCTTCGCCACCACCGAGACCGCCTATTGCCGTAACGCCAAGCAGGAACTCGTCCTCGCTCTGGCCGAGAACATGGGAGTCTGAGTGAGCATCTTGGCAGCGCTGGAGAACGAGCCGCAGGTCGACGACCTCATCGGCCGCCTCCCCCCGACCACACCCATCAGCGGGTTCGATAATCGCGACACCTGGGACAACCGGGGCGGTGGTTCGTTCGACAACCGCCCTACATGGGACAACTGGAAGAAGGGCTAGGGATCCGCATGGAAACCGCCACCATCCGGGGCGCGAAGGTACTCCTGCCCAGCGAGGACGATGCGCCGGTGACGTCGTGGCCGTTCGCGAGTCCCTCGGCCGACGAGAAGGTCGCCAACATCGATTTCCGTGGTGTGGACCTGGGCTCGCACCGCCTGGTCGACATCTCGCTGGAGCGGTGCCGCTTCACCGGTTCCCGGCTCATGGGAGTGTCGATGACCCGGACATCCCTCAAGGACGTGCTGTTCGAGGGCTGCCGATTCGACTACTCGACGTGGGATCAGGTGAAGGTGAATGGTGCCGTGGCGTTCGTGAACTGCTCTTTCAGAGAGACCGGCATCGCGAGGAGTGACCTTCGGGGCGCGGTGTTCGATGAGTGTGCCTTCGGCCCCGAGATCACGTCCACCAAGATGTCCGGCACGGATCTACGGGGAAGCGACCTGTCTGGGTTGTCCGGACTGCCATCGCTGGTTGGGGCTCAGGTGACGGAGACCCAACTGCGGCAGCTCACCGAGGCGATGGTCCGGGACCTGAAGCTCGCGGTGGCGGAGATCAGCCCTTAACGGGACAGCCACGAAGTTTCGGGTGGTTCGATCTGGGGGTGCGCCCGGGCCCCGTCAGGTGTTCTGGCGGGGCCCGGTGCCGTCAGCGGGTGAAGACGTAGGGGCGCATGTTCTCCGGGGCAGCGCCCGGGTCCATCGCGAACTCCGCCCAGACGTGGGTGCCGAGGTCGGCCCAGGGGGCGAGGCGGAAGTGTCCCCAGGCTGTGGAGAGGTTCTCGACCAGGACGAGGCCGCGTTGGCCCTCCGCCCAGTCCCACTCGTCGCTGGAGCGCTCGGCGGGGATGCGGGGCACCCCTCCTCCCCCGCCGCAGTCGCTGAGGGACACGCGCAGGGTGCCCGGGCCGGGCATGGACAGGGCCCTGATGACCTCGCCGCCCGTGCGGCCGGAGTCGGTGTACTTGATCCCGTTGGCGAAGAGTTCGCTGGTGACGAGCTGGAGGGTGTCGACCAGGTCGGGGTCGAATCCGGCCAGGTCGGCGGCGAGGTCGGCGCGGACCCGGGAGAGCTGGGAGAGGTCACCCGGGTAGGTGCGGTGTTCCCAGAAGACGGTCGGGCGCTTGGTGACGGTCGCGGGCATCAGACGGCCACCGCCTCGGCGCGGCGGGGCGACGGGACGGGGGCGAGCAGGTCGCCCGCCGGGGGCCGGGCGGTCCACTGGTCGAGGCGGCGCAGGGCGTCGGCCTGGACGCGGGCGAGGTCGCGTTCGGTCTCGAAGGCCCGGTAGTAGCCGCGCACCAGGGCGACCTCTTCGGCCGGGATCGGCGCGGGCGGCGGGACCAGACGGGGAGTCGGGCGCGGAGCGGTCCGGGTGAGCACGGGCTCCGGCAGGGGCGCGTAGCGGCGGACGCGGGTGGAGCGGCGCCGGCGGGCGGCCACCGAATGGCGTCCGCGCGCGGGAGTGAACAGGGCCTTCAGGGAGGCGAGGGCATGCCTGAGGACGGCAGGGCTAGACTGAGCCATGTCGGCAATCTTTCTGGTTAAAAGGTGAACATTGCTGGCCACGGCCTCGGGCGCCGGTTAGCGCCGCGGGGCCTCCGCTTGTTGGGTTGTGTTTGCGACAAAGAATAGGGCATGGCGGGGTCGAGGGAGAACTTTTCGGAATGGGCGTTCGGACTTTGTTCGAATTCCGGCCCATCGACCCAGTTCAGCGACCCGTGCGATCGGCCAGACAGAAAGCTCCGACCGTGCCGAAAGAAATCTCTTTGTCGGAATATGCGCCGTTTTTGAGGGAAATGTGAACCCACGCCGAAGGGGGTGTTCCGGCCGTGCCGGAACGCCCCCTTGGAGTCGGTGTCAGGACCGGGCGACGGGCGCCGCGGAGGCGTCCTCGGGGACCTTGCCGCGCACCACCAGGTCGCTCCACAGCGAGCGGACCCGGTCCAGCCCGTACGCGCCCGTCACCTCGGCGCGCGCCCGCTCGGCCTCGGCGGCGAAGCGGCCCTCGGACACCATCGCGTGGATCGCCTCGGCCATGGCGACCGCGTCGGCGTGGATCCAGTGCGGGTCGTAGATGGTGTCCGCGCCCGGCCACGGCAGCAGCGCGGGCACCCCGCCCGAGGCCGCGCACTCGGCCGGCGCCAGGTGGAACGACTCGTCGTCACTGGTGGAGAGCATGAACCCCACCCGCCGCAGCCACGTGGCCACGTCCGGCCCGAACGGGTCGAACACCACGCCGGAGGCGAGCTTCTCGTCCCGCTGGATCCGGCGGTACACCCGCTCGAAGTAGGAGCGCTCCTCCGGCCGGTTCCAGATCCACCAGTACTCCCACGGCTGCTTGGTCTTGACCGAGAGCGTGTACCTGGGGTCCATCCGCCGCAGCTCGGAGACCACGTCCAGCCCGCGGTCCAGCCGCTTGCGCGAGGGCGCGATCCCGACCATGCCCAGCGAGTACTCCGCTCCGGCCAGCTTGGGCCGCGCCAGCTGGGCGTCGTCCACCCAGTTGGGCACGACCACGACCTTGTCGGACGGCCACCCCGTGATCTCGCGCGTCAGGTCCGCGTAGTGCGGGCTCACGCACACCACGGCGTCGACCTTGCCGATGTCGAGCTTGCGCGGCCACTCCGCGTACAGCTCGAACCGGTGCAGCCGGACGATGAGCCGCTGGTCGGGCCGCTTCCACTTGGCGTAGAACAGCGCGTTGGGCCCGCACCACTCACAGATGACCACGTCGGCCCAGCCCGCCAGCTCACGCGAGCGGTACTGGTCGTGGGCGTTGAGCCCCTCCCACTGGTCGATGCGCACGTCCAGACCGGGCAGGGCGTCGAGGTACTCCGCCAGCCGGGTGAAGAACTTCAGGTCGTGGCCGGCCACGACCACCTTGAGCGGGCGCTCGGGGTCGGCGCCCTCCGGCGCCGTGGGCAGCGCCTCGGCCAGGTAGCCGCGCAACCGCTCGGCCGCCCGCTCCAGCGTGTGCGCGGCCGCCGCGTCCCGGCACCGCCGCGCCGCGTCCGCGTACAGCTCGCGGTCTGCGTAGGCCCGGGCCACGACCTCGGCGACCGAACCGATGTCCGCCCCGGCGAAGAGCGGGTAGTCGGCGCCCAGCAGCGCCTCGTGCATGGGAGTGCGGTTGAGCACGACCGGCAGTCCGAGCGCGCCCAGCTCCAGCACCTTGGTGGACAGCTCCAGGCTCGCGTCCATGGACGGGTCGCGCCAGGACAGACCGAAGTCGCAGTCGGCGGACTGGCGGAGCGCCTCGGCCCGCGCCATGCCGCCGCGCCAGTCCACGTGCTCGGTGGACTCCAGGGCGCGGCGCATGTGTTTGGACCAGTCGGCGGGCTCTGCGTGGATCTTGTCGCCGATCATCACCATCTCGGCGTCGACGCCGAGTCGGCCGAGGCGCTCGGGCAGCTCGGTCATCTCCAGGGTGTTCCAGCGCGGCGCGAACTTGCCCGTGTAGGCGATGCGCGTGCGCGCGTGCACCTGGCCGTCCGCCTGGACGCCCTCGGGCACCACGACCACGGGCGGGAAGAGCACGGAGCGCCCGCACGCGGCGGGCACCGACGACTCCAGGAACGCACGCAGTTCCTCGGTCTGGCAGAGCAGGAACCGGGAGGCCAGCGCGATCTCGGTGAGCTCGGCGGTGGTGGCGGCGGTCAGCTCGCCGACGCTGTGCGGGAAGTCGGTGAGGTAGGTCCACAGCCGTCCGGCCAGGGCCTCCTCCTGGGCGGCGAGCCCCGCCAGGCGGCGGCCGCGGACCACGACGAGGTCGAAGGGACGGCGCTCGTGCTGCCGGGTGATGAGCTCGACGGCCTGCTCCGGGGTGAGCCCGCGCGGGCCCCGCTCGGGCACGAGGTCGTCCTCGTAGGGGCGCAGCAGCCGGATGCCGGGCACGTCGGCCAGCGGTGCGACGAGCCGGTCGGTGCGTACCGGCGCCTTGAGCAGGAGTGTCACCTCGCATCCGGCCGCGGCCAGGGCCTGCGCCATCGACTGCGCCCAGATCGCGGAACCGTCGATGATGTTGAGGTCCACGTCCCCGTACAGGAGCGCGCGCGGAGAAGGTGTACTCACGTTCTTCCCTTCGGATGCTTTCGGGTGTCCCGCGCGGAGCGGTGAGTGCGACGGGGGATCAACCGATCGCGCCTGTCGATGCGTCGGCGGCGCTGTGGGCGGGACCGTCCGCCCCGCCTCCGGGTGCCGTGCCGTGGTCCGGCCCCAGCGCCAGCAGGCGGCTGCCGCGGCGGTTCCACTCGGCCGGGTTCCAGCCGCGGCGCAACAGCGGTGTCCTGGCCAGTTCCGGCGTCACGGCACTCACGAAAACATACTGGGTGCCGTGGGAGCGCGCGCGGTCGAAGAAGCCCTGCCCGCCCGCGTCACCGCCGGTGTCCTCGGAGCCGTCGGAGGCGGGGGCGGGGGCGCCGACGGCGTCGGCTCCCGAGCACTCGGCCGCGCAGACCAGGTCGGCGAGGCGGTCGGCGCCCACGTGCCCGGTCCACGGGTAGGCCCACGGGGCGGTGGCGCGTTCGGCCAGTGCGGCCCAGCCGTCGGTGCCGAGCCCGCCGATGCGGGGCCGGTCGCCGTCGCGGGTGAGCTCCTCGGGGGTGTCCGGGGCGTTGAAGCGCGCCGAGCGCACGGTCACGCCCTCGGCCCGCAGCCGCTGCACACCGGGCAGGCGGGCCGCGGCACCGGGCACCACGACCTCGGTGGGGCGCAGAGTGGCCGCGAGCAGGTCGTCGGCGAGCTGGTCGGCCTCCGCCTCGCCCGCGGGGTCGGCCAGGACGGCCACCGAGCGCCCGCGCAGGGGCAGTCGGGCGCCGGGCGTGTCGGTGTCCAGGTCGAGTCCCTCCAGGATCTCGGCGAGGCGCACCGGGGTGGCCGCGTCGAAGAACACCTGGCGGAGCATGGTGCGCTGCTCCGCGGAACTGGGCACGGCGGCGCGCAGGCGCGGCACGGACACCGCCAGGTCCTCGCCGCCGGTCCGCGCCGGGTCGGCGTGCGCCACGACGTGGGCGCCGCAGGCCCAGGCCCGCCGGCGGACGCGTTCGTGGTCGGGTCCCGCACCGGGGATGACCGCGACGTTGGCGGCGCGCAGGGCGTCGGCCAGGTCGGGTGAGTCGGCGTCGGTGACCCCGGCGCCCAGGTCCGTGAGCAGTTCGGGAACGCTGTCACCCTCCCCGGAGCGGACGTAGACCGCCTCGGGGCCGCGGACGAGGTCGGCGGCGACGGGGTTGAACTGGTGCAGGGGCACGCCGGCGTCGCCGTCGTGGACCCGGTCGAAGCCCAGCTCGCGCAGGGCCGGCGGGGCGGGTGCGTCGTCGAGCAGGACCGCGGGGATGCCGCGGGCGGCGGCCGACTCCAGCACCCAGTGCAGGGCTCGGGTGCGGTCGACCACGGCGGGGTCGCCCACGTGGGCCCACGGGGATCCGGGGGCCGCCGCGGAGGACGAGACCAGGACCAGGTCCACGTCCACGCCGTCCATGACGATCTGGGCGTCGTGGGGGCGCAGCGGCACGGTCCGCACGTAGGGGTCGACGGCCTGCTGGATGGCGGGGCCGACGACGGTGGCGACGACGAGCAGGTCCTCGCGTCCGCCCACGACGCCGGTGAGAAGGCGGGCCTCCTGGCGGTCGGTGTCGAAGGAGCGCACGGGCTCGGCTCCGGGCCGACGGCGCTCGGTGTGTCTGGTGGTGCCGCTGCGGCGCCAGAGGCGGTAGAGGTCACGTGGAAGCTTGACCAGTGAGCGGCCGGGTCGTTTGGCGGCCGCGGTCAGTGCCCGTCCCACCTGCAGCGAGGTGGAACCCTCCACGGCGGCCAGGCGCGAGCGCGCCTCCTGGAGTTGTGCCTCGCGCTCGGCGAGGGCCTGCCGGAGCTGTTCGGTCTGGCTCTGTTCACGCCGTTTCACGGTCTGCCACCTTGCGTTCTGGTCGGATCGGCGAGCCCGCCGCGTTCGTCGCGTGTGTCGGTTCCGACGCCGCCGGGTGGTGTGCCCGGCGCGTTCCCGGCGTGGTCCGGATGCCCTTGGTCAGGCGCACGGACCGGGGCCGGAGCCGAAGGCTCTCATCTGAGTGAGGTAGGCCGTCCCGGCGCGAAGCGCCCGGCGATGGTGGGCGACGGGCGGACGCGGCCGTCGGTCTGCAGGGAGACGGGGACGAACATGGCATGGGATCACCTGGACCACTGGGTGAGGATGGTGGCGATGCGCTCTCCGGCGTGCCCGTCCCACAGGGGCGGGCTGTCGCCGACGCGCTCGGGGGTCTGGCCGTGCAGGACCTTGGTGACCGTCTGGAGGAGGTCGGCCTCGGTGACGAGCTGGTTGGTCCCGTGGGTGATGGTGACGGGCCGCTCGGTGTTGGGGCGCAGGGTCAGGCAGGGGACGCCGAGGATGGTGGTCTCCTCCTGGACGCCGCCGGAGTCGGTGACCACGGCCGCGGAGCCGCGGACGAGCGCGACGAAGTCGAGGTAGCCCAGGGGCTCCAGCAGGTGGACGCGCGGGTGGTCGCCGAGCCCGGCGCGCTCGAAGGCGGCCTTGCCGCGCGGGTGGACCGGCATGACGACGTCGACCTGGTCGGCGATCTCGTGCAGGCGCCTGGCCAGCAGGGCGGCGGTGTCGGGGTCGTCGACGTTGGCGGGCCGGTGCAGTGTGGAGGCGACGTAGCGCTCGGGCAGGTCGAGCCGCGCGCGCAGGGCGTCGGCGTCGAACCGGTCGAGGTTGGCCAGCAGGGTGTCGATCATGGGGTTGCCGACCAGGTGGACGCGGTCGGTCGACACGCCCTCGGCGGCCAGGTGGCCGATGGCCTCGGGGCTGGTGGCGAAGCACAGGTCGCTCAGCTGGTCCGTGACGCGCCGGTTGACCTCCTCGGGCATCGTGTTGTCGAACGAGCGCAGTCCGGCCTCGACGTGGGCCACCGGGACGCACAGCTTGGCGGCCACCAGGGCGGCGGCCACGGTGGAGTTGACGTCGCCGTAGACGACCACCATGCCGGGTCGGCGCTCGGTGAACTCCTTCTCCAGTCCGACCATGAGGGCGGCGGTCTGCGCGGCGTGCGAGCCCGATCCCACCCCGAGGTCGACGTCCGGCGTGGGCAGGCCCAGGTCGCGGAAGAACACGGCCGACATCCGGTCGTCGTAGTGCTGCCCGGTGTGGACGACCGCCTGGTGGGCCCCTCGCCCGCGCAGCGCGGAGACGACGGGCGCGGCCTTGACGAAGTTGGGGCGCGCGCCGACGACGTGCACGATCCCGGTGTCCTGGCTACCAAGGGGGGCGCTCGTTGCCACGTCTGTCACGTTTCCTTCTGTTGGAGTGGAGTTTGCCGTGTGATGGGTTCCGTGCGGCCGACCGGACCGCCGGAGGGGCCGTGAGCGGCGTTCCTTGCCCCAGCCGTCCCGCCCGTGTCGCCGTGGTGTCACCACCTGGTCACGTCCACGTGGTTGTGTGACTGACCGTGCATGACACCCAGACTTCCCGAACCCGCGCTCCCCGCCCGCGCACCCGCTGGGTGCGGGCCGGGACGTTCACACTGTCGTTGGCCTGGCGACACCTGAGGGCCGACCCCGCCCGTCTGCCGCTGCTCGCGCTGCGGCTGCTGCCCGGCCCCGCCCGGCGTGCGGTGCGGACGGCGGCCTCCCGGTGTGGGGGCCTCGCCCGCGCCTACGCCCTGTGGGACCGGGGGCGTCGCGAGGACGCCCGCGCGTCGGTCCTGTCCGCGGCACGAGGCGCCTCCCCCCGCCGGGTCGGCCGCCTGGTGGCGGCCTGCCTGGCCGCGGGTGACGCCGACACCGCCCGCGCTCTGGTGAGCCGGATGCCGAAGGGTCGGTCCCGGGATGCCGCGGAGTACCGGACGGCCGTGGCCACCGGACGTGCCGTCCCCGTGTCCTCGTCGCCCGACCATCACGGAATCACGTTAACCCGCGATGCCCCAACGCCGCCCGACGACACGGTGAACGCTGGGCGACCGCCCGTACCGGCAGGTGAACGGTGGCGTGTGGCGGGTGATCCCGGTTCCCCTGGCGCGGGGCTGCGCGTCCTGCACCTCGTCACCAACGCGCTTCCGTCGACCAACGCGGGGTACACCCAGCGCACGCACAAGATCGCGGTCGCCCAGCGCGAGGCCGGCATGGACGTGCACGTGGTCACCAGGGCGGGGTTCCCGCTGACCAAGGGCGTACGGGACGCGCGCACGCTGGTCCGCCTGGACGGCGTCACCTACCACCGTCTCATCCCGTGGACGGCTCCGGCCGACGCCGCCGAGGAGCTGGCGGTGGGCGTGAGCATGGCGTCGACGCTGGTGGAGGCGCTGCGGCCGGACGTGCTGCACGCCGCCAGCAACCACCACAACGCCCGTCTGGCGCTGGAACTGGGGCGCCGCCACGGCCTGCCGGTCGTGTACGAGGCCCGGGGCTTCCTGGAGGAGTCCTGGCTCTCGCGCGACCCGTCCAGGAGTGTCGAGGACGCCTTCTACCAGGCCGAACGCGCCAACGAGACGGCCTGCATGCTGGCCGCGGACCTGGTGGTGACGCTGGGCGAGACGATGCGCGCCGACATCGAGGCGCGGGGGGTCGCCCGTGAGCGGCTCCTCGTGGTGCCCAACGCGGTGGAGGCGTCGTTCCTGGACCCGCTGCCCTCGGGCGCGCAGGTCCGCGAGGGCCTGGGCATCGGCGCGGAGGAGTTCGTGGTGGGCACCACGACCAGCTTCTTCGGCTACGAGGGCCTGGAGGTCCTGGTGGACGCGGTCGCCCTGATGCGCGAACGCGGGGAGAAGGTGCACGCCCTGCTCGTGGGCGACGGCCCCGAACTACCGGTCCTGCGCGACCGCGCGCGGTCGCTGGGGCTCGACGGCGCCGTGCACTTCCCCGGCCGCGTCCCGGCCGACCGGGTGCGCGCCCACCACGCGGCCCTAGACGTGTTCGCCGTGCCGCGCCGGGACGAGCGGGTGTGCCGCCTGGTGACGCCGCTCAAGCCCGTGGAGGCGATGGCCGGCGGGCTTCCCGTGGTGGCCAGCGACCTACCGGCATTGCGAGAGATCGTGGAACCGGGGGTGACCGGCGAGTTAATTCCGGCGGGCGAATCGGCAGGTCTCGCCGATGCTCTGACAAAACTCGCCTACAGTCGGGAAAGGCGGATCTCCTACGGCCGAGCAGGCCGGAGCAAGGTCGGTGCCGATCGCACCTGGACCGAGGCCGCATACCGCTACAACCAGGCGTATCGGGTTCTTCTCCGGAAATTGTCCGGACCAGGCCAGAATCCGTGATCGAGGACATCGAGTACCTAGACTCGGACGTCCCACGCACTGTGTGACACAAGGCAGTCCTCCATCACCGACGCCCGTTCACCAATGAATGCGAGTGTGACCCCGAAGTGGATGCCGCAGCCTCCAAACCAGCAAAAGCCACCGTTCCCGAACAGTCGTCCGGCGGTGCCGTCAGCGACCTCGTCGTCCTGGGACTCGGCTACGTCGGTCTGCCTCTGGCGGCCGAGGCCGTCTCCGCGGGGCTCAAGGTCACCGGTCTCGACCTGAGCGAGCACGTCGTCTCCGGCCTGAACCAGGGCCTCTCGCACGTGGACGACCTCTCCAGCCAGGACGTCGCCTCGATGCTGGAGCGCGGGTTCACCGCGACCGCGGACCCGGCCTGCCTGGCCACGGCCCGCACCGTCGTGATCTGCGTGCCCACCCCGCTCTCACCCGAGGGCGGACCGGACCTGGGCGCGGTCACCTCCGCGTCCAGGACCATCGCGGCCCACCTGCGCCCGGGCACGCTGGTCATCCTGGAGTCGACGACCTACCCCGGCACCACCGAGGAGGTCGTGCGCCCGCTCCTGGAGGAGTCCGGCCTGGTCGCCGGTTCCGACTTCCACCTGGCCTTCTCCCCCGAGCGCATCGACCCGGGCAACCCGACCTTCGGCGTGGCCAACACCCCGAAGGTCGTGGGCGGGCTCACCCCCGAGTGCGGGGAGGCCGCCGCGGCCTTCTACGGCCACTTCGTGAACACGGTCGTGCGCGCCCGGGGCACCCGCGAGGCGGAGATGGCCAAGCTGCTGGAGAACACCTACCGCCACGTCAACATCGCCCTGGTCAACGAGATGGCCATCTTCTGCCAGGAGCTGGGCGTGGACCTGTGGGACTCCATCGCGGCGGCGGCGACCAAGCCGTTCGGGTTCCAGGCCTTCTACCCGGGTCCGGGTGTGGGCGGGCACTGCATCCCCATCGACCCCAACTACCTCTCCTACAAGGTCAAGACGCTGGGCTACCCGTTCCGGTTCGTCGAGCTGGCCCAGGAGATCAACGGGCGCATGCCCTCCTACGTCATGCAGCGGGCGCAGGAGCTGCTCAACGAGTCCGGGCTGGCCCTGTCGCGGTCCAAGGTGCTGCTGCTGGGCGTGACCTACAAGGCCGACATCGCCGACCAGCGCGAGTCGCCGGCCCGCCCGGTGGCGCGCAAGCTGGCGGCCAAGGGCGCCACGCTCACCTACCACGACCCGCACGTGGAGTCCTGGGAGGTCGACGGGGTGGACGTGCCCCGCTCCACCGACCTGGACCAGGCCCTGGCCGACGCGGACCTGACGATCCTGCTCACCGACCACGCCGAGTACCGCCCCAAGCGGTTGGCGGAGTACGCACGCCTGCTGCTGGACACCCGCGGCGTTCTGCGCCGCGAGGAGCCCGAGGCCGATGCCTCCGTGCCCGCCCAGGCCCGGAGCAAGGTCCTGCGCGAGGGCCTGCAGGTGCTCTGACCGCCCGCGTCACGCGCCTCGCGTGCGGCACGCCGACGAACGCCACCCGAGCGTTCAGCGGCGTGCCTTTTCGCGTTCACCCGGCCCCGACCGAAGGTTCATCCGATCAACCCCGGGTGTCCACCCGGCTTTCCTCACCATGTTTCCGCTGGTGAATACCGTGTCGATGAGCTGGTCCAGCCCGATTTGAGCGGATCATCGATACGGGGTGTGACGATTCGTGCGCCTCGCGACCCATCCGGTGAGACACGTAGGTGATCTTCATGCACGCGCTCGTGGCCACGGTTGTGCACCACCCCGAAGACGCGCGGATCCTGCACCGACAGATCCGCGCACTGCTGGACGCCGGTCACACGGTGACCTACGTGGCCCCGTTCCGGGAGTGCGGGGTGACGCCCTGGGACGAACTGCGCTCGATCGACGTCCCGCGCGCCTCGGGACGCGAGCGCCTGGCCTCGCTGCGGGCGGCGCGCGCGGTCCTCGCCGAGCACGCCCCCCGGGCCGACCTCCTGCTCTTCCACGACCCCGAACTCCTGCTGGCGCTCCCCTCCCGCCGACCGGTCACGGTGTGGGACGTGCACGAGGACACCGCGGCCGCGCTGCTGACCAAGCCGTGGGTGCCCCGGCCGCTGCGCCGCCCGCTGGGCCTGGTGGTCCGCTCCTTCGAGCGGCGTGCCGAGCGCCGGATGAAGCTGCTGCTGGCCGAGGAGGGCTACCGCTCGCGGTTCCGCCGCCAGCACCCCGTGGTGCCCAACACGACCGAGGTGCCGGAACGGCCGATGCGCGAGCCCGGAGACGACCGCGTGGTGTACCTGGGGCACGTGTCCATGGCGCGCGGTGCCCGTGAACTGGTCGAACTGGGCCGAACGCTGCGCCCGCACGGGGTGCGGCTGGAGGTGATCGGCGGCGCCGACGCCCGGGTGCGGCCGCTGCTGCGGGAGGCCCAGCAGGCGGACGACCTGCACTGGTACGGGTTCGTCCCCAACGATCGGGCTCTGCGCATGTGCGCCGGGGCGACCGCCGGGATCAGCATGCTGCACGACACCCCGAACTACCGGCACTCGATGCCGACCAAGGTCGTGGAGTACATGGCGCACGGCCTGCCGGTCGTGACCACGGCGAACCCGATGGCCGAGGCGCTGGTGACGGGCCGGCCGGAGGGCCACGCCGGCCGGGTGGTGCCGTTCGGTGACGTGCGGGCCGCGGCCGACGCGGTGCTGGAGCTGCGGCGCGACGAGGGCCTGCGCCGGTCGATGGCGCGGACGGGCCACGAGATCGCCCAGACGTCCTTCCACTGGCCGGTCCAGGCCCGGCTGTTCGTCAAGCAGTTGGAGGAGTGGGTGGCCGAGCGGACCGCTCCCGCCCCGCGCGTGCCCAGACCGCGCCCCCGCACCCCCATGGTGGAACGTGAGAGCGGGCACACTCGCACCCCACGAGAAATATCTTCCTAGTCAACTAGGTTGTGACTCGCGTCGGCCGCCTCCTGCGGCCGGCCACCAGCACGAGCACGACCAAGGACGAACATGACGCAGCTGGCACTCGACAAGGTCGCCCAGGACCTGTTGTTCCGCGACGCCCGTACCGCCAACACCTTCACCGACGAGCCGGTGACCGACGAGCAGGTGCGCGCCATCCAGGACCTGGTCAAGTACGGTCCGACGGCGATGAACACCCAGCCTCTGCGCGTGACGGTCGTGCGCTCCCCCGAGGCGCGTGAGCGCCTGGTCCGGCACATGGCGGGCAACAACGCCCCCAAGACCTCCACCGCCCCGCTGACGCTGGTGCTGTCCGCCGACACCGACTACCACCTGCACATGGACCGCACGTTCCCGGTCATCCCGGGCATCGGTGACGCGCTCGCCGCCGACGCGGACAAGCGCGAGGCGGACGCACGGTTCAACGCGCTCCTGCAGATCGGCTACCTGATCATGGGCGTGCGCGCGGCCGGACTGGCCGCCGGTCCGATGACCGGGTTCGATCCCGAAGGCGTGCGCACGGAGCTGTTCGGCGCGGACTCCCCGCTGCGTCCGCTCGTGGTGATGAACATCGGCAACCCCGGCCCGGACGCCTGGTTCGACCGCCTCCACCGCCTGGAGCACGACGAGGTCGTCACCGAGATCTGATCGCCCACGCGTACACGCCAGGGGCCGCACACCCGCGAAGGGGTGTGCGGCCCCTGGCGTGTCAGTGCGGCCAGAGAGTGATGTGAACGATCACGATCTCTCGTCGGTGATGGGCGAGGATGAACTTGAAGAACCCTACTTCGTCTCCAAGGGAGAACTCCCGCAACCCGCCGGACCGGTCAGGCGGCCCGCCTACATGTTCGGCTTCCGGCCCCAGCGTCGCCAGTTCCGTTGCCAGGCGTTCGATCGCGGCCAGGACCCCCACAGGAACGCCGTCAGCGAGACTCCGGATGGAAGCACCAAGTCCATTCCTTCACTTGTCGAGCTCCGCATCCGCCCAGGCGAGAATCCGTGCTACCTCCGTCAGCGCCTCGGTGCTCTCCGGATGCCCCTGTTCCGCTCTGGCGACCATCTCGTCCAGTCGGCGAGCGACATCGGGATACCTCTGGACCTGGACCTTCTGAGCCCACGAGCGGCAGAACAACCACAGGGGCCCGATGCTCTGATTCGCCTGTGCTTTGGTGCTCGCCTCAAGGAGGCTCGTGTCGAACTCCTTGAGCCGCGAAGGAGCTACCTGTGCGACAGCCGCACGCAGCGCAGTGGGATTCGGGTCGAACTCCTTGAGCCGCGAAGGAGCTACCTGTGCGACAGCCGCACGCAGCGCAGTGGGATTCGGGTCCGGGCGCGGAATGAGCGACGCTTCGAGGGGCTGGACCACGGGTTGTTCGGACATCGCTACCGCCCTGCCTTCAGCCGCGGGAGCAGTTGATCGCGCACGACGAATGTACCGCCTACCCGCGACAGGGGCCGCACACCCCTTCGCGGGTGTGCGGCCCCTGTCGTGAGTCCACGGGCGACGGAACGGGGACGGCGGTCCCCACCCGGCCGGCCCGTGGCTACTGAGGGTGCCGTCGGCCGACCGCGACGGCTCAGATGATCGGCGGGCGCCCGGCGCGGGTCATCCGCCAGGCGGTGGACCAGCGGATCGGCGTGCGCGGTCCGGCCTCCTCGCGCCAGCCCTCGCGGAACCCCGCGAACCAGGAGCGCAGCGCCGACCGGTCGCGTTCGCGCAGCAGGGTCATGGCCACCCAGGTACCCAGGTAGGCGAAGGCCAGCGGCCACGGCAGGTTGCGGCGGGCCAGCCATACCCGGTTGCGCGCGTTGAGCCGGTAGAAGTTCTCGTGCCGCGTGGGCGCGACCGCCGGGTGGTACATCACCGCGTCGGCGTCGTACTCGATGGTGTAGCCCGCGTCCATGATCCGCCAGGCGAGGTCGGTCTCCTCGTGGGCATAGAAGAACTCGCCGGGCAGGCCGCCCCCGGCCTCGAACGCCGAACGCCGGATCGCGCAGGCACCGCCCAGGAAGGTGGTCACCACGCTCGACCTGCGCGAGTCTCCCACCCGCAGCCGCGGCACGTGCCGCCGCTGGTCGGGGCCGCCGTCGGGGTCGGCGATGCGGAACGACAGGGCGCCCAGGGACGGCTCGGCGGCGAAGCGCTCGCGCACGTGCCGGGCCAGGTCGGTGGAGCGGTACCAGCCGTCGTCGTCGAGGAAGAGGACGATGTCGCCCTCGGTGGCGCGCACCCCGTGGTTGCGCCCCTCCGGGATGCCCACGTTCTCCGGGAGCCGTACCGTGCGCACGCCCTCGGGCAGATCCGGCAGGTCCGCGCCGTTGCCGACCACCACGACCTCCACGTCCGCGTCCTCCTGCTCGAACACACTGGTGATCGCACGGCGCAGCTCGGCCGGACGGGTGCCCATGGTGAGCAGGACGCAGGACAGGGTGGGCTTGCTGGTACCGGGCAACGGGGAGCGGCTCCGTTCGGCTCTGGGCGCGCGAAGACCCTCCGGCGCGGACGTACCGGGGCCGGGCGTTGGCGGAATCACGGGAGTGGCCATGGGTGCGACCGATCAGTGGACGACATGCGGCTGGCAAGTGGACACGAGCCAACGTTCGCAGGAACAGGCTAACGAAAGCATAAATGTAAGGTGTACGGGGCCGTGGGATGGGTAACCCGCACGGCCCCGTATGTGACGCAAGCGTCACCGACGCGTTATTCCAGGCGGCGGGAGGCCAGCACACTCACGAAGTGGGCGAAGCTCATCACCACGCCGACGAAGGCGCACGCCACCACCAGGACGCGGGTGGCCGCCAGGTCGCCCAGAACGGCGTCGACGACCGCCACCACCACGATGAGCAGTGACAGCTCGACCGCCTGGATGACCCGGTGCACCTTCAGCGCCGAGGCCAGGCGGCGGGCCAGGCTCAGCCCGGACGAGCGCGGGCGCATGGCCGCCTCGGAGATCTTCTCCGGCAGCCCCGCCTTGGCCCTGGCGACCACCACGTTGTCGGTCTCGGCCTTGATCAGCGCGACACCGAGCGCGGCGGCCATGCCCAGGATCACCCAGCCGCCCGCCTCCCACTCGCCCTGGGCGCGCACGCCCAGGCCGATGAGCAGCGCGATCTCGGACACGTAGTGGCCGATCCGGTCCAGGTAGATCCCGGCCACGCTGGTACGCCCGGTGTAGCGGGCCACCTCTCCGTCGGAGCAGTCCAGCAGCAGGTAGACCTGGATGAACACCGCGGCCAGGACCGCCGACCACAGGCCGCCGAAGGCCACGACGACCCCGGAGAGCACGCCGAACACCATCATCAGGTAGGTGATCGGGTTCGGGGGCACGCGGAGCCGGACGAAGACCGTGCTCAGGTACGGGGAGATGTCCCGCATGTAGAGCCGGCCCGCCCAGTGCTCCTCGTTCACTCGCTCCTTGATCCCCGCGGGCTGGCCGCCCGCGCGGACCTCAGCGACCGAAGGCTTCGACATAGTCCGCGACACTCCGCCCGATCTCGTCTTCGGAGAGGTTCAGGTGTTCCAGGATCGTGAAGCGTCCGGGCCGGGTACCCGGCGCGTGGGCGACCGCCCGCGCGAACTCCTCCTGGGAGAGGCCCACGTCCGAGGGCAGCACGGGCAGGCTGTGGCGGACCAGGCAGGACCTGATCTCCTCCAGGCGGCCCTCCGGCCACCCCAGGTGCCGCACCCGCAGGAACGACGCGTACAGCGCGCCGAGCCCGGCGAGCTCGCCGTGGTTGCTGGTGCCCGGGTAGAGCTGGGTGATCGCGTGCAGGATCTCGTGGCAGGCGCCGCTGGCGGGACGGCTCGAACCGGCCACCGACATCGCCATGCCCGACAGGACCAGGCCCTCGGCGAGCACCGTGAGGAACGCGTCGGACTCGATGGAGTCCGGGCGGTGCAGCACGGCCTCGGCGGCCACGCGCGCGAAGGTGACGGCCATACCGTCGACCGGCTCGCCGTTCTCCCGGCCCGCCAGCTCCCAGTCCTCGATGGCGGAGATGTTGCTGACGACGTCGCCGATGCCGGAGCGGACCAGGTGCGCCGGGGCCGCCTGGACGTAGCCGACGTCGATGACCACGGCGATGGGCATGGTCACGCCGATGGAGGGCTTGCCGCCCTCGTGCTCCAGGGAGCTGACCGGCGAGGCGATGCCGTCGTGGGCCAGGTTCGTGGCCACGGCCACCATGGGGATGCCCGCCATGGTCGCGGCGAACTTGGTGACGTCGATGGTCTTGCCGCCACCGATCCCCGCGACCGCCTCGTAGGCGCCCGAGCGCAGCTTCTTGCCGAGCTCGTTCGCGGCGTCGACCGTGCCCTCCTCGACCTGGAAGACCTCGCTCTGGGGCAGGTCGAGGTCGGCCGCGATCTGGGCGCCCTGGCCCGGACCGACCGCCACGGCGATGCGTCCCTCGGTGGCGATACGCCGGTCGGCGAGCACCGTCCCCAGGGAGGCGATGGCCCCGCGGCGGACGTCGATCGCCAGCGGGGAGGGCAGCATTCGCGCTAGTAGCGGCACGCGATCTCCCTCGCCTTGGCCAGGTCGTCGTGGTTGTCGACCTCGACCCAGTCGACCTTGCCGATCGGCGCGACGGCGACCTTCTCCCCGCGGTTGACCAGCTCCTGGTAGCCGTCCTCGTAGTACAGCTGGGGGTCCCGCTCCCAGGTGGCCTTGAGGGCGTCGGCCAGGCGGCCGTCCAGGGTGCTCTCGATGAGGGTGGCGCCGATGTACTCGCCCGCGGCGGTGGAGGGGTCCATCAGCTTGGTGATCGTGCTGACGTGGCCGCCCTCGTCGAGGGTCACCTTCATCTCTTCGTCAGCGAGGCTTTTCGCGTTGTCCACCGCCAGGAGGAGTTCCGGTCCCCTCGCGGCGAGTAGCGTTTCCTCGACGCTCACGGGGTGAACCGTGTCGCCGTTGACCAGGAGGACGCCCTCGGAGAAGAACTCGCGTGCGGTCCAGAGGGAGTAGGCGTTGTTCCACTCCTCGGCCTTGTCGTTGTAGGACAGGGTGAGGTTGACGCCGTGGCGCCGCTCCAGCGCCTCCTTGCGCTCCTCGACGGCCTCCGCGCGGTAGCCGACCACGACGACGACGTCCTTGAGGCCGACGGCGGCCAGGTTGCGCAGCGAGATGTCCATGATGGTCGTCTCGCCGTCGACGGGCACCAGGGCCTTGGGCAGGGTGTCGGTGTAGGGGCGCAGGCGGCGCCCGGCGCCTGCGGCGAGAACCATTCCAAGCATGAGGGCGTGTTCCTCCTTGTGTGCGGGGAGGCGCGCTCACGCCTCCCCGTTCGTTCCGGCGGCCGGTCGGCCCCCGTCCCCGTGGCCGGGCCGGGCGATCCGTGGATCGCCCTGGTCCGCGGCGCCACCGCTGGGGATGGTGGTGGCGCTGGTGCGCACGTCGGTCACCTCCGTGGCGCTCCAGGTGCGTACGGCCTCGCGGACGAGGAGCACCCAGAGGTACACGGCGAGAACGCCGTAGCCGACGGCCAGGGCGTGCGACGCGCCGCCGATCGCGATGACGAGCATGCGTCCGTCCCAGCCGAGCGCGGCGGCGCGCACCCATGAGGGACGGGTGACACCGACCGCGGAACGCGAGACGTCGTCGCGGTGGTGGCAGACGACCGCAACCAAGAGTACGAACACCAAGGGACCGGGTACACCGGACGCCGACCCCAGAACAGCCAGGTAGGCGTACTCGGTGACCCGCAGGACGGGTGGTACGAGCCAGTCGTACGGTCCGTCGTGGGGGTGACCCGAGGCCAACCCGGACAGTAGCAGGGCAGCGACCGGTGCGAACAGGGTAATGCCTGCCAGCTGCCCTCGTCCCGCCACGAGCAGGGTCCCCACCACGAGCAGGCCGGTCAGCGCGGTCATCAGCGGTGGCACGGCGCCCGGGGCGATCCGGCCGAGCAGCGTTCCCATGTGACTGTCATCACGAAGAACGCGCAGGTCGGGCAGGGCCCCGCGGAGTTCCTCGCGCGGGGGCCGCGGCGATGGTGCCTCGTCGCGCACACTCACCGGCGGCCTCCCCGCGGATCGACCAGTTCCCCGGTCACGGCCACCGCGCATCCGACGATCAGGGTGAGGAACGCGACCCGGGCGTCCCACAGGGTGACGGTCACCGCGATGGCCAGGAAGCGGGTGCTCTGGGAGAACACCATCATCCGACGGGCCAGGCGGGGCAGCGGCGCCCGTGCGGCGCCCCCGTCCGGCGGAGGTACGGGGGCGGACTCCGGTGCGGCACGGGATTCCGGTGACGTGCGGGACTCCGGTGACGTGCGGGGCCGGGGCGGGGCTCCGGGACCTACCGGCCCGGTTCCCCCGCTCGGCCCGGAATCGGCGCCGGCCCCGGCATCGGAGGCGGGTTCGGCACCGAGCAGCCGTCCGGTCAGCCGGGGGTCGCTCTCACGCGGTCCCTCCGGCGGCCGGGGCGCCAGGTCCGCCAGGAGGCCCCCAGGCCGCCCAGGCCGGGCGCGCGGCACGCGTCCGACACCCCGGGACAGGTCGGGGGCGGTGGGAGCGGCACGGGCGATCAGGAGCGAGTCCCGCAGGGCGAGGGCGATGAGCGCGCCCGCCGCCCACCCCCATCCGTCGGCCAGCCCCGCCAGGACCGCGCCGACCGCCAGCCCCGCGTAGACGATGTACTCGCGCAACTGGGCGAGCATCGACACGAGCCAGACCGTCAGGGCGTCGCGCCGGTTGCCCTGCATCCGCGCCCGGACGGCGTCGCAGAAGAGCACCCCGCCGAGGAACAGGGAGCCGGCCAGGGCTCCGACCGTGTCCGACCGCGTGAACCAGACCGCCGCGCCGACCGACGCGAACACACTGATGCGCGTCATGCCCGCACGTGTGACGTGTCGGCGTTCCAACATCCGCGCGGTCGACCGCGCCACCGTGCCGTTGACCATGGAGGTGCCCTCTCGACGTTCTACTGAGAGTCACCGTTTCCCACGGCTGGTAGCCAATCAACCACTGACACGCACATAGCGCCCTGTAAGCCGTAGTGGGCGCGCAGACCGCCTTTCGGACACCCCGGACAGCCAGAGAGCGCCTGTACTTATTCGGGGCGCGCCGACCCCCTCGCGCCGGGGCACGCGGAACGGCCGAACGCCCACCCCTGGGGTGGGCGTTCGGGGCGTCAGGCGGCCTGGCCGCCGTCCCCGTCGCCCTCGTCGGCCTTCTTCTCGGCGTCCTCGGCGCGCTTCTTCTTCGCGGCGTCGCGCTTCTTGCGCTCGGCGATCTCGGCCTTGGTGTCCTCGTCGTAGGCGGCCAGCGCGCTCTCGATGTCGGTGTCCAGCGCGAGCCCGCCGCCCTTGACGTACAGGCCGCGGTTGCAGAACCGGCGCAGGTCCTTCTCGCTGTGGGAGACCAGGACCATGGTGCGTTGGTTGGCCAGCATCCGGTCGATGGCCTCGTAGCACTTGCGCTTGAAGGCCTTGTCGCCGACCGCGAGCACCTCGTCGACCAGCATGATCGGGTGTTCCAGCTGGGAGATGAGCGCGAAGCCGAGTCGCACCTTCATCCCGCTGGAGTAGTGGCGCACCGGCGTGTCGACGAACTTCGGCTTGATCTCGGCGAAGTCGATGATCTCGTCGAAGCGCTCGTCGATCAGCTCCTCGGACATGCCGTGCAGGGAGCCGACCAGGTACACGTTCTCGCGCCCGGTCAGGTTGTCGTTGAACCCCGCCCGCAGCTCGAGCAGCGGCGCCACCTTGCCGTGCACCTGCACGTCGCCCTCGTCGGGCATGAGCACGCCCGCGATCAGCTTGAGCAGGGTCGACTTGCCGGTGCCGTTCTTGCCGACGATGCCGACGCAGTCGCCGCGCCCGATCTCGAAGGAGACGTCGCGCAGGGGCCAGAACTCGTCGCCCTCGGCGTTGGGGTCGCGCTTGGTCCCGTGGATGAACATCTCACGCAGACTGCGCTTGCGGCGGCGGTTGACCGCGAACTTGACACCGAGTCCCTTGGCTTCGATGACCGGTCCGGTCGTGCCCTCGGCGCCGTAGGTCGTCTGCGCCATCACAACTCCTTCAGAACGGACATCTCCAGGCGACGGAACGTCCAGTATCCGATGATGAGCATCAGGATCGAACCGACCACCGAACTGCTCAACGCGAGCGTGGTCGGCGTTAGTTCCTCGAACCCAGCGAACCACACCGCGCGGTGCATCTGGAAGATGCCGAGCAAAGGGTTGAGCTGGTAGAGCGTCATCGCCCAGCCCGGAACCTTGTCCGAGGTGAGCACCATGGACGCCGGGAACAGGATCGCCGACCCGTAGAACAGCAGGCGGGTGACGATCCGTGTGAGGCGTTCCACGTCGCGCAGCAGCACGTTGACCGAGGACAGGAACAGGGTCAGGCCCAGGCCGAACACGAACGTGAGCACGACGGCCAGGGGCAGCCAGACGAACACGCCCATCACCGAGGGCCGACCGCCCAGCACGACCACGAACACCAGCAGGATCGGCCAGGTGAGCAGGTACTCGATGAACTTCGTTCCCACCGTCGCCGTCGGGAAGATCTCCCGGGGCACCTTCATGGTGGTGATCAGTTTGGCGTGCGTGATCATCGCACGGGGGGCCTCGCCGAGGATCTGCCCGAAGGTCGTCCACGGGAGGATGCCCGCCACCAGGAAGAGCAGGAAGCCCCCGTACTCCGTGGTTTCGTCCGGCATGCCCCGGTTCGCGTTCAGGATCAGCCCGAAGACGAAGAAGTAGACCATCGTCATCGCCAGAGGCTCCAACATGGTCCAGGCGTACCCGAGTACGGACTGCTGGTACTTGACCTTCAGGTCGCGCCGGACCAGGAGGCCGACGACCTTCCGGTGCTCCCAGACGGCCAGCGTCCTTGACGCCACCGCCACCTCCAAGGGTTGGTTCTCGTCCGGTCCACGATGTGCCGGACAGGCATGTACGTTCTCGCCTGCGCGCACCGGACCGGCGTTGACGGCCCGGTCCCGCCTCGGCCCCTGGCTCTCGGGGAAGGGTGTCCACGGGTGGGCGGGGGGCGCCGTGGACCGGCCCCGGATCCACGACCGCAGTAGAGGAGGTCCGGACCGGGCACGCCGTACAGGCGTCCATAGGTTACCGCTGTGAACGACGGGCCGCGCCAGGGCACCCTCCGTCGGACTCGATTCCCGAACCCCGCACAGAGTGCGCGTCCCCGCCCACCGGGACCACGGGGGGCGATCCGGGCCGAAGCGAGGAGGGACTGCGCCGCAGGCGTCCGTTGAGGGTGGTGGCGGGCGACGGCGTGGAAACGAGCGGCGGCCCAGGGAAAGCACGGGTGAGGGGCGCGCCGGTACCCGCAGGAGGAGTCTCCGCCGCCGGCGAGCCCGCGGGCCGGGCAGGAGCGACGACGAAGGATCCGGCGTCGAGCGCCCCGAACCGCTAGTCTCGGCCACTGGGCGCGGCGAGCGCGTCACCAGCAACCTCGAGCAGGAGAACGCTATGCCCACGGGTCCGCGGGTGATCGCGGCCGTTCTGGCCGGCGGGGTCGGTGCGCGCATGGGCGCGGACACCCCCAAGCAGCTCCTCCCCCTGGAGGGGCGTCCCATCATCGAGCACTCGATCGCCGCCTTCGAGGCCTGCCCCGAGGTCAACGAGATCGTCGTGCTCATGGTGGCCGAGTACCTGGGCCGGGTCGAGGACATCGTCGCCAAGGCGGGGTTCACCAAGGTCAGCGCGGTCCTGCCGGGCGGCGGAACCCGGACCGACACCTCCCGCGCCGCCCTGTCCGCCATGGCCTCGGCGGACGACGGCGACCTGGCCCTGCTGCACGACGCCGCCCGCCCCCTCGTCCGGCCGCGGACCGTCGCGGCGTGCGTGTCGGCGCTGGACTCGGCCGGCGCGGTCGGCGTGGCGGTGCCCAGCGCCGACACCGTGGTCCGGGTGGTCCCGAGCCGCGGCGGCGAGGCCATCGCCGACGTCCCGCCCCGCGCCGAACTGCGCCGGATGCAGACGCCCCAGGGCTTCCGGCTCGGCGTGCTGCGCCGCGCCTACGAACTCGCCACGGCCGACCCGGCGCTGGTGGCGACCGACGACTGCGGCGTGGTGCTGCGCTACCTGCCCGACGAGGAGGTCCGGATCGTGCGTGGCGACGAGTCCAACATCAAGGTCACCAACCCCGGTGACGTGGAGGTCGCCGCGACCCTGCTGCGCGGACGCGCGGGGGCCGGGGCGTGAGCGGCGTGTTCAGCGCCACCGAGGTGGTCGGCCACCGCGGCCTGGGCCGCGGCGTGGTCGAGGGCGTACGGGAGAACACCGCGGAGTCCTTCGCGGCGGCGGCCGCCGCGGGAGCCGACTGGGTGGAGGTCGACGTCCGCCGCACCGCCGACGACGCGCTGGTCCTGCACCACGACGCCGCTCTGGACGACGGACGGGCGATCGTGGACCTGAGTGCGACGGAGTGCGCGCGGGCCGGACTGATCGGCCTCGACGAGGGCCTCGCGGCGATCCCGCCCGGAGTCGGCGTGGACGTCGACGTGAAATCGGTGATGGAGGACGCCGTCGACGCTCCGTCGCGACGGACGGTGTCGCTGCTCCTGCCGTATCTGCGCCGGGAGTCCGCTCGTCGCCGAGTGTTCGTCTGCTCCTTCGATCCCGGTGTCCTGCTGGCCGTCGGCGAGGCGGTCCCGGGCGTGCCGACGGCGTGGATGCCGTTCGTGCGCAACCCGTTGGACTCGGCGGTGGCGGGCGCGGTCGGGATGGGATGCCCGATCGTGGCGATCGACGCCCGCTCCTTCGGCCTGACGGGTGAGGACCCCCGGCCCGGCCGCCGCTCGGTGTCCTACACCGTGGACGTGGCGCACCGGGCCGGGCTCCAGGTGCTGTCCTGGTGCCCCGACCCGGTCGACGCCGCCCGCTTCGCACAGGCGGGGGTGGACGCGGTGGTCGTCGACGACGTCCCCGGAACAGTCTCCGCCCTGAAGGCCGACCGGCCCTGACCGCGGGCCCGCTCACGCGCGGCTCAGCCGCCCGCCCCGAGCCGCGCGGCGGCAAGCCGGTTGAGGGACACATGCTGCTCGGCCGCTTCAAGGGCCAACCGTCTGTGCTGCTCCGGCGGAACCCGCACAACGACCGCCATTCTCTCCGGCGGGAGGGGCCACACCCGCCGCGGACGCGGGCCGGGGCCGGAAGCGGCCAGGGGTCAGGGGTCAGGTGCGAGCGGCCTGGGCGGTGCGGGAGTCGGAGCCCAGCCCGGGCGGGCTCGTGATGAATCCGGCGCCCCACGACATGTGCATGGTGGCCAGGGCCAACGGGATCAGCGGCAGGCTGGCGGCGGGCAGGCCGCGGCCGAGCGGCACCGACGCCGCGGTGACCAGGGCCGCGTAGGCACCGGGCACGAGGAACAGCGGCCACCAGAACACGCCGCCGACGAGTCCGGTGACCACGCCGGCCAGCGCCACGGGCGGGGCCAGGTAGCGCAGGTTGATCGTGCCCTTGTGCTGGCGGGCGACCACGCGCCGCCAGCGGCCGTAGTGGAAGTACTGCTTGGCGAGCAGGCGCACGTTGCGGCGCGGGCGGTAGGAGACCCGCATCCGGGGCTGGAACCACACCGTGCCTCCGCTGGTGCGGATGCGGTGGTTCATCTCCCAGTCCTGGGCGCGCAGGAAGGCCTCGTCGTATCCGCCCACGCGTTCCAGGGCCGCGCGCTGGAACACACCGAGGTAGACGGTGTCCGCCGGGCCGCCCTCGCCTCCGGTGTGGAAGCGGGCGTTGCCCACGCCGACCTTGGAGGTCATGGCGGCGGCCACGGCCTTCTCCCACGGGGTGGTGCCCTCAGCGGCCATGATGCCGCCGACGTTGTCCGCGCCGGTCTCCCGGAGGGTCTCCACGGCCACCCGCAGGTAGTCCGAGGGCATCATCGCGTGTCCGTCGATGCGCGCGACGATGCCGTGGGAGGAAGCGCCGATGGCGGCGTTGAGCCCCGCCGGCGTCCTGCCCGTCGGATTGTCCACCACCTTGACGCGGGGGTCGGCGGCGGCGATCGCGTCGGCGACCTCGCGGGTCCGGTCCGTGGAGGGCCCCACCCCGAGCACGACTTCGAGCTCGCCCGGGTACTCCTGGGCGAGGACGTGCTCCACCGCGGCGGCGAGGTGGCGCTCTTCGTTGAGGACGGGCATGACGACGGAGACAGGCGGCCAGGACACGGGCACTTCCCAAGTTCGAGATCGTGTCGGGGGTCTGCGCAGTACGCGCGTCAACGGTACTGCACACGCGGTGGCCGCCCGGCCCGACGGGTTCAGGGCCGGGCGGGCCGGGGTCAGCCCTGGTTCTTGATCGCCAGGCCCTCAGCGTCCTTGAAGTTGCCGAGCAGGATCATGATGAAGTCGATCAGCGTCCAGACACCGACGCCGCCGCAGGTCACGATCATGAGGATGGCGGTGCCCGTCTTGCCGGCGTAGAACCGGTGGGCGCCCACGAAGCCGAGGAAGAAGGCCAGGAGAACGGTGGTGAGCCAGTTCCGGCCGGACACGGCTTCGGACGGGAAGTGCTGCTGCATAGTCTGCTCCGCAGAGATATTCGAAGGGGAATGTGGCGGACGGCGCCGGAACGGGCGGGCCCCCGCCGCCGGAGCGCACGCCAATGGCACACGGGGCTTCCGGCACAGAGCATTCTGGCCTGGCCAGGTACGTCCTTGGTCACGCTCGGATACCGGATCCGCCTCAGGAAGTGCGATCGGCCCGAACGGATCGGCCGTCGCGCGCGTCTCCCCCGGGGGGAGGACAACACGCCGGGGGTTGACATCCCGCGCCCTCGGGCGAATCGGGTGACAACCTAGGGAGAAGGACATCGTTGGACGGTCGGGACGGGGATGCCGATGAGCGACGACAACGCCGGACGGCACGGACCGAAGGGTGAGTTCCGGCGCGACCGCTCCGAGCCCGTCGCCCCCGAGCGGAAGCGTTCCCCCCGGTCGGGGCGCTTCACCGTCCCCAATGCCTCCGCCCGTCGCCGCCGCTCCGGCCTGCTGGTGATGAGCGCGCTCTCGGCCCTGGTCCTGCTGGCCTCGGGTACCTCCTGGGCGATCACCGGCTGGATGTCGAGCTCCCTGAACCGGTTCGACGTCTTCGCCGGACTGAACGAGGACGACCGCCCCGAGAACGAGACCGGCGGGCTCACCTTCCTGGTCATCGGCTCCGACAGCCGCGACGAGATGGACCGGGAGGACCGGAACGCCCTCAGTGTGGGGTCCACCCCCGGGCAGCGGTCGGACACCATCATGCTGGTACGCCTCAACCACGAGCGCGACCGCATCACCGTCGTGGGCATCCCCCGCGACCTGTGGGTGGACGTCCCGGGGCAGGGCGAGGACAAGATCAACGCCGCCTACGCCTACGGCGGCCCGCAGCTCACGGTCCGGACCGTGGAATCGGTCACCGGCGTGCGTGTCGACCACTACGTCGAGGTCGACTTCTCGGGGTTCGTGAACGTGGTCGACGCCCTGGACGGCATCGAGGTGTGCCTGCCGGAGCCGATCCAGGACCCCAAGGCACATCTGGACATGGCGGCGGGCACGCACTCGGTGGACGGCGCCGAGGCGCTGGCCTTCTCCCGCACGCGGGCCACGGCCCGCGGGGACCTGGACCGCATCGACCGCCAGCAGCAGGTCCTGTCGGCGATGCTCGACAAGGCGATGAGCAGCGAGACCCTCTCCGACCCCACCCGCCTCACCGCGTTCCTGGACACGTCCCTGTCCTCGGTGACGGTCGACGAGGGCCTGGACACCAGCACCATCAACCAACTCGCCTACCAGATGCGCGACACGGACCTGAGCGCGGTCACGTTCACGCAGGTGCCCATCGCCGTCATGGAGCACTGGACCCCGCGCGGCGACGTCGCCCTGCTGTGGGACGAGCCCGCCGCCCGCGACCTGTTCGCGGACATCCAGGCGGACCGGCCCATCACCGAGGAGGCCGGGCGCGAGGCCGAGGCCGAGGAGGAGCTCAGCCCGGCGCAGCTCCGGGTGCGGGTGTTCAACGGCACCGGCACTCCGGGCCTCGGCGCCCGGCTCGACGGCCAGTTGACCGGTGCGGGCTTCGAGGTGACCGACCCGGCGGACAACTGGTCCACCCACAGCCTCGCCCGGTCCCAGGTCCGCTTCGGTCCGGGGAACGAGGCCGCGGCCCAGTACGTGGCCGACATGATCCCCGAGTCGGAGACGGTGGAGGACGACACCCTGGACGACGAGCTCCAGGTCGTGATCGGATTCAACTTCACGACGTTCAACCCCCAGGAGCCCGAGGAGCCCGAGGAGCCCGAAGCGCCCGAGCCGGCGGAGACCGGCGACGACGCGCTGGCGACCTCGACCGCTCGGGACAACATCTGCGGGTGAGGCCCGCAGGAAGGAGGACGTTCCCACGTGTTACGCCACTTGGTCGGTCTGCTCGCAGGCGTCGCCCTGGCGCCCGTGCTGCGGATCGCCGTCGCGTGGGGGGCCACCGTGCTCCCTCTGGCCGCCGAGGGAACGGTGTCCTTCGCCACGGTGTCGGCGGTGATCGTGCTCGCGGCGGTGGGCACCGGGTGCGGGTACCTGGTGGCGTCGCGGCTCTCACCCCTGTACGCGGGCGTGGCCGGCGCCCTGCTCACGGCGATCGCGCTGTGGCCGGTGGTCGCACCGGACTCGATGGCCTCGGCACTGGGATGGCTCGACTCCGACGGGTTCGTCTATCCGGCCGGCGCCGGCCTGACCCCCGCCCTGGTGGTGGGCGCGCTGATGCTGTTCTCCGCGATGGTGCCCTCGCGCTGGCGGGCCCGGCACGAGGCCCCCGCACCCGGCGGCCGGTTCGTGGCCGGAGCGAGCCGGGAGCGGTTCCGCGGGCCCGCGGACCGCGACACGCTGGTGGAGGGCGTGCCTGCTTCGGATGATCGTGATGTGATCGGTGGGGCACGAGAGGCTGGTGAAAGCGCTACTGTCGACGACCTGCCGGACACGCCTCCGGTGCCGTTGCCGCCCCCGCACCGCGGATTCGGCGACGGCGACGGCGACGGCGACCCTGACAAGACCACCACCCCGTTCCGACGCGGGGAAGCGGGGTCCGTCTGGACTCCGTTGGACGACGGCCCCGAGGAGACGCGGACCTATGGGGACGGGCGGGCATGAGTCCGGCCCCCGTTCCGGTTGTGGACAACCCACCGGTAGCCTGAGCGCCTTGACTGTTCACGTCGTGTTCGGTCGCATGCCATACCCAGGCGCGTAAGGTGATGCACCACCCAGGCGTCACCATCGGCCAAATCTTGTCCGATTTCTGCCCCCGAGCGGGGTGTTGGCCATATCTGAGGGCACAACATGCACACGGACGAGTACAGCGGCTCGGAAGGAAGGACAACCCACGTGGTCGAAGCGGAACGCAGGCGGCGAGTCTCGGTCATCGGGACCGGCTACTTGGGCGCCACCACGGCGGCCTGCCTGGCGGAGATGGGCTTCGAGGTCCTCGGGCTCGATGTCGACCAGGCCAAGATCGATACCCTCCGCTCCGGCCGGGTCCCCTTCTACGAGCCCGGCCTCGACGAACTCCTCTCCGCCAACATCGATGCCGGCCGCCTCGGCTTCACGACCTCCTACGACGAGGTCGCCGAGTTCAGCGATCTGCACCTGGTCTGTGTGGGCACACCGCAGCGCGACGAGTCCGGAGCGGCCGACCTGCGCTACGTGAACTCGGTGATCGAGGAACTCGCTCCGCGGCTCACCCGCCCGTCGGTGGTCGTGGGACGCTCCACGGTGCCGGTCGGCACCGCCGCGCTCCTCGCCCAGCGGCTGACCGCGCTCGCGCCCGTCGGCTCGGAGGCCGAGCTCGGATGGAGCCCGGAGTTCCTGCGCGAGGGGTTCGGCGTGGAGGACACACTGCGCCCCAACCGCATCGTGATCGGCACCGACTCCCCGCGCGTGGAGAAGGCGGTCCGCCACCTGTGGCAGCGGCAGGCCGACGAGGGCGTCCCCGTCCTGGTCACCGACCTGCAGACGGCCGAACTCGTGAAGGTCTCCGCCAACGCCTTCCTCGCGACGAAGATCTCGTTCATCAACGCGATGGCCGAGGTGTCGGAGGCCGCGGGCGCCGACGTCATCCAACTGGCCGAGGCGCTGTCCTACGACGACCGCATCGGCGGCAAGTTCCTGGGCCCCGGCCTGGGCTTCGGCGGCGGCTGCCTACCCAAGGACATCAGGGCGTTCATGGCACGCGCCGACGAGCTGGGCGTGGAGCCCGCGCTGTCGTTCCTGCGCGAGGTCGACGCCATCAACCAGCGCCGCCGCGCGCGCACGATCGACATCGCCCGCCACCTCATCGGCGGCGACTTCTCCGGGCGCACGGTCAGCGTGCTCGGGGCGGCGTTCAAACCGAACTCCGACGACATCCGCGACTCCCCCGCACTGGACGTGGCCTCCTCCATCGCCACGCAGGGCGCACGGGTGACGGTGTACGACCCCGCCGCGCTGGAGCGCGCCCGCGAGGCCTACCCCCAGCTGAACTACGCGGACTCCATGCTGGAGTGCGCGCGCGACGCCGACGTGGTGCTGCTGCTCACCGAGTGGGCGGAGTTCCGCGAGGCCAACCCGGAGGACCTGGCCGGGGTGGTGGCCGAGAAGCGCATCGTGGACGGGCGCAACGCGCTCGACCCCACGTTCTGGCGCGCGTCGGGATGGACCTACCGGGCGCTGGGCCGCCAGTAGCCCGCCGCGGTTCCGCGTTCAGGACGGCCGGTGCCCCGAGGGGCCCGGCCGTCCGGCGTGTGCGCGGTCGGCCCCGCACCGGACGCTTCCATGATTGACTACTCTCCGTAGTTTTCTGACCACATTCGCCCGACGGATGTCAGAGGATCGAACGGAGACCCCTGGTGAAGCCAACCACGGTGGCCGCAGCCGCCCTGGCCCTGCTCGTCCTGGCCCCGCCCGCGCACGCCCACGCCCACGCCGCGGTGTCGGAGCCCCCGTCCCCGCCCTCCCCCGGGCCCGCGCTCGCCGAGGAGCCCCTGGACGAGTGCCCCCTGCTCGACCCCCCGCCCACGCCCCGGGACCTGGCGGAGTACGTGTGCGGCGACCGCCGGCTCGGTCCGGCGGAGCTGCCCGCCGAGGGGCCGGTGGCACGGCTGGTCGAGGGATACGAGCCGTTCGGCGGCCTCTGGCCGGTCGAGTTCCTGGACGAGTGGTACCTGGAGGACCAGGTCGACCCGGACACGGGGCAGACCTGGAGCGGCTGGAACTACCCCGAGCACGACGGTTTCGTGGTGGTGGACGGAGAGCCGGTCAACGAGCTGCGCACGCTGGAACCGGGCACGATGCTGGACCGGTTCGGATCGCCGCGCGGCACGTTCCTGGCCCCGGCGGGTGCGCCCTTCGCCGAGCGGGCGCTGCCACCGGACTCCCTGAACACGTGGCCGGGAGGTGCCGAGCACAACTACCACTGCTACGAGGTACTGACCGGCGTCACCGCGCTGGTGGGTCCGATCGCCCCGCACTTCGAGCAGCCCGGCGGCGGCGAGCAGCTCCTGGTGCCCGCCGGGGAACTGCCGGAGGCCGGCGGTGAGGGGTACGCGCCGGTGGAGCGGCTTCTCGGCCAGGGCTATCTCGACCAGCGCCCGGCGCAGGAGTGCGTGCCGCCAGGGGGCTAAGAACCGGCGTCCTGACCCGGAGGCCGGCCGGCGGCGGCGTCGCGGGCGGCTCCGGGGACGGTGCCGGGGCCGCCCCTGGTGTCGGTGCCGGGTGCCGGGGTGCCGCGTTGACGAAATCCCTGGTAGCGGACTCGCCAGGGTGTGGTGCACACTGGAGCGCGACCCGCGCCACCGCCCGCTCCGGTGCTCCCCCCACACCCGAAAGGCATCCCCCTGTGGCACACCCGCGCGCCCTGGTGGCACTTGCCGCCCTTCTCGCCCTGACCACCGGCTGCTCCTCCTACGACGAGGACGCCCATCGATCGGACGTGGCCGACGTGCTCGGGGCCGAGCCGAGCGAGTTGGACGATCAGACCTGGCAGGAGATGCGGGAGGAGGCCGAGAGCCTGTGCGAGAGCGACGAACGGCAGTTCGCCCTGGACGCGTCGGTGCTGTCCGCCGGCAGTGACCCCGCACGGAACCTGACGGTGCGCCGCGCGCACGTCGAGCACGTGTGCCCCGACCGGCTGGCCGAACACGACGACCTGGTCCGCGGGCTCACCTACTGAGCGGAGGATGCCACGGGTCCGGCCCGGGCGGTTCGCCCGGTCCGGACCCGTCGCCGGTCAGCGGCCGAAGCCCGCGGGCTTGCCGCCCTCGGCGACCTCGCGGCGCAGCCGCTCGCCCTTGGCGTAGGCCTGCGACCTGAGTTCCTCCTGGAAGCGGGACATCCGCCGGGTCAGATCCGGATCCCCGGCGGCCAGCATCCGCACCGCCAGCAGGCCCGCGTTGCGGGCCGCGCCCACCGCCACCGTCGCCACCGGCACCCCTGCGGGCATCTGGACGATGGACAGCAGCGAGTCCATGCCGTCCAGGTACTTCAGCGGCACCGGCACGCCCACGACGGGCAGTGTGGTGACCGACGCCAGCATCCCGGGGAGGTGGGCGGCACCCCCCGCGCCCGCGATGATGACCTTGAGCCCGCGCTCGGCCGCCCGCTCCCCGTAGGCGATCATGTCGTGCGGCATGCGATGGGCCGAGACCACGTCGGCCTCGAAGGCGATGTCGAACTCCCGGAGGGCGTCGGCGGCCTCGCGCATCACCGGCCAGTCGGAGTCCGACCCCATCACGATGCCCACAGCGGGGCCCCGCCCGTCGGCGTTGTCGGTCACTGTCCGTCTCCTCGCAGGTAGTCAGCGGCGTCGCGGGCGCGCTCCAGCAGATCCCGGTAGTCGTCGCCCATCACGGTGACGTGCCCGATCTTGCGGCCCGGACGCACGTCCTTGCCGTAGAAGTGCACCTTCACCTCGGGGTCCTTGGCCATGACGTGCAGGTAGCGGCGGTAGACCTCGGGGTCCTCGCCACCCAGCAGGTTGGCCATCACGGTGTAGGGCGCGTTGGTGCGCGGCGAGCCCAGCGGCAGGTTGAGCACCGCGCGCAGGTGCTGCTCGAACTGGGACGTGCGCGCGCCCTCGATGCTCCAGTGACCGGAGTTGTGCGGGCGCATGGCCAGCTCGTTGACGACCACGCCGTCGTCGGTCTCGAACAGCTCCACGGCCAGGACGCCGGTGACGTCGAGCGCGTGCGCGATCTCGATCGCCAGCTCCTGGGCCCGGGTCGCCTTCTCGTCGTCCAGGCCGGGCGCGGGGGCGATCACCTCGTGGCAGATACCGCCGCGCTGCACGGTCTCCACGACCGGGTAGACGGCGACCTGCCCGTGCGGGGAACGCGCGACCTGCACGGCCAGCTCGCGGCGGAAGCCGACCTTCTCCTCGACGAGCAGCGGCACCTCCTCGGCGGCGGCGCGGGTGACGACCTCCTCCGCCTCGGCGGGGGTCGCCACCACCCACACGCCCTTGCCGTCGTAGCCGCCGCGGGCCGCCTTGAGCACGACGGGCCAGCCGGCGTCCTCGGCGAAGGCCGCCACGTGCTCGGTCGTGGTGACCGCCCGCCACGCGGGGGAGGGCGCGCCGAGCTCGCTCATGCGGGTGCGCATGCGCAGCTTGTCCTGGGCGAAGCGGAGGGCGTCCCGGCCGGGCCGCAGCAGGCCGCCCGCCTCCTCCACGGCGCGCAGGACGGGTTCGGGCACGTGTTCGTGGTCGAAGGTCACCACGTCCTGGGCCTTGGCGAAGGCCAGGACGTCGTCCAGTCCGCGGTCGTCCCCCAGGGTGACGTCGCCGCAGACCAGCGCGGCGCTGTCGGCGGGACGCGCCGCCAGGACGGCGAAGTCCACACCCAGCGCGATGCCCGCCTGGTGGGTCATCCGGGAGAGTTGGCCACCTCCGACCATTCCCACACGGGGGACGGTGCGGTTACGCTCGCTCACAGTTCCTCAACTCACATGCTCGTCCACCGCGGTGACGGGACGGCTCCGCTCACGGCGGAACCTGGCCGGGTCGGCTCGGAACCCGCGGCCGGGGTCTAGCTCCAGTCCCCGGCTAGAGTCTAGGGCGTGTGCGCGCGGCGGTCCGAGGCCGCATCACCGGCCGGTGCCGCGCGACCACCCGAAACCCGTGCCCGGAGGCCAAGGCCGTGCGACAGTTCCTCTCCCGTCACCCCAGGATCGACCGGCTCGCGAGGGAGCTGGGCAGGTTCGGCTCGGTGGGGGCGATGGCCTACGTCGTCCAGATCGGTGTGACCAACCTCCTGTGGGAGGTGGCGGGCGCCGAGGCGCTGACGGGGCAGCTCATCGGCACGCTCTGCTCGATCGCGGTCGCGTTCGTCGGCAACCGGTTCTGGACCTTCCGCGAACGCGCCCGCACGGGGTACTGGCGGGAGACGGCCCTGTTCCTGCTGATGAACGGCGTGGGCATGCTCGTCCAGCTGGCATGCCTGGGTGTCGCGGTCTACCTCATGGGCCTGACCGGCCCGCTCGCGCAGAACATCGCGGGCAATGTCGTGGGCGTGGGCCTGGGAACACTGTTCCGCTTCTGGTCCTACCGGACCTGGGTCTTCCCGCCCCACCCCGCGCCGACGGGGACCGGCACGGCGCCGGCCGGGCCCCTGGCGGCCGACCCCGCCGACGGCCCCGCCACCCGCCCCGCCGACGGCCACTGACACCGGAGCCGGAGCCGGAGCCGGGCCCGTCTGCCCACGGCCCGGGTCACGAGTCGCGGGTGAGGTGGGCCAGGCGGGCCGCGGCCGCCGCCAGCAGCATGTCCAGCGCCAGGGGGTAGGCGCTCCCCTTCATGCTGGCCGCGAGCAGCGGGGCCGTGGCGGCGATGTTGGGGTGCGTCTCCTCAGGCAGGCCGGCGTAGGTCTCCCGCCACACCCGTTCCTCGGCCTCGCGGGCGGCGTCGGGCAGCGCCGTGTTCGCCGCGTCCAGGGCCGCGAAGCCCAGGGTCGTGTCGATGAACGCGTGGTAGGTCCGCACCGCCTCGGCGTCGGGGAGGCCCGCACCGCGCAGTACCGCCAGGATCGCCTCCACCGCCCGGATCTCGTGCACGCGGCCGGTCACGCGGTACGCGCTCAACACGGCCGCCTGGGGGTGTGACAGGGCCCCGGCGTGCATCTTGAGCCCGAGGTCGCGCAGGTCGGCACGCCAGTCCCCGGTGGGCCGCCACTCCCGCAGGACACGGCCGATCATCTCGTCGGCCACGGCCAGCATCAGGTCGTCGGAGTTCCTGAAGTAGCGGTACAGGCTGCTGGGGTCGGCGCCGAGCGCGTGGCCCAGCCGTCGGACGGTCAGCGCCTCGGCCCCGTGCTCGCTGATCAGGCGCAGGGCCGTCGCGACGATCAGCTCCTCCGACAGCACGACCCCCTGCCTGGTCGGCCGTCGGCGCCGCCGCTCCCCGGGCGGCACCACCCGCTCGGCCATCGTCACCTCGCACATCGTGGGCTCTCAGGTGACGGAAGCTTATGACAACACCATTGACCTGTGAAGAGGCCGAGCTGTTCAATCTCCGTTCACCGGACCACCCCCCAGCGAACGGAAGCCGACCATGGCAACGATCCCTCCCCCGGCCCCGGCCGTCCCTCCTCCCGTCCCCACGGGCAGGCCCCTGCGCCGGTCCATCGGCGTGCTGGGCGGCGTCGCCATCGCGGCCTCCAGCACAGCGGCCACCACCACCATCGGCATCGGCCTGACCGCGATGGCGCTCACGGTCGGCCCCCACCTGCCCGCCGTCCTGCTGCTGGGCGTCCTGCCCATCCTCTGTATCGCCGGGGCGTACACGCAGCTCAACCGGGTCGAACCGAACGCGGGCAACACCTACGTGTGGGTCGGGCGCTCCCTCAGTCCGTGGCTGGGCTTCCTGGTGGGGTGGACCCTGATCGTCGCCACGGTGGCGTTCCTCGCCTACACCACCGCCGTGACCGGATCCGCGATCCTGCAGACGGCCCTGGTGTTCGGCGTGACCGGTGTCGCGGGGCTGGACGTCGACCCCGGATCCACGGCCCAGGGCGTCGCGACGGGCGTCCTGGTGCTCGTCGCGGTGACGCTGACCGCGGTCGCCGGTCTGCGCACGGCGGCCCGGTTCCAGGTCGCCCTGCTGGTCTTCGAGTACGCGGTCCTGCTCGGGTTCCTCGGCTACGGCGCCGTGACCGGCCCCAACCCCTTCAGCTGGGACTGGTTCAACCCCTTCGCCCTCCCCTCCGCGCAGGTGCTCGCGCAGGGTCTGCTGCTCTCGGTGTTCTGCTACTGGGGGTTCGAGGCGGCCTTCAGCGTCAACGAGGAGGTGCGCGACCCGAGGGACGCCTCCCGCGCCGGACTCATCACCCTGCTCAGCGTGCTCGGCCTGTTCATGCTCGGCTCGGTGGCCTTCCAGCGCGTGCTCTCGGACCGGGAGCTGACCGAGAGCGGGGAGCAGGGGCTCGCCGTCTTCGCCGGTCACCTGGCCGGGCAGCCGTGGGCGACGCTTCCGCTGGTGGCGCTGATGTTCTCGGCCGTCGCCTCGCTCCAGGCCGGGGTGATCCCGACCGCCCGCGCCATGTTCGCCATGAGCCGGGACCGTACCCTCGGGCCGCTGTGGTCCCGGGTCAGCCCGCGGTTCGGCACGCCGGCCGCGGGGACCGTCGCCCTCGGCTCCCTGGCGGCGGCCGTCGCGGTGCTGTCACTGGCGATCCCCCGGCTCTCGGACGTGATCCTGGCGACCGTCAACTCGGTCGGCCTGCTCATCGCCCTCATCTACGTGCTGACGGCGCTGGCCGCCGTCGTGAGGTTCCTGGGCCTCTTCCGGCGGTCGTGGCGGGCGGGGCTCGTCGCCGTGGTCCTGCCCCTCCTGGGCGGGACGGTCCTGCTCGTGATCACCGGCTACCTGTGCTGGCTCTTCGCCACCGGTACCGACCACTTCGCCGTGGACCCCGACAACGGCTGGTTCCTGCTGACGGTCCCGGCGCTCATGCTCGCCTCGGGACTGGTGGCCGCCGCCTGGGCGCGCTGGGTGCGAAAGTCCCCCTACTTCCTCCGCGGAAACGACCCGGAGCAGCCCGCCGAACCCGCCCCGACCGAGACCGTCATCCCCGAACCGGAAGGATCGAACCACCGATGAACTCCCGCCACGCCGACCTCGTCCTCACCGGAGGCGCCGTCCTCACGCCGGACGGCCCGCGCACCGGAGCACCGGACGGCGCGAACTCCGTCGCCGTCGCGGACGGCCGTATCGCGGCCGTGGGCCGCGAGGAGGTCCTGGACCTGGCCGGCCCGAGCACCAGGGTCGTGGACCTGGCAGGCCGGCTCCTGATGCCCGGCTTCCAGGACGCCCACGCACACCCGGTCACCGCGGGCCTGGAGATGGTCCACTGCGACCTGACCGAGGCCCGGACCGCGGAGGAGACCGTCGCCGCCGTGGCCGCCTACGCCGCCACGCACCCCGGCCAGGGATGGATCACCGGCGGCGGCTGGTCCATGGAGGCCTTCGAGGGCGGCGCGCCGCACCGGACAGCCCTGGACGCCGTGGTCCCGGACCGCCCGGCCTACCTGCCCAACCGCGACCACCACGGAGCCTGGGCCAACAGCCGGGCGCTGGAGCTGGCGGGCATCACGCGCCACACCCCCGACCCGTCGGACGGCCGTATCGAGCGCGACGCCGACGGCGAACCCACCGGGCTCCTCCAGGAGGGGGCGATGGACCTGGTGGGCCGGCTGGCCCCGGAGCCCTCCCCGGCGGAGCTGCGCGCCGCGCTGCTGCGCGCGCAGGGGCACCTGCACTCGTTGGGGATCACGGCCTGGCAGGACGCCATCGTCGGGGCCTTCCCGGGCATGCCGGACGTGTCGTCGACCTACGCGGCGCTCGCGCGCGAGGGAGCGCTCACCGCGCGGGTGGTCGGCGCGCTGTGGTGGGACCGGGACCGCGGCGCCGAGCAGATCCCCGAACTCCTGGAACGCCGCGCGGCCCTGAGCCACGGCCGGTTCCGCGCCGACACGGTGAAGATCATGCTCGACGGCGTCGCCGAGACGGGCACCGCGGCGATGCTCGACCCGTATCTGGACGGCTGCGGTTGCCCCACGGGCAACCGGGGGACGAGCTTCGTGGATCCGGAACGGCTCGCGGGCTACGTCACGGAGCTGGACGCGCTCGGGTTCCAGACGCACTTCCACGCGCTCGGCGACCGCGCGGTGCGCGACGCCCTGGACGCGCTCGAATCGGCGCGCGGGGCCAACGGGCCCTCCGTGAACCGTCCGCACCTGGCGCACCTGCAGGTCGTCCACCCGGACGACGTGCCCCGCTTCGCGGCCCTGGGAGCGACGGCGAACCTGCAGCCGCTGTGGGCGGCCCACGAGCCCCAGATGGACGAGCTGACCATTCCGTTCCTGGGAGCGGAGAGAGCCGGGTGGCAGTACCCGTTCGGCTCGCTCAGGCGCGCCGGGGCGGTCCTGGCGGCGGGCAGCGACTGGCCGGTCAGCAGCCCGGATCCGGTCCTGGGCGTCCACGTGGCGGTCAACAGGGTCCTGCCGGGCTCGTCGGCCCCGGTGTTCCTCCCGGCGGAGCGCCTGGACCTGCGGACGGCCATCACGGCCTACACGGCGGGTTCGGCGTACGTGAACCGCCTGGACGAGACGGGGGCCATCAGGCCGGGAGCGCTGGCCGACCTGGTGGTACTGGACCGCGACCCGTTCGCGGGTCCACCGGAGGAGATCCACGAGGCCCGCGCCGCGCTCACCTTCGTGGAAGGCGAGGCGGTCTACGAGGCGTCCACCGCCTGACCCGGCCCGTACGGCGTCCCCCGCCGTCGTCGGGACCACCCGGTTCGCGCGCGGAGTGGGGCCGGTCGCCGACCGGCCCCACTCCGCGCGGTCGGGCATCGTTCACGGTCGACGCCCGGCGGGCGGCGGCGGAACGCCTGCCGCACTCCCCCTACAGGGACTGCGGTTCGGCCACCGAACCATGCAGCCCGCTTCGCTGGGGCCCGCGAGGACGTCGAGATCGGTCCCGGGAGGAGTACGCGGAAGCGGCGATCTGCCGCGCGCAGGACCGGACGGCCTTCCGGTTCAGGTCGATCCGCCATGCATTCGCTACCAACCGGTAACCCCTTGGTGCCCGCGCGGTGTCCTCGGCTGGACAGGCTGTGCTGTCGTGTACAGACGAACAGCCCCCGCCCTCATCGTCGCCCTGATCCTCCCCCTCTTCGTGGCCGTGGGCCCCGCGTCGGCCGACCCCGGCCCCGCGCCCCGCATCGCCACCTACAACGCCTACCTGCTGCCCCGCGCGCTCTACCCCAACTGGGGCCAGGAGATCCGCGCCGACCTCATCGCCCGGGACGGCGTCGTGTCCGGGCAGGACGTCGTGGTCCTCCAGGAGCTCTTCGACAACCCCTCCGCCGACGTCCTGCGCGCCGGGATCTCCGAGGAGTACCCCCACGGCACGCCCGTCGTGGGGCGCTCGCGCTCGGGCTGGGACGCCACCACCGGCTACCGAGCCCACACCACGACCAACGGCGGTGTCAGCGTCCACAGCGTCTGGCCGATCGTCCGCCGCGAGCAGCACATCTTCACGCGCTCCTGCGGTTCCGACTGGTTCGCCAACAAGGGCTTCGCCCGGGTGGAGCTGGACACCCCCGACGGCCCCCTGCACGTCATCGGCACCCACATGCAGTCCGAGGACAGCTCCTGCGCCGACGGCGAGGACGAGGACGTCCGCACCCACCAGCTCGGGCAGATCCGCGCCGTCATCGACACGATTCCCGACGGCGAGCCGGTCTACGTGGCGGGCGACCTCAACATCGTCGGCGGCGGCGGGGAGTGGGACCGCGCACTCAAGCGGCTCGACGCGGTCGAGCCGGCCTTCACCGGCGCCCCCTACTCCTGGGACACCGGCACCAACTCCATCGCCCGGTACAACTACCCCGACTGGGGACCGCAGCAGCTCGACTACGTGCTGCCGATCCGCGGCGGCGCGGCTCCGGTGTCGTTCACCAACGAGACGCGCGGCGTCAAGAGCGAACCGTGGTCCGTCTCGTCCTGGGGCCGGACCTACACCTACGACGACTACTCCGACCACTACCCGGTCTTCGGCACCGCGGGCTGACGCCCCGGACGGGCCGGGCGCCCGGGGACGGCGCGGTCAGCGCCGTGCCCGGGCGCTGGCTCGCCGTACGCCCCCGCGGCCGGCGAGCCAGGTCACCCCCAGCACGTACGCGCCCACCTGCGCCACGGTCAGCGCCAGCCCGAGCGGTGTCCCCCCGCCCGACGGCAGGCCGGCGCCGAGGACGGCCCCCGTGCCGACCTCCGACAGCCGCCCCTCGTAGGCGGTGAGCAGGAACTGGACCAGGCTGCTGACCACGTGCAGGCCGATCGCGGCCTCCACGCCCCCCGTGCGCCAGGTCAGCCAGGCCATCCCCAGTCCCATGACCGTGAGCGAGGACGTCACCCACAGGTCGTCGGGATGCGTGGCCGCGTAGAGCACCGGGACCAGGGTGCCCCCGGCCAGGACCGCCGTTCCCGGTGAGCGCAGCACGCGCGACGCGGCCCCGCCGCCCCGGGGTTCGCCCGGGCGGGCGCCCAGGGACCCGACGAGCTGCATCATCAGCCCCCGCGCGGTGAGTTCCTCGGCGGCGGCCTGGAACGGCACCAGCAGGACGATGACGACCACCGCCGCCGCGAACACCTCCGCTCCCCCTGTCTCCCCCACGGGCCCGGACCCCGGGGCCAGGCGGTCCACCAGGAACAGGAAGGCGATCAGGCACACCCCGACGGGCACGACCGCGGCGGCCGTGCAGCGCAGCAGCCAGCTCCAGCGCAACCGGCCCTCCACCGACATCAAGGTCCCCACGCGGCGCCACTGCACCACGCGCACCACGAACAGCACGATGGGGATCAGCAGCGCCGTCGGCGCGAGCCCGAACGCCAGCCCCGCGACCTCCCCCACGCTCATCGCGTCGGGGGCCAGGCCGCTGCCGCCGATGACCGCGACGATCGTGATCGCGAGCACGATGCCGATCCACAGGAAGACCAGGAGGATCCCGAAGACCAGCAGGGTCAGCAGCGGGGTCCACCAGCGGAACCGGGAGTTGCGACCCAACCTGTGATAGGGCTCACCCTCCGGCAGTCCCGCGCTGGCGAACTCGTTGGTGCGCACCGGACGCGGCGGGGGCCAGGCCCACACGGACGCCTCGGCACTGACCGCGGGCTGCCCCCCGGGCGGCGTGAGTCGCCCGCCCCCGGGCGGGCCCGCCCAGTCCTGCTCCTGCGGGTAGCCGTCGAGGGCCCGCCCCTCCGGCCCCTCGGGCGCGGCGGGCCAGGACGAACCAGGCGGCGGCGGAACATTTCCCATGGTGCGCAGAGACTACTATCCGGCCCTGTATCGCCTGCGTTAAGGACGTGCCGTTATCGGATGATCACCCTGCGGATCAAGACCCGCGCCACACGCCGATCGGAATAGCCGACCACCCGCCACCCGTTGTGACTGGTGGTCGCGTGGGGCCGACTCCACAGGCCGAGTACCTCATCCCACTGACCTACGATTGAGTACATGTCCTCCACACCATCCACCGAGCAGGTGCGCAAGGCCCTGGCCACGGTGCAAGATCCGGAGATCCACCGCCCCATCACCGACCTCGGCATGGTCAAGAGCGTCGACATCGCCGACGACGGTGCCGTCAGCGTCGGCATCTACCTGACCGTCGCCGGATGCCCGATGAAGGGTCGCATCGAGAAGGACGTGACCGAAGCGGTGACCAAGGTCGCCGGGGTCACCTCCGTCAGCGTCGAACTCGACGTCATGAGCGACGAACAGCGCAAGGAGCTGCAGACGCAGCTGCGCGGCGGCCAGGCGGAGAAGGAGATCCCCTTCGCCAAGCCGAACTCCCTCACCAAGGTCTTCGCCGTCGCCTCCGGCAAGGGCGGTGTGGGCAAGTCCTCCGTCACCGTGAACCTCGCCGCGGCCATGGCGGCCCAGGGCCACAAGGTCGGCGTCGTCGACGCCGACATCTACGGCCACTCGGTGCCCCGCATGCTCGGTGCGTCGGACTACCCGACCAAGGTCGAGGACATGATCCTCCCTCCCTCCGCGCACGACATCAAGGTCATCTCGGTGGGCATGTTCACCCAGGGCAACCAGCCCGTGGTGTGGCGCGGCCCGATGCTGCACCGCGCGCTGCAGCAGTTCCTGTCGGACGTGTACTGGGGCGACCTCGACGTCCTGCTGATGGACCTGCCCCCGGGCACCGGCGACATCGCCATCTCGGTCGCGCAGCTGCTGCCGAACGCCGAGCTGCTCGTGGTGACCACGCCGCAGATGGCGGCCGCCGAGGTCGCCGAGCGCGCCGGAGCGATCACCGCGCAGACCCACCAGCGCATCGCCGGCGTCATCGAGAACATGTCGTACTTCGTTCCGCCGGGCGGCGGAGAGCCCCTGCGGCTCTTCGGCGAGGGCGGCGGCCAGACGGTCGCCGACGCCCTGAGCCGGACGCTGGGCACCAGCATCCCGCTGCTGGGACAGATCCCGCTGGACACACGGGTGCGCGAGGGCGGCGACGAGGGCAAGCCCCTGGTCCTGACCGACCCCGACTCCGAGGCCAGCAAGATCATGTCCTCCATCGCCGAGTCCCTGGCGGGCAAGCCGCGCGGGCTCGCCGGCATGCAGCTGGGCATCTCCCCGGCCGGCCGCTAGCGGCCGCACGACGCCCGAGGGCCCCGGAGCGACCGCTCCGGGGCCCTCGTGTGCGCCGGCGTCAGTCGGCGGTCGCGCCCAGGGTGACGCTGGTGCTCTCGCGCGTGCCGTCGCGCTCGTACTCCAGGTCGACCTCGGTGCCCGGCGTGCGGTCGCGCAGCATCGCCATCAGCTCCGACCCGGACTGCACGCGCCGCCCGTCCAGGGACACGATGACATCGCCCGATTCCAGACCCGCCTCGTCGGCCGGACCGCCGGGCTCGACGGCGCGGGAGCCGTCGGCGATGACCGCGCCGGCGATCGGGCTCTCCAGGTCGATCTCCGCGCCGATGTCGGCGTAGCTGGTCTCGTCGTGGTCCACGAGCCGGTTCACCACGCGCTCCGCCTCGTTGGACGGGATCGCGAAGCCCAGGCCGATGTTGCCCGTGGACTCGCCCATATAGCCGGCCATGCTCACGATCATCGAGTTCACGCCGATGACCCGGCCCCCGGAGTCCACGAGCGGGCCGCCCGAGTTGCCCGGGTTGATCGCCGCGTCGGTCTGGATGGCGTAGAAGCGGCTGGCGTTGGGGCCCTCACCGGAGCTGACCGGGCGGTCGACGGCGCTGATGATGCCCTGCGTGACGGTGCCCGCGTAGCCCAGCGGCGCGCCGATGGCGATGACCTCGTCGCCCACGAGCGCCTGGTCCGAGTCGCCGAACTCCAGAGCCTCGACGTCGCCCTTGGGGGAGTCGAGCGCCAGCACGGCCAGGTCCGAGCTGGGGTCGGAGCCGACCACCGTGGCGTCGGACAGCGTGCCGTCGCTGTACTCGATCCGGATGCCGTCCTCCTCCAGCACGGAGGAGACGTGGTCGTTGGTGACGACGTGGTCGTCGCTGATGACGAACCCTGAACCTCCGCCGCCGATGCGGGCGTCCGCGCTCTGGATGGAGACCACGCTCGGGCTGACCCGCTGGGCCACGCCCGCGATGGTGTCGGGGTCGCGCTCGGGGGCTTCGGGCGGCGGCTCGTTGAGGCGGGCGCCCTCGTCCTCGGCCTCGGCCTCGGGTGCGGCCGGACCGGTGAGGAACGAGCCCGCCAGACCGCCGGCGCCGCCCGCGATCAGCGCGACGACGAGCATGCCGGACAGCGCCATCCAGGCCGGAATCCCGCGGCGGCGGGGGGTCGGCGCGCCGTACGGGCCCAGCGGCTGCCCGGGGGGCGGCCCTGCGGGTACCTGGCGCTGCCCGGGCGGCGGTCCGCCGGGGCCCTGCGGCTGTCCGGGGGCGGGCCCCGCGGGACCGGGCCGCTGCCCGGGGTACGGGCCGCCGTGGCCCATCGCTGCGGGGGTGGCGTGGTTCTGGGGGCTCTGGGGGCTCTGTTGACCGGTGGGGTTCATGCGGTTGGCGTTGCCCGGCACTCCCGTGGTCCCGTGCGGTGGCGCGGCGGCGCCCTCCGTCCCGGGGGCGGGAAAGGAACCCGTGTGCGCGGGCGCGGCGAATCCCGGGGCCGTTCCCGTGGGCGGACGGCCGACGGGCGGCGCGGGCGGCCCACCGGCGTCCGGGGGTGTTCCACCCTTCGGTGGGGTCGCCCGCCCGGGGTCGCCCCCGTGGTCCGGCCGACCGAAGTCCTCACTCAAGACCTGCTCCGTACATCGCTTGGTGTTCGGTCTGCGCGGCCCCCGGAGAACTCAGGCGAACCCCAGCCGGGACAGGCCGCGCTGCACTCTGGCCCAGAAGCCGGAACCCTCGGGTTCCGGCAACGCGCTCACCGCGGAGGAGGCCAGTCCCGCGGGGGCGTCGGCCAGCACCGTGTAGACGAAACCGTCCGCCTGCCACATGCTCTGGTACTGCCCGACCTCGCCGCCGAAGATCGTGTCATGTCGTGGTGTGACGCCACTTCCCCCCTCCCCGGTTCCGACATATCCGTTGTGAAGTGAAGTCGGGTGTTCCGTGCCCAGCTTCCCACGTTGGGCGAAAACCGATACCTGGGACAGCCCGTCGGAGTAGACCAGGTGGACCACCCGCTGCCGGCCGTGTTCGGTGGAACGGGCGTCGACCAGGCGCAGGTCCCAGGTCAGGTGCTCGGGCAGGATCCAGCCCCGGTCACGCAGCTCCTCGCGCTCGCCCCCGCTCAGCGCGTCACCCCAGGGCTCGCCGCCGACCGCGTCGGCCGGCCAGTGGCCCTCGCCGAACTCGATGCCGCTCAGCCTGGTGCGCAGGGCCGCGCCGCCGGAGTCCTCGTACACGGTGCGGCCGAGCAGGATGCCGGACTCCTCGTCCACCCAGAAGCGTCCGGCGACCGTCGCGTCGGACCGCAGGGCCACGACCATGCGGGCGGCGCGCCCGTCGAGGTCGGTGGGTCCGGCGTCCGCCACCTCGTAGGTGTCCTCCAGCATGCCCAGCAGGCGTTCGTCGAGCGTCACCAGGGCCGAGGAGTCGCCCACGGCGAACGTGGACCCCTCGGCGGCCCCGTCCTGGTCGACGGCGGCCAGGGCGATGCCCTTCCCCGGCTGGTTGACGACCCGGATCCGCACGGCCTCTCCGTCGAGCTCCTCCGGCCCGCGCAGCTCGCGCACGCCGGTGTAGGCCACCGTGTCGTCCGCCGCTGCCGCCGCCCGCAGCACGGCCATGCCGTCGTCGCCGCCTTCCGCGGGGACCTCGTCGGAGCCGGGATGGGTCGCGGCGGTGAGCAGGACGACGCACAGGAACACGACGAGCAGCGGTGTCACCGGAACGGGGCGCGGGGCGGAGGAGGGTTCCTCCGCGCTCACCGGGTCGCTTCGGTGGGACGGGTGTCGTCCGCCCCCTGGGAGCGGGCGGGCCGGACCTCGGCCGCCGGAACCTGGCGACTGGTCACCGCGTGCTCGACGGCGTAGTCGGACAGCCGCGGCTCCACCACGGGGGTGTCCTCGGTGTCGCCGCCCGCCACGAAGGCGGTGCCCAGCAGCGCGGTGGCCACCGCGAAGCCCGCGACGGCGTAGCGGCCGCCGGGGAAGGGCGGCAGGAACTGGGCCAGGCGCTCACCACGGCGACGCGGGGCTCGCGGGGGGCGGGCGGGCGGGGTCGGTTCCGCGGACACCGCGGTGGACTCGGGAGAGACCGCCTCAGCGGCGAGCGGCCCACCCCAGGGGAACCCGCCGATGGGGCGGGAGGACCCCAGGGGCGGGCTGGAACCGAAACCCCGGCCGCCCGCGGGCGCCGCGGGGCCCCGGGGTCCCACGGGACCGCCGCCGTCGTCGGAGGACGCCTGGGACAGGCTGGAGAGCCGTCCCAGGAAGTCCATGTCCGGCTCGGGCTCGCACAGGCCGGTGAGGCGGCGCTTGAGCCGGCGCATCATGTCCGCCTCGACGCGGCAGGGCTCGCACTTGGCCAGATGGATGAGCGCGCGCTCGTGCTCGGCCGTGCCCAGTTCGCCGTCCACGAGCGCGGACAGGCGTTCTCCGAGGTGTTCCGTGCTCACTGCTGCGCCTCCCGGTCGATGGCGTTCGCTCCGGCCTGTCCCCCGGCCTCGGCGGCCAGCGACCGCCGGTGCTCCAGGGCGCGGCGCAGCTGGGCACGACCCCGGTGGATACGGCTGCGGACGGTGCCGAGCTTGACGTCGAGCGTCGCCGCGATCTCCTCGTAGGAGAGGCCCTCGATGTCGCACAGGACCACGGGGGCGCGGAACTCGGCGGGCAGGGCGTCCAGCGCGCTCTGGACGTCGGCGTCGAAGTGCCGGTCGTCGTAGCGCTGGGCGGGTGAGGGCTCGCGGCCCTCCAGGCGCTCGTCGGCGTTGTCGGCCAGGCCCTCGAAGCGGATCCGGGCCTTGCGGCGCGCCATGTCCAGGAAGAGGTTCGTGGTGATGCGGTGGAGCCACCCCTCGAACGTGCCGGGGGTGTAGTTGGCCAGGGAGCGGAACACCCGGATGAAGACCTCCTGCGTGAGGTCCTCGGCGTCGTGCTTGTTACCGGTCAGCCGATAGGCCAGCCGGTAGACGCGGGGTGAGTGGACGCGGACGACCTCGTCCCAGCTCGGGGGTTCCCATGCCTCGAAATCAACGGCCGGGCCGGACTCTGGCACCGCTGCTCCCTTCATCCCGTCGATCCGTCCGTCGAAGACTGGTCGGGGGGAGTTGCTTCGTGGCGATCAACGTACGTTCATCCGGATTCAACGCTATCCGGCCCCGCGAAGTTCCCGCCGTCACACGCCGAGTTCGCCGGGCGCACGCGCTAGTCTTTTGCCGGGGACATGACCTGGTGGCGACCATCCTTGCACGATGAGTGACGCATCCCCGGTCAGCGTTCCCGCCCATTCGTGACCACGGCAGTGGGAGGCCGTCATCGCCAGTCCAGATGAGAGCGCGGCCCAGATCACCTGGGTGCGCGAGCAGGCCAGGTTCGAGCAGGAGGCGATGGAGGACGGCCCGCTGGCCGACGCCTACGACGCGGGAGTGCGCTCGGCGACCGCCCCGGTCGACGCCGCCACGGGAGCGGCCCTGCGGTTCCTGGCCGCGGCGATCAGCGCCCGCGCGGTGGTCGAGGTCGGCACGGGGTGCGGGACGTCGGGAATCTGGCTGCTGCGGGGCATGGCCCCCGACGGCATCCTGACCACCGTCGACACGCGCGCCGAGTTCCAGGAGTACGCCCGGTCGGCCTTCTCCCGCGCCGGCTTCGGCGCGGGACGCGCGCGGCTCATCCGGGGATCGGCCCTGGAGATGCTGCCCCGGCTGACCGACGGCGGCTACGACATGGTGTTCGTGGACGCCGACCCGGAGTCGGCGCCGCGCTACCTGGCGGAGGCCCGGCGGCTGCTGCGCCCGGGCGGCGTGGTCGTGTTCAACGACGCCACACCCGTCCCGACGGAGCCGGACGGCCCGTTGCGGGTGCCCGACCCCGCCGAGACGGCGGTGCGCGAGGTGATCCAGCAGGTCCGCGAGGACGAATCGCTCATCCCGCTACTGCTGCCCATCGGCCAGGGCCTGCTCGCTGCGATTCGGGGCGCTTAGGTTCGGGGCGCTTCACGCCGGGTCCTTCGTCGTCGCTACTGCCTGGCTCGCAGGCTCGCCGGCGGCAGAGACTCCTCCTGCAGGCACCGGCGCGCCCCTCACCCCAGTGCTTTTCTTGGGCCTCCGCTCGTACCTCGCTTCGGCCCGTGCGGGGGGTGTGTACGCACTCGCCCCCCCGGGGGCCGGGCGGGCTGAGCCATGCACCTCCACCCCTGAGGGGTTCACGCAGGACCACACGTGCGCTTACAGCCCCCTGCGTCGCGTTGGACTGAACGTTCGCCCCCACACCCCGCGGGTTCACGTCGGACTGCGCGTGCACCTTCAAGCCCCTGGGGTCAGGGTGACCACCCCCGCGAACTCCCGAAGGTGCAGGTGGGGCTGGGGGTTCAACCGCAGGGGATTGGTAGGGCTTCCCGCCCACCAGGACCACAGGGGGGTTGATCGGGCCAAAGCGAGGAACGAGCGGAGGCCCAAAGGAAGCACGAGGAGGGCGCCGACGCGTTCTGGAGTGCTTGGAGGTGGGGCCCGTGAGGAACGAGCGGGCCACACCGGAAAGCGCGAAGAGCGCGTCTCAAAGGCGCCCGACCCAGCGCAGCAGGGTGCGCGTGGAGAACGCGGTCCCGCCCTTGCTGAGCAGTCCGTCCTCCTTCATGGAGCGGCCGGGGCCGGCGATGTCCAGGTGCGCCCAGGGCACGTCGCCGGTGAACTCGCGCAGGAACAGCGCCGCGTCCGTGGCGCCCGCCGGACCGAACTCCTTGCGGGTCCCGATGTTGGCCAGGTCCGCGACCCGCGAGTGCGTCGTCTCTGCGTACTCCTCGGTGAGCGGCATCCGCCACAGCGGCTCGGCGGAGTCGGTGCCCGCGCGCTCGATCTCGGCCGCGACCGTGTCGTCGGTGCTGTACAGGGCGCCGATGCCGGTGCCCAGGGCGACCTTGGCCGCGCCCGTCAGCGTCGCCACGTCCACGATCACGTCCGGGCCGAGCTCGGCGACGGCGTAGCCCAGGGCGTCCGCCAGGACCAGGCGCCCCTCGGCGTCGGAGTTGAGGACCTCGACGGTCTTCCCGCTGTAGGTGGTCAGCACGTCGCCGATCCGGGTGGCGTCGCCGGAGAAGGCGTTCTCCGCGAGCGGCAGCAGACCGGTGACCTGGACGCCCGCGCCGACCGCGCGCAGCGCCGAGAGGACGGCGAGCACGATCGCCGAGCCGCTCATGTCGGTCTTCATGAGCTTCATGTTGTCGTTGGGCTTGAGTGACAGCCCACCGGTGTCGAACGTGATGCCCTTGCCGACGAGCACCACGTGGGCGGTCGGGTTCTCGGGCGTGTAGGTGAGCTGCACCAGACGCGGGGGCCGCGCGGATCCCCGTCCCACGGCGAGGATCGCGCCGAAGCCGTCCTCGGCCAGCTCCTGGTCGTCCCACACGCGCACGTCGAGGCCGGACCCGGCGGCCACCTCACGAGCGCGCTGGGCCATCCACTCCGGGTCCTTGGTCAGGGAGGGGGTGTTGATCAGGTCCCTGGCCAGGGCGGTGGCCGAGGCCAGGTCGCCACCGCGGCGCAGAGCGTCGGCCAGGTCCGCGGTGTCGGCGCCGACGACCTCGACGCCCGCCGCCGGGCGCTTGGCCCTGGGGGTCTCGCCGGTCTTGAGGGTGAAGGTGTACGAGGCCAGCAGCACGCCCTCGGCGAAGGCCACGGCGGCCGCTTCCCCGGCCCCGGGCCAGGCCAGGCCCACGGTCTCGGTGCCGCGCGCGGACCGGGACAGGGCGGCGCCGGCCTTCCGGAGGTCGTCGGGCGTACCCGATCCGACCCCCAGAAGCGCCAGCCGTACCAGGCCGCCGTCCCGGGCCACCGGGAACTGGGCCAGCTCACCGGCCTTGCCGGTCAGCGAGTAGTGCGTGAACAGATCGCGGAGCGCGCCAGGGAGCACCTGTGTCAGTCCGCTGTCGGCGACCCCGTCGACCGCCGCGGGCCCGTCGTCCCCCGCGAACACGGGGAGGACCAGCAGGTCCGCGGTGGAATCGGCGAGGGTACCCGCTACAGGGTGGATCTGCGTGGCGAATGGCACAGGCCGCTCACAATCGTTCACTCTTCGGGAGGTGGTCTACCTCGGGGGTCGTCAGGGCGTTCCGGCCCTTGGTGGGGGACGGTATCGGTACCGGCCGCTAGCCGACGACGCCCTTGAGCGCGTCCCGGAGCTCGACCGCCTCGTCTGGTGTCAGCTCGACGACCAGGCGTCCGCCGCCCTCCAGCGGGACTCGCATGATGATGCCGCGACCCTCCTTGGTGACCTCCATCGGCCCGTCGCTGGTCCTCGGCTTCATCGCCGCCATGCCATTCCCCTTTCTTCATGTTCCTCGCGGGTGACCGAGTCACAGCACCGGCGCAGGTCAGCTGAGTCGTCTCGGCTCGGAAACCGTGGCAGGCTCCGTGTGAGTCGTGTCCGTGTGACGTGAGGGACGTGAATCACCCTTCGACCATTATCTCGGAAGGTTGACCCCTGCGTGCGCGCGAGGCGACGGCCGGGCCGTCGCCTCGAACGCCCTCCTGCGAGGAATCGTTGGTCAGTTAGCTTATATCGGTACTGACCGAAACCCGTTCTGCGCGGGCGCGCACGCACGTGCTCCCGCTCCGGTCCGGCGGTGCGGACCACGGCGCGCGGCGGCTCCGTTCCCGGCCCGACCTGGCCTTCGGCTCAGCGGCGGTCACTCCAGCAGACCCGTGGAGACCATCCGCGTGCCCTCCCTGGTCACCGAGGACCACTCGGCCGCCAGTCCGCCGCCCTCGGGTGAAACGGTCAGCTCGGCCCCGTCGACACACCGGTCCTGCGGATCCGCGGTCTCGGTGTAGGTGTACACCAGTCGATCGCCCTCGGCGGCCGTCTGCTCCAGCGTCCCCGAGCACGCGAACGTCGTCCAGGCGGTGCTGCCGCGCTCGGCGCCGTCCTCGATCCGCACCTCGGCGTGCCAGTCGGCGACGTAGTCGCCCTCGGTGTCGACCTGGACCATCTCGCCCGACCAGGAGCCGACGAACGCGTCGAGGTGCGTCCGGTCGGCCTCGGCGACGTCGTCCTGGACCTCGTCGGCGGTGAGGGTCAGCGCGGCGGCGATCCCGCCCGCGAGCGCCAGGACGACCACCACGACGGCGGACACCAGGGTCACCTGGCGGCGGCGCCGCTCGCTGTGCCGGGTCGACCTCGGCGGCGGCCAGAGGGACAACTGGGTCACGGGAGACGCCGGTGTGGGAGTGGGGGTGGTACCGCTCTCGTCCTCGGAACCCGATTCCAGTTCGGCTGCTGTGTCCATCCTCGCCATCCTCACGACGATCCGCCCGATCCGGCGGAACGGGGGCAACGCATGTACAGCGAACGAGAATAGGGCACGCGCACCCGGGTAAACCCGCCCCGACGACACCTACAGTGTGATGCGTGACATATCCGGCAGCGTCAGGACTGCTCGCGGAGGTCCCTCGCGGTCGCACGCGCCTCGGCCCCGGACGCGGCTCCCGGCCGCACCTCGGCCTCGTCGGAGGACGCGGCTGCCGGTTCGGGCGCGGGGTCCGGGCGGTCCGGGTCCTCCGGCCGGGCCGGGGCGTCCGAGCGGCTCCCGGCGTCGGGGAGGGACCCGGCATCCGAGCGGGACGCGGCGTCCGGCCGGGTCCGCGGGCCCGGCTCCGACACTGCTCCGGGCCCGGGCGCGGCGCCCGCCTCGGGCGCGTAGGCGTCCCCCGGAAGACGGGTGCTCCGTCCGGGACCCGTGCCCTCCGGGACGTAGGAGGGGTCCAGCCGGGAGAGGCGCCACTCCAGGTCCTGGATCCGCTCCTCCCGCGCGCGCAGCGTCGCGGCGAGCCGGACCAGCAGCTCGTCCACCGCCCGCACGTGGTAGCCCCACATGGCCAGCGGCAGCACCAGGCGGTTCAGGTCAGGAGCCCTGACCGGGCCGTCCTCGGGCAGGTCCAACGGGGGGTAGTCGGCCTCGAAACGGGCGAGCCGTCCGCCCTTGCCGAGCACGACGTAGACCACGCCGACGAGCACGGCCAGAGCGGCCAGGGCAACCAGGATCATGATGAAGACAGGCACGGTCCGATCGTGCCACACGCCTCCCCCGTCCCGGCCCCCTCCTACTGCTGGGGCCCCGGGGCCCGGCGCGCGGCCTCGTCCTGCTGCTGGGCGATGTCCAGGTGGGACTTGCGGATGATGTCGACGACCTCGTCGGGGTCGTCGGTCGTCTGGAGCAGGCCCATGTCACCGGGGTTGATCAGCTTGCTGTCCATGAGGCGGTCCTCGATCCACGTCTTGAGCCCGGCCCAGAACTCCGTTCCGAGCAGCACCACGGGGAACCGGGTGACCTTGTTGGTCTGGACGAGGGTGATCGCTTCGAAGAGTTCGTCCAGCGTTCCGAAACCGCCGGGCAGCACGACGAACGCCTGCGCGTACTTCACGAACATCGTCTTGCGCACGAAGAAGTAGCGGAAGGTCATGCCCACGTCGATGTAGGGGTTGAGGGACTGCTCGAACGGCAGCTCGATCCCCAGCCCGACGGACATCCCGCCCGCGTCCTGGGCCCCCTTGTTGGCGGCCTCCATCATGCCCGGGCCCCCGCCCGTGATGGTGGTGTACCCGGCCTCGGCGAGCTTGGCGCCCATCGTGACCCCGAGGTCGTAGTACTCGCTGTCGGGCCGGATGCGCGCGGAACCGAACACGCTCACCGCCGACGGCAGCTCCGACAGCAGACCGAAACCCTCGACGAACTCCGACTGGATGCGCAGCACCCGCCAGGGGTCGGTGTGCACCCAGTCGCTCGGACCGCGGTGGTCCAGGAGACGCTGGTCGGTGGTGGTGTGGGGAACGGCACGGCCCCGGTAGGTCAGGGGGCCGACGTGCCTGGTGGTCTCTTCTTCCGTCATGTTCGCCAACCTATCCGGGCCCGCCGGACTCACACTTGAACCGCACATGACACGCCGGTGGCCACATGCGGCCCGTTCGAGGTCAGCGGGCCCCCGTCAGCCAGGCGACCATGCGCTCCTCGGCCTCGCGGATCGGCGCGATCTCGGTGTACTCGTCCTTGGTGTGGGCCAGTGTGGGGTCGCCGGGGCCGTAGTTGACGGCGGGCACGCCCAGTTCGGAGAAGCGCGAGACGTCGGTCCAGCCGAGCTTGGCCCGGGCCCTCCCCTCTCCCACCGCGGTGACGAACGCGGCCGCCGCGGGGTCGTCCAGGCCGGGGCGGGCCGGGGCGGAGGAGTCGACCACCCGCACCTCGAAGCCGTCGAAGACCTTGCGCAGGTGCGCCTCGGCGTGGGCCGGGGACAGGTCCGGGGCGTAGCGGTAGTTGACCGTGACCACGCACTCGTCGGGGATGACGTTGCCCGCCACGCCGCCCTCGATGAACACCGCGTTGAGGCCCTCGTGGAAGCGCAGCCCCTCCACCTCGGGTTCCCGGGGGGTGTAGGCGCGCAGGATGTCCAGGATCGCCCCGGCGCCGTGGATGGCGTTCTCGCCCATCCACGAGCGGGCGCTGTGCGAGCGCTTGCCCCTGGCCACGACCTCCACCCGCATGGTGCCCTGGCAGCCGCCCTCGATGACGCCGTCGGTGGGCTCCATCAGGATGGCGAAGTCGCCGGCCAGCCACTCGGGGTGCTTGCGGGCCAGGCGCAGGAGCCCGTTGCGGGAGGCGTCGACCTCCTCGTTGTCGTAGAAGACGTAGGTGACGTCGTGCACGGGCTCGGGGACCAGGGCGGCGAGCTTGAGCTGGACGGCCACCCCGGCCTTCATGTCGCTCGTGCCGCAGCCGTACAGGCGGCCCCCGGAGACGTGGGAGGGCACGTTGTCGACGATGGGGACGGTGTCGATGTGCCCGGCCACCACGACGCGCCGCGGACGGCCCAGGTCCGTGCGGGCGACCACGGCGTCGCCGTCCCGCGTCACGGTGAGGTGGTCCAGGTCGGAGAGGGCGTTCTCGACCGCGTCGGCCAGGATCCTCTCGTCACCGCTCTCCGAGCGGATGTCGACGAGGGCGGCGGTCAGTTCGGCCGCGTCCGAGGTCAGGTCCAGCATGGTCTCTCCGGTCAGGTCGTCGTCCACCGCGCGGCCGATCCGTCTCCCCTGGCGGAGGGACGAGCAGGTACGTACCCGGACGCACCCAGTCGCATCGATACCGATCGATACGTGCCTGGGCCGCACGCGTCACGACCACCCTAAACACAGACGGGGCGCCCTTCGTCGCCGAAGGGCGCCCCGGGATGCGCGCGGGGGTGCGGTCAGGCGTTGACGCCGTGCTCGCGCAGCAGGTCGTTCAGGGCGAGCTTGTCGTGCTCCTCGCCCTCCTGGAGGCGCTTGAGCACGAGCAGCACCGGCATGCCGAACTCGCCGCCGGGGAAGCTCTTGGCGCGGTTGGCGGTGACGCACACCGACCAGGCCGGGGCCTCGCCGCGTGCCAGTTCCTCACCCGTCTCCGCGTCGAACACGCGCGTGGAGGAGGTGAGGATCGTGCCCGCGCCCAGCTTGGCGCCGGTGCGCACGCGGGCGCCCTCGACGACCATGCTCCGCGAGCCCAGGAAGGCGTCGTCCTCGATGATGACCGGGGATGCCTGCGGGGGCTCCAGGACGCCGCCGACGCCGACGCCGCCGGACAGGTGGACGTTCTCGCCGACCTGCGCGCAGGAGCCGACCGTGGCCCAGGTGTCGACCATCGTCCCGGAGCCGACGTAGGCGCCGATGTTGGTGAAGGACGGCATGAGCACGACGCCCGGGGCCAGGTAGGAGCCCCAGCGGGCGATCGCGCCGGCGACCACGCGGACGCCGTCGAAGCGGGTCTTCAGGGGCATCCGGTCGTGGTGGTAGAAGTCGCCGACGTGCGACTCCTTCATGTCCAGGACCTTGAAGCCGAGCAGGATGGAGCGCTTGGCGCGCTCGTCGACCACGACGGCGTCCGAGGTGGGGTCGACGAAGGCCACACGGGCCTTGCCCTCGTCGATCTGGTCGATGGCGCCGGTGATGACGGAACGGGCCTCGGAGTGGTCGGGTGTGAGCGTGGAGCGCTGCTCCCAGAGTTCGTCGATCTGGTCGGGCAGCGGACTTGTGTACGAGCTGGTCATGTGCACACACGTTAGCCGCTTCCGGCGAGTGCGACGGCGCCGCCCTGGAACGGTCGAGCGCGCCGACTACAATGCGGCCGTGGCGCCTGAGCGCCCCCGCGCCGACGGAGCCCGTCTCCCGCGGCGCGACTCCACCTGTTGCCTAGCCGATGGTACGCCCGTGCCCAGTAAACGCCGACGGATCTCCGCGTTCGTGAAGATCCTCTTGTCCCTGACCCTCGCGTGCGGCGTGATCGTCGCGGGGGCCTACTACGTGCTGACCACGATCGAGCCCATCGACACAGAGCCCGAGGTGGAGCCCGGCTGCCGCCTGCAGCTGTCCGACGGCAAGTACGACATGGAGGTCGCCCAAGCGGTGAACGCCGCCACGATCGGAGGCGTCGCCTTCAGCAGGGATCTGCCGCAGGAGGCGGTGACCGTGGCCTACGCGACCGTCTGGCAGGAGTCGACGTTCTACAACCTGGAGTACGGCGACCGCGACTCGCTGGGCCTGTTCCAGCAGCGCCCCTCCCAGGAGTGGGGGGAGCCGGACCAGATCCTCGATCCGGTGTCCTCCAGCGCCTCGTTCTACGACGAGCTGGCCGAGGTCGACGGCTGGCGGGAACTGCCGGTGTACGAGGCCGCCCAGGCGGTCCAGCGCAGCGCCGACGGCTTCGCCTATGACCAGCACGAGGGCCTGTCCAAGCGGATGACCGAGGTGTTCACCGGCACCCGGGGACCGGCCGTGACCTGCTGGTACGACGCCGAGGGCGTGGACGAGATCCGGGACGCCGCCTCCGACACCGAGGCCGCGCACACCGAGATGGCCCGCGTGTTCGGTACCGACCCCACCGCCCTGCCCGAGGTGCGGGGGCCGGAGACCGGCGACCTCGGCTGGGCGATGGCGATCTGGGCGGTCACCCACGCCGACGAGTACGGGCTGTCCACCGTCACCTACGGCGACCAGCGCTGGCACGCGACCGACGGCGGCCCCGGAACGGCGGCGTGGACCACCGTGGCCGACACCGAAGGCCGCCTCCTCCTCAAGTAGTTCCTCGCGACGGGCGCAGGGCTCCTCGTGACCCCTGCGCCCCGAGTTCTTCCTACAGGCGCTTGGCCGCGGCCTCGACGCGCTCGTCGGTGGCCGTGAAGGCCACTCGTACGTGCCCGGACCCGGCGGCGCCGTAGAAGTCGCCGGGGGCCACCAGGACGCCGCGCTCGGCGAGTTCGGCGACCGCACCCCAGGCGTCGTGCTCGGGGTGGCTCGCCCACAGGTACAGTCCGGCGTCGGAGTGCTCGATACGCCAGCCCGCGCCCTCGAAGGCGGCCCGCAGGCGGGCCCGCCGGGCGCGGTAGCGCTCCTTCTGCTCGTCCGCGTGGGAGTCGTCGTCCAGCGCGGCCCGCATGGCGGCCTGGACCGGGGCCGGGACGATCATCCCCGCGTGCTTGCGCACGGCCAGCAGCTCGCCGACCAGCGCCGGGTCGCCCGCCACGAACGCGGCGCGGTAGCCCGCGAGGTTGGAGCGCTTGGACAGCGAGTGCACGGCGAGCAGGTTGTCGTGGGATCCGCCGCACACGTCGGGGTGCAGGATCGACAGCGGTTCCACGCCGTCCCAGCCGAGGTCCAGGTAGCACTCGTCGGAGGCCACGACGGCACCGCGCTCACGAGCCCACTCCACGACCTTGCGCAGGTGGGCGGTACCCAGGACGCGCCCGGTCGGGTTGCTGGGCGAGTTGACCCACACCAGCTCGACGGGTGCGGGCCCCAGGGAGGCGAGGCCGTCGGCGGCGACGGGGGTCGCCCCGGCCAGGCGGGCACCGATGTCGTAGGTGGGGTAGGCGAGTTCGGGGTGGACGACGGTGTGGCCGGCGCCCAGACCGAGCAGAGTGGGCAGCCAGGCGACCAGTTCCTTGGAGCCCACGGTGGGCAGGACGGCGCCTTCAGCGACGCGGACCCCGTGGCGGCGCTCCAGCCACGCCCCGATCGACGACCGCAGTTCGGGGGTTCCCCACGTGAGCGGGTAGCCGGGCGTGTCGGAGGACGCGGCCAGGGCGCTCTGGACCGCGGCGGGCACCGGATCGACGGGCGTGCCCACCGACAGGTCGGCGATGCCGTCCGGGTGCGCGGCCGCCGTCGCCTTGTAGGGCGCCAGCCGGTCCCAGGGGAAGGTGGGGAGCCGGTCGGTCACGGGTCGCCGGTCTGCCATGGGTGCACACTCCAGTGTCGGTTGCTCACGACACGCGTCGCGCCGACCCCCGCCCGGGGGTCGGCGCGACACGTCACGCTCTGGCGTCCTCGCGTCCACGCACCCCCTGCGCCGGTGGAGTGGGGAGCGGACGGCCCGCCTGCTACTCGGCCTGCGGCGGGAGCTTGGCGATCAGCGGGTGGTCGCGGTCGATCTTGCCGACCTTCGAGGCGCCACCCGGCGATCCGAGGTCGTCGAAGAAGTCGACGTTGGCCTTGTAGTAGTCCGACCACTGCTCGGGCAGGTCGTCCTCGTAGTAGATGGCCTCGACCGGGCAGACCGGCTCGCACGCACCGCAGTCGACGCACTCGTCCGGGTGGATGTACAGCATCCGGTCGCCCTCGTAGATGCAGTCCACGGGGCACTCGTCAATGCACGCCTTGTCCAGCACATCAACGCAGGGCTGCGCGATGACGTAGGTCACGTCGTACTCCTTGTCTCACCCCCGCTGTCCACGGGGGAGGCGGGGACCTTCAGGGCCTCGGGACGGAGCGGCGTGCGGGCGCCGTCCGCGCTGCTCCGGGCTCTGCAAGCAAATGGCACAGATGTCGTCCTCCTAGTATGGCGTCGAAGAACAACCAGCGCACAATCGGGGGTCCGGTTCCATGCACTTGAGAGGACGGCTCGTCCACCGCATCGTCCCGGACGACGTCGGTCGGCGCGTGTCGGTCCGGATTCGCCTCCCCGACGGGGCCTTCACCGATATCGTCGGGGTCGTGGAGTCCTGGGCGGACCACGTCCTCACCCTGCGGCGCCGCGACGGGTCGTCGGTGGAGGTCGCCGAGTCCGACATCGCCGCGAGCCGCGTCGTTCCCCCCGTTCCCCCGCGACGGCGCGGCGGACGGCCGCCCGAGACCCCCTGAGAGCTCATGTCGTGCCTGAACACAGGCATTTTTCGGCCCGTCCGGGGTAAGAGTCGGCTCAGCCACAGCTCGATTCCCCTCAGGAGGTGGTGAGCGCCATCATGCGCGAAGCCGTCGCGTCCGCCCTCGCCGAGCTGGCGCGCAGGGACGAGCGGTCCGCCGGGATGGCCCGGCTCGCACTGGACGCGTTGGCGCCAGAGCAGGAACTGGAACGGATCGACCAGCACGCCGTGCAGCGGTTCTGCTGGTTCGAGCTGCCCGTGCGGTTCCAGGGCTCGGCGCAGGACCAGCGGCTCGCCGCGCGTTCGCTCAGCCAGCTCTTCGACCTCCTGCAGCTCCACCGCTACGCACAGATCTGCAAGTCGGCCGAGACCACGACCGTGCTGACCGTCTACTCCCGCGACCACGACGCGGGGCTGGCCATGTTCGAGCGGCTGATGTGGGAGTCCGGGGTGGAGCCCCCGGACCTGCCCGAACTGACGTGGGGCACGGCTGTCGGCGACGCCGAGATCCGGGCGCGGCGCGAGACCGCGGCCGCGCTGGAGCTGGCGATCTCCCTGGGCGACGTGCGGCCGGGCAAGCTCGGGTGGCGCCCGGCCCAGGAGCGGTTCACCCGGTCGTTCCTGACCCGGCCCGACCACCAGGGGCTGAGCCATCTGGACCGCGTCCGCGAGGAGCGCGTCCGCGCCTGGCTGGGATCGTCCGCGCACCCGCACCGGGAGCGCCTGTGGCCGCTGGTCGGGGAGATCATCGCCGGGGCGGACGCGCCGCGCTCGGCCGAGCGGGCGATGGCGCCGCTGCAGCGGCTGCTGGACCTGGCGGCGGACGGGATCATGCTCACCCAGATCGGCTACATCGCGCCCAGCGTGGTGCGGCAGATGTGCACCGACTTCGGCTGGCGGACCTCGCCCGAGCCGCCGCGGAGCGAGACCGACGCCACCCAGCTCATCTCCCTGCACCAGGTGCTGCGCTCCATGCGCGCGGTACGCCGGTCGGGCCGCAGGCTGGTCCTGACCCGGCGCGGGCGACAGCTGCGGGAGGACCCCGAGGCGCTGTGGCGGTCCGCGACCCAGTCCCTGTGCCGGACCGGGGGTGTGGAGCAGGCGGCCGCGGAGACCTTCCTGGGCCTGCTGCTCACACGCTCGCCCCAGGGCGCCGGGTCGCACGCCCGGCGGGGCGAGTCCGACGTGAGCGCGGCCGAGCGCACGCTCACCGAGTACGGGTGGGTTCCGGTGGAACCGCCGGTGGCGGCGGGGCGGCACGCGGCCGCGCACCGCCGGACGGCCGACGCGGCCGCCGACCAGTTGCGCGCGATGGTGATGGCGGTGGGCTGGCTGCTGGAGACGCTGGGGCTGCTCACCGAGGACGACGGCGACGGGCACCGCGAACTGACCGCCCCGGGCCGGGCGTTCGCGATCGCGTGCCTGCACCAGTCCGCCGTGGCGCCGCGCGCCGTCGTCTAGCGCGTGCGGTGACCGCACGGGTGCACCGGCTCGCGCCCGCCACGGCGTCCGTGGAGCGGGTCCGGCGCGCCGCCCCCGGCGCTCGGTCCACGATCACCGGGAGCCGTCCCGGGGCCGTCGAGGCGCGCCCCGCCGATCGACGACCCGCTGCGACCGGGTGCGCACCAGGGCCTACTCTGGAGCGCGAACGACCCGCGACCTGCAGGAGCACCATGCCCACGCCCGAGCCGCCGCACAAGGCGGAGACGACCGACGCGTCCGAACCCGCCCCGGACCAGGCACGCGGCGTCGATCCGTGGGAGAAGATGCCCGAGGACGCGCTGAACGTGCCGAGCCGGGCCGACCTCGGCGACGCCTCGAAGGAGCCGCCCGCGGACGAGCGAACGGCGGACGCCGAGGCCGGCGCGGACGCCGAGGCCGGCGCCGAGCGGGCCGGGCGCACCCCCGGCTGGACGGACTTCCTGCCCAGTCCCGTGTTCGTGCTGCTGCTGGGCCTGGCCGGGTTCGCCGGCTGGCTGTCCTGGCGCGCGGTCGAGATGGACTGGGTGGAGGAGGGCACCCCCGTCACCCCGCTGATCCCGCCGCTGCTCATCCTGCTGGGCTGGATCGTCTCCGTCGCGGTGCACGAGTTCGCGCACGCGCTCGCCGCCTACCTGGCCGGGGACCGCTCACTGCGCGGTGGCGGCTATCTGCGGTTCAACCCCTTCACCTACCGCGAGGCGTTCGCGGGCCTGGTCCTGCCGGTGCTCTACCTCGGACTGGGCGCGTTCGGCGTGACGGGACCGCCCACCTACGTCGGCTGGGACCGGATCCGCACGCCCGGCCGCCGTGTCGCGGTCGCGCTCGCGGGCCCGCTGGCCAGCCTCCTGCTCGCCGCCGCGCTCGCGGCGACGGTGTCGGTCCTGGTCCCGCCGGGCAACGACACCACGAACTGGGCGATCGCCGCACTGGCGTTCCTGTGCTTCGCGAACCTGACCGCCGCCCTGGTCAACCTGCTGCCGGTGCCCGGGCTCGACGGGTTCGAGGTGCTGGCCGCCTTCGTCCGGGGCCGCTGGGTCGGCGTCGCCCGGACCAACGCTCTGTTCGGGTCCGTCGCCGTCTTCGCCGTGCTCTGGTTCCCGGTCGTCAACCAGGGCTTCTTCGGCCTGCTGTACTCGCTGCTGGAGTGGATCCTGCCCAACCCCGCCGTGTCCGGCATGGTCTTCCACGGTCAGTTGCTCCTGCGGTTCTGGGGCTGACGCCTGCGGGCGGCCCCGGGCCCCGTCGACCCGGGAACACCCGTCGCGCGCTACCGCGCGGGCGACGCGGGGTGCGAGAGCCGGCCCAGGCCGCTGTGCACCACGCCGATCACGAGCGCCAGCATCGTGCCGAAGAGGTACCCGTAGTGCATGAGGTGGCCGGTGATGACGACGTCACCGCCGGGGACGTAGGCGACCAGGACCACGAGCACGGCCAGGTAGCCGGCGGCGAAGGCCAGCGCGGCCGACTGGCGCCGGCTCCCCCAGGCCACCAGGCGGCAGAGGCCGTAGAGCAGCGCCACGAAGGCGAGCAGACCCGCCCCCGCCAGGCCCTGCGCGGTCGGCCCCGCGTCCCAGTAGCGGGTGAGCCAGCCCGCACCGAACGAGCCGAGCAGGCCCGCTCCCGCGCCGAGCGGCACCAGGACGACGCACGTGAGGACCGTCAGCACCGCGGACACGACCCCGGTCGGACGGGCGCTACCCGCGGGCGCGGCGGGGATCGGGGCGACCCCGTACCCGGAGCCTGCGGCTCCTCCCATGGCGTCGCTCACCGGGCGGCTCACAAGCCCGCGAAGAGGTCGGTCTCGTACTCGCCCGGGTGGACGCGCGGCGTCGGCCCCATGAGGAGGGTGTAGTACTCGACGGCGTCGATCTCCTGGGCGATGCCGTTGGACAGCGCGAACCGCTCGCCGTCCACGGAGATCTGTGTGGCGTGGGCGCGCATCGCCAGGGTCTTGGCGGCCCAGTGGTCGGTGGCGTCCACCCGCGTGGTCACCAGCCGGTCCGGGGTGCCGCGCGCGATGTCGGACACCTGCGCGGGTGGCGTGAACGGGCCGGGCTCCTCGGTCATGCGCTCGATGACCGCCTCGATCCGCGACACCGGCTGGGCGATCGCGTAGAGCTTGCGGACCTGCCAGGGCGTGCCCGGCATCGCGCGCTCGGCGGCCTTCACGCAGCCGAGGCGGGTGACCCGGTGGGCCTGGATGTGGTCGGGGTGGCCGTAGCCACCGTGCTCGTCGTAGCTGACGACCACGTGCGGGCGGACCTCGCGGATGAGTCCGGCCAGCAGGCGCGCGGCCTCCTCCGGGTCGGCGCCCCAGAACGCGCGGGGGTGGTCGTTGGCCGGACCGCCCATCATCCCCGAGTCCCGGTAGCGCCCGGCCCCGCCGAGGAAGCGGTGGTCGCGCACGCCCAGTGCCACACAGGCCTTGTCCAGCTCGCCGACGCGGTGGTCGCCGAGGGTGTCCTCGCGGTCGGCGGCCAGGTGCGCGAGGTCGTCGGGGATGACCTCGCCCTCCTCGCCCCGGGTGCAGGTCACCAGCGTGACCCCGACCCCCTCCGCCGCGTACTTCGCCAGCGTCGCACCCGTCACGATGCTCTCGTCGTCGGGGTGCGCGTGCACCATCATGAGTCGCCTGTCCATCACCTAGCGAACAATACCGGCCACAAGGCCCCTCTCCCTCGGAACCATCCACCGCCCGCCATGGCCGCGTGCGCCGACCGCCCCCGATCTGGACCACAATCGGGCCATGAGCTTTCCTCGCCAACTCGCCCGAACCCGTCGCTTCACCACCGGTGTGCCGCGCGCCTTCCAGATCTCGCCGGACGGGGGGCGCGTCGCCTTCCTCCGGGGCCGCGACGGCGTCGACACCGCCACCTGCCTGTGGGTCCACGACGCCGAACGGGGCACGGACGCGGTCCTGGCCGACCCCCACGCCCTGGGCGCCGACGACGAGAACCTGCCGCCGGAGGAGCGCGCCCGCCGGGAACGGCTGCGCGAGAGCGGCGGCGGCATCGTGTCCTACTCCGTGGACGAGGCGTTCACCCGCGCGGTGTTCACCCTGTCGGGGCGGCTGTTCTACGTCGACCTGGTGGGCGACGACACCGACCCGCGCGAACTGCCCGCCACCACCCCGGTGGTCGACCCCCGGGTCTCCCCCCGCGGCGACCGCGTGGCCTACGTCAGCGGCGGGGCCCTGCGGGTCATCGACATCGCGGGCGCCGAGGACGACCACGGCGACCGGGTCCTGGCCCAGGACGGCGACGAGCACGTGACGTGGGGCCTGGCGGACTTCGTCGCCGCCGAGGAGATGGACCGGATCCGCGGGTTCTGGTGGGCGCCGGACGGCTCGGCGCTGCTGGCCACCCGGGTCGACGAGTCCGCGGTCCAGCGCTGGTACGTGGACGACCCGGCCAGCCCCGAGCAGGAGCCCACCGCGCTGCGCTACCCGGCCGCGGGCACGGACAACCCGGGGGTGCGCCTGGCGGTGCTGCCGGTCGCCTCCTCCGCCGCGTACCGGACGTCGGGGCCGCCCGCTCCGGTGTGGGTCGAGTGGGACCATGACGCGCTCCCCTACCTGCCCACGGCCGGATGGACCACGGGCCCGGACGGCAACCCGACGGTGGTGTTCACCGGCCAGAGCCGGGACCAGCGCACCCTCACCCTGTTCAGCGCCGACCCGGCCACCGGACTGGTGGCCGAGGTCCGTACGGACACCGACGACGTGTGGGTGGAGATCATGCCGGGCGTGCCGGCCCACACCTCCGGCGGCGCCCTGGTGTGGATCGCGCGCGACGCCGACGGCGGCGCGCGCCGGGTGTACGCGGACGGGCGGCCGGTCAGCCCGGCCGACGTGTACGTGCGCGGCGTGGTGGACGTGGACGGCGACCGGATCCTGTACTCGGCGTCGCCCGCGGGGCGGCCCGGCGACGTGTCGCTGTGGCTGGTGGACCTGGGCACGGGGCTGTCGGCACCGGTGGAGCTGCCCGGCCACGGGTGTTCACAGTCCGCGGACGCCGAGGCGCACAGCGGCCTGCGGTCGGGTCGGCTGCGGGGCGACACGATGGTCGTGCAGCACCGGTCGATGGACTTCGCGGGCGTGCGCACGCTGGTGCTGCGCAACGCGAGCACGGAGACCCGGCGGGAGCTCAGCGAGATCGCCAGCCTCGCCGAGACCCCGGACCTGCCGGACCTGCGGGTGACCACGTGGCGTGCCGGAGAGCGGGAGATCCCCTGCGCGCTGGTGCTGCCGTCCTGGTACCAGGACGGCGGGCGGCCCCTGCCGGTGCTGATGGCGCCCTACGGCGGTCCGCACGCGCAGCGGGTGCTCAGCGCCCGCGGCGCGTACCTGAGCGCGCAGTGGTTCGCCGAACAGGGGTTCGCGGTGCTCATCGCCGACGGCCGGGGCACCCCGGGTGTGGGCGTGGAGTGGGAGCAGTCCGTGCACCTGGACCTCGCCGCCCCGGTGCTGGAGGACCAGGTGGACGCGCTGCGGGACGCGGCGGAACGGTTCGACTGCCTGGACACGTCGCGGGTGGGCATCCACGGCTGGTCGTTCGGCGGCTACCTGGCCGCGCTGGCGGTGCTGCGCCGCCCGGACGTGTTCCACGCGGCGGTGGCGGGCGCGCCGGTGATCGACTGGCGGCTGTACGACACCCACTACACCGAGCGCTACCTGGGCACCCCCGAGGGCGAGCCGGAGGCCTACGGCCGCAGTTCGCTGCTGGAGGACGCGGGCAAGCTGGAGCGCCCGCTCATGATGATCCACGGGCTGTCCGACGACAACGTGGTGTTCGCGCACACGCAGCGGATGTCCTCGGCCCTGCTGGCGGCGGGCAGGCCGCACACCGTGCTGCCGCTGTCGGGGGTGACGCACTCACCGTCGGACCCGGTGGTGGCGGAGAACCTGCTGCTGTTGCAGGTGCGGTTCCTCAAGGACGGGCTCACGGGCGAGTAGGGGCGCGCGGGCGGCCCCTGGCCGGTGCCGGGCGCGAGGAGACGCGCCCGGCACGGGCCGGTGGTTCAGAAGCCGGACGGCCTCCCCGGCTCGATCTCGGACTCGGCCGGGACCTCGATGTCCACGTCCTCGTTGAAGCCGAGGTAGACCGTGATGTCGGTGCCGGGCACCGGCCCGTCGCCGAAGTCGGGCTCGGAGTGGACGGTGAACAGCAGGGGGTAGCCCTCGTCGTCGGTCCACGGGTCGAAGGTGTGGTCGACCGGCCCCGTGCCCTCGTCCCCGGCGGTGCCGAAGAACACCTCCTTGGCGAAGGTGCCGGTGTAGTGGTGCCCGTCGATCCCCTCCAGGCCGGCCCCCGGTGCGGCGGGACGCGGAACGCGATCTAGCCTGGGCCCATGCGTTCGTTTGCGGTGCCGCTCGCGTTGGCGGCCGACCTGCTCTGCGTCCTGGCCTTCGTCGTGATCGGCCGGGCCGACCACGGCGCGGGGACCGCCCTGGCGGGGATCGTCGGGACCGCGTGGCCGTTCGCGGCGGCGATGGTGCTGGGGTGGATCGTCACCCAGGCCTGGCGGCTGCCCGAGCGGATCTGGCCGACCGGGGTCTTCGTGTGGGCGGTGACCGTGGCGGGCGCCATGGCGCTGCGCCTGGCCACCGGTGAGAACGCCCCGTTCAGCTTCGTCGCCGTCACGTCCGTCTTCCTCGCCGCGACCATGCTGGGCTGGCGGGCGGGTCTGCTTCTGGCCCGGAGGAAGCGCCACCGCATCGACTGAGGCCCGGCCGGGCGGAGCGACGCGGGGCGTCCGTAAGCTGGACTGGATGAACGAGCACGACGAGACCCGCGAGGTCGGTGTGGGCCCCTGGACGGGCCCCTGGCCCGACGGCGACCACTACGACCCCGTCCTGCTGGCCGAGGGCGATCGGCGCAACGTCGTCGACCGCTACCGGTACTGGCGCCGCGAGGCGATCGTCGCCGACCTGGACGCCGTGCGCCACCCCTTCCACGTCGCCGTGGAGAACTGGGAGCACGACTTCAACATCGGATCCGTCGTGCGCACCGCCAACGCCTTCGGGTGCGCGGCCGTGCACATCGTGGGCCGGCGCCGCTGGAACCGGCGGGGCGCCATGGTCACCGACCGCTACCAGCACGTCCACCACCACCCCGACCCCGCCGCGCTCGTGGCGTGGGCCGAGGAGTCCGGCCTGCCGCTGATCGGGATCGACAACCTGCCGGGCGCGGTTCCGTTGGAGACCTACCCGCTGCCCCGGGAGGCGGTCCTGGTGTTCGGCCAGGAGGGCCCCGGGCTCTCGGAGGGCGTGCGCGAGGTGTGCGAGGCCGTGCTGTCGATCGCCCAGTTCGGGTCGACCCGCTCCATCAACGCGGGAGCGGCCGCGGCGGTGGCGATGCACGCCTGGGTCCGCGCGCACGTGTTCGACCAGCCCGTCGCGGGCATGACCAGGGCCACGCCCGCGACTCCGGTTTCGTGACCGCGCCGTGATCTAGGATGAGGGCAAGGCCCCCTACCAGAGAGTGCTCGGATGAGTTCGACCGTCACGTCCACAGCCCGCTTCGCCACGATGGACGACGTGCCCGGGGTCGCCCGGGTGCTGAGCCGGAGCTGCTACGACGACCCGCTCCTGCGGTGGCTGTTCCCCGACGACGACCTGCGCATGGCCCGGACCCGCCGCTTCTTCGCGCTGGTGTCCGGGTTCGGCTACGTCCCCGCGGGTGAGACGCGCGTGACCACGATGTCGGACGGGCCCGAGGACTCCCCCACGATCCGCGCGGCGGCGCTGTGGGCGCCGCCCGCCAGCAACCCCGAGGGCCAGCTGGTGGCGCTGCGCGCGTGGCCGCACTGGGTGTCGCTGGTCGGCCGCGCCAACCTGGGCTCGTTCGTGCGCGTGTTCGCGGAGTGGAAGCTCGCCGCGCCCCAGGAGCCCCACCTGTACCTGGCCGCGCTCGGGGTGGACCCGGCGGTCGAGGGACAGGGCATCGCGGGAAGCCTGCTGACCGCCGAGCTGGACCGGGCCGACTCCGAGTCCCTGCCGGTGTTCACCCAGACGCTCAACGACAAGTGCGTGGGGTTCTACGAACGCTTCGGTTTCGACGTGGTGCGCGAGGTCGAGCACCCGGGCGTGGGCACCACGACCTTCCTGCGGCGCGACCCGGCCTGAGGTCCGTCCGGACGATTCCGGAGAACCGCCCTCTCGTGATGATTCCGTGATCTACCATGAGCGATGACCCAGCAGCCCATGGACGGAAGAGGCATCGCGCATGCCCCCCACGTCGACGGCCGAGGCCGTCCGCACCGCGACCATGAACGACGTGCCGGGCGTGGCACGGGTGCTCGGCCGCGCCTTCGCCAACGATCCGCTCCCCCGATGGCTGTTCCCGGACGACGACACGCGCATGGCCCGCACGGTCAGGCTCAGTGCCATCGTCGCCGGATTCGGCCACGTCCCCCGCGAGAACGCCGCCGTGGTGGTGTCTCCGGCGGCCGCTTCGCGGCGGAGCGGGCCGCCCCCACCGGGCGCCTCCGGTGCGGCGCCCTCCCCGGTGGTCCGGGGGGCCGCGCTGTGGAAGCCGCCGGAGGGCGCGCCCACGGGCGCCCCGTTCCTCGTGCGCTCCCTCCCCCACCTGGCCGCCCTGGTCGGCCCGCGGCACATCCCCGAGGTGGTGCGCTACCTCGGGGAACTGGCCCACAGCAGACCGGAGGAGCCGCACTGGTACCTGTCCATGCTCGGCACCGACCCGGTCGCGCGCGGCACCGGCGTGGGTTCGCGCCTCCTGCGCGCGGGCCTGGCCCGGGCTGACTCCGACGGCGTACCGGTGTACCTGGAGACGATGAACTCGGCCAACCTCGGCTACTTCGAGCGGTTCGGTTTCCGGGTGGTACGCGTGCTCAACGACGCGCGCTACCCGTCGACCTACTGCCTGATGCGCGGCTCGGCGGCCTGAGCGCGACCCTCCGACACCCCGGAGGAGCACCCGGCGCCCGGTCAGGGCGCGAGCAGGCCGCCGACCACGGCGGCCGCGCCGCGCCCGTAGTCGGCGGCGGTCAGTCCGGGGTCCCAGGCCCGCTGGAGGATGAAGCCCTGCACGATGCCGAGCACCACGCGGGCCACCGCGTGCGGGTCGACGTCCTCGGGGACCTCCCCGGTCGTCCTCGCGAGGTCGACGCGCTCGCGCAGGGCGGCGAGCACGCCCTCGACCCCCCCGTGCAGGGCCTCGCCCAGAACCGGGTCGCGCAGGGCCTCGCCCCACGCCTGCACCGCCAGACGGGTCCGGTCGTCGGCCCGGTCCAGGGCCTCGATCGCTGCGGGGAGTCCGGCCACGAGGTCCGGAAGGGACTGCTCACGCCCCACGGACGCGCGCACCGCCTCGCTCACGGCGGTGACCGCGCCCAGGGAGATCGCGGCGATGATGTCGCGCTTGCCCCGGAAGTAGCGGTAGACCGCACCCGGGGACAGGCCCGCCTCGGTGATCACGTCCCGCATGGACGTGCGGTGGAACCCCTCGCGGACGAAGCACGTGGCGGCCGAGGAGAGGATGTGCTCGCGGCGCTCGGACAGATACGCGTCGGTGACTCGTGGCATCTCCCCATCATAGAACGAACGTTCGCTCTTGACAGAGACCGCCCTCCGGAGAGAGAGTCTTAAAAGAACGAACATTCGATTTAGGAGTGGTGTGATGGACACCGACGTCCTCATCGTCGGGGCGGGCCCCACCGGACTCGCCCTCGCCGCCCGGCTCCACGCCCTCGGCACCGCAGTCCGGATCATCGACAAGCACGCGGGCGTCCTCGAACTGACCAAGTCCGCGGCCCTGCACGCGCGCACCCTTGAACACCTGCGCGACCTCGGCGTGGCCGACGCCGTCCTGGCCGAAGGCCAGCGTGTGGACGTGCTGTGCCTGCGGACCGGGCACCGCGACCGGATCGCGGTGGACTTCCGCACGCTCGCGGACACCGCCTATCCGTTCATGGTCGACATCCCGCAGGCCCGGACCGAGCACCTGCTCATCGACCTGCTCGCGGAGCGGGGTGTGCGGGTGGAGCGCGGCACGGAGTGCACCGGCTTCGCACAGGACGCCGACGGGGTCAGCGCCACGGTCGTCACCGACGGCCGTTCCTCCACCATCCGCGCGCGGTGGCTGGTCGGCTGCGACGGGGCGCACAGCACTGTGCGCGAACTCCTGGGCATCGAGCGCGTGGGCGCCCCCTACGCCGACGACTGGGTGCTGTGCGACGCCGTCGTCGACTGGCCGCTGCCCCGCAACGAGATGACCTTCTCCGGCGACACCGAGGGCATCTTCGGCGTCTTCCCGCTCCCGGGCGAGCGCCGCTACCGGCTGGCCTACACCGCCACCCCCGGTGTGGAGCCGGATCTGCGCGACGCGCAGAGCGCGATGGCCCGCACCGGCATCGAGGGCACCATCCGCTCGGTCGACCAGTTCTGGACCTTCTCACTGGCGCACGAGCAGGCCGTCCGCTACCGCGACCGGCGCGTCTTCCTGGCGGGGGACGCCGGACACGTCCACACCCCCTTCGGCGGCCAGGGCCTCAACCTCGGGATGGGCGACGCGATGAACCTGGCCTGGCGGCTGGCCGCCGCCGCGCGCGGCGACGCCGACGCCCTGGACGCCTACGAGGACGAACGCCACCCCGTGGCCGCCCAGGTCATCGCCTTCACCCACCGCGGCGCCCAGATGATGCTGCTGCGCGGCGACCCGCGCCGCCACGTCCGCGACGCGGCCCTGACGGTGCTCCGGTCCTCGCCCCGGGCCCGGCGCGCCCTGGCCCGGCGCTTCTCCCAGCTCGACCACGGCTACCGGCGCGCCCCGGGCAACGACGGCCGCGTGCGCGGCCTGGCGGGCGGCGACCGGCTGCCGGACCTGGAGTTCTTCGACGGCCGCGCGGACCGCTCCCGGCGCCTGCACGACCTACTGCCGCCCGACCGCCACACCGTCCTGCTCACCGACGCGGCCCAGGCCGAGGGGCTGTCCGTGCCGGACTCCTGCGCGGTCCGCGTGATCACGCCCGACTGGGCGCGGGCCGCGTCCACCGGAGCCGTACCGACCGCGCTGGACCGGGGGCGGGAGGCGGCCCGGCTGTACGGCGCCGCCTACCTGGTGCGCCCCGACCGGCACATCGCCTACGCCGGACCGCCCGACGGCCTGTCCGCGGCCCTGGCCCCGCTCGCGCGCCTCGGGGAGGTCCGATGAGGTCTCCCGTCGTCCCCCTCCCGCTCGGCGCCTCCACCGCCTACGCCGTACGGGGCAAGCGCACCGTGCTGGTGGACACCGGGTTCGCGGGCGGGGAGAAGCGCCTGCTCGCACGCCTGGCCCGCGCCGGGGTGGACCCGGCCTCGATCTCGCTCGTCGTGCTGACGCACTGCCACCCCGACCATGCGGGCGGCGCCGCGCGCCTCGGGCGCGAACTCGGGGTCCCGTTGGCGGTCCACGAGGCCGAGGCGCACTGGGCGGGGGCGGGGAACAGCGTGCTCTACGACCCCCTGAACGCGTTCGGGCGGCTGCTGTCCCGCACGCTGGACACCCGCTTCCCGGCGTTCGTCCCGGACCTGGTCCTGACCGACGGCACGGCCCTGGACCACTACGGGGTGCCGCTCGACGTCCTGCACACACCGGGGCACACTCCCGGTTCGGTCACGCTGCTGCACCGGGAGAGCGGCGACGCCCTGGTCGGGGACCTGCTGGCCGGGAGCATGGTGCGCCGCGACCGGCCGGGTCTCCCCTTTCTCGCCCAGGACACGGCACAGCTGCGCCGGAGCGTGCGCCGCCTCCTGGCCGGGGACCCCCGACGGCTCCACTTCGGCCACGGCCGCCCCGCCGCCCTGCCCGCGTCGCGCGCCCGCGTCGAGAAGATCGCCCGCCCACCCGAAAAGCCGACAGACAGCTAGCCTTCCTCGGTACCATTCAGCATATGGACACGCAGCTACAGCTCCCCGAAGACGTGCATACTGCGCTCCAAGCGGCAGCCGAGGAAGACGGGAACACAGTCGACACCGAGCTCGTCACCGCCGTCAAGGACTTCCTTGAGCGTCGCCAGGCTCAGAAGGTCCTGGAACGCGTGAAGATGACGACCGAGCGCGACGCATCCCTGTTGGCGCGGCTGGCCGAGTGAGCGACACGGGCATGATGGTCTACCTCACCCGGGAGAATGTCCTCCGGATCGCCGAGTACTCCCTACCCTCGGTGAAACTACGTGATGAGACACAGCTCCTCGCTGCCCTGCAACGCCCACGGGCTTCCGCATTCGAAGAGGACGCCTACCCGGACGTGTGGGAAAAGGCCGCTGCCCTCATGCAGGCCATCGCCATCGGTCACCCGCTGGTCGATGGAAACAAGCGCCTCGCTTGGCTGAGCACGGACGCCTTTCTCAGCCTCAACGGGGTGGACTTCGACTACACCGACGAGGATTCCGCTTACGACCTGGTCATCGCCGTCACGACAGGTGAACTGGTCGAAGTCCACGAGATCGCCGTACAGCTCAGGAAGCTCATGCCGACATCGGAATAGTCCCGCCCACGAAGGGGGCCGCCCTCCCGAAGGAGGGCGGCCCCGGTGCGACGGGGTGCCGGTCAGCCGACGCCCTTGCTGAGTGAGCCCAGCAGGTCGCGGTTGAGCTGGGAGATCGTGTCCAGCGGAATGCCCTTCGGGCAGACCGCGGCGCACTCACCGATGTTGGTGCAGCCGCCGAAGTCCTCCTCGTCGTGCTGGTTGATCATCTTCACCACGCGCGAGGCCCGCTCCGGCTGGCCCTGCGGGACCATGCCGAGGTGGGTGACCTTCGCAGCGGTGAACAGCATGCCGGAGGCGTTCGGGCAGGCCGCCACGCAGGCGCCGCAGCCGATGCAGGTCGCGGCGTCGAACGCGCGGTCGGCGTCCGGCTTCGGGATCGGGTTGGCGTGGGCGTCCGGGGCGGTACCCGTCGGGGCGCTGATGTAGCCGCCCGCCTGGATGATGCGGTCGAACGCGCCCCGGTCCACGACCAGGTCCTTGATGACCGGGAATGCCTTGGCCCGCCACGGCTCCACGGTGATGGTGTCGCCGTCCTTGAAGCTGCGCATGTGCAGCTGGCAGGTGGTGGTGACCTCCGGGCCGTGCGCCTCGCCGTCGATCACGACGCCGCAGGCACCGCAGATGCCCTCGCGGCAGTCGTGGTCGAAGGCGACCGGGTCCTCGTTCTCCAACGTGAGCTTCTCGTTGAGAACGTCGAGCATCTCCAGGAAGGACATGTCCGGCGAGACGTCCGTGAGCTTGTAGGTGACCATCCGGCCCTCGTCGTCACGGCCCTTCTGGCGCCACACGCGCAGGGTGATGTTCACTTGTAGCTCCGCTGCTTCATCTCGACGTACTCGTACTCCAGGTCTTCCTTGTGGAGTACGGGCTTGCTGTCCTCGCCACCGAACTCCCAGGCCGCGACGTAGGCGAACTCGTCGTCGTGACGCAGCGCCTCACCGTCCTCGGTCTGGCTCTCGGCGCGGAAGTGGCCGCCGCAGGACTCGCGGCGGTGGAGGGCGTCGATGCACATCAGCTCGCCGAGCTCCAGGAAGTCGGCCACGCGGCCGGCCTTCTCCAGGGCCTGGTTGAGCTCCTCGTTCTCACCGAGCACCTTGACGTCGCGCCAGAACTCCGCCTTGAGCGCGCGGATCAGCTCGATGGCCTTGGACAGGCCCTCCTCGCTGCGCTCCATGCCGCAGTACTCCCACATGATGTGGCCGAGCTCCTTGTGGAAGGAGTCGACCGTGCGGGAGCCCTGGATGGAGAGCAGCTTGTCGATGCGGGAGGTGACCTGCTCCTTGGCCGCGACGGCCTCGGGGTGCTCCTCGTCGATGGCCTCGAAGGGACCGGCGGCCAGGTAGTCGTTGATGGTGTTCGGCAGGACGAAGTAGCCGTCCGCCAGACCCTGCATCAGCGCACTGGCGCCCAGGCGGTTGGCGCCGTGGTCGGAGAAGTTGGCCTCACCGGTCACGAACAGGCCCGGGATGGAGCTCTGCAGGTCGTAGTCGACCCACAGCCCGCCCATGGTGTAGTGCACGGCCGGGTAGATGCGCATCGGAACCTCGTACGGGTTCTCGCCGGTGATGCGCTGGTACATGTCGAACAGGTTGCCGTACTTGGCCTCGACGGCACTGCGGCCCATGCGCTCGATCGCGTCGGCGAAGTCCAGGTAGACGCCCAGACCGCCGGGGCCCACGCCGCGGCCCTCGTCGCACACGTTCTTGGCGGCGCGCGAGGCGATGTCACGCGGCACCAGGTTGCCGAAGGCCGGGTAGATGCGCTCCAGGTAGTAGTCGCGCTCGGCCTCGGGGATCTGCCGCGGGTCGCGGTCGTCCCCGCCCTTCTTCGGCACCCAGATGCGGCCGTCGTTGCGCAGCGACTCGCTCATCAGGGTCAGCTTGGACTGGTACTCGCCGCTGACCGGGATGCAGGTCGGGTGGATCTGCGTGTAGCAGGGGTTGGCGAAGAGCGCGCCCTTGCGGTGCGCGCGCCAGGCGGCGGTGACGTTGCAGCCCATCGCGTTGGTCGACAGGAAGAACACGTTGCCGTAGCCGCCGGTCGCCAGGACCACCGCGTCGGCGAAGTGCGTCTCGATCTCGCCGGTGACCATGTCACGGGCGATGATGCCGCGCGCCTTGCCGTCCACCACGATGACCTCGAGCATCTCGTGGCGGGTGTTCATCTGGACGGTACCGGCGGCGACCTGGCGCTCCAGCGCCTGGTAGGCGCCGATGAGCAGCTGCTGACCCGTCTGGCCGCGCGCGTAGAAGGTGCGGGAGACCTGCACGCCGCCGAAGGAGCGGTTGTCGAGCAGACCGCCGTACTCGCGGGCGAAGGGCACGCCCTGGGCCACGCACTGGTCGATGATCTCGACACTGGTCTGGGCCAGGCGGTAGACGTTCGACTCGCGGGAGCGGAAGTCGCCGCCCTTGACCGTGTCGTAGAACAGCCGGTAGATGCTGTCGCCGTCGTTGCGGTAGTTCTTCGCCGCGTTGATGCCGCCCTGGGCCGCGATGCTGTGCGCGCGCCGCGGGCTGTCCTGGTAGCAGAAGGACGTGACGTTGTAGCCGGCCTCACCCATGGTGGCGGCGGCGGAGGCACCGGCGAGCCCGGTGCCGACGATGATCACGGAGAGCTTGCGCCGGTTCGCGGGGTTGACCAGTTTGGCCGAGAAACGGCGCTTGTCCCAGCGCTCGTTGATCGGGCCCTCCGGGGCCTTCTCGTCCCGGATCGGGGCGCCCTCGATGTAGAGATCGTTGTCAGACAATTAACTCACCAGTCCAAAGGTGACCGCCAGGGGCGGGAGCAGGAAGCCGACGGTCACGATCAGCGAGATGCCCACGGCGATCGCGTTGATCGTCCCCTGCCGGCCGGCCTTGTTGACACCGAGGGTGGCCAGGCCACTCCAGATGCCGTGCCGCAGGTGGAAGCCGACCGCGATGACGGAGGCCACGTAGAACAGCGTCACGAACCAGAACTCGGGCTGGAAGCCGTTGACGAGCCGCTCGTAGGGACTGTCGGACGCGCCGCCCGGCGCGATCGCGTTCACGGTCAGGTGCAGGATGTGGAAGATCACGAAGAGCGCGACGAGCACGCCGCCCCAACGCATGGTGTAGGACGCGTAGGTGCGCTGCACCCGCTTCTTCACCTGGTAGCGCTCGGCCGCGGGGCGGGCCCTGCGGGCGCGGGCCCACAGCGTCACCGCGGAGTAGATGTGGATCAGGACGCTCGCCAGGAGGACGAGGCGGAAGATCCACAGGAAACCGCTCTCGGGAAGGAGCGGGTATCCGAGCTCGCGCAACGAGTGCGCGTAGCCGTCGAAGGCCTCCTGCCCTGAGAAGATCTTCAGGTTGCCGTACATGTGCACGATCAAATACAGCACAAGGATCGCCCCGGTGACCGCCATTGCTGACTTGAGCGCCACCGTGGACCCGTAGGCCGTAGACCGCTTCTTGGTCAAGGTACTGTTCGCCACAGTCTGCCACTCTAAATTTGGGTTAAGTCCGACGTCCAAGTCATCAGGACCCTGGTGTCCATAGCCGTAGGCTATGAAGCATGCAGTTCCAACAGCTCGCCTACTTCGTCGCTGTGGCCCGCACACGCCATTTCACCCGCGCAGCCGAGCTTTCGCGCGTCGCCCAGCCGAGCTTGAGCAAACAGATCCGCAGTCTTGAGCGCGAGTTGGGCGCGCCGTTATTCAGTCGTGCCCGGGGGAATATCACACTCACACCGGCGGGCGAGGCACTGCTGCCGCTGGCCCAGCGCATGCTCACCGACCTGGAGACCGCCCGCCGCGAGGTGGCGGAGCTGGCCGGCGTACGCCGGGGCCGCGTGCGCCTGGGCGCCACCCCGTCGCTGTGCGCGGGGCTTCTGGCCGACGTGCTCTCGGACTTCCATACCCGCTTCCCCGGTATCGAACTCCAGGTGGAGGAGAGCGGTTCGCGCGACCTCGTCCGCGACCTCGGGCGCGGTGAGCTCGACCTGGCCCTGATCATCCTGCCCCTGCAGAGCAGCGACCCGGACTTCTCCACGACACCGATCCTGCGGGAGAACCTGGTGGTGGCCAGCCCGAAGTCCCAGCCCTCTCCCAACGGCCGGGCGTCGATGCGCATCACGGAGCTGGAGGGGCGCCCGCTGGTGATGTTCCGGCGCGGCTACGACGTGCGCGAGGCGACGCTGCGCGCGTGCCGGGCGTCGGGGTTCGAGCCGCTGCTGGCCGTGGAGGGCGGGGAGATGGACGCGGTCCTGCGGTTCGTCGAGGCCGGGCTGGGGCTGGCCGTGGTCCCGAGCATGGTGCTGAAGAACCGCTACGGGCTGCGGGGCACGCCGCTGGCGCGCCCGCGCCTGCTCAGGACGGTCGCGCTGGCGCGGCGCCAGGACGTGGTGCCCTCGCACTCGGCCGAGGCGTTCCAGCGCCACCTCTACGGGTACCTGCTGGGCCTGACCCCGGAGGAGCTGGGCCCGGACCTGGAGGTGCTGATCACCAGTGCCGAGACGCGCGCCGAGGGCCGGGACCACGGCGAGGACGACGCGCCCGGCACGGGCGGTACGGGCGGAACGCACGACGGAGACGGCCCGGAGGGGACGACGGGCACCGGGGCACCGCGGTAGGACGGGGCGCACGGGCGCACCGGGAGGCGCGGTGAGCGGAGAACCGGAACCCCAACGGCCACATCCATTACCATCCGCCCACCATTACCACAAAACACTCATACGGCTAAATACCGCCACAGACAATGACACACATGAACAAATAAGCGTGCATGAGTGGCCTATTTCACATTCATATCTTTCCCGTTCCACCCCCAACGGGACGTGACCGTGATCACAACGCCCTAGCGTTGCGTTGCAGACCGGTTCGCTTCTGCTTCTCCCTCAGCCGTCCAGCACACGCGGAGAGCAGCCACGGCCACCAGCGGCGGTCCCGCGTCCCGCCCGCATGGCCGAGGCCCTCTCCACAGGAGGTGGAGACCACGGTGACCTCGACAGACAGCACGCGCCCCGGCGGCGGCCGGGTGCGCATCCCCCAGCGCACACTGCGCACGGACCAATGGTGGCTGGGCCCCGTCCTCACGACACTGGGGCTGGCCACCTTCGTCGTCTACGGCGCGGTGCGGGTCTTCCAGCAGGACCACTACTGGGTCCAGGAGCACCACTACCTGACTCCGTTCTACTCACCGTGCCTGGCGCAGCAGTGCGCACCGGACGCGGCACTCTTCGGCCGGCTCCCCTTCGAGTTCCCTTTCTTCCTGCCCTATGCCTTCCTCAGCCTGCCGATCCTGCTGCTGTTCCGGGTGACCTGCTACTACTACCGCAAGGCCTACTACCGCTCGATCTGGCAGGCGCCCACCGCGTGCGCCGTGCGCGAGCCGCACCGGTCCTACACCGGTGAGACCCGTCCGCTGATGCTGCCGCAGAACGGCCACCGGTACTTCTTCTACGTCGCCTTCGCGATCACCGTGGTCAACACGTGGGACATGGCGGTCGCCTACGGCCACGGCAGCGACGGCGGGTTCGGCATCGGGGTCGGCAACCTCGTCATGCTCGCCAACGTGGTGCTCCTGTGGGGCTACACGCTCAGCTGCCACTCCTGCCGCCACGTCTTCGGCGGGCGCCTGCGCAGCTTCGGCCGCCATCCCGTCCGGTACTGGCTGTGGTCGCGGCTGTCGGTGCTCAACAACCGGCACATGTGGTTCGGCTGGTTGAGCATCGCGTCCCTGATGATCACGGACGCCTACATCGCGCTGGTCGCCAGTGGCACCATCACCGACCTGAGGATCATCAACTGAGCACCGGGGAAGGACACCAGCCAGACATGCCCCCCACCACGGAACCGGACATCACCCGCTACGCCTACGACGTCGTGGTGATCGGTGCGGGCGGAGCCGGGCTCCGCGCCGCCATCGCCGCCCGCGAGCAGGGAAAGCGGACGGCTGTCATCTCGAAGTCGCTCTTCGGCAAGGCGCACACGGTCATGGCCGAGGGCGGCGCGGCGGCCGCCCTCGGCAACGCCAACGCCGACGACACCTGGACCGTGCACTTCCGCGACACCATCCGCGGCGGCAAGTTCCTCAACGACCCGCGCATGGCCGAGCTGCACGCCCGCGAGGCACCCGAACGCATCCTGGAGCTGGAGTACTGGGGAGCGCTGTTCGACCGCACTCCCGACGGGCGGATCAGCCAGCGCAACTTCGGCGGCCACGAGTACCCCAGGCTCGCCCACGTGGGCGACCGGACCGGCCTGGAGATGATCCGCACGCTGCAGCAGCGGATCGTCGCCCTCCAGCAGGCCGACGCCGCCGAGACGGGCGACCCCGACGCGATGCTGCGGGTGTTCGCCGAGACCGCGATCACCGAACTGGTCACCGACGCCTCCGGAGCGGTGGCCGGGGCCTTCGGCTACCGCCGCGCCGACGGCGGGTTCGTGCTCTTCGAGGCCCCGGCGGTCATCCTGGCCACCGGCGGCATCGGCAAGGCGTTCCGGACCACGTCCAACTCGTGGGAGTACACCGGTGACGGCCACGCGCTGGCGCTGCGGGCCGGCGCGGGTCTGATCAACATGGAGTTCGTGCAGTTCCACCCCACGGGGATGGTCTGGCCGCCGTCGGTCAAGGGCATCCTCGTCACGGAGTCGGTGCGCGGCGACGGCGGTGTCCTGCGCAACTCCGAGGGACGCCGCTTCATGTTCGACTACGTGCCGGACGTGTTCCGCGCGCAGTACGCGGAGTCGGAGGAGGAGGCCGACGGCTGGTACACCGACCCCTCGGGCCACCGCAGGCCGCCGGAGCTGCTCCCCCGCGACGAGGTGGCCCGGGCGATCAACTCCGAGGTCAAGGCCGGACGCGGGTCGCCGCACGGCGGGGTGTTCCTGGACGTGTCCACGCGCATGCCCGCGGAGGAGATCCGGCGCCGGCTGCCGTCCATGCACCACCAGTTCAAGGAGCTGGCGGACGTGGACATCACCGCCGAGCCGATGGAGGTGGGACCGACCTGCCACTACGTGATGGGCGGGGTACGGGTGGACGCCGACACCGCCGCCTCCGACGTCCCGGGGCTGTTCGCCGCCGGTGAGGTGGCGGGCGGCATGCACGGGTCCAACCGGCTGGGCGGCAACTCGCTGTCGGACCTGTTGGTGTTCGGCCGCCGCGCCGGACTGGGCGCCGCCGCCTACGTCGACGGGCTGGACGGGCGGGCCCCGGGCGAGGTACTGGACGAGGCCGCCTCGCGGGCGGTCGCGGACGCGCTGGACCTGCTCAAGCAGGGCGACGGCGAGAACCCCTACACCCTGCACGGCGAGCTCCAGGACACAATGAACGACCTGGTCGGCATCATCCGGCGCGAGGGCGAGATGGAGCGGGCGCTGACCCGGCTCGACGAGATGGTCCGGCGGGCGCGGCTGCTGAGCGCGCCCGGCGAGCGGGTGTACAACCCGGGCTGGCACCTGGCCCTGGCCCTGCCCAACATGCTCGTGGTCTCACGGGCGATCACCCGGGCGGCGCTGGAGCGCACGGAGTCGCGCGGGGGCCACACGCGCGAGGACCATCCGGACATGGCGCCGGAGTGGCGGCGGGTGAACCTGGAGGTGCGGCTCGGGCGGGACGGCGACGTGGAGCTGTCGCGGCGTCCGGTCGCCGACATCCCGGCCGAGCTGATGTCCGGGTTCGGGCACGACGAGCTGGCCAAGTACCTGACCAAGGAGGAACTGCCCGAGGAGGTCGGCGGGGGCGCCGGGACGGCCGCGACGGGGACCGCGGACGGCGGGGCCGGCGGCACGGACGAGGCGGAGGAGACGGACGGCGGGAACGACACGGGCGGCACGGACGGATCGACCCAGGAGGACCGGTCATGAGCAAGCGGACGTTCCGGGTGTGGCGGGGTGCGGGCGAAGGCGCCCTGACCGAGTACGAGGTGGAGGTCAACGAGGGCGAGGTCGTCCTGGACGTGCTGCACCGGCTCCAGGCCACCCAGACCCCCGACCTGGCCGTGCGGTGGAACTGCAAGGCGGGCAAGTGCGGGTCGTGCTCGGTCGAGATCAACGGCCGCCCCCGGCTGTCGTGCATGACGCGGATGAGCGTCTTCGAGGACGACGAGGTGGTGACGGTGACGCCGATGCGCACCTTCCCGGTCATCCGGGACCTGGTGTGCGACGTCTCGTACAACTACCAGAAGGCACGGGAGATCCCCTCGTTCACACCGGATCCGGAGACCTCTCCCGGTGACTTCCGGATGAAGCAGGTGGACGTCGAGCGCTCGCAGGAGTTCCGCAAGTGCATCGAGTGCTTCCTGTGCAACAACGTGTGCCACGTGATCCGCGACCACGAGGAGAACAAGGAGCACTTCTCGGGCCCCCGGTTCCTGATGCGGGTGGCGGAGCTGGAGATGCACCCCGAGGACACCGCGGACCGGCGCCGGATCGCCGACGAGGAGTTCGGCATGGGCTACTGCAACATCACCAAGTGCTGCACGGAGGTGTGCCCGGAGAACATCCACATCACCGACAACGCCCTCATCCCCCTCAAGGAGCGGGTGGCCGACCGCAAGTACGACCCCCTGGTGTGGCTGGGCTCGAAGATCGGTCGGCGACCGAAGGACACGCCGATCGCTCCCCACACCCGGCGCCCCGCCAAGGGGACCTGAACCGGGGACCCACCCCCGGAGCCCGTGGCCGGAGATCCCCCTCCGGCCACGGGCCTCTGCGCCCCCGCTCCCGCCGTCGCCCCGCAGGCGGCGGCCCGCGGGGCGTCGGGAAGGCCGTGCCTGGACGCGGGACACTACCGCCGCAGAGTGCTCACGACGGGTTTCGGGACCAGAAGGCGTCCAGCCGCTCGGTGAAGCCCGGTGCCGCGGCGACGAAGTGGCCGGCACCCGGATACACACCGCGCTCACCGCCGAGCGCGGCCGCGAGAGCGTCGCAGATCCGCTCGAACGCGGCCGCGTGGCCCCCGGAGGCGACCAGCACCGGGACGCCGGCGGCACGGATCGCGTCGAGCCGCGGGCGCGCCTGGCTGGGCGGACGGTTCCCGTGTGCCCGCCGGACGCTCGCGACCACGCCCTCGGAGAGCGGCCCGTCGCCGACGGAAGCACCCACGAGGCGCAGGAACGCACGCAACTCGGCCGGGTCGGCGTCCATCCCGTGGGTGAGGGCCGCGTCGCCGATGCGCTCCAGCCGCGCCACCTCCGGGTCGTCGGGGACGAGGTAGTGCAGCGGCGGCTCGATCAGGGTGAGCGAACGCGCGCCACCCGGTACGGCGGCGGCCGCGATCAGCGTCCCGAGTGCACCGTAGGAGTGGGCGACCACGTGCGGACGGCCCACGAGCAGCGGTGCCAGGTCCCGCGCGTCCTCGTCGAAGTCCTGGCGCACGCGCGGTGGCGGACTCGGCGAATAGCCGCGGCGGTGGACGCGGGCCAGGGTCCACCGTTCGGCCAGCGGGGCCAACACGCCCCACGTCGTCCGCGGTCCGGCACCGCCGTGCACGAGCAGGACCTCCGGCCCGGATCCTTCACGCACCACCGCGATGTCGCCCACCGGGCGAGCATAGCGCCGCGCCCCGGGCCGCGGCCGCCGCGGGGGCGGCACCGCGAACGGGAGTCCCCGACGGGGTCCTCGTCATTCGTGCAGTCCCGCCAGCCTCGACCCGAGGCGGGCGATGAGGGCGGTCTCCTGGGAGTGCCTGCTCTCCTCCCAGCGGTCGGCGACCCCGAAGAGCCGGTACATGGCGTGCACACCGACCCACCGGAGCGGTTCGGGCTCCCACCGGCCGGAGTCGTGGTCGTTCCAGGGCAGCCGGGTGAGCGGGGTGTCGCGCCCGGCCGCGCGGTCCAGGAGGGTCCGCGCCGCCAGGCGGGTCGCGGTCACGCCGTGGCCGGCGAACCCGCGCACGACACCGACGCGCGTCCGGGGGTCGAAGAAGACCCCGGCGCACCAGTCCCGGGTCACGCCGATCGCCCCGCGCCAGGCGTGGTCCACGGTGAGGTCCACGCCGGGGAAGAAGAACCGGAGCCGGTCGCGCAGCGTGCGCACCGTGCGGGCGTCGACCACCCCCGGGCCGGGGGTGCCCGAGGCGTAGGCGTAGGGCGTCCCGCGCCCCCCGATCGCGATGCGGCCGTCCTCGGTGCGCTGGGCGTAGACGAAGGTGTGGGCCGCGTCGCCCAGGCACTCGCGGCCGTCCCACCCGATGCGTTCCCAGACGGCGTCCGGGAGCGGGGCCGTGACGATCATCGAGGAGTTGACGGGGATGACCTCGCGCCGGCCCAGGCCGGGCACGTCGCCCTCGACCTGCACGGAGTGGGCCTCCAGGCAGCACAGGACCGTGGTGGCGCGCACGTCGCCGCGGGTGGTCGTGACCCCTCCGGCTCCGACGCGCGTGACGCGGGTTCCCTCGAGCACCCGCACGCCCCTGCGTTCCACGACGCGCGCCAGGCCCCGGATGAGCTTGGCGGGGTCGACCCGGGCGGTGGGCCGGTAGTGCAGCCCGCCGAGTGCCGGGGCGACGGCCACGCGCTCGGCGACCCGGTCGGCGTCGAGGAGGTCGAGTTCCGACGCGCGGTAGCCGTGGGCGAGGTGCGCGGCGTGCGCCCGCTCCAGCCGTCTCAGCGCGGCGGGGGTGGTCGCGATCTGGAGGTGGCCGCCCTGGTGCTGGTCCGCGTCGATGCCCTCCTCCGCCAGGACGCGCAGGGTGTCGTCGATGGTCGCGTTCATCCGGCGCTGGAAGGCGCTGACCTCGGCGACGCCGTCGAGGCCGCGTGCGCGCGCGGCCCTGGCGTAGACGGCGCGGTTGCCGGGCAGCAGCGTGGACATCCAGCCGCCGTTGCGTCCGGAGGCGCCGTAGCCGACGTGCTCGGCCTCCAGCACGGTGATGGTCCGGTCCGGGTCCTCGACGGCGGCCTGGTAGGCGGCCCACAGGCCGGTCAGTCCGCCGCCGACGACGACGAGGTCCTGCGGCTCGTCGGGAAGCGGCGCGGACCCGCGGTCGGGGACCGCCGCGCAGGGGCCGGCGGGCGGCGCGGAGGCGCTCGTGGACGGTGGCCGGGAAGGTTCGGCGGCCGTCGCGGCCGGCGGCCCTGACGCCCGCATCCAGTGCGAGACCTCGCCGTTGCGATAGGTGGTCATCGGTGTCTCCCGTCGTGTGCGCCGACGGCCCGGACGGCGGGCGGCCGGAAGGTGACCGCGTGCCGAACCGGTCGCGGTGCTCAGTACGTGGGCGGGGCGATGGCCCAGAGCACCCTGGCCTCGTCGCGTCCGGACGTCTCCACGACACGGTGCGACTGGCTGCTGCGGTAGTGGACGGAGTCGAGGGCGCCGAGCCGGTGGCGCTGGTCGCCGACCAGCACCTCCACCTCGCCGGACAGGACCAGGAGCAGTTCCTCGGAGTCGCCGTGGGTGTAGGGCTCCACTCCGGTGGAACCGCCCGGGGTGAAGTGGCCGAGGAGGACTTCGAGGTGGTCGAAGGCGGACGGCGTGAGCTTGACCTTGGTCGCGCCCTCGCCGAAGGCCATGCCGCGGGTGTCGCGGAAGCGCAGGACGGCGCTGGCCGAGGCCGCCTCCTGGTCGAAGAGGTCTCCGACATTGAGCTTGAGGACCGCGCACAGTCGTTGGAGGGCGCGCACGCTCGCGTTGGCCTGGTCGCGTTCGATCTGCGAGAGGTAGCCCTCGGTCAGTCCGGACCGGTCGGCCACGTCCCGAAGCGTGAGCTGGAGGGCTCGCCTGCGGCGGCGGAGCCGGGCGCCGATACCGGCGGAGGACGCGTCGTTCACCACGGTGGTGAATCTAACAGCTCTTTACGATCGCGACAATGCTCTTCGGTGACAGTACAGATTTCTTTAGTCAGTGAGCCTGGCACGCCATGCGGCGTGTCAGGGACCGTGCCCAGTGGATCGCTCACACGGATGGGGGCGGCGGCGCGGCCCGTCGCGCGGGAGCGCCGACCATCGGGAGGTGACCCGGGTCAGAAGCCCCGGGAGGCCCAGTCGTCCAGGTGGGCGGCGGCCTCGGCGATGGTCGTGGACTCACCGTGCCCGGGGTGGACGACCGTCTCCCCCGGCAGGACCACGAGGTGGTCGCGGATGGAGGCGATGATCGTGGGGAAGTCCGAGAACGGCTGACCCGTCGCCCCCGGTCCGCCGGGGAAGAGCGTGTCGCCGGTGAAGACCACGCCGAGGTCGGCCGCGTACAGGCTCACTCCGCCCGGGGTGTGTCCCGGCGTGTGCAGGACCGACAGCTCGATGCCGCCGACCCGCAGCACCTCGCCGTGCAGCAGGGGGGCGTCGGGCTCCCGCGCGGGATGGACCTGGTGCCACAGCTCGGCGTCGTCGGGGTGGAGCAGGATGGGCGAGTCGGTGAGGTCGGCCAGGGCGACCGCCGCGTCGACGTGGTCGCTGTGCCCGTGGGTGGACACGATGGCCATCAGTTCGCGGTCGCCCAGCCCTCGGGCGATGGCCTCGTGGTCGTGGGCCGCGTCGATGACGATCGCGTGCTCGCGGTCGCCCACGATCCACACGTTGTTCTCGACGTCGAACTCGCCGCCCTCCAGGCTGAAGATGCCGGAGGTCCGGAGGCGCTGGACGGAGGAGGAGTCACGCACGGGTTCACCACCTGACGTCAGAGGAGATGACCGGGAGATACCCCAGTCCTGCTGGTCCTGCCACGTCGACCTTATCTCCCGGACCGGGCCCGCACACGCGTATCCCCGCCTCAGTGCCCGCCGGGCTCGAAGTTGCGGCGCAGGGCGTAGGGCTGGATGAGCCCGAGGCCGTGCGCGTGACGCGCCCGGACCTTGACCACCTGGAGATCGTCGTCGTCGGTGAGGCTCTCGGCCAGGGCGTCGTCGATGAGGACGGTGCCGGGCCGGGCGAAGGAGGTCAGGCGGCTGGAGCGGTTGACGGTGGTGCCGAAGACGTCCCCGTGCAGGGTCAGGACCGGACCGTAGGCCACGCCGACTCTGACGTCGGGCACCTCCACGTGCGTCTTGACCCCCGAGGCCAGGCGCAACGCGATGTCGGCGGCCTGCTGGGGGGCGTCGGCGACGTAGAGGACCTCGTCGCCGAGCGTCTTGACCACGCGTCCGCCACCGGAGGCGACGATGTCCGCCGCGGTGGCCTCGAAGCCCTCCACGACCTCGGCCAGCTCGACCTCGTCGAGCTCGCGGCTGAGGGTGGTGAAGGAGACGAGGTCGGCGAACCCGACGATCAGCGGGTAGTAGTTGGGGACGACGTCGTCGCCGTTGGACATCACCGCGAGCGTGCGGGCGGTGGACGCGGCGAGTTGGCGGCGCCAGATGTGCAGCAGCAGCCGCTCGACGTCCGGCAGCAGCTCCTTGACGTGGTTCATCAGCGGGCTGGCGGCGGAGGTGTCGCCGTCCTTGAAGATGAGGGTGCTCAGGATGCTGGTCTGCCAGTCGGCCAGCCGCGCCATCGTCTGCCCCATGGCACGGGCGAAGCGGACCACGCCCTCCTCGTCCAGCACGCCTTCCTGCAGGAGCGAGTTGGTGATGCGCAGGGCCTCGACGTCGCTCTCGGCGAAGATGACGGAGTCGTCGCCCAGGGCGGGGAAGCCCAGAGCGCGCCAGACGCGCCCGGCGAGTTCGGGCTCGGCACCGGCGAGTTCGATCGCCTGTTCCCTGGTGTAGACCGCTTCACCGCCGAGCAGGACGGTTTCGATCGCTTTCGGGTCAGGACGCGACGGCATTCGTTCTCTTTCACAGGACCGTCCCCACGGTCGTGGGGAGCGAGCACTTCGTCATCCGGCCGACGGTGCGGGACCGGCTCCGTACCAGTTTACGCCCGCGGTTACTCCCCGCGAGGGGGTGGGCGCTCACCGGGGGCGGCCGGTCATTCCCTGGAGTCCGGGGGAACGTCCGGTCTCCGGACCGTGTGGACGGCGTTGACCTGGCGGTAGATCTCGGACTGGAACCACTGGGGTCTCGGCACCCGACGCAGGACCATGCCCTCCTGCTCGGACGCCGACTGTACGGACAACGTTCCGTACCGCATGAGGCGTTCCCAGAGCGAGATGGCGAAGGAGACGTCGTTGACCCTGCTGAGGGGGATGTCCCGCCCCTGTCTGGACACGATGCCGTCGCGCATCATCAGGCGCTGGTTGGTGAGGATGTAGACGGTGGTCGACCACTGGAGCAGGGGGACGAGCCAGAAGACGATCGCGGCGACCAGCCCGACGCCCAGTACCACGGCCATCGCGGCCAGGCTCCAGTCCTGGTCCCACGGGACGAACCACAGCGCGGCTCCGACGACAGCGACGATGAGCAGCAGCGCCACGAACTCGCCCACCAGAACGGTCCAGTGCTGGCGGACGACGTGGACGAGTTCCTCGTCGTCGGAGAGATATCGGTCCGCGATAGCCATAACGGTGATCATGGCACAAGCCGCCCCGGCGCGGGAGGGCGCCGAAGGCCGCTTGTGGACAACCGCGGGGAGGCCCTCAGCCCCCCGGACGCACGTGGACGACGTCGCCCGCGCTCAGCGCGGTCCGCCCCTCGGGGCCGTCGACCAGCAGGCGGGCGTCGCCGTCGACGCCGGCGGCGACCCCCTCCAGGAGTCCGTCGCCGGGCAGGTGGACACGGACCCTACGGCCGATGGTCACGCAGAGTTCACGGTAGGCCGCCGCCAGGCCGCACGCGCCGGCGTCGCCGCCGGCGGCCGACCAGGGGGTGTAGAGCTCCTCGAACTCGCGCAGCAGCTCGGTGAGCAGGCGGCCCCGGTTCAGGTCGATGGCGCCCTCCCCGCGGAGGGAGACCGCGGTGTCCACGGGCAGCTCGGAACGGTCCTGGGAGACGTTGAGGCCGATGCCCACGACCACCCCCAGCGAGTCCGGGGCGGAGAAGTCCGCCTCGGACAGGATGCCCGCGAGCTTGCCGTCGTTCTCGGCGATCCCGTGGCCTCCGGCCTCCCCAGCGTCCCCGAAGCCCCCGGCGCGCTCCGCGGCGGGGACGAGGACGTCGTTGGGCCACTTCAGCACGGCCGCCACGCCGGTCACCCGCCGTACGGCCACGACCGCGGCCACGCCCATGATCACCGGGATCCACCCCAGCGCGTTGGTCGGTACCCGGGGGCGCAGCAGGACGGAGAAGGTCAGCGCCGCCCGGTCCGGCGTGGTGAACACGCGCCCCAGGCGACCCCGTCCGGCGGTCTGGTGCTCGGTCACCAGAACACTGCCGTGCGGTGCGCCCCGCCCGGAGCGGGCGACCAGTTCGGAGTTGGTCGATCCCACGGCGGGCACCACCTCGACGCCGCGCCACATCCCGCCGGGCCGGACGAGTGCGGCGCTGAGCGCCTCGGCGTCGAGGGGCGGGCGCGGGAAGGTTTCGGTGTCACTCGGCATGCCTCCATTACAGCAGCGCCGGAACCCGCACCGGAAACCGATGTGCCCCGGAAGGCCCCCGGTTACCCTGAAACCAGCACAGCGATGATCGTGGGTTGCTACGTTCGGTGACCGGAGGTGACGCGGCAGATGAGTATCGCGGAAGCGGAAGCAGAAGCGGAGACAGTGGTGGACACCGTGCCGTCCCACTGGGAAGTCGTGTTGCGCGCCTGGGAACAGTTGGACCTGCCCGAGGGCTGGCGGGCCGAGATCATCGAAGGCGACATCCACATCGTCACTCCCCCCGAGGACGAACACAGCGAGATCATCGACCAGCTCCAGACACGCCTCTTTCGCGAGAAGTTCCGCGACGGGAGCCGAATCAGCGAGTGCACTGTTCACCAGAACATCGACCTGCGCATCCCGGCACACGGCGGTCTGTACATACCGGACCTGGTGATCCTTCCGGGCCGGATCTTGGACCGCGCCCACGAGCATTCCGCCGCCGACGCTCTCCTTGTGGTCGAGGTCACGTCGAAAAGCACGGCGGACAGGGACCGCAAGGCCAAGCTCCGGGGTTACGCGCACGCACACATTCCCCTGTATCTCCTGGTGGACCGCTGGGACCTCACCACCGGGCGTGGAGAAGTCACGCTCTTCTCCAGCCCCGAGGACGGTCGGTACACCGACATCACCAAGGTCCCGTTCGGCAAGGAGATCCACCTGCCCGAGCCGTTCGACCTCACGCTGGACACCTCCGGGTTCCCGGCCTGACCGGAGTCCGTCCCACGAACGGCACGACGGCGCCCCCGCACCCGGACGGGTACGGGGGCGCAGCGGATCACGGGTTCCGCGCGAGCGGTCAGCCGGTGTTCTGCAGTCCGGCGGCCACGCCGTTGACCGACAGCAGGAGCAGCCGCTCCAGGTGCTGCTGGTCCTGCTCCGACAGGGAGTCGGCCTCCTCGCCGCGCAGGGCCTCCAGGGCCCGCAGCTGCAGGTGCGAGAGCGCGTCCACGTACGGGTTGCGCAGGTCCACGGCGCGCGAGAGCACGGCGCGGTTCTCCAGCAGGCGGCTGTGACCGGTCACCTTGAGCACGAGGTCGCGCGTGCGGTCGTACTCGGCCAGGACGCGCTCGCTCAGCTCCTCACGGCCGCCCAGCGCGAGGTACCGCTCGGCGATGGTGCGGTCGGTCTTGGCCAGGCTCATCTCCGCGTTGTCCAGCAGCGACGCGAACATCGGCCACTCGCGGTAGGCGGCCCGCAGGACGTCCAGGTCCTCCACCGCGGCCAGGCCGGTGCCCAGACCGAACCAGCCGGGCAGGTTGACGCGGGTCTGCGTCCACGCGAACACCCACGGGATGGCGCGCAGGTCGCCGAGCCCGCGGGCGGCGCCGCGGCGTGCCGGGCGCGAGCCCAGTCGCAGCTCGCCCAGCTCCTCCAGCGGGCTGACCCGGGAGAACCACACCGCGAACTCCTCGGTGTTGATGAGCTCCAGGTACGCCTCCTGGGCGGCGGCCGCGATGCGGTCGGCGTGGGGCCGGTACCGCTCGGCGGCGGCGCGCTCGCGCTCCTGCACGTCGTCGGTGGAGGCCATCAGCACCGCGTGGCCGACCTGTTCCACGTGGCGGCGGGCGATCGCCGCCTGGCCGTAGCGGGCGAAGATGACCTCGCCCTGCTCGGTCACCTTGAAGCGGCCGCCCACGGACCCGGGCGCCTGCGCGAGCAGGGCGCGGCTGGCCGGACCGCCGCCGCGGCCGAGGGAGCCGCCGCGGCCGTGGAAGAGGGTCAGGCGCACGTCGTGCTCGGCCGCCCACGCCGCCAGGCGCGCCTGGGCGTCGTACAGGCGCAGGGTCGCGCTCACCGGGCCGACGTCCTTGGCGGAGTCGCTGTAGCCCAGCATGACCTCGACCCGCCGGTCGGACTCCGCGAGCCGCCGCTGCACCTGGGGCAGCTTGAGCATGCCGTCGAGCACGTGCGGCGAGGCGTCCAGGTCGGCGCCGGTCTCGAACAGCGGGATGACGTCCAGGACGATCCGCCGCCGCTCCCCCAGCGCGTACTCGACCAGGTCGTACACGGCCTCGATGTCCTCGGCCGACCGGGTGAAGCTGACGATGTAGCGGCGGCACGCCTCCACGCCGAAGCGCTCCTGGATCCAGGCGATCACCCGGATGGTGTCCAGGACCTCTTCGGTGCGCTCCGAGCGCGGTCCGCCGGCCCGCAGTTCGGCGAGCGCGGCCGCGTGGACCTCGCTGTGCTGGCGGATCTCCAGTTCGGCCAGGTGGAAACCGAAGGTCTGCGCCTGCCAGATGAGGTGCTGGAGCTCGCCGTAGGCCTGGCGGACGGCGCCGGCCGCCACGAGCGAGTCCTGGACCAGGCGCAGGTCGGCGAGGAAGGCGTCGGCGTCCGGGTAGGCCAGGTCGGCGTCGCGCTCACGGGTGGCGCGCAGCCTGGCCGCGGCCAGCAGCAGGAGCTGGCGGTGCGGCTCGTTGGGCGAACGCCTGGTGATCTGCGCCATCAGCGCGGGATGGCCCGCCTTGCCGCTGGTGAGCGCGTCGAGCAGGGCCGGGGCGGCCGGAGTGAGGTTCGAGTACGCGGTGAGGGTGCGCGCGACGCGGTCGCAGGACCTCTCCAGGCCGATCAGCACGTGCTCGGACTGGATGTTCATGGCCTCGCGTGTCACCTCGGCGGTGACGAACGGGTTGCCGTCGCGGTCGCCGCCGATCCAGGTGCCGTAGCGCACGAACGGGGTCGCGCGCGGGGGGCGGACACCGGTTCCCTCGGGGTCGACGGCCGTGTCGAGCGTCCGGTACACGTGCGGGATGACGTCGAAGATCGTCTCGTCGAACGCCGCGAGCGCGGTGCGCACCTCGTCGAGCGGGTCGAGCTTGGTGTAGCGCAGCTGCGAGGTGCGCCAGAGGAGGTCGATCTCCTCCAGCAGGCGCCGGTGCGCCTCGGCGGCGGCGGAGCTGCCCTCGTGGGAGGCGTGCCAGGCGTCCAGCTGGGCGCTGATCCGCAGGATGGAGGTGGAGACGGCGCGGCGGCGGGCCTCGGTGGGGTGCGCGGTGAGCACGGGGTGGAACTCCATCCCCGCGATCAGTTCGTCGAGCCGCTCCTCTCCGCCGTCGGCCTCGCGGATGGCGCGCACGGCCGCCGCGAGCGACTCCCGGGGCGGGTTCGCGGCGTCGTCGCGTTCGCGCAGGGCGCGCATGCGCTGGTGTTCCTCGGCCAGGTTCGCCAGGTGGAAGTAGACCGTGAACGCCCGAGCGACCTGCTTGGCGCGCTCCAGCGGCCACGCCGCGACGATCTCGGTGATCTCCTCCGTGGTGACCGCGCCGTCCCGGGCACCGATCACGGCGTGCCTGAGCCGTTCGACGTCGGAGAGCAGGTCCGCTCCGCCGCTTTCGGCGAGGACCGTTCCGAGCATCTCTCCGAGAAGTTTGACGTCATTCCGGAGCTGCTCGGGGACTTCCTGTCGGGCACTGTCGCGTTCTGCGCTTACCGCTGTCATAGGCCCGACCATACAGAGATCGTGCACGTGGGCCGGTGCGCGGGGGTGTATTTTGACGGTTTTACCAACACGTTAATAATTGTTGCGTCCAGCCCGCCATGAACATTCGATCACGCCGTTTTCGGATCTGGGGCTGACCATTCCGCGTGTGCCCCGGAGGTGTCGCCGCACGTGGACCGCGCCGTGCGGGCCCCCGGGAAACCGTGGGCCAGGTGCCCGGCCGTCGGCGCCCGCGGGCTAACCTGAGCTGTTATGGCCAACGAAGCCCCTGAACCGCTGTCCGCGGCTGAGATCGACATCCACACCACCGCGGGCAAGCTCGCCGACCTGCAACGGCGCAGGTATGAAGCCGTCCATGCCGGGTCCGCGCGAGCCGTCGAGAAACAGCACGCCAAAGGCAAGATGACCGCACGCGAGCGGATCGACGCACTCCTCGATCCCGGCTCGTTCGTGGAGTTCGACGCCCTGGCCCGACACCGATCCACCAACTTCGGACTGGACCGCAACCGCCCCTACGGCGACGGCGTCGTCACCGGCCACGGCACGGTCGACGGACGCCCCGTCGCGGTCTTCAGCCAGGACGTCACCGTCTTCGGCGGATCGCTGGGCGAGGTCTACGGCGAGAAGATCTGCAAGGTGCTCGACCACGCCCTCACCAACGGGTGCCCCGTGGTGGGCATCAACGAGGGCGGCGGCGCGCGCATCCAGGAGGGGGTGGTCGCGCTGGGGCTGTACGCCGAGATCTTCAAGCGCAACACCCACGCCTCCGGCGTCATCCCGCAGATCTCCCTGATCATGGGTGCGGCGGCCGGAGGGCACGTCTACTCCCCCGCCCTGACCGACTTCGTCGTCATGGTCGACGAGACCTCCCAGATGTTCATCACCGGCCCGGACGTCATCAAGACGGTCACCGGCGAGGACGTGTCGATGGAGGAGCTCGGCGGAGCGCGCACCCACAACACCCGGTCCGGGGTGGCCCACTACATGGGCGCCGACGAGCAGGACGCCATCGACTACGTCCGGACCCTGCTCTCGCACCTGCCGGACAACAACCTGGAGGAGGTGCCGGTCCTGCCCGCGGAGTCCCCCGGGGGCGCGGAGGCGACCGAGACCGACCTGGCGCTGGACGCCTTCATCCCGGACTCGGCGAACCAGCCCTACGACATGAAGCAGGTCGTGGAGGCGGTGCTGGACGACGGCGACTTCCTGGAGGTCCACGCCCTGTTCGCCACCAACATCGTGGTGGGCTTCGGACGTGTGGACGGCCAGTCCGTCGGTGTGGTCGCCAACCAGCCGATGAGCTTCGCCGGCTGCCTGGACATCGACGCCTCCGAGAAGGCCGCGCGCTTCGTGCGGACCTGCGACGCGTTCAACATCCCCGTCCTGACCTTCGTGGACGTGCCCGGGTTCCTGCCCGGGACCGACCAGGAGTGGGACGGCATCATCCGCCGGGGGGCCAAGCTCCTGTACGCCTACGCCGAGGCCACGGTCCCGCTCATCACCGTGATCACCCGCAAGGCCTTCGGCGGCGCCTACGACGTGATGGGGTCCAAGCACCTGGGCGCCGACGTCAACCTGGCGTGGCCGACCGCGCAGATCGCGGTCATGGGCGCCCAGGGCGCGGTCAACATCCTGCACCGGCGCACGCTGGCCGAGGCCGACGACGTCGAGGCCGAGCGCACGCGGCTGGTCGGCGAGTACGAGGACACGCTGCTCAACCCCTATGCGGCGGCCGAGCGCGGCTATGTGGACGGCGTCATCATGCCGTCCGAGACCCGCGACCAGGTCGCCAAGGCGCTCAGGGCACTGCGCAACAAGCGTGAGCAGCTGCCGCCCAAGAAGCACGGGAACATTCCGCTGTGACCGGGCACGAGAACCCGCCCCACCTGGTCGTGGTCCGGGGCGAACCGACCGCCGAGGAGCTCGCGGCGCTCACCGCCGTGCTCAGCGCACGCGCGGCCGCGGCCGGGGCCGCCGAGGCACCCGTGCGCACCGCGCCCGCCTCCGGCTGGCGGGACCGCTCGCCGGGGCTGCGGACCCGGCTGCACCCCGGCCCCGGCGCCTGGCGCCGGAGCCTGCGGTGACGCCCCGTGCCCCTCGAACCCAGCACCGACTCGTCGAGCGTCCGGCGTGTGACCGTCCCACGCCACAGCAGGAGGATTTCCCACCGTGCGTAAAGTTCTGATCGCCAACCGCGGCGAGATCGCCGTCCGGATCGCCCGCGCCTGCCGCGACGCCGGCCTGGGCAGCGTCGCCGTCTACGCCGAACCCGACCTCGACGCGCTGCACGTCAAGGTCGCCGACGAGGCCCACGCCCTGGGCGGGTCCACCCCGGCCGACTCCTACCTCGACATCGCCAAGCTGCTGGCCGTGGCGGCCGAGTCGGGTGCCGACGCGGTCCACCCCGGCTACGGCTTCCTGGCCGAGAACGCCGACTTCGCCCAGGCCGTCATCGACGCCGGGCTCACCTGGATCGGCCCGCCCCCGTCCGCGATCACGGCCCTGGGCGACAAGGTCCAGGCCCGCCACATCGCGCAGAAGGTCGGTGCCCCGCTGGTGGCCGGCACGCCCGACCCGGTGGAGTCGGCCGAGGAGGTGGTGGCCTTCGCCGAGGAGCACGGGCTGCCCATCGCGATCAAGGCCGCCTTCGGAGGCGGCGGTCGCGGCCTCAAGGTCGCCCACACCCTGGCGGAGGTCGCGGACGCCTACGAGTCGGCGGTGCGCGAGGCCGTCACCGCGTTCGGGCGCGGGGAGTGCTTCGTGGAGCGCTACCTGGACCGGCCCCGCCACGTGGAGACCCAGTGCCTGGCCGACACGCACGGCAACGTCGTGGTGGTCTCCACCCGGGACTGCTCGCTGCAGCGCCGCCACCAGAAGCTCGTGGAGGAGGCTCCGGCCCCGTTCCTGAGCCCGGAGCAGAACGCGAAGCTGTACGCGGCGTCCAAGGCCATCCTGGCCGAGGCCGGGTACGTGGGCGCGGGCACCTGTGAGTTCCTGGTCGGGGTGGACGGCACGATCTCCTTCCTGGAGGTCAACACCCGGCTCCAGGTCGAGCACCCGGTGACCGAGGAGGTCACGGGCGTGGACCTGGTCCGGGAGATGTTCCGGGTCGCCGACGGCGAGGAGCTGGGCTTCACCGACCCCGAGGTGCGCGGGCACTCCTTCGAGTTCCGGATCAACGCCGAGGACGCGGGCCGGGGCTTCATGCCCGCGCCGGGCACCATCACCGAGCTGTCCCTGCCGGGCGGGCCGGGCGTGCGGGTGGACACCGGCTGCGAGGCGGGCTTCACCGTTCCGCAGGCCTTCGACTCCATGGTCGCCAAGCTGATCGTGTCGGGGCGGACCCGTACCGAGGCGCTGCAGCGGTCCCGCCGGGCGCTGGCGGAGTTCACCGTGGGCGGGATGCCCACGGTCCTGCCGTTCCACCAGGCGGTCGTGTCCGACCCGGCGTTCGCGCCGACCGACCCGGAGCAGGAGTTCGGGGTCTACACGCGGTGGATCGAGACGGAGTTCGACAACACCATCGCTCCGTGGACGGGCACGCCCGGCGAGGCCGGTGCGGCCGAGCGCGAGACGGTCACCGTGGAGGTGGGCGGCAAGCGCCTGGACGTGGTGCTGCCCGCGGGCCTGGGCGCCTCGGCCGCGGCGGCTCCGGGCCAGGCGGGCGGTGCGCGCCGCAAGCGCACCTCGCGCAAGGGCGGGTCGGGCGCCGCCGCGGTCAGCGGTGACGCGCTGGTCTCGCCGATGCAGGGCACCGTGGTCAAGCTGGTCGCCGAGGAGGGCGCCCAGGTCTCCGAGGGCGACACGGTCGTGGTCATCGAGGCCATGAAGATGGAGCAGCCGCTGACCGCCCACAAGGCGGGCACGGTCACCGGGCTGAAGATCGCCGCGGGCGAGACCATCGGCAACGGCGCGGTGGTCTGCGAGATCAAGGACGCGTAACCCGTCAGGAGGGGGAGGCACCGGGAAACCGGTGCCTCCCCCTCCGACGTTCCAGGTCAGCGCTGAAGGATGTCGGTCAGATCGAACTCCAGCTTCACGGGAGCGGAAGTCTTGAGTATCCCCCGGTGGACTGTCGGCCGACCGTAGTCGCCGGATGGGCTGGCCGGGTCCTTCTCGTACTCGAAGACCACCGCGTCGTCCCCGTCCTGCTCGACTCTCCAGAAGAAAGGGACTCCTGCACGGGCATAGAGCTCAGGCTTACGTTCCCTGTCCCTGATCTCCGACTCCGGCGAGACCACCTCCACCGCGAGTTCCACTGCATCGGGCGGAAACCATGTCTGGCCCAGTTTCTTGAAGGCGTCCCTCTTGACCAGCATCAGGTCCGGTTCCGGCCGCTGGCGCTCGGCGAGTTTGACCGAGAACTCCCTCCCCAGCCGAAGACCGCTGGGGGCGTGAGCCTTCAGCTCGTCTCCCAACAGTTCGAGGAACAGCATGTGGAACAGCCTCTGAGGGCTCACGAGTACAAGGCTTCCGTCGATGAGTTCGGTGTGCGGCGGAAGATCCGGGATGCGGTCGAGGTCGTCGGCGGTGAAACCCTCCTGCGGGGGCATGGGGAGCCTCACCTCGCCGAACTCGGAGACCGGGCGCTCGGCCACGGTTGGAACAGACATGTCGCTGCCTCCGGTCGTCGGATCGTTCTCGTCGCCCACGGTAGCCATCTCTGTCACCCCGTCACGGTGTTTTCCTGGATTGTCTCACCCGAGGTCGCGCCGAGGGTGATCCTCGCCGCACTCCCGTGGCCCTCTGGCGCCAGGACGCCCGCCACACGGGCGCTGCGGACCCCTGGCACTAAGATTCATCCCATGACCGTATGGAACAAATAAGGAACCACGGTTATTGTTCTCCATTGTGACGAACATCTGGGGACTGACGCGAAGGTGGCACATCGACCTGTGCCGCTTCGACAGCCACGCGTGTAGCTAGGTCCACGCGCGCCCGTCCGGGCTGCGCGCCGCACACCCGTACCCACCCCCAGATCACCCTCCCGCGGTGATCCGCCCCATCCCCTGAGCCGGGCCCTTCCGTCCCACGGCGCCGACCGCGCCGTCGTTCACCCGCGCCCGGCCGCCTTCCACCACCAATGGAGTCACCTGCCGTGTCCGCGCAGACCACCGTCAAGCGCAAGCGTCCACGCTTCCCGTTCGCCGCCCAGGTCCTGACCGGCCTGGTCCTCGGCCTCCTCCTGGGCGTCGTCGCCCTCCAGCTCGGCACCACCGGCGACGGTGAGCCGAACTGGCTCGCCGTCACCCTGCAGACCGTCGGCTCGACCTTCGTCTCCCTGCTGCGCACGATCGTGCCGCCGCTGATCGTCCTCGCCGTCATCTCCTCGATCGCCAACCTGCGCAACGTCGCCAACGCCGCCCGGCTGGCCTGGAAGACGCTGCTGTGGTTCGCCATCACCGCCCTGATCGCGGTCGCGATCGGCATCACGCTCGGCCTGGTCTTCCGCCCGGGCCTCAACAGCGCGGTGGACGCCTCCACCGCCGCCGAGCCCAGCACCACCGGCTCCTGGCTGGCGTTCATCGAGAGCATCGTCCCGGCGAACTTCCTCGGCCTGGCCGCGAGCACCTCGGCCGCCGACGACGGCTCGCTGTCGACCTCGCTGTCGTTCAACGCCCTGCAGCTCATCGTGATCGCCGTGGTCCTGGGCATCGCCGCGGTGAAGGTCGGCAAGTCCGCCGAGCCCTTCATCAACTTCACCGCCTCGGCCCTGGACGTCGTGCTCAAGGCCCTGTGGTGGGTCATCCGCCTGGCCCCGATCGGCACCGTCGGCCTGCTGGGCAACGCGGTCTACAGCTACGGCTGGACCACCATCGGCGCGCTCGGACAGTTCTCCGTCACCATCTACGTCGGCCTGGCCCTCGTGGTGTTCGTCGTCTACCCGCTGCTCGCCCTCGCCAACGGGCTCTCCCCGCTCAAGTACCTGACGGGTGTGTGGCCCGCCGCCCAGCTCGGCTTCGTGTCCCGCTCCTCCATGGGCACGCTGCCCGTGACCCAGCGGGTCGCCGAGCAGAACTTCGGCGTCCCCCGCCACTACTCCGCGTTCGCGGTGCCCTTCGGCGCGACCACCAAGATGGACGGGTGCGCCGCGATCTACCCGGCGATCTCGGCGATCTTCGTCGCCCAGTTCTTCGGCATCGACCTGGGGATCACCGACTACCTGCTGATCGTGTTCGTCTCGGTCATCGGCTCGGCCGCCACCGCGGGCACCACCGGCGCGACCGTCATGCTGACCCTGACCCTGTCCACCGTGGGCCTGCCCCTGGAGGGCGTCGGCCTGCTGCTCGCCGTCGACCCGATCCTGGACATGGGCCGCACCGCCACCAACGTGGCCGGTCAGGCGTTCATCCCGGCCATCGTGGCCAAGCGCGAGGGCATCATGGACGTGGCCCGCTACCACGCCCCCCGCGGCGTGACCGGCTTCGTGCCGCTCGACGAGGAGCCGGACACCGTCCAGGCCGGGACCGGTACCGACGCCGAGGCCGCCGGGGCCGCGGACGAGGACCCCGGCGCCACCGCGTCCGGGACGTCCGAGAAGAAGGAGACGGCCGGGTCCGGCACGGCCTGACCCCGCTCGACACGGGGCCCGTCCCGACACGACCGCGACGGCCCGCCGGACTCCTCCGGCGGGCCGTCGCGCGTGTCCGTACGGTGAGACACTGACGGCGACGGGAACTGTCCAGGTGCCTCGTTCGTCCCTATTGGACGAGGGAGGCGAGAGGAACGACATGTTGCGCCGCTTGGTAACACCCACAGTGCTGACCGCCGGACTCGCGGCGGCGGTGGTGTCCGCCTCGGTGGTGCCCGCCGCGGCGGACACCCAGGACGGGCTGCCCCCGACACAGGACATCGTCGACGAGCTGGAGAACGACGGTGTCTTCATCGATCCCAGCATCACCACGGTCCCCGACTCCGACATCGGAGCCCTGGAGTCGGCCTCGGCCGAGGCGGACGTCCCCGTGTACTACGTCTTCGTCCCGGAGGGCAACGCCACGTCCGCCGCCGGGGTGGAAGAGTTCATGAATCCCGTCATGGACGAGGTCGGTGACGGCGTGTACGGGGTGCTGTCCGGTTCGGAGAACTTCTTCGTCGTCTCTCCCAACATCGAGGACACCGACGCGATCCGCGCGGAGTCCCTCGCCAACGGCGGTGACCCGCCCAACCCCATCGACACCCTGACGGCGATGCCCGAGGCCGCGGCCGAGACGCAGGAGGCCCCCACCGGGGGCGTCACCTCCGGCGTCGTGCTGCTCGCCGTCCTCGTGCTGCTCGTCGCGGGCGGCGGCTGGTTCGTCTACAACCAGCGCAAGAAGCGCGCCGCAGAGAAGGCCAAACAGCTCGCCGAGATCAAGCAGATGGCCACAGAGGACGTGGTCCGGCTGGGCGAGGACGTCGCGCGGCTGGAGATCGACGTCTCCGCGGTCGACGACGACACCCGCACCGACTACTCGCGGGCCATGGACTCCTATGACCAGGCCAAGTCGCTGCTCGACACCATCCAGGAACCCGACCAGGTGCGGATGGTGACCAGCGCGCTGGAGGACGGCCGCTACTACATGACGGCCACCCGGGCGCGGATGAACGGCGAGGAGGTGCCCGCGCGGCGCGGCCCCTGCTTCTTCAATCCGCAGCACGGCCCGTCCACCACCGACGTCGACTGGGCCCCTCCCGGCGGCTCCCCGAGGTCGGTCACGGCGTGCGACGCCTGTGCCCAGGCGGTGCGCACGGGCGGACAGCCCGACGTGCGCCTGGTCGAGGTCGACGGCGAGCGCCGGCCCTACTACGACGCGGGCCCGGCCTACTCGCCCTACGCCGGCGGCTACTTCGGGATGGACATGATGATGGGCATGTTCACCGGCATGATGATGGGCTCCATGATGGGGTCGATGCTCGGCGGCGGCATGATGGGCGGCGACATGGGCGGCGGAGACATGGGCGGCGACTTCGGTGGCGGCGACATGGGCGGCGGAGACTTCGGCGACTTCGGCGGCTTCGACTTCTGACCGCTACGCACCCGTATGACGCACGCGGCCCCGGGGCTTCCCGGGGCCGTCGTCGTGTCGCGGGAGCACCCGTTACACCGGGGACCGCCGTCCGGCCGCGGCGTCCCGCCGCTCGACCCAGTCGGCGACCTCGGCCGCGGTGTGCTCGGGCCCTGCCGTGGTGGTGTCCAACAGGGTCAGCGGCGGCGTGAGGCGGTCGGCCTCCTCCACCACCCAGTCGGCGAAGTCCAACGTCTCGGCGATGCGCTCCTCGTCCCATCCGCGCCAGGCCGGACGGGACCGCAGCCGTGCGGCCAGGACCCCGGGATCACAGGTCAGCGCGAGGTAGTGCACGTCGGTGAACAGGGCCCGCTCGGGCAGCGGCTCGAACTCCGGCGGGACGACCGTCCCGCACAGCACGACCGGACGCCCGTTCTGCTGCACCATCGCGGCCGTGCGCAGCCAGGTGGAGCGGAACAGGCGGTGGTCGTCGGCGGGATCGCGCAGCCCGCCCACCCACAGCAGGTCCTGTTCGAGGACGACGAACCGGTCCTGGAGCCGTTCCAGCAGCAGCCCGGCGATGGTCGACTTCCCGGTGCCGCTGGGACCGGACACGCAGTACAGCGGTCGCCGCTGGAAGGGCCGGGTCCGGCCGCAGTCCGCGCACAACAGGACCGACGCCCCCGCACTCGTGTCGGGGACGTCGTTCCACGCACCGCAGTGCGTACAGATCAGCGGATGCACCGCCGCCTCAGTCGAAGAGGTCTTCGAGGAAGCTCTTGCGCCGCTTCCGGCCGTAGGGTCGGGGCGAGTCCTTGTAGCCGCCGAAGGGGCGGGGCGAGTCCTTGTAGCCGCCGTAGGGACGCGGGGAGTCCTTGTAGCCGCCGTAGCCACCGCGAGGCGGGTAGCCCCCCTGGGCCGGGTAGCCGCCCTGGGCCGGGTAGGCGGGCGGCGGCGGGGGCGGAGTCGGGGGCGCGGAGGGGTCGGGCGGGACGACGCCGTAGTGCCGCTGCTCGGCGTTGGCGATGGCCTCCAGCTCTCCCCGGTCCAGGAAGATGCCCTGACAGCCCTCACAACGCTCGATGTGGACGCCGTGCCGGTCGAAGGTACGCATGTGGCCTTGGCACTTGGGACAGATCATGACCGGATCCTACGGCCTTCGGTATCCGTTTCGCATATGGGCGGGGCCCGCCGTGGACGTCCTGGCCGCGCACACGGAGAGCCCCGTCGTTCCAGAGCGGTCGGAGGCTCGGGGCTACTCGGGGGAGGCGAGCATGAGCGAGCGGGCGGCCTCGGTGACGCTGCCGGACAGCGACGGGTACACCGCGAAGGTGTGCGCGAGGTCGTCCACCGTCAGGCGCTGCTGGACGGCCACGGACACGGCCAGGATGAGCTCGCTGGCGCGCGGACCGACGATGACGCCGCCCAGCACGATGCCCGTGTGCTGGCGGCAGATGAGTTTGACGAAGCCGTCCTTGACCTCGTTCATCTTGGCGCGCGGGTTGGTGTTCAGCGGCAGGGTGACCGACCGGCCGTCGATACGGCCGCTGCGGACGTCGTCCTCGCTGGCACCGACCGCCGCCAGCTCCGGGTGGGTGAACACCGTGGAGGCCACGGTGGACAGCTTGAGAGGGGACACGGCCTCGCCCAGGGCGTGCCACATGGCGATCCGGCCCTGCATGGCGGCCACCGAGGCCAGCATGTTGACGCCCGTGCAGTCCCCGGCGGCGTAGACGCCCGGGACGGTGGTGCGCGAGACCCGGTCGACCTCCACGAAGCCGCCCTGCGCCAGCCGGACACCGGCCTCCTCCAGCCCCAGGCCCTCGGTGTTGGGGATCATGCCGACCGTCATCAGGCAGTGGCTGCCCTCGACCGTCCGGCCGTCGGACAGGGTGACGAGGACGCCGTCGTCGGTGCGCTGGACCGACTCGGCCCGCGTCTGGCTGAGGACCGTCATGCCGCGGCGCATGAAGACCTCCTCCAGGACCTCGGCGGCGTCGGCGTCCTGCGTGGGCATGACGCGTTCGCGGGAGGAGACGAGGGTCACGTCGGAGCCCAGGGCCTGGTAGGCGCTGGCGAACTCGGCGCCGGTCACACCCGACCCGACCACGATGAGCCGCTCGGGCAGCTCGTCCAGGTCGTAGAGGTGGCGCCATGTGAGGATGCGCTCACCGTCGGGCCTGGCGGTGGGCAGCTCACGCGGGTGGGCTCCGGTCGCCAGCAGAACGACGTCGGCGCGCAGCCGCTGCTCGCCGACCGCGACGATGTGCGGGTCCACGAGGCGGGCCTCGCCCTCGACGACCTTCACGCCCTCCTTGACCAGCCGCTTGCGCGTGTCATCGGACTGAGCCTGGGCGAGGTCCTTGATACGGGGGTTGACCTGCGAGATGTCGACCTCGACCTCGGCCTTGTCCTCGTGGACCGAGGGGATGTTGATCCCGAGGATGTCGGCCTCGCGCACGTACGTGGTGCGGGTCGAGGTGGCGATGAGGCTCTTGGAGGGCACACAGTCGGTGAGCACGCAGGCGCCGCCGATACCGTCGCGGTCCACCACCGTCACGTCCGCGCCGAGCTGTGCGGCGACCAGCGCCGCCTCATAGCCCCCGGGTCCGCCCCCGATGATCACGACCTTCGTCACGCTGCTTCACTCCCTCTGCGGGCTACCCCTGGCCCGTTCCCGGTCCGGGTGACATTCGGGCATGGCGGGGCGCCACCTGGATGTATCGGTTGCCTCCATTGTCGTCTATGGGGACCTGTGCCCACCTCAGCCACCCCGGCGTCCGCGCACCGTGCTTCGCCCCGATTCCGCACTCCGGACACACTGCGTTGCGTTCCGGAACAATCCCACTACACAGCGGTAGCATCCGACTTGTGAGCGAAACAGAGCAGCCGCCCCGGACCACCGACGAGGCGAAGGCCCTGGCGGCCACCGCCGCGAAGGACCTGCTGGCGCGAGCCGGCGCGGACAACTTCGACGCCATGGTCGTGCTCGGCTCCGGCCTGACCGGCGCGGCGGACACGCTGGGCTCGTCGGACATCGAGTTCGACTCCACCGAACTCACCGGCTTCCACACCCCCACCGCCGCAGGGCACTCCGCCAAGGTGCGCAGCATGTGGGTGGGCGAGAAGCGCGTCGCCGTCTTCATGGGGCGCGTTCACGTGTACGAGGGCTACGAGGCGATCGAGACGGCGCACGCCGTGCGCACCGGCATCGCGGCGGGCGCGCGGACGGTCGTGCTCACAGGCTCGGCCGGCTCCCTGCGGGCCGACATCGCGCCCGGTCAGCCGGTGGTCATCCGCGACCACATCAACCTCACTGCGACGTCGCCGCTCAAGGGCGCCTCGTTCGTGGACCTGTCGGAGGCCTACAGTCCCCGACTGAGGCAGATCGTCCACGACGCCGACGCCACGCTCGCCGAGGGCGTCTACGTGGCCACGGTCGGGCCGCAGCTGCAGACCCCCGCCGAACTACAGGTCCTGGGCCAGGCCGGCGCGGACGTGGTGGGCCGCTCGATCGCGCTGGAGACCATCGCCGCGGTGGAGATGGGCGCCGAAGTGCTGGCCCTGGCGATGGTGAGCAACGACGCCCTGGGCGCGGTGTTCCACCCCTTCGAGTCCGAGCGGGCCCTGGAGGTCGCGGAACAGCGCGCCCCGCGCCTGGGCTCGCTCATCAACCGCGTGTTGTCGACCGCCTAGGGTTTTGGGTTGGGTTGGGTTCGGGTTGGGTTCGGGGCGCTTGGGTTCGGGGCGCTTCACACCGGCGCCTTCGTCGTCGACTTGCCTTGCTCGTTCCTCGCTGCGGCCCCGTCTCCTCCTGCAGGCCCCGGCGCGCCCCTCACCCCCTGCTTGCCTTGGGCCTCCGCTCGTTCCTCGCTTCGGCCCGACCAACCCCCCTGTGGTTCCGGTGGGTTGGACCGCTCACCTTTCACCCCCAGGGGTCCCGTGGGCACAAGCGTGCCCCCCCCGGTAGCGCCGAGAGCCGGTATGTACACGTCCGGCCTCTTCGGGTTTCGGAGGGGAGTGCAGCCGCCTGCGCCCAAGGGGGGCGGATGTAGGCCGTCCAGCCAACAGGTGTGCAGGGGGTGAGAGGGAGGCCGTTCAAGCGGCCTCGACCCCAGGGGGTCTATCCGGGCCAAAGCAGATAGGGCTGCGCCGCAGGCGTCCGTTGAGGGTGGTGGCGGGCGACGGTGCGGGCACGAGCGGAGGCCCAAAGAAAACACAGGGGTGAGGGGCGCGCCGGAGCCTGCAGGAGGAGACGTTGCCGCCAGCGAGCTTGCGAGCCAGGCGAGTCGACGACGAAGGACCCGGCGTGAAGCGCCCCGAACCCAACCCGGCATCAAGCGCCCCGAACCAACACAGCCTTCGACCGGACGGGCCGGTACCGGCGTGGCGAGCGTACACCCCGAGGCCTTGGGATGGACGGCACCGGCCGTGGCTCGGTCGAAGGCTGTGCTGCTGGTGGTGTCGTGTCGCGCAGGATCCCCGCAGACCCCGTTGGACTCGCGAACCCGACACCGTTCCTACCGATATTCAGTTGAACCGCGCGCGTCGCCTTCGGAAGGGGTTCGGGCGGGTGGCCATCCGCGCGAAGTCCGCCCGCTCGGAACCATTTCCCTTAGGCATGCCTTACCTAACCAGATGTCGAGGAGTGCGTCAACCCACCCGTGGAAAGACGACGGACCCGGCCGCCCTCAGGGGCGCCGGGTCCGGTCGGGGTCCGTCGGCTCAGGCGAACAGCACCGCGCCCACGACCGTCACGACGGTCGCGGTCAGGATCACGATCACCTCGACCGGCACCATGGTCTGCGGCGCGTCCTCGGCGCCCAGCGCGGCGGGACCGGCCTCGTCCACGTCCTTGATCGGCCCGGTCAGCGGACGCGTCTTGTACCGCTCGGCGTCCTGGCGCAACTGCCGCGCGGCCAGGTCCACCGGCCGCATCCGCGCGGGATCCTCGTCGTCGTCGGGGTCGAGGAAGCCGGCGTCGCGGCGCATGTTGTCGCGGACCTTGGCGCGCTTGGTCTCCCGCAGCGGCCACGAGCGCACGATCGCCCGCCTCGTGTGCACCCGCAGCACGTCGGTGACGTCCACCCACTGGACCGCGGCCCACGGCACGAAGGTCTCCCGCAGCGGATTGATCACCCGCAGCCCCCGCTCGGTGACCGCCACCCGCGGCCGCAGCCACACGAGGTAGACCACGGCCACGCTGGCGGTCAGCACGGCGCCGGCGATCCACGCCTGGCGGCCCTCCCCCCGGAACAGCACGTCCAGGAGCAGGAGCACCGCGACCACGATCCACGCCGCCGCCAGCACGCGTGTGGGCGCGGAGTAGTGGCTCGTGGGGTTGGTCGGCTCCATCAGTCGGTCGCCCACTTCAACTGCGCGAAGCCCGGCTTGATGATGCCGTTGATCAGGGCCAGCCGCTCGTCGAAGGGCAGGAACGCCGACTTCATCGCGTTGACCGTGAACCACTCCAGGTCGTCCCAGCCGTACCCGAACGCCTCGGACAGCTTGGCGAACTCCTCCGACAGGCTGGTCCCGCTCTGCAGCCGGTTGTCGGTGTTGACCGTGACGCGGAAGCGCAGGTCGTGCAGGAGCCGGATCGGGTGCTCGGCGATGGACTCGGCCGCGCCGGTCTGCACGTTCGAGCTCGGGCACATCTCCAGCGGCACGCGCTTGTCGCGCACGTACTGGGCGAGCCGGCCCAGCACGGGCACGCCGTTCTCGTTCTCGGTGATGTCGTCGATGATGCGCACGCCGTGGCCGAGGCGGTCGCACCCGCACCACTGGAGGGCCTCCCAGATCGACGGCAGGCCGAACGCCTCGCCGGCGTGGATCGTGAAGTGGAAGTTCTCCCTCCGCAGGTACTCGAAGGCGTCCAGGTGGCGGGTCGGCGGGTTCCCGGCCTCGGCGCCCGCGATGTCGAAACCGCTCACGCCCGCGTCCCGGTAGCGGACCGCGAGCTCGGCGATCTCGGAGGACCGCGCGGCGTGGCGCATCGCCGTCACCAGTTGCCCGGTGCGGATGCTGCGGCCGCGGTCGGCGGCGCGCTTCTCGCCCAGTTCGAGCCCTTCCTGGACGGCCTCCACGACCTCCTCCAGGGTCAGGCCGCCCTCCAGGTGCTGCTCGGGCGCGTAGCGCAGTTCGGCGTAGACGACGCCGTCGGCGGCCAGGTCCTCGGCGGCCTCGGAGGCGACCCGGACCAGGCCCTCACGGGTCTGCATGACGGCGGTGGTGTGCGCGAAGGTCTCCAGGTAGCGCTCCAGCGACCCCGAGTCCGACGCGTCGCGGAACCACACGCCCAGTTCGGCGGGATCGTTGGTGGGCAGGCCGGTGTAACCGGTCTCGGCCGCCAGTTCGACGACGGTGGACGGGCGGAGGCCGCCGTCGAGGTGGTCGTGCAGGAGGACCTTCGGCGCCCGACGGATCTGCTCGATGGTGAGTGGCTGGTTCATGCGTTTCAGGATGCCACCTGGCCGCCGTCCCCTCCGCCACGCCGGGGTGAAGTTGCCGAAAATACGGCAGAAGCCGAGGTGGGGCGCCCGTGCCGCGGTGTCGTACTATGCGCTGTCTCGCGCGGGTGGCCGGGCGTCCCCCCTGGTGGATCGGCCGCCTCAGGCGAGGGCCTGGTCGTCCACGCCGGCTTTGGGACGGGAGGCCCCCCACAGTGCGGTCAGTGCCGTGGTCACCATGAACCGGGTGCCCACGCCGATGGCCCGCTCGTCCACGTCGAATCCGCCGCGGTGCAGGTCCAGCATCGGCCCCTCCCAGTCCGGGGAGTGCGTGCCCAGCCGTGCCAGGGCGCCCGGGACGTGCTCCAGGTACCACGCGAAGTCCTCCCCGCCCAGGCTCTGCGGGGTGGCCGAGACCGCGTCGGAGCCCAGCGCGAGCGTGACCGCCTCGCGCATCATCTCGACGCTGCCCGACTCGTTGATGGTGGGGGGCACGCCCCGGCGGTAGGTGACCTCCGCCTCGGCGCCGTAGGCGCTGGCCACCGACTCGACCAGGCCCTTGACGATGTCGGGGGCCGCGTGCCATGCCTCGTCGTCCAGGCAGCGCACGGTCCCCTCCGCGACGGCGTCGTCGGGGATGACGTTGGGTGCCGAACCGGCGCTGATGCGGCCCCACACCAGGCTGAAGCCCGCACGGGGGTCGATGCGCCGGGACAGCGCGGCGGGCAGTTCGGTGACCACCTTGCCCATCGCGTAGACGAGGTCGGAGGTCAGGTGCGGGCGGGCCGTGTGCCCGCCGGGCCCGGAGAGGCGCACCATGAGCTGGTCGCAGGCGGCGGTGATGCCGCCCGAGCGCAGCCCGACCTTCCCGACCATCAGGCGCGGGTCGCAGTGCAGGGCGAAGATGCGGTCCACGCCCTCCAGCGCCCCCGCGTTGACCACCTCCACGGCACCGCCGGGCAGTTCCTCCGCGGGCTGGAAGACGAGCCTGACGCGGCCGGGCAGGGCGCCCGCCCGGGCCTGCTGGGCGAGGAAGACCCCCGTCGCCAGCAGGACCGTGGTGTGCACGTCGTGTCCGCAGGCGTGGGCGACGCCGGGGACGGTGGAGCGGTAGGGCACGTCCTTCTCGTCCGAGAGGGGCAGCGCGTCGATGTCCGCGCGCAGGGCGACCAGGGGGCCGGAACCGGAGCCGACGTCGCAGACCAGCCCGGTCCCCTGGGGGAGCTCCCTGGGTTCCAGCCCGACCGAGCGCAGCCGTTCGGCGATCCGCCCCGTGGTGCGGTGTTCCGCGAAGGCCAGCTCGGGGTGCATATGCAGATCCCGGCGGAAGCCGGTGAACTCCCGCTCATGGCGCGCCAGAAAAGCGGTCAACTGTTCCGGCAGGTCACGTCCCTGCATGCGAGGGTCCCCTCTTCGTTCACGTCTTAGCGTGCACCGGCTCCATCGCCGACACCGACTTCTGCACGGGTGGGATGGTCGCCCCGGAACTCGGCTGCGAGCATGTCGACGACGTCGTCCAGCGAACCGCCCTCGGCGACGACCGCGCGCTGCCTTTCGTAGGAGGCACCCTTGTCCAGGATCTCGGAGATCAGGTCCAGGTCCTCGGCGCAGCCCAGGCGGGCCGCGACGGGCGTCAGCTCACGCACCAGCTCGTACAGGTCGTCCCGGAGCGGAACGGTGGTTCCGTGCAGGTCCGTGATGACACGGGCGTCGAGTCCGTAGCGGGTGGCCCGCCACTTGTTGTCCCGTACCAGCCAGGACGGCGGGCTGGGCAAGCCGTACCCGCGGTCGAGCTGGTGGTCGAACAGCTCGACCAGGCTCTGCGAGAGCGCGGCGGCCATTCCCACCTCGCGCAGTGTGGGAATCCCGTCGAACATCCGGATCTCGATGGTTCCGAAATCAGGGTGCGGACGGATGTCCCACCACACTTCCTTGATAGAGGCGATGGTACCCGCCCTGAGTAGCGTTTCGATGTATTCCTCAAAAGCCGTCCAGTGCGGGAGGTTCACGGGAGGTCCGGACGTCGGCAGGGCACCGAAGATGATCGATCGCGAGGACGCGAGTCCGGTGTCCGCCCCGCTCCAGAATGGGCTGGAAGCACTCAAAGCGAGGAAATGAGGCAGATACTTCGCGAGGGCGTTCACCATGGGAATGGCCTTGTCCCGGCTGCGCACCCCCACATGGACGTGGACACCACAGGTGAGGATCCTGCGCGCCAACCACTGCATGCGGTCGACCAGCTCGCCGTAGCGCGCGCCGGGACTGAAGGACTGGTCCCGCCAGTCGTCGATCGGATGGGTCCCCGAGCAGGTCAGCGTGGTGCCGCGCGGATCGAGGACCTCCCTCATGCGGCCCACGTTGCGCGCCAGGTCGTCTTTGGCCTCGCCCACCGTCTCGCAGATCCCCGTCACGACCTCCACCTGCGACTGCATGAGCTCGTGCCGCAGCGGGGGCGCGGCGTCCTCACTCAGATCGGGGAGGTCGGCCAGGAGCTCCCGCGCCTCCTGACGCAGGTGGCGGCTGCGACGATCGACCAGCTGGAGTTCCCACTCCACACCGAGCGTCGCGCGTTCGGACGACTTGAATGCGATTCCCATCTGCCCTCCGGGGGGTGTTTGCCGACCGCCGTGGTCGGCGCACCTTCGAGCCCCGGCGAACCGGTCAACCGGGACAGAAGAGGACTACCCTTCCCACACCGCGCGCATACGGGGATATGTACCCGGCCACAGGAGGAATTCCTGAAAATGTCGAAACGGGTTCAGCGGTCGCGCCGCCGCACCCGTCCCAGCAGCCCGGCGACCGCTCCCCCGGCCCCGGCGGCACCCACCAGCGCGGCGATCCCCGCGACGATCCGCTGGTCGGCGCGGCGCCGGTCGGGCGCCGACGCCGGCGCCCGGGGCGTCGGCCCCTGCCGGGACCAGTCCAGGCCGTTCTCCTCGGGCAGCGACAGCGTCCCGGTGTAGGGCGCCGGCATCGGGAGCCAGGTGGCCGTCCAGGCCGCGCTGAACATCACCAGGCGCATCACCAGGTTGATCCACACGAGCAGCCCGACGAGCACCGCGAACGACGCGTAGACGGGATTGCTGAGGGTTCCGGCGAGCAGCACCGCCGCGGTCGCCTTGAGCGCCTCGAAGCCCACGGCACCGAGCAGAGCGCCGCGCCACATCATCCGCATCGGCCGACCGCTGCCCGAGAGGAACGTGAAGACCAGCATGAACAGGACCATGTTCATGAAGATCGCGACGGCCAGGGCCAGCAGGCGCAGCAACACGTTGGCCCACACCGAGCCGTCCAACCCGACCAGGGCCAGCGACCAGGCCGTGGCCGCCTGCCCGATGCTGGTGAAGGACACGGTGAGCAGCAGCGCCAGCCCCAGCCCGCCCATGACGAACAGGTCGCCCGCCTTGCGCAGCAGGACGTTCGGGCCCTCCTTGACGCTCTTGAGCCAGATCGAGTGCAGTGCCTGGCGCAGGGCCGACACCGAGTTCAGGCCCGCGTAGAGCAGGCCGAGCAGACCCAGGACTCCGGCGCCCACCCGGGCCTGGGCGATCTGGTCCATGGGCAGCTCCTCCGACAGGCCCGGCAGCACACCGTCGATCCCCTCTTCGAGGGTGGCGGTGAGCTCGACCTGCATCGAGGCCAGGTAGCCGACCACGGCGAAGGCCAGCGCGAGCAGCGGAAAGAAGGACAGGAACGCGAAGTAGGTGACCGCCCCGGCGAGCTGGTTGCCGTTGCGGTCCGCGTAGCGCTCGTAGGCGCGTACCGCGTGGTCCACGACGGGGTGGCGGCGCCGGAGCCGCCAGTACGCGTCCATCGACAGGTTCTGGTAGTGCCGGGCCCAGTCCTTCGCCCTGTCCAGCGCTGCCGCCATACGGTCCTTCCCCTGCCGGCCCCAAAGTGTGGGACACCCTAGTGCAGTGGCGGCACGGTGTGGGGACGCCACGCGCGGATCCGCGGCGGCACACGGCAGACTTGGGGTAGGAGCTGTCAGGGGGATCCGGGAGAAGGGAGACGTCCGGTGGGGGGCGCGGGGGCGCGGTTGCGTGCTGTGTTGGGGGTGCGGTCGGCGGGACCGCTCGGTGAGTGGTCGGCCGAGGCCCCGGACCCGGACGAGCTGGCGAAGGAGTACCTGGAGCGGTTCGGCGAGGCGCCCGCGGGGGTGTGGCGTGCGCCGGGCCGGCTGGCGCTGATGGGCGAGCACACGACGGTCGCCGCGGGCCCGGCCCTGTACGCCGCACTGCCCTGGGGTGTGACGGCGGCGGTCGGGGAGGCGCCGGGCGCGGGCGTGCACGTGGCGACGCCCCTCGGCGCCGTGCGGCCCAAGGAGGCCGCGGCGCGGGCCGTGGCCGGGGCGGTGGCCGACGCGCGCCGGAACGGCTCACTGGCGCCCGACGCGGGGGTCCGGGTGCTGCTGGACGCCGATCTGCCCGAGCACGCGTCCCTGGGGCGCACGGCGGCCACGCGCAGCGCGGTGGCCCTGGCCCTGGCCGACATGGGCGGCGACCCTCCTCCCGAGGGGGCCGAGGCGGACGCGCGGGTGGCCATGGTCGCCCGGCCGGGCTGCGCGGTGCGCGTCAACCCCAGGGGGATGGCGTCGACGGTCCTGCCGTTCGACCTGGCCGCCGAGGGCCTGCGCCTGCTCGTCATCGACACCGGTGCCCTGCCCCGCCGCGATCCGCGCCCCGCCCGTGAGGCGGAGCTGGCGCGCGCCCAGGAGATCCTCGGCCCGCTGCGCACGGTCCGGGACCTGCCCGCGGCACTGCGCGAGCTGCGCGACCCGGTGCTGCGCACCCGAGTGGAGTACGCGGTGACGGAGACGCACCGCCTCAACGCGGCGGTGGGCCTGCTGCGCGCGGGCCGCTCCGCGGAGGTCGGTCCGGTGCTGACCGCCTCGCACCTGTCCCTGCGCCGGTTCGACCTGCCCACGCCGGAGGTGGACCTCGCCGCGGAGACCGCGGCCCGGGCGGGGGCCCGCGGTGTGCGCATGTCCGGGTGGCGCGGCACCGCCCTGGCGCTGGCCTCCGAGGACCGGGCCGACCGCATCACGGACGCGCTCACCCGAGCCTTCACCGACCGGGGCCGGGTGGCGCCCCGCGTACGGGCGGCCGTGCCCTCGGCCGGTGCCCACCGTTTGAGATGACCTCGGTTCGGACGGATCAGGGCGAACCCGGCTACCCTTTCTGCGATCACATAGCCAGGAAGCACACCCAGACGTCCCCGGCGCGGAGCAGATAGGCGAATCGATGGCTGACCGAAGGAGCGACCCCGGCTCGACCGGTGAACACAACAAGGCGGGAGTGTTCCGACGAGGCGGCACACCCGGTCGGCCCGACCAGTTCGAGAAGCTCTACCGTTCGCGCGAGTCCGAGCAGGCGTCGTCCGGCGGACCGCGTCGGCTGCCCAAGGCCGGCGGCGTCCCGCCGGTGCGCCGGACCCCGCCCAAGCGCACGACCCACTCGGCCGGGCGCGAGTACGACGGGCGGGGGATCGCGCGCCGCGCGAAGGAGAAGCGGCGCAAGCGCGTCTCCACCGTCGTGACGAGCACGCTGGTGGTCCTGCTGGTGGTCCTCATCGGCGTGCCGACCGCGTTCTACCTGTGGGCCAACTCACGCCTGCAGCACGTGGAGGCGCTCCTGGACTACGACGAGCGCCCGGACCGCCAGGACGGCACGACCTACCTCATCGTGGGGTCGGACAGCCGCGAGGGCCTGGACGACGACCAGGTCCGCGACTTGGCCACCGGCCGGGCCGAGGGGCGGCGCACCGACTCGATCATGCTGCTGTACATCCCGGACGACGGCGACCCGACGATCATCAGCGTGCCGCGCGACTCGTACGTGCCGCTGGCCATCCCGGGTTTCGCGGACAACAAGATCAACGCCTCGTTCGCCGACGCCGTGTGCGGGACCGATGAGGAGGGCGAGGAGATCTGCGGCGGGCCCGCCCCACTGGTGGAGACCTTCGAGCGCGCCTCGGGTGTGCGCGTCGACCACTACGTCGAGATCGGCATGGGCGGATTCGTCTCCCTGGTCGACGCCGTCGGTGGCGTGGAGCTGTGCCCCGAGGAGCCGATGGTGGACCCGAAGGCGGGCCTGGACATCGAGGCGGGCTGCCAGGAGATGGACGGCGGCACGGCACTGGGCTACGTGCGCACCCGTGCCACCCCGCGCGCCGACCTGGACCGCATCCAGCGCCAGCGCGAGTTCTTCTCCGCACTCGTGCAGAAGGCCAGCGACCCGGCGACCCTGTTCAACCCGGTCCGCGCCATTCCGCTCGTCACCGCGGGCACCGACACGTTCATGGTGGACGAGGGCGACCGCCTCCGCCACCTGGCCACGATGATGCTGGCCCTGCGCGGCGGTACGCAGACCACGTCGGTCCCGGTGGGCAGCACCCCGACCCTCGACGGCGTCGGCTCCGTCGTGCTCTGGGACGAGGCACGCTCGGAGGAGTTGTTCAACGCCATCCGCGAGGGCGAACCCATCCCCGAGAGCGCCATGGCGGACTGACAGTTGTGTCTTTTGGGGGCCTTCGCTGTGTTTTTTTTGGGGCCTCCGCTCTGTGTTTTCTTGGGGCCTCCGCTCGTTCCTCGCTTCGGCCCGTGCTCGGGGCGCGCCAGTGTTCTTCGTCGTCGACTTGCCTGGCTCGCAGGCTCGCTGGCGGCCCCGTCTCCTCCTGCAGAACACTGGCGCGCCCCGAGCCAACCCCCTGGGGTCGAGGCGGATTGAGCGGCCTTCCTTTCACCCCCTGGGGTTCACGCAGGGCTGTGTGTGCACCTTCAACCCCCTGTGGGTGCAGGTGGTGGCGCGCCCCGAGCCAACCCCCTGGGGTCGAGGCGGATTGAGCGGCCTTCCTTTCACCCCCTGGGGTTCACGCAGGGCTGTGTGTGCACCTTCAACCCCCTGTGGGTGCAGGTGGTGGCGCGCCCCGAGCCACCCCCCCAGTGGTCCCGCACGCAGGACACCCCACGAGGGGACCATCATGGCCACGCACCCGCCCCTGGGCCGACCTCAACCCCAGGGGGTCGGGCGTACACACATCGGCCTGCGCCAACCCCAGGGGGGGTAGACGCCAGCGGTTGCGCCCACGGCCACCCCAGGGGGTTGATCCGGGCCAAAGCGAGGAACGAGCGGAGGCCCAAAGCAAGTAGGGAGTGAGGGGCGCACCGGGGCCTGCAGGAGGAGTCTCTGCCGCCAGCGAGCTTGCGAGCCAGGCAGTAGCGACGACGAAGGACCCGGTGTGAAGCGCCCCGAATGCGAAGGGCCCGCCACCGATGGTGACGGGCCCTTCTTCGTGACGTTCCGTACTGTGCGCGCCTACCCCCCAGCGGGCGCACGGCCGGTACGTCGGTCCTCTGTGGCCGAGGGGCTCGCACCCGCTCTGGCCTGCCGGTTCTCACCGGCGTGTCTCCACCATAGGTCAAAGTTCGCGAAAGGTGCGAATCCTGCCCACGTGTCTTACGTCGCACCCGGACGGGGTCTCCCTCACCCGGGGTGCCCATACTCCCACCCACAGAGACCGGTTGTCCGACGAACACGGTAAACACCCTGAGAAAGTTCTGCGACGCCCCGTGTCCGAAGACCCCAAACGACGCTTTCCGCCGCAATCCCGTTCCCGGCCCGTGGCACGACGACGCCCGGGCGCCCCTCTCAGGGGCGCCCGGGCGTGGTGAAGGTCACCCGGCCCGCCGGCTCAGGACGGACCGCGCGGCGCGCCTAGGCCAGGCGCTTGCTCAGGTTCTCGTCCAGCGCGGCGAGGAACTGCTCGGTGGTCAGCCACTCCTGGTCCTTGCCGATCAGCAGGGCGAGGTCCTTGGTCATCTGGCCGCCCTCGACGGTCTTGACGACGACGTCCTCGAGGGTGTTGGCGAACTCGACGACCTTCGGGGTGTTGTCCAGCTTGCCCCGGTGGTCGAGACCGCGGGTCCACGCGAAGATGGAGGCGATCGGGTTGGTCGAGGTCGGCTTGCCCTGCTGGTGCTGGCGGTAGTGACGCGTCACCGTGCCGTGCGCGGCCTCGGCCTCGACCGTGCGGCCGTCGGCGGTGCGCAGCACCGAGGTCATCAGGCCGAGCGAGCCGTAGCCCTGCGCGACGGTGTCGGACTGCACGTCACCGTCGTAGTTCTTGCAGGCCCAGACGTAGCCGCCCTCCCACTTGAGCGCCGCGGCGACCATGTCGTCGATCAGGCGGTGCTCGTAGGTCAGTCCGGCGGCGTCGAACTTCTCCTTGAACTCGGTGTCGAAGATCTCCTGGAATACGTCCTTGAACATGCCGTCGTAGGCCTTGAGGATCGTGTTCTTGGTGGACATGTACACCGGGTAGTTGCGGTCCAGGCCGTAGTTCAGGCTGGCGCGCGCGAAGTCCTCGATGGACTTGCGGTAGTTGTACATGCCCATCGCGACACCGCCCCCCTCGGGGAAGTTCGCGACCTCGAACTCGACCGGCTCGCTGCCGTCGGCCGGGGTGTAGGTCATGGTGACCGTTCCGGGGCCGGGGACCTTGAAGTCGGTGGCCTTGTACTGGTCACCGTGGGCGTGGCGGCCGATGATGACGGGCTTGGTCCAGCCGGGGACCAGGCGCGGCACGTTCTCGCAGATGATCGGCTCGCGGAAGACGACGCCGCCGAGGATGTTGCGGATGGTGCCGTTGGGCGACCGCCACATCTTCTTGAGGCCGAACTCCTCGACCCGGGCCTCGTCGGGCGTGATGGTGGCGCACTTGACGCCGACGCCGTGTTCCTTGATGGCGTTGGCGGCATCGACGGTGATCTGGTCGTCGGTGCGGTCGCGCTCCTCGATACCGAGGTCGTAGTACTTCAGGTCGATGTCGAGGTACGGGAGGATCAGCCGGTCCTTGATGAAGGACCAGATGATCCGGGTCATCTCGTCGCCGTCCAGCTCGACTACGGGGTTTTCGACCTTGATCTTGGCCATGGCTGTGTGGCTGTCCCTTCAGTCTGCGCCACCACCTCGTACGACGGGCCGGTCCCGGTTCGTGGCCGTTCCCAGGTCCGCGCGCGGCGTTGTCCCACGCCCGCCCGGCGTCCGTGCTGACCGGGGAGGCGGTGGCGTGTCGGTGTCGCGGTATCTCGACGTCAAGCTTATTCGACGCCTACGCGGACAGTTGCGGCGCCACCCATGCGAGGACGATCAGGAGCACCGCCATGCCGACGAGGGTGGTCAGGTCGATCCAGCGCCGGCGCACGGCGAGCATGCCGATCCAGTCCTTGGGCAGGAACAACCGGAACGCGGCGGCCAGCAGCAAAGCGCACGCGATGATCGCCGGGCCGCGTTTGAAGTAGGCCGCGGCCACGACCACGATGCCCGCGCCCAGCGCCGACATGACGAGGAAGTACGGAACCTGGGCGAGCCAGTCGGGTACCTCGGGACGCTTCTTTCGGGTCTCGTCAGGTGTCTCCGCGTCCGCCAACTCCGCCAACCCCGCTTCGTTCACCGTGTCCCGATCCGTTCGGATTCCGACCTGCCCGCGTGCCCCTCCCCGGTACCGCGGACGGGACCCCGGCACGGACGCGGTGGAACCGGGCGCCGACGCGGGAGAGACTCCACCATTGTAGGGACGAGTGTCACCACGCCCCTGCACTCACGGAATCGGACTCGCCGCCCCAGGCACACCGGGCGTCCGATACCCCCTTCCGATTCCGCCACAGAGCCGTATTCCCCGGCCTTGTCCGCCTAACTCCGGAGTAAGCGCGTAGAACCCGTACCAGCCGGGTAACCAAGCTTGGGATGAGTGCACCGGTGAGCGAGGACCACCCCCTATGAAGCCCACTCAACGCGCAGACCGCCCCTCCATCCCCCGACAGCCACCCATCTCCCCCCGCCGCCGCCCGCACCGGACACGCCAGCCCTATCCGGGAGGAGTCACCGTGGACGGGCCCTATCTCCGGGTGGAAGACACCGGGGACATCCACGCGCTCGCCGCCGAGGTCACCACCGTGGGCCGGGGCGAGGGCGCCGACATCCGGCTCAGCGATCCGAGCGTCTCCCAGCTGCATGCCGAACTCGTCCGGCGCGGCCCCTACGTCTACGTCGTCGACCTGGGGCTGTCGCGCAACGGCACCCGCGTCAACGGGCGCCCCATCGCCCGCCGCGTCCTGGAGGAGGGCGACGTGGTGAGCTTCGGCACCGCGCGCTGCCGCACCGGCGGGCTCCCCCGGGAGCAGATCAGCCCCGACGTCGAGCTGCGCCGCGGGGCGGCGCCCGAGCTCACCCGTCGCGAACTCGACGTGCTCACGGCCCTGTGCCGCCCGGCGCTGTCGGAGGAGGCGTTCGTCGCGCCCGCCACCGCCAAGGACATCGCCGAGGCGCTGGTGGTCACCGAGGCGGCGGTCAAGCAGCACCTGCTGCGCCTCTACCAGAAGTTCCGTATCCCCGAGGGGCAGAACCGTCGCACCCGCCTGGCCAACGAGGTCGTGGCCCTGGGGCTGGTGCGCCCGATGCCGGTCAGCGGATCCGCGCGCCGGGCCAGCTGACCGGGGTCGGACCACCGCGTGGGGCCGGTCCGCGCCTTCGGCCCCGATACGGCGGGGGCGGAGGCGCGTCGCACCTCCGCCCCCGCCCGACGCGCGGTCGGCGGTCAGCCCGCCTGGCGCTCGGCGGCCTCGACCACGTTGACGAGCAGCATGGCCCGGGTCATCGGGCCCACACCGCCGGGGTTGGGCGACATGAACCCGGCGACCTCGGGAACGTCCAGGGCGACGTCGCCCACCAGACCGTCGTCGGTGCGCGAGACGCCGACGTCCAGGACGGCCGCGCCGGGCTTGACCATGTCCTTGGTGATGAGGCCCGGTACGCCGGCGCCCGCGACGATGATGTCCGCGTCACGGGTGTGGGCGGCCAGGTCACGGGTGCCCGTGTGGCAGAGGGTCACCGTGGCGTTCTCCGACCGGCGGGTCAACAGCAGGCCGAGGGGCCGGCCCACGGTGACCCCGCGGCCGACCACGACCACCTCGGCGCCCCGGAGGGGCACGTCGTAGCGTCCGAGCAGCTCCACGATGCCGCGCGGGGTGCACGGCAGCGGCGCCTCCTGCATCAGCACCAGCTTGCCGAGGTTGGAGGGCTGGAGGCCGTCGGCGTCCTTGACCGGGTCGATCAGGCCCAGCACCCGGTTCTCGTCCAGGCCCCGGGGCAGGGGAAGCTGCACGATGTACCCCGTGCACGCGGGGTCCTCGTTCAGCTCGTGGACGGCCCGCTCCACGTCCTCCTGCGTGGCGTCCGCCGGCAGGTCGCGGCGGATGCTGGCGATGCCCACCTGTGCGCAGTCGCGGTGCTTGCCGCGCACGTAGGAGTGACTGCCCGGGTCGTCGCCGACCAGGACGGTGCCCAGCCCCGGGGTGATCCCCCGGTCCTTGAGCTTGGCCACCCGCTCGGCGAGCTCACCGCGGATGGTCTTCGCGACGGCCTTGCCGTCCAGAACGGTCGCGCTCATAGGTCTGCCCCTCGTTCTAGTGGAAGAAGTGGCGGGTACCGGTCAGGTACATGGTCACCCCGGCGGCCTTGGCCGCGGCGATGACCTCCGCGTCGCGCACGGAGCCGCCCGGCTGGACGACGGCGCTCACACCGGCCTCGGTCAGGATCTCCAGCCCGTCGGGGAACGGGAAGAAGGCGTCGCTGGCGGCCACGGAGCCGGACACGCGGTCACCGGCGCGGGTGACCGCCAGGCGGGCCGAGTCCACCCGGTTGACCTGGCCCATGCCCACGCCGACGGTCGCGCGGCCGGCGGCCAGCAGGATGGCGTTGGACTTGACGGCGCGTACGGCCTTCCACGCGAAGGCGAGGTCGGCGAGGGTGTCCTCGTCGGCCGGGGTTCCGGTGGCCAGGGTCCACGTCGCGGGGTCGTCGCCCTCGGCGTCGATCGCGTCCCGGGACTGGACGAGCAGGCCGCCGCTGATCTGGCGGTTCTCCACGCCCGTGCCGAATCCGGTGTTCTCCGCGACCAGCAGCCGGATGTTCTTCTTGCGGGTGAGCGTCTCCACCGCGGCCGGTTCGAAGCCCGGCGCGACGACGACCTCGGTGAAGATCTCCGCGATCTGCCCGGCCAGCTCGGCGCCGACGGTGCGGTTGGTGGCGATGACGCCGCCGAACGCCGAGACCGGGTCGCAGGCGTGGGCCTTGCGGTGGGCCTCGGCGTTGTCCGCGCCGACCGCGATGCCGCAGGGGTTGGCGTGCTTGATGATGGCCACGCACGGCTCGTCGAAGTCGTGGGCGGCGCGCAGGGCGGCGTCGGCGTCCACGTAGTTGTTGTAGGACATGGCCTTGCCGTGCAGCTGCTCGGCCCCGGCCAGCCCCGACGCGGGGGCGCCCGCGACCGTGTACAGCGCGGCCTTCTGGTGCGGGTTCTCGCCGTAGCGCAGGACGCTCTCGCGCTCGTAGCCGATGCCGAGGTAGCCCGGCCAGCCCGAGTCCGCGGCCTCCCCGTCGGGGGCGTAGGACCCGGCGAACCAGGAGGCGACCGCCGCGTCGTAGGTCGCGGTGTGCTGGAAGGCCAGCCCGGCCAGGCTCTTGCGCTGCTCCAGGGTGAAGCCGCCGTCGCGGACCGCCTGGAGGGTGGCGCCGTAGCTCGCCGGGTCGACCACGATCGCGACGCTGCCGTGGTTCTTGGCGGAGGCGCGCACCATCGCGGGACCGCCGATGTCGATCTTCTCGATGCAGTCGGCCTCGGAGGCTCCCGAGGCGACCGTGTCCTGGAAGGGGTAGAGGTTGACCACGACCAGGTCGAAGGGGGCGATACCCAGCTCCTCGATCTTGGCGACGTGGTCGGGCTTGCCGCGGTCGGCGAGGAGTCCGGCGTGCACGTGGGGGTGCAGGGTCTTGACCCGGCCCTCCATGATCTCGGGGAAGCCGGTGACGTCCTCGACGTTGGTGACGGGGACGTCGGCGTCGCGCAGCTTCGCGGCGGTGGAGCCGGTGGAGACGATCTCCACGCCGGCCTCGGCGAGGCCGGTGCCCAGCTCCTCCAGGCCGGTCTTGTCGTACACGCTGATCAACGCACGCCTGATGGCCTGCTGGGTCACCGGTTCTCCTTCGTGTCGGTCGCGTCGCTGACGCTGTGCTCTGTGCGGCCGGGCGCGGTCCGACCGAACCGCACGTGCCTGCCGTCGATGGTCCAGCCCTCGCGGGCGAGCCTGCCGACCGTGTCGACCAGCATCTCGCGCTCCACGGCCTTGATGCGCTCGTGGAGGCTGGACTCGTCGTCATCGTCCTCGACGGGCACGGCGACCTGGTCGATGATCGGACCGGAGTCGACGCCCTCGTCGAGGAAGTGGATGGTGGTGCCGGTCACCCGGACACCGTGGGCGAGCGCGTCACGGACGGCGTGCGCGCCGGGGAAGGAGGGCAGCAGCGCGGGGTGGATGTTGACCGCCGGGTGGCTGCCGACGACGTCGGGGCCGAGGATGCGCATGAATCCGGCGGAGACCACCAGGTCGGGCTCGAACGCGTCGATCCGCTCGGCCATCGCCTCGTTCCACTTGCCGCGGTCGGGGTGGTCGCGGAAGTTGACGACGAACGTGGGCACGCCGGCCGCTCTGGCCAGTTCGATCCCACGGGTTCCCTCACGGTCGGATCCCACGGCCGCGACCCGCACGCCGTAGGCGGGGTCCTGGGCCGCTTCCAGCAGGGCGGCCATGTTGCTGCCCGTGCCCGATATGAGGATGACCACTCGCGCGGACAAATGCTTCTCCCAGGTGTCGTAGAGAACGGTGCGGGAGAGACCTCCCGCGTCCGGGGGCGCCGGGGGACGGCGCAGCATCCGGAGGAACAGGGACACCCGGCACGGAGCCCGGACCTGAGCCGGACCGCACCGCGGACGTCGTTCGGGGTGGCCCGCCTCCCCCGCGAAGCCGCCCCTGTGGGCGCTGTCGGGCGTCGGGCGGGCCGACCGGGCCCGTCCGCGTCCCAACCCTATCGGGCCCGGTAGCGTCTACCCCACGGGGACCACACGTTTCGGGAACCCCGCCGCGAACCGACCGGAGACCCGGGCCCCTTCGGGGTCCCGGTACCGGATACGCTCCCGCGCAGGCGGAAGCGGACCATGACGCCCTGGGGGCGTCCCTAAGGAGTGAACCTGTGACCGACAACAGCCCTGAGCCCCGGACGGACGGGCAGCCTCCCCGGATGGAACGCGGCGGCCTGTGGGGGCTGTTCTTCGGGATGGCCGGGCTGCTGCTCCCGCCCTACGGGGCGGTCCTGTCGGTGTTCGGCGTGGTCCAGGGCTTCCGGGCGCGACGGGCCGCGCGGGCCAACGGCACGACCGCTCCGGGAGCGATCCTGAGCGTGGCCTTCGGCCTGGCGGGCCTGGTGCTCTCGGGGACGATGGCCGCCGTGGCGATCGCCTACCAGGACGAGGTCGCCGACTACCGCTCCTGCTCGGCACTGGCCCACACGGTCGCCACGCAGGCCGAGTGCGACGAGGCCTGGGAGGAGTCGACGGGCCTGCCGCCCACCGCCGTCGGCTGGTGAGGCGGGCCCACACCACACGGCCTCCGAGGGGCGGCGGGAGTTCTCCCGCCGCCCCTTCTCGTGCCGTACGCCTGACGGCTCCGCCCGTGGAAGCCGATTCCGGTCATTCCTCCTAGTGGAAACGGCTGTTTCCCAAAGCGTCAGGCACCCCCAAAGGGACTACACTTAGTATGCAATCGTTCACTAAAAGTGTTGCCTATGCGCGTGCGGAGAGGACCCGATGGACACCGAGACCCCCGGCTCGTCCGGACCGGAACTAAAGGAGTACACCGCTCTTCTGCGCCGCCGCCTGCGGCTGGTGGCCGTCGGTGTGCTCGGCGGACTGGTCCTCGCCACGGCCGCGGTGCTCACGGTGCCCCCCACGTACACCTCGACGGCGGCGGTCCAGGTCCGGCCGACCGGGGTGGCCGAACTCACCGGGGAGCGCTCCGGACGCGTGGCCGGAGACGTCAACCTCGACACCGAGGCCCAGATCGTGCTCTCCGACCAGGTCGCGTCCCAGGTCGCCGCAACGCTCGCCGAGTCCGGCGGAGCCGCACCCGAGACCGACGACCTGCGTGAACGGGTCGACGTGACGGTGCCGCCCAACAGCAACGTGCTGGAGATCCACTACACCGCCGGCAGCGCCGAGAGCGCGCGCACGGGCGCCGACGCCTACGCGCAGGCCTACCTGGACCGGCGCGAGGAGCAGGTGCGCGAGCTCGTGGGCTCCCAGCTCGACGCGCTGCGCGCGGAGCAGGAGGCCCGCTACGAGTCGCTGGCCGAACTGGTCGCCGAGAGCGCCGGGGCGACCGCCTCGGCCCAGGCCGGCGCGGACGCCCGGGCCGAGGCGCTGCGGGCCGAGATCGCCGAACTGGGCAACGGCATCAGCCCGCTCGGCGCGCTCCAGGAGACCATCGTCCCGGGCCAGGTCATCACTCCGGCGTCGGCGCCGGAGGGCCCCACCTCCCCGATCCCCGCGCTGTGGCTGCTGGGCGGGGCCGCGCTCGGCCTCCTGGCGGGCCTGCTCGCGGCCGTGGCCCGCGACCGCCTCGACCCGCTCCTGCGCGACACCGAGGAGACCCCGCGGATCAGCGGGGTCCCGGTGCTGCTCGACCTGTCCGGGGACCGGCGCTCCGAACGCGCGGTCGGGCTGCTCGGCGACGACGAGGCCGACGGCCAGCGCGCGAACGAGGCCGCGCACCTGGTCCGCACCCGGCTCGCCCCGGTCGGCGACACCGGCCCCGTGGCCGAGGACGCCGAGTCCGATGACTCCGACGGGCCCGCGCCCGGACGGATCCTGTTCACCGCCGCCACCACACCCGGACGGGCCGGGGCGGTCGCCGCGGTCAACCTGGCCGCCGCTCTGGCCCGCACCGGCGCTCAGACGCTGCTGGTGTGCGTCGACCCGCGGACCGCGTCCGTCAACGGACTGCTGGGGCTGACGGACGGGCCCGGCCTGACCGAGGCGCTGGTCGAGGGCGAGGACCCCGCCGGGCTCACGGTGCGGCCCGACGCCGCGCCGCTCCTGCGGGTCCTGCGCCACGGCTCCGCCGACCTGGACGCCCCCGTACGGGGTACGGCTATGGAGGACCTGCTGCACCTGCTGCGCTCCGCCGCCGAGTACGTCGTCGTCGCCCTGCCGGCGGCCAGTGAGCGCGCGGACGCCCACGCCCTGGCCGGGACCGCCGACCTGCTTCTTCCGGTGGTCGAGCTGGGCCGCACGCACCGCGCGGCCCTGACCGGGCTCGTCGGGACCGCCGACCGCTTCGGCGCGGCCGTCCCCGGCACGGTCGTCCTGCCCCGCCAGCCGCGCACCGACGAGTCCGTGCCCGCCTCCGTGCGCACCGCCGACGCCCCGGACACGACCGCCCCCGACCGCCCGGCCGATGCCGACGGGGCGCCGTCCGCCGAGTCGAAGGCTCCCTCCGCCGAGAAGGCGGACGCGCCCTCCGCCGAGTCGAAGGCTCCCGCCGCCGAGAAGGCGGACGCGGCGGCCGGGGAGGAGGCGAAGGCGTCGGACGACGGGAAAGACGGGAAAGCGGACGCGCCGGACGCGAAGGCCGAGGACTCCGGCCACGACGAGCAGGTGAGCGCGACCGTGGGAACCGAGGAAGCGGCGGCCGCCGGCACCGAGGCCGGGCGCCGATGACACGGCGTTCGCCCGACAGCGCTCCCGTGACGACGCACCGGCCGACCGCCGGCACCGGCGTCGACGTCGGTGCGGACCGGGTCACCGGGTGGCCGCTGCTGTGGCTGTTGGCCGGATATCCGCTGTGGTGGGCGCTGGGGCTGGGCCAGTTCGCGTACTGGCTGTTCGCGGTACCGATGGCCGCCGAACTGGTGCGCCGCCACCGGACGGTCGGGCTCAGGGTGCCGCCGGGGTTCTGGCTGTGGGCGCTGTTCCTGGTGTGGACGGTGCTCGGACTGCTCGTGGTCCCGATGGACCTGCCCGGAACCGTGCCCGGCAGCGGCGGCTACGCCGGAGCGCTCCTGCGGGTGGTCAACTACCTGGTGCTGACCGTCCTGCTGCTGTACGTCGGCAACCTGTCCGAGCGCGAACTGCCCACCCGCCTCGTGCTGTGGGCGCTGTCGCTCCTGTGCGTGGCCACCATCGCCGGCGGCTACCTCGGAATGCTCGCGCCCCGCTTCGAGTTCACCGCTCCGGCGGAGTACCTGCTCCCGGGCTCCCTGGCGGGCGACCCCTACATGCAGGCGCTCATCCACCCGGCGTCGGCACAGGTCATGGACATCTTCGGCTACGAGTCCGCCCGGCCCAAGGCGCCCTGGGAGTACACCAACCTCTGGGGCTACATGCTGTCCCTGCTGCTGGTGTGGATGCTGGTGGCGTGGTCGGTCCACGGCACGGGATGGGTGCGCTGGGGTGCGCTCGCGGCCGCCGCCCTGTCCGTCGTTCCGATCGTCTACTCGCTCAACCGCGCCCTGTGGATGGGGCTGGCACTCTCCCTGGCCTTCGCGGCGGTCCAGGCGCTGCGCCGGGGGCGGGTGGCGCTGGTGGGCGGCTGCGCCGTCCTGACCGCGGTGGCGCTGCTGGTCCTGGCCGCCTCTCCCCTGGCGGACGTCGTGCGCACCCGCGCCGACAACCCGCACAGCGACGACGGGCGGGCCGCCACCAACGCCCAGTCCGTGGCTGCCGCGGACCAGTCACCGGTCCTGGGTTGGGGCACCACCCGCGAGGGGCAGGGCAGCGAGCAGTCCATCGCGATCGGCCCCAGCGCCGAGTGCCCCACGTGCGGCCACCACGTGATCGGCAACGCCGGTCAGCTGTGGATGACCCTCATCGCGAACGGCTGGGTCGGCACCGCGTTCTTCCTCTCCTTCTTCGCGGTCACCGCCTGGCGACACCGCTCGGTGACCACCCCGGTCGGGCAGGCCGCGCTGCTCACCGTGCTGCTGCTGTTCTGGTACATGCTCTTCTATGTCGCGCTGATGTCTCCGCTGGCCGTCACCGTCATCGCCGTCGCCCTGCTCTGGCGCGGCGGAACGGCGCTGCCGGCCGGGGCCTCCGCGCGCCGCCACGGAGGTCGATGGTGAACACTGAGACGACCTACCTCACGGACGTGGCAGCCGTGCTGTGGCCGTGCGGCGGCCTGCTCGGCCCCGACGACGGGAGCGTGCGCAGGCTGGTCCGCCGCGATCGGGGCAGCCAGTACCTGCCGGTGCCCAACGCCCAGAACCCGCGCGTGATCCTGCCCGCGCACAACCGGTGGGCGGCGGCGCGCGGGATCGCCTCGTTCGCCCAGGGCCACTCGTTCACCGAGCGGCTCCGCACACTGCTGCTGACCGGCGCCTTCGCCACCGGCCTGGCCCCGCTGCTGCTGCGCGACCGGCTGTACGTGGGAGCCGGTCCCGGGATCGAGCACGCGCTCACCGCGGCTCTGGACCGCGACCTGGCGATCGCCATCCACGTCGGCCCGCCGCGGGCCAACCGCAAGCCGGTCCTGCTGCTCCTGAGCCCCGCCGGGCGCACCATCGGCTACGCCAAGGTGGCCATCAACGAGCTCACCGCTCGCCTCGTGCGCGCCGAGACCCGGGCGCTGCACCACCTGGCCGGCGCGCGGCTCAAGGACGTGACCGTGCCGCGCCTGCTGTACGAGGGCGAGTGGAACGGCCAACCGCTGCTCGTCCAGGAGGCCCTGCCGGTGGGCGACCAGACCGACCGCCCCACCCGCCGCCAGCTGCTGCGCTGCGTGATCCAGATCGTCCACCTGGCCCGGGTCCGCGAGCGGTTCCTGTCCGCCAGCCCGTACCGGCGTGTCCTGGAGGAGCGGATCGTGGCGCTGGGCGCCCGCCCCGAGGCGGCCCCGCTGCGAGCGGCCCTGCGGCGCCTGCCCGACGTACGCGTCCCGTTCGGGGCCTGGCACGGCGATCTGACCCGCTGGAACATCGCCAGCACGTCCCGGCGCGCCTTCGTGTGGGACTGGGAACGGTTGGCCCTGGACGCCCCCGTGGGATTCGACGCCCTGCACTACGACCTCAACGAGTGCGTGCAGGCGGGCGTGCACCCCGGGGTGCACCGGTGGCTGGACAGCGGGTCCCGGCTCCTGCGCGACCCGCTGATCAGGGACACCGGGCTACGCGCCCACGCGGTCTCCACCGTGATGGCGCTCTACCTGATCGACCTGGCCACCCGGTACCTGCACGACCGCCAGTCCGAGTGCGGAGGCCACCTGGCCTCCGTCGACGACTGGCTGCTGCCCGCCCTGGACGGCCTCCAGGAGAGGGCCGTACACGAGGCCTCCCACGCCGACGACCCCCCGCTGGGCGCGGTGTGACCCCCGCCCGGGAGGGCCACAGCCCCCGGGGTCCCGGTGACGGCCCCGCGGCGCGCCCGTACTCCGCGGGCCGGGGGCGCGACCGGAGCGAGGAACGCCCCCCAGCACGAACGAGGCCGGAGAGTACGGGTCTCCCGGCACCCAGAGCACGCGTCCGCGCCCACGAGGACGCCGGACGACACCGAACAGAAAGGATCCAGCGATGCCCAGGGACCGCTCCCCTGTCCCCCTCCGGCGCCTCGCCGAGCACGGACGCCGTGCCCTGCTACCCCTGTCCGACGGCTGGGGGGCGGTGACCGCCCCGGCCCGGGCCCTGCCCGACTTCCTCATCTGCGGCGCCCAGCGCGCGGGCACGACCTCGCTGTTCAAGGCGCTGTCCCTGCATCCCGCCGCCACCGGGCCCACCCTGCGCAAGGGGGTGCACTACTTCGACACGGGCTACCGGGGCGGCCTCGACCGCTACCGTGCGCACTTCCCGGCGCGGGCGCGGCTGCGCGCCCGCGCCGGGCGGCCCCGGGTCCGGGTCTTCGAGTCCAGCCCCTACTACCTGTTCCACCCCCTGGCCGCCGAGCGCATCGCCCGTGACCTGCCCTGGGTACGGGTCGTGGTGATCCTGCGCGACCCGGTGGAGCGCGCCTACTCCGCGCACGCCCACGAGAGCGCCCGCGGGTTCGAGGACCAGCCGTTCGAGAAGGCTCTGGAGCTGGAGTCCCAGCGCCTGTCGGGAGAGGAGGAGCGGCTGGTGGCCGACCCCGCCTACCGCTCCCACGCCCACCAGCACCACGCGTACGTCGCGCGCGGACGGTACGTCGACCAGCTCACCCGGATGGAGGGGCACCTGGGCCGGGACCGCCTGCACGTGGTGGACCACGCCGACCTGTTCGACGGAACCGCGCACGCCCTGGCCGGGATCGAGCGCTTCGTGGGACTGCCGCCCGGGCCGGGTCAGAGCCCGGGGCGGCACAACGCGCGCGGCCGTGATCGGATGCCGGAGTCCCTGCGCGACGATCTCGCCGAGCGGTTCGCCGACAGCGACGCCCGGCTGGCCGAGTGGTGGGGCCGGACACCGTCATGGCGACGGTGACCACGGCGGCGGACGGCGGTTCGCGCGCCCTGCGGCGCGTTCTGCGCGGCGGGGTCGTCAACCTCGTGGGCACGACCGTGGGCGCGGTCCTCAACCTCGCCCTGATCGTGATGATCACGCGGGCCCTCTCCCAGGAGACGGCCGGACTGCTGTTCGCGGCGACGTCGGTGTTCATGGTCGCGGCCGCGGTGGCGAACGTGGGCGCGCCGGACGGGCTGGTGTACTTCATCGCGCGCATGCGGGTGTTCGGGCGCGCCGACGGGGTCGGTCGGCTGCTGCGGCTGGCCATGGGGCCCACGGTGGCCGCGGCGTGCCTGCTGGGGCTGGCGCTGCTGGTGTTCGCCGATCCGATGGCGCGGGCGCTGGGCACCGACGAGGCCGCCACGTACCTGCGGCTGCTGGCGCTTTTCCTGCCGTTCGCGGTCCTGACCGACACGGCGCTGGCGGCGACGCGCGCCCACCACGACATGGCGGGGACGGCCGTCGTGGAGAAGGTGGGGCGGCCGCTGGCGCAGGTGGTGCTGGTGGGGGCGGTGGCGCTGAGCGGCGCGGGAGGGCTGCTGGCGCTGTCGTGGGCGGGTCCGTACCTGCCCGCGGCGGTGGTGGCGTGGTTCTGGCTGGGGCGCGTCCTGCGCCGGGCCGCCCCCGTGGAGGAGGCCGCCCCGCCGGACGGCGCACCGGCCCGGGAGGTGACTCCGCGCGCCTTCTGGACCTTCGCGCTGCCCAGGGCGGTGGCCGGGGTGGCCCAGATGGGGATCCTGCGCGGCGGCGTGATCCTGGTGGCGATGCTCAGCGGGCTGGCGGGCGCCGCCGTGTTCACGGCGGCGACGCGGGTGATGGCCGTGGGCCAGTTCGGCACGCAGGCGGTCCTGGACGCGGCGCAGCCCCGGTTCGCCGAGCAGATCGCCACCGGCGACCACGCGGGGGTACGCGGGTTGTACCAGGTGGCGACGGGGTGGTTGGTGTGCCTGACATGGCCGCTGTACCTGGGGGCCCTGGTGTTCGCGCCCGAGGTGATGCGGCTGTTCGGGCCGGAGTACAGCACGGGTGCGGCGGCCCTGGTGGTGGTGTGCGCGGGCCAGTTGGCGGCCTCGGCCCTGGGGATGGGCGACCTGATCCTGGCGATGACGGGCCGCACCGGGCTCAACCTGCTGAACAACGTGCTGGCCCTGGTGGCCAACGTCGTGGCCTGCCTGGTGCTGGTGCCGGCCCTGGGAGCGACGGGCGCCGCCGCGGCCCTGGTCGGGTCGGTACTCCTGCGCCGGATGCTGCCGCTGTGGCAGTTGCGGTCCCTGGTGGTGCTGCACCCGTTCAGTCGGCCGGTGATGGCGGCGGCCGCCAGCGCACTGGTGTGGTTCGCCGCCCTGCCGGTGCTGCTGACGTGGGCCCTGGGCGACGGTCTGCTGACGCTGGCGGCGGCCGCGTGCACGGGAGCCCTGGGGCATCTGGCGACGGTGTGGTATCTGCGCGGCCCGCTGGAACTGGGTCCGATCCGCTGAGGAGCGGCGGTGGATCCTCCCAACCTCATCGATGATCACTCTTAGTTATGGGATGATGACGCCATGTTCGATCGACCGGTTCTCCTGGTGGCGTCCAGCGGGGGCCATCTCGCCCAGCTGTGCTCGCTCCGCCCCTGGTGGCGGGACAGGAAGCGCGTGTGGGTGACCTTCCGCACCCCCGACGCCGAGTCCGCGCTGGGCGGCGAGGAGGTGCACTGGGCCCACCACCCGACCACCCGCCACGTCGGCAACCTGCTCCGCAACACCTGGCTGGCACTGCGCGTCCTGCGCAGGCTCCGGCCGTCCGCCGTGGTCACGACCGGCGCCGGTGTGGCCCTGCCGTTCTTCGCCCTGGCCTGGCTGCTGCGGATCCCCACGGTCTACATCGAGGTCTACGACCGCATCGACACCCCCACCCTCACCGCCCGCCTGTGCCGTCCCTTCACCCGGCTGTCCCTCGCCCAGTGGGAGGAGCAGCGCTCGTTCATGCCCAGCGCCATCACGGTAGGACCGCTCCTGTGACCGAACAGACCACCACCGAGGCTCCGACGCCCGATGCCAGCGACCACCCCGACGTGGTGGTCAGCCTCGGGACGGACCACCACTCGTTCGACCGCCTGGTGCGGTGGATGGACGACTACGCCCGCCGCCACCGCGGCCTGCGCGTCCTCGTCCAGCACGGACACAGCACGCCGCCGAGGAAGGCCGACGGGACACCGTTCGTCCCGGGCGAGGAGCTGGGCGAACTGATGCGCCGGGCCCGCGTCGTGGTCACCCACGGCGGCCCCGGAACGATCCTCCAGGCGCGCGGGACGGGCCACCTGCCGATCGTGGTCCCCCGCGACCCCGAACTGGACGAGCACGTGGACGACCACCAGCTCCTCTTCGTCCAACGGCTGGAGGACACCGAGCGGGTGCGCTCGTGCACCACCCCGCAGCAGTTGGCCGGGCTCATCGACCGGGCGCTCGCCTCCCCCGACGAGTTCCGGGTGAGCGAGGACCGTCAGGACGGCCCCGACCGGGCGGCACTGCGCGCGGGCGCCCTCATCGACCTGCTGACCGGCCCCGACGAGGCCCCGGACTCCCGCGGACCGGGTGCCGCAGGGAGCGCGGCCACCGCGACGGCGGCCCCGGCCGCGGATCGGGCGTGGCCGGACGTGACCGTGGTCGTGCCCACCCGGGACCGCCCCGAACTGCTGCGACGCACGTTGGAGGCGATCCACGACCAGGACTACCCGGGCCGCATCACCGCGATCGTGGTGTTCGACAACGACCAGCCCGACACGGCTCTGGCCCGCGGCGGAGACGCCCGTCCGGTGCGCGTGGTCACCAACTCGATGACCCCGGGGCTGGCGGGCGCGCGCAACACCGGCGTCCTGGCCGCCGACACCGACCTCGTGGCCTTCTGCGACGACGACGACACCTGGCTGCCCGGCAAGCTCACCGCCCAGGTCAGGATCATGCTCGACGAGCCCGGCACCGAGATGGTGTGCTGCGGCATCCGGGTGGTCTACGACCGCGTCCAGGCGGAGCGGGTCCTGGACCGCACCAGCATCACCTTCGCGGACCTGCTGCGGTCCCGCCTGACCGAACTGCACCCCTCCACGTTCCTCATCCGCCGCCGGGCGATGATCGACGGCTGCGGGACCGTCAGCGAGGAGATCCCCGGCAGTTACGCCGAGGACTACGAACTACTGCTGCGCCTGGCCAGGCGTGCGCCGATCCGCAACATCCCCGAGCCGGGGGTGCGGGTCCTGTGGCACCGGCGCTCCTACTTCTCCGGGCGCTGGCAGACCATCGCGACCGCGCTGCGCTGGCTGCTGGAGCGCTATCCCGAGTTCCGCCTCGTCCCCCGCGGCTACGCGCGCGTGAGCGGCCAGATCGCCTTCGCGGAGGCCTCGGCGGGCCGCCGGGGCGCCGCGCTGCGGTGGATCGGCCGTACGCTGCGGCACCGGCCCGTGGAGGGGCGCGCGGCGCTGGCCCTGCTGGTGGTGTGCGGGGTGCCGCCCGCGTGGATCCTGCGGGTCCTGCACCTGCGCGGCAAGGGGGTCTGAGCGGAGCCGGCGCGGGCGGGGCGTTCGGCCGACCGCGACCCGGCCCCGCCGGGAACCGCCGTGGGCTCCCACGGGCCCGCCGGGGTTGCCGGGGCGCGTATCCGCCGGACACGTCCTAGTCGCGGCCGCCCGTGCCCTGGTCGCGTCCGTGGGCGTATTCCGCCAGGCGGCGGACCCGGTCGGGCAGGTTCACGTAGGGGTCCCGCCCGGCCATCTCGAAGCCCTGGCGGGCGTACCGGTTGGTACCGATCCGGAAGTCGCACCCCGCGGACACCTTGTTGTCCCAGACCTTGACCGCGCGGACCCGCTCGTACTCGCGCAGGACCCGGGGGATGTCGGCGTACCAGCGCAGCGTCTCCCGGGGCCCGATGGGCGTGGTGCCCATCTCCCCGATCATCACCGGTTTGTCGGGGTCGATGCCGTGCCGCGGCCCCTCTTCCTGGATCCACTCGTAGGCGGGGGCCAGCGCCTCCTCGAAGGAGTCCACGCCCTCCCAGTGCGGCATGGCGTCGCAGTTGGACATGTTGTACGCCTCCCAGCTGATCCAGTCGACGTAGTCGTTGCCGGGCCACAGGCCGGGGAGGCGGTCGAGGTTGCCCGGCCAGCCGGTCACGTTCCACACCCAGATGGCGTTGTCCGCGCCCTCCCCGCGGTACAGGTCGACGATGTGCCGCCAGCTGCGCACGAACTCCTGCGGCGTGCCGCGGTTGTTGTAGCGCTGCTTGCCGTCGGCCTCGTGGTCGAAGGTGACGAAGTACGGCACCCCCAGCTCCGCGATCCTGCGGGCCTGGGAGCGCAGGCTCTCGTCGAACCGCCCGGCGATGATCTCGCTGTAGTCGATGGCGGGGTGGCCCCGGCGGTTGAAGTGCCGCGCCTCGATGTTGGTGTGCACGAAGCGGCCCTCGGCGACCATGCGGCGCTCGCGTTCGCCCGGCACGTCGGCCTGGTCGATGCCGCGCCAGGTGTAGACGATGTCCATGTCGCGGCCGACGGCGGACTCCAGCGGTCCGATGTCGTCGCGGTAGGGGCTGGCGCCCCACCAGACACCGCAGCTCGGCTCCATGATGTCCGAGACCGTGCACGCGAGCTCGGCGGGCATGCCGAGGAACGACGCGGTGGGCGAACCGGGCCGGTGCACCGGGCGCTCGTCGAGGGCGGCCGCCCCCTCGGGTGCGTCACCCACTCCCGTCACCGTCAGCGCGACCGCCAGCGCGACCGCCGCCGTCATGCCCCGTACCGGTCCCCTGTCCACGATCAACGCCTCCAAGCGAGGTTAGACAACGCAGAGTACTCAGTTAATCACCAAAGGTTCGTTTGTGGGCGTGCGACATACCACCGGCATTCCGGACATCAGTATCCGTAACGCCGGAGCGAGGGCCTGGTCACCGCGCTGACCAGGTGCCGCCGCCAGGGCGCGAGCTCCCGCTGCCAGCCCTCGTCGGCCCGAACCCCGACCGGACCGTCCGCGAACCGCATGGGGTTGCCCGACACCGCGTGCCCCCGCGAGAACCGCACCCCGCCCGGCCCGAGGTCGAGCGGGCGCCCGGCGTGCCCCGCGAACGCGGCCACCCGGGCGAACTCCGCCTCCGGGTCCGCCACGAAGTCCTCGTAGCGCACGCGCAGCGTGGGCGTCCCCCGTCGGGCCAGGGCGTCCAGGGCCGCGTTCTGCGTCAGCCACTGGACCGCCGACCGGCCGGCGGAGTAGCGGGCCATCTCCGGCTCGCTGCTGTCGGGCGAGGCGTCCGGGCGGGCCCTCCGCTTGCCCCAGGAATGGGCGACCGCGCGGGGGTCGCGCACGATGTGCAGCAGGTGGAGGCTGGAGCCGTAGCGGCGGCGCAGACAGGCGGCGAGCGAGGCGTGCTTGCTGGCGTCCACCACGACGTGCGCGCCGCTGACCAGGCACACGGCCGAGTACAGGCGGTGGTAGAGCTCGATGTAGCGGTCGGCCCGCGCCGCCAGCACCCCGTCGCGCCCGATGTTGAGCAGGGCCGGGAGGTAGCGGGTCCGGTCGACGCCGTCCTTGAGCCGCAGGACCTCGTGGACGTCCAGGCGGTCCCAGCCGCCGAACGCCTCCTTGCCCACGTCGCCCCAGAAGCCGCAGTCGGCGAACGGGCTCCCGCAGCCGCAGCGCTCGTTCTCCAGCAGCCCGCGCCGCCACAGGTGCACGACCTCACCGATCGCGACGAAGCCCGGGAGCTCCCCGAGGAGCCGTTCGATCAGGGTCGAGCCGGAGCGGCCCATCCCGCCCACGAAGACCAGACGATAGTCATCCACCCGACCAGAGTATGACCATCCGTTATAGCGTACACACGAAACGCGACAATCGGTCCCGGAACGGAGACGGCCCGGGTCTGACGACGCTCGGGCGCCGCGGAACACGGAAGTCCCCGTGTTCGCGCCTGCCCCTCTTCACGGAGGCAGGCGGTCACACGGGGACTCCCGGAGGGCGTGCGCCCCCGTCGGCCCGACGGACACGCTCGGCCTAGTCGGCCTTGACGACCATGCCGGCGCCGACGGTCACGTTGGTGGCCTCGTCGATGAGGATGAACCCGCCGGTCTGGCGGTTCTTGCAGTACTCGTCCACGAACAGCGGCTGGGTCGCGCGCAGCCGCACCCGGCCGATCTCGTTGAGCGCGAGGTGGTCGGCCTGCTCGTCGCGGTGCAGTGTGTTGACGTCCAGCCGGTAGCGCAGGTCCTTGACCATGACCTTGGCGCTCCGGCTGGTGTGCTTGATGATGAGCTTGGAGCGCGGCGTGAGCTTGCGGGCGTCCGTCATCCAGCAGACCATCGCCTCCAGGTCCTGCGAGACCGCCGGCGAGTTGTTGGGCCGGCTGATCATGTCGCCCCGGGAGATGTCGATCTCGTCCTCCAGCAGGAGGGTGACCGACATCGGCGAGTAGGCCTCGGCGATCTCACCGTCCGCGGTGAGGATCTTGGCGATCCGCGTGGTCAGACCGGACGGCAGGTGGACGACCTCGTCGCCGGGCTTGAGCACACCGCCCGCCATCTGTCCCGCGTAGCCCCGGTAGTCGTGCAGCTCGGGGTCGACGGACTTGTGCGGCCGGATGACGTACTGCACGGGGAAGCGCGCGTCGATCAGGTTGCGGTCCGAGGCGATGTGCACGTTCTCCAGGTGGTGCAGCAGCGAGGGCCCGCTGTACCAGGACATGTTCTCCGAGCTGCTCACCACGTTGTCGCCGTGCAGGGCGGAGATCGGGATGAAGGTCAGGTCCGGCACGTCGAGCTTGGTCGCGAAGTCGGCGAACTCGGCCTTGATCTCCTCGAAGCGGTCCTGGGAGTAGTCGACCAGGTCCATCTTGTTCACCGCCAGCACCAGGTGCGGCACCTGGAGCAGCGTGGTGAGGAAGGCGTGGCGGCGGCTCTGCTCCTGCAGGCCCTTGCGGGCGTCCACCAGGATGATCGCCAGGTCGGAGGTGGAGGCACCGGTGACCATGTTCCGGGTGTACTGGATGTGCCCGGGGGTGTCGGCGATGATGAAGGTGCGCTTGGGCGTGGCGAAGTAGCGGTAGGCCACGTCGATGGTGATGCCCTGCTCACGCTCGGCGCGCAGGCCGTCGGTGAGCAGCGCCAGGTTGGTCTGTTCCTCGCCGCGCGCCGTGCTGGTGCGCTCCACCGCGTCGAGCTGGTCCTCGAAGATGGACTTGGAGTCGAACAGCAGTCGGCCGATCAGGGTGCTCTTGCCGTCGTCGACGGATCCCGCCGTCGCGAACCGCAGAATGTCGTTGTTCATGCTTGCCTGGTCCCTGGAGAAGAGGTTCGTGCGCCCGGAGCGCCGGGATGCGAGTCGTGGGCGGGGCCGAGGGTGTCCGGCGAACGCACCCCACCGGGGTGGGGCTCCGCCGGCCGCGCCCTAGAAGTAGCCCTCGCGCTTGCGGTCCTCCATGGCCGCCTCGCTGGTCCGGTCGTCCGCCCTGGTCTGTCCGCGCTCGGTGATCCGGGTCGCGGCGATCTCGGTGATGATGTCGTCCAGCTCCACCGCGGTGGACTTCACGGCGCCCGTGCAGGTGAGGTCGCCGACGGTGCGGTAGCGCACGGTCTCGGTGAACACGGTCTCGGTCTCGTCGCGCTGGATGAGCGGCGAGTCGGAGAGCAGGATGCCGTCCCGCTCGAAGACCCGGCGCTCGTGCGCGAAGTAGATGGAGGGCAGTTCCAGGCGCTCGCGGCGGATGTAGTTCCACACGTCGAGCTCGGTCCAGTTGGAGATCGGGAAGACCCGGATGTGCTCGCCCCGGTTGATCCGGGTGTTGAACACGCTCCACAGCTCGGGCCGCTGGTTCTTGGGGTCCCACTGGCCGAACTCGTCACGGAAGGAGAAGACGCGCTCCTTGGCGCGGGCCTTCTCCTCGTCGCGGCGGGCACCGCCGAAGGCGGCGTCGAAGCCGTTCTCCTCGATCGCCTCCAGCAGCGCGGAGGTCTGCAGGCGGTTGCGGCTCGCCCAGCGGCCGGTGGGCTCGCTGACCTTGCCCTGGTCGATCTGCTCCTGGACCGACGCCACCACCAGGCGGACCCCGGCCTGGGCCACCCGGCGGTCACGGAACTCGATGACTTCCTCGAAGTTGTGACCGGTGTCCACGTGCATGACGGGGAAGGGGATGGCACCGGGCCAGAAGGCCTTCTCGGCCAGGCGGAGCATCACGATGGAGTCCTTGCCGCCGGAGAAGAGCAGCACGGGCCGCTCGAACTCCGCGGCCACCTCGCGCATGATGAAGATCGCTTCGGCCTCGAGAACGTCCAGCTGGGAAAGCTGGTACCGCCCGGGTGCCTGCTGACTCGCCTGACCCATGAATCCGCCTTAGTAATCCTGTCACGGCCGACGGCGGAGGGGTCCTTCGCTCAGCCCCCCGCGTGCGGACCGGCGCTGTCCAGGTCCGCGCCGTCGCGGATGCTTGCCAACAACATACCCGACAATTCCGATCGACATACAAGGACATCGGGGAGTAGCGGGTCGGCTACGTTGTAGCGCAGCGGCGAGCCGTCGATGCGCGACGTGTGCAGGCCGGAGGCCCGCGCGACCGCGACCGGTGCGGCGCTGTCCCATTCGTACTGTCCACCGGCGTGGACGTAGATGTCGGCTATGCCGAGCATCACAGCGCAGATCTTGGCACCCGCCGAACCCATCGGGACCACCTCGGCGCCGAGCTGGGTGGCCATACGCTGCACGAACGCGGGCGGACGGGTCCGGCTGGCGGTGATGCGCAGCCGCTGGCCGGCCGGGCGCTCCTCGGGCAGCCACGGCGGATCGACGGTGGACACCGTGCTCCCCTGGGCCGGCAGCGCCACCGCCCCGGCCACGAGGTCGCCGTTCTCCCACAGGGCCACGTGCACGGCCCAGTCGGTGCGGCCCGGCTCGGAGAACTCGCGCGTCCCGTCCAGTGGGTCGATGATCCACACCCGCCGCGCGCTCAGTCGGGCGGGGTCGTCGGCGCCCTCCTCGGAGAGCACCGCGTCACTGGGACGCAGCCGCCCCAGGGCGGAGAAGAGGAACTCGTGCGAGGTCCGGTCCCCCAGTGTGCGCAGGACCTCGGGCTCGGCGAAGCCGTGCCGGGCGCGCAGGCGCAGCAACAGCTGACCCGCCTCGCTCGCCAGGTCGCGTGCCACCTCATGATCGTCTCGGATGCTCTTCACCGGCTAGTATGCTCCCGCCCCACGGATCACCGCTGACCACGTCTTCCACAGGATCTGGATGTCCAATGTCAGCGACCAGTTTTCCACGTACCGCAGATCCAGGCGGACCGATTCCTCCCATGTGAGGTCGGATCGACCGCTGACCTGCCAGAGGCCCGTCAACCCCGGCTTGACCACCAGCCTGCGGCGGACGTCGTGCCCGTACTGGGCGACCTCCTCCGGCAGCGGCGGCCTGGGGCCGACGAGCGACATCTCCCCACGTACCACGTTGATGAGCTGGGGAAGCTCATCCAGCGAATACCGGCGCAGCCATGCCCCCACGGGCGTGACCCTGGGATCGCGACGCATCTTGAACAGCACACCGTCGTGCTCGTTGCGGGGCGTGAGCATCGCCTTCAACGCCTCGGCCCCGACCACCATGGTACGGAACTTGTAAACCGTGAACTCGACCCCGCCCCTGCCGACGCGCGTCTGGGTGAACAGCGCCGGTCCGCCGCCCTCCGACCGGATGAGCACGCACAACACCAGCAGCAGCGGGGAGAGCAGGACCAGCGCCAGCGCGGCGGCCGACCGGTCGAAGAAGCTCTTGAGGACGCGGCGCACCCCGGTGAGCTCGGGGTGCTCCACGTGCAGCAGCGGCAGTCCGGCCACGGGTCGGATGGAGGTGCGCGGCCCGGCGACCTCCATGAGGGCGGAGGCGACGATGAGGTCGGTGCCGCTCTTCTCCAGCCGCCAGGCCAGCCGCCGCAGTTCCGCCCCGTCCATCTCGGGGCAGGCCAGCACGGCGACGGTGTCGGCCCCGACCAGGGACGCCGCGTCCGCCGCGTCGGTGAAGGAGCCCAGGACCGGGCACCCCTCCACCTCGTCGGGAGCCCGCCCACCGAGGGACTCGCTCTCGGGCAGGCACACGCCCACGACCCGCATGCCGTGGTAGATCTCGCCCCGGAAGCGTCGGATGAGGTCGCGGGCGGCCACGCGGTAGCCGACGACCACGACTCCGCTCATGCACTGGCCCGAGCGCCGCCGCCGGTGCAGGGCCTTGCGGCGCGCGTAGCGCAGGGTCAGGCTCACCAGGACGATGAGCGGCAGCGCGACCAGGGCGTAGCCCCGGGCCAGGTCGAACTTGACGGCATAGGCGCCGATGGCGACGGCGGACGCGAGCAGGGCGCCGGAGACGGCGACCCGCCGGTACTCCTCGGTCCCCACCCCCAGGAAGCGCCGCGCGTAGCCGCCGCCGAGGTAGACGAACACGACCCAGGTGAGCGGCAGCAGCAGGGACAGGTGGAAGTAGGGCGTCGTGGTCGCCGCGCCCAGGGAGTCGTGGAAGCGGACCGCGGTGCCCGCCGCCGTCGCGGCGAGGGCGGCGGTGAGGTCGAGCACGACCAGGCCCGCCACGTAGGAGCGCGTCCAGCCCCGCGGGCGCGCCCGCCGCGCGCCGTCGAAGCCCGCGGTGATCGGCGCCGGCTGTTCCCGGGCGGCCTTCACCCCGCTGGTTGTGACCACGGATCCCTCCAGGAGAACTGACGATGATGATTCGATCACTGTGCGTGACAGCCCTCGGCATGGCAGAAGTCGACGCGGAGGGCGGGAGCGGGGCGCCGCCTCGAACACGAAGGGCCGACGCACCGTACAGTAACCAAAAGTAGTGGATAAGTCGCGCACTGTGTCGGCTTGTTGGGCAACCCGACCCTGTACCGGCGGACTGTGTCCGGACCGAGACCGGACCGAAACCCGGGGTGGTGCGGTCGGCCCGGCCAGGCCGGGCGCGGCGGCCCGCGGCCGAGCACGGGCTCCGCTCGTTCACCATCGTCCACGCGGCACGGGAGAGGGGCCTCGACCGGGCGAAGACACTGGTGGGAGCGGTCTCCGACGGCCCGCTCGAAGCCGGGACCGCCCGCCGCCGGTCACGGCGGCGGCCACGCGGCGGCTCCCGCGGGGATGAGGGAGGGGTCCTCGGGCCGACCGGTCAGGGCCGCCTCGGCCCGGGGCCGGTTCAGGCGGCGGTGTGGAAGATGTTCTGCGCCCGGTCCAGTCCGTCGGTGAGGACGGTGCGGACGGCGTCCGCGGCACGCTCGACGTTGAGGTCGAGCTCGCCGCGCTCCGTGGAGGAGAAGTCCCTGAGCACGAAGGCGGCGGCGTCCATGCGTCCCGGCGGGCGGCCCACGCCGAAGCGCACGCGCACGTAGTCCGGCCCGGACAGGGACGCCGTCAGCGACTTGAGCCCGTTGTGCCCGCCGGAGCCGCCGCCCCGCTTGAGCTTGAGAGCGCCGAAGTCGATGTCGAGCTCGTCGTGGACCACGACGATCCGCTCGACGGGGATCTTGTAGAAGGCGCTCAGCGCGGCCGTGGGGCCGCCGGAGAGGTTCATGTACGTCCGCGGCTTGGCCAGGACCACCGGCGTGCCGTCCAGACGGGTCTCGACGACCTCGGCGCGGGCCTTGTGGGACTTCCAGCGCTCGTTCCCGGCGCGGGCCAGCGCGTCGACCACCATGAAGCCCGCGTTGTGCCGGTTCGCCGCGTACGTGGGGCCGGGGTTGCCCAGCCCGACGACCAGCCACCGCTCGGTCTCAGCCATGTCCTCGTTCTTCCTGACGCCCGACCCGTTCGACCTCCGCCACCAGCTCCACATACGGCCGACCCTATCGGCCTCTCCTCGCCGAAAGGCACGGCGAGGGGCGCGCCGGTGCCTGCAGGAGGAGTCTCTGCCGCCAGCGAGCCTGCGAGGCAGGCAGTAGCGACGACGATGGACCCGGCGTCAAGCGCCCCGAGCGACGAACGCGCGGTCCCCGGTTCGGGGACCGCGCGTTCGCGGTGCGGTGGTGGAGCCTCCGCCTACTCGGCGGCGGCCTCGCTCTCGGTGCTCTCGGCGCCCTCGGTGGGCTCCTCCTCCACGCGCGGCGCGGAGACGGTGAGCAGCAGCGAGTCGGGGTCGGTGACCAGCGTGGTGCCCGCGGGCAGCTTCAGCTCGGAGGCGGTCGGGTTGGCACCGACCTCCAGGCCCTCGACGCTGAACTCCACGCCCTCGGGGATGTGGGTGGCCTCGGCCTCGACGGTCACGGTGACGAGCTCCTGGTTGAGCACACCCGGTGCCTTGACCTCACCGGTCAGGGTCACGTTGATCTCGACCTCGACCTTCTCGCCCTTGGACACGACCAGCAGGTCGACGTGCTCAAGGAAGCCCTTGATGGCGTCGCGCTGCACGCTCTTGGGAAGGGCGAGATTGTCCTTGTCCAGGCCGTCCAGACGAATCAGGACGTTGGGGGTCTTCAGGGCGAGCATGAGATCGTGGCCCGGCAGGTTCAGGTGGCGGGGCTCGGTGCCGTGGCCGTAGAGGACGGCCGGCACCTTACCCGCGCGGCGAGCGCGACGGGAGGCGCCCTTGCCGAATTCCGTGCGGGGCTCGGCAGCGATACGTACCTCGGACACGACAAAACTCCTCGGGTTCAACCCCGCAGCACGGGGAACACGACTCCAGTAGTACGAACGATTCCCGCCCTCGGCGGGGAAGCGGCGGGGTCACCCCACAAGCAGGGGACGCGACCGCGCTGGTTCCAGGCGTGCCCGGCGAGCCGCCACCGGACCCGTCCGGCCCGGGAACGCTCGTCGCGCACCCCTGCCCGCTTTGCCACACGCAGCCCGTAAGGGCTCCGTCTGGGCACGGGGACACTCGGTCAAGTCTACTGGTTCTGGGGACCTCTTTAATACGGCCTCGCGGGCTCCGAGGCGGGACCCCGCGGGGTCCCGCCTCGGAGCGGCGCGGCGCGCTACTCGAACAGGCTCGTGACCGAGCCGTCCGTGAAGACCTCGCTGATGGCGCGGGCCACCAGCGGGGCGATCGACAGCTGCGTCAGCTTCTCGAAGGCGCGCTCCTCGGGGACCGGCAGCGAGTTGGTGATGACGACCTCGGAGATCCGGGAGTTCTGCAGGCGCTCGGCGGCCGGGCCCGACAGCACACCGTGCGTGGCGGCGACGACGACCTTGGCCGCGCCCTGCTCGAAGAGCGCGTCGGCGGCCTTCACGATGGTGCCGCCGGTGTCGATCATGTCGTCGACCAGCACGCAGACGCGGCCCTCGACCTGGCCGACGACCTCGTGCACCTTCACCTGGTTGGCGACGTCCGGGTCACGGCGCTTGTGGATGATCGCCAGGGGCGCGCCCAGGCGGTCCGCCCACTTGTCGGCGGTGCGCACACGGCCGGCGTCCGGGGAGACGACCGTGATCTCGGACAGGTCGACCCGGCTCGCGATGTGGTCGGCCAGGATCGGCAGCGCGAACAGGTGGTCGACCGGACCGTCGAAGAAGCCCTGGATCTGGTCCGTGTGCAGGTCGACGGCCATCATCCGGTCCGCTCCGGCGGTGCGGAACAGGTCGGTCATCAGGCGCGCCGAGATGGGCTCGCGCCCGCGGTGCTTCTTGTCCTGTCGGGCGTACCCGAAGAACGGCGTGACCACGGTGATGCGCTTGGCGGAGGCCCGCTTGAGCGCGTCCACCATGATCAGCTGCTCCATGATGGCCTCGTTGATCGGATCCGCGTGGCACTGGATCACGAAGGCGTCGCTGCCGCGCACCGACTCCAGGTAGCGGACGAAGATCTCACCGTTGGCGAAGGTGTCGAACCGCGTGGGGACCACGTCGATCCCCATCTCCTTCGCTACCTCGTCGGCCAGCGCGGGGTGCGTGCGCCCCGAGAAGAGCATCATCTGTTTCTGGCCGGTGGCCTTCATGCCGCTCACGTGTTTCTCCCCCACAGTCACTGCTCGTTGTCGGCTCTGTGCCGCTCGGCCTGCTCCGCCGCCTCCGCGGACGCTGTGCCCGGGCGCTTGCGCCGGGTCCAGCCCTCGACGTTGCGCTGGCGGTTCCCTTCGGAGACCGCCAGGGCGCCGGGCGGGACGTCGTCCCGGATCACGGTTCCGGCCCCGGAGTAGGCACCGTCGCCCACCCGCACCGGCGCGACGAAGGTGTTGTCGCTGCCGAGACGCACGTGGTCGCCGATGGTGCTCCGATGCTTGTCGACCCCGTCGTAGTTGACGAACACCGAGGAGCAGCCGATGTTGCTGCCCACACCGATGTCCGCGTCGCCGACGTAGGTCAGGTGCGGAACCTTGGAACCGGCGCCGATGTTCGAGTTCTTGACCTCGACGAAGGCGCCGGCCTTGGCCCGCTCGGCCAGGCGGGTGCCCGGCCGGAGGTAGGTGTAGGGGCCGACGGAGGCCCCGGGCCCGATCTCCGCCCCGTCCGCGGTGGTCTCGCGCACGCGCGCGCCCTCGCCCACCACCGTGTCCTCCAGGGTGGCGCCGGGGCCCACGTGGGCGTCCTCGCCGATGACGGTGGCGCCGAGCAGGCGGGTGCCGGGTTCGATCACCGCGTCGCGGCCGATGCGCACCTGGGCGTCCACCCAGGTGGTGGCGGGGTCCACGACCGTGACGCCGGAGCGCATGTGCTCGCGCAGCAGGCGCTGGTTGAGGACCCGCCTGGCCTCGGCCAGCTGGACGCGGTCGTTGACGCCCTGGACCTCCTGCCAGTCCTCGGCGGCCCAGGCGCCCACGCGGTGGCCGTCGCCGCGCAGCAGCGCGACGGCGTCGGTGATGTACTCCTCGCCCTTGGCGTTGTCCGTGGACAGCCGCTGGACGACGGAGGTGAGCAGGGCGCCGTCGAAGGCGTACATGCCGGAGTTGATCTCGTCGATGGCGCGCTCGCCGGGGGCGGCGTCGGCGTGTTCGACGATGCGGGTGAAGGAGCCGTGCTCGTCGCGGACGATGCGCCCGTAGCCGTGCGGGTCGGGCACCCGGGCGGAGAGCACGGTGACGGCGTTGCCCTCGCTCTCGTGCTCGGCGACCAGCCCTGCGAGGGTCTCGGCGCGGAGCAGGGGCGTGTCGCCGCAGGTGAGGATGACGGTCTCGGTGAGCTTGACGCCCTGCGAGGCGAGGTCCTCGACGGCCATGCGCACGGCGTGGCCGGTGCCGTTCTGTTCGTCCTGGACCGCGGTGAGGGCTTCGGGGGCGGCCTCCGCCAGATGGGCCCGGACCTGCTCTCGGGCGTGGCCGACGACGACCACCGAGTACTGCGGCGACAGGTCACGGGCGGCGGAGAGCACGTGTCCGAGCATGCTTCGGCCGTTGATCTCGTGGAGGACCTTGGGCAGCTTGGACTTCATTCGGGTGCCCTCGCCCGCCGCGAGGACGATGACGGCAGCCGGGCGGTTCACGCTCACTGAAGGGGACCCCTCGTGATAGCTGGCGATTGCACTGTCGGCTCACCCCTCGGCGGCGCGCCCCGCGTGCCGCGCGGGCGGCCGTCGGATGATCCAGCGGCCGACATGGGAAGGATACATGCGCGTCACCTGGTGGGTTCGGAGTAGGTTCGGGGCGCTTGATGCCGGGTTGGGTTCGGGTTGGGTTCGGGGCGCTTCACGCCGGGTCCTTCGTCGTCGACTCGCCTGGCTCGCAAGCTCGCTGGCGGCAACGTCTCCTCCTGCAGGCTCCGGCGCGCCCCTCACCCCTGTGTCTTCTTTGGGCCTCCGCTCGTTCCTCGCTTTGGCCCGGATAGACCCCCTGGGGTCGAGGCCGCTTGAACGGCCTCCCTCTCACCCCCTGGGGTTGAAGTGGGCTGATGTGTGCACGGCCAACCCCCTGGGGTTCACGCAGGACTGTGTGCGCACCTTCAACCCCCTGTGGGTGCAGGGGTGGCGCGCCCCGAGCCAACCCCACAGTGGTTCAGGCAGGCAGGACACCTTCAAGGGGAGGCTCCTGTGATCAGAGGCACACGGCTGTGTGAATCCCGGGGCGTGGAAGTGACGGTCCGGCAAGGGGATCAGCAGGGGGCTGAGGGATAAGCCACACGCCCAGGTGAACCCCAGGGAGTTGGACGCGCACACGCGGGCCTACGGGGCCACAGGGGGTGAGAGGTGAGTAGCGCAGCCCACCGGAACCACAGGGGGGTTGGTCGGGCCGAAGCAGGTAGGGCTGCGCCGCAGGCGTCCGTTGAGGGTGGTGGCGGGCGACGGCGCGGGCACGAGCGGAGGCCCAAGGCAAGCAGGGGGTGAGGGGCGCGCCGGAGCCTGCAGGAGGAGACGGGGCCGCAGCGAGGAACGAGCAAGGCAAGTCGACGACGAAGGCGCCGGTGTGAAGCGCCCCGAACCCAAGCGCCCCGAGCACAAGCTCCCGGACCAGGGCTCGAACCTGGACGATGGGGACCAAAACCCCACATGCTGCCGATTACATCATCCGGGACGGTGGGGCGCCGGCCGTGCGCCCTGTCGACCGCCACCAACATAGCGCCTCCGCGAGGGGGGTTGCCAAACCTACGGCAACGTAGGTTACGGTTACGTAGGAATAGGTTGGGCTGTCGCGGCGGGTGCACACACCCTCGGGCGCCGTCCTGACCCGAGACGTCGTCCAGTGACACGAGGTGTTGGAGACCATGACCGCAGCTCCCGAGGTACCGACCGCGACCCCGCGGAAACGCGAGGTCATCCCCGAGTACGAGCCAGAGGCGAGGGGCAAGGCCGAGCGCTACACGGTGTTCGCGTTCGTCTTCATCCCGCTCATCGCGCTGCTCGCCTCCGTGCCCTTCTTCTGGGGCTGGGGCCTGTCGATGACCGACATCGCCATCGGCGTGGTCTTCTACGTGATCAGCGGACTGGGCATCACGGTCGGCTTCCACCGGCACTTCACCCACGGCTCGTTCAAGGCCAACCGCCCGCTGCGCATCGCGCTGGCGGTCGCGGGCAGCATGGCCATCGAGGGCAGCGTCATCAAATGGGTGGCCGACCACCGCCGCCACCACAAGTACGCCGACGCCGAGGGCGACCCGCACTCGCCGTGGCGCTTCGGCGACGACTGGAAGTCGGTGGCCAAGGGCCTGTACTACGCGCACATGGCGTGGATGTACCTGGACGAGAAGAAGACCTCGCCTCGCCGGTTCACGCCGGACCTGCTCAAGGACAAGGACGTCGTCCTCGTCGACAAGCTCTTCCTGCCGATCGTCATCTTCTCGCTGGGCGCGCCCGCCCTCATCGGCGGCCTGGTCACCATGTCCTGGTGGGGCGCGGTCACCGCGTTCTTCTGGGCGAGCCTGGTCCGCGTGGCCCTGCTGCACCACGTCACCTGGTCGATCAACTCCATCTGCCACACCATCGGCGAGGAGAACTTCGAGGTCCGCGACCGCTCCCGCAACGTGTGGTGGCTGGCCATCCCGTCCTTCGGCGAGTCGTGGCACAACCTGCACCACGCCGACCCGACCTGCGCCCGCCACGGTGTGCTCAAGGGCCAGATCGACATCTCCGCCCGGATCATCTGGGCGTTCGAGAAGTTCGGCTGGGCCACCAAGGTCCGCTGGCCCAACAACGAACGGCTCGCCGCCAAGCGGGTCAGCGTCTAGGATCTGAAGCCATCATGGGAGCAGCCGACAGCGATCAGACGACACGCGTGCGCCGCAAGCGCATGACGGGCAGGGAGCGCCGACAACAGCTTGTGGAGATCGGCCGGGAGCTGTTCGCCGAACGCGGGTTCGACGCGACCTCCGTGGAGGAGATCGCGGCACGGGCGGGCGTGTCCAAGCCCGTGGTCTACGAGCACTTCGGCGGCAAGGAGGGCATCTACGCCGTCGTCGTGGACCGGGAGATGCGCACGCTCCTGGACATGGTGGGCGATGCCCTCACCGCCGACAGCGCGCGCACCAAGATCGAGAAGGCGGCCCTGGCACTGCTCCGGTACGTGGAGGAGAACACCGTCGGGTTCCGGGTCCTGACCCGCGACTCGCACGCGGCCTCCGCCACCGGGAGTTTCGCCAGCCTGCTCAACGACATCGCCAGCCAGGTCGAGCACATCATGGTCGACGAGTTCGCCGACCGCGGTTACGATCCGGCGCTGGCCCCCATGTACGCCCAGGCCCTGGTGGGTATGTGGGCCTTGACGGGGCAGTGGTGGCTGGAGGTGCGCCGACCCAAGCGCGAGGTCGTCGCGGCGCACCTGGTCAACCTGGCCTGGAACGGGCTGTCGAGCCTGGAGGCGCGGCCGAGGCTGCAGACCCGGGCGCGCGGAACGGACTGAGTCACCGTCGCCGGTGACGGCGGGGGCGGTACTCCTGGTACCGCCCCCGCTATCTTGATGTCAAGAGATATGCTGGGCCCATGCGCGATGAGGTGGATGGGCTGATCGAGGCGTGGCGCTCCCAACGCCCGGACGTGGACGTGTCACCGCTGGAGGTGTTCAGCCGGGTGTCCCGGCTCGCGCGCCACCTGGACCGCGCCCGCCGCACGGTGTTCACCGAGCACGCGCTGGAGACGTGGGAGTTCGACGTCCTGGCCGAGCTGCGCCGCTCCGGCCCCCCGTACGAGCTCAGTCCCGGCCGCCTGCTCCGGGCCACCCTGGTGACCTCCGGGACGATGACCAACCGGGTGGACCGCCTGGCCGCCGCCGGCCTCGTCCGGCGCCGCCCCGACCCGGCCGACAAGCGCGGCGTACTCGTCCGCCTCACCGACCAGGGCGCCGAGCGGATCGACGCCGCGCTGGCCTCGCTCGTGCGGTACGAGGAGTCGCTGCTGGCACCGATGCCGGCCGACGACCGCGAACAGCTGGCATCGTTACTCAGATGCCTTCTCGCACCACTCGACAGGGGTCCGGGCGATCCACAAGACTAGTTACTCGGCGGTATCCGTCTCTCTCACCGGGACCCGCTGTCTGGGCGCGAACCACAATCCAGGCCTTGGTTGGAGAACACAGTGAGAATCCGGTGGATCGCGGCACTGACCGCGGCGGTCGTTGCCATGACGGGCTGCGGCGGCGACGGCGACTCGGCCGATGAGCGGACCGCGGCGGAGCCGAGCTACTACCTCTCCCTGGGCGACTCGTTGACCGTCGGCGTCCAGCCGGACGAGAACGGGCGGCCCGAGACGACCGCCGACGGGTACACCGACGTCCTGTACCGGAACCTGTACGACGCGGACTCCACGCTCGACCACGAGCGCATGGGCTGCGGCGGCGAGGACACCACCAGCTTCATCGAGGGCGGGCCGGCGCACTGCGACGAGCAGTACGACGGCGCGTCCCAGCTGGAGGCCGCCGAGGAGTTCCTCGCCGAGAACGCGGGCCGGGTCGACCTGGTCACCCTCACCATCGGCGGGAACAACTTCACCGGCTGCGTGGGCGACATGGAGAACGCGTCCGGCCCCTCCCTGGACACCGCGTGCGTCGAGGACGGGCTGGAGCGCGTCGACACGGAGATCCCGGTCATCGCGAGCCGTCTGCGCGCGGCCGCCGGACCGGACACCCAGATCATCGCGATGACCTACTACAACCCGTTCCTGGCGGCGCTGCTGTTGGAGGACGGCGGGACCGACGGCGAGGAGGCCGAGGACGCCGAGTCGAGCGACGGCCCCGAGGACGCACGGGAGGACGGCGACGCGGAGGGCGCGGACGGGTCCGGCGAGGCCGACGACGCGGAGGGCGCGGACGGGTCCGGCGAGGCCGACGACGCCGAGGCGGGCGAGCCCGACCTCGTGGAGTACGCCACCGGTGTCCTGGAGGAGATGAACGAGTCCCTGCGCTCCTCCTACGCCGCCCAGGACATCGAGGTCGCCGACGTCGAGGCGACCTTCGACTCCACGAACTTCGACGTGCCCGCGGACAGCGACACCGGCATGCCCGCCAACGTGCAGTCCGTCTGCGACCTGACGTGGATGTGCAACACCGACCGCGGTCCGGACATCCACACCAACCGGGCGGGCGCCCAGGAGATCGCCGCCACGTTCGAGGACCTCGTCCAGTAGCGACGGGTCCCCGTCCCCCGCACGCGGAAGGGCCGGTACGCGGCGCGTACCGGCCCTCGACGCAGGTCCTAGTCGCCCACCTGCTCGGCCTTCTCCAGCCAGACCTCCTCCAGCTGCTCGCGCTCGGCGGCCAGGGCCTTGGCCTCGGCGTCCAGCTCGGCCAGGCGGGTGTAGTCGTCGGCCGCGGCGGCCATCAGCTCGTGCAGCTCCGTCTCGCGCTTGGACACCCGGTCCATGCGCCGCTCGACGCGCTGCATCTCCTTCTGCGCGGCGCGGCGGTCGGCCGCCGACACGGCCGGTGCCTTCGACTCCTGCTCCGCCGTCTCCGAGGCGCCCAGCGGCACCGTGGCCTCGCCCGCCCTGAGCGCGCGGCGCTCCAGGTACTCGTCGACGCCGCCGGGCAGGAAGGCCAGGCCGCCGTCGCCCATCAGCGCCAGGACGCGGTCGGTGACGCGCTCCAGGAAGTAGCGGTCGTGGCTGACCAGGACGAGCGACCCGGGCCAGCCGTCGAGCAGGTCCTCCAGCTCGGTGAGGGTCTCGATGTCGAGGTCGTTCGTGGGCTCGTCCAGGAGCAGCACGTTGGGCTCGTCCATGAGCAGGCGCAGCAGCTGCAGGCGGCGGCGCTCACCCCCGGAGAGCTCTCCGACCGGCGTCCACTGGCGCTCGCCCCGGAAGCCGAAGCGCTCCAGCATCTGGCTGGCGGTGTAGTCGCGCTTGCCGATGGTGATGTGCTCGCGCACCTCCATCACCGTCTGGAGGGGGCGGGCGTCGGGGTCCAGCTCGGCCACGTTCTGGGACAGGTGCGCCAGCTTGACCGTGCGGCCCGTGCGGACGTGTCCGGTGTCGGGCTCGCGCTCCTCGGCGAGGATCTTGAGCAGGGTGGACTTGCCCGCGCCGTTGACGCCCACCAGTCCGACCCGGTCCCCGGGGCCGAGCTGCCACGTGAGGTGGTCGAGCAGGACCCGGTCGGGAACGGCGACGGTCACGTCCTTGAGGTCGACGACCGTCTTGCCCAGGCGGGAGCTGGCGAAGCGGACCAGCTCGACGGAGTCGCGGGCCGGCGGCTCGTCCGCGATGAGCTGGTTGGCCGCCTCGATCCGGAACTTGGGCTTGGAGGTGCGCGCGGGGGCGCCGCGGCGCAGCCAGGCCAGCTCCTTGCGCATGATGTTCTGGCGGCGCTCCTCGGCCGCGGCGGCCTGGCGGTCGCGCTCGGCCTTGGCCAGGACGTAGGCGGCGTACCCGCCCTCGTAGCGCTCGACGGTGCCGCGCCCGACCTCCCAGGTGCGCGTGGTGACCGCGTCCAGGAACCACCGGTCGTGTGTGACGACCACGAGCGCCTCGGGACGGGCGTTCAGGTGCTGGGCCAGCCAGGCGATGCCCTCGATGTCGAGGTGGTTGGTGGGCTCGTCCAGGACGATGAGGTCGTGGTCGTCCACCAGGAGCCGGGCCAGACCCGTGCGACGGCGCTCGCCGCCGGACAGGTCCGCCATCGAGGTGTCCAGGTCCCAGCCGCCGAGGAGGCCGCGGAGCAGGTCGCGGATGCGCGCGTCGCCCGCCCACTCGTGCTCGGCCCGGTCACCCAGCACGAACTCGCCGACGGTGGTGTCGGGGAAGGTGTCGCGCTGGTGGAGGAAGCCGACACGGAGTCCGCGGTTGTGCACGACCCGGCCCGAGTCGGGCGCGGTGAGCGCCGACAGCACGGAGATCAGCGTCGACTTGCCGCCCCCGTTGCGGCCGACGACGCCGATGCGGTCGCCCTCGTCCACGCCGAGCGAGACCTTGTCGAGGAGTACGAGGGGCCCGTAGGCCAGGGACACGTCCTGAAGATTGACCAGATTCATCACTGTCCATTGTGGTCCCCCCGACGCGGTGCCCCGACCGCCCGCGAGCGCGGGGCGGTCACCCGGTCCCCGACCGGAGCGGCCGCGCCCGCCGCATCCGCCTCGCGGGTGGGGGCGGCCCGCCTCAGTCCAGGCGCGCGGCGTAGCGGCCGCGCAGCTCCTCGGTCCGGTCCGCGGGCCACGGACGGCGTTCGCCACCGACGACCTCGGCGAAGTACCGCTCCAGGTGGGTGTGCCAGGCGGCGAGCGCCGTCGGCAGGAACGGCTCCAGCCGCTCGGGCACGGTCTGGGTCAGTTCCACGCGGTTGCCGAGTCCCGGCTCGTGGACCAGCGTCCAGCGGACCGTCCCCGCCGCGGCGCCCTCATGCGTCCAGGTGTACTCCAGCACGCGCGGAGCGTCCGCCTCGGTGACCGGGCCGGCGCCCACCTCCTCGTTGACGGTCCCCGCCGGCGGTACGCCGCCGACCTCGGCGGCCTTCCCTCCGGTCAGGACGGCCCAGGCGTCCTCGAGCGGTGTCCACAGCAGGTCGCGGGCGAAGGACACGACGAAGCCGTCGGGGGTCGTCACCGCCGTGCCCTCATCGAGCCCGAACTCGGCCACATAGCGCTCCACGGCCGCCAGGCGCCCGGTCCGCGACTCGGAGGCGGCCTCCGGGTCCCGGCCCTCCAGAAGGGCCTCCAGCGCGGCCAGGCACGTGTCCCAGCCGTGGGCGGTGCGGGCGGCCGCCAGACGGCCGAGCGCGGCCCCGCCGGCGGCGTGCGTGAGCGTGAATCGGGTCCCGGCTCCGGCGTCGTCCGGGGCGACCTCGAAGCGCAGTGCGTCGCGGTTCCACAGGAACCCGAACACGCGTGGAGGCTCGAACTCGGTGACCTGTCCCTCGCCGCCGTCGCCCGCGTCGGCCGGGGCGTCGGAGAAGCTGAAGCGCAGGCGCCCGCCCACCCGCAGGTCGCCCTCGACGGCGGCGGGGAACCACCGCGCCAGCTCCGCGGGGTCGGACACCGCGCGCCACACCCGCTCCGGACCGGCCGCGAAGCGCCGGTCCAGGAGCAGGACCGCGTCGCCCGCCACCACCCGCAGTGTCGCCGTCGGCTGAGCCATGGTGCACTTCCCTTCTCGGTCGGTCCGCCCGGTGCGATCGGCACCCCGTCGTGACCGTACCCAGAACGCGACCCGCTGGGGGCCGCACCACGCCAGGCCCCGAAGGCGTCGGACCGGCACTCAGACCAGGAAGAAGTCCCGGGCCGCCTTGGCGATTCCCTCCGTGTCCAGGCCGTGCGCCCGGGCGTGGTCGGCGGGTGTGCCGTAGGAGCGCAGCTCCGCGTCCCGTCCGACGCCCAGGCCGAGCTGCCGGTGGCGGCGGTCGGCCAGGGCCTCGGCGACCTCGTGCGCGGACGTTCCCCGCAGGTAGGGCTCGACGAGCAGGACGTCGGCGCTGCCCGCGGCGCCCACGAGCCGGCTGAGGCCGTCGCGGTCGAAGGGGCGCACGGTCGAGGCGTAGGCGACGGTGACGTCCAGGCCGGCGGTGGCCTCCAGGACCCGGTCGAGCATGGGGCCCACGGCCACGACCACGCCCGCCGAGCGGGCCGATCCGGTGCGCAGGACCGTCAGGCGCGGCGACACGGGCATCGACGTCCGGTTGCCCGTGGCCGAGAGCCGCACGTACACGCGGTCGTCGCGGGCGATGGCGGCCCGGAGGAGGTCGCGCGCCTCCTCATGGTGGCCGGGCACGTGCACGGTCCATCCGGGCAGGGTGTCCAGGAGGGCGACGTCGCCGGGCGCCTGGTGGGTGCGGCCCGCCGTGGAGGCGTCGTAGGAACCGCCGATGCCGACCAGCACCGCGCCGACGTCCTGGTGGCCGAAGTCCAGCTTGATCTGCTCGAAGGGCCGCTCGACGAGGAAGGGGGCGTAGCTGTGCACGATGGGGCGCATCCCGGTCAGGGCGAGCCCTCCGGCCACCCCGATCATCGCCTGCTCGCGGATGCCGACGTCGATCACGCGGCCCGGGTGGCGGGCGGCGGAGCGCCGGAACATGTCGCCGGAGATCACGGCGAGGACGAGGGCGGTGCGGGGGTCCTCGTCCAGGGCGGTGCCCACGGTCTCGGCGAAGGCCTGGCGCATGTCCGTGTTCCTGTTCATGTCCGTGTTCATGAGCGTCTTCCTGTTCACGTCCCGACACGCACCCGAGCGACGACGGCGAGCGGTCCACGGGAGCGGGGGCGGGTGAGGGCGTCGTGGAGGGCGTCCTGGTCGCGGCCGTCGGCCTCGCGCGTCTCCCAGCCCTCCACCGCGAAGCGCGCTGCGATGCCGCCGGGCCAGCCGTGCCTGGACGAACGGTTGTCGACGACCACGACGGTGAGGTTGTCCGCGCCGAGTCGGCCGGCGGCGGCGATGGCCTCGTGGTTGCTGCCCTCGTCGAGTTCCCCGTCGCCGACGAGCACGACGACGCGGGGTTCGGCGCCGTCGGCGCGGCGCACGTCCCGGGCGCGCAGCCCGAGGGCGGTGCCCAGGGCGAGGGGCAGGCCGTGGCCGAGGGACCCGCTGCCGATTTCGGCCCCGGGGACGAGTACGCGGTCGGGGTGGTGTCCCAGCCGGGAGTCGAACGCCGCCCAGGTGCGCAGGGTCGGCACGTCGAGGAAGCCCTTGGCGGCCAGGACGGCGTAGAAGGCCGCGGGGCCGTGTCCCTTGGACAGCAGGAAGCGGTCGCGGGCGGGGTCGTCGGCCGTCTCGGGGGAGACGGCCAGGACGCGGTCGTAGAGGACCCACAGGACGTCCAGCGTGGTGTGGGCCGCGGCGCTGTGCTTCTCGTCACCCTCCATCAGTCCGATGAGGGTGGGCAGGTCGGCGTATCGGGAGAAGGCGGGTCGGGTCGACATGCGTCCAGTGTTCAACCTCAAGCACACTTGAGGTCAACCGCGCGGACCCACCGCGACGCCCGTCGATTCCAGTGATCTACCTCACGCCTGGGGGGTCACAGGACGGTGGCCCCCGGCACGTCCCCGTAGGCCGTCACGACGCGCTCGCACAGCCCGCTCGCCTCCAGTGCCGCCACCACAGCCGCCTCGCGCCCGTCGACCACGGAGCGCTCCTCGGCCCCGCCGCCGACGAGGAAGGCGCAGGTCGGACCGGATCCGGACACCAGGGCGCCCAGGGCTCCGGCCTCCCGCCCGGTCTTGAGCGTGCGCTCCAGCTCCGGGAGCAGGGACAGGGCGGCGCCCTGAAGGTCGTTGGTGAGGGACTCCCCCAGCGCCACCGGGTCGGCGGCGGCCAGCGCGGCCGCCAGGGCGGCGTCGGCACGCGGCTCCGGGGCGTCCGGGCGCAGGCGGTCGTACTCGGCGAACACCTCGGCCGTGGACAGCCCGTGCGGCGAGAGCGCGAACACCCAGTGGAACCGGCCGGATCCGACCATCGGTTCGAGGATCTCGCCCCGGCCGCGGCCGACCGCGGTGGCCCCCACCAGAGCGAAGGGAACGTCGCTGCCCAACTCGGCCGCGTAGTCGAGCAGGGTCCGCCGGGGCAGGTCACAGCCCCACAGGCGGTCGCAGGCCACCAGCGCGGCGGCCGCGTCGGCGCTGCCGCCGGCCATCCCGCCGGCCACGGGGATGTGCTTGTCCATGTGGATGGTGACCGGGTGGCCCAGACCCGTCCGCGCGGCCAGCAGAGCCGCCGCGCGGGCGGTCAGGTTGGTCTCGTCCAGGGGCACGCGCGACAGGTGGGAGCCCAGCCCTCCGCCCACGGTCAGCTCCGTGAGGGCGGTCCCAGGACGCGGGGGCGCCGCCGTAACGGTAACCTCGTCGAACAGTGAGACGGCATGGAACACGTTGACGAGGTCGTGGAACCCGTCCTCGCGTCCGGGCCCCACCGCCAGCTGGAGGTTCACCTTCGCGGGGACCCGCACGGTTACGGTGGTATTAACGGTCACGAGTCCCCAATCGTAAAGGAACCCCCACCTTGCGTGAACACACACCCCCCGCGGGTCAGCGGTGTGTTCGACGCACCCTGGGGACCGTCACCTCTGTCATGTCAGTTACCGCCCGCACCCATGACGGCCCGATCCGGCCCGTGAGTGGGAATCAGGGCACAAACACCGCTACCTTGGGGCAAGGCGGAGTTTGGACACCGTCGGGGAGGGTCGCTTGCCGTCGGATGGGCTCCCGAAGAACCTGGAACCGCTGGCCGCCGGAGATCCGGCCACCATCGGTCCCTACGTGCTGTCCGGGAAGCTGGGTAGTGGCGGCATGGGTACCGTCTACCTGGGCAGCGCCGCGGACAGGAACAGCTCGACACCACGGGCGCGGGGTGACGCGCCCCAGGTAGCGATCAAGGTCATCCGCCCGGAGCTGGCCTTCGACGAGGCCACCCGCGCGCGGTTCCACGACGAGATGGAGAACGCCCGCAAGGTCGCCTCCTTCTGCACCGCGAAGGTCCTCGACCACGGGACGTTCGAGAACCGCCCCTACATGGTCACCGAGTACATCGCGGGCACCGCGCTGGCCGAGCACATCGCCGAGAACGGGCCGCTCGACTCCTCGACCCTGCACGGGTTCGCCCTGGGCGTGGCCGCGGCCCTGGCCGCCATCCACCGGACCGGGCTGGTCCACCGCGATCTCAAGCCCGCCAACGTGCTGCTGTCGCTGTCCGGCCCCCGGGTGATCGACTTCGGCATCGCCCGTGCGATGAACACCGCCACCAACCACACCCAGACCGGCATCGTCATGGGCAGCCCCGGCTGGATGGCCCCGGAACAGCTCCTGGAGGAGCAGGTCACCACCTCGGCGGACATCTTCGCCTGGGGGTGCCTGGTGGCGTTCGCCGGCAACGGCACCCACCCCTTCGGCAACGGCGACGCCATGACGCTGGGCAAACGCGTCCTGTTCGCGGAGCCGCAGATCGGGCCGCTGGACAGCCCCCTCGACCGCCTGGTGACGCGCGCCCTGGCCAAGGATCCGAGCCGTCGGCCCACCGCCCAGGACCTGCTCCTGGAGCTCGCCGGAGGCGAGGACCCCACCAACCCCAACGACATGGTCTCGCACGCCCTGCACCAGTCGTGGCGGCCGAACCTGCCGCCGGTACCGCCCGGGATGCCCCACCCCGGGCACGGCCAGCAGCCCTCGCACCAGACCATGACGGGCATGCGCCACCCCGGCCCCGGCCCCTACCAGCCCGCGCCGCCCATGCCGCCGCCCGCCCACCAGACCGGCAACTACCCCCGGCCGCAGGGACCCCCGCCCGGTCGCGCCGCCGCGGGCCGCCCGGCCGCGCCGCCGCCCCAGCACGCGCCCCAGGGGCAGGTCCATCCCGTCGGGCAGCCCCCGGCCCAGCACCCGGCCTCCACCGGCCCCATCCCGATGGTGCCGCAGCCCGCCGAACAGCAGGTCTCCCGGCCACAGCCCTACGTACCGCCCGTGCCCCCGCCGCCGCACCGGCCCGCGGCGCCCGCGCGGCGCAAGGGCCTGCTCCTGGGCACCGTGCTCGCCGGAGTGGCCGTCCTCGTGGCCATGGCTCTGCTGCTGACCTTCCTCTCGAGCAACGGCTCCTTCCTGCCCTGGGCGCAGGGCGACTCCTCCCAGGGCCAGGAGGAACCGGACACCCAGCCGCCGGGCGCGGAAGCACCGCAGGACGACGCGGACGACGCAGACGAGGCGGAGGAGCCCAACGGCCCGCCCAGCGACATGCCGGTCACCTCCCCCGACGGCGCCGTCCAGTACGACGTCCCCGAGGTCACCTGCGGGCTGACCAAGCACAACATCCGTTCCGGCCTGCAGAGCGACGCCGAGTACTGCGTGGTCGAGCTGAGCCTGACCAACACCGGCGGGGCCCTGGTGCGGTTCGACGCCGAGGACCAGATCCTCACGACCACGAGCCAGAACACCCGCGAGGCGGAGAACCCGTCGAGCGAGGAGCGGCGGCAGTCGCTGTGGGAGGGGCCGGGCGTGGCCCCGGGCGAGACGGGCGCGGGCGAGCTGGTGTTCATCCTCCGCGAGGACGACGGCCGTCCCGAGGTCCTGTCCCTGACCCACGGGGACGGCGCCGAGCGCACCGACATCGCGATCGGGCACCTCGTGCGCTGAGCGGGGGCCTCAGCCGAAACGGGTGACGAACCGCTCCTGCCCGGGCGTCTCCACCGCCCCGGGCAGGTAGTGCTCCCGGACGTAGGCGACCGCCCCCCGCGCGGGCACTCCGTCCAGGACCGCCAGGCACGCGAGCGCCGTCCCGGTCCGGCCCCGCCCGCCCACGCAGGCCACCTCGACCCGCTCACGGTCGGCCCGCGTCCACGCCTCGCGCAGTGCCGCGCCCGTCGCGGCGTCGTCGCTCGGCAGGCCGAAGTCCGGCCAGCGGACCCACCGGTCCTCCCACGCGACGGCGGGCGGCGTCCGGTCGAGCAGGTAGAGGGCGAACTCGGGCTCCGGCCCCTCCGGCAGGGGCCGGGCCAGACCGCGGCCGCGGACGAGCCGCCCCGACGGCAGGCGCAGCACACCCGGCGCTCCGGGCTCCCAGGTCGATGCCATGCTCCGAGCGTAGGGGTGCTCAGCGGGCCCGGCCAGGGGACGCGATGACCGGATGCGGCCCGGCGGCGCGGTCCGTGGAACGCGAAAGGCCCGGCGCACACGGGGTGCGCCGGGCCCGTCGGCCGTCAGCGGAGCGGGCGGCCGCCTACTCCCACTCGATGGTGCCCGGGGGCTTGCTGGTGACGTCGAGGGTGACGCGGTTGATCTCGCGGACCTCGTTGGTGATCCGGTTGGAGATCTTGGCGAGCACGTCGTAGGGCACGCGCGACCAGTCGGCCGTCATGGCGTCCTCACTGCTGACGGGGCGCAGGACGACCGGGTGGCCGTAGGTGCGTCCGTCGCCCTGCACGCCCACCGAGCGCACGTCGGCGAGCAGCACCACGGGGCACTGCCAGATGTCCCGGTCCAGCCCGGCGCGCGAGAGCTCCTCACGGGCGATCGCGTCGGCCTCGCGCAGGATCTCCAGGCGGTCGCGGGTGACCTCGCCGATGATGCGGATGCCCAGGCCCGGGCCCGGGAACGGCTGGCGCCACACCATCTCCGGCGGCAGGCCGAGCTCCTCGCCGACCTTGCGGACCTCGTCCTTGAACAGCTCGCGCAGCGGCTCCACCAGTGTGAACTGGAGGTCCTCCGGCAGGCCGCCCACGTTGTGGTGCGACTTGATGTTCGCGGTCCCGGTGCCGCCGCCGGACTCCACGACGTCCGGGTAGAGCGTGCCCTGGACCAGGAACTCGACCTCGGCGCCGTGCTCACCGCTCTCGACGACGACCTCACGGGCCGCCTGCTCGAACACGCGGATGAACTCGCGGCCGATGATCTTGCGCTTCTCCTCGGGGTCGGTCACCCCGGAGAGGGCTTCGAGGAAGCGCTCCTCGGCGTCGACGACCTTCAGGGTCGCGCCGGTGATCGCCACGTAGTCCTTCTCGACCTGCTCGGCCTCGCCCTTGCGCAGCAGGCCGTGGTCGACGAACACGCAGGTCAGCTGGTCGCCGACCGCGCGCTGCACCAGGGCTCCGGCCACGGCGGAGTCGACGCCGCCGCTCAGCGCGCAGATGACGCGCTTGTCGCCGATCTGCTCACGGATGCGCTCCAACTGCTCCTCGACGATGTTCACCATCGTCCACGTGGGGCGGCAGCCCGCACCCTCGTAGAGGAACGTGCGCAGCACGTCCTGGCCGTGCTCGGTGTGCATCACCTCGGGGTGGAACTGCACGCCGAACAGCCGCCGCTCGGTGTCCTCGAAGGCGGCGACCGGAGCGCCCGCGGTGCTGGCGACCGTGGTGAACCCCTCGGGCGCCGCCACGACGGAGTCGCCGTGCGACATCCACACCAGCAGGTCGCTGGGCAGACCGGAGAAGAGCACGGAGTCGCTCGCGGAGGTCAGCTCCGTGCGGCCGAACTCGCTCAGGTCGGTCCGTTCCACGGTGCCGCCCAGCGCGCGGGTCATCGCCTGGAAGCCGTAGCAGATACCGAACGTCGGTACCCCGGTCTGGAAGAGTTCGGCACCCACGTGGGGCGCGCCCTCGGCGTAGACCGAGGACGGGCCGCCCGAGAGGATGATGGCCTTGGGTTTCTTGGCGAGCATCTCCTCGACGGGCATGGTCGAGGGCACGATCTCGCTGTGCACGTGGCATTCGCGGACGCGACGTGCGATCAGCTGCGCGTACTGCGCGCCGAAGTCGACGACGAGAACGGTGTCGAACGTGCTCTCAGCACCAACGGACACGACGGAGGACCTTCCGCAGGAGAACAGGGATGTCCGCCCAGTCTAGGGCGTCATCCGCGGACACCCGCCCTGGCCGGGACCGGGTGTGCGCAGTCCCTCAGCCCGCGGCTCTCAACCCGCGAAGCCCCTGGGGTTGGACGACTGCCACCGCCAGGCGTCCGCGCAGGCCTCGTCCACGTCCCGCACGGCCTTCCAGTCGAGGTCGCGCGCGGCGGCGGAGGGGTCGGCGTAGCACACGGCGATGTCCCCGGGGCGGCGTGCGACCACGTCGTAGGGCACGGGCCGGCCGCTCGCGCGCTCGAAGGCGCGCACGCCCTCCAGCACCGAGACGCCCTTGCCCGTCCCCAGGTTGTAGGCGCGGAACCCGGGGGCGTCGGCCAGGTGGGTCACGGCCGCGAGGTGCCCGCGTGCCAGGTCCACCACGTGCAGGTAGTCGCGTACACCGGTGCCGTCGGCGGTGTCGTAGTCGTCGCCGAACACCAGGAGCCGCTCGCGGCGGCCGGAGGCGACCTGGGCGATGTACGGGAAGAGGTTGTTGGGGACGCCCTGGGGGTCCTCGCCGATCAGGCCGCTGGGGTGGGCGCCGATGGGGTTGAAGTAGCGCAGCGCGGTGATCCGCCACCGCTCGTCCGCCGCGGCGAGGTCCCGCAGGATCTGTTCGGAGAAGAGCTTGGTGGCGCCGTAGGGGTTGGCCGAGCTGAGGGGGGCGTCCTCGGTGATGGGGACCCGCTCCGGGTCTCCGTACACCGTGGCGGAGGAGCTCAGCACCAGGTCGCGCACGTCGTACTCGTCCATCACCTCGACGAGCGAGAGCAGGGCGTCCAGGTTGTTGCGGTAGTAGCGCAGCGGCAGCTGCGCGGACTCCCCCACGGCCTTGAGTCCGGCCATGTGGACGACCGCGTCGATGTCGTGCTCGGCGAACACACGGCGCAGGGCGGCCGGGTCCGTGCAGTCGGCCCGGTGGAAGGCCGCGGTGCGCCCGGTGATGCGCTCCACACGCCGCAGGGACTCCTCGTTGCTGTTGACCAGGGTGTCGACGGCCACGACGTCGTGCCCGGCGTCGAGGAGTTCCACGGCGGTGTGGGAGCCGATGTAGCCGGCACCACCGGTGAGCAGTACGTTCATGGCGGACTTCCTGAAGGTGGGGACACCCGCGACGGCACGGGCCAGGCCACCTCAGGATAGGCGCTCCCGCCGAACGGGGCGGGACACGCGAGGGGCCCGTGCCGGCCGGCACGGGCCCCGTCCTGCCTCAGGGGGTCAGGGGCGGTGCGGCGGTCCGCGGCGGATGTCGAACCACAGCACCTGCGGGTCGTGGTCGCTGACCTGGTCGTGGAACTCGGAGTTGACGCGCACGACCTCGTAGTCCATCCGGTCGGCCAGGACGCCGTTGACCAGGATGTGGTCGAGCGCCTGGGAGTTGCCGTCGTACACGTAGTTGTAGCGCTCCTCCTCGGGCAGCTCGTCCATCGGGTTGGCCAGCAGGCCGTCGGCGGTGAGGATGTCCAGCGTGGGCGAGAACGGGAAGTCGTTCAGGTCGCCCATGACGATGAGGTTCGCGTCCGGGTCGACCTCGAGCAGGTCCTCGGCGAACTGGCGGACCAGGCGCGCCTGGGCGTTGCGCTGCACCTCGCTCGTGCGGAGCGGGGGCTGCCGGACGCCGTGCAGGGACTGGTCGCCGCCCTTGGAGTTGAAGTGGTTGGTCACCACGTACAGGTCGCGGCCCTTGGCCCGGAAGTGGCCGACGAGCGGCTTGCGGCTGCTGTCCCAGGCCTCGTCCTGCGGCTCGATCCGGCCGGGTGAGACGCTCAGCCCGGCGCCCCGGGGGCCCTCGGTGACCTCCACGGCGGTGGTGGCGTCGCCGCCCTCGACGTCGACGAACCGCACGTGCTTGGGGTTGAAGAGGAAGGCGTTGCGGATGTTGCCACCCGGCTGGCCGCCGTCCTGGCCGTCCCGCGGGCTGATCTGCCGCCACTCGTAGGAGGGTCCGCCCTGGGCCTCGATCGCCGCCACGAGGCGGTCCAGAGTGACGTCGGGGTCCACGGTGCCGTCGTCGACGGGCCCGTTGCTGTCCTGGATCTCCTCCAGGCCGATGATGTCGGGCGCGCCCAGGTAGTCGACGACGCCCTCGGCGAGGTCGTCGAACTTGGCCTGGTCGTCCTCGCCGTCGAGGTTCTCGACGTTGTAGGTGGCCACGGAGACCTCGTACCGCTCGGCGTCGCGGGCGGGGACGCGCTCCAGGCCACCGGCGGCGAGCTCGCCCATGGTCGTGGCGCGCACGAGGTAGCCGCCGAACCGGCTGTAGTAGACCGGCCCCTCGGTGACCCCGGTCAGGGTGTCGCCGACGTCGGCCTGGGGGAAGGGGTGCCGCTCCAGGTCGAGCAGGGACTCGACCTTGACCCGCCCGGTGTTGGGCTCGTCGTAGGAGCCGTAGTGCGTACCACCGTTGGCCGTGCGGTTCTCGTCGGGCTTGGCGGTCACCCACAGGGCGTCGTAGGGGTCGGTCGCATCGATGACGGGGGCGTCCTCCACGCGCACGAGCATGTGCTCGTGGGCCTCCCAGAAGTCCAGGGCGTAGGTGCCCGGTTCCAGTTCCAGGTCGGTGGTGTCGCCGCCGTGGTCGGGGGCGTAGGCGTCGGGGATGGTGTCCCCGCCCAGGTCGATGGAGTCGGGCACGTCGGCGCCCTCGGACACCACGGTCCAGCGGGCCCGGTCCAGCTGCGTGATGCTCTGGCTCCCGCTGGCGGGCCGGTACTCGCCGACCCGGCCGGCGACCAGGATCTCGTCCCCGACGGACACGTCGGGGGTGGTGGAGCCGGTGTAGACGAAGAGCGCCTCGCTCGTGCGCGGGTCGCCGTCGCCCTCGGTGTCCTGGAACCAGAAGCCCCGCGCGCTGCCGAAGGCGTTCAGCGCGGTCACGACACCGGGCAGGCCGCTGACCGTCTCGCCTTCCATCGGGGAGCTGCGGGTGGTGCCCTGGACGTCATGGACGCGCAGGTCACCGGGCTCGACCGGGTCGTCGGGGTCGGTGCCGCCGCCGTCGCCCACGGTCTCTCCGGCCGTGTTGGTGGGGGTGGGGGCTCCGGCAGTGAAGTCGGCGGCGTTGTCGTCGGTGTCCGCGAGGTCGGCGCCGCGGGCGGCCGAGGTCGTGTTGCTCAGCCCCGGCGCGGGCGCGCCCTCGAAGACGGCGGCCGAGCCGTAGCCGACGAGGTCGGCGACGCCCTCCTCCGCCACGCACGCGGCGGCGGTGCGGCAGGAGACCGGCTCGGTGCCCTCCACCAGGAGGACCACACCCGAGCCCGCGGCCATGGCGGTGCCGCCCGTGGCGTCGGGGGCGGGAAGGTCGACCGTGCCGCCGGAGCCCTGGCCCTGGCGCACCAGGTAGGACGCGCCCGGCTCGATCGCGCCGCCCAGCGGGGTGACCTGGACCCGGGTGGAGTCGCCGGGTCGCGCGGGCAGGTACTGCACGCTCCAGCCGTCGAGCCCGACGGCGCTGTCGGTGGGGTTGCCGAGTTCGACGAAGTCGTTGCGCAGGTCGGCGCCGCTGTTGCCGCCGCCGCCGTAGACCTCGCCGATGACGGGTCCGGTGGCCTCGGCCGCGGCGGGCAGGGCGGCGGCGAGCGCGGCGGTCAGGGACAGCGCCGTCACCGCCGTGGCGGACGCGAGCACGCGTCTGGAGGGGGTTCTGCTGGGGGACACGCCTTCTCCGGTCTGGTCGGGGGTGGGGGTGTGGGGGTGGGGTGAGGGGCTGGCACATCATGGCCCGTTTGGATGTCCGACCGAAAGAGAGCGTGTGAAAAGGAGGCGACCGGCGATGATTTTGGTGTGATTCGACCATGAACCGGCGGAATGGCCCTTGGATGATCCTCCAGCCGACGAGCGGGGCCCGGGAGGATTCGGCCTCCCGGGCCCCGTGGCGGAGCACTCGGCTCCGCCTCAGCCGCGCCGTCCGGCGTTGGCCCGGTGCACCAGGTACTCGTCGTAGTCCAGCGGGTTGCCGTCGGTGCGGGCCCTGCGGGGTACGGGGCCCGTCACCGGGCGCTCCCCCTCCGGAGAGGTCCACCACACGCCCTCGCCCCGCGACAGGCCGGGTAGTTCGGTCCGGAAGGCGTCCACCGACCTCGCGGCGATCTCCCCCTCCAACCTCCACCCCTCCGCGGCCTCGACCGTGGCGCGCACGCGGGCGCCCAGGCCGTTCAGGCGGGCCGTCACGGCGCCCAGCGCGTCCGCCGGGACCTCCAACTCGAAACCGTGCACCGGCTCGAACACCCGCGTGCCCGCCCGGTCCAGCGCCCGCATCAGCACGAGCGGGGTCAGTTCGCGGAAGTCGGCGGGCGTGGTCGGGGGCACGAAGCCGCTGCGGATCAGCGTCACGGCGCAGTCGGTCACGGGCCACCCGTACAGGCCCTGGCGCAGGGTGTCGCGGACGGTCTCCTCGATGGCCCGGTCGAAGGCCCCGATCAGCGCTCCGTACTCCACCTCGCGGCGGAACACGACACCCGTGCCCTCCGGAACCGGGTCCACCCGCAGACCGACCGTGGCCCAAGTGCCGACGGGGCGCCGCGGGGAGACCTCCTCGAACGCCGACCCGGTTCCCGCCGGGCGCTCGGTGTGCGTGGTCCGGCTGCGCTCGAACACGGCCCGCACACCGAAGTCCTCGGCCAGCGTGGCGGCGATGACCTCCTTCTGCACCTCCCCGTAGAGCAGCACCGACAGGCCCTCCTCCGGAACGGTGCGCAGGTGGATCAGAGGATCCTGGTCGGCGAGCGCAGTCAGGGCGGCGTGCAGGCGTGTCGCGTCGCCGCCGTCCCGCGGGCGCACGACCGCCTCCAGCGCGGGCCCGGCGAAGCGCGCGGCCGCGGTCGGCGGGCCCATCCGGTCCCCGACCCGCAGTCCGGGCAGTCCGCGGATCCTGCCGATCTCGCCGGCGACCAGGATCCTGGACCGCTCGTCCTCCGCTCCGACGACCTCCAGCCCGGTGATCCGCCCTCCGTGGGGCCCCTCGTCCGACGGGTCGGCCCGCTCGAACTCGACGTGTGCGCGGGGCTCCAGGCACCCGGCGCGCAGCCGCAGGTACCCCGTCTTCTCCCCGGAGGGGGCGCGCTCGATCGCGAACACCGTGCCCCGGGGCTCCTCGCCGCCGCACGTCTCGGGCGTCGCCGTGGTCACCGGCAGCAGGGCCGTGAGCGCCCGCGACAGCGCGCGGACCCCCGCGCCCGTGACCGCCGAGCCGCACAGGACCGGGTACACGAGCCCGCGGCCGACCTGGTGCCGCAGTGCCGCCGAGAGCGCGCGCGGGCCGGGCAGCGGTCGGTCCTCGACCACCGCGGCCAACAGGCCGTCGTCGTGCTCGGCGAGCGCCTCGGCGACACGGCCGGCGAACGCGGGGTCCCGCCACTGTCCCGGCTCGGTGCGCGCGTGCGGTGTGCCCGCGTCCCGGACGGTGTCCATGGCCAGGGCGCGGTCGGTGAGCCGCCGCCGGATCTCGGCGAAGACCCGCTCGGGCCGGGCACCGGAGCGGTCGGTCTTGTTGACGAACACCAGCACCGGGACCCCCGACTCCCTGAGCACGCGCATGAGCAGCCGGGTGTGGGCCTGGACCCCCTCGACGGCGGAGACCACCAGCACCGCGCCGTCGAGCACCGCCAGGGCGCGCTCGACCTCGGCGACGAAGTCGGTGTGGCCGGGGGTGTCGATCAGGTTGACCCGGGTCGAACCGACCCGGAATCCGGCCACGGCGCTGCGGACGGTGATGCCGCGCTCGCGTTCGATGCTGCCGGTGTCCGTCGTCGTGTCACCGGTGTCGACGCTGCCCAGCCGGTGGATGGCTCCGGCTTCGAAGAGCAGTCGTTCGGTGAGGCTGGTCTTACCCGCGTCGACGTGGGCGAGCACACCGATGTTCAGCGTGGAGGTCATGCGTGGTGGGTCCCTCGGGAATTCGTGTCCGGGTGGGCTCGAAGATTCCGTGGGGACGCCGCATGCCTGTCTCCTCGCTGTGGCCGGACGCACCGGCGGGTCCGCCGGCCGTCGGGACGATCGTGCTGGACGCCGCCGCACCCGCGCAACCGCTTTTTCCGCGCGGGCCGGGATCGACCGGTCCTTCCCCGACTCGGTTCACCGAAAAAATCTCCCGAAAACCAATGAACAGCCATTTTCCAGAGAATGCCGAAACACGCCGACCGGCCGTCGAATCAGAAGAAGGAAAGGACGGTAACGCTGTTTCCTCGGTGGTGCGCCCGGGCACCTTTCCGAAAGGCTGCGGCACCGAGCACCTCGGTCCACCTGCGGAACTCCGGAGTCCAGCCCTCTCAGGGACCCGCCGAACGGCGGTTCCCAGACATTTCGATGCCCGCCCGGCCACCGCCGGGCCCGCACACATCCACGAAGACGAAGGAAAGAAAGCCCGCATGAACCGATCCGTTCTTTCCACGGTCGCCGCCACCGCGGTCCTGCTCGGCGTCGCGGTTTCCGCCCCCGCCGCCGCGTCGACCGTCCAGGCACCCGCCCGGGCGGCGACCGTGAACATGCACACGCTCATCTGCTACGAGACCGAGGACTGGGGAGCGGACGGGGACGAGCTCTACCTCGTCGTCAACGGAACGCGGGTCTGGTCGTCCGCGGACTCGGTCGACTGCGACCACGACTCCCCCGCCCGGGTGCCGGTCAACCGCAAGGCCAACACCGGCGACGAGGTCTTCCTCTACGACGCCGACTCTCCCGACGCCGACGACCTCCTCGGTTCCGACGTCATCGAGGGAAGCCGCGGAACCCTGGTCTTCAACAACGACGGCGCCCTGTACAACCTGGACTACGGACCGGCGTAGCGGTCCTGCGGCGCGGCGCGCCACGGCGGCCCCACCTGTGGGAACGGGTGGGGCCGCCGTGCCGCGGACCGGTCACAGCCGGGGGTCGACCGGCTCCGACTCCAGCGCCAGGACCGCGAACACGGGTTCGTGCACGCGCCACAGCGGTTCGCGCCGGGCGTGGCGGGCCAGCGCCTCCAGCCCGAGCTTGTGCTCGCGCATCGCCAGGCCGGACTTGCGCCCCAGGTTCCGGTCCTTCAGCACCGCCAGCCGGTCGGGGTCGGTGTAGTCGGCCCCGTAGATGATCCGCAGGTACTGCGGGCCGCGGACCTTCAGACCGGGCTGGGCCAGGCCCTTGCGGCCCGTGGCCCGGGCGCCCAGAAGCGGCTTGACGACGACGCCCTCGCCGCCGGCGGAGACGAGGTCGCGCCACCAGTCGGCGGCGGCGTCGCAGGCCGCCGGGTCCGTGGTGTCCACCACCAGGTAGCGGGTGGAGCGGACCAGTCCGCTCGCCTCGGCCAGCTGCTCGGCCACGGCCATGTGCCACAGGTGGTCGGCGTCGGTGTACTCCCGTCCCTCGCAGGCCAGCAGCGCGAACGGCGCGTACTGGAGCCCGGAGGCGCCGTCGGTGTCCCAGGAGTAGCGCCGGTACACCCGGCTGAACTCCTCCATCTGCTCCTGCCGGCGCGCCACCGTGTCCGCGAGGGCGCCCACGTCCAGGCCCCGCGCGGCGGCCGCGGCCAGTGCCCCGGCCGCCGTGGGCAGGGCGGCGCGCGCCGCCGCGCCCACGGACGCGTACTGCTCGCGGATCAGCGACCGGGCCTTGGCCGACCACGGGAGCATCTCCCCGTCCAGGGCGACCCAGTCGGTGCCCAGCTTCTCCCACAGTCCGGCGTCGGTGACGGCCCGGCGCAGCCGGTCCACCACCTCCGCCTGGACCTCGGGATCGGTGAAGAAGGGGCGGCCGGTGCGGGTGTAGAGGGTGCCCGGCTGCCCCGGCACGAACCTGCGCTCGGCCGCGGCCTCGTCCTTGCACAGGACCGCGACGGCGCGTGAGCCCATGTGCTTCTCCTGGCACACGACCTGGCCGACGCCCGAGCCCCGGAAGGACGCGAACGCCTCCCTGGGGTGCTCCAGCAGGCCGGGTTCGGCGGAGGTCGGAGCGGGGGCCATGGTGGGCGGCAGGTAGAGCAGCCAGCGCGGGTCGACCGCGAAGCGGCTCATCACCTCCAGCGCGGCCAGTGTGCTGCCGGCGTCGGCGCGCACGGTTCCGTGCCCGGTGGCCACGGACAGGCCCGTGGCCGGTCCGCCGACACCGACGTCGGTGATGTCCACGGTGTCGCCCGGCCCCCGCTCGGCGCTCGGGGGAGGCGGGACCGGAGCCGGGGGCTCGCCCGGGCGGTGGCGGGCGGCGGGTGGAGCCGCGGGCAGCGGTCGGGTCGGCTCGTACCAGACCCGGTGGGCGGCCACCTCGACCAGTGCGCGCTCGGGATAGCGCAGCGCGGTGAGCTTGCCGCCGAACACGCAGCCGGTGTCCAGGCAGATGGTGTTGTTGAGCCACTCGGCCTTGGCCGTGGGCACGTGGCCGTAGACGACCGCCGCCCTGCCCCGGTAGTCGCGGGCCCAGGGCAGCCGCACCGGCAGGCCGTACTCGTCGGACTCCCCGGTGGTCTCGCCGTAGAGCGCGAACGAGCGCACGCGGCCGGAGGCGCGCCCGTGGTACTCCTCCTTCAGACCGGCGTGCGCGACGACCAGTCGGCCCTCGTCGAGGACGTAGTGGCTGATGAGGCCGTCGCAGAAGGCCAGGACCTCGCGGCGGAACCCGTCGCTCTCGGCCCCCATCTGCTCCAGGGTCACCTCCAGGCCGTGCGTGACCCTGGCCTTGGCGCCCTTGAGCACGCGCACGAGCTTGTTCTCGTGGTTGCCCGACACGCACAGGGCGTCGCCGTCGGCGACCATGCCCATGACCAGGCGCAGCACGCCCGGGCTGTCGGGGCCGCGGTCGACGAGGTCGCCGACGAACACCGCCGTGCGCCCCTCCGGGTGGCGTGCACCGGCCGCCCGTCCCCGCTCGTCGCGGGAGACCTCGTAGCCGAGGGCGGTGAGCAGCTCCTCCAGCTCCTCACGGCAGCCGTGCACGTCGCCGACGATGTCGAAGGGCCCGGTCAGCTCCCGCTTGTCGGTCCACCCCTTCTCCAGGCCGATGACGGCGGCGTCGATCTCCTCGGGACCGCGCAGGACGTGCACCCGGCGGAAGCCCTCGCGGTCCAGGCGCTTGAGGCTCTGCTTCAGGTCGCGGCGCTGGCGGCGGACCACGTGGGCGCCGAAGTCGCGGTCGGGGCGCTCCCGGTTGCGTGCGACGGCCAGGGCCTCGGGCACGTCCAGGACGATGGCGGTGCACAGCACGTCGTTGTCCTTGGCGACCCGCACGAGCTGCTCGCGGGCCTTGCGCTGCACGTTCGTGGCGTCCACGACCGTGAGCAGGCCGCGGCGCAGGCGGATGTCCACCACAGTGTGCAGCAGCGCGAACGCGTCGGCGCTGGCCGACTGGTCGTTCTCGTCGTCGCTGACCAGGCCCCGGCAGTAGTCGGAACCGATCACCTGTGTGGGGCGGAAGTGCCGGGCGGCGAACGTGGACTTGCCGGACCCGGACACGCCGACCAGCACGACGAGCCCCATCTCGGGCACACCGAGCACGCGCGGCTCGGCGGCCGGTGTCTTCTCGGCGTCGCTCATCGGGTGAACACTCCCATCTGGGTCGGCGCGCCGGTCTCGGGGTGCTCCGGACCGACCGGCAGGTGGCGGACGCGGTAGCCGTGGGCCCCGGCCACGCGCGCGGTCCAGTCCGCGAACTCCGCGCGCGTCCACTCGAAGCGGTGGTCGCCGTGGCGGAACGCGCCGTCGGCCAGACCCGCATAGTGCGTGTTGTACTCGGCGTTGGGTGTGGTGACCACCACGACGCGGGGCCGGGCCGCGCCGAACACGACCTCCTCCATCGCGGGCAGCCGCGAGGGGTCCAGGTGCTCGACGACCTCCATCAGCACGGCGGCGTCGTAGCCCTCGAAGCGGCGGTCGCGGTAGACGACCGACCCCACGAGCAGTTCGGGTCGGGAACCCGCCGGCACCTCACGCCCGGAGGCCCCGAACAGCGGCCGGTGGGCGCCGTGTCGGTGCGGGTCGCAGCCCTTGCAGAGCCTGCGGTGGGCGTGCTCCAGGCAGACGGTGCTCACGTCCACACCGGTGACCCGCTCCAGGGAGTGGTCCCGGACCAGCCGCTCCAGCAGCCGGCCCGGCCCGCATCCCAGGTCGATGACGCTGCGCGCCTCCTCGGAGCGCAGCACCGTCAGCACGGCGCCCGCGCGCTGGTCGGCCAGCGAGGGCGCGCGCTCCTCGCTCGGCGTCGCGGCGGCCTCCTCCACCTGCGGGTCGTCGGCGTCCTCGCCCTCCACGAGGTCGTCGGCCTCGGCCAGCCGGGCCAGGGCCGTGCGTACGTAGCGCTCGCGCCGGCCGAGGTAGCGGCGGGTGATCCAGTCGCGCTCGGGGTGGCCGGACAGCCATCCCGGGCCCTCGTCGGAACCGCCCGCGCGCAGGAGCTTGTCGATCTCGGTCTCGTCCACCCAGTAGTGCTTGTGTCCGTCCAGGGCGGGCAACAGCACGTACAGGTGGCTGAGCGCCTCGGACAGCGGCACGGTCCCGGTGAGGACGAGCGACAGGTAGTGGGAGTCGCCCCATCCCGGCAGGCCCGGGTCGAGCGGCACCGGATCGGCCTCCACGGCCCAGCCCAGCGGTTCGAACAGCGCACGGGCGCGTTCCGCCCCGGCCCGGCAGGGTACCGCCGGCAGGCGCAGGACGAGCGGGATCGGGGTGGCGGCCAGTTCGGGGCGCGCGTCGCACCGGCCGCGCAGCGCGGTGCGCAGCACCTTGCCCAGCGCCACAGTGAACAGCGACGAGGTGGCGTAGGGCCGGTCGTTGACGTACTGGGCGAGGGCGAAGTCGGGTGTGCTGACCGACGAACGCGACCGGAGCAGCGCCTGCGGGTCCACCTCCAGCAGGAGCGCGGCCGTGCAGCGCTCCCCGGTGGCCTCGGGGTAGAACAGGTGGGCGGTGCCGAAGGACTGCTCGAAGCTCTGCACCCGGTCGGGGTGCTTGTGCAGCAGGAAGCCGAGATCCGTGGCGGGGTGCCCCGTGGTCGCGTGGGTGGTGATCGTCAGTAGCACCCGAGCATTGTGTCCCGCCGCGCCGCCGGGCGACCAGCGAATTAGGGGCCGGAGCCGGTCGGCGGGCGAACCGGGTCTAGGCCGAGGTCGGCCATCGCCCGCGCGGCCTGCGCGCGGGCGTCGCCGAAGAACGACCACGGCAATTCACAGACGTAGCCGTCGGCCGCGGCCAGGTGCCAGCGCGCCGGGTCGGTCAGCCCGGCCCGGTGGAAGGCCCATCCGAACAGGTGGTGGGCCTGGACGTCGCGCACGTGCGGGACGGCGGTGCCCGCCCACGCGCGGGCGAGCTCGAACAGCTCCTCGACGGGCTCGCCGTGCAGTCGTCCCAGGGCCATCCGCACGATGAAGCCGCTCTTGCCCTCCCCGGTGAGCCTGCGCTCCTCGGCGCGCAGGTGTTCGGCGTGGGCGAGCGCGAGCACGGCGGGCAGCGGGCTGCCCTCGGGCGCGGTGTCGGCGGCGGCGCCCGCGGTCGCGAACATCTCCTCGGCGGTTCCGCCGCGCGTCGGCGACAGAGTGCGCACGCGGGTCATGTGGGCGGCGAACAGGTGGGGTGCGCGCGCGGTCGTCTCGGCCCAGAGCCGGTCCCTGTCCGCGCGGTCGGCGCCCAGGCCCATCGCCACGGTCTGCAGTCCGGCCCAAGGGGCGGCGTCGTCGGTGTCCAGGAGCGCGGCGGCCTCGAGCGGGCCGCGCGCCTCGTCCAGGGCAGCCTCGACGCCCTTGCGGTCGGCCGCGGCACCGCCGCCGGAGCGGCGCACGGCCCCGGCGAGCAGGGCGTACCCGAGCCAGAGCAGGACGTCGGCCTGCTTCGACCCGTCCGCGGTCACGGTTTCGGACTGGGCGAGCCCGGCGATCCCGCCCGGGTCGTCGGCGGCGGCGCGGCCCAGGGCCTCGGCCCGGTAGGCCCGCGCCTCGGGGTCCCCCCGGGTCTCGGCGAGGAGCGTCAGTCCCGCGTCGAGTCCGCCCTCGGCCACGGACGCGCAGCCGGCCCGCAGGACCGGGTCGGTGCCGAGTGCGGCCGACACCAGCGCCGTTCCCGCCGCGCCGCCGCGCCGCGCCGGTGTTCTCCTGAATCCCCACATGTGTCCGCCTCCCAGGACCGACGGTACCGGGATCCCGGCCGGACCCGACCCTTGGTGCCCCGCCGACCGGCCGGGCGCCGGGGCGGCGGGGCGGCGGGGCGGGGCGCTTGCTACCGGAGTCTTCGTCGGCGTCCGCGCCTGCGCTCGTACCTCGCTTCGGCTGGACGTCTCCCGCAGTCTCCGGTGCGCCACTCGCGTGTGCTCTTCAGAGCCCCGCAGGCTCGGCCCGGGGAACGGGTCAGCCGAGCGAGGCGGTCTCGACCGGTGAGCCGTCCGCGCGGTCCGCGCCGGCCTTCCGGGAGCGGTCGCGCAGGTGCTGCATGGTCTGCAGGCCGATCAGGACCACGCCCAGCGCCGATCCGGCGCCGACGAACACGCCGGGGGCGACCGTCGTCGACAGGGCGCTTTCGAACAGCGCGCTCCACTCGGGCGCGACCATGATCAGGGCGGCGGCGACGATGAGGGCCACCCGTTCGCCGACCAGCGTGCGCCGCAGGAAGTGCCCCTCGATCGCGATCGCCGACGCCGCCAGCGCCACGCAGCCGCTCGCGACCGCCACCACGACGTCGGTGAGCGGCCCGTCCAGGGCCATCAGCGCCGTGTAGGCCATCAGGACGGGGATGAGGTACAGGCCCTTGGCGAACTTCCACGCCGAGACGCCGGACCGCATCGGGCTCGCCTCGGCCACCCCGGCCGCGGCGAAGGCGGCGAAGGCCACCGGTGGTGTGACGTTCGAGTCCTGGCTGTACCAGTACACGATCATGTGCGCGACGATCACGGCCAGGCCCAGCTCCTCCAGCGCGGGGACGGCCAGGACCGCAAGGACGACGTAGGAGGCCGTGACCGGCAGGCCCATGCCCATGATGAGCGACGCGACGGCCACCATGAGCAGCGTCAGCAGCAGGTTGCCCGCGAACACGGTGAGCATCACGTGCGACAGGGTCAGGCCCAGCCCGGTCAGGCCCACCATGGCGACGATGATCCCCGCCACCGCGCAGGCGACCGAGACCGGCAGCGTGTTGCGGGCCGCCAGGACGAAGACCTCCAGGAAGTCCCGGAACGACAGGCGGCTGGCGGCACGCAGCATCGCGACCACCAACAGGGCGCCGCACGCGTAGAGCCCGGCCTGGGTCGGCGACACGTAGTTGAGCAGGAGCACGATGAGCAGGATCAGCGGGGCCAGGAAGTGCCAGCCCGCCCTCATCACCGTGCGCAGGCGCGGCAGTTCGTCGTCCTTGTCGCGGCCGATGTCGTACTTGCGGGCCAGGATGTCCACGAACAGGAACATCACGCCGAAGTACAGCACCGCCGGGATGATGGCCACCTTGACGATGTCGGCGTAGGGGACGCCGATGCGCTCGGCCATGATGAACGCGCCCGCGCCCATGATGGGCGGCAGGACCTGTCCGCCGGTGGAGGCCGCGGCCTCGATCCCGGCCGCGTCGTGCCGCTTGTAGCCGACCCTGCGCATCAGCGGAATGGTGAACGGGCCGGTGGTGACCACGTTGGCGATGGCGCTGCCCGACACCGACCCCATCATGGCGCTGCCCAGGACGGCGCCCTTGGCGGGGCCGCCGACCATCCGGCCGGTGAGGACGTAGGCGAGGCCGACGAAGAAGTTGCCGCCGCCCGTCTTGGACAGCAGCGCGCCGAAGAGGATGAAGACGAACACGAACGTGACGACCACGCCCAGGGTGAGCCCGTAGACGCCGTCGCCCAGGTAGCTCTGGGTGGCGATGCGCTCGATCCGGGCGCCGGAGTGCCCGAACTGGCCGGGGATCATCCATCCGACCATCGCGTAGTACATGAACGCGGTGACGATGACGACCATGGCCAGGCCGACGGCCCGACGGGTGGCCTCCATCAGCACGACGATCAGCACCGCGCCCAGGAGCCAGTCGGTCTCGGTGTAGGCGCCGGCGCGGGAGGCGAGTTCGGCCTGGAACACGATCGGGTAGAGGCTGACCACGACGGCGGCGGTGATCAGGACCGCGTCCATGACCCCTCCGACCCACCGCAGGGACGTGGCCAGGCCGCGCGGAGCGGTGTTGCCCCGGGACCGGGTGACGGCCAGGGTGAGGAGGCGGACCGCCCAGCCGCCCCTCCCCTCCAGCCTGAAGGGCGGAATGATCAGGAACGCCATGACCATGGTGAGCATCAGGTGGAGGAGCCGCTGTTGGCGCGCGTCCAGCCCCGCCCAGAGCGCGATGTAGAGCTGGAAGCCGGTGAGCCCCACCGCGAGGACCAGGATGAGCAGCCCGACGGCGGAGGCCCCGCGGCCCGGACCCCACCGCTTCTCGGCGATCTGCCTCCAGACGGGGCCCCCGGCGTGGGCGGCCTCGATGCCCTCGACGTCGGGGATCGCTTCGGCGGCCTCACCCGGCGGTCTGTCCCGGGTGTCGGAGGCGGGAGATGTCTCAGCCATGGTCGTTCCTCAGGTTCTGTGGCTGGGTGATCGGTGCTGGGTGGTGGTCAGCACCGCGGGTCCGGGGCGCCGCGGAGCACCAGTGGCAGGGTCGCGGCGCGGTCGGGTTCGAGGGTGACCCGGTGGGCGGCCAGGCACGGGGAGAGGCGCACCTCGGTGCCGGCGGCCTGCAGGCGGTGGTCGACGTTGGCGGCACCCACGCGCATGGCCAGGCCGGTTCCCACGTCGCGCCCGATGTCGTCGACGACCCACCACTCCCCGTCGGCGTAGCCGTGCCCTTCACCGGGGATGTGCCCCATCCCGGCCCCGAACTGGCGGATGCGCGTGGTCTGGGCGATGAGGCGGCCGTCGCGGAGTTCGATGTCCTCCTCGATCGGCAGGTGGTCGATGGAGTGGACGTAGGTGATCGTGAACCGCTCGCCCTCGGACAGCGGCAGGTAGCCGAGGGTGGAGCCCTCGTCGCTCACGCGGAGCACGGGCCACACCGGCAGGAGGAGGGCGCCCAGGGCCGCGGCGGCCAGCACGCCGCAGACCCGGGGCACCGTCAGCGGTGATCGCACGTCAGGGCCGCAGGTCCTCGGGGATCTCGATGCCCTGCTCCTCGTAGAAGCGCACGGCACCGGGGTGCACCGGGACGGGGCTGTTCGCGATGGTCTCGGGCACCAGGTACTCCTCGCCCGGGCCGTACACGGACACGATCTGGTCGATGTGCTCGAACATGGCCGAGGTGATCTCGTAGGCCTGGTCCTCGTTGAACTCGCCGGACACCACCAGGGCGTTCCAGACCGCGATGGTCTCGACGTCCTCGTCGACGTCCGGGTAGGTTCCGCCCGGGATGGTGTGCTCGGTGTAGCCGCCGTAGCCGTCGACGACCGCGGAGCGCTCGTCCTCGCACATGCCGATGATGTGGATGTCCTCGGTGGTGGCGAGCTCCGTGATGCCGGCGTGGCCCTGGCCGACCACCCACGAACCGGCGTCGAGCTGACCGTTGGAGAGGGCTGCGGCCGTCTCCGCGTAGCCCAGCTGGTCCAGCTCGATCTCGTCCTGGGCGATCTCCAGGGACTGGAAGACCTGGTTGGTGGTGGCCTCGTTGCCGCTGCCGACGGCGCCGACGGAGTAGCGCGTGCCGACCACGTCGGAGAAGCACTCCAGGCCCTCGGACTCGGCGGTGGACTGCAGGGTCACGGCGTGGAAGACGTTGGGGTAGAGCACCGCCAGCGAGTAGGTCTCCACGGGCGCGCCCTCGAAGTCGGCGGTCCCGGTGAAGGCCTGGTCGGCGGCGTCGCCCTGGACGATGGCCATGTGCGCCTCGCCGCCGCCCAGGAGGCGGATGTTCTCCACCGAGGCTCCGGTCGTCTCGGCCGTCCCGGCCTGGCCCTCGATGTTCTCCTCGATGATGGTGCCCAGGGCGCCGCCGAGCGGGAAGTAGACACCCGTGGATCCGCCGGTGGCGATGTTGAGCTGGTTCTGGACGGGACCGCCGCCGAGCCCGGCCTCTCCAGCGCCCTCGGCTCCTTCCTCGGGCGGCTGGGCACAGCTGGACAGCATCAGAACGCTGAGGGGGAGGGCCGCCAGGGCCGGTGTCGGGCGTCGCATGATCGATGGGTCCTCTCGGTGGTGCTCAGGGGGCGCGGTGTGGTGCGGGCCACTCCGTTACCGAGAAACGTAGTGTGCACCCGTGTGACACCCGTAGCCCTCGACGGGGGAATTGAGCCTCTCCTGAGGTTGCGCCCCTGTTGCTACTGTGTGGCCATGACACGGTCACCCCGCCACTGGCTGTGGTCGATCACCGGATCCGCCGCGGCCCTCGTGGCGGCCACCGCTCTCCTCACCTGGTCCCTTCCTCTGCCCCAGGAACCCTTGCGCCTCTCCCTGGGTACCGGCGGTGAGGGCGGGGTCTACCACGCCTACGGCGCGGGCCTGGCCCAGGTGTCGGACGGGCTGGACCAGGTCGAGATCGTCACCCACACGACCGCGGCCAGCGTCGAGAACAACCGCCTGGTCTCCGACGGCGCGATGGACGCGGCCTTCACCCTGGCCGACGTGGCGGCGCTCGCCGTCTCCGGCGAGGAGCCCTTCTCCGATCCCCTACCGATCAGGGCGGTCGCCCGCCTCTACGACAACCACACCCACGTCGTGGTGCGCGCGGACGCGCCCTACGAGGGGCTCGACGACCTGGAAGGCGCCACCGTGTCCCTGGGCGCCTCGGGGTCGGGCACGGAGATGATCGCCGAACGGCTCCTGGACCTGGCCGGCCTGGAGCAGGTCCCCGACGACGCGGGGTCGGCGGGAGCCGGCGAGGTGACGGCGGTGCGGCTCTCGATCGAGAGGTCGGCCCGGGCGCTGCGCGACGGCGGCGTCGACGCCTTCGTCTGGTCCGGCGGCCTGCCCACCCAGGCCGTGGCCGACCTGGCCGAGCAGACCCCGATCCGGCTGCTGGACCTGTCCGAGCACGTGCCCGCCCTGGTCGACGCCTACGGCGGGTACTTCTCGGAGCTGCCCGTTCCCAGCGGCACCTACGCGGGGGTGCCCGCCGTGCGCACGATCGGTGTGCCGAGCCTGCTGGTGGTCAACGAGCGGATGCCCCACGAGGTGGCCGAGGACCTGACCGCGCTGCTGTTCGAGTCGCGTTCGGCCCTGGCCGAGACCCATCCGGTGGCGCTGCAGCTGCACCCGCGGTCGGCGATCGCGACCCTGCCGGTACCGCTCCACTCGGGCGCGGCCGAGTACTACCGCTCGGTCAAGTACGCCTACGATCCGTGACCCCCCTCCCCCGGGGCCGTGGGAGGGGGCGCCGAGGGGGAGGTCCCGCGCTCACACGGGCAGGCGGACGCGGGCGTCGATGCCGTGCGGCCGCGCCGGGCTCAGCTCCAGGCTCGCGCCCTGCAGCTCCAGCAGGGTGACGACGATGGACAGCCCGAGCCCGCTGCCGCCCACCCCGTCGTGGCCGTCGCGCCAGAAGGGCCGGGTCGCGCTCCCCAGCTGGTCCCCGGGCAGTCCGGGCCCGTCGTCGACCACGTGCACGTCCACGTACTCGGTACCGTCCTCGGCCCGGGCGGCCCGGTGCACGCGCACCACGATCCGCACCCCGGCCCCGCCGAACTTCAGCGCGTTGTCGATCAGCGCGTCCAGCGCCTGGTCGAGGGTGCCCTCCACGCACGGCACCCGAACGTCGTCGTCGCCCTCCCACTCCAGGACGGCTCCGGCGCGCTCGGCGATGGGCCGCCAGGAGGCCACCCGGTCCGCGGCGACCTCGGCGACGTCCTCCACCACCATCGCGTGCTCGGCGTCCTCGGTCCTGGCCAGGGTGAGCAGGCTGTCGCAGACCCGGGTGAGCCGGTCGACCTCGTCCAGGGCCAGGCGGTGCTCCTGGCTCCCCTCCGGCGGCAGGTGCCGCGCCAGGGCGTCCACCCTCAGCCGCAGGGCCGCCAGCGGATTGCGCACCTGGTGTCCGGCGTAGGCCACGAAGGTGCGCTGGCTCTCCAGCATGGAGCTGATGGTGTCCGCCATGCGGTTGAACGACTCCCCCAGGCGGCGCAGTTCCCCGGGCCCGGCGTCGGCGTGCACACGCGTGTCGAGGCTGCCCTCGATGATCGCCCGCGTGGCCACCTCCAGGTCGTCGATGGGGCGCAGGATCCAGCGGGTGAGCGGGCCGGCGGCGGCGATGCCCGCCACGAGCAGCCCCGCCGCGGCCGCCCAGGCCACCGCCCACTGGACGAGCATGGCGCGGCGCAGCGCCCCGGTCGGCGAGGCGGTGACGGCGGCGCCGACGATCTCCCCCGAGCGGCCGATGGGCTCGGCGACCACGAGCGGCTCCGCCTGCCAGGGGTAGACGATCGTGTCGGCGCCCATCCGGTTGCCCGCCAGGGCGGTGCGGACGGCCGCGGGGGGCGCGGTCCCCTCGCCGGCCCCCGCGGCCGGGGCGAGGTCGGCCAGGGTCACGCCCTCCCGGGAGGCCGCGACCACGGTTCCCTCCCGGTCGACGACCAGGGCGGTGATCCCGTACAGCCGGTCGTAGGCGGTGAGTTCGCCCGTCAGGGTGTCCTCCGTTCCCGTGAGCACACTGGGTTCGGCGAGCCCCGCGAAGCGAGCGGTGTCGTTGATCCGGTCCAGGAGCATCTCGGAGGTACCGCGCGCGGCGATACTGACGCAGAGCGGCACGGCCAGGCCCAGACAGGCCGTGACCAGCAGGGCCACGTACACGGTCACCACACGTCGGCGCATCCCCGGCTCCCCCTCGTGCCGCGGGGGTCAGGTCCGCGGAGCCGGACGGCCGGGCGCGACCGGCTCGGCGGACGGGGCGACGGCGTCCGGTTCGGTGGTGGTCAGGCGGTAGCCGACGCCGCGCACGGTCTCGATGAGGCCGGGCACGTCGAGCTTGGAGCGCAGGGTGCCGATGTGCACCTCCAGGGTGCGCAGCGTGCCGGGCCAGGAGGTCTGCCACACGCGCAGCAGGAGGTGCTCGCGCGAGACCACCGAGCCCGCCTCCCTGGCCAGGGCGACCAGGAGGTCGAACTCCTTGCGGGTGAGCTCCACGGGCGCACCGTCGCGGGTGACCGTCCGGGTGGCCAGATCGACGCGCAGCGGCCCCAGGTCCAGGGCCGTGTCGTCGGCGCGCCGCCGGGTACGGCGCAGGACCGCCTCGATCCGGGCGCACAGCTCGTCCACGGCCAGCGGCTTGACGACGTAGTCGTCGGCGCCCGAGCGCAGCCCGCGGACGCGTTCCCTCTGGCGTCCCCGCGCGGTGACCATGATGACGCCGGTGTCGCCGCCGTCGGCCCGCTCGCGCAGCCGGCGGCACAGGTCGACGCCGTCCATGTCGGGCAGGCCGAGGTCGAGCAGGACGATGTCGGCGGGTGCCGACGCCAGTGCGGCCTTGGCGGTACGCACCTGGTCGACCACGTATCCGTGTGCCTCCAGCGCGCCGGCCAGGGCGTCGGCGAGACGGACGTCGTCCTCGACGAGCAGCACCTTGATCATGGCGAACCGGGTCCTTCGGGGGAGGGTGGTCTCCTCGGGCGGTGGATGTCGTGCCTCACACTATCCGGCGGGTGTGCCGTGGGACACACCCGCCCCCGCCGCTGCCCCCTCGGCTCGCCTCAGGGCCGGCTGATGTGCGCGTCCGGAACGATCTCCGGCGCCCCGTGCTGGATCGCGTCGGCCTCCTGGTCGGTGTCCTGTTCCTGCGCGGCGCGCTCGGCCTCGATCCCCTTGCGGTAGAACTCCACCTCGCGCCGGGTCTGCTCGTCGTCCCACTCCAGGACGCCCGCGAGGAGCTCGGCGGCCTCCTCCGCGACCGCGATCCCGCGGTCCCAGGTCTCGAAGGAGATCCGGGTACGGCGCGAGAGCACGTCCTCCAGGTGGCGGGCGCCCTCGGCCTGCGCGGCGTAGACGACCTCCGCCCTCAGGTAGTCGTCGGCACCGGCCAGCGGTCGGCCGAGGTCGGGCCGGTCGCGGATCATGGCGAGCACGTCGTGGACGGACGAGCCGTAGCGGCGCAGCAGGTGGCCGATCCTGGACACGTGCAGGCCGGAGTGGCGCGCGAGCACGTGGCGCTGGTTGGACAGCGCGGCGAACCCGTCGGCGCCCACCAGGGGCAGCCGGTCGGTGACCGAGGCGGGAACAGCGCCGCCCAGCCCGTGTGCGACGGCGTCCACGGCGTCCTCGGCCATCACGCGGTAGGTGGTGTACTTGCCGCCCGCGATCAGGACCAGGCCGGGGACGGGGTGCGCGACGGTGTGCTCGCGGGAGAGCTTGGAGGTCTGCTCCGACTCCCCCGACAGCAGCGGCCGCAGGCCCGCGTACACGCCCTCGACGTCGTCGCGCCCCAGGGGCGTGCGCAGCACCTGGTTGATGTGGTCCAGGACGTAGTCGATGTCGGCGCGACTGGCGGCGGGGTTCTCCTTGTCCAGGTCCCACGCGGTGTCGGTCGTACCGATGATCCAGTGCCGTCCCCACGGGATGACGAACAGGACGCTCTTCTCGGTGCGCAGGATCATGCCGGAGGACGCCTGGATGCGGTCGCGCGGCACGACCAGGTGCACGCCCTTGGAGGCGCGCACGTGGATCTGGCCTCGGCCGCCCACCATCTCCTGGATGTCGTCGGTCCACACCCCCGCGGCGTTGACGACCTGGCGCGCGCGGATCCGCACCTTGTCGCTGGTCTCCAGGTCGGTGGCGTCGGCGCCGACGACGTGTTCGCCCTCTCGGAGGAAGCCCACCGCCTGCACGCGCGAGGCGATGCGCGCGCCGAGCCCGGCGGCGGTGCGCAGCACGGTGGTGACGAAGCGGGCGTCGTCCACCTGGGCGTCCCAGTACTGGACGGCCCCGGCCAAGGCGTCGCGCTTGAGCGCGGGGAACACCCGCAGGGCCCCGGACCGGGTCAGGTGCCGGTGCGCGGGCAGGCCGCGGTTGTTGCGCGAGGTCAGGGCCAGGGCGTCGTAGAGCGTGACGCCCGCGCCGATGTAGGCGCGCTCCCAGTGGTGGGAGAACGGGAAGAGGAAGGGCACCGGCCTGACCAGGTGCGGCGCGATGGTGGTGAGCAGCAGACCGCGCTCGTGCAGGGCCTCACGGACCAGCTCGAAGTCGAGCTGCTCCAGGTAGCGCAGGCCGCCGTGGATGAGCTTGCTGGATCTGCTGGAGGTGCCCGAGGCGAAGTCGCGCGCCTCGATGAGCGCCGTGGACAGTCCCCGTGACACCGCGTCCAACGCGATCCCGGCTCCGACGATGCCGCCGCCGACCACGAGGACGTCGAACTCCTCCTCGGCCATCGCCGCGAGTGACGCCGCGCGCTCCTTCGGTCCCAACCAGGTGGTCGCCATCCGCCCGTCCCTCCGTCTCGATGGTTGCCCGCCTCCGGGCGCATGCCCGCCCGGGCGGCCCGCCCATCAGACTGCACTGAGGTCTCAGGCTAACCGGGTCGCGCCTACCGCAGGGGACGCCGCGCGAGCCACGGGCGTGTCTCGCCCCCGTGGGTCGCGCGGTCCGCACGGGGGCTCAGGCCCGGGACGCTCAGGAGGCGTCGGCGTAGGCGTGCGCGTAGGCCAGCACGTCGCCGAGGTAGGTCCGGGAGCTGTTGTAGGCCAGGATCGCCGACTCCCAGTCCTGCGCCGAGGTGAGGTCGCGCCCTCCCCCGCACAGGTACCGGCCGGCCGCGAGCGCGGCGTCGTCGATGCTGTGCGGGTCGGGGTCGCCGCCGTCCAGCGAGGTGCCCCAGAGCTCCCACGTACCGGGGATGAACTGCATCGGCCCCACCGCGCGGTCCCACTCGGTGTCGTCGTCGTAGCGGCCGCCGTCGGTGTCCGGGATCGCCCGGGTGTTGTTCGTCCCGTCCAGAGGGATGCCGATGATGTCGCTGGTCGTCAAGCCGTCCGACCCGATCTCGCCCCCGCCGTGGGTGCCGTGCTTGGTCTCCACGTACCCGATGCCCGCCAGCGTCGGCCAGGACAGGCGGCACGAGGGCTGCTCCTCGGCCAGCACCAGCTGGGCGCTGGCGTACCCCTCCAGCGCGCGGCGCGGAATGGTGGTCGACTCCGCCACCTCGTCGAGCCAGTCGCCGCTGGGCCGCGGCGCGGCAGCCGGGGCCTGCTGCTCGTCGGCACCGGTGTCGGCGCCCGCTTCGGCGGCCGCCTCCCCGCCCGGCTCCTGAGCGGACCCGTCGTCGGGCGTGACCTCCGACGTGCTCGGCGGACCGGTGAGTCCGTCGTGGGGCGGGGTCTCGATCGACCCGTCCTCCGGCGCGCGCTCGGCGGCGGCGGAGCCCGACCAGGTGTCCAGCGCGGTCGAGATCCGGTTGGCCGCGTAGACGAGGCCGCCGGTGACCAGCAGGCACACGGCCAGGGCCGCGCACGCCGCCAGCAGCGGGCCGCGACCGCCGCCGCGGGTCCGGTCGCCACGGGGAGCCCGACGCTTGCCCATCGCCCCGCCCTCCTTCACGTGTTCGTCAACTGAGGACCATGCGAGACCAAAGTACGCGATGGGCGCTGAGTGCCGACGCCTTCGCCGTCGCTTCTGCCTGGCTCGCAGGCCCGCTGGCGGCAGAGACTCCTCCTGCAGCCCCCGGCGCCCCCCGCCAGTGCCTGCGGCCTCCCAAGCTCGACCGCGGACACGCGAAAGGGCGTCCCGCGCACGGGACGCCCTCGGCTCTCGCGGTGTCAGCGGTGGGGGTTGACCACGACCTCCACCCGCTGGAACTCCTTGAGGTCGGTGTAACCGGACGTGGCCATGGTGCGGCGCAGGGCACCCATGAGGTTCATGGAGCCGTCACTCGTGGACGCCGGGCCGTGCAGAATCGACTGCAGGTCGCCGATCGTGCCGACGTTGACGCGCTCACCGCGCGGCAGCTCGCTGTGGTGCGCCTCGCTGCCCCAGTGGTAGCCGCCGCCGGGCGCCTCGGTGGCGCGCGCCAGCGGGGAGCCCACCATGACCGCGTCCGCGCCGCAGGCCAGCGCCTTGGCGATGTCGCCGCTGCCGGTCATGCCACCGTCGGCGATCACGTGCACGTACCGGCCGCCCGACTCGTCGAGGTAGTCGCGGCGGGCCGCGGCCACGTCGCCGATCGCGCTCGCCATGGGCACCGCGACGCCCAGCACCGAGCGGGTGGTGTGGCCCGAGCCGCCGCCGAACCCGACGAGCACGCCGGCCGCGCCGGTGCGCATGAGGTGCAGCGCCGCGGTGTAGGTGGCGCAGCCGCCGACGACGACGGGGACGTCCAGGTCGTAGATGAACTGCTTGAGGTTGAGCGGCTCGGCGCGGCCCGACACGTGCTCGGCCGACACCGTGGTCCCGCGGATCACGAAGATGTCCACGCCGGCGTCGACGACCGCCTTGTGGTACTGCGCCGTGCGCTGCGGCGACAGCCGTGCGGCGGTGACCAGCCCGGCGTCGCGGATCTCCTCGATCCGGCGGCCGATCAGCTCCTCCTGGATCGGTGCCGCGTAGATCTCCTGGAGCCGCTTGGTGGCGGCGACGTCGTCCAGCTCACGGATCTCCGCCAGCAGCGGCGCGGGGTCCTCGTAGCGGGTCCACAGCCCCTCCAGGTCCAGAACGCCGAGGCCGCCCTGGCGGCCGACGGCCACGACCGTCTCGGGCGACGCGACGCTGTCCATGGGACTGACCACCAGGGGCGTCTCGAACCGGTAGGCGTCGATCTGCCAGGCGATGGACACCTCCTCCGGGTCCCGCGTGCGGCGCGCCGGCACGATCCCGATCTCGTCGAGCTCGTAGGCACGACGCCCGTTCTTGCCCAACCCGATCTCCACCTGTGCCAACGCTTCGATCCCCTCTGACGTGCGACGCCGGTCGGTCAACCGGCGTGAATCCTGCAGGCGAGAGTCTAGCGGCCCGTGGGTTGAGCTGGGTTTGCCCCGCTCCGGCCCGTGGAGGGGCCCCGGCCCGGGCGGTCGGCACCGCCGCCGTCCGCCGCGCCGACGGCCCGCTCCAGGTCGGCCCACAGATCCTCGACGTCCTCGATCCCGACGCTGATCCGGATGAGCCCCTCGGCGATGCCGGCCCGGGCCAGCCCCGCCGCGTCCAGCTCCCGGTGCGAGGTGCTCGCCGGGTGCATGACCAGGGTGCGCACGTCCCCCAGGGAAGGGGCGAGCGCGGCCAGTTCCACCGCGGCGGCGAACGTCCGGCCCGCCTCCAGACCGCCCGCCAGCTCGAAGGCGAGCACCCCTCCGAAGCCGCCGTCCAGGATCCGCCGGGCGGTCGCGTGCCCCGGCGCGTCCGGCAGACCCGGGTAGTGCACGGCCGTGATCGCCGGGTGGGCGGCCAGGCGCTCGGCGAGCACCTGGGCGTTGGCGCACTGGCGCGACACCCGCACCGCGAGCGTGCTGAGCCCGCGGACGATCAGCCAGGCGGCGAAGGGGTCCAGCACCGCGCCGAACTCGGCGGTGCGCGCGCGGACCGCGCCCAGTGTCCCGGAGTCGGCGAACACGGCGACGCCGCCGATGGTGTCCGAGTGGCCTCCCATGTACTTGGTCGCGGAGTGCACGACGACGTCGGCGCCGTGTTCGATGGGACGGCAGAGCAACGGCGTGGCGAAGGTGTTGTCCACGACGGTCGCGGCACCCGCCTCACGCGCGAGCGCGGTCAGAGCGGGCAGGTCGGCGACCCGGCCGGTCGGGTTGGCGATCGTCTCCAGCAGCAGCACGTCGGTGTCGGCGGTCAGGGCGTCGCGGACCCGGTCGGGGTCCTCGGCGTCGACCTGGACGACGTCCACGCCCCACCGCTCGCGCAGGTCGTCGAGGAGGCCCTGGGTGCCCCCGTAGAGCCGGTCCTGGGCCACCACCCGGCCACCGGAGCCCAGCAGCGCCCACAGGGTGGAGGTGATCGCGCCCATCCCCGACCCGGCGGCGATCGCGCCCGCTCCCCCCTCCAGGTCCGCCACGGCGGCCTCCAGCGCGGCCACGGTGGGATTGCCGTAGCGGGCGTACACGTAGGGGGAGCCCGGCCCCTCGAACGCGGCGGCCATGGCGTCGGTGTCGGTGAAGGCGAACGTGTGCGACTGGTACAGGGGCGTGCCCAGCGGGGTACTGCCCTCCACGGGTTCCACGGGACGGTGCACGGTACGGGTGTCGATGTGAGGTGCCATGCCCTCACTCTGACCGCCCCGCCCGATCGACGGCAGAGCCAATCCGGCAGAATTGGATCCATGAGCGAGCCAATCTCCCCCGGCGATCTGACCGCCCTGCTCGGCCGCTGGGCGGCCGGGCGCGGACCGCTCTACCGCCTGCTGGCGACGCGGCTGCGCGGCCTCATCGACGAGGGCGCGCTGGCGCCCGGGGCCGGACTGCCCGCCGAGCGGCGGTTGGCCGCCCGGCTGAGCGTGGGCCGCGGCACGGTCGTGGCCGCCTACGACCTGCTCAGCGAGGAGCGCCGCCTGGTCCGCCGGCGCGGCAGCGGCACCCGCGTGGCTCCGGGCCCCGACGCCGCGCCCGAACCGGCCCGGCGCACGCACGACGGGTCGCTGTTCCTGAGCATGTTCGAGCCCGTCGCCGGTACGCTCGCGCTCACCTGTGCCGCGCCGGACGCGCCGCCCCCCGAACTCCGCGCGGCCTACCGGGAGGCGACGGCGAGGGTGGACGTGCTCGCCAACGACATCGGCTACCACCCCGCCGGACTGCTCGAACTGCGCGCGGTCATCGCGGAGCGCTTCACCGAGCGGGGGCTGCCCACCTCGCCGGACGAGGTGCTCGTGACCAACGGAGCCCAGCAGGCGCTGGGCCTGCTGGTGCGCTGCCACGTGTCGGCCGGGGACACAGTGCTGGTCGAGCGGCCGACCTACCCCGGGGCGCTGGCGCTGTTCGGGGAGGCCGCCGCCGACGTGCGCGCGGTCGACACCGGCCCCGAGGGCGTGGACGTGCCCGCCCTGCTGGCGGGGATGGCCGACGCCCCCGCGCTCACCTATCTGATCCCCTCGTTCCACAACCCGACCGGTTCGGTGCTCCCCCCGCTGCTGCGGCGCCGGATCGCTGTGGCGGCCGGGGAGCACGGCGGTCTGGTCGTGGACGACGAGACCATGGCGCACCTGGGTTTCGACGGCCGGGCACCGGCCCCGCTGGCGTCCTTCCCCGGTGGGGAGGACGTGGTGACCGTGGGTTCGCTGAGCAAGCTGGTGTGGGGCGGGCTGCGGATCGGCTGGATCCGGGCCCGGCGCCCGGTCCTGGACCGGCTGCGCCGGACGAAGACCCTCACCGACCTGGGCGGCGACGTGCTGTCGCAGTTGGCGGCCGCCCACCTGCTGCGCGATCTGGACCCCATCACACGCAGGCGCGGCACGGAACTGCGGCGCCAGCACGACCGGTTGGCGGCCGAGCTCCGCCGACGCCTGCCCGACTGGGAGTTCGCACCGGCCGCCGGCGGGCAGACCCTGTGGGTGCGCCTGCCGCACGGCGACTCGGCGTCCTTCTCCCAGGTGGCGCTCCGCCACGGAGCGGCCCTGCTGCCCGGCGACAGCCTGTGCGCCGGGGGCGGCGGCGCGGAGTGGCTGCGGCTGCCGTTCCTCGCCTCGTCCGAGACGCTGACCGAGGCCGTGGACCGCATCGCGCGCGCCTGGAAGCACTACGGCGAAGTGGACACCCCGCCCGCGCCCCCGCTGGGCGCCCTGGCCGTCTGACAGCTGTGTTCTGTGTTCTCCTTGGGCCTCCGCTCGTTCCTCGCTTCGGCCCGTGCTCGGGGCGCGCCAGTGTTCTTCGTCGTCGACTTGCCTGGCTCGCAAGCTCGCTGGCGGCCCCGTCTCCTCCTGCAGAACACTGGCGCGCCCCGAGCCAACCCCCCTGTGGTTCAGGCAGGACACCCCACGAGGGGACCATCATGGCCACGCACCCGCCCCTGGGCCGACCTCAACCCCAGGGGGTCGGGCGTACACACATCGGCCTGCGCCAACCCCAGGGGGGGTAGACGCCAGCGGTTGCGCCCACGGCCACCCCAGGGGGTTGATCCGGGCCAAAGCGAGGAACGAGCGGAGGCCCAAAGAAAACACAGGGGTGAGGGGCGCGCCGGAGCCTGCAGGAGGAGCCAAGCCGGAGCGAGGAACGAGCGCAGGCGCAGGCGACGACGAAGGACCCGGCGTGAAGCGCCCCGAACCCAACCCGGCGTGAAGCGCCGATCAGCGCGCGTTGTAGTTGGGTGCCTCGACGGTCATCGTGATGTCGTGCGGGTGGCTCTCCCGCAGCCCGGCGCTGGTGATGCGCATGAGCTGGCCGCGCTCGCGCAGGTCGTCCACGGTGCGGGCACCGGCGTACCACATCGACTGGTGCAGGCCGCCGACCAGCTGGTGGGCGACCGCCGAGAGCGGGCCGCGGAAGGGCACCTGGCCCTCGATGCCCTCGGGGACGAGCTTGTCCTCGGAGGCGACGTCGGCCTGCGCGTAGCGGTCCTTGGAGAAGGAGCGGCCGCGCATGGCGCCCAGGGAGCCCATGCCGCGGTAGGCCTTGAACTGCTTGCCGTTGATGAAGATGAGCTCGCCGGGGCTCTCCTCGACGCCCGCCAGCAGGCTGCCGAGCATGACGGTGCTGGCACCGGCGACGATGGCCTTGGCGATCTCGCCGGAGTACTGCAGACCGCCGTCGGCGATGAGCGGCACGCCCGCCGGGCCGCAGGCCCTGCTCGCCTCCAGGATGGCGGTGAGCTGCGGGGCGCCGACTCCCGCGACCACGCGGGTGGTGCAGATGGAGCCCGGGCCCACGCCGACCTTGACGGCGTCGGCACCGGCGTCGACGAGCAGCTGCGCGCCGGCGCGGGTGGCGACGTTGCCCGCGACGATGTCGGCGCGGGAGTTGGCCTTGAGTTTGGCGATCATGTCGGCCAGACCGGCGGAGTGGCCGTGCGCGGTGTCCACGACGAGGAAGTCGACCCCGGCGTCGACCAGGAGCTTGGCGCGCTCCTCGGCCTCGGGGCCCACGCCCACGGCGCCGCCGACCACGAGGCGGCCGTCGGCGTCCTTGGTGGCGTCGGGGAACTGCTCGCTCTTGATGAAGTCCTTGACGGTGATGAGTCCGCGCAGGCGGCGGTCGCCGTCGATGAGGGGGAGCTTCTCGACCTTGTGGCTGCGCAGCAGCTCGAAGGCCTGCTCACGGCTGACGCCGACGGGGGCGGTGACCAGGTTCTCGGTGGTCATGACGTCGCGGACCAGACGGGCGCGGTCCTGCTCGAAGCGCATGTCGCGGTTGGTGACGATGCCGACCAGGCGGCCCTGGGCGTCGGTGACCGGGACGCCGGAGATGCGGTAGTGGGAGCACAGGCGCTCGACCTCGGCGAGGTCGTCCTCGGGGTGGCAGGTGATCGGGTCGGTGACCATACCGGCCTCGGAGCGCTTGACCAGGTCGATCTGGGCGGCCTGCTCCTCGGCGGAGAGGTTGCGGTGCAGCACGCCCGCGCCGCCGTTGCGGGCCATGGCCACGGCCATCCGGGCCTCGGTGACGGTGTCCATCGCCGCGGAGAGCAGCGGGATGCGCAGGGAGATGTTGCGGGACAGCCGCGTGGCGGTGTCCACCTCGCCGGGCTGGAGGTCGGAGTAGGCCGGTACGAGCAGGACGTCGTCGTAGGTCAGCCCCGGCGGGAGCAGCTTGTCCCCGTAGTCGCTGTACTGCTGGCCCATGACACAACCTCCGCTGTTCCGGCACACCTGCGCGGATTCGCCCCCGCGTGTCACCTCATCCTAGGGCGTGGCACCGGCCGCCCCACGAGGAACGGCCTGTTTGACCGGTCACGCGGACAAAAAGTGAGCCGTCTCACAGTTTGAGATCGGGGTCACTCGGTCCGGCGGAGCGGCGGTAGTGGCAGTAGCCCAGAGCCCGGGCGGACGGGCGCCGGGGGCAGGCACGGCGCCCGCGGTCCCGGCCGGTGTGCTCAGGTGAAGAGGCGGTTCGCCACGGCCACCTGCCGAAGCCGAGCAATAGCTCGGTGCTGGGCAACCCGTACCGCACCTGCCGACATTCCAAGTACATGTCCCGTCTCATCCGCTGTCAGACCCGCGATCACCCTCATGATCAGGAGTCTGCGTTGCTGTTCCGGCAGTTCGTCGAGGAGTTCTCTGGCCCGCTGGGCCTCGATGCCGCGCACCGCCGACTCCTCCGGCCCGGGACCGTCGTCGGCCCGCTCGGGCACGGAATCGGTGGGCACCGTCTCCACCCGGCCCGCCACACGCAGGGTGTCGGCGACCTTGTGGGCGGCGATCCCGAAGACGAAGGAGGCGAAGGGGCGCCCCCGGTCCTGGTAGCGCGGTATCGCCGTGAGCAGTGCGATGCACACTTCCTGGGCGACGTCGTCGGAGTAGTGCGCGAGTCCGGAGACCCGGGCCAGCCGTGCGCGACAGTACCGGACGACCATCGGCCGGACCTCCCGCAGGAGCGAGTCCATGGCACCGTCGTCCCCTCGAACCGCGAGCGAGCCGAGATGGTTCAACCCCGAGTCACGCGCAGTGGAGTCCGACTCCCCGTGCGCCCCTGGCCGCTGCGCGGTAACGCCCCCCCGGGCGCCTGCATCCGTCACGTTACGAATGATGCCCGCACTGAGGGACCCAACCGCCCCAATCACCAACTACGGAATGGTCACGTTTCGGAAAATTCCCCAGAAAACGACCCATTCAAAGCGAGGAATCCCACGAAGCCCGTGATAAGGCGCCTCCCGGAAGGCGTCCCCCACGTGTGCGAACGGGGGGCGGACGCGTGTGCGTCCCGCCCCCCGACCGGGCTTCGTGACCGCGCCTGGGCGCGGTCGTCACGGACCTAGTGGCCGTGCCCGTGGCCCTCGTCGTCCTCTTCCTCGGGCTTGTCCGCGACCAGCACCTCGGTGGTCAGCAGCATGCCCGCGATGGACGCGGCGTTCTGGACGGCGGAGCGCGACACCTTGACGGGGTCGATGATGCCCTCGGCGGTCAGGTCGCCGTAGACGCCGGTCGCGGCGTTGTAGCCGTGGCCGACCTCCATCTCGGACACGCGGTGGGTCACCACGTAGCCCTGGGCGCCGGCGTTCTCCGCGATCCAGCGGGCGGGCTCGACCAGCGCGCGGCGGACGATCGCCACACCGGTCGCCTCGTCGCCCTTGAGGCCCAGGTCGCCCAGGGCGGTGGAGGCGTGCACCAGGGAGGCGCCGCCACCGGCGACGATGCCCTCCTCGATGGCCGCACGGGTCGCCGAGATGGCGTCCTCCAGGCGGTGCTTCTTCTCCTTGAGCTCCACCTCGGTGGCCGCGCCCACGCGCAGCACCGAGACGCCGCCCGCGAGCTTGGCCAGGCGCTCCTGGAGCTTCTCGCGGTCCCAGTCGGAGTCGCTCGCCTCGATCTCCTTGCGGATCTGGCGGATGCGGTCCTCGACCTCGCTCTGGTCACCGGTGCCGTCCACGATCGTGGTGGCGTCCTTGGTGACGGTGATGCGGCGGGCGCTGCCCAGGGCCTCCAGGCCGGCGTTCTCCAGGGTCAGGCCGACCTCTTCGGAGATGACCTGGCCGCCGGTGACGACGGCGATGTCCTGGAGCATGGCCTTGCGGCGCTCGCCGAAGCCGGGCGCCTTGACCGCGGCGACGTTGAGCGTGCCGCGCATCTTGTTCAGCACCAGGGCACCCAGGGCGTCGCCCTCGATGTCCTCGGCGATGATCAGCAGCGGCTTCTTGGTCTCCTGGACGACCTTCTCCAGCAGCGGGAGCAGCTCGTTCAGGTTCCCGATCTTGCCCTGGCTGATGAGGATCTGAGCGTCCTCCAGCACCGCCTCCTGGCGGTCGGCGTCGGTGACGAAGTAGGGCGAGACGTAGCCCTTGTCGAACTGCAGGCCCTCGGTGAAGTCCAGCGACAGGTCGAAGGTCGGGGACTCCTCGACCGTGATGACGCCGTCCTTGCCGACCTTGTCGAAGGCCTCGGCGATGAGGTCGCCGATCTGCTCGTCCTGAGCGGAGTTGGTCGCCACGTAGGCGATGTCCGCGCGCTCCTCGACGGGGCGGGCGCGCTCCAGCAGGATCTCGGCGACCCTGTCGGCGGCCAGGTCGATGCCGCGCTTGAGGGACATCGGCGAGGCGCCGGCGGCGACGCTGCGCAGGCCCTCGCGCACGAGCGCCTGGGCCAGGACGGTGGCGGTGGTGGTGCCGTCACCCGCGGCGTCGTTGGTCTTGGTGGCGACCTCCTTGACCAGCTGGGCGCCCAGGTTCTCGTAGGGCTCGTCCAGCTCGATCTCACGGGCGACGGTCACACCGTCGTTCGTGATGGTGGGCGCACCGAACTTCTTGTCGATGACGACGTTGCGGCCGCGCGGGCCGAGCGTGACCTTCACCGCGTTGGCGAGACGGTCGACGCCCCGCTCGAGGGCGCGGCGAGCGTCGTCCTCGAACTCCAGGATCTTCGGCATGTGTGCGTGCTTCCTCTTGACCGTGGTCGGAAAAGTGCGTCCCGCACCGCACGGCGATGTGCCGGCCGGTGCGGGACGCGCGTGGCTCCTGGCCCGCGGTGGCGGGCCTTGCCGAGGTGGATGTGCCCCGCAGCAGCGGGGAGCCGCCTACTTCTCGACGACCGCGAGGATGTCGCGGGCGGAGAGGACCAGGTACTCCTCGCCGTCGTACTTGACCTCGGTGCCGCCGTACTTGCTGTACAGGACGACGTCGCCGACGTTCACGTCCAGCGGGATGCGCTTGTCACCCTCGTCGTCCCAGCGACCGGGGCCGACGGCCAGGATCTCGCCCTCCTGGGGCTTCTCCTTGGCGGTGTCCGGGATGACCAGACCGGAAGCCGTGGTCTGCTCGGCCTCCAGGGTCTTGACCACGACGCGGTCCTCGAGCGGCTTCAGCACGGTCTTGGTGGCGGTCGACACGGTGTGACCTCCCCCTTCAAAGTTTCGGTGTCCTGAGATCGGCCCGTACGAGCGCACGGACCGGCTGCGAAAAAGGGGCGACCACGGCGGCCTGTCGTCGCGGGTGCCAGACCGGCCTCGTCGCGATTAGCACTCTACCCCTGCGAGTGCCAGAATGGAAATGTGACGGGAAGGCCTGGTCGCCGGGCATTCGCGGCACGCGCCCCAGGCGGCACCGGGGAGGGTGACAGGCGCCGCACCACCCGACTCCTGGAGGTCCGATGCACCTGCCCGCCTTCGAGGCCCTGCTCACCGACGCGGGCGGGGAACTACTGGCGGACGTGGACCCGGAGGCGGCCGCCGCGGACCGGCTGGCGGCGGCGTCCCGGCTGCGCGGTGACCCGCGGTTGGCCGCCCTCGATTCCGCCCTACCCGTTTCCGATCTGGTCAACGCGGCTCTGAGCCAAGTCCTGCTGCGCAGGCGCGGCCGGGCCAAGTTCGGCGAGCGCTCCGACAGGATGTACTTCACCCCCGACGGCCTGGAGCAGTCGACGCGGCACGTCGTGGCCGCCTACCGCGCCGAGCGCACGGCCGCGGTCGCGGATGCCGTGCTCGACGGGGCCGTGGCGGGCGACCTGTGCTGCGGCGTGGGCGCGGACCTGCTGGCGCTGGCCGAGCGGGGCGTGCCCGTCGAGGGCGTGGACGCCGACCCCCTGACCGTGGCGGTCGCGCGCGCCAACGTGGCCGCTCTGGGGCTGGAGGACCTGGCACGGGTGCGCCAGGGCGACGCCGCCGGGGTCGCCCCGGGGGCCTATCCGCTGCTCTTTTGCGACCCGGCCCGGCGCGGAGGGCGCGGGCGGGTGTTCGACCCGGCGGCCTACTCCCCTCCGTGGGACGTGGCGGTACGCCTGGCCGAGGGATCCGGCGCGGCCTGCCTGAAGGCGGCGCCGGGCCTGCCGCACGAGGCGATCCCCGGGGGCGCGTCCGCCGAGTGGATCTCCGTGGACGGCGAGTTGAAGGAGACGGCGCTGTGGTTCGGCGCGGCGGCCGGGGGGCCGCGCCGCCGGGCGACGGTCCTGCGCGAGAGCAAGGGCCCGGCGGGCCCGGCCCGGGGCGGACGCGGGGAGCTGGCCGAGGTTCCCGGCCTGGGGGCCGCGCCCGTGGCACCGGCCCGGCGGTACCTGTACGACCCGGATCCGGCCGTCGTGCGCTCCCACCTGGTCGCGGAGGCGGCGGCCCGGGTCGACGGCGCCCTGCTGGACGAACGGATCGCCTACTTCACGGCCGACCGGGCGGTGCGCTCACCGCTGTGGCGCGTACTGGAGGTGACCGAGGTGATGCCGTTCTCACTCAAGCGCCTGCGGTCGGCCCTGCGCTCCCGGGGCGTCGGGACGGTCACGGTCATGAAGCGCGGTTCGGCCGTCGACACCGAGAAGCTGCGCCGGGACCTGCGGGCGTCGGGCCCGGAGTCCGCCACGGTCGTTCTGACGCGCGTCGGCGAGCGGCCCGTGTCCCTGCTGTGCCGCGAGGTGGCCGACGCCGAAGCGCTCTGAGCCCGCGGCGGGCGGGACCGCCCGGCGGGCTCCGCGCGGGCGGGGCCCGGCGGACTCCTGGGGCCGGCCGGCCCCGCCTCCGCGGTCCGGGCGGCCCCACCTGCGCGGAGCCCGCGACGCGGTCACCCGACGCAATGACATCGTTACCTCGCCCGCCATATTCTTTCGCCCACCCCTGGGGCCGGGTACGGACGTGTCGTTAAACTGGCGGCGCCGCATGCTTTCCCCCTCGCATGGATCCATCCGGAAGGCCGTGGTCGACCGAGCCGTCTCGCGGTTCACCGACCACGGGAACTCGCCCCCCGTGTATACACAGCGTCACACTTCAGTCACAGTGAGGCATTAACGGGGCGCGAGCGCCTCCCACCCGGGGACCATCGAGAACCCGACCGCCCGGAACCACCGTCCACTCCCCCGGGCCGGTTCGGGAGCGCCAGAAGATCAAGGAGCACCTCGGTGGAACAGACCAATCACAACTTCCTCACCGGAGGAGGTCAGGCCGGGATCTCCGACCGGATGCGTGACCTGCTCTCCCAGGCCGCCCACGAGCACGACTCCGAACAGAAGTCGCAGGGCGCCGTCAGCGAGGAGATGCGCCAACGACTGGAGGGCATGGAGTGGCTGCTGCGCGAGTTGCGCGAGCGTGAGCTCACCGCCCTCGGCGAGTCGATCACCAAGGTCGACGGCCGGATCGATGATCTGCTCTCCCGCCCCCCGGAATGGGCGGAGACCCTCGCGGAGCACATCGAGATCGTCGGTCAGCAGGTCAAGCCGCTCTCGGACATGCCGTCCCTGCGGGCCGACACCCACCGCATCGCCGGCCACCTGGACACCGCCCTGACCCGGCTCCAGCGCATGGCCGAGACGGGCAACCGGACGTCCGAGCAGATCGCGGAGGTCGGTGAGCGCCTGACCGGCCTCAGTGAGAAGGTCGACGCCCGTCTGGACGCGCTGGACGGGGCCCTGGCGGCCCTGGCCGAGCGGACCGAAGGGCTGGAGGCCTCCCTCGCCTCGCTGGCCGAGTCCGCGGGAGAGCGGCACGAGGCCCTCACCACCACGGTCACCGAGACCCTGGCCGCCGGCCGGGCCGAGCTCGGCGAGGCGGTCCGGGAGAGCCGTGAGGCCGTCACCGCCGCCGTCGGCGAGGCCCGGGAGGCGCTCACCGCCGCCGACGAGCAGCTCGGCGAGACCGTCACCGCCAAGGTGGCCGAGGCCGCCGACGAACTGCGGACCCACACCGAGGAGCGGGTGGCCGAGCTGCGCACGTTCGTGTCCGAGCGCACCGCGGAGCAGCACGAGAGCCTGCTCGCCAAGGTGCAGGAGAACACCGGTGAGCTGGGCGAGCGGACCAGCGCCCTGGCCGAGGAGCTCAGCGCCCTGTCCACCGCCTCGGGGGAGCGCCACGACGCCCTGGCCGAGGAGCTCAGCGCCCTGTCCACCGCCTCGGGGGAGCGCCACGACGCCCTGGCCGCGAAGCTCACCGAGAGCGTCGGCTACCTGAGCACGCAGGGCGAGGAGAACCACGCCGAGGCCACGGCCGCCGTCGCCGACGTCACGGGCTCGCTGGCCAAGCTGCGCGAGAACCACGAGTCCTCGCTCACCGAACTCCGCTCCCACCTGCGCCAGCGCCTGTCCGAGCTGAGCGAGCAGATGGAGTTGAGCCGCACCGAGGCCCGCGAGCAGGACGAGGCCGCCGCCGAGCGGCTGCGCGAGGCCGTCGTCGAGCGCACGGACGCCCTGAGCGCCCGGATCGCCGAGGACGCGGAGAAGGTCTCGGGAGACCTCGGGGAGCTGCGCGGCTTCGTCGAGGAGAACGAGACCCGCCACGCAGCGGAGGCGGCCGAGCGCCACCAGGAGCTCACCGAGACGCTGGGCGAGCAGGTCCGCTCCCACCAGAGCGCGCTGGACGAGCGGCTGGAGCGCCAGCGCGAGTCCCTCACGGCCAAGGTCGACAACCACCTGTCGCAGATCACCGGCAAGGTCGACCACGAGCTGGGCCGCCTCACCGACCGCTTCGACACCTTCGAGGGCCACTTCGAGGGCAGTTTCGAGGGGATCGAGGGCAAGATCGACGGTGTCGACGGCCGGATCGACGGGCTCAACGGCCGCTTGGACGGCCTCGACGGCCGGGTCAACGGGGTCGAGGGCCAGTTCGAGGGGGTCAGCGGGCACTTCGAGGGCGTGGACGGCCGGATGGAGGCCATCGACGACCGGCTGGAGGCGCTCAACCAGCGACTCAACCAGCTGCCGCAGACGATGGAGATCACCGAGCTGCACCGCCGCCTGACCGAGCTGGTCGACCGCCCGCAGCTGGACCACTCCGGCAAGCTCGACGAGATCGACCAGCACGTGACCTCGGCCATCGAGCCCGTGCTGCGCGAGCTCAAGCAGCGGCCGGACCGTCAGGAGTTCGAGGAGACCGTCACCGAGGCGGTCGAGAACTCGCACGACGACGTCACCAAGCGGTTCACGTCGCTGGAGGAGACGGTGCTCGCGCTCGCCGAGGCGCTGCTGCGCCCCGGTCGCGACGGCAAGAAGAAGAAGCGCCGCGACGACGACGAGGACGACGAGTAGGCCCGCCCGTCACCCACGCCTCCCCAACCGACGCCTCCGGCGCAGGAACACCGGTAGCCGCATCGGATCGACACGGCGGGGCCGGTGCGCACGTCGCGCACCGGCCCCGCCGTGCCCGGTCGGTCAGTGCCCGGCGAGCGTGTCCAGGTAGTGCTGGTTGTACATCACGCCCAGGACGTTGCCGAAGGGGTCGGTCACCGCAGCGGTCACGAACCCCTCGCCCCGGACGGTGGGGGGCTCGTACTCCTTCGCGCCCAGGGCCAGCAGCCGCTCGACGGCCGCCTCCACGTCGTCGACGTGCCAGTACACGACCACTCCGCCCGGGCCGGAGTGCCCGGCCGGGGGCGCGAATCGGCGGTCGATGATGCCCAGCTCGTGCTGGTGGTCGCCGACGCGGAACTCGGTGTAGGCGGCGGCCCCGCCCGGCCCCGGGCGCTCGAAGTACGGCTCGGCCCCCAGGACCTCGGTGTACCAGCGCGCGGCTTCGGCGACATCGTCCGCCCACAGGCTGATGGTGGTGAGTCCTCGCAGCATGGTGTCTCCCTCTCGTACCCCGCGTGACCCGCGGTGTGGGCCACGCTAGGGACCATGGCGGCCAGGTAGTGTCCTCCACTCGGAGCCCGTGTCATCGGGACCGGGCAGCGCCCCGGGTCCCGCCGACACCACCGCCGACCGCCCGGGAGGGCAGAGCGCATGACCCGCCTCCACGTCTTCGACATGGACGGAACCCTGCTGAGGGGGACGACCGCGAGCCTGGAGATCGCGCGTGTGATGCGCTGCGAGGAACGGCTCGTGGAGCTGGAGGGCCGCTTCCGGCGGCAGGAGATCGACACCCGCGGCTTCGCGCGCGGCATCCACTGGCTCTGGAGCGCGCTCACGGAAGAGCACGTGGCCACGGCCTTCGAGCGGAGCCCCTTCCTGACCGGTATCCGCGAGGTGTGCGACGACATACGGTCGCGCGGGGAGCACTCGATGGTCGTGAGCATGTCCCCGGACTTCTACGCCCGCCTGCTGCTCCGGTTCGGCTTCGACGAGGTGGTCGCGTCGCGCTTCCCCGCGCTCCCGTTCGCCTCCCCCGTCGTGGCCGACGACATCCTCACGCCCGAGGACAAGGTGGACATCGTCGAGCGCGCCCGGCTCGGCCGGGGCCTGGCCCCCGACGCGTGCGTGGCCTATGGGGACTCCATGTCGGACGCCCCTCTCTTCCGGCACCTGGACGCCACCGTGGCGGTGAACGGCGACGAGCGGATCACCGGGCTCGCCGCCGTCCACTACACCGGCGCGAGCCTGGTGGACGCCTACGCCCTGGCCCGGGCGTCCCTGGGCGGAACCCCGTAGGCGCCCGGCGGGCGCCCCGGCCGGGTGCGGGCCGGGTGCGGCACGGCCGTCCTCTCCGGTGCGGGAGGGGTCGGCCGCGCCCGGCCCGGTCCCCATCAGGTGGTGAAGACGACCTTGCCGAACAGGTCTCCGTCGACCATCGCCTGGAAGCCCTCACGGGCCCGGTCGAGCGGCAGGACCCGGTCGATGTCGGGACGCAGCCCGGTGCGCGCGCACATCTCGATGAGCGTGGCCAGCTCCGACCGGGTTCCCATCGTGGAGCCCAGGACGCGCAGCTGCAGGAAGAACACCCGCGCCAGTTCGGCCGACGGCGCGTCGCCGCTGGTGGCACCGCAGGTGATCACCGCTCCGCCCGGCTTGAGCACCCGCAGGGAGTGCGCCCACGTGGCCTGGCCGACCGAGTCGAAGACGGCGTCCACCTTCTCCGGCAGCCGCTCGCCCGTCGGCACCGCCGCGTGGGCGCCCAGCTTCAGGGCGCGCTCGCGCTTGGCCTCGCTGCGGCTGGTCGCGTAGACGCGGTGCCCCGCCTGCGCGGCCATGCGGATCAGCGCAGCCGCCACGCCGCCGCCCGCGCCCTGCACGAGGATCGTGGAGCCCGGCAGCAGGTCGGCCTTGCCGAAGAGCATGCTGTAGGCGGTCAGCCACGCCGTGGGCAGGCAGGCCGCCTCCTCGAAGGAGAGCTCGGGCGGCTTGGGGAGCAGATTGCGCCGGGGCACCAGGAGCTTCTCCGCGAAGGTGCCCTCGTGGACCTCCGACAGCAGCGACCGGCCCGGGTCCTTGGTCTCGTCACCGCCTGCGGCGGCCGGGTCGCCCACGACCCCGTGCACGATGACCTCGTTGCCGTCCTCGTCGACGCCGGCGGCGTCACTGCCGAGGATGCGGGGCAGGGTCGGCTCCCGCAGGCCGATGCCCCGCAGGCTCCAGACGTCGTGGTGGTTGAGCGAGGCGGCGCGGACGTCGACCACCGCCCACCCCTCACGGGGCTCGGGGTCCGGGCGCTCCCCCGCCTCCAGACCGGAGACGGGGTCGTCGAAGCTGATGCGTGCTGCAGTGATAGCGAACATGGTTCGAAGCCAACCACGTGTACCGAACCGAATTCCAGTCGGGGTCCGCTCGGCGGGCTACGACGGCGTGAACTGGAAGGTCGCGCCCTCCTCCTCACTGTGGGACACGTACTCGACGGTGTAGTGGAAGAGTTCGGCGGTCTCCCCGGGCCGGAGCGTGGCGGTCTGCTCCTCCTCCCGGTTGTTCTCCTCCTGTTCCACGATCACCTCGGCGCTCTGGTCCTCACCCATGTACACCTCGAACTCGTACTCGATGCTCGTGGACTCCCGCAGGTCGCCGGACCACTGCGCGTCGACAACGACGACGGTGCAGTCGCCGTTGCGGCAGCTCTTGTGGTTGACGCCCTCACAGGCGGTCACGGAGGCGAGGACGAGGAGGGCGCCCACGCTGGGCAGGGCGAGCTGGTGAACCTTCATGCTGAGTCCGTTCTTCGGGGGACGGCGACGGGGGCGCCGGCGGATCGAGCACCGTCACGTTAGCAACGCGCCGGACGCGGCCCGAACCGGTCCGCGCCCACGCGTGAGGGGCGGGCCGCCGAAGCGCCCCGCCCCTCGTCCACCGCGGTCTCAGACCGCCAGCGGGCGCTCCACCGGGAGCGAGGTGTCCGTGGCCAGGTCCAGGGCCGACGGCGGCAGCCCGGCCGCCACGACCTCCGCGCCCAGCGCGGCGATCATGGCCCCGTTGTCGGTGCACAGGCGCGGCCGGGGCACCCGGAGTTCGATCCCCGCCTCCTGGCAGCGCTGCCGGGCCAGTTCGCGCAGCGCCGAGTTGGCCGCCACTCCGCCGCTGATGACCAGCGTGCTGACGCCGTGCTCGACGCAGGCGTCCACGGCCTTGCGGGTGAGCACGTCGACCACCGACTCCTGGAAGGCCGCCGCGATGTCGGCCACCACGAGCGGTTCGCCGCTGCGGTCGGCGTCCTCCACGTGCCGCGCCACCGCCGTCTTGAGGCCGGAGAAGGAGAAGTCGTAGGTGCCGTCGCCCCACTTGCCGCGCGGGAACCGGATGGCCTTCGGGTTCCCCCGCTGGGCCGCCTTGTCGATGGGCGGACCGCCGGGGTAGGGCAGTTCCAGCAGCCGGGCCACCTTGTCGTAGGCCTCACCGGCGGCGTCGTCCACGGTGTCGCCCAGTGACACCACGTCCGTGGCCAGGTCGTTGACCAGCAGCAGGGACGTGTGCCCGCCGGAGACCAGCAGAGCGATGGCGGGCTTGGGCAGCGGCCCGTGCTCCAGCTGGTCCACGGCCACGTGCCCGACCAGGTGGTTCACCCCGTAGAGGGGCTTGCCCAGGGCCATCGCGTAGGCCTTGGCGGCCGACACTCCCACGAGCAGGGCACCCGCCAGCCCCGGCCCGGCGGTGACCGCGATGGCGTCGACGTCGGCGAGCTTCACCCCGGCGGCGTCGAGCGCCCGCCGGACCGTGGGCGTCATGGCCTCCAGGTGCGCGCGGCTGGCGACCTCGGGAACCACGCCGCCGAAGCGGGCGTGCTGGTCGACGCTGGAGGCCACCTCGTCCCCGAGCAGCTCACAGCCGCGGACCAGACCGACACCGGTCTCGTCGCAGGACGTCTCGATCCCGAGGATCAACGGTTGGCCGCTCATGCTCGCTCCTCCGACTCGCCGGACTCCGGTCCGGCCGTGGCCACGCGCCGCATGACGATCGCGTCGGCCCCCTTGTAGTATCCGCGCCGCACACCGATCTGCCGGAACCCGAACCGGGCGTAGAGGTCCTGGGCGCGCGGGTTGTCGTCCCGCACTTCGAGGAACATGTGGGTGACGCCGTTCCGGTCGGCCCGGTCCAGGAGCTCGGCCAGCAGGGCCCGGCCGACGCCCCGCCCCCACACGGGTCGGGCGACGGCCATGGTCTGCACGTCGCCTTCGGGCGGCACCGAGCGCAGTCCGGCATAGCCGACGAGGGCGTCCCCGGTCTCGGCCACCACGTAGCTGCGGCCCTGCGCGCCGAGCTCCTCGCGGAGCATGTTCTCGCTCCAGGCGTCCTCCGGGAAGAGGGCGCGTTCCAGCTCCATGACGGCGGGCACGTCGTCGCCGGTCATGGTGCGCAGTCGTACGGGCTCGCCGGGCTCGGCGTAGGAGCCCGAGGCCGAGACGGTCACTTCACCCACTGGCGCACCTTCTTCGGGCTGCCGGGCTCGACGGCGTCGGGGCGACGCAGGTAGAGCGGTTCGGGCGCGGGCAGTGCCGTGCCCTGGCGCAGGCGCAGCAGGGCCAGCTCGGCCATGGCGCCGGCGTCGGGGTACAGCGGGTCGGGGTCGGCGGCGGCGGGCCCGAAGGCCTCCGCGTACATCCCGGCCCCGTGGCCGACCAGGGGCAGGCCCCCGGTGTCGATCTCGGCGGGCCGGTCCACGGCCACCTCGCCCACGCGGTGGAGGCGGTCGTCGTAACGCGCCCAGAACACCTCCTTGCGTCGGGCGTCGGTCATCGCGACGAACGGCGCGGTCCGGCCGGTGGCGAAGGCCAGGGCGTCGAGCGTGGTGACGCCGTGGCAGGGCACGCCGAGAGCGTCGGCCAGGGCGTGGCCGGTGGCCAGACCGACCCGCAGGCCCGTGTAGGGGCCGGGTCCGATGCCGACGGCGACGTGGTCGAGGTCGGCCAGGGTGATCCCGGCCTCTTCGGCCAACCGGTGGATGGTGGGGCTGAGGAGTTCGCCGTGGCGGCGCGCGTCCACGGAGGCGGCGCTCGCGCGCAGGCGGAAGGCCCCGTCGGGACCGCTCTCACCGATCGCGGCGGTCACCGCCGGGGTGGCGGTATCGAAGGCCAGCAACAGCACGGGGACCGCCTATCCGAGCCCGGGCTGGGCGCCGGGCAGGTCGATGTCGTTCCAGCGCGCGCCGACGGCGCGCAGGTGGACGGTTCGGGTGTCGTCGTGGTGGCGCTCGATGCTGATCTCCAGGCGGTCGTCCGCGAGGCCCTCGGCGACGCCCTCGCCCCACTCGACCACGGTGACCGAGTCGGGCTGGGTCATGTCCAGGTCGATGTCGTCGATCTCCGCGGGACCGCCCAACCGGTAGGCGTCCACGTGGACGAGGTCGGGGCCGCCCACCAGGGAGGGGTGGATGCGGGAGATGACGAACGTCGGGGAGGTGACGGATCCGCGGACGCGCAGGCCCTGACCCAGGCCCTGGGTCAGCGTGGTCTTGCCCGCGCCGAGGGGCCCGGACAGGATGAACACGTCGCCAGCCCTGGCCAGGGCGGCGAGGTCGCGTCCGAGCGCGCGCATGGCGTCGTCGGTGGCGGCGGTCACCGCGCGGACGGCGGGCGCGGCGCTGTGGGGCACGGTGGACACACCTGGGGTGGTCGCGGTTGCGTCTGTCATCGGGCTCGCAGTGGTCGGTGGTGGGTCGGGAGGTGGCTGGGCACAGTGGTCAGGGCGCACCGGAGGTGACCTCTTCACCCAGGTTAGGACGGGTGAAGGGTGTCCGTGGCCGGTTCGCGGCACTCGGTCCGGTCCGGTGCGCGCGGCCCCGCGCTCCGGTCCGAACGCGCGGGCCCCGGCCCGCGCCCGGTTCAGGCGCCGCCGACGTACTCGCGCGGGACCCGGGCGCCCACCCGTGTCACGATCTCGTACGGGATGGTGTCCAGGGTCTCGGCCCAGTCCTCGGCGGTGGGAACGCCCGGATCCGTGCTCGGGTCCCCGAACAGGATCGCGTCGTCCCCCGCCCGGACGGGGTCGTCGCCCACATCCACAACGAACTGGTCCATGCAGACTGTTCCCGCGATCGTACGCCTGCGCCCGCCGAGGTACACCGGGCCCCTGTTGGTGGCGGCCCGGGGAACGCCGTCGCCGTAGCCGAGGGGCACCAGGGCGAGGGTGGTCTCGCGCTCGGTCACGTAGCGGTGCCCGTAGGAGACGCCGCTGTCGGCGGGCACCCGCTTGGCGAGGGCGACACGGGAGTGCAGGGTCATCGCGGGCCGAATTCCGGGCACTTCATAACCGGGAATCGGGATGAGTCCATAACTCGCGATACCTCCGCGCACGAGATCGAACCTGGCCTCGGGGAGGGTCAGGAGCGCCGCGGAGTTGGCGATGTGGCGGACCTCGGGGGTGAGTCCGGCCTTGTCCGCCGTCTCCAGGGCCTCGTGGAAGGCGGAGAGCTGGCGCGCGATCGAGGGGTGGCCGGGCTCGTCGGCGCACGCGAAGTGCGACCAGAGGCCGCTGACACGCACGTGTCCGGCGTCCTCGGCGCGCGCGGCGGCCTCCACCAGCTGCGGCCAGTCGGCCGGGCCGACGCCGCCCCGGTTGAGGCCGGTGTCGGCCTTGAGCTGGACGCGCGCGGTGCGGCCGAGACGCCGTGCGGCCCCGATGATCTCGTCCAGGATCGCGCGGTCGCTGACGCCGAGTTCGACGTCCGCGGCGATCGCCGCGGCCACGGGCTCACCGGGCGGGACGATCCACGCCAGGACGGGCGCGGTGATCCCGGCCTCGCGCAGGGCCAGGGCCTCGTGGATGAAGGCCGTGCCCAGCCAGGTGGCCCCGCCCGCGAGCACGGCCCGGGCGGCGGGCAGCATGCCGTGGCCGTAACCGTCGGCCTTGACCACGCCCATCAGGGGGGTGCCGCCCGCGCGCTCACGGAGCAGCCGGGCGTTGTCGGCGATCGCGTCCAGGTCGACGCGAGCATGCGCGAAGTGAGCCATGGGGCCAGTCTTCCACGTGTGGGTTACCACAACAGAGCTGCGGGTATGTGGTGTTCGACCGAGTTCGGCGCCGTATCTGGGGGTACCGGCATGAACGAGTTCGGAAGCGAACATTCCGTCAATACGGGAAGTGAGCGTTCCGTCAACACGGTGCGACTGTGGTCGGGAGGCCTCGCCACCGCGGTGGTGGCCGTGCTGGTGATCTTGGTGGGCACTCTCGTGATCCGAGGGGTCATGGGGGTTCCGGTGCTCGCGCCTGAGGAGGCCGGATACCTGGGCGACGTCGGGACCGTCGTGTACGCGCTGATGGCAGGTGTGGCGGCGCTGCTGGCCACGGGCCTGATGCAGATGCTGCTGCTGTCCGCGCCGCGGCCGCGCGCGTTCTTCGGCTGGATCATAGGTCTGATCACGGCGGTCGCCGCGGTCACGCCCTTCACCCAAGGAGCCGAGCTGCCGAGTCAGATCGCCACGGCCATGATGAACCTGGTCGCCGGCATCGCCATCGCGACGCTGCTCAACAGCGTGGCGAAGACGGCGGTCGTCCGAAGCCCGCGTGCCGACGGCCGGAGCAGGCGTACGGTCCTGCGCCACGAGGGGATCCTGCCCGACGTGGAGCGGCTGGAGCACCGGGGAGAGGCCCGGGAGCCGTAGACCCGCCCGCCGGCGCGAAGTGAACGACGAAGGAGGGGCGGGGCCCGGAGGGGCCCCGCCCCTTCGCGTGCGCGGGGCGCGGCCGGAAGCGGCCCGGCACGGCGTGGCCGGGACACTGGTGCCGGGCCGGCCCCGAGCGTGCTCCCCGGAGACCCGCCCTAGTGTGGGCTGACCAGCACGCCCTCGATCATCCCGGAGCGGACGATCCAGTGGTGTCCCTCGGTGTCGCGGAAGTCGAGCAGCCCCGCCTCGTCGTGCAGGGACTTCTTGACCGTGTCGAGCGTCTGGTCGGCGGTCTGGCCCTCCGCTCCGCTCAGGTCGCCGGGGCGGAAGACGTGCCTGCGGCCGGACAGCATGTGGAGAACGATTTCCGTACTCATACGCTGCTCCTTCCCATCTGAGGTGCGCGCACCCACGATGTCGTCCGGATATCGGCGGATACGGACACCGTACATGTGACAGCCACCACACACCCGTCCCGCCGTGACCGCCGGGATACTGAGAACCCCCCACAGGCTCGGCGCGTCAGACACGGTGGACGAAGGAGTTCTCCACTCCACACGCGTGGAGGGTCGGGGAGCGACGCACCCGTTCCGCAAGGCGCCAGGCGGACAGAAGGAGGACCGACGATGAAGTTCGACGCCGTGCCCGTCGAGGACGACGAGCTCGCCCCCCCGCGTTCCGCGGACCCCGACGCGGCCGACGGCGAGCCCGGCGACCTCCCCGGCGCCCCGGCGCCCGACTCCCGCCTGCGGCGGACCTTCGACTACGCGCGCGTGCGCGCCGCGTTCGACCTGGGACGCGTGCACGGAGCCCTCAACCGGATGCACCACACCATCGAGGTCGCCCACGCCGAGGAAGCGCCACACGTCGGCGCCGCCCCCACGGAACCGCTCCCCACCGACGTCTTCCGCCCCGAGGCCTTCCAGGCCCGTGTCTCCCCCTGATCACCCGACCCCCGAGGAGTTCGTATGTCCGCTTGGGATATCACGCCCCAGGAAGTCGGATCCGTCCTGTCCACCACCGCCGGCTACATCGGCGAGGAAGGCGGCTCCGACGGTCTGCTCGGTGAGATGACCAGCCTGGAGAGCACGATCACCAACCTGAACAGCTACGTGAACAGCGCCCCCATCTCCGTCTCCCTGGGCGAGTTCGCCGAGCACTACTTCGGTCTCATGGGCGACATGCTCAGCCTGACGGCCAACGCCCTGGAGCGGACCAGCGAGGCGACCACGGCCTACGTCGAGGGCAACAACGAGATGGCCCTGGAGTCCCAGCGCAACGCGGGCGTGGTCCCGCCGCCGCCCCCGCCGCCCACCTACGGCCCCAACGTCCCGGTCTGATCGACCGCGACCGCTCGGTCGGTCCGGCTCCTCCGTAATTCCCTCACGGCGCCCCCGCGCCGTGCGCCCCGTGCTCGCCATCCCCGCCCGCCCCACACGGAGGGATTCCCGTGCTCCCACCCGAACCGTCAGTGTCCACCGCCCCACCTCTCAGCCTCGACGAGCAGATGGGGATGATGGTCGACAGCGAGGGCAAGATCAGCCCGGCCACGTTCCCGGAGCCCAGCGCCTACCCCGGCTCCATCGAGATCTACGCCTCGAACCTGCGGACGGCGGGGGAACAGGTCAGCGGTCTCGGCGACGACATCAAGTCCGCCTGGGGCGGCCTGACCTCCTGCTACCAGGCCCCTGAGGCCGGGGAGCTCTACTCCGTCCTGGACCCTGTGGCCACCGACGGCAACACCGTCCAGCGGGCGATGAACCGCGCCGCCACCGCCCTGGACAACTTCGCCGAGGACCTCACCAGCATCAAGTCCCGCTGGTCGAGCCTGCGTACCGAGGCCTGGGATCTGCGCGCACGCATGGCCGAGAAGGGCGACGAATGGCGCGACGCCGAGGGATGGAAGGGGTTGATCGGCGTCGGTGAGAGCCCCCTGGTGGAGGAGAACGACAACCTGATCGAAAAGGGCTTCCGCATCATCGAGGACTACGCGGAGGCCGAACTCACCTGCGCGAACGCCATCAACCTCTTCGTGCCGGACCGCACCAGGTTCGAGAAGGCGGGCGCCGACTCGGACAGCCTGGACCCGAACGTCTTCTACCACGGCTTCGAACAGGACCTGTCGGAGCTTGCCACCGAGTGGGGGATCGAAGGGGCCACCACCGACGAGCACTGGTGGGTCGACGCCGGCGCGGCCGTGTGGGACTTCGGGGTCGGCGCGGTCGAGGGTCTGGGGGCCGCCGTCGGCGCCCACAGCTCCGAGGGCTGGTTCTCCATGTCCTGGGACGACGCGCTGATGGAGAACTGGGAGGGCACCCTCCAGTCGGTGGCGTCCCTGGCCGGCGTGTACGACGCCGAGTCCGACAGCTACGGCTGGGCCGGCTGGGACACCGTCGGCGAGGCCTGGAAGGACGCCGCCCACGCGGTCGTGCCGTGGGAGGAGTGGGGTGAGCGGCCCGGCTACGTGATCGGTACCGCGCTGCTCAACATCGGCGTGACCGTGGCGGGTGTCGCCCTGTCGGCGACCGGTGTCGGCGCCGCCGTCGGCGTGCCCCTCCTGGCCTGGCGCGGCGCGTCCATCCTCAACAAGATGAGCGGCAGCCGCCTACCGGACATGGACCTGCCCTCGGGCGACTCCCCCTCCCCCATCTCGATCCAGCTCAACCTGCCGAACTTCGCGGGGGGCAACAGGACGCTGTTCGAGTTCGACCTGTCCGGGTTCGGGGGCGTCGACCCCAGGCGCATCCAGGACATGCAGGACGCCCTGGCGCGCTTCGCGGAGCGGAACGGGGGCGTGGACGGCACGGGCGACTCCGGCTCCCCCACGGGTTCTCGGCCCCGCACGGGGGACGACACCTCCACGGCGGACGAGAACCGGCGCACCTCCCAGCATCCCGGGTACACCGTCGAGGACTTCCGGGACGGCATGACCGTCGAGGACGTGTTCAACCCGGTCTCCCCGGAAGCCACCGCGCTCCGGGACCGGTACGGTGCGGACTTCCGCCGGACCGACGCGGAGCAGGGCGGTGACCGCGACAACTGGGAGGGCTCGGGCGACGGTAACGACGGCCGGGAGCTGCAGTACGCCGAAATCGGCCGGAGCCCGGACCACTTGGAGAACTCCGCGACCCCGGACACGCCGCAGAACCGGCGGGCCGATGCTTCCAGCTCGGACCCCGACTTCGACGCCCCGGACGACTTCCGCCCCGACGGCCCGGAGATGGCGGACCGGTCCCCGACCGTCACCAACAGCGTCGACAACGACACCCGGCCGGGCGACTCGCCCGCCAACGGCAACGACGGACCGAACAACTCTCACGTGGACCAGGGCAGCGGTTCGACCACGGTCGCCACCGGCGGCGGCAACGGCACCGGCCCCACGGGAGGACCGGGCTCCGGTCTCCCGGGCGACGGCGACAGCGAACCCCTGGACCCGAACCGCCGGGACGCGCACACGCGCGCCGTCCGCACGCAGGAGGTCATCGACGAGCTGGGGCTGGGGAACGGCGTCAGGCCGCCCGACTTCAACGAGCGCTTCGTCGATCTGCTCAACCAGCGCCCGGACCTGTTCAACGAGTTCTACGACCGTGGCGGCTCCAGGCGCAGCGTCGAATTCGCGATCGAAGGGATCAAGCTACCGATCCTGACCCGGGTCGGGGACAACGGCGAATGGTTGCCCAAGAGCAACCTGAGCGAGCCGGATCCCCCCGAATACCTCACCTCGAACCCGAACCGAATCGAGGTCGGCGACGACCCGAACCACCCGGACGCGCTCCGCCTGAACGACCTCGCGGAGCAGCGGCGGACCGCCATCGACGATGCCAAGACCGCCAGGGAGAAGTACGAGTCCCTGCGCAACGAGATCGGTGACCGCGACCCGGAGGTCCAGCGGTTGAGGCAGGTCTACGAGGACGTTCGCGCCCAACACGGTGGGGTGGAGAAGCATCCTGATGTCAAGCGCGCCCGCATCGAATACGAGTCGCTGCGCAACGAACAGGGGAACCTCGATCCGGAGGTCCAGCGGCGTCACGAAGCGAAGAACACGCTCCTCGGTGAGTCGTCGCGCGCGAGTGAGACCTTCGGTGAGGAGGTGGCCCGCCAAATCGTCAGGGAGAAGTTCGACGGCAACACCACCATCACCCTGGACGACGGCACCCCGCTGGAGCTGCCGAGGGTCATCAGGGAGATCAAGCCCACCACCTACCCCGGTCACGGCAACAGCCAGTTCGACCAGATCCACCTTGCCGAGGGTCCAAACGGCAAACCGATGTTCGTGGTGATGGAGGCCAAGAGCAGCCTGACGACCGACCTCGGCGAGCGCACCATCCCGCCGCCCGCCGGCTCGAACAGCCCTCCCACCCGCGTCTCCCAGGGCAGCAGGCCGTACTTCGGTGACATCCTCGAAGCCATGAAGGAGCGCGGTAGGAAGGCGATTCAGAAACGGCCGGAGGACAGCAAGAACCCGCTCAACGAACTCAATCTGGCCGAGGAGCTCGAGGATGCATTGGATGATGCCAGAGTGCTCTATGTGGAGGCCAAGGGCGACCCCCGTGGCCCAGAGTACGGTGGGGGCGCATTCAGGCTGTTCGACATCGGCGAAGAGAACCCGTAAGGACTGACACGATGGTCTACTCCATTCCCGCCCACGATCTCAGTGCCACTGGCTTGGAACCACTGATCGAACGCATCCCACGCACCCGTGCTCGGATCGGAGACAAGGCAGAGCAGCGACCCAAGTCCATCGACCTCAAGCTGAACACGCTGTGGTTGGACGCGTGCACCACGTTGGCCGTGGATCGCCGGGCCGCCGACCTGGAGACCTGGGAGGCGTGGACGGCCGCCATGCAGATCTACAACGCCGTCTTCGACATCACCACCCCCGAAGCGGGCGTACCGGTCGAGTTCATGTTCGACCACAAGATCCGGCACACGACCGCGACCGGCCCCTTGTACTTTGCCGACGCCGGGGCCTGGGACATGGCGTTCTACCTCGCCGTCACCTGCCGCGACCAGCACCGCTGGAAAAAGCTCTGCCACATCGACGTCGAAGTCCTGCGACGGGCACAGCGGGGCCAGGGCCGCGAGTACAACACCTTCTCCTACCACTGGATCGCCGCACGGCAGGCCTACATCCTCCATCGGCCCGAACTGGTCGAGGAACTCACCGCCGCCATGGAGCTCTCCGACCCCGCACGAGCCGAGTTCGGCGACCCTGACCAGCTGAACAAGGTCGTCTTCCCGCAGATGAACACCTTCTTGAAGTTCGCCCAAGGCGACTCGGACGGCTTCAACGAAGCACTCGCCAACGGCCTCACCCTCTGGCGCGACTATGTGACTTCTGATGAGGAGCGCGCTGAGGACATCAAGAACGTGACACCCCTCGGACTCCTCGCCCTCGCCTGCATGGGTTACGACCGCAGCTTCCACGAATCCGGATTCCAACTCGAAGTCGAATCGGACTACCTGCCCAAGCACATCGTCGAACGGTCCTGGCACGGAGAATTCGACATCTGACGCCCGAAGGCCAGCCCCTCCTGTCCAGAAAATCGACCCGAGCAACCCTGAAACCTCCTGAGGGAAATGCCGACACACCATTTCAAGCGGGGTAATCTCGACCCTGCGCACCAGAAGGAAGCCCTCACCCAGATCGGCGTCAATATTCTGGATGGGGTGCCTAATGGGTGGAGTAGAATCACTTACATGGAAGAAGCTGTCATCGAGCACTCCACTGCTCTCCTCGAAGTCGAGTACGAAGACGGCTCAACCTCCCGCGAGTCCACTACTGGCCTCAGTTTCCTGATCGACGATCTTCGGGCGGGGATGTACCAGGAGGGCAAGGGAACATGGTTCTCCATGAAGTACGTCATCACACCCCCCGGAAAGTTCCACGTCGACTTCAACTATGACGAAGATCCCGGCCTGACCTTCCCCACCGCCCACGGCTTCACCGTGGACCTCGAGTACTTCCCCCGAGATGAGGAGCACATCCCCGACTGGCTCTGGGAGAAACTCCAGGAGGAAGCCGAAGGACGAGCCACCGAGTAAGGGCGTCCGAGTCACGTTTCACGCGGATTCGAAATGCCCGGAGTGTCATGGATCCCCAAGACAAGGTTCGAACGGCCCTCGCTGCCATGAAGCACTAGAAGGAACAGAAGGAATCCGGGAGAGGCACCACCGGGTGACCTTTGCGAGGGCTGGAACCGGAACCAACAAGGACCCCTCGTATGACGTACTCCGTCCCTGCACATGGCCTCGGTCGCCACGGGCGTGGCAAAGAAGCGCGCGCGCTCGGACCAGGCCATGGTCCAACGCCCCTGAACGCCCGGCCGAATGAGGCCCAGTAGCGTACGAACCGCCCCGCTCCCCCTCGAAGGAGTCCCCTTGAGCCGTGACGTGATCGCCCTGTTGGCCGAGAGCCCCCATCGGCGTTCGCTCCTGGACGCCCTGGCCGAGGCCGGGCCGAAGCTGCGGGTGCGGCTCGTGGCGGAGGGGACCGTGATCGAGCTGCGCGACGACTCCGGCCGCCTCGTGCTCGCCGTGCAGGCCGCGCAGCGGCTCGCGGTCTCCTCCGAGGCCGACCGGCTTCTTGTGGACGGGGTGAGCGACGACCTTCCGGCCCAGCCCTACTGGGTGGAGGCCCGGGGCGCAGAACTCGGCGACACCGACACCGCCGGCATGGCCCGCCGGTTCGCCGCCCACCTGGTCGAACGGCACGGCGGCACGCTCTGGGAGCCCGAGTCCCGGCTGTCCCGCGACGACGAGCACCTCCAGGGGGCCACCGACCATCCGGCGGTAACCGTGGTGACCGGGAAGAACGCCGTCGTGGTGCAGGACCGCCCGGTGGTGTCACTGTCGAGCTGGCTCGTGGACGCCCTCGCGGCGCATGGGCGCGACGGGACCGGTCTGCAGGTGGTCACCCCGTCGACGAGCGTCCTCACCCACGCGCTGCGCTCGTTCCTGGGCAAACCCGCCGCGACCTGGGTGGTGCGCGCGCCCGACGGCCGCTACTACGACGGCTTCAACGGCCTGCCGCTCGTGTGGGCGGACGGCACCGGCTTCGTACCCGATCCCGCTCTCGACCCCGAGGACGGACCGAACCAGGCCTTCCGCGTGTCACCGGACGACGCACCGGTCGCGCTGCTGCACGTCGACCTCCAGATCGACCACCCCGTCAGCGGCGACCTGAGACTCGGCGGCGCCGTGGAGGAGCTGACCGCGAGCCTGACCGGCGCTTCTCCGTCGGTCTGGGGGACCGCCGAGCCCCTCACGCGTCCCTGGGACCGCACCCGGATCACCGAGACCGCACGGGGCCGCGCCCCCGGCCGCACCTGGCTGGCCTTCGCCGGTCGGCCCGGCGCCGGACCGGACGAGGAAGCGCTGCCCTTCGCCGGGACCCTGCTGGTGTCGCGCACGCCCACGGGTGTGCGCGAGCACGTCCTGCTCACGGTGGCCCACCGTCCCGGCGAGGAGCCGGATCTGGACGCGCTCACCCCGCTGCTGCGCGAACTGGCCGCCCAGGGCGGTCTGCGCACCATGACCGTGCACCGCGCGCTCGGCCGCGCCGACCTGACCACCCCGCCGTGGTGGGCCGGGGTGCCCGTGCCCGTCGGCTTGGCCGTGGGCGCCGAGGGGGTACTGGAGACGGGCCGCGACAGGGCGTTGAAGGCACCGGTGGAGGGTGTCGCGTTCGGCCCGCGCATGACCCCGGTGGTCTGGTACCGCGTCGGCGACGGCACGGAACCGGACTCGTGGGACCGGTTCCGTGCCCTCATGGAGCACCTCAGGCCCCGTTGAGCCTCCTGGGCCCCGCCAAGCCCGCTACGTCCTGTTGACCAGGGCGTCGGCGTGCTCGGGGCTCAGGCAGTGCTCGATGACCGTCACGGCCGCACCGATGACGCCCGCGCTCTCCCCCGCGGTGGAGGACACGATGCTCAGGTGCTCGGTGGCCAGGGGGAGTGAGCGCTGGTAGATGATCTCCCGGACCCCGGCGAGCAGGTGGTCTCCGGCCAGGGCCAGCGCGCCGCCGATGACGATCACCGACGGGTTGAACATGTTGACCGAGGCGGCCAGCACCTCGCCGACGTCGCGTCCGGCCTGGCGCAGGGCACGCAGCGCCGGGACCGATCCGTTGCGTGAGAGCTCCACGACGTCGCGGGCGCCGCGCGCCGGGACGCCCTCGGCGGTCAGTGCCTCGGCGAGGGCGGCGCCGCTGGCCACGGCCTCCAGGCAACCGGTGTTGCCACAGCGGCACTGGCGGCCCGCCCCGCTGGGGACCTGGATGTGCCCCATGTCCCCGGCCGCCCCCTGGGCGCCCCGGTAGACCCTGCCCTCGCTCACGATGCCGCAGCCGATGCCGGTCGCGACCTTGACGAACATCAGGTGGCTGGCGGTGGGCCAGGCGACGTGGTGCTCGCCGACGGCCATGATGTTGACGTCGTTGTCCACCAGGACGGGCACGGGCAGCCGCGCGCCGACGTAGCCGGGTACGTCGAAGTCGTCCCACCCGGGCATGATCGGCGGGTTGACCGCGCGGCCGGTGGAGTACTGGACCGGCCCGGGCAGGCCGATGCCCACGCCGAGCAGGTCCGGGACCTCGCGGCCGGCGCCGTCGAGCAGCGCCCGCCCCCGGTCGACCACCCAGTCCAGAACCGGTTCGGGGCCCAGAGCGATGTCGAGGTCGGCGCGCTCCTCGGCCAGGACCGTCCCGGTCATGTCGGTGAGGGCCAGCCGCGCGTGGGTGGCGCCCAGGTCGGCGGCCACGACCACGCGGGCGTCGGGGCGGAACGAGAAGGTCGTGGGCGGGCGCCCTCCGGTCGAGACCGCCTCGCCCGCGGGGCCGATGAGCCCGCTGGCCAGCAGCGCGTCCACGCGCTGGGTGACGGTGGAGCGTGCCAGACCGGTCACGGACGCCAGTTCGGAGCGGGTGCGCGGTCTTCCGTCGCGCAGCAACCGCAGCAGTGTGCCCGCCCCCGGTACGGCGGCCGTCGCGCGCAACTCCGTCAAACCCCTGCCCCCTGAGCCCGTCAGCGCCTCTTCCGTCATGGAACCAGTCAAGCACAGGATTCTCGTCCGGGTTCGAGCGCACCTAAAGTCTTTGTTTCCGACAACTTCTGATTGACTCTCGACATAAGTCCCGCGTACGGTGTCGCCATGTCAGTGAGAAAGGTCACAAGCCTGGGAGAAGCGGATGATCCCGGCCCCCTCGCCCCCACGGTCTACCGCGCGGCGGTGATCGGCACCGGCTTCATGGGACGTGTCCACACGCACGCCGTCCGCGCCACCGGTGGCCGGGTCGTGGGCGTGGCGGGCTCCTCCCGGGACAAGGCCGAGCGCTTCCGCGCCACCCACGGCCTGGACCGCGCCGTCGGCCACGCCCTCGATCTCATCCACGACCCCGACGTGGACGTCGTCCACGTGTGCACCCCCAACCACCTGCACGCCCCGTTGAGCCTGGCCGCCCTGTCGGCGGGCAAGCACGTCGTGTGCGAGAAACCCCTGGCCACGGACGCGGCCACGGCACGCGGCCTGGTCACGGCCGCCGAGGAGGCCGACCGCGTCGCGGTCGTGCCCTTCGCCTACCGCTTCCACCCCATGGCCCGCGAGGCCCGCGCGCGGGTCGCCGCGGGCGCCATCGGCCGCGTCAGCCTGGCGCACGGCGGCTACCTCCAGGACTGGCTGCTCTCACCCGAGGACGACAACTGGCGGGTGGACCCCGAGCTGGGCGGGCCCACCCGGGCGTTCGGCGACATCGGCTCGCACTGGTGCGACATGCTGGAGTTCGTCACCGGCGACCGCATCACCGCGGTCAGCGCCCAGACCTCCCGCGTCAACGACACCCGCGGCGGCACGTCCCGACCGGTCACCACCGAGGACCTGGTCGCCTTCCAGTTCTCCACGCGCGGCGGCGCGATCGGCAGCGCCGTGATCAGCCAGGTCTCCCCCGGCCGCAAGAACCAGCTGCTCCTGGAGGTGGCAGGGAGCGAGGGATCGCTCGTCTTCGACCAGGAGCGCCCCGAGACCCTGTGGTCCGCCTCCCGGGGCCGCACCGCCCTCATCTCGCGCGACGACCCCGCCCTGAGCACCGACGCCGCCCGTCTGGTCACGGTGCCCGTCGGCCACCCCCAGGGCTACCAGGACTGCTTCAACGCCCTGGTCGCCGACACCGCCGCGGCCATCGCCGGGCACGACCCCGAGGGCCTGCCGCGCTTCACCGACGGCCTGCGCGCCGCCGTGTTGGCCGAGGCCGTGCTGGAGTCGGCCCGCGAGCGCCGCTGGGTCGACGTCCCGGGGGTGGACGGGGCATGACCGGCCAACCCCTGCTGAGGATGCGCGCCATCACCAAGTCCTTCCTCGGCGTACGCGTCCTGCACGGCGTGGACCTGGACCTGCGTGCCGGTGAGGTGCACGCGCTGGTCGGCGAGAACGGGGCCGGGAAGTCGACCCTGATGAAGGTGCTGGCCGGTGTGCACCGCCCCGACGGGGGCACCATCGACCTCGAGGGCGAGCGGGTCGCCTTCGAGCACCCGGTGCGGGCGCAGCGGGCCGGGGTCGCCACGGTCTTCCAGGAGTTCAACCTCCTGCCCGAGCGCACCGTCGCCGAGAACGTCTTCCTGGGCCGCGAGCCCCTGCGCCGGGGCCTCGTCGACGGCCGCGCGATGGAGCGCGCCACCGCCGCGCTCCTGGCCGACCTCGGGCTGGAGGGGATCGACCCGTGGCGGAAGGTGCGGTCGCTGTCGGTGGCCGAACAGCAGATCGTGGAGATCGTCAAGGCGCTCTCGCAGGACGCCCGCGTCATCTCCATGGACGAGCCGACCGCCGCGCTGGCCGACCACGAGGTGGAGGTGCTCTACCGGATCATCGGCCGACTGCGCGAGCGGGGTGTGGCCGTCCTCTACGTCTCGCACCGGCTCAGGGAGATCTTCGACCTCGCGGCGACCATCACCGTCCTCAAGGACGGGGACCTGGTCGGCACCTGGCCCGCCCAGGAGCTCGGGCCCGCCGAGCTGGTGCGCCGGATGGTCGGCCGTCCCGTCGCGGCGGTCTTCCCCGAGCCCCTCGAACCGCGCGGCGACCACGTCGGACGCGTCCGGCTGTCGGTGGCCGGGGCGGGCAACGCCCAGGTCGACGGGATCGGGTTCGAGGTCCGCGGCGGCGAGATCCTCGGCCTGGGCGGGCTCCAGGGCAGCGGCCGTACCGAGGTCGCCCACGGCCTGTTCGGAATCGCGCGGTTCACCCGCGGCGAGGTCCGCGTGGACGGCGAGGCCGTGAACCCGCGCTCCCCGCGCCAGGCCGTGCGCGCGGGCCTGGTGCTGGTCACCGAGGACCGCAAGTCCCAGGGCCTGGCACTGCACCAGTCGGTGCTGGACAACGGGCGCCTGGTCCTGGACGCCGTGTTCCCCTTCGGTTCCCGGCCGCGTGCCCGCCGGCTGCCCGGTGTGCTGTCGTCACTGGAACTGGTCGCCCGGGGCGGCCACGGCCAGGAGGTCCAGTACCTGTCCGGCGGCAACCAGCAGAAGGTCGTGCTGGCCAAGTGGCTGGCCGCCGACCCCGGCGTCATGGTGATGGACGAGCCGACCCGCGGCATCGACGTGGGCGCCAAGCAGGCCGTCTACCGGCTCATGCGCGAGCTGGCCGCGGACGGCGTGGCGATCGTGCTCATCACGTCCGAACTGCCCGAGCTCATCGGCATGGCCGACCGCCTGGTCGTGCTCGACGACGGCCGTGTCGCGGGCGAGCTGCCCGGCGACGCCGACGAGGAGGCCGTCATGGCCCTGGCCACCGGTTCCGCCCCGCGCGGGGAGGCGGCGCCGTGACACCCCTGCGGACCACCGTGCGGAGCCTCGGTTCGCGGCTCGGCACCACCGGACTCGTCTACGCCGCCCTGGTCGTCCTGCTGGCGGTCAGCGCCGCCTTCCTCGCGGCCCGCGGCGCCACCCTGTTCACCACCGCCAACACCGTCGACCTGTTCACCCGCAGCAGCCTGCTGGGCTTCCTGGCCATCGGACAGACGCTCGTCATCCTCTGCCGCTCGCTCGACCTGTCGGTGGGCCACGTCGCAGCGCTGTCCGCGCTGGTCGCCGCCACCACGATGGACGGCGACCCGTCCCGGATCCTGCTCGGGGCGGCCGCCGCCCTGGGCGTGTCGGCCCTGGTCGGCCTGGCCAACGGGCTCATCGTCACCGGCCTGCGGGTCAACCCCTTCATCACGACCCTGGGCACGGCACTGGTCATCCAGGGCTACCTGGACACGACCTTCCAGGGCCCGGCCGGGTCGGTGCCCGCCGCCTTCCAGGCCTTCGGCTACACCCGGATCGGTGTGCTGCCGGTCTCCACGCTGGTGATGCTCGGCCTGGCGGTGGCGGCCGTGGTGTTCCTGCACCGCACCCGCCTGGGCTACCACATGTACGCCGTGGGCGGTGACGCCGAGGTCGCCCGCCTGTCGGGTGTGCGCGCCGGAGTCCCCGTGGTCACCGCGCACGTCCTGTGCTCGATCACCGCCGGGGTGGCCGGACTGCTGCTGGCGGCGAGGTTCGGGACCGGCAACCCGCAGGTGTACGCCAACGGCTACGAGTTGGAGGCGATCGCCGCGGTCGTGCTGGGCGGCACCTATCTGCTCGGCGGTCGCGGCGGGGTGGCCGGAACGATCGCGGGCGTGTTCGTGCTGGCCACGCTCGACACCGTGTTCAACGTGCTCGCGGTCGACCCGTTCGTCAAGGACGTCCTGCGCGGCGCGGTCCTCGTCGCCGCGGTGGCCGTCTACGCCCGCGGGCAGCACTCCCGCGCGGCGACACGCGTGCGCTTCCCGTCCACGGGGCCGCCGACGCGGCCGCCCTCTCCGCCCCCGTCACTGACCGCGTCCCCGGGAGGCCGACGATGACCGCCCCCGTCTCCCCGACCCCCTCCTCCCCGCCGCCCGCCCCCGGAGCGGACACGCGCCGTCGTCCCCTGAGAGCGCTGTCCGCCCTGCCCAGGGGCGGCACGGCGACGGTCGCGCTGATCCTCCTGCTGATCTTCGTCGTCATCGCCACGCAGAACCCGTCGTTCTTCGAGGGTCCGCCGCTGATGGGGTTCGGCAAGAAGGCCGCCCCGCTGGTGATCCTCGCGGTGGGCCAGTACCTGGTGATCGTCTCCGGCGAGTTCGACCTGTCGGTCGGCTCACTGGTGGGCGCCCAGGTCGTGGTGGCGGCCAGGCTCATCGACGGCGACGAGGCGATGACGTGGCCGGTGCTGGCGCTCATGGTGGCCTTCGGGCTCCTCGTGGGCCTGGTGAACGGGTTGGTCACCACGCTGCTGAGGGTGCCGTCGATCATCACGACGCTCGGCACGATGCTGATCCTGTTCGGCGCGGTGCGCTTCTGGACCGGCGGCGCGCCCACGGGAGCGCTCTCGGAGGCCTTCCGTGTGCCCGGCCGCAACGGGATCGAGAACGTCCCCTTCCTCCACCAGATCCCCTGGGCGCTGCTCATCGCGGCGGCCGTCGTGGTCGCCGGCGTGCTGGTGATGCGCTCCCCGTACGGGCGCACGCTCATGGCGACCGGTGACAACGACACCGCCGCCGCCTTCTCGGGCGTGCGGGTGTGGTCGGTGCGCACGCTGGCCTTCATGGCGTCGTCGCTGCTGGCCACGCTCGCGGCGGTGCTCATCGGCGGCTACGCCGGGGTGACCGCCCAGGTCGGCCAGGGCCTGGAGTTCACCGCCATCACCGCCGTCGTCCTGGGCGGCGTGGTCCTGGGCGGCGGACGCGGCACCGTGCTCGCCGCCGCGCTCGGCGCTCTCACCGTGGAGGCCCTCTTCACCCTCTTCAACCAGCTGTACCTGCCCTCGACGATCCAGCCGGCGGCGCAGGGACTCATCATCATCGCCGCGGTGGCCTACGCCTCGCGCCGCGGCGGGCTTCGACTGCCCGGGCGCCCACAGCGGCGACCGGACCACCCGACCGGGCACACGCTCGGCTCTTCGAGGAGGTAACACACCATGCGCGTCCCCCCTGCGCTCCTGGCCGGCGCCGCCGGTCTGGCCCTGGTCCTGAGTGCGTGTACGACCGACACCCCCGACGACGGCACGGCCGAAGGCGCCGGCCTGACCCCGGACGGGGAGTGGTTCGACCAGGAGGAGTTCGACGCCCAGCTCGCCCAGCGCGAGATCACGCCCGAGGGCGACCCCGAGCAGCCCTGGCTGCAGGCGATCGAGCCCGAGTGGACCGATACGGGCGAGTTCGCCTCCGACGACCCGGGGGAGGCCACCGTGTGCTTCTCCAACGCCTCGGTGTCCAACCCCTGGCGCGTCACCGGCTTCATCACCATGGAACAGCAGGTGGAGGCGCTCCAGGAGGAGGGCCGCATCGGCGAGTTCCGGGTCTCCGACGCCGCCGACGACGACAACCAGCAGATCTCCGACATCCAGGCGTTCGTGGACGCCGGTGACTGCGACGCCATCATCGTCTCGCCGTCCACCACCGCCACTCTCACCCCCGCCGTGGAGACCGCCTGTGAGAGCGGTGTCCCGGTCATCGTCTTCGACCGCGGGGTCAACACCGACTGCATGGTCACCTTCATCCACCCCATCGGCGGCTACGCCTACGGCGCCGACGCCGCGGAGTTCCTCGTGGACGAGCTGGAGCCGGGCTCGACCGTCCTGGCCCTGCGCATCCTCCCCGGGGTCGACGTGCTCGAACACCGCTGGGCGGCGGCCCAGACCATCTTCGACGACAGCGAGCTGGAGGTCCTCGGCTTCGAGTTCACCGGGGGCGACGGCGCCCAGATCAAGGACCTGGTGTCCCAACACCTGCAGCGCGGCTCGGTCGACGGCATCTGGATGGACGCCGGTGACGGCGCGGTCGCGGGCCTGGAGGCCTTCGAGGACGCCGGGCAGCCGTACCCGGTCATCGCCGGCGAGGACGAGCTGAGCTTCCTGCGCAAGTGGGACGAGGAGGACATCACGGCGATCGCCCCGGTCTACTCCAACTTCCAGTGGCGGACCCCGGTCCTGGCCGCGAGCATGATCCTGGCGGGCGAGGAGGTTCCCTCGGAGTGGATCCTGCCGCAGGAGCCGATCCGGGAGGACGAGCTCCCGGACTACCTGGAGCGCAACGCCGACATGCCGTCCCTGCACTACGCGAAGTTCGGCGGCGAGGACCTGCCGGGCTTCCCCGAGGCCTGGACGGACCGGTAGATGCGCGCGCTGGGGGTCAACACCTGGGTGTGGACGTCGCCGCTGACCGACGCCGCCCTAGAGCGCATCGCGCCCCGCGTGGCGGAGTGGGGCTTCGACGCGATCGAACTGCCGGTGGAGGACGTCGGCGACTGGGACCCCCGGCGTGCCCGCGCCCTGCTGGACGGGTTGGGCCTGACGGCCTCCGTCGTGCTGGTCATGGGGCCCGGTCGCGAGCTCGTGGCGACCGGCCCCGGGACCCGCGCGGCCACCCAGGACTACCTGCGCCGGGTGGTGGACGCGGCGGCCGGGGTCGGCTCGTCCGTCATCGCCGGCCCCGCCTACGCCTCGGTCGGCCGTACCTGGCGGATGTCCGGGGCCGAACGGGCCGCGGTCTACGCCGAGCTGACCGAAGCGCTGGCACCCGTGGTCGAGCACGCCGCGGCCTCGGACGTGCGGTTGGCGGTCGAACCCCTCAACCGGTACGAGACCAGTGTCCTCAATACGGTCGACCAGGCCATGACCGCCCTGGCCGATCTGCCCGCCCGGCACTGCGGGCTGGCCCTGGACGTGTACCACCTCAACATCGAGGAGAGGGACGTGGCCGCCGCGATCGACCGCGCGGCCCCGCGCCTGCACCATGTCCAGGTGTGCGCCAACGACCGGGGCGCCCCCGGCGCCGACCACCTGGACTGGCCCGGGATCACGGCCGCGCTGGACCGGGCCGGGTACGGCGGCCCCCTGGTCATCGAGTCGTTCACCGCCGACAACGCGAGCATCGCCACGGCCGCCTCCGTGTGGCGGCCGCTGGCGGAGAGCCAGGACGCCATCGCCGTGGACGGCCTGGCGTTCCTGCGCTCCCTGCCGGAACCGGCGGTGCCGACCCGCCCCCGACCCGCCCCCAGACGGAGGTAGTGAGAATGCCGCGACCAGTCACCCTGTTCACCGGCCAGTGGGCCGATCTGCCGTTCGAGGAGTTGTGCTCCCTGGCGTCCGCGTGGGGGTACGACGGCCTGGAGATCGCCTGCTGGGGCGACCACCTCGACGTCACCCGCGCCGCCGTGGACGACGCCTACGTGCGGGAGCGGTTGGCGGTCCTCGAACGCCACGGCCTGGGCGTGTGGGCGATCTCCAACCACCTGCTCGGCCAGGCGGTGTGCGACGACCCCATCGACCAGCGCCACCGCGACATCCTGCCGGCGCGCGTCTGGGGCGACGGCGATCCCGAGGGGGTGCGCCGGCGCGCGGCCGAGGGGATGCGCACGACCGCCCGGGCGGCGGCCCGGATGGGCGTGTCCACGGTGGTGGGTTTCACCGGCAGCGCGATCTGGAAGTACGTGGCGATGTTCCCTCCGGTGGGCGAGGACGTGGTCGAGGCGGGCTACCGGGACTTCGCCGACCGCTGGAACCCGATCCTGGACGTGTTCGACGAGGTGGGCGTGCGCTTCGCCCACGAGGTGCACCCCTCGGAGATCGCCTACGACTACTGGTCCACCCAGCGGGCGCTGGAGGCGGTGGGACACCGGCCGGCCTTCGGCCTGAACTGGGACCCCAGCCACATGGTGTGGCAGGACATCGACCCGGCGGGCTTCCTGTGGGACTTCCGGGACCGGATCTACCACGTGGACTGCAAGGACACCCGCAGGCGGACGGGCAACGGACGCAACGGGCGTCTGGGTTCGCACCTGCCGTGGGGCGATCCCCGACGGGGGTGGGACTTCGTGTCGACGGGGCACGGGGACGTACCGTGGGAGGACTGCTTCCGCACGCTGAACGCGATCGGCTACCAGGGTCCGGTGTCGATCGAGTGGGAGGACGCCGGGATGGACCGCCTGGTGGGGGCCGCCGAGGCGGTGGACTTCGTACGCGCGCACGCCTACGACCCGCCGGAAGCGAGCTTCGACTCCGCCTTCGGTGGTCGGGAGGCCTGAGAAGTGGGCGGTGGGGTGCCGTCCGCCCGCGCCGGCGTCACCCCGTCGTGACGGCCGGGAGCCCTCCGCCCGCTCACATCATGGGGGCGATGACCACCCGGTAGTGGCCGCCCTCGGCGGTGGCGAGGTCCGTGCGGAAGTCGTTGATCCGGTTGACCGAGCGCTGGACGGTGTCGCTGCGCACGGCACGGGTGTCGGCGGTGGGCAGGTGCTCCCGGATGGACGAGATCGCCTCGTCGACGGACAGCGCGGTCGCTCTTCGCTCCGGTGTGACACTCCAGCCGTCATCGGACAGGCGGCTGATCGCGATCCGGAACATCCCGGTTCTCCCTGCGTTGTCGGGGGGGGCTGGAGCGCCATTCTCCCCCATCGCCCACGACCGCGGAAGAGCGGTCCGGTCGGGTGTGGACGGCGGCGCCGTCCGCACCCGGGTCCGGTCCGAGGCCCCCGTCAGACCTCCAGCTCCTCCTCGATCCCCTTGAGGCGGTGCCTGGCCAGGGCCAGGTTGGCACGCGCCCGGTCCAGCGCGAGGTAGAGGAACAGGCCCTGCCCCTTGCGGTTCGTGAGGGGACGGATGATGTGGTACTGGCTGGACAGCGAGATGAGGATGTCCTCCAGCCCCTGTTTGAGCCCGAGCTGGTCCATCGTCCTCATCTTGGCCCGGACGACCTCGGTGTTGCCCGCGGCGGCGACGTCGAGGTCCAGTCCGCTGGTCGAATTGAGCGATCCCAGGGACATTCCGCTGTTGTAGTCCACGACCGCGGCGCCGAGGGCTCCCTCGATCGCCATCATTTCCTTCAGTCCGGCTTCGATGTTCGGCATGTCCTTCTCTCTCCTTGTGGTCATGTGGCGCACAAGCGGCCGTTGGGCCATCCAACGGCGGATGCGCACGCGCCGTGGTTCGAACCGGCGACCGGTCACGCGATCACGGACCCCTTCCATGGGCGGTCGACCGATAGTGAGCGGAGCCCGGTCAGAACGCGGTCGAGCACCGCGCGGTCCACTGTGGACGCGGCTCGGGGGACGGAGCGTCCGCGCTCGCGCCGGGGCGGCAGTCGCGGGTGCCGACGGGACGCCGGCAGGTGTGCCGAGCCCGACAGGCCGCGCAGCCGCCGCAGAGCGAACCCGAGGTGACCGCGGTCCCGTTCCATCCGCACCTGCACGCACAGGTCCGATCCCTTCAGAACGGCGATCAACAGGTGGTGGTCGCCGTCGGTCACGACCACGTCCTCCACCGCCTCGGCGGTGTACTGGGCGCTGGCTCCGATGGCCCGGACGATCGCCACCGCCTCCGTGGGCCGGTCCTCGACACCGGCGAGGGAGACCGTCGCGCCCTCACGCCAGTCGACCAGCGAGACGCTGCGGACTCCGGGTGTCGTGAGCATCTCCCGCATCTGCTGGTCGATGGAGAGCACGGCGGCTCCTTCGGGGGAGAGCCGGGGGCGACGCACGTCGACCCTCGGGAGCGGTTGAGGCCCTCGGCGGCCCCTACGGACTCCACGACGATAGGACGCCTGGGCGAGCTCCGCAGGCATTCTCTGAATTACCTGACTTTCGTCCAGAAAAGTGGCAAACCATCACTATCCCGAAAGAAGCGACACAGGAGATTTATTCATCTTTGGGCGTCACAAAACAGTGGCCGCCCGGAACATACCGGGCGACCACTTCTGTCATGTTCCGGGTGCTTGCCGCACTGCCTTCCGGAGGAGGGGAATCACAGCCACACGACCTCGGACGTCTCCAGGTCGTAGCGCGCCGCGACGATCTCCAGACGCCCGGAGTCGACCTTCTCGCGCAGGTCGGCGTCCTGGCGCAGCTGCTCCGCGATGTGGACGGCGTTGGCCCGCACGCAGTCGTCGATGAAGTCCTCGCCGTCGTCGGGCGTGGAGTCGACGACCTCCAGGAGCTGCTCGACGAGGAAGCCGATGTGGCCCTCGGGCACGTCGCCGCTCTCGTGCGCCTCGACGGCGGCGGTGACGGCGCCGCACGACTGGTGGCCCAGGACGACGATGAGGGGGACGTCGATGTGCGCGGCGTAGCTCAGACTGCCCAGCACCGAGTCGTCCAGGACCTGCCCGGCGGAGCGGATGGTGAACAGGTCGCCGAGCCCCTGGTCGAACACCAGCTCCGGGGGCACCCGCGAGTCGGCGCAGCCGAGGACGCAGGCGAAGGGATTCTGGCCGTTGACGAGCTGGGCCCGTCGGCCGCGTCCCTCATGGGGGTGGCGGGGGCGGAAGCACCGCCAGCGCTCGTTGCCCTGCTTGAGCAGGCGCAGGGAGGACGCCGGGTCACCGGCGTCGGGCGTGCCCACCGGGTCCGCCCACGCGGACGCGGGGATCGCGGTGGCTACGGCGGCCCCGGCTCCACCGAGGAGGGAGGAGCGTAAGGCGTTGCGGCGTGTGATGGCCATGGCGTGAACTCAGATCCTCGCTATGGGGACAAAACGTGTCCCTGTCCCACAAAACGAGGTAAAACTACTCCTAGCTACGGCTCTGTCACTACACCCTTGACGGATTCCTAACGTCGTTGACGCCTTCCTCAGACGCAGGCCAGGCGCCCCGGCACACCCCGGGGGCCGACTATGCTGAGATACTGACCGATCGTTCGTTAATCGAGCGCCCGTGATCCCGACGACACCGGGCCCACGCCCCGTTCACCAGGGACGACCAGGAGGTAGATTCACCTACCGTGCCTCGATCATCCTCACTCGAACCGCCGCCCTCCCGCCGAGAGCCCGGCCGGCGCCGTTCCGGCCGCCCGGGCCACGACGCCGACTCCGTGCTGCGCGTGGCCGCGCGCGTGTTCAACGAGCGCGGGTACGACGGCACGAGCATGGAGGATCTGGCGCGCGCCCTGGGCGTGACCAAGTCCGCGATCTACCACCACGTCACCGGCAAGACGGAGCTGCTGCGGCGCTCCCTGGACCTGGCGCTGGACGCCCTGTTCGCGGTCACACGTGAGGAGGCCTCCACCAGCGGCCCGGCCATCGACCGCCTGGAGAACGTCCTGCGGGGCAGCGTCCGGGTTCTGGTGGAGGAGCTGCCGCACGTCACCCTGCTGCTGCGCGTGCGCGGCAACACGGAGGTCGAGCAGCACGCCCTGGCCCGCCGCCGCGAGTTCGACCACCTCGTCGCCGGGCTCGTGCGTGAGGGCATCGCCGCCGGCGAGATCCGGGGCGACGTGGACCCCGCGATCGCCGCGCGCCTGCTGTTCGGCATGGTCAATTCGATCGTGGAGTGGTACAGGCCGGACCGCGGACTGGACGCCGAGGAACTCGCCGAGTCCCTCTCCCGCATGGCCTTCCAAGGACTGCGCGCCTGAGGCGTCCGTCGAGGGCGGCGGTCCGCCCCCGCGCGATGCCCTCCGGGCGGTCGCGGGCGGGCGAATGGCCACATCAGGCCAGGAAGCAGCCCCGGACAGACCTGGCCAAGCGCCCCCCGCGTCCCTAGAATCCCTACACCGTCTCCCCCAACGGTTCAGGAAAGCGGCGCTCGTGACCGACCAGCTCTCGCAGGACTGGCTGACCCCTGCCATCGCCTTCTCCGTGTCCGTGTGCGGTTCGGTCCTCGGCCTGGCCTTCGCCGGCCGCGCGCGACGGGCCCGCGGTGCCGCCCGGTGGCAGTGGCTGATCCTGGCCGCGTTCTCGCTCGGCGGCATGGCCGTGTGGTCCATGCACTTCATCGCGATGATGGGCTTCAGGGTCGCCGGCGCCCTGATCCGCTACGACGCCTTCCTCACCCTGGTCAGCGGCGTCACCGCCGTGGTGGTCATGGGCGCGGCGCTGACGATGACCATCCGCAGGCGCACGCTGCCCTGGATTCTCGCCGGGGGCGCTCTCGCGGGCGCTGGGGTGGTCGCCATGCACTACACGGGCATGGCCTCGATGAACATGCACGGCACGATGCACCATGCTCCGTCCGCCATCGCCGCCGCCTGCGTCATCGCGCTCGTGGCGGCCACGGTGGCGATGTGGTTCTCGGCCCGGCTGCGCGGCGCACCCGCGATCGCCGCCGGATCCCTCGTGATGGCGGTCGCCGTGACGAGCGTGCACTACACGGCGATGACGGGCGTCAGCGTCGCGGCCCCGGAAGCGGTCCGGACCGACCCGCCGCCCGGCTCCACCGCGGCCGACCTGCTGCTGCCGGTGATCATCGGACTGTTCGTCCTGCTGCTCGTGTGCAGCCTCTTCCTGATGCTGGGCGAGGAGGAGGAGCGGGTCGACCCCTCCCCCTCCGGCAGCGGCCCTCAGCACCCCCACGGGACCGCGCGGAGCACGCCGGAGGACTACAGGCCCCGGCACGGCACCGACGATGTCTGGCACCGCCCCCGCCGGTAACGGCGCGACCGCGGGGCAACACCCGGGAAACATGTGACGCATGTCTCATTCGACGTGCCGGGCCCCTGGACAGCCCTGCACGCAGGGAGACCTCGCGCGTCAACCTTGACTTCATGACTTGAACTCAACCATCAGATTTCAATCAGAGTTGCGGCCTGGGTCACTCTTTTGCTTAAGGTTCTTGAAGGCAACGACGCCTAGGGCCGCACTTTGCCTCTCGTTGGTGAACTCAACGAGCCGAGTGCGAGTCGCGGTCCCGTACCCCCGGTTGCCGTCACCGAGCACCTTCTGGAGATCCCGTGAGCACCACCGCACCCGCCGGACCGCACCCGCCCGCGGTCCGACCACCGAACCTGCGCTACGTCGTCTTCATCGCCGCTGCCGCCGCGCTGGGCGGATTCCTCTTCGGCTACGACAGCGCGGTCATCAACGGAGCGGTCGAGGGGATCCGGGGCCGGTTCGGCGTCGGGCCGGCGGCCCTCGGCGCGGTCATCGCCATCCCCCTGCTCGGTGCCGCCGCCGGTGCCGTGATCGCCGGCCGTCTGGCCGACCGCGTCGGCCGCCCCCGGGTCATGCAGCTGGCCGCGCTGCTGTTCGCGATCAGCGCCGTCGGTTCGATGCTGCCCTTCACCGTATGGGACCTGGCGGTCTGGCGCGCCCTCGGCGGCATCGCCATCGGCATGGCGTCGGTCATCGCCCCCGCCTACATCGCCGAGGTCGCCCCGGCCGCCTACCGCGGTCGGCTCGCGTCCTTCCAGCAGGCCGCGATCGTGCTGGGCATCGCCGTCTCGCAGCTGGTCAACTGGGGCCTGCTGTCGCTGGCCGACGGCGACCAGCGCGGCACCCTGCTCGGCCTGGAGTCCTGGCAGGTCATGCTGGGCGTCGAGATCGTCCCCGCGGTGGTCTACGGAGTGCTCGCGCTGCGGATCCCCGAGTCGCCGCGCCACCTGGTCGCCACCGGCCGGACCGAGGAGGCCAAGAGGGTACTGGCCGCGGTGGAGGGCGGCGGCGACCTGGACGCCGAGGTCGCCCGGATCGACGCACGGATGCGCGGCGAGCACAAGCCCGTCCTGCGCGACCTCTTCGGCGGCCGCACCGGCCTGCTGCCCATCGTCTGGGTCGGCATCGGCCTGTCCGTCTTCCAGCAGCTCGTCGGGATCAACGTGATCTTCTACTACAGCTCCTCGCTGTGGCAGTCGGTCGGTATCGACCCGAGCAGTTCGTTCCTCTACTCGTTCACCACGTCGATCATCAACATCCTCGGCACCGTGATCGCGATGCTGCTGGTCGACCGGATCGGCCGCAAGCCGCTGGCCCTGATCGGCTCGGCCGGTATGGCCGTCTCACTGGGGCTGGCCGCCTGGGCGTTCTCGTTCACCACCGAGATCGACGGGGAGATCGCCCTGCCCGACCCGCAGGGTGCCGTCGCCCTGTTCGCGGCGCACGCGTTCGTGCTCTTCTTCGCCCTGTCCTGGGGCGTGGTCGTGTGGGTGATGCTCGGCGAGATCTTCCCCAACCGGATCCGCGCCGCCGCGCTCGGCGTCGCCGCCTCCGCCCAGTGGATCGCCAACTGGCTCATCACCGTCAGCTTCCCGTCCCTCTCCGACTGGAACCTGGCCGGTTCGTACGTGATCTACGCGGCCTTCGCCCTGCTCTCCATCCCGTTCATCCTCAAGTGGGTGCCCGAGACCAAGGGCCGGACCCTGGAGGAGATGGACTGAGGCGCCGATCCCCGACGAGGCGGGCCACCGCGGTGCGGCGGCCCGCCTCGCGCGCGTGAAAAACCTGTGGCGCGACGGACGGGAGCGCACCTAGGATCGACTCGCCCGAACGCCCCGTGCGCGTGCACGACGGCCGACGACGACGGAGAGGAACGTGCCATGACGGACTTCACGAGTGGCCCAGCCCCAGTCTTCCCGATCGTCCGCGAGCCCTGACGGACCCCTTCGCGCGGTCCCACGGCTCGCCTCCCAGAGAGCCTGTCGTGAGCACACACTGCCTGTCGTCCACCCCGTCCCACCCACTGGACGCCCTCGGCTGGAACGCCCGGGTCGAAGCCGCCTTCGACGCCGTCGCGCTGTCCAGCGAACACGTCCTCCTGCCCGCCCGCGTCTCCGCGGCGCGCAGGGGCGGCGCCGAGATCCGCCTGCCGGGCGTTCGCGACGCCGCCTTCGCCCCCGCGGTCCGCAGGGCCGCGCACACCGACCCCGCCGCCGCCCCGTGCAGCGGTGACTGGGTCGCCGTCCGCCGCTCAGGCGACGACTGGCTCGTCGAGGCCGTCCTCGAACGCGCCGGCACACTCGTCCGCCAGGGCGTGGCCAAGGACTCCCACGACCAGGTCCTGGCCGCCAACGTCGACTATGTCCTCATCTGCGAGGCCGCCGACCAGGGTCCCAACATGGGACGCCTGGAACGCTTCCTCAGCCTGGTCTGGGCCGGCGGTGCCACCCCGGTGGTCGCCGTCACCAAGGCCGAACTGGCCGGTGAACGCCTCCCCGAGGTCGTCGAACTGGTCGAGTCGGTCAGCTCCGGCACCGACGTGTACACCGTGAGCGCCCACACCGGCCAGGGGCTGGACGCACTGGCCGCCCGACTGCGGCCCGGCACGACATGGGTCCTGCTGGGAACCTCGGGCGCGGGCAAGTCGAGCCTGGTCAACGCGGTCGCCGGACACTCCCTGATGGACACCGGGGAGATCCGCCAGGACAAGCGGGGGCGCCACACCACCACCCACCGGCAGTTGCTCGCACTGCCGGGCGGCGCCCTGGTCCTGGACATCCCCGGGGTGCGCCGGATCGACGTCCCCGGGGACGGGTCGGGCGTCGACCGGACCTTCGCCGACGTCCTGGCCCACGCCGAGGAGTGCCGTTTCCGGGACTGCTCGCACGACACCGAGCCCGGTTGCGCGGTCCAGGCCGCCATCGACGAGGGCGAGCTGGACGCCCGCCGCCTGGCGCGGTGGAACCGGCTGCGCCGCGAGTCGGAGTGGAACCGGTCCCGGGGCGACCACCGGGTCCGCGAGGAGCGCAAGCGCCAGGGGAAGGCCCTGGACAAGGCGGCCAGGGACGCCGGGCGGCGCAAGCGCGGCCATCACCACTGACCGGCAGCGCCATCGCCGGGCCCCGACGGCCGCCGCGACCCGCGGCGGCCCGGGGCCGGTCTCAGAACCCGAAGGCGCGGCGGGCGTTGCCCGCGATCACCCCGGCGAGCTCGTCCTCGTCCATGCCCTTGGCCTCGGCCAGCGCGCGCAGCGTGTACGGCACGAGGTAGGGGGCATTGGGGCGGCCGCGGTAGGGCTTGGGCGTGAGGAACGGGGCGTCCGTCTCCACGAGCAGCAGCTCCGGAGGGGCGACCGCGGCGGCCTCGCGCAGCGGCTGCGCGCTGGCGAAGGTGACGTTGCCCGCGAAGCTCATGAAGTAGCCGTGCTCGGCGCAGACCTTGGCCATGTCGGCGTCCCCGGAAAAGCAGTGGAAGACCACCCGCTCCGGCGCGCCCTCGTCGGCCAGGACCCGGAACACGTCGTCGTGCGCCTCGCGGTCGTGGATCATCACGGCCTTGCCGTGGCGCTTGGCGATGTCGATGTGCCTGCGGAAGGACTCCTCCTGCGCCCGCGCGCCCTCGGGCCCGGTGCGGAAGGTGTCCATGCCGGTCTCGCCGACCGCCACCACCTGCGGCAGCGCGGCGAGTTCGGCGATGCCCTCCAGCGCCTCGTCCAGGGCGGACGAACCGCCGGCGGCGCGCACCTTGCCCGCCCAGTCGGTGTCGTCGACCTCGACGCCCTCGGCTCCGTCGCCGTGCACGATCCGCGGCGCCTCGTTGGGGTGCAGGGCCACGGCGGCCCAGACGTCGCCCGGGTGGGCGGCTGCGGTCTCAGCGGCCCAGCGCGACGACGCCAGGTCCACGCCCACCTGGACGAGCGGGGTCACGCCGACGGCGCGGGCGGCCGCGATGATCTCCTCGACCTCGGGCGTCTGCATGTCCATGTGGGTGTGGCTGTCGGCCACCGGCACGCGCAGGGGCTCGGGGACCGGCGGGGGCGTCTGGTCGTTGCGCTCCCGGACCGCTCTCCCGCTGCGTTTACCCACGGATGGCTCCCGTCCTGTTCTGTCTGGTCACCCTGTCGATCCTATGGCGGCCGTCTCAGGCGGCCGACCGGCACGGCGCCCTCCGGCACCGCTCCCCCGAGCTTCCTCCGGGTATGGCGCCGCCGGGGCGGCCACCGGACCCGGAAGAGGCCGCGCGCCGCGCACGCGTGCGTCCAGGGCGCGGTCTGGAGGAGGCCCTGGAAGCGGTCCGCGGGAGCCGGTGACACCGCTGTGGGCCCCGGCTCGGTGAACTGCTCCCTGGAAGTTGGACTGGAAATCCAGTTCCATCGACCAGGGAGCAGTCCCATCAGAGGGAACAGCACGCTCACCCCATCCCAACGCGAGACCGCGATAGCGTGGTTCGAGCAGGGCATGGCCGGGGCCCACAGTCGGACCGGGAGGACGGGCCCTACTCGGCGGGGCCCTCCAGGCGTGCCAGCTCCTCGTCCACCACGGACGGGTCGAGCTTGGCGAACAGCGGCTGCGGGCGGTCGAGCGGGGTGCCCGGAACGATCGGCGTCGACTCCCAGCGAGCCTCGTTGTCGGCGTACTGACCGGTGATCACCGGGTAGTCGACCGGCTCGTCGGAGCCGCCGATGGTGTCGTGACCGCTCTCGATCCGGGGCATGCCGGTCCACGTCCCGGTACCGCCGAGCATCGCGTACACCTTGTTCGCGGACTCGGGCAGGTAGGGCGTGAGCAGCGTGTTGGCGTCACTGACCAGCTGCAGGGCCACGTGCAGGACCGTCGCCATGCGCTCGGGATCGGTCTTCTTCAGGGCCCAGGGCGCCTGGTCGGAGATGTACTTGTTGGCCTCGGCCACCGTGCGCATGGCCTCCTGGAGGCCGGCCTTGAACTGCGACCGCTCCAGACGCGCGCCGACCGTCTCGAAGGCCTCCCTGGAGGCGGCCAGCACCCTGCGGTCCTCCTCGTTCAGCTCCCCCGCGGCGGGGATCTCACCGAGGTTCTTCGCCGCCATGGAGATGGAGCGGTTGACCAGGTTGCCCCAGGCCGCCACCAGCTCGTCGTTGTTGCGGCGCACGAACTCCGCCCAGGTGAAGTCGGTGTCCTGGGTCTCGGGGCCGGCGGCCATGATGAAGTAGCGCAGTGCGTCGGCGGAGTAGCGCTCCAGGAAGTCGCGCACGTAGATGACGACGCGGCGCGAGGAGGAGAACTTGCGGCCCTCCATGGTGAGGAACTCGCTGGAGACCACCTCGGTGGGCACGTTGAGGGCGCCCAGCGGGCCGGAGTCGCCGCCCCGGTCGCCCCCACCGCTCGCGCCCAACAGGATCGCGGGCCAGATCACCGAGTGGAAGACGATGTTGTCCTTGCCCATGAAGTAGTACGACCGGGCGTCCTCGTCCTGCCACCAGCGGCGCCAGGCCTCCGGCTCGCCGATGCGCTTGGCCCACTCGATGGAGGACGACAGGTAGCCGATCACCGCGTCGAACCAGACGTACAGGCGCTTGTTGTCGTTGTCGCTCCAGCCCTCCAGGGGGATGGGCACGCCCCAGTTGAGGTCGCGGGTGACCGCGCGCGGCTGGAGGTCCTCCACCAGGTTCAGCGAGAACTTGAGGACGTTGGGGCGCCACTCCCCCTCCTTGCCCTTGAGCCACCCCGTGAGGACCTCGGCGAACGCCGGCAGGTCCAGCATGAAGTGCTCGGTGTCCACGAACTCCGGCGTCTCGCCGTTGATCCGCGACCGGGGCGAGATGAGGTCGATCGGGTCGAGCTGGTTGCCGCAGTTGTCGCACTGGTCACCGCGCGCGCCGTCGTAGCCGCAGATGGGGCAGATGCCCTCGATGTAGCGGTCGGGCAGCGTGCGGCCGTTGGACGGGGAGACCGCGCCCTGGGTGGTGCGGGTGAAGACGTAGCCGTTCTCGTACAGCGTGGTGAACAGCTGCTGGGCGACCGAGTAATGGTTGCCGGTGGTGGTGCGGGTGAAGAGGTCGTAGGACAGGCCGAGGGCGACGAGGTCCTCGGCGATGATCCGGTTGTAGCGGTCGGCCAGCTCGCGGGGCGTCACGCCCTCCTGGTCGGCCAGCACCTGGACCGGGGTGCCGTGCTCGTCGGTGCCGCTGACCATCAGCACGTGGTTCCCCGACATTCGCTGGTAGCGCGAGAAGACGTCGGAGGGGACCCCGAAGCCGGAGACGTGGCCGATGTGGCGCGGGCCGTTGGCGTAGGGCCAGGCGACCGCGGTCAGGATGTGGCGATTCGACGACATGCCTCAAGACTAAAGGTGTCCGCCCCCGCTTTTACACGACCTCGCGCTCCCGCCCGTCACCCGCCACCTCCCCCGACGGACACCTACGGCGCGGCCCCCACGACCCGGGTGTGCGCGTTCATTCGGGGACGGGGAGTCGTCCACAGGGGTGGACGGGTGGATTCCCCCCGGGCGGCCAGTACCCGTATGCTCTGCGGAACGAGGCCGCGCGCCGCCGGGGCGCGCGCCGAAGTACCACGCTCACCCCGGTCCTTCATCTGAGGCGGTGGTCGCCACGGTTACCCGTGCCCTACCCCGTCCTGCCCACCACACCGCCGCGCTCGTCACGAGCGTGGTGCTGCTGGTCATTCTGTCGTTCCCGGTCACCTCCGTGTCGGGCGAGCCCGAGGCCGGCCCCGTGCCGGGCCCGGTGAGCGTCCCCCACGACGCGGGGCCCGCCAAGGGCGCCCCCGGTGGCGACACACCGAGGGAGCGCGCCGAGCAGAGCGCGGACCTGGTCGCCCAGGCCAAGGTGACGGTGGGTCCGCCCACCACCACGTGCGATCAGCGCGGCGTCCTGCGCGACCTGCCCGACGCCGTGCCGCCGTGCGTCCTGCTGCTGACCGCGTGGGACCAGCCCTGGTGGCCGCTTCCGCTGCCGCACCCCGACCCCGTTCCCGAACAGGACGACACCGGCGACCTGCCGCCCACGCGGGCGCCGCCTCCCACAGCGAACACCCTCATCTGACCTTTCCCCGGTCACTCCCCCGCACCCGGACCGCCCGGGCGCGCCGACCGGTACCCACCATTCGCAGTGAGAGGTTCACCTTGCCCAGTCAAGCGGGAGCAGGGGGGCGCTGGACACGCGCTCTCATCTCCCTTCTCGTCATCCTCGTCGCGTTCGGCGCGGCGTGGATCATCCCGCCGCGCCTGGGGCTCGACCTCAGCGGCGGCACGCAGATCGTCCTGGAGACCCAGGACGGCGCCGACGGCACGGAGGCCAACTCCGAGAACACCGACCAGGTCGTCGAGGTCCTACGCCAGCGCATCGACCGCCTCGGTGTCGCCGAGTCGACTCTGTCGCGCTCCGGTGAGAACCGGATCATCGTCGAACTGCCCGGTGTCCAGGACCCGACGGAGGCCGCGCAGATCGTCGGCCGGACCGCGCAGCTGTCCTTCCACCCGGTCCTCGGCGTCACCGCCGGCGGCGGCCAGGGCGTCCAGGCGCCCGGCGACTCCGCGAACGCGCCCGCCGACGAGGCCCGCGCCCCCTCGGACACCGAGGGCGGTGAGGAGGCACCCGCCGACGAGGCCGCGGAGGGCTCCGAGGAAGCCCCGCAGATGACCGAGGAGGAGATGCAGGAACTCCTCGGCGGCATGGGCAGCGGCGGCACCGGCACGGGGCAGACCGGCCAGGAGGCCGAGGACCCCAGCCAGGTCGCGATGACCCTGCCGGACGAGCAGGGCAACTACCTGCAGCTCGGTGAGACCGCCGTCCCCGGGGACAGCGTCGCCAGCGCGGAGGCGGGTCTGGACCCGGTCAACCGCGCCGAGTGGGTCGTCAACGTCAGCTTCCGCGGTGAGGGCCGCGACCAGTGGGCCGAGCTCACCGGTCAGGCCGCCTGCTTCCAGGAGGGCGACCCGCGCCGACGCGTGGCGATCGTGCTGGACAACCAGGTCATCTCCTCGCCCAGCGTCAACGACGCGGCCTGTGAGGTCGGCCAGCGCGAGGGCAGCACCACCATCAGTGGAAGCTTCACCTCCGAGTCGGCCAACGAGCTGGCCGTGCTGATCGAGGGCGGCTCGCTGCCGCTGCCGGTCACCGAGGTCCAGCGCCAGACGGTCGGCCCGACCCTCGGTGCCGCCGCCATCCAGGCCAGCGCCATCGCCGCCCTGCTGGGCATCGCGTTCACCGCGCTGTACATCACGCTGGTGTACCGCCTGGTCGGCTTCCTGGCGTCGGTCGCCCTGGGCGTCTACGCGCTCATCGCCTACGGCGTGCTGGTGGCCTTGGGGGCCACCCTGACCCTGCCGGGCCTGGCGGGCTTCGTGCTGGCGATCGGTATGGCCATCGACGCCAACGTGCTCATCTTCGAACGGGCGCGCGAGGAGTACCAGCGGCAGCAGCAGACCTACGAGGCGAACAAGTCGGCCGGCATGCAGGACGCCACCGACGCTGAGGTCAAGCGGGCCGAGTCCGGTATCGCGACCCGCCGTCGCCGCAGGGCCATCCCGGCGAGCCTGGAGAAGGCCTTCGTCGAGGGTTCGCACAAGGCGTGGAGCGCGGTGATCGACACCAACATCACCACGCTCATCGCCGCCGCGCTGCTGTTCTTCTTCGCCTCCGGCACGGTCCAGGGCTTCGGCGTCACGCTCAGTATCGGCACCCTGGTGTCGATGTTCTCCGCGCTCGTGGTGGCCCGCGTGCTCGTGGAGTGGGCGGTGCGCCGCGCCGTCATCCGCAAGCACCCGGCGGTCAGCGGTCTCAGCCGGATCGGTGCCGTGCGCGCGTGGCTGGTCCGGAAGAACCCGGACCTGATGAAGTACCGCAAGCACGCCCTGCTCGCCGCGGCGGCGGTCGTCCTGGTGTCCGTGGCCGCCCCGCTGGTGCAGTCGCCCAACCTGGGTGTGGAGTTCACCGGCGGACGCGTCCTGGAGTACGAGATCACCGGCGACGAGGACCTGTCGGTGGACGAGGCGCGCGAGATCGTCGCCGGGCTGGACTTCTCCGGCTCGGACACCGCGGTCGTGCAGGAGTCGGGTGACGGCGACATCTCCGTCCGCACGGGCAACATCACCGATCCCGAGGCGGCGACCGTCACCGAGGCGCTGGACTCGGCGACCGGTGGCGTGGAGATGATCAGCGACGAGCTGATCGGCCCGAGCATGGGCGACGAGCTGCGCAACCGCGCGTTCATCGCGCTCGCCGCCGCGCTCGCCCTGCAGCTGGCCTACCTGGCCTGGCGGTTCCGCTGGTCCTTCGGTGTGGCCACGATGCTGTCGCTGGCGTTCAACCTGGTCCTGGTGATCGGGCTGTTCATCTGGCTGGGCAAGCCGATCGACGGCGTGTTCCTCGCCGCCCTGCTGAGCGTCATCGGCTTCACCGTCAACGACACGGTGGTGGTGCTCGACCGGGTGCGCGACGAGTGGGCCAAGGACGACAAGTCCTCGTTCACCGAGATCGCCAACCGCGCGGTGCTCAACACCCTGCCGCGTACGATCAACACCAGCGTCGGCGCGCTGATCATCCTGGGCTTCCTCACCTTCTTCGGTGGGACCTCGCTCCAGGACTTCTCCATCGCCATGCTGGTCGGCCTGAGCACGGGTGTGGTCTCGACGGTGTTCGTCGCGGTTCCGCTGGCCATCTGGCTGCAGAAGTGGGACCGGACGGCGCCTCCGCACGTGATCAGGGAGCGCAAGAACCAGGCGCGGGTGGCCGCCAAGGCCAGCCGCAACGAAGGCGACGGCGCGGTCGTCTGACCGGACCGACCCTCACACGGGGCCGCCCGGAACGGTTGTACGCCGTTCCGGGCGGCCCCGTTCGTCGTCGCCGCTTCTCCGCGGCACGGTCACCGTCCCGGAGGGGTGGGCCCGGCGCGCCGCCCCCGGTGCCCGGGCCGGTGGTCGAGCGCCGACCGTCCCCGGTCAGTCGACCTCGGTGACACCGTGCACGAGGTCGTAGACGCGGCGCTTGGGCACGCCCGACTCCTTGGCCACGCGGCCGATGGCCTCCTTGCGGCGTACGCCCTCGTCCTCCAGCGCGGCGACCGCGGCGACCAGGTCCGCCGACCCGACCAGGTCCGGGCGGCTGCGCGCGCCCTCCACGACCACGGAGATCTCCCCGCGCACGCCCTCGGCGGCCCAGGCGGCGAGCTCGCCCAGCCCGCCCCGGCGCACCTGTTCGTAGGTCTTGGTCAGTTCCCGGCACACCGCCGCCCGCCGGTCCGCGCCGAAGGCCCCGGCCATCGCCTCCAGGGTGGCGGCGATCCGGTGCGGGCTCTCGAAGAACACCATCGTGCGACGCTCCGCGGCCAGCTCTTCCAGATAGCCCGCCAGCCCCTTGCGGGGCGGGAAGCCCTCGAAGCAGAAGCGGTCCGTGGGCAGGCCGGAGACGACCAGCGCGGTGGTCACCGCGGACGGGCCCGGAATGGAGGTGACCGGGATGTCCTCCTCGGCACAGGCGGCGGTCAGCCGGTAGCCGGGGTCGGAGACGCCGGGCATGCCCGCGTCGGTCACGACCAGGACGTCCGTGCCGCCGCGCAGGTCGGCCATGAGGTCGTCCGTGCGCCGGGACTCGTTGGCGTCGTAGTAGGAGACGACCCTGGCCCCCTCCTCGCCGCCCAGACGCACTCCCGCGCGGGAGGCGAACTGGCGTAGCCTGCGGGTGTCCTCCGCGGCGATGACGCGGGCGGCTTCCAGTGCACGCAGCAGCCTGGGCGGCGCGTCGCCCGAGTTACCGATGGGCAGCCCGGCGAGCGTCAACGTCCCGGACCCCTCCCCATGGCCTACACCCTCAACCACTGTGATCCCCGTCCTGTCGCGCTACGGTTGGCTCATTACGCCACCCGAAACCTGGTTTCGCGGTCAGTCCGCAATGGACAACCATCTCCGACCCCAACCTACGAGCCGAGATGACCACCACCGCACACTCCTCCGAGGTCGACCCCCCGACCCCACCCGCACCGGCCCGCGCGGCCGCCCTTCGCGCACGGCTGTCCCACTCCACCACCATGACGTGGTGGGTGGGCTGGCTGGGAGCCGTCCTGGTCACCGCCTTCGCCGGAGCGCTGCGGTTCTACCGCCTCGGTGAACCCGACCGGATCTACTTCGACGAGACGTACTACGCCAAGGACGCCTACGGACTCCAGGAGTACGGCTACGAGCACGACTCCCTGGAGAACGCCGACCAGATGCTCGGCCGGGGACCCGTCGACATCTTCGACGGCGGTGGCGACTTCATCGTCCACCCTCCGGTCGGCAAGTGGATGATCGCCCTCGGCGACTGGCTGTGGGCACTCCTGCCGTTCGGTGAGTCCATGACCCCGGAGGGATGGCGGTTCGCCTCCGCGCTGGCGGGCGTGGCGACCGTGTTCATCCTGGTGCGGCTGGCGACCCGGATGACCCGGTCCGTTCTGCTGGGCTGTACCGCGGGACTGGTCCTGGCTCTGGACGGCCTGCACTTCACACTGAGCCGGATCGCGATGGTGGACGTCTTCCTCGCTCTGTGGGTGGTGGCGGGTTTCGCGTGCCTGGTGATCGACCGCGACGCCACCCGGGACCGGCTGGCGCGGCTGAGTGAGGCGGGGGTCGACGTCACGACCCGGTGGTGGCTGGGCATGCGCTGGTGGCGCCTGGCGGCCGGACTGTGCTTCGGGCTCGCGGTCGGAACCAAGTGGTCGGCCCTGTTCTTCGTGGCGGCGTTCGGCCTCCTCACGGTGGCGTGGGACTACGGCGCGCGGCGCAGCGCGGGGCAGCGGAGGCCGATGGGGCGGTGGCTGCTGGTCGACGCGGTCCCGGCGTTCCTGCAGACGGTGGTGTTGGCCGGGATCGTCTACGTGGTGTCGTGGACCGGTTGGCTGGTCACGCGGGGCGGCTACAACCGCGGCTTCGCCGACGGCATGGCGCCGGACTGGCTGCCGGACACGGTGGCGGGACCGCTGGAGGCGTTCATCAGCCTGGCGGACTACCACGCCCGGATGATGTCCTTCCACAACGGACTGACCAGTGACCACGCCTACATCTCGGCGCCGTGGGAGTGGCTGGTCATGCGCACCCCGGTGATGTTCGCCTACGAGGGCGAGGCCGTGGGATGCCCCTCGGGCGGCTGCGTGGCCTCGGTGGTCTCCATCGGCACCCCGATCGTGTGGTGGATCAGCCTCCTGGCGATCTGCGTGATGCTCGGCTGGTGGGCGACGTTCCGCGACTGGCGGGCCGGCGCCGTGCTGCTCGCGGTGGCGGCGGGATGGCTGCCCTGGTTCGCCTTCCCGGACCGCCCGATGTTCCTCTTCTACGCGCTGCCCGTGCTGCCGTTCCTGGTCCTGGCCATCGTGCTGATGCTCGGGCTGGTGATGGACGCCGGGGAGAACAACCCCCGCTTCGGTCCGTACCTGCGCGCGACGGGCGGGGTCGTCTTCGGCGTGTTGTTGCTCCTGATCATCGCCCATTTCGCGTATCTGTACCCGGCGCTGGCCGCCTATCCGATCGACGAGCCCTCCTGGCGGCAGCGGCTCTGGTTCGACGTGTGGATCTACGGCAACGGCTCTTCCTGAGCACCCTTCGCCGTGCTCTTTCCCGGCCAGCCCCGGACGATCTCCATTAGTCGTCCGGGGCTCGGAAATCAACACTTTCGAGTAGCCGAAACAGGACACATGGGAACTGTGGATTCCTTCGGAAAGGGCTCGGCAGGGCATGGTGCTCCCTGGTACTGTCTGCAACTGGTTGCTGTTGTTGTTTCCATGGATGCCCGAGGCGCCTCGCGGAACTGCACGTGGGCGCTTGTCGGGTCGGTCCCGTCAGTGCGGCGCCCGGCGACCCGGGGCCAGCAGGGTGCGGCCCCGCAGTAGTCCCCAAGGGAGAGCACATGGCTCAGGGCACCGTGAAGTGGTTCAACTCTGAGAAGGGTTTCGGGTTCATCGCCGTCGAGGGTGGTCAGCCCGACGTGTTCGTCCACTATTCGGCGATCGCGGGAACCGGCTTCCGGAACCTGGAAGAGGACCAGAAGGTCGAGTTCGACATCATCCAGGGCCCGAAGGGCCCGCAGGCGGCCGACGTTCGGGCGGTCTGACCTCACCAGGCGTTTCCCCAGCCCCCCGCCCACCGCGCGGGGGGCTGGTCCGCGTTCGGGGAGTCCCGGGGGCCGGTCCTCAGTCGTGGTGCGCATGTGATCTGGACATGGTTACCCATCGGCACCGATACCGGTAACCTCGTTGTAGCCGGTCGGTACGCGAGGGGCGGGGTCAGGCATGTTCAACATCGGTGGCGGGGAGTTCGTCGTCCTCCTCATCCTCGCCTTGCTGATCTTCGGGCCCGACCAACTCCCCAAGGCCGCGCAGCAGATCGGCCGCGTGCTGCGCCAGCTGCGAACCATGGCCAACTCCGCCACCAGCGACCTCAAGGAGGGGCTGGGACCGGAGTTCAAGGACCTGGACGTCAAGGACCTCAACCCCAAGCGCTTCGTGCAGAAGCACTTCTGGGAGGACGAGGAGCCGGAGCGCAAGCCCGCCGCCCGCCTCAACGGCAAGCGGCCCCCGTTCGACGACGAGGCCACCTGAGCCCGCTCCGGCTTCAGCCGAAGAGCATCAGGATGAACAGTCCCAGGCCCAGCAGGACCAGTGATCCGACGATGATGGCCGGCGACCCCACCAGCAGCACCAGGACCTCCACCGTCAGCGCTCCGCCCAGGGCCGCCGCCGGCCACGGCCAGCGCGGCGCCGCGGGCCACTCGTGCCTGCGCTCGCGTTCGGTGGAGATGAGGAAGCCCGCGCCGATGAGCACCCAGAACACCAGGTGCGCGGCTGCCCGGGTCTCGGGGTCCACGTAGTCGGCCATCCCCCCGACCACCATCACGTAGGTCAGCGTGCCCGACAGAAGCCGCCAGTGGCCGCCCGCGCGGCGCGCGGGAATGACCTTGCGGCGCGCGGGAGTCGTACGGCGGAAGCGCTCCGCGGCCACCGGCGGCCCGTCCTCGTCCGGCACGGGTTCCACGGTGGGACGGGGCGGTGGCGGGGGTGCCTCGGGAGCCGGCGGCACGTAGCCGCCGACCGTCTCGGTCTCGTCGCGGTACTGGTGGCCGCCGGGTTCCTGGCGGGGGTCGGACACGGGTGATCCGCCGTCCCTTCACGGTCGGCGCGGTCCGGGAGGGACCGGGTTCGTCACTGGACACCTACCCGCGACGCTCACGACCCAAATCCGGCTCGCCCCCGGGTTCGCCGAGGGGCCGACTCCGGCCACGGAAAGGGGCTCGACCGATCGGCGGATCGGTCGAGCCCGCAACACACGGATCCGTCCGGACCCGTCGTGAGGTGGCTACAGCCAGGCCCAGCCGTCTCTGGCACTCGGTGCATGCGTCGTCATGGCATCTACCTTTCTGGTGGCTCCCAACATATCCCGGAACCAAGATGGACCATCGGCGTGGCTTCCACAAGACCCGAGGACGAACATTCATCCCACCATGGCCGGACGACCACCAAAGGTTGGACCAGGGAGGCTGGAGTAACGACTCGGATCGGCATTATCGCAGCTCAGGAGGCCGTGGATTCGTGAACGCAAGAAGACCCCTCCCCACTGACCTGCAAAGACAACTCCAGAGTTCAGCAAAAACATTCACTATTCGATTACACACAGCAACGGGGCGCCAATGCGCGATCGGCCGGGATGCCTAATCCACAGCCCGCACCGAACGTCGGAAATCGAAAGGGCGAACGGGGCCACGCCAGGCACGACTACCTGGACACACAAGGATAAAACAGACCTCCCGGACTATGCTCACATGAGCACCGTACTCACCAGCCCTGCACCGTCCGTCACGACCCCTCGGGGCGCTCGAAGCCCTGCGGTTACGGGCTTGCGCGCCCTGCGCTCCTAGTTTCGGTCCTGGTGTAAATGGATATTGTGCATTGACATAGATCGCACGAGACCAGGTCCACACCGACAGGTGACTCGGACAGGAAAGTGTTATTGGTCCCGTTTTCCGATGACATGAGATGGGTACCGCGGGGTAAGTTGATTCGTTGCGCCCACAGAGGGCAAGAAGCGCCCCTAAAGTGGAAAGACCCACCCCAGGACGGTGCTCCCCGCACCGTTCGACGCCCGGCCGGGGCCGGGTCCGTGGAGTCCGCCCCCGGCTGTGACACGCGAGGAAGGCAACCGCCGTGAGCCCGCACCCCCCGAGTCCCGCCCCCTTCGCCCGGGTCACGGACACTCCGACGCCCGCCGGCACGCCTCGCGTGCGGCCGATCCGCGTCCTGGTGGTGGACGACCACGCGTTCTTCCGCCGCGGACTGGTGTCCGTCCTGGACGAAGAGGAGGACATCGACGTCGTCAGCGAGGCCGGTGACGGGGAGGAGGCGATCCGCCTGGCCACCGAGCTGCGGCCCGACGTCGTCCTCATGGACGTGATGATGCCGCACTCCAGCGGCATCGACGCCTGTCCGCGCATCCGCGAGGCGGTACCGCACACCAAGTTCGTCATGCTGACGATGAGCGACGAGGAGTCCGACCTCTTCGACGCCCTCAAAGCGGGTGCGACCGGCTACCTGCTCAAGGAGATCTCGGTGACGGACCTGCCGCGCGCGGTGCGCACCATCGCCGAAGGGCAGTCGTTCATCAACTCGGCCATGGCCACCAAGCTCATCGGCGAGTTCGCCGAGCTGGCCAAGCAGGAGAGCTCACCGCCCAGTCGCCCCGCCATCCCGCAGCTCACCCCCCGCGAGACCGAGGTGCTCAAGCTGCTGGCCCGGTCGCTGAACAACCGGGAGATCGGCGAGCGCCTGTTCATCACCGAGAACACCGTGAAGAACCACGTGCGCAACATCCTGGAGAAGCTCCAGGTGCACTCGCGCACCGAGGCCGCCATCTACGCGGTCCGGGCCGAGTACGTCACCTGAGCGCCGCACCGACGCGCGAGGACGTCAGGGGGACTCCTCCCCTGAGGGGACACCGAAGAGCAGGCCGGCACTGCGCCTGGTGATGGTGAGCAGGTCGGTGTCGGCGAACAGGGCCCTGATCCCGGAGGTGTCCAGGTTCCCGCTGAGGGCCAGGGTGGCGATGCCGTGCACGATCGCCCATCCGGCCACCACGGCCGCGGCCGAGTCCTCGACGGCGATTCCGCGGTCCTGCAGGGTGTCGACCCCGCCGGTGAGTTCGGCGAAGGCCGCACTGCGGGCCGCGGCGAGCTCGGCGTCGCCGTCGTCCAGGAGGCGGGGGGCGAACATCACCTGGAACTTCCCGGGGTGGTCCGCGGCGAAGCGCACGTAGGCGACCCCGGCGTCGAGCAGGGTGCCGCCCTCCGCGCGCACGGCGCGCAGGCTCTCGGCCAGCCCCTGGAAGCCCTCGACCGCCAGGGCGTTGAGGATGCCCTCCCGGCTGCCGAAGTGGTGCCGGGGGGCCGTGTGGCTGACGCCCAGGTCGGCGGCGAGCGAACGCAGGCTGAACGAGTAGGGGCCTTCGCTCTCGATGACCTCGGCCGCCCTCTCCAGGACGGCGGCTCGCAGGTTTCCGTGGTGGTACGCGTCTGCCATACCTGAACTATACGACGGAAAGTTACCACTGTAAGGATGCCGGAAGGCCCGATCCCTCGGGGGATGCGGCCCGGGGGATGTAGGGTGAGGGCGTGTCCGGCCGCCCCGCCACAGGGGATAGCAGCTTCGCCGGTGACACTCGAGGCTCCGGTCCGGAGACCGCCCGCCCAGGGAACAGCGACAACGCACCGGACCGGAACCGTGCGAGGGCCCGCCCCACCAGGGACGGGCCCTCTCCCATGCGCGGCGCGGCCGCGCCACCGGACACCGGTTTCCGTACCTCGCCTGGAGACGGCATGCGAAAGGCCCTGCCCCCGGAGGGAACAGGGCCTTCCTGTCTGCTGTGGAGCTATGGGGATTTGAACCCCAGACCCCCTCGATGCGAACGAGGTGCGCTACCGGACTGCGCCATAGCCCCTTGAAGACGTGACACAGCCTAGCAGGAATTCTGGGATGGTCCGAACGCACGCCCTCCGGCCGCCACACCTCCCGACGCCCGCCGCCACCCGGGCGCGCTGCACCCGGGTCAGTCGCCTGCGGCGCGCAGCCGCGCGTCCGCGTACTGGTCGTACACCTGGCTGCGCCGTTCCTGCAGTGCGATGACCTGGGCCAGGCGTTCGGCGTCGCGGCGCTCCTCTTCCTCCTCCGCCCTGCGGGCCAGGACGGCCGCACGGCGGCGGGCCCTCAGGAGCGCCTCACGGCGTTCGGCGTCGACCTTGGCCGCCTCGCGCAGGAGCGCCAGGTGACCGGCGAGCAGGAGCACCGGCGGGGCGATGACCCACCACGGCCCGAGCCCGAAGGCGACCGCGACGACCGTGGCGAGGCTCACCAGGAGCAGGCCGCTGGTGCGTCGGCGCCGCCGGGCGATGACCCGGCCCCGCGACTCGCGCCCGACGCGGTGGCGGCCCCGGCGGGGGTCCGCCGTCCGAGCCGGCCGGACGGACCCGGGGCCCTCGGCCCCGCGGCCGGTGTCGGCCGGACCGTCGTCGGCTCCCGCGTCGTCCGCGTCGGTGTCGCGGGCGCCGTCGGTCCGGTCGAGGTCGTCGGACCCGTCCGTGGCGTCGGCGGCCTCGCGCTCGGCCGTGTCGTCGGCCCGGGCCCCGGGGTCCTCGGTGTCCTCGTCCTCACGGCGGTGGTCGTAGGTGTCCGCCGAGTCCTTGCGCAGGAGCATCGGCACGAGCACGATGAGCCACACCACCACGATGGCGAGGTACAGAGGAGAGCTGCTCATCACCCCTCCTCACGATGACGGCCACTGAACATTGGTCGACGCCGCGCCGACACCGCGTCGCGTGGAACGCCTTCGGGGTTGGATGCTCCCCGACCGGACTTCGTTCCCGATCCTCCTCGGACCGGACCCGAATCCCGTGAGCCATATCCACGCGTTGGCCGCATCGTCAATGCGTCTATGTTCCGCACGGTACGACCCCGTGTCCATAAATGCGCCACATTCTGACCGGAGTGTCGCAAGATTGTGGACCCTTAGTTTCGGTCGGTCGTCCTGGGAGCGGGAAAACCCAGGTCAGACAGTGACTTCAGAGCGCGACACCAATTCAACGCAAAGTAATGAGTCAATGTGACTAAAGAGAGGTTTAGGCTCCGGATGCACCGGCGGTCGCGTCATGTTCAGTTCGACCCCGGCCATGGACTCGCCGGATCCCGTGGATCACCGCCACCGTTCGGGCCCTCGGGCCCCAAAGCGGAACCGGGGGCGGAACCGGGCGCTCCGGACGGCTCGCCCGGCGTGCCGTCCGGCCCTGAGGGGGCCCCGTCGCGCCACCGGCGCAGCAGGCCGTGGGGTACTTCCTCCGCGGTGACGGCATAGCAGATGTGGTCGCGCCAGGCGCCGTCGATGTGCAGCTGGCGCCGCCGCACTCCCTCGTCGCGAAAGCCGAGTTTGGCCACCACACGCCGACTGGCACGATTCTCCGGGCGGATGTTCGCCTCGATCCGATGCAGTCCGACGTGGAAGAACGCGTGGTCGACCGCGAGCGCGACCGCCGTCGGCGTGATCCCCCGGCCCGCGTGGCCACTGTCCACCCAGTAGCCGATCTGAGCCGATCTGGCCGACCCCCACACGATGGCGCCCACCGTCAGCTGGCCGACGAACCGGTCGTCGTAGAGGACCGCCCAGGGCATGGACAGCCCTTGGCGCGCTTCCCGGCGGATCGCCTGCAGCATGGCGATGTAGGGGGAGAGCCCGGTGGAGCGGAGCGGCATCTCGGGATAGGTCGGTTCCCAGGGCCGCAGCCATTCCTCGTTGCGGGCGCGGGTGTCGCGCAGAGCGACGGCGTCGCGGAGCCGCAGCGGGCGCAGCACGACCGGCCCTTCCCTCAGGGTGACGGGCCACCCTTGCCTGCGATTCACGACCGTCCCTCCGATGCCTCCGGCGCCGCCGTCCCGGGGTTCGACACCGGCCCCGGCGCCCCGGGGCCTCTGTTGACGGTGACGCCTTCCAGTATTCCACCCCATGGGTGTGACGTGGCGCGCGTCACCCCTGCCGTCTGTGAATCGGTCGATTCAAAACTCGACTAGTCAACCACCAAAACCGAAACGATGGTCAAGGAATTACCTGGGTACGGAATGCCCGAGGTGTGATTCCGGTCATTGTCCGGCGTCATTAGCGGGCGTGTGGTCGCCGCCTCGAATCTGGTCCAGGGCGTGCAGGAGGACCGGTTCGAGCACGGTCATCCCGTCCTTCACCCCGCCGGTGGAGCCGGGCAGGTTGACCACGAGCATGCGGTGGCCGTCGCGCTCGGCCACGCCGGCCAGTCCCCGTGACAGGATCGCGGTGGGAACGCCCTTGTCCCGCCCGGCGGAGCGCAGCGCCTCGGCGATCCCGGGGATCTCGTAGGCCAGCAGCGGCCTGGTCGCCTCGGGCGTGTGGTCCTGCGGCGTCAGCCCGGTCCCCCCGCTCGTGATCACGGCGTCCGCGCGGGTGTCCAGGGCCCGGCCGATCGCCTCGGCCACGGGGGCGCCGTCGGGCACCACCCAGGGCCCCAGGACGGAGCAGCCCAGCGCCCGCAGCCGCTCGACGAGGACCGGCCCGGACCGGTCGGGGTAGACGCCCGCGGCCGCCCGGTTGGAGGCCGTGACGACGGCGACGCGCGGCACGGGGTCCTCCTCGCGCTCACTCACCGCGCCTCCAGTGGCCCTTCTTGCCGCCCGTCTTCTCCTCGACCCGGACCTGGGTGACCTCGGCCTCGGGGTCGAGCGCCTTGACCATGTCGACCAGGCCGAGGGCCGCGGTCATGACACAGGTCAGGGCTTCCATCTCCACGCCGGTGCGGTCGGCCGTGCGGACCGTGGCGCTGATGTCCACCCCGTCGTCCGCCACGGTGAGCTCGACGTCCACGCCGTGCACCGCGATGGGGTGGCACAGCGGCACGAGGTCGGGTGTGCGCTTGGCTCCCTGGATCCCGGCGATCCGGGCGACCGCCAGGGCGTCGCCCTTGGGTACCTCGCCGCCCCGCAGGGCGGCGACGGTCCCGGGGGCGAGCAGGACCCGGCCGGTGGCCGTCGCGGTCCGCGCGCTCACCGTCTTGGCCGAGACATCGACCATGCGTGCCGCGCCGGACTCGTTCAGGTGGGTGAATCCGGAGGGGTGGTCGGCCCCCTCCGGCCGTGGGGTGTCGCTCATCGTGGCCAGTTTCCGCTCGAACGCCGAACGCGGCCCACCGGGGGTCGGCCGCGTGGGCGCCGTGCCGCGCCCACCACGAAGGTACGGCACCGCGCGCCCGTGTGTCGGCCGCGGGTCGAGCGGGTCCGGTCCCGGGGCCACGCGGACCGCATCGGGGGCCGGCCCGGGTGGAGCCCGGTCAGGGCAGTTCGGGAAGGCGGACGACCTCGACGACCGCGCCCTCGGGCAGCTCGGTGGTGTCCTCGGGCACCACGACGAGGGCGTTGGCGCCGGCCAGGGCGGAGAGCTGGTGGGAGCCCTGGCGCGAGGCAGGGGCGACGGTGCGGCCCGCGGTCGCCCCCTCGGACTCCTCCGACAGGACGGCGCGCAGGTAGGAGCGGCGACCGGGCGGCGAGGCCACCGGAACGGTCAGCGCCGCGCGTGTCGTGGGCAGCGACCGGGGCTCCAGGCCCCGAAGCCTGAGCAGCGCCGGGAGCACGAAGACCTGGAAGGACACGTAGGCGCTGACGGGGTTGCCGGGCAGGGTGATGATCGGCGTCCCCTCCGGCCCCACGGTGCCGAACCCCTGTGGTTTGCCGGGCTGCACGGCCACCTGGGTGAACTCGACCGTGCCCAGGCGGCTCAGGACCTCCTTGACCACGTCGTAGGCGCCCATGCTCACGCCGCCGGTGGTGACGACGACGTCGGCCCGCCCCAGCAGGCCCTCCAGCGTCTCCATCACGGTGGCGGGGTCATCGCCGACGAAGCCGTGCCGGTGGACGTCGCACCCGGCCTCGCGCGCCGCGGCCGCGATCATGAAGCTGTTCGACTCCCAGATCTGGCCGTACCCGAGGGGATGTCCGGGTTCCACGAGTTCCTCGCCCGTGGAGAGCACCACGACGCGGGGGCAGGGGTAGACGGGTACGGTCCGGCGGCCGACCGCAGCCAGGACGCCCATCTCCCCCGGCCCCAGGCGCACGCCGGAGCGCAGCACCGTGGCGCCCTCGCGGACGTCGTCCCCCGCACGCCGGATGGCGTTGCCGACGCGGACCGGGCGGTCCAGGGCGACGGTCGCGGTGCCCCCGTCGGTCCACTCCACGGGCACGACGGCGTCGGCGCCCTCGGGCAGGGGCGCACCGGTCATGATGCGCGCGCACATGCCGGGCCGCACCGCCGTGGGCGTGGCGTCGCCCGCGGGGATGTCGGCGACCACGGGCAGGTGGACGGGGGTGTCGGGAGTGGCCTTGTCCAGGTCGGCGGCGCACACGGCGTAGCCGTCCATGGAGGAGTTGTCGAAGCCCGGCAGGTCCACCGGGGACACGACGTCGGCGGCGAGCACGGCGCCGTGCGCCCGCAGCAGGTCGAGTTCGGTGGGCTCGGGCGCGGCGATCAGCCCCAGGATGTCCGTGATGTGCTGTTCAACGGTCTTCACTGGAAGGTCCTCCCGGGTCGTGGGTCCGTTGGCCGCCTCCCCGCCCTCTGGAGGTGACCGGCGTCCCATTGTCCCCGCATCGGGGCAGCACGGGCCCGCTCGACCGGGGCGGGACCGGGGCGGCTCAGCCCTGTCCGGGCTCCTGCCGCTCGACGAACTCCCTGAGCCAGGGCAGCAGTTCGGCGCGAAGGTCGGGCCGGCGGCACGCGAAGTCCACGACGGTGCGGATGTAGTCGGCCTTGTTGCCGGTGTCGTAGCGGCGGCCGCGGAAGAGCACGCCGCGCACCGTCCCCCCGTCCTCGGGCTTGCGGCGGGCCAGTTCGCGCAGGGCGTCGGTGAGCTGGATCTCTCCGCCCCGGCCGGGCGGGGTCTCGTGCAGCACGGGGAAGACGGCCGGGTCGCAGACGTAGCGGCCGATGATCGCCCAGCGGCTCGGCGCCTGCTCCGGGGCGGGCTTCTCCACGAGGTCGGTGACGGTGACGACGTCGGGCTCGTCGGTGGGCTCGATCCCGGCGCAGCCGTAGAGGGAGACCTGTTCGGGCTCGACCTCCATGAGGGCGACCACGCTGCCGCCGTGTTCCTCGCGCACCTCGATCATGCGGCGGAGCAGGTCGGCGGACTCGATGAGGTCGTCGCCGAGCAGGACCGCGAAGGGGTTGTCGCCGACGTGCGCCTCGGCGCACAGCACGGCGTGCCCCAGGCCGCGCGGGTCCCCCTGTCGGACGTAGTGCATCTGGGCGAGGCCGTCGGACTCGCGTACGGAGCGCAGGCGCTCGTCGTCGCCCTTGGTCGCCAGCGCCTCCTCCAGTTCGTAGGCGCGGTCGAAGTGGTCCTCGATGGAGCGCTTGTTGCGGCCCGTGATCATCAGGACGTCGCGGAGCGTGGCCGCGACGGCCTCCTCCACGACGTACTGGATCGCGGGCTTGTCCACGATCGGCAGCATCTCCTTCGGCGTGGCCTTGGTCGCGGGAAGGAAGCGTGTGCCCAGTCCGGCAGCGGGCACGACCGCCTTGGTGACGGGAAGGGGCGAGGAACGGGGTCGTGTCTGCTCGGTGTCGGCACTCATGTCGGCACTGTAGGACAGTCGGTCATCGCGTCGTGGCCTCCACACCGGCGCTGATGACAAGAAGTCCCGGCGGTTTCGGGCGAAGGACCGGATTCCGCAACCCGGTGTTCACCATGAGCGAACGGCCGTGTCGGGGCGCGCTGATGGCACACTGAGCCCATGGGTGACGAAGGGGAGCGCGACCGGTCCGCCAAGCGGGAGCTGCGCCGTCGAGTCCTGGCCCGGCGACGGGCCAGGGAGGCGCCCGAGCGCGCGAGGGCCGGATCGGCGGTCCGGGACGCGCTCATGGCGGTGCCGTGGCTCTCGATGGCGGGAACGGTGGCCTGCTACTACTCCGTCGGCGGCGAGCCGGACACGCGCGGGCTGGTGAACGCGCTGTGGAAGCGCGGCACGTACGTGCTGCTGCCGGTCTTCCTGCCGGGGGGCGACCTGGACTGGGCCTCCTTCGACGGCCCCGACAGCCTGGCCGGGGCCGGGCACGGACTGCTGGAGCCGACCGGGCCCCGGTACGGCCCCGGCGCACTGGCCCGTGCGGACGCTGTCGTGTGCCCGGCCCTGGCGGTGGACCGCTCCGGTATGCGGTTGGGCCGCGGTGCGGGCTGCTACGACCGCGCACTGGCCGCCAAGGGGCCGCACACCCCGGCGATCGCGGTGGTGCACGACGAGGAGTGGGTGGAGCGGGTTCCGGCGGAGCCGCACGACCGCCCCGTGGACGCGGTGCTCACCCCGGGCGGCGGCCTGCACGTGTTCGACCCGGCCTCCCCGGTGTGGCCCGACCGCTGTGCCCGCACCGGCCCCTGAGGCCGGGAACGGGATGCGGAGAGCGCGCGGAGGGCGGGGACCGCGTCCCGCGTGGACTCCGCTCCTGGGACCGGTTCCGCCCGGAAGGCGGGCGGCGGGCGCGTGGCGCGGCCGGCGGTTCCGCGTGGCGGCCCGCCCGTGGAGGGGCGGGATTAAGCGGCCCGTGCCCGGCGTTGACGCTGACGGTCGCGCCCGACGACGCCCACGGCCCGGTCCCGCGGCCCCCACGTGCGTCCTTCGGGTGAGGTGCTGTCGCCGCCTCGGTCGGCGAGCGCGTACTATTTAGCAGTCAACGGGCGAGAGTGCCAGCATAGGAGGACCCGAACAGTGCCTACGTATCAGTACGCGTGCACAGAGTGCGGCGCCCAGATGGAGGTCGTGCAGAGCTTCAGCGACGACTCCCTGACCGTCTGCCCCGAGTGCGAGGGACGCCTGCGCAAGGTGTACTCCGCCGTCGGCATCGTGTTCAAGGGTTCCGGCTTCTACCGCACCGACAGCGGCAAGACCTCCAACAGCTCCGTCGTCACCGGGTCCGGCGAGGGCAAGGACGGTGGCACGGACACGAAGACCGATGCCCCGGCCGCCGCGAGTGCCTCGTCGGACTCCACGACGTCGTCCTCCTCCGACTCCACCGCGTCCACGAGCGGCTCGTCCGCCTCCGGCAGCGGTAGCAGTAGCAGCAGCGCCGCCGCGGCGAGCTGAGCCGCCGCGGCCGTTGACCGCGTGACCGCGCCGCCGTGCCCTCGGCGGCGCGCCGCTGTTCTCCCCCGGCTGCGGCCGTTGCGCCGCCGCGCGCGGCGGCACCGGACCCGGGGTCCGGACCCGTGGCCCCGCACCCCGCTCCCTCCGCGCGATTCCCCCTGTGGACAACCGCCCGGTGGCCGGCGCCCGGCCTAACGTCGACGTATGGCCGACGTATCACCCCCCTACCGGCACCGCGGCGCCCTCACGCGCCTGGTCGACCGGCACCGGCGTGTCATCGCCACCCTCCTGGCCGCCGCGGCGCTCCTCGGCGCCGTCCTGGCCGTGCGGCCCCTCTCCGCTCCCGCCGTCGAGGTACTCGTCGCCGCCCGCGACCTGGACGCCTCCTCCCCTGTCGCCTCCGGTGACCTCATCACCCGCGCCCTGCCCGCCACCGCGGTCCCCGAGGGAGCCCTGGGACCCGCGGCGGAGACCGGCGGACGCACCCTCAACGCCCCGGTCCGCCAGGGCGAGGTGATCACCGACGCCCGTCTCACGGACCCTCCCGCGCGGGCCCACGGACCGGACCTGATCGCGGTCCCGGTGCGCGTCGCCGATCCCGGCGCGGTGGCGCTGCTCTCCCCCGGAAGCCGGGTGGACGTCCTCGCCGCGACCGGGGCCGGCGACCTCCCGTCGGCCCGGGCCGGACCGGCCTCGGAGGTGGTACGGGACCGGCCCGTTCTGGCCCTGCCCGCGGCCGGGGAGGGCGGGGAGAGCGGGGCGCTCATCGTCATCGCCGCCACCGCGGCGGAGGCGCGGGAGCTGGCGGGTCACGCGGCGCTCTCACGACTGTCCATCACCATACGCGGTTGACCGACGACGATTCGTGGTGAAAGCTGGTCAGGCTCTTGTCCCGGGCACTCCGGACTTGTCCGCCCCCGCCCCCGGGGGTCGAGTCGACGGGACCGAGCATCCCGCACACATCAACACGAGAACGTAGGACAGTTCCCATGGAAGGCTTCAAGAAGTTCCTGCTCAAGGGCAACCTTGTGCAGCTGGCGGTCGCGGTCGTGATCGGCGCCGTCTTCGCCGAGCTCATCACGGCGTTCACCGAAGGGTTCATCACCCCGCTCATCGGGGTCTTCGGCGGTGTCCCCACCTTCTCCGACCTCTACTTCGAGATCAACGGCAGCAGGTTCCTCTACGGCGCGTTCGTCGACGCTCTCTTCTCGTTCCTGCTCACGGCCGCGATCCTGTACTTCTTCGTGGTGATGCCGGTCGGCAAGCTCCTCGAGAGGTACGCCAAGGCGGAGGAGGCCACCACGCGGTCCTGCCCCTTCTGCTTCAACGGCATCGACAAGAAGGCGACCAAGTGCTCCTCCTGCACGAGTGAGGTCCAGCCGGAGACCGTCTGAGACACGGCGGGGGCGGCGGCCCGTACGGACCACCGCCCCCGTGGGTCGCCATCGTCAGCCGCTGTACTCCCAGTGCCACGGCTCGAACGGACTCGACTTGGCCCAGGCCGGGTGGTGCCAGCCGTACTCCCCGCCGTTGGCCTCCATCCAGTTCCAGCGCTCGGACCGGAAGTTCTGGATCCCGCAGCCGAGGTCGATCGCCTGACCGAGGCCGTGGTTGCTCGTGCCGGGGACGGCGGCGAACCCCGGCGCGACCTCGCCGTACACGCGCTGCTGGTTGGGCAGGTCCCGGTAGGCGCTGGTGATGCAGATGTTCTCGCCGTACTTCTCCACGTACTTCTGGTTGAGCATGAGGAAGTCGATCGCGGCGTCGGCCCGTAGGAACTTGTCGTCGTAGAGCTCGCACAGGGCCTCCTGCGGCAGGAGGCCGTTGGGGTAGCCGTTGGCCTTGGACGCGGCGCTGGCGTCGCAGTTGCCCGCCGCCATATAGGTCTCCAGGTCCAGGCCCCGGGCGTCCAGCTCGTTGACCAGCTCCTCGGTGCGCGTCTCCGACAGCTCGCGCAGTTCCTCCACGTCGGCGGCCAGCTCGGCCTGCTCCAACTGGGTGGACGTCTGCAGCTCCTGCGCTTCGCTGGTGAGCTCCACCTGCTCCTCGCGCAGGTCCGTGGCGTCCTGGATCAGGGCCTGGTTGTCCTCGGAGATCTTGGCCGCGTAGGACTGCGTCTGCAGGTCCTCGTCGAGTGACCCCGAGGCCAGGACCGCCAGCACTCCGCCGCTGGGCTGCTGGTAGAGCGTGCTGGCCAGCCGGGCGAGCGGCTCGCGCATGTCGCGGAGCTCGGCCTCGGTCTGCTGGAGCTCGTGGATGGTCCCCACCAGCTCCTCCTGGGCGCTCTCCAGGGCCTCCGCGCGCTCCGCCTGTTCCTCGGTCGCCTGTTCCAGTTCCTCCGCGGCGGCCTCCGCCTGCTCGCGCAGTTCCTCCAGGTCCTGCGCCGAGGCCGACGGCATCGCCCCGGGAAAGGGGGGAACGACGAGCAGCGCGGTGGCGATGGCGAGTGCCAGCGCCTGCGCGAACCGCACCCGCCCGTGGGAAAACGCCGCGAACGTGGTCGGTACCCCGCTGATACCCGGTACGCGGGACCTCCGCCGCGCCGAATCAGAAGTGAACGGCACGAATGATCCTCCGGCTGCTTTTCCTCGAACACCTACCCGTGGCCGCAACGCAACGTACTACATGTCCACATGCGGTCACACGGAGCCGAACCGTCCGAGGGTCTCTGGTCGGTATAATTTCGCGCCCTTCGGCGGCCGCACCCTCCGACACCTGATATCAGACCAGTTCACAGCGGCCTCAGCTGCGATCCGAGGGCGCCGGCAAGGGGCGCCCCTGGTGCGCGCGCGGCCTGACAGCCACACACACTATGAACAACATCACACCGCTGCAAGGACAACCAATCGTAGGCCAGCGTACTCCGCCACGCCCCCAGCGTCCCCGCGCAGCGCCCGGGGGACACCGAACGGCTCCCCATCCACCCGGATCCTGGGTTAGTCTTGGCCTGGCGATGGGCGACCTCTGGCCCTCGTCCGCGAGGCTCCATAGCTCAGGGGATAGAGCACCGCTCTCCTAAAGCGGGTGTCGCAGGTTCGAATCCTGCTGGGGCCGCCGCTGTGAACCGGGGCTCCTCGACACGAGGAGCCCCGTTCGCGTTCGCGGGCCCCTACCGGGCCCCGAGGCCGCCCGGGCGCCATGACGGGGCCCGCCCCCGCGGACGGCTCACCCCTCCGCGTCGAGCCCCACGAGTCCGCCCCGCGCCTCGACGGCGAGCGGGAGCCGCGAGACGGGGACGCCCTGGCCTGGGTCCTGCGGGATGCGCCTCCACACGCCGGGCCGTTCTCGACGAAGGGGCGTGGACCGCCGCGCCGATCGGTTTCGCGGCGCTCGACAGTCCATACTGCGAGACAACCGCGACTGTGGAGGTCACCATGCGCAACCCGAGCCTGGACAGGCTGGACGGTCTCATCGGCAGTTGGACGGTCACACTGTCGGACGCCTGGTTCCTCGAACCGGCGGGCACCGAAGTACACGGCCGGGCGACCTTCGAGTGGCTCGCCGACGCGTTCGTCGTCATGGCCTGCGAGCTCGGCGGGCACCCCGGGTACGAGCTCGTGATCGGGTACAGCGACGCCCGTGGGGAGTACACGGCGCTCTACCACGACGAGCGCGGGGTGTCCCGGCGGTTCGCGATGACCTACGACGCAGTCGGCTGGACCATGAGCCGCGAGGATCCCGACTTCCACCAGCGCTTTGTCGCCACGGTGGAGCAGGACGCGGTCAGGGGCCGCTGGGAGGCATCGGACGACCAGGGGCACACCTGGCGCAAGGACTTCGACCTGACCTTCGTCCGCGACACCGGACGCCCCCCGGCACACGGGCCGAGGCCGACCGACGTGTCGCCATGACAGCGCGGCCCCCGACCCGGACCATGGTGACCGGAAGACTCAGCGCCGGTCCCGGGACCGGACGGAACGCCATCGGGGGACCATCACATCCATGACGCACGCGGACCAGCCCAGGGACGGCCAGTCGCACGACCGCCCGCGCCAGCGCGGCGCCTCCAGCTCGGCCATCTCCGGGGCGCTGCGGCGTACGCCGCACCCCGGACCACAGCACTGGGGCGGACCGCGGCCCCGGCGCACGCCCGCGGAGCCGCTCTTCACCGCCGGGCCCGTCCCGCCCCCGCCGCGCCGCGACCCCTGAGCACGGCGGAGGGGCGGCGGTGGAACGGCGGCGGGCCCGCTCGTGGAGGCCGCCGAGGAGACGGGGCCGTCGTGCGCGCGGAGGGCTCAGGCCGGGCCGGTCACAGGAACGGACGCCACGGGGCCAGCACGATCTCGCTGAACTTGGCGGCGAACGGGCGCGCGCTCCACTCCTCCAGGGTGAGCTCGCGCGCGTTGCCCAGGTCGTTGCGGAAGACCTCCTCCAGGTGCTTGGCCACGCCCTCGTCGAACAGCTCCACGTTGATCTCGTAGTTGCCCGTGAGGCTGAGCCGGTCCACGTTGGCGGTACCGACGGTGCTCCAGTGGCCGTCCACCGTGGCGGTCTTGGCGTGGACCATGGCGTCCTCGTACAGCCACAGCCGCACACCGCCCCGTAGCAGGGCGGTGTACTGCCCCCGCGCCATCCAGTCCGCCAGGACGTGGTTGGACTCCTCCGGGACCAGGACGTTGACGTCCACGCCCCGGGCCGCGGCATCGGTGAGCGCGCGCAGCAGCTCGCGGTCCGGGATGAAGTAGGCCATCGTGAACAGCACCCGGTCGCGGGCCCGGTCGATCGCCTCCAGGTACATCGCCCGGATGGGGTAGATGAGCTGTTCGGGGACGTTGCGGTGTACACGCAGACGGGAGTCCCACTCGGTGTGGCCGAATCCGGACAGCTCGGGCTGTCCCGGCGCCCGGTTCATGTTCCAGAAGTCGGAGAAGGCGTTCTCCAGCTCCCACACCGCCGGGCCGGTGACGCGCAGATGCGTGTCGCGCCACTCCGTCGCGTACAGCGAACCCACGTTGTACCCGCCGACGAACCCGGTCTCGCCGTCCACGCACAGGATCTTGCGGTGGTCGCGGCCGGACTTGCGGACGTTCAGCAGCAGCACGCCGGGCCGGAACGCCGGGTAGCGCAGGACGTGCACGCTCGGCGGGAAGTCGAAGAAGCCGCGGGGCACGACCAGGTTGGCGAAGCCGTCGTAGATGACGTAGACGTCCACGCCGCGGGCCGCCGCGTCGACGAGCGCCTGCTTGAACTCGCGGCCGACGCGGTCGCTCTTGACGATGAAGGACTCGAACAGGACCCGGCGCCGCGCGCCCCTGATCGCGGCCAGCATGTCGGTGTACACGTCCTCGCCGTACGTGTACACGGTGGCGGTGCTCCCGCCGACCGGGAGCTCGGCCGGCAGGGTGCGCGGGAACTCCACGCGGTGCTGGCGCACGCGCTTGCGCCAGTGCCCGATCACCATGATCACGGCGGCCACCGCGACCTGTGCGGCCGCCATCCCAGCGATGCCCCATTTGACCGCTGACACGAGGGTGGAACGTCGCAAGTTGGCCTCCCGAGGTGGGCGCCCGAAGAGTCGGGGCACACCCGACGCCGAAGGGCCGCCGCGTACCGGCACACGATGGACCCCCACCGTATCCCGGCGGCCCTCCCTGCGACCCGCACACCCGTGACGTGTTCCGCGTCAGTCCTGGTCGCGGCGCCGACACACCAGGAGCTCCGTGGTGGGGCTCTCCCGCCGGGTACGCACCAGACGGCGCTCCAGCGGGTACAGCGCGGCGCCCGCCAGCCAGCCGGTGGGACCGGTCAGGGCGGCCAGGCGCAGTACACCGCCCCAGGCCTTGCGCCACGGGAGGGAGGCGTCCACCTGGGCGTTCATCAGGACGAGCATGGGGACGCGGCGGACCAGGTCGAACCCGGACTTGTTCGCGGTGCCCACGATCCACTCCAGGGTGCGGTTCACCTGGTGCTCGCCGCGCTGCTCCGGGCGCTGGAGGCAGTTCTCGGACAGGATCAGCGTCCCGCCGGGGCGCAGGACCCGCGCGAACTCGCGCAACGCGCTCGCGTAGCGGTCGTCGTCGGTGATGTGGAAGAGCATGTCCATACAGGACAGGGCGTCGAACGAGGCGTCGTCGAAGGCGTCGAGGTCGGCCGCGTCCTGACGGACGAAACGGTGGTCGGAGTAGCGTTCGCGCAGCCGGGCGACGGCGGCGTCGGTCATGTCGCAGCCGGTGATGTCGGCGGCCCCGAGCCGCTCCCACAGGCGCACGTAGAAGCCGGTGCCGCTGCCCACGTCCAGGACGCTGGAGCCCGACAGGCCCAGGCGCCCGGCCTCGTGGAGGAAGACCTCCTCCCGGACCCGGTACATCCACGTGTTGAAGGGCCGCCCGAGGGACCGGTAACCGACGCCGCTCTCGGTCCAGTCCCGTTCGAGGCGGCGCTCCCAGAAGTCGCGGAGTTCGCTGTGCGTAGCCATGGACCCACTTTCACACCGCGGGGGCCGTGAATCCCGTCACGGGCTCGGTGTTTCGCCGACCGCTCGGCGGGTCAGGCGGGCCGGTGGGCGACGATACGGTCGAAGAACCCCCATGCCAGGCGGTCGTGGCGCTCGACCTCGAACCCGAGCTCGCCGACGATGTCCAGCGGCCTGCGACGGGGGCGCGCCTTGCGCTGTTCGCGCACGCGCAGCGGCCAGCGGGTGTACTCGATGTGGTCGACCAGTGCCAGCCGCCCACCGGGGCGGAGCACCCGCCACATCTCGGTGAGGGCCGCACGCTGGTCGGGAATGGCGCACAGGGCGAGCGCGCACACCACCGAGTCGAACTCGCCGTCGCCGAAGGGCAGGTCCTGGGCGTCCCCCTCCACGAGGGTGGCGTCGATGCCGGCCGACTCCGCCCGTGTCCGGGCGCGGGAGAGCATGCCCGGGCTCAGGTCCACACCGGTCAGGTCGGTGCCGGGCGGATAGTAGGGCAGGTCGCGCCCGGTTCCGATCGCGACCTCCAGGACGCGGCCCCGCGCCCCGCCGCACAGCACTCCGCGGGTTCCGCCCAGCACCCAGCGGTCGGGGCCCGCGCCCCGGTCGTAGCCGGCCGCCATCCGGTTCCAGTCCCTCCGTGCCTCCTCGGTCCGTTCGTCCATGTCCGCCTCCGCCGTGGTCGCTCCGTGCCGGTCGCCTTGACCTCACGCCCAGTCTGGAAGTTAATGTCGACATGAAGTCAAGCGATGGCGAACTGACGATCGGCGAACTGGCGGGGGCCTTCGGTCTGGCCACCCACGTCCTGCGGCACTGGGAGTCGGTCGGGCTGCTCCACCCGGCACGGCGGGTGGGCGACCGGCGGCGGTACACCGACGACCACCGGTTCCGGGTGGCGCTGATCGTGCAGGCCAAGGCGGCCGGGCTCAGCCTGGAGCAGATCCGCGAGGTGGTCGAGGCCCCCGACGGCAGCACTCGGCGCGACCGGCTCGCGGCGTTCCTGACCGAGTTGGACGAGCGGATCGAGCGGCTCCGGGCGGCCCGGGAGATGGTGGCGCACGCGGTCGGCTGCCCGCGGGAGGACTTCCTCGCCTGCGCCCGGCTGCGGGAGATCCTGCACGACTGCCGGGCACACGAGGACGGCACGGCGCGTGCGCACGCCCGCGAACCGTTCGGCGGCGATCGTGTCGGGGCCGAACGGTAGGGCCCCGGCCGTCCGCCCCTGTCGGGGATCCCGCGTGGTCAGCGCCTGACGGAGGCGATCCGGCCCATGACCGGGCGCCTACCGCGCCGGTGGGACACCCAGCCGGTGCACCAGCTCTGCGAGCTCCCGGGGGCGGGAGACCTGGGGGCAGTGGCCGGCGTCGACCTCGACCACCCGCGCGCCGAGGCGCTCCCGTGCGACCCGGCGCATCCACTCGGGCCGCAGGACGCGGTCCCGGGTCGGCAGGACGAACGTGGCCGCAGGCGGGTCGAAGGGCTCCGGCGCCTGCCCGTACAGCCCCATCGGGTGCCACAGGCGCACGGTGGACAGACCCCACCGCAGGGTCACGAGGTCGCAGTCGTGGAAGAGGAAGTAGGCGGCCGTCACGGGGTCCTCCGTGGGCGGTTCGGTCAGTCCGCGCCACTCGTCGGAGAAGATCTCCTCGCCCTCGGCCGCGACCTGGTCCAGGAAGCTCACGCCGCCCGGGTCGGGCACCGCGGCTCCCACCCACACCGTGTGCCGCGCCCCGAGCGCCGAGGCGACGGCCGGGAGCAGCAGTCCGGCGCCCGAGTGCGCGACGACGACCGGATCGCGCACGTCGGCGGGCACCTGGCCGCGGAGCAGGTCGAGGTGGTCGGAAGCGAGCGCGCCGGTGTCGCCGATACGCAGTTCGGGCCGGAAGGTGCGATGGCCGAGGCCGTCGAGGAGTTCGGTCACCCGCTCCCACCCGGCGGGGGCCTGCGTCGTGCCGTGCAGGAAGATGACGTCCATGCGGTCATCATCGGCATCACACGCCCCTCGGACACCCTGGTTCGCGCCGAGCTGAACGAGCCGGGAGCCCGCCGACCCCGCTGTCCCCGGCAGCGGTCATAATCCGGACCATGGTCTTTCCCCGGGTCATCGCGACCGATCTCGACGGTACCCTCCTCCGCCCCGACGGCTCCCTCTCCGCCCGCTCCCGCCACGCCCTCGGCCTCGCCGCCGAGGCGGGGGCACGCGTGGTGGTCGCCACCGCCCGACCGCGACGCGCCACCGACATCGTCTCCGACCAGCTCGACTGCGGCGCCGTGGTCTGGAACAACGGTTCCCACTTCCGGACCGTCGGCGGAAGCGACCGCTTCCGCGCGATCGGCCCGCCCACCGCCCGCACGGTCATCGAGAAGCTCGGCCAGGCGCTGCCCGAGCCGGGGTTCGGCGTGGAGACGGGCGCCGCGTTCTTCCACGAGCCCGCCTACCGCCCGGGGCCGATGTCCGTCGGCTGGGAGCGGGAGGTCGTCTACTCCACGGAGGAGCTGGTCGACCGGGCCACCCCGGTCGCCAAGCTCGTGGTCCGCTCCCCCGACGAACCCGTCCACCTCATGCACGAAGCCGCCGTCACGGCGGTCGGCCCGCTGGTGGAGATCACCTATTCCGGCGCGCACAGTCTGCTGGAGCTGAGCGCCCCCGGGGTGACCAAGGGCAGCACCCTGGCGCTACTGTGCGAGGAGTGGGGTGTGGCGGCCGAGGAGGTCGTGGCCTTCGGCGACATGCCCAACGACCTGCCCGCCCTCACCTGGGCCGGCCGGGGCTACGCGATGGCCGGGGGCCACCCCGGCCTGCTCGACCCCGCGCTCGGCCTCCACCGGGCCCCGTCCAACCGGGAGGACGGCGTGGCCCAGATCGTCGAGCGCCTCCTCACCGACCTCTGAACCCACCCACCACCCAACCCCTGGAGGTGGGACGCGCACGCGCGGGCCCACGGGGCTCCAGGGGGTGGTGGTAGGTCATTCGGCCGCCCCCCGGGGGGGTGATCCGGGCCGAAGCAGGAAAGGCTGCGCCGCAGGCGTCCGTTGAGGGTGGTGGCGGGCGACGGCGTGGGCACGAGCGGAGGCCCAAAGCAAGCACGGCGAAGGGGCGGCCGGGGCCCGCAGGAGGAGACAAGCCGAAGCAGGAAGGACTGCGCCGCAGGCGTCCGTCGGCCGCCCCCTGGGGGGTGATCCGGGCCGAAGCGGTCCCGCCAACCGTCACCACAGGGGGGTTGATCCGGGCCGAAGCGAGGAACGAGCGGAGGCCCAAAGCAAGCACGGCGAAGGGGCGCGCCGGGGCCTGCAGGAGGAGACAAGCCGGAGCGAGGCACGAGCGCAGGCGCAGGCGACGACGAAGGACCCGGCATCAAGCGCCCCGAGTCAGACCCCGTCCACTTCCTCGTGGTACGTGCGGCGGGTCCGCTCGGTGTGCTCACCCATGAGCCGCAGTGCGGCGTTCGCGTCGCGGGCCTCGATCGCGTCCACGAGGTTCTCGTGCTCGTCCCAGGAGGCCGCGCCCCGGATCCGCGCGACGGGGGCGTAGTACCAGCGGACCCGGCGGTCGACCTGGCCCGCCAGCTCGGCGAGCACCCGGTTGCCCGAGGCTTCGGTGACGGCGCGGTGGAAGTCGGCGTTGGCCTCGACGACGGCGTCGGTGTCGGCTCGCTCGGCCGCGCCGCGCCCCACCGACACCAGCTCGCGCAGCCGGGCGATCTGCTCGGGTGTGGCGTGTTCGGCCGCCAGGCGCGCGGATTCGGTCTCCAGCAGGCCGCGCACCGCCAGTAGCTGGTCGGCCTCGCTCTCCGTGGGGGTGTGCACGAACGCTCCGTAGCCGGGCCGCAGGTCCACCCATCCCTCGTTGCTGAGCCGCTGCATGGCCTCGCGCACCGGCTGCCGGGACACGCCCAGCGTCTGGGCGAGTTCGGTCTCGACCAGGTGCTGGCCTGGGGAGAGGGCGCGGGTGGTGATGAGGTCGAGGATGGCCTCGTACACGGCCTCGCGCAGCGGTACCGGGCGCTGGACCCGACTCGTGGCGGCGTTCAATCCCTGCGGGGACATAGGACGGCTCCCGGATCCGTGCGTGGTCATTGCAGACAGTGTACGAAGGACAATGCCCGTGCGAGTCGCGTCGGCACCGCCACGAGTGCGACCGTCCCGTCGGCCGCGGCCCAGGACGGGGACCCGCGAGAGCGGGCTCGGACGCGAATAAGCGGAGAAGTTTCCGATCCGTCCGCGTCGAGCATTCCTTCTCTCCCTGCCGCTGAGGGGTATGGCGATTCTTGGAGAGTACTGTATACAGTATGTGAATGGGAAGGAGTTGCTCATGCGAATCGCAGTCCTGGGCGCCGGGGCCATCGGAGCCTACGCGGGCGCCGCCCTGCACCGAGGCGGCGCCGACGTCCACCTCGTCGCCCGCAACGAACACCTGAAGGCCATGCGCGAGAACGGCGTCCGGGTCCTCAGCCCGCGCGGCGACTTCACCGCGCACCCGCACGCGACCGACGACCCCTCGGAGATCGGCCCGGTCGACATCGTCCTCCTCGGCCTCAAGGCCCAGTACTACGCGGACTGCGGCCCCCTGCTGCGCCCCCTGCTCGGCCCGGACACGGCGGTCGTCGCGGCGCAGAACGGCGTCCCGTGGTGGTACTTCCACGGCGTCGGGGGCCCGCTGGCCGGGCACCGGATCGAGAGCGTGGACCCCGGCGGCGCGGTCAGCCGCGTCATCCCCGTCGAGCGCGCCATCGGCTGTGTGGTCTACGCGGCCACGGAGATCGCGGGCCCGGGGGTGATCCGGCACATCGAGGGCACCCGGTTCTCCATCGGCGAGCCGGACCGCTCGGACTCCGCGCGGTGCCGCGACCTCCAGGCCGCGATGGAGGCCGGCGGACTCAAGTGTCCCGTCGAGCACGATGTGCGGCAGGACATCTGGGTCAAGCTCATGGGCAACATCGTCTTCAACCCCCTGAGCGCCCTGACCCGGTCGACCATGGCGCAGATCTGCCGCAACCGCTCCACGCGCGACCTGGCCCGCACGATGATGAGCGAGACCCTCGACGTCGCCGCACGGCTGGGCGTACGGCCGACCGTGTCGATCGACCGGCGGCTGGCCGGCGCCGAACGCACCGGCGACCACCGCACCTCGACCCTGCACGACCTCGAACGCGGGCGCACCATGGAACTCGACGTGATCCTGTCCGCCGTCGTCGAACTGGCCGATCTGACCAGTGCCCCCGTTCCGACGCTCCGCGCGGTCGACGCCGTCGCGGGGCTGCTGAACCAGCGCGTGGCCGCGGCGTCCTGAGTCCCGGCGGCCCGAAGGCGTGTTCCGTCCCGGCACCCTTGTCCGACTCGACTCCATGCTGTATCCAGTATCCAACGGCCACGACCACCAAGCGAGGCCCTCATGGACTTCTCCGCCCCCTACGACCGACTCACCCGACCCCTCGTCCGCGACGGCGGCGAGCTGCGCCCCGCTTCCTGGGAGGAGGCGCTGGACCGCGCGGCCGCCGGGTTCCGCCGCGGCGTCGAGGAGCACGGCCCGAACTCCTTCGGGATGCTCTCCTGTGCCCGCGCGACCAACGAGATGAACTTCATGGCGCAGAAGTTCGCCCGCGTCGTGATCGGCACCAACAACGTCGACTCCTGCAACCGCACCTGCCACGCGCCCAGCGTCGCCGGGCTCTCGGCCGCCTTCGGCTCCGGCGGGGGGACCTCCTCCTACGCCGAGGTCGAGGACACCGACCTCATCGTCATCTGGGGCGGCAACCCCCGCTTCGCCCACCCGATCTTCTTCCAGCACGTGCTCAAGGGGGTGCGCAACGGGGCCCGGCTGTTCGTGGTCGATCCCCGCCGCACCTCCACGGCCGAGTGGGCCGACCGCTGGCTCGGCCTCAACGTCGGCACCGACATCCCGCTGGCGCACGCCATCGCCCGCGAGATCCTGCACGCGGGACTGGCCAACGAGACCTTCGTCCAGCGCGCCACCAGCGGCTTCGAGGAGTACCGTGCCCTGGTGGAGCCGTGGACGCTCAGCGCGGCGGAGGCCGAGACCGGTGTGCCCGCCGAGGCCATCCGCGAGCTGGCCCACGCCTACGCCCGCGCCGAGCGCGCCCAGATGTGCTGGACGCTCGGCATCACCGAGCACCACAACGCCACCGACAACGTCCGTGCCCTCATCAACCTCGCCCTGCTCACCGGCCACGTCGGCCGGTACGGCTCGGGGCTCAACCCGCTGCGCGGCCAGAACAACGTGCAGGGCGGCGGCGACATGGGCGCCATCCCCGACCGCCTCGCCGGCTTCCAGGACATCCTGTCCGAGGAGGTGCGCTCGCACTTCGAGAGCGCGTGGGGGCGCCCCATCCAGGGCACCAAGGGCAAGACCCTGACCCAGATGTTCGAGGCGATGGAGGAGTCCGAGCTCAGGACCCTCTACGTCATCGGGGAGAACCCGGTCCAGTCCGAACCGGAGACGCACAAGACCACGAGCCGCCTGCGCAACCTCGACCACCTGGTCGTGCAGGACATCTTCCTGACCCGCACCGCCGAGCTGGCCGACGTGGTGCTCCCGGCCAGCGCGTCCTGGTGCGAGTCGGACGGGACCTTCACCAACAGCGAGCGCCGGGTGCAGCTCGTCCGCAAGGCCCTCGATCCGCCCGAGGGCGCCCGGGACGACATCGAGATCATGTGCGACCTGGCGACCCGGCTCGGGTACGACTGGGAGCGCCCGGCGGCCGAGGACATCTGGAACGAGGTGCGCTCGCTCTCGCCCATGCACCGGGGCATGAGCTACGCGCGCTTGGAGGAGCACCAGGGCATCCAGTGGCCGTGCTTCTCCGAGGACGAGCTGGAGCCGAGCTTCCTGCACCGGCGGCTGTGGGCCCAGGATCCGGCCGAGCGCGGCGAACCCGCGCCCTTCGGCATCGTCGGCCACTCCCCTCCGGTGGACCTGCTGGACGAGGACTTCCCCTTCCGGCTGACCACCGGCCGACGGCTGGACGACTACAACACGGGCGTGCAGACCGGCGGGTTCTCGTCCCCGCTGCGCCGCGGCGAGCTGCTGGACCTGTCCCCCGAGGACGCGGCCAAGCTCGGCGTGGCGGACGGGGAGGTCGTCCGGGTCTCCTCACGCAGGGGCTCGGTGCTGGTGCCGGTGTCGATCAGCGACGCCATGCGTCCGGGCCTGGTCTTCATGACCTTCCACTTCCCGGACCAGGTGGACACCCAGTTGTTGACCATCGACGCCACGGACCCCATCGCAGGGACGGCCGAGTACAAGGCCGCCGCGGTGAGCATCGAACGGGTCACCGCGGGCGCCGAGGAGCCGGTCTCCGCCCGTTGAGGCGCCACTCCGCGGTCGGAGCCGCCGCCCGCCGGGGCCCGTGGAGGGCCCCGGCGGCGGGAGGCTGCCCGGAACACCCGGACCGCCCGCTCGTCCCTCGGGGTGGGCGGCCGCGGCCACGGGGCCACCCACCCGGACCCGGACCCCCACCCGGTTCACACCGGGGGGTTGTCATCCGGCCGCACACATCATACTGTCCACTGCATACAGAATCCTGTGATCTGGCTTACACGCGATGGAGAGGTGACCCAGGCGTGGACCTGAGATTCCTGGACGAGACGCCCAACGAGGCCGAACGCGAGGCCGTCGACTCCGTCCTGGGACCGCCCGAGTCCGGTTGGGACGGCGGCACCCGGCTGGACACCGACCTGCGCTACGCCCGGGGCGGCCACGCGGCACGCGACCGGCGCGACCTGCTCCTGCCCGCACTGCACGCGGTCAACGACCGTGTCGGCTGGATCAGCCCCGGCGCGCTCGACCACGTCTGCCGCCGGCTCACCATCCCCCCGGCCGAGGCCTACGCCGTCGCCTCCTTCTACGCGATGTTCGCGCTCCAGGAGCGTCCCCGGCGGGTCGTGCACCTGTGCACCGACATCGCCTGCGCCGCCAAGGGTTCGGAACCGCTGCGCGACCGGCTCGCCGAGCGCCACGGCCCGCCCGGCGGCCACGACGGCGAGGTGGCCTGGCACGAGAGCCCCTGCCTGGGGATGTGCGAGCGCGCGCCCGCCGCCCTGGCCATCGAGGCCGGGACCCGCCCCCGGTCCGCCGTCGCCGCGCCCGCCACCCCGGAGGCGCTCGACGCCCTGGCAGAGGCCGCCCCCGACGGCCACGCGAACGGCCACGGACCCGGCCCCGCGGCCAACGGCCACGGACCCTCCGACCGGGACCGCCCGGCCGCCCTCACCACCTTCGACGAGACCCCACTCGCCGGGAGCCACCCCGAACCCGACCCCGCCGACGCCGTTCCCGACGCCGGCTCCCCCGACCACGTCCTGCTCCGCAGGATCGGCCGCGTGGACCCGCTCAGCCTGGACGACTACCGGGCCGAGGGCGGCTACTCCGCGTTGCGCGAGGCCCTGCGGCTGGGCCCGGCCGGCGTGCTCCGCGAGGTCTCCGACTCCGGCCTGGTGGGGCGGGGCGGCGCTGCCTTCCCCACCGGACGCAAGTGGCAGGCGACCGCGAGCCGGCCCGACGGCCCGCACTACCTGGTGTGCAACGCCGACGAGAGCGAGCCGGGCACCTTCAAGGACCGCGTCATCATGGAGGGCGACCCCTTCTCCCTGATCGAGGCCATGACCATCGCCGGGTACGCGATCGGCGCCCGCACCGGCTACCTCTACATCCGCGGCGAGTACCCGCGGGCCCTGCGCCACCTGGAGAACGCGATCACCGTGGCCCGCGAGCGCGACCTGCTCGGCGACGACGTCCTGGGCTCGGGGTTCTCCTTCGACATCGAGATCCGCAGGGGCGCCGGCGCCTACATCTGCGGCGAGGAGACCGCCATCTTCGGGTCCATCGAGGGTGAGCGCGGTGAGCCGCGCACCAAGCCGCCCTTCCCCGTCGAGAAGGGGCTCTTCGGCAAGCCGACCGCCGTCAACAACGTCGAGACGCTGGTCAACGTGCTGCCGATCCTCCTCATGGGCGGGCCCGCCTACGCGGCGGTCGGGACCGAGGGCTCCACCGGGCCCAAGCTGTTCTGCCTGTCGGGCGGAGTCCGCCGTCCGGGCCTGTACGAGCTGCCGTTCGGCGCCACCCTGCGCGACCTCATCGAGGCGGCGGGCGGCGTGCCGGAGGGGCGCGGCATCCAGGCGGTCCTGCTGGGCGGCGCGGCCGGGGCCTTCGTCCGCGGCGACGAACTGGACATCCCCCTCACCTTCGAGGGGGCCCGCGCGGCGGGCACCACCCTGGGCTCGGGCGTGGTCCTGGTCCTGGACGACACCGCCGACCTGGTCGCCACGCTCGTCCGCGTGGCCGCCTTCTTCCGCGACGAGTCCTGCGGGCAGTGCGTCCCCTGCCGGGTCGGCACCGTCCGCCAGGAGGAGTCCCTGCTGCGGATCAGCCGGGGCGCGGACGCCGGGAGCGAGGTCGCCCTGCTGCGCGAGGTCGGCCAGGCCATGCGCGACGCCTCGATCTGCGGCCTGGGCCAGACCGCGTGGAACGCCGTGGAGTCGGCCGTGGACCGGCTCGGGCTGTTCGGCGCCGCGCCGGGCGCGCCCGCCGGGAAGCAGACCTCCTGATGCCCACCGCCACCAGAGCACACTCCGCCCCGGGCACGCGGGCGGCGACGAAGGAGAGCACATGACCGTCCCCGTTCACCTCGCACCGCCCAAGCGCCTGATCGACGCGACGATCGACGGCGAGGAGGTGCGCGTCCCGGAGGGCACCACGGTTCTGGACGCCTGCTCGGCGTCCGGGACGGAGATCCCGACCCTGTGCTACGGCGACACCCTGGCTCCGCGCAACGCCTGCCGGGTGTGCGTCGTGGAGGTGGAGGGCGCGCGCACGCTCGCCCCCGCCTGTTCGCGCAAGCTGGAGCCCGGCATGTCCGTGAACACCGACTCCGAGCGCGTGCGGCACAGCCGCAAGCTGGTCCTGGAGCTGCTCGGCTCCTCCGTCGACCTGTCCACCACCCCGAGGGTGCCGGAGTGGATGGAGCGCTACGAGGCGGAGCCGGGGCGGTTCGGCCCGCGCTCGGAGCCCGCGCCGCTCGGTGAGCGCGACGCCCGCCGCGCGGGCGAGCACGAGGCCGGGGACGGGTCGGTGGCGGCCACGGTCGAGCAGCCGCCCAAGATCGACAACGACCTGTACGTGCGCGACTACTCCAAGTGCATCATGTGCTACAAGTGCGTGGACGCCTGCGGCGACCAGTGGCAGAACTCGTTCGCCATCGGGGTGGCCGGCCGCGGGTTCGACGCCCGGATCTCGACCGAGCACGACGCGCCGCTGACCGACTCCGCCTGCGTGTACTGCGGCAACTGCATCGAGGTGTGCCCGACCGGGGCCCTGTCGTTCGCCACCGAGTTCGACATGCGCCAGGCCGGCACGTGGGACGAGTCGGCCCAGACCGAGACGACCACGATCTGCACCTACTGTGGGGTCGGCTGCAACCTGACGCTGCACGTCCAGGAGAACGAGATCGTCAAGGTCACCTCCCCGCACGACAACCCGGTGACCCATGGAAACCTGTGCATCAAGGGCCGGTTCGGTTTCCAGCACGTGCAGCGCCGGGGCGAGGGCTCGGCGCGGGGCGCGGAGAAGGACCCTCTGTAGGAACGGACCCGCGCGGGGCCGGTCGGCGTCCGCGCAGGACCCCGCGGAGGGTTCCGCACGAGCACTGGTTCGGTCACAGTAGAGGCGGATGCACCGGAAGGCGGTGGCGGTCATGGGTCGGGTCACGGTTCGCGACAAGGTGCTCAGGATCAGGGACGGGTCGGCGTCCGAGCGCGTGGACACGATGGTGGTGGAGGAGCCGCTGGAGATCCGGCTGGACGGCTCACCGCTCAGCGTCACCATGCGCACCCCCGGTCACGACTTCGACCTGGCGGCGGGCTTCCTGGTGGGCGAGGGCGTCATCGGCCGCGAGAGCGACCTGGTCGCCATCCGCTACTGCGCCGGGGCCACCGAGGACGGGTCGAACACCTACAACGTGCTCGACGTGACCCTGGCCGCGGGCGTCCCGGTGCCCGACACCTCGCTGGAGCGCAACTTCTACACGTCCTCCTCCTGCGGGCTGTGCGGCAAGGCCAGTCTGGACGCCGTGCGCACGAAGGCCCCCTGGGACGTCGGCGGGGACGGGATGCGGATCGGGACCGACACGCTCACGGCGCTGCCGGACCGCCTGCGCACCGCCCAACGGGTGTTCGACCGCACGGGCGGCCTGCACGCCGCCGGTCTCTTCACCCCCGAGGGCGAGCTGCTGGCGCTGCGGGAGGACGTGGGCCGCCACAACGCGGTGGACAAGCTGGTCGGATGGGCGCTGCGCTCGAACCGGGTACCGCTGACCGACACGGTGCTGATGGTGTCCGGGCGCGCCTCGTTCGAACTGGTACAGAAGGCCTGGATGGCCGGAATCCCGATGATGGCGGCGGTCTCGGCTCCTTCGTCCCTCGCCGTCGAGCTGGCCGCGGAGGCGGGGATGACCCTCGTCGGCTTCCTGCGCGGCAGCTCCATGAACGTCTACGCCGGACGGCAACGGATCCTTCTGGAGGGGGCGCCCGGCGCATCCCCTGCGGCCACCGAGGGAGTCCGCGTTCCGGGTCGGTAGACGCGGGCCCGGCCGGCGCGCTAGCCCCCTGCGCCGACCGGGCCCGACCCCGCGCCTGCGGCCCCCGGCCGCTCACGACCGGGGGCCGACCGGGATCAGCCGGTGAGGAGGGTGAGGTTCCACCGCTCCAGGATCGGGTTGATCGGCTGGAAGTAGGTGGTCCCGCCCGAGGTGCAGTCGCCCGAGCCGCCGGAGGTCACGCCCTGGGCCTCGGTGCCGGCCAGCCAGGAACCGCCGGAGTCGCCGCCCTCGGCGCACGCGGTGGTGCGCGTCAGTCCGTGGACGTGCTGGCCCCGGGGGTAGCGCACGGTCTGGTCCTTGGCCTCGATGACGCCGCACTGCCATCCGGTCGTCCGGCCCGAGCGGCACACCGCGGCGCCCACGGGCGCCTCCGCCGAGCCGGTGACCGTCACGGCGCCGCCGTCGTAGTCGTTGACCAGCGGGGTGGCGGTGAAGTCGGGGCTGGTGATCTCCACCCACGCCATGTCGCTCTTCGGGAAGACCGATCCGGCGACCGTGCCGATCTGCGCGGTGCCGGGCACGTCGTTCCAGGTGTCGGAGCCCTCGTCTCCGCAGTGGCCCGCGGTGACGTAGCCGCCCACGACGCCGAAGCCGATGGAGCACACGTACCAGCTGCCGGCGTCCTGGAAGTAGTAGGGGTTGCCGCCGACGATGTCGGTGTAGGTCCGCGGCCGGTCCGCGCTCTCCTGGACGGTGACGGCGTCCAGGCCCGCCTCGGCGGCCAGTGCCTCGGCGTCCTCGGCCGCGCCCTCGTCGACCTCGATGACGACGGTGTCCAGTTCGGGGTCGGCGTACCAGCCGTGGACGGTGGCGGGCGCGTCGGCCTCGTCCAGGGCCGCCACTCCGTCGGCGAGCACGTCTTCGCCGTGGGAGACCAGATCCGGTACGGCCCCCGCTCGGCGGACGTCGCCGAGTGCCCGTGCCTCGGTGACCTGGACGGTGAGTTCGTGGGTGTCGGTGTCGAAGACGGCGCCGCCGAAGTCGGAGCCGAGCTCCTCACGCAGCTCGGCCTCCAGTTCGGCGGCCTCGTCCTGGGCGTCGAGCAGGTCGGTGACACCGGCCTCGCTCAGACCGAAGGCCTCCTGCATGGCGGCCATCTGCTCGGCGGGGATCTCGTCAGCGGAGACCGCGCTGGTGGCGGTCAGAGCCAGTCCGAACGTGAGGGTGGTGGTTCCGACGGCTCGTCCGAGGGGGGATCGATGCAAGATGTTGCCCTTTCCTGGGGGACCTGGACAGGAGCGCGCTCCTGAGCCAGGAGGGTGGACATTTCGCCCGCGTGTTCACTGGGTGGTGAACACCGGGCCAAAGTAAAGGACCTCCCAGTCGGACGGCAACAGGATGAACACGCTCCGAAGTCGGGCATTTCACCAGGAGAGGACACGCATATCCGCGAGGAAATCGGGCATCGTGGGAGCGCTCTCAGTCCGCCGCGCATCTATCGCGGACACACCCCGGGCGCCAGAGGGGGTGCGTGGCCTGATCCGGCCACCGGTCGCTGACGTCGGGTGACGGAGAAGGCCGCCCGGAGAACCCTCCCGTGGTTCCCCAGGCGGCCGTCCTTCCTGGATGGTCCTCAGGCGCGCGCCTCCGGGCGCAGCGTGTAGTGCGGGAAGTTGCCGGGCAGGCGTTCGGGCGCAGGCCCCCTGGTGACCGCGTGGACCAGGAGTTCACCACCGACGAAGGCGCCCCGCCAGGAGTCGCCCAGCCCGCCGAACAGCTCGTCGCGGTCGCCGCGGGAGCGGGGGCGGTTGACTCCGACCTTGAACGCCCGTACACCCGACGCCAGCTGCGCGGCGGTGTCGGCGTCGTCGCAGGAGATCGTGGCCACGAGCGCGCCGTTGCTGGCGTTCATGGCGGCCAGCAGCTCGGCCTCGGTGTCCACCAGGACGATCGAGTCGACCGGCCCGAAGGGCTCGGCGTGGAACAGCGGGGAGGGCCGCGGCGGCTCCAGCAGGGCCACCGGTGCCACGTAGGCGTCGGTGTTCTGGCCCGGCAGCAGGAGGGCGTCGTCCAGTGAGCCCCGGTAGAGGGGCACCGCGCCGCCCGCCACCGCCTCGGCGACGGCGTCGCGGAGTTCCTTGGCCTTGGCGGCGTTGATCACCGGACCGAAGTCGAGTTCGGGCAGGTCGTCGCCGGGGTCGGCGACGGCGAGGGGGTGGCCGAAGCGGACGGTGCCCACGGCGGCGAGGTAGGCCTGGAGGAAGGCGTCGAACCGGGACCTCTGCACGACGAACCGGGGGTAGGCCGTGCAGCGCTGCTTGGCGTAGTCGAAGGTCCTGCGGATCTGCCCCGAGAGGGCGTCCCAGTCGCTGAACTCCCACACGCCCCAGCAGTTGAGGCCCTCCTGCTCCAGCACGTGCGGCCGGTCCAGGTCGGCCAGGTCCGCCGCCACGCGCCCGCCGGCGTCACGCCCGCCCACGAAGGACACGCACCCGACCTCCGGGCCGCGGACCAGGGACGGGGACAGGTCGCGCCCGCCACCGCCGACCAGCGTGAACGGCAGGCCCTCGCGCACGCCCAGGGCCACGGCCAGGGTCAGGCAGACCAGGCCGCCGTCGGTGGGCGTCTTGGCGATGACGCCGTTCCCGGCCAGCGCCTGCACGCACATCGCGTGCGCCAGGACGCTCATGGGGTAGTTCCAGCTCGCGATGTTGCTGACCGGGCCGTCGAGGGCGGCCCGGCCGCCCAGCATCCGGTCGATCTCGTCCAGGTACCACTCCACGCCGGAGATCGCCCGGTCGACGTCCTGGCGGGCCAGCCGCCAGGGCTTGCCGATCTCCCACACGAGCGCCAGCGCGAGGGTGTCGCGGTGCTCGCCCCAGGCCCGGACGGTCGCGCGCACCCGTGCCCGGCGCTCGTCGAGGGGGACGGCGGTCCAGGCCCGGTGTTCCGTGGCGGCCGCCGCGACGGCGCGCGCGGCGGTGGGGCCGTCGAGCATGGGCGGGCCCGCGATCTCCGAGCCGTCCACGGGCGAGTGGGCGGTGCGGGGTTCGCCGTCGGCGCGCCACGCGCCGCCCCAGCGGTTGAGGACGCGGTCGGCGGTGAAGGCCTCGGGGGCGATGGTGCGGCAGCGCTCGTAGAGAGCGGCCCAGTCGGTGCCGGGTTTGAGGATCAGTGTCATGGGGCCGTGGGCGCCATGGCCGATCCGGCGCCCGCCTCCTCTCGGGGCACGGAGCCGCTCAGAACGGCGCGGACGATCCGCGCGGTCTCGGTGGGGGTCTTGCCGACCTTGACTCCGGCGGCCTCCAGGGCCTCCTTCTTCGCCGCGGCCGTACCCGAGGAACCCGACACGATCGCCCCCGCGTGACCCATCGTCTTGCCCTCGGGAGCGGTGAACCCCGCCACGTACCCCACCACGGGCTTGGTCACGTTCGCCTTGACGAACTCCGCCGCGCGCTCCTCCGCGTCACCACCGATCTCACCGATCATCACGATCACATCGGTGTCCGGGTCCGCCTCGAACGCCGCCAGAGCATCGATGTGCGTGGTCCCGATGATCGGGTCCCCGCCAATACCCACCGCCGAGGAGAAACCGATGTCGCGCAGCTCGTACATCATCTGGTACGTCAGCGTGCCCGACTTCGACACCAGACCGATCCGGCCCGGCTTGGCGATGTCGGCCGGGATGATGCCCGCGTTGGACTGGCCCGGCGTGATCAGACCCGGGCAGTTCGGACCGATGATCCGCGTCTTGTTGCCCTTGGCCTGGGCGTGCGCCCAGAACGCCGCGGTGTCGTGCACCGGAATGCCCTCGGTGATCACCACCGCCAGGCCGATCCCGGCGTCGATGGCCTCGAACACCGCGTCCTTGCAGAACTTGGGCGGCACGAAGATGACCGTGACGTCGGCGCCGGTGGCGGCCATGCCCTCGGCCACCGATCCGAAGACCGGGACCTCGGTACCGTCGAAGTCGACCTTCTGGCCGGCCTTGCGCGGGTTGACCCCGCCCACGATGCTGGTGCCCGAGGCGAGCATGCGGCGGGTGTGCTTGGTGCCCTCAGAGCCGGTCATGCCCTGGACCAGCACCTTGCTGTCCTTGTTCAGGAAGATAGCCATGGTGTGTCAGTCCCCTACTTCGCCGCGAGCTCGGCGGCCTGTGCGGCGGCGCCGTCCATCGTGTCGACCTGTCGCACCGCGGGATGGGCGCGCTCGGTCAGGATCCGGCGGCCCAGTTCGGCGTTGTTGCCGTCCAGGCGCACGACGAGCGGCTTGCCGAGCTTGCGCAGACCCGGGTCGTCGCCGCGCGATTCCAGCAGCTCCAGCGCCTGCACGATGCCGTTGGCCACCGCGTCGCACGCGGTGATGCCGCCGAACACGTTCACGAACACGCTCTTGACCGCCGGGTCGCCCAGGATGATGTCCAGGCCGTCGGCCATCACCTCGGCCGAGGCGCCGCCGCCGATGTCCAGGAAGTTGGCGGGCTCGACCCCTTGGCTCTCACCGGCGTGGGCGACCACGTCCAGCGTGGACATGACCAGGCCCGCGCCGTTGCCGATGATCCCGACCTGACCGTCGAGCTTCACGTAGTTCAGACCCTTCGCCAGCGCCCGCAGCTCGCGCGGGTCGGTGTCCGAGCCGTCGGCGAAGGGCTCGCGCTCGGCGTGCCGGAAGGCCGCGTTGTCGTCGAGCGTCACCTTGCCGTCGAGGGCGACGATCCGCCCGTCGGCCGTGCGGACCAGCGGGTTGACCTCCACCAGCGTGGCGTCCTCCCCGACCGCGACCTCCCACAGCTGGACGATCGTGGCGGCGGCGCAGTCGTGCACCTCCTCGGGGAGCCTGGCGGCGCGGCAGATCTCCAGCGCAGTCGCGCGGTCGACCCCCTCGGGGCCCACCGGGGTGCGCACCACGGCGTCCGGGTCGGTGACCGCGACCTCCTCGATCTCCATCCCGCCCCGGGCGGAGCAGATCGACAGGAAGGTGCGGTCGGCCCGGTCCAGCAGGAAGGAGAAGTAGTACTCCTCCGCGATGTCGGAGGCCTCTTCGACCAGGACCCGGCGGACCGTGTGGCCCTTGATGTCCATGCCGAGGATCTCCTCGGCCCTGGCCCGGGCGTGTTCCGGGCCGTCGGCCACCTTCACACCGCCGGCCTTACCGCGACCACCCGTCTTGACCTGCGCCTTCACCACGACCCTGTGGCCGATCCGTCCGGCCGCGAGCCGGACCTGGTCCGGGGTGTCGGCTATCTCGCCCTCCACGAGGCGCACCCCGTACTCACCGAAGAGCTGTTTGGCCTCGTACTCATGGAGATCCACCGTGCCTCCTTGTCGCCTGGGTCCCGACTCTTCAGTGGTACTCCATACTGTATGCAGTATTCAATACCCCCTCCGGTGAAAAATGTGCCCTGCGCCACCCCTTCCCAGGTCGCCAGTGGATTTGCATACTGTATGCAAGGAGGTCGCGCCATGTCAGGACACCCCACCCCCGACCCTCCGCACCCGGCCCGCACCGAGATCGTGCGCGACTGGCGGGGCCGCAGCTACCGTGTCGGTCCGACCGCCCGCGTACTCACCGGCGTCTCCCGCCCCGTCGTGCTCGCCCGCGCGCTGGCCGCCGTCGCGGCGATCGGCGTACTGCAGTTCGGCTACGGCACCGCGGTGCCCGTCCTGATCGACGCGCACGGCTGGTCCCCCGCCCTGGCGCTCGTGCCGTTCCTGCTCTGGGCCCTGTTCCAGGGCGCCACCGCGCCCCTGCCGCACCACCTCGCGGCCAGGCGCCTGCTGACCCCGGGCCAGACCATCGGCACGGGCGCCGCCCTGTGCGCCGCCGCGCTGACGGCGCTCGGCCACGTGTCGACCCCCGTCCCCGCCGCCCTCGCCTACGGCGTCCTGGGCGGCGTGGGCGCCGGACTCGTCTACCACTCCTGCGCCGACCTGGTCGGCGGCTGGTTCCCCGACCGGCCCGGAATCCGGTTCGGCGCCGTCGGGGGCGCCTTCGCGCTCGGCGCGGCCCCCCTGGTGCCCGCCCTGGCCCTGGCCCCCTCCCCCGCTCCGCTGCCCGCGGCCGCCACCGCGCTCGCCGCGTCCGTCCTTTTCCTGGGCCTGGTGGGCGGGGTCGGCCAGCGCCACGCCCCGCGCCGGTGGTGGCCACCGGGCGCCGACCCCCGCGCGCTCGCGCTGCGCGGGAACGCCGACCCGCCGGCCGCGGCGGACTTCAGCACCGCCCAGGCCTGGGCCAGCGGCCCGTCCCTGCCGGCCCTGCACGCGGTCGTGGCCCTGTCCGGCGCGGGCGGGCTGTTCACGATCGCCGTCCTGCCGCTGGTGCTGGTCGCGGCCGACCGCCCCGCCGCGGAGACCGCCACCGCGGCCACGGCCTTCGCCGCGGCCAGCGGCCTGGGCCGGATCGTCTCCGGGGCGGCCGTGGAGCGGACCGGTCGGCGCCGCCTGCTCGGCGTACTGCTGGGCGCGGCCGCGCTCGCCCTGGCCGGCCTCGCCGCCGTCGCGGAGGCCGGCCCGACCGCCCTCGTGGTGGCGCTGGCGGCGGTGGCGGGCGCCGGGACCGGGTCCTGCTACCCGCTCAGCCGAGCGGTCACCGAGGCCCATTTCGGGTCGGACCGCGCGGCGGGGATCCCCCGCCTGGTCCACAGCTCCAAGGCGGTCGGCGGACTGCTCGGGGTGGGCGGGGCGGTCGCCCTGCTGGCCCTGGCGCCCGCGACGGCGTCCTGGCTGTTCGCCGCCGCCGCGGCGCTCGCCGCAGGGGCCCTGCTCACGGGTGCGCTGCGCCGCCCGTTCCCGGTCCGGACGCTGCCGATCCGCCAGAGGATCTGGACAGCGCGGCGGCGGCGTGCTCCAATGTGATGCAGACGGTATACAGTATCCCGCCTACAGAAGACACCCACCTGGACACCGTCCCCCGTGTCGCTCACGCACCACATGAGCACCGGCACCCAGCACCCAGCACCCACATCAGCACGGAACCCGCACGAAAGGGGTCGTCGCACCGATGGCCGAGGGCACACCCAACACCAGCACCAGTAGCGACACCACGATCTCCGGCGGCCACCTGGTGGCCAAAGCGCTCAAGGCCGAGGGCGTCGACGTCATCTACACGCTCTGCGGTGGACACATCATCGACATCTACGACGGCTGCGCCGACGAGGGCATCGACGTCATCGACGTCCGCCACGAGCAGGTCGCCGCGCACGCCGCCGACGGCTACGCCCGCATCACCGGCAAGCCCGGCTGCGCCGTCGTCACCGCGGGCCCCGGCACCACGGACGCGGTCACCGGGATCGCCAACGCCTATCGCGCGGAGAGCCCGATGCTCGTCATCGGCGGCCAGGGCGCCCTCAGCCAGCACAAGATGGGCTCGCTGCAGGACCTGCCGCACGTCGACATGATCAACCCGATCTCCAAGTTCGCCGCCACCGTCCCGCACACCGAGCGCGTGGCCGACCTGGTCTCCATGGCCTTCCGCGAGTCGCTCAACGGCGCCCCCGGCCCCTCCTTCCTGGAGATCCCCCGCGACATCCTGGACGCGCGGGTCCCCCTCGACCAGGCGCGCATCCCCGCCAAGGGCCGCTACCGCGCCTCCACCCGCCAGGCCGGCGACCCCGCCGACATCGAGCGGCTGGCCGACCTCATCGTGCGCTCCGAGCGCCCCAGCATCCTGCTCGGCAACCAGGTGTGGACCACCCGCGCCACCGACACCTCCGTCGAGCTCGTCCGCGCGCTCAACATCCCCGCGTACATGAACGGCGCCGGACGCGGCACGCTACCCCCGGGCGACCCCCACCACTTCCAGCTCTCCCGCCGCTACGCCTTCACCAACTCCGACCTCATCATCATCGTCGGCACGCCGTTCGACTTCCGGATGGGCTACGGCAAGCGGCTCTCCCCCGACGCCACCGTCGTCCAGATCGACCTGAACTACGCGACCGTCGGCAAGAACCGCGACATCGACCTCGGCCTGGTCGGGGACGCCGACGCGATCCTGTCCGCCGTCCTGCAGGCCACGTCCGCCTACGGCGACACCGGCGCCCAGGGCCGCAAGAGCTGGCTGGAGGAGCTGCGCACCCAGGAGCAGGCCGCGCTCGACAAGCGCGCCCACCTGCTCACCTCCGACTCCACGCCGATCCACCCCTACCGGCTGGTCAACGAGATCAACGAGTTCCTCACCGAGGACTCCGTCTACGTCGGCGACGGCGGCGACATCGTCACCTTCTCCGGACAGGTCGTGCAGCCCAAGTCGCCCGGCCACTGGATGGACCCGGGGCCCCTGGGCACCCTCGGCGTGGGCATCCCGTTCGTCATGGCGGCCAAGCAGGCCCTCCCGCACAAGGAGGTCGTCGCGCTCTTCGGCGACGGTGCCTTCAGCCTCACCGGCTGGGACTTCGAGACCCTGGTCCGCTTCGACCTGCCCTTCGTCGGGATCGTCGGCAACAACTCGTCCATGAACCAGATCCGCTACGGCCAGATCGCCAAATACGGCGCCGACCGCGGCGAGATCGGCAACACCCTGGGCGACGTCAACTACGCCGAGTTCGCCACGATGCTCGGCGGGCACGGGGAAGAGGTCCGCGATCCGGCCGACATCGCGCCCGCGCTGCGCCGCGCCCGCGAGTCGGGCAAGCCCTCCCTGATCAACGTCTGGATCGACCCCGAGGTCTACGCGCCCGGAACGATGAACCAGACGATGTACAAGTAGCCCGGGAAGGAGAACCCATGGGCAAGGCACTCGACGGGATCCGCGTCCTGGACATGACACACGTCCAGTCGGGCCCCTCGGCGACACAGATCCTGGCCTGGATGGGCGCCGACGTCCTCAAGGTCGAGGCGGTCACCGGCGACATCACCCGGCGCCAACTGCGGGACAAGCCCGGCGTGGACAGCCTGTACTTCACGATGCTCAACTCCAACAAGCGCAGCGTCACGCTCAACACCAAGAGCGAGCGCGGCAAGGAGATCTTCCTCGACCTGGTCCGGCGCAGCGACGTCCTGGTGGAGAACTTCGCGCCGGGCGCCCTGGACCGGATGGGCTTCACCTGGGAGGTGCTCCAGGAGGCCAACCCCCGCCTGGTCTACGCCTCGATCAAGGGCTTCGGGCCCGGTGCCTACGCCGACTTCAAGGCCTACGAGGTCATCGCGCAGGCCATGGGGGGCTCGATGAGCACCACCGGCTTCGAGGACGGGCCGCCGATGGCCACGGGCGCGCAGATCGGCGATTCGGGCACGGGAATGCATACAGTGGCCGGTATCCTCGCCGCGCTGCTCCAGCGCACCGGCACCGGGCAGGGCCAGCGCGTCCAGGTCGCCATGCAGGACGCCGTCCTCAACCTGTGCCGCGTCAAACTGCGCGACCAGCAGCGGCTGGAGCACGGGCCCCTCGCGGAGTACCCCAACGAGGACTTCGGCGACGAGGTCCCCCGCTCGGGCAACGCCTCCGGCGGCGGACAGCCCGGCTGGGCGGTGCGCACCGCGCCCGGCGGACCCAACGACTACGTCTACGTCATCATCCAACCCCCGGGCTGGGCGCCCATCACCACGCTCATCGGCCGGCCCGAGCTGGTCGAGGACCCCGAGTGGGCCACGCCCGAGGCCCGGCTGGACAAGCTCGACAAGGTCTTCTCCCTGATCGAGGAGTGGTCCAGCCGGCTCCCCAAGTGGGAGGTCCTGGCCGAACTGAACAAGCACAACATCCCCTGCGGGCCCATCCTGTCCACCCGGGAGATCATCGACGACCCCACGCTGCGCGCCAACGGAGTCGTCACCACGGTCGAGCACCCCGAGCGCGGCGAGTACCACACCGTCGCCTCGCCGATCCGGCTCTCCGACTCGCCGGTGGACGTCGAACGCTCCCCCCTGCTCGGCGAGCACAACGAGGACGTCTACGGCGGCGAACTGGGCCTGACCGCCGAAGAGCTGGCCGAACTCTCATCGAACGGAGTGATCTAGACCCATGGCCGTCTACACCCCCGAGCGGTCCGACCACGACCGCGCCGCCGTGCGCGAGGTCCTGGACCGCGCACGCGCGGCGGGCCGCACCGCGCTCACCGCGCCCGAGGGCCTGGCACTCGCCCAGGCCTACGGCATCCCCGTTCCAGGGGAGGCGCTGGCGACCTCCGCCGAGGAGGCCGCCGCCCTGGCCCAGGAACTGGGCCTGCCCGTGGTCGCCAAGATCGTCTCCCCCGACATCCTGCACAAGACCGACGCCGGCGGCGTCGAGGTGGGCCTGGACACCGCCGAGGCGGTGAACGCGGCCTACGAGCGCATCGTGGCCAACGCCCGCGCCTACGACGCCGACGCCCGGATCGACGGCGTGCAGATCCAGCAGATGGTGGGCGGCGGCCTGGAGGTGCTCATCGGCGCCACCACCGACCCCACCTTCGGCAAGGTGGTGGTGTTCGGCCTGGGCGGCGTGCTGGTGGAGGTCCTCAAGGACGTGTCCTTCCGGCTGGCACCGCTGACCCGTGGGGAGGCGCTGTCCCAGATCGGCGACATCCGCACGGCCGAGGTGCTCGACGGAGTGCGCGGAGCCGCGGCGGTGGACCGCGAGGCGCTGGCCGACATCCTGGTCAGGCTCTCGGACCTGGTCGCGGACTTCCCCGAGATCGCCGAGGCCGACCTCAACCCCGTGTTCGCGTCCGAGGACGGCGCGATCGCCGCCGACCTGCGCTTCGTGCTGGACTTCGAGCCCGCCCAGGGCCCGCGCACGTTCTCCCGTGAGGAGATCCTGGGGTCGATGGAGCGCATCTTCAAGCCCCGCTCGATCGCGATCGTCGGCGCCTCCAACGAGGCGGGCAAGATCGGCAACTCCGTCATCCGCAACATCGTCGACGGCGGGTACGAGGGCGAGATCCACCCGGTCAACCCCAAGGCGCCCGAGGTCTACGGCCGGACGGCCTACGCCTCGATCGCCGACGTCCCCGGCGACGTGGACGTCGCGGTCTTCGCCATCCCCGCCGCGTCCGTCGCGGCGGCCCTGGAGGACGCCGGACGCAAGGGCGTGGCGGGCGCGATCCTCATTCCGTCGGGCTTCGCCGAGACCGGCGAGCACGAACTCCAGGCGGAGGTCCTGGAGGTGGCCCGCCGACACGGCGTGCGCCTCCTGGGCCCCAACATCTACGGCTACTACTACACGCCCCAGAAGCTGTCGGCGACCTTCTGCACCCCCTACGACGTGGCCGGGGGCACCGCGCTGACCTCCCAGTCCGGTGGCATCGGCATGGCGATCCTGGGCTACAGCCGCAGCACCCGCACGGGGGTCTCCGCGATCGTCGGCGTCGGCAACAAGGCCGACATCGACGAGGACGACCTGCTCACCTTCTTCGGCCAGGACGAGAACACGAACGCCGTGGCCATGCACCTGGAGGACCTCAAGGACGGCCGGGCGTTCGTCGCCGCCGCCCGCGAGGTCGTACCGAAGAAGCCCGTCATCGTGCTCAAGGCGGGCCGTACCTCCGCCGGCGCCCGCGCCGCGGGTTCGCACACGGGCGCGCTCGCCGGCGACGACAAGGTCTACGACGACATCCTGCGCCAGGCGGGCGTGGTCCGGGCTCCGGGCCTGACCGAGCTGCTGGAGTACGGCCGGGCGCTGCCCGTCATGGCCGCCCCGTCCGGTGAGAACGTCGTCATCATCACCGGAGCCGGCGGTTCGGGCGTCCTGCTGTCCGACGCCGTGGTGGACAACGGGATGTCGCTGTACGAGATCCCGACGGACCTGGACGAGGCCTTCCGCGCCTTCATCCCGCCGTTCGGTGCCGCCGGGAACCCGGTGGACATCACCGGCGGGGAGCCGCCCTCCACCTACGAGAAGACCATCCGCCTCGGCCTGGAGGACCCCCGGGTGCACTCCCTGGTCCTGGGTTACTGGCACACCATCGTCACCCCGCCGCTGGTCTTCGCCGACGTCGTCATCGACGTGGCGACCAGGGCCCGCGCGGCGGGGATCGACAAACCGATCGTGGCCTCGCTCTCGGGTGACACCGAGGTGGAGGCCGCCAGCGCCAAGCTGTTCGACCACGGGATCGTCGCCTATCCCTACACCACCGAGATGCCGGTGAAGGTGCTGGGCGCGAAGTACCGCTGGGCCCGCTCGGCCGGGCTGCTCTGATCGCGGGTGGGGGCGCCCTTGGCCGGGACGCCCCGTCCACCCGTCACCCGCCATCGCCCGGGAGGGCACGCGAAGCCGCCGTGTGCTCCCCCGGACCACCCGACACCATCGGTACCACCGGGAGCCGCCCCGGTGTCCAGCGAGAGGAGAGCGTGTCCCTGGGGGCTGTAGGGGGCAGTGAAACACACATGTGACAAGTAGATGAGGGAGTCCTCAGATGACCCCACCCCCCGATCCCTCCGAACACGCGGGCACCGAGCCCCGGTCCGAGAAGACCTACGACCGCCCGCACATCCCCGCACAGCGCTCCACCGAGCCGGACACCTCCGCCGGACCCTCCGGCCCGACGGGCACCGACCAGCCACCCGGCCCGGCCGACCGTCCGCCCCCCGCGGACACCGGCACACCGTCCCCCGCCGAGGCGGACGCCCCCCGCAGGAGCATCCGCCTCGAGGCGCCCGGCACGGGCGTGCGCGACACGTGGCGGGCCATGGGCCCGGGTATCGCCGCGGCCATGACCGGCATCGGGGCCAGCCACATCATGCACGGACCCACGGCCGGAGCGCAGTACGGATACGTGCTCCTGTGGGTCATCCCGTTCGCCTACCTGCTCAAGTACTGCGCCTTCGAGTTCGCGCACCGCTACACGCTGGTGCGCGGCGAGAGCATCATGGAGGCCTACGAGCGCACCGGCAAGGGGCGCGGCAACTGGCCCCTGTGGTATCTGGGCTTCCAGTCGCTCGCCAACACCTTCGGGATCGCGGGCAGGGCCCTGGGAGCCGCCGCGATGCTGTGGGCGGCCTTCCCCTTCCTCCCGTTGACGGCCTGGGCCGTCCTCGTCCTGCTCTCCAGCGTCGCCGTCCTGTGGGCGGGCAAGTACAAGGCGCTGGAACTCGCGGTCAAGATCGCCATCATCGTGTTCGCGGCGTGCGTGCTCCTGGCCTTCGTCCTGCAGAGCCCGCCGCCCGGGGAGTACCTGACGCGGCTGGCTCCCACCCTCCCCCCGGTGGGCGCGCTCCTGCTCTTCGGCGCCATGTGGGGGTACTTCCCCACGACCGTCGAGGTCGCGCCCATGCAGTCCAACTGGGCCGTGGACAAGAAGAGCGGCATGGTCCGCGTACGTGAGCTGGAGCGGGAGGGGTACCGGGTCGACCTGGCCCCGAACTATCTGCGCAACCACCTGAAGCTGTTCAAGCGCGACATGAACATCTCCTACGTGATCTCCATGATCACGGGGATGGCGTTCCTCATCGTCGGCGCCGTGGTCCTCAACCCGCGCGGGATCGTCCCGGAGTCGAGTGAGATGGGCCTGACGATCGCGAGCATCTACACCGAGACGTTCGGTGTGTGGATCTTCCCGGTCATCATCGCCGGCGGCGTGGCCGCGCTGTGGTCGACGGTCTTCACCTACTTCGACGGCCAGGCACGGATCTTCGAGGAGGTGTGCGTGCGGCTCCACCGCGCGTGGGACACCCCCGGCATCCGCGCGTTCATCTACCGGGGCTTCCAGATCCTGTGGGTAGTGGCGGGCACCGCGATCATCTTCGGACTGCCCGAGCCCATCCTCGTGGTGCAGATCGCGTCGTTCCTGGCCCTGCTGTTCTCCCCGGTTCTGTACTGGCTCAACATCAAGGCCATCAAGGACAACTTCACCTCGGAGGACGCACCGTTCCTGCCGTCCAGGTTCATGTTCGCCTGGGCCTGGACCGGCGTGGCCGGGCTCCTCGGGATCAGCTGCTACATCCTCTACCTGGAGTACCTGCAGCCGCTGTTCGGCTGACGCGGCACGGACCTCCGGCACACGGACGGCCCCCGGCGACGTGCTCCGCCGGGGGCCGTCCGTGTGCCCCGGGGACGCCCCTCCGCCGGGGCCGCCGTCAGCGCCGCCGCGGGGCTCGGCGGTCCCCCGGCCCGGTGCCCGGTACTGTGTGCTCCTGGCGCGAGGGGTCTTCGGCACCGGCGCGGCGGCGCCCCCGGCGCGTGCCGGTGCGCGGACCCTGCCCTGGCCCGGCCGACCGGCTCCTGTGCCGGTACGGCGGGGCCGAGCGAGCGCTGCTGCACGGACCACCCCGTCCACCCCGACCACCGACGACGGGCCCCAGGGCCCGTCGAAAGCCCCCGAACACCTCCTGACCGTCACCGTGGTGCCGGCGGAGCGGCCTCGCCGCCACTCCGCCGGCACCACTGTGCCCGCACGAGCACATGGAGACAGACAACGTGGACATCCAACCGTGGGTCTGGGCCGTCACCATCACGGTCCTCCTGGCCGTCATCGCGGTCGACTTCGTCATCATCGCGCGCAGACCCCATGAGCCCTCGATGCGGGAGTCGGCCGCCTGGATCGGCGTCTACGTGTCCCTGGCCGTCGTCTTCGGCATCGGCCTCGGCTTCCTGAGCACCCCGGCCCAGAGCCTGGACTTCTTCACCGGCTGGATCGTCGAGTACTCGATGAGCGTCGACAACCTGTTCGTCTTCATCCTGATCCTGGGGTCGTTCGCGGTCCCGGCCGAGCACCGCCAGCGGGTGCTGCTGGTGGGCATCGCGCTCGCCCTGCTGTTCCGGGGCCTGTTCATCGCCCTGGGCGCGGCGGTCGTGAACGCCTTCGCCGGCGTGTTCTTCCTCTTCGGTGCGTTCCTGCTGTACACGGCGTGGAAGCTGATCACCGAGTCGGGAGAGGAAGAGGAGGGTTACCAGGAGAACGGTGCGGTCCGGATGGTCCGGCGGTTCCTGCCGACCACCGACCGGTACCACGAGGCCAGGCTGACCGTGCGCATCGACGGCAGGCGCGTGGTCACGCCGATGCTGATGGTGATGATCGCCGTCGGCCTCACCGACATCCTGTTCGCGCTCGACTCGATCCCCGCCATCTTCGGCATCACCCAGGAGCCCTACCTGGTCTTCACCGCCAACGCCTTCGCACTGATGGGGCTGCGCCAGCTGTACTTCCTCATCGGTGGGCTGCTGACGAAGCTCGTGCACCTGAACAAGGGCCTGTCCGTGATCCTGGGCTTCATCGGACTGAAGCTCATCCTGCACGCCCTGCACGAGACCACCGACTGGCACGTGCCCGAGATCGGCACCGTGACGTCCCTGCTCGTCATCCTGGCCACGCTCGCCATCACGACCGTGACCAGCCTGATCAGCGTCAGGGCCAAGGCCCCCAAGGCCGTCGACGTCGACGGCGCCGAGGACGCGTCCGCATCGGCCGGCGCCGCTGCCGCCCAGGGGCGGCCTGAGGACGACGACGAGGTCCCCACCCGCGTGGGCGGGTGAGCCCCGCGCGGGGCCGCGCCCGCGCGCGTGCGGTCCCGCCGGTGACCCCCGGCAGATCGTTCCGCCGGGGCCGCGCGTTCGCGGTGATATCGAAAGTTTCGGAGTTCTCACCGAAATTTACTCTTGACTTCCGGTGCACCATGCCTCAGATTCAACGGCAGGGGCGAAGGCGCCCCTGACCTTCGGGCAGAACCCGGCGCGGCGGAGCATGACTCGGTCGGCGCCGAGCGGCCCGTCTTGTTAGCGCTAACACCCCCGAGCGCTGGAGGTAGAGACCATGTCCCCATCGAGTACGTCCGTGATCGCACCGCCCCCACGGTGGCGAGGACGGCTACTGCGAGCCTTCATCGCCTGCGTGATCGCGATGGCGGTCGGCAGCGCGGGTTCCGCGCTGCTGCCGACGCCCGCCGCGGCGGCCACGGTCGACACCGACGCGTGGTACGTGCTGGTGAACCGCGGCAGCGGCAAGGCGTTGGACGTGTACAACCGGGCCACCGAGGACGGTGCGCGGATCACCCAGTGGGCACGCAACGACCAGCACCAGCAGCAGTGGCGGTTCGTCGGCTCCGGCGACGGCCACTACCGGCTGCGGTCACGGCTGTCGGACAAGGTGCTGGACGTCCACGACTGGTCGACCGCCAACGGCGCCGACATCGTGCAATGGACCGACCACGACCAGGCCAACCAGCAGTTCCGCTTGGCGGACTCACCCGGCGGCCACGTACGGCTGGTCAACCGGCACAGCGGCAAGGCCGTCGAGGTGCAGGGCGGCTCGACCGCCGACGGTGCGAACATCGTGCAGTACGACGACTGGGGCGGCGACAATCAGCAGTGGCGGCTCGTCCGCGTCGACGGAGACGGGCCGGACGACACGTGCGCCCTTACCTCGACGTACGACTGGACATCGACCGGCCCGCTGGCACAGCCGGGGCCGGGCTGGGTCTCGCTCAAGGACTTCACCCACGCCCCGTACGACGGCGGACACCTCGTCTACGGGACGACCCACGACACGGGAACGTCGTGGGGCTCGATGAACTTCGACGTCTTCGACGACTGGTCCAGCATGGCCTCGGCCGGCCAGAACCCGATGCCCTTCTCCGCCGTCGCACCGTCGCTGTTCTACTTCGCCCCCGATGACGTCTGGGTGCTCGCCTACCAGTGGGGCGGGCCAGCCTTCTCCTACCGGACCTCGTCCGATCCCGCCGACGTCAACAGCTGGTCGCCGCCGCGGACACTCTTCGACGGCAGCATCGCCGACTCCCCCACCGGACCCATCGACCAGGCGCTCATCGGCGACAGCACGGACATGTACCTGTTCTTCGCCGGAGACAACGGCAGGATCTACCGGGCCGACATGCCGATCGGTGACTTCCCGGGCAGCTTCGGCTCGACGTCGACGACCATCATGTCCGACAGCACCGACGACCTGTTCGAGGCGGTTCAGGTCTACCGCGTCCAGGGCCAGGACCAGTACCTGATGATCGTCGAGGCGATCGGGGCGCGCGGCGACCGCTACTTCCGCTCGTTCACGGCCTCCAGCCTGGACGGCGCGTGGACACCGCAGGCCACCAGTGAGGGCGAACCCTTCGCCGGCCAGGCCAACAGCGGCGCCACCTGGACCGACAGCATCAGCCACGGCGAACTGATCCGCACCGGACCCGACCAGACCATGACCGTCGACGCCTGCGACATGCGGTTCCTCTACCAGGGGATCTCCCCCGACGCCGGCGGCGACTACGGCCTCCTCCCCTACCGTCCCGGCCTGCTGACCCTCCAGCGCTGACGGGGACGAGCCGACACGGGACAGGGTCGTCCACTCGGGGGTCGGTCGTGTGGTCCGCACGGTCGACCGCCCCAACGCCCGCCGGGCCCGGACGGCCCGGTCCCGCGTCGGGGACGGACCGGACGCGGGCACAGGACCGGCCGCCCGGAGCGGGGACGCGGGCGGCCGGTGGCGAAGGGACCCGTGGGTCAGCCGGTGAGCAGCGTCAGGTTCCACTGCTCCAGGATCGGGTTGACCGGCTGGAAGTAGGTCGTTCCACCGGAGGTGCAGTTGCCGGAACCACCGGAGGTCACGCCCTGGGCCTGCGTGCCCGACACCCAGGAGCCGCCGGAGTCGCCGCCCTCGGCGCACGCGGTGGTGCGGGTGAGGCCGTTGACGATGTCACCGCCGTAGTTGACGCTCTGGTCCTTGGCCTGGATGGTGCCGCAGTGCCAGCCGGTGGTCTGTCCCGACCGGCAGACCGCGCCGCCGACCGGGGTCTCCTGGGAGCCGGTGACCGTCACGGCGCCGCCCGCGTGGTCGTCGACCCGCGGGGTGGGGGTGTGGCCCGCGGCCGAGCGCACCCAGGCGGCGTCCTGGCCCGGGAAGACCGACTCGGCGACCGTCCCGAGCTGGTCCGGGCCGCCCACCTGGAGCCAGGTGGCCGAGCCCGCCGCCCCGCAGTGGCCCGCGGTGACGTAGCCGCCCTGCACGCCGAAGCCGACGGAGCACACGAACCAGTCCGAGCCCTGCTGGAAGTAGTACGGGGTGCCGCCGACGATGTCGGCGTAGGTACGGGGCTCCTCCGTGCCCTCCTCGACGGTGAAGGTGTCGACGTCCAGGCCCGCTTCGGCGGCCAGCGCCTCGGCGTCCTCGGCCGCGCCCTCGGCGGCCTCGATGACGACGGTGTCCAGTTCGGCGTCGGCGTACCAGCCGTGGACGCCCTCGGAGGCGGCCTCCTCGGCGCCGTTGAGCGCCTCGACGGCCGCCTCCAGCTCCGGCGCGCCGTGCTCGACGCGCTCGGGAACGGCGCCGGCCTCGCGTACGGCGTCGTTGGAGGACTGGTCCGTGACGCGAACGGTCAGTTCGCGGGTGTCGGTGTCGAAGACGGCGCCGCCGAAGTCGGCGCCGAGTTCGTCACGCAGCTCGGCCTCCAGTTCGGCGGCCTCGGCCTGGGCGTCGAGGAGGTCGGTGACACCGGCCTCGGAGAGGCCGAAGGCCTCCTGCATGGCGGCCATCTGGTCGGGGTCGAGTGCGGGGGTACCGGCCGTGTCGGCCGAAGCCGCGGTGACGGGGGCCAGGAACAGTCCGGAGGCGAGTGCGGCGGTGGCCGCGAGACGCCCGAGAGGGGGAATCGACAACGTCTGCCCTTTCTAGCGGGGGTGTCAAGGCAGGGGGCACACACGTGCCCAGGGGCGACGGCTCCTGGGCTGTGGGGACCCTGAGCCATCTTTCGCCCACACGGTGTGAACGTCGAGCAAAAGTAAAGGATCGATGCGTAGAGGGGCAATAGCCGAATACTCTCCGCGTTCGCCACGATTCCCCACGGACTCCGACGTGGCCTCACCACGGAGCGGGACCGATCGACTCCACTACGCCCGAGTAACAAGAAGTGGAGCGTGCCCGCCCGCGCGACGCGCCTAGCACGCACCCGCGCACGGCGAAAGAGGGGTTCGGTGGCCAGAAACGGCCATTAGTCATCACATTGCGTCACTGCCCAGGTGGGCCCCGGCCCGCCGTCCACCGCACACGCGCAGCGTCCGCCCCGCCCTCCGAGCGGACGGAGCGGACACGGTCGGGCCCGGCGCCCGCCGAGGGCCCAGCGGCTTCAGTGGAGCAGTTTGAGGCCGACGAGGCCGACGACGACCAGCATCAGGCACAGCAGCTTGGGGAGGCTGAAGCCCTCACCCAGGAAGAACATCCCCGCCAGCGCGGTACCGACCACGCCGACGCCGACCCACACCGCGTACCCGGTACCGACCGGAATGGTGCGCAGCGCGTAGGCGAGCCCGCCCATGCTGAGCACGAGGGACACACCGAAGACCACCGACGGCCACAGACGGGTGAAACCGCGGCTCGCGTCGAGCGCGACCGCCCAGACGGTTTCCAGCAGACCTGAGACGACCAGAACGAGCCATGCCATGAGGGGACCTCCGGGGACGCGGGCGCACGTACGCGCCGTCTTGTCCTACCGGGTACGGCGCACCTCGTCCGGGGTCGCATGAGCGTCCTCCGCCCCGGGCCCGCCGGGCCTCTGGGACGGTCCGGCTCCGCGGCCGGTCGTACGGTACAACGCCGCGCCCCCCGGGGGGCGTTCCGGACAACGCGGTCAGACGGATCACCGCGGGCCACCGCTCGCCGACCGCTCACCGCACGACGCGACCGCTCATCGCGCACTGGGCGACCACTCGGCGACATCACTCCGCGTTCGGCGCGCATTGGGGCGCACCCCCTCCACGTGCGGAGTGTCGCTCCTTACAGTTCCGAGTAACGCAGGTCACATCCCCGAAACACGCACGACATCACCCTCTCCGCCAATCCCCCCGGAGGATTCGCACCATGACGACCGACAGGAAGAACCAGGGATCGGACCCGCCGGGTCCGGACCAGACGAGCAACGCGGCCTACATCGCGATGCACGGCGACCCGCGCTTTCTCGCGCTCAAGCGGAGCCTCTACTCGTTCATCTTCCCGATGAGCATCGCCTTCTTGGCGTGGTACCTGCTCTACGTGCTGCTGTCCGCGTTCGGTCGCGACTTCATGGGCACCGTCCTCTTCGGCAGCGTCAACGTCGCGCTGGTCTTCGGCATCCTCCAGTTCGTGTCCACCTTCGGGATCGCCATCCTCTACACGGGCTACGCCCGCAAGAGGCTGGACGCCCAGGCGACCGAGCTGCGCGAGGAGCTCGTCAAGAGCGACGCCCGCCAGAAGAACCAGGAGGGCACGCGATGATGCTCGCGCAGGAGGCCGTCAACGAGAGCGGCCGGCTCGTCACCCTCGTCCTCTTCGGCCTGATGGTCGCGGCGACCCTCGGCATCACCGTCTGGGCCAGCCGCCGCAGCTACTCGGCCGCCGACTTCCACTCCGGCGGCCGCGGGTTCTCCCCGCTCCAGAACGGCCTGGCCATCGGCAGTGACTACATGTCCGCCGCGTCGTTCCTCGGCATCGCCGGACTCATCGCCCTGGCCGGCTACGACGGCTTCCTCTACTCCATCGGGTTCCTGGTGGCGTGGCTGGTCGCCCTGCTGCTCGTCGCCGAGCTGCTGCGCAACTCCGGCCGCTACACCATGGGCGACGTGCTGTCCTACCGGATGCAGCAGCGCCCGGTCCGCACCGCCGCCGCCGTCTCCACGCTGACGGTGTCGATCTTCTACCTGCTCGCGCAGATGGTCGGCGCCGGCGCGCTCATCGCGCTGCTGCTCGGCATCCAGGAGGGCCAGACCTTCCTGGGCATGGACGCCGCCACCGCCAAGATCGTCGGCATCGTCGTCGTCGGCCTGCTGATGACCGTCTACGTCACCATCGGCGGCATGAAGGGCACCACCTGGGTGCAGATCGTCAAGGCCGTCATCCTGATGTCGGGCGCGGCCCTGCTGACGGTGCTCACCCTGTCCCTGTACGGCTTCAACCTCGGCGCCCTCATGAGCGACGCCGCCGACGCCAGCGGCCAGGGCGCGGCCTTCCTGGAGCCCGGCCTGCGCTACGGCGTCGAGGTCGCGGGCGACCCGGTGGCGACCATGTGGAACAAGCTGGACATGGTCAGCCTCAGCATGGCGCTGGTCCTGGGCACCGCGGGCCTGCCGCACATCCTCATCCGCTTCTACACGGTTCCCGACTCCCAGAGCGCCCGGAAGTCGGTCAACTGGGGCATCGGCCTCATCGGCACCTTCTACCTGATGACGCTGGTGCTGGGCTTCGGCGCCGCGGCCCTGGTGGGACGCGAGGCCATCACCGCCCAGAACGCGGCGGGCAACACGGCCGCACCGCAGCTGGCGGAGACGGTCGGACAGGCGGTCGGCGGCAACCTCGCCGGGTCGGTCCTGCTCGCCCTGATCGCCTCGGCGGCCTTCGCGGCCATCCTGTCGACGGTCGCCGGCCTGGTCATCGCGTCCTCGTCCTCCCTCGCGCACGACTTCTACAACTCCGTGCTGCGCAAGGGCAGGGCTCCCGGACGCGAGGAGGTCCGGGTCGCCAAGCTCTCCGCCCTGGGCATCGGCGCGGTCGCCATCGTCCTGGCGATCTTCGCGCAGAGCCTCAACGTGGCCTTCCTGGTCGCGCTGGCCTTCGCGATCGCCGCCTCGGCCAACCTGCCGACCCTGCTGCTCAGCCTCTTCTGGAAGCGGTTCAACACGGCGGGCGCCGTGTCCGGTATCTACGGCGGCCTCATCAGCGCCGTCGGCCTGGTGTTCTTCTCGCCGGTCGTGTCCGGTTCGGAGAAGGCGCTCATCCCGACCGCCGACTTCGCCTGGTTCCCGATGCCGAACCCGGCCCTGGTGTCGGTGCCGCTGGGCCTGCTCTGCGCGGTCGTCGGAACGTTCATGTCCAAGGAGCGCGACTTCGACAAGTTCGCGATGCTCCAGGTACGGGCGCTCACGGGCGCCGGGGCGGAGAAGGCCTCCGACCACTAGTCCACATCGGGAACCGGGTCGGCCATGGGGGCCGATCACTCCAACCGGGAGTCCACTCCGTTCCCGGGCGGCCTCCCCCGGTTCCTCCTCCAACGGGCCCACCGCTCTCCTCCCGGGCGGTGGGCCCGCCCCTTGCCCGCCATCGCCCGGCGGCGCGCAACGGGGTGCCGGGCCACCGCCCCCGACGGACGGCCTCCGGCCGCAGCCTCCCACGGAAGGACGGCACAGCAACGTGAGCGCCGACACATCTGTCTGGGATAGGGTCGTTCTGTGTCATATCGGTGGCTGTCGTGGAAGCTCCCCTTCCGACGGCGCCCGGCGTCGGCCCCTCTGGCGAGCGTCGAGTTGATGCGCCAGGTACACGCCCTGGGCGTCGACCTTCAGGACGGACTGCACGGCAAGGGCGTGCCCGCCGCGGCCCGTCGGCTCCGCCAACTGCTCGCCGCCGACTGCGTCGTCCTGGCCGACCTCGACGGCCCGGTGGCCTCCCACGGCCCCTCGCCCTCCTCCGACGAGGTGGAGGGCCTACTGGCCCAGGTGTTCGAGTACGGCGCCAGCGCCCGTACCCGCCTCCCCGACGGCGGCGCGGTGTGCGCGGTACCGCTGAACGTGGCCAACGAGATCGCCGGCGCCCTGGTGGCCTCCGGCCGCCCCGCGGAGGCCGACGTCGAGGCGGCGGCGGCCCTGGTGGCGGACTGCCTGGACCACGCGGCCCTGCGCCGCACGCGCGACCGCATCGCCGCGGCCGACCTGCGCACCCTGCGCGCACAGATCTCCCCGCACTTCGTGCACAACGCGCTCGCGGTCATCGCCGCCCTGGTACGCACCGACCCGGACCGCGCCCGGCACCTGCTCTCGGACTTCGCCGACTACCTGCGCTACGGGTTCGCCGAACGCGGCGACTACGCGACGGTCGCCGACGAACTGGAGGCCACCCAGACCTACCTCGAACTCCAACGGGCCCGCTTCCACGACCGGTTGGACATCACCGTGCGGATGGCGCCGGAGGTCCTGCCGGTGGCGATCCCGTTCCTGGTCGTCCAGCCGATCGTGGAGAACGCGATCCGGCACGGCCTGGAGCGCAAGGAGGGCGCCGGGCACATCAGCGTGTCGGGTTTCGGCGAGGGACCGCTGTGCGTCATCGAGATCGAGGACGATGGCATCGGCATGCACCCCGACCTGGCCCGGTCACTGCTGGCGGGCACCGGCCCGGAGTCGCGCAGCGTGGGGCTGGCCAACGTCGACCAGCGGCTGCGCACGGTCTACGGTCCCGAGTACGGTCTGGTGATCGAGACCGCGCTGGGAGAAGGGACGAAGGTGACCGTGCGCGTACCGAGGTTCACCCGGGGGGTGGTGGCACAGTGAAGCCCGAACTCAAGGTGCTCGTGGTCGAGGACGAGGCGTCGACCCGCCAGGAGATGGCCGCGCTGCTCGGTGACATGCCGGAGGTCGCCGAGGTCCTCGTCGCGGACAACGGCGCGACCGCGGTGCGGCTGCTGGGCACGACCGCCATCGACGCGGCGTTCCTGGACATCCTCATGCCCGGGCTGGACGGCATGGACGTGGCGCGGGTGCTGAGCGTGCTCTCGGAGCCGCCCTCGATCGTGTTCGTCACCGCCTCCGAGGCCCACGCCGTGGAGGCGTTCGGAATCGGCGCCGTGGACTACCTGCTCAAACCGATCCGCCCGGAGCGGCTGGCCGAGGCGGTCGGCCGTATCGCGCAGCTGCGGAGTACGGGCGGGGCCGCTCCGCCGGCCGAGGACATGCACGTGGTGCAGATCGACACCGGGCGCCGCACGGTGTTCGTCAAGCGCGACGACGTGCAGTTCGTCGAGGCGCAGGGCGACTACGTGCGGCTGCACACCGCCGACGGCGGCCACCTGATCCGCCTGTCGCTGTCGTACCTGGAGGAGGTGTGGGCGTCGGCGGGGTTCGTGCGCGTGCACCGCGGCTACCTCATCGCCATCCCGTGGGTGCGCGATCTGCGCGTCACCTCGTCCTCGGGCCTGGTCGCGGGCACACCGGCCGGCGACGTGCCGGTGAGCCGCAGGCACGGGCGCCACCTGCGCGCCCAACTGCTGGAGGCGGCCCGCCGCGACCAGCTGGGCGGCCGGGCCGCCAACCCCCCGGGCCCCACGGCGCGCCCCCGGGACGGTGAGCCGGACCAGCAGCCGCGGCAGTCGCCATGAGTCCGCGCCGGGAGAAGCTGACCAGTCCGCAGACCCGCATCGCGCTGGCGCGGGGCAACCGGCCCGCGCAGCACCTGCTGCCGATCCCCGAGCCGGTGGACACCGAGGCGGCGCGACGGCTGTTCCGCGTCCAGCGGCGGACGGCACTGCGCACGGTGGTCCTGTTGTCGGTCCTGCTGTTCGGGATGAGCGGTGCCTTCGCGGCCGCGCCGCAGCTGAGCGAGATCCGCTGGGCGGGCGTCCCGCTGTCCTGGCTGCTGCTGACGACGGCGGTGTACCCCGCTCTGTTCTTCCTGGGCCTGTGGCACACCCGCACCGCCGAGCGCGCCGAGGACCGTGCCGAGGCGGTCGCCGACCGGGCCCGCCGCGACTCCGGCGACGGCCGTGACCACGGCCGCGGGCGGCGGACGTGATCGCGGTCCTGGCCATCGGCCTCGTGCTGGCGACGAGCCTGATCGTCGGCGTGTACGGGGTGCGCGCGGCCCGCTCCACGTCGGACTTCCTGGTGGCGTCGCGCCGGGTGTCCCCGACGTGGAACGCGATGGCGATCGCGGGCGAGTACCTGTCCGCGGCCTCGATCCTGGGACTGGCGGGGCTCCTGCTCAAGAACGGGCTCGGCACCATGTGGTACGCGGTGGGCTTCACCGCGGGCTACGTCGCGGTGGTCGCCCTGGTGGCCGGGCCGATGCGCCGGTCGGGGGCGTTCACGGTGCCCGACTTCGCCGAGTACCGCCTGGGCGCGCCCCGGCTCCGCAAGCTCTGCGGACTGGTGGTGCTGGTCATCATGCTGCTGTACCTGGTGCCCCAGTTCAAGGGCGCCGGTGTGGTGCTGAGCCTGGTCAGCGGCACCCCCTACTGGGTCGGCGTGGTCCTGGCCGGGCTCGTGGTGAGCGGTTCGATCGCGGCGGGCGGCATGCGGTCGGCGACCTACGTGCAGGCCTTCCACTACGTCGTGAAGCTGGCCTTCATCGGCGGGCCGGCGCTGTTCCTGGTGGTGACGGCGGGGGTCGAGACCCGGGCCGAGGCGCTGCACCCGGAGTGGGGCACGCACTTCCCCGACACCACGCCGGTCGAGTTCACCGTGGGGACCCGGTTCACCCTGGACGAGCCGGTGGAGGTCACCGACCGGGACGGCGGTACGGTCGCCCTGAACGAGGGCGAGCACACGGTGCCCGCGGGGACCGAGTACGTGTTCCCCGAGGGCGCCGCGGTGCCCAGGCCCGACGGCCTGCCGGAACTGGGCGGCCGGGCCTGGAGCACCCCGCTGCTCCACGTGGGCGGGTATCCGCTGTTCGAGACGTGGTCGACGCTGCTCGCGATCACGGCGGGCTGTATGGGCCTGCCGCACGTCATCATGCGCTTCCACACGAGCCCGAGCGCCCGGATCGCGCGCAGGGTCGCGGTCGGGGTCATCGCGCTGCTCGGCCTGTTCTACGTGTTCCCCGCCGTGTACGGGCTCCTCGGCCGGGTCCTGACGCCCCACCTGGTCCTGTTCCAGGGCACCGACACGGTGGCCGTGGTGCTGCCGGCCCAGGCCGTGCCGGGATCGGTCGGCGCGGTCCTGACCGCGCTGGTGGCGGCGGGGGCGTTCGGCGCGTTCCTGTCGACGTCGTCGGGCCTGCTGCTCGCGCTCGCGGGCGGTCTGTCGCACGACCTGTTCCAGGGCAGTGTGCCCCGCCTGCGCCTGGCCGTCGCGGTGGGCGCGTGCGTGGCGGTGCTGTTGGCCCTGCCGGCCCAGCGCATCGACATCAACGTGCTGGTGGTGTGGGCCTTCACCGTGGCCGCGTCGACGTTCTGCCCGCTGCTCGTCCTGGGGATCTGGTGGCGGCGGCTCACGCTGCCCGGTGCAGCGGCGGGTCTGACGGTCGGCGCGGTGACCGCCACCGGCGCGGTCGGCTGGTCGATCCTGCTGCCGACGCCCGGCGGTTGGGGGGCGGTGCTGCTCGCTCAGCCCGCCGCCTGGACGATCCCCCTGGCGTTCGCGACGATGATGACGGTGTCGTGGTCGACCCGGCCGCCGGACTGGGCCGAACACGCGGTCCTGCGGCTGCACTCTCCCTGAGATCCTGCCCACCTGTGCCGAACGCCCCCGGCACCACGCAGCGGACACGTACGATCACTCCGTGACTACCCTCGACCGCCGATCCCCCGTCACAGCTCTGTCCTGTCTGCTGTCCGCGGGGCTGCTCGTCCTCGCCTGCGGTGCCGCTCCCGCGCTCGCCCGGGGAAGCGACCCGACCGTCGGCGCCGACCCGGCCGGAGTGCACGTCGACGACGGCACCCACCAGGTGGACGTGCGCCCGGGCGGGGTGCGCGTGGACACTCCGGGCGCGTACGTCGACGTCGCGCCCGAGCACGTCCTGGTGTGCGCGGGCGGAGCGCGCGTGGTCGTGCACGCGGGGCGTGCGCCGACCTGTCCCGCACCACCGCCGGAGCCCGCGCCACCCGTACCGCCCCCGGAGCCCGTCGAGCCGGAGGAGCCGGCGCCACCGCCCCGGCGGGAGGCGCCCCCGGCCGCCCCCGACGAGCCGGGGGAGGTCCTCCCCCCGTCCGCCCCGGGGACCGGACCCGAACCCGGAGCGGCCCCGGAGCCGGGCACCGAGGCGGTCTCCGAACAGCGGCCGGAGCCGACCCCCGCCCCCGCACCGCCCGCGGAGCCCTCGGAGGCCGTCCGGGAACTCCTGGTGGACACCGCCGCGCCCGCCCAGGCCCAGGCCGCGGGTGTGTTCACTCCGATGCGCACGATGGTGGTCGTCACGATCGTCGCGGTCGGGGCCGCGGGCGGGGCCGGGCGTGCCGCCGCGGCCCGCGCCCACCGCTAGGGCGTGTTCCGCCCGTCCCGCCGGTCCTCGGCGGGACGGATCGGCCTACCGGGACCCCAGTGCGAGGTCGGCGCGGTCGAAGCCGGCGATCGCCTCCTCGATGCCGCCCGCGTCGTTGGCCAGCACGCCGGAGTACGGGGTGCCCATGGAGAACAGCAGCGCGATCGTGGCGAACACGAACGCCAGGTTCACCGCGGCCCAGAAGTAGGCCACCCGGGACCCCTGCTTGATCATCGCGAAGGGCAGCACCGCGACGACCACCGCCGTCGTCACCGAGATCACCGTCAGGACCAGCGGGATCCCGTCCCCGGCCGCGTCGGCCCGCTCCCCCCGGGCCTGATTGAGCTCGGTCGCCTCCTGGCGCGCGGTCAGCCGGTCCAGTCCGTCTCCGCTGTCGGACACCGACAGCACCCGCACGGAGGCGGACAGGGCGGCGAGGTCGTCGTCCCCCTGCCCGCTCAGCTCTCCACGGGCCTCCATCCGCGGCCAGTCCTCCTCCACCACCGTGGTCAGGTAGGTGCGCAGGTGGTCGCGCACGGCCGCGCCCTCCTCCTCGGGGAAGGCCGTGCTACTCCAGTACAGCTCCTGGGCGGCCTGGGCCTCGGCGATCAGGCCGTCCTCGGCCGCCTTGTAGTCCTCCCAGCCGATCACCACGGCCATCGCGGCCGCGACGAGGTACAACGACAGCACGCAGGGCGCGATGATGATGCCGACCGCGCCCCCGGAGAAGTCGTCGGCGATCCGAAACCGCCAGGCGGCCAGAACGGCGCCACCGACCATCGCGGCCAGGACAGCGAGAAGGGCGAAGAACGTCAGCATGGGGTTCCCAGGGAGTCGCGGCACAGGACGGGTACATGCGTAACACGGAACCGGACGGGGTTTCCGGGGAAGACCCGAAACGTCACCGAGAATCACCGACTCCCTACCCCGACCTTTCGTACATGTCCTGACCTGCCGGGACACGACGCTGACCGGTCGTCCGCCCAGCGGATGACGCGGGTCCCCGTTGGTCCCGGGTACGCGGAGGTCCGTCCCGGCGCCCCGGATACCGGGGACCGCCGGCTCCGCGCCCGACACCGCCTCGGACCCACCCGGCCTGCGCCGTCACGCCCCCTCCCCAGCGGTCCGCCCCGGACGGCGCGCCGGCGGGGCGCCCACGGCCCGGGACTGGGCCGACTCGGTGTCCTGGACGGAGCGCGGGTCACACGCCTGGAAGCCGACATGGCCCCGCGCGCACGTGCGGTCCCTCTGGAGGTAGGCGATCTCGGCCGTGAGCGGCCTGCGCCGGGGGTCGGGCGGACCGGTCTCGGAGAGCGTGATCCGTACGGTCACCGGCAGCCAGAACAGGGGTCGGTGGAACTCGAACCCGAAGCCGTAGAGGACGGGCTGGACCGGCGGCTGGCCGCGCTCGACCGGGTAGAGCGCCCTGGCCGCCCAGGTCAACCCCTGGATGGCGGCCTCGACGAGGAGTTCGCCGGGCAGTTGTCGGCCGCGGCCCGCGTGCTCGCGCATGACGCGGTTGCCGTCCGCGACGGCGAGCGCGAACTCGACCGTGCCGTCGTCGATCCAGGGCGCGGCCACGACCACGTCCTCCTGGGCGGGCACGGAGACCTCAGCCCGCGCGACGGGACGGGGCGGCGGTGCGGCCAGGGTGACCGAGCCGACCAGGCCCGCTCCGGCGACCCGGTCGGCCAGATGGTCCCAGTCCAGGGGGCCCACGCCGAGCGAGGGCACGAGGCGGACGTGACGGAGTTCGCCGATGGAAAGGGCGCGGTGGATGTCCCCGAGAGTGCGCACCCCGGGGCAGGGAAGGGCAGTGGGGCAGGCGTCGCCGACCACCCACAGGGCGTCAGACAATCGAACCCCCCACCCCGGACCCAACTCTCGCCCGACCGGCGACAACGGCACGACAAGCGCCATTCGTGCACCCGAAGTACGTGACCGTCCCAGGCACTCCGGGAGGTTTTCCGGACGCGGGAGCGACGCCCGGCCCCTGGGCGGACCCGTCACGATGAGAACGGCGGACAGTGGCTTCGACGTGGTGTTTCATGAACTCCACCAAGGTCAGAGGGGAGTACATCCGGGGCGGTCGGCCACTCCTCCCGCGGACTTCTTCATTTCCGATATTCCCCAGAGGGCAACACACAAACGACATCGTCACTGTAAGTTAGATGTCATTATACGAACACCTGTCGAACAGGATCGGAGTTTTCCCTAGAGAAACGCACCCGAACGCCATGACCGCAGTTCGCAGCGGTGCGTCCGACGAATGTTCCGTATTCAACTTCCGCCGGGTACGCGTCCTCTGCAGAGAAAACCGGGAAAGGACGGCCCCCGCGCGCCCCTGCCCGTGCGACCCGGCGCACCCGGCCCGTGTGTGCTCCCCGCCCGCGCGGCCCCTCGTACGCGCGGGCGGGGAGATCGGAAGGTGCCGGGCACGGCCCGGCTCAGGGCCGAAGGGTGTCGATCAGCCTGCGGATGTCGGCGGCCTCGGCCACCGCGCCGATGCTCAGCGCGAGCTCCCGCACGGCCTCCAGCGCACCCAGCGCCTCGGCCAGGGCGTCGCCGCGTTCCACCAGGTCGAGTACCTGGTCGCGCGGGTGGCCCACGCCGCCGTCCCCCATCGGCACCGAGGGCACCTTCCCGGCCCGCGCCCACAGGGCCACGGTCACCGGCCGGACACGGAGGAGGTCCGCCACCTCGCGGGTGGTCAGCAGGTCGCGCCCCCGACGGACCGTCCGGGACGGGAGCCGGTCGGTGGCGGTCACGCGGCCCCCTCACCCGCGGCGCCCCCGGCCCGCGGCACGACGCGGCGCACTTCCCTCCGGAGCACAGTCCCCACGCGAACCTCCCTGTGTTCGTCGATAGGCACCACACTGACCGAATCCGGGACCGCGCACCCCGAACATCACCAAAGAGTCACAGTTGGTCGTTATCTGCGGTATGCGGTGGCCGTGTCGTCTTGCATTGGCGCTATTGGCGATGACACGGAGTTGGAGTGCGCTACGTGGAGCGAGAGACCAAACCCGCCTGGCGGCGGCTGGGCAGGGAGATCGTGGCCGCCCGCAGACGAGCGCGCAAGACGCAGGGCCAGGTGGCGCGGGAGTTGGGCGTGGTGCAGTCGACGGTCTCGGCCTGGGAGCGCGGCACGCGGGGACTCCAGGAACAGCAGGCCGCTGAACTGGACGAGCTCTTCGGCACGTCCGGTGTCGTTCTGCGCGCGTGGGGCCGGGCGAATTCACCCGAGGTACTACCGGAGTCCTATGAGGAGGTCGAGCAGCTTGAGGCGAATGTGACGGAACTGCGCGAGTACCAGCCGCTGGTCTTCCCGGGCCTGGTGCAGACGAAGGAGTACACCAGGGCGCTGCTCCTGGACACCGGCCCCTGGCGCTCGGCCAAGGAGATCGACCAGATGGTCGAGGCGCGGGCCAAGCGCCGGCGCAACCTGGACAAGGATCCGGCCCCGGTCGTGTCGATCGTCGTCGAGGAGTACGTGCTCCGACGCGTGGTCGGCGGTCGGCGCGACGTCCTGCGCGGCCAGCTCGACACCGTCCTCGCCCTGCTCGACGCGGGCCGCTTCCGGATCCAGGTGATCCCGGACGACGCCGACTGCCACCCGGGAGGATCGGGTCCCTTCTGCGTCTACGCGTTCCCCGACCGGCCGATGGTCGCTTCCGCCGAACACATGAAGGGCGAGCAGTTCATGGATGACATGATGCAGGTGCAACACTGCGCCATGCTCTTCGGCATCCTGCAGTCCGAGGCGCTCTCTCCCCGCTTGAGCCGGGATTTGATCAGGAAGGCCAAGGAAGAACTCGATGACCACACGTGAGCCCCGTTGGCACAAGAGCAGCTACAGCGCCCAGGAAGGCCGTTGCGTCGAGGTGGCCGAGGGATCGAGCGTCCTCGTCCGGGACACCGGACACCGGGCCCTCGGGCACATCCCCTACTCCACCGACGCCTGGGCCTCGTTCCTGCTCAGCCTCACGACGAACCGGCCCTGACCCCGCGCCGGTAGCGGACGGCCGGCCCCTCGGCCGACCGCCGCCCCGTGTCCACCGCGCCGTGACCCCGCCGGACCGGGGCCTTGCCCGCGTCACCCGACGCGGCCTCCACCGCCTTCCCGGGCATCCGCTCAGGTGCTGCCGCCAGGCGCACGCCCCGCCGGAGAACCTCCGCGCCGACGGCCCCGGGGGCGCGCTCCCCCCGGGGCCGTCGGCGCCGCTCGCGGGTCAGTCCGCCACGAACACGGCGACGGTGCGCGGCGGGACGGTCAGCGTCCCGCCGTCCGCGGCGAAGGACGCGGTGCGCACGACCTCGTCGGCGGACTCCTCCTGCACCGGGTGCAGGGTCACGTCAGCGCCGTCCAGTGTCGGCACGCTCTGCTCCGCCGTCTCGGGGGTCGCGTTGAACACGACCGTCACCGACGACCACCCGCCCTCCAGCCCGGCGGTGTCGACGTGCATCGTGATGACGCCGGGAAGCTCCCCGGCTCCGCTGGTCGGGAAGGACACGCGTTCCTGGACCGCTTCGGCCGTGCCCAGCGAGAACGCCGGGGTGGACGCGCGGATCCGCAGCATCTCGCCGAAGCGCTCCCGGCTGTCCTCGATGGCCGCGCAGTCCGCGACCAGCGCCGGGTCGGCCAGCAGCGGCCGGGCGTAGTCCCACTTGTCCTCGTTGTCCCAGGCCGGGGGCAGCCCCACGCCGAAGTTGTTGCCGTCGGCGCAGTCCCAGTTCAGCCGGTTGAACCAGTCACCGGAGTCGTAGGAGTTGCGGTCCAGCGACTTCGAGCGCAGCCTCTCGCTGCCGGCGTGCACGAACACCGTGCCCTGCCCGAACACCGCGGTTCCCAGGGACAGCGCCTGCATCCGCACCCGGTCGTCCATCGGGGTGTCCTGCGGCAGCTTGTAGGCGAGCGCGTCGTACAGGGTCTCGTTGTCGTGGGCGTCCACGTAGGTCACGGCCTCGCCCGGGGCCAGGGTGTACCCGGCCGGCGCGCCGTTGTAGTCCACCTCCGCGCCGGTCACCTCCCGGCCGGAGGAGTCCGTGAACCGATAGTCGCGCAAGTTGCCCGCCAGCCCCACCTTGATGAGGTCCTGGTAGCCGAGCAGTCGCGCGAGCTGTTCCTCCTCGGTCCCGTTGGCGGGCGATCCGTTGGGGTCGGTGTAGAGCCCCGAGCCGAAGCCCTGCACGCCCGGGTCCTGGTCGAAGGGCCCGCCACCGCGCACGCCGTCGCGCAGCCGGTCGTTGAACGTCCCGATGCCGGTCCCGGCCATGTTCGCCTGGGTGGCCTGCTCGAAGCGGGCGTCGTCGGCGACCTCGCCGAAGTTCCATCCCTCGCCATAGAGCAGGACCGACGACCCGTCGACCCCGTCCTCCTCCAGCGTGAGCCCGTCCAGCGCCGCGCGCACGTCCAGCATGTTCTGCTTGGGGTGGTGTCCCATGAGGTCGAAGCGGAAGCCGTCGATCTTGTGGTCACGGGCCCAGGTGACCACCGAGTCCACGACGAGCCTGCCCATCATGAGGTGCTCGGGCGCCGTGTTGGGGCAGCACGTGGACGTGGCCACGCCGCCGTCCGCGTCCAGGCGGTGGTAGTAGCCGGGCACGATCCGGTCCAGGACCGACTGCTCGTCCTGTCCGGCCTGGTGGGTGTGGTTGTAGACCACGTCCATGACCACGCGCAGTCCGGCGCCGTTGAGGCCCGCCACCATCTGCCGGAACTCGGTGACGCGGGCCGCGCCCTCGGGGTCGGTGGCGTAGGAGCCCTCGGGAGCCGTGTAGTGGTACGGGTCGTAGCCCCAGTTGAAGGCGTCCGTGGCGCGCACCCCGGCGACGCACGCCTGCTGCTCCTCGGAGTCGGGCGCGAAGGCGTCCAGGTCGCAGGAGGGCTCGGCGCGGTCGGCCGGGTCCTCGGGCACCGAGCCGATGTCGAAGACGGGCAACAGGTGGACGTAGTCGACGCCGTCCTCGGCCAGGGCGGCGAGCTCGCGCATACCCGCGGATCCGGGCCGCCCGAACGCCGCGTAGGTGCCGCGCAGCTCCTCGGGAACGGTCGCGTCGGAGGCCGAGTGGTCGCGCACGTGGAGTTCGTGGACCGCCGCCGCCTCGGGGGGCACGGCGGCGGGCTTGGCCAGGTCCGACCAGCCGTCGGGGGCCAGCTCCGGGTCGGTGAGGTCGACCAGGTGGGAGCGGGTGGAGCCGGTGGACAGCGAGACGCTGTAGGGGTCGGTGACGCGGTTGTCCACGACGGCGCCCCGGCCCTCGTCGGCGGAGGGGGAGAACACCCGCACGTCGAAGGTGTAGTAGAGCCCCGACCAGTCCGGGCGGCCCTTGACCGACCACACGCCGGTCCTGGGATGGCGCCGCATGTCCACGGTGCGCGGGGTGTCCGCGGTGGCGTCGTCGTACAGCTCCAGGCTGACGGACCGGGCGGTGGGCGCCCACAGCGAGACGGTCGGGCGTCCGCGGGAGTCCCAGACGGCGCCGAGGTCGGCGTCGGCCGCGTCCGCGTAGACGTCGTCCAGCACGCCGGGGATCTGGACACCGGTCGCGGCGGTGACCGTGCCCTCGCCGTCGCGCTCCACGACGGCGAGCTGCCCGGTGAGCGCGTCGGCCACCCGCGGGCGGTTGGCGCCCTCCACGGTCAGGGCCGCCAGGTAGGCCAGGTGCGGCCAGGCCGCGCGCTGGTCGCCGTCGGGGCCCTCCGGGTCGGGGGTCAGGTCGAGGACCGTGTCGGCGGCGGGTTCCCCGTCCGCGGGGTCGAGGCCGCCGTCGGCGGCGGAGACGAGGGTGTAGGTGTGCTCGGGGTCGGTGCCGCCCGGCCAGAGCACGGTCGTGCGGTCGATCCAGTGGGCGCGCTGTTCGGTGAGGTCCACGCCCACGTCCTGCCCGCCGGGCTCGGCCGGAACCGGGAGGGCCGCGGCGCTCGCCGCGGGGCCGAAGAGCAGGGGGACGGCGAGGGCCAGGACGAGGAGTCCGGAGGTCGCGGTGCGGACGGCACCGGTGGCGTGCGGGACACGGGGTCCGGTGCGCGAGCGCGCGGGCGGGGGGTGCGGGGGCCTCATAGGGGGTGCCGGTCCTCTCAGGTGAGCACGGGGTGTTCACCGGCACGCTAATGAGACCCCGCTCACTTCTGCAAGAGTTTCCACGACTTTTCTGAAACCTTGCAGCAAGCTGGCATCGCCATCGCACAAGCCGGATCGGGCAGCGGAACCGCCGCCCCGGATCAGGGCAGGTTGAGCCAGATCGCGACCGCGGGGACGTCGGACTGGTTGGAGATGCGGTGCGGCGTGGTCGAGGGGTAGGAGATGGTGTCGCCCGGACCGAGCCGGTGGGTGTCGAACCCGGTGTCCACCACCAGCTCGCCGCTCACCACCAGGCCGACCTCGTGGCCGCTGTGGCGCACGTACTCCGCGTTCTGGCTGGAGAAGGCACCCGGCGGGTAGGTCGACTCGAAGTAGCTCATGCCGGGGACCTGCTCCGGCGTGAGCCGCCGGTAGCGCACCCCGTGGTGGAGTTCCAGCACGGCCGCGTCGTCGGCCCGGGTGACCGCCACGTGGTCGGACAGCACCCGCGAGGGAGGCGCCTCCGGAGCCCCCTCCGCCACCGGCGGCCCGTTCCATCCGGGGCCGTCCCCGTCGGGCGACGCCTCCTCCTCGCCTTCGAAGACCGCGGACATGGGTTCGCCCAGCTCGGACATGATCTGGTACAGGCGCGTCACCGACGGGCGCATCTTGCCGCGTTCGATCTGGGACAGCGCGCTGGCGCTGATGTCCAGCCTGTCGGCGAGCGCGCGCAGGGAGAGTCCGCGCGCGTTGCGCAGGGCGCGGATGCGACCGCCGATCCGCTGCTCGTCGTGGTCGGTGCCGGGAGGGTCTGCAGAGGGGCTCGTCATAGCGGTGTTAAGTCTACGTAGCGAGCCCGTGAAGTGATTGCTTTAGGGATGTTGAAGTTATAGCTTCACAAGCCTACGGTGTTCCCAAGGAGTGATCCACGACACAGAACTCCCCGGACAGGGCCGCCGCGCGCACCCGCGCGAGCGCCACGGACCAAGCCCCGCAGTGCGGAAGGACGAGGATGCGCATCCTGCTGGTGAACGTCAACACCACCGACTCCGTCACCGAGGTGATCGCCGGCCAGGCACGGTCGGTGGCCGCGCCCGGCACCGAGATCGTGCCGCTCACCCCCTTCTTCGGCCCGGAGTCCGTGGAGGGCAACTTCGAGAGCTACCTGTCCGCCGTCGCCGTGATGGACCGCGTCGTCTCCTTCGACGAACCCTATGACGCCGTCGTCCAGGCGGGGTTCGGCGAACACGGCCGCGAAGGGCTCCAGGAACTCTGCGACGTCCCCGTCATCGACATCACCGAGGCCGCCGCGCACCTGGCCTGCCTCGTCGGGCGCCGCTACTCCGTGGTGACCAGCCTCGACCGCACCGTCCCGCAGATCCTGGACCGGCTGGCCCTGGCCCGCCTCGACGGCCGCTGCGCCTCCGTCCGCTCCAGCGGCCTGGGCGTCCTGGACATCGAGCGCGACCGCGCGGCCGCCACAGCCGCCGTCGCCGCGCAGGCCCGCGCCGCCGTCGAGGAGGACGGCGCCGAGGTCGTCTGCCTGGGATGCGCCGGCATGGCCGGACTGGACGAGGCCGTCCGCGCCGCCACCGACGTCCCCGTCATCGACGGTGTCACCGCGGCGGTCCCCCTGGCCGAGTCCCTCGTGCGCCTGGGCCTGTCCACGAGCAAGATCCGCACCTACGCCCGGCCCCGTCCCAAGGCCGTGACCGGCTGGCCCCTGCACACCCGAGCCGTGCCGACCGCGTCCACGGCCGCCGTCCCAGCGTCCGCGCCCCCGCCCCGCCTGGGCGCCGCGCTCGAACTGCCCTGAGCAGAGCGAAGGAGTCATCCCCCCATGGAACAACCGTCCGTTCCTCCGCGATCGGCCGACCGCCCGGCCGACCACCTCCTCGAAGAGTCGATCCTGCCCACCTGGCTGACCCAGCGCCCCATCGGGCTGTGGGGCTTCATCTGGATCTGGGTCGGGCTGGCCGTGGTCATCGTGACCTTCCAGTACGGCGCCAACGGTGTCGAGGGCGGTGTGACCCTGCCCGTGGTCATGGCCATCGTCCTCACGGCCACGATGACGCTCGCGATCGTCATGACCCTCACCGCCGACATCGGCACCGAGCACGGCCTGTCCTTCGCCGTCTACCTGCGCGCGCCGTTCGGCACCATCGGCACCCACCTGCCCTCCGTCTCGCGCGGGATCGTCGCCGCCTGCTGGTTCGGCATCCAGACCTACCTGGGCGCGCTGGCCATCAACGGGCTCGTGGAGTACTGGACCGGGTTCAGCTCGTGGCCGCTGTGGTACGCGGTGTTCCTGGTGGTCCAGGTGATCAACGTGGCCCTGGGCATCAAGGCGATCGAGCGCCTGGCCGCCGTCGCCGCGCCCTGCATCCTGGCCATCTCCCTGTGGATGTACTTCACGCTCGACGGCATCGCCGAGCTGGAGGGAGCCAACATCTGGACGTTCGCGGGCAGCGGCGACACCTCGCTCGCGGCACTGTTCATCGTCAACATGGCGGTGTGGGCGCCGGTCTCCGTCGACATCCCCAACATCACCCGGTTCGTGGCCACGCCCTCCGGCGAGCGCCGCTTCCTGCGCCGCAACCGCAACATCCTCATCGCGCAGTTCGTGGTGCTGCCGGTGATGCAGATGTGGATCGCGTTCATCGGCGCGGTCTCGGTCATCGTCACCGGGAACTGGAACCCCATCGACGTCATCCAGGGCGAGAGCACGGGCTTCGTGCTCGGCATCCTGCTGGTGATGATCGTGCTGGCCCAGTGGTCGACCAACACCGCGGCCAACGTCGTGCCGGCGGCGCTGAACTTCGTCAACGCCCTGGCCCCGTGGCTGTCCTACCGGTACGGAGTGGTCATGGCCGGCGTGGTCGCCACCGCCGTCATGCCGTGGCTGCTGCTGGACAACCTCTTCACGTTCCTCAGCTACTACGGCGGCTTCATCGCGGCGATCGCCGGGATCATGATCGCCGACTTCCACCTCATCCGCCGGCGCCGCCTCAACGTGCCGCACCTGTTCCGCTCCGACGGCCAGTACCGCTACGTCCGGGGCGTCAACCCGGCGGCACTGATCGCCTGGGGCACCGCCTCCGTCGCCGCCCTGTTCGCCCTCGACTACGCCTACGTCATCGGCTTCCCGATCGCCTTCACGGTCTACCTCGTGCTCATGCGGGTGTGGATCCTGCCGCGCTTCCCGCAGGCGGAGCTCTCCCCGTCGGGGCCGGACGACTTCCTGGCCACCAGCACCGGGCGCAGCTGGGTGCACGACCCCGACACCGGCGGATTCGACCTCGTGCCGACCGACCGGCTGGCCGACCGCGCCACCGGGCGCGAGGACATCTGACCCCCTCCACCCGCCGCGCGGACACCCGTCCCCGCGCCACCGGCCCCTACCCTCCACTGGAGCACGACCATGAAACCCGACACCACCACCGCGCGGGAGCCACTGCCCGCCGAGTCCCTCGACGTCCACGACCCGGACCCGGGCCTGTACAACGATGACCTCGCTCCCCTGCCCGTGTCGAAGCGGGGGTGGGGCGCCTTCGAGATCTTCAACGTCTGGTCCAACGACATCCAGAGCCTGTTCGGCTACACGCTGGCCGCCACGCTGTTCATCTCCTACGGGCTGAACGGGTGGTCGGTGTTCGCGGCGATCGTGCTCTCCGGGCTGATCGTCATGGTGCTGGTCAACCTCGTCGGCCGACCGAGCGTGCGGTACGGCATCCCGTTCGCGGTGATGGCCCGCGCGAGTCTGGGCGTGCACGGTTCCCAGTTCCCCACCCTGGTCCGGGGCGTGGTGGCGATCTTCTGGTTCGGGGCGCAGACCTACCTGGCCTCGACCGCGATCGCGCTGCTGATCACCGCCCTGTTCGGCCCCGGGCCGGAGACCACGTTCCTGGGCATGTCCCTGGTCGGGTGGGTGTCGTACACCATCGTCGCGGCGTTCCAGGTCGCGCTGTTCATCCGCGGCATCGCCTGGATCGGCAACTTCCTCAACTGGGCCGGACCGGCCGTGTACATCGTCATGATCGTGCTGCTGGCGGTCATCTGGGCCCAGGCCGGCAACGGCCTGTTCTCCGAGATCGGCCAGGTGTTCGCCGGCGGCGGCGACTACGAGGGCGGCCCCGTGGCGGCGTTCTCGGCGATCGTCGGCACGATGGTGGCCTACTTCGCGGCCGTGGTCATCAACTACGGCGACTTCTCACGGTTCGTGCGCACCGAGAAGGCGATGCGCCGGGGCAACCTCCTGGGGCTCCCGGTGAGCCTGGCGCTGTTCTCGTTCCTGGCGCTGTTCATCACCGCCGGGACCGCGGTGCTGCATGGTGAGGCGCTGACCAACCCGGCCGACATCGTGGAGCGGGTGGACAACATCTGGCTCACCGTGGTCGCCTCGCTGACCTTCTTCGTGGCCACGGTCGGCATCAACGTGGTGGCCAACTTCGTCCCGCCCGCCTACGGCCTGGCCAACCTGGCGCCGTCGAAGATCAGTGCGCGCACCGGGGGACTGATCACCGCCGCGGTGGCGTTCGTCATCGGCGGCCTGTGGGTCGGCTTCATCGAACAGATCGGGATCGCGGCCTTCGTCGACACCCTGGGCGCGGTCCTGGCCCCGCTCTACGGGATCATCGTCGCCGACTACTACCTGATCCGGCGTCGTCGCATGGTGGTCAGCGACCTCTACTCGACCTCGCCGACCGGCGCCTACCACTACACCCGCGGCTGGAACATGCGCGCCCTGTCGGCGTTCGTGCTGGCCTCGGTGTTCTCCGTGGCGACCGTGTGGGTGCCCGCGCTCTCCGGCCTGTCCGGCTACGCCTGGCTCCTGGGTGCCCTGGTCGGAGCGGCCGCCCACGTGGTGTTCGCCCGCCTGGGCTCCCGCACCCCGGCCGCCGCCTGAGCGGTTCCGTACACACGCGTCGGGGGCGCGGGCACATGTGCCCGCGCCCCTTCGGCCGGTCCGTTGCACGGAAAGGGGGGACCGGCCAGGGATGTCCTACTGGCCGAGACGGTCCAGCAGGGCGTGGTACTCGTCCCAGAGCTCACTGGGCAGCTGGTCGCCGAAGGTCTTGAAGAACTCCGGGACCAGGGCGGCCTCCTGCTTCCAGATGTCGCGGTCGACCTCCAGGAGGAACTCCAGCTCCCGGGTGGACAGGTCCAGGCCCTCGGTGTCGATCGCGTCGGCGGCCGGGACGTTGCCGATCGGGGTGGGGACCGCGTCGGCCCGCCCCTCCAGGCGCTCCACGATCCACTTGATGACGCGGCTGTTCTCACCGAAGCCGGGCCACACGAAGCGGCCGTCGGCGTCCTTCTTGAACCAGTTGACGTAGAAGATCTTCGGCAGCTTGGCCTGGTCGGCCTGCTGGCCGATCCGCACCCAGTGGGCGAAGTAGTCGCCCATGTTGTAGCCGCAGAAGGGCAGCATGGCGAACGGGTCGCGGCGCAGCTCGCCGACGGTGCCCTCGGCGGCGGCGGTCTTCTCGGAGGAGACGTTGGCACCCAGGTAGACGCCGTGCTGCCAGCTCAGGGATTCGGTGACCAGCGGGACGGCGGTGGCGCGGCGCCCGCCGAAGAGGATGGCCGAGATGGGCACGCCCGCCGGGTCCTCCCACTCGTCGGCGATGGTGGGCGCCTGGCCGGCCGGGGTGGTGAACCGCGAGTTCGGGTGGGCGGCGGGCTCCGGGGAGTCCGGCGTCCAGGAGCGGCCCTTCCAGTCGGTCAGGTGCGCGGGGGGCTCCTCGGTGAGACCCTCCCACCACACGTCGCCGTCGTCGGTCAGGGCGACGTTGGTGAAGATGCTGTTGCCCCACAGCGTCTCGATGGCGTTGGCGTTGGTCTTGGCGCCGGTGCCGGGCGCGACGCCGAAGAAGCCGGCCTCGGGGTTGATCGCGCGCAGCTGGCCCTCGGAGTCGAAGCGCATCCACGCGATGTCGTCGCCGACCGTCTCGACCTTCCACCCGGGGATGGTCGGCTGGAGCATGGCCAGGTTGGTCTTGCCGCAGGCGCTCGGGAAGGCCGCCGCGACGTAGTGCGAGGCGCCCTCGGGCGAGGTGACCTTGAGGATCAGCATGTGCTCGGCGAGCCAGCCCTCGTCGCGGGCCATCACCGAGGCGATGCGCAGCGCGTAGCACTTCTTGCCGAGGAGCGCGTTGCCGCCGTAGCCGGAGCCGTAGGACCAGATCTCGCGCGTCTCGGGGAAGTGCGAGATGTACTTGGTGGAGTTGCACGGCCAGGGCACGTCCTGCTGGCCGGGCTCCAGCGGGGCGCCCACGGAGTGGACGGCGCGGACGAACTCGCCGCGCTCCTCGATCAGGCGCAGCGCGGGCGCGCCCATGCGGGCCATGATGCGCATGGACACGGCGACGTAGGCGGAGTCGGTGATCTCGACACCGAGCTGGGAGATGTCGCCCCCGAGCGGTCCCATGCAGAACGGGACGACGTACATGGTGCGGCCGCGCATCGCGCCCTTGAAGACCTCGCCGAAGGTGGCGCGCATCTCGTCGGGGGCGATCCAGTTGTTGGTCGGGCCCGCGTCCACCTCCCGCTCGGAGCAGATGTAGGTGCGGTCCTCGACACGGGCGACATCGCTCGGGTCGGACGTGCAGTAGAAGCTGTTGGGCCGTTTCTCCGGGTTGAGCCGGGTGAAGGTGCCCTGCGCGACCAGCTGGTCGGTCAGGCGCGTCCACTCCTCGTCCGAGCCGTCGCACCACACGACCTCGTCGGGCTGTGTGAGCTCCGCGACCTCGCGAACCCAGGAGATCAGTTCCTCATGGCTGGTCGGCGCTACGCCCACATCGATACCCACGTCAGTCACAGCCGCTCCTCTTACGAAAGTCGAGATCTCTCGCATCATGAACGACGACGACCAGCGGTGACCAATTGGTATAGGCCAATGGTCTATATCAATGCCGCACAGACCCCGGATTCCCCTGCACAGCAAGGGAATCCACCGATCCGGGACCGTGCCGGATCCGACATCCTCCGCACGGACCGACGCACTGCTCATCACGGGTTTCCCCTGCACCACGGCCAGGTGCCCCACCAGCACCAACGGCCGGTGCTGTTCGTCACACGACAGACACCGACCGCCGGAGGCCATGACTAGACCTTTCCGTCGGGCCCCGCCACCGCGTCCACGCGTTCACGCAGGTACGGGTGGACGGACCGGGGCCCGGCCGGAAGGGAGGGCCGGTCAGCAGTCCCGACCGCTGTTCACGCAGTCGACCACCTCGTTCATCAGTTCACGCGGCATGACGTTGATGTGGTCGGAGTGGTCGGTGATCGGGGCGTGCCGCTCCTCGGGGAACCCGTCGACGGCGAAGGCCGGGCCGTCGGGCACGTCGTAGACCAGGGTCTGGCGCAGTCGCGGCACGGCCGTGAAGCCCTGCGGACAGCGGCCGTCCTCCTCGGCGAAGACGATGTGCGAACGGTTGTCCTCGCTCTCGATGTTGCGCCCGTCCCAGCAGTTCGGGAAGTCGAAGACGCGCACGACCTCGCTGCCCTCGGGGCAGAGCGGGTAGCGGTCGGGGAACGCCCGGTCCTCGAATCCCGTGCAGGTCCACTGGGCGTTCGCGTTGGCGCCCTCCTGCGTGCCCGCCTTGGCGTTGCCGGTGATGATCTGGAGGAACTCCGGCATCGCGGTCACCGGCCCCTGGCCGTGTCCGAGGAACTCGATGGTCGCCGACGACGCGGTCAGGATCCGGCCGACGTTGCCGTCCAGGCCGCCGCCCGGCTGGTCGGCGTCCCCTCCCTCGGCGGTGAGGTCGCGCAGCACCGGCCAGTAGTGCATGGACCGGTCCCCGTCCGCGCAGGTGGTGTCCCCCTTGGCGAGGATCCGGTTGTTGGTGCCGACGTCGTCGGTGAACCGGCCGACGTCCTGGTTGCCCACGTAGTCGTGGGTGTGCTGGGCGCCGTTGGGCACACCGGGGGCCACGATGATGTTCTCGGAGTTGAACAGGCCGTTCTCGTTGGTACCGCAGTCGATCGTGAAGCTGCCGGTGGAGGCGTCGCGGCCGGGTGCGGGCCCGTCCTCGCGCGGCGGGGCCTGCCCGATGTCGGCGAAGTCCTCGGGCCGGGGGCCGCCGGGCGGGTTTCCACCGTCGCCCGGGTCCCCGTCGCCGCCCGGATCGCCGGGTCCGCCGGGGTCACCGGGCTTGCCGTGGCCACCGGTATCGGGTCGGCGGTCGGCGCCCTCGCCACCGCCGGACGGGTACCAGTGGCCGAAGCCCACCAGCTGTCCCTCGTCGGAGGGGCCGGCGTCGGCGAGGACCACCGACGCCCCCGCCGCGGCCAGCAGCAGTGCGGCCGCGGCCCCGACCATGACACGTGCGCGGCCGTTCTCCCGGAACCGGCCCGGAGGCCGTGGTCGTTCGTCCATCTGTCTCGTGCTCCTCGGTTGTTCGGACGGGCGGCAGCGGTCGCGCCGCCCGTCGGCGGGGTGGAACGCGCGGTGCCCCGGACGGGGCGTGCGCGGAGGAGGGGACCGGGCCCGCCGGGGCCTGGTCTCCCGAGGGTCTCGGCCGCCCGCGGGAGGGGGCGGCGGAGGCGTGCGGGGGGCGGGGCACCGGAGGGGGCCGGGTACGTCGGGGGACGGGGACGCCGGGCTCCCCTCCGGTGCCCCTGTGGGGGGTGGGGGTGTGGTCCGGGCCGACCGGGCTCAGTTCTGCGGGCGCCGCTCCGGCGGGCGGGGCTCGGGCAGGTCCTCGTACTCGACCAGGCCGGTGCTCTCCAGCAGTGTGATGTGCCTGAGCACCATGAGCATGCCGTGCTGGCAGAAGGACCTGACCAGCTCGTTCCGGGTGCCGGCCCGGACCTCGGCCAGGACCGCGATGACCTCGCCGTGCGCGAAGCGCAGCCGGTTGGCGAAGACCCGGTCGAACTCCGCCCCGGACAGCCCGGACAGCTCGTCCATCCAGCGCTGCTGGTCGGGGTTGGGCGTGCTCGGCAGCCGCACGTCGAGCTGGGCGGCGACGCCGCGCAGCTGCTCGTCCATGAGGATGTGGTCCTCGGCCAGGGTCGCGCCGACCTCGCGGACCCGGTCCAGCTGCGCCCGGTCCTGGGCCTGCTGGCCGACCGGGATCTCCCACAGCCCGGCCTGGCGCACCTTGATCAGCGCGTCCACGTCGGCCGGCCCGAGGGGACCGAACTCGGTGCTCACCCAGTCGTTCCAGAACACGCCCGACACGCTCGTGGAGCCGTTGGGCGCGATCATGAAGACGGTCAGCGCGGCCACGACCAGGAAGCCGGCGACGCCGACCAGTTCGACCGAGCGGGGTGAGCGCCGGCGCAGCCGTCGGACGGCGGTACCGGACCCGGTGTCGGTGCGGTCGGCCCCCTCGTCCTGGCGGGGGGTGCTCCGGAGAACCATCGCGATCAGCTCCCGGACGGAGCGGGGGCGCCCGGGGTCGTCACGCGTGCGGCCGGCGTCGACCGGTCGTCGCCGCCGTACGCGCCACCGTCGCCGTAGCCGCCGCCGGAGCCGTCGGAACCGCCGGCGCCGGCCTGCCCGGGCTCGCCGGCGCCCTCCTGGGCGGCGGTGATCATCTGCCCGGCGGGACTGACGACGTACCAGGCCCCGCCCACGCCCTGACCGTTGACGTCACCGGGGGCGGCGTCTCCGGCGTAGGTGTACAGGGGCCATTCGGCGTAGGTCAGCTGCGGCGCGCCGTCGTCGCGCTCGATGGTGCCGACGAGGTCAGCGGTGGCCGCGCCCTGCGCGCCGACGGGGGCGTCCGCGGCCTCGGCGCGCAGGGGCGGCCAGGTCTCGGCACACCCGTCGAAGCACGTGGACGTGCCGGGGCCGTCGTCGGTGAAGAGGTAGAGGACGTTGCCGTCACCGTCGGTGAGGACGTCGCCGAAGCGGTCGTCCGCGACCGAGCCCAGGGCGGCGCCGCCCTCCCCGGCCGCCTCCTCCCCTGGACCTGCGGATGCCCCGTCGTCGGCTGGAGGTTCCTCGGGGTCGGCGACGCCGGCGGGGTCGGGGGTCGGGTCGTCGGTGGAACAACCGGTGACCAGGAGGAACGTGGCCAGGCCGAGCGCCGCGGCGCTCTTCGCCTCAGTGTTCACAGACCTCTCCCATCAGTGATGTTGCCGCTGGAATTTATCCGAACGTGATCGCTCGGAGATTGGCCAGTATGGACCTTTCGGTGGATTCACTGATGCCGAGAACTGGAACTCGGAACCGGACGGCACCGCTGAACTGGGGATTCGATCCAGAAAAAAATCCCACCGAGGCCTTGACACCACAGCCCGTCCACAGGATTCGCCCCGAACACCTGACGAGGGCGCCCGAACGGTGCTATCTTCGGCCGCTACGATCCCCAGTCGTAAACCTCCTACCAATTTCGCAGCGCCGCGCGGAACCGTACCGCCCGGCGTTTGACGAGGGGTGGACAGCATGTTCGGAAAACGCCGGGGACCCGGCCGGAACTCCCTCACCCGCAACGCCCGGAGGCGCCCGGCCGGCAACCGCGCACCGCGCCGCACACACTCGTGGATGTGGATATCACTGCTGGTGGGAGCAGTGGCAGCGAATACCCTCCTGGCCCTGACCGTGCCGGGGAGCCGCACCGTGATGCGCGCCGCCCAGGACGCACTGTGGACCTATTCCGGCGTGCTCGCGCTGGTCGGCCTCACCGTGACAACAGTTCTTGGCATTATCGCCACTGACCGCGTCTTCACCACTCCGCGCCAGCGCATAATCCACCAATCGTCCCACCGGTCCGTCGCTCTGATTTCCGTCGGATTCCTCTTTTCCCACGTCGCGCTCCAGATCTCCTTCACCCGCTTGAACGTCGGTAACGCATTGCTTCCGTTCGGTGCCGACGCGGCCGTGGTGTGTGGAATCCTCGCCAGCGACCTGCTTCTGGTCATCGTCGTCACCGGTGTGCTGCGGGGCCGGTTCGCCGGCGCCGCCCACGCGTGGACCTGGCGCGCCACACACCTGGCCGCCTACCTGTGCTGGCCGCTGGCCCTCGTGCACGGTCTGACCGCCGGACGCGCTGCGCCCGTGTGGGTCGTCGTCGCCTACATGCTGTGCCTGGTGGCCGTGTGCGCCGCCCTGGTGCTGCGCCTGGTGGTGACCTCGCGTCCCGAGTTCGTCGACCAGGAGGCCCCGCGCGCCGACTCCGAGCTGCTCTCCCCGCACGGCTCCACCGACGACGAACTGGAGTTCTGGTCGTCCATGCGCCCGGGAGGACGCCCATGACCACCGTCACCATCGGCCGGCCCCGCCTGACCGCGGGGCTGGACGCACACGAACGCGTCGACCACGACACCCACGTGCGCCTGCACGGCGGCCTGCCGCGGCTGGCCGCCGACGACCTCATCGCACTCGCCGGGCTCGGCGGCCTGCGCGGCCGCGGCGGCGCCGGGTTCCCCTTCGCCCGCAAGCTCCGCGCCGTGCAGCGCTCGGCGCACCACCGCCAGACCCCCGCCCGGGTGGTGGTCAACGCCGCCGAGGGCGAACCCGGTAGCGCCAAGGACGCGATGCTGGTGGAACGCGTGCCCCACCTGGTGCTCGACGGCGCCGAACTGGCGGCCCGCGCCCTCGGGGCGCGCGAGGTGGTGGTGGGGATCGCCGACCGGGCCGGCCGCGGCACCGACGACCCACTCCAGGAGTCGCTGCGCGCGGCGGTGGCCGAGCGCCGGTCCACCATCGGCTTCCGGGTGGTGCGGATGCCCCACCGGTTCGTGTCCGGACAGGCCGGCGCGCTCGTACAGGGCATCAACGGCAGGGCGCCGGTGCCGCCCGGCAACCCTCGGCGCACGAGCGAGAGCGGGGTCGCGGGCCTGCCGACGCTGCTGTCCAACGCCGAGACCTACGCCCACGTGGCACTGCTGGCCCTGGGCGGGGCCGACCAGTACGCGGCGGTGGGCACGGCCGACCAACCCGGGACGGTCCTGCTCACGGTCGGCGGATCCACGGTCGTGGAGGCACCCGCCGGTACCCCGCTGACGCGGGTCCTGCACGTGTGCGGGGTCTCCCCGGGCCAGGCGGTGCTCGTCGGCGGCTACCACGGCGCCTGGCTGGCTCCCGACGTCGTGGCCCGCGCGCACCTGTCGCGCCGGGAGATGGCCGACGTCGGGGGGACCCTGGGCGCGGGCATCGTCCTGCCGCTGTCCCGGACGACCTGCCCGCTGGGCGAGGTCGCCCGCGTCCTGCGCTATCTGGCCGACGAGAGCGCCGGCCAGTGCGGTCCGTGCCTGCGCGGCCTGCCCGCCCTCGCCGAGTCGTTCACCGCTCTGATCGGCGGCGAGGGCGCCCCGGAGGCCGTGCTCACCGCCGCGGGGGTCGGTGAGGGCAAGGGCGCGTGCGCGCACCCGGACGGCAGCGCGGTCTTCGCGCGCAGCGCGCTGGCGGTGTTCGCCGAGGACATGTCCACCCACGCCCTCACCGGGGGGTGCGGGCGCCCGGTCGTGGGCGAGCTGCCGCTGACCGACGAACCGGACCACCGGCACGCCCGGCTGCTGCTGGACTGGTCGCGCTGCGACGGGCACGGGCTGTGCGCGGAACTCCTGCCGGAGCTGGTCCGGCTGGACCGCAACGGCTACCCGGAGGAGCCGGACGTCCCGGTGCCCGAGCCGCTGGCCGGCGACGCCGAGCTGGCCGTGCGGATGTGCCCGGCCCTGGCCCTGCGCGTGCGCCAACCCTCGTAGCGGGAGAGCTCCCGCCCCGGTCGGGGCCCGCCGCCCTTGGACTGGTCCCCGACTCGCACGCGGCACCCGCCCGGCGGAGCCCGACGAAGCGGACCGTCCGCCGGGGTCAGCGCACGATGGCGACCGGGCCCCTGGCTCCGTGCAGGACGGAGTGGCTGACCGAGCCCAGCAGCAGGCCGCGGAAGCCGCCGCGCCCCCGGGAGCCCACGACGATGAGGTCGGCGGGCGTGGCCTCCTCCAACAGGGCGACCACCGGGTGCGCGCGCACCACCCGGGTGCTCACGGTCACCCCGGGGTGGCGCAGCCGCGGCTCGGCGATCTCCTCCTCCAGCGACTGGCGCGCGGCCTCGGCGGCGGTGGCGTCGTCGAAGAGCTCGGGCGGGATGGGGCCGGTCGCCGCGGCGAAGGCCACCAGCGGCTGCCAGGCGCTCACCGCCACGAGTTCGGTCCGCGCGAACTCCGCGTGGCGGAACGCGACGTCGACCGCCCGCCGGCTGGGCTCGGATCCGTCGGTCCCCACGATCACCCGTCCCCGCACCCCGTGGGCCGAGGCGTGCTCGCGGGGCAGCACGACCACCGGCACCGGGGCGCGGGCGGCCAGTTCGATGCCCACCGAACCCACGAACGCGGCGACGATCCCGCCCAGTCCGCGCGAGCCGACCACCACCGCCGCGCACCCCTCGGCGGAGGCCTCGGCCAGCAGGGCGTCGACCGGCCGCGCGTAGGACAACCGGGTCTGGACCTCCAGTTCGGGGAACAGACGGGCGACCCAGTCGCCGGCGTAGTCGAGCAGGAGGGACGCACCGCTGGTGTCGGTGTCGTCCGGGGGCACGGGTTCGGCGTCGCCGAGCCCGGTGAACGCGCCCACGCCCGCCAGCGGCCCCGCCGCCGTCACGATGCGGACTCCGAGGCCGCGTTGCGCGGCCTGGTTGGCCGCCCACTCCAACGCGTGGCGACTGGACTCGGTGCCGTCCACCCCCACGACCACCCACCGTGTCGTGGTTGCGCCGTCCATCGCGTGCGCCTTTCTTGTCGGTCGTCGCCCCCGGTTTCCCCGGGACGTCCTGATCGGTGTCTCCCGATCATCACCCGAGAACACGCACCCGCGCATAACGGTGCCGATGCGAGTCGGGTGAAGTAGTGTCCCAGCACGGTCGTCGACGTGGCGCGAGGGGTAGACCGATCCCGTTCGGCCCGTCGTCGCCCAACGTCGCGGGAACAGGGAGCGCGCCATGCCCCACACCATTTCGGACCATGTGCACTGGGACCAGCGGGACGGTCGTGTCGCGGCCGTGGCCGCCTCGATCGTCTTCAGTTTCTGGGTCGTGGAGGTCGTCCTGCCGGGTGTCGGGGCGGCGCAGGGCGTCCTGGCCGATCCCGACTCGTCCTTCGGCCGGTTCCTGGACGACGCGCACCGCATCGCGTCGATCCTGGTCGTGCTCGCCGCCGCCCTGGGCCTGTCCCTGGGCGCGCGCTGGTCGCGCCGGTGGCTGACGGTGTCGTGGGCCTCGATGGCGGTGTTCGGCGCCGCCTCGCTCACCGCGTCCGTGCTGCCCGGCCCGTGCGCGGTGTCCACCGACGTCGCGTGCGCCGCGGAGTCCCTGGTCGAGGGGCTCGCCGGAGCCACCGTGGCCCAGGCGGCGGTGTCCGTGGTCGCCATGCTCGCGGGCCTGCTGGGCGTGGTGTCCCTGGCGGTGAGCCTGCGGCTCCACGGGATCCGGTCGTGGCTGCCGGTGGCCGTCGTCGCCGCGCTCCAGGCCGTGGCTGTCACGGCCGTGCTGGTCCTGGCGGGCCGCGTGCTGGCCACTGACGGCTCCGGAGCCCCGGGGGTCACGCTCGGGCTCCTGGAACGCGCCCACCTGGTGACGGTCGCACTGTGGCTGCTCTGCGCCGGCGTCCTCCCCGGCCCGTGGAAGCGGACCCCCCGCAGCAGCCTCTCCGCGTCCGGCTAGCGGACTGTCCGGCTTCCCCCGGCGGGCATGACGGGCCCAGCCTGGGTGTGCCACTCCTGGGCGGAGTCCGGCCTGGTCGCCGGGGTGTCCGAAGGTCAGGGTGGAAGCGTCCCTGCCCCACACCTTCGGAAGTTGGACCATGAACACCAGGCTGTTCGACCAGAGCCTCTTGGAGACCATCACCGCCGAGCCGGGGCGTCCGCTGCTGTTCGTCAACGCCACCGTGCGCACGCTCGACCCGGTGATCGGCGACCTGGACGGCGCCGACCTGCTCCTGGGAACGAGGGAGATCGTCGGAGTGGGCCCCGGCCTGCGCGGGGCTGACCATCGTGCCGGGCGTCGTGGAGAACGGCACCGTCGCCGGGCTGGCCACACACGCCCTAGCCGAGGGCGGCGGGCAGCGGGCGGGCGTGGACCACGTGCAGGGTGCTCACCGCGCGGGTGAGCACCACGTAGAGGCGGTTGGTTCCGCGCTCCTCCGCCTCCACGATGGCCGCGGGCTCGGCGACCACCACCGCGTCGAACTCCAGACCCTTGGCCAGGCTCGCCGGGACCGCGACCAGGCGGGCGGCGTCCAGACCGGTGTCGCCCTCCCCCAGCAGCGGTGTCGGCAGCCCCTCCTCCGCCAGGGCCTCCCTCAGCGCGGCGAGCTGGTCGTCGGCGGCGATCAGCCCGACCGAGCCCTCCCCCTCCAACGCGCCGCGGCACGCCTCGGCGACGCCCGCCGCCAGGCCGTCCCGCGCGTGGCTGACCCGCAGGGCCCCCGGCGCGCGGCGCACCGCCACCGGGGCGCCCAGCCCGGGGGCGATCTCGGGCAGCAGCCGCGCGGCGAAGTCGATGATCTGCGCCGGGACCCGGTAGCCCCGGTCCAGGACGCGCAGATGGCCGGTCGGCTTGTCCAGGTGCTCCAGCAGCGTCGACCAGTTCGCGGCGGCCGCCGGGCTCGTGCCCTGGGCGATGTCGCCGAGCACGGTCAGCGACCCCGAGGCGCAGCGCCGTCCCACGGCGCGCGCCTGCATCGGGCTCAGGTCCTGTGCCTCGTCCACCACGACGTGCCCGAGGCCCACGGGGCGCTCGATCATCGCGGCGGCCTCGTCGATGAGCACCAGGTCCTCCAGCGACCACCGGGCCGACTTCGGCCCGCGCGGGCGCCCCGGCAGCAGCACGGCGGCCTGTTCCTCGGCGGTGAGCAGGCCGTCGGCCGCGCGGGCGAGGCGTTCGGGGTCGGTGAGCAGCCCCAGCACCATCTTGTGCGGGTCGACCTTGGGCCACAGGGCCGTGACCGCCGAGCGCACCGCCGGGTCCCGGCGCACCTGCTGGTGGGTGCGGTCGTCGCAGACCTCCCCGGCGCCCTCCATGAGCGACAGGACCGCGTGGGCGATCCGGTGCGACAGCAGGTCCCGCCCGGATCCGTAGGCGACGCCGCGGGTGGCGAGCTCGTCCAGCAGCGGGCGCAGGTCCTCCGGGTACAGGCGCCAGCGGCGCGAGCCCCGGCGCACCATGACGGTCTCCTCCGGGGAGCGCAGGTGCGCCCACAGGTCGCGCCGCAGCACCTCGGCCATCCGCGCCTGCCCCTTGACCCGCGCCGCGGCGGGCTCCTCCACCCGGCGTACGGGCAGTCCCGTGCCCACCAGCTCCTCGACGGTGGTCTGGGCGACGTCGACCTCGCCCAGGGCCGGCAGGACGTCGCGGATGTAGGACAGGAACGACCGGTTGGGGCCGATGATCGCCACTCCGGACCGGGACAGCCGCTCGCGCTCGGTGTACAGCAGGAAGGCGATGCGGTGCAGGCCCACGGCGGTCTTACCGGTCCCCGGCGCGCCCTGCACGCACAGGGTGGTCTCCAGCGGGGCGCGGACCAGGTCGTCCTGTTCGGGCTGGATGGTGGCGACGATGTCGCGCATGGGGCCCGTGCGCGGACGCTCGATCTCCGTGGCGAGCAGGTCGCCCCCGGCGTCCGCCGCCGGCGTGTCACCGACCAGGTCCTCGTCCTCGAAGGCCGTCAGGAGGGCCCCGCCGCCGAAGCCGTACCGCCGGCGCACGCGCACGCCCATCCGGTCGCCGGGCGAGGCCCGGTAGTAGGCGACGCACACCGGCGCCCGCCAGTCGAGCACCATGGGCCGCCCGTCGGGGTCGTGCACGTGGCGCCGCCCGATGTGCACGCGGTCGGCGTCGCCGTCCTCGTGCAGGAAGACCGTGCCGGGGTCGAAGTCCAGGCGGCCGAAGAACAGGGGCGCGCCGGGCACGTCGGCCAGCGCGGCGATCCGCCGCTCCCGGCCCTTGCGCAGCGCGGCGTTGGTGACCTTGTCGTTGACGACGTCGCCGAGCATCAGTTCGGTGCCCTCGACGTTCTCGCGCATCCGCCGCAGCGCGGCGCGGGCGGCGTCGAGGTGGTCGCGTTCGGCCTGGAGCTCAGGGCTCACGGGCGTCGCGGAGGGATCGGTCGTGGTCATGGCGGGACCTCGGAGGGTGCGGCGGGACAGTGACGCGGCGGCGCGCGTGCGCGGGTCCCGCCCCGGTCGCCACGAGGGCCCGGTTCGTTCCGATCCATGGGCACCCCAAGGGGTGCGCCGCCAAAAGAGCCATCAGCCTAGCGCCGCCCCGCCCCAGGGGCCAAACCGGGCTCGCGGGCCCCGGCCACAGGGGGTTCGCGAGGGGCGCGCCAGTGTTCTGCAGGCCGAGGGCGTAGCTGAAGCGAGGAACGAGCGCCAGCACGAACGAGGCCGAAGAACACTGGCTCTCCAGCGCCCCGAGCACGGGCCAAAGCGAAGCGGAGGCCCAAAGGAGCTACGTCTTGCGCAACCGCACCCGGCGCACCCGGTGGTCGTCGCCCTTGTACAGGACCAGCGTGGCCCGCCCCCGCGTCGGGCGGATGTTCTCGACCAGGTTGATCTCGTTGATCGTCCGCCACGTGTTGGCCGCGAACTCCAGCGCCTCCTCCTCGCTGATGGAGGTGGCCATGTGGTGGAAGTACGAGCGGGGGTCGGAGAACGCCGTCCGCCGCAGCTCCCGGAAGCGGTCCAGGTACCACCCGCGGATGTTCTCGACCTTGGCGTCGACGTAGATCGAGTAGTCGAAGAAGTCCGCCACGGAGAGCCGGCCGGCCGTGGCCGGCTGGAGCACGTTGATGCCCTCGACGATGAGGATGTCCGGGCGCAGCACCGTCTGCTTCTCCCGCGGCACCACGTCGTAGCTCAGGTGCGAGTAGACGGGGATGTCGATGCGCTCCGCCCCGGCCTTCATCTCCGACACGAACCGCACCAGCGCGCGGCGGTCGTAGCTCTCCGGGAAGCCCTTCCTCCGCATCAGCCCGCGCGACTGCAGCACCGCGTTCGGGTAGAGGAAGTTGTCGGTGCTGACCAGCTCCACGTTCGGATGGTTGGGCCACTGCGCCAGCAGGGACCTCAGCAGCCGGGCCGTGGTGGACTTGCCGACCGCGACGCTTCCGGCCACACCGATGATGAACGGCGAAGGGCGGTCCGCCTCCCCCAGGAACGCGCGCACGGCGGCGTGCCGCTGCTGCGTGGCGCCCACGTAGAGGTTGAGCAGGCGAGACAGCGGCAGGTAGATGTCGCGCACGTCGTCCAGGGACGTGGGGTCCGTGGTACCCCGCAGGACGGCGAGATCCTCTTCGGTCAGGGACAGGGGTGTGGAGGCCCGGAGGGCCGCCCAGGCCTCCCGGTCCAGCTCCACGTACGGCGATGACAGGCCGTTCTTCGTCGTCTGGGACACGAGTGACCACCCTAGACGAGGGCCCCCACCGCGCTTCGCACCCGGTCGCCCCCAGCCCGGACCTGGGCGTACAACGTGGGCGAAACCACACGTTCACCCGCGCGTTCCCGAAGGTTTTTCGGCCGGCGGCGGACGTGCCGAAATCCGCTCCACTCGGCACCCCCATCGGCCCCCCACCTGCGTGGTCTACCACCCATACACCAAATGGTCTATACCGCTACCTGCGAAAACAACCAGTGGTATGGGTGAGTGGTTGGTCGAAACAGCGCCCCTTTTCGCCTACGCTGGCGGCCATGTGCGGAATCGTTGGCTACGTCGGGCCGCAACCGGCGCTAGAGGTCGTCGTGAACGGCCTCGCAAGGTTGGAGTACCGCGGATACGACTCCGCGGGTGTGGCCGTCATCGGTGACGGCGTCCTGCGGAGCGAGAAGCGGGCGGGCAAGCTCGCCAACCTGCGCAGCGCTCTGGAAGCCGCCCCCATCAGTGGTGACGGCGCCGGGATCGGGCATACGCGGTGGGCCACCCACGGCGCCCCGAACGATGTCAACGCCCACCCCCATGTCGACAACGACAACCGGGTCGCGGTGGTCCACAACGGCATCATCGAGAACTTCGCCTCCCTGCGCCTGGAGCTGGAGGAGAGGGGCTGCAAGTTCCTCTCGGAGACCGACACCGAGGTCGCCTCCCACCTGCTCTCCACCGAGCTGGCCGACCGCGGCGACGGCGACCTGGCGGGCGCCATGCGCAGCGTGTGCCGCCGCCTGGAGGGCGCCTTCACCCTCGTGGCCGCCTCCGTGCACGACCCCGGGCTGGTCGTCGCGGCCCGCCGCAACTCCCCGCTCGTCGTCGGCCGCGGCGAGGGCGAGAACTTCCTGGCCAGTGACGTCGCCGCGTTCATCGCGCACACCCGCGAGGCCGTCGAGCTGGGCCAGGACCAGGTCGTGGAGCTGCGCGCCGACTCCGTCGCCGTCACCGACTACGACGGCAACCCGGTGGACGTGCGCGAGTACCACGTGGACTGGGACGCCTCCGCCGCCGAGAAGGGCGGCTACGAGTACTTCATGCTCAAGGAGATCGTCGAGCAGCCCCAGGCGGTCGCCGACACCCTCCTGGGCCGTGTCTCGGTCGACGGGCAGCTCACGCTCGACGAGATGCGCCTGACCCCCCAGGAACTGCGCTCGGTCGAGAAGATCGTCATCATCGCCTGCGGCACCTCCTACCACGCGGGCCTGATCGCCAAGTACGCGATCGAGCACTGGTGCCGCATCCCGTGCGAGGTGGAGGTCGCCAGCGAGTTCCGCTACCGCGACCCCATCCTGGACCAGCAGACCCTGGTCATCGCCATCTCCCAGTCCGGCGAGAGCATGGACACCCTGATGGCGGTCCGCTACGCCCGCGAGCAGCGCGCCCGCGTGCTGGCGATCTGCAACGTCAACGGGTCCACGATCCCGCGCGAGTCCGACGGCGTGCTCTACACCCACGCCGGGCCCGAGGTCGGCGTGGCCGCCACCAAGACCTTCCTCACCCAGCTGGCGGCCTGCTACCTCATCGGCCTCTACCTGGCGCAGGTGCGCGGGCTGAAGTTCGGCGACGAGATCAACACGGTCATCGCCCAGCTGGCCACCATGCCCGAGCAGGTGGAGCGGGTCCTGGACACGGTGCAGCCGGTCCGCGAGCTGGCCCGGTCCCTGGCCGACGTCGACACGGTGCTGTTCCTGGGCCGCCACGTCGGCTATCCGGTGGCGATGGAGGGCGCGCTCAAGCTCAAGGAGCTCGCCTACATGCACGCCGAGGCGTTCGCGGCCGGCGAGCTCAAGCACGGGCCGATCGCGCTGATCGAGGACGGCCTCCCGGTCGTCGTCGTGGTGCCCTCGCCCAAGGGGCGCAGCGTGCTGCACGACAAGATCGTGTCGAACATCCAGGAGGTGCGCGCCCGCGGCGCCCGCACCATCGTCATCGCCGAGGAGGGCGACGAGTCGGTGCGCCCGTACTCGGACGTGCTCATCGAGATCCCGGCCGTGCCGACCCTGCTCCAGCCGATCGTGTCGACGATCCCGATGCAGGTGTTCGCGTGCGAGCTGGCGCTGGCCAAGGGCAACGACGTGGACCAGCCGCGCAACCTCGCCAAGAGCGTCACGGTGGAGTAGCGGGAAGTCCGGCACCGGGGTGTGTCCGGTAGGGGTCGCGACCTCTGCGGACGCACCCCGTTGTCGTCCGCGGGTCTGCGCGCGGTGCGCGGGACCGCCCCGGGCCTTCCGGGCGAACGCACGGGGGCCGGGCCGACGATCGCCGCCGGAACGCCTCAGCGGCGTCGGGGCGCGGGGACCATCGAGCGGTGCGCGGCCAGTGCCGTGTCGACGTCGGGGTGGGTGGGCAGGACCGCGTGCAGCGCCAGGACGTCCAGGATGCGCGTGAGCTGCGCGGGCGGGTTGGCCAGCGCCAGGTGGTGGTGGGCGCGTACGGCGGCGCGCATGGCGCCCACGAGGGCGTTGACGCCTGAGGCGTCGATGAACTCCACCTCGGACAGGTCGACGACGACGCAGCCCTCGGAGGCCGCCGTCACCAGGTCGGCGAACACCTGGTCGGCGGTAGCGATGTCGATCTCACCGCTCAGCTCGACGACGGTCGTGCCGTCACACACGAACCGGCCCTGTCCCGTGTCCAGTACGGCCACGCCTCACTCCCGGGCTCGGATGGAAGGGTTGTCTGTCCTGATCGGCCGAAAGCCGATTTGTATAGCCAGACTACTCGCTCCGGGCGACGATCCGCTGCCGTCCACATCCCGGCGCGATGCCCCTCGCGCGCCCCTCGCCCCGACCCTCTAGCGCCTGGTCTCCTCGGCGCCGCAGATGGCCCAGACGACCTTGCCGAAGCCCGGAACCGGGTTCCAGCCCCAGTCACGGCTGAACGCCGAGACCAGCCCCAGGCCCCTGCCGGACTCGGCGAAGTGGTGGGCGTCCACCCGCATCGGCGCGCGCGGGCTGGAGTCGGCGACCACGCACGCCACCGCCGACCGGTCGCGCAGCAGCCGCACCTGGACCAGGACGCGCACACGTGCCGGGTCCGCACCCGCGGGGACGGCGTGCCGACAGGCGTTGCCCACCAGCTCGGAGGCGACCAGGCGCAGGTCCTCGGCGACTCCCGTCAGGCCCCATTCGGCCACGGTCTCGGCCACGAATCGCCGGGCCGCGCTCACCGAGTCCGCCGTGGAGGGGAAGGCCTGTGCGGCGCCCTCGGGGGTGCGTACGCGCTCGCCCACCCGAAGCCGGCCCAGGGCGTTCTCCCACCAGCCGCCGGGGGAGTCGTCGGCGACCTCCGCGAGACGAGCGGGGGGACGGGATGCCTCGGTGTCCAGCTCCGACGGCACCAGCTCTGCGTTCATCACGGTCCTCACCATGTGACGTCGGGTCGTGCGTACCGGCCAGGGGCGCCGGTTGTGGCTTACATCGGTAAGACACAGATGCACGTGCAGTTCAACGTCCGGCCACACTATAGGACGATCAGCACTTATTGGTAGATGTCATTGCAAGAATTCACACAGGAACACCGCACGCGACACATGGATCGCGCGTCACGGACCGCCCGAACGAGGACTTCAGCGACCCCCTGTCCCAAACCAGACCTGCTCGGTATACTGAGCGGTCGCTCGCGCCAAAGCCGCTACAGGGAGGCGAAGTGGTCGCCGATCATGCAATGAACCTGCAGGTCAGTGAGGATTTCCTGGCTAATTCCAGTGGCGGTCCCACTGTGCTGCGCATTCTCCTCGGAACCCAGCTCAGGAGGCTGCGGAAGGAGAAGGGTATTTCCCGGCACGACGCCGGGTACGCCATCCGTGCCTCGCACGCCAAGATCAGCCGGATGGAACTCGGCCAGGTCAGCTTCAAGCGCCGCGACGTCGACGACCTGCTCAAGCTCTACGGAGTCGACGACGCCGACCAGCGCGAGGCGCTCCTCGGGCTCATCTCCAGCGCCAACGCGCAGGGCTGGTGGCACAAGTACGGCGACGTCCTGCCCCAGTGGTTCGGCGTCTACGTCGGGTTGGAGGAGGCCGCCTCGGTCATCCGTACGTTCGAGGTCCAGTTCGTGCCCGGCCTGCTCCAGACCCGCGAGTACGCGCGGTCCGTGGTGCGCCTGTCCCGTACCGCGAGGTCCGACGAGGACGTCGACAGTCGTGTGCAGATGCGCATGCGCCGCCAGGCGCGCTTCGCCGAACCGGAGGCGCCGGCGGACGCCCCGCGCCTGTGGGCCGTCATCGACGAGGCCGTCCTGCACCGCCCCTACGGAGGACCCGGGGTGATGCGGGAGCAGATCGAGTACCTGATCCGGATCGCCCGCCGCCCCAACGTCACCATCCAGATCGCGACGTTCGCCATGGGCGGCCACCCGGCCGCGGGCGGCCCGTTCAGCATCCTGCGCTTCCCCACGCCGCAACTGCCCGACGTGGTCTACCTGGAGCAGCTGAACAGCGCCCTGTACTTCGACAAGTTCGACGACACCCACCGGTACGCGCAGACGATGGACCACCTGGCCACGCAGGCCCCGCCTCCGACCAGGACCGAGGAGATCCTGAGCGGGTTCCTGGAGCGCTACTCCTAGGACCCACGACGCCGTTCGCGTCCGGGCGCCCCTCCGCCCGACCTCCCTCTCCCCTTCCCTGCTTTCCTCCCCCCTCCCGTCCGGCTTCTTCTCCCGCCGCTCCCGAGCGTTCACGGACCTCGCAGGCCCACCCCCAGTGTCGTCACCCTCCGTCGCACCACAGGAGCACTGCGCAGCGATCGTGACCGGCTTCGGCCACGACACGGCAACGATCCCCGTTCACTGAACCGTCACTCAACCGCGCGCGTTAGCCATGACATGCGGTTTCGTCCGCCGATGACTACGGGTTCATCCAGATGTACTTACGGCTGCAATCACGGATGCACGTGCATGGGCTACTCTGTGGACCCGCACCGGGACAAACCGGACGGAGCGATCGGCCACCCCTGGCCGGGCCCCGTCCTCCCACCCCCCGGTGGTCGGACACGTCTGGTGCGGCGGACTGGACCGCCGCGCGTGAACCCCCGCTCACGCGTCCGCCCGGAGTTCAGGAGGTTGAGATGCAGCCGATCTACAACGGCGTCCCCGCCGGTCAACTGCCCAAGGTCGTATGGACCAAGAGCAGCTGGAGCAATCCGGACGGGAACTGCGTTGAGGTCGCCACCCTGCCGGACGGCGACATCGCCGTCCGCAATTCGCGAGACCCGCACGGCCCCGCCCTCGTCTACACGCCCAGCGAGATCGAGGCCTTCGTCCGCGGCGCCAAGACCGGCGAGTTCGACCAACTGCTGGGCTGACGACGGGCCCGGGCCCCGACGCCCCTTCCCACGACGAAGACCAGCCCGGATACGCGCCCGCTCCGGGGGTCCGCGCGGTCTCCCCCGGCCGCGCACGGCCCTTCCGTCCACGGAGCAGGCGCGCGAGAGGAGCCCGGCACCCCGAGGGGTGCCGGGCTCCTTGTCGGTCCCATCACCGGGCCGGCTCGGTCGGCTGTGGCGGACCACGGCCGACCGGGCCGCGCCGGAGGCGCTAGAGGCGCGTGGGGTCCACCAGACCGCCCGCGGACGCGACCGGCGCGTTCTCCCACGGGAAGTGGGTGGCGCCGAGAGCGGGCTTGAGGTCGAACAGCCAGGCGGCCTTCTCGTCGTACTTGGCGAAGAAGGGGCGGCCTACGAGTTCGGGGTCGCGCGCCTGGATGAAGTGCAGGACGAAGACCTTCTCGCCCGCCACCTCGGTCACGCCGTCGACGCACACCTTGCCCGGCGTCGCCGACATCGACGGCCCCCGCACGGTACGGGCCAGGCCCGACACGTTCTGGTAGGCGTCGCGGAAGATCTCGTAGGCCTCCGCGAGCGGTACCGCGAAGTAGTCCTGCGGGCCCGTGTCGCGCTCGACGAACATGTAGTACGGGACCATCCCGTGGCGCAGGTGCGTGCGCCACATGGACTCCCAGATCGCCGGGTCGTCGTTGATCGTGCGGATCAGCGGCGCCTGGGTCCGGATGACCGCCCCGGTCGAGCGGATGCGGCGCACCGCCTCCTGGACCAGCTCCGGCTTCATCTCGTTCGGGTGCGAGAAGTGCGCCATGAAGGCCAGGTTCTTGCCCGAGGCGACGACCTTCTCGAACAGCCGCAGCGTGTCGTCGGCGTCCGGGTCGGTCACGAAGCGCTGCGGCCAGTAGGCCAGCGCCTTCGTCCCGATCCGGATGGCCTCCAGGTGCTCGATCTCCAGCAGCGGCTCGATGTAGCGGGAGATGACCCCCTCACCCATGATCATCGGGTCGCCACCGGTGAACAGGACACTGGTGACCTCGGGGTGCGAGCGGACGTACTCGACCAGCTGGTCGATGTCGCTGGAGGCGAACTTCAGGTCCGCGTCACCGACGAACTGGGCCCAGCGGAAGCAGTACGTGCAGTACGCGTGGCAGGTCTGCCCCTGTTTGGGGAAGAAGAGCACGGTCTCCTTGTACTTGTGCTGGACGCCGGGGACGGGCTCCTCGTTGCCGACCTTCGGCACGTTGAGGTCCATCTGGCCCGCGGGGTGCGGGTTCAGGGTGGCGCGGATGTGGTTCGCGGCCTCGTTGAGCTCCTTGCGCGAGGCACCAGAGCGCAGCAGATCGGCGATCCTGGCCACGTCACCCGACGGCAGCATGTCGGCCTGCGGGAAGACCAGCCGGTAGATCGGATCGTCCGGAGCGGCATCCCAGTCGATCAGCTCGTCGACGACGTAGCTGTTGACCCGGAACGGCAGCACCTGGGCCACCGCCTGGACCGCGAGCCGCTCGTCAGCGGCGAGACCGGCTCGCGCCGTGAGCTCGTCAAGGTGCTTCGTCGTGTAGGCACGAAACCGACGTCCGGCGGACGGGGACAGTGCCGCGTCTGGCGTAACGCTCACGCCTCTCCTCTCCTGCATGTGGGGTGGGCCACCCGATACCGGGCAGCCCTGATCCGGCGGTTCCGACGCACAGAGGACGCCGACGAACCACCGGAAACCGTCATTGGTGTTGTCATTCGTGTTCGGAGCGTTTCGCAAGACCGAACCAGCGAGCGGGTATACCCCGACAAGGGGCTTTGTACCCAGTCTGTCCAAAATACAGCCCTGACCTGGACATACAGGAAGTATCCTCGCATGAACAGACGAACCCGCCGGACAACGGCACCTCACGGGCGACCCGATACCGTGTGGTCACACCACCGGCCGAGCCCCTGACAGGGCACGCTTCGCGGCGCCGCCGGACACCGTAGGACCTGCGCCGACGGGGAACACCACGTCCTGCGTGCGCCCATCGACCACCCGTGAAGGACACACCTGTTGAGTGGCACATCCGACGCGGAGACGTCCGAGGTCCCGCGCACGTCCCCGCCGATCATCGCCGTGGACGCGATGGGCGGGGACCACGCGCCCGGGGAGGCCGTGCGGGGTGCGGTGATCGCCGCACGCGAGCACGGGCTCCGGGTCGTACTCGTGGGTCGGCGCACCGAGATCCACGCCCAGCTGACCGAACTGGACGCCGTGCGCGACATCCCGGTCGTGCACGCCGAGGACAACCTCGCGATGCACGAGGGAGCGCTGGCCAGTTGGCGGCGGCCCCGGTCGAGCGCGGCCGTCTCGTGCAGGCTCATCCGGCGCGGGGACGCCGACGCCCTGGTCTCGGCCGGGTCCACCGGCGGCATCGTGGCGACCTCCACCGTGCGGCTGCGGACCCAGCCCGGCGTGCTGCGGCCGGCGCTGGCGGTGACACTTCCCACCGGCGAGACACCGACCATCATGGTCGACGCCGGGGCCAACGCCGACGCCAAGCCGGAGATGCTCGTGCAGTTCGCCCACCTGGGCTGTGCCTACGCTCAGACGGCGTTCGGCGTGCGCAGACCGCGGGTGGGACTGCTCACCATCGGGTCGGAGCCGGGCAAGGGCAACCGTCTGGTCCGGCGGGCCACCGAACTGCTGACCGCCACGGCGGAGGGCGCGCACTCCATCGACTTCCGGGGCAACATCGAAGGACACGACCTGCTCGCCGGGAAGGTGGACGTGGTGGTGACCGACGGCCACACCGGCAACGTGGCGCTCAAGTCCGTGGAGGGCACGGCGGCCTTCGCGATGGAGGCCGTGCGCCAGGCCCTGACCTCGACCAGGCTCGCCAAGGCGGGCGCCTTCCTCCAGCGCGGCGCGCTCAAGGAGCTGCGCGAGCGGTTGGACAGCGAGACCTACGGAGGCGCCGCTCTGCTGGGGCTGAACGGGACCGTGGTCATCGCGCACGGCGACAGCCGCGCCAAGGGCATCGCCCGCGCCTGCCAGCTCGCGCACGACCTGGCGGGCGGGCGGATCGGCGACCAGATCCGGCGGCGGGTGCACACCCGGCCGCCGAACTGGCTGCACCGGCTGGCCCAGTCCGAGGAGCGCCGCCCCTCCGACTGAGCTGAACCCCGGACCGGGCCGGGCCGTCCGCAGCCGGACGGACTACGTCGGAGCGGTCATGGCGCCTCCCCGTGCCGCCGGGTGAGCAGACGCCACATCTGACGGTGGTCGACGGCGGTGAGGACTTCGTGCGGGTCTCCGGGGCCGGTCCAGCCGATGGGGCGGTGGGCGACGATCAGCGTGCGGCCGTCGTCGGTGTCCTCGGTGGTGAGGATCCACCGGCCCGCGATCAACGAGTCCAGGGCCCGGTCGAGCGCGCTCACCGGTTCGCCGGGCCGTGTGCCAGGGGCGAGGACCACACGAGGGGTACCGGGTGGGGGTCGGGGCGGCTCCCCCGGGCCACGCGCGTCACAGGGCCTCTGGTGGCTCCCCAGACGGGTTCTCCCTCCAGGGTCGGGCCCAGGTAGCGCACCCGGGTGCCGTGCGACCCGGCCCAGGCCGACAGCGCGCGCAGGCTCGGCAGCTCGCGGATGTCGCAGACCGTGCGGGGCGTCATCCCCGGCCTCCCGGCACCGCGCTCAGCGTCGGGCGCTCCCCCGGCGCGGGCCGGTAGCAGAGCGGGAGGTCGTGGAGGGCGTGGTCGAGCCGTTCGACGGCCTCGGTCAGGTCGCCGCTGCTCCGGGCGTGGTCGACGGCCGCACGCACGGCCGCCGTACGCCGACGCTCCAGCCTCGCGCGCAGCTCGGCACCGTTCCCGGTCGCGGCGGGAGGAAGGGCGAGAGCGTCCGAGAGCGCGTCGAGGAGCATCTCCGTGCGGATGTCGATCATGCCCACGCCCCCATCCGGAGCAGGGTCGAGACGAGCGCGCCGAGCACGTCGACGGGAGTTCGGGGCCACGGGATCGGCGGGGGCGCGTAGGCCCGCACCCGGGAGGCCCGACAGGTTCGGCCGGTGCGTATGAGACGCGCGTGGTCATGGGTCAGGTAGCGCACAGGGCGCCTCCTCAGCATGGAGGCCGGATGGGAGGTCCGGCGGGAGCCTTCAGGTGATTCCATAGTGACTCTCTGCATATAGATTTGCAATACCCATTTTAAGAAGGGTGTAAGAATCCTTCGCGTGATCACCGTCTAGTGATGGGTAGTGCGTAGAATGTCGGCTTCTCAACGCCCGGCCGTAGGATCAGGCACGCAGAAGCGTGATCTGAGGAGGTCCCACGTGGCCAGCCCGACCTTGCGGCGACGCCGCCTGTCCAGGCTGCTCCGCGAGCAGCGCGAGGAGCTTGGCTGGACCGCCAGCAAGGTCGCCAAGGAGGCAAAAGCCCGTTCCGGCAAGCCGCGAGGCTGGTCCGCCAGCAAACTGACCCGTCTGGAAGGCGGCGACTGGAAGCGCGTCAACAGTGACGACGTTCTCACTCTGCTCGACGTCTACGGTGTCACCGATCCGTCCGACCGAGAGGCGTACGTCGCTCTGGCCCGGGAGGCCAACCAGCGGGGCTGGTGGGCGAGTTTCGGCGACGCACTCGGGTCTGGACAGTTCGTCGGCTTGGAGTCCGAAGCATCCTCCATCCGGACCTACGAGTCGATGTGCATTCCAGGGCTTCTCCAAACGCCGGAGTATGCTCGCGCGATCATCAGTGGCAACGGCCTGGTCGCCGACGAAAACGAGCTGACGACCCGCGTGGACGCCCGGATGTTCAGGAAGAATGTCTTCACAAAGACAAAGCCGGTGACGTTCTGGGCGGTGCTCGACGAAGCGGCGCTCCTGCGGATCACTCCGGCCCTGAGCGATCAGTTGGAGCACCTCTTGCACATGGGCTCCCAGTCGAACATCGGTATCCAGGTGCTCCCCATAGATCGGGGTCCACACGCTGCGATGACGGGGCAGTTCGTCATCATGGAGTTTCCGCTGCCGGATCCGCCCGTCGTCTACCTTGAGGTCATGTCCGAGGAGCTCTACTTGGAGAAGCCCGAGGAGATCACTCGGTACCAGCACGTATACGACTACGTGCAGGCGGAGGCCCTGTCGGTCTCTGACTCGCGACAACTCATCCGCGACCGACTCGCATCACTATGAAGTAAGGCGCTCCGATGCCTGAGACATCCCACCCCAAGTTCCGCAAGTCCTCTTACAGCGGTGCTACCACTCAGAACTGTGTCGAGGTCGCCGACCTCACCAACGCAGCAGCCGTCCGTGACTCCCAGAACCCTCAACTGGGACACCTGGAGGTTTCGGCCGGGGAGTGGTCTGCACTCCTGCGCGCGGCGACGCGCGACTAGGCGAAAACGACAGCGGCCCCCTGCGAGTGCAGGGGGCCGCTGTCGTGCTTTACCTGAAAGCATCCCGAGAACACCCTACCGACCGCCCTCGCGACCGACCAGGCTCTACCGAAGCGGGGCCCGTCAGGCGGCGCTGCCGTCGCCGGAACGCATCCACACGGTGCGCTGGGGGAACGGGATCTCGATGCCCGAGGAGTCCAGCGCGGCCTTGACGCGGCGGCGCAGCTCACGGGTCACGCCCCACTGCTCCAGGGGAACGGTCTTGGCGGCCAGACGCACGACGACGCCGTCCGCGTCCAGGGACTGCACGCCCCAGACGGACGGGTCCTCCAGGAGGAGCTTCCCGAACTCCGGGTCCTCGCGCATCTCCCGGCCGGTCCGCTCCAGGACGTCGTAGACCTTCTCCAGGTTGGACTCGTAGGCCACGGACACGTCGAGGACGGCGCGGGCCCAGTCCTGGCTGTCGTTGCGCACCCGCTGGATCTCGCCGTTGCGGATGTACCACAGGCCGCCGTTGATGTCGCGGACCTGGGTGATCCTCAGGCCCACGCTCTCGACCTCGCCGACCGCCTCGCCGAGGTCGACGACGTCGCCGACACCGAACTGGTCCTCGGCCATGATGAGCAGGCCGGACAGGTAGTCGGCGACGAGGCTCTGGGCGCCGAAGCCGATCGCCAGGCCGACCACGCCCGCGCTGGCCAGCAGCGGGCCGAGGGCGATGCCGATCTCGCCGAGCACCATCGCCAGGGCCGTCGCCACGATGACGATGGTCGCGAAGCTGCTGAGCACCGAGCCGAGCGTCTTGGCGCGCTGCTGGCGCCGCTCGTCGGCCCGCGACGGGTCGCGCTGGAGGACGGCGGGGCCCCGCGCGAAGCGGCGCTGCCCGTCGCGGCCCTCGCCGGAACGCAGGACGCGCTCCACGAGTCGGGAGATCCCGCGGCTGGCCACGGCGCGGATGATCAGCGCGCCGACGACGATCAGGAGGATCCGCAGGGGGACACCGATCAGGAGATCGAGGTTGCCCTGCAACCACGTTGGCAGGGCGGCCACTTGACTGACGGCTGCGCTGGTCACTACGTCGGGCTCGGCGGGTGCCATGGAAGATGCTCCACTGTGTTGGACGGACATACGCGACGATCGACGTAGAACGTACTTGCGTCACTCCACGCAGGTCAAAGCCTGTGAGGACGATCCCCGCTCCACCACGGGCCCGCCGCCCGGCTACCGGGCGGCGACGGTGTCCTCCCACAGGACCGGGTCGTGGGCCCGTACCCGGTCGGCGACGCGGCCCAGCGCCTCCCCCGCGGGCATCGGGTCCAGACGGCGGCCGCCGCGCAGGCGCAGTGCGACCGATCCGTCGGCGGCCTCCCGCGCTCCGACGACGGCCTGATAGGGCGCCAGGCGGGACCGGCGAACGCGGGCGCCCAGGCTCCCGCGCTCGGGCCCGACGAGCTCGGCGCGCAGCCCGAGGCCGTCGCACCGCCGGACGAGGTCCTCGGCGGCCCCGGTTTCGGCCCCGGAGATCGGCAGGACGACCACCTGGACGGGCGCGAGCCAGGCCGGGAAGGCGCCGCCGTGGTGTTCGAGCAGGTGGGCGACGGCCCGTTCCACACTCCCGACGACACTGCGGTGCACCATGACCGGCCGGTGCCTGGCCCCGTCCGGCCCGATGTAGGACAGCCCGAACTGCTTCGGCTGGTGGAAGTCCACCTGGACGGTGGACAGGGTCGACTCGCGGCCGGCGCCGTCGGTGATCTGGACGTCGATCTTGGGCCCGTAGAAGGCCGCCTCCCCCTCCACCGGCTCGTAGGGCACACCGGAGCGCTCCAGCACCTCGGTGAGCACCTCGGTGGAGCGCCGCCACAGCTCGGGATCGTCGACGTACTTGCCGCCGGGACCGGGGAGCGACAGGCGGTAGCGGCTGGGCTCGATGCCGAGAGCCCGGTAGGCGCGGCGGATCATCCCCAGGGCCGCCTCCGCCTCGTCGGCGGCCTGTTCCGGGGCGCAGAACACGTGCGCGTCGTTGAGCTGGATCGCCCGCACCCGGGTCAGGCCGCCGAGGACGCCCGAGAGCTCGGAGCGGTACATCGCGCCCAGTTCGGCCACGCGCAACGGCAGCTCCCGGTGGCTGCGGGACCGGGACCGGTAGATCAGCGCGTGGTGCGGGCACAGGCTGGGGCGCAACAGCACCTGCTCGGAGCCCAGCTCCATCGGCGGGAACATGTCGTCGCGGTAGTGCGCCCAGTGTCCCGACAGCTCGTACAGCTCCCGTTTGCCGAGCACCGGCGAGTACACGTGCCGGTACCCCGCCCGCCGCTCCTCGGCGCGTACGTACTCCTCCAGGGCGTACCGCACGGTGGCGCCGTCGGGCAGCCAGTACGGCAGGCCCGCTCCGATGAGGGGATCGGTGTCGAACAGCTCCAGCTCACGGCCGATCCTGCGGTGGTCGCGGCCGTGGGCGCGGTCGGGTGCGGTGGTCGCGTCGGTCATCGTGGTCTCCTCGCGTTCGGTGGAGCGAGTGACCACAGGACGAAGCCCCGGGGCACTCGCCCCGGGGCTTCGATCAGGCATCGGTCAGCGCGCCGGGGGACTCTCCGGCGTCGTCGTCACAAAGGCGCGCTGCATGCCGCCCACCCTAGCAACGGCGCGACCACCCGTACACGGCATCGCGCCCCACGACGCGAAGGACGGTGGTCCGCCGGGCCCGCCCGGCCAGGCGTCCGGCCGCGTCCGGCGCCGGGCGGGACAGGCGCCGCCGGTCGGTACGCTGGTGGCATGGCCGACCCGCAGGAAGTACTCTCGCGACGGGTCCAGTCCGCTCTCGGCGCCGCCTTCGGCCCCGAGTTCGCCGACACCGACCCCGTCATCCGCCCGTCCCAGTTCGCCGACTACCAGGCGAACGCCGCACTCGCGCTCGCCAAGCGACTGGGCCGAAAGCCGCGCGAGGTGTCCGCGGCGATCATGGAGCACCTGGACGTGGCCGACGTCTGCCGCGACGTCGAGGTCAGCGGTCCGGGCTTCATCAACCTGACCCTGCGCGAGGACTGGATCGCCGGGCAGACCCGCCGCCTGCTGGACGACCCCCGCCTCGGCGTCCCCCACCAGGAGCGGCTGAACATCCCGCTCGACTACTCCGCGCCCAACGTGGCCAAGGAGATGCACGTCGGGCACCTGCGCACGACCGTGGTCGGCGACTCCCTGGCCCGGACGCTGGAGTTCCTGGGCCACAACGTGATCCGGCAGAACCACATCGGTGACTGGGGCACGCCCTTCGGCATGCTCATCGAGCACCTGCTGGAGGTCGGCGAGGAGTCCGCGGACGCGGACCTGCTCACCACCGATCCCAACGCCTTCTACCAGGCGGCGCGCACCAAGTTCGACTCCTCCGGCCCCGAGGCCGACGACTTCGCCGCCCGTGCCCGGCGCCGCGTGGTCGCCCTCCAGGGCGGCGACGAGGAGACGCTGCGCCTGTGGAGCAAGCTCGTCGGCCTGTCGAAGGTCTACTTCAACAAGGTCTACACCAAGCTCGGCGTCACCCTCACCGACGACAACCTCGCGGGTGAGAGCACGTACAACGCCATGCTCGCCGACGTGTGCGACGAGCTGGAGGGCAAGGGCATCGCCGAGGTCAGCGACGGCGCGCTGTGCGTGTTCCTCGACGGCTTCACCGGCCGCGAGGACAAGCCGGTCCCGCTGATCATCCGCAAGAGCGACGGCGGCTACGGCTACGCGACCACCGACCTGGCCACCGTCCGCTACCGGGTGGACGACCTCAAGGCCGACCGCATCCTCTACGTCGTCGGCGCCCCGCAGGCCATGCACTTCAAGATGGTCTGGGCCACCGCCCGCAAGGCCGGGTGGCTGCCGGAGGGTGTCGAGACCACGCACGTGCAGATCGGCAACGTGCTGGGCAGCGACGGCAAGATCCTGCGCACCCGCAGCGGCGCCCCGGTGCGCCTCATGCAGCTGCTGGAGGAGGCCGTCGAGCGCGCCGCGGCGGTCGTCGCCGAGAACCGGCCCGACCTCAGCGCGGCGGAGCAGGCGGAGATCGCCTACGACGTCGGCATCGGCGCGGTCAAGTACGCGGACCTGTCGGTCTCGCACGACACCGAGTACACGTTCGACTTCGACCGCATGCTGGCGCTGACCGGCAACACCGGCCCGTACCTGCAGTACGCGCAGGCCCGGATCCGGTCCATCTTCCGCAAGGGCGGGGTGGACGCCGAGTCGGCGCGCGGGGAGATCACCGTCGCCGAGAGCGCCGAGCGCGACCTCGCGCTCAAGCTGCTGGGCTTCGGCGGGGTCGTGGCGCAGGTCGGCGACCTGCTCCAGCCGCACCGGCTGTCGGCGTACCTGTTCGAGCTGGCGCAGGCGCTCACCACGTTCTACGAGCACTGCCCGGTGCTCACCGCCTCCACCGAGGCCGAGCGCGAGTCGCGGCTGGCGCTGATCGCGGTGGCGCTGCGTGTGCTGGTGCAGGGCCTGGACCTGCTGGGGGTCAACGCGCCCGAGCACATGTAGGCGCGTGCGGGCCGCCCGGCCCGCCGTCCGACCACGAAGGAGGGGCCGTCCGTGCGGGCAGCCCTTCTTTCGTGTACGCGGGACGCGCGCACGTGCGTGTGGCCGGGACCTCCGACCTGGCCGGATCCGGCCGCCGACCGGTGTGCGAGAGAACCCGCCACCGGTCGGCGGCATCTCTCGGCAGGGGTGCACCGCCTGGGAGCGGCCGGTTCCGGGGCACGACGGACGCGGGGACCGAGTCGAAGATCTCGTGTCCGGGTGTCCGGGAACCTGGCGCTCCGGTGGGGCGTCCGACCTAAGGTGTGTGGACAAAAGTCGCAGACACGACATAAGGGAGAAAACGGATATGACGTCAGCTCCTCCCGAAGTGGGGCCCGCACCGGGGACATGGCACCTGGACCCGCTTCACTCCAGCCTGATCTTCGTCGCCCACTACCTGCGCTACGGCCGGGTCCAGGGCACGTTCGGCCGTGCCGAGGGCCGGGTCGTGGTCACCGAGAACCCCGCCGAGTCCAGCGTGGAGGTGACGCTGGAAGCCGGAAGCATCAACACCGGAGTCGGCGCCCGCGACGCCCACCTGCGCTCCCCCGACTTCCTGGACGTGGACCACCACCCGGAGATCCGCTTCGTGTCCACGGGCTTCGAGGCGAGCCGGCGCGGACGGTACGCCTTCCGGCTGCACGGGGACCTGACCATCCACGGCACCACCGTCCCGGTCGCCCTGAACGCCCAGTGGGTGGGCGAGTCCCCCGACTACGTGTCCCCGGAGGACACCTACGGGCACTTCTTCTCCGCCACCGCGCAGATCAGCCTCTCCGCCTTCGGAGTGGGGCTCGGCGGCGAGCTGCCCTGGGGCGGGACCCTCGTCGGCGAGAACCTCGACATCGTCCTGGAGGTCCGCCTCCAGAACCAGGACCCGGCCCCGTTCCTGAAGCAGATCGGGCACGCCCCCTGACGGACGCACCCGCGAGGCGATCGTGCCGCCGCCCGGCACGATCAGCGCCCTCGCCCGACGCTCCGCGCTCCCGCACCACGTGACCGCCCGCACAGCCCGTGCGGCGCCTCGACGCCTGCCCGCGGACCACCACGTTCGGCACCCTCGACGTCACCGCCCGGAATCATCCCAGGCGGATGGCCCCGACCGGCCCGCCCGGGGAGAACGGTGAGCAGGCGCCTCCGGCGTGCGCGAGGGGTCAGGCGTCGGCGGCGACGTAGGCGGCGACCTCCGCGCGGGTCGGGATGGACGAGGCGGCCCCGTGCCGCTGGACCGACAGCGCGGCGGCGGCCGCGGCGAAGCGCATCGCGTCCTCGGGGGTGTTGCCCTCGGCCCGGGCCACGGCGAAAGCGCCGCAGTAGGTGTCGCCCGCGGCGGTGGTGTCCACGGCCTCGACCCTGCGCGCGGGCACGTGCACCGGCTTCGATCCCCGGCGGCCGTGCAGCGAACCCGCCTCTCCCATGGTCAGCAGCACCTCGGGCACCAGCTCGACCAGGGCCTCCAGTGCCGCGTACGGGTCGGTGAAGCCGGTGATCGCGGCGGCCTCGTGCTCGTTGGGTACCAGCACGTCCACCGACTCCAGCAGTTCGGCGGGCAGCTCGCGGGCGGGCGCGGGCGTCAGGTACACGGTCACGCCCAGTCGGCGCCCGGTGCGCGCGGCGTCGACCACGGCCTCCATCGGCAGCTCCAACTGGAGCAGCAGGGCGTCGTGGTCGCCGATGACCGCCGCGTCGCCCTCGACCGTCCCGGTGACCGTGCCGTTGGCGCCCGGCACGACGATGATCGAGTTGCCGCCACCGCCGTCCACGACGATGTGCGCCACGCCGGACGCGCCCGGCGCCGTGCGCAGGCCCGACACGTCGATGCCGCAGTCCACGAGGTTGGCGCGCAGGTCCTCCCCGAAGGAGTCGTCGCCCACCGCCCCGAGGAATGCGGTGTCGGCGCCCGACCGCGCGGCCGCGACCGCCTGGTTGGCGCCCTTGCCGCCGGGCACCTGGCGGAACGCCGTGCCGGTGACGGTCTCACCGCTGGAGGGCACCTGGTCCACGTAGGCGACCAGGTCCATGTTCACGCTGCCGAATACGGCGATACGGGGTGCGCGGCTCACGCGTCGTCCTCCCCGTCCAGCTCGACGATGACCGGGGCGTGGTCGGAAGCGCCCTTGCCCTTGCGCTCCTCGCGGTCGATCCGGGCCCCGCTCACGCGCTCGCTCAGCGACGGGGAGGCCAGGACGAAGTCGATGCGCATGCCCTTGCGCTTGGGGAAGGACAGGGCCTTGTAGTCCCAGTAGGTGTACACGCCCGGACCGGGGGTGTACTCGCGCACGACCTCGGCGAACCCGGCCTCGACCAGCTTCGTGAACGCGGCGCGCTCGGGCTCGGTGACATGGGTCTTGCCCTCGAACTCGGCCATGTCCCACACGTCCGTGTCCTCGGGGGCGATGTTGAAGTCCCCGACGTAGGCGATCTGCGCGCGGGGGTCCTCGGCCAGCCGGGCCGCACCCGCCTCCCGCAGCGCCTCGAGCCAGCGCAGCTTGTACGCGTAGTGCGGGTGGTCGATCTCGCGGCCGTTGGGCACGTACAGGCTCCACACCTGGACACCGGCGCAGGTGGCGCCGATGGCGCGCGCCTCGACCTCCTCCGGCTCCCCGTAGCCGGGCTGACCGGGGAACCCGATCTGCACGTCGGCGAGGCCGACCCGGGAGGCGATCGCGACCCCGTTCCACTGGGAGAGCCCGTGGTGGGCCACCTCGTAGCCGCGGTCGGTGAAGACGGAGGCGGGGAACTGGTCGTCGCGGGCCTTCGTCTCCTGGATGGCGAGGACGTCGACGTCGCTCCGGTCCAGCCAGGCGCCGATCCGCTCGGTCCTCGCCCGGGCACTGTTCACATTCCATGTCGCGATACGCACACCAGAAGCCTAGGCCACCTCACCGACACGACACTCCCAGGCCCGGAAGGACCGAAGAACGCGTCTTCCAGGCGCCCGGGAACGCCCCGGTGCGGCCGTCCTCCGCACCGGGGCGCCGCGACTACCCAGCGCATACTCCGAGGGATTCCGTCGCTCATGAACTAGGACGGCCCACCGCTCCCCCTGGTTCGCATCGGGCCAAAGGTTTTTCTCTGCAGAGGTCGTCGATCTCGCCTGCGACCGCAAGGCCAGGCGTCAAGGGCGGTACCGACGGGTAGGGCTGTGATGCAGGACACAGTGTGACACCCCCGCCAGTGAGGTGAGCGACCCATGTCGACCGTCGAACCCGATGCCCCGAACGCAGCCGAGCCCGAGGTCGACGAACGGCGTGCCCGCGCCGTCGCCGAACAGGCCCGCGAGAGCGCCTGGGAGCTGCCCAGCTTCGCCAAGGAACTCTTCCTCGGCCGGCTCCGCCTCGATCTGATCCACCCGCTCCCCGACTCCACCGGGGCGGCCGACCGCGATGGCGCGGCCTTCCTCGCCCGCCTGCGCGAGTTCTGCGAGGGCATCGACGCCCAGCGCATCGAACGCGAGGAGCGCATCCCCGACGAGGTCGTGCGCGGCCTGCGCGACCTGGGCGCCTTCGGGATGAAGATCCCCGCCGAGTACGGGGGGCTCGGGCTCGGCCAGCTCCACTACAACCGCGCCCTCACCCTGGTCGGGTCGGCCTCCCCCGCGATCGCCGCGCTGCTCTCGGCCCACCAGTCGATCGGGGTCCCCCAACCCGTGGCCATGTTCGGCACCGAAGCCCAGAAGCGGGCCTTCCTGCCGCGCTGCGCCCGCGACGACATCAGCGCGTTCCTGCTCACCGAACCGGACGTGGGCAGCGACCCCGCCCGGTTGCGGACCACCGCCACCCCCACCGACGACGGCACGGCCTACGTCCTGGACGGCGTGAAGCTGTGGACCACCAACGGGGTCGTCGCCGACCTGCTCGTGGTCATGGCGCGGGTGCCCGAGGGGCCCGGCCACCGGGGCGGCATCACCGCGTTCGTCGTGGAGGGCGACTCCCCCGGCATCACCGTGGAGCACCGCAACCGCTTCATGGGCCTGCGCGGGCTGGAGAACGGCGTCACCCGCCTGCACCAGGTGCGCGTCCCGGTGGCCAACCGGATCGGCGAGGAGGGCCGCGGGCTGCGCATCGCCCTGTCCACCCTCAACACCGGCCGCCTGTCCCTGCCGGCCATCTGCGTGGGCGCGGGCAAGTGGGCGACCCGGATCGCCCGCGAGTGGGCGCGCGAGCGCGTCCAGTGGGGGCGCCCGGTCGGCAAGCACGAGGAGGTGGCCAAGAAGATCTCCGCCATCGCCGCCACCACCTACGCCATGGACGCCATGGTCGAGCTGGCCGGACAGCTCGCCGACGACAAGCGCAACGACATCCGCATCGAGGCGGCCATCGCGAAGCTGTGGGCCTCCGAGCACGCCTGGCGCATCGCCGACGACCTCGTGCAGATCCGGGGCGGTCGCGGCTTCGAGACCGCGGACTCCCTGGCGGCGCGCGGCGAGCGCGGCGTGCCCGCCGAACAGATGCTGCGCGACCTGCGCATCAATCGGATCTTCGAGGGATCCACCGAGATCATGCATCTCATGATCGCCCGCGAGGCGGTCGACGCCCACCTGGCGGTGGCCGGGGACATCATCGACCCCGAGTCCGACCGCTCCGACAAGGCGCGGGCGGTGGCCAGGGCGAGCGGCTTCTACGCCGCCTGGCTGCCCAGCCTGGTGGTGGGGCAGGGACAGGTGCCCTCCGCGTTCGCGGAGTTCGGGCCGATCGCCGGTCACCTGCGGTACGTGGAGCGCACCGCGCGCAAGCTCGCCCGGTCCACGTTCTACGGGATGTCGCGGTGGCAGGGCCGGATGGAGACCAAGCAGGGGTTCCTGGCCAGGATCGTGGACATCGGCGCCGAGCTGTTCGCGATGAGCGCGGTGATCGTGCGGGCCCGCCACGACGCCGACACCCGCCCCGAGCGCGGCAACACCCCGTTCGAGCTGGCCGACGTGTTCTGCCGGCAGTCGCGGTTGCGGATCGACGCCCTGTTCACCGGTCTGTGGTCCAACACCGACGAGATCGACGGCAAGGTGTCCCGACGGGTGATGGACGACTCCTACACCTGGTTGGAGGAGGGTGTGGTCGACCCCTCGCTTCCCGGACCGCTGATCGGTCCGGCCGAGCCCGGGCCGTCCAAGGCCGAGGACCAGCACCGCCGGATGGGCTGAGGCCGGGGCGGCCGGGGCGGCCGGGGCGGCCGTGACGACCAGCGGCGGAGTGTCGTGGGCGGGGGCTACCGTGGCGGCATGGCTGAACCGCACCCCCGCCGCGACGCGGAGCTGTCCCTGTCACAGGCCCGCCGGATCGCCCTGGCCGCCCAGGGATTCGCCGACCGCCGCCCCGCCGCGACCCCCACCCTGGCCCACCTCGGACGGGTCGTGCGCAGGGTCGGCATCCTCCAGATCGACAGTGTGAACGTCCTGGCCCGCAGCCAGTACCTGCCGGTGTTCGCGCGCATGGGCGCCTACGACCCCGCCCTGCTGGACCGCGCCACCACCACCGACGCGGGCTCCGGGCCGGCGCGCCTGGTGGAGTGCTGGGCGCACGAGGCCAGCCTGGTCCCGCCCGCCACCCGGCAGCTGATGCGGTACCGGATGGAGCGCAACCGCGCCCAGGAGCGCGTGGGCTGGTTGAACGGCATCCGCGAGGACAAGCCGGACCTCGTCAAGACCGTCCTGGAGGAGGTGGGCCGGGTCGGCCCGGCCACCGCCCGCGAGGTGGAGGCCGCCCTCGCGCACGACGCGCCACGGGTCAAGGAGCACTGGGGCTGGAACTGGTCCGAGGTCAAGAAGTGCCTGGAGTACCTGTTCTGGATCGGCGACCTCACCTCCAACGGGCGCAACGCCCAGTTCGAGCGCCGCTACGACCTTCCGGAGCGGGTGCTGCCGGCCGAGCACCACCTGGCGCCGGAGCCGTCGGCGGAGGAGGCCCACCGGGAACTGGTCGCCATCGCCGCCCGCGCCCACGGCATCGCCACGGAGCCCTGCCTGCGCGACTACTTCCGGCTCAAGGGGGCGGAGTCGCGGGCGGCCGTGGCCGACCTCGTCGACTCCGGCGAACTGGTCCCGGTCCGGGTCAGGGGCTGGGAACGCACCGCCTACCTGCACCGGGACGCCCGCGTGCCGCGCCGGGTGAACGCCCGCGCGCTGCTCAGCCCGTTCGACTCGCTGGTGTGGACGCGCGACCGCGCCGAGGAGCTGTTCCGCTTCAGGTACCGGCTGGAGATCTACGTCCCCGCCGCCAAGCGGGTGCACGGCTACTACGTGCTGCCGTTCCTGTTGGGCGAGGACCTGGTGGCCCGGGTCGACCTCAAGGCCGACCGCGCCTCGGGGACGCTGCTGGCCCAGCGGATCACGCTGGAGGAGGGCGCGCCGCCCGAGACCCTGGAGGAGCTCACCGCCCAGCTCGGCGAGATGGCCGCCTGGCTGGGCCTGGACCACGGCGTCGGCGGCCCGGCACTCACGGGGGCCTGACCGCTTCCGGCCACGGACGTCCGCGAGCGCGGCGGGCCGCGGCCCGCCCGGGCACGGTGATCGCCCGGCAGGACGGGATTCGGCCGCGCGACCGTGCCCGGTCGGCGGGCCTCGGGACACAGGCGGGGGACGAGAACGGCAATGAGCAGGCGAAACGGTCTTATCACCGCGCTCGGACACGCCTAGTGTGCTGAGTAGGGGTGTTGGCGGTACGCCGTGTTCCGGCGCCACCCACGACGCGTCCGAGACCCACCGCGGCCCCGGAGGACGCCCCTGGTCACAAGGGAGACAGCCATGGCCCAGCTCAAGGTGCAGCCCATCTCCGACTCCGCGCTGGCGCGCCTGCGCTCCGGCTTCGAGGGGCGGGTGTTCTCGAACATGGACGACGGGTTCGAGGAGGCTCGGACACTCTTCAACGCGATGATCGAGACCCGGCCCGCCGTGATCGCCCAGTGCGCGAGCACCGACGACGTGCGCCGCGGCATCGAGTGCGCCCGTGAAGAGGACCTGGAGATCGCGATCCGCGGCGGCGGTCACAGCGTCTCCGGGATGAGCCTCACCCAGGGCGGTCTCGTCATCGACCTGCGCCGCATGCACACGGTCGCCGTCGACACCGACACGATGCAGGTCGGTGTCGGGGGCGGCGCGGTCATGGGGCAGATGGACGAGGCGACGACGCGGCACGGCCTGGTCACGACGGGAGGACGGGTGTCGACGACCGGTGTCGGCGGCTTCGTGCTCGGCGGCGGCTCGGGGTGGATCGAGCGCAAGTTCGGCCTCGCCTGCGACAACCTGCTGAGCGTCGACCTGGTCACCGCCGAGGGCGACCTGGTGCACGCGGCCGCCGACGAGAATCCCGAGCTCTTCTGGGCCCTGCACGGCGGCGGCGGGAACTTCGGCGTCGCCACCCGCATGGAGTTGCGGCTGCACCCGCTGCCGGAGTTCTCCATGGGCCTGCTGCTGTTCCTGCCCGAGGACGGGCCCGAGGTCACACGCACATGGCGGGACTTCATGGAGCAGGCTCCCGACGAGATCGGCGGAGGTCTGATCTACCTCGTCGCGCAGCCGGAGCCGTTCGTACCGGAGGAGTTGGTGGGCAGGCTGGTGTGCGGGGTGGTGCTCACGTGTGTCGGCGGCGAGGCGATGCTGCGCGACCTGGCCGCGCCTCTGACCCGTCTGGGGCCGGAGGTGGAGATGGTCACCGACATGCCCTACGCAGAGATGCAGAAGGCGCTCGACGACCCGCCCGGTTACCGCAACTACTGGTCGGTGGAACACCTGGCCTCACTGCCGGACCCGGCGATCGACGCGTTCTGCGCACGGGCCGACGACATGGTCATCCCCTCCCCCACGGCCCACGCCATGTGGCGGCTCGGCGGCGCCGTCGGGCGTTCGCAGGCCGACTACCCGCTGCCCTGGCGCCACGCAGCGTGGGCGGTCCACCCGCTCGCGATGTGGGAGGACCCCGAGGACGACGAAAGGGCCGTCCAGTGGGTGCGGGACGTCCGCGCGGACGTGCGCCCGTGGTCCACGGGGGACGTGTACCTGAACTTCACCGGGGACGAGGGGGAGGCGCGCGTGGTGCGCGGATTCGGCGAGGACAACTACGCGCGGCTGAGCGCGGTCAAGACCGGGTTCGACCCGGACAACGTCTTCCACCGCAACCACAACATCCGCCCGCAGCGCGAGATGCCCGGCGCCGTCGCCCCGCCGCCACGCCAGGGCTGAGGGACCCGTTCCCAGAAACCATTCAGTCCTCGGGGAACAACCGGAATCCTTCCATCGCCGCAGCTTCCCGCAGGTCCTTGTCGAAGACGGCGAAGACAGTGCAGCGCGGATCGACCGAGCGCACCGCCTTCGCCGAGGCCAGCTGTACGGCGTCGTAGGCACGTAGACCGTGCACGGCAGTGAGCCGTACGGCTTCTTCGAGGATCTCGGCGGACACGACCGCTGCCGAGAATCGGCGGGGCTCCCTCGGCGTCCCGAAGTAGTCGGCCTCGAAGGCGGAGACAAGGATTCCGGTGTCCTCCACGCTCAGCTCACCCATTCTCTGCTTCTTCCACAGAGCGGCAGGCACCTCGACCTGGGTCAGCTGGGACAACACGACCGGATCCGTCAGGCCGAGCATCGCGTCGCTACCGTGTTCTGCGGCATACAGCTTGACTACGGCCGAGCTGTCCGCGAAGAGACTCATCCTCGCCCTTCCGCTATCAGATCCTGGAGTGGAGTTCCTCCGGCCGTGGCCTGGCGAGCCCTCTCGAAGGCCTCACGGCCGGGACGTTCCCTCGGTGTTCCCGAGGAGTCCAGCAGTCCTGCCTGAGCGAGCTTGGCTCGGATCGCTCGCGCCTCGTCACCTTCGAGATCCGGATCGGTCGCGGCCTGAAGCACCCGTGTGAGGTACTCGTTCATGCTCACACCGCGGCGCTCGGCTGTGCTTCTCACACGGCGGACCAGTTCGTCTTCTGCTCTCCACGTCACCTGACTCATAAGAAGAGCCTACGTGGTTGCATGCATGCAGGCAACCACGTAGTAGTCGGGGTCCGTTGGCCGGGTCAGACGCGTTCGATGATGGTGACGTTGGCCTGGCCGCCGCCCTCGCACATGGTCTGCAGGCCGTAGCGCCCACCGGTGCGGTGCAGTTCGTTGACCAGCTTGGTCATCAGCACCGTGCCGGTGGCCCCCAGCGGGTGGCCCAGGGCGATCGCGCCGCCGTTGGGGTTGACCCGCTCCGGGTCGGCGCCCAGCTCCTGGATCCAGGACAGCGGCACCGGGGCGAAGGCCTCGTTGATCTCGGTGACGTCGATGTCGTCGATGCTCAGGCCGGCCTTCGCCAGCGCCCTCCTGGTCGCGGGGATCGGCGCGGTGAGCATGTACACCGGGTCGTCGCCGACCAGGGAGAGCTGCACGACGCGCGCCAGCGGAGTGAGGCCGTGCTGCTCGACCGCGCGCTCGGACGCGATGAGCACGGCGCTCGCGCCGACCGAGATCTGGCTGGCCACGGCGGCGGTGAGCTCCCAGCTCTCCCGCAGCGGCTTCAGACCGGCCATCTTCTCCAGGGTGGTGTCGGGACGCACGCCCTCGTCGCGCTCGACCCCGGCCAGCGGCGCGACCTGGTCGTCGAAGTGGCCCGCCTCGATCGCCCGGGCGGCGCGCTGGTGGCTCTCCAGCGCGAACTCCTCCAGCTGCTCGCGCTTGAAGCCCCACTTCTCGCACATGAGCTGGGCGCCGCGGAACTGGGAGATCTCCTGGTCGCCGTAGCGCTGCCCCCAGCCCTCGCCGTACAGCGAGAGGCCGTTGTCGACGGCGAACTGGACGTTGGCGCCCATGGGGACCATGCCCATGTTCTCGACGCCCGAGGCCAGGACCAGGTCCTGGGTCCCCGACATCACGCCCTGGGCGGCGAAGTGCAGGGCCTGCTGGGAGGAACCGCACTGGCGGTCGATGGTGACGCCCGGAACGGACTCGGGGAGCCCGGCGGAGAGCCAGGCGGTGCGCGCGAGGTCGAGCGCCTGGGGCCCGGCCTGGCTGACACAGCCCATGATGACGTCCTCGACGGCCGCCGGGTCGACACCGGTGCGCTCGACGACCTCCTTGAGTACGTGCGCGCCGAGGTCGGCGGGGTGCACGGCGGCGAGCGCGCCCTTCTTCGTGCCGACGGGGGTACGGACTGCGCCGACGATGAATGCCTCGGCCACGGGACCCTCCAAGGGGAGCTGGGGTGACGGTTCTGAACCGAACTGTATTCGGTTTCACTGCCCTGGCAAGTACCCGCCCCCTCCCGTCGGGAGCGCCGACGCCGCCCAGGGCCCCTCGACTCCAGTGTTCCCCGCCCGCGCTCCGACACCCTGATCAGCCGCCGCCTCCGCCTCCTCTGCTTCCCACGGTTCGACGGGGCCGACGGGGTCGGCGAGGTCGGGCAGGTGGAATGCCACGGTGGTCGACTCGACCGGGACACTCCATCCGGTGCCGATGATGTCGGCGTAGTACCGTGCCCCGCCGCCTCCGTCCGGGGTGGTGAGGCGTTCGTAGGTGTAGGCGATCTCGAAGACGTGTTCCCCGGTGAGGGCCGGACCGGCCTCGAAGTCGCCCAGACGCACGATGGTCTGGCTCTCCCTATGGGGGTTGCCGTGGTGGGGGCTGATCTCCACCGGCAGGCCGTCGGCACTGTCGGCCCGGACGTCGGTGAGGCCGAAGTCGCGCCAACCGTAGTCGTCGATCCACCCGGTCTCGGGCAGTTCGCGGGTCAGGCCGTGGGAGGGTTCGTCGCCGAAGTCGTAGGTGATGGTCTCGACCATGTCGACCGACCCCGAGGAGTGCACGGTGACCTGGGCGTCGAATCCTGTGACTCGCCACGTGTCCGGCACGGACTCCCGGCCGACGAGGAAGTAGAGGCCGAGGCCGAGCAGGATCAGCAGCGAGACGCCCACCGTGAACACGGCCGCGGCAGGGGGCTTGTCCCCGCGTGGTCGGCTTCCGACGCCCGGGGGCTTGGCCCGGTCCTGTCGGGCTCCGACGCCAGAGTGCTTGTCGCGCTCTCGCTGGCGTTCGGCGGCCCGAAGCGCTTCGCGTTCCTGTCGGCGCCTGGCGGCACGGATCTTGTCGCGCCTGCGCCGACGCTTGGCTGAACGGGATGTGGGGGCCAATGGGGCTCGCTCTCTCGGGGGGCAGGGCACCAGACATGGTCCCCGCGGAGGCTTCGGGTACACCCCGTGCCCCAGGTAGGGGCAAGAGCCGCGTCCGCGGCGGGGAGGAACCGCGCCCGAGGGCGCGATCTCTGCTCCTGCTCGGCGTCTCCCCTTCTAAACCGAACGAGATTCGGTTAGCGTGGGGTGTACGTGACCGCCCTCACCCGCCGGAGCCGTCCATGAAGCGGAACCTGTTCGACGCCGACCACGACCTCTTCCGGGAGACGGTCGCCGAGTTCCTCAAGCGCGAGGTCGTGCCCTTCCACGCGCAGTGGGAGAAGGACGGCATCGTGCCCCGCGAGGTGTGGCTGAGGGCGGGCGAGGTCGGCCTGCTCGGCCACGGCGTCCCCGAGGAGTACGGCGGCACGGGACTGCACGACTACCGGTACAACACCATCGTCAACGAGGAGATCTGCCGCGCCCACGGCAGCGGCCTCGGGATCACCCTCCAGAACGACGTCATGGCGCCCTACATGGTCGGCCTGACCACCGACGAGCAGAAGCGGCGGTGGCTGCCCGGGTTCGCGAGCGGCGAGCTGATCACCGCCATCGCCATGACCGAGCCCGGCACCGGCAGCGACCTGCAGGCCATCCGCACCTCCGCGGTACGCGAGGGCGACGAGTTCGTCGTCAACGGCGCCAAGACCTTCATCACCAACGGCGTCAACGCCGACCTGGTGATCGTGGTGGCCCGGACCGACCCGGACGCGGGCGCCCAGGGGTTCTCCCTCATCGCGGTGGAGCGCGGGACCCCCGGCTTCGAGCGAGGCCGCAACCTCGACAAGATCGGCATGAAGGCGCAGGACACCGCCGAACTCTTCTTCGAGGACGTGCGCGTGCCGGCCGCCAACCTCATCGGCACCGAGGGCCAGGGGTTCATCCACCTCATGCACAACCTGCCGCAGGAGCGCCTGTCCATCGCGACCTGCGCGGTCGCCTCCGCCGACGGGATCCTGCGGCACACGATCGAGTACTGCCGCGACCGCACCGCCTTCGGCCGGCCGATCGGGCGCTTCCAGAACACCCGTTTCGTGCTGGCTGAATTGGCGACCGAGGTGGACCTGGGCCGGACCTACGTCGACCGCGGGGTCGCGCTGCTCAACGAGGGTGAGCTGACCGTCGAGGACGCCGCCATGGCCAAGTGGTGGACCACGGAGATGTGCAACCGGGTGATGGACCGTTGCCTGCAGCTTCACGGCGGGTACGGGTACATGATGGAATACCCGGTGGCACGGGCCTGGCAGGATGCCCGCGTCCAGACGATCTACGGTGGGACCACCGAGATCATGAAGGAGATCGTCGGGCGCGGACTGGGCCTGTGACCTCCTGAACCCCTGAGCCCCCTCCCGGAAGGGTCGAGTCGGTCATGAGCGGTGCGTGGGACGGCCTCATCGTCATGGGCCTGCTGGTCGTACTGCTCGTCATCGGCGTACGCAAGCTCCGCCCCAAGGTCCACATCCCCTGGGCGACCAGCGGCATCGTGGTCTTCTTCGTCTTCGTGTGCCTGCTGCTGTGGGCCTGGTCCTGGCGCTGAGGCACCCGGCACCCCGCGGCCCGCACCGCACCCGGCGGGGCACCGCCCTTCCGGAGGAGGAGGCGGGCCCGACGGGTGCGGCTCACAGCTGCGAGCGGCTCAGAACCGGGCGCTCGGTGCCCGGGACTCAGAGCCGGGCGTCCTGGGCGTAGGGGTCGAAGTCGATGCCCGCGGGCCGGGCGCGCTCCAGCGCGGACCCGAACCGGTCGTCCCGGAGGTCGAGCTGCGCGCTGCCGAAGTCGGCCGAGGTCAGCGTGTCGCGGATTCCGGGCGGGAAGTGGTCCCAGCCCACGAGGTCCGGGTACTGCCACACCCCGTAGTGGTTCTCCGGCGGGTCGTCGTGCCCGGCCGCGAAGCGGAACGCGTGGGTCGAGGCGCCGTCCTTGTGGTAGACGATCTTGGGGTGCGTCCCCTCCCAGCGCACCTGGTCGGCGGGCCGGGTGTCGTAGTCGCCGTGGGCCGAGGCGGACACGTACCGGGCCTGGCCGTCCAGAACCCACACGACCACGTGCTCCAGGTCGTGGCGGTGCCCGCAGCAGCCGGGCAGCACCTGGTCCTTCTCGAAGTAGAGGGCGTACATGAAGGCGCACCAGCCGCTCGCGTCGCAGCGGGAGCGCGCGTAGGAGTTGGTGTTGTCGAGGTCGGACCGGTCGCGGCAGTTGCCGTTGAGCGCCCCGGAGGTCTTGAGGCCGCCGTTCAGGGTGCCGTCGGGGCCGATCGCGGGGGTCGGGTAGCAGCCGTCGGTGTCGTAGTCGAAGGCCGGCTGCCACGTGCCCTCGGCCTCGGTGTGGCTCGCGGGCAGTGCCGGTGGCGGTGCCGCGAGCGCGATGCCCGGCAGGACGAGGACCAGGGCGAACGCGCCGACGAGGCCGCGGGTGCCCAGACGGCGGGCCCGGCCGAGGAGGCGGCGGCCGGGCCCTGGGGCGGGGGTGGAGACGGGTGCGCTCGGGCGGGGTACCGCGTCACGGGGGTCGAAGGGTCCTGGCATGGGGGGTCCTTCCGGGGCGGGATCCGGTCGCACGCGCCCTCGTGGGGGTGGGCGCGTACCAGGCGCACGCTAACCGGGGCGCCCACCCGGCACAAGATCGGCAAGAGGGGTTCGCGTACTGTTCGCCCCCGGCTACGGAGCGCGTCACCGCCCGCTCAGAACCGCCCGGCGCCGCACCCCCGCCCGCTCAGAGCCGTCCGGCGTCGATGATCCGCTGGAGGAAGCGCCGTGTCCTGGGCTGCTCGGGATCGCCCAGCACCTGCGCGGGCGGCCCCTGCTCCAGCACCCGGCCCCCGTCCAGGAAGCACACGGTGTCGGCGACCTGGCGCGCGAAGCCCATCTCGTGGGTGGCCAGCAGCATCGTCATCCCCTCGTCGCGCAATCCGCGGACCAGGTCCAGCACCTCCCCCACCAGTTCGGGGTCGAGCGCGCTGGTGACCTCGTCCAGGAGCAGCAGGCGCGGGGAGTTGACCAGCGCGCGCACGATCGCCGCCCGCTGCTGCTGCCCGCCCGAGAGCCGGTCCGGGTACTCGTCGGCCTTCTCCGACAGGCCGACCCGGTCCAGCAGCTCCCTCGCCCGCTCCGTCGCCTCCGCGCGGTCGCGACCGTGCACGCGGCGCGGCGCCAGCGTGATGTTGTCCAGCACCGACATGTGCGGGAACAGGTTGAAGGACTGGAACACCATCCCGATCCGGCGCCGCACGCGGTCGGGGTCCACCCTGGGGTCGGTGATGTGCTCACCGTCCAGGTGGATGGATCCGTCGCTGATCGGCTCCAGCAGGTTCGCGCACCGCAGCAGGGTGGACTTGCCGGAACCGGAGGCGCCGATCAGCACCACCACACCGTGCTCGGGCACGTCCAGGTCCAGCCCGTCGAGCACCACCGTGCCCCGGAACTCCTTGCGCACGTCCCGCACCCGCAGCACGGGGACGGATTCCGGATCCGCCCCGGTGCCGCCCAGGCGCGCCAGCCGTTCCAGCTCGCTCATCGTCCCCCCTCCGCCGACTGCCGGCGTGCCGAGCGCACGGTCACCCAGTCGGTCACCGCCACCAACGGGATCGCCATCAGCACGAACAGCACCCCGGCCACGATGTAGGGGGTGAAGTTGTAGGTCTGCGCGGTGGCGATCTGTGCGGCGCGGATCGCGTCGATCGGCCCCGCCAGCGAGATCAGCCCCACGTCCTTCTGCAGCGCCACCATGTCGTTGAGCAGCGGCGGCGAGACCCGCCGCACGGCCTGCGGCAGGACCACGTGGCGCATGGTCTGCGGATAGGTGAGCCCGAGCGAGCGGGCCGCCGCGATCTGGCTGGGGTGCACCGACTCGATCCCGGCGCGGAACACCTCGGCGATGTAGGCGCCGTAGGTGATCACCAGCGCGATCCCGCCGAGCACCAGGACGCTCGGGGTGCCCTCCAGCCGCAGTCCCGGCACCCCGAAGGTCATCAGGTACAGGACGATGATCAGCGGCGCGCCGCGGAACCCGTAGGTGTACGACGTCGCCAGGGCCCGCAGCGGGAAGAACACCGGTCCGCGCAGGGTCCGCATGATCGCCACGACGAGCCCGAGCGCCAGCGAGCCCAGCGCGCAGAACAGCAGGACCCGCACGTTGAGCCAGAGCCCCGTGAGCACCGCGGGCAGGGCCTCGCGGGCCACGGCCGCGTCGAAGAAGGTCTCCCGCACCCGGTCCCAGCCCGGAGAGCCGATCACCACACTGACCAGGACTCCGCCGAGCAGCGCCGTGGAGACCGCGCCGACCAGGACCGACCGCACGCCCTGGCGGCGGCGGAAGGCGACCCGTTCGGCCTCCAGGACGCTCGGGACGCGGGCGGGGGCGCTGCCGCCGCTCACGCCAGCTCGGGAACGTCAGCGGCCTCCGAGAGCCACTCCTGTTCGAGCTCGGCGAGCGTACCGTCCTCGCGCAGGCCGTCGACGGCCTCGGTGACGCAGTCCGTCAGCGGCGAGTCCAGGTCCAGGACCAGGCCGAACTGTTCGGTGTCGGCGTCGGTCGACGGGAGCTGGCCGACGATCTCGGCGTCCTCCAGCTCGGCGGAGGTGACGTAGAAGGCCGTGGGCAGGTCGAGGACGAGCGCGTCCACCTGCCCGTTCTCCAGGGCCTGCTTGGCGTCGTCGTTGTTGTTGAAGACCTGCGGCTCCTCGTCCGGTGCCACGGTCTCCACCAGCGCGTCGTAGCTCGTGGTGCCCACCTGGGCGCCCAGGCTCAGTCCGGCCAGGTCCGCCAGGGAGGTCGCGTCGGCGGCGTCCGTGCCCGCCATCGCGATGACCGTCTGGCGCACGTCGTAGTACGGGCTGGAGAAGTCGACGGCGGCCCGGCGCTCGTCGGTGATGGAGAACTGGTTGATGTCGAAGTCGTACTGCTTCGGCCCCGGCTGGATCGCGTTGTTGAAGGTCACGACGCTCCACTCGACCTGCTCGGGGGTGTAGCCGAGCCGCTCGGCGACCGCGTGGGCGACCGCCGACTCGAAACCCTCGCCGTTGGCCGGGTCGTCGTCGACGAACCACGGCGGGTAGGCCGGGCTGTCCGTGCCGATCGTGAGCGTGCCCTCGGTCAGGGTGGGCAGCTGGTCGGGCGCGCACTCCACGGCCGCGTCCGCGGCCGGGCCGGTCGACTCCTCGTCCACGGGGGCGCAGGCCGCCGCGGCGAGGACGGCGCTTCCCGCCACGACGCCGAGACTCGGGCGGAATCGACGGGACGGACGGGTGGGAGAGGTCATCGGGGCTCCGGGGTTCATGGGGGACGGCTGCCCACAAATTACCGATTTGACAGGGTTCGTGCCAGGTCAGATCGGTCACGGAACGCTGCGGGAGCGTCCCGTGGCAGGGAGTCGGGGCCGCTGGGGGCGGATCGGTGTGCCGGGAGGCGGTTCAGCCGAGTGTCTCGGTGCCGTCCTCGTCCTCGTCACCGTGCATCGGCATCTCGAACCACACGGCCTTGCCGTCCGGCGTGGGACGCGACCCCCACCGGCTGGCCAGCTGTTCCACCAGGTAGAGCCCGCGGCCGCCCTCGTCGTCGGCGGCGGCGCTGCGGATGCGCGGCAGCCGCAGGTCGTGGTCGAAGACCTCCACCCACACGGCGGTGGCGCCGCGGCGCAGTCGGAGCAGGAACTCCTTCTCCCACGGCTCCTCGGCGGGTTCGTCGGCCTCCGAGACCGCCTCCAGCAGGTCGGTCCAGTCCTCGTCGAACTCGTCGGCCGGTGCGTCGCTCGCCGGCGGCCCCTCGGAGTCGAGGACGCCGCTGCCGGTGAACTCGCGGTGCACGGGGTGGGGGGTGGCGTGGATGACGACGTTGGTGACGATCTCCGAGACCAGCAGGCAGGCGAGCTCGGACTGGTCGCGGCCCATCCCCCACTCCTTGAACGTGTTGGCCGCCAGGTGGCGGGCCTCGCCCACGGTGGAGGCCTCCGAGCGGAACCAGCCCTCCATGAGGTCCAGTTCGTCGGAGTGGGTGCGCACGACCATCAGCGCGGTGTCGTCGTCGAGTTCGCCGGGCACGCTGTGCGCGGCCACCTCGGCGATCTGGTCGACGTCCTTGTCGGCGACCTCGGCCACGCGCTCGGCCATGCGCTCCAGGGCGCCCTCGGGGTCGGCCCGGCCGCCGATCGGCCGCCGGTCGACCAGTCCGTCGGTGTACATGACCAGGGTGGCACCGATGGGCAGGCGCAGGTTCGCCTGGTGGTAGACGATGTCCTCGCCCGCCGCGCCCTTGGCGCGCACGCCCAGCACGCGGTCGGTGATCTCCAGGTCGAGGGTCTCGACGGACTCGGAGGTGACCAGGAGCGGCGCCGCGTGCCCGGCGTTGGCGTAGGAGAGCTCGCGCGACCAGGCGTCGTAGACCATGTACAGGCAGCTGACGCTGGGGATCCACGTGCCGCCCTGGCCGTCGGGCTGGCCGAGCTGGCGCACCCACTCGTCGAGTTCGCGCAGGATGTCGGCGGGTTCCCGGTCGGCCTGGGCGAACGCGCGCAGGGCCGCGCGCAACTGGCCCATGACCGCGGCCGCGTGCGGTCCGCGGCCCTCGACGTCGCCGATCACGAGCCCCACCCGGCCGGCGGAGAGCGGGATGGCGTCGTAGAAGTCGCCGCCGACCTGGGTCTGGATGCCGTGGCCGTGCGCCTGCAGGGGCCCGGCGGGCAGGTAGCGGGTGGCCACGGTCAGGCCGTCGAGCTGTGGGAAGACACTGGGCAGCAGGCTGTCCTGGAAGGCGAGCGCGGTGCTGCGCTCCTCCTCGAACAGGCGGGCGTTGTCGATCGCCAGGGCCACCCGGGAGGCGATGGCGCCCACGAGGTCGCGGTCGAACCCGCCGTAGGTGCTCTTCTGCCGGGGGGAGAGGCCGGACAGGGCCAGGGTGAGAACGCCCAGGACCTCGCCGCGGGCGCGCAGGGGCGCGGCGATCGCGGAGGTGACGCCGACCTGCCGGGACACCACGTCCGAGCGGTCGGTGGGGGAGTTCTCGAAGAGGTAGTCGCCGCTGACGACGGTCTCCAGGCGCCGCAGGGCCTGGGTGACGAAGTGGCGTTCGGGGTAGCGGACCTCGTCGCCGACGTCGAACCAGGTCCGGGCCGGCGGCGACCAGCCCTCGGCGTGCACCGACACCTGTCTGACCAGGCGGTCGTGGTCGTAGAGGTCGATGAAGCAGTGGTCGGCGAACTGCGGCACGAGGATGCCGGCCACGCCCTTGACCGTGGAGTCGAACTCCAGGGAGCTGGCCAGGCGGCTGCCGATCCGCTCCAGCAGTCCGTACTGCTCCTCCACGCGCCCGCTGCGCAGCGCCTCGCGGGCGATGAGGGCTATGCCGTCGATCTCCCCGGAGTCGTCCTGCATGGGCACGGCCTGGGCGCGCACGTGGATCCAGGTGGAGTCGCCCTTGAGGACCGCGAACGTGCCCTCCCAGGGCTCGCCGCGCAGGACGCGGCGGGCCAGCTGGGAGGCGTGTTCACGGTCGGACTCGTGGATGCCGATGTCCAGGAGGGACAGGCCGACGTAGTCGCGGCCGCCCACGAATCCGAAGAGCTCGCGCGCGAAGGGGTTCCAGTAGCGCAGCAGGCTGAACCGGTCGATGACGACGAAGGCGATCTGCGCCTGGTCCAGCACGGCGGCTGTGGCGAGCGCGTCGCTCTCCCGGAAGGGCTCACCCCACCGTGTCATCTAGCCGCCACCTCGCCGTCATGAGCTGCATACATGCTCGCTCCGGGTACTCCGAACGACCGCACCTTGGGGCGAGCGTAGCAACACCCCGGACGTTCCCGCAGCGCAATGTGACAATCCCGATGAGCAACCAATCTCGCGCGGGGTTCACGGCTTGGCGACGAAAACGTGCCCGGCGACGTGCGCGGGCAGGTCGGCCTCCCCCGCGTCCCCGCCGACCACGCGGACCCCGTCGTCCGTCGCGCTCAGCACGACTTCCTGCCCGGGTCGTACCCCGGATCTGCGGAGACTGAGCATGATGTCGGGGTCCGACTGGAGCTGTTCGCTGATACGCCGCACGGTGACGGTGGTGTCGGAGTTCGACGCCACGTCGAGCATGGGCACGATGGAGTCGTCGGTGAAGGGTTCGGGAGCATAGTCGACCATGCCCAGCTCGTCCAGCCCCGGAATGGGGTTGCCGTGCGGGCACACCGAGGGGGCGTTGAGCAGGGTCACCAGGCGCTGCTCCACGGCCTCGGAGATGACGTGCTCCCAGCGGCAGGCCTCGATGTGCACGTCCTCCCAGGGGAGTCCGATGACGTCGACGAGGAGGCGCTCGGCCAGCCGGTGCTTGCGCATGACGTGCGTGGCGAGCTTGCGGCCCTCGGCCGTCATGACCAGGTGTCTGTCGTTCTCGACACGCAGCAGGCCGTCGCGTTCCATTCGAGCCACCGTCTGACTGACCGTGGGGCCGCTCTGGTGCAGGCGCTCGGCGATCCGGGCTCGAAGCGGGACGATGCCCTCCTCCTCGAGCTCGAATACCGTCCGGAGGTACATCTCCGTGGTGTCGATCAGCCCGTGTGCGGTCAAGTCTCCCCTCCCAAGGCTCTGTGCCCGACGCATGTTCGGCGGGCACGGCAGGTCTCTCACAACACAGGCCGGGGCGGCGTGATTCCCTGGGGCCGAGTGGGGACCGGGGCGTCCGCAGGTCCGCGGGAGCGACCACCGATGGCACCAGCATATCGTGACGCCACCGACACCCATTTCCCCGGTGTCTCACGATGCGGACACGACCGCACGGCCGGAGCCCCGACCCAGCCGACGACGCGGCCCCGCGACCGCGACCGTACCGGCGAAAGGGGCCGTGTCCTGCACAGACGCCCCGACAGGGTGGCGTTCCAGCGCTCCCGGCCGCACTGACGTACCCGGCGGTCAAGATCACGTCACGGTCCTGGCGGCCGTGGACGCCCGGGCTCCGGCGCTCAACCGCCGGGGGTCCGGTCGTGCGCCGAGGGGCCCCGGCCGCGGGTGGTGCGCGCCAGCCGTCGAAGGACGATCAGGAGCCCTCCCCCCGCCCCCAGGAGCACCACCAGCACCACGGCGAGCCAGGCGGGACCGACCGAGAACAGCGCGTGGTTGAGGGCCGACTGGATCCGCAGCGCCGTGCCCACGATCGGGTCGTGCTCCGCCCCGCCCGCGAACACCCGCAGCTCGAACCAGCCGTAGTAGGCGACGTAGGCGCCGGCGGCCACGAGCAGCGCGCCGCCCGCCCGCGTGACGTAGGGCAGGGCGCCGCGCAGCCGTGCGACGACGCCGTCCCTGGCCAGCGCGGTCGCCACGGTGACGATCCCGACCACCAGGGCCGTCCCGGCGGCGTAGGCGAGGAACACGCCCGCCGCCGCGACCGGACCGCCCAGGCTGACGGCGCTCGCTGTCACCCCCAGGAACGGCGCGACCGTGCACGACAGCGACGCGATCGCGTAGGCGGCCCCGTAGCCGAACACCCAGCGCAGCGAACGCCGTGGGCCGCCCGGCCGGGGCGTCGCCAGCCTGATCCCGAGCCCGCGCCCCGCCAGCAGCCATCCGCCCAGCACCACCAGGGCCAGGCCGATGACGATGGTCACCACGGGCAGGTGGCGCTCCACCCGCAGGGCCAGCGGCACCACGATCACCGCGAACGCGCCGAACACCGTGACGAAGCCGCCGGTCAGGGCGGCCGTGGTGGCGAGCGCCCGGCCGATCACCCGCCACGGCGGGGCGGAGCGCCCCTCGGCGCCGTCCCCCGCGGTCATGACCAGGGCCAGGTAGGCCGGGAGCAGGGCGAAGCCGCACGGGTTGAGGACCGCGAGGACTCCGGCCGTCAGGGCGATCGCGTAGGGGATCTCGGTCATGGCGCCGCCCGCCTCATCCGCCGAGTTCGGCCACGCGCGCGTCCAGGTCCGCCTCGCTCAACGTACCGGGGTGGGTCTCGTAGGTGCCGTCCGGTGAGAGGAAGGAGAAGGCGGGCTGCCCCGTGACGCCGAACCCGGACCAGATGGTGCCGTCCTGGTCGATGATGTGCGTGATCCCGTCCGTACCGGTGCTCTCGACGAACTCCGCCATGTCGGCCTCCTCGCCGAGCCCGGCCACACCGACGAACTCGGCTTCGCCCTCGTGGCGCTCGGCGGCCTCGGCGATCGCACCCGCCTCACCCCGGCACACCGTGCACCAGGGGGCCCAGAACCACAGGACCACCGGGCGGCCCGCGTAGTCGGCCCCCTCGACGTCGTCCCCGCCGACCGTGGGAGCGGTGAAGTCCAGGTGGTCCGCGCCCGATCCGTCGGCCGGAGGCGCCGTGTCCGAGGGTGCCGCGGCGCCGTCCGGTCCGGCCTGCCCGCCGTCCGTGTCAGGGGCACCGCACGCGGACAGGAGCAGTGCCGCGGCGGAGGCGACGGCGGCGATGCGGATGCGTGAGAGTCCCATGGTCTCCTCGATCGGTTCACGGCCGCGGACGTGCGCGGACCGGCTCTTCCATTGTCATTCGGAACCGGTCGCGCGAAGGCGACGTGTCAGCCAGGAAACAGTCTCGATCGGCGCGGAGGGAGCGCGGGGCCGGTCGGCCCGCCGAAGCGTCCGCGGGACGCGCGGGGCGGCGGGACCGTTCAGGGCTCCAGGCGGTCGATGGCCCAGCCGCCCGCGGGGTCGCGCAGGTAGCGGAACCGGTCGTGCATCCGGTCGGCGCCGCCCTGCCAGAACTCCACTTCCTCCGGCAGCAGCCGGTACCCGCCCCAGTAGGAGGGCCGGGGGATCTCCTCGTCGATCGCCCACACGTGGTCGAACTCGCGGTAGAGCCGGTCGAGCTCCTCACGGTCGGCGACCGGCTGCGACTGGCGTTCGCTGGCCCAGGCGCCGAGCTGGGAGCCGCGCGGGCGCGTCGCGAAGTAGCGGTCGTTCTCCTCGTCGCTGAGCCGCTCCACCCGCCCGGCGACCAGGACCTGGCGGCGGACGGCGTGCCAGGGGAAGACCACGCCGGCCCGGGGGTCCGCGGCCAGGGCCTGCCCCTTGCGCGAGGTGTAGTTGGTGAAGAAGCGCAGACCGGTGCTGTCGTAGCCCTTCATCAGCACGGTGCGCGAGCGGGGCATGCCGCTCGGCTCGACGGACGACAGCACCATGGCGTTGGGCTCGGCCAGTCCCGACTCGACGGCGTCGTTGAACCACAGATGGAACTGGGTCATCGGGTGGTCGGCCAGGTCCGAACGGCGCAGGGGGTCACCCATGTACGGTTTGCGCAGTTCGGCGGGGTCTTGGTGGTCCACAGGGTGCATCTTCTCGTGCCGGGGCTCCCCCGCGCCACCCGACGCCGGGCACGGGACCCGCCGGTTCGCCCGCCGCCCTCACCGGCACCCCTCCTCGATGACGGTCCTGGCCGTGACCCGTCCGCAGGCCGCGACGACGTGCTGGCGCCGCCCCTCCGTGTCCTGCGGCCCCACGGCGACCAGCTGGATCATACGGTCCTCGTACCAGTTTCCCTCGCCCGCCGGGCCGAAGCCGATGTAGCCGGACACCCCCGTGAGGCCCACCGTGTTCTGGACGTTGGTGAACAGTTGCACCCGTTCCTGCTCGAAACCCGTCGCGGTGGAGAGGTAGGGCGAGGGCTGCGCGCTCGGACTCGCGCTCGGACTCGGCGCCGGCGCCCACACCGGCGCCTTCCGGGCGGCGAGGGGGGCCGGCCGGTCGATGCGGCGCAGCGCCCGCGCGATGACGCGCAGGCCGTCGTTGGCCATGACCGCGTGCGCCGTGGAGGGCAGTCCGCCGTCCGCGGCGACGAGGTCGGCGTCGCTCCCCGGCTCGCCGTCCCCCGCGCCCTCGTCCGCGTCGCCGTCCCCCCGCGCGCTTGTCCCCTCGGTCCCTTCGTCCCCGTTCCCGTAGAGGTCCTGGACGAGGGCCTCGGCCGCCTCGTAGAACGCGCGCTCGCTCGTGCTCGTGTACTGGCTCCACGCGCCGCTGGCCGCCAGGGGCGTATAGAAGACGGGGTAGTCGGAGGCGCGGCCGATCACGTCGGCGTTGTCCGTGACGAACTTGGCGATGTCGTCGCCGCCCAGCACGGCCATGCCGGCCTCCGGGCACACCCCCTCCTCCTGGAGCTGGACGTGCACGTCCATGAAGTCGACCGACCGGCCGGCGAAGTAGAGCAGGTCGGGCGGTTCGTCGGCGCAGATCCGCTCCAGGTGCTCGGCGATGCTCGTGCCCCCGCTGCGGTACGGCAGGACACCGTCGACGGACTCCAGCCGGTCCTGGCCGTGGGAGACCGGTTCGGGGTCGAGGCCGTCGCTCCACGCCGTCCCGCCGAGCGAGGTGAACTCGCGCATGAACTCGACCGCCAGGTGCGGGCCGTAGCTCTCGCCGGCGTTGTCGTCGGCGACGGCGACCGCCGTGCGCGCCGGGGCGAGGCTGGGGGCCGTCCCCTCTCCCACGAGTTCGCCGCCGTTCCACGGCACCCCCTCGTAGGCCCACAGCGCGGCCTGGCGGGCGATGCGGGTGTTGGAGGGGGCGAGGGGGAAGAAGTACTGGCTGTACTCGCTGCCCACGGAGGCGACCCGGTCGTAGGTGGCGGTGGTGCCGACCATCGGGATCCGGGCGGCACCGAGTTCGAGGATGGCCTCGGTGTTGGGCTGCACGCTCTGGCCGAAGCCGACGGCGGCGATCGGGCGGTCCATGCCCAGGCGCTCCTCCTGGGAGCGCGCCACGATCATCTCCGCGACCTCCTTGGCGTGGGCCCAGTCCACACCCGTGTTGGCCAGCAGGAGCTTGATCGCGGGGACGTCGGACGTCCCCGCGGACTGGTTGTGCTCCCGCTGCTGGTGGGCCAGGCCGAGGAGTTCGCCCTGGACCCCGGCCAGGGCGAGGTCGCCGTCGCCGGGCACGGTGAGCTCCCCGACGTAGGCGACCGTGACGTAGGGGGAGTCGTCGCCGATGGCCTCGTTCTGCTCGTGGATGCGGTCGCTGACCTCCGCCAGGCGGTCGTGGAAGTCGAAGTCCCCGTCGGTGATCCCGACGCAGTCGTCGCCGTGGCGGACGATGCCCCGTGGCGGCAGCACGCCCTCGGCGACGCAGGGGTTGTGGTCCTGGACGACGGTGGGCACGACCGTCCAGGCCAGGAGCACGATCGGGGCGAGGGCGATCGCGGTGCCCCCGGTCCAGGCGCCGACCAGGGCCGGGGCGGTGAGGACCCAGCGGTCCGCGCGGGGGCCCGCGTGCCGACCCCACGCGTCCCGCTCGCCCTTCACCGGGACGGTCAGCGTCCTCGTCCGGCCCAGGAGCCCGGCGGAGTAGCGGGCGTAGGACCAGCCCGCGACGGATCCGGGGCGGGCCGGGGCGTCGTCGGCCCCCGGCAGCGAGCCGTAGCGAGCGGGGTCGGGAACGGTGTCCACCAGAGAGCGATCGCCCTCGGCGCGGACCTGCACGATCAGCAGGGGGTCGGGGAGGCCCCGGCGCAACCGCTCGTCCTCGATCAGGCGCACCAGGTAGCGGCCCACCCGGCCGAGCCGGCTCTGGTCCACGATGAGCACCGGCCGCAGGTCGCGCCCCCGTGCCGGGGCGAACCGACGCCGGGCGGTACCGCCGTAGACGGCGGCGAGATCGTCGAGGAAGGCGTTGACCGCGAGGCGGTGGACGCCGGCCGGCCGGGACCTGCGCTGTGGACCGGTACCGGTGCGGCCGGGCCGGGGCCCGGCGACGGCGGCCTCCGCGCGGGGGCGCCCCACCCCGGTGAGCCGGGGCCACCAGGGGGTGGCCGCGGGAACGGGGTGTTCGGTGTCCGCGGCGCAGTACGCCTCCGTGGCGCTCTGGAGGTTCAGCAGGTTGAGGACCTGGACGCCCCGGGACCGGTGGTTGGTCGGCCGGGTCTCGGGACCGTCGGCGTCCTCGCTGTCGGTCACGTAGCCGTGGCGGTTCAACCAGCGGTAGGAGCGCCACGGCAGGACGAGGAACGGGGCGAGGGAGCAGTAGACGACGAGGAGGATCACCGCCGCCACGGCTCCGACGATGTTGTTGACGCCCTGGGCGACGGTGTTCAGGGAGTTGACGATGCTGACGGTACCGAGGGCGAGGGGCGCGACGAAGGCGACGAGGTTGACGACGAACTGGAGCGGGGTGATGAGGCGTTCGTCGAAGCGGCCGAAGCTGACGTTGGCGGAGAGCCGGGCGATCCAGGCCGCCACGGTGTGCAGGGCCCGGCTGTAGTGGTCCAGCAGGCCGAGCCGGCTCCCCCGTCGCCCGGCGCCGAGGGCCCGGGCCCTGGTCGCCTGCTCCTTGAGGTACTGCAACCGGACCCGCCGCAGCTCGGCGATGACGTGGATCTGGGCCCGCTGCCCGTCCTTGAGGGGCTGGCGCGCCGGGTCGGCCTGCGCCTGGCGCTCGTCCGCGCTCTTCTTGTCGGACTCCTGCTGGTTGAGGACGTCGCCGCGGATCTTGTCGAAATTGCACTCGCGCAGCATGAGCAGCGACCGCAGTCGCCGGAAGCGCGCGTGCGGCGGCGGCCTGCGCAGGCGGCCGCCCGCCGGACGGTCCTGGTCGGCCCGCTCGACCAGTCGGCGCATGAGCTTGTACAGCTCGTCGGTGCTGGCGTAGACCTCGGTGCCCTCGGGTCCGCCCGGGGCGGTCTCGGCGGAGTCCAGGGGCAGCCGCCAGACCAGGTGGGAGCCGCAGCGGTCGACCAGGTCGGCGACCACCGCCTCGCGGTCGCCGCCGGCCGGCACCTCCAGGTCCAGGACCGGCGGGGGCTCGGCGACGTCGCCGCGTTGGACACGGCTGTGGCGGTCCACGGGGATCCGGCGCGCCGCGCGGCGTTCGAGCCGGGCCGCGATCCGGGGGAGCCTGCGGCCGGGACGCTCACGCAGAGCGTCGAAGGCCTCCAGGTGGGGAAACGTCGCAACGGTGTTCTCGTCGTCAAGGACGCCGGTCTTGTCCTCGGCCACGTCCACGCCCTCCCACGGCTCGTCCTGTTCCTGTGTCACCCCCCCGGTGGCCGCCCCATTAGACCGCACACATCCCTGTTTCTTCACCCCTTCGCGTTGAATCCGCACTGACCCATATCGGCCACGACGTCGGAGCCTGTGAAGCACTGGTGCTCCCTCACGTGATTTCCCGCGACGAGAAACCGCCCTGACCGGTGGTGTCGTGACCGCGGCCACTACCCTGGTGACCGTGACCGACGAGATTCAGATTCCCGCGAACCTGCTGCCCGCCGACGGCCGCTTCGGCAGTGGCCCGTCCAAAGTCCGCCCAGCGCAGCTCGACGCGCTGGCCGCCTCCGGCTCCCGCTACATGGGGACCTCCCACCGCCAGAAGCCGGTGAAGTCCCTGGTCTCCCGCGTGCGTTCCGGCGTGCGCGACCTGTTCTCCCTGCCCGAGGGCTACGAGGTCGTGCTCGGCAACGGCGGCACCACCGCCTTCTGGGACATCGCCGCCCACGGGCTGCTGCGCTCCAAGTCGCAGCACCTGTCCTTCGGTGAGTTCTCCAGCAAGTTCGCGAAGGTCGCCAAGGGCGCTCCGTGGCTGTCGGAGCCCACCGTCATCTCCACCGACCCCGGAAGCCACGGCGAAGCCGTCGCCGAGGCGGGCGTGGACGTGTACGCGCTCACCCACAACGAGACGTCCACCGGTGTGGCCGCCCCGATCAAGCGGGTCGCGGGCGCCGACGACGACGCCCTCGTGCTCGTGGACGCCACCAGCGGTGCGGGCGGTCTGCCCGTGGACATCGCCGAGACCGACGTCTACTACTTCGCCCCGCAGAAGAGCTTCGCGGCCGACGGCGGCCTGTGGCTGGCCGTCATGTCGCCCAAGGCGCTGGCCCGCGTCGACGAGATCGCCGCGAGCGGCCGGTACGTCCCCGAGTTCTTCTCGCTGACCACCGCCGTGGACAACTCGCGCAAGGACCAGACCTACAACACCCCGGCCGTGGCCACGCTGCTGCTGCTCGCCGAGCAGCTGGAGTGGATGAACGCCCAGGGCGGTCTGGACTGGACGGTGGCGCGCACCGCCGAGTCGTCCTCGATCCTCTACACCTGGGCCGAGAAGTCGTCGGTGGCCACGCCGTTCGTCACCGACACGGCCAAGCGCTCGCAGGTCGTCGGGACGATCGACTTCAGCGACGACGTCGACGCCGCCGCGGTCGCCAAGGTGCTGCGCGCCAACGGCGTCGTGGACACCGAGCCGTACCGCAAGCTGGGCCGCAACCAGCTGCGCGTGGCGATGTTCCCCGCGGTCGAGCCCTCCGACGTGCAGGCGCTCACCGAGTGCATCGACCACGTGCTCACCCGGCTGTCCTGACCCGGTCCTCCGGCATTGGAGAATAGGAGGCCGACCCGCCGCACGCGGGTCGGCCTCCTCTCTTCTACTTCCCGGCTATCGCTTGTCAGGACGGTTCGGCTGTGCGCAGGAACAGGAACAAGACGGAAATCCCGATCAAGATCATCTCCCACCGCGGGGCGTCCGGGCACCGCCCGGAGCACACCCTGGCCTCCTACGAGCTGGGTGCGCGCCACGGGGGCGACTTCATCGAGATGGACCTCGTCTCGACCAAGGACGGCCGGCTGATCTGCCGCCACGAGCAGGAGATCGGCGGGACCACGGACGTGGCCGCGCACCCGGAGTTCGCCGACCGGCGCACCACGCGCACGATCGACGGCCGCGAGGTGACGGGGTTCTTCGCCCAGGACTTCACGCTGGCCGAGATCAAGACGCTGCGTGCGGTGGAACGGCTCCAGGACGTGCGGGCGATGAACACGATGATGGACGGGAGCTACGAGATCCCGACCCTGGAGGAGGTCATCGACCTGGCGTTCTCGCTCACCGAGGAGTTGGGCCGCCCGATCGGGATCTACCCCGAGACCAAGCACCCCGCCCACCACGTGACGCAGGGACTGGAGCTGGAGCCGACGCTGATCGCGGTGCTGCGCGAGGCGGGACTGACCGGGGAGGAGCCGAAGGTCCCGGTGTTCCTGCAGTCCTTCGAGGCGGAGAGCCTGCGCCGGCTCGCCGAGACGGAGCTGCCCCTGGTCTACCTGATGGGGACCGAGGAGCACTGGCGGCACTTCACCACGCCCGACGGCCTGGCCGAGGTGGCGTCCTTCGCGCACGCGATCGGCCCGCACAAGAGCCTGGTCGTACCCGAGAACGAGGACGGCACCCTGGGCGAGCCCACCGACCTGGTGGAGAACGCGCACGAGGCCGGGCTGCTGGTGCACCCCTGGACGTTCCGCAGCGAGAACCACTTCCTGCCCGCCGACCTGCGCTCGGACGGCGAGCCCGGCGACTTCGGGGGGTTCGCCGCCGAGTACGAGATGTTCTTCGAGGCCGGGGTGGACGGCGTGTTCACCGACTTCTCCCGGCACGCGTTCCTGTGCCGGGAGCACTTCCTGGACCCGCAGCCCGCCGAGTAGGGGCGCCCTGGACCCGGCGCGGTCCCGCCTCACCGCACGCCGGGCACGGCGCGCTCCCCGCCCGTGTGCGGGCCGGAGCCGTTCGGCGCCCGCCGTTCAGCCGCGGCGGGCCAGCAGGACGATGCCGGCGATGAGCAGGGCCGCGACCCCGGCCCCGCCCAGGATGAACGGGAGCGCGCCCCCCTCGCGGTCGCCTGCCGCCTCTCCCCCGGCGTCCGCGCCGTCCTCGGCGGACGCGCTCTCCTCGGGGGTCTCGGCCGGATCCTCGCTCAGGTACTCGTCGGCCAGCGGCACCGACCACACCGGCGCGGCCGCCCCCTCGGTCCCGGCCATGAGCGCGGTGCCGTCGGGGGTGAAGGCGATCGCCTCGCCCTGGTCGGACTCGGGCAGGTCGAAGGAGCCCAGCGACGTCCCCGGCACCCCGTCGGTGGAGTCGTAGACCGTCACGCCCCAGTAGGTGCGGATGGCGTAGCGGGTCCCGTCGGGGTGGAAGGCCGCGTCGGTGGCGAACAGCGGAGCGGAGTCCACGCGCTCCAGCACGTTCTCCGCCTCCGGGTCCAGGGTCTCCGGGGCCGCGTAGAGGCCGCCGGAGAACTCCTTGGACACCACGTACAGGCGCCCGTCGCGGGGGTCGATCATCATCGCCTCGGCGTCGCGGCCGCCGTCGGCGTAGGTGAGGGTGAACACCTGCGGCTCGATCAGCGCGTCGGCCAGCGGATCGGGTTCGGCGAACCGCAGCACACGCACGCTGGGCCAGCTTCCGCCGTAGTTGTCGCCGATGTCGCCGACGTAGACCGACGAACGCCCCTCGGGGTCCTCCGTGACGGTGACCGCCTCCCAGTCGCGCAGCTCCACGGCCAGCGAGACCGTGGCCAGGGTCTCGCCGTCGCCGTTCACCGCGTAGACGTCGGGCAGGAAGTCGCCGCTGTCGTTGTGGGTCCACCACACGCCCTCGTGCAGCCCTGAGGGGGCCAGGCCGCTCGACTCAGCGATCCGGGGGTCCTGGAAGGTGAAGGCGACCTCCGAGCCCTCCGGCCCCTCGCCCCCGCGCGGGTAGTCGAATCCGCCGGTGCCCGAGTCGTCGGGTTCGGCCGGCTGCGCCGCGACAGGAACCGGGGAGAGGGCGACGATCAGAGCGGCCACGGCCGGCACGAGCGGTCTTGTCATGTCCGCCATCCTGCCAGGGGTCGACGCGGGTGGCTTGCAGCCGGGCGGTAGCGGGCACATGTCGCATACAGGGCCGTAAGGAGGACCCATGAGGATCGAAGCCTGCCTGAACGGTGACCGCCGACCGGGCGCGCACCCCGCCCTGCCCGTCTCCGTGGACCAGGTGGTGGCGGACGCGCACGCGGTGGTCGCGGCCGGCGCGACCTCGATCCATCTGCACCCGCGGGACCCCAGCGGCGCGGAGTCCCTGGAACCGCAGGTCGTGGCGCCCCTGATGGAGAGCCTGCGCGAGCGCGGCCCCGCGGTGCCGGTGTCCATCACCACGTCTCTGTCGGCCGAGTCGGACCCGTGGCGCCGCTACGACCTGGTGCAGAGGTGGGCGTCGTCGGCCCTGCCGGACTCGGTGACGGTCAACCTGCACGAGGCGGGGTCCATCGACCTCGTGCACCTGCTGGACGACCGCAGGGTCCCGGTGGAGGCCGGAGTGTGGACGGTGGAGGCGGCCCGCATCCTCATCGCCACGAAGATCGAGGTGAGCGCGGTACTGGTGGAGCCCACACAGGTGGCGGTGGAGGACGCGCGGAGCAACGCGGACGCCATCCTGTCCCTGCTCGACCGCGCCCGGATCGGCGCGCCCAGGCTGCTGCACGGGTCGGACGCGACCACGTGGCCGATGTTGGAGGCGGCGATCGGGGCCGGGTACGACATCCGCGTCGGGCTGGAGGACACCCTGCGCCTGCCCGACGGCGAGGAGGCCCACGACAACGCGGCCCTGGTCGCGCACGCGGTGAGCCTGGCCGGTGCCGCCCACCGCGTCGGCTGAGGCGCGCGAACGGCTCGGCGACCGGGCCGGACGTGCCCCGCGTCCGGCGGGTCAGGCCAGGAACGCGCCCAGGACGACGATGAGCATGATGGAACCCAGCACCACCGGGAGCAGCCAGCGCTGCTTGCGGTTGTTGGTGAGCATGCTCATGACGTGCTCCGCTCAGGAGATCGGGGATCGGGTTCCCACCCTAACGTCCAGGTCCGAACGGTTCGGTAGGGGTCGTCCGCACCGGGACGGCTCTCGACCAGGTGCACGTGGCGCGCCGACCACGGGCGTCCGCGCAGGGGACCGAGGGCGTGCACGGTGTCGGCCAGGTCGCGCGGGCGGCGGCTGCGCGCGACGGTGACGTGCGGCACGTAGGGGCGGGTGTCCACAGGGATCCGCACCGAGCGCGCCGCCGCGCGCATGCCCAGTGCGAGGCGGCCCAGGGCGCCGGTGTCCCCCGAGACCCCGGCCCACAGGACGGAGGAGCGCGCCCGGTCCTGCGGGAAGCGCCCCCAGCCGCGCACGGCGATCTCGAAGGGCGCGTGCGCCCCGGCCTCCGCGCCCAGGACCGCGGACAGGTCCGCCAGATCCTCCCCGGCCACCTCGCCGAGGAAGACCAGGGTGATGTGCCAGTCGCCGGGCGGGGCCCAGCGCAGGTCGGGCGTGTGCCGCCGACCCGCGCCGACCGCCGTGCGCAGGGCCTCCAGGGTCTCCTCCGGCGGCACCAGGGCCACGAACAGTCTCATGCCACCATCCTGCCCCGCCCGGGACGGCCGTCCTCCCCGGACCCGGCCGGATCCAGGGGTTCAGACCGGGGTGGCCGCCCCCTGGGAGGAAGCGCCCCTGGTGCCGTGCCGACCGCCGTCCGCGACGGTGTCGCCGGTCCCCGCTCCGTCGCCCTCGCCCGCATCGTCGGCACCCACGGCGTCGGGTTCGGCGTCGGCCCCGGTCTCCCGCGCGTCCTCGCCGGGTGGGGCGTCCCCGCGCCACCGGGCGGGCAGCAGGGCAGGCCAGCGGACGTCCTTGGCCCGCATGAGCAGCGCCGAGAGCGCGGTCACCACGACGACGGTCACCACACCGCCGACCACCAGGCTCGCCCGCGGGCCGAAAGCGTCGGCCAGCAGTCCGACCACGGGCGCCCCGATCGGGGCCACGCCCATGAAGACCAGCAGGAAGATGCTCATCACCCGTCCCCGCATCCGCGAGTCCACCGTGAGCTGGAAGGTGGCGTTGAGCGTGGTCACGTACGTCATGAAGAGCACGCCCATGGGCACCAGGACGAGCACGAACGCCAGGTAGCCCGGCATGAGCCCGGCCGCGATCTGGGCCGCGCCGAAGCCCATCGCGCCGATGAGCACCAGCCGCACCCGGGGCCGGTCGCGCCGGGCCGCCAGCAGCGCCCCGACCAGCGCGCCGACCGCCAGCGCGGCCGCGGCGGTGCCGAAGGCGGCGGCTCCGGACTCGAACACGTTGTTGACCATCAGCGCGATCTGGTTCTGCCCGTTGGCGCCGAAGAACTGCACGCTCGCGGCCAGGACCAGCAGCAGCACGAGGTCGCGCCGCCCCGCGACGTAGCGCAGCCCCTCACGGATCTGACCCCTGCCCTTGGGGACCGGTTCGGGGGTGCGCAGGTCCGCGGTCCGGATCATCAGCAGCGCGACGATCGTGAAGGCGAACGAGAACCCGTTGATGACGAACACGGGACCGCTGCCGATCCAGGCGATGAGCAGACCGGCGATCGCGGGCCCGGTCACGCGTCCGAGCTGGAAGCTGGCGCTGTTGAGCGCGATCGCGTTGCTCAGGTGCTCCCGCTCGACCATCTCCGGGACGAACGCCTGCCGCCCGGGATTGTCCATCACGGTGATCATGCCGAGCGCGAAGGCGAAGACGTACACGTGCCACACCTGGGCGGCACCGGCGGTGGCCAGGACGCCCAGCCCGACGGCGAGGACGCCCATGGCGCCCTGCGTGAAGATCAGCAGCCGACGCTTGTCGAGCCGGTCGACCAGCGCGCCGCCCCACAGTCCGAACAGCAGCAGCGGCAGGAACTGGAGCGCGGTCGTCATGCCCAGCGCGATACCGCTGCCGTGGCTCAGTTGCAGGACCAGCCAGTCCTGGGCGATGCGCTGCATCCACGTGCCGGGGTTGGAGAGGAGCTGGCCGAGGGCGTAGAGCCGGTAGTTGCGCACGGCCAGGGAACGGAACATCGGAACGCGCATCAGTCCCCCACCTCCCCGGCGGACTCGGGGAGGGGCATCGGCCGCGACGTTCGCGTGTGGGCACGAAGTGGACACGGAGAGTACTGGAGGCACAAAGGTAAACGGCGTTGACTCATCAGTCGAGTCAACGCCGTTCCCGGGTGTCCGCATTCCCGGCGAGGCGGGAATCACGGAGCGGTTCAGCCGATGAGCGCGTAGATCGGCGCCTCGGCGAAGTGGATCAGGAACACCAGCGAGATCAGCCACAGCAGCGGGTGGACCTGGCGGCCCTGCCCCTGGACCGTGCGGACGAAGGTGTAGGTGAGCAGGCCGAAGCCGATACCGTTCGCGATCGAGTAGGTGAACGGCATCATGATGATCGCCATGAAGGCGCCCAGGCCGATGGCCGGGTCCTTGAAGTCGATGTTGGTGACCTGCGTCATCATCATGAAGCCCACGATCACCAGCACCGGGGTGGCGGCCTCGAACGGCACCAGCGACACCAGCGGGGTGAACAGCGTGGCGACGAGCATCAGCGCGCCGGTGACGATCGGCGCGATGCCCGTGCGGGCACCCTCACCGACACCGGCGGCGGACTCGGCGTAGACCGTGTTGACGGACGCCGAACCCGCACCGCCCAGCAGGGTGCCGACGGCGTCGGCGGCCAGCACCTCGCGGGTGTTCGCCATGTTGCCGTGCTCGTCGGCCAGGCCGGCCTGGTGGGCCACACCGACCATGGTGCCCATGGTGTCGAAGAAGTCGGCCAGCAGCAGCGTGAAGACCAGCATCACGACCGTGGCGAAGCCGATGTCGGACCACCGGGCGATGACGTTGAAGCCGCCGTCGGCGAACAGGCCGATGACGCTGAAGTCGGGGGCGGCGACGAGCTCGCCGGTGCTGGTGGGCAGGCTCGGCACGGTCAGGCCCCAGCCGAGGGCGTCGCCGCCGTCGCCGAGGGCGGTCTCGACCACGATCGCGAGGATCGTGGCGATGACGATGCCGATGAGCAGCGCGCCCCGCACCTTGCGCACGTACAGCGCGATGCTGATGAGCAGGCCGATGACGAAGATGAGGATGGGCCAGCCGTTCAGACCGCCGTCGCCGAGCTGGACGGGGGTGCCCTCGCCCGCCTGCACGAACCCGGCGTTGACCAGGCCGATGAGGGCGAGGAACAGGCCCACGCCGACCGCGATGCCGGTCTTGATGCCGGCCGGGATGGCCGCGAAGACCGCGGTACGGAACCCGGTGAGGACGAGGATGAGCAGCAGCAGGCCCTCGACGATCACCAGGAGGAACACGTCGGCCCAGGGCATGAGCGGGGCGAGTCCGTAGGCGATCACCGCGTTGAGGCCCATGCCCGCCGCGATGGCGAACGGGTAGCGGCTGACGATGCCCATGATCACGCAGGAGATGGCCGCGACGAGCGCCGTGACGGCGGCGATCTCGGGGATGCCCAGTGTCTGGCCGTTGACGTCCTCGGCGGTGCCGATGATCAACGGGTTGAGCACGACGATGTAGGCCATGGCGAAGAAGGTCGCCAGGCCGCCGCGGATCTCCGTGGCGACGGTCGATCCGCGCTCGGACACGCGGAAGAAGCGGTCCACGGGATTGGCTGGGGCGCCGGCGGTGCCGGTGGGGGATGGTTTCGATGCGTTCACGTCGTCAGCCTGACCTGGTCGTGTTAAGGGACAACAAGGATTCTGCGCCAGATTAGTTGCAGCTTCGTACAACACACGACACATGAGTCACGTGTGTTTTAGAGAAAGCACCATATCTTCGGATGATCCAGTGGTCGGATGTGAGCAACGCATCCCTCCAGCGGATAGCCTTGGCCCGTGCGTAAGCCCCGCCGCCCCGACCCGGACGTCCACGAGAGCGACTACCGCGTACCCGCCGCCCTCGGCACCCTGGCGTGGGCGGTCGCGCTCGTCGTGCTGATCGCGCTGGGGGACGGCCTCCCCGACACCGAGCGGTGGTGGATCGGTGTCTGTGTCACCGGCATCGTGCTCGGCGTCTTCGGGTTCCTCTACATCCCCCGGCTGCTGCGCCGCCGCGCCGAGGCCGAGGCCCGCCGCGACGCCGAGCGCTCCCCCTGACGGGGCGCGGCCAGGGCACCCGCTGATCCGACGTCGCGGGGCACCGCCCCTCCTGCCTGATAATGGGCACGTGTCTGAGACTGATTTCCCCCGCGGCCTGGCCGAACGCCTCCGAGGCATCCTCATCGACGCCGACTACACGGTGTCGGGCGTGCGCGACCGCCTGGGCGACGCCGCGGCGCGCGCCCTCGCGCGCGAGGAGCTCGTGCCCGCCCTGCGCGCCACCGGCGGGGACGAGCGGCTCGGACTGCTGTTGCGCCTGTGGTGGCTGCGATCGCCCATCCCCGAACGCTCGGCGCGCACGATACTGCCCATCGAGGAACTGGCCGAGAACGGGCTGGTGACCGTGGACGAGGGCCCCGACGGACGCACCGTCCGCGCCCTGGTGCACCTGGGCCCGTGGGAGCTGGAGGACGGCAGACCGGGGTTCGTGGTCTCCGACCCCAAGGTGCGCCCCGGTTCGGGGACCGTCCCCGGCCCCGACCACGTCGTGGGCGCCGGCGGCGCGTCCTCGACCCTGTCGCAGCTCATCGTCAACGGGCCGGCCGACCGCGCACTGGACCTGGGCACCGGCTGCGGTGTGCAGGCCCTGCACCTGGCCTCGCGGGCCCGCGAGATCGTGGCGACCGACCTCAACCCCCGCGCGGTGCGCCTGGCCGGCATCAGCCTGGCCCTGTCCGGCGTGACCGGGGCCGAGCTCCGCCAGGGGTCGCTGTTCGAGCCGGTCAAGGGCGAGCGGTTCGACCTGATCGTGTCGAACCCGCCGTTCGTCATCACGCCGGAGGCCTCGCGCTACACCTACCGGGAGTCGGACCTGCCGGGCGACACCGTGTGCGCGGAGCTGGTGCGCCAGGCGCCCGCCCACCTGACCGAGGGCGGCTGGTGCCAGATCCTGGCCAACTGGGTGCACTCCGACGGCGACGACTGGGAGGACCGGGTCGGCGGCTGGGTGACCGGCACGGGGTGCTCGGGCTGGGTCGTCCAGCGCGACGTGCAGGACCCGGCGGAGTACGTGGAACTGTGGCTGCGCGACTCCTGCGAGCACGGCACGCCCGAGTACACGCGCCGGTACGACGCCTGGCTGGACTACTTCGAACGCGAGGGCATCAAGGGCATCGGGTTCGGCTGGATCAGTCTGCGCAACGACGTCGCCCAGGACGCCACCGTGCGGGTGGAGGAGCTCAAACACGAGATCGAGCGGCCGGTCGGTCCGTACCTGCCCGAGGTGGTGGACGGGGCGATGACGGCGCTGCGGCTGACCGACGCCGCCCTGCTGTCGGCGCACGTGGCGCTCGCGCCCGGTGTGGTCGAGGAGCGCGTGGGGCGCCCGGGAGCGCCCGACCCGGAGAAGATCGTGCTGCGCCAGCGCGACGGCCTGCGCCGAGTGGCGCGGATCGGCACCGTGGAGGCGGCGCTGGCGAGCGTGTGCGACGGGACGATGCCGGTGGGACCGCTGCTGGACGCGATCTCGGAGCTGATGGGCGAGGACTCCGCGATGATCCGCGAGCGCACGCCGGACGCGCTGCGCACGCTCATCTCGGAGGGCTTCTTCCGGGTGGCGCGCTGACGGCCCGCCCACACACCGGTGGCGCTCGTTCGCGCCGCGGAGGTGTCCGGCCCCGGGAGGTCACCCGCCCGTGAAGACCACGTCGCCGAAACCGCGCTCCTCGTCCGCCTCCAACAGCACGAACCCCGGTGCGGCGGTGTCGACGACCACGTCGTCGGAGCACTCGAACACGACCCTGTGGGTCTCGCCCGGCGGGAACGCGGCGAGGTCGTCCGGGAGCCGGACCGCGCACGCGGCGCGGTGCCCGTCCGGCCCGAAGGCGACGTCGGGGCGGTAGCCGGAGCGGAAGGACGTGCGGCGACCGCCCTCGTCGGAGGAGTGCATGGTCAGGTCGGCGGCGATCCGCTCCCCGGCGGCGTAGACCTGTTCGTCCGGAACGCCCGCCGGGCCGCGGACGGGGCTGACCACGGGCCCGGTCTCGGCGGCCCGGGAACAGCCCGCGGCGGAGAGCGCCGCGGTGAGGAGGAGGAACGAGGCGAGGACGCGCATGGGGGATTCCGTTCGACCGGCGCACGTGCAGGGGCACCCCCTGGGACGCTCGGGTCCCCCGTTCCAGTTCCGGGAACCCCCGAATCCCAGGCGTGTTCGCTTCTTCCCCGCGCCCTCCCGGCCCACTGGCCCTCGCGGCCCGGGCCGGGCGGCCGGTCAGTCGAGGTCGGACTCGGCCAGGAGGCGGGCCGCCGCCGAGGGATCCCTCAGGACGGCCGCCACCGAGTGGCGCCGGGACCACTGGCCGGCCCGCCAGCACAGCGCCCGCGCCAGCCCCTCCGGGGTGGCCGCGTGGATCGTGCCGTCACCCGCGTACCACTCGACCTCCACGCCGTCCACGGTGAGCGACGCGTGGTGCAGGTAGGTACGGTCCGGCTCGTCGTCGGGCTCCAGGAAGAGCGCGGCCTCGTCCGGGACCGGCCGGAGCTGGCCCGTGGTGCCGATCTCCCCCGTCACGGCCTCCGACGCCATGGCCAGGTCGAGGACGTCGGCCACCGCGTCGGCCGTGTCCGTGGGCGCCAGGACGAGCGGTCGGTCGTCGAGCAGCGGCAGGAGGTCCGGCGAGTCGAGCACCAGGGCGTCCTCGGCGTCGGAGACGACGATGGCGCCGCCGATCACGGCCCGGACCCGGGCCGGCGGCGTGACCAGGTCGGTGTCGACCTCCGCCAGGGCCGCCCACACGCGGCGCAGCGCGGCGCGGTCCACGTGCCGGGCGGGATCGGCCAGCCGGGCGAGGAGGTCGTCCGGCCCCTCCGGGTCGGTGACCAGGTCTTCGAGGGTGGTGCGCACACCCAGCGCGCGGGCGAACTCGGGGTCGACGTCGGCGGGCACCACGTCGTAGAGGCCCGCCAGGGCGGTGTCGGCGTCGGCGGTGCGCAGCTCCACCGGTACCCGTCCGCCCACCAGGGCCCGGGTGCGCAGCCACCAGGCGGTGTAGGAGGGCACGTCGACCGCACGGCCGTCGGGCAGGACGATCCGTGCGGGCTCGGTGACGGCCTCGCGCAGCGGGCTCCGGGAGAGCATCGCCAGGGCGCGCGGCCACTGGTCGTCGTCGATGTAGTCCAGGTCCACGACGCACACGAGCTCGGGCGCGACCGGAGGCAGGTCGGGGTCGCCCACCCGCTCCAGCATCTCGTCGGCCCAGTCCTCCAACCCGTCGGGTCCGCCCTCCCCGGCGGCGCCGTCGAACTCGTCCACGAGGTCGTCGCCCAGCGCCGCGTCCTCCGCGCGTACGACCGACAGCTCCCACAGGGCGCCGACCGCGCGCAGGGTCTCGGTGCCGTGCCGCTCCACCAGGTCCGCGTGGACGGTGCCGAACGGCGCGTCGGCCACGAGCAGGTCGGCCAGCGGCGCTCCGGGCACGAGCAGTTCGGCGGCCACGGAATAGCCGTCCTCGTCGTCGCGCAGGGCCAGTTCGGCCAGCCAGGGGGCGTCCGCGACCGTGGTGCCGGAGGCGGCCACCAGGTCCAGGACCGCCTCGGCGACCGGTTCGGGGTCCTCGGCGTCCAGGGAGTCGCGGACGGCCGCCTCGGTGCGCGGGTCCGCCAGGACGGCGGCCGCACCGGCGTCGACCGCGCCGAGCCGGCGCAGCAGCGGGTGCACGGCCTCGGGGTGGACCACGCGCACGCCGAGGGCGGACAGCACGGACGGTTCGAGGTGGTGGCCCTGGGCGTCGGCCACGCGGTCCCAGTCGTCCGTGGGCACGAGCAGGGAGCGGGGCCCCCGGACGAGCCGCCCGTCGACGAGCGGGACCGGCAGGGCCCCCAGTTCGTCGAGGTCGGCCCCGGCGCTGCCCGCGTCCGCCAGAGCGGCGTACAGCTCGGCCCACCAGTGCGGCGGCCGGTCGGTGTCGGCGATCAGGTCGGCGAGGTCGGCCAGGCCGAGCCGGTGCACGCGCAGGGCGGCCAGGGCGGGGTGGCGCGGGCTCCAGGTCCCCGGCAGCAGCTGCGGCACGAGTGCGGCCAGGACCGAGGTGACCCCGGACGCGCCGCCCGAGCCGCCGGTGTCCAGCAGCACGGCGTCGCGGGGCGCGACCGGCGTCCCGGCCGCGGTGACCAGGAAGGGCGTGTCTTGGAGGGGTTCGGCGACTCGGGCTCGGAAGGCGGCGTCGACCGCGCCTCCGCCCACCCGGGTACCGGGCACCAGGTCCAGGGCCGCGCGCGCGTCGAATCCGCGCAGCAGGGCGCAGTAGGCGTCGGCCGCCTCCGACAGCAGCAGGTCCGTGGCGGGTCCGGGCTGGACGGCGCGCCGGTCGCTGCCGAGCGGGAAGGTGCCGATGAGGACCGCGGGCAGGTCGAGTCCGGTGTCGGTGGGGGTGGGCGCGTGCACGACCCGGTCCACGTCGGCGGGCAGGGTCGCGAGCGCGCCGCCCTCGTCGACGGGGACGGCCCAGGTCAGGGTCCAGTCGGTGCGGCCGCGCTCCTCGGTGGGGCGGTCGGTGAGCAGGTCGGGGTCCAGGGAGCCGGAGCGGGTGAGCACCCGCCACAGGGTGGTCCGGGTGCCGTCCGCGTCGCGCAGTGTGGTGACGAGGTCGGCGCCGGATCCGCCGGCGTCGTCGGAGGACAGGTCCTGGCGGGTGATGACGCGTTCGGTGCCGTCCACGGCCACCTGGACCTCGGCCAGGCCGGGCAGGGCCAGTACGAGCGCCTCGCCGGTGCGCCCGAGCAGGTCCCGGACGCGCTCGACGGTGGCGTCGTCGCGCAGGCGGAGCGTGACGACGGTGTCGTACCCGGCCGTGTCGCCGTCGGTGAGGGCCGGGAACGGCAGGCGGAGCATCGGGACGTGGCCCGAGCGGCGCCGCACCTCCTCGGCGAGGTCGGCGTGGGCGGTGCCGCCGGACAACAGCTCGGCGACGGCGGCGCGGGCGCGCTCGGCGTCGAAGCACACGGCTGCGCCGCCGGAGCGGACGGTGACGTCGTCGCTGAGGGCCGACACGGCGGAGAAGCCCACACCGAAGCGGCCGGCCGAGCCGTGGTCGTCGCGCTTGGTCGAGGCCCGCAGGGTGGCCAGCGACTCCACGCCCTCCGGCGTCAGCGGCTCTCCGGTGTTCGCGGCGGTGAGGTCGAACCCGTCCAGGGACAGGCGCAGCCGCCCTGGGACACCGGCGCGGCGGGCCGCGTCGGCGGCGTTCTGCGCGAGCTCCACCACGACCCGGTCGCGGTAGCCGCCGAGGGCGAAGTCCTCCTCGGCGTTGGCGTCCTCGCGGAATCTCGCGGGGGCGTCGGCCCAGGCCGCGAGCACGCGTCTGCGCAGTTCGGCCGTGTTGTAGGGATCGACTCGCGATGCGGTCACCGACTCGGCCATGGTGGTCTCCTCCTGCGCTGCGGGCACGGCCCGGCATGGTGCACCCCGGACGGGAGCGAGTGCGGTAGTGACGACACTAGCCCACCGGGAAGGCCCTACGGGGTCGGCCCCGGCCCGCCCGGCGTGCCCGCGCCCGGGAGGCGGCGCGGGCGCTCAGGAGTCGGAGGAGACCAGTTCCAGTTCGGCCGTGTCGTCGAAGACGATGTGGTCGTAGCCGAGCTCGTCGACGACCGGCCGGGCGGGGTCGTTCTTGGAGACGGGGGTGCGTACCTCGGAGTGCGCGCCGCAGCCGTGGTCGAGCGAGACGACCTTGCCGTCGTCGGGTGCGTACTCGTTGGTGCACACACCGAACATCTGCCGCAGTTCACCGGCGAGCGGGGTCAGGAAGCCGCACGTCGCGCAGCGGGCCGGGGCGGCCGTCGCGATCGGGCTGCGCGGCCCGGACTCGCCGTTGTACCAGCGCTCCGCGGCCTGCTCGCGACCGGTCTCGGACAGGACCTGGCGGCGGCCGAGCCCCAGTTCCCACACCATCTGCTGGTCGACGCCCTCGGCGTCCAGCTCGCTGTCGGGGACCTGCGCGTAACCCGGGATGAGGCGCTCGTCGTCCTCCTCGACCGGCAGCAGGTCGCCGACGCCGACGTCGCCGGGGCGCAGGCGCTCCTTCCACGGCACCCATTCGGGCGCGGTGAGCGCGCCCTCGCCGGGCAGCAGGACGACCTCGTTGACAGTGACGTCCTTGGCGCGCGAGGCGCGGACGACGGTGACGGCGTAGGTCCAGCCGGGGTAGGCGGGGTCCAGGCAGGTGAAGTAGTGGGTGACCAGGCGCGTGTCCTCGACCTCGGGGTCGAGGGGTGCACCGACCCATTCGGGTCGCCCGACCTCGGCAGCCACCGAGCGCGCCAGCTCCACCGCGTCGATACAGGCTTTGTCCGGTACAGGAGAACGTCGAGAAGGGCTCACGTTCCCCATTCTCACTGATCGCCGACACCGATTTGACCATAACGCGGGTCAAGGTTCAGCCGATACACCCTCTTGATGAAGTCTTGTGGGGGCCGTGTCATGCGGCGACCGCCCTGGCGGCGCGGTCCGCGCGCCCCCGTGTCACGTTCTCCGCAGCCGCCGTGTCAGAGGAGTGGGAGCGAGAACGGGACGCACGCGGCGTCCCGCACCACCGACGGGGGAACGGCCCCCGGCCGCCTGTGATCCCCCGGGCCGCTCCCCCGGGACGGAGCACGCGCACGGCGCGAGACGACGACGAAGGGCTGACCGATGAGGGATCACGACTGGCTCGCCGCCCGGTTCGACGAACACCGCTCCCGTCTGCGGGCGGTGGCCCAGCGGATCCTCGGTTCGGCGGCGGAGGCCGACGACGCCCTCCGGGAGGCCCGGCTGCGCGCCGGAGCGGCCGACACCGGCGCGGTGGACGACGCCGGCGGGTGGCTGACCACCATCGTCGCCCGGGTGTGCCTCACCATGCTGCGCTCCCGTGGGACGCGGCGCGAGGAGTCACCGGACCGGCACGAGCGGGGCTCCGACCCGGTCCTCACGCACGGCGGCGCCGTCGACCCCGAGCACGGGGCGCGGCACGAGGTGCTCATGGCGGACTCGGTGGGACTGGCCCTGCGGGCGGTGCTGGAGACGCTGACACCGGCCGAGCGTCTGGCGTTCGTCCTGCACGACATGTTCGCGGTGCCCTTCGACGAGGTCGCCCCGATCGTCGGCCGTTCCACGGCCTGCGCCCGTCAGCTCGCCGGCCGCGCGCGCCGCCGGGTGCGGGGGGCGGACTGACCGGGGGGCGGACCGAACGCGGGGTGTGCTCCGCGGGGCACGCCCGAAGGAGGCGGGGCCGGGTTCGCGCCCGGCCCCGCCTGTCGCTGTGGCCCCGCGCCGCGATCCGGCCCGCGCGAGGGTCCGCCCCGGTGTCAGGCCTCCAGGTCGTCGGCGACCGCGCGCAGCACCGCCGCGATCTGCGCGGCCTCACGGCGTTCGGGTTGGCGGCCCCGGCGGTAGCCGGTGGACAGGCCCTCCAGCAGCTTGATGAGGTCCTCGGTGATGACGACCATCTCGTCCGGCTTCTTGCGCCGGGCCTTGACGACGGAGTGCTGGGTGTCGAGCAGTGTGACCTGGAGCGCCTGCGCGCCCTTGCGGCCTTCGGCCACGCCGAACTCCACCCGCTGCCCAGGGGAGAGCGAGGTGGTGCCGGGAGGAAGGGAGGAGGAGTGCACGAAGACCTCGCCGCCGTCGTCCTGCGTGAGGAATCCGAAACCCTTGTCGCCGTCGTACCACTTGACCTTGCCGGTGGGCACGTAGTGACCTCATGCTTTCACAGTCGGGCACCACGACTTCCGGGAACGCTCAACAGTGTTCTCGCGTTCCGTCTTTCCCGCGGCGGCCCTTGGTTTCCATGGATGGTCAACCAGGCTAGTGGGCGGACCGAAAGCCGTCCATTGCAATATCGCCGTTCAGCGCGGGGCGGCCAGGGGGTGTCCGGAGGAGCGCCGGGGCCGGACTCCGGTGCGCGGGTCCGAAACGCCAGAACGAGGCCCGGATACGGCTCACCCGGGCCTCGCGACGTCGCCGGCGGTCCTGTCACCGCTGGGTGCGGAGTGTGGGACGGGACTCGGCGGACAGACGGGACCGCCGCGACGTGTGTGGCGCCACGGCTGGCTGCCGGACACCGGTTCTGACGTGGCCACCTTCCCGGTGGCGGCGTACGACAAGGATTACCCGGTTCGACGCTCGGGAAAGCGCGGCCACGGGCCGAACGGAAGAGGTTATTCCGAGCATTTACCAAGCAATGACCCGTCCGGCGAAAGGAACGGCCCGTCAGCCCCTCGACCCGTCAGCCGGGGGTTCGCGCCGACCGCTCTTCCGCCCGTGCAGAACGGAGCACCCGCGGGTACAGCAGGAACACGCTCACCAGCGAGGCGAGGCCGAGGCCGATGACACCGGTGGCCGGAAGGGACTCCTGGATGTAGCGGTCGACGAACTTGGCCTCTCCCGGCCACAGCGCCATCGCGATCGCGCACCCGAGCAGCGGAAGGCCGAGGCCGATCCACTTGTCCCGCGCCGTCCACACGCGGCTGAGAGCGATGAGCGCGGCGGAGAGCACCCACACGAACGCCAGGTTCCATCCCCAGGGCACGGTGAGGAGCAGCAGGCCCAGAGCCGCGGCCTCCGGCCCGTGGTGGCGCACCACCACGGCCAGGCCGCGCAGCCCGCCGGCCGTCCTGGACCGCTCTCCGACCGACATCTCCGTCCGCCCCGGGCCCTCCAGGAGCGACAGCAGACCATGGCTGGGGCCGCCCCGCCAGGGCGGCGGCGGCCGGTCCGCGTGCCGGGGCTTGGGCGGGATCATCTCGTCGTCCTCGAGGTCGAGGTCACGACCGCCGAAATCCCGCTCCACCAGGTCCTCCGGTGTGCCGAGACCGAGCAGGATCCTGCGGACGGTCTCCTCGTCACGACCGGCCGCGGCGCGCCGCGACTCGATGCGGGAGCGCACCGCCGTGAGGTAGGCCGTCCGCTCCCTCGCGGACGCACGACCGTGCAGCAACAGCGCGACCTCGGACAGATAGTCGAGTACCAATTGTTCCGAGCGCTGGGTCATGACCCCATATTGGCCCACAATGACCTGGCTTTTAACCCCTTCCCCCCAATTCCGGTCGGTCATTCGCCGGTCGATACGGTCCGCGCACGCGTGACAGCGGCCCCCGCCCGGCCGGTACGGGGACTGACGCGCCCCACGGTGCGGGCATCGCTTAGCGTGGACACGATGACCGACAACGCACAGCCCGACGAGCACGAACCCGGTCCGGGGAGCCGTGGCGCCCCCGTCTCGGGCCGCCCCCCGACGTTCACCTCCTGGCTGCGCGGTCGGTCGGACGACGAGCTCGCGGCCCTGGTGGCCGCGCGCCCCGACCTGGTCCAGCCGGTACCGGTCGACATCGGCGCGCTGGCCACCCGCGCCACCACGCGCAACCCCGTCCTGCGGGTCCTGGAACGCCTGGACGGCTTCGGCCTGCAGGTGCTGGAGGCCGTGGTCGCCCTCGGCGACGACCGCATGTCCGAGCCCGTGGGCGTCACCACCGCGGACCTGGCCGCCGCCCTGGGGCTCACGCCCGCGGCCGACCCGGCCCACGACCCGCTCGCACGCGCCCTGGACGAGCTGCTCCGCCTGGCGCTGGTGTGGCCCGACCGGGGACGGCTGCGGCCCGTCCAGGTCCTGCGCGAGCTGCTGCCCCAGCCCGCGCAGCTCGGTCCGCCCGTCCGCCCGCTGCTGGCCGCGCTGCCGCACAGCACGGTCAAACGGCTCGCCGACGACCTCGTGCCCGCGAGCACGGCCGTCACGCCCGTGGAGACCGTCGCCACGTTCCTGTCCGAGCCCGACCACGTCGGCAGGCTCGTCGACCAGGTCGGCGCACCGGCCGGACGGCTGCTGGACAACCTGGCCTGGGGGCCTCCCCACGGCACGGTCACCGACGCCCGCCGCGAGATCTCCCTGGCCACGGCCTCCTCCCCGGTCGAGACCCTCCTGGCGCGCGGGCTGCTGGTCCCCACCGCCGACGACACCCTCACGCTGCCCCGCGAGGTGGCGCTCCACCTGCGTTCCGGACTGCTGTTCCGCGACGTCTCGACCGGCCCCGAGCCCTTCGAGGGCCGGGAGAACCCCGGCGCGACGGTGACCCGGGCCGCGGCCGGACAGGCCTTCACCCTGCTGCGCGCGCTGGAGGAGTTGTTGGAGCGCTGGTCGGAGGATCCCGCCGGGGTCCTCCGCAACGGCGGGCTGGGCGTGCGCGACCTGCGCCGAGCCGCCCAGGTGATGGACACCGACGAGCAGACCGCGGCCCTGTACCTGGAGACCGCTCGGGCCGCGGGACTGATCGCCACCGACGACCGCGTCGAGGGCGAGTGGCTGCCCACACGCGAGTACGACCTGTGGCGGGAGCGCACGCCCGAGTGGCGCTGGCTGCGCCTGGCCAGGGCCTGGCTGGAGTCGGACCGGGTGGCGGCGCTCAACGGATCGCGGGATTCCGGGGGCCGGGTCCGTAACGTACTGGGCCCCGGCCTGGTCCGCCCGACCGCACCGCAGGCCCGCCGCGACGTACTGGCCGAGCTGGGCACCGCGCCGCCGGGGTTCGCCCCGACCCAGGAGTCGCTGGCGTCACGCCTGGCCTGGCGCCGACCGCGCCGCCAGTCGCCGCTGTACACCGAACTCGTGGGGTACGCGCTGGCCGAGGCCGCGGCGCTCGGGCTGACCGGCCGCGGCGCGCTCGCCGAACACACGCGGCCCCTGTTGGAGGACGACGAGGACGCGGCGGCGCGCGTGCTGGCCGCCGAGCTGCCCACGCCGCTGGACTACGTGCTGGTGCAGGGGGACATGACCGCGGTGGCACCGGGCCCCCTGGTGGCCGGGCTCGCCCGTGAACTCGCGCTGATCGCCGACGTGGAGTCCACGGGCGGGGCGACCGTGTACCGGTTCACGGAGGAGTCCGTGCGTCGCGCCCTGGACGCCGGCCGGGGCATCGCCGACATCACCGCCCTGCTCGAACGCCACTCCCGCACGCCCCTGCCCCAGGCACTGCGCTATCTGGTGTCCGACGTGGGGCGCCGCCACGGGCGCCTGCGCGCCGGCACGGCCTCCAGCTACCTGCGGTGCGACGAGCCGTCGCTGCTGGAGGAGCTGGTGAACGACCGCAGGGCGGGCGACCTGGATCTGGTCCGGCTGGCACCGACCGTCGTCGCCGCCGGGGTGAGCCGGGCGGCGCTGGTGGAGCGGCTGCGCCAGCTGGGGTACCACCCGGTCCCCGAGAGCAGCGACGGCTCCATGCGGTTGAGCCGCCCGGAGGCGCGCCGCGCCGACCCGACGGACGTGCCCGCGCCGAGCGGGTCGGGCGCGCCCCGGGAGCTCTCCCGCGCGGCGGTGAAGGCGATGCGCGCCGGGGACGAGGCGTCCACGGTCGCCCGCCGCCCGGTTCCACTGCCGGAGGACGGACCGCCCGGCTCACGCACGGCGGCGGTCCTGGAGGCGCTCACCCGTGCGGCCAAGGAGGGGCGCAGGGTGTGGATCGGGTACACGGACACCGACGGACGCCAGGTGAGCCGGATCGTGGAACCGTCCGGCGTCGACGGCGGCTTCCTGACCGGCTACGACGCCACGCGCGACGCCGTGCACCGCTTCGCCGCGCACCGCATCAGTGCCATCGCCGAGCTGGAGAACACCTCCGACTGAATCCGAACACGACGTGTCCCTCGGAGGCGGTGGTGGGCCGGGACCGCGCCGCAGGCGGCCAGGGGGCGGGCTAGAGTGGCCGCGGGGTTGGTCCCACGGCGCCGTCCTGGGCATCAGCCACAAGCACATCCGACAGCTCCAACGCGCCGACGGCTACGCCTACACGATCCCGGAGGAGGAGGGCGTCTCCCGGCCCGGTAGGACCGGGTTTCCGCGCCCAACACACCGATGAGCAACGCCTCTCTGCCCCCCGGAGCGTCCTCCCCCCGTGACCGCGACCGTGGTTCCGACCGCGGGGCGGAACGGTCGGCGGAGCGGGACGGAACCCGCGACGGGCCCGCCGCCGTCACGGGCGGGGGTGCCAGCAGCTCCACGATGGCCCTGATCCTGCACGCGCTGACCTTCCTGTGCTGCGCGAACTGGCTGTTCGGGATCGCCGGGATCGTGTTCGCCGTGCGGGCCGCGCACGCACGCGACCGCGGGCGCGCGGACCAGGCGGAGACCCTCACGAGGTACTCCTGGTACTGCCTGGGCGCGGCGGGCGTGATGTTCTTCGTCATGCTCGTGCTGACCTTGGTCACGTGGACGCAGGCGGGTTCCTGGATCGACGGCATCGCGCCGGTGACCAACTGGTGAGGCCCGGCGGGAGGGCCGGGCGGAACCATGGCACGCGTGGTCGCGTCCCATGGTGTGGGGTTGGGTAGACAGCGAGCAGGCGCGGTGGGAGGTGGCAGTGGACGGAGCGCGGAACAGCCCTCGGGACTTCTGGGAGAAGGGCCGCGGCGCGGGGACCGGTGCGCCCCGACCGCTCGGCGGCGTGCCGTCCGGTGCGCCACGCCCCGCTCAGCCGGCCGGACTCGCCGTACCGGCCGAACCCCGGCCGACCGGGCCTCCCGCCCGCGTCGGCGGCGCGGTGGCCGCCCTCGTGGTGGCCCTGCTCACCCTCGCCGTCCCGGTCCTGGGCATCTCGCTCGGCTTCTGGTTCTTCGTGCTGGTCGCCAACATCCCCGGCATCGGCTTCGGCATCGCGGCGCTGACCAAGGTCCCCGACGAAGCAGCCGTGGAGCGCTTCCTCCGCTACACGTGGGCGTGCAACTTCGCCTACCTCGCGCTGTCGGTGGTCTTCCTCGTCCCGGTGATGGTTCTGGCGCTCATGATGTCGATGTTCGCTTTCTGACCTCACACACCCCTGTCCCCCACACCCCCGAGAGCTTCGGAGAAGCCCGACCATGAGTAACGACTGGTACCAGCAGCAGCCCGGCCCCTACGGGAGCCATGGCGGCTACGGCGACAGCACCGGGGGCTACGCCGCCCACGGCTCCTACGGCGCCTACGGAGGCGGGTACCCCCCGCCGCCCCACGACCCGTACCAGCCGACCGGTGAGAGGCCCTCCCAGGGCAACATGATCGGCGCGCTCGTCATGGCGATCATCCTCATGGTGACCTGCTGCGGCGCGGTGTCCGTCGTCGGCGTCGTCTTCTCCGCCCTGGCCCTGGGTGAGAAGTACGACTACGCGCGCGCCGCCAAGTACACCCGCTACGCGTGGATCTCCAACTGGATCAACCTGGGCATCGTCCTCTTCGTGATCGTGGCCTACGTCCTGTTCTTCGTCCTCGCGGTCGCGTCGTCCGCCTGACGTGGTCCCGGGCGGCGGCCCGGGCATGATCCGGGTGCCCGAGGCGTTGCACCTGTGGCCGCCCGCCCACCAGATTGAAGGTCCGTGTGTCCTGCCTGATCGTCCAGTCCGACAAGACGCTCCTCCTCGAGATCGACCACGAACTCGCCGGTGAGTGCCGCCGCGCCATCGCCCCCTTCGCCGAGCTGGAGCGCGCCCCCGAGCACGTGCACACCTACCGGATCACCCCGTTGGCGCTGTGGAACGCACGCGCCGCGGGGCATGACGCCGAGCAGGTCGTGGACGCGCTGATCAGCTACTCCCGCTTCCCCGTGCCGCACTCGCTGCTGGTGGACATCGCCGAGACCATGGACCGCTACGGTCGGCTCACCCTGGTGGGCGACCCCGCGCACGGTCTGGTCCTGGAGTCCACCGACCGCGCGGTGCTGGAGGAGATCGTCCGCGCCAAGAAGCTCAAGGGCATGCTGGGCGAGCGGCTGAGCCAGGACTCGGTCGCGGTGCACCCGAGCCAGCGCGGCAGCCTGAAGCAGGCGCTCCTCAAGATCGGCTGGCCCGCCGAGGACCTGGCGGGCTACGTCGACGGCGAGGCACACGCGATCGAGCTCGTACAGGACGGCTGGGAGCTGCGGGGCTACCAGCAGGAGGCCGCCGAGAGCTTCCACGCCGGCGGCTCGGGCGTGGTGGTGCTCCCCTGCGGCGCGGGCAAGACCATCGTGGGTGCCGCGGCGATGGCGATGACCGGCACGACCACGCTCATCCTGGTGACCAACACGGTCTCCGTGCACCAGTGGAAGTCCGAGCTGCTCAAGCGGACGTCGCTGACCGAGGAGGAGATCGGCGAGTACTCCGGGACCCGCAAGGAGATCCGCCCGGTCACCATCGCGACGTACCAGGTGATGGCGGCGCGCCGGAAGGGCGTGTACACGCACCTGGAGCTGTTCGACGCCCGCGACTGGGGGCTCGTGGTCTACGACGAGGTGCACCTGCTGCCCGCGCCGATCTTCCGGATGACCGCGGACCTGCAGGCACGGCGCCGGCTGGGGCTGACCGCCACGCTGGTGCGCGAGGACGAGCGCGAGGGCGACGTGTTCTCGCTGATCGGCCCCAAGCGCTACGACGCGCCGTGGAAGGACATGGAGAACCAGGGGTGGATCGCCCCCGCGGACTGCGTGGAGGTCCGGGTGGACCTGTCGGAGGCCGAGCGGCTGGCCTACGCCACCGCCGAGCCGGAGGACCGCTACCGGTTCTGCGCCTCGTCGGAGACGAAGACCACCGTGGTGCGGGAGCTGGTGGAGCGGCACCCGGACGAGCAGGTGCTGGTCATCGGGTCCTACATCGACCAGTTGGACGAGCTGGGCGTCTCGTTGGGGGCGCCGGTGATCAAGGGCGGGACCCCCAACAAGGAGCGCGAGCGCCTCTTCGACGCGTTCCGCTCGGGTGAGCTGCGCACGCTGGTGGTGTCGAAGGTCGCGAACTTCTCGATCGACCTGCCCGAGGCCGGGGTGGCGATCCAGGTGTCGGGCTCGTTCGGATCGCGCCAGGAGGAGGCCCAGCGCCTGGGACGGGTGCTGCGGCCCAAGACCGACGGTCGGGCGGCGCGCTTCTACGCCGTGGTCGCTCGGGACACGCTGGACCAGGAGTACGCGGCGCACCGGCAGCGGTTCCTGGCCGAGCAGGGGTACGCGTACCGGATCACGGACGCGGGCGACCTGTTGGCGGGCGAGGAGATCTGACCGCGGGCCCGGCGGCCCGGCGAGCGCGGATCAGAGCGAGGGCAGACCGCCCATGACGTAGGTGAACGCGGCGATGCCCCAGGCCACCAGCGAGTAGCTCAGGGTGCGTGTGCGGAGGATCCGGTCGCCGCGCACGGACGGCGCGGCGAGTGCGGCGGCGAGCAGGCCCAGCCCGAGGAGTGCGGGGATCACGGAGGCCAGGGCGAACAGCTGGGTCTGGGCGGCGCAGTCGGCATAGCCGGAGGTGCCGGGATCACCACAGAACACGTCGTCTCCCGATCGGATCGTTCGGTGCGGGCGGTACTCCCCGACCGTACCGTTTCGGAGCGGCCGGATCGCCGGTACGGCCGACCGTATCCGCGGCCCGCCGGTCCCAGGGTTCCCGGCGTCCACGGAGGGCCCAGACCGAACTTTGTTCGGACATTTCGTGACGCAGGACACTGCGACCCTTTACACGAAGCCGCTTCGTGTCCAATCATGAGGACAGCCACAGCCCCCCCAGGAGGCCACCATGCCCGACCAGTCCGCCACTCAGGCCGCCCCCACAGCCCCGCGCACCGGCTTCCAGTCGCTGAGGGGCGGAGGGCTCAACTGGGACTCCCTCCCGCTGCGCCTGTTCACCAAGGGCAACGCCCGCTTCTGGAACCCCGCGGACATCGACCTGAGCCAGGACGCCGAGGACTGGAAGAAGCTCGACGACGAGGCGCGGACCCGGATCCTGCGCCTGTGCGCGCTGTTCGTGGCGGGCGAGGAGGCGGTGACCGAGGACATCCAGCCCTTCCTGCGCGCGATGGCCGCCGAAGGGCGCCTGGGCGACGAGATGTACCTGACGCAGTTCGCGTTCGAGGAGGCCAAGCACGTCCAGGCGTTCCGCCTGTGGCTGGACGCCCTGGGCGTACGGGACGACCTTCACGGGTTCGTCGACCGCAACTCCGGGTACCGCGCGCTCTTCTACGACGAGCTGCCCCGGTCCCTGGACGCCCTCCTGAGCGACCCCGGCCCGCGCAACCAGGTCCGCGCCTCGGTGACCTACAACCACATCATCGAGGGCTCACTCGCGCTCACCGGCTACTACGCCTGGAACCACGTGTGCACCGTGCGCGACATCTTCCCCGGGATGCGCGAGATCGTGCGCAGGATCGGCGACGACGAGCGCCGCCACATGGCCTGGGGCACCTTCACCTGCCGGCGGCACGTCGCCGCCGACGAGGCCAACTGGGACGTGGTGCGCGAACGCCTGGACGAACTGCTGCCGCACGTGCTGGCCACGGTCGAGGAGGGCGACCGGCCCTCGTCCGACCCCGACGCGCAGCGCTACGAGCTGCCGCCCGGCGAACTGCTCAGATACGCGGGCGACCGCGCCACACGGCGTCTGGGCGCCATCGAGTCGGCGCGGGGCGTGCCGCTGGCCCGGATCGACCTGGACGCCGCGCCCGAGGACCTGGAGGAGCGGTTCGGTGAGGAGGACCGCGCCGCCATGGCCCGGGTGGCTCCCCCGAAGTGACGCCACGACCGCGCACCGCGGGGCCGACGCCCGCACTCCGGGGTCCGCGGTGGTCAGACGTCGTCCCGGCGCCACAGCTCGCGGCGGCCGCGCTCGGCCTCCAGCGCGATGCGGCCGAAGGGCTCGGCCCGCCGGCCGCCGCCGTCCGCGTGGTCGGCGTAGAGGACCTCGCCCTCCCGGGACAGCACGTAGAGCGAGTCCACCAGGCGGTGGGTCTCCAGGAACTCGATGGTGTTGGGCACCCCGAGGTAGAAGCGGTCGTGCTGGTCCTCCGTGATCCACCGGCCGAAACCCTGGTCGCGGCGTGACCGCAACAGCCGGTCCGCGATCGCGAACCGGCTGTTGGACGCGTGCGTGGCCACGAAGGCCACCTCCACCCGGTAGCCGGCGTCGCGGAAGCCCTGGACCCAGTGGGCCGCCCAGTCCGCCCGGCCGAGCGGGTGGCTGCACACGACGTCCACCCGGCCCGCCCGCACGTGCTCCATGGCCAGCGGGTGCAGGCCCGCGACCTGCTCGGCCAGCGCGCGCGAAGCCGCGCGGTCGTCCTCGGCCATCGCCCACTCGTAGTCCGGGGCCAGCCGCAGCAGGTCGTCACCGTCGTAGCTGACCGTGCCCTCGGGCAGCACCGGCAGGACCGCGCGCTGGAGCGTCGACTTCCCCGAGCCCGGTTGTCCGCCGAACAGCAGCAGGCGGGGGTGTTCACGCGCGGGGCCGGACAGGCGGTCGCGCAGCGCGAGGTCGAACAGGGCGGTGAGGTCGTCCCCCCGCACGGTGCGCCCCGGGTCGGAGGGCGTGGCGCCCTTCGGTGGCCGGACGGGCTCCGCGCGCAGGCCGGCGAGGGTCGCGGGAAGCGCGTCGTTGAGTCGGCGCAGCCGGTCGGGCGTGAGGTGGGGCAGCATGGCCTCCTCGTCCAGGAGCACCCGGGCCCGCTCGGCCAGTGACGGGTCGGTGTCCCGGCGGGACAGACAGGCCCCGATGGCCGCGCTGTAGAGGTTGTGGGCCCTCTCCCGGGCCTCACGGAGCTCCCGGGTCTGGGGTGGGACGACGCCGCAGGAGCTGTCCGACAGCAGTGGCCGGATCCCCGTGGTGGACGCGTCGGCCGTCTCGTGAGGGGTCGCCATGTTGGCCGCCTTCCAGGTCCCAGGAACCGGAGTCGATGGGGCACCGCCGTTGACACCCCGGATGCTAGTGGCTTCGCTCACTCCCGGTCGGCGATTCGGCCGAGGCGGCCTAGAGTGGCCACATGCCGCAGACTCCGCCCGCCCAGAGCCCCGCCGTGATCGACGCCCTGGCCTGGGTGCACGTCCACGAGGGTCGACTGCTGTGCGTCCGCTCCCGGGGGCGGGACCTGCTCTACGTCCCGGGCGGCAAGCGCGATCCCGGAGAGAGCGACGAGGCGGCCGTGACGCGTGAGGCACGCGAGGAGGTCAGCGTGACCCTGCGTCCGGGTACCTTCCGCCAGGTCGCGGTGATCGACGAGGTCGCCCACGACCAGGCGCCCGGCACGCGCGTACGCATGGCCTGCTACGCCGCCGAGCACGACGGCGAGATCCGCGCCGACCACGAGATCACCGGGCTGGAGTGGATCGGCTACGCCGACCGCGACCGCTGCGCCCCCGCCGTCCGCCGCCTCGTGGAGATCCTGCACGCCGAGGGCGCCGTCCACTGACCGCTCGGCCCCTCACGGCTCGGGCGTCAGGCCGGCCAGGAGTCCGGCCCCGGGAACTTCGAGGTGTCGATGTCGAGGCCGAAGGGCTCCGGCAGAGTGATCTTCTCCCCGAAGTCCACCGTGGTCGCGTGATTGTAGCGCCCGTTGCCCGGCAGCTCGTAGAGGGTGACCGACGGCCCGTTCTCGTCCCAGGCGTCGATGAGCAGGTAGAGCGGGACCGGCGCGTGCGCGTAGCCCCACAGTCTGTTCTTGCGGTCGGTGTCCTTGCTGCTCCTGGACACGATCTCGACCGCCAGTTCCACCTCGTCCGCCGGGCAAGGAGTGCGTGAGGAATCGCGAAGGACGGATTCGGGCATGACGGCCAGGTCCGGCACGTACAGCCGCTCGATGCTGGGCACCTGGATGCCCAGGGTCTGGTAAATGCCCCAGTCATCCGGAACGGTACGAGCGAGGGCACGATGCACCCGGTCCGCGATGATGTTGCGGGGGTCAGATGGGGGGGCCACGAGCACGACTCCGTTGTCATCGACGATCTCGGCCCGCCAACCGTCGGGCACGTCCAGCTGCTGCCAGGTGCGCAGGAAGTAGTCCCATCTCGACAACTCCACCTGGGCAGGGGATTCAGCCACCGCAAGACTCATTTCGCGTTGCACCTCCGGACAAGGACGGTAACGCTCCGTGCGCCTTGTCGCCCGACACTTCGCAGAAGAACTCCCCGCTCCGGCGGGATCACGAACGTCCGGGGCCGGGGTCAGGCCGGGTCGGGGACCCGCTCGGCCCAGCGGCCGGTCGTTCGGGTGAGGAGCATCGCCGTCGGCACCCCGAGGAGGAACGGCAGGAGGAAGGCCACCGCCGTGAGGGTGTCCGCGCCCTGCACCTCCAGGTACCGGCCGTTCAGCAGGGCCTGCGCGACCGTCTGGAAGACCAGGTGGAAGCCCACGCACGCCCACACGTTGCCCGTGAGCACCCGCAGACAGCCCAGCACCACGCCCATCCCCAGGAACAGCGGCAGCCGTTCGGCGAGCACGCCCCAGCCGCCGTCGACCACCCAGATCGCACTCCCCCACAGCGCGAACAGCACCGCCTGGATCCCCACGGCGAGCCACGCCCCCAGGGCGGCGTTCAGGTTCCGGAACAGGTAGCCGCGGAAGATCAGCTCCTCGGGCACGGCCTTGAACAGCAGCACCAGCACCGGCAGCAGCAGGAGGCCCGCCATCGCGTCCGACCCGGACGCGGGCAGCGCGAACGCGCTCCACCCCACCGCCACGCACAGCGCGATGCCGGCGGTACCCGGCAGCGCCCAGGCCGCCGCTCCCACCAGGAAGGGGCGCCACCCCTCGCGGAGCCCCGTCAGGCGCAGCCCGCGCCACGACCGACGGTCCAGATACCGGCGGGCCAGCCACACCGCGGGCAGGACCAGGGCGAACGCCGCGACCGCGTTGGCCGTGTGGTTGAGCGTGGTCGTCCCCTCCCCCGGGAAGAGCGAGTCCACCCAGCCCACGACCTGCCAGATCAGGAACGCCGCCACCGTCACCGCGACGACGCGCACGACCAGGGGAGGCCTGCGCGCGTGCGCCCGGACCTCGGTGTCGGGGGGCAGGGGGGTGCGGTCGTCCATGGGCACCAGTGTCCACCGCCCGCCGCGGTCCCCACATCCGGTGTGGCCCCGGGGCGTCCCTGAGCCCACCCCGGCGCCGGATCAGGGGTGGCGAGCGCCCGGAAAAACCGGTGGCCCGACCATCGACCGCGCGGCTAGGTTCGGTGACTGTGCGTTCACTCCCCGAGCCGACAGGCATCCCTGACCACCGGTCGCCGGACCGCTACCTGCTCTGGCTCGCCCGGAGGTCGTGGCCGTCACTGGCCTGGGCCGGGACCGCCGCCGGAGGCTTCTCGGTCTGCCTCATCCTGGTGTCGACCGCGCTCGGCGCGGCCGTCGACTCGGGATTCGCCGGCGGCGGCGCCGAGGAACCACTGCGGTGGTCCGCGGTGTTGGCCGGTCTCGCCGCAGCCGGCGCGGTGCTGGTGGTGCTCGCCCACCGGGCGAACTGCTTCAACTGGTACACGTCGGCCTACCGCACGGTCCAGGTGGTGACCGAGCGCTCGGTCCGGCTGGGGCCCACGCTCACCCGACGGCTGCCCTCCGGCGAGGTCGTGGCCGTGGGCACGGACGACATCGACCGCGTCGGCGATCTCTACGAGAGCTCCTCCGGGCTGCCCGGCGCGCTGATCTCCATCTCCGTGATCAGTGCCCTCATGCTGGCCTCCCACGTGACGTTCGGACTCATCGTGCTGGTGTCGGTCCCGTTGATCCTGGTGGGGATGGTGCCACTGCTCCGCGTGTTCTCCCACCGGCAGGAGCACCACCGCGACCGCCAGGCCGAACTGACCACCCGCTCCACCGACCTGGTCGCGGGCCTGCGCGTCCTGCGGGGCGTGGGCGGCGAGCGCGCCGTGGGCGACCGCTACACCGCCGAGTCCCAGCGGGTGCGCGCCGCCGGGGTGCGCGTGGGCTGGGCGGACGCCGCGCTCCAGTCCGTTCGCGAGCTCCTGCCGGGCCTGCTGCTGGTGGGGATCGTCTGGTACGGCGCCCGGCTGGCGCTGACCGGCGAGATCTCCGTCGGCCAGCTGGTCGCGTTCTACGGCTACACGGGCGGACTGGCGACCGCCGTCCGCCAGCTCATGCGCGGCGCCTCCGCCTACGTCTCGGCCCGTGTGGCCGCCGCGCGGGTGGTGCGCGTGCTGCGGCTCGCCCACGACCACCCCGACCCCGAGCACCCCGCGGCCGATCCCGCCGCCCCCTGCGACCTGCGCGATCCCGCCAGCGGGGTGACGGTGACCGCCCAGCGCACGACCGGTGTGGTGTGCCCCGACCCGACCGACGCCACCGCCATCGCCGAGCGACTCGGCCGCTACCGCGACGGCACTGGCGACGGCACGGACGCGATCCTGGTCGAACGCGCCACCGGCCGCGCCGTCCGCCTGCGCGACCTGCCCCGGGACCGGGTGCGCGAGCGGATCCTGGTCGCCACCAACAGCGCCCACCTGTTCTCCGGCCGCCTGCGCGACGAACTGTCCCCCGACGGCGGGCTCTGCGACGACGCCCTCGCCCGTGTGGTGCGCGCCGCCAACTCCGACGACATCGTGCGGCAGTCGCCCGCCGGGTTCGACGCCGTGCTCACCGAGCGGGGCCGAGAGTACTCCGGGGGCCAGCAGCAGCGGCTGCGGCTCGCCCGCGCGCTGGCTCTGGACCCGGAGATCCTCGTCCTGGTCGACCCGGCCTCCGCCGTGGACGCCCACTCCGAGGCCGCCATCGCCGAGGCGCTGCCCGCCGAACGCGCCGGGCGCACCACGGCCCTGGTCACGACCAGCCCTCTGCTCCTGGACCGCACCGACCACGTCCAGTTCGTCGAGGGAGGAAGGGTCGTCGCCCAGGGCGGGCACCGGGAGCTGCTCGACGCCGTCCCCCGCTACGCCGAGACCGTCCTGCGCACCGTCACCACAGGTGGGAACAGATGACCCAGACCGCCGAACTCCCCGTCGAACCGCACCTGCCCGGCAGCCGGGAGTGGCAGCCGAGCGCCGGCCTGCCCATCGCGCCGGGGTCGGTCGTATGGAACCGCCTGCGCCGCGCCGGCCGGGACCACGGCCGGACCCTGGCGGGCGTCGTGGCCCTGTACGGGGTGGCCGCGGTCGCGGCGCTGACCGCCCCGTGGGTCCTGGGGATGATGGTCGACGCCGTGCGCGCCGACGCGGGCACCGCACGCGTGGACCGGCTCGCGGTCGTCATCGTCGCCGCCCTGGCCGTCAACGCCCTCTTCGTGCTGTGGTCGGTGGCCCTGTCGATCCGGTTCGGTGAGGGCCTGCTCGCCGAACTGCGCGAGGAGTTCGTGCACGCCGTCCTGCGCCTTCCCCTGGGCACGGTGGAGAAGGCCGGCACGGGCGACCTGGTGTCCCGCACCGGGCGCGACATCGGCCACCTCAGCCACACCGTGCGCAACTCCGTGCCGATCATGGTGGTCAGCCTCGTGTCGGTGATCGTCTTCGCCGCCGCGCTCGCCCTGATCCATCCGGCGCTGCCCGCCGCGTGGATCCCGTCGGCCGCGATCATCTGGCTGTCGACCCGGTGGTACGCCCGGCGCGCCCCCCGCGGGTACGTGCGCGAGCTGTCGGCCTACTCCGACCTCACGCAGGGCGTCACCGACACCGTGGAGGGCGCGCACACGATCGAGGCGCTCGGCCGCCAGGCCCGCCAGGGCGCGCTCAACGACCGGCGCGTCCACCGGTCCTACCTCGCCGAGCGCTACACCCTGTCGCTGCGCTGCGTGTGGTATCCGTCGCTGGAGTTCGCCTACCTGATCCCGATCGCGCTGACCTTCCTGACCGCGGGCCTGCTGGCCGCGGACGGCGCGCTCACCGTCGGCCAGGTCGCCACGGCGGTGTTCGTGTGCATGCAGCTCGCCGGCCCGCTCGACCGGCTCCTCGAGGAGGTGGACAGCCTGATGATGGGGTACACCTCGCTGCGCCGCCTGCTCGGCGTGCGGCTGGCCGGGGAGCGGACCCCGGCCGGGGGCGGCGGCACCGGCGGCGTACCGGGCACGGTCGAGGTCGAGGACCTGCGCTTCGGCTACACCGGAACCGAGGTGCTGCACGGCGTGGACCTCGTGCTCCGGCCCGGAGAGCGGATCGCCGTGGTGGGTCCGAGCGGGGCGGGCAAGTCGACCCTGGGCAAGCTCGTCGCCGGGATCCACTCGCCGACCTCCGGTCGTGTGCGCGTGGGCGGCACGGACCTGGCGGACCTGTCCCCCGAGCAGCGCAGGGAGCGGGTGATCCTCCTGAGCCAGGAGAGCCACGTGTTCCGTGGCGGCCTCGCCGAGAACCTGGCGCTGGCCCTGGACGCCGGCGCCGGACCCGTGGACGAGGAGCGCCTGTGGCGGGCGCTGGCCGCGGTGGGCGCCGAGCGCTGGGCGCGCTCGCTCCCGGAGGGCCTGGACACGCAGGTGGGATCGGGCCACGAGGACCTGGACCCCGCGCACGTGCAACAGCTCGCCCTGGCCCGCGTGGTGCTGGCCGATCCGGCGGTGCTGGTCCTGGACGAGGCGACGTCCCTGATGGACCCGCGGTCGGCCCGGGACCTGGAGCGGTCGCTGGCGGGGGTGCTGGAGGGCCGCACGGTGGTCGCGATCGCGCACCGCCTGCACACCGCGCACGACGCGGACCGGATCGCGGTGGTGGAGGACGGCCGGATCAGCGAGCTGGGCAGCCACGACGAACTGCTCGCGCGCGGCGGTTCCTACGCCGGCCTCTGGCACGCCTGGCACGGCGACTGACAGAGCACCCCGGACGGGGTGCGCCTTCCGGTTCTCCCGGAGCATCCGGCGCTACGGGCCCGGCCGACGCCCCGCTGCGCCGCGCTCTGGTCCGGTGGGACCGGTGGCCGCCCCCACCGCAGGCCCGCCGGTCCGGTGCGGGATCCGTGCCGGGGCGACCGCGGACCGGCCCCGGGAACAGCGAAACCGGGCGGCCCGGAAAGGGCCGCCCGGTCGTCGCGGGCGGGGTCGCGTACCTGACCCCGGGAGCGTGAACCGTTAGAAGTCCATGCCGCCCATGCCACCGGTCGGGTCGGCGGCGGGAGCCCCGGCCTTCTCCGGCTTGTCGGCGATGACGGCCTCGGTGGTCAGGAACAGACCGGCGATGGAGGCCGCGTTCTGCAGCGCGGAGCGGGTGACCTTGGTCGGGTCGATGACGCCGTCCTTGAACAGGTCGGTGTACTCACCGGTGGCGGCGTTGAGGCCGTGACCGGGCTCCAGGTTGCGGACCTTCTCCGCCACGACGCCGCCCTCGAGGCCGGCGTTGATGGCGATCTGCTTCAGCGGCTCGGCGATGGAGCGGCGAACGATGTCGGCACCGATGGCCTCGTCGCCCTGCAGGTCCAGCTTCTCGAACGCGGGGACACTGGCCTGCAGCAGCGCGACGCCGCCACCGGGCAGGATGCCCTCCTCGACCGCGGCCTTGGCGTTGCGGACGGCGTCCTCGATGCGGTGCTTGCGCTCCTTGAGCTCCACCTCGGTCGCGGCACCGGCCTTGATGACGGCCACGCCGCCGGCCAGGCGCGCCAGGCGCTCCTGCAGCTTCTCGCGGTCGTAGTCCGAGTCGGTGCGCTCGATCTCGTTGCGGATCTCGTTCACGCGACCGGCGATCGTGGTGGCGTCACCGGCGCCGTCCACGATGGTGGTCTCGTCCTTGGTGACGACGACCTTGCGGGCGCGGCCGAGCAGGTCGAGCTCGGTGTTCTCGAGCTTGAGGCCGACCTCTTCGGTGATGACCTGGCCGCCGGTCAGCACGGCGATGTCGCCGAGCTGGGCCTTGCGGCGGTCACCGAAGCCCGGGGCCTTGACGGCGACGGACTTGAAGGTGCCGCGGATCTTGTTCACGACGAGGGTCTGCAGGGCACCCTGCTCGACGTCCTCGGCGATGACCATCAGCGGACGGCCGGACTGCAGGACCTTCTCGACAACGGGCAGGAACTCGTTGTTGTTGGAGATCTTGGAGTTGACGATGAGGATGTAGGGGTCCTCAAGGACCGTCTCCATGCGCTCAAGGTCGGTGGCGAAGTAGGGCGAGATGTAGCCCTTGTCGAAGCGCATACCCTCGGCGAGCTCGAGCTCCAGCCCGAAGGTCTGGCCCTCCTCGACGGTGATGACGCCTTCCTTGCCGACCTTGTCCATCGCCTGCGCGATGGTCTCGCCGATCTGGGCGTCACCGGCGGAGATCGAGGCGGTGGAGGCGATCTGCTCCTTGGTCTCGACCTCCTTGGAGAGGTTGCCGAGCTCCTCGTTGATGCGGGCCACGGCGGCCTCGATGCCGCGCTTGAGACCGACCGGGTTGGCGCCGGCGGCGACGTTGCGCAGACCCTCGCGTACGAGAGCCTGGGCGAGCACGGTGGCGGTGGTGGTGCCGTCACCCGCGACGTCGTCGGTCTTCTTCGCGACCTCCTTGACCAGCTCGGCCCCGATCTTCTCCCACGGGTCCTCGAGCTCGATCTCCTTGGCGATGGAGACACCGTCGTTGGTGATCGTGGGGGCGCCCCACTTCTTCTCCAGGACGACGTTGCGGCCCTTCGGGCCGAGCGTGACCTTGACGGCGTCAGCGAGCTGGTTCATGCCGCGCTCGAGGCCGCGACGGGCCTCCTCGTCGAACGCGATCAGTTTGGCTGCCATTGAGTTCTTGTCCTCCCGTGACCGGGCTGATACGCGATGGGACGAGGCGTGCGCCCGCGACGGACGACCGCGGCACGACCGACAACCCTGCTGTCGGAGCACCGGGGTCTCGCAGCCTCGGTCCGGTTTAGCACTCGCCTTGCTGGAGTGCTAACCGTGTCTATTTTTAGCACTCGCCCATGGAGAGTGCAAACGATGTGGTCACGATTCACCGACCGCGAAGACCGCTGTTCACCTGGTGATTCGTCCCCGCATCAGGCGTTTTGCGCGCTCAGCGGACAGGAACGGCACCGGGCCGTGGGCCCGGCGCCACCCCTGTCCTTCCCTGCGGGCGACGGTTCAGACACTCACCCGCCGAGTCATCCGGGCCCCGACCAGGAGCGCCGTCACGGCCAGCGCCACCGCGACACCCCAGCCCAGGCCGACGGCCGCGCCCCACTCTCCGGCGAACAGCGCGCGTTCGGCGTCCACCACGTAGGCGACCGGGTTCAGGCGCGAGAGCGTGTACAGCCAGGTCGGGGCCAGGTCCATCGGCAGCAGCACCCCGGAGAGCAGCATCAGGGGCATGAGCACGGTCTCCACGATCGGCGCGAAGACGTAGGCCTGTTTGGCCTTGAGCGCCACCAGGTACGACAGGGTCGAGAGCCCCACGCCCAGGACGGCGAGCAGCGCCAGACCAACCAGAGCGCCCCCAAGGGACATCCGGAACCCGAAGGGCACCACCATCGCGAGGACGAGCACGAACTGCACGAGCATCGTCACCGTGTCGCGCAGGACCCTGCCCAGCAGCAGCGCGACCCGGCTCGCGGGGGTGGCGATCAGGCGCTCGTAGGAGCCCGAGGCCATCTCCGGGAGCAGCCCGAACCCGGCGAAGCCCGCGGTGAACAGGACGAGCATCACCAGCAGTCCGGGGACGAACCACCGCCAGGGGCTCTCCCCCTGCGCCCCGGCGAGCCCGTGGAGCAGGGGCGAGAAGAGCGCGAGGTACAGGACCGGTTGCAGCATCCCGAACCCGATCATCACGGGACGGCGCAGCAGGGGCCTCAGCTGGCGCACGAGGACCAGGCCCGTGTCCCGGATCGGGCCTCCCCCGCGACCCGTGGTCGCTCGGCTCTCGGTACGGTCGGCGCTCATCGGGCGTCCTCCTCGCGCAGGCTGCGTCCGGTCAGAGTCAGGAACACGTCGTCCAGGGTGGGCCGCTGCACGCTGACCGTGAGCGGGGCGACCCCGGCCGCGTCGAGCGAACGCAGCAGGCCGGGCAGGACCCGGTCCCCCCGCTCGACGCGGAAGCGGACTCCGGGCTCACGGCCGGGCTCCGCGACCACCTCCACCGCGGACGCGGAGGGCACCCTCTCCGCGGTCCGCGCCCCGGTGCGCGCGGCGTCCTCGTCCTCGGTGGTGAAGGCCACCAGGTCACCGGAGACCTTGGACTTGAGGGCGTCGGCGGTGCCGTCGGTGATCACACGGCCGTGGTCGATGACCAGGACCCGCTCGGCGACGGCGTCCGCCTCCTCCAGGTAGTGGGTGGTGAGCACGACCGTCGTGCCGTGCTCGGCCCTCAGCCGGGCGATGTGTTCCCACAGGTTGGCCCGGCTGTGCGGGTCGAGACCGGTGGAGGGCTCGTCCAGGAAGAGCAGACCCGGGCGGTGGATGAGCCCCATCGCGATGTCCACGCGGCGGCGCTGGCCGCCGGAGAGCCTCGTGGCGTCGCGGTCGGCGGCGCCGTCCAGCTCCCATTGCTCGATGAGCTCGGCGGTGCGGCGGCGCGCGGTAGCCCGGTCCAGACCGTAGAGCAGGCCCTGGGTGTACAGCTCGTCACGGACCCGCTGGTCCTCGCCCGCACCGTGACCCTGGCCGACGAACCCGATGCGGCGGCGGACCTCGGCGGGCGCGGCGCGGACGTCGTGTCCGGCGACCACCGCGGTGCCGGACGTGGGTTCGAGCAGGGTGGTGAGCATGCGCAGGGTGGTGCTCTTCCCGGCTCCGTTGGGCCCCAGGAGCGCGACCAGTTCGCCCTCCGCGACGTCGATGTCGACGCCGCGGACAGCCTCCACCGTCGTTCGGCCCACCCGGAAGTGCCGGGTCAGCTCGCGTGTGCGGATCATCCTCGTCTCCTTATTAAAACTTGAATAACGTGACGAGTGTGCCCCACCCGCTACCCATATTCAAGTTTTAATACGAGGGCAGGGGGCGGCCGACGGCGGTGGGTCAGAGGTGCGCTCAGGACCGGCGTGCGCCGGGCGGCGCCCCGAAGGCGTCGGGGGCGTCGTCGGCCATGGTGTACCGGCCCGCCTCCAGCGCGTCGATGAGTTCACGGGTCCACGCGGCGCCCGCGTCGACGGTGTGCCGCCACAAGCCGAAGAGTTCGCGCACGTGCTCGGGCTTGTCCCATCCCCGGTCGGTGCTCTGGTGGTCCGCCAGTTCGGCGCTCGTGGCCCCCAGCCCCGCCAGGCGCTCCCGCAGCATCGCGACCGCTTCGGCGCGGGGCAGGACCGTCATCAGGGTGACTCCCGCGCTCAGCAGGGCGAGGTCGTCGCCCGCGTGGCTGAGCGCCCGGCGCACCAGTCGGTGCAGTTCGGCCTCGCCGTCGGGGGTGATCTCGTAGGAGGTGCGGTCGACCACCTCGTCGCCCTCGGCGACGAGCTCCTGGAGCTTGCCCTCCGCCGAGAGCTTGCGCAGCGCGTGGTAGATGGAGCCCCACTTGACGTTGGCCCACTCCTTGGCGCCCCACGCGAGCAGCTCGCGGCCCACCCGGTAGCCGTACGTCCGCCCGTGCAGCCGCACCACGCCCAGGACCAACAGCCGCGTCGCCGACATCGCCACCCCCACCAGTTCCGGATACGTGCCCAGCCTAGGGCGGGGCCGGGAACGCCGTGGGGGCCCGGCACCCGTGACCGGGTACCGGGCCCCCGCGAACGGGACGTGTGGCTCAGCAGCCTCCGGCGACCGCCGGGATGATCGAGACCTTGGCGCCGTCGGCGACCTCGGTCTGCAGCCCCTTCTCGAAGCGCACGTCCTCGTCGCCCACGTAGACGTTGACGAAGCGGCGGACCTTGCCCGCGTCGTCGAGGATGCGGGCGCGGATGCCGGGGTAGTTCGCTTCGAGGTCGTCCAGGACGTCGGCCACGGTGGCGCCGTCGGCGGTCACCTCGGCGGCGTCGTTGGTGTAGGTGCGCAGGATGGTGGGCACGCGAACGCTGGCGCTCATGGTGTTCGTACTTCCGTTCAGTGGGTGTCGGGGATCAGGCGAGGCCGGCGGCCGTGAACGCGGCCAGGGACGGCTTGACCGTCGCGGTGACCCCGGCGTCGACGGCGTTCAGGGTCTTGAGCCCGTCGCCGGTGTTGAGCACCACGGTCTCGGCCTTGGTGTCGATCCGTCCTTCGCGCACCAGCTTGCGGAGCACGCCGGTGGTGACACCGCCCGCGGTCTCGGCGAAGACGCCCTCGGTGCGGGCGAGCAGCCGGATCGCGTCGACGACCTCGTCGTCGCCCACGTGTTCCACGGACCCGCCGGTGCGCTTGGCGATGTCGAGCACGTACGGCCCGTCCGCCGGGTTGCCGATGGCCAGCGACTTGGCGATGGTGTCGGGCTTGACCGGCTGGATCACGTCGTGGCCGTCCTCCCACGCCTTGGCGACCGGGGAGCAGCCGGTGGCCTGCGCACCGAAGATCTTGTACGGCCGGTCCTCGACCAGGCCGAGCTTGATCAGCTCCTGGAAGCCCTTGTCGATCTTGGTGAGCTGGGAACCGGAGGCGATCGGGATGACGATCTGCTCGGGCAGGCGCCAGCCCAGCTGCTCGGCGATCTCGTAGGCCAGCGTCTTGGAGCCCTCGCCGTAGTACGGCCGCAGGTTGACGTTGACGAAGCCCCAGCCCTCGCCGATCGGGTCGCCGATGAGCTCGGAGCAGAAGCGGTTGACGTCGTCGTAGTTGCCGTCGATGGCCACCACCTTGCCGCCGTAGACCGCGGCCATGACGACCTTGGCCTCCTCCAGCCCGGCGGGGATGAACACGCAGGACTCGAACCCGGCCCGCGCGGCGGCGGCGCCGACCGCGCCGGCGAGGTTGCCGGTGGAGGAGCAGGACAGGGTGGTGAAGCCGAACGTGCGGGCGGCCTCGACGGCGATCGCGACCACGCGGTCCTTGAAGGAGTGCGTGGGGTTGCCGGAGTCGTCCTTGACGTGGAGCGAGTCGAAGCCCAGCTCGGCGGCGAGGCGGTCCGCCCTGACCAGCGGCGTCAGGCCGGGGTTCATGTTCGGCAGCTCGGCGACGTTGGTCGGGACCGGCAGCAGCGAGCGGTAGCGCCAGATGTTGTTCGGGCCGCTCTCGATGTCCTCGCGGGTGACCGTCCCGAAGTCGTAGGCGACCTCGAGGGGGCCGAAACAGAACTCGCACGCGAACTTGGGCGTGAGCTCGTAGCGCTGCCCGCACTCGCGGCAGGACAGTGCGGTCCCGGGACCGAAGGAGCGGACGGTGGTGGGTTCAGTGGCGGCAATCGCCATGGCGAGGCGTCTCCCCTCATCTTCCCTGGTGGCCACCTTGACCCCAGGCCGGAGTTGGCACCTGTCTCGGACGTCTCACAGGGAACGTGAGTCTCGCGTACCGAGATGGTTGCCGGGGCTTCGCAGGGCCGGTCCCTCCACCCCTCTGGATGAGCAATATGAAGTTTGGAGCTGATCCTGTCGGATCCGCACCGTCACTGTAACGGACGTGTTCACCCGATTTCCACGCCGGGTGATCCGCATTACACCATCCGGCTCACATGCTGAGACGCCGCCGGTCAGGCCGCGGCTGGTGCACGCGCGATGTTTCGCCGGTGTGACCTGAGCACTCGCTGACCTGGAGCGGGTTTGGAGAGGCTTTCCACAGGCGAAACATGAAGGAGCGCCCGGCGCGCGCAGACGTCGACGTACCCTCATCCGCCACACCCCAGTCACATTCGCGCCTTCGAGAGGACGACCACGTGGACAAGGCACAGATCCTCATCGCCTCCAACCGGGGACCGGTGTCCTTCTCGGTCTCCGACGACGGCACCCTGGAGTCCCGTCGCGGCGGTGGCGGACTGGTCTCGGGGATGATCTCCGTCGCCACCGAGATCGACGGCCTGTGGGTGTGCGCCGCCCTGTCGGACGCCGACCGGCGCGCCGCCGAGGAGGCCCCCGACGCCCGGCTGGACCGCGTCCACGACCTCGACGGCATGCGGGTGCACATGCTCGACATCCCCCGTCGGACGTTCGACGGCGCCTACACCGGCGTCGCCAACTCCACCCTGTGGTTCGTGCAGCACATGCTCTACGACATCCCGGGCAAGCCCGTGTTCGGCTCGCACTTCCGGCGTCTGTGGGAGGACTACACCGCCTACAACAACGCGTTCGCCGAGGCCCTGGTGAGCGGGGCCGCCGACGGCGCGCGGGTGGCCGTGCAGGACTACCACCTGGCCCTGGTGCCTCGCATCCTGCGGGCCCGCCGCCCGGACCTGCGCATCGCGCACTTCTCGCACACCCCGTGGGCGCCTCCGGAGTACTTCCGGATGCTGCCCGCGCACGTCGCGCGCGAACTGCTGGAGGGCATGCTCGGCGCGGACCGGCTGGGTTTCCTCAGCCCGCGCTGGGCCGACGCGTTCCTGCGCTGCTGCGCCGAGATCCTGCGCGCCGAGGTGGACCTCGACCGCCGCACGGTCGAGTACGGCGGCCGGGTGATCAGCGTGGGCGTGCACGCCCTGGGCGCGGACGAGGCGGGGCTGAACGAGAGCGCCGCAGAGCCCGCGGTGGCCGCCCGCCGCGAGACGCTGGAGGAGGTCGTCGGCGACACGCGGCTGATCGTGCGGGTCGACCGCACGGAGCTGTCCAAGAACATCGTGCGCGGCCTGGAGTCCTACCGGGAGCTGCTCACGACGCACCCGGAGTGGCGCGGACGCGTCACGCATCTGGCGTTCGCCTACCCCAGCCGGGGCGACGTGCCCGAGTACCGCGAGTACACCGACGCGGTCCTGCGCGTGGCCAAGGAGATCAACGAGGAGTTCGCGACCGCCGAGTGGACCCCGCTGGTGCTGGAGGTCAACGACGACTACCCGCGTTCGCTGGCGTCGTTCCAGCTGGCCGACGTTCTGCTGGTCAACCCCGTCCGGGACGGGATGAACCTGGTGGCCAAGGAGGGCCCGGTGCTCTCCAAGCGGGACTCGGTCCTGGTGCTCTCGCGGGAGGCGGGCGCGGCCGACGAACTGGGCGAGCACGCGCTGCTGGTCAACCCCTACGACACCGTGGAGACGGCGGAGGCCCTGCACCGGGCCCTGTCGATGGACCCGGTCGAGCGCCGTGCGCGCCGTGAGGGGCTGAGGGAGGCGGCGGTGGCGCTGCCGCCGCGCAAGTGGTTCCAGGACCAGCTGCGGTCCCTCGGCTAGTACGGCGACGGACACGCGGGGCCGCGCCTACCCCGGCAGGGTGAGGATCTCGGCCCCGTCGTCGGTGATGGCGATCGTGTGCTCGCTGTGCGCCGTCCGGCACCCCGTCGCGCTGCGGAGCGTCCACCCGTCCGGATCGGTGACGAGTTCGGCGGTGTCGGCCATGACCCACGGCTCCAGCGCGAGCAGCAGGCCGGGACGCAGCTTGTACCCGCGACCGCGCCGGCCGGTGTTCGCGATGTGCGGGTCCTGGTGCATCGTCGATCCGATGCCGTGGCCGCCGAACTCGGTGTTGATCGCATACCCGGCCGCGCTGAGGACCGAGCCGATGGCGTGGGAGATGTCGCCGGTGCGCGCCCCGGGCCCGGCGGCGGCGATCCCCGCGCTCAGCGCCCGTTCGGTCGCGTCGATCATCGCCATGCTCGCCGGGGGCTTCGACTCGCCCACGACGAAGCTGACGGCCGCGTCCGCGGCGACTCCGTCCAGGGAGACGGCGAGGTCGAGGGTCAGCAGGTCGCCGTCGGCGAGCGCGTAGTCGTGCGGCAGCCCGTGGAGCACGGCGTCGTTGACGCCCGTGCAGATGTAGTGGCCGAACGGCCCGCGGCCGAAGGACGGCGCGTAGTCGACGTAGCAGGACTCGGCCCCGGCCTCGACGATCATCGCCCGTGCCCACCGGTCGATGTCCAGCAGGTTCGTGCCGACCGTGGTCCGGCCCCGCACCGACTGGAGGATGCCGGCGACCAGGGCACCCGTCCGTCGTGCTCGGGACACCTCGGCGGGGCTCAGGATCTCGACCATGCGGCACCTCACTCACGTAACCAATAACTATACCGTCAATACTATACCGGTCCCGGGCGTGCCCATGGCCGGGGTCGGCCCTCGTTCCCCCGAGGCCGGGCGCGGCGTCAGGCCCGCGGGCCGCCGACGCGGACCACCGCCCGGTCACCGCGCGGTCCGAAGAGGTGCAGGATCTCGACCGCGGTGTCCTCGGCCGGGCCGAACCAGTGCGGTTCGGACGGATCGAACTCGGCCACCTCTCCGGGGCCGAGCAGGTGTTCGCGGTCGCCGATGAGCAGGCGCAGCCGCCCCGCGAGCACGTAGAGCCAGGCGTGGCCCTCGTGGGAGACGAGTCTGGGCTCCCGGGGGCCGAGGACGTGCTTGAAGACCTGGACGCGGCCCGGATAGCGCGTCAGGGGCACCACGACGCCGCCGCTGTCGTGCCGGTAGGGCTCCAGGTGCACACGCGGATCACCGGTCGCGGGCGCCGCGATCAGCTGGTCCAGCGCCACCCGCAGCACCCGGGCGAGCGGGATGAGCAGGTCGAGGGTGGGCTGGCGGCGGCCCGTCTCCAGCCGCGACAGGACACTGACCGACAGCCCGGTCTCCTCCGCGAGCGATCGGAGCGTGCGTCCGCGCTCGACGCGCAGCGCGCGCAGCCGCGGGCCGATGGAGTCGAGGATCTCTGCCACGTCCGGGTCCACGCCTTCAGTGTTGCAGATTCCGCACATCCGCTGGGCCTGGCCGCCGTCCCGCCACGAGCATGGCCCGGGAGAAACCGCACCCCGATCGAAAGGCTGGAGTCCCGTGACCGAGACGACCCCTGTACCACCCCCGGTGCTGAGCACCCGGCGCCGCTGGACGGTGCTCGCGATCTGCGCGTCGGCGCTGTTCCTGGTGGGACTCGACACGACGATCGTGACCATCGGACTGCCCGAGATCGGCCGCGGCCTCGACGTCGGGGTCCACGACCTGGCCTGGGTGGTGGACGCCTACACGGTGGTCTTCGCGAGCCTGCTCATCACCTCCGGAGCCCTGGCCGACCGCTTCGGCCGGCGGCGCGTCTTCATGACGGGATTGGCGGTCTTCGGGCTCGCCTCGCTCGTGTGCGCGGCCGCTCCCTCGCTCGGCGTCCTCGTGGCCGCCCGCGCGGCGCAGGGCGTCGGAGCGTCGATGCTCGGCCCGGTGGCCCTGGCGATCGTGGTCAACGCGATGCCCGACCGCCGCGAGCGGGCGCAGGCCATCGGCGTCTGGGCTTCGGTGTTCGGTCTGAGCATGGCGGCGGGGCCGACGGCGGGCGGCGCGCTGATCGCGGCCTTCGACTGGCGGGCGGTGTTCTGGGTCAACGTGCCCGTGGTCCTCGTCGCCCTGGTCCTGGTCGCCGTGCTCGTACCGGAGTCGCGGGGAGCGCGCGTGCGCCGGCTCGACCTCCCGGGGCAGTTGCTCCTGGTCGTACTGCTGGGCGCCGGGATCGCGGTGCTGATCGAGGGACCGGACCTCGGTTGGACCTCGCCCGCGGCCCTGGCCGGCTCCGGGACCGCGGCGGCCGCGGCGGTGGTGTTCGTCTGGTGGGAGTCGCGGCGCCGCGAACCGCTGATCGACCCCGGCCTGTTCCGGGTGCCGAGCTTCACCGGGGCCGTCCTCGGGGCCGTCGCCGTGTTCGTGGCCCTGAGCATGACCCTGCTGATGACCACTTTCTACTGGCAGGGCGTGCACGGCTGGACGCCCCTGGCCGCGGGTGCGGCGACGCTGCCGCTGGCCCTGGGGGCCACCGTCTGCGCTCCCCTGTCGGGGTTCCTGGTCGGGCGGGTCGGCGCGCGCCCGCCCCTGGTGATCGCGGGCGGCTCCCTCTTCGCCGGAGGGGTCCTGCTGTTCGGCCTCGCCGACGGCGCGGGCGGGCCGCTCCCGCTCATGGCCGCCTATCTGCTCGTCGGGGTCGGGGTGGGCTTCGCCAACGCGCCGATCACCGACTCCGCGGTGAGCGGGCTGCCTCCGGAGCGCGCCGGTGTCGCGGGCGGTACCGCTTCCGCGGCCCGGCAGGTCGGAACGGCGGTCGGTGTCGCGCTCGCCGGAAGCCTGGTCGCGGACGCCGGCCCCGCCGCGTTCGCGGCGGCGAGCCGTCCCGGGTGGACGGTCGTCGCCCTGTGCGGGGCGGCGCTGTTCCTGACCGCCTGGGCCGCACGCGCCCCGCGCAGCTCACCAGACGCACGCACGTGACGCAGGCGGCGGGGGTGGGCCGGACATGGCTCCGGGCGCGTCCGCCTCCGGTGGAACGGGACGCGCTCTTGCGGCACTGCCGGCCTGCTGCGGGTCCTACTCGGACGCCGCCTCGGCGAGGATCTCCTCGATGACGTCGGACTTGGCCTCGGAGTAGTCCTGGACGCACTGCCAGGTGCGCTCGGCCAGTTCCTTCTTGTGGGCGGCGTAGCGCTCGCGCGCTCCGGAGTCGGCGATGAGGCGGTCGCGGAAGCGGAGCATGCGGTCCACCTCCCCGCATCCCTCGCCGAACACGTGCAGGTTGAGGTTGACGTCGGGACCCTTGAAGACCCGGTGCTCGAACCAGTCGGGCTCCCGGATGACCAGTGAGTATCCGGCGGCTTCGAGATCGGCGGCGTAGGCGGCCTCGTCCGAGGGGTCGGCGACGACGAGGAGGAGGTCGACGCAGGGTTTGGCGGCCAGGCCCGGCACGGCGGTGGAGCCGACGTGTTCGATCCGCAGGGCGCGGTCGCCCAGTGCGGCGCGCACGCGCTCGGCCTCCCGCTTGAACAGGTAGGGCCACTTGGGGTCGTAGGGGATGATGTGCACACGCCCGTTGACGAGGTTGCGTGACTCGGGGGCCTCGGGCACGGGCTGGCCTCGTGAGGGCAACGGAGACGCTTCAAGGGGTGACATTCCACAAAGCCTTCTCCGCTCGTCCGCCCACGTCAAGGCATCCGACGGTGCTTACATATGCACATGCACTGATTGCTCACGGTGTGTCGACGCCTCTGTGACCATGAGCGACGCGAAGCGCGCCCTCCGCACGCTCCGACACCATGCGCACACATGTCGGCCACGAGCCGCGTCGTCGACACACGTCCCAAGGCGTGTGTGGTGGGTGCCGCCCGTCGCGAGCGGCGCTGGGGCGACGCGCAGCAGGGCGCGTATCCGCCACACGCGTCCTAGGCACCCCGGCGGGGCTTGCGGCGGCGGCCGCCCTTCTGCCTGCGGCGGCTCTCCGGACCGGCCTCGGCCGCGCGCTCGGCCGCGATCCGCTCGTCCTCGGCGGCCCGTTCGGCCTTGACGCCGTAGGGGTCGGCGCTGGAGCGGCGGACCCACACGACCAGCAGCAGGACTCCCAGCACGAGGACGGCGCCGATGCTGGCCAACCACGCCCACACCGGGACGCCGCCACCATCGTCGTCCCGTTGGGCCAGGTCCTCGTCGATCAGCGGGATGTCCTCGGCCGTCCCGCCCGCCTGGCGGTCGGCGGTGGGCACGTGCAGGGCGGGCAGGCCGCCGGGCCCCTGCTGTGAGCCCTCGACCAGCGCCGTCCGGATCTGCTCCGGCCCCAGCTGGGGGTAGTGCGTGCGCAGCAGGGCGGCCGCGCCGGCGGCCATGGCGGCCGCGTAGGGGGTCCCGGTGACCTGGGCCGCGCCCAATTCGGGGTCGGCGGTGTCCAGCTCGGCACCGGGCGCGGTCAGTTCGATCGTCTCGGCCGACGCTGAGCCCGGGATGAGCGCGTTGGCCTCGTCCACGCCCGCGACCGCCAGCACGTTGGGGTCGTCCCCGCCCTCGGCGGGGCCGACGACCAGGATGCCGGCTCCGGCGGCCTCCTCGGTGGCCGCGGCCAGGTCCTCGCCGCCGTCGTTCTCCGGCAGCAGGATGACCGGCGCGCCCTCGCTCACGGCGTGCCGGACCGCTCCGGGCAGGTCGTCCTCGGTGGGTACGGCGAGCAGCCCGGCCTCCGGGGCCACGCCCAGCACACCCCCGTCGGCGTCGCGGCCGTGGCCGTGCGCCGCCACGAGGGCGGCCGCGGCGGTACCGACCGCCTCGTCGCCCCCGCCGCCGAACCCGGTGTCCAGGGTGAGGTTGTCGCGCAGGTCCGGGTGGTCCTCGAGGACGGCGAACCCGGGCAGGGCCACCGTGGTGCCCTCGCCCTGTGTTTCCTCCCACACCTCGGGGGCGCCGATGGAGATCAGACCCCACTGTTCGGGACGGAGGTCGGGGACGGCGTCCGCCGCGGCGGAGGCCGGTGCGAACCCGAAGACGACCGCGGCCGTGCCGGCCACCGCCGTACGTAGATGACGTTTGTGCGTCCTGTTGCGGCTGTTGCCCCCGAGCACGTCAGGCTCCCTCAAACGATGCGGTCGGCGTTCTCCCCGGCCCTCCCCGGACCCTCCACATCCTGCCATGAGCACAGGTTCCCGGTGCGGACAAGGGCCTCCCGGGCAGGGAACGCAACTGTATCCCCGGTGCCAGTCCTGGGTTTTCCCCTCCGCATCCGGCATGTCGAGTCGCTAGCATGAGTCGCGCCGATCCGGACAAACCAATTTCCCGTCCAGGGGGTGTCCCATGCCGAATATCGGTCCGAACGAGGACGGTCAGTCGGCTCTCGCCGATCGAGAACAGCGCATCCTCGTCTTCGAACGCCAGTGGTGGAAGTTCGAAGGCTCCAAGGAACAGGCGATCCGTGACGAGTTCGGGTTCTCCGCGACCCGCTACTACCAACTGCTCAACGGGCTCGTGGAACGCCCCGAGGCGCTCGCGTTCGACCCGCTCACGGTCAAGCGCTTGCGTCGCCTGCGTGCCGACCGCCGCCGCCAGCGCAACGCCCGCCGACTGGGCATCCAGCTCTGACACCGTCCCGTCCCCCACCGCGAACCCTCCGTTCCCCGCAAGTCCGCATCCTCCACCTCCGGCGCCGACGATCCGCATGAGGAAGGTCGACGCCGCCGGGCGTGTCGCACGGGCCATCCCCGTACCTCCGCCCGCTCCCCGACGCATCCGGCCGAACACGCCGTCACCGCCGACGATCTCCCGACACAGGGGATACGACAGGATCGGGCGGGGGCGCGCCGATAGTCTGGCGTCCCAGGGCGCGTTCCGTGGATGCTGCCCGTCGCGAGCCGCGTATCCAGTGGTGCTCTCACAAGGCCGAAGAAGGAACTCCCCTACTGTGCGGGCTTCGCCGTCATCGCACAGCGGGGGCCCGAGTGGTTCCCCTGTCGACTGATGAGAGCGCCGCTGGGGCGACGCGCGGCAGGGTGAGCATCCACGGAACACGCCCATGCCCGCCGCCGTGACCCACCCCCTCCGGAGAGGTCTGCGATGTCCCTGCCCCAGCCGAGCACGGACGCCGGACGCGCCGCGCTCACCGCGCTCCTGGCCGAGCCCGCCACCGCCCTGGTCGCCCTCGACTTCGACGGCACCCTCGCCCCGATCGTCGACGATCCCCGCGACTCCGCCCCCTATCCCGGAATCGTGGAGACGCTGGCCGCGCTGTCCCCGCTCGTCGGCACGACGGCGGTGATCACCGGCCGCCCCGCCGCCACCGTGGTGGAGCTGGGCGGGCTGGACCGCGTCCCGGACCTGACCGTGCTCGGCCACTACGGCGCCGAGCGCTGGTCCGGCGGCGCAGTCGTCGCCGCCGACCCGCCACCGGGGGTGGAGCTCGTCCGCGCCGAGCTGCCCGGCCTGATCGACCGGGTCGGCGCCCCCGAGGGCACCTTCATCGAGGACAAGGACCGCTCCCTGGCGGTGCACACCCGCCGTACCGCCGATCCCGACGCCGCCCTCGCACGGCTCGCCCCGCACCTGGAGGAGCTCGCCGCACGCGCCGACCTGCGGGTGGAACCGGGGCGGATGGTGATCGAACTCCGTCCACAGGGTGTGGACAAGGGCGCCGCCCTGACCGGACTCGCCACCGCGGCGGGCGCCGGCACCGTCCTCTACGCCGGCGACGACCTCGGTGACCTGCCCGCGTTCGACGCGGTCCGGGACCTGCGCGCCTCGGGCACGCCCGGCCTGACCGTGTGCGCGTCCTCCAGCGAGGTCACCGCCGTGGCCGAGGCCGCCGACCTCGTCCTCGACGGGCCGGCCGGACTGGCCGCCTTCCTCACCGACCTCACGGATTCGATCCGTGCTCCTGGTGCGTGAGCGCCGTCCGCGCCGCCGCCCGCAGGTCCACCAGCCCCGTCCGGTCCCGGCCGTAGTGCACGGCGTTGGTCAGCACGCCCACGTAGCGGCCGCTGGACGGGTGCAGGAACAGGCTGGTCCCGGTGAACCCGTGGTGGTAGACCACGCCCTCCTGGGTGATCAGCCAGCCCAGACCGCGCCACAGGCCCTGCCCGGCGTCCACGTGCGGCTGCCAGCTCGCCCGCACGTACGACGACGGCACGACCCCGTCGCCCCCTTCGTGGATCCGCAGGACCTCGCGCGCGAAGGCGCCCAGGTCGATGGCGGTGGTGAACATGCCCGCGTGCCCGGCGACCCCGCCCATCAGCGCCGCCGCCTCGTCGTGGACCACGCCCCAGGTGGGCGCGGCTCCGGTCAGGCGGCGCTCGGTGGGGGCGACCCCGGGTGAGCGGGCGAGCGGCCCGTAGGTCGTGGAACGCATCCCCAGTTCGTCCCACAGGTCACCCGCCAGGCGGTCCAGCCCGGTGCCGTACAGGCGCTCCAGGAGCAGGCCCAGCACGATGAAGCCCCGGTCCACGTAGGCGTACCCGGGCTCCTCCAACGGATCGGCCAACAGAGCCTGGGCCAGGTCCTCGTCCGTGCCCACGTAGCGTTCCAGCCACGTGACCGGATTGAGCCGACTCGTGTGGGTCAGGATCTGCCGGGTGGTGACCGCCCCTCCGGGCAGGTCCGCCACCGGCAGGTATTCGGACATCGGGGCGTCCAGGTCCAACATCCCCTCGGCGACCGCCTGGCCGACGAGCGGCCAGGTCGCCATCACCTTGGTCAGGCTCGCCGCGTCGTAGGCGACGTCCGGCGCGGTGTCGTTCTGCTCGTTCACGCGGCCGACCGCGACGAACTCCCACATGCCGCCCGTGCCGATGACGGCGGCACCGCCCGGCAGCCACTGGGCGTCCACCATCACCTTCAGGACGCCTCGGATCTGCGCTCCCGTCTCCGTGAGCCAGTCACCATCACGCACAACACGCCTCCCCCCGGGTGTCCACTCGCATTCGGCGGATACCCCGTTACCAGAGTCTTGTCACTCCGGCGCCACGTCCGTACAGGACGAAACCCTCGCAGGTCGTAACCGTAATCGGGCGCGGGGCACGCGGGTGAGTAGGCTGACGCCACGAAGCCCCGAGGAGGATGATGAGCAGCCAGACCCCCGTGCCCGCCGGTTTCCGCGGCGTGGCAGGCAACATCGGGATCAAGGACCCCAGGGACGACTTCTTCACCGTCGTCTCGGAGGTGCCCGCCAGCGTGTCCGCCGTGTTCACCCGGTCCCGGTTCGCCGGCTCCAGTGTGGTCCTGAGCCGCCGCGCGGCCGCCGACGGCCGCGCCCGCGGGGTCGCCGTCATCGCCCGCAACGCCAACGTCGCCACGATGACCGGGGAGGCCAACGCCCGTGAGGTGCAGGAGCGCGTGGCCCGCGCGGCGGGCGTGGAGCCGGAGGAGCTCCTCATCGCCTCCACCGGGGTGATCGGCGTGCCCTACCCCATGGACAAGGTGCGCGCCTTCCTCGACGATCTGCCCGCGGAGTTCCCCCCGGCCGACCTGGACCGCTCGGCGTGGGCGATGATGACGACCGACACCGAGCCCAAGACCGCCTCGGCCAGGGTGGGCGCCGCGACCGTCACCGGCATCGCCAAGGGCGTCGGCATGATCGAGCCGAACATGGCGACCATGCTGGCCTGGTTCTTCACCGACGCCGACCTGGAGCAGCCGGTCCTGGACGCGGTGTTCCGCCGGGTCGTGGACCGCACGTTCAACGCGCTGAGCATCGACACCGACACCTCCACCAGCGACTCCGCGGCGATCTTCGCCAACGGGCTGGCGGGCGGGGTGGACACCGACGCGTTCGAGTCGGCGCTCTACGACGTGGCGCTGGCGCTGGTGCGCAAGATCGCCTCCGACGGCGAGGGCGCGGGCAAGCTGCTGGAGGTGCGTGTCACCGGGGCGCGCGACGACGCCCAGGCCAAGCGGGTCGGCAAGGCCGTGGTGAACTCTCCGCTGGTCAAGACGGCCGTCCACGGCGCCGACCCCAACTGGGGCCGGGTGGCGATGGCGGTCGGCAAGAACGAGGCGGAGACCGACATCGAGCCGGAGAACGTGCGGATCGTGTTCGGTGACGTGGAGACCTTCCCGACCCCGGCCACCGGCGAGACGCTGGCGCGCGCCGCCGAGCACATGAAGGGCGAGGAGGTCGTCATCAGCGTCGACCTGGGCATCGCCGAGGGCGCGTTCACCGTCTACGGCTGCGACCTGACCGACGGCTACATCCGGATCAACGCCGACTACACGACCTGACCCGCGAGGGGCCGGGAAGGGGCCGGGTGCCGCCGAGCGGTCCCACCACACGGGCAGCCGCGAGAACGCCGCCCGACTCTCCATCGAGCGCCTCGAAGAACCGGGCCTTCGGCTCCCCAGAGACCACGATCCCCGCGACTCCCTGGAATCCAGGGCGTCGCGGGGATCGCTGGAACACGCCTCGTGGCGCGCGGGGCATCGTCGTTCGCGCCCTCGGGGCCGACCGGATCGGCATCGCCCCAGAGGCCGGCGCCGGGGCTCAAGGACCAAGCGGCCGGCGCCGATCCGGCCGCGGAGCGCGGAGCCGGGGCCGCGACGGCTCAGAGGTCGGCGACCTCCGGACTCGCCGCGGCGCGGACCGCGTCCCTGGCCTCCGTCGCGGTGGCGGCGGCCAGCGCGAGTCCGGCCAGGTCCCGGCACTGCCGCCGGGTGTGGTGGGCCAGCGCGTACCGCACGGCGGGCAGCGCGGGCGCGGCCATCGACAGGCTCGTCGCGCCCAGCCCGACCAGCACCACCGCGAGCAGCGGGTCCGCGGCGGCCTCACCGCACACGCCCACCGGGCGCCCGGCGCCCTCGCCGGCGCCCCCAACCCTGCCGACCAGGTCCAGCAGCGCGGGCTGCCACGGGTCGAGCAGGTCCGGCAGCGTGCCCAGGGTCCGGTCCGCGGCCATCGTGTACTGCGCGAGGTCGTTGGTCCCCAGGGAAACGAAGTCCACGCGCGGCAGCAGCCGATCGGCCAGCAGGGCCGCGCCCGGGACCTCGATCATCACTCCCGCCTCGGTGATCCCGGCCTCCCGGGCCAGCGCGACGAACTCCGACGCCTCCGCCGGGGTGGACACCATCGGCGCCATCACCCGCACACGCGCGCCGGAGCCGTCCGCGGCGGCCCGGATCGCCGCCAGCTGGTCGGTCAGCAGCTCCGGATGCACCCGGGCCGTCCGGAAGCCCCGTCGGCCCAGCGCCGGGTTGTCCTCGGGCCCGGTCCCCGCGAAGGCCAGCGGCTTGTCCGAGCCCGCGTCCAGCGTGCGCACGGTGACGGTGCGCCCCTCGAAGGCGCGGAACAGACGCGCGTAGGCGGTGGTCTGCTCGGCCACCGTCGGCGGCTCGGCCCGGTCCATGAACAGGAACTCGGTGCGCAGCAGCCCCACGCCCTCGCTGTCGAGCGCGCCCGTCGCGTCGGGGTCGCCCTCGCCCACGTTGAGCAGCAGGGCCACAGGGGTGCCGTCGGCGGTGCGCCCGGGCCCGGCCGAGTCGGCCAGCAGCTCGCGTCGGCGCCGCGCCCGCAGCATGACCTCGGTGGCCCGCTCCGCGTCCGGTTCGACGTCGATCCGCCCCGTGTCACCGTCGACCGCCACCCGCGTCCCGTCCGCCAGCCCGTCGGCGCCCCGGCAGCCCACGATCGCGGGGATGCCGAGCGACCGCGCCAGGATCACGGTGTGGCTGGTGGGCCCGCCGTACCGGGTGACGATGGCCAGCACCTGGTCGCCGTCCAGCTGGACGGTGTCGGCCGGGGCCAGGTCGTCGGCGACCAGCACGTGCGGGTGTCCGGGGTCGGGCAGGCCGGGCATCGGCAGGCCGAGCAGATGGGCGACGGCGCGGTCGCGGATGTCGGCGAGGTCGGCGGCCCGCTCGGCCAGGTAGCCCCCGGCCGACAGCAGGAGGTCCTGGTAGGCGCCGCAGGCGGCGTGGACCGCCCACGCGGCGGGGTCGCCCCCGGCCGCGCGCTCGGAGACCCGGCGGCCCAGTTCGGGGTCGCGGGCCATGAGCGCCAACGCGCCGAGGACCGCCGCGGCCTCCTCGCCGAGACCCTCGGCCCGCGCGTCGAACTGTTCGGCGACCCGGTCGAGTGCCTCGCGGGCGCGCTCGGCCTCGGTCTCCGCGCCCGCAGGGGCGGGGCGCGCCTCGGGCAGGGTCGGCGGCGCGGACATCCGCGCGACGGGGCCCACGGCGGCGCCGGGGCTGGCGGGGATCCCCTCCAACCGGGCGGCGCCCGCGCGGTCGGGTCCCTCCGCGGACGTGCCCTCACGGGCGGCGTCCCTGGGTGTGGGGATGTCTGGGTGGCCGGTCTGCGGCATCATCGCTCCTGGCTCGGGTCGTCGATCGGTCTCGGCTCACCCCGGCCCATCGCCTGGACCGGCGGGCGTGTGCGAATGCCTCGCCCACAGCCAACCGCGAAAGGCGCCGGGGCACCAGTGGGGTGGAACGGGCTCACGGCTGGATCGTCACCTTGATCGCGGTCCCCGACGCGACGGTCTCGATGGCCTTGTGCACGTCGGACAGGCTCATCCGCTCGGTGATGAGGTCGGCGACGGGCACGGCGCCCGAAGCGATCAGCTCCAGGGCACGGCGGTTGTGCTCCGGGCTGGAGCCGTTCGCCCCGAAGATCGAGATCTCCCGGTAGTGGACGAGGTTGGAGTCCAACTGGATGATCGGGTCGTCCTTGGGCAGGCCGCCGAAGAAGCTGACCCGGCCGCCGCGCGCCACCATGCGCAGCGCGTCCTCCTGGGCCCGCCCCGAGGCGGCCGCGGTGATGACCACGTCGGCGCCGCGGTCGCCGGTCAGGCGCAGCACCTCGGCGACGGTGTCGGTCTCCTCACCCGCGATGGCGGCGTCCGGCCGGACCACGTCGGCGGACATGTCCAGGCGTCCCCGGTTGATGTCGACCAGGAACACGCGTGCCGCGCCGCGGGCCCGGGCCAGGCGCACGTGCAGGCAGCCGATGGGCCCGGCCCCCATGACGACGACGGTGTCGCCCTCGCCGACCCCCGCGATCTCCTGCCCGTTGAGCACGCAGGCGAGCGGTTCGGCCAGGGACGCCTCGGCCATGTCGATGTTCTCGGGAACGCGGTTGACGCCGTCGACGGCCAGAACGGCCTCGGGGATGACCATGGACTCGGCGAACCCGCCGTCGTAGTGGTAGCCCATGGACTGCTGGCGTGAGCACACGGGCATCCGGCCCGCCTCGCACTCGTGGCACGTGCCGCACGGAATGGCCGCGATGACCTGGACGCGGTCACCCTCGGACCAGCCCGTGACGCCCTCACCGATCCCGGTGATCCGGCCGGTGATCTCGTGCCCGATCACCCGGGGCGGGTCGATGTGGTGGTGGCCGTGGCGGGAGATCTTCACGTCCGTGCCGCACGTGGAGCAGTTGGCGACGGCGATCTTGAGCTGGCCGGGCCCGGCGGTGGGTTCGGGTGCCTGTTCCAGGCGGATGTCACCGGGGGCGTAGAAGCGGGCGACGAGCATGGTGGGGCCTTTCGTGGTGGTGGAGGGCTCCCCGCGCCGAGAACGGCGGCGCGGGGAGCCCGGGCGCGGGCGGTGGAGTGGAGCCGCCGCGCCGGGGTGGATGGCGTGATGGTGCGACGGGGCGTGGCGCGGGCCGGTCCGCGCGAACCGGTCGAGGCGGTCCGCCCTCAGCCGTCCCCGCCGGGGCCGAGCAGGGCGAGGACCTCGGACGCGGCCGACGCCGAGCGCAGCCGTTGGGCCCGGTCCGGATCGCTGAGCACGGTGGCCAGCGCGGACAGCACTCCGATGTGCTCGTCGCCGGACGCGGCGATGCCGACCGCCAGGTACGCGGTGTTCCCGTCCCAGTCGACCCCGTCGGGGAACTGGACGAGGGCCAGCGCGGTCTCCTTGATCAGGGCCCGTGAGGCGTCCGTGCCGTGCGGGATGGCCACGCCCTCGCCGAGGAACGTGCTGACCGACGCCTCGCGCTCGTGCATCGCGGACACGTACCCGGGTTCGACCGCGCCCAGTTCGACGAGCAGGGCGCCGCACTGGTCGATGGCGTCCTTCTTGTCGGCCGCGGTGCGGCCCAGCCGGACGGCGTCGGCGGTCAGCGCCAGGTTATTCGGCAAGGGTCTCGCCCTCCTTGATCGCCTGCTCCAGGCGGGCGAACGCCGGGTCCCCCATGAACATCTGGAAGCCGACGACGACCTTGTCCGGGAGGTTGCCGCGGGCGCGGTCCACGAGCCCGGCGTGGCACACGACCACGTCGGCGTCACCGGGCACCCGGTCCACCTGGGCGTGTTCGACGGTCACCCCGTAGGGCTTGAGCTGCTTCTTCAGCTGGTTGGTGAGCAGGACGCTGCTGCCCATACCGGCGTCGCAGGCGACGACGACCTTCCTGACGTCGGATCCTTGGATGCTGGTCATGACGTGGTCTCCTTCGTGTTCTGTACGGCCGACTCCTTCTGGGCCCTCTCGGCCCGCCGCTCGGACCGGCCGAAGCCGAGCAGGAGCGAGGCCAGGGCGAAGGAGACGACGGTGGCGACCGCGACGCCCGCCAGGACGGCGACGTGGTCACCGCGCGGGGTCACCGCCATGAGCGCGATGATGCTGCCGGGCGAGGGAGTGGCGAGCAGGCCGGCGTCCAGGACCATGAAGGTGGCCAGGCCGGACATGCCGCCGCCGATCGCGGCGAGGATGAGCTTGGGCTGGGCGAGGATGTACGGGAAGTAGATCTCGTGGATCCCGCCGAAGAAGTGGATGAGGATCGCGCCGGGCGCGGTGGCGCGGCTGATCTTCGGCCCGAAGAACATGCAGGCCAGGAGGATGCCGAGACCGGGGCCGGGGTTGGTCTCGATGAGGAACTCGATCGCCTTGCCCTCCTCGGCCACCCGGGCCACGCCCAGTGGGCCCAGGACGCCGTGGTTCAGGGCGTTGTTGAGGAAGAGCACCTTGGCCGGCTCGACGATGACCGACACCAGCGGCAGCAGGCTCATGTCGACGAGGAACTGCACCCCCGCCCCGAGCCCGCGGGCGATGGCGGTGACCACGGGGGCCACGGCGTAGACGCCCGTCAGTGCGAGCAGCCCGCCCAGGATTCCCGCGCTGAAGTTGTTGACCAGCATCTCGAAGCCCGTGGGGATGCGGGGCTGGACCACCTGGTCGAACTTCTTCATCAGGTAGGCGGCGAGCGGTCCCATGACCATGGCGCCGAGGAACATCGGCATGTCCGCGGCGACGATCACGCCCATCGCGGCGACCGCGCCGACCACACCGCCACGCCGATCGTAGATCAGGTGGCCGCCGGTGTAGGCGATCAGGAGTGGGAGGAGGAAGGTGATCATCGGCCCGACGAGTTCGGCCAGGACGGCGTTGGGCGCCCAGCCCGTCTCGATGAACAAGGCCGTGACCAGGCCCCAGGCGATGAACGCTCCGATGTTGGGCATCACCATGCTCGACAGGAAACCGCCGAAGCGCTGGACGCCGGAGCGCACTGAGGCGAGCCGCTCGCTGGACTGTTGCTTGGTCATGGGGGAGACCTCCTTGGGAGGTGGGCAGGCGACATGCCGTGCCGTTCGGTGGTGACTGGTGGTCGGTCAGACCGTGAGGACAGCCGGGCCGGCGGACTCGAGTTCGTCCGCGAGGCCTGCGGCGAGGCCGGTGTCGGTGATGATCTTGTCGAGCTGGTCCACTCCCGCGAAGCGCGCGAAGTGGTCGTTGCCGACCTTGGTGTGGTCGGCGAGGAGGAGCGCTCGACGTGAGGAGGCGAGCATCGCCCGTTTGACCTCGGCCTCGGCCGTGTCCGGCGTGGTGAGCCCGCGTTCGACGGAGACGCCGTTGGCGGCCATGAAGGCCACGTCCACGAAGGACTCCGACAGTGAACGCAGGGCCCACGCGTCGACGGTGGCCTGGGTGCGGTTGCGCAGGCGGCCGCCGAGCAGCATGAGATTGATGTTGCTTCGTGTGGTGAGCGTGAGTGCGATGGACAGTGAGTTGGTGACCACGGTGAGCTCGCGGTCGGTCGGGAGCTGTTCGGCCAGGCGACCGGTGGTCGATCCCGCGTCGAGGAGGATGGCGCCCTCCTCGGGCAGCTCGGCCAGCGCGGCCTTGGCGATGCGCTCCTTCTCCTCGGTGAGCACGGAATCGCGCACGTTGAGCGCGGGTTCGAAGCCCAGTCGCTCGACGGGGATCGCGCCGCCGTGGACCCTGCGCAGGACTCCGTGGCGTTCGAGTGCCGTGAGGTCGCGCCGGATGGTCTCGTAGGTGACGTCGAACTCCGAGGAGAGCCCCGTGACGTCGACCCGGCCGTCACGGCGGGCGCGTTCGAGGATCTCCTTCTGGCGTTCTTCCGCGTACATGTTGGATCACCTGTGTTTCGGTGTGGTTTTCAGTGAGTTTAGACGTGTTGCCCAGGACACACAAGTGGCAACCCCATCCAATATCCCAGCAATACCCACATCGCACTCCCCCTCCGGCCGACCGACCCCACCGCTGTGCTTCACTATCCTCACCTGGGATGACACAAGGCGATACGCTCAGTGACCCCACCATGAACCCCCCACATCAGACCCTCGGCCCAGGAGTCCACGAGTGTTGACACACGCAACCAAACACACATAATCGAAGACACTCACACAGACTGATCGGGCCGCGCAGACACCATCGAAGAGAGCCACCGATGATCCTGACCCTCACGCCGAACCCGAGCGTGGACCACACCCTGGAGGTGGACGGCCTCGTGCGGGGCGAGGTCCTGCGGGTCCAGGCGACCCGCGCCCACCCCGGGGGCAAGGGCGTCAACGTGGCGCGCGCGCTCAGCGGCGCCAACGTGCCCACCCGCGCCGTGCTCCCCGTCGGCGGAGGGGGCGGCGCCGAGCTGACCGCCCTGCTCGGCGACCTGCCCCGCACCACCGTCCCCATCGAGGGCGAGACCCGCGCCAACGTCACCGTCGCCGAGGCCGACGGGACCACCACCAAGCTGAACGCGCCGGGCCCCGTCCTGTCCCCCGCGGAGACCCGCACCCTCCTCGACACCGTGGAGGACGAGCTGACCAAGGGTCCGGACTGGCTCGTGGCCTGCGGCAGCCTTCCGGGGGGAACCCCCACCGACTTCTACGTCCGCGTCGCGCGGCTGGCCTCCCACTACGGTGTCCCGCTCGCCCTGGACGCCTCCGGTCCGCCGCTGGTCGAGGCCGCGCGGGCGGGCTCGGTGACCCTGCTCAAGCCCAACCACGAGGAGTTGGAGGAGCTCACCGCGCGCACGCTGTCCACCGTCGGGGACGTCGTGGCGGCGGCCAGGGAGGTGCTGTCCTGGGGCAACGAACAAGCCCTGGTGACATTGGGCGGCCACGGCGCGATACTCGTCGACGACACGTGCAGCTGGTGGGCACGCGGTCCGCTCGTCCGCGCGCGCAGCACGGTGGGGGCGGGCGACTGCGCGCTCGCCGGCTTCCTCAGCGAGGACGGCCCGCCGGACAAGGGGCTGGCGCGTGCCGTGTCCTGGGGCGCGGCGGCGGTGTCCCTCCCCGGGACGACCGTTCCCACCCCCGACCACGTGGCCGCCCACGAGACCACCGTGGTGGCCGAGCCCGACCCGCACCAGCGGATCGACACGCTCTGAAGCGGATCGACACGTTCTGACCCCGCCCCCCAACCGAGAAGAGGGACCGACATGCCCACACAGCGCACCGTCACCATCGGCTCCAGGCTCGGGCTGCACGCCCGCCCCGCCACCCTGTTCGTCAAGGCCGTCAACGAGACCGGCCTGCCCGTCTTCATCGCCCGCCCGGACCAGGACCCGGTGGACGCGCGGAGCATGCTCGCCGTCATGGCGCTGGGCGCCAACCACGGCGAAACGGTCACGTTGACGTGCGACCACACTGAGGAGAGCGCCGCCGACCAGGCGCTGGACGCGCTGGTGGAGCTGCTGTCCTCCGACATGGACGCCGCCTGACCCGGCCCGAGGGGCCCGCACAGCCCTGAACCGCCCGCGGCCGGTGGGCGCGCCCGGTAGCGCCCACCTCCGACCGCGCGCTTCCCCGTCCCTCCCCCGGAGCCTCCCTCCCGGGTCCCGGCTCCCGACTCTCTGCGCGGAGCGGCGCCCGCGCCCGCCCCGGCGGGCGGGCGGACGGGCCCGCCACGGGGGCGGCCGGTCCTTCCTCCTACTCCTTGACCCGGTGGACCTTGTGCTGGGCCGCCTGGGCGCGCGGGCGCACCACGAGAAGGTCGATGTTGACGTGCGGGGGCCGGGTGACCGCCCAGACGATGGTGTCGGCGACGTCCTCGGCGCTGAGCGGATCGGGCACTCCGTCGTAGACCGCCTCCGCCGCCTCGGCGTCACCGCGCAGCCGGTTGAGCGAGAACTCCTCGGTCTTGACCATCCCGGGAGCCACCTCCAGCACGCGCACGGGCTCGCCGCACAGTTCGAGCCGCAGGGTGGCGGCCAGGGTGTGCGCGCCGTGCTTGGCGGCCACGTAGCCGCCACCGCCCTCGTAGACCACGTGCCCGGCGACGGAGGAGACGACGAGCACCGTGCCGTCGCCGCTCTCGACGAGCTTCGGCAGCAGGGCCTGCGTCATGTGGAGCACGCCCAGGACGTTGACCTCGTACATCGCGCGCCAGTCGGCGGGGTCGCCCGTGGCGACGGTCTCCCGGCCGATCGCGCCGCCCGCGTTGTTGACCAGGACCGAACAGGAGGGCAGGGCCTCGGCGAAGGCGTCGACGGCCGACCGGTCGGTGACGTCGAGGACCTGGGCCCGGGCGCTGTGGCCGTCCTTGACGATCTCCTCGGCCAGGGCCTCGATCCGGTCGGCGCGGCGGGCGACGAGGACCACGTCGTAGCCCTCGGCCGCGAGCCCGCGCGCGGTGGCGGCCCCGATCCCGCTGCTGGCACCGGTCACGACGGCGGTCGCTGTCATCTCTGCTGTCCTCCCTGGAAGCGTCGTTGTCGCGCCGAGCGTATCCGGTGGCCGCGCGCGTAGCGGCGCCGGACCGGGGCACGGCGGTGCGCCCGAAGGGGTGGCGGCGCCCGCGCACGGAGGGCACCGGTCCGCGCGACCACCCGAGGGGGACCACGCGCGGGGAACCGGGCGCGGAGGACCACGCGCATCGGGCAGGCGCACCGGGCGGGGGTGGGCTGTGGAGGGCCGGACCGTGGAGGGCCCGGGGACGGACCAGAGACGGATCGGGGACGGATCGGGGACGGATCGGGAGGGCGGCGCGACGCCCCCGACACACCTCGCCACAAAGAAACGTTGCGTTCACTAAGGCGAGGAGCTAGCCTATTAGAGAACTCATCGTTCTCTACTTGAGGAGGTTCACGTGACACAACGGACGACCTCCGTGGCGCTCGCCCTCCCGGGCCTGCTGCTGGCCATGCTGCTGGCGGCCCTCGACCAGACCTCCATGGCCCCCGCTCTCCCCGAGATCGCGGGCGACCTCGGCGGGCTGGAGCAGATGCCCACGGTCGTGACCGCCTACCTGGTCGCCGCCACCGCCGTGATGCCCCTCGTGGGACGGCTCGGCGACCGCTACGGCCGCAAGCCCCTCATCCAGGCGGCCGTCCTGCTGTTCGTGGCCGGCGCGCTCATGGCCGCCACCGCCACCACGCTCCCGGGCTTCGTCACCGCCCGCGTCGTGCAGGGCCTGGGCGGCGGAGGCCTGATGATCGGGGCGCAGGCGATCGTCGGCGAGATCGTCAGCCCCCGCGAACGCGGCCGCTACCTGGGCCTGTTCGGCGCGGTCTACGTCATCGCGGCGGTGGGCGGCCCCCTGCTCGGCGGGGTCGTGGTCGACCACCTGTCCTGGCGGTGGATCTTCGCCGTCCACCCGCCGCTCGGCCTGGCCGCCCTGGTCGCGCTGAGCCTCACCCTCCGACTGCCGCGCCCCGAGGGCCGCCCACCGGTCGACTACGCCGGGGCCGCCGCCCTCGCCGCGTCCGTCGTCGGCGTGGTCCTGACCGCCGACCGGCTCGCCCGCCCCGACGCCTACCCCTCGTGGGCCCTGCCCGCCCTGCTCGTCGGCACCGCCGCCGCGCTCGGGCTGTGGGCGGTGACCGCCGTGGTCGCCCGCGACCCCGTGCTGCCCCCGCGCCTGCTGCGCCGGCGCGCGTTCGCCCTACCGGTCGCGGTGAGCTTCCTCATCGGGTTCGGCCTGTTCGGCACCCTCACCTACGTCCCCGCGTACGCTCAGGTCAGCCTGGGCACCACCGCCACGCGGGCCGGCCTGCTGGTCACCGCGATGATGGCCGGCGCGCTCGTCAGCACGGTCGTGTCGGGCCGACTGATCACCCGCACCGGCCGCTACCGTCGATACCCGATCATCGGCACCGCCGTCGCGGCGGTCGGCCTGACGCTCCTGGGCGTGGTCGGCGCACGCCTGGACACCGGCACACTGACCGCGCTGCTGGTGCTGGTGGGTCTGGGGATCGGACTGGTGATGCAGGTGGTCCTGATCGCCGCGCAGAACGCGGTCGACCGCGCCGATCTGGGCGCCGCCACCTCCTCGGTCCTGTTCCTGCGCCAGGTCGGCGCGAGCGTGGGCGTGGCCGTCGTCGGCGCCCTCATCACCCGCTCCTTCGACGCGCGCGTCCCGGCGGACGTCGGCGACCCCCGCGCGCTGTCCCCCGAGGCCATCGCCGCGCTGCCCGAGTCCACACGCGGGCTCGTGGAGTCGGCCTTCGGATCCGCCGTCCCGTCCGCCCTGCTCGCGATGGCGCCCCTGCTGGGGCTGGCGTTCCTGCTCGCCCTCGCCTTCCCCGCGCTCCCCCTGCGCACCACTGCCCACACGGAACTCGACAAGGAGTCTCGATGACCCACGAACGACTCGTCTCCCCCTTGGCCTCCTTCGGCTCCGCCGACCTCCCCGAGGTCGGCGGCAAGGGCGCCAACCTCGGCGAACTGCTGCGCGCGGGACTGCCCGTCCCCCCTGGGTTCGTCGTCACCACCGGCGCCTACGCCACCGTGGCCCGCGCGGTCGGGCTCGACGCGAAGCTGGCCGCCGGGTTCGGCGGTGAGGCCGCCGCTTCCACCGGCTCCACGGGGGCTCCCGCCTCCGGTTCCTCCGCCGAGCCCTCCGTTCCCGACGCCGCCGCGCTCCGGGCGGACCTGGAGAACGCGTCCGTACCCGACGACCTGCGCGACGCGATCGCCACCGCCTACGCCGCGCTGGGCACCGACGTGCCCGTGGCCGTCCGGTCCAGCGCCACCGCCGAGGACCTGCCCGGCGCCGCCTTCGCCGGACAGCAGGACACCTACCTCAACGTGATCGGCACCGACGCGGTGGTGGACGCCGTCCGGCGCTGCTGGGCCTCGCTGTGGACCGACCGGGCCGTGGCCTACCGCCGCGAACGCGCCATCGAGTCCGCCGAGGTGCGGATCGCCGTGGTCGTGCAGACCATGGTGGACTCCGACGTCGCCGGGGTCATGTTCACCGCCGACCCGGTCACCGGCGCCCGCGACCGTGTCATCGTCGACGCGGGGGCCGGTCTCGGCGAGGCGGTGGTCTCCGGCCTGGTGACGCCCGACCACTACGTCCTGGACGAGCGCGGCGCGCTGCTCGACTGGTCCCCGGGACGGGGCGAGGTGGTCATCCGCTCCGAGGCCGGCGGAGGCGTCGTCCAGGGCTCCTCCTCCGGAGCCGAAGGGGAACGCCTGCTCACCGACGAGCAACTGGCCGAACTCGCCGGGCACGCCCGCACGATCGCGGCGCACTTCGGCCGCCCCCAGGACATGGAGTGGAGCATCAGCGACGGCCGGGCCTACATCGTCCAGGCCCGGCCGATGACGGCCCTGCCGCCGCCGTCCGTCCCGCTCAACCGGCGCCAGCGCCTGCTCGGGTCGATCCTCACCGAGTACCTCCCCACGCGCCCCTACCCCATGGACGTCAGCACCTGGCTCGGTCTCGGCCCCGGGAAGATGATGCGGGACCTCCTGGCCGACCTCGGTGTGGCCGCCTCGTTCGAGAACTACCTCCGGGAGGAGGACGGGGTGGTCGTGGAGCTCGTCCCGCCCGCGCCCCACCCGACGCCGCGCGCCCTGCTGACGCCCTTCAAACTGATCCACCGGGCCCGGACGCACGACATCAACACCTGGCGGGAGGACCCCGTCCTGGCGCGCTTCCTGCGCGAGGCCGACGAGCTGGACGGGCTCGACCTGCCCGCCCTGACCTGGTCGGAACTGCTGCGGGTGCCCCAGCGGACGACCGACCTCATGGACCCGTGCCGCGAGCTGCGGGCGGCCTACCTGCCCAGCGTGGCCATCGCCATGGGGCGGCTCACGGCCGCCACCGCGCTCCTGGGCCGGCGGTCCCTACTGGGCGACCTGATCGGCGGGGCCAGCACCCGGACCGAGGACGCCAACCAGGCCCTGCAGGACCTCGCCGACCGGGTGCGGGCCGTGCCCGAACTGCGCGAGCTGTTCGCGACCGCCGACCCGGCCGGGGTACTGGCCGCCGTCCGCGAGGGCACCGGCCCCGTGGGCGCGTTCGGCGACGAGCTCGACGCCTTCCGGCGCGAGTACGGGCGTCGCGAGACGGCCACCCCGCTCCTGGTCAGCCCGCCCACGCTCGCGGAGTCACCGGAGAGCGTGATCGGCCTGGTGAGCGTGCTGGTCGACCAGCCGCGGGGCGAGGACCGGGGGTCCCGTTCGGAGCGGGCGCTGGCGCGTCTTCTGACGCACCCGCTCCTGCGCGGAAGGCGGGCCCGCAAGCGGATGACCCGGTGGGTGCGCGCCGCCCAGCAGGGCATGGCCTTCCGCGAGGACTCGCACTTCTACTTCACGGCGAGCCTGCCGGCCCTGCGCCGGTCGCTCCTGGAGATCGGTTCCAGGCTGGAGAAGGCGGGGGTGGTGGACGAGCCCTTCGACGTCTTCCACCTGCGCATGGAGGAGGTGCGGGAGGTCGAGGACGTCGAGACGATGCCCGCCGAGCAGGCCGAACGGCTGCGCTCGCTGGTCCGCGCCCGAGCGGCCAAGCGCGCCGAGCTCACCGGCGTGCGCATGATCGACCCGGCCCGCGTCTTCCCCCCGAAGAACACGGGGAACGCCCTGGTCACGGGCGCCCCGGCCAGCGCGGGCACCGCGACTGGAACGGCGAGGATCATCCTCGACGCCTCGGACTTCCACCGGTTGGACAGCGGCGACGTGCTGGTGTGCCCCTACACCAACCCGTCGTGGACGCCCCTGTTCCAGCGCGCGGTCGCGGTGGTCGTGGACACGGGAGCGGTCGCCTCGCACGCGGCGATCGTGGCGCGTGAGTACGGCATCCCCTCGGTCATGGGTACGGGGTCGGGGACCACCACGATCAGCGACGGCGACCGGATCACCGTCGACGGCGGGACCGGCCGGGTCACGCCGGCTTCGTAGGATGCGGTCATGGCCGCCGAACCGCAGACCAACGACCACCGCAAGCGCCCCCGCCGCCGCGGCGACGCCCTCATCGCGGCCATCCTGCACGCGACCATCGAGGAGCTGGAGGAACGCGGCTACGCGGCGCTGACCATGGAGGGCGTCGCCGAGCGCGCGCGGGCCAGCAAGGCCTCGCTCTACCGGCGCTGGCCCACGCGCGCCGAGCTGGTGATGGACGCCGTCTACAGCGTGATGCCCGACCCGGGGGGACTGCCGGACACCGGTGGGCTCCGGGGCGACCTGATCGCGGTCCTCCGCCGGACGGCCAGAATGCTGGACGGCCCGCCCGGACAGGCACTGCGCGGGCTGATGGCGGAGGTCCTGCCGTCCCCCGAGCGCGTGGGCCAGGTACGGGCCCACGCCCAGGGGATGGGCCGCCAGATGATGGAGGAGGTCACCCGCCGCGCCGCGCACCGGGGGGAGATCAGCCCGGACGCCCTGACCCCGCGCCGGATGGAGGTGGGTCAGGCGCTGCTGCGCAACCACTTCCTCTTCCACCACGAGCCCGTCACCGACGTCATGATCGAAGAGATCGTGGACGAGGTGCTGTTGCCCCTCTTCCATACGACTCCCGTGGACGCCGCAGAGAGCGCTTCCGGTCCTCGCATCTGATCTGAGAACGCGCGATCAACTGTCACTCATCCTCATGGGTCTGCTTCTCACGAGCATCGTTTGCCACGAACCAGTTGAGTACAGGAAGAGCACCGCCGAATGCCGCTCCAGCCGCAAGAATCGCAACGGGCCACGATTCTGCCGCCAGGAGCGTGAGCGCACCCCAGATGAAACTGACACCGCAGCATCCGAAGAGGATGGTTGCTGCACGCAGGTCAACCATGCTGATCACTCCGAAACCCGGTTTCCAATAGCTAGTCCTCTCGTTCTGAACCGAGCATCCGGGCAAGCTCCGTGTGGAGCTCATCTCGCGCGCTTCCTGGGAGCTGCCGGTAGTACGCCCACACTCGCTCCGCCTTCGACATGGGGCGCTGGTCCAAGGCCATCCATGAGAGGAGACTGGTCTTCTCACGCTTCGAAAGCTCACGCATCTGGTCCCGGACATGGTCCGCAGTGAACTGCACAGGGGTGAACTGCTTAGCCGTCTCGTTGCACCTGGAGCACTCGGTCACAAGGTTTTCAGGCGTTGCCCCAGAGCCGTAGGCGTGCGCGTTGATGTGCCCGAGGGTCAGCCGAGCACGGCTACCAGGCTCGTCCGGATACTCCTCACCGGACGAGATACCGCACCGCACACACCTGTGATGGTCACGGTCCATCACCTCACGCCGGAGCTTCCCACTGACAGTTCTCAACCCGGTTGAGCGTTTCCCTGGCTCCCACACATGGGCCCCGATGGTCTCCAGGAAAAGCTCGTCTGGACTGAGTGAAGCCATGTCGCGATACGTCCTGATTACCCACCCGGCTGAGCGAAGGTCACGCATACGCCGGTCAACCTGCTCGACCCCAGGGATAGCTTCCCTCATGGCCTGTTTACGGAAACGCTTGCCTTCACCCACCATCTCGTACAGCCAAAGGGCGACGCGGACACGCCCTCCGAGCGCCCGGTCGTTCCAGTCAGGGCGTCCTTCATCCTTGGTCACGCTCGTTCGGGTCCTTTTCTGTCCTGCACTGCCTATGCGTGCCATCACGACACTTACCTGCGGGTGAGGACATCGTAACCTGTCGGCATCCTCGCGGCAAGATCCGGCAATCTGTCGGCAGCTTTCGGCATACTTGCCTTCACCGAGCCGGTCAGCGGAACTGGTCGGCCCCCACCGGTAGAATCGCCCGGTCCGGGGGTCCCCCAGGACAGTTGTCCACAGGTCCGCGCTGCCGGTCGATCCGCTGTCCAAACCTTGGGAAGATCAGCGGGGGCACGATTGTCGGCCTTCTGCCCAGCACACGGGGTGTGTGAGGGCGCAGGCAGGGAGGAAACTGCATGTCCAGCGAAGGACGTATCTACTCGTCGGTTGAAATTTGCGCGGGCGCCGGCGGCCAAGCGGTCGGCCTGCACAACGCAGGGTTCCACCACCGCGCACTGATCGAGGTCGACCCCCACGCCCTCCAGACCCTTGAGCACAACACCCGCAAACACGGTTGGGAAGACTGCGAGATCCTCCCGTGGGACTTGACCGACTTCGAGATGGACGACCTCAAGAAGGTCCTCGGAGGCGAGCAGCTGGCACTTCTGGCTGGCGGCGTTCCCTGCCCTCCCTTCTCCCTGGCCGGCAAGCAGCTCGGCGAAGACGATGAGCGCGACCTGTTCCCCGTCATGCTCGATATGGTCGAGGAGCTGGAGCCCCGCGCCGTGATGATTGAGAACGTGCGCGGCCTGCTCGAGCCCGAACACAAGTTCAGCGGCTACCGAGACAGGATCCGTGCACGGCTGGTGAGCCTGGGCTACCGAATCCTCGGCTGGAACGTGCTTGAGGCCCGCGACTACGGCGTCCCGCAGCTACGGCCGAGGGCCATCCTGGTGGCTATGAAGGAACCGGAAGCGGCCCACTTCCTCCCTGCCCGAGGCAGTGGAAAGCTCGTCACGGTGGCAGAGGCCCTCAACGAGACCATGCGCCTCCGGTTCGGGGACTCCGCCAAGGGCCGTCAGCACTACAAGAAGTGGCTGCGCAGGGCCCAGGAGAAGGGCACGGTGGCTCCCACCCTCGTCGGAGGGTCGAAGAAGCACGGCGGCGCAGACCTGGGACCGACCCGCGCCAAGCGCGCGTGGGCCGAACTCGGAGTGGACGGCCACGGAGTAGCCGACCCGCACGGTCGGACCAAGGACGAGGAACGCGACCTGTACGGGGAGCGGGGTCCCAAGCTGACGGTGCAGCAGGCCGCGATCATCCAGGGTTTCCCCACCGACTGGGAGTTCCAGGGCCGCAAGACGGCCGCCTACCGCCAGGTCGGCAACGCCTTCCCACCGCCCGTCGCCCAGGCCGTCGGAGAGTCCATCATCCGCGCGCTCCGAGCGTTCGATTCCGATGCCGAGCAGCCGGAGGAGCAGTTCGAGGGACTAGTCGAGGACCTTGCCCCCCGACAGCTCACGCTTACGCGCTGAGACTGCCTCCGTCACAACGTCTGCGCACTCGGCAGGATCCTGGTGCTCCCAGAACCTCAGGACCAGCCACCCTGCCTCCGCCAAGCGCGCGTCGGTGTCGCGGTCACGCTGAGTGTTCCCGCCGATCTTCGCATCCCAGTAGTCGGGGTTGGTCTTGGGAGGGACGAAGTGCTCCGGGCACCGGTGCCAAAAGCATCCGTCAACGAAGACCGCCACCCTGGTGGGGCCGAAGAGCAGATCCGCTGTCCGGCGCATGCCGGGCAGCGGCTTGGCCGCGACCCGGTAGCGCAGCCCGGCCGCGTGAACAAGGCGTCGGATGGCGATCTCCGGCTTGGTGTCCCGGCTCCGGTTGCCGCGCATACTCCGCCGGTTGGCGGCCGACGATGCCCAAGAGCCTTCCGGGGCCTGCCAGATCCCGGATTCGTCTGCCTTGTCCACCTGCTCAGTCATACCTTCGGAAGTAGGGGAGCTGGTTCGACCGGATCGGCTTCAGTCGCGAGCACCCACCAGTCGCCTGAAATGAGGGCCTTCGCCCTCTCTCCAGTGTGCGCGCTGGCACGGACCACCCTGGCAGAGACGGACTCTCCGGGCCCTGGCACAGGAAGTCCTAGCTGCTCGGCAATGGTCCCATGCCCCTTGTACTGGCCGAGGATGACGATCCCCTCCGGACGAAGACTGGAACGGGACCCGCCGTTGCCGCGGACCCGTTTCATGTAGTCCTCCTGCTGCGCGACCGTGGCCACGACCACTCGCCGGATGAGGATCCCTTGCGCCCTTCGGAACAGCTCGTCGACCCGCTTCGTTCCGGACCCGGGTGCAAAAATCGCCTCAACGTCCCCGTCGGGCAAGTGAAGAAGCGCGTTCACCGGCAGCGGGGCATCGGAGAAGAGCCAGCGAACAGCCTGTCGGCCCTGCTTGTTCAGACTGCGCTTGCCATCCCGGTTGCGGCCTCCGCCCAGCAGCTCCTCGCTCGCTCGGACCAGGCCAGCCGACCAGCGCGACTCGGTGTCGCTCGCCCACAGGACGAGGCAGAGCTTGCCGATGGCCTCAGGTGGGATCATCCACGACCCGTGCTTCTGCGAGTACTTGCAATCGACGTCGATGTCGCGGATACGGTAGTCCAGTTCGTCACCCCCGGCGAAGTTGAACTTCCGTTGGAGGTTGATCTCCACCAGCGTGCCGAAGTGCGTCTTCTCTGTCTTGTGGAGCTGGTCCCAGCGATAGCGCCCGGTGTGCTGTCCGTCAAGCAGCATGTCGAAGGTGCTCCGCAGAGCATCCGCGAACAGGCGCCCTTCCGGATCAAGGCTCAGCAGGTGCTCGGCGACCTGCTCAAGCTCTAGGTCTGACGAGGAGTTGGCGGCGTCTGAGAGAGGGGGATCGAAGAGGTACACAACATCAATCTATAGCGGCTCCGGACGTCCCTTACCGCTGAGCAGTCAGCATGTGCAGCTTCCTTGCGCAGGCTTCTACTGCGCGGTCATCGGGGAAGTGGGCTTTGCCCCAGATCCGCTGCGTCGGAATCTGCAGCTGAATGAACCTCAGCCCGGACTCCTCCCCACCAACAACGTCCTCTGCTGGCGGCTTACGCCCTGCATCCCCGTCCCGAAAAACCCCGTTCTTGATGTAGAGCGCTACTGACGTGGATCCGATCCAGGTGTCCGTCCGAAAGAGGGCATCCGCAAGTGGATGGAAGCGAGCATCCAACCCCAACTCTCGAAAACGGGACACCACATACATCTCCCGCACGAACGAGTAGTACGCGATACCGATCCGCCACCGCATCGAGTTCCTCGCGTCCTGCTCGCTGCAACCGTTCTTGACGGCCTCCGTGATCTTCTCCCGAGCGGGCGTGTAGAGGGTGGGCCGGAACTCGTCGAGGCTACTCCAGTCACGGAACTCTTCGAAGGAGAACATGCGACCACGCTCTTCTAGGTGGAAGTGGAAGACATGGGAGAAGGCAAAGTCCGGCCGCCAGTCCCGGATCAACTTGACCTTGTAGCCCTGGCGCGGTCTCAGATTTCCGAGAGCATGCTCCGAGGTGAGGCTGCGAATCTCTGAAGGTACGAGCTTGTAGACCGCTGACGTGCGATGCTCCATCACTCGCTCCGTCACGTGCGGCTTTTGTCTCCGCCACCATTCGAAGTTCTTCTGACCCGCTCGTGCCTGGGTGAATCTACTCAGTACTTCCGCAGCATCGGTAGTGGTTTCTCCGCCCATATCCCCTCAATCATGACGTTCTAACCTCCAATTCGGGCAGCCTAGAGCAGGAGTCAGACACTCCGAAACGTTGCTGGTGGGGCATGGTTTGAGCACCCCAGCGGGAAGCTCGGATTCGTGAGCGCTGCCGTCGACCGTCTGCCTTGCTGATTCCAGCCATGCGCTTGAGCCCTCTGACCGCTTGGTTGCCTTCCGGCCAGTGCTTGCGGAGGTGACTAGGGGAACGACGTCTGGAGCCACTTCCGGACGTCCTCCGGTGAGCTGAAACCGCGCTCCTGCAGCAGGTCAGCGATATCTTTGCCGCACATCAGGACGACGGGATGGCGATCATCGCGAACTTCGCTGTAGGCCTGGGCATTGAAGTAGGAGGTGGTGACGAAGACTCCGAACTGGCGGTTGCGGATCCGTGAGATCAGCCGGGCTACATCACGTACACCCACAGAGGTTCTCTCGCCGTAGCACTTGGCCTCCAGCGCGAATTCGACGGCTACGGGGTCAGCGTCAGGGCCGAGGACGTACTCGCCGATGGCGTCGCGCCCACCGTCACGGTATGGCTGCGTGACTTCGCAGCGGCCGGTCGCTGGGGCCTGCATTCTCCATAGAGCAACGGCACACTCCTCGAAGTCGTGCCAGCGGCCCTTGTAATACTCGGTGATTTCCGTGATGAGTGCTTGGCCGTTCGGAGCGGGGGTCTGCTCGTTTTTGCTGCGCGTGTTCGTCGTAGTCGGCGCCGTCAGTGCAATGTACTGGCGGTCCTTGACCCAGGCCAACCATACTTCCGGGGCATTCGGACCAGTCGTCAGCCCCTCGGACAGCTCATTGATCCATGCCCGAGTGACGATAGCGGTGTCGAGAACAGTGAAGGCTGCACGGTAGTTCTGGAAGCGCTGGCCGCGTGTGCTCCGCCACAGCGCAACGAGTTCATCCTCTGGAGCCAGGGCCTCGGCCCCTGGCGCAAGAAGGCCTCGAAATCGGACGTCGCGCCCTCTTCCGGTCTTCTGGAACAGCAGGAAGGGAGGAACCCGGGATCGGTCCTCGTCCGTCCCCAGAGCTGCAGAGAACGTATCGCGGAGCAGGCGGTTCCCACCGCGCTGAGTGTCGTGCAAGTCGTGCCCGGGACGGCGGTTGTCGCCGTAGTACATAAACCGACCTGTCTGCACGTCGAGGCGGTCGGGCCAGTCAGGCTCTTGGCCTGAGCTGTACAGCACAGCCAGCTTGACGGTCTGCTTCCAGGGGGAGCCCACCGTCCGAAAGCCACCCTGGTTGCCTACCTTGGCGACGATGCGGGCGATCGGGTCATCGCCGCTGTGACCTGCTGTTCCACCTTGGTATACGGCATCCAGGTGAAGGTCGCTCTCCGTGAGCCCAGAGAAGGGGAATGTGCGCGTACTACTGGCTGCCATGTCGCGTACTCTATCGCCGCACACCGGCGATTTACGAGCTTATGTCTTGATTTTCTGGCATATACGGGTATCCAATGCTCCCGTTATAGGTCCTGACCAGGCTTGACGAGCGCCGGGGCAGGGTGTGGACGTCCTGGCATGGGTGGTGGCTACTGGCCATGGCGGCACGCGTTCACGGCTGTACGTCGACTCGTGGACGCCCGCACAGATTCCGAGAAGCCCCCAGGTCAGACCGCGAAAATTCCATGACGGGAATATTCACCTCATACCTGGACTCGGGCATGCACCACACGTAGATTACGAGGCGCAACCACATACAACGGAGGTACGACCGTGGGGCATGGTCCAGATCGCCGGAGACTGCAAAGGCGACGACTGCCCCAAGGTGTTCACCACCAGCAGGGGCTCGATTGTGGTGCAAGCCGATCAGGTGACCAGCGTGACCACCGCTAGTGGAGAAGCCGCCGTGGAGATCCCTCGGAACGTCTGAGAGGAGGCCGTGCGTGCGCTTGGAAGGTGGCGCCTGGCGCGAGTTCTTCGACGCCTTCGAGGACTACGCGTTCCGCCTGGAGACACTGCCGGTCTACGGTGTCGCCTCCGAGGACGAGGAGTTCGAACGCTTCCTGGCCGGCGAACCGCGTCCGGACGAGGAACTTGCGGACTCAGCCTGGCTCCACCGTGTACGCGGGTTCACTGACTCAGGACGCCGGGTCCAGCGCGTTCACGTGGTCACTCCGCCACTGTCGGACTATCTGCGCTACGAGATGGAGTGGGGGTATGACTTCAACATCGTGGCGGGTGAGGACGTGCGGATTGTCGAGACCGACGCCCCAACCGAACTGCCCTTCGCAGCGCACGAGGACTTCTGGCTCTTCGATGACACGCACGTCGTTCTCATGCGCTACGAGTCAGATGGTACCCAGATCGACCGGCTCCTCCTGGAGGACGCAGACGTCGCCGACTACGTCGCGCGCAAGAACACAGCCCTGCGGATAGGGACTCCCTACGAGCAGTACAGGGCGCGGCTGAACACGTAATGCTGGAACCAGAGATCTCGGCGGGCGCCGCGGGGATTTGTCCACAACGCTTCGTCACCTCCGCGATCGAGGCCACCTCGTGGAGCTCGCACTCGGCCAGCTCTGCCGGGTCTAGAAAGCCTCGGTCCAACCGCTCCGCGTCCTCGCGGTCAGCTCTGGATCAGGCGGCTGTCGAACTCTGCGGCTACGAGGGAGTCGTAGGCGTCACGTACCGCCGAGGGGACGTCCTGGTCGATGGCGAACCCTCGCTTGGGATACTCCATCACCCGCTGGAGGTCGCCGACCATCATGTCGATGACCAGCCCGGCGTCCCCGTTCTCCTTGACATAGTCGCCGAGGCTCAGCGATGCGGAGGCACACAACGGCTCCACATCGGGCCACAACTTCCGGGTGGTCGCGAAGGCGCGCCGTTCCATGTAGGACATACAAACCAGGAGCACCGTGGTGGGGACGATGCCGTTCTCCGCCAGGAGGCTGCGCGAGAAGGTGATGTTCTGGCCGGTGTTCGACGCCTGCGGCTCCACGAGGATCACGGAATCGGGGACGCCGAGTTCCAGGGCACGCTCACGAAAGTGCACGGCCTCCCCTCGTGGGAATACCTGAGCGGTCGAGGGGCTGTTGCCTCCGGTGAACACCAGAGCCGGGAAGAGCCCGGCGTGGTACAGCTCGGCGGTGTACATCGCAACACCGATGTCGTTGCAGCCCAAGGCGATCGCCACGTCGCGCGGTCGCGCCTTGTGGTGCATGCGGTGGTACTCCCAGATCAGCTCCGCGTGCCGCCACTGTTCCTGGGTGATGGTACGTGCGTCGTCTACCATGCATTCCTCCTCAGGCCATGGGACCAGGTCTCCTGCTCGGACTTATTGCCCCAGTCACCCAGCTCGGCCAGGTCCTCGAACTCCCAGATCGCGGGCTGGATGGCATACATGGCGTGGCCGTACTCGCCGAGCTTGCTCAGCGCAGACCGTCCGTGCTGCGGTGCACTCCTACGCGTAGTGCTCAAGTGCACCGCAGCCTGGAGTCACGCAGCGCCGAAGCGCAGGTCGGCGATAGTGGACAGGTCGATGCCGTAGCGGTGGTAGACCTTCGTCGTGTTCTCTCCCGTCAGGTCCGCCCGGTCGTACCCGAGCAGGGCCGCGACGCGCACCACCTCAGCGTGACTGTCGGCCTCGATTTCCAGGTAGGCGGGGATACGCGGCCAGGAGTCGATCTCCAACTGCGCTCCGTCCAGAGTGAAGCTGTGCCTGCGGTTCTCCTGATAGGCCTTGGGTGCGTACCCCAGCTTGCCCAGCAGGGCGTTGGCGGTCTCGAAGTCGCCGACTTCGGTCTCGGTCTCGCGGGTGCCGCCAATGGCGTCGGAGTCGATCTCCTTGACCGTGAGCGTGACCTGACGACCGGTGTCACGGAGGCGCAGCCAACGGGAGACGTCTCCGGGTTCGATGTCGTACACGTAGCGGCGCTGGAGCACCTCCCCCAGGTCCGCACCGCCCTTGTCCAGAATGCGCCGGGCCACCTGGTCGACGTCGATATCCAGGACCTTGGCTTCGTACTCGATCGCGCTCATGGCGTCGGATTTCCTTCCGTACTGTGAGTCGTGGTGGGGGAAGAAGCGGAGACGTGGTGGGCGGCTTCCAGCCTGCCACGATCGGCCTGGCGGAAGCGGAGGATTTCAGCCCTGACAGGGCTTCGGAGGAAGTCTTCGATCGGCTGACACAGGTCCATGCGCTGCAGGCACACACCCACCAGGTAGCGTCCGTGACGGTCTCGATACAGACGAAGGCCGTAGAAGCCTTCCTGACAGTCGACGTCGTTGTTAAAACGGCACCCCCGGCAGGTGGTGGGCAGCCGTACGGGACGAATCCACTTCACCTGGATACGGCGTCGTCCGCCGTCGATCCGGTAGGAAGTCCGAGCACCGGAGGCCCCCGCCGTCAGGTGGCGAGCCTCTTCGACGGCACCACGCTGGGCCAGCACCTGATGGATGGCATCGACGGACGCTTGGCCGTGATCGAGTGAATTGAGCAGACGAACGGACAGTTCAGGGGCGTAGTTGTCCAGAAGCCGGTGGACGCGGTCGATGTGGGTGTGGTCGAGAAGGACGATGTTAGCGCTGGGTCGGACCCCATGGTCGATACATGCCTGGATGGAGGCGTGCAGGGCCTCGATCTTGGCCGTGGCCTTGGCTGGGTCGCGGAAGCGGTCGTGTTGAACCTGGGCGAGTTCCTCGGGCGTCGTGCCAAAGATGGAGAAGTTGACGCGGTCGAGCCCCGAGTCGGCGCAGGCGGGGATCTGTCGAGCGCCGTTCTCACCGTTGGAGGTCATGCACACCCGGTAGCCACGAGCTACTGCGAGTCCGATCAGCTCGGGCAGGCGCGGGTGAAGTGTGGGTTCGCCGCCGGTGAGGTGTAGTTCGGTAAAGCCCATGCTCTCGCGCAAGCGATCTAAGGCATGGGAGAAGTTTTCGTCGGGCGGGATGGTACTCGGTAGGAAGCTAGATCCGTTGGTTGCAGCGTAGATGGACATCCGCCCAGAGCTTCCGGCAGTCAGGAAGGAGCCGGGCCCCCGGTGGCGGTTGTCGACCACAACGGGTGTGCCTTCGTTGTGGCAGAAGGTGCAGGTCATTCCGCAGGCATCAAGGATTTTGACACGCAACGTCGTGTCCGTAGAGATGTGCGTCGGCAGTGGATTGGCGGCTGGGGAGGCGTCCATGGGTGGTCTCCTGCGACAGCGCTCTCGGTGGAGCGGGAGGGTGTGTCACAGATGACGATCCCGTTGCGGATGGGACCTATCCCATCCCTAGTGGATATCCCCCTTGGGGATAATCGATGCCGTGCCCTCCTCAACCGAAGATGGAATGAAAGGAAGCCATGCCTGCCCATTCCTGGGAGACACTCCATATTCCGGCCTGGGCGTGGGATCGGCAGGAAGCACAACGGCTCTTACGAGAGCGTGACATCGCTGGTCTGCTGCGTCTGGCCCAGACCCATGGCGCGAGCCAGACCCGGATCGCCTCGGCGACCGGCATCGCCCAGGGACGTGTGAGCGAAATCTTGAGCGGACGGCGAACAGTCAGTTCGCTGCAGCTGATCGAGCGGATCGCTGATGGGCTCGGCATCCCCGACCGCTCCCGAGTCCTGCTCGGCCTGGCTCCCCAGAACGCCCCTGCAGAGACGAGACCGTCCACGTCCGGCAGCAATGCCTCCGACACTGCGCTCTCAGGGGCATCGACCCTCACAGGTCACGTGGGTGAACGTCTGGAGCTGGCGTCCATCGATCAGGCGCTTGTTAGTCTCTTCGAGGCGCAGACGCAGAATCTACGGTTGATCGACCGCAAGCTGGGAGCCCACTACCTTCTGGCCCAGAGTCAGGCCCATGTCGAGCAGATGCACCAGCTTCTGCGCCACTCGATCCCCGGACCCGCTCGGCGAAGCCTGGCCCGGGCCCTGGCCGAAGCCGCGTCCTTGACCGGATGGCAGGCACTCGACGGTGGACGTGTGACGACCTCCTGGCGCTACTACGAGCTCGCCAAAGCCGCTGCGCGTGAGAGCGAGGATCGGGTGGTTCTGGCTCATGTGAGCGCCGAACAGGCTTACGTGCTCTTGGACAGCGGTCAGGAAGAGGCAGCGCTCGCAACCCTCAGAGCAGCACACGATGATGGAGGAAGGGTACTGCCGCCATTGCTGCGCTCGTGGTTGTGGGCAGCCGAAGGAGAGGTGCGAGCGTCTCTCGGCCAGGAGCTGCAGTGCCAGAGGGCCTTGGGGCACGCCTTCGACGTTCTACCGCAGGAACCGAACGACCCCTCGCTACCGTTCCTCATGTTGAGCGACACGCATCTCCTCCGTTGGCGAGGCCACTGTCTGACGCAGCTCGGGCACCGTGAAGCCATCGAGGACCTGACCCAGGCTCTCGATGGCATCGTCCCCTTCGGACTCGGACGCGCCGAGGCCGGGCTGCGCACCGATCTGGCCGTTGCCTACTCCGCCCATGGTGACCTCACGCAAGCCCGCCGCCAAGCGCAGCGTGCCACTGAGCTCTCTGAGCGGTCCGGTTCCGTCCGTCAACGCGCCCGTTTGGCACGACTCCTGGAGCCTCAGTCTCTGTCAGGAGGCGAGGATGTGGAGCAGGGCGACGAGGGTACCTGAACTCTGCACACGCCCCTCGGCTACCAGGGCGCGGACCTTGGACAGGGGCACCCATTCGTAGACGCCCTCGTCGAACTCGGTCGGATCCGCGACCAGCTCGGCACCACGACCAACGAAGACGTGGTGGGGGCTGCGGACCGTACCGATCATCGGCTCGAATGTGGCCACGTGCTCCACCGAGCCGACCCGGTGACCAGTCTCCTCCAGTGCTTCGCGGAAAGCGGTCTGCTCCGGCGTCTCCGCAGGGTCAAGGAGCCCTCCGGGCAATTCCCATCCCCACACATCGGGCACGAACCGGTGCCGGTAACTCATCAGGACATGTTCTTCGGCACGGTCCAGGATCGCGATCACCGCTGCTGAGGGCAGGGTGACGGCGTGGTGCTCGAACCTGCGGCCGGAGGGGGTGGTGATGTCGGCCTTGCTCAGCCGCACCCACGGGTCGTCGTACAGGGTGCGCTCGCCGTGCACCACCCAGCGGCCCTGGCTCTCCTCGGTTCGATCCATGTCCCGAAACTACCGCGACGCACGCATGGCGAAATCGCGCGGCCACCCAGTACGCAGTCAGCTGACGAGCGTGCCGCGAGGGTGGCCGCTGCGGAGCTCGCCGGCTTCGACGGCGAGCTTGAAGGCTTCCCACTCGGCTCTGGTGTAGGTCAGGGTGGGGGAGCCCGGTCTGGTGGTGTCGGTGAGCGTGAATCCGCCGCCGGGGAGGAACTCGGCGCGCAAACGGCCGAAGTCAGTGCCACCCATGGCGATCTGGTCCAGAAAGTGGTCCCAGTCGGAGTTGGGAACGGTGAGGGTGGGGCCGTCGGGTTTCTTGGTGTCGCCGATCTCGGTCACGCCCGCGCGCGGAACCCGTACCTGGACACAAGTCGCTCCCGTGCTGCTGTAGCTCGACTTCGTCCATCTCATTCCGATTCCTCCAGAATCGCCGCGATCACTGCGGCCGACTGTACCGGCGACAGGGCGGAGGACTGGATCTGGTCGTAGGTCGCCTTGTACACCGCCAGGTCGGTGACGCCTTCCACGTAGGTATTCATGCCACGGCTGTCGATATAGACCACGGGCGGCAGGTGGTTTCCGGCGTCGAGGATGGCGAAGGCCCCGTCCAGCCCGGCGTGCGCGCCAGCTGAGTCCGGGATGACCTGGATGTTGATGTTGGGCTTTTGACCCATGGTGAGCAGATGGCGGAGCTGACCGTCCCGGGTCTGCTTGCCTCCGATGACGCGGCGGAGCGCGTACTCCTCCACTATCGACCACAGCTGAAGCGGCTCCACTTCCCGATACAGGGTGCGCTGCCGCTCCCTGCGGAGCTCCACCAGGTACTCCACTTGGTCAGGCAGGAGCAGGGGGTTCGCCGAGATCAGCGCACGCGCGTACTCGGGCGTCTGCAGGAGTCCGGGGATCAGATACGGGTGCCAGTCCTTGATGCCTATCGCGATCTCTTCGAGTCCCAGGTACCGCTCGAAATTCTTGCCCGGAAGCTCCTGCTCGGAAGTGTTGGTGCGGTTGCGACGGGGCCGGCGGGACTGCGCTCCGAGTTCGAGCAGCGTAGGACGGACGTCTTCGCTGACCTTGAGTACCTCGAAGAAGAGGTGCAGGTCGGCCTTGGTGATCGGCGCCTGGCCCCGCTCGATCTTCGAGAGCTTGGCGGCGCCGAATCCCATCTCCTTGGCGACCTCGGCACCGCTCATCCCGGCTTCGCTGCGGAGCTGTTGCAGGGCCTTGCCAAGCAGAAGGCGGCTGGCGATCGGGCCGTGCTGCTCCTGAGGCATGGGTGCTCTCCCTCGGCATCGGTTGGTCATGCCCAGTATCCCGGCTGACAGATCTCCTGGACACCATCCCCCAGAGATCTATAAGAAATTTCCAAGAAGTAGTTGCCAAGAAATTTCCTGCAGTGCATGATCGATGACATGCGGAGCGTGTTCGCAGAAACACGATGAGTACATCGGACTGTGTGTGGGCCTTGAGTGGTCATGGCACGCCTTGTCAGAACCCCTGTTGGTGGAGGAGACCCAGCGATGACGAATCCGAGCAAGCGTGACCCAGGTAGGCCGAACGGCGACCGGCGGGTGGCGGGTGGGATGCCGGTACAGAAGAAGGGGAGCCGCCGGTGCGGAGAGTCCACGGGCTATTTCGACGGACGGTTCGACCAGGTCAGGCGGATCCGCGAGTGGTGTCAGAAGGCCATCCGCATGGACGACAAGCGGGCCGCGCCCGTCCTGCTCATCCTCAGCGAACTCGCCACCAACGCGATCCAGCACTCGGCTTCGGGCGACCAGTACGGACGGGTCAGGGTCACCGTGGAGGTCATGCCCGGCGACTTCGTCCTGCTGCGAGTGATCGACGACGGACCTCGCGCGGGTCGACCGGTCACCCGCCCCTACGTTCCCGGCCGGATCGATGAACTGAGTATCGGCGGATACGGCCTGGCGCTGGTGTCCGCGCTCTCCGAGAAATGGTGGTGGACCGACCACCCCCAAGGAGTCGCCGTGTGGGTGCTGATCGACCCCCACCGCTCAGCCGACGACGACTGACACCTCGATCCCGAGTCGCGAAGGCGGGAAGCGCAGCCCTCTCAGGGCCATTGACACCCGCCCCGACCAGCAGACATGAAGATGCCCCGTCCGGTGTTAGGAGCACCGGGCCGGGGCGTGACAACCACCTGATAGCCCAGGAAGTCATCCATGGATCAGCCTAACGGCCGCCATCGTCGGCCGCACCGAAGCCTGGCCGAACAGGTCTGGGCCGTCGCCGCCACGTTCCTCGCGGCGGCTCTGATGTTCGTCTTCGTCCCCCGCCGACCGCAGCGGGAACAGCCCGCGCTCCCGCCGCTCCCCCGACGCCGTCAACTCGCGGCGGCACCCGCGCCGGTCCCAATCGCTGAAAGGGACGGGGCCGGCGAGCCGGACGAGGGCCCGGGCCCGCTCGTGCGCCCCTACATGCCCCCGCCGCCCCCGCTTCGACCGCTCGTCCCCCGGCCCCGCGCACCCGAAGGCGACCTGCTGGCCACGCCACCGGCCTCCGCACCCGCGCCCGCACCCGCACCCGTCACCCTGAACGGTCCACAGGATCCGGACGACCTGAGCGACCTCACCGCTGCGATTCGCACCTATCTCGCGATGACTCGCTGACAGCCCCGGCGGCGCGGGAGACGGCCGTCGCCGGGACCGTCACCGTCCATGTGGGGCGCGAGGGGCGGGACGCGGTGATCGGTGTCGCCTTTGACCAGGGCCTCTGCGTCACCGGCGTCCCGGAAAACGCGTGGCTCGCGCGAACAGCGCTGTGCTAGCGTTCCACGTCACTCACGGAGATCTTCGCGTCACCCGTAGAGACCGCGATCCGTGGTCGGCCTCGCGAAACGGAAAGTCCCGCAATGGACCCAGACACGGCATCGGGTGCCATTCCCCTGCGCACCCGGTACGCCCTCTTCTCGCTGTTCTCGCTGTCGGCCGACTTCGTCTACGGGGCGGTGTTCGTCACCGTGCTCCTCAGCCGGGGCGTGGAGCCGTGGGCTCTGGGGTCGATCCTGGCCGCCAACATCGCGCTGGGCATGGTGCTGGAGGCGCCGAGCGGGGCGTTGGGCGACCGGTACGGGCACCGTCGGCTGCTGTGCGCGGGCCTGGCGGCCTGGGGTGCCGGGTTCGCCGTCTTCGGAAGCGCCGAGGGGATCCCGGCGACCGTGCTGGGGCTGGCCCTGGGGGTCTGCGGGCACAGCCTGCAATCGGGCACGCTCACCGCGATCGTGGTCAACCGCGTCGGCGACCACGACCGCGTCTCCCGGGTGCGGCGCGCCGTGCGGCTGGGGCAGGTCGCCGGACGCGGCGGCTCCGTCCTGGGCGCCGCGTCGGTCCTGGTCGGAGGCTCGTGGGCCCAGGCGGACACACTGGTCCTGGCCGCCGGGGTGAGTCTGGTGGTGCTCGCGGCGCTGACTCCGCTGTGCTTTCCCGCGGACCGGCGGAGGGCGGGGAACCCGGTCCTGGCGATCCTGCGCGAGTCGGTCGCGACCATCGCCGGTCGCCGGTTCCGACCGCTGGTGCTTCTGGCGGTGTCGACGGGCGTGGTGATGGCGACGCTCATCATGGCGTGGCAGCCGCTGCTGCTGGACACCTACGGCGAGGATGTGCGCCGCAACGGGCTGGTGCTGCTGGTCATGACGCTCGGGCTGATGGCGGGGGCGGCCTGTTCGCGTTTCACCGACCGGCTCCGGCCCCACGTGTGGGGGCCGGTGTTCGCCGTGGCCACCGGGGCTCCGCTGGTCCTGCTCGCCTTCGGGTGGCTGCCGCTGGTACCCGGCCTGGTCGTCGCCGAGTTCTTCCTCGGCGTGACGGGGGTGCTGTGCGCCGCCTGGCAGCACCTGACGTTCTCGGACGCCAACCGCAACACGATGTTCTCCGCGATGGCGGTCGTGAGCGGCGTGACGTACGCGGCGACGCAGTGGTGCTTCGGATGGTTGTGGGAACTGGGCGGGATCCCGGTGACGGTCTCCGTCCTCGTGGGCGTGAGCGCGGCCGTCGCATCGCTCACGCCGTTGTCGGCCCGCCTCGTTGCGGAGTCGGTCCGGGCGGAGTCGGCGCCAGTGGAGACGCGGCCCTCGGGTCCTCGGCCTGTGGGTCCCCGGCCCTCGGACCGGCGGCCGGGCGAACGGCCGGGTTGAGGCCGCCGACCCCGTCCCGGGGCCGTGGAAGGCGCCCCTGTTAGCCTTCCGGCACGGACGTGGAAGGCGGGACGGCATGGCTCTGGAGGATCTGCTCGCGGAACGGCCGCTGGTCCAGGCACCGATGGCCGGCGGCGGGTCCACACCCGCGTTGGTGGCCGCGGTCGCGGCGGCCGGCGGCACCGGCTTCCTGGCCGCGGGCTATCGGACGGCCGAGGCGGTCGCCGAGCAGGTCCGCGCCGTACGAGAGGGCGGAACGTCCGCGTTCGGGGTCAACGTGTTCGTGCCCTCCCCCGCCGTCGCCGCCCCGGAGGAGCTGCGCGACCTGCGCGCCTCACTCGTCCCCGAGGCCCGCCGGTACGGCGCCGCCCTCGGCGAACCGCGCCATGACGACGACGCGTGGCAGGCCAAGATCGATCTGCTGTGCGAACTGGCCGTACCCCTGGTCACCTTCACGTTCGGCTGCCCGGACCCGGCGGTCCTCGATCGGCTGCGGAGCGCGGGTTCGGCCACGATGGTCACCGTGACCACGGTGGAGGAGGCACGCACCGCCGTGGAGCGGGGCGCGGAAGGGGTCTGCGTCCAGGGCCTGGAGGCCGGCGGGCACCGGGCCTCCTACGACCCGCGTTCCGCTGGGGACCGGCCGCTGTTCGACGTGCTGCCCGACGTGGTCGAGGCGGTCGGCGTCCCGGTCGTGGCCGCCGGAGGACTGATGAGCGGGGGCGACGTCGCGGCCGCGCTGGACGCCGGGGCCCGCGCCGCACAGCTGGGCACGGCGTTCCTGCGCTGTCCCGAGAGCGGCGCCCAGCCCGCGCACAAGGCGGCCCTGGCCGACCAGGACTTCACCGAGACCGCCCTGACCTGGTCCTTCACCGGACGTCCGGCCCGTGGGCTGGTCAACCGGTTCATCCGAGAGCACCCCGGGGAGCACTACGCCTACCCGGAGGTCCACCACATGACCCGGCCGCTGCGGGCGGCGGCGGCCGCAGCGGGCGATACCGGCGGGATGGCGCTGTGGGCCGGACGGGGCTTCCGCGCGGCCGAGGAGCGGCCGGCCGGTGAGATCGTCGCACGGCTGCGCGAGGAGGCGGCCGCCCTCGGGGCGAGGATCTGACCCGGCCGACGGGCCCGGCCGCGGTGGTCGGACCGGCGTCCGCCGCCGTGCCGCGCCGGGCGCCCGCGCGGCCGTGAACGCCTGGTGTTCACCGGGCCGCTGACCGGGGCACACTCCATACTGACCAGTTGGTAACAATTGGGTTCGGAGCCCGAAATCGGTGGAAGGTGTGAGCCGGGACACTCTAGAGTTCCCCGCATGGGTGTATTGCGTAAACATATCCTCGTTCGTGTGCTTCTGGGGGCTATCGCCGTGATCGTGGCGTTGGCCCTGGTCGGCGCGCTCCTCGGTGTCTGGACCGTCCGGCGGTCGTTCCCCGAGACCTCCGGGGAACTCGCCCTCCCCGGGCTGGAGGCCGAGGTGACCGTGCTCCGCGACGACCACGGCGTCGCGCACGTGTACGCGGACAACACCCATGACCTGTTCATGGCGCAGGGCTTCACCCACGCCCAGGACCGCTTCTGGGAGATGGACTTCCGCCGCCACGTGACGGCCGGGCGCACCGCCGAGCTCTTCGGCCCGGACCAGGTGACCACCGACGCCTACCTGCGCACGATGGGCTGGCGCCACGTCGCCGAGCAGGAGTACGAGCTGCTCGCCCCGGACACCCAGGACTACCTGGACTCCTACGCGATGGGCGTCAACGCCTGGCTCGACGGGCACGACGGAGCCGAGGCGAGTCTGGAGTACGGCCTGATCGCGGCGCTCAACGGCGGTCACACCATCGAACCCTGGACCCCCGCTGACAGCCTCGCCTGGCTCAAGGCCATGGCCTGGGACCTGGGCGGCAACCTCCAGCAGGAGACCGAGCGGGCCCAGCTAATGGCCGCCGGCCTGAGCGAGGACCAGGTGGACGAGCTCTACCCCGCCTACCCCTTCGACCAGCACCGGCCGATCACCGACACCGACGAGCTGAACGGCGTCGAGGCCGACGGCGAGGCCGAGGAGGCCGGGGCCGAGGACGCCCGTGCCGACGAGCGGCGCGCGCCACGCGGGCGTCGTGCCCCCGACGAGGGCTCGGCTCCGGACGCGCACGCCGGTCCGGGCCTGCCCGGGGCGGCCGTGCCGGAGGCGGCCGTGCCCGCCGTCACCGCCGTGGCCGAGGGCGCCGAACGGCTCCCCGCCCTGCTCGGCCCCACCGGCCCCGACCTCGGATCCAACTCCTGGGTCGTGAGCGGCGACCACACCGAGAGCGGTCTGCCCCTACTGGCCAACGACCCCCACCTGGGCGCGTCCATGCCCTCCACCTGGTACCAGATCGGGCTGCACTGCACCGAGCTCACCGACGCCTGCCCCTTCGACGTCAGCGGGTTCAGCTTCTCCGGACTTCCGGGCGTCGTCATCGGACAGAACGAGTCGATCGCCTGGGCCTTCACCAATCTCAATCCCGACGTGATGGACCTGTACGTCGAGCGGATCGACGGCGGCGGGTACGTGGTCGACGACGAGGCCCGGCCCCTGGAGACCCGTGAGGAGACCATCGTGGTGGCCGGCGGGGACGACGTCGAGATCACCGTGCGCTCCACCCACCACGGCCCCCTGCTGTCGGACGCCGAGGCGGGCGCCGACCTGGCCGGGATCGCGGAGGACCCGGTCCTGGCGGAGGAGGGCGAGGAGGGCGGCGAGTACGCGGTCGCCCTGAGCTGGACCGCCCTGGAGCCCGGGACCACGGCCGACTCCATCTTCATGATGAACCGCGCCCGCGACTGGTCCGACTTCCGCACGGCGGCGAGCCGGTTCAGTGTCCCCGCGCAGAACCTCCTCTACGCCGACGACGAAGGCAACATCGGCTACCAGGCGCCCGGGCTCGTCCCCGTCCGCGGCGAGGGCGACGGCCGCTACCCCGCGCCCGGCTGGGACTCCGCCTACGACTGGGAGGAGTACATCCCCTTCGACGAACTGCCGAGCGTGTACAACCCGGAGTCCGGCGTCATCGTCACCGCGAACCAGTCGGGTGTGGACGCCGACTACCCCTACCGGCTCACCGACGACTGGGACTACGGCTACCGCGCCCAGCGGATCAACGACCTCCTGGACGAGGCGATCGCCGACGGGCCGGTCACCGGCGAGGACATGTCCCGCGTCCAGCTGGACTCCTTCCACGCCGGCGCCGAGGACGTGACCCCCCACCTCCTCGGCGTCGAGGTGGACGGCACGGCCGCCCGGGCCCAGGACCTGCTGCGCGACTGGGACCTGCGCACCGATCCCGACTCCGCCGGAGCGGCGTTCTACCAGGCCACCTGGCGCCACCTGCTGCCCCTGCTCTTCGACGAGCTGGACCCGGTCGTCATGAACGGCAGCTCCCGCGGGATGTACGTGGTCGGCGAGCTGCTGGCGGACCCCGGCTCCCCCTGGTGGGACGGCGAGGAGGCCGACGGCCGCGACGAGGTGCTGGCCGCGGCCATGACCGCGGCGGCCGACGAGCTCACCGAGCTGCTCGGCGACGACCCCGCCGACTGGCGCTGGGGCGACCTGCACACGCTCACGGCGACGCACGAGTCGTTCGGCACCTCGGGCATCGGCCCGGTGGAGTGGCTGTTCAACCGGGGCCCGGTCGAGAGCTCGGGCGGATCGTCCATCGTCAACGCCACCGGCTGGAACCCCCACGAGGGGTACGGCATCACGGCCGTACCGTCCATGCGCATGGTGGTGGACCTGTCCGACCGCGACGCCTCCACCTGGGTGCACCTGACCGGGAACTCGGGGCACGCGTTCCACCCGAACTACGACGACCAGCTCCCGCTGTGGAGCGAGGGCGAGACCCTGCCGTTCGCGGTGTCGGAGGAGGCCGTCCGCGCGGCCGCGACGGACGAACTCACCCTCATTCCGTAGAGCGTTGCCGCACCTCGCAAGGCGGCACCGCACCCTACGGGGCGGTGCCGCCTCGGCCGCCCGGTGCGCGATCGGAACCCTCACGGGACCCGGTCGTGGCGCACCGGGCGGCCGTTCGGCGGACCGGGCACTCGGGGCACTGGTTCAACGGCACGCTCGGGGGCCGCGCCTCGGTCGAGGACAACGGGCCGCGCGGCTCAGTCCGTCTGCGGCTTGAGCGGGAAGGTCACCCCGGTGAGCTGTTCGGACAGGGTCCACAGGCGGTGGGCGGCGACACTGTCCCAGGCGGCCTCGCTCCGCCCGGCCAGAGCCGGAGCGCCCCGGCCCATGTTCTTGGGGCCGGCGTAGGCGGCACCGGGCACGTCCTGCGTGGCGGCGTAGATCGTGGGCAGGGCGCCCGCTGTCGCGCTCTGCGCGAAGACCTTGTTCCCCAGGGCCAGCAGTCCGTTCTGGAAGCGGCTGCCCGAGTGGGACTGGAGGTTGGTGGCCGCGTAGCCGGGGTGGGCCGCGGTGGCCAGCACACTCGACCCCGCGTCCACCAGGCGGCGCTGGAGTTCCAGGGTGAACAGCAGGTTGGCCAGCTTGGACTGGCAGTAGGCCCGGTAGGGCGTGTAGCGCCCGACCAGGTCGACGTTGTCGAAGTCGATGCCCTGCGCCATGCGGTGCATCGAGGAGGAGACGGTGACCACCCGGCCCGTGACGTGTTCCAGGAGCAGGTTGGTGAGCGCGAAGTGGCCCAGGTGATTGGTCCCGAACTGCGTCTCGAACCCGTCCTCGGTCCTGGACTCGGGGATGGCCATCACACCGGCGTTGTTGATCAGCAGGTGGAGGTCGCCCTCCCACTCACCGGCGAACGCGCGGACCGAGGCCAGGTCGGCGAGGTCGAGCCGACGCACCTCCGTCTCCCCCTGCACCGTGGCGGCGGCCCGGCCGCCCTTGTCCACGTCGCGCACCGCCATCACCACGCGGGCGCCCATGCCGACCAGCATGCGTGTGGTCTCGATGCCCAAGCCGCTGTTGGCTCCGGTCACGACCGCCGTGCGGCCGCTGAGATCGGGGAGGGTGACAGCGTCCATAGTCATCCCGGAACACTAGGCCCACCCCGCACGGGCGGTCAACGACGGCCATGCCGCCGGCGTCGGCACCCGACTATGCTGGGCCCCATGCCCGAGCGCCCCTACCACCACGGTGACCTGCGCGCCGTCCTGCTCGCGAACGCCGAGCGCGCGCTGGCCGAGCGCGGACCGGCGGCACTGTCCCTGCGGGAGCTGGCACGCGAGGCCGGGGTGAGCCACGCCGCGCCCAAGCGGCACTTCGCGGACAAGCAGGCCCTGCTCGACGCCCTCGCGCTCTCGGGGTTCGAGCGCCTCACCGAGCGGCTGGACACGGCCGCCAGCACCCCCGGCTCCACCCGCGACCGCGTCCAGGCCCTGGCCGCCGGCTACGTCGGGTTCACGCTCGACAACGCGGCCCTCATCGACCTGATGTACACACGCAAGCACGACTCGGGGTCACCGGCGGAGATGGCGGAGGCCGTCTCCCGCCTCGTCACCACGGTCATGCGGCCCATCGCCGAGGGACAGGCGGCCGGGGAGATCATCGACGGCGACCCCTCCGGCATCGCGATGGGGGTCGCGGCGACGCTGCACGGCTTCGCGGCCCTCAAGAGTTCGGCACCGCGCGCCTACGTCGAGTCGACCCTGTCCGGAGTGGTCGACCTGCTCCTGTACGGCCTCATCCCGCGCTGACCGGCCGCGCCGCGTGGCGACCGGCCCCTCCCGCGCCGGCCGGCGGTCCCACCGCCTCCGATCCCCCCTTGTGCCTACTCCCCGGAACCTCCCCGTTCCCCGGGCGCAGACGTCACCGAAGTGGATACAGTTACCCCGTACATCTGAAGGCTTCGCTGGGAGACGGATGGCCACGGTCGACGACGAAGGTCCCATGGGAGAGAAAGACCTCGTTGACGGCCAGTTGCCCATGAGCGCGCGCCAGGAGCAGTTCAGCCTGGCGTTCACCCGGCTCGTGGCGTACTCGGCGGGCTGCACCATCAAGACGCACGAGACCGACTTCGACGGTGTCGACATCACGTTGGCCTCGTCCGCCGAGTACAAGCGCTACTTCGCCCCCCAGTTCGAACTCCAGCTCAAGTGCACGACCCAGGCTCGCTACCTTCACGAGGATCACATGGCGTGGCCCATGAAGGGGAAGCCCTTTCGGAAGCTCACCAGGGGAAAGCGGTACGTTCCCGCCTACCTCGGTGTTCTCCTCGTACCCGAGGACCCTGACAGGTGGATCTCGGTCGACGAGCGCGGGCTGCTCACGGAGAGCAGGATGTACTGGCGGCCCGCGAGCGAGCTCGCGACGACGCAGGAGGTCGGACAGACCCGGACCGTCCACCTGCCGCGCAGTCACCTGTTTACTCCAGACCAGCTTCTGGGCATCATGAAGAAGCTCGGCGAGCAGGAGGGAGGATTCTGATGACCCCCGCCACGCTCGATTCTCTCGGTGAAGCGGCTGCTTCGCTGACACCTGAGACGGTATCCACGTATCTCGCCACACACGGGTGGGAACTGGAGAGCAGGCAGCCGGACGTTCGGGAGATTTGGTGCCTGAACCAGTCTCCAGAATTCGGGTCGGCTCGGATCATGCTGCCTCTCGCCCAGGATTTCGTCGATTTTGTCCCCCGCTTCAAGGATGCACTCGATTCGCTCTGTCTTGTGTACGGGATCGACGCCGGTGAACTTCGGGAACGCATAGCGTCGACTCGTTCCGATCTCTTCTTCGTGCGCATCAACCAACCTATGACAGATGGGTCGATCCCCTTCCGTCAAGCAGGAAAGACGGTCGACTCACTCTTCAGAATGTTGAAGGCGGCGGCCACGACGGCAGCCGATCCGAATCACTCCCACCAGGGACGAAGGCCTGCGATCGTTTCGGAATTCCTCGATGAACACGTCAGACTGGGACAAACGAAGCAAGGAAGTTTTGTCTTTACTGTTTCGACGTACCTTGACGACCCCTCTCCCGAGGACCACGATGAAGCAGGCATACAGCCGGTGTACGCGCGACGTGTCATGACGACACTCGCCCGTGGGCTGGAGTCCGCACGACTCCTCGCACTGCGCCGGAACGAAGGAGTTCTCAAATCGCCTTCGGAGTTCGGCCTGAGCGCGGCACTGGTGGAATCTATGGAGGAGTTGACCTGCGCGGAAAAGCTCCGCTCGGTGGATCTCTCGTTCCAGTGGGCGGCGAAGGAACCGGCCCCTGATATAGCGACTTCCACCATCGTGCTCGACCGGGATGTCATCGCGGAGTTGCCACGTCTGCGTGAGCGCCTCGTCCGAAAAGAGGAACCCTCGCGCAGAATGACACTCATCGGGATCGTCAAGAGCCTGGCGCGCGAGGAGACTCCGCCAGGCGAGGACGACGCGGCAATCGTGACTCTCATGACCGAGGTGAGCGGAAGGGCACGAAGTGTCCAAGTAGCACTCGAGGGCGAGGATCACCATTGGGCGATCATTGCCTACCAGAGGAAGCTCCCCCTCGTCGTCACCGGAGATCTTTCCTTCGAGCGCCGCACCTGGCGGCTTTCTGGGGACGTGGAGTTGGATGCCAGCTTCCTCGAACACTTCTCAAAGAATCATCCTCCCTCCGATGAAAAGGACCGGAACAGGTGATCGGGCTGGCTTACAGGTCTGACCCTCGGTGAGCCGCGGCCGAACCCTCCGGAGTATGTCGCGCTGCCGCACATGGGTCCTGACGGCCACGGCCGACCTGTCCCCGGCTCGGAAGTCCGCTTGGCTGTACGGCGACGACGTGTCCGACCTCGGCCGCCGGATCGGACCGACGGACCGCTTTGAGGAGTGCACGTCCCTGTGGGTTCGGGCGTCCGCCGCGTTCGGAGTCCGAGACCCGCTCCGGACGAGAAGGGGTGCGCCATTCCTCCCGCTCTGCGGTGCCGCGCCCGAGATGCCCTCGGTTTCGGCAGGTCAGCGTTCCGGGTACGTCCCCGATAGGCCGGCACGAGGGACCGGCGGCGTCGAACGGGGGACAGAATGCGGGCGTCGATCGGGGACTATGTCCATACCCACGGGGTCGCGAGCAGCGACGGCCAGCACAGCGGACGGATCGTGGAGGTGAAGGGCGCGGACAACGGCCCGCCGTACGTGGTCCGCTTCCCGGACGGGGAGGAACGGCTCATCTACCCGGGGCCGAACACCGTGGTGGAGCCCCGCTTCCCGTCGGACTAGGACGATGACCCACCGAACACGCCCCGGTTCCGGACCGGAACCGGGGGAGCGTGGGCGGGGCGGACACGGGCCCGTGCCGCCCCGCCGCCACGCGGGGACCTCACGCGGACAGCCGCGCGAGGAACCCCTCCAGGTTGTGCGCCGCCCGCGTGATCTTCTCCTCCACGGTCAGCGACTCCTCGAACCGGCCACCGGGCTCGGGCTCCTTCAGCCCGCGCACGTACAGCGGGCACGCGAAGTCCGCGCACATGCGCAGACCGATCGAGTTGCCGTCGCGCCCCGCCTTGCCCGCCTTCGGCGCCACCATCAGGGTGACGCCCTGGCCGGGGTGGGTGGTCAGGCACACGGAGCACATGCTGCGGCGGAACCCGTCCCGGCCGTTGGCCAGCCGGAAGGCCACCCCCACCAGCCGTTCCTCGCGTTCGACGACGAGGTAGGCGCGCTCGTGCGCGGTGTGGTCGCGCCAGCCGAGGAAGTCCAGGTCCTCCCATGGGTTCTCGGCGAGGTCGCGCGGAAGCGCCAGGCGCTTGGCCTCCCCCTTGGAACAGTTCACGAAGGACGCGCGGATCTCGCGCTCGGTCACGGGTCTCATTCCGGCGACGCTAACAGTGCCCAGGAACCCTGGGCAAAGGATTATCAGCCTGGGGAAGCGCGGCCGCCCGAGCACACGGAAGACCCCTCGACCAGCGGATCCGCGCCCTCCGCTCTCTCGCCGGGCGGCCCGGGGACGGCCGGAACCGGCATGCGCGCACCGCCCACGGATTCCGCGTCCGCCGCATATGGACCCGCGGCGGCGCGGCGGCGGGGCGACGGCGGTCACCGCGCGGCTCAGGCGGGTGAGCCGCCCCGCTCCCAGGGAGCGGGGAAGGGGAAGCGCGACTCCAGGAACGTGCGCACCATCCGGCCCACCTCCTCCTGGCGCTCGGGCGGGGTGTCGAAGTCGTTCAGGCACAGGAAGTCGTAGCGGGCGGCCTCCTCCGGCTCCGACAGGGCGGCGAGCCGTTCCCCGGCCTCTCCGGTGCCGATGTCGACGTACCGCGCCCGGTAGTCCGCCGACACACCGCGCCCGGTGAGCAGCGCGTAGTGGTGGTAGAGCGTGGTGACCGGGGCGACGTCGGCCGGGTCGCGGAACCGGGACCGCGCCGTGCGCTCCAGGTCCTCCCGGTAGCGCTCCGCCAGCTCGCGGTGCACCGACCGGAGCTGCGCCGTCGGCACGTGCTTGACCTTGTGGGCGATGTAGGCGCCGAAGGACTCCTGGAACAGGGCGCGGGCGTTCTTGCCCGCCCAGTTGGGGGCGGACTCCTCCAGGACCGGCTCGCCGACGCCGATCTGGTGCGGCGAGAACGCCAGCCGGGCGATGCCGTTCGGGTGGAAGAAGTGCCCCGGGCCGACCGGCGCCGTCACGAAGATGTCGTCGTTGAGGTACAGGAAGTGCTCCGACAGGCCCTCGATGCGGTGCAGCTGCGACTCGATGGCACGGGAGCTGAAGACGGGGAGGACACCGGGGTCGGCGAAGATGTCGCGGTGGTCGACCACCGTCACCCCCTCCGCTTCGGTGTCCAGCCAGGCCGGGGTCTGGCCGTCGGTGACCACGTAGACGTGCCGGACGAAGGGCGCGTACATCCGCAGTGAGCGCAGGGAGTACTTGAGCTCGTCGTGGTCGGTGTAGCGGGAGGCGTTGGCCGCGTGCGAGGCCAGCCCGGACCTGCCCTCGCGGTACCGGGCGCGTTTGGCGGCGTGCTCGGGGTCGTCGCCGTCGACCCACGTGTAGACGGCGTCGATCGGAAAGCCCACCTCGTCGGCACGACGGTGGGAGAAGGGCTCGTAGGTCGGGTGGACCCGGTCCCGCACGGTCACGGTGGCGCGCTTGCGGCACTCGTCGGGCAGCACGTCCGCGACGCGGTTGGGACGCGGCGCCACGAGGGAGTCGGCCAGGGCCGCGTCGGGGACGCGCACCCGTAGCCGCAGACGCGCCTCCTCCGGGTCGGGCCCGGCCAGCACCGTCTCGCCGTCCCGCCAAAACTCGACGTCGCAGCCGTACTCCGGCCCCGCCAGGCAGCGGCCGTCGGGGGCCAGGAGGTGTTCGGCGAAGCGGATGATCAGTCCGGACTTGATCCGCCCGTCCAGGGCCCCGTCCACGTAGGCCGAGCGGACGGCCACCGCTCCGCCGGGGCCGGGCTTGATCGCGTGGACGGCGCTGGCGCGGTAGGCCTCGCGCATGGCGTCGAGCAGGGCCTTCCTGTCCCCGCGGTGGACACCCACGACGTGCCGGAGCGGGGAGCGGCCGGGGACGAGGAAGTAGTCGATACCGGCGGCTTCCAGGACGTCGGTGACCAACCGCAGGTTGTGGGCGGAGGCGTCGGCGGTGGTGAAGTCGTCCACCGTGCGCCCGATGAGCTCGGCCTCGGTCGAACCGTCGTCAGCGAAGGCGCGCAGGTCGGGGTCGGCGGCCAGCAGGGCGGCGCGGCGCTCCGCGATCCTCGCCAGGCGCCGTTCCTCGGCCGCCTGGGCCGCGGCCTGCCTGCGGCGCTCCTCGGCGCGCTCGCGCGCGGAGGGGGTCATGAGATGTTCGCCGACGCGGCGGAGGCGTGCCGCCAGAGTCATGGACAGCCTTTCGCGGGAGCGGGCCGGTGGAACCACCGGCCCTGAAGGGACACAGCGCGCCCACGACACCGAGGGCACACGAAAAGGACATCCCGCACCCGTGACTGGATGACACACGGGGGTCGAAGTGACGTGATCATGATGCTTCCGTCATCCGACCGAGTCACACCCTCACCCCGGGCCTCCATGGCTCACCCATGGTGATGACGACGCGCGTGGTCGACGCACGCGCGGACGACGGAGGTCCGCGCTTCAACGTCCCTCGCGGTCGCCCCCTGCCCCTGCCCCTGCACCGGACCCGAGGGTGACCGCGTGCCCGCGTACGCTCCCGCGCGCTCGCGGGGAATCCGCCGCGTCCGACAGCCGCGCTCCATCTCCGCGATGGTGCCCGAGCGCACCGCGGTGGGGCCCGCGCGGGCCTACCCCCCGCGGGGTCGCCTTCAGACGGCGAGCAGGAGGAACAGGGCGCTGGACGCGAACACGCACACGCACAGCGCGAGCGCCGTCCGGGCGCCGGCGCGCAGACGCACGGTGTCGTCCTCGCCGACCTCACCGGTCAGACCGCGGCCGAGGTCTCCCTCGGCGGACCTCTCGCTCATGTCGCCCTCTCCGCGCCGTGTCTGGTCTCCGGCCCCGATCATGCCAGCCTCGCGAACGCCCCGCGAGGGACCGCAACAGCGCCGCGCGTCGGACGCCACTCCCGAGGAGCCCGACCCGTGACGATCACCCCAGGCACACCCTCCGTCACCGACAGTCGGGCAATGTCAAGGGAATCCCAACTCTTCCCGTCGAAATTGCGTGCTCCGGACCACAGTGACCACCATCACTCACACCACGGAGAAACATCGGGGAAACCCCGGGGCAACAGCGTCGTCGTCGCCGGTTTCCCTCCGGGAGGCGGGCACCGTCCGGCCCGTCCTCCCCGTCCCCCTCGAAGGAGGAGACCGACATGGCGACCTCGGAAGCCCGCGGCAAAGCGGGTCTGCCCGCCCTCACCACGGAACAGGCGGCCCGGCCCGAACCCAGCCGCGCCAAGATCATCGGCCTGGTCCTGGGCCCCGTCCTCGGACTGCTGCTCTTCGCGGTCCTGCCGGAATCGCTGGGAACCGGGGGGAGGATCACCGCGGGTGTCGCGGTGCTCATGGCCACCTGGTGGGCGACCGAGGCCATCCCCATCCCGGTCACCGCCCTGCTTCCGATGGTGCTCTTCCCCGCGCTGCTGCCCGAGGTCGGCATCTCCGACGTGGCGCCCTCCTACGGCGCCGACGTCATCTTCCTGTTCATGGGCGGGTTCATGCTCGCCCTGGCCATGCAGAAGTGGAACCTGCACAAGCGCATGGCCCTGGGCATCGTCGCGGCCGTCGGTTCCAGCCCGGTCCGGCTCATCGGCGGGTTCATGCTCGCGACCGGGTTCATCACCATGTGGGTGAGCAACACCGCCTCCGCGATCATGATGCTGCCCGTCGGCGTCTCCGTCGTCGGCCTGGTCACGCAGCTGCGCGGTGGCAGGAAGGACGCCAACTTCGCGACCGCGCTCATGCTGGGCATCGCCTACTCGGCGTCGATCGGGTCGGTCGCCACCCTCATCGGCACCCCGCCCAACGCGCTCATGGTCGGCTTCCTCGCCGAGAACTACGACATCACCATCGGCTTCGGCCAGTGGATGATGGTCGGCGTCCCGCTCGCCGCGTCCTTCCTCCTGATCGCCTGGGTCGTCCTCACCCGCTTCGTCTTCCCGCCCGAGACGAAGAAGCTCGAGGGCGCCCAGGACCTCATTCGCGAGCAGCTCAAGGACATGGGCCCGGTCTCCCGCGGCGAGAAGCTGGTCGCCACGGTGTTCGCCCTGGCCGCGTGCTCGTGGATCGTCATCCCGCTGCTGAACAGGAACGAGGCGGTCTCCGACGCCGTGCCCTTCCTGGGCAGCGTCTCGGACTCGGTCATCGCGATCACCGTCGCCATCGCCCTGTTCCTCATCCCGGTCGGCAGGGGTGAGCGCCTGCTCGACTGGGAGACCGCGGTCCGCCTCCCCTGGGGGATCCTGCTCCTGTTCGGCGGCGGCATCGCCCTGTCGAAGCAGTTCGGCGAGACCGGGCTGAGCGAGTGGATCGGCGTGCAGGTCGGCGTCCTGGACGGCGTTCCCACGTGGGTCGTCGTGTTCATCATCGCGGCCATGGTCCTGCTGCTCACCGAGCTCACCAGCAACACGGCGACCACGGCCACGTTCCTCCCGGTCGTCGCGGGAATCGCGCTCGGCATGGACCTGCCGGTGATGACGCTGGTCGTGCCGGCCGTGCTGGCCGCCTCGATGGCCTTCATGCTGCCGGTCGCGACGCCGCCGAACGCGGTGGTGTTCGGCTCCGGCGAGGTCAAGATCGGGCAGATGCTGCGCGGCGGGATCTGGCTCAACGTCATCGCGGTCTTCATGGTCATGTTCACCATGTACGCCTTCGCCGGATGGGCGTTCGGCATCAGCCTCTGACCTTTCGGTCCTCCCTGGAGAAGCCCCGGTTCCCCTCCCACCGGGGTCACGGCGGCCTCGCGGTCCACTCCCCCGCGAGGCCGCCGTTGCACGTGCCCGTGCCATGCTGTGGCCATGACCTTGGAGCACAAGCGGCCGCGGCTGGAGATCGAGTACTGCACGCAGTGCCGGTGGCTTCCCCGGGCCACCTGGATGGCGCAGGAACTGCTGACGACGTTCGAGAAGGAGCTGGGCGAGGTCGCCCTCGTCCCGGGCACGGGCGGCGTGTTCGAGGTCCGGCTCGACGGGGAGAGCGTGTGGTCGCGCAAGAGCGACGCCGCGTTCACCGACGCCGCCGAGCTCAAGCGCCTGGTGCGTGACCGCGTCGCCCCCGAGCGCAGGCTCGGCCACTCCGAGGGCTGACGCCCCCGTGCCCCGCCCGGACCGGCCCCGAGCCGCGGTCGGGTGCGGCGCGGGAGACATGCGCCTGCCGAGTCGGACCCGCCCCGTGCGGCCCGGCCCCGGCGAGGCACGCCGGGGCAGGGCAGGGGCGAGGAGGACCGGGGGACGGCCCGGGGTGGCCCGAAAGGACCGGGCACCGGCCGGCGCCGGCGCCTCGGGTCAGACGGTGGCGGGCTGGAGGGCGTCCTGGGGGCGGCGCTGGAGGATGGAGTCGAGGATCTCGCCCGAGCGCACCGCGTTGTTGGACAGCAGTGACGACGTGATCCCGTGGGTGTGCTCGGTGGCCCCGCCCTGGAGGTAGACGCCCGCCCGGACGGCGGCGTCGGCCGTGACCCGGAAGTCGCGCTCGACCATCGGGCGCCCCTCGTCGTCCAGGTGGAAGCGGTCGGCCGCGCTGCCCAGGAGCGCGAGCGGGTCCCCCGGGCTGTAGCCGGTCGCGTACACCAGCACGTCGGCGTCCAGGTCGGTGCGCTTGCCGGTGGTCATCGACTCGACCACCACGCGCACGCCGGAGCCGGTGTCCGCGGCCTCCACCGCCCGCGAGGTGTTGAACCAGCGCAGCCGCTCCGCACCGAGGACCTTCTCCTGGTAGGTCCGCCGGTAGAGGTCCTCGATGAGGTCGAGGTCGGCGACCGAGTAGTTCGTGTTGGCGTGGTAGCCCATGATCATGCGCTTGACGTCCTCCGGCGCGCCGAAGTAGTCGTCCACGGCGGAGGGGTCGAAGACCCGGTTGGCGAGCGGGCTGTCGTCGGAGGGGCTGATGCCGAAGCGCGAGAAGACCGCGCAGACCTCCGCGGAGCGGAAGCGGTCGTGCAGGTAGGCGGTGACCTCGGCGGCGCTCTGCCCGGCACCGACCACGACGAAGCGGCGGGCCTCGGCCGTGTCGACGCCGTCCACGCGGTGCAGCAGTTCGCTGTTGTGCCAGATGCGCTCGCCCGTCTCCATGCCCTCGGGCAGGCGCGGTCGCAGGCCGGTGGCCAGGACCAGGTTGCGCGCCCTGCGCACGGCGGCGGTGCCGTCGGGGCCGCTGGAGACCACCTCGTAGTGGCGGACCTGGCCGTCGACCTCCACCGGGCGTACCTCGACCACCTCGTGGCCGTAGGAGACGTCGTCGTCGAGGCGGGCCGCGCACCACTCGAAGTAGTCGTGGAACTCCACGCGCAGCGGGAACAGGCTCTTGGCGTTGATGAAGTCGACGAGGCGGCCCCGCTCCTTGAGGTAGGAGAGGAAGGTGAAGCGGCTGGCCGGGTTGCGCAGGGTGACCAGGTCCTTGAGGAAGGAGACCTGCATCGTGGCGTCGTCGATGAGCATGCCCCGGTGCCAGCCGAAGTGCGTCTGGCGCTCCAGGAAGTGCGCGGTGACGGCCTGGTCGGGCGACGCGGCGTTGTGCTCCGCGACGGCGATCGCGAGTGCGAGGTTGGACGGTCCGAAGCCGACGCCGATGAGGTCGTGGATCGGTGGCTCGTCGGCCGGAAGTCCTTGTGACATACCAATTCCCATCTCGGTGGAAGTCCCGTCTGGTTCGCTCGCGGTGGTCACGTGACGCACTCCGGGCCGCACACTCCGACCCGTGAACGAAGGTAACCCTAACCTAAGTTCTTGTCCAGGGATCCCCGTGTTTTCGGACTTCCCGGCTTGCCACCTTAGGCAAGCCTTGCTTTACTGGGCGCCGCTGCCCCAACACGAGGAGGACCTCCATGCGCATCGCGATGTTCGGTTACCAGACCTGGGGGCACCGGACACTGCGGGCTCTGTTGGAGTCCGGCCACGAGGTCGTCCTCGTCGTCACGCACCCGCCGTCGGACCACGCCTACGAGCGGATCTGGTCCGACTCGGTCGCCGACCTGGCGGCCGAGAACGGTATCGAGGTCATCGAGCGCAACCGGCCCGACGAGGCGCTGGCCGCACGGCTGGGCGAGGTCGCCCCGGACCTGATCGTCGCCAACAACTGGCGCACCTGGCTGCCGCCGGAGATCTTCGCCCGGCCCCGCCACGGCACGCTCAACGTGCACGACTCGCTGCTGCCCGCCTACGCCGGCTTCTCGCCGATCATCTGGGCCCTGCTCAACGACGAGGAGGAGGTCGGGGTGACGGCGCACAAGATGGACGCCGAGCTCGACGCCGGCCCGATCGTGTACCAGCAGGCCGTCAAGGTCGGCCCGCGCGACACCGCCACCGACCTGTTCCACGCCACCGTCGACCTCATCACTCCGGTGGTGCACACCTCCCTGGAGCGGATCGCCGCGGGCAGCACCGACTGGGTCCCGCAGGACCGCACCAGGGCCAGCTTCTTCCACAAGCGCGCGGAGGAGGACAGCCGCATCGACTGGACCCTGCCCGCCGAGGACATCGACCGCCTGGTGCGCGCCCAGTCCGACCCCTACCCCAACGCCTTCGCCTTCCACGGCGAGCGCCGGCTGCGGATCACCCGGGCCTCGGTCTCGAAGGGGCGCTACGGCGGCACCCCCGGCCGGATCTTCTACCCCGAGGGCGACGGCGTGGTGATCGTCGCCGGGCCCGACGCCCGCACCGGACGGGCCCGCGGCGTGGTCGTCGAGGCCGTCCGCACAGACGACGGGACGGACCTGGCCGCGCGCGACTACTTCCGCCGCATGGGCGGCTACCTCACGCCGCACCCCCGGTCCACCACGTGAGCGCGTCCGGAAACGACAGCGGTTCCACCGACAGGAGCGAGCCCGACGAGGTGGACGGGCCCGAGGGGGCACCCGGCTCCGCCGGGCCCCGCCGGACCGGCGGTGCCGTCCTGCGCGGAGCCGTCGCGGGCCAGCGCGGCCGGGTGGCCGCGGCGTCCGTGCTCGGCTCCGGGCACCAGGCGGGCGAAGCCCTGGTCCCCGTCATCATCGGCGTGGTGATCGACCTGGCCGTGGCCACCGGATCCCCGCGCGCCCTCGTCCTGTGGCTGGCGGTGCTCGGCGCCGCCTTCGTCGTGCTGTCGTTCAGCTACCGGTTCGCGGCCCGCATCGCCGAGCGCGCCTCCGAACAGGCCGCCCACGAGCTGCGGCTCCGGCTCACGCGGCGGGTCCTGGACCCGCGGGGCGGCGCCGAGCGCGACCGGCTGCCCGGCGCGCTGACCAACATCGCCTCCGGCGACGCCGAACGGGTCGGGATGGCCGTGGGCCTGCTGGCCCTCGGGGTCTCCTCGATCGCCGGACTCGCGGTCAGCGCCGCCGCGCTGCTCCGGGTCTCGGTACCGCTGGGGCTGCTGGTACTGCTCGGCACTCCCCCGCTGCTCTACCTCGCCCACCTGGTGAGTCGGCCGCTGGCGCGCCGCAGCGAGGGCGAGCAGGAACGGGCGGCCCAGGCCTCCGGCACCGCCGCCGACCTCGTCGCGGGGCTGCGGGTCCTCAAGGGGCTGGGCGCGGAGACCGCCGCGTCCGAGCGCTACCGCACCACCAGCCGCGCCTCCTTCTTCTCCGCGCTGCGCGCCTCCCGCGCCCAAGCCGGGCACGACGGCGCCGTACTCGCCCTGACCGGCGGGTTCATCGCGGCCGTGGCCCTGGCCGGGGCCGTGCTGGCCATGCGCGGCGAGGTCAGCATCGGCGGACTGGTCGCGGCCGTGGGCCTGGCGCAGTTCCTGCACGGGCCGTTCCGGGTACTCGCCTTCGTCAATGGCGTGTTCGCCCAGGCACGGGCCTCCGCGCAGCGCATCGCCGACGTTCTGGAGTCCCCCTGGTCGGTCCCGGACGGCAGTGCGGCCCTGCCGCCGGAGCCCGCCGGGGAGCTGCGCCTGGACGGGGTCCGGTACGGGTCCCTGCGCGGTGTGGACGCCCGCATCGGCTCCGGCGGCCTGGTCGGCGTCGTCGCGCCCGACCCGGCGGCCGCCGCCGACCTGCTCGCCTGCCTGGCGCGCGACGCCGACCCGGATGAGGGATCGGTCGAGGTGGACGGGGTGGACGTGGCCAAGCTCGCCCTGGACGACCTGCGCAGGGCCGTGCTGGTGGCCGAACACGACGCCGCCCTGTTCGAGACCTCCCTGGCCGACAACGTGGCCGCCGCCGCCCGGGGGCCGATCGACCGCGCCCTGGACGCGGCGACCGCCGACGAGGTCGCCGAGGCGCTCCCCGAGGGACGCGAGACCCGGCTGGCCGAGCGCGGGCGCTCGCTCTCGGGCGGCCAGCGCCAGCGGGTGGCCCTCGCCCGGGCGCTGGCGGCCGACCCGCCCGTCCTGGTGCTGCACGATCCCACCACCGCCGTCGACACCGTCACCGAGGCCCGCGTGGCCGAAGGGCTGGCCCGTCTGCGCCGGGGGCGCACGACCGTGCTGGTCACCACCAGTCCCGCCCTGCTGGACACCGCCGACACCGTCCTGTTCCTGGACGGGGGGACCGTGGCCGCCCAGGGCAGCCACGCGGAGCTGGCCCGTACGTCCCCGACCTACCGCGAGGCGGTGTTCGCGTGACCCTCCTGCCCACCGCCGAGGCCCGCCGCGTCCGGCGGGCCGTCGCCGATCTCGTCATGGACCGCAGGGGCACCGCCGCCTGGGCCCTGGTCACACTGGTCGGCGCGACCGCCGTCGGGCTGGGCACCGCGCCCGTGCTCGGCCACATCGTCGACCTCGTCGCGCAGGGCCGTGAGCCCTCCTCCCTCGCCGTTCCCATCGCGCTGCTGCTGGTCATCGCCGCCCTGAGCGGCCTGGGCAACGCGCTGGGCGTGGCCGGTGTGGCCCGGCTCGGCGAAAGCGTGGTGGCGGATCTGCGCGAGAGGTTCGTCGCCCGGGCCCTGCGGCTTCCGTTGGAGCGGGTGGAACTGGCGGGGTCGGGCGACCTGACCTCACGGGTGACGGGCGACGTCACGGTGGTGACCCGCGCGGTGCGCGACGCCTTCCCCCGGCTGGCGCAGGCGCTGTTCACCATCGTGCTCACGCTGGGCGCGCTGGCGCTGCTGGACTGGCGCTTCCTGGCGGCCGTGCTGCTGGCCGTACCGGTGCAGATGTACTCGCTGCGCCGGTACCTGAAACTGGCGGCCCCGGTGTACGACGAGCACCGCAAGGCGGTCGGCACGCGCCAGCACCGGCTGCTCGACACCATCAGCGGCGCCCGGACCGTGCGTGCCTTCGGCCTGGCCGACGAGCACACGCGGCGGGTGGGCGGTGCCTCCCAGCGGGCCGCCGACCTGGCCGTGGCGGGACAGAAGCTCGCCACCCGGCTGTTCTCGCTGCTCAACCTCGCCGAGTTCATCGGTCTGGCGGGGGTGCTGATCGCCGGGTACTGGCTGGTGGGCCAGGACATGGCGACCATCGGTACCGCCACGGCGGCGGCCCTGTACTTCCACAACCTGTTCGCCCCGATCAACACGGCGATCGGGCTCGCCGACGAGGCCCAGAAGGCACGCGCGGCGCTGGCCCGCATGATCGGGGTGTGCGACCTGCCCGCCGAGGAGGAGTCCGGCGACCACCCGGCGCCGGACGGCTCGCTGTCCCTGTCCGGGGTGGGGCACGCCTACCGCCCGGGTCTGCCGGTGCTCTCGGACGTCGATCTGGAGATCGTGCCGGGTGAGCGGGTGGCCCTGGTGGGGGCGAGCGGCGCGGGCAAGTCCACCCTGGCCAAGCTCGTGGCGGGCATCCACCCGGCCTCCGAGGGGTCCTTGCGCGTGGGAGGGCTCGACCTCGCCGCCACGGGCCCGATCGCGGCCCGCCAGGCGGTGACGCTGATCAGCCAGGAGGTGCACGTGTTCGCCGGCCCCCTGGCCGACGACCTGCGCCTGGCGCGCCCGGAGGCCACCGACGAGGAGCTGGGCGCCGCGCTGGAGACCGTGGGCGCGCTCGACTGGGTGACGGCCCTGCCGGAGGGCACGGCGACCGTGGTCGGTACCGGCGGGCACAAGCTCACCGCGGCCCAGGCACAGCAGATCGCCCTGGCCCGTCTGGTCCTGGCCGACCGGCCGATCGCGGTCCTGGACGAGGCCACCGCCGACGCGGGAAGCGCCGGCGCCCGTCGGTTGGAGGAAGCCGCCGCCCGGGCCCTGGAGGGCCGCACGGGGCTGGTGGTCGCCCACCGGCTGACCCAGGCCGCCGACGCCGACCGCGTGGTGGTGCTGGAGGGTGGTCGCGTCGTCGAGTCCGGCCCGCACGAGGAGCTGGTGCGGGCGGACGGCCCGTACGCCGAGCTGTGGAAGGCCTGGTCCGCCCGCCGGTAAGCCGCCGGGCAGGAGAACGACCTGGGCGGGGCGGGGCCGCGGAGTGATGCGGGCCCCGCCCCCGCGTGTGCGGGGGGCACTCCTGGCCTGCGCTTTCCTCTGGACGGCATGCCGTTTCCACAACGTGTCGAGAGTCGGACAGAACACCCATCCTGCCGAGCCTGTTCAACGAACTCGCGACACACGGCGCGAACTCCGAATCAGGGGACACCGGCGAACACGACTCCGGCAACACGCCGGGCGCTGGCCGCGAACAGGGAAGCGGACCCAGCAAGGTCCCGGCGGTCGTCCGCGACGTACGAGGGCGCTGACCCGGCGCTGGTGCCCGCCACACGGCTCAGCCACCGGCCGGGGCCCCTCCCTCGTGTGACGACCCGCCTCCTGCACTCCAGCGAAACCCAGGCCGCTGAAACGTTCTTATCACACTGAACCTTCCCCTTGGTCGCGTCCAGCCGAGCAAAGCCCGTGGCCACAGGGTCACCGTAAGAAGTCGACCAGGTTTTCTCGCGCAACCGTTGATCATCGGAGCGATCTGTTGGAAACTCCTGTGAAACGTTTTAAGATCCGTCCGGATCATCTCGTCGTGCGCACGCACGAGCTTCCCCCCTGCCCCTCTTCGCGCCCTGCTCCAGCGAGCGCAGGAAGGAAAACCCCCGATGTCCCCCACACCGTCCTCCCCGGAGCCCGCCTCCTCAGCCCTCACCCCCACCCGGCGCCTGTTCCTGGGTCTGAGCGCCGCCGCGGGCACGGCCGCCGCTCTGCCGGCCGCCCTCGGCACGCCCGCCGCCTCGGCCGCCCCGCGGTCCTTCGCCTCCGGCTTCGAGGCCCCCACGGCCGCGCGGGCCAAGTTCCGCTGGTGGTGGCCGCACGGCCTGGTCGACCCCCAGGAAGTGGCCCGCGAGATCGACCAGGCCGCCGACGCCGGGTTCGGCGGTATGGAGGTGGCCGACGTCCACCACAGCTCATCGGAGCCGCTCGACCCCGAGGGGCACGGCTGGGGCACCGGGCCCTGGCGCGAGGCCGTGGAGGCCGCCCTGACCCGGGCCGAGGAGCGCGGGATCGTCGTCGACATGACCATCGGCCCGTCCTGGCCGGCCGCGGTGCCCACCCTGACCCCGCAGGACAGGGCAGCCGTCCGCGAACTCGCCCACGGCGTGCGCTACCTCGCCTCCGGCGAGGAGACCTCGGGCGCCCTGCCCGAGCCCGAGGTGGAGCCCGGACACGGGGTCGAGTCGCGCGAACTCTTCGCGGTGCAGGCGGTACGCCTGGCCGAGGGCGCCTCGCCGGAGGACCGGCGCACCGCCCTGGAGGCCGACACCCTGCAGGACCTCACGGCGTCGGTGCGGGACGAGGAGCTGGCGTGGACGGCCCCCGGCGAGGGGGACGGCTCGACCTGGGCCCTCATCGCCTACTGGGAGCGCGGTTCGGGCCAGCGGCCCGAGGGCGGACCGCACACCGAACCGGTCTCCTACGTGGTCGACCACTTCAGCAGCGCCGGCGCGCAGGCCGTCATCGACTTCTGGGAGGAGAACGTCCTCACCTCCCGGATCCGCTCCCTGCTCCACGGGCCCGCGGGCGGCGCGGTCTTCGAGGACTCCATCGAGATGGAGACCGACGCGACCCTGTGGACGCACGACCTGCCCGCCGCCTTCGAGGACCACCACGGCTACGACCCGGTGCCCTACCTGCCGGTGCTCGTGCGCGTGGACGAGGACCAGGTCTTCTCCTTCGGCCCCGACACCGACCGCCGGGCCCTGAACGACTTCAACGACCTGCTCTCACAGCTCTACATCGACCACCACATCACCCCTCTCCAGGAGTGGGCGCACGGGCTGGGGATGGGCTACCGCATCCAGCCCTACGGCCTGCAGACCGACGCCGTGGCCAAGGCCGCCATCGTCGACACCGCCGAGGGCGAGTCCCTGGGCTTCAAGAACCTCGACGACTTCCGCTCCCTGGCGGGCGGGCGCGACCTGGCGGGCAAGAAGGTGCTCAGCAGCGAGGCGGGCGCCGTCTACGGCGGCTCCTACAGCACCACGTGGGACCAGACCGTGCGCACCATCGCGCGCGAGTACGCCGCGGGCGTGAACATGGCGGTCCTGCACGGGTTCTCCTACGCCGACGCACCCGGAGCACAGTGGCCGGGCTTCGCCGCCTTCACCCCCTACAGCGGAGGAGTGGGCTACAGCGAGTCCTGGGGACCGAGGCACCCGACCTGGCAGCACGTGTCCGACGTCTCGGGCTTCTTCGCGCGCGCCCAGCACACCCTCCAGTCGGGCACCTCGACGATCGACGTGGCGTTCCTGCGCCAGAAGGGCTACGCCGGCTCGGGCTTCGGCGCCGCCCACTTCACCAAGGAGGGGGTCCGCCACGGGTGGACGCACCAGTTCGTCAGCCCCCGCCTGCTCCGCATCACCGAACCGCGGGTGGAGAACGGCCGCCTGGCCCCCGAGGGCCCGGCCTACGGCCTGCTGGTCTTCGAAGGGGACGCCTTCAGCGGACGACTCCCGACCATGGAGCTGGACACCGCCCAGCGCATGGTGGAGTACGCCCGGTCGGGACTGAAGATCCTCATCGTCGGGGACTGGAGCGCCCCTCAGGAGCCGGGGACCGACCAGGACTCGGCCGAGGAGCTGGCCCAGGCCATGGAGGAGCTGCTCGCCGAGCCCAGCGTGCACCGGGTCGACGCGCGCGAGGACATCCCCGACGGGCTGGCCGCGCTGGACGCGCGCCCCGCCGTCTCCTACGCCCAGGCCTCCCCGCTGCTGCACGCGCGGCGCCGGGACGAGGAGCTGGAGCTGTACTACTTCACCAACAGCTCGGACTCGGAGCCCGTCGACCACCGGGTCACCCTGCCCGCGGACATCGACCACGCCTATCCCTTCGCGCTGGACCTGTGGAACGGAGCGATCACTCCCCTGCCGGTGCACACGCGCGGTGAGGGGACGGTCGAGGTCGGGGTGCGTCTGGCGCCGGGGGCCTCGATGGTCATCGCGCTGGCGCCGCACTCATGGATCCGCGACCACGGAGAACCGGGCCGGACCATGCCGCCGGGGCACCTGAAGAACCTGCGCGTGGACGAGACCGACGCGGACCAGGTCCGTGTGGAGGGCAGGAAGGCCGTGGTCCGGGCCTCCTCCGCGGGCACCTACACCACCGTGCTCTCCGACGGGAGCACCACCTCCACGACCATCGACTCCGTCGGCGACACCCTCGACCTGACCTCCTGGGAACTGGAGGTGGAGGACTGGCGGCCGGGAGGGTCGACGACCGAGACCGACGTGGTCGTGCACGAGCTCTCGTTGTCCTCGCTGGTCCCCTGGCGTGAGCTCGACGGGCTGGCCGACACCTCCGGGATCGGCCGCTACACCACCACCGTCGACCTGGGCGGGGGGTGGACCGGAGGCCACGGCGCGTACCTGGACCTGGGCCGGGTGAGCGACACCTTCCGCGTCACGGTCAACGACACGGACCTGCCTCCGTGCGACCAGCAGGACACGGTGGTCGACGTCGGCCCCTGGCTGCGCGCCGGCTCCAACACGGTCCAGGTAGAGGTGGCCACCACCCTGATCAACCGCATGCGGGCCTTCCGCCCCGACGTCTACGGCGACGTGTCCCGGCAGGACTACGGACTGCTGGGCCCGGTGCGGCTGGTGCCCTACGGCCAGGCCGAACTGTGACCGCCCCCGTCCGGGGGCGCACCGCGCGCCCCCGGACGGCGGCACGCACCCGCTAACGGGCGCGGGAGCTCCCGTCTGGCTCCGGAGAGGGCAGCGGGCCGAGCAGGTCCCAGCGGTTGCCCGCGACGTCCAGGAAGACGGCGATCCGCCCGTAGGGCTCGTCGCGCGACTCGGTCACGAACCGGACGCCCGCCTCCGCCATCCGGGCATGGGACCGCTCGAAGTCGTCCACGCGCAGAAAGAACCCCACGCGCCCCGCGACCTGGCTGCCCACCACGGCCGACTCGCGCTCGCCGTCGGCGCGCGCCAGCAGGAGCCCGGTGCCTCCTCCCGGCGGCCGGACCAGGACCCACCGCTTCGCGCGGCCGTCGTTGGTCAGGGAGAAGGCGTCCTCCACCAGCTCGAAGCCGAGCGCATCGACGAAGAACGCGATCGCGGGGTCGTACTCGTCCACCACGATCGTCACCAGGTCCATGTGCATCCCGGTACCGTAGCCCGCCGCCGCCACTGCCCGACGAGACCCTAGCTGCGGCCCGATCCCGGCTCCGGCTCCGGCCCCTCACTCGGTTCCGCTTCGGCAGGGCCTCCCGAAGCGGCTCCGGGGCCCGAGTGCAGTCTCGACGACCCGCTCATTGGTGGCCGATGAGATCGGTTCGGTTTCCCGGTCAGACCAAGCGACACCCGACCACGGAGCAGGAGGCCACGCCATGAAACTCACCACCACCACATGGGTCACCCTCGACGGCGTCATGCAGGGTCTCGGCGGAGCGGAGGAGGACCGCAGAGGCGGATTCGAGCGGGGCGGATGGGCCATGCCGTACTTCGACGACGAGGCGGCGACGTTCCTCAACGGGATCTACCAGCGCGCCGACGCGTTCCTGTTCGGCCGGCGCACCTACGAGATCTTCGCGGGCTACTGGGGAGTGATGCCGAACCCGGACAACAACCCCATCGCCGCGGCCCTGAACAACCGACCCAAGTACGTCGCGTCGAGCACTCTCACCGCACCGGGGTGGGCGGACACAACCGTCCTGTCCGGTGACGTCGCGACCGCCATCGGCGAGCTGAAGGCCACGCAGCCGGGCGAGCTGCAGGTGCACGGCAGCGGAGGTCTGGTCCGCTGGCTGTTCGAGAACCGGCTCGTCGACGAGGCCGTCCTGCTCGTGTGCCCGGTGGTCCTCGGCCAGGGCACCCGGCTGTTCCCCGACTCCGGCCCGGACACGGCACTATCCCTGGTCGAGTCGCGGTCCACGCCGAGGGGAGTGACGATCCAGGTCTATCGGCCCGACGGCCGCCCGCAGTACGAGACGGCCGCCCCGACCCCGAACTCCTGACGGCAGCGGCCGGGGAGCGCCGGGAGCGCTTCGGCAGCGATGCGCCGCGCGTGGGTCCATCCCCACGTGCGCGGGGAGCAGTAGCGATGCGCCGCGCGTGGGCCCATCCCAGCGTGCGCGGGGAGCAGTTCGGCGAGCTGTTCTTGTGACCACCTGCGCTGGGTCCATCCCCGCGTGCGCGGGGAGCAGGCGTCCACAGCGATGGGCAGGTCGGTCACGTTGGGTCCATCCCCGCGTGCGCGGGGAACAGGTGTCGGGCCCGGTGACGGAGGCGTTCACGTCGGGTCCATCCCCGCGTGCGCGGGGAGCAGGTCGAGCACGTCGGCGGTCGGCTTGATGAGGAGGGTCCATCCCCGCGTGCGCGGGGAGCAGAGCAGCCCCATCAGGCCGCCGGGGACGTTTTCGGGTCCATTCCCGCGTGCGCGGGGAGCAGTCTTTCTGACCTGGGGCTTCAATGCGTGGGGAAGCCCTTTTCTGCAACTTGTTGGAAATCGGACACTCGACCCACAGGCCTCATTCGGTACTTCAGAGTTCTCGTGTCGTGCGCTGGGTGCCCTCACATGGAGCGTATCGAGCGGATTGGTCGATCCCGTAGTGAATGAGTTCGTCGACGTCGGTCCAGATTTCGGCGACCCCGGATCGGAAGCCTGCCTCGAAGAGGCAACCGCCGACAACCCGCGCGCTGGCTCTGAAGTCGCCGGCTCTATCGTCCTTCGCCCAGGTCGGGCGACACCTCGAGGGTGAAAGCCGAGCCCGTCCACGAAGAACGCGATCGGCCGGGCCGCCCTCTCTCAGTAGGCGGCGAGACCTGGCAGGCCGGTGAATGTCCACCGGAGGGGCCCGGCGCTCTTCGACGCTCAGAAGGCGGACACCTCAGCGGAGCTCGCCGCTGACCACCCAGAGGTGGCCGAAGGGATCCTTGACCCTGCCCTGCCTCTTGCCGTACGGACGGTTCTCCACCGGGATCACCACCTCGGCTCCCAGCGCCACCATGCGCTCCGCCGTCGCATCGGGATCGGGCACGTCAGCGGTCAGGAGAACGGGCGTTCCGCCCACCGACTCGGGGTCGTGCCACCCCCACTCCGGGACGCTCTGCGCCAGGGCGAGAGTGGATGATCCCAGGGTCAGCTCGGCGTGGTGCACCACGCCTTGCTCATCCGCCACTCGGGACACCAACGTCGCGTCCAACGCCTTGGTGTAGAAATCGATCGCCGCATCGGCGTCGGACACGAGCACCTTGGGGTGAAGTTCACTGGTCATGGTTCGATGATCACGGAGTCGGGCGGGGTCGGCCTTGTAGATTTCGGCGCTCCTCCGCCAGCCATCCGGACGGCGTCGTGCGCATCAGGTCCTGAAAGTCGCGCACGAGATGGCTCTGGTCGTGGTACCCGCTCTCGGCCGCGATCTGAGCCCAGGAGTCGGCCCCCTCACCGGCCCGATCGACCGCGGAGGCCAAGCGGGCCACGCGCGCGGCGAACTTCGGCCCGATCCCGAGTTCACGCCGCATCACGTCCCGCAGGTGGCGCGGGCTCAGATGCGCGTGCCGGGCCAGTTCCTCGACGGAGACCCGGCCGCCGCGCGACGCGATGATCCTCAGCGGTTCGAGGGCGTCCGATGAGACCGTGGCGCGGTTCGCTCGTTCCAGGCGTTCGAGGAGGCGCGCTCTCACCAGCCGCGCTCGTCGCTCGGCCGGGTAGGCCGCCAACTCCTCACTCACTCGGCCCACCCACGGCACGAGGGCATTGATGTCGATACCACCGGCGTCGACCTCCCCGAGCGGCACGGCGGTGAGCCGGTGCGCGGCCAGCAGGGACAGCTCCACGTACACGGTCGGCTGGTTCGACCGCAGGATGAGGGAGGGGGTGGCGGCACCGGGTCGCATCAGCCCGGCGACGACCGCCTGCCGGTGGTGGGCGTGTCCGTCGTAACGGACCTCAAAGGGAGCGCCGAGGCTGATGACCAGGCGAGCGGACAGGGAGGGCACGGCCCTGTGCAGCCGTGGCGGGCCGACGTGCTCGCTGACGGCGACCACACCGATGCCGACCTGACGACATGCCTCCCGCAGTCCCAACCCTTGAAGTCTCCACTCGCCTGGGATATCTGAAAAGTGCGTTCAGGTGTGCCAGGACCCACCCCGGGGCCTGGCGGCACGCACGCCCTGGCCACACGCCTCGTGCGACAAGTACACAGACGTCGTGATGGACTAGTCAACAAGGATGACTTCGTGGCCAGTGGGTGTGCGGATGATCTCCGAGCAGATCAGGGAAACGGATCCGCTTCCCGTTATCGTTTCGGATTCCACCTGGTAGCGCACGGGCAGGCCGAGGTCGATGCTGGGTTTCATGCACAGGGCCCGCACCTTCCACTGGGTCCCGCCTGAGTCGGCTCCACAGCTGGTCTCGAATCCGGTTACTTCGCATTCCAGCCCCTCTGGGGACTCTATGGGAACTCTGGGGTAATGGGGCCCTGTTTCTGCGCTCGCCGGAACCGGAGCAGAAATAATGGCAGCAGCCAAGGGCAAGAAAAGAGCCCACTTCTGGTAGATGTCCTTCTTCATTTTCTGGTGCGCCTTTCTGCGTCAGTGGACTTTCGACTCCGAGGAGGGTGTTCACAGGCAAGTGCGGAGCGAGGCACCGGCGAGGTGACTCCGATGTGCAGGTGCAGGACCTTCCTTGACCTGCGGAAGGTGTGCGAGCGCGGGCACTGTATCAGCACACGGATCAATTAAACAATTGTTTAATTGATTAATGGAACCCTGTCCGGATCCGGACAGGGTTTCAAATGCCAGGTCAAAGGCGATCCCAGTCCGGCCGCCGGCTTGGATTCGCGGATTGTTTAATTTCAAAACCCTTTGACTGTGCTAGGTTCCCCATCGTCATGCCTCGTCGGGCGTTCGTGCCCATATCTCCTTGGAGGAGACTTGAACAGAAAATTCTTGGCCGCTCTGGCGGCTGGAGCCGTTGTGATCGGCACACCGGTCGTTGCCAATGCCTCCGTGCTTCCCGCTCCGACTGCTGAGGAGTCCGCAGTCGCCGAGCGGCCCTATGACGGCGTCGAGCTGTTCAGCGCGATCTACTTCGGCAGCGGGTCCGCGGTCGAGGCCATCCCCGAGCTGGACACCATGTTCGAAGGTGTCGATACCGAGAACGCCGGCATGGAGCAGCTGCGCGGTGAACTGATCGACCATCTTCAAGAGCAGGACCCGGAGTTCTTCGCCGACTTCGCCGACGGTGTGTACTCCGGCGACCACCTGACCATCCAGACGACGCTGCAGACGTCGGGTGAGCAGATCGCTGAGGCCCTCGCGCAGATGTACCCCCAGGCCGCGGCACAGGGTGACATCACGCCCAATGCCTGCACCGCGGTGCTCGGGTGCGTCGTGACGGTCGTCGCCGCGGTCAATTACGCTGCGGCCGCCGCCGTTGCGGTCGCGGCCGTGGCCTGGGTCACCGTCGCGAGTCCGAGCTCGGCGGAGCTCGACGGGGACCTGTTGGAACAGCAGATCGTCGACCGGATCGCCAACGATCTGGGCACGGCAGCCTGAATCCGATGAAGAGACATCGTCTCCGTGCGCTGGCCCTCATCGCCTGGAGCCTCGTCCTGGCAGTGCTCGTCAACTCCTCACTGGTCGCCTCCACTCCCTATTCGGCTTGGGCCGGCCTGACCGAGTTCGTTCCGAAGTTCACGGTGCAGACCGCCGTCCCCCAGGGATGGTCGTTCTTCACCCGTGACCCTCAGGAACCGAGGATCACTGCCTATGAGGAGACCGCCGGTGAGGGCTGGCGGCATGCGGACACCGGTGGCAACGGCGCAGCCAAGTGGTTCTTCGGTGCGAATCGGGAGGGGCGCCTCCAATCCGTGGAGATGGGCGTCATCCTCGCTGACATCGGCCATGACTCATGGATCGAGTGCTCCACCGTCGACCAGTCGGAGTGCCTCGATTCGGTTGCGGACCGTGCCTTTGGCCCGGTGGTGAACGAATCCCGGCGCCCACAGTTGTGCGGGCGGGTCGGGATCATCCGCCGGCAGATCATCCCCTGGGCATGGCAGGGCGCAGGGGCATCCCCCGACATGCCCCTGTCGGCGGTCGTCGTGGAGGTGCGATGCGGGCAAGCCTGAGTGCCTGGTACGAGGGTCTGTTCTCCGGGAATCCGTGGACGAACACCTATGCCCTGGCGCGGTCGCTGACGGCCGCCGCGCTGCTCATCACGCTGTCGTTCAACTCGGTGGATACGCTCTTCGCCCCCAACGAGGCTTGGGAGGCGCCCAAATGTGACGGCTGGCTCCGATGGGGCGGGCTCTTCTGCGTCGTGCCCTCCCTGGCGTGGGCCAAGGCCCTGGCCATCGCCGTCCTGCTGCTCGTGGTGACCGGCTGGCTTCCCCGCTGGACGGCCCTTCCACACGTGTGGGTGAGCGTCAGCCTGCACAACTCCATGAGCATGACCGAGGGCGGTGACCAGATCGCCGCGATCATCGCCCTGCTCATCAGCCCGATAGCCCTCCTTGACGCACGGCGCTGGCACTGGAGCTTCAAGGACGACCCAGCATCGGTCAACAGGTCGGGGGAGATCCGGCGGATGGTGGCCAACACCAGCGCCATCCTCATCCGACTGCAGGTGTCGGTGATCTACCTCCACGCCGCGATCGGCAAGCTCGCGGTGGAGGAGTGGGTGAACGGCACGGCTGTCTACTACTGGATCCACGACCCCCAGTTTGGTCCCAGCGGGCTGAGGGCCGCCCTTGCTGAGGGGGTGGTCTCGACGGCCCTGGGCGTGGTCCTGCTCACCTGGGGGACCCTGGTTCTGGAGTTGGCGCTGGCCTATGGGCTCGTGGCGAGTAGCCCTTTGCGCAAAGCGCTGTTCTGGGCAGGTGTCCTCTTCCACATAGGAATCGCTGCCGCCCTGGGCCTGGTGACTTTCGGTATCACCATGATCGGTGCTCTCCTGCTGTACCTCTGGCCCCGGGAAAGCGATCCTGTCATCGACATCAGAAGGTATCGCCCGAGAAGGTTCGTGAAGGGAGTCAATGGATACCATGAGGGTGTCGGACAGTGATCGAATGTACGATTCAGTAGTTGATGAATGGTGGTGGGACAGTGGCTGACTGGTTCACGGTGGGAATCTTCTTCGGCCTGATAAGCGCGTTTCTGGGCTGGACCTCGGTCTATTCCGTGCGCGATGGCGTCAACATCGACCGGAGCCCCGGCATACGCATACCGACGACGCTCGCGTCCAGGGAGGCGTGGCTCACCGCCCACAGGAAGGCGCAGCCCTACTTCTTCGGGGCGTGCCTGCTCATGTCGGTCGCCGGAGCGGCCTTCGTGGTCTGGGCGGCGGTGGTCAGCGCTCCGGGCAGCGTGATCGCCCCGATGTTCGCTGTCCTGGCTGCCATGACCGTGGTCCTGCTGGTGGGCGCGGTGCTGGGTGTACGCGATGTGCGCAGGTCGACGCGAGCTTCCCAGCCCCAGGGCCGGCTCTAGTCATCACAGCGGCGGCGGACCCGGGGCCTGCCGCGGGGCCGCTGTCCGCTGCACACGGCGCACCGCCCATGACAATCGTCATGGGCGGCACGGCTTTCGGATCAGCAGAATTCACGTTGAGCACTGGTGTGGATACGGATACGATATCTACATCCCTCGGAATCCGCTTGTGGGATGACCGATCCGCTCGCTTGCGCCTGAGAGGTTCCCGTGTCCGAGAACGATTTCTTCGCAGCTCTCTCCCATCCTCATCGGAGACTCATCATCCGAACGCTGGGAATTTCCAGGGGCATGCCGGCCAGTCGGCTCGCTGATGCCGTCGGCGTATCCCGCCCCGGCCTTTCGTCCCACCTCAAGGTTTTGAAGTCCTCAAGAATCGTGCACGGCGAGAGACGAGGCAAGTCGATCGTCTACCAACTCGACAGCGATACGCTTCACACGCACATAGCAGAAATGCTCGAATTCTTGAACATCGGCGCGATAGACCATCTGTTCGCGGGTTCGTCGGCAAAGCGTGCCTCGTAACGCCCAGGAGTAGAGGGGAGACGTGCAGTGCGCACCGACACGGTGCTGCCGCATGTCTGGGCGGACCAGCCACTGAGCACCGGAACCCTGGTGTGGTTGAGCATCGTCCTTGCTGTGGCCGCGTTCGTCCTCATCACCATCGGGATGATGGGGCGCAGTCGGCGACTGCGCCCGAACGGGGTCGTCGGCATCCGCACCGCCTACACCGCGGCCAGCCACCGCGCCTGGTACGACGTCCACGTCAAAGCGGCTCCCTGGCTGATGGCGTCGGGGGCCGTCCTCATCACCGGGACCGTCGCGCTCCACCTGACCGACATCCCCCGCGGGCAGCTCACGGCGCTGATGGCCTCGATCGGTGTGGGGACCGCGGTCCTACTCATCGGCGTCCGCTCCGCGCACAGTGGCGCACGCAGGACGCGTGAGGGCGACCGTGGCGGCCAGGAGCAGGAGAAGACACCATGACGATCCAGCGCCCCGGCTCTGAGGACATTCCAGAGGCCGGCCTCTTCCTCTACGACCGCGACTGCGGGTTCTGCCAGCGGGCCGTGGCCTTCGCCCAGGGGCGGCTGCACACGCGCACCGCGTTCACTGCTTGGCAGCGCTCCGACCTGCCCCGGTTCGGCCTCACCCCGGCCCAAGCCGATGATCGCGCCTGGGTCGTGCTGACCGATGGAAGCCTGCTCAGCGGAGGCGATGCCGTCGCCCATGTCCTGCTGTGCAGCCCGCGGGGCAGGCTCATCGGCCGGGCTCTGCGGCTGCCGCTGCTGCGGGCGGCCAACCGTGCCGCCTACCGGTGGGTGGCCGCCCACCGGCACCGCCTTCCGGGCGGGACAGCATCCTGTGCGCTCCGCTCCGGCTCGCTCTGAGAGCCGCATGGGGAACTCGGTACCATGCCCGCATGACCCCCCTCTTGGAGCGTTTCGACCTACGGCGACTCGATTTCCGCGGTGATTGCGCCCCTGTCGGCCTCAGGTACCTCTTCTGGACCACGGTCGTGCTGATCATCGCGGTCCGCACGATTCTCGCCCAAGCTGAGGGACGCTTCGTTCCCACCGCCTGGCCTCACCCTGAGTGGGTCTTCGTCCTGCTGCTCGGGGCGCTGGCGCCGCTGTGCCTCCTGTGGCCCTTCCTGCCCTGGGAGTCCTCGGCACCCGCACACGCCCGAGTAGCGACCCTGGGGTTTCTGGCATCGGCTGCCGTGCTGATGCCCGTCACCGACTTCGCGGTCTACCCTTTGGTGGCACTGGCCATCGCCAACGCGGCGTGCGTGTTCGGAGCGGTCGGCGGCCTGATCCAGTCAGCGCTGTTCTCCGCCGTCAACGTCCTGGTCGGAGCTCTTCACCCGGACCTTCCGCCGGCCTATGCCCTGACCAACGGCGGTCTGCTGTTCCTGTACTGCCTGGCGGTCCTGTTCGTCATGACCTCCCTGCTCGCCGCCGGTCGGCGCGCCCGAAGGACAAGGGAACTGCTCGCAGAGCTCGACGACGCGCATAGGCGCCTACGTGCGTATGCGGCCCGGGCGCGAGAAGCGACGATCTCCGAGGAGCGCGGGCGTATGGCGCGCGAGATGCACGACAGCACGGGGCACTACCTCACGTCGATCCACCTGTGCTTGGCCAATGCCGAGCGCACGGCTGCGGCGCTTCCTACGCAGGTGCGAGAGGACCTGCGGCAAGCCCGCCGCCTGACCAAGGAAGCCCTGGCCGACACCCGCCGGTGGGTGCGCGCGCTCAAGCCCTTGGATCTGGCGCACCGCTCCGGTCCCGAAGCGATCGGTGCCCTCACCGACGCCTTCAGCGATATGGGCATCACGACGGTGTTCACCGCTACGGGAGCGTGGCCTGAGGAGATGGAGGGGGAACTGGAACTGGTCGCCTACCGAGTCGTCCAGGAAGCCCTGACCAACGCTTTGAGGCACGGAAGGGCCGAGCGCGTGGAGGTGGCCGTGCACGCCGCGCAGGAGACGGTCACTCTCAGGGTGTCGGATGACGGCCAAGGGGGTGCTGAGGATATGGCCGATGGGTTCGGGCTCACCGCGTTGCGTGAGCGCCTGGCGGCGCTGGGCGGGTCGCTGTCCGCGGGCAACCGGCCAGAGGGTGGTTTCGAGCTGTGTGCCCAGATTCCTATGGGCGTGGACAGGGGAGTGCTGTGAGCGGGCTGGAGCAGAAGCCGGTGCGAGTGCTGGTTGTGGACGATCAGTCCCTGATGCGCCGCGGGTTGGCTCGTCTGCTGGAGACGGAGGGTTTCACTGTCGTGGGTGAGGCGGCAGATGGGGTCCACGCTCTGGACTTCCTGGCCGACTGCGATCCCGATGGGCTGCCCCACGTGGTGCTGGTGGACGTACGCATGCCGCGCATGGACGGTGTGGCGCTAATCGAGCGGATGAGCGCGGACTTTCCGAGCGTGTCCGCGATTGTCCTGACGACCTTCGATGAGGATGAGTATCTCTTCGCGGGATTGCGCGCCGGTGCTCGGTCCTACCTGCTCAAGGACGCCGAGCCGGAGGAGGTGGCCCTGGCGGTGCGCCGTGTGGCTGCGGGGGAGAGTGTTCTGTTCGGCTCTGCGGCCGATCGCATGATCGCGGCCTTGCGTGATCGGGACACTGCCCCGGACCGCGACGCCGGGATGGGTGCCTCGGGAGGCGAGCTGTCCGGGAGGGAGGGGGAAGTGGCCTCGCTGATCGGGCGGGGGGCTTCCAATCGCGAGATCGCGCGAGAGCTTGGCTTGTCCGAGGGGACAGTGCGCAACCACGTCACCAATATCCTTCACAAACTCGGTCTGCGTGATCGCACTCGGCTCGCTTTGTGGGCTAGTGGGAGACGGGTGTAGGGGCGCGTCTGACTGCACGGGGCAACCGGGGACTTGTGAGGTCGTGGGTGCTGTGAGCGGTATGGTGCTGCGCACGCCTGTGTGCGATGCGCGGCTGTTCGCTGCTGGCTCGGCTCTACTGAACGAGGCAGGTCAGTGGCCTTTCCCGCCTGCTGAAAGTGCGGAACCAAACGCCAGGGGGCCGGCCTCAGGCACACCCTTCGAGTCCTATCGACGAGCGCCGCACCAGCGGCCTGGTCCATCCCCGCGTGCGCGGGGAGCAGCCCCCACTTGGGTTGGGGACGTCCCGCAGTGCGGGTCCATCCCCGCGTGCGCGGGGAGCAGCGTTCTCAGCGGGGCCGGTCATGATCCGTCTCGGGTCCATCCCCGCGTGCGCGGGGAGCAGCGTTCTCAGCGGGGCCGGTCATGATCCGTCTCGGGTCCATCCCCGCGTGCGCGGGGAGCAGAGGAGGCGGTGTTGGCGGCGTCCCGGGAGACCGGGTCCATCCCCGCGTGCGTGGGGAGCAGTCGAGCCCTTCCGGCCTGACCTCGATCCAGAGGGGTCCATCCCCGCGTGCGCGGGGAGCAGAACGAACACCATCCGGGTCAGCAGCGCGGTGTGGGTCCATCCCCGCGTGCGCGGGGAGCAGTCGGAAGACTGGACTGCGGGGTGGGGTGACCCGGGTCCATCCCCGCGTGCGCGGGGAGCAGCTTCCTGACCTGCGTGTTCACCGCAGCGGGCGACCCGTTTCTGCAACTTGTTCAGGATTGGACATTGGACCCGAAAAGCGACAGTTCTTATCTTTCAAGACTTCAAAGTAGCGAGGAGGGATGCCCACTCGGAACCGGAGTATGCGAGGTGTCCCTGATCGCGGTTCTGCGTGTCCCGCACGAGGACCCACTGACTCTCGGCGACCTCGACGCAGTCACCACCGTTGGTGCTGTAGCTGCTCTTGTGCCAGGTGATACGTGTGGGGTTGTGCGGCGCGGTCATCGCCGGGCCTCCTCTTCTCCGCAGGGGCTTACTGTCCATCTCTCAGGAGCCCACGCATGAAGAGGATCGACTCATCGGGTTCGAGTGCCTTGCCCAGCAGGCTCCCGAACATCAGGGTATACCGGCGCACCTCCTCCGGGTCCTCTGGGACCAGGCCGCTGCCCGCCTGTTCGAGGTAGACCACGTCAGGGTCTGCCTGCTCCGGAAATTCGAGCAGGTTGAACTGGCCGTCCATGCCGGCGTGGGCGCCACGTGAGAACGGGACGATCCGGATGGTGACGTTCGACCGTTCGGCGAGGTCGACCAGATGGCGGCGTTGTTCCTCCATGACGGCAGGCCCACCCACCTCGCGCCGCAAGGCTGCCTCGTCAAGGACGGCTACGACATGAAGTGGGGCCTCCGCCCGGGTGATCAGTTCTTGGCGAGACATCCGGACCAGGACTTTCTCGTCCACGAGATCAGGGGCCGAGGTGATCGCCAACTGCTCGATGACGCCACGGGCGTACGCCTCGGTCTGGAGGATGCCCGGCACAACGATGGTCTGGAAGGTGCGCACCACGGAGGCCGCCGCTTCCAGACCGATATAGCTGTCGAACCCCGGTTTGAGGGCCTGCCTGTGCCGGTGCCACCACCCGCGCTTGCGCGCGTGCTTGGCCATCTCGATGAGTTCTTCGCGTTCAGGGCCGTGCACGCGGTACACGTCAAGCAGAATGGCCACGTCACCCGGCTTCGGCCGCGTCATGCCCGTCTCATATCTCCACAGAGTGCTGTCGGTGATACCGATGCGCTCCGCGACCTCAGCACGAGAGAGCTTCGAGGCGCTGCGGAGACGGGTCAACTCCGCCATCAGGCGCCGCTGGCGCGCGGTCGGACTCGGCCGTGTGGCCATGCTGCACCCCCTGTTCCATGTGAACCGTAACACATTGCATTATTCGATCTCATTACTACGCATAGTGCACGACTTCTTTCTGCAGTATTGCAGTTTTAGTTCTCGCAGGACATCCTGGAGAACGTCGGGCACCGGGTCGGTGTACCGATCGGTTTGGTGAGCGCCCCGTGGGGGCGTTTGCCCTCAGCTGTCGTCGATGTTCGTGCGGAGGTTCGTGGTGGGTGGCATGGAGATACCGAGGCCGAGGTGTGGCCAGAACGAGGACCGGCGGGTGGTGGGTGGGTTGCCGGTACGGGTGAGGAGCAGGCGTTTGGGAGTGTCATCCGCCTACTTCGACGGCAGGCCCGACCAGGTCTCGCGCATCCGGGACTGGAGCCGGAGCGCGACCGGCCTGGACCACGACAGCGCCGACCCGGTCATGCTCGTGGTGAGTGAACTGGTGACCAACGCGGTCCGGCACTCCGCCTCCGGGAGCCGGTACGGGCGGGTGCGGGTGACTGTGGAAGTACTGCCCGGCCAGGTCGTGCTGGTCTCGGTCACCGACGACGGACCACGTCCCGGCCGCACCACGAGTCTCCCCCGCCTCCCCGTACACGCCGACGAACTCCGGGAGGGCGGGCACGGGCTGCGTCTGGTCAACGAGCTCTCGGAACGGTGGTGGTGGACCGGTGGCGCGGGCGGTCCGCTGACCGTGTGGTCGCTGATCGACCCGCAGCGCGACCTCCACCGCGTCTGAGCCCCCCCACGAAAGCCCAGGCGGGAAGCGCAGCCTTCCGGCCATCGACACCCGCCTGAGCAGCAGGAAAGAAAACGCCCCGTCCGGTGAGTGGAGTCACCGGCCCGGGGCCCGACGACCACCTGAAGCAACCAGGAGGCCATCGATGCACCAGCCTAGCGGGCGGCACCGCCGCCCGAGCCGGAGTCTGGCCGAGCGGGTCAGGCGCGTGGCCGCCGCCCTCCTCGCGGCGGCTCTGGCGTACGTGTTCGTTCCCCAGACGACCGGCCGACGGCCTCCCGCGCTCGTTCGGGCACCGGAACGAGCGCGGGAGGCCGCCCGGACGACGTCACCGGGGGCGGCGCACTGCGCTCCGCCGCCCGACGAGGACCCCGGCGCGCTGGTCCGGCCCTACATGCCGCCGTTTCCACCACCGCCGATCATGCCGGTCCGACCGCTACCGGTCCCCCGACCGCGCCTGCCCGAGGGCGACCTTCTGGCCGCACCCGCACGGCCTCCGGACGACGACCTCGGGGAACTCACGGCGGCGGTCCGCGCCTGGCTCGACATGACCCGTCGCGCGGACCGACCGTAGGACTACAAGCCCCCTCAGCTCTGCTCGGCCGCCAGGCCGAGCAGCAGCTCCGACCACGCCTCGACGGTCGGCTTCTCCGCCAGGTCCGCGAACGGCACCTCCAGGCCGAGCGCCTGCCAGCGCACCGACAACTGCATCATCCGCATCGAGTCGAGCCCCAGCTCGAACAGCCCCGCCTCCGGGGTGACCTCGGCGGGGTCGACGCCGAGGACCTCGGCGATGGAGGCGCGCAGCCCCTCGACGCTGAGGGCTGCGGTGATCTCGTCGGAATCGGGCATGGGAGGCTCCTTCGCTGGGGTGACGCGTTCGGGTGTCGTCGGCCGGGTCGTCTCGGCGACGACCTCCGCCAGGTGGTCGTGCAGGTAGAAGTGCCCTCCGGGCAGGACACGGGCGGTGAACCGGCCCGTGGTGGCCGCCTCCCACGCCTCGACCAGCTCGGAGCGCATCGACGGGTCGGCGTCGCCCGTGAACGCGGTGACGTCCACGTCGAGCACGGCGGAGCCCGGCCGGTAGCGCTCGATGAGCCGGAAGTCGTTGCGGATCATCGGCATCAACAGCTCCCGAAGCTCCGCATGGTCCAGGACCTCCTGGCCTCCCCCACCGAGCGCGTCCAGGGCCGCCCGCACTCCCGCGTCGTCGCGCTCGTGGACGGGCCGGGCCGGGGCCCGCTGAGCGAAGGGCCCCGGCCGTGCCGACACCACGAGCCGCTCGACCAGCCCCGGCCGCAGCCGGGTCAACCCGAGCGTGAACTCGTGGGCGACCGACGCCCCCATGCTGTGGCCGAACACCGTCACCGGACGGTCCAGCTGTGGCTCGATCGCCGCCAGGGCCCCCTTGACCAGCGCGTCCATGGTGTCGATCAGGGGCTCACGCATCCGCGTCTCGCGCCCCGGGTACTGCACGGCGTACGGCTCGACGTCCTGCGGCACCAGCGCGGGCCAGGCCCGGTAAGCACTGGCCGCTCCCCCGGCGTGCGGAAAGCACAGCAGGATGCGGCCCGCGCCGGGGCGGGCGTCCAGTCGGCGCAACCACGGTGTCATCCGGACAGACCTGCTTCCACTTCGTCGTCGGACAGTGCCAGGACATGCTGGTACAGCTCGGCGACGCGGTCCAGGCCCGGGTCCTGGGCCAGGAGGGCGTCGGCCATCCCGGCGACCGTGCCGGTGGACAGCAGCGCCATCAGCGGCAGGCCGGGCCGGTCCAGCGCCTCGCGCAGCTCCACCAGCACGCGCGTGGCCGCGACCGAGTCTCCGCCGACGGTGAAGAAGTCGTCGTGCACCCCGACGGTGTCGAGGCCGACGACCTCCGCCCAGATCTGCGCGATGGTCTCCTCCAGCGGCGTGCGCGGGGTCGCGATCTCGCGTTCCCCGATCGAGGACGCCGCCTGCGACCGGGCGGTCAGTACCGCGCGGTCCACCTTGCCGTTGCCGGTGAGCGGCAGCTCGTCCACGACGGTGACGGTGGCGGGCACGAGGTGGTCGGGCAGCCGCTCGGCGAGCGCGGCGCGCAGGGCGTCGGGATCGGCGTCGCCCGTGACGTGGGCGGCGATCGCGCGATGGCCGCGCCCGTCGGAGCGGGGCACCCCCACGACGGCCGCCGCGGTCACGCCCGGCCGCTCGCGCAGGGCGGCCTCCACCTCCCCCGGTTCGATCCGCATGCCGCGCACCTTCACCTGGGCGTCCGCGCGGCCGACGAACTCGATGGCGCCGTCGGCCAGTACGCGTCCCAGGTCGCCGGTGCGGTAGATCCGCTCGCCCCCGCGCTCGGTGAAGGCGGCGGCGGTGCGCTCGGGATCGTCCCAGTAGCCGCGTGCCACGCCCGGCCCGGCACAGCAGAGTTCGCCGACCACGCCCGGCGGCCGTTCCCGGCCGCGCTCGTCGAGGACGTGGTAGGCGGTGTTGGCGATCGGCCGCCCGTAGGGGATGGTGGCGCGGTCGAGATCGGCCGGCGCGACACGGTGCCAGATGTTCCACAGGGTGGTCTCGGTGGGCCCGCCGACGCTGACGACGCCGACCCCCGGCACCTGGTCGATCAGGTCCGCGGCCAGGCGGGGCGGCACCCAGTCGCCGCCGAGGAAGACCGTGCGGAGCGTGCCCGGCGCGGGGCCCGCGGCCAGGAGCATCTCCATCATCGCCGGTACGGAGTTCCACAGGGTGACGCCGTGTTCCCGGGCCAGCTCCGCCCAGTGGTCGGCGTCGCGCGCGCGGTCGGCCGCCGGAACGACCACGGTCCCGCCCGCGCCGAGCACGCCGAACAGGTCGAACGCCGACATGTCGTGGTGCAGCGCGGTGACCGCGAGGCAGGTGTCGTCGGGTCCGACACCGAACTCCGCGCGTGTGGCCTCCAGCGCGTTGACCATTCCGCGGTGCTCCACCATCACGCCCTTGGGCCGCCCGGTGGAGCCGGACGTGAACAGGACGTAGGCCAGGTCTCCGGGTCCGGCGGTCACGGGCGGCGGCTCCCGGTCCGCGAGGGTGAGGGCCTTGGCGAGGGTGTCGGCGTCCAGGACGGTGTCGGTCCCGGCCTGGTCGAGGAGGGCGTGGACACGGGCCGCGGGCGCGGCGGCGTCCAGCGGCAGGTACGGGCATCCGGCCAGGAGCACACCGTAGGCGGCCACGACCTGTTCCCAGCCCTTGTCGAGCAGGACGGCGACGGGGGCACCGGGACGGGCGCCCCCCGCGCGCAGCCAGACGGCCACGCGAGCGGCGAGCCCGTACAGCTCGCCGTAGGTCAGCGTCCGGTCGGGGGCGATGACGGCCGTCCGGTCGGGATGCGCGCGAGCCTGGCGGACGAAGGCGTCGTGCACCAGCTCGTCGGGGATCGGCGCCACCGGGCCGCGCAGTCCGTCGGCCCCCGTGGCCGATCCCCCGGCCCGCCCGAGGAGGTCGGGGTCGTTCCACGCCTCGGGCTCGGCGAGCCGGTCCAGGATCCGTCCGAGGTCCGCGCACATCGCGTCGGCGGTGCGCGGAGGCAGCAGCGCGTCCACCGAGTCCAGGTTGTACACCAGCCCGGACGGGGACTCCTCGATCTGGGTGTCCAGGTACACCTGCGGGGTCTGGGTGACCGCGAACACCCGGGGCAGGGTGTGGCCGAGCAGCGGTTCCTCTCCCGGTGTGAACCCGATGGTGCTGGTCAGGACCACGGGCATGAGCGCCCGACGGCCCCCTCCGGTGGCCCGGGCGACGTCGCGCAGGGCCCGAACACCCGGGTACTCCTGGTGCTGGAGGTCGGTCCAGAAGGTGCGCTGCAACCGCTTGGCCCGCTCACCGAACGGCACGTCCGGGTCGCGGTGGTCCACCTCCAGCAGCGAGAAGGACGCGAACTCACCGAGCAGCGCGTTCGCCTCGGGGTGCAGGGGGAACCGGTTCATCCGCGGCACGTTGAGGGTGAAGTGCGCCGACTCGCTCCAGGCGGCGAGCACCTCGGCGAACGCGGTCAGGCACACCGTGGAGGCGGTGAGCCCGTGGGCGGCGGCGGTGGCCTTGACCGCCCGCCAGCGCTCGTCGGGCAGGGTGGCCAGGCGGCTGGACCAGCGGGGGACGTCCACGGTGGCGGGGTCGGCGGCCAGGGGCAGCCGGGGCGCCGGGGGCAGGGACGCGACCCTGCCGCGCCAGTACTCCTCGGCCCGCCGGTACCGGTCGGTATCGGCGATCGCGGCCTCGGCCAGCACGTAGTCGCGATAGGTGATCGGCAGGGGATCGACCGCCAGACCGGGGTCGCGGTAGAAGCGGGTCAGGTCGGCGATGAGCAGCTGCCAGCTCAGGTAGTCCAGGATCAGCGCGTCGAAGCTGACGTGCACACGGCTGCGGCCCTCGTCCAGCAGGCTCACCACCACCGAGAACAGCGGCCACGCGTCGGCCGGGCGGACCTGGTGGGAGAGCCGTTCGCGGACGCGGCGCAGCTCGGGTTCGGGGTCGCGGCCGCGCAGGTCGACGATCTCGGGGGTGAACTCGCCGGTATCGGCCAGGACCGCCTGTTCTCCGGTGTCGGGCAGGACCACCGTGCGCAGGGCGTCGTGCCGCTCGATCGCCCGGCGCCAGGCCAGGGTGAAGCGGTCGGTGTCGAGCTCGCCCTCGTACTCGTAGTAGGCGTGCGTGGACACGTTGCCCAGCTCGAACGCGCCGGTGCGCCCGAGCAGGTAGGCCTGCTGCTGGTCGGTGAGCGGGAAGGGGTCGAACCGGTGCTCGGGGTCGGGCTCGGCGACCGGGTAGAGGGACCTCACCCCGCCTCCCGCACGCTCACCGGACGCAGGTCGGTCCAGGTCCGCTCGATGTGCTCCAGGCATCCCCGGCGGGTGTCGCGGTCGTGGGCCACCCGCCAGCCCGCGGGCACCGCGATGATCGCGGGCCACAGCGAGTGCTGGCCCTCGTCGTTGACGAGCACCAGGTAGAGGCCGTCCTCGTCCTCGAACGGGTTGGTCATCACAGGGTCCTTCCGGAGTCGGCGGCCACGCGCTCGGCGAGGTTGGCCGGGGTGGTGTGGGTGAACAGGTCGGCGATGGGCAGGCGCGCGCCGGTCTCCTTCTCGATCCGGGCGCGCAGCCGCACGAGCATGAGCGAGTGGCCGCCGCGTGCGAAGAAGTCGTCGTCGGCGCCGACGGAGGCCACGCCGAGCGCGTCGGCGTGCACCCGGCACATCAGCTCCTCCAGCGGCGTGGCGGGCGGGCGGTGGTCGGGGACGGGCTCCGGGTCGGGCAGCGCGGCACGGTCGAGCTTGCCGTGCGCGGTGAGGGGCAGGGCGTCGAGTGCGACGAACGCGCCCGGCACCATGGACACCGGCAGGACCTCCAGCAGGCGGGCGCGCAGCACGGCCGGGTCGACGGGCGGGGCGCCGGGGCCCGGCTCGGCGACGACGTAGCCGACCAGCGAGCGGCGGCCGGCGGGGTCCTCACGCACGTCGGCGGCGGCCGCGGCCACCCCCGGCAGCCGGGACAGGGCGGCGGTGACCTCGCCCAGTTCGATCCGGAAGCCGCGCACCTTCACCTGGTCGTCGGCCCGGCCCACGTAGTCGAGGCCGCCGTCGGGCAGCAGCCTGGCCAGGTCGCCGGTGCGGTACATCCGGCCGCCCGGCGGCCCGAAGGGGTCGGCGACGAACCGCTCGGCGGTCAGCGCCGCCCGGCCGAGGTAGCCGCGGGCCAGTCCGTCCCCGGCCAGGTACAGCTCGCCCACCACGCCGCTCGGCACGGGGTTGAGCCCCGCGTCGAGGACGTAGGCGCGGGTGTTGGCGGTGGGGCGGCCGACCTGGGGGCGCGCGGTGGCGCCGACCCTCGCGGACAGGGCGTCCACGGTCGCCTCGGTGGGCCCGTACAGGTTGAACCCCTCGGTGGACTCCAGCTCGCCGATCTCCTGCCACAGCGACGGCGGCACGGCCTCGCCTCCCACACCCAGCACGAGCAGCGGGCTGCGGCCGTCGCGGAGGAGCCCGGAGGCGGCCAGGTGCATGGCGTGCGAGGGGGTGACCTCGATGAAGTCGATGCCCTCGCGCTCGATCAGCGCCACCAGCGCGTCGGGGTCGCGCTGGTCCTCCTCGGTGGCGATGTGCAGCTCGTGGCCGTCGAACATCCACAGCTGCGGCTGCCAGGAGGCGTCGAAGGCGAACGACCAGGCGTGCGCGACGCGCAGCGCCCGACCGCCCACGCGCGCCGCGGCCGGGCGGTAGAGGGTCTCCCGGTGCGAGGTGAACAGGTTGACCACGCTGCGGTGCTCGACCACCACGCCCTTGGGCGTCCCGGTGGACCCGGACGTGTAGATGACGTAGGCGGGGTGGTGTGCGGCCACTCCCGCCACGGGCAGGGCCGCGGGCAGCCCGGAGCCGTCCGACAGGTCCGTGCGGTCCAGGTAGAGCAGGTCGGCGTTGCCGCACGGGGCCTGGTCGGAGGTGGTGACGGCGAGCACCGGGTCGGCGTCGGCGACGATCGTCGACCGGCGCTCGGCCGGGTACTCGGGGTCGATGGGCAGGTAGGCGGCCCCGGACTTCAGGACGGCGAGGATCGCCACGAGGGTCTCGGCGGAGCGGGGCAGCTGGAGGGCGACGATCCGCTCCGGCCGCGCGCCGCGTCGGCGCAGCTGGTGGGCGAGCCGGTTGGCCCGGGCGTCCAGTTCGGCGAACGTGTACCGGGTGGTCCCGCACACCACCGCGGTGGCGTCGGGGGTCCGGGCGGCCTGGGCGGCGAACAGCGCGGGCAGGGTGCGGGCACACGGCGCGGGCAGGGCGGGGCCGTGCCAGGCGTCGCGGACCGCGTCGGCCTCGTCGGCGTCCAGCAGGTCGAGCGTGCCGACGGGCCGGTCGGGGTCGGCCAGGACCGCCCGCAGCAGGCGCAGGTAGCGGGCGGCGACGGCCTCGGCGGTGGCCGGGTCGAACAGGTCGGCGCGGTAGCGCAGCACGCCGTCCACCCCGTCGGCGCCGTCGGCGGCGGTCAGGTCGAGGGAGAGGTCGAACTTGGCCTCGCCGGTGGAGGCGTCCTCGGGGCGCACGTCCAGGTCGCCGAGGGCGAGGGCGCCCTCGGGCACGGACTGGTAGGCGAGCATCACCTGGAAGAGGGGGTGCCGGGCCAGCGAGCGCGGCGGGTTGAGCTCCTCGACCAGCCGCTCGAAGGGCACGTCCTGGTGGGCGTAGGCGGCCAGGTCGAAGTCACGCACCCGGCGGAGCAGTGTGCGGAAGCCGGGGTCCCCGGAGGTGTCGGTGCGCAGCACGAGCGTGTTGACGAAGAAGCCGACCAGGTCCTCCAGGGCGTCGTCGCCGCGTCCGGCCACGGGCGAGCCCAGGGGGATGTCCGTGCCCGCGCCGAGCCGGGTGAGCAGTGCGGCCAGGGCCGCCTGGAAGACCATGAACAGGCTGGTGTCGGTGGAGCGGGCCAGGTCGCGCAGGGCCCGGTGGGTCTGCGGGTCGATGCGCAGCCGGGCCTCGCCCGCGGCGCGGCCCGCGACGGCGGGCCGGGGCCGGTCGGTGGGCAGGGGGAGCTCGTCCGGCAGTCCGGCCAGGGCCGTGGACCAGAAGCCGACCTGTTCGGCGAGCGGGCCGCCCGGGGTCTCGTCCAGGAGTTCGCGCTGCCAGAGCGCGTAGTCGGCGTACTGCACGGCCACGGGGTCCTGGTCGGGTTCCCGGCCGGCCAGCCGGGCCCGGTAGGCCCGGTCCAGGTCGGACAGCAGCGGGAGCACGGAGGCGCCGTCGGCGGCGATGTGGTGCACCAGGACGAGCAGGACGTGCTCGTCCTCTCCGAGCCTGAACAGGGTGGGGCGCACGGGGATCTCGTCCTCGAGCCGGAAGGCGTACCGTGCCGCGTCGGACAGCGGCCCGGCCAGGTCGTCGGGGGTGGTCTCGACCACGGTGAGCGGGACGGCCGGGGCGGGGACGACCACCTGGCGGGGGGTGCCGTCCTCGTCGGGGAAGAGGGTGCGCAGGCTCTCGTGCCGCGCGACCAGGTCGTCGAGGGCGGCGGACAGCGCGGTGGTGTCGAGGCGGCCGGTGAGGCGCACGGAGAAGGGGATGTTGTAGGAGGGGTTGGGGCCGTCCATCCGGTAGAGGAACCAGAGCCGCTGCTGGGCGAACGACAGCGGCAGGTCGGCGGGGCGGTCGCGGCGGGCCAGGGGGACCGGGACGCGGGCGCCGTCCACCCGGGCGGCGAGTTCGGCGACCGTGGGCGCCTCGAAGAGCGTGCGCAGCGGCAGGTCGGCGCCGAGCACGGCACGGATCCGGCCGGTGAGCCTGGGCACGAGGAGCGAGTGGCCGCCCAGGCCGAAGAAGTCGTCGTCGATGCCGACGACCGGCACCGACAGCACCTCGGCGAAGACCTGGCACAGCAGCTCCTCGCGCGGGTCGCGGGGTCCGCGTCCGCCGGGGCGGGCGGCGGTGTCGGGCGCGGGCAGCGCGGAGCGGTCGAGCTTGCCGCTGGGCAGGACGGGGATCGCGTCGAGTTCCACGAACGCCGCGGGGACGAACGCGGGGGGCAGCTCGGCGGCCAGGAAGCGGCGCAGCCGGTCCGGGTCGACGGTGTGTCCGGGAGCGGCGACGAGGTAGGCGGCCAGGGAGCGCTGCCCGGGGGTCTCCTCGTGGACGGCGACCACGGCGGCGGCGACCTCGGGGCGGCGCAGCAGGGCGGCGGAGATCTCGCCCGGCTCCACCCGGAAGCCGCGGATCTTGACCTGGTCGTCGGCGCGGCCGACGAACTCCAGCGCGTCGTCGTCGTTCCAGCGCACGAGGTCGCCGGTGCGGTACATGCGAGTGCCGGGCGGCCCGAAGGGGTCGGCGACGAAGCGCTCGGCGGTCAGCGCCGCCCGGCCGTGGTAGCCGCGCGCGAGGCCGTCCCCGGCGAGGTAGAGCTCGCCCACGACCCCGGTCGGCACGGGGTTGAGCCCGTCGTCCAGGACGTAGGCGCGGGTCCCGGGGTCGGGCGGCCCGATCGGTACGGGCGCGCTCATCCCGGCGCGGCAGGCGCCGAGCGTGGAGTTCACGCTGACCTCGGTGGGCCCGTAGGCGTTGAACATGCGGCGGCCGGGCGCGTACCGGTCGACCAGGGCGGGGGTGACCTCCTCGGTGCCCGCCAGGAGGCAGATCCCCTCGGGCAGGCGGGCCTCGTCGGGCAGGGCGGCCAGCAGCGCCGGCGGCAGGATGGCGTGGGTGACGCGCTGGTCGCGCAGGTAGTCGGTGAGGGCGGTGCCCGCGACGCGGCGGTGCGCGGGCACGATGACGAGCGTGCCGCCGGTGCACATCACCTGGACCAGTTCCCACCAGGCGACGTCGAAGCCGGGGGAGGCGAACTGGCTGACCCGGCTGTCGGGGGTGACGAGCAGGCGTTCGGTGTGCGTGGCGACGAGTTTGGCGACCCCGGCGTGCGGGACGACGACTCCTTTGGGGCGGCCGGTAGAGCCGGAGGTGTAGATGACGTAGGCGGGGTGTTCGGGGCGCAGGTCCACCGGCCGGGGCGGGTCGTCCCCGTCCTCGTGCCCGACCGTCGCCCGCGCGCGCCCGGGGGCCGCTCCGCGGGGGGCGGGGCTCGCGCTCTCGGCGGTCGGCGTGCTGCCGCTGTCGCGCTCCTCGTCACCGAGCAGCAGGCGGGGCACGCCGTCGAGCGGTCCGGCGAGCCGGTCGGCCAGGTCGGGGGTGGTGAGCGCGCAGCCGGGGGCGGCGTCGCCGACCATGTACGCCAGGCGCTCGTCGGGGTGGTCGGGGTCCAGGGCCAGGTAGGCGCCGCCGGCCTTGAGCACGCCGACCAGGGCGCACACCAGCTCCACTCCGCGCGGCACGGCGACCGCGACCACGCTCTCGGGCCCCACGCCGCGGCGCTGGAGCGCGGCGGCGATGCGGTCGGTGCGCTCGTCCAGGCGCTCGTAGGTGAGGGAGTCGTCCTCGCACACGACCGCCTCGGCGGTGGGCCGCTCGGCGACCCGGCGCGCGAACTCGGCGGTCAGGGTGGTGCGCGGGTAGGTGCCGGTGGCGTTGAGGTCCCGGACCGCCCGCTCGGTGCCGCGGTCGTCGAGCAGGGTCAGCCGCCAGACGGGGCGGTCCGGGTCGGCGGGGATCTGCCGGAGCAGGTGGACGACGGCGTCGGCCAGGCGCCGGGCGTGTGCGGGGGCGATGACGTCGGCTCGGTGGGACAGGCGCACGGTGAGCGGGGCACCGGGGGTCTGGCCGGGCAGGGCGGTCAGCGCCAGGGGGTAGTGGGTGGCGTCGGCGGAGGCCACGGGGGTCAGGCGCAGTCCGGGTGCCGGCTCCAGGGAGCGGTCGGGGTCGAAGGGGTAGTTCTCGTACACGGCGAGGGTGTCGAACAGGTCGCCGCCGCCCGCCGCCCGCTGGATGTCGGCGAGCCCGAGGTGCTGGTGGGGCAGGAGTGAGGCCTGTTCGTCGCGCAGCCGGGTGAGCGTCTGCGCCACGGTCCGGGCGGGGTCGAGGCGGACGCGGACCGGAACGGTGTTGATGAACAGGCCCACCATCGACTCGACGCCGGGCAGCTCCGGCGGCCGCCCGGAGACGGTGGTGCCGAAGACGACGTCGGTGCGGCCGAGCACACGCGAGAGCAGGGTGCCCCAGGCGAGCTGGACGAGGGTGTTGACGGTGACGCCCAGCTCCCGGGCGCACCGGTCCAGGGCCGCGGTCTCCTCCGCGGTGAGGGTGGCGGCGGCGTGTTCCGGGATCTCACCCCCCGAGGTGCCGGGGGCGACCATCGTGGGCTCCGGCAGCCCGGCCAGGGCCCGGGTCCAGGCGGCCTCGGCGGCGGGGCGGTCCCGCCCGGAGAGCCAGGCGAGGTGGTCGCGGTAGGGCGTCGCGGGCGGCGGCACCGCGCCGCCGCCCTCCGCCTCGTAGAGCGCGAAGAGGTCGGTGACCAGCACCGGCAGCGACCAGCCGTCGAGAAGGATGTGGTGGTGGGTCAGGACGAGCCTGTGCCGCTGCGGGCCCAGGCGCAGGACGGCGAACCGGATCAGCCCCGGCTCACCCAGGTCGAACCGGTGCGTCCGCTCGGCGTCCGCCCACGCGCGGGCGGCGCCCTCCGGGTCGGGGTCCGCGGACACGTCGGCCTCGTCCCAGACGGGGTCGACGGCGGTGGGGATCAGTGCGACGGCCGTGCCGTTCTTCCGGCGCCGGTAGCACGAGCGCAGGACGGGGTGGCGGCGCAGCAGCGCGGTGCCCGCGCGGCGCAGGCGGGCGGTGTCGAGGCCGCCCTCCACCTCCAGCACCTGTTGCACGGTGTACACGTCCACGTCCGCCGACTCGGCCTGGAAGAGCAGGCCCTCGGCGAGGGGGGCGAGCGGCCAGATGTCGTCGAGTCCGGTCCTGGTCAACGATGGCTCCATTCGGCTTCGAACTCGTCGATCTCGTCCTGGTCGAGGCTGACCAGGTCGAGGTCGGATGGTGTGTGTCCGCCCGCGTCGGGGCGCTGTCCCGCCGCGGCCAGGGCGTCGAGGCCGGCCCCGAGGGCGTCGGCCAGGGCCCGTGCCTCGGCGGCCGCCAGGACCCCGACCGGCCAGCGCAGGGTGAGGGTGAGGTCCTCCCCTGGTTCGCCCGGGGTGCCTGGTGCGGCACCGGCGCGCGGGCGGGTGGCGGCGTCGACCTCCAGGGCGTACCGGGCGGGCAGGGAGGGCCCGGCCCCGTCGATCGACGCGGTGTGCTCGGCGACCGTCCACGGCTCGGTGCCCGTGTCCAGTCGGCCCAGGTGGTTGAAGCACAGGCGGGGCCGGAGCGGGTCCTGGGGCGCGTGGCGGCGCAGGAGCGCGTGGGCGTGCCGGTCGTCGGGCAGGGCGCGCAACTGCTCCTTCACGGCCTTGAGCGCGCGGACGGGGTCGCCGGTGCCCGGGTCGAGCCGGGCGGGGGTGAAGCTGGTGAACCAGCCGACGGTGGCCGACAGGTCGGCTTCGCCGTCGCGGCCGTGGCCCTCCAGGTCGACCAGGACACCGCCGCGGCCGTGGGCCCGCTCGCGGACGGCCAGCGCCAGCGCGGTCAGCAGGACGTCGTCCAGGCGGCCGTTGACCAGCTCGGCCGTGCGCCGCAGGGCGTCGGCGTCGCGGGCCGGCAGGGTCAGACGGCGGGTGGTGGCGGCGCTGTCGAGGTCGGGGTCCACCTCGCGGGTCAGCCGCAGCGGCGCCGGGTCGGCGGCGGCCGCCCTCCAGAGCGGGAGGTGCGCGAGCACGGCCGGCCCGTCGGCGCGTTCGCGCAGGGCCCGTGCCCAGCCGCGCAGGGACGTGCCCCGGCGCGGCGCGGGGGCGCCGTCGTCCCAGGCGGCGCGCAGGTCGGACAGGACGACCCGCCAGGAGACGGCGTCGACGGCCAGGTGGTGGGCGGTGAGGACGAGGAGCCCGGGGTCGAGCCACACGGCGCGGAACACGTGACCGCGTTCGGGGTCGAGTTCTCCGCGCGCCCGGTCGGCCTCGGCGGCGACGCGGTCGCGATCCCATGGCTCGGTGTGCGGGCCGTTCCCGCGCCGGTCGTGGCCGGGTGCCGCGACCCGGCGCAGGCAGGCACTGGCGGCCACGGATCCGGGCGGGCCGACGTGCAGCGTCCACTCGTCCCCGGCTTCCAGGCGTGCGCGCAGCGCGTCGTGCCGGTCGAGCACCGCCTGCAGCGCCAGCGTGAGCCGTCGGCGGTCGGTGTCCTCGGGCACCCGGACCACGAGGGTCTGGGCGAATTCCCGGACCAGGTCCGCGTTCCCCGCGGCGCGCTCGCGCAGCCACGCCAGGGCGGGGGTCTCCGGGACCGTCCCGAACGCGGCCTCCTGCGGTTCGGCGGCGGCGCCAGCCCCGGCGACCGGGACGGCGATCGCGGCGAGCCGCGCGGGCGTCTGGTGCTCGAACACGTCCGCGGGGTCGATGCGCAGCCCGGCCGAGCGTGCGGCGCCGACCATCCGGATCACGCCGATGCTGTCTCCGCCGAGCGCGAAGAAGCCGTCGTCCGGACCGGCCTCCGCCAGGCCGAGGACGTCGGCGAACACCGCCCGCAGCCGGTCCTGGGCCGACCGCGGAGCCGGTGCGCGCTCAACGCTCTGTTCCGGCGCCTGCTCCGGCGCCTGTCCCGGTTCCGGTTCCCCGCCCGGCTCGTGGCCGAGGCTTTCGGGGCGGCGGCAGCGGGGCAGCCCGTGGTCGTCGAGGGCCGACAGCGGCGCGTCCACGTCGGCGAGCACCGACTCCAGCAGCCGGGTCAGGCCCGACGCCAGTGCCTCGACCGTGGCCCGGTCGAACAGGTCCGTGCGGTACTCGGCGAACCCGGCCATCCCGTCGGGGCCGTCCACCACGGTGAAGGTCAGGTCGACCTGCGCGACGCCGGTCCGCACCACCCGCGTCGAGGACCGCACGCCGGGCAGGTCCAGCTCCGCCGCACCGGTGTTCTGATAGGCGAGCATGACCTGGAACAGGGGGTTGCGTCCGGTGGAGCGGGCCGGGTTGACGGCGTCCACGACGCGCTCGAACGGCACCTCCTGGTGCTCGTAGGCGGCCAGTGCGGTGCGGCGGACCCGGTCCAGCAGGTCCCGGAAGGCGGGGTCGCCGGAGGTGTCGGTCCGCAGGACGAGCGTGTTGACGAACAGGCCCACGACGTCGTCCAGGCGGGTGTCGAGCCGGCCGGCCACGGGGGTGCCGACCGGGATGTCGGTTCCGGCGCCGGCCCGGGTGAGCAGCGCGGCCAGGGCGGCCTGCCAGACCATGAAGGGGCTGGCCCCGAGCGCGGCGGCGGCCGAGCGCACGGTCGCGGCCAGCCGGTCGTCGACGGCGAAGGGCACGAGCCCTCCGTCGTAGCGGGACTCCCGGGGGCGCGGCCGGTCCAGGGGCAGCGGTGTCTCCTCGGGCAGCCCCGTGAGCGCCGCCCGCCAGAACTCCGTCTGGTCGCCCCCGGCCAGGATCTCGCGCTGCCACCGGGCGTGGTCGGTGGTGCGGACCGGCAGCGGCTCCCACTCCGGGGGGCGCCCGGTCCTCCGGGCGGCGTAGGCGCGGGCGAGGTCGCGCATGAGCGGGCCCAGGGACCAGCCGTCGGCGGCGATGTGGTGGACCACCAGCAGCAGGACGTGCTCGTGCTCGCCGAGCCGGAACAGGGTGGCGCGCAGGGGCGTCTCGGCGGCCAGGACGAACGGGTACCGGGCCGCCTCGGTCAGGTCGGCGTCCACGGTGTCGGCCGTGCTCGACCGCACCTCCAGCCCGGTGTCGGCGGCCGACCGCAGGACCTGGACGGGGCTGCCGTCGACCTCGGGGAAGACCGTGCGCAGCGCCTCGTGGCGTTCGACGGTGTCGGTGAGCGCGGCGTTCAGCGCCCCGGTGTCCAGTGGCCCGTCCAGGTGGCGGGCCGCGGCGATGTTGTAGGCGGGCGAGGGGCCTTCGAGACGGTGCAGGAACCACAGCCGCTGTTGGGCGAACGACAGGGGCGCGGTGTCCTGGCGGCCCCCCGCCGCCAGTTCGGGGCGGGCGGACGGCGGCCCGCCGAGCGCCGCGGCGAGCCGGGCGGGGGTGCGGGCGGCCAGGACGGCGGCCACCGGCAGGTCCGCGCCGAGCACCGACCGCAGGCGCGTGGCCAGCCGGATCCCCAGCAGGGAGTGCCCGCCCAGGGCGAAGAAGTCGTCGTCGGGGCCGACCTGGCGGGTGTCGACGCCGAGCACGTCGGCGAACAGTTCGCGCACGACGGTCTCGCGGGGGTCGCGCACGGCCGGGGCGTCCGGCCCCGCCGTCGCCGTCCCGGTCCGCTCCCCCACCGGCACCGCCGCACGGCTCTCGTCGGTCCAGGGGTCCAGGTCCCCGGCCGGGCGGTCGGGGTCCTCGGCGAGGGCGGTGAGCAGGGCGGCGAACCGGTCCAGGACGGTGCGGGCGGCCCCGTCGCCGAACGCGGGCGCGCGGTGGTCGACCGACACGGCGAGCCGGCCGCCGCGCGGGATCACGGTGAGCCCGAGCGGGTAGTGGGTGGCGTCGCGGCCGTCGGTTCCCAGGACGCTCAGACCGGGTCCGGCGTCCAGGGGCACGTCGGGGTAGTTCTCGACGACGAGCAGGGTGTCGAAGAGCGTGCCGTGCCCGCGCTGGAGCTCGGCCAGGCCCAGGTGCTGGTGGTCCAGGAGGGCGGCCTGTTCCGCCTGGAGCCGGTCGAGGAGGTCGGCCGCGCTCTCGCCGGGCCGCACGCGGACCCGCACGGGGACGGTGTTGGTGAACAGCCCGATCATGGACTCCGCGCCGGGCAGGTCGGCGGGCCGGCCGGAGACGGCGGTACCGAAGACGACGTCCTGGCGATCGGTGCGCCCGGCCAGCAGCAGGCCCCACGCGCCCTGGAGCAGGGTGGTGAGGGTCCAGCCGCGGCGCGCGCACAGCGCGGCCAGGGCGTCGGCACCGGGCAGGTCGACGGTGGTGCGGACGGGTGGCGCGGTGGCCTCCTCCGGAGCGACCAGCGTGGGCGCGGCCCCCTCCAGGGCCCGCTCCCAGGCGCGGCGCGCGGCGGGGGCGTCGCGGGAGGCCAGCCAGGTCGGGTGGGCGCGGTGGTCGGGGGCCGGGGGCAGGTCGGCCCCGGCGTAGAGGGCGAGCAGTTCGCGCAGGAGCAGCGCCAGCGACCAGCCGTCGAGGATCAGGTGGTGGCAGGTGAGGACGAGCCGGGTGACGGGCCCGTGCAGCAGGCACAGGCGCAGCAGGGGCGCGGTGCCGACGTCGAACGGGCGCTCCCGTTCGGCGCGTTCCACGGCGGCGGGGTCGTCGGTGGCGACCACGCGCAGCGGGTCGCCGACGGCGTCGGTGACGGCCGCGACCGGACGTCCGTCGGGGGTGGAGCGGAACGCGGTGCGCAGCACGGGGTGCCGGAGCAGGACGCGTCCGACGGCGGCGCGCAGTGCCTCCTCGTCGACGGTGCCGTCCAGGTCGACGGTGAACTGGACCACGTAGAGGTCGGTGCCGGGCTGGGCGGCGTGGTAGAGCAGCCCCTCGGCGAGCGGGGTGAGGGGGAGGACGTCCTGGAGGCCGGGGTCGTCGGCGGCCAGGGTGTCGATGGCGGCCTGGTCGAGCCCGCTGAGCGGGACGTCGCTCGGGGTGAGCCGGGCGGGGCCGCGGGCGGCGTATGCGGCCAGGCCGTCCAGGGCCCGGAGCCAGGCGTCGGCGAACAGGCGGACGTCGTCCTCGGCCAGGACGCCCTCCGGCCAGGACCAGTCCGCGGTGAGCCGGGGGCCGTCCGGGTGGTCCAGGACGACGGCGTCGAGTTCGAGGGCGTGGGCGCGGGGCAGGTCGGGGTCGCTGCCGGCGTGCAGGCTCACGGGCTGCCAGTCGCCGCCGGTACCGGTGAACCGGCCCAGGTAGTTGAACGCGACCTCGGGCGCGGGGCCGGTGTCCTCGCCGAGCAGGTAGCGGCGCAGGCCGTGCTCGTCGGCGGTCCGCCGCCCGGCCGCGAGGGCCTCCTTGACCCGGCGCAGCGCCCGCCCGGCGGAGGGCCCGCCGGTGAGCGCGTCGGCCACGTCGACCAGCCCGGGGTCGAGGAGCACCGGGAACAGGCGGGTGAACCAGCCGACGGTGCGGGTGAGGTCGTCGCCGCCGTCACGGCCGTGGCCCTCGAGGTGGACGGACAGGGCGGTGCCGTGCCCGCCCTCGGCGCGGCGCAGTTCGGCGGCGGCCAGGACCAGGGCGGTGAGCAGGACCTCCTCGGTACCGGTCCGGAAGGCGGCGGGGACGTCGGTGAGCAGCGCTCGGGTCCGCTCGGCGTCCACCTCGCGGCCCAGCCGGAGGGTGGTCGCGGCGGTGTCGGCTCCGGGGTCCAGCGACCGCGCGAGCGGCAACCGTCCGGCACCCCGAGCGCGGGGCGTACGGCCGGGACCGGTGCCCCGGGGGAGGCGGGCCGCGCGGTCGGTGAGGCGCTGGGCGTGGCCGCGCAGCGACGTCGGTACGGGGTCGAGCCCCGGCTCCTCCCCCGCGGCGACCGCGGCGTGGGCGGCGGCCAGGTCGGCCAGCAGGATCCGCCACGACACGGCGTCCACCACCAGGTGGTGCGCTGTGCACACCAGGCGCCCGGCCCGGTCCGGCCCCGCGTCCAGCCAGCGCAGGCGCACCATCGCCCCCGCGTCCGGGTCGAGCGCGGCCTCGGCGGCGGCCCGGTGCTCCTCGACGGCGGTGTCGAACGCGTCGGCGTCGAGCGCCGCGTCGTCCACCCGGGCCCGGACCAGCACGTCCTCGGCCCGCACCGCGCCCGGAGGGGGCACGTCCAGCCACCACGGGCCGCCGTCGCGCACGAGCCGTGCGCGCAGCGCGTCGTGGTGGTCCAGCAGGGCCCGGACGGCACCGGCCAGGTCGTCCTCCCGCACTCCCGCGGGCACCCGGACGACCACGCTCTGGCTGAACCCGCGGTGCCCGCCGGGTGCGCTGCGCTCGCGCAGCCACTCCCCGATGGGCGTGGGCGGCACCGGTCCCACTCCGTCGGCCGCGTGCCCCGCGGCGGCGTCGGCCTCGCGCGCGAGCACCGCCAGCCCCGCCGGGGTCTGCTGCTCGAACACCTCGCGCGGGCTGAACTCCAGGCCGCGCGAGCGCGCCCGGCCGACCAGCGTGATGGCCTGCACGCTGTCGCCGCCGAGCCCGAAGAACCGGTCGTCGGCGCTGACCTCCGGCAGCCGCAGCACCTCCGCGAACAGCGCGCACAGCAGCCGTTCGCGGTCCGTGCGCGGCTCCCGCCCGGGCCTGGCAGCCACGGCCGGCGCGAACGCCGGATCCCTGGTCAGACGCCCCCGGTCCAGCTTGCCGCTGGGGCTCAGCGGCAGCTCGTCGACCGGGTGGAACACCGCGGGCACCATGTAGTCGGGCAGCGCGGCGGCCGCGCCCTCGCGCACCGCGTCCTCGCTCCCGCCGACCAGGTAGCCCACGAGCCGGTCGTCGCGCACCGCCACGGCGGCGCCCCTGACGCCCGGCTGGGCGCCCAGCACCGCCTCGATCTCACCGAGTTCGATCCGCAGCCCGCGCAGCTTGACCTGGTCGTCCGCGCGGCCCAGGTACTCCAGGACGCCCTCGCGGTCGAACCGTGCGATGTCGCCGGTGCGGTACATGCGCGCGCCGGGCGGCCCGTACGGGTCGGCGACGAACCGCTGGGCGGTCAGGTCGGGCCGGCCCAGGTAGGCGCGCGCCAGCTGGGCTCCGGCGATGTACAGCTCACCGGCCACCCCCGGCGGCACGGGGGCCAGGTTCCGGTCCAGCACGTACAGCGCGGTGTTCCACACGGGGCGGCCGATGGGCACGGTCGGCGTGTCCGGGTCGGGTGTGCTGATCTGCGCCGAGACGTCCACCGACGCCTCGGTCGGGCCGTACAGGTTGTGCAGCTCCACCGACGGCAGCAGCCGGTGGAAGGACGCCGCCAGGTCGGCGGGCAGCGCCTCACCGCTGCACAGCACGCGGCGCAGCCCCCCGCAGCGTTCGGGAACCGCGGGATCGGCGAGGAAGGCGCGCAGCATCGAGGGCACGAAGTGGACGGTGGTGACGCCCTCGGCGCGGATGAGTTCGGCAAGGTAGGCGGGGTCGCGGTGTCCGTCGGGCCGGGCCACGACCAGTGTCGCCCCGGTGAGCAGCGGCCAGCAGAACTCCCACACCGACACGTCGAAGCTGGACGGGGTCTTCTGCAGGACCGGCTCGCCCGGCGTGAGCCCGTAGGCGTCCTGCATCCACAGCAGCCGGTTGACGATCCCGGCGTGCGGCACCACCACGCCCTTCGGGCGCCCGGTGGAGCCGGAGGTGTAGATGACGTAGGCCGGGTGCAGGGGGTCGACCGCCACCGGAGCGGCGTCGGCCGCAGCGGCGGATCCGGTGTCGAGCGTGTCCAGGAGCAGGCGCGGGGCCCGGTCGGGCAGCCGGTCGGCGAGGTCGCCGACGGTGAGCACGGTCTGCGGCGCGGCGTCGTCGATCATGTAGGCGATCCGGTCGGCCGGGTAGCCCGGATCGACCGGCAGGTAGGCGCCGCCCGCCTTGAGGACCGCCCAGATCGCGGCGACCAGTTCCACGGAGCGGGGCAGCAGCAGGGCGACGGTCCGCTCGGGCCCCACGCCCAGGGCGCGCAGCACCGCGGCGAGCCGGTCGGTGTGCTCGTCGAACTCGGCGTAGGTCAGGCGGCGGCCCTCGTACACGACCGCGACGGCGTCGGGCGTGCGGGCCACCTGGTCGGCCAGCAGCGCGGGCAGCGTCGTGGCGGGCACGTGCGTCTCGGTGGCGTTCCACCGGCGCAGGACGCGGTCGCGCTCGTCGTCGCCGAGCACGTCGACCCGGTCCAGGGGGAGCGCGGGGTCGGCCAGCACGGCCCGCAGCAGCCGGTCGGTGTGGCGCAGCAGCGCGTCCGCGGTCTCGGCGGCCATGGCGGGCACGCGGTGGGTGGCCTCCAGCGTGAGGCCGTCGGGGGTGAGGACGGCGGCCAGGGCCAGGTCGAACTGGGCGGTGCCGTTGTACACGGGGATGTCGCGTGCGCGGACACCGGGCAGCTCGAACCCGTCCAGCACGTCGGTGCGCAGTGAGAACAGCACGTCGAAGAGAGCGGAACGGTCGGCCGTGCGGTCGGGGGCCAGCTCGCCGACGAGCCGGTCGAAGGGGACGTCGGCGTGGGCGTAGGCACCCGCGCACACCTGGCGCACGTGGGCCAGGAGGTCGGCGAAGCCGCGCGAGCCGTCCACGGCGCAGCGCAGGACGAGCGTGTTGCCGAAGTTGCCGACCACGTCCGCGGTGCGGGGGTCGGAGCGGTCCACGACGGGGGTGCCCAGGGCGATGTCGCCGGCGCCCGTGTAGCGGTACAGGACCGCGGCCGTGGCCGCCGTGAGCAGCATGAACGGGGTGACGGCGGCTTCGCGGGCGACCCGGGTGAGGCGTTGGGCGACGTCGGCGGACAGCACCCGTGTGCGGCGTTCGCCCCGTTCGCCGCTCCCCGTGCGCCCGCTCAGCGGCAGGCGGAGGGGTTCGGGAACGGGGGTGAGCCGGTCCCGCCAGTAGTCGAGCGCGGGCCCCGGCCGGTCGGCCTCGGCCGCCGCGTGGTCCGCGTAGCGCAGGGCGGGCGGGGTCGCGGGAGTGCCCGCGTAGGCGTCGGCGATGTCGGTGAGGAGTACCCGCCAGCTGGCGTCGTCCCAGGCGATGTGGTGGACGACGAGGAGCAGGGCGTGCTCGTCGGGGGCGAAGCGCAGCAGCCGCAGCCGGATCGGGGCCTCGGCGGCCAGGTCGAAGGGGCGCGCGCCCAGGCGGGCGGCCAGGTCGGCGACGGCCCGGTCGGGGTCGGGGGCACCGGGCAGGTCGACGAGTTCGGGGACGGGCGCCAGGTCCGGGCGGACGACCTGGGCGGCGGCGTCCGGGTAGACCGTGTTCAGGACCTCGTGCCGCGCGCAGGCGGCGGCGACGGCCGCGAGGAGGGCGTCAGTGTCCAGGGGGCCGGACAGGCCGACGGCGGCGCACAGGGTGTAGGCCGTGCCCTGGGGGTCCAGGCGCTGGAGCGTCCACATCCGGCGCTGGGCGGACGAGAGCGGGGCCGACGACAGGGCGGTCGGCGCGGCGGGCGTCGCGCGCGGATCCGGGCCCGCCGGTCCGAGTTCCTTCGAACCGGCTCCCTCCGAGGCGGATCCCGCCGGAGCGGAGCCCCCTGTCGGGGAGCCCTCCGGCCCCGCCTCCCGCGACGCGGATCCCCCGCGCCCGGCTCCCGCGTCCGGGGTTCCGGAGCCGGAGCCCTCGTTCCCGGACCCGGCGCCGAGATCGGCGTCGGCCAGCATCCTGCGCAGCAGCTCGCGCCTGCGTGCGTGCCGGTCCTCGCTCACGTGGGCTCCCGTCCTGATCGCCGTCGACGCGGGTCTGCCCGCACCACTTCCGCGGTCGGATGTTAGCTTAGGCATGCCTAAGCTTCAATAGCCCGGGCGGACCGGACGAACGTCGCAAACCACCGGCGCGACACGGGTTTTCCCACGTTTGCGCGGGTAGGACAGGGTCCGGCAGGAAAACCGGGCTTAAGTTAGCCTTGCCTAAGAGATCGGTTATGCTCCCCCTGTGACTCGCGTGACGACCCCCTCAGCGCGCCGCACCGCGCCACGCGTGGTCGGCCTCCTCGCAGCCGCCGTCGCCCTGGCCGCGGTGCTCGTGCTGTCGATCATGATCGGCAGCAAGAGCATCCCCCCGGGCGAGGTCCTGCGGCTCCTCCTCGCACCCGAAGCGGGCGAGAACTCGGCCATCGTCAACGGCATGCGCCTCTCGCGCACGCTTTTCGGCCTGGCCGCCGGCCTGGCCCTGGGCATGTCCGGATCCCTCATGCAGGGGCTGACCCGCAATCCGCTGGCCGATCCCGGTCTGCTCGGCGTCAGCGCCGGCGCCGCCCTCGGCGTCGTCCTCAGCACGATGCTGTTCGGCGTGACCTCGCTCTACGGCTACATCTGGTTCGCCTTCGCCGGAGCGCTCGTGGCCACCACGGTGGTCTACGCACTGGGCGGGCTCGGCCGCGGCGGCGCCCACCCCGCCAAGCTCGCCCTGGCGGGCGCCGCGGTCAGCGCGCTCCTGCAGTCGGCGATCGGAGCGATGCTGCTGCTGGACGCCGCCACCCTGGACGAGTACCGCTTCTGGGTGGTCGGCTCGCTCAACCTCACCGACCGCGCGCCCCTGCTCCAGGCCCTGCCGTTCATGCTCGCCGGAGCGGTCCTGGCGGTCACCACCGCGCCCGCGCTCAACAACCTCTCCCTCGGCGACGACGTCGCCCGCTCCCTGGGCCAGGACGTGCGGATGGTCCGGCTGCGCGGCATCCTCGCGGTCACCCTCCTGGCGGGCGGCGCGACCGCCGTGTGCGGCCCGATCGCCTTCATCGGCCTGGTCGTCCCGCACATCGCCCGCGCGATCACCGGCCCCGACCACCGCTGGGTGCTCGCCTACTCCGCCCTCCTGGCGCCGGTCCTGCTGCTCGCCGCCGACGTCCTCGGCCGCGTGCTCGCCGGCCGGTCGGAGATCCACGTGGGCATCGTGGTGGCCTTCCTCGGCGCCCCCTTCTTCATCGCCCTGGTCCGACGACGCGGTCTCCCGGAGCTGTGATGGCCATCCGAACACCCCTCCTGCACACCGAGCGCCTGGGCGCGCACACGCACTACCGTGTGCGCCGCGGCCCCTCGGGCGTCTGGCGCCCCCGGCCGCTGCTGGTCGGCACGGTCCTCACCGTGCTGGTCGCGGCCGCCTTCGCCGCGGAACTGGTCATCGGCCGCTTCCCCGTCAGCGCGGCCGAGGCGATCGGCGCCCTGTTCTGGTACGGCGAACAGTCCACCGTGGACGTGGTCTACGGCCTGCGCCTGCCCCGCGCCCTGGTCGGCCTGCTGGCGGGCGCCGCGTTCGCCGTCTCCGGCGCGATCTTCCAGACCCTGGCCCGCAACGCCCTGGCCAGCCCGGACGTCATCGGCGTGACGGCGGGGGCCAACGCCGCCGCGGTCGCCGGGCTCGTCCTGGGCGCGGGAGCGGGCCTGTCGACCGCTGGGCTGGCCCTGCTCGGCGCGGCCGCGAGCGCGGTGGCGATCTACGCCCTGGCCTGGAAGAACGGGGCCAGCGGCTACCGGATCATCCTCATCGGCATCGGTATCTCCGCGCTGTGCACCAGCATCACCGCCTACCTCCTCCAGCGCGCCGACCTCTTCCAGGCCCAGCGCGCCGTGGTGTGGCTGACCGGCAGCATCAACATGCGCGAGTGGACGCACGTCGCCCCGCTCGCGGCCGCCGTCGCCGTCCTCATGCCCGTCGCCTTCGTGCTCGGCCGCCACCTGGCCGCGCTGACGCTGGGCGACGACACCGCCAGAGGGCTCGGCGTACCGGTCCAGCGCAGCCGCGCCGTCCTGCTCTTCACCGCCGTCGGCCTGGCCGCCTTCGCCACCGCCTCCGCCGGCCCCATCGCGTTCGTGGCGCTGATCGCGCCGCAGGCCGCGCTGCGCCTGGTGGGTCGGCCCACCCCGCCCCTGGGCGTGTCCGCGCTGACGGGGGCGCTCATCGTCCTCGCCGGCGACATGGCCGCCCGGCCCTTCGATCTGCCCGTCGGCGTGGTCACCGGACTCGTCGGCGCGGCGGGGCTGATGTGGCTGCTCGCCCGCGCCAACCGCACCGGACAGGGAGCCTGAGCAATGACCGACACACCCACCACCAGTCCCGGCGCCACCGCCGGCTCCCCCGCGCCCGACACCGGTCTGTCCGGCCGCGCCCTGCGCGTGGCCTACGACGAACGGACGGTCCTGGAGGGCGTGGACGTCGACATCCCGACCGGCCGCACCACCGTGATCGTCGGGGCCAACGCCTGCGGCAAGTCCACGCTGCTGCGGACGCTCTCGCGGCTGATCAGCCCGAAGGCCGGGACCGTGCTGCTGGACGGCGAGTCCGTCCACCGCATGCGCACCCGCGACCTGGCCCGCAGGCTCGGGATCCTGCCGCAGTCCCCCTCCGCGCCCGAGGGCATGACCGTGCTGGAGCTGGTCACGCGGGGCCGGAGCCCGCACCAGAGCGTGTGGCGGCAGTGGTCGGCCTCCGACAGCGCCGCCGTGCGCCTGGCCCTGACCGCCACCGGCATGACCGACCTGGCCGACCGCCCCGTCGACCAGCTCTCCGGCGGGCAGCGCCAGCGCGCCTGGATCGCCATGTCGCTGGCGCAGGACACCCCCACGCTGCTGCTGGACGAGCCCACCACCTTCCTCGACCTGGCCCACCAGATCGAGGTCCTCGACCTGATCGCCGACCTCAACCACGCGGGCGACCGCACCGTCGTGATGGTGCTGCACGACCTCAACCACGCCGGCCGCTACGCCGACCACATCGTCGCCATGAAGGACGGCGCGATCGTGGCGGAGGGCCCGCCCGGCGAGGTCATCACCACCGGCATGGTCGCCGACGTCTTCGGACTGCGCTGCGAGGTGATCAGCGACCCGCTCAGCGGAACCCCGCTGGTGGTCCCCTTCGGCCGGCACCGCTGCGCCGACAGCCCCTGAGACCCCGCTCCAGAACCCTTCCCATCCCCCGACACCGATCAGAAAGTACGCACATGCGCATCCTCACCACCACGGCGCGCCGCCACCCGGCCGCCGTCGCCGCCACCGGCGCGGCCCTGGCCGTCCTCCTCGCGGGCTGCGGTTCGACCGCGCCCACCACGTCCGCCGACGAGGAGTCCGGCTCCGGAGGAGGCTGGGAGTACACCGACGACAGCGGTCAGACCATCTCCCTGGACGCGCCGCCCGAGAACGTGGTCGTCCAGGTGAACGCCGCCGCGGCCCTGGTCGACCTGGGCTTCGAGCCGACCGCCGTGTTCGGCCCGCGTGAGCTGGCCGACGGCGAACCCGACCCCCAGGCGGGCGACGTCGACCCCGAGACCCCGTCGGTGGGCACCGAGTGGGGCGAGTTCGACATGGAGAGCTACCTGGCCCTGGAGCCGGACCTGGTCATCACCATCGCCTACGGCGACGCCCTCTGGTACGTGCCCGAGGAGTCCGCCGACCAGATCGAGGACGCCGCTCCGATCCTGGCCGTCCAGCTCCAGGACGTCCCCGCCGACCAGGCCGTGCAGAAGTTCACCGACCTGGCCGCCGCGCTGGGCGCCGACGTGGAGTCCGAGGCCGTCACCGCGGCCCAGGAGGACTTCGACGCCGCCTCCGCCGAGCTCGCCGAGGCCGCCGGGGCCAACCCCGGAGTCTCGGTCATGGCGACCAACACCTCCGCCGACCTCATGAACGTCGCCAAGCCCGGCTTCTTCAGCGACCTGTCCTACTTCCAGGCGCAGGGCGTGGAGTTCGTCGAGCCCGACGGCGGCGAGGCCCCCAACTGGCACGACCTGAGCTGGGAGCAGGCCTCCACCTACGAGGCGGACGTCATCCTCGCGGACACCCGCCCCAACTCGCTGCCGACCGATGACCTGGCCGACATCCCCACCTGGGCCGAGCTGCCCGCCGTCCAGGCCGACCAGGTCGGCGGCTGGCACGCGGAGACCCCGATGTCCCACTCCAAGCTGGCGCCCGTGATCCGGGAGCTGGCCGAGCTGATCGAGGGCGCCGACCCCGATGTGGTCTGAGGAGTTCGCCGCGCGCTACCGCGAGCGCGGCTACTGGACCGGTACCACCCTCGGTGAGGTCCTGCGGGGTGCCGCCGCGCGGCACCCCGCCCGCACCGCGCTGGTCGACGGCGGCGCCCGGCTCACCTACGCGGAGCTGGACGCCCTGGCCGACCGCCGGGCGGCGGGGCTGCGCCGGACGGGCCTGGCCGCGGGCGACAACGTCGTCGTCCAACTGGCCAACACCGCCGAGTTCCTCGTCACCACGTTCGCCCTGCTGCGGCTGGGCGCCCGGCCGGTGTACGCCCTCCCGGCGCACCGGCGCAGCGAGATCTCGTATCTCATCGGGCACAGCGGCGCGACGGCGTACGTGATCCCGGACCGGCACGCCGGTTTCGACTTCCGCGTGCTCGCCGGGGAGGTGGCGGACGCTTCCGTGCGGGTCCTGGTCGACGGCGACCCGGGCCCCTACACCGCTCTGGCCGACGTCGACGCCGACCCGGTCGCCCTGCCGGAGCCCGATCCGTCCTCGGTGGCCCTGTTCCTGCTCTCCGGCGGCACCACCGGGCTGCCCAAGCTCATCCCGCGCACCCACGACGACTACGCGTACAACCTGCGTGCCAGCGCCGAGGTCACCGGGATGGACCCGGAGACGGTCTACCTCGCGGCGCTGCCCGTCTCGCACAACTTCGCCCTGGCGTGCCCGGGCGTCCTGGGGACGCTGCACGCCGGGGGGACCGTCGTGATGGCGCCGAGTCCCAGCCCCGCCGACGCCTTCGCCCTGATCGAGCGCGAGGGGGTGACCGTCACCGCCCTGGTGCCGTCGCTGGCCCTGCTGTGGCTGGAGGCGGTCAAGGCGGTCCGCCGCGACCTGTCCAGCCTGCGCGTGCTCCAGGTGGGCGGCGCCCGGCTGGCCGAGGAGCCGGCCCGCCGGATCCGGCCGGAACTGGGGTGCGCCCTCCAGCAGGTGTTCGGCATGGCCGAGGGCCTGCTGAACTACACGCGCCTGGACGACCCCGAGGACGTGGTCGCCACCACCCAGGGGCGTCCGCTGTGCGACGACGACGAGATCCGGATCGTGGACGCCGAGGGCGCGGAGGTGGCGCCCGGCGCGATCGGGGAGCTGCTCACCCGGGGCCCGTACACGCTGCGCGGCTACTACCGGGCCGAGGAGCACAACGCCCGGTCGTTCACGCCGGACGGCTTCTACGTCACCGGTGACCTGGTCCGGCAGCTGCCGTCCGGCCACCTGGTGGTGGAGGGGCGCGTCAAGGACGTCATCAACCGGGGCGGGGAGAAAGTGCCGACCGAGGAGGTCGAGGACCATCTCATGACCCACCCGGCGGTGCGCGAGGCCGCCCTGGCGGGTGTGCCCGACCCGATGCTGGGCGAGCGCAGTTGCGCGTTCCTGCGGGTACGCGAGGGCGCGGAGGCGCCCGCGCTCAGGGAGTTGACGGCGTACCTGCGCGAGCGCGGACTGGCGGACTACAAGCTGCCCGACCGCGTGGAGGTGCGCGCCGAGTTCCCGTACACCGCGGTGGGCAAGGTGAGCAAGAAGGCCCTCGTCGAGGGCCTGTCGTGACGCGGCGCGCCCCGGGGCGGCCAGGGCGGTCCACCGCTCCGGCCGCCCCGGGGCGGCGCCTGGAGGATCCGGTCCCGCGGGGCCCCGCACCGCGTCGGGGACCCGCGGGACGCGCTCCGCGGCGGGGACCCGCGGGGCCCGCCCTAGACCGCGGCCTTCTGGCGGACGCGCCGCACCACGTACGGCGCGACGCTGCCGAGTTTCTCGCAGGTCTCCTCGTACTCGCGCTCGGGGGTCGAGTCGGCGACGACACCGGCTCCGGCGCGCAGCCAGGCGCGCTCCCCGCTGCGGTAGATCGCACGCAGCACCAGGGCCGCGTCCAGGGCGCCGTCGTCGGAGGCCATGAGCACCGCGCCCGCGTACAGGTCGCGGGGGGTGTCCTCCAGCGCGGTGATCCGGTCGTAGGCGGGCTCCTTGGGGATGCCCGAGGCCGTGATCGCCGGGAACAGGGCGGCGAAGGCGTCGAAGGCGGACCGGCCCTCGGCCAGGCGTCCGCCGACCCGGGAACCGAGGTGCTGGACGCTGCCGCGCTCCTTGACCGCCATGAACTCGCTCACCGCGACGCTGCCGGGCGCGCAGATCGCGGCCAGTTCGTCGCAGGCGAGCTTGACCGACGCGGCGTGCTCGAAGACCTCCTTGGGATCGGTCACCAGATCCTGGCGGCGGGCGTCGTCGTCGGCACCGCCCCCGGTGAACGCCCGGGTGCCCGCCAGCGGCTGCGTGCACACGTGCCCGTCCGCGGTGACCTCGGCGACGGTCTCGGGACTGAACCCGGCCGCCTGCCGCCCGCCCAGGTCCAGCAGGAAGGAGCGGGCGGGGGTGTTGTTGCGTCTGCCCCGCAGGTAGGTGGAGGGCAGGTCGACCTCGAAGGGGACGTCGACCGCCCGGGAGAGGATGACCTTGCCGAGCAGTCCCGTGCGGATGTCGGCCACGGCCTTGGCCACCGCGGCCTGGTAGGTGTCGCGGCCCGCCCCGTGTCTGGTGTCGACCGGCGTGGCCTCCTCGGGGAGCTCGTGGACCGGAGCACAGACCAGCTCGCGCACCTGCGCCAGCCGCTCCTCGTCCACGCTCCGGATGAGCACGGCGTCCGCGCTCAGCCGCACCTCGGTGCGGGGGATGAACAGGTGGAGCAGGGGGCCCTCCGGGGCGGGGCGCCCGGCCAGCGCGTAGGCGAGCTCGAAGGAGGCCCAGCCGAACGCGTTCCAGCCGGTCACGCCCGCGTCCGCCAGCCGCGCGCGCACGGTCTCCAGCGGGCGGTCGCCGGCGGCGCGCAGGCTCCGGGCATCGGCCACCACCTCCGCCAGGCGGTCCCCGGCCAGCCACCAGCGGCCCTCGCGCTCGTAGACGACGTGGTCCTCGAACAGTCCCGAACCGGCCAGCCGCACGACGGCCGCCATCGGGTCGAATCGACCGGGGATCCTCAACTCGTGGTACTGGCGCACGCGACCTCTCCTGGCAGAGCGACATGGGGGCATGGATTGCTCCCTTAGGTTAGCCTTGCCTAATGTACAGCGCCCGGGGATCGATGAAAAGTGCCCAGCCCACAGCGTTCGCGGGAACCGTCACCGCCGCCCGGGAACGGCCTTCGGCGACGGACGGCGGACGGCCGGGGCGGGGCAGCGGCGCCCGCCGCGGAGGCGCGGGAAGTCGGCGGCCACGGCCCGACCGCGCCGGAGCCGTGGCGGCACCGCCGCGGCGCAGCGGCGGACCCGTGCCGGACCCGTGGCGGACCCGTCACCCCCGGCCGCGCCCTACCGGAACGACCACCCCGACCAGTGCACGACGGTCACCAGGATGATCGCCCCGTCCGGCGGCGCCTCCTCGTACTGGACATAGCGGGCGATGAGGCGAGCACGCGCGTCGGACCAGGCCGGGCCCTCGTGCTCGATGCGCGCGAACCCGTCGGCGCGCGCCCACCACAGGCGCTCCCAGTCATCGCTGTACTCGTCGGTGAGCAGGGACACCCTGGGATTCTCGGCGATGTTGCGCAGTCGGCGCAGGGCGCGGGAGCGCTTGGGCTTGTCGTCGACGGCGATGGCGATGGTGTCCGCGTAGGCGGCGAAGGTCACCGGCACCAGGTGCGGGCGCCCGATCGCGTCGACCGTGGCGAGCCTGGCGGCGCGGCTCGCCGAGAACCTCTCCCGGGCCCGTTCGACGTTCCACCTCATGCCGGTCCTCCTCAGCTCCCGGTCCGCCCGGCGTCGACACGCTGCCCACGGGTCGTCTCGACGACGACGGGGACGCCGCCGGGAATCTGCCCGTCCAGCCGCGCGACCAGGTCCTCCAGGGGCGGGAGGTCCTCCCGGGTGCGCACGTCCACGTGCATGGTCCTCGAGTGCACGGTCACGCCCGTGACGGTGGCGGACGGGTCGTCGGCCAGCCACTCCTGTGCGGCGTCCTCCCCTCGCGCGGTCCAGACGTGGATGAGCACGTTGAGCGTGGTGTTGGCGACCAGGAGCAGCAGCACCGCGGCGAACAGCAGGCCCAGGCTCGCGTACGCGCGGCGCGAGGAGTGCCCGGTGTCGCCGCTCTGCGGGGTGCTGTATCCGGAGGCCGCGAAGACGACCATGCCCGCGAAGACCAGGGCGAGGAGGTTGGACAGGAAGAGCACCAGGGCACCCAGGGCGAACCAGAACGCGCCGTGCCCCAGGCAGACCCCCACGACGACGAGGGGCGGAACGAGGGAGATCGCGATCGCCACACCGGGGAGCACGGCCGCGACGTCCTTGCGCGACAGCGCCACCGCGCCGGCCAGGCCGGTCGCCATCGCGGAGACCAGGTCGATCAGCCCCGGTGAGGTGCGCCCGGAGATCTGGCTGTTGGAGAGCAGGTCGTCGCCTCCGGGCATCACCCACGAGAACACCAGCCCCACGGTGATCACGAGTAGACAGCCGAAGATGACCACTCGAACCGATCCGGTCCGCCGCTTCTGGACCACACCCAGGGCGATGCCCATGATCGGCGTGGACAGCGGAGCGATGATCATCGCCCCGATGACGGTGGCCGTGGAGTCCGTGAGCACTCCGCCGGAGGCGATGACCGCCGAGAGCGTGAGCATCGTCCAGAAGGCCGACCGCTTGGACCGGCTGTCCCCGGCCGACAGGTCCACACTGTCCGCCAGTTCACCCAGCGACCGGCGCTGGTTGGCGGGAAGGACCTGACCGAGGATTCCGCTGCGCATGGGCCGAGTATCGCCCGCGGGGCGGTCCGGCGGCCGCAGGACACGACGGGGCGGCACGTCCCCGCCCCAGGTGGGAGCGACCGTGACTGCGTGGTGAGAACGTAGTACTACACTCGTAGTGGTGACAATCCCGAGGAGCCCCTGAATGCGGAAGAACCCTGAGCGACGCGCGTCCCTGCTGGACGCCGCCATCGAAGTCCTCGCCCGTGAGGGCATGCGCGGCCTGACCTTCCGGGCCGTGGACACCGAGGCCGGCGTCCCGGGCGGCACGGCGTCCAACTACTTCGCCAACCGCGACGCCCTGCTCACCCAGATCGGCCACCGCTTCTACGAGCGCCTGGAACCCAACGCCGCCCTCATCGCCAAGGCGCAGGAGGGCCCGCGCGACCGCGCCAAGGTCACCGCGCTCATGCACGAGCTGGTCGAGCGGGTCAGCTCCTTCCGCTCCGGCTACCTGGCTCTGATCGAACTGCGCCTGGAGGCCACACGCCGCCCCGAACTGCGCCGCCTGCTCACCGAACGCATCCGCGCCGACGTCGACGCCAACATCGACTTCCACCTGGCATCCGGGTTGCCCGGGGACAGGACGACGGTCGTCCAGCTCATCCTGTCCCTCAACTGGCTGATCCTGGAGCGGCTCACCCTCCCCGACGTCTTCCCCGAGGAACAGGTCCACGACCTCGTGACCGACCTCGTCGAGCGCGCCCTCCCCTGAGCCGCGTGTCCGGCGGAGACCCGCCTGGCGGCCCGTGCTCGCCCCGGCCGGAGGGACGGCCGCGCGCGGCCCCGCCGGGTCGGCGTGGGCCGTCCGCCGCCCTCTCCCGGACCGCGCACGGGCTGTCGTTCCTTGACCGGGACCGGAACATGTCACTCTGGCCAACGCCGCGGGGACGTGGAACGATCACGCACGTGACCACCAGAGCCTCCGCGACCCACCACCTGGACGATCTCGCCCGGTTGCGCCGCGTCCGCGACCGGATCGACCGGGAGTACGCGCTGCCGCTGGACGTCGAGGCGCTCGCCCGGGGCGTGAACATGTCGGCCGGGCACCTGAGCCGGCGGTTCCGGCAGGCCTACGGCGAGTCGCCGTACTCGTACCTGATGACACGGCGCATCGAGCGGGCGATGGCACTGCTGCGGCGGGGCGACCTGAGCGTCACCGAGGTCTGCTTCGAGGTCGGCTGCTCGTCGCTGGGCACGTTCAGCACCCGCTTCGCCGAACTGGTGGGCATGCCGCCCAGTGTCTACAGGCGCGAGGCCGAGCGGGCCACGGAGGGAATGCCCTCCTGCGTGGCCAAACAGGTCACCAGACCGGTCAGGAATCGAGAAGCGCCTGCCCAGCGCCCCGGCCTAGATTGACTCCCATGGACATCACGATGCACCAGGGCCTGCTTCCGCCCACCGATCCCGGCACCTCGCGGGCCTTCCACCGCGACACGCTCGGCTTCGAGGCCGGGGCCGGCGGCGGCTACGGCGACATGATCCGGATCCAGGAACCGCGCTGAGCCGCGACCGTGCCGCCGTCGGCACGCGCACCCCGCAGCAGCCCTCCGACGGGCGCGCCCTTCAATGTCACAGGCACTTCTCGCCCTCACAGACGGAGACACGATGAGTATGGCGACGGGGACCGACGCACCCACGTCCACACAGCACGAGGCCGACAGCCACGACCTCATCCGCGTGTACGGCGCACGCGTGAACAACCTCAAGGACATCAGTGTCGAGATCCCGAAGCGCCGCCTGACGGTCTTCACCGGCATCTCCGGCTCGGGCAAGAGCTCGCTGGTGTTCGGCACCATCGCCGCGGAGTCGCAGCGACTGATCAACGAGACCTACAGCACCTTCGTCCAGGGCTTCATGCCGACGATGGCGCGCCCCGAGGTCGACGTCCTCGACGGCCTGACGACCGCGATCCTCGTCGACCAGGAGCGGATGGGTGCCGACCCCCGCTCCACGGTCGGCACCGCCACCGACGCCAACGCCATGCTGCGCATCCTCTACAGCCGCGCCGGGCACCCGCACGTCGGCTCGCCCCAGGCCTTCTCCTTCAATGTCGCCTCCATCAGCGGAGCGGGTGCGGTCACGATGGAGCGCGGCGGCAAGACCACGAAGGAGCGGCGCAGTTTCAGCGTCACCGGCGGCATGTGTGCGCGCTGCGAGGGCCGGGGCAGGATCGACGACATCGACCTCACCCAGCTCTACGACGACTCCAAGTCGCTGTCCGAGGGCGCGTTCACCATCCCCGGCTGGAAGTCGGACAGCCTGTGGACGGTCCAGGTCTACGCCCAGTCGGGCTTCGTCGACCCGGACAAGCCGATCCGCGACTACACCGAGCAGGAGCTGCGGGACTTCCTGCACCACGACCCGGTCAAGGTCAAGGTCAACGGCGTCAACCTCACCTACGAGGGGCTCATCCCCAAGATCCGCAAGTCCTTCCTGTCCAAGGACCGCGAGGCGATGCAGCCGCACATCCGGGCCTTCGTGGACCGGGCGGTCACCTTCACGACCTGCCCCGAATGCGACGGCACCCGGCTCAGCGAGTCCGCGCGCTCCTCGAAGATCGAGGGCGTCAGCATCGCCGACGCCTGCGCCATGCAGATCAGCGACCTCGCCGAGTGGATACGCGGCCTCGCGCTGCCGGGGGTGGCCCCGCTGCTCACCAAGCTGGGCCACACGCTCGACTCGTTCGTGGAGATCGGTCTGGGCTACCTCTCGCTCGACCGGCCGGCGGGCACGCTGTCCGGCGGCGAGGCGCAGCGCGTCAAGATGATCCGCCACCTCGGGTCGTCGCTGACCGACATCACCTACGTCTTCGACGAGCCCACCATCGGCCTGCACCCCCACGACATCCAGCGGATGAACAACCTGCTCCTGCGGCTGCGCGACAAGGGCAACACGGTGCTCGTCGTGGAGCACAAGCCGGAGACGATCGCGATCGCCGACCACGTCGTCGACCTCGGCCCGCGCGCCGGGACCGAGGGCGGCACCGTCTGCTTCGAGGGAACGGTCGAAGGGCTGCGGGGCAGCGACACCCTCACCGGCCACCACCTCGACGACCGCGCCGCACTCAAGGAGAAGGTCCGGACGCCGACCGGCGCCCTGGAGATCCGCGGCGCGACGGCGCACAACCTGCGCGACGTCGACGTCGACATCCCGCTCGGCGTGCTGACCGTCGTCACCGGCGTCGCCGGCTCCGGCAAGAGCTCGCTCGTCCACGGGTCGATTCCCGCCGGCGAGGGCGTGGTGGCGATCGACCAGACCGCGATCCGCGGCTCACGGCGGAGCAATCCGGCCACCTACACCAAGCTGCTGGACCCGATCCGCAAGGCGTTCGCCAAGGCCAACGGGGTGAAGCCGGCTCTGTTCAGCTCCAACTCCGAGGGCGCCTGCCCGAACTGCAACGGCGCCGGCGTCATCTACACCGACCTGGGGATCATGGCCGGTACCGCCACGACCTGCGAGGAGTGCGAGGGCAAGAGGTTCCAGGCCTCGGTGCTGGAGCACCGCCTGGGCGGCCGCGACATCAGCGAGGTGCTCGCCATGTCGGTCGCCGAGGCCGAGGAGTTCTTCGGCTCGGGCGAGGCGCGCACACCGGCCGCGCACGCGATCCTCACGCGCCTCGACGACGTCGGTCTGGGCTACCTGCGCCTCGGCCAGCCGCTCACGACGCTCTCCGGCGGCGAGCGGCAACGGCTCAAGCTGGCCACCCACATGGCGGAGAAGGGCGGGGTCTACGTCCTGGACGAGCCGACCACCGGCCTCCACCTGGCCGACGTCGAGCACCTGCTCGCCCTGCTCGACCGGCTCGTCGACTCCGGCAAGTCCGTGATCGTGATCGAGCACCACCAGGCGGTCATGGCGCACGCCGACTGGATCATCGACCTCGGTCCGGGCGCGGGCCACGACGGCGGACGGATCGTGTTCGAGGGCACGCCGGCCGATCTCGTCGCCCGGCGCCCGACCCTCACCGGGGAGCACCTCGCGGAGTACGTGGGGGCCTGACCGGAACGGTGGGCGCGCACCGCGACCCGTCGATCTGCCGGCACAGGGGGCGGCCCGATCCAGGGCCGTCCTCCCTCGTCATGGGCGACGATTCCCTATCGTCACTCTTTTCACACGAAGCTCCGCCGCATCTTCCCTTTGACGCACCGCCCCGAAGAACAATCGGATGCTCCCGCGGTGATTCCAGGGTCCTCCCAGTTCAGGACACTGAAAGGATTCCCGGTGGAACCGGCGGTCCTGGGGAGCACCGGAAAGGTCCCTCTTCCGTGGCCGGTTCCGGCCAGGAATACCACTCTGTTCGCGGGAACCGCGTGGCCATGGTGGTGGGCCCTGATCGAAAGGCGGGGCCGATCGCCGCCTGAGGCGACGACACGGTTCGGGCACACGTGCGTGTAAGAGCGCTGCTACCCGTGTTGTGCGACGCTCACTGCGGGGCGGGAGCGGTAGCGGGTGCATGGCTACGGCTGTTCCCCCTGCAGCAGCGCGCAGTTGTTCGCGGCCTACCGCTTGGCGGCCCCCACGAGCGTCGCACCGGCCTCGGGCCGATGATCGACCAGGTGAAGCCTGCACACGGCCACGCCCAGCGCGTACCGGTTGTTGACGGCCAGCAGGTCCATGAGCCTGGCGATCCTGCGCCGTACCGTCCGCACGCTCATGAGCGCGCGCCTGGCGACCTGCTCGTCAGTGGAGCACTCGGTCAGTAGATGAAGGACAGTCCGATCCTCCTCTGTGAGAAGTTCCGCGACCCCTCCATGGCTGTTCACACATCGATTCACGTGAGCAACTTTCAACAGTGTGCTTCGTAAAATGTATATGAAATCAAAGCTCAGCACGGAGATTGGCCGTCCCTTCCAAAGCAACCGCACTCATAAACCCTGGATTGTGAGCCCGGTCACTCAACTGTGAGTAACCGGACGCACACGCGCGATACCTCGCGCGCTTCCAGCAAATCCTGTCTACCCGAGGCAAACCCGGCACACAAGAATGCCCGGGGCATCTCGTAAGGTTGGCAGCATTAGGCCATGATTCAACCGGCTCCTTGACATTGCGACTTCACGCGTGCTCGACTGTGACCAGGCCGGCAGAAAAGGAAGAATAATTTCCGCACGCCGCCGGCCATCAATTACACCCCACGAGCAATCAGCAGACATCGAGCCTTTCTTCGCGATGCCCCCCCTTTCGTCGCAAACGAAATGAGGAAATCCGTGACCAGTGCAACCTTGGAAGACTTTCTTCCCTCGGATCGAGCACGCGACCACCTCGTGCAGCGCATGGGCATCGAAATCCACGACCACCGCCCCGGATACGTGTCCGGGTCGATGCCGGTCGCGGGGAACCACCAGCCCCTCGGGATCCTCCACGGCGGCGCGAATGCCGTCCTGGCCGAGACTCTCGGCTCCCTGGCGGCTTTTCTCCACGCGGGCGAGGGAGGCAACGCCGTAGGACTCGACCTGTCCTGCACCCACCACCGGTGGGTCTCCTCAGGGCGGGTGACCGGGGTCTGCACCCCACTCCACGAAAGCAGGTCGACGGCGACCTACGAGATCGCCATCGCCGACGAAGCCGGGAAACGCACGTGCACCGCCCGCCTCACCTGCGCGATCAGGCGACGAGCATAGCCAGGAGAAAACGAACCCGCGTCGCCCCACACTGCGATCAGATCGGACTCATCATTGCTTTCGATCCCCACAAACCAAGAAGCCCGTCCTTCCGTGGATGATTTTCTCGGCCCTGGCGAGAACCGGTTCTTCGGACTCGGATTCCGCCGCGTCTCCTACACGCACTCCGACATTCTCGTCTCCAGCAGCCCGGAAAACCACAAGAGCGTGCAGGTCAGCGCCAACCTGAAAGTCCAATATCCGGAAGACTGGTCCAAGAAGGGCTCCGGGCGGAAGTTACGGCCGCACTTCAGCACGATTGACGGACTGGTCACCGCAGCCGAACTGACCGAGCTCTGCATCATCGACCACCAAGGGGACGGTACCGACAAGACGTCCTCCGCGTGGCTGCGAAGTGTGCGGATATCGGCGGGCAGCGAACCCATGGAGGACTTGGGACGCATCCCGCTGCACGCGGTGCGACGCTCCTGCGCGCCATGGGCCGACGATCCCACGTGGTCCGTGTCGATCGTCGACAACGCGATCGGCAACATGCGGGTCCGCTGTGAGGTGGTCCACCCCGCGACGCGCACCACGCCCGGTGAGTACGCGTACCGGACACCGGACGACGTCCTGGGCGACGCGGCGGACCGCTACTTCGCCAGAGGTTTCACCTCCAGGCGCCAGGAGGTCCGGAACGTCGTCGTCGACCCGGGGACCCTGCGGGCCGAAGCCGATCTCTCCGTCGTCCCCGACGGCCGGTACGCCCGTTCCAGCCGCGGGCTGGAAGGCGGCTACCAACCCTCGGTCAGCATGGTCGACGGCTTCGTCACCGCTCTGCAGTTGGCCCAGGTCATGCTCTACGACCTCGACGACATGCGTCGACAGGACAGCGACACCCTCTGGATGCGACAGACCACGCTCAGCGCGGCGCGGCCCGACCGTCCTTCGGTGGAGGGGGTCCGCGTCTCCACCGGCATCGCCGAACCCAACCGGGTCCGCATGGGCGGCTTCCACTGGCGAACCGGGGACATCGTCGGCGACCTGGGCGGGGTCCGCGTGAAATGCGCGGTCGCGCACCGCCTGCGTGAAGGGGAGGACCGATGAACCGTACGGCCGTCATCTGCGGCGTGGGCGGAGCCGTTCCGCCCAGGATCGTCACCAACCACGAGCTCAGCACCCGGCTCGACACCTCCGACGAGTGGATCCGCACCCGAACCGGCATCCGCCAGCGCCGTGTGGTGGAGCCCGGTACGTCCACGGGCGATCTCGCGGCCGAGGCGGGTTCCCGCGCGATGAAGCAGGCCGGCATGGCATCGGCCGACATGGTCGTGGTGGCGACCACGACGCCCGACCGCCCCTGTCCGGCCACGGCTCCGACGGTCGCCACACGCATGGGACTGGTGGACACACCCGCCTTCGACGTCGCGGCCGTGTGCTCCGGATTCATCTACGCGCTGCAGGTCGCGACCGGGACCATCGCCGCTGGGATGGCCGAGTCCGCGGTCGTGATCGGCGCCGAGTCCTTCACCACGATCCTCGACCCGGAGGACCGCACCACCGTGGCGGTCTTCGGAGACGGCGCGGGCGCGCTCGCGCTTCGGGCGGGCGACCGGAGCGAGGACGGTGCCGTGCTGGCCTTCGACACCGGCAGCGACGGCAGCCTCAGGGACCTGATCACCGTGCCGGCCGGAGGCGCCGAGCAACGGGCGACCGGGAAGGCGCCCGCACCCGGTGACTCCTTCTTCCGCATGCAGGGCCAGCCCGTGTTCGGCCAAGCGGTACGGCGCATGGCCGACACATCGCGCAAGGTCCTCGCCGCGACGGGATGGGAGGTCGACGACGTCGACCGCTTCGTCGGCCACCAGGCCAACAGGCGCATCATCGAGGCCGTCGCGGAACGCCTGGGGGTCCGCCCCGACCGGGCCGTGTCCAACATCGACCAGGTCGGCAACACCGCCGCCGCCTCCATCCCCCTCGCCATGGCCGACGGAGCGGCGGCGGGCCTCCTGGCCCCGGGCGACCGCGTGCTCCTGGCGGCCTTCGGCGGTGGCGCGACCTGGGGCGCGACCACACTCACCTGGCCGCGGCTCCCCGCCCTGTGAACCCCTGAACACGACACCCCACACGAGGAGCAGAACATGTCCGCGAACGTCACGAACCTCATCACCCAGATCCTGACGACCAAGTACGAGGTCCCCGCCGAGGAGATCTCGACCGAAGCCAAGTTCGAGGAGCTCCACCTCGATTCCCTGGCGCTCATGGAGATGGCCCTGGCCCTGGAGACGGAACTGGGTGTGCGGATCGCCGAAGGCGTCATCACGCCGGAGCTGAGCCTCGGTGAGGCGGTCAGCACGCTGGTCTCCCTCGGTTCGGAGGGCTGACGTGCGCCTGGTGCTGGTGCGGCACGGCCGCACCAGCCTGAACGCCCGGCACCGGTTCCAGGCACAGACCGACGAGCCGCTCGACCCCGTCGGCGCGTCCCAGGTCCGGGGCATCGCCGAGGCCCTGTCCCCGGACCGCTGGTCGGCGGTGTACTCCTCCACGATGGTCCGAGCCGTGGAAACGGCCGACATCATCGCCGACCGCCTGGGCCTCTCCCCCGCCCGCGTCCACGACCTGCGGGAAAGGCACCTCGGCGTCCTGGACGGCACCGACCGCAGGGAGTTCGCACGGCGCTACCCGGACGTCATGCGCAGGCTGCTGACCGACTTCGGCTTCGCTCCACCGGAGGGAGAGACCGGTGGCACCGCGTGCGCACGCGTGTGCCGTGCTCTGGACACCATCGCGCGCAACACCGGACACGACCGGGGCGGGTCCGTGCTCGTGGTCACGCACGGCGGCGTGCTGAACCTGCTGTCGCGCGCCCTTCTGGGACCGCACGGCCAGGAGACCGGCGTGCTCGGCAACGGCCGCGCGGCCTGCGTCGACGTCGATCCCACGGAAGACGGCGGCCCGACCGCCACCCTTCTGCGATGGGACGCGGCACCCCGCGAGTGCGAGGACCCGTCCGACGACCGACCCGTCCATCCCCCCACCCGCCTCATCACGAAAGGAAGCGCACTCGCATGAGCATCCAGATCGTCGTGGTCTTCGACGTGGTCCCCGAACGGTTCGACATGGCGGTGGACGCCTTCGGCGAACTCGCCAGACGCACCTCCGAGGAACCCGGCGCGCTTCGGTTCGACGCCTACGTCTCGGCCGAGAAGGCGAACACCGTGGTCCTGGTCGAGGAATGGGCCGACCAGAACGCCATCGACCTGCACATGAAGGAGGACTGTGTGCGCGACTTCCTCGCCAAGGTCGACGGCGCCTTCCGCGGCGAGCCCGCGGTCCACCGGCTGAGCTCCATCGACGCCTGACGGAGGGCCTGATGAACGAGGACACGGAACGGACGCGGGTCCTCATCGTGGGGGCCGGGCCCGTGGGACTCGTGCTCGCGTGCGAACTCCTGTGTGCCGGCGTGAACGTGGAGATCATCTCCAAGACCAAGAGGGAGAGCCCGCACTCCCGCGCGACCATCCTCTGGCCCCGCGTCCTGGAACTCCTGGACCGCGTCGGAGTCGCCGACCGCCTGGTCCTCGGCGGTCACTACTTCGACCAGATGAACTACTACTCGAACAAGCGCAGGATCGGCCTGGTCCGGTTCGACCGGTTGCGCGGCGTCGCGTACCCGTTCGCGATCACCATCCCGCAGTGGCGGACCGAGAGGATTCTGGAGGAGCATCTCACCGCGCTCGGTGGCACGGTCCGCTACGACCACACGTTCCTCGGGGGCGAGCAGTCCGTGGACGGGGTCACGTGCCGTCTCCGGGAACCGGATGGCCGGGAGCGTGTCAGGGAGTTCGACTGGGTCGTCGGCGCCGACGGGTACGGCAGCACGGTCCGCACGGAGTTCGGCTTCCGGTTCGCGGGCAGGTCCTTGCGCACGCGGCTGGCCATCACCGACGCCCACCTGGTCGGTGAGGCCACCAGCAGCGAGGTCGGCTACTACCTGACGCGAACGGGGAACATGGTGCTCGCCCCTCTGGGCGACGGGGTGTTCCGGGTGGGAGCCAGCGTCCCCGAAGGCCACGAGGGCGACACCGCGGACCGCGCCTTCTTCGAACGGCTGCTCAAGGAGAGGGTGCCGGGTGTCCACGGACTCGGGGAGATGAAGTTCAGCGGGATCTTCACCGCCCACGTGAGATCCGCGGACACGTACCACCGCGGACGGGTGTTCCTGGTCGGCGACGCCGCCCACGCGATGAGCCCCTCCGGAGCCCAGGGGCTGAACACCGGCATCCAGGATGCCGTGAACCTGGGATGGAAGCTCGCGGGTGTGGTGAACGGACGGTACCGACACCACCTCCTGGACAGCTACGACAGGGAGCGCAGGCCCGCTGTGGAGGAGGTCGCCGCGCTGTCGACCCGGCTCGCTCGGATCGGCCTGTACTCCACGTGGAGCCGGACCAGCGCCAGGGACGCCGCCTACCGGGTCGGTACCGCGACCCGGCTGCTGGAGAACTTCCTCGCTCCCCGACTGGCCCAGCTCGACACGCACTACGGGCGGCGGAGGCGAGGACGCGGACCGACCGTGGGCGAGCGCCTTCCCCTCGGGTGGCGGAGGACCAGCACCATGCCCTCACTCGCCGTCGACCAGTACACCATCCTGCTCTGGCCGGGGCTCCAGTACCAGTTCGACCGGTGGACGGGCTTCGTCGCCGGCCTTCGGCAGAAGGTCGCCGGAGCCGCCATCACCGATCTGGGAGGGCGCCCGCCGGGGCCGCTGGCCGACAAGCTCGGCACGAAGCCGATCGCGTTGGTCGTGCGCCCGGACGGACACCTCGACGCGCTCCTGCGGATGGACGGCGGCCCCTCCGCGCACCACGCGGAGGAACTGGGGCGCCTGGTCGCCCGCACCACCACCGACGCGGACGGGCGGAGCATCGCCCGCCCCGCTCCGCATGCGGCCGTGGCCCCCTGACGGGGGCTTCCACCACGCAACGAACCGAATCCACGCACTACCTGGAAGAGAGATCGAGATGTCCGACCGCGTGACCCTGACCGAGGTTTCCGAGATGTCGGCCGAACAGCTGAGCGTGTACGAGAAGTTCCAGTCCAACCTGACCCGTGCGCTCCTGCTCACCAAGGGGTCGGCCGCTCCACACCTGGCTCTCGGGGCCTCCTTCACCGTCGGGCTGCTCAGCGACCTCGACAGGGAGGTCATCGTCATGCGGGTGGCCAAACTCCGCGAGAGCGAGTTCGAGCGGCGGCTGCACTACCCGCTGGCGCTGAAGGCCGGGCTCAGCGAGGAGGAGATCGCGGCCATCGAGGACGGCTACTTCGACCGGATGGACGACAGCCGGGCGGCTCTGGTCCGGTACGTGGACGACTGCATCCTGCGGCACCGGGCCAGTGAGGCCGCCTTCCACACCCTCGCGGAGCACTACTCCCAGAACGAGATCGCCGAGGTCACCCACCTCACCGGGCACTGCGCCATGACGGCGATGTACCTCGACAGCCTGGGCATCCCCCTCGACGAGGAGACCGCCTCCTGGGGGCGGCTCACCGAGATCCAGGACTGAGACGGGTCCCCGCCCGAAGGGCACACCGGCCGGCCGGGGCCCGTCACAGGCCCCGGCCGGCCCGGTCACGAGAGCGCCCGGGCGATACCGGGCCGTCGGAAGGGAACGGAGTGCAGTACACACGACTGGGATCGTCCGGTCTCAAGGTGTCACGGCTGGCACTGGGATGCATGAGCTACGGGGACCCCGCCCTCGGGACCCATCCGTGGTCGCTGCCGGAGAAGGAGGGCACCAGGTTCATCGCCGAGGCGCTGGACCTGGGGATCAACTTCTTCGACACCGCCAACATCTACTCGCTGGGAACCAGCGAAGAGATCCTCGGCGCGGCGGTCAGGGGCTCGGCCAGGCGCGAGGACGTCGTGATCGCGACCAAGGTCTACGAAGCGATGCGCGAAGGCCCGTTGGCCGGGGGCCTGTCCCGCGGGGCGATCCTGCAGGAGCTGGATGCGAGCCTTCGCCGACTCGGAACCGACTACGTCGACCTGTACATCATCCACCGATGGGACCACGAGACCCCCATCGAGGAGACGATGGAGACCCTCCACGACGTGGTCAGGTCCGGCAAGGTCCGGTACATCGGCGCGTCGTCGATGCACTGCTGGCAGTTCGTCAAGGCACAGTACGTCGCCGACCTCCACGGGTGGACGCGGTTCGTGAGCATGCAGAACCACTACAACCTCATCAACCGCGAGGAAGAACGGGAGATGATCCCGTACTGCCGCGCCGAAGGCATCGGTGTGACCCCGTGGAGCCCCCTGGCCAGGGGCAAATTGGCCCGGGACTGGGACGCGCGGTCGAAGCGTACCGAGGGCGACCCGATCCAGGAGCGCTTCTACGGGCCGACCGAACGGGCCGACCGGGCCGTGGTGCGGGCCGTCGGCGAGGTCGCCGCGGCGCGGGGCGTCCCGCTCGCCCAGGTGGCACTGGTCTGGCTGCTCCAGCAGCCGGCCGTCGCCTCCCCCGTCATCGGGGCCACCCGGAGCGAGCACCTGCACGACGCCGTGGCCGCCCTGGACCTGCGTCTGGAGGCCGACGAGCTCTCCAGGCTGGCCGAACCCTACATCCCGCACGCCGTCGTGGAATACGTGTAGTCCCCCTCAGCGCATCGGAGCGATCATGGGCATTGCCGACTTCGCCATCGAGATCCCCACCCACAAGGTCAGTGTCGACGAGATGAGCCGTCAGTCCGGCCAGGACGTCGACAAGCTCACCGAGATCATCCCGGCCGGCCGGATCTCCGTCCTGGCCCCCGACCAGACCTCCTGGAGCATCGGACGGGACGCCGCCGCCAAGCTCCTCGCCCAGAACCCGGTTCCGCGGGACGAGATCGGGCTCGTCGTCTACGCCGGGTCCAGTGAATGGGGGACGCCCTTCTGGTCTCCCGCCGCCAAGATCGCCTTGGAACTGGGCATCCACAACGCCCACTGCTACGAGTTGTCCAACTTCTGCAACGCCGGCACGGCCGCGTTGGCCATCGCCGACGAGCAGGTCCGGGCCGGGAAGCACGGCGCCGCCCTGGTGATCATCTCGGACCGGCTGAGCCAGCTGGTCGACTACTCCACCGGATACGTGGAGCTCTTCAACTTCGCCGACGGCGCGGCCGCCGTCCTCGTCGCTCCGGAGGCGAGGTACGAGGTCCGCGCATCGGCCCTGCGTACCGACCCCGTCTGGGTGGACTACTACTACGGCGAGCTCGCCGGTGGCAGGGTGAGGGTCGAACGCACCGCGAAGCGCGACGGGCTCGGGGAGGCCTTCACCGAGAACTTCACGTCGCTGACCCGGTCGGTCCTGGAGGAGGCCGGGGTGAGCGCGGACGAGGTGGCCTACTACCTCGTCACCCACGGGAACCAGGACCTGCACCGCGACTACCTCGACGCGATGGGCGCCGGCCCCGACCGGAGCGTGTTCAACTACGACGCCGACGGTCACATGGGAGGGGTGGATCCCCTGATCGCTCTGGAGAGCCTCGAAAGGGACGGCAGGCTGTCCGCGGGCGACGTCGTCGTGATCGCGACCGCGGGCTCGGGATTCAGCTGGGGGGTCATGGCCGTCGAGATGCGGTGACGGACCGGGGACCACTCGTGCGCACGCTCCCCCCGGGGCGTGCGCACGAGCCGTGCCGTGTCAGCCGGGCCGGACGCCGTCCAGGCCGGGGTCCATCGCGAGCAGCTTCAGCTTCGCGTCGTCGGGGGAGTCGGCCTCCGCGAAGTAGATCTTGAGGAGGTGTCCGTCCTGGAGGGCGGCCGTCTGGTACATCAGCTCGACCGGCCCGACCACCGGATGGTTGAGCACCTTCACACCGTCGGTGCAGTTGGCGACGTGCTGGTCGGTCCACAGGTCGACGAACTCGGGGCTCTTGATGGTGAGCTCACCGACCAGCTCCGCGAACCTGGTGTCGCCGCGGTGGTCGGCCGCGATGAACCGCAGGTAGGAGACGTTGTAGAGCGACTCGGTCGCCCAGTCCGCGTACAGTCCCCGAACGTTCTCGTCGAGGAAGTTGAGCTTGATGACGTTCGGGCGTGTGGACGGTTCCTCCGGCACACGCACGTCCAGGTGCGGTGCGATGAGGCGGTGGTACAGCGGGTTCCACGCGAGGATGTCGCACCGGTAGTTGAGCACCGCGGCCGCCGTGTTCCCCAACGACCCCACCAGCGCCCTGGTGTGCGCGCTGACCCGGTCCGGGGGCATGTCCCGCGTCTTGCGGACCGTCTCGGGCGTACCGATCCGCAGCAGGTACTCCTGCTCGTCGTCACTCAGTTCCAGGGCCCGCGCGATCGACAACAGGACCGAGGAGGAGGCGTGCGGCACCTGGGACTGTTCCAGCCTCGTGTAGTACGGCTGGCTGACCCCCGCGAGGGCCGCCACCTCTTCACGGCGCAGCCCCGGTACCCGACGCGACCCCCTGGTGACCAGGCCGATCTCGTCCGGCTGGACCCGTTCGCGCATACGCCGCAGATAATTGCCCAGGTCGACTTCCATGTCCTGAATCACCGCCTCATGATCCCACAACGGGTCCCCGTACTCATGATGCCGGAAAACCGATCTTCTCCACCAATTCCCCACCTCTTGTTTCCGGAGTGTTTTCCTTCCACTCCTTTCAGGTTACTATAGGCAGCAGAACACTCCCTGGTTGTCGATGTCAATCATCGAGCCTGACCCAATGGTGGTTACCCTTGGCGTGGCTATCCACGGCCGGGGGATGGCTAAGCGGCGGAGACGCCTTCAACCTGTTGGCATGACCACCCAACAGGCATCGGAAACCACGTCGTCACCAAGGATGACCTCACGCCAGGCCACCGTTCTCGTCGTTCTGCTCGCATCGCAGTTCTTGATGGCCGCCGACTTCTCCATTCTCAACGTCGCACTTCCACGGGTCGGGGTGGACCTCGGCTTCAGCGCCGGCGGTCTCCAGTGGATCGTGACGTCCTTCGCGCTGTGCGCGGCGGGCTGCACGCTCGTGTTCGGCCGGGTCGGCGACTACCTGGGGCGCCGACGCATCTTCATCGTCGGCATGCTGATCCTGGCCGTCGCCTCGGTGATCGGCGGCCTGGCCGGCACGCCCGCCCTGCTGCTCGTGGCACGCACACTGCAGGGACTGGCGACCGCAGCCGTCACCCCCGCTGCCCTGGCCCTGCTGACCACCACGTTCACCGAACCCGGGCTTCGGGCCAAGGCGCTCGGACTCAACGGCGTCATGATGAGTTCGGGCTTCAGCGTCGGTGCCGTCCTCGGCGGGGTCCTGACCGACGCGCTCTCGTGGCGCTGGGCGTTCTTCATCAACATCCCCGTCGCGATCCTCGCCGTCATCGTCGTCCTGCTCGTGGTCCCGGAAAGCAAGGCCGATAACGCCGGCCGGATCGACCTGCCCGGAGCGGTCCTGATCACCCTGGGCCTGTTCTGCGGCATCTACGGGGTCACGCAGGCGGCCGAGAACGGAGCGGACCTCGTCTCGGTCGCGGCGATGGTCCTCTCGGCCGTGCTCCTGGCCGGCTTCTGGGCCGTGGAGTCCCGCACGAGGGACGCCCTGGTCCCGGTGCGCATCCTGCGCATGCCGGACGTCGCGTTCAGCAACATGTCCGCGCTGTTCATCTTCGGCGGCGAGACCGCGCTGATCTTCTTCACCGGCCTCTACGTCCAGAACGTGCTGGGATTCACGCCCCTCATGGCGGGTCTGGTCCTTCTGGGGATCGGCATCGGTCAGATTCTCGGCGGCATCGTCGGCCCCCACATCATCAAGAAGATCCCGCCTCGCACGCTCCTCGGGCTCTCCCTGATGGGCCAGGGGGCGTTCATGCTGCCGATACTCGTGATGCCGGCCACCCCGTCCTGGATTCTGGCGGTCGTCGCCACCCAGTTCGTGAACGCCGTGTTCTCCATGCTGGCGATGCTGGCGTTCATGGTCATCGCGACGTCGGCCGTCGACAGCGACCAGCAGGGGATGGCGACCGGTATGGCGACACAGAGCCAGCAGGTCGGCATCGCGATCGGTATCCCCCTGATGAGCGCGGTGTTCACCGCCGTGATCGGAGCCGAGGCGGCTGGAGCCGCCCAACTCCCGGGCATCCACACCGCGATCCTCGTCGACGGCCTCCTCCTGACGGCGGCGGGCCTGGCCCTCCTGTTCGTCCTACGGCGGACGGCGAAGGCGAAGGAGGACGCGCAGACGCTCCGGGCCGGAGGCGTCTAGGTTCGCCCCGCCCGTCCACCAGACCACCCCACGCAGCGAGAGAGGGATCCATCCGCCATGCGCAAAGCCCTACTGGCCGATCTGGAGGTCTCCCGCATCGGCCTCGGTGCCATGTCGATGTCCGACTACTACACCGGCGCGGGCAGCGACGAGGCCGAGGCGGTGCGCACCATCCACCGTGCGGTCGACCTGGGCGTCAACCTGATCGACACGGCTGAGATCTACGGGCCCTTCACCAACGAGGAGCTCGTCGGCAGGGCCGTGCGCGACCGACGCGACGACGTGGTCGTCGCCACGAAGTTCGGGCTGGTGTCGCACGCCGGGAACGGCCCCAACACCATCGACAGCACGCCGGACAACGTCCGCGCCTCGGTCGAGGGATCACTGAAACGCCTGGGCACGGACCGCATCGACCTCTACTACCAGCACCGCGTCGATCCGGACACCCCCATCGAGGACACCGTCGGCGCATTGTCCGATCTGGTCAGAGAGGGCAAGGTGCGCCACATCGGCCTCTCCGAGGCCGGCCCGGAGACGATCCGGCGGGCCCACGCCGTGCATCCGATCACGGCCGTCCAGACCGAGTACTCGCTGTGGTCACGCGAGCCGGAGGAGGAGCTTCTGCCCCTCCTGCGCGAGCTGCGCATCGGCTTCGTCCCCTACTCGCCGCTCGGCAGGGGTTTCCTGACCGGCCGGATCCGATCACTGGACCAGCTCGACGCGAACGACTTCCGCACCTCGATCCCGAGGTTCGACCGGGGCAACCTCGAACGCAACCTCGCCCTGGTCGACCAGGTGGCGGACATCGCCGCGCAGGTGGCAGCGACCCCCGGCCAGATCGCGCTGGCGTGGCTGCTCGCCCAGGGCGGTGACATCGCCCCGATCCCCGGCACCAAGCGCGTGTCCAGGGTCGAGGAGAACGCCGCGGCCGATGCCGTGGAGCTGCCCAGGTCGGTGCTGGAGCGGCTCGACACCCTGCAGCCCGCCGTCGGCGCGCGCTACGCGGAGGGAGACCTCGCCCGCGTCAACCTCTAGCGCGTTCAACGAAACGCCCGTACCAGAGCAGGCCCAGGTCACACCGTCCCGGGCCTGGGCCTGCTCTCGTGCGGGCGTTTCTCCGTTCAGCGACCACTCCTATTCCGGAGGAATCCGAGCTTTGTCAACAGGGGAGTCTGACTTCATTTTTGTTATTACCGCTTTGGCCACCAACAGACAGGTCTGGCCGTAAGGCGGAAAAGGGACAATAATTCCACTGGGAACGCGGTCGGCTCGGATCAATGGCATATATCCGATGCTTCCGCGGGCGCTGTTGCCCACGGGACGGCGACGACCCACTCCCAGTGGGGAGGTTTTCCCCGCGCCCTGACCCAGCGCACGGAAACCCACCTCCGCCGGTTCGGCGCGGTTTCGCGCCGAACCGGTGCATCCGGAACCACGCGAGGAGAGGAACAGAATGGAACACTACGGGGAGAGCCTGTTCGTGCGCGACGACCAGGAATCCCGGAGGCTGAAGGTCCTCTGCGACGTCTTCGACCCCCTGGCCACCACGACCCTGGACCGGTTGGGAGTACGGCCGGACGCCCGCTGCCTCGAAGTGGGCGCGGGGACCGGGTCGATCGCCCGCTGGTTGGCACAGCGAGCGGTCGACGGCGAGGTGGTGGCCACCGACATCGACACCTCGGGCCTGCGCGGTCTCCCGGAGGACAACATCACCGTCCTCAGGCACGACGTGACGAGCGGGGAGTTCCCGGAGTCCTCCTTCGACGTCATCCACGCCCGACTCGTGCTCAGCCACCTCCCCGAACGGGACGAGGTACTCCGCCGGATGAGGTCCTGGCTGGCGCCGGGCGGATTCGTCCTCATCGAGTCGTTCTGCTGGTTCCCCATCGACAGCTCGCCCCACCCCGTCTACCGACAGGTCCTCCGGCGTTGGAGCGACCTCATCCGCCGAAGTCTGGGCACGGACAGCTGGTGGGCGCGCACGCACCCCGGATCGTTCGCCAAGCTCGGCTTCAGCGAGGTGGGAGCGAACACGGTCACGCAGAACCTGCGCGGCGGCACTCCGCTCGCGGACTTCTGGCGCCTGACGATCACCATGTCCCATGACCAGCTCATCGGCAAGGGCTACCTCACGGAGGCCGAGCTCAGCGCGGCCTACCTGTTGCTGGAGGACCCGGACTTCTGGGATCTCTCGCCCGCGCTGGTTCAAGCCTGGGGCCACAAGGAGCAGCCACTCGCCGCAGGACCACTGGAGACCACCCCAGCAGCACAGCACTGATGCCGGTTCCCTCCCCCCACACCCCGCCTCCCCGCTCCACCGGCCCGGCCCGCCGGCGCCGCGCTGGACACACCTCCGGCCCGACGGGAGGCATGGTGGGCCCGCACCCGCTCCGCCCAGCGTGTCATCGCCCCGCGCATGACCGATGAACCGCTCCGCTCTCGGGTGGATGTCGTCCTCCGAGGGCGTTCCGCCCTACCCGTACACGTCGAGGGCCTCCATCGCAGAACCGTGCCCCGGAACCTCCCGCCGACCGGGGAGTGAGACCGTCTTCCCCTAGTCGATACCGGGTCCGTGACTCTCCCACCCCTGCCACCTTGGCCGGTGACACCGCCATCGCATGGCCGTGTCATGCTTCGCCGACCGGCCGCACCCGCCGTGCCGATGGCCCGGGAACTGTCGACCGACCCCTACGTTCCGACGATCGGATCCCCGCCTCCGAACGCCTCCCCCGCCGAGGCGTCGGATACTCGGTGGCCCTTTCCTCCCGGGGGCGCGGGGTCGCGGCCGACGGCGTGACATGCTGCTCTACGCGACCGTACGCACCGTGGACACCGATCAGTGAAGGGCTGATCGTCCTGTCCGTTCCTCCCCGCCATGGTCTCTGCGCGGGGAGCCCGGCACGGAGGCTCCGTCGGGGGACACGGCCTCCGCCGGTCCCGGCAGGAACGCACCACGGCGCGTTCGGCGGATACCTGATGGCCTGCATGGAAGACCCTGCGGGGAACGGCTGTTCCCGGGCTCGGCGGGGTGAGCGATCGAGAGGTTCATGTGAGCGCGTTGGTGGTTCTCGCTCTGGTGGCGGGATTCGTTCTGTTGGTGGCCGGAGGGGAGTCCCTCGTCCGGGGCGCCGGTTCTCTGGCACGGACACTGGGGATGTCCTCGCTGGTCGTGGGCCTGACCGTGGTCTCCTTCACGACATCGGCACCGGAGCTGGCGGTCAGTACCGACGCCGCGCTCTCCGGGTACCCGGGTCTGGCCGTGGGCAACGTCGTGGGCAGCAACATCGCCAACATCCTGCTGGTACTCGGGGCGGCGGCGCTGTTCGTGCCCCTGGCGGTGAACTCGCAGGTCGTACGCGCCGACATCCCGGTGATGGCGTTGTTGTCGGTGGCGGTGCTCCTGATGGCCCTGGACGGGAACCTGGGCCGAGTGGAGGGCGCCCTGCTGCTGGCGGCCCTGGCGGTCTACGTCACCGTCACGGTCCTCGTCTCCCGGCGTCGCGCGAAGGACGGAACCGCCGCCGGGCGGGTGGACTCCGCCGTCCCCGTCCACGGCACCACGCGCGCGCGGTCGGTCATGGCGGACGTGGTGCTCGTGGTCCTGGGCACGGCCCTGCTCGTGGCGGGGGCGCGGCTGCTGGTGTACGGGGCCAGCGCGATCGCGACGGCGCTGGGAGTGAGCGACCTGCTCATCGGGCTGACCGTGGTCGCGATCGGGACGTCGCTGCCCGAGTTGGTGACCTGTGTCGTCGCGGTGCTGCGGGGCGAGCGCGACATGGCCGTGGGCAACATCGTGGGCAGCAACGTGTTCAACATCGGCGCGGTGCTCGGTCTGACCGCCCTCATCTCCCCCGAGGGGATCGCCGTCGCGTCGGCGGCCCTGCGGTTCGACCTGCCGATCATGGTGGCGGTGTCCCTGGTGCTGCTGCCCATCGCGCTGACCAAGCTGGACGTGGCCCGATGGGAGGGCGCACTGCTCGTCGGCTTCTACGCCGCCTACATCATCTACCTGGTGGTGGAGGCCACCGAGCATGAGGCCCTGGAGCCCTTCAGCACCGCGATGCTGTGGTTCGTCATTCCCCTCACCGTGCTGTGGCTGCTGTTGGTGATGATCTACGAGCTGGGCACGCGCCGCCGCGGAAGGCGAACCGGAGCCACCCGCACGAAACGGGTGTGAAGGAGCGCGGGACGGGGTGGAGCCCGCGGTCTTCGTCCGCGCCCTCGTGACGGCGCGGCGTTGAGCACCGCGGGGTCCACCCCTCACCGTCGTGCTCACGTGGGCGCGTCGCCGCCTCCCGGTCCGCCTCGGCGCACCTCGCCGACGGCACGCGCCAACGCCAGTCCGAAGGGCACCAGGGTGGCCGCCAGCACCGCGGCGGCCATCACGAGCGCTCCGAGGAGCGGACCGGGCAGGAGGACGAACGCGGCGGGCCCCACCGCGGTGAGCAGGCCCCCCGAAACGACCATCGCCGCACCGGCCAGGGGCTGCGCCCTCCGCCAGGCCCCGGCCCATAACCGGTGGGAACGGTTCTCGGGCATCGCCCACGACCGTGCGGACACCGGTACCAGCACACCGACCAGAGCGAGCACCACTCCCGCGAGGGCGGCGGCGAGGGGAGCGACGGGGACGGGGCCGTCGGTGCCCACCGCGATCACCAGGCAGTGCACGGCGAGGAAGAGCAGCCCCATGACGACCAGCACGGCGTTGAGGCTACGGGCACGGGCCCGGGCGTCCCCGCCGACCGTCAGTCCCAGCCGCCGCTCGATCGCGCGGTCCAGCGGAGATGCCGCCACGGCCAGGGCGGCGACCAGCACCGCGGCGGCGGGACCCAGCGAGACGAACAGCAGGCGGGGCACCTCGACGGCATCGCGCCCTCCCCTCGCCTCGCGCGTGGCCACCACCGCGGGCAGCATGTCCCAGGCCGCCCATGTGATCCCCGCCATCGCCAGCAGGCAGACCACCGTGCAGACGATGCCGGTGACGGGCACTCGGAGTGCCGGGGGCTCAGATCCGTGCTCCACGGGGACCTCCCCCCGCTCCCGTGTCCGCGCGGCCGCCCCGGGAGGTGACGCCCTCCCGACCCGCCGGCCGCGGTACACCGCTCACGCCCAGCGGAAGGACACGCTGGTCCACACGGGCGTGGATACGCGTCGCCGCCCTCGTCGGTACGACCGGACCGGCCTCCCGCGGTGTGCGTAGAGGGGCGGAAAGCGTCGGCCCACTGATCCGAAGGCACCCGGAAATGAGACCGGCGGTCATGCGCGGCTCCTCCTGGAGCAGTCTCGGGAGTGTGCGTCGAGACGGGCCGGAAACTGCGAGGCAGACGGATTCTTCTGCCATTCTTCCACCTCCTGGAAACTCTTCTCAGACCACTCTAGGAACGTTCCGCTCCGGCACGCATCGACCTGACGTCACGAAGACGCACGCCTGACCAGGGCCCCTCGCGTGCCTGGTGTCATGTGAACCGGACATGAATTGCGCCCGTGCGCGGGTCGGATATGTTGTCGCCCATGAGCGAAAGAGGGAATGGCCTGGCGCAGGAATGGCTCGCTTTCGATGGAGAGCGCGCACCGCGCGTCCTCTCGCTGTTCTTCTGGACGGCGATGGCACTGTTCACGCTCATCAACGCCGTCTCTCCCGTACTCAGATCGGACGGCGCGCAGGCCATCCGGCTCCCGGAGGAGGCATGGGACCCCCTGAGGATCTCCAGCCTCGCCGCGGTGGTGCTGCTCTCGGCGCTCTGGCTCGCCGTTCCCTGGTCTGCCGCCACCGGAGGACGGCACAGGGCGGCCGCCCTGTGCTTCTACGCGGGCACCCTGTACTTCCTCCTGTGGGGCGGGTTCCCCTCGTTCGTGCTGATGATGCTCGCCATCTGCAACGCCGTCCTGGTCTTCGGCACCCCCGCCGCCGTCGCCTACATCGCGACCGTGGCGCTCACCGTGTTCGTCACCGTCATCGTCAGCCCGTGGCAGACCCCCGCCGCGGCGCTGCTGAGTACGGCACTCGTGGCCTTCCAGGCTCTGGCCGTGCTCATCGTCTTCGGGGCGCTCATGCAGGCGCGGCGGGGTGCCCAGGAGAGGGAGGAGCTGATGTCGGAGCTCGAACTGGCCCACGGTGAGCTGCGCGGGTACGCCGACCGGGTCCGTGATCTGACCGTCACCGCCGAGCGCACGCGCATGGCCCGTGAGATGCACGACTCCGTCGGCCACCACCTCACGGTGATCAACCTGGCCCTGGCCAACGCCAAGCGCTTCCGCGCGCTGCGTCCCGAGGAGGCGTGGACGGAGGTGGACGACGCGCAGCGGCTGGCTCGGGAGGCGCTCCAGGACACCAGGCGCTGGGTGCGCGCCCTGCGCCCGCTGACGCTGGACGGCCGTACGGGCGCGGACGCGATGCGCTCCCTCGCCGAGTCGCTCTCGGGCCCCGACATCGACATCGGCCTCACCCAGGACGGTGAGTGGCCGCCGATCTCGGACGAGACCGAACTCGCGTGCTACCGAACGCTGCAGGAAGCCCTGACCAACGCGCTACGCCACTCCGGCGCCGACCGGGTCCTGGTCCGGGTGCGGTGCTCCGACGGGATCGAGGTGGACGTGAGCGACAACGGGAGCGGGTCCACGCCCGACCGGCTCGCCGGGGGCGGTGGACTGCGGGGGCTCAGGGAGCGCATCGGGGCCGTCGGCGGCGACCTGAGCGTGGAGGGGAGGGGACCCGAGGGAGGCGTCCGGCTGCGGGCGCGCTTCCCGGTGGGCCGGACCCACGAACGGAGTCGGCTCCACCAGCCGTGAACGCCGCCCCGCCTGGAACGGACGCCGTCAGCCGTCGCGTCCGCTGACCCACAGCGCGAGCCTGGTGCGGTCGCGCAGGTTCAGCTTGCGCAGGATGTTCGTGACGTGGTTCCTGGCGGTGCCCTCGGAGATGAACAGGCTGCGGGCGATCTCGCGGTTGCTCGCGCCGTCTCCCACGAGGCGTGCCGCCTCCTCCTCGCGCTGGGACAGCACCCCCTCCCCCGGGCCGGCGGCCGACCCCCCGTCCTCGCGTTCAGCCTCGGCGACCACGTCGCCGGGAGCCTTGAGCAGGACACCGACCAGGCTCTCCGTGGCCGAGCTCCCCAGCACGAACTCACCGCGCGCCGCCCTGCGCACGGCGTCCGCCAGGTGCTCGGGCATGGTGTCCTTGAGCAGGTAGCCCTTGGCACCGGCACGCAGCGCGCCGAGGACCAACTCGTCCTCGTCGAACGTGGTCAGGACGACCACGGGCAGTTCCGGACGGTCCTCACGCAACCGTTCGATCATGGTCACGCCGTCCATCACGGGCATCCGGGCATCGGCCAGGACGAGGTCGACGGCCGCCCCCTCGGGAGACGTCAGCAGCGCGAGTGCTTCGGCCCCGTCGACGGCGGCGCCGACCACCTCGATCCCCGGCTCGATCTCCAGCAGTTTGCGCAGGCCCTCGCGCATGAGGACCTGGTCGTCGACGATCAGAACCCGAATCGGAGGCGATTCGCCCACCACGCGGACCTCGTTCCACAACGGCCTACGGACACGGCGGAACGCGCGTCAGGCGTTCCCGAAAGGGGGCACCCTTTTCCGCTGACTCTAGCCTTTCACGCACGTCCCACCGCTCGCAGACCCCGTGCGGCCGCGCATCCGTGCCTCCCGTCATGTTCCCCGGTGGCGCCTGGACCGACGACACATGACGTGAGGGCGCCTGCGCACCGAAGGTTCGGAATTCTCGCCGCCCACAACCTGAACCGGTAAAATTCCCATGGACCGTCGTCCCCTGGCCTGGGCTCTTCCGACGGACATGGAGAACCGTCAGCACCGCGACGCCGTGGTTCGCCATTCCTTTGCACTGGCTGCTGCGGGGGCCGGATCCACCGCACCCAACACATGCGACGAGGCGGGAACCACGCACCGAGGCAACCAATAACTATACCGGCACTACCCTACCGGCACGGGCGCGGGACCGGCGGCCCGTCGGTCGGCCCAGCGGGGAGCCGTCCGCGGGCAGGGGTCTCGGCCGGGCGGCGTTCACAGCGGCTGCGGACCCGACCCAGAGGCAGCACCGCCGAGACCGGCAGCGGGAGACGCGGCTGCTCGCGGCTGAGGCGATGAGGGGAGAACAGGTTGTGGGTGGCACGAGGGACACCTCGCATCACCGCGGGGGCGACCCCGACTGACGCCGGCGTTGCACCGACTCCGTGCCAGAACCGGTGTGCACGTGTCGCCGACAGCCGGGCGGCCGTCGGGCACGCGGAGATCCGGCTCAGAGCGGGAGGGTCGGACGAGCCAACGCCCCCGGCGGGGCGGCCGTCAAAGCGCCTTCGGCCCGAACGCCAGGACGTGTCTCCCCAGCGGATCAGGGTCATGCGGTGATCATGTCTCGTGACTCGGGGAGTTCCGGCAGACGCTCAGTGGACGGTGCTGGCGCCGTGCCTACGCATGCGCCCACGATGAGGGACGCGACGGTGTGCGGAGCGGTCTACCCTCGGCGGTCCCTGGTTCTGGTCACAGGGGTGCCCGGCGCCGGCAAGAGCACCCTGCTGCGGCGGCTGTTCGGTCTGCGCGGGGATGAGAAGCGGACCGTGCTCACCGCGGACGGTGTGCGAGTGATCGACTCGCTGCAGTCGCGGTACCGGCTGCGACCGCTGCTCGGCCCGGCCCCCTACCCCCTGTGGCGCTGGGTGGTGCACGTACTGCACCTGGCCCGGGTGGCCGCGGCGCTGCGCGGCGGCCCGGTGGTGGTGCACGAGTGCGGGACCCGTCGCCCGGTCCGCGTGCTACTCGCGCTGCTCTGCCGCCTCCGCCGGTACGAGGTGCACGTGCTGATGATCGACGCCACGCCGGCGGAGGCCCTGACCGGGCAGAACGCGCGGGGGCGACGGGTGACCGAGCGCAGCCACCGGGTGCATTCGCGGCGCTGGCGGCAGCTGCGTGCGGTCACCCGGCACGGGCCCGCGGCGTTCGCGCCGGGCGCACGCAGTCTGCTCGTGCTCGACCGGCGCCGGGCACGGGAGCTGGCCTGGGTCCGCTTCGGCCAGCGTGCGAAGACCCGGAGTCCTCGACACGACGCGACGGAGTCGCCCCCGACTCAGCTCGAACTCGTGACGTCCGATCCCCCCTGACACGGGCTGGTCACGGCGGTACGGCGCCCCCACGTGCTCGGGTGCGTCTTGACCCCTCCCCGCTCCACAGCTTGCCCGTGATCGGCGTTGCATCCGGCGGGGTGGTCAGCGATCCCCCTCAGGTCCGGGCTGTTCCAGTACGTATCCAGATCAGTGTCGATGTACTGCGCCGGATGCCCGGTGACCTTCTCGAACGCCGCCGCCATGCCGGTGTAGGCCACGTGTTCGATAGCGACTTCGAGGTCCATGCCGTTGGACCGCTCCGGGTGATCGAAGAGCCAGCGAACGTAGTAGCCGCAGTCCTCGAGGGCCACATGGGGGAACGGCCTGACCGTGACCGGCGGCATACGGGGTCAGGACGAAGGAGTCGACGTGGGTCTTCAGGGTTCCTGCGGCCAGGTTGCGCGGTCCCCGGCGTACACGCGGGGTGCCCGGAAGCGAGACCTCTCCGGGCTGTCGGCGAAGCGGCTCCGCCTGAAGATGTCCCAGGTCAGACCATGTGAGAGCCAGCGAGGGGACTTGAACCCCTAACCTATCGCTTACAAGGCGATTGCTCTGCCAATTGAGCTACGCTGGCGGGCTCCCAAAGCCTGACGACCTCGGGCGCGTCCACCCGAATGGTACCGGTTCGAACGCCCACAGGCCTACTCGGCCGTGCACGAGTCCGGACATCCCCGGGGCGAGACCCTTCGCCCGCGCATCGGGGCCCGCCAGAAGCTCCCTCAGACGTGTGACGCGGTACAGGGCGCGGTGCACCCTCCCACCCGGCGTACTCGTCGGAGGCGCTCGGTCCCCGGCCCGGCCCCGCGTCGGCCGTCCACCGGTCCGACGCCGGCCACGGGACCGGCCTGCGGGGGCCGCATGGTGCCCCAGCGGGGGCGGGCCCCGGAGCCTGCTCCGGGGCCCGTCGGTGTCCTAGGCGGACGCGCCTCGGCGGCGGGCGACCTCGTACAGGGCGACGCCCGCGGCGACGGAGGCGTTGAGGGACTCCGCACCACCGATCGGGATGCTCGCCACCACGTCGCAGGCCTCGCGCACCAGACGCGACAACCCCTTGCCCTCGGAGCCCACCACGACCACGAGCGGGCCGGTGGCCAGTTCCAGATCGGGCAGCTGCGTGTCGCCCTCGGCGTCGAGGCCGACGACGAAGAGGCCCTCCTTCTTGAAGGTCTCCAGCGTGCGCGTCAGGTTGGTGGCCTGGGCCACGGGCAGGCGGGCGAGCGTGCCCGCGGAGGTCTTCCACGCGGTCATGGTGACGCTCGCCGAGCGCCGCTCGGGGATGACGATCCCGTGCGCGTTGAACGCCGCGGCCGAGCGCGCGATGGCGCCCAGGTTGTGCGGGTCGGTGACGCCGTCCAGCATGACGACCAGCGGCGGGGTGTCCGCTTCCAGGGCGGCGTCGAGCAGCCCTTCGGGCGCCCAGTACTGGTAGGGCCGCACCTGGAGCACGATGCCCTGGTGGGTGGCGTCGGGCAGCCCGTTGCTCTCGCAGCGGCGGTCCAGGTCGGTGCGGTTCACCTCGACGATGTCCACGCCCTGGGAGCCGGCCAGCTTGGCCGCCTCGTTGACCCGGTCGTCGGGGTCGAGGCTGTTGGACAGGAACAGCCGCGTGGCGGGCATGCCCGCGCGCAGCGCCTCCACGACCGGGTTGCGCCCGATCAGCAGGTCGGCGCCCTCACCGCGGCGCTCGTTGCGCGGCCCGGGCTTGTCACCGGGCTGGGCCGGTCGGCCGGCCGCGCGGGCGCGCTGCTTGCCCTGGTACCAGTGCCGCTCCTTGGCGGGCAGGGTACCGCTCTTGCCCTCCAGGGAACGCTTGTTCTTGCCGCCGCTGCCCTTGGTCGGGCCCTTCTTGCTCTTCTTCGCCGGCATGGTCGCCGCCTCCCCGTACATCATCGCGCGAGCATGCCGGAAGCACTCGTGTGTCCGGCTGGTGGAATCCGCCGACCAGCGCGAGGGCGGCGGCGAACTTCCAGACTAACGCCGCCGCGCCACCGCGCGTGTCCTTCGTCAGCCGCGCCGCAGGTCCCAGCGCGGTCCCTGCGGGGTGTCCTCGACCACCACGCCCGCCTCGGCGAGCTGGTCACGGATCGCGTCGGCCGCCGCGTAGTCCTTGCGGGCACGGGCCGCCTGGCGCTGCTCCAGGGCGACCGCGACCAAGGCGTCGACGACCTCGCGCAGCCCCTGGTCCTCGCTGGCCCACTGCTCGCTGAGCGGGTCCACTCCGAGGATGTCGAGCATCGTGCGCAGCTGCCCGGCCAGTTCGGCGACCTTCTCCTTGCTGCCCGCGTGCAGAGCGGTGTTGCCCTCGCGTACGTGCCCGTGCACGACGGCGAGCGCCTGCGAGACCCCGAGGTCGTCGTTCAGCGCTGCGGCGAACTCGGCGGGCACGTCCGCGGCCGGGACGACCTCTCCCGCTATTTCGACGGCACGCGTGACGAAGCCCTCGATCCGCTGGTAGGCGGCCGCGGCCTCCTGGAGCGCGGTGTCGGAGTAGTCGATGTTGGACCGGTAGTGCGCCTGGCCGAGGTAGTAGCGCAGCTCCACCGGCCGGACCTTCTTGACCATCTGCGGGATGAGCAGGGAGTTGCCGAGCGACTTGCTCATCTTCTCGCCGCCCACGGTGAGCAGGCCGTTGTGCAGCCAGTAGCGCGCGAAACCGTCGTCGGCCGCCCGCGACTGCGCCAGCTCGTTCTCGTGGTGCGGGAAGACCAGGTCCAGTCCGCCGCCGTGGATGTCGAAGGTCGGGCCCAGGTACTTGGTGGCCATCGCCGAGCACTCCAGGTGCCAGCCGGGCCGACCGCGGCCCCATGGGGTGTCCCAGCTCGGCTCGCCCGGCTTGGCGCCCTTCCACAGCGCGAAGTCGCGGGGGTCGCGCTTGTCGCGTGCGGCGTCGGGAGACTCCGTGACCTGGTCCGGGCGCTGGTTGGACAGCTCCCCGTAGCGCGGGTAGGAGCGCACGTCGAAGTAGACGTCACCGGAGGAGTCGTCGGCCGCGTAGGCGTGGCCGGCGTCGATGAGCCGCCGCATGAGGTCGATCATCTCGGGGACGTGGCCGGTGGCCCGCGGTTCGACGGTGGGCGGCAGGCAGCCCAGGATGTCGTAGGCGTGGGTGAAGGCGCGCTGGTTGCGCTCGCTCACCTTCCACCAGGGCACGCCCTCGGCCGCGGCGACGTTGATGATCTTGTCGTCGATGTCGGTGACGTTGCGGCAGAAGGTGACGTCGTAGCCCAGGTGCGTCAGCCAGCGGCGCAGGATGTCGAAGTTGACCCCGGACCGGATGTGCCCGATGTGGGGGGGTGCCTGCACGGTCGCACCACACAGGTACAGGGAGGCACACCCCTCACGCAGGGGGGTGAACTCTCGGACCTGTCGGGCACTGGTGTCATAGAAGCGCAGACTCACGTTGTCAAGCGTATCTGCTTTCCCCTCGCACCCGCGTCACAAACCCGGAGCACGGCCACGCTGAATCGGCTCACGGACAGGTCACGACACGGATATGGACTGAACCGTATTCGAGACATCGGGGCATGGGATAACTCGCTTCCGCCACCGGTGTCCGCGTTCTGCGGCTTGCAAAACCTGACAAACGCCCACAGAACGACACGAGATCACCCGGTCGGGAAGCGACCGTAATCGGTCGGAATCTCGTGTTAGCGCCACCGGCTGGACTACGCTGCGATGGCGATGGCCCCTTACAACAACGCCCCCGAGACAGGGACACGGAACGGTCGGCCCGCAGGTCGCGGCTCGGGAGCCGGTGCTCTCGTCGGTGGCGCCCTGTTCGTCGGCGTCATCGCCGTGTGCGCCCTCGTCATCTCCTACCACGGCATCTTCCAGTTCGCGGAGTACGGCGGGCACGAGGCGAGCCCCCTGGCACACGTGTTCCCAGCGACCTACACGCTGCTGGTCCTCATGGCCTTCTGGGTCAGCTACATGCTGCGCGAGGCGCGGCCGAGACAGCGCCTGTGGGTCGACGTCGTCCTGATCCCGGCACTGGTCCTGCTGGCCGCGGCCGCCATGCTCCTGCACAACCTCCGGCTCGTGGAGTCGGTGAGCCAGCGCGTCGCCAACGTCATCGTCGCCGTCGCGCCCCTGGCCGCGCTCCTGGTCGCCTTCCTGCTGTGGCTGACCGTGCGCGCGCACATCCGGCGCCGGCGACGCGTGTCCCCGCGGCCGCGTCCCGCACAGGACCGCACCACGGTGCTGCCCGCCCGGGCGGTCGCCCCGGCCGAGGACGAGTTCGACGACGACGAGGACGAGGTCGCAGACGAGGACGAAGACGCCCTCAGCGCACGGCTGTTGCGTCTGGGCGCCGCCGACGACACCGCCATCCGGACCTCGCCGGCCGTCCGGTCCGACGCACCGGTGGAGGACGACGCACCGCCCGTGGGTCGCCTTCGGGCGGAACCCGTTGCTCCTGGGGACGACGCGCCCGAGAAGGCGTCCGGCCCCGAGGCGGACCCGGCGGCGAACGGCCCGGACGAGGCGGAGGTCTCCGTCCCGACGGTTCCGCTGCCCCGTCGTTCCAGCCGGGGCGACAACCCGATCAGGCGCGCCGTCGAGACGGTCCCTGTGGTGCCCGGTGCGGCCGCGCCCGCGCCCGTCGAGGCCGGGACCGATGACGTCCCGCCCCGTGCGGACCACCTCGCCGACGAGGGCTTCCAGCACGAACCCCCGCCCGGCGACCCCACCACCGACGAGGCCGAGGCGCCCCAGGACGTTCCTGAGGCCGAGGCACCGGCCCCCGGTCCGGCCCCCGCGCCCGTGTCCCTGTGGGCGGACGACCAGGACGGGGAGGCGTTCGCGCCCGTCGACGACCCCGCCGCGCCGCGGGAGGAACGACTCTCGTCCGCATCCGCGGTCGACGCACCCGGCGACCCCGCGGTGCCCGCTCCCGCCCCGGACGACGCCGAGGGCGACGAGGACACCGAGGAACTCCCGGACGAACCCGCCGCATCGGCTGCGGCACCGACGTCCGTCGCTCGGCCGGACGGCTCGCAGGACGGGCCCGCCGCGACGGCGGAGGCGGAGGTCCGGACGGAGCCCTCCGCCGAAGACGTGGGACCGGACGACCGCACGGCGTCGACCGCCTTCTCGGCTCCCGCCGCGACGCCGGAGCCGGACGCCTCGCGGGACGAGCCGACGCTTCGTCCGGTCCGGACCCCGGCCGACGACGGAGCGGTCGTCGACGCGCCGACCCAGGACGACACCCCGGCCGAGCCCCTCGCACCGGTGGGGTCCGACCCGGGCGGTGACCTCTGGGAACCGCCGGAGGAGGAGGCGGAGACCACCGTGCTGGACGACTACGTCCCTCCGGTGTGGACCCCGCCCGACGAGGACCCGGACGAGCCCCGGGACGGGCACGGACCCGACCGTACCGACGCCGCGCCCACGCCGGCCGCGCCCGCGGAACCGACGCCCGTACCCGCTCTCGACCACGACACGGGCCCGGAGGTGCGCGCCGCCTTCCGCATCGCCCCTTCCGAGCCGGAGGCCCCCGGACCGGTCCCTCCCGCCCCTCCACGACCCGCCGTGGAGTCCTGGGCGCCCCGTCCGCCCCGCTTCTCGGGGTCGGTCCCTCCCGGCGCGGCCAGCCCCGCTCCGGAGCCGGAGCCGGAGCCGACGCGTCCGGAGGAGGCGCCCGCCCGCGGGACGGAGCCGCGGTCAGAAGCCGACAGAGAGCCCGAGTACGACGCCGTGGCGGAACCGGCGTCCGGACCACCGGCGGAGCCGGAAGCCTCCGCCGCGGACGGTTCGGCGCACGGAGACGACGCCCGCCCCGTGACGGGCACGGATCCCGATCCACGGCCCGCCACCGCGCCGGAGCGCCCCGCCCTGCGCAAGCGGGCACTGCGCACACCCGTGGAGAAGCGGCCGATGGTGCTCAAGCCGCCGCGGCCCGAGCTGCCGGACCTCTCCTCGGCCGAGCCGCCCTCCCGACGCGTGCGCAGCGAGCCCCTGCGCCCGGAGGAGTAGCTCCGCCGCGGCTCCTCCCCGGGCCGGCCCAGGGCACGACGAAGGGCCCCGGGGCGCGCACACGTTCCTGCCGTGTGTACGCCCCGGGGCCCTGGTGTCGTACGGGTCCGCCCGGCCGCTCAGTGCTCGGGTGCGCAGAGGGCCGTCGCGACGGCCGCGATGCCCTCTCCACGCCCGGTGAGGCCCAGCCCGTCGGTCGTGGTCGCCGAGATGCTCACGGGCGCTCCCACGACCTCTGACAGCGTCTTCTCGGCCTCCGCGCGCCGTGGCGCGAACTTGGGCCGGTTGCTGATGATCTGGACCGCCACGTTGCCGATCTCGAACCCGGCCGCGCGCACGCGCGCCACCGTCTCGGTGAGCAGGGCGGCACCGGACGCGCCCTTCCACCGCGGGTCGGACGTGCCGAAGTTGGATCCGAGGTCCCCGAGCCCGCAGGCCGACAGCAGCGCGTCGCAGGCCGCGTGCGCGGCCACGTCGCCATCGGAATGGCCGCTGACCCCGTCTTCTCCGGGCCATTCCAATCCGGCCAGGAAAAGGGTTCGTCCAGGAGAAAACGGGTGGACGTCGGTTCCGACGCCCACCCGAGGCATATTCGTCATCAATTACGCGATTCTACGACCGTGCCCTCAGCCCGTCAGAACCTCGTCGAGGAGGGCTTCCGCCTTGTCCTCGTTGGTCTTTTCCGCCAGTGCGAGTTCGCTGACGAGAATCTGCCGCGCCTTGGCGAGCATCCGCTTCTCACCGGCGGACAGACCGCGTTCCTTGTCCCGGCGCCAGAGGTCCCGAACGACCTCGGCGACCTTGTTGACATCGCCCGACGCCAACTTCTCCAGGTTCGCCTTGTAGCGCCTGGACCAGTTGGTGGGCTCCTCGGTGTGCGGTGCGCGAAGCACCTCGAAGACCTTGTCCAGGCCCTCCTGACCCACCACGTCGCGAACGCCGACATCCTCGGCGTTCGAGGCGGGCACACGCACCGTCAGATCGCCCTTGTCGACCCTCAGAACGAGATAGCTTCTGTCCTCGCCCTTAATGGTGCGAGTCTCGATCGCTTCAATACGAGCAGCCCCATGATGGGGGTAGACAACAGTGTCGCCGACCTTGAAAGCCATGTGACAGGTACCCCTTCCGCTACCACAAGGATACCACGAATCTGTGACTTAACGTACCTAATAGGTTTGCGAACACGCAGGTCAAGGGTACCTTTTTGGGGCTTGACAAAGTGTACCCGAACAGCTCGGACACGGGGTCGGGCCAGGTCAGTGAGCGCTCAGACCCCTACTGGCCTGGGCGACCCGCACGTCCGAGGGAGGGGGCCGGTGAAGCGTGCCGGGGCGCGAACCGGTAGGGTTCCCCGCGCCGGAGCGATACATATCACGATTTCGCCACAGGTCGGCCGGCGCCCGTACCCCTCACCGCCGAGCGGGCGCACGGACCCGTTCCGCACCGGCACGGACCCCGCCCCCGGCCCGGATCACGACTCCGGCTCGTAGTCCTCCCGCTTCTCGCCCGTCACCATGTACACGAGGTTGTCCGCGACGTGCACCGCGTGGTCACCGAAGCGTTCGTAGAAGCGGCCGACCAGCGTCACGTCCATGGTGGCCTCCACCCCGTACTCCCAGCCCGGGGTGAGGATCCGCTGCAGGAGCTTGCGGCGCAGCCGGTCCATCCGGTCGTCGTCCTTGTCCAGCTCCAGCGCGGTGTCGGGGTCGCGCTCGGTGATGACCTCGCCGGCCTTGGTCACCAGCATCTCCGCCTGGTGGCCCATCTCCAGCACGATCGAGCGGACCGGCTTGGGGATCGCCGAGTCCGGGTGGCGCCGCCGGGCGATCTTCGCCAGGTGGACCGCGTGGTCGCCCATCCGCTCCAGGTCGCCGCGCATGTAGAGCGACGTGATGATCATCCGCAGGTCCGAGGCGACCGGCTGCTGGCGAGCCATCAGGCTGAACGCCGTGTCCTCGATCTCCTGGTCGAGGCGGTTGATCGCCTCGTCGCCGGAGATGACCTCCTGGGCGGCCGTGAGGTCGCTGTCGAGCAGCGCCGTGGTGGCGCGGGCGACCGCGTGCCGGGCCAGCCTGGTCATCTCGACCAGGCGTTCGCTCAGGCTGTCGAGGTCCTCGTGGTAGGTATCTCGCATGGCGTCAATGCTCCCAGTGGTTGATTGAAGTGTCGGCCAAGAGTCGGTGAACGGTGGAAGAAGCTCGGTTGTGTCGCGGTGCCTCAGAGGGTAAAGACCGAGTCCGTCCGTTTACGATCGAACCGTGCAAGGGGAACTACTCGCTGCCGTGACCGGCATCTTCGGACTCGTGACAGGCATCGTCTTCGGTGTCCTCGCCGGTCCCTTCTTCCGTGCCCGCGCGGTCGACCGCCGGACGCCGGACCCGCCTCATCCCGACGGCAGCACTCTGCCACCCGGGATCGCCGAGGTGCTCTCCGCGCTTCCCTCCTCCGCCGTCGTGCTCGACTCCGCCGACCGCGTCCTGCGCGCCTCGTCCGCGGCCCGCGCCTTCGGCATCGTCCGGGGCGAGGAACTCGTCATCACCGAACTCCTGGCCCTGGCCAGGCAGGTCCGGCGCGACGGGGTGATCAGGGAGACGGACATCGAGGTGGCCGTCCGCAAGTTCGGCCCCGACGCCACGTCCTTCGCGGTACGCGTGGCCCCTCTGGGCGGCACCGGTCTCGTGCTCGTCCTGGCGGAGGACCAGACCGAGCACCGGCGGGTGGAGGCCGTCCGGCGCGACTTCGTGGCCAACATCTCGCACGAGTTGAAGACCCCGGTCGGCGCACTGTCCCTGTTGGCGGAAACGGTACAGGACGCCAGCGACGACCCCGAGGCCGTGCGCCGCTTCACCGAGCGCATGCAGACCGAGGCGTCCCGCCTGACGGCCGTCATCCAGGACCTCATCACGCTCTCGCGCATCCAGGGCGCGGAGCCGATGGCCGAGCCGACCCGGGTGGACCTCGGCGCCGTCGTGGAGGAGGCGCTCGACGCGGTGCGCATGCCGGCCGACGCCAAGGGGATCGAGCTGGTCGGCAGCGGCGCGGAGGGAGTCACCGTCCTCGGCGACGAGGGCCTGCTCGGGACGGCCCTGCGCAACCTGGTGGCCAACGCCGTCGCCTACAGTCCGAAGAACACGCGCGTCGCCGTCTCGGTGGGCGTGTCCAGGACCAGCGTCGACATCAGCGTCGCGGACCAGGGGATCGGGATTCCCCAGCAGGACCTGGAAAGGATCTTCGAGCGGTTCTACCGAGTGGACGCCGCTCGGAGCCGGGCCACCGGCGGAACCGGTCTCGGCCTGGCCATCGTCAAGCACATCATGACCCACCACCGTGGAGAAGTGAACGTGTGGAGCAAGGAGGGGTCCGGGTCGACGTTCACACTGCGTCTGCCCAGACCCGAGAGCCGAGGGGCCGACGCCTCCCGGAACACCGACCGTCAGGAGGCGGCACAGTGACGCGCGTACTCGTTGTCGAGGACGAGGAATCGTACAGCGACGCCCTGTCGTACATGTTGCGCAAGGAGGGCTTCGAGGTCGCCGTGGCGCCCACGGGAACCGTGGCCCTGGAGACCTTCGACCGCACGGGTGCGGACCTGGTGCTGTTGGACCTGATGCTTCCGGGTCTGTCGGGCACCGAGGTGTGCCGGACCCTGCGGCAGAAGTCCAACGTCCCCGTGATCATGCTCACCGCCAAGGACTCCGAGATCGACAAGGTCGTCGGTCTGGAACTGGGCGCCGACGACTACGTGACCAAGCCCTTCTCGTCCCGCGAGCTGGTGGCGCGCATCCGCGCGGTGCTGCGCCGTCGGGGCGAGGACGAGGTCGTCCTGCCCGCCGCCCTGGAGGCCGGTCCCGTCCGCATGGACGTGGAGCGGCACGTGGTGACGGTGCGCGGCGACCACGTCCAGCTTCCCCTGAAGGAGTTCGAGCTGCTGGAGGTGCTCCTGCGCAACGCCGGGCGGGTGCTCACCCGGATGCAGCTCATCGACCGCGTGTGGGGTGCCGACTACGTCGGCGACACCAAGACCCTCGACGTGCACGTCAAGCGCCTGCGCGCGAAGATCGAGGAGGACCCCGGCACCCCGAGGTACATCGTGACCGTGCGCGGCCTGGGCTACAAGTTCGAGCCGGTCACCGCGGCGGTGGAGTAGCCCCGCCCTACCCCCTCTCCTGCTGTCCCGGGACGTGGCCCGCCACCTCCCGGGACCGTCGTATCCGGCTCCGTCGGCCGCAGCGGCGCCCCTGCCCGGCAGCGGCACCGCCGTGGGCCGCGGGCGGAGCGGGGCCTGGTCCGGTGCGGTCGCCGGCCGCGCCCGGCACAGCGGTCCGGGTCCGTCCGCGGGTCGGTGGAGTGACGGCGCTCAGACCTCGACGATGACCGTGAAGGGGCCCTCGTTCGTGAGTGCGACGGACATCTGGGCGCCGAACACCCCCGTGGCGACCTCCGCTCCCAGGTCGCGCAGCTCCTTGACCACCGCGTCCACCAGGGGTTCGGCGACGGGCCCCGGGGCGGCCGCCTGCCAGGTGGGGCGCCGGCCCTTGCGGGCGTCGCCGTAGAGCGTGAACTGGCTGACCACGAGCAGCGGCGCACCGGTGTCGGAGCACGACTGCTCGTCCTCCAGGACGCGCAGGGTCCACAGCTTCCTCGCGAGCTTGCGCGCCCCGGCCCCGGTGTCCTCGTGGGTCACGCCGACCAGCGCCGCCAACCCGGGCCGGTCGATCGCCCCGACCACCTCGCCGCCGACCGTCACCGACGCGTGCGACACCCGCTGAACCACAGCGCGCATACCTGCCCCTCCTCTGGTTGCCATCCGTCCCGCGGCGTCCGCGGCCCGGCTCTACGGCGGGCCGCTACCGCAGCCTGCGCTGGTTGAGCAGCCGCAGGCGGCGGCTGTTGGTGATGATGCCGGTGAGGATCACCGAGAACGCGCTGATGGAGTCGGCGAAGTCCTCGATCCGCCACTCCCGCGGTCCGGTGTACCAGGCCAGGCCGTCGCCGGTCAGCTCCTCGTCGCTGAGGTCGGCGAGCGCGGCGGAGGCCAGGATGTTCGCCCACCGGTCCACGTCGTCGAAGATCACCGCGTACGGCAGGTAGCGCGAGTAGAGCTCCACCCGCTGCCCCGGCGGGGCGGTCGCCGACCGCTGGCTGAGCAGGTAGTCGCGGAACCCCATGGTGTGCGCGAACACCGAGCTTCCGAGTTTGGTCTTGGCCGGCATGTACTGGGCACCCGCCGTGACGGCCGCGCCCGCGATGATCACGGCCAGGCCCGTGAACGCCGCCGAGGTGAACGCCGCCAGCAGGCCGGTCAGGACCACGCCCGAGACGGTGACGGCGATCCCGGCGGTGCTCCAGCGGCCGCGCACCTGGTGGGGCGGGCGGGCGAACCACCGCAGCCGGACCATGTCGCGGTACAGCTCCTCGCGCACCCGGTCGATGCGGGTGGGGAAGTCGTCGACCGTGCTCCGCGACCCCACCCTCGACAGGCGCACCGTGGCGTGCTCGCCGAACAGGGCGTCCATCAGCAGCCACTCGTAGGGCAGCAGGGACTCCCCCGGCGGGCCGTCCAGGCGGACCAGGCGCCAGTCCACGGACGTGAAGTGCTCGTGGGGCAGTTCCTCCAGCCGGATGTAGCCGCGTACCGCCAGGTCGACGACCGCGCCGGTGAGGTCGGTGATGTCCACGGTCTCGTTGACCAGCGTGCCGATCTGCCCCGGGTGCACGCCGTCGGGCGGCTCGAACCGCGGCCGACCCCGGTCGCCGGTCCCGACGGGCGCCTGTTCGACCCTGGCGGCCTCCTTGCGCAGCGCGCGCTCGTCCCGGCCGCGGACCCGGATCAGCACCACCAGTCCGCCCACGAGCACCGCCAGCAGCAGCCCGAACACGCTGGAGGTCAGCGGGGTGACCTCGAAGGCCGACACCAGGGACCAGCGGCGGGTGAGGATCGGTTCGCCCCGGGCGGTGCCGGGCGGGTAGTTGACGACGATGTCCAGGCGGTCGTCGGGGTCCATGTCGGCCTGGAGGAAGTGCGCGAGGTCGGAGCCCTCGCCCATGTCGGAGGCGGTGCAGTAGATCGCGCTGCGCCGCTCCCCCGCCAGGCAGGAGAGCGCCTCGGGCGGCAGGGGCGCCGTCACGGTCACGTCCGTGGCCGCGACGGGGTGGCTGTAGCCCCCGACCGCCCGCCACTCCATCTGGACGCCCTGCGCGATCTCGCTGACGGTGCCGACGACCTGGTAGGAGAGCACCACACCGCCGGTGCCCGCCGTGTCGATCCGCGCGAGCAGCTTGCCGTCGACCTTGTCGGCCTCGACCGCCACCGGGTCACCTTCGAGGTCGGTCGCCGTGACCGCGCTCACCTCGAAGTTCCGGTCGTGGTCGGTGTCGTAGAGCATGGTCTCGGTGAGCGACCGGGTGAAGGTGTCGGGAGCGGTCCCGGTGAAGGTGAGGGTCTCTTCTCCGTGGAGGGTGCCCTGTTCGTCGAGCCGGAGCAGTATGTCGTTGTGGATCTCCGGGTCCGCGGCGGCCGGAGGGCCAGCCGCCGCCGTTCGTGCCCCCGGTACTGTGGAGCCCGGTGCCGCAGTCGCGGCGTGGGCCCGTCCCTGCGTCCCGGCCACGACGGGCACCAGGAGCAGCGAGGAGAACACGAAAAGAGCCGTCGCCACCGCGACGGCCGGGCGCCAGGAGCCGACCCACCACATGTCGCGAGAGCCTATCCGGTCCCATGGGGCCGCGTCGCCACGGGGCGTTGTCGCGTACCCGCGCACGGTGGAGGGCCGAACGTGAGGCGGAACGTGTCCGCGGGTCCGGAGTTCTGGTCCGAGCGACAGGGGTTCCTCCAGCGGATGGGGCTCGGGGTGTCGCTGTGCATGGCCGCCGGGCTGGCCGCGATGGGTTTCACGGGGTTCCTCGCGATCTCCGAGCTGATGCACGCCGGCGATCCCGCGTGGTCGCACCCGGTGGCGGGCGAGGAGCACGGCGCACCGGTCGCGCCGCCCGACGGCACCGGTGACGGCACCGCGAACGCTACCGGCGACGGCCCGGGTGCCACGACGGTCGGCCGGAGCGCTTCCCTGGACGACAACCCCCTGTACCGCATCGGTGAGCTGGGCGAGGTGACCTGCACGGCGCCGGAACTGGACAAGGACGACACCGAGTCGGTGGAGGACTTCGCCCACGCGATCGCCGACTGCCTGGACCAGGCCTGGGGCGACTACTTCGCCGCGGCCGGCCTGGAGTTCAGCTCACCCAACCGCGTCTACTGGACCGCGGCGGGCCACAGCCCGTGCGGCGCCTTCCCCTCCGAGGGCACGGCCGCGTTCTACTGCGGCGCGAACCAGGGCCTCTACCTGGGGTTGGAGGACATCATCGCGGCCTCGGCCGACAACGAGAACCCGGAAGCGTACACGTTCCTCATCAGCCACGAGTACGGTCATCACGTCCAGGGGCAGTCGCGCATCCTCGCGCAGTTCCACAGCGCTCGCGCGGGCGCGGACCAGGAGGAGGCCGACGCGCTGAGCCGACGCAACGAGCTCCAGGCCAACTGCCTGGGCGGCGTGTTCCTGGGGGCCTCCGGCGACGCGCTGGGGTACGGCCCGGCCGAGCGGCGCAACATCCTCGACGACGTCGAACTGCGCAGCGACCGGGGCCGTGACCGGACCCACGGATCCGCCGAGAACGGCCGCATGTGGACCGCCCACGGCATGGACCGTGTGGACCCGGCGGCCTGTGACACCTGGAACGTGGACGAGGACCTGGTGCGGTGAGCGGGGACCGGTCGAGCCGTGGGCCGCTCACCATGGTGGGCGGCCTGTTCGCGGCCCTGTTCGCGCTGGCCCTGCTGTCGTGGACGGCTGTCGCGGACGACACGTCGCCGGGCGGGGCCGACTCGGGCGGGACCGCCGGTGCGGTGGGCACCGTTCCCGACGACAAGCCGGTCCAGGAACCCTCGGGGGGATCTCCCGGGCTGGGTGCCTCGGGCCGTCTGGGGCAGGCCGAGCGGCCCTCGGGGCACGCCGCCCTGGTGGCCAATCCGCTCTACCGCACCGGTCGGCTGAGCCCGCTGCCCTGTCCGGTCGAGGAGCCGGACGTGCACGACGCCGCGCAGATGGAGGAGTTCCTCCACGCGGTGGCGGACTGCCTGGACGACGCGTGGAGGACCCAGTTCGCGCGGGCGGGAATCCCGTTCGAACCGCCGCAGCGGGTGTTCTGGTCCGAACCTGGGACGAGCCCGTGCCGTCCCTACCCCTCGGCGGCGGGCGCCTTCTACTGCCGGGCGAGCAAGAGCATCTACATCGGCGCCTCGGACGTGGTGGAGAAGTGGAACGGCACCAGCCGCAGCGTGGTGTACGCGTCCCTGCTGGCCCACGAGTACAGCCACCACGTCCAGGGCGAGTCAGGGCTGCTGGACTACTACCACGGGCAGCGTGAGCAGGAGCCGGACGCCCTGGGGCGCAACGCGTGGACGCGCCGCAGCGAACTCCAGGCCAACTGCCTGGCGGGCGCGTTCCTGGGCGCGGTGCGGGTCACCTATCCGTTGGGCGACGACGACCTGGACTCCCTGTTGGAGGACGCCGCGGCCACCGCGGACCGCGTGGACGGCCCGGAGTCGGAGCGCACGCACGGGTCGGAGGACAACGGCGTGTGGTGGACGCGGACGGGCTGGGAGGAGCAGTCGCCGGGCGCCTGCAACACCTGGGACGTGGGTGACGAGGACCTGGTGCAGTAGGTCCGTGGCGCGGCCGGTTCCGGCCGGGATCCGGTCGTCCACAGGCCGTACGCCGCCGCTGTCGCTCGGACACTCAGCGTGGCAGGATGCTGCGTATGCAGGACCACGACTCCCCCTGGGGCTCCCCCGCGCCCACGACCTCCGACTCCTCGCTGCGTCCCTCCGGCTCCGCCGACACCGCCGGGGCCGCCACCGCCGGCCCCGGTGTCCGGGGCGGGGCCGGTGCCTTCGCACGCCGCGGCGCCGAGCCGGGTGTCCGGGGCGGCTCACCCGATGACGACCGCCCCCTCGCCGACCGGGTGGAACTGCGCGTGCACGGCGTCAGCGGCGGTCAGGCGGAGGAGCTGTTGGACGTCGAACCCGCCATGCGCGTGGGCGGCGACCGGCTGGCGGGGTTCTTCCGGTGGCGCCGAGAACCCGACACCGAGACCGTCCCCGGTGTGCGGCGGGAGATCTTCGCGTGGGGCAATCTGACGTCGGGCCGCTCCTCGCGGGCGCTGTGGCTGCTGTTGCTGCCGTTCATGCTGCTCAACGTCGCGTACTGGATGCGCCCGGGCCGGATGGACCGCGAGCCCGCCGGGCTGAGCCGTGTGGCCAACAACGTCTACGGGGCGAGCGTGCGTCTGCTCGCGCTGTCGCTGACCGCCCTCATCACCCTGGCCACGGCCGGAATCGGCATGGACCTGGTGGCCTGGCAGTGCGGGGGCCTGGGCGAGGGCTGCGCCGAGGCCAGGCCCTGGCTGGGTTTCCTCGCCGCCCCCGGCTCACCGTTCTCCGCCCCGGGCCCGTCGCTGCTGGTGGGCGCGGCGCTGCCGGTCACGGTGGTGCTGGTGCTGTGGCGGCTGTCGCGACGGACGGCCGCCGACTACGAGGTCGTGGCCGCGCCCGTGCCGCCCCGGGAGGCGGCCGCGGCGCCGCTCAGCCACGCGGCGTTCTGGCGCAACAGCGAGACCATGGCCCGGTTGCGGTCGGCGCACATCGCTGTGGCCGTGGGCATGGTCGCGCTGCTCCTGCTGGTCCCGGCGCTCCAGGACGATCTGGTGCGCGACGCGGACCCGGGCGCGCGGCCGTACGCGGGTCTCGCCCTGGCCGGGCTCCTGGGCGCGGTGCTGACCGTCAGTTCGGCGAGCGTCCTGGTGCCGGGGGTGGATCCGCGGTGGAACGCGCGGGCGGACCGGGTCTGCCGGATCCTGCGCGACGCCGCCATCGTGCTCGCGGTGGCCGTGGCCGGGTACGCGGTGTGGCCGCGTGCGGGTTGGTCCGCGCAGGGCCGGCTGCCCGGTCACGATACGGCGCTCAACACGCTGTTCGCCGTCCAGGGGACGTTCGCCGTGCTACTGCTGACGGCGGCTCTGGTGCTCTACGCCGTGGACCGGGCGCACGACGGCACGGCGATGCGCGGCCTGGCGGGGCCCGCGACCGCGGTGCTGGGCGCCCTGTTGGGCGGCGGGTTCTCCGCGGCGCTGGTCTACCAGGGCTCGTTGTGGCTGAGCGGCTGCGGAACGAGGGGTTCCGCCGGGGGCGGCTGCCTGCCGCTGGATCCGCCGGCGGCCTACTCCTGGTTGCAGCTCGCGTTCGCGTTCGAGGCGGCCATCGCGCTGGGCACGGCGGCGGTGCTCGCCCTGGAGGTGCGGCGCGGCACCCGGGCCCAGGTGCCGGACGTCACCGAGCAGTACGCCAGGAGCGTGCGCGACCGGCGCACGTGGGACATCGCCCGGGCGCGGGCCGTCGGGCGGCTGACGGAGGTGCTGCCGTCGGTACTGGTGGCGCTGCTGGCGCCGGCGGTGCTGCTGGTGGCGCTGGTGCTGTACGCGGTACTGTCCGGCGACCTGGTCGCCGGAGCGGTGACCGCGAACGCCGCGGTCTCCGGGCGGCTGGGGCTGCTGGCCCAGGAAGCGGTGACGGGGCTGGTGACCGTCGGCTCCCTCATCGGCGGCCTGGCGCTGGTGGCGCTCGCCTGGATCGGGCGCAGTGCCTACCGGGACCGCCCCACACGGCAGGCGGTGGGCGCCCTGTGGGACGTGGGCACGTTCTGGCCGCGGGTCGCCCACCCGCTGGCGCCGCCCTCCTACGCGGAGCGGGCGGTCCCGCAGTTGACCGCGCGGGTGGCGCGGATGGCCAGGGACGGCACGGGCGTGGTGCTGTCGGGGCACTCACAGGGGTCGGTGCTCGCTGCGGCCACGGTGTGGCAGCTGCCCGCGGACGTGCAGGGGCGCATCGCCCTCATCACCCACGGGTCTCCGCTGCACCGGCTGTACGCTCGCTACTTCCCCGCCTACTTCGGGCCGGTGGCCTTCGCCGACCTGCGCACACGGGTGTCGGACTGGCGCAACCTGTGGCGGATGACGGACGCCATCGCGGGGCCGGTGCACATGCGCGACGCCGCCGGAGAGATCGGGGAGGACGAGGTGGTCGCCATCGCGGAACCGCTGCCCGACCCGCGGTCCTACGACGCGCCGCCGGGCGAGGCCCGCAGACCGGAGATCCTGGGCCACTCGCACTACACCGGTGACCCCGCCTACGCGGAGTCGCTCCGGGCCGTACTGCGCACCCTGGACGAGAGTCCGCAACCCGGCCACCGCCCCCGAGGGACCGGGGCGTGAGGTCTACCAGGGGCCGTAGGGGCCGTTGTTGCGGCCGCCCTGGCTCCCCTTGACCGCAGGACGCACGTCCAGAAGGAAGACGAGCGTGGCCACCAGGCCCATGATCACGAGGAAGCCGGTGCCGGAGAACACCGCCAGCAGGGACAGGCCGCTGGCCAGTCCCGTGAGGATGACCCACAGCTTCTTGGTCTGCTTGTCCATGATCTCGAACGCGGAGGCCGGTGTGCGCAGTGCCTCGATCAGCGCGTAGAGGCTGGCCACGAAGGTGGCCAGATAGATGGCCTGCCAGATCAGGTACATGCACGCTCCCGACTACGTCCTGAACGGGGGTCCGCCCGCTCTCCACAGTAAACGGATCGGATCGGCGATTGGTGCCCGGTGGAGGCTGAGATCACACCGGCGCGCCGGGCGTTCCCGTCAGACGGGGATGTGCCAGAGGCAGGTGACGAAGGCCAGCAGGAACGCCGAGCCGCCCATGATGACGGCGCCCGCGTGGTACGGGAGTTCGTCGTCGGGGCGCAGGAGGCGGTTGACGCGGCGCATGACGTCGGGTTCGGACTCCTCCACGGCGGCCATCGCGCCGGCGGGCACCGGAGCGGGACCGGCCGCGCCGAAGCGCAGCAGGGCCATGGCGAGTTCGCGGCGTGAGCTGTGCCGGCGGGCCTGGTCGTCCGCGCACATCTCGATGAGCAGCGCCACGCTCTCGTAGTAGGTGCGGACCAGGCGCACGCGCGGGAACGCGCGCTTGAGGGAGGAGAACGGCAGTAGGACGAGGTCGTGCCGCTGGCGCAGGTGGGCGTTCTCGTGGGCCAGGACCGCGGCCAGTTCCGCGCGGTCCAGGACCGCCAGGGCCCCCTCGCTGATGACGACCTGGGAGCGCAGCACACCGGGCAGGCAGTACGCGGCGGCGGCCGGGTGGTCCACCACACGGGCACCGGGGACGTCCGGGTGGTCCTTGGCGACCAGTTCCAGGAGGTCGTGGTGACGGCGGCGCACCCGGACGACCTGCACGAAGGAGGAGACGAGACCGTAGAAGAGCACGAGGGTCAGCGCGACGGCCAGTGCCACGGACACGATGTGGCTGGCGCCCTCGGCGCCCAGGGACAGTTCGGAGGAGATGAGTCGGCCGGTGACGATGTCGCCCGCCAGGGCGAGCACGCCGTGCGCGGCGCCCAGCTCGTAGGAGGACAGCCCGAACGCCAGGAGCGCACCGATGGTCGACACCCCCCAGGCCAGGCCGAGGGCCTGCCAGGTGATGACCGCGGTGTAGGGGCCGCGTGATGGCCATTTCGCCCGATGGAGTGCTTCCATTGCGACGAGACAGCCGACCGCGACGAGAGAGAGGAGTGCGGCACTGACCATACGGGCTAGTTCCTTGGCTGCTCGATTTCCCCGAGTGCGCGCCGGAGCGCTTCAGCCTCCTGGCCGTCCATGGACTGGACGAAGGCGGCCAGGGCCGCGTCGCGGTCCCCCGTCTGACCGAGGGCGTCGAACATCAGCTCGGACACGTAGGCCTCGCGACTCGCGGCCGGGCTGTATCGCCACGCACGACCCTCACGTGCTCGGGAGACCACCTTCTTCTTGGCGAGTCGATCGAGCACGGTCATGACGGTCGTGTGTGCCAGGTCGCGTTCGGTGAGCGCTTTGCCGACCTCACGAACCGTCATTGGTTCGTTTCGTGCCCACAGTACATCCATCACCGCGCGTTCAAGTTCGCCAAGCCGATTCATGATTCCGAGTCTACCGGGGCTAGTACTACAGGCTGTCGTACCCCCGGTTAAATCCGGATCACCCGGTGGGGAGGGCGGTCCGGCTCCGGCCGCCGCGCGGCCGAACCCCTCGGGGGCGGGTGCCGAACCGCCCGTTCACGGGCCCGCCGGGCCGGCGAATCCCGCAGAACCCGGCGCCGAAAGCGGTGCGGACGACGGTACTGCCGACGAACTCCGGGAAAGATTTCCAGCATGGGCATCAGCAACCACATGCGTCTCATCGTCACCAAGGGCGACATCACCGAGCAGCAGGTGGACGCCATCGTCAACGCCGCCAACAGTTCCCTTCTCGGGGGCGGCGGGGTCGACGGCGCCATCCACCGCAGGGGCGGCGCGGCGATCCTGGAGGAGTGCCGCCGCCTGCGCGCCGGGCACCTCGGGGGCGGCCTCCCCGTCGGCCACGCGGTGGCCACCACAGCCGGATCGCTGCCCTCCCGCTGGGTGATCCACACCGTGGGGCCGGTCCACAGCGCCAGGGAGGACCGGGGCGCACAGCTCGCCTCCTGTTACCACGAGTCCCTGCGCCTGGCGCAGGACCTCGGGGCCGAGTCCGTCGCCTTCCCCGCCATCTCCACCGGCGTCTACCGGTGGCCGCTCGACGACGCCGCGCGCATCGCCGCCGAGGCGATCCGCGCGGCCGAGGCGCGCGTGGCCGAGATCCGGCTGGTGCTGTTCGACGACACCGCCCTGACCGCTTTCCGGGAGGCCTTCGACGACGCCTGAACGGCTGGGGCGTGTTCCGCGGAGGCCGCCCCGGTCAGTGCCCGGGATCGGCGATCGGCGCCGGATAGCCGGCCGGCGGGCGCTCCTCGCGCCACGGCGTGTGCACGCGCGTGCCCGGAAGACCGACGAGTTCGGGAACGTACCTGCGGACGTAGTCACCCGACGGATCGAAGCGCCGGGCCTGGCGCAGCGGGTTGAAGGCGCGGTTGGGCCTGGTGTCGTTGCCGGTCCCGGCGACCCACTGCCAGTTGCCGTGGTTGTCGGCGACGTCGCCGTCCACGAGGTGGTCCTCGAAGTGCGCGGCCCCCTCCCTCCAGTGCACCCGCAGTGTGCGTGTGAGGAACGCCGCGGTGATCATCCGGGTCCGGTTGTGCATGAACCCCTCCCGCAGGAGCTGGCGCATCCCCGCGTCCACGATGGGCACACCCGTGCGGCCCTGGCGCCAGGCCGCGACGGCGTCGGGGTCGTGCCGCCACTGACGCCCCCGGTCCCGGTAGTCGCGGCGGGTGATGTCCGGGAAGGCCGCGGTCACCTGGTGGTGGAAGTCCCTCCAGGCGAGCTGGCGCACGAACTCCCCGTGCCCGGGGCGCTCCCGGCCCGCGAGAGCGACCTCCAGCGGGGACAGGCACCCGAAGCGCAGGTCGGCCGACAGGTGCGAGGTGGCCGCCCCGGCCAGGTCGTCCCGCCGGTCCGGATACTCGGCCTGCCCGCGCTCCACCCAGGACCGCAGCCTGGCCCGGGCGGCGTCCTCCCCGCCCGCCACGCGGTCGGCCGCGAGCCCGCCCCGTCCCCGTTCGCCCCAGGACCGCGGCAGCTCACCGGGGGCGGGGTCCCCGTGCGGGGGGATCGCGCCCGGTGCGCGCTCGACCGCGCGCCACGCCGAGGCCTCCCAGGCCCGCCAGTAGGGGGTGAACACCTTGTAGTGGTCGCCGCCCTGGGGCACGACCTCCCCTGGTGGAACGACCGTGAGGCCCGGGAACTCCCGGACGGTCAGCCCGGTGCCCCTCAGTCGCCGCACGCGCAGGTCGGCGTGGCGGCTGACCCCGGCGCTGACGTGGACCGTGTCCGCCCCGTGGTCCCGTGCCGCGCGCAGGACCTCCTCGGACGTGTCGCCCCGGCGCAGGAGGAGGTCGGACCCCCTGCTGCGCAGTGACCACCGCAGGTCCGCGAGGGCCTCGGCCAGGTAGGCGTTCCGGTTGCGGGCGGCCCGGTCCACGAGGCGGTCGTCGATGACGAACAGCGGCAGCACGGTCCCGCCGCCCGCCAGGGCGGCGGTCAGCGCCGGATGGTCGTGCACCCGCAGGTCCTGGGTGAACAGGACGATCACCGTCGACGACACACGAAACTCCCAACACGCGAGTGGATCGGGGCATCACCTTGAGCGATGCCTTCCTGGTGGGGGCGGTCCTCACCGAGTAGCGTGAGGCCATGAGTCAGCAGTGTGCCACCTCACCCCGAGAACAGGTCCGGCCCGTGGTCGGAGTGTCGAGCTGTCTGCTGGGCGCTCCCGTCCGCTACAACGGGGGCCACTCTCGTTCCCGGTTCCTCACCGACGAGCTGGGACGGCACGTGGACTGGCTGCCCGTCTGCCCGGAGGCGGAGATCGGCCTGGGGGTACCGCGGCCGACCCTGCGCCTGCAGCGGATCGGGGAGGCCGACCGGGTGATCTCCAGCAAGGACGGCACCGACCACACCGATGACCTCGCCGCTGTGGCGGACCGCCGCCTGGAGGGTCTGGAACACGTGGACGGGTACGTCCTCAAGAACAAGTCGCCGAGCTGCGGGCTCCTGGCCCTGCCGGTGTTCGACGACGCGGCGAACCGCGTCCACGGCAAGGGGCGGGGGGCCTTCGCCGATCGCCTGACGCGCCTGCTGCCGGACCTGCCGGTGGAGGAGCAGGGGCGCCTGTCGGACGCGGGACTGCGCGAGCACTTCGTCCAGCGCGTCTTCGCCCGTGCCCGGCTCCGCCTCCTGCTGTCGGACGACTGGCGGCCCCGTGACCTGGTGGAGTTCCACACCCGGCACAAGCTCCAGCTGATGTCGCACTCGCCCGAGGGGTACCGGGAGACGGGGCGCATCGTCGCCGCGGTGGGCGACACCTCCCGTGAGGAGACCGCCCGGGCCTACGCGACGGCCTTCCACCGCGCGATGGCGGTGCGCACGAGCCGCGGCAAGCACGCCAACGCGCTCCAGCACGCCTTCGGGATGCTGAGCCCCCTGCTGGACGACGCCCGCCGCCACGACCTGCTGGAGGCGATCGAGTCGTACCGGGTGGGCGAGGCTCCGCTCAGCCTCCCCGTGGCCCTCCTGCGCCACCACTGCGCGGCCGAGGACGTCGTGTGGGCGCGCGAGCAGACCTACCTGCTCCCCTACCCGGACGACCTGCGGCTGCGGCACCCCGTCGAGGTCTGACCGCGGCCTGGATTCACCATTCCAGACACCTCACGACCTCGACTGACTACAATCAGTGACTATCCGCGACCCGTCGTGTTCCGGAAGGGGCGCGGTGACCGCTGTTCCCGACTCCGAGGTTCGGTGTGTTCGCGACATTCTCCCGACGGGCCGTCATTCTCGTCTCCTCCTGTGTCGTCGTCGTGGCCGCGGCCGCGCTGGCGACCCTTCCGCCCGAGGGGGTCGCGGACCGGCTGGGCCTGCACCCGCCCGAGACCGGCCCCGCGCTCGCCACCGGCCAGCTCCGCTTCCCCGCCGACGGCGAGAGACCCGTGCCCTCGCCGATCCCCCAGCCCGGCCAGGTGGCCGTGTGCAACGAACCCGGCACGGACCACGTGGTGACCCTGCCCGACGACTCCGCGCCCGGTGGCGAGCGCCCGCTGTGGATCCGGCGCCCGCCGGGCCCCGACAGCGCCGACCTGCCCGTCCTCTACCTCCTGCACGGATCGGCCTCCACGCACGAGACCCTCATGGACGAGGAGCTCGGCGCGCTCCTCGACCACGAGATGTGCCGCACCGGGGTCGAGTTCGTCGTCGCCGCACCGCACGGCCAGGAGAGCGGGGGCGCCACCACCGAATGGGCCGACGCCGCCGACGGCCGGTTCGCGCTGGAGAGCTTCGTCACCGGACGGGTGGTCGAGGCGGTCGAGGGCGAGCACGTCCGCCCGCGGGGTCTGCGGGCCATCGGCGGGTTCTCCATGGGCGGCTACGGGGCGGCCGCCGCGGCGCTGCGCCACCCCCACCTGTACGCCCAGGTCGCGAGTTGGGCGGGGTACTTCCGCGTGGACGACCCCGACGGCGTGTTGGGCGACGGCGCCTCGGCCCACAGCCCCGACCTCCTGCTGGACTCCGAGGGCGTCGAGGACCTGCGGTTCGTGCTGGTCGAGGGCACCGAGGAGCACACGCCGCTCCAGGAGGGCAGCATCCGCGGCGAGGCGGAGCGCTTCGCCGGGCTGCTCACCGAGCGCGGTATGACAGTGGCCACGCTTCAGCCGCGCGGCGGACACGACTTCCGCACGTGGGGGCGCTCCTTCCCCGGCGTGGTCGACTTTCTGGTGTCGGGATGGACCGCTACACCGTAGACCGGCGGTCGTCAATACCAGACCCCTCGGACAATCCGGGCGGGAACAGTGTGTACCTTCGTCGCTGTTGACGACAGCGGCTGTATACACGACGTGGAGGGACCACCGGTGTCTGGAACCGTGCCTGAGGGAGACCCCGCTCCCCTGCCCTCCCGCGTCGCCACCGTCAGCCTGCACACCTCTCCCCTGGACCAGCCGGGCACCGGTGACGCCGGCGGCCTCAACGTGTACGTCGTCGAGGTCGCCCGCAGGATGGCCGAACGCGGCGTGGCCGTGGACGTGTTCACCCGGGCGACCCGTGCCGACCTGCCCCCGGTGGTGGAACTGGCCCCGGGGGTCAACGTCCGGCACGTCCCCGCCGGCCCGTTCGGCCACCTCGACAAGAACGCCCTCGCCGAGCACCTGTGCCCGTTCATCTTCGGGCTCCTGCGCGCCGAGGCCCAGGGCGATCCCGGCCACTACGACCTCGTCCACGGCCACTACTGGCTGTCGGGGCGCGCGGGCGTGGTGGCCGCGCGCCGTTGGGGGGTGCCGATGGTGCAGTCCATGCACACGATGGCCCGTGTGAAGAACGCCGCCCTGGCCGAGGGCGACCGGCCCGAACCCGAGTTGCGGGTGCGCGGGGAGGACCAACTGGTCCGCCAGGCCGACCGGCTGATCGCCAACACCGACGACGAGGCGCGCCAGCTCAAGCAGCACTACGGCGCCCACGACCACCAGATCAGCACGATCCCCCCGGGGGTGGACCTGGAGGTCTTCACGCCCGGCTCCCGGGCCGAGGCGCTGGCCCGGATCGGATTGCCCTCGGACACCGAACTCCTGTTGTTCGTGGGACGCGTGCAGCGGCTCAAGGCTCCGGACGTGCTCATCCGCGCCGCCGCCCGGCTCCTGGAACGCGATCCCTCCCTGCGCTCGCGCCTGGTGGTGGGCGTGGTCGGCGGCCTGTCCGGCGCCGGGCGCAACGAGCCCCTCCTTCTCACCGACCTGGCCGAGTCCCTGGGCGTGGCCGACGTGGTGCGCCTGGAGCCCCCGCAGAACCGCCGGCGCCTGGCCGACTACTACCGCGCGGCCACGGCGACCGTGGTGCCGTCCTACTCCGAGTCCTTCGGTCTGGTGGCGGTGGAGTCCCAGGCCTGCGGCACCCCGGTCGTCGCCGCGCGCGTGGGCGGGCTGACCACGGCCGTCTCGGGCGGAGTGTCGGGGGTGCTGGTGGAGGGGCACGACCCCTCCGACTACGCCGCCGAGCTGCACCGCCTGATCGCGGAGCCCGCCTGGCGTGCCAAGCTGGCGGAGGCGGCCCCCAAGCACGCCGCCACTCTGGGCTGGTCGCGGACCGTCGACGAACTGCTGGACGTGTACCGCGCGAGCATCACCCCGCGCGCGCTGCCACTGGCGGCGTGCCGATGACCGGAAGGGAGCCGCAGGTGGCTACGCAGACCGCGCGTGAGGCCGCGGCGAGGGCGATCGCCGAAGCGGTCGCCGAGGCCGGACTGGAGACGGAGCTGCCCCGGGAGGGCTCCTTCCTCGTCACGATCCCCGGACGGGCCAAACTCAAGACCCTCGTGTGGTTGGAGGTCGGACCGCACAGCCTCGGTGTGACGTCGTTCTTCTGCCGCCAGCCGGACGAGAACCACGGCGAGTTCTACCGCTGGCTGATGCAGCGCAACTCGGGCATGTTCGGGATGGCCTTCGCGGCGGACGAGGTCGGCGACGTGTACATCCGCGGACGCCTGCCGCTGGAGGGCGTCACGCCCGACGAGGTCGACCGGCTGCTGGGATGCGTGCTCACCTACTCCGACGAGAACTTCAACCGCGCCGTGGAGCTGGGCTTCGCCTCGGCGATCCGCAAGGAGTGGAAGTGGCGCGCCGAGCGCGGCCACGACATGCGCAATCTCCGGGCCTTCGCGCACCTGGCCGAGCCGCACGCGCGGACCGGGCCCGCGACGCCGCCTGAGGGTTCGGCCTAACAGCGTAAGGTGATGGGGCCGCGTGAGCGGGCGGGCGCAGTGGCTAGGCTTGGTCCCATGGGAACTCTGGTACTGCTGCGACACGGTGAGAGCGTCTGGAACGCGAAGGGTCTGTTCACCGGCTGGGTGGACGTGGACCTGTCGGCGACGGGCGAGGACGAGGCCCGCCGGGGCGGTGAGCTGCTCAAGGACGCCGGTGTCACGCCGGACATCCTGCACACCTCGCTGCTCAAGCGCGCCATCCGCACCGCGAACCTGGCCCTGGACGCCGCCGACCTGCACTGGCTGCCGGTCGAGCGCTCCTGGCGCCTCAACGAGCGCCACTACGGCGCCCTGCAGGGCAAGGACAAGGCGCAGACGCGCGAGGAGTACGGCGAAGAGCAGTTCATGACCTGGCGCCGCTCCTACGACACTCCGCCGCCGCCCATCGCCGACGACGACCCCTACTCGCAGGCGGCCGACGCCCGCTACGCCAAGCTCCCCTCGGAGCTCAGGCCCCGGACCGAGTGCCTCAAGGACGTGCTGGACCGCGCCCTGCCCTACTGGTACGACGCCATCGTCCCCGACCTGGCCGCCGGCAGGACCGTGCTGGTCGCCGCGCACGGCAACTCGCTGCGCGCGCTCGTCAAGCACCTGGACGGGATCAGCGACGCCGACATCGCCGGGCTGAACATCCCCACCGGCATCCCGCTGCTGTACGACCTCGACGACGACTTCACTCCGCGCAACCCGGGCGGCACCTACCTCGACCCGGAGGCCGCCAAGGCCGCCATCGAGGCCGTCGCCAACCAGGGCAAGAAGTAGCCGGGGAGCCTCCGGCTCCGGATCCCGCTCCGGCCCCGACGCCGATCGCGGTTCCCGCGCCCGTGTCACCTGTGGTGGCACGGGCGCCGTGCGTTCGGGGCGGACCTCAGTAGACGAGCGCCTGGGCCCCGTCGGCCACGGCCTCCTCGACGAACGAGGGCGCCCCAGCGATGCGCACACCCGTGATGAGGTCGTCCTGGGTCAGCTCCCTGCGGGCGGCGCACTGCGTGCACACCGTCACCCGGCCCGCGGCCAGGACGGCGCCGAGGAGGTCGGCCAGGGGGGCGGCGTGCGGGAGGGCGAACGTCTCGGCGCGGCCGGGGACGGCGAACCACGCCGACTCACCGGTCAGCCAGAGCGAGACGTCGACCCCGCTGGCCACGGCCGCCGCGGCGACCGTGAACGCCTGGTTGCACCGCTCGGGGTCGTTCTCTCCGGACGTGACCTTGATCACCAGGGAACGGGACATGACGGTCAGCCTACTGACAGGCCGACGAGGACCAGCACCGACCCCGCCACCGCGCAGACGCCGAGGGCCACCGTGAGCGCGACCGCCTCCCGGCGCCGGGGCGGAGTCCGGGCGGGCTGCTGCGCGTCGACCCCGTGCTCGATGGCCAGTGTGCCGCCCTCGGGGGCGACCAGGACGACCCGGCCGTCCCTGAGCTGGACACGTCCGCTCACGCGGAGCCGCGCGCCGGGGCGGATGACCCACTCGCGGTACTCGAACTCGATCGTCTCGCCACGGAAGACCCCGGAGATCCGGCCGCGTACGCGCGGCAGCAGGTCGTCCGCGGCGGCGGCCACACCCGGCTGAGGACGGCCCACCACGCGCTTGAGGCACAGCTCGGTGCCACGGGTCTCGGCCTCGCCCGGGTCCACGAAGACGCGGTCGCCGTCGGCGCGGTCGCCCTCCGCCACCAGGCCGAAGAGCTCCTCGCCCCCGTACTCGGCGATGGGGTCGCAGGCGCGTTCGCGGACCGTGCCGCCGTCGTGGTTGAGCGGCCAGTAGTGCCGCAGCACCTCGTGCCCGTGCCACACGCACTCCGCGCCGGCCAGCCCGGACGTGATGGGGCCCGCGGGTCCGGGGGCGGCCACGCCGGACAGCGTGACGCGCTGCCCCTCCAGTGCGGCGAGCGACCGCGGGCGCAGCAGGGCCACGCCGCGCTGGCGCAGCCAGCGGCGCACGCCGATGACGGTGAGCGGCAGGAGGACGACCGCGGCGATGAGCAGCGCCGAACCGATGACCAGCAACACAGGCCGCCCCTTCATTCTGCGTCGGAGGGTGGGAGACGACGGCGGGTTCGACTCCCCGTCACCACACCGTGTCGCAGACAATCTTTACCAGTTCTTCGGGAAAGCGGGGCCAATTGGGCATGGCCGTCCCGGGGCGGGCTGGTGGCAGGGGCGCCGGCGTCCGAGCGGACGTGCCACTGCTCGGATCCGGCTACGCTCAGAGGTCATGGACGCTGAAGTACACCCCGATCTGGCGAAACTGTCCTTCCTGCTCGGCCGGTGGGAGGGCGTTGGCGTCGCCGGCTACGCCGAAGAGGAAGAGTTCCAGTTCGGGCAGGAGGTCGAGTTCTCCCACACCCCGGACGCGCCGTACCTGACCTACAGCAGCAAGGCCTGGCGCATGAAGGCCGACGGCACGCTGGGCGAGGTCATCACGGAGGAGTCCGGCTACTGGCGCGCGCTGTCGGAGGCCGACACCGCCCAGTACGCCAAGGACGACGACAAGAACATCATCCACCTCGAGGTGCTCATCACCCACAACGAGGGGTTCATCGAGTCCTACCTGGGCAACGTGTTCGCCAACCGGGTGGAGATGGCCACCAACGCGGTGATGCACACGATCACCGGCCTGGAGGTCACCGCCTCGCACAGGCTCTACGGGCTCTTCGGCGACGACCGGGAGACCCTGGGCTACGCGTGGGACCTGGCCGCGCGCGGGCACGACCTGCGGTCGTACATGTCGGCGCAGCTGAAGAAGGCCGGCACGCGGCCGGCCGGGAAGTAGCTCCGCGGCCGGGCCGCGAACAGGGGCAGACCCCGGGTGTCCTCCCACCGAGGGGGTGGGGCCGGTCGGACGAGTTCCGGCGACCCGGGGTCCGGGTGTCCGTCGTGGATTCGCGGCGAACGACGTCGCGAACGCGAGCGTCGTCCTAGCGGACGGCCACCTCGCCAGTCCTGAGATCAATCATCTTCCGGACCACCTCCTTTCCTGCGTGCCACCGACAGTACGTCGCGTGGATCACGCCGGGCAAATGTTTTTCTGTCACTCGTCAGTGCAGGTCAAAGACCTGTTCGCGAGCGACTCGGCGGGGCGGCTAGTCTCGGCGGTATGACTTCGCCGCTGCTGAGCACACCCGGTGCCGTGACCGCCGAGCACACCGACTCCGGCGTCGCCGCGCACTACGGAGACCCCTCCCACGAAGGCCGTGCCGCCGAGCGCGCCGCCGCCTGGGTGGACCGGAGCAATCGGGGCGTGGTCCGGGTGAGCGGACCCGACCGCCTCACCTGGCTCAACGACCTCACCAGCCAGCTCACCAGCGGTCTGGCGCCGGGCGTGGGCACCGAGGCGCTGGTCCTGGACACCCGCGGCCACCTGCGCCACCACCTGTCGCTGGTGGACGACGGTGAGTCCACCTGGATCCACACCGAGCCGGGCCGCGGCGCCGATCTGGCGGCGTTCCTGGACTCGATGCGCTTCATGCTGCGCGTGGAGGTCACCGATCTCAGTGACGACTTCGCGGTGCTCACCGTGCTCGGTCCCAAGCGAGCCGAGGCCGTCGAGGACACCGGTGCCGTCCTGGAGGGCGTGGTCGCGCGCCTGACGATGGACGAGACCGACCTGTTCGTACCCGCCGAGCGGCTGGTCGGCGCCGCCGAGGCCCTCACCGCCGCCGGGGCGCGACCCGCCGGGATGTGGGCCTACGAGGCCGACCGGATCGCCCACCACAGGGTGCGCGCGGGTGTGGACACCGACGAGCGCACGATCCCGCACGAAGTGGACTGGGTCGGCCGCGCGGTGCACCTGGAGAAGGGCTGCTACCCGGGCCAGGAGACGGTGGCGCGGGTGCACAACCTGGGCCGCCCCCCGCGCCGCCTGGTCATGCTCCACCTGGACGGCACCGCCGAGCGCCTGCCGGAGGTGGGCGCGGCGATCGAATTCGACGGCCGCAAGGTCGGCCGGGTGGGCTCGTCGGCCCGCCACCACGAGCTGGGGCCCATCGCGCTGGGTGTGGTCAAGCGCTCGGCTCCCACCGACGCCGACCTCGAGGTCGACGGGATCGCCGCGGGCCAGGAGGTGGTGGTGGACCCCGACACCGGAGCCAACGCCCAGATCGAGCTGCGCCGCCGCCCCAAGTAGCCGCCCGGGTCCACATGTCGACACATCGCCCGTGACACGGCCGTGGAACCGGCCGTGGAGTCCTCCCCGGCCTGACGCGGGAGCGGTGCGCGGGCCGTCCCGGGCGTGCCGCCCGGGACGGCTCAGGCGTCGCGTTCTCCGCCGACGGCCGGAGCAGGCGCTCCGGTGTGGCCGATGGTGGTCATCCTGCGCGGATGAGTAGATTCTCGCTGGTCACAGCCGCAGACTGGAAGTGGGGACGGACCGCGCGAGCAGCGGTTCGGCGCCCGGACGAGTTCTCACGCCGACCGGCGGCCGAGGACGGGCGCGACCCCTCATCCGCTGGCCCGTGCCTTCCGCGCGGGCACCGCGCAAAGGAGGCGGAGATGACCACGCTGAGCCGCGGCGAGGTCGAGGCCGACATCAAGAACACGCTGGGCCTCGTCCCGCACTTCTTCTCCAGCATCCCGGACGAGCTGATCGGGGCCGAGTGGGAGATCTTCAAGCACCTCGAACTCGGTGAGACGCTCATCCCCAACAAGTACAAGGAGCTGATGGGCGTCGCCCTGCACTCGGAGACCAAGTGCGGCTACTGCACGCTGTTCCACACCGAGGCGGCGAAGCTCTTCGGCGCTACCGACCAGGAGATCCAGGAGGCCGCGCACTTCGCCAAGATGAGCCTGGGCTGGAGCGCGTACCTGAACGGGATGCGGGAGGACTTCGACACCTTCAAGGACGAGCTGGAGCAGATCGGCCAGTACATCAGCGCCCAGGCGTGACCGTGCGCCTGGAACGAGTGCGGCCGACGGTGGTTCGAGCGACGATGCACGTCCATGAGCTCGCCCTGCTCATGGCGACGGTGCGCCATCTGGCCGACGGCACCCCCGAGGAGGTGCCGGAGGAGGCCCGGGAGCAGCTCACGGCCCTGTTGGAGAACTACGACGAGCAGGTGGGGCGGCTCACCGACCGCCCCGCGCCCGCCGCCGACGTCCCCGAGCAGGGCGGGGAATCCGGCTGAGCCGGTCCCCTCGTCCCCGGGCGGCCAGGAGCCCACGGAACGTCCCAGGTGCCCCACGCGGCGTCGGTGCGTGTCATCCCGCTTCTCGCGGCGGCTGCCCCGCCTTCGCCGGGGCGAGCGCGACACCACCCGGCCCCCGTCCGCACGGGCGCGGGCGAGACGGAGGGCCGGACGGTGTCCGTCCGGCCCTCCTCACATCCGCGGTCAGCGCAGGGCGGCGGCCAGTCGCTCGTCGTGCAGGCGCTCGCCCCAGGAGGGGGCCACGGCGGGCAGCGCGCCCACGCGCCAGCGCAGCAGGAGGTCGGCCAGTTCCGGGTTGCGGGGCAGGGCCGGGCCGTGCAGGTAGGTACCGAGCACCTGGCCCTGGTAGGCGCCCTCGGTGCGGTCGTCGTTGCCGATGCCGCGCACGGTCGTGGACAGCGGGCGCGCCGACGGGCCGATGGCGGTACGGCCCTGGTGGTTCTCGAAACCGGTGATGCGGCCGACGCCCAGGGAGGGGTCCACGTCCGCGACGATCTCTCCGACCGCGCGGCTCGCGCCGCGTCCGCTGCGGATGTCGAGGATCCCGATGCCGGGCAGCGGGTTGGACTCGTCGTCGCCGTAGGACTCACCGATGATCTGGTAGCCCGCGCAGACCGCGAACACGCAGGCGCCCCGCGCCACGGCGCGGGCGAGCCCGCCGTCCTTGCGCAGGCGCTCGGCCGCCAGGATCTGCGGCCGGTCCTCGCCGCCGCCGAGCAGGTAGATGTCGCCGTGCTCGGGCACCGGGCTGCTGGAGGTGACCTGCAGGACCTCGGTGGGGATGCCGCGCAGTTCGGCGCGGCGCTTGAGGATGAGGACGTTGCCCTGGTCCCCGTAGGTGCTCAGCAGGTCGGGGTAGATCCACACGATCCGCAGGGTGCTGCTGGTGTCCGTCATGAGGTTGGTCTCCCCCTACTGCACGCGGCCGTAGGCCGTGCGGATCTGCTGGAAGGCTGTGTAGTTGGCGATGACGTCGACCTTGGTGGTGTCGGGGTGCTCGGCCTTGAGCCGGCCCAGCACCTCGTCCACGCGGTCGGCGACCTCGAAGGCCACGCCGTCGGTCTCCAGGCGCAGGGCCAGGTCGGTGCGGCGCTCGCCCATGACGAAGACGCGTCGGCCGCGCAGGACGGTGTAGTCCACGTCCCACAGCCAGGAGGTGTCCTTGCCGTCGGGGACCTGGGCGTTGACCGCGAGGATCACCGGCACCCGGGGCGGGTCCAGGACCGCGAAGGACTCCAGCCAGCCCGCGGGGTTCTTGGACAGCAGCAGCCGCACCTCGACCCCCATGGTGACCAGGGAGGTGTAGCGGCCCGCCACCGAAGTGATCTCGCGCAGCCGCTCGACGGTGCGCTCGGGGTGGATGCCGTATCCGGCGGCCGTCGCGGCGGCGATGGCCGCGTTGGCGCGGTTGGCGTCACCGGGCAGGTTCAGGCGGAGCTTGAGGCGCTGGCCGTCCGGCGCGATGAGGGTGTCGGACTCGTTGTCCACGGCCCACGTGGTCTCGGGGCGGGACAGGCCGCACTCGGGGCACTCCCAGTACGGGTCGGTGTCCCGCTTGAGGTGGCCGCCGCACTCGGGGCAGCACCAGGAGTCCTCCTTCCAGCGCTGGCCGGCCGAGACCCAGGTGGCGTTGGCCGCGCCGAGCCCCGCCCACGCGACGAGGGGGTCGTCGGCGTTGGCGATGACGTGGGTGTTGGTCTTGCCGAGCGCCGTCCGCCACTTCTTGGCGAGCAGGTTGATCTCCGAGGCGCGGTCCATCTGGTCGCGGCTGAGGTTCATCAGCACCACGAAAGCGGGCTGGGTGGCGACCAGGACCTGCGGCAGGTACTTCTCGTCCACCTCCAGGACGCCGTTGACGGCGGAGGTGTTCTGCGACAGCGCGGTGATGTGCCCGGTGGGCATGTTCGCGCCGTGCTCGTTGGTGGCCACGTCGCCGAGCTCGCGCAGGGCCTGGGCGATGAGCCGGGTCGTGGTCGTCTTGCCGTTGGTGGCGCTGATGAGCGCCAGGCGGCGGCCCCTGGCGAGTTTGGTCAGCAGATCGGGCTCGACCTTGAGCGCGACCCGCCCGCCGATGACGGATCCGTCCCCCCGCCCGGTCGCGCGGGACAGGCCGGCCGCACTCCTGCCCAGGACCGATGCGAGTTGGGCACGCAAGGGAAGGTCGCTCAATCTACTCTCCACGTCGCTCGATCACCCGCGCCTGTGCGCGTCCGCACGGCAGGTGATGTCTCGGGCCAAGCTTAGGGCGTGTGCGGCGGATCCTCGTCCTGCTGCGCGTCGCGACGGACAGCATCCATCACACTCGTCCCGGTGTCCACCAGCGCTCACACCCGCCAGTCCAACCGTTCGGGCGGCGGCCCCAGATTGGGCGGCACCCGCCGTTCCCGGACGTCGGTGCCGACCGGGGCGGGCTGCTCCGTTCGGCCGTCGGTCGCGGCCTCCGGCGCGCCGGGTGGGACGATCCGTGGCCGACCGCCTTCGACGGACTGCTCGGCGTCGGATCCGCCCGCGCGCTGACGTGGGGCGGCACCGTCACCGGTGTGACGGGAGTCGTCCACCGTGGCCAGTGTTGCCGTGGACAGGGTGAGGATACCTGGGTTGGTGTCGGCGAGAACAGGCCCCTCGTCGGTGAGAACGACGGCAACGGTGTCGGGGAGTTCGCGCAGGGCCTCCGCACCGAGGTCGAGGGGGCGCACGGCGGCGTCCTCGCCCTCCATGGCCGCCACGGGCGTGTCGAGGTCGGCGGCCTCGGCGGTGGCCCGCCCCCAGGCCGTGGCCGATCTCACATGCCGGACCAGGTCGAGGGGGGCGACCGCGGCGGCCGCGTTGCGGATCACCGCGCCGGACTCGGTGTGCGGGGACGGGAAGAAGCGGTCGTCGGCCTCCATGTCGGCCATGGGGTCGGCGTCGGGGTCCGTCCCGGCCTCGGTGACCATGCCCCGCACGGCCTCGCCGACGGCCTCGCTCAGGCGGTGCAGGTCCGGCGCGGCCGCCGGGTTCGCGCCTGCGCCCGGGGAGTTCGCCGCGCGCGCGACGGCCTCGGCGGCCGGGCCGGACTCGCGCATCACCACCGACAGGCAGGCGGGGTCGTCCAGTCGCGCCAGGGCCGCGGGCGTGGCCGACCGGAACATCAGCACGACCTCCACGCCGCCGTCGGCCGCCGCCGACAGGACCTGGTCCACCTCGTCGTCGGGCAGGGCGTCGGCTCCGCACACCACGACGGTGCGCACCCGGCCGCGGCGCGACCCGCCGCCGGAACGGCCGCCCGGCGGGCCGACCTCCAGGAGTTCGCTGAGCGAGGCCACGGCGTAGGTGCCGTACGCCCGGGCCGCGGACGCGCCGGAGGCGCGGTCGGTGCAGATGATCTTCACCTGCGCGTAGTCGCCGTCGTCGGCGCGGGTGCCGACCGCCTCGAACGGGCTCAGGCGCCGCTCCAGCTCCCAGGCGCGCTCCCACACGTCCGGATCGCCGGTGCAGCGCTCGCGTACCCGGGTGCGCTGTTCGGCGGTGAGCAGGGCCAGTGCGGGGTCGTCCTGGGCGGTGTCGTCCTCCGGTGTGATGAGCGCGCGCAGACCTCCGATGAGTTCGCCGATCCCGGCGTGCGGTCCGAGCACCTCCATCAGGCGCAGGAGCAGGGTCTCGTCGGCGTCGGCGTCGTCGCCCGCCCCGGCCGCGGCGGCGACCGCGGACAGGACGCGGGCACGCTGTCCGGCGTCGAGGTTGGTGCCCAGCGTCATTCTGGGCAGGTCGGCGGGAAGCACCCAGCGCCGGGGCGCGACCGCGCATCTGCGGGCGAGGTGGACGAGCTCGCGTGCCACGGCGTGCCCGGTGAGGTCGATGACCGTGAGGTCGCCGCCCTCGCGCAGGCGGGAGATCCCCACGGTGGTGAGCAGGGCGGACCAGCCGGTGTCCGTGCCTCCGGTGACCACGACGGAGCCGACCCCGGACGGGACGGTCACTCCGTACCAGCGGGGCTGGGCCTCGAAGGCCCGGGCCGCGGCCTGCCACGCGGTGTAGGCGCGCGCGTGCGCCTCCTGCTGTTCGCGCAGGGCCCGGTCGCGCTCCTCGCGCTCGGCGGCCAGCCGCTGCCTGGCGCGTTCGAGCCGTTCCGCGATGACCAGGCGGCTCTGCACGAGCGCGAAGGAGAGGGGCGCCGCGACCGCGGCGCAGGCGAGGACGCCGCCGAGGGCCAGGCTGCCGGGGAGGACGCGCGCGCTCCACAGCAGCGGGCACAGCAGGGCCAGGAGGGCGAGCCCGGCGAGGGCGAAGTACAGCGGCCGGTTGGTCCGCGCCTCGCTGTCGCGCTGTCCGCTGAGCCAGTCCTCGCTCAGCGACTCGGTGTCGGCGGGCGCGGGCCGGCGGGGCGCGGGACCCGGAGCCGGGAGCAGCACCGCGTGGCGCCAGCCGAGGTAGGTGCGGCCTGCCTCGGCTCGGGGTGTACCGCCTGACCGTGGTGTGGGCACCGTACGAACACCTCCTGACCGACCGCCGTGGGGGGCGTCGGAGACCGGGGCGCCCTCCGCACGGGTCGGGTGGCGTCCTCGAAGCGGGTCCGCTCCCGCGGCTGCGCGGTGAGCGGAGTCTGGTCCAACGGGGGATCCGACCGGAGCCGGAGTGTGGGCCGATGCTGCCACCTGCCCGGCCTCAAGTGAAGCAGGACGCGCGGCGGCCTGCCAGACCCCGCCCCACGGCCTGTGGACGACCGCCCCGGCGACCTCGCCTCGTGTGCGCTGTGCCCCTCTCGACCGCGGCCGACCGCGCCCGACCGGGCCCGCCGCCGGTCGTTCCGCCGGTCCGTGCACCGCCGCGGCGCCGGGACCGGCGCCCGGACACGGCGAAGCGCCGGCGGTGGACGGTTGCCCGTCCGCCACCGGCGCCTCGCACACGCTCCTCGGCGCGTCCCGGCTTCCGCCGGTCACGCCCCGGGCTACGGCTCCTAGGCCTCGACCTTGAGGTCGACGACCTTGCCGACCTCGGCCTGCACGGCGAACTCGCCCGTGAAGCCCTGGGAGGCCAGGACCCGCACCTTCCAGGTGCCGTCGGCGGCGAAGAACCGGAAGGTTCCCTCGTCGCCCGTGGCCACCTCGCCGACGAAGTCGTCGGACTCGTTCAACAGCCGGGCGTAGGCCCCGCTGAGCGGCTTGCCCTCACGGGTCACCGTGCCCTGGATGACCGCCTGGTTTCCCGCGTCCACGTCGGCGAGGACGACCCCGCCGACCGGAGCTCCGCAGCTGTCGCTCACTTGGCCTCCGCCTCTCCGAGCTCGACCGGAACGCCCACGAGGGAGCCGTACTCGGTCCACGAACCGTCGTAGTTCTTCACGTTGCCCAGCCCCACGATCTCGTGCAGGGCGAACCAGGTGTGCGAGGAGCGCTCGCCGATACGGCAGTAGGCGATGATCTCCTTGTCGAGGTCCACCCCGGCCTCGGTGTAGAGCTCGCGCAGTTCCTCGGCCGTCTTGAACGTGCCGTCCTCGTTGGCCGTCTTGGCCCACGGGATGTTGCGCGCGGTCGGGATGTGGCCGGGGCGCTGCGAGGTCTCCTGCGGCAGGTGCGCCGGGGCGAGCAGCTTGCCGGTGAACTCGTCGGGCGAGCGCACGTCGACCAGGTCCTTGGCGCCGATGGCCTGGACGACCTCGTCGCGGAACGCGCGGATGGAGTGGTCCTGCTCCTGCGCCTTGTACTGGGTGGCCGCCCGCTCGGGGACGTCCTTGACCAGCTCGCGGGAGTCCAGCTCCCACTTCTTGCGGCCGCCGTCCAGCAGGCGGACGTTGGTGTGGCCGTAGAGCTTGAAGTACCAGTAGGCGTAGGCGGCGAACCAGTTGTTGTTGCCGCCGTAGAGCACGACCTGGTCGTCGTTGCCGATGCCCTTGGCCGACAGCAGTGCCTCGAAACCGGTCTTGTCGACGAAGTCGCGGCGGACCGGGTCCTGCAGGTCCGTCTTCCAGTCGATCTTGACGGCGCCGCGGATGTGTCCCTTGTCGTAGGCGGACGTGTCCTCATCGACCTCGACGAGGACCACGCTGTCATCGTCCAGGTGAGCCTCCACCCAGTCGGCGTCCACGAGGACGTCGGAGCGGCTCATAGGGAACCTCCAGTGTTTCTTGTGCGGTGTCGCGTGTGCGGTCGGTGCGTGGGTCGGGACGCTGGGGTCCCAGGTGCGGGGGTCCGGGCCGCCGTTCTCAACGAGCCGTTCCCGACGCCGTCAGGCGGCGTCCGAGGAGGTAGGCCTCGCATCCGGCACAGAAGCCGAACGCGGCGTTGAGGAAGGCGGCGAAGAGGGCGAGGGCGGTCGCGGCGACGCCGAGCCACTGCGGGCCCGCCAGGTATCCGGCGAGTCCCAGAGCGGCGAAGGCGAGTCCCACTCCCTGTGCGAACCGGGGCGGCCGGGGGTCCTCGGTCTCCTCGGGCGGGCCGAGCCTGGGGCGCACGAGGGTGGAGAACACCAGCGCGTAGGGCGAGTACCGGACTCCCACGACCACCGCGATACCGAACACCAAGGCCTGGAATCCGAGGATCCGGGGATCTCCGGTGGCCAGGGCCGCAGCCAGTACGAGGGTGGTCAGGGCGGCGGCGAAGCGCTGCCCTCGGGGGTCGACCTGCATGGTGTGATGTCCCCAGTCGCGTGCACGGAATAGGCCAGTCGCACGGAGGAGGCGAGGGCTCGCGAGCCCGTCCGCCCTAAGGACACAGACAGAGCGCGGCGGCGACGCGGCAGAAGTCCACTGCCCGTCGCTTCGTCAGATACGCGCTCGTCAAGGAAGTCACGTCTAGACGCTACAGGCCCCGCCGCGTGTTTGTCACTGGTGTGCTGGATCACATCACTTCACGTTCGCGCCGGTCGCGACACCGCCGGGGCCGCTGCGGGCCGCCCTACGGGACGGCCTGCCCGAGGGCGGCGATGACGTCGGCCTTGCGCGGCTGGCCGCTCGCCCTCCTGGTGACCCGACCCGAGGCGTCCAGGACCAGGACGGTGGGCGTGCGCATGATGTCCAGGCGGCGGACCAGGTCGAGCCTGGCCTCGGCGTCCACCTCCACGTGGGCCACGCCCCCGACCATCGCCGCGACCTCGTCGAGGATGCGGCGGGTGGCCCGGCAGGGCTGGCAGAAGGCGGTGGAGAACTGCACCAGGGTGGCGCGCTCCCCCAGGTCGGCTTCGATGTCCCGTGCCGTGAGCACGTCGCCGGAGGCGGGCGCGGCCGTGCCTCCGTCGGGGATGTCCTCGTGGGCGGTCATCGTCTCCTCCTCTCCCGGGTTCCGGGCGCCGCTCGCGGGCGCAGGCGCGGGCGCGGCGCCGGGGCGCGGCCCCCGCGCGGTGTGCTCGCGGAAGCGCCCCCGGCCCCGCCGCCAGGCGAGGCCGACGGCGGTGGCCGCGAGCAGGGTCACCGCGAGGACGACGAGACCGGCCGTGTCCATCTAGGCGGCCTCGGAGCCCATCAGGGGAACGTCCTGGCCGGTGCCGGTGATCCGCACACCGCTCGAGACGTTCTCCATCTCCGTCACCGTGAGCCCGAAGGGGAGTTCGGGGGCCTCGACGCTGAAGGTGAGCATGTCGGAGACCAGGCCGCTCACGTCGATCGGGGCACCGCTGACCTCGATGTCGACCGGGGTGACGGTGACGGTGCCGCCGTCCACCTCGAACTCGCCGGCCGCGCTGACGGAGGTGCTCACGCCCAGCTCCGGGATGGCCAGCTCACCGGTGATGCGGGGCTCGCCGTTCTCGGTGGTGATGGTGACGCCCTCGGGCAGGTGGGGGTTGAAGTAGGAGTAGGGGACGACGAACGAGCCGTCGACCCGCCCGGCGACCACGGACGGTTCGCTGACGAGGTCGGACAGCGGCGCCTCGACCCCCGACGCGGTCGCCTCGATCTGCTCCAGCGTGACCCCGCGGACGGTCGCGCTGTCCGCGGTGATGGTGATCTCCGAGTAGGTGCCGCCGACCGCCTGCGGCAGGAACGCCCAGCCGCCGATGGCCACGTCCGGCTGCTCGGACGTCTGCATCTGCTGGGCCACCCGTTCGGCGACCGTGCGCTCGGCGAAACCGCGCAGCGCGATGTCGGCCCCCACCACGACGATCACCAGGAGGATCAGGAAGACGACGAGAAACTTACGCATCTGGATCCCAGCACACTTTCTTTCGCTCCGGCGCGCCTCGCGGCTGGGTCTTCCGGCCGGTCCAGGTCACACGCCATCGGCACCCGACGGGTGCCGGTCATGACAAACCCAAAGGGAAGGGTACTTCAACCGGGGTTCGACTCCACCGGTTCCGGATGGGTTCCACGACTCCGGGCAAAGTCACCGGTTCGAGACATCCCGCCATCCGATGAGACGGAGGCGGTCGCGGGGGACGCGGGCGCGGACCGCGGTCCCGCGGTCCCGTGGGATGCCCCCTAGTGGGGCATGAGCATGGCCGCGAGGCCGTCGCTGGCCGCCGCGCCCGACAGGGACAGTTCGATCACGTTGGTGGCGACCACGAAGGCGGCACCGCGCCGGGCGAACTCCATCACGTGCGGCTGGCGCTCGTGCTCCTCCCGGGCGAGTTCGTCGCGGTACATCGCGTAGACGATGCGCTGGAGGGGCGCGCTGGGCACGGTGTGGCAGGCGAACATCAGGGTGTCCGGCTCGTGCTCGGCCACGTGGGCCACGACGGCGTTGGCGAGCTGGTCGAAGCCCGGACCCTGGCCCTCGGCGAGGGTGTAGATCGTGATGACGCCGCGGCCGCGCGGCGGTGCGGCCTCCCGGACGGGCGCTCCGCCCCGGTGGTCGGCGTAGGGGTCGGCGTTGCGACGCTTGCGGCGCACGGGCTCCTCCATGGACGCGGCGGGTTCCGCGTCCGCGTCGTCGTCGTAGTCATCGTCGTCGTAGTCGTCGTAACCGTCGAAGTCGTCATAGTCGTCGTAGTCGTCCTCCGAACCGCGCCGGGGCCGGGCGGTCAGCGCGCAGGCGCCCCACAGCGCGGCGACGGAGCCGAGCATCAGCACCGGTCCGCCCGGCCCGAGCCCCAGGCGCCCCACGGCCACGGCGAGCACCAGCGACAACGTGATCAGGCCCAGTACGGACAGATCCGCGGTCAGGTCTCCGGCACGGCGCCGGGCGACCGCGATCAGGGCGACGACCAGGAAGACCACGGCCACCGCCTGGGCGCCGTTGACGAGCACGCGCGGAATGAGGTCGTAGTGGTCGGCGAGCCCGGGGAACGAGGCGCCGAACCTGCCGCTCAAACGGTCGACGCCCAACACGACCAGGGGCACGATCGTGAACGCGGTGACGAACAGGCGGGAGGTGAAGCGGCCCTGGAACGACCGGACGCCGTATTCGAGGGCGCCCCAGCCCAGATAGAGCGGGCCGACGAGGCTGATACCGATCTGCAACAGGCGGAAGGTGAGATCGCCGAAGTCGAACATCGCCCCGAGAACGGCCGCGCTGAGCCCGACCGTCATACCCAGTGCGGCGATCAGCCAAGCGACGGAGGCCACACTGGGACGGCGTTGGGCGTACGCGGCCAGCGCGGCGGTGGCGCTCCAGCCCACCAACGCGCTCATGAATGCCAGTCCTACCGTCACCATCCCGACAATGATGCTGCACTCTGACGGGTGGATGTGCACCCCATACAGGATCTAGGGGACAGTCTCGGAGCCGATCCCGCAGACTGTGGCGCGAACCCGCAGTTCGGGATGTGACTTTCCTCACCTGAATTCCGGCCGCATCCCTGTGACCGCACACGACCCGCGCGTGGCCTTAGTCTCGCAATCAGGGCGTGTTCCACGGACGCCGCCCCACGCCAGCGGCAGGCCGGCGCCCGGCCGGACCTGTCCGCGGAGCGCGCACCCCCGGGCGGAACGGCCAGCCGACGGACCGCCCCCATCCGAGCCAGGAGACGACCGTGCCTCACGACACCGTGCCCCCGTCGACGAAGGGCGCCGCCTTCTTCGACGTGGACAACACCCTCATGCGGGGCGCGTCCATCTACCACTTCGCCCGTGGTCTGGCCTCCCGCGACCTGTTCACCACCCGCGACCTCCTGCGCTTCGCGTGGGGCCAGACGGTCTTCCGGGTCACCGGGAGCGAACAGCCCGAGCACATCGACGCCGCCCGCGAGGCCGCGCTGGCCTTCGTCGCGGGCCACGGCGTGAGCGACCTCGTCAGGCTGTGCGAGGAGATCTACGACGACACCATGGCGGACCGCATCTGGGAGGGCACCCGCGCGCTCGTCCAGGCGCACCTGGACGCCGGACGGCCGGTGTGGCTGGTCACGGCCACGCCCGTGGAGCTGGCGCAGATCATCCGGCGGCGCCTCGGCCTGACCGGCGCGCTGGGCACCGAGGCGGAGAACCTGGACGGGGTGTACACGGGCCGGCTCAACGGCGACCTGCTGCACGGCCCGGCCAAGGCGGTGGCCGTGCGCGCGCTCGCCCGGCGCGAGGGCTGGGACCTGGATTCGTGTTCGGCCTACAGCGACTCGTCCAACGACCTGCCGCTGCTGTCCCTCGTCGGGGATCCGCACGCGGTCAACCCGGACGGCGACCTGCGCCGGTACGCGCGCACGCACGGGTGGCCCGTACACGACTTCAGACGGCACCGGACGGCGTTGAAGGTGGCCGTGCCCGCAGCCATGGCGGGCGCCGTCGCCGGAGCGGTGGCGATGCGGGCGATCAGGCACCGCCGGACGGCGGGAGCGGTCTGAGCGGCCGCTCACGGCCATGGAGGCGGCACGGGAGCGAGGGCGTGCCAGGAAGGGCCGCGGCGGTGTGTTCGGCGTCTGAGGAGGTCTGACGGGCCGCGCAGGGCTCCGGCGCGGCTCCGGGGAGCGCGGACGGTTCCGGAGAGAACGGGTCAGCGGCCCAGCGTGGCCCGGGCGAGGGCGAGGACGTGGACGGGTCGGAGTCCGGCGCCCCGGGTGGGGGCGGCCTGGGCACGGCTGCCGACGAAGGTCTCGAACGCCTGCGGTGAGCTGTAGGAGGGGGACCAGTCCAGCGCCTTCTCCAACGGCGCGGTGTCCATCCCGGTGGCGAGCCGACCGGCGCTCACGGCCCGCGTGCTGCTCGCGTAGTCGATACGGCCGTGCTTGGCCATGCTCCGCAGGACCTTCAGGCCCCGGGCGGGCACCGGCAGGCGCTGGCCGCCGACCCGGCGCAGGCAGTCCGACAGCGGCACCGAGTCGGCGCCCGCGACGTCGAAGTGGCCGGTCTCGTCGCTGAGGGCCATGCGGACCAGGGCTTCGGCCGCGTCGTCCTCGTGTACGAACCGGACGTTGGGGTCCCTGCCGAGCACGGTGGGCACGAAGCGTGCACCGAGGTAACGGGTCAGCGGGGTGTCGACCGAGGGGCCGATGAGGTTGGCCAGGCGCAGCACCGCCACGGACACGTCCGGGCGGCGGCGCTGGAGGCCGAGTGTGTCGCGCTCGACCTCGGCGGCGTCGTCGGAGTCCAGGCTGGCGCTGGAGCGCACCACGACCCGCTGGACGCGGGGCGAGCGCTGCGCGGCCGCGAGCACCCGCATGGTCCCCAGGAGCGTGTCCTCCCGGTGGGGTGCGCGCGCGGTGTCCAGGCCCAGGTGCAGAATGACCTCCGCCCCCGAGTCGGCGACGATCTGCCCGAGGCTCTCGTCGTGCAGGTCCACGTGGACGTACTCGACCCCGCGCGGCGCGTCACCGCCCCCGACGGACGCCCGCGGCGCGGAGTCCGCTCGCGGCGGCGGGGAGGAGTCGGCACCGATGACCCGGCGCACACCGGGCTCCGCGCTCAGGGCCTGGGCGACCCCGGCGGCCAAAGGGCTGGAGACACCGGTGACGAGGACGACACGAGCCATGGCGACACGTTCCTTGGGAAGACGGAAAGTCAGATCCGGACGGCCCGCGGACCGTTCACCGTGAAGGTGAATCGGCTGCCGCGACCCGTGAGACACAACGGTGCCCCACCCAGAAAATTCCATAGTGGTGGCAAACGCCACGCAAGGAGGAAGGTGTCTCCGCGTCGGGGACGAGCCCTGAAGCACGCCCACGCCCGCGGAGAGACGACATCGGCCGCGACCGGTCTACTTCTTGTTGCGACGCGCCACACGCGTGCGCTTGAGCAGCTTGCGGTGCTTCTTCTTCGCCATCCGCTTGCGACGCTTCTTGATGACGGAACCCATGGGATCACCTTCTCGCTGACGATGCGTACGGACATGCCGAACCGCTGGCGGTGAGCACCGGCAGGGGTTCGGATGCGACTGCTGGGGCCGCCGGGCACCGGCGCGTACGGAGCACGCGCGGACGCCGGGCGAGCCGGGGCGGACCCCGGGGAGGCCGACGTTGGAAACGCACGCCTACCGCACCCGAGGGCCCAGCTTACCGTGACGGGTGTGCGGTCCGGGTCACGCCCCGGGGACCGCCGGCCCGCCGACGTACAGGGCGGCTGCCGGTTCGGCGTAGCTGACACTGGCCAGGCGATGATCGGCGAAGGTCAGCGACGTCACACTCGCCAGATTGCATTCGCGCCGGTCAGGGCGGTGCCACAGCCGCCTCGCCTCGGCCGCGCGGCGGGCCGTCCAGATGGGCAGCTGGTGGCTCACGCACACCGCCTCCCGGCCCCAGGCGGCCCGACGGGCGGTCTTGATCGCCGACACCATCCGCGCGAGGATCTCGGTGTAGGGCTCGCCCCAGGACGGCAGGAACGGGTTGTAGAGCCGCCTGAGCACGCGCGGGTCGCGTGCCGAGCGCGCCGACAGGGACATCCCCTGGAACCTGTTGCCCGCCTCGATGAGGCGTTCGTCCAGGGTGACCGGCAGGTCCAGCGTCTTCTGGAGCGGAACCGCGGTCTCCTGTGTGCGGTCCAGCGGCGAGGAGAACAGTGCGGCGACGTCGTGCCCCTCGAACCACTCGGCGGCCGTCTCGGCCATGCGCTGGCCGCGGTCGCTCAGGTGGTAGTCGGGGAGCCTGCCGTACAGGACCTTGTCCGGGTTGTACACCTCGCCGTGCCTGAGCAGGTGCACGACGGTGGTCGTGGTCATCGTGGTCGTCCTTGTCTCGGTGTCGGGGCGGGTCAGCCCTGCGCCTCGGCGGCCGCCCGGGCCGCCCGTGGCAGGGCCGAGACCACCTGGTCGATGGCCGCGTCGTCGTGCGCCGCGGAGAAGAACCACGCCTCGAAGGCCGCGGGAGGAAGGTACACGCCCTGGTCGAGCATGGCGTGGAAGAACGCCGAGAAGACCGCCGTGTCGGTGGTACGGGCGCTGTCGAAGTCGGTCACCTCCCGGTCGGTGAAGAACACCGTGAAGAGGTTGCCGCCGCCCTGGACCCGGTGGACGACTCCGGCGGCGCTGAGCGCCTTGGAGACCTCGGCCTCGACCTGCGCGGAGACGCGGTCGATGTGGGCGTAGACCTCGGGGGTGGCACCGCGCAGCGTGGCGAGTCCGGCCGCCGTGGCCAGCGGGTTCCCGGAGAGGGTGCCCGCCTGGTAGACGGGGCCGTCCGGCGCGAGGCGGTCCATGATCTCGGCACGGCCGCCGAACGCGGCGGCGGGCAGGCCGCCGCCCATGACCTTGCCGAAGGTCATGAGGTCGGGGGCGACCTCCTCCAGGCCGAACCAGCCGGAGGCGGAGACGCGGAAGCCGGTGAGGACCTCGTCGAGGATCAGCAGGGCGCCGTTGGCGTGCGCGATCTCCTTGAGGCGGGCGTTGAATCCGGCCTTGGGCGGGACGACGCCCATGTTCGCGGGGCAGGCCTCGGCGATGACGCACGCGATGTCCTCGCCGTGCTCGGCGAAGGCGCGCTCGACGGCCTCGGGGTCGTTGTAGGGGAGCACGAGGGTGTCGGCGGCGCTGGCGCCGGTCACGCCCGGGGAGTCGGGGAGCGCGAAGGTGGCCAGGCCGGACCCGGCGGCGGCCAGGAGGGCGTCGACGTGGCCGTGGTAGTTGCCCGCGAACTTGACGATCTTGCTGCGCCCGGTGTAGCCGCGGGCGAGGCGGATCGCGGACATGGTCGCCTCGGTACCGGAATTGACCAGGCGGACCTTCTCCACGGGGGTGCGTGCCACGATCAGCTCGGCGAGTTCGACCTCGCCCCGCGTCGGCGCGCCGTAGGAGGTCCCGGCGTCGACCGCGTGGTGGAGGGCGGACACGACCGGGGGCGCGGCGTGGCCGAGGATCAGCGGCCCCCAGGAGCACACGAGGTCGACGTACCGGTGTCCCTCGGTGTCGGTGAGGTAGGGGCCCTCACCCTTGACGAAGAAGGGCGGGGTGCCGCCGACGGCGCCGAAGGCGCGCACGGGCGAGTTCACACCACCGGGGACGACGTCGGTGGCCCGACGGAAGAGCTCTGCGGAAGTCTGTTGAGTACCCACGTCAACCAGTGTGTCAGCTGCGTCCTCCGACCTGACCGTGACCCGCCCCGCACCGGACGCTCGGCCAGGGCTCTGAGCGGCGGTTCAGTCACGGAGGATGACCTCCAGGAGCCGGTGGACCCCTGTGCTGGGATCCGTGCCCGCGGGCAGCCGGGCCGCACGTTCGCGGGCGTCCTTGAGCCCGTGGGCGAAGTCCTTGAAGTGGGTGCGGCCCTTGTCCCAGCCGGGAACGAGTCGCTTGAGTACCCTTTCCGCCTTGGCGCCGGACTCGAGGGCCGCGCGATGGTCCGCGACGTGGAGGATGAGCCAGGACTCGAAGGTCGGGGTGGAGGGAGCCGTGTGGACCCCGTCTCGCTCGGCGGCGCCGACCAGTTCGGTCACGTCGCGGCCGTCGGTGTCGAAGACCGCCCAGACCTCCGTGTACTCGTCACGCGCAGCCTGGGCCGCTCCCCTGACGACCACCTGGCTCTGGGGGTGTTTGGACCTGCGCACATGCACGACGTGCACCCGAACGTCCGGGTGGCGCTTCATGGTGTCGAAATAGCGCTTCTCCGTCTCACCCTCGCAGACGATCAGGTAGACGCGCTGTTCCTCCCGATGGGGCCGGCGGCGCCGAAGGTCTGTCTCCTTCTCACGCTTGCGACGCTTGCTCACCGGGCTGCTTCCTCCGGCTTCTGTTCCCGCTTGCGAAGGGCGTCGCGGAACAACTCATCGTCCACGTCCGGAACGGCGCCGTAGCGGCCCGTGAGGTAGCGGCGGGCGCGGTTGTCGTCAGCTCGGGGTTTGAAGTCACTGAGCGGGTAGAGCGAGGTCCGTCCCTCGGCGTCCTTGTCCACGAACCAGATGTGGTCGCGCTTGAGGACCTCTTGACCGCGGACACGTCCGAGGAGGCTCGCGTCATGGCTGGTGAAGATCAGTTGCGCACCCTTGGGGTTCTGCTCCTCGTCCTGGAACAGGGCGATGACCCGCGCGGAGAGATAGGGGTGGAGACTGGCGTCGATCTCGTCGATGGCGAGCACTCCTCCGGACTCCAATACCCGTTGGGCCTCGAACCCGACAGTGGCAAGCGCCCTCGTACCCAGAGACTCCTCTTCCCAGAGCAGAGGACGCGCTGACCCATCGCCTAGATGGTGGAAGACGATGGACCCGCCACGGTCCTTGAGCCACAGGGCCAGCGTGCCGCTACGGGCAACACCCGCTTCGGCAGACGAGCTCCTCTCGGCTCCGCCACCAGCACTCGTCATGGAGAGGTCCGGGGCGTCCAGGTCTGGCGCCGCCCTCCATCGACTCATCCGTTCCAGGACCGGATCCGGCACTGGATCGCGCCGCTTCAACTCCACGTCCTGGATGCCGGTGTCCGCTGATGTCAGAAGTCGGCTCAGGGTCCGCAGGCGCTCCGCGGACACAGCCCCGCTCCTCACCCATGCGGGCGGTTCGGGGCGCCGTTCCTCCGCGAACACGAGGCCTTCCGAGAACCACTGGTACACCGCCTCCACCGCTTCCTGCTCGGCGCGGGCGGCGACGGTGAGGAAGAGGACGTTGCGCGCGGTGATGGACTCGACCTGCCGAAGGTTCGCGGGAGTGGCTCCCCCGAAGGAGAAGTGACCGCCCTCGCGCTCGAACAGGACGCGTCTGCGCTGCCTGGGGTAGCTGTACAGCCATTCCTCGGCCACCTGGTCGTCGTCGATGGCGAACCCGTAGGTGTACCGGACTCCCCCGAGTCGAAGGTCGACCACGAACGTGGACGGCTCGCCTTCCGACTCAGCGTCGAGGGCGAAGGGGTGCCGCCGCATACCGGAGCCGGGTTCGTTCTCCCGCATCGACCAGCGAACGGTGTCGCGCATGAACGAGAGGGCATCCAGGACGTTCGACTTGCCGGAGGCGTTGGCGCCGAAGATCCCGGCGACGGTGGTCGCCTCCCAATCGGCTTGCTGAGGACGAGCGTCGTCGTAGCCGGGGGTGAGGAGGAGTTGCTGCTCGTCACGGATGGACTTGTGGTTCTCCACGCGGAAACTCAACAGCATATCGATCCCCTCCCCCGAAGATCAGCGGCCTGACCGCCATCCGTGTGGAAAAACCGCACCACCCCAGCATGCCACGCACGCGTGGCCACGAACAGTCGTGCCCTGCTCTGGGACGGGGCGGGGCACGCGGTTCGGGTGCGGGCCAGACGGAGGTGAGGGCGCGCTCGTGCTCGTGCGTGTCGCCGGGTCGACCGGCCCTGCCGGAGCGGACGAGGGGGCGCAGGCGTTCGGTGGCGGCGAGGCGTTCGACGAGCAGGGTGATCGGGCGGGCCGAAGCGAGCGACACCAGGGTGGCGACCAGGGCACCGGCCAGGTGACTGGACTCCCATGGATTCGTGAACGAGACGTTCCTCATCCTGTCACCCGAAGGGGACCGCCGAGGCCGGAAAACCGCGCATGCCGACGAAGGGGACACGCCGCCCCGACGACAGGGGGTGGAGTGACCGGTCAGTAGTTTGGGGGCGACCACCTGTCTTCCCACCCATCGGAGCTGCCATGACCACGGCCTTCACCACGGCGGACCTCATCGACGACCACGGCGACACCCTGCGCAGCTGCTCGACGCAGTTCCGTCAGCTGGGCGGCCGTGCCCGCTTCCGCGGGCCCATCCGGACCGTCAAGTGCCACGAGGACAACGGGCTGGTCAAGAAGGTCCTCAACTCCCCCGGTGCAGGCGCCGTCCTGGTCGTGGACGGCGGCGGCTCCCTGCGCAGCGCCCTGATGGGCGACATGATCGCCGAGTCCGCGGTGGCCAACGGATGGGCGGGCGTGATCATCAACGGCGCCGTGCGCGACACCGTCGCCCTGGCCGGGCTCGACCTCGGCGTCAAGGCTCTGGGCTCCAACCCGCGCAAGTCCGTCAAGGACGGCGCCGGGCAGGCGGACGTGACCGTCACCTTCGGCGACGTCGCCTTCGTCCCCGGCGAGTGGCTCTACAGCGACGAGGACGGGATCGTCGTCAACGCCACCGAGATCTGACCGGGACCGGCGGAGGACCCGCCGTCGCGCGGAGCCGCTTGGCGCGACGGGGCTCCCGTGGCGGCGCGGAGGGTCGGCGATCGCCCGGTGGCCGCGCCGGGCGCCCCGGCGATGTCGGAGGAGATCGCCGAGCAGGTCCGCGACCTGCTCACCAAGGGCGCCATGGGCGGCTGGTTCATCCTCACGACGAACGACTGCCGCGGCACGTACGAGAAGCTGCGCGCCCAGGGCGTGGAGTTCACCGAGGAACCGACCGAACGCCCCTACGGCATCGACTGCGCGCTGCGCGACCCGTTCGGCAACCGGCTGCGCATCACCCAGGTCAAGGGCTGAGGCCCACCCGCCGGACCCCCGGCCTGAGCGTCAGCTCCGGTGGGGGAACTCCTCGCTGGCGTCGGACAGGACGTCCAGCACCGCGATGGGGTCGGGCAGCGGCACGGCGCCGTCCTCGTCGCGTGGCGCCCGGATCCAGGTGACCCGGCCTCCGGACGGCAGCGCCGAGGGGGCGCCGGGCACGAAGCTGTCGCGGCAGTGCCACCGCAGTCCGGGCGTCTCCTCCACCGACTCCGGGACGGTGTCCAGGTGGCAGGACCACCACTCGTCCTCGTCCACCGGGGACCGGGTCGCCACGAAGAACAGGTAGCGGGAGGACTCCACCGCCGCGACCGGCCCCGCCGGGACGCCGGAGCGGCCCATCCGTGCCAGGGCCATCACGCCGGCCTCGCGGGGCACGTCGAAGACGTCGAAGACCCGGCCGGTCGGCAGGATCACGTTCGCGTCGGGGGTGGCGGTCCACCAGCGGCGGATCCGGTCGGGGTCGGTGCTGGCCTCCACACCCCACGCCATCGTCACCGGGTGCGCCGCCGGATCCGGGCAGCCCATCCGGTCGCACGTGCACGCGCGGTCCTGGCCGGGCGCGGCGCCCCGCACCACCGGCCATCCCAGCCGCGCGTAGCGCAGTGCTGACTCCAGCATGCTGTCCGCCGCATGCCGTCGCTTCCGTCGGTACAGGACGTCGGCCATGGAACCCCCGGTGCTCGTGTGTAGATCCAGGCGCGGCCGACGTCTCCCGCCCCCCGCCCGGCGACCGCGACCGGGACGAAAGGCCTGGTCGTGCTACCTCAGCAGGCGCGCCGCCTCGGTCGCCCAGTAGGTGAGGATCTGCTCGGCGCCCGCCCGGCGGTAGGAGGTGAGGGTCTCCACGATCGCCCGCTCCCGGTCCAGCCAGCCCTTCTCGGCCGCGGCCTCGATCATCGCGTACTCTCCGCTGACCTGATAGGCCGACACGGGGACCGGTGAGGTCTCGGCGACCCTGGCCACGATGTCGAGGTAGGCCAGACCCGGTTTGACCATCACCATGTCGGCTCCCTCGGCCACGTCCAGCGCCACCTCGCGCAGCGCCTCGCGGACGTTGGCGGGGTCCTGCTGGTAGCCGGAGCGGTCGCCGAACTGCGGCGCCCCCTCGGCCGCCTCGCGGAAGGGCCCGTAGAACACCGACGCGTACTTGGCCGCGTAGGCCAGGATCGGCACCTGGGCGAAGCCGGCGCCGTCCAGCCCGCGGCGGATCGCCGCGACCTGGCCGTCCATCATGCCGCTGGGCGCCACGACGGCGGCGCCCGCCTCGGCCTGGGCGGCCGCGACGGCCGCGTACCGCTCCAGGGTGAGGTCGTTGTCCACGTGGCCGTCGGCCTCCAGCGGCCCGCAGTGGCCGTGCGAGGTGTACTCGCACAGGCACAGGTCCGCCATGACCACCAGCTCGTCGCCGACGTCCGCGGCCAGGTCGCGCAGCGCCACCTGCACGACCCCGTCCGGGTCGTCGGCGCCCGATCCGCGCTCGTCCTTGTGCTCGGGGATCCCGAACAGCATCACGCCGCCCACACCGGCCCGGGCCGCCTCCTGGGCGGCCTTGCGCAGGCTGTCGCGGGTGTGCTGCACCTGGCCGGGCATGGAGGAGATCGGCACCGGTTCGGTGAGGCCCTCCTTGACGAACATCGGCAGGACGAGGTTCTCCGGCCGCACCCGCGTCTCGGCGACCAGACGGCGCAGGGCCGCTCCGCGGCGCAGACGGCGCGGCCGAACGGCGGGGAAGGCGGCGTCGGAGGCGGTCAATTCGGGCTCCTCATGGCGGTGGCGGGTGGTGCCTGGGCGGTACTGCGCCGGAGGCGTCGGTCGAGGGTGGTGGCGGGCAACGGGTGGGCGGCGTCAGACCTTGCGGCGACGGCCCCGGCGCTTCTGGCTCGGCTTGAGGACGGGCTTGCCCGCCTCGACGGCCTCCCTGCGCTTGGCGGCACCGTACTCCGAAAGCGCCTCGGCCAGGGCCGAAACCGACGGCTTCGGTGCCACGACGTCGACACGCAGGCCGAACTCGATCGCGGTCTTCTCGGTCTCGGGGCCGATGACCGCGATGGCGGTGGTGTTGTGCGGCTTGCCCGCGATGCCCACGAGGTTGCGCACCGTGGAGGACGACGTGAACAGCACCGCATCGAAACCACCTCCCTTGATGGCCTCTCGGACAGGCGCGGGCGGAGGCGCCGCGCGCACCGTGCGGTAGGCGGTGACGTCGTCGACCTCCCACCCCCGCTCGTCCAGTCCGGCCGCGAGGGTCTCGGTGGCGATGTCGGCGCGCGGGAGCAGCACGCGCTCGATGGGGTCGATCTCGGCGTCGTAGGGCGGCCACACCGACACCAGGCCCGCGCTGGACTGGGCGTCCTCGGGCGGCTCCAGGTCGGGCTGGATGCCGAAGTCCCGGACGGCCCTGGCGGTGGCCTCGCCGACGACGGCGACCTTGACCCCGGCGAAGGCCCGCGCGTCCAGGCCGTAGGACTCCAGGCGCTCACGGATGGCCCGGACCGCGTTGGTGGAGGTGAAGGCGACCCACTGGTAGCGGCCGGTGACCAGTCCGCGGACGGCGCGTTCCATCTGCTGCGGGGTGCGCGGCGGCTCCACGGAGATGGTCGGCACCTCCTCGGGCACCGCGCCGTAGCCGCGGAGCTGGTCGGACAGGGCCGCGGCCTGCTCCTTGGTCCGGGGCACGAGCACGCGCCAGCCGAACAGGGGGCGGGTCTCGTACCAGGACAGCTCGGACTGGCGCGCCACCGGCGCCCCGACGACCATCAGGGCCGGGGCGGTCACGTGGTGGCCCTTGGCGTCCTTGGACTTGAGCTCGGCGACCAGTCGCGCCAGGGTCGAGGTGACCGTCGTCTGACGGGTGGTGCCGCCTGCGCGCACGACCGCGACGGGCGTGGCCGGGGGGCGTCCGCCGGCGATGAGGGTCTTGCACATGACGTCGAAGCCGGGGCCCTGGTGGCCGGGCTCCTCGCCGGGGGGCGCGTCCGCGCCGAGGATCACCAGCGCCGCGTCACTGGCGGCGGCCTCGTGCCAGTCGACCTCGGCTCCGCCGTGCGGCCGGGCGTTGAGCAGCCGTACCTCGGGGCCCTCGCCCAGCAGCGGGATCCCGGCGAAGGTCGGCACCGCGGTGACCGCGGAGACGCCCGGGGCGACCTCGACCTCCACGTCCGCCTGCCGGCAGGCGGCCACCAGGTCGGCGCCGCGGCAGCCGAAGAACGGGTCGCCCGAGTACAGGCGCACCACCCGGCGGCCCTCACGGGCCTGGGTGACGGCCAGAGCGTTGATGTCGCCGCCGCATTCGGCGGCCTCGATCACGGACACGTCCTCGGAGCAGTGCGCCAGGAGCTCGGTACGGAAGGCGGCCAGCTCCTCGGCCGCGGGCTCGCGGAGGGTGATGACCACGTCGGCGCGGCGCAGCAGTTCGGCACCGCGCAACGTCAGCAGGTCGGCGCCGCCGGGTCCGGTGCCGACCAGGGCGACGTGCCCGGGGCGCGGGGCGGGGCGCGACTCCTCCGGACGGGGGATGGCGTTGGCGTTCACGTACTGGCTCCTCGGGTGTGGGTCGCCTGTGCCCCGGTGCGCGGGACCGGGGCGGTGACGGCTGGGCGGCGGCCACGTCGGCGCCCCGCCCGTGTGGTTCCTAGGGTGTGTCCCTTTCCGCGAAGGCCGCGGCGACGATGCGGTCGGCGCCCTCGCCGATCATCTCGCGGGCCAGGTCCCGGCCGAGCGCGACGGCCGCGTCCAGGTCGTGGGCGGAGGCGAGCTCGGTCGTGCGGTCGCCCCGGACGGCGGCGGTGCCGTCGGTGGCGACCACGGCGGCGCGCAGGCGCAGCCGGCCCTCGGTGTACTCGGCGAAGGCGCCGACGGGGGCGGCGCAGCCGCCCTCCAGCACGGACAGCACGGTGCGCTCGGCGACGACGGCCACGCGGGTGGGCGCGTGGTCGACGGCGGCCAGGTAGCCCAGGTCGTCCTCGCTGCGCTTGACCGTGCACTCCACGGCCAGGGCGCCCTGGCCCGGCGCAGGCAGCATGCGGTCGGCGTCGAACACGTCGGTGACGGCGTCCCTGCGGCCCACCCGGCCGAGTCCGGCGTAGGCGAGGACGACGGCGTCCAGCTCACCGGAGGCCACCTTGCCCAGGCGCGTCTCGGCGTTGCCGCGGATGGGCACGTAGACCAGGTCCGGGCGCAGGGCGGCGAGCTGGGCGACGCGGCGCGGGGAGCCGGTGCCGATCCTGGCTCCGGCGGGCAGCCGCTCGAACGTGAGGCCGTCGCGGGCGCACAGGGCGTCGCGGGGGTCGTCGCGTTCGGGGATGGCGGCCAGGACGAGGCCGTCGGCGGGGACGGTCGGCAGGTCCTTGAGGGAGTGGACGGCGAAGTCGATCGTGCCCGCCACGAGCTCGTCGCGCAGGGCGTTGACGAACACGCCCGTGCCGCCGAGCTGGGTCAGGTGCGCCTTGGTGACGTCGCCGAAGCTCGTGATGAGCTCCAGCTCGATCGGGTGCCCGGTGCGCTCGGTGATCGCGTCGGCGACCATCCGGGACTGGGTGGTGGCCATGGTGCTGCGGCGGGTGCCGAGCCTGGCCGGGGTGCCGCCGGCGGGATTCGCGGTCATACCTGCTCCTGTGCGGCCTCGGCCGCGGTGGTGGGACGCGCGGACGGGGACAGGGCCTCGGGCGTCTTGGGGTCGAGGTCGAAGAGTTCGCGCAGCGCGGCCTCGTAGGACTCGCCGTCGGGTGCGGCGGCCAGCTCCTTGACCCGCACCGTCGGCCGGTGCAGGAGCTTGTCCGCGACGCGGCGCATGGCCCGGGTGATCTCCTCACGGGCGCGGTCGTCGAGGTCGGCGGGCAGACGCCCGTGCAGCCGGGACAGCTCGGCCTCGACGACGCCCTTGGCCTGGGCGCGCAGGGCGACGACGGTGGGGGTGACCTCGTTGGCGCGGCGGACCGTGCGGAACTCGGTGACCTCCTCGTCGACGATCTCGCGGACGACGGTGAGGGCGCCGGAGCGTCCGGCCTCGCGGTCGCGTGCGGCGGCCGTGGCCTGGCGCAGGGCCTCGATGTCGACCAGGTCCACGTGCGGGAGGTCGCGCACGGCGGTGTCGATGTCGTGGGGCAGGGCCAGGTCGAGGAAGACCAGGGGGGTGGTGCGGGCGGGGCTGGCGGCGGCCACGTCGTCGGCGGTCAGGACGAGGCCCTGGGCTCCGGTGCAGGAGATGACGAGGTCGACCTCGGGCAGGACACGGGCCGCGTCGGAGAAGGCGACGGCGCGGGATCCGACCGTGTCGTAGGCCTCGGTCAGGCACTCGGCCAGGCGGGCGGCGCGCTCCATGGTGCGGTTGGCGACGATGACCGTCCGTGCGCCCTGGCGGGCCACGGTGTTCGCGGACAGGGCGCTCATCGAGCCGGCGCCCAGGACGAGGACGCGCAGTCCGGCGAGCGGTCCGGCGGCGGCCTTGCCGGGGCCGTCGGGAGCACCGGGGCCGTCGGCGGCGGCCGGGGCCTGTGGCGCCGTGCCCTCGGCGCCGGACATGGGGCAGGCCGCGGGCGGGACGGCTCCGGCCACGGGGGTGGTCTGGCCGACCGTGGGCGCCGGCCCGGCGTCGGTCGGCCGCGGCCGCAGGTGGGCGAGGGCGTGTTCCAGGCCGAAGCTGACCATGTCGGCGCCGGCGTGGTCCAGGTGGGTCTCGGTGTGGGCGCGCTTGCCGACCCGCAGGGCGCGCTGGCCCAGGTCGTTGAGGACGCGGCCGACCGTTCCGGTCGCCTGGCCGAGTTTGAGGGCGTCGCGGACCTGGCCCAGGATCTGGCCCTCGCCGACGACCATCGAGTCGAGGCCGCAGGTGACGGAGAACAGGTGCTGGACCGCGCGGTCCTCGTAGTGCACGTAGAGGTGGTCGGCCAGCTCGCCGAGGGTGACGCCGGTGTGCCACGACAGGAGTTCGGAGATGGCCGCGACGCCTCCGTGGAAGGCGGAGACGTCGGCGTAGACCTCGGTCCGGTTGCACGTGGAGACGACCATCGCCTCGTTGACGGACTCGGACGCGACCATCTCGCCGACCGCCCTGGTCCGGGTCTCACCGTTCAGAGCGACGCGCTCGAGCAGCGCCACCGGCGAACTCCGGTGGCTCAACCCCACGGCCAGGACACTCATCCGCATTCTCCTACGCAGGCACCACAGCGCCCCCATGACGCTGCGTCTCTATGCTCGGGCACGGTCTCCGTCACGGCGGGGCGGCCCCCGCTTGCTCCGGCTCGCGCACGTCGCGCCGCCCGGGCCCCGTCGCCTGGGTGCGTCGTTCTCACGTCAGTTCCAGCCCCGCCCGGTCCATACTCCGGCCGCTACCGCCGTCGGCCCTGCGCTGGGCGTGGAAGGCGAGGATCTGGAGTTCGATGGACAAGTCGACCTTACGCACATCGACTCCGTCCGGCACATTCAGCACGACCGGTGCGAAGTTGAGGATGCTGGTCACCCCGGCCTCGACGAAGCGGCTCGCCACGCCCTGCGCGGAGGTGGCCGGTGTGGCGATGACCCCGATCGACACGCCCTTCGACCTGACAACGTCCTCCAGGTTGTCAATATGCCTGACGTCGAGCGACGCCACGGTCTTCCCGACCACGGCGGGGTCGGCGTCCAGCAGGCCCGCGATACGGAACCCGCGCGTGCCGAACCCCCCGTAGTTGGCCAGAGCGCGGCCCAGGTTGCCGATCCCGACGATGGCGACCGACCAGTCCTGGGTGAGACCAAGCTCACGTGAGATCTGGTACACGAGGTACTCGACTTCGTAGCCGACCCCCCGCGTGCCGTAGGAGCCGAGGTGGGAGAGGTCCTTACGGAGCTTGGCGGAGTTCACACCGGCGATCGAGGCGAGGTCCTCCGAGGAGACCGTGAGCGTGCCACGGTCCTGGAGCGCCTGCAGGGCGCGCAGGTAGACGGGGAGCCGGGCGACGGTGGCCTCGGGAATTCCCCTCTCCCGGGGCCGGGGTGGGCGGCGTGTCACAGGCGGGCGCTCCTGGGGGAGGTCGGTTCGAACGGGGCCGGTACATGCGCGGCGCACCGTGAGGGCCGGTGACGCCGCGCCTCCCGGTCGCTCATAGATTACGTGCTTGTGAAAGCGCGCACAAAGTGGGGTCGTGTGTGACGTGGGAACCAGAATTTCTCATCAATGGCATCCGAAGCCACAATCCGGAAACACGACTTCACATCTCCCGATGAGGGACAGAACGCACATCCGTGTCGCGGATTCTCCGCGCGCGTTCACCCGGGGGCCGCGTCCGCCGCGCACGCACGACGGGCTCACGCCTCCAGAGCCGCGCGCAACCGCGCCTCGCCGACCCGCCAGAAGTCGTGCTGCCGACCGTCGACGAAGGTCACGGGGATCTTGTCCCAGTACTCCTCCCGGTCGGCCGCGCCCACCCCGTTCAGGTCGACCTCGGCCCTGCTGACCCCGAGCTGGTCCGTCACCCGCTCCACCACGGTCCACGCGTCCTCGCACAAGTGGCAGCCGGGCTTGCCCAGCATCACCACGCGCGCCCGCCCCGCCCACTCGGGGGTTTCACTCATGTTTCCTCCCGGTTCCCATCACTTGTCGGAACCCTCACCCGCCGGCGAACGGCGGTAGGACCTCGATCACAGTCCCACCGGTCACCGCGACCTCGCCGTGCGGCCTCCTGCCGACCGGGCGCTCGTCCACCAGAAGCGACGAAGCCCTGAGTACCCGCAGGAACCGGTCGTCGGGATGGAGCAGACACGCGGCGTCGAGCGCCGCTCCGAGGGTGTCGGCATCGACCAGGTCCTCGGCGGTTCCCGCCGCTTCCTTGGCCGCTGCCCAGTACCTGATAGTGCACTTCGCCATCTATTGATTATCCTTGGTGTTGCTCGGAGGCGACGTATTAAACAAATCTTCACCGGGGGCAAAGGCGCCTTCGATCGTCCGCACAGCGCGGGATGACGAGAAGAGACGCATGAGCCATCTGCTGCTACTGACGAACTCGAACGAACCGTCTGACCACGTACTACCTGCCCTGGGACTCCTCCTGCACTCCGTGCGGGTGGCCCCCGCGGAGGCGGGAGCACTCCTGGCGTCCGGTGCGACCGGGAACTCCAACGCGCCCGTCGACGCCATTCTGGTCGATGCGCGGACCGACCTGGCAACCGCCCGAAACTTCTGCCGCCTGCTGGACACCACGGGACTGGACTGCCCGCTGCTGGTCGTCCTGACCGAGGGCGGTGTCGCCGCCCTCACGCCCGACTGGCAGGTCGACGACTTCATCCTGGCCACCGCCGGACCCGCGGAGGTCGAGGCGCGGCTGCGCCTGGCCGTCGGTTCGGCCGAGGCCGGGACCGACGACCCCGACGAGATCCGCCGGGGCGACCTCGTCATCGACGAGGCCACCTACATCGCCCGCCTGCGCGGCCGGATCCTGGACCTGACCTTCAAGGAGTTCGAACTGCTCAAGTTCCTGGCCCAGCACCCGGGCCGGGTGTTCACCCGTGCCCAGCTGCTCCAGGAGGTGTGGGGCTACGACTACTTCGGCGGCACCCGCACCATCGACGTCCACGTGCGGCGTCTGCGCGCCAAGCTCGGCTCGGAGTACGAGTCGCTGATCGGCACCGTGCGCAACGTCGGCTACCGGTTCGTCCCCGACCCGGTCGCCAAGGCGCCGCAGTCCTCGCCGGAGGCCGCCGAGCAGCTTCCGGCCGCCCGGGCCTCGGAGCCCAGCACGCAGTAGGAGAGCGGTGCCGTGGCACGCTCCTCCGCCGCGACACACGCCATGAGCACCGGGGCGCCGCGCACTCGCGCGAGGCGCCCCGGACTCGTTTCTTTGGCTCTCTCCGGCTCCGTCCACTCTTCGCGCAGTCCCACCGGCGGGTCACGGAGCCCCCGGCGGGCCCGGCCCCGGGCGCCGACGGCGGAGGTCACGCCTGTGTCCCTCCTTGGTGACGACCTCGAACCGCACCCTGTGCAGGGGTCGTGTAACCGAGCGAGAACGCCTAGGATCTGTGGCGCACCCGCACGCAGGGACATCTGGCGCGGCGAACGTCCCACGGGCGGGTGAGGCAAGTCAGGCGCATCGCCCCAAGGAGGGAGCCGCCCCGATGCCCACCACCGCCGCGAGCGGGCAGACACCCCGCAGACGCCGCTTCGTCATCCCCCTCTGCGCGGTCTTCGTCGGCTCCGGACTCGTCGCCCTGACAGCTCCGGCCTACGCCGATCCGAGCCCCTCGCCCTCGCCCTCCCCCTCACCGTCGTCCTCCGCCGATCCGAGCCCGTCACCCTCACCCTCACCCTCGCCCAGCCCTTCCGCTCCCACGCCGTCGGCCGTGATCGCGTTCGAGCGCTCCTCCGACCGGGTCCGGCTCGGCTCGTCGGCGGAGCCCAACGCGGTCACCGCCACCAACACCGGCGACGCAGCGATCTGCCTGGTGAACCTGACCGTCGAGATCCCGGAATTCACCGCCGAGGAGTTCTCGGCGCAGCTCCTCGAACCCGGGCAGCGGGCGGGCGCCGGGCAGGTCACGGGCTCGCCGCGACGGGACACCGACGTCGTGGCCACGCTGGCCTACGCCCTCGCCGATCCCGAGACCGGCTGCTCCGCGATCGACTCCGAGGCCGTCGTGAGGACGTCCACGGGCACGTGGTCGGTCACGGTCCACCACACCCAACCGCCCCTGACCCCCACGCCGACCCCCACACCGACGCCCTCACCCACGCCCGACCCGCCGATCGGGAGCGAGCGCCCCTCGCCCACGGAGCGGCCGACGGAACGGCCGACGAACGCCCCCGAGACCTCGTCGCCTCCCGCGTCGACGCCCCCCTCGTCCAACACGCCGAGCAGCCCGAGCTCGTCGAACGGTTCCGGCGGATCGGGTTCCGGCGGTTCCGGCTCGGGCTCGGGGTCCGGCTCGGGCTCCGCGCCGACCTCCGGGTCCGACGTGGACGACGTCCCGACCAGCGACACCAGGATCCCGACGCTGCCGCGGGACGAGGCCGACCTCCCCGACGTCTCCGAAGGCTCGGATGACCTCGCGGAGCTGCCGGTGGTGACGCCGTCCGGCGACGACGACGCGGGCAACGGCGGCACCGAGGTCGCCGCCGACACCAGCGACCTGGGCCCCAACTGGGCGCCGGCCGTGCTGCTGGCCGCGCTCCTGCTGGCCCTGCTGCTGGCCACGCCGCTCGCCCCGGCCCGCAGGGTCCGGGTCGGTTCCGGCTACCAGGGCAAGCGCCGCAAGGGCTGACCGGCCGCGGCACAGCCTTCCGGTCCCCCGTCCGCGCCGCGGGCGGGGGACCGCCGTGCGCGGGGGCGCCCGCCAGTGGCACCCGGCCCACGCACGGCACGGCCCACGCGGCCCGGACCACACGCGGCACGGCACGGCACGACGCGGGGCACGGCACGACGCGGGGCCTGGCGCGTGTCACCGGACCCCGGGGGACGTAGGATCTCGCCCCATGAGTACCCCGCTGGTCACCGACGACCTGGCCCGCGAGCCGGCCAACGACGTCCTGGCACTCGCCGAGGCCGCGCGACGCGCGGACGGCGTCGCCCCGCTGTCCGAGCACACCATCCTGCGCGTGCGCCACGGCGCCCCCTCCGGCAGCAGCCGCTTCCACGCGATCTCCGCCGGCGGCCGCGTCGTCGGCTTCGCGTTCGTCGAGCGCGTGGCAGGCGAGCCCGACTCCGGCGAGATCGTGGTCGACCCGGCCCACCGCGGCCGCGGCCACGGCAAGGCCCTGCTGCACTCCGTCCACGCCGACGCCGGCCCCCACGGCGTGCGCGTGTGGGCGCACGGCCGGACCCCCCAGGCCGCGGCCGTGGCCGCCGCCGACGGCTGGCGCCCGGTCCGTGAACTCCACAAGATGCGCATGCCCCTGCGCGACGTCCCCGCCGACGCGCCGGGCGGGCCCTGGGCCGCTCCGGAGCTCCCCGAACCCGAGCTGCGCCCGGACGTGGCCGCCCGTGTGCGCGTGCGGCCGTTCGTGGTAGGCCAGGACGAGCAGGCGTGGCTGGACGCCAATGCCCGTGCCTTCGCCGACCACCCCGAGCAGGGCCAGCTGACCCTGGACGACCTCCTCCAGCGCGAGGTGGAGGACTGGTTCGACCCGCACGGCTTCTTCCTCGCGGCCACCGCCGACGGCTCGGTCGCCGCGTTCCACTGGACCAAGGTCCACCAGGACGGCGCGGGGCTCTCCGACTCCGAGCCGGTCGGCGAGGTGTACGTGGTGGGCGTGGACCCCGCGTGGCAGGGCAGCGGGCTGGGCCGCGCGCTCACGCTGGCCGGCCTGCGCCACCTGCGGGACGCCGGGCTGCCCTGGGTGCACCTGTACGTCGACGGTGACAACGAGGCGGCGGTGCGCCTCTACGAGTCGCTCGGCTTCGGGATGTGGGACACCGACGTGATGTACGCACCCGGCGACTGAGCGGGAAGGGGCCCCTCCGGTGACGTGCGGATCGTCACATTAACCGGAGCAACCACCGTCCGCCACGGTAGTGCGATTTCTCGTTCATCTTCCGTTCACCTTCCCTGGGACAACTGGTCACCTAACCCGCCTACCTTCACATTCGGTGCGGCACGGCCATGGCGCGCCGTGGCCGTGACACGTTGGACGCCCACCGGCCACATCCGCGTCACGGTGGCATCCGGCAGGCAGAATGCGCACCGGAGCCAGCCGGTCCCACCGGAATCATCACGCGCCGAGACTCGGCACGCGCGGACGAACCCGTTCGTACCGGGCGAACCGCCCCGAACCCGAACCGGAGCACCCATGACGACCACGGACGCGCCTGAGGCGGCCCCACGGCCGCCCGCGGGCCGGCGCCGGATCGGTGACACCGCCTTCGCCGGGCTCGCCCAGGCCTCGGGCCTGCTGATCCTCGCGATCCTCGCCGGAGTCGCCGCGTTCCTGATCATCCAGGCCTGGCCCTCCCTGGCCGCGAACACGGCGAACTTCCTCACGTCGGACGTGTGGGAGGCCAACGACCGGGAGTCGCCCGCCTTCGGCGTCGGCATGCTGGCGTTCGGCACGGTTCTGGCCGCCGCCATCGCCCTGGCCCTGGCCACTCCCGTCGCCATCGGGATCGCGCTGTTCATCGTCTACTACGCCCCGCGCAAGCTCGCGTCCCTGCTCGGGTACCTGGTGGACCTGCTCGCCGCGATCCCCAGCGTCGTCTACGGCCTGTGGGGCATCGGCTTCCTGGCCCCGCAGCTCGTCCCCGTCTACCAGGGGCTGGCCGAGCACCTGGGCTGGATCCCGCTCTTCGCCGGGCCCGCCTCCACCTCCGCGCGCACCATGCTCACCGCCGGCATCGTCCTCGCGGTGATGATCCTGCCGATCATCACCGCGATGTCGCGCGACGTCTTCCACCAGGTGCCCCAGGGGCACCGCGAGGCCGCCCTGGCGATGGGCGCGACGCGCTGGGAGATGATCCGGCTGGCCGTCCTGCCGTTCGGCAAGTCGGGGATCGTCGGCGGCGCGATGCTCGGCATGGGGCGCGCGCTCGGCGAGACCATGGCCGTGGCCATGATCCTGTCGCCCTCGCTGATGATGTCCTTCCACCTGTTGCAGAGCGGCAACCAGACCATCGCCGCGCACATCGCCCTCCAGTACCCGGAGGCGACCGGGTACGGGGTGTCCGCGCTGATCGCCGCGGGCCTGGTCCTGTTCGCGATCACCCTGGCCGTCAACATGGGCGCGCGCTACATCGTGGCGCGGGGCAGCAAGGAGTCCTGATGAGCACGACGACCACGCAGCCCCCCGAGCCCGAGGCGAGCCGGGCCGTGCTCGAGCTCCGCCGCGGCGCCCTTCCGCGCCGCTTCCCCGCCGTCCTGCTGGCGTCCACCGCCGCGGTCGTCGCGGGGGTCCTCCTGGCCTTCGCCTCCTTCGGGTTCGCCCTGTGGGCGACGCTCACCGCCGCGGCCTACACCGCCATCGTCGTGACCGCGTCCGCGCGGGTGGAGGGCGGCCGCAAGGCCACCGACCGGCTGGTCACCGCCCTGGTCTACGGGTGCTTCCTGCTGGCCATGCTGCCGCTGGTGTCGGTCCTGTGGACCGTGACGCGGAACGGCATGGCGCGGTTCGACGCCTACTTCCTCACCGTGTCGATGAACGGCGTCCTGCCGAGCATGGACGCGGGCGGCGTCTACCACGCGATCGTCGGCACGCTGGCGATCACCGGCATGGCCACGCTCATCGCGGTGCCCGTCGGCGTGATGAGCGCCGTCTACCTCGTCGAGTACGCCGAGGGCCGGATGAAGCGCGTCATCACGTTCTTCGTCGACGTCATGACCGGTATCCCGTCCATCGTCGCCGGACTGTTCGTCGTGGCGCTGTGGATGATGCTGTTCGGCCCGGGCCACACCAACGGCGCGGCGGGCGCGATCTCGCTGTCCGTGCTGATGATCCCCGTGGTGGTGCGCTCCAGCGAGGAGATGCTGCGGCTGGTCCCCCGGGACCTGCGCGAGGCCTCCTACGCCCTGGGCGTGCCCAAGTGGCGCACGATCACCAAGGTGGTGCTGCCCACGTCCGCCGCGGGCCTGACCACCGGAATCATGCTCGCCATCGCGCGCGTTATCGGTGAGACGGCGCCGTTGGTCCTCACCGCGGGCTCCTCGGCGGTGTCGATCAACTGGAACCTGTTCGACGGCCAGATGATGAGTCTCCCGGTCTTCATCTACTCCCAGGTGCGCATGGGCGACGCCGTCAACTACGAGAGGGCCTGGGGCGCCGCGCTGACCCTGATCCTGACGGTCATGCTGCTGTTCTTCCTGGCCCGCCTCATCGGCCGACTGTTCGCGCCCAAGTCCCGCTGACCACCGCCCACGCTCCGCGCGCGGCACCTGAACTCACGAGGAACCATCCAGTGGCGAAAAGAATCGACGTCTCCGGCCTCCACGTCTACTACGGCGACTTCCTCGCCGTCGAGGACGTGTCGATGACCATCGAACCGCGATCGGTGACGGCGTTCATCGGCTCGTCCGGCTGCGGCAAGTCCACCTTCCTGCGCACGCTCAACCGGATGCACGAGGTCACCCCGGGGGCTCGCGCCGAGGGCAAGGTGCTCCTGGACGACCTGGACATCTACGGCCCCGACGTGGACCCGGTGATGGTCCGCAGCGAGGTCGGCATGGTCTTCCAGAAGGCCAACCCGTTCCCGACGATGTCCATCTACGACAACGTCATCGCCGGCGCCAGGCTCAACAACAAGCGGATGAGCAAGGCGCAGGCCGACGACCTGGTCGAGAGCTCGCTGCGGGGCGCGAACCTGTGGGAGGAGGTCAAGGAGCGGCTGAACAAGCCCGGTGCCGGACTGTCCGGCGGTCAGCAGCAGCGCCTGTGCATCGCCCGCGCCACGGCGGTCAAGCCGTCGGTGCTGCTGATGGACGAGCCCTGCTCGGCCCTGGACCCGATCTCGACGCTGGCGATCGAGGACCTCATCCACCAGCTGAAGGAGGACTACACGATCGTCATCGTCACGCACAACATGCAGCAGGCGGCGCGTGTGTCCGACCGCACGGCCTTCTTCAACCTCTCTGCGCCGGGCAAGCCCGGCCGGCTCATCGAGATGGGCGAGACGAACCAGATGTTCACCCGCCCGGAGCAGAAGGAGACCGAGAACTACATCACCGGCCGCTTCGGGTAGAGACGGGTGTGCGGCCGGTGACGGGGGCCGCTTCGGATCAGCCCTGTTCAGAGCCCTGAGCCCGAGGTGAGACGGAGCCCGTGTTCCGGTAGGTTCGGAAGGATCGAACCGTGAGGAGCTCCCCATGCCCGTGCCCCTGGTGATCGACACCGACACCGCCCAGGACGACTGCGTCGCCCTCCTGGTGGGACTGCTGGACCCCGCGGCGGACCTGCGCGCCGTCACCATGGTCGCCGGGAACGTGGGCTTCGACCAGCAGGTGCGCAACGCCTTCCTCACGCTCAACGTGGCGGGACGCGGTGTCCCGGTCCACCTCGGCTGCCGCGCGCCGCTCATGCGCCCCTGGGTGAGCGCGGAGAACGTCCACGGAGACGGCTCCGGCGGACTGCGCATGGACCAGACCGGGCTGGAGCCCGAAGCCGAGCACGCGGTGGACACGCTGATCCGCCTGGCCGCGGAGCGGCCGGGCGAGCTGTCGATCGTGGCGATCGGCCCGCTGACCAACATCGCGATGGCCGCGGCCAAGGACCCCGCCTTCGTCCGCAACGTCGGCGCTCTCTACGTGATGGGCGGGTCCAACAACGCGCGCGGCAACATCACGGCCGCCGCGGAGTTCAACTTCTACGTCGACCCCGAGGCCGCCAAGGCCGTCTTCGCGGCGGGCTTCGAGATCACGGTGATCCCGTGGGACCCGCTCACGCTGCGCGACGCGGTGTTCGGCCAGGAGCGGCTGGACGGGATCGCCGCCCTGGGCACGCCGCTGTCCGACTTCTTCACGCGGGTGTGCGCACCCACGCTGGAGTTCGACCGCAGTGTGGGCATCGACGGGACCACCCATCCCGACTCCCTCACCGCCGCCGTGCTGCTCCACCCCGAGCTGGTCCTGCGGACCGGCCGCTACCACGTGGACGTGGAGACCGCGGGCGAGCTGACCCGCGGCTACTCCGCGATGTCGTGGGGCGTGCACGGTCTGGAGCCGAACGCCACGGTGGTGGAGGCGGTCGACGCGGAGGCCTTCCACGCCTACCTCAAGGGCCTTCTGGCCACCCCCACCACCCCGGCCCGGGAGATCACCCACGCCCCCTGACGGGTGCGCCCCGGGCGTCAGTAGAAGGCCGTGACGGCGCCGACCGCCAGAAGGACCGCCCCGGTCGCGGTGAAGACACCTGCGAGCGCACGGAAGGCCCGTCGTCTACCGTCCTCCTCGCGTAGGAGCTGATCCCTGGACCTGGCGGACATGACGAACGGCCCCCCGTCGGCCGGGGCGCTGATCACGAGCGGCTCCTCGGCCTCGGCACTGACCTCACCATGAACGAACAGCCTGGTACCGGCACGAACCACCCACTCCTCCTCCCGGTGGCCGTGCGTGCGTTCGCCGTACCGAAGGACCTCCTGGACAGAGGTCAGCCCCTCTGCGGGCGGCACCGCCACGTATCGGTCGACCGCTTTCTCAGCACCCTCGACGGCATGGCCGGCCGGCCGGATCACCAGTCGCCCCGTATCGTCCTCCAGAAGAAAGGCGGCGTCCGTGGTCTGCAGGGCCACCGTCGTCATTCCGGCTTCGATCGGGTTCCAGCCGTGCAGTTCCGCGTCCGCCCTCACTTTGAGGAACGTCTCGGTGACCTTGTGCTTGTGCCAAACGCACTCGATCCGGCCGTGTTCTGAGGTGAGCGTCCCGTCCTCGTGTGACCGCACCACGCCGGTCACCCCACACCGCTGCCGGAAGACCCGACGTCCCTCTGCCCACGACTCCCGGCGCGACTCCACCAGCTCCGCGACGGTCGAGGGGCCGGTCGTCCTCAACAGGCGGACCCGGAGGTCCGCCCGTCTCGCCAGGTACCAGCACACACCGCTTGGCATCAGTACGACCAGCCCCACCGCGATCCAGATCATGGTGTCTCCGATCGCGGGAGGTCAGCTGTTCTTGACGACGATCGTCTCGACGGTGTTGGCGACGTGCTCGAAGGCGTCGGCGGCCGTCTCCAGCTCCTCGATGACGTCCTTGAGCTTGAGCACGGTCAGCGCGTCGTACTCTCCGCCGAACAGGCGGGCCAGGAGCTTGCGGTAGATGCGGTCGGCCTGGTTCTCCAGCTGGTTGATCTCGATCCAGTACCGGGTGAGGTCCTGGAGGGTCCGGAGCCGGGGCATCGCCTCGGCCGTGAGCTCGGCGGCGCGTTCGAGCACCTCGATCTGGTCGATGATGCCCTTGGGCAACCGCTCCAGCCCGTACAGCCCGATCAGGTCGACGGCGGCCTCCATGGAGTCCATGACGTCGTCCAGGTTCGAGGCGAGGCGGTAGATGTCCTCCCGGTGGATGGGAGGTGCCGAGCTCTTGTTGAGCCGACGCATGATGGCGTGGGTCGCGTCATCGCCCGCGTGCTCGCAGGCTCGCATCTTCTCGGTGATGGCCTCTCGGTCGGCCCCGTCGCTCATCAGCTCCACCAGCAGGCGGGCCGCGATGACCAGGTTGTTCGCCGAGTCGGTGAACATCTCGTAGTAACTGTCATCACGCGGGCGCAAGCGCAGGCGCACGTCGTTCTCCCGATGGTGCGGTGGTCTTCCTTGGTGGATGTTAAGGGCGCTGACCAGCTGGACCAGCTCGACAGCACGAGGCGGCACGGCTTCTACCCCGAGGGGGAACGGGGCACTCCGCGCCGGGTCACCCCTTGTTCATCTGTCGATGTCCGTGCGCGGAACTCGATGGCACACGGGTTCCATCGCAATCCTCCCAATCTCAACAACACCGGGACGCTTCGGGACGCTACCGTCTCGCGCCCGCGCTGGCCACCGGTGCGCTGAGACAGGAATCACCCAATCGTGCGGACAAGGTAGGACCGGTCGGCACGATCCGCCCGATGTCCACCTTCGGTCCATTCACTCGCAATGACAAGTCCCAGTCGAGTTAACCCGATCGTTCGCGGCCCGTGATCCTGGACACCACTCCACCTGCGAAGGCCGTTTCCGTGACCGCGCCGACCACGAGGCGGGGTGAGAGACGCCACTCCGCCAGGCGGCCTAGAGTTCCCCCATGGCCTCCCGTCACTCACCACCGCCCGAGGACGGCTCCGCGGCGGAGCGGACCCCCAACGGGCGCCTCCGGCGCGGTACGCCCTCCGGGATGACCGCGAGCGCGGTGCGCCGCCTGCGCACCGCCCTGGACGACCAGCTCGACGCGCTCGGCGAACCGCCCTTCCAGGGCGGGGACGAGGAGGCCGCGGCCGCCTGCGCCCTGGCCGTGCTGCGCTCCCCCGAGCCCCTGCGGCCCGCGGTCAAGGCCGCCGTGCGCGCCACCCTGGCCGTCCTCGCCGACCGTGCTCCCGGTAACAGCCTGGAGGTCCGCGTGCCGCCGTACGGAGCCGTCCAGGCGGTCGAGGGACCCCGGCACACGCGGGGGACGCCGCCCGGCGTCGTGGAGACCGATCCCCCGACGTGGCTGCGGTTGGCGACCGGCCGGACCACCTGGGACGAGGCCCTCTCCGAGCACCGCGTCCAGGCCAGCGGAGCCCGCTCCGACCTGTCCGAACTCCTCCCTTTATGGTCGGATCATCCCCCGGGTGGTCCCGACCCGGGGACCAGGCACTAAGCTGTGGGTGTGTCGTACTCCGACGGCCGGCTCTCCATGGACCACGATCCGCTCGAACGCGGCCCGCAGGACGCCTGCGGTGTATTCGGTGTCTGGGCTCCCGGCGAAGAAGTCAGCAAGCTCACCTACTTCGGCCTCTACGCGCTGCAACACCGCGGTCAGGAATCCGCGGGCATCGCACTGAGCGACGGGGAAAGGATCGTCGTCTACAAGGACATGGGACTCGTCTCCCAGGTCTTCAACGAGGCGACCCTGGACTCCCTGCGCGGCGACCTCGCGATCGGCCACTGCCGCTACTCCACGACCGGTTCGCCGGTGTGGGAGAACGCGCAGCCCACCTTCTACTCCGCGCGAGAGGGGGGTCTGGCGCTCGGCCACAACGGCAACCTGATCAACACGCCCGAACTGGCCGCCATGCTGCCGGACTCGCGCCGAGGCGCCACCACGGACACCGAGGTGCTCACCAACCTGCTGGCGGACTACGCCAACGGCGAGGGACGCAGCATGGAGCAGGCGGCCCGCGAGCTCCTGCCCAAGGTCCAGGGGGCCTTCTCCCTGGTGTTCATGGACGAGCACACCCTCTACGCCGCGCGCGACCCGCAGGGCATCCGCCCGTTCGTGCTGGGCCGCCTGGGCGAGACCTCCGGAGCCGGCGGCTGGGTCGTCGCCAGCGAGACCGCCGCCCTGGACATCGTGGGCGCGACCATGGTCCGCGAGATCGAGCCGGGTGAGCTGCTCACCATCGACGAGCGCGGTGTGCGCTCGCAGCGCTTCGCCCCCGCCCAGCGCAAGGGCTGCCTGTTCGAGTACGTCTACCTCGCACGCCCCGACACCACCATCGCCGGGCGCAACGTCAACTCCACCCGGGTGGAGGTCGGCCGCCGCCTGGCCAAGCAGCACCCGGTGGAAGCCGACCTGGTCATCCCCGTGCCCGAGTCCGGCACTCCCGCCGCGGTCGGCTACGCCGAGGCCAGCGGCATCCCGTTCGCCCAGGGCCTGGTGAAGAACTCCTACGTCGGACGCACCTTCATCCAGCCCAGCCAGACCCTGCGCCAGCTGGGCATCCGGCTCAAGCTGAACCCGCTGCGCGAGGTCATCCAGGGCCGCCGCCTGGTGGTCGTGGACGACTCGATCGTGCGCGGCAACACCCAGCGCGCCCTGGTGCGGATGCTGCGCGACGCGGGGGCCGCCGAGGTGCACGTGCGCATCTCCAGCCCGCCCGTCCTGTGGCCCTGCTACTACGGCATCGACTTCGCCACCCGGGCCGAGCTCATCGCCGCGAACCTGTCCGTGGACGAGATCGCGGAGTCGGTGAACGCCGACTCCCTGGCCTACGTGGACCTGGACGAGCTCATCGCCGCCTCCGAGGTGCCCAAGAACGAGCTCTGCCGGGCCTGCTTCGACGGCGTGTACCCGATCGAGGTCGACGCCGACTCCCGGGGCAAGTTCCTGCTGGAGAAGTCCTGCGGCACGCCCAAGGACGCGAAGCTGGCCACCAAGTAACGAGCCGTGCGGCGGAGCGGCGCGCGACGCCGGTCCGCCGCGTCCGGGCTCCGGCGTGCCCTGGGAGGGGAGCACCGGGCCCGTACCACCACCCGAACACAGCACGAGGAGAACTCGCGTGGCAGCCGACAGCACAGGGGCGACGGGCGCGTACGCGGCCGCGGGCGTCGACATCGCCGCCGGTGAGCGCGCCGTCGACTTGATGAAGCGCCATGTCGCGCGGACCCGACGGCCCGAACAGGTCACCGACGCCAGCGGCTTCGCCGGCCTGTTCCGCCTGGACACGGCCAAGTACAAGGACCCCGTCCTGGCGACCTCCACCGACGGCGTGGGCACCAAGGTGATGCTCGCCCAGACGATGGACAAGCACGACACCATCGGCATCGACCTGGTGGGGATGGTCGTCGACGACCTCGTCGTCAGCGGCGCCGAACCGCTGTTCATGACCGACTACGTGGCCTGCGGGTCCGTCGTCCCCGAGCGGATCGCCGAGATCGTCGGCGGGATCGCGGAGGGCTGCGCCCAGGCCGGCTGCGCGCTGATCGGCGGCGAGACCGCCGAGCACCCGGGCGCGATGGAGCCGGACGAGTACGACCTGGCGGGCGCCGGCACCGGTGTGGTGGAGGGCGACGCCATCCTGGGACCGGACCGGGTACGCGAGGGCGACGCGGTCATCGCGATGGCCTCGTCGGGACCGCACTCCAACGGCTACTCACTGATCCGCCACATCGTGGACCGGGCCGGGCTCGACCTGCACGCGCACGTCCCCGAGTTGGACGGTGTCCTGGGCGAGGTCCTGCTCACGCCGACCCGCGTGTACGCCAAGGACTGCGTGGCCCTCACCGCGGAGGTGGAGGTGCACGCCTACTCGCACGTGACCGGCGGCGGCCTGGCCGCGAACCTGTCGCGTTCCCTGCCCGACCACGTGGACGCGCGTCTGGACCGCTCGACCTGGACGCCGGCTCCCGTGTTCCGCTACATGGCGGAGCAGGGGAACGTGGCCCGCGAGGACATGGAGGCCACCTTCAACATGGGCGTGGGGATGGTGGCGGTCGTCGCGGCGGACGACGCCGAACGCGCCCTGTCCGTGCTCGCCGATCGCGGTGTCACCGCGTGGCGGCTCGGAGAGGTGGTGCCCGGTGCCGGCCAGGCGAACCTGACCGGCGACCACCCCGACGCGTGACGAAGCACGACGCCGGACGCGTCCGCTGTGGACGCCCCTCCCTCCATCGTGCCCAGGGCGCACTGGTGGGAGGCGCGAACATAGCCGGTGCGAACCACTCGCGTGGTTCGCACCGGCTATATCCACCTGCTTGCCGCTGTCTCGGGTGAGTCAGCGGGTGTCACAGGTCAGCGGTTGTTGTCCGAGCGACCTGTCCAGTACCCGACCGACGGCTGCTACTTGTCGGAATCCGAGTACTTGTCGGCTAGATCCGCGTAACGGTCGACCAGATCGTCCTGAGGATCTCCATAGGAGTCGTCCGGACCCGACGGCCCGGAGGGAGACCCCTCGTCCTCAGCGACACCCAGCTCCGACCGCAGCCGATCAAGGTCGGTCCCGCCGGAGCTGTACTTGAGCTTCCGGGCGACCTTCTGCTGCTTGGCCTTGGCTCGGCCGCGCCCCATTGGCTCGACCCCCTCAACGATTGGGTTCCGACGAACCCCAGATCACTTACTAACCCGCAGTCACGGGCTGACGGCCGTCAAACGCGACTGACGACAGGCGCCAGCTTACGTACACGTACAACCGTACCTGGTCGGGCACCGCCGTGCCTACGCCACCCGGGTGTGACGGGTGTGGTCCGCGACCGACCTCGCGCGCGGGCGGGGGAATTTCGGTGGGTGCCACCCACCACATTATGTGCCACGATGCGATCGTGCTGCCCTACACCGCCTACCTTCGCGTCTACCAGCCGCTCGATGCCTTCCCGGTACGCGACCGTCGGTACTGGGAGGAGTACTCCATGTCCTCGGAGCGGCCCCGCAGGATCAACGCGCTGTCCGCCGAGCACACCGCGAGCCTGCACCGACTCATCGGGACCCCGCCCGTGGTGGCCCCGGCGCAGGAGAGCGGGGACGCCTACCTGCGCCGGGTCAACGAGCGCCTGTACGTGTGCCCGTGGCAGACCAGGCTCCGCTCCTGGCGCGCCTTCACCGAGTTCACGAACACGACGCCGGTGTCGGTCAGCGAGGCCTTCGTGCCCGTCGCCGAGGCGGAGCGGGTCGAGGGGGACTACGAGGAGTGGAAGGGGTCGGGGGCCCAGGTACGCCCCGGCATCCTGTCGAGCAACTGGACCATCCCCGTCGCGTGGTTCGTGCCCTTCGAGGAACGCGAGCGGTGCCTGGTGCTGTCGGCCAACTCCACCCGGACGCTCCTGTACCTGACGCGGACCTCCATGGCCAGACGGCGCCTGGAGCACACGGTGGCGGTTCTGCGGGAGCACCTCGGCACGCACGCGGTGTCGGCGTCGACCGAGCAACTGGTCGACTGGCTGTCTCTGACCGCGCATCCGAACTCGCTCCTGGAGCTGGACTACGGCGGACTCCCCCACCTGCTCAGTGACGAGCACCTCAGTAACGACCACTCCGTGGGCGAGGTCTCGGCCGCCGTCGAGGCGCTGGCCAAGGGCGACACCGAGACCGTCACGACGCTGCGCCGGCGCATCACGCGGCGCTGGAGGTCTGTGCGCGCCCTGGAGCACGCCAACTGAGGGTCATCGGTTCACCAGGATTTCGCGGACACTGGGGGGCGACTGTCGTGAAAAATCCGCGCGGCCGACGGTGCGCCACGCCGTGGCACAACCTGGTACACCAGGTTTCTTCGGGTTCGTCCGCGGACTTTCCGCACGTGACAACGGTGCGAGTCCGGACGCCGGCGGTGCACGACATCAAGCATCGTGAAACTGGGCATAACGCCCGATAGGGATCGGCCTAGACTGTGACCGACCGATCACGTACTGCACTCTGCGTCACGACGAAACCCTTGCCACGCCGGGGATCCGCGTGACCCCGACCGCCACCCCGAACCAGCGGGACTCCCGCCCGACATCCCGCCCCTCCTCCCCTCGCACCGCAACTGACCAGGAGATCCGGCACCGATGCCGGCCCTCAGAGGAGGGGTTTCGGTCAAGCTCTCGTAGCACTTCGGACTCTCCGCATCGAGAAAAACGAGGCCCGAGAACGAAGTTTTGACCGAATACGCCACATGCCACTAAACGTGTCGCTAGAATCACTTAGCGTGACGCGGCCACGGGCGGCTTTCTTTGGCCTCCCACGTGCAAAGTTGCTTGGAGTGGTCGCACAATCACCTCGGGTGATGCCAATATAGACCTAGAGGAAATATTGGACATCCGGGTCAAGTGCCAGGATGAAGGCTCAAGGATCGGCACACAGATCCAGGAGGAGAGGCCGTACACATGTCAACTCGCACGCCCGAGGCGGAGCCCCTGTTGACCCCCGCCGAGGTTGCCACCATGTTCCGTGTGGACCCCAAGACCGTGACACGCTGGGCCAAGGCGGGCAAGCTGACCTCGATCCGCACCTTGGGCGGACACCGCCGCTACCGTGAGACTGAGGTCCGCGCCCTGCTTGCCGGAATCCCCAGCCAGCGTACGGAGTGATCTCCCCGGTCTGTGCCGATTCCGGGGGGAACGGCCGGACGCACTCCGGCTGAAACAACGAAGTTCGGGCGGCGCGAGGCCGGGCGGAGAGGCCCGGGTGAAAGTCGGCCAGAGCAGCGCGAGGGCGGGTCTTCCAGGCAGGAAGACCCGCCCTGTGCGTTTACTCCCCGTCACTTCGTGACAACGAAGAGTGTTCCACTCTCCACGATCACGGTTCCCGCCCACCGGCACCGGGACCGATCCCAGGCCGTGGCAGGCGGATACTCGCCCAACAGCGGGCATCCGCCACACACCCTAGTCCTCGATCTGGTCGTCGAGCGCGGTGGTGCGCTTGCGGGCCAGGAAGGTCGCGGCCGCACCTCCGCCGACCGCCACCACGGCCGCGGTCACCAGGGCCGCCAGCGAGCTTCCGGTCGTCGCCAGCCGGTTGTCGGTCGCGGCCGGCGGAGTGGTGGGACTCGGGGCCGGATCGGTGTCCCGGTCCGTGGGGACCGGTGATCCGACGGTCTCCCCGAAGGTGGACCCCAGCGCCCAGGCGTCGGCGAAGTCCACGCCGAGCACGTCCTCCTCGTCCTCACCGACCTGGATCCACACGGTCAGCGCGGTACGCACGCCCTCTCCCGCCCAGTCCTGGTCCTCGTCGTCGAAGGTCGCCTCCATGGCCTCGAACCGCACGCTGACGGGCACGGTCTCCAGGACCTCGCCGTCCTCGCCGAAGACCTCCAGGGTGTCGTCCACGGTGACGCCGGTGGCGTCCACCGGCCCGACCGGGACCCCGAACGCGGTCAGGTCCCCGTGTTCGAGGGAGGCCTCCGTCGTGCCGTCGAACTCGGCGTCCGCGGTGCCGGTCACGTCCGACAGCGTGATCTCGACCGTGTTCTCGCTCCCGGAGGTGGTCCGGGAGTTGCTCTCGTCCAGGACGACGACATCGTCGTCGGTGCCCCGGGGGCCGCCGCCGTCGCTCGGGGAGGCGCTGGGCGGAGCCGACTCCGCCGGGGGCGAGGCGGAAGGTGAGGCGGAGGGTTCCCTCAGGGCCTCGCCCTCCTCCGGGGCCTCGGGCTCCGGCCCGCTCTCCTGCGCGATGACCGGACCGTCGGCGTCGCCTCGGGTACCGCCCTCGGTGCCGGGGCCGGTTCCGGGATCGCGTTCCGCGTCGCTCGCGGCGTCCGAGGCCAGGGCCGGTGCGGGGCTCTCCCGCGCGCTGGGGCTCGCGGACGGCCGCGCCGCGCCGTCCGGGAGGTCGAGCAGGCCGAGAGCGGCGAGATCGTGCACGCCGAGCCGGACCGTCGCCGAGTCCACGGTGGACCGGGCGCTCGCGCCGTCGCCGTCGACCACGGCCCTGCTCTCACCACGCACCGAGGCGTAGTCGGCCAGTGGCCCGAAGAGGGTCTCCGCCGAGACGGTCTCCTCGGTGTCCCCACCGAAGCCGATGACGGTGGAGTAGCCGGTGACGAGGTCGCCGTCGGCCACCCAGGACTGGGCGTGCCCCCAGACGAGCGGGGCGGCGGAGGCGGAGGCGGGGACCGCGGACACGGCGCCGAGCGCACCCAGGGCCATGAACAGGGTGCCTCCGGCGAGGAGGCTGCGGGCGGACGGTCTGTGGGGGGTCACCACTTCGCTCCTGTTGCATCTGGGGGATGGTCCGGTCGGCATGCTCCTGCCGTGCGCGGTGGCCGGGGAACGGGAGGGGTTCTCCTCCCGGTGCGGCCGTCCGGACCGTCGGGGTACCGGAGTGCCCCACGGCGAGCCTAGTCCGTGGGCCACCGCACGGGAAGCGGGCCCGTTCGGTGCTGCCCCGATGCGCGTTCCGGCGTCTACTAGGGCCTAACGCGGTCCCCACCCCCGGGAGTTCCGTGTGCCGCGCGCGGACGACGAAAAGGCCCCGGGGACGACTCGTCCCCGGGGCCGCGTCGGGCCGTCAGACCCTCAGCTCAGACTCAGCCCTCGCCGTTCTCCTCGGCGGTGGCGGCGGTCTTCTTGCGGCGGGCCAGGTAGGCGGCGGCGCCACCGCCGACGGCGATCGCCGCGCCGGCGCCGATCAGGCCGACGACCGGCGAACCGGTCTGGGGCAGGGGCTCGACCGACTTGGGCGCGGGCGCCTCCTCCTCCGGCTCCTCGTCACGGGCCGGCGGGTTCTGCTCGTCGCCGTCACCGGGCTCCTCGCCACCGGGCTCCTCGCCACCGGGGTTCCCGCCACCGGGCTCGCCGTCCTCGACGGTCGCCACGGCCGCGGCCGTGGTGCCCAGGTAGTAGGTGACCTGGGATTCCTCGACGGTGAACGTCACGTAGAAGTCGGTGACGCCGTCGTTCCAGGTGACGCCGTCGTCCTCGAAGGTCTCCACGTAGTGGACCGGGTAGACCTCGGCACCGCGGGTGGCGCTGCCCCTGTTGAGCGAGTAGTCGACCTCGCCGTCCCAGGACTGGGTGGTGGTGACGCTCGCGCCGCTGACGCTGATGTCGGCGACCACGTCGCCGCTGGCGCTGACGGTGTCGGAGTTCTCCTCGTCCAGCGTGACGACCTCGGGGGCGGTCTCCTCGGACGCGGACTCCGTGGTCGGGGCCTCGGTCTGCACCGGGGCCTGGGTCTCGGCGTCGGCGCCCTCGCCCTCACCGTCGGTCGGGGCCTCGGTCTGCACCGGGGTCTCGCCCTCGGCGTCGGCGCCCTCGCCCTCACCGTCGGTCGGGGCCTCGGACTCCGCCGGGGTCTCGCCCTCGGCGTCGGCGCCCTCGCCCTCACCGTCGGTCGGGGCCTCGGACTCCGCCGGGGTCTCACCCTCGGCGTCGTCCTCGTCGTCCTCGTCGTCCTCGTCGTCCTCGTCGTCCTCGGTGGGCTCCGGGGCCTCCTCCTCGGGAAGCTCGTCGAAGCACTCCTGGGTGAGTTCGATGCGCGCGCTGTTGATCACGGTGGTGGCGGTCACGCCGTTGGCGCCGACCGTGGCCGTGGTCTCGGCGTCGAGGGAGAAGCAGTCGTCCACCTGGGTGACGCCGCCGGTCGTGCCGGAGGCGGAACCCGACTGGGTCACGTCGGTGATGGCCTGGGCCGCTCCGCCCGAGGCGGTGGCGTAGCCCCAGCCGTAGGTGGTGTCGGCGGCCGCCGGCATGGCGGCGGCGAGGCTGAGCGCACCGAAGGCGGCGAAGGTGGCGCCACCCTGCGCGATGCGGCGCGCGGAGAACTTGGGACTGATCTTCAAGGTCATCCTCATTCGGATCAATCCAGCCCGTAGTGGTCGGGCTGGCCTGGCCGCACTCCACAACCTCGGAACGCGGGGAAGTCCACGAGGTCCGGAGCAGCTGGCCCAGGGGCTGGTAGGGGGATGACAGGCGCCGCTGTGGGGCCTCTGCCAACCGGAAGCGAGGGCGCGCCGGCCCCAGGACAGTGGGGCCCGTCAACCAAGAGTGGGACTGCGTCCCGCTTCCAGAAAGAACCTTAACCGGAAGACAAAGATCGAATCATCCGAAATGTGATGACAAGTGGGTAACACTGACGGAATGGATCACCCTGCGCAACCGAACCATTCCCTTCGCGATTATTCGCGCATCCCTGTGAACCTCGCCCAGTGACGCGCGTCAGCCGAAAGGGCGCCTGCGACAGGGGAAGCCACCCGCCCGCTGCATCGCAGGTCACCCGGCTACCGGACCGGCGGCATCCGCCCCCGGGGACACCTCTCCACCGCGTCGGCCCCGGAACACCCGGCCACCGGAGAATGGCCGCCGACGCACGGAGGACCATCCGCCGACCACCACTCGCCGCACATGTGGAATTCCAGCGAATTTCACACCATTCCGCGTCAACCGAACCGCCGCCCGGGGCGTCATGGCCCAGGTTCGGGCACGACCCCACGGGACGGACCCGGTCACGGCGAGGGACTAGGTTGTGGGCATGCCCGTCTCGGTACCGTCAGGGCCGCGGAGCCGCGTCGGCCGCGCCCTGTCACTCGTCGCTCTGACCACCACCGTCCTGCTCGCCACCGCGTGCGCGAGCGGGTCCGGTGCCGCACCCGAGGGCGACCCGACCGCGGCGATCCCCCTGCCCGGCCCCGAGGACGGCGGTCAGGGAGATGAAGCCGGCTCCGGGAAGCCCGGGAGTTCCGGTGACGCCGCCGCACCGCCCGGCGGGGCGGACGGCACGGGGACCGACGACGTCCCGGCCGTGGACGGCCCGCTCGGCTCACGGGTGGTCCTCATCGACCCCGGGCACAACGGCGGCAACGCCGCGGCCGCCGACGAGATCAGCGAACTCGTCTCGGCCGGCCCCGAGCGCAAGGCCTGCGACACCGTGGGCTCCGAGTCCGGGGACGGCTACGCCGAGCACGAGTTCAACTGGGACCTGGCCCTGCTGGTCAAGGAGCGGTTGGAGGCCGACGGCGCCACGGTCGTCCTCACCCGTGACGACAACGCGGGCGTCGGCCCCTGCATCGACGAACGCGCCGCGATCGGCAACGAGGCCGAGGCCGACGCCGCCCTGTCCATCCACGCCGACGGCGGCCCCCCGTCGGGCCGCGGATTCCACGTGATCACCCCCGGCGAGGTCGACGGTTTCACCGAGGACATCGTCGAGCCCTCGCGACTGCTCGCCGAGGACCTGCGGCGCGAGTACCGGGAGGGCTCCGACGTCCCCTACGCCGACTACGCCGCCGAGGAGGGCCTCGACGAGCGCACCGACCTGGGAGGGCTCAACCTGTCCACCGTGCCCAAGGTGTTCCTGGAGGCGGGCAACCTGCGCAACGAGGAGGACGCCGCGCTCCTGTCGGATCCGGAGTGGCGTGCCGCGGCGGCCGACGCGATCGCGGGCGGACTGGCCGACTACCTCATGCGCGAGTGAACCGGGGGCGCACGACCGCTCCCGGCCACAACCGCCGTCATCCCTGGCGGGCGTCAGGGCTCTCGGCCATAATGCCCTGCATGAACTCCCCCGTGCCCCCGCGCGTCCCCGCGTTCGATGTGGTTCTGCGCGGGTTCGACCGCCGCCAGGTCGATGCCCTCGTCGACCGCGCCAACGTCACCCTGGCCACGCTGACCGGGGTCCCCGCCTTCACCGACGCCGCCGTTCTGGTCCCCGGGCTCCCCGCGCGCCGTCGGCCGGAGCCGATCAGCGCCGCCGAACTGCGGTCCCCCTCGCTGGACCTGACCCTGCGCGGGTACGAGAGAACCCAGGTCAGCGAGGTTCTCAGCGACCTCGCCGACCGGATCACCGAAGCCGAATCACGCGGTGACCGGGGATGACCCCCCGGGCAACCGCGCGAACTGCACAATGGGGACCATGCCTCTGACACCGGCGGACATCCGCAACAAGAAGTTCCATACGGTGCGTCTGCGCCCGGGTTACAACGAGGAGGACGTCGACGCCCTGCTCGACCGGATAGAGGCGACGCTCGTCGCCCTGGAGGGCGGCCCCCGCCAGGGTCCCCTCCTCACCGCCGACGACGTGCGCAACTCCAGATTCCGGACCACGAGGCTCAGCCCGGGGTATCGCGAGGACGAGGTGGACGACTTCCTCGACATCGTGGTCGCCGACCTGGTCGGGCGCGGGCTCGGACGGCCCGCGAGCCCCCCGCTGCCGGATCGGCCCGGCGCGCCCGGTCCGGGGCAGGGCGGGCCTGGTGGTCGGGGCGGACCGATGGGACCCGGGGGTCCTCCCGGAGCACCCCCACACGACCCGGCCGGTCCGCGGCGCCCCGGAACGCCGCCGCAGGGGCAGCAGTCGCACCAGCGTCCGCCGATGACTCCGCGTGACATCCGGGAACAGCAGTTCGCGACCACGCGCCTGACCACGGGCTACAACGAGCAGGAGGTCGACGACTTCCTGGACAGGGCCGAGTTCACACTCGACGTGCTGCTCCAGGGACGGCCGGAGCGGGCGACACTGTCCGCCGCCGAGGTGGAGCGCGTGCAGTTCGCCACGACCCGGGCCCGTCCCGGGTACGACCCCGCCCAGGTGGACCGGTTCCTGGACGTGCTCGCGGAGGAGTTGCGGCGCTACGAGGAGCGCTGAACGACACGCGTCCTGACACGCCGTCGCCTACCAACACCATCCCAAGGGAAGCGGAACGTAATATTCAGCTACAGAGTGTAGCTGAATCGCCATGGGCGCGACCCGCGACCTGAGGGGAGGCACGATGTCACACGCGATACCCCCGCGGGGCCACGCCACCTGTCCGACCCACGGTACGCACGCCTGCTCCGCGGCGTCGGGCAAGTGGACGCACGCGCACGGCGGGCCGGGACCGCGGACCGCGCGCCGCGACGCCGACCCGCCACGTGCCCTCGACGCCGACGAGGAGCTCCTCCCCGCGCCCGCGCACCCGTGGGAGGTGCCGCTGCTGGCCGTGTGCGCGGTGGTCAACCTGCTGGCGGCCGCCGCGCTCGCGTACACGGTGTGGTCGGTGTCGGGCTCGCTCTGGTGGGCCGTCGGCGTTCCGGCGTCGGTGCCCGTGGGGCTCTGGGCGGCCCGGGGGCTGCGCTACGCCCGCCAGCGCGCGGAGTCGGTGAAGATCTCGCCCACCCAGTTCCCGGAGGCCTACCGGATGGTGGCGTCCCTGTCCGCCGGCATGGGTCTGAGCCGGGTTCCGGAGGCGTACGTGCGGGCGGGAGGTGAGCACTGGACGGTGCGGACGGACGCCGGCGGACACAGGCTGCACCGGTACCTGGTGCTGCCGAACGACCTGTTCGAGGTCGGTGAGCGGCTGCGCGACCCGGACGCCGTCGCGTTCCTGATCGCCCACCAGCTCGGCCACGTCGCCGCCGGGCACACGGGGTTCTGGCGCCGGTTGGCGACCCTGGGCGCCCACCTCGTACCGGGTCTGGGCGCGGCCCTGTCCCGGACCATGGAGTACACGGCGGACAACCACGCCTTCACCCACTGCCCGCAGGGCGTGCACGCGGTCCGGCTGTACGCGGGGGGCAAGCACCTGTACTCGCGCGTCAACATGGGCGAGATGGCCGACCGCGCCCGCACCGACCGGGGACTGTCGCTGCTGGTGTACCACCTGCTCAGCCACCGCCCGAGCAACACCCGCCGGATGGCCGCGCTCCGCGACCGCGCCCGCCGCGGCCGGGTGTTCCTGTAGCCCCGCGCCCGGAGGCCCCACCCGGCCCCACCTCGGGAGGCCGCCGCGCGGCCCGGTGCCGCCCCGGGCGGGCACGCCACCGCGTCGGCCGGCCGTCTCGAAGTCTGCGCGGGAACACGCCGAGGCGGAACCCGTTCGCCCGCGTGGACCGGCTCTAGGGTGTGGGAACCCGGCCGGGCCGGCGAGGGACTTGACGGGGTCGAACACGTGTTCGATAAACTGTACGCGTGAGTCTCCTGAACGAACAGATCGACGTCCGCTCCACCCACGGTGGGAACCCCGCCCAGTTCACCTGGCGCGGCCACACGTTCCGGGTCCGCCGGGTCATCGGCGACTGGCCCGCCCGCGCCGAGTCGCCCGGCACCCCGGCGACCCAGGTCCACCTGCTCCGCGTCTCGGCGGAGTCGGAGGCGGGGCAGCCGAGCATCATCGACATCACCAGGGACGCCGCGTCGGACACCTGGACCATGCGGCGCCAGTGGCAGTGACCGGCCGCCCGTCGGCCCGTTCCGCACCCGTCCGGCCCGCGCGGCGCACCGCGCGGGCCGTTCCCGTGCGCGAGGGGTCCGAGGAGCGGTCGGGGCCCCGGCCCGACTCGGCCGGACCGGCGGGGAGGGCGGTCCGGGATCCGCGACCCGGCGGAGCGCCGGGCGCCGGTCACAGGGCGAAGTAGGGTTCGCTCCGGTTCTCGCGGGCGTAGCGGATGCGCTCCAGGATGCGCGGGGGCATCTCCGGCAGGTCGTCCGGAGCGAACCACCGCGCGTCGAGCGACTCGTCGCCGACCGGGCCCGGGCTGCCGCTGACGGCACGGCACCGGAAGGCCAGGTCGAGCATCTGCACCCGGTCGCCGTTGGGGTAGGTGAAGGGCTCCGCGGACACCACGCTGGTCAGGCGGTCCACCTCGGCCTTCACGCCTGTCTCCTCCCACACCTCGCGGACGACGGCCTGGGCGGGCTGCTCGCCCGGTTCCAGGATTCCGCCGGGCGTGCACCAGCGGCCGTCGTCGGTGCGCTGGTGGAGCAGGACGTGGCCGTCCTCGTTCAACAGCACGCCCGTCACCCCCACGAGCGGCAGCAGGTCGTGACCGACGTGGCGGCGGAGTTCGAGAACGAAGTCTGGGACCGGCATGCCTTGAAGGCTAGGTCATCCGGAGGCGGTGGGGCGGGAAGGACGCGGCCCGCGGGGGCGGAGCACGTCGAGGGGACCGGCGCGCGCCCTGGAGCACCGCTGGAGCGGACGGGGGGCCGGACCGCTCAGGCTCAGGCTCGGGCTCGGGCTCAGGCCCGGCGCCCCGCGCGTCGCTCGGCGTACTCCTCGGCCAGGACGGACATCAGGACCGTGTCGTGCCACTCGCCGTCCCAGCGCAGGTGACCGCGCCACACGCCCTCCCGGACGAAGCCGGACCTGGCGTACGACTTCTGGGCGTTGACGTTGAACGCGAACACTTGGAGCGCCACCCGGTGCAGCCCCGCCGCGCCGAACGCGTAGTCGAGGACGAGGTCGGTGGCCTCGGTACCGTACCCGCGCCCGGTCAGCGCCATGTCCCGGAGCGAGATCCGGTAGTCGGCCGCCGCGTTCTCGGGATCCAGGTCGATGAGCGCACACTCCCCCACCACGGTTCCGCCCTCGCGTTCGAGGATCGCCCAGTCGGCGCGGTCGTGGTGGTCCCGGCGCGTCGCGAACCACTCCCGCAGGCCCTCCGGGGTGAAGCGCTGGTGCGTGCCCGTGAGCCTGCGCACCACCGGATCCATCTCCACGTAGTCGTCGACGAGGGCCGCGCCGTTCTCCCCGTCGAGGGGGTCCAGGCGGACTCGGCCGCCGGTCAGCACGGGCTGTTCCCGGAACACGTCAAGGGGCACCATGGTCGGCGATCCAACCAGCCGCTCCTTCGCGCGGGCAACCCGTTTTCCGTACGCCCTGTACGATCCGGGCACAGCGCCCGGTGCGCCTCGGCGGGGAGGAAAGAGGGGGAACCGTGTCGACGGGTTCGGTGAGTTTACAGACGGTCCGTGAGACCAACCTGGGCGTGGTGCTCCGCACGGTGCGCTCCATGGCGCCCTGTTCACGCGCCGCGGTCGCCTCCGCCACGGGGCTGAACAAGACCACCGTCTCCAGTCTGGTCGCCGACCTGATGTCCCGGGGTCTGGTCCGCGAGACCGGGGTGACCGCCGAGCACCGCGTGGGGCGTCCCGGCGTGATGCTGGCCCTGGACGAGACCTCGATGGCGGCGATCGGCGTGGAGGTGAACGTCGACTACCTGTCGGTGGTCGCCGTCGACCTCCTCACCCACGACCTCCTCACCAGGCACGTGCCCTTCGACGCCCGCTCGGCCGGACCCGACGAGTGCGTCCGGCAGATCGCCGCGACGGTGCGGGAGACCATGGACGGCCCGGAACTGAGCGGGCGGACCGTCGTCGGGGTGAGCCTGGCGGTGCCGGGCCTCATCGACACCGCGACCGGGACGGTCAGACGCGCGCCCAACCTCGGCTGGACCGAGGTGCCCCTGCGGGACCTCGTCCGCGCCCTGCTGCCCGACCCCGACCTCTCCGTGCAGGTCGACAACGACGCCAACCTCGGCGCGCTGGCGGAGTACCTCACCGGCTCCTTCGCCCAGACCCCCGACCTGGTCTACCTGACGGGGGAGGTCGGCATCGGCGCGGGCCTGGTGACCGGCGGCGCACTCCTGCGCGGGGCGGGCGGCTTCGCCGGGGAGATCGGCCACGTGCCGCTGAGCGAGGAGGGCCCCGCGTGCGCGTGCGGGCGCAACGGCTGCCTGGAGGCCCTGGCCGGGATCGATCCGATCCTGCGCGAGGCCGTGCCCGACCGCGTCCCCGACCGCTGCCTCTCGGCCAGCGACATCACCGCGCTCGTGGCGGTCGCGGTGGAACGCGCCACGGCGGGCGACGCCACCGCGGTGGGCGCGTTCGAGCGGGCCGGAACCTGGTTGGGCCGGGGCGTGGCGATGCTGGCCAACGTGGTCAACCCCCGCGTGGTCGTCCTCGGCGGCTACTTCGTGCCGATGGGCCCGTGGCTGCTGCCGAACTGCCGGGCGACGGCGTCGGCGAACATCTTCGCGCCCGACGCGGGCGGCAGCCGGGTGGAGCTGTCGTCCCTGGGGCTCAGTGCGGCCGCCCGGGGCGGGGCCGCGGCGATGGTCCACGCGCTCGACGCCGGACTACTGCCGCTGCCCGCGCCCCGGGTCCGCACCGGATGATCACCGGGTGCCGGGCGCCCGGGTGCCGCCTCAGCCCCGGCCGAAGGCGAACGACTCCACCGCCGCGCCCCCGCCCTCGCCGGTGCCCTCGAAGACCAGGTAGAGGTCGCGCACGCCCTTCGCTCCCGTGACCTCGGCCTTGACCTCGGCGAAGGCGAACCGGTCGTCGCAGGCGGGCACGGCGAACGTCGCCGCCACCGGCCCCTCCTCCGGGTCGTCCAGGCGCAGCAGCACCACGCACTCCCGGTCGGCGTTGACCACGAGCCGTCCCTCCGTGGCGCCCTCCCCCAGGTCCACCCCGTGGAAGCCCGCCCACGCGGCACCGGCGGCGGCACGCACGGCGTCCCCGCGCTCGCGGGTGACCGGGCACAGGCGGACACCGCGGGCGTCGTCGTAGCCGGCGGCCTCCCAGGCGCGGCCGAAGGCGTCGCGCGGCGGGATCGCCTCGCCCTCCACCTCCAGCGGCGCCGTCGCGCGGATGTCCGCGGCCGACCGGCCGACGAGCACCTCGCGCGGCGCGTCCTCCACGACGAACCGGTCCCGGGTGGTGTCCCACAGCGCCAGCGCGTCGACGTCGAACCCGACCACCGCCGTGCGCGACCCGCCCGGCTCCACCGTCAGCCTCGCGAAGCCCCGCAGCGCCCGCAGGGGCACCCGCACGCGCGACTCCCGTTGGCGGGTGTACACCTGCACGACCTCCTCGGCCGTCCGGGTCCCGCTGTTGGCGACCTCGACCTCCACCGTCACCCGGCCCCCGTCCACCCGGACCACCGGCTCCCCGTACTCGACCGTGGTGTAGCCGAGTCCGTGCCCGAACGGGTAGAGCGGGTCCCCCTCGAAGTACAGGTACGTGCCGCGCGCGGTGATGACGTCGTAGTCCAACAGGTCCGGCAGGTCCGCCGTCGACCGGTACCAGGTCTGGGTGAGCCGGCCGGCGGGCTCGGCGTCGCCGAACAGCACGTCGGCCAGGGCGTGCCCGTACTCCTGCCCGCCGTGCGCGGACCACAGGACGGCCGGCACGTGCTCGTCGGCCCACGTGACGGCGAACGGGTAGCCGCTGCTCAGCACGAGGACCGTGGCCGGGTTGGCTTCGTACACGGCCCGCAGCACCCGTTCCTGGGCCTCGGGCAGGTCCAGGTCGGCGCGGTCCTCGGTCTCGCGGCCGTTCACCATCGGGTGGTCGCCCGCGACCACCACGGCGACGTCGGCGGTGGAGGCCACCCGCGCGGCCTCCTGGGCACCCGAGCCGAGCCCGTCGACGAGGAAGGGGGTCGCCTCGCCGGGGTCGTCGGTCAGCCGCAGGACCAGGTCGTCCCCGACCCCGACGCGGCGGCCGGTGTGGATCTGGACGAGCACGGTGTGGCCGGCGGCGTCCTCTTCCATGCGGAAGGTCTGGCGGACCTCCCATGTGCCGGGACCGGGGGCGTCGCAGACCAGGGTGCCGTCCGGTCCCTCGTTCACGTACGTGCCGGTCTCCGCGGAGCGCAGCGCGCAGGCGCCGCCGCCCCAGTCCAGGAGGTCGAACGCGGCGCCGGGGGTGCGGGCGCGCACGGCGGCGCCGTCCTCGTGCAGGCCCTGCGCCCCGGTGCTCACCAGCCGCAGCGGTCCCCCGTCGGCCGGGGAGACGACCGCGCCGTGGCCGTAGGTCGCCAGCGTGATCCGGTCGGCGCCCTCGCAGAACACGGTCTCCACGCGTGCGGCGATACCGTCGCGCGCGGTCACCTCATAGGGCAGGGTCCCGCTGTACCAGTCCTCCAGCAGGGTGTCGCCAAGCTGTCCGATCACGGCCACGCGGCGCACGTCCCGCAGCGGCAGGATCCCGTCGTTGCGCAGCAGCGTGATCGAGCGCGTGGCCGCCTCCCGGGCGAGCGCGCGGTGTTCGGGCGTGTCGACGGCGCCGCTCGCGGCGGCTGACGGATCGGCGTCGAACTCGCCCAGGCGGACGCGCACGGACAGCGCGTGGCGGACCGCCGCGTCGACGTCGGCCTCGGTCAGCAGGCCCCGGCGCAGGGCCTCGCGGACGTGGCCGAGCGTGGCCTCGGTCCGCTCGTCGTCCTGGGTGAAGCTGTCGAGCCCGGCGCGGATCGCGTGGGCGTACGCCGCCGGCAGGTCGGGGTGGAAGTGCTGGAGCTCCACGAGGTTGGCCGGGGCGTAGGCGTCGCTGACCACGAGCAGGTCGTCGGGCGCGGCCTCCCGCAGGACCTCGTTGACCAGCGGGCTCAGGTGCGCGGGCCTGCCGTTGACCAGGTTGTAGGACGGCATGACCGCCACGGCCGCCCCGTCGCGCAGGGCGGGCAGGAAGGCGGGCAGCTCGTACTCGCGCAGGACCCGCGGCGGCAGGTCGCTGGAGGTCGTGCACCGGTCGGTCTCGTTGTTGTAGCCGAGGAAGTGCTTGAGGGTGGGCGCGGTGCGCAGGCGCGTCCCGTCCCCGGCCAGGCCGCGGGCGTAGGCGGTGGCGATGAGCCCGGTGAGCCAGGGGTCCTCCGAGTAGCCCTCCTCGTTGCGCCCCCACCGGGGGTCGCGCAGCGGGTTGACGACCGGCGCCCAGACGTTGCGCCCGGCTCCCGCGGGGTCGCGCTCGTGGAAGGCCAGGGTCTCGTCGGCGGTGGCCGAGCCGACCCGGCGGACCAGGTCGGGGTCCCAGGTCGCGGCGAGGCCGACGGCCTGCGGGTAGACGGTGGCGGGGCCGAGCCAGGCCAGGCCGTGCAGGGCCTCGGTGCCGGTGCGGAAGGCACCGAGGCCGAGGCGTTCGACGGGCGCCTGGTGCTGGTGGAGGAGCCCGATCTTCTCGTCGAGGCTGAGGGCGTCCAGGAGGTCGCGTACACGCTGCGCGTCCTGGGATGCCTGGGAGTCCTGGGGGAGCGGGTGGGCCATGGGGGGGTGTCCGTCTCTGGTTCGATGCGCCGACGTCTCGCCGAATCGAAATCGAAACGCTTCGACTTCGAGCCCGGCGAGACCTTGTGTGGTAGTTCACAGTGCAGTAATTTGTTCGTCTAAACGGCCAACTAATTCATAGCAAAATGGCCCTTCGATTCCTACCCCCGTGGGCCCCCGGCCTGATCGACCGAAGGAACGACGCTATGCCCTCCACTCCCCGTAGACCAGCGCCGAGCCGCCGCCGCTTCCTCGGCCTGGTGGGCGCCTCCACCACCGCCGCGTTCACCGCCGGAGCGCTCGGCGCGTGCAGCTCGAACTCCGGAGGCGGTGGCGGAGGCTCCGCCTCGGCCGCCACCTCGCTGGACGACCTGATCCCCACCCACATCCCCTTCGACGGGGTCACCCCCGACCTCGAGGGCCTGCACGGCGCGCCGAGCGGCTTCACCTCGTACCCGGACACGTTCATCCAGGCGCTGCCGAACCCGCCCGGGAGCGGCGGCCACTACACCGCCATGACGCCCCTGTGGGGCCCCGTGCCCCCCGCGCTGGGCAACAACTCCTTCTTCGACTACGTCAACGGGCGGATCGGGACGACCGTCGAGTTCAACTTCCAGGACGGCGACACCGTCATCGACAAGATGAACGCGGTCATCGCCGGGCGCGACGTCGCCGACATCACGATGTTCCCGGACTGGGTCATCAACCTGATCCCGCAGTTCAACCGGGCCGTCGACGAACTGTTCGAGGACCTGACCCCCCTCCTGGCCGGCGACGCCGCCAGCGCCTACCCCCTCCTGGCCAACCTGGAGAGCGACGCCTGGCGCTGGAACGTCTTCAACGAGAAGCTCATGGGCGTCCCCTGGCCCTCCGAGCCCTTCGGCAACTGGGTCCTGATGCGCCGCGACCTGCTGGACGAGTACGGGATCGAGCCGCCCACCTCGCCCGACGAGCTCTTCGCGATCGGCGAGGAGATCAACGATCCCGACAACAACCGGTGGGCGTTCGGCGACTTCAACCTGAGCATGCGCCAGATCTTCGGCGCGCCCAGGCAGTGGCGCTACGAGAACGGCGAGCTCATCCACATGTTCGAGACCGAGGAATGGCGCGCCAGCGTCGAGTACATGCGCCGGATCTACGACGCCGGGCTCATGCACCCCGACGTGGTCGCCAAGGCCGACAACTCCAAGGAGCTGCTCAACTCCGGAGAGATCCTCTTCAACCAGGACGGACTGGGCGCCTGGAACGAGGCGTACGCGCAGATGCTCGGCGACAACCCCGACTTCCGCCTGGACCTGATGCCGGTCTTCGGCCAGGGCGGCAACGACCCCGTCATGCACAAGTCCGACCCCTCGGGCCAGTCGGTGTTCGTCCGCAAGGGCATGGACCCGGCGCAGGTGGAGGAGATCCTCGGCGTGCTGAACTTCTGCGCCGCCCCCTACGGCACGCAGGAGTACATGGACTACCGGTACGGCGAGGAGGGCGTGCACCACGAGCGCGACGACGACGGCGCCCCCCAGCTGACCGACCTGGGCAACACCGAGGTCAACGACGGCTACTACTTCATCAGCGGGCGGCCCCCGGCGATCACCGAGAGCCAGTACCCGGACTTCGTGCAGTGGAAGTCCGACTGGTACAACCACGCGGCCCAGTACGCCGAGGAGGACCCGTTCGCGGGCATCCGCATCCAGCGGCCCGAGCGGTTCTCCGCCGCCGAGACGCCGATGACCGACAAGGTCGAGGACATCATCCGCGGGCGCGAGGACCTCAGCCAGCTGGACCAGGCCATCTCGGACTGGCGGCGCGACGGCGGTGACGAGGGCCGCGAGTTCTACATGGGGGTCCTGCAGGAGCACGGCCGTGACTGACAGGTTCGACTCCTCCGGCGGGACCACGGCCCCGCCCGCCCCCCGTTCCGCGTACACCTCCTCCGCCGGCCCCGCCGGCCGGGGCGGGGACGGGGCGAACGGGGGGCGCGGGCCCCGTGGAGACCGCACTTCGCGCACCCTCGGACGCCGGGGCGCCGACGCGCCCCGCCCCCGGCGCCGGTCCCTGCGGTCGCGGCTGCGCCGCGACTGGCAGCTGCTGCTGATGACACTGCCCGCGATCGCCCTGCTCGCGGTGTTCCACTACACGCCGACCCTCGGCAACATCATCGCCTTCCAGAACTACAACCCGTGGGACGGCGTGATCGGCAGCCCGTGGGTGGGCTTCAGCCAGTTCGAGCGCCTCTTCACCGACGCCCGGTTCTGGAGCGCGGCGGGCAACACCCTGATGATCGCCGCGATCCAGCTGGTGTTCTTCTTCCCGATCCCCATCGGCCTGGCGATCCTGCTCGACAGCGTCCTCTCGCGCCGCATGCGCCTGGTGCTCCAGAGCATCGTGTACATGCCGCACTTCTTCTCCTGGGTGCTGGTCGTGACCCTGTTCCAGCAGGTGCTCGGCGGTGCGGGGCTCTTCTCCCAGATGCTGCGGCAGAACGGGTACGCGCCGCTGGACGTCATGACCAACCCGGACGCGTTCCTGTTCGTGGTCACCTCCCAGATGATCTGGAAGGACGCCGGGTGGGGGACGATCATCTTCCTCGCGGCACTGGCCGCCATCAACCAGAACCTGTACGAGTCCGCGGCGGTGGACGGCGCCGGCCGGTGGCGGCGGATGTGGCACATCACCCTGCCGGGGCTGCGGCCGGTCATCATCCTGCTGCTGATCCTCAAGCTCGGCGACATCCTCAACGTCGGCTTCGAGCAGTTCTACCTGCAACGGGACGCGTTCGGGGCGAACGTGTCGGAGGTACTGGACACGTACATCTACCACCAGACGCTCGTCACGGGGAACTTCAGCGCGGGAGCGGTCGCGGGCCTGGTGAAGGGCATCGTCGGACTGATCCTCATCGTGCTGGCCAACAAGCTGGCCCACAAGATGGGCGAGAACGGAATCTACAGACGCTCATGAGCACACTGTTCGCCGACCGCCCCGTGTGGGCGGAGCGCCCCAGCCTCCCTGCACGCGCCGCGAAGAACACCACGTTGGCGGCCATCGCGGTCGTCATCATCTTCCCGCTGTACATCGTCATCCTGACCAGCCTGTCGCCGGCCTCGGCGGTCAACAGCGCGGGCGGCCTGGTCCTGGTACCCCAGGGCATCTCGTTCCAGGCCTACGCCGACCTGTTCAGCGGCGGGGTGGTCACCCGGGCCGTCCTGGTCAGCCTGGGTGTGACGGCCGTCGGCACGGCCGTCAGCCTGGCGGCGACCATCCTGGCGGCCTACGGGCTGTCCCAGACGGGGTCCCTGTGGCACCGGCCGCTGCTGTTCGCGGTGCTGCTGACGTTCCTGTTCGCGCCGGGGATGATCCCGCTGTACCTGCTGGTCAGCAACGTCGGACTGATCGACAGCTACTGGTCGCTCATCCTGCCGACCGCCGTGAACGCGTTCAACCTCGTGGTCATGCGCGCGTTCTTCATGAACCTGCCGGGCGAGATCAGCGACAGCGCCCGGGTGGACGGCGCGAGCGAGTGGACGATCCTCACCCGCCTGGTGCTGCCCATGTCCAAGGGCGTCACGGCGGTCATCGGGCTGTTCTACGCGGTGGGCTACTGGAACGCGTTCTTCAACGCCATCCTCTACATGAACGACAACTCCAAGTGGCCGCTCCAGCTGATCCTGCGCCAGTACGTGCAGCAGGGGCAGCAGCTGAGCTCGAACTCGGTCGTGGGGAACGCGGTCCAGGGCACCGCGTCCGCCCCGAACCTGGCGATCCAGATGGCCATCGTGGTGGTGGCCCTGGTCCCGGTCACGTTCATCTACCCGCTGGTGCAGAAGCACTTCACCAAGGGCGTCATCATCGGCGCCGTCAAGGGCTGAGAGCGCGCGGTCGGCCCCGGAGGGGGGCCGACCGCTCCGGGGTCGACGGGCGTCCTGGCATGCTGTCCGGATGAACCGCACAACGAAGATCAGCTCTCGTGTCCTCTCCGGCGCGGGAGCCGTCCTGTTGTTGGCCGGGTGCGCGCAGGACGCCGAGGAGCCGGAGGAGAGCACGGAGGCGGCGGCCGAGGAGTCGGAGGAGTCCTCGCCCGAACCGGAGGGCCCGGCGCTGACGGCCGTACCCGGGAACGGCGACGTCGCCTGGCTGGTCCCCGACGAAGGTGAGCTCGACGACTGGACCATCAACGTCGAGGACGATTTCGTGCTCTTCTCCCACACCACGGGCGCCGGCGCCGGATGCGGATCCTCGTTCGGCCTGATCGAGGGACGTGCCGCCGACCGCCGGGACGCGGGCGCTGACTCCGCGATCAGTGCCATGGACTGGGTGAGCGTCGCCATGGCCGGGGTCACGATCGTCGAGGAGGGATCGGAGCCCGAGGACGACGCCGAGTACGAGGACCTCGGCACCGTGGAGGTGGCCGCCGACTCCGGGACGGTGGAGTTCTCCATGGTCCAGGGGCACAGCGACACCATGAGCACGTCGGACGCCAGGGCGGGCGTGTACTGGGCGGGCGACGACGAGTTGTACTTCTCGCACAGCTGCCTGATGGGTGACTGGGAGAGCGGGGAGCAGGCCCTCATGGACCTCCTCGACCAGGTGAGCGTCACCGGAGTCTGACAGCCTCCCCCGTTCCGCTCCCCTGCTCCGTGATCGGCGGGACCGGGGTCAGACCGTCGAGCGCAGCAGGGGGATCCGCCGCATGGCGGCGACCAGGAGCATGCTGATGGCGGCGGTCGCGACCGCGTACCCGCTCGCCGCGGCCAGGGCCAGGGCGCCGTCGGGCGTCCCACCGATGTCGCGCAGCGTGTTGAGCACCATGACGTGGACGAGGTAGACGCCGAGGCTCAGTCCGGACACCGCTCCCACGACCCTGCCGACCGTACGCCCGGCGCGGCCACCCGCCGCCAGGCGCGAACCCGCGGCGCGCAGCAGCACGAAGGCCCCGACGGAGGCGGGGACGACCGTCGGGGACAGGAAGCCGTACACGTACGCGGCGCCGGCCCCCCACTCCCCCGCGACCGCGGCGGCCGCCCAGGCTCCCCCCACGGTGGCGGCGGTGCCCAGGACGAAGGCGGCGCAGCCGTAGCGCAGGCTGCGGGGCGCGGGGCCGCTGTTCAGCAACAGCCACCCCAGCAGGTAGTAGCCCAGGAACGGGAGGAACCGCGTCGCCGCGGTCACGCCCCCGACGCCGTCGACCAGTCCGAGTAGCTGGTCGGCGGCGCCCAGGGCCAGCGTCAGTCCCGCGAACCAGCAGAGTCCGGTGCGCGGTGTGTGGGCCACCACCGTGCGCAGGAACGGCGTGAGCAGGTAGAGGCCCGCGATGACGTAGAGGAAGTACAGGTGGATCGAGGGCGATACCGACGCGGCCTGGGCCACGGCGTCCGAGGCGCCGATGCCGTCGCGCCACCGCTCCCAGACCAGGTAGGCGACGGTCCACACGATCAGGGGCACGCCGATCCTGGCCCACCGCCTGCGGTAGAACTCCCCGGCGTCCTCCTCCCGTGGGCGCAGCAGCAGACCGCCGCTGATCATCACGAACACCGGCACGCACCACCGCAGCGCGGAGTCCACGACGTGCGCGGCCCACCAGGCCGGGGTGCCGAGGTCGGCGTAGACGGTGCTGACCAGCGGGGAGAACGCGTGCACGACGACCACGGCCGCCATCGCGGCGACCCGGGCGAATTCGATCCACGTCGTCGGGAGGGGAGCGGACGGCGCCGAAGCCGGGCGGTCCGCGGGGGGCACGTCGACTCGCATCCCCCATCGATACCACTTCGTTATCTATGGCTCAAGTCGGTCCCCCCGGCGGCCGCGGGCCGGGTACCCCGTTCGAGGAGGGCTCGGACGGTGAGGGGGCCGCCAGCCTTCCCTGACCAGTCCCAGTACGCCGCGAGGGTGTCGAGCACGCGGAGCCCGTACCCGCCGGCCGCGAGGGGTTCGCGGCGGTCCTCGATGCGGGGTACGGGGATCGACGGACCCGGCCGGGGCCCGTTGTCGGTGACGGTCAGGACGAAGGCGAAGGGGCGGCGTTCGACCACGACGGTCGTGGTGCCGCCGGGATCGCCGGAGCGCGTGTGGCGCTGGGCGTTGGTGACGAGTTCGCTGACCGCCGTGATCAGGGCGAAGGACGCGCTGTCGGTGTCGCGGGCGATGCGGTCGGCCCACCGCCGGGCGACGCCGACGTGGTGAGGGTCCGGGCCGAGGACGATCCCGTGTCGGCCGGGTGTGGAGAGGTTCAGCCGCCAGGGAGGCGGGATCACCGATCGACGGGGAGCGGGAATCCCTTCCGGAGCGGAACCGGGAAAGGTACGTTCGTTCATGTTCGCGCCTGGTGTACTCGAAGTGACGGGTGCGAGCCACGGCCCGGGGCTGCGGTTTCAGCCGCCGGGCCTCTTGCTTGTCCGATGAATCTCCAACGACCTCCACACTGCACCAACGGCCTCTGACCTGCCATGTTTTCCACACTCCCGTGGATTTCAGTTGAATCCGTGGAGAGAACGGGAGCAAGTCTGTAGCTTTGTGGAATGGTGATTCCTGAACGCAGCCCCTGGCACCAGTTCGCTGTCGAGCTCAAACGCCTTCGCGTGCAGAGCGGCTATACGCAGGAGAAACTCGGCAAGGCGATCGGTGTGAGTGATTCGCTCATCTCAGCGATCGAGAACGATGAACGCCCACCGAAACCGGACTATGCGGAAACAATGGACACCGTCTTCTCCACAGGTGGAGCACTGACACGCCTGTGGTCGGACATCAACAAGAGCCTGGATGCGCGTGACTGGTGGCGCAGCATCAAGGTGCTGGAGCAGGCGGCCATCGAGATCCGCGAGTACCAGATGGTCATGATCCCCGGACTGCTCCAGACCGCCGAGTACGCCCGCACCTCCATGAGGGCCGGAAGGATCTGGGACCGGAAGGACAAGATCGAGCAGTTCGTGCAGATGCGGACGATCCGCTGGGGACAACTGCACAAGGACGTCGTCCTCTGGTTCGTCGTGGACGAGTACACGCTGACTCGGCAGGTCGGGTCTCCGGAGCTGATGCTTGCCCAGCTCGACGGCATCCTCGACCTGATCGACGCGGGAGCCATCCGCATCCAGGTGATCACCCGCCACGCACCCCAGCATCCCGGAATGAGCGGAGGGCTGCGCGTGCTCGGGTTCGCCGATCGACCTCCGGTAGCTCTGGCCGAGCACTGGTCCGGTGAGGCCGTCCTCGATGACGCGGAGACAGTACGGCAGGCGGGCCTGCTTTTCGGAGCCCTCCAGGGGGATGCGCTCTCGCTGAGCGAGTCTGAGAAGATGATCAGGCGAATCAGAGAGGACTACGCATGAGTGATTTCCAGTGGCATAAGTCCAGCTACAGCGGCGGTAGTACGGGCAACTGCGTGGAGGTCGCCGAGGGTGTCGCCACTGCGGTGCGGGACACCCAGAACCGCGAGCTCGGGCACCTGGCGTTCGGTGCCGCCGAGTGGACCGCGCTCGTGGACTCCCTCAAGCAGCACTCCTAGAAGCCCTGACGAACCGCCCTGTGGCCGCGAGCGACTCCGATCGCGGCCACACCCATTTTCGTACACCGGGCGACCAGAACACTGCTCCAAACCCGCTTAATTCGGGCCAATCAGCACCATTGCCATTTACCCGAATCCAGCACCAAGACATCCCCTGATCAGGAAAAACGGAGCCACGCGAAGGCTTCAGAAAAACTACCAACCGGTAGCGCGCACTTTCGCTTCGAACATGCCCTAATCTTCTTGGCGAACACACCAGAAAAAGCGGAGGCCCCGCGACGCTAGTTCGCGTCCGAGGCCGTGGCCAGCAATTAGACCCCTTGAAGACAAGGATTGCCGACATGGCTCAGTTTAGCCCTGCCGTCCTCAGCTATGCCATCGCCCTCCTCCGGGCCCTCCTCACTCCCGCGCGCGGGCGCCACTCCGTCGCCGCCCGCCGACGCCGCTCCACCAGGGTCCGCCGCTACGCGCCCGTTCCCGCTCCCGCGCAGGCCAGCGCCCCACCGGCACCTCGCCCCTCGCCCCGCCTGGCCCCTCCCCGCGAACGCATCCCGGCCGAAGACGTCGCCCTCGTGCGCGGCTATTACCGGGCCTTCGAGAACGAACGCGATCTCGCCCGTGTGCAGGCCCAGGCCCGCGCACGCCTCGACCGCTGGGCCGCCACACCCTCGGGCTCCCCGCTTCCGATCACGTCTCCGACGCCTTCCGGAGACCTCCTCGCGCCCGTGCCCGTGACCGTGCCCCGCCCCCGGCAGTCGGCCGACGACCTGTCCGAACTCCGCCGGGTCACCCGCGTCTGGATCGAGCAGCAGCGCACGGCGGTGGCCGTATGACGTACGCACACACCGAGGAGGCACGCCCGGTCGTCTTCTGGGAACACCGCACCTACCCCGGCCACCTGTCCGAACTCAGGCGGGTCCGCGCCGACCTCGCCACCGACCTGGCCGGATTCGATGCCGACCTGGTCGACACCCTCCAACTCGTCACCAGCGAACTGTTCGCCAACGGGGTCAAGTACACCCGCGCCGACCCCCCGTTCAAGGAGGTCATCAGGGCCCTGTCCATGCCCGACCCAGCCACCCTGCGCGTGTCCCTGAGCGACTGCGGCGGAGGCGGCGGGGCGCCCCGCATCCCGAACGAGCGCACCGACCTCGAATGGGACTGGGCCGAGTGCCAGCGCGGACTCGTCCTCGTCGAGAACCTGTCCACAGCCTGGGGACACTTCCGACTCGCCCCCTGGGCCGACCTCGGCACCCACGTCTGGGCCGAGTTCACGGTGGACCCGGCCAGCACCCCGCCTGACCTGTACCCCTACGTCTTCGCCCACTGACCGATCAGCATCCACCCTCGACAGACAGGACCCCCTTGCCCACCCGCGACCACGAGATCCCGCTGCGGATCATCCAGAACCAACCCGCCATGGTGCCCGTCCTGCTCAAAGAGGCTCTGGGCATCGACGTCCCCTGGCATACCGAGGCGGTCAACACAAGCCCGGTGATGACCAACTGCGACCCAAAGGAACTCAACAGCGACGGCGCGGTCCTGCTGCGTGACGGTGGCAGGAACGTTCTGGCGATCGTGGTCGAACGCCAGAACGGCCGCGACTACGACAAGCGCTACAGCTGGCCCGCCTACCTCACCACACTGCGGCTAAGGCTCGAATGCCCCGCAATACTCATGGTCCTGTGTCCGAACGAGGCCATCGCCCGCTGGTGCGCCACCCCGATTTCCATCGGACACCCGGGATTCGATCTGACACCTCTCACGATCGGCCCGTCCGAGATGCCGGTGATCGTGATCCCGGCCCAGGCACGAGCGGCCCCCGAGGTCTCGGTCTTCTCGGCCCGTGTCCATGGAAACACCGAACCGGGCACGTTGAAGGCGTTCGTGGAAGCCCTGGACGCCACCTCCGAGCAGCACCGACTGTTTTACTATGACTACGTCCTGGCCGGTCTCAACGAGGCCGCCCGGAAGGAGCTGGAGGGCTTGATGTCCGTGGAAACCTACGAATGGCAGAGTGACTTCGCCAAGAAGTACGTCGGGATGGGCCGGGAAGAGGGCCGGGAAGAGGGCCGCGCGGCTGAGGCGGCCCGGAACGTGATCGCGGTACTCCAGGCCCGCGGGTTCGCTGTATCCGACGAAGAGCGGTCCAGGATCACCAGCTGCACCGACTTGGCGACCCTGGAGAAGTGGGTGCCCAAGGCCGTCACCGTCGAGCGGCCCGCAGACCTCTTCGACTGAACGTTTGACCTATGCCGACCGGTCCCGGGCGCTTCCCGGGGCCGGTTCGGTCGGATCAGGGCAGGATCTTGACCGCACTGGACCACCCCAGGCCGAGCCGGTCCTGCATGGTCATCACCAGGAACTGGAACGCCTCCAGCTCCCGTGCCCGACGCAGCGCGCCGGCGTCCAGGGGTCGCAGACCGCCGTCGCGCACGAGCTTGGCGACCGTCTCCTTCGCGCCGTCGTCGTCGGAGGCGAGGAACACGTCGAGCGGTCGGCCGTCCACCTCGCCGGCCACGAGCGTGCTCGCGAAGGTCGTGTTGAACGCTTTGACCAAGCGGGCCCCAGGATTCTCGGCTGCGATCTCCTCGGCCGCGGAGACCCCGGGCGGCACGACCAGGGAGTCGAAGGTCGTGAAGTCCACCGGGTTGGAGATGTCCACCACGACCGGGTGCGTCTGCGGAAGCTGCTGGATCACCTCGCGCCCGGCCGGGTAGGGCACGGCCAGAACGACCACGGCCGCGCCCGTGGCGCCCTCGTCGAGTGACGAGCCCCCCGTGGCCGTACCCCCGGTGTCGTCCGACAGCTCCATGGCGAGGTTCTCAGCCTTGGCCGCCGTCCTGTCGACCAGACGTACCTGGTGTCCTCCCGCCAGTGCCCGGGTCGCGATGCCACGAGCCATGTTCCCGGCGCCAACAATCGTGACGATCATCGTCCCCCCTCGGGTTCGGCTGTCCTGCGTGCACGATCACCAGGTTCCTGCCGGGAAGGCCGTGCGAGCGGGACTGACGCGCCGAACGGCCGGACCTTGGTCGACGGATGACCGGGCCCAGGCACGTACTCCACCCATCCTCGATACTCGATCTCGCGACACACGAAAATCTCCAGTGGTGAGAGTAGACATCCGCCGGAGGTACTGCTAGATTTCCTGTCGTAGCCAAAGAGATCCACCGCAGGACCACCGGATACGCCGGTGGAGAGCAGGACCGGCATCCCGCCAGCACCGGGGATACCGGAGCAGTACAGAAGGACCGGAGTCCCGCTGGTACAGGGGATTCCGCAGCAGGACCGGAGTCCCGCCAGGACGGGGGAAGCCGGAGCAGTACAGAAGGACGCGGTAGGGCTCGACCGGCGCGCATCGCAGTACGGCGTCGGGAGCCGGTAGCACCGCAGCAGGACCGATATCCCGCCAACACGGGGGACATCGGAGCAGGAAAGAAGGACCGGCATCTCGCTCACACAGGAGAGGCCGGAGCAGGATGCAGGACCGGTTTTCCGCTCACACAGGGAAGACCGCAGCAGGACCGGAGTCCCGCCAGCACGGGGGAAGCCGGAGCAGTACAGAAGGACGCGGTAGGGCTCGACCGGCGCGCATCGCAACACGGCGTCGGGAGCCGGTAGCACCGCTCAGCAGGAAACGCAGGAAGAGATCGAGAGGAGTAGATGCCATCAGGATCGCCCGGGCGTGGGCTTGTTCCGCTCGGGTACCGCAGGCCCCGGTTCGGAAGAAGGTGGTCCACGGTCTCACAACCGCGATCCCCGCGATCCCGTCCCAGCTTGACCTCGGGAAGCGGAAGACCGGCATCCGCCGGTAGGTGGTATTGAACTCTCGGGCCCCGGCGCCACTCGGCGCTGGGGCCCTCGACGTGCGTTCAGGAGAGAGAAAGAAGAGCGCTTGTCCCGTCACACAACCGGTGACCGGTTTGACGATGATGACTATCCCGCCTACACCATGGGCCGCGCCGCGGAGATGATCGGCTCCACGCCGGCGTTCCTGCGCGCCCTCGGCGACGCCAAGCTGATCGAGCCACTGCGCTCGGAGGGCGGCCACCGCCGTTTCTCGCGTTACCAGCTCAGGATCGCCTCCCGTGCCCGCGAACTCGTCGACGAGGGCACCCCGATCGAGGCCGCCTGCAGGATCATCATCCTGGAGGACCAGCTGGAGGAGGCGCAGCGCATCAACGAGAAGCTGCGGTCGTCCGAACGGCAGGAAAGGGCCTGAGCCCCGGCTCGGAGCAGCGATACCCGGGCGCCGACGGGTAGGGCCCCGAGGTCAGCAACGTCCTCAGGGCCCCGGTCGACCCCTCCGCGGAGGGGTGTCAGGTCAGTCGCACGACTGACCGTTCAACGTGAACTCCTCAGGCGTACCCGGAGTCCCGTCAGTGGCGCCGTTGAAGCCGACCGTCACCGAGTCCCCCGGTTCGATCCGGGCGTTCCACCCGGCGTCGGTGACCGTGACGGTACCCGCCTCCTGTTCGTGGCTGCCGCCCCACAGGCTCGTGACCTGCTCACCCGCGGTGAAGGACCAGGCCAGTTCCCAGCCGTCCACGGTCTCGGTCCCGGTGTTGGTGACCACCACGTCGGCGCCGAATCCGCCCGACCAGGCGCCGCTGACCGTGTACGCGACGTCGCACGCGCCCGGGTCCGGTGAGGGGTCCTCGGAGGGGCTGGGCGAGGGGTCGGGGTCCTCGGTCGGGCTCGGCGAGGGCGACGGGTCCGGGTCCGGGTTCCCGCCTCCGTCGGCGAGGTCGCCGTAGATGATCCCGCGCCCGTTGGTCCCGATGTAGACCCGCCCGTAGACGTCCGGGTCGCCCGTGACCACCGAGCCGGTCCAACCCCACTGGTGCTCGTCGTCGTTGATCCGCGTCCAGCTCTCCCCCGCGTCGTCGGAGCGGAAGATCCCGCGGACGCCGTCGATCCGGGAGCTGGTGTAGACGGCCGGGTAGTCCGCGCCGGGCGCCGGCGCGCCGAAGCCCACCGCGTCGCCCTCGTCCACGGCCTCGATCCGCTCGAACGTGGCGCCCGCGTCGGTGGACCGCCACATGCCGTACTCACCGTCCTCATCGCCACCCGCGACCCACACGTCGCCGGTGTGGCCGGGAACGGCGCCGAAACGGATATCGCCCTCGGGCGGCAGGCTCGTGTCGCCGGAGGCGGTGAAGGTCGCGCCGCCGTCGGTGCTGGTGTAGAAGGTGCCGTCGGCGACCGCGTAGAACACGTCCGGGTCGACCCGGTCGGCTTCCACCCGCGCCCCCGTGGGCACGCCGGAGGAGGCGGTCCAGGAGGACCCGGTGGTCGTGGACACGTGGACGCCCGCGCCGTCGGCGCTCCACAGGATCGCGGAACCGTCCGCGTTGACCGCGACGGTGCCGCCGCCGGTGACCCCGCCGGGCTCCTGCCCGCCCCACCAGCTCTGGCCGCCGTCGGTGGACACGCCGATGTGGGAGTTGGCGTCGTCCTCGGCGTTGCCGACACGGACGACCGTGTCGGGCGCCAGCTCGGCGAAGTCCACCCCGGTGCCGTTGCCCCAGTAGGGGTCCTGGTGCATCTCGTCCGGGACGGTGCCCAGGTCCTCGTGGACGAAGCCGCCGATGTCGCCCATCACCGAGACCAGCGGACCGTCGGGCAGGGCGGCGAGGTCGTGGATGGAGGTCTCCTCCAGCCCGTGGACCTTCACCTCGATGTCGACAGTGGTGTCGCTGTCCCAGTCGGTGAGGTTGTCGCTGCCGTAGATGGTGGCGCCGGTGCCGTACATGAACCGGTCGGAGTCGAAGGGGTCGATGGCCATGCCCTGGCTCATCCAGCCCAGCTTGGGCTGCGTCTCGGGTGCCTCGCCGGGCCCGCCGAAGTCCAGCCAGGGCGCGGTGGAGATGTCCATCTCGTACCGCTTATCGCGTTCGGGGTAGTTGCCCCAGTCCCAGGCCTGCGTCCAGGTCTCGCCGCGGTCGGTGCTGCGGAAGATCTGGTTGTCCGGCCACCAGGAGATCTGGGAGGTGACCATGAGGGTGTCCGGGTTCTGGCGGTCGATGGTGAGCCCGCCGTAGCCGAAGTAGCTGTCCTCGGAGGTCGAGGGGACGGGGCTGATGTTGGCCCACTCCTCGGTCCCGGTGTCGAAGCGCCACACGTCGCCGGACTCGCCGTTGTAGGGACCGGGGGTGTCGGTGGTGGCGAGGTAGAGCTGGCCGCCCTCGTGGTCCAGGACCGCGTGCGCGGGCAGGTGGCCGGTCGGCGCTCCCGCCAGCGGTTCCCAGGTCTGGCCGCCGTCCTGGCTGCGGTAGACGGGGTCGTCCAGGTCGCCGACGCCGACGTAGACGTCCTGGGTGACCGACCCGTCGGAGCCGGTGCGCCGGTCGAACTCGACCCAGATCACGCCGGTGATGTCGGTGTGGACGTCCCACTCGTCGTCGGGGTCCTCGACGTAGTCGCCCGGGTTGGGGAACTCCTCGACCTCGGCCCAGGTCTCGCCGAAGTCGGTACTGCGCCACAGGCCGTGTCCGCCCCGGGCGCCGAAGTAGACGACGCTGTTGTCGTTGGGGTCGACGGCCAGCCGCTCGCCCATGCCGCGCCCGGGCATGTTGCCGCCGAGCTTGAAGGGGAGTTCGGTGACCTCCCAGGTCTCGCCGCGGTCGTCGGAGCGCAGGATGGCGCCGTTGTTCGGGTCCCAGTCGTTGGTGTAGGTCCCGGCGGCGGCGTAGACACGGTCGGGGTCGACGGGGTCGGTGGCCAGGCTGACGATGCCCGTCCACCCCCAGTCGTCCCAGCCGATCCAGTCCAGCATCGGGTCCCAGCGCTCGGTGGAGGGGTCCCAGCGGTAGGCGCCGCCGATGTCGGTGCGGGCGTAGACGAGGTCCTGCTCGGACTCGTTGAAGATGATGTTGGGGACGTATCCGCCGCCGGCGATCTGGACGTTGTCCCAGGTGTAGGCGTCCTCCTGGGCGGCGGCCGGGTCGGGGGCGGAGTGGACGGCGGCGGTGCCCGTCGCGGTGAGCAGGACCGCGGCGGCGACCGTCACCCAGGTGCGGCCGGAGCGGGCCCGGGTCCGCGGTGGTGCGGCTCGTGCGGGAAGCGGGGGGTGTGGGGGATGTGCGGGGCGCGGAGACATGACGGACTCCAGGGGGTGGGGGGAGACCCGTCTCCGCCGGAAGTCCGACGGAGACGGGCACGAAGTCCCCATTAGTTTGATAACCCAACTAACGGAGAGCAAGGGGGTCAGCCGAGAATTTTCGAAGCGCTTCGACGATCGTGCTCCGAGAAGAGGCGGAAACGGACGGTGATCCGGCTCCGCGGGCCGGTCCGCACCACGCGGAACGCGCCGCCGGGGAGGCCGATCCGTACGGTCCGGGGTTCGACGGACCGCAGCAGCGCGGTCGCCTCGCCGCTCCCCCACTCCAGGCGGTCGACGATGACGCCGCCACGCGCCCGCAGGCCCTCGACCCGTCCCGTCGGCCAGACGCGCGGGAGCGCGGGCAGCAGGTCCACCCGCCCCTCGGTCGACCGGACGAGCATCGCGGCGACGACCGCCGGGAGGCCGCCGCCGATGTCGACGTTGAACAGCGCGCCCCGGTTGTGCGTGGAGACCAGGGTCGGCCGCCAGTACCGGGTCGCCAGGAGCGCGAGCGTCTCGTGCGCCTCCTCGGCCAGGCCGAGCCGGGCCGCCGCCAGGCCCAGCTGCACCAGCCCGAACGCCATCTCGTCGGACTCCTGCCCGCGCCACCAGGAGAGCCGGGACCGGACGGTGCGGACGGCGGCCGCGCGCAGGCGGGGATCGGCGAAGGCGGGGTCGGGCTCGTACCAGAGCGGGAAGAGGTGGGAGGCGTGGCGGTGGGCGTGCTGGTCGCGCTGGTCCACGGGCCCGGCGGCACTCGCCCACTCGGCGAGCTCCCCGTCGGCGGAGATCCGGTAACCGGGCACACGGGCGGCCAGGCGCAGCCAGCGGCGCGTGCCGGGCAGCCCCAGTTCGCGGTGGGCGCGCACGAGGTTGCGGGTGAGGTCGCGCACGGCGGCGACGTCGAGGGTGGCGTTGACGGCGGCCTGGCCGTCGCCGTCCGCCGGGGTGTTCTCCGGTGAGTAGGAGGGCACGAAGCCGTCCTCGGTGAGGAAGTCCTCGTGGAACTCCGCGGCCGCGGTGAGGAAGGGCAGCGCCCGGTCGCGCAGGAAGGAGCGGTCGCGCGTGTGGGCGAAGTGGTCCCAGTACAGCCGCGCCATCCAGGCGGCTCCGGAGGTCCAGCAGGTCAGGCACCACTCGGGGCCGAAGTGGTTGTGCCGGCCGCTGGTGGAGGCGTGCGGCGGCAGGAGCAGGCCCCGGCACCCGTACAGGCGGCGGGCGTTCTCGGCGAGGTCGGGGACCATACCGTCGAGGAGGTCGAAGAGGCCGTGCATGAGTTCGGGCGTGCCGGTGGTGTGGAGGGCGGCCACGGCGGAGGGCAGGTTGCCGTCGAAGGTGTAGCCGGAGCGCCAGGGAGGGCCGTACGTGCCGCTCCAGACCCCCTGGAGGGTGGGCGGCAGGTCGCCGCAGCTGGACACGATCGCGTACCGGCCGGCGTCGACCAGCCGGGCCACCAGCTCGGGTGTCGCCCCCGCCGACAGGAGTTCCTCCCCCGTCACGTCCGTCTCCGGGCCGCCTCCCTCGGACCCCGGCCCGCCGAGATGGAGGCGGAAGCGGCCCATCAGCTCGCCGTGGACCTCCCGGTGGCGGGCCAGGTGTTCGTCGAAGTCGGTGGTCGGCGCCTCCGACGGCTCGACCTGCGGCGGGCCGGACTCCCCCGGGGCGCCGACCCGGACACGGGAGGTGACCAGCAGGCGGGCGACGCCCCGGACCCGCAGGCCACCCGGGACGGCCTCCACCCGGCCGCCCTCCGCGCCGACCTCGCACGTCACCGCGTACCCCGGCAGGGTGCCCGGCGGGCGTGCGGGGAATCCGACCCGCACCGACAACCGGTCCGTCCGGATCTCGGAATCGATGGCGACTGGAACGGGGGGCTCTTCGTCCAGAAGGGTGAGCCGCAGCAGCCCGTCCAGTCCCCCGGTCCCCGGCCGGGTGAACTCGGCGACCACGGCGTCGGCCGCGCCGGGGGCGCGCGAGGCGAAGACCCGGTGGACCGTGCCGTCCGGCAGGTGCTCGGTCACCACGCCCGAGTCGGGCGCGCAGCGGCGCGATACCGGCCCGGCCCCGGGCGCGGTCGGCGCGAAGCCCAGGACGGCGGCGCCCACCAGGGGATCGATCCACCGCGTGTCGGCGTAGCCCGGGTCCTCGGCGGCGGCGAACGCGGTGATCCGCTCGGCCGCCGCCCGGGACCGGCCCCGCCGCAGCAGGGAGCGCAGCTCAGGGAGGATCAGCGCGGTCCCGGGGGCGGGCAGGGATGCGCTGACCGGCAGGAACAGCCGTTCGTGGGCGAGGGTCAGCGCGGTCCGGTCGGCGGTGGCGTGGGCGAGCGCGCCCACCCGGCCGTTGCCGGTGATGAGTGCGTCCTCCCAGTCACGGACGGGGTGGCGGGTGAGGATGGGCGGGATGTCGGCCATCGGGGCTCCAGGGGTGAGGGGTGCCCGTGCGGGCGGTCACTCGCCATACTTAGTTGTCTTTCACCCCCAATCAAGGAGTCCCGCATGTCCGCTCCACTCTGGTTCGGCGGCGACTACAACCCTGAGCAGTGGCCCGAGGCGGTCCAGGTCGAGGACGTCGAGCTCATGCGCGCGGCCGGGGTCACCCTGGTCACCGTCGGCGTCTTCTCCTGGGCGCTCCTGGAACCGGCGGAGGGCGAGTACCGGTTCGAGTGGCTCGACCGTGTCCTGGACCGGTTGCACGGCGCCGGGATCGCGGTCGCCCTGGCCACGCCGACCGCCTCGCCCCCGCCGTGGTTCAGCCTCGCCCACCCCGACGCGATGCCCGTGACCGGCGACGGCACCCGGCTCACGCACGGCAGCCGGGACACCTACGACGTGTGCGCCCCGGCCTACCGGGAGGCGTCGGTGCGCGTCGCCGGGGCCCTCGCCGACCGCTACGCCCACCACCCGGCGCTGGCCATGTGGCACGTGCACAACGAGTACGGCTCCTGGACGCACTCCGAGCACGCCGCCCGCGCGTTCCGCGACTGGCTGCGCCGCCGACACGACGACCTGGACACGCTCAACCGCGCGTGGACCACCTCCTTCTGGAGCCAGAACTACACGGCGTGGGAGCAGGTCCAGCCGCCGCGCGCCACCCAGTACCTGCCCAACCCGGCGCACGTGCTGGACTTTCGGCGGTTCCTGTCGGACGAGATGCTCGACCACTTCCTGGACCAGGCCGACGTTCTGCGCCGGGCCCGACCGGAGGTGCCGGTGACGACCAACTTCGCCTTCGGCGACTGGGTGCCGGTCGACCCCTGGCGGTGGGCCGAGCACCTGGACTTCATCGCGGTGGACGACTACCCCGACCGGACGGGGACCGACGGCGCCGAGCAGACCGCGTTCGCGGCGGACCTGGCGCGCTCGTGGGCCGGCCGCGTGCCCCGTCCGGGGCGCCCGTGGCTGCTGATGGAGCAGGCGGCGGGGGTGGCCTACACAGGGGAGATCACCCGTTCCAAGCCGCCGGGCGAGATCGCGCGGTACAGCATGACGCACGTCGCGCGCGGCTCCCAGGGCGCGATGTTCTTCCAGTGGAGGGCCTCGCGGGGCGGCTCCGAGCAGTGGCACTCGGGGATGGTGCCGCACGCCGGACCGGACTCGCGGATCTTCCGGGAGGTGTGCGACCTGGGCGGTGTCCTGGGCCGGATCGCGGAGGCGCGCGAGTCCGACGTGGTCGCCGACGCGGCGGTCACGTGGGACCCCGAGTGCTGGTGGGCCCTGGGCAGTCCGTCCCTGCCCGCCCGCACGGACTACCTGGAGGCGGTGCGCCAGGTGCACCGTGTGCTGTGGCGGTCGGGCCGCACAGTGGACTTCGTCCGCCCCGACCGGCCGCTGCCGCCGGTGCCCCTGCTGGTCGTCCCCGCGCTGTACCTGCTGTCCGACGAGGCGGCGCAGCGGCTGGCCGACTTCACCGCGGGCGGCGGCACGCTCGTGGTGACCTACCTCAGCGGGGTGGCCGACCCGGACTCCACGGTGCGCGTGGGCGGGTACCCGGGCGCGCTGCGCGACCTGCTCGGGGTGCGGGTGGAGGAGTTCTTCCCGCTGTTCCCCGGGGAGACGGCCGCGCTCGACCTGGGTTCGGTCCGCGAGGAGGTCACGCAGTGGAGCGAGCGCGTCCACCTGGAGGGGGCCGACGCGGTGGCCCGGTACGCGGGCGGGCAGTTGGACGGCGAACCGGCGGTGACCCGCCACCGGTACGGCGCCGGGGAGGCCTGGTACGTGTCGGCGCGGCTGACCGACCGGGGGCTGGGCAGCCTGATCGCCGAGGCGGCGGGCACGGGGCCGTTCCCCGAACCGGAGCTGGACGTGGTGCGGCGGGTGGGCGACGGGGGCGTGTGGGTGTTCGTCACCAACCACGGCACGGGCCCGCGGCGGATCGACCCCGTGCGGCTGGGCCTGGACTCCGACGCCCACGACCTGGTCTCCGGCCGTGCCGCCGACGGGCTGATGGTGCCGGGAGGAGGCTTCGCCGTACTGCGGGGGCACGCCACCGCCAATTAGTTGTTCCTCTAGACAAACTAAGCACTCTCTGGGCAGACTGAGCGGGCCGACTGATCTCGCCACTCCTGGAGACACGCATGAACGACTTCCGCCCGGCGCCCGAGGACAAGTTCACCTTCGGTCTGTGGACCGTGGGCTGGCGCGGGGTCAACACGTTCGGCGACCCGGTTCGGCCGCCGCTGGACGGCGCCGACGCCGTCCGGCGGCTGGCCGAACTGGGCGCCCACGGGATCACCTTCCACGACGACGACCTCATACCGCCCGGCAGTTCCGGCGCCGAGCGGGACGCGATCCTCAAGCGCTTCAGGGGCGCACTGGAGGAGACCGGCCTGGCCGTCCCCATGGTCACCACCAACCTCTTCACCCACCCGGTGTTCCGGGACGGCGGCTTCACCTCCAACAGCCGCGACGTGCGCCGGTACGCGCTGCGCAAGGTCATCCGCAACATCGACCTCGCGGTGTCCATGGGCGCCACCACCTACGTGTGCTGGGGCGGCCAGGACGGCGCGGAGACCGAGGCGGGCAAGAACGACGCCGCGGCGCTGGACCGGCTGCGCGAGGCCTTCGACCTGCTGTGCGCCTACGTGCGGGAGCAGGGCTACGACCTGCGGTTCGCCATCGAGCCCAAGCCCAACGAGCCGCGCGGCGACGTGCTGCTGCCGACCGTGGGCCACGCCCTGGCCTTCATCAACGAGCTGGAGCACCCCGAGATGGTCGGGGTCAACCCGGAGGTCGGCCACGAGCAGATGGCCGGGCTCAACTTCGCGCACGGCGTCGCCCAGGCGCTGTGGGCGGGCAAGCTCTTCCACATCGACCTCAACGGGCAGCGCGGCGTCAAGTACGACCAGGACCTGCGCTTCGGCGCGGGGGACGTCAAGGAGGCGTTCTTCCTGGTCGACCTGTTGGAGAACGAGGGCTACGACGGGCCCCGCCACTTCGACTTCAAGCCGCCGCGGACGGAGGACATGAGCGGCGTGTGGGAGTCGGCGCGGGCGTGCATGCGCAACTACCTCATCCTGCGGGAGAAGGCCCGTGCCTTCCGCGCCGACCCCGAGGTGGCCGCCGCGCTGGAGGCCGCCCGGGTGCCGGAGCTGTCCCGGCCCACGCTCGCCGAGGGCGAGAGCGTCGCGGACCTGCTGACCGAGGAGATCGACCTGGCGGAGGTCGGCGAGCGCGGCTACCACTTCGAGAAGCTGGACCAGCTGGCCCTGGAGCACCTCTTCGGCGTCCGGTAGCCGTTGGGGGCGGTCGTCGGTCGGTGCCGCCCGTCACCGGCCGACGAGGACGGTCGAGCGCCGCCCGCGCGACCGCGTAACGTGCCCGTACCGGCTACGGCGTCCTGCCGTGGCCGGTACCGGACGGTTCCGCGTCAGCGCGCGGGCAGGGAGTAGCGGAGCTTCTCCTTCGCGCGGGCGCCCAGGCGGTCGTAGAAGCGTGTCGCGCCCTCGTTCCACGCCGGGGTCTGCCACCGCACCTCGTCGAGACCTCGGCGGCGGGCCTCGGCCACGACCGCGTCCACCAACTGGGCGCCGAGCCCCTGTCCGCGGGTGCCGTCGCGGAGGAAGAGGCAGTCCATGTGCAGGTACTCGCGTCCCGCCCAGGTGGAGAGCTCCGGGGAGCACGTCGCGTAGCCGACGACCTCGCCCCCGGCGGACTCCGCCACCAGGCACGCGAGCCGGGGCTCAGGGGTGTCGAACAGCAGGGCCGCCAGGCGTTGCCCGAGGTCCGGGGCGGGCGGCGGCGCCTTCTCGTAGGCGGCGTGCTCGGCGGCGAGCGCGACGACGCGGGGCAGGTCCGCGCGGCGCGCCGCCCGGACCCGCGGGGCGGCGGTCATCGGACCTCCCCCTCCAGGGTGTCGGCGCCCCACGCGGTCAGACGGTTCCCGATGCCGTCCCGGCCGTCCAGGACGTGGCGGGTGAACGCGTCCCGCTCGTGGGCCAGGATCGCCGCCTCCCACACGCAGGGGGCCAGGCCGGCGCGCCCCGGCCGGAGCTGTTCGGGCCGCCCGGCCGGGCCGCTGAAGATCACCAGGTCCGACATGTGGCCCTCGATCCAGTTGTGCACGAGGACGTAGTCACCGTCCCCGCCCGCGTGGACGATGAGGACCGCGAGCCCGAGGGAGCCGCGGGCGCTCCCCAGCCCCAGGTGCCCCTCGGCGATGCGCAGGGCCTGCGCCTCGACCTGGGTGCTCACCAGGCGGCGCGGCGCCTCCAGGGCGTAGGACTTGACCAGGTGGCCGCCGAGCTCCCTGGTGCCCAGGGCGCGGGACGTACGTGCGTGGTGCTGCCCGGCCAGGGCGAGCAGGGCGTGCGCGTCGACGGCCCCAGGAGTCGCGTCGAGTTCTTCGTCGTGTTCGCTCACCCGGACATTATGGGCCCGGCGCACCCGGCGCGTGCGCCGCGAACTCCGCACGGCACGCGTCGGAGCAGAACCACCTGGCACCCCCGTCCACCTCCAGACCCGGGCCGGCTCCGATCCGGACCGGGCGACCGCAGACCGGGTCGGCGACCATCCCCGCGAGGTCGTGGAAGCGCCCGTCCTCCAGCCACAGCGTCCGGCTCGCGATCTCTCGTAGCCGGTCGTCGTGGCTGACCATGATGACGCTCCGCCCGTCCCGCGCGGCTAGGTCTCGGATGCGGCGTCCGACCTCCCGGCCGGTACCAGAGTCGAGGTTCGCGGTGGGTTCGTCGGCCAGGAGCAGCGCGGGTCCGTTGACGAGGGCGCGCGCCACCGCGACCCTCTGCTTCTCGCCTCCGGACAGCTCATCGGGCCGGAAGGACAGCCGGGCGCCGAGACCGACCTGGTCCAGCGCCTCCTCGGCCCGCTCGCGCGCCGCTCGGCCCCGGACCCCGGCGAGATTGCGGGCCAAGGCGACGTTCTCCAGCGCGGTCAGCGCCGGAACGAGGTTGAAGTCCTGGAAGACGAACCCCAGGCGGCGTGCGCGGAGTCCGGGCAGGGAGCGGGCCGGTGCCGTGGCCAGATCGACACCGTCGACCACGACCGCGCCACCGGTCGGCCGCAACAGGGCTCCGAGCATGAGCAGGAGGGTCGTCTTGCCCGACCCGGACGGACCCATGATGAGCAGGGTCTCGCCGCGCGCGATGTCGAGGTCGACCCCGTCCACCGCGTTCACCCTGGTCGCACCACTCCCGTAGGTCTTGGTCAGCCCGCGTACGCGCACCAGGGCGGAGACCGTCGTTGCACCGTTCATGTCGCCCTCCGGAAGGCCGTCGCCGGATCGACCCTGGAAATGCTGCGGAGCGGTTGGACCGCTCCGACCGCCGCGGCCGCCAGCGCCGAGGCGAAGACCCATCCGATCGCGCTCGGCCGAACGTCGAGGGGGAGCGTGGTCGCGACCGCGGGCACCACGGCCGCCAGGCCGACGGTGATCGCGGTCGCGACCACCGTCGCCGACACCGCGATCCACGCGGCCTGCGCGGTCAGCGTCAGAACGAGCCGTCGCGGAGCGGCTCCGAGCGCACCGACCACGGCGTAGGACCGCAGGTTCGCCCGGGTCACGGACGACAGTACGAGGGCGATGAGCGCCAGGGACAGGGCGAACGCGATGGCGGCCATGATCCGCATGAGGTCGGCGGTCATATCGAGGACGATCCCGCGCTCCTCCTCGACGAACGCGTCCCTGGTCTGGACCGTCGTCTCCGGCAGGGCCCGGGACAGGCGCTCGGCCAGTTCGTCCGGTGACGTCCCCCGCGACGCCCCCACCAACACGTAGCTGTCGACCGGCCGGTCGAGCTCCGCGAAACCCGACCGGTTCAGGAAGGCCGTCGTGTTGGCGACGTTGGTACCGCCCGTGCTCAGTCCGACGACCGTGAACTCCCGTCCGGCGACCACCACCGTGTCACCCACGGCGACGCCCATGTCCTCGGCCGCCCCGGAGTCGACCACGGTCTCCCCGGCCCCGGGCGGACGGCCCTCGGCCAGCTCCGCCGGACCGCCGCGGCCGGTGTCCACGTCGTAGCCGAAGACGTAGCTCAGCTGCTCGTCTCCGCCGGCGCTGATGGTGCCGGTCATGAACGCCAGGCTCTCGGCCCACGCGATGCCGTCGACGGCCGCCGCACGCTCCGCGGTGTCCGGGGGCAGGGTCGAGGACGACATGTGCAGGGTCCGGACCCCCTCCTGGGAGACGATCACGTCGGCGGGTGAAGTGCGCAGATAGTGCGTGACCTGGTTCATCGCCCCGGAGATGATCGCGTCGAACAAGAGCACGAGGGCGAGCGCCACCGCGACACCGCCGACGGCGAGCCAGGCGCGGCGTCGATCCGCGAACAGAGTGCGGCGCGCGAGCGGGACGGAGGCCGGGCGCCTCATGTCGTGTCCCTGAAGGCCTCGGCCGGGTCGGTCCGGCCGACACCGTGCACGGGGAACACGCCGGCGAGCAGGGCCATCACGACGGTCGCGGCGACGAGCAGCCCGATCTCCCGACCGGTGAGGACGACGGGGAACTGCGGGCGCCACCAGGAGACCGCCGTACGCGCCACGAGGAACAGGACGGCGCCGCAGGCCGCCCCGGCGAGGGTGGTCGCGGCGACGTGGGCGATCGCGAACCGGTACAGGCGCGCACGACCGCCGCCCAGCGCGGCGACGACCCCCATCAGGCGGTGCTGCTCCCGCACAGCGCCGTAGGAGGTCAGTCCGACGACCAGGACTCCGGTGGTGAAGGCGAGGAGCGCCATGAGGCCGAGGGGCCGCCCGAAGGCGCGTGTGGCGAACCTCGTCTCCGTGGCGTTCACCTCGTCACCGTCCACGACGGCCAGGCCCTGCTCGCGCAGCAGCGGGGCGACGGATTCGGGAACGTCCGTGCCGACGATCACGAAGGTCGTGGAGGCGGGGTCACGCAGCATCGCGTCCGTCGCCGAGTGCGGGAGGAACACGAAGGCGGTCATGGAGCTGAAGCTGCCCCGCGAGACGCCGACCACGCGGACACCGGCCCCGGCGACGTCGATCCGGTCACCCGTCTCCAGCCCGTGCTGGGCGGCCAGGACCTCGTCGACCACGGCCTCGTCGTCGGCGACCGGCGTGCGGCCCTCCGCCAGGTCCCAGGGTCCGCCGCGCCCGTCGGGCTCGTAGCCCACCACGGTGACGGCCACCTTCTGGTCGTGCATGTCGAGGATCGCGAAGAACGACCGGGCCGGGAACGCCCACCGCACTCCGGGGGTCTCGCGTGCCGTCTCCACGGCCGAGCGCGGGATCCGGGCATCCGAGGTCAGGCGCTGTGCGCCCGGGGAGACGATGTAGAGCGAGCCGCCGGTGTTGTCCACATACGTGTTCGACTGCGCGACGAATCCTCCCCACAGGCCGGTGATCAGGCCCATGAGGGTGACGGCGAGCGCGACCGCGACCACGGCTCCGGCGAACCTGCCGGGCCGCTCGAGCAGTGTTCGGCGGGCCAGGGGGACCTGGCCCGCGAACCGGACTCTCCCGTCGCCCACGCTCTCTCCCCGGGATCGAGCACTTCCCTACCTCCCACGGTCACACGGGCCGCCCGCGCCGGGTAGCGCCGTTGGGACCGCGGCGACGGGACCTTGGCCCGTCCGCGAGGAGGGACGGGCGGCGTCCGGCGGGCCGTGGGGGGACACGGCCCGCCGGACACCTGGGGAGGGCGTGCCGGGCTAGCTGACGATCGGCACGTCGGCGCCGCCGCGCACCAGAACCGGGACACGCTCCAGCGGCGCGTCCAGCATGATCTCCGCGCCGCCCGCGTGGACCGCGCCGGACCACGGGTCCACCCAGGTGGAGCCCTCGGGCAGGTACACCCTGCGGGACCGCGCCCCGAGCTCGGTCACCGGTGCGACGAGCACGTCCGGGCCGAAGAGGAACGCGTCCTCGGCCTCCCAGGCGCGCGGATCGTCCGGGAAGTCCACGAACAGCGGCCGCATCGGCGGCAGACCGCGCTCGTGGGCGGCGCGCATCTGCTCCATGACGTAGGGGCGCAGGCGCTCGCGGAGGAAGAGCATGTCACGCAGCAGCGGGTAGACCTCCTCCCCGTAGGACCACACCTCGTTGGGTCCGCCGGACATGTCCGGATGCAGGGCGTCGACGAACGGCTCCCGGAACCCGTGCAGCCGGAACAGCGGGCAGAACACCCCGTACTGGAACCAGCGCACGAGCAGTTCCCGGTACTCCGGGGACTCCTGGTCGCCCCCGTGGAAGCCGCCGATGTCGGTGGTCCACCACGGGATGCCGGACATGGCGACGTTCAGACCGGCGCGGATCTGCGTGCGCAGGGAGTCGAAGGTGGCGGGGATGTCCCCCGACCACAGGGCCGCGCCGTGGCGCTGGCTGCCCGCCCAGGCCGACCGGCACAGGGTGATGACCTCCGGCTCCCCCGCCGCGAGCATGCCCTCGTGGAAGCCCCGTGCGTGCTCGGCCGGGTAGATGTTGCCCACCTCGGTCCCCGGGCCGACGTGGTAGCGCAGGTTCTCCGGGTGGCCGGGCTTGAGCTCCGGCTCGCACGCGTCCAGCCACCACACCCGGATGCCCAGGTCGTGGTAGTTGCGCCGCACCTTGTCCCACACGTACGCGCGGGCGTCGGGGTTGGTGGGGTCGTAGAACGACACCTGGACCTGGGCGTCGACCCCCTTGTCCGCCCAGTCGGCGTGGACCGGCGGTCCCTGTTCGGTGGCCACGAGGTAGCCGCGCGCCAGCATCTCGTCGTAGTTCTCGCTGAGCGGGCTGACGGAGGGCCACACGGACACCATCAGCTCCACGCCCATCTCGCGCAGCTCCTCCACCATGGCCTTGGGGTCGGGCCACTCGGCGGGATCGAACTTCCAGTCCCCCAGGTGGGTCCAGTGGAAGAAGTCGCTGACGATGACCGAGAGCGGCAGCCCGCGCCGCTTGTACTCGCGGGCGACCTCCATCAGCTCGTCCTGGGTCTTGTAGCGCAGTCGGCACTGCCAGAAGCCGGAGGCGAACTCCGGCAGCTCGGGAGCGTGGCCCGTCACGTCGGCGTAGTTCGACATCACCTCGGCCGGGCCGTCGCCCGCCGTGACCCAGTAGTCGATCTGGCGGGCGCTGTCGCTGACCCACCGGGTCCCGTTGTCGGCCAGTTCCACCCTGCCGGTGGCGGGGCTGTTCCACAGCAGCCCGTAGCCGCGCGAGGAGACCATGAAGGGGATGGTGACCTCGGCGTTGCGCTGCACGAGGTCGACGACGGCGCCCTTCTGGTCGAGCAGCCCGTGGGTGTGCTGCCCCAGTCCGAACAGCTTCTCGCCGTCGTAGGCGCGGAAGCGCTGCTCGATGCGGTAGTAGCCGTGGCCGGTGGAGGTGTAGGCGCGGGGGCCGGGCCACCAGAAGTGGGCGCGCTCCTCGGCGAGCAGCTCGTCGCCGGAGGCGTCCAGGAAGCGGAGCATCCCGGCGTCGTCGATCTCCAGCGTCAGGGCGCCGTTGGTGAGGACGGCCCGGTCCGCCTCGACGGTGACCGTCGCGGTGGTGGGTACCCGTGGCTCGACCAGGGCACCGGGCAGGTCCTCACGCAGGACCGACAGTCCGGCGCGGACGCGGATGCCGTCGGGGCCCCACGCCTGGGCGCGCACCACCTGATGGCTGCCGCGCCATTCGATTCCGTCCTCGATCTCGTTGAACACGCGTCGTCCTTCCGTTGGGGGGCTGGTGTTGTCGAAGCGCTTCGACAACGGGGTGTCGGGTCGGGCGGATCGTCGGGCCTGGGGAAACGGGGGTGTCAGGTGCGTGGGGCGGTGCTTCCGGCGGGGGTCAGCCTCGGCTCAAGGAGGGTCACGCCGGTACCGCCGACGCCGTCGATCTTGTCCATCAGCAGCTCCACGGCCCGGGACCCGACCGCCTCGGCGGGCAGATCGACCGAGGTGAGCGGTGGAACGACGGGCGCGGGCGGACCGATGACGGCCACGGACAGCTCCGGGGGCGTGCGGCCGAGCTCGTGGAAGGCGTCCAGCAGCGGAACGACCGAGGGCTCGTTGTGGACGATGAGCCCGGTCAGGGCGGGGCGGTCGCGGACGAGTCCGACGGCGACCTCCCGCGCGGTGTCCGGAGAGCAGGGGTGCAGGGTGGCGCGTACGCCGCGCTCGCGGGCGGCCGCCTCGTATCCGGCGACGGTGCGCTCGGCGAAACCGGTGCGCCGTTCGTAGACCGAGGGCGGTTGGCCGACGAAGGCGATGTCGGTGTGCCCGAGGTCGGCCAGATGGTGCACGCAGGCGGCACCGGCCGCGGCGAAGTCGAGGTCGACGCAGGTCAGGCCCTCGACGTCCTCCGGAACTCCGATGAGCACGGAGGGCAGGTCCAACGAGCGCAGCACCGGCACACGCGCGTCGTCGGCCTCCACGTCCATGACGATGACGCCGTCGACCATGGCGCCGCGCGCGACCCGGCGCAGGCCGTCGGGGCCCTCGCCCTGGGTCAGGAGCAGGACGTCGTGGTCGTGCGAGCGGGCGGAGGTGGTCACCGAGACGGCGAAGCGCATGGCGACCGGGACGTGGACGTCCTCGCGCAGGGGGATGACGAGGGCGATGACGTTGCTGCGCCGGCTGGCGAGGGAGCGCGCGCCCGCGTGCGGCTGGTAGCCGAGGGCGTCGATGCTCTCGCGGACGCGGCGCCGGGTGGTCTCGGAGATCGACCTCTTGCCGCTGAGGACATAGGACACCGTGCTCGGAGACACGCCCGCGTGCTTGGCCACGTCGGAGATCCGCACCGTGCCATCCCCTCCGTGATCGAATCGATTCGATGCGATGTTACGCACGAGACCAGGCTCGCGCAACGCCCCCTGGCCGTCCATTGGCCGCGAGCGGTCAGGGCATCGACCTGCTCAGGAGGGGACGCTAGGGTCTGACGCGCGCCCCGGAGGCCGCCCCCGCCCCAGAACCGCACCGCTCTCCCGCCCCTCAGGAGGCCGTGAGTCCATGATCTTCTACAACGCTCCCTTCGTCATCGGCGCCGCCTTCCTCGTGCTCGCGGGCATCGCGACCGTGATCGGCGCGTTCGCCGCGCCGCCCGGACGCAAGGGGATGACCGGCGCCGCGGGCGGACTCATCCTCGTCTCCTCGATCGTCTTCCTGATCCTGGCGGCCGCTTCCCTGCCCATCCGGGCAGCGTTCTCGAACGCCATGGACGTGACCACCGCCTGGATGGTCATCGGGGCGGTCGACTCCCTGTTCTTCGCGGCCTTCGACGCCGGACTCATCCTTCTGGTGTTCGCCGCCACCCGACGCCGCACCGAGCCGCGGCCCGCCCACCCGCCGCACGCTCCGGCCGAGCCGTACCGGCCCGGCCCCTCCCAGCTCTGATCCCGACACCGGAGCCCATCATGATCTCGATCATCTTCTCCCTCCTGCTCTCGGGGGTCGCGTTCCTCGTCGTGGGCGCCATCGCGCTCATCAGGGCGGGCGGTGCCCCCAGCGGCAGGGGACTGATCCGCACCAGCGGGGCGCTCTTCGTCCTCCTCGGCCTGGCCTCGATCGGCTGGAACGTCTACCTGCACGTCTTCGCGTTCCCCATGCTGGACCCGAACAGCGTGGCTCCCCCGGGCCTGGCGGCCTGGGCGGCCTCGATCTACTCCGTCGTGACCCGGCTGGTCCTGCTGGTCGCGATCCTCCTGCTGGTCCTCGGTGTGGTGAGCGCACGCGGCAGGCAGAACGCCTCCCAGCGGACACCCGCACCCGTCCACGGCGGCCCCGGAGGGTACGGCCCGCAGCCGGGCCGGGCACCGGACCACGGATACGCCGCGCAGCAGCCGTATCCCGGACTCCAGGGGCACTACGGGCAGCATGTCCCCCAGGGCCCTGGGGGACCCCAGCAGCCGCAGCAACCTCAGCAGGGCAGCCCCACTGGACCGCGGAACCCCTACCAGCAGCCGCCGCAGCGCCCCGACGGCCCCCAGCAGCCGCCCACGGATTAGGCCGCGTTCTCCGTGGAGCACGACCGGACCGAGCGTCGCCCATCGCCGTGCGGGAGAGGGGACCGGCGACCGCTCGCTCACCCCAAGCCCGCACGGCCCGCCCTAGGACGTGTTCCGTGGATGCCGCCCGTCGCGAGCGGCGTTCCGGTGCGGCCGTCGCAAGGCCGAAGAAGAAGGCATCCCGGTGTGGCTGTCGACTGATGAGAACGCAGCGGGAGTCGTACTGGGGCGCCGCGCAGCAGGGTGAGTATCCGCGGAACACGCCCTAGGGCTCGACCAGGAACCCGGTCACGGCCTCGGCCAGAGCACGCCGGGCGGCGGGGTCGTCGATCGTGGCCGTCTCGTCTCCGGCCTGGTCGCCGTAGGCGCCGAACTGGGCGTGGTTCATCCCGTCGATCTCCACCATGGCGGCCTCCTCGGGCAGGTGGTCCCGGTTGGCGTCGATGGTCGCCGGATCGGACAGCCCGTCCTCGCTGCCGGCCACGGAGAGCACCCGCAGGTCGTCGCGGTCGGACAGCCCGGCGCCCTCGGTGGCGTAGGCGCCCCACAGCACCACCCCGGCCAGGGGGAAGGCCGGATCGTCACCGGCGTGGGCGGCGGCCATCGCCCCTCCCAGCGAGTGCCCGCCCAGGTACCAGCGCTCCACGCCCCCGCCGTGCTCGGCCACGGCGGCGTCGGCGCGGTCGGGGTCCAGGACCGCCAGGCGGAGCGGCATACGGGGGATCACGACGGTGACGCCGGCCGCCTGGACGACGGGTGCCCATGAGGCGGCGTAGGCGTCGGCCTCCACGCGGGCCCCGGGATAGAACACCACCCCGGTGCCGGAGGCGGCGTCCTCGGGTTCCAGGACGACGGCGTCGTCGGCGGCCTCGATCCGCACTCCCGGCAGGGCGCGGGCCCCGGCCAGGGCGTCGGCCTCGGCCCTGTAGGGGGTCGCGAGCCAGACCGCGGACGCCGCGGCGACGAGCACGACGAGGGCTGCGGCCACCGCGAGGACCGTGACGAGGACCCGGCGGCGGCCGGTCCCGCGGCTCATCGGGACGTTCCCGTCGCGGCGGCGGGACGGGTGTGGACCAGCGAGTGGCGCCACATCAGCAGGCGGCGCACGCGGAAGCCGGGCCCCACGCGGCCAGGCTCGTGGCCAGATCGGCCCAGCCCTCTTCCCGGTAGGGGCCGAGCACGGCCGGGGTGCCTCCGGGAGCGAGGGCACCCGCCAGGCGTTCCAGGGCAGGGGCGAGCGCGATCATGTCGGCCGACGCGCCGACGGCGTCCACCACCAGGCCACGTTCCGCCAGGCCCTGGAAGGACTACGCACGTAGCGCGTCCGTCGAGGGTGGCGCCCCTCCCCCGCGCAACCCCCGGGGGACGTTGGCGGGCGACGGGCGGACCCGTCACCGCACCCGACGTCGCGGTGGTGCACTGTGCGGGGATCCGGCGGAGGAGGTGACCGTGGTAGTGACTGCTGTGGTCCCAGGAGACGTCGATGGGGCTCTGGGAAAGGAACCGGCTCATGCGACCGGAGGCTATCCGGCCTGGCGCTTGGCCTCCAGCGCGTCCATCGCCGCGACGGCGGTGGCCACGGTCTGGTGGACCGGAACCTGTCGGTGCAGGCCGACCAGGCGGACGACCTTGGTGACGCGTTCGTTGAGCGCGGCCAACGCCAGGGAACCGTGCAGCTCACGCACGGTGCGGTAGGCGTTGATGACGACGTTCAGACCGCTCGAATCCATGAAGTCCAGTTCGGACAGGTCCAGGATCAGCCACGGTCCGTGGTCGTCGATCGCGGACTGGATGTGTTCCTGGAGGTCGGCGGCGGTCGCGATGTCGAGTTCTCCGGCGATCGCGACGATCACGCTGTGGCTTTCGACCCGCGTGCTCAGCCCAAGCCTGTGCACGTTCACTCCTCCCGGCCCCACGTTGTGATGGTGAGGGGTCCCTTCGGTTCACCATACGCAGACCGACGAACGTCGGCCACCGGTCCGGCAGCACTCCCACAGTGCCGGACCTCGAAGGCTCGCGTTCGAGGGTCAGGTCAGTCGTTGGACACACACGGTATAAGCGAACTGCCCTCGAGGAAATGGCATCTCGAAAGAAAATTTCGCCTCGGAGGCACGAACCCCCTCCGAATAGCCCGTCATTCCCCCTTGACCGTGGGTTATTTCACGACATCACGCCCATCCGGATCACACTTTCAACGACCATTGTCGCGATGAACATCGCCACGGTCACCGGCCGTGCCCTCGCCCCCCGTGTCGTCACCACGGGTGAAGGCGTCGAGGAGCCGGTCGGCCGCCAGGGTCGCCGTCGTCTCCCCCGAACGCACGTCCGCCTCCAGGCCCGGAGTGAGTCCGCTCACGCGCGGATCGCGCAGGAAGGTGTCCATGAGCCGGTCGCGCACCTGGTCCCACATCCAGCTGACCCGCTGGCGCGCGCGCCGGTCCGCCAGCCCGCCGTCGCCCTCCAGCACCTTGCGGTGCTCCCCGACGGCGTCCCAGACCTCGTCCAGACCGTCCCCGGTCAGGCCGCTGCAGGTGAGCACCGGCGGCCGCCACTGCGGATGCACCGGTTGGAGCAGCCGCAGCGCACGGGACAGCTCCCGGGCGGCCCTGCGGGCGTCGTCGGCGTGCGGACCGTCGGCCTTGTTGACCGCCACCACGTCCACCAGTTCCAGCACGCCCTTCTTGATGCCCTGGAGCTGGTCCCCGGTCCGTGCCAGGGTCAGGAACAGGAAGCAGTCGACCATCGCGGCGACCGTCACCTCGGACTGGCCCACCCCCACGGTCTCCACGAGCACCACGTCGAAACCGGCCGCCTCCATCAGCAGCATGGTCTCCCTGGTGGCACGGGCGACCCCGCCGAGCGTGCCCGCCGTGGGCGAGGGCCGGATGAACGCGCGGGGGTCCACGGCCAGGCGGGCCATCCGGGTCTTGTCCCCCAGAATGCTCCCGCCGGTGCGGGTCGAGGACGGGTCCACCGCCAGCACCGCCACCCGGTGCCCGGCCCCGGTCAGCCGACTGCCCAGGGTGTCGATGAACGTGGACTTGCCCACGCCCGGAACACCCGTGATCCCGACCCGCCGCGCATGGCCCGTGTACGGCAGCAGGCGGACCAGCAGTTCCTGCGCGGCCCGCGCGTGGTCGGCCCGGCGGGACTCCACCAGGGTGATCGCCCGGGCCAGAGTGGGCCGGTGACCGGCCAGGACGCCCTCGGCCAGGGCGTCGACGTCCACCGGCCGCCCGCGTCGGCGCACCGAGGTCACGTGCTCACTCCCCTTCCTGCGGCCCGTCACCGGCCAGACGCTCCTCCAGCTGGTCGAGCAGGTCGATGGCGGCCTCGGCGATCACCGTGCCGGGCGGGAAGATCGCCGCCGCACCCGCCCGCCGCAGGGCCTCGAAGTCGGCCGGGGGGATCACTCCGCCCACCACGATCATGATGTCGCCGCGCCCGAGCGCGGCCAGCTCCTCACGCAACGCGGGCACCAGCGTCAGGTGCCCGGCCGCGAGCGAGGACACCCCGACCACGTGCACGTCCGACTCCACCGCCTGGGCGGCGACCTCGGCCGGGGTCTGGAACAGCGGACCCACGTCCACGTCGAACCCCAGGTCCGCGAACGCCGTCGCGATCACCTTCTGCCCCCGGTCGTGCCCGTCCTGGCCCATCTTCGCCACCAGGATCCGCGGCCGGCGCCCCTCGTTCTCGGCGAAGGCGTCGACCCGGGCGGCCACCCGCTCCATCACTCCGGCCGTGTCCGCGCCCGAGGACGCCTCGTCCCGGTACACGCCCTGGATCGTCCGGATCTGGCCCGCGTGCCGACCGAAGACCCTCTCCATCGCATCGGAGATCTCCCCCACCGTCGCCTTGGCCCGGGCCGCGTCGACCGCCGCCGCCAGCAGGTTGTTCGACAGGGCCGCGTCCGCGGTCGACTCGCCCTCCGCCGCGGCCGAGAGCGCGTCCAGGGCCGCCCGCACGCGCGGCTCGTCGCGTTCGGCGCGCAGCCGTGCCAGCTTCTCCAACTGTTCGGCGCGCACCTTGGAGTTGTCGACCTTGAGCACGTCGATCTCGTCATGGGTGTCGGGCCGGTACTTGTTCACACCGATCACCGGCTGGCGCCCCGAGTCGATCCGCGCCTGGGTGCGGGCCGCCGCCTCCTCGATGCGCATCTTGGGCAGGCCCGCCTCGATCGCGGCGGCCATCCCGCCCGCCTTCTCCACCTCCTGGATGTGCTCCCACGCCTTGGCCGCGAGCTCCTGTGTCAGGCGCTCCACGTAGAAGCTCCCGCCCCACGGATCGGCGACCCGGGTCGTACCCGACTCCTGCTGGAGCAGCAGCTGGGTGTTGCGGGCGATGCGGGCGGAGAAGTCGGTGGGCAGCGCCAGGGCCTCGTCCAGGGCGTTGGTGTGCAGCGACTGGGTGTGGCCCTGGGTGGCGGCCATCGCCTCCACGCACGTGCGCGCCACGTTGTTGAACACGTCCTGGGCGGTCAGCGACCACCCCGAGGTCTGCGAGTGCGTACGCAGGCTCAGAGACTTGTCCCGGCCCGCCCCCAGGTCCTTGACCAGGCGCGCCCACAGCAGCCGGGCCGCGCGCAGCTTGGCGACCTCCATGAAGAAGTTCATCCCGATCGCCCAGAAGAACGACAGCCGGGGCGCGAAGGTGTCCACGTCCAGCCCCGACCGCTGCCCGGCGCGGATGTACTCCACCCCGTCGGCCAGGGTGTAGGCCAGCTCCAGGTCGGCCGTGGCCCCGGCCTCCTGCATGTGGTAGCCCGAGATCGAGATCGAGTTGAACCGCGGCATCCGCTGGGAGGTGTAGGCGAAGATGTCGGAGATGATCCGCATCGAGGGGCCCGGCGGGTAGATGTAGGTGTTGCGGACCATGAACTCCTTGAGGATGTCGTTCTGGATGGTCCCCGACAGCTGTTCCGGCGCCACCCCCTGCTCCTCGGCGGCCACGATGTACAGCGCCAGGACCGGCAGCACCGCGCCGTTCATGGTCATGGACACGCTCATCCGGTCCAGCGGGATCCCGTCGAAGAGCTGGCGCATGTCGTAGATGGAGTCGATGGCCACCCCGGCCATGCCCACGTCGCCGGCCACCCGGGGGTGGTCGGAGTCATAGCCGCGGTGGGTGGCCAGGTCGAAGGCGACCGAGAGGCCCTTCTGGCCCGCGGCGAGGTTGCGCCGGTAGAAGGCGTTGGACTCCTGGGCGGTGGAGAACCCGGCGTACTGGCGGATGGTCCAGGGCTGGCTGGCGTACATGGCGGGGTAGGGGCCGCGCAGGTAGGGCGGCAGCCCGGGCAGCCCGTAGACGAAGTCCAGACCCTCGCGGTCGGCGGCGGTGTAGAGCGGCCGCACGCCGATGCCCTCGGGGGTCTCCCATTCCAGGGCGTCGGCGGCCTTGCCGGTATCGGCCTCCACCCCCGCCCGCCACTCGGCCGCCTTGGCGGCGTCGGCGGTGTCCCGGTCTGTGGCGGGTGCGGGCGGGTCGGCCTCGACGGTGGAGAAATCAGGGATCGCCCCGGACTCGGGTCGGTGGTCCTGGGTCATGAGCTCGCCCTCTCGGTGAGTCGGGTGCCGGGGTCGGTGAGCATCACGTCCGCCAGGTCGCTCAGCAGCGCGACGGCGTCGCAGCCCCGGTGGGCGAAGGCGTCCACCCCCGCCTCCCGGTAGGCGTCACGGGGCGCACCGGCCAGGAGCACCCGGCGGGCGCCCGCGCCCTTGAGCGCGCGCGCGACCGTTTCGGCCTGGTCGGCGTAGACCGCGTCCGAGGAGCAGATCGCCGCGATACGGCTGCCCGAGGCGGCAAACGCCTCCGCGACCGCCTCGGCCCCCTCCAGCGGTCCCGGCTCGTGCGCCGCGATACCCCCGGCCGCCAACAGGTTCGTGGCGAAGGAGGCCCGCGCGGTGTGGGCCGCGACCGGACCCAGCGTGGCCAGGAACACCGTCGGCCGGTGGCCGGTGTCGCCCGCCTGGGCGTCGGCCCGGTCGCGCAGCTCCTCGAAGTCCTGGGCATAGCGCCGCACCGCGAATCCGCGCGGAGGCCGCTGCGCGGGGTCGGCGGGGCGCAGCAGCGGCACCTCGTCCAGGTGCGGGAACTCGCTCACCCCGGTCACGGGGGCGCGGCGGTGCGCCAGGTCCTTCCGGCGCCGCTCCCACACCCCGTCCACGCGCTCGGCCAGCAGCCCGGAGCCGATCGCCCCGGCCGCACCGCCCGCGCCCTCCACCTCCTGGAAGAACGCCCAGCCCGCCCGGTACAGCTCGCCGGTCAGCGACTCGACGTAGAAGGACCCCCCGGCCGGGTCGATGACCTGCGCCAGGTGTGCCTCCTCCACCAGCAGCGACTGGGTGTTGCGCGCGATCCGGCGCGCGAAGTCGTCGGGCAGCCCCACGGCGGAGTCGAAGGGCGCCACGGTCACCGCGTCGGCCCCGCCCACACCGGCGGCGAAGCACGCCACGGTGGTGCGCAGCATGTTCACGTGCGCGTCACGGCGCGTCATCATCGCCGCCGACGTGGCCGCGTGCAGCCGCATCGTGCGGTGCTCGGCCGCCACACCGCAGGTGTGCAGTACCTGGTTCCACATCCCGCGCACGGCGCGCAGCTTGGCGATCACACTGAACTGGTCGGCGTTGGCGGCCAGCCGGAACTCGATCCGCCGGGCCGCCTCGGCCAGATCCAGTCCGGCCCCGTGCAGGGCCCGCAGATAGGCGGTCCCGGCGGCGATGGCGAAGCCGATCTCCTGGGCCTCGGAACCCCCCGCGTCGTGGACCAGGGTGCCGTCGGCGACCACCAGCCCCAATCCGGGGCGGCCCTGCGCGCACTCGACCGCGAAACGGGCCGGGTCGGCCAGGTCGGGCCCCTCCCCGGCACGGGCGGCGGTGGTCAGGGGGTCGATGCCCAGGTGCGAGATGACGCGCCCGTCCGGGACCCCGGCGTCGGCGTGCGCGCCCAGCAGTGCCTCGGCCGCTTCGGCGTAGTCCGCGCCCGCGTCCAGCACCACGGGGGCCAGGTCGAGGTGGACGTCGGTCAGGGCCTCACCCAGTGCGGTCGCGGGCAGGGCCCGCGCAGACGCGCCGTCGGCGGGAGCCCGCGCGGAGCCCACCGCGATCCACAGCGAGGACACGCCGTTCATCAGGTCGTCGTGCAGGCGGCGCCGCAGGACGGCGGGGTCGGTGTCGGTGTGGCGGGCGCGCACGTCCCACCCGTCGCGGGCGTGCCCGCCGGGCCGGTAGCCGCGCAGGAAGGGGGCCTGACCTGGCAGGCCCGGGTCCGTGCCGGGCGAGGCCGCGGTGTAGAGGGGGGCGATGTCGAAGCCGTCGTAGGTGGGTGCGGCCAGGACGGACTCGGGTTCCTCCGCGAGCCGTTCCTCGGCGATCCCGCTCTTGCGCAGCACCCCGGCCACGAGTGCGCGCCACTGTTCGTAGGAGGGCTCGGGGAATCCCTCGGCCCAGTTGGGACCGGCCGCGGCTCCGCCGGCTCCGCTCTCAGGAACGTCCATACTTCGAGATGGTAGAGAATCGCGTTCGGTCACGGGTGGCCGGGGTGTGGTGCGACGCACCCTGATCCGCCGCCGTTTCCCCTCGTGCCCGAGGAAGCCGGTGACTCGAACGCCTCGTCCCGGCCGCCGTGTCGCCCCGGGCCCGGGGAGCGGGCGGGACGGCCCGCTCCCCGCGCGCCACGGCGCGTCGCCGCGCAGGACGCCCTAACTGCAGTTGGTGCCGGTGCGCACGACCCACTCGTTGCCGATCTGGCCGCCCCAGTCCACGCACGTGCCCGCCGCCGGGAGGTAGACCGGGCCCGCGTACTGCGTGAAGTCGCCCTTGTCGGTCTGCCACGACGTGCCGTCGCTGGTCTTGAGCGCCGCGTGCATGTTCATCCCGGCGCCGGTGCTGTCCCGCACCACGACCACGCAGTTCTTGCCGGACGAGGAGTTGTAGGTGAGAAAGATGGTGCCGCCGCTGATCGGGGCCTCGTTGACCTTCGAGTACCCGCTGCCGCACTGACCGCCGTAGGAGGCCGCGGACACCGGCTCGGGATCGGCCACGACCACGAGAAGGGCCAGGCTCAGCGCCAGGCCGAGCGCCGGGACGATCCTGGTCGGGGCCCGGTGCGCGGAGGTCCTCAGCATGTCAGTCCTGTTCGTGTTCATCGGTCGTCCGTCGTTACCAGGGGGTGGAGCCGCTGCCGGAGGCCCGGTGCCGCTCGACCAGGCGGGTGATGGTCACGGTGCCGTCATCGTCGGTCGTGTAGGTGACCTCGGCCAGCACCGTGCGGTTGCCCGCGTTCGCGTAGCCCGTCAGGGCCTGCGGGCTGGAGGACACCGTCCCGGCGCTGCCGTCGCCGACCTCACCGCTCTGGCTCCCCTGGCAGAAGCTCCACGCGCACAGCACGGTGGCGCCGTCCAGGCGCGCGAACCGGCCCGATCCGCCCGAGGGCTGGAAGGCCACCACGTACTCGCCCGAGGGGCGCGAGCCGCCGGCGCTGACCCCGGCGCCGACGGTGGCCGTCGTGGTGGTCTCCTCGCCGCCGGAACCGTCACCGGAGTCCTCGTCCTCCTCTCCCTCCGAGGCGTCCTCCGAAGGCTCCTCGGAGGGGCTCTCGGACGGTGAGGCGTCCTCGGTGGGCTCCTGGCCGACCGGACCGGGGCGGCGCTGCTCGCCCGCGTCCCCGTCACCGGACGCCTCACCGCCCTCAGCCACGTCGGTGGAGAACCAGGAGGCGATCGGCAGGGCGTCCCAGTTGCGCGCCAGCGCCACGCCGCCGAAGCCCAGACCGGCGATCAGCGCCAGTGCGGCCACACCCGCGCCCGCCAGTGCCAGGATCCGTCCTGCGTTGCGCTCCTTGCGGACCGCGGTGACGGCGAACTCCCGCTCGGGGGCGGCCTGCACGCCCTCCCAGTTGTTGTCGACCAGCGCGCCCGTGACGCCGCCCGCCGCCTCCGCGGAGGTCACCGGGGCGAAGGAGTGCCCGGGGTGGCTCGCGGCGACGACCCCGGTGACGAGCTCCAGAGCGGTGGGCCGCTGTTCCCCCTCCTTGGCGAGCGCGCGCCCGGCCAGGTCGGCCAGCGGGCCGGAGAACCCGTCCATGTCCGCCTCGCCGCTGATCACCCGGTGCGCGATCGCGGCCGGGTCCCCGCCGCCGAAGGGCGGGCGCCCGGTGGCCGCGTACGTGACGAGCGCGCCCCAGGCGAAGATGTCGTCGGAGGTGCTGGGCGGGGCGCCCCGGTAGTGGTCGGGACTGATCCACCCGGGCGAGCCCAGGACCGACCCGGTGCGGGTGAGCGCCGTCTGGTCCACGGCCCGCGCCACACCGAAGTCCAGGACACGCGGTCCGTCGGGTGACAGGACGATGTTGGCGGGTTTGAGGTCGCGGTGCGCGATGCCCGCCTCGTGGATCTGGGCGAGCGCCTCGGCCACACCCGCCGCCAGCCCGATCAGCAGCCGTTCGTCGAGGGCCCCGAACTTGCGCATGTAGGCGCTGAGCGTCATGCCGCGGATCAGCGGGGTAACCAGCCACGGCCGCTCGGCCTCGGTGTCCGCGTTGAGCAGTGGAACGGCGCACGCGCCGCCCACCGTGCGCAGCAGATCGACCTCACGGGCGAACCGGGCCCGGAACTCGGCGTCGGACGCGTACTCGGGGTGGATGAGCTTGACCGCGACCAGCTCGCCCCCGGGGTCCTGGGCGGCGTACACGACGCCCATGCCACCCGAGCCCAGCCGCTTGATCGGCCGGTAGGGGCCGATCCGGGCGGGGTCGGTGGAGGTGAGGTCGGTGGCGGACGCCGGAAGCGTCACGGAGGAAGGGTGTGGGTTCACGGCGAACAGATCCTGGTGGGCGACGGGCGGGGGTGAGGCACAACGTCATCGAGGGAGCCTTTGGATGGTAGCGCCCCGAATCGGGCGAACGAGGTGGCCGGATCACGGCATCGGCACCCTTACCTGCTGCACCCGGCCGTCGCCGAGATGCAGGTACGCGGTCCCCTGTGTGAGCCGCGGACCGGCCACGCCCTTGGGCAGCCGCAGCCCCAGCACCTCGCCGTCGGACTGCGACTGCGGCGACAGCAGAGCACCGATGCGGTTGCGCTTGAGGTGGACGTGCCAGCCGTTGAACCCGCCCTGGAGCGCCTCGTTGGTGCCCGCGGCGACGATGCCCCAGCCCTCGCCCACCATGCCGCGGGCGATGCGGGTGAACTCCTTGCCCAGGTCGCTCTGGAGCAGCAGTTCGGCGTCGTCGATCATCACCACGGCCGTGTCCGCCTCGAACCTGCCCAGCGCCTCGTGCAGCTGGGAGAGCCGGGGTTCGGCGGCGTCGACGACCGCGCGCACGCCCGGATGCGAGCGCAGGGACGTCAGGCGGGAACCGCGCGGAGTCACCAGCAGCAGCTCCGTGCCCGCCTCCAGCAGCGACATCGCCATGGTGGTGAGCATGCTGGACCGGCCGGACTGCGGCGGCCCGCTCACCAGGAAGGTGGGGATCCGCGACAGGTCGACCGAGACGGCGTTGAGCTCGTTGCCGCCCACGCCCACGAGCGCGTGCAGCGGTCGCGGCCGCCCAGAGCGATAGCGGCCCATGTCCGCGTAGGAGAGCTGGTCCGGCAGCACGTCGACGCGGAAGGGCCGGGGCAGGCCCTCGGGCTGCGGGCGCCGGGCCACGAAGTCGGCGATGCGGCCCACCTCAGCACCCTGCGCCGCGCCCTGGAGGTTCTTGGTCAGCAGCGCGATCTGCACCTCCAGGTGGTCGGACGCGCGGAAGGCCCGGCCGTCCGGGATCTCCTCGGGCAGCGAGCGCGCCTGGAGCCCGGCCGAGCTGTAGTCGCCGGGGTCGTTGCAGCGCAGGACCAGCAGGTCCTCCGTCGTGGACGAGTACTTGGTGCGGGTCAGGATGCGGTCGCCGGTGGCGACCACGTGCACGCCCACACCCGCGCCGTCACGCATCAGGGTGGTGACGTCCTCCACGAGCGCGCCGTAGTTGTACTCGCCGAAAGCCTGCTCGAACGCGTCCACGCGGTCGATGAACAGCACGATGTGGGCGGGCCGCTCGGTCGGGCCGACCTTGGCGCGCAACTCCTCCAGATCGGCGCAGCCGTGCGCCGCGAGCAGCTTCTGCCGCCGGTCCAGCTCCTCGCCGAGCAGCCCCAGCAGCCGCACGACCCGGTCGCCCTGGGTGCGCTGGGCGACCGCCCCGCAGTGCGGGAGCCGCTCCATCGGAAGCAGGGCGCCGTTGCCGCAGTCCAGCCCGTACATGTGCACGTCGCCGGGATGGTGGCCCAGGGCCAGGGAGGCGGCGATGGTGCGCAGGGTCTGGGAGCGGCCGGTGCGGCCCGACCCCATCACGTGCAGGTGTCCGGTCCTGGCCAGGTCGAAGGTGTAGGGGTACTGGCGCTGCTGGGAGGGCACGTCGATCAGGCCGACGGGGACGGGCCGTACGCGGCCGGGCTCGACCGCCGGGGGACGGCCGCCGAGGAGCTCCGACAGGGTCAGGGCGGTGGGCAGGGCCTCCAGCCAGGGGCTGGGCTGGCGGCGCGCGCCGACACGTTCGGTCGCCTCCTTGACGGCCTCCACCAGCGCGGTGAGGTCGGTGACCTCCACGTCGCCGCCCTCCTGCTGGTCGGCGGCGGCGGTGGGCGCGGGCAGGGCCAGGTCCGACCACTTCACCGCGTGGGCGACGGGATCGGAGGCGTCGGCGGCCGCGACGATCCGGCGCCCGCCCACCCGGCCGGACTGGAAGGGCAGCAGCGACGCGTGGCCGAGCCGGGCGTAGGCCCGGCCGGGGGTGTCGATCGCGATGTGCGCGGACTCGGCGGCGTCGATGACGTCGCGGCTCTCGCTCTCGTCGGTCATCCGCAGCGCGATGCGCAGGTTGGTGTTGGCCCGGATGTCGTTGGTGACCACGCCGCCGGGGCGCTGGGTGGCGAGCACCAGGTGGATGCCCAGGGAACGGCCCCGCTGGGCGATGTTGACCAGGCCCTTGACGAAGTCCGGCAGCTCGCGCGCCATGGACGCGAACTCGTCGATGACCAGCATGAGCCGGGGCATCTGCGGCATCCGCGGGTCGCGGTCCAGGAGTTCGAGGTAGTCCTCGATGTCCTTGGCCCCCGCCTTGGCCAGGATGTGCTCGCGGCGGTGGAGCTCGGCGCCGAGCGAGACCAGGGCGCGTCCCACCAGGTGGGTGTCGAGGTCGGTGACCATGCCGACGGTGTGCGGGAGGGCGACGCAGTCCTTGAACGCGCTGCCGCCCTTGTAGTCGATGAGGACGAAGGACATCGACTCGGGCCGGTTGACCGCCGCGAGCGAGGCCACGAGGGTCTGCAGCAGTTCGGACTTGCCCGAACCGGTGGTGCCCGCGATGAGCGCGTGGGGGCCGTCGCGGCGGATGTCGACGGAGAACGCGCCGTCCAGGCCGATCCCGAGCGTGGCGACGGTGCTGCGGCCTCCGCCCGCCCAGTGCGCGGCGATGGCCTCGCCGTTGGGCGGTTCCAGGCCGATGACGTCGAGCAGGCGGGCGCTGCGCGGCAGGTGGCCGCCGCTCTCGCCCACACTGCTGTCGCGCACCGGGGCCAGGGCGCGCCCCAGCCGGTCCGCCCAGGCGGCGGAGGGCACGTCGGCGCGCACGTCCTCGACGTTGTCGAAGCTGGTGCGGCGCAGGCGCATGCCGTGCGGGGTGATGCTCACGACCGCCTGGCACTCCTCCGGCAGCAGCCGCTCCTCGGCGTCCAGGCACAGGACGTGGATGCCCGCCTCGGGGCCCTCGCGCAGCAGCTGCACGACACCGGGCAGGGAGCGGATCCGGCGGGCGCCGTCCAGGACGACCACGATCGCCGGTTCGGCGCTCGCGTCGTTGCGGGCCTTGGTGCGGCTCTCCAGGATCATCAGGAGCTCGGAGATGCGGCGGGCGCACGTGGTGGCGTCGATACCGATCCTGCCGAGCGAGAGCTGGGGCAGGTCACCGCGCAGGTGCGGCACGTAGCGGGTCCAGCGCCAGCGGTTGTGGTCTCCCTCCATGGACAGCAGGTAGAGCTGGAGCTCGGCCGGGCTGTGCAGGGTGACGAGCTGGGCGACCAGCCAGCGCTCCAGCGCCTGGGCGCCCTCGCCGCGGCCGGCCACGCCCACGACCCCGTTGTCCTTGACCGAGACGCTCACCGGGACGTCGCGCATGTCCCAGGTGACCTCCCTGCGGTGGTCGTCCTTCTCGGGGTCGGTGAGGACGACCTGGGAGGGGATGCTGCCGGTGCCCACCCGCAGCCGGGTGAAGTCCTCGTCGACCTGGCGGCGCTCCCACAGTCGGGAGCGCGGACCGGTGGCCAGCAGCAGGACGGCGGCGGGGTCGGGGCAGGTGTCGCGCAACCGCCGCTGCTCGGCGACCAGGGCGTCGCGGGCGTCCCTGGTGACGCGCTCGGTCTTCTCCTCGAACTCCTGGAGCTGCTTCTCGTAGCGCGCCTTGGTGGTGCGGCGCTGCATGAGCTGCATGAACAGTACGGAGACGGGGGCGAGCAGGCCGATGAGGAGCATCTGCGGCCGGTTCATGATGAGCGCGCCGCCGACCGCCATCGTGATCGGCATCAGGATCATCATGAGGAGCTGGGCGATCGGCCGGTCCGGCTGCTCGGGCCTGCTGGGCAGCTTGAACTTGGTCTTGGTCGGCGCCGGGTGCAGGCGGGGCGGCCGGTTGTAGTCCAGGCCGGTGCCGTCCTCGGAGGGGACGACGGAGGCGTCGGGGCGGTGGTTGGGCCACACTTCGAAGAGGGTGCCGCCCAGGGTGAGCTGCTCCCCCTGCGGCCAGGCGGAGTCCGGGGCGACGCGGTCGCCCTCCAGCGATCCGCCGTCGCCGCTGCTGGTGGACAGGATGGTGACGTTGCCGTCGGGTGCCACACGCACGCGCGCCCAGTAGCCGTCGGCGTCGACGACGAGCGCCGCGCTCTCGTGGTCGCCGACCAGGTAGTCGCCGGGGTCGAGCCGGGCCACGCGTCCGGCGTCGGGACCGGAGACGACGCGGACCTCCACGACGCCGGGCGGCTCGTCCTTGACCTCGGCGGGGCCGCCGACCCCGATGACCGACCCGTCCAGGATGCCGGCGTCGGCCAGCGAGGTGGACGGGTCGATGCGCCGGTCGCCGACGTAGAGCGGGACGCTCTGGCCGTCGGCGCGCGGCAGGGTCCGGACCATGGGGTCGACGACGTCCGCGAGCTGTCGCACCGTCGCGCTGGGATCGGCGTCGACGAGCATGTCCAGGCGCAGCGGCGAGGAGGCCACGGGACCGGAGCCGTCCGGGGCGTTCACGGCCGGACCGGTGGCGGGGGTCGCTGTGAAGAGGAGGCGCACGGTGGGACTGCTTCCGGTTCGTCTGGGATCGAGGCGGGAGAGCACCGCGGCCGGTACGGCGCGGGGCGGGGCGGCCGGGGACGGCGCGGCGGGGGTGGCCGGGGACGGCGCGGCGGGGGGTGGCCGGGGTGGTCCGCGGCGCGGCCACCGAGGGGCGTGGGCCGGGCACCGACCGGTCGGGAACGGGCCGGCGGCACTGCCGGTGCCCGGGCGGTCGGAGCGGCCCCGGGCAGACACGGTCGGACCCGGGCGGTCACGCCACGGACGCCACCGCGGTCCCCGGTCCCCCGGTGACCCGGTCACCGGCCGGGGCCCGTGGGGTCCCGCGCGCCCCCACGGGCGCACCTCCGGCACCGCCGGAGCCGCACCCGGCCGAGTGCGGGTGTCCGCCGAGCACCCGCCTAGCCCTTGAGGCCCTCGCCGAGCTTCTCGTCGGTCTCGCCGAACGTGGTGCCGACCTGCTTGATGTACTTGGCGATGCCCTCCAGGCCGTTGTTCACGTCCTCGAAGCCGCTGTTGAAGTCCTCGAAGAACGGCCGGAAGTGCTTCTCGGCGGCGGGGGTGCTGTAGCCGTCGGAGATGAGGGCGTCGACCTTGTTCTTGATGCCCTGCAGCCGCTCGGTGAACTCGTTGAACTCCTGGGTGAGGGAGCCCGAGGTCTCTTCGGTCTTGTCGCTGTCGACGTTGTAGGCGGGCATGTGTCTCTCCTCATGTGTCCGTCGGGTGGACCGGGCGTGGCCGGGCCGACCGTCCTGGCCGGCGGTCTCCGTCCGAGGCGGCGGGGTCCAGGGCCCAGGGCCTGTCCGGCCATCCATTGTGGTGGATACGTCCGGCGGTGTGGTGGTTCGCTCCTGGTGCCACAGTGTTTACCACTGATCACGTTCGGGTCAGTGCCCGGGGACGACCTCGCGCTCCCAGAAGCGCGCGGTCCCGGTGATGGCGTCGAAGAGGTCCAGCACCTCCGCCGCCTCCCGCGAGTTCGGGCTGGTGCAGCTGACCAGGATCCGCTTGTTCAGGTCGGCGTACTCGAAGGCCGTGTGCATGACCACCGACCGGATGATGGCCTCGTCGGTGTCGTGGTCTGTGACGCCGTAGATGCGCCCGCACTGACCCATCCCCTGCTCGGTGAGGTCGACGGAGGTCTTGCGCAGCCAGGTGCCCTCGCGGGCGGTGGCCGAGTCCGGGTGGATGTACTCGACCAGGCGGATGGGGTCGAGGGTCTGCTCCCCCTTGCCGGCCGGGAACGCGAACACGCACACGGTCGCCATGAAGAAGCCGTCGTCGTACTCCTCGAAGGCTCCCGCGGCCGAGAGCATGCCCGACCCGGTGGCGTCGCTGGTGACGTTGGCGATGTCGGTGAACAGCTCGTTGAGCGCCTCGGTCTCCTCGGGACGGTTGCCGTGCCGTTCCAGGGCCTGGGCCCGCAGGCCGGCGAGCGCGTCACCGGACAGGTCGTACTCCATCCAGGTCTCGGGGATGTCGATGTCGAACATGATGTCCGTCTTCGGGACGTCCTCTTCGAACAGGTACGGCATGAGGTGGTCCTCCTCGTCGGTCCGCGGCGCAGGACGGGCCGGTCGTCAGGCAGGCCGGTCGTCAGACGGCCTGGTTCGGGGGGCCGGAACGGGGCGGCGCGGAGCCCTTGTCGTCGGTCAGGCTCTTGCCCAGCTCCTCGTCGGCCTCCTGGAAGGATTCGATGACGGGGGTGAGCGCCTTGAGCAGCGCGTTCAGGTCCTCGGACTGGCGCTCGTAGTTCTTCTTGCAGTCCTTGCCGTAGTCCTTGGCCTTGTCCACGAGGTTGCCGGGGCCGATGTCCTCGGCCCGTTCCTCGGGACTCTCGACGTCCTCGTTGGCGAAGGAGTTGACGATCCGCACGAGGGAGTTCTGCATCTCGATCACGGCGTCCATGTCGATCCTCACGACCCTGGCCATCAGGCGCTCCCCTCACAGTGATGCGGCATCAGTTCCCGCCCTTCCCCAGTACGTCGAGTTCGCGGCGGAGCCGGTCCCGTTCCTCCTCCGCGCCCTCCAGGAAGCGGTCGAGGGTCCGGCGCTGCTCCGGCGACATCTCGTCGCGCTTGCCCTGGAGCTCAGCGGACATGTCGTCGGAGAGCATCGCGTCCAGGACCTTGATCTCACGTCGGATGTCCTGCGCGCGCCCCTGCTCCGCCTCGGCCTCGTCCGTGGCCTCCATCTCCTCCCAGATGTCCTCGGGGCCCTCCGGGCCCGGCGGGTGGTACTCCTCCATGTACGCGTCACGCAGGTTGTTGCGTGAGTGCTGGTGGGCGAACTCCAGGGGGAATCCGGCGATGTCGCCGCCGAGGCCCTCGCCGGGCACACCGGCGTCACCGCCGTACCGCGCCTCGGCCGCGCCCTTGGGGATCGCCGTACCGATCTGCATGGCCACCTGCGACCAGTACTTCGGGTCGTTCATGAAGTCCGGATTGAGACCGTTCTCCGGGTTGACCCAGAGGTCGGCCCAGACCCGGAACATGTCGGCCCCGAGCCCGGTGACCAGGTTGAGGGCGTTCTTGGCGACCTCGAACGGGATGCCCTCCAGGGCCGCGCGCCGGGTGTTCGGAAGCGCGCGAACGGAGGGTTCGTCCCTGTCGCCGGGCGTACGCCGGCCGTCGTCGCCGCCAGGACGGGACCCGTCCTGGGCCGACCGGTCGGGTGTGTCGGTGTCGGTGTCCCGGCGCGACTCACCGGAGTCGCCGCCCTGACGGGGGGCACCGCCGTCACCGTCCCGGTGCGGTCCACCGGGCTCGGCGTCCTGACGCGGGGCGGTGGTCCCGTCACTGGTACGCGGGGGCGCCGTGCCGTCCGCCGTCGCGTGGTACCGGAGCCGTCGCTTCGGTCCGGGATGTCCACACGCTGCTGCGACCCGTCGGGAGCGGTGACCCGGACGTGGTCGTCCGTGATGCGCAGGTCGGGACGCCCGTCGCCGCCGTCGACCCGGACGCCGCCGCGGCCGTCCCGGATGCTGCTGCCCTGGCCGTCGGTCATCTCGGTCCGGCCCGAGGGCGTCCGCCGCCCGTCGACGTCGCCGGAGCGGAACGCGACCTCGTCGGCGTCCCTGAACGGACGTGCGAGGCGGTTCGGATCGCGCGACACGTTGATCTCGTGCTCCGGGTGTGTCCGGCCGCTCATGGAGTCGCCGTCCGCGCCCACGCGCCAGCCCGGCGGTACGCGACCGGCGTCCCCGGCCTGTTCACCCGGGCGGTAGGCGGGCCGCCCGCTGTCCGGGTCGGGCCCGCTCATGCTCGTGCGGTCGGCTCCGGCCTCGATGGTGCGGTCCCCGTTGCGAACCGTGCGCGCGCCGCCGTCCTCGTCGCGGTGCGGAACGTCGGCCTGGACCTCGTCGCCACTGGTCCGAACGGTGATCCCGTCCCCGGTCTCGACCCGGCCGCCCCGACCGTCCTGGCCGGCGTAGGGGCCATAGGGCTCCGTCGCGCTTCTGGTCGTTCCCGATCCCAGACCGGAGGAGGGACCGGTCCGGACGTCCGTCCTGGTCGAGCCGTCGCTGACGTACGTGTCGCCGGTCGTGGTGCCCGCCTGCACACCGTCGGGGCCGTGCGCCTCCACCCTCGACGGGGTGTCGGCTCCCTGGCCGCCGGGGGTGGAGGCGACACTGTGGTCCCCGGAGCGCATCCCGGTCGATCCGTCCGGGAGGCGGCTGATCTCCAGCGAGTCGCCGCGGCCGTCCGCGGGCGTGCGGACGGAGACCTCGCCGTCCGTCCCCGTGGTCACGGTCCACCCCTGGGCGGTCTCGACCCGCAGGGCCGGGGCCGGATACCCCGAAGGTCCCGGAGTCGAACCAGGGGTGAGCGTCACCCGCGTCCCGTCGGTCACCACGGAGGGCCGTCCGGTGGCGGGGTCCGGGCGCAGCGGCGGGTAGGGGCCCATGGGTCGGCCCTCGGTGTCGTAGACGCGGGTCATGCCGTCGTCGCCGCGGACCTGGACCGTGACGACCCCGTTCTCCGCGGCGATGCGCACGTCCGTGCCGTTGTCGGTCCGAACCTGGCCGGGTGAGGTCCTGGTGTCGCCGATCGTGACGTTGCCCTGGGCGTCCTGGGTGGCGCGAGGGGCGAGTGTGGCGTTGTTGGTTCGGAGTTCCGCGCTGCCGTCGCCGCGGACGATGGCGTCGGATCCGGCGCCGCGCGCCTGGCCGACTCCGTCACGCGACTGCCACAGGTCGACGCCCCGGGAGTCGTCGGACACGCGAACGGAGCCGGGCGAGGCCTCGACCCGCGTGCCGCCCGAATCCACGGAGACGGTGTCCGTGCCCCGGTCGTAGGAGTGGGAGGTCCCGTCAGGGGTGTCGACTCGGTAGCCGTCGACCCCGATCTCCGTCGTCCTGCCGGTCACCGGATCGCTGACCCGGGTTCGGGGCGCCGAGGACGCCGAGCCGTCCGGGGCGGGCCTGGTGATCTCCGGACCCTGACCGTCGAAGCGGAGGTCGACGGGACCGTCGCCGGTGTGGTTGATCCTGGTCTGGCCCGCATCGTCCACACGGGTGACGTAGAGGCCATCGCCGGTACGGATGGTGGGGCCGTCGTCGTTGTGAAGGGTGGGGCGGCCAGGGCCTCGGGTGGAGGAGGCGGGGCCGTCGGCTCCGTCCGGGGACGCCGGGAGGTTCCGGGACACGGTGACGTCACCGCCCCCGGTGGGCACGGTGACCTCGTTGTCCCGATAGGAGGCACCGGGTCGGCCTCCCGGCCCGGTCAGGTCGACCGAGCCCTCACCGTGTCGACCGGTCGTGGCCGACGACCCGTCCGGAGCGGTCACGCCGAAGCCGTCGTCGGTGCGTCGCACGGTGGAGCCGCCGACGTTCACACCGTCGCGGCTCACGTCCATCGTGAAGTCCCGGCCGCCTTCGCCGGAACCCGAGTAGCGGTAGTTGACCGTCCGCTCGCCGTCCGGGCCGCGCGTGGTGGAGTACTCGCCGCGGTCCGGGCCGAACTGCCGGGGCGTGCTGTGCCCGTCGCCCGGGCGCGCGGTGTCGGGACTCGACCCGTTCGACGGGTCCGCGGTGGTGGTGTCGTCGCCGGACCGGTGCTGCGCGGAGCCGTCAGGGGTCTGCGATCCCCGCTGGTCCGGACTCTGGTCAGGGCTGCGGTTCTGGTCGGAGTTCGGACCTCGGGAGGAGTCGGCCGTGTCGGGGGGCCCGGACTGGTTTCGGGGCGACCCGGCCGCGTCGAGGTCTCCCGGCTGGTTCAGCGGTCGGTTGCCGGCGCGGTGGATGTCTCCCACTCCCCCGGACGGAGCCGTCGGGGCGGGCTCCTCCCGGGTGGAATCGCCACCCTCACCGCGCGGACCGTCGGCGTCACGCGTACTCGGGGTGTCGCTGAACTCGGGCGTGGTCGAACCCTGCGGGCCGTCACCGGTCGCGGTGTCCGGTGAGCGCGACGCATCGCTGGACTGGGGGGTCGGGTCGCCCCCGTCGTTCGCGCCGCTCGGTGATGCCGTGGTCTGTGGGCCGGAGGCATCGCTGAACTCGGGCGTGGTCGAACCCTGCGGGCCGTTACCCGCTCCGGATGGGGTCGGGGTCGAGGCGTCGCCGAAGTCCGGCGTCGGCTCCGAGGATCCGGAGGGCGTCCCGCTGCTGGAGTCGGGCGTGCCGGGATTGTCGGGCGTGCCACCGCTGTCGGGGCCACCGGCCGTGGCAGCGGATCCGCTCGTGCTGGGTGCCCCATTGCTGTCCGGGCCACCGCCGTCGGGCGTCGGCCCGCTGTCCGAACCACCGCCGTCAGGCACGGTCACCGGGTCGGCAGCACCACCGCCGGGATCCGCGACCGGGGTGGGCCCGGCCTTGACGGCACTGACAGTCGCGCCCGCGACGCTGGTGGCGAAGGCGGTCGCGATCTCGTGGCCCCAGCCCTCCCCGCCGAACTCGCTGAGGCTCTTCCCGTCGACGATCATCTGCGTGCTGACGGACGCGGCGAAGCTCGCCGAGGTGTCCCGGGTCACGCTGTAGGCGATGTTCCCGGTCCGGGTGCTGGTGACGGCGTTGCGTGCGCGGTTGACCCGTCCCGCCGCGCTGGTGACCGTGCGGGCAGCGCCGGAGTTGCGGACCGCCGTGGCCGCGCTCGTCACCCGGCTGCCCACGCGTCCCGGCACCCGCGTGGCGGCGGCGCCCACGGCCCGGCTCGCCGCACGGCCGCCCCTGAGCAGCGCGCCGCCCGGGATCAGTGCCACGGCGTCCATGCCGAGGGTGAAGAGCGACTCCGGGTTGAAGCCGAGCTTGCCCTCCCGGTGCAGGGTGGCCGCGCTGATCGAAAGCGCCGCCAGGGCCAGGGCGATGCCCAGGCCGGGGATGAAGATGGCCGCGAGGCCCACGACCACCATGGCCACCGCGTAGATGAGCGGGTTCTCCTCCACCCACGTGACGACCGCGTCCAGCCAGCCCCACAGCTCGTTGGGGTTGCCCTGCTTCGCCTCGTCGAGGGCGTTCTTGCACTCCTCCGCCGCCACGTTCATGTCGCTCAGGACCGAGTCGAGCCTGCGGATGTGCGCGTCGCGGACGGGGTCGTCGCCGTCGACCTTCTCCTTCCAGGCCTCGGTGTCCTCCAGCGCGAGGTAGGCGTCCGACGCCTGCCTGGCGACGACCGCGCTCTCGCGCCTGGCCTGCTCCAGCGCCCCCATCCACTTGTCCAAGGCCTTGTAGCCGCCCTCGTAGGCGTCCTGGGCCTTGTCCAAGTGCTTGGGAAGCTCGTTCACGAGCTCCTTGAGCGCGGAGACGGTGTCGCCCTCGCCGAGCTTGTCGCCCTCCAGCCTCCGCATGTCGGTGGCCGCCTGGTCGGCCGCGTCGGCCAGCTTCTCGTAGAAGTCCTTCAGCGAGCGGACATCACCGACGGACCACGGGACGGGGTCCTCGGTACGGTCGAGGAGGTCCCACCTGAGGTAGTCGCGCGGTTGCTTCGCCACGTCCCGAGTGCTCGCTTTCCAGGTCCCGGATCGGCGCGGGGCAGGCGGCACACCGACGGTGCGGTCCGATCCGTGTGAGGGTTGTGCAGGGCCCGGGGCCTTGGGCGCCGTGCGAATCCGACATCATAGACTCCCATGCCCGCGAGTGAACAGATGCTCCCGGAGCGCACTGGGTTCCCCCGAACCGGGAGGAGATTCGCGGCATCCTCCCCCCAGCGGCGCTCATAGGCGCAGACACCCACCACCCACGGGAGAGAGCGAGTGACCCTGACAGCGGCGGCACGGTCCCTGACGCACCGGTCGGCGACCACGCGGGCGGCGAGGTCCGCCGCGGCACGCGCCACCGGTGCGGTCCTCGCGACCGCGCTCGCGACCGCTCTCGTGGCGGGGTCCGCCGCTCCGGCCGGGGCCGACACCACTGGCACCGCCGGTACCGGCACCGGAGCAGGGACGGGGACAGGGACCGAGGACGCGCACAGCGGCTACGAGATCTGTCCGGAGGTCTACTACTACGTCGTCCCCGAGGGGTCTCCCGGGTTGGACGCCATCGCCGACCTGATCCTGGGCGACGCCGAGCGGGCCGACGAGATCTACGAGCTGAACGCCGGCCGCGCGCAGGCGGACGGCCAGGCCCTCGGCGAGGACCGCGTCGTCCTGCCGGAGTGGCGGCTGGTCGTGCCCTTCGACTCCGGGGGCGACGGCGTCTACACGGGCCGGGACCCCCTGTGCGTGGTCGCGGTCGACCAGGCCAACGCCCTGGGCGTCGCACCGCCGACCCCGCCGCCGCCACCGCCCGCCTACACCCCGCCGCCCGAAGAGGAGGAGTCCCCCGCCGAGGGCGAGACCGTCGACCTCGACGAGCAGCAGGAGCGGCCCAAGATCGACCCCAGGGTCCTCATCGCCGGAGCGGTCGTCCTCGTACTGCTGACCCTGCTCACGCTGTTCTGGCAGCCGGTGTTCCGGGCGGTGGCGTGGCCGTTCCGCACGGTCGCCGCGATCCGGCGGAGCAGGCCCAGGAACCCGCGCGCGGTTCGTCCCGCCGTCGCCGCCCGCCGTCGCCGGGAGGCGACCCAGCGCATCGCCGACGATCCCGACGCGGTGCACCGCGCGGGCGGGGCGCACTCCGACCTGTTGGGCGCTCCCGCCGACGTGCCGGCGCGCCCCGTCGCGATCCTCACCACGCGCGACGAGACCACGGCGATCGTGCCGGTCGGCGCCACGCCCCCCGCCACGTCGTGGCGGGTCGTCAACACGACCACGTGGCGCTACGGGCGCGGTTCGGGCACCTCGGGGCCGGTCAACTTCGCCACCTCCACGCACACGATGGCCCGGCCCGTCGTCAGCGGTGTCCTGGTGTGCCTGGGCACGCTGGAGGACGGTCACACACTCGTGCACATCGACTTCACACGTGCGCGGGGCCTGCTGGCCGTCGGCGGCGAGCGCGGGCTCGCCTCCGACACCGTGCGGGTGATCGCCGACGCCCTGCACGCGCAGGGCCTGCCGATCCGGGTGCTGAAACCGGGTCAGCCACTGCACACCCTGATCCCGACGGCGATGCCCGACCTGTCCGCCCCGGACCCGATCCACGGCGTCGAGCAGAGCCGGGAGCACCCGCTGGTGGTGGTCGTGCCGCGACCGCTGGGGACCGCCGACGAACACGTACTGGGCCACATCCCACCGAACACGCTGGTGGTGGGAGCGGGCGCATCCGACCTGGCGCGCTGGCAGTGGGAAGCGTGCGGGGACGGCACGGTGGACACCGGCGCCCTCGGCCTGCAGGTCATCGTGCGCGTCCCCGACCGCCGGTCCTGACGTCTGGAGGAACGGGCGCGAGGGGCCCGGGGTCTCGTGGGCGCGAGGGCAGCCCGGCCCAGGGCCTCGGCCGGGCCGGGGCCGGGAGCGGGTGTCTGTGGACGCGAGGGCGCCTGGTCAGCTCGCGCCGTCCGAAGGGGCCTCGGAGGGGTCCTCCGAGGGGTCGGAACCGCTCTCGTCGGTGTCGTCCTGCGGGGGCGGGCCGTACACGAAGCGCTGCCGGTCCCGCACGAGGACCGCGTGCCCGCTCTCGGTGACCGCCTCCACGTACGACGTGAGGTCGTCGCTCACCGTGTCCATGGTGAGGGCGTCCAGCACCAGCTGCTCGTCCTGCTCTTCGTGGGTGCGGATGTCGCCGTAGAACAGGCCGTCGTAGGCGAAGGCCAGGGAGATGGAGACGTCGTCGTCCTCCAGCCCCCACAGGACCTCGCCCGTGGCCAGGTCCACCGCGATCGCCGTCGCCTCGCCACTGGCCTGGGGCAGCATCAGCGTGCCGGTGGCGGCGTCGTGCAGGCTACCGGTGAGACCGGCCGGATCGAAGGGATGGCCGACCGGGTTGGTGCCCGGTTCCCGCAGGGTCCACAGCAGGTCGCCGCTGTCGGCGTCGTGGGCGGAGAGCGTCGACGGGGACTCGGCCACGGCCCACCGCAGCAGGACGACCTGGTCGGAGTCGGCTGCGGTGCCGGAACCGGAGGCGGAGTCGGACTCGGACCGCGCACCGTCGTCCTCGCCGCCGTCCCCGTTCCCACCGCTACCGGAGCCGTCGGAGTCGTCAGCGCCGGTGTCGGCGTCGCCGGAGTCCTCGGAGCCGTCCTCGTCCGGATCCTCGGCCACGGGGTACACCCCGACCACCTGGGGCGCGGGCATGGGGCCGGAGTCCGAGAGCCCGAGGTCGTCGTCGTGACCGGAGACCGACCACAGCTCCTCGCCCGCGGAGTCGGAGTCGGAGTCCAGTGAACGGGCCTGGAGCCCGGGCCCGCCGTCGGAGAGCAGCAACAGATCCTCGCGGGCCGCGACGGGCACCCCGGTCCCGGAGGTGTCGTCCGCCGGGTCCGCGTCCTCGGAGCCCTCGTCGGAATCCGCGTCCCCGTCCTCGGAGGTGTCGTCCTCGGACTCGTCCTCAGAGGCGTCCTCGCCCGCGCCGTTGTCCGTGAACTCGTACTCCCACAGCGCGTCCCCGTCGGTGTCGAGCACGGTGTACGCGCCGAAGGGCTCGTCGAAGCTCCACTCGTCGGGGTAGCGCACCACGACACCGTCGAGGTAGGTGTCGCCCGTCTCCTCCGGTGACCACACCCGCTCACCGCGCGCGTCCAGGACGAAGGGGACACCGTCGGTGTCGGCCATGAGCAGGACCCGCTCGCCGTCCCGGTCCTCGGCGAACCCGCGGAAGCGTGCCTCGCCCTCCCAGAGGGTGTCGCCGGTGGCGGCGTCGCTCAGCAGGTGGCGGTCCTCACCGTCGGAACTGATGAGGAAGGCCGCCTCGACGGGACTGATCCGCACGCCGAGGGGGTCGTCGAGCATGTCGGGAGCCCCGGCACCGTCTCCGTGCAGGTAGCGCAGGACCTCGCCCTCGATCCCCGGCGGCGGCTCACCCTCGAACTCGGTGGGAACGGGGGCCGGTTCGTCCTCCGGCTGGGGCTCCGGGGCCTCCGTCTCGCCGGTGCAACCGGCGACCAGCAGCACCACGAGGCCACAGGTGAACGCCTGGGGCACTCCTGGGCTGCGCATGAACGGTGACTCCCCGCGAACGACGACGTTTACGGCAAATCCTAAGCGGCACGGTGAACGCGGGTACACACGTCCCACCACTCGTTACGCATGTGTAAACGTCGTTGCCCGCCGCGTCACGGCTCCACTTCGACCACCGTGGTGCCCTGGACCTGGTGTTCGGCCCGTCCGCCGGTGATCTCGGCCAGGCGGATCTCGAAGGCGGGAAGATCGGCTTCCGAGAGCGCGACCTCGATGCGGACCCGGTCCTCGTACGCGACCTCGCGCACGGTCACGTCGGAGCCGCGCAGATCGCTCTCCAACCGACCGCCCAGCACGTAGTCCGCGAAGACGTCCACGACGAGCAGCTCCCGGCGCTCCAGCACGCCGACCTCGTCGACGGCCGCGGAGACGGCGTTGCCGTAGGCGCGGATGAGTCCGCCGGCACCGAGCTTGACGCCACCGAAGTAGCGGGTGACCACCGCGACCGTGTCGGTCAGCCGACGGTGCCGCAGCACCTCCAGCATGGGCACCCCGGCGGTCCCGCCGGGCTCGCCGTCGTCACTGGACCGCTGGACCCCTCCGTCGTCACCGAGGACGTAGGCGGTGCAGTTGTGGTTGGCGTTCCAGTGCTCCTTGCGGCGTTCGGCGATGAAGGCCCGCGCGGCCTCCTCGTCGCCCACCCGGGCCAGCGCGCAGATGAACCTGGAGCGCTTGATCTCCAGCTCGTGCTCGCCGCCTCGTCTGATCGTTCGCATGTCGCCTGTTCAGCAGGTGTCGTGGTCCCCGCCAGTGTCCCACCCCCGGTTCCACCGGTCGACGGCCTGTGTCGTTCGCCGCCAGCGGGCCGGGTGATCCTCCCCCGTCTCCGGGTCCGCCGGCAGCCGCACGGGGGCGCACAGCTCCTGCCCCACGAGGCCACCGATCGTCTTCATGCGCAGGCGACCCACCTGAGAACGGCACCGACGCGGTGGCCGGTCGCCGCTCCGGGGCTCACCGTGCACGGGAGCGGACCGCCCACAATGGGGGCATGGACCCTGCCTCGATCGACGCCGCGCACGCCGCCCGCACTCTCGCCGATCCGCTCCGGCGCCGGCTCTACGAGTACGTGGCGGCCGCGGACGGCGACGTCGGCCGCGGGGAGGCCGCGGAGGCCCTCGGCGTCCAGCGCACCCTGGCCGCGCACCACCTGGACAAGCTCGCCGAGGCGGGGCTGCTGGAGGTGACCCGGCGCAAGGTGAACGGCCGCGAGGGCCCGGGGTCGGGCCGACCGGCCAAGCTGTACCGGCGCGCGAACCGCGAACTGTCGTTGCACCTTCCGCCCCGCGACTACGAGCTGGCCGCGCGCGTCCTCGCCGAGGCGGTCGAGCGGCACGGCGCGGAGGAGGCCCTGCACGCCGCCGCCCGCGAGGAGGGACGCCGGATCGGCGCGGCGGCCGACCCTGACGCGGCCCTGTCCGACCTGCTGCGCGACCGCGGCTACGAGCCGGAGCCCGCGGGCGGGGCACTCCGGCTGCGCAACTGCCCGTTCCACTCCCTGGCCCGGGCCTTCCCGCCGCTGGCCTGCGGCCTCAACCTCGAACTCCTGCGGGGCGTGTTGGAGGGCAGTGGCGAGGAGGGGTCGCGGGCTCGGATGGACCCGGTCGAGGGCCGTTGCTGCGTCACGGTTTCCAAAAACAATGAATGTTGACTTAGAAGCCTCCGCTGTGGTGTGCTCGGGCCCATGAGCGCATCCACCCCCGATTCCGCCGCCGCCCCCGCCCCCGCTCCGGCCGCCCCCGGCACCGGCCCCGCCCACCACCTCGCGCAGATCAACCTCGGACTGCTCAAGGCCGAACTCGACGACCCCTCCATGAAGGGCTTCACCGACCGGCTGGAGCCCATCAACGCGCTCGCCGACGACTCACCCGGCTTCGTGTGGCGACTGAGGGAACAGGGCGAGAGCGACGCCACCGGGCTCCGCCCGTACGGCCCGAACACCATCATCAACTTCTCGGTCTGGAAGGACGTGGAGTCGCTCTGGAACTTCACGTACCGCACCGACCACCTCGACCTGCTCCGTCGGCGGCGCACGTGGTTCGAGCGCATGGACGGGGTCCTGGTGGCGCTGTGGTGGATTCCCGCCGGTACGATCCCCACTGTCGAGGAGGCCGGAAGGAAGCTCGACCAAGTGCGTGAGATCGGCCCCTCCCCCGAGGCCTTCACCCTCCGAACCCCCTTCCCGCCCCCGGCGAGCCACCCTCAGCACGCATAGTTATCCCTCAGGCGCCTTGGGTAACGTTGCGGGCAAGACAGCGACCACACCGGGAGACCCGTCATGCGTACGACCACGCTCACCGTCGGCTTGGCCCTGACCACGATCCTCGCCACGGGGTGCTCGCAGACGGAGACGTCCGACGAGGGCGCCACGGCCCCCACCGAACAGTCCGTCCAGCCGACCACCTCGCCCAACGTGACGGCGTCCATCTTCATGGAGTGGAGCGAGGGCGCGGGCGCCGTCACCTACGACGAGACCGCCGTGCCCGTGGGCGCCACCGCGGACGTCCAGGTCCGTGTGGAGGACGGGAAGACCAGCGTCCAGTTCACGGGCACCGGCCTGGAGGGCGACCGCGACTTCGGTGCCCACGTGCACACACAGCAGTGCGGCGAGGAGCCGACCGACTCCGGGCCGCACTACCAGAACGAGGTCGACCCCGCCGCCACCGAGGACGAGCCGTCCTCGGACCCCGCCTACGCCAACCCCGAGAACGAGGTGTGGCTGGACTTCACCACCGGCCCCGACGGCAACGCCCTCTCGACGGCCACCGTCGACTGGACGTTCCGCGAGGGCGAGGCGCAGTCGCTCGTCCTCCACGACCAGCACACCGGCACCGAGCCCGGCGAGGCGGGCACGGCGGGCGACCGCCTGGCGTGCGTCACCGTCGAGTTCTGATCCCGCGCCGTCCCGGCCCAGGGCTCAGTCGGGCAGGATCCGCCGCAGGACCAGCCGCTCTCCCAGGGCCCAGGACGTCGAGGTCAGCAGGTACAGAACCGCGGCCAGCGGCACGAACACCGCCACCACGACCGTCATGAACTGCAGGTAGGTCAGCACGCCCGGGACCGGCGGCCGCCCCTCGGCGGCCGCCGCGTTGGCACGCATCATCGGCAGCATGAGGTAGCGGCGGTTGGCCCACGCCACCAGCGAGATCAGCCCCACCAGCACCGCGAACACCGGTGCCACCAGGAGCCCGTCGGCGCTGCCCAGCATCGTGGCGCCCAGCTCGACACCGGCGAAGGTGTGCGTCAGCAGTGGCTCGTCGGCTCTCCCGGCCCCGATGAACACCCCGTACAGGGCGATGACCACGGGCATCTGGAGCAGAGCGGGCATGCACCCGGCCAACGGGGAGGTGCCGGCCTCCTCGTAGGCCCTCCGCTGTTCGGCGACCAGCCGCCGCGGGTCGTTCCGGTGCTTGGCGGTGAGTGCGGACAGCCGCGGGGCGATCCGCGCCCGCGCCTTCTCGGCCCGCACCTGTGCCACGCCCAAGGGGGCGAGCACCAGGCGCACGGCGACGGTCAGGAGCACCACCGCGAGTCCGAACGACAGGTCGGCGGTGAACGGTGTGAGCCAGGCGGCGAGGCCCGACAGGATCGTGGAGAGCAGGGACATGGCGGCCGCGATCGGCCCGAAGCTGTACAAGGTGAGGCCCTTCGTCCGAGGTGGGAACAGACGACGGGCCGCCCGGACCACGCGCGTGAAGGCACGCGGACACACGCGAGGGACACGGAAGTGCGCTCGGTCGGCGGACGGCCCGAGGGCGTGCTCGGCGGATCCCCGCCGAAGACGCCCTAGGCCGCGCCTGGTGCGCGGGGGCGGGGCCTGCCCGCGGCGTCGGGGTCGCGCAGGGTGAGGACGGGCAGCCGAAGGGACCTGCGGCGCATCGCGTGCCCGGTCCCGGTCGCGGTGTCGCCGGTGGGCAGGCTCCGGACTCCGAAGAGCACCGACCAGGCCAGCGCCGCGCCGAGGGCGAGCACGAGCGGCCCGAGGGACGAGGGCGTGGCCACCAGTTCCGTGGGAAGGACGCCCAGCAGGAGGAACTCGGCGAACGCGAGCAACAGCGTCACGGCGACCCCCTCTCATCTCGGCCTCCCCGATCCTAACCGCCGCTCCCCCACCCGACAACGCACCCTCCTGCGCAGAAATCCGCCGACACTCCGTCAGCCCTCCTCACCTTTCACGCCGACCTGTAGCTAAATGACACGGAGTAATCAACTCCGTTCTCTCCGGGTTCAGTCGTGTCCGGACGAGAACGGCGGAAGAGGGGAACCCCGTGCCGATTCGCCCTGCCAACCTCGCGACCATGTCCGCCACGATCGCCGGAGCGATCTCCGGCCTGTCGCGCAAGGGGGAGGAGACCGCGACGGTTCGGGTCACCTTCGAGTCCGGCCACCAGCAGACTCTGAGCAACGGCGGCTGCCGTCCGCTGGAGACCGGCCAGGGCGGCGTCACCGAGGTCGCCGGCGAGGCCAGGGTCAAGTTCGCGCTCTTCGCGGGCACCAGCTGCCAGGGCAGCCGCGCCCTCGCCTCGGGCCACGGGACCGTGTCCTTCGCCGACCCGGTCCTGGCCGGGGCCATCGTCATCGGCTGACCCCGCCGGGTCCGTGACCGGGGCCGTCCCTAGGCCGGAGGGCCGGGACCGCGGGGCCGAGGTCAGAGGTGGGTGCGGTGGACCGCTCTGTCCGAGCGGACCGAACGCCCGGGAAGGCGGTCGGTGCGTCGGCCGTTCCGGACCGTGAACTCACCCGACACCAGGACGTGCTCGATGCCCACCGGGGCGCGGCGCGGGTGCTCGTAGGTGGCGCCGGCCGCGACCGTGTCGGGGTCGAAGACCACCAGATCGGCGATCGCGCCGAGATGGACGGCTCCCCGGTCGGTCAGGCCCAGGCGGCGCGCGGGCCGGGAGGTGAGGTGGCGCACGCACTCCTCCAGGGTCAGGACGCCCAGTTCCCGCACGTAGTGGCCCAGGTAGCGGGGGAACGTGCCCCAACCGCGCGGGTGCGGCCTGTCGCCGACGAGGATGCCGTCGCTCCCCGCCGTGTGGGAGCTGTGCCGCATGATGGTGCGGATGTTCTCCTCGTTGCCGACCTGGAGCAGGCACCCGCTGCGCAGCTCGTCCGCGACGAGCAGGTCGGCGTAGACCCGGCCGGGCTCCTCCCCACGGCTCTTCGCGAGGTCGGCGATGGCCGACCCCACCGCCCAGGACAGCGACGGATCCGCCACACCGGTGACCACGATCGCGGACCAGTCCATCGGCACGCCGTGGTTGCCGTCGGTGCCCTCGACCTCGATCTCGTGCAGCACCCGCGCACGCGTGGGCCCGTCCCGCAGCCGGTCCAGAGTGGCGGCGGTACCGCCCGCCTGCGCCCAGCTGGGCAGCGGAGCGCCCAGGTAGGTGGCGCTGGCCTGGTAGGGGTAGCTGTCCAGGGTGACGTCGAGGCCGTAGCGGACGGTGGCCTCGTCGATGGCGTCGAGCACCTCGGGCGCGCGGCCGCGGTTGATCGGGAAGTTGACGTGGCAGTGCGCGAGGTGCAGCGGGACGTGGGAGCGGCGCGCGACGTCCAAGCACTCCTGGTAGGACTCCACGACCCGGGTGCCGTAGTTGCGGTGATGGGGGCAGTAGTAGCCGCCCCCGGCGCGCACCGGCGCCAGGAGGTCGACGATCTCGTCGTCGGTCGCGTACATCCCGGGCGTGTAGGTGAGCCCCGTGGACAACCCGTGCGCTCCCTCGGCCATGCCCCGGGCGATCATCGCCCGCATGCGGGCGGTCTCGGCCTCCGTGGGCGGCCGGTCCTGTCCGCCCACGACCTCCATCCGGACGTTGCCGTGGGGCACGAGGCAGGCGGCGTTGACGGCGGCGCCCTCGTCGACCCGGTCGAGGTACTCGCCGACACCGCGCCAGGCGTAGTCGAGGTCGGGGGTGCCGTTCCATCCCGCGATCTGGGTGCGGATCTCGTCCACCGTGTCGTCGGTGACCGGCGCGTAGCCGAGGCCGTCCTGCCCGAGGACCTCCAGGGTGACGCCCTGCAGGGTCTTGGCCTCGTGTGCGGGGTCGGCGAGGATCGCGAGGTCGGAGTGGGCGTGCATGTCGATGAAGCCGGGAGCGACGACCAGCCCGCCGACGTCCACGGACTCGCCGGTGCTCCGGGCGCGCCCGGGCGGGGCGATGTGGCTGACGCGGCCGTCCCGTAGGACGAGGTCGGCACGGCGGGCGGGGCCACCGGTGCCGTCAACCACGCGGCCGCCGGTGAGTACGGTCTCGGACTGCACGGTTCCTCCGTTCGGGCCGCGGCCGGCCGGATGCGGTGTGACCCAAGATACGCCGCCGACCGATCGTCCACAGGGCTTCGGGGCCGTGGGGGGCGACTTTCCCACCCGCCACCCACCATCGCCCCGGGGGCGCTCCGCGCACAGCGGGGCTACCACCCTCAACAGACACCTCCGGCGCAGCCCCACCACCCGCCACCCACCACCCGCCACCCGCCACGCGCCACGCGCCATCGCCCCACCCGCCTCACGGCGGGCTTCCGGCCAGGACCGACGGCGGTCAGCTCGGGTCGCGGCGGGCGCGCAGCACCGCGTCGGTCACCTCGTAGACCCTGCCGTCGAGGGTCTGGGAGTTCGCGCGCGCCTCACCCACGACCACGGTCCATCCCGTGCCCGGCAACAGGGCGGCGAGGTCATCGGCGGTGTAGAACATCTCCGGGTGGGGCGGCCTCGGCACGCCGTTCTCCACGTCGGCCGGGTGGTGGCCCACGACCAGCAGGTGCCCCCCGGGTGCCACCGCGGCGGCCAGCGCGCCGACCAGCCGGACCATGGGCTCCGGGCGCAGGTGCATGAACTGCGCGGACACCAGGTCGAAGGAGGCCTCCGGCGGTGTCCACTCGGTCAGGTCCGCCTGCCGCCAGGTGATCCGGTCGGCCACCGAGTCCCCGCGCTCGCGGGCGTGGGCCCCGGCCCGCTCCAGCGCCACGGTCGAGATGTCGACCGCGGTCACCCGCCATCCGCGTTCGGCCAGCCAGACACTGTCGGCGCCCTCACCGCTGCCCACGTCCAGAGCGCGGCCGGGCGCCAGGTCCGCCGCCTCCGCCACCAGTTGGCGGTTGGGCCTGCCGCTCCAGATGCGGTCCTTGGTCAGGTAGCGCTCGTTCCAGAAGTCCGCGCCCATCTCCTCGGGCAGGCTGTGCGCGCCGGACTCGGTGCTCTCGTGGTGCATCTCGACCACCTCCGCGCACCACTCTTGCCCCCACGGCCCCGATCACGCGAGCAGGCTTGCCGGATCGGCAAACGGCTCAGTCCCCGCCAGGGGGATCGAACTCGGTCAGGCACAGGTCGAGCAGGGCCTCGATCCGGTCGGTGAGCTGCGACCGGTCGTGGGCCCGCAGCGCCGTCGCCCCCTCGATGAGGCGGACCCTGGTCAGGCCGAGCATGACCGCCGCCACCAGGGAGGCGTGGACGGACGCGTTCTCCCGGCCGAGGTAGGCCGTCAGGGGGTCCAGCATGGCGGTCTTCAGGCGCCCCTGGTAGACGGCCTGCAGGTCGGGGTCTCCCGCGGAGTCGTCCAGCGCCCGCTGCAGCGGGGAGCCCTCGCCGTACAGGCGGCTCACGGCGTGCTCGGCGAGGCGGCGGCTGAGGGTGGCGGGGTCCCCCTCGATCAGACCGGGGAAGACGCCGTCCTCGCGCAGGATCTCGGCCAGAAGCCCGCTCTTGGCTCCGAAGTACCGGTTGATGAGCGCCACGTTGACGCCCGCGTGCGAAGCGATCTTGCGCGAGGAGACGGCGCCGTAGCCCTCGTCGGTGAACAGCTCCTTCGCGCTGGCCAGGATGCGGGCGCGCGTCACCGCGCGGCCGCGTGTGGGCGCCGCGCCGCCTCCGGTTTGCTCCGGACGGTCCATCTGAACAACCTCTCGGCGGCCGTGATCTGGCTTCCAGGATTCCAGGTTGGCACCCGGCAGCACCCACCGCCTACCGAAACGGGCAGAGAGATACCGATTTGACAGAGTCAACAGCGTTTACATATACCTGTGTGAGGACGCCGCCCCCGGCCTTGCGCCGCGGGGCTTTTCGCGCGTCCGGAATCGGGAGACCAGCAGTGGAGCAGTCGACGCACAGGAAAGCACGATCCGCGGGGCCCTTCCCGGACATGCCGCCCCCGTCCGCGGACCAGGGGCCGAACCCGGCATCCCCGCTCCCCACCGCCCCGGTGGCCCTCGAAGCCCCCGCGCCCGCCGCGCCCTCCCGACGCACCGTCCGCCGCATCATGGTCGGCCTGGTGCTGGCCATGCTCACGTCGATGCTGACGAACTCGATCATCGGCACCGCCCTGCCGACGATCATGGGCGAGCTGGGCGGTCAGGACCGCCTGGCCTGGGTCGCCACCGCCGCGCTGCTCACGATGACCGCCTCGACACCGGTGTGGGGCAAGCTCTCCGACATCTGGGGGCGCAAGCTCCTCTTCCAGATCGCCCTCGGCGTCTTCATCGCGGCCTCGCTCGCCGCGGGCCTCGCCCAGGACGTCAACACGCTCATCGCCGCGCGTGCCCTCCAGGGGCTGGGCGTGGGCGGCCTGGCCACGCTGCCGATGATCATCCTCGGCGACGTCGTCTCCCCACGCGAGCGCGGCCGCTACGGCGGGCTCATCGGCATGGTCTTCGGTGTGTCCACGGTCCTGGGCCCCCTGGTCGGCGGCTTCCTCGTGGACAGCCCGCTCGGCTGGCGCTGGTGCTTCCTCATCACGGTGCCGCTGGCGGTCGTGGCCTTCGTCGTCATCCAGATCATGCTCAACGTGCCCTTCGTCCCCCGCAGGGGCGTCCCCGTCGACTGGCTCGGCGCGGGGCTGATCTTCAGCGCGGCCAGCTCGATGATCATGCTGTTGAGCCTGGGCGGCACGCAGTTCGCCTGGAACTCGGTGCCCTCGTACGCCCTCGGCGCGGGGGCGCTCGCGCTGACCGTCGCGGCCGTCGCCGTGGAGCGGCGTGCCGAGGAACCGATCATCCCCACCCGCCTGTTCCGCGACCGCACGTTCGTGCTCTCGGCGATCGGGTCGATCGCCGTAGGCGTGATGATGTTCGGCCTGATCATCTACATGCCGCAGTACCTGCAGATGGTGCACGGCATGAGCCCCACGGTCTCCGGCATGATGACGCTGCCGCTGGTGGGGTCGTTCCTGGTCACCTCGATCGGCTCCGGCTTCGCGGTGAGCGGCTCCGGCCGGTGGCGGATCTACCCGGTGGTGGGCATGGCCCTGTGCGTCGCGGGCTTCTCGACCCTGAGCCTGGCCCACCTGGACCCCGGTCTGACGACGGTCGTCGCGGGGCAGGCGCTCGTGGGACTCGGCTTCGGCCTGTGCCTGCAGATCCTGCTGTTGGCGACGCAGAGCGCGCTGCCCGGTGCCGACCTGGCGTCGGGCACGGCCTCGATCACGTTCTTCCGCAACCTCGGCGGTGCCACCGGAGTGGCCGCGTTCGGCGCGGTGATGGTGTCCCGCCTCAACAGCGAACTGGCGGCGGCGGCCGAGGCCGCCCGGGCCCGGGTGGCGGCGGGGACCGCGGACGGAGGTGAGGGCGACCCCGGCGCGCAAGCGCTCGCGACCGGACTGGCCGACGCCGCGGAGTCGGCCACCGGGTCGCCGGAGCTGGTCCACTCGCTGCCGGGCCCGGTCCGCGACGTCATCGTGGGCGCCTTCGACCACGCCATGCAGGGTGTGTTCGTCACGGGGATCCCGGTCGCGGTGCTCGGCCTGATCGCCGTGGCGTTCATGAAGGGCACACCGCTGCGCGGCGGGAAGGCCGCGGCCGCCCCGAGCACGGAGGACGGCGGCGCGGAGGACGGTGCGCGGGACAGCGCGGGGGACGACCTGGCGGACGCGGCCGGGGAGCACGGGGGCGCGGGTCCGGCCTCGGCCGGTCAGAGGTAGCGCCGGAAGCCCTCGGCCGAGTTCTCGAAACCCAGAGCGGCGTAGAAGCGGTGGGCGCCGTGCCGGCTCTCGTGGGAGAGCAGCTCGACCTTGTAGCAGCCGGCGCGTGCCGCCCGGTCCACCGCGTCGTCCATGAGGGCCCGCCCGATGCCCCTGCCGCGGGTCAGGGGGTCGACCACCAGGTTGTCCACCACGGCCCAGGGCTGGGCGTCGTGGGTCAGGTTGGCCACGACCAGCAGGTCCAGGGTCCCGATGATCTGCCCGCGCTGCTCGGCGACGAGGATCGTGCGGTCTGGGTCGTTCTCCATACGCGTCCAGGCGCGCACGGCCGCGGAGGACATGCGGACGTGCGCGCTCTGCGAGTGGTCGGCGTCGCCGAGCTCACGGAGGAGCCGCAGGATCGCGCCGAGGTCCGACCGGATGGCCGCGCGGATAATCATGGCTGACGGCATCGTAGCCGACAGCCTGCGACAAGGCGGACGTCGGCCTACAACGGACCACAAAACACCGAGGGCGGGGACTGAGTCCCCGCCCCGGGTTCCGTCGTGCCGACACTTCCGCCGCGCTCGCCCTACGGCTTGCGGATGACCCGCACGCCCTCGTCGCTCGTCGGAGGCTGGGTGGGCTGGTTGCGGTTGCCCTCCGGGCGCCGGTAGACACCGGTGACTCCCGGGTCACCGCCGTCGTCCTCCTTGCCGGTCGCCTGCCGGCCCTGCTCGCCCTGCTGCGGCCGGTGGGGCTGCAGCTGGGAGTGCGGCTGCTGCGGGCCCGACGGCTGGCCGGACTGCTGCTGGCCCGGCGCGGGACCCGCGACGCGGGCGCCCTGCGGCGGAGCCGCCTTGGCGTCACCGCTCTGGGGCGCGTCCGGCTTCGGCGACTCCTGGCCGGCCTGCTCGGGCTTGGACACCGGCTTGATGCGCACGGTCGCCTCGTCCCCCTCCTGCTGCACCGGAGGAAGCTTGGTGGTGGCCTCCTCCTTCGGCGCCGGCTCGGGGGCGGCGGCCGGCTTCGCGGGCTCGGCCGGCTTCGCGGGCTCGGCCGACTTGGCGGGCTCGGCCGACTTGGCCGCTTCCGCGGGCCTGGCGGGCGCCGGCTTGCCGGAACCTGTCGGCGCGGGGTGCGAGGCCGGAGCCTGCGCCGGGGCCTCGGCCGCCGCTTCGTCACGGGCGAGCCCGGTCTCCAGCGCGCCGGCCTTGTCCTCCGCGGAGACCAGGTCGGCCAGCGTGGAGTGCATGTCCTTGAGTCGGCGCAGCGCCTCGGCGTGCGTGGCCGTGAGGGTGGCGAGCCTGCGGTCCGCCGTGTCGTGGATCTTCTTGGCCCGCGCCTCGGCCTCGCTCAGTCGGCGGTCGCCCTCGGCCTTGGCCTGCTCACGCAGCTGGTCGGTCTCCTTCTTGGCGCTGGAGACCATCTGGTTGGCCTCCTCGCGCGCGGAGGCCACGATCCGCTCAGCGTGCTGCTCGGCGTCCTTGCGGAGCTTGGCGATCTCCTCCTGGGCCTTCTGCTCCAACTCCTTGACCTCGGCGGCGACCTTGGAACGACGTTCCTGGGCCTCCTCCTCGGTGATCCGGAGGATCTCGGCCATGCGCTCGCTGATCTGCTCGTGCTCAGGCTTGACCTGGGCCTTCTCCTGAGCGATCGCCAGATCGCGCTTGTACTGCTCCCGCTCGTCGTCCATGCGCTGCAGGCGCTCGCGCATGTCCTTGAACTGGTTGTCCATACGGACGTAGTAGTCGTCGACGTGCGCCTTGTCGTAGCCGCCCTTGCGCACTGTCGGGAACCTGTCTTGCTGCAGTCCGCCGCCCGGCAACATATCGCTCATGTGCCTTTCTTGTTCTTTAACACCGTTGACTGCACGTCGCAGAAGGTGAGAATTGCCCCGTACCCATTTGTCACAGGAACACCCACGGGCTCCACCAAAGCGTTGATCGCACGCGGGTGTCCTTTTTGCCACTCGGCCGCGGTCAGTGGGGGGTACTGGTCGCGAGCGGAGCGTAACGTCGTGACACCGTCCGAACGACCAAGGTAGGCACGCACGGCGTCGCCGCGTCAAGAGGCCGTGAGGGTAGATCGCCGTGCGGACCCTGGTCACGTTCTTACTAAGGTATGCGCGATCATCCCCGTACGGGGGCGGACCGGTCAACTTCCCGTGAGTCTCACCGACCCGGGGACCACGAACACACGGAGGCGACGCATGAACGACCACGAACCGGGGAACGCGGCCGACGATGCGCGCGGCGGCGGGCCGTGGGGACCACGGATCGGCGATGCGCCGTTCGGGCGGCCGGAGATCCATTCCACCGCCTGGATCGCGCCCGGCGCCGTCGTGGTCGGCCGCGTGCGGCTGGGCGCGCGGAGCAGTGTCTGGTACGGGTCGGTGCTGCGCGCCGACACCGAGGACATCATCGTCGGTGAGAAGGTCAACATCCAGGACCAGTGCGGCATGCACGCCGACCCGGGGCAGCCCGCGATCCTGCACGACCACGTGAGCCTGGGCCACAAGGCCATGGTGCACGGCGCAGTCGTGGAGGAGGGCGCCCTCATCGGCATCGGCGCGATCGTCCTGGGCGGGGCCCGGGTCGGCAAGGGCGCGCTCGTCGCGGCGGGGTCACTGGTGCCCCCGGGCAAGACCGTTCCCCCGGGCACCCTGTGGGCGGGCGTGCCCGGCAAGGTGATCCGGGACCTCAACGACGACGACCGCCTCGTCCTGGAGCACACGCCGACGCACTACGCCGACCTGGCGGAGCGGCACCGGGGCGTCGCCTGGCGTTGAGGGCGGCGGATCATTTCCGGACCGGCCCCACCCCCGTCCCAGCCGTACGTTCCCCCCGCTCAGGGGCCCGAAAGCACCGGACCTCCCGCGCGCGCGAGCGCGCGTGGCTAACCCGGGTGGGGCCGGCACTGGTCCTCCTGGGTCATGCGGGGTGCCACACCGCCGCGTAGCCTGGGAGACCTGGCGTTCCGTGGACCGGCATCCGTCGCATCCGGCCCGTACCCGTTCGCTCCGGGGCGCCGACCCGCTCACGCGACGCTGTTCCACCGTCCGGTGAGCGCGGCTCACCGAACGGCACAGACGCCCATGGCCCCTCGCCCGGGCGGGCCAGGGACCTGACCCAGACATGCAGGGGAGGTGAGACCCGGTGGCGTTGTCCGGTGAGCGGATCCGCCTCGCCCCGTCCCCTCTCCCGTGTGCGTTCCTGAGTACCCCTGGGAGGACCCGATGACCAGCGGCGTTCCCCCACATCACCGCCAGTCCCTGCACGACCATGTGGCTCTGGACGAGATCGAGCTCTACGCCGAGGTCCTCATCGCCGTGGCCGACGCCGACCGTCCACTGCGCCCGGCGGAGATCGACCGGGTCCTGGGCCTGTCACCCGCGCCGCAGCCCGCACCCGCCGCCACGGCGTCCGACACGGGACCCGCGAGCCGTGGCGACGAACCCACCAGACCGCCGGGGCCGAGCGGCCCGACCGGTCCGCCCTCGCGCGTTCCGGGCAAGGGCCCCGACCCGGCCCCGCCCCCGCCCGACGAGCGGGAGTCCGATGCCGCCGACCCGGTGCCGGGTTCGGCCCTCGTGCCGGGTCCGAGGTCCCTGACCGCTCCCCTGCCGCCCCCTGGCCCGCCCTGGACCGTGCACCCGCTCGCCTTCGAGGTTCCACTGCCGTCGGCACCGCCGCCACCGCCGACGGCCCTCTGGGCGCACTAGGTCGTGCGAGCGTGTCGGCGTCGCGGCCCCGACCGGGACGGGTCTCCTCCGCGGAACACGCCCTAGCAGGCGAGGTGTCAGGAGAGCGTCAGCTCCGCCCGCGTTCCCGCGTCCTGTTCCGGCCACGGAGCGCACGCTGGGCGGCGGGTACCGCCGGGTAACACTCCTGTGGAGGCGCGTGCACGCGCCCCGCGAGACGATCGGCCTCCCAGGAGCGGCACATGGACGAGTCGGACACACGGGAACGGCGCAGCGGCCCGGAGAGCGCGGCTCCCGGCCGCGCGGTGCGCGGTGTCGACGGCGGCGAGGCCGCACCGAAGGTCGCGCGGACGGTCGCGCTGGCGGTGACCTTCCTCTTCCTCCTCGTCACGGCGGGCGGCCTGGGATGGTTCCTGTCCGGCGGCGGGCCGCTGTCCGCTACCGGGTCCGGCGAGGGGGACGCCGGGGCGGAGGCGACCGGGGCGGGCGAGTCCGCGGACGGAACCGGTCAGGGAGACGACGCATCGGCCGCTCCGGTGGCCGTGGGCGGCGACCGCCTCGCCTACACGCTCCCGGGCCGGGGGTGGCACCAGATCGACGCCGACGAGGTCCCCGAGGAGTACACCTCGTACGCGGTCCACGGTTCCGACGACGACCCCGACGCGCTCATCGTCACGGGCACGCACGAGCTCAACGCCGTCGAACCCCTGCCGGTCGCCGGCACGCGGCTGGCGCTGGAGGCCGCGGGCCCACTGCTCACCAGCGGCGGGACACCGTGGGCCGAGCCCTCCGGCGAGAGGGAGGTGGACGGTGCTCCGGCGTTCGGGGTGTCCGTGGGCACAGAGGGAGACGAGGGCGTCTACGGTCGCTTCCTGCTGGTGGAGGTGGACGAGGGCACCGGGGCGTTCATGCTCGGCGTCAACACCGCCGGCGGCGATGAGGCGACCGCGCACATCGACGCCGCCTTCGCCTCGGTCGGCACCCGCTGACCGGCACCGCGCGGGCATCGGCGGACGCGGTCGGCCGTCGCGTCAGCCGACCGCGTCCGCACCGTCCCGGCGCGCCCGGTCGTCCGGGGCACGGTCGTTCTGACTCGTACCGCCGACGGCCGAGGGGCCGGACTCCCCGAGCGGGATGATGGCGCGGAGCAGGAAGCCGTGGTCCCCGGCCCGGGCCGCGGAGAGCGCGCCCCCGCCCATGGCCACACGCTCGGACAGCCCCGAGAGGCCGTTGCCGGAGGACAGGCCGTCCGCCCTGCCCGGTCCCCTGACCCGGTTGTTGAACACCTCCACCACCAGCGCCCGCGGCCCCACCGACGTGTCCTTCGTGACGGAGAAGCCGATCCTGCACTCGGTGGCGTCGCTGTGCCGCAGGACGTTGGTACCGCCCTCACGCACCACCCACGCCGCCAGCACGGCCTTGCCGACCGGGATCTCCAGGTCCTCCAGACCGGTCACGGTGACCTCGGTGCCGTTGGCCCGCAGGACCTCGCGCACCGACCCCACCTCGGCCGGCAGGTCCACCTCCCGGTAGCCGTTGACCGCGGACCGCACCTGTTGGAGGGCCTGCCGGGCGAGGTCCTGCACCTCCGCCATCTCCGCGACAGCGCGCTCCGGAGCGCGTTCCACGAGTCGGCCGGCCAGTTCGGACTTGACGGCGAGGGCGGACAGGCTGTGCCCCAGCAGGTCGTGCATGTCGCGTGCGAAGCGCAGGCGCTCCTCGCTGACCGCGAGCTGGGCCCGTGCCCGTTGGCCGTTGACGGCGTCCAGCGTCAGGTCCCACATCCAGATGGTGATAAGGAAGCCGACGGCCAGGAGCCCCGACCAGAGGACGGCTCCCGCCCAGACCAGGGCGTAGGGGGCCAGGTGGAGATCGATGGGGCTGAGCGGCCACAGGAGCCAGGGTGTGACCAGGAGGCCGAGCGTGACCAGGACGGCGCGCCTGCGCGACCCGACGAACACACCGATGCACCACCAGGTGCCCAGAGTGAGCGTCATGGTCACCGGGTTCTGGAGCAGCCCGGCGCAGAGCGCGGTCAGCGCCAGCGACCCCCAGTAGGCCCAGGGGGAGACCTCACGGGCCCCGCCGTCGACCCCGATCCGCTGGCGGATCAGGACGAAGAGGGTCACGGCGAACGGGAGCGCCACGACCGCCCCAGCGATCGAGCGCCAGAGCGAAAGCCCCTCGCCCGCCGCGGCCACGACGTCCATGGCCGGCCAGTACAACGTCATCAGGGGCATCATGCTCATCGTCACGATGATGAGCCGCCGCGTGATGCGGAGCTTGCGGCCGTTCTTCCCGGAGGGATCGGCGCTCGCCACCGCCTCGTCCTGGTTCACGCCAACTCCGTTCGTCGGTTCACGGTGGGCCCGGCCGGGCCGGGGACGGCCGCGGGCGGATCCGCCGCGCGGAACCGCCCGACGAGCGTAGTCGAGGTCACCCGGCCCGGGCCGCACGGCCGGGCGCGCGGTCACGGCTGGCGCGGGTCCCACCGGAAGAACCTCCGCACCGCGAGCGCCAGGACCGCGATCCAGGCGAGCATGATCCCGACCGACGGCAGCGCCGCGGCCCACAGGCCCCAGTAGCCCTTCGGCTCGGCGCCCGCGGTGCCGCCGAACACGTCGTAGCCGGTGTAGGCGGCCTGCACGAGCTCGCCCGGGGGCACCGACGGGATGAGGCTGAAGAGCTGCCGCGCGCTCTCGGGCAGGGCCTCCAGCGGAATGATGCCGCCGCCCGCGAAGACGAGGATCATCATCGGCACCATGACCGCGAGTTGCGCGCTCTCGGCGTTGCGCGCCAGCGGGGTCACGAGCAGGCCCATGAGCGAGAACGCGACACTTCCCAGGAGGATGGCGACGAGCAGCATCAGCGGGTCGCGCGGCAGCGTCCCGTCCGGCATGGCCGCGATGAACCCGCCGATGATGAGCGCGATCACCAGGGAGAAGACCGCCACCACCCCGATGACGCCGCCGAAGATGACCGGCTGGCTCACGCCGCTGACGCGGAACCGCTTGAGCGCGAGGGACTCCCGTCGGGCGGTGAACACGTTCGAGGCGTGGCCCATGCCCAGGATCAGGCTGATGGAGCCGAGGGAGCTGAGCATCGCCATCTCGCCCATGCCGAAGCCGGCGATGACCTCGTCGTTGGGCAGTTGCAGGGCCATGAAGCTGAAGAACAGGGGCAGGGCCAGGAACATCCAGGCCGTCTTGTACCGCACGAAGAGGGTGAACTCCATGCGGGTCAGGCGCACGAGCTGCTTCAGGGTGCCGGGCGCGCGGCGCCGTGGGCGCGTCCCCGGGGCGGCCGTGGCGGACCCGGCGGGCGCGGGGGAGGTCGTGGACGCGGCGGACGTGGTGGGCGGTGGCGTCGTGCTCATGGTGGTCTCTTCTCGAAGCTCGGCTGGGGTGTCGTCGCTCGACGGGGGCGGGGCGTGGTGCCGTGGGCGGTTCCGGGCGCGGTCCCGCCTCAGCCGACGAGGTCGGCGGCGCCGTCGGCGACCCGGAGGAAGACGTCCTCCAGCGAGGCACCGCGCACCTGGAGTCTGCGCAGCACGGCGCGGTGCTCGGCGGCCCAGGCCATGAGCGCGGCGACGGCGTGGTGCGCGCGCTCGGCCATGTCGCCGTCGGTCACGGTGTAGGTCGCCCAGAGTTCCTGGTCGTGGGTCTCCACCACCGCCTCGGCGCCCAGGACGCTGGGCAGGTCGCCCGTGCTGACCTCGTCCGGAACCACGAAGCTCACCCGGTCCCCCCATCCGGCGAGGACGTCCTGGAGCGCGCCCTCCACGCGGACCTCGCCGCGGTGCATGATCGCGAGCCGGTCCGCGAGCCGCTCGGCCTCCTCCAGGTAGTGCGTGGTGAGCAGGACGGCCGTCCCGTCCCGTTTGAGCCCCTGGATGATCCGCCAGGTCTCGATGCGGCCCTCGGCGTCCATCCCGGTGGTGGGCTCGTCGAGGTAGAGGACCTCGGGCCGGGTGAGCAGGGCCAGCGCCAGGTCCAGGCGGCGCTTCTGGCCGCCGGACAGCTGCCGGACCGCGACGCGGGACCTGTCGGCGAGACCGACCAGCTCCAGGACCTCGGGAACGGGTCGCGGGTCGGCGGCCAGGTCGTGGGCCAGCGACACGGTCTCGTGGACGCTCAGGTCCTCCAGCAGGCCGCTGCCCTGCAGGACGGCGTTGGTGCGCTCGCGGACACCCGGGGGCTGGCCGAAGGGGTCCTGCCCGAAGACGCGCACGGTGCCCGAGCTGGGGCGCCGGAAGCCCTCCAGGGTCTCGATCGTGGTGGTCTTGCCGGCGCCGTTCGTACCGAGGAGGGCGAAGAGCTCACCGGGGCGGATCTCGAAGGAGACGCCCTTGACCGCCTCGAAGGAGCCATAGCGCTGGTGCAGGTCGCGCACCACGACCGCCGCGTCGGCGGCGGTGTCGCGAGGGTCGCGGGGGGTGTCCTGGACCTGGTCTCTGTTCTCCGTCGTCGTCATGTCCCCCAGCTTCCCGGAGCCGGGTCCGGGCCGACAGACACCGCTGTCACCGGCCTTGCCAGCGCGTGTCCCGGGCAGGGCGCTGACAAATGTCATGTCGGCCGTGACCGGGCTGCGCCGGTCCGAACAACTGGTCGACGAGGCCCGGGGCGGCGGCACGCCCTAGAACAGGCACTCGGACACGCGGCGGGGGCCGGGCCGCACTGTGCGGCCCGGCCCCCGTTCTCCGGATCAGGCCTCGGCCTTCTCCTTGGCTTCGCCCTCGGCCGGGTTCTCACCCTTGACCGAGCGCAGGAGGAGCTGGGAGACGTCCACGACCTCCAGCGACTCCTTGGCCTCGCCCTGCGACTTCTTCTCGTTGATCGCGTCGCCGAGCATGACCTGGCAGAACGGGCAGGCGGTGGAGACGGTGTCCGGGTTGGTGGTCAGCGCCTCGTCCACCCGCTCGGTGTTGATGCGCTTGCCGATCCGCTCCTCCATCCACATGCGCGCGCCGCCGGCGCCGCAGCAGAAGCCCCGCTCCTTGTGGCGGTGCATCTCCTGCGTCTTGACGCCGGGGACCTTGGCCATGATGTCGCGCGGCGGCGTGTACACCTTGTTGTGGCGGCCCAGGAAGCACGGGTCGTGGTAGGTGATGTTCTCGTCGATGTTCTCGACGGGGATCAGCTTGCCCTCGTCCACGAGCTTGGCCAGGAGCTGGCTGTGGTGGACCACCTCGTAGGTACCGCCGAGCTGCGGGTACTCGTTGGCGAGCGTGTTGAAGCAGTGCGGGCAGCTCGCCACGATCTTGGTGACGCCGGCCTCGTTGAGGGTCTCCACGTTCTGCTGGGCGAGCATCTGGAAGACGTACTCCATGCCCAGGCGGCGCGCGGGGTCACCCGTGCAGGCCTCCATACCGCCCAGGACGGCGAACTTGACGCCCGCGATGTCCAGCAGCTCGGCGATGGCCTTCGTGGTCTTCTTGGCGCGGTCCTCCAGGGCGCCGGCGCAGCCGACCCAGAACAGGTACTCGGTCTCCGGCGACAGCTTGTCGTCGACGACCTCGACCTCGACCGGGTTCTCCTGCTCGGCGAGCTCCTGGATCCAGTCCATCCTCTTGTCCTCGGCCATGCCCCACGGGTTGGCCTTGTTCTCGAGGTTCTTGAGGAGGGTGTTGGCCTCGGACGGGAAGTTGGACTCGACCATGACCTGGTAGCGGCGCATGTCGATGATGTGGTCGATGTGCTCGATGTCGACCGGGCACTGCTCGACGCAGGCACCGCAGTTGGTGCAGGCCCACAGCTCGTCCGGGTGGATGACACCGCCCTCTTCCTCGGTGCCGACGAGCGGCTTGTTGAGGAGGGCGAGGACGTCGACGCCCGCGTGGCTCTCGTCGGGCTTCTCGGCGAGGGTCTCCTCGGTGATGCCCTTGAGCAGGTAGGGCGCCTTCTCGTAGGCGTGCTGCTGCAGGTCGAGGATGACCTTCTTCGGCGAGAGCGGCTTGCCGGTGTTCCAGGCCGGGCACTGGGACTGGCAGCGGCCGCACTCGGTGCAGCTGCTGAAGTCGAGCAGGCCCTTCCAGGTGAAGTCCTCGATCTTGCCGGCGCCGAACGGGTCCTCGTCCGGGTCGGCCTCCTCGAAGTCGAGGGGCTTGGTGCCGCTCTTGTCCATCATCTGCTTGGCGGCGCCGTGCGACGGCGCGCCGTCGGCCTTGCGCTTGAAGTAGATGTTGACCGGCGCGATGAAGCGGTGCCAGCCCACGCCCATGGTGAGGTTGGCCGCCAGCACCATGAAGAACATGTAGCTGATGACCAGCTTGAAGGCGGCGATCCAGGCGATCGCGGGTTCGGCGACCGCCGCCTCGCCCGGCAGGAGCGAGCCGACCGCGTGCGAGATCGGGGTGGCCCAGACCGGGAACGGGAAGTCGCCCATGGCGGCCTTGAAGCCGCGGATCGCGAAGATCGCGATGAGCAGGCCGATGATGTAGGCCTCGACGTAGTACGCCGTCCAGTGCTTGGAGTGCATGAAGCGGGACGCGCGTCCGAGCCGCTTGGGGCTGTTGAGCAGCCGGTAGCCGGTCAGTCCGAGGATGCCGACGAGGCTGGCGCCCGCGATGATCTCGATGGCCAGGCCGTAGATCGTCCAGTCGTGGATGATCGGCAGGTGGAAGTGCGGGTCGAAGACCTCGCCCTGGGCCTCGATGACGGTGAACACCAGCAGGGGGAAGGACACCATCACGAACCAGTGGGCCACACCGACCCACGGGCGCTTGAGCATGCGGCCGTGGCCGATGATCTCGATGAGCGTCATCGTGAGCCGCTGGCCGAACGGCCCCTTGCGTTCCGGCTCCACCGGACGGCCGATGCCCACTGTCCGCACGATCTGGCGAATGGCCAGACCGAACATGGTGAACGCGACCACGGCGAAGACCGAGGTGATGATGCCCAGTGTCAGGTACAGCATCGTCCGTGGCCTCCCATCCTGCTTCGTCGTCCGGTGCGCCACACACCGGCGGTCGAGACATATGTTACTAGCGAGTAATGGCGCGGCCGTCATCGGCCGCCGCGTGTGAGGACATCAACGCTAGCCAGCACCCCTGCAACGAAATCACGCGGGTGCACCGGAGTTGACTCCGAACACACCCCACACCCCTATGTGTAGCGGACGCGCGGGGCGAAACGACGCAAGCGGGCATCGGTGATGCCACCGGTCGGAGCACCCTGACCCGCCCCTGAGGCCCCCCTGGTCTTCGAGTCAAGGATCTCCCTGGGTTCTCCCATGTTCCCGGTGAAGGACCCCCAGGCCGGGAACATCCCCGCCCGGCCGTCCGTTGTCAGGGCATAGGAGCCAAGTTGAGTCTGGTCCGCTCAACTGATTTGACAGCTCCCACCGGGCGAAGCAAACTTATGCCTGAACGACTCAACTTTGACGGAGGTAGCACCATGGCACGTGCGGTCGGAATCGACCTCGGTACGACGAACTCGTGCGTCGCGGTCCTGGAAGGCGGCGAGCCCACGGTCATCGCCAACGCCGAGGGCGCCCGCACCACCCCGTCCGTCGTGGCCTTCGCCAAGAACGGTGAGGTCCTGGTAGGCGAGGTGGCCAAGCGCCAGGCCGTCACCAACGTCGACCGGACCATCCGCTCGGTCAAGCGCCACATCGGCACCGACTGGAAGCAGAAGATCGACGACAAGGACTTCAACTCCCAGCAGATCAGCGCCTTCGTCCTGCAGAAGCTCAAGCGCGACGCCGAGGCCTACCTGGGTGAGGACGTCACGGACGCGGTCATCACCGTGCCCGCCTACTTCAGCGACTCCCAGCGCCAGGCCACCAAGGAGGCCGGCACGATCGCGGGCCTGAACGTCCTGCGCATCATCAACGAGCCGACCTCGGCCGCACTGGCCTACCACCTGGAGAAGGAGGACGAGGCCACCATCCTGGTCTACGACCTCGGTGGCGGCACCTTCGACGTCTCCCTCCTGGAGGTCGGTGACGGCGTCGTGGAGGTCAAGGCGACCAACGGCGACAACCACCTGGGCGGCGACGACTGGGACCAGGCGATCGTCGACTGGCTCGTCGAGCGCTTCAAGAACGCCAACGGCGTGGACCTGTCCAAGGACAAGATGGCCCTCCAGCGCCTGCGCGAGGCCGCGGAGAAGACCAAGATCGAGCTGTCCAGCTCCAGCGAGTCGGCCATCAACCTGCCCTACATCACGGCCTCGGCCGAGGGCCCGCTGCACATGGACGAGAAGCTCAGCCGCGCGGAGTTCCAGCGCCTGACCTCGGACCTGGTCGAGCGGACCAAGACGCCGTTCCAGCAGGTCATGAAGGACGCCGGGATCAGCCTCGACCAGATCGACCACGTGGTCCTGGTCGGCGGTTCGACCCGTATGCCCGCCATCGCCGACCTGGTCAAGGAGATGACCGGCGGCAAGGAGCCCAACAAGGGCGTCAACCCGGACGAGGTCGTGGCCATCGGCGCCGCGCTCCAGGCCGGTGTGCTCAAGGGCGAGGTCAAGGACGTCCTGCTGCTGGACGTCACCCCGCTCTCGCTCGGCATCGAGACCAAGGGCGGCGTGTTCACCAAGCTCATCGAGCGCAACACGACCATCCCGACCAAGCGCTCCGAGATCTTCACGACGGCCGACGACAACCAGCCGTCCGTGCAGATCCAGGTGTACCAGGGTGAGCGCGACATCGCCCAGTACAACAAGAAGCTGGGCGTCTTCGACCTGACCGGTCTGCCCCCGGCGCCGCGCGGCGTCCCGCAGATCGAGGTCGCCTTCGACATCGACGCCAACGGCATCGTCAGCGTCACCGCGAAGGACCTGGGCACCGGCAAGGAGCAGTCCGTCACCATCTCCGGCGGTTCGGCGATGTCCAAGGAGGACATCGACAAGATGGTCCGCGACGCCGAGCAGTACGCCGAGGAGGACCGCAAGCGCCGCGAGGAGGCCGAGGTCCGCAACAACGCCGAGTCCCTCGTCTACCAGACCGAGAAGGTCATCAAGGACAACGAGGACAAGATCCCGGCGGAGGCGCGCACCGAGACCGAGGAGGCCCTCACCGAGCTCAAGACGGCGCTGGAGGGCACGGACGTCGAGGCCATCCGCACCGCGAGCGAGAAGGTCGCGCTGGCCAGCCAGAAGATCGGTTCCGCGATCTACAGCCAGGGCCAGCAGGCCGGCGCCGAGGGCGACGCGGGTCAGGGCACCGAGGGTGCCCAGGCCGACGACGCCGACGTCGTGGACGCCGAGATCGTCGACGAGGACAACGGCAAGCAGTCCTAGCCGCTGTCCGCTGGGAGACGAGGAAGGAGGAAGCGTCGGACATGGCGCCGTCGGACAAGACGAACAGCTCCGGCACCGGCGACGGTGAGGAGCACCAGGGACCGGTGATCCGCGACAACCGCCGGATCGACCCGGACACCGGTGAGGTCCGCAACCCGCAGGACGACACCGCCGAGGAGGCGGTGGAGGCCGAGGAGGTGGACGTCTCCGAGGTTCCGGACACGCCCGAGTCGGTGATGGACGCCGTCAGCGCGGACGAGCGGGTGGTCGAGCTCACCAACGACATCAAGCGGGTGCAGGCGGAGTACGCCAACTACCGCAAGCGCGTCGAGCGCGACCGCGTGGCGGTCCGCGAGATGGCCACCGCCCAGGTGGTGAGCGACCTGCTGCCGATCCTGGACGACGTCGGGCGCGCCCGTGAGCACGACGAGCTCACCGGCGGGTTCAAGGCGGTCGGGGAATCGCTGGAGGCCCTGGTCACCAAGCTGGGCCTGGAGAAGTACGGGGAGAAGGACGACGAGTTCGACCCGAACCTCCACGAGGCGCTCACCCTGGTTCCGGTACCGGGCATCACGACGCAGACGGTGATCGAGGTGTTCCAGCCCGGGTACCGCATCGGTGAGCGGATCCTGCGCCCGGCCCGCGTGGTCGTGGGGGATCCGATGGAGGGCGGCGACGAGGCGGCGGCGGACACCGCTGAGCCGGCCGGCGCCGACGCCGACGACTCCTCCGAGGGCGACGGGTCGGAGAACGACAAGTAGGGGCCGCGTCCCCGCAGCGCCCGCGGGCGGTGCGGGGAGGCACGCACCGCCCGGCCGCGGCCGCCGCTCCCGCGGTGGCCGCGGCCGGAGGGCGACCCCGGCCTCCGGTGGCCCGGGGACACGTGGAAGCATCGGACGCAACCGGCACCAGCGGGGAGAAGGCACCAGTCGATGAGCACCAAGGACTACCTGGAGAAGGACTACTACAAGGTCCTCGGAGTCTCAAAGACCGCCTCGAAGGACGAGATCAAGCAGTCCTACCGGAAGCTGGCCCGGGAGAGCCACCCCGACGCCAACACCGACGATCCCGAGGCCGAGGACCGCTTCAAGGAGATCTCCGAGGCCTACAACGTCCTGTCGGACGAGAAGCGGCGCAAGGAGTACGACGAGGCGCGGTCCCTGTTCGGCGGGTCCTACCGCCCGGGCGGCGGTGCCGGTCCCGGCGGGTTCGACATGGGCGACCTCTTCGGGCAGGGGACCGGCGGCGCGCCCGGCGGCGAACGCCTGAGCGACCTGTTCGGCGGGCTGTTCGGGGGCCGCAGCCGCGGCGGGACCACCACCCGCAGCCGACGCGGTGCCGACGTCGAGACCGAGACGACCATGACCTTCCGCGAGGCCGCGGAGGGAGTCACGCGCTCCTTCCAGCTGACCAGCGAGGCGCCGTGTCCCACCTGTAAGGGCACCGGCGCCAAGGCCGGCACCGCCCCGCGGATGTGCCCCAAGTGCAGCGGCACGGGGCATGAGAACACCAACCTCGGCGGCTTCTCGCTGTCCGAGCCGTGCAGCGAGTGCAAGGGGCGCGGCCTGGTCGTCGACGACCCCTGCGTGACCTGCCACGGCAGCGGGCGCGGCAAGAGCACCCGTACCATCCAGACCCGTATCCCCGGCGGCGTGTCCGACGGTCAGCGCATCAGGATCAAGGGCAAGGGCGCTCCGGGCGAGCACGGGGGCCCGGCCGGAGACCTCTACGTCGTCGTCCACGTGAAGGGACACCAGGTGTTCGGCCGCAGCGGCGACAACATCACCATCACCGTGCCCGTGACGTTCCCCGAGGCCGTGCTCGGCTCGGAGGTGCGCATCCCCACCCTCACCGGCTTCCCGGTGACGGTGAAGATCCCGCCGGGTACGCAGAACGGGCACAAGCTGCGGGTGCGCGGCAAGGGCGCCACCCGCAAGGACGGCACCATGGGCGACATGCTGGTCACGGTCGAGGTCACGGTGCCGAAGACTCTGAACGGCGACGCTCGTGAGGCGCTGGAGAAGTTCCGCGCCGCGACGTCCGACTACGACCCGCGCGACGGGCTCGAAGCGCGGGCGAAGGGTGCGTGAACGACGTGAACTCCTTCGGCGCTGACGCCCCGGTCTACGTGATCTCGGTGGCCGCCGAGCTGGCCGGGATGCATCCGCAGACACTGCGTCAGTACGACCGACTGGGGATCGTCTCACCCGGCCGCGCGTCCGGCCGGGGCCGCCGGTACTCCATGCGGGACGTACAGACGCTGCGCGAGGTACAGCGGCTGTCCCAGGAGGAGGGCATCAACCTCGCCGGGATCAAGCGGATCCTGGAGCTGGGGCACGAGGTGGAACAGCTGCGCGAGCAGGTGTTCCACCTGGCCAACGAACTGGAGGCCGCGCGTCGGGCGGTGGCCCGGCGCGGCGGGCGGCCGCCGGAGTCCGGCGGCGCGGTGCGCGGGGAACTCGTGCGCCGCACACGCGTCACGATCTTCAACACCGCCGAACCGCCCGACGACGAGACCCGGCGCACCGGACAGGACCACTCCGCCACCGAGGACACCGACCGACCCGACTCGTTCAAGGACCGGTAGGACCGACAGGGCTCCGCGCGGACACGAGGGGCACGACAGGCCATCGATTCTCACTCTGCGTGACACTACTTGTGAAAGGAGTCACCGTAGATGGACTACAAGCTCACCAAGAAGAGCCAGGAGGCTCTGTCGGTGGCCATCCGCCGCGCGACCACGGACGGCAGCCCGCAGGTCGAACCCCTGCACCTGCTGGCCGCGCTCCTGGAGCAGGCCGAGGGCGTCACACGCCCCCTGCTCAAGGAGGTCGGCGCGAGCCCCGACGACCTCAGGGACAGGGTCGACGCCGCGATCGCGGTGCTGCCCCGGGCCGCCGGATCGACGGTCAGCTCGCCCAGCTCCTCGCGCCAGCTCATCGTGTCGATCAACACCGCCGCCCAGCGCGCGCAGCGGATGGAGGACGAGTACGTCTCCACCGAGCACCTGCTGGTGGGGCTGGCCGCCGACGGCGGTGAGGCGGCGCGCCTGCTCACCGAGGCCGGAGCGACCCCGGACGCGCTGCTGGAGGGCTTCGAGCGCGTGCGCGGAACGGGGAAGGTGACCTCGGAGAACCCGGAGGACACCTACCAGTCGCTGGAGAAGTTCGGTGTGGACCTCACCGAGCGCGCCCGCGAGGGCAAGGTCGACCCGGTGATCGGCCGGGACGGGGAGATCCGCCGCGTCATCCAGGTCCTGAGCCGCCGCACCAAGAACAACCCGGTCCTCATCGGCGAGCCGGGTGTGGGCAAGACCGCGGTCGTGGAGGGCCTGGCCCAGCGCATCGTGGCGGGGGACGTGCCGCAGTCGCTGGTCGGCAAGCGCCTGGTGAGCCTGGACCTGTCCGCGATGGTGGCGGGCGCCAAGTACCGGGGCGAGTTCGAGGAGCGGCTCAAGGCGGTGCTCTCGGAGATCAAGGAGTCCGAGGGCCAGGTCATCACGTTCATCGACGAGCTGCACACCATGGTGGGCGCGGGCGCCGCCGAGGGCGCGATGGACGCGGGCAACATGCTCAAGCCCATGCTGGCGCGCGGCGAACTGCGCATGGTCGGCGCGACCACGCTGGACGAGTACCGGGAGAAGATCGAGAAGGACCCGGCGCTGGAACGCCGCTTCCAGCAGGTCATGGTGGGCGAGCCGTCGTCCGCCGACACCATCGCCATCCTGCGCGGGCTCAAGGGGCGCTACGAGGCGCACCACAAGGTCCAGATCAACGACGCCGCTCTGGTGGCCGCCGCGACCCTGTCCGACCGCTACATCACCGCGCGCTTCCTGCCCGACAAGGCCATCGACCTCATCGACGAGGCCGCGTCGCGGCTGCGCATGGAGATCGACTCCAGCCCGGTGGTGATCGACGAGCTCCAGCGCACCGTCGACCGCCTGAAGATGGAGGAGATGGCGCTCGACAAGGAGTCCGACCCGGCCAGCCGCCAGCGGCTGGACCGGCTGCGCGCCGACCTGGCCGACCGGCAGGAGCAGCTCAACGCGCTCGTGGCCCGGTGGGAGCAGGAGAAGGCCGGCCTCAACCGGGTCGGTGAGCTCAAGGGGCAGCTGGACGACCTGCGCACCCGCGCCGAGCTCGCCCAGCGCGAGGGGGACTTCGACACGGCCTCCCGGCTGATGTACGGGGAGATCCCGACCCTGGAGAAGCAGATCGAGGAGGCCTCCCAGGCGGAGGAGCACGCCGCGGCCGAGGGCACCGGCGACACGATGGTCAAGGACGAGGTCGGCGCGGACGAGGTCGCCGACGTGGTCTCGGCCTGGACCGGCATCCCCGTGGGGCGGCTGATGGAGGGCGAGACCTCCAAGCTGCTGCGTATGGAGGAGGAGCTGGGCCGCCGCATCATCGGCCAGAGGCAGGCCGTGGGCGCGGTCTCCGACGCGGTGCGCCGGGCGCGGGCGGGGATCTCCGACCCCGACCGTCCGACGGGTTCGTTCCTGTTCCTGGGCCCGACGGGCGTGGGCAAGACGGAGCTGGCCAAGGCGCTGGCGGAGCTGCTCTTCGACGACGAGCGCGCCATCGTGCGCATCGACATGAGCGAGTACTCCGAGAAGCACACGGTGTCGCGCCTGGTGGGCGCGCCTCCCGGCTACGTGGGATACGAGGAGGGGGGCCAGCTCACCGAGGCGGTGCGCCGGCGCCCGTACACGGTCGTGCTCCTGGACGAGGTGGAGAAGGCCCACCTGGAGGTGTTCGACACCCTGCTCCAGGTACTCGACGACGGTCGGCTGACCGACGGCCAGGGCCGACACGTGGACTTCCGCAACACGATCCTCATCCTCACCTCCAACCTCGGGTCGCCGTTCCTGGTCGACCAGTCGCTGGAGGAGTCGGTGCGGCGCGAGCGCGTCATGGACGTGGTGCGCTCGACCTTCAAGCCGGAGTTCCTCAACCGGCTGGACGACGTGATCATGTTCGACGCGCTGTCCACCGAGGACCTCACGAAGATCGTGGACCTGCAGGTCGACAAGCTGGTGCGGCGCCTGGCCGACCGGCAGCTCGGCCTGGAGGTCACCGACGCCGCCCGCCAGTGGCTGGCGCTGACCGGCTACGACCCCAGCTACGGGGCCCGCCCGCTGCGCCGCCTGGTGCAGTCCTCGATCGGCGACCCGCTCGCCCGGGAGATGCTGTCGGGCGAGCTGGCCGACGGCGACACGGTGGTGGTGGACGTGGACGAGGCCACGGACAAGCTGCGCGTGACCCCGAAGAAGGCCGTCGAACCGGAGCTGTGACGCCCGCTGCCGGGGGCCGCGCCCGCGCGGGCGCGGCCCCCGGCAGCCCCTTCGTCCGCACGGATACCAGGGATCAGGCGTGGTTCTCCCAGTACCCTGGTCCCAGGAGTCCACGATGCGTCCTGGGTCCTGTATCCACGGCAGAAGGGGCCGCACCATGACCGTGATCGAACACCACTCGCCGAGATCCCCTGCCGAGAAACTGAGCGTCGAACAGTTCGAGATCATCGCCCAGGCCGCTGCCCGCGAGGATGTCATCCTCGAATACCTCAACGGCCAGATGGAGATCCGGACCGTGCCCGACAGCGACCACAACGCGATCCTCATGTGGTTGATGCGCCAGTTCATGACCCAGCGAGCGGACCTGGACCTGAACGTCACGGGCCAGGGCCTGAAGGTGGATTCCTACCGAAAGGGCCGCGCGCGCCCGGACGGCATCCTCGCACCCATCGACCACTTCGCCGGGCAGGGGGAGTGGGCCGACCCCCAGGGGATCCTGGCGGTCGTCGAGGTCACCTCGTGGGACTCCGACACCAACGCTCGTGACCGGGTCGAGAAGGCACATGCCTACGCCGCCTGCTCCATCGGCGTGTACGTGCTCGTCGACCGCGACGACGACAGTGTCACCGTCCACAGCGAGCCCGTCGGCGGCCGGTACCGCAGTATCACCAAGCTCGGCTACGGACACACGGTCGAGGTCCCCGGGGTCGGAGTCACGTTGAGCACCGACGGCCTCAAGCGGTACGCCCGTTAGGAAGGCGGGACCGCTCAGGCTCCCAGGAGCGCGGCCTCGACAGCTCGGTCCAGGCCCGGGGCGGGGCGGTCGGGGCGCTGGGGGACGGGGCCGTCCAGGGAGCGCATCCACGCCCAGGTGTCGGCGACGGTCTCGGCGACCGGGCGGCAGCGCAGGCCCGTGGCGACCGCTCGGGAGACGTCGCCCTGGTGCATGGTCGCGTGGGCCTCGCCCGGCGGCAGCCAGACCGGCAGGTCCGACCACGGTTCGACGCCCGCGGCCAGGATCGTGTCGGGGTCGGTCCAGCGCAGGTCGGCGTCCGATCCCGTGGCCCGGACGCACGCCCGCAGGAGGTCGCCCATGGTCGCGTGGCCGGGCGGGCTCACCAGGTTGTAGGGGCCGCCGAGGCCGCGCTCGACCGCGTCCAGGGTCCAGGCCGCCAGGTCGCGGGCGTCGACGTACTGGATCGGCAGGTCGCGGGGGCCCGGGGCGAGGACCGGCCCGCCCTCGGCGATCCGGCCCAGCCACCAGGGCAGGCGTCCGATGTTCTCGCGGGGGCCGAGGATGAGGCCCGCGCGCACGTGCAGCGACCTGTCACCGAAGACCTCCTCCGCCGCGCGTTCGCCGCCGCGCTTGTCGCTCGCGTAGTCGGTCGCGTCGGCCTCGGGGTCTCCGGGCACCAGCGGCCCGTCCTCGTCGAGTCCGGCGGGCGCGGGGAAGGCGTACACGGATCGGCTGGACACGTAGGCGTAGTGCCCCACGCGGCCGGACAGCGATCGTGCGGCGCGCAGGACCGCCGCGGGCGCGCCCGACCACGTGTCGACGACGGCGTCCCACTCCCCCGTCGCCAGCGCGGACAGCCCGCTCCCGGTGGTGCGGTCGCCGTGGCGCGCGGCCGCGCCGTCGGGGGCGGGGCGGGTGCCCCGGTGGAAGACGGTGACGTCCCAGCCCCGGTCCAGCGCCTCCTCGGCGACGGCCCGCCCGACGAACTCGGTCCCGCCCAGCATCAGAAGTCTCATGTGCGGCAGTCTGGCCTCTCGCCGAGGCACACGCCAGGCCCGCCTGCCCACAGCAGAATCCGGAACGGCTGTGCGGCCCAGCCACCGCAGGCGCCGCGCCATGAGTCCGAAGGCGACCGGCGCCCGGAGCGATGGCCGCCGGGCGGGCCCCGGTCAGACGGCCAGGGCGCGGCCCAGCAGCAGCGCGCGCTCACTCTCGTTGCGGGTGAGCTCCGCGGCCCGCTCGAACTCCGCGCGGGCCTCCTCGGCGCGGTCGAGGCGGGCCAGCAGGTCACCGCGGACCGCGGGCAGCATGGGGTAGTCCGCCATCACCGCGACCTCCCGCAGCTTGTCGACGATGCCCAGCGCCGACTCGGGCCCCAGCGCCATCGACACCGCGACAGCGCGGTTGAGCTCGGCCACCGGGTTGCGGGTGGTCTCGACCAGCTTCTCGTACAGGACGGCGATCGCCGACCAGTCGGTGTCCTCGGCCGTGGGGGCGACGGCGTGCTGGGCGGCGATGCCCGCTTGGAGCGAGTAGGGGCCGCGGGCCCGCCCGGGGTCGTCGGGGACGGACCGGGCGAGAGCGGCCAGGCCGCGGGTGATCAGCAGCCGGTCCCAGCGCCCGCGGTTCTGCTGGTCCAGCGGCACGGGCGCGCCGTCGGGGCCCACTCGGGCGCGGAAGCGGGAGGCGTTCAGTTCCATGAGGGCGAGCAGCCCGTGGACCTCGTGGTCCTTGGGCAGCAGGTCGCACAGCACCCGGCCCAGGCGCATCGCCTCCTCGCTGAGCTTGGGGCGGGTCCAGTCGGTACCGGAGGTGGCGACGTAGCCCTCGTTGAAGACGAGGTAGACGACCTCCAGGACGGAGGCCACCCGGGCGTCGCGGTCCTCGCCGACGGGCACCTCGAACGGCACCTTCCTCTTGGCGAGGGTGCGCTTGGCCCGCACGATGCGCTGTGCCACGGTGGCCTCGGGCACCAGGAAGGCACGGGCGATCTCGTCGGTGGCCAGCCCGCCGAGCATGCGCAGGGTGAGCGCGACCCGCGCCTGCGTGGTCAGGACGGGATGGCAGCACACGAACATCAACCGCAGCAGGTCGTCGCCGTAGTCCTCCTCCAGGACCGCGTCGAACTCGGCCTGGCCGTCGCGCTCCTCGATCTCACTCCCCAGCTCGACCATCCGGTCCTGGAAGCGCTCGTCGCGGCGCCAGCGGTCGAGGATGCGGCGCTTGGCGACCGTGGTCAGCCACGCGCCGGGCTTGGCCGGCACACCCTCCTCCGGCCACTTCTCCAGGGCACTGACGAGGGCGTCCTGGGCGAACTCCTCCGCCAGGCCGACGTCGCCGACCATGCGGCTCAGCGCGCCGATGAGGCGGGCCGACTCGATGCGCCAGACCGCCTCCACCGCGCGTGTCGCGTCCGAGTGGCTCACGGAGCCATCACAGCACCGCGAGCCACCTCACCGCAACACTTTTGCAGGGCCGGACCCGTGGTGCCTAGTAGCCCTGGTTCCGCAGCTCGCGCTCGCGCGCCTTCAGTTCCTCGGGCATCTGGTCCATGTCCTCCGGCTCGCCGATCCGGCGCAGCTGGAGCTTCATCTCGGCACCGCTGCCCGCCGGGGGGTGCGGGACGCGCTTGGCCCACTCCAGGGCCTCGTCGCGCGAGGACACCTGGATGACCCAGTAGCCGGCGATGAACTCCTTGGCCTCGGTGAAGGGCCCGTCCGTGATGGTCACCCCGCCGTCGTTGAACACGACCTCGGCACCCTCGGCCGTGGGGGCCAGACCCTCACCGGCCAGCAGCACACCGGCCTTGACCAGGTCCTCGTTGTACTTCGCCATCGCCTCGTAGACCTCGGGACCGACCTGGTAGTCGGCGGCCTCGGACTCGGGGCTGGACATGATCGACATGAGGTAGCGCATGGTGTTCACCTTCCGTGGTGTGGGGGGCTCGTTCTCCCCCGCTCTCATCCACACGTCGAACGGGGTCCTCGCCGATCGACACCCTCCCGAACTTTTTCTCCGAGTTTTCTCACGGCCCCCGACCGCGCCCGGTTCCCCAACGACCGCCCCTGGCCGAAAGCGGTCAACCGCACCGCCCGCGAAGGAGCTGAGCTGGGGCGTTCGGTAGGGTTCCTGCGCGGTGCGCCGTCGAGGGCGTGGACCACGGCACGGAGGAGGACGAGGGTGGAGCTGTTCCTGGGCACGGCCTTCGGGTTCCCCGCGGTGCTCTTCACGCCCCTGCTGGTCGTCGTGGCCGCCTACTGGGTCCTCGTGCTCGTCGGCGCCACCGACAGCGAACTCCTGGACGCCGTGGACACCGACGGCGCCGCCACCGGCCTGAGCGCGATCACGCACAGGGCCCGGCTGGGCGCCGTCCCGGTCACCGTCGCGCTTTCGATGCTGGTCTGCGTCGCCTGGTTCGTGAGCATGATGGGAGGCATCATGACCAGTCTCCTGGACATCACCTCCACTCCCCTCCTGCTGGCCCTCGGCGCCGTCGTGCTGCTCATCGCGCTCGTCGTCGCCTGGGCGGTCACCAGCGGCCTGGCGATGACCGTCGCCCGGTTCCTGCCGCGCCGCTCCAGCGGCTCCAAGCACGAACTCGTGGGCCGCACCTGCGTGATCCGCATCGGCGAGGCCGGCGAGGACTTCGGCCAGGCCGAGGTCACCACCTCCGGCGGCGCCGCGATCACCATCCCCGTCCGCACCACCGGCGGCGAGGTGCTCCCCCTAGGCGGCACTGCGCTGATCTTCGACCACCGGGCCGAGGACGACGTCTTCCTCGTGACCCACTTCGACGCCGCCCTGGACCCCGGCCGGAGCTGAGCCTCCCGCCTCCCGACCACCCCGCGCCACCTGGCCGAACCGGTCCGCCGGCCGCCTCCGCGGAACCGTCGCGCGGCCGACCGCGTCTCACCTCCCGACGAGCTCCGAAACGGCGCCCCAGCGCACCCGCCCCGGCGCTCGGCCCCGCGCCCCCACGTCCACTCCCAGAAAGCGACCCCTACGTGTTCCTGAGTACAACCACCAACGGGCAGGAGGCGGCGAACGCCACCTTCCTCACCTTCGGTGTCGCCCTGGCCGTCGGCCTCATCGTCCTCATCGCGCTGGTCGTCATGATCATGCGGCTCTTCAAGAAGGTCGAACAGGGCAAGGCCCTGATCATCTCCAAGACCCGTGACGTGCACGTCACCTTCACGGGCGCCGTGGTCCTCCCGGTCCTGCACAAGGCCGAGATCATGGACATCTCGCTCAAGACCCTCACCCTCGAGCGCAGCGGCCGCGAGGGCCTCACCTGCAAGGACAACATCCGCGCGGACATCCGCGTGTACTTCTACGTCCGCGTCAACGAGACGGCCGAGGACGTCAAGAAGGTCGCCAAGTCCATCGGCACCGAGCGCGCCAGCGACCGGGAGACCCTCCAGGAGCTCTTCAACTCCAAGTTCTCCGAGGCGCTGAAGACCGTCGGCAAGCAGTTCGACTTCGAGGAACTGTTCACCCAGCGCGAGCAGTTCCGGCACGCGATCGTCTCGCTCATCGGCACCGACCTCAACGGCTACAGCCTGGAGGACGTGGCCATCGACGAGCTGGAGCAGACCCCGCTGCACCAGCACGACTCCAACAACATCCTCGACGCGCAGGGCATCAGCAAGATCACCGAGCGCACGGCGATCGAGCACAAGCGCACCAACGAGTTCGAGAACGACCGCAAGAAGGAACTCGACCGGCAGAACACCGAGACCGCGGAGACCCTCGCCGAGCTGGAGAAGCGCCGCGAGGAGGCCGCCGCCAAGGCCAAGCGCGAGATCGAGATCATCCGCGCCCGCGAGGAGTCCGAGACCGCCCGCGTGCAGGCCGAGGAGCGTCTCAAGGCCGAGACCGCCAACATCCGCACCAGCGAGGCGCTGGGCGTCCAGCACCAGAACCAGCAGCGCGAGATCGCGGTCGCCGAGAAGAACCGCGAGCGCGTCATCGCCATCGAGACCGAGCGCATCGAGAAGGACCGCATGCTCGAGGTCATCGGCCGCGAGCGCGAGACCGAGCTGAGCAGCATCGCCAAGGACAAGGAGGTCGAGGCCGAGAAGCGCGAGGTCGCCGACGTCGTCCGCGAGCGCATCGCCGTCGACCGCACCGTCGCCGAGCAGGAGGAGGCGATCAAGCGGCTGCGCGCCGTCGAGGAGGCCGAGCGCACCCGCCAGGCCATCATCATCCAGGCCGAGGCCGAGGCCCAGGAGAACCTGGTCAAGGACATCAAGGCGGCCGAGGCCGCCGAGGCCGCGGCCAAGCACCGCGCCGCCGAGGAGATGACGCTCGCCGAGGCCCGCCAGCAGGCCGCCGAGCTCGACACCCGCGCCAAGATCCGCCTGGCCGAGGGCCTGCAGGCCGAGGCCGCCGCCGAAGGACTGGCCGAGGTCCAGGTCCGTGAGCAGGACGCCGAGGCCATGGAGAAGATCGGGCGCGCCGAGGCCGTCGTGTCCCGCGAGAAGGCCGCGGCCGAGGCCGAGGGCATCGAGCAGAAGCTGCGCGCCGAGGCCGCCGGCCTCACCGACAAGGCGTCCGCCATGGCCGCCCTGGACCAGGTCAGCCGCGAGCACGAGGAGTACCGCCTGCGCCTGGACGCCGAGAAGGAGGTGCGCCTGGCCGGTATCGACGTGCACCGCCAGGTCGCCGAGGCCCAGGCCACCGCGATGGCCGCCGGCCTGGAGAGCGCCGACATCAGCATCGTCGGCGGCGACGGCGCCTTCTTCGACCGCATGGTCAACTCCATCGGCATGGGCAAGGCCGTCGACGGCTTCGTCGGCAACTCCGACACCGTCCAGGCCCTGGGCGGCCACTGGCTCAGCACCAACGGCAACGGCAACGGCAACGGCGGCAACTTCACCGAGGACATCAGGCGGCTCCTGGCCGACGCCGACACCGAGGACATCAAGAACCTCACGGTCTCGGCCCTGCTGCTCAAGCTGATCGCCGCGGGCGGCCAGGACAGCGGCAAGCTGGACTCGCTGCTCTCCACGGCCCGCTCCCTGGGCCTGGACCAGCTCCCCGTGACCGCCGTCGCCCCCGTCAAGCAGTGAGGTCGTCCTCGTGACCGAGGCCCTGTCCCAGAAGACCGACGACGCCGGGTCGGACGCCGTGGACACGCAGTCGCTGGACGCGGGCACCTACGAGGTGCTCCGCGCCCGGTTGCGCGAACAGACCGGCGAACTGGCCCGGCGGACCGAGGCGCTCAACGAGCGACGGCTGGAGGTGTTCGGCGGAACCGAACTGGCTCTGCTCGGCACGGAGCGCATCCGCACCGAGCACAACTGCGTGCCGCGGGACATCGTGAGCGTGGGGCGCTCCCTCGGCGCGAACGCCGACGGCGCCATGATCCTGTTCGGCTACAACGTCTTCATCGGCATGCAGCGGGAGACCCACGTCCCCGACGTGTTCTCGCTGCACCGGTACGAGCGCGACGGCGAGGGGTTCACCTTCGCCGACGCCCCCGGGGACGCCGCCCCGGGCCTGCTCGGGGACGAGCGGTTCCGGCAGGACTTCGGTCAGCTCTACCGCTACTACCGCGACGCCCACCTGCTCCAGCTGCGGCTGGTGGAGGACCGGCTGCTCGCCGTGTTCCAGACCGGCCCGCGCACCGAGGACGTGCGGGTGCTGCGGTGGTCGGTCTCGCCCAGCGGCGAGGTCGCCTACCTCGACGCGCGGGGCGAGCGGGACCACGTGTTCCCGCCCTCGCACGACTTCTCGTGGGTGGAGACCACCCGCGAGGACCACGTCGCCGGGCGGCACCCGCACATCTCGATCCTCGACGAGCTGTTCGTCGAGACGCTCAACGGCGACCTGACCGTCAAGGTGGAGAACAACACCGAGGTCGGCGCGGGCATCTACACCGAGCCCGTCGACGAACCGCTGCAGAGCCTGGCGGACGCCGAGGTGCACTACGCCAGGGTGGGCGCGCTCATCCTGATGAAGGTGCTGCCCTACAACGAGACCGCGTGGCGGTACCTGGTCTTCAACACGCGCACCAAGGAGGTCGAGCGGCTCGACGGCATCGGCCAGTCCTGCCAGCGCCTGCCCGACGACCAGGGGCTCATCTTCCCCGGCGGCTACTACCTGTCCACCGGGGCGGCCCGGACGTTCGACACCGACGTCACCGACCTGGAGTTCGAGCGCGTGGTGCGCTCGCCCAACGGTGAGGACGTGCTCTACGTCTTCCACTCCCGGCGGGACGGCCGAAGCCTGCTGTTGTCGTACAACACCATCCGCAAGGAGGTCGCCAACCCGATCGTCTGCCACGGCTACTCGCTGTTCGACGACGGCACGATGACCGTGTTCCGCGACGGCTCGGGCGAGCCCACCCGGGTGCACCCGATGCAGGTGTGGCGCACCCCGTTCGTGTCCGACGTGTACGCGGCCGCACAGCCCGCCGGGACCGGCCCGCTGGAGCGCATCGGCAACGCCGACCTCGTGCGCGGTGTCTCGGAGTGCCTGTCCGTGGCGCGCATCGCCAGCGACATGCGGCCGTCCACCGAGGTGTTCGAGGCGCTCATCGCCTCGTGCCGCCGGGTCTCGGACCAGTTCCACTGGCTGGGCGAGCCGGAGCTGGGCGACCTGGCGGAGCCGCTGTCACAGGTGCGGGCGACCGCGGAGAAGGTCCTGGAGGAGTTCGAGACCGTCCAGGCGCTGACCCGGCAGGCCGCCGAGGCCCTGGCCGAGGCGGAGTCCCGCGCGACCTCGCTCATCCGCACCGCGCGCGGCGAGGCGCCGCGGTCGGCGGAGGGCTGGGTGGCGCGGCTGACCGAGCTGCGCCGCGCCCAGGGGCAGGCGGCCACGCTGCGCGAGATGCGCTATGCGGACGCCGACCGGCTGGACGGCCTCGACCGGCGGATGGACGAGGAGATCGCCGCGGCGGGCCGCCGGACGGTGGCCTTCCTCGAACAGGACGACGCGTTCGCCGGATACCACTCCGAGGTGGACCGCCTGGTGGCGGACGCCGAGGCGATCGACGCGGTCACGGCCGCGACGGCCGTCGGCGAGCGCATCGCCGAGCAGACCGAGGGCCTGCAGGTGGTCACCGAGGTCATCGGGTCGCTCGACATCGGTGACGCCCAGGTGCGCACGCGCATCCTGGAGCGGATCAGCGAGGTGATGGGCGGGATCAACCGGGCCCGCGCCACGCTGGAGTCGCGGCGCAAGGAGCTGCTGGCCCTGGAGGGCCGGGCGGAGTTCGCGGCCGAGTTCGCGCTGCTCGGCCAGGCCATCACCGGGGCGCTCGCGGCCGCGGACTCCCCCGATCGGTGCGACGAGCAGCTCGGCCGGATCATGCTCCAGCTGGAGAACCTGGAGTCGCGCTTCGCCGAGTTCGACGACTTCCTCGCGGAGCTGTCGGACAAGCGGGAGGACGTCTACGAGGCGTTCTCCACCCGCAAGCAGTCGCTGGTCGACGAGCGGGCCCGCCGGGCCGACCGGCTGGCGTCGTCGGCCGCGCGGGTGCTGGAGGGCGTGCACCGCCGGGTCTCGACGCTGTCGACGCAGGAGGACATCAACACCTACTTCGCCTCCGACGCGATGGTCACGCGGCTGCGCCGCACCGTCGAGGAGATGCGCGAGCTCGGCGACACCGTGCGCGCCGAGGAGCTGGACGGGCAGATCCTGGCGGCCCGTCAGGAGGCGGGCCGGGCGCTGCGGGACCGCGCCGACCTGTTCGAGGGCGGTGCGGGCGGGGAGACCATCCGCCTGGGCCGGCACCGGTTCGCGGTCAACACCCAGCCGATCGACCTCACCCTCACCCCGCACCAGGGGGAGATGTCGGTCGCCGTCACCGGCACCGACTTCCGTGCGCCGGTCACCGACGCGGCGTTCCAGGAGACCCGGCACCTGTGGGACCGGCTGCTGGTGTCGGAGAGCGAGGCGGTGTACCGGGCCGAGTACCTGGCCACGTCGATCCTGGGCGCCGCCGAAGAGAACGAGGGCGGCCTGAGCCTGCGGGCTCTGGCCGAGGCGGACGTGCGGTCCGAGGGGTCGCTGCTGGACATCGTGCGCGGGGTCGCCGAGACGCGCTACGACGAGGGCTACGAGCGGGGCGTGCACGACCACGACGCCGCCCGGATCCTGTCCGCTCTGCTGCGGCTGCGGACCGGGGCCGGGCTGCTGCGCTACCCCGGGCCCGCGCGCGCGGTCGCCCAGCTGTTCTGGGCCCACGGGACCGACGAGGACCAGCGGGCCGCCTGGCGCACGCGCGCCGGGTCGCTGGCGCGGGCACGGGAGGTGTTCGGTGCCCGCCGGTCGGCGGCGATCGACGGCCTGCGCGGGGAGCTGGCGCGGGGTGTGGACGCGTTCCTCACGGAGACCGGGCTGTACCAGGACACCGAGCTGGACCTGGTGGGCGAGTACCTCTTCGAGGAGCTGGCCGCGGACGGCGCGTCGGAGCGGGGGTTCGTGTCCGGCGCGGGGGCCAGGCTGCTCCTGGACCGGTTCCACCGGGCGCTGGGCAGCGCGCAGGAGACCACGCGCCGAGCCTTCGCCGAGGACCTGCGCCGGCTGGACGGCGACGTGGCGGCGCGCCACCAGCTGGTGACGGCGTGGCTGGACGCCTTCGCGACCACTCTGGAGGAGGGCTCGTTCGACGCGGGCGACCTGCCCGAGGCGGCCGTGATCGAGCTGACCGGGCGCGGGGTGGAGCGGTACGAGTCCTCGGCGGCGGTGCACGAGAGGGTGACGGGCCTGCTCGGCTCGCACCCGCGCGTGCGCGACCGGTCGCTGGAGGTGCGCCTGGACGAGATCCTGCCGCGCACCCGCGCGTTCCGGCAGCGGGACGTACCCGCCTACCGGGACTTCCAGCGGCGGCGCAACGAGCTGGTGGCCGCCGAGCGCGAACGGCTGCGGCTGGAGGAGTACAAGCCGAAGGTGATGAGCGGGTTCGTCCGCAACCGGCTGCTGGACGAGTCGTACCTGCCGCTGATCGGCGACAACCTGGCCAAGCAGCTGGGCGCGGCGGGCGACGACAAGCGCACGGACCAGAGCGGTCTGCTGCTGCTCATCTCCCCGCCGGGGTACGGCAAGACCACGCTGATGGAGTACGTGGCGAGCCGCCTGGGCCTGGTGTTCGTGAAGGTGAACGGACCGGCCCTGGGGCACGCGGTGACCTCGCTCGACCCGGAGGACGCACCGGACGCCACGTCGCGCCAGGAGGTCGAGAAGATCTCCTTCGCGCTGGAGATGGGCAGCAACACCATGCTGTACCTCGACGACATCCAGCACACCAATCCGGAGCTGTTGCAGAAGTTCATCTCGCTCTGTGACGGGCAGCGCCGGATGGAGGGCGTGTGGGAGGGCCGCACGCGCACCTACGACCTGCGGGGCAAGCGGTTCGCGGTGTGCATGGCCGGCAACCCCTACACCGAGCAGGGCCAGCGGTTCCGGATCCCGGACATGCTGGCCAACCGCGCCGACGTGTACAACCTGGGCGACGTGCTCTCGGGCAAGGAGGAACTGTTCGCGCTCAGCTACATCGAGAACGCGCTCACCTCCAACCCGACCCTGTCGCCGCTGTCGTCACGCGACCGCGAGGACGTGTACACGTTCGTGCGCATGGCCCGGGGCGACGAGTCGGTCGGCACGGACGAGCTGAAGCACCCCTACTCGGCGACGGAGGTGGAGCGGATCCTGTCGGTCCTGCGCAAGCTGTTGCGGGTGCAGGAGGTCGTGCTGGCCAACAACCGGGCCTACATCGCCTCGGCCGCCCAGTCCGAGGACGCGCGCTCGGAGCCGCCGTTCCAGTTGCAGGGGTCGTACCGGAACATGAACCGGCTGGCGGAGAAGATCGTTCCGGTGATGAACGACGCCGAGGTCGAGGCCGTGATCGACGACCACTACCTGGGCGAGGCACAGACCCTGACCTCGGGGGCCGAGGCCAACCTGCTCAAGCTGGCCGAGTTGCGCGGGGTGATGACCCCGGAGCAGAAGGACCGGTGGGCGCAGGTCAAGGACGGCTTCCTGCGCGGCCGCGCGCTGGGCGGCTCCGAGGACGACCCGATGACCCGGGCGATCGGGGCGATGGGGCTGCTCGCCGACCGGGTGGGCTCGATCGGCACCGCCATCGACCGCGCCACCGAGCGGTAGCCGGACCGGGGAGACCGGGGAGCCCCGCGTGCCCGGGCGACCCGGTGGACCCGCCGGTGGAGGGCCGCCGTCCCGTGCGGGACGGCGGCCTTCGGCTCAGATGCGGACGGGCTCGCGCCCGGGGTCCGTGATCATCTTCGGGTCGCGGTCGCGCAGGAGCGCCATGAGGGGGGCGACCGTGTCGGCCTTCTGGGCCTCCTCGCCCTCCTCCGCCAGGAGCCCGACGATCTGGAAGAACAGCACGAGCCCGTTGTCGGTGTCCAGGAACCGCAGGTCGACGTCGGGGACGATCGCGAGCGAGGTCATGTCGCCGTTGGCCGGGTCGCCGCCCAGCGGCGAGGGGGTGACGATCCAGTGGCCGACGTCCAGGTCGACTCCGGCGAGGAAGCGGTCGGCCAGGGCGTGCAGTACGCGCAGGATCCAGGCGGGAACGGACGTCTCGTCGGGCTCGCGCGGGATCCGGCAGGTGAACTCGAAGCCGGCGCCGGAGACGGCGGACTGCTCGCTGGTCTTCTCCCCCAGCTCGGTCAGGCCGAAGGTGACCAGCAGCCAGTGCCCCTCGAGCGGGTAGGCGAGGACCCCGTCGAGGCCGTCCTTGTCCCCGTCCGCGGCGAACTGGACGGTCAGCGGTTCGACGCCGGGGTAGCGCTCGGCCCACCCCTCGTAGATCCGGACGAGCCCGGGCAGCAGCTCCAGCATGGTGTCGTGGCCCCCCACATCAGGTGTTCGTGCACGTCCGAGCATAGAAGCGCGCGGCGGGCGCCGGTGACACCGATCCGTCCAGCGGTGCCGAGGGCCTCAGATCTCGCAGGCCAGCCGCCATCCGCCCTCGTCGTACACCCAGTACTCGCCGCCGCCGTCCAGGGACTGGTACTCGGCGCCGATCGGGAGTTCGGTCACCTCTCCCGCCTGCGCGGCCACCCGCAGCAGGTCGGCGGCCAGCCAGTAGGCGTGGTGCGCCGCCTCGGACTCCCACCGCACGGGTTCCAGCGCGGTCCAGTAGTGGCCGTCGGGGTCGAACCGCGACGACCACGCGTCGTCGCTGGGACACGCCCAGTCCAGGGGGCGGTACACGGTCCCGGGGGCCAGGCCCGCGTCGGCGAACTCGCGCCGCGCGCCGCAGACCGGGCAGGGTCCGGGGTCCAGGGGCGCGAAGCGGGACATCAGCCAGTGCAGGTCGATGGTGCTGTGCTCGCGGGCCACGGGGACGTCGTCACCGGCCGCCGCGCCCGGGTACCCGCAGTCGGGGCAGCGGGGCTCCGGGGGGCGGCGGCCCCCGCCCGGGGTCCGGGCCCCCGGCCAGCCCGACGGCCACAGTCCGCCGCAGCGCGGGCACCGGTACTGGTGGCGGCGCGGACCGGCGCGACCGGGCACGGGCCGGGGCGCGGCCTCTCGCCGCGCCCGTGCCTCCTGGGCACCGCGGCGTTCGTCGTCCGCCTCCTCGGGGCCGCCCTCGTAGGGACCGGTGGCGGGGTCCCCGGACACGCGCCTGACCATGGCTCCATCATCCCTCGTGGTGCGCGCGCAGGCCAAGGCCCCGGCACGGTGACGGCTCCGGCTCCGGGAGGTCCCCGCCGGTCGCGGCGGGCGCATCCGGGTGCGTGCCCGGCGACGGCGGGTCAGAGTTTCGGGAGCGGTTCCATCCTCCGTCAGGGAAGTCCGGTATACCTACACAGCAGGCTTTCTGTCTCTCATGCGTGAGTTTGTCGACACAAGTCGCTCCCAGTGCTGGCGTCTCCTACTACCGGGTAGTAACATTGACTTGTTACTAGTCGGTAGATCCGCGTGTACAGACACCGCGGCCAGGGACACACAGCGGAGCTGTCCATGACGCATTACAAGAGCAACCTGCGCGACATCGAGTTCAACCTCTTCGAACTCTTCAACCGCCAGGACGTACTGGGCAAGGGCCCCTTCCAAGAGCTCGACGAGGAGACCGCACGGACCATCCTCGGCGAGGTCAACCGCCTGGCCACGGGCGTCGTCGCCGAGTCCTTCGAGGACGCGGACCGCAACCCGCCGGTCTTCGACCCCAAGACCAACACCGTCGCGATCCCCGAGAGCCTGAAGAAGTCGTACCAGGCCTACATGGACGCCGGCTGGTACAACCTCGACCTCCCCCCGGAGCTGGACGGCCTGGGCGCCCCCCGCTCCCTGGTGTGGTCCGCCGCCGAGCTCATCCTCGGCTCGAACCCCGCCGTCCACATGTACTCCGCCGGCCCGGGCTTCGCGAGCATCCTCTTCGCCGAGGGCAACGAGAAGCAGAAGGAGTTCGCCAAGCTCGCCATCGAGCGCGGCTGGGGCGCCACCATGGTCCTGACCGAGCCGGACGCCGGCTCGGACGTCGGCGCGGGCCGCACCAAGGCCACCGACCAGGGCGACGGCACCTGGCACATCGAGGGCGTGAAGCGCTTCATCACCTCGGCCGAGCAGGACATGACCGAGAACATCTTCCACCTGGTGCTGGCGCGCCCCGAGGGCGCCGGCCCCGGCACCAAGGGCCTCTCGCTCTACCTGGTCCCGAAGTACCTGGTCAACGAGGACGGTTCGCTCGGTGAGCGCAACGGCGCCTACGTGACCAACGTCGAGCACAAGATGGGCCTCAAGGCCTCCACCACCTGCGAGCTGACCTTCGGCGACAAGCACCCCGCCATCGGCTACCTCGTCGGCGACAAGCACGACGGCATCCGCCAGATGTTCCTCATCATCGAGTACGCGCGCATGATGGTCGGGACGAAGGCGATCGCCACGCTCTCCACCGGCTACCTCAACGCGCTGGAGTACGCCAAGGAGCGGGTGCAGGGCAACGACCTGGCCGGGGACAAGAACTCCCCCAAGGTCACCATCACCCACCACCCGGACGTGCGCCGCAGCCTCATGACGCAGAAGGCCTACGTCGAGGCCATGCGCTCGCTGGTGATCTACACCGCCACGCAGCAGGACGCGATCCAGATCGCCAAGGACGCCGGTGAGGACGTCACCGAGCTGGAGGCCATGAACGACCTCCTGCTGCCGATCGTCAAGGGCGTGGGCTCCGAGCGCTCCTACGCGCTGCTCGCCGAGTCCCTCCAGACCCTGGGCGGTTCCGGGTTCCTGCAGGAGTACCCGATCGAGCAGTACATCCGCGACGCCAAGATCGACACCCTCTACGAGGGCACCACCGCGATCCAGGCGCAGGACTTCTTCTTCCGCAAGATCGTCCGCAACGGCGGCGCGGCGCTGGGCAAGCTCGCCGGCGAGATCAAGGACTTCGCCCAGAGCGAGGCCGGCAACGGCCAGCTCAAGGAGGAGCGCGCGCTGCTCCTGGAGGCCGCCGAGAACGTCGAGGAGATGGTCGGCCTCATGGTCGGCCACGCGATGGCCGCCGCCGAGGACAAGCGTGAGCTGTACAAGGTGGGCCTGAACTCCACCCGTCTGCTCTTCGCCTTCGGCGACGTCGTCCTCGCCTGGCTGCTGCTGCGCCAGGCCGAGGTCGCGCTGACCAAGGTCGACGGCGCCGACGCCGCGGACAAGGACTTCTACACCGGCAAGATCGCCGCCGCGCGCTTCTTCGCCGACCAGTTCCTGCCGCGCCTGGCCGCCGAGCTCAAGATCGCCCAGGGCGTGAACCTGGACCTGATGGACGTGCCCGAGTCCGCCTTCTAGGGACCGCGTCCCAGGAGGACGGCACGACGACGTGACGGGCGGGACGGCCTTCGGGCCGCCCCGCCCGTTCCCGTGCACGATCGACGGACCGCGGGCGTAGCCCGGGTCAGGCGGTCGGGGACCAGACGAAGGGCGTCGTGGTGGTGACGGGCCGCAGGCCCAGACGGCGCAGGATCGGTGCCTCGACACCGCCGGGGAGAGGCCCCGGCACGCCCCGCGTCCGCTCGTCGAAGGCCCCGGGCCAGCCGGCGTCGCTCATGACCGGACACGAGGGTCTTCACGGCCCCGACGGGTCGGTCCCACCGGACAGCTGCCGCATCATGCCCGCGGCGTCCGAGACGACCCAGTACTCCGCGAAGCGGCCGTCGGCGACCCGGAAGACGTCGCTGCCCACGAGCGAGGCCGGTGTCCCGGGCGCGGCGTCCGCGCCGGGGATCCCGCCCCGGTAGGAGCCGTGGAAGGTCCAGTGGGCGGCGACCATACCGTCGCCGATCACCGGGCCCACGTCCAGGACGGTGCGGATGTCGTCGAAGTACTCGTGCGAGCGCCGGACCTGCTCGACCGCCCCGGCGGGTCCGTGGACGTCGAATCCGGGCCAGTGCCCGACGAAGTCGGGGGCGAGGATGTGGTCGACGACGTCGAAGTCGCCCGACCACACCTCGAAGAGCCAGCGGCGGTAGAGGGTCTCGATCTCGTGCATACCCCCCGCCTACCCACATCCGCGCGGGCGGCACCGGGCCGGGCCGAGGGGGCGACGGACCACCGTCGCCCCCGAAGGTGCGCGGGATCGCTAGGCGCGCGAGCGGCGCAGGATGAAGACGTAGAGCACGACCGTCGCGCACACCGTCGTCGCGCAGATCGGCACGAACGCGAGCTGGAACGCGGTCGGCCCCTCGGGGAGCGCCTGGAGGACGGCCCCGGCGAGCACCGTGCAGACCACGGCGGTCGTGAAGCCGGACATGTTGACCAGGCCGGAGGCCACACCGGTCCGGCTGGCCGGGATGCCGTCGCGCGCGAAGTCGAAGGAGACGGTGGGCGCGAGGGTCTGCCCGATCGCGCTGACCGCGAGCACCCCGATGCCGACCGCCAGGGGCGCGCCGCCCGGCCAGACGACCAGCAGCAGCCAGCCCAGGCTCAGCGCGGTCCCCAGGGTGAGCGCGAGGCCGCCGCGCACGTTCGGGTTGCGGCCGATCAGCACCCCGACGAACGGCGCCACCCACAGCCCGCCCGCGGCCAGCACGGTCAGGGTCACCGCGGCCGTGCCCTCGGACAGCCCCAGGCCGCCCACGAGGAAGGGGTAGCCCCACAGCACCATCATCATCGTGAAGGGCGCCATGACGGCCGCGTGGTGCGCCATACCGATGCGCGGCCCCCGGGCCGCCAGAGCCTCTCTGAGCGCCGCCCAGAGGGAGATGGGCGCGGCGATGGTGGCGTGCCCGCCGGCGCCGGCCGGGCGGTCTCGGACGACCAGGAGCACGAGCAGCGCCATCAGGGCGGTCAGACCGGCGGTGGCCAGGAAGGCGGCCTCCCAGCCGAACCCGCCCAGGGCCCACGCCAGCGGCGCCGCGCTGGCCACCTGCCCGGTGCCGCCGACCACGCCGGTGAGCCCGCTGACCAGGGCGTAGCGCGAGCGCGGGAACCACAGTGCGGCGAGCCGGATGACGTTGAGGAACACCAGGGCGTCGCCGAGCCCGATGAGGAACCGTCCGGCGACCGCCAGCTCCACGACGGGCGCGAGGGCGAAGAGCCCGGCGCCGAGCGTCATCGCGGCCATGCCGATGCCGAGCGTGAAGCGCGGGCCCAGGCGGTCGGCGAGCAGTCCCGCGGGCACCTGGAGCAGGACGTAGACGAGGAGCTGGAGCATCGGCAGCAGGGAGAGCAGCGCCGGGCCGGCGTCGAACCGGGCCTGGGCCTCCAGCGCCGCCACCCCGAGACCGTTGCGGTGCAGCATGGCCAGGAAGTAGCCGGCCACCGCCACGGCCCAGACGAGCCAGGCGCGCGTTCCCCCGGTGGGTTCGGCGTTCTTCACGCCCGCGCTTGTCCCGTCACCGGATGTCTCGGGCTGCGTCTGCGTCACGCGCTGCTTCTCTCCTCGGGGATCTCTCCTGGTACTTCGCCCACAAGTGTCCCCCCATCGGACGAACGCCCCTTACACCGGGGTGAGCGGGAGCGCAAAACCGCCCGCCGCCCTCGGCACGGCAAGAGGTCTGGACCACGCAAAGACCCCGTCGCCCCAGGTCAAGGGTTCGCAAGCTGCGCAAAGTGACCGTAAGTGACACTGGACGTGCCAAGGGTTCGCAAAACAGGTGATGCTGGCGACAGCCCCAGGTGAACCGGAGACTGATTTTTCAACGAGAACACCTCGAACACACAGACGAAAACAATGCTGTGAACTGGTAGTTCACCGATCAACCCGATCGATACCCTTTCGTTAAATGTGATATGCGCCACATCTTGAAGTCTCGACTGCGAGGGGTGAGTTACTGCTAGCATCCGGAGCGCAAAGGATAACTACGAGGTAACGACATCGTTCACACCTCGCCAACCTTTGCCGAGGAAGCACTCCGGACCGCTCCGGCCGGGTGAGCCCCTCGCACCGCGGCGTCGTGGCCGCAACAAGCGCACACGGTCAGTACCGCGGACACCCTAGACACCCACTGGAGACGACCTTGAGTCACTGGCGCCTGAACAACCCCCGGGCCACCCGGGCGAAGTCGGCTCTCGCCAGGCGAATCAAGCACAAGCCCCGCCACGCCTTCTGCGCGGAGCGTGCGATCACCGCCCTGCTGGGCGAGCTCGCCCCTCTCACCCCCCGCCAGCTCTACTGGTCCGGGACCTCGGAGATGGCCGTGATGTCGGTTCGCCGTGACGTCAACGTCTGGTGCCGCGACGGACGCTTCTTCTGGAACGACCTCTTCCGCGGCGGGCAGACCGTCTCCCACCCGGCCAGCGACCCGGTCGGCGCGGCCGCTCTCCTCAACCCGTGCACGCGGGCGCCGGAGCCCGTCTTCCAGCACCACCACCGCCCCATGGCGGGTCTCACCGCGGCCTGAGCGCACGGGCCCGCTCCGGGCCCGACCCCTCTCCCCTTCCGGGTCCCGATCCTCGTGCGGGACCCGCACGCGACCGCGGCCCCGTGACGCCCACACCCGCGCGCGTGTCCGACGGCCCCGGGTACGCGTCCACGCGACCACCGGCCCAGGCCCCGGCGCCCGTGCCCCACGCGTCGCCGACACCGCCGTTCGCGGGCACACCCCGGCCGCCACCGCGCCCGTCACCGCGGCTCCGATCTCCCGCGCGCCCGACGGCTGAGGACGCGGCTCCGCACCACCGACCCGTGGCACCCGCGTCCTGCGGGTGACGGACGACACCGCGTCCGCGGCCGGGGCCCGGATCCGGGCCCTCGCACCGCCTCCGCCGTCGTCCGCCACGTTGGTTTCGGACGACGGCGCGCATCTCCACAGAGAACATCCGAAATCGTTCCCCAAGGGCGACCTTGAGGGGTTACGGTGATTTTTCGGATGCCCCGGCACTCCCTGCTCGTCGATGGGCTCCGTGTCCTCATCCATCCCTGGCCGCAGAGGACCCATGCGCCCCTTGACTCCGGACGACCCCACACACCTCGGCGGGTATCGGCTCACGGCCCACCTGGGTTCCGGTGCCCTGGGACCCGTCTTCGCCGGAGTGCGCGAGGACGGCCGCGCCGCCGCGGTACGGGCCGTCCGGGCCGAGGACGCGGCCGACCCCGCCTTCCACTCCCTTCTGGACCGCGAGGCGGAGCTCATCGGGCGGATCCGGAACCGCTTCGTCGTCCCCCTGCTCGGCCACGACCTGTCCGCCGCACAGCCCTGGACGGCGACCGCGTACGTCTGCGGCCCCTCCCTGCTCGACCTCGTGGACCGGACCGGACCGCTGCCCGCCACGGCGCTCGCCCACATCGCGCGCGGACTGGCCGAGGCGCTGGCGCACGTCCACGCCGCGGGAACGATCCACCTCGGCCTCACGCCCGCGCACGTGCTCGTCGACGCGGCCGGACCGAGGCTGGTCGACGTCGGCCTCCGGCGGGCGGCCGACGGCGCCCGGATCACCTCCCCCGGCGACTCGGTGTACTGGTCACCGGAACACCTGCCCGGCGACCGGGCCGCCCCCGCCGACGACCTCTACTCCCTGGGCGCGGTGCTGGCGTTCGCCGCGACCGGCCGGGCGCCGTCCGGCAACGGCCCCGCCGCCATGGTCGACGCACTGCGCGAAGGCTGGGCCGGGACCGCCTCGCCCCTCCCCGACGCCGTGGCCGCCTGTCTGGACGTGCGCCCGGAGCACCGCCCCTCGGCGGCGGACCTGCTGAGGGCCCTCGGCGGCCCGCTCCCGGCGGACCCGGTCCCGTGGCTGCCGTCCGGCGCCCGCGCCCTGGTCACACGGTTCGGAGAGGACTCCGCCACAGCGCTGCGGACCGCCCGTGCCGCCCGGCCCGGGCCGCGCGGGCGCGGACCGGACGCCGACCGCGCCGCGGGTCCGTGCGAGGCCGCCCCCTTCCTCGCGCGACCCCAGGCCCGGTCCGAGACCCGCCACGAGGGCCCCGCCGCCTCCGGGCCCCGGCCGCGCCCCGGAGACGGCCGGGAGGCCGCGGCCGGGACCGCGACCGGCTCCCCCGCGGCGACCCGGGCCTCCCGGGCGGCCCGGCGGCGACGGGTCGCCGTACGGATCGCGGCCGCCGCGGGGGCCGCGGTCCTGTTCGTGACCACGGGCCTGGCCGTGTCGGCCACCCTGTCCTCCGACGACGTCCTGCCCACGGACCTCCAGGCACCCGACTGCTCCTCTCCCCGCGGCATCGACCCCGGGCTCATCCCCGAGGAGGAGCCCCGGACCCGCTTCAGCCCCGACCTCCCCTTCCGCCTCTCCTTCTCCCCCAACGGCTCGGTCCTGGCCGTCTCCCAGGTCGGCGGCGTCGACCTCTGGGACTGGGACAGCTCCAGCCCGCTCGCGGCGATCCCCGCCGACGGTCTCGTCCCGCCCGGTCCCGTCGCGTTCAGCCCCAACGGCTGCGTCCTCGTCCACGGCGGCCCCGACGGAGCCGCCGTGACCGACCTGCCCACCGGTGAAGGGACGCACGTGGGCGGTGGGACCGTGCACTCCGTCGCGTTCAGCCCCGACGGCGCCACCCTGGCCGTCGGTGTGGAGGGCGACCCGAACAACCGTCTCCTCCACCTGCTCGACCCCGACACCGGGGAGACCGTGTCCGAGCTGGCCGGTTCGGCACGGCTCGGCGCGCTGCGCTACTCCGCCGACGGCGGCACCCTGGTCGGCAGCGAGGACAACGCCGGGTTCGCCGTCTGGCGGCTGGACCGCCCCGACGACGTGTCCCTGATCGGGGACGGCTCCGGCAGCGAGGCGTTCGCCGTCCTGCCCGACGGCTCGGGCATCCTGCTCGTCCAGTCCGACCGTGTGGTCCTGGTCGACCCCGAGACCGGCGACGTCGAGCGCGAGTTCGCGCCCCCGCCCGGAGACGGCGTCCTGGTGGACGTGGCCTACAGCCGCACGACCGGCCGGGTGCTGGCCGCCCGCCTGAACGCCGCGATGGGCGCCGAGTCCGTGGTCGCGTGGGACCTGCGGACCGCCGAGCGGGTCCGTCTCCCGGAAGAGCCGCCCGCCGTGTTCCCGATGACGCTCTCCCCCTCCGGCAACCACCTGGCCGGGCTCCGCGCGGGCACCCACGACATCGCCGTCTACGACATGGACTTCTCCCTGGTCGGCGTCCTGTCGCAGTGACCGTGCCACGGTGCGCCGGTCGGCCGGTTCGGACCACGCTCTGGGGCGCTCGTCCACCGGCGGCTCCATGCGGCGGGGACGGTTCCACCCCGCTCCGCCCGCGGCCACGGGTCCACCCTCAGTAGGGAACGCGTAGCGGCGGCCCGCCGGACGCGGCCGGTTGTGGCCGGGCGCGGTCGCCGCCGGACGCCGGGCCCGGCCGATAGCGTGAGACCTCCCAGCCACGTCTGACGAGGAGACCCGGGACCATGCTGAACTCCGTCACCCGACACGTCGGCGGGACGGGCGAGCCCGACCGCGCCCTCCGCAGCCCCGCGCTGGCCGCCCTCACCCGCCTGATCGAGACCGCGGGGGCGTCGGCCGGTTCCGCGTCCGCCTTCGGCGCTCCCGTCCGGTCCGGCGAGACCACGGTCATCCCCGTGGCGCGGGTCAGCCTGCTGACCAGCATGGGCGGGGGATCGAGCCGCGTACCGATCGGCGACGGGGCCGGCGGCCTGGGGCTGTCACGCGTCCGCCCCTCCGGGTACATCGTCCTCGACGGCTCCGGGGCGTCCTTCCGCCCCATCCGCCAGCCCGCGGCGATGCTCGCGATCCCCCTCGCCGCGATCGCGGCCGTCGCGGTGACCCGGATCGTGGGCGTGTCGGTGCGGGAGGCGCGCCGCCGCCGGAAGTTCGCGGCCCGCCAGGCCGCCGCCACCGCCGCCGTGACCGCCGTCGCGCCCGACGCCGCCCCCGAGCCCGCTACCGGGCCTGCGGAGTAGCGCCGGGCTGCGTCCCGGCCGCCGCCGCGGGCGCGCGCCGGGCGGGGCGCCGACCGGGACGCCGCCGGATGATCCACTCGGCCACGGCGATGTTGACGACCCAGCCCGCGCCCATGGCCAGCGCCCGGGCCGGCTCCGTGACCTCCGCTCCCGACAGCAGCAGCGGCAGGTGCGTGAACACCTGGGTGCCCGCGCCCTGCCCGATGGCGTAGCCGCGGATCACCCAGGCGCGGTGCCGGGGGATGTTCCGGCGGCGCACCTCGACGCAGGCGAGGACCAGGGCCACGGCCATGGCCGTGCCGAACAGGATCCTCTGCGCGAACACGACGACGCCGTCGGGCGCGGGGACGTCGTAGGCGAACGCCATCCACACACCGGTGAGCGCCGCGACGATCCCGGCCGGGAGCAGGACCCGGCCCGAGGCGCGGTGCCATCCGAGGCGGCGGCGGCGCAGACCGGGCGAGAACTGGAAGGCGCCCAGGAGGCAGAACACGGTGGCGCTCACGATGTGCAGCACCAGGGGGACGGGATCGGTGAGGAACCGGGTGTTCTCGGGCGTGGGCGTCGCGCCGCCCGCGATATCGCCGAGGCGGACGGTACCGGCGATCGCCGGAACCGCGCTGAGCAGGATCAACGAGACCGGCACGAGCCAGTCCGCCCTGGAGGAGGACGTCACGGAAGGGCCCCTTCGTCGCTTCGACCGGCCGCGCCGCGGCCGCTGGGGGCGGGGACACCGTGTCGTGCTCCCGCCGTCGTCTCCGATCGTGGCGGTGGGGAGGGGGCCGGTTCATCGCCCATCGGGCCCGAGCCGGATCAGCCGAAAGTACGCCCGTTCCCGTGCCCGGCCCGGACCCGGCGGGTCTCGTAGGCCCACATCGCGATCTCGACGCGGTTGCGGGCACCGAGCTTGGCCATGAGGCTGGCGATGTGCGTCTTGACCGTGCTCAGCGTGATGTGGAGTCCGTCGGAGATCTCGCGGTTGGTCCGGCCCCGGGCCACGGCTGCCAGGACCTGCTCCTCGCGGGCCGTGAGCGGCTCGACCGGCTGCACGGGCGCGGACGGCGCCGCGTCGGCGAACGCCCCCAGCAGGCGCACGGTGACGCTCGGGGCGATGAGCGCGTCGCCGTCGGCGGCGGCGCGGACGGCCTGCGCGAGCAGCGCCGGGCCCGCGTCCTTGAGCAGGAACCCGCGGGCTCCCGCTCCCAGCGCCGCGTACACGTAGTCGTCGAGGTCGAAGACGGTGATGACGACGACCGCCGTCGGATCCGCCACATCGGGGCCCGCCAGTGCCCGGGTGGCCTCGATGCCGTCCAGCACGGGCATGCGGATGTCGAACAGGCACACGTCGGGGCGCAGGCGCCGCGCGAGCTCCACCGCCCGTCGCCCGTCCGCGGCCTGCCCGACGACCTCGATGCCCGGCTGGGCGTCGAGGATCATCGTCAGTCCGGTGCGGACGATCTCCTGGTCGTCGGCCACGACCACCCGGACGGTCACTCCCCCGCCCCGTTCCTGGGCAGCACGGCCCGCACGCTCCAGCCCCGCCCGGGGTCCGGGGCGGCCGTGCACGTGCCGCCGAGCAGGTCGGCGCGTTCGGCCATGCCGATCAGCCCGTACCCCGGAGCCGCCGGACGCAGCGGCCCCGCGTCGCCGTCGTCGCGCACGCACAGGCGCACCGACGCCTCGTCGGCCTCCACACGCACGTCGATCCGGGTCGCGTCGCGGGCGTGCCGCCGGGCGTTGGTGACCGCCTCCTGGGCGAGCCGGTACACCGCCGTCCCGACCGACGGGGACAGGCCTTCGACGTCGCCGACGACCGCCACGTCCACCGCCGGACCGGAAGCTCCGGCACCGGCGAGCGCCGCCAGGTCACCGATCCCGGGGCTGGGCTCCAGGTCCGCCGGGCGGCCCCGGCGCAGCACCCGGACCATGGCGCGCATCTCGGCGAGGGCGCGCGAGGCCTCGGACTCGACCACCGCGAGCGCCTCCACCGCCGCTCCCGGACGCGACTCCGCCACGGCCAGGCCCGCCTGGGCCCGGATCGCCACCGCGGAGACGTGGTGGGCCACCGTGTCGTGCAGGTCGCGGGCCACGCTCTCGCGCTCCAGCATCCTGGCCTGTTCGAGCTCCCTGGCCCGCGATCCGGCCCGGTACCGCAGCGCCGTCCCCAGCGCCCCGGCCGCGCACACCACGGCCAGGCCGGGGAGCACGTCCGCGGCGGCGGTGTACCCCAGCACGCCCCACAGGACGGTCCTGGCCACGGCCATCAGGGCCCCGGCCACGATCTCCCGCCCGGAGCCCCAGCGGAACAGGGCGTAGACCAGCAGCAGCAGGTACGCGATCGTGTACGTCTCCGTGGCCTCGCCGCCCGTGGCCAGGGGAACCAGGGACGACACGGCGAACGCGGCCGCGAACACGAGCAGCGGGTGGGATCGGCGCCACAGCAGCAGGGGCGCGAGTCCGGCGGTGACCGCCACCCCGAGCCCCCGCCAGGGCATGTCGGGCCGCAGCACCCCTTCGAGCAGGGCGACCGCGACGAGCACCACCACGAGCGCCCGGTCCCACCATCCGTGTGACGGCGGACGGGACGGGCGCGGCTCGTCCCACACCGATCGAAGGAGGTCGTGCACCTCCTCAGCCTACGAGGACGCGCCCCGCACCGGATCAGCCCAAAGTACGAGAGCGCGACCAGGTCCGGCCACCCGTCAACCGGGACCCGGACGGCGCCCCCGCCGCCGTCAAGGTCGTGCGCGCCGCCCCCGAGCTCCGTCTCGGGCCGCACCTTCACACCGGACGGGTCACAGCTGCCGTCCGAGGACCGCATCGGTGGACTGGCCGCGGACGGCGGTCGGATCTGGGACGTGGCCACCGGCGAGGAACTCACGACCGGGGAGACCCTGTTGTACGCAGGAGTCACCATTCACCCGGACGGCGAGACCATCGTGAGCGCCGAAACGGATCCGCACGAGGGTTCGACCCTGCTGTTCCCCTCCCCCGAGACCCTGCGCATCACCCATGAGATCTCGTGACCGGGCGTTCGACCGCCACAGGTCAGGTCGCGCCGGTCATCCGGGCGACGAAGTCGAACAGGCCCATGCCCCAGGCGAAGACCGCGCACATGGCGATGATGACGACGACCTCGGTCCAGTTCAGCACCCGCCGCAGGGACGCGCGGGGCACGTCCGCCAGGCGCACCCAGCTCAGGATCCCGGTCACCATGGCCGCGAGCAGCACCGCCACCGGCAGCCACGGCGCCAGGAACGCGTACTCGCCGATGACCGCGACACCCGCGGCACCCAGCCCGAACACCCCCGCCAGGCGCAGCGGAAGCACGTGCCGGATGCGGTCGAAGAGGCGCGAGCGCAGCACCAGGAGGACGGCGAGCAGGCCGCACAGGATCAGGTCGGGAAGCCCTCGGGCCATGAACGCGAGCGCGGCGGTCACCGCTCCGCCGCTCACCGCCACACCCATGACGATGCCCAGCAGCAACCGGTCGCTGTTGGCGTAGGTGTCCTCGAACCTGTCCGTGGAGACCTGCCCGGAACGGCCGACCTCGTAGTCCAGTCCGGACAGCCCGCCCATCACCATCGCCACGCGGGGAAGCGCCCCGACGCACAGTGTCAGCACGATCCCCATGGCCCGGACCCCCTGGGTCGGATCCACGAAGAGCCCGACCGCCACCAGCACACCCGCGGCCACGGCGACCACGCCGAGACCGGCGATGTAGGCCAGCCCCGTCTCGTGCATGGCCCAGCCGATGACGGCCACCAGCAGCGCCCCGGACATCGCGAACGCGGCGACCACGAGCGGGGTCGAACTCGTCACCAGGCCGGCGGCGATCACCGCCGTCAGCCCGCCCCAGACACAGGCCGTCGCGAACAGGATGTGGGCGACCACGGGCAGGGGCCTGCGCGCGGCGAGCAGCATGACCGCGACGGTGAACATGGTGCCCACCGCGGCCACGCCCAGGTGGCCCACGGACGGGCTGATCCGCATCATCAGCATGAGCGTGAGAAGGGGGCCGATTCCGGCCACCAGAAGTCCGAAGGAGAGCGTTGTGGTGTGGTTCCAGGTCCACGCCGACTCGTCGACCCGGTCCTCCACCGCGCCGCGGACGTCGTCCACGAACTCGGGGCGGCTCGGGGCGGAACGGCGATTCAGGAGCAGGACGTCGCCGTCGAACACCCCCGCGCTCTCCAGTGGCGCCTCCGGGTGGACGGGACCGCCGTCCACGGTACTGAGTGTCCAGGCCGCCGGCTCGCTGCTCGCCTCCTCCGGAGCGCAGACCTCGATGATGCGGGGCATCAGGGCCGCCACAGGCACGGTGCCCGGCAGGGCCAGATCCGCCCAGCGCTGCGGCCCTGTGACGGTGACCCGGCAGTATCCACTCACGCCAATGGTTCCTTTGTCGTCGTTCGGGGGTTACGACCGCCCCGGCATGCGGTCGCCGAGAATCAGGCGATGCGCCGTGCTCGCGAGGCTATCGCTACCGTAACGAGTCGGGTACTGGCAGCCGTAGGCGAGCGGACGGACGCCGACGGAGGCGCTGTTCGGGATCCTCCGACCGCGGCGCGGCGATTTCCACCCCGAAGGTCGCCTTCGGGGCCGATCACATGTTTCACGGTGGTTGCGAGGCTACCCTTGGTACAGCCCAGCACCCAGACACCAGCCCCCCACCAGGTGGACCGGAAAGAGAGCACCGTGGCGACGAGAGCGGTTCCCCGACCAGCTCGGAGCACACCCCCCTCACCAGGCGACAAGCCCCTGGTGATCGCGACCCCGCCGCAGATGCCGGAGAACGCTCCCGCCGGCAGCTCCGGCGCGATGATCATCATGCCGATCATCACCGGGTCGGGCTCCTTGCTGATGTCCATCACGATGGGGCACCGGCCGCTGATGATGGTGGCCGGAGTGATGATCATGGCCGCGAGTGTGATCGTCGGCATCATCATGTTCGTCGCGCAGCACAACGGCCCCCGCAAGCGCATCCGCGAACAACGGGAGCGCTACGTCGACTACCTCGACCAGTTGCGGGAGATCGTCCGGGAGGTCGCCGCCACCCAGCGCGCCGACAACGCCTTCCGCCATCCGGCCCCGGACCTGCTCACCGAGCCGGCGCGCTCCCGGGCACGCAGGTGGGAGCGCCGGGCCTCAGATCCCGACTTCCTCGACGTACGTGTGGGGTCGGGCATCCGGCCCCTGGCCAGACGGCTCGTGCTCAAAGTGGACACCTCGTCCCCCCTGATCGTCTACGACCCCGTCTGCCAGGGATCGGCCGACCAGCTCATCGAGCTGTACGCGGACGTGCCGGAGATGCCGTTGGTCGTCCCGCTGCGCCGGCACAGCGTGATCTCGATCGTCGGCGACCGCGACGCCGGCCGCGGACTGGTCCGCGCGATGATCGCGCAGTTGGCGGTCTTCCACTCCCCGCATGATCTACGGATCGGTGTGGTCCGGGACCACAAGGTCCGAACGCTGTGGGAGTGGCTCAAGTGGCTGCCCCACAACGGTTTCGAGGACGCCAAGGACGGGCCGATGCCCGCCCGCTTCGTCTCGGGGAACACCGTCCAGGTCGCGGAGCTGCTCGCCGACGAGATCGAGCGGCGCACCGTCGACCTGCAGCGGCGCCGCGGCAAGCCGCCCGGTCCGGGAACACAGCGGCTCGTGGTGGTCCTGGACGGGGAACACCAGTCGACCCTGTCCGGTCTGCACGCCGAACCGCCCGTCCCCGACCTGGCGAGTCTGGGCATCCACGTCATCACGCTGGTCGCGGACCGGCGTGAGGAGCCCGAGTCCGTCAGCCTGCGGCTCCTGGTCCAGGCCGACGGAACGCTCAGTGAGGACACGGAGAACCCGGGCGCCCGCGAGGACGCCTCCCACACCCCCCTGTCCGGTACCGCGGACCGGGCCGGCGTCGCCCATCTGACGATGCTCGCCCGCCTCCTCGCCCCGTACGGCATCTCGGTGACCGATGGCGACGACGCCATGCACGAGACCGTCGGCCTTCCGGAGATCCTGGGAGTGCCCGACGTCGCCGAACTGGACACACGCCGGACCTGGCGCAAGCGCAGTACCGGCGACTACCTGCGGGTGCCCATCGGTGTGGGCCCCAGCGGCAACACGGTGCTGCTGGACCTGAAGGAATCGGCGTTCGGCGGCATGGGACCGCACGGGCTGGTGGTCGGGGCGACCGGCTCCGGCAAGTCCGAGATGCTGCGCACCATGGTGGCGTCCCTGGTGATCAACCACTCCCCTGAGCACCTGGCCCTGCTCCTGGTGGACTTCAAGGGCGGTGCGACCTTCGCCGACACCGACCGGCTCCCGCACAGCGCCGGGCTGATCACCAACCTGGCCGACGACGACTCGTTGGTCATCCGGTTCCGTGAGGCGACCTTCGGCGAGCTGGTCCGGCGCCAGCAGCTCCTCAAGGAGGCGGGCAACCTGCCCAACCTGCACGCCTACGAGGCGGCGCGGGAGAGCGACCCCGGGCTTGAGCCGCTGCCGCACCTGCTCATCATCATCGACGAGTTCTCCGAGCTGCTGACCGCCCACCCGGACTTCGCGGAGCTGTTCGTGGCGATCGGCCGGATCGGCCGGTCCATCGGCGTGCACCTGCTGCTGGCGACCCAGCGCCTGGAGTCGGGCAAGATCAAGGGCCTGGAGTCCCACCTGTCCTACCGGGTGGGCCTGCGCACCTTCTCCGAGGCCGAGAGCCGGGAGGCGATCGGGGTCGGCGACGCCTACCACCTGCCGCCCGAGCCGGGTTCCGGCTACCTCAAGGTGGACACCTCCGTCTTCGAGCGCTTCAAGGCCGCCATGGTCTCGCAGCCCTACGTACCGCCCGCCAAGGAGGAGGAGAAGGAGGAGTACGAACCCGTCCTGCCGCTGCTCTCCTTCAACGGCCTGTCCAAGGTGACGGGTACGGACTCGCTCGTCGAGTCCCTCATGGGGGAGATCAAGAACAAGTCCGAGGAGAAGCAGAAGGCGGAGAAGCGCACCACCCTCCAGGTCACCGTCGACCGGTTGGTGGCCTCCGGGGCCGACCCGGTGCGCCCCGTCTGGCTCCCCCCGCTTCCGGAGAAGCTGACCTTCGACTCCGTCCTGGCCGACCTCGGCGAGGGCGGCGACGCCCTGGAGGGGCAGGGCACGGAGCCCCACCCGGCCGAGGCCAAGGCCGTCTTCGGCCTGACCGACATCCCGCGCGAACAGCGTGTGGTGCCCGCCGAAATGGACTTCACCGGCGGTGAGGGCAACGTCGTCATCCTGGGCGGCCCCCAGTCCGGCAAGTCGACCCTGCTGCGGACGATGATCACGAGCCTGGCGTGGCGGTACCCGCCCGGCCGGGTCGCGGTGTACGCGATCGACTTCGGCGGCGGCGCGCTCCAGGCGATGGACGAGCTCCCGCACGTCGCCGGCGTCGCCGGCCGGGCGGACCCGGAGCGCGTCCAGCGGATCCTCACGGACGTGGCGGGGCACCTGGACCGGCGCCAGCGCGTGTTCCGCAAGCACAAGCTGGACTCCCCGGCGGCGCTGCGCCAGGCCCGCGCGGACGGCAAGGTGCCGTCCAGCGTCGTGGGCGACCTGTTCCTGATGATCGACGGCTGGTCGGCGGTGCGCGACGCCTTCGACGCGGCCGACGACTTCCTCATGGACATCGCGACGCGCGGCCCGTCCCTGGGCGTGCACACGATCCTCACCGGCGCAGCGTCGTCACAGGTCAGATCCAGGTTGCAGGCACTGTTCGGCGGCCGTTTCGAGCTGAGGCTGAGCGACCCGATGGACTCGGGCATCGGGCGCAAGATCGCCGAGGAGATCCCGAAGGACACCCCGGGCCGCGGCCTGTCGTCCAGCGAGAACCACACGCATGTGGCTCTGCCCCGGGTGGACGGCGTCGCCGACGACGAGGACCTCACCAAGGGCATCCACGACCTGATCGCCCGGGTCAAGGAGCGCTGGCCGCAGGAAGCGGTCCAGGGCGTGCGGACCCTCCCGCTCAAGGTGGAGCTCGACGACCTCCTCAAGGGACGCAAAGGCACCAAGGGCAAATCCAGGGAGCTGGTGCTGGGCATGGGCGAGAGTTCGCTCGCGCCGGTCACCACCAACCTGTCGCGGGACCCGCACCTGGTGGTCTTCGGAGACCCGCAGACCGGCAAGTCCACCCTGCTGCGCGGACTGGTCAAGCAGATCGTCCAGCGCCCCGCCAAGGAACTGGGCATCGTCATGGTCGACTTCCGGCGCTCCCACCTGGAGCTGGTGCCGGAGGACCACCTGTTGGCCTACTGCACGACGGCGGAGCAGACCAAGGCGGTCGCGGACAACCTGGCGGGCTCGCTCAAGCAGCGCCTGCCGGGGCCGGACGTGACTCCGAAGCAGCTTCGCGAGCGCAGCTGGTGGCAGGGCCTGGACCTGTACATCGTCGTGGACGACATGGACATGATCGCCTCGCGCACCAACCCGCTCGCACCGCTGGCGCCCTTCATCCCGCAAGGCGCGGACCTGGGCCTGCACGTCATCGCCGCGCGCCGCACGGGCGGAACCGCGCGGGCGATGTTCGAGCCGGTGCTCCAGTCACTGAGCGACATGGCCACGCCGGGCATGCTGTTCTCCGGTGACCGCATGGAGGGCCGACTGGCCAACGGGACGGCCTCCAAACCGCTCCCACAGGGCCGCGCACAGCTGGCCCTGCGGGGCAAGCGCCCGGACCTGGTCCAGGTCGGCTGGAGCCAGCCGCCGGCCTGATCCACCGCGTCTGGCACGGTAGGAGGCAGGGCCCGGGATGCCCTGGACCGGGGTGGGCTGGTACCGCCCAGCGCCTGGGTTCTCGGGGCATCCGCCACCATTCGGCGTGGCCGGCGAACCCCGCGGCCACGTCACTCGTCTCACCACCGTCGCCCCTTCCCCCGAAAGGCAGCCCACATGCGGCGTTTCCTCGCCCTCACCTCGGCCGTGTGCCTGCTGGCCGTCGCCGGATGCACCACCGGCTCGACCGGCTCCGACGGGTCGGCGGAAACGGTCGAGGAACTGACCGAGCAGGGGCTGACCGGTCTGGTCCTGCTGCACCGGGGTTTCGAGGGCGGCGACCCCGAGACCGACCAGGTCCTGGTCTTCCACGACCCGCAGACCGGGCAACCCCTCCACCGGATCGCCCTCCCGGAGGGCGCAGTCGACCCCATGGCCCCGGACCTGCCGGTGCACTACCAGTTCTCCGCGGACTGGCAGTACTTCGTGTACGCCGCCACCGAACCGTCCGCGATCCACATCGCCGCCCTCACCGACCCCGAGGACGCCGAAGGCGCAGTGGCGGGAGAAGGCGAGGACGCGGACGCGGTCTCCTACCAGCCCGTCGACGCGATCCAGGCCTCGCCCGACGAGGTCCTCTCCACGCCGGTGGTCCATGGCGAACGGTTGTGGTTCGTCTCGGACATCACACAGGACGGCCAACCGCCCACGGTGATGTCGGTTCCGTTGGACGCGCCGGGCGGCACCCCCAACCAGGAGGGGACCCTCGCCCTCGGCGAGAACCAGCGCCCCAGCGACTGGGCGCTCACCCCGAACGGCTCACTGCACATCCGCAACAGCGTGCCCACCACTCAGGTGAACGGGGCGGCCGGCGAGAGCCTCGTCGTGCGCCGAACCGACGAGAGCGTCGTCAACGCCACGCTCAACGTCAACGGAACGCAGTGGCAGACCTTCGGCGGCGGAGTGGTGTGGGGCGACGGCACCGCCGTCCTGAGGCCCGACCCCGCCCTCCCAGAGCAGACCGAGACCGGCGCCTACCTGGTGGCGGTGGAGGGACAGAGTCACACCTCGACCAGGCTCCTGGAGACCAGTGACGGCCCAGTGCTGCAGTACGCGCCCTCCCCCGGGCGGGACGCGGTGCTGCTGCAGACAGAGGCGAGCTGGTTCCGCGTCGACCTGGAAGAGGGCGAGGTCACCGAGACCACGGAACTGTTCCCCCGCTTCCACGACGCCTCCATGGACGGCTACCCGCTCGTGGTCCGCTGGGCCCAGGAAGCCCCCGAGGACGCCGACGCCTCCCCCGGCGACGAGGCGTCCGAGGGTTCCTGACAGCTGACCGGAACCGGTCAGATGGCCTTCGAAACTCGCGAGGCACCTGCCCTCTCTGTCGGGGTTTCCCTCTTTCCGGGAGATCACCCTTCACCTGGAATCCCTCACACGATCCGCATGACCGTCACGTGAGGCCGATGATCCGCCTGGAGACCGACTCGCCCCCTTCCTCCTGGCCCTGGTCAAGAACCACCACCGCGCCGGGAACCGCTCGCAGGAACCGGGGCTGCTCGGCGACTCGCTCACTCAGGCGAGTGGCCGCTTCGCCCGCTCCCCGGGCGAGGGCGACATCCAGCGGAATCGACGCGGTCTGCGCACCACCGTCCCGGGAGAACACCCGAACCGCCGCATCCTCCGCCTGTTCCTCGGATCCGGTGTCGCCCGTCCCGGAGACCGCGTAGAGGCCGATCACCGCCTCGGGAGTGGCGATCGAAGCGGACAGGGCGCTCCCACCCTCCTCCACGAGGACCTGCAACTCGTCGACGGGCTCACCGCTCCGGTCGCGGTAGACGTGGGACGGCCCGTCAGCGGTGACATAGCCATCAGCCAGGACGCCGAGCACCCGGCCGTCCGCCCAGAGATCGCTGGCCAGTTCCTCGCCGAACCGAAGATCCAGCAGGACCCCGGAGTCCTCAATGGGCAGCCAGACCGCCACCCCGCCCTCGGGCGAGGGAGCACTGAACGTGGGGTCGTCCTGGCCACGGATGTCACCGAGCTCCCAGGACTTCCTCCAACGCACCTCGCCATTGGCGCTGTCGATCGCGGTCAGGTCGTAGTAGTAGAAGCGGTGGTCCTCATTCGTCGTATAGAACTGGGACGCGAGCACGGTGTCACCCACCACCCGGACCTGGCCCAGGTAAGTCCGGCCGTCCGCGTCCGTCTGGACAGGGCCCGCAAATACCTCCTCGTTCGACCACAGAACCTCGTCGTCGTCCAGTGCCCGGGCCTCGACACGGGCGGGGCCGATCGCGTGGACGAGGCGCGCGTCGTCGGTGAGATGGTGGACGCCCGTGGCGGGCGCGTCGAAATCCGACCCCGGCGGGCCGACGACCGGCTGGCGATCGAATCCCAGCTTTCGTTCCTGCTCGATCTCGTACTCGTTGGTGATCTCACCGGTCACTGCATCGAGGATCACGACCGCCCACATGACGGGTTCATCCTCTTCCCTGGTGTCCTGCTCGTCTCCGTCGGACTCTTCCGTCACCTGCTGGAACGCGAGAGCGAAGAGTTCTCCGTCGGACGTGGCCGAGGCCGACACCACGGTCGCGTCCGGACGTCGGTAGTGCCAGATCTCCTCACCCGTGGCACCGTCAAGTGCGACCACACCGTTGTCGAGCTCGGCGGCCAGTCCGAACGGGAGCGAGTGCACGTCGGTGATACCGCCGCCTTCGTCCTCGGGAAGCTCCCACTCCCAGGTTTCCCCTGTCACAGTGCCCGGGACCTCGTACGGGCCGGGAGAGCCGTCTGCCGTCCGGTGGTCCGGGCGGACGCCCGCCCAGAGCACGACGGCACCTGTCCCCGCGACAAGGGCGAGGACAATGCCCACAGCACCGAGGATCCACATCGTGCGACGACGTCTGCCCCTCGGGTTCGGGGGTTCTTCATGCTCGGTGGCGGAGGTGGGCGACATCAGAAAAGATCCTTAGTTCGTGGCGTACCTGGTGAACTCATCAACGTATTCGTTGACATAGGTCCGGGGCGTGTCAAAGGCCTCACCACGCTCATCGATGGTGTCGGAGACATCGGGCCGCTGCTCAGGGGGCCTGTCGTCCGGCCATTCCCGGTTTCTGACGTTGTTCCAGGAGTCGGTGAGGGGGTCTTCGCTGGGGCTGCGGCCGATTTCCTCTTCGCGCTCCGCACTCTCTTCCACACTGAACTCGAGCCAGTCCTCCCGGTTAAGGCTCACACTGTCGTTGTTGTGGGTCATGCGTGGGTCGATGAGGTCCTCGTATCCCTCACCGCGGCTGGCGAGACCATCGATCGCGTGGATCTGCGCCCGTTCGTACACCCACGTATTCCTCGGCAACGAATCATGATCCCCGTCCGTGTCCGTCAGCTTCAGGTGCTCTTCCTTGAGCAGCTCGCCACCGAGGAATCCGACAGCGGACGAGGCCTGCGGATGGGGATTGTAGGAGTTCACCAGGCCCAGAATGAACTGTTCCCGTTTGTTCTCCTCGTCCACCTGGCCGTTGTGGTTCTGGACGCGGGTTTCGGCCTCATTTGTGACGGCCGTATCCACGATACTCCACAGGTTTCCGGCCTGTGCGGGCGCATCCATGTCCGGGGCACCATTGAAGGCCGACATGTATTCAGCGAGGCTGTCCTCGTTGTAGTCGACCGTGAACTCGAACATCCGTCCCGCTGCTTCCTCAGAGCCAGCGATGAGCTCCGCAAAAGCCTCGCGAGAATCCATACTCAGGGAGACGCTTCCGTCTTCATAACTGTTCGGAAAGTCTTCAATACGTTCCCCAGATTCCGTCCCGTCCAGGCTGGCGAACACGTCGATATGTGATTCAAAGATGTCGGCGAAGCCATCCGCGAGTTGTGGGTTCAGATGGCCGACGGAGACGTCCTTCCAGTCGAACTCCCGCGTCTTCTCCTCACCATTCTTTTCGATGGTAGTCATGCTGTCTTCGACTTCCTGTCCGGTGCTCGACAGCCTCGCCTGCATACTTTCGCTGGTGACGATGTCCATGAGCCCGACCAGTGCTTCCCGTGAACGGTCCGGCTCATCCGGGTGATGGCTGTTCTCCCCGTCGGCGATCCAGTTCGTCAGCTCCGCCGCTGCCCGGCCGTCATCGTTCCACTCAAAGGTGTAGAGGTCGGTGAAGATCTCCTCGGCGTCGCGGCCGTTGGGCTCCTCCGAACCGGTGAGCAGGGCATGGTTGGCGTCCTCGTTGGCCGCGGCGGCACGCAGCAGAGAGGACATGGTGGCGTTGCCCTCGTCGTCTGGGGTGTACGTGATGTCCGTCGTGTACATGTTGTGCTCGCTCGGGAGCGCTCCGGCCACTTCGCTGACGGCGGCCGTCAGCTTCAAGGAGGTCTCGCTACCCAGCTCCATCGGTGTGCCGTTGGGGTGAGTGGCGCCGTCCAGCAGGTACATCAGGCCTGCGGCGTCCTCAATCCATGTGTCGTAGCCCCCGTTCTGCCTCCCCGGCCCTCCGGTGAAGTAGCCGTCGCCTCCCTGCACACCCGCGGCCACGTTGCGGACACTGTCCGGCAGGCGGTCGTGCCCGCCACCCGTGCTCTCGTGGGACAGGGCGACGATGGACAGACCGAGGAAAGCGGCAATCTCGTTCTTCTGCTGGTCCGATGGCTCTCCGCGGAAGCCGTCCGGAAGCTCGAGGAGGATGTCATCGGTTCCGGCCAGGACCGCTTCCAGGAAGTCCAACTCACCCTCGGGCAGCTCATCCCCGCGCTGGGAAGCGTCCGCGGCGCGCGCCGCCAGCGCCACCATGGCCGCGTGGAGCGCGTCGTAGTCGCCGTCGAAATCACCGCTGGCGATCATCTCGCCGAGTTCCTCGCCGCTCTCCTGGTCGTACGGCCAGTACTCGTAGTCACCAGTGATGGCAAAGGCGACGTTCCCGACATGACCGGCCTCGTTGAGTTTGCGCAGGGTGGCCGGGGTAGGTCCGTCCGCCAGCATGTCCGAGCACTCGTCAGCGCGTTCCTCCAGCTCAGAGTAGGCCTGGGTGGCCTGACTGGTGTACATGACCTCCTTCTGCTGGTATTCCGTCATGTTGTCGAGTCCAGTGACCGCGGTGGTGAAGTTGGAACGGATCTCCTCGATCCGCTCCCGGTACCACCGCACGTCACTGATCCACTGGTCGATCACTCCATGGGCACAGACGCACGCCATCAGGGCGTCCTGCCACGCGCTTTCGTTCTCACTGGCGACCGACTGGATATTCGCGCTGATCAGGTCGGTGAAGCTGGTCGCGGTGTTGGTGACGATGTCGTTGTACTCCACCGTGTCACCGCGGAGGTGTGTGTAGATCCGGTCCAGTTCCATGCGTGCGGAGATAAGCCCACCGAGGTCAGCATCATCTTCGGTGTAGGAAAAAGTCATCGTTGCTTGTCCTGGTGCATCGGGGGGTGATCGGATCAGTAAACGCTGTACGGGCCGTGGTTGATCGGGCGGGAGAGGTCACCGTCGCTCTCCGAGAAACCGCCACCCGACTCCTGGTCAGTGGAGGCGATTTCCTCGGCGCTGGACTGGATATTGCCCGCAATGTCCCTGGCATGTTCTTCGACGTCGCGTATGTTCTCTACCTGCGTGCTCGAATATCCTGCCCAGCCAGTCACCCCCGGTGTCTTCCCCCCCGCGTCCTTGGCTGCCTCGATGGCGTCCTCGAAGTCCGCTGACGCGCCGATGATCCGAAGAGCGGCGTTCTCCGCCGACACTCCTCCGGAGTGCGCCTCGGTGACGTCGGCGCCGGACTCATGTCCCATCTGTGATCACTCCTGGGGGTCGCTCCTAGGGGGCCTGGGCCCGCCGCCTCCGCACTCACGGTGGGGTACGGATGGGAGAGTAGCGCACAGGGCGGTTCCGTTCCCTGACGCCCTGTGATGCTCACACGCCCCCGGAAGTTCGCCGGACACGCGGAGCACGCAGTACGCCCCCGCCTCCGAGCGGGACGCGGTCCTGCTGCAGACGGAAGAGAGCTGGTTCCGCGTCGACCTGGAGGAGGGCGAGGTCACCGAGACCACGGAGCTGCTCCCGCGCTTCCACGATGCCTCTATGGACGGCTACCCCCTCGTGGTCCGCTGGTCCCAGGAAGCCCCCGACACCGACCCCAGCGCTGAAGCCTCACCGACCACTTGAGCTGAAAGGCCCGAACATGTCACCGCACCCCCGTGGCCGAGAGCGGCCGATCCGCGTCCGGCCGACCACGGAAGCGAAGGCACCCAGCGGTGTGCGGCATTCGATAACCGGGCTTCAGACCGAGGCCGCTTCCCAGGAAGGCCGACCGACGATCACCACTGCTAACGTGCGGTCCGACTCGACAGAACCCGAACTTTCACACGCCCAGAAAGGTGAGTCCACATGACCGAGGCAGGCGGAAACCCGATCGAGTTGATGCAGGGTGGCGTGTACGCCGAGACCCTCGCCTCCTCGATGGCGGGTCTGGCGGACATGTTCGAGCTCCTGGTCGACGACGCTGCCGGCTCCGCGGGTAACGACGATGTGGCGGCCGGCTACCGCGCTCTCAAAGAACGGCACTCCCAGGACTTCATCGACGTCCAGGCACACGGCCTTCAACTCGCCGAGAACGTCCAGGCCGGAGCAAGAAATATCGCCTTGAACGACGTGGAAAGCGCCGACGAGTACGACACCGTTTGGGACCTGCCTCGACCCATCAACATTGACTGACCCCTACGCCGTACAGCCCCCGTCCCTCCGCTCGCAGAAGGCAGACCGTGGCCTCGTTCCAACTCTTCTTCGCACCTCGTGACATCAGAGCCAACGAGAGTCAGATCCGACCCCACATCGAGAATTTCAAGACTCTGCAGGCCCGTCTGCTCGGCCGAGCAGACGATCTCGAAGGTAGCTTCGACGCATCCGCCACCCACTTCTCAGACCTCATCGCTTGGGACGTCTCCACCCTGGGAGCCGAGGACTACCAGCTCTGGGTGGACTCCACCGTGGCGTTGGAGTACGCGGCTGACGTCACTGAGCAGTGGGCCGACTACGTCAAAGAGTTCTGGGACAAGCGGGACGACCTCTGGGACGAGTGGGACGGCGCGGTGTCATCAGCCGTGGGTCGGGTCCCCTCTGAATACGCGGAAGCGACCATCACTGCCAGCTACCCCGAACGTGAAGGATTCTTCGCAAGCATCGGTGGCAGCGACGCGAACATCTGCCGTGACCTCTACGACGAACTCAAGGGCAAACTCGACGACATCAACGAGCGCGCCCAGGAGAATTACGACAAGTACGAAGAGCACGCTGAAGAGATCCGCGAGATGCTCGAAGAGGGCGCCACGGACGTCAACGTCCAGAAGCTCGCCGACGGTGGCTATACCGATTGGAGTTACTCCAACCTTGATCCCGACAAGTACCTGGAACTCGAGTCCGACTTCGAGTTGACACCAGAATCAGCACGTACCGCGGCCGAAGAGATGGTGCCCTACTGGTCAGGCGACAAGCCGTTGGACGACCGCTACCACGAACTGATGCTCGTCATGAGCATGATCGGCACCAACGCGAGAAACGCCCAGAACGACGGCAACAAGATCGACGATGAGGAGATCGAATTCCTGGAGCAGTTCTACGTCAACGTCGAACTCCAGGGGGCGGCCCCTATGGGGGTGTGCTGGCGGTTCCGGAGTGGCTGGAGGGCGACCACATGAGCGACGAGGAGCGCGAAAGCGCCCTCGGTGTTCTCGGGGACGGGCTACTGGCCCTGTCAGACCCCGAACTGGGCGGCGGCTACGACAGGCTGCCCGAGAGCGTCCGGAGAGCAGCCGAAGGGCCATTCCTGGAGACGTCCGGCGACGCGCCGATCTACCACATGTCGACATACCAGGAGGACGCACGGGCCCTGTCGGCGCTGCTCGGCCACACCGCCGACGAACTGCAGGGCGGCTACACACTGTCCACCAACCTCACCATGTCAGCCGGCTCCTACAACTACTTCTGGGGTGAGGGAGAAAACGGTTGGTTGACTTCGGAGGAACTCGCCCCCCTCGTCGACGTTGGCACCCGCAACGAGGACGCCAACTACTTCATACTCACCGGCGAACAGCCCGAAACCGCCGCGGATGTCGACCTCGATTATCCGGATTCATTCCGCGAGCAGACGGTGCAGGGACTCCTCACCTACGAGTGGCACGATCAGGGAGAGACCGCCAGACAGTTCACCGACTGGCTGGCCGAGGACCTCCATAGCGGAGACCGCGAAGAGGCCATTCGCGCAGGGGACGGCTTCGCGGGGCTCATGGAGTTGGTCACCGACCCTGACATGTACGAGTCCCTCACGAACACGGGCGTGGACGTCACCGAAGGGGACAACGACTACTCCGACGCGTCCTTCACACAGTTCAACGGAGGGATCGCGGACAGCCTGGCTGACATCTTCGACGCACACATCTACAGCTTCGCCAACGGCGACGTCTACGGCGCCGGGGACGAACCGGTGGAGGGCATCGGCAGCTACGACCACGACACCGGTCGCATCCAGATGGGACCGCAGGAGCGGGCGATGTACATGCAGTACATCCTGGGCAACGACGAATCCGCTGGCCGCGTGGTCAACTCCGTGGACATTTACCAACAGATCGAGTCCGTCGCCTATCTGGAAAGTGGGGACGCCGCCAGCAGCGCGCGAGGGGCGGGCCAGTTGCAGGCTCTGCTGGAGGAGGGCCTGCGAATGGAGTCCCAGGACCGCACCGACGACCTGGGGGACCAGGTCGAACGCGAGACGCAGATCGCCGAGTTCGTCGTCGGCGAGGCGGGAGGCCTCGCCGAGAAGATCCCGGTCATCGGCGCCGCCGTGTCCAAAGGGATGGAACTGGGCCAGGACAGCATCGTGCAGGCCATCGTCGACGGCGACTATGAGATCACCCCGCGCTTCCCCACCTACACCAGTGACGAGCACATGGAACGCACCTTCAACCTCGAGGTGCTCGACTTCGTCAACCTGAGCGACCCCGGGGCACTGAACGTCACCGACCACGACGATATCCAAACGCTGGTGGAGGGCGGCGCCCTGACCATCGAGCGCGACGGTGTACCGGTCAGCTCAGATGATATCGACGATGATTTCTTCTTCGACGATTCCGTTACCGTCAACCTGAACAAGAACCCCGAAGAATGGTCGTCGAACGCCATGTCGGACCTGGACAACATGGACGGCGCTCTGCGCGGCGTCCTCAAGAATGTCGAGATCACCGCCGACGACGAGACCGCCAGCGGGTTCGACTACTCCGGACAGTTCGTCGAGGACTACACGAGCGCCTACGACACGACCCGGGACTTCTTCGGCAACCAGAGTGCAGAGGAGGACGAGTGATGTTGGGTTGGAGGCCGACTGCCCTGCCCTCGCCCAGCCCCCCCTGCCCGACCCACCTTGGAGTACCCGTTGTCCCATCGTGAGCGCCCGATGTCCGTCCTCCTTGCGACCGCCTTGTCCTGTCTGTTGCTGTCCGCTTGCTCGTCCGAGGATCCGGGGGATCCTGGGGGTACAGAGGAGCTCGGGGATTCCGAGGACCGGGCTACGCCGGATCCCGAGGAGAGCGCGTCCCCTGAGTACGTCTCCTTCTTCTGGATTGAGCGGGGAGTACGGGTGCACACGCTCGACCGCATGATGACCGAGGGCACCCCGGAAGAGGTCCTGGACAACATCGATGACACGTCCAGGGAGCGGCTGCTCGACACCCGTGTTATCCAGGAAGTCGATGACGGGTACCGCGTCGAACTGAACGAGGACGAGTGGGATCCGGAAGCGGTCACGTTCCTCAACGTTCTGGACTCGGCGCTGGAGGCCGCCATGTCTCACAACGAGGTCACCTGGTGCGGGGAGCCCGTGACAGGCGAGGAGTTCATCGAGGGCTACACCGACGAGTTCCGAGAGGCCTTCGACAGCCACGAGGAGTACGAAGAGAGCATCGCTGATTACGTCGACTGCGGCACCGGCGAGTTGTGAACTCCTGGCCACGTTGGCGATCGGAGTGGACCCGTCACCGGTTGAGGATATCCAAACATGCAGCGAATTATTCGACACCCAGGTGGAATATCAGGAGAGCATCGCCGATTACGTAGCCTGCGAGTCCTGATCGGGCCGACTCCCGACCTGGTTGGCACCCGAAGGTGCAAACCCAGGAAACGGGTCCCGGAACCGCCGCGTCCACCGTCACGGTTAGGCACAGGAAGGAGAGTAGCGCACAGGCCGATTCCGCTCGCTGACGCCCTGTGATGCTCACAGGCACCCGAAGGTTCGCCTAGCACACGGAGCGCATAGTCACACCGCGGCCCACGTCACGACACGTGCACGCGCATTGACCGATACGTCACACCCTTACTAGGGTTTTTGTTCCCGTGCCTCCCGTGTTCGCGCGTGCCCCCGGCCGAACACCCTCAGCTCGGGGGACGGGTCTTTTTCGTGTTCATCACCGACTCCCCGGAAGGGTCCAGATGTCCCAGCACGCTGGTCTTGAGAATGTCAACAGTCTGTCGACGGGCGGTGAGCAGCTCGGGCAGGAGGCCGACGGGCTCCGCACACAGATGAACCAGCTCATCGACGACATGAGCAACGACGCCGATTCCCTCCAGGGCCAGGCCCTCAACGACTTCCGTGCGGCGCGGAACTCGTTGACCGAGCGCTTCGACGAGCTCATGACCTGGTGCAACCAGAACGGCATCAAGCTGAACGAGGGCCAGTCGCAGTTCAACATCACCGACAGCGACTCCAGCGACGACTTCTCCCAGGCCGGCAGCGACCTCGGCGGCCTGTCCCGTCCGGTCAACGCCTAGTCCTCCTCCCCTCTTCACTGAAAGGCGCTACCCATGGCCAACAATCTCGATGTCTACGGCGACGTCAGCGGTCTGCAGAACCTGGCCGCCGACCAGCAGGCCCACCTCGGGCGCTTCGCCGCGATCATGAGCCAGATCAACGAGCAGTCCCAGACCACGGTCTCCCAGTGGGAGGGCTCCGGCAGCGAGACCTTCGAGGCCAAGGCACAGGAGTTCGACACCCACTTCGCCGAGGTCAACGCCGCGTTCTCCAAGATGATCAGCGCCACCAGCGACACCGCGGACAACTACAGCAAGCTGACCAAGTACCTGGACGGCCTGTTTTAGTAGACTGAGGTCTGATGTCCTCCCCACCCCCGTCCTCGCCGAGCACACCGGCGCCTCCCGATCCGGATCCCCAGCTTCCCGAGGCGTTCCACTACACGCCCGACGAGGAGAAGTACGTCCTCGAAGCGGACGCTCTCCGGCACCGGCAGCTCCGGTCGGCTCTGCTGTACGGCTCCAGCCGGTACTGGCGTCGGCGTCAGCGCGTGTGGCCGTCGGTGATCGGCGGCGCCATCCTCATCGCGCTGATCTGCGGTGTGATCGCCCTGATCGGTGCCTTCGGCCGCCAACAGGAGGTCAACGAGGAGCGGGGGTGGGGAACCAGAGTCGGCCAGGAGATGATCGAGATCCCCGAACTCGACTCTCCGACGCAGTCCGGCCGCCTGTGACGCGCCACGTCACCCGCGGCCGGGGCTGATCCACCCCACCACGTCCACGAACAGCACCATGGGGGTCGCTCACGCATGTCCGGCTCCAACCGCACCGCGTCCTGGGCTCCCGGATACGACACGGCCGGTGTCCTTCGCCAAGGCGGCCGTGCGCGCATCGTCCGTGCGACACGGTCCACCAGTGGTGCCGACGTCGTACTGAAGGTCCTGCCCGCGGAGCAGGGGCGCGCCGAACTCTCCTGGCTGCGCGACCTCAGCGGTGTCTCCGGCGTGGTCTCACTGCTCGACGCCGGCCAGACGTCCGAGGGCGAGATGTTCGTGGTCCTGCCGTTCTACCCGGACGGCTCCTTCGGTGACATGCTCGCGAAGAAGGGCCCCGCCCCCATCCAGGAGGCGGCGGCCGTGGCGCGGAGTGTGTCGGCGGCCCTGGGCGCGATGCACGGGCGCGGACTCCTGCACAACGACGTCTGTCCGGGGAACGTCCTCCGGGCGGGACGGACCCCGGTCATGACCGGCTTCGGCTCGGTCCACCGGTCCGGCGAGGCGCTCCCGCCGCCGGGCCCGAACCGCGAGTCCTTCCTACACGCGCCCCCCGAAGCACTGCGCGGTGAACCGCGTACCCCCGCGTCGGACGTCTACCAGCTCGCGTCCACGATCTGGACGATGCTCGTCGGCTCCACGCCGTTCGCGAACACGGACGGGTCTCCCTTCGACGCCCGGGCGTACGCGGAGCGTGCGCTCTCTGAACCTCCTCGGCCTGTTCCGCGCCAGGACATCTCCCGCAAGCTTCGCGGAGTCCTGACCCGTGGCCTGGCCAAGGCACCCGAGGACCGCTTTCCGAGCGCGGCCGCATTCGCCACCGCCTTCGAGCAGGCCCGCACATCCCGGCCCGTGGCCACCCTGTCGGCGGAGACCGGCGGTCAGGCGCCCTCGTCGGGGCCACAGGCACCCCCGACCGGAGGCCGGGCACCCTCCACCGGTCCGCAGACGCCCCCGACCAGCCAGTTCCCACCCGCGGGCCCGCATCCGCAGGCAGCGGGTCCTCAGGCTCCGCCGACTCCCTCACGGCCCTCGCCCACAGGGCCCCAGAGCACACCAACCGGGTCCCCGGTCCCGCCGGCCGCTCCGCAGGCCCCGGCGAGCGCTGGGCAGACGCCCCCGACCACCGCCTGGTTCCCGCCCTCCGGACCGCAGACATCGATGTCGGGTGTCCAGCATCCGCTGTCGGGGCCGCAGGTCCCGCAGAGCGGGCCCCAGTCCCCGGCCCCCGCCTGGCAGCAGGCACAACACACTCAGGCTCCCCCGGCGACGCCCCCGCACCTGCCCCCCGCGCCCTACGCCCTCCCCGTGGAGCCGCGGCCCGCGCGGGGGGACGCTCGTCCGCCCGCGGCGCGGTTGGACAGCGCCCGAGAACTCCGCGGTACGCAGAACCCGCCCGTCCCGGACGACCCGGACGACCAAGCGGGCAGCCGGCTGCCCGCCACGGACGCGGGCGGCACGGCCGAGCTCATGATGGCCAAGCTGCGTGGGGAAGAGGTCTCCCCGCTACGCGCCTGGGCCCGGCTGGAAGGCTGGAGCGGCACCGCCGAGTCCGCCGTCCTCCCCACCGATGAAGCTCCGGCGGAGAAGGACGACGTTCCCGAGTGGGCGCCGTTGCACGAACCCGACCGGGGTCAGCCGCGTTGGCGGAAGCACATGCACATCGCCGTAACGGCTTGCGGCATCCTCGTGGTCACCAGTGTTGCGAGCGTCTTCGCCGCGAGCGGTTCACAGCCCGCACCCGTCGAGGCGGCCGAGGCGGCGGAGCCCGAAGCGGATGCCGATGCCGTCGCGGACGAAGAAACCGCCGTGCCCGACGAGGTCGTCGAGCCTTCAGTTCCGCCCGAGGTGCCCGCCGCCGACAACCTCGTCCTGGAGGACACTCTCAGCGCCGTCAACCTGACCTGGACCGACAACAGCGGCGGTACCGCCTCGTACTTCGTGCTCGGCGGCCCCAGCGGTCACGACCCGGTGACTCTGGCTCGGACGGGTCCCGGGGTCGTGACGGCGCAGATCATGACGGAGAACACGCAGATCGAGTACTGCTTCACGGTGGTCGCGGTCGAGGGCTCCTCCGCCGCCACCGATGAGGTGTGCACGACCCGTGCGGCCACCCGCGCGGAGCAGGAGCGCCTCGCAGAGGAGGAGGCTGCAGCCGAGGAGGAAGCCGAGGAGGAAGAGGAGGACCCCAGTCCGCCCCCGTCCCCACGCCCCTCCGACTAGGGAAGGCCGCTGACGCCGCTTCGCCCGGCGTGCTCGATGGGGCACAGCGACGGTGCCTGGAACGAGGTGTGCGTCGTCGAGCTCCATAAGCGCCTCTGACTGGAACAACCTCCTTCAGAGGCCTATGACATGCATGCGGCGTGGGCCTGCCCCGCCTGCATCGCACCGCTCGAGGTCCAGCCCCGCCCTACTGGCGATAGTCCGCCATCGAACAACTCACTGAAAAGGCTCTCGATGGCACAAGCGCACACAGGGTCAGCGAAGGCGCTATCCAATCCGACGGTGGGAACAGATTATTCAATCTTTGAACAGGGGACTCCGTTGAGTGCAAGACTCATATCAATCCCGAACGTCGAGACTGACGTGGTAGGCCGAACCGTGGAACCATGAGAACAGTCCCCCGGATGCCTGTCCCTCGCGAGAGCCCTGACTAGTCTCCTACCCCTGCTCCCCCATATGGTCCTCGCGTGGGTCGGAAAATCCTACGTGTCGGCTGGCCTGAGGGTCGGTCCTGGTGGTTCCCCCGGAGTCGGCGTGGCGGCCGAGCAGCTCACCGACGGAGTGATGGCGGTGGACCCCACTGCCGGCGACGAACTGTGGCGATACCGCTCATCTGGCTCGGACATGCGGCCCTTGGTCGCTGCAGATGGGGATTCACTCGTCGTGGAATATTACCCTGGCCCGAACGATGACGCCCCCGCTACAGTTCGAGTCAGCTTCGAGACGACGATTTAGCGCAATGAACTGTGCCCCATTTCCCCCACCGCGTCGGACAGGATTTCGTGGAGATCCTCGCTTCTCGCAACGAGCCCGGCTCCCCATTCCTGCCCATGTTCAGGAAGCTCCCCATCGATCATAACCCCCTTGCTTTCAAGAGTTTCCGGGTCGATCAACCCCCGCTCCAAGAACAGATGCCCTGATGCCAGGATCATTCGATATTCTACCTCCGAAGGATCTTCGAACAGAACAACAAAGTCAGGGGGTTGCTCTTCGCTAGCGGGCTGAGGGAAATACTCCATGGCAGCAAAAGACGTGTCCACTCCATGTTCGTTCATCAGGAGGTATTTCTCACTCCCGCTTTCCCGAACGATCCGACCCAAAGGATCTTCTTCCGCCCCTGGCATCGTACGGTGCGTCAATGGAAGCAACTCTGGAGCTTCTCCGCCTTCCCATTCGTATTCATATAGCAATTCGCCAGTGTCCGCCGATAGACCCACCAGGAACACTTCGCCCTCGCAGGCCGTGGCCACAGTGAAAGTGGATCCCACCGCGGAAATATGCACCTCCGCACAGGCGCTTTCCAGTTCATGACTCCACAACGCCTGGTCCTTGTCCAGCGAGCGGGCCTCCAACTGACCACCGCTGGAGTACACAAGCCGTGCGCCAGCCCCAAGCGCGTCCACCAACTCACTCGGGGAAGATTCTGACCAGTGGGCAGTGAGAGTCTTACCGTTCGAAGCGTCCAACAACAGCCAACGCGCGCGGTGGGAGAGCAGGCCTGTTCCCTCGAAGGCCACCACGACTTTTCTTCCATCAGCCGTCACCCCAGCGGCAGCCGCCTCGCCCAAGTTGCTATAGCTCCATACCTCGCCTACCGGATCAGTATCAAAGAGGGCGACATCCTCTTCAAAGACCACAAGCACCCCTCGCTCTGTGGTCGCAATCTCCCGCACTGGACCGCGCGGATCACTTTGTAGATAGTTCTCAACTTCCAAGGCACCAGAAAAGGAAAGATGCCCTGGCGTGCCTCTTCTAGAAGTCTCTATATCCCCAAGCCTATAAGCAGGAAGAACCCCAATTAGCATACCACCAAGGACGAAAGCTAGCAGCGTAGCAACTGGAAGAACGACCCATCTCCACAGATTCATATTTCTCACGATGGCCCCATAACTAAGATGAACTTGTCAAGATTATAAGGATACTGCGGTGCAATTGACCTAGGATCCGGATCTGCCGAGATTATCTGGCCCATAGTTTCGCACAAAAGTGCTTGCGTATTCGTCCACCTGGTCATTGGCACCGACATCTGGAGAAGCAGCGTGCAGAATATCCAGGAGCTCTTCTGTTTTGCTGTTCGCACCCGCACCCCATTCCGCAGTGGTGACTGGGAGGCGAGCCTCACCACTCGGATAATCGACAAGAAGCCCCGCTTCTGCAAGCTGTTCTTCGTCAATAGCACCACCCTCGAGGAGAACATGCCCCATTTGGAGAGTTACATGATTATATGCCTCCTGTTGATCCCTGAGGATGTAATCAGACATTTCATTGGAGCCATCATCCCCAGAAAGACCAGGAACAAAGTAGATATTCGGGATGTCATCCTTTACCGACTGATTGATTAGTTCAGAGTATGGAGATTTCAGCATTTCAAGGGTTACGCTCGCGGCAACCCCACCGCCAGGGCTACCCACCCCAGCGGCACCAGAGACAGCTGCGGAGAAGACACCGTACCCGGCCTCCCACTGTTTCTGCGCCTGCTCCCTCGCAGATTCAACGTCACCACCGCGGGAAATGTGTTCATCCATAATAGCTTCAGTCATAAGCTCCCTCAAAGATCCGCTAGCGGCCGCACCCTCCATCGCACCTGAGTTTCCATGCGTAAACACTTCTTCGAGGATTCTCCACTCTTGGTTCTCGGTGGCAGCAAGCACCTTGGGAGAAACATCTTCATTCGCGACAATCAACTGAAAGAAATCACGCTTTACAGATTCGGGCAAGATGAGAACTTCGTCCCCGACTCCATGGAAGATGATATCTCCCTCATTCTCACCGAGAGCCCGGTATCCTTCATCACCATTATGAATAGTGAAGTCGTCGATATAAGAAATATAGATATCGGCGAAGCTATCAGCAAGTTCCGGGTTTAGCTCGCCAACAGACATGTCGTGCTCGTCATCATCTTTGACTCCAGTGTCCTTGAATTTGTTCTCTCCATCCGAATCTGCCATCATGTTAATCAGACTGTAAGCTGCCTCACCAGCCATTCGCTGCTCTTCATCATTTCCATTATCGTGGAAATCGCCAATCCAGTCAGTGATTCCACTGACAGCGTCCCCATCGTCCCCCTCCCAGTCATGTGAGAAGAGCGTCGACACCAGTTCCTCATGGTCCGTTCCTGACTGACCAGCCGGTAGATGGAACTCGACCGGGTGTCTATAGTCCTCACCATCGGGATACTCCCCGGTCAGGATCGCGTAGTTCGCGTCCTCGTTCTGTGTTGCAAATTCCAGAATTCTACTCAGTGTTTCTTCGTCGATGGCGCTCGACGCCCAGCTGTCAACGGCGCCAGCGACCGTACCAATTGAAATGGCTGACAATTCAGCACCACCCTGAATTGAGTACCCTGTTTGCTTATGAGAACTTTCTCTGGCTTCGTCAAATATCTCCACCAGGAGCTCGAAGTCACCTGCCCAATCAGGAGAATAGGAGTTATTAAGAGATGTCGAAGCGCTATGTATCCGTGGACCTTCCACCGTACTCCTGACTGACTCGGGAAGATTGCTGTATTCTCCTCCGATATTTTCATCGGAGCTAGCGATTACTGTTCCGCCAATCAGCGCCAGAAGCTGATTTTTCTGAGCAACCGATAGGTGCTCACTTTCCTTAATGGCCTCGATGGAAGTAAAGAATTCCCCAGCCTCTTCTACCGGGTTATCGTATGATGAAACTCCCGTGTCACTCGATTCTGATGGGTCGGCATCGTCGAGATGAGCGTTCAGATCAGCCAGAATCTCTAGTTCACGTTCTGTTAGTTGTGTACCGCTTTCCTGTTTCCCCGCAACGTAGGCCATAAAGGCGTTCATCAGGCTGATACTTTCTTGAAGTCTCTCCAGCGCGGCTTCATCCCCCTCTGCAGCCTTCTGAATCGTTTCTCCGATCTCGGAGCCGTCCATACCCGGAGTGACTCCGAAGTACTCGTCATCGCCTGTTACAACCCATCCCAGCCCTCCAGGCGGTCCACCAATATGGCCTGCTTCGGTGAGAGCACTGATGTGCTCAGGAGTGGGGCCGTCCGAAAGCATGTCATCTACTGCCGAGGCTTCTGCCTCCAGTTTGCGCCACGCTGTATCGGCCAATCCTTGGTACTCTTCTACCAAGTTCTCCTTCTCTGATTTTGTATCCGCAGCGGCAATGTCGTTGGCAAGGTCACCTTCAAGATTTTCAATGGTGTTTTTGTAAGTCCGAACCGCTTCAGCGTAGGCCTTGATAACCCCCACAGCATGGATTGTTGCCAGGAGAGCACTGCTCCAAGCCTCTTCATTTTCGTCGGCAATTTCACTGATATCGTCCTCGATCAGGTCAGAGAACTCTGTAGCAGTCGTGTTGGCGACATCATTGTATCTTGCAGAACGGCCACAGATATTTGAGTACATCTCATCGAACACCTGTGCTTGGTTCTGGAGTTCAGCAACACTGACGCCACACTCTTTGGGTGAGATCTGATAGCTTCCCTCTGCCATGGAGTCGTCCTTCGGGCTATGATTATTGGATGGATTTCATCGTGACAGTTCAGAAATCGTTTATAGAACGCGAGAGAATCGGTGAGCTCGACGTTGCCCGATAGTCGGCGGATGCATCACTATCAGTGCGGTCTCCTTCCGATGCTGCTGACTGGATGTTCTCGGCGAGGGTGACAGCATGTGATTTGACATCCTCCATGTGTTCCTCCTGAACGGAACCAAATGATGCCCAACCAGTCACCCCAGGCGGATTTCTCATTGCGAAAGAAACATTCGTGATGGCATCCGCCCAGTCCTGCGGAAGATCACGAAGCCGAGATGCCGCTTCTAGGGATGCATCTCCGCCCGCGTAAGCATCGGTTGGGTTCATTCCTACTGGTGACACAGTTGCTCCTACCACTTTCATCGAACACTCCTCGGAACGGATTGTCATTCCGTTGCGGGCATGCGTCGCGCACGCTTGCATCCGCTGCCTTGTACAGGACGGACGCAGGCATAGTGACCCGAAGTGGAGTAACCCTCTTATTGCCGAAGGTCAAGGACACTATAGCTCCAGGGCCTTCAGGGGAGCAGCCATCCCCGAGCTTGCGAGGCAAGACTGCTGTGGCCACTTCCGGTCAGTAAGAGCTACACGCCTGACGTGACTGGGGTCACGATGCACGGCCCTGGTCAAGCGGCAACCAGAAGGGACCAAACGTGGCCGCCTGTTTCGTCACCGACGTGCATCGTTCCATTCTGAGTCCGAAGGGATCTCGTATTCCTGCGGCGCCCTGCGCTGACATCGACCTGGGGGACGTTGCCGGGCTACCAAGGCTGGAAAACTCTCGCTCGTGTTCCGTTCAGGATCGGTGCAACGTCATGATGGCGAAGGGCGCTACGGTCACCAGTGATGATGGCTGCGTCGAGGACGTGCTTGAGGCGGCACGGAAGAGCTTGCGTCCTCACCACATCGACCCTTGGTTCCGGGAGAGGCACATACGGACCTGACCAGGCGTATTCGTCTGAGGCGGCTCCGCCACATTCGAACCGAAGGCACCAGACCGACCGGCTCGGGCCGGGTTCGCCTTCGCGCCGTAGGTTTGGATATGGCAGCAGAACTGGCGAGCAGGTAGCGCGAGGGCGGCCGAGACGGGCCCGACCAGTCGTGAAGGCGTCGAGCAGAAGCAGGCTGTGGGACCCACCTGGCCCCTGAGCTTCGCTTGGTCAGCCACTGTGGCCGCACACCCCTGTTCTCCCGAGCCGCTGTCACCCGCCAGCGTGTGGGAGTCGGCATGCCCGTCGTTACATTGCTTGGCCTTGGCTGCCTACGATCCCTCACCCTGGGGCGCTTGGGTCGAAGGCGAGAGTGCACGAGGAGGAGATCTCGGGGGACGTCGAGGAGCTGGGTGCCTTCGACGTTGAGTTGGCGACCGATGGCTTGTTCGACCTGCCGCCCGAGCCGCAGTTGGACGCCGTGATGCGTTCGGACACCGACGGCGAGGTGCTCTGGTACACGGAGCATCTGTTCTCCTGCGGTGACTCGACGGTGGATCGGGCCGACCGGCCGGTGGTCTTCGCCGGGGCGATGGTGGTACGGGCGGTGTGTGGTTCGGGGGAAGCACAGTTGACCCGCTTGGACCCGAGTGATGGTGCTGTTCTGTGGTCGATGACCTGCCAGGACAGCGACTTCCTCGTGGCGGACGGAGGCGTCCGACAGGTGGGAGCGCTGCTGGCCATCGACGATGGAGCGCCGGATGATGAGCCCGAAGAAGGTACACAGTACGCCGAGGCCGTGGTCATCGAACCGACTTCCGGTGAGCTCATGGGTGATGGGGTCGAACTGGCGGAAGGGCAGTTCCTGTCCAGGACCGTGGGCAGGGATACCTGCTGTCGGTGAGATCGGGACCTGACCCGTCCTTCAGCTTCGAGTTGCGTGGATTCGATGGTGAGACCGTGTTGGCCACGGGCGAACAAGCGGTTCGCAGTGGGGAGCAGGAGATGCCGTTGCGATCCCCCTTCCGAGGATCGTGGCGGGCGCGGTCCGGGCCCCTGCTCGTCAGAGCAGTATGGACTTCCTCGGTGATGACCGGTTCGTGCCGGTACCCGGTGCTGTGGTGCTGGTCGAGTGGCCAGAAGAGCAGGGTGACGGAGTCACGATCCTGGGGTTCCAGTGACGAATCCACCGAGCCCGGGCCATGGTCGCCTTCCGATGAGGAACTGCTCCGTCGTACCCGGTGGGGAGAGCGGGCGCGTCAGGGGACGGCGAAGCGGGCGGTGATCCAGGTTCCCAGGCGGGCGGCGCGGGGGTAGGCGAAGTGGCCCCAAGTGGTCGCGAGGTGGTCGAGCAGGAGGAGGCCGCGCTGGCCTTCGGCCCAGTTCCACGCGTCCGGGGTGCGCTTCGGGATGTGCGGGACGGTGGGGCCGCCCGGGTCGCCGACGACGAGGGTGAGGGTGCGCGGGTCGCGCTGGGAGAGGACCAGGCGGATGCGGTCCGGCTCGGCGTCGGCGTACTTGACGGAGTTGGCGAAGAGCTCGCTGGCGCAGAGCTGGACGGTGTCGACCAGGTCGGGTGAGAAGCCGGTGAGGTCGGTGGCGATGTCGGCGCGGACCCGGCGGAGCTGGGCGAGGTCGCTGCGGTAGTCGTGGTAGGCCCAGGTGCGGACCGGCACGGGTGCGGTGGTGTCCATCAGGCCGCCACCGCCTGGCGGTTCTGCTGGGCGACCCACTGGCGGGTGACGCGGCGCAGGTCGGCGAGGTCGTCCGGGGCGGGGGCGAGGAGGTCGCCGGGCGGCGCCGGGGTGGTCCAGCGGTGCAGGCGGGCCTGGGCCTCGGCCTGGACGCGGTCGCGCTCGTCCTCGAAGGCCCGGTAGTAGCCGCGCACGAGGGCGGTGTCGTCGGCCGGGATGTGCGCGCGGGGAGGGGTGAGGGGCGCTGCGGGGCGCGGGGCTCGCGCTGCCGGCGGGGCCGGGAGAGGCGTGTAACGGCGGACGCGGGTGGAGCGTCGCCGGCGCAGGACGGCGGCGCTGTGGCGGCCGCGCGCCGGGGTGAGGAGGGCTTCGAGGAAGCCCAGGGCGCGGTTGAGGACGGCATGGATAGACTGAGCCATGTCGGCAATTTCCTTTGGTTAAAAGGGTTGAGGTTGCTGGCCACGGCCCCGGGCGCAAACGAGCGTCGCGGGGCCTCCGCTTGTGGAGGTTTGGAAAAAGACTAGGGGGTGGGGAGAGGGGGCGGCGACAATACCGGAGAGTAATATCTGACGGCGGACTGTTGCCGCAGGTAGGGGCCGAAGGAAGAACATTCGGAACCTGGAGTTCCCGGAATTGATTTGTCCGGGTTGGTGGCTTTTCTGGAGATATGCAAAACGGCTGCCGGGAGGACCGGTCAGCCGTTGTGTGGGAGGGACGTGCTCAGTCGCGGGACCGCTTCACGCCGTCCAGGAACGTCGTCCAGGCGTCCGCGGAGTACTCGATGTGGCCCAGCGGGCGGTTCTGGGTGTCCCGGACCAGCACACGATCCCCTTCCGAAACCTCCACACAGCTGCCTTCGCCGGAGCTGTAGCTGCTCGTGTGCCATCTGCGCCGACCGTGATGTCTACTCATCGATGCTCTTCCTGATCGTCCTGACCAGCTCCACGGTGGCGTCCAGCGACAGGGCGTCGGCCTGGAGGAAACCGAAGATGGTCATGCGCTGCTGTACCTTCTCCAGATCATCCATGAGCACCTCCCCGCCCGCGTACTCGGCGGAGGCCAGGGCCGGTGCGTCGGGGAAGGTGTAGATCCGGAATGCACCCGCCGAACCCGGGTGGCGCTGCGGCTCCGACGGCATGCTCTGGAAGCGCAGCCGCCCCTCCTCCACCAGGGCGAGCAGGCTGTCCAACTGGCCCGCCATGATCTGGCGGTCGCCCATCACGCGGTTGAGTACCGAGGCCTCCACCACCATGGAGACCAGCGGAGGGTGGTCCTTGTAGAGGATGTCCTGGCGCTGCATGCGGGACTCGACCATGCGCGTGACCTCGGCCGGCGAACGCCAGGGCAGGGAGTCCTGGATCGCCACACGGGCATAGTCCGGGGTCTGGATCAGCCCCGGGAACAGCAGGCACTGGTACTCGCGCAGCTCGGACACCTTGCGCTCGATACCGGGCACCCGCTCGTACCACTCGGGCAGCTGCTTGGGCGCGTTCGCGTTCCTCCACACCCTGTGGAAGCGCCCGTTGGCGTCGAGCGCCGCGTCGAGCCTGAGCGCCTGGTCCTCGGTCATGCCCCGCTTTCCGTGTTCCCACGCGGAGATATGCGCCGGAACGACGTTGATGTCCGGTGCGAGTTGGGCCTGTTTCAATCCCTTTCTCTGCCGGAGCGCCGTGAGTTCCTCACCGACCCGCCGCCACTTGGCCTTGCCGCGCTTGTCCATGCGCATCGTTCCTCAACCGAGAAATGACCGGGAAAACCATTGTCCGTCGATCCCGAGACCCCGCGCAACCGGAATCGGCATTCCGTCGCCACCCCTGTTCATTCACTGGCACGGCGCTCTGACCCGCTCCAAGGTGTTGACCAGCCGGAAGACCCGGATGGGAGCAGAGGATGGGATCAGTGGTCCGCATGGAGACGTTCAGGCACGGCACGGGGCACGACCGGCACGGGGACGTCCCCCCGGTGCTGCCGCGCAGGTCACGCGATCCGCGCGACTGCGCGCCGATCGTGGTCGACCGCCGGCCGGAGGCCAGGGGGCACGCCATGGTCGTGGCGGGTGTGCCCGAGGAGGCCCGGATGCTGCGCTACCGCCTCGGCTCTCTGTCGGGCCTGCCGGGCGAGAGGCGCCACCGGCTGCGCCTGCTGGCCGGGGAGCTGTTCACCAACGCGATCACGCACACGCGCAGCGGCCGCCCCGGCGGACTGGTGACCGTCACCGTCTTCCGGCTGCCGGGCCGGGCCCAGGTCAAGGTGACCGACGAGGGCCCGCTGGACGACGAGGCGGCCACGCCCTGCGTCCGGCCGCGCGATCCGGAGCGGGCGGGCGGGCTGGGCCTGCGGCTGGTCGCCCTGGAGGCCGACCGGTGGGGCGTGGTGCACGAGGGACACCGGACCACCGTGTGGTTCGAGATCGACCGGGAGGGCCCGCCCAGCCCGCCCGGTCCGCCCCGTCCTGACGGTCCGCCCGGACCGAACGGAGCGTCCGACGCGCTCGGGGCGCTCCGCGCTCCGCGCTCCGGACGCCGGACGCCGGAGGCCCGCGCGACACCGGTGACCGACTGGTCCCGGATGTGATCCGATCCTCCGATATGTGACCCACACCGTGTCGCCCCGACCCGGTCTTGGATAGCGTTTTCAGGGTCTGACCAGAGCTTTTGTCGGGGGGCGCCCCTTGTCCGGGGTCATCATCGGGTTCGGTGTCATCACGAGCGTCGTCGTCATCGGCTACATGCTCGGCCGACTGCCGATCCTCGGTCCGGGCGCCAAGGAGGTCCTCACCAAGCTGGCGTTCTACGTGGCCAGCCCGGCACTGCTCTTCACCATCCTGGCCGACGCGGACCTGTCGGTCCTGGTGTCCGCCCCCGTCCTGGTGACCGTGCTCAGCGTCGCCGCGGTGGCGGCCGTCTTCGTGACGTTCGGCCTGGTCCGGCGCTGGGGCGTCGGCCGGACCACGGTGGGCGCCCTCTCGTCCGGCTACGTCAACGCGGGCAACCTGGGTATCCCGATCGCCTCCTACGTGCTGGGCGACGCCTCCATGGTCGCGCCCGTCCTGCTGCTCCAGCTGCTGGTGATCACCCCGGTCAGTCTCACGATCCTGGACCTGCACACCGGCGACGTGCACGGTCTCGGCCCGGTGCTGCGGCGGGCGGTGGGCACGCCGGTCCGCAACCCCGTGGTGATCGGCTCTCTGGCGGGCGTGGCCGTCTCCGCGTCGGGCTGGGTCCCGCCCGCGCCGCTGATGGAGCCGTTCGAGCTGATCGGCGGCATGGCGGTCCCCGCGATGCTGCTGGCGTTCGGAATCTCCCTGCACGGCAGCGGCATGCCCGGACGCGGTCCCGAGCGGGGACCGGTGCTGCTGGCGGTCGCGCTGAAGTCGGTCGTGCAGCCGTTGGCGGCCTGGTTCCTGGGCGCGCTGGTGTTCGGTCTGGACGGCACCGCCCTGTTCGCGGTCGTGGTGCTGGCCGCCCTGCCGACCGCCCAGAACGTCTTCAACTACGCCACGCTGTTCCGAACGTCGGAGGTGATGGTGCGGGAGGTCGTTCTGATGACCACGTTCCTCACGATCCCCGTCCTGTTCACCGCCACCTTCCTGCTCGGGTGACTCCCAGCCCCGCGTGACGCTGACACCGGTCGACCGACCCAGGTGTCCTGACGCCCCTGCCGCCCCTGACGCCCGCTCAATCCCATCCGCCCCATGAACCCCATCGGCCCGACAAACCCCACCAGCAAAGGAATCGGTCACCCGGCAGGAACGGTCGCGCACGCGTACCCTCCCCCTATGGGACACCGCCACCCGAGCCAGTTGAAGAACCCCGACATCGCCCATGCCCGTGCCCGATGGCTGCTGCGGGCCGAACTGGCCGGATGCGAGGAGTGCAGATCCGAGGGTGACCGGGACGCGCTGGCCGACCTGACCGAGGGCGGTGTGTTCGACTCCCTGCTGACCGGCTTCATCCTCGCCCGCGTCCCCCAGTGGTTCACTCCCGGGCACCCGCAGACGTATCCGGCGACGGCCCACGGCCTCGCGCCGGTGGACGAGCGGGACTTCTGGCACTCCCCGACCCAGGACTGCCTGCGCGTGTGCACGGTCGACAAGCGCGGCAAGGACGTCGACACGCGGCCCGCGCTCCGGGCGCTGCGGCTCATGCCGTCGGTCCACCGGACACTGGTGCTCGACGACGTCATCGACGGCCTCTCCGAGTCCGAGGTCTAGAGCGCCCCGACAGAAAATCCACACGCGGGGAAATATCTGACCAGTCAGAAGATGTTGAGTCTGAGTGCATCGTCCGCACCCGGCGGGCACCACACCGACGCGAGGTTCTCCCCATGCAGCTCGTCTACGTCTTCGACGCCTACTGCGGCTGGTCCTACGGCTTCTCCGGCACGCTGAAGGAGGTCACCGAGAGGCACCCCGGCCTTCCGGTGCAGGTGGTCTCGGGCGGCCTGTTCACCGGCGAGCGGCGGCCCTCCCTCGGTCGGCTCGACTTCATCCCGAGCGCCAACGCCAAGGTCACCGAGCTGACCGGGGCGGAGTTCGGCGAGGGTTTCGACCGCCTCTTCGCCGAGGGCTCGTTCGTCCTGGACTCCGGACTCGCCGCGCGTGGCGTGGCCGCCCTGCGCCAGGCCGCCCCCGAGCGGGCCGCGGAACTGGCCGCGGCACTCCAGCGCGCCTTCTACGTCGACGGAAGGGACCTGGGCGACTCCGAGACGTACCGGGTGGTGGCGGAGGAGGCCGGTCTCGACGCCGACGCGGTCGTCGCCGCCTTCGAGTCGCCGGAGGCGCGGGCCGCCGCCGAAGCCGACTTCCGGCGCGCCGCCGAGCTGGGCGTCTCCTCCTACCCCACGCTGATCGCGGTCGAGGACGGCCGTGCCACCCTGCTCGCCCGCGGACACGCCTCCGCCGACGAGGTGGACGCGCGCCTGACGGCCCTCCAGTCCTCCTGACCGCCTACGCCCGGCTCCCGGCCCCCGGTAGCGGGTCATCGGACCGCGGTCTCCCGACACGGGTCGGCCCGCCTCCGGACGGACGAGGCGGGACCGGTCTCCGGGCCACCCGGTGTGCTCGGCACCCGGTGTGCCACGCACACGCTGTGCTCGGCACGGGCTCAGCCGACGAGACCGCCGATCCCTGTGACCAGTACGAACCAGGGCGGGCCCGGTAGCCGCTGCGCCAGGAACCGACCGCACAATCTCCTCGCGAGCAAGGTAGTCGCGTCATGTGTCGGTAAAACTCGCACAGGGAACACTGACTGTCAGGGACCCGCCCCCTCCCCCTTGCGGGGCGGGTCCTCCGCACGCCCACGGCGGCCGACCGGGCACGCTGACGGCCCCCGGACCGCCCTTCGGCCTCGGTCTCAGCCCTCCGGCGAGCCGGTCGCCCGTCCGCCGAAGCCCGTACCGACGGCCCCCGACCGCCCCGGGCACAGGTGAAGGGCCGGTGCCCTCCGCGCTCACGCGTCGGGCACCGGCCCCCTGTGCCCAGCTCCCCGTGGGAGCCCCGGCCTTGCGTCGTCGGGCCGGGGCGGTCAATCCCGGCCCACGGCCGTCAGCCCCAGGCCAGCGCGGTCAGCTCCGGGTCCTCCAACGCGGTGCCGATGTCGCGCAGCACCTTGGACCCCAGCTCGCCGTCGACGAGGCGGTGGTCGAAGGACAGCGACAGCGTGGTCACCTTGCGGACCGCGAGCTCACCCTCGTGCACCCACGGCATGTCCCGGATCTGCCCGAAGGCGAGGATCGCGGCCTCGCCCCGATTGATGATCGGGGTGCCCGCGTCCACGCCGAACACGCCGACGTTGGTGATGGTGATGGTCCCCTGCGACATGTCCGCCGGGCTGGTCTTGCCCGCGCGGGCGGTGTCGGTGAGGGCCTTGAGGCTCGCCGCGAGCTCGGGCAGGGTCTGGGCGTCGGCGTCCTTGATGTTGGGCACCACCAGACCGCGCTCGGTGGCCGCGGCGATCCCCAGGTTCACGTAGTCCTTGACCACGATCTCCTGGTTGTCCTCGTCCCAGGAGGCGTTGACCTCCGGGTTGCGCCGGATCGCCATGAGCAGCGCCTTGGCCACCAGCAGCAGCGGGGACACCTTGACGTCGGCGAAGTCCGGACGGGCGCGCAGCCGCGCGACCGCCTCCATGGTCTTCGTGACGTCCACCTGGAGGAACTCGGTGACGTGCGGCGCGGTGAACGCGCTGCCCACCATCGCGGCGGCGGTGTGCTTGCGCACGCCCTTGATGGGCACGCGGCGCTCACGGGCCGACCGGTCGGACACGGCCGCGGGCGCGGCCTGCGGCGCGGCCTCGGCGGCCTCGGCGGGCGCCTGGGCCGCGTCGGCGGCGGCCCGGACGTCCTCGCGCGTGACGATCCCGCCGGAACCGGTGGGTGTCACCGTCGCCAGGTCCACTCCCAGGTCCCGGGCGAGTTTGCGGACCGGCGGCTTGGCCAGCGGACGGCCCGACGCCGGTGCGGGAGCCGCGGGCGCGGCCACCACAGCCGGTGTGGCGGGCTCCGCCGCGGGCTTGGGACGCTCGGGCGCCGCGGTGGGCGCGGGCGGTGAGGCCGGGCCCGAGGGCGTCGGCCTGCGGCGGGCGCGGCGCTGTGTGGAGGACGCCTTCTCGCCGTAGCCGACCAGCGGCTTCTCCCGCTGCTCGGCCTCCTCCTCGGCCGGGGCCGCGCCGGAGGCCGAACCGCTGTCGCCGGCCGGACCGTCACCACCGGACCCGTCGTCCACGGTGATGATCACCGTGCCGACGTCGACCGTCTGGCCCTCCTCCACGAGCAGTTCGCGGACGGTCCCGGCGTACGGGCTCGGCAGCTCGACCACGGCCTTGGCCGTCTCGATCTCGCAGATGTTCTGGTTGACGACGATCTCGTCGCCCGGCTGCACGAACCAGGTGAGCAGCTCGGCATCGACCAGGCCCTCGCCGACGTCGGGCAGTCTGAACTCCCGCACGCCGCCCGTGGACGGCGCGCTCTTCTGAATCCCCATGTTGTTCGGTTTCCCCGATCCCCTAGTACGCGAACGCCCGGTCCACACCGTCCAGAACGCGGTCAAGATCCGGAAGGTAGTGCTCCTCCAGACGAGACTGCGGATACGGCGTGTCGAATGCGGCAACACGGATCACCGGCGATTCCAGGTGGTAGAAGCACTCCTCCGTGACACGGGCGGCGATCTCACCACCGGGGCCGCCGCTGAGCGGCGCCTCGTGCGCGATCACCAGGCGACCGGTGCGCTTGACCGACTCCACGATGGTCGGGTAGTCGACCGGCGACAGCGAGCGCAGGTCCACCACCTCGATGGAGTGGTCGGTGTCGGCCTCGGCCGCCTGGAGGGCGGTCTTGACCATCGGACCGTACGCCAGGAGCGTGGCGTCCGTGCCGTGGCGCGCCACACGGGCGGCGCCCATCGGGGTCGCCTCCTCGATGGGGGCGGCGGTGTCGACCTCGGCCTTCTCGTAGTAGCGCCGCTTGGGCTCGAGGAAGATGACGGGGTCGTCGGAGCGGATGGCCTGCTGGATCATCCAGTAGGCGTCCTCGGGGTTGGCGACGGTGACCACCCGCAGGCCCGCGGTGTGCGTGAAGTACGCCTCCGGGGACTCGCTGTGGTGCTCCACCGCGCCGATGCCGCCGCCGTAGGGGATGCGCATGACGATGGGCATGCTGAGCTTGCCCGCCGAGCGGCGGCGCATCTTGGCCAGCTGGGTGAAGGTCTGGTTGGCGGCCGGGAAGAAGAAGCCGTCGAACTGGATCTCGACCACCGGGCGGTAGCCGCGCATGGCCATGCCGATGGCCGTGCCGACGATCCCCGACTCCGCGAGGGGTGTGTCGATGACGCGGTCGGCGCCGAAGTCCTTGTACAGGCCGTCGGTGACCCGGAAGACGCCGCCGAGCTTGCCGACGTCCTCGCCCATGACCAGGACCTTGGGGTCGTGCTCCATGGACGCGCGCAGGCCCGCGTTGATGGCCTTGCCGATCGTGAGGTTGGTTCCCATGGCCTAACGGCCCCCTTCCGCGCCGACGCCCTCGAACGAGGCGAGGTACTCGGCGAACTCGGACCGCTGCCGGTCGATCTGGACGTTGGGCTCGGCGTAGACCTCGTGGAAGATGTCCAGCGGCTCGGGGTCGGGCAGGGCACGGCACTCGGTGCGGACCTGCTCGCCGATGGCCTCGGCCTCGGTGTCCACGGACGCGAAGAACGCGTCGTCGGCCAGCCCGTTGTTCTCCAGGTACCGGCGCACCCGCAGGATCGGGTCCTTGGCCTTCCACTCGTCGAGCTCGGCCGACGCGCGGTAGCGGCTGGGGTCGTCGTTGGTGGTGTGGGCGCCCATCCGGTAGGTGAACGCCTCCACGAGCGTGGGGCCGTTGCCCTCGCGGGCGTTGTTCAGCGCGGCGCGCGTGACGGCCAGGCAGGCCAGGACGTCGTTGCCGTCCACGCGCACGCCCGGGAAGCCGAAGCCGGCGGCCCGCTTGTAGATGGGCACGCGGGACTGGCGCTCGGTCGACTCGGAGATGGCCCACTGGTTGTTCTGGCAGAAGAAGACCACCGGGGCGTTGTTGACCGAGGCGAAGTTGAACGCCTCGTTGGTGTCGCCCTGGCTGGTGGCCCCGTCGCCGAAGTAGGAGATGACGGCCGTGCCGTCCTCGCCGACGGCGCCGTCGCGCTGGACGCCCATGGCGTAGCCGGTGGCGTGCAGCGCCTGGCTGCCGATGACGATCGTGTACAGGTGGAATCCGTGCTCGTGCGGGTCCCAACCGCCGTTGGTGACTCCGCGGAACATGCCGAGCAGTTCCTTGGGAGCGATGCCGCGGCACCAGGCGACGCCGTGCTCGCGGTAGGACGGGAAGGCCATGTCGCGCTCGCCGAGCGCACGGCCGGAGCCGATCTGGGCGGCCTCCTGGCCGAGCAGGGACGCCCACAGTCCCAGTTCGCCCTGACGCTGCAGGGAGACGGCTTCGCTGTCGACCCTGCGCACCAGGACCAGGTCCCGGTACAGCGCGCGGATCTCCTCCGCGCTGATGTCAAGGGGGTAGTCGGGATGCCCCGTCAGTTCCCCTTCTGGTGTCAGGAGCTGGATGAGCTCCGGCTCCTCGTGCGCGGTGGTATCCGACACGTCGCTCCTCGGGTACTCGGGGCCGAATTCGCGTTGGTGAACGCTGATCGGCCGGATCACGGTCCGCCCACCCGGGGGTGGTGGGTGGAGGCGGACAGCCCTCACCACATCGTGACAGACCTCACTATGGGGAGCGCAAGCCCCCAGCGTCACCTTTTAACTTGTCGGCCCCATGATCCACGACGTTCGGCCAGCCCGTTTACCAGGGCTTCCTAGCAGATACAAGGACTTCCAACTACTTTCCGGCAACGAGTGCGGCCGGTCGGTGCGGACGGGTCGGCGCTCGCTCCCGAGCGACGGGGAGCGCTACCGCGGGGCCGCGCCACGGCGGCCTGTGACCTGGAGCCCTCGGCCCGCGGGGCTCCGGGGACACCCGCGGCCGGAAGCGCCGCCGGGGCGACGCGCAGCACGGCGGGTATCCGCCACTCACGCCGCCCTAAGTGGCCGCTGTGTCGGCGGGGACGCGCATCCCGCGCTCCCGGCCGTAGTCGGCGAGCATCTCGCGGAGCTGGCGGCGGGCCCGGTGCAGTCGCGACATCACGGTCCCCAGCGGGGTGCCCATGCGCGCGGCGACCTCCTTGTAGGCGTAGCCCTCGATGTCCACGAGGTAGATGACCTCCTGGAACTCCTCGGGCAGCCGGGCCAGCGCCTGCTTGATGTCGGAGTCGGGCAGGTGGTCGAGGACCTCGTTCTCGGCCGAGCGCATGCCGGAGGACGTGTGCGCCTCCGCGGCGGCGAGCTGCCAGTCCTTGATCTCGTCGGTGGTCTCCTGGCGCGGTTCGCGCTGCTTCTTGCGGTAACCGTTGATAAAAGTGTTGGTCAAGATCCGGTAGAGCCACGCACGTAGGTTCGTGCCGGCTCGGAACTGGTGGAAATTGGCGAAGGCCTTAGCGAACGTCTCCTGGACGAGGTCTTCTGCGTCGGCCGGGTTGCGGGTCATCCGCAGGGCCGTGGGATAGAGCTGGTCGGCGAACGGTGTGACCGCGGTGGCGAAGTCGAGCGTCTGCTCGCCGCCACGGGTCTCACCGGTCGTGGAGGTCTGGTCCAATTCGATAGTCGCCAAGATTCCCCCTCGGGACGACCGGACGATCACTTCCACCCTGTTAGACGCCGCCGCACGCTTCCAATGATGACAGCTATCCGAGTGATTCGAGTCACGAACGTACCGAAAGCGTCGCCAGTCCCGTTAAGTGTCGGGTAAAGAAGCCGGATCCGGCCGCGGCTGCCGCACCGGCGCCCGCCCCTCGGCCCCCGCAGGCGGTGTCGGCCGCTCCCTGCCACTCCCGGCGGCGCCGGACCGCGCCGTGTCGTACGCTTACGTCGCCCCCTCCGACCAGTCAGGAGTGGCGCCCGCCCGTTCCGTGGCAGGCGAGTCCGGCATACCCCGTTTTCTTGTGGAGGACCCTGTGGCCCGCGTCGTGGTTGACGTCATGCTCAAGCCGGAGATCCTGGACCCCCAGGGCCAGGCGATCGCCGGGGCCTGCTCCCGACTGGGCTTCGAGGGGGTCGCTCAGGTCCGCCAGGGCAAGCGCTTCGAGGTCGAGGTCGAGGGAGAGGTCGACGACGCCAAGCTGGCCGACGTCCGCCGCCTGGCCGAGACCGTCCTGGCCAACACCGTGATCGAGGACTTCGAGGTCCGCGTCGACTCCTGAGCCTCCCACCCGGGCCACCGGTGCCAGGTTTTCGCAGCCGTGTCCTCTAGCGGACACGGCTGTTCGTTTTGCCCCATCCGGGGTCGGGAAGGCTTCCTACAGCGACAGACGATCACGACAACGGAGCACGCGAGGTGCATGCATGGACGCCGCTTTCTCGCTCTCCCTCCCTCGTCAGGCGTACACGGTCGCCGTCGTCCGCGACGTCCTCGGCACCCTCCTGCACCGCGCGGGCCTGTGCCGGGAGTGCGTGGACGACGTCCTACTGGCCTCCTCCGAGGCCTGCGCGAACGCGGTCGAGTACGGAACTCCCGCCCGCGAATACGTGGTCGAGGCCGATCTCGACGACGACTGGTGCGAACTGCGCGTGTCCCATCCGGGACGAGCGCCGGACGACTCCGAGCTCGCCGCTCGATTCACCCGTGAACGCCCGCCCCTCCCCGGCTTCGAAGCAGAGTCGGGCAGGGGCATTCTCTTGATGCGCTACCTGATGGACGAGGTCGCCTTCCGTGGCGAGCCGCGGACCACGGTGCTGCTGCGCAAGCACATCACCCGGTGCGACCGTCCGTCCATGGACGGCCACCGGGTCCCGGAGATGCGATACGCGGCTCTCTGACCGCCGGGAACAGGCCCGGCCGCCCTCCCCCGCACCCGGACCCGCCACACCTCGCGTACCGTCCGCGCGAGGTGTGGCGTTCGCCCGCACCCGGGGTGACGCGCGCCACGACCGCTGTCGGGACGCACACCCCAGACCCGCCGCCGGGGCTCCGCGTTGGGATGATCCTCCAAGGCAGGCCCTCCGACCGGGGGTGACCGTCGTACCCGACTACAGGTGAGCGGGTACGCTGCGGAGTGCGGACGCGCCGTCGACCGGGCGTGTTCCGTGGAGTCGGCAACGCCTCCACGGCGCGCGACCACAGGACGGGCTAGGGCGTGTTCTGTGGGTACCGTCCGTCGCGAGCGGAGCATCCAGTGGTGCTCTCACCAGGCCGAAGAAGGAGTCAGGGTGGTTCCCCTGTCGACTGATGAGAACGCAGTGAGAGTGCCGCCGGGGCGACGCGCAGCAGGCCGGGTATCCGCAGAACACGCCCTAGGCACCGATGTCTCCCTGCCGAACAACCGATGCCTCCCCCGCCCGCGGGGGATGCGCCTTCCCGGAGTGTGCTCATGACAGCCCGTGTGGGTGTCGTTACCTTCCCAGGCTCCCTCGACGACAAGGACGCCGCGCGCGCCGTCGCGCTGGCCGGCGCCGAGCCCGTCGCCCTCTGGCACGCCGACGCCGACCTCAAGGGCGTGGACGCGGTCGTCCTGCCCGGCGGGTTCTCCTACGGCGACTACCTGCGCTGCGGCGCCATCGCCCGGTTCGCGCCCCTGATGTCCGAACTGGTCCCGGCCGCCCGCTCGGGCGCCCTGCCGGTCCTGGGCATCTGCAACGGCTTCCAGATCCTGTGCGAGAGCCACCTGCTGCCCGGCGCCCTCACCCGCAACTCCTCGCTGCGGTTCGTCAACCGCGACCAGGTGCTGCGTGTGGAGAACGCCTCCACCGCGTGGACCAACGCCTACACCGAGGGCCAGGAGATCCTGGTGGTACTCAAGAGCGGCGAGGGCAGCTACGTCGCCGACGAGGCCACCCTGGACGAGCTGGAGTCCTCCGGCCGGGTCGTGGTCCGCTACGTCGGCGACGACCCCAACGGGTCGCGCCGCGGTATCGCCGGCATCACCAACGAGCACGGCAACGTCGTCGGCCTGATGCCGCACCCCGAACACGCGGTCGAGGCCCTGACCGGCCCCTCCACCGAGGGACTCGGGTTCTTCACCTCGATCCTCGCCCGACTGGCCGCCGGTACGCCGGTGCGCGCCTGACCCGCACCTCGACTGGGGGACGATCCGATGATGGCACTGCTGCGCTCGCGACGGACGATGGCGGTCCTGGTGGGGGTGGTCGTCGTCGGCCTCATCGTGTCGGCCGCCGCCGGCCTCTTCCAGGCGTTCGCGACCGCCCCGGCGGTACCGCCCCTGGAGCAGGCGCAGGGGCAGCAGGGCGCGCCCGGACCCCGGCCCGAGGAGCCGCCCGCGGCCTCGGCGCTCGGCGAGGCCCCGGACGGCCTGAGCTACTCCTCCGGTGAGAACGACGTGTACTGCGAGGAGCTGGAGTGCGTCCGGCTCGTGCGCGTGCTCACCGAGGACGGCGAGCCCACCGGGGACACCGAGGCGACCGTTCAGGACGTCTACGACCACCTCCTGGCCGACGACTGGCTGATCATGCTCCCCGAGGGCGTGGAGTCACCCGACGACGTGCCGCTCAACCAGACCGTCCTGACCGACCAGGAGGTCATGGTCGCCGACTCCTCCCAGCACGAGGACGACGAGACCCCGGCGGTACTGATGGTCGCCGACTCCACCCGGTCGGGCTCCTGACCACGACCTTCCGCGCCGGTCGGCGGACGCCACGGCCCGGCTCACAACCGCACATCCCGAACGGAACCACGCATGTCTGAAGTCCCCGGTCCCGACACCGTCGCCGCGGCGCACAGCAGCCCGGACACGCCACAGCCGTACGCCGAACTGGGCATGGCCAAGGACGAGTACGAGCGGGTCCGAGAGATCCTCGGCCGTCGGCCCACGTCCGCCGAACTGGCGATCTACTCGGTCATGTGGAGCGAGCACTGCTCCTACAAGTCGTCCAAGGTGCACCTGCGCCAGTTCGGCGAGAAGGCCCCGGAGAACGACGCCCTGCTCGTGGGCATGGGTGAGAACGCGGGCGTCGTGGACGTCGGCGACGGCCGCGCCGTGACGTTCAAGATCGAGTCGCACAACCACCCGTCCTACGTGGAGCCGCACCAGGGCGCCGCCACGGGTGTGGGCGGCATCGTCCGCGACATCCTCACCATGGGCGCGCGGCCGGTCGCGGTCATGGACGCGCTGCGCTTCGGCCCGGCCGACGCCGACGACACCAAGCGGGTGCTGCCCGGCGTGGTCTCGGGCATCTCGTTCTACGGCAACTGCCTGGGCCTGCCCAACATCGGCGGCGAGATCGGCTTCGGTGCCGGCTACATCGGCAACCCGCTGGTCAACGCCCTGTGCGTGGGCGTGATGAAGCACGAGGACATCAAGCTGGCGCAGGCGCCCGGCCCGGGCAACAAGGTGGTGCTGTTCGGCGCCACCACCGGCCCGGACGGCATCGGCGGCGCCTCGGTGCTGGCCAGCGCCACGTTCGACGACGAGTCGCACGCCAAGCGGCCCAGCGTGCAGGTCGGCGACCCGTTCATGGAGAAGCTGCTCATCGAGTGCAGCCTGGAGCTGTTCGCCGAGGACATGGTCGTGGGCATCCAGGACCTGGGCGCGGCGGGCGTGTCCTGCGCGACCACCGAGCTGGCGGCGGGCGGCACCGGCGGCATGCGCATCCAGCTCGACCGGGTGCCGCTGCGCGACCACACGCTCACTCCCGAGGAGATCCTCATGAGTGAGTCGCAGGAGCGCATGATGGCGATCGTCGAGCCCGCCAAGATGGCCGACTTCCTCGCCGTGTGCGAGAAGTGGCAGATCCTGGCCACGGAGATCGGCGAGGTCACCGACGTCACGCCCGAGGAGGCCGAGCGCGGCGGCCGCCTGGTGATGACCTGGCACGGCGAGACCGTCGTGGACATGCCGCCGCGGACCGCCTCCGACGAGGGCCCGGTCTACGAGCGCCCGTACGCGCGTCCGGCGGCACAGGACGCGCTGCAGGCCGACGACGCGGGGGCGCTGCCGCGGCCGGCCGACGACGTCGAGCTGCGCGAGCAGGTGCTGCGCGTGCTGGGCGCGCCGGGCGTGGGCGACCCCACGTGGGTCACCCGGCAGTACGACAGCTACGTGCGCGGCGACACCGTGGTGTCGGCGCCGCACGACTCCGGGATGATCCGCATCGCGGACGACTCCCACCGGGGCGTGGCGCTGGCCACGGACGGCAACGGCCGCTACACCCGGCTGGACCCGTACACGGGCACCCAGCTGGCGTACGCGGAGGCGTTCCGCAACGTGGCGGCCACGGGCGCCCGACCGCTGGCGGTCACCAACTGCCTCAACTTCGGTTCGCCGGAGGACGCGGGTGTGATGTGGCAGTTCGCCGAGTCCACCCGGGGCCTGGCCGACGCCTGCCTGCAGCTCGGGACGCCGGTGACCGGCGGCAACGTGAGCTTCTACAACCAGACCGGGGACGTGGCGATCAACCCGACGCCCGTCATCGGCGTGCTGGGCGTCATCGACGACGTGCGTACGCGGCTGCGCAGCGCGTTCGACTCCGACGGCGACCGGGTGTTCCTGCTCGGCGAGACCCGCGAGGAGTTCGGCGGTTCGGCGTGGGCGGACGTGGTGCACGGCCACCTGGGCGGCGTACCGCCGCGGGTGGACCTGGCCGCGGAGGCAGCCCTGGGCGAGGTGCTGGCCACCGCCGCCGACCGCGGTCTGGCCGCCGCCGCGCACGACCTGTCCGACGGCGGCCTGGCGGTCGCGCTCGCCGAGTCGGCGCTGCGCGGCGGGCTGGGCCTGCGGGTGTCGGTGGAGGGTGACGCGTTCACCGCCCTGTTCAGCGAGTCCGCCGCCCGCGCCGTGGTCGCGGTGCGCCCGGGCCGGGAGGAGGCCTTCCTGGCGCTGGCCGCCGACCACGGTGTTCCGGTCACGGAGATCGGCACGGTGGGCGGCGACGCCCTGGCGGTCACCCACCCGGGCGGTGCGGTGCGGATCCCGCTGGAGGAGCTGCGGACGGCCTACGAGTCCGCGCTGCCCGCCCTGATGGACGGCGTGTAGGCCCCGGCGGGACCTGATCGTCCGGAGCGGGGGTGCCCAGTGGGGCGCCCCCGCTCCTCGTACGCGGTCTCAGGCCCCGGGAGCGGCGACCGGGAGACCCGCCGACTCGGCCGCGTCCGCCAGCCGCTTGTCGTAGGTGACGAAGCAGCTCAGCGCGGATCCCAGTCCGAGAGCGCTGGAGACGTGCAGGGCGTCAAGTGACCTGAGGCGTGTTCCCGGAGCCAGGCCCCCCGCGGTGTCGAAGACTTCGGCGGGCATACGCAGCTGCGCGACCTTGGCCAACCAGGCCCATGACCTCACCATGGTCGCCCGCTCCGCACCGATCGCGTGCAAAGCCCTGGGGAGCTCGGTCCTCGTCAGATAATTCGTGATCAGGCGGGCATCTGCTCGCTCGTCGAGCCAGGTGTCCAACGCCGCGGACTCGACCTCGTCCTTGAAGAGTTTGAGCGCGGCACAGGTGTCAAGGTAAATGAACATCAGGTGCCGTGGTCCTCTTCTCGCAGCTCCGCCAAGGCGTCCGTGGCCAGGCGCGTACCAGGCGGCGACGACTCGCGTGGCATGCCCGCCGATTCACCCGCGGTCGGCAGAGCATCCAGGTCACGCGGGTCCAACAGGCCGCGGTCGACCGCGCTCATGACCGCTTCCTCTGCCGGATCTGGCGGAAGAACACGGCCGACGGTCTCACCATGTCTGGTCACTGTGAACGACTCCCCGTGTCTAGCCCGGTCAAAGACGTCTGCGGCGTTCCGCTGAAGCTCACGAATCGAGATCCGGTGGGTCCTCACCTCTGTGTCCATGCGACCCAGGGTACGCCACTCCGATCCATGTGTCAGGCAAAGAGTACAAACTGACAGACACACTGACTTCCGTGTCAGTCGCAGTCGGGAGCCGGGCGGGGCGGGTAGGGGAAGGACACGGGGAGCGGTAGGACCGGGGACGACGCGAAGGAGGGGACGCCATGCGACGGGGCAGGCTGAAGGGGCCGCTGGGCAGCCACGAACGGCCGGCGAGCGCGCTCGGGTTCCGGATGGTCCTGGCCGTGTTCGGGGCCCTGGTCCTGCTGGGCGGCACGGTGGCCGCGATGGTGTGGACCGGGGAGACCTGGTTGGCCGTCCTGTTGGGGGCGGGGTTCCTGGCCGCGTGCGCGAACGTGTTCTGGGTGAGCCGCCGGCTGCGCTACGAGCGCCCACGGCACTGACTCCGGCGGGCCGGGCCCGAAGCACGGCGCCGGGCCGGGGAGCGGTCTCCCCGGCCCGGCGCGGCCGGACGGATACGGATCAGCCCGCGGGCTCGAAGCCCTCGGGAATCCACGGCCGCCAGACGTCCGGGTTCTCCTCCACCCAGACCTCGGCCGCGTCCGTCGGGTCCATGCCCTCGTCGGCGATCATCTGCGCCACCCGGTTCTGGTCCGCGTTGGTCCACGTCCAGTTGTCGAGGAACCGGTAGGCGGGGTCCCCCGTCTCCACGAACCCGGCCCGGAAGATCTTGTTCAGCTCGTAGGCCGGGTAGTCGCAGGGGACGGACGACAGGTCGTCGGCGCACCCCTCCTCGTAGTCGGGGAAGTCCACCCGGACCAGGTCGAGTTCCTCCTGGAGCCACTGCGGGTCGTAGAAGTAGAAGAGCACCGGCTCCTCGTTCGCGTACCGCCGCCGGACCTCGGTGATCTGTGAGGCCTCCGAACCGGCGTAGACGATCTCCAGATCCAGGTCGAACGCGTTGATCATCCCCTGGTCCTGGGTCACGAACCCGGGCGCGCCGCCCAGGAACTCGCCCCTGTCGCCGGTCTCGGCGGTCCGGAACAGGTCGGTGTGCTCCTTGAGGCCCTCCACGGTGGTGATCTCCGGGTACTCCTCCTGCAGGTAGGCGGGGACGTACCAGCCGATCACCCCCTCGTTGCCGTTGGGGCCGCCGTCGACCACGGTGCCGTTGCCCTCGGGGCCGTAGAGCTCCATGAGGTCCTCGTGACCCCAGTTCTCCACGATCACGTCCAGCACGCCCTGGTCCAGGGCCTGCCACGACGGCTGCTCGGACACCCGCATGAGCTGGACCTCGTAGCCCATCTCCTCACGCAGGATGTACGCGAGCACCTCGGCGCTGGCCTCGTAGCCGACCCACCCGTTCAGGGCGATGCGCACGGTGTTCGGGTCCCGCGCGATCTGGTCGGTGCGCACCGCGCACGAACTGACCATCACCAGCGCCAGCCCGACCGCCAGCAGCCGGACCAGGGCACCCTTCCTCATGAACCTAGGCACGGGGTGCCCTCCTTCCCTGCGTCACACGGTCCAGGAACAGGCCCAGGCACACGATCGCCAGGCCGGAGGCCAGACCCAGGCCGAGCTCGTTCTGCGCCAGGCCGAACACGACGTCGAAGCCGAGCGATCCGGCGCCGACCAGCGCGCCCATGACGACCATGGACAGCACGAGGATGATCCCCTGGTTGACGGCCAGCAGCAGCGAGCCGCGGGCCATCGGCAGCTCCACCTTGCTGAGCAGCTGCCACCGGGTGGACCCCTGCGACAGCGCCGCCTCCTTGGTCGGCGCCGGAACCCCGCGGATCCCGTCGTTGACCAGCCGGATGACCGGCGGGAGCGCGAAGATGACCGCGGCCACCAGCGCCGGGACACGGCCGATGGTGAACAGCGCGACCGCCGGGATCAGGTAGACGAACGGCGGCAGGGTCTGCATGGCGTCGAGGATCGGCCGCAGGATGGTCGCGAACACGTCGCTGCGCGACATCAGTACGCCGACCACCACGCCCAGTGCGACGGTGACCAACGAGGCCACGAGGACCTGGGACAGCGTGTCCATGGCGTTGACCCACACGCCCAGGAGCCCGATGACCACGAACGACGCTCCCGAGACGAGCGCCGCGCGCCACCCGGAGAAGATCCACCCCAGGGCCGTGGCCACGATGACCACCAGCCACCAGGGCGACCCGGTCAGCAGTTCGCTGAGCGGGCTGAGGACCCAGGTGAGCGTCCATTCGGACAGGGTGGCGGTGAACGCTCCGATGGCCGCCTGCACGGCGTCGTAGAAGGCGTTCACCGGCGCGCTCAGGTCCACGGACAGCTCGCGCGGCCAGCCGCGCGCGCCCATGGCCCGCGCCACGGTGACCACGACGATCACCGCGATCAGCCCCGCTCCCAGGACCGGGAGCTGGAACCGGGGCGCGATGTTCGGGGTGTGCGCCCCGTGGCCCACGGCACCCGTCACCCGGTCCATCGCGATCGCCAGCATGACGATCGCCAGGCCGGCCTGGAACGCCTCGCCGACGTTGACCTTGGACAGTGCCTGGTAGATCGCGTCACCGAGACCGCCCGCGCCGATGACCGACGCGATGACGACCATGGAGACCGCGAGCATGATGGTCTGGTTGACGCCCAGCAGGATGGTGCGCTTGGCCATGGGCAGCTGCACCTTGGTGAGGACCTGCCAGGGCGTCGAGCCGAGCGACGTCGTCGCCTCCACCGCGCCCTTGGGCACCTCGCGGATGCCCAGCGCCGTGATGCGCACGGCGGGCGGGATCGCGTAGACCGCCGTCACCACGGCCGCCGCCGGGTTGCCGATGCCGAACAGCAGCACGAACGGCAGCAGGTAGGCGAACGCGGGCATGATCTGCATGAAGTCCAGGACCGGGCGGATCCCCCGGTAGAACACCTCGCTGCGGCCGGCCAGGATGCCCAGCGGGATGCCGAACACCAGCGCGATGAGCACCGACGTGATGATCAGCGCCAGCGTGGTCATCGACTCGTTCCACAGCCCGGTCAGCGCGAACACCGCGAAGGTGACCAGGACCAGCAGGGCCACCCGCCATCCGGCGACGCGCCAGGCGCCCAGGACGCCGATGGCCGTGACGCCGGCCCAGGTGAGCAGGTCCAGGACGCGGTTGATCAGGACGACCGCGGAGCCCAGGCCCACCGAGACGTAGTTGAAGCCGTACAGGAACAGCGGGCTGTCGTTGCGGTTCGCCACGATCCAGGCGTAGACGCCGTCGAGCCAGGCCATGAAGCGGTCGCCGATGCCGGTCGGGAACGGGCCCGCCCAGGCGGGGGAGCCCAGGGACCGGAACACGAGGTACCCGATCACGAGCACCGCGATCGCGGCCAGCGCCTGCAGCCACCGGTTGGTCAGGACCGTGACCAGCCCGCCGGACGCACGGGGCCCCGCGGCGCCTCCGACCTCTCCGGACCCGCCGGTGGCGGGTCGGGTCAGCGCGGCCATGTCACCCACCGTCCCCGGTCGGAGCCGGACCACCGTGGCCGGTGGGGTTCGCCGAACCGCTCGGCGCGGTCCCGCGCGCCCCGCCCCCCTGCGGGCCCGTCGACCCGCCGGGCCCGCCGGTGGAGAGCTCGGCGGGGTCGGTGGACTCGTCCGACAGCTCCCCGACGGTCTCCTCGATGGCCACGGCCACCTCGTTCTCGGAGAGCTGGTCCTCGGCGATGGCGCGGAGCACGTCGTCGCGGCCCACGTAGCCGAGGAGGGTGTCGCCCTCCACGACCCGCACGGGCGCGGTGCTCGCCGCGAGCATCGGCAGGACCTCCGCGAGCACCGTGCCCGGCTCGGTGACCGGGCCGTCCGTGCGCTCCCCGGGGTAGGCGTCGCGCACCAGCCACCGCGCGGTCAGCACGGTCGTGCGCGCGACGTCGGACGTGAAGTCGGCGACGTAGGCGTTGGCCGGCCGGCCCACCACCTCCTCCGGGGTGCCGACCTGGACGAGTTCGCCGTCGCGCATGATGGCGATGCGGTCGCCCAGCTTCAGGGCCTCCTGCAGGTCGTGGGTGATGAACACCGACGTCTTGTTCAGCTCGCGCTGGAGCCGGGAGACCTCGGCCTGCATGTCGCGGCGGATCAGCGGGTCGAGCGCACTGAACGGCTCGTCGAACATCAGCACCTCGGGGTCGACGGCCAGCGCGCGGGCCAGGCCCACCCGCTGCTGCATGCCGCCGCTCAGCTCACCGGGCCGCGCGTTCTCGTAGCCGGACAGGCCGACCATCTCGATCATCTCGCCCGCGCGGGCGTAGCGCTCGGCGCGGCCCATGCCGCGCACCTCCAGGCCGTAGGCCACGTTGTCGACGATGCGGCGGTTCGGCAGCAGGCCGAAGTGCTGGAACACCATGGCCATCTTGTGGCGGCGCAGCTCGCGCAGGCGCTGCTGGGTGGCCTCGCCGATGTCCTCACCGTCGAGCAGCACCTGCCCGGCCGTGGGTTCGATGAGGCGGCTCAGGCAGCGGATCAGCGTCGACTTGCCGGAGCCGGACAGGCCCATGACGACGAAGATCTCACCGGGGTGGACGTCGAAGGACACGTCCCGCACGGCGACGGTGCAGCCGGTCTCCTCCTTGATCCGGTCCCGGTCGGCCGTCTCCAGCTCCGTGCCGATGACCTTGTCGGCGTTCTTGCCGAAGATCTTCCAGAGGTTGCGGACGGAGAAGGTGACGTCGGTGTCACCCCCGGGCGACCCCTGCTCCTGGACGGTCTGTGTGCTCATCGAGTGGCCTCCTGGAGGTGGTCCTCGCGGATCAGGTCGGCCGCGCGCTCACCGAGCGCGAGCACCATCACCATCGGGTTGGGCGTGGGCAGGGTCGGGAACACCGAGGCGTCGGCCACGCGCAGGCCCCGCAGCCCGCGGACGCGCAGACGGGGGTCCACGACGGCGTCGCCGTCCTCGGCTCCGCCCATCCGGCAGGTACCCGCCGGGTGGTACACGGTGTGCGCGGCGCGGCGGCCGTACTCCGACAGTTCCTCGTCGGACCGCACCTGCGGTCCGGGCGCGACCTCGCGCTTGATCCACGAGCGGAACGGTTCGGTCTCGGCGACCCGTCGGGCGATCTTCAGACCGTCCACGATGGTCTGCTCGTCGTAGCCGTCGGGGTCGGTGAAGTAGCGGAAGTCCAGCGCGGGCTTGGCCTCGGGGTCGCTGCTGGTCAGGTAGAGCTTGCCGCGCGAGCGGGACCGGGGGATGTTCGGCGTCATGCAGACCGCGTAGCCGTCCTCCGGCGAGTCGTAGCCCAGCCGCTTCGTGTTGTCGTCGAAGGGGATCTGGTAGATGTGGAACATCAGGTCCGGGCGCGGGTCGCCGTCGTCGCGGCGGACGAACAGCGCCGCGTCGGAGTCCATCACGGTCTCCTGCGGCACCGGCCGGTCGGTCTCCCACATGATGATGGACTCGGGGTGGTCGAGGAGGTTCTCGCCGACGCCGGGCAGGTCGTGGCGGGCCTCGATGCCCAGCTCGCGCAGCTCCCCGGCGTTGCCCACACCGGAGAGCATGAGCAGTCGGGGGCTGTCGACCGCGCCCGCGGACAGCACGACTTCGCGCCGGGCGTTGACCGTGACGCGTCGGCCGTCCTTCGTCGTGGCGCTGACCCCCGTGGCGCGGTCGCCGTCGAACTCGATCCGGTCCACCCACGTCTCCAGCATGACCGTGAGGTTGCTCCGCACGTCCATGATCGGGTGGAGGTAGGCGACCGACGCCGAGGACCGGTATCCGGTGTAGGGGTCGTAGGCGATGGAGAGGAAGCCCGCGCCGCCGGAGAAGCCGCCGCCGTGCGAGGTCAGGGCGTTGAAGTCGGCGACGACCGGGACGTCGGCGGCCTCGGCGGCCGAGGCCACCCAGTCCTTGACCATCGCGTTGCGGTCCTTCTCCGCGACCGGAACGATGTTGCACTTGATCCGGTCGGCGTAGGACTGGACGGTGGCGTTGTCCCAGCCCTCGGCACCCGCGGCCACCCAGTCGTCCAGGTCCTCGGCGAAGGGCCGGAAGCTGATGAGGGTGTTGTGCGACGAGCATCCGCCGAGCACGCGGGCGCGCGAGTGCAGGATGTGCGAGTTGCCGCGCGGCTGCTCGACGGTGGTGTAGCCGTAGTCGAGGTCGCTGTCCAGAACGCTCAACCAGTCGCGCAGGCGGAGGACGTTCTCGTGGTCGCGGTCGTCCGGACCGCCCTCGATGAGGCACACGGTGGTGCCGGGGTCCTCCGTCAGCCGGTTGGCGATGACGGAGCCCGCTGTGCCACCACCCACGATGACGTAGTCGTAGGTGGCCTGGGTGTCGGACACGGCCTGTTCCTCTCGTTGTTGCTGAGTCGGGGATAGCCCGGGGGGAAACCGACCTCTGCTGTGTTCTCGTGTGTTCGGGGAGTGAGCGGACGTGGCCGCTCCGGACCAGGCGTCCGGAGCGGCGCGACCGCGTGGCTAGCCGAACCAGCGCTGTGGTTCGGGAGCCAGGTTGCGGTAGATGTGCTTGGCCTCGCGGTACTCGTCCAGGCCGGCGAGCCCGAGCTCGCGGCCGATGCCGCTGCGGCCGTAGCCGCCCCACTCGGCGCCGGGGAAGTAGGGGCCGTAGTCGTTGACCCAGACCGTGCCGTGGCGCAGCGCGGCGGCGACGCGCTCGCCTCGCCCGGTGTCGTTGGTCCACACACCGCCGGAGAGCCCGTAGTCGGTGTCGTTGCCCAGCTCGATCGCCTGCGCCTCGGTCTCGAACCGCTCGACGGTCACGACCGGGCCGAAGACCTCGGTCTGGACGATGTCCATGGACCGGTCGCAGTCCACGAACACGGTGGGCCGGTAGAAGTAGCCGCGGGAGAGCTCGGGGTCGTCCGGGCGCTTGCCGCCGGCGATGATCCGGGCGCCCTCCTCGACGCCGCGGGCGACGGCGGCCTCCACCTTGGCGCGGTGCTCGGCCGAGACCAGCGGTCCGCAGCGCACGCCCTCGTCCTGTCCGCGGCCGATCCGGATGGCCTCGGCCCGGCGGGCGAGCTCGGTGGTGAAGGCGTCGTGGATGTCGTTGTGCACGATCAGCCTGGCGCCCGCCGAGCAGACCTGGCCGGAGTGGAAGAACGCGGCGCTGAGCGCATAGTCCACGGCGGTGTCCAGGTCCACGTCCGGGAAGATGATGTTCGGGTTCTTGCCGCCGAGCTCCAGCGCGACGGTCTTGACGGTCTCCGCGGCCGAGGCCATGATGCGGCGGCCGGTGACCAGGCCGCCGGTGAAGGAGACGAGGTCGACGTCGCGGTGCTCCGACAGGGGGGCGCCGGCGTCGGGGCCGCTGCCCAGGACCAGGTTGACCACTCCGGCGGGGACCCCGGCCTCGGTGGCCAGCTCGACCAGCTTGCAGGTGGTGACCGGGGTGATCTCGCTGGGCTTGATCACCATGGTGTTGCCGGCCGCGATGGCCGGGGCCATCTTCCAGGCGAGCTGGAGCAGCGGGTAGTTCCAGGGGGTGATCATGCCGCAGACGCCGACGGGCTCGTACACGACCTTGCTGTGCACGCCCTCGGGCGCGGACACGACGCGGCCGGCGTCCTTGTCGGCGAGTCCGGCGTAGTAGCGGAAGACGTTGGTGACGTCGTCGACGTCGATCCCGCCCTCCTCGATGGTCTTGCCCGTGTCCAGCGACTCCATGACCGAGATCTCCTCGCGGTCGCGCTGGAGGAGGTCGGCGATGCGTTCGAGGACGCGGCCGCGCTCGTCGGCGGTGGTCCGGCGCCACTCCCCGGTGTCGAAGGCGCGCCGCGCGGCGGCGATGGCGGCCTCGGTGTCGGGGCGTCCCCCTTCGCTCACGATGGTGAGGACGGAGGCGTCGGCGGGGTTCAGGACCTCCCTGACACGGCCGTTGCGGGCGGCTCGCCACTGGCCGTCGATGTAGAGGCTCGTGGCCTCGGACGCGCCCGGCTCGGACAGGTAGGGCGCGGTAGGTAGGGATACGTCGGGCTGGTTCACGGGTCCGGTTTGCCCAAGATCGGTGGTCACAAACTGCCTCGTCTCATACGACACTTTCGCCCCAAGACTCCCACAAGCCCCTCTGAGCAGTAAAAACCACACTCCGAGGGCGCATGAACCCGTGGTGTGAGTCACGTGTGCACAGCATCACCACATCTACGCGCCTGTCCGGGAGCCCTCACGACCCAAACGCGGGTCTGGGGAATACCAGCCCAAGAGTTTGACGTACATTTAGGTGTACCTAAGTGGATTCGCCCGGATCACCGGATCACGGGCGGCCATGGACCCGCCCGCCCCAGGACCGCGCCACCCCACCGGCGCACCCTCGAGGAAGCGCATGCTGCTTGAACAGGAACGACGGGACGTCTGCCTGACGGCCCGTGCCCTCGCCGCCGGCACCGGGACCGCGCCCGGAGAGTCGGGCACCGTCAGCGTCCGCAGCGGCGACCTGGTGGTGGTCACCCCCCACGGCGTCCCGCTCGACCAGCTCCAGGCCGCGGACTGCCCGGTGATGTCCCTGGACGACCGTGTGCTGGAGGGGCGCCGCGACCCGGCCGCCGAGGCCACGCTGCACCTGGCCGTGCACCGCCGGGCCGCCGACCACGGGGACGAGGTCACCGCGGTCGTCAATGCCTTCACCACCGACACCGTCGCGGTGTCGTCGGTCCTGGCCGAGCTGCCCCCGATCCACCACCGGGCCGCCGCCCTGGGCGGGGCGATCGCCGTCACCCCCTACACGCTCTACGGCAGCGGCGAGATCGCCGACCACGCGGTCAAGGCGCTCAAGGGCCGCGACGCCGCCCTGCTCGCCGGCCACGGCGGACTCGCGCTGGGACGCGGGCTGGAGCACGCGCTGGAGAACCTGCGGCTGCTGGACTGGCTGAGCGGCGCGTACCTGCGCGCGCGCCAGATCGGGGAGCCCCGGGCGCTGTCCGAGGACGAGTTGGCCCAGGTCCGCCACCGCGACACCTACGGATGGGCCGGCCCCGACATCTGGTGACCGGCTAGTCGACCTCGGTGGCCAGGACCCCGGGCAGATCCCCGAACCGGGCCTTGGCGTCACGACTCACGACCGTGCGCCCGGTCTGCGCCGCGTGCGCGGCGATGATGAGGTCATGCTTTCCCCTGGGGATTCCGCCGCGCCTGGTATGGGCGATCAGTGCCGCGTGATGAGCTGCCGTCGCTTCCGTGTACTCCAGGACCTCCACGTTTTCCGTGATCGCGGCCAGTGCCCTGGAACGTTCGGCCGCCCGTGCAGCGGTGTCCGCCATCTCGACGCCGACTCGGTACTCCCCGATCGTGATCGCCGCGACCGACAGGTCGTCCTCGTCGAAGGCGGACCTGTCGATCGCCCCGCGTTCGTAGGAGATGAGGACGTTGGTGTCCAGGATCAGGCGTCGGCCCACGGGTCGGCCTCCTCGTTCGTGAGAAAGGCCAACGCTTCGTTGATGTCGCTCTCGAACCTGTCGTCAGGCGGCGTGATGCCTTCCAGCGCCGCACGCAGATCCGCGCCGGTGCGGCGACGAGCGGGGCCGATCTCGGCGACGGGCGACTTTCCCCTCGTGATGGTCACGCGCTCGCCGTTCTCGATCGCGTCCAGGAGATCCGAGAACTTCCTCGCAGCCTCGGTCGCGGTGATCGTTCGCATACACACCATGATATCTGACTATCAGATTTCCGCCAGGGTCGCCTGGGAAACGCGGAACTCGTGCCCTGGTCGTGCAGCCGGGTGGGCTACTGGCCGATGCGGGGGAAGGGCTCGGTGGAGAAGATGACCTCCACCGGCACCTCGAAGTAGCGGGCGATCCGCATCGCCAGGTGCAGGCTGGGGCTGTACTCGCCCCGCTCCAGGTAGCCGACGGTCTGGTAGTGGACGCCCAGGGCCTCGGCCAGCTCCAGGCCGCGGACTGCCCGGTGATGTCCCTGGACGACCGCGTCCTGGAGGGGCGCCGCGACCCGGCCGCCGATGGGCGGGTCCGGACATCTGGTGACCGCCGATCAGGCGGCGGGGACGTCGTCCTCGTCGTCGGGGACGTCGTCGGGGCGGGTCCACGCCAGGTAGGCGCACGGTGTGGAGCTGTGCACCATGAGGATCAGCCACACCAGCGGCATGATCAGCTCGTTCGGGAGGCTGAGCACCTCCGGCGGGAGGATACTGGCGGCCGCCAACAGCAGGAACACCGCCATCAGCAGCGCCCCGGTGGTGTGGAAGCCGATCCGCGTCGCGTGGTCGCGCTCGATGCGCTGGCGCTCGTCCAGGGACTGGTAGCGCACCCCGGTGCGCGTGGCGCGGTTGAGCTGTGTGACCAGGTAGAAGTAGCCGCCGATCGCGGCGAGGAACGCCAGGACCAGCAGGAACGAGCCGTCCCCGACCCCGGGGAAGGCGAGCACGCCGAGCAGCGCCGCGCCGGCGAGGACGAAGACCCCCATGAGCGCGGTGGCGACGCGGCGGCGGGACCGGGCGGCCCAGCGCGCACGAAGGCGCGGGTTCTCGGCGTTGAGCCGGTTGACGTGGTCGAATTCGTCCCGGAGCCGGGTCGGCCGGAACTCGTCGATGACGGAGGCGATGAGGTCACGGATGGTCATGGGTCCGCCTTTCACACGCGGAGTCGGTTGGGGCCGGTGCGGGCGTCGGGGGGACGCGCCCTACTGGCCGATGCGGGGGAAGGGCTCGGTGGAGAAGACGACCTCCACCGGCACCTCGAAGTAGCGGGCGATCCGCATCGCCAGGTGCAGGCTGGGGCTGTACTCGCCCCGCTCCAGGTAGCCGACGGTCTGGTAGTGGACGCCCAGGGCCTCGGCCAGCGCCCGGCGCGAGACCCCCCGTTCGGCACGCAGCACCGCGATGCGGTTGTAGATCGCCTCGGATCCGCCCGCCGACGCCTTGCCCCGGCGGCCGGATCCGTTGCTCGTGTTCTCAGTAGGCACGCTTCATCGCCTTTTCCCTGGCCGCCTGGACGCGCGACCCCGACTCCCGACGGGCCATCCGCCGCAGCACCCACGGCGCCACGACGAACCCGACCACCGCCCACAGTGCCAGAACCACGGCCACCTGGGGCAGTTGCCAGGATCCGGCCATCTCCAGGGCGGCGTAGTCGTCGGGCAGCGACCCCGCGCGGACGCCGAGCCCCAGCCAGTAGATGGGCAGGAAGAGGGCGGCCGTCCCCACCCAGTCGGGCAGGAAGTCCAGCGGGAACATGACGCCGGAACCCATCAGCAGGAAGACGATCGGGACCATCAGGAGTCCCACGAACCTCGGGTTGGAGATGAAGGACCCGGCGATCGCCCCGAACGGGGCCAGGGCCAGCGTGCCCAGCACGCAGACCCAGACGAGGGTGGCCGCGTCGTCCCAGGACCGCGGGCCGAAGCCCTCCACCAGGAACAGGCCGGGCAGGACCATGAGGGCCAGCGAGGTCAGCACGATCCCCACGATGTGGACCACCTTGGCGACGGTGTAGCCGAGCATCCCGTGCGGCAGGGTCTTGGCCCGCAGGAGCGTGGCGTTCTCGCGCTCGGCGGCCAGGACCTGCGCCACGGTGAGCATGCCCGCCATCACGAGCGTGAAGACCACACCGCCCGCGTAGGTCACGGCGCCGTAGGTGGTGTCGGCCCCCTCCACCCGCCCACTGGACATGAACGCCCCGAGGACGACGAACAGCACCGGCATGTAGAAGTAGCCGAACAGCTCCATCGGACTGGCGAACGAGCCCCGGAACTCCAGCAGGCCACGGGACAGGCCGGCGCGGACCGCGTTGACGGTGGCGTTCATCGGATCTCCTTCACGAACTCGTGCGCGGCCAGCTCGGCGTCGCCGGACTCGTACCGCTCGACCATGTCGAGGTAGACGTCTTCCAGGGAGGGCCGGGCGACCCGCAGGTCGACCAGGTCGTCGCCGAGCGCGGCGTGCAGCTCGGCCACGTGGCGGGCGGGGGCGTCGGTGACGTGGACGTGGCGCTGGTCGCCGACCCGCCAGGAGACCTCGCTCTCCCGCTCCACCAGGACGGACAGCTGCTCCACGCTGCCGTCGGCGACGATGGTGCCGCCCGCCAGGATGAGGATCCGGTCGGCGAGCTTCTCCGCCTCGTCCAGGTCGTGGGTGGTGAGCAGGACCGTGGTGTCGTCCGAGTCGACGATGTCGTGGACGAGCTCGTGGAAGCTCCGGCGCGCCTGGGGGTCGAATCCGGCGGTGGGCTCGTCGAGGAAGAGCAGTTCGGGACGGCCGACCACGCCGATCGCGACGTCCAGGCGGCGGCGCTGCCCGCCGGAGAGCTTGTTGATCCTGGTGCCCGCCTGGTCCGTGAGGCCGACGCGCTCCAGGAGTGCGTCGGTGTCGTGGGGCCGGACGCGGCCCGGGGTGGAGTAGGGCGCGTAGAAGAGCCCGAAGTGGCTCAGGAGGTCGCGCACCCGCCATCCGCCGTGGTCGCGCCAGGTCTGCAGGACCACGCCGATACGGGCGCGCCAGTCCTCGCCGCCGCGCTCGGGGTCGGCGCCGAGCACCTCGACCGCACCCGCGGAGCGCTTCCGGAAGCCTTCGAGGATCTCGATGGTGGTGGTCTTGCCCGCGCCGTTGGGACCGAGCAGGGCGACCACCTCGCCCCGGCGGGCGGTGAAGTCGACGCCCCTGAGCACCTCCGCGGTGCCGTAGTTCATGCGCAGGCCGCTGACCCGGACCACGGCGTCGGCGGGCTCCCCCGACGCATGCGCCGCCGCCCGCGACACCTCTCCGATCGAGGCACTCATCACACCACTCCCTCCATTCATCTTCTATGTACTGCGATTGATAGTACATGTACTACATCCTGCAGTACAGACACTCCCCCGTCAGGCCGGGTTCGGCGCAGGGGCGTTCTACCGCCGGCGCGGGCGGACGCGCAGATCACAGGGGCGGCGAGGGTGTGGCCGGATCCGGCCACACCACTCCCGGGTACGGGTACTCGGCGATCGGAGGGGATCAGGGTCGACAATGGTCGGGAACGTACGGTTCAGGACCGCAGGAGGCCCCATGCGCTGCAGCTACATCCGGCTTCTCGTCAACGACTACGAGGCCTGCTTCCACTTCTACGCCGACATCCTCAAGCTGCCCGTCCTGTGGGGTGACGAGACGAGCAGGTACGCGGAGTTCGACGTGGAGTCCGGGACACGGCTCGCCATCAACCAGCGCGAGGTGATGGCCGAGGCGCTGGAGACCGACACCGCCGACCCCGAACTCCCGCACCAGGACCGGCTCGCGGTGGTCTTCCAGGTCGACGACGTCGACGTGACCGCCGCCAAGCTGGTCGCCGACGGCGCCCGCCAGGTCAGGGCGCCCTACGACTGGACCGCCTGGGGTGTGCGGGCCGCGCACTTCCGCGACCCCGACGGCTACCTGCTGGAGTTCAACCATCCGCTCATCCCCGTGGACGCCCCGGCGCCCCCGACGACCCCCTGAGGCCCACCGGGCCCCTGAACCCCTCTGGGCCCCAAGCTCACCTGGCGAGGTGGTCCACCAGCAGTTCGCTGACCCGCTCGGCGCGTTCCACACCGAGCAGGTGGGCGGCTCCGGTGACCACCTCGAACCGGGTGTCGGCGATCCCGTCGGCCAGCCGTCTCCCGTGCCCCGGGGGCACCAGGGCGTCGTGCGCCGCCGAGACCACCAGCGTCGGCGCCCGGACGGCGGAGACCAGGTGGCGCTGGTCCATGCCCGCGACCGCGTCGCAGATCGCGGCGTAGGCGCCCGGGTCGGTGCGCGTGAAGTCCTCGGTGAAGCGCTCGGTGACGTCGGGGTGGTCCTCGGCCATGTCGGGGGTGAACCACGGCAGGGCGACGTCGGCGGCCACCGACTCGATCCCCGACTCCCGGACCCGGGCCGCGACGCGGTCCCAGCGGTGCGGACGGGGGGTGCGCGGCGCGGCCGCGAGCAGGACGAGCCGCTCCAGCGTCCGGGGGGAGTTGGCCGCGATCCACACGAGCAGGGCGGCGCCGAACCCGGCGCCGACGGCCGACACGCGGGTGAAGCCCCGCTCCTCCAGCAGGCCCAGGATGTCCAGGGCCATGTCCTCGACGGAGTAGGGGCCCTCCGGGGCCGGCGAGAACCCGTGCCCCCGGTGGTTGATCCGTAGCACCTGGTGATCGCGCGTGAGTTCGGGGATCTGCGGCTCCCACACCGACATCCTGGTACCGAAGGGCGGAACCAGGAGCACGACGGGAGCGTGCCGTGGACCGTCGAGTCGGTACTGCAGCGGAATCAAGGCCATGGAACCTCCGAGTCACCAGGACTCCCAGGCTATCCGGAGTCGTTTCGGGGGATCCAACGATTCCTCGGGCACCCCGCGAAGTGGAGGACAGTGGTTGACCGCCGTTCTCCCTACAGTCGTTTTCAGCCCCGCAGGAGCGACTGGGAACGGTGATCAGGATGACGACTCAGGTCGAGAACGCACGGACGGCCGACGCCGAGCGCGAGGCACTGCTGCGCGTGCTGGCGGAGCAGCGCGGCAACCTGCGGTACGCGGTGAGGGGACTGACCGACGAGCAGGCGCGGCGGCGCACCACGGTCAGCGCCCTGTGCCTCGGCGGCGTGGTCAAGCACGTGGCCCGCGGCGAGGAGCACTGGGCGCGTTTCATCCTGGAGGGCGACCCGGGCACGGACTACGAGTCACCGGAGACCTACGCCGCGCACGAGGGCAGCTTCCGCCTGCTGGAGGGCGAGACGCTCCAGGGGATGCTGGAGAAGTACGGGCGCGTGGCGGCATGGACCGAGCGGATCGTTCGGGACCTGCCGAACCTGGAGGTCGCCCAGAAGCTGCCGACCGCCCCGTGGTTCCCGGAGGAGACCTTCTGGACCGCCCGCGATGTCCTGCTGCACATCATCGCCGAGAACGCCCAGCACAACGGCCACGCCGACATCATCCGTGAGGAGCTGGACGGCCAGAAGACGATGGGCTGACGTGGACGCGTGTCCCGCGCCCGGTGTCCACACGCGCACCGGCGACACGGGACTCCCGGGAAAGGCGACGGGGGCGTCCCCGCTGATCTGCGAGAACGCCCCCGGCAAGAGGTGGCGAGGGTCACCTCCGCATCCCCCCTCAAAGTACGGAGGCGACCCTCGCTCTGGGAAGCGGCCTGCGACTCCTCCCCCCGGGAGTCGCGGCCTGCATGGTCTGCCACGAGGAACGATCTCGGTCGTTCCTTGTTGATAGAGACACTACCCACCGCACCCCCGAAGAACAACCCTGTGTCACGACTAACTACTTAAAGTGATCGTCATGGTCGTGCAGGGCCGACGCCAATGAGCCGCGGGCAGTGCCAACCCGGGGTCATGGCGGGCCGCGCGAAGAGCGCGCATAGCCTGGTCCGGTGAGATCCGTACTCCTCAGCCCACGGTGGATCGGCCTGCACGCGCTGGCCGTCCTCGCCCTCGTCGTGTGCGTCGCCGGCACCTACTGGCAGTCGGTCCGCGCCTTCGAGCCCGACCGCGACGTCGTCACCAATCCCGTCGCCGACCTCACCGACGCCGAGGAGCTCGACGACCTGCTCGCCCCCGGCGAGTACGCCCACCCGGACTCCTACGCCAACACGGCCGTGACCGCGACCGGGTCCTTCGACACCGGCGCCCAGCTCCTGGTGCCCCGCACGCACGACGGCACCGAGGGGTTCGACGTGGTCCTTCCACTGGTCACCGGGGACGGTGTCGCCCTCGCCGTCAACCGCGGCTGGACCGGCGACCCCGACGACGTCCCCGCCGCGCCGGAGGGCGAGGTCACCGTCGCCGGCTGGCTGGTGCCGCCCACCACCGCGGCCGACGGCATCGTGCCGGTGGACGTCCCCGAGGGCCAGGTCGAGCGCATCGCTCCCTCGGTCCTGGTCAACGAGTGGGACTACCGCCTCTACGAGGGCCACCTGACGCTTCCCGCGAGCGAACCGGCCACCGCGTCACTCGTGCCCGCGCCGCCGCCCGAGCCGCCCACCGGGATCACGATCAACTGGCGCAGCCTCAGCTACACCTTCCAGTGGGCGCTCTTCGGTCTGTCCGCGGTCGCCTACTGGGCGATCAGCGTGCGCCGGGAGGTGCGGGCGGAGCGGGCCCGGCGGGAAGGGAAGGGCGAGGAGGAGACGGCTCAGGCGGTCGCGGGCTCCTGAGACCGCTCGGCCTCCTTCGCCCGCTCCGAGCGCACCACCCGGTGCTCGACGACGAACCCGAGCACGGGGATCGTGCCCGCGAGCACCACGCCCAGGGTGCGCCCGGCGCCCCAGCGGCGGTCCAGCGACACCCACAGCACGACCAGCACGTAGGCCATGTAGATGTAGCCGTGCGGCATCGCGATGAACATCATCAGCGGCGACTCCGGCCCGAACCAGTGCTCCCACCCCCGCGGGGCGGGCACCAGCCCGAACATCGAGTCCTCCCCCACCAGGTACTTCGCGGGCATCGCCACGAAGGTCAGACCCAGCAGGAAGACTCCCGTCACGTACGCGAGCACCCGGTACAACGCGAACGACACACGCCTCTTGTCCACGGCGACTTCATCCCATTCAACGACGAACGCCCCGATCGGGGCCATCTTCGAGGTTAAGCCCGCCCGTCGCCCACCACCGCCCGGGGGCCGCTCCGCGGACCAGACGGGCTACCACCCTCACACGACACCTCCGGCGCAGCACCCCCGCCCGTCGCCCACCACCGCCCGGGGGCCGCTCCGCGGACCAGACGGGCTACCACCCTCACACGACACCTCCGGCGCAGCACCCCCGCCCGTCGCCCACCACCGCCCGGGGGCCGCCGCGGGGTACCCCGCGGCGGGACCGGTCAGGTCTTGTTCGAGACGCGGATCGGGCTGCTCCAGCGGCCGTCGGAGCTGGCGGTCCAGGCCCTCGGGATCATCCGTAGCGACAGGTAGGCGTCCACCAGCCGGACGGGGAAGAAGAACAGCCCGTAGAGCAGGTAGGACGGCCTGCGCCGCACCATCGCCATGACGCACGTGAGCATGTAGTCGGGCACGAACAGGCCGATGACGATCGCCGTCAGCGGCAGGAGCGCCGTCACCGCGGTGAAGCCCTCCCCGAAGTACGGGACCGTGAGGGCGGTCTCTCCCCAGAGCGTGCCGACCAGGACGAAGACGCCGAGCAGGGTCGTGGCCAGCAGGGTGAACGAGACCACCACGACCTCGGCGATGTAGAGCGCCAGCGCCAGCCAGAACACGCTCGGCCACACCTTGTGGCGCCGCACCGTCTGCCAGAACCCCAGCGTCCACCGGCCGACCTGCTTGTAGTAGTCGCGGAAGGTGAACGGGTCCTGGCTGTAGGCCTTGGTGTCCGGACGCATCGAGATCGTGCCGAGGCGCTTGCGCTGCACCTCGAACGTCATGTTGAAGTCCTCGATGACCAGGCCCTTGGGGTTGATCTCCACCTCGCGCAGCGCACTGCTGCGGTAGACGCTGGCGAACCCCGGCACGATGAAGGACGTGTTGGTGCGCTTCCAGGTCTGGCCGAACCGCATGAGGTACTGGAGAAGGAAGTACAGGCGGTCCCGGTAGGCCGAGATCAGCCGTCCGACGAACGTGCGCTCCCACGGCTTCCACTCCGACACGACGAACCCGGCGACGGCGGCGACACCGGGATCGCTCAACTGGCGCTTGGCGCCCCGCACGTAGCCCTCGTCGAGTTCGGTGTCCGCGTCCAGGATCACCACGCCGTCGTAGTTGTCGGTGAGCGCGAACTCCTCGATGACCGCCTCGATGGCACCGGCCTTGCCCCGGTTGGTCAGGAGTTCGAGGACGTTGACGCCCGTCCTGGCGGCGATCTCCGCGGTGGCGTCCCCGGAGGAGTCCGAGACCACGTAGATGTCCCAGCGGTCGAACAGGCTCAGGGCGGAGGCGATGGCCCCGTCGATGACCGGTTCCTCGTTGTGCGCCGGGATGACGACGGCGAGCGTGATGTCCTCGGCGGCGTCCGCCTCCGACACGCCTCCCGAGCCTCCTTCGACCACGCCGGAGGGCCGTTCGCCGGTCTCGGCCAGAGCCGTCCCGCCGGCCCCGGAGCGGCCGGACACCGCCGGCTCCGGTTCGCCCCCCGGGCCGCCGGCGGCGACCAGGACGCGGTCGCGGGAGTCCTCCGGGGCGACGGCCCGGCGCCCTCCGGCGCGGGACCCCCTCCGCAGGACGGACCGGGCGGACTCCTCCGTGAGACGGAGCAGCCCCATGACCGTCCACAGCAGGAGGTTCGCGCCGAAGGCCAGCCACAGGAAGGCGTAGGCGAGGACACCGCCGGTCGCGGCGGCCAGCCCGGAGGCGTAGTCGAACCAGTAGACGAAGAGCGCGACGGTCAGCACCAGGGCGACCAGCCCTGTGAGCAGCCCGACGGTGAAGCGCACGATACGCACGGCCTTGAACCCCTCCGAAGATCAGTGGTTTCGGGCCGACAATAACCCAGAAGGTCGGCGATAGGTTGACGCCCTACGACACCGGCAGGTTGACCCGGGTTCGCGTCCTATGTAGGCCACGCAAATCGTATCCACGGGCTTGCGTGAAGTGGTACCCATTAGAAGATATTTGGGAGGAAGGCCGGGGGCTCATGATGCCACTGGTTTGTTCGGGTCCATCTGGAGACTCGCGCGAACCCCCGGCCACGTCACACTGAGAGAAGGAGAACGCCCGGCGTGATCGGCGATCCAGCCACCGCATCGCCCGATCCTGACCGCGCGGAGCAGGAGCGGGCACACTGCGCCGCCGACGGTTCCGCGCCTGTGGCCAGCGATGGAACCGGCACCGTCCGGGTGGCGATCCATCAGCCGCACTACCTGCCGTGGCTGGGCCTGATCGACAAGATCGACCGGTCCGACCACTTCGTCGTTCTGGACACGGTTCAGTTCGAGCGGCGCGGCTGGCAGAACCGAAACTACGTGGCCGGCCGCGGAGACCCGATCCTGCTGACCGTGCCGGTGACTCAGGGACACCGGACGGACCGCATAGTGGACAAATATATTGACAACACCCACAAATGGAAGCGGAAGCACTACAAGGCACTGGCTGAACACTGTTACCGAAATGCTCCGTACTGGGACGACTACGCGGAAGAAATCGCCCGTTTGTACGAGAGCGAGTGGAAACGTGTCGCGGACCTGGCCATAGCCACCACACGGCTGCTGCTGCGCGGCTTCGGCATCACCACGCCGCTGCTGCGCGCCAGCGAGATCGGGGACCTTCCCGGGACCAAGAGCGAGCTCCTCGGCCGGATCTGCGCACGGACGGGCGCCGACACCCTCGTGTCGGGGTCCGGGGCCAAGGACTACCTGGATCCGGAGGTCCTGCGCGGCCACGGGGTCGGCATCGAGTGGCAGGGCTTCCGCCACCCGGTCTACCGCCAGCACTCCCGCGGCGACGGGGACTTCGTGCCCCGGTTGTCGGCCCTCGACCTCCTGCTCAACGCCGGCCCCGACGCACTCCACGTGCTCCGGCAGGCGCGCGTGCACACCTGACCCGCCGCTGGCCACGAGTCAGCACCCGGGTCCACCGCCCGCCCACGACCACGGGGCGGCCCCGCACCACTGACTCGGGAACCACCCGAACCCCCACTCGGCCAAGAAACGGGACACTGCCATGACGACGGACTGGGCCCAGGAGCGCATCCTGGTCTTCGCACCCCACCCCGACGACGAGACCCTCGGCTGCGGCGGCCTGCTCAGCAAGGCCAAACGGGCCGGGGCCGAGGTCCTCGTCCAGTTCATCACGGTCGGCGACACCGCGGACGAGTCGGCCAAGGGGTTCTCGACGGCGGAGGAGCGCTACGCCGAGATCAAGAAGGTGTCCGACCACTTCCGCTGGGACGACTGGAACATGGCGCTGCCGGGCGACCAGTTCCACCTGCGCCTGGACACCGTCGCCCAGGTGGACCTGGCCCAGATCATCGAGCGCGAGAGCCCGATCTCGATCGCCCGCACGCGTCCCACCGTGGTGCTGGCGCCGCACCGCACGAGCTACAACCAGGACCACCGGGCCGTCGCCGAGGCCGTGCACACCGCCCTGCGCCCGTCCAACACGGCCCTGCGCCACCACCCGCGGCTCGTCCTGTCCTACGAGGAGGCGGCCGACCAGTGGCGGTCAGAACCCGTGGCGCCGCCCTCGCTCATCGTCGAACTGGACGAGGACGACGTGCGCGCCAAGCTCCAGGCCATGGAGCTGTACGGCTCCCAGGCGCACGAGCACCCCCACACCAGGTCCGAGACGACCCTGCGCAGCCTCGCCGTCCTGAGGGGCATGCAGGCCGGTGTGGCCCTCGGGGAGGGCTTCCACGTCGCGCGCTGGCTGGCGTGAGACCCGCCGGACCGAGAACCGTCCCGGGCACCGACCCCGTTCCCCGGGACCCGCACTCCCCCACCCGTCCCATCACACACATCTCTCCCCCTGAGTACAGCAACGCACAGCACCCACATGGAGGGGAAACATGAAGGCCGTGATCACCGGCGGAGCCGGTTTCATCGGGTCGCACCTGTGCGACCACCTCGTCGCCCAAGGACACGAGGTCATCGTCCTGGACGACCTGTCGACCGGTTCACGGGAGAACGTGGCGCACTTGGAGGCCACACCGGGCTTCCGCTTCGTCCACGGCGACATCCTGGACGAGGACCTGGTCGACGACCTCGTCGCGCAGGCCGACACCGTCTACCACCTCGCGGCGGCGGTCGGCGTCCACACCATCGTGGACAACCCGCTCAAGTCGCTGCGGACCAACCTGCACGGCACGGAGAACGTGGTGCAGGCCGCGGTCGCCCACGGCGTGCCGTACATGGTCGCCTCGACCAGTGAGGTCTACGGCAAGAACGACGCCGACGGCCTCACCGAGGACGCCGACCGGATCTACGGTTCACCGACCAAGAGCCGGTGGTCGTACGCGGCGGCCAAGGGCCTGGACGAACTCGTGGCCTACGTGCACGGCGTCGAGTCCGGCGTGCCGTGCGTCATCACCCGCTTCTTCAACGTCGTCGGTCCGCGCCAGACCGGCCGCTACGGCATGGTCGTGCCCCGGTTCGTGGACCAGGCCCTGGCGGGCCGGCCGATCACGGTCTACGGCACCGGCACGCAGCGCCGCTGCTTCGGCTCGGTGCACGACGTCATCCCGGCGCTGCCCCGGCTGATGGCGACGCCGGAGGCGTACAACCGCGCGGTCAACCTGGGAGGGCACGAGGAGGTCTCCATCAAGGGCCTGGCCGACCGCGTCGTGGAGCTCACCGGCTCCGCCAGCCCGATCACCTACGTCGACTACGAGCAGGCCTACGGGGAGGGCTACGAGGACATGCAGCGCCGCTACCCGGACACCTCGCTGGCCGCTCGGCTGATCGACTACCACCCCGTGCGCGACCTCAACGCGATCATCGGCTCGATCGTGGACCACCGGAGCGCCTCCGTCCCGCAGCCGGTGTAGAGGCCCGACCCGCGGCCCCCGCGGCCCCCGCGGCGCCCGCCGCCCGGGGAGTCGCCGCAGCGTCGCACGCGGCCCGCGACGGCACAGCCGCCACGCACGGATCCAGGGCCGGGACCGCCCCCGCGCCGGCCACGAGGGCACCGGACGGAGGAGTCGGACACCCGCTCCGCCGCACGGCCGCTTCACGGCGGCGCCGGCGGGATCAGACGGCGAGGACCGTCGCCACGACGAGGACGACGCTGAGGACGAGGACCGTCGCGCACACCGTGACCATCGCCCACGGCCTCGCCAGGTTCGGTGGCGGCAGTCCCGTCTCCGGGTCGTGTGTCCCGTGGCTGAACCGCCGCCACCGGCGCTGCACGTGGAGGGCGAGCAGGCCGGCCAGGACGAGCGACATCGACATCATGGTCGCCCGGACCGCGATGGAGGGCTCCGGGATGTGGGTCGCCTCTGGAACGAGTGATCCGCGCATGAAGAGTATCCCCACCAGCACCAGCAGGATCAGCGTCCGCTGCCATGACAACAGGGTGCGCTCGGGCTGGAGCCCGGGGTCCCGGTCGACGGGCCCGCTCACAGGAGGTTACCCAGCAGGATCAGCACCACGATGGCGGCTACGGCCAGGGTGGTCACCACCGGCAGCAGGCTCAGCCGCAGGGGCTCGCCGCGGCTCATGATCCGCTGGACGCGGAACCAGCGCAGCGGGGCGTAGATCGTGATGACGCCCGCCAGGCCGGCCAGGACCAGGCCCACCGCGGTACGCGACCCGTCGGCCCATTCGAGGGGGAGCAGGTGCAGGACGGCGACGGCTCCGGCGAGGAGGGCCAGGGCGGTGCGGACCCAGGCCAGGAAGGTGCGCTCGTTGGCCAGGGTGAACCGGTAGTCGACGCCGTCGCCGCTGTCAGGGGTGTCGGAAGCCATCCGTACCCCCCATCACGTCGTGGTTTTCGGGCTTTCGGCCCGCGCGGTGTCGGTCACTGGCCACAATGAACTCGTGCCCCTCGTCACGACACTAGTCTCACATGCTCTTTCCTCCCAAACAGGTCAACACCACGTGTTAGGTAGGAAACCGCCCCACTGGGCGGGTCCACGAGCCCCGGCAAGCATGTGGAACAAATGAGCGGGCACGACCGCTGTAGCACTGACAGAGATGGCAGTTGGCCACCGGTCGACACCAGACGACGAAGAGATTCAGGAGACCACGTGCCCACCGTCGAACTCACCAAGGACAACTTCGCCGAGACGCTGAAGGACAACGACTTCGTCCTCATCGACTTCTGGGCGGACTGGTGCGGGCCCTGCCGTCAGTTCGCCCCCGTGTTCGAGAAGTCCGCGGAGCAGCACACCGACATCGTTCACGCCAAGGTGGACACCGAGGCGCAGCGCGAGCTCGCCTTCGAGTTCAAGATCCAGTCCATCCCCACGCTGATGATCGTGCGCGACCGCACCGTCATCTACAACGAGCCGGGCGCCCTGCCCTCCGACGCTCTGGAGAGCCTGATCACCCAGGCCAAGGAGCTGGACATGGACGAGGTGCGCAGCAAGCTCGCCGAGCAGGGGGACCAGGCCACGGAGCAGAGCTAGAGCGGGCCGCCGAGCCGCCCCGCGACGGGTGGGGGACGCCCGTCCCCCGCCACCGCCCCGGCGGGCACGCACAGGCGTGCCCACCGGGGCGTCGTCGTACCCGGGCCGGGTCCGGGGGAGGCGGCTGTCCGCCACCGGCGGACACGTGGTCGCACGACGCCGGACGCCCCCGGCCCGAGGGTCGGCGCGGCGGGCGCGTGCCGGGCGGCCGGCCCGCCCCACCACGGTCGATCCCGCGCCCTGCCACCTGGTCACATGACGAAAGCCGGACGAAACGCGAGCGCGGCACATCCGAGTTCACCGCCCACGTTCATCCGGGCCACGAGGTTCGTTCACCTTCTCTTCATTCCGGCATATTTGCATGGGTTCGACCGCGCTCCGCGGGTGACGCCCATCGGCGACCGCACCAGCACCGTCCGACCCGGAAGTGGCCCCATGTCTGTCAGCAACACCGCCTCTCCCCGCGACACCGCGTCCGGCCGTGGCACCGCCCCCGACACGATCCGCTACAACCGCGAGGTGCCGGGTCTGGACGACCCCGTCTTCGACATCTCCGACCTGTCGATCTTCTACGGCGACAACAAGGCCGTGCGCGACGTGGAGATGAAGGTCGGCCCGCGCCAGATCACCGCGATGATCGGGCCGTCCGGTTGCGGCAAGAGCACCGTCCTGCGCACCCTCAACCGGATGAACGACCTCATCCCCGGAGCGCGGATCGAGGGCAAGGTCCAGTACCACGGCGAGGACCTGTACGCCCCCGAGGTGGACCCCATCGAGGTCCGGCGCCGGATCGGCATGGTCTTCCAGAAGCCGAACCCCTTCCCCAAGTCCATCTACGACAACATCGCCTACGGCCCGCGGATCAACGGCATGCGCGGGAACATGGACGACCTTGTCGAGGAGACCCTGACCAAGGCCGCCCTGTGGGACGAGGTCAAGGACAAGCTCAAGGACAGCGCGTTCGCCCTCTCCGGCGGCCAGCAGCAGCGCCTGTGCATCGCTCGCACGATCGCGGTGAACCCCGAGGTCATCCTGATGGACGAGCCCTGCTCGGCGCTCGACCCCATCGCGACCCTCAAGATCGAGGATCTGATGTACGAGCTGGCCAGCGACTACACCATCGTCATCGTCACCCACAACATGCAGCAGGCCGCACGCGTGTCCGACCGCACGGCGTTCTTCACGGCGGGTGTCGACGACGCCGGCGACCGCTACGGCAGCCTGGTGGAGTTCGACGAGACGGCGACGATCTTCAGCAAGCCGGCGGACCAGCGCACGGAGGACTACATCTCGGGCCGCTTCGGCTGATCGGTTCGACGGCCTCCCCCTCCCGCCCTCTCGACGAAGTGGACCGCCATGCCAGCGCTCACCTCCTCCGCCGCCGTCCCGCAGCCCGCAGGCTCACCGGACGGCGAGGAGCGGACGGAGCGGGCGCCGCGCCCGGAGCGCTCCGACGGACCGCTCCGGGTCCTGCTGGTGGAGCCCGAATCGGAACAGTCCCATCAGCTGGTGCTGTCGCTGAGCGGCCACGACGTGGACATCACCGTGTGCGTCGACGGCGCGGAGGCACTGCTGCGGGTGGGCCAGCTCAGACCGGACACGCTGGTCACCAGCGCGGCTCCGCCCGAGGTGGACCTGGAGACACTGGTGCGGGTGACACGGCGGGCCACCGACATCCCGATCCTCATCGGGGTGGGCCCCGGCGACTCGCAGCGCGCGGTGCGGGCACTGGCGGCCGGTGCGACGGCGTGCGTGAGCCGCCCGTACAGGATCCCCGAACTCGCCGCGCTGCTCCGCGGTTCCCTGCCCGGCGGCGACGGACACCACCCGGAGGGCGTGCCGGGCGGAGGTCCGCTCGCGCTGCGCTCGGGGGCGCTGGAGCTCGACGCGCTGGGGCACCGGCTCTTCGTCGACGGCTCACCGGTCAACCTCGCCCTGCGGGAGTTCGGGATCATGGACTTCCTGCTCCGCAACAACGGGCGGGTGGTGAGCCGGGAGGAGTTGTGGACCGAGGTCTGGCACAAACCGCTGCCACCGGTGAACAACACGATCGCGGTACACATCCGCCGCCTGCGCCACAAGCTCGGTGATTCCGAGGCGCAACCGCGGTTCATCCACACGGTGCGCGGAATCGGTTACCGGTTGGACACCGGAAACGGGGTCTGACCGTATGCGGGGCTCCATGAATGGACGTCCAGGGTCGCACGGCGAGAGCCGTGTGGCCCATTGTTCATGTTGGCGTCATTATCACCGGAATGCCCACGCCATGGTGAACTGACCGGTAATCGAGAATGTCACCGAGATCGCGCTGCCGCGACCCCTGACGAGCTTACACAGCGTCACAGCCACACAACATGACGAAGAGTGACGATCGATAACTCACGTGACACACGCGCACGTTATCGAATGGTTACCGCGATTCACTCTCCATTCACCTTGCTTCCACTGATTCGCCTTCATTTCGATGACACCACGACTTTCGACGCGCATACCGTCGTTTTACGTCAGCCCCGACAGTGGTGATTCAACGAGGAGAACTTCGACATGCGCAACGGGCGTTCCAAGCTCGCCGTTCTGGCGGCCATCCCCCTGCTCGCGGCGGCGTGCAGCAGCGGCGGCGACACCGCCGGCACCGACAGTGAGGGCGGCGAACTCAGCGGCACCCTGACCGGTGCCGGAGCCAGCTTCCCCGATCCCCTCTTCCAGGACTGGATCTACACCTACAACGACGTGCAGCCCGGCGTCGAGGTCAACTACCAGAGCGTCGGCTCCGGTGCCGGCGTCGAGCAGTTCCTCGAGGAGACGGTCGACTTCGGTTCCTCCGAAGAGCCGCTGAGCGAGGAGGAGCTGCAGGCCGCGCTCGACACCCGTGGCTGCGAGGCCGTGCAGTTCCCGGTCGTGTTCGGCTCCGTGGTCGTCGCCTTCGACAACCCCGACCTCGACGGCCTGGTCCTGGACGCCGAGGCCGTGGCCGGAATCTTCGCCGGTCGGATCACCTCCTTCGACGACCCGGCGATCGCCGACCTCAACCCCGACATGGACCTGCCGGACGACGAGATCGTCCCGGTGCACCGCTCGGACGGCTCGGGTACCACCAAGGTCTTCACGCACTACCTGTCCACCGAGGTCGACTGGTGGGCCGAGGAGTTCGGCGCCGACAAGGAGATCCAGTGGGCTGACGGCCTGGTCGGCGGCCAGCAGAACGACGGCGTGGCCCAGGGCATCACTCAGAACCCGGGCGGCGTGGGCTACGTCAACCAGTCCTTCGCGATGGAGGCCGGCCTGTCCACCGCCTCGATCGTCAACGAGGACGGCAACGCGATCGAGCCGACCCTGGAGGCCACCACCATCGCCTCCGAAGAGGCGGAGATCCCGGACAACTTCCAGTTCACGATCGACAACATCGGCGGTGAGGGCTACCCGATCGCGGGCAGCAACTTCATCTTCACCTACACCTGCGGCTACGAGGCCGCCACGGCCGACATGATCACCGACTTCTGGACCTGGGCGATGACCGACGAGGCCGCCGACGAGCTGGCCCTGGACCTCGGCTACGCCCCGCTGGGCGACAGCCTCAAGGAGCGCGTGCTCGAGGCCGTCGAGCTGACCAACGCCGAGAACGGCGGTCTCCCCGGCGACCCCGGCTCCGCCGCCGAGGGTGACGCCGGTGCCGAGGACGAGGAGGCCGAGGGCGACGCCGCCGAGGCCACCGACGCCGAGGCCGACGAGGAGTAACCCCTTCGGGCGGGCGGGTCGGCGCGCGACCCGCCCGCCCCTTCCGCCGCCCCGGAGTGACGGGGCGGCACTGGTCTGCACTCCCCCCGAAAGCCACAGAGGAGAAGCCCATGTCCACCGAGGCCCCCGAGACGCCTCCGGCCCGTGAGGACTCACGACGGGGGACACTGACGGCCGGCAGAGGACGTCTCGCCGACCCGATCTTCAAGTGGGTCGTCACCGCCTGCGGCACGCTCGTGCTGGTCATCCTCGCCCTGATGGTGTTCCGGACCGTCTCCGAGGCCTGGCCGGTCTTCGTCAAGGAGGGCTTCTTCGGCTTCCTGATCGGCGACGTGTGGGACGCGGGCGGCTCGCGGACGGAGATCACCGGCACCTACGGTGCCTGGCCCTTCATCTACGGCACCCTGGTCACGGCCGTCATCGCCATCGCCATCGCGCTGCCGCTGGCGATCATGGTCGCCGTCTACCTCACCCACCTGGCTCCGCGCCGTCTGGCCAAGCCGCTCTCCTACACGGTGGAGCTGCTGGCCGCGGTGCCGAGCGTCATCTTCGGCCTCTGGGGCCTGCACTGGTTCCTGCCGAACGTGCTCCGCCCCTTCTTCGAGTTCCTCGAAGGCGCGCTGGGATGGTTCTTCCTGTTCGAGGGCCCGGTCCGGGGGGTCGGCTACCTGCCCGCCGGGATCGTCCTGGCCATCATGATCCTGCCGATCATGACCGCGATCATCCGCGAGGTGGTCGCCGTCCAGCCCCTCGAACAGCAGATGGCGGCCTACGCCCTGGGCTCGACCCGGTGGGAGGTCGTCTCGAAGGTGGTCCTGCCGTCCAGCTTCTCCGGGATCGTGGCCGCCTCCATGCTGGGGCTGGGCCGCGCGCTGGGCGAGACCATCGCCGTTCTGATGCTGATCGGCGGCTCCCAGTCCTGGGGCGCCAGCCTCTTCGGCACGGGCAGCAGCATGGCCTCGCACATCGCCGCGACGTTCGGCGAGGCCTCCCCGGAGGGCCGGACCGGGCTGATGGCGATCGGTGTCGCCCTGTTCCTGGTCACGATGATCGTCAACATCCTCGCCCGCGTGATCGTGTGGCGCCTGGGACAGCACACGGGAGACGCCGCCGTATGAGCACCACGACCACCACTCCTCCGACGCCCCCCGCCCCCTCCGAGCACACGCCGCTGAGCGTGCGCAGCCGCGGCGCCGGCACGCGCCGCCTCAAGGACCGCGCGTCCACCGTCGTCCTGACGGCCGCGATGGTCATCGCGATGATCCCGCTGGTCCTCATCATCTTCGAGGTGACCCGGCGCGGCATCGGGGTCGTCGACCTGGACTTCATCACCCAGAGGGAGCCCCCGCCCCGCCGCGAGGGCGGCGGCTACGTGGCCGGTTTCGTCGGCACGCTCTACATCATGGCGCTGGCCGTCCTGATGTCGATCCCGTTCGGCATCGCCACGGCCGTCTACATCGTGGAGTACGGGCCGAACCGGCTGACCGCGGTGATCCGCTTCTTCACGGACGTCATGACGGGTATCCCGTCGATCTTCGTGGGCCTGTTCGTCTACGGCCTGCTCGTGGTCGGCTGGGGCGGCCTGGGCTTCGGTACCTTCGTGGGCGCCGTGGCGATCGCCGTGATGATGCTGCCCATCGTGACCAGGTCGGCGGAGGAGATGCTTCGGCTCGTGCCGCAGGAGATCCGCAACGCCAGTTACGGCCTGGGCGCCCGCAAGTGGCAGACCATCGTGCACACGGTCCTGCCCGCCGCCGGCCCCGGCCTGGCCACCGGTTCGATGCTCGCGGTCGCGCGCGGGATCGGTGAGACGGCGCCGCTGATGCTCACCGCGTTCGGTTCGGGTCTGATCGTGACCGCGTTCCAGGGCAGTGCCCAGGGCGCCGTGCCCCTTCAGCTGTACCGGGGCGCCTCCCAGCCGTTCGAGGCCGGGATCGACCGCGCCTGGGGCGCGGCGCTGTGCCTGTTCGCCCTGGTGCTGCTGTTCACCGTGGTCGCCCGCTGGATCGGTTCCCGGGGCGCCTCGCGCACCAGCTGACCGCCCGCTCAGACCGCGCGGGGTCGCGGGCCGGGACCTCCCGGCGCGCGGCCCCGTCGCCGTCCCCGCTCCCGCCTTCCGTGCACGCAGTGTCCGCCGATAGCCTGGCCCATCCCAGCCCTCCACCGGAAAGCGTGACCCCATGACCGAGACCTCCCAGTACGCCGCCACGTTCTCCCTCGTCGACTCCGACGGCGACGGGCGCATCTCGGCCGGGGAGCTCGCCGAGCTCATGCGCAGGCTCGGGGACGAGTGCACCGAGGAGCGGGCCGCGGAGGCCGTCCGCGCGATGGACGGCGACCACGACGACCTGATCTCGCTGGCGGAGTTCGCCGCCTACATGTCCCAGAACCAGGGCTGACCCGCCGCGGCCGCGATCACCTCCGCTTCCGCCGCGCGTCCCCGGTAATCTGGTCCCCGACCACGCCCCTCACACCTGAGACGTAGGCAGATGCCCGACACCACCGAGTACGAAGCGACCTTCGCGTTCGTCGACGCCGACAGCGACGGCCTCATCTCCGCCCAGGAGTACGCCGACCTCATGCACCGCCTGGGCGACAGCTGCACCGAGGCCCAGGCGCTCGCCGCGATCGAGGCCATGGACCAGGACGGCGACGGCCTGATCACCCTGGACGAGTTCGTCCAGTACATGTCCGCGTGAGCCCGGGCGACGGCCCCTCCACCCGGTGACGTGTCGCCGCCACGGCCTCAGCCGAGCCGTTCGGCCGGACCGACGATGACGCCCTCGGGACCCCGGACGCAACGGAGTGGGCGGCCGTCGATCGAAGCCGGGGGTCTCCGCGGCCGGTTCACGGAGCGGCCGGGGCGCCCTGCGGGCTCCGCCGCGGCTCGCTCGCCAGGTAGATGGTGTCGGGCACGCCCCGGGCGACCGGGACCTCGATCACGCGCACGGACGCGAACCGGGCCGTCAGCGCCGCCTCGAAGCTGGGCACCGCGTTGGCGCTCCAGAAGGACAGCAGGCCGCCGGGGGTGAGCAGGCGGGTCAACCGGTCGAGCCCGGCGGCCTCGTAGAGGCGGCCGTTGCCCTCGATCACGGTCCAGTCGGGGCCGTTGTCGGTGTCCAGGCAGATGAGGTCGTACCGGGCGGGGTCCGCCGCGGCGGCGGCCCGGTCCACCCACGCGACGATGTCGGCGTTGTGGACGCGGCAGCGGGGGTCGCGGTGGACGTACTCGGCCGCCTCGCCCAGTTCGCCGTCGTGCCAGGCGATGACCTGCGCTTCCAGTTCCACCACGTCCACGCGCGCGACGCGCGGGTGGTCCAGCGCCTCACGGGCGGTGAAGCCGACCCCGAGCCCGCCCACGAGGACGCTCGCCCGTGAGCGGCCGGCGGGCAGGGCGGTCAGTCCGACGCGCACCATCTCCCGCTCGGAGGTGCCGTCGCGCGTGTCCATGAGGAACAGGCCGTTGGAGTAGATCTCGTAGTGCGCGCCCACTCTCTTGAGTACCAGGTCACCGCCGGTCTCCCCCGTGACCCGGGCCAGGGTGGCGGTCTCTCCCTCGGGGGCCGTGTACCGCGCGTCGAGCGCGGTGTCTCGCTGCTCCATGCCCACATTGTGCACCCCGGGCCGCTCCGCAGGGGCGGTGGGCGACACCGCCGTTACCGACGAGTAGGTTGGGCCGACCACCACACGAGGAGATCCAGATGTTCCGTTCGGCCCCTGCCCCGTCCTCGAAGATCCGCGCGGCCGCTCCGCTCGCCCTCGGAGGCCTCTTCCTGGGATCGGGCCTGCTGCACTTCCTCACCCCCAAGCCGTTCGAGGCGATCATGCCGCGGGCGCTGCCCGCGCCACGCGCCTGGGTCTACGGCAGCGGCGCGGCCGAACTGGTCTGCGGCGCCGGCCTGCTGACCGGACGGCGCTGGGCCGGACCCGCGAGCGCGGCACTGCTCCTGGCCGTCTGGCCCGCCAACGTCCAGATGGCCCTCGACTCGGGGTCGGGGCGCCTTCCGTCGGCGGCCGACCACCCTGTGGTCGCCTGGGGCCGGGTGCCGCTCCAGATCCCGCTCATCTGGGCGGCGCTCCAGGCGCGCCCCTCCCGGGACGAGCGATAGCGCCGCGACCACCGTCACCGGTGCCGTGATCACGCCATGCCGCTACTTTACCTTCCGGAAGGTAAAGTAGCGGCATGGCGCCCGACACGAGGACACGCATTCTGGACGGGGCACTCGACCTGCTCCGGGCCGAGGGGGGCGGCAGCGTCACCCTGGACTCCGCCGCCAGGCGGGCGGGGCTGACCAAGCCCGGGCTGATGTACCACTTCCCGACCAAGGAGGCCCTGAAGCTCGGCATCGTCGACCACGTCGCCGCGCGGTGGGAGGGGATGCTCCTCGACCGCCTCGCCGAGCCGCTCGAGACGGCCTCGCCGCACCGGCGGACGCGCGCCTATGTGGAGGTCGCGCTCACCGCCCCGTTCGACCGCGCCGACTACGCGGTCTGCACCGACGCGCTGTACCGCGACGCCTTCCACGAGATCTGGGAGCAGCGCTTCCGGCCGTGGCTGCACCTGCCCGACGACCTGCCGGACCACGACCGTGCCCGGCTCACCGCCGCGCGACTCCTCGCGGACGGCTACTGGACGGCCGCCGCCACCGACGTCTTCCCCGTCCCCGAACGCGACCGCGCACGGCTGTTCGCGATCACCGAGGACCTGCTGAAGGACGAGGCCCCGTGAAGCAGTGGCTGTTCCTGTCGGCCGCGATCCTCCTCGAGGTCACCGCGACCCTCTCCCTGCGCGCCGCGCTGGACCACCCCGCCTGGTTCGCCGTGGTGGGCCTCGGCTACCTCGGCGCGTTCGCCGCCCTCTCCCACGTCCTGCGCCTGGGCATGGGCGTCGGCGTCGCCTACGGCGTGTGGGCCGCGACCGGTGTCGCGCTCACCGCCGTCCTGGCCACGTTCCTCTTCGGCGACCCCCTGACCGTGTCCATGGGCCTGGGCATCGCCCTGGTCATCGGCGGTGTGCTGTGCGTGGAGCTCGGCTCACAGGCGGCACGGGCCGCCGCGCCCGAGCAGGAGGGAACACGGGTATGACCTGGCTGTTCATCTCCGGCGCGGTGCTCACCGAGGTCGGCGGCACGCTGTCGCTGCGGATGGCCTCACAGGAGAACGCGAACAAGTGGTGGTTCGGCGGCGTGGCCGCCGGCTACCTGGCCGCCTTCGGCCTGCTCACCCTCGCCCTGGCCGGCGGCATGGCCGTCGGCGTCGCCTACGGCGTCTGGGCCGCGTCGGGCGTCGCGCTGACCGCGCTCGCCTCGCGCCTGCTCTTCGACGAACCCCTCACCCGGGTGATGATCCTGGGCATCGGCCTCATCATCAGCGGTGTCCTGCTCATCGAGTTCGGCTCCGGGCACTGACCCCGCGGGGCCCCGGACACGGCGTCGGGCCCCGCGAAGCGCGCGGGGCCCGACCCAGGCGGTGTGCCTCGACCCTCAGAGGCGGCAGGCGTAGATGTCGGTGACCAGGATGGCTCGGGCCCCGAGTTCCCAGAGGTCGTCCATGATGCGCTGGGCGTCCTTGCGCGGCACCATCGACCGGACCGCGACCCAGCCCTCGCGGTGCAGCGGCGAGACCGTCGGCCCCTCCATGCCCGGGGTGAGGTCGACCGCCGCCTCCAGGCGCTCGGCGTGCACGTCGTAGTCCATCATCACGTAGTCGCGGGCGACCAGGACGCCGCGCAGCCGCCGCAGCAACTGCTCGATCTTGGGGTCGTCCCCGGCGTCGCTGGGCCGGATCACGACCGCCTCGGAGACCAGGATCGGCTCTCCGAAGGTCTCCATGCCGGCCTGGCGCAGGGTGGTGCCGGTGGACACCACGTCGGCGACCGCGTCGGCCACGCCGAGCTGCACCGAGCTCTCCACGGCGCCGTCCAGGTGGATGACCCGCGCGTCGACGCCCTTCTCCTCCAGGTAGGAGCGCAGGAGCCCGTCGAAGGACGTCGCGACGCGCTTGCCGTTGAGGTCGGAGACCTTCATGTCCGCGCCGCCCGGCGCGGCGAAGCGGAACGTGGACCCGCCGAAGCCGAGGGCGAGGACCTCGTCGACGGGCGCGCCGGAGTCCAGCAGCATGTCGCGGCCGGTGATCCCGGCCTGGAGGATGCCCTCGCCGACGTAGACGGCGATGTCCTTGGGGCGCAGGAAGAAGAACTCGGTCTCGTTGTCGGGGTCGATCATGACCAGGTCGCGGCTGCTCTTGCGCTGCCGGTACCCGGCCTCGCGGAGCATCTCCACGGCGGGTTCGGAGAGCTGGCCCTTGTTGGGCACGGCGATCCTCAGCAGGTCGGACATAGGGGTGGCCTTCCTTCGTTGGCTCTGCGGTTCGGGGACGTCCGGTGGGCCGGACCGCGCCGGTGGCGCGGCGGCCTGGGGCGTGTTCGCTGGATGCCGCCCGTCGAGAGCGGCGTCTCCAGTGGTGCTCTCACCAGCCCGACGAGGGAGTTCCCCTCTGCCGACGGAGCAGAACGCGGTGAGAGCAGCCGGGACGACGCGCAGCAGGGCACGTATCCGCGGAACACGCCCTAGAGATGCTTGTAGACGTCCTCGAGGCGCAGGCCGCGGGCCAGCATCAGGACCTGGAGGTGGTAGAGGAGCTGCGAGATCTCTTCGGCGGCGTGCTCGTCCGACTCGTACTCGGCGGCCATCCAGACCTCTGCGGCCTCCTCGACGACCTTCTTGCCGATGGCATGGACGCCGGCGTCGAGTTGGGCGACGGTCCCGGACCCCTCGGGGCGGGAGCGCGCCTTCTCGGACAGCTCGGCGAACAGCTCTTCGAAGGTCTTCATGGTGTCTTTCCTCGACCGACAGTGCGCTACCAGGGTAGGCGCTGCGCGGACCCGGCGCCGCACCGGGAGCCGGATGTCTCACCATGTGGGAGGGATGGTCAGGCCATCCGCCGGGCGAGGGCCCTGACCAGGGTGCGGGGCAGGACCCTGAGCAGGCCGTCCGCCGTCTTGTACTGCCCGCCCGGGACGACCTGGGAGCGGCCCGCGGACCACGCCCGCAGGGTCTCGCGCACGATCTGCTCCTTGGGCACGAACGCGAACTCCGGCAGCCCCTGGTCCTGTACCTTGCGGGTCATGTCGGTGCGCACGAAACCGGGCAGGACCACGGTGACCTGGACGCCCTTGCGCCGGACCTCGGCGGCCACGCTCTCGCTCCACAGGGTGACGAACTTCTTGCCGCCGCCGTAGACCGACCCGCCGGGGTTGGCCGCGGGCTCCCCGGCCAGCGACGACACGTTGACCACGCCGAGCCGCGCGGTCTCGCCCGCCTCGCGCCGGGCGATCTGGACCGGCAGGACCGCGCGGGCCAACTGCAGCACGGCGCGCACGTTGAGGTCGATCATGGCGTCGATCTCGTCCGGGTCCTGCTCGGCGAAGACGCCGCCGTCCCCGCGTCCGGCGTTGTTGACCAGCAGGTCGATGGGCGGGACGCCGTCCGTGCCGTCCCGGCGCAGACGCGCGGCGACCGCTTCGAGGCCCTCGCGCGTGGCGAGGTCGGCGGGCAGTGTCTCCACGTCCGTGCCGTAGCGCTCGCCGATCTCCCCGGCCAGCGCGTGCAGGACGTCCTCGCGCCGCGCGACCACCACCAGGCCGTAGCCGCGCTGGGCCAGGCGGCGGGCGAACTCCTCACCGATACCGCTGGAGGCGCCGGTGACCAGGGCGGTCCTGGGGGTGGAGGAGTCCTGAGGTGTGCTCTGCGCTGCGCTCATGGACCCAGCGTAGGCCGTGCCGGCCGGGCGCGCCCGTGGGACCTGCGGCGGACCGGCCCGTCAGCAGGCCGTGGCGCGCCGCACACCGCCCCCGACCAGGCCGCCGGGCACGGCCCGGCAAGGAAACGCCCCGGTGACTCCCCCTGGCGGCCGTCAGGCGCTAGCGTGCGTGTATGTCCGAGACTCAGAGCCCCGCCGGACCGTTGACCGCCCTCAGGTTGGACGAGCGCCTGCGTGACACCAGGTTGTTCTTCAGCCAGGCGCTGCGGACCTTCCACGCGACCGGTTCCATCGTGCCGAGCAGCCGGGCACTGGCCGACGCGCTGGCCGAGTTCGTCCGCGAGCGCCCCGACCCCGCACAGCCACTGCGCATCCTGGAGGCCGGCGCCGGAACCGGCGCGATCAGCCGCGGGATCGCCGCCGCCATGGGCCCGGGCGACACCGTCGACCTGGTCGAGGCCAATCCCGAGTTCGCCGCCCACCTGGAGGGGTTGCTCACGACCGATCCCGAGCTGTCGCGGATCGCCGACAGTGCCCGGGTCCACGCCAAGCTCGTCAACGAGATGGGTTCGGACCGCCGCTACGACGCGATCGTCTCCGGTCTGCCGTTCGCCAACTTCACCGCCGACGAGGTCACGGAGATCCTCGACTACTACTTCGAGGTCCTCGAACCCGGCGGCACCCTGTCCTTCTACGGCTACCTGTACACCAAGGAGGTCAAGGCGGTCATCGCCCGGCGCGAGGACTACCTCCGCCAGGCGCGGACCAGCTGGGTGGTCCAGGACTGGATCGACCGCTACGGCATCCGCACCGACACGGTGTTCGCCAACATCCCGCCCGCCTGGGTGCACCACCTGCGCAAGCCGGTCTGACCGGTGGGGCCCGCCGCCGCGCGCGGCGGGCCCCACCTCCCTGCGCGCGGAGCGCCCTCGGCGCACCCGGCGTGCCGGAGCGTGTGCCATAGCACGCCGTGGAGCCCGAGTGGGGGTGCGGGGGGTCGGCCATCGCCGCTTCCGTTGCGGCCAGGCCGGTCCCGGGCTCGGGTTGCCCGTCCAATCCTGACACTTCCGCCGCATGAGTGACTTGCATCACATGGCATCAGCGGCCCGGAGACCGCAGGTCGCGGGTAGTCTCGCGTTGACTTCCTGAGGACCGGAGCTTTTCCTCGACGACCGGTAGGACCGGTTTGTCGGCATTCGCGCTAAAAGCTCCTCATATCTTCCCAAAGTCCCCTGCAGGTCATCCCGCGCCACAAGCCCTGGGTCTACGTTGTGCACACCGGAACGGTGTGACCGGTGGCGTGCGCGCGGAGTCCTAATTCTCAACAATTTCCCCAGGTCACCATGGACCGACGGAGGAGGCAACGTGACGCTCACCCACGCGGTCGAGGCGAGCCCGGCGACAGCGCCGGAGACGTCCGGCACGGCTCCCGAAGCCCTGCCACTGGACGTACGCCGACGCGTGTCGGCGTTGGCCCGCTCCTCCAACCTGCTCGTCACCTGCGACTACGACGGCGCCCTGGCCCCCACCGACGCCTCCGCCTCGCGGCCCCTCCCCCAGGCGGTCCGCGCCCTGCGCGATCTCGCCGACCTGCCGGGCACCACCTGCGCCGTCATCTCGGCCCGCTCCCTGGCCGACCTGGCGACCCTCTCCCGCCTGCCCAGCGAGATCCACCTCATCGGCGCCCACGGAGCCGAGTACGACACCACCCTGGACCGGCCCCTGGACGCCGCGGACAAGGCCACCGCGCTGGAGCAGCTCCGCGACCAGGTCCAGGCCACCGCCACGTGCTACCTCGGCGGCGGCCACGGTGAGGAGCCCGTCTTCCTGCGGCTGAACGGCTCCGACACCGGTATCCGCGTCGGGAGCGAGCCCACCGTGGCCGCCCACCGCGTCGCCGACACCCCCGCCGCCGCCCAGCTCCTCACCGTTCTGGCCGCCGAGCGCCGCGCCTGGGTCTTCGGGGAACGCCCCACCCCGATCGAGCGGATGAGCCTGCTGTCCAACCAGGACGCGGTCGCGCTGGTGGGCCCCGACGCGCGCCTGGCGTGGTTCTGCCATCCCGAGCCCGACTCCCCCGCCCTGTTCGCCGAGGTCCTCGGCGGGCGCAGCGCGGGCGTGTTCGCGATCGCCCCCGTCCACGGCGGACGCCCCCTGGGCCAGCGCTACGAGGCCGGCACCATGACCGTGCGCACCCGCTTCTCCCGCCTGGAGATCACCGACTACCTCGCCCAGCCCGAGCAGCCGGGCCGCACCGACCTGGTCCGCGTGATCCACGGCGTGGTCCCGGCCACCGTGGAGTTCGCCCCGCGCCCCGACTTCGGCCGCGCCCCCGTGCGCCTGGTCGCCGTCGAGGGCGGACTGCGGGTCCTGGGCGCGGACTTCCCGATGGTGCTGTCCTCCCCCGGGGTGGACTGGCACATCACCCACGACGGCGTCGACGACGTCGCCTACGCCACCGTCCACCCCACCTCCGAGCGGCCCGTCGTGCTCGAACTGCGCTGCGGCAGCACCGACTCCGCGCCGGGCGGGACCGCCGAGCCGGAGCGTCGCCGGGCCACCCACGAGCACTGGACCGACTGGGTGCGGAACCTGGACCTGCCGGTCACCGCCCGGGACCTGGCCCAGCGCTCCGCGCTGACCCTGCGCGGGCTGTGCACCCCCACCGGCGGGGTGATGGCCGCCGCGACCACCTCCCTGCCCGAGGAGATCGGCGGGGTGCGCAACTGGGACTACCGGTACTGCTGGCTGCGCGACGGCGCCCTGACCGTGCAGTCCCTGGTCTCGCTCGGGTCCACGGCCGAGGCCGAGAAGTTCCTGGACTGGGTGCACGACGTGGTCGCCACCCTGCCCGGCCCCGAACTGCTGCGCCCCCTGTACAGCCTGCGCGGCACCGACCTGGGCCCCGAGGAGGTCATCGAGACCCTCTCCGGCTACGCCGGGTCCCGGCCGGTCCGGGTCGGCAACCTCGCCGACCACCAGGTCCAGCTGGACGTGTTCGGGCCCATCGTCGAGCTCATCAGCCACCTGTCGACCGCACGCGGACACCTGGCCGACCGGGACTGGGACCTGGTCGAGCAGATGTGCGCCGCGGTCGCGCGGCGCTGGGACGAGCCCGACCACGGCATCTGGGAGGAGCGCGACGAACCTCGCCAGCGCGTCTACTCCAAGGTGATGTGCTGGGTGAGCCTGGACCGCGCACTGAGGCTGGCCGCCGACTACGGGCGCGAGGCCGGCCCGGACTGGGCCGGGCTGCGCGAGCGGATCGCGGCCGAGGTGCTGGAGTCGGGCTGGAACGAGCAGGCGCAGGCCTACACCACCGCCTACGACGGCACCGACCTGGACGCCGCCTCACTGCACATCGGGCTGTCCGGCATGATCGACCCGTCCGACGAGCGCTTCCAGGCGACGGTGACCGCGATCGAGGCGCAGCTGCGCAGCGGCCCCACGGTCTACCGCTACCACCGCGACGACGGCCTGCCCGGCGGCGAGGGCGGCTTCCACCTGTGCACCACCTGGCTGATCGAGGCCTACGTGCTGACCGGGCGGCGGGCCGAGGCCGAGGAGCTCTTCAAGCACCTGGTGGACTGCGCGGGACCGACCGGTCTGATCCCCGAGGAGTTCGACCCGGTCACCGAGCGGGCGCTGGGCAACCACCCGCAGGCGTACTCGCACCTGGGCCTGATCCGCTGCGCCCAGCTCCTGGACCGGGACCGGTAGCGGGGACCACCTCCGCCGCACCCGCGGGAACCGGGCGGACCCTCCGGACACCGCGTCCGGAGGGTCCGCCTTTCCCTATGGTTCGTCCCACCGTGCCGGTAGGGTGCTGCCACCGCACCCGCCGGGAGGGACCCCAGGATGGCCACGACCGACACCACGTTGACGCGGCGGGCGCTCAACCGCGCGACCCTGGACCGCCAACTGCTCCTGCGCCGCGTCGACCGCCCCGTCACCGACGTGGTGAGCCACCTCGTCGGCCTCCAGGCGCAGACCACCCACACCTGGTACGTCGGCCTGCAGAGCCGCATCGCTTCGCTCTCGCCCCACGACGTCGGCCGTCGGCTGACCGAGGGCGAGCTCGTCCGCGTCTCACTCATGCGCTCCACCCTCCACCTGGTCACCCCTCAGGACTGCCGCTCCCTGCGCGCCACCGTGCAGACCGCCATGGACCGGGACCTCGCCCACAGCAGCCACGGGAAGACCACCGGTGGCGTGGACCACGACGCCGTGGTCGCGTACGGGCGCGCGCTCCTGGAGAAGCGGCCGCTCACACCCAAGGAGCTGGGCGCGCTGCTCGCCGAGGAGTGGCCGGACGTCCCCGGCGCCGACCTCGCCTACGTCGTGCGCAACCGGATGCCCGTCGTCCAGGTCCCCCCGCGCGGGGTGTGGGGCGCCTCCGGGCCGCCCGCGCTCGCGCCCGCCGACAGCTGGACCGGACTGGCCATGGACGCCCGGGCCGATCCGGACACCCTCGTCCTGCGCTACCTGGCCGCGTTCGGCCCGGCCGGGGTCAAGGACGTGCAGGCCTGGTCCGGCCTGACCCGGCTGCGCGAGGTCGTCGACCGCCTGCGGCCCCGGCTCGTGGTCCTGCGCACCGAGGACGGCGCCGAGCTCTTCGACCTGCCCGACGCTCCCCGGCCCGACCCCGACACCCCGGCGCCGGTCCGCTTCCTTTACGACTTCGACAACCTGCTGCGCGGCCACGCCGACCGGAGCCGCGTCATCTCCGCCGAGGACCTCAAGCGCATCACGTCCCGTAACGGAATGCCGCCCTCGACCGTTCTGGTGGACGGGCGGGTCCGGGCCGCGTGGAAGGTGGTCGGCAAGGGAGCCGGCACCGCCGTCGAGGTCGTCCCGTTCGCCCCGATCACCGGGACGGACGCCGAGGAGGTGACGGCCGAAGGGCTGCGGCTACTGGACTTCCTGGCACCGGACGCCGAGGGCCGCGAGGTCCGCTTCGTGTCGGGGCCCTGACGCCGGCGCGGCCCGTGCCGGCGGCGCGGGCCCCCTCCCGGACCGGCCGCGCGCGCGGTCCCGCGTTCGACGCGACACCACGGACCGTGTACCCATGTGTCCGACCACGGACGATACGTGAGGATATGGAAGGATTCACGGGTGACTGATGAGTTCCGCGCCGCGTTCCAACGTGTGCTCGACACCGCCGCAAGCCAGGCACCCGACTTCCCGGACGCCGTGCACGACGTGTTCCGGCTCTCCTCCGATGTGCCGACGGACGAACTCGCCATCGCCATGGAAGCCCTCACCCCTGTCCTGAGCGACTGCGAACCGGCCGCGGGCATCGCCGCCGACCTCGCGGTCCTCGCCGGGGCCCTGGTCGAGTCCGGGGCGCCCGCGGGCGAGGTCGGCCTGGAGGTCCTGCGGCAGCTCGGACGCTACGGCCAGGCGGCCGTGGCGTTCATGCACGCCTGGGACAAGACCGGCGGCGGACCGCTGCCCGGGCCCACCGAGGTCGGCGAATCGGAGGAGGTGCGGGTCGAGGAGGTCCTCGGCGAGAACGCGCCGCTGGCGACCGTCGGCTGGTGGACCTCGCTGCGCTACGGGCTGGCCGCCAAGGCCATGCTCGGCGACTCCGGGGTACGCGCCGCCGTGCGCGCGGACGCCAGCGCGCTGGACGGGCTCGGCCAGATCGTGCGGGCGCTGTCCACCCACCTCAGCGAGTTCCGCGAGGTCGCCGAACTCCTGCGGATGGCCGAGGCCGACACGGCGCTCGTCCTGGAGCGGGCCTCCCAGCGGGGCTTCCGGGTGCGCTTCGACGGCATCGGCGACAACTTCCAGCTGCACACCCTGCTCGCGGACGCGCTCATCGGCAAGGAGGGGCGGATGCTCTCGGGCACCCGGCCCGACCCGCGCTGGACCGCCGCCTGCCTGGACGCGCCCGCCGACCCCCTGGCCGACGTCGTCGAGGGCGAGTGGGACCTGGTCGGCGGCGACGGCACCTGGGTGGGCAACGAGGCGGTCCCCGGCGACATCCCCGTGGTGGACGGCGAGCGCGTGCTGGTGCTGGAGGCGCAGTCGCTCTCGCACTCCTGGCGGGCCGGGCGCCGGCACCCGCACATCCCCGGATCACTGTCGGTCGTGTCGGAACTGCCCCCGGACCAGGCCCAGGACTGGTGGTCGCGGGTGCACCCCGCCGGATCGGTCCGCCACCCGCTCGCGACACCCATCGAGAACGACGACACCGGTGCGCACCGGCCGCCCCGGCACTTCGGGGTGGCGGCGCACTTCGCCGAGGTGGACTCGGGCCCGATGCCGGCTCCGTTCCCCGACACCGGCCCCGAATCCGAGTACGTCGCCGAGCACGCCGAGTACGGAACCGCGGTCGACGGCGAGCAGGACCAGGCGGCGGCCGGAGCCGGCTCCACACTGGCCCCAGAGGCCCCCGCGTTCCCGTCCGAGCCGCCACAGGACGAAACGCCCGACGACCCGCAGCAGCCGTGGGGCGTCCCGCAGGAGTTCCTGGAGGAACTCGCACGCGGACCGGAACACGCCCCCGGTGACGCCTTCGCCCCCGAACCGGACCCGGCGTCGGCGGCGCACCCGTGGGCGGACGACCCCCTGCCCGACGTGGCGCCCTTCCCCGGGTTCGTCCCGAACTCCGCGGTCGAGGCGCCCCCGCTCCCCGCCTCCTCCCCCGTGCCGCACGAGGAGCCCCTGGCCCTCCCGGTCGACCCCGCCGACCTCGCGCCGGGCGCCCGGCTGCTTCCGCCCATGCCGCCCGGCGTCTCGGACAGCAGCACCTGGGCGCCGGACTGGAAGTGGCCGCTGCCGCCCCGGCACGGCGTGGCCGACACCGACTCCACCGACGGCCGATGACAGATGTCATGCGGAGACCGCTGAACCGCTCACACGGGCCCGGTGACGCCTGCGACTACCGGCCTCCGCACCGACACGGGACTCTGGGGACATGACGACGCAGCCGCACAGCACCAGCAGCGACACCGCCGGCACGGACGGGACCGCCGCGGACACGGACGGGACCGCCGACACCGCGGGCACCGCTCCGGACGCCGACTGCGTGCTCTCCCCCGAGCGGGAGCGGCGCCGGGAGAAGGAACGCAAGGAGGAGGAGGCCAGGGCGGCCCTGCGCGCGCTCAAGCCGTGGGAGGGCCGGGCGACCCGCCAGGACAAGGCGCTCCTGACGGCGTTCATCGTGATCCCCACCGTCTTCCTCGCGCTCACCCCGCTCAAGCCCCTCCTCATCGCCGACCACCCGGTGGGTCTGGCCGCGTTGACCGGCAGCAACGCCGCCATCGGCGCCGCGTCGGCCTTCGCGCGCATCGGTGAGATCCCGCTGTGGCTCGTCCTGTGCGCGGGGGTGTTCGGCAAGATCAAGGTCGACTGGCTCTTCTGGTGGCTGGGGCGCCGCTGGGGACGGGGCATCGTCAACCTGATCACGCCCAGCGAGCGCGCCCGGCGCCTCGCGGACAAGGTGCGCGACGCGAACCCGTGGTGGATCCGCGCCGCCGTCCTGGTCTCCTACGTCCCCGGCGTCCCCGCGGCCCTCGTCCTCGTCGTCGCCGGCTGGACCGGCATGCGGCTGCGGACGTTCATGGTCCTGGACGCGTGCGCGGCCCTGCTGATGACCGGCTCCGTCGCCGCCGCGGGCTACGCCGCCGGCCAGGCCGGGGTCGACATCATCCTCCTCGTCGACCGCTACGCCCTCTGGATCACCTTCGCCCTCATCTTCGCCATGGCGTTCGCTCCGGTGATCCGGCAGAACATCCGTGCCAAGGCCGCCGATCGGGCCCGCGCCAAGGCCGGGGGCGCGGAGGGCACGGAAGCGCGGGACTCCCTGGACGCGAAGGACGCGCGGGTCTCCGAGGACGGCGCCGGGACGGTCTGACGCGCGGGGCCCTCCCAGCGCCGAAAGTCGCATCGATGGTGTCCCCGGTCACACGCACCGACGGGACCCGCGACTAAGCTGGCCTTCGGCAATCCGACACCCCGGGCAAGCCGGCTGCACTGGGTGCGTCACAAACACACTCTGGGAGATCCCGTCATGGGACAACAACACTTCGATCTCGTCGTCCTCGGCGCTGGTCCGGGCGGCTACGTGGCCGCGATCCGAGCGTCCCAGCTCGGCCTCAGGACGGCCGTCATCGAGGAGAAGTACTGGGGCGGGGTCTGCCTCAACGTGGGCTGCATCCCCTCCAAGGCGCTGCTGCGCAACGCCGAGCTCGCCCACCTGTTCTCCCATGACGCCGACTACTTCGGCATCAAGGTCGACGGCAAGGTGGAGTTCGACTACGGCAAGGCCTACAGCCGCAGCCGCGAGGTGGCCGACGGCCGCGTCAAGGGCGTCCACTTCCTCATGAAGAAGAACAAGATCACCGAGATCCACGGGCGCGGCACCTTCACCGACGACCGCACGATCGAGGTCAGGGGCGAGGACGGCGCCACCGAGACCGTCACCTTCGACCACGCCGTGCTCGCGACCGGCTCCTCCACCAAGCTGCTGCCGGGCACCACGCTGTCCGAGCGGGTCGTCACCTACGAGGAGCAGATCCTCAGCGACACCCTGCCGGAGAGCATCGTCATCGCCGGTGCCGGGGCGATCGGTGTCGAGTTCGCCTACGTCCTCGCCAACTACGGCGTCGACGTCACCGTCGTGGAGTTCCTCGACCGCCTCGTCCCGCTGGAGGACGAGGAGGTCTCCAAGGAGCTGGCCAAGGCCTACAAGAAGCTCGGCGTCAAGGTCATGACCTCCACCCGGGTCGAGGCCGTCGAGGACACCGGCAAGAACGTCCGCGTCACCGTCACGGGCGCCGACGGTGGGCAGAAGACGCTGGAGGCCGACAAGCTGCTCCAGGCGATCGGCTTCGCTCCCAACGTCGAGGGCTTCGGCCTGGACCGGACCGGCGTCCGGCTCACCGACCGCGGCGCGGTCGACATCGACTCCCGCGGCCGCACGAGCGTCCCGCACATCTTCGCCATCGGCGACGTCACCGCCAAGCTCATGCTCGCGCACACCGCAGAGGCCATGGGCATCGTCGCCGCGGAGACCATCGCGGAAGCCGAGACGCAGGAGATCGACTACCGGTTCATCCCGCGCGCCACCTACTGCCAGCCGCAGATCGCCAGCTTCGGCTACTCCGAGGCCGAGGCCCGCGAGGCCGGATACGACGTCCAGGTCGCCAAGTTCCCGTTCATGGCCAACGGCAAGTCGCACGGCATCGGCGACACCCGGGGGTTCGTCAAGATCATCTCCGACGGCAAGTACGGCGAGTTCCTGGGCGCCCACCTGATCGGCCCGGACGTCACCGAGCTCCTGCCGGAGCTCACGCTGGCCCAGCAGTGGGACCTGACCGTCCACGAGGTGGCGCGCAACATCCACGCCCACCCCACGCTCAGCGAAGCGGTCAAGGAGGCCGTCCACGGTCTGGCCGGGCACATGATCAACTTCTAGTCGGCCGGGGAGCGGACGGGGAGCGGACGCCCGTCGGTGGGACACCGGGGAACTTGCTAAGTTGCCCAGTGTCCCCCGCCGGAAGCCCTCCCCGTCCGGCCCTCCCCGAACCGAAAGCCACCCATGCGACTCATCCCGTCCAAGCCCCTGTCGTGCCTGGGCACGGCTGTCGCCGCCGTCGTCATCGGAGGTGTCGTCCTCGTCGGCTGCGACGTGGTCGACCTCGACGAGTTCGACGGTGCCGACCTGAGCCTGCCCACCGGGGAGGACGAGGAGTCACCGGGCGCGGACCCCAGCGCCGATCCCTCTCCCGAGGAGGAGGCCGCGTCCTCCTACGGCCTGCCGGAATCCTGCGAGGCGGCGGGCGCCGCCGACGTCGTCGGGGACCTGGCCCCCGGCCCCGTCCTCGCCGAGGAGTCCGGTGCCATCGAGGGCATCGACGACGCCGAGCAGCTGACGTGCTCCTTCAGCGACGGGAGCACCGAACCGGGCACGCCCGTGTTCACCCTCGTGTTCACCTCGAACGCCGACCCCAGCGCCAACCCGGACGTCGTCCGGGTGCCCGGTGCGGAGGCGGAGATGAACTGGGAGGTCGACGTCGACGTCGACGTGGACACCTACCGCAACGACGACACCGACGAACTGGGCGGCGACCTGGAGTACGTGGGGACCGTCGACGGCTCCAGCCGCCAGCTCTTCCTGTCCCTGCCCGGCGACTTCTACGTGGCCGCGATCGCCTTCGGCGAGGACGTCGCGCGCGAGGACCTGGAGCGGGTGGTCATGACGGCCGCCGAACGCGTGCGCGGCTGACCGTCCGCCCGCGCCCCGGGGCGCGGGCGGCCCCGGACACGGCGAAGGGGCCGGTTCACACGAACCGGCCCCTCGTGCGCCTCCCGGGTCAGTACACGACCGGGATCTCCTCGAACTCGCCGAAGGGCCCGGCGCGCAGGGTCAGCTCCTCCACGTCGACCGGGGGCGCGGGGAAGACCGCCACCAGGTCGTAGGTGTTGTCCGGCTGCAGCATGTGGACCTCCTCGGCGAAGCTGCTGTAGCGCCCCTCGCCGAAGTCCATCTGCGCCACGTACCGCACCAGCCCGGCCTCCGGCTCCAGGAGCTGGAAGCCGCCGAGCGTGCCCTTGTTGAACTGCTCCGGGCCGCCGGCCTGGATGGCGTCGGTGCCGCCCAGTTCCGGTACGAGCGGCTCGTCGGTGGTGTTGGTGAAGGCCACCGTGCCGATCACGTAGGCGCCGTCGCGGCGCAGCGGGTAGACCTCCAGGCGCACGCCGTCGAGCTCGCCCTCGGCCACCACCGACCCGGGGTCGTCGCTGAAGGGCGCGGGCCAGGTGACGTTGCGCTGGGCGGCGCCCAGGCCGTCGTCGTCGTACTCCTCCTCCTCGGTGGCCTCCACCGTGTCGTTGAAGACGTAGGAGAACTCGACGCGGCGATTGCGGGCGCGCGCCTGCTCGTCGTCCGGGCCGCCCTCGCGGGCCACCGGCTCGTCCATGCCGCGGCCCTCGACCTCCAGGGTGTACCCCGCCCCGATCTCCTCGGCGAGCAGGTCGCGCACGCTCTCCGCGCGCTCCACGGACAGGTTGTCGTTGTAGGAGGCGGACCCGATGCCGTCGGTGTGGCCGATGACGGTGATGGTCGGGTCCTCGGGGTCGACGTTGGTCGCCAGCGTGGTGGCCGCGCGGCGCACGACCTCCTCGGCCTCCTCGGTGAGGGAGGCCTCGTCGAAGGCGAACATCACGTCGGAGTGCAGCGAGATGATCTCGCGGTCGCCGTCCCGGGTGGTCGAGGCGATCTCCGAGTCGACGAAGCTCTGCACCCAGCCCTCGTCGGCGAGCGCGTCCTCCTCGGGCCGCCGGTTGGCGAAGGTCAGGTTCTCGCCCGAGGGGGGCGGGTTGTCGAGGGTGAGGTGGTCGGGCCCGTTGGGGTTCTCCGGGGCCGGGGTCTCCTCCTCCACGTCCTGGACGGGGATCCCGGTCATGGCCCCCAGGCCGCTGCCGACGAAGGTCACCTGGGCCGTCTCGTCGGGCAGCCGCGGGAAGTACCGGACGTACTCGTTGGTGACCCCGTCGTGCACGGGGTAGAGGCCGTCCTGGTTGGGGCTCTCCGATCCGTACTTGAGGCCCTCCTCGTCCAGGAACTGGCGGTACACGCGGCCGGTGAGCGGGTCCACGAGCGTGTGGGCCATGCTCAGGTTCCGGTTGGGGCCGGAGAAGTCGTCGAGGTAGGTCACCTCGTAGCGCATGACCGTGTACTCGTCGGTCCGCTCCAGTCCGGTGACGGCGAAGCGCATCTCGGTGTCCTGGCCGGTGTCCTGGAAGATCCGGCCCTCACGGACGTAGGGGAACTCCTCGCGGACCTCGGGCGGGCCGGACGCGTCCCCGAACGTCTCCGACCACCAGCCGGACAGGTCGTCGGTGACGGAGCAGCCGGTGAGCAGGAGGCTGCCCGAGACCAACAGCGCGACCACGGTGAGGGGCGACTTCCGCGCCATGTGGGGGAACTCCGATCGTTGACGGGGCGTACGGCAACATCCTCCAGCACTCACGGAGTCGAACCGACCGGAGGGCGGACGAGTCGGGCGAACCCTATCGGAACGGGCGTTTTCCCGGTGTCCACGGAACCCGTTCGAGAAAAAACAGAATCTCGCCAATCCGGGCCGGGGGCCACCGCGAATACCTCACATGAACACTGAGAGGCGCGGGGAGACCACCCCGCCACGTGAGAGGCGACGGGTCGTCACGGGGTCGGTGATCGGCCTCCTGGCGGTCGGCGCCGCCCTGGGCGCCGCCGAGCTCGTGGCCGGGCTGTCCGGATCCGCGTCCCCCGTGGTGGCCGTCGGCGACGTGGTCGTCGACGCCACGCCCGCGTTCCTCATGGAGTGGGCGATCGCGCTGTTCGGGACGGCCGACAAGATCGTGCTCGTCACCGGCATCGCGGCCGTCCTCTTCGCGGCCGGTGCCGTCCTCGGAGTGCTCGCGCTCCGGCGGCCCGTCCTCGGCTACGCGGGACTGGCTGTGTTCGCGGCGGCCGGCCTGGCCGCCGTCCTCCTGCGCCGCGCCGGAGACCCGTGGGCCGCCGCTCCGGTGGTCTTCGGCGCGGCCGCGGGAGCCCTGGCCCTCGCGCTCCTGTTGAGGAGCGCGCGGACGGTCCACGGACCGGGGAGGAAGGGGAGGCCGCAGGCATCGGCGGACGCGGAGACCACTCCCGCTCAGGTGGGACCCGACCACGGCCAGGGGAGACGCGGTTTCGTTCTGACCGCGACGGGTGTCCTGGTCGGGTCCGCGACCGCCGGTGCCGTCGGCCGTTGGATCCCGAACGCGCTGGGCGGGGCGGGAGCGCGGTCGTCGCTCGCCCTGCCCGCCGCGGCGGAGCCCCTGCCCGCGCTGCCGGCCGGGACCGACCTCGGCATCCCGGGCCTGACGCCCTTCAGCACCCCCAACGCCGACTTCTACCGGATCGACACCGCCCTCACCGTGCCCAGGCTGGACTCGACCCGCTGGCGCCTGCGCGTGCACGGCATGGTCGACGAGCCCTTCGAGATCGACATGGACGAGCTGCTCGCCATGCCGCTGGTCGAGGCCGACATCACGATGACGTGCGTGTCCAACCAGGTCGGCGGAGACCTGGCCGGCAACAGCCGCTGGCTGGGCTTCCCGCTGGCCGACCTGCTGCGCCGGGCAGGGGTCCAGGCGGGCGCGGACCAGATCCTCAGCACCTCCGACGACGGGTGGACCTGCGGGACGCCCACCGAGGTCGTGATGGACGGGAGGGACGCCCTGCTGGCCGTCGGCATGGGCGGCGAGCCGCTGCCCCACAGCCACGGCTACCCCGCGCGGATGGTCGTCCCGGGCCTGTACGGCTTCGTCAGCGCCACCAAGTGGGTCACCGACATCAAGCTCACCCGGTTCGCGGACGAGAAGGCCTACTGGGCCCAGCGCGGCTGGGCGGTCCGGGCGCCGATCAAGGTGATGTCCCGCGTGGACGTCCCCGCTCCCCTGGGCCGCGTGTCCTCCGGCGACGTCACCCTGGCGGGCGTGGCCTGGGCCCAGCACCGCGGCGTGGACGCCGTGGAGGTGCGCGTGGACGAGGGCGAGTGGTGGGAGGCCGAACTCGCCCAGGTCCCCGGGATCGACACCTGGGTCCAGTGGGTCGCCGAGACCGAACTCGCACCCGGCCCGCACACGGTCCAGGTCCGGGCGACCGACGCCGAGGGCCGCACACAGACCTCGGAGCGTGCCGAGCCGATCCCCGACGGGGCCTCCGGCTGGCACAGCATCCGTTTCACCGCCGAATAGGCGATACCAGACCCGCCACACCGGTGGTCCTGATAGTTGAACAAGTTGAAGGAGAGAACCATGATTCGCAAGAGCACTCTCACTGTGACCGCCGCCGCTGCCGCCCTCGCATTCGGCCTGACCGCCTGCGGGGACATGAGCGAAGAGGACACCGACGCGGCCTCGGAGAACACGAGCGCGGAGGAGACCACGGGCGGGGAGGACATGGAGAGCGAGGGCATGACGGAGACCGTCGGCGAGAACTTCGGCTCCGGCTGCGCCGCGGTGCCCGAGGACGGGGAAGGCAGCTTCGAGGGGATGGCCGACGACCCGGTGGCGACCGCCGCGTCCAACAACCCGGCGCTGTCCACCCTCGTGACCGCCGTGGGCGAGGCCGACCTGGGCGACACGCTCAACTCGGCGGAGGACATCACCGTCTTCGCCCCGGCCAACTCCGCCTTCGAGAAGATCCCCGAGGAGGACCTGAACGCCCTGCTGGCCGACCAGGACCAGCTCACCGAGGTCCTGACCTACCACGTGGTGGAGGGCCGCCAGGCCCCCGCCGACCTGGAGGACGGCACGTTCACGTCCCTGCAGGGTGGCGAGGTCACCGCGACCGGCTCCGGCGAGGACTACACGGTGAACGGCGACTCCGCGGTGGTCTGCGGCAACGTGCAGACCGCCAACGCCACCGTCTACATCGTCGACACGGTGCTCATGCCCGAGTAGGCGCCACGCACCCGGGCCGCCCGTGCGTTGAGGCCGGGCGGTCCGGGACCCGTTGTCCCCCCGGACCGGAACCGACGAGGAAGTGTGCAGATGGACGAGGAAGCCGCGGTGCCCCGCGAGGTCGGGTCGCGTCCGGCGGTTCCGGCCGCCCACCGGCTCGGCGAGCTGCTGCGCGAGGTGGCACGAGGGGACGAGCGCGCCTTCGGGGAGGTGTACGACCTGGTGAGCCCCACTGTGTACGGTCTGGTGCGCCGGATCCTGCGCGACCCCGCCCAGTCGGAGGAGGTGGCCCAGGAGGTGTTGGTCGACGTGTGGCGGTCCGCGTGCCGCTACGACGAGCGCCGGGGGACGCCCCACGCGTGGGTGATGACGCTCGCCCACCGCCGGGCGGTGGACCGGGTGCGATCCGAGCAGGCCGCGACCGACCGCGAGGCCCGCGCGGCCGCTTCGGACACGCGGCGGCCCTACGACGAAGTGGCCGAGGAGGTCACCGACCGGCTGGAGAGCGAACGGGTGCGCCGATGTCTGGACACCCTCACCGAACTGCAGTGCGAGTCGGTCCGGCTCGCCTACTACGGGGGATACACCTACCGTGAGGTCGCCCGGCTGCTGACCACGCCGCTGGGCACCATCAAGACGCGGATGCGCGACGGGTTGATCAGGCTTCGGGACTGTTTGGGGGTGGAGTGGTGAGAAGGACGCTGAGTCACGACCAGCACACGCTGGCGGGCGCCTACGCCCTGCACTCCCTGGCGCCGTCGGAGGCGGTCCGGTTCGAGGACCACCTGGCCGGGTGCGACTCCTGCCGCCAGGAGGTCCGCGGGTTCTCCGAGACCGCCGCCCGGCTCGCCGCCGCCACGGCCCGCACGCCGCCCCCCGGGCTGCGCGAGCGGGTGCTGGCCGACGTGGCCCGGACACGGCAGCTCGCCCCGGCGCCCGAGCGCCTGCCCGAGCCCCGCCGCCGGTGGGGGTGGGGTCTGGGGCTCGTCCTGGCGGCCTGCCTCGCGGTGGTCGTCGCCGTGGGCGCCGTGGCCGTGGACCAGATCCGCCAGGTACGGGAGCTGCGCGAGAACGAGCAGCGCATCGCCGCCGTGCTCGCCGCCCCGGACGCCGCCTACACCACGGCGGAGCCGATGGAGGGCGTGACCGTGTCGCTGGTGTACTCCGAGAGCGAGGGCCGCCTCGTCTTCAGCTCCTACGGTCTGACCGACCGGGAGGACGAGGACTACCAGCTGTGGCTCACCCGGGACGACGGCACCGTCACCTCCGCCGGCGTCCTCGCCATCGACGACACGGGCGCCGCCGACCCGCTGCTGGCCGGAGTCGAGGAGGGCGAGGCCAGCGGTGTGGCGGTCACCGTGGAACCGGAGGGCGGCTCCGAGCAGCCCACCTCCGACCCCGTGATGGCCATGCCCCTGGAGAGCTGACCCGCGGGCCACCGTGGCTCCCCGGGGCCGGACCTTCCTTGACCCGAGGTCCGGTCCCGGGGTCCGTGCGTCAGGCGACGGCCACGTCCTCGGGGCGGGGCAGGTCGCGCATGACGGGTGAGAGCGTGAACAGCGCGGCGAGTCCGGAGACCAGCGCCATCATCAGGAACACCCAGGTGGATCCGGCGTGGTCGAAGACGATGCCGATGCCGAGGATGCCGACCGGTTGCGAGACCAGGGACACGAACATGACGGCGCCGAGCACGCGTCCCTGGTACCCGTCGGTGACCGAGGCGGCGACGTAGCCGTAGAAGACCGCGTTGACGCACGGCACGGTCGCGAACACGCAGCCGACGATGAGCCCCAGTGAGAGCACGTTGGGGGCCACCGTCAGCGCGAGCCCGCAGGCCGGCGCGGCCCAGGCCGCCACGAGGAAGGTGGTCGTGGGGCGCACCCAGCGGACCACCGCCCCGGCGGTCAGGGACCCCAGCAGGCCCCCGGTGCCGGCCACGGACACCGTCAGGCCGATCTCGACGTTGGTCGCCCCCTGGGCGTCGGCGGTGGCGATGATGGCGAGGAACGCGCCGGTGTGGGTGAAGGCGACGTTGAACACCACGATCCAGAGCATCATCGGGCGCAGGATGGGGTGCTTGGCCAGGACAGCGAACCCGCTGACGGCGCCGCGCAGGGTCCACCGCTCGCGGGAGTCGTGGACGGGAGCCTGCATCGGCCGCCGGACGCACAGGACGAGCCCGGCCGACACCAGGTAGGTCAGGGCCTCGGCGGCGAAGGGGAAGGCGCGGCCGAGGCCGAACAGGAACCCTGCCAGGGGTGCTCCGAGAGCGGTGGTGGTGAAGAAGCGGATCTGGTTCTGCGCGGCCGCGTCGGCCACCTGGGACGCCGGTACCAGCTGCTTGACGGCGGCCATCGCGACCGGGTTGGACACGCCCATCAGCGCCGACGAGCACACGGCGACGGCCACGACCCCCACCGGGGTGGCCTCGCCCACGACGAGGAAGACGGCGAAGCCGGACAGCAGGAGGAACCGGCCCACGTCGCAGCAGAGCAGGACCACGCGGCGGTCGACCCGGTCGGCGAGGGACCCGCCGACCACCGCCGCGACCATGGCGGTAGCGACCTGGGACGCCCCGATCACGCCGGCCTGGGCGGCCGATCCGGCCAGGAGGAGGGTCAGGAGGGGGTAGGCGACCTCGCCGCTCTCCTTGCCGAGTCCGGCGAAGAAGCGGCTGGTCCACAGGGCCTGGAAGTCCCGGTTGCGCAGCAGGGGGCCGAACTCCTCGGGGCCGCCGATCGGGGGCACCCGCCCGGGAGGCCGGGACGGGTGTTGCCGTTCCGACGTCATCGCGATCGTTCCCCTCGGGTCCCCGCGGGCAGCAGGGGGACCACGGCTCCGGCCCGGACTGGTGGTCGTGTGCCCGTGGGAACCGTGTGACACCGGCGCCCTCGTGGGCCGTAGGGGGTCAGGGGACCGACCTGGAGACCCCGGCGGAGGGCCGGACCGGGGGCGTCGTAGTCATGTCGCCATTATGCGCGCATTGCCCGCGTTAGCGAGCGTTCGTCACGCGTGTCCGCCGCGCCCGGGTCTCCGACCACGTGCTCGGCGGCGCCAACGTGACGGGCCCCACGCCCGGCCCGCGCGGGCCGCCCGGACGGAGTCCGCGGACGCCCGGCGGCGCGGCCCCCGCGGCGTCCGGGCGAGGCCCCCGGCCCCGCCCGGACGCCGCGGGACGATGCCGTCGGCGCGGCGGCCGGGGGCCCGGGGCGCGGACCGCACACGGGTCCCGGCGGCGAGGCGGCGCGAGTGCGCGCTCAGTCCGGACGGTGGCCGACGGCGGCCGCCTCGATGCTCCACGGCGTGCGCTCCACGTAGGCCACGACCGTGGCGACGGCCAGCGATCCCCCGGCGACCAGCACGTACGACGCGGTCCAGCCACCGGTCAGCTCGCCGAGCAGCCCGAACAGGAGCGGCCCGCCCAGCGCGATGCCGCTGCCGGTCCCCTGGACGAAGCCCGACAGAGCGGCCGACCCCCTGGCCGTGGTGCTGCGGGCGTTGATCATGGTCATCATGACCACGAACAGGCCGGTGCCCAGCCCCAGGAAGACCGCCCACAGCGGGGCCAGTGCCTGGGGCGCGAGCGCGATCCCCAGGTAGCCGGCGAGGTAGCCGGCGATCCCGAACGCGACGATCGGGAAGGTGTTGGCGGCCCGCACGGTGATCGTGGGCGCCACCAGGCCGAACATCAGGCTCGACCCCACCATGAGCGACACCATGCCGCCGGAGAACGCCCCGGAGTGGCCGGCGTCGGCCAGCAGTGTCGGCAGCCACGTGAACAGGGTGAAGACGTTCCAGGTCACCATCCCGAAGAGCACCGCCATCCGCCAGGCCATGCCCACCCGCCAGACCGGGCGCGCCAGCGGCGGCTCGCCACCGGCGGACTCACCCGCTCTCGGCGCGGCGGTACCGCCGGGGCGGCGCCACTGGACGGCCCAGAGCCCGGCGGCGGCCAGAGCGAGCAGGGACCAGGCGCCGAGGGCGAAGCGCCACCCGGCCACCTCGGCCAGTGGGACGGCGACCAGCGGCGGGAACAGGGCACCCAGGTGGATCGCGACCATCTGGACCGTGCTCAGGGCGGCCAGCCGGTCGGGGAAGTACTGCTTGATGAGCGGGGGCACCACGACGTTGCCCAGCGCGGCACCGGTCAGGGCGACCGCGGTGAGCAGCAGCAGGGTGCCGGTGTCGGGGGCGAAGGCGCGGGCCAGCTGCCCGACCGCGGCCAGCAGCATGCTGAGCACCGCGGTGGCCTCGGCGCCCAGTCGGCGCATGACGGCGGGGGTGGCCAGTCCGAACAGCGCGAAGGCGACCAGAGGCAGGGCGCCGAAGACGCCCACGACGGTGGTGGTGAAGCCGAAGTCCGCCCCGATCGTGGTCAACAGGGGCGACAGGGAGGTCACCACCAGGCGCAGGTTCAGTGCCGCGCAGGTGATGGCCGCCAGGGCCAGGAGGCGGCCCCTCAGTGCTGGGGCTCCGGTGGGAGCCGCGGTGTCCGGCCGTGCCGACGGTCGGTCGGGGCGGGCCAGGAGGGAAGTAGGTCTCATAACGGCGACGGACGTCCCTTGGTTCTGCGGTGATGCGTCGTCGCATCGGAGCGCGGCCGTCGGCGGGCGACACTGCCTGCCTCGGAAGGATCTTCTTCCGGGCGAGCCAAGTACGGCCTTTTCGCTCAAAGGTTAACCAGACTCCGGGCCTGTAGACAACTTTCCGTATTTAATACGGGTATGCTGCGCGCATGGCTGATCTTGACGAACTTGATACGGCGATCCTGGCCGAACTCCAGTCGGACGCACGAAAAACCAACCGCGACGTGGCCGCCGCGGTGGGCGCGTCGCCCACCACGACCCTCGATCGGACCCGCGCGCTGCGAGAAAAGGGTGTGATTCGCGGCTCACTCCTGGACGTGGACCTGGACCTCATCGGCCGCCCGGTCCAGGCGCTCATCACCGTGAGCGTCGTGAAACCCTCGCGGCACAACATCGAGGCCTTCCGCGACTGGGTCCGCTCGCTCCCGGACACGCTGTCGGTCTTCGTCACCTCGGGCAGCGAGGACTTCCTGATCCACGTGGCCCTGCCGGACAACAACAGCCTGTACGCGTTCGTGATCGACAAGCTGACCGAGCGCCCCGAGGTCGCCGACGTGCGCGCCTCGATCGTCTACGAGCACCTGCGCAACGAGCGCATCACCCCGACCAACGCCCACGGCCGCCGCCGCGCCTGAGGCCCCCTGGACGGCCGGTCGGGCGCCCCGCGGCCGGCGCCCTCCCGCTCGCGCCCCGACCGGGCCCCGCCGCCGCTGTGCCCCGGGCGGAGCACGGTTCCGGCGCGGGGCCCGCGGCGTGTTCGAGGGAGACCCGACTTAGGCTGATCCCTGTGACTCAGGTCTCAACCGGCCCCGGGTCCGACGAAGCCGCCGCCGTCCGCGCGTCGTGGCGTTCGCTCGGGCTGCCGGGACTCATCGACGTCCACACCCACTTCAATGCCCGACAACGTCCTCCGCAAGGTCTGGGCGTACTTCGACGCCCTCGGAGAGGGCGTCTGGCCGATCACCTACCGGGGCGCCCAGGACGAGCGCGTGGCCCTGCTGCGCGGCTTCGGCGTCACGCACCACACCGCCCTGTCCTACCCGCACCGGCCCGGCATGGCCCGCTGGCTCAACGACTGGGCCGCCGACTACGCCGCCCACCACCCGGACTGCCTGCGCAGCGCCACCTTCTACCCCGAACCCGACGCCGACGGCTACGTGGCCGAGGCGCTCGGCACGGGCGCACGCGTGTTCAAGGCCCACCTGCAGGTGGGCGCCTACGACCCCCGCGACCCGCTGCTCGACGACGTGTGGGGCGCCCTGGCCGCGTCCGGCACCCCCGTGGTGGTCCACTGCGCCTCCGGACCCCTGCCCGGGCCCTTCACCGGCCCCGGGCCGATCGCCGAGGTCCTGCGCGCCCACCCCCGGCTCACCGTGGTCGTCGCGCACGCCGGGGCGCCGGAGTACAGCGAGTTCCTCGACCTCGCCGAGCGCCACGAGCGGGTCCACCTGGACACCACCATGGCGTTCACCGCCTACACCGAGCGCCACTCCCCCTTCCCCGCAGCCGAGCTCCCGCGCCTGCGCGCGCTCGGCGACCGCGTCCTGCTGGGCAGCGACTTCCCGAACATCCCCTACCCCTACCTCGACCAGATCCGGGCTCTGGAGGGCCTCGACCTGGGACCCGACTGGCTGCGCGCCGTGTTCCACGACAACGCGGCCCGTCTGTTCGACCTGTGAACCACCGCCGAAGCAGAGAGAAGACGGATGGAACTCGCACTCACCCCCCTGGACTTCGCCCGCCGCGCACGCCGCCTGTACCGCGACCGCGAGGCGGTGGTCGACCGGGGGCTCCGCCTGACCTACGAGGAGTTCTTCGACCGCTGCGACCGCTGGTCCTCGGTCCTGGCGGGCATGGGCGTGGCCCCCGGCGACCGCGTCGCCTACATCGCCCCCAACACCCACGCCCAGCTGGAGTCCTTCTACGCGGTGCCGCAGCTGGGCGCCGTCCTGGTCCCGGTGAACTTCCGCCTGGCCGCCGACGACTTCGTCTACATCGTCAACCACTCCGGCGCGAAGGTCCTGTGCGTGCACGCCGACCAGATCGACACCGTCGACGGGGTGCGCGACCGCATGCCGGGCGTGGAACGGTTCGTCGCACTCGAGGGCGCGCGCCCGGGCTGGGAGGACTACGAGGCCCTCCTCGCCGACGCCGCGCCCGACTACCCGCGCGCGGAGATCGACGAGAACCAGCTGCTGACGATCAACTACACGTCCGGGACGACCGCGCGCCCCAAGGGTGTGATGATCACGCACCGCAACGCCTACATGAACACCGTGGGCGTCCTGACCCACCTGCGGATCGGGGTCGGCGAGCGGTACCTGTGGACCCTGCCGATGTTCCACGCCAACGGCTGGACCTACACCTGGACGGTGACCGCGGCGGGCGCCACCCACGTGTGCCTTCCGGCCGTGGACCCGGCCACCGTGTACGAGCTGGTGCGCTCCGAGGGCGTGACCTGGATGTGCGCGGCCCCCACCGTCCTGATCATGCTCTCCAACACCCCGAAGGACGTGCGCGGCGACGTCCCGCCGGGCGTCAACGTGGTGACCGCGGGCGCCTCACCGGCGGCCGACACCATCGAACGCCTGGAGGACGGCCTGGGATGGACGGTCACCCAGGTCTACGGCCTGACCGAGACCGCGCCCTTCATCACCGTGTGCGAGCCCCGGCCCGAGCACGCACCGCTGGGCACGCGCGAGCGCGCCGCCGTCAAGGCCCGCCAGGGCGTCGAGCTCATCACCTCAGGCGAGCTGCGGGTGGTCGACGGGGCCGGCGCCGAGGTCCCCTGGGACGGCACGACGGTCGGGGAGATCACGGTCCGCGGGAACGTCGTCATGCGGGGCTACTACAACGACCCCGAGGCCACCGAGCACGTCATGCGGGACGGCTGGTTCCACACCGGCGACGCCGCCGTCACCCACCCCGACGGCTACGTGGAGATCCAGGACCGGATCAAGGACGTCATCATCTCCGGCGGGGAGAACATCTCGTCGGTGGAGGTGGAGGGGGTCCTGCTGCGGCATCCGGCCGTGCTGGAGGCGGCGGTGGTCGGCGTGCCCCACGAGCGCTGGGGCGAGACGCCGCGCGCGTGCGTGGTGCTCAGGGACGGGGCCGCGGCCACCGAGCAGGACCTGATCGCGTTCGCGCGCGGCAACATGGCGCACTTCAAGGCGCCCACCCAGGTGGAGTTCGTGGCGCAGCTGCCCAAGACCGCCACGGGCAAGATCCAGAAGTACGTACTGCGCGGCGGAGCCTCCGCGGTCTCCCGGCAGTAGCGGGCACGACCCGGTCCCCGCGCCCCGGCCCGTCGGGGCGGGGCGCGGGGACCGCCGCCTCACATCGGGGACGGCTTGAGGAGGACGAAGGTGTTGCCATCCGGGTCCGCGCAGGCGGACAGGCGGCCCACGCCCGGCATCTCCTCCGGACCCATGTAGACCGTGCCACCGCTCTCGCCGACCCTGGCCGTGACGGCTTCGGGATCCTCCACGTGGAATACCGGGTGCCAGTCGCCCCGGCCCTGGGTGGCGCCGAGCATCTCGGGGCCCGCCGGCATCAGTCCGCCCATGCCCCTGTCCGCACCGGCGCCGGCCGGGGTGAGCACCCAGTAGGTGCCCTGGTCCTCCGGGAGCGGGAACGCCTCGAACTCCCACCCGAAGAGTTCGGCGTAGAACGCGCGGCCCGCGTCGCCGTCGGGGGTCCACAGCTCGACCCACATGAGGCTGTTCGGCTCGTCGACGGCCTCCAGCCCGGGGAAGGACAGGGGCTGCCAGGCGGCGAAGTGCGAGCCCTGGGGGTCGGAGTAGTGCGCCATGACGCCCATGCCCATGACGTCCATCGGCCCGACGTGGACGGTGCCGCCCAACCGCGTCACGGTCCGCGTCGTGGCCTCGGTGTCATCGGTCTGGAAGTACAGCGACCACGCCGGCGGCTGCCCCTCCTCCATGAGCGGAGCCGCCCCTCCCACGGCCTTGCCCCCGGACCTGAGAATCATGTAGCCGCCGGTGTCGGGACCGGCCGACTCGGCCTGCCAGCCGAAGAGGCCGTGGTAGAAGTCCAGCGACCTCTGGAGGTCGGACGCACCGAGCTCGATCCAGCAGGGCGAGCCCGAGACGAAGTCGGTGGTGATCATGGGGAGTCCCCTTCGGTCGAATGTGATGCGCACCACCTCAGAGTCTGTCCCGGGGGCGCGACAAGACAGGCCCCCCGCACGGCAAAGATCCCGCAACCGCGCGGAGCCCGTCCGGTCGGCGCGCGGCGGGGCTTCGGCCCCGCCCATGACCGCGATCCGTGCGTGGCGCGCCCTCCCGAACGCGGATCAGCACGTACAGTGTCGGTGCCACCGCTGACAGCGATGGCTTCGGTGTCCCACGTCTCGACCGAAGGGCCACGCCATGACCCCGGGATCCGCTCAGTCCGCCAACCCGCTCGCCGCACTCATCGCGGGCGTCCTCCTGACTGTGTGCTGCAACCCGGTGGTCGGCATCATCATGGTCGTGCTCGCCGCCATGGCCCTGAACAAGACCGACGACTCGCGCGCGGAGGCCAGGCTCACGCACGCCGCGTGGATCACCTTCGGCATCGGTGTGACCGTCACGGTCCTCATCGCCGCGATCGCCTTCCTTCTCGGTCTCATCCCGGGCATGGAGACCTACCTCTAGGGGCGACGCGCGGCAGGGCACGTAGCCGCGGAACACGCCCTGGCGCTGCGGCGGTCCCGCGCGCACCGGCGCGGGGGCACTGGTGGAGCATGGGAGCGCCCGCGCCCCACCCGAGCGTCCCCTCCCCGAGGAAGCGAACCGATGTCCACCGCACCCACCGTCGATCTCACCACCTCCGGCACCACCGCCACCCTGCGCATCGACCATCCGCGGCGCAAGAACGCGATGACCGCGCACATGTGGGGTCTGCTGCCCCGGTTGCTGGAACCGCTGGCGAAGGACCCCGCCGTCCGGGTGGTGGTCCTGACCGGCGCCGGACCGGACTTCTGCGCGGGCGCCGACATCACCGAGCTCACAGCGGGCGCCGACGGCTCCGCGGGTGACGCCTCCGGCGACGGTGCCGTCGGCGTCGACGTCGACGCGGCCGGGGCGCGGGTGCTCGACGACCGGCTCGCCGAGGCCGCGGGCGAGGCCCTGGCGGCCTTCCCCAAGCCCACCATCGCCATGGTCGACGGCCTGTGCGTGGGCGGCGGCTGCCTGCTCGCGACCGCCTGCGACCTGCGCGTCGGTACGCCGCGCACCCGCATGGGCGTTCCGGCGGCCAAACTCGGGGTGGTCTACCCCGCTTCGTCCCTGCGGCGGATCGTGGCCCTGGCCGGACCGTCCACCGCCAAGCGCCTGCTCTTCACCGCCGACCTCATCGGAGCCGAGGAGGCGCTGCGGACGGGGCTGCTCGACGAGATCGTGCCCGCGTCCGAACTCGCCCACCACGTCACCGGGCTCGCCGCCACCGTCGGCGAGCGCTCCCAGGTGAGCGTGCGCGCGGCCAAGAGCCTCGTCGACGCGATCGGCGCGGGCGAGCTCACCCCCGAGCTGGTCAGGAGCTGGGACGAGGAGGCCGTACGCAGCGGTGACCTGCACGAGGGCATCACCGCGTTCCTGGAGCGGCGCCCGGCGCGGTTCACGGCCCCGCCGTCCTGACCCCGACCACCGGCTCCGCATCAAGGGCGCACATGGATCCACAGGCGGCCAGGACACGTGTGGAGCCGCACTTCGCAACCTCGCCTGCGCCTCAGGCCCGGCCGGGGAGGGCGACGTGGACGCGGTGGGGACCGTTGTCGTGGTGACCCTCGCCCACAGGGAGGAAGCCCAGCCGGGCGGCCAGGCGCAGGCTGGGCACGTTGTCGATGTGGATGAGCGCCCAGACCGAGTGCAGGCCGAGGGAGTCAAGGCCGTGGCGGAGCAGCGCGCCAGCCGCTTCCGTGGCCAGACCTCGCCCGCCGTGGCGGACAGCCAGGTACCAGCCGATCTCCGGCGGCCCGCCGGGCAGTTCCCCTGAGGGGCGCAGATGGGCGAGGCCGACCAGGTCGCCGTCGAGCAGCACGGCCCAGTGCCCCAGTTCCGGCGGCCCGTCGTAGGCCAGCCGTTTGTCGACCATCCGGCGGGCCAGGGCCGAGTCGGTGAGGTCCGCCCCCAACAGGGAGCTCATGGCCGGGTCGGCGAACAGGTCCACCACGTCATCGGCATGCCGTTCCGCGAGGGGTTCCAGGACCAGCCGGTCGCTGAACAAGCGCTTTTGCCGCTCACACATCGGACCGCCGGGAGTCAGTGCTTGAAGTGCACGAACAGGCGGCCGAAGTTCTGACCACGATGCACGTGCGAGGGGGCGATCTCACAGCTTGCGGTAGACCTCGCGCCGATGGGCCACGCGCAGCGCCACCACGACCAGCCGCCCATCGTCGATCGAGTAGACGACCCGGTGGTCGCCCACACGGATGCGCCACAGCCCCGGATAGCCGCTGAGCTGACGGCATCCGTCGGGACGCGGCTCCTCCGCCAACGCCATCACGGCCGAGTACACGCGGCGAGCGACGGGTTTGTCGATCTTGCTGAGTTCTTTGCGAGCCCGGCCGTCGAACACGACCTCGAAGGCGCGCGATCCTTCATTCGTCACAGTCCGAGTTCCCTGGCCACATCCTCAGCGGACACGGCTTCAGCGTCACCGGACCGGATCTCCTCCAGCCTCTGGTGGGCGATGCGCCCGTCCTCGAGGTCGATCATCTCCTCGTAGGCCTCGACCAGCTCGATCGGAACGATGGCGGCAACCCGCTCATGCTTGCGCCCACGCGTCACATAGGTGACCTCGTCGCCGAAGGCGGCTCTGTTCACACGCTCGGAGAAGTGGTCACGGGCCTGGGCGACGGACAGCTCGACAGGATCAACACTCATACCACCATGATGCGCCAAGTTGGCCAAGTTGGCGACCCTTGAGTGCGCATCAATGGCGGAAGTGGATCCACAGGCGGCCGAAGTTCTTGGAGTCCTTGTCCACGCGGTGGTAGCGGGCCTTGATGTCCTTGCGGTCGAGGAAGCGCAGGACGCGCTTCTTCAACTGGCCCGACCCTTTGCCCGGGATGATCTCCACGGTCTTGGCCTTGGTGCGCTCGGCCTCGTCCATGATCTCGCTCAGGGCCCGGTCGATGTCCCGGCCCTTGTTGAAGATGTCGTGCAGGTCCAGTTTGAGCCGCATCGCTTCGCCTCCGCGTCCGCTTGCGTCGGATGATACGGCCTGCGCACCTCCCCGTCGCGGCCCGGCACCGCGTCCTCACCGTCGACGCCCGGCGCGTGCACGACGACGGCCACCGGTTCCGGGTCACCGGCAACGGCGTCCGGCTGACCGCCGCGGCCCCACCCGACGACCTGGGCGCCCCTACCGGCCGCCGCGCTCGGGCCTGACCGCGACGAAGACCGCCGTGCCCGGGATCATCCGGCCGCGCACGGGTCCCCATCCGCCCCACACCCGGTCGTGCCCTTCGGGCCACTCCGGTTCCACGAGGTCGCGCAGCACCAGTCCGGCGCCCGCGATCCCCCGTACCCAGTCCCCCACCGTGTGGTGGTGCTCCACGTAGAGCGCGTTGCCGTGGTCGTCCTCCTCGACGTACGCGCGCCGGTCGAAGTAGGACTGGTGCACGGTGAACCCCTCCTCGGTGGGGTCGTCGGGGAAGCTCCACCGGACCGGGTGCGTCACCGAGAACACCAGGCGGCCGCCCGGCCGCAGCACACGGGCCGCCTCGGCCAGCGCGTCGTCGGCCGAGGGCACGAAGGGGAACGCTCCGAAGGACGAGAAGACCACGTCGAAGGAGGCGTCGGCGAACGGGAGCCGCTGGGCGTCGGCCTGCACGGTCGGCAGCCGGTACCCGGTCCGCTCGTCGAGCAGGTGCGAGTGCCGCAACTGGCGCAGGGACAGGTCGAACGCCACCACCTCGCGGGCGCCCTGGGCACGCAGCCACCGGCCGCACTGGCCGGCCCCGCACCCGACCTCCAGGAACCGCGTCGCCGCCATGTCCTCGACCCCGAGCAGCCCCGCCTCGGCCTCGGTCAGTCCCTCCGGGCACCACACGAAGTCCGCGTCACCGAGGAAGTCGCCGTGGTCGGCCTGGTAGGCGTCGGCCGCGCCGTCCCACCACCGCCGCCCCGCCCGGGCGCTCTCCTCGGCGTCCACCGCCCGGCGCTCGACCCGGCCGGGCGCCGGGTAGTCACCGTCGTCCGGCACGGGTCTCCTCTGGTGTCGATCCGGCCCTCGCGCCGTCGGAGCCATCGGAGCCGCCGGAGCCCTCCGGCTCCCCGCCGACCGGCTCCCCGCTCTCCCCCTCGGCACGGGCGTCGCGCAGCTCGCGGCGGATGAGGACCACCCAGCCCACGACCGCCACGACGGAGAACACCCACCACTGCACGGCGTAGGACAGGCTCATCCCCGAGTCCTCCTCCCGCAGCCGGACCCGCTCGGGCGCGGGGTCGGGCACGGGGTCCTGCGCGGTGAGCTCCACGTACCCGCCGAGGACGGGGTAGGGGAGCCGCTCGGCGAGCATGTCCACGTCCACGATCATGATCTGCCCCTCGGGCAGGTCGTCGCGGTTGGCGAGCCCGGTGTTCGCCTCCGTCTCGGTGAACTGGAGGCGCCCGGCGATCTCCACCTCGCCCTCGGGCGCGGGCGGGATTTCCGGCACGTCGAGCGCGGTGTCGCCCCGCATGATCCAGCCGCGGTTGACCAGGACCGCCGACCCGTCGTCGGTGACCAGCGGAGTCAGCACGTGGAAGCCGACCCCCCGGGAGCCGTCGCGGTTGCGGATCAGCAGCTCGTGCTCGGTGTCCCACGTACCGCTCACCTCGACCGTGCGCCACCGGTCCCGCGGCGACACGTCCTCGCCGACCCCGGTGAGCTCCTCGACCGGCACCGGCTCCGCGGCCACGTTGTCCTGTTGCAGGCGCACGGACTCGCTGCGCGTCTCCCACCGGTCCAGCTGCCAGAAACCGAGCCGGATGAAGCTGGGCACGATCACCAGGACCAGCAGGTGGAAGGCGACCATGCGTCGCGAGAACAGGACTTTGAGCACGTCTTCGAGGTTATGAGACGCTCCCGGCCGCCTCGCACCGCCCCTTGTCCAGTGGGCGCGGCGCGTTCCGCCCGAACGCCCGCGCCCGGCCAGGCCTCCCGGGGGCCGCCGGTCGGCGCACACGCACGCGGGGCCGCCGGTCACCGGCGGCCCCGCACCGCGCGACGCACTCGCGTCGCGCTCCACGCTGGTGTCGCGCGTCCTACTCGACGTCGCCGACCGGGACGTCCTCGGCCGCGGCGGCCCGGCGCTTGCGGGCGAAGTACAGGCCGGCGGCACCGGCGCCGATCGCGGCCACGCCGGCGGCGACCAGGCCGCCCACGGTGCTGCCGGTCAGGGCGAGCTGCTCGTCGGCCTGCGGACGGGGGGTCGGACGCTCGTCGGCGGTGCTGGAGTCGTCGCCCTCCTCGCCGGTGTCCTCGTCGCCGGTGTCGGTGTCGTCGCCACCGTCGTCGTCGCCGTTGTCGCCGTCGTCGGTGTCCTCGTCCTTGTCGTCGTCACCGCCGTCGTCGCCACCGTCGTCGCCGCCGTCGTCACCGTCGTCCTCTCCGCCGTCGTCTCCGTCGGAGATCGTCTCCAGGCAGGAGGCCTCGGCGAGACCGAGGACCGACACGGCGTTGCCGCAGATGTCGACGGCCGCGTCGACCGGCACCACGACCTGGTTGCCGCTGGCCACACCGCCCGAACCGTCGGTGGAGGGGCCGTCGCCCTCGTTCTCGGGGGAGGACTGGATGATGTTGATGATCGTGGTGCACGTGGCGCTGGCGTTGCCCAGGATGGCCACCGAGTTACCGCAAACGTTGACCGCGACGTCGACCGGCACGACGATCTGGTTGCCGCTGGCCACACCACCCGCGCCGCTGGTGGTCGGCGCGTTGCCGGACTCGGACCCGGACTCGTCCTCCAGGACCTCGACGACCTCCACGCACTCGGCTTCGGACACCCCGCCCACGCCCGCGGCGTTGCCGCAGGCCTCCATCGCGGCGTCGACCGGGACCACGATCTGGTTGCCGCTGGCCACACCGCCCGAACCGTCGGTGGAGGGGCCGCCCTGACCGCTGCTCTCGTAGAGGACCTCGGAGACCTCGGTGCACTTCGCCTGCGAGATGCCCAGCACGGCGAGCGAGTTGCCGCACAGTTCGGCCTCGACGTCGGCCGGGACGACGACCTGGTTGCCGCTGGCCACACCACCCGAACCGTCGGTGGAGGGGTCGGCGAAGGCCGCCGTCAGGGGGGCGACCACCAGCCCGGCGGTCAGGACCGTGGCGAAGGAGTAACGGAAGGTGTTGCGCATAGTGCTGTTGAGCCTTTCAGGGAAGACAGCCGGGTGTTCAGCGCCTGTACATGGCGTCGATGGGGCCGTGGGGGAACCGGTGTCCGCGCAACGCGGTGGCACTCGGCCTCGCACCCGAACGGCACGGCGGGTCCGTCACCCGGAAACGGCGAGACGGCGGGAAGACCCTTTCGGCGGCTCACGATGGGGTCATCCACCCGGTGAACCGCCGATGGACCGAAACGTTAGCAAGACACAGACCGCGCGCCAGCTGTTTCAGAAAATGACTCGCCGCAATGTCAGCACTATGAGAGAACGAATGACTACTCTTTGAAATTGACACAGCTCACAGTCTTACCGATAACTACTCTGAGTCGAACACCGAAAGCACTGAGTAGTTTTATTGGCGAAAAAAATCCGCGCCTTCCCGCCAGGACCTACGAAAGGGCTTCGTTCACCCACGACCCCAAACCCCGCGAACAAACGCCTGGAATTCCCTGAAGATAAGCAGTCATACCTTTTGCCCGAAAGGACGCGAACGCGAAGAATCACGTCCTCGCGGCTCCGGCACCCGCCTCGGCGCCCACCCCTCCCCCACCAGCGCCGACCCGCGCCCACCCTCACCGTGCGTGACCATGGACGTTCGCCGCGCAGCCGCCCCGCGCCAACGCCCCGCGCCACGCGGCACCGGCGACCGCACTCGACCGCTCCCACCACGCCGCATCGCCCGCCATGGCGCCAATCCAGGGCATTGACTCACCAAGTGCGACAAAACCGCTGGTCAACACCGCATAACCTGGTACGCCCGGCCTCGGATCCACGTGATCGGCCTTCACCTTTCATAACCATCCGCATTAGACTGATCACGAAAAGTAGTCGATCGGCAGCAGGTCGAATCCCGCTCGGCATTCGTCCGACCACGACGGCCAACCGGGGACATCGGGCGCGCGTCCTAACCCTGTGACACGAACGAGGACCCCGCTCACCGCTTCCCCCGTCCGCACTGGAGCACGCATGCAGCCCGTAGGAACCCCGATCCCCCGCCGCGGCATCCCCCTCAGGACCGGGAGCGTCGCGCTCGCCCTCGCCCTACTCGTCACCGCCTGCTCCTCCGGCGACGACGCCGCGGACGAGGCCGTCGGCGCCGTCTCGCCCGAGGACCCCTCTCCCGCCCCCGAGACGCAGGAGAGCGAACCCGCCGAGACCGGAGAGCCGTTCACCATCGCCTTCGGCGGCGACACCATGTTCGAGGGCATGCTGGAGCCGCGTCTGAACGACCCGGCCACCGCTCTCGGCCCCATCTCCGAACAGCTCTCCGCCGCCGACCTGGCCATGGTCAACCTGGAGACGGCGGTGACCGAGGGCGGAACCCCCGCCCCCGGCAAGGAGTTCCTGTTCCGCGCCCCCGCCTCCGCGCTGGAAGCACTGGACGCGGCGGGCGTCGACGTGGCCAGCGTCGCCAACAACCACGGCATGGACTACGGAACCGACGGCCTGAGCGACACCCTCGACAACGGCGAGGCCTCACCGGTCACGCTGGTGGGCGCCGGACGCGACGCGGACGAGGCCTACAGCCCCCACATCGCCGAGGTGAACGGCCAGACCGTGGCCATGTTCGGCGCCACGGACGTGTTGGACGACCACCTCATGTCCGAGTGGACCGCGGGCGAGGGCAAGCCGGGCCTGGCCTCCACCAAGAACGAGATGAAGGAACGGATGCTCACCGCGGTCTCCGAGGCCGCGGCCGAGGTCGACAACGTCGTGGTGTTCCTGCACTGGGGCCTGGAGGGCTCGCACTGCCCGCTCCCGCACGCCCCCACCCTGGCCGACGAGCTGGTCGAGGCCGGCGCCACGGCCGTGGTCGGCGGCCACGCCCACGTGCTCTCCCCCGGAGGGTTCAGCGGTGACTCCTACGTGCACTACGGCCTGGGCAACTTCGTCTTCTACAACTTCAGCGGGCCCACCGCCGAGACGGGTGTGCTCACCCTGACCTTCGACCAGGGCCGCGTGACCGAATCCGACTGGGCCCCCGCCCAGATCCAGGGCGGAGTGCCCGTCCCCTACGAGGGCGGCGCGGCCGACCAGGCCCACCAGACCTGGGTGGACATGCGCACCGAGTGCGGCCTGCCGCTGGCCGACTCCCCCGCCTAGGCGCCGCGCCCACCGCGGGGCACGCACACGAGGGCCCGACCGGGCGGCGCGAACGCCGGCCCCGGTCGAGCCCTCCGGCTTCCGTGGCCGCCGACCGCGCACACCGGCGGTGCGCCGCCTACAGCACGGGGGCCGCGCCGTGCCGGGCCGCGACGGTGTCGATCTCCGCCAGCAGCGCCCGACGATGGGCCGCGCCCAGGTAGGAGGCTTGCACACCGTTGGCGACCAGCCGGACGAGGTCGTCGGCGCCGAGGCCCATCCGGTGCGCCGCCAGGTACTCCTGGCTCAGGTCGCTGCCGAACATGGTCGGATCGTCGCTGTTGAGGGTCACGAACAACCCCGCGTCCAGCATCCGCGGCAACGGGTGCTCCGCCAGGTCCGCCACGGCACGGGTGCACAGGTTCGAGGTCGGGCTCACGTCCACCGGGACCTGCTCCTCCACCAGCCGGTCGACCAGGGCGTCGTCCTTCATCGAGTCGATGCCGTGCCCGATGCGCTCCGCCCCGAGCACGTCCAGGGCCTCGCGCACCCGCTCCGGCCCGCCGTGCTCCCCGGCGTGCGGCAGACTCGCCAGTCCGGCGGCGCGCGCCCGTCCGAACACGTCCGCGTACTGCTCCAGCGGGGTCTCCACCCCGCCCACCCCGAAGCCGACCACGCTCGGCGGCCCGTCGGCCAGCACCGCCGCGAGCGTCGCCTCGGCGCACTCCACCCCGAAGTCGGCGGGGAAGTCCGGGATCCAGCGCAACCGGATGCCGTACTCGCGCTCGGCCTCCGTCCGCGCCCTCTCGATGCCGTCGAAGACCACCCGGGCGGGGACACCGCGCATCAGGTGCGCGTACAGGCTGACGTGCAGCTCGGCGTAGCGCACGTTCTGGGCGGCCAGCCGCCGGGCGACCACCGACGCCAGGAGGGCGAAGTCCTCCTCCTCGCGCAGCGTGCCCACCGACGCCAGGTACACCTCGACGAAGTGCGGGAAGTCGGTGAACGCGTACCACTCGCGCAGCTTCTCCAGGCTGTCCGGCAGCTCCCGCACGCCGTGCCGCCCGGCCAGCTCGAACAGGGTCTCGGCCGGCATGGACCCCTCCAGGTGGACGTGCAGCTCCACCTTCGGCAGGTCGCGTACGAGTGCTTCGACGCCCGTGGGCGCGGGATTGGTGTCCATGGCGCGAGACTACGCGCGCGCACCCCCTCCCCCAACCCCTCGGGAGGCAAGCTCACGCGGGCCGGTCAGAATGCCCTGAGCGACCGGCACGCGGCCGGTCCCGCTCCCACGGTGTGAGGACGGGACCGGAGGCGGAGACCGCTGCGGAGCCCGGTCACACGGTCGGGTGCTCCCCGTTGATCCGGCGGGGCACGCCCAGCGGGTTGTCGTCGCGCAGCACCGCCGGAAGCAGCGCCTGCGGGACCGACTGATAGGTGACCGGGCGCAGGAAACGGCGGATCGCCGTGGTGCCCACGGAGGTGTGCAGCGGCGCGGTGGTCGCCGGGTAGGGGCCGCCGTGCGTCATCGCGTGCGTGACGGCGACACCGGTCGGCCAGCCGTTCCACACCACGCGCCCGGCCACGGACGCGCCCAGGGCCAGCAGCGCGGGGGCCACCGCGTCGTCCTCCTCGCCGTGGACGGTGACGGTGAGCTGCCCCTTGAGCACACCCGAGGCCTCCAGCAGCCTCCGCTCGTCGGTGTAGGTCACCAGGAGCGTCGCGGGTCCGAAGCACTCCTCCAGCAGGGAGTCGGCGTTCTCCAGCAGGGAGTCGAGGTCGGTGCGCAGCAGCGAGGGCGACCAGCCGTCGTCGGTCCGGCTGCCCCGGACCAGCACCTCGGTGGCCGGGTGGTCCACGAGCCCGCCCAGCACGCGGTCGAAGCCCTGGGCCACGCGGTCGTTGAGCAGCGAGGACGGGCCGCGCCCGGCGAAGTCCTCGACCAGTGCGTCGAGCTTGGTGTCCTCGGGCACGAAGACGACCCCGGGCTTGGTGCAGAACTGCCCCGCGCCCATGTTGGCCGACTCCGCGTAGCCCTTGAGGACCTCGTCGCCGCGCGCGGCCATGGCCGCGCGGGTGACGAACACCGGGTTCACGCTGCCGAGCTCGCCGTAGAAGGGGATCGGGTCCGGACGCGAGGAGGCCAGGTCGAACAGGGCACGCCCGCCGGGGATGGAGCCGGTGAAGCCGACCGCCCGGGTGAACGGGTGCAGGACGGCCTGGCGCCCGGCCTCCACGCCGTGGACGAGCCCGAAGGTGCCCTCGGGGGCGCCCGCCTCGGCGAGCGCGGCGACGACGATCTCGGCCGTGCGCTGGGCCAGCTTCGGGTGGCCGGGGTGCGCCTTGGCCACGACGGGGCAGCCGGCGGCCAGGGCCGAGGCGGTGTCCCCGCCCGCGGTGGCGAAGGCGAAGGGGAAGTTGCTGGCGCCGAACACCACGACCGGGCCGAGCGGGACCAGGACGCGGCGCACGTCCGGACGGGGCGTGCCCCACTCCGGGTCGGCGGGGTCCACGGCCACCTCCAGGTAGGAGCCGTCTCGGAGCAGCCCGGCGAACTCGCGCAGCTGGAAGGTGGTGCGGCCGAGCTCCCCTCGGCAGCGCGCCTCCGGGTAGTGGGCCTCCTCCATCGCGAGGGGGACGAGCTCGTCGGCGGCCGCGTCCAGGGCGGCCGCGACGGCCTCCAGGAGCGCGGCGCGCTCGCTGGGCGCGAGGCCGGCCAGCAGGGGCGCGGCGCCGGACGCCCGGGTGAGGGCGGCGTCGAGTTCTTCCGGCGTGGTGTCGGGCGGAACGGTGGTCATGCCTCATCCTCCAGGGACGTGTGTGCACTGCGTCGGGCACGATCCAACCATGCCACGCCCCGCTTTGGAAAGCGCTATCCAAGCAGGCGGCCGCCGACCCCGGCCTCCTCACCACCGACACGGAACCGCGGCGCACGGGCCCCGCGGCCCTCGGATCGACCGCCTCCGGAACGAAACTGGATTTTCCCCGGAACCAGGTGAATCCGGAAAGGCATCATAGGTGGTGTGACGACACATTCCCGAAGCACCACGCCCCCACGGCAGCGGCGGTCCACTGGCGCGACGGACGGGCCCGAGATGTCACGCGACAGCCGCGGGCCCGTCGGCACCGCACAGGACGAACTCGCCTTCGCCCAGGCGCCGCTCCGCCGCCTCCCCGCCCAACAGCGCAGCATGCTGCGGGTCCAGCGCATGCTCGACTGCTGCGCCCAACTCCTCGACGAGGTCGGCTACGACAACCTCTCCACCACCCGCATCGCCGAACGCGCCGGTGTCGCGATCGGCTCGGTCTACCAGTTCTTCCCGGACAAGAAGGCCATCACCCAGGCCCTCGGCCTGCGCTACCTGGACCAGTTCAGCGCACGTGTGACCGAACGCCTGGCCGACGCCTCCTTCACCCACTGGACCGGCGCCGTCGACACCGTCATCGACGAGTACATCGACATGCACCGCAACGTGCCCGGCTTCCGCAGCCTGCACTTCGGAGACATCGTCGACACCCGACTGCTCAACGGTGGAGCCGAGAACAACCGCGTCATCTCCGTGCGCCTGCGCCGGATCATCGTTTCCGTCACAGGCATCCCCGATGATGATGAACTGGACCGGGCCGTCAACGTCGCCGTCGAGGCGGCCGACGCCGTACTCAAGCTCGCCTTCCGCGACGACGCCGAAGGCGACCCCGGCCTCATCACGGAGGCCAAACGCCTGGTCAGCAGTTACCTGTCCAACTTCTCCGTACGAACCGGAGGCGACCATCCTTGGTAGCCGACGCAAGCGCCCTCACCCGCCCCGTCACCGGGACCGCAGCCGGGGTCCCCTACCTCGCCCTGCCCCCGGCCGACGGCCGGGTCCCCGCACCACTCGTCCTGGGACTGCACGCCTTCGAGCCGCCGCGCAGTGAGTCGGCGCTCGCCGGAGCCGTCCCCATGGCCCCGCTCCCTGCCTGGCGGGTCTTCCTCGGCCTGCCGCTGTTCGGTGCCCGCCTGCCCGAGGGGGGCGTCACCGAGATCAACCGGCTCGGTGAACGCGACTACCTGATCGAACTCTTCGGACCCGTGGTCGAGCAGGCCGCCGCCGAACTCCGACGTGTCACCGCCGAACTGCGCACCGCCTTCCCCGTCACCGACGACCCCGTCGGCCTGGTCGGCGTCGGAGCCGGAGCCTCGGCCGCACTCCTGGCCCTGGCCGACGCCGCCCTGCCCGTGCGCGCCGCCGCCGTCATCAACCCCGTCGTCGACCCCGCGCTCGTCATCGCCGCCCGCGAGCAGCGCACCGGCGCCCCCTACACCTGGACCGAGCATGCCCGGCAGGTACGCGGCTGGCTGGACTTCACCTCCCGCGCCGACGAGATCGCCCGGAGCCGGGTGCCCCTCCTCGTCGTCACCGGACGCCAGGACCCCGTCGTCCCTCCCCAGCACGGCCAAGCCCTGCACGACGCACTGAGCGGCGCCCGGGCCGACCACGGAAACGAGCATGCACTCCGTCACATCGTGGTTCCGGATCTGGCCCACGCGATCGGACCGGAACCAGGACTGGAACCCGGCCCCCTCACCCCGGCCGGTGTCCTCGCCGACCGCGCACTGACCGAGTGGTTCCACCTCCACCTCACGTCTTCCGCCCAGGTCCAGGCGACCGCGGACACCTGATCCGGCGCCCGGCCGACCCCCGATCGCGCCACGGCCCCGTGCGACACCCATCGTTCACCGCGCGCACGGCGCGACCTCGTCCGGTATCCGTCTGTCCGATGCCACCGCGACAGTTGGGGCCCGTTCCATGGGATCATCCAGGAGCGGCCGCAACCGCGGTCCACCTGACCGTTTCGACTCATCCTTCAGGAGGGCGAACCACGTGACGGAACCGGCACCGGTCTTTGCCAGCGGGGTCGACAACGAGCGGTTGAACGCGCAGTTGCGCTTCCTCCTGGAGGCGGACAAGCTCAAGCGCGTCCTGCGACGGAACCTGCTGGTCGACGGCTCGCGCCGGGAGAACTCGGCCGAGCACTCCTGGCACCTGGCCCTGTCCGCCCGCACCTTCGCCGAGTACGCGCCCGAGGGCACCGACATCGACCGCGTCACCGAGATGCTGGTGGTCCACGACATCGTGGAGATCGACGCCGGGGACACCTTCGTCTTCGACCAGGTCAACGCCGAGACCCAGGCCGCACGCGAACGCGCCGCGGCCGACCGCCTCTTCCCCCTGCTGCCCGAGGACCAGGCCGCCCGGGCCCACGAGCTCTGGGAGGAGTTCGAGGCCGGGTCCACCCCGGAGGCCCGCTTCGCCCGGGCCGTCGACCGCCTCGCGCCGATGCTCGCCAACTGGCACAACGAGGGCGGCACCTGGCTGCGGTTCGGGGTCACACGGGCCGAGGTCATGGCGAAGGTCAAACTGATCTCCGAGGGCTCCGAGGCCCTGGGCTCCTACGCGACCGCGCTCGTCGACGACGCCGACCGGCGCGGGTACTTCCGCACCTGACCGGTCAGATCCGCCCGAGGAGCAACTGGACGGCCGCGGTCAGGCCCACGACCACGACGCACAGGCGCAGGGCCGCCGGGCTCAGCCTGCGGCCGAAGCGCGCCCCGAGGTAGCCGCCGACGACGGTGCCGACCGCGATCAGCCCCACCACCGGCCACGAGGGCTCGGCGAGCACGATGTAGAACACCGCCGCGGTGCTGTTGACGATCGTGGTCATGACGTTCTTGAGCGCGTTGATCCGCTGCAGGTCGTCGTCGAGCGCCGTACCCAGGAAGCTCAGCAGGATGATGCCCTGAGCGGCGGCGAAGTAGCCGCCGTAGGTCCCGGTCGCGTACGCGCCGAGCGGCATCAACGGCCCCCCGTCGGGCCGCGCCGGCTTGCGGGACCGCGCCCACCTGGCGATGCGCGGCTGGAGCAGGATCAGCACACAGGCGAAGCCGATCATGTACGGCACGACGGTCTCGAACACGCCGGCGGGCAGGTAGATGAGCAGCAGGGCGCCCGTGACGGCGCCCAGGAAGGACATCGATCCCAACCGCAGGACACGCGCGCGCTGACCGGCCAGTTCGCGCCGGTAGGCGATGGTGCCGCTGAGCGTGCCCGGCGCCAGGCCGATGCTGTTGGAGATGGTCGCGGTGAGGGGCGGGTAGCCGAGCGCCAGCAGGACGGGGAACGTGAACAGCGTTCCCGACCCGGCGATGGCGTTGATGCCGCCGGCCGCCACTCCCGCGAGGAGAACGGCGGCTGCCTCCCAGAGTTCCATGTACGACGCTTCCGATCCGACACCGGCTCAGCCCCGACGATCGAGGCCCTGTTCAGCCTACGAGAGCGGGTCCGTCCGCCCCCGAGCCGGGTCGCGTGACCCACGGCACAGCGCGGGCCCGCCCGCGGATCCGTCCGCGGGCGGGCCCGGCGGGGCTCGCGTGGAAGGGCTACGGCAGGTTGACGTCGTTCCGCAGTCGGTCGAAGGCACCGCCCAGCCCCTGGAGGGCGGAGCCCATCTCGGCGGGCACGATCCACACCTTGTTGGCGTCGCCCTGCGCGATCTCGGGCAGCTTCTGCAGGTAGTGGTAGGCGAGCACGTCCGGGTCGACCCTGCTCGTGTGCAGGGCCTTGAACACCATGTGGATGGAGTCGGCCTCACCGCGCGCCCGCGTCGTCTGGGCCTGGGCGTCCGCCTTGGCCGTGAGCGCCTGCGCCTCGGCCGCACCCTCGGCGCGCAGCACGGCGGCGGTCCGCTCACCCTCGGCCCGCAGTACCGCGGACTGCTTCTCACCCTCCGCGCTGAGCAGTTGCGCGCGCTTCTCCCGGTCGGCGCGCATCTGCATCTCCATCGCCTCCTGCACGGAGGACGGCGGCTCGATGCCCTTGAGCTCGATCCGGCTGATCTCGATGCCCCAGTCACGGGTCGCCTCGTCGAGTACCGTCTTCAACTCGCGGTTGATCTGGTCGCGCGAGGTGAGCGTGCCCTCGAGGTTCATACCGCCGATGACGTTGCGCAGCGTGGCCAGGGTCAGCTGCTCGACCGCCTGGATGAAGTTGGCGACCTCGTAGGTGGCACGGTAGGCGTCGACGACGCGGATGTAGACGGCGGAGTCGACCTCCACCGCGAGGTTGTCCTCGGTGATCGCCGACTGCGGGGGAAAACTGACGACCTGCACCCGTCGGTCGATGCGTTCGCGCACCTGGTCGACGCCGGGGATGACGACGTTGAAACCAGAACTCAGGGTTCTGTGGAACTTGCCGAAACGCTCGACCACGTCCTCCATCGAGTGGGGGACGATGCGGACGCTCCGCCAGAAGATGATCAAAAGAACGGCGACGAAAAGCGCGACGATGATGATCATGGTCATGGGGCCACCCCTGTCTCGACGCGTGGGGTGGGGTTCTGCAGCGGCATCTGGGCGGCTCCGGATCTCCTGACAGGGTGGCAGGCGGGCGCGGGCACGGACTGCGCGCTGACGGCCCCGCCCACCCGATCGATCATCAAGCGCGCTGAAATGGAGCGGTCCGCTCAACGATCGATGACGCTACCCCATATCCGCCCCGCCGGACTACATCCGGACAGAAATCCAAATTCCGGACTCTAGGATTTCGCCAATACCGCAACCCTTTATGCCGGTTCGAGCGGCCTCAGCCGGTGAACGGTTCGACGACGGAACGGCCCCACACCACGAACACCAGCAGGGCGAGATAGACGAAGTCCACGGCCATCAGGCCGAACTCGCGGCGCCGGACGCGCGTGACCACTGCACCCACCATGATCATCGCCAGCCCCAGAGCGGCCAGCGGCACCAGGACCGGCGCGATGCCGAGCGCGGCGGGCAGGATCAGGCCCACCCCGCCCAGGACCTCCAGGGCCCCGATGCCCTTCACCGCGCCGGCGCTCCAGTCCTCGACCCACCCGGCGCTGCGCCCGAAGGCGGCGATCCGCTCCTTGGGCACGATCAGCTTGCCGACCCCTCCGACGACGTAGGCGACGGCCAGCAGTCCGGCAACGATCCACAGAGCGAGGTTCATCAGGGGTCCCCCCTCGACGTCGGCGGCGGTGCTCGTCCCGGGCGGGAGCGGCGGCACTGGCCCGCCCCGGCCCGGCACGACCGTTTCGCCCATCAGACGCCGGCCGCCACGCGGCTGTGACAGCGTCGTCCCGTGGACCGCGCCCCAGCCGGGCGGACCCCCGCGATCCGCCGGACCGCGCGAGCCCCGGTCGGGTCAGGCGGCCCGCGCGGACCAGCGGTCCCCGTCGCGCTCCACCTTCAACGGCAGGCCGAAGGTCTCCGACAGCACGTCCGCCGTCATCACCTCGTCCAGCGGCCCGGCCGCGACCACACCGCCCTCGCGCAGCAGCAGCCCGTGCGTGAAACCCTCGGGGATCTCCTCGACGTGGTGCGAGACGATCACCAGCGATGGGGCGTCCTCGTTGCGGGCCAGGTTGCCCAACCTCCGCACGAGGTCCTCCCGGCCGCCCACGTCCAGCCCCGCGGCGGGCTCGTCCAGGAGCAGCAGTTCGGGGTCGGCCATCAGCGCCCGCGCGATGAGCACGCGCTTGCGCTCGCCCTCGGAGAGCGTGTGGAACATCCGGTCGGCGAGGTCGGCCACGCCCCAGTGCCCGAGCAGCGCGCGGGCACGGCCGTAGTCCGGGTTGCCGTACTCCTCGCGGAAGCGGCCGAGGTAGCCGTAGGCGGCGCTCACGACGATGTCGAGCACGGTCGTGCCCGGCTCGATGCGCCCCGCGACGGACGCGCCCGCGTAGCCGATCAGGGGGCGCAGCTCGAACACGTCGACCCGGCCCAGCCGTTCACCGAGGATGTCGACCTGCCCGTTCGTGGGGAACAACTGGCTCGCGGCCACGTTGAGGAGGGTCGTCTTCCCCGCACCGTTCGGACCGAGGATCACCCACCGCTCCCCCTCGGCGACCGACCAGTCCACGCCGTTCAGCAGGTGCGCGTCACCGCGCCGTACCGTGACCCCGTTCAGGCCCAGAACCCGCCCGTCCATCGTCCTCCTCCTCGTCACGTCCCACGCCGGTGCACGGGCCGCCCTACCCTGTAGCAATGCATCACACGTCCGCACCGCTCGTCGCCTGGGGCAACGCCTGGCTGTCCGGCCATGTCGGACTGGACGACGCCGTCGACGCCGTCGAGCGACGCAGCGGCCCCAACCTGATCGGGACAGTACCCGCAGGAGACCTGCCCTTCGACAGCGGCGTACCGCTGCGCACGGCCCTGGTCCGCCTCGGCGGAATGGGGTTGTCCGTGTTCCGGCTCGCGTTGCCCGCCCAGGGCGATCCCCTCGGGCTGGTGGGCCCGAGGGAACTGAACCAGGCGGCCCTGCACGCCCAGGAGGGGGTCCTGGTGCGTCTGGCCGACCGGCAGGTGGGCCTGGTGCCCGCCATCGATCGGCGTGGCTCATCCTACGTCGGCGTCTCCTGGACGCCGTATCCGGCGAACGACGCGCTTCCGCAGGTACCCGATCTGGCCGAGGCCGAACAACGGCTCAGACTCACCCTCCTGGAGGTGACCCGGACGCTGGAAGGCGTCGACGACATCAGCGGGTTCACGCCGGGCGTGCACGACCGGGTGGGCGCGCTCGGTGAGCGCGAAGCGCCGCCCCTGGCCTCCGGCTACCCGCCGCGCGCGCACCGGGTGGCGGCGCAGGCGACCCGGCTGTCCCGCGTGGTGGAACTGGCCGAGCCGGACTCCGGGCGCGGTCTCACCGCGCAGCAGGCCCAGGCGCGCACGAAAGCGCTCCGCGAACTGGACATGGCCGTGCGGCGCGCCCAGGTGGCCGCCCACGCCGCCATCGCGCCGCGGGGCACGGTCCGGTAGCCGACCGTGCGCGACGGCCCCGCTGGGGCCGTGTCGGGAGCACCACACCCCGGGGAGGCCGGGACGATTCTCGGGGTCGTTCCAGGGTTGATACCTGATCCCCGGCGGCCGGAGGGTACCGATACTGGAAGAGTGGCTGGTCGGGACCCCGACCGCACGGATGGAACGAGGAGACCCGTCATCATGCAGCCCGAGCACATCCGAGCCTCCGACGCGGACCGGGACAAGGTGGCCGAACGCCTCCGGGAGGCACTGGCGGAAGGCCGTCTGTCTCCGGTGGAGCATGAGGAGCGGCTGGACGGCCTGTACAAGGCCAAGACCATCGGCGAGCTGTCACCCCTGGTCGCCGACCTGCCGACGGGCGGTGTCGACTACGCGGCGATGGAGCAGCGGTCCGGGGCGCCCAGCGGCATGGAGATCCTCGGCAGTGAGGCCCGCGACCTCGCCGACCAGAGCAAGGGGTCGGAGAACCTGGTCGCCGTCTTCGGCGGCGCCGAGCGCAAGGGCCGCTGGCTGGTCGAGCCCCGCACGAACGTGTCCGTTCTGTGCGGAGGTGTCGACCTGGATCTGCGCGAGGCGGTCCTGAGCACCCGCGAGGTCACCATCCAGATGGCCGTCATCCTCGGCGGGGTCAACATCACCGTGCCGCACGGCGTCCGGGTGATCAACAACACGTCCGCGATTCTCGGCGGAGCGGACGTGCACGGCACGGACCAGGTCACCGAGCCGAACGCGCCGGTCGTGCGGCTGACCGGCACGTGCATGCTCGGCGGGATCGACATCAAGGCCAAGGGGCCGCGCCGCAAGAAGCGGAACAAGCGCGACAAGTGACACGGCCGCGCGTCCGTGCGGTGACCTGCATCGCACAGGCGGCTGTCCACATAGTGAACTACCTGCGAAAACGGGCGGCCCTGCACGACGGGCCCCGTCGGCGGCCGAGTACCGTGGGTGGCGCCATGAATGATGACTCCACGCTGTTGGTGACCGTAACGGGCCGCGACCGTCCCGGCATCAGTGCGCGCCTCCTGAACACGCTCTCCGTCTTCCCGGTGACCATCGTCGACCTGGAACAGGTCGTCCTGGCCGGTCGGCTGGTCCTGGGAACCGTGATCGACGTCGACGAACGGGTCGCTCCCGGCGTGAGCCGCTACCGGGTCTTCGACGAGGTCCGCAACGCGCTCGACAAGATCGCCATCGACCTCGACATGGAGGTCGAGTACGGGCGGGGCAACGGCCGGGTGAGCGAGTCCGGCACCGGCCGCCTGCACGTGACCGTGCTCGCCGACCCCCTGCGCCCCGGCGCCCTGGGCGCCCTCACCTCGTGTGTGGCCCGCGCAGGCGCGAACATCGACCGGATCGAGCGCCTGTCCAGCTACCCGGTGACCTCCGTCGAGATGGAGATCTCCGGCGGCGGTGCGGCGGGCGACGCCGCCCAGCTCCGTGCCGAACTGGCGATGGAGGCCTCCACGCAGTCCGTGGACGTGGCCGTCCAGCCCAGCGGCCTGCACCGGCGCGGCAAGCACCTCATCGTCATGGACGTCGACTCCACCCTCATCCAGGGCGAGGTCATCGAACTCCTGGCCGCCCACGCGGGTTGCGAGGCCGAGGTGGCGAAGGTGACCGAGCAGGCCATGCGGGGCGAACTCGACTTCGAGGAGTCCCTCAGGGCCCGGGTCGCGCTGCTCCACGGCCTGGACGCCTCGGCGATCGACCGCGTGCGCGAGGAGATCCAGCTGACCCCGGGTGCCCGGACCCTGGTCCGGACGCTCAAGCGGCTGGGCTACGAGTGCGGCATCGTGAGCGGCGGCTTCACGCAGATCACGGACGTGCTCGTAGAGCGCCTGGGGCTCGACTACTCCGCCGCCAACACGCTGGAGATCGTCGACGGCAAGCTGACCGGCGGACTGATCGGCCCGATCGTCGACCGCAAGGGCAAGGCCACGACCCTCCAGCAGTTCGCCGAGCAGGCAGGGGTCCCCTTGTCCCAGACCGTCGCCATCGGCGACGGCGCCAACGACCTGGACATGCTCCAGACCGCGGGGCTCGGAGTCGCGTTCAACGCCAAGCCGGTCGTGCGGGAGCAGGCCGACACGTCGGTGAACGTGCCCTACCTGGACACCATCGCCTTCATCCTCGGCATCACCCGCGAGGAGATCGAGGCGGCGGACCTCCACGCGTCCGACTCCCAGGACTGATCCCGGCCGCGGAGTCCTCCACAGAAGGCGGCGCCTCTGGCTGTCCAGCGGCCGGGGGCGCCGGTTGTCGGTAGGCCGGCGGCCCGCCCCGACCACACCCACCCCGCAACCACCCCGCGTCCAACACCAACCCCCGACCCACCCCCGACCAGCCGTTCACAAACGCACAAACCCAGACACAAAAAAAGGGGAGGAACCGTCAAAAGACGACCCCTCCCCCAAGAAAAACCGTGGCAGCAACCTACTCTCCCACCCCACCACAGGGCAGTACCATCAGCGCAAGGAGACTTAACGACCGGGTTCGGAATGAGACCGGGTGTGACCCTCCCACCATAACCACCACGGAAACCAACACCCATCCACAACCACGACCCACACCCCACCAACCGGCAAGGGGATCACAGCCACAACGGGAAAACCGTAGAACATGTGAAAAATATGCGCGAGCACCCAATTATCTGCAGCGGACAAGCCCTCGGCCTATTAGTACCGGTCAGCTCCACCCCTCACAGGGCTTCCACACCCGGCCTATCAACCCCGTCGTCTACAGGGAGCCTTACCCTCTCAAAGGAGGCAGGAGACCTCATCTCGAAGCAAGCTTCCCGCTTAGATGCTTTCAGCGGTTATCCCTCCCGAACGTAGCCAACCAGCCATGCCCTTGGCAGGACAACTGGCACACCAGAGGTTCGTCCGTCCCGGTCCTCTCGTACTAGGGACAGCCCTTCTCAAGTCTCCAACGCGCACAGCGGATAGGGACCGAACTGTCTCACGACGTTCTAAACCCAGCTCGCGTGCCGCTTTAATGGGCGAACAGCCCAACCCTTGGGACCAACTCCAGCCCCAGGATGCGACGAGCCGACATCGAGGTGCCAAACCATCCCGTCGATATGGACTCTTGGGGAAGATCAGCCTGTTATCCCCGGGGTACCTTTTAGCCGTTGAGCGACACCGCTTCCACACGCCGGTGCCGGATCACTAGTCCCAGCTTTCGCTCCTGCTCGACACGTCCGTCTCACAGTCAAGCTCCCTTGTGCACTTACACTCAACACCTGATTACCAACCAGGCTGAGGGAACCTTTGGGCGCCTCCGTTACTCTTTGGGAGGCAACCGCCCCAGTTAAACTACCCACCAGACACTGTCCCCGAACCGGATCACGGTCCAAAGTTAGATGCCCGAAACAGTCAGAGTGGTATTTCACCAACGCCTCCACCGCCACTAGCGTGACAGTCTCACAGGCTCCCACCTATCCTACACAAACCATCCCAAACACCAATGTCAAGCTATAGTGAAGGTCCCGGGGTCTTTCCGTCCTGCTGCGCGAAACGAGCATCTTTACTCGTAGTGCAATTTCACCGGGCCCATGGTTGAGACAGTGGGGAAGTCGTTACGCCATTCGTGCAGGTCGGAACTTACCCGACAAGGAATTTCGCTACCTTAGGATGGTTATAGTTACCACCGCCGTTTACTGGCGCTTAGATTCCTAGCTTCGCGGGCCGAAACCCACTAACCAGTCCTCTTAACGTTCCAGCACCGGGCAGGCGTCAGTCCGTATACAGCGTCTTACGACTTCGCACGGACCTGTGTTTTTAATAAACAGTCGCTTCCCCCCGCTATCTGCGACCCCACCCAGCTCAAGACGCAAAGGTCCATCACCAGACAGGGCTCCCCTTCTCCCAAAGTTACGGGGACAATTTGCCGAGTTCCTTAACCATGGTTCACCCGAACGCCTCGGTATTCTCTACCTGACCACCTGCGTCGGTTTAGGGTACTGGCCACACACGAACTCGCTAGAGGCTTTTCTCGACAGCATGGGATCACTCACTTCACCAAAAACGGCTCGGCATCACGTCTCAGCCACACGGTGTGCGGATTTGCCAACACACCGGCCTACACGCTTACCCCCGGACAACCACCGCCGGGTAGAGCTACCCTCCTGCGTCACCCCATCACTTACCTACTACAACATCGGTTCCCAGACCAGCCACCAACCTCGACCCGAAGGTCTCAGAAGGAGCCAGCGTGGTTAGCATCCGTCGCCTCGATACTGGACGCTCGTGCACGGGTACGGGAATATCAACCCGTTATCCATCGACTACGCCTGTCGGCCTCGCCTTAGGTCCAGACTCACCCTGGGCGGATTAACCTGCCCCAGGAACCCTTAGTCAATCGGCGGCAACGTTTCTCACGTTGCTTTCGCTACTCATGCCTGCATTCTCACTCGCACACCCTCCACCACACGATCACTCGGCAGCTTCACTGGATGCACGACGCTCCCCTACCAACCCAGGCAGAACCTGGGCTTCACAGCTTCGGCGGTGTACTTAAGCCCCGCTACATTATCGGCGCAGAACCACTTGACCAGTGAGCTATTACGCACTCTTTAAAGGATGGCTGCTTCTAAGCCAACCTCCTGGTTGTCTCAGCAACTCCACAACCTTTCCCACTTAGCACACGCTTAGGGGCCTTAGCTGATGATCTGGGCTGTTTCCCTCTCGACTACGAAGCTTATCCCCCGCAGTCTCACTGCCACGCTTCACTTAACCGGCATTCGGAGTTTGTCTGACGTCAGTAACCTTGTCGGGCCCATCAGCCAAACAGTAGCTCTACCTCCAGCAAGAAACACGTGACGCTGCACCTAAATGCATTTCGGGGAGAACCAGCTATCACGGAGTTTGATTGGCCTTTCACCCCTACCCACACCTCATCCCCCAGGTTTTCAACCCTGGTGGGTTCGGGCCTCCACGAGGTCTTACCCCCGCTTCACCCTGGACATGGGTAGATCACTCCGCTTCGGGTCCACAGCATGCGACTCAGATCGCCCTATTCAGACTCGGTTTCCCTACGGCTACCCCACCCGGGTTAACCTCGCCACACACCATGACTCGCAGGCTCATTCTTCAAAAGGCACGCCATCACCAAAGACAAGCTTCAGCTCTGACGGCTTGACAGCACACGGTTTCAGGTACTATTTCACGACCCCTCACCGGGGCACTTTTCACCTTTCCCTCACGGTACTAGTGCACTATCGGTCATCAGGACGTATTTTGGCTTAGCAGGTGGTCCTGCCAGATTCACACGGAATTTCACGGGCTCCGCGCTACTCGGGAACACACCAACACCTAGCCGGAAACTTCGTCTACGGGACTCTCACCCACTACGGTACCGCTTCCCAACGGATTCAACTATCTCCGGCATCAGCGCTCCGGGCCGGCAGGCCCGAACAGATGCGCCCCACAACCCCGCACACGCAACGACTGCCGTCTATCACACGCATGCGGTTTAGCCTCTTCCCCGTTCGCTCACCACTACTAGGGGAATCACTGTTGTTTACTCTTCCTACGGGTACTGAGATGTTTCACTTCCCCGCGTCACCACCAACCACCCTATACATTCAGGTGGCGGCAACCCGACACAACTCGGGCTAGGTTTCCCCATTCGGACACCCACGGATCAAAGCTCGGTTGACAGCTCCCCGTGGCCTATCGCGGCCTCCCACGTCCTTCATCGGCGCCTGATGCCAAGGCATCCACCGTGTGCCACTATCACTTGGCCACTACAGATAATAAGATGCTCGCGCACACTATTCACAAATCAAAACACCAACCGCAAGCTCCGACACCACTCACACCACCAGGATCCTCGTCCTGACGGCATCTGAGAGTTCTCAGAGACGGTCCGCGGGAAACACCACCGGCCACCAACCCCCCACACGGGAGAGTCAGCAGCCGAGAGGTTGCTTCCTCAGACACCCAACAGCGCGCCCCCCAGCGCTTCTAGTCGCTGGAGGTGAAGTTCGTTTTCTTCAAGCCACTCCCGATACCCGTGCAGGAACTGCACCGGCCGGGTCCACTTTCGAGTCCGACCAACCATAGGAAAGAGTTGGTCTGAATAAGACTCCTTAGAAAGGAGGTGATCCAGCCGCACCTTCCGGTACGGCTACCTTGTTACGACTTCGTCCCAATCGCCAGCCCCACCTTCACTCATTCCCTCCCCGAAGGGTTAGGCCACAAGTTTCGGGTGTTGCCGACTTTCATGACGTGACGGGCGGTGTGTACAAGGCCCGGGAACGTATTCACCGCGGCGTTGCTGATCCGCGATTACTAGCGACTCCACCTTCATGGGGTCGAGTTGCAGACCCCAATCCGAACTGAGACCGGCTTTTAGGGATTCGCTCCACCTTACGGTATCGCACGCCCATTGTACCGGCCATTGTAGCATGTTTGCAGCCCAAGACATAAGGGGCATGATGACTTGACGTCGTCCCCACCTTCCTCCGAGTTGACCCCGGCAGTCTCCCATGAGTCCCCACCATTACGTGCTGGCAACATGGAATAAGGGTTGCGCTCGTTGCGGGACTTAACCCAACATCTCACGACACGAGCTGACGACAGCCATGCACCACCTGTCACCCACCAACTAAATGACCCCACATCTCTGCAGGTCCACGGGTGATGTCAAACCTTGGTAAGGTTCTTCGCGTTGCGTCGAATTAAGCAACATGCTCCGCCGCTTGTGCGGGCCCCCGTCAATTCCTTTGAGTTTTAGCCTTGCGGCCGTACTCCCCAGGCGGGGCGCTTAATGCGTTAGCTACGGCGCGGAAACCGTGGAAAGTCCCCACACCTAGCGCCCAACGTTTACGGCATGGACTACCAGGGTATCTAATCCTGTTCGCTCCCCATGCTTTCGCTCCTCAGCGTCAGGTAAGGCCCAGAGACCCGCCTTCGCCACCGGTGTTCCTCCTGATATCTGCGCATTTCACCGCTACACCAGGAATTCCAGTCTCCCCTACCTACCTCTAGCATGCCCGTATCCACTGCAGAACCGGAGTTAAGCCCCGGTCTTTCACAGCAGACGCGACACGCCGCCTACGAGCTCTTTACGCCCAATAATTCCGGACAACGCTCGGACCCTACGTATTACCGCGGCTGCTGGCACGTAGTTAGCCGGTCCTTATTCCCCACCTACCGTCAACCCCCAGAGAACTGGGAGCCTGCGTTGGTGGTAAAAGAGGTTTACAACCCGAAGGCCGTCATCCCCCACGCGGCGTCGCTGCGTCAGGCTTTCGCCCATTGCGCAATATTCCCCACTGCTGCCTCCCGCAGGAGTCTGGGCCGTGTCTCAGTCCCAGTGTGGCCGGTCGCCCTCTCAGGCCGGCTACCCGTAATCGCCTTGGTAGGCCTTTACCCCACCAACTAGCTGATAGGCCGCGAGCCCATCCCCAACCGAGAAAACTTTCCACCGGCCGCCATGAGGTGGCCGGTCGTATCCGGTATTAGACGGCGTTTCCACCGCTTATCCCGGAGTCGGGGGCAGGTTGCTCACGTGTTACTCACCCGTTCGCCGCTCGTGTACCCCGAAGGGCCTTACCGCTCGACTTGCATGTGTTAAGCACGCCGCCAGCGTTCGTCCTGAGCCAGGATCAAACTCTCCATAAAGGTCATACAACCCTGTCCCGGCCACCGTGAACGGGGCCTGGGCGGGTAAACCTAGAAGTAATCCTGACCGACCATCTTCCGATGGTCAATCAAAGGAACCCTTCACACCGAAGTGTGACGGGGCCAAAACAAACATGGCTTAAAGAAAATCAAACACGCGCTGTTGAGTTCTCAAGAAACAACCGCTCATCCCGTACAAGCTCCGAACCGTTTGACCGGCCGGTGTGCTCTTCCGTGGAAGGCTGTCTGCGTTTCCGCTTCGTTGTGTCTTTACTTTATCAGGTGTTCCGTGTCCCGCCAACTCGGCGGTTTCGGAGCAATTGATCGGGGTAAAGCCCGTTCTGCTTCGTTGGCCCGGCGAATTCGCCTGGTTTGTGAAGCAGCTCCCCGAGCCTACCGGAACCGAATCAGTGCTCGGACCAGAAGCTCCGTCCACACCTTTTGATCCTCATCGCGACATGCACGCAGCACATCAGAAGGGAATCGGAAGGTCTGAAACGTGAAGAGATCCACCGGCACGCCCACGTGGATCCGTGTTCGTTTCGCTCGGTGGCCGGCCGGCCCCTCGCGGCCTTGGGCCGGTCGGAGGCGACTCGGAGAACATTACCCTCCGCTTCGCCTACCCGCAAACCATTCCTGGCGTGAGCTGGATCACTCTAGTTGAGGATCTCGCCCGTGCCCGTGCCCGGCGCCGCGTAGAGCCATTCGACTTCCAGGTCGACGGCGGCGACCGTGGCCGGCGCGTACCGCGTCAGGGTGTCGTCTCCCAGGAAACCGGCCGCGAGCCGGGCGATGGTCGGGTTGTGCCCCACCACCAGGACGGTCCCCACCTCCGGGTCGAGGCGGTTGATCATCTCCAGGAGCTCCTCCGGACCGGCCGAGTAGACCTCGTCCGAGTAGTCGAGCTCCGGAGTGGTCGCCAGGCCCAGTTCGTGGAGCACGCCCTTGAGCGTCTGTCTGGTGCGCCTGGCACCGGAGCAGATCACGTGGTCGGGCGCGTACCCGCGCTTCGCGAGCAGTCGGCCGACTCCGGCGGCCTGGAGGTGTCCCCGGTCGTTGAGCGGGCGGTCGAAGTCGGCCTCGCCGTGGCCGACGTCGGCCTTGGCGTGCCGCATGAGCAACAGTGTCCGCTTCATGACGCGAGAGCCGTCGCGACGATCGCCAGTGCTCCGATGAACCCCACCATGACTCCCACGATGACGAACAGACCCTTCATCCCAGTCACCAGGCACCTCCCTCTCGCCGCTCGGTACCGGCGCGGCACGGTCGCCGCCCGCATCGGTTCGCAACTCAAGGTTAGGTGCGCCCTTCACACCCGGAACAGTGCCCCCTCGCAGCCGTTTCTCACCTCTTCCCGCAAGGGTTCCGGAACCGGATCCGGCCCCCGGGACATCGGTGACCGGGACGAGCGCCCGAGGGCACCCGGCTGTCGCCCTCGGGACCGGCCGCCGGGCCGGGGACCGGGACCGCGACGGGGACGCGCATCCGGGCGCTCCCCACCGCACGCGAAGCGGCGGCCGCCCGGGTCGTTCCCGGACAGCCGCCGCTGGTGCGACCGGGGGTGGGTCACGGCCGGAGGGGGGAGTTCCGCTCCTCCCGACGTACCGCTGGTCCCGAGGGGCCTCAGCCCTTGCCGTCTCCGGCGTGGGCCTCCTCCTTGGGGTCGGGCGCCTTCTCCTCCGCGCCGCCGTCGGTGTCACCGTCTGCCGCCGCCGTCGGCTCCTGGTCCGGAGCGCTCTGGTCGGCGTCCCCGCTCTCGGGCGCGTCCCGGGGCTCGACCTCACGATCGATCTCGGCCAGCTCGGTCTCGGTCCCCGCGCCGCGGCGCTTGGACCACAGGACGGCTCCGACGAGCACGCCCACGGCGACCACGCTCACGCCCGCCCGCAGCGCCACGTTGTCCGCGAAGATCACCACGCTGGGTGCGACGATGAGCGCCACCAGGTTCATCACCTTCAGAAGGGGGTTGATGGCCGGCCCGGCCGTGTCCTTGAAGGGGTCACCGACCGTGTCTCCGATCACCGTGGCCTCGTGGGCCGCCGACCCCTTGCCACCGTGGTGGCCGTCCTCGACCAGCTTCTTGGCGTTGTCCCACGCCCCGCCGGAGTTGGACAGGAAGACCGCCATGAGCACACCGGCGGCGATGGCGCCGCCGAGGAACGCGCCGAGTGGCGCGTAGCCCAGGGCGAAGCCGACCGCGATCGGTGCGAGCACGGCCAGGAGGCCGGGCGTGACCAGTTCGCGCAGCGAGTCCTTCGTGCAGATGTCGACGACCCGCGCGTACTCCGGCTTCTCCGTGCCGTCCATGATCCCCGGACGGGTCCGGAACTGGTTGCGCACCTCCAGCACGACGCGTCCGGCCGCGCGGCCGACGGCCATGATGGCCAGGCCGGAGAAGAAGAACACGACGCTGGCGCCGATGATCACGCCGACGAGCGCGTCCGGCTGGTCGATGGACAGGGAGAACGCCTCCGCGTCGCCGAGCTGCTCCTGCACCGAGGTGCGGAACGCCCCGAACAGGGCGGTGGCCGCCAGTACGGCCGTGGCGATGGCGATGCCCTTGGTGATCGCCTTGGTGGTGTTGCCGACGGCGTCCAGGCCGGTGAGGATCTCCGCGCCCGGGCCCTCCACGTCACCCGACATCTCGGCGATGCCCTGGGCGTTGTCGGAGACCGGTCCGAAGGTGTCCATGGCCACGATGATGCCGACCGTGGTGAGCAGGCCCGTGCCCGCGAGCGCCACGGCGAACAGGCTCAGGGTGATCGACCCGCCGCCCAGCAGGAAGGCCGCGTAGACGGCTCCGGCGATGAGCAGGGCGGAGTAGACCGCCGACTCCAGGCCCACGGAGATGCCGGAGAGGATGACGGTCGCCGCGCCGGTCTCGGAGCTCTCGCCGATGTCGCGGACCGGACGCCGGTCGGTCTCGGTGAAGTACCCGGTGAGCAGCTGGATCGCCGCCGCGAGGACGAGGCCGATGAGCACGGCGGCCACGGCGATGATCCGCGGGTCGGGGTCGGTGCCGGCCGCCTCGATCTCCGCCAGCACCTGCGGGCTGACGCCGGACAGCTCCTCGAAGCTGCCGGGCAGGTACCAGAAGGAGGTGGCGATGACGAGCACGGCGGAGATCGCGGCGGAGATGAAGAACCCGCGGTTGATCGCGGTCATCGCGGTCCTGTCCCGCGGACGGGGCGCGACGATGAAGATGCCGATCATGGCGGTGATGATGCCGATCATCGGGACCAGGAGCGGGAACACGAGGCCCTCGGTACCGAAGGCCACGCGGCCCAGGATCAGGGAGGCCACGAGCACGACCGCGTAGGACTCGAAGAGGTCCGCCGCCATGCCCGCGCAGTCGCCCACGTTGTCGCCGACGTTGTCGGCGATGGTGGCGGCGTTGCGGGGGTCGTCCTCGGGGATGCCCTGCTCGACCTTGCCGACCAGGTCGGCGCCGACGTCGGCGGCCTTGGTGAAGATCCCGCCGCCCACACGCATGAACATGGCGAGCAGCGCGGCACCGAAGCCGAAGCCCTCCAGCACGATGGGCGCGTCGCCGCGGTAGAGCATGACCACGGTGGCGGCGCCGAACAGGCCGAGTCCGACGGTGATCATGCCCGCCACTCCGCCGGTGCGGAAGGCGATCCGCATGGCGGTGTGGCCGGCGGCGGAGTCACCGCCGCGCGCCGCGGCCGCGACCCGGACGTTGCCGCGGACGGCCAGCCACATCCCGATGAATCCGGTCGCCGCCGACAGCAGTGCGCCGAGGGCGAAGAACACCGACCGGCCGATGGCGATGGCCCAGGAGTCCGCGGGGAGCAGGAGGAGCAGGAGCGGGATGAGGACGACGAAGACCGCGAGGGTGCGGAACTGTCGTTTCAGGTAGGCCGCCGCTCCTTCCTGTACCGCGAACGCGATGTTGCGCATTCGCTCTGTGCCCTGACCGGCGGCCAGGACCTCACGCACCAGCATCCCCGCGACGGCGAGGGCCAGGAGCGCCACCACCATGACGATGATGACGAGTGTGAAGTCGCTGCCTTCCAGTGCTAGGGCCGTGCCGCTTTCCGCGGCGAGGTTGAGCCCAGACAATCCGTCCTCCTTGCGACGGGCACGACCGTTTCGGCCCCCGTCCCCGGACACGCCCGGAACGGCTCACCCCGTGGGCGCCGGTCCCGCGCGCGGCCGTGGACGTACCGCCGTCCGGAGGTGCCTGAGCTGGCCCGACGGCACGCTTGGCGGGGTCGAAGCGGTGCCACCTTTGGTTGTGGAGCGCCCCGCCCGCACTTTCCGCGCACGGGCGGTGGTCCGGGGATTCTACGCACGCCGCCGAATAAAGGTGAGAGCCGATTCAGCATTTCCCCAAGAGAGATCAAAGATGTGATCACTTGGTGATCTTGGGAAGCGGATAAATGCCTTTATCGATGACATTCCGCTTTTTCTGTTTCCCATAATGCCGTAATACGATGTTAACGTTAAAGGCCTTATTTCGATACAGAAGTTCTTATTCGCACCAGACGGCGTCAGACGGCATCAGAGCACGCCCGAGACGTGAGCCGGCACAAACGCGGCCGGAGGGCGATGGACCAGCGCTCCGGCTCTGGGGGCGCTCCAGCGCCGCACACGCACCGGCAACCCCATGAGCACCAGGCAGTGCCCCGGTCGCCGTCGACCTACCCGTGTTTCGGCCCCACCGGCCGCCCCCGGCCCCTGAGCCGCATCTGCACCGCGACTCCACCGGACACGGTCCTCGAACGCGCCCCTGACACCAGCGCCCCGGCCCTGCCGGGACGGGAACCGGTCCCGGACCGCGCGCTAGGCGCCGCGCAACCGCATGCCCGACGGATCGATCCCGTCACCGGGACGGGCCCGCCCAGCGTCCAGATCGTCGGCCAGGCCACGGGCGAAGGCCGCCACACTCCCCACGTCGACACCGTGCGGCGCACGCGGCCCGAACGCCTCCACACGGTCCGCGCCGCGCCGGAGCAGGCGCGCCGCGCCCACCGTGTTCCCCCGCTGGGCGTGGGTCACCCCGACGGCCGTCTGGGCGAGTCCCCGCCACAGTTCCCGCTCGGGTTCGGGGGAGGACTTCCACACGGCTTCGAGGACTTCGTGGGCGGTGAAAGCGTACCCCGAGTCGAGCAGCCGCTGGGCCTCTTCCAGACCTTCCTCCGCGGTGAATTCGGCGTCGTCCGGAACACGCTCGACCTCGCCCCGGCTGCCGTGCGGCAGAGGTCGGCCGTACCGGTCCCGGGGGCGCTGGTTCTGCGCGCGCCCGGACACGTCGCGGTCCCGGCCCTCGCCCCGCCCCGGGCCGCCTCCGGTCACCGATGCCGTCGCCATCGCTCCACCACCCTTTCCTCAGCGCCCACCACGGGTCCCGTCCACGTCCGCCAGCCACTCCACGAGCGCGCCGGAGACCTCTTCGGGGCGTTCCTCGTGCGGGAAGTGCCCCGCACCCGCCACCTGCCTCCAACGGTACGGCCCGACGACGAGGCGGCGCGCGACGCGTGCGGCGTCGGCGGGACAGGCCTGGTCGAGGTCGCCGTGGAGTTGCAGGACCGGCACTCGGACGGGGGTGCGCATCCGGGCGGCGTAGCGGGCGCCGTCGGGGCGCCAACGGGACCGGAACATCCAGCGGTGGTACTCCAGGGAGCAGTGGGAGACCTTCGGGATCGCGAAGGCCTGGCGGTAGCGCTGTTCGGCCTCGGCGTCCGGCCATCCGGGGCCGCTCCACTCGCGGATCAGGTCGCCGACGCGCACACAGCCGTCGGCCAGGAGCCGGTGCTCGGGCAGGATCGGCACCTGCGCCCTGAGCATGTGGCGGACGCCGGGACCGCCGGAGGCCGCCAGACGTGCCGTTCGCCCCGGATGCGGCGCCGCCAGGGTCGCGAGGGCCCGGACGGTACGCGGGTGGTAGGCCGTCATGGTCCACCCGATGACGCCGCCGATGCCGTGTCCGACCACGACGGCCTCGCCCTCGCCGAGGGACCGCACGAGGCCGGCGGCGTCCTGGGCGAGCGTCACCAGGTCATAGCCGCGCGGAGGCTTGTCGCTGGCCCCGTATCCGCGCAGGTCGACGGCGGCCGCGCGGTACCCCGCCGCGGCGAGGGCGACGAGCTGGGACCGCCACGCCCACCAGAACTGCGGGAAGCCGTGCAGCAGCAGCACGAGCGGACCCTCGCCGGCCTCGGCCACGTGGAAGCGCGTGCCCGCCGCGCTGACGACGCGATGGGTCCAGGGGCCGTCGACGTAGGCGGCCGAGTCGTCCAACACCTCGTCGCGGTACTAGACGGAGGAGTCGGAGGAGACGGGTGCCTGGTCGGTCGTGGCCGCGACCACGGACCGCTCGCCCTTGGGCGGTCGGATGTCCCCGCGCAGGATCGCCACGAGCCGGGACGAGGTCTCGGCCGTGCGGGCGAGCCCCTGGCGCCGACGGAAGTTGATCAGCGCGGTCAGGACGAAGGCGACGGCGACCAGCAGGTAGAAGAGCGTGACGATGCCGAACGCGCCCCAGAGCGGGAGGTCGAAGATCTCCCAGAGTCCGAGCCCGATCGTCACCGACAGCAGGATCACGAAGAGGTGGAGGATCACGCCCGCGGCGAGGAACTCGCCGATGCCCTTGCCGATCTTGACGGCGTCGGCCTTGGCCTCCAGCTTGGCGAGCTTGATCTCCAGGCGCACCAGCCGCGAGAGGTTGTCGGTGGCGTCGGAGACCAGTTCACCGATGGAACGGTCGGTGCCGCTGGGAGCGCCAGGTTCACCGGCACCCGGCTTGTCCACCATCGTGGGGGTTCCCTTCTCTCGGTCCGAACACGCGGATGATCCTCCGCATCCTCGCACATGCCCCACCTCGCGGGCCTCACACGGCACGCACAACGCCGGTGTTCCGTTCGGTCACACTCGTGCGCGAATGGCGGTGTCCCGGTCCGGAGGGGCCGGGACACCGCCGCGTGTCGTGGGCGCGGCCCCCGTCGGGCGTCCCGACCGGGGCCGCCGCCGCTCACTCGCCGGTCGAGGCCGAGGGCAGCTGCTTGGCGATCACGTCCATGATCGAGGAGTCGGTGAGCGTGGAGGTGTCACCGATCGCCCGGTGCTCGGCGATGTCGCGCAGCAGTCGGCGCATGATCTTGCCGGAGCGGGTCTTGGGCAGCTCGGGCACGGCCAGCAGGCGCGCCGGCTTGGCGATGGGCCCGAGCGAGGCGCCGACGTGGTTGCGCAGCTCCTGGACGAGGTCCTCGGGGACCTCCTCGCCTCCGCCGCGCAGGATCACGAAGCCGACGATGGCCTGGCCGGTCACCTTGTCGGCCGCGCCCACGACCGCGGCCTCGGCCACGCGGGGGTGGGAGACCAGCGCGGACTCGACCTCGGTGGTGGAGATGTTGTGGCCGGAGATGAGCATGACGTCGTCCACGCGGCCGAGCAGCCAGAGGTCGCCGTCCTCGTCCTTCTTGGCCCCGTCGCCGGGGAAGTACAGGCCCTCGAAGCGCGACCAGTAGGTGTCCTTGTAGCGCTCGGGGTCGCCCCAGATGCCGCGGAGCATGGACGGCCACGGCTCGCGGATGACGATGAAGCCGCCGTCGCCGTCGGGGACGGACTCGCCGCTCTCGTCCACGACGTCGGCCACGATGCCGGGAAGGGCGCGCATCGCGGCGCCGGGCTTGCCGGCCGTCACGCCCGGCAGGGGGCTGACCATGATGGCGCCGGTCTCGGTCTGCCACCAGGTGTCGACCACGGGCGTGCTGCCGCCGCCGATGTTCTCCCGGTACCAGACGTAGGCCTCGGGGTTGATGGGCTCGCCGACCGAACCGATCACGCGGAGGCTGGACAGGTCGTACTTCGCGGGGATCTCGTCGCCCCACTTCATGAAGGTGCGGATCGCCGTGGGCGCCATGTAGGCGATGGTGACCTTGTACTTCTCGATGATCTCCCAGAAGCGCCCGCGGTGCGGGGTGTCCGGGGTGCCCTCGTACATGACCACGGTGGCGGCGTTGGAGAGCGGGCCGTAGACGATGTAGGAGTGCCCGGTCACCCAGCCGATGTCGGCGGCGCACCAGTAGACGTCCGTCTCGGGCTTGAGGTCGAACACCGCCCAGTGGGTGTAGGACACCTGGGTGAGGTAGCCGCCCGTGGTGTGCAGGATGCCCTTGGGCTTGGCCGTGGTGCCGCTGGTGTACATGATGTACAGGGGGTGCTCGGCCTCGTGCGCCTCGGGCGTGTGCTCGGTGCTCTGGGTCTCGACGACCTCGTGCCACCACACGTCGCGGTCGGTCCACTCCACGTCCTGGCCGGTGCGGCGGACGACGAGGACCTTCTCGACGGCGGGGCGGTCGGCGACGGCGCCGTCCACGGCGGGCTTGAGCGCGCTGGCCTTGCCGCGCCGGTAGCCGCCGTCGGCGGTGATGACGAGCTTGGCCTGGCTGTCGTCCAGGCGCTGGCCGAGGGCGTCGACGGAGAATCCGCCGAAGACGACCATGTGGACGGCGCCGACGCGCGCGCAGGCGAGCATCGCGACGACCGTCTCGGGGATCATCGGCATGTAGATGGCGACGCGGTCGCCCTTGGCCACACCGAGCTGGGTCAGCGCGTTGGCCGCCTGGGAGACCATGTCCTTGAGCTCGGCGTAGGTGATGGTGCGGGTGTCGCCCGGCTCGCCCTCCCACTGGAGGGCGACCCGCTCGCCCAGACCGGCGTCGACGTGCCGGTCCACGCAGTTGACCGAGGCGTTGATCCGACCGCCGTCGAACCACTTGGCGAACGGCGGGTTCCAGTCCAGGACGGTGTCCCAGGGCTGCTCCCACTGGAGCCGTCGGGCCTGCTCCTCCCAGAAGCCGAGACGGTCCGCGGCGGCGGCCTCGTAGGCGTCGGCCTTGACGTTGGCGTCGGCCGCGAGGTCGGCGGGCGGCGGATAACTGCGGGTCTCGTGGAGAAGGTTGGACAGTGTCTCCTGGCTCGGGGGAGTGCTGTCAGCCACTGTGATTCTCCTTACGTTGGCGATTAACACCCAATTAATCATGTGGTCCATACCGCGGGAACAGCCGGGCGCCGGTCCAGCGGCGGGGACCTCCGGGCGCGCGACGAACGGACGGCGAACGGTCGTCGAGCCGCGACGAGCGGTCGGCGCCGACCTGGCCGGAAACTCGGCGGAGCCGGTGTCGGCTCCGCCGGTTACCGGCGCGTAGTGTTGTTCTCCGTGAGCGAACCGACTTCTGACTCCCTGCCCGACCCGCTGGCGCGGATCGCCGAACTGCCCGGTGTGAGCGACGCCGTCGCCGAGACCCGTGCCCTGGTCGACAAGCTCCTGGGCCACCGCATCCTGCGCCGTCGCAGCAGCGACGTGTCGATGGAGTCCTCCCTGCGCGGCGCCTGCGCGTCGGCGGCGCTGGAGGGCGCCGAGGTCTCGATGGACGAGATCCGGGACGGGCACGTGTACGACACCCGGATCAAGGGCGCGCTCCGCGTGTCCGGTGAGCTGGGGACGCTGGTGGACACCTGGCCCAAGGCGCCGCGGCAGGCGCTGGCCCGGATGCACACCCTGGTGGCGGCCGACGCGGTCTCGGGGGAGGCCCTGGGCCGACCGAGGCTGGCGGGCGAACGGGTCGAGGACCCACTGGAGCTGGGCCCCGCGCCGGAGCCGTCGGTGGCGATGGCGCGCCTGGAGGGCCTGTACGCACTGCTGGGCGCCCGGACGTCGGTGCCCGCGCTGGTGACGTCGGCACTGGTGCACGGCGAGCTGATGTCGATCCGCCCGTTCGGGTGGGGCGACGGCCTGGTGGCGCGCGCGGCGGAGCGGTTGACGCTGGTGGAGCGGGGCCTGGACCCGAAGTCCCTGGTGACCTCCGAACTCGGGCACCAGACTCTGAAGGACGAGTACGCTCCGGCGCTGCGCGGGTACATGGGCGGCACTCCCGAGGGGGTGGCGGCGTGGGTGGTGTACTGCTGCCGCGCCGTGCGGGCCGGCGCACAGGACTCCCTTGCCACCTGCGAGGCGCTCAAACGCGGCTGAGCGCCCCGGCGCACATCCGACAGAATGGCCCCGAGTTCGCAAACTCGTTCAATTACCCACCAGTAGCAGACGTGAACGATATCGGTTCGGTCACGCTCTCCTATCGGGGAATGTTTCGGATTGGCGTCTGCATCTGCACATGCATGGCGAACGGCGCCCCAGAAGACCTCTCGAGGCGCCGCTTCCGACTCGTCGGACCGGGCTAACAGGCGTCCGTTCTCATCGTCTGACCAGGCACGATGTCGACTTGCCCGACCTAGACCGGCCTTACGCGGCCAAGAGGCGCGTGGGTTCCCGGGCGCCGAGTCGGGGTGGGTCTTCGCCACCAACTGCTTTCTTTCTACGCGTGGGACGGCGTTCCGAAAAGACGGTTGCCCCAAGTTTTCCGATCGGATTCCCGAACCGATACGCAGATGCCGTGGTAGCGTCGGTCACGGCGTTCCACGAGGGAACGGTGCCCGCCTCGCTGCCGAAGCCCGGCGGTCGGAGTTCGCGACACGATCGCGATCCCACCGCCCTCCGCCGCGGGGCCACCGCTGTTCTCGCGTGAACGCGTGCGTGACCAGGTCTTTCGATGGTGGTCGGCGCTTCGGTGCCGGCGTGCCCTTCCAGAGAGTGGGCCCGGTCCTCTCCCCCCGGGACCGGACGCGATCGACGGTCTCCCTCCCCCTGCGAGACCGTCTCCATGTCCGCTCCTCTCGCCTGTCGGGCAGGGATGCGCGTTCGCCCCCGTACGCGTATCCCGCCCGTCGGGTGGGATCGGGTGCCCCCGCTCCGAGGGGCCCGTACACGCCCTCCGCGCGGTCGGCGCTGACAGTACTGCCCGCGCCGATGGCGGCGCCGCCCGACGTTGTCCACAGATCACGATCGGGCCTTTCGCGGCGAGCCGGCGTCACCGATGGTCGGAAGTACGACTTCCCGCCTCCGGAGACCGCCTTGGACGTTCGTTCCCGCCCCCTGCTCGCCACCGCCGACCCCGCCCTCCTCGACGACCTCCTCCGACTGGCCTCGGCCGCCTCCACCGAGGTGAACGTCGCCCGCACCGTGGACCAGGCACTGCGCTCCTGGACCCACGCTCCGCTGGCCGTGGTCGGCGCCGACCTGCGCGCCGCGCTGCGCACGGCCGATCCTCCCCCGCACCCCCGCCTCGTCGTGGTGGGCCGCACCACCGACGGGACCCGGCCCGCGCCCGCCGCACCACCGGGATCCGGCACCGCACAGCTGCTGTTGCCCAGGGACGAGTCCGCCCTGGCCGGCCTCCTGGCGCGGGCCGAAGCCCCCGCCCGGGCCCCGGCGCCCACCGTGTCGGTCGTCGGAGGCCGCGGCGGCGCGGGATCGAGCCTGCTCGGGGCGGCCCTCGCCCTGGCGGGTGAACGGGCGGGGCGCTCCACGGCCCTGCTCGACACCGACCCCCTGGGCTGCGGTTCCGACCTCTACCTCGGGTGCGACGACACCGGTTCGGGCGACCGCACGGGGTGGGGCGACCTCCTCGTGCGCCACGGCCGGGTGCACTGGCGCGATCTGCGCGAGGGCCTGCCGGGAACGCCCCGGATCTCCGTCCTGACCTGGACGCGCAGCTCGGGTCCGGCCACGACGGGGCCGCTGCCCGTGGGGGCGGCCCGAGCCGTTCTGGCCTCCGCCCGGCACGGGACCGATCTCGTGGTCGCGGACCTGCCCCGCGCCCCCGCTCCGGCGTCGGCCGTCTTCCTCAACCGCTCGGACGTCGTCTACGTGGTGGTGCCCGCCGACGTCCCCTCCGTGGTGGCGGCGGCACGGATGGTGCCCTGGCTGGTGGAGGAGTCCGCGTCGGTCCAGGTCGTGGTGCGCGGCGCCCACGGCGAACTGACCGCCGACGCCGTGGCCGGGACGCTCGGACTGCCGCTGGGCGCGGACCTGCCGGACGAGCCGGGGCTCGACCGGGACCTGGCCGCGGGCCGGGTCCCGGCCCGGCACCGGCGCTCGCCCCTGGCCGGGTTCGCCGACCGCGCCGTCGCCGAGCTGTCCCGGGCACGGGAGGCACGGTGAGCGCCCGCGCGGTCCGCGTGACGGAGACGGTCCGCGACCGCCTGGTGGACGCGGGGGAACCCGTGACCCCGTCCTCCGTCGCGGCCGCGCTGCGCGCGGAAGGCGGAGTCCTGGGCGACACGGAGCTGCTGGCCCTGACCCGGCGGCTGGCCGCCGAGCTGTCGGGGACCGGCCCGCTGGAGGCACTGATGACCTCCGGGGTCACCGACGTCCTGGTCAATGGGGCCGAGGAGGTGTGGGTGGACGACGGGGACGGCCTGCGCCGTACCGACGTGCGGTTCGGTTCGACCGACGAGGTCCGCCGCCTGGCCCAACGGCTGGCCGCGCAGGCGGGCCGGCGACTCGACGCCGCGGTGCCCTACGTGGACGCCCGGCTGCCGAGCGGTGCCCGACTGCACGCCGTCCTGCCACCGGTGGCTCCGGACGGCGCCTGTATCTCCCTGCGGATGCCGCCCAGCCGGGTGTTCGGCCTGGACGAGCTGGTGGCGTGCGCGACGTTGACCCCGGCCGGGGCCGCGCTCCTGCGCGCCCTGGTCACCGCCCGCGCTCCGTTCCTGGTGAGCGGCGGCACCGGGGCGGGCAAGACGACCGTGTTGTCGTCACTGCTGTCCCTGGTGTGGGCCGGGGAGCGGATCGTACTCGCCGAGGACTCCCCCGAACTGCGGCCGGAGCATCCGCACGTGGTCCGGCTCCAGACCCGTCCGGCCAACATCGAGGGCAGCGGTGAGGTGTCGCTGGAGGTCCTGGTGCGCCAGGCGCTGCGGATGCGACCGGACCGGCTCGTGGTCGGCGAGGCCAGGGGGCCGGAGATCGTGCCGCTGTTGGGCGCTCTCAACACCGGTCACGGGGGTGGGGCCGGCACGCTCCACGCCAACGGCGGCGAGGACGTCCCGGCCCGGATCGAGGCGCTGGGGTGCGCGGCCGGTCTCGGCCGCGCCGCCGTGCACAGCCAGCTCGCGGCCACCCGGGCACTGGTGGTGCACCTGGTCCGCGACGCCCGGGGGCGGCGCCTGTCCGAACTGCGTGTTCTGCGGCGCGACCGCTCCGGCCTGGTGCACGCGGTTCCCGCGGTGTCCTTCACCCCCGACGGCACCTGCCGGGAGTTCCCCGCGGTGGCGGACCTGGACGCTCGCCTGGGCGGCCACTGGCGCGAGCCGAGCGGTCTCCCACCCGGGCGAGCACGCTCCCCGGCCGGGAACCGACCGGCGCCGAGCCCGCAGTCGAGTACGCGGGAGGCGCTGGACCAGGACTGGAGCCGCCCGCCCGACGGGAGGGACGCGCCGGCCGCGACCGAGGACGCCCGGGCACGCCCGACGGCGGCTCGGGTCCGCGACGCGCGTGACGGGGGCGGCGACGGCGACGAAGGAGCGAGGCGAGCAGTCGACCGGGTGCGGCAGGGCTCGGGGACGCGGGCCCGGGGCCGGTGGCCGGGCGTGGGGCGGCAGCGGGCGCCGGGCGAGGGGCGGGAACGAGGGTGACCCTGCTGCTCGTGTGCGCCGTCGGCCTCGTGCTGCTGTCCCTCGTTCCGTCCGGCGAACGCCGAAGGCTGGCGGACGTGCTCCCCCGGAGCGGCGCCCGGCGGCGCGGCGGCCCGCTCGGGTGGCCGCCATCGGTAGGGCGCCGTCTGCTGAACGCCCGCCGCGGACCGATGAGGTCGTCCGGCGCCCGTGAGGCAACGGCGCGCCGCCGGGCGGTGATAGCGCTCTGCCGGGTCCTGGCCACGGAGTTACGCGCCGGCCAACCGCCCTGGGACGCACTTCGGCTGTCGGCCGACGAAGCCGGACCGGCTCTGGCGGGCGTGAGCGATACCGCGTCGCTGCGTGCCGCGGCCGGGCGTGATCCGGATCTGGGCGGGCTGGGCTACCTGGCGGTGTGCTGGGAGGTCGCCGCGGACACGGGAGCGCCACTCGCCGACGTGGTGGACACACTCGCCGAAGGACTGACCGAACAGGAGGAACGGCGTGCCGAAGCGGCCGCGCGCACGGCGGGGCCGCGCACGACGGCCATGGTCCTCGGCGGGCTGCCGCTGGTGGGGCTGCTGATGGCGTCCGGGCTCGGCGGGTCTCCGTTGGTCTTCCTGTTCACCACACCGCTGGGTCTGGCGTGCCTGGCGCTGGGCGTGGTGCTCGACCTGCTGGGGGCGTGGTGGACCCTGCGCATGGTGCGCTCCGCCCTGGCCGAGCCCTGAGCGCGGTCGGCTCTCGGTCCGGCCGCCGGTTCCGGGAAGGACGGGCGGGCGACTCCGTTCGGCGGGGCCGCCCGGTGCCGTGGCCAGGGTGTTCGGGCCTTGGATCATCGCTGAGTGGAGGACGGGGGCGGAACGGATGGGTGCGTTGGCCGTGGTGTTCTTCGGGTCGCTGGCGACATGGGTGGCGATGGGCGGCGGAGCGGCGAGACGGCTGAGCCTGATGCGTCCGGCCCCCCGCCGGGCCGGTCCCCCGGTCCGTTCGGTCATGCTCGCCGCGGCCGCCGCGTTCGCGGTGTCCGCGGCGGCGGCGGTGTTCGGCCCGGTGGGCGGGTTGGTCGCCGCCGGGGCGGGCACGGCCCTGTGGATTCGGGCACGTCGCGGCCGGGTCCGACCCGACCGGTTGCCCGTGACGGGGGACCTGCCCGTGGTGATCGGTCTGCTCGCCGCCGGTGTGCGGGCCGGAGCGACGGTTCAGGGGTGTCTGCCCCCGGTGGCGCGTGCGGTGGGCGGGCGGCTCGGCGCGGAGCTGGCGGCGGTGGCCGAACGGCTCCGGCTGGGAGCCGATCCCGAGCAGGCCTGGCGGCGGTCGGCGCTGCCCGAGCCGTTGGCCGCGGTGGGCCGCGACCTCGCGCGGGCGGCCGACACCGGAGCCCCGGTGGCCGACCTGTTGGACCGGCACGTCACCGATCTGCGGCGTGAGCTGAGGGCCCGGGCGACCGCCCGCGTGGAACGGCTGGGGGTGCTGGTGGTGGCGCCGCTGGGCCTGTGCTTCCTGCCGGCGTTCGTGCTGATCGGCATCGTCCCGATGGCCGCGGACCTGCTGGCCCGGGCCCTGCCGTGACCCACATGCCCGCACGCCGGGCACGTGCGCCCGCGTCCCGGGCGTGGACCGCCCCGCGCCGGGTGGCCCGTCCCCGACCGCCGCGGAGGGTTCAGTCGATGGGCCGGACGGCGTGGGCCGGGCCCGCCCGGGCTCGGGCGGTGATGGTCCGGTCCAGGACGGAGGAGGGCACTGACACCGACACCTCGGCGACCGGGCCGTCGAGGCCACAGGTGTGGAGTGCGGCCCGGTTGGCCTCGGCGATGGCGCGGGCCCGCTCGCAGGCGTGGTCCGCGCCCTGCGCGGCCCGGGCCGCGGCCGCGAGCGCGGCGAAGTCGGCGGCGGTGGTCGCCCGGTCCCGGTCGATCCGTACGGAGGCCGTCATGAGCACGGCGAGGGTGAGGAACCACAGCAGGGTGCACAGCGCCACCCACCAGACGGTGGCGGACCCGGTGTCGGCGCGCACGGATCACACCTCCGGTTCCCGTGGCGCGGTGGCCTCGGCCCGGACCGGAAGGGACAGCCCCGGACCCACCTGGAACTCGACGCGGACCGTGACCTGGGCCGTGTCGGCGCCGACGACCAGAGCGGCCTCGGCGTTGTCGGGCGCGGCGGACAGCGCCAGCGCGCGGGCCCGCTCGGCGCTCTCCCCACGGGCCAGGGCACGGGCGCCCACGCGCGCGGCGTCGGCGCAGGAGAGGTGGGCCGCCGCCGTGGCGACGGCGCCCAGGGCCAGGACCAGCACGAGCAGGAGCGAGGGCAGCACCATCGCGGTCTCCATGGTGGCGGAGCCGCGGTCAGAACCCGGAGCCGAGCGCATCGACGACGAGGCTGGTGAGCAGGTCCCGGACGGTGTCGCTGGTGAGGATGGCGTACAGGACGCCCGCGAACGCGACGGCCGTCACCGTGCACAGGGCGTACTCGGCCGTGGTCATACCGTGGTCGTCGGGCGGCAGGAGCCGTGGTGCGGGCATGGGACCTCCCTGGTCGGGGCCGACGCGGTGACGGCCCCCAGACCAGGTTCGGGCGGCCGGGGCGCGGGCGAAAGCCCCCGTCCACGACCTGTGGACAACCTCGCCGGTGCCACGCCGGCGAGGGGACCCGGCCGACCCCGCACGCGGTGGGCCGTCCACAGCCTGTGGACGGCCTCAGGCCGTGACGAGGACCTCGTCCAGCAGGCGCAGGGCCCCGGACTTGCTCAGCGGCTCGTTGCCGGTCCCGCACTTGGGGGACTGGATGCAGGACGGGCAGCCCTGGTCGCACTCGCAGTCCGCGATCGCCGACCGGGTGGCGGTGAGCCACTCGCGTGCCCGGGTGTACCCCCGGTCCGCGAAGCCCGCACCGCCCGCGTAGCCGTCGTAGACGAACACCGTCAGCAGGCCGGTGTCACCGTGCACCGCGGTCGACACACCACCGATGTCCCATCGGTCGCAGGTCGCCAGAAGCGGCAGCAGGCCGATCGCGGCGTGCTCGGCGGCGTGGGCGGCGCCCAGCAGCGGCACGTCCTCCTTGCGCAGGCGGGCCTCCCCGTCGGCGGGAAGCGTCCACCACACCGCCCGGGTGGGCAGGGTCCGCTCGGGCATGTCCAGGGGCTGCTCGCCCAGGACCGTACCCGTGCGCACGTCGCGCTTGAGGAACCCCACCACCTGGCGGCGCACCTCGACCTCGCCGAAGTTCACCACCGCCCCGCTCGGCCACTCCTCCCGGCGCAGGGTGGAGCGGACCGTGATGTCCGTGGTGTCGCGCGCCCACGTGCTGTACGGCGGCTCCTCGGCGCGCACCAGGGCGACGCCCTCCTCCAGGTCCAGGTCCGCCACCAGATAGGTCGCCCCCTGATGGAGGTAGACCGCTCCGGGGTGGACGGTGCCGTGTGCGGCGGCCTCGTCGATCTCCCCGAGCAGCTGCCCGCTGCCGATGTCCACGATCTGCACGGGAGGGCCACCCGCGCCCCGAATATCGGCGAGGTCACTTGCCCTTTCATTGCTGGTCCAGAACCAGCCCCTCGGACGCTTGCGCAACAATCCCCGCGAGACGAGTTCGGCCAGTCGCCCCTCCGTTGCGGATCCGAACATCGCGAAGTCCTCACGCGTGATCGGCAGCTCCTGGGCGGCCGCACACAGGTGGGGATCCAAGATGTGGGGGTTTTCCGGGTCAAGGACCGTGGCCTCGACTGAGCGTCCGAAAATGGCATCCGGGTGGTGGGCGAGGTAGGTGTCCAGGGGGTCGTCGCGCGCGATGAACACCGCCAGGGCGTCCTCGCCGCGCCGTCCGGCGCGGCCCGCCTGCTGCCACAGCGACGCCAGGGTGCCCGGCCATCCGGCGATGAGGACGGCGTCGAGCCCGCTGATGTCGACCCCGAGTTCGAGCGCGTTGGTGCTCACCAGTCCCAGGAGTTCACCCGAGCGCAGCGCCTCCTCCAGACCGCGCCGTTCCGACGCCAGATAGCCGCCCCGGTAAGCGGCCACCCGCCCCGCCAGCGTGTGGTCGCCCCGCTCCGACAACAGGCGCTGGGCGGTCATCGCGACGACTTCCGCCCCCTGCCGCGAGCGCACGAACACGAGCGTGCGCACCCCGTCCCGCACCAGGTCAACGAGCATTTCGGCGGCCTGGGACGGCGCGGTCCGGCGCACCGGAGCACCGTTCTCCCCCGTCAGATCGGTCAGCTCCGGCTCCACCAGTGCCACCGACATCCCCGGCCGCGGCGAGCCGTCCTCGTCCACGGCCGTGACGGGCACCCCCGTCAGCCGCGTGGCGCTCTCCGCGGGGGCGCCGGAGGTCGCCGACGCGAGCACGAACACCGGCTCGGACCGGTACCGGGCGCACACCCGGCGCAGCCGCCGCAGGATCTGCGCCACGTGCGAGCCGAAGACCCCCCGGTAGCGGTGCGCCTCGTCGATCACCACGTAGCGCAACCGCCGCAGGAAGCGCGACCACGCCCCGTGACGCGGCAGGATCCCGTGGTGGAGCATGTCCGGATTGGTGAGGACGTAATTGCCGTGCTCGCGCACCCACGAGCGTTCCTCGACCGAGGTGTCGCCGTCGTAGACGGCCGCGCGCAGGCCCGGCAGGCCCAACTCGGTGATCCAGCGGAGCTGGTCCTGGGCGAGCGCTTTGGTCGGCGAGAGGTAGAGCACGGTTCCACCCGCGTCAACCGCCTCCGCGGCGGGCATAAGGAACCCGAGTGACTTTCCCGAGGCGGTACCCGTGGCTATGATCACATCACGGCCCGAACGAGCGAGGTCGGCGGCGGCAGCCTGGTGGGACCACGGACCCGTGATCCCGCGTTCGGCGAGCCTGTCGACCAGGTGGGGCGGTGTCCATTCCGGCCACTCCCCGCTGACGCCGTCGTTGCGGGCCACGTGTTCGATGTGGGTCACCTGCGGGTACCGGGTATCGTCACGCCACACACCGGGAAGCACGGGCTCCGGTCGCCTCATCCGAGACCCCTCCTCACTGGACACGTTCGACGTCCTCCGACCAAGGTGGAGACACTGATGCGCATCGGTTTCAGTGTGACATCCGAGGGAAGAGTGCCGCGAAGTCACGGTTTTTTGTACAGGACAGGAAGACACACCTGACAGCCGTGGTTGAATGCGTCCTGGTGGGGTAACGCCCGGCAGAGATCATTCGCGAGAATTCGCGGTTCGGCGCTGGAGGACTAGTGGACTTGAAGCTTGATCATTACACCGAGGGCGACACCGAGATCGTCGTCGTTGAGGGTGAGATCGATGTCTATACCGCGCCCCGGCTCCGCGAGCTGCTGATCGATCTGGTCAACAAGGGCAACTTCCACCTCGTGGTCAACATGGAGAAGGTGGAGTTCCTCGACTCGACGGGGCTCGGAGTGCTCGTGGGCGGCCTGAAGCGCGTCCGCGCGCACGACGGCACGCTCGACCTGGTCTGCACCCAGGAGCGCATCCTGAAGATCTTCCGGATCACCGGTCTCACGAAGGTCTTCGGTATCCACGGCTCGGTGCAGGAAGCCATTGACAAGCGTTCCTCCAAGTAGCCCTGAGCGAGCGATGGCAACCATCACGCTCACCATCAGCGCGCTTCCGGCCCACGTGCGCACCGCGCGGCTCATGGCCGCGACGGTCGCACGCCGGGCCGGCATCGCCGCCTCGGCGATCGACGAGATCAGACTGGCGGTCGGTGAGGCCTGCTCACGGGCGGTGGCGGCCCACAAGCTCCACTGCCCCGCACAGCCGATCCAGCTCCAGCTGATCGATGGCAGCGCCTCCGGTTCGGCCGCGGATCAGGACACGGCGGGGGGTCGACCCGACGCCCCGGGCCGTCCCCTGCGCGCCAACGGGAGCGCCACACAGCGCTTCGAGGTCGTCGTGTCCGACCGTGCCCCGGCCAAGGACACGGAGGAGTCCGCCGACCACAGCGAGCCCATCCTCGACGGACTCTTCCTGGACGGCGAGGACACACCTCCCGGCGGGATCTCCGGGTTCTCCCCGGGCCTCGGCCTGGCGGTCATCACCGGGCTCGCCGACGAGGTCAGGATCGAACCGACCGACCAGGGCACGGTCGTGCGCATGAGCTGGCCGCTCGCGGCCAAACACGCGCAGGACCCCAGCTCCAACTAGACCGGGTCGACCACGGGCGCCTTCCCTCGCGGGCGGGCGCCCGTTCCGCTTGGCCGGTCCCGGCCCCCGTCCGCCACGGGTCGGCCGCCGGACCTGACCCGTCCCGGCAGCGCTCCGCTTCCCGCCGCAGGGCGGGAAGCGGGCCGCACGGCCCCTGGAGCCGCCTGAGGCCGCCGCTCGGCTCCGGTCACTCGCAGACCTGGGCGGAGACCTCATCCGTGGCCGCCAGTCCGGCCTGCGCGTTCTCAGCGATCTCGTCGGCGGTCAGGACGTAGCCCGTCTCGTCCTCGTTCGTGGCGGCCGCGAAGACCACGCCGTAGACCGATCCGTCCGGGGACAGCAGCGGACCGCCGGAGTTGCCCGGGCGGACCACCGCGCGCACCTGGTAGATCTCCCGGCTCACCTGCTGCGAGTGGTAGAAGTCCGGCCCCTGCGCCGTCTGCTTGGCCCGGACCCTGGCCGGTACGGCCGTGAAGCCGCTGTTGCGCGGGAAGCCCGCCACGACGGCGTCGTCGCCCTGCACGGCCTCGTGGTCGAACTCCAGCGGATCCAGGTCCAGGCCGGGCACGTCCAGCACCGCCAGGTCCTGCTGGGGGTCGAACAGCACCAGGGTCGCCTCGAGCTGGTAGCCGTCCCGCGTCACCACCCGCAGGTCGTCGGTGACACCCGCGACCACGTGCGCGTTGGTCATGATCCGGTCCTCGCCGTAGACGAAGCCGGTCCCCTCCACCCGCTGCTGGCACTCCGGGGCGGTCCCGAGCACCTTCACCACGCTGCGGCTGGAGTCGATCAGTTCCTGCGTGGTGAGCACGTCCGGGTCCGGCGGTTCCACCTCGGCCAGCTCGCCCGTACCGAGCCCGCTGAACACCTGCGGGAAGGAGCTCTGGTCCACGATCCGGCGGAAGGTCGAGAACCCGTTGTGCGCGGCCTCCGGCATCAGCGAGTCCACCGACTGCAGGATCCGCGAGTCCCTCACCTGCGTGGCCACGTACGGCAGCGCCGAGTTGGCCACCGTGCTGCCGATGAACCACGCCACCAGCAGGACCGACAGCCCGCTGACGATCGCGCCGCCCACCGCGTCGATCACCCGGGCGGAGTCCCACGTGACCTGGTTGCGCACCATGGTGCCCAGGTAGGAGGCGAGGAACTGGCCCAGGGCGGCGGACAGGAAGACCACGGCGATGGCCAGCAGCGCCTGGCGGCCCGTGTCCCCCACCCAGTCACGGATGAGGTCGGGCGCGGTGAGCGCGGCGAGGACGCCACCGCCGATGAACCCCCCGAAACTGAAGACACCGACGATGAACCCCTGGCGGTAGCCGGTAATGGCGAACAGCAGGAGCAGGACGAACAGGACGACGTCGAGCACATTGCCCTCCAGGATGTGAGCGCTACCCGACCGGCCTGAGGCCTTGCGGAGTTGCTTCGAACACGTCAGTGAGACCCTCGCGGTGCCAGGGAAGTTCCCAGCCTCCCAGGACGAGGAGCCGGTCGACGACCGTGCCGGTGAACCCCCACACGAGCATCCCGTTCACGCGAAAGCCCGGGCCCCATCCCAGGCCGTTCCCGTAGCGGACCATGACGCGGTTCCCGGGCTCCGCCAGGTCCGCGATCGGCACGCGCGCCACCGCGGCGACCTCGACGGTGTCGGTGGGCCGCACCTCGCAGGGGTCGCGCCACCAGCCGAGGACCGGGGCCACACGGAAGTCGCTGAAGCGCAGGTAGAGCTCCGGCATGCGGCCCACCACGTCGACGCCGTCGCGGATCAGGCCCGTCTCCTCCTCGGCCTCCCGCAGCGCCGCCGCCTCGGGGGAGGGGTCGGTCGGCTCGATCCGGCCACCGGGGAAGGCCGGCTGGCCCGAGTGCCGCCGCAGCCCGTCGTTGCGCTGGATCAACAGCAGGTCGGGACCCTGGGGCCCCTCCCCGAAGAGGATGAGCACCGCGGACCGCCGTCCGCCCTCGCCCGGCGGGCGCATGGGCTCGGGCACGGTCATGGTGGTGGCGGCGTCCGTGAGCGAGGCCAGCCAGAGCGGGGTCGGATTCATACGCAGAGCCTGTTCCGGGGGTTGTCGCGCCGTCGGTGGTCGGATCGTGGGACGGAGAACGCCGGGAGGACACGCGTGTCCCCGTCGCCGTGCGCGGGCCACGGGACCCGCGCGTGCTCGGACCCTCCCCACGGTGGGCGGCGCCGGGAGGCCGGTCGGACCACCGCCGGGGAGGGCGGCCGCGGGCCGGTGTGCGCGCACTCACGTTCATCAGAGTACAAACCACCGCCGCCCTCCCCGGTCGCCGACGGGTTCCGCGCCCCCTCCCATCAGGCGAAGGAGCGCATCCTGAGCAGCTTGGCCGCGGTCGCCTCGTCGGTCGGCCCCTCCCCGAAGGACGGGCACCAGCGGGCCAGGCCGCAGGCGCCGCACGCGGGCCGACGGGCGTGGCAGACGCGCCGTCCGTGCCAGACCACGCGGTGGGAGAGCATGGTCCAGTCCTTGGCCGGGAAGAGCGCGCCGATCGCGTGCTCGACCTTGACGGGGTCCTGTTCGTCGGTCCACCCGAACCGGCGGACGAGGCGGCCGAAGTGGGTGTCGACCGTGATACCAGGCACACCGAAGGCGTTACCGAGCAGTACGTTTGCGGTCTTTCGTCCTACACCAGGTAGTTTGACCAGGTCGGCGAGGTTCCCCGGAACCTCGCCACCGTGCCGTTCGCACAAGGCCTGGCCCAACCCGATGAGGCTGTTGGCCTTGGCCCGGAAGAACCCGGTCGACCGGATCATCTCCTCCAGTTCCTCGCGCCCGGCGGAGGCGTAGGCCTCCGCGTCGGGGTAGCGCGCGAAGAGGGCGGGGGTGACGAGGTTGACCCTCTTGTCGGTGCACTGGGCCGACAGGATCGTCGCGACCAGCAGTTCGAGCGGGGTCGTGAAGTTCAGTTCGCAGTGCGCGTCGGGGTACAGATCGACGAGTGCGCGGTACATCTTGCGGGCACGCCGGACCAGCGCGAGTCGGCTCTCGCCCGGCGGAGTGGACGACCGCACGGGCGCGTCAGGTGTGTCACGGGGCATCGTCACAGGGTAGGCGCCACGGCGGGAGGGGCTCCCTCCCACGGGACCCGGCGGACGGCCTCCGTGGGCCACCGGGATTTCCCCCAGGTGACCGAGATTATGTAACCAATGTCCGGTGACACGGCGCGGATCGCCCTGATAGATAGCGACCACGACTAAGATCGCATGGGCTGACGTCGGCGGTTGTGGGCACGTTGTCTCCCGGCGGGCAAGCCGAGGTAACGACCTGGTGTCACACCCGGGTGCGATATACGTCACACTGTTGATGGTCAGGTTTGAGGAGGACGTGTGGTGGACGAAGTCAACGAGGTGCTGCGGAAGGCCCCTCTGTTCGAGGCATTGGACGAGGAGGACACGGCCGGGCTGCGCGCCTCGGTGAGCGAGGTCCGTCTCGGCCGGGGTCAGACCCTGTTCAGCGAGGGTGACGAGGGCGACCGCCTGTACGTCATCCTCAGCGGGAAGGTGAAGCTGACCCGCACGGCCGTGGACGGCCGCGAGAACCTCCTGGGCGTACTCGGCCCCAGCGAGATGTTCGGTGAGCTTTCCCTGTTCGACCCGCGCCCGCGTACCGCGAGCGCCGTGGCCGTCACCGACTCGGTGCTGGCGGGACTGGGGCACGACGACCTGCGCCCGTTCCTGTCCAGCCGCCCGCACGTGTCGCTCCAGCTGCTGAAGTCGCTGGCCGCGCGTCTGCGCCGGACCAACGACGTGATGGCCGACCTGGTCTTCACCGACGTGCCCGGCCGCGTGGCCAAGGCCCTGCTGGAGCTCGCCGACAAGTTCGGCAAGGAGGGCGAGGACGGACTGCACGTCCACCACGACCTCACCCAGGAGGAGCTCGCCCAGCTGGTCGGCGCCTCGCGCGAGACGGTGAACAAGGCGCTCGCCGAGTTCGCCCTGCGCGGCTGGCTGCGGATCGAGGCCAAGGCGGTCGTCCTGCTGGACGTCGAGCGGATGCGCCGCCGCGCCCGCTAGGACACCGCGCCGCTCCGACCGGAGCGATGACGCTGTGCGGCCGCCCACCCGCGAGGGTGGGCGGCCGCAGCGCTGTCCGCGGCCGGTCCCCCTCGTCCGCCGCAGCCTCTCCCTGCCCGAGGATGTTAAGAATCATTGACATGGTGTCCGTGATGCTTTACGTTCGAGGATGTCAAGGATGTTTGACATCATGGAAGGAGCGGACATGTCGTTCGAGGAGAGGCGCATCTGGATCTACCTCGCGGTAGCGGTCCTGGTGCCCGCCGCCTACCTGGTGGTGGTCCTCGCCCGGACGGGAGGAACGAACGTCGCGGACCTGGCCTACCAGCCTCTGCTGCTGACGGCCGTCGGGGTGTCGATCGCCGCGACGATCGTCCTCAACATGGTCTCCGCCGCGCTGTGGCCCAAGGGCGCCTACCAGAAGGACCCGCGGGACAAGGAGATCGACCGCCGCGGCGAGTACGTCGGCTTCATCGCCATGTCCAGCCTCACGGTCGTCCCGTTCGGCCTCGCCCTGCTGGAGTGGCCGCACTTCTGGATCGCCAACACGATCTACCTGGCCTACGTCGCGGCCGCGGTCGCGTCCTCGACCGTCAAGCTCGTCGCCTACCGCAGGGGTTTCTGACCGTGGCCAGGAAGACGAGAGTCACCAACAGCATCCGGGCGCTGCGCTTCGCGCGCGACGAGATGACCCAGGCGGAGCTGGCCGACCGCGTCGGCGTGACCCGGCAGACCGTCATCGCCATCGAGAAGGGGCGCTACTCGCCCACGCTGGAGATGGCCTTCCAGATCTCCCGGGCGCTCGGCGCGCCGTTGGAGGAGGTCTTCCAGTACCCCGACGACCCCGGGCCGACCGGGGTCGCGGGCGACGCCTGAGGAGGCGCACCATGAAAGCGATGACCTGCCCACGCTACGGGCCGCCCGACGTACTCGAACCGCGGGAACTCCCCACGCCGGAACCGGGGCCGGACGACGTCCTGGTCCGGGTCCGCGCGACGACGGTCACCGCGGCCGACTGCGCGTTCCGGTCGGGGCGCCCGTACGTCGCCCGACTGTACTCGGGGCCGACCCGCCCGCGGTTCCCCGTCCTGGGCGGGGCCTTCGCCGGCGACGTGGCGGCGGTGGGCGCGAACGTACGGCGGTTCTCCGCGGGCGACCGCGTCCTCGGCCTCAGCCCGAACGACTTCGGCGCGCACGCCGAGTTCCTGCGCCTGCCGCAGGACCGGCCGATGGCGCCGATCACCAGCGACATGGCCTACGAGGAGGCCGCGAGCGTCGTCGAGGCGACGACCGCACTGACCTTCCTCCGGGACGTGGGTCCCGTACGGCCCGGCCAGAAGGTCCTGGTCAACGGTGCCACAGGGTCGGTGGGCAGCTACGGCGTACAGCTCGCCAAGCACTACGGGGCCGAGGTCACGGCGGTGTGCGGGCCCGCCAACGCCGAGCTGGCGCGGTCCCTGGGCGCCGACCGGACCATCGACCGCACGCGAGTGGACCCCACCCTCCCGGGGACACCGGAGCACCGCCTCTACGACGTCTTCTTCGACGCGGCGGGCAAGAGCTCCTTCGGCCGCGCGCGCCGGGCCCTCACTCCGACCGGCACGTACCTGACCACCGCCCCCGACCCCTCCGCGATCGTCCACAGCCTGTGGACCGCCAGAGGGCGCGGCCGCACCTGCCGGTTCGCGGCCACCGGCCTGCGGCAGGGCCCCGACAACCTCGCCCACCTGGACGCGCTGGCCGGCTCCGGTGCGATCAGGGCCGTCATCGACGGCGTGTACCCGCTGGAGGACCTCGTCGACGCCCACCGGCGCGCCGAGAGCGGCCGCAAGGCCGGGACCGTGGTCGTCACCTGCTGAGGAGTGGCGGGCCGCCCCGGCCGCGCGCCGGTCCGGCCGGGTCGAAGGGCGGTCCGGCCGGGGACGCGCCGATCGGTGTCAGGCGTCGACGCCCTCGGGGAGTTCGCCGCGGTCGGCCAGATAGCGCAGCTGGGCGCGCACGGACGAACTCGCGGCGGACCGGATCTGCTCCGTGATGTCCGGGTAGACCCGGTCGATGATCTCCTCGACCTCGGTCGCGCCGGCACCCACGGCGTCGCGGACCTGGTCCAGGCGCGACTCGCGGTGGTCGATGTAGGAGTTCAGCACCGCCGTCGGCGACGTCAGGATGGGACCGTGGCCGGGCAGCAGCGTACGGACCTGGTACTCGCGCACCAGGTCCCTGAGGCGGTAGAGGGAGTCCATGTAGGGCCTGAGGCCGTCGTCCCCGTCGATGACGGGAGTGCCGTGGCCCAGGACGGTGTCACCCGTCAGGAGGGCGTTGTCGGACTCCAGCAGCAGGCACACGGAGTCGTCCGTGTGGCCCGGGGTCCCGACCACCCGGATCCCCAGACCGTCCACCGAGAGCAGCTCGCCGTCGGTCAGGCCGGCGCCGGCGAAGCGGACGGCGGGGTCGACGGCGTGGACGGGCGCCCCGGTCAGCTCCGCGAAGTACCGGGAGCCCTCCGAATGGTCGGGGTGCCGGTGCGTCACGAGGGTCATCAGCACCTGCGCGCCCTGCTCCTGCACCGTGCGCGCCACCCGTTCGAGGTGGCGTTCGTCGTGGGGGCCGGGGTCGACGACCACGACCCCGCGCGCGCCGGGCTCACGCAGGATCCAGGTGTTGGTCCCCTCCAACGTCATCGGGCCAGGGTTGGGGCACAGCACACAGCTGGCGCGCAGTGTCCCGGAACCGTCGATCCTCATCGCACCTCGCTTCGATCGCCGAGACCGGACTGGTCTGGAGGACATGCTGTGAGACCTCTCCGCCACCCCGCGGCCCGCGCTGGCACGCGGGTCGTCAGGGTCGCGCGTCGGGTGTCGGTACGGGGAACTCAGCCCCGTCGGGGGCAATGACGCGGAGCTGACCGTCGATTTCCCGAACGTCCGGTTCAAAGGGGACGATATCCCGTCGAGCCGTCCGCACACCTTCCAGGGTCCGGCACTTGGCCAGCTCCGCACAGGCCACCACCGTGGGCGGCAGCATCGGCATCCGGCCCCGGCTCCACTCCCCGGCGACGGTCGCGGGGTCGGTCCAGCGGGTGAGGTCGGCTTCGCCGCCGACGTCGCGGTGCCGCTGGCCCGGCGGGAGTTCGGCGGTGAAGAACCAGGTGTCGTAGCGGCGCGGCTGCGCGCTGGGCGTGATCCACCGGGACCAGGCCCTCAGCCACTCCGAGCGCAGGACCAGCCCGCGCCTGGACAGGACCTCGGTGAAGGAGTGGGTGCGGTCGATCAGGCCCAGCCGGTCGCGTTCCCAGTCCTCGGTGGTGGTGTCCAGCGCGGGCGCCTCCGCGGCGGCTCCGGGCGCGCTCGCCAGGAGCACCCCGGTCTCCTCGAAGGTCTCGCGCACCGCCGCGCACACCAGCGCGCGGGCCATGGGGACGTCGGTCCCCAGCGTCTTGGACCACTCCACCGGGCCGGGGCCGGTCCAGGGGAGGTCGCCGTCGGCGTCGCGCCCGTCCACTCCGCCACCGGGGAAGACGTAGGCGCCCGGCGCGAACCCCATGGATCCGACCCTGCGCATGAGCAGGACCTCCAGCCCGTGCTCGACCGGCGTCCCCGTGGCCGCCTCCCGCAGGAGCATCACGGTGGCGGCGGGCCGCGGCGTCACGGGACCTGTCGGCTCGGGCATGGCGAGTCCTCCCTCGGTTCGAACGCGGCACGGGGCGTGCCGGCGGCGGGGAGGCGGCCGAACCCCTCCCAGGGCGGCACGCGGCCCCGCGGGCGCGGTGGCCCGGGTACCCCCACGCCAAGGTGCCCTGGCACCGGCCGGGGAGGACGGATCGCGTCGTCCCCGCACGCGTGGCGTGCTCAGGGCACCTTCGCACACGGCCCGTGCCCGGGTCATCCCCGGCCCGGACTCCGGCGGCCCCGGCCGGTCACCGGCGGACGCCGGTCAGGCGACCTCGACGATCATGTCGACCTCGACCGGGGAGTCGAGCGGCAGTGCCGCCACGCCCACGGCGGCGCGGGCGTGCACACCGGCGTCGCCGAACACCTTGCGCATCAGGTCGCTGGCGCCGTTGATGACGCCCGGGTGCCCGGTGAAGTCGGGAGTGCTGGCCACGAATCCGCCCAGCTTCACCACCCGCACCACAGCGGACAGGTCTCCGACCTCGGCCTTGACGGCGGCGATCCCGTTCAGAGCGCACAGCGCCGCCAGCTCCTGGGCGGCTTCGGGCGTGACCTCCGCGCCGACCTTGCCCGTGGCGGGCAGCTTGCCGTCGACGAACGGCAGCTGACCGGAGACGTACACGTGGTTCCCGCTGCGCACGGTCGGCGTGTAGGACGCCACCGGCGGCACGACGTCGGGCAGGGTCAGGCCCAGCTCGGCGAGGCGCTGCTCGGGGCCGGCCATCAGAGTTCCCGCTTCATGTACGCGACGTACTGCTGGTTGCGGGGGTCGGTGCCCTCGGGCAGCGGAGCCGGGACGACGGAGACCAGCTCCCACCCGTCCGAACCCCAGTTGTCGAGGATCTGCTTGGTGGCGTGCGACAGCAGCGCCACCGTCTGGTACTCCCACTTGCTCATACGTACTCCCCCATCGGTAACCGGCGGCCGGGCCGGACCCGGTACCGCACGTCAACGCCGCCACCTTACTGACCCGCGCGCACCCCCGTGTGCGTGCCGTCCCCCACGCGGTACGGGTGCGGGGCCGGCCGGGGACGGCGCGCGGGCGGGAGGGGCGGAACACCGAGGGGGACCGTGCACGGCCCGGCCGCGCGTGCGCGCATAGACTCCGTGAGGTGAGCGAGCGTGAGCACCCACCACCGCGACCAGGGCAGGCGTGCGCCGGTGCCCGCCTGCACATCGTCACCGGGAAGGGCGGAACCGGTAAGACGACGGTCGCCACCGCCCTGGCCACGGCCCTCGCCGCCGACGGCGCCCGGGTGCTCCTGGTGGAGGTCGAGGGACGCCAGGGCATCGCCACACTGCTCGACGAGGCCCCGCTGCCCTATGAGGAGCGCGAGATGGTCTCCGTGCCCGGCGGCGGCCGGGTCTTCGTCCTGGCGGCGGACGCCGAGGCCGCGCTCCTGGAGTACCTGGAGCTGTTCTACGGCATGCGCCGGGCCGGGCAGGCGCTGAACCGGTTGGGCGCGGTCGACTTCGCGACCACGATCGCCCCCGGGCTGCGCGACGTCCTGCTCACCGGCAAGGCGACCGAGGCGGTCCGACGCCGCCGCGGCGCGCGCGGGCGGCCCTCGGGAGCCCCCTCCACGGGCCCGTTCCACTACGACGCCGTGGTGATGGACGCCCCGCCCACCGGCCGGATCGCCCAGTTCCTCAACGTCAACTCCGAGGTGGCGGGGCTGGCCAGGGTCGGGCCCATCCGCAACCACGCGGACAAGGTCATGGAGGTCATCCGCTCCGCGCAGACCCGGGTGCACTTCGTGACCCTGCTGGAGGAGATGCCCGCGCAGGAGTGCCGGGACGGGGTGGCGGAGATGGCGGCGCTGGGGATCGAGGTCGGCATGGTCGTGGTGAACATGGTGCGTGCGCCGCTGCTGGGCGAGGCGGACCTGGCCGCGGCCGTGGACGGCGGCCCCGACGTCGAGGACCTCGCCGCGGGACTCAAGGCGGCGGGGTTGGCGGACGCCGGCCCGCTGGCCGAGGACCTGGCCGGGGAGGTGCGCGCGCACGCGCTCCGGGTCGCGCTGGAGCGGCGGGTGCGCGAGCGGCTGTCAGACCTGGGGCACCCGCTGGTGGACCTGCCCCTGGTGGAGGGCGGGGTCGGCCGTGCCGGGCTCGACGGTCTGGCCCGGCGCCTGACCTCGCAGGGGGTGAGCCGATGACCGGCTCATCGGCCGCATCGACCCGCGGTGTGGACCGCGAGGCGCGGGCCCTGGACACCGACGCGCTCCTGGACGATCCCGGGACGCGGATCGTCGTGTGCTGCGGGTCGGGCGGCGTCGGCAAGACGACCACGGCGGCGGCCCTCGGTCTGCGCGCCGCGGAGCGCGGGCGCCGGACCGTCGTGATCACCGTCGACCCCGCCCGGCGGCTGGCCCAGTCCATGGGGCTGGAGTCGCTGGACGACACACCGCGTCCGGTGCCGCTGCCGGAGGGGGCGCGGGGCAGCATGCACGCGATGATGCTGGACATGAAGCGGACCTTCGACGAGGTCGTCAGGGAGCACGCCGACCCCGAGCGCGCCCGGCAGATCCTGGCCAACCCCTTCTACCAGACCCTCTCCACGAGCTTCTCCGGCACGCAGGAGTACATGGCCATGGAGAAGCTGGGGCAGCTGCGCCAGTCCGGCGAGTGGGACCTGATCGTCGTGGACACCCCGCCCAGCCGGTCGGCACTGGACTTCCTGGACGCCCCCAAGCGGCTGGGGCGGTTCCTGGACGGGCGGCTCATCCGGTTCCTGAGCGCGCCCGCGAGCACGGGCGCCTTCCGGCTCCTGGGGGCCGGGTTCAACCTCATGACGTCGGCGATCGGCAAGATCGTGGGCGCGCAGTTCCTCGACGACCTGCGCTCCTTCGTCTCCGCGTTCGACACGGTGTTCGGCGGGTTCCAGGAGCGCGCCGAGCGCACGTACCGGCTGCTTCGGGCGCCGGGCACGGCGTTCGTGGTGGTCGCCGTCCCCGACACCGACGCCATGCGCGAGGCCTCCTTCTTCGTCGAGCGCCTGGCCACGGACGCGATGCCGTTGGCGGGCCTGGTCGTCAACCGCGCCCACCCCCTGCCCGGCGGGGCCGCGGTCGACCTGTCCCGGGACACGGCGCTGTCGGCGGCCGACGCGCTCGACAGGGCGGGCGACCGCCCGCTGGCCGCGGCGGCGCTGCGCCTGCACGCCGAACGGGTGCGCACACGCCGACGGGAGGGGCTGCTGCGGGACGGGATGCTGTCCGACCACCCCGGGGTCCGGGTGACCGAGGTGGCCGCTCTGCCCGAGGACGTGCACGACCTGGACGGCCTGCGGCGGATCGGCGCCGCGCTGGCCGACGCGGGTCAGGCAGGCACGACGGGGTGAGCGCGCGGGGCACGCGGGGGTGGTGCGGCCCCGCGGGCGGGGTCGGCGGTGGGGTCGGTGGGGTCGGGGTGCCAGGCGCCATCACCGCGCGGGGGTCGCGGACGCGGCGGCCCGCGGGTCAGGAGGCCGCGGCCGTGTACTCCCGCGCGTAGCGCGCCACGTCGCCGTCGCCGACCCGGCGCGCCTCCTCCAGGAGCGGTTCCCAGTCGGCGACCGCGGGGTGCTTGCGCAGCAGTGAACGGCGCTCCCGCTCGGTCATACCGCCCCAGACCCCGAACTCGACCCTGTTGTCCAGGGCGTCGGCCAGGCACTGGGTGCGCACCGGGCACTCCCGGCAGATGAGTTTGGCGCTGTTCTGCTCCGCGCCCCGCACGAAGAGGGCGTCAGGGTCCAGGCGGCGGCAGAGCGCGCTCTTCGTCCATTGGTGGGTCCACATGTGTCCTTCTCCCAAACGTGTGCACGGGCGGTGCGTGGGGGACTCGTGTGCGTTGAACGGACGGGTGACGCGGTAGGCTCCGCCTGCCGCGTGCGGTGGCTCGTGTGGGGGCTCTCGCCTCCCGCCCGTAGCCTCGAACGTACGGACACCGGCGCCGCGCCAACAGAACCCGAACGGCCCACTTTCCATCTCACTCGATATGGCCCACTCGGGCCATGGGGTGAGTCCTGGTCCCTCTCCGGAGGGGCCAGACGGGTCCTCGCGCAGCCGAACCGCTCCGCGATCGAGCTGCGATAACCATGAAAAGATGTTCGAGGTGCACAGTCCGGGTGCACAGTCCGCGTGGCCGGCGCGGGCGATTCATCGCACTCGCTCTCGGTCCGTTCCACATCGCACCACTTTGCGCGTTCGCGGTCACTTAGTCTGATGGGGTGGGTCAGGGGACATTGCTTCAACGAATCAGCCAACTCGTCGTCGTCGGCGCCATAGCGGGTCTTCTCGTCGCAGCGCTGGCACTTCCCGCGATCGGCGGCCTGGGCATCACCGCGCGTAACGTCGCGAGTGGTTTCCTGGACATGCCCGGAAACCTCGAAACACCGCCTCCCCCTCAACGCTCGACGATCTACGACAGCGAGGGCGGTGTCATCGCCGAGATCTTCGACCAGAACCGAGAGCTCGTCGAGATCGAGGACGTCTCGCCGGTGATGATCGACGCGATCCTCGCCATCGAGGACGCCAGCTTCTACGAGCACGGCGGCCTGGACATCGCGGGGACGCTGCGCGCGGCCGTGCGCACCCTGGGCGGCAACACCCAGGGCGCCTCCTCCATCACACAGCAGTACGTGAAGAACGTGCAGATCGAGGCGGCGACCTCCCAGGAGGAGCTGGACGAGGCCCGCGAGGAAACGATCGCGCGCAAGATCCGCGAGCTGCGGTACGCGATCGCGCTCGAACAGCGCATGGAGAAGGACGAGATCCTCGAGGGCTACCTCAACATCGCCTACTTCAGCGACGGCGCCTACGGCGTGGAGTCGGCGGCCCAGCACTTCTTCCAGGTCCCGGCCAGCGAGCTGGAGCTGCACCAGGCGGCCACCATCGCGGGCCTGGTCCGCTACCCCTACCTCTACAACCCGCGCTTCTTCCCCGAGCAGACCATCGAGCGCCGCAACGTCGTGCTCGACCGCATGGTCTCCACGGGCGCCATCACCGAGGACGAGGCCGCGGAGGCCAAGACCGAGGACATGGACCTGGAACTGGACACCCCGCCCAACGGGTGCGTGCCCAGCGACCAGCCGTTCTTCTGCGACTACGTCGTCCAGGAGATCGAGCAGGACGAGGCCTTCGGTCCCAGCGAGACCGAGCGGGCGCGCTGGCTGCGCACGGCCGGCCTGGAGATCCACACCACGCTCGACCCGCAGACGCAGGAGTCCGGCCAGGCCGCCGTCGACAAGTGGGTGCCGCGCAAGAACGAGTCCCGCAAGGTGGCCGCCGAGGTCATCATCGAGCCGGGCAGCGGCCAGATCCTGGGCATGGTGCAGAGCCGCAACTACGGCCCGGACGAGAGCCAACTCGGCGAGACGTCCATCAACTTCGCCACCGACGCCGACCGGGGCGGCAGCAGCGGGTTCCAGGCGGGATCGACGTTCAAGGCGATCACCCTGGCGACCGCGCTGGACAAGGGCATGCCCTACAGCACGTCGTTCCCCTCCCCCGCCTCGGTGTCGGTGTCCGGGCAGCGATCGTGCAACGGCGGCACCCTGTCGACGTGGACACCGAGCAACGCCGGTGACAGCAACGAGGGCGTGCACAACATGGTGTCGGGCACCAAGGCCTCGTCCAACACCTTCTTCGCCCAGCTCCAGCGCCGGGCGGGGATCTGCGACGTGATGCAGATGGCCGAGCGTCTGGGCCTCAAGAGGGCCGACGGCACCCTGTTCACGGAGAACCCGAACTCGCTGGCCAACAGCAGCTTCACGCTGGGCAGTGAGGAGGTCTCCCCGCTGCGGGTGGCCAACGCCTACGCGACCTTCGCCGCCGGCGGGGTCTACTGCGAGCCGCAGGCCATCACCCGGATCGAGGACCGCCAGGCGGGTACCACGATCGAGATGGAGCCGGAGTGCGAGCGCGTCATCGACGAGGACGTGGCCCACGGCGTCACCTACCTGCTGTCGCAGACGTTCAACGGCGGCACCACCACCGGCCTGGGCATCGGACGACCGGCCTTCGCCAAGACCGGCACCACCGACGGATCGGCGGCGGCCTGGTTCGCCGGCGGCACGCCGACGATGGCCGGCGCCGTGTTCGTCGGCGACCCGCGCGGCCCCCAGCAGCACCCGCTGCGCAACGTCACCATCGGCGACCGCTACTACGGAGTGGTCTACGGGGCGACGATCCCGGGCCCGATCTGGCAGGAGACCATGCGGGGCGCCCACGAGGGGCTCGAGACGGAGAACCTGCCCCCGTCCCCGTCGAAGTTCGGTTCCACGTCGGCGCCGCGCCAGCCCAGGTCCACCGACGAACCGAGCCCGGCCAGTGACCAGGGCGGCGTGCCCGACGTGATCGGCCGGCCCGAGGCGGCCGCGGTGTCGGCGCTGGAGTCGGCGGGCTACACGGTCAACGTCTCCGGGACGCCGATCCGCTCGGCCGAGCCGGAGGGCACGGTGGCCGCGGTCAACCCCGACCCCGGGACCCGCCTGCCGGAGGGAGCCACGGTCAACGTGTTCCTGAGCAGCGGCGGCGGAACCGCGGACGGACCCTCGGACGACTCGGACGAGGAATGGATGCCGGTGGTCCCGGCGACGTCCCTCGGCCGGGAGGACGACACGCAGTAGGACACGACGAAGGGGCGGCGGTGTGAAACCGCCGCCCCTTCGTCGTGTCAGGGGCCCGTGGGGCCGCTGGGCCTCGGGGCCCGGGACCGGTCCTGGGTCCTGGGTCCTGGGTCCGGGGCTGCCGGGGCTGCCGGGGCTGCCGGGGCCGATGGAACCAGCAGTCCGGTGCGGCCGCCGGGTCTCCGTGGCGGACCGCCCGAGCCCGCCGGAGGGCCACGGCGGCCCTCAGACCGGGTGGCCGTCAGGAGACGGTCGTCAGGCCAGGCGCTTCTTGACCTCGGCGGCCACGCGGGAGCCCTCGGCCAGACCGGCGACCTTCGGGTTGAGGACCTTCATGACCTTGCCCATCTCCTTCATGCCGGAGGCACCGGTCTCGGCGACGGCGGCGTCCACGAGCCCGGCCAGCTCCTCGTCGGTGAGCTGCTTGGGCAGGTAGTCGGCGATGATGTCGCTCTCGGCGCGCTCGTTGGCGGCGTCCTCGGTACGCCCGCCCTTCTCGAACGCCTCGGCAGCCTCACGGCGCTTCTTGGTCTCGCGGACCAGCACCTTGGTGACCTCGTCATCGTCGAGGGCACGCTGGGCGGAGCCGGCGGTCTCCTCGTTGGCGATGGCGGCCAGCACCATCCGCAGAGTGCCGGTGCGGACCTTGTCACGCGCCTTCATGGCGGTGGTCAGGTCGGATTTGAGGCGGGCTTTGAGTTCGGACATGGGTCTGATCCTACGGCCGAGCGGTACGGGCCGACCAACCGTTTGTGCACGGCGTCTCCGTGGATCTGAGACGATCAGTCGACAACGAAGGAGGGCGGATGGGCACCGACAACAGACGACTCCTGCGCCGCGTGGGACGCGCGGCAGCGGTGACCGGCGCCGTCGGGGTGGCCGGTCTGGCCTACGCCTCGGTGGTGGAGCGCAACTGGTTCCGGCTGCGCCGCTACGAGCTGCCCCTGCTTCCGCCGGGGAGCCCGCGCCTGCGCGTACTGCACCTGTCCGACGCGCACCTCACACCGGGACGGCGGATGCTCATCGAGTGGATCCGCGGCCTGGAGGCCTACGAGCCGGACCTGGTGGTCAACACGGGCGACTCGCTGGCGCACCCGGACGCGGTGGAGCCGTTCATCGACGCCCTGGGGCCGCTGCTGGACCGGCCGGGCGCGTTCGTGTACGGGTCGAACGACCTGTTCTCGCCGCAGCTGAAGAACCCGGCACGCTACCTGTGGCGGACCAGCAAGAACGACTACAACAAGCGCCGCGTGCCGGACCTGCCCTGGCGCGAACTCGGTGCGGCCATGAGCTCGGCGGGCTGGCTCGACCTGAACAACCGCAAGGGGTCGCTCAAAGCGGGCGTGCTCGACGTCGCCCTGGCGGGCGTGCACGACTCCCACATCAAACTGGACCGGTACGAGGAGATCGCAGGGCCGGCGGACCCGGCGGCTGACCTCCGCCTGGGCGTCCTGCACTCCCCGGAACCGGCCAACCTGGACCGCTTCGCGGCCGACGGGTACCAGCTCCTCCTGGCGGGGCACACCCACGGAGGGCAGTTGTGCCTGCCGTTCTACGGGACGCTGGTGACCAACTGCGGGATCGACCGCCGCCGCGCGTGGGGGCTGCACGAGTACGACGACGCCTGGCTGCACGTGTCCGGCGGTCTGGGCACGTCGCCGTACGCCCCTGTGCGCTTCTGCTGCCGCCCGGAGGCGTCCCTGCTCGACCTCGTCCCGGCAGTGAGCTGATCCCCTCGGGTCCGCCCCGAAATCAGGTGCGCGAGCACTCCACACGTCCGCTAGACTTGGGGACGTTGCTTCGGGGTGTAGCGCAGCTTGGCAGCGCGCTTCGTTCGGGACGAAGAGGTCGTGGGTTCAAATCCCGCCACCCCGACAAAGGAACGGGTGTCCACGCAGGTGGGCACCCGTTCTTCGTTTTCTGGGCATGGAGCCCGCAGGGCCGCAGTGCACATTCATTGCACATGGTCGGGGTCGAGGACCGTCGTCGGTCAGGCGGCGAGCACGCGCAGCCGAGCGGCGTCCATGGCTTCGGCTACCTCGTCCAGGCGGTCTGGGAACAGGTGCCCGTATCGGTCCAGGGTCATGGTGGCGGTGGCGTGTCCGAGCATCGCTTGCACCACCTTGACGTCAGCGCCGGCCGCGATGGCGAGTGACGCGGCGGTGTGCCGGAGCTTGTGGGGCGTCAGGCCCATCCCGTCGAGCCCAGCGGCCTTGAGCGCTTTGCCGAACTCTCGGTTGCGCCAGTTGCGAAGACGCACCTCGGTCCCCCGCTTGGTGGTGAACACGAGCGCCGAGTCCGGCCGCCCCTCCACGAGCGGAAGCAGCTCGGCCACGAGGGACCTGGGAATGGGCACGGTTCGACTCTTGCCCGTCTTGGGCGACTGTTCGACAAGCTTGCCCTCGACTTCGGCGAAGGCCGTCACGACCCGGATGCGCCGTGTCTCCAGATCCACCCTGCCGACTCGCAGAGCGGCGGCTTCGTTGAAGCGCAGGCCCGTGTAGGCGAGGAGGAGGATGAGGGGCCGGTTGATGTTCGCGGCGGCGGCGATCTGGCCGTACTTCGTTCGCAGAGATCCGGCCGTGTCCGCCAGCGCCTCCACCTGGAGGTGATCGAGGTAGACGTGTTCGGCCTCACTCGGCTTCGGAAGCGGGACCCCGCGAGCAGGGTTGGCGGGGAGGCGACGCGGCACACACCATTCCAGGACCATGGAGAGAACGCCGTAGGCGTGCCTGGTCTGCGAGGCGCCCAGGTTGGCTCCGCCCTCGTCCCGCGGCTTCTGGAGTTCGGCCACCCACACGGCGACGTCTTCGGAGGACACCGCCGAGATTGGAAGCTCTCCCCAGCGTGGCAACACGTGCGCGTCCAAGAGGCCCCGGTACTTCCACCAGGTCGAACGCTTGATGTCCGTGCGCGTGCTGAGCCACTTCTCAGCCATCTCGGCCACGGTGACCTTGGCGTCGTGGGGGTTGCGGTAGGAGCCTTCGTGCAGGCTGTTCTCGATCTCGGTCTGCTTCTTCTCCGCGTCCGGCTTCTTCTTGAACGTGCCCCCGCTCTTGATCCGCCCGGAGGGATCGTAATAGCGGACCATCCAGCGCGCGGGAGGCGTGCGCTTGGTCGCCTTGGCCTTCTTCACCGCCTCCAAGTACGCCTTGTCCTTGGTGCGGTCGTAGACCCACGCGCGAGCCATGGGGAGTGTTCCTCTCGTTGGTTGGAGTTACTGGGATCGGACCCAGGCATGGACCTCGGCGGGCACGTAGCGGACGTACCGGCCGACACGGTAGGAGGGAGGACCGTCGCCCTTGTACCGCCATTCGTAGAGCGTTTTCGGAGGGACACGGAGGTAGGCGGCGGCATCCTTGACCGACCACAGGACATCGGCCCGACGCTGTTCGGGAACATCCACACGGGCCGTCGCTGCACTCATGCCACCCTCGTCTCTGGAGTTGCCGAAAGATCGTTCTGCCGAGCCCCGTCAAGTTGGGCACGGCGTTTGAGTGCTTCGCCGACCGCCCGAAGGAGCCGCTGTTCGCGGGGAGCAACGTCGGGATCAGTAGGCCGCACCAGCTCCCAAGCGAAGGAGCCCGAAGCGACTGACGCCAGGATTGGAGGCCGGTGGTTGTCCTCGTCGTCCTGGCCGTCGTCGGTGGGGTCGATGCCGAGCGCGTCCAGGACCCAGGCCAGCCGGTCTGCCTTGTGATCGGCCAGGGTCTTGCCCGACCACTTCCGGGAGACGAGCACCCGACGACCCGCGTAGCCCAGGTGTTCGCGTCGATGTGCCTTAAACCGACAGAATCCCGGGCGCATCCCGGCTTTGGCTTTCTCAGGCTGGATTCCGTAGCGGAGCCAGTTGGAGCACCGAGGCGAGCACGGCTCGAATCGGAGCGCGTCCAGGAGTCGGTCTACGTGCTGTTCCTGGCGAACCGTCTCGGCGGTGTGGCACTCGGCGATGTCCTTGGTCAGGTACTTCGCGAGGTAGCGCACACAGCGGTCAGCGTCCGCCGAGCCCGCGACCACTCCCTTGGCATCGACTTGTCGGCCGAACCGCGCCACGTGATGGGGTTCGGCATCGGGGCCCTCGTCCAGAGCGTCCAAAGCCTCATCCCAAGTGGGCAGGACTTCGCCTGTCGACGGGTCGACAAAGACACCTGTCGCCTCATCCCACTCGGGAAGGTGGTCACCCTCGAAGACGACACGATCGGCGTTGGGCCACCACACCTGGTGGTACGTCGCAGCGGCGATCTGCCGCAGCTCCGCCCGGGGGATCGTGCCCCGGGTAGCCATGTGCAGATGCGGAGCCAGACGCCGTTGCGGTTCCACGGCCGCGAAGTACTGCACGTCGAACCCGGCCACCCGTCGAAGGTTCTGCACGAACCGGTCGATGAGCTTGGAGAAGTGCAGCGCGTCCCGAGCCGCACGCCGGTAGTCGTACGTCGAGAAGTCCACCGGAGTGCCGTCCGAGCGCACCCGCCCGTACGAGTCGAGCGTGAGCGTGATGAACAGGGACGGCCGGAACACCTTCCCGGAGTTCGGATCGGTGAAGGCCCGCCCGACCGTCTTACGGGTCATCGGCCGTTTGGGAAGATCCGGGACGTCCTGACGGCGCTTGGTCGAGCGCACCCGACGCGACCCCGACGAGGAGGTATCAGCCGAGCGGGTGACCGAGCCCCGGAGTCCGGATTCCGTGATCTCCTCATCCAGATCCGCAATGACGGCGTCCAGTCGCGTCAGGTCCTCAGCCGACGCGGCACCCGTGGAGGCGAGCCGGTCCCGTTCGGCCGTCACCACCGCCCGCTGTTCCACCCACGCGCGCTGTTCCTCGGACGGCGGGTCAGGCTGCACCACGGGTTCGGTGGCCAGGTGCCAGCCCTCTTCGCACTGCGTCCGCCTCAGGGAGCGCTTCCGCTTCGCGCAGGCCGGACACCGGGATTCCAGCGTGGAGCCGCACGGGACGTCAATCACTTCGGTGGCACCGGTCGCGATATCCGTGCGTCGAAGGGACACCGGCCGGATGCACACGCCGTGTTCGGCGGCGACTTGTTCGGCGACCTCCCGGGCCAAGGGTTGCGCCAGCCGCTCAGCCCGTGTCGACTTACCGGTAGGAGTCGGCATCACACACCAACCCTTCCCCGACGAAACCGCCGACCGAAAGGGCACCCGTGCCGCTGATCCGATGGAGCGCCGTGGTGGGCTTCGGCGTGCCTTATCTGGTGGGAACACTCTTGCTCAACCACGTGAGCACCGTGTGGGCTTTCACCTGGACGGCGCTGTACTTCGCAGCCCTCTTCGGCTGGGCCGCACGGGAACGGCAACGGCGTGCACAAACGCATCAGGCCACCTCTTCCACTGACGAGGAACCCACGCCGTAGACGTCGATCATGGCGGTGATGTCCTCGTCCGAGACGTAGGCGGCGCGTACCCGTACCGGGGCCGGTGAGGTCTCCATCCGCACGTAGCCCACCCCGGGCAGGGTCGGGTCGATCAGGTGGGCGTTCGCGCCACGGTCGCGGGCACCCTCGCCGAGGATCATGTCGACCTGGGACGCCTCGTCCAGGCGGAGCGCGATCTTGTCCGGGAAGAGGTTGCGCAGGTTCATGACCTCTTTGCGCGGGTCCTGGAGTGCGGCCAGGACGGCGAAGCCGACCGAACGCCCCTGTGAGGTGAGGGTGGCGATGGCGTTCTCTGAGCGCTTCCGGATGTCGCGGTCGGGGTGGTAGGCGGTCAGGAACGCGACTTCGTCCAGGACCACCAGGACGAACGGGTCTTCCGTGGTGGGGGTGTGGGAGCGCCGGTTTCCCGCATACCGGGCGGCCCGGTCCTGCATCCGCGCCACGGCCAGTTCGAGCAGGGCTACCGCGGATTCACCGTCATCGGCGTAGTGAGCGAACAGGGCCCACCCGTAGGCGAGTTCCATGCGCTTCGGGTCGATCGCCCACACCTGCGCCGTCCCATCCGCCAACGCAGCGAGCATGGCTCGAATGGCGGACCAGATCACCGACCCCTTGCCCGCACCGGTCACCCCGGCCACCAGGACATGCGTGCCGTGCAGCCGCAGCCGCCACGGAGAACCGTCTTCCCTCTGGCCCACGTGGAGCCCGCCCAGATCCGGAACGTCAAGGATCGGCAGAGCATCGAGGGGTTCAGCCAGGGTGTCGCGCCGGGGGAACTCCAAGGTGATGTCCCTCGGCCCGTTCACGATCACCCGGCACGAGGGAGCGGCGAACCCGTGCGCCAGTTCGGCCACCCGCGTCTCGAAGTCCACCGGAGACGTCCCCGCGACAAGGGAGACCCGGACCCGGTCAGCCCAGGTGTCACAGGTGACGCGGCGGATGCGGGGGAGGTAGCGGCGTTCCTGGTAGGACTCGGCCAGCCCGGAGATCACCAGCACCGGTTGCCAGTGGCGCCGGTACACGAACACGTGCCGCCACCACGCCAGCAGGCGAAGCGTGACCCAGGTCCGGTAGGAGTCAGGCCAAGTCCGCCACCACACCAGCGAGGCGACCGCAGCCGTGGCCCAGAGCACGGCCAGGCCCGGCCAGTCCAGCCACCACCAGGCCGCGAACGACACGGTCACAGTGGCGACCAGGACCGGGAACCGGAACGGGAGGGTGACCAGGAAGCGGGTCAGCCTCCAGATCCAGGAGCCCAGGACGACGATGCCGGGGGTTTCCACGATCGGAGTCGTCCACCGCACTCCCTGAGCCGGAGTCGGCAGCGTCGGAGGGGTCTGGGCAGCGCCGATCTTCGCCATCACCGGTCACCGCCCATCGCGTCTTCGATCCGGGTCAGGATCCGGTCGCGGTCGGCGCGGGCGCGGGCAGCGGCCTTGGCCGCGTCCGGGTTGTGGTCCCGGTCCGCGAGCGTGGCGAACACACGGGCCTTGAAGTCGAAGAACTCGGCGCGCTCGGCGTCCGTGGCGGGCCGGGAGTCGACCGCGTCCAGGAACAGCCGGACCAACTGCGGACCGCTCAGAGTGGACAGGTCGGTGGGGTATTCGGACATACTGAAGACACCTCTTCACGGAGCTTTCGCAGGTAACGGGAGGGGTTTTAGGGGCGGCTAGGTGTTGGCGCACCAGGCCGCCCCGCTTACGTGTCAGGAGGCGGTCAGGCCGCTTCCTTGGCGGGGGCGCGACGACCACCAGCAGCGCCGGGAGCCTTCACGCCCCGGGCCCGTAGCGAGTACGCCACCCGGGGGCGACGGCCGTTGTCGTCGACGTAGGGCATGACCGCCATCGCCTCGAACGCGATCGGCCGGAACGGCAGCCCGGGGACCTCGTCGGGCAGGGTCGGGCACACCTCGGCGGCGACCTTGACCTTCACCGACTTGGACTTGCCCCGCGCCTCGGGGTCGGCATCGATCACGTCCACCGCCCACAACGGCAGACCGGTCTCCTTGTCCATCTGCGGACGCTTGGTCTCGAAATCCGTGATCGCCTCCACGCCCAACGCGAAGGCACCGTGCGGGAACACCGTCCCGAAGGACACCGGCAACGCACCCTGAATAGCCATCGATCAGCCTTCCACTTGATGATCACTCAACCACTTGTCCAGTCAAGTTGAGTTCAGGATAACCGGCCACACTTGATCGGACAAGTGGATAAGTGGCCGGTGTTCGCCCGCGTCTACCCCGCCGGGTAGGAGTCCTCCAGTTCGTGCAGGTCACCGGGAAGAACCACCTCGGCGACCGCGATCACTTTCTCTGAGGCGTCCAGTATCCGCGCGGTGATGCCGAGCACGGGAGTCCCCTCGTCCAGGCCCAGGCGCTTGGACTCCTCGTCCGTGGCCAGCCGCGCACACAGTCGCTCGGAGACCCGGGAAGGGCGCACCTGCTTGACCATCTGCACGTGTTCGCGTGCGCCGATGCTGATCGGCTGTTCGTCGCCCAGGTCGGTGCCGTCCGCAACGTCGAGGGGGAACCACAGGGTGACCAGCTCACTGGGTTGGCCGTCATCGAGGACCAGGCGTTGACGCCTGATCGCCGGGGAACCCTCGGGTACACCGACCGCCTCAGCCACGGCAGCGGGCACGGGAGTGCGGCCCGCCTTGAGAATGCGGTTGCTCTTGGCCTCCTCGGAGGCGTCGAAGGCACTGGCGCCGGCATGGGAGCGCTCGGAGGTCTGCTGCGGAACGCCCCGCACGAACGACCCGCGCCCGTGTTCGCGCTCGATCCACCCCTGCATGCTGAGGATCTGCAAGGCCCGCACCACCGTGGAGCGTCCGGCCCCGAACTCGCGCACCATCCGGGATTCCGAGGGAAGCATCTCCCCCACGGGGTACGTACCGTCTTCGATGCGCTCTTGGATCGCCCGCACGATCTGTACGTACTTGGGCGGAGCGAACTCCAGACTCGACATGTTGTCCACCTGGTGACTCTAGTACTCGTATGGTCGAGTAGCTTACTTGCGTGGTCTGGCCCTGTCAGCAGGTGGGGGCACATTTGAGCCCCGACCCGTGATCAGGAAGCACGGCGGGAGCACGCCGCTCGGGCGCACACGTCACCGTGTGAGGAAGAACGAGGCCCGCGTGCCCCGGTCCCCGGGGTCAGGTAGAGAGGGGCCAGAGCACGCGGGGGTTCTCAGAAGGGCCGCCAGTGCACGGCGCGTTCAACGGTGTAGACCCGCAGGTTGTCCACCGTCGCCCCGCACACCGCCCGGCGTTCGACCTCCACCATCGCGGCGGCGACCAGGACCACGTCATGCCGGGCCGCCTCGTCCGCAGAGGACAGCACCGGGGGCACGATGCGCCGGACGTGGTTGCACTCGGCCCCGTCGACCTCGTGACACAGCCCAACCACGTAGGTCATCAGCAGCCGTCGCCGCGTGACCGGTTCGGGCAGCACCCACCGATGCCGCTGGACCAGCGATGTTCCGTCCGGTTGCCGGGCCAGGGTCTCGTAGGTGATGGACTCCCAGTCCTCACACGCCACACGCACCCGCACACCTTGGGAACGGGCCCAGGTCATCAGGGATTCGCGGTCGATCACCGTGCCGCGTCCGTCGCAGTTCATCGCCGCACCGCCCCTATGGCTATGGCCATGCGCACCAGGTCACGCAACTCGGCCATGTCATCCAGAGCGGGGGACGGCTTCGCGATCTGCACCAGGAGGTCAATCCCCCGGCGGTCGTTCTCGGCCCGCTGAGCGGAGCGACGACGCTCCACGTGCGCGTAGGGGCCACGCACGAGGGAGTAGGCGCGGGGGTCGTCGCCGTCCATCACGATGGGTTCCGGAGCGGGCCAGACCTCCACCCGCTTGGGAGTCGACACGCGGAACGGCGGAGGGCCAGCACGGTGGTGCCTGCCGTGTCGGGTCGGTCGTATCAGAGTCACCAGCGCCCGAATCAGGGCGATAAGGTCTCTCACGTCAGCCTGCTTCCATCAGGTTGGCCGCGCCCCCGGATGCCTAGCCCGCGTCGCGGGGGTCTGCTGTCTATGGGGCGGAACCGCCGACGAACCGGGAGCCACCCGGCGCAGGAGTACGCGCCCCGTTTCATCACGAGTTCGTTCCGCTCCCTCGGCATGCCGTGCAGGGCGCCACACGGACTGCCGGTTCGCGTGCAGTGGAGGAGCGGACCACGACGAGCCGCCGTGAGCGGATCGATTTCCACCCGCGACCACGGCAGGACCTGCACCGCTTCGGAGCGGATACGGCGACGGATTCCACGAAGCACGCTCCCGAGGGGACTGGGGGTGGCAGCACCCCGCCGCTAGAGCAGGGGCACGCCGGTCACGTCAACGAACCCAGGGCCCACCTCTATATATGAGATGAACCCATCCACTCATGTACATGAGTGATGTAGATAAGAGTGACGTACTCCTGTACATGAGTCAACCCTCCGAGTCGAAGACGCCACCCCAGTGCGCCAGCAAGACCCTCAGTCCGTGGCCGGGATCCGATAGTCGAGCACGAACTGATCAGCGGCCATGATGGTGTCGCACACTTCCACGACACGCCCCTCGGTGGTCACAGCGTTGCGCGTCAGGTGAATGACCGGAGAGCCAGGACTGAGCGCGAGCGCACTCGCCTCCTGCTTGGTCGCCAGGCGCGCCCGCACCGTCTCGGTGTACTCCTCGAACTCGTGACCGTGCTCCTCCAGTCGCGCGTAGATGCCACCGCCACCGGGGTTTTCCTCGAAGAGCTCCGGGATGTCCCGAGCTACGTCCCACGGCAGGTAGGACGTAGCTTCCTCGGTGGGTGTGCCGTCGCTGAAGTAGAGCCGACGCCGAGCAAGCACCTTGTCGCCCTCGTCTACGGCCAAGCGCTAGGCGATGTCTGTCGGAGCCGGCACGGGGCCGATAGAGAGCACTTGGACCGTGGGCTTCACGCCCGCCTGTTCGGTCTCTGCGATGTACGCGGCCTTGCCCGCACGGCGATGGGAGCGACGGAACCGATCCGAGGACTTGCGTCTGACGGGCGGTCTGGACTTCACGAAGGAGCCCTTGCCCTGGTACGTGTCCACCAGGCCCGACGTACGCAACTGGGCTACCGCCTTGCGGACTGTGCCCGACGAGACGCCGTAACGCTCCATCAGCGTCGTCTCGCTCGGGATCTCCTCAGCAGGAGCCAGGCGGCCGGCCCGGATCTGCTCTTCGATGTCGTCCGCGATCTGGAGATACCGGGGCTTCGCCGACTTCGCCCCTACAGTGCTCGCCATAGTCCTTCTGTTCCTCCTATGCTCCTGTACATGAGTAACAGCACCGGAGACAAGCCGTCAACGCCGCTGCACTCCGTGTCCGTGGCAGGGGCAGTCATACGCGAAGACGGACGCATGCTCGCGATCCAACGCAGAGACAACGGCAATTGGGAGCCGCCGGGCGGAGTCTTGGAACTGAACGAGACTCCGGAGGAGGGGGTTGTCCGTGAGGTCTTGGAAGAGACCGGTATCCACGTCGAGGTGGAGCAGCTCACTGGCGTCTACAAGAACATGACCCGCGGAATCGTTGCCCTGGTCTTCCGCTGCAAGCCATCCGGAGGTGTTGAGCTTCCATCTTCGGAATCCGTGGCCGTCGAATGGGTCACGTCAGAACAGGCTGCAGAGCGGATGTCCGAGGCCTACGCAGTCCGCCTATTGGACGCAACTCAGACAAATCAGACCTACGTCAGGTTTCACAATGGAAAATCACTAAACAAACGCCACGAAGAAAAATGAGAGGCAAAAGAATCAAGAATGGGAGTCAAGAATTCGAATGAAAATCAGACTCAGATACCCACCTTGCAAAGACGCTAAAGGAAGATAGATATTCCATAGCTTCCTGCTCCCCCCAGTTCGTAGACTCCTTATGAGATGCAGGATTCCTGATAGCCTTGAAACATCCTACCCCATAGAACTTTACTCCCTCCTGAAGACTCCTCCAGGTAGGGTCATTTTGATCCCCAGGCATCCAGAGCCGAGGCTTACCCGCCTCAGGAGGCTTTATATCGAAGACTTGCATAACCAAATCTGATTCAGATATATCCTTCCTGCCAGATTTTTGCTGGATCCTCGCATTGATCGAACGGGATGCAGCGTTCACTGCTTCCTGATACGCAGATGCAAGCCAAAGCTGCTCTGCAGAACCCCAGACCCACTCATGCAGGTGCCCAGCACTAGCAACAGGACCATCTGGGGCAAGGGCTCTTTCCATCTCTTCAAAATTCTCACAAATCCCTTTTGCCCCCAACGCCTGATCTCTCAATCCTCTCCAATAATCTATGGGGCCCAGTTCATCATCCCGGACAATTGGTTTAATTCCACAAGACTCAATCACCTTGCGGACGACTATTTCATGGGTTAGAAACTTAATTTCATTAGTACGCCAAATTATGCCACCATAAGACAAGTTATCCACGTCGACAATGTCATTGGCTGCCTCGATAAATTCACTAAGTCGAGATGCCATCCATCGATAGTCCAATATCTCAGTCCTTTTCTATTGCCGAGTTCATCTATATGAGATCAAGGCGACGACGCGAGCGCCGTCGCAGCGGCCTTCGGCCGCCGCTCGGGCTGCGGGCTGCCGCCCGGTCCCGAGCGCACGGCCGTAGGCCGCACTCACACAACGTCTCTCGGACAGGCCCGTACGGTGAGCGGGAACAGAGCTGCCCAATCTGTCCATCGTGGCGCAAGACCCAGTCTTCTGTCAGGGCATTTGGTCCCAATGGTTGATGGCGTGCTCAGGTCCCGGGGCACCCGATGGCGCGACACCGACTGTCTGTGGTGGCCGGCCCCGGCGCCATCGGGCACCCCGGACCGAAGATGATGGTTGCCGAAGACCGGGGCTGAGGGAGCATTGCTCAGGTGTGCGCAACAGGCCAGCTCACCGGGGGCGGACCTGCTGTGGCGGGGGTCAAGAGCGTTGCACATTCAGTGCACATGGCTCCGGGAAGGTGCCGGAAGCGGTGGGAAGCGATCGGGACGAAGACCGAGGTCAGCAGCGGTTTCCGAGGTCGACCCACAGGCCACCGGAGGCCCCCGGTACGGGAAGAGGTCGTGGGTTCAAATCCCGCCACCCCGACGAGCACGAAGGCCGGTCCTACGGGACCGGCCTTCGTCATGTTCGGGACCGGTCGATGTGTCGACACATCGCCAACGCACGGAGCCTGGACCACCCGCCCTGCCAGCACCCGGCTGGGCTGTGTCGACTTCAGGTGCGGGACAGGCGAGCGGACATTCTCTGCAGGTGGGAGACGCGCACAGCCACGGGTGGGTGGCTGGAACGCAGTCGGGACCAGAGGCCGTCCGTGCGGCGGGGCCGGTCGTTCCCGGCCTTCCCGGGTCGGGGGAACGGCAGGATGGCGAGTGGGGACACGGCGTGCAGGCCGCGGAGGTCCTGGTCGGGGGACTCCGGGACGGGTTCGGCCATCCGGGTGAGGGCGGCGGCCAGGGTCGAGGGCGCACCGGTGAGCTCGGCTGCCGCGCGGTCGGCCGCCAGCTCCCGGCGCCGGATCAGCCGGAGCACGACGACGCGGCCCGGGAAGCTGACGGCGATGTAGGCCAGCAGTGCCACGATGAGCGCCGGGAAGAAGACGACGATGCTGCTCACCCACAGCGTGCCGCGCGCCAGGCCGGCGGGGACGAGGACGGCGATGGCGAGCCAGCGCGGGAAGGGGCGTGCGAGGTGGTGCTCCGGCACTTCGAGTTTGCCCTGGGGGCCGTCGAAGCCGGGCTCCCACGCGTGGCCGCACCGGTGCGCGAGAACGCAGAGTCGGACGTCGATCCAGCCGAGGCCCAGGAGGACCATCCCGGGAACGGTCAGAGCCCACTGCATCGTCCCCATGACGGTCGCGAAGGTCAGGACGCGCTGGTCGCGGTGCGTCAGGTGGGCGAGCTCGTGGGCCAGGACGGCCTCCAGCTCCCGGTTGTCCAGTCGTTCCAGCAGGCCCCGGCTCACGTAGACGGTGTCGGGCTCACCCCGGGGCGTGTAGGTGACGGCGTTGGGCCGGTCGGCGTCGTACCGGCGCAGGACCGGCTTGTCCTGAGCGCTCAGCGCGCACAGTCGGTCGACGATGGCGTGCAGCCGGGGCGCGTCGCCGGGTTCGATGAGGACGGTGTCCCGCGAGGGCGAGGCGGCACCGGGTCTGAGCCACTGGAAGACCTCGGCCCCCACCAGGGAGACGGCGGTCGGGACCAGCCCCCACCACCACGGCTGGCCGAGCGCCCAGAACACGGCACAGCACAGGGCGGCGTAGCCGGCCGAGGCGGCGGCGACGAGCAGCCACGCGCCGAGCACGGGCCAGGAGGACCGCACGCGGGAGAACATGCCCGAGAGCGTAACAAGGCAGCCTCGCACGGCCCCGCACGGAGGCGCACTTCCCCGACCGGATGCGGGCCGGCCGGTGCCGCGGGCGGGTCGTCGGATCACCGTCGATGGGGTTTAGCGCCTCCCGGGCCAGGAAACATCGTCTGACCAGGCTCTCTGCGATCACACCTGCGTTCCGGGGCCTGCGCCGACGCACGGCGGGCACGGGGAGGTCGGCATGGGTGAGCACATCCGCACGAGTGAGCTCGATGTCTGGACCGAGCAGGTCGGCGAGGGGACGCCCGTCCTGCTCATCGGGGGTTTGGGGGACACCGTCGAGTCGTGGCAGGCCCAGCTCGACGGTCTCGCGGACCGCTACCGCCTGATCGCCTTCGACAACCGCGGGGCGGGGCGGACGGCGATGCCGGAGGGTCCGCTGTCCGTGGAGGTGATGGCCGACGACGCGGCCGCGATGCTCTGGGCGCTCGACGTTCCCTCCGCGCACGTGGCCGGGTTCTCGGGTGGCAGCCTCATCGCCCAGGAGGTGGCCCTGCGGCACCCCGAGGCCGTGCGCAGTCTCGTCCTGCAGAGCACGTGGCCGGCGATGGACCGGTACCTGCGCTCGTGGGCGCGGTTCATCCGTTGGCTCGTGGCGGCGGCGCCGAGCGAGCGGGCGTTCCTCGAGGGCTTCTTCCTCGACATCTACACGCCGCGATCGCACAACGACGGGACCGTCGGCCGGATCGTCGACGAAGCGCTCGCCTTCCCCCACAAGCAGTCGGTCGAGGACGTGCAGCGCCATATCGACGCCTTCATCGAACACGACGCCTCGGACAGGCTGCCGGAGATCGCCGTGCCGACTCTCGTGCTCGCCGGCGGCCGCGACACGGTCACGCGCCCATCGCTCGGCCGGGGCGCCGCCCGGCTGATCCCCGGAGCCCTCTTCGAGGTCTTGGAGGAGGAGGCCCACCAGCCCTTCCAGGAAGTGCCGGACGTGTGGAACGCGCGCGTCGACGCGTTCTGGAAGGGCGTGGAGAACCAGGTCTGAGGCCGCCCCGCCGCGCAGGCCGGGGCGGCCTCAGGGATCCCGCGTTCCGCGTCCGGGCGGTCAGCCCTTCGGCCGGTCCTCGGCCGTGGCCGTGCTCCCGGCACCGGGCTCGGCGTCGGTACCGGATCCGGCCTCGGCGCCGCGGACCACCGTGCCGACGTCGAGTGCGGCGCGCTCCTCGGCGAGGCGGCGCAGTGCCTCCTCCCCCGTCACGGTGGTGCGCGGCGTGACCAGGCTGACCACCACACCGGCCACCAGCGCCACCGTCAGCGAGGGGATCACCGCGTTGCCCCAGAAGGCACCGAGCGACTCCACGTTGTTGACGACCAGGGCCGCCGCCGAACCGCCGAGCATCGCCGCGATCCCGCCCTGCCAGGTGGCGCGCGGCCAGAACTTGCCCAGGAGCGAGGCCACCAGCAGGCCCGTGAGCACCGTGGAGATCATCAGGGTGATGTACTGGATGATCGTCGTGGCCAGCAGCGCGAAGCCCAGGGCCAGGCCGAGCACCGCGACCAGGGACCACCGCGAGGCGCGGACGAGGTTCTCGGCCTTCGGGAGCCTGCCCGTGACCACCTGTGCGACGTCGCGCATCAGGATGGTGACGCCGACGATGGCGTCGGAGTCACCGGAGGACATCGTCGCCGACAGCCCGGCGACCAGCAGGAACGCGCCGACCCACAGCGGGAACAGGGTCGTGGCCAGGTACGGGAACGCCATGTCCGGGTTCTCCAGGCCGGGCGCCAGGCCGCTGGCCGACATTCCGGCGATCGCCGGGAGGAGGGAGAAGGCGGCGAAGAGCACCCCGGCGAGCAGGAAGCTGCGCCGGACGGTCCTCACGTTGGCCGCGGAGTAGATCCGCTGCCGGTAGGAGGGCGTGGCCAGCACGCCGACGGCGATGACCAGGGCGAGCGACACGGCGGGCAGCGGCCCCAGGGCCTGGACGCCGAGCATGGAGGCGGCCTCGTCGGTGACGCCCTCGCGCAGGCCGTCGAACCCGCCGACGGTGACCAGGGCCAGGACCGCCAGGACGGTGAAGCCGAGGAAGAGGATGGTGCCCTGGATGGCGTCGGTGATGACCACCGCCAGGTACCCGCCCACCACGGTGTAGAGGCCGAAGCCGACCGCGATGACCACCTTGGCCAGGTTCTCGTCCATGCCGGTGAGGAAGGACAGGTACATGGCCCCGCCCATGATGTGTGCGCCCAGCCAGCCCACGGAGGCCAGGAACAGCAGGACGGCCACGACGCCCTTCACCGCGCGGCTGGCGCCGTAGTAGTAGCTCATCTCCTCGGCGAAGGTCATGAAGCCGTGCTTGCGCACGTCGGAGAAGAGCCACAGCAGCAGGAAGATGCCCAGGGCGCCGCCGATCCCGTACAGCGCGCCGGCCCAGCCGTTCTGGTAGGCGAAGCCGACCGCGCCCAGGCTGGATCCGGTGCCGACGAGCGTGGCGAGGGTGCTGCCCATCACCAGCGGGGTGCTGAGCCTGCGTCCGGCGAGGAGGAAGTCCTCTCCGGTGCTGGTGCGCCGGGCGACCCACCAGCTGATGCCGAGCATGAGGAGGACCGCGAGGAGGAGGGCCACCAGGTAGCCCATGTGGGATTCGATCATGGCAATGGTCCAAAGGTGACGGGGGAGTGACGCTCGGTGACGAACGAGGATTCGGCCTCGGCGTGAGCGTGGGTTGGGTGGGGCCCGCCCGGCGCGGTGCCGGGTGGGCCCCGGTGGGATCGTGCGGGATCCCCGGGGACTCCTGGGTACGGAGGGGGCCTACTCGGCGGGCTTGTAGAGCACCGCGTCGACCTCGATGAGGAAGCCGGGCAGGTCCGCCTGGATGGTGGTGCGGACCGGCGGTTCGTCGCCGAAGTACTCCTGGAAGATCCCGTTCATCGCCTGGAAGTCGTCCAGGTCGCGCAGGTAGACCCGCGCCTGGACGGCGTCGGCCAGGCTCGAACCGGCGGCCCCGGCCACGGTGGCGAGGTTGTCGAAGGTCGCTCGGGCCTGCTCCTCGAACGGGCCGTCCACCAGTGAGCGGTCGGTGCGGTGCGGGGTGGCGCCGGCCAGGTACACGAAGTCCCCGGCGATGACGGCGTGCGAGTAGGGGCCGCCGGGCGGTGCGGCGTCCGGGGTGGTGATGACCTGCTTCTTCTTCTGTGCCATGTGGGTGCCCTCCTTGGGTGTGCGTGCGTGCGGGGCGCCGGTCGTCGCCGACGCGGTCAGAACAGGGTGCGGACGGCGTCCACGACCCGGCCCTCGGGGTCGAGTACCGGAATCAGCGGCCACTTGTCGAACACCGTGCACGGGTGTGACAGCCCCAGTTCGACGATGTCGCCCACGTCGGGGGCCGTGTCGCCGGTTCCGGTGAAGTCGAGGAACCCGTGGTGGTCGTTGAGCTCGACGACGCGGGCGGCGCCGTCCAGCGGGATCCGCCGGTCCCCGCGCAGCAGGGCGCGGGGGACGGGGAGGTCGATGTCGAAGGAGACGTCGCGCTTGCCGACGCCCAGCAGCGCCCGTCCGGGCTCGGGCCGGGACAGCACGCGTGCGTGGCAGCTCAGCGCGGGGCGCAGCGGGTCGTCGGCCGCGGCGGAGCGCAGTGGTGAGGCGCGCTCCATGAAGAGGTCGTCGTGGGTGAGGTAGCAGCCCGACCGGATGATCCGCCGGATCGGCAGTGACAGTTCGGGCGGGGAGGACAGGGCGTCGGCGACCAGGTCGGGGTAGCCGCTGCCGCCCGCGGTGACGATCACCTCGTCCGCGCCGTCGAACAGTCCCTCGGCGTCGGCGCGGCGTGCGACGTCGAGCAGCCGGTCGAGCCAGGTGCGGACCCGCGCGGGCGAGTCGTCGTCGCGGCGTTGCGGGAACACTCCCTCGAAGGCCTCGACCCCGGCCAGGGTGAGGGCCGGGCAGGCGGCGATCCGGCGAGCGAGGTCGAGGGCGTCGTCGGGGTCGCGCACGCCCGTGCGCCGTCCCTCCACGCCCAGTTCCACGAGCACGGGGAGGGGGCGGGGGGCGTCGGCCAGGGCCGACTCCATGATCCGGACACCGGCGGCGGAGTCGGCCAGGCAGAGCACGTGGAAGTCCGGATCGGCCAGGGCGTCGGCGATCCACGCGAGCTGGCCCTCCTCCACGACCTCGTTGGCGATCAGCACGCGCGGTGCGCCGAAGGACCGCATGGTGCGGGCCTGGGCGGTGGTGGCGGCGGTGAGGCCCCAGGCGCCCCGGTCCAGCTGCGCCGACCACAGGTGCGGCGACATGGTGGTCTTGCCGTGCGGGGCCAGGTCGGCGCCCTGGTCGGCGCACCAGCGCGCGAAGCGGTCCAGGTTGTGGCGCAGGGCCGCCTCGTCCAGGGTGACGGCGGGCAGCCAGAGGTCGCGCAGGCGCAGGCCCGCGGAGCGGACCGCGGCGGCGGTGGTGGGGCTGTCCGGCAGGGATCGCGCGTCGACGGGCGCGGCGTCCAGGGCGGCCAGGGGCGCGCAGGGCAACCCGGATCCGGCCAGAGGGGACGGCCTCGGGGCCCCGGACTCGGACGTGGTCACGGCCGGGGGCTCGGGTGGATGCGTGTGGTCGGTCATCGCTGTGCTCCCGTGGGGCGGGGGAAGGGTTCGTCGAAGTCCTCGGGCCGGTCCAGGCGCTGGACAGAGGCCCGGACACGTGACCGGCGCTCGTCCTCGGCCCGTCGCTGGGCGTCGCTGAGCGGCACCCACACCGGCGGGGCCGCGGCGGCGTGCGGTTCGAGCAGGCGGCCCGCGGCGTAGGTGGCGGTGTTCGTCAGCCGCAGCGGCGCGTCGCGGACTCCGCCGTGCACGTCCACCGCGGGGAACGAGCCCCGCTCCGCGTCGAACACCGCGATGTCGGCCCGCGCGCCGACCGCCAGGGTCCCGGCGTCGAGCCCGAGGGCGCGTGCCGGGCGCACGGTGGCGGCCGCGATGGTCCGGGTCAGGTCCATCCCGGCGGCCATGGCCTTGCCCATCACGGTCGGCAGGTCGAACGCCGGCCCGTACACCGAGCGGATGTGCAGGTCGGTGGAGACGACCGGGTCGACCCCAGCGGCGAGTTCGGCTTCGAGCACGTCGAAGTCGAAGGCCCCCGACCCGTGGCCGAGGTCGAAGACCACGCCGGAGTCGCGCAGGCGCTTGAGGGCGTCGGTGGGCCGTCCGTCGACGACCAGGTCGGGGGCGACCCCGGTGGCGCAGTGGGTGAGGATGTCGCCCTCGCCGAGGAAGGGCTCGACGTCGGCGAGCCCGGGCGGTCCGTAGCCGATGTGCACCATGAGCGGGCGCTCCAGCCGACGGGCCAGTGTCGCGGCCCGGCGCAGCGGCTCCACCCCGTGCTCGCCCACGGTGTGGCGGTCGATGCGGGCCTTCACCCCGCGCACCAGGTCGCCCTGCTCGGCGGCGACCGCGACGGCGGCGTCCACGTCGAGGTTGTCGAGGGCGTGGTGCTCGCCGGTGCGGCCGACCAGGCCGAGCCCGGAGACGTTGATCAGCGCGTGGACCCGGAAGGGCGCGGGCTCGGCGACGGTGCGGCGCAGGCCGTCCATCGCGTAGGCGCCGGCGGATCCGGCGTCGACCCACGTCGTCACGCCGGTGCGCCAGGCCAGTGCGACCGGGTCGAGTCCCCAGTAGGTGGCGCCGTGCCACAGGTGGGTGTGCAGGTCCACCAGGCCGGGCAGGACGAGGCGGCCGGTGGCGTCGACGGTACGGACGGCCTCGGCTTCCGGGAGCCCGGGGGCGACGGCGGCGATCCGGCCCGCCCGCACGGCGACGTCAGCGGTCCCGTCGTGCCCCGAGTCGGGGTCGATGACGCGGCCGCCGCGCAGCAACAGGTCCCACACACCAACCATTCCCTTCGATGCTGCGCTATACGCAGCACTGTTGCATATCTGCCATCGCCAGGAATAGCATTCGGCAGTGCCGCAGGTCAACACCCCCTGTGACGCCGACAACCAACGGGAGGTCGTGGGTGAACATGCCGCAGCGGACCGAGGACGAGCCGCACTCCTCCTCGGTCCACCCCGGTGGCGCGCCCGAACCGCTCGACGCCGTGTGCGTGGGCGAGACGATGGCGCTGCTGATCCCCGACGGACGGCAACCGGACGAACCCGGCGCCGACCGGCCGTCCCGCGCCTCAGGCACGGGTCCCGATTCCGGCACGGGCCGCGCGTCCGGCACGGGCCCCGGCCCTGACAGCGACGGCCCGTGTGCCCCTCCCCGCTTCCACGCCGAGATCGGCGGAGCCGAGTCCAACGTCGCCGTGCACCTGGCCCGCGCCGGTCGCTCGGCGGCCTGGCTCAGCGCTCTGGGCGACGACCCCTTCGGCCGCCTCGTCCGCTCGCGCCTCACCGACGCCGGCGTGCGCTGCGTCGCGCGCACCGACCACGAACGCAGCACCGGCCTCTACATGAAGGAGCCGCGGCCCGAGGGGACGCGGGTGCGCTACTGGCGCCGCGACTCGGCCGCCTCGACCCTCGGCCGAGCGGACGCCGCGCAGGCCTGGCGGCTGCGGCCCCGCCTGGTCCACACGTCCGGCATCACCGCGGCCCTGTCCGCCTCCGCCGACGGACTCGTCGAGGAACTGCTGGGCACCGCCCCCTCCGGCACCCTGCGCAGCTTCGACGTCAACTACCGGCCGGCTCTGCACGGCCCGGGCAACGCCGACCGGCTCCTGGATCTGGCGCGCCGCGCCGACCTGGTCTTCTGTGGCCTCGACGAGGCCCGGTCGCTGTGGGGCGTGACCGACCTCAGGCGGCTGCGCGAACTTCTGCGCGGCCCGGAACTGCTCGTCGTCAAGCAGGGCGCGGAGGGCGCCACGGCCGTCCGCGGCGACCGGTCGTGGTTCCAGCCCGCCCCCAGGGTCGAGGTCGTCGAACCGGTCGGCGCCGGTGACGCCTTCGCCGCCGGGTTCCTGGACCGGTTCCTGGACGACGCGCCCCTGCCCGACTGCCTCGCCGAGGGCGCGCGGCTGGCCGGGACCGTCCTGGGCATCCACGGCGACATCCCCTCCCATCCGGTGGCCGCCCCCGCCACCCGCGACTCCCGCGACTCCCATGGCGTGGCCGGCTCACGTGGATCCCACGCCTCCCGCCCCGCCTGGGAGACTGTCTCCGGCCCCGACCTGGGAGCCTGACCTCGGGCCCGCCCGTGACGACCAAGGGGAGAACAACCGGTGTCCAACAGTGTCGAACGCGCCATGCGGATACTCGTGGAGCTGGCCGACGGCCCCACCACCATCAGTGAGCTCGGCCGCCGCCTGGACGTGCACCGCACGACCTCGCTGCGCCTGCTGCGCACCCTGGAGGAGCAGCGCTTCGTGCGCCGCACCGACGACGGCAGCTACCAGCTCGGGCCGCGCATGGCCACGCTCGCCGCGGCCGCGCTGGAGGGCCTCGACATCCGGGGCCTGGCCGCGCGGCACCTGCGCGACCTGGGCGCCTCGACCGGCCAGACCATCCACCTGGGGGCGCTGGAGGGCGACCGCGTGGTGTACCTGGACAAGGTGGAGTCGCGGCACGCCGTGCGGATGTACTCCCACATCGGCGCGCTGGCACCGCTGCACGCCACGGGGATCGGCAAGGCGATCCTCGCCCACCTGCCGGAACGCGAACGCGACACCCTGCTCGGCGATCCCCCCTTCGAGTCGTGCACCCCGAACACCCGCACGGACCGGGCCGCACTCGACGAGGAACTGGCCCGCACCGCCGCGCGGGGCTGGTCCCTGGACGACTTCGAGCACGAGGAGTTCATCCACTGCGTGGCCGCGCCGGTCTTCGACGCGGCCGGGCGAGTGGCGGCGGCGATCTCGGTCTCCGCGCCCAGCATGGTCCTGGACCGGGCCGACCTGCTCGCCCTCACCGGAGACCTCACCGCCACCGCACGCGACATCAGCGAGGAACTGGGTTGGAGCCGCACATGACCGACACCCCGAACACCCCGGGCGCCACCGCCGACGACGCGGGCACCGCGGGCACCGCGAACACCACCGGGCTCCGGACCGGGGTCCAGGGCGTCCCCCTCCCCGGGTGGGCCGACTTCTTCGCCGACGGCCTGACCCCGGTACCGCTGATGCTGATCCTGCGCGGCGCCTCCCCCGACGACGCGGTCGCCGCGGCCCGGCGGGCCTGGTCGGCCGGTGTGCGGCTGGTGGAGGTCACCCTGGAGAGCGAGTCCGGTCTGCCTGCCCTGGAGGCGGTCGTCCGTGCCGCCGAGGGGCGCTTCCCGGTCGGCGCGGGGACGCTCACCACCCCCGCACGGCTGAGCCGCGCGGTCAACGCCGGGGCGCGCTTCGGTGTGGCGCCCGGGCTCGATCCCGACACCGTCGCCGCGGCCGAGCGCCTGGGTGTGCCCTTCCTGCCCGGGGTCGCCACGCCGACCGAGGCGGGCCGGGCCGTGCGGCTCGGCGTGACCGCCGTCAAGGCGTTCCCCGCGAGCATCCTGGGCCCGGCCTGGGTCTCCGCGCTCGCCGGACCGTTCCCGGAGCTTCGCGTGGTGGCCACCGGCGGCGTCGACGCGCGGAGCGCTCCCGACTACCTGCGCGCCGGAGCCCTCGGCGTGGGTGTGGGCCGCTCGTCGGCCTCGGGCGGCGCCCTGGCCGAACTCGTCCCCGCCGTGTCCCGCCGGACCGCTACCACGTAGGCCGACCGCCCCGGGTCCGTCGGCCTGTCGGCCCTGACCCGGCCGCGGCCGGGTCACGGACGCCCGCAGGGGAGCGGGACCGGCGTTCCGCTCCCGTGGCCGAGTGGCGGGTCAGGACACCACGGGCCCCGTGAGCCGTGCCGGGGGTGCCCGCAGCGGGTCGGACCTCTGGCTAGACCAGGCCCTCGACCTCTTTGTTCAGGAGCGCGCCCCGGCGGAGGAACTCCGCCGCCGAGGCGAGGCCGAGGCCGAGGAGCAGTGCGCCCACCGGCCAATCGACCAGCGGTTCCACGGCGGCGCCCCCGACGGCGGACAGGTCGGCCCCGCCCACGACCGCGTGGGCGCCGGCGACCCGCAGTCCTCCCACGACCGCGCCGCCGACCACGACGGCGGCGGCGCACACACCGACCCGGCGCGCGTTCACGGCGGCGAAGGGGTCACCCGTGCGCAGTGAGCGCACCACGCGCAGCAGCAGCGTTCCCACGAGCACGATCAGCACGGCCACGAGGAGCGAGGGCCCCATCGTCCACGCCCGTTCGGCCGTGGTCGGGTCGGCCACCGTCAGATCGGCCGTGGCGGTGCCGGTGATCGCGAACCCTCCGCCGGAGGACACGGACAGCGCGGCGGCCGGTACCTCGACGGGCACGACGAGGTGGTCCGCGACCAGTGTCCCCGCCGCGGAGAACAGGGCCAGGAACACTCCCAGCGCCACCGCCAGGAGGGCCGTCCACTCGAACGCGCGTTGACGTATGACGCTCACATCTTCTCCCGTACTCGCACTCAAGCCCTATCGACAATCGATAAGCTTAGCTCTAGTGTATCGATTATCGATAAGAGCACCACCCCCCGAACGCGAGCCCCGGAGACTCCTGTGACCGAAACCGCCCCTGCCCCCACTCCCGCCCCCGCCCCCGTCCGCTCGTCGGCGATCTTCCTCGCCGGAACCCTCGTCTGCTTCGTCGTCCCACCGCTGGCCCTCGGTCTACTGGTCCGGGACTCGCCTCCGCCCCTGGCCCTGGTCGCGGTCGCCCTCGCCGAACTCGTCTCGGCGGTGGTCCTCGTGTTCTGGTGGCTGCGGCGCAGGTCCCTGGCACCCGCCGACGTCGGTCTGACCTCGCGCCACTGGGTCCGGGACGCACTGTTGGGCGCGGCGATCGTGCCCCCGCGTCTGTTGCTGGAGGTCGGCGTGCTGATCCCGATGGCCGGGGGCGCCGAGAACCCGGGGGTCCAGGAGGTCCTCGCCTACGCCTCGGCCGGCGTCGCGGCCCTCGCCGCCACACTGGTACTCGGCGTCGTCGGCGGCGGTCTGGCCGAGGAGCTCTACTTCCGCGGCTTCCTCCTGGGCGCGCTGCCCACGGCCTTCGTCCACCGCAAGGCCGCCCTGTACGGGGCGGCGGCGGTGTCGATCCTCCTCTTCTCGGTGCTGCACCTGCCGACCTCGGGCCCCGACATCGCCGCCATCGTCCTGGCCAGCGTGGTCTACACGGGCCTCTTCCTGCTGACCCGCCGTCTCACGGCGACCGTGGTCGCCCACTCCCTGTGGAACGTGTCGGCCGTGGTCACCGTGCTGGCCGTCTACGGGTAGGCGTCCGGACCGGGGGCGGGGGCGGGTCCTCCCGGGGACGGCCCGCCCCTCACTCCAGGACGGTGACCGCGCGTTCGGCGATGGCGACGAGGGTCTCCTCGTCCCCGGTGAAGTCGGCCCTTCCGGTGCGTGTCTCCCAGGGCTCGTGCGCCGAGACCTCGACCAGGACGCTCTCCACCCTCACCAGCACCTCGGACCGGCTGCCGGGCTCCTCACCGTTCTCCACGGAGTGCGACACCACGGCCCCGTCGGCGATGTCGAGCTCACGGGATTCCAGGACCTCCACGCTCCAGTGCTCCCCGTCGAAGCCGTCGACCAGTTCATTCCTGCGCAGTTCGAACTCCACCTCGGCGGCCGACTCGTCCACCTGCGGCTCGCGGTCGCCGTCCGCGGGCAGCCGGAAGCCGATCCTGAGGTGCCCGGGAGACCCGTCCGAGAACTCGGCGTGCCATGAGCACGAGGATCGCTCGTCGGCGAACGACGCGGAGGGCAGACGGGCCGAGACGGCACCGAGCTGCGACCGGGACGCGGCGGCGCAGGGCTCGGCGGGCAGCTCCGCGTACTCGGGTTCCGGACCGGCCATGCCCTCTCCGGAACCCAGGACGATCGAGCCGACGACCCCGGCCACGGCGGCGTAGGCAGCGAGCGTCGCGGCCGCGGTGATCACCACGACGCGCCCGGTGCCGCCCCTGCGCGGTGGCGGCGGCGCGGGGGGTGCCGGGGGCTGGGGGTACTGCTGCGCTGGGCCGTCGTACACGGCGGATCTCCTGTTCTGGGCGTCGTCCGGGCGCTGTCCGACGCGTTGGGGCCTCACCCGAAGAGGTCGGCGGCCGCGTCGGCGAGGAGTTCCTCGGCCCCGTCCGCGTCGATGGGACCGCCTCTGTCCGAGGGGTTGACGCTGATCAGGCTGACGAGGTCGCCCTCCCGGACGATGAGGCTCACGCGCTGGGAGACGTTGTCGGTGTAGCCGAAGTCGATGTCGGTGACGACGAGCACGCTCTCGTCGCCGAACTCCAGGTCCTTCTCCTCAGTGTCGACGACGGCCGACTCGAAGGACCCGTAGCCGAGCTCCCCGGCCTCGTCGACGGTCGCCCGGAACAGGGCGTCGGCGTCACGGTGGATCTCCCCGTCCCCGGCGAACTCCTCGGCCATCCTCGCGTCGGCACCGGACATCGGCACCGAGCGTGTGAGGTAGAGGGGTGTCCGCTCCCCGCCGCCCAGGGACGTCGTCCAGGTGCACCCGTTGGCGTAGGTGCCCGTGTACCAGGAGGAGAACTCGCCGTCCATCCCGTCGAGGGTCTCCTCGCCCAGCCCCGAACACGGGTCGGGCGGTAGGCCGAGCGCCGGGCGCACCTGGTTGGGGGAGGCGAAGGCGGTGGCGCCGGCCCAGGTGAGGAGCCCGGCCACGGTCAGGGTCACCACCGCGGTGACCGCCACGGCCAGGCCGGTGCGCGGCGGACGCGGCGGAGCCGGGTACGGCGTCGGGTGGCCCGGCTGAGGCGGCCCGGGCGGAAACCCGGGCGGCGGTCCGGACGGCCGACCGGGCGGAGGCCCTGGCACGGGTCCGGAGGAAGGTCCGGGTGGCGGTCCGGAGGGCGGCGGCCCGTGGGGAGGCTGTCCAGGAGGGGGGAAGTGCTGGCCCATGGGCGGGGGTCCGTCCGAACGGTGGTCGAGGCCTGACGCACCGCATCGTCCCATGACGTGACCGGCGATTCCATGGCAACCCCCGGTTCTGACCCGTTCCGGCCATGCTCCGGGCGGGGCCCCGGTCCGGTGGGGGAACCGGACCGGGACGGCGACCGGGTCAGGGGCCGCGGTTCGGCGAAGGCGTGTCAGGCCGCGCCGACGTTGACGTCCACGCAGGCGTAGAACGCGTTGGGCGTGTCGGCGATGTTCCACACCGCCAGGATCTTCTGCTGGCCGCTGAATCCGGACAGGTCGACGTTGTGGGTGACGGTCGACGGCGGCCTGGCTCCCCAGTCGGCGAAGTGGGCGAGGCGGTGGCCGCCGATGAAGTACTCCCAGCCCGCGGTGGAGTGCCTGGCGGTGAGGGTCCACGTGAAGGTCAGCGAGGTGCCCACCGGGGTCACCTCCCAGCCGTGGCCGTCGTCGTCGAGCTCGGAGAAGCGGGAGTTGCCACCGGAGCAGCTGGTGAGGCCCTTGGGGCCCTCGACACTCTGCGGCTCCCACTTGATGCCGCCGCACTCCACCACTCCGGCGGCGCACTGCGCCTGTCGGCTGGGCGGGGCCGAGACGTAGCCGTGGGCGCTGGCGACGCCGGCGGGCATGAGGGTGAAGAGCAGCGCCGTGGTCGCGGCGACCGCGCAGGCGGAACGGATTCTGTTGCGGAACTTCATGTGCGGGGCCCTTCGGTCACGATCCCCGGTTCCCGGTCCTCGTCGGTCCGGTGTCGGGGAACATAGCGGGATGACACGGACCGTCTCCGGTCCAGGGCGGACGGGGAGGCCATCGGGGTCGGATAGCTCCCGGGGCACCGGACCACGTCGTCCTGGAGGCGGTCCGGTGGGCCCGGCACCTCCACCCGTCCATCGCCGTGACCGTAGAAAGACCGTCACCCCACGTCAAGGCCCCCGTCACGGGGCGTTGACGGCGCCGACCCGTACCAGTGGACGCGGAAGGCGGACGGCCGTCACGCGCTGGTACGGGTGGACAGCACGAACGGCGGTGGCAGCGACCTGGATCGTGCCGCGCCCGTCCCGCACGCGGTCCACCCCCGTACCGGAGCCGCGCCCGCCGGCCCGCGGCGCCCGTCGGACCAGACCTGACCCTCAGGCCACACTTTCCTTCCCCCACCCCCGAGGAGCCCTTCCGGGCCGGCACGAAGAACCCCGGCCGCGGCCGCGGCGTCCTGACACGAGCGCGGAGGGCGTGCCGTGCGCGTGCCCTCCCGTGCTCCGGCCGGGCCCCGGCATACGATCCAGGCATGGGTCCCACGTCCGATGACTCGCCGCTGAGGCGGATCACCTCCGAGGCCAGCCTGCTGGGCGGCGCCGGCTACGCCGTGCTGCTGCAGATCGCCCACCCGAGCGTCGCGCAGGGCGTCCGCGACCACAGCGACTTCTCGTCGCGTCCGCTCGACCGGCTGCGCGGCACGCTCTACTACGTGTACGGGCTGGCCTACGGCACCGAGGAGGAGCGCGAACGTGTCCGCGCCATCGTCCTGGCGATGCACCGCAAGGTCACCGGCCCCACCTACCGCGCGCTCGACCCGGACCTGCTCCTGTGGGTGGCCGCGACGCTGTTCCACTCGGGGGTCCGGCTCTACGAGCTGACCGTCCGCGAGTTGGGCGAGGAGGAGTTCGCCGACTACCTCGACGAGGCGTCGGTGTTCGCGACCGCCCTCGGCCTCCCGGCCGACGAGTGGCCGGCCAGCCCCGCGGAGTTCGACGTCTACTGGGCCAAGTCCATGGACCGCCTGGAGGTGGGGGAGGTCGCGCGCGGCCTGGCCGCGCAGCTGTTCCGCCCGGCCAACCCGCTGCTGTGGCCGCTCACGTACACCCAGCGCTTCCTGTCGGGCGGGCTGCTGCCGCCGGAGCTGCGCGAGCAGTACGGCATCCCCTGGTCACCCGGCCACCAGCGCGGATTCGACCTGCTCATGCGCACGACGCGCCGCGTCTATCCGCACCTGCCCGACAGCGTGCGCGCCCTGCCCGCCACCCTGTACCTGCGCTCCCTGCGCGGACGCAAGGGCTGGCTGCGGCCGAACCGGCCGAAGGGGCCGAAGGGTTCGAGGGCCGCCGTCTGAGGGCGGGCCCGCCCCGCCGACGGCGCCCGGCGGGCGACGGACCCCGGGTCAGTCGATCGGGTCGGACAGCTCCGCCAGGGCGGTCCGCGCCGTCTCCGCTTCGGGGAGGCCGAGATCGGTGAAGGCGGCCTCGGCGTCCGCCAGCAGTTCGCGCGCCCGGGCGGGGGCCACGGCCGGGGCGGGGATCCGCCCGAGCGCGAGCGCCGACCGCGCCGCGATGTACCGCTCGTTGCGTTCCACGGAGACGGCGTGCGCCTTCTCCAGCACGCCGACCGCTTCCTCGAACCGGCCGGCCGCCGCGTAGGTCAGGCCGAGGTCGGTGATGACCTCCGCGTCACCGCTGTGGTCACCGGACTTCTCCGCCAGGGCGAGCGCCGCCGTGTGGGAGTCCACCGCCTCGTCGATCCGGCCCGCGGCCCGCTGCGCCACACCGAGGGAGTTCAGGACGTAGATCTCCTTGGAGTGCAGAGCGTGCGCACGCGCGAGTTCGAGGGCCTGCGCCAGCGCCTGGAAGGCCCCCTTCAGGTCGCCGAGCACCGTACTGGCCTCCCCGACCACGGTCACCGCCTGGACACGCACGCCCTCCATGCCCTTGGTCACCGCCTCGGACACCACGCGCCGCCCCAACCGCAGGGCCTCGTCGTGCCGGCCGAGGATCCGGTACAGGACCGCCAGGTTTCCGAGCTGGAGCACTTCCAGCCGCTGGTCCCTGAGCGCGACGGCCTGGTCGAGGACGCCCTCGATGCACTCCGCCGAGTCGGCGAAGCGTCCGAGCCGTTCGAAGACCATGCCCTGGTTGGCCAGCGCTCGGATCATGCCCCGCCGGTCACCGATGCGGTGCAGGATCGTGTGCGCCTCGGTCAGCAGGTCCAGGGCGGCGTCGAAGCGGCCCGTGATGTGATGGGCGATGCCCATCCCGATCAGCGTGACCGCGCTCCCCCGGTCGTTGCCCTGGTTGCGGCTGATCGTCAGCGCCTTCTCGTGGGACGAGAGCAGGAGGCCCATCTTGCCGCGCAGTGCGTAGAAGCGCCACACGGCGTCCGCCATCCGCCACGCCTCCTCCCCGTTTCCCTGGGCGGCGTAGAAGTCGACGACGTCGGCGATGTTGTCCTGGTGGATGTCGAACCAGTTCTCGGCCTCGACCCGGCTGGTGAGCTCCTGGTCATAGCGCGAGTGCTCGGCGGAGGCCGGTTCGTCGTGTGCGCGCGGTCCCAGGAGGTCCGCGGCGCGTTGGGCGGTCACCATGTAGTACTCCGCCTGGCGCAGGCGCGCGTCCGCCACCACACCGGCGCGGAGGTCGCTCTGCCCCCGGTACAGGGCGAACTCCCTGACCAGGTCGTGGAACCGGTACACGTCGCCGCGCGGCTCCTCGATCAGGCACACGCTCACCAGTTCCTGGAGCATGTCGTCGGCGTCCTCCAGCGACATGTCCAGCAGGGCCGAGGCTCCGCGCAGGTCGAGCGTGGTCCCGACCGCGGATCCCAGCAGCAGGAACACCGACCGCTGGTCGGATGTCAGAGTCTCGTAGGACAGGTCGATGACCGCTTCCACGCTGTGGCCGTCGACCTGCAGTTCGCGGAGGCGGCGCCGATCCTCGCGCAACCGCCGCACCACGTGCGAGAACGTCCACCTGGGTCGGCTCAGCATGCGTCCGGCGACCACGCGCAGGGCCAACGGCATGCCCCCGCAGATCCGCACGACCTCCAGGGCGTCGGAGAGCTCTCCTTCCAGACGTTCCTCACCCAGGACGAGGGTGAAGAAGTCGATGGCGGAGTCCTCGCTGAACATGGACAGCGGCAGGTAGCGCACGCCGCCGAGTCCGGCGAGGTCGTTGCGGCTGGTGATGAGCACCATGGATTCCGGCGACGACGGCAGCAGCGGGCTGACCCGCGCTGAGCTGAGGGCGTTGTCGAACACCGCGAGCAGGCGCCGCTCCCTCAGGGTCGCCCGCCACAGGGCCGAACGCTCGTCCAGGCTGTCCGGAACCGCGTCCGGAGGGACGCCGACGGCTCGCAGGAGCACGCCCAGGGCCGTCACGGCGTCCAGCGGCTCGGCGTCCGTGGTGTACCCGTGCAGGTCGATGAAGAGCTGCCCGTCCGGGTAGTGCGGCGCGAGCATGTGCCCGACGCGCACGGCCAGGGTGGTCTTGCCCGTTCCGCCGCTGCCGGTGATGACACACACCCCCGGCCCGTCCTGCTCGCTCGTCCCGAGCTTCAACAGGCGTTCGATGGACGCATGCCGTCCAGCGAAGTCGGGGATGTCGCGCGGCAGGTCGTTGCGGACGACGAAGCTCCACCCGCGGGAGCCGACCTCGCGCACACCGGGGTCGTCGGCCGACGCGTCGGGCTCCTGCGTGTCCGAGCGCAGGATGCGTTCGTGCAGCTCCCGCAGGTCACGGCTGGGGCTGACACCGAGTTCGTCGGCGAGGCGGATGCGCAACGCCTCGTACACGGTGAGCGCGGTGGCCCGCTCGCCCGCACGCCACAACGCGGCGATCAGCAGGTGGTGCAGGCCCTCCCTGAGCGGTTCGGCCCTGCTCATGGGGGTCAGTCGCGCGACGACCTCCGCGGTCCGGCCGAGGTCCAGCGCACACGTGGCCCAGGAGGTGACGGCGGCCCAGCGCTCCTCCAGGAGGGGCTGGACGATCGTGTACTGGAGGTGGTCGGATCCCACTCCCGAGAACGGGATCCCGCGCCAGCACTCCAGGGCCTGGTCCCACAGCTCCAGGGACTTGTCGCCCGAGGCGGCCGCGGCGGCCTCGCAGAGCGCCCGGAACCGGTGCAGGTCGACCGCCGAGGGGTCGAAGTCGGCCCGATACCCGCCAGGAGTGGTGAGGATCAGGTCGGGGAAGGCGCGGCGCAGGTGGGAGACCTGCACCTGGATCACCGAGCGCGCCGTGCGCGGCGGATCATCGCTCCACAGGTAGGAGATGAGCCGGTCGACCGTCACCTCCTGGCCGACATGGACCAGTAGAACGCCCAGCACACAGGACTGACGCGGGCCACCGACCGGTACCGGTCGGCCGTCTGACCAGGCGACAATTGGGCCAAGCACACCGAATTCCACAAACGACCACCCTACAAGGGCGACGAATACGTGCGCCTTTCAGGCACGCGAAGGCCCCGAGTACCCCCTCCGCACTGATACTCGGGGCCTCCGGCCATCGACCGGGAGTAAGTACTACTCCTTCTTGTCGCCCTTGGACTTCTCGGGGGACTCGCCCTCTTCCTCCGCGGGAGCCGTGGTCTCCGGATCGGGCTCCTTGTAGGGCTCCATCCTGGCCGCGGGCGCCACGTCGGCGACGATCGCCTCGAACTGATCGTCGATCGTCAGCATCTTCGGCACTCGAACTCCTCGTCTCACTGCACTCGTGTAGAGCCGCAATGTAGCCCTACGTCGTCTGCGAAGCATCATCGGGCTCACCGCCTTGGGGGGACCGGTCACCCGTGGCGGTTCCGCCTCAGACTCACCACGGGTGACCTGTGTCCAACGAACGTCGGACCGGTCTTCGTCCACGAGCCGTCCTCTCGTGGGAACCGATCGCGTCGAACGTGTTCCACACTAGAGAGATCCTCTTCCACTCCGCTTTCAGTCGGCTTTCAGCATCTGAACAGCGGTTCCGATGACAGAACGTCGCGGCACATACACTCTGCGCCCTCAGAATCGCGGTCGCCACCGGGTGACCGATTGTGGTCATCGGTATTCTCACGGCAGGGGAGGGAAATCCCCCGACGCATTCCCTCGGGCTTTCCGTTCCCCGCACGCGAAGAAGACGGACCCGCTCCCGGGATATTCCACTCTCCGTGAGCCGGGGCACCGCCTTCCATGCAAGGCCGCGGGTGCCCGCACCGAAGCGGGCGTGAGGACGTGACGCCGTTGGCCCCCGTGTGGATGATGCGGAACGGTCGTCCGGCCCGCCGTCCACCATGCCGGGACCGGCGAGACCCCCGCCGGCCTCCGATCCCCCGGAGCCGCCCCGCGCGCCCGGTGGCGTGGACGCACGGCAGGAGCGCCCAGTGGCGCCGCAGTGGGTCGGGCGTGGACGTCGCGAGAAGGACTGCGGAAGACGTCGGTCCGGCCATAGGTTCATAGAGGGGAGCGGGCATGATCACCAGGGACCCTTGACGTTCCACTGATGGGCCCCGGCGGCGGACGGCCCGCCGCCGAACACACGCGACGCGAAGAGGGAGGGCTGGATGCACGAGGTCGACGGAAACGGCTGGGTGAAGCTGCCGGACGGGTCCCGGCGGTGGGGGGTCTACGGCGCGGCCGGACTCCTGCTGTACGCCAGGGACGTGACCGGAACCGGCCACGTGCTGCTCCAGCACCGGGCGGGCTGGACCCACATGGGGGGCATGTGGGGGATCCCGGGCGGGGCGCGCAACCGCGACGAGACCCCTCTGGAGGCCGCGGTCCGCGAGTTCCGCGAAGAGGTCGCGGGCGACCTGGAGGGCTACACGGTGCTCGGCGCGCACGAGCACGACCTCGACGTATGGCGCTACGACACCTTCCTCGCGAGCGTGCCCGACCTGCGGCCCTACCGGGCGGCCAACGCCGAGAGCGAGGAGATCCGCTGGGTGCCCCTGCACGACACCGTGACCCTCCCCCTCCTGCCCGCGTTCCGCACCGCCTGGCCGCGCCTGCACGCCGACCTCACTGCGGCCGTGAGTCTGGCCGAACCGGGCACTTCCGCGTCCGGCTGATCGTTGGTCTGCGTGAGGTGCTCGGCGGCGTGCCGCGTCCGGGGCGGTACCGAGCCGGGCGGCGAAGCCGTCCGAAACCGGTGACCGTATCCCAGGGCAGGTGCCGGGGTGCGGCCTCGGGGGTAAGTCAGGGACAGGCCCTGATGCGTACGGAGACCCGACCTTGCATCCTGGATGGGACGCCCCGACGAAGAGCGGGCGCCACGTGATTCGACTGGAGCGGTGAACATGACGCTGGAGCGCGGCAACGCATTCACTCCCGTCGCCTCGGCGACGATGATCTGGCCCTGGGGGGCATCGCTGCTGGGCGGCACCGTGACCGGTGCGCTCGCCTTCCTCACGAACTTCGGTCTGGCCGGTATCCCCAGCGCCGTCTCGACCGGCATCTTCTTCTTCGCCCTCATCGGCGGGATCGGCGGTGTCCTGAGCAAGAAGGGCGACCGCCGCGGCCGACGCTGGGCGGCGACCTACCCCTTCCGCTACGCGACCGCCCCGGCGCTGCTCGGCGGCGGCGCCACGGCCGTGATGAGCTATATCGCATCCGTGATCGGCAGCTTCGCGATCTTCAGCGGCCTGTTCGGCGCCCTCTTCGCCGGACTGGGTGTGGGGCTGGTGCTGTGGGTGCTCATCGGCGTCGTGGCGATGGTCGTCGGCAACAAGAACTAGTCGGGGTGCGCACGCCCGTCGGCGGCGTAGAGCGCCACCGAGATGGTGGCGAGGAACAAGAGGGCCTAGGCTCGGTGTTTCCTGTCCGGAGGCGGGACAGACGACACTCACCTACGGGAGACAACCGGCGCCGATGACTGAAGCTGCTCGTCAGAAGATGGTCGAGCGGGTCCGAGGGCTCCTCCGCATGGCGGAGGACCCCTCGGTGACTGATGCCGAGAGCCAGGCGTTCACCGCCAAGGCCGCCGAGCTGATGACCCGCCACGCGATCGCCGAGGCCGAGGCCCGCGCAGAGCGGGGCGAGGAACCCGACGCGATCAGCCGCATGGACTACACGGTCCCGGGGGTGGGCGGCCACGGTAAGGCCCGGGTCCGGGCACTGGCCGACATCGCCGCGGCCTATGGCTGCCAGTCGGCGGTCCGGGGCAACACGTCCGAGAACACGGACCGGACCATCATCCTCGTGGGGACCGTCGACGCGCTGGACGCGCTGCGCATGCTGATGCCGTCGATCTCCATGCAGATGGAGGCCTCGGCGAAGTTCATGAGTTCCTCGCACGTCACCGACATCCGGGAACTGCGCAACTACACGCGCTCGGAACTGGAGACGGAGCGCAAGCGCTACTACCGGTCGTTCGTGCGCGCCTACGGGAAGGCCGTCGCGGAGCGTATTCGTGAGTTCCGGGCACGTTTGCAGGATTCGGCGGATCCCGAAGGGGTTTCCGGTTCGGCCGAGGGGGCGCCCTCACGCGGCGCGGAACTGATCCTGAGAGACGACGTGCACCGGGTGAACGAGGAGTTCCAGAAACAGTTCCCCCAGTTGCGCAAGCACCGTCCGGAGCGCACGCACAGCGCCGCCGGCGCACGCGCCGGGTACCGTCGCGGCCGTCAGGCGCAGTTGGGTCTGGACACGCCGCTGACCAGTGGTGGGACCTCCGCACTGGCCGAGAGCGACTGATCGGCCGACCCGGTTCCGGGCGGTTCGAGGGCGCTCACGCGTCTGAGCCGCCACGTTTTCCACAGGCTGTGCACAGAATGGGCCCATGTGGCGTTTTCCCATGTCAATGCGGAAATCCGAGAGCTTTCTGGGGGTGTTTCGGGTGTTCCTGTGGGTGATGACCCTGAGTTATCCACAGACCTGCGGGCCATCCTGTGGATAACTCGGGGGACCGGTCGGGACGAGGCCGGCACCGGCCGGGGGCGCCCGGTCAGGGGACTCTCAGCGGCTGAACGAGATAGCGGAACGCGGGGGCGTCGCCCTCCTTGGCGGGCACGTCGGTGAACACCGCGGGTTTGGTCGGTTCGGTGAAGTTGAGGTAGGCGGTGTCGGTCTCCACCCCCGCCAGCCCGTCGAGCAGGTAGTCGGGCCGGAAGGCGATGCGCAGGGGGCCGCCCTCGTAGCCGACCTCGATCGCCTCCACGGCCTGGGCGTCCTCACCCGAACCGGCCTCCAGCACCACCTCACCCTGGGTGAAGGCCAGCCGCAGCGGTGTGTTGCGGTCGGCGACCAGCGCCACCCGCTTCACGGCCTCGCTCAGCGCGGCCACCGCCACCTCGGCGCGCGCGCCGAACTCCCGGGGGAACCACGACTCGTACTTGACGAAGTCGCTGTCGATCAGCCGGGTGGTCGTGCGCCGATCCCCGTTCTCGAAACCGATCACGCCCTCGCCCGGGGACAGGGCCACCCCCTCTCCCGCGGTGACCGTGGACAGGCCGATGTCCACGTTGGACTTCCCGATCATGCCCTTGACGGTGTCCTGCAGTGTGCGCGCGGGCACGAGCGCGGCCAGGTCCAGCCCCGGGTCCGCGGGGCTCCACCACAGCTCACGGACGGCGATGCGGTAGCGGTCGGTGGCCACGACGCTGAGGGTGTCCCCGCTGAAGTCGAGATAGGCACCGGTGAGCATGGGCAGGGTGTCGTCGCGGCTGGCCGCCGGGCACACCTGGCGCACCGCGGCGGCGAAGGGGTCGGCGGGCACCGAACCGATCCGCCCGGGCATGCCCGGCAGCGCCGGGTAGTCCTCCAGCGGCATGGTGATGAGGGTGAAGCGCGCGGCGCCGCCGGTGATCCGCAGCTTGGTGCCGTCGGAGTCGATGAACACCGAGCCCGGCGGCAGGTTGCGCACGATCTCGGCGAGCAGGCGGCCGGGTACCAGGGCCGCGCCGCCCTCCTCGGAGAGCACCTCCACCGAGGCGCGGGTGGAGACCTCGTAGTCGAAGCCGGACAGGTGCAGCGACGTGCCGTCCGCGGCGACCTCCATCCGGGTGCCCGCGAGCACCGGGACCGCCGGGCGGGTGGGGAGGGCGCGGGCCGTCCAGGCCACCGCCTCGGCGAACGCGTCGCGATCCACTCGCAGCTTCACGGTAGGGCCTCCTCCTGGTCCGAGCCTCGTGGTGAACGTACCCAGGAACACGGACATTCGACGCCGGCGCCCCGGCCCCGTGCGCGCGCACGGGGCCGGGCCGGTGCGCGAGCGCGGACCGAGGGCTCGACGGGGGCCGGACGGGCCGTCCGGGCCGTCCGGGCCGGCCTGGCGGGGCGGGCCCGGAACCGCGCGTGCGGGCTACTTCCGGTTCGGCCTCAGGGTCCAGAGCACCGTCATGCGCCCGGTGACGGTCCCGTCGTCCGTACGCAGCTCGATCTCGACCGGGAACTCGGGCCGCCGCCCCGCGTCGAGTTCGGCGACGACCTCCTCGCGCGGACGGCCGAGCGTGGCCTCCGCCGTCACGTCGCCCATGGCGAGCTTGAGGTACTGGATCTCGGCGCTCACGGCCAGCGGCACCGCCCGGTCCAGCTGGTCGCCGAAGGTGCCGATGACGATGGCGCCGGAGGCGGACTCGGCCAGCGTGAACATGGCGCCGGCGTGGGGGCCGCCGACGTGGTTGTGGTGGTCGGCGTTGTCGGGGAGCCGCATCACCGCGCGCCCGAAGTCGAGGTCCGTGAAGGTCACGCCCAGGGTCCGCGCGAAGGGCACGGAGGCCAGGAACCCGGACTTGACCGCTTCCGCCGTTTCGGCGTTCATGTCTGCCATACCGATGATGTTACTGCCGAGTAACCACCCGGTGCCACCACCCTGACCGCACATCCCCCGATGCCGCCCGTTAAGCCGAGCTGAATGGTAGTTCTGGGGAATGACCGACTGGGACCTACGCAAACTGCGCGTCCTGCGCACGCTCGACGAGCTGGGCACCGTCAGGGCCACCGCCACGGCCCTGCACATGACACCGTCCGCGGTGTCCCAACAGCTCTCCTCGCTCGCCGCCCAGGTCGGCGTTCCCCTCCTGGAGGCCCACGGGCGCCGCGTCCGCCTGACCGACGCCGCGCACGTCCTGCTGCGCCACACCGACCTGGTCCTGGCCCAGCTCGAACGGGCCGAGGCCGAACTCGACGGCTTCGCGCGCGGCGAGTCCGGCCACGTCCGGGTGGGGTCGTTCGCGACCGCCATCCCCTCGCTGGTCGTACCCGCGCTCACCGCCGTGCGCCGCGACAACCCGGGACTGACCGTCCGGGTCCACCAGGCCGAGGCGGCGGAGGTCTACGACCTCCTCGCGGCGGGGGAGATCGACATCGGGCTGTCCCTGGCCGCCGAGGCCCCCACCGGCCAGGACGGCCGCTACGACCGCACGGAGCTGCTCACCGACCCCCTCGACGTCGCCCTGCCCGCGCACCACCGGCTGGCCAACGCCCCCGGACTGCGCCTGGCCGACCTCGCCGACGAGCCCTGGATCTACGGCGACGCCGGACCCTGGCACGACATCACCGTGTCCGCCTGCGCCCAGGCCGGCTTCGCACCCCGGCAGGCGCACGTGGCGGCCGACTGGCGGGCCATCCTGGACATGGTCGCGGCGGGCATGGGGACCGCGCTGCTCCCCCGCCTGGCCGCGCCGGAGCACGCACCGGGCGTCGCCCTGCGCGTGCTCGCCGCCGACCAGCCCCGCCGCCACGTGGTCACCGCCGTGCGCGCGGGCGCCAGCCGACGCCCGCAGATCGTCCAGGTCACCCGGTACCTCACCGAGACGGCCCAGGGGATCGCCCACTCAAACGTTCAGTTCAGCTGAACATACTGATCGAAAAGTCTCGATGGACGTGATCAATTCTCCCTGTCACTCTTGGAAGAGTCCGATCCACCGACCTCTCGGGAGAAGCATGACCGCGACCCAGCCCGTCGATCCGAGCGCCTACAACGCACAGCCGTACCAGGGCGGCGACCCGTTCGCCGACTACAGGGACACGAAGCTCGACTTCTCCGCCTTCGTCGACCTCGCCGATCGCCGACTGGGTGGCGGAGTCGTCGCCGCCAACGACGAGTTCTTCGCCCAGCGCGAGAACCTCCTCAAGACCGGACCGGCGGTGTTCGACCCGCACGCGTTCGGCCACAAGGGCAAGGTCATGGACGGGTGGGAGACCCGGCGCCGCCGCGGCGCGAGCGCCGAGCAGCCGCACCCCACCGACGACGACCACGACTGGGCGCTCGTCCGGCTGGGCCTGCCCGGGGTCGTCCGCGGGCTGGTCGTGGACACCGCGCACTTCCGCGGCAACCACCCGCGCGAGATCAGCGTCGAGGCCGCCCACCTGGAGGGCACGCCCTCCACGGAGGAGCTGCTCGCCGCCGCGTGGACCGAGCTGGTACCCCGCACGTACGTGTACGGGCACGCGGCCAACGGCTTCGAGGTCGCCCAGGAGCGCCGCTGGACCCACCTGCGCCTCAAGCAGTTCCCGGACGGCGGTGTGGCACGCCTGCGCGTGTACGGGGAGTCGGTCGTGGACCCCGCGTGGCTCTCCGCCCTGGAGGGCTTCGACGTGGCCGCCCTGGAGAACGGCGGCGTCGTCGAGGACGCCTCGGACCGCTTCTACTCCCCGCCGGAGAACATCATCACGCCGGGCCGCTCGGCGAAGATGGACGACGGCTGGGAGAACCGCCGCCGCCGCGACCACGGCAACGACTGGGTGCGCTTCCGGCTCACCGCGCAGGCCTCGGTCCGCGCCCTCGAGCTGGACACCGCCTACCTCAAGGGCAACTCCGCGGGCTGGGTCACCATCCTGGGACGCGACGCCGGGACCGACCCGGACACGTGGTTCGAGATCGTGGGCCGCACGCGTCTGCAGCCGGACAGCGTGCACCGCTTCGTCCTGGACGCGCCCGTGACCGTCACCCACGTGCGCACGGACGTCTTTCCCGACGGCGGCCTGTCCCGCCTGCACGTGTTCGGCTCGCTGACCGAGACCGGCCGACGCGGCCTCACCGACCGGTGGACCGCCCTCACCGGCTGACGGACCGCCCACGGCGCCGCGATCGCGGCGTCGTGGGCTACCATGGCTGGCGGAGATCCGCTCTCCCCGGGAGGGTTCGCATAGCGGCCGAGTGCAGTGCTCTTGAAAAGCACCAAGTCCTTGACGGGGCTTCGTGGGTTCAAATCCCACACCCTCCGCCACAACCCACCATCGCAGCAGGTCAGCGACGTGGGACAGACACGGTGAAGGCCGGTGGTCCGGGGCCGTTGCACCTATGGTGCACACGGCCCGCCCGACCACCGGCCTTCGTCGTTCATCCCACGACGGCCGCGCCCGACTGATCGGGTCGCGCACCCCCGCGCGGACACGGCGCGGCCCCCGCGCTCCCGCGCGAGGCCCCGGCTCCGGCTCCTACTCGTCTTCCTCGTCCGCGTGCCTGGGCAGGACCACCACCGGGATCGGGGAGTGGTGCAGCACCGTCTGGCTCACCGACCCCAGGAGCAGGCCCCGCACGCTGCCGCGCCCGCGCGATCCCACCACGATGGCGTCCGCGCCCGTGGCCGCCTCCAGGAGCGCCTCGGACGGCCGGGCCTTCGAGCGCACGACGCTCACCGTCACCTCGGAGTCCTCGCGGCGCTGGTCCACCACGTCGGCCAGCAGCTCCGCGACCAGCTTCTCGGACTGCTCCTCGAACAGCTCCTCCTGGGGCTGCCACCCCGACGCGGTCAGCGCGACCGGGTCGTAGGCGAACGGGATCTCCCAGCTGTGGACCACCACGACCTCGCCGCCGGACTCCTCGGCCAGGTTCATCGCCAGGCCCAGGGCACGGCGGGAGTTCGCTCCGCCGTCCACGCCCACCACGATCTTGTCGAGCGCCGTCGTCGGAGGCTTGCCACCGTCGCTCGTCGGCACCACCACGACGGGGCACGGCGCCTGGGTGGCGACACGCACGCTCACCGATCCGACGACCATCGACGCGACACCGCCCAGCCCGCGCGTTCCCACCACGATCAGGTCGCCCGGGTGGCTCTGGCGCAGCAGCGCCAGCGGCGGGTCCTCCAACGTGGTCACCGTCTCCACGGCCACCGAGGGTGCGGCCGTGCGGGCCCGCTCGGCCGCCACCGCCAGAACCTTCGTGGCGTGCCCACGGATCTCATCCGTCGGCTCGAAGCGCACCGGGCCCCCGTAGGCGGACACGATCAGCGGCATGCCCAACGCGTGTACGAGCCGGAGCGGAACCCCCCTGCGGACCGCTTCGACCGCACCCCACTCGACCGCCGCGTTGGCGTGGTCGGACCCGTCATAACCCACCACGACATGGGCTGAGCGTTCGCCGTCTGCCATTTTTCCTCCCCTGAAGTACATGGCCCATCATGAGACAGTTCAACATCCGGGTGTGGGAGCGGCACAGGGCCGAAGGACCCCACGCCCAGGGTCACTCGGTCTCGTCCGAGTGCGGCGGCAGGACGGCGACCGGGACGCGCGCGTGGTGCAGCACCCCCTGGCTGACCGATCCCATCACCAGCCCCCGGACCCCGCCCCGACCGCGCGAGCCCACCACGATCAGATCCGCGTCCTCCCCGGCCTTGAGCAGCGCCTCCACCGGGTTGGCCTGCATCCGCACGGCGCTGATCTCCAGGTCCTCGGTGCTGTCGTCGATCACCTCGGCCAGCACCCCGGCGACGACCTCCTCCGACTGGCGGTCGAACACCTCCTCGTGCAGCGACTGCGCGTCGACCGACAGCGAGTCCGCGTCCGCGGGCAGCGGCACCTCCCAGCTGTTGACGACCACCACCTCGGACCCGCTGACCAGCGCCTCCCGCAGACCGAAGCGCAGCGCGCGGTGGGAGGAGTCCGAGCCGTCCACGCCCACCACGATCCGCCCCCGCCGCGACCGCGGCCGGCCGGTGTCCGGGACCACCACCACGGGGCAGGGCGCGTGCGAGGACGTCCGCGCGCTCACCGAGCCCAGCATGATCGCCTTGATCCCGCCGAGCCCGCGCGAGCCGACCACGATCACGTCCCCGTGCCGGGCGTCGTCGAGGAGGACGGCGGGCGCGTCGTCCCCCGCCAGGACGTCGACCACCTCCACCTCCGGTCTGGCCCGGCGGACGGCGTCCACGCTCTCGGCGAGCAGCGAACGGCCGTCCTCCAGCAGCTCCTCCTCCACCGCGGCGCGGTCCGGCAGGGGGTGGACGCCCAGCTTCGACGCCAACCCCATACCGTGCACGATCCTCAGCGTCTCCCGGCGCCGGTCCGCCTCGTCGGCCGCCCAGAGCAGGGCGGCACGGGCGGCGGGTGAGCCGTCCACGCCGACGACCACCGCGGGCGGGCGTTCCTGTGCGTTCATCCTCAACCCTTCCCTCGTCTCCATTGTCGGACAGGGACGGGCCGGAAGCCGGGCAGGCGCCCCCTCCGCGCGTTGTCCCCCACGGCTACCGGCCGAAGGCCTCGCCCACCGACGCGGCGAGCTGGAGGTAGGACTCCCTGGTCGCGGGCGCCAGCTGTTCGAGGTCCACCTCGGCGCCCTCCTCCAGGTGCCCGTCCCACGGAACCCGCACCACGGCGCGGCACCGTCCCGCGAAGTGCTCCTCCAGCCGTCCCAGGTCGACGCTGCTCTTGCTGTTGGAACGCACCATGGACAGCACCACGACCGCGCCCCGCACGAGCGGCCCGTGGCCGTGCGCCTCCAGCCAGTCGAGCGTGGCGCTGGCGCTGCGCGCCCCGTCCACGGACGCCGAGCTGACCAGGACGACCTGGTCGGCCAGGCCCAGGACCCCGCGCATCGCCGAGTGCAGGAGTCCGGTACCGCAGTCGGTGATGCAGATGGAGTAGAAGTGCTCGACGATCCGCGCGACCTCACGGTAGTCGGCGTCGCTGAAGGCCTCCGACACCGCGGGGTCGCGGTCCGAGGCCAGGATCTCCAGACGGCTGGGCGCCTGGGAGGTGAAGCCGCGGATGTCGGCGTAGCGCGCCACGAGGTGCCGCTCGTTGAGCAGGTCGCGGATGGTCGCGGCGGTCTCCAGGCGCACCTTGTCCGACAGCGTGCCGCGGTCCGGGTTGGCGTCCACGGCCAGGACCCGGTCGCCGCGCAGCGACGCGAGCGTGGAGCCGAGGGCGACGGTGGTCGTGGTCTTGCCGACACCGCCCTTGAGGCTGAGCACGGCCACTCGGTGGTGCCCGGAGGCGACCGGGGTGGAGGCCCGGGCGACCAGTTCGCGCCGCTGCAGCACCCGCGCCGACTCGCCCGGGTTGACCAGGCCCAGGGTGGCGGTGTGCACGGCCCTGCGCCAGCCGGTGCTGGGGCCCTGGCGCCGGTTGCGGACCAGGGTGGCGGCGTTGAGCGAGTCCGAGGTCTCACCGGGCTCGGCCGCGGGTCGCCCCTGGTCCCACGGGCGTCCGGGCGGCGGGCCGACGGGGGTGGACGGGGCCGCGGAGCCGCTGCGGGGCCCGGCCGCCGAGGGCGCCCACGGGCTCGACGCGGCCGGGGCCTCCGGAGGCGGGGCGGGCACCGTGGACGACCCGGTGCCGGGGGCCAGCGGAAGGGTCCCGTCCTCCTCCTGCCGCTCCCGGTGGTCGGAGCCGCCGCCGAGGGGGCGGGCGGCGCCGGCGTCAGCGGCCGGGCCCCGCGGTGTCGCACCCGGGAGTTCGACGCGCTCGGTCTCCAGCGGGGGAAGCTGCTCAGGTTCGGGTACGTCGGAGTCGCCGCGCAGCTTCCTGGGACCGAGCGGGTCCGGGGCGTCCCCGCCGGAACGCGTGGGACGGGTGGAGCGGATGGGGCGCCGGCCGCGAGGGCCGGGCAGAAGCCGTACCGTGCCGCCGCGCAGCTCTTCCTCCGGCGGGTCGGACTCCTGGTCCTCCCCGGTCGGCGGCGGCGCGGCCACGCCCGTCCCCGGTTCGGGCGGCGGGGACCCCTCGGTCGGACCGGCCGACCCCGAGGGCGGAGTGTCCACGTCAGAGGCGTCCTCGGCGGAGCCGTCGTCGTCGGAGCCGTCCTCGGGCAGTCGGGCGTAGGGCGGCGGAGGCGGGGCCGCGCCGTCGAAGCCCCCGAACCACTGTTCCCGGGGCGAGGGAGTGGCCGACGCCGGGAGCCGCGTGACCTCGGTGGCCGTCTCGCCGGGCTCCTCAGGGTCGTCCTGCGACGGGCCCCGGGGCGACTCGGAGCGCTCCTCGACCGTCGGGTCGGTCCCCTCGTCGGGACCGCCGCCCGGACCGCTGTGTTGCTGGTCTGCCACCGTCGTTCTCCTGCGTTGAGGGGTTGAGCCGTGTGGGGGGCGCGTGCTCCGCGGGGAGGAGCGTCGGGGACCCCGTGTGCACTCCTACCCGCACAAGCACAGCAAAGCATCATCGAAGGGGGCGTGAACAGAGCAATCCGACGATGTAGCGCGGCGTCGCGCTGGGTACTGTCTGCGTCATGTACGCGATCCGTATCCCAGAGCCCGGAGGACCCGACGTCCTGTCCTGGACCGAGGTGCCCGACCCGGTCCCCGCCGAAGGCGAGGTCCTGGTGGACGTCGCCGCCAGCGCGGTCAACCGCGCGGACGTCGCCCAGCGCCAGGGCAACTACCCGCCTCCGGCCGGCGCCTCGGAGTACCCCGGCCTGGAGTGCTCGGGCACCGTGGCCGCCCTCGGCCCCGGCACCGAGGAGTCCGGCTGGGGCGTGGGCGACCCCGTCTGCGCGCTGCTGACCGGCGGGGGCTACGCCGAGCGGGTCGCCGTCCCCGTCGGTCAGCTCCTGCCCGTCCCGAAGGGCGTCGGCCTGGTCGAGGCGGCCGCGCTGCCCGAGGTGGCCTGCACCGTCTGGTCCAACCTGGTCATGGTGGGCGGCCTGAGGGAGGGGGAGACCCTCCTCGTGCACGGCGGGGGCAGCGGCATCGGCACGTTCGCCGTCCAGTTCGCCCGTGCCCTCGGAGCCCGGGTGGCGGTCACCGCGGGCAGTGACGCCAAGCTGGAGCGCTGCCGCGAACTCGGCGCCGACATCACCATCAACTACCGCACCGAGGACTTCACCGAGCGGGTGCGCGCCGAGGGCGGCGCCGACCTGATCCTCGACATCATGGGCGGGTCCTACCTGGACGCCAACCTGCGTTCACTGTCCACCAACGGCCGACTGGTCATCATCGGCCTCATGGGAGGCCGCAGGGCGGAGGCCGACCTGGGGCGTATGCTCGCCAAGCGCCTGTCGGTCCACGCCACCACACTGCGCTCACGGCCCGCCGCCGAGAAGGCGGCCATCACCGCGGGAGTACTCGAACAAGTGTGGCCGTTGGTAGAAAAAGGAACCATCCGACCCGTCGTGGACCGCGAGGTACCCCTCAGGGACGCGGCGGAGGCACACCGAGTCATGGAGTCGAGCGCGCACACCGGCAAGATCCTTCTCACCCGCTGACGACGCGCCGACGACATTCGCTGAAGGGGACTGATGAGCAGCGCAGACGACCAGAAAGAACACCCCCAGGTGCTGGTGATGGGGTCCGATGAGCACACCGGCGAGTCGGAGGAGGTCTCCGAGGAGCCCCGCACCCTCGCCGACATGGTGGAGCAGCCCGCCAAGGTGATGCGGATCGGCAGCATGATCCGCCAGCTCCTCGACGAGGTGAAGGCGGCCCCGCTCGACGAGGCCAGCCGTGCCCGTCTCAAGGAGATCCACACGTCCTCCATCAAGGAACTGGAGGACGGTCTCGCTCCCGAGCTGATCGAGGAGCTGGAGCGGCTCACCCTGCCCTTCGCCGAGGGATCGGCGCCCAGCGACGCCGAACTGCGCATCGCGCAGGCCCAGCTCGTCGGGTGGCTGGAAGGACTGTTCCACGGCATCCAGACGACCCTGTTCGCCCAGCAGATGGCTGCTCGCGCCCAGTTGGAGAACATGCGCAAGGCCCTGCCGCCCGGTGTGGCGGGCCTGCAGGGCCAGGGCGGCCTCGGGGAGGAGCCGACCGCCGGTTCGGGTCCCTACCTGTAGCGGTCCGCACACGCAGCAGAGGCCCGTCCCGGATCAGGACGGGCCTCTGCGGCTTCTCGGCGACCTCGCGGGGTCAGCCCTTCTTGGCGGGCGCGACCGGCTCGATGACGTCGCGGCCCAGGTACGGGCGCAGCGCCTCGGGCACGACCACGGAGCCGTCCTCGCGCTGGTGGTTCTCCAGGATCGCGACGATCCAGCGGGTCGTGGCCAGCGTCCCGTTGAGCGTGGCGGCGAAGCGGGGCTTGCCGTCCTCGCCGCGGAAGCGCACGTTGAGGCGCCGGGCCTGGAAGTCGGTGCAGTTCGACGTGGAGGTGAGCTCCCGGTAGGTCTCCTGGGTGGGCACCCACGCCTCGCAGTCGTACTTGCGGGCCGCGCTCGTCCCCAGGTCGCCGCCGGCGATGTCCACCACGCGGTAGGGCAGCTCCAGCTTGTCCAGCATCTCCCGCTCCCACGCGAGCAGCCGCAGGTGCTCCTCGTCGGCGGTGTCCGGGTGGGCGTAGACGAACATCTCCACCTTGTTGAACTGGTGGACCCGGATGATGCCCCGGGTGTCCTTGCCGTAGGAACCGGCCTCCCGGCGGAAGCACGGCGACCAGCCGATGTACCGGTTGGGCAGGTCGTCGGCGGGCAGGATCTCGGCGGCGTGGTACCCGGCCAGCGGCACCTCGGAGGTGCCGACCAGGTACAGGTCGTCGGCGGGCAGGTGGTAGATCTCGTCGGAGTGCTCGCCCAGGAAGCCCGTGCCCTCCATGGTCTCGGGCTTGACCAGGACCGGCGGGATCATCGGCGTGAAGCCGGCCTGGACGGCCTGGTTCATCGCCATGTTGAGCAGCGCGAGCTCCAGCTGCGCGCCCACGCCGGTGAGGAAGTAGAAGCGGGCCCCGGAGACCTTGGCGCCCCGCTCCATGTCGATGGCGCCGAGCATCTCGCCCAGTTCCAGGTGGTCGCGCGGGGTGAAGTCGAACTCGCGCGGCGCTCCCACGGTCTCCATGACGCGGAAGTCGTCGACGCCGCCCTCGGGGGCGCCCTCCTGCACGAGGTTGGGCACCCGCGCGAGCGCGGCGTTCAGCTCGTCGCCGAGTCGGCCCGCCTCCGCCTCGGCCTCCTTGACGTCGGCGGACAGTGCCTTGGCCCGGGTGAGCAGCTCCTCGCGCTCCTCGGCCGAGGCCTTGGAGACCGACTTGCCCACACTCTTCTGCTCGGCGCGCAGGGTCTCGAACCGGGTCAGCGCGGCACGGCGGCCGGAGTCCAGTTCGAGCAGGCGGTCGGCGACGGAGGGGTCCTCGCCTCGGGCCCGCTGCGAGGCACGGAGTCGTTCGGGGTCATCTCGGAGAGCGCGAAGGTCGATCACGTCAAGCAGGTTACCGTCAGGGCCCGCCGGGCCCGACATCTTTTCCCCCAGTCGCGTCATGGCAGGGCACCAGCGCCGTCCATTCCACGAGGGGGCCGGCGGCGGGACCGTCCGGCCGTACGGCGACTGCGGAGGAGGACGACCGTGAAGGCACTGCGCGACATGACCACCGAGGAGCTCAACGAGGCCCTGGAGGCCCTGGACAGCGTGCGTCCCGAGGACACCGCGCTGCGGCTGGCGCTGTACCTGGAGCTGCGGCGGGCCGCGAAGGAGGAGTGGGTCTTCGACGCCGCCGACGGCGAGGAGCAGTACGAGGTCTGCTGACCCGACCGCTCAGTCGACCTGGCCGGAGCGGATCCGGGCGAGCCAGCGCTCGGCCTCGGCGAAGTCGGCGTCGGTGGTGGGGCGCGGCCGCAGCGGCGGGTCGAGGTCCTCGGTGCGGCCGCTGCGCGGATAGCTGCCCAGGAAGCGCACGTCGCGGCAGACCCGGCGGATGCCCATGAGGGCCTCGCCGACGCGGGCCTCGCCGACGTGTCCCTCGGCGTCGATGCAGAAGCAGTAGTTGCCCAGCCGGTCGCCGGTGGGGCGCGACTCCAGCCGGGTGAGGTTGACCCCGCGCACCGCGAACTGGTTGAGGACCTCGATCAGGGCGCCCGGGTGGTCGTCGGCGATGAAGGCGACCAGCGACGTCAGGTCGGCGCCGGTGGGTTCGGGCAGCGGGCCGGGCCGCGACAGGTAGATGAACCGGGTGGCGGCGTCGGAGCGGTCGCCCACACTGCCCGCCAGGGCGCGCAGCCCGTACCGCTCCCCGGCGAACACCGCGCAGATCGCGGCGTCGAAGGGGGCGCCCGGCTCGGCCACGGTGCGCGCGGCGGCGGCCGTGGAGGACACGGTGTGGGTGTCGGCGTCCGGCAGGTGCTGGGCGAGCCAGCCCCGGCACTGGGCGAGGGCGTGCGGGTGGGTCGCCACCCGCTTGACGTCCTCCAGGGCGGTGCCCGGGCGGGCGAAGAGCGCGAACTCCACCGGCACGGCGGTCTGCCCGGTGATGAGCAGCGGCTCGCCGTTGATGAGCTCGGCGATCGTGGCGGTGACCCCGCCCTCGACCGAGTTCTCCAGCGGGACGACACCGCCGTCCACCGCCCCCGAGCGGACCGCGTCGAAGACGGAGGCGACACCGTCACACGGGATACGCGCCTCGTCGGGCGCGTCCGGGCGCAGATCGCGCATCGCGGCTTCGGTGAAGGTGCCCTCGGGGCCGAGGTAGGCGTAACGGTTGGGCATGCTGTTCAGGTTATACGGGACGGCCGTCGCGGGGGCGGTCGCGCCGGGGACGGGCGGGGGCGGCGTCGCGTCCGGCGCGGGCGGCAGCGGTCCGCTCACCGCGCGCACGCTCACCGCCGGTGCCGCCGTCGGCGCCGTCCGGCCCGCCGGGGCCGGCCGCGGCTTCCGCCTCCGACGGCCCCCCGGCCTCCGTGCCGCCCCGCCCGTCGGAACCCTCCTCGGCCGTGCCGTCGAGCGGCTCCCGCGCGCCCCTCTCCGCCGTGCCCCCGGCACCCTCGGCGGCGGTGTCGGCCCCGGCGGCCTCCGATTCCCCCTCGCCGGGCAGGACCGTGACCCGCTGGTCTTCCGGGGCTCCGCCGTCCTGGGCGGCGTCGCCGGTCGGTGTCGGCCGGGGCACCGTGACCGGGACCCCCGCGCCGACGCCGTCGCCCAGGCGCGCGGACCGGATGACCCGGTACTCCTCGGGGCTGAGCAGGGTCTCGGCGTCGCCGCGGGTGATCTCCTTGGCGTAGGTACGCGACTCGGTCCGCCCGTTGATGGACGTGAGCACCACTCCGTCGCCGTCGCTGTTGAGCAGCGCCAGCGAGAACGACCGGGCGCCCGACATCTCCTCGAGGGCGTCGTAGTGGAGCACGGCCACGTCCCGGACCGCCCGCGGGTCGGTGCCCGCCGCGCCGACCGCGGCCGCCCGGTCGGCGAGTGCCTGGGAGTCGCTGGTGACCGCTCGGGCCCTGGTCAGCGCGTATGCGCCGCAGATGAGCCCGCCCAGGCCCGCGAGCATGCCTATCGAAGCCAGGATCGTAGTGAACACAGCGCGAGCGTAGCGCTACGCAACGCGCCCATGGGGCTACTCCGAGCGATTCCCGTGGATCATTGGGATGATTTTTCGGGACAGCTCGCCTGGAGTGGCGACCGCGCGTCCCCGGACGCGGTCCCACCGGCGCCGCAGGGTCGGCCGCAGTTCGCGCGCGGCGAGCGCCCTGGCCACATCGGTGAACTGGCGGGCGCGGTGGATCTGGGCCCGCAGGTCGGTACCGGTGGCGCGGTGCTCCAGCGGCACCTCCACCTCGACCACGCGGAAGCCGGCGCGGAGCACGTCGATGGTCAGCCCCGTCTCGACCCCGAAGCCCCGGGCGAGCGGCGTGGCGGCGTCGAACGCGGCGCGGGTGATGCAGCGCTGCCCGTTGAGCGGCTGTTCCGGCTCCCATCCGGTGGCGCGCAGCACCCCGCCCCTGGCCAGACGCACCACGAACCCGTGGCCGCCCAGGCGCAGCCGGGTGGCGGGGAAGAGCGCGATCGCCATGTCCGCGTGCCCCTGGCGGACGGGTTCGATCAGGGGGGCGGCGTCGGCCGCCGTGGCTCCGAGGTCGGCGTCGAGGAAGAGCAGGTGGCGCGGTTCGCGCGCGGCGGTGCCGTCGCCGGACTCGCGTTGTTCGATCAGGCGCACGCCCTCGGCCCCGGTCTGCATGGCCGCGCCCTTGCCCCGGTTGCGCCGGTGCCTGAGCACGCGTGCGCCGGCGTCGAGCGCACGCGTGACGGTGGCGTCGGTGGAACCGTCGTCCACCACGACCACGAGGTCCACGCCGGGGAGCCCTCTGGCCTCCTCGACGGTCGGACCGATCCGCGCCGCTTCGTCCTTGGCCGCGATGATCACGGCGATGCCCGTCCGCACCGGTACGTCGGCCTCCCCCTGACCCACGGCCGGTCTACGGCGCGTTGCCGGTTCCCGCGGCCACCGGGAGCGCGTCGAGGTCGGCATGGATGACGAACACCTCGTCCAGACCCGTGACCTCGAGGACCTTCATGACCGCTGGTTTGGGCGCCACGAGTTCGAGGTCGCCGCTCTTGTCGCGCGAGCGCTTCATGGCGGACAACAGCACGCTGATGCCGGTCGAGTCGCAGAACTCCACCCGCGACATGTCGATGACCAGCCGCCGTGCGCCGTCTTCCAGGGCGTCGACGAGCTCGTTGCGCAACTGGGGTGCCGTGTACAGGTCGACCTCACCACTCACGGTGACCACCGCGAGATCATCCTGAGATCGGCTCGATATGTTCAACTCCACAGTCGTGACTGTAGCGGCCCCATCACTCCGTGGCCACCTCGTTGACGGTGTTTCGCGACAACGATCCCCTTCCTCCGCTCCGGGGCGCTTCACGCCGGGACCTTCGTCGTCGACTCGCCGTGCTCGTGCCCACGCCGTCGCCCGCCACCACCCTCGGCTGAGCGGGTCAGAGGAGTGCGCCCCAGGCGGCGGCGCTCCGGCGCACGCGCAGGCGCAGGTCCACGACGTCGACCCCCTCGGGGCCGCCCTCCGCCCGCACCTCGGTCCTGATGTCCCGCTCGGAGGCGACGTCCTCGGCGGACAGGTCCATCACCGCCCACACCGTGGTCGTGGTCGCGTCCATCTCGGTGCCCCAGCGCCCGGAGAGCGTCTGCACGATGCCGAGGCCGCGGCCGCCCAGGCCGGAGACGGAGGGTCTGGCCACCCGGGGCATCGTGCTGGAACCGCCGTCGCGGACCGCCAGCTCGACCCAGCCGCCGCCCGCGGATCCGCGATCGATCTCCACTCGCCAGGAGACCCCGACACAGCCGTCGGGGTCGTCCGGGGTGCACAGCGGGCTGGCATGGCGCAGGGCGTTGCTGACGAGTTCGCTGAGGATGAGGGCGGCGTCGTCGATCCGGCCCTCGCCGATCTCCACGGCTCGCAGGTCACTGCACAGGCGCTGACGCGCGCCGGTGACGCTGGACGAGGTGTAGGGAAGGGTGACGCTCCGCTCGACCTTGTGCCGGCCGCTGCCGGCGTCACGTGAGGTGTGGTCTCCAGACACGGCTTTCTTCCCTGCGCGTTCGGGCCTTCTCGGTCGGTCCGGAACCCGCCCGAAGTGTGCCAGCGAATTCCACCAGGGGTGGAAATGCCCCGATCACCTCGGGGGGAAACCCACCAGGAGATGAATCACGGCCCACGACGGGCGCTCCGGCCCACGGATCGCTGGCGTGGCAGGGCTTCCGCGGCTTGTGGGAAGTTTGATGTTTCTTGGGGCGAAGGTTGCCCGTGGGACACCCGGGCGGGTGGCACGGGCGGTAACGGCACCTCCTCGGACGGGACCCGGCCGGGGCCCTCACGTGCCCCGCCGCGGGCACGCGCGTGACCGGGTGCCCGCACGTCGGCGGCCGCGTGCGCGGCGCCCGGAGCACCGTCGCCCTGCCGGGGCAGGGTCAGGCGCATCCGCGTCCCCCGCTCCCGCCGGTGCGCCGTGACCTCGCCGCCCTGTTCCCGCGCGAGCTGGCGCACGATGTAGAGCCCCAGGCCCAGACCGCCGAAACCCCTCCGGTCACCGCGCACCCCCGACTGCACGAACCGGTCGAAGATGCGGTCCTCGTCCCCGGGGACCACGCCCAGCCCCTCGTCGTCCACGAGCACCGTCACGTGCTCGCCCTCCGCCCGGGCACGCACGCGCACGGTTCCGCCCTCGGGCGAGAACTTGATGGCGTTGTCCAACAGCTGGTCCATGATGATGCCCGTGGCCAGCGGGTCCCCGACCGTGTGCCCGAGCTCGCCCTCGGCCTCCAGGGTCATGTCGTGCCGCTCCGAGAGCGGTTTGAAGGCGGTCACCGCCCGGCGCAGGAGTTCACGCAGGTCGAAGCGGACGCGCTTGACGTCGAGCTCTCCGCGCGCCACGTCCGAGCCCAGCCGGAGCCGGTCCACGAGCGTGGACAGGGTGGCCGACCGCTCCGCGATGGTGCCGACCGCCTCGCGCTGGGCCTCCGCGGAGAGCCGGTCCCACTTGCGCATCAGGGTGGTCGCGTACCCCTGGATGACCGTGATGGGAGTGCGCAGCTCGTGCCCCGTGGTGGCCAGGAAGAACTCCTGCTCGGTCTCCAGCGCCTTCTGCGCCGTGATGTCGCGGAAGTCCACCACCCACTCGTGCGTGCGCGGGATGCGGGCCATGAGGATCTCCAGCCAGCGCCCGTCCTTGAGCCGGTGCTTGATCGGCTCACCGTGCGAGGCGGGCAGGGGGAACGGCGGATGGCGGCCCTCGACCGCCTCCACCGGGTAGCCGGTGAGCTCGACGGCGGAGCGGTTCCACTTGCGGATGCGCCCGCCGAAGTCGAGGACGGCGATCCCGTCGGCGCTGGAGTCCGACACCGCCTGTTCGTGGACCCGCTGGAGGTTGAGCTCCTCGTAGGCCATCGCGTTGCCGATCGCGACCCCGGCGTGCGCGGCCAGCAGTTCGAGCAGCTCCAGTTCGACGTGGCCGACCCTGCGCTGGCTGTAGAGCGCGTACAGCGCGCCGTAGGGGCGTCCGTGCACGTTGGACACGCACAGGGCGATGGTGTGCAGCCCCGGCAGGTCCGCCCACACCAGGTCGTCCAGCGTGCGGGTGTCGTCGTTGGCCAGCAGGACCGACTTGCCGCTGCGCAGCAGCTCCCCGAACAGGCTGGTCTCCAGCGGCGCGCTGTACCCGTGGAGGTCGTCGGACAGGTCCGTGAGGCTGACCAGCTCGACCCGGTCCTCGTTGAGCAGCACGAAGCCGCCGGCGTCGGCACCGGTCAGCTCGGTGAGGCTCCCGGAGATCCGGTCGAGCACCGACTTCAGGCTGAGGTCGGCGTTGATGTCGGCGACCACGTCGGTGAGGCGGCGCACCAGCCGGGCCCGTTCCATGGCCGCGGACTGGACCTGGACCTCGTTCCACGGGGAGAGCGTCTGCACCCAGCCGATGTGCCCGCCGTCGCCGTCACGGGCGCAGCTGGTGTTGATGCGGACGTCGATGACAGCGCTGTCCTTGCGCACGCGACGCGTGAACACGGCCAGCGGACTCCCCGAGCGCACCTGTTCGAGCACCGCGCCGTGCTCGGCCGTCAGTTCGGCCGGGACGATCGGCAGCTCCCGCCCGATCACCTCGTCCTCGCACCAGCCGAACATGCGCTCGGCCGCCGGATTCCAGACGGTGACTCGGCGCTCGCTGTCGATACCGACCACGGCGTCCGCTGATGAGGCCAGCACGGCATCGGCGCTGAGGGGCGCGCGCTCGGAACTCACGACGTCATAGTGCCACCCGGAAGCGCCTCAGTGGCAGGGCTTTGCGCAATCCGATCGAATTCCTCGCCGTTCGGCGCTCACACCACGCGCGGTTCGGCGTCGGCCTCCGCCGTCATCTCACGCCCGGCGCGCTCCCAGGCGGCCATGCCGCCCGCGACGTTCACCGAGTCCCAGCCGGCCTGGTTCAGCGCCATGACCGCCTGGGCCGAACGGCCGCCGACCCGGCACACCACGTACACCTTGCGGTCCTTGGGCACCTCGCCCGCACGCCCGCCCAGATCACCGAGCGGGATGTGCACCGCGTCGGGCGCGTGACCGGCCCGCCACTCGTCGTCCTCCCGGACGTCGAGCAGGTACCCGCCCTCGGGCACCTCCGTGACGCCCGTCTCCGGGACTCCCCCACCGAACATTTCGCCCCCTGGTCGTCATTTCGTCGAGATGGATGGAACCACGCGTGCGGGGGGTTCGTCCAAACTGTATGGCTCAGCTCACCATCGCCACGGCCCTGCCGGCCCGCCTCGCCGCACTCGCAGCCCTTGGCCTGCTTATCACGGCCTGCGGCACCGAGCCAGACGAGGTGGGCACGGCCGCTCCCGAGGCAGAACAGGAATCCGCCTCTCCCTCCGAGCCGGACGAGGACGACCAGGAGGCGTCCCCCGAGCCGGACGACGACACCGAGGACTCCGACGACACCGAGAACACGACCCCCGCGGCCGACACGTCCCTGACGATCGAACGCACCCTCAGCGACGACGACGCCCTCTCCCCCGAAGCCGGTTACGAGGAGGGCGTGTGGTCGCTCACCTGTGACCCCGTGGGTGGAGACCACCCCGAGGCCGAAGCGGCCTGCGCCGAGATCGCCGAGGTCGGCACCGAGCCGTTCCTCATGGACACCAGCGACATGATGTGCACGATGCAGATGGGCGGCCCCGAGGTCGTCATCGTCACCGGCCACATCGGCGACACCGAGATCGACACCGAGTTCAACAAGGTCGGCGGTTGCGAGATCGACCGCTTCGAGACGGTCACGACCGTCATCGCCTTCTGACCCCGCCCGGGAGGGGCCCGTCCTCAGTGGTCGGACCGGCCCCTCCCGGGCCCGGACTTGTCGGTCGCCACTCCGTACACCCACGTGGAGAAGGCGCTCTCCCCGCGGAACCGGTCGGATCGGACGCGGCGGCGCCCCGGGGTGTGAGCGCTGACGAGGGGTCGGTTTCCGGGATCCCGGCGAGGGACTCAGTCCGCCGGGCCCCGTTCCACCTCGGCCAGGACCTCGGCGCGGACCTGCGGCGGCAGCGCGCGCCAGTCGATGTCCAACAGCGCTCCCTCCATGGCCCACAACAGGTTCCTGCTGAGCCCGGGCACACCGGAGTCGCGGAGCCGGCGGTAGGCCCCGGCCGCGCCCACCTCCGCCAGGTCCTCGGCGGTGCGCACCCCGACCGAGGCCAGCATGCGGGTGCTGGCGGGACCCAGGTTGCGGAGTTCACTGATGCCGTCCATACGGCCATTGTGTCCGCGGCCACCGACCGTCGGGCAGGAGGGGACGGGCGGCGGACGCGGAGGCCCTGAGCGCGCCGGGGCACCGGTGTCAGGACGTGTAGGGCGTGTCCCAGAAGGCCACCTCGTGGCGCATGCCCTCCAGGAAGAAGCGCTCGGCCCGCTCGGGGTCCGGTTCGGCCTCCTCCAGCCGACGGCCGTAGTGCTCGGTCAGCCGGGTGAACTCCGGGTCGGCGTAGGTGTCGACCCAGCGCGCGTAGCGCGGGTCCGCCGGGCGCGACTTCGCCAGTTCGAGCCCGAGCGTGTTGTAGCCCCACATACAGGGGTACACGGCCGCGAGCCCGTCCCTGTAGTCGGCGGCGGCCTCCATCAGCCACGAGGTGTAGGCCGCGCACGCCGGGCCCTTCTCCTTCGTGGTCAGGTCCGCGCCGAACTCCCCGGAGAGCGAGCGGTGCAGCTCCAGCTCCTCGTTCAGGGTGCTGTGCGCGATCCCCACCAGGTCGGCGAGGTGGTCGTCGGGCGCCTGCCACGCCAGGCGGGAGAACGCCCGCGCGTAGTCGAGCAGGTAGAGGTGGTCCTGCTCCAGCCAGTAGCGGAAGGCCCGCTCGTCGAGGTCGCCCCGGGCGATGCCGGCGACGGTCGGATGGGCCAACTGTTCGGCGACCAGGGGCCGCCCGATCTCATGGAGTCGTTCGATGGTGCTCACGTGCGCAGTGTGCCATCCGCCCGCCGTCGTGCCCAGGGCCAGGTCGGCCCGCCGCCACGCGCGGGAGGAGAGGCCGCGTGACCGGTTCCGGCCCCGGTTCGGGCGACCGGAACGTCCGGAGACCAGAGGCCCCGGACAAGCGAAAACCCGGTGACGATCGCTTCACGATCTCCACCGGGTATCTTGTGGGCGAGGAGGGATTTGAACCCTCACATCCTTTCGGACACACGGACCTGAACCGTGCGCGTCTACCGTTCCGCCACCCGCCCGGGTGAACTGCATCCAGTTGTATGGCCAGGTGATCCGCCCTTGTGTGGGCCGTTCGCCTGGCGACATGGATAAGGCTAGCACGGTCTGAACGCGGCTCGCACACTCGTTTCGGTCGACCTCGAACCGGGCTCTACAGGGCCCTTCCCGGGGGTGCACATGAAACCAGGGGCACCCCGACCCGGTTACGATCGTCTACACATATGGAGTGGAGTACAAGGGAGGTACCTCGTGGGAGTGCTCCAACGCTTCGAGCGCAGGCTTGAGGGCATGATCGAAGGCACCTTCGCGATGGCCTTCAAGTCCGAGCTCCAACCGGTCGAGGTGGCCAGCGCAGTCCAGCGTGAGATGGACGAACGGGCCGCGATCGTCGCCCAGGGCCGCACACTGGTCCCGAACGACTTCATCGTCGAACTCGCGTCCAGCGACAAGGAGCGCCTGGAAGTCTACGCAGACAGCCTCGGCCAGGAGCTGTCCAAACTCGCACGCGACTACGCGACCGAACAGGGTTACTCCTTCGTCGGTCCGGTGCGCGTGCACTTCAGGTCGGACGAAGGGCTCAAGACCGGCCGATTCCGCATCCGGTCCGGCGTCGTGCGCGGCACCATGGTCGGCAAGGACGGCGAGGTGCGCCAGCCCGTCGGCGACCCCGGCGCCTCCGCCGGACCCCGTCAGGCCGGCCGCCCCCGGCTGCTGATCTCCCCCGGCGGGGCCACCGCCGAGGGCAGCATCGCCAGCCACGGCATGCAGCAGTCCTTCGAGCTGACCACACCGGTCACCCTCATGGGCCGCGGCACCGACTGCGACCTGCGACTGGTGGACAACGGTGTCTCCCGGCACCACGTCGAGATCCGACTGGACGGCGACGAGGCCATCCTCGTGGACAAGGGGTCCACGAACGGGACCTTCGTCAACGGCCAGCAGGTCAGGCAGGCCCGGCTCGTCGACGGCACCAGGATCAGCCTCGGCCGCACGACCATGACGTTCCGCCGCGACTAGTGCGCGCCCGCGCATCGCGCCGATCAGGCCCGGCAGGACCGCAACCAACGCCGTCTTGTCGGCGTCTGAACGGTCGATAGTTCCGAGACAGGTGGAATAGGAGCCTGCTGTCGGATATCCGGTCGGGACGGTAGTCTCCGCGAAGACCTGACCGATCTGGCACGAGGACCGCGCCTGGCGGCGCGGTCCGGCAGACTCGACGACTCACCGACCGAAGGTGGGGCAGACATGGTGGCGGCAGCGACCGCCACCCCGGCCGAAGCACGACAGGGGCTGAAGAGCAGTTCGATGTCCAACTTGACCCTCATACTGATCAAGATCGCGTACCTCGCGGTGCTTTGGCTGTTCGTCCTCATGGCGGTCGGCGTTATCAGCACGGACCTCTTCGGCGCCAAGAAGAAGGCCAAGAAGAAGAAACCCCGCCCGCGGCCGCGCACCGCCCCGCCCAGCAGGGCCGCCGCTTCTGAGTCGCCCAGGCCGCGTCCGCAGCGCCAGCGACGCAACGAGCCGTCCGTCCTGGCGGTCACCCAGGGACCGCTCACCGGGACCACGGTCGACCTCGCCTCCCAACCCATCCTCATCGGACGCGCGCCCGACTCCACCCTGGTCATCACGGACGACTACGCGTCGGGCCGCCACGCGCGCGTCTACGCCGACAACGGCCGCTGGTTCGTGGAGGACCTGAACTCGACGAACGGCACCTACCTCGGCCAGCAGAAGCTGAACCGCCCTCAGCCCATCACGGTGGGTCAGCCCATCCGTATCGGCAAAACCGTCCTGGAACTGCGCAAATGACAATCGCTCTCCGATACGCGGCGTACTCCGACGTAGGATGCCTCCGCGAAGGCAACGAAGACTCCGGCTACGCCGGCCAGCACCTCCTCGCGGTGGCCGACGGCATGGGCGGTTACGCCGGCGGCGAGGTGGCCAGCTCCATCGCGATCGCCTCGATCCGGCGTCTGGACTCCGAGACACACGAGACCGACGAGATGGCCGAGGCGCTCCAGCGCGCCGTCGAGCAGGCCAACGCCTCCCTCTCCCGGCGGATCATGGCGGAGCCCCAGCTGGAGAACATGGGCACCACCCTCACGGCCATGCTCTGGTCCGGCCCCAGGGTCGCCCTCATCCACATCGGCGACTCACGCGCCTACCTGATGCGCGGATCGCGGTTCGAACAGATCACCCACGACCACACCCTGGTGCAGACCCTCGTCGACGAAGGCAAGATCACCGAGGAAGAGGTCGCCACCCACCCCCAGCGCTCGCTCATCCTGCGCGCGCTGGACGGCAAGAGCCCGGTCGACCCCGACATCTCCATCAGCGAGGCCAAGGTCGGCGACCGGTACATGCTGTGCTCGGACGGCCTGTCCGGCGTGGTCAGCAAGAAGACCATCCACGAGACCCTGGCCACCGAGACCGACCCGCGGGCCGCGGCCAAGAAGCTCATCGACCTGGCCAACCGCGGCGGGGGACCGGACAACATCACCGCGGTCGTCGCCGACGTCATCGAGACCGACACCGACCGCGAGGGACCCACCTCCACCGCGCAGGTGGTGGGCGCGGCCGACCAGCGCCCCGCCACCGTCGCCGAGCCGGAGCCCGACACACCCGCCAGACGCGCCCAGGAGCTGCGCGTGGGCGGCGACACCGCCGAGATGGACCCCGTCCGCGACGACGTTCCCGATCCGGCCTACGACGACCGGTACGACCAGTCCTACGACGACTACGAACCGGCCGGCCGGCGCCGACCGGAGCCCGAGACCGAGTACCGCACGCGCCGCTGGTGGCCGATGGTGCTGGTCTTCGTCGTCATCGTCGGCGCCGTCGCCGCGGGCGGCTACTACTTCGGCCGCCAGTACGTGGAGAGCCAGTACTACATCGGCCCCTCCCCCGACGGCGAGACCGTGAGCGTCTACCAGGGCATCGACACCGACATCGCGGGGATCAGCCTCTCCGAGGAGATCGAGCCCACCGACATCCGGCTCGACTCGCTCACCGACGGCGACCTCTCCGCGGTGGAGAACACCATTCCCGTCGACAGTCCCGAGACGGCCGAGACGCGCATCGAGGAACTCGGCGCGAGCCGGTCCGGGGACACCGAGGAATCGGGGTGACCGCATGACCGCCAACGCCACGGAGGCCCCCGACGACGCCCCCACCGCGCTGCCGCCGGTCAAGCGGCGCAACGCGGAACTCGGCCTCATCGGCCTCACCGTCCTCATCACCATGGGCGCGATCGCGACCGCGGGCCTGAACCTCAACGGCCAGGTGCCCGGAGCCATGTGGGGCTACGGCCTCACCTTCGCCGTACTGTCCCTGGCCACCCATGTCGCCCTGCGGTTCATCGCGCCCTACGCCGACCCGCTGATCCTGCCCTGCGCCCTGTTCCTCAACGGCATCGGTGTGGCGATGATCTGGCGGCTCTCGGCCGCCGAATCCGGCAACATCGAGCACGCCGGCGTCGACATGCAGCTCATCTGGACCGCGATCGGCATGTCGCTGTGCATCGCCCTGCTGTTCTTCCTGCGCGAGCCGCGCGTCCTGCAGCGCTACACCTACGTCAGCGCCCTGGTCGCGATCGTGCTCATCGCGCTGCCCATGGTCCCGGGCCTGGGCATCAGTGTCTACGGCGCCCGCCGGTGGATCGGCTTCGGCCCCTTCTCCGTGCAGCCGTCGGAGTTCGCCAAGATCGCCCTGGTCGTCTTCCTGTCGTCGTACCTGGTGACCAAGCGCCAGGTGCTCTCGCTGGCGGGCAAGCCGATCAAGATCGGCCGCTTCAAGCTCCTGGACCTGCCCCGCGCCCGTGACTTCATGCCGATGGTGGTCGGCTGGGTCGTGGCGATCGGACTGCTGGTCGTCACCAAGGACCTCGGTACCTCACTGCTGCTCTTCGGCACCTTCCTGGGCATGCTCTACGTGGCGACCCAGAAGTCGTCGTGGGTGACGATCGGCCTCACGGTCTTCATCGGTGCGGCGGCGCTGGCGATGCAGATCTTCTGGCACTTCCGGCAACGCGTGGACATCTGGTTCCACGCCTTCGACCCCGAGGTCTACGACCGCGTCGGCGGCAGCGCACAGCTCGTGCAGGGGCAGATCGGCATGGCCTACGGCGCACTGTTCGGCACCGGGATCGGCGGCGGCCAGGCGCACAACATCTTCGCGGCCGACAGTGACTTCATCCTCGCCTCACTGGCCGAGGAACTCGGGCTGACCGGCCTCATGGCCGTGCTGATCGTGTTCTTCATCCTGATCGAGCGCGGCATGCGGATCGCTCTGGCCTCCCGCGAACTCTTCGTCAAGATGCTCGCGAGCGGCCTGTCCTTCGTCATGTGCTTCCAGATCTTCGTGGTTCTGGGCGGCCTGACGCGCATCATCCCCCTGACCGGTATGACGACGCCCTTCCTCGCCGCGGGCGGATCCGCGCTCATGGCGAGCTGGTTGATGATCGGCCTGCTCCTGCGCATGAGCGACAACGCCCGGCGCCCGGCCCCGCAGGCGATCCAGGACGAAGGGGCCACCCAGGTGATCCGACGATGAACACACCGATCCGACGCCTGAGCGTCTTCTCCATGCTCCTGTTCGGCGCGATGATGATCAACCTGACCTGGATCCAGGGGTTCCGGGCCGAGGCGATCCGCGAGGACCCGCTGAACCGGCGCCAGTTCAGCGAACGGCTCAGCGAGCAGCGCGGGCCCATCGAGATCGCGGGCGAGAACGTCGCCTACTCGGAGGACATCTCCGATGAGGGCGACAGCCAGCCGGTGTTCCAGCGCCGCTACGAGGGCGGACCGGTGTACACCCCGGTCGTCGGCTCCTTCCGCAGCTACGGCGCGTCCGGGATCGAGGCGACCGAGAACTCCCTGCTCGACGGAACCGACGACCGCCTCGCCGTGCGCAACTTCCGCGACATCCTCACCGGCCGTGAGCCCGAGGGCGCCCGCGTGCAGCTGACGATCAACCCCGAGGTGCAGCAGGCCGGCTACGACGGCTTCGAGAACCTGGGGATGAACGGGGCCGCCGTGGCGATCGAGCCCGAGACCGGAGCCATCCTCGGTTCGGTCTCCTACCCGTCCTACGACGCCAACGACGTCGTCAGCATCACCGACCCCCAGGACGCCGTCGACAACTTCGTGGCGATGGAGGGCGACGAGGACAAGCCGCTGCTCAACCGCGCCTTCAACGAGCGCTACGCCCCCGGTTCGACGTTCAAGGTCGTGACCGCGGCGGCCGCCATCGAGACCCTGGGCGCCACGGGCGACTCCACGATCGACGCCCCCGACGTCCGCGAGTTCCCGTCCGGGCCCGTGCTCCCCAACGCCACACCCGGCGGCACCTGCAACGGCGGGCAGCCCGACACACTGGCGCACTCCATCCAGATCTCGTGCAACACCTCCTTCGCCAACTGGGCGATCGACGTCGGCGGCGAGGCCCTGTCGGAGCAGGCGACGGCCTTCGGGTTCAACCCCGCCGAGGACGAGGAGCTCCGGGTGCCGATGTCGGTGACGCCGAGCCTGGCTCCGGTGGAGCAGGACGAGAGCATCCTGGGCCGCGCGGGCATCGGCCAGTCCAACGTGGAGGCCACGCCGCTGCAGATGGCGATGGTCGCCTCCGGGATCGCCAACGACGGCGAGGTCATGCACCCCTACCTCGTCGACACCGTGCGCGACGCCGACATGTCCGTGGTGACGCAGACCAGCCCGGAGTCCTACAGCCAGGCCGTCGAGCCCAGCACGGCGGACATGCTCACCGAGATGATGGTGGGGGTCACCACCCCGCCCGACGGATCCGGCCTCAACGGCGCGATCCAGGGCATGGACGTGGCGGGCAAGACCGGTACCGCCGAGAACGGCACCGACCGGACCCACAACTGGTTCATCGGCTTCGCACCCGCCGACGATCCCCAGATCGCCGTGGCGGTCGTGATCGAATTCGGCGGTGGCAGCGGTGGCTCGCTGGCCGCGCCGATCGCGCGTCAGATGATGGAGGCAGTGGTTCTGTAGTGAGCGCCGACGAACCAACTCCCCGGAACGGTCCCGATGAACTCATCGGGACCGTTCTGAGCGATCGCTACCGCCTGGAGGAGCAGATCGGCTCCGGCGGCATGGGTACGGTGTGGAAGGCCACCGACACCCTGCTCAACCGCCCTGTGGCGGTCAAGCTGCTCCACCTGTCCCAGATGGCCGAGCCGACCGCGCGGCAGCGGTTCCGCACCGAGGGCCGGATCACGGCCGGGCTCTCCCATCCCGGCATCGCCCAGGTCTACGACTACGGCGAGGAGGACGGCCGGGCGTTCCTGATCATGGAGCTGGTCGTCGGCGAACCGCTCTCGCAGGTCCTGCGCGAACACGGCCGACTGACCCCCGACCAGACCCTGGACTTCCTGTGCCAGGCCGCCCAGGCGCTCGCGGCCGCGCACTCCCGTGGCGTGGTGCACCGCGACATCAAGCCCGGCAACCTCCTGGTGACGGGCGACGGGCAGCTCAAGCTGACCGACTTCGGCATCGCCCGAGGCGACATGTCCGTCACGCTCACCCAGACCGGCATGGTCATGGGCACCGCGCAGTACATCTCTCCCGAACAGGCCCTCGGTCAGCCCGCGAGCAGCGCCTCGGACCTGTACGCACTCGGTGTGGTGGCCTACGAGTGCCTGGCCGGCACCCCGCCGTTCACCGGTGACAGCCCGGTGGCCCTGGCACTCGCGCACACCCGCGACGAACCGCCGGAACTGCCCGACCACGTGCCCGTCGAAGTCGACGACCTGGTGGCCGCGCTCCTGGTGAAGGACCCGGCGGAACGCCCCGCGTCCGCCAGCGAGGTCGCGCACATGGCCGCCGTGATCCGCTCCGACGCCGGTACCGGGCCGCCGACGCCGTCCACCGGGTTCTCCCCGGTGGCCCCGACCGCCGTGGTGGGCGCGGTGTCCGGGCCCTCCAGCGGGGCCTCGCCGCGTCGAACCGCCGGTCAGCCGACCGTATCCCCAGGCCAGGTGGACGACTCCGCTAGGCTGGGCCCGGCGCCCGGTCGGCGCTCGCGGCTTCCCGTCATCGTCGCCGCGGTGGCCGCGACGATCCTCATCGCCGGCGCGGTCCTCGCAGGTTTCATGTGGGAACCGAACCCGGACACGGAGACGGCACGGGACACCGTCGACACACCGGCGACGGTGGAGTCGACGCCGTCCGACACCCCCAGCGAGGAGGTGGAGGAGACGGACGGAGGCCATGTGGAACCCGAGTACGAACACACCCCCGAGTGGAACGAACCGCCGACGGAGTCCGAGGCACCCACCTCCCCCGAGCCGACCGATCCGGCGGAGGAGCCCACCGACTCCGGGGGCGACGACGGCACGGGCGACGGTGAGCCCAGCGAAGACACGACGACCCCGCCCCCGCCCGACGATGACGACGGGGACCCGCCTCCCGAGGGCGGCGGTGACGGTACCGGGGGCGACAGTGGAGAGACCGAACAGTGACGAGGCCGTGAGCGGGCACCGCTCAAGGTAGGAGGTCGCCGGCGAGCGGCTTCCGGAAGACACGAGGATCAGTACACGACATGTCCCAGCCCCGGCTCCTCGGCGGCCGCTACGAACTCGACACGGTGATCGGGCGCGGCGGCATGGCTGAGGTTTTCCGCGCCCGCGACCTGCGACTCGACCGCCTCGTGGCGATCAAGACCCTCAGGCACGACCTGGCCCGGGACCATGTGTTCCAGGCCCGGTTCCGCCGAGAGGCCCAGTCGGCGGCGTCCCTGAACCACCCCGCGATCATCGCCGTCTACGACACCGGCGAGGACATGGTCGACGGGGTGTCCATCCCGTACATCGTCATGGAGTACGTGGAGGGCCGGACGCTCAAGGAGCTCCTGGACGACGACCGGCGCCTCGTTCCCGAGCGCTCGGCGGAACTGGTCGACGGCATCCTCAACGCGCTGGAGTACAGCCACGACAACGGGATCGTCCACCGGGACATCAAGCCCGCGAACGTGATGCTGACCCGCAACGCCGAAGTGAAGGTGATGGACTTCGGCATCGCCCGGTCGATGGGCGACGACCAGGCCACGATGACCCAGGCGTCGCAGGTCATCGGCACGGCGCAGTACCTGTCACCCGAACAGGCGCGCGGCGAGCGGGTGGACCCGCGCAGTGACATCTACTCCACCGGCTGCGTGCTCTACGAGCTGCTGACCAGCCAACCGCCCTTCACCGGCGACTCCCCCGTCTCCATCGCCTACCAGCACGTGCGGGAGGAGCCGGTCCCGCCCACCGAACTGGACCCGCAGGTCCCGGACTGGCTGGAGGACATCACGCTGCGGGCCCTGACCAAGGACCGCGAGGAGCGCTACCAGAACGCCGCCGAGATGCGCGCGGACATCCAGCGCGGCCTGGCGGGGATGCCCACCCAGGCGGGCACCATGGCGATGGCCGAGGCGGGCGCGACGACCACGCTGCCGCCCGCGGACGGCTATGACGACTACGACGACGGTTACGACGACTACGACGACCGCCGGAAGGGCGGCGCCGGCAAGGCGGCGCTGTGGGTCCTGCTCGCCGTCGGCGTGATCGCGTCGCTGGGGCTGGCCTACTTCCTCATCAGCCAGGGAACGGCGAACGAACCGGAAGTGCTGGCGGTGCCCGACGTCACCGGCAGCGCCGAGGAGGAGGCCCGCGCCACCCTGGAGGAGGCGGGCTTCACCAGCATCACTACGGAGAACCGCGAGAGCGACGAGGAACCGGGGACGGTCGTGGAGACCGATCCGGCGTCGGGGACCGAGGTGCCGCTGGCCGAGGAGATCGTCCTGTTCGTCTCCACCGGCCCGGGAGCGGTCGAGATCCCCGACGTGGCCGGGCAGAGCCAGGCCGAGGCGACCGCGACGCTGAACGACGCGGGGTTCGCCAACGTCATCCCCGAGGAGCGGCCCAGCAACGACGTCGACCAGGGCACCGCGATCGGCACCGATCCGGGCGCGGGCGAATCGGCCGCCCCGGACGCCGAGATCACGCTGAACATCTCCTCCGGCCCGGAACAGGTGCAGATCCCCGACCTGCTCGGAATGACGAGGGAGGACGCCGAGGCGGCGCTGTCCCAGGAGGGGCTGACGGCCTCCTTCCAGGACCAGGAGGACGCGAACGCGCCCGCGGGGACGGTCATCTCGCAGGCCCCCGCGGCCGGCCAGTCGGTCAACGCCGGGACCACCGTGACGGTCACGATCGCCACGGAGCCCGCCCCGCCCGAACAGCCGACGGACACCGGGCAGCCCACCGACCCCGAGCCGCCGACCGACGGCGAGAGCCCGCCGGACGAGGGCGGGGACGAGGACGGCGGCCTCTTCCCTCCGGGAGGGTGACCCGCGGCGTGCACCAGGACGGGCCGCTCTTCCCTGTGGGAGGGCGGCCCGCGCCGTCCCACCGGTGACGGGTACACCCGCCGGGGCGTAGACTGTGGAATCGTTCCGTACCGCCCCACCTCTCTGGAGCAGCGACCGTGCCCAAGTCCCGCAGCGATCGCAAGAAGAAGGCTGTCTACACGCCGCCTCCTTCCAAAGAGAAGCCCCAGGTCAGTCCGCGTTGGCTCGTTCCGACGATGCTGGGTTTCTTCATCCTGGGCATCCTCTGGATCGCGGTCTACTACATCGCGGGGCAGTACGTCCCGTACATGCAGGACTGGCACAACTGGAACCTGCTGATCGGGTTCAGCGGGATCATCGTCGCCGTCGTCCTCTCGACGCGCTGGCACTGAGCCCCTGAGCCGCACACCGCCAGGGACGGCCGCTGAACGGCCTCCCCGTGCGGTCCCGTCCGCCTCCCGCACGGACGCTCTTCCCGGTGTGCCCGGAACCGGCACACCGGCTCGATCCGCTCTGGGCGGTGGGCGCCCACGGGCCCCTGTCGACGTCCGGCGTTCACGCCCGTCGAGGGGTCTCCCGCGCCCGCCCGAAGCGCCATGTCGACATGTCGGTGCGCGAGGGCGCGATGCCGCGGTGCCCCGGCGTCGGTACGAGTACTGACCCCCTACGACGCGGACGGGCCCGGTCCCGGCTTCGAGGGTGATCCCCAGGAGCCGGATCCGGGCCCGTCGGGCGTCGGCGGAACCGTGTCAGCGCAGGGCCAGGCTCGGTGCCGCGAAGAACACCAGGGCCAGGACCAGCAGGGCGTAGGCCCCCACCAGGAGTGCGTGCACCAGGGTGCGGCGCGACGCCTGGGCGGCCGAGCCGACCGCGTAGCCGAAGACCGCGCCGAGCAGCAGGCCGGCGATGAGGCCGCCGATGTGCCCGGTCCAGGAGATCCGCGGAACCAGGAAGGTCAGCACGAGGTTGACCAACAGCAGGATCCCGACCGCCCGCAGGTCGAGGTTGAGTCGGCGGCCGAGGACGAACACCGCCCCGAAGAGGGCGAAGATCGCGCCGGACGCGCCGATCGACATCTGGTTGAGCGGCACGGACAACTGCGCCACCAGCGGTTCGGGCAGGCCGCCCGGTGGCGACAGCTCCAACCCGTACGAGGCGACGAGCAGGGTGAGGGCTGATCCGGACAGGGCACCGAGCACCCACAGGGCCAGGAAGCGCCCGTGGCCCAGCCAGCGCTCCAACTGTGGACCGAGCAGGTACATGGCGTACCCGTTGAACAGCAGGTGGAAGATTCCGCCGTGCAGGAACGCGGCCGTGATCAGCCGGTACCACTCGCCGCTGAGTACGCCGATGTCCTGTCCCGTGGCCGGATCGTAGGCGTAGCCGAGCATGCCGAACAGGCGCACCAGTGGCGACGCCGCAGCGGACCCCACCGGATCCGCCGTCCCCATCTGGACCAGGTACCCCACCGCCATCAGCGCCAGGACGGTCCACGTCACGTACGGCCGGGTGACCGTCCGGCCCCCGAAGGCGGTCCGGGCGGCCCGCGTTCCGCGTCTCCCCTGCGCGACGCAGGCCGGGCACTGGAATCCCACGGCCGCCTCGACCATGCAGTCCGGGCAGATCGGCCGTTCGCACCTGGTGCAGCTCACTCCGGTCTCCCGGTCGGAGTGGCGGTAGCAGGTCCGCGGGGCCGTCGGCCCCGGCTCGGGCGTCGCCCCGGACGGTGGTGGGGGTGCGGTCATGGGTGGGTTCCGCCTTCTGGTGCTCGGTCCGACGATCCCCTAGCGGGCGATCTCGATGCTGTTGATCACCACGTCCTCGCGGGGACGGTCCTGGGCGTCCGTGGGGGTCGTCGCAATCTGAGCCACGACGTCCTGGCCCTCGACGACCTCGCCGAAGATCGTGTGGCGGCCGTCGAGCCAGTAGGGCTTGTCGACGGTGATGAAGAACTGCGACCCGTTGGTGCCGGGGCCCGCGTTGGCCATGGCCAGCAGGAACGGGCGGTCGAAGCGCAGCTTGGGGTGGATCTCGTCACCGAAGGTGTAGCCGGGGCCGCCACGGCCGGTGCCGAGCGGGTCGCCGCCCTGGATCATGAAGCCGTCGATCACGCGGTGGAAGATCGTGCCCTCGTACAGGCTGCTGTTGGACGGCTTGCCCGTGGTGGGGTCCATCCACTGCTTCGACCCGTCCGCCAGCCCGATGAAGTTGGCGACCGTCTCGGGCGCCTCCTCCTCGAACAACTTGACGACGATGGTTCCCTTGTTGGTGTTCAGCCGCGCGGTGGGCTGACCCTTGGAGTCGGACACCAATGTGCCTTTCGATGGACTTCGTTTACGTGATCACGTTACCCGTCTGGCCACGGCGGTTCGCCGGAACGGGGCGGGTTGTGGACGATGTGGCCGGGCCCGCGACCGGCGGCCCGACCGACGGCCCGTCCTCCGGGTCCGTGGCGCGCCGAGGTGCGCTCGGGGCACGTGTGCCCCGTGGGACGGACGAGGACGCATCGAAGGGGCCACAGCCGGTGTCGAAGCTCCAAACCCCGCCGGAGAGGACGTAAGTTGAGATAACACCCGGATAACGGGGTAGGGACGACTGCAGGCCGCTCTTTGTGTGGCCGCGAAAGGTCGGCCACCGGGTGGCGAACGCAGGAATCCAGTGAACGACCGAAGGAGCTGACGACGTGCCTATCACTGCCAAGCGTCGCAAGGCACGCAAGGAAGCGGAGGCGACTCTCGCCCGGCTGCAGGACCTGGCCAAGGAACAGGCCGAGCGGTTCGGCCCGTACGCCGACCAGGCACGGGACCAAGCCGCCCTCAAGCTCCTGCAGGCGCGCGGCTGGACCGCGCCCCGACTGGAGACCGCCGCGCAGCGTGTTGAGGACACCTTCGCGCCCCGCGTGTCAGGGCTGCTCAGCTCGGCCGCCCAGCGCGTCGACCCCGCGCCTTCCCGGCGCGGACTGCGCAAATTGCGCGGTGCTCGGCGCGTCCCCCGGGGCGTGCTCATCGGGGGTGCCGCTCTGGTGGGCGGGGTGATCGTGTACTCGCTCATCCGCCTGCGCCAGGCCTCCCAGGACGCCGAGTGGGAGGAGCACTTGGACCAGGCCCGCGAGCAGGTGCGCGAGACCCGCGAGAACCTCGAGGAGACGGCCTCCGAGGCCGCCGAGAAGGCCGGTGAGACCGGCAAGGCGGCCAAGGACAAGGCCAAGGAAAAGGTCCGCAGCGCGGTGGGGGAGGACCGCGCCCAGAAGAACGGGCGTGCCGACCGCTGATCCGGACACGGGAACGGCCCGGGACCGAACGGCGCGATCGCCGCTGGTCCCGGGCCGTTCCGTCGTTCCACCCGGGTGTCAGTCGTCCTTGACCAGCCGGAAGAACATGGGGTAGCGCCAGTTGCGCCCGAGCAGGCTCGCGACGGTGGCGACCGCGGGCAGGACCATCCACCCCACCACGACGTAGACCAGGAGGGCGATCGGCAGTACCAGCCAGGCCAGGAGCACGCTCGCGATCCCGCCGATGATGCAGAAGAGCTGGAAGTTCAGCGATTCCAGGGCCTGGCGGCGCAGGTACGGGGAGGCGCGGTCGCTGACGAGGAAGAGCAGGAGCGGAGCGATGACCGGGAAGAAGTAGTTCCCGGCGTGGCCGGCTCCCGCGAGCACCCTCTCGGTGGAGGTGCTCTCGATGGGGTCCTTGGGTCCCGGCCGGTCCTTGGCGGCGGGTGCCGCGGCGGCACCGGCGGTCGCACCCGGCGGCACCACGCCGAGGTCCGCCGTGAGCGGTTCCAGCTCCGCCCCGACCTTGGCGCGCATGGCGGCGTCCAGGCGTTCCTCGAACTCGTCCTCGTCGAGCTGTCCATGGCTGTAGGCCTCGCGGAGGACCTCCGCGACGGCGTCGCGGTCCGCGTGGGTGAGACGGAGGTGGGGTTGGATACCGGACCGGTCCCCTGGTCGCCTCACCGGATACTGAGCGTCCTTCACAGCCACTCCCACTCCCAACGCCGAAGGAAGCACGGTCGACGGTCGAAACCGTCCAGGACGACCGTGCTCCCTCCCATGATGCGTCATCGGTGCGGCCGTGGATATGGGGGCTGTCCCTGATCCTCCCCTGAGGTCGTCCGCGACCTTCGTCGCGGACGCGGACCGACTTCCGTCGGTCGCCCCCGTCCCGCCGTGTCGGCGGCCGCTCCCCTCCGTCGGCCCGTCCGACCCGGTGTCCGCTCCCGCACGGGCCTCCCCAGCTCCGTGCGACTCCCCCTCCGCGGGGCTCTGACTACCGCTGCGCGGCCGCCGGCACCCCGACGGGCCCGGTGGCCTCCTGGCCGGTGCGCTTGCGCTCGTAGTGCCGCTCAGCGCTGGTGAGGAGCTCGTACCAGTTGGTGACGTCCTTGCGGCGGCGCAGCAGCGCCCGGCGTTCCCGTTCGGTCATTCCTCCCCAGACGCCGAACTCGATACGGCTGTCCAGCGCTTCGGCCAGACACTGCGTTCGGACGGGGCAGCCACGGCAGATCAGTTTGGCCCTGTTCTGGGCCGCGCCCTGCACGAACAAGGCGTCAGGGTCGATCTCCCGGCATTTGGCGCGCGCCGCCATCTTTTCGTTCCACATGTTGCCCCACTCCCAAGATCAGCATGTGTGGTGATCGGTCTCCGCCGACCGAACCGACTGCCACGACCGTCGGCGGAGGAGGAGGAGAAGCCGACCGAAACGAGGCCGGTGGGCGAGTTCGGGCGGGGGCCGCCCGGTTCGCCTTGGGGGTCGATCGTTTCGGCGTGCTGTCTTCCTCGTTGTCGCTGGTGTCGAAACTACGGATCGTCCCAGTTCACCAACAGACCCCAAGAGGCCTATTTCTCATATGGCCCACTAGGACCATTGCACTTAGGGGGAGTGTCATCATACACACACGGAGAGTCACTGCATGGGCCAGAATCGCCCGCGAGTAACCAGTATGCAAGGTCGCACCCCAGCCATTCCGCCACACGCGGATTGACCTGCGATGATGTAACATCCGATGATCGAGTGGCCCAATCTGTTCACGGTTCTCCAGTCCGACTCTCCGTGACCAGACTCACCCGAACGGACTATACGGACCACCCGGTCCGACTCGCACCCGAACCACACGAGTCACTCAATAACCAGCCCGAGAAGACGATCTTTGGCCTACCGAATAGTAACCGCGAATTTTTGACAGGTCGGCGATCCGCGAGCGTCATTCTTATGGCCATATGCCCTGTTTTAACTATTTCGCGAACCACACTTCGGCGGTTCGGCCCCCCGGACGGGCCGCACGGGAGCCCCCGGAATCGGCCGGGGCCCGCGGCCGGCCGGGACCGGCCAGAGCCCGCCACCGGACGAGGGGGCCACGCCCCGCTCACCGGAACCCGGAGACGGCCCGCAGGGCCCGCACAGGGAGCACAGGGCCGAGGGACGCGCTGAGGGCACAGCGGTGACACGGCAGGAAGGGACGCGGGGGCGGAGCCACGAGGGACGGGACGGGGCGCCCAGGTGCGGGACCGCCCCGGTCCGCGCGGGGCGCCGTGCCCGGCGTAGCGGCCTCATCGGCCGGCGGGCGAACGGCGGGACCGGACGCGGGCGTGACGCGCGCCGGAGCGCGCACGATCACGGGGCCGGGCGGCGGTTCCCCGCCCACGGGGGTGTCGGCGCGCACGGAGGGATCCGAGCGCCCTGCCGCGCGCGGTCGGACCGGCAGGCCGGTCCAGCGGCCAGAACGTGCAACGGCCACCCGGCTCTCATGGCCGGGTGGCCGTCGTCATGTCTGTGAACTGCGTGAACGCGAGTGGAGCCAAGGGGAGTCGAACCCCTGACCTCCGGTATGCAAAACCGGCGCTCTGCCAGCTGAGCTATGGCCCCCGGACCGGGCGATCGCCCTGGTCACTAGGAGGAGCATACCTTCCTCACAAGGCTGCCCCGATCACTCGGGCGGGGCCACGCTCCAGGAACCAGGAACAGCACAAAGCCGTGGGTCGCACCTCGGGTTCATGGGCCCACCCACGTCTTCGTGTCCCGCGCGGGCGAACACGCCGCCCGGTGGAAACTGACCGGCCTCCTGACGGCGGCCAGGCGTGCGCCGATCAGCTCTCGCTGACCGCCGTGGCCTCGGTCCACAGGTCGAGCTCGGCGCGGTCGGCCTGGATCTTGCGGTAGACGGCGAAAGCCCCGAGGGCCACCAGCGCCAGGATGATGATCTTCTTCACTGCCTGGACCCTTTCGTTGGTACTGACACGGCCCCCGGGCGGGGGTCCGTGGAGAACTTTATGAGGTTGTCACCTAGAACACTAGCAAGCATTCTCGGCCGGTCCCCGCCACCGTGGACCTATTCACACCAACTTCTGCGGACGTTGGTCAGGTCAGCAGGGCCATGCGGCGGAGGATGCCCGCGGTGGCCTGCGGTGACGCCGCGACACGGACGAGTCCGGCCCACACCCGGCGGCACCTGCGGACCGCTTCCTCCGACTCGACGATGGCGCCGCCCTGCGTGGCGTCGACGTAGGCCAGCGCGGCCTCGTCCTCGTCGAACTCCAGGACGGAGAACGGCCCCGCGATACCCGCGTGCGGGCCGGCCGAGGTGGGCAGGAGCTGCAGGGTGACCCGGTCGCTCCCCGTGGCCAATTCCACCAGTCGGGAGGTCTGCGCCCGCAGCAGGTCCAGGTCGGAGGAGATGCGTTGGAGGGCGTCCTCCTCGACGATCGCGTGGTACCGGGCCAGTCCGCCCTGTTCGAGGATCTCCTGTCGCTTCATCTGGGCCGCCACCATGCGCTCGGCTCCGCGCTCGCCGTGTCCCAGGGCACGGGCGACCGTGGCCGTGTAGTCGGGGACCTGGAGCAGGTCGGGCACGAGGATGCCGGAGTAGCACTCCACCGCCACCGCGCCCGCCTCGTTGCCGACGTAGGCGGAGGAGAGCACGTCCTCGTACTCCGTCCACCACGGGCGCAGCCGGGACTCGCGGACGAGAGTGAGGATCGCCTCACGCTGACCTCCCGTCACTCCGTACAGGCGCAGGAGCGCCGAGATCTCCATGACCGACGGCCACTTGCGGATCCCGGTCTCGATGTGCCCCAGCTTGGCGGGCGACCACTCCAGTTCGTCGGCCACGTCGCTGAGGGTCATGCCCGCCTGCACGCGGCGGCGGCGGAGTTCGGCGGAGAGTCGGCGACGACGAACCGTGGGACTGGCCATAGCTCGGATCCAATGACACGGAGTGGGGTGGTCGACCTCCAGCGAAACACGACGTCTAGCATCTAGCAATGCGTTTCTAGAAAACAGCGGTGGATTCGCTGCATTAGGGCACCTGAAAACCGGCTCGGCCAGCCGCCAAAACCACGGATTGTCACCGAGCGCAGTGAGGGCTTGCGGACGCGAAGTCACATCAGCATCATCCGCAGAACCGACTTAACTGTCGTCACATCAGTCACTCAGTGCACCCGAACCTCGGTGCCGGACCACCCCCGGGGAGGCTCCGGGGGAGACACCAGGCCCCACCACACCCGGGAGGTAGGTTTGTCCGATTCTGTCGGCTACGTCTCAACCTGATGCCACGGGGAAGAAACCGCGTACGATGCTTGAGGTGCCCGTCCCGGCGGGCGTACCCGCACACGCAGAGGAAACCCATGAGCCACCCCATTGACGACATCGAGCAGCTGATCGCGAACGCGGAGGCCCAGATGCCTCCGAGCACCCGGTCCCGGCTCATCGCGAAACTCCGCATGGGGAGGCACATCGACGAAGCCGCAGCCGAGCTCGACATCCGGCCCAAGCAGGTCTTCTCCACGGCGCGCATCCTCACGCCCTTCGGCGACCAGCTCGACGCCACCCTCACCGAGCAGCGCGATCCCGCGCTGCCGCACGGCACCGTGACGGGATACAACAAGCGCTGCCGCTGCCCCGAGTGCCGCAGCGCGCTCCAGCAGCGCGTCTGAGGGGCACAGCGGCGGCCGGCCCGTGCCGGGCCGCCCCGGGCCGCGCCCCAGCCCCGGCGCGCTCCCTCATCGCGCCCTCGCGGCCGCCCACCGCGAACGGCGTACCGCGCGACGACACCGGACGACGACGGCCATTTCCCTCTCCTGTCCGTCGTTCAGACAGCCCGCCCTCACGAGCGGTTTACCCAGACTTCTCACATCAATTCGGCCACCGGACGCTTATTGATCTCCAGTCTGGGGAGACCGCAGAACATGAGCGAGCATGTTGACTGGTCCAGCATGAGTGAAGAGGACTTCGTGGCGCTGCTACGACAGCTGGTCGAATCCCCCGAAGCCGACGAGGACTGAATACCGGTCCGAATTCACCGGTGCCCCGACACCACCGCGTCCGCGGCCTCCCTGGGGTCCCGATCCCAGGCCCGCGCCCGGTCACCGGTGAAGAAGGAGACCTCGCCCGACACCCGAACGCGCACCAGCGCGCCCACCTCCGGTGCCGGGTGGCGGTGGGACCGTGCCCTGACCCTGGTCCCGCAGTCCTCCACCACCAGGTGGACGACGGTGTCGTGTCCCGCGAAGGTCACCTCGGCCACCCGGGCGAGGACCCCGTCCTCCCGTGCGCCCGGCGCGGACGCGCGGGACGTCGCGGTGTGCTCCGCGAACTCGACCCGCTCGGGCCGTAGCACCACGGTGCCCGGCCCCTCGTTCCCCAGGGCGGACCACTCCCCATCGTGCGCCAGCGTGCCCAGCGCGCACTGGACGCGGCCCGCGCGCAGCTCTCCCGCGAGTACCACGGTCTCCCCCAGGTAGCCGGCGAGTCCGGCGTCACGGGGATACTCGTAGACGTGCCGCGGCGTGCCGTGCTGCACGATCTCCCCGTCCCGCATCAGCGCCACGTGGTCGGCCGTGGACAGCGCCTCGCCGGGATCGTGGGTGACCAGGAGTCCGGTCACCCCCGCCGTCCGGAGGACGTCTCGGACCTCGGCCCTCAGGTCGGCGCGCAGCGTCGGATCGAGCGCGTTGAAGGGCTCGTCGAGCAGGATCAGTTCCGGTTCGGGCGCCAGCGCCCGGGCGAGCGCGACCCTCTGCTGCTGCCCGCCGGAGAGCTCGTGCGGCATCCGCCGCCCGTAGCCCGACAGGCCGACCAGCTCCAGGACCTCGGCCGTCCTGGCCCCGCGGGTGCTCCTGGCGCCCGTCCGCTCGCGCCACCGACGCCCGAGCCCGAAGGCGACGTTGCGCGCCACCGACAGGTGGGGGAACAGAGCGCCCTCCTGGGGCACGATCCCGATACCGCGCCGCTCCGGCCGGACGTGCACGCCGTTCCCGTCGGCCAGGCGCCGCCCGCCGACCGCGATCGTGCCGGCGTCGGGGCGCTCGAACCCGGCGACGAGCCGGAGCAGCGTCGTCTTACCGCACCCGGACGGACCGAGCAGGGCGCCGAACGAGGAGTCGGGCACCTCCAGGTCGACGCCACGCAGGACACTCGTGTCTCCGAAGCGCTTGTGCACGCCTTCGACGACCAGGGCGCTCATGGCTCATCCCTTCTCTCCGCGGCCCACCGGCCGAGGACGAACGCGGGTACGGACGCCAGGACGATGAGCATCATGGCGTAGGGCGCGGCCGCGGCGAAGCGGCCGACGTTGGTGGCCGACCAGAGGCGCATGGCGATGGTCTCGGTGCCGGTGGGGTGCAGCATCAGGGTCACCGGCAACTCCTTCATGCACGTCAGGAAGACCAGGGTGGCGCCGGCCGCGAGGCCGGGGAAGGCCAGCGGCAGGGTGACCCTGCCGAACACCTGGGTGGCGCCGTGCCCCAGGCTCCGGCCGACCTCCTCCAGCGCGGGGGCGGACTGGGCGACGGCGCTGCGCACCGAGCCGACCGCGGCCGGCAGGAAGAGCAGGGCGTAGGCGAGGACGAGCAGGGGTAGCTGCTGGTAGAGCGGATACGCGTAGGTGACGGCGAAGTACACCAGCGCGACGGCCACCACGACGCCCGGCATCGAGTAGCCCGTCCAGGTGGCCCCCTCCAGCAGGCGGGGGACCCGGCCGCGGTGGCGGGCGGCGAGGATGCCCACGGGCAGGGCGAGGACCAGTGTGACCACCGCGGCGAGTGCGGACAGCCCGAGCGTGGTGAGCGCGGTCTCGGCCATCCGCTGCGGATCGAGTCCGGCCGAGGAGCCCCGCACGATCCAGTACGCGAGCATCGCGACGGGAAACACCAGCGCCGCCGCGGCCACCGCCGCGAACGGCAGCACCAGGAGCGCGCCGACCGCGCCCCGTACCAGGGCGGCGACCGCCGGAGGTCGGTTCACGGCCAGGTGTCCTGCCGGGTCGAGTGGCGGCCGGCGCCTGGTGCTCCCGGACCCCAGGCGGCTGAACCGCGCCCTGCCCCGCGCACGGGCCTCGCCCCACAGCACCAGCAGGGTGACGGCGACGAGGACGAGACTGAGGGAGGCGGCACTCGCCAGATCGAAGCGGTTGCGGAAGTCGTTGTAGATGACACGGGTGAAGGTGTCGTAGCGCATGGTCGCCACGGACCCGAAGTCCGACAGCACGTACAGCGCGACCAGCAGTGCTCCGGCGGCGGCCGACGGCTGGACGTGGCGGAGCGTCACCCGGAGGAGGACGTGGACCGGTCCGCGGCCGAGCGAGCGGGCGACCTCCTCCTGGTCCCGGTCGGACCGACCCAGTGCGGCCGCCACCGGCAGGAACACGTAGGGGTAGCAGCACAGGGTGAGGACGATGGCCGAACCGGCGAAGCCGCGGAGCTGGGGGAGTGCCTCCATCCACACCATGGCGGCGACGTAGCTGGGAATGGCGAGGGGGAGCGTGGCCACCAGCCCCCACACGCGCCCGCCGGGCAGCCGGACCCGGGTGACGAGCAGGGCCAGGGCCGTTCCGACGACCAGGCTGGCGAGAGTGACGGTCGCGGTGAGCCCCAGGCTGTTGCCGAGGAGCTCCAGGGTGCGTGCGCGCAGGAGGTTCTCGGCGAGGGCCGAGGGCCCCGCGGACAGGGCCTGGAACACCACGTAGCCCAGGGGGAGGACCGCCAGCACTCCGGTGGCGCCGGCCAGGAGGTACAGCGGCAGTGCGAGCGGGAGACGGCGCAGGAGCGGCCCGGCCAGTCGACCGAGTGGACGGCCGGAGCGGCCATCGGGGCGGGCCCGGTCACTGGCGTCCGCGCCCTGCGACACACGAGCGCCGGAGCCGCTCCCGGTGCGGGAGGGCTCCGGCGCCGTTCGTCCGTGGTGGACGCGTGTCACTCCAGACCCGCCTCGCGGATCATGTCGATGGAGGTGTCCAGGTCACCCAGGTCGCTCAGGTCGATGTCCGGCTGCTGGAGGGAGTCCAGCTCCACGAGCCCGTCGGCGAGCTCGATCCCGGGGACGAGCGGGTACTCGTAGGTGTTCTCCGCGAAGAAGGTCTGGCCCTCCTCACTGAGGAGGTAGTCCAGGGCCTGCTGGGCACCTTCGGGGTTGGCCGCGCCCGCCGTGATCCCGGCGCCCGCGACGTTGACGAGGCCGCCGGCGTCGCCGTTGGTCAGGTAGTGGAGTTCGGAGGTGACGGCGTCCTCGCCCATCTCCGCCACTCGCTCGTACCAGTAGTAGTGGTTGTTGAGGCTGAGATCGATCTCGTCGTTCTCCAGGGCGTCCAGCTGCGATCGGTTGTTCTCGTAGAGCTGGACGTCGTTGGCGGCCATGTCCTCCAGCCACTGCTGTGCGACGTCGTCGCCCTCGATGACCCGCAGCGCGGTGACGAACGCCTGGAACGAGCCGTTGGTGGGGGCGAACCCGACCCGGCCGTTCCACTCCTCGTCAGTGAGGTCCAGGACGCTCTCGGGAAGCTCCTCGACGTCCGCCGGGTCATAGGCGAAGACGCGGGACCGTCCGGAGAGTCCGACCCAGCGTCCGTCGCCGTCACGGTACTCCTCGGCGACGAGGTCGGTCGTCTCCGCGGGGAGCTCGGCGAGCAGCCCCTCCTGGACGAGCAGGCCGAGCGCACCGGCGTCCTGCGCGATGAAGAGGTCCGCGTTGGTCTGATCCCCTTCGGTGACGATCTGGTTGGCCATCTGCGCGGTGTCGCCGTAGCGCACCTCGATGTCCAGGCCGGTCGCCTCCCGCATCATGTCGATGAGGGGGTCGATCAGTTCCTGGTCGCGACCCGAGTAGATGGTCACCGCTTCCGCGGAGGCGTCACCGCCACCGGTCTCGGAGTCGTCGGTGCCACACGCGGAGGCGATCAGCGCGAAGACGGGAACCGCCACCGCCGCAAGCCGCAGTCGTCGGGGGATGGAGCGCATTGGTTGTTTCTCCTGCCAAGTGCATGGACGTCAAGACTCGGCCGGCCCGAGTGGAACATAGGTGAGCCTAACCCAGGGAAGGCTCACCTTACAATCCCGCACCCCAAGTAATCACTGTTTACGAGGAAAACGGTCACGCTGACGTTTGCCCAGATCACACCGCACGCGCGTCCGCATGGCGCACCATGGACAGTGACGGAGAGTGACTGATCAGGGCTTCTCCAGAGCCCGGACCGAACCCGCTGAGCCGATCCCACACGCCAGCCGGAGTTGTCGGTAGGCCGGTGGCCCGCCCCCGACCACACCCACCCCGCAACCACCCGGCGTCCAGCACCAACCCCCGACCCACCCCCGACCGTTCACAAACGCACAAACCCAGACACAAAAAAAGGGGAGGAACCGTCAAAAGACGACCCCTCCCCCAAGAAAAACCGTGGCAGCAACCTACTCTCCCACCCCACCACAGGGCAGTACCATCAGCGCAAGGAGACTTAACGACCGGGTTCGGAATGAGACCGGGTGTGACCCTCCCACCATAACCACCACGGAAACCAACACCCATCCACGACCACGACCCACACCCCACCAACCGGCAAGGGGATCACAGCCACAACGGGAAAACCGTAGATCATGTGAAAAATATGCGCGAGCACCCAATTATCTGCAGCGGACAAGCCCTCGGCCTATTAGTACCGGTCAGCTCCACCCCTCACAGGGCTTCCACACCCGGCCTATCAACCCCGTCGTCTACAGGGAGCCTTACCCTCTCAAAGGAGGCAGGAGACCTCATCTCGAAGCAAGCTTCCCGCTTAGATGCTTTCAGCGGTTATCCCTCCCGAACGTAGCCAACCAGCCATGCCCTTGGCAGGACAACTGGCACACCAGAGGTTCGTCCGTCCCGGTCCTCTCGTACTAGGGACAGCCCTTCTCAAGTCTCCAACGCGCACAGCGGATAGGGACCGAACTGTCTCACGACGTTCTAAACCCAGCTCGCGTGCCGCTTTAATGGGCGAACAGCCCAACCCTTGGGACCAACTCCAGCCCCAGGATGCGACGAGCCGACATCGAGGTGCCAAACCATCCCGTCGATATGGACTCTTGGGGAAGATCAGCCTGTTATCCCCGGGGTACCTTTTAGCCGTTGAGCGACACCGCTTCCACACGCCGGTGCCGGATCACTAGTCCCAGCTTTCGCTCCTGCTCGACACGTCCGTCTCACAGTCAAGCTCCCTTGTGCACTTACACTCAACACCTGATTACCAACCAGGCTGAGGGAACCTTTGGGCGCCTCCGTTACTCTTTGGGAGGCAACCGCCCCAGTTAAACTACCCACCAGACACTGTCCCCGAACCGGATCACGGTCCAAAGTTAGATGCCCGAAACAGTCAGAGTGGTATTTCACCAACGCCTCCACCGCCACTAGCGTGACAGTCTCACAGGCTCCCACCTATCCTACACAAACCATCCCAAACACCAATGTCAAGCTATAGTGAAGGTCCCGGGGTCTTTCCGTCCTGCTGCGCGAAACGAGCATCTTTACTCGTAGTGCAATTTCACCGGGCCCATGGTTGAGACAGTGGGGAAGTCGTTACGCCATTCGTGCAGGTCGGAACTTACCCGACAAGGAATTTCGCTACCTTAGGATGGTTATAGTTACCACCGCCGTTTACTGGCGCTTAGATTCCTAGCTTCGCGGGCCGAAACCCACTAACCAGTCCTCTTAACGTTCCAGCACCGGGCAGGCGTCAGTCCGTATACAGCGTCTTACGACTTCGCACGGACCTGTGTTTTTAATAAACAGTCGCTTCCCCCCGCTATCTGCGACCCCACCCAGCTCAAGACGCAAAGGTCCATCACCAGACAGGGCTCCCCTTCTCCCAAAGTTACGGGGACAATTTGCCGAGTTCCTTAACCATGGTTCACCCGAACGCCTCGGTATTCTCTACCTGACCACCTGCGTCGGTTTAGGGTACTGGCCACACACGAACTCGCTAGAGGCTTTTCTCGACAGCATGGGATCACTCACTTCACCAAAAACGGCTCGGCATCACGTCTCAGCCACACGGTGTGCGGATTTGCCAACACACCGGCCTACACGCTTACCCCCGGACAACCACCGCCGGGTAGAGCTACCCTCCTGCGTCACCCCATCACTTACCTACTACAACATCGGTTCCCAGACCGATCCAGAGGCCGTCCCCGAAGGGACCGCCAAGGACCAGCGTGGTTAGCATCCGTCGCCTCGATACTGGACGCTCGTGCACGGGTACGGGAATATCAACCCGTTATCCATCGACTACGCCTGTCGGCCTCGCCTTAGGTCCAGACTCACCCTGGGCGGATTAACCTGCCCCAGGAACCCTTAGTCAATCGGCGGCAACGTTTCTCACGTTGCTTTCGCTACTCATGCCTGCATTCTCACTCGCACACCCTCCACCACACGATCACTCGGCAGCTTCTCCGGATGCACGACGCTCCCCTACCAACCCGAGAACAAGTCTCAGGCTTCACAGCTTCGGCGGTGTACTTAAGCCCCGCTACATTATCGGCGCAGAACCACTTGACCAGTGAGCTATTACGCACTCTTTAAAGGATGGCTGCTTCTAAGCCAACCTCCTGGTTGTCTCAGCAACTCCACAACCTTTCCCACTTAGCACACGCTTAGGGGCCTTAGCTGATGATCTGGGCTGTTTCCCTCTCGACTACGAAGCTTATCCCCCGCAGTCTCACTGCCACGCTTCACTTAACCGGCATTCGGAGTTTGTCTGACGTCAGTAACCTTGTCGGGCCCATCAGCCAAACAGTAGCTCTACCTCCAGCAAGAAACACGTGACGCTGCACCTAAATGCATTTCGGGGAGAACCAGCTATCACGGAGTTTGATTGGCCTTTCACCCCTACCCACACCTCATCCCCCAGGTTTTCAACCCTGGTGGGTTCGGGCCTCCACGAGGTCTTACCCCCGCTTCACCCTGGACATGGGTAGATCACTCCGCTTCGGGTCCACAGCATGCGACTCAGATCGCCCTATTCAGACTCGGTTTCCCTACGGCTACCCCACCCGGGTTAACCTCGCCACACACCATGACTCGCAGGCTCATTCTTCAAAAGGCACGCCATCACCAGCCACAAGGACCAGCTCTGACGGCTTGACAGCACACGGTTTCAGGTACTATTTCACGACCCCTCACCGGGGCACTTTTCACCTTTCCCTCACGGTACTAGTGCACTATCGGTCATCAGGACGTATTTTGGCTTAGCAGGTGGTCCTGCCAGATTCACACGGAATTTCACGGGCTCCGCGCTACTCGGGAACACACCAACACCTAGCCGGAAACTTCGTCTACGGGACTCTCACCCACTACGGTTCCGCTTCCCAACGGATTCAACTATCTCCGGCATCAGCGCTCCGGGCCGGCAGGCCCGAACAGATGCGCCCCACAACCCCGCACACGCAACGACTGCCGTCTATCACACGCATGCGGTTTAGCCTCTTCCCCGTTCGCTCACCACTACTAGGGGAATCACTGTTGTTTACTCTTCCTACGGGTACTGAGATGTTTCACTTCCCCGCGTCACCACCAACCACCCTATACATTCAGGTGGCGGCAACCCGACACAACTCGGGCTAGGTTTCCCCATTCGGACACCCACGGATCAAAGCTCGGTTGACAGCTCCCCGTGGCCTATCGCGGCCTCCCACGTCCTTCATCGGCGCCTGATGCCAAGGCATCCACCGTGTGCCACTATCACTTGGCCACTACAGATAATAAGATGCTCGCGCACACTATTCACAAATCAAAACACCAACCGCAGGCCCTCATACCACTCCAACACAACACGGAGAGTTCTTCGGGGCGGTCCGCGGGAGACAACTCGACCGCCCAACCCTGAGGGTCAAGGCGGTCAGAGGTTGCTTCCTCAGACACCCAACAGCGCGCCCCCCAGCGCTTCTAGTCGCTGGAGGTGAAGTTCGTTTTCTTCAAGCCACTCCCGATACCCGTGCAGGAACTGCACCGGCCGGGTCCACTTTCGAGTCCGACCAACCATAGGAAAGAGTTGGTCTGAATAAGACTCCTTAGAAAGGAGGTGATCCAGCCGCACCTTCCGGTACGGCTACCTTGTTACGACTTCGTCCCAATCGCCAGCCCCACCTTCACTCATTCCCTCCCCGAAGGGTTAGGCCACAAGTTTCGGGTGTTGCCGACTTTCATGACGTGACGGGCGGTGTGTACAAGGCCCGGGAACGTATTCACCGCGGCGTTGCTGATCCGCGATTACTAGCGACTCCACCTTCATGGGGTCGAGTTGCAGACCCCAATCCGAACTGAGACCGGCTTTTAGGGATTCGCTCCACCTTACGGTATCGCACGCCCATTGTACCGGCCATTGTAGCATGTTTGCAGCCCAAGACATAAGGGGCATGATGACTTGACGTCGTCCCCACCTTCCTCCGAGTTGACCCCGGCAGTCTCCCATGAGTCCCCACCATTACGTGCTGGCAACATGGAATAAGGGTTGCGCTCGTTGCGGGACTTAACCCAACATCTCACGACACGAGCTGACGACAGCCATGCACCACCTGTCACCCACCAACTAAATGACCCCACATCTCTGCAGGTCCACGGGTGATGTCAAACCTTGGTAAGGTTCTTCGCGTTGCGTCGAATTAAGCAACATGCTCCGCCGCTTGTGCGGGCCCCCGTCAATTCCTTTGAGTTTTAGCCTTGCGGCCGTACTCCCCAGGCGGGGCGCTTAATGCGTTAGCTACGGCGCGGAAACCGTGGAAAGTCCCCACACCTAGCGCCCAACGTTTACGGCATGGACTACCAGGGTATCTAATCCTGTTCGCTCCCCATGCTTTCGCTCCTCAGCGTCAGGTAAGGCCCAGAGACCCGCCTTCGCCACCGGTGTTCCTCCTGATATCTGCGCATTTCACCGCTACACCAGGAATTCCAGTCTCCCCTACCTACCTCTAGCATGCCCGTATCCACTGCAGAACCGGAGTTAAGCCCCGGTCTTTCACAGCAGACGCGACACGCCGCCTACGAGCTCTTTACGCCCAATAATTCCGGACAACGCTCGGACCCTACGTATTACCGCGGCTGCTGGCACGTAGTTAGCCGGTCCTTATTCCCCACCTACCGTCAACCCCCAGAGAACTGGGAGCCTGCGTTGGTGGTAAAAGAGGTTTACAACCCGAAGGCCGTCATCCCCCACGCGGCGTCGCTGCGTCAGGCTTTCGCCCATTGCGCAATATTCCCCACTGCTGCCTCCCGCAGGAGTCTGGGCCGTGTCTCAGTCCCAGTGTGGCCGGTCGCCCTCTCAGGCCGGCTACCCGTAATCGCCTTGGTAGGCCTTTACCCCACCAACTAGCTGATAGGCCGCGAGCCCATCCCCAACCGAGAAAACTTTCCACCGGCCGCCATGAGGTGGCCGGTCGTATCCGGTATTAGACGGCGTTTCCACCGCTTATCCCGGAGTCGGGGGCAGGTTGCTCACGTGTTACTCACCCGTTCGCCGCTCGTGTACCCCGAAGGGCCTTACCGCTCGACTTGCATGTGTTAAGCACGCCGCCAGCGTTCGTCCTGAGCCAGGATCAAACTCTCCATAAAGGTCATACAACCCTGTCCCGGCCACCGTGAACGGGGCCTGGGCGGGTAAACCTAGAAGTAATCCTGACCGACCATCTTCCGATGGCCAATCAAAGGAACCCTTCACACCGAAGTGTGACGGGGCCAAAACAAACATGGCTTAAAGAAAATCAAACACGCGCTGTTGAGTTCTCAAGAAACAACCGCTCATCCCGTACAAGCTGCGAACCTCTCGGTTCGTTCGCTCTTCCGTGGAAGGCTGTCTGCGTTTCCGCTTCGTTGTGTCTTTACTTTATCAGGTGTTCCGTGTCCCGCCAACTCGGCGGTTTCGGAGCAATTGATCGGGGTAAAGCCCGTTCTGCTTCGTTGGGCCCGGCGAATTCGCCGGGCTTTTGAAGCAACTCCCCGAGCCTACCGGAACCGAGACACTGCTCGAACCCGCTGGACTTCTGGGAAGTGTGCCACCTGATCCGGTCCGGTTCCGAGCCGGCCCTGAGGGCCGCTCGCCGTCCCGTGGCGACTCGGAGAACACTACCCCCAGCATCCCCCTCCAGCAAACCGCAATGCCTGTGCCGCCGGTCACTTCGCACCCGCGCGCCGCCGAGCCGCGGCCCCTGTTTCTCGGGGAACCGCGGCTCGGGGAGGTCCGTTCGCCGGGGGTGACGAGGGGGAGCTCTTCCAGGGGTGTGTTCAGAGGACGGAGGTCAGCTCTCGTCGTCCTCCATCATCTCCTCGTCGTCCATGCCCTCGTCCATCTGCTCTTCGCCCATGGAGTCCTCCTCCATGTCGCTGTCGTCCATGGAGTCCTCCTCCATACCCTCGTCCTCCATGGAGTCCTCCTCCATGGAGTCCTCCTCCATGGAGTCCTCCTCCATGGAGTCCTCTTCCATGCCCTCGTCCTCCATCTCCTCGCTCTCCCCCGACGGCTCGACCGACGCGGCGTCGTTGCAGGCGGCGAGTGCGAACACCGCGGTGAGGGAGATGGCTCCGGCGGCCAGGAGTCGGCGCAGCGTGTGCGTGCTGGGTGCGTTCATCGATCGGCCCTCTGTTTCGTGTCGTGTTCGTGTGTGTCACTTGCGGTGCCGGCCGTGGCTGCGGCCGACTGCTCCCGCACCGGTGGCACGGGAAGTCCGATGGGGACGCGGTCTAGGCCACGGTGACCTGGACCGTGTGCCGTCCGGTGGCGCCGTCCGGCGCCACCGGGGCCTGCTCGTCGGTCTGGGTCTCGCCGTCGCGGTCGGTGGCCCGGACCGAGATCTCGTGGTCGCCCGGCTCGGCGTCCCACTCGTAGACCCACTGGCGCCAGGTGTCGGCGGTGTCCTCCGCGGCGAGCTCGGCCTCCCGCCACTCGCCGCCGTCGATGCTGACCTCGACCCGCTCGATGCCGGTGGTCTGGGCCCAGGCCACACCGGCGACGGCCACCGTGCCCGTGGTGAGCGCGTCTCCGCTCCGCGGTGTCTCGATGCGGGACTGGGTCTTGATCGGGCCCCGCGCCGACCAGCCCCGCGGGACCCAGTAGGCGTCGAAGGCGTCGAACGTGGTCACGTCGATGTCCACGAGCCACTTGCACGCCGAGACGTAGCCGTACAGGCCCGGCACCACCATCCGCACCGGGAAACCGTGGTCGTAGGGGAGCGGCTCACCGTTCATGCCGAGGGCGAGCATCGCGTCGCGCCCGTCCATGACGTCCTCGACGGGCGTGCCGATGGTCATGCCGTCGGAGGAGCGCGACACGAGTTGGTCGGCGCGCCCGCCACGGGACGGCGGCACCACGCCCACCTCTTCGAGCAGGGTCGCCAGGGGGACACCGATCCACCGCGCGTTGCCGATCAGGTCGCCGCCGATCGGATTGGAGACACAGGCGATGGTGATGTCGCGTTCCACCAGATCGGGTCGGTTGAGCAGGTCTTCGTAGGTGTAGGTGCGCTCCTCGACCCCGTTGCCGTGGATGCGCAGTGACCAGGTCGAGGCGTCCAGGCGGGGCACGGAGAGCGCGGTGTCGATGCGGTAGAAGTCGTCGTTCGGGGTGAAGAACGAGGAGAGCCCGTCGAGTTCCAGGTCGGCGCCGTCCGGTAGGGGCGCAGCCGGGTCGGACGGTCGGGGCAGGCTGATGTCGCCCACGCCGGTCCTCGTGCCAGGTCCGGAAGCGGCGAACAGCCGGGCGGTCGTCCCCGCACCCGCGGAGAGCGCGGCCGCCGAGCCCGCGAGCAGGACGAAGCGACGCCGGTCGAATCCGGGCGCACCGCGCGGGGCATCCGCGGGCCCGCCCGAACCGACGGACTGCTCGGCGCCGTCGCCCTCTCCCGTCCCTCCGCTTTCCGTGGAGGCGGCGGGGTCCGCGCCGAGCGGTGTGAGCCCGACGGTCTCCTGCCTCGCGCCGGCGTTGAGCAGCAGGATCAGGACCAGGTAGCAGGCGGCTGTCCCCACCAGGGTCGGCACGGTGTCGAGGACTCCGGCACCCGGCCGGGTGAGGACGGCGGCCAGGCCCACCACCGCGAAGGCGGCGAGTCCGGCCGCGCCGATCCGGCGGCGCCGTCCGGCGGCCGCGCCCAGGAGGGCCGCGGCCACGACCATGATCGCGCCCATGCCGACGAACAGGGCGATCTTGTCGGCGGTCCCGAAGGTGTCCACCGCGAACTGTTTGACCGGCAGCGGAGTCAGATCGACCGTCGCGTCACCGACGGCCAGCAGCGGGGTCACGTCGGACCGCCCCATGATGACGGCGACGACCTCGGCCACGGCGACCGCGGCGCCGGCGGCGACGAGGCCCGAGACCGCGGCCGGTACCCGGGCCGTTGTGCGGGTGGTGTCGAACATGCCCTGGGTTCGGGGCCGATGATGGGAGGGAGACCGCCATCCCGGTCACGAACGGGTAAAGGACGGCGCGGGTGTCGCTCCGCGCCGGTCGGCGCCGAATGAACGGTGACGGTACAGGGAGAGGGAGAGGGTCGGTGAGCGGTGGATCGGTTGAGAGGTGTCGAGGCCGCCGGTGACGGCGGGGTCGAACACGGGGCCGCGCCCCCGGAGGACGGCTTGGCCGCTCCGCTGCGCCAGGCGGCGGTCGGTGACCTGGCGGCGTTCGAGCGCGTCTACCGGGAACTGTCCGGACCGGTGTTCGGTGTGGTGCGGCGGGTTCTGCTCGACGTGGCGCAGGCGGAGGAGGTGACGCAGGAGGTGTTCCTGGAGGTGTGGCGGCAGTGTGCGCGCTTCGACCCCTCACGGGGGAGCGTGCGCTCGTGGGTGCTGGTGATCGCGCACCGCAGGGCGGTCGACCGGGTGCGTTCGGAGGAGGCCGCCGCCGCGCGTGTCTCGGCCGCGGGCCGGCTCGAACCGGAGCGGACCCCGGCCGACGGGGTCTCGGAGCAGGTGGAGCACCGGTTGGAGCGGGAGAAGGTGCGCCGCTGCCTGCGTCGGCTGACCGAGGTGCAGCGCGACGCCGTGCGCCTGACCTACTACACGGGCTACACCCAGCGCGAGGCCGCCGACCTGCTCGATGTCCCGTTGACCACCGTGAAGGGCCGTCTGCGCGACGGTCTGATCCGGCTGCGCGACTGCCTGGGGGTGAGCGTATGAGCGAGAACTGTGCGCACGGGCTGATCGCCGGCTACGCCGTGGACGGCCTGGATCCGGAGGAGGCCGTGGCGACCGAGCGGCACCTCGACGAGTGCGAGGACTGCCGACGCGACCTCGTGGAGTTCCGGGAGACCCTCGTACGGCTGGCGTACGCGGAGTCGGACCGGCCTTCGGAGGCGGTGTGGACGCGGGTACGGGCCGCCGCGGAGCGGACCCGTCAGGATGCCCCGCTGGTGGAGGGCCCCGCAGCGGACCGGACGGTCACCGCCCTGCCCGCGGGGCTCCGGTGGCGCCGTCGGCTGCCCTGGCTGCTGACGGCCGCGTGCGCCCTGGTGGCCGTCGTCCTGGGGGCTGGCCTGCTGTCGCTGGACCGCAGCATGGACGACATGCGACAGGAGTCCTCGCAGGTCGAGGCGTTGTTGTCGGCACCGGACACGAGTATCCACGAGGGTCCGCTGGGCGACGGGGCCCGGGCGACGGCCTACACCTCCTACGAGATGGACGCGCTGATGTTCGTCGTGGACGGGCTCCCGAACGCGCCGGAGGGCATGGCATACCAGATGTGGTACGTCGACCCGGACGACGACATGCGGTCGGCCGGGATGCTCACGCCCACGGAACAGGGCCTGCACTCCGGGATGGCGAAGGACATGGGGTCCCCGGTGCAGGTCGGGGTCTCGTTGGAGCCGGAGGGCGGGATGCCCGAGCCCAGCGGGCAGCCGATGAAGTTCGACCTGTGAGCCGGTGGGGCGGGCCGCCGCCCCACCGGTGAACTCACCGGGATGACAACCGCGTGGGAGTGAGGGCGCACACTCCGGGGAAGACAGGGGGTGCGGCCGTCACCTACGGTCGCAGTACTCCGCGGAGCGACCAGGCGAGGGCTCCGCGACACGGCGCGGAGCGCTTCGCCTGTCCCCGTCCTCCCCGGAGACATCATGGCGCCAGACGTCGGCCGCCCGCCGGCCCCCGCGAACCTGCGACACACGCTTCGGACCGTGCGCGTCCTGGTCAGGGCCGGGGTCCTCAGTGCCGGTCGGCCCGACCGGATCCTCCGACAGCTGCGCGCCCTGCGCACCTGGGGCGCGACCGTGGCGGGCGGCTACGCGGCCGCGAACGAACGCGTCCCGGACCGCGTGTCCGTCATCGACGACAACGGGCCGACGCCCTTCCGCGAGATGAACCTGCGCGCCCGTCTGCTGGCCGTGGAGCTGGACCGGGCCGGGGTGCGGCCCGGGGCGAGCGTGGGGGTGCTGTGCCGCAACCACAGCGCGTTCGTGCAGACGATGGCGGCCTGCGGTCGCCTGGGAGCGGACTGCGTCCTGCTCAATACGGGCCTGGCCCCCGCTCAGGTGGTGGCCGCGGCGGCCGACCACGGTCTGGCCGCGCTGGTGGCCGACGCCGAGTTCGAGGACCTGTACGGAGGCGTGGCCGCGGAGGTCCCGCGGTTCACGGCCTGGGGTGAGGCCTCCGTTCCGGGTCCGCGCGTGCCGTGGCGGGCCCGGGAGGTCGCCGACACCGAGGAGGAGCCCGCCCCTCCGGAGCGTCCGGGGCGGCTGGTCGTGCTGACGTCGGGGACCACGGGCACGCCCAAGGGGGCCCGCCGTCCCACGCCCAAGGGTCCGCAGGACGCGGCGTCGGTCCTGTCCAGGATTCCGTTGCGGTCCTCGGACCGGATCCTGGTCGCGGCACCGGTCTTCCACACCTGGGGCCTGGCCGGGGTGCAGTTGGGGATGTCGATGCGGGCGACGCTGGTCATGCGCCGCCAGTTCGACCCGGAGGACGTGCTGCGGGCGGTGGCCGAGCACCGGTGCACGGCGGTGTTCGCGGTGCCGGTGATGCTGCGCCGGATCATGGACCTGCCGCCGCGGGTCCGGGCCCGGTACGACACGTCGTCGCTGCGTGTCGTGGCGTGCAGCGGTTCGGCGATGAGCCCGAAGCTCATCACCGACTTCATGGACGGGTTCGGTGACGTGCTCTACAACCTGTACGGCTCGACGGAGGTGTCGTGGGCGACCATCGCGACCCCGGAGGAGATGCGGCGGTCGCCGACCACGGCGGGCCGGCCGCCGCTGGGGACGCGGTTGGCGGTCCTGGACGCCGACGGGGTGGAGGTCCCTCCGGGGACGGAGGGCTCGATCCACGTCGGCAACGAGATGCTCTTCGAGGGGTACACGAACGGCGGGACCCGGGACGTGGCGCAGGGCCTGATGGCGACCGGCGACCGCGGTCACGTGGACGTGGACGGGCTGTTGCACGTGGCCGGGCGGGACGACGACATGATCATCTCGGGCGGGGAGAACGTGTTCCCCCGGCCGGTGGAGGAGCTGATCGTGACTCTGCCGTCGGTGCGCGAGGTGGTGGTGACGGGTGTGCCGGACGAGGAGTTCGGGCACCGGTTCGCGGCGTTCGTGGTGCCCTACGAGGGGAGGGAGGTCGATCCCAACGAGATCCGGCTTCTCGTCCGTCAGGAGCTGGGCCGGTTCTCCGTTCCGCGTGACGTGGTGCTGCTCGACGAGCTTCCGCGCAACGCGACCGGCAAGGTGATGAAGCGGCGGCTGCCGACCGACGCCTCCCCGCGGTAGGGCCCGTCGGGGCGCCCTGCCGGGGTGCCCCGGCGTCGTCGCCGACCCGCCCGGCGCGACTCCGCCCGCGGTTTCCTCGTTCCCAAGGCAATTGTGCTCTTTGACATCGACCCCCCGGTTACTACGATGTGGCCGATGTCCGAGCAAGCTCCTACCCCCGGCGGAGACTTCCCTCTCCCACCCGTCGACGAGCAGATGTGCTTCGCGCTCTACGCCGCGTCGCGTGCCGTCACGAACCTCTATCGTCCGCTCCTGGAGCGGATGAACCTGACCTATCCCCAGTACCTGGTGATGATGCTGCTCTGGGAGCGTCGGGACTGTCCGGTCAAGGACATCGGCGCCGTCCTCCAGCTCGACTACGGCACGCTCACTCCGCTGCTCAAACGGCTGGAGACCAGGGGCCTGGTCAATCGGGACCGCGATCCCGGGGACGAGCGCTCGGTCCGGGTCACCCTCACCGACGAGGGCATCCGGCTGCGGGCCCTCGCGGAGGGCGTGCCCGAGGCGGTGGGCGAGGTCATCGCCCTGCCCGCCGACGAGTTCGAGGCGACCCGGCTGTCCCTGCGCCGCCTCACCGGGCACGTCCTCGCCGGGGAGGCGCGGCTGCCCGGACCGGGCTGAGACCCCGTCGCGGCGACCGCCACCGGGTGACGGACGCGACGACGGCGGAGACGGGTGCCACGGGGGTCGCGCCCGTCCTCACCGCGTGTGGGCGGACCTTGCTGTCCGCCCACACGTCTTCGGGCTCCCTGCGCGGCCGCCCGGCCCGGTGCGACGAATCCCTCCCAGGCCCGGTCACTCCGCTCGGGCGTGTTCCGTGGATGCCGCCCGTCGCGAGCGGCGTTCCGGTGCGGCTGTCGCAAGGCCGGAGAAGAAGGCATCGTGGTGTGGCTGTCGACTGATGAGAACGCGGCGAGAGCCGTGCCGGGGCGTCGCGCCGCAGGGTGAGTATCCGCCGAACATGGCCTAGGTTGGGGGCATGACCATCTGGGCGTCGGACAACCGCAGCGGACAGGTGCGCGAAGCTCTCACCATGCTGCTGTCGCAGGGCGTGATCGACGATTTCCGTATCCGCCCCGACGAGGAGTTCCCGTTCCAGGTCCAGGTGCCGGCCGGGCTCGTGCCGATGACCGAGCACCAGGCGGCCCACTTCGTTCTGGGGGCGACGGTCGCCCACTTCGGGCGGCTGGCCCGTGGCGGGGGCGACCTCTGACCCCCGCCCGGGCCGTCGTCAGCAGGCGCCGGGAGTGTGCTCCCAGTAGCCGGTGGAGGTCTCGGTCAGCGCGGTGGTGACGAAGACGTTCCACAGGCCGAGGGGGTCGTCGGAGCCGACCGCGTAGGTCAACCCGGAGCGCTGGACCGCGCGTCCCTCACGGACGTGGTCGTAGTTGCTCGCCCTCACGCACTCACCGGGGTCGGGGTCCCCGGTCGGGCTCGGTGTGGGGTCGGGGTCCCCGGTCGGATCGGGATCGGCGACCTCGCCCAGGCCCCAGAAGTCGACGGTGTACCCGGTGGAGCAGACGGTGTCCAGGAAGTAGGCCCCGGCCGTGCCGCAGCCCCGGCCCGGGTCCACGGGCGTTCCGTGCCCCATGCCGGACACCCGGAAGTCCGCGACGGCCGCCGTGGCCGCCGTGCCGCCGTGGTAGTCGGCGGTGGTCCCGCCTGGCAGCTGTTCGGTGGCGTCGGGGGTGCCGTCCAGCCCGTGGGCGTTCGTCCACTGGCTCACGCTCGCGTCGCCGTTGGCCGGGACGACCGTGGTGTCGGCGGTGCCGTGCCACACGGCGACGCGGGGCAGGGGCCCGCTCCACCCGGGGTTCTTGGCCCGCACGGCGTCGCCCCACTGCTCCGGCGTCCTGGTCTTGCCCGGGTTCATGCAGGTGAAGGCGTCGACCATCCCGCTGGCGCACCCGACCGGGATGCCCGCCACGACGCTGCCGCCGGCGAAGAGGTCGGGGTAGGCGGCGAGGAGCTCCCCGGCCATGGCGCCGCCCGCGGAGAGCCCGGACACGTGGACGCGGTCGGCGTCCAGCCCTTCGGCGGCCACGGCGTGCTCCACCATGGAGCGCACGGACCGGGCCTCGCCGGAGTCGCGGGCCACGTCGTCGGGCCGGAACCAGTTGAAGCAGGCGTTGGCGTTGTTGGCGGACCGCTGCTCGGCGTAGACCAGTGCGAATCCGTGGCTGTCGGCGTAGTCGGCCCAGCCGGAGTTCGCGTGGTAGGCGGACGCGTCCTGCGCGCAGCCGTGCAGGAGGACGACGAGCGGCGCGCCGTCGGGCAGCCCGTCGGGGACGTAGGAGTACATGCCCAGGTCGCCGGGGTTGGTGCCGAACGAGGTGACGGGCGTGAGTGTGGCCGCCGACGCCCGTGGGGCGGCGGTGAGCAGGACGGCCGCGACCGTGGCGACGACGGCGGCCAGGGCGGTGAGGACGACGGCGAACCGTCGGATGATCGGAGTCGGGGGGTGCAAGGGGGCCTCCGGGGGGTGGGTCCGAACAGTGCGGGGGAGCTTCGGCCGAACTCCGTGGCCCGGAGACTAGTTCTGATGTGACCTGGGCGACATGTCAAGGAGACCCAGATCACTCTTCCGTGGGGCGTGGGATCACCACAGCCGCGCACGGGCACATGGGCCGATTCCACATGAGTCGGCCACGCCGTGTGTCGGCCCGACCTATCCACGCTCCGCGCACGCGCGCCTAGTTTTCAGGCATGACGACGCACGAGTACCCGCCGGGCGCGCCTGGCCGGATCCCCCCGCCCCCCGCCGCCTCGCCCTCGGCCGCCCAGCGCACCGCCCGGGTCGACCTGACCGGTCGGACCGCCCTGGTCACCGGGGCGGCGCGCGGGATCGGTCGCGCGTGCGCGCTGCGCCTGGCGGCGGCGGGGGCCGACGTCCGGATGGCCGACCTCGACGGACCGGGCCTGCGCGCGCTGGCCGACCAGGGCGTCGGCGAGCCCCTGGAGGTCGACCTGTCCGACCTCGACGCCGCCGAGGAGGCCGGCCGCGGCGCCGACATCGTGGTCAACAACGCCGGCGTGCAGACCGTCGCCCCCGTCCAGGACTTCCCGCCCGAGCGCTTCTCCCTCATCCTCCGGCTCATGGTGGAGGCGCCGTTCCGCGCTGTCCGCGGCGCTCTGCCCCACATGTACGAGCGCGGGTGGGGCCGCGTCGTCAACCTGTCCTCCGTGCACGGTCTGCGGGCGTCTCCGTTCAAGTCGGCCTACGTGACCGCCAAGCACGGGCTGGAGGGCTTCTCCAAGGTGGTCGCCCTGGAGGGCGCCGAGCACGGCGTCACGTCCAACTGCGTGAATCCCGGCTACGTGCGCACCGCCCTGGTGGAACGGCAGATCGCCGACCAGGCGCTGGCGCACGGCGTCCCGGAGGCCGAGGTGCTGTCCGAGGTCCTGCTGGCCCGCACTCCGATGAAGCGGTTGATCGAGCCGGAGGAGGTCGCCGAGCTGGTGGTCTACCTTTGCAGTGCCGACGCGTCGTTCGTCAACGGCGCGTCGCTGGCCGTCGACGGAGGATGGAGCGCGAGCTGAACACGACCCCCGCCCCGCAGGGCGATCCGGACGACCAGGCGTTCTTCCTCGACCTGCTGCTCCGGGACGCGCCGCCCGTGGAGTACGAGCGCCCGGTGCTGCGGGCGCGCGCGGAGGGCGCCGACCCCGACGTCGTGGCGGCCCTGGAGAACGCGAAGCTGACCGCACTGCGCGTGCGGTCGGTGCTGCGCGACCGCCAGCGCCGGGAGTCGGAGCTGAGCGCGCTGTTCGAGACCGCCAACGACCTGGCGGGCATGCGCAGCCTGGACCGGGTGCTGCAGGCGATCGTGGAGCGGGCCCGGCACCTGCTCAACTGCGACGTCTCCTACCTGACGCTGAGCGACCCGGAGGCGGGCGGCACCTACATGCGGGTGACCTCGGGTTCGGTGTCGGCGTCCTTCCAGCGGCTGCGCCTGGCGTCGGGCAAGGGTCTGGGCGGCCTGGTCGCGACGACGGCCCTGCCGTACGTGACGGCGAACTACTTCGCCGACCCCCGGTTCGAGCACACCGAGAACATCGACCACGCCGTCCGTGAGGAGGGTTTGGTGGCCATCCTGGGCGTGCCGCTGAAGATGAACGGCCGCGACGTGGGCGTGCTGTTCGCCGCGAACCGCAGCGAGCGCCCCTTCGCGCACTCGGAGGTGGCGCTGCTGTCGTCGCTGGCCACGCACGCGGCCATCGCGATCGACAGCGCGAACCTCATCGACGACACCCGCCGGGCCCTGGACGAGCTGCACACCGTGAACGAGCGGCTGCAGCGGCACACGGCGTCGGTGGAGCGGTCGGCGGCGGCGCACGACCGGCTGGCGGACCTGGTGCTGCGGGGCGGGGGCGTGCGCGAGGTGGCGGCGGCGATCGCTGAGGTGCTGGGCGGCTCGGTGCTGATCCACGACCAGACCTCCGACGTGTCGGTGAGCGCCACGCCCGAGGGCGCGGTCGTCGAGGACCGCCACCACGGCGGGGCCGGCCCGCTGCCGGAGGAGGAGTTGGCCGAGGCGGTGCGCACCGCGCTCTCCAGCGGGCGTGCGGTCCGCGCGGGGCAGGCGTGGGTGGCGTCGGCGACGGCGGGCAGCGAGTCGCTGGGCACGCTGGTCCTGCACGGGGCGGTGCTGGACGAGACCGACCAGCGGGTCCTGGAGCGGGCCGCGATGGTGACGGCGCTGCTGCTGCTCATCCGCCGGTCGGTGAGCGAGACCGAGCACCGGGTGCGCGGCGATCTGCTCAACGAGCTGTTGGAGGTGCCCGCGCGCGATCCGGAGTCGCTGCGCCAGCGCGCCGCCCCGCTGCACGCCGACCTGGACGCGCCGTACGTGCTGGTGGTCGCGGAGGCGCCCGGCGCGGACCCGGCGCGTCTGCGCTCGGCCGCCACGCACGTCGCCGAGACCACGGGCGGGCTGGCCGGGCACCGGTCGGGGCGCCTGGTGCTGGCGCTGCCCGGTGAGGACCCCGCCGAGGCGGGCCGCCGGGTGGTCGGTGAGCTGTCGGCGGCGGCCAACGGGCCGGTGACCGCGGGCCTGGCCGGGCCCACGGACGGGCCCGGATCGTTCCTGTCGGCGTTCGCCGAGGCGTCGCGCTGTCTGCAGACCCTGCGGGCCCTGGGCCGCGACGGCGATGTCGCCACCACCGACGACCTCGGGTTCCCCGGGCTGCTGCTCAGCCAGGACCGGGACGTGCCGGGTTTCGTGTCGGCGACGCTGGGGCCGCTGCTGGAGTACGACGCCAAGCGGGGCACGCTGCTCGTGGAGACACTGGGGGCCTACTTCGCGGCCGGGGGCAACCTGTCGCGCGCCAAGGACGACCTGCACATCCACGTGAACACGGTGGCGCAGCGCCTGGAGCGGATCGGGCAGCTCATCGGGGCGGACTGGCAGCGCCCCGACCGCGCGCTGGAGCTACAGCTGGCCCTGCACCTGCACGGTCTGCTCGGCCAGGGCGTGGACCTGCTCGGCGAGCAGGGCGGCGGTTGAGGAGAACAGCGGGCTGTAGTGGTTGTCGTCGGGCAGTTCCACGGTGACGAGGTCGTCGGGGAGCCCGGCGAGCCGTGCGGGGGTGTAGAGGCCGGGTGACTCGTCCATGAGCCCGCGCGCCGTCCACAGCAGGCGCGCGGGGCAGGGCAGGCGGTGCACGGCGCCCAGGACTTCGGGGTCGGTGAGGACCTGGGCGCCGTCGGTGCGGACGGCCTCCTCGTCGCAGGCCGAGCGGGTCTCGGGCGGTGTGCCGACGAGGTCGCGCAGGACGTAGTGGTCCACCCAGGTGTTCCAGCGGTCGGCGAAGGCGGGGTGGCGACGCCAGAAGGCGCGGTAGTCGTCGGGTCCTTCGAAGGTCATCCGCAGGCGCGCCATGGCCGGGCCCAGGACGGTGTCGATGTCGGTGCCGGGCGGGACGGGGAGGCCGAGGCCGCCGTCGACCAGGAGGAGCCCGGCGACGCGGTCGGGGTGGCGGACGGCGGCCAGGCAGGCGACGAACGCGCCCATGGAGTGGCCGACCAGCACGGTGCGCTCGATTCCGGCGGCGTCCAGGACGGCGAGGAGGTCGTCGACGTGGGCGCCGAGTCCGTGGGGCCCGGGGAGGTGGCCGCCGGCGCCCCGGCCGCGCAGGTCGGGGGCGAGGACCGGCGGGCCTCCGCGCGCGGCGAGTTCGGCGGCGAGCCGGGCGAAGGAGTGGCCGTTGGCGGTGATGCCGTGCACGGCGAGCACGGGTGTCCGGGCGGGCGCGTCACCGGGGTCTCCCCAGCGGGTGACGGCGAGGGCTCCCCCGGGGACCGGGACGGTGTACTCGTCCCCGTCGCGCCAGTGCGTGGTGGACGTGGTCATCACTGGACCGCCTTCCGGTTCCTGAGGGCCGATCGGACACGCGTGCCGGGAGGGTGCGCGTTCGTTCGGAGGACAGGACCGATGCTAGGAGCGCGCGCCCGGGGCGGGTATCCCCCGGGCCCACAGCATCGGCCCCGCCGGGGTGGGAGATGTCCACGTCCATGACCGAAGGGGACCTCGATGACCCCTCGACGGGTCGGGGGAGGGCTATCAAGAGGGGGGTGGGCTCGCCGCCTTCGAGGATGGCCCGGATGCTGCCGCGCCGCCAGCCGAGCCCGTCCTCCAGGCGCTCGCGCACGTCCTTGGTGATGGGCTGGTCACCGCCCCGGACGCGCCGGATCGTCTCGTATGGGACGCCGCTCACCTCTTCGAGCTCTCGCCATGTGAGGTCAAGGGACCTGACCTGCAACTCGATGAACGCGCGGAGCCGGGAGCGCTCGGGTGACTGCGTGCCTGGGGAAGGCCCGCACGAGCGGCGGCACCTGGGCAATGCCGGGCCGGTACCGATCATCAGGCATCGTCCCATGCTGGCAGGTCAGGTCTCGTCGAGGTCGACCTCGAGATCCTCAACGGTGTGGACGTGTCCCGCCGGTTCCAAGATCACCTCTGCCGGGCGTGACAGGAACGTGCACATCCGCGCGCGCCGTTCTACTTCCCGCACGACAGTCCATCCCTGGACCTCGGTGTAGTAACGCACCAGGGCCGGAGCGAACGTGCCCCGGCGCACGTGCTTCCGACCGGTGCGTGCGGCGTGGTCCAGCGCCCACCGGGCCAGAACCCACCCCAGGCGCTGGCCGGTCGGCCAGGTCCACGTCGAGGCCAGGAACAACGCCGGGATCTCGCGCTCGGTCTCAGTGAACCCCCACTCGGGTGATTCGCTGTAAGCGCTTGTACACCCCACCACCTGGCCGCCGTCGACCAGCACCCACATCGGGGTGTCGGCCTCCGCTGCCTGCCCGGCCATGGCCTGGGCGATCTCCGGGCGGGAGGCCAGGCCGTTGTCGCTCATCCACTCCACACGCCGCGCCACCATCGCCTCAACGCCATCATGGTCATCCGCTCGGGCCGGTCGGATCTGCATGTCGCCCCTCATCGTCGGGCCTGGAGGGAGGCCAGGCCGGTCTCCAGGATCAGTGGTCGGTACACGTCGAAGGTGCGTTCGCCCGAGGTCTTGAACTCGGTGGCCGCGTGCGCCAGCTCGTCCGCGTCGAGGTACCCATCATCGACCAGGAGTGAGCCGCGATCGAGTGTGTCGAGTAGATGGTCTGTTCCGTGGCGGCGCATGGCCGTGTCGAGGATGTCCTGGAAGTTCTCGGGCAGCAGTGGCGACACTGCATGGTTCGGATGTTGGGGTACTTCGGGTTGGCCGGGTCTGCGATGTAGTCGTGCTGTCCGCTCGTGGTGCCGCTGCACCTGGTGGCACCGTCCATCGCTCTCCTCGGGGGTGAGGGAGGGTGCGGCCCCGCCTCCCGGTAGGGGCCGCACCGGATCAGGGCGCCGCAGATGCGGCGAGGTCGGGCGCCTCCGCCGTGCGCGAAGCGGGCACGCTCTCCAACGGCGACGCCCACACCAGCGGGTGCGCGCCGGGGTGGGAGATGTCCACGCCCGCGACCGGACCGGGGTCAGCCCGGGGAGGCCGGCCCCGGGGGTTTCCTTCGAGGGCCGTCCGGCGAGGTCGGGCGGGAGTCCGGCCCCTCGCCCAGGTGCTCCAGCGGGGAGTGCCAGACGATCGGCCGCGGATGGGGGTCGGGACCCGTGCCGACGGCCACCCGGGTGGCGGGCCCTCGGGTGGCCGCGTAGAGGGGGCGGTCCTCCAGGGTCGGGCCGAGGTAGCGGACGCGGGTGCCGTGGGCGAGGGCCCAGGCCCGCAGTTCGGCCAGGGTGGCGACCTCGCGCAGGTCACAGACGGCGGTCATTCGGCCGCCTCCCTGACCTCGTAGCGCACGGCCAGGTCGGGCTCGGTGTGCAGCCGACGGATGCGGGCGGTGAGCGCGCGGATGTCGTCGCCCGTCCGGCGGCGGCAGCCGAGGAGGCCCCGGACGTGCTGGGCGCGGGCCGCCAGGAGGTCCCGGCGCGCGTCCCAGGAGCCGAGAGCGGCCGGGGGCAGGTGGTACACGGACGCGAGCGCGTTCAGCAGGTCGTCGAGGTCGGCGACGGTGACCCGGGTGTCAGCCTCTGTTCCGGTGCCAGTGCCGGTCATCGCGCACCCGCTTCCAGGTGCCGGAGGCCGTCCAGGACGAGGCGCAGGACCGCTGTGGGGGCGGCGTCCATGGGCACGCGCGGGCGCGGGATGGGCCAGGGGGCGTAGGAGCGGGCGCGAGCGGCGCGGCGGGGTCGGCGCCAGCGGATGCGCTCTTCGGCCAGATAGCGGACGGCGACGAGCGCCGACGGGTTCAGGTATCGCACAGGGCGACTCCTCGATCAGGGTGCCGCTGGATGAGGGCGGCGAGCGGATGAGTACGAGACCCATACTCCACTCGAAACTTTTGATTCGCAAGTCTCCAGTCGAGATACGGTAAATCGCATCATCACAGTAAGGAGTTGCGAAATGTCCGGTTCTGGTTCAACGGCGATACGATCGGCGGCGTCCCCTGAGGAGGTCGATGTGAGCAGCCCGTCCGTAGCACGACGCCAGCTATCGGCACAGATACGGGCGAAACGGCTTGACGCGGGCATGACCATCGAGCAGGCCGCCGACGCGCTCGAATGGTCGAGCACGAAGATCTCGAACATCGAAACCGGTCGGTCGAAGAAGCCCGCTGTCACCGATATCCGTGTCCTGCTCGACCTGTACCGGGTGAAGGACGAGCGGGAGCGCGACGCGATCCTCGCCCTCACCCGCCAGTCGCGCGAACGCGGGTGGTGGAACCGCTACGACGATGTGCTCGGAGGCGCCTACGCCTCCCTGGAGGCCGGGGCCAGAAGCGTTCGCCTCTTCGAGCCGCAGTACATCCCTGGCCTGTTCCAGATACCCGAGTACGCCAAGGCCATCGCCCAAGCCACGCTCATTCGCGATTCAGCCGACATCCAGCGGACCGTCGAGGCCCGTGTGCGACGGCAGGAGATCCTGACACAGGAGAATCCGCCGGATGTGTGGGCAATCATCCACGAGAGTGCCCTGTTGATGCTCAGGGCATCGCCGGACCTGTTCGCCCCTCAGGTGGAGCGGCTTCTCGATCTCGCCGAGTCACCCAACTCAGTCACGGTCCAGGTGCTCCCCATGTCATCAGGGCTACATGCTGGGATGGGAGGACCGTTCTCCATCCTCGACTACGACGCCGCTCCGTCGCTCGTCTTCCTGGAGACGAACACGGACGGGCTTTACCTGGAGAAGCCGCCGGAGATCGCCCGGTACCGCAACTGCTTCGACCGCCTGCTGGCCAAAGCGCTTGACCCGGACTCGGTCCCTGGCTACCTGCGGTCACTGACCGCCTAGAAAGTCACCAACATGCACTCATCCAGCGACAGACTGATCTTCCGCAAGTCCACGTACTCGCAGCCCCAGAACTGCGTCGAGGTGGCCGACCTACCCACCGGCTCCGCTGTCCGCGACACACAGAACAGGGCGTCGGGGCACCTGATGTTCTCCTCGCGGGAGTGGCGAGCCGCCGTCGCCGCCGCTCAGCAGGAAAGGTAATCACCACCATGCACTCATCCAGCGACGAACTGAGCTTCCGCAAGTCCTCGTACAGCAATCCATCGAACTGCGTCGAAGTCGCCGACGTACCCGGTGGCGACGCTGCCGTGCGCGACTCGCAGAACCCCGACGACGGGCACTTCCTCGTCCCTGGGGCGGAGTGGACCGCGCTTCTGTCCGTCGTGCGCCACGACCGCGTGTAGACCGCCCAACAGAAAGGCCCCGGGGAGCTCGGCGAATTCGAGGGGTCGTCGCAACACAGCTGATCAACTGGCCACGGCCAGGAGCTTAGCCAAACGCTCGGCTGGGGTCTCCCAGCCGAGCGTCTTGCGTGGGCGGGAGTTCAGTTCGGCAGCGACCTCCTTCAGGCGCTCACGGCCGTGCGCGGCCAGGTCAGTGCCCTTGGGGAAGTACTGCCGCAGCAGCCCGTTCGTGTTCTCGTTCGACCCCCGCTGCCAAGGGCTGGAAGGGTCGCAGAAGTAGACCGGCATGCCGGTGGCCATCGAGAACTCGTGGTGCAGCCCCATCTCCGAACCCTGGTCCCAGGTCAGTGACCTGCGCAGATGCTCGGGCAGGGTCGAGACGGTCTCGACCAGGGCGTCACGGACGCTCATCGTGTCGCGCGTTCCGGGCAGGTGGACGAGCATCACGTAGCGGCTGGACCGCTCGACCAGCGTGCCGATCGCCGAACCGTTCTCCTTGCCCACGATCAGATCGCCCTCCCAGTGCCCGGGAACCGCCCGGTCAGCGACCTCGGGCGGGCGCTCGCTGATCATGACCATCGGGTACGGGAAGCGCGGCGTGCGCTGGTCTGGGCGGCGGCGAGGCCGACGCAGGGTGCGGCCGGTGCGCAGCGCCTTGGCCAGCTCGCGGCGCAGCTCGCCGCGGCCCTGGACGTAGAGCGCCTGGTAGATCGTCTCGTGGCACACGTGCATCTCCGCTTGGTCGGGGAAGCTCAGCCTCAGGTGGTGGCTGATCTGCTCCGGACTCCACTTCATGCCCAGGCGGTGCTGGATGATCTCGCGCAGGAGCGGGTTGGCTCCGATCTTGCCGCCCTTGGGGCGGGCCCGCCGGGCTCGCGCTCGGGCGTGTGCGGCGTGGGGGCGGTAGTCGTGGTTGCCGGGGTGGCGGTTGCGGCGGATCTCCCGGCTGATCGTGGAGGGATTCCGGCCCAGCTCGGCGGCGATGGTGCGCACGGACGCCTTCTCACGCCACCGGTCAGCGATGTGGATGCGTTCGTCTTCGCCCAGGTAGCGGCCGGATCGGACCTCGATCTTGCGTGTGAAGCCGGGACCGGTCGAGGTCGCCGGTGCGTCCTTCGCCGGCAGCCTCGACCGCTTCCTACGGCCCTCGGGGCGCCCGTAGCGCCACTCCCGTCCGGTGCGTGGGTTGACGCCCACCATCCGGCTCGCCTGCGTGTTGCTGTAGCCCTGTTCCACCAGGGCAAGGTAGCGCTCACGCTCGATCAGGAGCTTCTTGCGCCCCTGTGGTTTCCGGCTCTCGCGGATCTCGAAGTCGTCCACCGCACCCCTTCAGAGATGGGGTGTTGCAACGACCTCTAGAACTCAAGGCTCCCCGGGGCCTTCTGCGTACTCATCCGACACCGATCCTACCGCTGGGCCGCCCTCCTGTCCCGGACGGCCGATCGGACGCGTGCGGGGAGGGCGACCAGACCTCCCGGGAAGAAGAACACCATGAGCACGAACAGGGTTCCGAGCACGAACAGGGGTTGCGACAGGGGCGCGGCGATCCAGGCAGGGAGAGCAGTGAAAGCGTCCGAGCCGCCGAGCTGGAGGAGGCGGTGGTCGGCGTAGGTGTACAGGGCCGCACCGACCAGCGGCCCCCACCGGGTGCCCGCCCCACCGAGCGCGACCATGACCAGCAGGGCCAGGGTGAACTCCGCGGTCGTGATGCCCGGTGTGACGCCTCCGGTCACCAGCAGGTAGGCGACACCGCCCAGGGAGGCCAGACCGCCGCCGACGGTGAACGCCGCCAGCTTGTAGGGGTAGGGGTTGACCCCCAGGACGGCCACACGCTGTTCGTTGGCGCGGATGCCCTGCCACACCCGGCCCACCGGCGAGGCGGTCAGCCACCAGACCACGCCCGTGGCGACCACCGCGTAGGCCAGGGCCGCCCAGTACAGGTTGACGGTGTTGACCACGCCCACGAACGCGTCGGGCACGGCCGCCGTGTGCAGCGGCAGGCCCTCCTCACCGCCGGTCGCCCGTCCGGGGTCGCGCGCGATGAGGATCGAGCCGGCCTGGGCGAAGGCGAGCGTGACCATGGCCAGGGCGATGCCGTTGACCCGCAGGGACACCGCGCCGAGCACCAGTGACAGCAGGGTGCCGCCGACGACGGCGACCACGGCCGACCACAGCAGCGGCAGTTCCAGCACCCGCATCAGCAGGGCGGCGGTGTACGCGCCGCAGGCGAAGTACAGGGCGTGCCCGAAGGACAGCAGCCCGACCCTGCCGTACAGCAGGTCGTAGCTGGTCGCCAGGCCGCCGAACACCAGGCACAGCGCGAGCAGGTGCAGGGTGGGCGGGCTGTTGAGGGCCCCCTCGAACACACCGGGCAGCGTGAGCGTGGAGAAGGGCAGGGACAGCGCCACGAGGAGGACGGCGACCGGGGCGATCCAGCCGGTCGGCCGCGGGCGTCGGCGCACGTCGGGCACGGTGTCCGGGGTCGGCGCACCGCGGCCGGGCGTCGTCGGGGCCACGTCGGTGTCGGTCATCAGGCCACCCTCTCCGCGGACTTCTTCGCGGTCAGTCCGCCCTGTCGCGTGAGCAGCACGACGGCCAGGACGATGACCACGGCGATGTCGCCGAGCCCGGCGACGGTGTAGTAGTTGGCGAACTGCTGGATGAGGCCGACCCCGACGGAGGCGAGGGCGCACCCGGTGAGGGAGGTGGTCCCGCCGATCACGACGACGATGAACGCGAAGATCAGCAGCGACATCCCCTGGGTGGGCGTCACCACGCCGAAGTAGAGGCCGCCCAGGGCCCCGGCGAGCGCGGCGGCGGCACCGCCGATGGCGAAGACCAGGGTGAAGGCGGTGCGCACGTCGATCCCCAGGGCGGTGACCATGGCGCGGTCCTGGACCCCGGCGCGGACGATCAGCCCGTAGCGGGTCCGGGAGTTGAACAGCCACAGGGCCGTGAAGACCACGACGGCGGCCGCGATCAGCAGGAAGCGGTCGGTGGGGACGTTGACGCCGAGGACACCGACGGTGCCCGCGACGAGCGCGGGGCGGGGGAAGGGGAGCGGGTCGGCTCCCCAGACGGCCTGGAGCAGGGCGGGCACGGCGAGGCTGAGGCCGACCGTGGCGAGGATCTGTTCGCGGTGCCGTCCGTAGAGCGGCCGGATGACGCACAGCTCGACGAGGGTCGCGGCCAGGGTGCCCGCGCCGACGCCGAACGCGACCGCCAGGAGGAAGCCGAACCCGTCGGGTCCGGCCCCGGGCAGGTACACGCTCGCCCACCAGGTCCCGTAGGCGCCGATCGCGAGGAAGGCGCCGTGCGCGAAGTTGAGCACGTCCATCAGGCCGAAGATCAGTGACAGCCCCGAGGCGATGAGGAAGTACAGGGCGCCCAGGCCGAGTCCGGTGATGACGAGGAGCACGACGGTACTCACGCGGTGTCCACCTGCCTGTCGTGGGTCGGGTCGGCGGCGGGTCCGGCCGCGGGCCCGGCTCCGGGCGCGGCCGCGGTGCGGGACACGCCCAGGAGCGCGCGGACGCGGTCGGGATCGTCCAGGAGGTCCAGGGCCGGGCCGGTGTGGACGACCCGTCCGGTGTCGAGCACGACCGCCTGGTCGGCCACGCGCCGGACCAGGGCCAGGTTCTGCTCCACCAGCAGGACGGGGACGCGCTCGGCGGCGACGGCGACCGCGTCGGCGACTTCGCGCACCACCCGGGGGGCCAGGCCCTTGGTGGGTTCGTCCACGATGAGCAGGCGGTTGTCGTTGAGCAGGGCCCGCCCGATCGCGAGCATCTGCTGCTGCCCGCCGGACAGGGTGCCGGCGGGCTGTGCGGCACGCTCGCGCAGTTCGGGGAAGAGCTCGTGGACGAGGTCGTAGCGGGGCGCGCCGGGCCGCCGTTCGGCCAGGCGCAGGTTCTCCGCGACCGTGAGCGCGGAGAAGATCCCGCGCTCCTCCGGCACGTAGCCGATACCCCGGGCGACGATGGCGTGGGTGGGGTGCGCGGTGATGTCGGTTCCGGCGAACTCCACCCGGCCGGTGCGCGGCACCAGGCCGAGCAGGGCTTTGACGGTGGTGGTCTTGCCGACGCCGTTGCGGCCCAGGAGGGCGGTCACGCCGGTCGCCGGGGTCGAGAAGGTCACGCCCTGGAGGATGTGCGACCCCTCGATCCACACGTGCAGGTCGGCCGCGTCCAGGAGCGGCTCGCCGGTCACGCCCCGTCCCCGAGGTAGGCGGCCTGGACCTCGGGGTCGGCCATGGCCGAGTCGGGGTCGGTGAAGGCCAGCAGTGCGCCGTGGTGCATCACGGCCAGTCGGTCGGCCATGTCGAGGAGCACCTCCATGTGGTGTTCGACCATGAGGACGGTGCAGCCGTGTTCGCGGTGCACGTCCCGGATGACGGTGGTGAGGTCGCCGATCTCGCCCGCGCTGACCCCCGCCATGGGCTCGTCCAGGAGGATCAGCCGGGGGCGCCGGGCCAGCAGGAGGGCGAGTTCGAGCTTGCGCTTGTCGCCGTGGGACAGGTCCCCGGCCAGGGCGCCCGCCCGGTGGGAGAGCCGGACCAGGTCCAGGACCGCGGCGACCTCGGGGCCTCCGTCGGGGGCGGCGCGCCGCCAGAAGCGCCGCGACTCCCCCGTTCGGGCCTGGACGGCGAGGCCGACGTTGGCGCCGACGCCCAGGTCGGCGAAGACACTGGAGGTCTGGAAGGTACGGCCCATGCCGAGCCGGGCCCGGCGGTGGGGCGCGTGGCGGGTGACGTCGGCGCCCGCCAGCCGGATGGAACCGGAGGTGGGCCTGGTCAGCCCGGTCACCAGGTTGAACAGGGAGGTCTTGCCCGCCCCGTTGGGTCCGATGAGGGCGACGAACTCGCCTTCGCCGATGTCCATGGTGATGTCGTCGACGATGACGGCTCCGCCGACCGACCAGCTCAGGTGCTCCAGCGCGAGCACGGCGGCGCCGTGGTGCGGCCCGGGGCCGGCCGCGGCGCCGGCCCGGGTCCGTTCGGTCGTGGCGGCGTCGGCCGCGCGGGTGGCGTCGGTGGGCACGGCTACTCCGCGACCGGGGGCTCGACGTCCGCGGCGGGGATCTCCGCGATGAGTTCCGGGTGGGCGTCCTCGCCCTCGCCGACGAGTTCGACCTGGTACATGGGCTGGATGAGGGCGTGGTCCTCGGCTCGGATGTGCAGCTCGCCCTTGACCCCGTCGAAGGTCCAGCCCTCCAGGGCCGCGATGCGGTCCCGGACGTCGGTTCCGGCCCCGGCCGCGTGGACGATCATCTGGGCGGCGGTGAAGCCGTCGGGGGTGAAGAGGTCGACCTCGCCGCCGTCGGTCACGACGGTGTCGTGCATGATCTCGGCGACCTCGGTCTGGCCGGCTCCGTCGAAGTAGTGGGACAGGAAGGAGATCCGGCCGCCGGACTCGCCGAACACGGGGTAGGAGGGCTTGATGTCCAATCCGGTGACGACCTCGCTGGAGTCGAGGACCTCCTGCTGGTCGAGGGCCTGCCACATCGCGGCGGCGGTCTCGCCCGCCCAGGCGACGAACACGAGGTCGGGCTCGGCCTGGCTGAGCTGTTCCGCGAAGGGGGTGAGGTCGGTGGTCTCCGGTGGGGCGAGGACGCTGTCGACGGAGGCTCCCTCCGCCTCCAGGACCTCCGTGACCGCGGCGACGTTGTCCTGTCCGAAGGCGTTCTGCTGGGCGAACACCACCACCTCGGCGCCGTCGGGGTCGTCCATGAACGTGCCCGCGGTGAGGATGTCCTGGTAGGTCTGCCGCCCGGAGCGGAAGGTGTGGTCGTTGAGGCCGGTGAGCGCGTCGGTGGCGGCCGAGCCGGAGACGAACAGGATGTCGTTCTGCTCGGCGAGCGGCGCGACCTGGGTGGCGATACCCGAGGCGGTGGACCCGGCGATGATGTCGTGCCCGGAACCGATGAGGTCGCGGGTGGCCGAGACCGCCTTGGTGGGATCGCCCGCGTCGTCGGCGTAGGACACCTCGATGGGGCGTCCGCCGACCTCCATGGTGCCGTTGGTGGCGTGGTCGAGTCCGGCCTCGAACCCCTGCCGGTACTGCTCGCCGTAGGAGGCGAGCGGCCCGGTGGACGAGTAGACGATGCCGACCCTGACCGGGTCGTCCTCGCCGCTTCCGGCCGCCTCACCGGGGCTTCCGCACGAGGTCAGGGCGAGGGCCGCGGCGCAGGCGGCGGCCAAGGGGGGCGTCTTGCGCATGTGTCTCCTCCGGTCGGCACCCGCTCGTCCGACACGACCGCCCGAACTGGGGGATCAGGGGTGCCAACCCGAAGGTAGAACCGCAGTGACGTGATTCACATGTAGGCGCCGGCCATATTCAGGCCCGGATCAGTGTCGGTGGCCCCCACGGGTCAGCAGGGACCGAGGTCGGCCCACGGCCCCCAGTCGCCGCCGTCCCCCGGACGGTTGTGCGCGCCCTCGACCCACCAGCGCGCTTCGTACTCGCGCCCCTGGTAGTGCACGCGGTCGCCGGTCTGGTACTGGGTGTTGGGGTGCCAGGCCGCGCCGGAGCAGGACCCGTCGTCGCCGCCGCGCCCGCCGCCCTGACCGTCATCGCCGTCACGGTCGCGGTCCTCCTCCTGGTCGGTGTCCCCGTCCCGTTCCCCTTCGCGGTCCTCCTCGTCGTCCTCCGTCTCCGACTCCTCCACTTCCGGCTCCTCGGGACCGGTGGAGACGGTGATGGACACGTTCGCGTCCTCGGGCAGGATCGAGCCGGGCTCCGGGTCCTGACCGAAGACCTCGCCGACGACCACGTCGTCGTGGGGGGCCTCGACGATCACCGCGGTCAGGCCGGCCTCGTCGAGGAGCGCGGCGGCCTCGGCCTGGTCCGTGCCGATCAGTGAGGGGACCACGACGCCCTCGCTGACGCTGACGACGACCGGCTCCTCCCGGTCCCCCTGCTCTCCGGCGGCCGGCTTCGTGGAGAGCACGGTGCCGGGGGCCTCTTCGCCGGAGTGCTCCATCACCACCTCGATGTCGGTGAAGCCCGCCTCGCGCAGCGCGGTGCGGGCCTCGGACTCGGTACCGCCCGTGACGTCGGGGACCTCGACGGAGCGCGCCCCGATGGAGACCACGAGCGTGACCTCGTCGCCCGTCTCGACCTCGGTCCCCGCGGCGGGTTCGGTGGCGGCCACCGCGCCGGACTCGACGGCGTCGTCGTAGGACTCGGCCCGTCGGACGACCAGGTCGGCGCCGAGTTCCGCCAGGACGGCCTCGGCCTCCGCGGGCGCGCTGCCCGTGACGTCCGGGAGCTCGATCGTGTCGTCGGGGGCCAGGGCGGCCCAGCCGACGACGGCGAGCAGCACGACGGCCAGGGCGGCCGCGGAGACCAGCACGGGCACGCGCCGCCACGGCGGCGCCCCCTCGCGGCCGCGGTTCCGGCCACGGTCGGCTCCGGTCCCCGGTGCGAACGCGGCACCGGCCTGGGCCTCCGCGCCGATCACGGGGATGGGCCGGGTCTCCGCGGGGTCGCCGTCCCCGTCCCCCCGCGGCAGCGACCGCATGACCTGTTCGACCATGGTGAGGTACTTGGCGGCGTCGCGCGGGCGGTAGCGCGGTGTGGGATCGGTGGCGTTGGCGACCAGCATGTCGACGTCGGGCGGAATCCCGTCCACGTGGGACGAGGGCCGCAGCGGTCCCTCGTGCGGCGCGGTGCCGACACCGGTGATCAGGGTGTGGAGCAGCCGCCCGGCCGCGTGGACGTCCTCGCTGGTGTCCGGTTCCCGTCCCGCGGACGCGTCGGCGAGCAGGGGGAGCCCGGTGACGGTCACCCGGCCCTCGTCGTCGAGCAGGACGTGCCCGGCCTCGACCCCGCCGTGCACGATGCCCGCCTGGTGGAGGGCGTCCAGAGCGGAGAGGACGTCGGCGACGATGGTCAGGGCCGTACCGGGGGAGTAGCGCAGGGCCGCGTCGCCGTCGGTGAGGACGCGGTCGAGGCCCTCACCGCGCTCGTACTCGGTGACGGCGTACACGTGGTCGCCGTCGCGGCCGTGACCGAGAGTGCGTGCCAGCCCCGGGTGCGTGACGGTCTCCAGCGTCTGGACACGGCTGTCGAAGGCGTGGACGGCGCCCGGATCGGCGACCGACCCGGGGTGCATCACCGTGACCATGACGAGGTTGTCGACGGTCAGGTCGTGCGCCGTGTGGACGGTACCCGAGGGACCGCTGCGGACACGCTGTCCCAGGACATAGCGTCCGTGCAGCGTGAGGCCGAAGAGGGTGTCGGGACTGGGGGTCGCCATGATGCGGATTCTACGGTCACCCGCACGACAGATCATCGCCATTCGTCCGAATACGGACATGTGCCCGCGCACAGGGGTGCGACGGCGGACCCCTGAGCGGTCGCACGACCACGCCGTCGTCACCGTCGGTGATCTCCTGCTCCCGTGAGCGCGGTGCCGCGAACCGGTTCCGGTGGATTCCCGGACCGCTCCGGAGCCCGCCGCCTCGATAGGGTCCGAGTACCCGAAACCGAAGCGAGGCCCCCATGACACCGCCCCCTCCCGGGACCGTCGGCGACCGTGCGGCCGGAGTGCTGCTCGGCGCCGCCTGCGGGGACGCACTGGGCGTTCCCTACGAGTTCGCACGCAGGCTCGCCGACCACGAGGTGCCGGAGATGGTCGGCGGAGGGCTCGGCCCGTACGCGCCGGGCGAGTACTCCGACGACACCCAGATGGCGGTCTGTATCGCCGAGACCCTGCGCGACCACGATGCCCCGCTCTCCCACAGGGCGCTCCAGCAGACCGCCGAGGCCTTCCTGGCCTGGCGGCGCGACGGGGCCAGCGACATCGGGCACCAGACGCAGAAGGTGCTGGGCGAGGTGGAGCACGCGCGGGGGACCGAGAACGTGGCCCAGGAGATGGCGTCCGTCTCCGAGCGGCTGTTCGAGTCGGGCCTGCCGAGCGCGGGGAACGGCTCCCTGATGCGGACCGGGCCGCTGGCCCTGGCCTACCTGGACGACCCGGCGGGCCTGGCCGTGGCGGCCGACCGCTACAGCCGCCTCACGCACGGGGACCCCCTGGCGTCCGAGGCGTGCGTGCTGTGGTGCGAGGGCGTGCGCCGGGCGGTCGTGCGCGGTGACCTGTCAGGGGTCCGCGCGGGCGTGGAGCTGCTGCCGGTGGGGCGCCAGGCGTCGTGGGCGGCCTGGCTGGACGAGGCCGAGGAGCGCCCGCCGCACGCGTTCGAGGGCAACGGCTTCGTGGTCCGCACCCTGCAGGCGGCGTGGTCGGCGGTCAGCCTCGGGGACGCGGAGGAGGCGGCGGAGGGCGGCTCGCGATCGACGGAGAGCCTGCGGCTTCAGCACTCACTGTGGGCCGCGGTGCGGGCGGGGGACGACACCGACACCGTGGCGGCGATCGCCGGGGCGCTGCTCGGCGCGCGGTACGGCGCGAGCGCGATCCCCGACGAGTACCTGTCGGCGGTCCACGGCTGGCCCGGTTACCGGGCAGCGGACCTGGCCCGGCTCGCCCTGGCCGTCACCGACCGCCACTCCTGACCCGCGACCCGATCATCACCCAGGGATCCCGAACAACTCCCTGGGTGGTTTCCCGCGGTTCTTCCTGTGCGCTTCACGAGTGCCGTACGCCCGCTGGGCGACTCCCGGCGACTCTGGAATCGGCCGTTCCGGAAGCCACCGAACTACTCGTCCCCCCCGGATGACCTCCAGGCACTCGTTCCGTAGTTCGTCGGCCGACCGCGCGTCGGCGATCCGCAGGTCCCGAAGGCACCCGAGGAATCTCGACCGCTGGGCGGTGAGCCGGTCCACGACCTCGGGGCGGGGCCGGGCGACGAGCGCTCCTGGTGGATCCTGGCGGTGAGGGCACCGGCGGCATCACGCAGGAGGTCCATCAGCGTGTCGTGGTCGACGACGTCCTCCTCTGCTTCCTCTGTCCACGTCGCTCGTGGCAGGTTCGCGAACGGATCGAATTCCACTCTCACTCCTCACTGGTCACCGGGTTGGTCGTCGGCGTCCGCCACCGCCTCCGCCGCCGGAGCTCCCACCACCGGGGGGAGCGAGGCGTCGCGGGGGTCTGCCGGGGTGCTGACCACGAACATAGGGGGCCCGGGGACGGCCGGGGCGCCCTGGCCGGTACCGGCCGAACCGGATGCGGACACGCCCGAGCGGCGGGCGCTGTGGGGCCTCACTACGCTGGCGGCGAGGAGCGGTTGGACGAGGGAGGCGCTGATGACCGAGGCTTTGGAGTGGACGCGACCCGGGGAGCACCCGGACTGGTTGGCCGAGCCGACCCGTGCCGCGCTCGCCGGTCTGGGGGAGCGGGAGCGGGATCAGGTGCGGGTCGCGGAGATCGATCCCGAGCTGGCCGACACCGCCGCGTTCTGCGAGCGCTACGGGATGCCGCTGGAGACCAGCGCCAACTGCGTGGTGCTGGCGGCCAAGCGCGGCGGCGAGGTGACCTACGCGGCGTGCATGGTGCTCGCCACCCAGCGCGCGGACGTCAACGGGATGGTCCGGCGCCACCTGGGCGCCCGCAAGATCTCGTTCGCGCCGATGGACGAGGCCACCGGGATGACCGGTATGGAGTACGGCGGCATCACGCCGTTCGGTCTGCCCTCGGAGTGGCCGGTGCTGGTGGACAAGGCGGTGGTGGACACCCCGTCGGTCGTGGTGGGCAGCGGTCTGCGCCGGTCGAAGCTGTACGTGCCGGGCCCACTGGTCGGTGAGCTCCCGGGGGCCGAGGTGCTGTCACTCGTGAAGGAGTAGGCCCCGAGCCGATATGTCGACAAAGTGATCAGTGGTTACGGTCGCCGACATATCGCTTTGGTGCGCGTCTGCAGGTGTTCGACACCCTATCCGTACGGGGACCGGACAGTCCGTGGAACGAGCGGATGTCCACAGGGACCCGTCACCATGTCGACCAGCGGTGTCGACATGGCGACGGGTCGACACCTCACTCCCGACGAAGGGCCGCCGGGACCGCCCCCGCCGCGAACGCGGCCGCGAGCAGGACCACGAAGAGCGCCGCCAGTCCCACGGACCCGTCGATGAGCGTGGTGAAGTTGGACAGCACCAGCGCGGCCACGCACACCAGCCCCACGGCCCCCAGGACCGGCGCGATCCGGGCGTGCCACCACCGCCTGTCCACTCCGGTCCGGGCGAAGAACACCACGACCGCCACGCTCACCAGCACCATGAGCGCCAGCACGCCCAGCGTGGCCATGCCGCTCATCCAGGTGAACACCTGCAGGACCGGGTCGGCCCGCACCAGCGCGAACGCCCCGATCAGCAGGGCCGCCGCCGCGGACTGGACCAGCGAGGCCACGTGCGGCGACCCGTGCCGGGCGTGCGTCCCCGCGAGCGGCGACAGGGCGCCCCCGGTGTGCCCGATCGCGTAGAGGTAGCGGGCGATCGTGTTGTGGAACGCCAGCAGTGCCGTGAACAGGCTGGTGAGCAACAGGATCTCCATGGTCGCGGCCACACCCGGCCCCGCGTACAGGTGGGCCACGGAGAACACCAGGCCCTCGATGTCGTCCAGCGCGGCGGCCTGCGCGCGGCCCGCGCCGACCCCCACGACGACGGCCCAGGACACGAGTGTGTAGAAGCCGCCGATGAGCAGCACGGCCGCGTAGGTCGCGCGGGGCACCGCCCGGCCCGGCTCACGGGCCTCCTCGCTGTAGATCGCCGTCGCCTCGAAGCCGATGAAGCAGGCCACCGCGAACATCAGCCCGATCCCGGGCGAGCCGGAGAGGAAGGCGCCGGCCGTGAACGGCTCAGCGCTCGGCCCCTCGGCCCCGCCCCGCAGGAGCACCGCGCCGACCAGGACCGCGAGGACCCCGACCTCGCACACGATCAGCACGCTGAGCACACGGGTGCCCACGTCGACGCTCCGGAAGCCGAGCACCGCGACGACGGCCAGCAGGACGCCGCTCCACAGCCACCAGGGCAGGTCCGGGCCGCCGTAGGCGGCGACCGCCCCGCCGAGGGCCGCCCCGGCCAGTCCGTAGACCGCCGCCTGGATGGCGGTGTAGGAGAGCAGGGCCAGGCCCACGGCGCCCGCGCCGGTGGTCCGGCCCAGTCCCGCGGTGACGTAGGCGAAGAACGCGCCCGCGCCCTCCACGTGGCGGCTCATCCCGGCGTATCCGACGCTGAACAGCAGCAGGACGACGGTCACCACGAGGTAGGACACCGGGGCGCCCGCGCCGTTGCCGATCGCCATCATCACCGGCAGCGCGCCGCCGATCGCCACCAGCGGGGAGGCCGCGGCGACCACGAGGAACACGATGCCCGCGGTCCCCAGCGACCCCTGGAGCCCTGGTCGGGCACCGGTTTCCGGTGCCGATTCCGCCGCGCGCTCAGCCATGGCAGTGGTCCCTTCCCTCGGTGTGCGCGGTGTCCGGTCCCGGCGCGTGGCAGGAGCCCGCGGAGGTGGCGGGCACGTCCAGCGTGGGGTTGCGGTCGAAGAAGCCGACCGGCCGCAGTGTGAAGCCGGTGTAGTCGACCGGCATGATCGGCCAGTCCTCCGGGCGGGGCGCGTGCGTCAGGCCGAAGGTGTGCCACACGACCAGGTCCCGGCCGTCGAGGTCGCGGTCGGCGGCGGCGTACGCGGGCAGGCCCGCGCCGCCCGGGTGCTGGTTGACGAAGTCGCCCGCCGGGTAGCGCTCGGCGGGGTCGTAGGCGGTCACCCACAGGTGGCGGGTGGCGAAGGCCGCGCGCGCGGCGATCGAGGAGGCCGGATCGGCGAGCAGCACCGGCTTGCCCTCGGGTTGGAGGGCGTAGCCGACGGGCTGCCCGAGCCGGTTGGGGGAGTCGGGGTTGGTGATGTGCCAGACCCGGTCCACGGAGGCGTCGGCGTCGCGCTGTGCCTGCGCCTCCGTGGCCAGCACGGTGTGCTTCCGGGTGAAGGCGTTGCCCCGCGGGTTGTCGGGGCCGATGGGGACGCGGGCGGCGTCGACCTCCACCACCCGGTTGGCGGTGCCGTCCAGGGCCATGTCGAGCCGGGCGCAGAAGAGGTGCTGGTGGAGGGGCGCGCCGAGGCCGGGGGCGATCTCCGTGGCGTAGGGGTAGTCGCCGCCCGGGTGGGCGGAGGTGAACACGATCCCGGTGGCCTTGGCCTCGAACTCGATCGTGCCGTCGAGGTAGAGGTACCAGAAGAAGCCGTAGTCGTAGTTGCCGACGGTGGTGAAGAAGGAGACGACCATGCGCCGCTGGCGCCTGGTCTCGGACGATCCCGCCCACAGGTCGCTGTGCTTCCACAGCACCCCGAAGTCCTCCTCGTGCATGCACACGGCGTTGGGGAGGGTCTGGGGCTCGCCTCGCTCGTCGGCGACGACGGCGTCCATGTAGGTGATGTCGCCGAGGCAGTCGCAGCCCAGTCTGAGGGCGTTGGCGTGGCGGCCGACCATGTACTCGCCGGTGTCGAAGTAGTTCTGCCAGGACCGCACGGGCGAGGGATCGGCGTAGGGGACGACCATCTCGGCGATCGAGGCGCGGTGGATGATCGGCCTCCGCCGTCCCCGGTCGCGGTCCGCGAAGGCGATCTGGTGCAGGACCAGGCCCTCGCGTGCGTCGAAGCCGATCCGCAGCGACCAGTTCTCCCAGCTCAGCATGTTGCCGTCGAGGGTGAAGCCTGGCCCCTCGGGCTGGGTGATCTCGATGGGCTTCTGGGTGGTGCGCGGCGGCCCGCTCACCTCGGTATCGGGGTAGTTGCCGGACTCGGCGGGGATCGGCACGGCACCGAAGTCGAGGACCCGGTCGACGGACTTGTCGACGACGTCGACGTAGGCGACGAGGCCGTCCACCGGGTGCGCCCAGGCGTGGTCGCTCTCGTGCTCCTGGACGAAGGCGAGTCCGCGCAGGACGCGGCGGCCGCGCTCCTCGGGGTACTCGTCGTCGTAGACCCCGGCCGACAGCGGAGCCACCCGGACGGTGGAGGGGTCCAGGTCGCGGGCGCGCAGGGCGGCCAGCCAGTCCTCGTCGGTGGAGAGGATCTCCTCCACCAGCGCGAACTCCTCGTCCAGGACGGGCAGTTGGCCGTCGGTGGCCGCGTCCAGGGTGCGGTCGGAGTCCACGCGCCCGTGGGTGAGGGACACGACGAGGTCGTGGGCGGGTCCGCCGCCGGTGTCGTGCAGCAGGACGCGGACGCGGCGGTCGACGGGCGCGCCGGGTTCGTGCGCCAGGAGGTCGGCCTTGGCGGGCTCCTCCAGCCCGAGGTAGCCGAACCTGGTGGCGTCGGTGGCGTGCCCGGTCGTGGTGAGCAGGGTGCGGGCGGCGGTGATCTCGTCGGGGGTGAGGGCGTCGAGGGGATGCGCCGCCGAAGTGTCGGTGGTGGCCATCGGTTCCTCCGGGGTGGGTGGGACGGGGACGGGGTCGGGTGCGGTGCGGGCGCGCGGTGGTGGACGCGGACGGGCCGGGCGGGTGGCCGGTGGCCGCGGGGCGGCTCTCGCATCCCGCGGCCACCGGGGCGGCCGGTCAGGCCAGGTTGGTCCAGATGCTCTTGACCTGGGTGAACGCCTCGATGCCGGACCAGCCCATCTCCCGGCCGAGGCCGGAGGCCTTCATCCCGCCCCAGGCCGCCGCGGCGTCCAGGAACGGCGGCATGTTGATCCACACCGTGCCGGCGCGCACCCGGGCGGCGAGCCGGTTCGCGGTCCCGATGTCGCGGGACCAGATCACCGCCGCGAGCCCGTACTCGGTGTCGTTGGCGCGGGCGACGAGCTCGTCGGGATCGTCGTAGGGCAGCACCGACAGGACCGGTCCGAAGATCTCCTCGCGGGCGATGCGCATGTCGTCGGTGACGCCGGAGAACACGGCGGGGCGCACGAAGAACCCGCGGTCGTCGTCGAGCGGGGCGCGGTCGTGCAGGTGGGCGCCGTCCTCCTGGCCGATGCGCACGTAGCTCTCGGCCTGGTCGCGCTGCTCGGCGGAGACCACCGGGCCCATCTGGGTGTCCTCGGCCAGCCCGTGGCCGAGCTTCATGGCCGCGGCCCCGGCGGCGAGCTTCTCCGCGAACTCGTCGTGGCGCGCGGCGTCGACGAAGAAGCGCGTGTAGGCGGCGCAGACCTGGCCGGAGTTGAGCAGCCCGCCCATGAGGTTGCCCGCGACGGCGGCGTCGATGTCGGCGTCCGAGGCGATGACGGAGGGTGCCTTGCCGCCCAGTTCGAGCGAGACGTGCTTGAGCTCGCGGCCCGCCTGGGCGCCGATCTCCCGGCCGACCTCGGTGGAGCCGGTGAAGGACACCTTGGCGACTCCGGGGTGGCGGACCAGGGCCTTGCCGACCTCGGGTCCGCCGGTGACGACGTTGACGACCCCGTCGGGGATGCCCGCCTCCTTGACCAGCTCGGCCAGCCGCAGGGTGGTGAGCGGGGTCTGCTCGGCGGGCTTGACGACCACCGTGTTGCCGGTGGCCAGGGCCGGGGCGAGCTTCCACATCAGGATCATGAGGGGGAAGTTCCACGGCGTGATGAGCGCGCACACGCCGAGCGGTTCGCGGCGGGTGCGGTAGTCGACGTCCGGGATGGACAGCGGCGCGGTGACACCGGTGATCTTGGTGACCCAGCCCGCGTAGTAGCGCAGGTGCTCGACGGCGTTGGGGACGGCGAACCCGCCGCTGACGCCGAGCGGCTGCCCCTGGTCGCTGGTCTCCAGGCGGGCGAAGGCGTCGGCGTCGGCCTCCAGCAGGTCGGCGAGCCGGAGCAGGAGCTTGGCGCGGGCGGCGGGGAGCATGCCGGCCCACTCGGCGGACTCGAAGGCCCGCGCGGCGGCGGCCACCGCAGCGTTCACGTCGGCCTCGGTCCCCTCGGGCACCTCGGCCAGGACCTCGCCCGTGGCCGGATCGAGGGTCGGGAAGGTGGTCCCGTTCCCCTTGCTCCACTCTCCGTCGATCAGCATCTCGGTCCGCATCGGGGCCACCTGGCCTTTCCCTCGTGGTTCGTGTGGGTGTTCGTGCTGCTGGTGCTGCTGGTGTTGCCGGATCTGGTGCGGTGCGGAGGTCACGCGTGGTCGGCGAGGATGAGGTCGGCGGCCTTCTCGCCGACCATGATCGCCGGGGCGTTGGTGTTGCCCGAGGGGACCGAGGGCATGACGGAGGCGTCCGCGACGCGCAACCCGTCCATGCCGTGGACCCGCAGGGCCGGGTCGACCACGGACAGGGAGTCCACGCCCATCCGGCAGGTGCCGACCTGGTGGTGGTAGGTGGTGACCGCGCGGCGGACGTACTCGCGCAGGTCGTCCCGGGTACGGGCGTCCGGACCGGGGGCCACCTCGGTCTCGCGCCAGGTGTCGAAGGCGGCGGCACCGCCGATCTCGCGGCAGATCTCGACCGCGTCCACCAGGGCTTCGAGGTCGTGCGGTTCGGCCAGGAGGTTCGGGTCGACCAGGGGCGCGTCGCCGGGGTCGGCGGAGGCCAGCCGCAGGGTGCCCCGGGAGAGCGGGCGCACGACCCCGGGCGCGATGGTGTAGCCGTGCTCGGGCACGGGATAGCCGTCGGCGGGCAGCACCATGTGGATGAACAGGGGCTGGAGGTCGGGCACGGTCCTGGCCGGATCGGAGCTCGCGAAGAGCTGGGCCTCCAGCAGGTTGCCGGTACCGGGCGGCAGGGGGCGGCTCGCGGCGTAGACGTTGCTGATCAGCAGGTGGTCGTGCAGGTTCTCGCCGACACCGGGAAGGTCGGCGCGGACGTCGATGCCGAGTTCGGTGAGGTGGTCGGCTGGCCCGATCCCGCTGTGCAGCAGGATCTGCGGTGAGCCGATCGCGCCGCCGCTGAGCACGGTCTCGCGGGCCGCGCGCGCCTGGTGGAGCTGTCCGTCGGACTCGTACTCCACCCCTACGGCGCGCCCCGACTCCACGACCACGCGGTGGACCAGGGCGCCGGTGGTGACGGTGAGCCCGGAGTGGTCCCGGACCGGTTCGACGAAGCCGCGCCAGGCGCTCATCCGCCGGTCGTCGGCGATGGTGACGTGGTTGTAGCCGACGCCGACCATGTGCTCACCGTTGAAGTCCTCGGTGAGGGGGTGGCCCAGGGAGAGCGCCGCCTCCACGAAGGCGCGGGAGGTGGGGTGCGGGTCGGCGATCCGGGTGACCGGGAGGTGGCCGCCGGCGCCGTGCCAGTGCCCGGCTCCGTCGGCGTGGTCCTCCGAGCGCCTGAACAGGGGCAGGACGCTGTCCCAGTCCCAGCCGGTGCAGCCCTGGTAGGCCCAGGCGTCGTAGTCGGCGCGGTGTCCGCGCACGTAGATCATCCCGTTGAGGGAGCTGCTGCCGCCGAGGACGCGTCCGCGCGGCCAGTGCAGGGAGCGCCCGGCGGCGTGCTTCTGCGGGACCGTCATGACGGCCCAGTCCACGTCGGAGTGCCAGAGCCCGGGCCACCCGCGCGGGTCGTGGATGGCCGGTTCGTCGTCGGCGGGGCCGGCCTCGACGACGTGCACGGTGAGGCCCGCGTCCAGGAGCCGGCGGGTGAGGACGCTGCCCGACGAGCCGGCGCCGACGATGACGACGTCGTGTTCGGAGGAGGTGGCTGCGGACATGGACGGGTCCCTTCCTGCGACGTTTCGACTGTGCTGCGGAAGCTACGCCGGTGACGCCGGTCACTGTCGCCATCGCGCGCACGGCCGTTCGCCGATTCGCGCACGGGCCTGGTCAGCGCCGTGACCGCCCTTGCCGGGCGGTAGTGACGCGGTTAACATCCGAGGAACCCGGCATCGTTCGTACGCCCACGTCAGGCACGAGGTGTGGGGGAAGGGAGGTGGGTGTGACCACCACGCACTCCGTTGACCGCAGGAGCCGCCGGGGAAGCATCGACCGGCTCGACACCTTCGAGGACGCCGCCTCCCGGGCCTTCGCTCCCCTGCGTATGCGGACCACCGACAACCTGCCCTTCCAGGGTGTGATCACCTCGGCGCGGGTGGACCAGTTGGTGCTCACGCACATCACCGCCGACCCGGTCGTGGTGCGGCGCGACGCCACGGTGATGGGGTCCTCCGACCCCGACCTGATCAAGGTGGCCTGGCACGGCGCGGGACGGGCGGGGGTGGACCAGCGCGGACGGCAGTGCCTGCTGAGCCCCGGCGACCTGGTGGTGTACGAGACGGGGCACCCCTACGAGCTGCCGTTCTGGGAGCCCTACGACACCGTGGTGGTCGGGGTCCCCAGCGCGCGCTTCGGAGCGCACGCGGACGTGTTGCGGCGCCGGGTGGCGATGCCGGTCCGGGCGGACATCGGTCTGCGCGGGCTCGTGTCGGCGATGTTCCAGGGGATGGCGTCCGGTGAGGTGGGCGAGGACGCGAGCGGGGCGGCGCAGCACCACATGGCGTCGGCGCTGGTGTCGCTGGTGTGCGCGGCGTTCTCGGACACGGTCCCGTGCGACGACGAGGACCCGCTGGACCGGGTGCGGGCGTACTGCCTGGCCAACCTGGGGGAGCCGGGCCTGTCGGTGGAGTCGGTGGCGGCGGCACACGGGATGTCGACGCGGTACCTGTACAAGCTGTGCCGGGCGGGGGGATTCACCCTGGCGCGGTGGGTCAGGTCGGAGCGGTTGGCCCGGATCCGGCGCGACCTGGCGGACCCGATGCTCGCCGAGCGGTCGACGTCGGCGATCGCGGCGCGGTGGGGTGTGCTGGACACGGGGCACCTGGGGCGCATGCTGCGCGCGGAGTTCGGCGTGACGGCACGGGAGATCCGCGCGGAGGCACGTCGGCCCTGACCTCGCGCCCCGGACCGGCGGCGAATCTCGTCGTGGAGAGAAACAGCAGGTCGATGCGGGTGTGTCCCCTCGCGCCCTATTTACTGAACGATCGGTCTGTAATACTGTGCCAGCAGAGTCGCAGCCGGAGGAGAGGACCGCCAGGTGTCCGCAGTACTGGAGAGCTACGCGCAGGGATCATGGTTCACACCGTCGGACGAGGGCACGCCCCTGCCCGACGCCAACACCGGCGAGACCGTCGCCCGGTACTCGCGCAAGGGCCCCGACGTCGGCGCGATGGTGGAGTACGCGCGAACCGTCGGCGGCCCCGCCGTGCGGGCGCTGACCTTCCACCAGAGGGCCAACCTCCTCAAGGAGGTCGCCAAGCACCTCATGGGGTACAAGGACGAGTTCTACGCGCTCTCCCACCGGACCGGCGCCACCGCGCGCGACACGATGGTCGACGTCGACGGCGGTTTCGGCACGCTGTTCAGCTTCTCCAGCAAGGGGCGGCGCGAGCTGCCCAACTCCACCGTCATCCCGGACGGGCCGCTGGAGCCGCTGGGCAGGGCCGGCACGTTCGCCGCCCAGCACGTGTACACCTCCCGTCCGGGCGTGGCCGTGCAGATCAACGCCTTCAACTTCCCCGTCTGGGGGATGCTGGAGAAGCTCGCGCCCGCCTTCATCGCGGGCCTGCCGAGCATCGTCAAGCCCGCTCCGCAGACCGCCTACCTCACGGTCGCGGTCGTACGGCGGATCATCGAGTCCGGGCTGCTGCCGGAGGGTGCGCTCCAACTGCTCAGCGCGGGCCACGAGGGCCTGGCCGATGCCCTGGGGCCGCAGGACATCCTGTCCTTCACCGGTTCGGCGGCCACCGGGGCGATCCTGCGCAACCACCCGAACGTCGTCAGCGGCGGCGTGCAGCTCAACGTCGAGGCCGACTCGCTCAACTGCTCGATCCTCGGGCCGGACGTCGCGGTCGAGGACCCGGAGTTCGACCTGTACGTCAAGCAGGTCGTGACGGAGATGACCGTCAAGGCCGGGCAGAAGTGCACCGCCATCCGCCGGATCCTGGTGCCCGAGTCGATGGCCGAAGCGGTCACCGAGGCGCTCACCGACCGGCTGTCCAAGATCGTCGTGGGGGCGGCGGACCAGGCGGACACCCGGATGGGGCCGCTGGTCTCCCTCGCCCAGCGCGACGAGGTCCGCAGGTCGGTCAAGGCGCTGCGCACCTCGTGCGAGCTGGTCTACGGCGACCTGGACCAGGTGGAGGTGGCCGGCGCCGACGCCGAGTCCGGCGCGTTCATCTCGCCGATCCTGCTGCGGGCGGAGGCCGGGGCCGCCGAGCCGCACGAGGTGGAGGCGTTCGGTCCGGTCGCCACGGTCATCACGTACGGGTCCGTGGCCGAGGCCGCGGAGCTGGCCGCCCGGGGCCGTGGCAGCCTCGTGGGGTCGCTGGTCACCCGGGACGAGGACGTGGCCCGGGAGGTCGTGCTCGGTCTGGCGCCGTGGCACGGGCGGATCCTGGTGCTCAACCGCGAGGACGCCAAGGAGTCCACCGGACACGGGTCGCCGATGCCGGTGCTGGTGCACGGAGGCCCCGGCCGCGCGGGCGGCGGCGAGGAGATGGGCGGCGTGCGCGGCGTCAAGCACCACATGCAGCGCACGGCCGTGCAGGGGACTCCGGACATGCTCACGGCGGTCACCGGGCAGTGGACCACGGGGTCCCGGCGCGCGGTCGGGGACGTGCACCCGTTCCGCAAGAACCTGGCGGAGCTGCGGATCGGTGACACGATCGCGTCCGCCGAGCGCACGGTCACCCGGGCCGACATCGACCACTTCGCGGAGTTCACCGGGGACACGTTCTACGCGCACACCGACGAGGAGGCGGCCGCCGCCAACCCGCTGTTCGGCGGGATCGTGGCGCACGGGTACCTGGTGGTCTCACTCGCGGCGGGACTGTTCGTGGACCCGGCGCCCGGACCGGTGCTGGCCAACTTCGGCGTGGACCACCTGCGGTTCCTCACACCGGTGAAGGAGGGCGCGACCATCAAGGTGGCGCTGACGGCCAAGCAGATCACCCCGCGCACGAACGCCGACTACGGGGAAGTGCGCTGGGATGCCCTCGTGACCGACCAGGACGGCGAGCCGGTGGCCACGTACGACGTGCTCACCCTGGTCGCCAAGGGCGAGGAGTAGGGGGGTCGGGGAGGAGCGATCGCGACAAACCGGTAGGCCGGTACGTCGGCCTGTCGACAAGGCGCCCTGTCGTCATCTCGTCCTGACGGCAGGGCGCTTCTCCCTGTCCGGGCGCTTGGTCTCCACGGCGGCCGCCGCAGTTCCGGGTGCAGCGCTGAGGCGTCCATGCACGCACGGGCGGCCTAGCGTGGACCCATGCACACCACCCAGCCACGCGGCGCCGTGGCCCTCATCACCAACAGCCGCGGCGAGTACCTCCTGCACCTGCGGGACGACATCGACGGCGTCGTCTGGCCCGGACACTGGTCCCTCCTCGGCGGCGGCTGCGAACCCGGCGAGACACCGCGCCAGGCCGTCGTCCGCGAACTCCAGGAGGAGGCCGAGCTCGTCCTCCCCGAGCTCACCGAACTGTGCGAGGCCCCCGACACCCTGGGTTCGGGCCTGCTCGTCACCTTCTTCACCGGTACATGGGACGGCGACGCGGGCGCGCTCCCCCTGCACGAGGGGCAGAAGCTCGACTGGTTCGCCCCACGGCTCCTGGACTCCCTGCCCATTCCACCGTTCGCGCGCCGGGTCCTGAACGACCACCGCGCGGCAGGCATCTGAGCCGCCGACCCATATTCCAGTGACGCCGGACCATCGAGCACTGCATGCGCAGCCGGGTTCCAGCGCTGCTGGAAAGGGGTTCAGGACGACTGTGTCACCCGCAGTCCGCGCAGGAGCAGCTCGATCAGTCTGCGGGGGTCGTAGTCGGGGTCGCTCTCACGTCCGACGCAGAGGTTGCCGATGCCGCGCATCAGCTCGATCGCACGAATGTCGGGCCTGATCTCCCCGGCGTCGACGGCGGCGTCGAGCAACTGCCCGCAGACGGGCACCAGCCGGTCGAGGAAGTAGGCGTGCAACGCGTCGAAGCCGCCGCCACCCGACTGCATGGCGTGGGCGAGTCCGTGCTTGGTGACCAGGAAGTCGACGAAGAGGTCGACCCACCGCCGGAGCGCCGAGAACGGGGAGTCCGCTTCGGCCAGCAGGCGCGGACCGGCCTCGGCGCAGGCCTCGACCTGGTGCCGGTAGACGGCGATGACCAGGTCCGACCGCGTCGGGAAGTGCCGGTAGATCGTCCCCATCCCGACCCCCGCCTCGGCCGCGATCGCGCGGATGGGCGCGTCCACACCGGAGGCGACGAACACCTTTGCGGCGGCGGCCAGCAGCGTCTGCTGGTTGCGCCGCGCATCCGCCCTCTTGCCCCGGGACGGCGACTCCCCGGACTCGCCTGTGGTGGCCACCACGCTCTCCTCCGATGCTCGTTGACAAAACGGAACAGCGCTCCGTATATTAATCGGAACGACGCTCCGCTTTCAGTCTAGCCGAGCCCGTCACTCCTGCCCGCCTCGCCCCGCCGCCACCGACCGGTGCGGCCGGAAGCAGAGGCCATCGAAGGGACACACGCATCATGAGCGCATCCACACGCACGGCCGAGAACCTCGGCACGCCCGCCCCCGCCCTCTCGGTCGGCCCGGTGGTCCTGCCGACCCCCGACCGCGCGGTCGACCTGCAGGTGCGGGTCTCCACCCCCATGAGCGGGGACGGCCTGCCGGTCATCCTCCTCTCGCACGGACAGGGCTTCTCGAACCACTTGTCCTCGCTGCACGGCTACGCCCCTCTCGCGCAGTACTGGGCGGCGCACGGCTTCGTCGTGATCCAGCCGACCCACCTGAGTTCGCGGACGCTGGACCTGGACACCGGCGCCCCGGACGCGCCGATGTACTGGCGGTCGCGGGCCGAGGACATGACGCTCATCCTCGACCGGCTCGACGAGATCGAGGCCGCCGTCCCAGGGCTCAGCGGGCGCGTGGACCGCGGCAGGATCGCCGTGGCCGGGCACTCGATGGGCGGGCACACCGCGAGCCTGCTGTTGGGCGCCCGGCTCACCGACCCGCTCGACGGAGCCGAGGTCGACCTGGCCGACCCCCGGATCAGCGCGGGCGTCCTGCTGGCCGCACCCGGCCGGGGCGGCGACGCCCTCACCGAGTTCGTGAAGGAGAACTACTCGTTCCTCGCGACCACGGACTTCTCCACGATGACGGCACCCGCGCTCGTGGTCGCCGGGGACCAGGACGCCTCCGAGCACCTGACGGTCGAGGGCCCGGAGTGGCACGCCGGCCCCTACCGCCTGGCCCCGGGTCGCAAGACCCTGCTCACCCTGTTCGGTGCCGAACACGGGCTCGGCGGCATCTCCGGATACGACGTCGCCGAGACCACGGACGAGAGCCCCGAGCGGGTCTCCGCGGTCCAGCGGCTCACGTCGGCCTACCTCTGCACCGAGTTCTACCCCGGTGACCCGGCCTGGCGGGACGCCTGTGCGGAACTCACCAACGGCCCCGACCCGGTCGGACGGGTCGAGGCCAAGGGGTACGGCGCGGGCCCGGCGTAGGCACGCTGCCCTCCGGGACCGGTCCCCTCAGGCGCCGGTGTCCGTTCGCGTGGCGGGGAACCCGTGGGTGCGGGCCGCGACCACCACGATGAGCACCGGCACCAGGAGCACCGGGACGCTCCAGGCGAACGAGGTGTGGTCGAGCCGCGTGAGCAGGACCCCGCCCACGACGCCGCCCGCGGCCATGGCCGCGTTCCACAGGGTGACGAACATCGACTGGGCGGTGTCGGCGGCGTCCCCGCCCGCGTCGGCCACGGCGGTCTGGAGCAGGGTGGGCACGCCGCCCCATCCCAGGCCCCACAACGCCACCGCGGCGTAGACCGCCGCCGGTCCACCCGACGACAGGGCCAAGAGCGTGGCGGCCACCCCGACCAGAAGCGTGGCGGCCACGGTGAGCGCGCGCAGCCGACGGTCGACCCCCGCTCCCACCACGGCGATACCCACCAGGGAGGCGATGCCGAAGACCAGTAGTACGAGGTCGACGGACGCGCCCATCCCGATCCGGTGCAGGAACGCGGCGATGTAGGTGTAGAGCACCGTGTGGGCCAGGACGAACACCAGGGTGACGAACAGGACCGGCCCGACGCCCGGCAGCGCGAGGGTCCGCAGGAGCGGGGTCCGCGCGCCGGGCCGTCGGCCGGGACGGTCGGGGACCAGGGCGAGGATCCAGCCGATCAGCGCCGCGGTGAGCACGCTCATCACGGTGAAGGCCACCCGCCAGCCGACCTGCCCGCCGAGGAAGGTGCCCGCGGGTACCCCCAGGGACAGGGCGATCGGGATGCCCGCCATGACGACGGCCACGGCCCGGCCCCGCAGGTGGGCCGGTACGAGGGCGCGCGCGTAGCCGACCAGCATCGCCCACACCAGTCCCGCCGCCACGCCGGCGGCGAACCTCGCGGCCATGGTGAGCACGTAGTCCGGCGACACGGCCGTGACCGTGTTGGCGACCGCGAAGGCCCCCATCGCCGCCAGCAGCAGCCGTTTGCGCCGCCAGCCCAAGGTGGCGGAGGCCAGGGGGATCGCGGTGAGCGCGGTACCGATGGCGTACACCGTGACGGACTGGCCCATCGCGGACTCACCGACTCCCAGATCGGCGCTCATGGCGGGGAGGACACCGGCGGGGAGGGTCTCGGTCAGGCTCGTCACGAAGACCGCCGTGGCCAGGGCGAGCAGGGCGGGCAGGGGCAGCCCGCTCCCCTGGGAGCGGGAGGGGCCGGTGGTCGGCGCCTGCGTGGTGGCATCAGATCTCATGCGGAGTATCGTCGAACCCTCACATCTATGTGAAGGTCAACGGGACGGAACATGAGGTGAGCCACATGCGCATCGGCGAGCTGGCGGAGCGTACGGGCGCGTCGCGGCGGCTCCTGCGCTACTACGAGGAACAGGGGCTGATCACTCCCGAGCGCTCGGCCAACGGCTACCGGGAGTACGGCGAGGCCTTCGTGGACCGGATCGCGCAGATCCGTGGACTGCTGGACGCGGGGCTGCCGACACGGATCATCAAGCAGGTCCTGCCCTGCCTGAACACACCGCGGGCGCTCTACTTCCCCGACGCCACCCCGGAGATGATCGCGGTCCTGGAGCACGAACGCGACCGGATGAACGACCGCATCCGTTGCCTGACCCAGAACCGGGACGCCATCTCCGCCTACCTGGACGCCGTGCGCGACGGCGCCCCGCCACCGACCGAGGTCGCCGCCCCGGGCACGTCCTCGTGAACCGGTGCCGGACGCCTTGTCGACACGGCGACACAATGACACGACGACACGGCGACACGGCACGAGGGCCCCGACCGGGTACCGGTCGGGGCCCTGTCCTCCCGGTCAGACGAGGGGGGCGCCCATGGCGTGGTAGCCGCCGTCCACGTGCAGGACCGTGCCGGTGATCGCCCGCGCGGCCGGGGACATCAGGAACAGCGCCGGTCCGGCGACGACCGTGGCGTCCTTGGTGTCCCACCCGAGCGGGGCGTGGTCGCCCCAGGAGTCGGAGATCTGCGAGAACCCGGGGATCGAGCCGCCCGCCAGGGACTTGATCGGACCGGCCGCGATCGCGTTGACGCGGATGCCCTCGGCGCCCAGGTCGCGGGCCAGGTACTTGGTCGAGTTCTCCAGCACGGCCTTGGCCGAGCCCATCCAGTCGTAGACCGGCCAGGCGACACTCGCGTCGAAGGTCAGCGAGACCACCCCGGCGCCGTGCGGAGCCGCGTCGAGCAGGCCGCGGAAGCCGACGGTCAGGGCCTTGAGCGAGTACCCGGACACGTGCACGGCGGTGGCGACGTCCTCCCACTCGGTGTCGAGGAAGTTGCCGCCCAGCGCCTTCTCGGGTGCGAACGCGATGGCGTGCAGCACCCCGTCCACGTGGTCCCAGTGCTCGCCGACCGCCGCGGCGGTCTCCGCGATCTGCTCCGGGTCGGTGACGTCCATGGGCAGGACGGCGACGGGCTCCTTCGGCAGACGCTTGGCGATCCGCTCGCAGATCGAGAACTGCCGCCCCGGCGGGTTGGTGACGATCACCTCGTGGCCCTGGTTCATGGCCTCCTCCGCGATCGCGTACGCGATGGAGGACTGGGTGGTGATGCCGGTGATGAGCAGGTTCAAAGCGCCCCCTGGTGGATTCTTCGCTCGCTCAGGCAAGCTATCGACAACCGGGCGATTCCACCGCTGTGGAGTGTCACAAGAAATCCGCGCGGACTTTGAACCGGCCCGGGGGCCGGTAGCCGCCGGAAAAGGAGTGGGCGCCCCGGGGTGCCGACTCCCCGGGGCGCCCGGCCAGGTGCCGCCGATCGGCGGCGGGTCGGCGGCTACAGGTCGGCGATGGCCGCGGCCGGGTTCTCCATGGCGTCGGCGACCACGCGCATGAACCCCGCCGCCGCTCCGCCGTCGCACACCCGGTGGTCGAACGCGAACGACAGCTGGGTGATCTTGCGGGCGACCACCTCGCCGTCCACGATCCACGGGCGGTCCAGGATCCGGCCGAGGCCGAGGATGGCGACCTGCGGATGGTTGATGATGGCGGCGCTGCCGTCCACCCGGAGCGAGCCGTAGTTGTTGAGGGTGAACGTGCCCGCGTTCATGCGTGCGGGGGAGACCGTCCCCTCGCGTGCCTCCCGGGTCAGCTCCCGGATCCGCGCGTCGAGTTCACGGGTGGTGAGCCCGTGCGCGCCCATGACGGCGGGCGCGACCAGGCCGCGGTCGGTCTGGACGGCGAGGCCGAGGTTGATCCCGTCGTACTGGACCAGCTCACCGCGCTCGGTGTCGACCAGGCCGTTGAGCTCGGGGAAGGCGCGCAGACCCGCGACGACGAACCGGGCCACGTAGGCGAGCAGGCCCGGGCCCTCGGGGTCGGACCTGCGCAGCCGGACGAGGTCGGTGGCGTCGACGTCGACCCAGACGGTGGCCTCGGGGATCTCCCGGCGGCTGCGGGACAGCGAGGCGGCGACGGCCTTGCGGAACCCGCCCATCGGGGTCCGCGACGCCTCCGCCAGCCCGGTCCGGGCGTCGGTCGCGGGCGTGGCCGCTGTCGCCGCCGTGGCCGCCGGGCCGGACTCGTCCGGTGCCGCCGGAGCGGGCACGGCCGCGGTGGCGCGGGCGGACTCGACGGCGGCGCGGACGTCGCGGCGGGTGATGAGCCCGCCGGGGCCGCTGCCGGGCACGTCGGCGATCCGCAGCCCCGCCTCGCGCGCCATCTGGCGCACCAGGGGAGAGGTCACCAGCGGTACCCGCCGCGCCCGGGCCTCCCCGGCGGGCGGGCCCTCCGGGGGGACCGGCGCGCTCGCGGACACGGGTGTGCCCGAGCCGGGCGGGGCGGCGGGCGTCGACGGCTGGGCACCGCGCGCGGGCGGACGGCCGCGGGGCCTGCGGCGGCGTCCCGTGGTCTGGGTGTCGGGGGTGCCGTAGCCGATGAGGACGTTGCCCGACCCCGTTCCGGCGCGCTCCTCCTCGCGGTAGCGCTCGCCCTCCGGCGACACCGCCGGGGCCGCCGGGGCCGCCGCCGGTGCGGTGTCCGCGGACGCGTCGGCGGCGACGCTGATCAGCGGTCGGCCGACCGCCATCACCTCGCCCTCGTCTCCGTGCAGCTCACTGACGGTGCCCGCGAACGGCGACGGCACCTCCACGATCGACTTGGCGGTCTCCACCTCCACGACCGGCTGGTCCACGGCCACGGTGTCCCCGACCGCGACGAGCCACCGGACCACCTCGGCCTCGGTCAGCCCCTCGCCCAGGTCGGGGAGGTCGAAGGTCTGCGTGCTCACTGGTCCTCCCACTGCAGGTCGTCGACGGCGTCCAGGACGCGGTCCACGCTGGGCAGCTGGAAGCGCTCCAGCTTGGGCGGGGGGTAGGGGATGTCGAAGCCGGTGACGCGGCGGACCGGCGCGGCCAGGGAGTGGAAGCAGCGCTCGGTCACCCTGGCGACGATCTCCGAGGCGACGCCGGCGTACCCGCTGGCCTCGGCGACGACGACCGCGCGTCCGGTGGAGCGGACCGCCGCGCACACGGTCTCGTCGTCGAAGGGCACGAGCGAGCGCACGTCGACCACCTGGAGGCTGCGGCCCTCCTGGGCGGCGGCCTCGGCCGCCTCCAGCGCGGTGGGCACGGACGGGCCGTAGGCGATGAGGGTCGCGTCGGTGCCCTCACGGCGGACGACCGCTCGCCCGATGCCGGGACGGGGCTCGGTGAGGTCGACCTCCTCCTTGGCCCAGTACAGCTTCTTCGGTTCGAGGAAGACGACCGGGTCCGGGGAGGCGATGGCGTCGCGCAGCAGGGCGTAGGCGTCGGCGGCGGAGGACGGGGCGACCACGGTCAGGCCGGGGGTGTGCGCGTAGTAGGCCTCGGAGGAGTCGCAGTGGTGCTCCACCCCGCCGATGCCGCCCGCGTAGGGGACCCGGATGACCATCGGCAGCCCGACCCGGCCGCGGGTGCGGTTCCTGGTCTTGGCGACGTGGCTGACGATCTGCTCGAAGGCCGGGTAGGCGAACGCGTCGAACTGCATCTCCACGACGGGTCGCATGCCGTTCATCGCCATGCCCACGGCCATGCCGACGATGCCGGACTCGGCGAGCGGGGTGTCGAAGCAGCGCTGTTCGCCGAACTCGGCGGTCAGCCCGTCGGTGATCCGGAAGACGCCGCCGAGGGGGCCGACGTCCTCGCCGAAGACGTACACGGTCTCGTCCTCGGTCATGGCGTCGCGCAGTGCCCGGTTGAGGGCCTGCGCCATGGAGAGCTTGGTGGGGTCCGTCGCCATCTCAGTGGCCCTCTCTGCTCAGCTCGTCGGCCAGGAAGGCGGCCTGCTCGGTCAGCTGCGGCGTCGGTTCGGCGAACACGTGGGCGAACAGCTCGGCGGGGTCGGGTTCGATGTCGCGGGCCAGCCCTTCGCGCATGGCCGTGGCCACGGCCTCCGCCTCCTCCGCGATGCGCTCCCTGCGGGCCTTGGTGAGCACGCGCCGGCGCTTGAGGTAGGCCTCCATGCGCACGATCGGGTCGCGGGCCACCCACGGCTCGACCTCGTCGTCCGTGCGGTAGCGGGTGGCGTCGTCGGCGTTGGTGTGCGCCTGCACGCGGTAGGTGTGCGCCTCGACCAGGCTCGGCCCCTTCCCGGCACGGGCGGCGGCGACGGCCCGGTCGAGGACGGCGAGCACGGCGGCGGCGTCGTTGCCGTCCACGCGCTCGCCCGGCACCCCGTAGCCGACGCCCTTGTGGGCCAGGGAGGGGGCGGCGCTCTGCTTGGCGAGCGGGACGGAGATCGCGTACTCGTTGTTCTGCACGAAGAACACGACGGGTGCCTGGAACACGGCGGCGAAGTTGAGCGCCTCGTGGAAGTCGCCCTCGCTGGTGGCGCCGTCGCCGCACAGGGCCATGACGACCGTGTCCTCACCGCGCAGGCGGGCGGCGTGCGCGACGCCGACGGCGTGCAGGAGCTGGGTGGCCAGCGGCGTGGCCTGGGGCGCGACGCGGTGGGCGTAGGGGTCGTAACCGGAATGCCAGTCGCCCTTGAGGAGCGTGAGCACCTGGACCGGGTCGACGCCGCGCGCGATGACCGCGGCGGTGTCGCGGTAGGTGGGAAAGAGCCAGTCGCCGTCGGCGAGCGCGAGGGCGGCCCCGGTCTGGCAGGCCTCCTGTCCGTGGGAGGAGGGGTAGACGGCCAGGCGGCCCTGGCGGACGAGGGCGCCCGCCTGGTCGTTGACCCGGCGACCGGTCACCAGGGAGGCGTAGGCGGCCAGCAGCCGGTCGTTGTCGGGGAACGGCAGCGGCGGGTCGGCGACCGGCGTCCCGGTTTCGTCGAGCAGCTGGACCGGCTGCTCCGAGGGGAGCAGCTCCTGGTCACCGGCCATGCTTCTACCTCCTGTACGGCGGAGAGATGTACAGGAACATGGTGCTGTTTGTTGCCATATGTTCGCTAGTGACCCAGATAAGTCAAGATTATGTCGTTTCACTGCCGCCAAAATCGGACCAAGCGTCCAGAGCTGTGACGCGGAACACTGGCCCGCGTGGACAAGTGGTCCAGGTCACCGGCAGGCGCGGGCATCGGTGGGAGGCCCTACACTCCGCCCGGAGCCGCCGTAGGGCCGTCGCGGCGGACGACAGGCGAACAAGTCAGCACGGAGAGGCGTGATCGAATGCGGCGCGTGACCAGGGCAGCGGCCCCCGCGCTCACCCTGATGGCGGCCGTCGCGGCCTGTGGCCACCCGTCGGAGGAGCCATGGGACGTGACCACCGACGTGGGCGCGCTCGCACCCGCCCCGCTCGACCTCCGCGAGGAGCACAGTCTGGTCTGGTCCGGTTCGGAGGTCCTGGTCTGGGGCGGCCACGGCGCGGGCGGACAGCACGACTCCTTCGACGACGGAGCCGCCTACGACCCGGCGTCCGACTCCTGGCGTGAACTGGCCGCGAGCGGCCTGGAGTCGAGGACCCGCCACAGCGCCCTCATGGTCGGCGACCGGATGCTCGTCTGGGGCGGCTTCACGCCGACGCACTCCGGTGGCGCGGACGCGCACGTGGCCGCCGACGGCGCCTTCTACGATCCCGACGACGACACGTGGGAGCCGATCGCGCGGGCACCGGAGGGCCGGACACTGGCCCGGGGCGTGGTCGCGGACGGGCACGTCGTCTTCGGCGGCGGCAGCGGAGAGCAGGGCCAGGAGGAGTTCCTCGTGTACACGCCCGGCCAGGACGACTGGCACACCGTTCCGATCGGCGACGGGACGGGGAACTTCACCGTGCTCGACCTGGCGGCCCGGGGCGGCACCGTGGTGGCCGCCGGGGTCTCCTCCGGCGAGTTGGGGGCGGTGGTGTTCCGGGTGGGCGACACGGCCACCGGGATCCGGGACCTGTCCCACGTCGCGGAGTACGACGGCGGGAACGTCTCCGCCGGGCTGGCGGCCTCGACGGCGGGCGACCTGTTCCTGGCGGCGCGGAGCGGCGAGACCGCGAGCCTGTTCGAACTCGACGGGGAGGGGCGTGCGGAGCTGGTGGAGGAGCGCGAGTACACCGACTTCCGTCCCCCCGTCTCGGCCGCCACCCATCCCCTCCTGGCGGGAGGGATGGACGCCGTCGACGGCCTGGCGCTGGTGGCGACCGCGCCCGGCGAGTTCAGCCTGTGGGACCCGGAGTCCGGGCGGACCTACCGGCAGCAGACCGAGGGACTGGGCGACTACTGCGGACCCCTGGTCCCGGTCGCCGACGACGCGCTGCTGGGCTGGGGCGGCCTGTGCGCGTCCACCGGGGTCAGGGTGGACCTCGACACATGACGGGGTCCGCCGCCCTGTCCCGGGCGCGGGGAGGCGCGGGCATAGCATGAACCGGTGTCCGGGCGCCGCCACCTGCGACGGGACCCGCGGGGGCACACCACACCACGGGGAGGGGAACCGCGTGAGCGACGAGCGCGAGAATCTGAGCTACGAACTGTTCGGCACCGCGATGCGGGATCTGGCCACGGCGATCGCCGACGACGGGTTCGAGCCGGACATCATCCTCTCGATCGCCCGCGGCGGCCTGTTCGTGGCCGGCGGCCTGGGGTACGCGCTCGACGTCAAGAATCTGCACGTGATGAACGTCGAGTTCTACACGGGCGTCGGCACCACGCTCGACCTGCCCGTCATGCTGCCGCCCGTGCCCAACGTGGTGGACCTGAGCAGCAAGAAGGTCCTGGTCGCCGACGACGTCGCCGACACCGGCAAGACCCTCAAGCTCGTCCACGACTTCTGTGCCGAGCACGTGGCCGACGTCCGCAGCGCGGTCATCTACGAGAAGCCGCAGTCGCTGGTCAAGTGCGAGTACGTGTGGAAGCACACCGACCGGTGGATCAACTTCCCGTGGTCCGTCCTGCCGCCCGTCGTCACGCGCCCGGACCAGGTCCGCGACGCGTGACGGGTCCGCTCGGACGCGCTCGGCCGACAGGGCCCCGACGAAGGGCGTCGGCCCCGCCCGCGTCGGCCCCGTAGCCGGACGTCCGGCAGGCGGTGACCGCGCCCGGCCCGAACCACTACGGCCCGAGCGGCATCCCGGTCAGGGCCCCGTCAGTGCACGGCCCCCCAGGGACGGTGTCGGCACCCGGCCTCGGGGCACCCCTGCGGAGGGTGCGACTTGTAGATGTGGGTGGTGAAGTCCATGACCGCCATGTCGAGAGTGTCGTCACCGGTCTCGGTGTGCTCCATGAGCACCCAGTCCACTCCGTACCGGCGCTCGACGCCGCTGATCGTCCAGGGCCAGTGGTTGCGGCTCCAGACCTGATCGCCGACCGTCACCTTCCTGCCGTCCCTGGTGCGGAATCGCTGGGGCATCGCTCACCTCTCGGACTCGACCGTCGCCGGACATCGGATCACAGGGGAGGCCCGGGAGCCAGTGGCTTCGCTGTCCGGAACCGGACAGCGCGATCGACCGGGTCGGCGGGGTCGGCGGGTGTTTCACGTGAAACGGCCGCCGACCCGGACCGGGCGGGGGTCCGGGGCGACGAGTCGGCGTAGCGCCAGGTCGACACGTCGACTCGTCGCCCTCGCGGCCTACACCCGCTCGTCCTCGTGGGCGTCGTCCGCGTGCAGGTCGACGCCGCTCGGGTCCTTCACCAGCGAGACCGCCACGAAGGAGACCGCGCACGCCACCACGATGTAGGCACCGATCGTCCACGACGCGTCGAACGAGGTCAGCAGGAGCTCGGCGATCATCGGCGCGAACGCGCCACCGACGATCGCGCCGAGCGCGTAGCCGATCGAGACACCCGAGTAGCGGACCCCGGCGGGGAACATCTCCGCGTACAGCGCCGCCTGGGGGCCGTAGCTCAGGCCCATGCCCAGCGTGAACAGGAAGAGCGCGAGGAAGTACATGAGGATGTTCCCCGTGTCGATGAGGAACCACATCGGCACCGACCAGGCCGCCAGCATCGCGTAGCCGATCTGGAAGGTGCGCACGCGGCCGATCCGGTCGCACAGCCAACCGCCGTAGAGGGTGGAGGCCAGCCAGCCGAACGAGGCGAGCGTGGTCGCCAGCAGGACCGGGCCGCGCTCCATCCCGAGGCCGAACTCCTCCACGGGGCGGGAGGCGTAGGTGGCCAGGAACGCGATGAGCAGGTACCCGGCCGCGTTGTTGGCCAGGAAGATCAGGGCGGAGAGCACGACCTCGCGGGTGTTGTTCCTGAACAGCGTGCGCAGGGGCGCCGACGCCTCGGCGCGCAGTTCCTGCATCTGCTGGAAGACGGGGGACTCCTCCACCGACTTGCGGATCAGGTGGCCGACGATGATCAGCAGGAACGAGACCAGGAACGGAATGCGCCAGCCCCACTCGACGAAGGCGTCCGGCCCGATGATCGCGGTGATCGTCCAGACGACGAACGTCGCGAGGATCATGCCGCAGGGGACACCGATCTGCGGGTAGGCGCCGAAGAAGCCGCGTCGGCCGACGGGGGCGTGCTCGACGGACATCAGGGCCGCGCCGCCCCACTCACCGCCGGCGGAGAAGCCCTGGAGCACCCGCAGGGTGATCAGCAGGACGGGCGCCGCCACGCCGATCTGGGCGTAGGTGGGCAGCACGCCGATGAGGAAGGTGGCCAGGCCCATCAGAACGAGGGTGGCCACGAGCACGCGCTTGCGGCCGAACCGGTCGCCGAGGAAGCCCGCGACGACGGCGCCCAGCGGACGGAACAGGAAGGAGATCCCGATGGTCGCGAACGACAGCACCTGGGCGACGGCGGGGCTGGAGTCGGCCACGGGAGCGAGGTACAGCGGGGCGAGGACGAGCCCCGCGGCCTGCGCGTAGACGAAGAAGTCGTACCACTCGATGGTGGTGCCGACCATGGTGCCCGCGAGGACACGACGTCTCTCCCTGGACTGGTTGACGGCTCCCGTCGGGGGGATCGCGGGGTCGGACGTGGCCATGGGCGCTCCGTTCGTTCTCGACCGGCGCTGGTGGGGCCGGTTTCCTCTGAAGCACGCGCCCCGAGTGGGACGCGCACTAGGACACCATGCCATGTGACCCACCGCACTTTTCAAGCCGGATCCCCCTTTTCGCAGTTGAGTGGGGATGTAGTGACCGAATGGTCGGTTAGTGTAACCGTCCCTTCGGGCCCGGGCATCGCGCTCCGGGCACCCCTGACGGAGACCTCCTCGCACGCGTGTTCCGCCCGCGACCTGCCCTTTCTCCGCACCCGCGCCGAACCGGACCCTGCCGTCGACCGGCACCGCGGGGGTACGAAGGTCCGTCCCGAATGGGGCCGTGGGCACTGTGCCCCGGCCGGACCGGGTGCGATCTTGGAGGTGGGCGGGACCGCCGGGACCGCCGAGCACAGCCGGTGCGCGGACCGGGCGCCCAGGACCGACGGGCGACCGCTGGGAGGGTCCATGACGATGCGCCGCGTCAACGAGGGCGCCGAGCAGCACCTGGACATCGGCGCGCTGGAGGAGCGGATCCGCCGGCTGGAGGCGCGCGTGTCCGAGCTCTCCGCCCAGATCGAGGATCGGTTGTCGGCTCTGTCCGGCACCGATCCGGACGCCCGGACCAGGGTCCGGGACCAGGAGGATCCGCCGCGCACGTGAGGACGACCGCCCGCCGTCGTCTCGCGGCGGCGGGTGGAAGGAGCGTGAGATGAACGCGACCACGGTCGGCGACGTCATGACGAGAGAGGTGTTCTCGGTATCCGAGGACACCGGGTACCGGGAGATCGTGAAGATCCTGCTCTCCCGCCGGGTCAGTGCCCTGCCGGTGACCGACCGGTCCGGCCGTGTGGTCGGGGTGGTGTCCGAGGACGACCTTCTGCACAAGGAGGAGTTCGCCGCCAAGGACGCCGGCGACTCCTACTGGCCCCCCGTGCGCGCCCAACTGCGTTCACGCCTGACCGCGACCGGGCTCCGCGGGGACAGCGCCGCGAGCAAGGCACCGGCGGTCCGTGCGGGCAGCCTGATGACCAGGCCCGCGATGACCGCCGACGCGTCGATGACGGTCATCGACGCCGCCCGGTCGATGGAGCGCCGGGGCGTGAAGCGGCTTCCCGTCGTCGACCACTCCGGTGTTCTGGTGGGCATCGTGGACCGGCGCGACCTGCTGAGCGTCTACCTGCGCGAGGACGACGACATCGCGCGTGCGGTGGACGCGGAACTCGGCGCCGTCGACGAGGACGTGGCCGCGTCGGTCGAGGACGGCGTCGTCACGCTGACCGGGTGGCTGCGGCTGCGGTCCACCGCCGAGGCGCTGGTCGACCGGGTGCGGCGGATCGAGGGTGTGGTCTCGGTGGAGGACCGCCTGGTCTGGCGTTCCGACGACGTGCTCCGCTACGTCCGCAGGGGCTGAGGCCGGACGGCGGTCCTTGGGGCCGGACCGCGGTCACAGCCCGCGGACGGCCCCGTCCGGTGTCAGCTCGTGCCGGGGGACGGAGCCAGGTCGTCGTACTCGTAGGAGATCAGGTTGTCGACGGCGACCACCCCTTCGAGTTCACGGATGGTGTGCCCGATCCTGGAGACGTCGGAGCGGCGGTACGCCGCGCCCTCCAGTGCGACGACCCCTCCCGCCACATCGACACGCACGTCGGTGGGGCCGGACAGGAGGCGCGCGACCTCGTCGAGCACCGTGTCGCGGAGCCGGTCGTCGCGGACGAAGAAGACGCCCAGCAGGTCGACGCGGCTGACGATCCCCTCCAACCGCCCCTCGCCGTCGACCACGGGCAACCGCTTGACGCCGTGGCGGTGCATCAGCTCGGCCGCCTCGCGCGCCTCGGTGTCACTCCGGACGGTCACCGCGGGGGAGGTCATGAGCTCGCGTGCCACCGACCCCGTGCGCTTGCGGCGATCGATCCTCGACCGGTAGGACTCCAGGGCACTCCCCTCCTCCGGTTCGGGATCCTCCACCTTGAGGACCAGGTCGGCGTCCGAGACGACACCGATCACGCGGTGGTCCGCGTCCACGACGGGCAGCGCGCTGAACCCGTTCGTGCGCATGACGACCGCGATCTCCTTGAACTTCGCGTTCTCCGACGCGGAGACGACCCGTGGGGACATCAGGTCACCGACCCTGCTCGTCATCGCCGCACCTCCGTGGCCGCCGCTCTCACCACGAGCCTGACCCCACGGCCCCGTCGGCGGGAAGGAGCGGACGTCCCTCGGTCCTGGACCGTTCGGCCCCGAAGCGGGTCGAGGTGTCGACACGACGACCTGGTGACACGGCGATACGGCGACCTGGCGACAGGTCGACCGGCGGGCGGTCAGGCCGCGCCGCGGAAGGTGCGCCGGTAGGCGACCGGGGAGACGCCGATCGCCGCGTGGAGGTGCTGGCGCAGGGACGTTCCCGTGGCGAAGCCCACCTGGGTCGCGATCTCGTCCACCGGGAGGTCGCAGGACTCCAGCAGGTGCCGCGCACGTTCGACGCGCTGGCGGATCAGCCAGCGACCGGGGCTCGTCCCGACCTCGTCGTGGAAGCGGCGGGAGAAGGTGCGCGCGCTCATGCGGGCGTGGGCGGCCAGGTCGGCCAGGGACAGCGGTTCGTGCAGGCGCTCCAGCGCCCACTGGCGGGTGGCGGAGGTCCCGTCGTCGGGCGCTTCCGGGACCGGCCGCTCGATGTACTGGGCCTGACCTCCGTCACGCCAGGGCGGCACCACGCACACGCGCGCCACGTGGTTGGCGACCTCGCTGCCGTGATCGGCGCGGATCAGGTGCAGGCACACGTCCACACCGGACGCGGCACCCGCCGAGGTCAGCACGTCGCCGTCGTCGACGAACAGCACGTCCGGGTCCACGTCCACGTTCGGATACCACCGGCGGAAGACGTCCGCCAGGCACCAGTGGGTGGTGGCGGGCCGGCCGTCCAGGCGGCCCGCGGCGGCGAGCACGAAGGCGCCCGTGCAGATGGACACCACGCGGGTTCCGGGGCGGATCCGCGCCAGCGCGGAGGCGAGGTCCGGGGACAGCTCGCGCTCGATCCTGGCGGAGTCATAGGGCGGGATCACCACGGTGTCCGCGGTGCCCAGTAGCTCGGACCCGTGCTCCACGGTGAGCGAGAAGTCGGCGTTGGTGACCACCGGCCCGCCGTCGACGGAACAGGTGAGGACCTCGTAGCGCCCCTCGGCGCATCCGAAGACGCGGTTCGGGATGCCCAGTTCGAACGGGTACACCCCGGCCAGGGCGAGGACGACGACTCTATGGGGACGCGACATGGCACGATCCTATCGAAAAACGGCAATCTTGCCATGGCCGTGGCGCGGAGTCTCGGCCAGGCTTGAGCCATGAACGAGAACACGAACGACGCCCCCACCATGCGCGCCATCAGCCAGGACGTCCACGGCGGCCCCGAGGTCCTCACCGAGACCACCGTGCCCCGGCCGGCCCCCGGCCCCAGCCAGATCCTGGTCGCCGTCCACGCCGGCGGCCTGAACCCCACGGACTGGAAGCACCGCGCCGCCGGCCTGTTCCTCGATCGGCTTCCGCTGGTCCTGGGCTGGGACGTCTCCGGCGTCGTCGAGGCCGTCGGCTACGGCGTCACCATCTTCAAGCCGGGCGACCGGGTCTTCGGCATGCTCCCCTACCCCCACGGAGTGGGAGCGCACGCCGAGTACGCCGTCGGGCCCGCCCGCGCGTTCACCCACAAGCCGGACGGCATCGACCACGTTCAGGCCGGTGCGCTTCCGCTCGCCGCGCTCACCGCCTACCAGGCGCTGGTCGACACGGCCGGTGTCGGGAACGGGACACGGGTCCTCGTGCACGCCGCGGCCGGCGGTGTGGGCCACCTCGCCGTGCAGATCGCCAAGGCCCGCGGGGCCCACGTCATCGGCACGGCCAGTGCCGGCAAGCACGACTTCCTGCGCGAGCTCGGGGCCGACCAGGTCGTGGACTACCGCAACGAGGACTTCACCGAGGCCGTCGAGGACGTCGACGTCGTCCTGGACCCGCTCTCGGGCGAGACCCGCACACGCTCGCTGGACGTCCTCAAGCCCGGCGGAGTCCTGGTGTCACTGCTGCCCGGCCAGGACCCGGACGAGGCGGAGCGGGCGGCCCGCCTCGGCGTGCGGGTGGAGACGCTCCTGGTCGAGGCCGACCACGCGGGCATGGCGGCGATCGCCGCCCTCGCGGACGAAGGGCGGCTGCGGGCCCACGTCCAGGCGACGTTCCCGCTCGCCGAGGCCGCCAAGGCCCACGCCCTGGGCGAGACCGAGCGGACCACGGGCAAGATCGTCCTGGTCGTGCGGGACTGAGCACTGCCGCCGGGGGCGGGCTGCGCCTCCTCCCATCGCCGGGCCCGGCGCGGACCGGGCCCGGCGATCCGGCGCCGTGGATACACGACGGTGAGCCGAAACTATCGAAGCCGACATTCCTTTTCCGTCCTACTCCGACACGCGCCCACCACGCCACCACCACCGCCTCCACCTGCGATTCCGCAGACAGAAGAGCCACGGTTTCCACCCTCGCAGAGAAGAGCTCTCCCGACCTGCGGGTATTGACGCACACTTCGCGCAAGATCTAATGTCGGGAGTAGTTAATTTCCGAAACATTTCGGAAACTTATCCCCGCGAGGATTGGAGACCCCCCGTGCGACCGATCCGCACCCTTCCCGCACTCCTCACAGCGACCGTTCTGGCGCTCCCCCTGGTGACCGCGGCCGCCGTCCCCCCGGCGGAGGCCGACGGGCGCACGGCCGCACCCGCCGCCGCGTGGCACCACCGGCTGCGCGACGCGGCGCCCGAAGGAACGGTGATCGGAACGGCCGTCGCCGGCGGCGGCCACCACGACAGCCAGGACTACCCCGACCCCTTCACCCACGACCGGCGCTACGTGCGGCTCATGGCCGAGCAGTTCAGCTCCCTGTCACCCGAGAACCAGATGAAGTGGGAGTACCTGCGCCCCGACCAGGACACCTACGACTTCGCCGCGGCGGACGCCATCGTCGAGTACGCCGAGGCCAACGACCAGGTCGTCCGCGGGCACACCCTCCTCTGGCACAGCCAGAACCCCGACTGGCTGGAGGAGGGCGACTTCTCGCCGCGGGAGCTGCGCGCACTCCTGCGCGAGCACATCACCACCGTCGTCGGCCGCTACTCCGGCCGGATCCACCAGTGGGACGTGGCCAACGAGATCTTCCGGGACGACGGGGAGCTGCGGACGGAGGAGAACATCTGGATCCGCGAACTCGGCCCGGGGATCGTCGCCGACGCCTTCCGGTGGGCCCACGAGGCCGACCCGTCCGCGGAGCTGTTCCTGAACGACTACAACGTCGACGGAATCAATCCCAAGAGCGACGCCTACTACGCCCTCGCCCAGGACCTGCTGGACCAGGGCGTGCCGCTGCACGGCTTCTCCACGCAGGCGCACCTGAGCCTGCAGTACGGGTTCCCCTCCGACCTGGAGGACAACCTGCGGCGCTTCGACGAGCTCGGCCTGAACACGGCCATCACCGAGCTCGACGTGCGCATGGCGCCGGACGGGCGCAACCGGCCGAGCAGGGCCCAGCTCGTCCAGCAGGCCGACTACTACCGGCAGGCGCTGGAGGCGTGCCTGAACGTGGAGGGGTGCCGTTCCCTCACCATCTGGGGGTTCACCGACAAGTACTCCTGGGTGCCGCACTTCTTCGAGGACGAAGGGCACGCGACGGTCATGACGGACCGCTTCCAGCGCAAGCCCGCCTTCTACGCGCTGCTCCACACCCTGGCCGACGCCCGCTAGGGCACGCGCCCCGGCCCGGATCGGCGGCGGGGTCCGGCGCCTCCTGTCCGGAGGAGCCGGACCCCGCACGTCCCGGCGCCGCGGCTCCGCGCTACGCGCGCACCGCGGGCACCGCGGGCAGGGTGAAGCGCCAGCCGTCGGCCTGGAACTCGGGGACGACCAGCTCCACGGCCTCGACGGTCTGGCTCCGGTCGCCCATACCGTCGTGCATCAGGACCACCGACCCCGGCTCGATCCCCGTCCGCAGCCGTTCGACCAGCACGTCGGTACCGGGCGGGTCCCAGTCGACCACGTCCAGGCTCCAGCCCAGCGGCTGCAGGTCCAGGTCGGCGGCCACCTGCGGCGTGCCGCCCCAGGAACCGTAGGGCGCGCGGAAGTAGGGGATGTCGGCGCCGGGCACGGCCTCGTGGATGGCGTCGTTGGTCGCCGCCAGGTCCCGGCGGACCTCGTCCGGCCCCCAGCCGGCCATGTCGTCGTGGTCCATCGTGTGGTTGCACAGGACGTGGCCCTCGGCCACGATCCGCCGGACGATGTGCGGATGCCGCCGCACCTGTTCGCCCACCACGCAGAACACGGCCTCGATCCGGCGGTCGCGGAGCACGTCCAGCAGCCGGGGCGTGTGGACCGGGTGGGGACCGTCGTCGAAGGTCAGGGCCACCGCCCTGCCGCCCTCCCGGGTGGAGTCGACGATCTCCGGTGTGGCGGCGGGCCGCGCGTGGGCCGGGGCCGCCGCGCTCAGGACGAGTCCGACGGACAGCACGGCCGTCAGCCAACGGCTCCTCGGGGGTCTGGTCCGCTGGGGCACAGGAGTCTCCTCGACCGAAAGTTTCCGCAGATTTTCGACACAGTTGGGCTTGAACCGTAGAAGGCACCGGGAGGGGAGTCAACGACCCGGCGAGGGCTCGGAGTGTCACCGTCCTGCCGCCGTCCACATGTCGACATGGCGACCCGCCGCCGGGGGTCAGACGTCGGTCGAGTCCCCGATCTCCAGCCGGCTGTTCTCCGACGGGGTCAGCGACCCCACCATCCTGTCGAAGACGGTGGTGCCGACCGGGCTCAGCAGAGCGTCGTGGACGTCGATCGTGCGCGTCGGGGCGACCTCGCGCACGTAGTCCACGACCTCCTGGGTCTTGCTCCACGGCGCCGCCAGCGGGAGCAGCAGCGTCTCCACCGGGCTGTCGGGCACGGTCAGGGCGTCTCCGGGATGGAAGAGGGAGTCCTCGACCAGGAAGCCCACATTGGCGATCCGGGGCACGTCGGGGTGGATGACGGCGTGGTACTCGCCGTGGACCCGCACGCTGAAGCCGGCCGCGGTGAAGGCGTCCCCGTGGCCCACGACGTGCACACGTCCGGGGAAGGCGGACGAGAGCCGGTCGGCGACGGCACGGGTCGTCCACACCCGGGTGGCCGGGTCGGCTTCGAGCGCCTCGCGCACCCGGGCCTCGTCGAAGTGGTCCGGGTGCTCATGGGTGATGAGGATGGCCTCGGCGCCCGCGAGTTCGTCCCCGGAGCCGAACAGGCCGGGGTCCAGGACCAGGGCGCGGCCGTCCCTGTCCAGGCGAACGCAGGAATGGGTGTTCTTCGTGAGCTTCATGGCCGGCTCTCTCGTGGGGTACTCGGGAGGCCGTCCCCGAGCGCGGACGGCCGTCCCAGTGTTCCCGGTTCCGGGTCCCGAACGCAGCACCGATCCCGCCCTGTGTCGACGGAGCGGGAGGCGTCGGCCGGAACGGGGCCGGCATGGCCGCGACGCGGTTCGGCCGTGTCGGGCCGGGCCGCTCCGCCGGCAGGGGCCGGTGTTTGCGTCCTCGCACGTCGGGTACCGGCCACCACGATCCGTGTGGGACGGCAAGGACGCCCCAGGAGCTCGCGCTTTCGAGGGAGGGACAGGCCATGGACTACGCCCGGACGATCACCGTGGACATGCCGTACCGGGACGCCGTGCCGAGGGTGAAGGAGGCCTTCAAGGCCCAGGGGTTCGGCACGTTGACCGAGATCGACGTCCAGGCGACGTTGAAGGAGAAGTTGGACCTGGAGATGGAGCCCTACCTGATCCTGGGCACCTGCAATCCCCATCTCGCGCACCGGGCCCTGGAGGTCGATCGGGAGATCGGGCTGCTGTTGCCCTGCAATGTGGTGGTGCGCGCTCAGGAGCACGGCACCCTTGTCCAGGCGTTGGATCCGCAGGTGATGGTGCGTGTGCCCGAACGCGAGGAACTGCGCCCCATCGCCGAGGAGGCCGACGCCCGCATCCGGGCCGCTCTGGAATCGCTGACGTCCTGAACGCCCGTGACGTTCGAGGACGCGGCGCCCGGGCCCCGGGGCTCGGCCGCGTACTCCGGGAGTCCGCTGGTGCCGGGCGGAGGCCCGGCCGCGGAGAACGGATACGGGGGTACCTTGAACGCGGTGGAAGGCGGTGGAACATGGACGTGTCCCCGGAGTCGGTGGGCGATGCGCTCACCCGGCTGCGCCGTGCGCAGGGTCAGCTGGCCGGTGTGATCTCGATGATCGAGGAGGGTGAGGACTGCGCGGCGGCACTCACCCAGCTCGCGGCGGTCTCCCGTGCGCTGGACCGGGCGGGCTTCAAGATCGTGGCCAGCGGGATGAGGCACTGCCAGGCCGCGCGCGAACGGGGAGAGGACCCGCCCATGACCGAACGGGACTTGGAGAGGCTCTTCCTTTCCCTGGCCTGACGGAACGCGCGGCGCACGGGGTCGCCGCGCCTGCCCTGACCCGCGTGATACCCCCCCGGGTGTGATACGGGAGGTAGGGAGCGCTCACTCGACGCATGGACCCGCGGGGCGAAGCAAGGAGAGTGATCACGATGGCTTCCGGCATCGACGTCCAGGTGATCGAGACGTCCTCACTGGGCGACCGCAGTTACCTGGCCACGGACGGCGAAGTGGCGCTGGCGGTCGATCCCCAGCGCGACGTCGACCGCGTCATCGCGCTGGCCGGGCGTCTGGGAGTGCGCATCACCCACGTGCTGGAGACCCACCTGCACAACGACTACGTCTCCGGTGGGCTGGAACTGTCGCGGCTGACCGGCGCGACCTACGCGATGGCGGCCGACGACAGGGTCTCCTTCCAACGGATGCCGATCGCCGACGGCGACGTGGTGGAGGTCTCCCCGAATCTGCGGGTGCGTGTCATCGCCACCCCCGGACACACCTTCCACCACCTCTCCTACGCGTTGGAGGGGCCCCAGGGAGTCGAAGGCGTGTTCACCGGAGGTTCGCTGCTGTTCGGCACCACCGGGCGCACCGACCTGCTGGGCCACGAGCACGCCGAAACGCTGGCCCGCCACCAGCACGCCTCCGCGCACAAGCTCGCCGACCTGCTCCCCGAAGGCGCGCACGTGTGGCCCACCCACGGCTTCGGCAGCTTCTGCTCGGCCGCCCAGACCGAAGGGGACGCCTCGACCGTGGGGCGGGAGAAGGAGCTCAACCCGGCGCTGCGCCTGGCCTCCGAGGAGTTCGTCACCGAGACCCTGTCGGGCCTGGACGCCTACCCCGCCTACTACGCCCACATGGGGGTGATCAACCTCGACGGCCCCGACCCGGTGGACCTGCGCGCGCCCACCACCGCGGATCCGCTCCAGCTGCGTCGGCGCCTGGACGCGGGTGAGTGGGTCGTGGACCTGCGCCACCGCAGGGCCTATGTCCGGGCGCACCTGGCCGGCACCGTCAGCCTGGCCCTGGACGGCTCGATGGCCACCTGGCTGGGCTGGATGATCGACTGGGGAGCCCCGGTCACCCTCCTCGGCGAGAGCACCGAACAGGTCGCGACGGCCCAGCGCGAGCTGGTGCGGATCGGCATCGACCGTGTCGCCGCCGCGGCCACCGGCGCCCCCGAGGACCTCGCCGCCGCACCCGACCAGGTCCGCAGCATGGACACCGCCGACTTCGCCGCCCTGTCCGCTGCCCTGGAGGGGTCGGCCCCCGACGGCCTGCCGGCGCCCGAGGTGGTGCTGGACGTGCGCATGGGCAACGAGTGGAACGCCTCTCACGTCGTCGGCGCCGTGCACATCCCGTTGCCCGAGTTGCCCCACCGCCTCGGTGAGGTCCCCGACGGAGCGGTGTGGGTCCATTGCGCCAGCGGCTACCGTGCCACCGCCGCGGCCTCGGTGCTGGCCCGCGCCGGCCGAAGCGTCGTGGTCGTGGACGACGCCTTCGACACCGCGGCCGACCAGGGCGTCCCCATGACCGCCGAACCCGCCTGAACGACGACGGCTACCCGCCCGCCGACTGGGCGAGGGTTTCCCGGCCCGTGGACGCGAAGGAGCCCTGGTGGACGGTTCACCCGTCCACCAGGGCTCGGACACCGGCACGACTCAGTACGGCGCGTTCTCTCCGCTCACCGGTATGACGGCTCGGATCACCCGGGAGGCCGTCGACTGGGACACTCCGGCCCTGGCGGCCACGGCCCTGGTCGACGGACGTCCACCATCGGAGTCGATGCTCTCGGTGATGACCGTGATGACCTGATCCCTGGTGACGGCACGCGGTCGTCCCGGCCGTGGGGCGTCGGTCAGCCCCCTCAACCGCCGCTCTGTGAAGCGTCTGCGCCACTTGCGGACCGTGGCCAGGTTCACGCCCAGATCACGGGCGACCTGGCACTGGGACACGGGGACGCCGCCCAGCCCCGTCCGATCACACAACAGGATGATGCGGGCTCGGAGGACGAGGTCCTGTGACTGCTTGCGCTTTCTGATCCACCCCCTGAGAACCTCACGTTCTTCATCGCTCAGGTCCAGCGGCTCGAGCTTGGGGCCGGGATGACTCATCAACCATCTCCCTCTGGTTCGTGTGGGGGACGGGCCTGTGGGGGACCCGGTGAAGGAAGGCATGTCGATGACGGTGCGCCGGTCACTCAGTCCCGGGCGGGCTCGTGTGACTCGGAACGCTCTCCGGTGCCGGGGCCGGCTCCTCACCGGCGCCCTGGTCGTCGCCCATCGGGGCCAGGTGGCGGAGGAAGGCCACGATCAGCAGGGCGAGGACCACCGACAGCGCGGCGTTGAGGCCGCCGACCACCGTGACGGCGCTGGTGAAGGCGGCCTGGGCGGCCTCCATGGCGGCGGCGGCACCGGATTCGGGCAGTTGCTCGGCGGCCACGGACGCCGCGGCCAGCGAGTCCTCGGTGGCCGCGGTCGCCGAGGCGTCCAGGCCCTCCGGCACGGCCACGGAGTTCCGGTAGACGAAGGCGCCGAGGCTGCCCAGCACCGCGACGCCGAGGGCGGTGCCCAGTTCCGTGCTCGTCTCGGACAGGGCCGACGCGGATCCGGCCCGCTCCGCCGGAGCGGAGGCGAGGATCAGGTCGGTGCCCAGCGCGATGAGCGGGCCGCCGCCGCCGAGGATGAGGGTGAAGGCGACCACGGTGAGGGTCACGCTGGTCGACCCGTCGACGAAGGCGAGCAGGGCGTGGCCGACGGCCGACAGCACCAGCCCGCCGGCGACGACGTAGGCGGGCCGCACGGACGCGGCGAGGCCGGGCGCGGACATGGAGGTCACGATGAGCAGGAGCGCTCCGGGCAGCAGCCACAGACCGGCGGCCAGCGGAGTCTGCCCGGTGACCAGTTGCAGGTACTGGGTGACGAACAGGTAGGTGCCGCCCGCCACGACCATGGTCATGAGCATGGCGACCAGGAGGACGCTGAACGACCTGTTGCGGAACAGGCCCAGGTCCAGCAGCGGATCGTCGAGCACGCGCTGGCGGAGCACGAAGGCGACTCCGACGATCAGGCCGGCCACGAGCGCGGCCAGGGCACCGCTGGAGGCGCCGCCGCGCGCCAGCTCCTTGAGACCGTAGACGATCGGCAGCAGGGTGCCGAGGGACAGCACGACGCTGAACAGGTCGAGCCTGCCCGCGCCGGGGTCCTTGAACTCCGGCAGCAGGAACGGAGCCAGGACCAGCAGGACGAGCATCACCGGTACGGCCATGAGGAAGACCGAGGCCCACCCGAAGGACTGGAGCAGGGCACCGCCGACGATCGGCCCCAGGGCGATGCCGACCGAGAAGACCGTGGCCCAGACCGCGATCGCGACCCCCCGCTCCCGTGGGTCCTCGAACATCCCGCTGATCAGGGCGAGGGTTGAGGGCATGAGTGTGGCGCCGGCCAGTCCCAGGAAGGCGCGCGCCGCGATCAGCGCCTCCGGGGAGGTGGCGAGGGCGGCCAGCACGGAGGCGATACCGAAGAGCGCGCTGCCGATCAGGAGCAGCCTGCGGCGACCGATCCGGTCGCCGAGCGTCCCCATGGTCACGAGGAAGCCCGCGATCATGAAGGCGTAGATGTCGATGATCCACAGCAGCTCGTTGCCGCTGGCGTCGAGGTCCGAACTGATGTGGGGAGCGGCGAGGTTCAGCACGCTGATGTCGATCGAGGCCAGCAGCGTGGGAAGGGCTAGAACGCCCAAGCCGATCCACTGCCTCGATCCGGCTCGCGCTGGAGCCGCTGTCGTGTCGCTCATCGGTTTCCTTGTCTATCGCTTCTACCCGGGTTGGCGCATCCGATTCCGCGCCATGCTCGCCGTTGCGTTCGACATTTTCTACACCTCCTTTTGATGGGATTTCAACACCAGATCGAAGACCCACCCACCTGAGCTGGGAAGATCTCCTTTTTTTCGCCATGGATTCATCTCCGATTCCCGAAGCCAGGGGACAATCAGGCCGCTTGGAGCATCCTGGATCGGGAACCGGAGAGATAACTTGCATTAAATATGCAAGATTCCGGTGTGGTACGTTCGCTTTGTTATCGGCGGCGGTTTTCATCGAATACCGCCGCCCGTGCTGCGCCGTCGGCCCGTGCCCGCACCGGCCCGGCCGAACGGTGCCCGCCCACACACGGCGGCGACCGTTCCCGGGTCGCGTCAGGACACGGACGCGTGGCGCCTTCCCGGAAGCGTCCGCTCCGGTCCGCCGGTCGGCGGACCCGCACCCACCGGACGCGGGATGACCTCCAGAACACGGTCGAGCACCCTGGCCGTGACCTCCGGTTCGTAGAAGGAGAAATGGCCCCCCTCGTACATCTCCCAGCGGAAGCCACCGGTCGTCTCCAGGCTCCACAGGGGAATGCGCCGGGTCACCACGACCGGATCGTCGGCCGCCCCGACGGCGAGGACGGGCACCGCGGTCTCGGTCTCGGGGCGCGTGTACGTCTCCATCGCCTCCAGGTCGGCCCGCACCGCCGCCAGGATCGGACCGACCAGTTCCTCGCGCTCGGCCAGGCGCGTGGACACGCCCCCGATCATCACCAGGTGCTCCAGGAGTTCGGCGTCCGTGCGGCGGTGCGCGAACGGTGCCGTGTCGGGGAAGCAGGGTGGCTGCCTGGCCGAGACCACGAGCAGCCGCGGCGGACGTCCGAGCGCCTCCAGCGCCCGCGCCAGCGCGTATCCCAGGACGCTGCCGAAGCTGTGGCCGACGATCACGGTGGGGAGGTCGCCGTGCCCGGACAGCTCCTCCACGAGCCCCGCGACCATCGGTTCCACCCGGCGGAGCGGCTCCTCGGACAGCCGGGCGCCGTGGCCGGGCAGCTGCGCGACGAGCAGCTCCACGTCGTCGGGTATCAGGGGGCGCCAGGTGGCGAAGGCGGCCGGCCATCCCCCCGCGTGGGGCAACGCCACCACACGCCCCCGGCTCGGTCGGTCGTCTCGGCCTATGGGTATCAACCAGTTCGACATGGTCCTCACACCATCAGCGGGTGGTGCCCGCACAGGAAGTCGATCACACGTTTCTGGTGGGGTTGGAGGCGCTGCCCGGGCAGGTGGTCGAGGGAGTGGCGGAAGGGGTCCTCGGGCGGCGGCATCCCCGCGATGGCGCTCGCCGTGCCCAGCACCAGCATGGGCTGGTACCAGGGGGAGTAGCCGCCCTCGTGCACGAACACACAGCGCCCGCCGCACAGCTCCGCCGCGAGTTCGCACACCCCCGTGGTCAGGGCGTGGAAGGTCAGGCTGGTGCACAGCATGCGGCCCATCGGGTCGTGTCCGCTCGCGTCCACCCCCGCGGCCACCAGGATGATCTCCGGACGGAACGCGCGCGCCGCGGGTACCACCACGCGCGTGAACGCGGCCAGGTAGGCGTCGTGGCCCGACCCCGGGGGCAGCGGGACGTTGAGGGTGCTGCCCTCTCCGGCCCCGGCACCTGTCTCGGTGATCGTCCCGGACCCCGGCGGGAAGAGCCCGTCCTGGTGGATCGAGACGTACAGGACGTCCGGGTCCTCGTGGAAGGCCTTCTGGACACCGTTGCCGTGGTGGACGTCCCAGTCGAGCACCATCACCCTGCGCAGGCCCTGCTCCTGAGCGGTCCGGGCCCCGACGGCGACGTTGTTGAACAGGCACAGGGCCATGGCGCGGTCCGGCTCGGCGTGATGACCCGGCGGCCTGACCAGGCAATAGGCCCTTTCGTGTCCGCCCGAGACCACGTCGCGCACCGCCTCCGCGCACGCTCCGGCGGCGAGTCGCGCCGCTCGCGCGCTGTGGTAGTTCACGTGGGCGTACACCCCGGCGTCGCCCCCTCCGGCCGCGGACGCCTCCTCGACACGGGAGACGTGCCGCGCCGTGTGCACCAGCTCCAGCTCGCGGTCAGAGGCGGGCCCGGGGGTCAGGCAGTCGAAGGCGTCCAGGACCCCCGCGGCTCTGACCAGTCCCTCCGCGCGGCGCAGATCGGGGTCCACGGCGTGCTGCCGCAGCGGCTCGACCCACGGACCGACCGGGACGTAGCCCGAACCCGGCCCGGGGTCGTGCCAGTGGCAGAGCTCATGGCTGTACCACGCGAAAGCGGACATCTCAGTTGCTTCCCCTCGTGACGACGGTGAGTCCGCCCGCCTCGGCGACCCGCGCGCGGTGGTGTTCGCGCTCGCCCTCGGGGACACGCTTGGTGTCCAGGATCGTCTCCAGCCAGCCGAGGACGCGTTCGACCTCCTCCTGTGTCAGGACGCGCCCCTCCGCCTCCTTCTCCAGGTCCCGGACGCGGCGGGCGGGTTCGATGACGCCCCTGTCATAGGCCTCTCCGTCGGGGCCGTCGTTGCGGGTGCACGCGATCGCCTTCAGTACCGCGCCGAAGAACGCCGCGGTGGTGGTGGCCTCACTCATATCCGTCCCTTTCCAATGGGGGATCACACGGTCGTACGTGTCGGGTCTGGGGTGGGTCCGCCGGGCCGTCGGGCTCCGGCGGCGCCGTGGGTCAGCCGATGAGGCCGAGGCGACGTCCGGCCTTCTCCAGGATCGCGGCCGCCTCCTCCAGGTCGTCGGCCGCGTGGCTGAGGTTGACGATCGTGCGCAGCCGCGGCAGCGCGCGCGGAACCGCCGGGTAGACGATCGGCTGCACGAACAGGCCGTCGGTCTGGCACATCCGGGCCATCTCCTGGGCCTGCTCCGCGGACGAGCACAGGATCGGCACGACGGGCGAGGCGCTCTTGAGAGTGTCGAAGCCGACGGAGTGCAGGCGGTCGCGGTACCCGTCGGTGAGACGCCGCAGGCGTTCGGCCATGTCGGGGGCCGCGCCGATCACCTCGAAGGCGGCCTTGGCGGCCGCGACCTGCGCGGGAGTGACGGCGGCGGAGAACATCCAGCCGCGCGCGTTGTTCTTGAGCGCGAAGACCAGGTCGCGGGAGCCGGCCACGTAGCCGCCGGTGCTGGGGATGGTCTTGGAGAGGGTGCCCATCTTGATGTCGACGCGCGCGGGGTCGAGTCCGAAGTGCTCGACGATGCCCCGGCCGGTGGCCCCGAGGACCCCGATGCTGTGCGCCTCGTCCACCATCACCGGCACGCCGTGCCGCTCGCACAGGTCGAGGATGCCGGGCAGGTCGGCGATGTCACCGTCCATGCTGAAGACGGCGTCGGTGACCACGAGACGGCCCGCGCCCTCGGTCCGGCGCAGGGCCCGTTCGAGGTCGCCCAGGTCGTTGTGGGCGTAGGTCACCACGTCCGCGCCGGACATGCGGTAGCCGTCCAGGATGCTCGCGTGGTTGTACACGTCGCCGATGACCACGTCGCCCGGGCCGAGCAGCGCGCCCAGGGTCGCCTGGTTGGCCATGTAACCGCTGGAGTAGACGATGGCGTCCTCGGCGCCGAGGAAGCTCGCGATCGTCAGCTCCAGCTCTCGGTGGAGGTCGAGGGTGCCCGCCAGCAGCCGGACGCCGTGGGCGCCGGTACCGAAGCGGTCCACGGCGAGGTGGGCCTGCGCGCCGATGTAGTCGTGGCCGAGCAGTCCCAGGTAACTGTACGAGGCCAGGTTGATGAACCACCGCCCGTCGAAGCGGATGCGCGGTCCCTCGGCCGCCTCGATGACGGGCTCGTAGAAGTAGTCGTCACGGGCGACGATCGTGCGGTCCTCGCCGGACAGGGCGTCGATCCGCCGGTCGAGGAAGGTCCCCTCCGGGCGGTCGGCCAGGCGTCCGGGCAGGGTGCGCCCCGGGGTCCGCGCCGGCGCCGTGAGCGTCCGCGGCGGGACCGTCGATGCGGTCGGGGCCGTCCGCACTGGTGGGGCCGCATGGGGCCGGGGCGGCGCCGTCGGGGAGACCGGGGCGCTCCGCGCCTCGGCGGGCGCCGCGGGAACCCGGTCGGCGGCCAGGGGGCGGGGTGCGGGGGCCGCGCCGGTGGCGGGCCGGCCCGGTTCCGGTTCACGGCGGTACTGGTCCCAGGGCGGGGTGAAGCCCGCCTGCGCGGGCGGCGCCGCGGCCGGTGCGGCGGGGGCCCCGGTGTTCACCGCCGCGGGGGCGGCGGCCGGGCGCGGCGGAGCGGTCGTGAGCTCGCTCCCGGCCTCCGCCAGGTAGGCGAGCAGGTCGCGGATATCGGGCCGCTCGAAGAGGACGGCCGTGTCGATGTCGATCCCGCGGGCGCCGAGAGCCGCGCCGACCTCCACCGCCGTGATGGAGTCCAGGCCCAGTTCCAGCAGGTTGTCGTCCGGGGTGACCCCCGGCTGGTGCAGGGCGCTGGACAGGATGTCGCGCAGCGGCGCCCACAGGTCGTCGGTGGTCGGCGTGGGGGGCATTTCTTCCTCCTGGGTCGCGACCGGCGGGGTCAGGACGTAGTTGTCGGGTGGCAGGGACAGAACGGTGTCGAGTAGGGCCAGTCCGGCGTCCACGGAGAGGACGGGCACCCCGCGCAGCGAGGCTCCGTCGGCCACGCCCTCGCCCATGCCCACCTCCCACAGGCCCCAGGACAGGCCGTACCAGGGCAGGTGCTCGCTCCTGCGGGCGGCGGCGAAACCCTCCATGTAGGCGTTGGCGGCCGCGTAGGCGCTCTGCCCGAGGTTCCCGTGGACGGCCGCCACGGAGGAGAACAGGGCGACGAACTCCGGTGGCCCCGCGCTGAGCCCCTCGATGAGCGCGTGCACGCCGCCGACCTTGGGGTGGAGGACCTCGGCGGCCTCCCCCGGATCCAGCGAGCGGACCAGGCCGTCGCGCAGCACGCCCGCGCAGTGCAGGACGCCGTGGAAGCGCTCGGCGCCGTCCAGCAGCGCCGGATCGGACACGTCACCGGCGAGGGTGACCACCTCACAGCGTTCGGACAGCCGTCGCAGCCGCTCCGCCCGCTCGCCCTCCGCCGGAACGGTCCGCCCGACGAGGGTGAGGTGGGCGCATCCCCGCTCCGCCAGGTGTTCGGCCACATGCAGGCCGATACCGCCCATGCCCCCCGTCACCAGGAACCGGCGCCCCCGGACCGCGCGCGGTCCGCCGACCGGGCCCGAGAGAGGTTCCACCTCGGGGCGGTGCCACACGCCGTCGCGCAGCCACAGCTCCGGTTCGGCGAAGCGCGCCTCCCGCGCGGACATCCCGGAACCGCCCGTGTCCACCAGCCGCAGCCGCGCACGGGGCTGCTCGCGGCGCAGACTCCGCACGAACCCCCACAGCGCGGCCTGCGCGGGATCGGGGTCCGCCCCGGGGCTCCCGTGGGCTCCGTCGGTGACCACCGTCAGGGGCGGGGCGGGGCGGCGCCGCGCCAGCACCGACGCGGTCCTGAGGAGGTCCAGTACGAGGTCGCGGGCACCGTCGGGACCCGCTACGCCGGAGGGTGCGACGTACACCAGCTCGTCCGCGGTCTCCAGCGCCTCGGCGGGCACGTCCCCGTCCTGGGTCCCGGGGCCCAGGACCACCGGGGCCGTCCCCTCCGGCGGAGGCTCCGGTGTGGGCCGGACCGGAGTCCAGGCGATACGGGAGATCCCGTCCGTCGCCGTGACGGCCCCTCCGCCGGCGGAGCGCCCGGCGGTCGCGGGCGCGGTTCCCGCAGCCGGGGAGGGCTCGGCCGCGCGGACCGGTGCGGCGGGCCCGGGGGCGGACGCGGACGGGTCCGCCGAGGTCGTACGCAGGGTGACGCCCTCCGCCTCCAACAGCACCTCGCCCTGCTGTGAGTGGAACCGGACGCGGCCGCGCACCATCTGGGGGCTCTCGCCGATGCTCTCGACCAGCGCCCACACGCTTCCGGAGACGCGTCGGCGCACGGAGAGCGCGTGGACCGACCAGGGCAGGCAGAGTCCGCTCCGCCCGTCGTCCATCCAGCCCAGGCACTGGAACGCGGCGTCGAGCAGGGGAGGCGGGAGGAAGTGGGAGCCCACGGCCTGGTCGTCGGTGCGCAGCAGGGCGAGCACTCGCCCGGTTCCCGACCGCAGGGAGCGCACGACCTGGAAGGTGGGCCCGTAGGTGATGCCGCTGGCCCGCTGCCAGTCGCGGAAGCGGTCGAGGTCCACCGCGTCGGGGCAGCTCGCGGTGAGGGAGGCCAGATCCTCGTACTCTGGCGGCCCCAGGGGGCGGCGCACGGCGGTCGCCCGGGCGTGGTCCGTCCACTGTCCGGTGCCCGGGGGGCGGGAGCGGACCGTGCAGTCACGGCCCTCTCCCAGGGCGGTCTCCACCTCGACCCCGCCCTCGGGGACGTGGAGGGGAGCGAGCAGCCCGACGCGCTCCAACCGCCAGGAGCCGCCGGGCTCCAGAGCGTCCAGCGCGGTGAGCAGGGAGTCCATCTGCGCGGCGGCGGGCAGGACCGGCCGGCCGCCGACCACGTGGTCGGCGGCCAGCGGCTCGTCCGGCCGCACGAGGTTGCGGAAGGCGTTCATCGAAGGAGCTCGAATCTGTCGGTGGCCAACGTGAGACCGTTCACCTGGATGTCGACGGGGTGTTCGCCGGGGTAGTACTTGCGGGTCTGGACCTCCCGGACCGGATGCGCCTTCTCCAGGTGGCGGACCTCTCCGGGGGCCAGTTCGATGTCGGAGAGCTTGAAGACCTTCGGAATGTGCCGCCCGTTCCTGCGGACGTGGTGGACGGTGTAGTCGACGGTGACCCGGTGCCTCCGGGTGTCGGTGTTCTCCACGGAGAACCTGAGGGTGACGGTGTCGCCGAGGCCGATCGCGCCCGGGCGTACCGTCAGGTCGTGCACCCTGATGTGCTCGCCCCCGGTGGTACCGAGCAGGGCCAGCGCCTCCTGGTCGCCCTTCTTGACGAGGGTGCGCAGCGCGTGTTTGACGATCCACCGCGTCTCGGGGGTCGGGCTCTCGGCGGTCCAGCGCCGTGCGGTCGCCAGGGCGGTCCCGGGGTGGTCCTTGGAGATGTCGTTGAGGTTGTTGGCGACCGACTTGCGCACGTAGTCGGAGGGGTCGCTGCGCAGGGGCTCCAGGATCTCCAGGACCGGGGCCGGGTCCTCGATGAAGAAGGGCAGCTTGCCCGACCAGGGAAGCCGGGGGCGGGTGCCCTCGCTCGCCAGCCTCCGGACGTTGTGGCTGGGGCTGAGCGCCCACTGGGCGATGCGGGCCATCGTCGTCTCCCGGTGGGCGGTGATCAGGGGGCGGATGGCGTACTCACCGGTGTGGCAGCGGGTCACCTCCTCCAGGAAGTCCAGGGACTCCTCCGGGTGGTCGAGGCCGTACTCCTCCACGTACCGGGCCACGGGCATGAGGAACCAGCTCACCGTGAACATCCCCTGCCCCTCGGGGAGCTCGTCGACCAGCGTGCTGCGGAGGACCTCCAGTGCCTTCGGGTACTCGTCGGGCAGGCGCGAGCGCAGCCCCTCGCACAGGACCAGGACGCGGTCCTTGAGCTCCAGGTCCGGGATCCGGCGGTCGACCTCGGCCGCGTAGTCCGCCGTCTCGAAACCGGACATGACGGTCCGGATGCTGTCACCCAGGATGGTGGCGGTCTCTCCGGTGAAGTGTTTCTTCAGACCGTATTCACTGGACATACTGTGCTCCCTCTCGGATATCGAGGTCCCCGAGCAGCGGGTGACTCCGGAGATTTCCGTTGGAGGGTCTCCGGGAGCCGTTGGAACCGTCGGTGTTCTGGGTGAACACGGGCGCGTCCGTTTTCTCCGGAGAAGGAATCCAAAAGCTTCTCCGACGCATCGGGCGACCCGGGACGCCGGTCAGGCTATCGCCCTTTCCCTCGTGAAATGCGGACCATCGCAATTCCGCTCCGGACTCCCGGTGGTATTTCGCGGCCTGCTCCATGAGTCCGCGCTGTTCGGGGTGGTTCCTGCGCAACGTCGTATACCAACCCGCACCAGCCTGACCCACCGTCGCCCGCACATGCGGAGTCAGATGCGGCTGCGGCCCCACCTCCCAGAAATGCCCGACCCCGAACGCACGCACCGCCTCCACACCCTCACGGAACCGCACCGGCCGCCGCACCTGCGCCGCCCACGTCCCCGGATCCGTCACCGACTCCTCCGTATGCCACCGCCCCGTCAGACCATTGACCAACGGCACCCCCGGAACCCGCATCGGCGTCTGCGCCAACACCTCGGCGAAAGGCCCCACCGCACCCTCCATATGCGCCGAATGGAACGCATGCGAGACATTCAACAACCGCGCCCGACGCGCACCCAGACCCTCCACCAACCGCGCGACCTGCCCGGACGGACCCGTCACCGTCACATGATCAGCGGAGTTGAACGAAGCGACCTCGACCTCCGGAAACTCCCCCAGAAGACGCACGGTCTCCTCCACCGGACCCGTCACCGCCGCCATCGACCCCTGCGACGGCCGCGCCTGCATCAACCGGGCACGCACCGCCGTCAACCGCAACAGATCACCCAGACCGAACACCCCGCACGCCCACGCCGCGGACAACTCCCCCAAGCTGTGCCCGATCGCCACCTGCGGGACCACACCCCACCCCCGCAACAACCTCGTCAACGCCACCTGCGTCGACACGATCGCCACCTGCGCGAACCCGGTCCGATCCAACAAAGCCCGATCGTCCCCGAACAACACCTCCCGCAAGGGAACCGACACATGGCCCCCCAACAACTCCTCACACTCATCGATCGCCTCCCGATACACCGGCTCGGCCGCATACAACGCCCGACCCATCCCCCAGTGCTGCGACCCCTGCCCCGTGAACACGAACGCCGTAGGAACCGACCGATTACGCACAGCAGTCACAGCCACCTCACCAGAAGCCACAGCACGCAGTTCACGCTCCACGTCGCCCGGCTCCGCGACCACGACCGCCCCGTGCCGGTACGAGGGCCTGGCGGTGTCCACCGTGAACGCGAAGTCGCCGGGGCGTTCGGCCCCGCCGACGGCGTCCGCGTAGTCGGCGGCGAGCCGGCGAACGGTGGGTTCGTCGGTGGCGGAGACCCTGAGCAGGTGGGCCTGCTGGGGTAGGTCCGAGGTCCGGTCGGGCAGGACCGGCGGCTCCTCCACCACGACATGGGCGTTGACACCACCCATCCCGAACGCACTCAACCCCGCACGACGCGGCACACCCGCCGGAGGCTCCCACGCCACCGACTCACCCACCGCGAAGAACGGAGAAGACGCGAAGTCGATATGCGGATTCGGCCGCTCCACATGCAACGTCGCCGGAATCACGCGGTGCCGCATCGCCAGCACCACCTTGGCCAGACCCGCCAACCCCGCCGCCGGCTCCAGATGACCGATATTGGACTTGACCGACCCGATCGCACAGAACTGACGCCGGTCCGTATCAGCACGGAACGCCTCCGTCAGCGCCTCCACCTCGATCGGATCACCCAACGGCGTCCCCGTCCCATGCGCCTCCACCATCGTCACCGTGCCCGCGTCCACACCCGCGTCCCGCAACGCCGCCGAGACGACGTCCCGTTGACCCCGCGGGCTGGGGGCCGAGTAGCGGGTGGTCCTGCCCCCGTGGTTGACGGCCGTGCCCCTGATCACCGCGTGCACACGGTCGCGGTCGTCGACGGCGGCGTCCAGGCGCCGCAGAACGACCGCCAGCGCCCCCTCGCCCGGGACCATCCCGTCCGCTTCGGTGTCGAAGGTCCGGCACAGCCCCGTGGGCGACAGCGCGCCGAGGTCCCGCATGGAGCGGAAGTACTCCGGGCTGAGACCGGCGTGGACCCCGGCGACCACGGCGGTGTCGACCTCCCCCGTGCGCAGGTGCCGGACCGCCTGGTGCAGGGCCACCAGCGACGACGAGCACAGCGTGTTGACCAGGACGCTCGGCCCGGTCCAGTCCATGAGATGGGACAACCGGTTGGGGATCATCGCCTCCAGGCCCAGCCCCCTGCCGTCCGGGATCCCGGCGCGCTGCCTCTCCTCGTGGTAGTGGTCGTGGCTGTAGGCGACCCACAGGCCGGTGCGGTCCTTCCGGGCCCGTTCGCCCATGCGGCCGGAGTCCTCCAACGCCCGCCACACGGTCTCGTACAGCAGTCGTGCCTGCGGGTCGATCAGCGGTGCCTCACGGGGAGACAGGCGGAACGGCCCCGGATCGAACAGGTCGACCCGTTCCAGGTAGGAGGCGTGCGGCCGGTCCGGGCCGAAGGCGGAGCCGTCACGGGACCCGGGGAGCGGACCGACGCTGGCGCGCCCGTCGCGCAGCAGGTCCCAGAACTCCTCCGCGCTGTCCCCGCACGGCAGCGTGAACGCGGTGCCGATCACCGCGGCCGGAGCGCCTCCCGCTCCGGCCGCCTCGGCGGCCCCCGCGGGCGGCGGCGCGGCGACGGGCGGCGGTTCGACGGCCTCGTCCGCGCCCGAGGCCGGACGGGCAGCGCCGGCCACCGCTTCGGGGACGGGCGGAACCTGTTCCGGGGGCGCCGCCGAGGCGGTCTCCTCGGGGGCCGCGTCCCCCCGGGCCGGGTCCGTGGGCACGGTGAGTCCGGCGACGACGTCCGGACCCCGTTCCGCGAGGTCCCGCGCGAAGTCCCGCGGTGTGGGGAACTCGAAGAACTCGGTGGGGTAGAGGTCCAGTCCGTACTCGCGGGACAGACGGTCGCTGAGCTCGACCAGTCCCGCCGAGTCGTACCCCGCGGACAGGAGTTCCGTGTCCGCGTCCTCCTCCCGGATCCCGGTCACGGCCAGGAACCAGGCCAGTGCCCGGGCGGCCGGGTCGGGGGTTCCCACCGCCCCCGCGGTCGGCGCGAGCCGCGGAGGCGGTGGGGGCTTGGGGGCGCCGACGGTGTCCTCCGCCGGTGCCCGGTCCTCGGTGAAGGCGGTCGGGGCGACCCGTTTGGCGGTGATGTCCGCCAGCACCAGGAGGACCCGGCCCCGGGCATCGGTCACCACCTGGGTGCACCGGCACGCCTCGTCGTTCCAGAAGGCGACGTCGGTGCGGACGAAGGCCGCCTCGGCGAGGGATCCGAGGACGGTGAGCCGCCCGATCGACAGGGGGATGAACGCGGGGGCGTCCTTCTGCCCGAAGACCGGGTTGTCGGGCGAGATGGCCGCGATGGTCACGCTGTCCAGGAGGCCGGGGTACAGGCGCGTCCGGTCAGGGTTGAGGACCCGCTGGCGGCCACCCTCGATCCGGGCCAGGGTGCCGCCCGGGCGCGCGGCGACCCACGAGATGTTCCGGTAGTAGCGGCCGTGGCGGTAGCCGATCCTGCGCAGCCACCGGTAGATCCCGGACCCCGAGCGCGGGGCGGAGCACTCCGCCAGCAGGTCGGTCAGCGGTTCCGTGCGCCCGCCGTTCTCCTCGTCGGGGTCGACGAACCTCCCCGTCACGAACAGCGTGCCGTCGTCGCCCCGTACCTCGAAGCGGCCGTCGGCCCCCACCGAGCACAGCACCCGGCGCGCCCCGTCCGCCGGGACCAGGGGGCGGTGGAAGACGAGGTCCTCCAGACCCCCGAAGTGCTCTCCCCGCGCCCGGACGCCCTGCTCCAGGAAGTCGAGCCATCCGACTCCCGGAAGCATGAAGTCCCCGTGCACGCTGTGCTGCGCGATCGGTTCCTCGCCGGGGCCGAAGACACGCGAGAAGGCGTAGGCGGCACCGTCCACGGACTCCGAGCGCACCGGGCCGCCCGGCTCGGCCGACCGGTGCGGCTCCGCCAGGTCCAGGTGCGGGCCGTGCGCCTGCTCCCGGGGCAGGAGCGCCCGGATACGGGAACCGCCGCGGCGCCGACGCGACCAGTCGATCCGGTGACCGCGCTCGTACAGTTCCGCGACCACCGCGTCGAGGACGTCCGCCGGGTCCGCGCCGGGGTCGGCCAGCCGTCCCACCGGCCCCGTGCAGGGTCGGGAGTCGGACGCGTCACGCTCGCGGCCGAGGAGCCGCGCGACCGTCTCCTCCAGTGGCGCCCCCTCCCACACGTGGGCGGCGACCGGGCGCCACTCCTCGGGCAGGTCCACGGACTCCCCGTCCACGCCGGACTCACGGAGTGCCGTGGCCAGCGCGATCCCCAGGCTCAGCTCCAGCAGCCGGCCCGTGAAGTCGGCGCGGCCGAGTCCGGCCGCCCCCTCGAAACTGGTGACGACCTCCTCCACCGGCGGGTGCGCCGAGCACAGGCGGGCGAACCACTCGGGTGGCGCGTCCGCGCGCGGTACCCGGAAGTCGACCCCCCGGACGCCGCCCTCCGGGGTCCCGGGGAAGTCGGGGGACAGCAGCCGGGACCGCAGCGCGGCGGCCAGTTCCGGGGCGTCGTTCCCGCGTACGACGGCCCGCACGCGCCGGTGCGGTCGGCCCACCTGCGCGGTCGCACACAGGTCGGCGGCGTCCCGCGCCTCCTCCAGTCGTTCCAGCCACTGCGCGGCCAGCTCACGCAGCCCCTCGGGGGTGTCGGCGGACAGCGGAAGCACCAGCGGCCCGGGGAGCGCCGGCGTCGGTTCGTGTTCCGGGGGCTCCGGCGGTTCCTCCACGACCGCGTGCGCGTTGGTCCCGCCGAAGCCGAAGGCGCTCACCGCCGCGCGCCTGGGTCCGTCAACCCCCCACCGCTCCTCGCGTTCGGGTAGGTGGAAGGGGCTGTCCGCCAGGCGGAGACGCGGGTTGGGGCGGGCGACCGCGGTGGGGGGAACCGTCCGCGACCGGACGACGTGGACGGCCTTGGCGACCCCCGCCAGACCGGCGGCCGAGTGCAGGTGGCCGATGCGGCGCTTGAGGGAGCCCAGCGCCACCGATCCCCGGCGGGCGTCCGCCCGGCCGAACACCTCGCTCAGCGCCCGCACCTCGATGGGGTCGCCGATCGCCGTCCCCGTGCCGTGGGCCTCCACGTAGCCCACGGTCGCGGCGTCCACCCGCGCGTAGACCTCGGAGAGCAGGTCGACCTGGGCGTCCAGGCTCGGGGTCGTGACGCCCATGGTGCTGCCGTCGTTGTTGACGGCCGACGCCACGATCGAGGCCAGCACGGTGTCGCCGTCGTCGAGGGCGGCGCGCAGCGGTTTGAGGACGAGGGCCACGGCGCCCTCACCGGGAACGTAGCCGTCCGCGCGTTCGTCGAAGGTCCGGCACCGCCCCTGCGGGGAGAGGGCCTCGGCGTTGGTGAGCATCGCCAGGGTCAGCGGGTCGACGAGCAGGTCGACACCGCCCACGAGGGCGGTCCGGCAACCGCCCGCGGCCAGGCTCTGGCAGGCGAGCCACAGCGCGGTGAGGGACGAGGAGCAGGCGGTGTCGACCACCAGGCTCGGGCCGTGCAGGTCCAGGCGGTCCGACAGCCAGGCCGCGGCGAAGTTCTGCGAGCGCCCCCACAGCGCGGCGGCCCGTTCCGGACCCCGGCCCGGCCCCTCCGACCGTCCGTGCTCGAATCCGTAGGAGTTCATACGCGAACCGACGAACACTCCCGTACGCCGCCCCGCGCCGTCGGCCAGCAGCCCGGAATCCTCCAGGGCGACCGCCCCGACCTCGAGCATGAGCCGGTGCTGGGGATCGAGCCGGACCGCCTGCTCCGCCGAGAGCCCGAACCGTTCGTGGTCGAAGCAGTACGCGTCCGGGAGGAAGGCCCCCTGCCCGGGGACCCCGGGGTACAGGTCCCGCGCCCACCGGCCGGCGGGTACGGGGCGCACCTCGTGGCGGTCTTCGGACAGCAGCCATCCCAGGTCGTCGACGTCCTCGGCCCCGGGGAGCCGGACAGCCATGCCGATGACCGCGATCCGGTCACCCGTGTCGCGCTCCGGTTCCCGGACGCGCGCCGTTGCTCGCACTGTCATGGTGCCTTCCCTGTCGTCGGTGGGTGTGCGCGTCACTTGCCGGCGAGCGGCCGCAGCAGGGCGCTCAGTCCGACCGGTTCCATGCCGTCCCGTTCGGCGGCGGGTTCCCCTTCGGGTGCGGGATCGGCCCCGGCCTCCGCCTCCAGGAGAACGGCGATGTCGGCCACCGTTCGCGCGCGCATGACGGCGGACGGGTCGACCGTGCTCCCGTGGTGCCTCTCCAGAAGGGACACCAGGTCGGCGATGGCCAACGAGTCGAGGCCGAGGTCGGCGACGACGCGCGTGCCCGGGTCCTCTCCGAGGAGTTCGGTGAGGCAGGAACGGACCAGCGAGACCGTCTCCTCGGCCGCCCCCGCGTCCGGGCGGACCGGCGGCTCGCTCTGGGAGAGCGGGTGCGGTCCCGTGTCCGCGTGGGACTCCGTCTCCGGGCCGGCGGGTGCCTCGGGCACGCCCCCGGGGAAGGACACCCTGCCGCCGGAGAGCAGGTGCGCCGAGAACCCGGCCAGAGCCTCCTCCGTCCCCAGGGACGCGGTGGCGGAGAAGGAGGCGTCGGCCTCCAGGCCGACACCGGACCAGTCGGGCCAGGCGTGCGCGGTCACGGCCGGGGAGGACGACCGGGCGTGGGCGCGCTCGGCCAGGGCCAGCTGGTAGGCGTTGGCCATGGCGTAGTCGACCAGGCCCCGCCCGGCGGCGGGGTCCTCACCGGCCACGGAGGACACGAACACGACGAACCTCGCTCCGTGCTCGTCCGCCACGGCCAGGACGTGGTCCGAACCCGCGGTCTTGGGCGCCAGGACACCGGCCGCGTCCTCCTCCGCACGGTTGCGGTGCGAGCCGAAGGGCAGGGCGCGCCCCGAGGCGTGCACGACGCCGATCAGCGGCCCCCATCGCCGGGACAGGTCACGCACCGCCGCGCGGACGGCGGAGCCGTCGGTCACGTCGCACGGCAGGTAGTCCAGTTCGGCGGAGGGGGCGAGGGCGGCCAGTTCGGACACGGCCGCGGCGTCCAGTCGGCTGCGCCCGAGGACGCCGACGCGCGCCGCGCCCAGTTCCGCCAGGCGGCCGACCAGGAGGCGGCCCACCGCCCCGGAGCCTCCGGTGACCAGGACGAAGCCCGCGCCCGAGAGGTCGGGGGAGTGCTCGGCACCGTCCGTCTCCTCCCAGCGCCGGACGTACCGGAGGCCGCCGCGCAGGGCGACCGCCGTACGCTGGTCCGGCATCGCGGACAGCTCCGCGACGATCGCGCGCGCCTCGGCGCCCGCGTCCGTTCCGGGCGCCAGGTCGAGGGCGGTCGCGGAGAGGTGGTACTCCGCCGCGGCGGCCAGCGTCGCGGCGGCGCGCGCGGCGGCGTCGGGTGCCAGGCCGAGCCGCTCCTCGGCGGTGACGGCCGCGGTCCGGCGGCCGACCCAGACCAGGCGGCCGCCCCGGGGGAGGGCGGAGGTCCACTCGCGCAGGGCGGGCCAGAACCCCTCGGGGCCGGGGTCCACCACGATCAGGGCGTCCAGACCGGGTTCCCCGGGTGACGGGGCGACGGTGAAGCCGACGGCGGAGAGCTCGGTTCCCAGTGCCCCGGCGACGTGTTCACTCCCCTCGCACACGACGGCCGCGGTGCCGCCCGCGCCACGGGCCGGTTCCGGAAGGGTCGCGGCGCGCCAGCGCGGTCGCGTGGCCCGGGGCGGGGCCGTCGGCGCGATGTCGTCCGCGCCGTCCCGCTCCCACGGCCGTGTCTCCGCCGGACCGGCGCCGCGGGTGGACCAGAAGCTCCGCTCCGCGAAGGGGTAGGGGGGCAGGCCGTCCGCGACCCGGGCCTCGGGGGCGGACAGGTCCGCCCAGGGGATGCCGGTGTGTCCGCGCCGGACCAGTTCCACGGCGGCGGCGGGACCGCTCGGAGGGACCCCGTCGAACGGGCCCACGGCCTCCGAGACCGGCGCGGCGCCGTCGGCCACCACGCGCAGTGCCCGGACCAGGGAATCGGCGTCGGAACCGAGTACCGCCGCCTGGAAGCCGAGTTCCGCGCGTCCGGTGTTGACGGTGTGGCACACGTCGGCCAGTTCCCGCGGGTCACGGCACGCGGCGATCCGCTCCGCGTAGCCCGCCGCGAGGCTCCGGACGGCCTCCTCGGTGGCTCCGCTGACCCGCAGGGGGTACTCCGAGGGCAGGTCCGAGGTCCGGTCGGGCAGGACCGGCGGCTCCTCCACCACGACATGGGCGTTGACACCACCCATCCCGAACGCACTCAACCCCGCACGACGCGGCACACCCGCCGGAGGCTCCCACGCCACCGACTCACCCACCGCGAAGAACGGAGAAGACGCGAAGTCGATATGCGGATTCGGCCGCTCCACATGCAACGTCGCCGGAATCACGCGGTGCCGCATCGCCAACACCACCTTGGCCAGACCCGCCAACCCCGCCGCCGGCTCCAGATGACCGATATTGGACTTGACCGACCCGATCGCACAGAACTGACGCCGGTCCGTGTGGGCGCGGAACGCCTCCGTCAGCGCCTCCACCTCGATCGGATCACCCAACGGCGTCCCCGTCCCGTGCGCCTCCACCATCGTCACCGTGCCCGCGTCCACACCCGCGTCCCGCAACGCCGCCGAGACCACCTCACGCTGCCCCTCGGCGTTGGGCACGGTCAGCCCGCTGGAGCGGCCGCCGTGGTTGACGGCCGTGCCCCTGATCACCGCGTGCACGCGGTCACCGTCGCGCAGCGCCCGCCCGAGCGGCTTGACCAGCAGGGTGACCACACCCTCACCCGGCACGAACCCGTCGGCCGCGGCGTCGAACGCCCTCGACCGACCCGACGGGGACAGCGCCTTCAGGCTCCGCATGGCGTGGTAGTGCAACGGTGACAGCGCGAGGCGGACCCCCGCGACGACGGCCTGGTCGCACTCGCCCCCGCGGATGCTGCGCACCGCCTGGTGCAGGGCCACCAGCGACGACGAGCACAGTGTGTCGATCGTCATGCTCGGCCCACGCAGGTCCAGGAAGTGGCTCACCCGGTTGGCGAGGAAGGCGTTGTGGTTGCCCAGACCGCTCAGGGCGTCCAGTTCGGGCTCGACGTTGTACTCGCGGTAGTGCTGGTAACTGGCGCCCACGAACACACCGGTCCGGGAGCCCGCCACGGAGGTGGGCGCCGTGCCCGCCGACTCCAGGCACTCCCACGCGCCCCGCATCAGCCAGCGGGACTGGGGGTCGAGCACCTTGGCCTGCTTGGCGAACACGCCGAACAGCCGGGCGTCGAAGGAGTCGATGCCGCTGAGGAACCCGCCCTCGGGCCGGGGCGCGGTGCCCTCCCAACGGTCGTCGGGGGCGGGCGCCACGGCGTTCCCGCCCTCCGCCAGCAGCCGCCAGAACGCGTCGGGGGTGTGCGCTCCCGGGACGGCCACGGACAGACCGACCACCGCGACGTCCTCGGGCCGCGCCCCGTCCACCCGTGGCGCGACTCGCTCGAACGGTGTCGGCGCCGGTTCCGCGACGTGCTCGGACGGCACCGGCGCCGGTGCCTCCGCCACGGTTTCGGGCAGTGCGGCCCCGGGGTCGCGCACGGGGTCCCCCGCCACTGCGACGGGGGCCCCGATCGCGGAGGCCAGCGCGCGACAGTCGGCGGCCTCCATGACGTCGAGGGAGCCGACCCGTACGCCCAGCTCGGCCTCCAGGCGCTGGGCGATCTCGGTCGCCAGCATCGAGTCGAGGGAGAGCAGGGTGAAGGGCGTGTCCGGTGTCAGGTCGGGTTCGCGCAGCAGGGCCCCAACGACCCCGGTCACCCCGGCGGCCGGAGAAGCGTCGGGCGCGGGGGCGGGGGCGGGGAGCGGGTCGAGGCCGGCCGGTCGCGAAGCGTACTCCGCGGGGGACTCCGGCTCCTCCCCGCCCGGTCGGGACACGGGCCGGTACCGGACGCCCGTCAGGACGAGCAGAGGCCGCCCCTCGTCGTCCAGGAGTGCACTGTCCGCCACACGCGTCCCGTCCGCCTCCCTGGCGACGAGCCGCACGAGGACGCTCGCGGTGCGCGAGGGGTCGCCGGACAGGTCGAGCCCCGACACGGACGCCGGAAGCAGGGTGCCCCCGTCAGCGGACCGATCCGCCATCGTCAGGACCGCCATGGCCTGCAACGCCGCGTCCACGGCGGCGACCGCCGCGGCCCCGTCCGAGCGGCCGGAGGGGCGGCGGACCGAGCACTCGGCCGTCGTGACGTCGTAGCGCACCCCCTCGATGACCGCGAGGTCGGCTCCGTACTCCACCCCGTGCGCCGCGAACCACGCGTACAGCCCCACCGGGTCCAGGGTGCGGTCCAGTTCGTCGGGCACGTCCGGAGCCGGCTCGGCCGGACGTCCCGCACCCGCACGAGCCCGCGCGATACGGCGGCCACCCCAGCTCAGGGTCAGGGTCCCGGCGGACAGTTCGTCCGTCAGCGGCCCCGGGCCGGTTCCCGGCGCGGCGAAGACGACGTCGCACGCGTCGCCCACCCGGTCCAGGGCCCGCAGCAGCAGGAGCGCGGCCGGTACCGTCGGTTCGCCGAACACCCGGTGCTGCTCGACCAGCAGTTCCGTGTCGCGCCCGTCCGGCAGCGGCACGCGTGCCGGACGCTCGTCGGCGATCCTGGCGGACGGCGCCCCGGCGGTCTCCCGGTCGGCCCCGGGGGACGACGCCGTGTACCCGCCGAGCGGATACGCGGGCAGGACGACCCGGCGGCCCCTCGGGTAGACCTGGCGCCAGTCCGCGTCCGCGCCCTCGACGAAACGGGCGGCCAGGTCGGCGACGGGCCCCGAGGCGGGCGAGCCGTCGCCTCGGACGGAGCGGCCAGCCACCCGCCCCTCCCTCAGGACCCGCCGCATCCCCGCCAGGACCCGCTCCCGGTCACCGCCGTGGAAGGCCGCCCGGAACTCCCGGTGATCCCGGCCCACAGCGGCTGAGAAGCACACGTCAGCCAGGTCGGCGTCGGACTCGGGAAGCCAGCGGACCGCGTCGGAGACGCGTTCGGCCAGGGCCTCGGGGGTGTGTCCGGACAGGACGAGGACGTGCTCGGCGTCCGGTCGGGGCGACCGGTCCGGCCGGGCGACGTGCTCGGCCACGACGACGTGGGCGTTGGTCCCGCCCATCCCGAAGGCGCTCACCCCGGCGACCCGGGGACGCGCCCCGGGCCACGGCACCGTCCCGGTGTTCACCGACAGCCCCGCCGCGTCCAGGTCGAGCCGTGTGGAGGGCCGCTCGTACCCGGCCAGCGGGGGAACGACGCCGTAGCGCATGCACAGCAGTACCTTGACCAGGCCCGCCATTCCACTCGCGGGTTCCAGGTGGCCGATGTTGGCCTTCACCGACCCCAGCAGGCGCGGTCCGGTTCCGGTTCCGAAGACCTCGGTCAGCGCCGCGACCTCGATCGGATCACCGAGCCGGGTGGCCGTCCCGTGCGCCTCGATCAACGTCACCTCCTCGGGAGGGGTGTCGGCGTCCGCGAGGGCCGCGCGGATGACGGCCTCCTGAGCCGAGGCGCGCGGGACGGGCAGGGCTCCCCCGCGCCCGCCGTGGTTGACCGCGCTACCGCGGACGACGCCCCAGACGTGGTCGCCGTCGCGTTCGGCGTCGGCCAGGGGGCGGAGCACCATCGCGACCGCGCCCTCGCCGGGGACGAAACCGTCAGCGCGCTCGTCGAAGGGGTGCGGCCGGCCGGGGGAGAGCGCCCCCATGCGGGTGAGACTCCGGTAGTACCAGGGGGTGAGGCCCACGTGGCAGGTGGCCACGATCGCGGCACCGCACTGGCCCGAGCGCAGGGCGTGGACCGCCTGGTGCAGCGCGACCAGCGAGGACGAGCACAGCGTGTCGACGGTCTGGGAGGGGCCGGTCAGGTCGAGCGTGTAGGAGATCCGGTTCGCCAGCACGGCGTTCATCGAGCCCAGGGCCGTGTGCGGGCCGACCCGCTCCAGGCCTGAGGCGTCGCGGTGGTGCTCGTAGGTCGCCCCGACGAACACCCCGATGTCGGACCGGCCGTGCAGCCCAGCCTCGTCCACGGCCCGCCACGCGTGCTCCAGCAGGAGTTTCTGCTGGGGGTCCATCTCGTCGGCTTCGCGCCTCGATGTGCCGAAGAAGCGGTGGTCGAAGTCGCCGCCGAGCCGGAGGAAGGCACCGCTGCGGCAGTGCTCCGCGGGCGCCTCCTCCCCGTCCGGGGCCCCAGGTTCGGTCAGCAGGCCGAGGTCCCAGCGCTCCGCGGGCACCTCGGTGAAGGCCGTGTCCCCCGATTCCAGCAGTTCCCAGAATCCCTCCAGGCCGCGTCCTCCGGGCAGGTCGCCGGAGACCGCGACGACCGCGATGTCCCCGGGGCGGGCGGACGCGCCAGGTTCGCCGTCGGACGCGTCGACCGCGTCCGGTCCGTCGGGATCCGGGAGCCGCTCCTCGGTCGGGGCGTCCGCGGCTCCGGGGCGGTGCACCGCCTCCTCCGACGGGGATTCCGCCGCCTCGGCGGGCGCCGAGGCGGGCACGCCGTACTGCTCGGTCAGCGCCCTGGTCACTCCTGCGGCGTCCGGGTACTCCAGGAAGAGGGTCGCCGGCAGGTCCGCGCCCACGATCCGGGAGAGTTCCTCCGACATCTCCACGCTCATGATGGAGTCGACGCCGTAGTCGGCCAGCGGAGTGTTCGGGGAGAGGGCGTCCAAGCCCAGGCGCGCGGCGAGGAAACGCTGGACCCGCTCCGCGAGGCCGACTGGAGCGGACTCCGGGCCGCCCTCGGATCCGGCGGGGGGAGTCGGCCGCGCGGCGGGGGGCGGTGTGGCGGGGGACTGCGCGGCGGGGGGCGGTGCGACGGGGTGGGGAACGCCCCGGCCGTCGGGGTGGGCGACCACCACCCTCCGGTCGCCTCCGCCCAGGACGGCCATGAGCGCGTCCAGGGCCTCCTCCGTGCCCAGGGGGCGCACGCCGCGCCGACGCAACTGGTCGGCCACCTCGACACCCATGCCCACCTCGCCCCACAGACCCCAGGACACAGTCGTCCACGGACGGCCCATGGTGTGCGCGAAGCCGTCGAGGTAGGCGTTGGCCGCGGCGTATCCAGCCTGCCCCAGGTTGCCGAAGGTTCCCGAGACCGAGCCGAACAACACCGCGAAGTCCAGATCCAACCCGGACACGGCCGCGGCCAGTTCTCGGGTTCCGGCCACCTTGGGCCGCATGACGGCCGTCAGGTCCTCGACATCGGCTCCGCGGATGAGCCCGTCCCTGAGGATCCCGGCGGCGTGTACCACCCCGGCCAGTCCCCGCCCGTCGGTGAGCAGCTCCGACACCACCGAGGCGAGTTCACCGGGGACGGACGCGTCGGCGCGCAGCGAGCGCACACGGCAGTCGAGTCCGGACAGCCGCTCGGCGACCTCCGGGCTCGGGCCGGAGCGGCCGACCAGGACCAGCTCGCCCGCCCCATCCCTGGCGAGGCGTTCGGCGACCGCGACTCCGATCCCTCCGTGACCTCCCAGGATCAGGTACCGGCCGTCCGGGCGGATGTCGGCGCCGCGGCCCGGGGAGAGGGCGGCCACCAGGGAGGGCTCGTAGCGCACGCCGTCGCGGTGGGCCGACTCCAGGGGGCCCGAGCCCAGGGCGTCGGCCATGACCCGTCGCGTCCGGCCCCCGGGCCCGGCGTCCACCAGTCGCACGGCCAGCCCGGGGTACTCGATCGCGGCCGTGCGGACCAGCCCCCACAGCGCGGAGCGGGCCGGAACCGGACGGTCCGCCTCGACCACGGGCTGGGCGTTCTCGGTGACCACGACGAACCGTGCGTCCCTGCGGTGGGAGGCCAGGGTCCGGACCGCGTGCAGGCAGGTGTACACCCCGGCACCGAACTCGTCCTCGTCGTCGCGCGCGGCACCGGTCGACCGGAGGTGGACCACGCCGGACACCTCGCCGACCCTTTCCCAGAGCTTCTCGAAGTCCCGGTCCGCGAGCCCGCCGGAGGCGCCTGCGGCGGGCGGTACCACCTCGACGACCTGTGCTCCCCGCTCTCTCAGCACGCGCGCGGCCTCCTCCGCGAGGGGGGACGGACGGTCCGTCGGCGGGCGCAGGACCACCCAGGTGCCGTCGATCGGCTGGGACGCTCCGGGCTCGGCCGGGGCCCAGTGGATCCGGCCGCCGGGCACCGGACGACCGGGGGAGGCCGCCCTGTGCATGCGCACCCCCTCCACGACCGCGACGACGCTCCCGTCCGGGGCGAGGATCTGGGCGTCGGCGACGAGGCGGTCGTCGGAGGCGCGAACCCGGCGGACACGGACACCTACGCGCGGTGGGACGGGCGCGTACACGGCCAGCCGGTCCACCCCCACGGGCACGGTCACCCGCGTGTCGGAGGCCGTCCCGGGGTCCTGCACGGCCACGCTCGCCAGCTGGAGGACCCCGTCCACCACGTGGGGGTGCAGCAGCCAGGGCCCCGCGGTGTCGGTGCCGTCGAGTTCGGCGGTCACGTGGCCGCCGGCGGCCGACAGCGATCGCACGACCCGCAGGTCGGGTCCGTACTCCAGGCCCGACGCGGCCCAGGCGGAGTACAGCTCGTCGGGGTCGAACCGCGTCGTCTCCGGCTCCGCCCAAGGGGCGGGGGGCGGGGCGTCCGACCGCCTTCCCCAGGCCGTGGACAGCACCCGCCGCCCCTCGGCGCGCAGGGCGAGGTCGACCCGTCCGTCGTCGTGGTACCGGGCCTCCATTCCGACCCGTTCCCGTTCGCCCCTTCCGAGGGCCAGCGGACGCGGGAAGGCGAGGTCGCGCAGCTCGCTCGGGGCGAAGTCCTCCCCCTGGAGAACGGCGAACATCATCATCTCGACCTGCGCGGCGGCCGGGAGGAGGGCGCGACCGCGGAACCGGTGCTGGTCCAGGAGCGCGCCGGAGTCGTCGAAGGTCTTCCCGTAGGTGCGCGTGCGGATACTCACAGGGCCCCTCGCCTCTCTTCGTCCATGCTGTCGACCAAGGGGTGGGCGGCCGCTTCGGGCCGCTCGGGGACACGCCGTCCGCGGAGCGGTTCGGCGGACAGGTTCTGGCGTACGAAGGGGTAGCCCGGGATGGTGACGGTCCGACCGCCCTTGTCCGCGTGCAGGGCGTCCCAGTCGAGGCGCCCGACACCGGCGTTGAGGTAGGCCGCGACGGACTGGTACAGGCTCCGCTGTTCGGGGTGGTTCCTGCGCAACGTCGTATACCAACCCGCACCAGCCTGACCCACCGTCGCCCGCACATGCGGAGTCAGATGCGGCTGCGGCCCCACCTCCCAGAAATGCCCGACCCCGAACGCACGCACCGCCTCCACACCCTCACGGAACCGCACCGGCCGCCGCACCTGCGCCGCCCACGTCCCCGGATCCGTCACCGACTCCTCCGTATGCCACCGCCCCGTCAGACCATTGACCAACGGCACCCCCGGAACCCGCATCGGCGTCTGCGCCAACACCTCGGCGAAAGGCCCCACCGCACCCTCCATATGCGCCGAATGGAACGCATGCGAGACATTCAACAACCGCGCCCGACGCGCACCCAGACCCTCCACCAACCGCGCGACCTGCCCGGACGGACCCGTCACCGTCACATGATCAGCGGAGTTGAACGAAGCGACCTCGACCTCCGGAAACTCCCCCAGAAGACGCACGGTCTCCTCCACCGGACCCGTCACCGCCGCCATCGACCCCTGCGACGGCCGCGCCTGCATCAACCGGGCACGCACCGCCGTCAACCGCAACAGATCACCCAGACCGAACACCCCGCACGCCCACGCCGCGGACAACTCCCCCAAGCTGTGCCCGATCGCCACCTGCGGGACCACACCCCACCCCCGCAACAACCTCGTCAACGCCACCTGCGTCGACACGATCGCCACCTGCGCGAACCCGGTCCGATCCAACAAAGCCCGATCGTCCCCGAACAACACCTCCCGCAAGGGAACCGACACATGGCCCCCCAACAACTCCTCACACTCATCGATCGCCTCCCGATACACCGGCTCGGCCGCATACAACGCCCGACCCATCCCCCAGTGCTGCGACCCCTGCCCCGTGAACACGAACGCCGTAGGAACCGACCGATTACGCACAGCAGTCACAGCCACCTCACCAGAAGCCACAGCACGCAGACCCTTGCGCGCCGACTCCCGGTCGGTCACCGCGATCACCGCCCGGTGGCGGTGGTCCGTCCGTCCGACGTTGGCCGTACGGACGAAGTCGGCGAACCCCCCGTCCGGGAGGTCGGCCAGGTGGTCGTCGTAGTCGCCCGCGATCCGCCGGAGGGCCTCCTCGGTGGAGGCCGTGACCTTGAGCAGGTGGGCCTGCTGGGGCAGGTCCGAGGTCCGGTCGGGCAGGACCGGCGGCTCCTCCACCACGACATGGGCGTTGACCCCGCCCATCCCGAACGCGCTCAACCCCGCACGACGCGGCACACCCGCCGGAGGCTCCCACGCCACCGACTCGCCCACCGGATAGAACGGACCGGACTCGAAGCTGATGTGCGGGTTGGGGTGGTCCAGGTGGAGGGTGGCGGGGATCGTGCGGTGCCGCATCGCCAGCACCACCTTGGCCAGACCCGCCAACCCCGCCGCCGGCTCCAGATGACCGATATTGGACTTGACCGACCCGATCGCACAGAACTGGCGCCGGTCCGTGTGGGCGCGGAACGCCTCCGTCAGGCCCTCCACCTCGATCGGATCACCCAACGGCGTCCCCGTCCCGTGCGCCTCCACCATCGTCACCGTGCCCGCGTCCACACCCGCGTCCCGCAACGCCGCCGAGATGACGTCCCGCTGCGCGGTGCCGTTGGGCACGGTCAGCCCGCTGGAGCGGCCGCCGTGGTTGACGGCCGTGCCCCTGATCACCGCGTGCACGCGGTCACCGTCGCGCAGCGCCCGCCCGAGCGGCTTGACCAGCAGGGTGACCACACCCTCACCCGGCACGAACCCGTCGGCGGCGGCGTCGAACGCCCTCGACCGACCCGACGGGGAGAACGAGCGCAGCCGCGACCCCAGTTGGAAGTACTGCGGCGACAGGCCCATGTGCACTCCCGCGACGACGGCCTGGTCGCACTCGCCCCCGCGGATGCTGCGCACCGCCTGGTGCAGGGCCACCAGCGACGACGAGCACAGGGTGTCGATCGTCATGCTCGGCCCACGCAGGTCCAGGAAGTGGCTCACCCGGTTGGCGAGGATGGCGTTGTGGTTGCCCAGGGCGGCCGCGGTCGGCACGACGTCGCCCACCACCTGGTCGCGGTAGTGCTGGTAGCTGGCGCCCACGAACACACCGACCGTCAGGTCCCGGCGCGCCCCGGCGGGACCGGCGTCCTCCAGCGTCCGCCACACCGACTGGATCAGGTGCCGCTGCTGGGGGTCCATCCACCGGGCGTCGGAGGGCGAGATACGGAAGAACGCCGGATCGAACTCGTCCCACTCGCGTACGAACCCGGCCTCCCGCAGGTAGACGCTGCCGGGCTCCTGGTCGGTGGAGTAGTACTCCTCCAGATCCCACCGGTCCGCCGGCACCTCGCGTACGTGGTCCTCGCCTCCGGCCAGGACCCGCCACAGCTCGTCCATGTCCGAGGCGCCGGGGAACACACCGTCGATCCCGATGACCGCGATGTCATGGAGGTCGTCCCCGTCGTCCCCGTCGTCCCCCCGGTCCTCGGCGGCCGCCCCGGCAGGGGGAGCGCCGACGGCCGGGGACGGGGCCGGGGGCGGCGACGGGGCCGGGGACGGGGTCCGTGCCGACGGGACCGCGTCCCGCGGCGGCGCGGCCGGGGCGCCGGCCGGTTCGGGTCGCGCCGGCGCGGAGGGCGCCGGGGCCGCCGACCCCGGTGCGGAGGTGACCCCGTACCGGTCGCGCAGCTCCGCCACCAGGGCGGTGACCGTCCCCGTCTCCAACAGGAGCGTGGGCGGTAGGGCGACATCGAGCCGTTCGCCGATGTCCTGGGCCATCGACACCGACAGCATGGAGTCCATTCCGAGCTGCTGGAGGGGCGCCTCCTGATCGATCTCCTCGACGTCGATCTCCAGCGCCCCGGCCACCCAGCCGATCACGGCCGAGGTCAGGTCGCCCCCACCGGGCGCGCCGGCCGCCCCGGATGCCCCGGGCGCCCCGTGCTGTCCGTTCGCGGTACCGGGCACCGGTCCGTGGCCGTTGGCCGCTGGGTCGACCGCGGGTACCGGGCGGGGCGCGGCGCGTCCGGTGGACGGGTCCGCCCCGGCGCCCCCGTCCGGCGGCGCGGCCGCGAGCCGCTTCCAGGTCATCTCGACCACCTCGGCGACCGGGCCGGACTCGTCCGAGACCACCAGGCTCGCGGTCACCGTCTCCCCGCCCGCGGCGACGCGCTCCCGGCGCGCGTACACCCGCGCCGCTCCCCGGAGGGGGCCGAGGACGCTGAGTGAACGCACCGAGAAGGGGACGTACAGACCGCGCGCCCCGCACGCGAGGAGGGCGACCTGGAAGGCGCCGTCCAGCAGGTGCGGATCGACCGGGCCCTGTGAGGATCCGCCCTCCAGGACGCCGAACGCCTCACCCGGCAGGGAGGAGGCCGACCGCACACACCGGTACCCGGGGCCGTACTCCAGCCCCGCTCGCGCGAGGCCCTCGTACATCGCCGCCACGTCGACCGGAAGGGCGCCCGCGGAGGGCCCCTCCTCCAACGAGGGGGCTTCGTCCGTGCCGACGCGCGCCTCGCAGACCAGGGCGCCCGTGTCGTCGCGGAACAGGAGCCTGCCCTCCTCGCGGGCCCCGCGCAGCGCGACAGGGTCGATGACGGGGGCGCGGAACACCACGTCGGTCAGCCGGAACTCGTTCCTTCCCAGGAGCTCCGCCGCGCGGAACGGGTAGCCGGCGGCCGGGAGCACGGGCCTGCCCCGAACGATGTGCTCGGCGGCCTCCGGCAGGTGTGACCAGGTCACCCCGGCTGTGGAGGGGGACACCGCGTCCGTGGCGGGTTCCAGCCACAGCCGCCGTTCCTCGTGCGGTGTCGACGGCAACCGGACCCGGCGGGTGCGCGAGGGGGCATCCGGCAGATCGTGCCCCCGCACGAACGAGCGCGCGGCCCGGTCCAGTTCCTCGCGGGAACCGGACTCGGCCGACCGTTCCCGCGTACCGACAGGCCCCTGGACCTGGCCGGTGTGGAGTGAGCGCGTGTCCCCGACCCCCGCCAGGAAGAGGTGGAGCTTGTCCTCCAGCTGCTCAGAGCTGGAGACGACGCAGGCCAGGCGGTGCGTCCGCCCCGGCCTGAGCCGAGCGGTCGCGCACATGGCCGCCAGCGGGGGCCGGTGCGGGGAGTTCAGCAGTCGCAGGTAGCGTCCCGCCAGGACGCGGAGGGACCGCTCCGAGTCCGCGCTCATGACCATGAGGTGCGGGCCGTCGTCCTCCGTCCCGTCCGCTTCCTCGGTGGGCGCGGTGAGAACCGCGTGCGCGTTGACCCCGCCGAAGCCGAAACTGCTGACGCCGGCCGCCGACGGACCGCGCCACTCGTCCAGACGGGCGGACACGTACAGGGGCGAGTCCTCGAAGGCGAACCCCCGGTTGGGCGCCTCCAGGTGCGACAGCGGGGGGATCCGCCGGGCCTGGAGGGCCAGCACGGTCTTGATCAGTCCGGCGATGCCCGCGGCCGGTTCCAGGTGACCGATCGCGTTCTTGACCGACCCGATCGCGACGGAACCGCGCGGGTGGTCGGCGAGGGCGGAGCGCAGGGACTCCAGTTCGATGATGTCGCCGAGACTCGTACCCGTCCCGTGAGCCTCCACGTAGCCGACGCGCGACACGCCCGAGTCGGCCATGGCCCGGCGGATCACGTCCTGCTGCGCGGTGGTGCTCGGCGCGGTGAGGAAACCGGAGTGGTCGCCGGTGTGGTTGACGGCGGTGCCGTTCACCACCGCCAGGACGGGGTCCCCGTCGCGGCGGGCGTCGGCGAGTCGTTTGAGGACGACCACACCGCAGCCCTCGCCCCGCACGTAGCCGTCGGCTCCGTCGTCGAAGGTGTGGCAGGCACCCGTGGGGGAGAGCATCCCGTTGCGGCGGAACGCCAGGCTCTTGTCCGGGGTCAGGATCAGGTTGGCACCGCCGACCACGGCGGCGTCCACGATGCCCGCCCGCAGGTACGTGCGCGCCTGGTCCAGTGCGACCAGGGAGGACGAGCAGGCCGTGTCCACGGCCAGGCTCGGCCCCGACCAGCCGAACGTGTACGAGAGTCGGTTGGCGATCATGGACATGGCCGTCCCGGTGGCCGCGTGCGGATCCTCGTGCCCGGCGCTCCCCGCGAGGATCTCGGGGAAGTCGCTCGCGATGGTGCCGACGAACACCCCGGTCCCGGCTCCGAGCGAGGAGCCGTCGTGTCCGCTGGACTCCAGCGCCTCGTCCGTCACACTGAGCATGAGCCGCTGGAGCGGGTCCAGGCGCCGGGCCTCGCGGTCCCCCAGCCCGAAGCGCTCCGGGGCGAAGTCCTCGACGCCCTCGACCCAGCCCGCCCGGTGCCGCTCCATCCGCTCCCACAGGTGTCCCCACCCGCGGTTGCCGTGCGGCGCGGGACCCACGCGGTCGACTCCCTCGGCCAGGTCCGCCCAGAAGTCGTCCGGTGTCGCGGCTCCGGGGAAGCGACAGGCCATGCCGATGACGGCCAGTGCGCCCTCCGGATCGGCTTCGGAGGGGGGAGCCACGGCGGGGGACGGGTCGGGGGGAGCGGCGACGGACGGCGCCCCGGAACGGGTGTCCGCGGCGGCCCCGGTCTCCCCGGCCGCCACGGGCGGCGGCGCGGTGTCCGCCAAGCCCACCGCCGAGGCGAGCCGTTCGGGGGTGCCGGTCGCGAAGATCAGGGGCGACCCCGCGTCGACACCGAGTTCCTCGCTGACGGTGGCCGCGGCGCGGACGACGTTGGCCGAATCCCCGCCGAGGTCGAAGAAGTTGTCCTCCGTGCCGAACTCCGTGTGCCCGAGGACCCGGGCGAACACCGCCGCGATGCGTTCGGCGGCCGGGACCGCGGGAACGGTGGCGGGCTCCTCGCGGGGCGCCTGCCCGGAGGAGGCGGCCGGAGTGCCGCTGCGGATGACGGTGTCCCGCGTGGGAACGGGCAGCCGCCCCCGGGCCACCTTGCCGTTCTCGGTCAGGGGCAGGGCGTCCAGGGGGACGTAGGCGTCCGGGACCATGTAGGCGGGCAGCCGTTCGGCCAGCCACTCGTCCAGGTCCGCCCGGGCGAGCGGCGCGGTCGTGACGAGGTAGGCCGTCAGCCTCGGCGCCCCCGTTCCCTCGAAGGGGACCGCGGTCACCACGGCCGCCGACACCCCGTCCAACCTCTCCAGGTGGGCCTCGATCTCACCGGGTTCGATCCGGTTGCCGCGGACCTTGATCTGGGCGTCGGCGCGGCCGATCCACTCGACCGCCCCGTCCGGGTGCAGCCGGACGTCGTCGCCGGTCCGGTAGGCGCGCCGGCCGTCCGGGAGGGTGACGAAGACCGCCGAGGTCAGGTCCGGGCGCGAACGGTAGCCCTCGGCGAGGCCGACTCCGGTGATGTACAGGGCACCCGTGCCGCCGGAGGCCGCGGGCGCCAGGTCCTCGTCCAGGACGTGCAGCTCCAGCCCGGGCAGCGGGGCGCCCAGGGGGACGAAGCCGCGCTCCAGCTCACGTACCCGGTGGGCGGAGACCCAGATGGTGGCCTCGGTCGGGCCGTACATGTTCCACAGCTCGGTGCCCGCCCCGTGCAGCGCCTCGGCGACGGTCCGCGGCAGGGCCTCGCCACCGGAGAGCGCCACCAGGCCGGGCCGCGGGCGCCACCCGGTGTCGAGCAGCAGCCGCCACAGGCTCGGTGTCGCCTGCACCAGGTCCATGGCGTCCGCCAGGTCCGTCAGTGCCTCCGGGGAGGCGACGGTGTCCTCGTCGGCCAGTTCGACCGTGGCTCCCCGGACCAGGGGGAGGAGGAGTTCGAGGAGGGAGATGTCGAAGGCGACGGTGGTGTGGGCGAGCACCCGCGCCCCGGGGTGGAGGTCCAGGACCCCTCCGACCCCCTCCAGGAAGTTGGCCAGCGCGGCGTGACCGACCTCGACCCCCTTCGGGGTGCCGGTGGAGCCGCTCGTGAACAGGACGTAGGCCAGGGACCCCGCCTCAGCCGCCTCAGCCGCCCCAGCGACCGCCCCCGGTCTCCGACCGGGCTCCGGCACGAGCACGGGGGTGCCCACGAAGTGCGCGTTCCCCTCCAGATCGGCCGTGGTCAGGACCAGCGCGGCATCGGAGATCTGCGCGTAGGTCCGCAGCCGCTCCTGGGGGTATCCCGGGTCCAGCGGAAGGAACGCCGCTCCCGTGCGGGCGACACCCAGCATGGACGGGACGAGTTCCGGTCCTCGACCGGTGAGCAGGGCCACGACGGACCCGGGACCGACCCCGCGTTCGACCAGCTCGTCGCGGATGGCGGCGGACCAGGACTCCAGTTCCGCGTAGGTGAGCACGGAGTCCGCGGTGCGAACGGCCACCGAGTCGGGGCTCCGCTCCCACACGCGGGCCACCAGGTCGACGACGGTACCGGGGGAGCCGGCGGGCGCGCCCTCGTCTGCGGAGGACCGCGGCGTCGGCTCCTGGGCGGCGGTCGGCGTACCGGCGCTCCCGTCCCCTCGGTCCGGTTCCGCGTACAGGCGCTCCTCGACCAGGTCGACGAAGTCCAGCGCCGCGTCGTCGGACATCGCGGTCTCGCGCGCGAACACCGCCGGGACTCCGTCGGGGGGCAGCACCAGGGCGACCTCGGTGTCGGAGGCGACCGCCGCCGGGTCCTCCCGGAAGCGCTCCAGGACCATCACCCGGGTGAACGAGGGGCCTTCGGCGCCCGGTGGACGCGTGGCCAGGCCCAGCCGCACCTCCAGGTCGGTCGCGTACAGACCCCAGCGCCGGGCCCTGTCCAGCTCCCGTTCGGTACGGCCGGGCTCGTCCGCGTCGAAGCGGATCGGCACACGGGTGGTGACCAGCCCGTGGGTCCGCTCGGCCAGGTCCTGCGCCTCCCGCGGGGACCAGCCGAAGTCGAACGCGGCGGCTCCGGCGCGCTCGGCGAGAACCCCCAGGAAGGCCTCGCGGACACGGGCGCGGTCCTCCGCGCACATCGGGAGGAAGGCCAGTTCGAAGCGGTTGTAGTGCGACGCGTGCGCGGAGAAGTCGTCGGAGTCCAGCGGAAGGGTGCGCACGTCCGCGAGGCGGTCGCGCCACCTGTGCTCGCGGCCGCGCAATCCGGGCTGTGCGCGCTCGACCTCGTCGAGGAACCCCTCGGCCGGCGCGGGAACCGGTTCGCCCGCTCGCAGGCCCAGCCGCTGCGCCGCGCCCCGTCCGCTGAGCGTGTCGCCCTCGGTCGAGGTGAAGTCGCTCAGGACCATGTCGGCGTCGGCCGCCGCGATGCGGATCTGCGAGTCGGTCACGCTGAGCACGGTGGGGCGCGAGTACTCCTCGTCCCGGTCGAGCGTGCGGATCTGTCCGACGAAGACGGCGTCCTGGCCGGTCGCGAACGCCGGAACGCCGACCGGGTTGGGGAAGGAGCCGAAGTCCATGGCCTTGGACAGGCGTCCCGCCTCGGCGGCCGTCATCCCCGCGTGCACGACGCCGCCGCCGGCCATGCGGTCGGCGCGGGCGAAGTGGCGCCGCGTCGCGGCGCCGTCGGTGGCCACCGGCTCGGGGACGCGTCCCTCCGCCAGCACGGGGGCCATCTCCGTGAACAGGTCGATGCCGACCTGTGCGGTCTCGTAGGTCAGGGAGAGCGCGGTGGACAGGTCGCGGACCGGGAACCAGCGCTCGGCCACCACCGCTCCCGCGTCGACCTGCTCCGTCATCAGGTGCCAGGAGGCCGCGTGCCTGCGTACTCCCTCGTACAGCGCCCAGGAGGCGATGTTGCTGCCCGCGAACGCGGGCAGGGGGCCGTCGTGGAAGTTCAGCGCCGCGACCCGCGGCAGGGACAGGACCTCCGCGGACAGGACCCGGAAGTTGACGATGCTGAGCAGGAGGTCGAAGGGCTGTCCGGACAGGGTCTCGACCAGGTCGCCGTGCGGGTCCATGAGTTCGATGTCCCGCTCGCGGGCCCACCGTTCCACGGCGGCGTCCTCGGAGAGGATCCCCCGGATCCGGACGCCGTGGGAGAGCAGCGCCTCCGCGCAGGAGACGAGGACGCGCGTGCCGCCGATCAGGTAGCAGTCCACGCTCATACTCCGGCCTCCGTGTCACGCGTGTGGCTGAGGACCCAGGCGTCGATCTGCGCCACGACCTCCTCGTCCAGGGACAGCTGTCCCGGACTCCACATGGGGTTGGACAGGCCGCGGTGGGTGCGCTCGCACAGCTCCCAGTCCTCGTAGTTGGCCTTGTCCCAGAGCGCGAAGACGGGCTCGTGGGAGAAGCTCTCCTTGGCCGTCTCGGCCGGGTGGAACAGCCAGAAGTGGCGCACGACGCAGGAGCCGGGGCTCTCGGGCCAGACCCACTGCATCATCACGTAGTCGCTGGTCATTCCGAAGAGCAGGTTCGGCAGGATGGTGATCCAGTTGACCTTGCGGCGGTCCTCCGGCGGTACGAGCGGCATGGGCGCGCGATCGCTCCGGCCGGTCGTGGAGATGGAGTTGTACCCCTCGCGCAGCATCTGCCAGGCCCCGACGATGTCGTCGCCCTTGAGGTCGTAGGTGCCCGCGTCGTCGAAGTCGGTGACCTTGTGCAGATCCTTGTGGGCGGTGGGAAAGTGGAGGCTCTCGTTGACGTTGTGCGCGACGAGCTTCCAGTTGGAGGCCACCGGGTAGTCCTTGTACTGGACGCACCGCAGGTCGGCCAGCTCGTAGGCGTTGGCGAACCGGTCGAACTCGCCCAGGGCCTCGTCCAGGTCCGGTGGATCCTCCGCGAAGCAGACGAAGACGACGCCGTGGCGGATCTCGGTGCTCACCCGGAGCAGGCCGTTCTTCTCCTTGTCGAAGAAGTGGTCGAGATAGGTGCCGTTCAGCGACTTGAGCCCGCCATTGCGGTTGTACACCCAGCAGTGGTAGATGCACACGAGGCTCTGCCGCTTGCCCACGGCCTCCTCCACCAGCTTGTACCCGCGGTGGCGGCAGTAGTTGTGGTACGCCTGGATCCCCTCGTCACCGCGCAGCAGGAGGATGGACCCGCTGCCGATGTTCAACGTGGTGAAGCACCCGGGCTCGGGGAGCCGGGAGACGTGGTCCACCGGTAGCCAGCGGCGGCCGTAGATGTTCCGCATCTCGCGGAGGAACTGCTCCTCGCCGGTGTAGAACTCGTGCGACTGGCCGACACCACCGGTGTCGAAGTACTCGCGTTCCTCGTTCTGCTCACTGATGAGGTCGAACATGCTGGATGCTTCGGACATGACGGCTCCCAGGGGTGGGGACGGGGGTCGACGCGCGAGGGGATCCGACCGGCGCGGCGGGTCCGGACGGTGTGGTGGAGGGGGACCGCTCAGGCGGTCGGGTCGTAGATGCGCTCCTCCTCGGGAACGCCGACCTCGTCGTAGAGCTTCTGAAGGCCCTCGGGGGAGAAGATCTCGTCACCGTGGACGGTGCCCGCGATGATGCCGAGCATGGTGTCGGTCCACTTCTGGCTCTGGCCGATCGCGCCGAGGGTCGCCCGGAAGAAGGGCGGCAGGTCCAGTTCGGCGAGGGTGCAGGTGAAGTCGTACACCGACTCGCTCTCCTCGTCGCGGGCGGTCGCGTAGTCGGCGAGCGCCTCCTCCATGGGGCGCTCGCCGGAGAGCCCCTCGTGCAGCCGGTCGGCGAGCATCTCGGCGTGCAGGAAGGCGTCGGCCATGCCCCAACCGGTCAGGGGGTCCTTGTGGTAGCCGGCGTCCCCCACCAGCGCCCACCCGGGGCCGTACGCGGTCCGGTAGTAGTTGTCGGGGTTGCGCATCGGCCGGAAGGGCTCCACCCGCTCGCCCTTCTCCCGCAGCTCCTTGCCCATCTCGGGGACCACGTCGTCGAAGGTGGCCAGGAACTGCTCCTCGGGATCCTGGCGGAACTCCTTGAGGTGGGAGCGGTTGCAGATCACGGCCAGCATGGTCAGGTTGTCGTTGGTCGGCCAGGCTCCGATCCACCGGCGGTTGTGGCCGGTCTTGTGGTGCAGGCCCCAGTCCAGGCCGCTGTAGTAGGAGTAGTAGATGAAGTTGGCGGAGGGGCGCACGTTGTAGTTCTGGGCGCCCACCCGGCGGGCGACGGTCGAGTGGAAACCGTCCGCTCCGACGACGACCTTCGCGCGCAGGTCGCGCTCGGGGCCCTTGTTCTCGCTCCCCCGGACGCCGACCACCCGGCCGTCGTCGAAGAGCAGGTCGGAGACGCTGAAGTTCTCCACCACCTCCGCACCGGCCTTGCGCGCGCCGGTGACGAGGGTGTCGTCGAGCAGGGTCCGGCGCGGGCAGTACACCGCGTCGACGCCGTTGACCGGTTCGGCGAAACCGTTCAGCTCGATGCCCTGGAAGGAGAAGTGCATAGCGCGGATCGCCGGGGTTCCGGCGTCGACGATGGCGTCGAGCAGGCCCCAGTCCTTGAGCCTGAGCAGGGCGGTCTGGTGCAGGTAGTGGGTGGAGACGGTGTCGCTGGGGAACGAGGCGCGGTCGAGGACCAGGACGCGGTATCCCTGTCGTGCGAGCAGCATCGCGGTGGGGGAGCCGGCGCAGCGCGCGCCGACGACGATGACGTCGTACATCTTCACCTGATTCGCTTGTGGGTGGTCAGCGCGGACTGTGGGGGTGTACCGCGCTGAACGCGGCCACAAAGCACCCGGAAAAACCGGCATGTGGCACACGAGTTGCTAATGACCCCCGGCGACCCCCTTACTCAGGAACCCCAGGAGTGGAACAAATCTGACACCGGCCGCAAAAAGAAGTCAAAGGACGCATCGTGCTTATGTGAATGCGCAGAGTTTCTCCGGCCGAGGGCCCACTGGAAAGCACTCGGAGGAGTGTGCAGGTGAAGCATCGAACGCCCGCCGAGATCAGGCACGACAGAAGAAGAAACATGCAATCCCATGTGATTCTGATCACACTTCGGGAGCGCTCCAAGCCCCCGAACAGGCATCATCCTCAGCGCAGAGTCATAGGGATGATGCTTCGCGTAGTATCCGCAGGCCGCGTCCACCGCGCACCCCCGCAGCGGGACGAGAGGCCGGGCCGCCCGGGCGTCACCATGCGAAAAAACCATGACCAATTCCCAGGCCACACCGCGCGAACGCAGGCTCGTACGGCATGCGAACACAGGAAGGCGACCGCACGGCAGCTCGACCTCAGAACCCTTCCGCCGGCCGGAGAACAAAGAAGGCCCGCGGAGGAGAAATGTGGACGGATTATGGACTCAGCCCCCATCGGGTATCACCGGATTCACTTGCCGAGGAAATAGCACGATTTTCAACTACTTCCTTTTCTTCGCTGTGACTATCGCTGTTTCCGGATGCCCGAAACCCAACTCCGCAGGCCGTGCCAAGCCCCGGCCCAAGGAGGACGCGGAACGCACGACGGCCGGAAGGACGCGGTCCACGCATCCCTCCGGCCGGTGTGCCCGCTCCCCCGGGCGGTGTTGGCCGACGCGCCGAACGGTGCCACCGCGGGCGACCGTGTCGCACGCGACGTTCCCACGAACCCTGATCGACGATCGCCGGGACGATCGGTTGGCGGCCGCGGTCGGCCGCCGTGTCCCGGCGTCAGTCGCGGACCACCTCGTACCGCAGGCAGGCGAAGGCGCCCTTGAGGCCCGCCTCCAGAGCACGCAACCGCACCCGCCCGTCCAGCAGGGGAGCGCCCCCGCCCAGGCTGACCGGGGCGACGGACACGACGACCTCGTCGAGCAGGCCCAGCCGGGCCAGGTCCGCGGCCAGACGGCCTCCGCCGACCACCCACACGTCGCGCCCGTCCGCGGCCGCGACCATGTCCGCGTGCAGGTCCCGCAGCTCCTGGTCGGTATCGGCACTGGCGAAGACCAGGTCCCCGTCGATCCGGGGGAGCTCGCGGTGGGTGAGGACCCACGTACGGGCCCGGTAGGGCCAGGGCTTGCCGCCCTCGTATTCCACGATCCACTCGTAGGTGGTCGAGCCCATCACGATCGCGCCCGCCTTGGCGATGAAGTCCTCGACCTCGTCGATGGCCTCACCGCCCTCGGAGGCCGGCTCCGCTCCCGCCACCGAGAACAGCCACTCCAATGAGTTGTCCTGGTCGGCGATGAACCCGTCGAGACTGGTGGCGGTGTTGTAGACGGTGCTCATGGTGTGTCCTACCTTCTTTCTCGGGTCTGAACTGGTCATTCGTAAGATCGGTTAGCCCAGGGGCTCTGGGTATGGCTGTCATGGCGTAGCCGCTCGATGGCTCAGGAGACTTGGCCGCCCAGAGCCCCGCGACGACCCGACCGCCCATTGGGAGATGCGACCAGATCGCTGTGTAGGACAACGCCGGCGCGGTCGTCTGCAGGGAACCCGACACCGCGACGAACTGGCGGAGGTGACCGTGCCCCACATCTGGGCCGGAGTGGACATCGGCAAACAACACCACCACTGCGTGGTCATCAACGACCAGGGCGAGCGGCTGCTCTCGCGCCGCGTGGCCAACGACGAAGCCGACCTGATCGACCTGATCGGCGACGTCCTGGCCCTGGACTCCGACCCCCTGTGGGCCGTGGACCTCAACCACGGCGGAGCGGCCCTGCTCATCAGCTTGCTCCTGGCCCACGGCCAACCCGTGGCCTACTTGACCGGCCTGGCCGTGCACCGCGCCTCGGCCACCTACCGGGGCGAGGGCAAGACCGACGCCAAGGACGCGTTCGTCATCGCCGACCAGGCCCGCGTCCGCCGCGACACGGGCCTGCTGCGGCCCGGCGACGAGATCGCCGTGGACCTGCGCATCCTGACCGGCCGCCGCACCGACCTGGTGGCCGACCGAACACGACAGATCAACCGGTTGCGCGCCCAACTGCTGGAGATCTTCCCCGCCCTGGAACGAGCCCTGGACCCGGCCAACAAGGGCCCGGCTGTGCTGCTGGCCGGCTACCAGACCCCGGCCGCCATCCGCCGCCTGGGTGCCAAACGGTTGGAGACCTGGCTGCGGGCACGCGGGGTCAAGGGCGCGACCGCTCTGGCCCGGACCGCGGTCGAAGCCGCCCAGGCCCAACGCACCGCGCTTGCCGGGGAGAAGACGGCTGCGGCGATGGTGGCCCGCCTGGCCGAGGGGGTGATGGCCCTCAACACCGAGATCTCCCAGACCGACGCCCTCATCGAGGCCCGGTTTCGCGAGCATCCGCACGCCGGGGTGATCACCACCCTGCCCGGCATGGGCTCCCTCCTGGGAGCGGAGTTCATCGCCGCCACCGGCGGCGACATGGCCGTGTTCGGCACCGGTGACCGCCTGGCTGGCTTCGCGGGTCTGGCCCCGGCACCCCGCGACTCGGGTCGCGTCAGCGGCAACCTGCGAAGACCCCGCCGCTACCATCGTGGGCTCTTGCGGGCCTTCTACCTGTCCTCCCTGGTGAGCCTGAGGGCGTGCCCGGCCTCGAAGGCCTACTACGACCGCAAGCGAGCCGAGGGCAAGGGGCACAAGCAAGCTCTGTTGGCGCTCTCGCGCCGCCGGGTCAACGTCCTGTGGGCCATGCTCCGTGACGGATCGCCCTACCAAGGTTCACCCCCGGTGACCTTGGCGGCTTGACAACTTCATTGGGAAGTCTCCTCGTCGTCCGTTGCGGTTCTGCAGCCACTCCAGCGGGTCGCCGTGGCCGACCTCGACACCGGCGGACCGCAGCATGTGGCGGACGGCCTGTCTGCGGTGCGCCGCGTACGTCAGGACGTGCGCCACGACCCCGCCGAGCATGAAGCTCTCCGGTGGATCGCACAGGGCGTCGATGAGCCGGTCACCCCAGGCGTCCCTGCGGCCGATGTCGTCCACCGCCGCGATCCAGCGCGCGCCCGCCGCCTCATGGCGCGCGATCAGCGAATCCGGGTCGTCGGCCCCCCGTGCGGGAAAGTCCGCGCCCTCGATGGAGGCCAGCCAGACCTCCTTGGACCACACCAGGTGCTCCAGGGTGGCGGCGACGGACTCCTCCGGGCCGTCCCAGGACAGGACGGTCCGGCCGGGGTGCCGCACCTTCCGGTAGTCCTGCTCCGACAGCCCGGCGGCCAGGCGGAGCAGACACGCGGTGTCGTCCACGTCGTGGTGGATCTGCAGTGCGGTCAGGTCCATGGAGGGACGACTCCTCGGGTTCCCCTCCACCCACAGGTGGAGCGGCGGATGGAAGTGGACGCCGTTCGGCGAGGGCAGCCACCGTCCGCTCCCGGCGGTGGTGGCACCGGGCGGGTGCCCGAAGGCACGCGTGAACGCCCGGATGAAGCCCTCCACCGACTCGTATCCGGCGGCGAAGGCCGCGTCGGTGACGCTGGAGCCCTGGCCGATCTGCCAGGCGGCCCGCTCCAGCAGGACCCGGCGGCGCAACGCCACCGGTGACTCCCCGGTGTCGCGTGAGAGCCGTCGGCTGAAGTGGAACGGTGAGGAGTGGGCGCGATCCGCCATGTCCGACAGCCGCGTGCTGTCCTCGTCCAGGACCGCGTCGAGCAGCTCGCGCAGACGGTCGCGCCCGGAGGGCGGTTCGCCGGTGGGAACGGTCATGCGACCAGTATGTTCAGGCCGCGGCCGGTGCCGCTTGACCGATCTTGCCCTGTGTCGGCCCCGAGCGTCGAAGCCGTCACCGGGCCTCGCGCAACCTGCCGGCGCGAGCCCCGTGGACGAAGCCTCCGGCGGGGAACGCCGCGGGGCCCGGCCGGATGAGGGCCACAACAGAAAGAGCCCTGCTCTCCGAACGGAGAAGCAAGGCTCTGACCATGTGAAACCGAGTGGGCGTACCAGGACTTGAACCTGGGGCCTCATCCTTATCAGGGATGCGCTCTAACCGACTGAGCTATACGCCCTCGTTCCGGGGGAAACTCTACCGCATCCTGAGAACCGGAGCGAACCGATTCACCTGGGCGGGAAGGGGCAGCGCACAGGGGCGACCCGCTTCGCCTCCGATGGTATCGGTTCACCGGGAGTACTCCGAACGCGTCGGGAGCCGGCCCGTCCGGAGGGCGTCCGTGGCGGCCTCCGGACGGTCCCCACCCCGGGCATTCGGGTACCGGCAGCGGCGCTCCAAGGCCCGGGAGTTCCTCCCGGGCGGGCGCCGACCGGGAACAGTAGGAGCCGGCCCCGTGGCGGGGCCGGCTCCCACTGTGTCCGTGCGGCGTACCGCTACTCCGCCTCGGAGAGGGTCACGTCCACGCCGCCGACGAGGTCGGCGACCAGGTTGTAGAGCATCGCGGACACCGTCGACAGTGCGGTGATGAGCACGATGTTGAGCGCCCCGACCACACCCGTGTAGCCGAGCACGCGTCCGGGGGAGAACCAGGCGGCCGGGTTGAGCCCCAGCTCGTCCTCGGACCCGTCACCCTCCAGGAGCGCGTTGATCATGTTGGTCAGCTCGTCGAAGACGCCCAGCATCGACAGCGTCACGTAGATCACGGTGATCGCCACGAACAGGACGATGAAGGCCACCAGGGAGACGACGAAGCTGAACTTCATCACCGACCACGGCTCCACTCTGGAGACCGTCAGGTGCGCCTTTCGGCTGGACAGGGTCGCCTTCACGGCGCTGGCCCCCTGGGGGGCCGCGTCCTTCGGATCCGTCACTGGTGCCTCTCCCGCCTCCGTGCGATCCGCCACCGACTCATCATGCGCCGAGTTCCGCTCGGCCCCACCCCGCTTCGGCTCCGGGGGCGCCACCGCGGTCACGGCCGCGGAATCGTCCTCCGTGCCCTCGGTCGCCTGGACGTCCTCGGCCTCCGCGGAGTCCTTGGCGTCCTCAGCGTCCTCGGCCTCCGCGGAGTCCCTGCCGGGCCCGGCCGCGTCGGTCTCCCCGGTGGCCCCGGAGGTCTCGGCCCCGGACTCCTCCGCCGCCTCGTCCTCCGTGGCGGCCTCCGCCGGCTTCCCGGCCTCGGCGGCTTCCGTCTCCTCGGACGTGTCCGCCGCCGTGTCGGTGTCGGGCTCCGCCGTGTCGACGGCGCCCGTCTCCGGCGCGGCCGTCTCCGGGGCGTCCGAGTCGGATTCGTTCGTCGTGGTGTTCCGCTGCTTCTCAGACATAGAAACGTTACCGCTGGACTTTCTTTGGGACCGGTGATTGGGGCAAGAGGTGTCCCGTGGGGCCGTGATGTGCCCCACGGGACGTACCAGGCTTATCGCGCAGTCTAGGCCTCGGAGTTCTGCGCCTCGGCTGCCTCGTCACCCGTGTCGGCCGCCTCGGCCTCCACCTCTTCCGCGGCCTCGGCGTTGCGCGCCACGGCCACGATCTTGTTGCCCTTGTCGAGGTTCATCAGGCGCACGCCCATCGTGGTGCGCCCCGACTGCTTGACCTCTTCGGCGCCGGTGCGGATGACTCCGCCGGCGGACGTGATCGCGAAGATCTCGTCCACCTCCGGGTCGACCATCAGCGCGCCGACCAGCTTGCCCCTGGCCTCCACCACCTTGGCCGTCAGAACGCCCTTGCCGCCCCGGTTCTGGACCGGGTACTGCTCGGACGGGGTGCGCTTGGCGTACCCGTTCTCCGTGGTGACCAGGACGTCCGTGGACCCGTCACCGGGTCGGATGACGTCCATGCTCAGGAGGTAGTCGCCCTCCAGGAACCGCATACCGATCACGCCGCTGGTCGCGCGGCCCATCGGCCGCAGCGACTCGTCCGAGGCGGAGAAGCGGATCGCCTGGGCGTCGCTGGAGATCAGCAGCAGGTCGTCGTCGGGGAAGACCAGCCGCGCGGCGATGAGCTCGTCGTCCTCGCGGAGGTTGATCGCGATGATGCCGGCCGCGCGCGCGGAGTCGAAGTCCTCCAGCCGCGACTTCTTCACCAGGCCCTCACGGGTGGCCAGGACCATGTACGGCGCCGCCTCGTAGTCGCGCAGCGCCATGATCTGCGCGATCTCCTCGCCCGGCTGGAACGGCAGCAGGTTGGCCACGTGCTGGCCCCGCGCGTCCCTGGCCGCCTCCGGCAGCTCGTAGGCCTTCGTCCGGTACACCCGGCCCTGGTTGGTGAAGCACAGGATCCAGTGGTGGGTGGTGGTGACGAAGAAGTGCTGGACGATGTCGTCCTGCTTGAGCTGCGCGCCGCGCACGCCCTTGCCGCCGCGCTTCTGCGCCCGGTAGTTGTCGATCCGGGTGCGCTTGGCGTAACCGCCGCGGGAGATCGTGACGACCACGTCCTCCTCGGCGATGAAGTCCTCCATCCGCATGTCACCCTCGAACGGGATGATGTGCGTGCGGCGCTCGTCGCCGTACTTGTCGACGATCTCGCCGAGCTCCGCGCGGATGATGGAGCGCTGGCGCACGTCCGAGCCGAGGATGTCGTTGTAGTCGGCGATCTGCGCCATGAGCTCGTCGTACTCGGCAGTCAGGGCGTTGCGCTCCAGGGCCGCCAGCTTGCGCAGCTGCATGTCGAGGATGGCGCGCGCCTGGATGTCGTCGATGTCCAGCAGGCCCATCAGGCCGGTGCGCGCCTCGTCGGCCGAAGCGCTGGCCCGGATCAGGCTGATGACCTCCTCGATCCGGTCCATGGCCCTGAGCAGCGCGCGCAGGATGTGCGCCCGCTCCTCGGCCTTGCGCAGCAGGTACTGGGTGCGCCGGACGATGACCTCGACCTGGTGCTTGACCCAGTGCCGGATCATCTGGTCCAGGCGCAGGGTCCGCGGCACGCCGTCCACCAGCGCGAGCATGTTCGCGCCGAAGGTGTCCTGGAGCTGCGTGTGCTTGTAGAGGTTGTTCAGCACGACCTTGGCCACGGCGTCGCGCTTGAGCACGATGACCAGGCGCTGGCCGGTGCGGCCGCTGCTCTCGTCCCGGACGTCGGCGATACCGGTGATCTTGCCGTCCTTGACCAGGTCGGCGATCTTCTCGGCGAGGTTGTCCGGGTTGACCTGGTAGGGCAGCTCGGTGACGACCAGGATCTGGCGTCCCCGGCTGTCCTCCTCCACCTCGACCACGGCGCGCATGGTGATGGAGCCCCGGCCGGTCCGGTAGGCCTCCTCGATCCCCCGCTTGCCCACGATGAGGCCACGGGTCGGGAAGTCCGGGCCCTTGATGCGGGCCATGAGCTCGTCGAGGAGCTGCTCGTCCTCGGTCTCGGGGTGGTCCAGGTACCAGTAGACGCCCTCGGCGACCTCGCGCAGGTTGTGCGGCGGGATGTTCGTGGCCATGCCGACCGCGATCCCCGACGAGCCGTTGACCAGCAGGTTCGGGAAGCGGGCCGGAAGCACGACGGGCTCGGAGGAGCGGCCGTCGTAGTTGGGCCGGAAGTCGACGGTCTCCTTGTCGATGTCCCGGAGCATCTCCATCGCCAGCGGCGCCAGTTTGCACTCGGTGTAGCGCATGGCGGCGGCGGGGTCGTTGCCCGGCGACCCGAAGTTGCCGTTCGGGTCGACCAGCGGCATCCGCATCGACCAGGACTGCGCCAGTCGGACCAGGGTGTCGTAGATGGCGCTGTCGCCGTGCGGGTGGTAGTTGCCCATCACGTCGCCGACGACGCGGGCGCACTTGAAGTACCCGCGGTCGGGGCGGTAGCCGCCGTCGTACATCGCGTACAGGACGCGCTGGTGGACGGGCTTGAGTCCGTCGCGGACGTCGGGGAGGGCACGGCCGACGATGACCGACATCGCGTAGTCGAGGTAGCTGCGCTGCATCTCGACCTGGATGTCGACGGGCTCGATCCGGTCGGTCACACGGGCCGGCATCGCCGCTGCGGACTCCGTACCCTCAGGGACGTCCGGGTTGTTCGCATCCGTCACGGATGTCGATCCCTTCTCAGTAGTTCACTGCCCGGGGCCACCGGGCCTGCCTGCGGTACGGGACTAGATGTCCAGGAAACGGACGTCCTTGGCGTTGCGCTGGATGAAGGAGCGCCGCGACTCGACGTCCTCTCCCATGAGCACGCTGAACATGTCGTCGGCCTGGGCCGCGTCCTCCAGGCTCACCTGGAGCAGCACGCGCCGGTCGGGGTCCATCGTGGTGTCCCAGAGCTCGTTGGCGTTCATCTCGCCCAGACCCTTGAACCGCTGCACCATGTCGCGCGGGCGCGGGTCCCTCTTGCCGGCGGCGATCCCGGCCTCGATCAGCCGGTCGCGCTCGCCGTCGGAGAAGGCGTAGTCGGCGTCGCTGCCCTTCTGGTCCCACTTGATCTTGTACAGCGGCGGGGCGGCCAGGTAGACGTTCCCGGCCTCCACCAGCGGCTTCATGAAGCGGAACAGCAGCGTGAGCAGCAGGGTCCGGATGTGCTGGCCGTCGACGTCGGCGTCGGCCATGAGGATGACCTTGTGGTACCGCAGCTTGTCGGCGTCGAACTCCTCGTGGATACCGGTGCCCAGGGCGGTGATGATCGCCTGGACCTCGTTGTTCTTGAGGATGCGGTCGATGCGCGACTTCTCCACGTTCAGGATCTTGCCCCGGATGGGCAGGATGGCCTGGTTGTGGGGGTTGCGCCCGCCCTTGGCCGAACCGCCCGCCGAGTCACCCTCGACGATGTAGACCTCGCACTCCTCCGGGTTGGTCGACTGGCAGTCGGACAGCTTGCCGGGGAGGGAGGTGGACTCCAGGAGGGTCTTGCGGCGGGTGAGGTCGCGGGCCTGGCGCGCGGCGACGCGGGCGCGGGCGGCCTGGCTGGCCTTGGACACGATGTCCTTGGCCTCGCCCGGGTTGCGCTCGAACCAGTCGCGCAGGTGCTCGTTGGTGACCTTCTGGACGAAGGACTTGGCCTCGGTGTTGCCCAGCTTGGTCTTGGTCTGGCCCTCGAACTGCGGGTCGGCCAGCTTGACCGAGATGATCGCGGTCAGGCCCTCACGGATGTCGTCACCGGTGAGGTTCTCCTCCTTCTCGCGCAGCAGCCTCTGGTCCCGGGCGTAGCGGTTGACCAGCGTGGTGAGCGCGGAGCGGAACCCCTCCTCGTGCGTGCCGCCCTCCGCCGTGTTGATCGTGTTGGCGAAGGTGTGGACCGACGAGGTGTACGACTGGTTCCACTGCATGGCGATCTCGACCGAGATGCCCTCGCCCTCCTCCTCGAACGAGATGATCGAGGCGTGGGCCGGCTCCTTCTTGGCGTTGATGTGCCGGACGTAGTCGGACAGGCCCTCGTCGTAGTGGAAGGTGTTGACCGTCGGTCCGCCGTCGGTGTGCTCCGGCCGCTCGTCGCGGATGGTGATGGACAGCCCCTTGTTGAGGAAGGCCATCTCCTGCATCCGGCGCGCGAGGGTCTCGAAGGTGAAGACCGTGGTCTCGAAGATCGAGCCGTCCGGCCAGAAGGTGATCTGGGTACCGGTCTCGTCGGTCGACTCGCCCTTGACGAGCTCGGCGGTGGGGGCGGTCATCTCGTACCGCTGGCGCCAGATGTGGCCGTCCTTGCGGATCTCCACGTCCAGGGCCGTGGACAGGGCGTTGACGACGGAGACGCCGACACCGTGCAGACCGCCGGAGACCGCGTAGGACTTGCCGTCGAACTTGCCACCCGCGTGCAGCGTGGTGAGGACGACCTCGACGGCCGGGCGCTGCTCCACCGGGTGCAGGTCGATGGGGATACCGCGGCCGTTGTCGGCCACCCGCACCCCGCCGTCGGCCAACAGGGTCACCTCGATGGCGTCGGCGTGACCCGCCAGCGCCTCGTCGACCGAGTTGTCGACCACCTCGTAGACCAGGTGGTGCAGGCCCCGCTCTCCGGTGGAACCGATGTACATCCCGGGGCGCTTGCGTACTGCCTCAAGCCCCTCCAGGACCGTGATTGATCGAGCGTCGTAGGCCAAGTGGGTACACCCTCCTGCTGGGGACGCCTGCCGACCGTGGCCGCGGCAACGGTCAACCCCCGCGGACCGGTGACCAAGGGTGTCGACATGCCGTCACACCTGGGGGATCACCGCTCGCCGCGTGGGCCGTCCGCCCACCCTCTCCTGGGGGCGTGGTACCGGCTACAGGCGTCTGAAGAACCGTCCCCATGATACCCCGCGCGGTGCGACAAAGTGGCATTGGCGGCCCTGTGCCGCTCCAGATCGAACGTTCAGGGCGGGAGTCGAGTCCCTACACGCGGGGTGCCCTTCGAGCAAGTCCCGGCGCGGTTCAGTGGCGTTGAGCCCCATCACCCGTCGCTCCGGCCCGCCCCGACGGGGGAAACGGTCGGGGGCGACTGGCGGACCCGTCACCCACATACCCCTGTTCACCTGCGAAAACCACCGCCACAAGCCGGACGGATGAACACGGACGGGCATATTCGGTCGGTTATCGACGCCGGGAACCCGGTCCCTTGACCTTGATCGCGATGACCGTCCCCTCGCCCAACTCCTCGTTGAGGCGGCGCAGAAGATCACGCACCATCGCGCGTGCGTGGGCGGCCATCGTCGGCGAATCGGCTACGACGACCAGTTCTCCGTCCGAAAAACTCTCCGGCTGGAGGTGTTCCGCGTTGAATGCGCCCACGATGTCCGGCCACCGGCCGAACACCCCGCCGATGGCGACCTGTTCCTGCCAGCCGTGGTCGATCAGCCACGTGCGGACCGCGTCACCGAACAACTGGGGCTCGTTGCGTGACCGGAACCGGCCACGGCGCCGGGACCGCGGCGCTCCGCGGGGCACCGCCCCGCGCTCGCGGGCCTCGGCCTTGGCGCGCGCCAGGGCCTGCCGGGCGAGGTCGGCGCCGGAGGCGGCGGGTGGCGCGGGGGCGGCCGCGGCGTCGGCGGACGCAGGAGGAGGGGACGCAGGGGCGGGCGGGGCGGGTGGGACCGATCCGGACCGCACCGCGTCGGGGGGCGACCCGGGCACCGGCCCGTCCACAGGCTGTGGACGGACCCGGCCGACGCCGGGGCCGGCGGCGGGGCCGAGGGCTCCCCGCCCCGAGCGTGGATCCACAGGCTGTGGACGGGCCTCACTCACTCTCGACACTCCCCTCGCGTACACCGAACCGCGCACCGTCGAGTTCCTGGGGGATGTCGTCGGCCACCGCCGCGGTCACCAGCACCTGCTCGGCGTCGCGGACCCGCTCGGCCAGCCTGCGGCGCCGCTCGCTGTCCAGTTCGGCGAAGACGTCGTCGAGGATGAGGACGGGATCGTCGCCGTCGGCCCGCAGCAGCTCGAAGGCGGCCAGCTTCAGCGACAGCGCGTAGGACCACGACTCGCCCTGACTCGCGTACCCCTTCGCGGGCAGGTCGCCCAGGCTCAGCAGCAGCTCGTCGCGGTGCGGGCCGACCAGGCTCACCCCGCGCTGGAGTTCGCGTTCCCGGGCCCCGGCCATGGCCGTGCGCAGCGCGTCCACAAGCTGTGGACGGTCGGCGGGGAGGTCGACGCCCTCCTCCACCGCCGAGGAGCGGTATGTGGGGACGGCCGGGCCGCCGGAGTCGGTCAGCCCCGCGTAGGCGTCGGCGACGAGCGGGCGCAGCGCGGCGACGAGGTCCAGGCGCGCCGCGAGCAGTTCGGCCCCCGTCTCCGCCAGGTGGTCGTCCCACACCTCCAGGGTGCTCAGGTCCGGCCCCGTCCCACTGCGTCTGAAGAACTGCGCGGACGCCGACTTCAGCAGCGCGTTGCGCTGCTTGAGCACTCGGTCGTAGTCGGAGCGCACCCCCGCCATCCGGGGAGCCCGCGCCACGAGCAGGTCGTCCAGGAACCGGCGCCGCTCGCCGGGGTCGCCCTTGACCAGGGCCAGGTCCTCCGGGGCGAACAGCACGGTGCGGAGCACGCCCAGCACCTCGCGGGGCCGGCCGACGGGGGACTGGTTCAGGCGGGCGCGGTTGGCCCGGCCGGGGTTGAGCTCCAGGTCCACGACCATCGAGCGATCGTCGCGCACCACCTTGGCCCGGACGACCGCCCGCGGCGCGCCCTGGCGTACCAGCGGGGTGTCCGAGGAGACACGATGGCTGCTCAGCGCGGCGACGTAGCCGACGGCCTCGACGAGGTTGGTCTTGCCCTGGCCGTTGGCGCCGACGAAGACGCTCACGCCCGGTCCCATCTCCACCAGTGCGGAGGTGTAGGACCGGAAGTCGGCCAGTTGCAGGTGGGAGACGTACATCCGGCCTTCCTCCAGGAGCGGTGGCTCGGAAACAAGTGCGGAAGGGAAGGAGTGGAGGCTCGGGGACGCGTCACGTCCCCGGGCGGTGCCGCCCCGCGGCTCGCCCGGCGGCCGACCGGCCGGCCGCCGGGGCGGGTCCACGCGGGCACGGCGGACCCTCGGGACCACCGGCGGCGCGGCCCGGCCGGGGCCGGGCACGGTCCAGGGCGGGTATCCGCGGAAGGCTCAGTCCCGCGAAGGGATGCGCGGGTCCGGGTCGGACTTGGTGACCGCGTGGCCGCCGAACTGGTTGCGCAGGGCGGCGACGACCTTCATCGCGGGGCTGTCGTCCTGGCGCGAGGCGAAGCGGGCGAACAGCGAGGCGGTGATCGCGGGCGCCGGAACGGCGTGGTCCACGGCGGCCTGGACGGTCCAGCGGCCCTCGCCCGAGTCCTGCGCGTAGCCGCGCAGCTCGGAGAGGTCGGGGTCCTCCTCCAGGGCCCGGCTCAGCAGGTCGAGCAGCCAGGAGCGCACGACCGTGCCCTCGCGCCAGCTCTCGAAGGTGCCCGGGACGTCGTCCACGATGCCGGAGGCGGTCATGAGCTCGAAGCCCTCGGCGAAGGACTGCATCATGCCGTACTCGATGCCGTTGTGGACCATCTTCACGAAGTGCCCGGCACCGACCGCTCCGGCGTGCACGAAGCCGCCGCCCTCGTCGGGGGTCAGGGAGTCGAAGACCGGGCGGGCGCGCTCGACGTCCGCCTTCTCGCCGCCGACCATGATGCCGTAGCCGTTCTGCCGGCCCCAGACACCGCCGCTGACGCCGACGTCGAGGTAGCCGATGCCCTTGGCGGCGAGGTCGTCGGCGCGGGTGCGGTCGTCCACGTAGTGGGAGTTGCCGCCCTCGATGACGAGGTCGCCCTCCTGGAGCAGGTCCCGCAGCTCGTTGATGGTGGTGACCGTGGGGTCGCCCGAGGGGACCATGACCCACACGACCCGGGGCGCCGCCAGCCGCGACACCAGGTCCGGGAGGGTGTCGACGTCGCGTTCCGGCGACATGACGTCGAAGCCGACGACGTCGTGGCCCTTCTCCCGGAGGCGGGCGGCCATGTTGCCGCCCATCTTCCCGAGCCCGATCATTCCGAGTTGCATGTCTTCGCTCCCCTTCGCCAGCTGTGGACATGTGGACGCCGATCGGCCCGGGCGGTGTCCTCGGGCCGGCGGCGGCAGACGTCAGTCAATCGAACCCGTTCCGGATCAGCCGGACAGGCGCACCGGCATGATGAGGTAGCGGTACTGGGCGGACGCGCCCTCCTCGGCCGGCTTGCCCGTGAGGATCGCGGGCTTGGTCGAGGTGGTGAAGTGCAGGCGGGCGAGGTCGGTGCCGATGGCGCCGAGCCCGTCCAGCAGGAACCCGGAATTGAACGCGATCTGGATGTCCTCACCGTCCAGGTCGGCCTCCAGGACCTCGACGGCCTGGGCGTCCTCGCCGGTGCCGGCCTCCAGGACCAGGCGGCCCTGGGAGAAGGCCAGCCGCAGCGGCGTGTTGCGCTCGGCGACCAGCGAGACGCGCTTGACGGCCTCGACGAACTCGGAGCGGCTCACCTCGGCGACGGTGTTGAAGCTGTCCGGCAGCAGGGCGCGGTACTTGGGGAACTCCCCGTCCAGCAGGCGCGTGGTGGTGCGGCGGCCGCCACCCTCGAAGCCGATCATGCCCTCGCCGCCGTCGCCGCTGGAGAGCGCGACGGAGACCTCTGCACCCGAGGTGAGGGACTTGGCCGTGTCGTGGAGGGTCTTGGCCGGGACCAGCGCGACCGCGGACAGCTCGGGGTTCTCCGGCTTCCAGGTCAGCTCGCGCACGGCCAGGCGGTAGCGGTCGGTGGAGGCGAGGGTGATGGTCTCGCCCTCGATCTCGACCCGGACGCCGGTCAGCATCGGCAGGGTGTCGTCGCGGCCGGCCGCGACCGCCACCTGGCTGACGGCGGCGGCGAAGGCGTCGCTGCCGACCGTCCCGCTCACACCGGGCATCTCCGGGAGCGTCGGGTAGTCCTCGACCGGCATGGTCGTGAGCGTGAACTTGGCGCTGCCGCAGCTGACGACGACCTTCGGGCCGTCGGTGGCGACCTCCACGACCTGTGGGGGGAGGTTGCGCGTGATCTCGGCCAGCAGCTTGCCCGGGACCAGGACCTGGCCCGGCTCGTCCACCTCGACATCGACCGCGGCCTGGGTGGAGACCTCGTAGTCGAAACCGGCCAGGCGGACCTGCTGCCTGCCGTCGAACTCTCCTGCGTCGAGCAGGACGCCGACGAGCACCGGGACCGAGGGGCGCGTCGGGAGTGTGCGCGCGGTCCAGGCGACTGCGTCGGCCAGTACGTCGCGTTCGACCCGGAACTTCACTTTCCGACTCACTTTCCGCACGACCGGCGGACCGGTCGCAGCCTCAACGTTGCAGCTCGTGGTGTCTGAAGGGGTGGTCCGAGGTCTCCGGAGCCGGCGGGTGGGCGTTGTCCACAGGGTGTGTGCGGACTCCGTTCGGTGCCACCGGGGAGGGCCCTCGGGTCCCGTTGGGGTCACCGCTCCGATCGGGCGGCGCAGGACAGGGGCGAGACCACACGTTACCCGGATTCCTCCGCTGCCGCTGACATCTCGGGAGGGCGCGGCCGTCGCTGCCGACTCATCGCTTTGTCCACAGTTTTTCCGCGGAGCGGTTGAGAAGCCACATCTGGGTTAATGAAGGTGCGTCGTAGTAGTAGGGCCTGTGGATAGTGTGGATAACCATCGTTTTACCAGGTCAACACCAGAATTTTTGTCCACAGGGCCTGTGGACGACCCTGTGTGTAACTCGGGGTGCCTGTGGACGGTCAGAAGGGTCCACAGCTTGTCCACACTCCGTCCACAGTCGCGTCCACAGGTTCTCCCCAGGTTCTCCACAGGGGCACCGGCTCGAGCGCTCGGGGCGTCCACCGATCCGTCCACAGAACTGACCGGGTTACCCACAACTTCCGCGCCGTTGTCCACAGGTTATCCACACGCTTTTCCACAGAATCCGAGCCCTTCCTGTGGATAACTCGGCCAAGAAACCTGGAAACTTTTTTCGGCGGCCTCGCGCAGAGCACGCGAACCAGGGCAAAGGGGCTGTGCACAGCTCTGTCCACAGGCGCGTGTTCGAGATGTGTACGACGCCGCAGGTGAGGGCGGTACCCAGGAGTGACCGACCGGATGTGGGCTGGGCAACAGCGGGGCCGCCACGGGCCGCTCGACGGCGGGGGAGGAGGTCGCGGCACGGTGGGCGGAGTCGGGAACGGGTCCGGGAAGGGCCGTCCCGGGACGTGCCGGAACCGCCGTGTCCGTGCCGGTTGTCCCCAGAACCTGTGGATAACTCTCCGGACACGACGCGGGGCGGTCCACAGCGTGTGAACCGCCCCTTCCCACCGCACCGCGCCTCCCAGGGCGAGCACCCGCTAGGGCTGGTCCTTGATGCGACTCGTGAGTTCGTGCACCTGGTTGTAGATGGACCGGCGCTCGGCCATGAGGGCGCGGACCTTGCGGTCGGCGTGCATCACGGTCGTGTGGTCCCGGCCGCCGAACTGCTGCCCGATCTTGGGCAGGGAGAGGTCGGTGAGCTCGCGGCAGAGGTACATGGCGATCTGCCGGGCGGTCACGAGCACACGCGACCGCGAGGTCCCGCAGAGGTCCTCCACGCTCAGGCCGAAGTAGGCGGCCGTCTGGGACATGATCGACCCGGCCGTGATCTCCGGGACCTCGGTGCTGGGGACGAGGTCGCGCAGGACCTGACCGGTCAGGTCCAGGTCCACCGACTGCCGGTTGAGGCTCGCGAACGCGGTGACGCGGATCAGCGCGCCCTCCAGCTCGCGGATGTTGGTGGAGATCTTGCTGGCGATGAACTCCAGGACCTCCGGCGGCGCCGCCAGGCCCTCCTGCGCGGCCTTCTTGCGCAGGATCGCGATCCGCGTCTCCAGCTCGGGCGGCTGCACGTCGGTCAGCAGGCCCCACTCGAACCGGCTGCGCATCCGGTCCTCCAGCGTCGTCAGCTGCTTGGGCGGCCGGTCGCTGGAGATGACGATCTGCTTGTCGGAGTTGTGGAGCGTGTTGAACGTGTGGAAGAACTCCTCCTGCGTCTGCTCCTTGTTCTCCAGGAACTGGATGTCGTCCACCAGGAGGACGTCGATGTCCCGGTACCGGCGGCGGAAGCCGTCCGCCTTGCCGTCCCGGATCGAGTTGATGAACTCGTTGGTGAACTCCTCGGAGCTGACGTAGCGCACCCGCGAGCCCTCGTAGAGGCGGTGCGTGTAGTGCCCGATGGCGTGCAGGAGGTGTGTCTTGCCCAGCCCGGAACCGCCGTGGATGAACAGCGGGTTGTAGGCCTTGGCCGGCGCCTCGGCGGCCGCGACCGACGCCGCGTGGGCGAAGCGGTTGCTGGAGCCGATGACGAAGGTGTCGAACGTGTACTTGGGGTTGAGCCGCGCGTGCTCCCCGGGCGGGATCTCGGGCGAGCGGCCCGGGGGAGTGGGGGGCGGCTCTGTGCCCTCGGTCCTGGGCGGCCCCTCGTTCCGGGGGCCGTCCTCCAGCGGTGCGGGCTCGGGGGCCGGTGCGGGCTCCTCCGCCGGGTGCTCCTCGGCGGCCGGCGCCGGGTCGTGGTGCGGGGTCTCCCACCGGTTGGGCCGGTCCCAGTCGGCTCCGCCCCAGCTCTCCTGCTGCCAGGCGGCGTGCGGCTGGTCCCAGGAGTGGGGATCGTGCGCGGGCGGGGCCGTGGGGCCGGCCGCCGCCCACGGGCCGGGGGCCCGCGGTTCCTCGTGCCCGGACGGGTGCGCCTCCGGGGGCCGGGACGCCTCGTCGCGGGTACGGGCGTCGCCCGGCCCCAGCAGGTCGCTGCCGTCGTGCCCGGCCGGTGCCGCGGCGCGGGAGGCCGGACGGGACGCGGCCGGCGCGTGAGCCTGGTCCGGATAGCCGTTCGGGTCCTGCGGCCGCGCGGGCGGGAAGTGGTGCGCGTCCTGTTCTGGGGACGGCTGCCCGTGCGCCTGCTCCCGGGGCCTCTGCTCGTGGCGGACCTGTTCCTGGGGCATGGGCTGCTGCGGAGCCGGGCGGTAGGGCTCGGGCTCCGGGCGGGCGTGCTGTCCCTGGGGCGCGGACGGCTCGTAGCCCCGCGGCCTGCCGTGGTCCTCGGCGGAGGCGAACGGAGCCGTCGGCGGTACGGGGGTGGGAGGAGGCGTCTGCACGGCGGTGGGGTCCACCGTCACCGCCACACGGATGTCCCGGCCCAGGTGGGCGGACAGGGCCCGGCTGATCACCGGGTACAGGCGGGTCTCCAGGACCTTCTTGGTGAACTCGTTGGGCGCCGCGATCAGCGCGGTGTCCTCGATCAGACCCAGTGGGCGGGTCTGCGGGAGCCAGGCGCGCTGGTGCGCGGGAAGGGCGTCGTTGTCGATCCCGTCCAGCACACTGGACCAGACCATTGCGAGGTTGACCTGTGCGTCAGCCAAGGTGACCTGCCACGGTTGTCGTCCCTTCGGTGCGGGTCTGTTCGGAGCGGGCGGAGGGGACCTGTGTCGTCGCGCATGGGAGTGAGCTCTCCATTGTCCTCTCTCCACGGGGGTGCCGGGGCAGTGAAGCTGTGCACAGGCGGGGTTCCAGGGTCCCACGAGCCTGTGGATAACTTGTCCCCACCGGGTCGGTGTCCACAGGTCTCGGCTGTTGTCCACAAGTTGTGCACAGGTTTATCCACAGGATGGCAGACCTGCTCGGATGGCGCAGAGTTATCCACAAATCCCTGCTCACAGCCTGTGTAGAGCAGTGGCGACGACGCTGGCCCGGCCCTCGGCCGCGCGTTATCCACAGGTTGTGGTTATCCACAGGCCACAGGGGTCGTCACGCTGTGGAAAACCGGTGTCGAGCGGCGCCGGTCCTGTGCCGCCGACCGGCCCGCGGTGCGGGTGACGTGGGCTGATTTGACCTCGCCCGTGTCCCGTCGTATCTTCTTTATGCTTATGCCGATGATCTGCCCACGCCCATGTCCGCATGACGGCGCGGCCACGGCACATGCACTCTGAGGCCCCGCGTATCCTGGGGGTCTGTCGTAGTACTTTCCTGACACGCCCCTGGAGCCTGTAGTGAGCAAGCGTACGTACCAGCCGAACAACCGGCGTCGCGCGAAGGTCCACGGCTTCCGGCTGCGCATGCGTACGCGCGCCGGTCGCGCCATCATCGCCTCGCGGCGCCGCAAGGGGCGCGCGGCGCTGACCGTGAGCCACTAGGCCACGCCCAGCACCAAGACCTCAGGGACCGGTCCGGCCTTCTCGCCGGCCGGTCCCTTTTTCGTGTGACACGTGGGAGCCGACGCCGGAGGGAGCACGGATGCTGTCGTCGAGGAACCGGATGCGCCGCGGCTCCGAGTTCTCCGCCGTCATGCGCTCGGGCCGCCGTGCCTCCCGCGACGCCATCGGCCTCGTCTACCTCGCGCCGCCCGCTGACGCGGTGGACGCGGATCCGCCCCGCGTCGGTTTCGTCGTGGGCAAGTCCGTGGGCGTGGCCGTGGTGCGCAAGAGAGTGCAGCGCCGTCTTCGGCACGTGATGCGGTCTCAGGTCGACGCTCTGCCTGACGGTAGCCTGCTGGTAGTACGTGCTAAGCCCTCCGCCGCCACCACGCGGCAGTCCGAGCTGGCCGCGCAGATCGACAGCGCGCTCGCCGCGGCCACCCGGCCCCGGCGCGGTCGTGACGGTCGGCGCGGCCGCGACGCTCGTCGGGGCCGCGGTGGCCGCGACGACCACCGCGCTCGGGGCGCCGGTGCGTCGAGAAGCGAGACAGTGGTGGACCGCCGTCCCGACGGGGACGGGGAACGGTAGGCGAGCCGATGACCGAGCACAGACCGACGGCGTTCGCGCGGGTGCTGATTCTGCCCATTCGGGGCTACCAACGCTTCATCAGTCCGCTCTTCCCCCCGGTCTGCCGTTTCTACCCTTCGTGCAGCGCGTACGCCGTCGAGGCGCTGCGAGTGCACGGAGCCGCACGCGGGCTGTGGCTGGGAATCCGCCGCATCGCCCGCTGCCACCCCTTCCATCCCGGGGGACTAGACCCGGTACCGCCGCCCAAGGGGCGCCAGGGCCGGGAGTCCGAGGAGTCGGCGGGCGGTACCGGCCACACCGGCACCGCTCCCGGGGACCAGTAGCTGAACCGAATCACATAGGAGTTGGCCGGTGCTGGACTGGCTTTACAACATCGTCGGCTGGACGTTGGCGCGGATCCATGAGGGTCTCACCTTCGTCGGCCTGAACCCCGACAGCGGGTGGGCGTGGGGCCTGTCCATCGTGCTGCTGACCGTCCTGATGCGGCTCCTCATGGTCCCGCTGTTCGTCAAGCAGATGAACACGCAGCGCAAGATGCAGGACATCCAGCCGAAGATCATGAAGCTTCGGGAGCGCTACAAGCACGACAAGCAGCGCTTGCAGCAGGAGTCCATGAAGCTCTACCAGGAGAGCGGCACCAACCCCATCATGGGTTGCCTTCCGCTCCTCCTGCAGATGCCGGTCTTCTTCGCGCTGTTCAGCGTGCTGCGGAGCGTGGCCGAGGGCAACGCCCAGTACGGCTTCGACGAGCAGCTGGCTGCGAGCGCCCGTCAGGCCCTGATCTTCGAGGCGCCGATCGCGGCCCAGTTCAACAGCTCCTCCGAGGAACTGATCGCCCTGGGGTCCGCCGACCCGATCATGGCGAAGGTCCTCATCGCGATCGCCTGCGTGATCATGGGCTTCACCACGTTCCTCACCATGCGGCAGAGCATCAAGCGCAGCACGGCGCAGATGCCCGACAACCCCATGATGCAGACCCAGAAGATCATGATGTACATGGCGCCGGCCTTCGGGCTCTTCGGTCTGGCCATGCCCGTCGGTGTGCTCCTCTACTGGGTCACCTCCAACGTGTGGACCATGGTCCAGCAGCACTTCCTCTACCGGAACCAGCCGGTGCCGGGCGCGGACACCGCCGCCGACAAGGGCGGGGCCAAGAGCCCGTCGAACGGGTCGGCCAAGGGCATGCTCGGCCGAAAGAAGGCCGTCGAATCCACGCCTGAGCCGAAGGAACAGCCTAAGATCGAGCGTAAGCAGCCCAAGAAGAAGTCGCGTTCCAAGCGCGGCGGTGGCGGGTCCCACTAGGGTCGGTACCTGCTCGGGGCTGCCGAGTGCGCAGGCGACAAGGCCCCTGAGGCGTGCGACGGCCAGGGCGTGAGTGGACAGAGGAGATTCGCTGTGGGACGGGAAGAGAGCGGTGGAGTAGCGGTGGCTGACGCGCCTGAGGCCGAGTTCGACGTCGAGGCCCTGGAGAACGAGGGCGACATCGCCGCGGACTACATCGAGGGACTCCTCGACATCGCGGACTTCGACGGCGACATCGACATGGACGTGGAGGGCGACCGCGCGCTCGTGTCGGTCGTCGGAGCCACCCTGGACGAGCTCATCGGCGAGAACGGCGAAGTCCTGGAGGCGCTCCAGGAGCTGACCCGGCTGGCCGTGCACCGGGCGACCGGTGAGCGCAGCCGGCTGATGCTCGACATCGGCGGCTACCGCGAGGGGCGCCGCAAGGTGCTCTTCCAGATCGGTTCCGAGGCCGCGGCCAGGGTCAAGGAGTCCGGCGAGATCGAGCCGCTGGAGCCCATGACCCCGTTCGAGCGCAAGGTGGTCCACGACGCGGTCGCGGCCGCGGGCCTGCGGAGCGAGTCCGAGGGCGAGGAGCCCAACCGCTACGTGGTCGTGCACCCCGCCGACTAGGCGGTCGGGGCCGGAGCGCAGACGGCCCCGGAACACACTCCCGGAGGGGGTGGCGATGTTTCACGTGAAACATCGCCACCCCCTCTCTCTGTGCCCGGCCCCGGGCACGCCCCCGGCCGGTCGCGAAGTCGACATGGCGGCACGCGGGGTCGACATGGCGGCACGGGAAGTCGACATGTCCGCCGCGGGCGGCGGGTAGGGGCGCCGATGTGGCGCCTCCTGGGTACGGCGGCAGTGTTCGCCGATGTTTCACGTGAAACATTGGTGGCACCCGCGCATAGGATCATGGAGGCGCGTAACGTGCCCTGGCGATCGAAGAAGTGACGATGGACGAGTTCCGACAGGTGGTGACTGATGTCCTCGGGGTCTGAGGAGACCGCTCCGACCGCTCCGACCGATCAGGCGGAGACGGTGTTCGGGGACTCCTTGTCGAAGGCGCGGCGCTTCGCCGAGCTCCTCGCGGACGACGGTGTCCGGCGCGGTCTCATCGGCCCGCGCGAGGTTCCGCGGCTGTGGGAGCGGCACCTGCTCAACTGCGCCGTGGTGGAGGAGCTGATCCCCGAGGGCGCGAACGTGGTCGACGTCGGCTCCGGAGCCGGGCTGCCCGGGCTGGTGCTCGGGCTCCTGCGCCCCGACATCCGGATGGTGCTCCTGGAGCCCCTCCTGCGGCGGACGGTCTTCCTCAACGAAGCGGTCGAGCTGTTGGAGCTGCCGAACGTGGAGGTGCGCCGAGGGAGGGCCGAGGAGGTGCGCGGCGACCTGCTCGCGGACTTCGTGACCGCCCGTGCGGTCGCTCCGCTGCCCCGTCTGGCGGGGTGGGCGCTACCGCTCCTTCGCAAGGGCGGCAGCCTCCTGGCGCTCAAGGGCGAGCAGGCCGAGGCCGAACTCGCGGCCGCGGAGAAAGACGTGTCGAAACTGCGCCCTTGCGTCTGCGATGTCATCCGGGTCGGCCACGGTAGGGTCGAACCCGCTACCACGGTCGTTCGCGTCACGGTGACATCCGAGGGTGGTCCGCCGCCGCGGGGCGGAAAGAAGAAGCGCGGACGGAAGAGGTGAACTCATTCGTGTCCCAGAACCCAGCCGATGTTTCACGTGAAACATCCTCCTATGGCGACCTGCTCGATGTTTCACGTGAAACAGGCGGCGTCCCCGACACACCCCTCGCTCGCGCGGCCCAGGAGGCCATGTCGGTGCGCGGCAGCGAGGAACCCTGGCCCCGCCCCGCGTCCTGCCGGGTGATCAGTGTGGCGAACCAGAAGGGCGGCGTCGGCAAGACCACGACGACCGTCAACATCGCGGCCGCTCTGGCGATGAACGGCCAGCGCGTCCTCGTCGTCGACCTCGACCCCCAGGGCAACGCCTCCACCGCCCTCGGCATGGAGCGCGGCAACCAGACCCGCTCCATCTACCACTGCCTGGTGGAGGACGAGGACATTCGCAACCTCGCCCAGCCGGTGCCGAACATCCCGAACCTGTGGTGCGCGCCCGCCACCATCGACCTCGCCGGAGCGGAGATCGAACTCGTCTCCCTCGTCGCCCGCGAGTCGCGCCTCAAGCGCGCCTTCTCCGCCTACGACACCTCGGAACTCGACTACATCCTCATCGACTGCCCTCCGTCGCTCGGCCTGCTCACGGTCAACGCGATGGTGGCGTGCGACGAGGTCATGGTCCCGATCCAGTGCGAGTACTACGCGCTGGAGGGGCTGGGGCAGCTGCTGCACAACGTCAAGCTGGTCCAGTCCCACCTCAATCCCGGGCTGGCGGTCAGTACCATCCTGCTGACGATGTACGACGGCCGTACCCGGCTCTCCCAGCAGGTGGCCGACGAGGTCCGATCCCACTTCGGGGAACTGGTCCTGCAGACGCTCGTTCCGCGGAGCGTGCGCGTGTCCGAGGCTCCCAGCTTCGGCGAGTCGGTGATGACCTATGACCCCGCGTCGACGGGGGCGGTCGCCTACCTGGAGGCCGCGCGGGAGATGGCGTTGCGCGCGGAGCCGGTCAGCGGCTGAGGCAGGTCCGGTGACCCCGGACGGAGTTCTTTCGAGGAGTGTGGAAGGAGTTGCCGGTGAGCCAGCAACGGCGCGCGCTGGGCAGGGGGCTGGGGACACTCATCCCGCAGGGGCCGAGTGAGAAGGCGCCCGAACCGGAGGCGGTCGAGGAGCCGGCCCCCGAGCCCGCGGGCCTGCCGGACGGGACCTATCTGGAGGAGGTGGCGGTCGGCGCGATCACGCGCAACCCCCGCCAGCCCCGCCACCACTTCGACGACCAGGCGCTGGAGGAGCTGCGCGACTCCATCAGGGAGGTCGGGCTGCTCCAGCCCGTCGTGGTCCGCAAGGTCGACGACGGCGACGAGCCGCGGTACGAGCTCATCATGGGGGAGCGGCGCTGGCGCGCCAGCAAGGACGCCGGCCTGGAGCGGATCCCGGCGATCGTCCGCAGTACGAGCGACGACGCCCTCCTCCTGGACGCCCTCCTGGAGAACCTGCACCGGCAGGAGCTCAACCCCCTGGAGGAGGCGGCCGCGTACCAGCAGCTGCTGGACGACTTCGGGGCGACCCACGACGTCCTGGCGCAGCGGGTCGGCCGTTCGCGGCCCCACATCACCAACACCCTGCGTCTGCTCAACCTGCCTCCGAAGGTGCAGTCGCGCGTGGCGGCGAAGGTGCTGAGCGCGGGGCACGCGCGGGCGCTCCTGCGGGTCGAGGACCCCGATCTCCAGGACCGCCTGGCGGCGCGCGTGGTCCAGGAGGGCCTGTCCGTGCGGTCCCTCGAGGAGGTCATCTCCCTCAGGGAGGAGCCCGAGACCGAGCGGCAGCCCCGGGCGCCCAAGGCGGCGAGGGAGCCCAACCCGCCGCAGATCGAGGAGTGGGCGACCCGCTTCGCCGATCGCCTGGACACCACCGTGAAGGTGGACATGGGCAAGAAGAAGGGCAAGATCGTCGTGGAGTTCGCGACGCCCGAGGACCTCGAACGGATCATCGCCCAGATCGGTTGAACGCCTTGTCGACACGTCCACCTGTCGACGGATCGAGGGGCGGCGGGCGGCCGGCAGGCGCGAGGGGCGGTGTTTCACGTGAAACACCGCCCCTCCGCCGTCTGCGCTCACGGACGCTGCCGGTCCCACGGAACCCTCGGCCGGAAGCGGACGGGATCGCGAGCCCGCCGACCACCCGGGGCCGCACGGCGACACCGGGAACGGGGGTCCGGCCCTCTCCGCGGTCCGGTGCCCGGCTCAGCGCCGCCCGTGGTGGCGCTATGGCGTGGGGTAGGCGTCAGGGGCGGTGTTTCACGTGAAACACCGCCCCTGTGGCAGCCGTCGACGGGCCGGGAGGGGGTGTCCCGGTCCGGTGGAGGCGGAGTACGCCAAAGGCCCCCAGAAGTGATCCTGGGGGCCTTTCGCGTGCTCTGGGCGGTCCTCGTTACAGGAACTCGGCCAGGTCCTTCTCCAGGACGCGCTTCGGCTTGGCGCCGATGATCTGCTTGACGACCTCGCCGCCCTTGTAGACGTTCATCGTCGGCAGCGACATGACGTTGTAGTCGCGCGGGGTGTTCGGGTTCTGGTCCGTGTTCAGCTTGACGATCTCGATCTTGTCGCCGTACTCCTCCGCCAGCTTGTCCAGGACCGGGGCCATCTGCTTGCAGGGACCGCACCAGTCGGCCCAGAAGTCGACGAGGACCGGCTTGTCGCTGGCCAGGACGTCATCCTTGAAGGTGGCGTCGGTGACGTGCTTGACGGTGGACATTGTTCTCCTTGGTTCGGCGAGACCGTTGCGTCGGGGAAGGCTCGGGATGTGTCCCGTGGCGCTCGACCGCCGCCTGAGGCGGGACGGAAGCGCGGGAGCGGGTGGGCGCGGGCTAGTTGCCCATGTCGGCGAGGTAGCGCTCGGCGTCCAGCGCGGCGGCGCAACCGGTGCCCGCGGCCGTGATCGCCTGGCGGTACTGGTGGTCGACGACGTCGCCCGCGGCGAACACCCCCGCGCGGTTGGTGCGGGTGGAGGGGGCGTCCACGCGGACGTAGCCCTCGTCGTCCAGATCGATCTGCTTGTTGAAGAGCTCGACCCGCGGGTCGTGGCCGATCGCCACGAACAGGCCGGTGACGTCCAGAGTGCTCGTCTCGTTGGTCTTGTTGTCGAACACCTTGAGGCCGGTGACGCGCTCCTTGCCGAGCACCTCCTTCACCTCGGTGTTCCACAGGAACGAGATCTTGTCGTTGGCCAGGGCGCGCTCGGCCATGATGCGGCTCGCGCGGAGCTCGTCACGGCGGTGGATGACCGTCACGGACTTGGCGAATCTGGTGAGGAAGAGGGCCTCCTCCATGGCGGTGTCCCCGCCGCCCGCGACCGCGATGTCCTGGTCGCGGAAGAAGAAGCCGTCGCACGTGGCGCACCAGGAGGTTCCGCGGCCGGACAGCTCCTTCTCGCCGGGGATGCCGAGTTCGCGGTAGCCCGATCCGGTGGCCAGGATGACCGTGTGAGCGAAGAAGGTCTCACCGCCGGCCGTGACCTCCTTGACGGGCTTGGTGAGGTCGACGTCGGTGACGTCCTCGGGGACGAGCTCCGCGCCGAAGCGCTCGGCCTGCTTGCGCAGGTTGTCCATGAGGTCCGGCCCCATGATGCCGTCGGGGAAGCCGGGGAAGTTCTCGACATCGGTCGTGTTCATGAGCGCACCACCGGCGGTGATGGAGCCCTCGAACACCAGGGGGCGCAGCTCGGCACGCGCGGCGTAGACGGCCGCGGTGTATCCGGCCGGCCCGGATCCGATGATGATGACATTGCGGACGTCACTCACGCTCGTAGGCCCTTCGCACAGTCGGTGTCCTGGTCACCCGGTGTGACCTCGGGGGAAATCTGGTTAGCACAACCGATGGTAGGCGCACCGCATTCCCCTTCCGACATCCGCCCAGCGTACGGGGGCGGGGTATGCCCGGGCGGGAGCCTCAGACCCGGGAGCCGCCGCGGTCCAGTGCCGACCGGACCGCGAGCGCGATCACACCGCACACCAGGCCCCAGACCGTGTTGGTCCCGACCACGCCGGCCAACCCGAGCGGGTTGGTGAGGGGCCCCTGCAGTTCGCCCGTCAGCAGGGGTGAGAGGGCGGCGCTCAACACGATGGAGAACACCCCGTAGGCCAGCCCCGTACAGACCAGGGTGAGCAGCGGGCGCGGCGCGCGGGCGACGACCACCGAGACGACCCAGGCGAGGCTGACGGCGGCGGTCACCCCCAGTTGGAGCCAGGGGGACCAGTCGAGGGTGTCGGTCACACCGGTGATGCTGAGCAGCGGGCGTACGAGCGCGAGCGCTCCGAGGCCCAGGACCAGGGACCACGGGACGTTCGCGAACGGGCCCCGGCCCGAGGCGTCGGCGCCGTTCGGAGAGGGGTGTGACGGGTGCATGGCGGACCTCGCGGTGGTCGGGGTGCGGCGCGCGCACAGGGAACGGACACCACCGACGCTAGGGAGCCGCCCCGCCGACGGCGTCCGTCCGTGATCCCGTGCCCGTACGCCTCTCGACGTACCCGGGCAGCACCCACCGGGCACGCCCTAGAATCGCCGCATGCCAAGCCAGTCCGCACGCCGGGACGCCGTGGTCGACGCCCTGTTCGGGTTCGCCGTCTTCGCCGTGGTGGCCATCGCGGTCGGCGCCGACGTCAGTGACAGGGGCGGCCTCCCCCTCGGGTACGCGCTCGCGGGGGTTCTCGGCGCGCTCATGCTGGTCCGCCGCCGGTGGCCGGTCACCGTCCTGATCGCCACGTCCGTGCTCATCGTCGCGAACTACGTCGTCGACCTGCCGACGATCGGCCTGGCCGTCCCCGCGGCGGCCGCCCTGTACTCGGCCGCCGAGCGGGGCCGCCCGTACTGGGCGGTGGGAACGGCCGCGGCCCTGGTACTGGTGTCCACCGCCGGGCGGCTGGGGGAGGGGCAGGACCCCGGCTACCTCCTGGGCTACGAACTGGCCTCCACGGTGGCGGTCATGGGCGCCGCCATCGCCCTGGGCAACGTGCAGTGGCAGCGCGCCCGGGCCGAGCGGCAGCGGGTCCGCATCGCGCTCCTGGACGGGCAGGCGCGCGAGGCCGAGGCCGCGGAGCTGATGGCGCTCGAACGCACCAGGATCGCCCGCGACCTGCACGACGCGGTCGGCCACCACCTGTCGGTCGTGGCTCTGCACGCGGCGGTCGCGGCCGAGGCGCTCGACGACGCGCCCGCCGACGTGTCGGCGGCACGAACGGAGCTCACACACGTCACACAGGCCTCACGAGCGGGCCTGAGCGAGCTGCGGGCCACCGTACGCGCCCTGAGGGACACCGAACCGGGGGAGGAGCGCGTCGCCTCGCTCGCGCACCTGGAGGAGCTCGTGGGCTCCGTGCGCGCGGCCGGCGTGGACGTACGCGTCGTAGGGGTGCCCGGGGCGGGGGAGCTGTCCGGGATGGTGGACTCCACGGCCTACCGGATCGTGCAGGAGGCGCTGACGAACACGCTGCGGCACGCGCGCGCGGCACGGGCGGAGGTGGTGTTCGACCGGCACGACGGGGAACTGGAGGTGGCGGTGACCGACGACGGGGCCGCCGCGGCGACGGCCGGAACGAGTGGAAGCGGGCTCGCGGGGATGAGGGAACGGGTGCGACTGGTGGGCGGAACGGTGGAGGCGGGGCCGCGGCCGGAGGGCGGTTTCGGCGTACGGGCACGCCTGCCGACGGGAGGCGCCCGATGATCGGCGTCCTACTGGTCGACGACCAGCCCCTGGTCCGCGCGGGCGTGCGATCGCTGCTGGAGCGCGACGGCGACATCGAGGTGGTGGGCGAGTCCGCGGAGGGCCGCACGGCGCTCGCCGACATGGACCGGCTGCGCCCGGACGTGGTCCTGCTGGACCTGCAGATGCCGGTGCTGGACGGGCTGGCGGTCCTCAGGGAGCGTCGGCGACGGGTCGACACGTCGCCAGGTCGACACGCCGACACCAGGATCGTCGTCCTGACCACTTTCGGGGAGGACGACAACGTGTTCGCCGCGCTGCGCCTGGGCGCGTCCGGATTCGTCCTCAAGGACGCGGCGCCGCGGGAGCTGCGCGACGCGGTCCGCACGGTGGCGGCCGGTGAGGCCCTGCTGTCGCCCGGCGTCACCCGGCGGGTGATCGAACGCCTCGCGGACACGTCGGTCGCCCCGGAGGCGGCCGCGCGGCTGGACGTGCTCACCGACCGCGAGCGCGACGTCCTGGCCCTGGTCGGCCGCGGCATGTCCAACCAGGAGATCGGTGCGGCCCTGCACCTGAGCCCGGCGACCGCGCGCACCCACGTCGGCCGACTGCTGGCCAAGCTCGCGGCACGCGACCGCGTCGGCCTCGTGGTGATCGCCTATGAGACCGGCCTGGTCCGTCCGGGCGCACAGGACTGAGCCGGGGCGGACCGGTCGGGCCCGCCCCGGTCGCGGCATGTCGACAGGTCGGCATCCGGACAGGTCGACATGCCGACCGTCAGCGGGCGTCCACGGTCGTCTCGGCCAGGACGCTGCGCGTGATCTCGTCCTCCTGGACGCAGCGCGGGTCGAGGACGTACACGTCGACCCGGTCGTCGTCGGTGGGGGCGTACAGCACCCAGGCGCGTTCGGAGCCGGTCCCGTAGAAGGCGTCGTCGACCAGCGTGACCCGGGTGCCGAGGGCCTCGCCCAGGCGTGCCGCGCACTCCTGCACGCCCTGCAGGGCCGGGCCCTCCTCGGACTGTGCCGCCAGGTCGCCGTCCTCGTCACCGTCGGCCTCGGCGGACAGGTCCAGCACCTCGCCTGCCTGGTCGGCCAGCCCGGACTCGGAGTAGACCGTCTCGCTGGCCAGCACGACGGGGCGGTAGGACTGCCCCATGTCCTGGAGCGCCTCCTCCTCCGGGGCCTTCAGCGGTGCGTCGGACGCGCTGCCCGCGCCCGCGCTCTCCACGGAGGGCTGGAGCGCGTCGGTGATGACCGCCGCGCCGCCGCCGACCACGAACACGGCGGCGGCCGCAGCGATCAGCAGATGGGGGAGGCCGAAGGTGCGCCGCCGACGCGGGATCGGCGTGACCGGGGCGAGGTCGGAGACCCCGTCGTCGGATGAGCCGTCACCGGAAGCGGCGCGGACGTCGGCCTTGGTGCCGGCCGCGCGGGTGCCGGCCTGGGCCGAAGCGGCCGCGGGTCCGCGGGCGGCCTTGGCCAGACGCTGGTCGATGAGGTCGGCCACGTCTCCCGGAAGCTCCGGAACCGGAACCTCGGACAGGACGCGGGTCACCCCGGCGAGCTCGTCCAGGGTCGCCGCACAGGTGGCGCAGGAGTCTATATGGGCGGCGACCGTGCGCTTCTCGTCGGGATCCAGCAGATCCTCGGCGTAGAACGCGAGTGCCTCCACGTCAGGGTGGGACGTCACGATGGGGTGGCACCTCCTCTCTCAGATGTGACGTCTCGCGGGGGCTGAGGGTTCCTTAGATGGGCCAGGGAGGGAAGAAGTTTCGCGCGACCTCGCGCACATCTGCTCTTGACCGTGCCCGACGCCACGTCGAGGATCTGGGCGGCCTCCTCGACCCGGTAGCCGAGCATGTCGACCAGAGTGAGCGCCAGCCTCTGTTCGAGGGGGAGCAGGTCCAGGGCGGCCTGGACGTCCAGGCGGGCCTCGGTCTGCGCGGCGTGGTCGGGCCCGCCGCCCGCGCGGCCGAGCCGCTCGTTGGACAGGACGTCGAGGGTGTCGTCCTCGGTGGGGGTCGCCGGACGGACCTTCCGGCGGCGCAGGCGGTCATGGCACGCGTTGACCACGATGCGGTGCAGCCACGTGCTCACCTGGGCCTCGCCGCGGAACCGGTCGGCGGCGCGGAAGGCGGACAGGAAGGCGTCCTGCAGGGCGTCGGACGCCTCCTCGCGGTCGCCCATCATCCGGATCGAGACAGCCCAGAGGCGCTCTCGGTGCCGACGCACCAGGACCGCGAAGGCCTGGTCGTCGCCCTGAGAGTGCCTTGTCAGGAGTTCCCGGTCAGGAAGCTCGTGGACCGCGTCCATCAGTGCTGATCACATACTCCACTCGGGGCCGCTCCGCCCGGCTAGGCGCCGAGCACCTCGACCTCGTAGATCGTCCCACGCCAGTCGCCGCCGTCCGACGGCAGCCGCGTGAACCAGATGACCACGTACTTCCCGGTGGCGCCGCCCTCGATCTCGATGGTCTGCGTGCCGTTGACGGTCGCCTCCTGCGCGACGGGGAGGTTCTCGTTCAGCGAGGCCTCGTCGTTGACGGCGTCACTGTCGCCGATGCGGACCTCCACCTGGTGGTCGGCCTCGGGCAGGGTCAGCTCGACCGCGTGGACCTCCTGGCTGTCACCGAGGTCCAGCTTGAGTCCCACACCCGCCTTCTGCATCTCCAACGGGTCCTTGTAGCCCTCGGTGCTCCAGTCGGTGGACGGGTCCTGGTCGTGGGCGAACCGCGCGTTGTCGCCGTGCTCGGAACCGTCGCCCTTCGGCATCGGGTCGAACCCGTCGGAGGACGCGATCTCGATCGGCGTGAGCTCGGCGGGGTCCCCCGTGTCGTCGACGGAGCCCGCGCTGGGGTCGGTGGGGTTCTCGTCCTGGGGGCGCAGGCTCACCCCGATGGTCCACGCGCCCGCGACCACGCCGACGAACAGCACGACCGCGAGCACTCCGACGAGGAAGCGCTTGGGCGAGGCCTGGGCACGGGAGGCGCGGCGGTCCATCCGCGAGGAGCCCTGGGGCTCGGACCGCGGGGCCGCCGCCTGCGAACCCCGCATGGAACGTCGGGCACCGGACCCGGTGGCGTCGAACTCACCGGTGCGCCGCGAGGTGCCGTTCTCCGGGGACGGCGCCGACTCGGCCGGGGCCACCGGGAGCGGGATGAGGCGGGGGACCTCGGCCAGTGCCGCGCACAGCTCGGCGGGCGAGGTGATCGGCGGGCCGGGCACCATCTGCCCCGCCAGCTGCGGCAGTGCAGCGCGGGTCGTGATGCCGGCCAGCGGCTCGGGCAGGCCCGGGCGGACCTGGCCCGGGGGGTAGGTGCCGGCGGGGCCCTGGGGGGCCGGCGGCAGGCCGGACTGCGGACCTCCTGGCCAGGTCCCGGTCAGGCCGGCGTAGAGCAGTGCGCCCAGTCCCTGGGCGTCGATGGCGGGGGCGTTGCCGGCGCCGGTGCCCATGAGGGCGGCGTCGACACCGATGCCGATGACCTTGACCGCTCCGCCGCTGCTCCACATGAGCTTGTCGGGAGCCAGGCACAGGTGGGTGAGGCCGCCGGCGTGGGCGGCCGCGATGGCCTCGGCGGCCTCGGCCACGAGGCCGGCGGCGCGCTCGGGCTCCATCGGCCCCTGCGCGAGGAGGTCGGCCAGGGACGAGCCGATGACCCACTCCTCGACCACGTAGGGGACGGGGCCGGTGTCGTCGGCGTCGAAGACCTGGGTGACGCGGGCGTCGGGAATGCGGCTGGTGGCGCGGGCGGCGCGGACGACCTCGGACGTGCGGGGGAAACCCTCGGCGAAGGTCCATACCGCGACGGGGCGGGCCAGTGTCTCGTCGGTGGCCTTCCAGCGGGTCGCCCCGCCGGTCTCGGTCACCACGTGGTCGAGACGGTAGCGGTTGGCCAGCTTAGCCCCGGGCTCGATCAGGAAGGTGCTCATGATGGGAGTGACGGGCGCCGGTGCCGTGGCGTCGCGGACGTCCGCGGGCTTCGCCGGTCGGCGGAGCGGTAGCGGGGTGCGCGGGCCGTCGGCCCTACTTGCTGTCCCCAGCCTCCCTTCGGGCAGCTCGGATGATCAATGCTCTGGCGGTGAAGCGGTGCGAGTCCATGCTAGGACGCGTGAACAGCCTGTTTGGAGGACATGGGATACCTTTCCACCCTCCGGTCGATATCGGTACGCGGCTACCCAACGTCACCCGTGACTGGTGATCAGCGCCGTCGCAGCCGGGACTTGAGCAAATCGAGGAATGATGTGACTTCTGTCACATTGAGGAACTTTGCGGTAACCACGAACAGTACGCCACCGACGGCACCACCGGCCACGATCGATGCGAGCGCGGGCCACAGGTCGCCGGGCAGGCCCCGGAACACGTAGATCATCGCCACACCGAACAGGGCCGCGGGAACGGTCGCGACGTGGATCTTGGCGAGGGTGGCCAGAGTCCGGCGCCCCTCCAGGCCGTTGAGCCGCGTGGCCAGCATGCGCCACATGATGATCGAGCCCACGATGTAGTACAGGCCGTACGGCACCGGCAGCCACACCACGACGTGCTGCGGCTCCATCCAGAACAGCAGGCCGATCGCGGTGGCCGCGTGCGCGATCTCCGAGGGGATCGACACCAGGGCGGGCGAGCGGGTGTCGCCCAGCGCGTAGAACACGCGCATCTGCAGCTGGAAGAGCGTGAACGGGATGAGCATCACGCAGAAGACCATGAGGATGCGGCCGATCGCGGCCGCGTCCTCCGTGCTCGTGCTGCCCTGCGCGTAGATCATCACGCAGAACGGGACCGCGAAGACGATCATCGCCACCGAGATGGGGATGATCAGCACCGAGGACAGCCGGAATCCGTGTGAGAAGTCACGGCGCACCTGGTCCTTGCGGCCCGCGGCCACGTGCTCGCTCATCCGCGGCAGCAGGGCCGTGATCACCGAGACCGCGATGATCGCGTACGGCAGCTGGAAGAGCATCGACGCGAACTTGTACGCCGCGATCCCCGAGCCGGTCTCGAAGCCGAGTTCGGCCGCCATCGACCCGGCGCGGGTCGCCACGTTGGTGGAGACGAGCGCGCCCACCTGCGCGACGACGATGTAGAGCATCATCCACGAAGCGGCCCCGGCCGCCTCGCCCAGGCCCGAACCGCGCAGGTCCATGCGCGGACGCCAGCGGAAGCCCGCCGCCCCCAGCGCCCACACCAGCACCGCCGCCTGCACGACCTGGCCCAGGGCCGTGCCCAGGCCCAGGAGCATCAGCTCGCCGCCGCTGATCGTGTCGGGAGTGCGCCCCGGCCCGGCCAGGGCCAGGAACCAGAAGCAGATCCCGATGATGACCAGGTTGTTCAGTACCGGCGCCCACATGGGCGCCCCGAACCTGTTGCGCGCGTTGAGCATCGCGCTCGCCAGGCCGCTGGCGCCGATGAAGAAGATCTGCAGCACCAGGAACCGGGCGAGGATGACCGAGACCTCGAACTGGCTGCCCGAGAACCCGCCCGCGTAGATGCGGATGAACCACTCCGCGAGGCCGACCGCCGCCAGGGTGATGACGAACAGGGCCAGCAGCATCAGCGTGACCAGGCGCTGCTCGGTCCTGTCGCCGCCGTCGGCGTCCAGCTTGCGACGCTTGACGATGAAGGGCACGAACACGCTGGCCAACAACCCGCCGATGAGCAGGTCGTAGATCATGTACGGGACCATGCCCGCGGTCTGGTACGCGTCGCCGAGCAGCTGCGTCCCGATCGCCGCGGCCAGGACGATCGTCCGGACGAAGCCCGTCACACGCGAGGCGATCGTGCCGACCGCCATGATCACGCTCGACTTGGCGATGTTGCCGGGGGCGGTGTGGGAGCTGCCGCCGATCTCGTCGCCGTCCTCCAGCCCGGCGCGGTCGGCGGTGCCCAGGTCGCCGATCTCGCTCGGGTCCCGGAGCGTGGTCAGACCGGTCTCGGGCGCGATCTCCGGATCATGGCGCTCGTAGTCGTCGAGCACGTCCTCCGGCATCAGCAGACGCGTCCGGCGCCGCACGTGGGACTCCGACTCGGGGGTGCCGTCGTCCACGGGCGGGCTCGACTCTGTGGGGTGGTCGCTCGACACCGTCGGGCTGTCCTTCTCTAGGAACGGTCGTCTTCGGGGGAACTCCCGGCGGGGGCGGAGCCGGAAGGCGCGCTACTGCTTCAACGACGCAGCCGGCCGCGGATCAGTTCCACGGCGGCGGTGAGCTCGGGTACGCGCAGCAGGCGCGCGCATCCGAGGAAGAGCAGTGCGCCGAGCGTGCAGCCGACGGCGGGCGCACCGATGTAGCTGGCCAGTCCGGGCCCGACGTAGGCGTCGAAGAGCCAGGACACACCGAGGCCGGCCGCGATGCTCGGAACGACGGCCAGGTGCAGGCGCAACAATGTGCCAATGACGTGCTTGCCGTCAAGCCCTCCGAGGCGTCGGCTCAGCACGTTCCCGGCGATGACGAGGCCGCTCAGGAACGAGAACATGAAGCCGGCGGCCACGCCCACGACCACCCGGTCCGGCGGCAGGAGCAGGTAGGCGGTCAGGGCCAGCGCGCTGTGAACGGCCAGGTTGGCGATGGCGATGAGCGATGGGGTGCGGGTGTCGCCCATGGCGAAGAACACACGCAGCATGAGCTGGAAGACCGTGAACGGGACCAGGCCCAGGGCCATGACCGCGAGGATCTGGCCGATGTTGGCCGCGTCGGCCACGGAGATCGACCCGCGGGCGAAGGCCAGCACGGAGATCGGGACCGCGTACATCGCGATCGCGAACGCCATCGGCACCAGAACGAACGCCGAGATGCGCAGGGTGCGGGAGAAGTCCGAGCGGACCGCGCCCCAGTCCCTGTCCTCGGCGTGTGCGCTCATCCGGGGCAGGAGCACGGTGATGAGCGAGACCGCGATGATCGCGTACGGCAGCTGGAAGAGCTGGTAGGCGAGGTTGTAGGCGGTGATGCCCGCACCGACCTCGCGCCCCTGCTCGATCCCGGCCACGTTGGCGGCGTTGGCGATGTTGGTGGTGATCCACAGGCCCGCCTGGGTCAGCAGGGTGTAGAGCATCATCCAGCCGGCGGTGCGCAGCGCCTCGCCCAGGCCGCTGCCGCGCAGGTCCAGGCGGGGACGCCACCGGTAGCCGGTGCGGCTGAGGGCGACGAACAGGACGAGGGCCTGCAGGGCCATGCCGGCGGCGGTGCCCGCGCCCAGCAGGGTCAGGTAGGAGTCGTCGACGGGGGGCTCCTGGCCGGGGCCGGCCGCCCACAGGAACATCCCGCCCACGCCCATGATGACCAGGTTGTTGAGCACGGGGGCCCAGACCGCCGCACCGAACTTGCCGCGGGTGTTGAGCATGGCGCTGAGCAGGCCGCTCATGCCCACGAAGAAGATCTGGGTCATGAGGTAGCGCGCCAGGAACACCGAGTCGTCGAACTGCGCGTCGGTGAACCGGGACCCGTACATCAGGATCAGGAACTCGGCGGCCAGGACCGCGACCGTCGTCAGGAGCAGCAGTGCCAGCAGCGTGGTGGTGACCAGCCGGTCCTCGGTGGCCTTGCCGCCGTCGGCGTCGCGCTTGCGGCGCTTGACCAGGAACGGCACGATGACGCTCGCCATCAGGCCGCCGATGAGCAGGTCGTTGAGGATGAACGGGATCGTGTGCGCGGTGTTGTAGGCGTCACCGAGCAGGTGGGTGCCGATGGCGGCGCCGATCACGATGGTGCGGGCGAAGCCGGTGATCCGGGAGGCCATGGTGCCGACCGCCATGATGGCGCTGGAGCGCATCATCCCGCCGGAGCCCGACCCCGATCCGTCACCCGAACCGTCGGCCGGTCCGTCACCGGAACCGCCGTCGGAGCGGGACGGCTCCGGCTCGGGCAGCTCGCCCTCCTCGAAGGAGGCCGTGGGACCGCCGGTCGGCCGGATCGGGCCGTCGCCGGGCAGCGGTCCCTCGGCGTCGCGGTGCGGGTACTGGGGGGAACGGTCGGCGGGGTGTCCGCCGCCGTTCGGGGAGTCGGTGACCACCGTGGATCAGGCTTCCTTTCGTCCGACTGGGAGGGTCCGGCCGGGACTCCGCTGTGCGGGGCCCGGGGCGGGTGCGGGCGGCTCGCCGCGACGCACGCCGACGTGTCGACGTGCGGTCGTGTCGACATGGCGTCCTGTCGGTCAGGCGACATGTCCGCGCGTCGCTCGGTGGGGGCTCAGCGTCCGGGGCCGTCCGGCTTCCGGGGCGGGGGGTGCTCGTTCCCACGCGGGTCAGGGTCCGTCGCCTCCTCGGCGGCGTCCGCCTGGGCGGAGCGCTCGGTGCCATCGTCCCCTGTCCCCGACGGTGCCCCGTCCACCGGGTCCGCGGTCGCGCCCTCGGAGTCGGCGGTCCCGGCCGCCTCGTCGTCGGTCGGCGTGCCGCCGTCCCCGCCCTCGGCGTCCTCGGTGTCCTCGGTGTCCTCGGTGTCCTCGGCGGACCGCGCGGTCCGCCGGCGGGCCCACTTGCGCAGGGCCCGGGGCGCCAGGGCCGCGACGAGGATCAGCAGCCCGATACCGCTGATCAGCAGGGCCTGCGTGCCCAGGCCGGTGGCGTTCACCGGGATCAGGGTGTCCTGGGAGCTGATCGGCTCGCCCTCGGCGTTCTGCAGGCTCACGTACAGTTCCGTGCGGCCGTTGATCCGGGCCGACAGCGGGACGTAGACCGTGGTCTTGGCACCCGGTGCGATCTCGAAGCGCTGGGTGTACTCGCCGATGGCCAGGCGCTCGGAGTTGGCCGAGAACACCGAGAGGTGGACGTAGACCGTCTCCTCCTCCAGGTCGTTGGCGACCAGGATCCCGGTGATGCCGGTCCGGGAGGCCAGGGTGACCGGCTCTCCGGGGATGATGCGCACGTCTTCGCGGTGGTCCTGCAGGGTGTTCGCGACGAGGGACCGCGCCAGGCCGGCCGGGGCCTCGCGGTCCCGCCAGTACGCCGACTCCAGGCGCAGGACCGCGGGGCGGAAGGGGTCGGCGCCTCCGACCAGGACGCTGTTGAACAGCCGCACGTCCTGGTTCACGTCCTCGATCTGGCTCAGGTACGTCGAGCTGAGCTCGTCCTCGGCGTCGGGGTAGGTGAGGCCGCGGCGGGTGTCCTCGCGGTCGGACTCGTCCGCCAAGTCGACGTCGTCCAGCCGCTCCGGGGACAGCCACGGAAGCTCCTCGGTCGCCGCCAGCACACCCGACGCGAACGCGGGGTCGGGGTCCCACCGCGGCTCGGGGGAGGCGACGACCACCCGGTCGCCGCCCGCGTTCTCCCCGGCGATCATCGCGGTCTCGGCGGCGAAGCGCTGGAGGGCGAGCGCGGTCTGGCCGGGGCCCCCGGTCGGCGCCGACAGCACGTCGGTGAGGCCGTCGTCGGCGACCAGGCCGACCCGCTCCACGCCCTCCTCGTCGCCCTCCAGGGACGGCAGCGGGGTCTGGGCGGTCGGGGTGGTGGAGAGCCACTCGGCCGGGGGAAGTGTCGGATCGCGGAGCACGAAGCGCTCGGCGCCGCTCTCGGCCAGCAGCGCGTAGACGGCCTCGTCCATCACCCCGCCGGGCGGGGCGGCGTAGGCGCCGTCGGCCTCCGTCGCCAGCGCGCGCTGGACGGCCTCCCGGCCGACACGGACGGCGGCCTCGGCGTCGGAGCCCATGTCGTTGTGGATCAGCGCGGCGAGGTCGGCGGAGGCGTAGGGCGTGGCCACGACGGTGTCCTGGGGCAGCACCCGGCGGGCCTCGCGCAGCCAGACTTGGGCGGACTGATCGGCCTCGAACCGCTCGACGGCCGGGTCGGAACCGGCGGGGACCTCGTCCAGGTCCTCCACGACCGAGTACTCCCGGGAGGCCAGGCGCACGATGTCGTCCAGCGTGCCGGGATCGACGGCCCAGGTCAGGGGGACGCCCTCGGCGCGGGTCGGCTCGGCGTCGTCCTCGTCCCCGGCGTCCTCGCCGTCGGTCTCCTGCTCCTCGCCCTCCTCGTCCTCCGCGGGGGCCTCGGCCCCGTCCTCGGCGGCCTCCTCACCGGTCGCCTCCTCGGTGGGCAGGCCCTCCGCGGTCTCCTCGGCCGTGGGCTCGTCGGGAAGCGGCGTCCCTTCCTGGTCCTCCCCCAGACCGAGGAGTTCGATCAGGTCGTCCTCACCGGCGTCGAAGGACAGGGTGGTCTGCGCGCCGGCGGCCAGCAGCCGGCTCAGGCGGCCGTCCGCGGCGACCTCGTCGGGGATACGCGTGCTCAGGAAGGTGTCGTCGTCCGCGCGCTGGGGGTCCGCGATGAGCGGCCACACCCAGGCGATGTCGACGGAGGGGACGTCGTCGCCGTCCGTGTAGGGGAGGAAGGTGTACTGCGCGCCCACGACCCCGCCGTCGCCGTCGACGGCCTCGATGACCATCGGGTAGACGCCGTAGCCCGACAGCCCGAGTTCCTCGATCGGTGTGCTGAGCGCGAAGTCCCCGTCCGACTCCGGCTCCAGGGTGCCGAGACCGTCCTCCTCCGGGCCCTCCGCGTTCGGCTGCCAGCCCGAGCCGGAGGCGAACTCGTCCAGCTCGTCGCGGCCGCTGAAGGGGTGGCGCGAGTAGCGCATGCGAACGGTGACGTCGTCCAGCTCGGCGTCGGTGGTGTTGGTCACCCGGCCGACCACGCGCAGGGTGCTGTCGTCGTCGACCGCGTCGGGCGTGATGCGTTCGACGACGAGCGGCTCGGCGGTGTCCTCGGCCTGGGGCGCCGCCCCGACGGACGAGTGCGCGGCCGGGATCGGGAAGAGCGCGGCGGTCATGGCCGTGACCGCGGCGGCGGAGACAATTCGACGCAACGCTTGACCGGTTTCCTGACTCGGGTCCAGGTAGCCGCCCCGCCGGGCGTACGCACACGGGGCGGAGACGGTCGGAGCACCCGCACGGCGCGCTCGGCGGACGCGGGCCGGGTGGACGCGAGGAGACGGAGGCGTCCTACCACTGCCCCCGAAGATACCTCGTTCCCGGCCCCCGGGCGCTGGCGCGGCCCGGCGCCCGCGCAGCCGCAGGGGTGACCCACCCTCTCACCGAACACCGTGTGCCCACCAGTGCCGACGCGGTCCGGCGGACGAGTCAGGAGGGAGGAGGCGGGGTGTTCGCGCGTGATCACCTAATCTGCGTGGTGTGCCGAACACAGAGTTTTCGAGTGAGACCGACACCGTCAAGCAGGAGGAATCGGGGACGAACCGCCCCGCGGGGACACTGACGGGCGAGCAGAGAGCGGCGGTCACCGCACTGCTCGACGCCGTGCGCCCCGTCTCCGACGAGCTCGGCGAACGCTTCGCCGCGCACGACCAGCAGCTCGCCGTCGTCGGCGGCCCGGTGCGTGACGCGCTCCTGGGGAGAACCTCCAATGATGTGGACCTCACCACGGACGCCGTCCCCCAGCGCATCCTCGAACTGGTCGACGGCTGGGCCGACTCCGTGTGGACCGTCGGTATCGAGTTCGGCACGGTCGGGCTGCGCAAGAAGGGCCTGCAGGTGGAGGTCACCACCTACCGCAGCGAGGCCTACTCCCCGAAGTCGCGCAAGCCGGACGTCCACTACGGAGACAACATCCACGACGACCTGCTGCGCCGCGACTTCACGGTGAACGCGATGGCCGTGCGCCTGCCCAGCCAGGAGTTCGTCGACCCGTTCGGCGGGCTCGCGGACCTGGCCGAGGGCGTCCTGCGCACGCCCGGCCGGCCGGAGGACTCCTTCAGCGACGACCCGCTGCGCATCATGCGGGCCGTCCGCTTCGCCGCCCAGCTCGGCTTCGAACTGGCCCCCGAGGTGGCCGAGGCCGCCCGTGGCATGGCCGACCGTCTGTCCATCGTCTCCGCCGAGCGCATCCGCGACGAGCTGGTCAAGCTCGTGCTCAGCCCGGACCCCCGCCGCGGCATCGAGCTCATGGTGGAGCTGGGGATCGCTCCCTACGTCCTGCCGGAGATCCCCAAGCTGCGCCTGGAGATCGACGAGCACCACCGGCACAAGGACGTCTACGAGCACTCGCTCATCGTCCTGGACCAGGCGATCGAGCTGGAGCGCGCCCGCGGGCACGGTCCCGACCTGGTCCTGCGCCTGGCGGCGCTGCTGCACGACGTCGGCAAGCCCAAGACCAGGGCCTTCGAAGGGCCGGGCCGGGTGACCTTCCACCACCACGAGGTGGTGGGCGCCTCCATGAGCCGCAAGCGGCTCAGTGCCCTGCGCTTCCCCAAGGACGTCATCACCGACGTCAGCACCCTGGTCGCCCTGCACCTGCGCTTCCACGGCTACGGCAAGGGCGAGTGGACCGATTCCGCGGTGCGCCGGTACGCGCGCGACGCGGGGTCGCAGCTGGAGCGGCTGCACATCCTCACCCGCGCCGACTGCACCACCCGCAACCGGCGCAAGGCCGCCGCCCTGGCGCGCGCCTACGACGACATCGAGCGGCGTATCGAGAAGCTCGCCGAGCAGGAGGAGCTCGACCGGATCCGCCCCGATCTGGACGGCAACGAGATCCAGCGGATCCTCGACGTCAAGCCGGGTCCGGTCATCGGCCGGGCCTACCGCTACCTTCTGGAGCTCCGCCTTGAGAACGGGCCCATGAGCAAGGAGGACGCGACCGCGGCCCTTCGCACCTGGGCCGCGGAGCAGCTCTAGACCGGCCCCAGACGGCCGATCCTGGGCCACAAGGGGTGCGACGCAGCCCGCTCCGCCTGTGGGGGACGGGCTCAGCGCGACTTGACCGCCGTGACGGCCATCGCCATGCCGAACACGCGCAGCGGCGTGCCCTCCAGGGAGTCCGAGACCGACTGGAGGGCACGCCCGCGGCGGTCGAACGGCGGCATCAGGTAGTCGATGGCGCGCACGCTCAGCCCCGTGCCCCGCAGCGCGCGGCCCAACTCCTGGGTGGTGAAGGCGCGCGCGTCCGACATCCGGTCGTGCAGCGGGCGCACCCACGGCAGGAAGGGGGCGGTCAGCGCCGAGCGGCGCCGGGTGCCCCACAGGACGCCGTGCGTCTCGAAGGGGAACCAGCGGTTGGGCGTGGTGAGGGAGAACGCGCCGCCGGGCTTGAGCACGCGGTGGATCTCGCGCAGGCTCCCCTCCAGGTCGTCGAGGTGCTCCAGGACCTCGAAGGCCGTCACCCGGTCGAAGGTGTTGGCGTCGAAGGCCAGGCCGTCGGCGCTCATCTTGTGGAGGCCGACCCGGTCGGCGAGGTCGGTTCCGGCGACGCGGTCGGCGAACGCGGAGAGGTGCTCGGGCTCCACGTCGATCGCGTCCACCCGTACGTAGCCCGGAGCCAGCTCGATCGTGTGGACGCCATCGCCGCAGCCGACGTCCAGGAGCCGGTCGCCGTAGGGCGGCAGCTGCTGGGCGACGGCTCCGACGCGCTTGGACACCCCGCGCGGGCCGAACGCGCTGGACGGCTTCCCCGGTCCGAAACCGACGGTCATGGTGCACCTTCCCTGCAAGACGACGAGTCCTGCCGGGGACACTACAGCAGGTGATCACTCGATCACGCAAGGATCACGTTCCGGGCCGATATGTCGACCTGTCTCCGTGTCGGCCCGGAACCGGATCAGCAGTCGCAGGAGATTCCGTCGGCCTCGATCACGAGCGGGTCGGCCGCGCGGCGCTCCACGCCGGAGGAGGTCTCGACCGGCAGCCCCTCCCGCACCCAGTACTCCATGCCGCCCACCATCTCCTTGACCTGGTAGCCCAGCCGGGCGAAGGCCAGCGCGCCCTTGGCGGCCCCGTCGCAGGCGGGGCTCCAGCAGTAGGTCACCACCGTTCGGGACGGGTCGATCAGGGCGGACGCCTCCTCGGTGATCCGCCTGTGGGGGAGGTGGACCGCACCCGGCACGTGGCCCTGCTCCCAGGCCCTGGTGCTCCTGGTGTCGACGAGGACGAAGCCGGGCTCGTCCCCCTCCATCGACGCGTGGACGTCGGAGACGTCGGTGTACAGGGCCAGGCGAGCGGCGAAGTGCGCGGCGGCTTCGGCGGGGGGCAGAGCGGGGATGCGTACGTCGGGGCCGTCAGAGGTGTGTGTCGTCATGTCCACAAAGCTACGGTGGAGTACCCGTTGCCAACAGGGAGTATCCACGGCATCGGGTGTTGATCGCCCACGGAACCACGGTATACCTGTGCCATGACCGATGAATCCCTGGACGAGACCGACCTGCGCCTCCTGCGCGCCCTACAGGACGACGGGCGCGCGACCTACGCCGAGCTGGCCCGCGAGGTCTCCATGTCGGCCAGCGCCGTCACCGAGCGGGTGCGGCGCCTGGAGGAGACGGGAGTGATCACCGGCTACTCCGCCTCCGTGGCCCCGGAACGCCTCGGGTTCACCGTGCTGGCCTTCGTCCGGCTCGCCTACCCCACCGGCCACTACAAGCCCTTCCACGACCTCCTGGCGACCACGCCGGAGATCACCGAGGCCCACCACGTCACCGGGGAGGACTGCTTCCTGCTCAAGGTGCTCGCCCGCGACATGCGCCACCTGGAGGAGGTGGTGGGCCGCACCGCCGCCCTGGGGTCGGTCACCACGAACGTCGTCTACTCGAGCCCGCTCGACGGCAGGCCCCCGACGGACGCGTTCGCGGCGGGTGCGGGACACTGAGCGGATGACGACCACCACCTGGTACCTGGAGTCGACCGCGCCGTCGGACCTGGTCCCCGCCCGCGAGCCCGAGGCCGGGCGGGACGTGCGCTTCACCCGGTGCGGCATCCCCAGCCCCGACTTCAGCCGCTTCCTCTACGAGCGCGTCGGAGGGGACTGGCAGTGGACCGACCGGCTCTCCTGGTCGCACGAGCAGTGGCGCGCCTGGGTGGAGCGCCCGGGGAGCGAGACCTGGGTCCTGTACGAGCGCGGCACCCCTGCGGGCTTCGCGGAACTCGACGCACAGCCCGAGGGTGCCGTCGAGATCGCCTACTTCGGCCTGCTTCCCGGCTTCCTCGGCCGGGGACTGGGCGGCCACATGCTCACGCTGACGCTGCGCCGCGCCTGGGACCTGGCCGAGCGGTGGCCGGACCGCGAACCCACCCGCCGCGCGTGGGTGCACACCTGCACCCTCGACGGCGAGCACGCCCTCGCCAACTACCGGGCGCGCGGCCTGCGGGTGTACCGGGAGACCACGGACTGATCGGGCCCTCCGTCGCGGGCGCGGTGCCCGTCCCGTCCGTCCCCCTCCGGGCTCCGCTGGGCCGTGGCCGATTCCAGGCGGAGGTCGCGCACGATCCAGGCGGCGCCCAGGACCAGGAAGGCGAGCGCCATGACGCCGACCACGGCCGCGCTCACACCCGAGGGCGGCACCAGCACCGCCGCCAGCGCCGCGCCCAGGACGAACGTGGCGTTGAACAGGACGTCGTAGACCGAGAAGACCCGGCCCCGGAACGCGTCGTCGACATGTCGCTGAACCAACGTGTCGACCGTGACCTTCACACCCTGGGAGACGAAGCCCAGGACGAACGCGGCCACCGGGAACAGCGCCGGGGAGAACGGCAGCCCGAAGACCACCAGGGCGACGGCGGCGGCCGCCAGCTGGAGGGCGATCCACCTGCCCGGCGTCACGCGCGCGGTCGCCCACGGTGTGGCCACCGCGCCGAGGAAGAACCCGAGCGCCAGCAGTCCCGCCGCGATGGAGAAGCCGGCGAGCCCCGCCGCACCGCCGCCGGTGAACGTGTTGTTGTACAGCAGCAGCGTGAGCAGGGTGGAGACGCCGAAGAGCACGCGGTGTGCGCCGATCGTGGCCAGCGCGTCCCTGGCCGCGGGCCTGGCCCAGATGTGCCGGACTCCGGCGACCATGCCGAGCACGGCGCTGTGGACGGCGGCGCGCACCTCCTCCGGCTCGCGCTCCAGGTGGGGTCCCAGCTCCCGGTAGCCGAGGGTCAGGGAGACCAGGGCCGCTCCGGCGAAACCGATCGCGGCGGCGAAGAGGACCAGCCCGGCGCCGGGGGCCGTCGCACCGCCGACCATGCCGACGGCCAGGCCCACGCCGGTACCCAGCGAGCTGGCCACGGTCCCGCACGTCGGGGTGACGGCGTTGGCCATCATCAGCTTGTCGCGGGACACCACGTACGGCAGCCCCGCCGACAGCCCGGACAGGAAGAAGCGGTTGACGCTGAGCACCAGCAGCGCGGCGACGAGGAAGGCCGGGCCCTCGCCCCCGGACACCAGGAGCGCGCTCACCACCGCCAGCGCGGCCTTGGCGAGGGAGGACAGCAACAGGACCTGGCGGCGCGGCCAGCGGTCGATCAGGACCCCGGCGAAGGGCGCCACCACCGAGAACGGCAGGAGCAGCACCGCGAAGGCCGCCGCGACGGCGCCGGCACTCGTGTGCTGCTCGGGGTTGAAGAAGACGAACCCGGCCAGTCCGGCCTGGTAGACGCCATCGGAGAACTGCGAGACCAGGCGGGTGCCGAACAACCGGCGAAACCTGGATCCCCGGAGGACGACGCGCAGATCACCGTAGAAGGACACGCCCTCAGAGTACGGCCTGCCACCCGCCCACGGCGGCCTGCCCGGGGCCGTCCGGCCCCGGGCAGGGCTACCGTCAGCTCTGCCCGTCGCCCGCGATGAAGCTCTCGACGGCGTCGTGCGCCTCGGAGTCGCTGTACTGCACGGGCGGGGACTTCATGAAGTAGGAGGACGGCTCCAGGATCGGGCCGCCGAGGCCGCGGTCCTTGGCGATCTTCGCGGCGCGCACGGCGTCGATGATGATGCCGGCGGAGTTGGGGGAGTCCCACACCTCCAGCTTGTACTCCAGGTTCAGCGGAACGTCGCCGAAGGCCCGGCCCTCCAGACGGATGTAGGCCCACTTGCGGTCGTCGAGCCACGGCACGTGGTCCGACGGGCCGATGTGCACCGAGCCGGCCTTGAGCTCGTGGGGGATCTGCGAGGTGACGGACTGCGTCTTGGAGACCTTCTTCGACTCCAGGCGCTCGCGCTCCAACATGTTCTTGAAGTCCATGTTGCCGCCGAAGTTGAGCTGGTAGGTCCGGTCGACGATGACGCCGCGGTCCTCGAAGAGCTTCGAGAGCACCCGGTGGGTGATGGTGGCGCCGATCTGCGACTTGATGTCGTCACCGATGATCGGCACGCCCGCCTTGGTGAACTTCTCCGCCCACTCGGGGTCGGAGGCGATGAACACCGGCAGGGCGTTGACGTAGGCCACGCCCGCGTCGATCGCGCACTGGGCGTAGAACTTGCCCGCCTCCTCCGAGCCCACCGGGAGGTAGGAGACCAGGACGTCGGCCTTGGTGGCCTTGAGGGCGGCCACCACGTCGACGGCGTCCTCGGCGGACTCCTCGATCATCTCCCGGTAGTACTTCCCGAGCCCGTCGTAGGTCGGCCCGCGCCTGACGGTGACGCCGGTCGGCGGCACGTCGGTGATCTTGATCGTGTTGTTCTCGCTCGCCGAGATGGCGTCGGCCAGGTCGTGTCCGACCTTCTTGGCGTCCACGTCGAAGGCGGCCACGAACTCGATGTCGCGCACGTGGTACGGCCCGAACTGCACATGCATCAGGCCAGGTACCCGGGACTCGGGGTTGGCGTCCTTGTAGTAATGCACGCCTTGGACGAGCGACGCCGCACAGTTGCCGACGCCCACGACGGCTACACGTACCGAACCCATTGGTCCTTGCTCCTTCTTCTCCGCGAACATGGATTCCACAACACGGGACGACGGGCCCGCGCCGACGGCTGTCGGGGGCCTGCCATCCCGCGTTCGTTTCCCGTATGTGGTCAGCAGCGCACGCGGCGGTTCTGTTCCCCCGGTACGGCCGTCGGCTACGGGTGGGAACGTGCATGTCTGGCTGGTTTGTTCAGATCTGACTCTATCTTCGCTGGCCGGCGGCCCGGCATGGACCACGCGTGGACGGCGGCCCCTCCGTTCCCCGCGGCGCCGGTCACGGGTGGGCCGGCTCGCGGCGCTGAGCGCAAACTCTCAGTGCGGCGCCCTGGTCAGCGGCGATGGTCCGGGTCGAGAACCGGATGGTTCGACCCATTTCAGCGCCTCCGGCCCGCACCCCCGCCCTGAACTGGCATTACGGGCGGTTCTGGATGCGCGGTGTCCGAGTGTCCGATTGCACGCGATACCCTCGCGCGTGGGTTGTGCTATACCGTTCCATCGCTCTAACGTGACCTTTGATTTGCGCGCGTAGCCGGTAGAGCCCGGACGACACCATCTCCGCGGTGTCGTGGACGTCGGTCGAGAGCACCGACCAGGGCAGCGCTCCCGCAGGCCAACGACCAGGAGGATGTAGCGGCCACCGTCTCCGCGACCTGTGTGAAAACCTTCACCGGCACCAAGGCGTCCATCTACCAAGCCTTGAACCTTCAGGCACACGGTGGTGGCGGCCCAAGGCTCCAACCCCGCCGGTCACCCGCGGACAGGTCGCGGATCACCGATCCCCCAGGGGGACAGTCCCCCGTTTCCACTCAGGAATCGTCAGGCCGACCGGCCGTGAGAGGCAATCGAGGACCACGTGAGTACCGAACGACGACGGAGTGCCGATGGCGGCCGTCGCCGGGCCGAGGGCCCGGGCGACGGTCCGCGCGGCCAGGGCGGCAGGCGACGGGCCGGCGGCCCGCCTTCGGGCGGGCGCCGACGGCCCGACGGCGACGACGGCTTCTGGGGCGACTCTCCGGAGCCTCCTCAGCGCAGGCGCTCACCCTCGGGTGGGGCCTCGGCGGAGGGCCGCGGCAATCGCCGCCGGACCGAGGGGGAACGCCCCCGCCGGCCCGAGGGCGGCCAACGCCGCCGCCAGCCGGAGGACGCGGACCGTCCCCGGCGCCGACGTCCTGACGCCGCGGGAGGCGCGGCCGCCGGAGCCGCGGCCGGATCCGCCATGGAGGGCGGGCGTCCGCGCCGCCGCCCCGAGGGCGAGCCCGGCAGGCGGGCCGACGGACAGCGCCGTCGCCCCGACGGCGACCCGCGCGCGGGCGGACGCCGCCGCGCCGACGGTCCCCGTGGTCCGCGTGACCCCCGCGACCGCGAGCACGCCGCACGCGCCGAGGGCCGTCGCGGCCCCGCCCGCGGCGGCCGGGGCGCAGGCGGTGGCGGCGGCGGTGGCGGACGCCGCCGTTCGCGCCAGGAGGAGCCGGACGACCGGCCCTGGATCAAGCGCTTCCTGTCCAAGGCGTGGAAGCCCGCCCTCGTGGTGTGCGGCCTGATGATCATCGGCGGCGTGGCCGCCTTCGCCATCCTCTACGCGATGGCCCCCAACAAGGACGAACTGACAGCGGCGGCGGACAAGGACATGTCCGCCACCCAGATCAGGTGGGCGCCGGAGGAGGAGGGCGGTGAGGGCGAGGTCGCCCTCACCACCGGCGAGGTCCAGCGGATCAAGGTGAGCTACGAGGACATTCCGCCTGAGGTGATCAACGGGGTGCTGGCCGCGGAGCAGCCCACCTTCTACACCGACCCGGGCATCAACATCATGGGCACCCTGCGCGGCGTCGTCTTCGGCGGTACCCGGGGCGGCGGCTCCACCATCACCCAGCAGATGGCGCGCAACTACTACAGCGACCTCAGCTCGGACCAGACGGTCACGCGGAAGATCAAGGAGATCTTCATCGCGATCAAGCTGAACCAGCAGCTCCCGCCGGAGAAGATCCTCGAGACCTACCTGAACACGATCTACTTCGGTCGCGGAGCGTCGGGCATCGAGATGGCCGCCCAGGCCTACTTCGACAAGAGCGTGGGCGAGCTGACCGCGGAGGAGGGTGCCTTCCTGGGCATCATCATCCAGCAGCCCAGCAACTTCGAGACGGTCCAGGAGGGCGATGACTCCTACGCCTCCAGGTATCTGTACGGGGAGCGCTGGGACTACGTCCAGAACCACCTGGTCGAGATGCACGAGGAGGACCCGGACCACGGGCTCCCGCGTGACCAGGCCGAGGCCCTGGAGGTACCCGAACGGGTCCCCTACGTTCCGCCGGGTACGGAGCCGGCCGAGGAGAGCGAGGGCGAAGAGGAAGAAAGGGAGGACACCACCAAGCTCGGCTACGTCCGCCAGGCGGTGATGATGGAGATCGCGGAGCGCTACGCGGACGCGGGGATCACCGAACAGGACATCGCCACCAAGGGCTACCAGGTCCAGACCTCGCTGGACCCCGCCCTCATGGACGCGGCCGCGGACGCCTTCGACGTGCTCCCGCCCGCCAACGGCGACGACCTCATGGAGGGCCTGACCGCGATCGAGCCGGACACAGGGAGGATCGTCGCCTTCCACGGCGGGGACGACGTGGTGACGGATCTGGACAACTCACTGCTCCACCGGGCCCAGGCCGGGTCGTCCTACAAGCCCTACGTGCTGGCGACCGCGCTGTCTCAGGGCATCGGCCTGAAGACCCAGCTCGACGGCAGCACACCGAGGGAGTTCCCCGGGCTGGCCAGCCCGGTGAACAACGCGGACGGACAGGACCACGTCCCCACCGACCTCATCGCGTCCACCGCCCACTCCATCAACACGAGCTACGTGGACCTGGCCACGCGCGTCGACAGCCTGCAGAGCATCGACGACACGGCCGTCGAGATGGGTGTGGACCCGGAGCAGGTCACCACCTCGCAGCGGGGCCCGCTCATCGCGCTGGGCACCCACGAGGTGAGCACGCTCGACCAGGCCAGCGGGTACGCCACCTTCGCCAACGAGGGACGGCACATCCCGGCGCACATGATCACCGAGCTCCGCACGGCCGACGGCACGGTGGTGCCGCCGGACGACGCGGCCACGATCGAGTCGGGTGGTGAGCAGGTGATCACCGCCGACGTCGCGGCCGACGCGACCTACGCCATGCGCCAGGTGGTCGAGGCCGGTGGAGGCAGCAACGCGGCCCTCGCGGACGGCCGTCCGGTCGCGGGCAAGACCGGTACGTCCAGCGGCGCCGTCTCCGCGTGGTTCGTGGGGTACACGCCACAGCTGTCCGCGGCCGTCGGACTGAGCCGTTTCTCCCGCGAGGGGCTGGAGTTCGAGGGCCTGGGCAACAACGCGGTCTACGGTGGCGCGACCTCGGCCCTGGTGTGGAAGGAGTTCATGGAGACCGCCACGGAGGGCATGGAGGTACAGGACTTCCCGCCTCCGGTCTACGTCGGTGAGGAGATGAACTTCGCGCCCTCGCCGAGTCCCAGCGAGTCCCCTTCCGAGGTACCCAGCGAGGAGCCCTCTGAGCAGCCGAGCGAGACGCCCACCGACGACTGCCTGCCGGGGAACGGCAACGGCAACGGGAACGGCAACGGCACCGGCAACGATGACTGCGCCGATCCCTCCACGGATCCGTCGGAGCCGGTGTGCGAGGACTGGGACCCGACCTGCCAGGACGACGGGGGCGGAGGTGACATCGATCCGCCCGGCGGCGAGGAGCCCTGTGAGCCGACCTGGTTGGACCCCTGCGACGACGAGTCCGATCCCGATGGGGACGGCCAGAACGGGCAGAACGGCACCACCGCACAGAACAGCCAGCGGACGACACTCGGCCGCGACGAGGACTGACCCGCTCCGCTGAACGGCGGGGGCCGGTGCGCGAACCACGCGCGCCGGCCCCCGCCGCGTGTGCGGGGGCTGTCCACAGGCAGCCTCGGTGGTCCCCGCCCGCTGATATCCTTGGCGTTTGTATGGCTCAGAGCCCGTGCGGCGTCCCACCACCGTGGGTGGCGACAGACCGCGGGCTCCTGCCCTCCTGCCATGGAGATTCCATGGCCGCGACAGTCCAGAGGAGGAACGTACGCCTATGCGTCGTTACGAAATCATGGTCATCCTCGACCCCAACCTCGACGAGCGCACCGTCGCCCCGTCGCTGGAGAACTTCCTGGGTGTCGTCCGCAACGACGGCGGCTCGGTGGAGAAGGTCGACATCTGGGGCAAGCGCCGTCTCGCCTACGACATCGACAAGAACTCCGAGGGTATCTACGCGGTCATCGACCTGTCGGCCGAGCCGGCCACGGTCAAGGAGCTGGACCGCCAGCTCGGTATCGCCGAGGCCGTGCTCCGGACCAAGGTGCTCCGCCCCGAGGTCCACTAGAGCTCGTCTCATCCGGCGGCGCCCGCGCCGCACCCCCTGCCCCGGAGCATCCCGAGCGGCGACGGACTGTCGTCACCAGGGCGGATGATCAGGGGAACAGGCGAAACCGCCTGAACCGACTATCTCGAACCGGAGCCGATCCATGGCAGGCGAAACCCAGATCACGCTCGTCGGCAACCTCGTCGACGACCCTGAACTGCGCTTCACGCCCAGTGGAGCCGCGGTCGCCAACTTCCGTGTGGCCTCGACGCCCCGCAACTTCGACAAGGCGTCGGGGGAGTGGAAGGACGGCGAGTCCATGTTCCTCACCTGCACCGTCTGGCGGCAGTACGCGGAGAACGTGGCCGAGAGCCTGCAGCGCGGCATGCGCGTCATCGTGCAGGGCCGTCTCAAGCAGCGCTCGTACGAGACGCGTGAGGGCGAGAAGCGGACCGTGTACGAGATCGACGTCGACGAGGTCGGCCCGGCCCTGCGCAGTGCCACCGCCAAGGTGACCAAGACGCAGCGCCCGGGCGGCGGAGGCGGCTTCGGCGGGGGCGGCGGCGGTTTCGGTGGCGGCCAGCCCCAGGGCGGCGGCTACGGGAACCAGGGCGGCGGATTCGGCGGCCAGCAGGGTGGTCAGGGCGGCAGCCGCGGTGGCGCGCCGGCCGACGACCCCTGGGCGACCAACGGCGGTGGCGGCGGCTTCGGTGGCGGCGGCGGAGGATTCTCCGACGAGCCCCCGTTCTAGCGGTCCCACCCCGCGTTTGACCCGATTCGGCGCTCGGTGAGTGCCGAATCACTGTCCACATGTCACCGACCATCCCCGGGAGGACCCCGGGGCTCTTGCGAAGGAGCACCACGATGGCGAAGCCGGCAGCGCGCAAGCCCAAGAAGAAGGTTTGCCTCTTCTGCCAGGAGAAGCAGTCCTACATCGACTACAAGGACACCACGCTTCTCCGCAAGTTCATCTCCGAGCGCGGCAAGATCCGCGCCCGCCGCGTGACGGGAAACTGCACGCAGCACCAGCGCGACGTCGCCACGGCGATCAAGAACGCGCGTGAGGTGGCCCTGCTGCCCTACACCAGCACCACTCGCTAACGGCGATATCCGAGGGAGGTTTTAGTCGTGAAGCTGATTTTGACCCACGAGGTCAACGGTCTCGGAGCCCCCGGCGATGTCGTCGAGGTGAAGAACGGTTACGGTCGCAACTACCTGCTGCCCCGCGGGTTCGCCATTCGGTGGACGCGCGGCGGACAGAAGCAGATCGACCTGATCCAGCGCGCGCGTTCCGCGCGTGACATCCGCAGCCTGGACGAGGCCAAGCAGGTCGCCGGCCAGGTCGGTGCGCTCAACGTGCGCCTCAAGCAGCGCGCGGGCGCGGGCGGTCGTCTGTTCGGTTCGGTCACGCCCGCGGACGTCGTCGAGGCCGTCAAGGCCGTCGGCGGTCCCGAGCTGGACAAGCGCCGGATCGAGATCAAGAACCCGATCAAGTCCGTCGGTGACTACAAGGTCCAGGTCCGCCTGCACCCCGAGGTCTCCGCGACGATCAAGCTGGACGTCGTCGGTTCCTGACCGGGATCCGGCTCGTCGGGAGCCCCGCCTCTGTGCAGAGGCGGGGCTCCGTGCTTTCCGCCCGCCTCCCGCCCACGCCCCCATGGGCCGCTTCGCGGGGGGTGGGGGCTTGCACCCTCCACGGAGAGCCTCCGGCTCCAGGTCGTTCCACGGGCGGAGTCCGGTGGGATTCTGACACGCCAGGAGGGCGAATGCGACGATTTGGTTACTCTTTGTAACCTATTGTTTTCTCTGAGTGGCACCTTTGTCGTGGTGCCCAGACTCGGGAGGAAGACAACGCCATGGCCGCAGAGAACCACTCGCGACAGGCCCGCCCCCTGGACCGCAGGACCGTGCTGCGCGGATCCGCGCTCGTCTCCGGGAGCGTGATCCTCGGCGGACTGGTGGGGCTGGGCGCCACGGGGCCGGCGTCCGCCGCGGGGATACCCAAGGTCTACACACGGTCGGACTGGAAGGCCCGCCCACCACGGCAACGCGTGGAGGTCCTGCGCCAGGGGCCCACGCACATCGTCGTGCACCACACCGCGACGGGGAACGTCTCGGACACGTCCAAGTCGCACGCCGGTGCTCTGTCCAGGGCCATCCAACGGCACCATATGGACAACAACGGATGGAACGACACCGGGCAGCAGCTCACCATCAGCCGCGGCGGGTACATCATGGAGGGCCGAGACCAGACGCTCCGCGCGATCCGCGACGGCGGGCACGTGATCGGCGCGCACGTGGCCAACCACAACGCCCACACCATCGGGATCGAGAACGAGGGCACCTACTCCTCCACGGCCCCGCCCACCGCGCTGATGGACTCGCTCGTGGAGACGTGCGCCTGGCTGTGCCTCGTCTACCGCCTGGACCCCGAGGACGCGATCGTGGGACACCGCGACTACAACGCGACCAGCTGCCCCGGCGACAAGCTGTACTCCATGCTGCCGAAGCTGCGCCGGGACGTGAAGGGCTCCGTGCGCGAGCAGCTGGTCCACCTGAGCCGGGTCGCCGGCACCGAACTCACGCTGGAGGAACTGCCCAGCTACCCGCCGGTTCCGTCGTCGGAGCGGATGGAGACGTTCTTCCACGGTCCCGCCATCGGCGAACTGGACGTCTCCCTGTAGGAGACACACGGCACGGGGCCGCCGCCCGCCCGGCGGCCTCCGTGCCCGGGCGTGGGGGCCGCCGCGGTGGTCAGGGCCTGCGGGCGCCGGTGACCAGCCAGGCGGTGCCCCGGGCACGCGCGCCCAGGGTGAGGGCGCGCGCCAGGATCCAGACCGCGAAGGCGATCCACAGCCCGACCAGGCCCCACAGGGTACTCCCGGTGAACACGGGCACCAGGAGCGCGCACGGCAGGAAGGCCAGCATCGTCCACAGGGACGCCCACGCGAGGTAGCGCTGGTCTCCCGCGCCCATCAGAACACCGTCCAGGACCATGGTGACGCCGCTCAGGGGCTGGAGCAGGGCGACCACGACCAGCGTGGCCGTGATGAGGACCCGCACCTGCGGATCGTCGGTGAAGGGGATCGGTGCCCAGGGCAGCACCAGGATCACCAGGGCGGCGAACACCAGTCCCGACAGCACTCCCCACTCCACCATGCGGCGGGTGGCGTCGCGCGTCCCCCGCACGTCGCCCGCGCCCAGGTAGCGCCCGATGATCGACTGCCCCGCGATGGCGATGGCGTCCATGGCGAAGACCAGCAGAGCCCAGATGTTGTAGGAGACCTGGTGGGCGGCGATCGCCTCGTCGCCCAGGCGTGCGGCGACGGCCGTGGTCACCAGGGCCACCACGCGCATAGAGACGCTGCGCAGGAACAGCGCGAAGCCCGCCGAGGCGGAGGCGCGCAGGCCGGCCGTGGTGGGCAGGAGCGAGACCCCCTCGTGGCGGGCGGTGCGGCCGATCGTCGCCACGTACCAGAACGCGCCCGCGCCCTGGGCGATGACGGTCGCCCAGGCCGAACCGGCGATGCCCCAGTCCAGGACCAGGACGAACACGGCGCACAGCGCGGCGTTGCCGGCGTAGGTGGCGACGGCGACCACGAGCGGCGTACGGGCGTCCTGGAGCCCGCGCAGCACACCGGTGCCCGCCATGACGATGAGCAGGAACGGCGTGCTCAGCAGACTGACACGCAGGTAGGACACGGCGTACGGCGCCACCTCGGGCGACGCGCCCAGGAGCTCGACGAGCGCGGGGCCCGCCGGCCAGCCGGCGGCGATGGCGGCCAGGCCGAGCAGGACCGCCAGCCAGAGTCCGTCCACGCCGTCGCGGACACCGCCGGCGACGTCGCCCGCGCCGAACCGGCGCGCGACCGCGGCCGTGGTGCCGTAGGCGAGGAAGACGCACACGGCCACGAAGGTGAGCAGCACCTGGCCGGCCACGCCCAGACCGGCCAGCGCGCGCGTGCCCAGCGTTCCGACCACGGCCGCGTCGGTCAGCAGGAACAGGGGTTCGCTGACGAGCGCGAAGAACGTGGGGATCGCCAGGGCGAGGATCTCGCGGTCGTGGCGGTGCCGGAAGGGCACGGCGGGCATGAGTCCGGGCATGACCCGGCCACATTACCGGACAGGCGTTCGAGGCGGGGGTGTGGAGTTGTCCACACCCCCGCCGATGCCTGTGGATAACCTGTGGAAACTCCCTCTGTGAGACATCTTGCACGTACCGCTCACGGCGGGTGTTTTCCCAGGTCAATGGCTATTTCTGGCGACTCTCGGAAAGTTATCCACAGGTGATGTGCACAACCAGTTCGCGCGGGTGCCCTACGAGGCACCGGACACGGTGGTAAAGGGGTCTCCACAGCTCCTGTCGGCGGCTTCGCCGGCGCCCGCCATGGGGCATCCTGGAGGGGGCGGTCCGTTCCCGGGCCGCGGCAGGGCCTGCGTGGGGAGAGTTCGTGAGTGTCGCTGAGGAACCACCTGAAGAAGGCGGATACGAGCGCACCCCTCCCCACGACATCCAGGCCGAACAGAGTGTCCTGGGCGGCATGCTGCTGTCCAAGGACGCCATCACCCAGGTCGTCGAGATCATCCGCTCCGCGGACTTCTACCGCCCGGCGCACCAGATCATCTACGACAGCGTCGTCGACCTCTTCTCCCGCGGTGAGCCCGTCGACGCCATCTCCGTCAACGCCGAGCTGACCAAGCGCGGGGAGGCCGCCCGGGTCGGCGGGGCGCCCTACCTGCACACGCTCACCGAGGCCATCCCCACCGCGGCCAACGCCGGCTACTACGCCAAGATCGTCTCCGACCGGGCCGTCCTGCGCCGCCTGGTCGAGGTCGGCACCCGCATCGCGCAGATCGGCTACGCGGGCGACGGCGAGGTGGACGACCTCGTCGACCACGCCCAGGCCGAGATCTACAAGGTCGCCGAGAAGCGTACCGGCGAGGACTACGTCGTCCTCGGCGACATCATGCCGGGCGCCCTCGACGAGATCGAGGCGATCGGTGCCCACGACGGCACGCTCACCGGTGTCCCCACCGGCTTCGCCGACTTCGACGCCCTCACCAACGGCCTCCACCCCGGCCAGATGGTGATCATCGCGGCCCGGCCCGCCGTCGGAAAGGCGCTGGCACTCGACACGCCCCTGCCCACCCCGGACGGATGGACGACCATGGGGCGCGTCCAGGTCGGGGACGAACTCATCGCCGCCGACGGAAAGCCCACGCGAGTGGTGGCCGCGACCGAGGAGATGACCGGCCGCCCCTGTTACGAGGTCACCTTCGACGACGGCACCACGGTCGTCGCGGACGCCGAGCACCAGTGGCTGACTGATACGCGCGCGTCGCGCCGGGCCGCGCGAGAAGCACGGGTCGAGGGTGAGGGAGCGGTCCCGAGGGCTCTGCCGCAGGTGCGGACCACCGAGGAGATCGCACGCACCCTGTGCCTGGAGACCGCTGACCGCAGGCTGAACCACTCGGTGAACAACGCCGAACCCCTGGTGCTGCCGGAACGGGACCTGACCCTGCCTCCGTACTTCCTGGGCATCTGGCTGGGTGACGGTGACTCTCAGGCGGCACGGATCGCCACCGAGGACCAGGAGATCCTCAGTCACATCGAGGCCGAAGGACTGGTGACCAAGCCGGTTGGCGCGAATACCGGGGGCCACGGTGTCTTTCTTCCGACAGAAGAGGTCGACGCAGGGGAGAAGACCTGCGTCGTCTGCGGGGCCTGCTTCATCCCGAAGCTGCCGCACGTGCGCACCTGCGGGCAGTCCTGCGGAGGCAGGGCGCGGTTCGTTTCGGATCCGGTGCCACATGCCTCATGCGTCGACTGCGAGCGCCCTTGCTACTCGTACGGGCGCTGTCGTGAGTGCGTTGCCGCCCGTGGGAGCGTCCAGGCACGATTGCGCTCGCTCGGGGTGTTGGGCGACAAGCACATCCCGGACATCTACTTGCGCGCCTCCGAGTCGCAGCGCCGAGCACTCCTGGCAGGACTGTTGGACAGCGACGGCACAGTGACCGCGAGCGGTTCCGTCCAGTTCGCCGTGACCAACGCACGCCTTGCCGAGGACTTCCGCGAACTCGCACACAGTCTCGGCTACCGGACCGAATGGTCGGTCAAGCGGGTCGCGGGACGCAACGAGTCCACGTCCACCTGTTACACGATCACGTTCGGGGCCCAGGCGGATGTGTTCGGCCTCGAGCGCAAGCGCCTGGCACATCGTGAGCGAAGCCAGGGGCGGGCCTATCAGCGAGTGGGATCACGGTTCGTCACAGGAGTGCGCCCAGTCCCGAGTGTCCCTGTCCGATGTGTCGAGGTGGACCACCCGGATCATCTCTATCTGGCGACCGAAGGCATGGTGCCCACACACAACTCCACCCTGGCCCTGGACTTCGCTCGGGCGGCGTCGATCAAGAACGAGATGACCTCGGTCTTCTTCAGCCTGGAGATGGGGCGCAACGAGATCGTCATGCGCCTGCTCTCCGCCGAGGCGCGGGTACCGCTGCACACCATGCGCTCGGGTCTGATGACCGACGAGGACTGGGCCCGCCTGGCCAGAAGAATGGGCGAGGTCGCCAGCGCGCCGCTGTTCATCGACGACTCACCGAACATGTCGATGATGGAGATCCGGGCCAAGTGCCGCCGCCTCAAACAGCAGCACGACCTCAAGCTGGTCATCGTCGACTACCTCCAGCTGATGAGCTCGCCCGGCCGGGTGGAGAGCCGCCAGCAGGAGGTCTCGGAGATGTCGCGTTCGCTCAAGCTCCTGGCCAAGGAGCTGGAGGTACCGGTCGTGGCGCTGTCCCAGCTCAACCGTGGTCCCGAGCAGCGCACGGACAAGCGCCCGCAGGTCTCCGACCTGCGTGAGTCGGGCTGCCTGCCTGCTGATACGCGGGTTCTGAGGGCCGACACGGGTGCCGCAGTGACCATCGGTGAGCTCTACCACTCGGGGGCACGGGACATCCAGGTGTGGTCCCTGGACGAGCGGCTACGACTCGTTCCCAAGACGATGACCCATGTCTTCTCCAGCGGGGTGAAGCACGTCTTCCGGCTGAGGCTGACCTCCGGCCGTGAGGTGACCGCCTCCGGGAACCATCCGTTCCTCACGCTCGACGGCTGGCAGCCTCTGGAGGAGCTCGCTGTCGGGGGCCGGATATCGGTGCCTCGCCACGTTCCGGCTCCGACCACTGTCACCCGATGGCCCAACGCCGAGGTGGTCCTGCTCGCGCACATGATCGGCGACGGGTCCTTCGTCCGGCGTCAGCCGATCCGCTACGCCAGTGTCGACGAAGCGAACCTCTCCGCGGTGACCGAGGCGGCCCGGGATTTCGGGATCACGGCGGTGAGAGACGAACACGAGGCTGCTCGTGTGACCACACTTCGGCTGCCGGCGCCCTTCCGGCTGACGCACGGCAAGCGTAACCCCATCGCAGCATGGTTGGACGAACTGGGCCTCTTCGGCCTGCGCAGTCATGAGAAGTTCGTTCCCGATGGGGTCTTCAGCCTCGCCGATGACCAGATCGCCTTGTTCCTGCGCCATCTGTGGGCGACCGATGGCTGCGCGTGCTGGGACGCCGAGAACGGTTGTGCCCGGATCTACTACTCCTCGACGAGTCGACGCCTGGTGGAGGGTGTGTCCCTGCTCCTCGGCCGCTTCGGAATCATGGGCCGGATTAGAGAGGTGCGCAAGGGACAGCACAGGGTTTGCTATCACCTTCACGTCAATGGGGTCGAGAACCAGACGGCCTTCGCGAACCTCGTCGGGTTCCACGGTGCCAGGGGTGAGAGCCTTGCTCTTTGCGCGTCCGAACTGGCCGCTCAGAAGGCCAACACCAACGTGGACACCGTGCCCAAGGAGATCTGGGACCGGCTACGCACGACGATCACGGACCAGAGGATCACGCAGAGGGAGTTCGCCGGGGCCACGGGAACGGCGTACTGCGGCAGTGCCCAGTGGAAGACCGCTCCGAGCCGCACTCGGCTTGCTCGCGTCGCCGAGGTGCTCGATGACGCCGACATGGAAATGCTCGCGACCAACGACGTCTTCTGGGACGAGATCGCCTCTATCGAACCCTTGGGCGAACAGGAGGTCTTCGACGCCACGGTTCTGGATACCCACAACTTCGTTGCAGACGGGGTCAACGTGCACAACTCGATCGAACAGGACGCGGACATGGTGATCCTGCTCTACCGCGAGGACGTGCACGACAAGGAGTCCCCGCGCGCGGGCGAGGCCGACATCATCGTGGCCAAGCACCGCAACGGGCCCACCGCGGACGTGACCGTGGCCTTCCAGGGCCACTACAGCCGTTTCGTCGACATGGCCCCCGGCTAGGAGGGCGTGTCAGGACACGCGCGCGCACCGGTCAGGAATCGAGAAGCGCCGGCCGGGCGCGCGGTCTAGTCTCGGGGCCATGGACCTCACCATTCACACGACCTTCCTGCCGCACGACGACCCGGAGGCCTCCGTCGCCTTCTACCGGGACGTCCTTGGCTTCGAGGTGCGCAGCGACGTCGGACAGGGCCGGATGCGCTGGATCACGGTCGGCCCGGCCGACCAGCCCGGCACGTCGATCCTCCTGGCGCCGCCGGCCGCCGATCCCGGGATCACCGAGGACGAGCGCCGCACCATCTCCGAGATGATGGCCAAGGGCACCTACGGCTGGATCCTGCTGGCGACCAGGAACCTCGATGACACCTTCGACCGGGTGCAGTCCGGCGACACCGAGGTCGTCCAGGAGCCGACCGACCAGCCCTACGGTGTCCGCGACTGCGCCTTCCGGGATCCCGCGGGCAACCTGGTCCGGATCCAGGAACTGCGCTGAGCTGTCCGGTCACCGCTGCCGTCACGGCCGGCACCGGTGACCGGGTCGTCGCTCCACGGCGGCGCCCGCGCGCCGCGCCCTCGCCCACCCGTGCGTCCCGGTGCCCGTGGACGCCGACGACAGGAGTTCCCCGTGTGCCATCCCTCGTGGGACCGCGCCCGTACGCAAGCGCAGCAGCTGAGCGATCTCGCCCGGTTGCGCCGCGTCCGCGACCGGATCGACCCGGAGTACGCGCTGCCGCTGGACGTCGAGGCACTCGCCCGGGGCGTCAACACGTCGGCCGGGCGAGGTTGGAGAGCGGCGTCGACCTCAAGCGCGACGGCCGCCGACTCGACTGACCGCCGCGACCGAGGCAGTGGACGAGTCGGACCACGGAGGTGAACGCCGTGCCGCTGAGCATGCCGGACGGCTTATGCTGTCGGAGTTCGTGTGGATACGTCTGCGCGTGAGGGGGTGTGCCGACGGCGGCACACGCCCCCATATCGGTCAGTCTCTTAATCGGTTTATGGTCAAGCCGATTTGTCGACAAAGCGCTACGTCGACATCACTGCGCGTCAGAGTCGCGGACGACGGCTCCCTCGCGCAGCTCCACACGCCGGCCGGAGAAGCGCTCGCGTGTCCTCCGGTCGTGGGTCACGACCACCAGCGTGCCCGTGTAGCGGGACAGCGCCTCCTCCAACTCCTCCACGAGACCGGGGGAGAGGTGGTTGGTCGGCTCGTCCAACAGGAGGAGGTCGTGGATCCCGGAGGTCAGCCGGGCCAGCTCGATCCGTCGGCGCTGTCCGACCGAGAGTTCGCCGACGGGCCGGTCCAGTTCCGCGGGCCGGAACAGGCCGAGCGACCCCAGCTCCTCCCGGAGCTCCTCGGGTGACTCGGAGCGGTCCTCGGCGTAGGTCCGCAGGACGGTGCGTCCCGAGGGCGGCACGGTGTCGTCCTGGCGCAGGTGGCCGATCCGGGCGGGGACCGAGACCGAGCCCGAGTCCGGGACCAGTTCTCCGGCCAGCACCCTGAGCAGGGTCGTCTTGCCGGCCCCGTTGGGCCCGGTGACCAGGACGCGCTCGCCGGGGGCCACGGTCAGGGCCTCGACGTCCAGCCGGTGGTCGACGCGGACGTGGTCGAGCACGACGGCGGTCGGCGCACCCGGTAGGCGGGTCGCGTCCGACGCTCCCGGCGGCCGTACGGCGGGTGTCCCCGGTTCCGCGGGCGGGGGCTCCGAGGAGAACTCGGCGGTCAGCCGCAGGGGGACCGGTGGCGGTGGCACGGGGTCGTCGGTCAGCCGCCGCAACCGCTCCTTGGCGACGCGGATCCGGCTCCGGGCGCCGTGGTCGGCGCCCCGCAGGCGGAAGCCGCCGTGCCCGAAGGCGGCCTTGGCCATGCGGCGGGGCATGCCGTCCAGGCGCCGGGCGTTGTTCTCGACCAGGCGCCGCTGCCGGGCGGTGTCCAGTTTCCACTCCTCGTACTCGCGGATCCAGCGGGCCCGGGCCGCGGACGTGGCCGCGAGGAACCCGTCGTAGCCGTTGCCGTAACGGTTGATCCTGTGCGCGACGTGGTCGACCTCCAGCACGGTGTCGGTGACACCGGCCAGGAAGGCGCGGTCGTGCGTGACCGCGACGACCGTGCCGTGATGCGACCGGAGCCGTTCTTCCAGCCAGGCCACCGCCTGGTCGTCCAGGTCGTTGGTGGGCTCGTCCAGCAGGAGGAGCTCTGGTGCCGCGGCCAGGACGCCGGCCAACGCCAGACGCGAACGCTCGCCCCCGGACAGGGTGTGCAGTGGGCGGGCGCGGTCCAGGTCGGGCAGGCCCAGGCCGTGCAGCCCGGCGTCGACGCGGGCGTCGGCGTCGTAGCCGCCACGGATCTCGAACTCGGCGAGCAGGTCGCCGTAGGAGTCCAGTTCCCCGCGGGTGGCGGAGCCCAGGTCGGCCTCGGCCAGGCGCAGGCGCCGCTCCAGCGCGCGCAGGTCGGCCAGGGCGGCGTCGACGGCGTCCTGGACGGTGCCCGCGAGGACGCCGCCGGGGACGGTGTCCAGGGTCTGGGGCAGGTAGCCGACACCTCCTGGCGCCCGGACGACGAGTTCACCGTTGTCGGGGCGTTCCTCCCCGGCGAGCAGGCGCAGCAGAGTGCTCTTACCGGAGCCGTTGTCCCCGATGACACCGACCCGCTCGCCGGGGCCGACGGTGAGGGTGACGCGGTCCAGGACGAGGTGGGCGCCGTAGCGTTTGACGACGTCGGTGAGGGTGAGCTGGGAGCGGGAGCGGAGTCCGGTGGTCATGGACGGGTGTCCTCTCTGTCGTGCGGTCCGTGAAGCGCGGATCGGCGAGGGACGGCCCGTGGCACGTGGTTTCGGACAGGAACAGCGCCCCCGGAGGGCGGTGAGTCTGTCGACAGGGAACGTGGAGGCCGTCCGGCACGACCGCGTAGGGGGTACACCGGTGGAGCGGTGCGGCACCGCAGGTCAGCGGGTTCGCTCGCTCGGAACACGGGTGTCCGGCGCGGGTCTACAGGAAGAAGTACAGCCTCATAAGTAAGACGATACGTCTCGTCTCGCAGCTCGGCAAGCGTGCGCGAGTGAGATGCGAGTCACTCTCACATCACGGTCAGTGGCGCGGTTGTGGACGTCTACATCCTGCTTTAAGGACAAGCCGATTTGTCGACAGGCGGACATCGGAGGGGTGTCGCGTCGCGAGCGGGGGTGGCTCCGGTCCGCCGGTGGCGGGTGCGGGGCGGTGTGCGCAAGGGCGGGTGCGGACAACACGAAGGGCCGCCCCTCGGGGGCGGCCCTTCACTCGCTCGATGGCCGGGGCCTGGTGGCTCTCCGGTGGCGGGGACGGCTCCTGTGCCGCGCCGACGGGCCCGTGGGCCCGGGGCGCGGAGGCCGCGCCTCCGCCGCGTCCGTCGCAGCTACAGCCAGCGCGCCTCGGGGTGCGTGCGGCCGTTGTCGTCGGTGACCATGACCCAGTGCATGATCGGGTGGCCCGAACGCGTGGTGTCGGCACCGTCACGGGGCTGCGGGACGTGGACCGGGGTGGTCGTGAGTCCGGAGAGCCTCCGGGTCTCGGCCTCGGGGCGGGTGCGCCCACCGGCCTTGGTGGAGCGAGCGAGGTGTGGCGCATTGCTGCTGCGTGCCATGGGAACCTCCTCGTTTCCGTATCAGATGATCTGAGTTAACCCCATGTTCACCTTCAAGTCAATTCGATGTTCCGTCGGAGGGTCGGGAGCGAGGCGGTCGCCCTGGGGTGGGAATCACGTCTTCGCAGGCCACCGGGGTCTCCGTGGTGGCCCGGGAGGGACCGGTCACATTGCGCCGCGGCCATGGAGGTGTGGCCTGAGAGCTAGGTGAACGGAAGGTGAACGAAGGTGGAACGCGGGTCGGACGCCGACGGATCGGACAAGCGAAGGGCACCCGCCGGGACGGCGGGTGCCCTTCGTCGAACCTGCTCCGGGCGGCTACTCCTTGAAGATGAGCCCCACGACCTCGAGGTAGAGCTGCTCCGGGTACGGAATGAAGGCGATCCTGCTCAGCGCCTGGTCCTGACCGGCGGACTCCATCACGAAGGTCCCGTAGCCGAGGAACCGGCCCAGCAGCGTGCGCTCGAACCGCATGTCCGTGACCTTGCCCAGCGGCATCATGTTGACCTGCCGCGTGATGAGCCCCGTGGTCAGCAGCAGGCGGGCCGACGTGATGACGAAGTAGTCCACGGACCATTCGGCCACGCGCCACACGAACCACACCAGCACCAGCAGCCACAGCCACCAGATGATGGCCAGCGTCGCGGCGCTGTCGGACGCGAACGGCAGGTTGCTCAGGATCCCGGCGAAGATCAGTGCCCCGAGCACCGCTCCCACCGGGCCGATCAGGACGGCCGGATGCCGGCGGATGGTCACCACGTCCTGCTCATGGGGCAGGAGGTAGCGATTGACTGACGCTGGAGCGCTGTTGCTCGACGCGACGAGCCGCATGGCAGCGGACCAACCCCTTACGGCAGCAGCGCGTTAACGAAGCGGGACATCGACTCCGCGCCGCCCATCAGCCCGCCCAGGGCACTCTGGATCACCCCGGCGGCGCTTTCCGGTTGCGTGAGCAGATAAAACGCCACGAAACCGATGAGCGCGTAACCGCCCCATTTCTTCAACTTCGCCACGACTGACTCCCCTTGGAATCCACCTGACCCACCAACCCAGCAGTGATTCTTGCATTGACGAGGATGCCCGTAAAGCCTGGGGCCCACCCTCGGCGTGGCGGTATGTCGTCGGTTCGACGCTTGCGGGGTGTGTCCGGTTCCGGTGGGGTTGGTAACACAGTGAAGGGTGGTCCGGAATTCGGCCTTGGCTCCCCCAGGTCAGCGTGCCGGGGGCCGGGCCTCTAGTGCTGTTCGGCGAACGCCATCGCCAGCACCTGGAGGTGCTGGCGCGCGATGCGCTCGACGAGTTCGGGTGTGGCCCGCCCGGTGACGTCCTGCGCCCCGTGCCGTGCCGCGTCGACGCAGCGGGTCACGGTCGAGGAGTGGTGGACGCCGGAGAACTCGGAGGAAAGACGGCTGACGACCGGGCTGAAATGTGTGTCGGCTGTCTTGGTCATCGCGGGGCGGCGGTTCTCGGGCATCTCACTCCTTGAGGGCCTGGGGGCGGCTGATGGCGCAGCGTAGGCGTTCGGGGGCTTTGTGTAGCCGCTGGAGGGTTGGCGGAGAACTGTCCGGGAACGGACGCCGCACTCCGCCGTCAGCGGGCTGTGCCGGTGTGGGGTGGTTTCGGCCTGGTGGGTCCACCCGGTTACGGGTGGTCAGGAACCATGATCACTGTAATCGGTTACGTTCCAATCTCGAAATGAATTCGGCTAATGCAATGCCGTGTCGCAGGTTGCCCGACCTCCGGCTGCCACCTGGGTCGACGCGCTCGGCAGGGGATGGATGCCCGATTTACGGGCGTTCATTCATCCACATCCGAAAAGAACCGAAAAAGCGCCCGACCGGAGGCCGGTCGGGCGCTGTCGGCGGACAGGGCGCGCCGTCAGGCGCAGCCGTAGAGGCGGTCGCCGGCGTCGCCCAGACCGGGGAGGATGAAGCCGTGCTCGTTCAGGCGCTCGTCCACGGCGGCGGTCACCACTCGCAGGGTCGCGCCGTGGTCGGGCCTGAGGGTTTCGGCCAGCTTCCGCTCCACCGCTTTCAGTCCTTCCGGGGCGGCCAGAAGGCACAGGGCCGTGATGTGGTCCGCGCCCCGGTCCACCAGGAGCTTGAGCGCCGCCGCCAGTGTTCCGCCGGTGGCCAGCATCGGGTCGAGCACGTAGCACTGGCGGCCCGACAGGTCCTGCGGCAGGCGGTCCGCGTAGGTGGCGGGCTTGAGGGTCTCCTCGTCGCGGGCCATGCCCAGGAAACCGACCTCGGCGGTGGGCAGCAGGCGGGTCATGCCGTCGAGCATGCCCAGGCCCGCGCGCAGGATCGGAACGACGAGCGGCGTCGGGCGCGTGAGCTGCGTGCCGGTGGTCTCCACGAGCGGGGTCCGGATGGTGACGTCGGTCACTCGAACGTCCCGTGTCGCCTCGTAGGCGAGGAGGGTCACCAACTCGTCGGTGAGCCGCCGGAAGGTGGGCGAATCGGTCCCCACGTCGCGCAGGGTGGTCAGCTTGTGCGCGACCAAGGGGTGGTCGACGACCAGGGTTTCCAAGACGTTCTCCGGGTGAGCTGGGACAACAGGACGGTGGTGGGGATGAGGGGTCGGCCCGAGTCTAACCGTGAGCGACCCCCGCAACAGGGTTCACTCACGCCCCACCGGGGAGGAGAATGCCGACCGCGGGCCTCGGCCCGGACGGCGCGCGGCGGGTACCGGTGTACCGGAACGGCCCGCAGGGAGGCGGCGCGTCGGTTCTCATGAGAACGTGGGCGGACTGACGCAGGAGACAAGGGCGACGGCGAGGCGGAAGTGATCGTTACCATGACACACGCACGGGCGATCGGCGGGACCTCGCCCGCACAGAGTGCACCGGCCGGGTTGGGGTGACGATGACTGTTCTCGATCATGGTGACGACGACTCGGGCGACTTCGCGGCGATCGCGTACCGGGAAGAGGAGTACTGGGACGTCGACCTCCTCCCCGTGTCGCTCACCAGGGATCTCAAGGGACTGGTCCACGCGCTGCGGCAGCAGCCCAGCATCAGCGGGTCGCTCGGACTGGTCTCGGTCGGCGACGACTTCTTCATCATCGCCAGGGTCTACGGCGAGGAGGTCTCCCTCTTCCTCTCCGATGTGACCGCCTCGGTGGACTGGCAGGTGGCCCGGGACGTCCTGGACTACCTGGACATCGACCAGCCGGACGACGACGACCTCGACCAGGTCCTGCCGGCCGGAGACCTGTCGATCGTCGCCGACCTCGGCCTGGACGAGATGGAGCTGGGCGCCCTGGCGGGCGATCTGGACCTGTACCCGGACGAGGTCCTGGCCAGCGTGTCCGAACGCCTGGGATTCGCCCAGTCCTTCCAGCGTGTCCTTGACGGGATGGGGTAAGGGGTACGGGGACGAGCCCCTCGGAGAACAGGAGCGCGCGCGGTGTCGACCTTCGCAGCTGTCTTCGCCCCCAACGGGAAGACGTGGCGGGGAACCGAGGTCGAACTCGGGGACGTGGACGTCATCGACGACATCACGGACCTGATGATCGACTTCGCCGTCGAGCGGGGCGGTGACCTCTCCCTGCTCCTCGTCGAGGCCGACGACGAGTGGTTCGCCCTCGTCCGGGCCGAGGAGGACGGCGAACCCCGTGTCTACCTGTCCGACGCGCGGGTGGTGCACGACCACCCGCTCGCGGCGGTGCTCTCCGAGGCGGGCGGGCTCGGCGCCCCCCAGCCGGCCGAGAGCGCCGGAGCACGCCCCAACCCGGCGCCGGACGGCGACTCGCAGCTGCTCACCGACCTGGGGGTCACCGAGGACGAGCTGCGCTCGCTGTCGGTCGGCGGCGGAGTGCTGCCCGGCGACGTCCTGGCGGTCGTCGCCGAACGCGCCGGTTTCGCCGAGCTCCTCGACGATATGAGGCTGTGAGCCGGTGCCGGACCGGGACGCCGTGGACGCCGCCCTCCGCAGGGCGATCGCGGAGGGGGAGCTCGCGGAGAAGACCGGGGACGTTCCGGTGGGCGCGGTGGTGCTCGATGCCGACGGGACCGTCCTGGGGACGGGCCGCAACGAGCGTGAGGCCACGGGTGACCCCACCGCGCACGCCGAGGTGCTCGCCCTGCGGGCGGCGGCCCGCGCGCGCGGTGAGTGGCGTCTGAGCGGCTGCACGCTGGCCGTGACGCTGGAGCCGTGCACGATGTGCGCCGGCGCGATCGTCCTGTCCCGGGTGGACCGGCTGGTCTTCGGCGCCCGCGACGCCAAGGCCGGAGCCGTCGGATCCCTGTGGGACGTGGTCCGCGACCCCCGTCTGAACCATCGTCCGGAAGTCGTTCCACCCGACCTGGTCAGCGAGGACGTCGCCGGCCGCTGCACGGATCTGCTGATTCGATTTTTCGAGCGGCGCAGGATCCGGTAGAGTTCCTCTCGGTGGAGTCGCCTAGTGGCCGATGGCGCCCGCCTCGAAAGCGGGTAAGGGGCAACCCTTCGAGGGTTCAAATCCCTCCTCCACCGCACGAGGCCGATGTTCACGCAGGTGAGCGTCCGGCCGGTAGAGGTAGCGAGGGCCGGTTGGTCCGGGCTGGTGCGCATGTCGCGCACCTGGTTCGGAGCGACCGGCCTTTCGCGTGTCCGGGGTCTGTTCGCTCGAGGGGAGCGACCGGCGCGGGCCGCCCGGCGGACACCACCGAGGACGACCTGGGACGGCTCAGGCCGGGGCCCAGGTGACGACGGTGGCGTCGTCGTGGAGCTTGCCGGGCGTGTACCGCCGCTGCCCGGCGTCGTCCCGTTCGAGCGCGCGCACGCGGCCGATGAGCGCGGCGGGGCCGTTGCGCGCGGCGAGGACGTAGCAGTCGTGCCAGGTCTGGGCGCCGAACACCTCCACTCCGCGGGTGGCGCCGTCCGTCATCGCGGCGAACCCGGCCAGCTCGTGCAGGGGCAGTGTGCCCGTCAGAGCCTCGGCGGCCGCGCGGGGATCGGCGCCGGCGGTCCAGAACCCGCCCGGCACGTTGCGGTGGGCCCGGATCGTCCGCCCCCGTTCGCCGAGCCCGGCCGTGCGTCCGGGGGCGCCCTCGGCGGTGGCCGGGGGAGCGGAGGCGAGCTTGCGTCGCAGGTCGTCCAGGCGCGTGTCGGTGATCGCGGTGACCGCGCCGTCGGTGTCCTCGGCCAGGAGCACCGAGTCCGACAGCACCAGGTGGTCCAGGCGGTCGCCGACGAACCGCACCAGGACGACGGTGGCCGACGGGGTCTCCTGGCCGCCCAGGTCGCAGTCGGGGCCGTGGAGTGCGGACACGGCGGTGATCGCCTCGGCGAGCACGTCCCCCAGGGGCCGGTCACCCGCGAGTCCGGCCAGGAGGAGTCCGCCCAGGCGGCGGGTGTACCAGGCCACGCCGTGCCCGCAGCCGGTGTCGACGCCGGGCGGGGCGCTGACCCCGTCCAGGAGTACGACACCGTCGGCGGTGACGGCCGCGAAGTCCTCGTTGTCGCGGTCGGGGTGTCCGGGCTCGGTGGCCAGTAGGAAGGGCACGGGTCGGTCCTGGTCGGTTCACGGGTGTGATCGGCCCGGAGCCGCTGGTCACACCCTCGGTCACGCGCCGAGTCTAGGGCGGGTACCCGCGGAACACGCCCCGGGCCCACCGGGGAGGGGAAGCCCGCCGCCCCGGTGTCCGCGGGGGCGGCGGGGCCCGTGCTCAGGTCGGGGCCGGGGCGGTGCTGCCGCGGGGGACGAAACGGGCGGCCGGGGACCACCGCGGTTCGGCCGGGACGCCGTCGAGGACCTCCAGGACGGTGGCGGCCACCGAGGCGCCGTACTGGTACACGTCCACGCTCATCGTGGTCAGCGGGGGCGAGGCCAGTCGGCACAGGATCGAGTCGTCCCAGGCCACCAGGCTCAGCCGTTCCGGCACCGGTACGCGCAGCTCCCGAGCGGCGGCCAGGCCCGCGACCGCCATGGCGTCGTTGTCGTACAGGATCGCCGTCGGCCGCGGTTCGCCCCTGAGCAGTCCGACGGTGAGCCGCTCGCCCGAGTCGTGCGAGTAGTCGCCCTCCACCACCGCCGGTTCCGGGAGCCCCGCCGCGCGGCACGCCCCGGTGAGGGCGGCGGTGCGCGCGGCGGTGTGGCGCAGCCGGGCGGGTCCCGTCACGCGGGCGAGGGTCCGGTGGCCCAGATCCACGAGCCGGGCCACGGCCTCGCGCACCGGGGCCGCGTCGTCGGTGCGCACGGCGGGCAGATCCGGGGACCCGTCCCAGGTGCCCGCCAGCACGGCGGGCAGGCCCAGTGCCCTCAGGAACGCCGGACGTTCGTCGTCGGCGGTCAGGTTCACCACGATCACGGCGTCCACGAGGCGGCGGTCCGCCCAGCGCCGGTAGGTCGCGGCCTCCTCCTCGGGCGTGGCCACCAGGTGGAGGATCACCGACACGCCGCGGCCGGCGAGCCGCTCCTCGATGCCCGCCACGAACTCCATGAAGTACGGCTCGGTACCGAGCATCCGGACGGGTCGGGCGACGACCAGCCCGACCCGTCCGGATCCCGCGGGACCGTGTCCCGGCTCGTCCATCAGGCGCGTCCCCTCCCGGCGTGCGGGGTGTTGGCCGACCGCAGCACCAGGGGCGCGGTCAGTGCGGACGGGTCGACGTCGGCCGCCGTGCGGACCGTGAACGAGCGGCTCTCCCCCGCGAGCAGGGTGACGAGCATGTCGTCGACCTCGGCGTCCGGAGCCACGCGGTCGGCCAGGATCGCCACGTCCCGGGCGAAGGACGCGGCGCGCACGTCCACGCGGTAGCCGCCGGGGACCGCGACCGCCTCGGCGGTCAGGGCGTCCGGTGCGTAGTGGAGGTCGGTGTCCTCGCGGAACAGGTGAACGGCGCGGACGTCCCCACAGGTCGCCACCAGCACCTCCTCCTTGGTGTTCCGGGCCGCGAGCAGCGGTCCGGCCAGGTCGAGTTCGGCGGTGGCGCGCGGCCCCGCGGCGAGCTCGATCCTATCCTCGGCGAGCACGGCGCCCGCGAAGGTCTGGCGCTCGATCGACACCGGTCCCTCCCACGGCTCGTCGGTGTCGTTGACCGCCACCAGGACGTCGCGGCCGTCGCGGGGCTGCACCGTGAGCAGGCGCGGGGCGTAGGCGTGCCGGAGCCCGTACAGCAGGGGCTTGGCGCGCTCGTCGCCGTCGACCGCCGCCCAGGAGGTGACCGGCCAGCAGTCGTTGATCTGCCAGACGATCGCACCGGCGGTGCGCGGCCACCAGGACCGGTAGTGCTCGATCCCGAACACGACGGCGCGCGCCTGGTTGAGCTGGGTGGCCCAGTGCCAGTCCTCGAACGTCGTGGGCGTGGGCAGGTGGGCGGAGAACCCCCGGTCGAGCTTGCCGTTGCCGTCCTCGGCCTTCTGGTGCAGCAGGAACGCGGGCGACTCCGGGGTCATCGGCTCGTCGTGCACCCAGTCGGTCAGGGTGGCCCACGTGGGCGGTCCCTGGAAGCCGAACTCCGAGCAGAGCCGGGGGACGTTGTCGCGGTAGGCCCGGTAGTCCGTCTGGTTCCACACGGTCCACTCGTGGTGGGTGCCGTGGTCGTCGTCGTTGGGGTGGACCGCGTCGAGCTCGTGCCCCGGGCTGTAGGGGCTGCCGTCGGCGTAGAAGCGGGTGGGGTCGAGTTCGGCCACGATGCGGGGGAACAGGTCGGTGTAGTAGCCGTGGCCCCAGGTGCGTCCGGCCAGCGGCTCCTGCCAGCCCCAGTCCATGAAGCCCCACAGGTTCTCGTTCCCGCCGTTCCACAGCGCGAGCGAGGCGTGCGAGGCCAGCCGGGCGACGTTCTCCCTGGCCTCGGCCTCGAACTCGTTCCAGAGCGGCTCCTCCTCCGGGTAGGCGGCGCAGGCGAGGAGGAAGTCCTGCCACACGAGGACGCCGCGCTCGTCGCAGACGTCGTAGAAGTCCTCGCTCTCGAAGACGCCGCCGCCCCACACGCGGAGCAGGTTCATGTTCGCCCCGACCGCCTGGTCCACGCGGCGTTCCACCCGCTCACGGGTGATGCGGGTGAGGAAGTGGTCGTCCGGGATCCAGTTGGCGCCCTTGACGAAGACGGGCTTGCCGTTGACCGCGATGGTGAACGGGGTGCCGTGCTCGTCGGGTTCGGTGTCCACGGTGACGGTGCGGAACCCGACGCGGCGGGAGCCGGTGTCGAGCGGTTCGGCGGCGCCGGGCTCGGCGAGGGCGAAGGACAGGTCGTACAGGGGCTGTTCGCCGTGGCCCGTCGGCCACCAGAGCCGGACGTCGGGGACCTCGACGACGGCGACCGCCGTGTCGGTCCCGGCGGGCACGGCCGCCTCGACGCGGTGGCCGGCCACCTCCGCTGTGAGCACGAGGCCGGTGCCGGCCCCGGTGTCCGCACGCTCGACGTCGGCGTGCACCTCGACGCGGCCGCTTCCGTCGGGCGCGACCGTGACCAGCGGGCGGACCCGCGCCAGCCGCGCGGTGGTCCAGCGCTCCAGGCGGACGGGCTTCCAGATACCGGCGGTCTGCAGGTCGGGGCCCCAGTCCCACCCGAAGGAGCAGGCCATCTTTCGGACCATGTTGTACGGGTGGGCGTTGGTGTGCGGCCGCGCGCCCAGCGCCTCGCGCTGCTCCTCGGCGTACTCCAGCGCGGAACGGAAGGTGACGACGAGTTCGTTGGCGCCCTCGCGCAGGGCCGCGCGGACGTCGAAGCGGTAGGACCGGTGCATGTTGGCTGTGCGGCCGAGTTCGTGGCCGTTGAGCTCGACGGTGGCCACCGTGTCCAGACCGTCGAAGGCCAGGTCCACGCGTTCGCCCTCCGCCGGGGCGGTGGCGTCGAACGTCAGCTCGTAGCGCCAGTCGGTGCGGTGCAGCCACGCGAGTTCGGTCTCGGCGGAGTCCAGGTACGGCTCCGGGATCAGGCCGGCCGACAGCAGGTCGAGGTGGGTGCTGCCCGGCACCGCCGCAGGAACGGAGCGTCCGGCGACGTCCTCCGGGACGGGGCCGGCGATGGCGGACATGCGCCAGCCGTCGTGCAGGGTCTGACGGAACCGCATCCGGTCCTCCAGGGTCGTGAGGTGGGGTGATGAGGGCGCGTACGCGGGGCGTACACCCCGGGTGGCCGGTCCCGCTCGCGCGAACCGACCACTCGGAGGATTCTTACTTAAGTGATCTAAGTAAGTCAACGAGTGCGCTCCCCCGCCCCGCCCCTCCCGACGGCCCTCCCGACGGCCCTCCCGACGGCCCGCGCCGCGCGAAGCCGCCCCCCGACGACTCGTGCTCCGGGTGCCGAACGGCAACGACTGGGTCGTGGGTGCGCCAGCGGCGCACCCGGCGTCCCCGACCGGTCCGGCGGTACCCTGGGGGCCACCGTCAGGAGGCGGGTCCCGCGAGGCTCGGACCGGGTCCCCGCCCGCGCGGGCGCCACGGAACGCAACCGGCGGAGGTTCTCTTGGGCGGAACGGCACGGGCCATTCCACACACGACGAGCAGGGCCGCGGTCCTCGACGTCATCCGCGCCGCGGGCACCATCAGCCGGGTCGGGCTGGTGCGGGCCACCGGCTTCACCGGGGCGACGATCTCCACGGTCGTGCGCCGGCTCATCGACGACGGGCTGGTCCTGGAGACCGGGCGCGCGGAGTCGACCGGCGGCAAACCGCGGGTGCTGCTCCGCCTCAACCAGGACGCCCGGTACGCGGTGGGCGTGCACCTGGACCCGGTCGGCACCACCTGCGTGCTCACCGACCTCACCGGGGCCGTCGTCTCCCGGATGACCAGCGCCGGTGTCGGTACCGAGGACGCGGCCGAGGTCGTGGCGCGGACCGCCCGCCAGGTGGACGTGCTCGTGGAGGGCGCGGGGATCGAACGCGACCGCGTGCTCGGGGTGGGCCTGGTCTCGGCCACCCACGGGTCGCACACGTCGGAACCGGCCATGCGCTACTGGGCGGACTACCCCCTCGGCCCGGAGCTGCGCGACGTGGTCGGCCTGCCCGTCGTGCTCGGCAACGACGCCACGGCGGCGGCGCTCGGCGAGTACTGGTCGGGCGTGGTCAGCGGGTCCTCGATCTTCGCCGCCGTGTACATGGGCACCGGTGTGGGGGCGGGCCTGCTGGTCAACGGCATCCCCTACTTCGGGAGCAGCGGCAACGCGGGCGAGATCGGCCATCTGTGCGTCGACGTGGACGGGCCCGCCTGCTGGTGCGGGGCCCGCGGGTGCGTCGAGGCGGTCGCCGGTCCGGCCGCGGTGGTGGCGCGGGCCCGCGCCGACGCCGACCTGGCGCGCGCGGCGGGTCTGGGCAGGGGGACCGACCGCCCCCTGCCGTCCGTGGCCGCCGAGTTCGCGGCCGTGGTGCGCGCGGCGCGTCGGGGCGAGCCCACCGCGCGCGACCTGCTGGACCGGTCCGCCCGGCGGCTCGCGGTCGCCGTGCGCGGGCTCGCCAACGTCATGGACCTGGACCTGCTGGTGCTGACGGGAGCGAGCCTGTCGGCCGCGGGGCCGGTCTACCTGCCGGCCATCCGACGCGAGCTCGACCAGGCGTTCTTCGCCCGTGGGACGCACGGGGTCGAGGTGCGGATGTCGTCGTCGGCGGAGACGGCGCCCGCCATCGGCGCCGCCACCATGGTGCTGCAGTCCCAACTCGTCCCGCTGCGCGCGGGGCCCCGTCTGCCGGACGACCTGTCCGAGGCGGTCCCGGCGCGGGCGTGAGGCCTCCGCGCCCCGTCCCGGGCGGCCCGCGGAGACGGCTTCCGTATGTGCCGGGGCGACGATGGCCGGCCCTCGGAACGGGCCCGTGGAAGGGCGCGCGGGCCGCGGTCAGGTGGCGTCCGGCGCCAGCTCCGCGATGGCCTCGTCGAGCCAGGTGACCCAGAAGGTCTCCATGTCGATACCGGCGCGCAGGACCACCCGCTGCACCCGGTCGCGCTCGGTGCCCCGGTCTCGGGCGGCGTCGCGCCGTTCGATCTCCCGGTACTCCGCCAACTGTTCGCCGTGCAGCCGCCGGTGCCGCCTCAGCTCCGCGACCAGGTCGCCCAGGCCGACGACCCCGGCGGCGCGCAGGCGCAGCGGCAGGGGGTCGCGCAGGGCGCGCGGGTCCTCGGGGACCGACACCCACCGCGCCAGCTCCTCCCGGCCCGCGGCCAGGACCTCGTACTCCTTGCGCTGCCCGCGCGTCGGGGCGGCGGGCGGCAGCGCCCTGATGAGCCCCGACTTCTCCAGTTTCCCCAGCTCCCGGTAGATCTGCTGGTGGGTGGCGGACCAGAAGTACCCGATCGAGCGGTCGAATCGGCGCGTCAGCTCCAGTCCGGAGGACGGCTTCTCCAACAGGGCGGTCAGGATCGCGTGGGGCAGGGACATGTGCGCATTCTAGGGACCGGTTCAGGTCCGGGCCGCTGGTAGGCGGACGAGCACACGGCCGTCGGCCACCGAGGTCTCCAAACGCTCCAGCCCGGCCGTGGCGGGTCCGCGGACGACCGAGCCGTCCTCGACGCTGAACTCGCTGCCGTGCCAGGGGCAGCGCAGGCACCCGTCGGCCACGGTCCCCTCCGCCAGCGGGGCGCCCGCGTGCGTGCACGTCCCGAGAGCGGCCCGCACGGTCGTGCCCGACCGCACGACCACGACCTCCACCCCGTCCAGGTCGGCGCGCCCGGGCTCGCCGTCGGGGAACCCGTCGAGTGCGCCGACGTCCTTCCAGTCCCGGGGCAGCAGGTCGATCAGGTAGTCCGCGCTGTTGGCCCCCGCGGCCCGGTAGTAGGCCAGGTGCCCGCCGAGCGAGCCGCCCACGGCGACCGCGCCCAGGCCCGCCAGCGTCAGGGCGCGCCCCCAGCCGTGGCGGCCGGCCGCGCGCGCCGCCGATGAGGCGCCGAACAGCAGGGAGCCGAGGCCGTTCGCCGCCGCGTGGGCCACGCCGACCCGCTTCTGCCGCTCCTGCTGGTCCGCCAGGTCGACGATCCCGCTCACCGAGGACGGCAGCGCGAACAGCAGCCCCAGGTTGACCAGCGCGTGCGCGCTCCGGCGGTGGTCGCCCGGCAGCACGTCCAGGAGGGCCGCCGAGAACCAGGCACCCAGCGGCAGCTGCACCGAGAGCGGATGGAGCGGGTGCCCGAGCGGGACGCCGTGGAGCAGGTCGCGCAGGCGGCCCTCGGGCACCGTGTCGGCCAGCCGCTGGAGCACGGAGGCCGGCGGGTCGAGCCGTTCGTCGCGTTCGATCTCGCGTACGCGTTCACCGAGTCTCATGCTCGGACGACTACCCCCGGTCCGCCCGCGACATGCGTGCCCGGAGGACTTGTGGTTCCTTTGACCTGGGCTTGTGGCGCGGCAGCGCGGTACCGCCCGAAACGGGCCGGGCGGTACCGTCCGCGGCCCGCGGCTACAGCGACGCGGCCAGGCGCGTCCCCTGGTCGATGGCGCGCTTGGCGTCGAGCTCGGCGGCCACGTCGGCGCCGCCGATGACGTGCACCGTGCGGCCCGCGGCCGTGAGCGCGTCGGCGAGGTCCCGGCGGGGGTCCTGCCCGGCGCAGACCACGATGGTGTCGACGTCGAGGACGCGCTTGTCACCGTCGACGGTCAGGTGCAGGCCCTCGTCGTCGATCCGGTCGTAGTCGGCGCCCGCGACCATCTCCACGCCGCGGTGCCGCAGTTCGAGCCGGTGGATCCACCCCGTGGTCTTGCCCAGACCGGCGCCGACCTTGGTGGTCTTGCGCTGGAGCAGGTGGACGGAGCGGGGGGCGGCGGCGCGCTCGGGGCCCTGGAGCCCGCCCGGGGTGGCCAGGTCGGTGTCCACGCCCCACTGACGGAAGAACTCGTCGGGGTCCTGCGAGGCGCCCTCCCCGCCGTCGGTGAGGAACTCGGCCACGTCGAAGCCGATCCCGCCGGCGCCGATGATCGCCACCGTGTCCCCGACGGCGGCCCCTCCCCGCAGGACGTCCACGTAGCCGACCACCTTGGGGTGGTCGATCCCGGGGATGTCGGGCGTGCGGGGAGCGACGCCGGTGGCGATGACGACCTCGTCGTAACCGTCGAGGTCGTCGGCGGTGACCGTGGTGCGCAGCCGCAGGTCCACGCCGTGCTTGTCCAGCTGGACCCGGAAGTAGCGCAGGGTCTCGTCGAACTCCTCCTTGCCGGGAACGCGGCGCGCCATGTTGAGCTGGCCCCCGATCTCCTCGGCGGAGTCGAACAGCGTGACGGCGTGGCCGACCTCGGCGGCGGAGACGGAGAAGGCGAGTCCGGCGGGCCCGGCGCCGACCACGGCGACGTTCTTGCGGACGCGCGTGGGGGACAGCACGAGTTCGGTCTCGTGGCAGGCCCGCGGGTTCACCAGGCAGGACGTGACCTTGAGGCTGAAGGTGTGGTCCAGGCAGGCCTGGTTGCAGCCGATGCAGGTGTTGATCTCCTCGGGCGCTCCGGCCCCGGCCTTGGCCACGAAGTGGGGGTCGGCCAGGAGGGGGCGGGCGAGGGAGACCATGTCGGCGTGGCCCTCGGCGAGGACGGCTTCGGCGACCTCGGGGGTGTTGATGCGGTTGACCGCGACGAGCGGGACCGACACCTGGCCCATGAGGCGCCGGGTCACCCGGCTGTAGGCGCCGCGCGGCACGGAGGTGGCGATGGTGGGGATGCGCGCCTCGTGCCAGCCGATGCCGGTGTTGATGATGGTGGCCCCGGCCTCCTCGACGGCCCTGGCCAGCTGGAGGACCTCCTCGGCGGTGGAGCCGCCGGGGACGAGGTCGAGCATGGAGAGCCGGTAGATCAGGATGAAGTCGGGGCCGACGCGCTCGCGGACGCGTCGGACGATCTCGACGGGGAAGCGCATGCGGTTCTCGTACGAACCGCCCCAGCGGTCGTCGCGCCGGTTGGTCGCGGACACGATGAACTGGTTGATGAGGTAGCCCTCGGACCCCATGACCTCGACGCCGTCGTACCCCGCGCTCTGGGCGAGTTCCGCGGCGCGCGCGAAGTCGTCGATGGTGCGCTCGACCTCGTCGTCGGTGAGGGCGCGGGGGACGAACGGGTTGATCGGCGCCTGGAGGGCGCTGGGCGCGACCAGGTTCTCGTCGAAGGCGTAGCGGCCGGTGTGCAGGATCTGCATCGCGATCCGGCCGCCCTCCCGGTGGACGGCCTCGGTGATCTGGCGGTGCTCATCGGCCTCGGCCCCGGTGGTGAGCTTGGCGGCGCCCTTGAAGGTGGCGCCCTCGGCGTTGGGGGCGATGCCGCCGGTGACGATCAGACCGACGCCGCCGCGGGCGCGTTCGGCGTAGAAGGCCGCCATCCGCTCGAAGCCCTGGGGGACCTCCTCCAGGCCCACGTGCATCGATCCCATGATGACGCGGTTGGGCAGGGTGGTGAAGCCCAGATCCAGTGGTTCCAGGAGGTGGGGGTACTCGCTCATCTCGTCTCCTCGCGCGGGTGCCTCGCGGGCCGGTGTCGGGCCGGCCCGCGATCCATTATGCAACAAGTTGCACAAACAGGGGAGGGCACCCCGGCGGGTGCGGGGCGGTCGTCACAGGGGGCGGACGGGGAGGAACTCCGGCCGCTTGGGCGCGCGCCCGTCACCGGTCGAGCGCCCGCGCAGGCGCCGCAGCGCCCACGGGCCGAGGAAGGAGCCCAGCCAGCGCACCTCGTCGGCCACCGCGAGCAGGAGCCCCGGCCCTGGCATCGGGGGCAGGGGCTCGGCCCAGGCCTCGTGTCCGGGGACCCCGAGTGCGCAGGCCATCGCCCCCGCGATCCGCGTGTGCCCGAGCGGGGAGCAGTGCAGGCGGTCGGCGCACCACAGGCGCGGGTCGGTCGCCACCGCGTGCCCGTGGGTCTCGGCGACCACCACTCCGTGCCGGGCCGCCGCCGCGCGAATCCGCGCGTTGAGGTCGAGGAGGCGGGGGACCAGCGGCCGGGCCAGCGGCGCGATCCTGGAGGCGTCGGGGAAGGTCATCGTGGCCACGCGCACACCGGCGCCGGTCAGCGCGGCGAACATCGCCTCCAGGTCGCCGGCCACCCGGTCAGGGTCGTATCCGGGGCGGATGAGGTCGTTCACCCCCGCCACGACGGTGGCCAGGTCGGGATCCAGGGCCAGGGCCGGTGCCAGTTGCTCTTCGCGGACCTGCCCCGCCAGGCGTCCGCGCACGGCGAGGTTGGCGTACTCCACCCGCGTGCCGTTCGCCGCGAGGTACTCGGCCAGCCGGTCCGCCCAGCCCCGGAGCCCGGTGGCCTCGTCACCGTCCCCGACCCCCTCCGTCTGGCTGTCTCCCAGCGCCACGTACCGCAGGTGTGCGCCGTCCGAGCCCTGGCCTCGTCCCGCCCCGGCGGTTCCGGAGGAGTATCCGCCCATGTGATTAGTCATTTAGTTGACTATAGGCGGGGACGGGCGGAACCGGTCGGCACCGGGGCGGGGCCGTCAGCCCCTCGGGTCGACCGGACGCTCGAAGGAGGTCTCCAGTCCGAACGAGGTCCTGGACGAACGGTTCCGATCAGGCCGGTGCGCGAACGGCGACCTGCGACTGGAACGCCTCTACGACGAGGGTCGGCGGTTCAACAGTCCGAACGACGCGGTCGTGCGCTCGGACGGGTCGATCTGGTTCTCCGACCCGGGCGGTCGCGGGTCCAGCGGCCCCCGCACCCGGCCACGGGCCAACTGAGACTAGAACTGAGACCACCGACGACGAAGGCCCCGACCGGTGACCGGTCGGGGCCTTTCATCTGCCCTGGTGGGCTGTGGCGGAGGATAGGGGATTCGAACCCCTGAGGGATTGCTCCCAACACGCTTTCCAATCCCGCGTAGGGGCGTTCGCGGTCGGTCGGCAGCGTGCTGACCAGCGCTCCCGGCGCCCAGGCGGACCGCTCCGAACGGCTCCGGACGGCAGTGAATGAGACTAAAACTGAGACTACGAGACGGCCCTCAGAGCGTCTGTGAGCAGCGGTTGAGTGGCCACGATGGATCACCTTCGGGTGGCCGCGTTCGCCTCGCAGGCGCCGTCTCAGGAGCCCGGTTTCCGACCATGCACGTGCATCGCGTGGCGCCACCCCATGGGGAGCCCTCCGCACCCCGCCGCAGAACCTGCACAACCCACAGAACCCCTGTCCTGGCTGGTCGACGTCCTGGGAGCCCGAACTGCACTACCTCGCAGAACCTCCGCAGAACCGCAGAACCCCCTGCGCGGAGGGTTCTCTGCGGTTCTGCGGAGGTTTCGCGGCGTTCTGCGGTTCCGTGGCGCAACGCTCTGGCCTGCATCAATGCCAGTTCTGTAGGTTGTGCAGGTTCTGCGGGGTGTAGTAACAGCTGCAATGAAGACCATCACTGATGGCGAAGCAGTTGTGCTACCTCGATGGTGCGCTGATGGATGATCTCTATGCGGCGTTCGCCGCTCTGCCCGGTACGGGCGCGCAGGTAGGCTCCTACGTCACGCACGTCTCTTTGGTCTCTCTTGAGTGGTTCATTCTTCGCTCCGACCAAGCCCTCCTTCTCTCCTTCTGGCCTTTGCTTACAGGCACGGTTCAAGTACGCCTTGCTGCCGTATGAACCGTGTGCAAGGTGATTTCTCATTTTCTTCAGGAGATTGAGAAATGAAGCGGACTCCGCGTCGGCTGAAATTCTTCGCACGAGGCTCTGATATGTACTGGAATGATATCTTACGGAGCTTTTTATCCAAGCTTCGGTGTCCTTGAAGGTTATGTTGAATCCAGTTGGGTCGAGCGCGAACTCTATCTGTGCCAATTTCGGACGTCTTGGCATTGTAAGAGCATCAGGGTTAAACGCTAGGATGGTATTTCGAAGTGAATCCTTTATTTTGTCTTCGAGTTCCTTGTTCATTCGTTTGAGGAAATTTTCGGGGTCTCGGGAAATCGCAGCGACGTGCCATCTTCCTTGGAAGACCTCCCAAAGGGCACCTAGCCTGAACGCAGAATCTTCCGCAACTGCTTTGCGAAGATTTGCCGGAGTGTTGGATTCCTCAAGGGCAGAGTCCACTTGGCTATAATGTTTGAGTCCGTCCTGGACTTGTACCAAAAAATCGTCCAAGTAGCGATTAGGGTCTGCTGTGTTCATGTGTTGATAATTGCAGGCCAGCAGTCAAGGAGTCCACTTGACACGCTGTGTGAAGCCCTGATCGCTCTAGATCGTTCCGGTCATCCGATCATGGGGTATATGTCCGGAGCAAGTCTGCGCAGAAGCTATAACCGTGGCGCGGTCGGTCCAACTGGAGCCGTGGCTGTGCATGGAGCCAGTGACTCACTTAGAAATTTTGTGTAGAATGCACCGCATGGTAAAAGAAGATGATACCCATGTGATTCCTCAACTTCAGTTGTGGCAAGTAGCATTTACATTGGCTGCGGTTGTGCTGATTGTGGCCATCGGGGTGTATAAGGAGTCGCTTGCTGCTTCTGTGTTGGCCCCCACGCTCTCAGGAGCGTCCGCTCTTTTGATTGTTTTCCTGACTATCAATCTTTCCAAAAGGGCTCATGAGCAAGCGAAAGCATCGGCGGGGCTGCTAGAAGTAGAGAGAAAATCTCTTGAAGAGGCGATTAGGCAAGGTGAAACTTCGAAAAAGCAAGCCAGTGAGGCTTTCATTGCTACCCTGAAGGCGCAGGCTGACGAGCGAACGTCTTCGATTATGGTTCGAAAGACTGAGGCAAGGCTCGATTCATATAAGCCGCATCAGGGCAATGGCTATCTTCCTGCTTTTGACGACTATACGAATGAATCTAATATTGACGTCGACGAGCTCGATGGTCGAAGTTGGATCAAAGTGGCTGTATATTTTCGAGTCGTCTCGTTCGGGAAGGTTCCCACTCGACTTTACGTGACTATACCCGGTCATGTTTCGAGTCGATATGGGAACTTTGAATGGTTGGGCAACAGGCTAGGGAAGATTAGTGGGTACCCGCTGATTCCCGAGAATGAAATCTTTATCAAATGGACAACATTGGTTCCGATTCATGAAATACATGAAGATGTGGGATATGTTGGCAAGCCGGACGGTGGTCCTGCTCAAGTTAGGTTTCGTAGCGTGAGCCTAGACGGGTCGGTCGTGGAAGAGATTGTTATTTCCTTCCGGTTCAGTATAAATCTAAATCTTGATACAAGAAAAATTACGGGAATTGGCTTGAAGGTCGAGTCGGATCCGTTGGTTGAGAGAACCTATCCTAAGATTCCCAATTAATGATGGTGCGGGTATAGCTGCTGCTTGGGGGTTATTGATGTGCCGTCGTGAACGCGAACGTATGGTGCGCTTCCTGATAGGGCATCGGATATCCGAATCCCCCTGGCTTCAGGGCATCGCTTCACAGCATCTTCCGAGGTAAGCCAAGCTGTCACGGTCGATTCGTCGCTGGCGCGTATCTCCCCGCCTACGGGTTCGCACAGAAAGGCTAGGGAGACCACGCCGAGGTTCATATTCTTGTAGACCCCGGTCAGGCGGATCGGCTTGGCCTTGATCCCGGTCTCTTCCCAGACTTCCCGTACCACGCACTGCTCCGGCGTCTCGTCCAACTCAAGGACTCCTCCGGGCGGGACCCATCGGCCGTCGTCGGCCCGCTTGATCACCAAGACCTTGCCGTCCTCGGGCCTAACCACCACACCGGTCACGCTGACGCTGTGGCGGGGTGTCTCTTCCGTCATGACTTCACGTCCTGTTCCCATGCGTAGGTCAGCTTCCATTGGAGGGCCGCCAAGACGTTCAGGCAGGTCTCTACTGGGCGGTCATCCTTGTTGAAGGCGGTGCGGAGAATGGCGAACACCGGTTGTCCAGGTGTGATGTTCAGGAAGTCCGCCTCCTCCTGCTTCGCCCCACGGACTTCGATGTCCTCGGTGAAGCGCACCGGGCCGAATCCTCGCTCCGCGATTCGGGCATACATGCCGCTGGGGCCGGTATCCGGCATGGCGATGTCGACGCTGCCGGCCACACTCATCGGGATGTAGGACGCCGCGATCTGTACCGGCTTGTCTTCCGCGTACATGTGGCGCTTGCGCAGCAGTGCCTGCTCGGATTCATCCAGTCGGAGCACCTGGGCGATGTCGGCTGGCGCCTCGACGGCATCGCACACGACCAGCTCTGTGCGCGAGGTGCGCCCGGCCTTGTTCAGCTCCTCTGCGAAGCTGCTGCCGGTGGGGCGAGTCCTGTAGTCCCTATCGATGCGCCGAACCCTCTTGACCGTGGGCACCTCCAGCACGACGGAGCCCTTGCCGTGTTCGGTGCGGATCAGCCCTTCGGCCCTGAGCATGGCCATGGCCCGGCTGATCGAACTCTGATTCAGGTCGTACTCGCGCGCTAGCTCCGGCTGGCTGGGGAGCGTCGACCCCGCCGCGTAGTCACCGCGCTTGATGGCATCGCGCAGCAGCTCAGCCACCTGCTTGTACCGGGCCTTCGGCGCTTCGAGGCTGCTCATCGGGCCTCCGTCTTCTGACATAAGTGTGGTCTCCCCACCGTAGTCGGTCCTCCATCGCCGCCACCTGCGTGGCCGCGACACCCCTCGAAGCAACTTATTGCATATGTCTTGACGCTTATGGCATAAGTGCGTACCGTCGGAGACACAGCAGCCCGGCGCCCTGCTTTATAGCCGCTGGCAGGAGCGGGCTTCACAGCAACCACCACGAGAGGAGGCCCGATGAACCGCCTGCAGAACCAGAGCACGGAGCGTCTGCGTGCCGCTCTGACAGAGCACACGCTCCCCTGCATGTCCCAGCCGGATCTGTTCTTCGAGCCCGACAGCAGCGACCTGTTCGGCGAGAAGCCCGCGGTCAAGGAGATGCGCGAACGGTCCGCCAAGACCCTGTGCGAACGCTGCCCCGCACGGGAGATGTGCCTGGTGCTGGCTCTGCGGGAGTCCCCCGCTGCCGGAGTCTGGGCCGGATACACCGCCGACGAACTGACCGACATGGGTGACTACCTGCGAGAGGCCGCGTGACATGACGAAGCTGATGATGCGCACCCCCACCACGGCACCGATCACCGTCGCTCTGACCGCTCCCGGAATGCAGGTGACCGTGGAAGCCGTCCCCGGACTGACCGAAGCCACCTTCGAGCTGAGCGGCCCTGACGAGACCGTTCGGCAGGCCACCGCCACCAGCGTTGAGACCGCTTGGGTGATCGACGTGCCCGCGCCGGCCCCGACCGTCATCAGCGGTGACGTCTTCGGCAGTGTCGTCATGAGCGGCGGCACGACCGTCATCAATGGCGCGACGGTCACCAACGGCACCGTCAGGGGCGCGACCGAACCGGTCACCGGCCTGCTGCGAGTCCCCGCGGGATCGCTGCTCGGAACCCGCATCGACAACGGCTCAGTGGACACCCGCGGGGCGCTGGCCGGAGTGCACCACCAGGGCCGCAACTCCGGTCTGAGCGTGGACATGGTCGGTGACCTGGTCTTCGACGGCACCAACGGCTCTGTCTCCGTCGGTCGCGCTCACGGCGAGATCGACGTGAGCACCACGAACGGCTCCGTCTCCATCGGACGCTCCGGGCCGCTCACCAAGGTCCGATCCACCAACGGCAACGTGCTGGTGCACGCGGGATGTCCCGGACGCATCAACGCCCGCACGACCAACGGCCACGTCTCGGTGCACAAGGCCGGACACCGGGTCGACGCGACCACCAGCACCAGCAACGGACGCGACCGCGTCTACGCCTGACGCCCTGTTCGTAGCCCCTGCTTCATAGCCGCCAGCAGGGTCCACGGACCACCGCACGACGCGGCCCCACCGCTCAACCGCCAAGCCAACCGGTGGGGCCGCTACTCCCAGAAAGGAGCGTTTCCATGATCGCAGATCCGACCGTCGCAGCCCTCGCGCTGACCGTCCTGGTGCTGCTCGCTGTCTCCGGTACCGCCACCCAACTGGCCAAGGTCCGAAAGAAGATCCGCGCCCGCCGCCGCTCGGCAGCGCGTCGACTGCGCACCGCCATGGGCCCCAAGACCGTCTCCCGCACCCGTCGCCGTACCTCCCGGAAGGGGAATCGCTGATGATCCAGACCGACCTGACCGAAGGTCTGCGCAACTGGGCAGACGGATTCGCCACCGACCGGGCCGCCGTCGAACTGCTCATCACCCACCAGTCGTGGCTCACCCGAGCCGACTTCCTCACCACCTGTGTGGAACTGCTCCCGACCGAAGAACTGTTCGCCCCCGACCGGCCGATCGCCGTCATCGATTGGGAGACCGTGACCGGCTTCCTGACCGAGGGCGGTCTGCCCGCGGCTTCCTCCGACGTCGCGATCCTGTCGATCGCCGCGTCCCTGGGCACCGGCCACCCGGTGGACCTGCGAGACGCGCTCGTGGGCTTGGACGCCACCAACACCGCCGCTGTGGCCACCGCCGTCGTGACGGCAGCACAGGCCGACTCCCGCGTGACCGTCACCCTGGCGCCCCGCCAGACGCCCGACTGGCTCAGGAAGGGCTGAACCATGACCTCTCTGCTCACCTTGCTGATCACCTTCGGCGTGATCGCTGGCCTGTGGTGGCTGTTCTTCGCCGGTATCCGTGCCGACATGGACGCCATCGCCGAGATCAGCGCCCGCCGTGCCCGCCGCGACAAGGCCCGGAAGGAGTCCCGGTGACCACCACCCACATGATCCAGGCCGCCGGTGTCCTCACCCTGTGCGCGGTGCTGCTGCTGGCCCTGGTCGTGGTCGTGCTCCGGTTGGCGGCTCTGCCGCTGGCCGGGGCGGCCCTGGCCCTGGACCACACCGCTGCCCTGGTCGCCCGTCCTCTGCCCCCGATGCCCGTCGGCTCCCCGCACCCGGAAGGGGGCGCCCGGTGACTTCCCAGCAGGACACCACGCCCGCCCCCGGGCAGGAGCGCACTCCCGAGCAGATCCGGCAGGATCTCGCGGCCAAGCGCCACCGGGTTGCCGCTCGCAAAGACGACCGCCTTGAGCGCTTCCGCGACAAGGCACGGCGTGCGATGGACGCCCGCGCCATCCGCCAGGACCTGACCCGCGACCGTACCGCTGCCGATCTGGAGCGCGCCAAGCTGGCCGCCGACATCTCCCAGTCCGCGGAAGCCCGCGCGCTGCGAGTCCAGCGCACCCGCACCCTGACCCTGGCCGCACTGATGCCGGTGCTCGTGGCCTTCGCCGGATGGTCGACCGCCGGTGTGCACGCTGGAGCCGCCGCCATGACCGGCGCCGAACCGTTCACCGCGATGTGGTGGATGCTCTGGCTGCTGGAGCCCGCCCTGATCGGCATCGTCGGGTGGGTGATCCTGTGCCGCTCCCGGCTGGAGTCCTCGGGTGGCTCCCTGCCCGAGGAAGCCGACCGGATCATGTGGGGCTGTCTGGCCGTGAGTATCCTGCTCAACACCGTCGGACACTGGCCCACGGAGTGGACCGGCACGGCCGTGGGAGGGCTGTTCGCGCACTCACTGGGGCCGATCGGAGCGGCGATGACCGCGCACCTGATCGGTGTCATCGAGACGGGCATCACCAACGCGCGCCCCACCGAGGGACCGGGGGTCAAGACCCTCGCTGAACTGACCGACGACAGCACCCACAAGAGCGCTCCCGACAGCGCTGCCGAATCCGCCCCGCCCGTGACGGTGGTCGACCGCTCCCGGCTCCCCGAGCGCGCTCTGGAAGTGCCCGCAGGAGCGGTCCGGCTGCCCGTGATCCGGTGCTCCCGACCCGCACAGCAGGAGAAGGTGCCCGCCGCGATCGAAGCCGCTCCCGACACACCCTCCGGCACTGGTCGCCGTTCGACTCCTGACCAGGCCGGACAGCGGGTTTCGAGAGCACTCGCCAAACCCCGCTCCGACAAGGGCAAGCCGCTCCCCAAGAGCGCCCTCCCGACCGCTGCCGAGCAGTCCTCCCGGGCGCTGTCCGACACCGACCTGTTGGCCAAGCTCGGTCAGATCATCGCGGCCGGAGAGCTGCCCGAGGGCGCTTCCGTGCGGCGTGTGCAGACCGCTCTCGGATGCGGCTTCGAGCGCGCCAAGCGCGTGCTGTCGATGCGCGAGGAGAGCACCGAGACCGTCACCGCTTCCGACCGCTTGAGCGTGGTCGCCGCCCGTGAGGAGAACGCCGCATGAGCACCCCGCCCCCGAACACCGAGCTGTCTCTGACCGTGTTGGCCAGCCGCGTCGCCCACGGCGCCCGCCACATGCCCGCCCGCGACCTGATCCCGCGGCTGGCTGTCCTGGCCTTGGGCATCGCCGTGAGCTTGTGGCTGCTCAACGGCACTACCCCGGCTGCCGCTCTGGGAACCATGCTCATCACCGCGATTACCGCCGCCATCAGCGCCCTGGAGCTTCACACCGCCGCACTGATCTGCGAGCGCGACCAGAACACCGACGGCACCGAGGACCAGGGCAACGAGTTCGGGGCGGCCGCCTGATGTTCCGCCTGTTCGGCCCTAAGACCTACGAGTCCTTCGTTCAGTCCTACGCCCTGGCTGACGGCAGCTACGCCTACCAGGCCCGGTGCGCGTGCGGCTACTTCTCCGACGTCTACCTCCACGACCAGGGCTTTGTGGAGGACCTGCGGGAGAACCACGCCGTCACCCACCAGTGACCCCGACCGCTCACGGGGCGGCAGCCCCACTCCGCCAAGAACACGGCTGCCGCCCCACCCCACCAGCAGTGAGGAGCTTCCAGCATGAGCCACCCCGAACCCCGTAGCGACCGCACCGACAGCGAGAACGTCGTGGCCTTCCCCACTCGCCCCGCGATCGGAGCCGCACCCGAACCCAAGCCGTCGACCATCGAGCACGTCGACCCCGCCGACGTCGAAGTCCTCGACATCGAGGACACGGCCGCGGCCCGACCCGTGGACGCGCTGCCCACCACCCGCGTCGGTGGATGGATGGACGACCGCCGCGCGCTGCTCGACACCGCGCCCGCCCTGGTGCCGTCCTACCTGCGCGACAAGCAGGAGTTCGCCGAGAACGCCCGCTTCATCGTGGAGTACTACGCCCGCATGAGCGCCTACCGCGCCACCCGCTCACCCATCTACCTGCTCAAGCTCATGTCGCGCTCCCCGCGCGGCGCCGGCCGCGCGGTCGCGATCTGGGGACAGTGGGCGTTCGACACCGAAGCCCGAGAACTGCGCAAGGCCGCTGCCGGGCGGGGCGAGACCACTGGCCGCGGCAGCACGGCCGAGTACATGATGCTCTCCCGACAGCACACCGCCCGAGTGCGTGCCCGCCTGCTCAGCTCCCTGGTGGTCGCGCTCGGTGTGACCACGGTCGGGGCGGTCGCGCTGGCCAGCGCCCCGGCGTGGGCGTCGATGTCCGGCATCGTCGCGATGCTGGCCCTGTTCGGGGCCGCCGGACGCAAAGCGGACTCCAAGCCCATCATCGACCGGTGGACTTCCCCGCACCTCCAGCGGGAGCTGACCTCGACCGAGGTCGTGGCCGCCCTGGAAGCGATCGGCGTCAAGGGCCGCGTGGACTTCGTCAACCCCATCCAGACTGACGGCCCCGGCTGGCGTGCGGAGGTCGACCTGCCCCCGGGCTATCTGACGGAGAAGGTGCTGGAGGAGCGCGCCAAACTGGCCGGAGCGATGCGCCGTCCGCTGACCACCGTGTGGCCCGAGTCCGACTCTGAGGCGCACCCGGGCCGGTTGGTGCTGTGGGTGGCCAAGAAGGACCCGGCCAAGGCCAAGCGCCGCCTGTGGCCGCTGATGACGGATGGCCAGACCGACCTGTTCGCCGACATCCCCTTCGGGTTCGACCCGCGTGGGCGCGTGATCCCGCTGAACTTGATGTACACCAACCTGCTGATGGGCGGCGTGCCCGGCTCGGGCAAGACGTCGGGCGTCATGGTGGTCGCGCTGGCCGGTGCGCTCGATCCGACCTGCGAGATGTGGGTGTACGAGATGAAGGGCTCCGGCGACCTTGACCCCCTCCAGCCGGTCTGTCACCGGTACGTGTCCGGGGACGACGACGAACACTGCGCTTCGGGATTGGACGCGCTGCGCAAGCTGGAGAAGGAGCTGAAGCGCCGCAAGAAGATCATCGCGGGCCTCCCCTCCGACCAGGTGCCCAAGGGTCGCAAGGTCTATCCCCACCTGGCGAAGAACAGGAAGCTGGGGCTGCACCCGCTGCTGGCGATCTTCGATGAGGCACACACCCTCTTCGAGCACGAGGAGTACGGCAAGGAAGCCGCCGAGATCGCCGGACGCCTGGTCCGCAAGGCGCGTGCGTACGGGATCATCCTGGTCGTCACCACCCAGCGGCCCGACGCGAAGTCTCTGCCCAAGGTGATCAGCGACAACGTGTCGACTCGGTTCTGCCTGGCCGTGGTCGGTCAGCAGGCCAACGACATGGTGCTCGGCACGTCGATGTACAAGAACGGCGTGCGCGCCACGATGTTCGACCCCAAGAAGGAACCCGGCACCGGTTGGCTGGTCAAGTCCAGCCACGACACCCAGATCGTCAAGGCCGCGTTCATCGAACAGGCCGAAGCGATCGACATCAGCAAGCGCGCGCTGGCGCTGCGCACGGCCGCGGGAACCCTGTCGGGTGAGGCTGCTGGGGAGAGCATCGCCGCAGAAGACACCACGACGCTGCTCGATCATCTCGCAGCAGTCTGGCCGGCGGGTGAGGACACGATGCACTCGGTGCGCTTGGTCCAAGCCCTGGCGTCCTACCGGCCCGACACCTACGGCCCTTGGACCGAGTCCGAGGTTCCGGTGGGCGAGATGTCGCGCGAGGAACAGCGCGCCCATGAGACCCGGATGGCCACCACCCTGTCGAACGCGCTGGCGCCGTTCGGAGTGCACACCGGTCAGGTCACCAAGCGTGGCGACGGAGGGTCCCGCAAGGGCGTCAAGCGCGTCGACCTGGATACCGCGCTGGCCAGCTCCGGCGCCCTGACGGAGGGCGCATAGCCCGCCCGGACGGCTTCACCGGCCCCGAAACCGGTTTCGGGGCCGACATCACTCAAAACCCCAGGTGACCAGTCACGATGTCGGGTTTCAGTCCCGTCGTCGGCACCCTGCGAACGCACGAAAAAGCGGCCCCGGTGCATAGCCGCCAAGCAACCCACCGGGACCGCGCTCCCAAGGAAGCACTCCACACATCACTGCGAGGAGCACTCCCATGATGCAGCACGCCCGCGCGGAGGTCACGTCGTGACCAACCTCCGCTTCCTCGACCCCGACGGCTCCCTGCACGGACTGCCCACCTACCCATGGGGCACGGCATGGCTGGCCGACGACGACATGGCCACCCGTAAGCAGCTCGCCGCCATGGGCCTGCGACCCGGTACCAGCGAGCCCGTGGCTCAACTGATGTGGCGCTCCCGGCGCGCCAAGAACGGCGTCCGCACCGCTGCTCTGTACCGGATTAGTGAGGCCCTGCCGAAGCAGCCGGTCACCGCGGCCAAGGCCCGTTCCCTGGCCGCGGCGATGCGCGCCCGCCGCACCTGCCCGACCTGCACTCGCGTGTTCGTCTACGTCATCCCCACGTCCCTCGGTGAGTGCCCGGCCTGCCACGAGGGTGGCACGCCCGAATCGTGGGAGCTGGAGGCCGCGGCATGACCCCGACCAACGTCCTGCCCTACGCCCTCGCAGCCGCCCTCCGCGGGTGGCACGTCTTTCCGCTGCGCACCCGCGCCAAGCGGCCGGTGCGCACCTTCACCGACTGGGAGCGGCACGCCACCACCGACCAGAACGCCATCACTGCCCACTGGGGAGCCCACCCCGCCCACAACCTCGCTATCGCGTGCGGACCCTCGGGCTTGGTGGTGGTCGACCTGGACACCCCCAAGGACGGCGAGACGCCCCCGCCGGAGTGGGCACTGCCCGGCATCGCCAACGGCGCTGACGTGCTCGCCGCGCTGGCTGAGAAGCACGCAGACGGTGACACCGGCTTCCTGGACACGTTCACCGTCACCACCCGCCGGGGCGGGACCCACCTGTACTACGCGGCCCCGGACGGTGCGGCCTACCGCAACACCTCGGGCCGGTTGGGGTGGCTGATCGACACCCGCGCCACGGGCGGGTACGTCGTCGGCCCCGGATCGTACGTGGCCGATGTCGACGGGCGCGGCCCCTACACCGTGACCAACCCCGCGCCCGTGGCGTCGCTGCCCGAGTGGCTGGCCACGCTGCTGGAGCCCGCACGCCGGCGCCCGCTGACCTCGGGACAGGTGCACTCCATGCTGGCCTCCCATCCCGGCGCGGCCACCTACGTCACCCGGGCCCTGCGGGGTGAGGTCGACCGCGTGCTCTCCGCTCGTGAGGGCAGCCGTAACCACACCTTGAACAAGGCCGCGTTCGCCGTGGGCACCCTGGTCGGTGCGGGCATGCTCCCCAAGCACCTGGCCGAAGACGCCCTGACGGCCGCCGGAGAGCGCATCGGGTTGGACCACACCGAGTGCGAGGCGACCGTGCGCAGCGGCCTACAAGCCGGGATTCGGCGCCCGCGGGGAGCCGCCGCGTGAGCGCCGTTCACGACGCCCACGGGACCGAGCCGGAGTGGGAGTCACCCACTCCGCTCGGGACCCGCGGCAAGCTCCCGACCTTCCCTGCCGAGTGCCTGCCCGAGTGGATCCGCGCGTTCGTCCTGGCACTGGCCGAGGAAACCCAGACCCCGGTGGACGCTGCCGGATGCATCGTCCTGGCCGCCCTGTCCACCGCTGCCGGCGGGCGCGCGATCGTTCAGGTGCGCGGCACCTACACCGAACCGGTGAACCTGTTCACCGTGGTTGCCTTGCCACCGGCCAGCCGTAAGAGTGCCGTGTTCCGCGCGATCACCGCGCCGATCCTGGCCGTGGAGAAGGAACTGGCCGAACGCGTCCGTCCACAGATTGTGGAAGCCGAACTAGCGCGTTCGGTGGCCGCTGGGGTGGCGGAGAAGGCGAAGGCCAAGGCGATCAGTTCTCGGGGCGCTCCGGACGCGGTGGCCGATGCCACCGACGCCGCTGCCGCGATCGAGGACATCACCGTTCCGGCCCTGCCCCAACTGTTCGTGGACGACGCCACCCCCGAGAGCGCGGCCACGATCCTGGCCGAACAGGGCGGCAGGTTGGCCGTGTTGAGCGCGGAAGGCGGCATCTTTCAGATCCTCGCGGGCCGCTACTCCGGCACCCCGAACTTCGACCTGTTCCTGAAGGGGCACGCTGGGGACATGCTGCGGGTGAACCGCAAGGAGCGCGCAGAGCACGTCGACAGCGCCATTCTCACCCTGGGGTTGTCGGTTCAGCCGGACGTCATCCGGGAGATCGCCACCGGCCCCGGGTTCCGCGGAAAAGGGCTGCTCGGACGGTTCCTGTACGCGCTGCCCGAGTCCAACATCGGGACCCGCAACCAGGAGCCCGAACCGATCCCCGAGCACGTGGCTGCGACTTACACCGAGCGGCTGACCCGCATGGTGGTGCACCTGTTCGACTGGACCGACCCCCAGGTGCTCCAACTCGCGCCCAAGGCCGATGCTCTGCGTCTGGACTACGCCCGCGCGCTGGAGCCGCGGCTTCACCCGCGCACCGGGGATCTGGGGCACATGTCCGACTGGGCAGGGAAGTCGGTCGGGGCGATCGTGCGCATTGCCGCTCTGCTGCATCTGGCCGACAACCCGGTGGACGGCTACCGGCTCCCCATCAGCGCGGAGACCATGGCCGCGGCGATCCGGATCGGTGAGTACTTCACCGTCCATGCCGAAGCGGCCTTCGACCACATGGGCGCCGATCCGGAGATGGAACGCGCCCGCCTGGTCCTGGACTGGATCACCCGTAAGAAGCCCGCCCGGTTCACCGTGCGCGAGGCGTTCTCCGGCTTGCCGCGCGGGACCTTCCCCAAGGTCGCCGACGTCCTGCCTTCCCTGGAACTGCTGGAGGGCTACGGCTGGATCGCGATGGAACCCCCACCACCACGGAACCCGAAGGGAGGACGTCCGCCCTCACCCGCCTACCAGGTTCACCCGCAGATCAGCGGCCCCGGCGCATAGCCGCCACGCAACCAGCCGGGACCGCACTCCAAGAAAGGAAGCACTGCCCATGACCACTCAGAAGAAGCTCCTGCGAGTCGAGGAAGCCGCCGCACTGCTCGGTATCGGCCGCACCCGCGCCTTCGAGCAGATCCGGCTCGGGCGCCTGCGCTCCGTCAAGATCGGCACCTCCCGCCTGGTGCCCGCCGTCGCCCTTGACGAGTACGTGGACCTGCTGCTCTCCGAGAGCGCCCACGACCGCGCGGCGTGACCCCCTCGCGGGGCCGCGTCGGCGCGGCCCCGCTCCGGACTTCTCAGGAGCGGAACACATGACGGACAACTCCAAGCGCAGTCGGCAACCCAACGGAGCCTCATCCATCTACCTCGGAAAGGACGGCTACTGGCACGGGCGCGTGACCGTGGGAGTCAAGGACGACGGCAAGCCGGACCGGCGCCACGTGATGCGCAAGACCCGGAAGGACATCACCAAGGCCGTTCGGGAGCTGGAGCGCAAGCGGGAGAAGGGAAGCGTGCCCAAGGCCGGACAACGGTGGCGGGTCGCCGACTGGCTCACACACTGGCTGGAGAACATCGCCGCGGCCTCCGTGAGCGAGTACACCTATTCCGGCTACCGCGTGGACGTCCGCGTTCACCTCATCCCCGGACTCGGCGGTCACTGGCTGGACAAACTCCAGCCCGAACACCTGGAACGCTTCTACGCCAAGATGCAGGCGAACGGCAGCAAGCCCGCGACCGCCCACCACGCCCACCGCACCATTCGGGCCGCTCTCAACGAGGCAGTGCGACGCGGCCACCTGGCGAAGAATCCGGTGCTGCTGGCCAAGCCGCCGAAGCTCACGGAGGAGGGAGTGGAGCCCTACGCCGTGAGTGAGGTCCGGCGCCTCATGAAGCTGGCGACCGACCGGCGCAACGGCGCGCGCTGGGCTGTTGCGCTGGCTCTCGGACTCCGGCAGGGAGAGGCGTTGGGACTGCGCTGGCCAGACGTCGACCTGGTTTCCGGTGGCCTGCGGGTGCGTCGGAACCTGCTTCGGCCGAAGTACGCGCACGGGTGTGGGGACACGTGCGGACGCAAGCCGGGATTCTGCCCGGAGAAGGTCCGCACGAACCCGCTGACCAAGGACACCAAGTCGACCGCGGGAAGGCGTCCTATCGGTCTTCCGGGGCCGCTGGCCGCACTTCTGCGGGAACACCGGGCCACCCAGGAGCGGGAGCGGGACGCCGCCGGAGACCTCTGGGAGGAGGGAGGTTGGGTGTTCGCCGACGAGTTCGGCCGGCCGCTGAGCCCCAACACCGACCACCACGAGTGGAAGGCCCTGCTTCGAGAGGCCGGACTGCGGGAGGCACGGTTGCACGACGCTCGGCACACCGCCGCCACGGTGCTGCTCATCCTGGGAGTGCCTGAGCGCGCCGTCATGGGGATCATGGGCTGGTCGTCATCCTCGATGGCCAAGCGCTACCAGCACGTGGTGGGCGAGGTCCGCACGGACGTTGCAGACCGCGTCGGAGGACTGATCTGGGAGTCTCCCCAGGAGGCGGAAGACGGCTCCGCAGAGGCCAACTGAGACTAAAACTGAGACTAGGAACGACGAAGGCCCGGGGCGCTGTGCGCTCCGGGCCGACGTTTCGGCTGCTAGCCGTGGCGGAGGATAGGGGATTCGAACCCCTGAGGGATTGCTCCCAACACGCTTTCCAAGCGTGCGCCCTAGGCCACTAGGCGAATCCTCCGCGCACAACTCTACATGCCGTCAGGGGGTGGTCCGAACAGGTTCCTCCGGGTCCTCGCGGAGGGGCGCGGGGGCCTCAGGCGCGGCTGGACCGGACGCCGCGGATGGCGTTGTTGCGGAAGGCGTCCACGAACAGCGAGTGGTCCGCCCTGGTCTGGGAGGCGTAGGCGTGCGCGAAGTCCGTGCACCAGGTGACGAACTCGTCCTCGCGGCCGTCGAGCACCGCCAGGACGGCCTCCTCGATCTCCCAGTCCACCAGGGTGGAGTCCGCGTGCGAGTCGGACACGCAGTGCGCCTTGGCGGTCGCGCGGCCCAGGTAGTCCAGGACGGGGGCGATCTCGGAGGGCTCTGTGAGCCGGTTCCAGTCGAGGTCGTTGGTGTACGGCGAGACCTCGCTGACCACGAAGCCGGTGCCGTCGATCTCCGTGTGGCCCAGCAGCGGGTCCGCGTGGGCCTGCAGCGCGCGCTGGGAGACCGCGGTGCGGTGCCCGTGGTGCTCGAAGGACGCCATGATGTGCTGGTCGGTCACCACCCGGGACGGCGCGGCCACGTTGCCCTGCTTGACCGACAGGACGACGTCGTTGTCCCAGGCCTCGGACAGGCCCTCAATGAGCAGGCTGTAGGCGGGCAGGCCCGCGGAGCCGATACCGAAGCCGCCGCTGCCGACCACGTCCTTGACGGAGTAGTTGCGGGCGTCGAACCGCAGGTCGTCGGGGATGGTGTTCAGGTAGCCCTCGTAGGCGGCCAGGACCTTGTCGCGCTCCTCGTCGGACAGGCGGCGCACCCGCGGCCCCTCGCGGAACCGGCGGTCGTACCCGTGGCGCTCCGTCATGGACGTGAGCATCGCGGCGCGGCTGTTGAGCCGCGCGTTCTGGAGCACGTCGTGCACGGTGCCGTCGGTGTTGTCCAGCTTGAGGGAGAACTCGGAGTCGCCGCCCTCGGTCGCGAACCGGCGGACCTGGTCGGCGTAGGAGCGCACGCAGCGCGCCACGAGGCCGCCGATATCGTCGTCGGACAGGGCCTTCTGCCAGCCGAGCAGGGCGATGCTGGCGGCCAGGCGCAGCACGTCCCAGGTGAAGTGGCCGAGGTAGGCCTCGTCGAAGTCGTTGACGTCGAAGACCAGCCGGCCGGTCGAGTCCATGTACGTGCCGAAGTTCTCCGCGTGCAGGTCGCCCTGGATCCACACACGCGAGGTGCGCTCGTCGGACCACGGGTCGGGCATGCCGGCGACGTCGGCGTAGAACAGCGCGGCGCTGCCCCGGTAGAAGGCGAACGGGTTGGCCGCCATCTTGCGGAACTTCACGCGGAAGGCGGACGGGTCGCTCGACATCAGGTCGGCGAAGGCGGACTCCAGGGTGTCCACGATGAACGCCCGGCGCGCGGGGGAGTGGTCTGTGGCGTCGTGGAAGTCGTACATGGCGCCCATCATGGACGGGATTCGCCAGGTTCGCGATGGAAAGGGATGTCGTGGGAAGCGGGGGCCGCTGGGTTGCCCGAGCAGTCGGGGGTTCGGATACACTCGGGGCAGACCCCTCGTGCGGCGTCATCCTATGAACCTCCCCAGGGCCGGAAGGCAGCAAGGATAAGTAGGCTCTGGCGGGTGCGCGGGGGGTCCTTCTCGTTTCTCCGACCCCTCCCGTTCGCAGGATCCGGCGCGAGCTGTCGCTGCTTGAGGGTTGAATGGACCTGTGGCAGGGACCAGGGGAGTGATCACACCGTGAGCATCGCGCTGTACCGCAAGTACCGGCCCGCGACATTCGGTGAGGTGCGCGGTCAGGAACACGTGACCGACCCGCTGCGCCAGGCGCTGCGCAGCGGCCGGATCAACCACGCCTACCTCTTCAGCGGCCCGCGCGGCTGCGGCAAGACGACGAGCGCGCGCATCCTCGCCCGGTCGCTGAACTGCGCCGAGGGCCCCACTCCGGACCCCTGCGGCGTCTGCGACTCCTGTGTCGCCCTGGCCCCCGACGGCGGCGGCAGCATCGACGTCATCGAGATCGACGCCGCGTCCCACGGTGGTGTGGACGACGCCCGCGACCTGCGCGAACGCGCGTTCTTCTCGCCGGTCGCCTCCCGGTACAAGATCTACATCATCGACGAGGCGCACATGGTGACCCGCGAGGGTTTCAACGCGCTGCTCAAACTCGTCGAGGAGCCGCCGCCGCACCTGAAGTTCGTGTTCGCCACCACCGAGCCCGAGAAGGTCATCGGCACGATCCGTTCGCGGACCCACCACTACCCCTTCCGGCTCATCCCGCCGAGCACGCTCAAGGACCTGTTCGAGGACCTCCTCAAGGAGGAGGGGATCGCCTACGACCCCGCCGCGCTGCCGCTCGTGGTGCGCGCCGGAGCCGGGTCCGCGCGTGACGGGCTGTCGGTCCTGGACCAGCTCATCGCCGGCTCGGGGGAGGACGGCATCACACGCGAGGGCGCCGTCTCGCTGCTCGGCTACACCGACTCCAGCCTGCTCGGCGCGATGGTCGACGCCCTGGGCGCCCGGGACGGCGCCGCCGTGTTCGGCCTCATCGACCGCGTGGTCGAGGGCGGCCACGACCCCCGCCGCTTCACCACCGACCTCCTGGAGCGCGTCCGCGACCTGGTCATCCTCGCGGCCGTGCCCGACGCCCTGGACAAGGGCCTGATCAACGTCGCCTCCGAGGCGGCGGAGCAGATGAAGCAGCAGGCCTCCCGGATGGGCCCCGCCGAGCTCACACGGGCGGCGGACATCCTCAACCAGGGGCTGACCGAGATGCGCGGCGCGACGGCGCCACGGCTCCTGCTGGAACTGATGTGCTCGCGCATCCTGCTGCCGGGTACCGACGGCGACCAGGGTGTCGCGCTGCTGGCGCGCCTGGAGCAGATGGAGCGCCGTATCGCCTCCGGCGCGATCGCGCCCGCGGCCCAGCCCGCGGCTCCCGCTCCCGCGGCTCCCGCTCCCGCGGCTCCCGCTCCCGCCGCTCCCGCCGCTCTCGCCGCTCCCGCCGTCGCGGCGGTCGACTCCGGGCCCGCTCCCTCCGAGGACCCGCGCGAGCAGACCCCTGCTCCGGCGTCCGCCGTGCCCGCCGCACCGGCCCCCGAGCGACCGGAACCGGCTCCCGCGCGGCCCCGGACCGATCCGGCTCCGGGGCCCCGGCCCGAGGCGTCCGGTGAGCCCGCCGGATGGTCGGACCCGCCCCGCTCCCGCGCCGCGGAACCGTCGTCGCGTGCCGCCGCCCAGCCCCAGGCCGCCCCCTCGAACGGTGCCCTGGACCTCGGCCGGATCCAGTCGGCGTGGAGCCAGATCCTGGAGGCCGTCAAGGGTCGGCGCCGCTTCACCTGGATGGTGCTCTCCGGCAGCGACGTACGACCGGTCGGCCTCGAGGGCAACGCGGTCCTGCTGGGCTTCTCGCGGCCCAACGAGGCCAAGGGCTTCACCAACAGCGGCAGCGACCAGGTCGTCGCCGCCGCGATCCAGCAGGTCCTCGGCGTGGAGGTCCGCGTGGCCCCCTCCGGAGGCAACGGCGGGAACGGAGGCGGCGCCCCCGCGCGCCGGCCCGAGCCCGCCGCGCGGCCCGCCGAACCCACCGGCTGGGACACCCCCGCCGCGCCCGCGCCCCAGGCCGCCCCGGAACCGCCTCCCGCGCCCGCGCCCCAGGCCGCCCCGGAACCGCCTCCCGCGCCCGCGGCCGAGCGCGCCGCCGCTCCGGAACCGGCTCCGCGCCCGGCGCCCGCGGGCGAGCCCGCCCCCGCCCAGGCTCCCCCGCCGGCGGCCGGTCCGCCCGCGGACCGCATCGTGACCGGACTGACGGAACCGCCGCCCGACCCCTACGAGGACGCCGCGGCCGCACCGCCGCCGGAGTTCTCTCCGCCCGAAACCCAGGACGCGCCGTCCCGGCCCGCCGCCCCCGAGCGGCGGCCGGATCCCGAGCCCGGACGGCGCTCCGAGCCGTCGGCGGCCGCGGCGCGTCCCAGCGCGTCCGGGGGTTCCCCTGCACGCCCCGCCGCCGCGTCGGGCGGGCCCTCGCTCATCGAGTCGGAGCTGGGCGGGCGCGTGATCGAGGAGATCACGCACGAGGCCCCCGACGTCTGACGCGGAGCGCGTCCCGGAGGAGGGGCGCAACCCCGGGGCCTCCGGGGCCGGGCGCCCGCTCGCTCGGTGGTCCGCTCGCTCAGGGGCGCAGGGCGCGCAGCGCCATGTCGACGAGCACGTCGACGTAGTCGTGGGTGAGCGGCGCGGTGCGCAGCAGCCACCGGTGGTGCAGCGGACCCGTGAGCAGTTCCACCGCGACGTCGAGGTCGGCCTCCGGGGAGATCTCCCCGGCCTCGCGCGCGCTCCGCAGCCGATCCCGGTAGGCCCTCATGTGGGGGCGCAGCAGGTCCTCCGTGACCATCCGGGCGAAGTCCTCGTCGTGCTGGACCTCGGCGGTGAACGCCCGGCTGATCCGGTCCGTCTCGGGAGTGTTGTACTCGTCCACGGTGGCGCGCAGCACGGTGCGCAGGTCGGCGGCCAGGTCGCCGGTGTCGGGCAGGGGCTCCGGCTCGCCGCCCGCCTCCCGCTGGAACACGTCGAGCACCACGGCGGCCTTGGACGGCCACCACCGGTAGATGGTCTGCTTGCCGACGCCGGCCCGGGCGGCGATGCCCTCCATCGTCATCTTCGCGAATCCGACCTCGCCCATCAGGGCGGACGCGGCGTCGAGGATCGCCGTGCGCGCGCGCTCGCTCCGGCGCCGGGGGTCGGGGGCTCGACGGGTCGGCGTACTGCCGGGTGCGGTGCTCTCTGCCATGCGTTCCACGGTAGCGGCCGAAAAATGACGAGACGTATCGTCTTGGCACGGATAGACTCATCTCAGTACCCATTGACGCGAGACGATTCGTCTTGTCAGCGAGAGGAGGTCCGCGTGGCCAGGAACAGCGACAACCTTCTGGGCATGGGCGGGCAGCGCAACACGGTCTCCCGATCCGCCCTGCGCGGTACCAGCGGCGGAACCAAGGGCGGCCCCAGCGACGAGGCCCGTGAGCGCAAGCAGGAACTCCTGCGCAAGCTCCGTGAGAAGAACAGCTCCGCCGAACCCGGTCAGGGAGAGGACGGAAAGGGTCGGGAATGACCCCTCCGCGTCGGCCCCCGCCCGCACGGGCGGGGGCCGACGGCGTTCACACCGGCCAGGACCTGCGCTCGGGCTCGTCCAGCCACACCCGGTGCGAGCCGTCGGGCTCCACCACCAGGCCGAAGCGGCCCGGCTCCGGCTCGCCCAGCCGGGACCACTCCTCCAGGGCCTCCTCGAACTCGTCCCAGATACTCCTCGGTCCGCCCTGCTCGATCATCCACGACGTGCCGTAGGGGTAGACACGGACCCACGACGTCCCGGCGTGGTCGCACACCCACATGCCGGACCCCGTGCCGATCCAGCGCCGTCGGACCCGCCAGTCGCCCACCATCACCGACAGCGCGAACGCCGACGGGAAGGACATCAGCGGCGCCACCGGATCGGTCTGGGTGAGGCGGTACTCGTCGGGCTGCTGCCCCGAGTCCCGGACCGGCGGGTACGGCGGGCCGGGGACCCGCAGCGGCAGGAATCCCACACCCGCGTGGAAGCGGCCCACCGCGGTCCCGGTCGGAGGTACCTCGACCCTGGTCAGGACGCCCGCCCCCTCCAGAAGCCCCCACGGGCACACCACCAGCCCGTTCGGCCGGACCTGTTCGAGCCAGGCGGGCGGCACCCGGCGCACGCCGCAGGTGGACAGGATCCGGTCATAGGGGGCGCCGGGCGGGTACCCCTCGTAGCCGTCGGCCGCGTGGACGGCGGGCGTGTGCCGCCAGTTCCGCAACGCGCGGCGCGCGGCCTCCGCCAACCGCGGGTCGATCTCCACGGACGTGACGGCGTCGTCCCCCAGCAGGTGCGCGAGCAGGGCGGTGTTCCATCCTGTGCCGGCGCCGACCTCCAGGACCTCCTGCCCGGGGGCCAGGTCGGCAAGGTCCAGGAGGCGGGCCAGGACGGTGGGCGCGGAACTGCACGACGTGGCCGCGTCGGGGTCGCGTTCGGGCGCCCTCGGCGCGGGCATGCCCTGGCGAGGGGCGGGATCCGCCCGCCGTGCGGGCCCGGGGTCCTCGACACGGGTGGCGACGGCGTTGTCGGTGTACACGGCCGCCAGCCAGCGCTCGGGGTTGCCGGTCGCGTTCAGCGCGGCGCCCTGAGCGGTCAGGGCGCCGGACTCGGGGATGAACGCGTGTCGGGGGACCGAGCGGAAGGCGTCGATGAGCGCGGCGTCGGTCAGCGTGCCGTCCGCGATCATCGCCTCGATCAGTGCCGAGTGGCGTTCTCTGGCGGTCAACACGTGGTCCCCCGTGACTGTCGGTGACTGCAGTGGGGCCCGCGGGCCCTCACCGGGACGGTTGTGCCCAGTGGGACACCTTTTCAACCGACAGTGATATTAGCCCTACTCTTTGTTCTTTTCGCTGGTGGAAGCACCTGCCGGGAGGGTCGGTGTCCCGTCACTCCGAGGGTAGTCGACGTATCCCCGGGGGCCCGAGGTGTAGTGGAAGTCCTTCTCCCTGATCGGTTCCCAGGCGATTCCGGCGGCGACGCGCTCCACCGCGTCGGGGTTGGCGATGAAGGGGCGGCCCACCGAGACCAGGTCGGCTCGGCCGTCCGCGACCAGCCGGGCGGCGCTCCGCGGCGTGGTCTCCTCGTGCTCACCGGTGTTGCCGACGAGCGTCCCGCTCCAGCGCGGGCGCAGGTCGTCCAGGGCCGGGTAGACGGGGTCGTCGGTGACGTGGAGGTAGGCCAGGCCGAAGGGGTCGATCGCGGCGAGCAGCGCCCGGTAGACGGGGGCGGGGTCACGCTCGACCATCTCGAACTCCGGGTTGCCGGGTGCGATCCGCAGGCCCACGCGCTCGGCCCCGACGGCGTCGGCCACCGCCTCGACGACCTCCACCGCGAACCGGATCCGGCCGGTGGGCCCGCCGCCGTACTCGTCGGTGCGCAGGTTGGTGTTGTCGGCGAGGAACTGGTGCGGCAGGTAGCTGTTGGCGCCGTGGATCTCGACGCCGTCGAACCCGGCGCGGACCGCCGCGGCGGCGGCGTCGGCGTGCTCGGCCACGGCGGCGCGCACCTCGGCACGGGTCATCGCGCGGGGTGCGACCGGTGCGACCTTGCCGTCGAGGGTGTGCACCAGATCGGTCCGGGACACGGCCGACGGCGCCAGCGGAACCCCGCCGTCGTGGCGGTTGGCCGGGTGGGCGTTGCGTCCCGCGTGCATGATCTGGGCGAACATGCGCCCACCCGCCTCGTGGACGGCGTCGGTGACCTGCCGCCAGGCGTCGACCTGCTCGTCCGTGTACAGGCCGGGCTGGGTGAGGTACTGCTGTCCGGTCACGCTGGGGGAGACGCCCTCGGAGACGATGAGCCCGGCGCCGGCGCGCTGGGCGTAGTAGGTCGCCATGAGCGGGGTGGGGACGGCGTTCCGGTCGGCGCGCATGCGCGTCATGGGCGCCATCACGACCCGGTTGGGCAGGGTCAGGGAGGGCAGTGCGTACGGGGTGAGGAGGAGGCCGGAGGCGTCGGCGGGGGTGTTCGGGGCGGCGCTCTCGGCGCTTGTCGTCGTCATGTGCCCAGGCTAGAATCTGACATGGATGTCAGTTTCAAGGAATTGTGTCGCACATCACTTTCAGGAGCGGGCATGCGGATCGGCGAGCTCTCCCGGCGCACGGGCGTCAGTCCTCGTTCGCTGCGCTACTACGAGGAGCAGGGCCTGCTGGCCTCCACCCGCACGACGGGCGGACACCGCGAGTACAGCCCGCTCGCGCTGGAGCGCGTCGACCGCATCCAGTGCCTGTTCGCCGCCGGGCTCAGCAGCGCCACCATCTACGAACTCCTGCCCTGCATCTACGCCCAGGAGCGCGGTGACCCCGCGCCGGACCTCCTCGACAACCTGTGTGAGGAGCGCACGCGCATCGCCGCCTCCATCGGCCAGCTGGAGCGCAGCCTGGCCGCCCTCGACGAGGTGATCGACAGGGCCCGCCCGTCGCCCACCACCGCCCTGGGGGCGCGTACCGCGAGGTGAGGGCTACCACCCTCAACGGACGGCCTCCGGCCGCAGAACTCCCGCCCGTCGCCCACCACCGCCCTGGGGGCGCGTACCGCGAGGTGAGGGCTACCACCCTCAACGGACGACCTCCGGCCGCAGAACTCCACGGGTCCGCTCCTCGACCCGGACCGCCGGTGAGCGGTTACGCTCACAAGCAGAGCGACACGACAAGCGAGAGCCGGCACCAAGAGTGCGGCGAGGAGACGGCCGTGAACCCTGGCGGAATGGACATGCAGGCCCTGCTCCAGCAGGCCCAGCAGATGCAGCAGCAGCTCGTGGAGGCCCAGGAGGCCCTGGACGAGGCGGAGGTCGAAGGCACCTCGGGCGGCGGCCTGGTCAAGGTCAAGCTGAGCGGGCGCGGGCAGGTCGAGGACATCACCGTCGACCCCAAGGCGGTCGACCCCAGTGACGCCGAGGAGACGGCGCAGACCGTGGCGGACCTGGTCCTGGCGGCCATCCGCGACGCAGAGGCCCAGGTCGAGCGGCTCCAGCAGGAGAAGATGGGCCCGCTCGCCGAAGGACTGGGCGGCGGCGGCATGCCCGGCATGCCCGGCGGTGGCGGGATGCCGGGACTCCCCGGCTTCTAGCCCCTCCGAGAACAGACGGTCCCGCGCGGCGCCCCGGTCCAGCCACCAGTGGCCGGGCCGCCGGCGGGCGCATCGGCGGACGGCGGCCTCGGCGTGCGCGAGAGGTCGTCGCTCCCGATACGGTGGGAGCAGGGACGACGGACCTCCCGATCAAAGGGTCCGGACCGACGGGTAGGCGATGTACGAAGGCGCGGTGCAGAATCTGATCGACGAGCTGGGGCGACTGCCCGGCGTCGGTCCGAAAAGCGCGCAACGCATCGCCTTCCACCTGCTGTCCGCGGAGCACGCGGACGTCAAGCGCCTGGTGAACGCGCTCGTCGAGGTCAAGGAGAAGGTTCGCTTCTGCTCGGTGTGCGGCAACGTCGCCGAGGACGAGCAGTGCCGGATCTGCCGTGACGCGCGCCGCGACACCGCGGTCATCTGCGTGGTCGAGGAGTCCAAGGACGTCGTCGCCATCGAGCGGACCCGCGAGTTCCGGGGGCGCTACCACGTCCTCGGCGGCGCCATCAGCCCCATCGAGGGTGTCGGCCCCGACGACCTGCGGGTCAAGGAGCTCATGACGCGACTGGCCGACGGCCACGTGACGGAGCTCATCCTGGCGACCGACCCCAACCTGGAAGGGGAGGCCACCGCGACCTACCTGGCGCGGCTGGTCAAACCGATGGGCCTGAAAGTGACCCGGTTGGCGAGCGGACTCCCCGTGGGCGGGGACCTCGAGTACGCCGACGAGGTCACCCTGGGTCGCGCCTTCGAAGGCCGTCGCAGCCTCGAGTTCTAGCTCACACTTCGCCGTAATCTGGACGAAACGTGAGTAACCTCCGTTCGATCGGGTAGGCCCGAGCGCTGGTGTGTCACGTCGCCGTGCGCTCCGTCCCAGGTCGGACCGGGTGCGGAAGCAGGCCGCTGACTACACTCCCTAGTAATTGTCTTGATCCCAACTCCTCAGGAGCATCGATCGTGGCCCTAATCGTGCAGAAGTACGGTGGGTCTTCCGTGGCAGACGCGGAAGCCATCAAGCGAGTAGCCCAGAGGATCGTCGCTCAGAAAAAGGCGGGATATGACGTCGTCGTCGTGGTCTCTGCCATGGGCGATACCACTGACGAACTGTTGGACCTGGCCGAACAGGTCTCCCCGATGCCGCCCGCCCGTGAGCTCGACATGCTCGTCACCGCCGGTGAGCGCATGTCCATGGCGCTCGTCGCGATGGCCATCGAGAACCTCGGTTACGAGGCACGCTCCTTCACCGGCTCCCAGGCCGGTGTGATCACCACGTCGTTGCACGGCAACGCCAAGATCATCGACGTGACGCCGGGGCGCATCCAGGAGGCCGTGGACGAGGGTGCGATCTGCATCGTCGCCGGTTTCCAGGGTGTCTCCCAGGACACCAAGGACATCACCTCGCTGGGTCGCGGCGGCTCGGACACCACGGCCGTGGCGCTCGCCGCCGCACTGAAGGCCGACGCCTGCGAGATCTACAGCGACGTCGACGGTGTGTTCACCGCCGACCCGCGCATCGTGCCGAGCGCGCGCCGGATCCCCAAGGTCTCCTACGAGGAGATGCTGGAGATGGCCGCCTGCGGGACCAAGATCCTGCACCTGCGCTGTGTCGAGTACGCGCGCCGCTACAACATCCCGCTGCACGTCCGCTCGTCGTTCAGCCAGAAGCCCGGTACCTGGGTCGTTTCGGAAGTCGAGGAAAGCGAAGGCATGGAACAGCCGATCATCTCCGGAGTCTCCCACGACCGGAGCGAAGCCAAGATCACCGTCGTCGGTGTGCCCGACAAGGTCGGTGAGGCCGCGACGATCTTCAAGGCGCTCGCGGACGCCGAGATCAACATCGACATGATCGTGCAGAACGTGTCGGCGGTCTCCACCTCCCGCACCGACATCTCCTTCACCGTGCCGAAGGAGTCCGGCAAGACGGCCATCTCCTCCCTCAAGCGGGTGCAGGAGAAGGTCGGGTTCGAGTCCCTGCGCTACGACGACAAGATCGGCAAGGTCTCGCTGATCGGCGCCGGCATGCGCTCCTACCCCGGCGTCACCGCCCGCTTCTTCGACTCGGTCGCCGGTTCCGGCACCAACATCGAGATGATCTCCACCTCGGAGATCCGCATCTCGGTCATCGTCGAGGAAGACCAGATCGACGCGGCCGTGCAGGCCGCCCACAGCGAGTTCCAGCTCGACTCCGACCAGGTCGAGGCTGTCGTCTACGGAGGTACCGGCCGATGAGCAACCGACTTCCCACCCTGGCCGTCGTCGGCGCGACCGGCGCCGTCGGCACCGTGATGCTGGGCATCCTCAGTGAGCGCGAGAACGTCTGGGGCGAGATCCGCCTGGTGGCCTCCGCGCGCAGCGCGGGCAAGGTCCTGCGGGTACGCGGCGAGGACGTCGTGGTCCAGGCCCTGACCCCCGAGGTCTTCGACGGCGTCGACGTGGCCATGTTCGACGTGCCCGACGAGATCTCCAAGGAGTGGGCGCCGATCGCCGCCGCGCGCGGCGCGGTCGCCGTCGACAACTCCGGTGCGTTCCGTATGGACGCCGACGTGCCGCTCGTGGTGCCCGAGGTCAACGCGGACGAGGTCCGCAACCGCCCGCGCGGCATCATCAGCAACCCCAACTGCACCACGCTGTCGATGATCGTGGCGATCGGTGCCCTGCACCGGACCTACGGCGTCAAGGAACTCGTGGTCTCCTCCTACCAGGCCGCCTCCGGCGCCGGCCAGGAGGGCATCGACGTCCTGCGCGACCAGATGGCCAAGGTCGGTGCCGACCGGAGCCTGGCCGAGAAGGCGGGCGACGTGCGCGAGGCGGTCGACGAGCTCGGCCCGTTCCCGGCGCCGCTGGCCTACAACGTCGTGCCGTGGGCGGGTTCGCTCAAGGACGACGGCTGGTCCTCTGAGGAGCTGAAGGTCCGCAACGAGTCCCGCAAGATCCTGGGCCTGCCGGACCTGCGCGTCAACGCCACCTGCGTCCGCGTGCCGGTGATCACCACGCACTCGCTGGTCGTGCACGCGACCTTCGACAGCGAGGTCGCCGCCGACGACGCCCGCAAGCTGCTGGGCGAGGCCGACGGCGTCCAGGTCCTGGACGACCCGGCCGAGGCCCGGTTCCCGACCCCGGCCGACGTGGTCGGCACCGACCCGACCTGGGTCGGCCGCATCCGGCAGTCGCTGGACGACCCGAAGTCGCTGGACCTGTTCCTGTGCGGGGACAACCTGCGCAAGGGTGCGGCCCTCAACACGGCGCAGATCGCCGAGGTCGTCGCCAAGGAGTTCACCCAGGGCTAGCGCCTTCGGCGGCTCGCCGGGGGCAGCATGCGCCCGGCACGCCCTGGGTTGACGGGCCCCGACCCACCAGAGCCGGAACGCACGCCGGAACCCCGGTTCCCGCGTGCGTTCCGGCTCTGTGCGGTCAGGGGCGCCCGCGGTGGTCGGTGGGATGCCGGGTGCGGGCCAGGGTGAGCTTGTACAGGAGTCGGCACTGCTCGGTCATCCCGATGAGGTCGGAGGTCTCCACGGGGCGGCCGCCGCTGTAGTGCGTGCGCTCCACCACCAGGACGGACCGGCCGGGCGCGGCACCGAGCAGGGCGGCCTCCGAGTCGCGCAGCGTGCGCACGCCCACCTCCTCGACCACCCGGTCGACGGGGTGGCCGGCGGCGCCGAGGCGGTCCAGGAGGCCGAGGCCGGGCGCGGCGTCGAACGGGGTGCGCAGGGTTCCCGCGGTGAGGGCGGCGGGTTCCCACGACAGGTGCAGGGTGATGGGCAACTGCGCGGACAGCCCTCGGGAGGTCGTGCGGTAGACCGGGTCGCCCTCGCGGATCCGGAGCCGCACGCTGAGCGGCGCGGGGCTGCGCTCCTGCTCGGTGCCGATCACCTCGCGGCTGAGTTCGCCCAGGCCCGATCCGGAGGAGGAGTCGGTGCGGCAGAGCCGGAACTGCTCGGGTGCCGACCGCACGAAGTACCCGGAGCCGGGGCGGGCCTCGACCAGCCCCTCGGTGACCAGCAGCCGCAGCGCCGTCCGGGAGATCTGCTCGCTGACGTGGTAGAGCCGGGCGAGCCTGGTGCGGGAGGGCAACCGGGTTCCGGGGGGCATCTCGCCGCGCAGGATCGGCTCGCGGAGCTGTTCGGCCAACCAGAGGTATCGGGGCTGCCGACTCACTGTCACCGGGCCCAGGGGGAGGGGCCCTCCACCGACGGGCGTGCTCTGCGGTCCGGCACGGCCAGGCCTGCGAGTCGGCGGTCGCGGGTGGCCGCACCACCACCGTTGACGGTGCCGGCTCCGGGACGGAGCGAGGGAGTGAACCTGCCAGATCGCCGACGATCGCCCATGGTCACCAGTAAAGCAGCGAAAGAGCCTGGTGGGGGGCGCTACGCGAAAGTAGTTGCCTGAATCCGCGTCACTGCCAGTGATTCGGAACCGGACTCCGGGGCCGGGGAAACGCCCGAAAGTGTCGAAATGTGGGGAGTGTTGCCCCCTGGATATTACTCTGTGCTCCAACTTGGTCACAGTGAGTTTGGGGGAGTCATGGATATCGCGCTCGCGCAGGGGGTCGCGCACGAACTCGCGAACACGGTCGACGACAGCGTCGTGTGGCTGAGCGGGATCATGGGGGTGATCTTCCTGGCCATCGCGATCGCCCTGCTGGTCCTCGTCATCTGGGCGATCATCTCCACCCTCGTCGACTCCGACCTCACCGCGGGGGGCAAGCTCCTGTGGATCATCTTCGAACTCTGGACCCCTCTGCTCGGGGCGGTCGCCTGGCTGGTGGTCGGCCGCAAGGGGCACCTCAACCGGCTGCTCGGCATCGACAAGGGCCGGGCCCGGCACTCTGTTCCGTCCAGCGTGGGCCAGCACAGCAACGTGGCGGGGCGGTCCGCCGCCGGTGCGCCGCAGCCGCCGGCGGAGCAGCGTCCGCAGAGCCCCGGGGGCTACCAGGACGGACGGCAGGACCAGGCCGGCCTGGGCAACGCCTGACCCGCGGCGCGTGCTCTGTCCACAGCCTGTGGACGAAGCCCGCGCCCGGTGACGCGTCGGGGCGCGCGGTCCCTCACGGCGCGTCCCTGGCCGCGGAACCGGACAGCGTGACGACGGACGAGCACGCGGCACGCGTGCGGGGGTCGCCTGTGGTGACCACGACCACGCTCGGAGCGGGTCGGACCATGGAATGCAGACTTCCGGGCGAACACGCGAAACGCCCCGGTCGGGAGGCTTCCCGGCCGGGGCGTTCGTGCGCGCGGACCTACAGGATGATGCGCATGGGCTCCTCGAGGATCTCGGCCAGATCCTTCAGGAAGGCGGCACCGACGGCGCCGTCCACCGCGCGGTGGTCCACGGACAGCTCCAGGGAGATGCGGTTGCGCACGGCGACCTCGCCGTCCACGACCACGGCCTCCTGGCGCATCGCGCCGACCGCGAGGATCGCCGCCTCCGGCGGGTTGATCACCGCGGAGAAGCTGTCCACGCCGAACATGCCGAGGTTGGACACGCTGAACGTGCCGCCGCTCATCTCCTGCGGCTTCAGCTTGCCGTCACGGGCCTTGCCCGCGAGCTCGCGGGTGCGCGTGGAGATCTCCGACAGCGTCGCCTTGTCGGTGTCGTGCAGGACCGGCACGACCAGGCCCGCGTCCACGGCCACGGCCACCCCGACGTTGACCCGGTGGTGCTGGAGCAGCTTGTCGTCCACCCAGGAGGTGTTGACGGCCGGGTGCAGCTTCAGCGTGGTCGCGCAGGCCTTGACGATCAGGTCGTTGAAGCTGATCTTGGCGCCCGTGCTCGCCAGCTGCTCGTTGATCTGGGAGCGGAAGGCATTGAGGGCCTCGGCGTCGATCGTGCGGCGCAGGTAGAAGTGCGGTACCTGCTGCTTGCTCTCGGTCAGGCGTCGCGCGATGACCTTGCGCACGTTGCTGACCTTGAGCTCCTCGGACGCGCGCCCGTCGTCGAAGGCCGGAGCCTGCGCGGCGGGAGCGGCCTCGGCCGGCGCAGCGGGGGTGCTGGGCGCCGTGGTCTGGGCGGCGGTGCCGTTCTTGGCCGCGGCCTCGATGTCGGCGCGCACGACCCGGCCCTTGGGGCCCGACCCCTGGATCCGGGTGATGTCCAGGCCGTACTCCTTGGCCAGACGGCGGGCCAGCGGGGAGGTGCGCGGACGCGGCCCCTCGCCGCCGCCGGACTCACCGGACTGCTCGGCCGCCGGAGCGGGCGCGGCGGGCGCGGGCTGCTCGGCCGCGGCCTCCTGCTTCTCCTCCTCGGCGGCGGGCTCGGCGGGGGCCGCCGGAGCCGACTCGGCCACCTCCGCGTCAGGGGAGTCGGCGATCACACCGATGACCGCGCCGATCGGCACCGTGTCACCCTCGTTGACCGACTGCTTGACTAGGAAGCCGTCCTCGTAGGCCTCGTACTCCATGACGGCCTTGTCGGTCTCGATCTCGACCAGGACGTCGCCGGCGGCGACCTTGTCGCCCACCTTCTTGACCCACGTGCTGATGACGCCTTCCTCCATGGTGTCGGAGAGGCGCGGCATCTGGATTTCGCTCATGCTTGAAACTCCCTCTACCCGACCCGTTTGCCGACGGCGCTCAGGGTCTCCTTGATGGCGGTGCTGATCGACTCGACCGACGGCAGGGCCGCCGTCTCCAGCGGCTTGGCGTAGGGCATCGGCACCTCGGCCATGGCCACACGGCGGACCGGGGCGTCCAGGTAGTCGAAGGCCCCCTCCTGGATCGAGGCGGCGATCTCCGCGCCGATCCCGTAGGTCAGCCAGTCGTCCTCGCAGATCACCGCGGCACCGGTCTTCTTGACCGAGTCCACGAACGTCTGGCGGTCGAGGGGGCGCAGGCTGCGCAGGTCGACGACCTCGACGCTGATGTCCTCCTCGGCGAGCTTCTCGGCGACCTGGGTGGCGACCATGGCCATCCGGGAGTAGCCGATGAGCGTGATGTCGCTGCCCTCGCGGGTGACACCGGCGCGGCCGATCGTGGCCACGGTGTCGTTCGAGGGCTCGGCGTAGCCCTCGGGGACCTCGCCCTTGGAGTTGTACAGGCCCAGGTTCTCCAGGAACAGGACCGGGTCGTCGTCGCGGATGGCCGCGCGCAGCATCGACGAGGCCTCGGCGGGCGTACTGGGCGCCATCACCTTGAGGCCGGGGATGAAGGAGTAGAACAGCTCGATGTTCTGCGAGTGCGTGGCACCGAGCTGCTGGCCGCCGCCACCGGGGGTGCGGATGACCATGGGAACGCTGGTCTGGCCGCCGAACATCCCGTAGATCTTGGCGGCGTGGTTGATGATCTGGTCGATGGCGATCAGCGAGAAGTTGATCGTCATCAGCTCGACGACCGGGCGCAGGCCCAGCATGGCCGCGCCGATGGCGGCGCCGACGAACCCCTCCTCGGCGATGGGGGTGTCCTTGACCCGCCGGGGGCCGAACTCCTTGAGGAGGCCCTCGGTGATCTTGTAGGAGCCCTCGAAGACACCGATCTCCTCGCCCATGACGAGGACGTTCTCGTCCCGCACCATTTCGGCGCGGAGCGTGTCCCGCAGAGCCTGGCGGTATGTGATCACAGACATGTGCTCGTTCCTTCTCTACTCTGCGAACACCGGGTCGGCGGGCATACGCCGCGACTCGTTGGGCACCGGGCTGGCGTACGTGTAGTCGAAGAGCGTGGACACGTCCGGGTGCGGGCTGTTCTCCGCGAAGTCGGCGGCCTCGGCGACCTCGGCCTTGACCGACGCGGCGATCTCGTCGCGCAGCTCGTCGGTGAGCAGGCCCGCCTTGGCGAGCTTCTCGCCGAACAGGTGGATGGGGTCGTTCTCGTCGGCCTTGGCCTCGTCGCGCTGCTCCTCGGTGCGGTACTTGGCCGGGTCGACGACGGAGTGGCCCTTCTGCCGGTAGCTCCAGGCCTCCAGCAGGAACGGCGTCTGCTCGGTGCGCGCGCGCTCGATGAGGCGGCTCGCGGTGTCGCGGACGGCCAGCACGTCGCGGCCGTCCACGCGCTCGCCCTCGATGCGGAAGGCGGCGCCGCGCTTGTACAGCTCGGGCTCGGCGGAGGACATCTCCACGGTGGTGCCCATGCCGGTGAAGTTGTTGATCACCACGAAGACGATGGGCAGGTTCCACAGCTTGGCGATGTTCAGCGACTCGTGCCAGGCGCCGATGTTGGTGGTGCCGTCGCCCATCTGGCACATGACGACCTCGTCGCCGCCCCGGTAGGAGATGGCCAGCGCGGCACCGGTGGCCAGCGGGAGCTGACCGCCGACGATGCCGTAACCGCCGAGCATCCGGGTCTCGGTGTCGTACATGTGCATGGAGCCGCCCCAGCCCTTGGACACGCCGTCGGAGCGCCCGTAGAGCTCGGCCATGACCCGCTTGGGGTCCATGCCCTTGCCGATCGCGTAACCGTGGTCACGGTAGTTCGTGAAGAGGTAGTCGCGCTCCTGGAGGGCGGTCATCAGACCGATGACCGTGGCCTCCTCACCGAGGTTGAGGTGGCAGTAGCCACCGATCCGGGCCTGGGTGTAGGCCTGGCCGGTGCGCTGCTCGAACTGCCGGACGAACACCATCTGGCGGTAGTAGTCGAGCAGGACCTCCGGCTTCTCGTCGCCGAGGCCGGGGGAGGTGTCCTTGCGGCCGCGCCGCCGGGACGTGGAGGCCCGGGCGGTGCCGCCCTTCGGCTTGGCCGTGTCAGCCATGGTGTGCCTTTCTTCGTGCGAGAGGCCTCCCGCCCCCGTCCTGTGGGTCGGGGGCGCGGGGCCCGTCGTGGTCGCGCTGTCGGGCGCGGCCGTGACGTGCGTCGCCACCGGGCTCAATCGGTGGCGACGCTCTTGTGGCTGTTGCGGGGCGCGTCTCGGGGACCGTGGCTCGTCCTCCCCGGACGCGAAGCGCTGATGGGGTCTCGTGTGCAGTTGTCGCCCGGACCCCTGACCGCATAGCTTCCCGGTCTGTCCTGCCCTATGCATGTGCCTGTCGGCGTGGCAGTGTCGGGTGCGAGGGTTCGTCCACCGGCCGGATGAACGAGTCCGCCGCCCGAGGGGCACGCGCGTCCGTGTGACGTGTGTCGCGCACACTCTACGGTCTGATCGATGATCGATCAATACGACTTTACGGCAGATGACCGGAGTTCGGCGCGACGGGGGTGGTCACGCCCCAAGCGGCTCACCGGGGGCGGGATCGGGCGGGATCGGGCGGGATCGGGCGGAGACCTCGGAGGGAAGTCCGTGGACGTGGGCAGTGTGACGGGGGAGGCGTGGACGGGGTCCGTGCGCTCAGCCCGCGCCGCCATGCGACTTCAGGGCCGCTTCCACGTAGTTGAGGACGTGGTCGCTGAGCATCTGGCCCACCCGGGGATCGCCCTCGCGGAAGGCCCGAGTGATCTGGTCGTGGTCGGCGGCCTTGGCGTGCAGCCGCATGTCCAGCCAGCGCACGGACAGCGCGGTCCACACCTCCACGCCCAACGACTCCCAGGTGTGCAGCAGCACGCTGTTGTCGGCGGCGCGCACGACCTCGCGGTGGAACTCCACGCTGTGCCGGATCTGCTCGGAGACGTCGCCCAGGGCGGTCGCCCGCTTGAGTGCCTCGACCTCGTGTTCGAGCCGGCTCGCGTCCTCGGCCAGCCGGGGCGCGGCCAACTGGGCGGCCACGAGCTCAAGCCCGGCGCGGACGGGGTAGATCTCCGCCATGTCCTGCACCCCGAAGGCGCGCACGCGGGCGCCCTTGTTGGGCACGGTCTCGATGAGGCGCAGGGTCTCCAGCTCGCGCAGGGCCTCGCGGACCGGAGCCTGGCTCACCTTCAGTTCGGTGGCGATGCGGCGCTCGACGATCCGCTCACCGGGCTTCCAGCGGCCGGACAGCAGACCCTCGACCAGGACCTGCCGGATCTGTTCCCGGAGCGGCTCACGGGCCAGCTTCGAGGGATCATCCGGCAACCGGGGCAGGTCGACCATCCAGGGCCCTTCCGTTCCTCGACTCTCACGCGCTCCGCGCGCCGGCCGGTCCTCTCCATGTCGTACAAGCTCCTTGAAGAGTGCCACACGCGCACGGGTCGAGCAGACCGCAGGCCTCGAAGCGCTAACGGAACGCTCACGAAACGGTCGCACGGCGGTGAACCGTCGCGGTCCACTCCGGGTGCGGCGGGCAAAGTCCGTGGTGGAAGGGTCACACTTGGCCGAGCACGGCCTCAGATGGAAGGAGTGTCCAGGTAGGCTCATCTGTCGGCAATGTCCGCCTTCCGCGGTGAGTGATCCGGCTCACGGATGGCGGATCCGATGAGAGCGCCCTGACCTGCGCCAACGAGTACAGACCGAGAAACGGCGCCCGATGCGCCGCCATCCGGTCGCCTTGGACGTCGAGCCTGCCAGCGGCCGGGCACGAAAACGTGAACCGGTCCGAAGGTTCGACCGTCGAACGGGGTGAGGCGGCAAGCGCCGCCGACCACACGCATCCCGAGTCGGCCCTGAGGACGTCAGGATCAGTTCCAACAGCATCGGCTGGCCAGTGCCCCCGCGCTCACCAAGTGCCACAGGCAAGCCCACGACATGTGAGACAGCACTGAGCACATGACGCACTCTTCGCGGACCCGGCACCTGCGGTCCAGGCAGTCCACACAACCACATGACAGACAGGTCCCGCCGGCGGGACCCTACAGCGGTCCGATCCCGGTCGTCCGCGTGACGAACCACGACCCGGGCCGACCCGTCGTGCGCGCGGTCACGTGGCCGAGTGTGAGCGAGATCGCATGGGGCCTGGCCTCGGACCGGATCGCCATCATGCTGGCCGTGGCGCTCATCGTGATGACCATGCTCGCGGCGGGGCCCCTCCACCCCGTCGACAACTTCCTCAACGAGCTGCCCAGGCCCTTCTTCGACCTCCTGCGCGAGCCGCTGATCTTCTGGCCGGACACCGTGGCCTCCCGTATGGTCGCGCTGCCGGTCCTGGGGGTCACCGCGGTCCAACTGGCGTACTGGCACCGCAGTTGGCGGCCGATCGTCCTGAGCGCGGTCGGGGTGTTCGGCATGATGTCGTTCGTCTCCGTGATCAAGCTCGCCTCCAGCCGGGGGCACGCCAAGAACTACGACCCGGACTTCTTCGCCGGCCCGGGCAACGTCGCGTTCCCGTCCGGGCACGGGGCCAACGCCATCCTCATCTACGGGCTGGTGCTGTTCCTGATCATCCGGTTCGGCGCGGCCCGACCGCACGTGATCCGCGGGCTGGCCTTCTGCATCGTCGGTATCGCGCTGCTACAGGCGACGGTCTCGATCTACCTGCACTTCCACTGGTTCACCGACCTGGTGGCGGGGATGATCGCCGGCGGGTTCGCGCTGCGGGTGACCATCAGGCTGGACCGGATGTTCCCGCACGGACGGACGGTGGAGTGGTGGCCCTGGTACGGAGAAGGCGACCGGGCCGCCGACGACCGCTGACCCCGCGTCGGGGGTCAGTCGGTGGGCGGGCGCCAGCCGAAGGCCGCGTCCGCCGGGCCGTAGAACAGCGACGGTGCCACCCGGCCGACCAGACGGATCCCGGTGTCGCGCAGCGCTCGGGCCGCGGGGTGGCGGAGCGCGCTCATCCGGCCGACCGCGGCGGAGCGCCGCACGATGCCGCTCGCGCGCGGCAGACGCGCCGCCGTGTACGCCTCCAGGGCCCCCGGCAGGTCCGTGTCCGCCGAGCCCTCCCCGACCGCGTGGGCGAGTGTGACGGCGTCCTCGACCGCCATGCACGCGCCCTGGCCCAGGTTCGGGGTCATGGCGTGGGCGGCGTCCCCCAGGAGGGCGACCCGCCCGCGGTGGTAGGCGGGTGAGGGGTCGGGGATGTGCCAGACGTCGTTGCGCAGGACGGCGTCGGGGGCGGCGTCGGCCAGGACGGCCGGGATCGGATCGTGCCAGTGGCCGAAGCGCCGGAGGAGTTCGGCGTGCTCGTCGGAATCGGGCTGGAGCCGGAGGCTCTCGGTTGAGGGTGCAAGCCCCCGCCCTTCGCGTAGCGCCCGGGGGCGATGGCGGGAGACGGGTGGGAAGGCGGTGCCGGCGGGCAGCCAGGCCATGGCGTAGAAGTACGTGCCGCCTGCGGCGAGCGGCATCATCCCCACCAGCCCCTCCGGGCCCCAGGACTCGCTCGCCTCCGCGACGGTGACGCCCTTGGTGATCAGGCGCCAGGTCGTGGCACCGGCATAGGCGGGGCCGGGGTGGTCGGGGAACAGGTACCCGCGGCTCCGGGACCGGACGCCGTCGGCGGCCACCACCAGGTCGGCCGTCCATTCCCGGCCGTCGGCGGAGACGCGGGCGGGGCGGTCCGGACCGCCGGGATCGGTGAGTACGGCCTCGTTGGAGGTGTGGACGAGTCCGGTCACCGGGCCGCCGACGAGCAGGTCGACCAGCTCCGCCCGGGGCAGCACGACGATGGTGTCGCCGAAGCGCTTCCGCATGGCGTCCGCGCCGGTGGGCAGGATCCAGCGCCCGCGCCACGTGCGGATCCCCGCCGAGCCGATCGCCCCCCGTGCGCGGACCGCGTCGCCGAGGCCGAGGGTGTCCAGGGCGCGCAGGGCGTTGGGTGCCATGGCCAGGCCCGCGCCGACGCCCTCCAGGGTCCTGGCCCGTTCGAGGACCCGGACCCGCCAGCCGCGCCGGGTGAGGGCCCGGGCCGCGGCCAGCCCGCCGATTCCGGCTCCGATGATCACTGCCGTTCGCATGCCGACTCCGATCTCTACACCTGTAGTGCCTGTACTCTACAGGTGTAGAGATCACGGTGAAGGGTGGGGCATGCCGCAGTCGGGCACGCGGGCGGAGCTGATCGCCGCGACGGCGCTGGAGCTGATCGCCGAACGGGGGCTGCGCGGGCTCACGCACCGGGCGGTGGACGAGGCGGCGGGGCTGCCGACCGGGTCCACCTCGTACCACGCGCGCACCCGGGCGCGGCTGATCGAGGCCGCGCTGATCTGGCTGGTGGAGCAGGAGGAGGCCGAGCCCTCGCTGCGCGCGCTGCGCGAGTCCGAGGCCGGGGGCGTCCTCGACCGGGCGGCGGTGGCGGGGATGGGGGCGGACTTCCTCCACACGGCGTACACGCGCGACCGGGCGCGCTCGTTGGCCCGCTTGGAGCTGGCCCTGGAGGCCGGGCGCAGTCCCGCGCTCCGGGAGGTCTACGACCGGCTGGGGGCGAGGTTCCGGCGGATGATCACGGGGCTGTTGGCGGCGCTGGGATCGGCGGAGCCGGAGCGCCACGCCGGTGTCCTCGTCCACTGGAGCGAGGGCGTCCTCTTCGACGCGCTGGCGGGGGCGGGCGCGGCGTCGCCGCCCTCGTCGGAAGAACTGCGGGCCACCATCCTGACGCTGTTGGACGGGCTGCTGGGGGAGGAGGCGCCCCGCTGAGCGAGGGTTCCCGCTCGGTCGGCACGGTCCCGCCCTCCCCGGCGGCCGTGCGCGCGGGCCCGGTGGCGATGGCGTCCGTCATGCCCACGGCGCGCAGGGCCAGGAAGGACCGTGTGCGGCTCGCAACGGAGGGGACGATCGAGACCGCTGATGGTTGAGGGACCAAAGTCCTTTGTTCGACGGCGGTGTTGACACCGTTTCCGCGGGCGCCGTAGCGTCCCTGCCTGAGAAAGCGCTTGCTTTTTTCGGGTCGCCGTAACCGCGGTTGAAGTCGTTGCCGAAAAGCGAACCTCCGGCCCCACACCGGAGCACCGGCAGCGCCCCGCGACGCGACGGGCGACCCTCCCCCAGCCTCCCGAGGAGAGCGAATCCCCTATGAGCAGTTCGTCTGAGCACGTCAGCCCCCGCAGACGGGGAAGAGCTCGGCGCGGTAGGCGCCGAACCGCGGCCCTGGCCACGACCGCCGTCGCCACGGCCGCGGCGGGCACACTCGCCGTCGGCCTGATGGTCCTCCCCGGCGACGACACGGCCGAGACCGTGGCCGCCGAGTCGCGGGCCACGGGCTGCGAGGTCGGCTACCAGGTCACCAGCGAGTGGAACGGCGGCTTCAACGCCGAGGTCACCGTGACCAACGTGTCCGACTCCCCGGCCGAGGGCTGGGCGGTGACCTGGACCTTCGCCGACGGCCAGGAGGTCACCAACGCCTGGAACGGCGAGCACGGCCAGGACGGCTCCTCCGTCACCGTGGACAACGCCGACTGGAACGGTGAGATCGACGCCGGCGCGACGGCCGCCTTCGGCTTCCAGGCCGCCGCTCCGAACGGCGGCACCGCGCCCGCCGACGTCTCCTGCTCCTTCGGTCCCGGGACCGGCGCTCCGGCGGAGGAGCCGGGCACCGAGCCGACCGCCGAGCCGACCGAGGACGCCCCGGAGGAGCCGGCGAGCGAGTCCCCGGCGGACACCTCCACCGAGGAACCGGCGGAGGAGCCCGCGGAAGAGCCCTCCGAGGACACCGGGAACGCCGACGCGGCGGCCGACGGGCCGACGGGCTGGGCGGGCGAGAACGGCGGCACCACCGGCGGTGAAGGCGGCCCCACCGTCGCGGTCTCCTCGGGCGACGAGCTGCTCGACGCCCTGGAGCAGGACGGCCCGCGGGTCATCGAGGTCAGCGGCACGATCGAGCTGTCCGGCATGCACAGCGTCCCCTCGAACACGAGCATCATCGGTACCGACGGTGCCGAGATCACCGGGGGAGGGCTGAACCTCAGCGGGGTCGAGAACGTCGTCATCCGCAACATCGCGTTCTCGGACTGGGACGACGACGCCATCAACGTGCAGCAGGGATCGACCAACGTCTGGGTCGACCACAACAGCTTCACGAACGGCTACGACGGGGCCGTGGACATCAAGCGGGAGTCGGACTTCGTCACGGTGTCGTGGAACCATTTCTTCGACCACCGCAAGACGATGCTGCTGGGCCACTCCGACGGCCACACCGAGGACGCCGGGCACCTGCGGGTGAGCTACCACCACAACTTCCTGGACGGCTCCTTCAGCCGCCACCCGCGGGTCCGGTTCGGCGAGACCGTGCACGTGTTCAACAACTACTACGTCGACAACGACTACGGCGTCGCGTCCACGATGGACGCGGGCGTGCTGGTCGAGGGCAACTACTTCGACGGGGTCAAGGCACCCACGCACGTGGGCTACGGCGACTCAGACGACGGCCGCCTGGTGGAGCGGGACAACGTCTACGCCAACGGCTCGGGCGAGCCGGAGTCCGCGGGCAGTGTCGCACCCGTCCCCTACGACTACTCGCTCGACGCGGCCGAGGAGATCCCGTCCATCGTGCGTGCGGGGGCCGGTCCCGGGAACATCTAGGGCGTCGCGTGTTCCCCTCGTAGCGGAGGGAACCGCCGACAGGCCACCGTCCCGCTCGGATACGGGACGGTGGCCGCCTTCGTGCCGTCCCCGGCGCGCGGACGCCGCCCCGCCGCGGCGCCTGCCGAGGCCGGGACGGCGGGCGTCGTCGGCTCGACCGGCCGAGCACCCGGAGGGGCCCGGGTGTTTCACGTGAAACACCCGGGCCCCCTCTCACACCGCCAGTCCGACCGTGAGCAGGACCATGCCGACCAGGGGAGCGGCGAGCTGGATCAGCGCGGCGCGGAGCTTCTTCGGCGACGAGACGGCGAGCACCGTCCCCGCCAGCACCATCGAACCCGCGCCGGCGTAGACCAGCGCGGCCCCGGCCCCCGTGAGCCCCGCGCCCAGGAGCACGGTCCCCACGACCACGGCCACCGCCAGGAACAGGTTGTAGAACCCCTGGTTGAACGCCAGTTCCCGGGTCGCCAGGGCTCCCTCCTCGCTCGTGCCGAACACCGCGCGGGCACGCGGGGACGTCCACAGGAGCGACTCCAGTACGAAGATGTACACGTGGACGAGCGCTCCCACGAGCGCGAACACCAAACCCATGATGACCATCCCCGGATCCTAGCCCGCTGGAGGCGCCCCCGCCGCTCGGAGAACGTGGCCTCCGGGGGCGATGGGGCTGTGTCGTCTCCCCTGCGCGGCGCCCGGAACCGGGCGGTCAGGACGACGCCCGCGCCGCGGGCGCGTGCGGTCGGCCACGGCGCCGACGCAGGAGGCCGACGACCGCGTCCACGGCGAGGAAGCACAGCAGCGACACCCCCAGCACCGGGACCAGGACTCCGACCCCCACCGCGCAGGCGACGAGCAGGGCCGCGCACCACCAGGGAAGGGCGCGCCCCGTTCCGCGCGGGACCGGGCGGCCCACCGCGAACGAGCCGCCCCGGGTCGGGCGGCGCTGCCACCACATCCGGTAGCCCCAGAACACCAGGGCCAGCACGGACAGGGCCAGAGCCGTCAGGAACAGCTGGTTGGGGAGGCCGAAGAGCAGTCCCATGTGGAAGCCGATGCCCCAGTTGCTGAGCTTGGCCATGAGGGGGAAGTCGTCGAAGCGCAGTTCCTCCACGACGGCGCCGTCGACGGCGTCCACCGCCACCCGGTCCTGCTGGACCGGCCAGCTGCGCACGGTCTCGGCCACCGTGTACGGGGCGCCCTGCGCGACGGGAACGCCGATCTCCACCGGGCCGTCGAGCCCGGCCGACCGCGCGGCGGCCAGCGCGCCGTCGAGGTCGGTCGAGGGCACGCCGCTGCCCTCGTGGCCGGAGTGGTCGGCGTGGTCGGCGTGGTCCCCGTGCGCGGCGTGCTCGGCGCCGTCCGCCGCCGACAGGGAGGGGGTCTGCCAGTCGAGGGCCTCGCGGATCTGCGAGATGTTGCCGCCCGCGTACTGCGACCAGGTCAGTCCGGTCGCGGTGACGAGCGCCAGTCCGGCGAGCGCCCAGACGCCGACGGAGCCGTGCCAGGACAGGGTGCGCGCCCGCCCGGTGGCGGAGGAGTCGGGGAGCAGGAGCCGGCGCGCCCGGCGCTCGCGCCGTCGCCGGGTGGTCCACAGGACCACGCCGCCGAGGGCGACCACCCACAGCCAGCTCGCGGCGAGCTCGCTGTACAGCCGGCCCGCGTCGCCCAGGTGGAGGCCGCGGTGCAGTTCGGCCAGCCACGAGCGCACCGGAAGCGACCCGGAGCTGCCGTAGCTGGTGAGGTCGCCCAGGACCGTGCCGTCGTGGGGGTCGACGAACACCGCGAGCCGGTACCCGTCGGGCAGGCCGTCGGCGTTCATCAGCACGCGGGTGCTCTGGTCGGGGGCCTCGGCCGGCCGGACCGCGCTCAGCTCCGCGTCGGGGTGGGCCCCGGCCGCGGCGGCGGCCTGCCGCTCCAGGGGGACCGTGCCGTCCGCGGGTTCGACGCGCAGCTGCTCGGCGTACAGGACCTGCTCCAGCTGCGGTGTGTAGACGTACACCAGCCCGGTCAGGGCCGCGATGACCACGAACGGGGCGATGAGGATCCCCGCGTAGAAGTGCAGGCGCAGAAGCAGGCGGCGCAGCGCGGACCAGGTGGGGCGCGCCCCGCTCTGTGGGGTCGCGGCTTCCGGCATCGGCGCGTCCGGTCCGGTGCCGGAGGCCGCCGGTTCGGGGTGTTCGGGGGTTCTCGTGCTCACGTGTGCGTTCTTCCTGGACGGGACGCCGAGCGGCGCATGGCCGTCGGCACGGGTGAGGGCGCCGGCGGGTAAGCCGACGCGGGGCCGGGCGCGCGGCCCGGCCGGGTGGTGTCTCAGATCAGGAAGGGCGCGGGTGGACCGCGCAGGACGCGCACGTGGCGCAGGAAGGGCACTCCGCCCACGCGGCGGGAGCTCCGGTCCCGGAAGGGGACGGCGGGTCGCGACCGGGGCGGCGGTGGCGGGGACGGCACGGTGAACAGCCGTCGGAACAGGCCGCGGAGCAGCCCGACGAGGTCGAAGGCGCTGCGCTCGCCCTGGCGCAGCCACCACGCGCAGGCCAGCCCGGCCGCCGTGTGGGCGAGCAGCATGCTCAGGCCGAGGCCGGATCCTGCGAGGCCGCCGACCGCACCGCCGACCGCGCCGACGGCCTGGTGCCCGGCGGCGTGCGAGCCGGTGACCGCGCTCCCCGCGTCTCCCGATCCCGCGACCGAGAACAGGACGTGCAGCGCCAGCTGGCACCACAGCATGAGCGCGGTGACGGCGGCCAGTCCCCGCTCGCGTCGGGCGAGCCCGTGGGCGGCGGCCAGCACGAGGGCGAATCCCGCCACGACGCCGACCGGGGCCACACCGTGCCCGGAGGAGAGCGCGTGGCCCCCCGCGGACACGCCGACACACACCCCGGCGAACACCGAGGCGCGTGGCAACCGGAGCGGGGCGGGTGCGGGCACCCCGTCAGTCTGCCCCACCCCCGCGGGCGTGCCCACCCCCTGTGGACGACACCGGCGCGCCCGTTCCGGACGGTTTCCACCGTGCGGAACGGGCGCGCCCTCCGCCTCAGCCGGTCGGGGCCCGCTGCCGCAGGGAACGCGGGGTACGTCCGGCCAGCACCGCCGTGGCCAGCGCCGTGACCGCGGTCAGTGCCCACACGACCTGGTAGGCGGCCAGGGAGGGCGCCTCGCTCCCGTCGATGAGGAGGAAGCCGAGCACCGTGGCGAAGACGGCGCCGCCCACGCTTCCGCCCAGTGTCTTGAGGTTGTTGTACACGGCGGTGGCGCTGCCGGCGCGGTCCTCGGCGCTCGCCTCCACGATCAGCGTGGGCAGGGCGCCCAGCGCCAGTCCGCACCCCAGGCCGAGGACGGCGAAGGACGTCAGGAACGGCACCAGGGAGTCCCAGGCCGGGACGAGGCCGAGGGCCCCCGCCGCGACGAGTGTGAACGCGAGGAGGACCGCGCGCCGATAGCCGATCCGCGTGCCCACCGGCGCGACCGTACTCGCCCCGAGGAACGCCGCCACGCCGGGCAGCGTGACGCACAGTCCGAGGCTGAGGACGTCCATTCCGAACCCGTACCCGACCGCCTCCGGCGAGGACGCCAGGTAGGTGACGATGACGCTCTGGCCGCCGAGCATGACCAGGCCCAGCGTGAAACCGGCCGCGTACTGCGGGGAGACCGCGGGTCCGACGACCGCGCGCACGTCCACCAGCGGGTCGGTGCCGCGCAGTTCCACCCGCACCCACCAGGCGAACAGCGCCACGGCCACGGCGAATCCGCACCACAGGGCCGGTGAGGACCAGCCCCAGGTGTTGGCCTGCGAGATCGTCCCCAGCAGCACGATCAGCGACAGCCCGAGCAGGGTTCCGCCCGCCCAGTCCATGCGGCCGCTCGCCCTGTTCCGTGACTCCGGGATCGCGGTGTAGGACAGGGCGAAGCAGCCCACGGCCAGGGCGGCCATCAGCCCCAGGGTGATCCGTACGTCCCCGACGAGGGTCTGGACCACGCCGGACGCCAGCGAACCGAGCAGCCCTCCCAAGGTGAGCGCGCCCACCAGGAGGCCGATGGCGCGGCGGCTCTGCTTCGGGGTGAGCCGGTCCCGCACCAGGCCGATCTCCAGGGGGAGGAGCGCGGCGAGCGGTCCCAGCAGGACCCGGCCGGCCAGCAGCACCGCCAGGTTGGGGGCCGCGGCCACGACGACGGCGCCCACGGCGATGAAGGCCAGGGAGATCCGCAGCATGCGGCGGTGACCGTACAGGTCGCCGAGCCGCCCGAACACGGGGACGCACACCGCCGCGGCCAGGAACTGCACGGCGACCACCCAGTGCAGATGGGCGCTGGAGATGTCCAGGGCCCCCTGGAGGGAGGGCAGCAGTGGCGCGATCGAGCCCTGCAGGAATCCGCTCGTCAGTTCGAAGAAGACCAGCAGGCCGACGACGGCGAGGACCCCCGCTGCGGGCGGGGCCGGCGCGGACGGCGGGTCGCACGCGGCTGGAACGTTCTGGTCGGGCCGGTCGGCCTCAGGGCGGCTCGGGGTCACGGGCGGCATCCTTCTGTGCGGGGGAGGGGGTCAGGCCGTCTTCGCGAGTCGGCGCACCGCCAGTTCCGCGAGGAAGGCGGCCTGGGCGGGAAGGACGGAGTCGTCGAAGCGCGCGTCGGGGGAGTGCCCGGCCGGGGCGGTGGCCGGATCGAGGTCCCCGGGTGTGGCGCCGAGCATGACCATGGCGCCGGGGACCTCGCGCAGGACGAAGGAGAAGTCCTCGGACCCGGAGACCGGGATGGGCGACAGGAACCCGTTGTGCTCGCCGAACAGGTCGTGGACCGTCTCCATCGCGAACAGGGCCTCGGCGTCGTCGTTGACCGTGGGCGGGTACTGGTCCTCGTACTCGACGTCCACGCGCAGCCCGTGCGCGGCGGCGATCCCCCGGACCAGCGCCGGCAGGTTCTCCCGCAGTCCGGCGCTGTTGGCCTCGGAGTAGCAGCGCACGGTGGCCTCGAATTCGGCCCGGTGCGCGAGGACGTTCTGCTGCGTCCCGGCGGCCAGCCTGCCGACGGTGACCACGACGGGGTCGAAGATGTCGTAGGCGCGGGTCACGTGGTTCTGGAGCGCGGTGACCATCTCGCACGTGGCGGGCACGGGGTCCCTGCCCGCGTGGGGGGCCGATCCGTGCCCGCCGACGCCGTGGACGGTCACCTTCAGCACGGCGGACGCGCTCATGGCCACGCCCTGCCGTGTCGCGATGACCCCGGCCGGCAGCTGGCAGGGGGCCACGTGCACGGCGTAGGCGGCGTCGAGGGGCTTCCCGGCGGCCTTGAGTACGCCCTCGTCGATCATCTTCGGAGCGCCGCTGTACCCCTCCTCACCCGGCTGGAACATGAAGACGACGTCGCCGTGCAGCTCTTCGCGGGCCGCGCAGAGCAGTCGCGCCGCACCGACCAGGCCGGCGACGTGCAGGTCGTGCCCACAGGCGTGCATGAGGCCGTCGACCGCGGACGCGTAGTCCACGTCGGCGGTCTCGTGGACGGGCAGGGCGTCCATGTCGCCGCGCAGCAGGACGGCCCCGCCGGGCCGACCGCCGCGCAGGACGGCGGTGACCGAGGTCAGGCCGGAGCCGGTGGAGATCTCCAGCGGGAGGCCGGCCAGCGCGGCCAGGACCTTGTGCTGGGTCCTCGGCAGATGCAGGCCGATCTCGGGCTCACGGTGCAGTTCCCGGCGCAGTGCGACCAGTTCCGCACGCAGCCCCTCGGCCCGTTCCACCATCGACATCGCGCGTCCCCCTCGTCGTGTTGCCAGCGTTGCCGTCAGACTGGCCTGGTCAGCTGTTCGATGGCCGAAAATCGCAGAGAAAACGCACTAAGGTGGTCCTCGATGCTGGAAAACCGCATGGATGACATCGACCAGGCGCTGGTGCACGCCCTGCAGATCGCGCCGAGAGCGAGATGGTCCCGGATCGCCTCCGTGCTGGGCGTGGACGCCGCCACCGTGGCGCGCCGCTGGGAGCGCCTCGAGGAAGCGGGTGCCGCCTGGGTGACGTGCTATCCCGGTACCGGTCTGGCCGGTGCGGCACGCGGCTGCCTGGCCCTGGTGGAGGTCGACTGCGCCAGTGGCGAGCTGCTCAACGTGGCCAGGGCCTTCACCCGCCTCCCACACGTGTCAGCGGTCGAGCACGTCACCGGGGACCGGGACCTGCTGCTCACCGTCATGGCGGAGGACGTGGCCGCGGTGTCCCGCTGGGTGGTGGGCGGACTGGACGCGATGCCGGGTGTGAGGGCCAGCCGCACGCACCTGGCGGGGACGGTCTTCACCGAGGGCGGCCGGTGGCGGTTCCGGGCCCTGAGCCCCCGGCAGGTCGACCGCCTGTCCGAGCACGCTCCGGCGCCGCGGGCGCCGCGGGAGCCGGACGGACTCGACCGTCGTCTGCTCCTGGCCCTCAGTGAGAACGGGCGGGCCGCCTACACGGAGTTGGCTGAGCTGTGCGACAGCACCCCGGACACCGTGCGCCGCCGGGTCCGGCACCTCTTCGCGGCGCGGATGATGCAGGCGCGGTGCGAGGTCGCGCGACCGCTGTCGGAGTGGCCGGTCGCCGTCACGGTCTGGGCGCGGGTCCCACCCGACCAGATCCCGGAGGCCGCGCAGCGCATCACGGGCATGCGCGAGGTACGGCTGTGCGCGGGTGTGACCGGCCGGCACAACCTCATGGTCATCGCGTGGAGCCGGTCGGTGGAGGACGCCCAGCGGTTCGAGGCGGACCTGGTACGGGTCGCACCGGACATCGTGATCGGGGACCGGGCCGTCGCGCTCTGGACGATGAAGCTCAGCGGACAGCTGCTCGACCAGGGCGGCTACCGGACGGGTGCCGTCCCCATCGACCCCTGGGCCGTGCCCGGGGGCCCCGTGTGAGCGCGGTCCGGGCACCGGTGCCGCGGCCGTGCCGTCCGCCGCCGTCCTTCCCCTCGGGGGCTGGAAGGACGGCGGCGGACGGAGGCGGTCAGCTCCGGGGCAGGGGCTTGCGGAGGTGGGCCAGGTCCTCCTCCCTCCAGCACTGCACACCGGTGATGTCGGGCATGCTGTCCCGGCTGAAGAAGGGGTCCAGCCCTTCTCTGCGCTGCCGCACGAAGTCGGTGAGCAGACGGCAGGCGACCGGCGCCAGCAGGGCCAGAGCGGCGAGGTTGACCAGGGCCATGATGCCCATGGTGCTGTCGGCCAGGGTCCACACCAGGCCGCCGGAGCCGATCGCGCCGAGGAAGACCACCGCGACCACCAGGAGGCGGAACACGGTCATGGCGTTCGGGCTCGACGTCAGGTAGGCGATGTTGGCCGCGCCGTAGAAGGTGTTGCCGAGCACCGAGGTGAAGGCCACCAGCAGGATGATCAGCGTCAGCAGGTGCAGTGCCCAGGGCCCGAGGTTGGCCTCCAGGGCGTTCTGCGTCAGGGCCGGTCCCGCCTCCTCGGTGTAGGTGGGGTCCGACAGCAGCACGATGAAGGCCGTGACCGAGCACACGACGAGGGTGTCGAAGTAGACGCCCAGGGTCTGCACCAGGCCCTGTTTGACCGGGTGGCTGACCGCGGCGCTGGCGGCGGCGTTGGGGGCCGACCCCAGCCCCGCCTCGTTGGAGAACATGCCGCGTCGCATGCCCTGCATGATCGCGGTGCCGAGTCCGCCCGCGGCGATCTCCCGCAGCCCGAAGGCGTGCGTGACGATGTCGGTCAGCACCGCGGGGATCTGGCCGATGTTCAGGGCGACCACGGCCAGGCCCATGAGGAGGTAGATCCCGGCCATGAACGGCACCATCAGGGCCGCGGCCCGGGCGATGCGCCGTGCGCCGCCGAAGATGATGACTCCCGTGGCGAGGGCGAGGGCGACGCCGATCGCGGGGGCGAGCCATGCCGGGCTCTCGGCGCCGGAGACGGTCGAGACCGAGGTGGCCACGGCGGACGAGATCGTGTTGCTCTGCACGCTCGTGAACACGAAACCGAAGGTCACGGTGATGATGACGGCGAAGAGCACGCCCATCCAGCGTGACCGGAGCCCGTACTCCATGTAGTAGGCGGGGCCGCCGCGGTATCCCTCCTTGCTCCCGACCTTGTAGAGCTGCGCGAGGGTGGACTCGACGAAGCTCGCGGCCCCGACGAGCAGTGCCATGGCCCACATCCAGAAGATGGCGCCGGGCCCGCCGAGGGCGATCGCGGTGGCCACACCCGCGATGTTGCCGGTGCCGATGCGGGCGGCGGCGGAGACGGCGAAGGCCTGGAAGGCGGAGATCGGTCTGCCGCCGTCGGCGGCGAGGCCGGGATCGCTCCGCATCGCCCGGAACATGTCGGGGATCATCCGGAACTGCACCGCGCCCGATCGCACGGTGAAGTACAGGCTCAGGATGATGAGGGCAGGAATGAGCAGCCAGGCCCAGAGCCCGTCGCTGAAGGCGACGATGCCCGCGTTGATGGCATCCACAGGGGGCGTTCCCTTCGTCGTCGGCGGAGACGGCGTTGTCTCGCTCCGCGACCGGTCGGTGTTCCGCGTGAGCAGGGCGGAGATTGTGTGGTGGATGAGTGTGGTCTGTCGTGTCCGGACACGTGGGTGACGCTGTGGGCGAGGTTTTCGCCTGTGGGGGGATCTGGCACGAAGTGGGGTGTACGAGCCGTCGACCAGATAAAGGGAAAAACGCCCGAATTGCAAGATGGGTCACAGTAGAACGTTGTTCGGGATTAGTGTCCGTCGCCCCGTGGAGAGCGGGGCCGAGAGGCGCGGGGCGCCGGTGGGCCGCGAAGGGGAAAACTCCTGAGCAGCCGGGGGTCAACGCTGTTGAACTGGGGTTTCGTACCGTCTCGACGCGAGGGCGGCGCCGAGGGCGCGGTCGGATGTTTCGCGTGGAAACTGGAAGGGCGCCTTGTGGTTCATCTCACTGGCGGGTCGTTTTCGGGCGGTTGTCGAGCGGTGTCGGGGATGTACCGAACGGGCACCGCATTTCCGGCGTTATAGAAATGAGACATGTTGCGCCTGTGTTAACTCATTCGCTACTGTCGCCGCCGTGGTACAACTTCGTATAGCTCTGGCCCAGATCAACCCGGTTGTCGGGGATCTGGAAGGTAACTGCGACAGCGTCGTCGCCCACGCTCGCCAGGCGAGCGACGCTGGAGCCCATCTCGTCGTGTTCCCCGAGATGGTCGTCACGGGATACTCCGTCGAGGATCTCGCCCTGCGGGACGGCTTCGTCTCCGCTTCCACCAAGGCCACCCACAACCTCGCCGCCCGGCTCGCCGCGGAGGGGCTCGCGCACCTTCCGGTCGTCGTCGGCTTCCTCAGCCGCAAGAAGGGCCCCGGGCCCCGGTTCGGCCAGCCCTCCGGTGCGCCGCAGAACTCGCTCGCGGTGCTGCACGAGGGCCGGATCCGCCTCGCCTCGGCCAAGCACCACCTGCCCAACTACGGTGTCTTCGACGAGTTCCGGTACTTCGTCCCCGGGGACACACTGCCCCTGCTGCGGCTGCACGGTGCCGACATCGCCTTCGCCATCTGTGAGGACCTGTGGCAGGACGGCGGTCCCGTCGCCGCGGCGGCCGAGGCCGGGGCGGGCATGCTGATCACCCTCAACGGATCGCCCTACGAACGGCACAAGGACGACGTGCGGCTCGACCTGTGCCGCCGCCGCGCGCGCGAGCTCGGCGCCGCCATCGGCTACGTGAACATGACCGGCGGCCAGGACGACCTGGTCTTCGAGGGTGACTCGCTCGTCGTCGACGCCGACGGCGAGCTCGTGGCCCGCGCCGCGCAGTTCGACGAGGAACTGCTGGTCACCGACATCGCCCTGCCCCGGGCGGAGGACGTCCCCGGCCAGGCGGACGAGGCCGGCGGCTTCCGGATCGTCCGATACACGGTCTCCGACCGCGCCCCGGCGCCGTACGAGTCACGCCCGCCGTCCCTCACCCCGCGCCGCGACCCGCTGAACGACCTCGGCGAGGTCTACTCGGCGCTCGTGGCCGGGGTGCGCGACCACGTCCGCAAGAACGGCTTCACCTCGGTCCTGGTCAGCGTCTCCGGCGGAGCCGACTCGGCGCTGACCGCCACGATCGCCGCCGACGCCGTGGGGGCGGACGCCGTGCACGCGCTCGTCATGCCCGCACGGGGCCGTGACCCCGACGCCCTCGACGACGCCGAGGACCTGATCAAGCGACAGGGCCTCACCCGCCGCCTCTACCCCGTGGACGGCCTGCTCGACGCCCTGGAGTCCACGATCACCGTCGCCGGGGAGGACGGCGGTGAGGACCTGCTGGAACAGGCCAGGGGGGTCCTCCTCAAAGCCCTCTCCCGCGAGGAGGGCCACCTCGTCCTGGCGACCGGGGACAAGAGCGAGCTGGCGATGGGCCTGTGCGCCCACCACGGGGACGGCGCGGGAGCCTACGCGCCTCTCAGGGACTGCTGGAAGACGCTGGTCCGGGACCTGTCCCTGTGGCGCAACTCCCAGAAGCCGACCACGGACGGCGCCCCGCCCATCCCCGAGCGCGCCCTGGTGCGCGACCCGGCACGGGGGTGGGACGCCCTCGGCTCGGCGCCCGAGCGGCCGGGATACGACGTCCTCGACGCGCTGCTGGACGCCTACATCGGGACCGACCACGGTGCCTCGGCGCTGGCCGCGGCCGGGTTCGCGCCGGACCTGGTCCAGCACGTCGTTCGCCTGGTCGACCGGGCCGAGCACCAGCGCCGCCAGTACCCGCCCGGCCCCAAGATCACCAAGCGCACGCTCGGACGCGACCGGCGGCTGCCGATCACCAACCGCTGGCTGCTCTGATCCGGTCGGTCGTCCTCCCGGCGCCGGGAGGACGACCGACCGCGGGGATTCCACGCCGGAGGCCGGCACCGGCGGCGGCGCGGCCGACCGTTCCCCGCGGGCGGCCCGCCAGGCACCGCCCGGACGACGAAACACAACGCAACGAAACCGGGAAACCCGTGGAGAGGGCAGAGCGCGGAGAAACGTTACGGCGCCGGCTCGGGGTCCGCCGCGCCCGCCGGAGCCCCGTTCTGCGGCACCGTGAGCAGGCGGATGCCATACGAGGCGAGCACCGCGCACACCGCGGCGACCGCGCCGCCCCACCAACCGCCCGCATAGGACTCGCCCATGAAGGCCACGCCCACGACCGCCGCGGCGACCGGGTTGGCGATGGTGGTGATGCCGAGCGGGGCCCCGATGTCCATCCCCTGGTAGGCCGCCTGGGCGAGGAGCAGCCCGAACACCGCGATGACCACCGTCGCCGCCAGGGACGGGTGCAGGAGACCGACGGCTCCGGTCCCGCCGATGACCGTGACCGCGGTCTTGACGGTCGCCGAGGAGACACCGAACGCCACACCGGCGGCTCCGGCGAGCAGGTAGCTGCGCCACGCCGCCGTGCGCGCCCGGCCCGCCGCCCACGCCGTGAGCGCCAGGAGCCCCACCGTGCCCAGGCCGACCAGGGCCGAGCCGGTGTCACTGAGCACCCCGCCCTGCCCGCCGGTGACCGTCACCGCGAGCAGTACCCCCAGTGCCACCACCGTGCAGGCGGCGCCGCGCCACTCATCGCGCCCGACGCGGCGCCCGCCCAGCCGCGCCGACCAGGGGATGCCGAACACCAGGACCAGGACGCCCAGAGGCTGCACCACGGTCAGCGGCGCGAAGCTCACGGCCGCGACCTGGAAGCCCGCCCGGCCCCCGTTGAACACGAGGGCCACCCACCACAGCGGATGGCGAAGCAGCGTGGCCAGCTCACCCCGACGGGTCAGCGGCGCCCGCACGTGGACGGCGAGTCTGCGCTGCGTCACCGCGGCGGCCGTGTAGGCCGCGCAGGAGAGCACGCCGAACACGATTCCCAGCCAGATTCCCATGGCCGCCATCATGCCGGTCGGCCCTCCGTCCTCCGCACGGGGTGGCGCGTAGCCGCCGCGTACGGCCTGACCGACCTCCGGTCCACCCCTCGCGCGGTGACCGCCGGCGCCGTCGCGATGACGCCGCACGCCACCGCCGCCGCCCACAACACCGTCGCCCACACCACGGGGGCGGGAACCGTTCTCTCCATGTCCTCCAGCATTCTCCGCGCCGGGACCGGTGGCCAGAGTGGGCGGTCCACTCCGGGAGCGGTGTCGGCCCTACCCGTGACCGGCGACCGAACCCCGGTACAGGGCGGCGACCACGCTCTCGATGTCGGGTTCGCGCAGTGTCAGGTCCGCCACCCCGTGCCGCCGGGTGACCTCGGCGATGACGCGCGCCGGGTTGTCGGACAGTTCCAGCCACTGGCGGGGGCCCTCCACACGGACGCACCTGGCGCCCTCGACCGCCAGCGGCGCGGTGGGCGCGGCCAGGTCCACGACCAGGACACGGGGGGAGGGCACGCTCGCGCGCAGCCCGGCGAGGCCGCCGTCGTAGGCCAGCCTCCCCTGGTCGATCACCACGACGCGTTCGCACAGGCGCTCCACGTCCCCCAGGTCGTGCGTGGTCAGCAGGATCGTCGTGCCCTCCTCGGCGTTGAGCCGCAGCAGGAACTCCCGGATGGTCGACTTGCTGACCACGTCCAGACCGATCGTGGGTTCGTCGAGGACCAGCAGACGGGGCCCGTGCAGCAGGGCGGCCGTCAGGTCGCCGCGCATGCGCTGGCCCAGGCTGAGCTGGCGCACCGGCGTGGCCAGGAACGGTCCGAGCTCCAGGAGTTCGGTGAGCTCGGCGAGCCGTCGCGCGTGGTCGGCGGCCGGAACGCGGTACATGTGCCGGGTGAGCTCGAAGCTGTCGCGCAGCGGCAGGTCCCACCACAGGGTGGACCGCTGGCCGAACACGACCCCGATGCGTGCGGCGAGCCGGGTGCGCTGACGGGCCGGTTCCAGGCCGGTGACCCGGACCCGGCCCTGGGTCGGGCTGAGGATGCCGGTGAGCATCTTCATCGTCGAGCTCTTCCCGGCCCCGTTGGGTCCGAGGTAGCCGACGATCTCACCGGGGAACACGGTCAGGTCGACGTCGCGCACCGCGCTGACGGTGCGTCGCCGACGGCGCAGGAAGGGGCCCTCGGTGAGGGTGAAGTCCCGGCCCAGGCCCGCGGCTTCGATGACGGGTTCGGCGCAGGTCCGGGCGGGGGCGGTCGTGGTCTTCGGCGGCATCGGTCAGCTCCCGGTGGATCGGTAGCGGCGCAGCCCGAACCGCCAGGTGGCGGTGGCCAGGGCGCACAACAGGACGGCGACGACAGGGGTGGCCAGGCGCAGGGCGTCGGGCAGGCCGGCGGGGTCGGGGCGGTCGAGCAGGTACAGGGCCGGCTGCCAGCTGACGAAGGCCAGCGGCACGGCGAACGTGGCGGCGCGTACGACGCCGCGCGAGTAGACCGACAGCGGGTACTCCACCAGTGCCTGGCCGCCGTAGGTCACCGAGTGGGCCGCCTCCCGGGCGTCGGGGAGGAAGAACTGCAGGCACGCGCCGATCACCCAGATCGCGCAGGCGATGGCGGTCCCCGACACCAGGAGTACGGGTAGCGCCAGCACCCGGCCGGGCGTCCAGTCGACGTCGGCGGCGGCCAGGGCGTAGGCCGTGACCGCGGCGGCGGGCAGGATGCGGCCCAGGCGGCGGGGCGCGAAGCGGTCGGTGGCCATCTGCACCAGCGGGGAGACGGGCCGGACCAGCATCGCGTCGAGGGTGCCCGTACGGATGTGCTGTCCGAGGCTCTCGACCGATCCCATGAGCATGTTGGCGCAGCCGAACGCCGTGGTGGCCAGCCCGGAGATGAGCAGTCCCTCGTGCACACCGAACCCGGCCAGGCGCCCGGCGTGCGTGTACACCACCAGCACGGCGCCGATCTCCGCGACCGCGCCCAGGGACGTCGCCAGGCTCATCAGTACGAGCGACGCCGGGTACTGCGCCATGGCCCTGCACCACGTCCACGCCAGCCGGAGGTAGGTGCGCACGGGGGTGCCCGCCGGGCTCCGGCCGGGGCGCCCCTCCCAGCCGCCGCGCACTCGTCGGAGGAGGTCAGCCACCTTGGACCACCACCCTGCCGGTCGCCCGGGAGGTGGACCACGCGGCGAACGCGAACAGGGCCAGGGCCCATCCGGCCTGGACCGCGAGGCCGCTCAGGACGGTGCCGCCGGGGAGGGTGTCCTTGCCCAGGAAGATCTCCGCGGGCAGCTGCACGATGGACGCCCAGGGCAGGAGCCGCAGCACGTCGCCCACACCCGCGGGGAACAGGGGCAGCGGCAGGAGCATGCCCGCGGCGATCGGGCCCAGGAACCCGGCCACCGTCTGGATGCCGCGGGTGTCCATCAGCCAGAAGCCGGCCAGCTCGTACAGGTAGCGCAGCGCGAAGGAGACCAGCGTGGCCAGGGCGATCGACACCGCCACCGCCGCCCAGCGCCACGGGTCGGTCGGGATGAGCAGGTCGAACAGGAGCGCTCCGACGACGAAGGTGGGGACGCCCCGGAACACCAGGTTGAAGGCGGCGCGGCCGAGGTCGTCGGCCAGCCACCACCCCAGGAGCGAGACCGGCCGCAGCAGGTCGGTGGCCACCGCGCCGCTGCGCACGCGCTCGCCGAGTTCCAGGGGCGGACCCATGATCGCGACCACCGCGATCAGCCCCTGGGCGACGAAGACCTGGGTCACCGCGTCGTCGGCGTCGTAGCCGTTGATCTGGGGGCGCGCCGCGAAGAGGGCGAGCAGCACCATCGCGTTGATGACGCCGAAGACGCTGTTGGTGATCAGTCCGGCGGCCACGGCCGCACGGTAGGTGGAATAGCGGCGCAGCCCTCGGGCGGCCACCGCGCAGTAGACACGCACGGGTGCGTACTCCCTGGCAGATCGAGACCGTGCAGAAGATGAACGACCGGTCTCGGCGCAGGGGCGGGGGACCTGGGGGAGGGGGACCGCCCCCGGAGGAGACACGGGGGTCCGGCACGTCCCTGATACAGACACAGGTCCGGGTCGCCGCGAGGAAGAGAAGGTAGCACATCCGGGGACCGGTACCGGTTCGCGCGCCCGGCGGGCGGTACCGTTCCACGACGGCTCCGGGCCGCGACCGGGCCGGGGGAGACGCTGGTGGACGAAGGGAGAGCGCGGGTGTCGGAGGAGAGGGCGGGGACCGGGGCCGGACGGGGCGTCGTGGTGCTGACGGGCGCCGGATCGGGTCTGGGGAGGGCCACCGCCGCGCGGCTGCTCGACGACGGGTACGCGGTGGTGCTGGCGGGCCGCCGGCGATCCGCTCTGGAGGAGACCGCCGACGGCCGACCGCGTGCCGTGGTGGTGGAGGCCGACGTGACCTCGTCCGACTCCGTGCGGGCGCTGTTCGCGCTGGTTCGGGAGCGGTTCGGCCGGGTCGACGTGCTGGTGAACAACGCCGGTGTGTTCGGCCCGAGCGCCGCCGTCGACGCGGTCTCCGACGAGGACTGGCAGAGCGTCCTGGCCACCAACGTCACGGGGTCGATGTACTGCGCGCGAGAGGCGGCCCGCCTGATGAAGGAGCAGGACCCCCGCGGCGGCCGGATCATCAACAACGGGTCGGTCTCGGCGCACGTGCCGCGTCCCTCCAGCGTCGCCTACACCGTGAGCAAGCACGCCGTCTCCGGGCTCACCGCGTCCATGAACCTCGACCTGCGGGGCCACGGGATCGCCTGCACGCAGATCGACGTGGGCAACGCGTCGACGGCGATGGTGGCGGGGTTCGGGGCCGGTGCCGTCCAGCCCGACGGATCGGTGCGCGCCGAACCCGTGATCGACCCCGCGCACGTGGCGTCGACGATCGCGCACGTCGTCTCGCTGCCGCCGGACGTCTCCGTGCCGCAGGTGACGGTGATGGCGCGGGAGATGCCCTACGCCGGACGGGGGTAGTGCGGGACGGGCGGCGACCCCGCTCCGTGACCAGGGTCACGCTCTGTTGTTACCGGCCCGTCACAGAGTGAAGGACCCCCGCAACGTCGGCTTGGCACTGTCGTGGGCATGGACGCTTCCGAAGGCAGTCACGGAACCGACGACCACACGCGCCCCGGCTTCCTCGGCCGCGAGGCGCTGGACCTGGGAATCCTCCTGCTCGCGGCCGGGGCCGCGCACGTCGTGGTGCTCTCCCTCGGCCACAGCGACGGCGGGGTCCGCGCACTGATCGCCGTGGGCGTGCTCCTGCTCGCGGTGTCCGGACTCCACCGCTGGCACCGCCAGCGGGCCGCGCACGCGGTCCGGCGGCGGGCCCGTCGCGGAGGGCGGCCGACCGGGACCAGCCCGTCCGCGCCCCCGGCGGCCTCCGTCGGCGCCCTCCCCGCGCCCCTCCACGACCACGCCGACGACCGGCTGTGGAGCGTCCGGGTGACCGTCGCCGACGTCCCCGGCGGCCTCGCCGCGCTCACCTCCCGGTTCGCCGGGCTCGGGGTCGACATCCGGCTCATGCAGGTCCACCCCGGCGGGCCCGAGGCGATAGACGAGTTCTTCGTCAACGCCCCCGCCCGGGTGGCGGAGGGCGACCTGTACGACGCCGTGCAGGGGGCGGGGGTCCGCGACGTGATCGTGCGTCCGGCCGACGTCCACGAGCTCAGCGACACCACCAGCCGGACGCTCGCCCTGGTCAGCGCCCTGATCACCGGTGCCACGACCCTGGAGCGGTCGCTGGTGGCGCTGTCGGCGGCGCAGGAGGTCCAGCGCGTCGCACGGCCGCCGGAGGGCATGGGACGCGAGGACCTGTCCGGTACCGCCATGACGCTCCCGGCCCCCGACGGCGGGGTCCTCGTGGTGCGCCGCCAGGGGGACACCGGGTCCTCCCCCGGGGATGGCGGGCGGCAGGTGGCGGTTCCGTTCACCGCCCTGGAGTTCGCCCGCTGCCGCGCGCTGGTCCACGTGGCGCTGTCCCTGCACACGGACGCGCGCCGCTGAACGGCGGTCGCCGCCCTCCCCCCGTTCGTCCACATCTGTGGACGAAGGGCGGGGAACGCCGTGCGGGTGGGTAAAGGAGACGTATGGTAACCCCCTTGTCACTCCCACGAAGGTTCCGCGCGCGCGTCCCCACCCGTGCGGCCGTCACCGCCGCGGTGGTGGCGTGCGCGCTGGTCGCGGCGCTCACCGCGACGGCGCGGCCCGCCGCGGCGGTCGCCCCCGCCGAGCTGCGCCAGGGTTCCTCCGGACCGGCGGTGTCCGAGGTCCAGGAACGCCTGGCCGAGCTCGACTACTGGATCGACGGCGTGGACGGCGAGTTCGGCTTCAACACGGCCCAGGCGGTCACGGCGCTGCAGAAGGCGGCCGGGATCGACCGCGACGGCATCGTCGGCCCCGATACCCGTGCCGCGCTTGACGAGGGCGTGCGGCCCTCCGCCACCTCCTCGTCGGGCGACGTGCTGGAGATCGACCTGGAGCGCCAGCTCCTGCTGGTGGTCTCCGGCGGAGAGGTCGAACGCGTGCTCAACACCTCCACCGGATCGGGACGGCCCTACGAGGGCTCCGACGGCACCGAGCGCATCGCCACCACGCCGACCGGCACGTACTCGGTCTTCCGCGAGGTCGACTCCTGGGACCCGGGCCCCTACGGCGCCCTGTACCGGCCCAAGTACTTCAACGGCGGCATCGCCGTGCACGGCTACCCCAGCGTGCCGCCGCAGCCCGCCTCGCACGGATGCGCCCGGGTGAGCATGGCCGCGATGGACTGGCTGTGGGAGAGCGGGAACATGGAGGTGTACACGACCGTCGTCGTCCGATGATCCGGGCCCGGTGCCGCCGGATCGCCCGGCGGCACCCACGGATCACCCCGCACATGCGCGAGGCCGGTCGCGCCCGAAGGTCGCGTGTTTCGGTCAACCTCAATACGGATATTCGGGTGTGCTAAAAAGGAAGTGCTCTCCGCTGACCCTCTATTACCAGGCGTAACAGCAGGGAATCTATGCGGCGTAATGGGGACGTATTCACTACGCTTCGAGATCACCTTTGATGTGTTTTCCTTGGAATAATCCTCAGCGTTCATCGCGGTGTGCCCGCGTCACACCCAGGGGTGTCGCACGCCTCCACAGCGCCCACGCCACAGGCGCTTTCGCGTGTCGCCTTCTTCCGGTAGATTTCCCCGTAGCCGATCAGTCGGAGTTATCTCGGCAACACCCCTCCTCTGGCCGTCGGTGTTCTCCCGCACCCTTGTTCGCGTATGCACCGTTCGCGCGTGCGCTGCGACGAACACACACGCTCCTGGTCGAATCCCCATCCTGCGGAGACTCATTGAGTACGACGGCCGTTCTCGAACCGACCGGTCCCAACTCCTCCCTGCGCGCCACCGGCTGGCTGGACCGCCTGCTGTCCACGCCGATCGACACCACCGTCGAGCGGATCGGCCTGCTCCGCGACCTGGCCGGCTACGACGAACGGCCCGACCCCCGCAGGGCCCGCAGTACCGAGGACTTCCTGCTGACCATGCGTCGCTACCTCGTCTGGGCGGGCGACTGGTCCTACCTGGAACTGGAGTACCTGTGCGGCGGCGCCGTCAAGGCGGCCACCTTCCGGGAGGTCCTCGAGGGCACCGAACTGCCGAGGTACGTCTTCCTCATGGCCTTCGTGACCGCCTGCGCGGGCGAGGACGAGGGCGAGCGCCGCCGCTGGGTCGACGCCTGGCGCGGACTCCGCCGCCCGTCCTAGAGCCGGGCGCATGCCCGACGCACACCGAGGGGGACAGCCCGGCTCGGGCGGGCGGACGGCCCCGGAACCGTCGGTGTTCGCGGCGGCCTCCTGGCCCGGCGAGTTCCGGTCCTACCAGAACGACGCGCTGAGCCAGGTCGGCTCACGATGGGCCGACGGCCACCGGCGCACTTGGGTCGTGCTGCCGCCCGGCGCCGGAAAGACCCTCGTCGGACTGGAGGCCGCCCGCCGCCTCGGCCGCCGCACCGTCGTCTTCGCCCCCAACATCGCGATCCAGGGGCAGTGGATCACCCACTGGGAGGCCTACGACCGGCCGGAGGGCGGCACGGCCGGAACCGAACGGGCCCTGGAACACGACCTCAACGTGCTGACCTACCAGTCGCTCGCCGTCTTCGACCCCGAGGCCGAGACCGGCGGGAGCGGCTCCGTCCGCGACCGCCTCCACGCCAACGGCCGGTCCCTGGTGGCGGCCCTCCACGACGCGGGTCCGCTCACCGTGGTCCTCGACGAGTGCCACCACCTCCTCCAGGTGTGGGGCCGCCTGCTCGCCGAGATCCTGGACGGGCTTCCCGACGCCCACGTCATCGGTTTGACCGGAACACCCTCCGCGAGCCTGACCAGAACCGAGAAGGCACTGGTGGAGCGCCTCTTCGGAGCGCCGATCACCGGCGCGTCCGTCCCCGCGCTCGTCCGCGACGGCTACCTGGCCCCGTTCGCGGAACTGGCCTACATCACCGTGCCCAACGCGTTGGAACGCGAGTACCTCGCCGAGCAGGGGCTCCGGTTCACGGAGATGTGCGCGGAGCTGCTCACCCCCGGTTTCGCCGGGACCGACTTCCTCGCGTGGATCGACGTGCGGTTCGTCCACCGCTTCACCGCCGGACACGACCGGGCCGACTGGGACCGGCTGGCCGGTGAACGCCCCGACGAGGCCGACGCGGTCCTGCGGCTCCACCACGCCGGACTCTGCGCGCTCCCCAGGGGAGCCCGCCTCGCGGAACGGCACCGCCACCCGCCCGACGCCGACGACTGGGCGGCGCTCATCCGGGACTACGAGCGACACTGCCTCGACCCCGGCACCGAGCGGAACGGCGCCGCGCGTCAGAGCATCCGGGCCGCCCTGCCGACCGTCGGGTACCAGCTCACCCGACGCGGCGTCCGGGCCACCGCCTCGCCCGTGGACCGCGTCCTCGCCCGCAGCGCCGCCAAGTCCCAGGCGACCGTGGAGATCGTGGACACCGAGGCGGACGCGCTCGGCGACCGGTTGCGCGCCCTGGTCCTGTGCGACCAGGAGCGCGCCCGCACACCGCGGTCCCTGCGCGGCGTCCTCGCCGAGGACGCCGGGTCGGCCTGGCTCCAACTGGCCCTGCTCGTGGAGGACCCGCGCACCGCCTTCCTCAACCCCGTCATGATCACCGCCCGCACGGTGGCGACCAGCCCGTGGACCAGCGACGCGCTCATCGGCTTCGTCCGCGCCGAGCGCCCCGACCTCGACCTGTCCGTCCGGGAGGTGGACGGCCTCCACGTCATCGAGGGGACGTGGCCACCGCGCACACGCGTCGGGCTGGTGACCCGCTTCCTGGACTGGGCCGGCTGCCGGGTGCTGGTCGGGACCAGGGCACTCCTCGGCGAGGGGTGGGACGCGCGGGGGATCAACGTGGTCGTGGACCTGACGACCTCCACCACGGCGACGGCGGTCGCGCAGGGCCGGGGCAGGGCCCTGCGACTGGACCCCTCATGGCCGGAGAAGACCGCGCACACCTGGACGGTCGTGTGCGTGAGCCACGACCACCCCAAGGGAGACGCGGACTGGAACCGGTTCGTCCGTAAACACGAGGGCTACCCGGCCCTGGGCACCGACGGCGGCGTGGTGAGCGGGGTGGCGCACGTCGACGCCCGCCTCTCCCCGTACGAACCGCCGCCGGAGGGGCAGACGGACGCGATCAACGCGCGCATGCTCATCCGGGCGGGTGCCCGGGACGAGACACGTGAGCAGTGGCGGCTGGGGGAGCCGTACCAGGACACGCTGACCGCCGCGCTGCGGGTCTGGGAGAAGCGGGTGCCCCCCGCTCCCCGGCAGCCCTCCGTCCACCCTGAGCCCCCCGAGCACGGGCGGTCCCCCGCTCCGGGGCCGCCGCCCACCGTGCTGCCCGCCGACGCCGGAGCGATCCGGAGGGCGGCGGACCCCGGGGATTCGGAGCGTGCCCGGCGACAGGGGCGCGCCGCGTCGGCCCGGTCGGTGTGCGCCGCGGTCGCCGGCCTCGTGTCGGGCATGTTCCTCGGCCCGTTGCCGGTCGTGGTGGCGGTGGCCCTGCTGTGTGTGGCGGCTTCGGAGCTGGCGACGGCCGGCGCCGAGCGCGGGGCGGAGGTACGCGACGCCCGACGCCTGCTGGAACAGGCCAGGGGACCCGTCGGGATCGACAGGTACGCGTGCGCCGTCGCCGACGCGCTCAGGTACGCGGGGCACTCCGAGGTCGGTGCGCAGGGAGTGCGGATCCATGTGGACACGGCCGGTGTGCGCCAGTGCACCCTGACCGGCGCGGGGCCCGGGGCCGCCGAGATGTTCGCCGTCGCCCTGGAGGAGGTCCTCAACCCGGCCGTCGGCGGCGATCCGGCCCCGACCGCCCGGCGCCACCGCCGCTGGCTGGCGGTCCGGTACGAGCTCCCCGTTCCCGCTTCGGCGCGGGAGGGGCGCGAGTGGGCCCGCGCCCAGGTCCGGGGCCGCTCCGCGCCGAACCGGAAGGTCTACCACGCGGTCCCGCACGTGTTCGAGCGCGACCGGCGGGGGTCCCGGGCCTTCGAGAGGGCCTGGAACAGGTGGGTGAGTCCGGCACCCCTCCTCGACCTGCGCACCGACCCCCGCGGCGACGCCCTGGCCGAGTACCGGCAGACCGCGGCCGAGGTGACCACCGGGTTCGGGCTCATCTGGAGCTGACGCCGGCGGGCCGGGGGAGGACCCGGCAGGTCCCGGGCCTCACACCAGGGGAAAGAGGGCGTCGGTGAAGGCGTTGCGGAACTTCCCCCGAGGGTCGAAGTCCGCGAGCAGGCCCCGGAAGTCGGCCGCCCGCTCGTAGCCGCCGATGACCTCCGCCGGGTCCAGCGCGGTGAGCTTGCCCCAGTGCGGCCGTGCGCCCAGAGGCACGAGCCGGTCCTCCACGGCGGAGATGACGGGCAGCACGGTCGCGGGGTCCTTGCGCCAGGTGAAGTGGAAGGCGACGGTGTCCCGGCCATGGGCGGGGCTCAGCCACAGGTCGTCGGCGCGGATCGTGCGCACCTCGGAGATGTGCAGGGCCGGGGCGATGAGGTGCCCGATCTCCCGGAGCGCGGCGAAGCAGGCCGGGGCGGCGGCCCGGGGGAGGTAGAGCTCGGACTGCAGTTCGTCGCCCGCGCTCGGGGGCAGCTCGGGTCGGAAGTGCGGCAGGCGCTCGAACCAGGGCCCGACGGTGCCCAGCTGCTCGGTGCTGGGTTCGGGCGGCATACCGGGGACGGGATGCATCGGCCCGGTCGCGGGCCGTCCGCCGTCCCAGCCGCCCTCCGGCCGGTCGGTGCGGTTCTTGAGCCACACGTCGCCCCCGCCCGCGTGCCAGTCCGTGAAGAGGCTGACGCTGGTGGCCGCGCCGAACACGTCGTCGAACCGATCGGCGACCTCGTCCAGGGCCACCCCGACCCGCACCCGCTGGGTCATCTCGTAGGCGGGCTCGACCTCCAGGGTGAGCCGCGTGACGACGCCGAGCGCGCCGAGGGCGACCACGGCCCCGGGGAAGGCGTCCGGATCGGTGTCGCGGCCCAGCCACCGAAGGTCGCCGTCCGGCCCGACGAGCTCCAGGGCGCGGACGGCGGCGGACAGGCAGCGCTGCCCGTCACCGGAGCCGTGGGTGCCGGTCGCGCAGGAGCCCGCGACGGAGATGTGCGGCAGTGAGGCCAGGTTGCCCAGCGCGAAGCCCTCGCGGTGCAGGGCGACGGCCAGGTCGGCGTAGCGCAGTCCGGCGGAGACGGTCACGGTGGAAGCGGCCGGGTCGACCTCGGTCACCACGGGCAGCCCGTCCAGCCGGACCAGGTCGCGGTCGGAGTCGGCGACGAGGTTGAAGGAGTGGCCGCTGCCGAGGGCGCGGATGCCGGTGCTGTCCCGGACGAGCCGTCGCAGCTCGTCGACGGTCGCGGGCCGGTGCACCCGCGGGCTGGCGAAGGTGACGTTCCCGGCCCAGTTGCGGAGCGGTGCGTGCGGCGTGGGCATGAGCCCTCCGAAGGAGAGAGGTGTCGTGTCCCGGTTCCCGAGGCGCCGCCGCGATGGGACGGCCTCCGGGAGGATAACCGTTCAGTCTGGCAGGGCCGGCGGCCGGGGCCCCCGTAATGTGAGCGCTCACATGCCCGGCGCGAAGCCCTGCGCGTCCTCGTCCTCCCTCGGCGGCGGGGCCTGACCCGGACACGGCGCCACCACGACGATCGACAAATGTGGCCACGAGATCCCCAGGCTGCGCAGCGTCAATGGGAGTATGCGCAGCTCGTGCATGGCGGTTGAATTATATCCGAAAAGGAACCGGAATTCCGCTGTGCGTCTTTCCCTGGTTCCGCCAGGGGATTTCGCCTCTGGGGGTGGGGGATTCTGCACTTCCTGTCGGCTGCACGGTGCCCCCGGCATACCACTGGGCTGCTCGTTTGCAGTCCAGATGCGTGAGTCCGTTACTGGGCGACGGAATGATGTTGGACCAAGATGCCACCTCGCCGAGCCCGGAGGAAGATGGCCACTTTCGGCCACATGATGAGTTGCGGGCAGGGGTGTCTGACCTGTTGAGACGCTGAAACCCACCGAGATAGTAGGTGGGTTGGCGCTCCAGTCGAAATGGTCTGATGGTCGAGTCGAGGCGCGTGGCCTGCGGCTTCTCATTTCTCTGCTGTCAGGGTCGGGTGAGTAGGAAGCTGGACATCTTCTCATCTGCCGAGTACTCTCGGCACTCAGGTAATTTCTTCTCCTTCTATTACGAAATGAACAAGGATGTAATACTCAGCGCATGCGTGCTCGATTTCTGGCTGAAAATTCGCTCTAGCGGATGAGATGAATTCCAATGTTATACGTGCCCTGAAGCGGCGTTGATTGTCCTCGGGGATGATGATTTCACACGAATACGATTTCTGAGGGTGCCTTCCTTGAGTGTTGACGACGTAGAGAATCCTCTGGCGGAGGCGGCCCGCACGGCCCCTCTGCGGCGGCTATGGGACTACGCCCGACCGCACTGGCGTGTGCTCGTGGTCGGGACCGTGTTCTCCTTCCTCGGCGGCGCGACCAGCCTTGCCCAGCCCCTCGTGGCCCGCCACGTCATCGACGCCCTCGGCGCGGGCGATCCGGTCATGGGCGCGGTCCTGGCCCTGACCACCGTCATCGTCGGCGGAGCCTTGATCGGGGCGCTCGGGGCCTTCCTGCTGGAGCGCACCGGTCAGGGCATCGTGCTGGACGTGCGCCGCAGCCTGGTCGGATCGCTGGTACGGCTGCGCGTGAGCGAGGTCGACCGGCTCAAGCCGGGCGACCTCGTCGCACGGCTGACCGCCGACACCACCCTGCTGCGCTCGGTCGCGACCAGTGGCCTGACCGACATGGTCAGCAGTTCCCTCCTGCTCGTCGGAGGTATCGCCGTCATGGTCTTCCTCGACTGGCGCCTGTTCCTGGTGAGTGCCGCGATGGTCGTGGCGGTCGGACTGCTCATGGGCGTGGTCCTGCCGCGGATCGGCGCCGCAACCCAGGCCGCCCAGGCGGCACTGGGCGAGATGGGCTCTCATCTGGAGCGGGTCTTCGGGGCGTTCCGCACGGTCAAGGCCTCCTCGGCCGAGCGGGTGGAGACCGACCGGCTGGACGCGGCGGCCGTGGAGTCCTGGCGCAAGGGTGTCGCGGTGGCCGGATGGTCCGCGGTGTCGGGCACCGCGACCCGGCTGGCGGTCAACATCGCCTTCCTGACCATCCTCGCGATCGGCGGCGCCCGGGTGGCCACCGGCGGGATGGACGTGTCGACGCTGATCGCGTTTCTGTTGCTGCTCTTCTATCTCATGCAGCCCATCAGCAGCCTGACCTCCTCAGCGACCCAGTTGCAGACCGGCCTGGCCGCCGTGCGCCGCATCGACGAGGTCGCCGAACTCGACCGCGAGGACGCGAAGCCCCGCTCGGCCCGGGGACCGGCGACCGGCGCCGGCGGTCCCGCCTCGGTGGTCTTCGAGGACGTCGCCTTCCGTTACCGGCCCGGACTGGCCCCGGTCCACCACGGTGTATCGTTCACCGCTGACGGCGCTGGCCTCACCGCGCTGGTCGGCCCCTCCGGCGCGGGCAAGACGACCGTGTTCTCTCTGATCGAGCGGTTCTACGATGCCACCTCGGGCCGGGTCCTGCTGGACGGCATCGACGTGCGCTCATGGCCGCTGGCAGCCCTGCGCGCCCAGATCGGATACGTCGAGCAGGACGCCCCGGTCCTGGACGGCACCCTTTGGGAGAACCTGATGATGGCCGCACCCGGGGCGGGCGAGGACGCGCTGGCCGATGTGGTGGCCCGGGCCCGGCTCAGCGAACTGGTCGACCGCTTGCCTGAGGGGATGAACAGCGCCATCGGCCACCGGGGCGTGACCATCTCCGGCGGCGAGAGGCAGCGCGTGGCCATCGCCCGCGCCCTGCTGCGCGACCCCCGGCTGCTGCTCATGGACGAGGCGACCTCACAACTGGACGCGGCCAACGAGGGCGCGCTCAAGGCAGTCATGCTGGAGGCGGCCCGGCACACCAACGTGATCGTGGTCGCCCACAGGCTATCCACGGTCACCAATGCGGACCGGATCGTGGTGATGGACGCGGGCCGGGTGCGCGCGGTGGGCACCCACGCCGAGTTGGTGACCGGGGACGAGCTGTACCGGGACCTGGCCGCCGGACAGCTCCTGGCCACCGAACGGCTCTGAGAGCCCGTCCCGGGTGTGCATGTCCTGATCCTGGGAGTTCCGCGTTCGAGCGCGCGTTCCGGGATCCCGCCCCACGGCTGCGCGTATCGCGGTATCCGTCATTTCGTGATCGAACGACGCCACCCGACCTGACGAAAGTCAGGGCCGTGCCCGGTCGGTCGGCACTGTCGGCGGAGTGCTGTCGCTACTTAGCGTGGTCATGATGAGACGACCACGACGGGAAAGCGGCGATATGGGCACGCCCACGAGGCAGCGCGGATACACACTTCAGGCGGTCCACCTGGTCAAACAGTATGGCGAGGGTCCCACCTCCGTCACCGCCGTCGCCGGCGTGGAGCTCGGCTTCTCCCGTGGGGAGTTCACCGCGGTAATGGGGCCGTCCGGGTCCGGTAAGTCCACCCTCATGCACCTGTTGGCGGGGTTGGACACGCCCACCAGCGGGCGGGTGGTGGTCGAGGGCCGAGACCTGTCCCAGCTCACCGACAAGGAGCTCACCGTTCTGCGGCGCGAGCGGATCGGCTTCGTCTTTCAGGCCTTCAACCTGTTGCCCACCCTCACCGCGGAGCAGAACATCCTGCTCCCGCTCAAGCTCTCCGGCCGACGCCCGGACCAGGCCTTCTTCGCTGAGGTAGTGCGTTCCCTGCGCCTCGGCGACCGGCTCGGGCACCGTCCTGGCGAGCTGTCGGGCGGGCAACAGCAAAGAGTCGCGGTCGCGCGTGCCCTGCTCACGCGGCCCGCCGTTGTCTTCGCCGACGAGCCGACCGGGGCCCTTGACGTCTCCACCGGCCGTGAACTGCTCGAACGTTTGCGTGTGGCCTGCGTCGAACTGGGCCAGACCATCGTCATGGTCACCCACGACCCGGTCGCGGCGACCTACGCGGACCGTGTCGTGCTGATGTCCGATGGTGTGCTGCACGGCACCATCGACCATCCCACCACTCAAGAGGTCCTCACAGCCATGACCCGGGCGGAGGGCTGATGCTCGGCTACGCCTGGGCGCAGATTCGCGCCTACCCGGTCCGGCTGACGGCCGTCTTGTTGGCGATCGTTCTGGGTACGACATTCCTCGCGGCCACGGCCGTGTTCACCTCTACCTCCGCCGCGGGGCTGCGGGCGGTGGCCGCTGCCCCGCTCTCCGCGGCCGACGTGGTCGTCGATCTGGATCCGGAGGCCGCTGATCCCGGACCGGAGTGGCCGGACCTGGTCGCCGACCACCCCGACGTGGCAGTCGTCGCCCCCTACCATGCCCGCACCGTCGAACTGCTCACGGACGACCAGCGGGCCACGACCAACGTCTACAGCATCGCGGCCGAGCCCGAGCTGCGCTGGTTCGACCTGGAGGAGGGTGTCTGGCCCTCGGCGACCGACGAGATCATCGCCGATTCCACGACCCTGGAAGCGGCGGGCCTTGCTATCGGGGACACTGTGCGGCTCGTCCCCTCGGAAGGCGAGGAATCCCGGGTCACCGTGGTCGGCGCCGTGGAACTGGGCTTCCAGCCGCTGACAGGGGTCCAGTACCAGTTCTATGCCTCCGAGGCGTACTTCGCGGGGGACACGCCCGTCAGCGCCCTGGGCCGTGTCGCCGACGGCGCATCCGCTTCCGCGACGGCGGCGGACCTGACGGCTTCCCTGCCTGAGGGCCTGGGCGCCATGACGGCCGAGGAACAGGCCGACTTGGCGGCCGACCGGTTCGCGGGCGGCTCCCAACAGCTGGAGCTGATCCTTCTCGCATTCGCACTCATCGCCCTACTCGCGGCGGCGATGGTCATCACCAACACCTTCACCATCCTGCTCGCCCAGCGCCGCAGGGACACTGCTCTGCTGCGGCTGGTCGGGGCGGACCGTGCACAGGTGCGCAACCTGGTCGTCACCGAGTCCCTGATCACGGGTTCGGCGGGTTCGCTTCTTGGAGTGGCCACGGGAGTGGGCGTCGGATACGCGGCGGCCTCGATGATGGGGCTCACCGGCGGCGGCCTGGACGTCAACTTGCCGGCCCTGGGCGGAGCGTTCCTGGTCGGTGTGGGAACGACCGTGTGCGCGGCGTGGTTGCCTGCTCGCCGGGCCGCCGCGACGGCGCCGGTGGAGGCCCTGCGCTCGGCCCCTCTGCAGGGCTATCCCCGCTTCGGCGTGGTTCAGGTCGTGGGCGCAGCGGTCGCGCTGGTCGGTGTGGCGGCGATGGGTGTGGGAGCGGCGGCCGGTTCTCTGCCGCTGGCCATCGGCGGTGGATTTGTCGGGGCGATCGGCCTGCTCGTGGTACTGCGGTCCGCGATCTCCGGACTCATCAGGGTGGTCGATCCGTTGCTGCGCCGGATGGGTGGCATCGCGGAGCTGGCCGGGGCCAATCTTCAGCGCAACCTCGGCCGGGCGGCCACAGCCACGCTCGCGCTGGTGCTGGGGCTCGGCCTGATCACCGCTTTGACCACGGCCGCCGCCACCGGCCGGGCGACCATCGACAGCGATCTGCGCGACCGGTACCCGGTGGACGTGAGCGCCCGTGTGGACTCCGGCTCGGTCGGCCCGGGCACCGTCGAGATGGTCGCGGAGATCGACTCCCTGGACATGGTCGAGGCGGTGCGCACCGCCGAGGTGGAGATCGGTGAACTCGGTGCGCAGACTCTGGTCGGGATCTCCCCGGATATGGCTCGGGCGGCCGGAGCCGACGAGCTGGACGAGGGCGGCACGGGATTCCCGGTGATGCTCGTGTCCGGAGACCAGCTGGCAGTGCTTGGCGCTGAGTCAGGGCGGGATGTGGACTTGGTCGTCGGAGAGGTCGACCAGACCTTTACCGTGGTGTCGTCCAACCTGGCCACCGCTTCGGGAGAGGTCGCCCCCGTGGTCCTTGACGATGTCATGGATTCCCTGGGTACGGACACGGACCAGGGGATGGTGTGGGGTGTGGCCGGGCCCGAGACCGATCGCGATGAGCTTGCCGACCGGATGACCCAGGTCGCCGGGGCCGATCCCGATATCGCTCTCAGCGGTGCGCTGAGCGAGCGGCGCGATATCACCGAGGTGCTGGACATCCTGGTCAACTTGTCCCTGGCAATGCTGTTCATCACCGTGGTGATCGCGATCATCGGCGTGACGAACACCTTGGGGCTGTCCGTTCTGGAACGCACCCGGGAGTCGGCCCTGCTCAGGGCGCTGGGGCTGACCAGATCCGGGCTGCGGGGCACGCTCGCGGTCGAGGCGATGGTGATCGCGTCCCTGGGTGCTCTGCTGGGCATCCTCATCGGGGTGCCGTACGGGCTGGTCGGTGTGGACGCCATCGTGGGGGCCACCGCACCCCTGGTGGTCTCCGTGCCCTGGGCCACCCTGGGACTGGTTCTGCTCGCAGCCCTGGCCATCGGGATCGCCGCGACGGTGTTCCCGGCGCATCGAGCCGCCCGTGTCGCGCCGGCCGAAGGGCTCAGCGGTGACTGAGGCGACCGGGCGGTCCAGTGCTTTGACGGGCTTGCCCGAGGCACTGGCCGCCGCCTCACCGCTGCCGGGGTCCCTCCAGGTGGAGAACCGACGGGACGACAGCCGGTTCGGCCATGCGCAGGAGCCCCAGGACGAACCCCGCCGAGCCGAGCATCAGGCCAGGGGAAGGCGCACGGGTCCCGGCGATGCCGTCCTCGGCCTTGCCCTGTTCGAACCGCTCGAGGATCGTTCGGTCCAGCTGTCCCAGGGCGGCGCGGGCCCGCGCCGAGTGCCCGGACATCAGGGAGAGGAACTCACGGGCACCCAGGGTGCCGTGGCACAGCGAGTCGTTGGGGGGAACACCGCGGTCCAGGGCGACCTCGACCGCCAGTTCGGCCTCGGCTGCCAAGTCGGAGTCGGGCACCACCCGGTGCGCAAGCTCACGGCTCAGCCCGATACCGAGGGCACCGTGGCACCACTGGACAGGGAAGGCGGCTTGTCCCCGTACCTCCCGGCGCAGATCGGGCCAGGAACCGACGTCGGGGTTGAAGTTCTTCCGGTCCACGGCCAGGGCCCGGAGCCCGGCCTCCATCAGCGTGTCGTCGCCGCCCGCGGCTCCGACCTCCACCAGAGCCCAGCCGATTCCGGAGGCACCATGCGCGAATCCGCCCAGGACACCGCCGTCGATGTCGGTCGGCCAGCCCAGTGCCTCGCCGTCCTCCTGGCCCCGCCCCGCGACGATACGGGCGACCCGCAGCGCGGCGGTCAGGGTGCGTTCGTCACCCGTGTACTCGAACAGGCGCAGGCACACCACGGCCGCGCCCGAGGCCCCGGCTGCCAGGTCGTGGTAAGTGTCGCGTTCGGCCAGACGCACGATGGTGTCCACACCGCCCTTCAGGAGGCGGTCGATCCGGGAGTCGCCGCCGACGGCGGCGGACAGGTGGGCCAAGGCGTACAGGGCGCCCGCGTAGCCGCTGTAGGCGCCCATCGCGTCCGAAACGGGCGCCGCTCCGGCGTTGGTGTCCTCGACGAAGGCCATCACCGGTCGGGCGCACAGCCAAGCGGTGTCCAACAAAGCCGGATCGGGGGCGTCGGGGGAACCGAGAGCCAAGGCCGCGCCGACGTGGGTCAGGGTCAGTCCGGACAGCCCCTCGAACAGCATCGGGGACAGAGGCCGGTACTCGAAGCCGGCGCCGCTGAACGAGGCGGGACTGATCCCGATCCAGGTGCAGTCACGCCCCGAGGAGCCGTCCACCCGGGAGGCATCCAACCTCGCCAGGACGGTTCGCGCAGCGGCCAGGGCCCGTTCACGGAGTGCCTCGGGCTCGGGACCAGGGGTCAGGGCGACCGGTTGGAGCCGGCCCCGGCCGTGTCCGTCCGCGGCCAGGGTCGACATTGCCTCGCGGATGGTGGACACCTGCCGGATCAGGTCAGGCTCGTCCATGCCCGCTACCCGTTCACGCAGCGCCGAGGCCGCGGTCGCGGTGAAGTAGGCCTCGTCCACCACACCCTCGCCGTCCAAGAGGGAGATCCCCTCCACGGAAGCGTCGAAGCGGGGCACGTCGTGCCGCAGGAGCTGACGGATTTCGGAGGCCACGCCGGCGCGAACCGTGGGCTGACCGCTCGTGGTCGCCCACAGACGGTCGAACAGGTGCTCGCGGTCGACGCCGTCACCGAGGTGACGAGGGTGCGTGCTCTCGTACAGCAGCCTGCCGTACAACCTGGTGGGACGCAGTAGGTGGCGGGCCCGCAACCAGGACAGGTGCCCAAGGGCGGAGATGAAGCCGTCGGGGTCGGCGGAGATCAGGCCGCGGGCTCGCGTGAACCCGTCGACGATGTCCTCGGTGTGGTGTTCGGGTCGCAGCCCTTGCGGGTCGCCCGGCAGGTTCGCGGAGGGCCGCATCCGACCCGTGCCCTGGCCGACCGACATCCGGTCGGTGCTGTAGTCGACCAGGGTGGGAACAGTGATCTCCACGGATTCGAGGCCGCCGGCGACGACGCTGATGTCCGCTGTGGTACCACCCTGGCCGTTTCCCGAGCGCATCGGCAGGAACCCGACGCCCAGCACGCTGCGGTTGAGCAGGTCGCGGGCACGTGCGAATGCGCTCGCCGATGGATCGGCCACTTCGCGGTTCTGCAGGAGGGCCTCCAAATCCACGACGACGCTATGGATACCGGAGGCCACGGCGTTCTCCATGTGGATGTCGTTGGCCCCCAGGGCGTGTGTGAGGGCGAGTGCGGCGCCCACACCCCGATAGTGCTTGGCGAGGTCTTCCGGCGGGCAGGCGCTGTGCTCGACGAATTCGGTCCAGCCGTACCCGCCCCGGTCCACCACTCCCGGTGCCCGGACCAGCGGTCGGGTGGCGCGCTCGTTGAGGTGGTGCGCGGCGCGTTCGTACAGGGTGTCCATCCCGGTGCTGCGCGGCTTGTACACGACTCGTCCGCCGCAGGCGAAGGCGCCGATCGCGACGGTGCGCCCCTCGTCATGAGTGTCGCCGGAGTCCATGGACAACGACACCATCGGGGTCTTGGGGCCGGTGATCCAGCCGCGCGCGGCCAACTCCGCCCGGTCCGAGTCCAGCCGGGTGAAGAGCTCGGTGGCGTGCCGGAGCCAGTCCCGCCGTGCCCGTACGAGCAGGCGCGCCAGCACGGGGTAGTCGGTGAACAGGCGGGTGAGGTACGCGGGGTCGGCGAGCAGGCGCTGGTCGAAGTCGGCATACCTCGCCTCGGGCGTGTCCCCACGCAGCTCACCGCTTTCACGTGCCCGGTGCAACTCGGTGACCAGGGTGCGCAGGGACAGAGCCAGGATCCGGGTGGCCAGAGACGAGCGCAGATCCCGTTCCAGACGGGAGCCGGGGGCCGGGAAGTCCACCGAATCCCGCAGGGCGCGGCGCATCTCGCGCATGGCGGGTCCGGTGAATCGGGAGGTCAAGCCGGAGAACGGGGCTGGTGCGCAGGGGAGGCCGAAGACAACCGCTTCGTCGTCGTTCACCTCGTGGGCGCTGGTGATCACCTGTACGAGGTCCCGGGTCCAGTCGGGGAGTTCGGTCGTCGGGGTCGATGCACGTCGGGCCAGGGCTCGGGCGACGTCGCCCTCGGTGGTTCCGTGCGCGGCGAGGTAGCGATGGAAGGACTCCTCGTCGTGGAAGGCCTCGCGCTTCCACTCGTCCGGCGCCTCCCACAGCGCGGTGGTGTCGTCGTGCGCGACGGCGCGCAACCGCTCGGACAGGGACAGTGCGCGGTTGGCGATCTGGGCAATGACGTGCGAATCCACGGTCGACCGTTTCCTTGGGAGGGTTCGTGGGCGGACCATTCGGGGCGTTCTCCCACGCGGGAGCGCGGTGCGCGCCCGGGACTGAGCCCGGACACGCACCGCGCCGTGGGGACGGGTCAGGTGCTACTGGCAGGCGCAGACGAGGGTGCCGCACTCGATGGTCAGGGAGCAGACCCAGCCGCTACTGCTGGCGTAGATCTCGTTCCCCTCGGCGATGAGGTCCTGGGCGAACAGGTCGTCGGCCGGAGCGCCCGCCGGGTCGGTGCCGGCCTTGACGCGGTCCAGCATGGCGACAGTCATGTTGTTCCCTTTCTTCTTCATCGGTCCTCAGGTGGGGTGATAAGCCCGAGAGGGCGTGAGCACAGATGGCTGAGAAATAGTGCTGACGTGATCATCTCGGGCAGGAATAAAGCTAGGAGCCAGGTGAGGGGGTGTCAACCACTCGGGTCGTTCTCAAGGCGTGCTCAAGCGAGTGAATCCGAGCCAACGGGCGGTCTCGCCTGGGGAGACGTTCGCTAATCTCGGAGAGATGTACCGATGTCCGGGATGGGCCATGGGCTGACCCTTGAGGATCTCCGTGGCGCGTGATAGTCGAACTCTTCGTGTCTCACGAATAGCTGGTTTAACCTGCAACTTTGATATGTCTTTGCTGGTCAGGGCATCGTTCTGTAGAAATTCTGGGAGTTGCTGAAGCCTGATCGATCCTCCGGTCGGAGCCCTTGCTTTGCATGGTGCAGGGGTCAAGTCAGTGGGGGTTGAGTGCGCTTGAAGTGCGCCTTTCGGTAGGAAGTCAACGACTGGTTCATGGCATTCGCCGGGTGAGTCTATGGAAGGCATGCCGTGGCCGTAAGAGGCATGCCATAAAACTCCTGTCCGAGGATATATGATCTCTGTTCATGGTTATTGAACTGATCAGTGAAGAGAATTTCGCACCTTTTTTGCTAGCGTTCTCCGGGATGCGTGCCGGCCGGCTGGGCCGGGCGCCGGGCGAAGGGAGAGCCGTGGTGCAGGTCGACGACAACGGATATGGACGCATGTTCGCGGACCATTACGACGAGGTCATGCCCAAGGACGCCGTGGCGGAGCAGACCGCCGACGTGTTGGCGGATCTGGCGCGGGGCCGCGGACCGGCTCTCGAACTTGGCGTCGGGACAGGCCGGATCGCTCTACCTCTGGCCCGGCGGATCGGCACCGTCGTCGGTGTGGACTTCTCCCAGGGCATGCTCGACCAGCTCGAACGTGACACCAAGTCCACGGGGGAGAACGTCCGCTCCGTTCTCGCCGACATGCGGGACTACGCCGATGGCAGGGCCTACCCGCTCGTCTACTGCGTCACAGGAACTCTTTCGGGCCTCACCGATCCTGAGGACCAGCGCCGCTCCGTCCTGGCCTGGGCCCGGCACCTCGCACCGGACGGACTCCTCGTCCTCGAGATGCAGAACCCCGAGGCGGTGGCCCTGATCCACGGTGACCGCACGATCGACACGGTCTTCCAGGCTCACCCCGACAACGGGACCGGAGTCCTCGTCAGCCGTGTCCTGGACACCGAGCGGAGCCTGTGGCGGGTTTCCAGCGCCTACTTCGGGGCTTCCGGCGTCAAGGTCTCGCAGGAGACCTGCCGTCTCACGCCCCCCGAGGAGCTGGACGGCCATGCGGCTGAGGCGGGACTGGAATCGTTGGCGCGGTTCGGCGACTGGCACCGCGGCCCTGTCGAACCTCACAGCGGCACGTACATCAGCGTCTACCGCAGCTCCGCCGGCGGGTAATCCGTCTTCGCGAGGTTGCTGTCCAGACGGGCGTCGCGCCTCACCGGCCAGGAGGCCGGGCCAAGCAGGGCCGAGATGAAGCCTGGCTTGGCGTTCAACCTCGGCCCGTGGCCCGGACATCGTTCAGGCCACGAGTCCGGCTGTCCCACACACACCACGACGGCCTTCACGTGATCATGTGCATCGACCAAGAAAGACGTGAGAACACAGCAAAGGCCGTCACCACCGCCCGGGCCTGGGACCGAATGCACCCCCTGCTGACCCACCGCGCGGCCTGGGCCGACCATCTCGGGGAGCTGGCGGTGATCGAGGGCACCCTGGTGCTGCTGCAGGTACAGGCGCTGCCCTCCCGGCGGGCTACCAAGCCGTTGTCATCGCCCTGCTCGCGACCCACCCGCCGCCCGCCACCGCCCACAACGGGACACGCCCCAGCTGATATGTAGGGTTTTTTGTCAAGAGCGCAGCGCTGACCAGCGGTGATAGGTGGTGATCTGCCACCGCTGGTCTCCCTGCTGGGGTGGTCCCTGGTCTTCTTCGACAGATGCCGATCCCTCGCGCTGAGCTGGAAGTCAAGGTGGAGCGCCCCGAGCGCAGCGAGGGACGAACGACCTTGACCACCAGCGAGGGCGTGAGGATCCTGAAGCTGGCGGAGAAGGCGCCACAGGTTCGTTATGGGGACCGGTGGGAAGGCAGCCTGCGGCCCGCGTGTCACGCACGACGCGTGGTCAGACTGATATGCGCGGGTTGGCTACCGCAGGACGGGCTGTTCGGCGGGAACGAGGCCGCGGCTCTAGAGAACGAGCGTGGCCCAGGGGGTCAGCCCCGGGCTGCTCATAGCTGTATCGCGGATCGTTCCTCACGCGGCGGCACGCAGCGCCCTCCCACCGGTCGGCTTATCGCAAGGGCTCACTCCTGCACCACGGCCAGTGCCCAGCACCACCCGGCCAGCTCCCGGGCGATCGCGACCACGGCCACCGACGGCTTCTTGCCGCGCTCATCGAAACGGGCCCAACGGCGGTGCAGGCGGTGGTTGCCCGCATGCCCCCGGGACCTGGCCGCTGCCGGGGCCCTCTCCCACCGGGCGCGCATCTCGCGGGTGGGCTGACGGTAGGGGCGGCGGTGGTGCCAGGCGGCCTCCACCAGCAGCCGGCGCACGTGGGTGTTGCCGGTCTTGGTGATCGGACCCAGCACACGGCGGGACCCCGAGGAGTGCTCGCTGGGCACCAGTCCCACATACGCGCCGATGCTGGACCCGGTGAAGCGGTGCCAGTCACCGATCTCGGTGGCCAGCCCGAACGCGGTGACAGTGGAGATCGCGCGCAGGCACCGCAGCCGCTCCACCACCGGCGCCCACCCGGGGTCGGCGGCCTGCTGGGTGATGGCCTCATCCAACCGGTCACGGCGGTCCCGCACCATCAGGACCTGTTCGTGGGCGGCTTCGAAGGCCGCCTGCAGGGCCGGGTCGGTGAAGGATTGGCGGGCGATCCAGTCGTGGTGGGCCCAGGACCAGGTGTTCTTGCCCTCCCAGAGCAGACCCTGGCGCAGCAGGAGCTTGGACAGGCGGTGGCGGGCGCGCATCAGGTCGGCGCGGGCGTCCTCGCGGGCCCGGGACAGATCACGGGCGGCTTCCTGGGCCGGGGTGGGGACCCGGACCGGGGTGACCTCGCCGAGGCGGAGCAGGCGGGCCAGGTGCAGCGCGTCGCGGGCGTCGGTCTTGATCCGGTCGCCGCTGGGGCGCTGGAGTTTGGAGGGGGCGGCCACCACGCAGTCGAGGCCGGCCCCGGTCAGGGTGCGGGCCAGGGCGAAGCCGGTGGGCCCGGCCTCATAGACGACACGGACCGGGGTCGCGAGGCCGGTGAGCCAGCCGAGGATCTGGGTGTGGTCGCTGCTCAGGCGGATGGTGCTGATTTCGCCGGTGGGGCCGCAGATCGCGCACGCGGTGGTGGAGCGGGCGTGCACGTCCAGCCCGACGGTCGTAGGCTCGAAAGACACCGGGACCTCCCACACATGTAGGCACTACCGTCCAGGTTCTGCCTGGTCGGCAACCCACGGCAACGTGTGAGCGGGGTCCCGGCCTCTTCGCGAACCCTCCCTACATACCGTCTAGTCGAATCCGTCGCCGCTTCCGGGCTTCAGCCCGGCATCATGTGCCATCACGGCTGCCTCCACCCGGTTGCGCAGCCCCAGACGCTTGAGGATCGTGCTCACGTGGCCCTTCACCGTCCCCTCCACGAGGTAGAGTCGGCGGCTGATCTCGCCGTTGGACAGCCCCGCGCCCAGCAGAGCCAGGACCTCACGCTCGCGATCGGTCAACTCGCCCACCTGCTCGCGAGCGTGCAGCTGTCCCATCGACCGCCCGTGTTCAAGCCCGTTGAGGATTCTCCGTGCGACGTTCGGGGACAGGAAGGCGCCGCCCTCGGCCACAGCACGCACGCCCAGCAGCAGCTCCCGCGGGTCGCCGGTCTTGAGCAGGAACCCGTCCGCGCCCCCGGACAGCGCACGGACCACGTACTCCTCCTCCCCGAACGTGGTCAGGATGATCACGCCTGTTCCCGGGGCCGCGCGCCGGATCTCGGCGGCCGCGTCCAGTCCGTTCATGACCGGCATGCGGATGTCGACGATGACCACGTCGGGCCGGTAGGACAGGGTGAGATCCACGCCTTCCCGCCCGTCCGAGGCCTCGGCCACGACGTCGATCCGGGGGTCACCGTCGAGGATCGACCGCACCCCCGCGCGGACCATCGCCTCGTCGTCCACCAGCAGTACTCGGATCACGCCTGGCCTCTCCCGTCATCGCACCAGTGTCTCGGCCGACACCAGCACCTCAGTATCGAAGCACAATCGGTACGTTTCGTACCCGCCACCGAACACATCGTCATTGGACCTGTAGTAGACGCACTCCAGCCCGTCCGGCCCGTCGGGCCGTTCCCGCTCCCCGAACGGAGTCCGGTAGAGGTCGCCCTCGGGGAGCACGGCTTCGACCTCGGCCCGGGGCCGACCCGGTTCCAGCTCCTCGAACACGCTCGGATCCAGGGTGGCGGTCGCCGCCTGATGCGTGGCAAGCGCCACCGTCAACCCGTAGCCGGTCAACGCGGCCCCGACGGGGAGGCCCACCACTGCTGCGATCGCCCAACCCACCAGCCTGCGCGCCCGACGGTACGGGGCCACGTCCGGGTGTGGCTCGCGCAGGATCGGTGCCACCGGGGCACCTCTGAACCTGCCAGCCTTCGGGCTCGGCTCAGCCGCTGTCCTGGGGTCGCCCCCGGACCGTGACCCGGCGACCGAGCCTCGAAGCGGGATGCGCGCCGAGACCGTCCAGCCGGTCTCATCCTTCCCTGCTTCGAGCGATCCGCCCACCAACCGCACCCGTTCGCGTAGGCTCACCAACCCCGTTCCGGTGCCCGGCGCCCCAGGTGCCGTGTGCTCCGTCCGCCTTTGCTGAGAGGACGTCTCGCTCACCAGTACGGACACCTCGTCCGATGTTCTGGAGACCACCACGCGCAGAGCCGCTCCGGGCGTGTGTTTGGCGGCGTTGGTCAGAGCCTCCTGGACCACTCGCCGAACCGCATGGTCCACCATCACCGGCAGGTCGCCGGACTCCTCTTCCTGCTGCTCCAGGGCGACATCCATGCCCGATGCGCGGGCCCGCTCCACCAAGGTGCGAATCCCGCCCCCGGTCGGGTCCAGTGGAGCCGGATCCGCGTCGGCACGCAGTACTCCGACCGCCTCCATGATCTGCTCCGCCGCCCGGCCGGCGGCCTCACGCAGCTCCTTGGCCTGTGCCTGGCGCTCCTCGCTCAAGTCGGGGGCCATCTGCAGGCCGCCGGCTCGCAGCGACAACAAGCTCAGTTCGTGGCCCACTTCGTCATGCAGGTCCTGGGCGATGCGCGAGCGCTCTCGCATCCGGGCGCGCTCGGCGACGAGTCGGGCTTCCCGTTCGAGGGTCCGGGCCCGCTCCCAACCGGCCTGCTCCAGCGTGGAAGTACTACGCAGATACAGACCCACCAACCAGGGGAGCAGCACGGCGAACAGCACCAGTGCACTGCCCGTGACCCATATCCCCAGTGGCTGGGTGCTCAGGACGAGCCACACCGTTCCCGCGACCACACCGGTGAAGTAGACCGTCACCGCCGGACGGGGATCCTCCGACAAGCGGCCGGTGAGCAGTGCGGGCACGGGTAGGGCGATCACCAGCAGCGGCCACCACAGGGCCAGGAGGCCCATGGCGACGACGCAGGCCAGGCCCGCGTGGCTCCAAGGGGGCCGGGCCGGAAGTACTCGCATGGTCTGGAAGGTAACCGGTGCCGGTAGCCGGCGTCATCTGTCGAAAGTCAGGAAGCCGGGGGAGCTGCAGTCGCGAGCCGGGGACCGGGCGCCCGGGGCGACCCGTCGGCCACGGGATCCGTCCGTGTGAGGTGAAACGGGGCCTTGGTACGCTGCCGGAGCCAGTCGTACCACATCAGTGGTCAGGGAATCCGGTGCGAATCCGGAACTGACGCGCAGCGGTGAGGGGGACGGGCGGGGTACTGTGCGCCACTGGGGCGGGGCCGCGACGACCACAGCGTCGACGCGGAACCGGCCTGGGAAGGCACCCCGTCCGGGTGAACCCGAGTCCGAAGACCTGCTGGCCCCTCCGCGTCGAGTGCGCGGAGGAGCATCCATGCCAGGCTCCGCGTTCGGGCCCCGACATCCAAGGCATACCCATGCTGCGTTCCGCGCTCCGTCCCCTCGCCCTCCTCCTCGCTCCGTCCCTGCTCCTGACCGCCTGCGGCCCGTCCGCGGACGGGACCTCCGACGGGACCGGATCCGACTCCGGCGCCACCACGACGATCGACAACTGCGGGCACGAGGTGGGCGTCGACGCCCCTCCCGAACGCGTCGTCTCCCTCAACCAGGGCACCACCGAGATCCTGCTCTCCCTCGGCCTGGAGGACCGGGTCATCGGCACGGCCACCTGGACCGACCCGATCATGGAGGGCCTGGAGGAGGCCAACGAGGGCATCCCCCGGCTCGCCGACGACAACCCCTCCTTCGAGGCGGTGCTCGACGCCGAACCCGACTTCGTGACCGCCTCCTTCGTCTCCACACTCGGCACCGGCGGCGTCGCCACCCGCGCACAGTTCGAGGACCTGGGCGTGCCCACCTACGTCTCCCCGAGCGACTGCGCCGCCGGCAAGGACAACGAGAGCGGAGGCGACGGCTCCCGCAGCGAACCCCTCACCCTCGACGCGGTGTACGGCGAGATCCACGACCTCGCGCGGATCTTCGGCGTGGAGGAGCGCGGGGACGCGCTCGTCGCCGAGCTGGAGGGGCGCGTGGACGCGGCGACCGCGGACCTGGACGCCTCCGACACCTCCCTCATGTACTGGTTCTCCGACTCGCGGTCGCCCTACCTCGCCGGGTGCTGCGGCGCTCCCGGCGCCATCACCCGGGCGGTCGGCGCGCAGAACGCGTTCGACGACACCCACGACGAGTGGCCGCAGATCAACTGGGAGACCGTGGCCGACCGCGACCCCGACGTCATCGTGCTCGGCGACCTGACCCGCGAGGCCCAGACGGCGGAGTCCGCGGACGCCAAGATCGAGTTCCTGGAATCCGACCCCGCCACCCGCAACCTCACCGCGGTCCGGGAGGACCGCTACATCCTGCTCAGCGGCCAGGCGATGAACCCCTCGATCCGCACGGTCGAGGGGATCGAGCACGTCGCCGCCGGTCTGCGGGACCTCGGGTTCACCCAGTGAGGGGTGCGCGTTCCGCGCTGCTCACCACCGGCGGACTCGTGGTCCTCGCGGTCTCGATCGCGATCACCGTCACCATCGGCCCCGCGGACATCACCACGGCCGACGTCTGGCGCTCGGTGTCGGCGCGTCTGGGGCTGGGCGACAGCCCCCTGAGCCCGCTGCGCGAGGGCATCGTCTGGAACCTCCGGATGCCCCGGACCCTGCTCGCCGCGGTGTGCGGCGCCGGGCTGGCCCTGTGCGGCGCCGTCATGCAGTCCCTGCTCCGCAACCCGCTGGCCGACCCGTTCGTGCTGGGGGTGTCCTCCGGGGCCTCGACCGGGGCGGTGGCCGTGATCGTCCTCGGCTGGGGCGGCGGCGTGGTGTCGCTGTCGGCCGGCGCCTTCGCCGGCGCGGTGCTCTCCTTCGCGATGGTGGTGGTCCTCGCCCAGAGCCTCGGCCCGACCATGGACCGCGTGGTCCTCTCGGGGGTCGCGGCCATGCAGCTGTTCGGGGGGCTCACCTCGTTCATCGTCCTCACCTCCGCGGACGCCGAGACGACCCGGGGCGTGCTGTTCTGGCTGCTGGGGTCGCTCGGCGGCGCCGGATGGGCGGACGTGGCCCTGTGCGCGGCGGTGCTGGCCGGCGTCCTCGCCGTCTGCCTCGCCCACACCACCACCCTGGACGCCTTCGCGTTCGGCGAGGAGGCCGCGGCGCACCTGGGCGTCCGGGTGGTCCGGGCCCGCCTGCTGCTCCTGACCGCCACGGCCCTGCTCACCGCGGCCCTGGTCAGCTCGGCCGGGGCGATCGGCTTCGTGGGCCTGGTCCTGCCGCACGCAGCCCGCGCGCTCACCGGGTCGGCGCACGCCCGGCTCCTGCCCGTGACGGCGCTGAGCGGCGCCGTCTTCCTGGTGTGGGTGGACACCGCGGCGCGCACCGTGCTGGACCCGCAGGAGATCCCGGTGGGCGTGATGACCTCCCTCATCGGCGTGCCCGCCTTCATCGCCGTGCTGTACCGGGTCAGGAGGACGACGTGAACGACACCGAACCGGCCGTGGCCGACCACCGGGCCCAAGCCGACGAGCATGAGGCGGGGCTGCGCGCCGAACGCGTGAGCCGGCTGGTCGGCGGCCGGCTCATCCTCGACGGCGTCACCCTCGCTCCGCGTACCGGGCAGACCATCGGCCTGCTGGGCCCCAACGGCTCCGGGAAGTCGACACTGCTGCGCCTGCTCGGCGGCGTCCTCGCCCCCTCCTCCGGCGTGGTCACCCTGGACGGGCGGCCGCTCGTGCGGACCGCGCGCCGGGCGGCGGCGCGGCGCGTGGCCGCCGTCGAGCAGAACGCGCACACCCAGACCGAGCTGACGGTCCGCGACGTCGTGGCCCTGGGACGGATCCCGCACCGCCGCGCCTGGGCGCCCATGTCCGCCGCCGACCTGGAGGCCGTGACGGCGGCCCTGGAACGCGCCGGCCTCACCGGCCTGGCCGACCGGTCCTGGCACACGCTCTCGGGCGGAGAGCGCCAGCGCGCCCAGATCGCCCGCGCCCTGGCACAGGAGCCGACCGAGCTGCTGCTCGACGAGCCGACCAACCACCTCGACATCCAGTACCAGCTCGACCTGATGGAACTGGTCGCGGGACTGGCGGTCACCACCGTGATCGCCATGCACGACCTCAACCTGGCCGCCATGTACTGCGACCGGCTCGTGGTGCTGCGCGGCGGCCGGGTCGTCGCCGAGGGCACACCGGAGGCGGTGCTGACCCCGTCCCTCATCGGCGAGGTCTACGGCGTGCGCGCGGAAGTCGACGCCGGGCCCGGATACCCGGTCATCCGGTTCCTGCGCTGAGGCGGCTCGGGAGTCACCCGCCACAGCGGAAACGGCGGCGGACCGTTAAGGTGTGGATCCTTCGCTCGAGGCGCAGGAACCCGGTGCGAGTCCGGGGCGGTTCCGCCACTGTGAGACCCCCGCCAGGGGTACAGCCAGACACTGGCCTCGAACGTTCCTACCGCCGATGGGGCGAGAACCCCGAGGGAGGACTCCGGCCATGACGGTACGGATCGCTCTGCTGTCCACGTCCGACACCGACCTGCTCTCCGCGCGCGCCTGCGGAGCCGACTACGCGTGGGCGAACCCGTCCCGCGCCTCCGACACCGAGCTCATCGCCGCCGTCGAGGGCGCCGACCTCGTCGTGGTGCGGCTGCTCGGCTCGCCGCACGACCTGTGGCCGGGCCTGGCCGCCGTCCGCGAGCGGGGCACGCCCCTGGTCGTGCTCAGCGGCGAACAGCAGCCCAGCGCCGAGCTGATGGAGCACTCCACCGTCCCCATCGGCCTGGCGGCCGACGCCCACCGCTACCTCGCCCAGGGCGGCCCCGCCAACCTCGGGCGGCTGCACGCCTTCCTGTCCGACACCGTGCTGCTGACCGGCGAGGGCTTCGACCCGCCCGCACCCGTCCCGCAGTGGGGCTTCGCCGAGCGGGCCGAGCCGGTCGATCCCTCGCTTCCCCGGGTCGGCATCCTCTACTACCGGGCGCACGAGGCCGGCGGCAACACCGCGTTCGCGCACGCCCTCGCCGACGCCGTCGACGCGACCGGGCAGGCCGTGGGCGTCCCCGTCTTCGCGGGCTCCCTGCGCTCGGCGCCCGACGAACTCTTCGAGGCGCTGCGCGCGTTCGACGTCCTGGTCGTCACCGTCCTGGCGGCCGGCGGCAGCGTGCCCGCCTCCGCGAGCGCCGGCGGCGACGACGAGGCATGGGACGTGGAACGGATGGCGGCGCTGGACGTCCCCGTCCTCCAGGGACTGTGCCTGACCAGCTCGCGCGCCGAGTGGGAGGCCTCCGACGACGGCGTCACCCCGCTCGACTCGGCGAGCCAGATCGCCATCCCGGAGTTCGACGGCCGGATCATCACCGTGCCGTTCTCCTTCAAGGAGATCGACCAGGACGGGCTGCCCCGCTACGTCGCCGACCCCGAGCGCTGCGCCCGCCTGGCCGGGATCGCGGCCGCCCACGCCCGGCTGCGGCACGTGCCCCCGGCCGAGAAGCGGATCGCGGTCGTGCTGTCGGCCTACCCCACCAAGCACTCCCGCATCGGCAACGCCGTCGGCCTCGACACCCCCCGCTCGCTGGTCCGGCTGCTGCGCCGGCTGCGGGCGGAGGGACACGACCTGGGCGAGCCCGGCGACCTGCCCGGACTCGACCTGGAGGACGACACCGAGGCCGGCGACGCGCTGATCCACGCCCTGATCGCGGCGGGCGGCCAGGACGAGGACTGGCTGACCTCCGTCCAGCTGACCGACGCCCAGGTCCGGATCACGCCCGAGCAGTACGCCGCCTGGACCGAGGACCTGCCCGCGGCGCTCAAGGACGCGATGACCGAGGCGTGGGGGCCCGCACCCGGCCGCCTGTACGTCAACGACGAGGGCGAACTCGTCCTCGCCGCGATGCGCGCCGGCAACGTCGTCGTCCTGGTCCAGCCGCCGCGCGGCTTCGGCGAGAACCCCATCGCGATCTACCACGACCCCGACCTGCCCCCGAGCCACCACTACCTGGCCGCCTACCGCTGGCTGGAGCACGGCTTCGGCGCCCACGCCGTCGTGCACCTCGGCAAGCACGGCTCACTGGAGTGGCTGCCCGGCAAGAACGCGGCGCTGTCGGCGTCCTGCGCCACCGACGCCGTGCTCGGCGGCCTGCCGCTCGTCTACCCGTTCCTGGTCAACGACCCGGGCGAGGGGGCCCAGGCCAAGCGCCGCGCCCACGCCACCGTCGTCGACCACCTCATCCCGCCGATGGCCCGCGCGGAGAGCTACGGCGATATCGCGCGCCTGGAGCAGCTGCTCGACGAGCACGCCAACATCGCGGCCATGGACCCGGCGAAGCTGCCCGCGGTCCGGGGCGAGATCTGGTCCCTGATGCGCGCCGCGGAGCTGCACCGCGACCTCGGCCTGGAGGAGCGGCCCGACGACGAGGAGTTCGACGACTTCCTGCTCCACGTCGACGGCTGGCTGTGCGAGATCAAGGACGCGCAGATCCGCGACGGCCTGCACGTGCTCGGCGAGGCTCCGGCCGGCGAGGCCCGCGTCAACCTGGTCCTGGCCGTCCTGCGCGCCGCCCAGGTGTGGGGCGGGATCGGGCACGCGGTGCCCGGACTGCGGTCCGCCCTCGGACTCAAGGATGACGCACCGGCCCGCGAGGTCGACGAGGTGGAGGCCGCCGCCCGCGCCCTCGTCGAGGCGATGGAGGCCGCGGACTGGGACCCGGCCGCCGCGGCCGCCCTGCACGACGACCCCGGGGTGCGCGCAGTCCTGGAGTTCGCCGCCACCCAGGTGGTGCCCCGCCTGGCCCGCACGACCGACGAACTCGACCACACCGTCCACGCCCTGTCCGGCGGCTTCGTCCCGGCCGGTCCGTCCGGGTCCCCGCTGCGCGGCCTGGTCAACGTGCTCCCGACCGGCCGCAACTTCTACACCGTCGACCCCCGCGCCGTCCCCTCCCGACTCGCCTGGCAGACCGGGCAGGCGATGGCCGACTCCCTGCTGCGCCGCCACCTGGAGGAGACCGGGACCTACCCAGAGTCGGTGGGCCTGTCGGTGTGGGGCACCTCGGCGATGCGCACGTCCGGCGACGACATCGCCGAGGTCCTCGCGCTGCTCGGCGTCCGCCCGGAATGGGACGAGGCGTCCCGCCGGGTCTCCCGGCTCGACGTGGTCCCCCTGGAGGAGCTGGGCCGCCCGCGCGTGGACGTCACCGTCCGCATCTCCGGCTTCTTCCGTGACGCGTTCCCCCACGTGGTCGCCATGCTGGACGACGCCGTACGGCTCGTCGCCGACCTCGACGAGCCCGAGGACCAGAACTTCGTCCGCGCGCACACGCGCGCCGACCTGGAGGAGCACGGCGACCACCGCCGCGCCACCACACGGGTCTTCGGTTCCGCGCCCGGCTCCTACGGCGCGGGCATCCTCCAACTCGTCGAGTCCGGCACCTGGCGCGACGACAACGACCTCGCCGAGGTCTACACGGCCTGGGGCGGCTTCGCCTACGGGCGCGGACTCGACGGCGCCCCCGCCGCCGACGACATGCGCGCCAACTACCGCCGGATCAAGGTCGCCGCGAAGAACGTCGACAGCGCCGAGCACGACATCGCCGACTCCGACGACTACTTCCAGTACCACGGCGGCATGATCGCCACCGTCCGCGCCCTCACCGGCACCGACCCCCGGGCCTACGTCGGCGACTCCACCTCGCCCGACGCGATCCGCACCCGCACCCTCACCGAGGAGACCGCCCGCGTGTTCCGGGCGCGGGTGGTCAACCCGCGCTGGATCTCCGCCATGCGCCGCCACGGCTACAAGGGCGCGTTCGAGCTGGCCGCCACCGTCGACTACCTCTTCGGCTTCGACGCCACGGCCGGAGTCGTCCACGACTGGATGTACGAGAAGCTCGCGGCCGAGTACGTGATGGACGAGGAGACCCAGGAGTTCCTGCGCCGCTCGAACCCGTGGGCGCTGCACGGCATCGTCGAGCGGCTGCACGAGGCCGCCCGGCGCGGGCTGTGGGCCGAGCCGGACCAGGCGACGCTCGACGCGCTCACCGAGGTCTACCTGGAGGTCGAGGGCGACCTGGAGGACCGGGCCGAATGAGGGTACGGATCCTGGGCATCGGCATGGGGCCGCACCAGCTCACCCAGGAGGTCGCCGAGGCGCTGCGCGGCTGCGACTACGCCGTGGCCGCCCGCAAGCGCGACGACGACGGGCTGCTCGCCCTGCGCCGGGCGGTCTGCGACGCCCACGGCGTGCCCCTGGTCGCCGTGCCCGACCCCGAACGCGACCGCGACGACCCCGCCGACTACCCGGCGGCGGTCGCCTCCTGGCACGAGGCCCGGGTCGCCGCCTACGAGCAGGTGCTCGGCGACCGCGGCGGCACGGCGGCGTTCCTGGTGTGGGGCGACCCCTCCCTGTACGACTCCACCCTGCGGATCGTGGAGCGCATCGCCGCGCGCGGCGCCGTGCCGGTGGAGTACGACGTGCTCCCCGGTGTCGCCGCGCCCCAGCTCCTGGCCGCGCGGCACCGCGTCGTCCTGCACGAGGTGGGCCGCCCGGTGCACGTCACCCCGGCCCGCCGGCTGCGCGAGGCCGTCGCCGCCGGGCAGGACAACATCGTCGTCATGCTCGGCGGCGGCCCCGCCTTCGAGGGCCTGGAGGAGTGGTCGGTGTGGTGGGGCGCCAACCTCGGCACCGACACCGAGGAACTGGTCGCGGGCCGGGTCGGCGACGTGCTCCCCGCCATCGGGGCGGCGCGCGCCCGGGCCCGCGAACGCGCCGGATGGGTGATGGACACCGCGCTGCTGAGGAGGACCGCGTGAGGGGGACCGCTGACGGCGTACCGCAGGGGGAACGTGTTGCGTCGGAGGCGTCCGTTGAGGGTGGTGGCGGGCGACGGAGAGGGAGGGCTGCGTCGGAGGCGTCCGTTGAGGGTGGTGGCGGGCGACGGGTAGGGGTCCTGGTCGCCGGCACCACCTCCGACGCGGGCAAGAGCGTCGTGACCACCGCCCTGTGCCGGGCGTTCGCGCGCCGCGGCCTGCGGGTGGCGCCGTACAAGGCGCAGAACATGTCGAACAACTCCATGGTCTGCCGGGGACCCGACGGGCGCATGGCGGAGATCGGCCGGGCGCAGTGGGTGCAGGCCGTGGCCGCCCGTGCCACGCCGGAGCCCGCCATGAACCCCGTGCTGCTCAAACCGGGCACCGACCGGCGCAGCCACGTCGTCCTGCTCGGCCACCCCGCCGGGGACGTCTCCTCCGCCGACTGGCAGGAGGGCCGCCGCCACCTCGCCGAGGCCGCGCACACCGCCTTCGACGACCTGGCCGACCGCTACGACGTCGTCATCGCCGAAGGGGCGGGCAGCCCGGCCGAGATCAACCTCCGCGCGGGCGACTACGTCAACATGGGCCTGGCCCGCCACGCGGGTCTGCCCGTCGTGGTCGTCGGCGACATCGACCGCGGCGGCGTGTTCGCGGCGCTCTACGGGACGGTGGGGCTGCTGGAGCCCGCCGACCAGGAGCTGGTCGCGGGCTTCGTGATCAACAAGTTCCGCGGGGACACCGGGCTCCTCAAGCCCGGCCTGGCCGACCTCGAACGGCTCACCGGCCGCCGGGTGTTCGGCACCCTGCCGTGGGACGCCGGGCTCTGGCTCGACTCCGAGGACGCCCTCGACCTGGAGGGCCGCCGGTCCCCGGGCACCGGCCGCCGCGTGGCGGTGGTGCGCCTGCCCCGGATCAGCAACTTCACCGACGTGGACGCCCTCGGACTGGAACCCGGCCTCGACGTCGTCTTCGCCTCGGGGCCGCGCGACCTCGCCGACGCGGACCTGGTCGTCCTGCCCGGCACCCGGTCCACCCTCGCCGACCTGGCCTGGCTGCGCTCCCGGGGCCTGGACCTGGCGATCACCGACCACGCCCGCCGCGGGCGCCCCGTCCTCGGGATCTGCGGCGGCTTCCAGATGCTCGGCCGCACCATCGCCGACCCCGACGGGATCGAGGCGCGGCCGGCCGACACGGAGGGCCTGGGCCTGCTCGACGTCCGGACCGACTTCACGGCCGAGAAGACCCTCCGGTTGCCGACCGGTACCGCCCTGGGCGCACCGGCGCACGGTTACGAGATCCACCACGGGCGGGTCACACCCGAGGAGTTCCTGGTCCGCGAAGGCAACGTCTTCGGCACCATGTGGCACGGCAGCCTGGAGGGCGACGCCTTCCGCGCGGCCTTCCTCGCCGAGACGCTGGGACTGGAGCCGTCGGGGACGCGCTTCGCCGACGCCCGGGAACGGCGTCTGGACCTGCTCGCCGACCTCGTGGAGGAACACCTCGACGTCGACGCGCTGCTCACCCTCGCCCGCGAGGGCGCTCCCCGCGACCTCCCCCCACTCGCCCCCCGGGGGTCCGCATGAGACTGCTGCTCCTCGGGGGTACGTCCGAGGCACGAGAGCTCGCCGCACTGCTGGTCGAATCCGGCATCGACGTGACCACCTCCCTCGCGGGCCGCGTCGCGCGACCCCGCCTGCCGGTGGGAAGGGTCCGGATCGGCGGCTTCGGCGGCGTGCCGGGCCTGAAGGCGGCGCTCGCCGACTATGACCTGGTGGTCGACGCCACGCACCCCTTCGCCCTGGGCATGACCGCGAACGCGGCGGCCGCCTGCACGGACGTGCCCCTGCTGCGCCTGGAGCGCCCGGGCTGGGACCCCGACCCGGCGTGGCGCTATGTCGACACCCATGAGGAGGCGGCGACCGCCGCCGCGTCCCTGGGCACGCGTCCCTTCCTCACGGTCGGCCGCCAGGAGCTCGCCCGCTTCGTCCCCGCCCTCGACCGCCACGCGGCCCTGGTCCGCGTGGTGGACGTCCCCGACCTCGCGCTGCCCCCTGCCTGGCGTCTGCTCACCAGCCGGGGGCCCTACGCCCTGGACGGCGAACTCGGCCTCCTGAGCGGGCACCGCGCCGACGTTCTGGTGACCAAGGACTCCGGCGGTACCTACACCTGGCCCAAGATGGCGGCCGCCCGGCGGCTGGGCCTGCCGGTCGTCGTGGTCCGGCGCCCCCCGGGACCCCGGGGCGTGCCCACCGTCCACGACGTCCGGGCCGCCCTCACGTGGGTCACCGACCACCGCACCTGATCCGCCGGGGTGCGCCGGGTCAGGTCGTGCGCACGGCGTCCACGAAGCGGGTGGCGATCCGCGGGTGCCCGGCCCAGTGGACATGGAGGTAGGAGGCGTGCAGCGTCCGTGAGGCGAACCCCTCAGGAGAGCCCTCGATCTCCCACGCCGGGCCGTCGCCGGAAGCACCCGGGGTGAGCCGGGTGCGGTGGAACTCGTGCCCCGTGACCTTCTCCCCGGCCCGGGTCAGCAGGGTGTCCCCGGGCGAGGTCGCCTCCGGGTAGCGCAGGGTGAGCCGCTCCGACATCCGGGCGTGCGCGGGGACGGCCCCGGCCATGGGCTCGCCGTCGAGCGACTCGGACAGGTAGAGCAGCCCCGCGCACTCCGCCACGGTCGGCACCCCGTCCCGCACCGCGTTCCCCAGATCCGCCGACAGGCTCCGGTTGGCGGCGAGCCGGCGCGCGTACACCTCGGGGAAGCCGCCACCGAGGTAGATCCCCCGGGTTCCGGCGGGCAGCCCGGTGTCGGTGAGCGGGTCGAAGCCGACGACCTCGCATCCGGCGGCCGTGAGCAGCTCCTCCGTCTCCGTGTAGCGGAACGTGAAGGCGCGCCCGCCCGCCATCGCGACCACCGGCCGCCGGGCGTCCCGGGACGCCTCCGCCCCCCGCTCCGGCTCCCAGGGCGCGGCGTCCAGGGGCGGCGCGGACCGGGCCACGTCGAGCAGGGCGCCCAGGTCCACCTGCCGTGCGATGTGCGCCCCGAGCCGCTCGACCGCCCGCGCCGACTCCGCCCGCTCGGCGGCCGGGACGAGCCCGAGGTGCCGGGACGGGGTGGCGAGGCCCTCGTCGCGGTGGACGACTCCCAGCACGGGCAGGTGGACCGCTCGGATGATCTCGGCGACGTTGCGGGCGGAGCCCGCCTGGTTGAGGATCACCCCGGCGACCTCGACCGCCGGATCGTAGGCGGCCATGCCCGCCACCAGCGCGCCCACCGACCGGGACATCCGGGACACGTCCACGACCAGGACCACCGGCGTCCCGGTCAGCGCCGCCACGTGCGCGGACGAGGCGAACCCGTCGGTGCCGAGCCGCCCGTCGTGCAGTCCCATGACCCCTTCCACGACGGCGACACCCGCGCCCCGCGCGCCGTGCAGGAGCAGCGGAGCGACCCGGTCCTCGCCGACCAGGTGGGGATCGAGGTTGCGGCCGGGGCGCCCGGTGGCGAGGGCGTGATAGCCGGGATCGATGTAGTCGGGGCCCACCTTGTGGCCGCTCACCACGTGCCCGGCGGAACGCAGCGCGGCCATCAGCCCGGTCGCGACCGTCGTCTTGCCCTGACCGGTCATGGGCGCGGCGATCATCAACCGGGGCAGGTCCCGGGCCCGCGTCCGCGCCGCCGCTCCCGGCGCCCCGGAACCCCCGGGGGACATCACCACTCGATCCCTCGCTGGCCCTTCCTCCCGGCGTCCATCGGGTGCTTCACCTTCGTCATCTCCGTGACGAGGTCCGCGGCCTCCAGCAGCCGCGGATCGGCGCGCCGTCCGGTGATCACCACGTGCTGTCGGCCGGGACGGTCCCGCAGGGCCGCGACGACCTCGTCGGCGTCGACCCAGCCCCAGGCGATCGGGTAGGTGAACTCGTCGAGGATGAGCAGGTCGTGCGTCTGGTCGGCGAGCCGGCGCCTGATCTCCGCCCAGCCCTCCACGGCCGCCGCCGCGTGGTCCTCCGTCCCGTCCTTCCGACGGATCCACGACCAGCCCGAACCCATCTTGTGCCACTCGACCGGGCCGCCCTCGCCGGTCTCCTCGTGCAGCTCGCCCAGGCGCTCCAGGACGGTCTGCTCGCCGATGCGCCACTTCGCCGACTTGACGAACTGGAACACGCCGATCCGCCAGCCCTGGTTCCAGCCGCGCAGCGCGAGACCGAACGCGGCGGTCGACTTGCCCTTCCCGTCGCCGGTGTGGACGGCGAACAGCGGCTGGTTGCGGCGCTGCCGCGTGGTGAGTCCGTCGTCGGGGACGACGAGCGGTTGTCCTTGAGGCATCAGGCGGCCCTCTCTCGTACGGCGCTGCCCAGCGCGTCGGCGCTGACTTCACTGACGGGTACGTGGTCGGCTCCCAGCCGGGCGGCGAGGGTGGCGGCCAGGCCCAGACGCATCGGACCGGACTCGCCGTCCACCACGACGGTGGCCACGCCCAGGCCCGCGACGTGGTCGGCGGCGCTCATCGCCCGCCCCACGGCGCCCGAGCCCCCCGTGGCCCGGCCATCGGTGACCACGACCAGGAGCGGGCGCAGCTTCGGGTCCCGCAGCCGCTCGCGCTGGAGGACGCGAGCCGCCTCCACCAGCCCCTCGGCGATCGGGGTACGGCCGCCGGCGGGCAGGTCGTCGAGTCGGGCCGCGGCCACGTCGACGGAACGGGTGGGCGGCAGAGCGAGTTCGGCGCTCCGGCCCCGGAAGGTGACCAGGCCGACCTTGTCGCGGCGCCGGTAGGCGTCCAGGAGGAGGGACAGGACCGCGGTCTTGACCTCGGTCATGCGCTTGCGCGCCGCCATCGACCCGGACGCGTCCACGCAGAAGAGGATCAGGTTGGTCTCCTGGCCCTCGCGCACCGCGACGCGCAGGTCACGGGGCTGGATCCGCAGCCGGCCTCCGCCTTGGGGCGGTTCGCCGCCCCGCGGCCGGGACGCGGCGGCGCGCACGGTCTCGACCAGGTGGAGCGAGGTGCCGGGCCCCTGGCCGGGCGGGGTCGCGCCGATCCGGCGGCCCCGGGTGCCGATGGCCCGGCTGCGCCTGCCGTCGGCGCCCTCTCCCGTGCCCCGCACGGTGAGCGTCCGGGGCCGGTAGGGAGCGGTCGCCTTGGCCAGGACCGACGAGCCGGTGCCGTCGTCCCGCCCGTCGGAGCCGTCCCGTCCGGGAGAGGGGGCCTCCTCCTCGGTCGGTGCGTCGTGCGTCCCGTCGCCGGGCTCGGCCGGGTCGCCCCGGTCGTCAGCGGACGCCTCGGGACCGGCCCCGCCGTCGGCGGGGCCGTCGGGCGCGGGCGGGGGCTGCTCTCCGGCGTCCGAAGGCCCTTCCGTCTCCGCCGACTCCTCCGTCCCTTCCGTGCTCTCCGCACCATCCGTCCCATCCGACCCGTCGCCCTCCGGCGGGTCGGTCGGGTCGGGCGGCGGCTCCTCATCCCCCAGCACCCGGTCGAGGAGGTCCTCGTCGAGCCCCGGAGCGTCGAACGGGTTGCGGCGGCGCCGGTGCGGAAGGGCGAGCAGGGCGGCACGGCGGATGTCGGCCAGCGTGACCGAGGTGCGGCCCGCCCAGGCCGCGTGCGCCACCGCCGTGCGCGCGGTGACGATGTCGGCCCGCAGGCCGTCCACCCCGAACGCCGCGCACACCTCGGCGATCTTCAGCAGCGCCGCCTCGGACAGCAGCACCCGGCCGAGCAGCTCCCTGGCCTCGGCGATGCGTTCGGCGAGCGCCTTCTCCGCCTCGTGGAAGCGGGCCGAGAAGGCGACCGGGTCCGCATCGTAGGCCATGCGCCTGCGCACCACCTCGGCCCGCGACGCGGGGTCACGCGGCGCGGCGATCTCGACGGTGAGCCCGAACCGGTCCAGGAGCTGCGGGCGCAGCTCGCCCTCCTCGGGGTTCATCGTGCCGATGAGCAGGAACCGGGCGGCGTGCTCGACGGAGAACCCGTCGCGCTCCACGGTCACGCGGCCGGTCGCGGCGGCGTCCAGGAGGAGGTCCACGAGGTGGTCGTGGAGCAGGTTGACCTCGTCGACGTACAGCAGACCCCGGTGGGAGCGGGCGAGCAGGCCGGGTTCGTAGGCCACCTGGCCGTGCGTGAGCGCCTGCTCCAGGTGCAGGGAGCCGAGCACGCGGTCCTCGGTGGCGCCGACCGGGAGTTCGACGAGCCGGACCGGCCTGCTCTCCACGGCCGTTCCCGGCCCGAACGGGCCGTCCGGGGAGCGCTGGGCGGTGTCGGCGGGGTCCACGGAGAAGCGGTCGCCCTGGTAGACCTCGATGGGCGGGAGGAGGGAGGCCAGGGCTCGTACGGCGGTGGACTTGGCCGTGCCCTTCTCACCGCGTACCAGGACACCGCCGATCTCCGGCGAGAGGCTGCTGAGGACGAGGGACAGGCCCAGGTCGTCGAGGTCGTCGGCGTCGCAGCCGACGATCGCGGAGAAGGGGTAGTGCGATGGCACCCATGGCATGTGAGGCTCCCGCTCGTGTCGCCATCCGTAAGGACGGGCGCGAGGCCGGTCTTCGGACTTGCCGAGTCCTCCCTCACGGAGGCTCGGTTCACCGCAGCGGGCCTGTGCCGGAATCTCACCGGGCTTCCCAGATTCTCCCCTTCCGCCGTCCCCACCCTTTCCGATGGTTGGGCCGTAGGGGCACCTCGTGCCTGTGGCCACGATAGCGTCGAGGCCATGCAGGCCGACCCTCCCCCTCCCACCGAACCCCGGATCACCGTCGTCGGCGTCGGTGCCGACGGCTGGCCCGGTGTACCGGAGCGGCTTCGTCGGCTCATCCTCGACGCGGATGTGGTCCTGGGCGGCCACCGGCACCTGGCCATGCTGCCGGAGCGGCCCGGACAGCGCCGGGCGGCCTGGCCCTCGCCCCTCCGGGAGGGACTGCCGGATCTGCTGGGCTCCCTCGCGCTCGACGACGCCGCCACCGTGGCCCTCGCGTCCGGTGATCCGTTCGTCTCCGGGATCGGCACCACACTCGTCGATCTGCTGGGGGCCGGGGCGGTGCGGGTGGAACCGGCCGTGTCCTCGGTCGCTCTGGCCCGGGCCCGCATGGGCTGGCCCGCCGAGCGCTGCGCGGTGGTGAGCCTGGTCGGGCGCGACCCGCGCCTGGTCCTGCGGCAACTGGCTCCCGGCCGCCGGGTCCTCGTACTGTCCTCCGACGGGCGGACCCCCGCGGCGGTCGCGGCCCTGTTGGCGGATGCCGGCTACGGGGCCAGCCGGATGACCGTCCTGGGCGACCTGGGAGCGGGTTCGGGATCGGACCCGGTGCCGGGCGCAGGCGCGGAACCGGAACCGGGACCGGGATCGGAATCCCGGCTGGAGGCCACGGCCGACGACTGGCTGTCGGACCCGCCGGGACCCGTGTCCCCGCTCCACGTGCTCGCTCTGGAGTTCGTCGGCCCACCCGGGTACGGCCTGGCCGCTGGCCTGCCGGACGAGGCGTTCGAGCACGACGGCCAGCTCACCAAGCGCGACCTGCGGGCCTCGGCCCTGGCCCGGCTGGCGCCCTCGCCGGGGGAGCACCTGTGGGATGTGGGCGCGGGTGCGGGTTCGGTCGGCATCGAGTGGATGCGCGCCCATCCCACCTGCACCGCCACAGCGGTCGAGTCCCACCCCGAGCGCGCCGCCCGGATCGGCCGCAACGCGGGCCGCCTCGGCGTCCCGGGACTGTCGGTCGTGACCGGCCGGGCACCGGACGCCCTGGCTGGGCTGCCCATTCCCGACGCGGTGTTCGTCGGCGGCGGCGCGACCCGGCCGGGAGTACTGGACACCTGCCTGCGGGCGCTGAGGCCCGGCGGCCGGCTCGTGGTGCACGGCGTGACGCTGGAGACCGAGCACCTGCTCGCGGACGCCTACCGGCGCCACGGAGGCGAGCTCACCCGGATCGCCGTCGAGACCGCCGCGCCCATCGGCACGTTCACCGGCTGGGCACCCGCCCGCACGGTCACCCAGTGGTTCCTGGCCTCCGGGCACTGACCGTCACCGCTCCCGACCGTGCCGGACCGCGGGGGCACCACGCACCGCGCCGTCCTGGTCCCAGCGGGCCACGGCCCCCACTCCCGCGGCGGGCCGGTGCGTCACCGGCCGGGGTCCACACCCCTGGGCCGGGCCGGGTCGTAGAGGAAGGACTCGCCACCCTCGCGGGCGTCCAGCGCCCACCCCACCAGCACGACCGCCGCCTGCCGGAACCCGGCCTCCTCCACCGCGTCCGCGATGGTGGCGACCGTGCCGCGCAGGACGGCCTCACCGGGCTGGCTGGCGCGGTGGACGACCACGACCGGGCAGTCGGCGCCGTACTCGGGACCGACCTCCGCCATCAGCTCCCGCACCCGCCTGATCGCCAGGTGCAGCACCAGCGTGGCCCGGGTCGCCGCGAAGGCGCCCAGCGACTCGGTCTCCGGCATGGCCGTCGAGCGCGCCCGGGTCCGCGTCAGCACCACCGACTGCGCCACCAGCGGCACGGTCAGCTCCCGCCCCACCAGCGCCGAGGCGGCCGCGTACGCCGGCACACCCGGAGTGACGTCCCACGGGACGCCGTGCGCGTCGAGCCGGCGCGTCTGTTCGGCCAGCGCCGAGTAGATCGACGGATCGCCGGACGTGAGCCGGACGACGTCCCGCCCGGAGGCGTGCGCGGCGACCAGGTGGTCGGTGATGCGGTCGAGGTCCAGGCCCTGGGTGTCCACCAGGTCGGCGTCGGGCGCGCAGTGGGTGAGGACCTCCGGGTCCAGGTACGTGCCGGGGTAGAGCACCACGCCGGCCGCGGCGAGCATCCGCGTCGCCCGCACGGTCAGCAGGTCCGCGGCGCCGGGGCCCGCCCCCACGAAGTGCACGGTCACGGCTTCACCCACCTGGGGGTCCAGACCCGCCCCGCACCGGAGACCCGGGTGCCGGACGCGCCGACGATCACCAGGCAGCGCATGTCGATGGCGGCCGGATCGAGGTCGGCGAGGGTGGTCACCGTCAGCGACTCGCCCTCGCGTCCGACGTCCCGGCCGACGACGACCACGGTGTCGGGCTTGCGGTGCTCCAACAGGATCCGTCGGGCGTTGACGACCTGTTCGGTCCGCGACCGGGAGGCCGGGTTGTAGACGGCCAGGGCCAGGTCGGCCTCGGCGACGGCGCGGAGCCGCCGCTCGATCACCTCCCACGGCTTCAGTCGGTCGGAGAGGCTCATCACCGCGAAGTCACCGCCGACGGGGGCGCCCGCCCGGGCCGCGACCGCCTGCACCGCGCTCACCCCGGGCAGCACTCGGACCGGCACGTCCTGGTACGCGGGATCCTCGGCCGCCTCGAACACGGCCGTGGCCATGCCGAAGACCCCGGCGTCACCGCCCGAGACCACGGCGACGCGTTCGCCGCGTGCGGCCAGGTCCAGGGCGAGGCGGGCACGGTCGAGTTCGACGGTGTTGCCGGACGCGTGCCGGGTGAGGCCGGGGCGCGGCGCGACCCGGGCCACGTAGGGGCCGTAGCCCACGACATGGCCCACCTCGCCGAGCGCCGTCGCGGCCTCGGGCGTGAGCCAGTGCTCGGGACCGGGCCCCAGCCCCACGACCAGCACTTCGCCCGCGCGTTCCGCGGCCGCCGCGGGGTCGGCGCCGCCTTCCCGTTCCGCGGTACCGCCCTGCCCTGCCGCCCCGGTCCGGGCGGCCTGCCCAGCGGATCCGGCGACCGCGGGTGTCGGCGCGCCGCTCCGCGACCGGCGGCCGTTGCGGCTGTCGCCGGTGACCAGCACCAGCGAGAAGTAGGGCACCGTCGCCGGGTCGACCTCCGAGACCGGCATCCGCCGCTCGCACGCCATCGAGGCCCGCTCCACGTACTCCGCGTGCTCCAGTCGTCCTGCGGCCTCCAGGGCGCGGCGGACGGCCGGGAAGGTCCGGCCCAGCTTCATGATCACGGCCGCGTCGGTGTCCGCCAGGCGGCGGGCCAGCTCGGGTTCGGGCAGGGTGCCGGGCAGCACGGTGAGCACGTCGGTCTGCCGGGCCAGCGGCGCGGCCGTGGCGGCTGCGAACGCCGGAACCCCCGGCACGACCTCCGTCTCGTACCGCTCGGAGAGCCGGTCGTGCATGTACATGTACGACCCGTAGAACAGGGGGTCGCCCTCGGAGAGCAGCACGACGTCGCGGCCGGCGTCCAGGTGGGCGGCCAGCCGGGACGCGGACTGCTCGTAGAAGTCGGCCAGCGCGCCCGCGTAACCACCGGGGTGGTCGGTCGCGCCGGTGGTCACCGGGTAGGTGAGCTGCTCCTCGACCGCCGACGAAGGGATCAGTTCCTGGGCGATACGCCGGGCGTTGGACTGCTTGCCGACGCCGGCGTGGTAGGCGACGACGTCGGCGGCGGCGATGAGCCGGGCCGCCTTGAGGGTGATCAGCTCGGGGTCTCCGGGACCGACACCGACGCCGTGGAAACGACCGGTCACTCCTCCTCCTTGGCGAGTGCGTTGAGGGCCGACGAGGTCATCGCGGAGCCTCCGCGGCGGCCGCGAGCGGTCACGTAGGGGACGTCCACGCCGAACCGCTCGGCGAATTCGGTCAGGGCCTGCTTGGACTCGGCGGCCCCGACGAAGCCGACGGGGCAGCCGACGATCGCGGCGGGGCGCGGGGCGCCGTCGGCCAGCATCTCCAGCAGGTGGAAGAGCGCGGTGGGGGCGTTGCCGACGGCGACGACCGCGCCCTCGAGCAGGGGCTCCCACAGCGACACCGCGGCCGCGGTGCGGGTGGTGCCCCACTCACGGGCGAGGCCGGGGACGCGCTCGTCGCCGAGGAAGCAGAGCACGTCGTTGCCCCGCGGCAGCCGGTTCGCGGTCACTCCGGTGGCGACCATCGTGGCGTCGCACAGGATCGGCGCGCCGTCCCGGAGGGCGGCGCGTGCCGCCGGGACGAGGCCGGGGTGGACGACGAGGTCGTCGGCCAGATCGACCTGGCCGGTGCCGTGGATCATCCGCACGGCGAGCCGTTCGGCGTTGGCGGGCAGGTGCGCCAGCCGGGCCTCGCGCCGGATGATGGCGAAGGAGTCGGCGTAGATCGCGGGCCCGTCGTCGATGTACTCGTAGTGCCGGACGGGTCGCTTCGGCGGGCTCGGCCGGTGCCTCCGGTCCGATGCGTCGGGCGCGTCCGGTCGGTTCGGGTCGTCCGGTCTCACCGGTCGGTTCTGCTGGTTCATCTGCTCACGTCGGTCCGGCTGGTTCGCGGGCTCACGTCGGTCCGGGCCGCTCGGCTGGTCGAGTCGGCCCGGCCGGTGAGATGGATTCGGTCGGTTCGCTGTGGTCACTGTGCCCGCCCGGGGACGAGGACGCCGCGCCAGGGCGTGACGACGAGGTCGCCGCGCTCTCCGTCACCGGCGGCGAGCGCCTCCTCGGCGAGTGCCTCGGCGGCGGCCCGGTCCAGGCCCGCGTCGGGGACCGGCACGTGGCGACCGCCACCGGCCAGCGGGCCGTACGGCAGCGGTGGCGCGGCGTCCGGCAGGCGCGGATCCGGGGGCACCGGATCGGTCAGCGGCGCCGGGAGCTCGGCGACGTGCCACGCGGCCGAGGGGCCCTCGCCACGCCGCGCCAGGAACTCGTCGGCGAGTCGCACGATCGCGCCCGGCGCCTCGTCGAGCGGCACGACCGGGCCCCAGCCGTCCCCGACCCTCACTTGGGCGACCCGCGCGTCAAGGGCCGTCAGGCCCAGATCGCAGGAGCGTTCGACCAGGTCACCGCGCCCGTCGTCCAGGACGAACAGGAACCGGCCCGGAAGCCCGGCCCGACGCGGATCGGCGCACAGCAGCCCGTCCAGTGCGGCGGCGAGCGGCCGCAGATCAGCGCGTCCGCCGGTGCGGCCGGTGCACGGCGAGGCCATGATGTTGCGCACCAGCTCATGGGCGGGCGAGGGCAGCAGACCGGTTCCCTCCACCGCGTGGAACGCCTCGGGGGTCAGCCGCCCGTCGTGTCCGGGAAGGGCACGCAGCTGGATGTTGGCCCGGCCGGTCACGCGGACCCGGCCGTCGCCGAACTCGGCGGCCACGGCCGCCACGTCGCGCAGCGTGCTCGCGGGCAGCCGGCCGCCGACGAGCCGGAGCCGGACGAGCAGCCCGTCGTCGGCGGGCCACGGGCGCAGGGCGCCGGGGCAGCGGTCGCGCCGCGTACGCGGGGTGCGCGGATCGGCGGAGGGGACATCCTTCGGGGACACGTGCGTCCTTCGGGTCAGGGGCCCGTTTCGCGGGACCCGGTTGACCTGGCGGCCCGTCACCGCCAGCGCCAGCAGGTCTTCGGACTCGGGATCGATCGGTGCGGAGCGCCTTCCCGGAGCCTCGTACCGCTCCAGTGACTGCCCCGGGACACCGTCCCGGGGCGTGCCCGCCCGTCACCCTCACCGCTGCGCGTCAGTCCCGGGTTCGCACCGGGTTCCCTGCCCCACGAGGTGGAGTTCGACTGGCTCGACGAGGGTACCCCGCAGCTCGCGGCGCTGGTCCAGCGGTCTCCGCCCAGACCGCGGTCCCGCCGCACGCGCCCCGAGACGGCGCGGCCCGGCGCGGGCGGTCCGCGTAGGACACGTCGTCGGGGCGCACCCCCATCGGGCGATCCGTGACCGGCGGGTTCCCCCTCCATCGGTCATGGACTTGACCTTGACACCGTGACAAGGTCTTCACTGGAGCGCAGGAGGTGGTCCCGATGAACACGACCCCGAACACCCGCGCGGCCCAGGCCCTGTCCGCCAAGGACACCTCGGTCCGGCTCCAGGCGGCCCTGGCGGTCGGCTCGAACCCCGACCCCGAACTGCTGGAGACGCTCATCGAGCGCTGCGCGGTCGAGCCCGACTTCTTCGTGCGGGACATGCTGTCCTGGGCACTGATCCGCCTCCCGCCGGAGATCACTCTGCCCAGGATCTGCCAGGAGCTGGACTCCGAGCGCCCCCAGGCCCGCGGTCAGGCGCTGCATCTGCTCTCCAAGATCGGCGACAGGAGCACGTGGCCCTGGATCACCCGCGACATGCTCCGCGACGCCGACGACCAGGTCGCGCGGACCGCGTGGCGCGTCGCGGCCATGCTCGTGCCCGAGCGCGAGAAGGGGGACCTGGCCGACGCACTGGTCTCGCAGCTCGGTCGTGGCGACCGCGGGGTGCGGCTGAGCCTGAGCCGGGCGCTCGTCGACCTCGGTGAGGCCGTGGAACCCGCGCTGGAAGAGGCCGCCGGGCACCCCGACCCGGCGGTGGCCGCGCACGCCCGCGCCACCGAGATGCTCCGGCGGGACCCGGAGGCCGGTTTCGACGCGGCCATCGAGGAGGCGGAGCGCGTGAACACACTCGGTCCCCGGCGAGCCGCGGCCGCTGCCGCCGCCGTGGCGGCCACGGCGGCCGGTACCGAGGCGCCGGAGGCCGACGGGTCGCCGGAGGCGGACGGGTCGCCGGAGGCGGACGGGTCGCCGGAGGCCGCGCATTGCTGATCGGCGAGGTGGCCCGTCTCTCCGGGGTGAGCAGCCGGATGCTGCGGCACTACGACGCCCTGGGACTGGTCCGGCCGACGGGCCGCACCGCCGGTGGCTACCGCGAGTACTCCGCCGAGGACGTCCGCAGGATCTTCCACGTGGAGAGCCTGCGGTCCCTCGGGCTCTCCCTCAAGCAGATCGGGCGCGCCCTGGAGGACCCGGCCTTCACACCGGCAGCTCTGGTCAGCGACCTCATCAGGTGGACGGAGGACCGTCTGGCGAGGGAACGGGAATTGCTCGAGCGGCTCCGAGCGATCGACGCGACGACGCCCACCGGCTGGCAGGGCGTCCTGCGCATCGTCGAACTCATGCGGGAACTCGACTCGCCCAGCGCCGGGCGCAGGCAGCAGGCCGTCCTGGCCCGGTCGGACGACGTGTCGGCTTCCGCCGAGCTGTTGGCCAGGGCGGTCCTGACCGAGGCCGACCCCCATGTCGCGGGCGCCCTGCGGTGGGCCGTCGCCCGTTCGGGCGGCGGCGTGGCGGAGCTGGAGGCGGGAGCGCGCTCGGAGGACGTCGACATCCGGCGGCGCGCGGTGCTGGCGATCGCCGGTATGGCCGACGCCCCGGGGGCGGACGCGGTGCTCACGGACGCCCTGCGGGACGCGGATCCGACGGTGCGCGGGCACGCCGCTCTGGCTCTGGGCCGGCGGGGCGCGGCCGCGGCGGTGCCCGCACTGGTCGGCATGGTGGTCGAGGGGGCCAACGACGTGGAGGCCGCGGAGGTCCTGGGAACGCTGTCCCAGGACCCCGGGCGCGCGGACCGGATCACGGCCGCCCTGATCGACGAACTCGCCGCGCCCACCGCTGACTCCGCGACGCGGATCCGCCTCACCCAGGCGCTGGTCGAGCTCGCGGGAACCACCGGGCTGGAGGTCCTGCGCCACCTGGCCCACGACGACGACCACGCCGTCGCCCGCGTCGCCGCGGCCCTGGTGGGCGTTCTCGAAGGACGGTCGCCCGCAGCCCGAGCCGGGGCCGCCGGACGAGGAGGTCACCGCCGTGAGGGTGAGCCGGGGCGGTGACCGTCGCGAGCCGGTCAGGTGATGGGTGCGGTCCAGGCGGCCGCCCAGGTCCGAACACCGATCAGACCGTCGTCCACCAGGTCCTTCTCAGCCTGGAATGTTCTGGTGACCGCCTCGGTCTGGTCGCCGTACAGGCCGTCGGGCGTGATGATCCAGCCCCGGTCGCGCATCCTGCGCTGCCACCGGCGCAGGTCCTCGCGGTGCGAGTAGTAGCCGCTAACCTGCCAGACCGGCCCGCTCCTCGGGCCGAAGGCATGGCCGCGCGGCAACGGGAACGGAGGTGCGTCCGTCCCCGGCTCGGGTCGCCGGGGCGGGTCAGGGTCGGGCGCCGGGCGTTCGTCCGCGTCGGGTGCCTCGTCGCCCCACCGCGCCGCCGCGCGGAACGTGCCGTCCCGCACCATGTCGTAGGCCTTCTCCCCGGGGCAGGAGGTGGCCACGAAGTCGCGGTGGCCCCTGACCGTCCCGGCGATCGACGACCGCGGTTCCATGAGCCATTCCCGCAGCTGGCGGACCGCGTTGACCTGCGCGGCGGTGATCGGGTCCTTCGGTCCTGTCGCCAGTGTGCACGAGTAGTAGGTCGAGTTCCCACCCGGCTGTGCGGCCTGGGTGCGGAACAGGCCGCGGCCCTCCATCACGTATCCGTGCGCACAGCACATGAAGGAGTTCCCTGTGAAGTACACCGTCCCCTCCCGTCGGGCCAGCCAGGTGCCGTTCGGTGTCGTCGGGCACCAGATGTGGCCGTCGTAGGCCTCGCGAGAGATGCGGAACACCGACTTCCTCGCGGCCGCCACCCGGGGGGAGAAGTGGGTCCTTCGGCGCAGCCCGACGTCCCACGTGTCGTCGTTCGTGGACGCGTCGGGCGGACGGCGACGCAGTGACGTCGCGTGTCCGGCCAGCGTCGCCGCGAACTGGAACGCCTCCGCGGCCTCCCTGCTGTTCCGGCTGAGTGCCCGCTCGTCGACCGTTCGGTCGGTGTGGCCGTCGGCCATGAGGGAGACGGCGATGAACAGATCGAGTTGGGCCCGGGTCAGGGAACGCAGAAAAGCGTACGTGGGAACGCGATCGGGTGCCTGTTCGAGTATCAGGGCGCCTGCGTCCACCGACAGGTGGAACTCGGTCAGGTGCCGGTCTCGGGCCTCCCACCACCGGGGGAGACCGTCCGACCCGCCGTCCGATCGAGGCAGGGATCGGCATGGCGGGCCGAGGAGGACGTGCAGCGCGCCCCTGATCCGGGCCACGTGCTCCGGGTTCTCGGCGTCCGAGCGGTCGATGACCACGCCGGTGCCGGGGAGGCGGCTCCGGCTCTGCGGCGTCCTCTGCCCTTCGGCCCAGAACCACGCCACCAGTTCGACGAGGGCATCCGACCACTTCGGACCGGTCGGCAGGTCGTCGCACGGAGCAGAGAGGGGGATGCGGTCCCGGAGGGTGAGGCTGTCCGTGGTCGCCCACACACGCTCATGCCCTTGCCGCGTGCGCTCGGGCCGGCCTGTACCGGCCCACCTGCCGTCGGCTGACGTCCGACGCCGGGTTCCGGTCCGCCGGGAGTAGCGTTCAACCGGCCAGCGGTGCTGAGCGGTGGTCAGGGAGGAGTGTTCCCGGCCCGCCATACGGACCAGTTCGCGCGGCTTCGCCGGAAAGACGTTCACGGCCTCGATCGGCTGCCACTGAGACATGCCGGTCTCGTGGTCCAGGGTGAGGACGACGACGCCCTCCTCGATCTGACGGAAGTTCCTCCACCCGTCCTCGGTGAGGATCTCGGTGGCCTCGTCCACGCAGTAGCCGATATCGGCCCAGCCCCGGCTCGGCCCGGTGTGGAAGGCGCGTGTCCTCTGCCAGTACGAGACGCACGCAGCGTGCGGTTCCCCGGCCAGTCCCTGGTCGGTGCTGTCGTAGTGGATGACCAACCCGGAGCGGGGGTTGGCCCACGAAGCGGGCGAGTACGGTGACCATCCGAAGTCGCTTCGCCACTGAAGCTTGTCGGGTTCGGGCATGGGGCCTCCAGGGCGGAAGGAAGGGAGAGTAGGGGAGGCGTCACGTTTCGTAATGAAACGATACCCACTGATCTGCGCTTATCACCGGCTGTTAGCAGATCTCTGTGCCAACGCCCAACATCGGTGCCACGGTGATCCGTGTGTCCGGTGTGGTCAACCGTCAGGGCGCGGGGCGCGTCCAACCTGGCCATCCCCCGAGGCGAGGAGTCATTCCATGCGCGCCGTTCTTCCCCTGACCGCCACCGTCGGCCTGCTCACGGCGACGGCCTGTTCGGGCAACGCCTACGACCAGGACGCCCACCGCCAGGCCCTGGAGGACCAAGGCATCTCGGTGGCCGACGACATGGACGACGTCACCGCCACGATGGAGTCCGCGTGCGAGGCCGAGGACCCGGCCCTGTTCGTGTTCGGCTTCCTCAGCGAGGGCGGCGATTCCGAGGCCCTGCGGATCGGTATCGAGCACATGTGCCCGGAGCGTGCCGGGGAGTTCGAGGACGCCCTCACGATGTGACGGCCGCCCCGACCGTCGGCGGGCACACGGCTTGTGGTGCGCCTGCCGACGGCGCGGGCGCGGCCGGCGCAGAGCGGACCTGCACGCCGTCCGGGAACGAGGGCGTGCGTCCGTACGTCGGCCAGTGCGACGTGGGGTTCACCGTGCCGCCGTCGGGACGTGCGCCCATCGAGATCCGGCTCGAGGAGAGAACGGCGTCGGTGGCGCGCGGCGAGGCACGCCCCACCCGGGGACCAAGGAACCCGCGCCCGAGGACGTACGACGCTCGCACCACAGGGGACAGGGAGCGACCATCGAAGGAGGGGCAGCCCAGAACGATGGAGATCGTGGCGCGTCGACCCGAAGGCCGGCGGGGAGGCGGGAGCCGCTACTGAAGGCCGGCCTCGGGCTCGCGTTCCGAGGACGCCATCGGCCCGGCCACGTTCGGAGGACACCATGGACGCCAGGGCTCAGGAGAACACCGTCATGGTCACCGGCGGTGCGCGGGGCATCGGCGCCGCCGTGGCCCGCACCTTCGCGGGGCAGGGGTGGGCCGTGCTGATCGCCGACGTCCTCGACGACGAGGGGGCCCGGACGGCCGCCGCGCTCGGCGGAGGTGCCCGGTACGTCCACGTGGACGTGACCTCGGCCTCGGACTGGGGCGCCGCGGCCGAGCTGTGCCACCGCTGGACGGGTCACCTCACCGTACTGGTCAACAACGCCGGGATCCTGGCCGTGGCTCCGATCGAGGCCCAGGAGGAGAAGGAACTGCGTCGGGTGCTCGACGTCAATCTGGTCGGCACCTGGCTGGGCATGCGCGCGGCCCTCCCGCTGCTGCGCGGTGTTCCGGGCGCTGCGATCGTCAACCTGTCCTCGACGGCCGGACTGCAGGGCTACGCGAACCTGGGTGCCTACGTTGCGAGCAAGTGGGCGGTGCGCGGGCTGACGAGGACCGCGGCGCTGGAGTTCGCCGCTGACGGCATCCGCGTGTGCTCGGTCCACCCGGGGCCGATCCGCACTCCGATGACGGAGGGGATGGACGACTCGGTGGCCGCGGGGCAGCCGATCCCCCGTTTCGGGGACGTCGAGGAGGTGGCGCGAATGGTGCACTTCGTCGCCACCCTGGCGACCTACTCCACGGGGTGCGAGTTCCTGGTGGACGGCGGGGCCCTGGCGGGCCAGTCCCTTGACCTGGACGGGTCCGAGCAGTAGCTGGACGGGTCCGAGCAGTAGGGTGCGGCGCCGCCATACGCGGCTCAGGGGTTCCGTCTCCGCTCGGCCGCGGCGACGTTCTCCTTGACCGCGAGGAAGCCGTCCGGCGCCACCGACACCGAGTCGATCCCGGCCTCGACCAGGAGCCCGGCGTACGCCGGGTCGTCGCCGGGCCTCTGCCCGCACAGCCCCACGGGCCGACCGGCCGCGTGGGCGTCGGTGATCAGGCGCTCGATGCTGCGCACCACCGCCGGATCCCGCTCGTCGAACACGTCCGCGAGCAGAGCGGAATCACGGTCCACGCCCAGGGTCAACTGGGTGAGGTCGTTGCTGCCGATGGAGAATCCATCGAAGCGCTCAGCGAACTCGGCGGCGAGGATGACGTTGGCGGGGATCTCCGCCATCACATGCACGCGCAGGCCGCCGTCACCGCGGCGCAGACCCGACTCCCCCATGGCCGACAGCACCAGGTCGGCCTCGGCCGGGGTCCGGCAGAACGGGATCATCACCTCGACGTTGCCCAGTCCCATGACGGTGCGCACGCGCGTGATGGCGCGGCACTCCAGGGCGAAAGCCTCCCGATAGCCAGGGCTGTGGTACCGGCTGGCCCCCCGCCAGCCGATCATGGGGTTCTCCTCGCGGGGTTCGAACGGTCCACCGCCGAGCAGGCGCGCGTACTCGTTGGACTTGAAATCGCTCATGCGCACGAGGACCGGGCTCGGCCAGCGCGAGGCCGCGATCACGGCGATCCCCTGTGCCAGGCGGTCGACGAAGAACTCCGGGCCGTCGGCATATCCCGACGCCGCCTCGGCGACGCGTTCGCGGTCGGCCGCGTCCAGTCCTTCCGGGTGCAGGAGGGCCATGGGATGGACCCCGATGAGGGTGCCGACCACGAACTCGGTGCGCACCAGCCCGGCCCCGTCGGCGGGGAGGCGCCACCAGCGAAGCGCCGCGTCGGGGTCGGCCAGGTTGAGGCGTACGGCGGTGCGGGTGGCCGGGATGGCGTCCATGTCGACCTCACGGCTCTCGTACTCGAGCAGGCCGGGGTAGACGCGGCCGACACCGCCTTGGGCACAGGAGACGGTGAGGTCCTGTCCGGGCCTGATGAGCCGGGTGGCTCCACCGGTTCCCACGACGGCGGGCAGTCCCAGCTCTCGGCTGACGATGGCCGCGTGCGAGGTGCGGCCCCCGTGGTCGGTCACGATGGCCGCCGCCTGCTTCATCACCGGCTCCCAGTCGGGGGCCGTGACGGCGGTGACGAGCACCGATCCGGGCCGGAACCGGGGGATGTCCTCAGGGCCGCGCAGTACGCACGCGGGTCCGGCGCCGATCGCGTCCCCCACGGCCTGCCCGGTGACCAGGGGTTCGCCTGCTTCGGTCAACCGGTACTGGCGTATGGAGGCGGTGGACCGGTGGGAGTGCACGGTCTCCGGCCTGGCCTGGACCACGAAGAGGCCGCCGTCCGGACCGTCCTTGGCCCATTCGATGTCCATCGGGGTGCCGTAGTGGTCCTCGATGGCCACCGCCCACCGCGCCAGGGTGAGCACTTCGTCGGTGCCGAGCGCCCACGCGCTCCGTTCCCCGGGGCTCGTGGGCACCGCCCGCACACCCTGGCCGTCCTCGGCGTAGACGGTCCGCTGCGCCTTGTCCCCGAGGCTCCGGGAGATGACGGGGACCAGGTCGGGGGTGTCCAGCGCGGGTTTGAAGACGGTGTACTGGTCGGGGTCGACCGCTCCGCTCACGATTCCCTCGCCGAGCCCGAAGGCGGCGCTGACCACCGCGCTGTGCGGAAAACCGGTTTCGGTGTCCACGGTGAAGGCGACGCCCGCGCAGGCGAGGTCGGCCCGGACCATGGGCTGGACTCCGACCGACAGGGCGATGGACAGGTGGTCGAAGCCCTGGTCCCGGCGGTAGCCGATGGCCCGGTCGGTGAACAGGGACGCGTAGCAGCGCTTGCACGCCTCCAGCAGTGCCTCGCCGCCCACGACGTTGAGGAAACTGTCCTGCTGTCCGGCGAAGCTGGCTCCGGGGAGGTCCTCGGCGGTCGCGCTGCTGCGCACCGCGACACCGGAGCGGTGGTCCCGCCCCGCCGCCGCCAGGTCGGCGTAGGCGTCCAGCACCGCGGTCCGCAGATCATCGGGGAAGTCCCCGGCAAGGACGAGCCCGCGCACGGCGGCCCCGACCTCGGGGATCGGGGCTCCCCGGGCCAGGCGTCCGACCTGGTCGGCGACCAGGTCCGTGATCCGGTTGGTCTCGAGGAAGTGCCGGTAGGCGGCGGCCGTGGTGGCGAAGCCTCCCGGCACGGCGATCCCCTCGCCTGAGAGGTACCGGATCATCTCCCCGAGCGAGGCGTTCTTGCCGCCCACCCGGGCGAGGTCGGCCAGGCCCACCTCGTCGAGGCGGACGACGTAGGGTTCAGCGGTCATGGGAAGCCTCCACCGGCATCGTCCGGATTCCGGGCCGAGCCACCGTCACACCGCCGGCCCCAGGACCGCCAGATCGTCGTGGTCGTAGGACAGAGGGCAGTCGACGCGCACCACTCCCTCGACGGCCCGCACGGCGTGCGCCAGCCGGGGGATGTCGGACCGGTGGGGCACGTTGCCGGTCAGGGTGACCACGCCTCGGCGGACCGCGGTCTCGACATCGGCCAGCCCGAGCCTTCCGTGCACGATCTCGCGGTCCACCGTCCGCTGGAGCTCGTCGTCGGTCACCTCGTACACCCGCAGCAGGTCGGATCGGCTCACGATTCCGATGAGGCGGCCGTCACCGTCGACCACGGGCAGGCGCTTGACCCTGCGGTGACGCATGAGGGCCGCTGTTTCGCGGGGCTGCGCGTCGGCGGTGACGGTGACGGCCGGAGCCGTCATCAGGTCCCGGGCCACGGCCGCGCTGCTCTTGATCCGGTCGAGCCGTTCGCGGAGGGGCTCGGCCATGTAGCCTTCCTCGGGATCGGGATCGGCGAGTTTGGTGAGGAGGTCGGCCGTCGAGACGACACCGAGCACCCGGTTCCGGACGTCCACCACGGGCAGTGCGTTGACATGCTTGCGACGCATGAAGGCGGCGAGGCCCTTGTACCCGGTGTCCTCCCGTGCGGCGAAGACGTGTTCGGTCATCAGGTCGCCTACGGTCTCGTTCATGGGCTCCTCCCTCACCGGTCCCACCTGGTCCACTCCCTCCCTGCCCCGGCCGCGTGCACGGGGCACGGCACGGACTGCCCCCGGTGCGGGGACGTTGGACCCGGGCCCGTCCTCCCTTGGTCCCCTGGTCGCTCCGGTCCCGGAAACCGCGGTGACGGAGCGTGCGGCACGGCGACGCCCTCGCCGGACCCACTCGGGGTCGCAGTCCGTGCTGGAGCCCCCCTTCGTCCCGTGGCCGCCACACTCCAGACAACCCTCAGTGTTGCCATCATGACCCTTCGGAGTTGCGTGTTGTAGCCTGGCCCGGCTGCCGTTCGGCCTTCGCGCCAACGGCACACCGGACCCCGGACACAGCACCGGCACCGCGCCCTGCGGCGGGAACTGGGGCACACGTGCCGGACTCGAACGGAGGGATCTCCATGACGCGGCCGATTCTGGTGGGCGCGGACGGCTCGGACGCGGCGCTCAGAGCGGTCGACTGGGCCGCTGCCGAAGCATCCCGGCGCCGCTGCGGCCTGCTCCTGCTGACGGCGTTCGCCATGCCATCGGCCGAGGTCGCGTTCACCCTGTCCGAGAAGAGAGTCCGCGGAGAGATCGACGCCGTGCTCGACGGGGCACGGCGCAGGGTTCGGGACACATGGCCCGACGTCGCCGTCGAACAGGCCGCGGTGCTGGACTCCCCGGCCACAGCGCTCGTGAACCGCGCCGAACAGGCCGCGATGATCGTCGTCGGCCTCCGTGGGCGGAGCGCTGTCCCGGGGATGCGGGTGGGTTCGGTCGCCTACCGGGTCGCCGCGCACTCCCCCGCTCCGGTGGTCGTGGTCGGATCCGAGTCCCGGGCAGCGGGTGAGCGGCTCATCGTGGCGGGCGACGACGGCTCACCGCACGGTCGGCGAGCCCTGGCCGCGGCGTTCGACGAGGCCTCTCTCCGCGGAGCACGGGTGCGGGTCCTGCGCGCCTGGCGGCCGGTCGACCTCTCAGCGCCCGCGGTGGTGGACACGTCCGAGGAAGAGCGTTTGGAACGCGACCTGGCCCCCGTGCGCGCCGAGCACCCGGACGTATCGGTCGAGGCACGGGTCGTGGAGGAGTATCCGGTGACCGCCTTGACCGAGGCCGCGCGGGACGCCGACCTGCTCGTGGTCGGGGCACGGGGGCGCCACGGCTTCCCACGCGTGGCACTGGGGGCGACCACGCACGGTCTGCTGCACTGCGCGCCCTGTCCGCTCATGATCGTGCACGCTCCCTGAGCCCCGCTCGCCGACCGAGAACGAGGGCGGGGCACGGTGTCCCGTCGGGTCCGTGCCAGGCGGTCCTGCGGACACCACCGCAGAGCCCATGGGCTCTGGTGCGCCGGGCTGCGCCCGGCGCACCCGTGGTCGCGGCCCGGGGCGTCGAGTCACCGCTCGCGGCGGTACAGCCGCATCGTCACGGGTGCGAAGACCGCGACGATGCCGACGCAGGCCAGCAAGACGCTGCCGACCTGCAACGCCACCGGGTCGCCGTGCATCAACCCGCGTGTCGCGGTCACCAGCCACGAGACCGGGTTGAGGTCGACGAAGCCCCTCAGCCACCCGGGCAGGGTGGCGGGATCGACGAACACATTGCTGACGAAGGTCAGCGGGAACGTCACCAGCATCCCGATGAACATCATCGACTCGGGCCTGCGGGCCAGCAGCCCGAAGGTCGTCCAGACCCACGACAGGCTCCAGGCGAACACCAGCACCAACCCGACGCCGGCCAGCAGCCCGAGAGGACCGGCGTGTGGGCGGAAACCGAGCAGCACGCCGACAACGACGATGACCGCGGCACTGGTCGCGTAGCGCACCAGGTCCGCCAGCAGCGGACCGATCAACGCGGTGGGATGCCAGATCGGCAGGGACCGGAAGCGGTCGAAGACACCGTTGCTGATGTCGGTTTGAGCGCGACGCCGGTCGACTGGGTGGTCATCGTCACCGTCATCACGAGGTCATTCCTGCGTCCCCCTCTCCAGCGGCTCGGCCGCAGGCGAGGGTCGGCCGGAGAGCCGGTACGCCTTCCAGCCGGCGAGAAGGTGGAAGACGATGAGCGCCAGGACCGTGACGCCCCCGGACGGTGACCGGGGGTCGATGAGCATGACCGTGGCGGCGGCCAGCCCCACCGTTCCCAGACCGACGCTGGCGCCCCCGACGAGCCGGCCGAAGCCCGCGCCGCGGTTCATGGCGAAGCCGACCAGGATCACACCGATCGACAGCATGAGCAGCCCCGCCAACAGGATCGCGTCGAACAGGCCCTGAGCGGCCTGCCAGAGGAGGACGAGGGTCTCCCGTTCCCCGGGGGTGGCGTCGGCGGCGTGAAAGCGATCCGACAGGTGGACGGCCACGACGTGGGGCAGGGCGCCTGCGGCGAGGACCGCCAGGCCCAGCAGGTTGAGCACGCTTCCGAAGCGCGCGGACGCCGACCGCGCGCCGGGCAGGCCACGGTGGAGGGCCACGGACAACGGCGCCCACAGCAGGAGGGCGAGCAGGTAGAGGCCGTTCTCCACGGTCCGGGCCGCGCGGATCTCGGGGAACCGTGAGATCGGACCCTCGGGCCCGGCGGGGTCCGAGCCGATGTGGAAGATCACGAGGACCAGGACTGCGACGAAGACGGCGCTGCCGGCCAGAGCGGTCAGGCCGCCCCAGCGCAGGAGACCTCTGTCGTCGGCGGTGAGGTGTGCTCCGGAACGTGTTCCGTTCGGTGGTGCCATGTGGGACTCCCTGGGTGTGCGGACGATCGGTGGGTGCCGCGATCAGGACGGGCGGTCGGCCTCGCTGAGCTCCGACACGTCGGCCGGGACCCCGTAGGCATGCGGGACGGTCGCTCTCGTGCTCCCCCTCAGTATTTACGCCGTAAATATTTACGCCGTATGTTAAGTTGAAGTCCACAGCCAGTCAAGGAAGAAGGGAAAGCCACCAGTGCCGAAGCGGGGTCCCGCCGAACACCGCGTCACGCTGAGCCGTCAGCGGGTGATCGAAGCCGGCGTCCGCCTGGCGGACGCGCAAGGTGCCGAAGCGCTGTCGATGCGTCGGCTCGGGCGAGAACTCGGGGTGGAAGCGATGGCGCTCTACAACCACGTCGACAACAAGGACGACCTGTTGGACGGCATGATCGAGTGGGCCGCCGACGAGATCGAGCTACCCGAGGACAGCACCGACTGGCGGCGGTTCACGCGGCGGCGCGCTGTCTCGGCGCATGCCGTGCTGATGCGCCACACGTGGCTGCCCGCGCTGTGGACCTCGCGCATCACTCTGGGCCCCGTACGGATGCGCTACATGGACCACGCCCTGCGGAGCCTGCGCGAAGCCGGGTTTCCGCCCGACCTCCTCGACCGCGGCTACCACGCCATCGAGGACCACATCGTCGGCCACGCGATGCGGGCGATCGGGTTTGCGCTCGACGACGAACAGATGCGGCAACTGGGCGAACCGATGCTGCGGTCGTCGCCGCTCGCGGAGTTCCCCGACCTTGTGGCCCACATCCGCCACCACCTGGAGCAGCCATCCCACGGTGAGGGGTTCGAGTTCGGGCTCGACCTGATCCTCGACGGCCTCGAGCGGTTGCGGGACGGCTCCTGACCGACGACACCACTCCCCGCCGCATGGTCGGGGTGCTTCCTCCTCGGGCCCGTGGGCCCATGCCACGGCATCCGGGAAATCAGGGCCCGGGAGTCAACCTGCGCCCCGCCTCCCGCGCCGAACTCTGACACGGAGAACCTCCAGGGGTTGCTCCACATGCCCAGTCGTTCCGCTCGCCCGTCTCAGATCAGGAGCCCATATGGTCCTACCCAAGACGCCCACCGCCCATCAGGACGACCGGGCCGCCGGCGTCCTACTCGCCGCCGCCTGCGGCGACGCACTCGGTGTCCCCTACGAGTTCCGCTCCCGACTCGACCGCGACCAGTCCCCGCAGATGATCGGCGGCGGCCTCGGCCCCTACGCACCGGGGGAGTACTCCCACGACACCCAGATGGCGGTGTGCATCGCCCAAGCCCTGGTCGACACCCAGCCCGTCGCCGTCCAGGACGACGCGGCCACCCCCTGGGTCGCCGGCGCCATGCTTCGCCAAGCCCGTGACCTGTGGAAGTCAGGGCGCCACGCGGCGGGCAACGGGTCGCTGACGCGCACCGGACCCGTCGCCCTCTACGGCCTGCACGACGCCGGGGAAACCGCCGAAGCCGCCCGCCTGGTCAGCGAACTCACCCACGCCGACCCCCTGGCCGGGGACGCCTGCGTGATCTGGTGCGAGGCCATCCGCCACGCCGTACTCCACGCGAACTTCGACGGTGTCCGCGCCGGAGTGGCACTCCTGCCCACCGAACGCCGGGCCCAGTGGCACACCTGGCTGGACGAAGCCGAATCCCAGGACCCGCACACCTTTCCCGACAACGGCTACGTCGTCACCGCGCTCCAGGCCGCCTGGTCCGCGATCACCCGCACACCCGTGCCCGCCAACAACCCAGCCAAGGGCGTCTTCGCCGCCGACCACCTGCGCCTGGCCCTGGAAGCCGCCGTGCGCGCCGGACACGACACCAACACAGTCGCCGCCATCGCCGGAGCCCTGCTCGGCGCCCGCTGGGGCGTCTCGGCCGTGCCCTGGCACTGGCAGCGCGCCGTCCACGGCTGGCCCGAGACCACAGCACGCGACCTCATCGGGCTGGGTGTGCGCATCAGTCACCACCACATGCCCGACCGCCACGTCTGGCCCCTGGTCGACCGCCACCCCCGCAACGCCAACGCCCTCACGCCCTACCGTGTGGCCCATCCGCACGATGACGGCGTCATCCTGGGCAACCTGCCCCTGGCCGACCTCGACCCCGCCGATCTGGACGTGGACGCCGTGGTCTCCCTGTGCCGCGTCGGCACCGCCGACTTCGCCCACGTCCCCGCACGCGACCACCTGCGGATCTGGCTCATCGACCGTCCCGGAGCCAACGCCCACGGCCACTACACCCTCGACCAGGCCGCTCGCGCCGTGCACGGCCTGCGCCAGGAGGGCAAACAGGTGCTGTTGCACTGCGCCGCAGGTCGCAGCCGTACCCCCACTGCCGCCGCCCGCTACTCTGGGCTGCTGGGCATCGATCCGACCACGGCCATGACCGACGTCTGCCAGGCGCTCGCCCCCAACCACCCATGGGTCAACTTCGAGCTGGAACGCTTCGTCTTCGACCTGGCCGGAGCAGCCCAGCCCGCCGTCGCCAAGCGGGCTTGGAACACCTCCACCACACTCCACTCCTGGTCCGCGCAGGAGTGACACCGTGGGCCAGCGGTCTTCAACGCAGTCCCAGCGAGCCCGGACGGCACCGCCGCCCGGGCTCCGCCCGTTGCCAGCCGGATGTCGTGCTCCGGCACAAAAGAAGCCGCCCGAGCTGCTTTCGCAGTTCGGGCGGCTTCTCCACTGTCTCAAGGTGGTGCACTCGGGAGGACTCGAACCCCCAACCTTCTGATCCGTAGTCAGATGCTCTATCCATTGAGCTACGAGTGCAGGTATTCATTTGTGTGTCGCCCGTTCGGCCTTGGCCTCCCTGGCGACGTCTCCGACTGTATCACGGTGCGGGGAGGGCTTTGAGCAACTTTTCCGTGTGACCCCGGCCATGCGGGACGGCGGCCCGGCATGCCACGCTTGCGCTGCGTACCGGTGCCGCCTGAAGCGGCTACGGGTCAGCACGTCCCGCCGAGCTCCACGCCGTCGACGCGGGAGACACCGGCGTCGCGCTGCTCGCCCACGCGTCGGTCGACCTCCTCCGGCGCCACGGACTCGCCCTGCTGGTGGTACACCCAGTCGACGTCCTGCACATAGGTGCTCGGGCCGCCGGTGTGGCCGCTCATGTCGATGAACCACTGGTTGAAGTTGATCGACATCGGCGACGACGGGTAGTACTTCCCGCTGTGCTCGGCCAGCAGGCGCGTGTCGACGTAGTAGCGGACCACGCCGCCGTCCACCTGGATCACCAGGTCGCGCCACCCCTCGAAGGAGCGGTCCACCACGTCGCTGGTGTTGTCCGCCTCCCAGGGTTCGCGCTGGTAGGTGTGGTGCGAGGTCAGGTAGACGGCCTCCGCCGGGGCGCCCCAGCCCGAGTTGGGCAGGTACTCGACGTCGAGCTCGCTGTAGGCGGGGTCGTTGTCGAAGGCCAGGGGAGTGATCGTGTAGAAGGTCTGCAGCACGGTGTCGCCGTCCTGGCCGGACGCCGGGGTGTCGGCGAACCTGACCTTGGCGGCGTAGGTGCCCTCGTGGAACTTCTCCTCCCCGAAGGCCAGCCCGGCCTGGCTGGTGCCCGCCGGGGTGCCGTCCGTGGTCGAGGACAGGCGCAGCAGCGAGTCGCCGTCCTCGTCGGTGAAGGAGACGTTGTCGACGTCCCAGGACGCGCCCGGCACACCGGGGCCGCCGGCCCGGCTGCGGACGTTCCAGCCCTGCTCGCCCAGGGCCGGGTCGGTGGGGCCGCCGTAGTCGAAGTCGTCGAAGAACAGGCCGCACGAGGCGGAGGCCGGGCCGGCGACGGTCTCCACCTCGGCGGGGGAGCCCGTCGCGCACGAGGTCAGGGGGAGCGCGGCGGCGCAGGCCAGTGCGACGCCGCCGGTACGGACGGCGAGGGGCGCTCCGCCCGGGAGCAGAGTTCGATCGGTCATCGGGACCGCCTCACGTGGGGGCCGGAGTGAATGAACTGGTCCCCATCTGTCGCTCGCGAAACCACCGCGTCAACCCTGAGCCGGGATCCCCGCGGGACGCCTGCGTGTCCGCCCGCGGCCTCCGCGTGGCCGCCCCGGCGCGGAGTCCGTGCCGGGGCGGCCGATCGTACGTGCCGCCCCGGTCAGGCGGTGGCCTCCTCCACCGAGGCGGCCCACAGGGAGACGGCGGTGTCCACCTGGTCGCCGGTGACGACCAGCGGCGGGATCATCCGGACCACGTTGCCCGCCGGGCCGCACGTGAGCAGCAGCAGGCCGTTCTCGGCGGCGGCCTGCTGGGCGCGCAGAGCGGTGGCCCCGTCGGGGGAGCCGTCGGCGGCGGTGAACTCGTTGCCCAGCATCAGTCCGCGTCCGCGCACGTCGCCGATGACCGGGTTGGCGCCCGCGACCTTCTCCAGGCCCTCGCGCAGCCGCTCGCCCTGCCGGGCCGCGTTCTCCACCAGCCCCTCCTCCTGGATGACGTCCAGGGTGGCCAGGGCGGCCGCGCAGGAGACCGCGTTGCCGCCGTAGGTGCCGCCCTGGGAGCCCGGCCAGGCCTTCTCCATGATCGCGTTCGGGGCGGCGATCGCGGAGAGGGGGAACCCGCTGGCGAGGCCCTTGGCGGTGATGACGATGTCCGGGCGGACCCCCGAGGGCTCGTGGCCCCAGAACGTGCCCGTCCGGCCGAAGCCCGTCTGCACCTCGTCCATGACGAGGAGGAAGCCGTGCTGGTCCGCGCGCTCGCGCAGGCCCTGGAGGAAGGCGTCCGGCACCGGGACGTAGCCGCCCTCGCCGAGCACGGGCTCGATGAACACGGCGGCGGTGTCCTTCGGTGAGGTCACGGTCGCGAACTGGTAGTCCAGCTCCTTGAGCGCGTACTCGACGGCCTCGGCCTCGGACAGCCCCAGGCGGTAGGCGTACGGGAAGGGGGAGACCACCACACCCGGGGCGAGCGGGCCGATCCCCGCGCGGATCTTCACACCGGAGGTCGTCAGCGACGCCGCTCCCATGGTGCGCCCGTGGAAGGAACCCTGGAAGACCACCGCGTTCTGCCGCCCCGTGGCCTGGCGGGCCAGGCGCAGGGCCGCCTCGACGGCCTCACTGCCGGAGTTCACGTAGAACAGCCGGTCGACGCCCTCGGGCAGGACCTCGCCCAGACGCTCGGTGAGTCGCAGCAGGGGCCGGTGCATCACGGTGGTGTACTGGCCGTGGATCAGCGTCGCCACCTGCTCCTGGGCGGCGGCCACGACCCGGGGGTGGCAGTGCCCCGTGCTGGTGACGCCGATGCCGGCGGTGAAGTCGAGATAGCGGCGACCGTCCTCGTCGTAGATGTGGACACCCTCGCCCCGTGCGGCCACCACCGGGGTCGCCTGCTTCAGGGCCGGGGAGAGCTCCGCCATGCGCTGCCTCACTTCCGTCTTGCGAGTTCCGTAGGATTGTTGACAATCGACACGCCTATGGAAACATCCTCACCGGACGGTGTCCAGAGGGCGCACGTCGGGCAGTTCTGTCCACAGGCCCGTTCACGGGTCGATATATCGACTGGGGAGTAGCGAACATGTCGGATCGGGAAGCACGCGTCGTCGCGCAGGTGGACAAGAAGCTCTTCGTGGGAGGCGCCTGGACCGACGCCGCTTCGGGGGCCGTCCTCGCCGTCGAGGACCCCTCCACGCGCGAGACCCTCTGCGAGGTGTCCGACGCGGGCAAGGAGGACGCCCTCGTCGCTCTGGACGCCGCGCAGCGGGCCCAGCCCGGCTGGGCGAAGGTCGCCCCCCGCGAACGGGGCGAGATCCTCCACAGGGGCTACCAGCTGCTCATGGAACGCCAGGAGGACCTGGCCGTCCTGATGACCCTGGAGATGGGCAAGCCCCTCGCCGAGGCCCGTGGCGAGATCGCCTACGCCGCCGAGTTCCTCCGCTGGTTCTCCGAGGAGGCCGTCCGTATCGAGGGGGGCTTCTCCACCTCGCCCGACGGCAAGTCGCGCTTCCTCATCATGCGCCAGCCGGTCGGCCCCTGCATGCTCATCACCCCCTGGAACTTCCCCATGGCGATGGGCACCCGCAAGATCGGCCCCGCCATCGCCGCGGGCTGCACCATGATCCTCAAACCGGCCCACCAGACGCCCCTGTGCGCCCTGGCGCTGGCCGGGATCCTCTCCGAGGCGGGGCTGCCCGAGGGCGTCCTCAGCGTCCTGCCCACCACGGACCCCGGCGGCATCACCGAACCCCTGCTCAGCGACGGCCGGATCCGCAAGCTCTCCTTCACCGGATCCACCGCCGTGGGCCGCAAACTCCTCGAACAGAGCGCCGGGCAGGTCCTGCGCACCTCCATGGAGCTCGGCGGGAACGCGCCGTTCCTCGTCTTCGACGACGCCGACCTCGACGCCGCCATCGAGGGTGCGATGCTGGCCAAGATGCGCAACATCGGCGAGGCCTGCACCGCGGCCAACCGCATCTACGCCCAGGCGGGGATCGCCGACGAGTTCGCGCGCCGGCTCAGCGAACGCATGGGCGCGCTGCGCATGGGCCGCGGCCTGGACGACGGGGTCAACGTGGGCCCGCTCATCGACGACAAGGCGCGCAACAAGGTCCAGGGCCTGGTCGACGACGCGGTCAACCGCGGCGCGCGCGTCCTGGTCGGGGGCGGCCCGGGTGAGGGCGCCGGGCACTTCTACCAGCCCACCGTGCTCGCCGACGTGCCCTTCGCCGCGGAGCTGTCCACCACCGAGATCTTCGGCCCGGTGGCCCCCGTGCTCACCTTCGACACCGAGGAGGAGGCGCTCCGCGTCGCCAACGACACCGAGTTCGGCCTGGTCAGCTACCTCTACACCAGCGACCTCAACCGCGCCCTGCGGGTCAGCGAGGCCCTGGAGACCGGCATGGTCGGCCTGAACCAGGGCGTCGTGTCCAACCCCGCGGCCCCCTTCGGCGGGGTGAAGCACTCCGGCCTGGGCCGCGAGGGCGGCCGCGTGGGCATCGACGAGTTCCTCGACACCAAGTACGTGGGCATCGGCGGCATCTGAGGCCCGAGGGGGAGCGTCGTGCGGCGCTCCCCCCGACACCCCGGCCCCTCCCGGGTACTCGGGCGCCCGGTACACCGGTACGAGAGCCGCGCCTCCTCCGCTCCGCCCGGCGAACGCAACGACGCGGCTTCGACCGCGCGTGCGGCCGAACGAGCCGGGAACCGCTGGGATCCAGACTCGGGGCGGGGTGCTCGGGGATCCGGCCGCCGGCCCGTCGCGCCGTCGGCCGCCCGCGCGTCAGGCGCCCGTGTCGGCCTCGGGCTCCGGCCCGTGCGCGGATCCGGCTCCGGGTTCGGCGTTGATCCGCGCGACCGTGTCCACCATGTGCGACTCGATGAGCGCCAGCAGCCGTTCCTCGTCGCCCTCGACGATGGCGTCGAGCAGGCGCCGGTGCTCCTCCAGGATCTCCTCCGGCTCCGGGTAGACCTCCTGCATCACCGACAGGCACATGCGGGTCTCCACGAGCAGCGTCTGCGCCATCCGCTCCAGCCTCCGGTTGCCCGCGCAGCTGACGAGCGTGCGGTGGAAGGACTGGTCGGCGTTGCTCATCGCGGTCCGGTCGCGGCCGGCGGCGGCCTCGGCGAGCGCGTCCAGGGCCGGGGTGAGCCTCGCCAGAGCCTCGCCCCGGTTGCCCCGCATGATCAGCTCGCACGCCGTCCGCTCCACCGCGAGGCGCGCCACGTAGATGTCCCGGACGTCGTCGGGGGTGAGCTCGCGCACGAACAGGCCCCTGTGCCGCTCACTGCGCAGCAGCCCTTCCTGCGCCAGGCGCTGCATCGCCTCGCGGAGCGGACCGCGGCTCACTCCCAGCTGTCCGGCCAGTTCGGCCTCACCGAGCTGGTCGCCCGGGGCCAGCGAGCCGTACATGATCGCCTCGCGCAACTGGTCGGCGATGAGTTCGGCGGTCGACCGCCGGGGCACGGGTCTCAGCTGACCTGGGGCGGACATACGTGATCTTCCTTCTTCTCCGGTTTTCCTGTGGCACAGGGGACGTTTCCGTGGTCGAGGCTAACCGGCGGCCAGCGCGCTGGTGACCGCCGCCGACCCCGCGCGGAAGAGCGCCCCCGGTCCGCTCCGGGGTCCGGTCTCGCCCGCCAGCCGCAGCCCCTCCCACACGCTCACCTGGTTCGCGGTGAGAACCGGCTTGCCCAGCAGAGCCTCCAGGGGTTCGATGAGGTCCGCGCTGTGCAGGGCGGTGTCCGGGACCAGGACGGCCTCCGCCCGGGGGTGGTCGTTGGTGATGACGAAGTCCACGGCCTCGTCCGGGTCCAGGCGCCCGACCTCGGCCGCGGTGGCGATGCCGTGGCTGGCCAGGGACAGCACGCTCACCCCGGCCGCGGACAGGAACTCGACGAAGCGCTGCGCGACGTCGTCGGGGTAGGTGGCCGCGATCGCCACGCGCGAGAGCCGCAGCTGGCTCAGGGCGTGCACGAACGCGAACGACGTGCTCGACGCCGGCGCGCCCGCGGCCTCGCGCACTCCGCGGACCTGCTCGCGGGCGCCCTCCCAGCCGAACACGAAGCTGCCGCTGGTGCACGCCCAGACCGCCGCGTCGACCTCCATCCCGGCGAGCTTGCCGGCGCCCTCGGCGAGCACGTCCCCGCTGCCCACGTCGAGCAGGGCGTCCACCCGGTGGGCGTCCTCGCGCATGAGCGTGTGCACGACGGAGAGCTCGACGCCGTCGAGCACCGACTCGAACACCTTGTAGTCGTCCTCGGCGCTGAAGCCGGGATAGAGGAATCCGACGCGGGTCATGTCCGTCCCTTCTGTTGGTCCTGCGTCCCTGGTCCCGTGCGGTTCACACCAAGGTGGTCGGGGTCGTCGCGTTGAGCAGGCTCTGGCCGCGCGCGACCGCGTGCCGGCCCGCCGCCCTGAGGACCGCCCACATGGTCACCTGGTTGGCGGCGATCACCGGCTTGCCGAGTTCCCGCTCCAGCGGCGCGATGATGTCGTAGGTCTGCACGTTGGTGCAGCTGATGTACACGGCCTGGGCGTCCGCGTGGTCCACCGAGTGCACCGCCCGGGAGACCTCCGCGTAGTCGACCTTCCAGATGTGGCTGAGCAGGCCCAGCCCCACGCTGGAGGACACGTTGATGCGGTGTTCGCCCAGGTAGTCGAGAAGGCGGTCGGTCACGCTGTCGACGTAGGGCGTGACGACGGCGATGCGGTCGACCTCCAGGGCGTTCAGCGCCTGGATGAGCGCGCCCGACGTGGTGACCGCGGCGGGCGCTCCGGCGTCCGTCATCGTCCGGTGCAGCCGGCGCTCGCCCTCGGCCCCGTGCACGAAGCTGCCGGAGGCGCACATGTACCCGATGGACAGCGGTTCGGGGGCGAGCAGCGCGCGGACCGCGGGGGCGACGTTCCCCTCCTGGCTCAGCGCGGCGGCCTGGTCGACGGTCACGGGAACGTGCACGTAGGGCAGCCTCGTCACGTGCAGCGAGATGTCGTCGGGCGTCCACCGCCACAGCTCGCGGTCGAGCGCGAAGTCGTAGGGCGCGATCACGCCGACCCCCGACTGCCACGGCGTCCGCGTCGCGGCCGCCAGCTCGACGACCTCGTGGTCCGTTCCGGAGTCCTCGACGACCCTGCCGTCTCCGTCAGTTCGCATCGGTCACTCACCTCCCGGGATGTGTGTCGTGTGTGGGAAACGACGGCCGGGTGCGAGGGCCGCCGCGGTTGGCGGGACTGGTGGAGAAGGACGACGGCTGCCCGGGACGGACCCGGCCGCGGTGGCCGCGGTCGGGATCAGCGGACCAGCCGCTCGTACAGGAGGCGCTCGCCGACACTGCCGGAGCGCCAGACGTCGTTGCAGGCCTCGGCCATGGCGGGCAGGTTCTCGACGACGGTGGCGAACACGTTGCCGGGGACCCAGCCGACATCGCCGTTGAGCAGCAGGTTGTTGCGCCCGTAGAACAGGGCGAGATCGATGACCCCGGGAAGGTGGCCGATCCCCTTGTCCTCCTTGAACCCCCGGTCGAGCATGCCTCCGTCGAAGGAGAAGTACACGATGTCGCCGGGGATGGGGGTGACGGTGGGGTTCTCCTGGCCCGGTTCGGTCTCGGCGAACCGCGGCACCATCGTGTAGACCTCGTTGCGCGCGTACTTGGCGTGCTGCACGGCGTCCCCCTGGGGCAGTGCGTTCCACACCGCCTCACAGGTGCGCGGGGCGTCCTTGTCCAGGAGCTCGGCCACGCAGGACACCCCGCGTTTGGGCAGCGTGATGGTCATGTACCTCGGCAATGTCGGGAGTCCCTTCGACGGGAGCCTGGTGCTGGCGGACTTTCGTGACGAACTACGCGACAACAGCACTGTTGATTGTCGACAATCTTATGATCTACATGCCAGGCGCGGCAATAGATCGCGCCCGTGGGCTCCCGCACCCGTCAGAGTGGGGAGTGAGGTGGTGTTTTGCCCGCAGATCCGCCACTTTGTGGATTGTTGACAATCCTATGTCGGCTCCCTAGCGTTTCTCCTGCAGGGCGAACATCCCACCGCACACGTCAGCACCGACCACGTCGCCAACCGGAGTGCCCGCCCGTGAACAGTTCCGCCCCGTCCACCACGTCCGCACCGGCCGTCCCGAGCGCCCCGGACCGGCCCAGGCTCCTGGTCCTGCACGGCGGCGACCTACCCCCGGGGCACGAACGGATCGACGCCGATCCGCGCCTCGGCGAGGTCGTCTACACCACGGCGGACGGCCTCGACGCCGCTCTGCCGGGTACGCACGCCCTGCTCGTCTGGGACCTGTTCTCCGAGGCGCTCGCCGCCTCCTGGCCCAAGGCCGACAGCCTGACCTGGGTCCACGCCGCCACCACCGGTGTGGACAACCTCATGTTCCCGGGCCTGGTGGAGAGCGGAACCGTCGTCACCAATTCGCGGGGGGTCTTCGACGAGCCCATCGCGGAGTACGTCCTCGGCCAGGTGATCGCCTTCGCCAAGGACTTCCACCGGACCTGGCACCTGCAGCAGGAACGCCGGTGGCAGCACCGTGAGACCGAACGCGTCTCCGGCAAGCGGGCCCTGGTGATCGGCACCGGCCCCATCGGGCGCCACATCGCCCGCAAGCTCTCCGCCGTGGGCATGGACGTGCGCGGCGGGGGGCGCGTCGCCCGCTCGGGCGACGCCGACTTCGGCACCGTGGCCGAGGCCTCCCTGGCGGAGCGTGGCGCCGACGGCGGGACCACCCTGGCCGCCGAACTCCCCGAGGCCGACTACGTCGTCATCGCCGCACCCCTGACCGACGCCACCGAGGGCCTGGTCGACCACCGCTTCCTGGACCTGATGAAGCCCACCGCGCGACTGATCAACGTCGCGCGCGGCCCCATCGTGGTCGAGTCCGACCTCGCCACAGCCCTGGAACGCCGTGACATCGACGGCGCGGCCCTGGACGTGTTCGAGCGCGAGCCGCTCAAGGCGGTCTCCCCCCTGTGGGGACTGCCCGGGTCGCTGGTCTCCCCCCACATGTCCGGCGACGTCGTCGGCTGGCGCGACGAGCTGGTCGACCTCTTCCTGGACAACCTCGCCCGCTACCTGGACGGGCGCGAACTGTTCTACGTCGTCGACAAGACCCGCGGCTACGTCCCCGGGTGACCCCTGCCCAGGCATGACACAGGAGGCTGAAGTGACGATCGATCGGGCCGACACCGACCGGGCGCAGACGTCCGGGTCGGCGGCAGCCGGCGTTCCGCGGGCGCGCGACGAGGCGCCCACCACACCGGCCGACCTGTCCGCGGAGCAACTGCTCGCGGCCTACGCCGCCGGAGAACTATCGCCGGTGGAGGCCGTCGACGCCGTCCTGGAGCGGGTCGAGCAGGACAACCCCGCGCTCAACGCCTTCTGCCTGGTACGGCCCGAGGAAGCCCGCGAGGCCGCCCGCGCCTCCGCTGAGCGGTGGCGGCGCGGCGAGCCCGCGGGCATGCTCGACGGGGTGCCCACCGCGATCAAGGACATCCACCTGACCAGGGGCTGGCCCACGCTGCGCGGCTCGGTCACCACGGACCAGGACGGGCCGTGGCACGAGGACTCGCCGGTGGTGGCCCGCCTGCGGGAGGCGGGCGCGGTGTTCTTCGGCAAGACCACCACCCCGGAGCTGGCCTGGAAGGGTGTCACGGACGGCCCGCTCACCGGCGTCACGCGCAACCCCTGGGACCTGTCCACCACGCCGGGCGGGTCCAGCGGCGGCTCGTCGGCGGCGGTCGCCGCCGGAATGGGGCCGCTGGCGACGGGAACCGACGGGGGCGGATCGATCAGGATCCCGGCGAGCTTCACGGGGATCTGCGGGCTCAAGCCCACCTGGGGGCTGGTGCCGCACTACCCGGCGAGCCCGTTCGGCTCACTCGCGCACACCGGGCCGATGACCCGCACGGTGGGCGACACGGCCCTGATGCTGGAGGTCATCACCGGGCCCGACCCCAGGGACTGGGCGGCGCTGCCCACGCCGGGGCCGGGGCTGGCCGACGTGCGCTACCGCACGGACGCCGCGGAGCTGGTGCGCGGGATGCGGGTGGCCTTCAGCCCCACGCTCAACGGGCTCGACGTCCACCCGGAGGTGGCGCGGGCCGTCGCCGAGGCGGTCGCCGTGTTCGAGGAGCTCGGTGCCCGGGTGGAGGAGGTCGACCCCGGCCTGCCGGAATCACGGGACGAGTTCCACGTGCTCTGGTTCTCCGGCGCGGCCAAGGCCACGGAGAAGCTCACCGAGCGGGACCGGGACCTGCTCGACCCGGGACTGCGGGAGATCATCGACGAGGGCCTGACCTACTCCGCGCAGGACTACCTGACGGCGATGGCGCTGCGGATGGAGATGGGCGCGCGGATGGGTCGCTTCCACACCGAGTACGACCTGCTGCTCACGCCGACGATGCCGATCACGGCGTTCGAGGCCGGGCTGGAGTCGCCGCCCGAGCTGGCGGGGGAGCGGTGGACCTCCTGGGCCGGGTTCAGCTACCCCTTCAACATGACCCAGCAGCCGGCGGCGAGTGTCCCGTGCGGATTCGACGGAGCCGGGCTGCCGGTGGGCCTGCAGATCGTCGGCCCCAGGCACGCGGACGCCCGGGTACTGGCGGCCTGCCGGGCGTTCGAGATCGCGCGCCCGTGGGCGGATCGCCGCCCGTGACGGGATCGATACCGATCATCTTCTGAGATTCGCTCCCCGGGCGGGGGCTTTGTCCCTTTCCGGGACCTTCGTCCGGGGAGTTCCGTGCCCAATGGCCCGCGCGGTGTCGCCCGCTCGTACTACCGTCATCCTCGGAGTCGTGTCGGACCCGCGCGGGCACAGGGATTGAGGGTGAGCGGATGAGCGGCGGTGGAACCGGCGAGGCGCGCGAGCGCATCAGGGTCTTCCTCGTGGACGACCACGAGGTGGTGCGCCGGGGAGTTGCGGCCATGCTGGAGACCGAGGACGACATGACCGTCGTCGGGGAGGCCGGGACGGCCGAACAGGCGCTGTCCCGCATTCCCGTGGTCCTGCCCGACGTCGCGATCCTGGACGTGCGCCTGCCCGGTGGATCCGGGGTGCAGGTGTGCCGGGAGATCCGCTCGGACCACCCCGAGATCGCCTGCCTGATGCTCACGTCGTTCGCCGACGAGGACGCCCTGTACGACGCCGTCATGGCGGGTGCCGCCGGGTACGTGCTCAAGCAGATCCACGGCGCCGACCTGGTCGGGGCGGTGCGCACGGTCGCGGCGGGCGGGTCGCTGCTGGACTCGGGCAGCACGGGAGCGATGCTGGAGCGCCTGCGCGGCGCCCAGGCCGAACCCGACCCGCTGGCGGAGCTGACCAGCCAGGAGCGACAGATCCTCGACCTCATCGGCGAGGGCATGACCAACCGGCAGATCGGCGAGCGCCTCTACCTGGCGGAGAAGACCGTGAAGAACTACGTGTCGGCGCTGCTCGCCAAGCTCGACCTCAAACGCCGTACGCAGGCGGCCGTGCTCATCGCCGAGCTCAGAGGCCGCCGCTACTGAGATGTGGGCCCTGACCCTGCCCGTCGCCCACCATCGCCCCGCGAAGTGCGCTGCGCGCGTGTGCGCGGGGCTACCACCCTCAACGGACGGCCTGCGGCCGCTGTCCCCTCTGCCCGCCACCGCCACCGCCCCCGACCGCGGTGGACGCCGGACGGTAGGGTCCCGCTCATGACCGTGGGAAACCTTGACCAGTGGGTCGTGAACGCAGCCGACCCCCAGGCCCTCGCCCGCTTCTGGGCCTTCGTCCTCGGCGGTGAGGCGGTGACCCGGCCGGACGGCTGGGCGTTCGTGGAGGGAGATCCGGCCCTCGGACGCCCCCGGTTGTCCTTCCAGCCCGATCCCGCGCCGAAGGACGGCCGGAACCGGATCCACGCCGACGTGCGCGTGGCCGACATCGTCTCGGCCACCGAGGCCGTCGTCGCGCGCGGCGCCGAACCCGTCGGCGGAGTCGTGACCGACGACCAGGGCTCCTTCCAGGTGCTGCGCGACCCCGAGGGCAACGAGTTCTGCGTCGTGGCGCCCTCCGCGCGCTGAACCTTCGACCGCGCCCGTCGCGTCGCCCGTGGCTCAGAAGCTGTCGGGCGGCGGGACCGCGTCGTCGGGCACCGGAACCCGCCAGACGAGGACCGTGCCCGCGACCTCGCCCCGGCGCGCCGTGAACCCGCCGCCCAGGGCCTGGGCCCGCTCGTCCAGGTTGCGCAGCCCGCTGCGGCGCCCGCCCTCGGGCAGCCCCACGCCGTTGTCGGTGATGGTCAGTGTCAGCGTGGTGGCACGGCCGGTGGTCGCGGTCTCCTCCACCGCCACCGACACGTGCACCTCCGTGGCGTCGGCGTGGCGGGCCACGTTGCTCAGCCCTTCGCCGAGCACGGCGAGCAGCTGCTCCCCGATGTCGTCCGGCACCGACGCGTCGATCGGTCCGTCCAGGCTCACTCCGGGGTGGCAGCCCAGGCTGTGCGCGGTGTTCTCGGCCAGCTCCAGGATGCGTCCGCGCAACGACGTGTCCCGCCGGCTCGGCGGGTGCTGGAGTGCGAAGATCGTCGACCGGATCTCCCGGATCGTGCCGTCGAGCTCGTCGATGGTGCGCTGCACCCGTTCCTCAGCGTCGGGCGAGGTGATCAGCCGCACCGTGCTCATCAGCGTCATCGCCGAGGCGAACAGTCGCTGGATGACGACGTCGTGCAGGTCCTTGGCGATACGGTCGCGCTCCTCCAGGACCACGATCCGCTCGGTGTCCCGCCGGGCCTCCGCCAGTTCGAGGGCCACACCGGCCTGGACGGAGAAGCCGTGCAGCATGCGGCGTATGGTGCCCGCGAACGGCGCCCGGTCCGACAGCTTCCCGAGCAGCAGCACGCCCCGGGTGTTGCCCGGCGTGCCCAGGGGCACCAGGAGGCCGGGGCCGTAGCCGCGCTGGGTCAGCATCGGGCAGTTGGCCTGGCGCAGGTCGGTGATGCTCTCCGGCTCGCCCGACTCGAACACCCGCCCGCAGGCCGTGTCGTGGAGCGACACCGAGGTCCCCAGCACCTCCTGGGCGATCGGCCCGTCGGCGAACTCCGCGAACAGGTGGCCCCGGGCGCGGGAGTCGGGCAGGAGGATCACGGCCGTGTCGGCACCGCCGATCTCGCGGGCCTGCCCCGCCATGTAGGCGAGCACCTCCTCGGTGTCGGCGCCCGACAGCAACCGGGTGGTGATCTCGGTGGAGGAGGCCAGCCAGCGCTCGCGCAGCCGGGCCTCCTCGTACAGGCGCGCGTTCTCGATCGCCACGCCCGCCGCGGTGGCCAGCGCCGTGACCATCGCCTCGTCCTCACCGTCGAACTCTTCGGCGTTGGCCTTCTCCGTGAGATAGAGGTTGCCGAACACCTCGTCGCGGACCTGGATGGGAACACCGAGAAAACTCGTCATCTGGGGATGGCCCTCGGGGAATCCCCGAAAGTCCGGGTGTTCGCGCAGATCTGCCAGGCGCAGCGCCGTGCGGGCCTGCAGGGGGACCCCCAGGACACCCAGCCCGTGGGGGAAGCGGTTGATCCGCTCGGCCTGGTGCCGGGTCATGCCGACGGGAATGAACTCCGCGAAGCTGCCGTCGTCGTCGATCACTCCCAGGCCTGCGTAGCGGGCACCGGTCAGCTGCGCGGCGGCCTCGGTCAGGCGGCGCAGCACGGTGGCCAGGTCCAGGTCACCGCCGATGGTCAGCACCGCCTGGAGGAGCGAGTGCACCCGGCCCTGGGCCGACAGGCCCGGGTCGAGGCGCGTGTGCGTCTCGCCGAGCAGGTCGTCCAGGCCGGCCGGTGAGGGTCGGTGGCTCTGGGGGATCTCTGTCATGGTGTCGGTCAACCTCCGCAGAGCCGCTCGGGCGGGCTCTGTTGGCGAAGCGCGCTATTCCCTGCAATGGTCGAATTGTCGTCGGTTTTTTGCCGGTTTGCCACCTCAGGCTGGACAGACTCGTGCTTCCTACTCTGCGGTAATTCCCCGGGTTGCGGAGTCACACGGAGCAATTCATGCTAACGTCGCGATCAGCCGGCGCACGAAGGGTCTCTGCCCTTCCGCGTCGAGACGGGTCCGAGTAGTCTGACCTACCCTGTCCCGCCCGGCTCCCCCACAGTCGGAGCGACTTCTGCTGGACCACCCCACGCTGGAAGGAATCCCCGGTGTCTGGAATCCACGGTTTGACGAGCGCCTCCGGCGCCCGTTCCGCCGTGCTTTCCGTGCCGGGCCGCCGGGCTCTGCTGCTCGTCGGCCTGGTCGCCGGAATCCTGGTCGCCGCCTGGTTGGCGGCCGCCGTACCGGCTCAGGCGGGGGAGAATCCGGCGGCCGCGGCCAACGCCGCGGCGGGCGCGTCCGAGCGGGGCAACGGGCCGGGGGCGTCCCAGGGGCGCGCACCCGAGGTACCGCCCGGGCTCGACAAGCCGGTGGCCGACACCGTTTCGGCCGTCGCCGGACACGCCGCACGGCCCTCCCAGGTCGCGCAGAGCGTGCCCGCCTCCACCCCCGTCGCGGCCGCCTTCGAGCCGTCGCACCACGGCCCCGAGGTCTCCCACACCGTGCGCGAGACCGTCACCGAGGTCTCCGAGAACGCCGTCGGACACGGTCGGGGCCACGGCCCGGGTTCCGGTCACCCCCGCCCTGACGCCCCCGAGTCGGAGCCCGAGGGCTCCGCGGACGAGGAAGCCGTCGAGGAGGCGGACGTGGACGCCGACGCGGCGTTCGCTCCGGTCGAGGACGTCGCGTTCCCCGAAGCCGCCGACGTCCCCGAGGAGGAGGCCGGCGCGGCCGAGCCCGCGGCCGACTCCGACACCCCGGCCGTCACCACCGACACGTCCGTGGTGTCGTCGCTCAACAGCGTCACCGGTGCGTCCTCCGGTTCCTCCGCCCCGGCCACCGCGGTCGGTGGCCTGGTCGCGGACCACCCGTTCACCATCGGGGCCTCGGCCCCGCAGCCCGGCCTGTCCCAGGCCGCGTGGCACGTCCTGCGCTCGGTTCCCGCCGAAGACGCCGACGAGCCCACCTTCTCGCCCGACTAGCGCGGCGCCTCTCCCCGGTTCGGTCGCCTGAGCGACCCCTTCCTGGCACCCCCATCCCAGCCACGGGACACCCGCATCACCGCGGGGACGGTCCCGCGACGCTCTGGGGATTGACGTGAGCCGCGCACTCGAAGCGGCGAGGTTCACGTCAGTCAGTGGTCGGCCAGACCAAGGACTGGAGAAACCGACCGGGTCCGTCGCTCCCACCAGGAACGGCGGAACACCCCCGGACGGAGAGCTCGACCCACCGCGGCCCTCGGATTCCCCCCGGCCAAGGGGAACCGGACCGCGGCACGGCGGGGCACGACACCCGTCCCGCCGTACACACCGCCATAGCGAGACAACGCACTTTCGGAAGGACTCCCATGTTCAACACCGCCCGCACCTCCGCCAGGGCCCTGCTGGTGGCCGCCAGCGCCGCGAGCTTCGTCGCTCTGGGCGCCGGGATCGCAGGGGCCGACGCGCTCGGTGGTGCCACGGACGGTCTCCCGCTCAACGACCTGGGCAGCCAGGTCCCCGCACCGCTGACCGAGGGTGTCTCCACCCCGCTGGGCGACCTGGTCCAGGTCGACCCCGGGGAGGTCTCGGCGGCTCCGGAGATCGAGCACAACACCGCACCGGTCGAGAGGGCCGCGGGTGAGGGCCTCACGACCGACGCCCCGCTGGAGGTGGCCGAGGACAACGCGGCCGACCTCGGGCCGCTGGCCCTGACCGAGACCCTGCCCCTGTCCGACGCCTCCGGCACCGTCACCGGTGCCGCCGAGGGCCAGGAACTGGGCTCGGACCCCGTCTCGGAGCTCCTGGGGACCGTGGGCCTGGGCTCGCAGTCGGACGTCGTGCCGCTGTCCAACGGCGCGAGCGACCCGCTCTCGGGTCTGCTGGGCGGCCTGACGGGCGGCGGCACGCTCGGTGGCGTCGACACGCTCGGCGGACTGACCGGCGGCCTGTCGCCCGAGACCCTGCCGATGAGCAACCCGGTCGGCGGCCAGCCGCTCAACGAGCTGAACGGCACTCTGAAGCCCGCCACCGGCGGCCAGCCGCTCAACGAGCTGAACGGCACCGTGAAGCCCGCCACCAGCGGCCAGCCGCTGCACCTGGCCGGGCCCGTGGAGCAGGCCGACGGCCAGGTGTCCGAGGTCGGTGCGCTGGCCGAGTCCGGCGCCGAGCAGGTGGGCGGCGAGCTGGTCGGTCTGGACGAGACCGTCGCCATGGCCGGCACGGACCAGCCGATCGCCCTGGACGCGGGTGAGAACACCGACCTGACCGGTGGCGCGGGCGACCTGGTCACCGGCGTGGTGCCGACCGACGAGGTCCTGCCCATGGCCGGCGGTGCCCCGGAGCTGCCCGCGCTGCCCGAGGCCGGCGAGGCCACCGACGTCGTGGGCGGCGTCGGCTCGCTCACCGACGCGGCCGACACCGAGATGCTGCCGATGGCCGCGCCCGACACCTCCGCGGTGACGGACCTGGTGGGGTCGGACGTCCTGGGCGGAGACGTGGCCTCCGTGAACGGCCTGCCCGAGGTGGGCGAGCCCACCGTCGACACCGGCCAGGTCACCGACCTGCTGGGTGGCGGCCTGGTCTGACAGAAGGACCACCCCGAACGTGCGCCCGCCGGTCGTGGCGGGCGCACACGCCTCGGGTGGCGCGCGGAACCACGTCCTTCCGATGTGGCACCGGTCGAACTGTGGGGGTTCCCGGTGTGTACCGGTCCGACGAAGAGTTCCCGCCGCCCGGGGCACACCGCGGCCCCGGACATCCGTCCGGGGCCGCGGTCCTGTACTGCCTGGTTCCGACGCGGTGCGGTCTCCACGGGCCGCCCCGCGGGGCCCTGCCGCCCCGCGGGCCCGCGCGGTGGACGTCCGCGAGGGCCCGTCGGACGCTAGCGCTCCTCGACCCCGTCCTCGTCCGAGCCGAAGCCGAGGCCGTCGGCGCACGGGTTGGAGGTGGCGTCGCGGCCGCCACCGTTCAGCGAGTCCGGGGACCGCTCTTCGGAGGCCTGCCGGTCGTCCTCGGTGGCGGATGTGTCCGCGGGTGTGGGTGAGGCATCCGGACGCTCCTGCGGCGTGCCCGCCTCGTCGGCGGGGAGCGGGGGCAGGGAACGGCCTTCCCGCACGGCGGCGAACAGCTCCTCGGACTCCTCCGGGTACCACATGACCCGGTTGGGATCGTGGGGCGCCTGGTACCAGGGAACCGTGTGGAACTCGATGTCGGACAGGTCCACGTCCGTCAGCGTCACGGCCACGCTCAGCATCTTGTTGAGCGTGAGTTCCCGGTCGGTAGCGCTGTGCTGGGCGACCGCCTCCAGGACACCGTTGAGCTTGCCCGGGCTGGTGAGGACGTCGCCGCTGGTCACCTGGTCCGCCAGGGCCCCGAGGAACATCTGCTGGCGGTCGATGCGGCCGATGTCGCCGCCGTCGCCGATCTCGTAGCGCGCCCGTACGAAGGACAGGGCCTGGTCTCCGTCGAGCACCTGGTCGCCCGCGTCGATGTCCAGGTGGGAGCGGCGGTCGCTCATGGGTTCGGGGATGCACATCCGCACGCCCCCGATGGCGTCCACGACGTCGCGGAAGCTCATGAAGCTCAGGTGCACGAAGTGGTCGACGCGGATGTCGGTGAGGCTCTCGACCGTGCGCACGACGCACGGCGGACCGCCGTGGTACATCGCCGCGTTGATCATGCCGAAGTAGCCGGAGGTGCCCTCGGTCTGTGCGTAGGCGTCGCACTGGGGGAGTTGGACGAGCGAGTCGCGGGGGAAGCTGATCACCGACACCCGGTCGTCCGGGGAGATGTGCGCGAGCATGATCGAGTCCGAGCGCTCGCCCTCGAACTCCCGCTGGTAGGCCGTGCTCCCCTCCTCGTAGCCGTCGGAGCCGATGAAGAGGATGTTCACGGCGTCGCTGAGGCGGTCGGGGCGGTCGGCCTCGTCGAGCACGGCCTCCAGGTCGTGCTGGACCATGCCCGAACGCAGCGACTGGTAGTAGCCGTAGGCGGTGGCGACACCGGCGGCCATGACCAGGGCCAGGCCCGCGGCGGCCCACAGGGCCATCCGGCGACCGCGTCGGCGCGGGGGACCGGAGGCCGCCCCGAGGGCGGGCGCGGCGGCGGCGTCCTCCGGCGGCGCGGGGTCGGGTCCGGCCAGGTCGCCGGTGTCCTCTTCTCTCACGGAGTCGCTCCCGTCGTCGGACGGTGCATCCGGAGTGCGGTCCTCGCCGTGGTCGGGCGGAAAGTTCTCGTCAGCGGGCATAGCGCAATCTCGGTCAGGGCGGACGGCGAGGCGTGCCAACGGCCGGACACCAGGGGAACGCGCGCGTCCGGGCCGGGGGCGGTCGGAGGGCGCGGGGGGTACACACGGGGAAGGCCATGGGCGACGAGGGGCCGACCGCGAGAACGGCGGGGGCACGGGGGGTCTCGACAGCGGAGACGGCGGGAACCGGTCGACGGCTCCGGAATCCCCGCGTCGCAGTGATCCTAGGTGAAGTTCCGTCGGTGTGCGCGCGCGTGTTGTCCGCGCACGCGTGTCCTGACCCCAATTGCGCCGCACGAATCCTCGGTCGGTCGTCGTCCGCGGACGCTTCCTTGCCCGATCCTCTCAGCAGAGCCCTCGGAAACACGCATGACCCGCCGTGATCGGACACGGCGGGCCACTGCGACGGGTGGAGGGGGACGCGGGGGTCAGTCGTCCCAGAAGGTGCTCGGCTTCTCGTCCTTGTCCTCGTTCTCGTCGGCGGTCGCGGTACCGGTGCGCCCGCCCTTGGCCGCGGGCTTGGCGGTGGTCTTCGTACCGCTCTTGGCGGACTTGCGCGCGGGCGCGGGCGTCGTCTTGGCCGGCGTGTGCCGCGGGCGGGAGGTGACGGCGCTCTTGGCGATGGGCGGGTTGGGCCGCGGAGCCTCACCGGAGTGGATGCTCAGCGCCTCCTCCTCGATGCTGAGCATCTTGCGGATCTGCGGGGGCGTCTCGGGCAGCCGCTCGGAGCGCAGGTGGGCTCCGAGAACCTCAAGGGCGTGGTCGCACAGCACCTGCCGGGCGCGCTCGGCCTTGATGCCGCCGAGCTCCTCGACCTCCGGGAGCGTGCGCTCGCGCAGCAGCCGGATGGTGTCCCGGAGCCGGTCGCGCGTCTTGCGGTCGGTCATCGACATGACCGTGAGCTCCGCTTCGGCGAGGAAGCTCTCCCTGGAGTCATCCGCGTCGCGCTCCGCGATGAACGCGCTGGTCAGGCTGCGGGCCGAGGACCGTGAGGAGGCGCGGATGTCGCCGCGTCGGATGATGCGGGCCTGCACGCCGGTCACGACCACGCTGGTGACGAGGCTGATGGCGGCGCCCAGCAGGATCAGCAGTATCGGGTTCTCTGTGAGCACGGGGGACCTTTCCGGGCGGGGGTCCGCACGGGGTGCGGTCACGGGGGTGACGGATGTGTGCGGGGTCGGGAACGGTGCTGGTGGACTATTCGCCACCGAGGGGGTGCTTGTCAAGTGTCATGACGGGACCGACGCTCGTCGTGAACGGCGTCCGTGCAGGTCCAGGCGGTGTATCCGCGCCGAAGGCGTCGGTCGGTGCGGGGCGCGGGGGCATGGCCGGGATCGGTGGAATGGGGCGGGTCGGGCGCGGAGCGCCTCGTTCGGGGGGGTGCCGGCCCATCCCCTGCGCGGTGCCGCGGTGGGCGCCGACGGGCGGAGACGGGACCACGTCCTTCATAGGAGTCGTGCCCGGGGCGGCGGGGGTGGCAAACCTCCTGTCCACAGGCTGTGGACGAACCGCGCCCCGGAGCCCCGACCCGAAACCCCGCCCCGAGGCACCGGCGCGCCGTCCGCCGGTGCCCGAACGTCAGCCGGACAGCAGTTTGTTGACCGCCTCCGGGGACAGGATCTCCTCGGTGACCAGCGTCGCGCAGCCGCGCACGCCCGCGTCGTCCCACAGGCTGCTGGGGACCACGCGCAGCTGGCGGGTCGCCAGCGCGGTGCACTGCTGGAAGACCACTTCCCGCACGCCCGCGACGAGGTGGTCGTAGGCCTCCGACAGGTCCCCGCCGAGCACGATCACCTCGGGGTTGAGCAGATTGACCGCCCCGGCCAGCGCCTCACCGAGGCGTCGGCCCGCCTCGCGGATCAGGGTGACCGCCACCGCGTCGCCCTCGCCCGCCAGGGACACCAGGTCCTTGAGCCCGGCGACCGGCCGTCCCTGCTCGGCGGCGCGCTCCAGGAGTCGGCGGCCCCCGGCCACCGCCTCCAGGCAGTCGGTGTTGCCGCACCGGCACGGCAGGCCCCCGCCCCCGCGCACCGGGATGTGGCCGAGTTCGCCGGCCGCGCCCAGTGCGCCCCTGAGCAGGTTCCCCCCGGAGAGCAGGCCGGCGCCGATCCCCGTGGAGACCTTGACGAACACCATGTCGTCGGGGTGCCCGTGCCCTCCTGCGACGTGTTCGCCGAGCGCCATCACGTTCACGTCGTTGTCCACCAGGACCGGTACGGGGAAGCGCTCGGCGATCAGCGGGGCCAGGGCGACACCCGCCCACTTGCCCAGGAAGGGGCGGTCCTCGGCGCGCCCCGCGTGGAACTCGACGGTGCCGGGCAGGCCGATCCCCACGCCGCGCACCTCGGAGGGGTCCCGTCCCAGCGCCGCGATCTGTTCGGACCAGGTGTCCAGCAGCCAGGGGACCGTGGCGTCCGGTCCCTGTTCCATGTCGGGTGAGCCCGGCGCGCGGACCAGGATCGTGCCGTTGAGGTCGCATACGGCGGCCTGGCTGCGTGCCATGCCCAGGGCACTGGTGAGGACGAGTCCGCTGTCGGCGTTGAACTCCAGCAGCGTCGGCGGGCGTCCGCCGCTGGAGACCGCGCCGGTCCGCTCCACGACCAGGCCGCTGTTGATCAGCTCGGTGACGCGTAGGGCGACGGACGGGCGGGAGAGCCCGGTCGCCCGTCCGATCTCCGAGCGGCTCGTCGCGGTGCCGGTGCGGATCATCTCCAGGATGTGGCCGCTGGTCGCCGAGGAGGACAGGCGTCCCGGGGTTCTAGCCATGTCTCATTGAACCATTTCACCCGCGTTGCGGTGGGAAGGCTGGGAGGTTATGTAAAGAAGTGTTCTGAAGTGTGCTTGGTTTTTTACCATAGTCGGCCTTAGGCTCGAAAGAGGCCAAGGGGGGTCGAACCGGTGGTTCGCCTCTCACTTGCCACACGTCTTCGTGGCGGTCGGCGTCACACCCCCTCCCTCCCCGTCCGCATCCCCGCAGGAGAAGCCGAGATGTCGCAGCAGTCCGTGTCCCGTCCCACCGACCTGGTGGTCTTCGGGGGTACCGGCGACCTGTCCATGCGTAAACTCCTCCCCTCCCTCTACCTCCTGGACCGCGACGGGCACCTGGACGGGAGAACCCGGGTCGTCGCGGTCTCCCGTGACGGCCTCACCGACGCCGATCTGCGCGACAAGGCCGCCTCGGCGGTCCGCGGCCACCAGGCCGTGCAGGTCACCGAACCCGACGTGCTCAGTCGCTTCCTGGACCGCCTCTCCCACGTCACCGTGGACGTCGGGGGCGACCCCTCCGGCTGGGCGGACCTCGTGGCGGCCCTGTCGCCCGACCGCGACCGCGTCTTCTACCTCGCCGTCCCCCCGATGATCTCCGGCGGCATCTGCCGCGGCCTCAGTGACGCCGGACTCGTCACGCCCGAGTCGCGCGTCGTCATGGAGAAGCCGCTGGGCCGCGACCTGGCCTCCTCGCAGAAGGTCAACGACGAGGTCGGCGCCATCTTCACCGAGCAGCAGATCTACCGGATCGACCACTACCTGGGGAAGGAGACGGTCCAGAACCTGCTCGTGCTGCGGTTCGCCAACGTCTTCCTCGAACCCCTGTGGAACTCCCGCTGGATCGACCACGTCCAGATCACCGCCGCCGAGACCGTCGGCGTGGGCGGGCGCCGCGGCTACTACGACGGCTCCGGCGCGATGCGGGACATGGTCCAGAACCACCTGCTCCAGTTGCTCTGCCTCACCGCCATGGAGCCCCCGGCCAGCTACGACCGCGAGGCCGTGCGCGACGAGAAGCTCAAGGTCCTGCAGTCCCTGCGCCCCCTGTCCGGCGACCAGGTCACCGAGGACACCGTCCGGGGCCAGTACGGCGGCGGCGTCATCCAGGGAACCGAGGTTTCCGGCTACCTCGACGAGCCCGGCGGTTCCCCGGCGAGCACCACCGAGACCTTCGTGGCCCTGCGCGCCGAGGTCGCCAACTGGCGCTGGGCGGGCGTGCCGTTCTACCTGCGCACCGGAAAGCGCCTCGGGCACTCCCGCTCCGAGATCGTGATCCGCTTCCGCGAGGTCCCCCACACGATCTTCCCCGGCACCAACAGCCTTCCCGGTGCGGGCAGCCTCGTCATCAGCCTCCAGCCGGACGAGGGCATCCACCTCACCATGCTGGCCAAGACCCCCGGCGCGGGAGCGCTGCGGCTGCGGCCGGTCCCCCTGGAACTCAGCTTCGCCGACACCTTCGCCACCCGCTCGCCCGAGGCCTACGAGCGGCTGCTGATGGACGTGTTGGCGGGGGACTCCACCCTGTTCATGCGGCGTGACGAGGTCGAGGCCGCCTGGCGCTGGGTGGATCCCATCATCGAGGCCTGGAACGGCCTGAGCACCACTCCCGAGACCTACCCCGCCGGAAGCGCCGGCCCCGCGGGCGCCCACCGGCTCATCGGCCGTACCGGCCGGACGTGGCACGAAGAGGAGCAGCACCGATGACCGCGAACACCCCCGACGCCGGTGACGGCAACACCGTCCACCCGTCGCCCGCCACCACCTCCGACGGACGCCTCCAGCGCGGGGTCCACCCTGTCGTCGCCGAGGTCACCCGACGCCTGGCCGAGCGCAGTGCCGCCAGCCGCTCCGCCTACCTGGAGCGGATCGCCGCCGCGGCGAGCGAGGGTCCCGCCCGGGGCTCCCTCGGCTGTGCCAACCTCGCTCACGGATTCGCCGCCTGCGGAGTCTCCGACAAGCTCAAGCTGTCGGGCGACGTGACCCCCAACCTGGCGATCGTCTCCTCCTACAACGACATGCTCTCCGCGCACCAGCCGCTGAAGGACTACCCCGAGACCATCAAGGCCGCGGTGGCCGAGGCGGGCGGCGTCGCCCAGTTCGCCGGCGGCGTGCCCGCCATGTGCGACGGCATCACCCAGGGGCGCGCGGGCATGGAGCTCTCGTTGTTCAGCCGCGACGTGATCGCCATGGCCACCGCCGTTGCGCTCTCCCACGACATGTTCGACGGCGCCCTCATGCTGGGTGTGTGCGACAAGATCGTGCCCGGCCTGCTGATCGGCGCGCTGTCCTTCGGTCACCTGCCGGTGGCCTTCGTCCCCGCCGGTCCGATGCCCTCCGGCCTGCCCAACAAGGACAAGGCGCGGGTGCGCCAGCAGTTCGCCGAGGGCAAGGTGGGGCGCCGCGAGCTGCTCCAGGCCGAGTCCGCCGCCTACCACTCGCCCGGCACCTGCACGTTCTACGGCACGGCCAACTCCAACCAGATGCTCATGGAGGTCATGGGCCTGCACCTGCCCGGTGCGAGCTTCGAGCAGCCGGGCACACCGCTGCGCGAGGCGTTCACCGCCGAAGCCGGGCGCCGCGTCCTCGGGCACACCGCCCTGGGGCAGCACCACACCCCGATCGGTGAGCAGGTCGACGAACGCGCGATCGTCAACGCCGTGGTCGCGTTGCTGGCCACCGGCGGGTCGAGCAACCACACCCTGCACCTGGTGGCCATGGCCGCCGCGGCCGGGATCGAGCTGACCTGGGACGACTTCGCGAGCCTGTCCGAGGTCGTGCCGCTGCTCACCCGCATGTACCCGAACGGTGCCGCGGACGTGAACCAGTTCCACGAGGCCGGCGGCATGGCCTACCTGATCGGCTCCCTGCTCGACGCCGGTCTCCTCCACGAGGACGTGCGCACCCTGATGGGCGGGGGCCTGTCGCAGTACCGGCTGGCTCCGCGCCTGGACGACGGCAACCTGACCTGGGTCGACGAGGTCAAGGAGAGCGGCGACACCAGCGTGCTCCGCGGCGTCGAGGACCCCTTCGCCCCCGACGGCGGCCTGCGCATGCTCTCGGGCAACCTGGGCCGCGCGGTCATCAAGGTCTCGGCCGTGGCCCCCGAGCGGCACGTCGTGGAGGCCCCGGCCAAGGTGTTCGGGGACCAGGCCGAACTCCAGGCCGCCTTCTCCGCCGGTGAGCTGACCGGTGACTTCGTCGCCGTGGTGCGCTTCCAGGGCCCGCGGGCCAACGGTATGCCCGAGCTGCACAAGCTCACCCCGCCGCTGGCGGTGCTCCAGGACCGCGGCCAGAAGGTCGCCCTGGTGACCGACGGGCGCATGTCCGGCGCCTCCGGCAAGGTGCCCGCCGCCATCCACGTCTCCCCGGAGGCGAAGGCGGGCGGTCCGCTGGCGTTCGTGCGCGACGGCGACCTCATCCGGCTGGACGCCACCACCGGCACACTGGAGGTGCTGGCCGACCTCAGCGGGCGCGAGCCCGCCGAGGCGACGGCGGACTCCGCTTCCGGTACCGGCCGCGAGCTGTTCGCGGCCATGCGCGGCTCGGTCGGCCCCGCCGAGAAGGGCGCCGGAGTCTTCCACCTCTGACCCGCCCGGCGGCCCGCCCGTCGCCCGCCATCGCCCACCGGGGTGCTGCGCGGGGGTGGGCTACCGCCCTCAACCGAGGCGCTTCGCGCCCAGCCCGCCCGTCGCCCGCCATCGCCCACCGGGGTGCTGCGCGGGGGTGGGCTACCGCCCTCAACCGAGGCGCTTCGCGCCCAGCTCAGTTTGATCGAATCCTGGAGAGCACGCACATGACGACGACGCCCCGATCTGGAGCCGACATCCTGGACCTCGCCCCGGTCATGCCGGTGGTCGTGGTCTCCGACGCCGAGACGGCGGTGCCGCTGGCCCGCGCGCTGGTGGCGGGCGGGCTGCCCGGCATCGAGGTGACCCTGCGGACCCCGGCCGCGCTGGAGGCGATCGAGCGGATCGCCGCCGAGGTGCCCGAGGCCGTCGTGGGCGCGGGCACCGTGGCCACCCCGGACCAGGCGCGGGCGGCGGCGGAGGCGGGTTCCCGCTTCCTGGTCAGCCCCGGCTGCACCCCCGACCTGGCCCAGGGGATGGCCGACACCGGACTGCCCTTCCTGCCGGGTGTGGCCACGGTGTCCGAGGCGCTGGCACTGATGGAGCGCGGGATCACCGCGATGAAGTTCTTCCCGGCCGAGGCGGCGGGCGGTGTCCCGTTCCTGAAGTCGCTGGGCGGCCCCCTGCCCCAGGTGCGGTTCTGCCCGACCGGTGGCATCACGGCCGCGTCGGCACCCACCTACCTGGCGCTGCCCAACGTCGGCTGTGTCGGCGGCAGCTGGCTGACCCCGTCCGACCTGGTGTCGGCGGGCGCGTGGGACAAGGTCGAGGCGCTGGCCCGCGAGGCCGCCGCCCTGCGCGGCTGAGGCGCGAGAGGACCTGAACGGCCGTGTGTCCCCACGAGGGGCGCACGGCCGTTCCCGTTCGCGAAGGCAGACGATACGCGCGGTATGGTTTAGTATGCAGACTACTGCATATTCTTGAGGTGATGTCGTGCTCATCCATCCGTGGGACGCCGCGGTCGGCGACGACGAGTGGCGCACCTGGATCGCTGAGGGCCGCGACTTCGGCCAGCTCGCCGTCAACGGCCCCGCCGGACGCCCGCCGGTGGTCGTCCCCGTCCACGCCGCCCCGGAACCGGGGCGGCTGCTGGTGCACCTGGCCCGGCCCAATCCGGTGTGGAAGGTCCTCTCCGACGGCGACCCGGTGCTCTACACCGTGATCGACGACCACGCCTTCGTTCCGGGGACCCTGCGCGCCCAGCCCGGAACGGACCCGCGCGACGGCGTGCCCACCAGCTACTACGCGGCGGTCCAGTTCACCTGCCGGGCCGAGTTCGTGGACGATCCGACGGACAAGGCCGAGCTGCTCAACGCCCAGATGGCCTACTTCCAGAGCGAGGAGGGCTACGCGCCCGTCACCCCGGACGGGCCCCCGTACGCCCGGCTGCTCTCCGGCATCCGGGGCCTGCGCCTGCACGTGGAGGAGGCCGCCGCCAAGTTCAAGTACGACGACCGGAGACCGACCGAACAGCGCGCGGAGATCGCCGACGGGCTCGTCGCCCGGGACCCGGCCAACGGCGGAGCCGCCCGCCAGCAGCGACGGCGGCTCCGGGAGATCGGTGACTGGGGAGGGCGGCCGTAGGTCACGCGCCTCCGGCACCCGGGGGCGAACCGGGGACGAGGTTCGGGGAACCCGGCCTCAGCGGGCGGGCCGCACGTCCTGGTGCACCGGCATGCGGAAGAAGATCATCGGGTTGTGGGTGCTCGTGCGGACCGGTTCACCCAGGCCCAGGTCCTCCCGCAGCTCCATGAGCGCGGTGTAGGGGGCGGGCGCCTTCTTGCGCGAGACGGTGAGGAAGTCGGTGCCGGTCCGGCGCAGCCACGACAGCACCACGGCCCCCTCGGTCAGCGGCAGGGCCCGCTTGCCGTGGAACACGTCGTGGACGCTCACCGGCGTACCCGGCGCCACCCGGGGGAACAGCTCGTTCAGGTACCACTTCGCGAAGCGGCCGTTGTGCGCGGCGTCCACGAACAGGTAGTCGATCCCCTCGGGAACCTCGGCCATGTTCTGGCGCACGTCGCCCTTGTGGAACTCCCAGCGGCCCAGCGCCAGTTCCTCGGGCACGTTCGCCACCACGTTGTCCACGATGTCGAAGGAGTGCAGCGTCCCCCGGCCGTTGTCGCGCAGCGCCGACAGGATCCAGGTGGTGGACCAGCCGTGGAAGGTGCCCAGCTCCATCACCGTGTCCGGTCGCCGCTCGCGCAGGAGGAGGTAGGTGATCTCCGCCTCCAGGTCGTCCAGCTGGGGGGTCATCCGCCCCTCGGTGCGCCGGAGGAACTCCCGCTGCGCGTCCCGGACCTCCGCCAGCGGACCGCGGTACCTGCGGTACAGGTCGCCGATCAACGACAGGTCGAGGTCCTCCATACCATCCCCTCCCGGGATACGCGGCGCGGTCGCGCGCCGATGCGGAGCCGACGCGTGGTCCACCCTATCGCCGGGCGCGGCGCACGTTCCGTTCCGCCGCGCGGCGTCGACGGCGCCGCCTCCGTGGGGCCGTTCACGCTCCGCGCGACGGAACGCGGGCGGCGATGCAGGCCCGGACGGCGGCGTCGGCAGCGATGTTGGCCGCCCGCCGCAGGTCGGCCGCGGCGGCCCGCTCACGGCTCACGGAGAGCCGGTAGCGCACGGGGTCGCCGGCTTGGCGGGACAGCCGACCAGATGGTCGTCGACCAGCCCGTTGGCCTGGAGATAGGAGTAGACGATGGTGGTGCCGACGAAGTTGAACCCGCGCTTCTTCAGGTCCCTGCCGACGCGGTCCGACAACGGCGTGCTGGCCGGGACCTCGGAGGCGTCCGTGAAGTGGTGGACGACCGGAGTGTGGTCCACCCACCCCCACAGGTAGTCGGCGAAGGTTCCGAACTCCTTCTGCACGCGCAGGAACGCCTGGGCGTTGCGGACGGCGGAGGCGATCTTGAGGCGGTTGCGGATGATCCCGGCGTCCTGGAGGAGGCGGTCGGTGTCGGCCTGTCCGTACTCCGCGATCCGCTGGACGTCGAAGCCGTCCATGGCCGCGCGGTAGTTCTCCCGCTTGTTGAGCACGGTGGACCAGGACAGTCCGGCCTGGGCCCCTTCCAGCACCAGCATCTCGAACAGGTGGCGGTCGTCGTGCGAGGGCCGGCCCCACTCGGTGTCGTGGTAGGCGCGCATGAGTTCCGAGGAGCCCTGCGCCCAGGAACACAGTCGGTCGTCGGTCGGGGGCATGGCGACTCCTCGAAGCGCTGGTGTGCGGTGGTCGTCCCCCATGGTGGCAGCGCCGGCGGACAGTGCGGGGAATGGCGTTGTGGGGCGGGCACCTCCCGGAGGATGATCGAGCCATGACGGATATCGACGCGAGCGCCGACCCGGCGGGCCGGAGCGCCCGGCGGGTGCGCCTCGTGGAACTCGGCGTACCCGCTCTCGCCGCACTGGCCGACGGGGACCTGGCCGCGGCAGGTGAGGCCGCGGGGGCCGAGTTGGGGCCCTACTTCCTCGGCGAGACCTGGTGGTGGCGGCTGCGGCAGTCCCAGCTCCAGGACGATCCGCACCGCGCCGGGTGGCTGGCCCACGCGGCGGTGGACGCCGAGGCCGACGGGCCGAGCGCGGCGGTCGGGTTCGCCAGCTTCCACGGGCCGCCGGACGACCACGGGATGGTCGAGATCGGCTACGCGGTGGCTCCGGAGTTCCGCCGTCGCGGCTACGCCAGGGCCATCGTGGCGGCGTTGATCGTCCGGGCCGCCACGGCCCCGGAGGTCACGACGGTGCGCGCGGCGATCAGCCCGGACAACCCCGCGTCGCTGGCGGTCATCGCCGGATTCGGGTTCGAGCACGTGGGCCAGCAGTGGGAGAAGGCGGACGGCCTGGAGTACCTGTACGAGCGCCCGGTGGTCCTGTCGCCCGGCCGATCCGGAACCTAGACGACAGGTACCTTGACATCAAGGTACCTGTCGGCTCGGGGCAGTGAGGAGAGTGCCACGACCGGAACCTCCCTCGGCGGCGGGGTCCGCGCGCCACGGCTCGCAGGGAAGGCGGAACAGAAACCCGGGGCCTGTCCTTCCCTCCACGGGGTTTCCGCCGTCGGAAGGTGAGACATTCGGGCACGATCTCTGTTCTTCGGTGCGCAAACGTCCAACACCACCCGAAAGTCACGTGACAGTGCGAGTCGGGCGCGATAGAACGGCAGGCAGTGTCCTGGGCGCGCGGACCGGCCGCTGGTGGGCTCCGGCCGTCCCGCCGTGCCCGGCAGCGGTCGTCTCGGCTCGCCACGACGTTTCCCGCCGCCGCAACCGGGGTGGGCCGCCCAGGCCGATGAGCACCGACCCCAGGAGCCGCAGCCTTGACCGACAATCCCTTCTTCGCGCCCAGCACCCTTCCCTACGGACTGCCGGACTTCGCCGCCGTCCGCGAGGAGCACTTCGTCCCGGCGTTCGAGCGGGGTATGGCCGACCACCTGGCCGAAGTCGAGGCGATCGCGAACAGCCCCGAACCGCCGACCTTCGACAACACCCTCGCGGCGCTGGAGCGGTCCGGCCGGATCCTGCACCGCGTCCAGACGGTGTTCGACACGCTGGCCGAGTCCCTCGGCACGGAGGGCATCTGGGAGATCGAGAGGGAGATGGCGCCGAGGCTCGCCCGGCACCGGGACGCGATCACGCTCCACCGTCCCTTGTGGGAGCGGATCAGGCGGGTCACCGCCGCCGACCCCGAGGAGGCACGGCTGCTGGAGCGCTACCGCACGGACTTCGTCAAGGCCGGCGCGGACCTGACCGAGGACCAGCAGGCCCGGCTGCGCGAGCTCAACGGCGAGCTCGCCGAGCTCTCCACGGAGTTCGCCCAGAACGTCCTCAGATCCGCCACCGAGTCCGCGCTCGTCGTCGGGAACGCCGCCGAGCTCGACGGGCTGGACGAGGCCCGGATCCGGGCGATCGAAAAGGACGGCGAGTACGTCCTCCCACTGCTGAACAGCACCGTGCAGCCCGCGCTCGCCCGGCTGACCGACCGCGCCACGCGCGAGCGGCTCTACACCCTCAGCACCGAGCGCGCCCCGGAGAACCTCGCCCTCGCGGCCCGGATGGCGACTCTGCGCGCCGAGCGCGCCGTGCTGCTCGGCTACCCCGACCACGCCGCGTACAAGGTCGCCGACCAGACGGCGAGGACCGTCGACGCGGTGGAGGAGCGGCTCGGACAGCTCGTCGGCCCTGCCGTCCGCAACGCCCTGAAGGAGGCCGAGGCACTGGCCGAGCAGGCCGGCCACGCCATCGAGCCCTGGGACTGGTCCTTCTACACCGAGAAGGTCCGCCAGGCGCGCTACGACATCGACAAGGACGCCCTGCGGCCCTTCTTCGAGCTGAACCGGGTCTACGAGGACGGGGTCTTCCTCGCCGCCGCCCTGTTGTACGGCGTCACCCTCACCGAGCGGCACGACCTGCACGGCTACCACCCCGACGTACGCGTGTGGGAGGTCTTCGACGAGGACGGCACCGCACTCGGGCTCTTCCTGCTCGACCCCTACGCCCGCCCGACCAAGCGGGGCGGCGCCTGGATGCACAACCTGGTCGAGCAGTCGTTCCTGCTGGACGAGCGCCCGGTGGTCGTCAACAACCTCAACATCGCCAAGCCGGAGACCGGGCCGACCCTGCTGACCCTGGACGAGGTCCGGACGGCCTTCCACGAGTTCGGCCACGCCCTCCACGGCCTGTTCTCGTCGGTCCGCTTCCCCCGGCTCGAAGGCACCAACGTGCCGCGCGACTTCGTGGAGTACCCGTCCCAGGTCAACGAGATGTGGATGTTCTGGCCGGAGATCCTCGCCGGCTACGCCAGGCACCACGAGACCGGGGAGCCGCTTCCGGGCGACCTCGTCGCGAAGCTGACCGAGGCCCAGACGTTCAACCAGGGCTTCGCGATGGTGGAGTACCTCGCGGCCGCCCTGCTCGACTGGTCCTGGCACCGCATCGGCGCCGACGAGGACCTGGACCCGCCCGCGTTCGAGGCGCGCGCGCTGGAGCGGTGGGGCCTGGACCTCGACCAGGTGCGCCCGCGCTACCGCACCGCCTACTTCCTGCACATCTTCTCCGGCGACTACCACGCGGGCTACTACTCCTACGTGTGGAGCCAGGTCTTCGACGCCGAGAGCGTGGAGTGGTTCACCGCCAACGGCGGACCGACCAGGGAGAACGGTGACCGCTTCCGGGAGCTGGTGCTGGCGCGCGGCGGGAGCGTCGACCCCCTGGACGCCTTCCGCGAGTTCCTCGGCCGCGACGCGGAGATGGGCCCGCTGCTGCGCCGCAAGGGCCTGGAGTAGCACCGGCGGGCGCCTCCCGCCCCAGGGCGACCGGGCGAGCGGGGTCGAGAAGCCGGGCCGGACGGCGCCCGCCACGCCCGCGTCGGGGAGGCGCCGCACGGTACGCCCTGCCGGTGGCGTCAGGCTCCGGGGATGCCGACGGCGCGCGCCGCCGCGCGTGCCACGCGTTCCAGGTGCGCCTCGCGTGCGTCGATGATGTTGGCGTAGTGGCCGAAGAGCTCGAAGCCGACCGTTCCGAACAGTGTGGTCCACCCGTCGATGACCCCGAGCGCCATCTCCGGCGGGGCACCGGTGAGCATCGCGGCCTGCTCGGGCTCCAGGTCGGCGGCGATGCGCTCGATACGCGCCACGATGTCGTCTCGCAGCTCCGGCGGCACCGGCGGCAGGTCCGCGGGGGCCAGGCCCGGCCCCTGGCGGGCATCGTGAGCGATGCGCGTGAGCAGCAGCACGACGCGGGTGGCCGGTTCGGTGGTGTCCCGCGGTGCCGCGTAACCCGGTACCGGTGAGCCGTAGATGAGGGCGTACTCGTGCGGATGGGCCAGCGCCCAGGCGCGTACCGCCCGGAAGACGGCGATCCAGCGCCCGGCGTGGTCGTCGCGGGCGACGGCGGACTCCGCCTTCTGCGCCGCGTCCCCCGCTCCTTCGTAGGCCGCGACGATGAGCGCCGTCAGCAGCGCGTCCCGGTTCGGGAAGTACCGGTAGACCGCCGACGCGGCCATGCCGAGTTCGCGCGTGACGGCGCGTACCGACAGGCCCGCCGCGCCGCGCTCGGCGAGATGGCGGCGCGCGACCTCGGTGATCTCGGCGACGTACTCGGCGCGAACGCGGTCTCGGATGCCAACCATGCGGCGAGTCTGCCACGAAAGATCAGTGATGTGAAGTGTGAACAGTGATCTTGACTGGAGGGTCTTCATCGTGGAACGCTGATCTTGTGCGAGATCACTGTTCTCGCCAATGTCGAGAAGGGTCCACCATGTCTTTCCACGTCATCGTCGGTGCGGGTGCGCTCGGCACCTCCCTGGCCCTGCAGCTCGCGGAGAGGGGTACCGAGGTCCGGATCATCACCCGCTCCGGAGGCGGCCCCGAGCACCCGTCGGTCGAGCGGGTGCGGGCCGACGCCACCGACGCGGCCGAGCTCATCCGGCTCACGCGCGGCGCCGCCGTCCTCTACAACTGCGCCAACCCGCCCTCCTACGAGATGTGGGAACGGCTCTGGCCCCCGCTGGCCGCCTCCCTGCTGGAGGCCGCCGAGCGGACCGGGGCGGTCCTGGCCATCGGCGGCAACCTCTACGGCTACGGCCCGGTCCAGGGGCCGATCCACCGCGACCTGCCCCTGGCCGCCACCGACCACAAGGGGCGGTTGCGCGCGCGGATGTGGGCGGACGCGCTGGCCCGGCACGAGGCGGGCGCGGTCCGGGTGACGGAGGTGCGCGCCTCGGACTACATGGGTGCCATGAACCCGATGAACAGCTACCCCGAGTTCTACGCCGACCAGGCGCGTACCCGGCGGCGCGTGTTCACCTTCGCCGACCCCGACCAGGTGCACAGCGTCACCTACGTCCCGGACGTCGCCCGCACGCTGGCCGCTGTGGCCACCGACGAGCGGGCGTGGGGGCTGGGCTGGCACGTGCCCTCGCCCAGGGCTCGCACGGTGCGGGAGACGGTCGCCGACCTGGCGCGGGAGTTCGGTGCGGACCACCCCTCCGTGTCGAAGATCCCGCGGCCGCTGCTCAGGGCGGCCTTCCCGTTCTCACCGTTCCTCCGGGAGGTGGGGGAGCTGCTCTACCAGTGGGACGCTCCCTACGTCATCGACGCCGACGTGACCACCGAGACCTTCGGGATCGAGGCGACCCCGTGGGAGGAGGTCGTGCGCGCGACGGCCGCGGGGCTCACCTCGCGTGCCCGTGCCGCCCGCTCCGGCGGCGTCGGCACCTCGGCCCGTTCGTCGTGACGGCGCTCCCGGGGCGGGCCGTGGAGGGATCGAGGAAGAACTGGCGCGGGGCCGACGGGCGCCGGTCCGGGTCCCGCGGGGCGTCCGAGGGCAGGTGTTCGATCCCCCGGCCACGGCCGCGTGACCTCGGGGAAGTCCCCGGCATGGTCCTAGAATCGGTTGCTGAGGGGGAGGTGGACGACCATGGTGCAGGAGTCTGACCCGCGAGACACGGAGGCCGTCGCCTGCGCGGCGATCGAGGAGTTCCTCGTGGGCCGTCTGGAGAAGACGCTGAGCGTGTACCGCAGAGCGCGACAGGCGGACGGGGCCGCGCGGGGCGCGGGGGAGGCCATGGCGGAACTGCACGCCGAAGACCTGACCGCGTGGCAGGAGCACGGATACCTCAGTCACGCGAACGCCGCCACCGTCGTCGGCGAGTTCTATGAACGGCGCATCGCCAAGGCTGCCCGCGCGCTGCGGCAGGCACCGAGGAACACCGGTCGTCGGGAGCGTTGCCGGGCCCGGTACCACTCGCTGCGGCACGAGAGGGCGGCCGTCGAGACCTGGTTGGTCGCCCAGGGGTGGGACCTGGAACTCCGGGCCGCCGACCACGGGACCGAGCGGGGCGTGGCCGGCCACCGCTGGACGTCCGCCCGCCGCTGAGAACGCGCCAGCGTAGTGCGGATACAGAGATACTCGATTTTCGAGATTATTTCCGCGGCCACGTGGAATGACGCTGTGTGAGGCGCCGGTGTCCCGATCCCGGGGCGCCGGCGTACGGCGATCTCGAGAGGAGGGCAGGCGTGACGATCGCACCGCGAGAACGGCGGCACGGCGGCGCCACCGCCCTGGCGGGCCTGGTGGTGTTCGTGTCGGCGGTGGCGGCCACCGCCCTGGCGGGCGTACTCCTGAGTCCTGACACCGCCCAGGAGTACGCGCGGCTCGACCAGCCGGACTGGGCGCCCCCGTCCTGGCTGTTCGGCCCCGTGTGGACGACCCTCTACGCCATGATCGCCCTGGCGGGCTGGCTGGTGTGGCGGCGCTTCGGCTGGAGGGAGGCGCGCCCGGCGCTCTCGCTGTTCGCACTGCAGCTACTGCTCAACGCCGCGTGGAGCCCTCTGTTCTTCACCCTGGGGCTGCGCGGCATCGCCTTCGCCGACATCGTCGTGCTCTGGGTGGTCCTGTCCGCGACGATCGCCCTCTTCGCGAGGCTCTCGCGACCGGCGGCCTGGCTCCTGGTCCCCTACTGGGCGTGGACGACCTTCGCCGCACTGCTGAGCTTCACGATGTGGCGGCTCAACCTCGGGGCGTAGGCCGGGTGCCGTGCGGATGCCTCCGGACACGAAAAAAGACCTGGGGAGTTCCGCGATGCGGAAAGCCCCAGGTCGAAGCGCGGAGGATATGGGATTTGAACCCGGGGGTTCGCTCCCCCACCCGCATGATCAGAGCGAAGACCAGGGTTATATCGTTCCGTGTGGTATCGCGCTATGACGTTTCCTATGGTCAGGGCCTAGCGTCCCTGATGTTGTGTGGCGCCTCCTGCCGGCGCGTGCCATCTGGTCGGCATTTTCCTTATGAGAACGTCCCGGGGGCCTGGGCCGCGCGGCCCAGGCCCCCATCATCTCAGGAAGCCCTCGTCCCCATCAGTAGCCCCTCTGGCCTGTGGCGTCGCCACGGCGGTATGGCACCGACCCTCGTTCTCCGGCGAAAGTCTCGCCGCGATCGAGGCAGCTCCGAGAATCTGGATGTCCTTCATCAACCAGGGGGACAGTCCGGTCAGTTCGTGGATCCTGCGCAGGCGATAGTCCAGCGTATTGGGGTGGATGTGGAGTTGTCGTGCGACGTTGGCACGCTCCCTGCCGTGCTCCAGATATGACAGGAGCGTTTCCATCAACGGGGCGCCCGCGAGCGTGAGCGGCACGAGTCGGCCCGCGAGTAGTTCGGCGAGGTCCGGTGAACGCATGAGAGCGATTTCTATCGGTATGTCTTCGGTTCGGTAGACACCCGGTGAGTACCCCAGCCGTTCCACCACACGTATGACCATTTCAAGGTCGTCCACGGTGGTGCCGATCCGGTTGTGCCCGGTTGCGGATCCGAAGGCGGCGCAGCGTCGTTCACCGGTCGCCTCGATCCAGGCGGAAGCTTGCGCGATCAGGCTCTCCAACGCCTCGGGGTGGGCGCTTTCCGTGACAGGGATCAGAGTGACCGAGTAGCCGCCGTGGACGAATGACCGGGAGGTGCCCCAGTGTTCGACGGGGGCGAGGGGCTGTGTGATCGGGAAGCCGAGACCACCCAACGGGTTCAGCTCCGAGGGGTCCGGCTTCATCATGATAACCAAGTGATAGTCGGCATCCTGCGCGGGGTATCCGCGGGTACCGAGAACGGATGGCCAGGTTAGGCCAACATGTGATCTTGGGAGGAAGTCTTGCCGCTGCAAAGAAGAGCCCTTTCCCTGGTAAGGGGCGCGGACGGTGCGCGATGGGATCCCAGGCTGGGAGTATTCCGTTGGAGGGTGCTCAGAGGCAGTCCTCGACCGTAGCGATAGTACACACTGTTATGGTTTGGTTTCCATGGGTGGTGATCCCTCGTTCACCAGGATCCGCTCGATCATGAGCGCCTGCTCGGCCAGGGTCGGATTGTTGAAGATGTCGGCCACCTTCACTGGGGAATCGGTCCAACGGCTGACCAGCCCGGCCAACACGATCGCGTGCAGGGAGTTTCCCCCGAGGTCGAAGAAGTCGTCGGACACGTCGCTCGGCAGCTCGCCGAGGCGCTGTTCCCACAGCGTGGCTAGTTCGGTTTCGAGCAGGCCCGAAGGCGGGCGCAGACGAGGCCGTGTGGTGATCAGACCCGTCTCCAGGCGGGGAAGGGCAGCAGCGTCGATCTTTCCGGAGGGAAGGCGGGGCCAGCCGGTGACGGGTACCAGGGCCTCCGGGATCGACGCCGGGAGGAGTCTGTCCAGGAGGAAGCGGCGTAGTTCCGCGGCAGACGGTGGCGTCGCGGAGTTCAGGAGCAGGTAACCGGCGAGGACCGGCTTCCCGTGGTCGCGCTCGCGTTGCACCACGAGCGCTTCGTCGATCTGGGGGTGGCAGGTGAGTGCGGCCTCGACCTCAGCTGGTTCGATGCGGACGCCGCGCACCTTGATCTGCCGGTCGGCTCTGCCGAGGAGTTCGAGTGAGCCGTCCCTGCTCCGCACGGCGAGATCGCCCGTGCGGTAGACGCGGAGCCCGGGCGTGCCTGGTGCCGGGGCGAACCGCAACGCTGTCATCGCTGCGTCTGCCTGGTAGCCCTGGGCCAAGCAGGCGCCGCCGATGGCCAGCTCGCCCACGGTGCCGTCCGGCACGGTGCCGCCGTCCTCATGGAGCACGTGTACGGTCACACCGGACAGGGGCGTACCCACCGGCACGCGGCCTGTTTCGCGGCCGGTCACCAGGTGAGTGGTGGCATCCGCGCAGACTTCCGTCGAACCGTAGATGTTGCGGATGCGGGCGTTCGGCAGCTGGTCGTGTAGGGCGTGAGCGAGGGAGGCGCGCAAGGGCTCGCCGCTCAGATGCCACGTGCGCAGGTTCGGCAGCACCGCGGCGAGGTCGGTGCCCGTGCGGAGGATTTCCGCCAGGAGGGTCGGAACCAGCGTCAATTTCGTGACGTTGCTGCGCGACAGGACGGCGATGAGGTCTTCGGGCGCCTGGACGCGCTCGGGGACGATCACGGTGGGGACGCCCCTGAGCAGGCCGTCGAACAGTTCGGCGATGGAGTCCACGAAGCCGATCGGTGTGCGCATCGCGAAGACCTCGTCAGGGCCTGCGGGCTCCTCGCGGGTGGACCAGTCGAGGCGGTTCATGATCGCCGTGTGCGGCAACGCCACTGCTTTGGGCTGTCCAGTGCTTCCGGAGGTGAAGACGACGGCGGCGGTGCGCCCGGGGTCGGGGGAGACCGCGGGTACCCAGCCCGGCGCGGGCGGTGAGCTGACGTCCAGCGCGACCGTCCCTGAGGGCACGGGGAGTCGGGCGGTGTTTCCCAGAGCCACGGGCCCGGCCGCGGCGCTGAGCAGGGTGCGCAGGCGTTCCCGTGGTTGGGAAGGGTCCATGGGAGCGTAGGACGCCCCCAGCCTCAGGACGGCGAGAACGGCGGCTGCGTAGGCGGGTGTCCGTTCCAGGCACACGGGTACGACCGTGCCTTCTGACACTCCGTGCGCAGCCAGGTGCGCGGACAGGCGCGCGACGTCCTCGGCGAGATCGGCGTAGCGGACCGCCTCGCCCTCCCAGCGCAGCGCTTCCGCGCGGGGCGTGTGCTGTGCTTGGCGCGTGAACCGGTCGAACAGGTCGGATTCCTCGTCGATCAGGTCGTGTGAGGTGTCCTGGACGCGGGGTGTCTCGGCTGCGCGCAGCCGGTCCAGTGGGGAGGCCGGAGCGTGGGGGGAAGAGGCCATATGGCGTAGGGCTTCTTCGTAGTACCCGGCGATGCCGTCCATGTGCGCGTCGCTCAGACCCGCGTCGGAGAACTCCAGGAACAACCCCACCCCGCCGCTGAGTACGTCGCGTCGGAACTGCGCGGTGAGACGGTGGTAGGTCTGGTCGGTGGCGCGCAAGGAGAGCAACTGTGGACCGCTGTCGTGTGTGCGGTGTTCGTAGGGCCGGAAGTGGGTGTAGTTGAACGTGGTGTCGAAGGGGGTGTCGATCCGGGCATCCTGCAGCATCTGGGCGTAGGGGTAGCCGCGGTGGGTGAGGGCGCCGGCCTCGGCGGCGTGGACTCTGCGGATGTCGTCGACCGTGGACCCGGTTCCCACGTTGACCCGGATCGGTGTGGTGTTCAGGAACATGCCGACCGCAGCGGCGCCGTGGGCGTTCTCCGGACGACTGTTGGCCATCAGGCCGGTCAGGACGTCACGTCGGCCGGTCAGCAACGACACGACCTGGACATGCGCGGCCATGAGGACGGACTTGAGCGGGACCGCCAGGGACTCGGCCAGTGCTTGGAGCCCGTCGGAGGTCTCTGCCGTGACCCGCACAGGGCGTACTTCGTACCCGGAGGAGGAGCGTCCGGGCAGGCCGGCGGGGGGCGGGTCGGAGAGGACACCGAGCCAGTAGTCCCGGGCCCCGGGGTCCTTGCAGGCGGCGGACTCCAGGAGCAGGAAATCGGTCTGGGCGCGTACGGGCTCTGGCTGGGGGAGGGGCCCCATGGCCAGTTCCCGGTAGTTGTCGAGCAGTTCGTTGACCGCCAGGGCGACGCTCCAGCCGTCGAGGAAGGGCTCGGTCAGGGTGAGCTGGAACTCGTCATCGGACATCAGGTGGGCGGTGAGCACCAGCAGAGGGGGACACTGCCAGTCGAAGGAGCGGTCGCGCTCGACGGTGAACCACTGGTCGAACGCGGTGCGTTGGTGTGACGGGTCCAGTTCCCGCAGGTCGACAACGGTGAGAGCGTCCGGTATGTGCGTGTGGACCAACTGGAGGGGCTCGTCGAAGGACGTGACGTCGATCGAGCTGCGCAGGAAGGGGTGGCGGTCTACCAGCGCTTTGAGGGCCGCTCTCATGCGCGACGCGTCGAACTCTCCCCGGAGCCGCAAGGAGGTGGTGTAGACCCGGTAGTCGGGGTTGGCCGTGGACTCGTAGTAGAGCCCAGCGAGCAGCCGGGAGAGGGGGAAGGCATCCTCCACTCCTGCAGGGAGGCGTGTGCGGACGGAGGGGGGGACCAGGGCGAAGGGCGCTGTGTCGGTCGGCACCTGGGATGTGTCGATGTCGTCGGCCACGGCTGCCATGGCCGTGAGCACGGGGTTCTGGAAGACCTTTTCCACGGTGAGTTCGAGACCGGCCGCGCGCGCGGCGGAAACGAGGTCGATGCTGAGGATCGAGTCGCCGCCCAGGAGGAAGAAGTCGTCGCGCGGGCTGCGCGGGGGCACGCCCAGCGTCCGCTCCCACAGCTGGGCGAGCAGTGTCTCGCGGTCGGTCCATGCCTGGTCGCCCTCGTCCTCGTCGGGACCACGAGGACTGTCGGGTTGGGGCAGCGCTGAACGGTCGACCTTCCCGGAGGGCAGAAGCGGAAAGTGCGGCAGCACCGTCCACTGCGTGGGGACCATGTACTCGGGCAGCCACTGAGCGAGTGCGTCCCGGGTCGTCTGAACCACGTGCGGGTCCTCTTGTGAGCAGGTCAGGTAGGCGACCAGCACGGGTTTTCCGGACGGGCCCGTCCAGAGTGCAGCGACGGCTTGGCGGACTCCGGGGACCCGCTCGATCGCACTCTCCACCTCGCTCAGTTCGATCCGGAAGCCGCGGAGCTTGACCTGGCCGTCATTGCGCCCGAGGAACTCGATGGATCCGTCGGTGAGCCGTCGGCCCAGGTCGCCCGTGCGGTACAACCGTGCGCCGGGCTCTCCGAGGGGAGAAGGGACGAACCTGTCGGCGGTGAGTTCGGGTCGCCCTACGTAACCTCGGGCGAGCCCGATGCCGCCAATGTGGAGTTCACCGATCACGCCCGGGGGGAGGAGTTCCCCGCGTGGTCCCAGTACGTGCACCGAGACACCGCTGATGGGACGTCCGATGGGGACGGTGTCCCCATCGGAGGAGGGGTCCACGCACTCATGGGCGGTGACGTCGATGGCTGCTTCGGTGGGCCCGTACAGGTTGTGCAGGCGGGCATCGCACAGGCGCGTGAAGTCCTCACGCAGCCCTGCGGTGAGTGCCTCTCCACTGCACACGACGTGTCTGACCCCGGTGAGGGAGCGTGCCTGGTCGGCTGTCAGGAAGGCGCGCAGCATCGAGGGGACGAAGTGGAGGACGGTGACGCCCTCCTGCTGGATGATCCTGCCGAGGTATGCGGGGTCGCGGTGTCCACCGGGCGCTGCGACCGCCAGTGTCGCGCCGACAGTGAGCGGCCACAGCAGCTCCCAGACCGACACGTCGAAGCTGAGCGGGGTCTTCTGGAGCACGGTATCGGTCGCGTCGAGGGGGTAGGCCCGCTGCATCCAGGCCAGCCGGTTGTTCAGCGCTTCATGGGTGTTCATCACTCCCTTGGGCCGCCCAGTCGACCCCGATGTGAAGATCACGTAGGCGAGTGAGGCCTGGGGCGGGGCGGGCAGGTCATCGGTGCCCGCCGTCGAGGCCGCGGTGAGTTCGGCGAGAGGGATGGGTACGGGGCCGGGCGGAGGGGTCACCTGTGCGGTGTCGACAACGACGGCGACCGGGCGAGCGTCCTCGACCATTGCCTGGAGCCGGGCGGAGGGCAGGGAGGGATCCAGGGGCAGGTAGGCGCCGCCTGAACGAAGAATGGCCAGCACCGCGATGATGAGATCGGGCGAGCGGTCGGCGTGAACGCCGACGATGTCGTCGGTCCCCACACCCAGGGCACGTAGTCGATGGGCTGCGGCGCGGACGCGAGCGTCGAGTTCGGCGTAGGTCAGTGACACCTGCGCCATGCGAACGGCGACGCGGCCGGGGTGGCGGTGGGCGATGGCGGCGACCGACTCGGCCACGCCCGTGGTGACCTTCTCGGGGACGGCGCCTGTGCCCAGGGACAGGGCCTGGGCTGCCTCGTCCTCGGGCATCAGGGCGAGGCGGGAGATGGGCTGGTCCGGGGCGGTGAGCATCTGGCGCAGCAGATGTTCCAAGTGCCGAAGGATCCGCCGTGCCGTGTCCTCTTCGAACAGGTCCCGTTGGGCCCAGAGCATGATCGCCATCTCGTCGCCGTCGGGGCGCAGGTACAGCTCCAAGTCGAAGCGGGCCGCGCCCGTGTCGACGATGAACAGCTCTGCTCGGATCCCCGCGGCCTCGGGCAGCGGCTGGGCCTTGCCGTTGTAGCCGATGAGTACTTGGAAGAGGGGGTGGTGGGCGGTGGTGCGGGTGAGCCCCAGGGACTGGACCAGCTTGTCGAAGCGAAGCCGGTGGTGCCCGGTCCCGGTGAGGATCTCCTTGCGTACTCGGGCCAGCAGGTCGAGCACGGTCGGGTCGTCCCCCGACTGGACGCGTTGCAGGAGGGTGCTGATGTGCGGTCCCACGACATCCGCTTGCTCTGGACGCAACCGGCCGGCGAAGGGGTAGCCGACTGTGATGTCGTCCTGTCCGGAATAGCGGGCCAGCAGGATGTGCAGCGCCGCACTGAAGAGCATGAAGGGGGTGATGTGCCGGCTGCGGGCGAACGCTTCGAGCCGCGCGGTCAGTTCGGCGCGCAGGCGGTGCTCGACCGGGCGGCCCTGGAAGGTCGGCGCGCTCGGCCTGGGGTGGTCCGTCGGCAGGGCCAGGAGCGCGGGCGCGTCCGCCATCCGCTTCTGCCAGTAGGCGTGGTGGCGGGCCGTCTGGGTGGCGGCCTGCTCGCCGAACTGGTCGGCGATGAAAGCGCGGTAGTCCGATCGGGGCGCTGGTGGGTAGTCCGTCGCACTCTCCCGGACCCGTGCGTAGACGTTCAGCAGGGTCCGGTTGATGACGGGAAGGGACAGGCCGTCCGTCACCAGGTGGTGCATCGGCATGAGCAGGACGTGGTCGTCAGGTGCCAGACGCATCAATGTGGGGCGGAAGAGGGGGTCGTGTGCGAGGTCGAACGGTTCGGCCATCACCTCCCGGGCACAGCTGAGCCCTGTGGATTCGCGTTGCGCGGAAGGCACCCCCGTCAGATCGATCACCGGTAGTTCCGGAGCCGACGCGGGGGCGATGCGTTGTACGACCTGTGTGCCCACGGTCAGGACGGAGGCGCGCAGCATGGGATGGTGGGCGACGAGGTGTTCCAGCGCCGTCCGCAGGGCCGCGGTGTCGAGGGGGCCGCGCAGTCGCAGCGCGTGGGGTACGGTCGAGACCGCCTGGGCGCCCTCCTGGTGGGAGGCGAAGTACATGCGCTGTTGCGTCCAGGACAGGGGGAGAACCGTACTGCCCGCAGGAACGGTGGCCTGGGCCCGGCGCAGTACCCGCAGTAGTTGGGCGTCGAGCGAGGTGGAGCGTTCGGGCAGCAGCGCGTGGTCCACACCCTCGGGTACGTCGACGTGGAGCGTCCCGTCGCGGTCGGACAACTGCACGCCCGACTCGCAGTAGCGGGCCAGCGCGGTGAGCGCGGGGGCGCCCTCTTCGGAGTGGGTCATGTCGGGCCCTTCGCGCTCAGGCGTTCACGGAGTGACCGCGGTCTTTGGTCCGTCCAGTTCACGGCGATCCAGTCCAGACACTGGCGCCGGCTTCCGCTCACCCCCACAGGGCGCCAGCCCGGGGGGCAGGCGGCCCCGACGGGCCACAGCGAGTACTGCTCCTCGTCGTTGACCACCACGGTGTGTGCGTCGTTCGGGTCCTGCTCCATGTGAGCACTCCCTTTCTCGTCATCCTGGGTGGGTCAGGGAGCCGGGGTGGTTCCAGGCAGGTGTTCGGGGACAGTGATCGTCGGCAGATCCTCGATGTCGCGTGTGCGGCGGAGGCCGGAGAAGAGCACGGGCAGGGCGAACACGCACATGAGGATGGTCGCGATGAGGATGGCGCCTCGTGTGCCCAACGGCACCCCCAGCCAGCCGCCGACGAGTGCACCCGCGGCAGAGGCCGCGCCGATACAGAAGCGGATGCTGGCCGTGATGGCCCCGAGTTTGTCGAGCGGGCAGGCTGCCTGCCGGTAGGAGTACTGCGAGATGTCGAAGAGGACGAACCTGATCGACGTCAGGAGCAGGTAGCCGATGGCGAATACCAGGGGCAGAGCCGGGGCCAGAAGCAGGAGCAGGCCCGCCGGACTGAGGAAGACGGCCAGCCACATGATCCGTGCACTTCCCACGCGCCGCATGATGGAAGAGGCGAGCATTGCCGCGAGCAGGCCGCCGCTTTCCCCGACGAAGAAGACGGCGGCCACGGACACGGGGGAGAGCCCGAGGTCGACTACCAATAGGTAGAGGAATACCGCATTCACCATGCTGAGGCAGAACATCGAACCGACGGTGGTCAGGGCTGTTCGCGCCAGCGGTGGATTGGCGCCGAGAAGAACGAATCCCTCGCGTACCGAATTCCACCACTGGCCGCGGCCGCGCGGCGCGGTTGTGGAAGCGTCGCCAGCCGCCCTGCCCCGGGGTGCATCCTTGGGTAGGAAAGCCACCGCCACGGCGCTCAGGAGAGAGAGCACGGCGTCGACGAGCAGTGTGGGAGGGCCGCCGATGCGGCCGTTGAGCATGGAGCCCGCGCTGGGTCCGCCGACGCGGGCGATCGACTCGGTGACCTCGATCCTGGCGTTGGCCTCGGGGAGGTGGTCGCGGGTCACCAACGCCGGTATGTAGGCGTGGTAGGCGATGCCGAAGATGATGACCATGGCCCCGATGAGGAACGCCGCAGCGTAGAGCCAGAGCATCGACAGCAGTCCCATGAGCGCCAGGACGGGGATCGACAGGAGGACGAGGGCTCGCACGACGTTGCACGCGATCATCAGCCTGCGTTTGCTCACACGGTCGATGTAGAGCCCAGCGGGGACTGCCACGAGGAGCACGGCGATGGACGCCATGGCCTTGAGTGCACCTACCTCCGCGGTGTTGGCGTCCAGCACGGTGATGGCCACAAGCGGTAGGACGATCGTGGTGATCGCTATTCCCATTTCGCTTGCCGACTGCCCGAGCCAAAGGGTGAGAAAAGAGCGATCACGCCAGAGTGATCCCTGCTCAGACATGTTCTTTATTCGCCTTCCTTCGGGTCTCTCCGGGTCGCCGACGACATTCTAGTTCCAGTGCGATCGGATGTCTTTGTGATGCTTCACAAGCATCGCATGTGTGTCGTCCTTGGTGAAATCTCACAACGGGGAAGGTCATTTCCCCAGGAGGTGTCGTGCGCGGTTTGTGAGAAACACGGTCTCGTTTGCCGACCCTTTCCCCGGTGCTGGACGGCAAGGCACTCTCATCACGGGGGCGACCACGTTGATGCCGTCCGCCGTCGTAACACCGAGCATGGCGAGGAGCGCGAATGTCGTTCGATCCGCGTACCGGAACGAACCCGGAGGATCCGCGCCGGCGCGAACAGGCCGAACGCCTTCTACGTGCCCGTATGGGCCGGGCTGGTGCGCCGACTCCTCCCGCCGGCGCCGAAGGGGGGTACGACGGCCTGTCCTTCGGTCAGGAACGCATGTGGTTCCTGCACGTGATGGACCCTGACAGCTCGGCCTACAACATCACCAACGTTGTGCGGCTGGTCGGCAGGATCGACACGGACGCGCTCGTGGGTGCCTGCGGCGATCTGGTGGAGCGCCACCCCGAGCTGGGGGTCTCCTATCACGCGGCCGAAGACGGGTCGCCCCGACGCAGGAGGCCGTCGGGGCCGGTACCCGCACCAGTGACAGTGCTCTCGCGCGGTCCCGACGACGCATCGCTGGTGCGTGAGTTCCTGCACCGTCCGTTCGATCTGGCCGACCCTCCCCTCATCCGGTTCCTGCTGATCACCGGCGGCCCCTCTTCGGAGGAGGGCGAGCACACTCTGGCAATGGCGGTCCACCACATCGCCGCCGACGGGTGGTCTCTCGGCATCGTGAACCGGGATCTTCGTGACCTGTACCTGGCCCGCGTGGGCCACGGCGCCGCCCCCGCGCCGCCCGCCCACGACTTCGTCGACTTCGCGGCGCGCGAACGCACCTGGATGGCGGGGCCCGAAGGTGCCTCGGGGCGGGCCGCGTGGCGCCGGGCGCTGGAGGGCATGGCGGCGATCGAGCTGCCCATGTCGCGTACCAGGCCTCCGGTGCCCACCTTCCACGGGGGAAGATGCGAGCACCGCCTACCGTTGGAGACCGTCGAACGGCTGGAAGAGCTGGGCCGCCGTCACGGTGCTTCGCTCTACATGATTCTGGGCGCGGCGTTCTCCTGCCTGCTGCACCGGTACTCGGGCCAGACCGACATCGTGTTCGGGTCGCCCGTGGCCAACCGTGAAGACGCCGCGTTCTCCGACGTCGTGGGCCTGTTCGTCAACAGTGTCGTGCTGCGGACCGACCTGTCGGGCGGGCCGTCCTTCACCGACGCGCTCCGCCGGTTCAGGTCCACATCCTTGGAGGCCCTGCAGCACCAGCGCGTTCCCTTCGAGACGGTCGTGGACGATCTCAGTCCAGAGCGCACCCTGAGCCACAACCCGCTCTTCCAGGTCATGTTCGCCCTCCAGAACGCTGACACCGGTTCCCTGGAGGTTCCAGGAACCCGGTCCGAGCCGGTCGGATTCGACGCCGACGTGTGCCGCTTCGACCTGGAGTGGACGCTGTGGCGCGACGCCGACGGCGCCCGCCTGCGCATCAAGTACTCCGACGCCCTCTTCGACCAGGCCGTCGTGGACCGGCTCGGAGCCGAATACGCGCGTTTGTTGGAACTGGCCTGTGACCAGCCCGACCGTCCGATCGGGGAACTGGCGGTCTTCGCGGCGGGCCCCGGGCGTTCGAGCGGGCCGGCTCCAGCCCTGCCCGTGGGGGTGCGCGGTTGGCACGAGTTGTTCACGCGCGCCGCCCGGGAACGGCCGGACGCCGTCGCTGTCGCCGACGCCACCACCGACCTGACCTTCCACGCCCTGGAACGTCGTGCGGGGCACCTGGCGCGACGCCTGCACGAGGCGGGGGTGCGCCCCGGGCAGGTGGTGGGTGTTCGTACCGGCCGCACCGTGGACATGGCCGCGGCCACACTCGGCGTCGCCATGGCCGGGGCCGTGTTCCTGCCGTTGAACCCGGACGACCCCCCGGCACGGCGGGCCTTCCTGCTGCGGGACGCCGGTGCCCGAGCCCTGCTCACCGACGCTTCCGAGACGGGCGAGGGGGAGGTGCCGGTCATCGACGTCGCCGACCGGGAGGCAGAGGCCGAAGGAGCTCCCGCACCACCGGTGAAGGTGGCGGCCGAGGACGCGGCCTACGTCATCTACACCTCGGGGACCACAGGCTCACCCAAGGGCGTGGTCGTGGAACACCGCAACATCATCAACACGCTGCTCTCCTGCGGACGGCTGTTCGACTTCGACGAGAACGACGTCAGCCTGGTGACGGCGGCCGGCACCTTCGACGTCTTCTACTACGAGTTGTTCGCCGTGATGCTCGCAGGTGGGCGGGCGAGGATCGTCACACGCGCCGAGCTGTTCTCCCCGCCCGCCATGGTCGCGCTCCTGGGCAGTGCCACCGCCATCCAGGCCGTGCCGGGTCTGATGGAACACCTCCTCACCGCCATGTCCGAGGAGGGGACATCGACCATCGATTCCCTGCAGACCGTCCTGACAGGGGGCGACACCGTCCCCGCATCCCTGCTTGACCGTCTCTGCCGGGCCTTCCCCCGCGCCCGGGTCGCCGTCGCCTACGGGCCGACCGAGACGGCGATCTTCGCGACCATCCACCCCGTCACCCGTGGCGAACCGGTCAGGGGCAACCCGATCGGAACCGCGCTGCCCGGCGTGGAAGTCCTCATCGCCGACGAGTACGGCAACGAACTCCCCCCGGGGGTCACCGGCGAGATCATGATCGGTGGCGCCGGGGTGGCGCGCGGCTATCTCCAGCGCCCCGAAGAGACCAGCGGCCGCTTCGTCACGCACCGCGGTCGACGCTACTACCGCAGCGGTGACCTCGGCTCACGCCGCGTCGGTGACGAGGTGCTGCAGTTTCACGGCCGCAACGACACGCAGGTCAAGGTGCGGGGGTTCCGCATCGAGCTGGGCGAGGTCGAAGCCGCGCTCTCGGGCCTGGACGGAGTACGCCAGGCCGCCGTGGCCGCAGTCGGAGAGGACCTGGGCGCCCAGCGTCTGGTGGCCTGTGTGGTGCCGGCCCCCGAGGCGCTGGAGCGGGCTCGGGGCGACAAGGACAGCGCGGAGGCCGTGGACGAGTGGCGCGCCCTGTTCGACGACACCCATACCGAGGGTTCGGCCGAGGACCGGGACTTCACGGGCTGGAACTCCAGCTACGACGGCCGCCCGGTGCCCCGTCACGAGATGGACGAGTGGGTCGAGGGCACCGTCGGGCACATCCGTGAGCTCGCGCCGGTGACGGGCACCCGTGCTCCCCGGATCCTGGAGGTCGGTTGCGGAACCGGGCTGCTGCTGCTTGAGCTGGCCGAGAAGTGCGCACGCTATGTGGGTACCGACTTCTCGGCCGCCGCGATCGCCGCACTCCGTGAACGGGTGGCAGAGCGCGACCTGGACGGGGTGGAACTGCACGTCACCGAAGCGAACGAGTTCCCCGAGGTCGGCGACGACTTCGATCTGGTGGTCGTCAACTCGGTGTCGCAATACCTGCCCGACGCCGACTACCTCGCCTCCGTCCTTGACGCCGCACTGCGAGTTCTGCGCCCCGGCGGTGCCGTCTTCGTCGGTGACGTGCGCAGCCTGCCCCTCCTCGAAGCGTTCCATCTCTCCGTCACCAAGGCTCGCCACCCCGACCGCGACCCCCGCCACCAGCTGGCCACCGCCGTGCAGGCCGCAGCCGACGAGGCGGAGCTGGTGCTGGCCCCCGCGTTCTTCCGCACCTTCGCCGCCGAGCGCGGCATCGTGGATGTCCAGGTGCAGCCCCGCCGGGGCCACTGCCCCAACGAGATGAACAAGTTCCGCTACGACGTGGTGCTGCGCACGCAGATCCGCGACGTGCCCCCCGCCGTCCACCCCCAGGCACCCGCACCGCGGGCCTGGGGCGAGCAGGGGTGGACCCTGGAGAGGCTCGACGCGGCCCTCGTGTCCGCGAGGACGGACGTGTTCTACTTCCGCCTGATCCCCCACGGGCTGGTCCACCCGGACGTGGCCCACCACAGCACGGTGGCCGGGGCCCCGGCACCGCCGGGGGGAGAACCGGTCGTCCCTGAGGATCTGCGGCGACTGGCGCGGCGGCACGGCTATCGGGTCAGGCTCGACTGGAGCGAGAACGGTGCCACCTTCGACGCGGTCCTCGCCCCCGCAGCGATGCCGCTCCCCCTGCCGCGCCCCCGGCCGATGGCGCCGCACGCCCCGGTCGCCAACCGGCCGCGATCGCGCGTGGACCGCCGGATGCTGGCTGAGGGCTGGCGCCAAGAGCTGGCCGCGCTGCTCCCCGAGTACATGCTGCCTTCGTCTCTGCAGGTGGTGGACGCCCTGCCACTGACTTCCAACGGCAAGGTGGACCGTTCCCGTCTGCCTGCCGCACCGCCCCCGACCGGACCGGGCCGCCCGGTGTCCTCCTTGACTGAGAAGACGGTCGCCCAGGTGTGGGAGGAGGTCCTCGACGCCCCAGTCGTCTCGGCCACCGACGACTTCTTCACACTGGGTGGCACGTCGCTGCTGGCGATCAGGATCACCGTCGGCCTTCGCCGGCGCGGTCTACGGCTGTCCCCTCAGACGATCTTCGAACAACGCACCGTGGAGCGGATCGCACGGCGCATCGAACAGCTTGCCCTGGATGAAGCCAGGCCCGCCCCCACCGGTGCGGCGCGCACTCGCGAGCGCCACGCCGGTGCTGAGCTGGATGTGGACGGCGGCGCACAGGCCGCCGCCTCCGGAAGCGACCAGGCCGTGCCGGGGCAGGACCGGTGGCGTTCCGCCCAACACCTGCTCCTGACCGGCGCCACCGGGATGCTGGGCGTCCACCTCCTGGACCAGGCACTGCGTGACTACCCCGACCTCGCCATCACGTGCCTGGTCCGGGCCTCCGGCAGGGACGCCGCCCAGCGTCGGGTGGAGGAGTCGTACCGCCGGTACTTCCCCGACTCGGTCGTCGGGTCGGCGGAGTTCGCCCGTCGAGTCCACACCCTCCCCGGCGATCTGGCCAGCCCCGGCCTGGGGCTGGGCCCGGGGGTGGGGCGTGACCTGGCCCAGTCCTGTGATCGCGTCGTACACGCCGCAGCCGACGTGCGCCACGTGGCCGCGCGTGAGGAGGTCTTCGCCGCGAATACGGCGGGCACCGAACGGGTGCTGGAACTCTGCTCGCAGATGGGCGAACCCGACCTGTGCCACATCTCCACCATCGGTGTGGCCGGCTACAGCGCGGACGGGCTCCCCCGCACCCTCGACGAGCATGTGCTCGACATCGGCCAGACCCCCAGCGAGGCCTACTCCGAGAGCAAGATCGCCGCGGAAAGGGCTGTCGCCCGCTTCAACGCCGACACCGCGGGAGCCACGGTCATGCGGGTGGGCACGGTTGCCCCGCACTCCGTCACCGGCCGTTTCCAGCACAACATCAACGACCATTTCTTCAGCCGGTTCCTGCGCGCCGTGCTCCGGCTGGGGATCGCCACCGATTGGCCCGACCGCCGGTTCCAGCTGATCCCCGCCGACACCATGGCGCGCATGGTGCTGGCCCTGTCCGGCCAGACGGCGGCGCGCGGACGCACCTTCCACATCCAGTCACCCCACGCTCTGACCCACGGTGAACTCGCACGGCTCGCGAACACACTGGGCTACGGGATTCGGCTGGTCCCGCCGGACGCCTTCGCCGACAGCGTGATGGCGGCCGGGGCCGCCACGGGCCTGGACGAAGAAGTCGGCCGTCTGCTGCCCATGCTCGACCGCAGGAGGGGGAGACCCGTCACTCTGGCCCATGCGTGGACCGACTCCTGGTTGGAGTCGCTCGGCCTGAACTACCCCGAACCTCGGGCTGCCTGGGTCACGGCCTTCATCCGACGCGGGGTCGAGGTGGGCTACTTCCCACCGCCGGGCGCCGACCGCCGACACGACGGTACCGACTACTGACTCCCGAGGAGTGACCGATGCACTTCAGCCTCTTCTACTTCGCCGAGGACGCGGGACACAGCACAGGGAACCGCTACCGTCTGCTACTCGACGGGGCTCGTTACGCGGACCGCAGTGGATTCTCCGCCGTTTGGATCCCCGAACGGCACTTCCACCCCGTCGGGGGTATCTACCCCAACCCGGCCGTTGTCGGAGCGGCCGTGGCGGCCGTCACCGAACGCGTGGGCATTCGTGCCGGAAGCGTCGTCGCCCCTCTCCACCACCCGCTGAGGATCGCGGAGGAGTGGTCGGTGGTGGACAACCTGTCCCGTGGTCGGATCGGGCTCTCTCTGGCTTCGGGATGGAACCAGCGCGACTTCGTTCTGAACCCCACCGGCTTCGAGACACGGAAGGAGGACACGCTCTCCTCAGTCGATGTCCTGCGTGCGTTGTGGCTCGGTGAGAGCTGGAACGAGGACGGCTCCCCCCACGTCGGTGTGTTTCCACGCCCTGTGGGTCCGCTTCGGCTGTGGCTCAGCGCCGCCGGCGGCGTGGAAACGTTCCGCGCGGCCGGGCGGGCCGGCACCGGTGTGCTCACTCACCTGGTCAAGCAGGACATGGACGAGCTGGCACAGAAGATCCTGGAGTACCGCAAGGCGTATGCCGCCTCAGGAGCGCCGGGGCAGGGACACGTCACGCTGATGCTGCACACCTTCGTCGACCCCGACCAGCGGCGCGCCGTCGACACTGCTCGCGCCCCGCTTGAGAACTACCTGGTGGGGGCTCTGACGCCCACACGTAGGGCCGTCGATGACCAGACCCGCGCCAAAGCCCTGGCCGCGGTGCGCCCCGCCGCCGACCGCTACCTGTTCTCCGACGGGCTGATCGGTGGACCCGAGCACGGGGCCCTGGTCGTCGACCGCTGCCGACAGAGCGGTGTCGACGAGATCGCCTGCCTGATCGACTTCGGCGTGGACCCCGACACGGTTCTGGCGGGGCTGGAACACCTGAACGAGCTGCGTGCGGCCCACACCGATGACTGAGTACCCCCACTGCCGCAGCGCGGCTCTGACCTGAGGACGAGGACATTGACTACTGAGCAATTGGAAGAGCTGATTCTGGCGACGTTCCGTGATGTCCTGCGCAATCCGGAACTGGGGACTGACGACGACTTCTTCTCCGTGGGTGGTGACTCGTTGCTGGCCGTGGAGGTGTCATACACCATCTCCGAGAAGCTCGGGCAGGAGGTGGACCCGTTGATCGTTTATGTCAATCCCACTGCGAGCAGTTGCGCGAAAGCCATCACCGAACTCAATGCCAGCACGTGAGCGGGCGTGGCTGTGCGGGGTGGGGAAGGGAGTCGCATGCGAAATGACGACATCGGTGACTGGCGTCTTTGGCGCCACCTACTGGTACGCGGGGCGGGTTTTTCCGCCGAGGGCGTTCTGCGGCTGGCCGACACCGAGCTGGCCGGCGCCGCCGACACGGTCGCGGCGTCCGACCGCCAGGACGACCAGGGTATGTGGGAGCGTTTCGAGGACGAGTACGAGGCAGCGGCGCGGCGAATCTCCGCCGAACTGCAGAAGATCGCGTCGCGAGACGACTTTCTACGCGCCCTGACCTGGCAGAACCACCGACTCGTGGACGGGGCTGTACGCCCCTTTCTGCAGTGGGACGCCACCTCGGGGAAACGCAATTCCAAGCATCGCCAGCGCGAGGAACTCATTGCGAACTACTGGCAGAGGTACTGCGTCAAGAACGACACCATCGGGTTCTTCGGTCCTTCCGCCTGGGGGAGGATCGAGGACGAGCTCACGTCCTCGGTACGGCCCGGGCACCGGCTGATCCGCGACGGTGACGTCTACTTCGAGGCGTGGGCCGTCGACGCTCTGGCGCGGGCGGTGGAACGTGTGCCGGGTATGGGCCCCTGGCTCATGCCCCGCATGGTCTCCTTCATCCGGTTGGAGGGCGACGACGTCGTGCCTCCGATCGGCCCGCGTGTGCGCCTGGCTCCGGCCCAGCGCGAGGTGTTGCGTCTGAGCGACGGCACCATGCGGCTGAACGCCATCGCGGAACGGGCCGGCCTGTCCTTGGCCGAGGCCGAGGAGAGCGTTGCCGCGCTGGCCAAACGGCGATGGGTGGTCCATGCCCTGGAGTTGCCCATCACCCCCCACCCCGAGGAGGACCTCCGCGCTTTCCTGGAGGGGGTCGGCGACGACGAGCCCAGGGATGTGGCCCTTGGCTGGTTGGACTCGCTGGAAGAGGCCCGCCGACACGTCTGGAAGGCCGAACGGGCCGACGAACTCGCTGAGGCGCTTGGGGGGCTTGACGCGCTCTTCGCCACCATCACGGGGACTGATTCCACGCGCAACGAAGGACGTACCTACGGGGGGCGCACGCTCGTCTACCACGACACCAGCCGCGACCTGGACATCAGCGTCGGCCGGGACCTCATCGGGGCCTGTCGCCCGATCGGGTTGTTGGCGCGTGCCGCCCGGTGGTTCTGCTTCCGTATCGGGGAAGAGGTCCGGGACACACTGGTGTCCGTCCACGCCAAGGCCGTCGACAAGCACGGCGGCCCGGTGGACCTGTCCACCCTGTGGTTCGAGTCGCTGCGTCCGCTGACCCGCGTCATCGAGCAGTCCCTGGAGCTTACGGAGAAGGAGTTCACCGAGAAGTGGTCGCGGATCATCCCCCTGCCCGAGGACGGTCGCGAGATCCACTTCGCCCACGACGACCTGCTCCCCTCGGTATTCGAGGAGTTCCCGGACACCGCCCCCGGCTGGGAGGGAGCCCGCTACTTCTGTCCCGACGTCATGGTGGCCGCTCCTGACCTGGACGCACCCAGCTACAACCGCAAGCTGGTGCTGGGCGAGATCCACATGGCCATCAACACCGTGCGTAGCCACTGCTTCGTGACCCAGCACCCGAACCAGGCCGAGCTGCTGGCGACCGTCGACGAGGATTTTCCCGAACCGAGGCTGCTGACGGTCCTGCCCAAGGAGAGCCCGCCCCGACTGTCGGTCCGCACGCACCCGGGCCTGATCAGGGATACCGATCGGTTGGTGGAGTTCAGCCACCACACGGTGCCCGCGGGACGGCCTGGGCTGTACTTGAGCCGCGATGTCACCGCCACCGAAGAGGCGGGCAGGATCGTGGTCCACCTGCCCGACGGTCACCGCCATGAACTCATCGACGTCTTCTCCGAGATGCTCATGGGCATGGTGATCGATCGCTTCCAGCTCTTCTCCGATCGTCCCCATATGCCCCGGGTCAGTATCGACGACCTGGTCATCGCCAGAGAAAGCTGGCGGATCAGCGCCGGGGACCTCACGTTCGCGAACGAGCGGCAGGAGGCCAGGCGGTTCGTCCGCACCCGTCGGTGGCGCACGGACTCGGGCATGCCGCGGTTCGTCTTCGCCAAGTCCAGGGCCGCTGAGAAACCCGTCTACGTCGACTTCGACAGCCCGGTGTACGTCAACGCCTTGTCCAAGTTGGTCCGGCGCACGCTGGCGGACGAACGCCTGGCGGACAAGACGATCACCTTCGTGGAGATGTTCCCCGCCCACGACGATCTGTGGCTGACCGATGCAACGGGCGCCCGCTACACGTCAGAACTTCGCTTCACCTGGGTCGACCAGCGCAGAAGAACACACTCTGAGGGATCTGCGACCCACCCGACGAAAGGAGCGGAAGAATGAGTCGTGCTCCATCGCCGCAGGCGAACCACGGCAGCGACACATGGCTCGAACGGGACCGCGCCCACCTGTGGCACCCCTGGGCACCCAACAGGATCAGCTCGGAGACGCTGGTCATCGTCTCCGGAGAGGGCTGCCGGGTCTGGGACGCCGACGGGCGCGGCTTCCTCGACGCCAAGGCCTCTGGGCTCAACGCCACCCTGGGTTACGGATGTCGGCCGGTCATCGACGCGGTGAGCGACCAGCTGTCGCGGCTGATGACCTACGACATGATCGAGGGGACCAGTGTTCCCGCGATCGAGCTGGCGCGTCGAATAGCGGGCCTGACCGGCCCGGAACTGAACCGGACCTTCTTCTGCAACAGCGGTTCCGAGGCGATCGAGGCGTGTGTGCGCATCGCCCGCTCCTACCACACCCTTTCGGGCTCATCCGAGCGGACGCAGGTCGTCTCCCTGAGGAACGGCTACCACGGCACCACCATGGCCGCGTTCGCCGCCACCACCGGAGCCGCCCCCGAGGCCGGGTTCGTCAGCCTGCCCGGTCCGGTTCCCCCCGCTGCGCCGGGCATGGGAGACCGCGGCGGCCTGGACGTGATCCGCGACCACCTTGGTGAACACGGCCGCCGCACGGCCGCGGTGCTGTTGGAGCCCGTTCAGGGGCTGGGCGGGCACATCGTCCCCGACGAGTACCTGTGGGAACTGCGCAAACTGTGCGACGAGCACGGTGTGCTGATGATCCTGGACGAGGTCATGACGGGTTTCGGCCGCACCGGGCGGATGTTCGCCTACGAGTACGCCGACATCCGCCCCGACATCCTTGCCACCAGCAAGGGGCTGACCGCCGGCTACGCCTCCCTGGGCGCGGTGACCACCACACAGCGCGTGTTCGACGCCTTCGAGCACGATCGGGACGTGGGCGGCCTGGCTCACGGGCACACGCATTCGGGACACGCCACGGCGTGCGCGACGGCTCTGGCCGTGCTGGACCAGTTGGAGGGCGCGGGTGTGCTGGCGAACACCCAGGAACGCGGCCGCCAGCTCCTCGAGGGCCTGGGCGCGGGCGGCGTCGGGGATACCGCGTTCGTTCGTGATCTGCGTGGCCGTGGCCTGCTCGTCGTCGTCGAACTCGACTCGCCCCGGCGCGCGGTACGCGTGAAACAGAGCATGCAGCAGGACGGTGTCCTGGTCCGGCGCAGTGGAGCGAACATCATCCTCGCCCCACCACTGGTGATCACCGCGGAGGAGGTCGACCGCGTCACCGAAGCGGTGGTCGCGGCCCTGAACTCGGACTACGTGCTCGCCATTTGACGGTGGGCATCCCCCGTCCCCATCCCACCCGAACCACGAGAGGCGAAGACATGACGACTCACCCGGCCCTACGGCAGCTGTCGGTGGACCACGTCCGGTTCCACGTCGCCGATGCGAGTGCCGCTGCCGAACGAGTGAAGAGAAGCTATGGGCTGGAGGTCTATGCCCTCGGAGAGGCCGGCACCGACGCGCAGGAGGAGTCCGTCGCGGTGGGGGCCGGAAGCATCCGACTGGTGATGACCCAGGCACTGGTCGATGACCACCCTGCGACTCCCTACACCAGCGCCCACGGAGACGGCGTCGCGGACATCGCCATGCGCACACCCGACGCCCGTGCCGCCTATGCCGCGGCCGTCGACCGGGGAGCACGTCCGGTTTCTCCCCCCTCGGAACACGAGGGGATCGTGACGGCTACGGTCGCCGGGTTCGGCGATGTGGTGCACACCTTTGTGGAACGCGGTTCCGGGGTCGATGACCAGAGCCTTCCCGGCCTGAGCACGGTCAGGTCCACCGGTGGCGAGAAGGGGAGCACCGGGTTGCTCGAGGTGGACCACTTCGCGGTGTGCCTGGAGGCTGGTCAGCTCGAACCGACCGTGCGCTTCTACATCGATGCCCTGGGCTTCGAGGACATCTTCGCCGAGCACATCGTCGTGGGCGACCAGGCGATGAACTCCAAGGTGGTGCAGAGCATCTCGGGCGAGGTCACCCTCACTCTCATCGAGCCTGACCAACGCCGTGAACCGGGCCAGATCGACGGGTTCCTGAAGAACCATGCCGGCGCGGGGGTGCAGCACATCGCCTTCTCCACGGACGACATCGTCGCGACAGTGGGGGCGCTGCGAGGACGCGGAACGGAATTCCTGCCCACCCCGGAGACCTACTACACGCAGCTGTCCCAGCGTTTGGAACTGAGCAGACACAGCGTGGACGAACTGCGCCGGCTCGACCTGCTCGTCGACGAGGACCACGACGGGCAGCTGTTCCAGATCTTCGCGCGCTCCACCCACCCCAAACGCACCTTCTTCTTCGAGGTCATCGAGCGTCTGGGAGCCACCACGTTCGGCAGCGGCAACATCAAGGCTCTGTACGAAGCGGTGGAGCAGGAGCGTTCCCTGTGATGGCCGCCGAAGCGGTCGACCTGGCGGATCTGGAGCGGGGCGCCGAAGCCGCTCTGCCGGCATCGGTCTGGGACTTCGTCGCAGGGGGAAGCACCCGGGAGGCCGTGTGCTCCAACCGCACAGGGCTCGATGCGGTCCACGTGATTCCCCGGGTGCTGACCGGCGCCGCCGCGGTCAGCACCCGAGCCCCCTTGCCCGGCGGCTGGGCGCAGGCCCCTCTCGCCGTGGCTCCCATGGCCTACCAGTGCCTGATGCATCCTGAGGGCGAGGTGGAGGCTGCTCAGGCGGCGAAGGAGCACGGTATCCCGTTCTCGGTGAGCACCCTGACCAGCCGGTCGCTGGGAGACATCGCCGCGACGGATGCGGATCTGTGGTTCCAGCTGTACTGGGTGGGCAGCGACCGACGCGTGCGAGAGCTGGTCGAGCATGCCCAGGAGGTGGGCTGCCGCGCCCTGGTCATCACTGTGGACGTCCCGGTGATGGCACGCAGGCCCCGCGACATCCGCAACGGCTTTCGCCTGCCGCCGTCGGTGCGGGCCGTCCTGTTGGACGAGGCGTTCGGCGAGGCCCATCGCCAGGGCAGCGGCTCGGCTGTCGCCCGCCACACCAACGGGCTCTTCCATCCAGCGCTGACGTGGGACCACGTGCGCAAGGTGCGTGAGTGGTGCGATATGCCCATCGTCGTCAAGGGGATTCTCGACCCTCGCGACGCGGTTCTGGCCGCCGACCACGGGGCCGACGCGGTCGTGGTGTCCAACCACGGCGGACGGCAGTTCGGTGCGGGGCCCCCGGCCAGCGCCCGGATAGGCCCGATCGCTGACGCCGTAGGCGAGCGGTGCCGAATCCTGTTCGACAGCGGGGTGCGCAGCGGAGCCGACATCCTGCGTGCGCTGGCCCTCGGTGCGTCGGGAGTCCTCATCGGGCGCCCTGTGCTGTGGGGGTTGGCCGTGGGCGGCCGCGAGGGTGTGACGCGTGTGCTCGACCTGCTGCAGACCGAACTGGCCGAGGCGCTGGTCCTCGCCGGGTGTTCGAGTCCTGGCGACGCTGGTGATCTCGATGTCGAGGTGGGGTCGTGACACAGGGAGAGGAGATGAGGCTGGGCCGATTGCACTGGGCGCTGGAGGACTCCACGTTCGCTTCGATGGACTTCCTCAACGAGGTCGCGGAACGCTATCCGAACGCGGTGTCGATGGCGGCCGGACGACCCTTCGACGGCTTCCTCTCGCTGGAGTCCGTTCACCGGCGTCTGGAGACCTACCACCGCTACCTGGAGAGCGTCCAGGGGCTGGGGTCTGACCGGGCCACCCGGACGCTGTTGCAGTACGGTCCGGCGGGCGGCGTCATCAACGACCTCATCGCCCGGCATCTGGCAGTGGACGAGGGGATCGAGACCGAAGGCGAATCCATCGTGGTCACGGTGGGATGCCAAGAGGCGATGTTCCTCGTGCTACGGGCCCTGCGGGCCGATGAGCGGGACCTGGTCATGGCCGTGTCACCGACCTACGTGGGGTTGAGCGGGGCGGCCAAGCTCGCCGACATACCGGTCCTGCCGGTCCCCACCGACGAGACCGGTGTGAGCCTGTCCCATCTGGCTTCCCAGGTGCGCCAGGCCAGAGCGGAAGGGCGGACTCCCCGCGCCCTGTATGTGATGCCCGACTTCGCCAACCCCTCCGCTGTCAGCATGGACCTGCCGGCCCGCCGGGCGTTGCTGCGGATGGCGGAAGAGGAGGACATCCTCCTGCTGGAGGACAACCCCTATGGGCTCTTCCACGGCGAGAAGGCGAGACTGCCGACGCTGAAGGCACTCGACCGGACACAGCGGGTCGTCTACCTGGGGTCCTTCGCCAAGACCGTGGTGCCCGGAGCCAGGGTCGGCTATCTCGTGGCCGACCAGCAGGTGGAGGACGATCGCGGTGGTGCACATCCGCTCGCCTTCTACCTGTCCCGGCTCAAGAGCATGCTCACGGTCAACACCTCGCCTATCGCCCAAGCGGTCGTGGCGGGCTGTCTGCTGGAGAGCGACTTCAGTCTCGCCCGGGCCAACAGCCAGGAGAGGGCGTTCTACCAACGCAACCTGAACCATCTCCTGGCAGGCCTGCGCGACCGATTGGGAGAGTTCTCCGACGAGGTGACCTGGACCAGTCCGACGGGAGGATTCTTCGTCGTGCTGACGCTGCCCTTCACGGTCGACGACGAGGACCTGCAGGTGTGCGCCGACAAGTACGGGGTCCTGTGGACACCGATGTCCCACTTCCACGGACCGGACGGAGGAGAGAACCAACTGCGGTTGTCCTGTAGCGCCATCTCCACAGACATGATCGACATCGGCCTGGACCGACTTCGCGACTACATCCTGTCCCGGCTGCGGTGAAGCCGCACCATCCCAGAAGAGGACCCCATGTTCCGCACCATGTTCAAGTCGAAGATCCACCGGGCCACAGTGACCCAAGCTGACCTGCACTACGTCGGATCGGTGACGGTCGACACCGACTTGATGAAGGCCGCAGACCTGCTTCCCGGAGAACAGGTACAGATCGTCGATATCACCAACGGATCCCGGCTGGACACCTACGTGATCGAGGGCGAGCCGGGAACCGGGGTGATCGGCATCAACGGCGCCGCAGCGCACCTGGTCCACCCCGGAGACCTCGTCATCCTCATCAGCTATGTCCAGGTCGGCGACGAGGACGCCGCAAGTCTGCGCCCGAAGGTGGTTCACGTGGACGCGGACAACCGGGTGACCGATCTCGGCGATGACCCCTCGGAACCGGTCAGGGGAAGTGGAACCAGCCGCGGCCCCCATGCGGTGCCAGGAGGCGGTACGGAAAGGGCTCCAGGACGATCGTGAGGACAACACCATGCGAATCGTGGGCATAGGGGGATCGGCCAGGGACGGGTCGGGAACCGAGGAACTCGTCCGTGCCGTGCTGGGTGCCGTCGAAAACACAGGGGTGCACCGGACACGGATGTTCAGCGGTACCGCCCTGGCGGCATTCCCGATCTATGGGCACGGGTCGGCGCCGACCAGGGAGGTCAAGGCGTTCGTGGAGTGCGTGCGAGCCGCCGACGCCGTGGTCATCGGTTCGCCTTCCTACCATGGGTCGGTTTCCGGCCTGGTCAAGAACGCGATCGACCACTTGGAGGAACTGCGCGCGGACGCGCGGCCCTACCTCGATGGACGACCGGTCGGGCTGCTCAGCACCGCACGAGGGCAGCAGGCCGCAGTCAACACGCTCAACGTACTGCGGGACATCACCCACGCCCTGCGGGGCTGGCCCACACCGCTCGGGATCGCGGTCGATACCTCGCGGACAAGTGTGGAATCCTACTCCGCAGGCCCCATGAAGGCCCGTGTATCCCAGCTTGCCCTACAGCTTTCGTCGTTCCGTGTCGAACCGGCGGCCCAGCCTCCGCCGAGGCACTGACCGTCGTGAGCGAGTCTGTTCAGCCGGGATCGGAAAAGCACCTGGGTGCGACGAATATGGTGCACGCGACAAACCTCGGTTCGAGAATCCTTCCTCTGTCGAAGGCAGAGCGAAGCCAGGTGGGTCGATCGACGGCCTGTCTATGCCGCATCAATGGCTCCCGGTTTGCAGAACCGGGATCGTCGGCTCCAATGTGGTCGTGTGGGCGTCATTCGCTTTGGTGGGATGCTGTGAAATTCACATGTGGCTTGCATGTGACAAAAGCAAGGCTAATTCGGAAAATCGCGATGAATAATCATATATCGACCGACAGGCTGGTGCGCGGTTTCCGATCGCCCAGGGGTGTGTCTGCGCACCTTGTCGGATGTGTTTGCCTACGCCCAGGCCGAAGGCGTCGAACTGACGCTGGAGGCCACCGAGATCCAGGTGCGCCCGCCCCGTGCGGGTCGAGGCGGGCGGCGGGCGTTCGTCTCGGGCAAGAAGAAGTAGAACACTATGAAGGCCACCGTCGTCGCCGACCATCGCGGACGCACGCTGTGGACCGACTTGCTGCGGCTCGGACGGATGCACGACGCCACCGCAGTCCGCGCCGGAGGCATCGACTCCTGCTTTCGTCACTTCTCGGAGGGGGTGCTGCTGGACGCCGACCACAAACGCTCGAAGCAACCGACACGCTGGGCCCACCCACGCGAGAACCCTCGGTCACCTACTGGGCCAACGCTGGCCTGGTCTCCGACCGCACCGCGAACAAAAGCAGAGAGGGGATCATCACGTCTCACCTGCTAGCACGCACCGAATCGTAGACCCCCAGTAGAAATCAGGACGCGGTGGCGAGGCACCAGGACCGTGCACCATTGAAGGCCGCCTCCCGTTCGAGCCGCTGCCAGACCGCGGCGGATCGGGGGCGGGACTGGGCCTCGGGCTCATTCACGCGTGCGGCGTAGGAGATCAGCACGGCGGTGAGGGCGGCCAGCTCCTCCTCAGAGATCTCTCCCTTGTCCACGCGGATCAGCCGTTCGGATGCGATGGTGGTTCCGGTCATTGGATACTCCCTTGTCTTGCGAGGCCGTAACGGATTCATCACTGAGGGGGATTCCCGTGCTTGCGCCGCGGGAGGTCGGCGTTCTTGCGGGCGAGCATGGCCAGGGACCGGGCGAGCGCACTCCGGGTTTCGCGCGGGTCGATCACATCGTCCACGAGCCCCCGCTCGGCCGCGTAGTAGGGATGGACCAGCTCCCTCCGGTACTCCTCGATCTTCTGGCGGCGGACCTCGTCGGGATTCTCGGCCGCCGCGATCTCCTTGCGGAAAACAACGTTGGCGGCGCCCTCCGCTCCCATGACGGCGATCTCGTTCGTGGGCCAGGCCAGGGCGACGTCCGCACCGATCGACCGTGAGTCCATGACGATGTAGGCGCCGCCGTAGGCCTTGCGGAGCACCACGGACACCCGGGGGACCGTGGCGTTGCAGTACGCGTAGAGCAGCTTCGCGCCGCGCCGGATGATGCCGTCGTGCTCCTGGTCCACGCCGGGTAGGAAGCCGGGGACGTCGATCAGGGTGACCAGTGGGATGTTGAACGCGTCACAGAACTGGACGAACCGGGCGCCCTTCTCACTGGCCTTGATGTCGAGTACGCCCGCCATGGCGGTCGGCTGGTTGGCGACGATGCCGACGACCTGCCCGTCCAGGCGGGCCAGCGTACAGACGATGTTGGGGGCCCAGGTGGCGTGGACCTCCATGTGGTCGCCGTCGTCGACAATCTGGGCGATGACGTCGCGCACATCGTAGGAGGCGCTGCCGTCCGTGGGCACGATGTCTAGCAGATTGTTCAGCGGCCGGTCCACCGGGTCCGTCGCGCCCTCCGCTTCGGGCGGCAGTTCGCGGTTGTTGGATGGGAGCAGGGACAGCAGGTACCGCACGTCGGCGAGGCAGCTTTCCTCGTCGTCATATGCGGCGTGCGCCACCCCCGAGATCTCCGAGTGCACGTCCGCACCGCCGAGCTCGTTCTGCGAGACCTGCTCGCCGGTGACGGCCCGGACCACGTCCGGTCCGGTGATGAACATCTGGGAGATGTCGCGGACGGCGAAGACGAAGTCGGTCAAGGCAGGGGAATAGGCGGCGCCTCCTGCACAGGGGCCGAGCATCACCGAGATCTGTGGGATCACCCCGGAGGCCTGGGTGTTGCGCTGAAAGATGCCGCCGTACCCGGCGAGGGCGGAGACTCCCTCTTGGATACGGGCTCCCGCGCCGTCATTGAGCGAGACCAGGGGGGCTCCGGCTGCCAGGGCCATGTCCATGACCTTGTGGATCTTCTGTGCGTGCGCCTCGCCGAGGGCCCCGCCGAAAATCCGGAAGTCGTGGGCGTAGACGAAGACCGTTCGGCCCTCGACCGTCCCCCACCCGGTGACGACGCCGTCCGTGTACGGTCGGTTGGCTTCCAGCCCGAACCCGCTGGCCCGGTGCCGACGCAGCGGCTCGAGGTCAGTGAAGCTGTCCTTGTCCACCAGCAGGTCGATCCGCTCGCGGGCGGTGAGCTTGCCCTTGGCGTGTTGGCGCTCGGTAGCTTTGGGAGAGGGACCCTGGTGGGCACCATTCCGAATCTCGGCCAGTTTCTCCAGCCGCGCGGCGAAGTCGGACTCGGTGATCGACATGTCACTCTCTTTCGTTTCGGTATGTGTGTCCCGGACTCGGGCGGTGCCTGCTGGCGGGGGCCAGCGCGGCGGCCCCCGCCAGCAGGCACGCCAGGCCGCCCGCGATCAGGCCCACCCTCACCCCGAATACCTCGCTCAGCCACCCGATGAGCAGGGCCCCGAGGGGGGTGGTCCCCGTGAAGACGACCGTGTAGAGGGCCATGACACGACCCCGGTAGGCGGGATCGCTGCCGAGCTGGACCCGGTGGTTGGCGGCTTGGGCGAAGTAGATGGCGGCGAAACCGGTCAGGAACAGTAGCCCCATCGCGGCGGGGAAGCCGGGTGCGAGCCCGGTGAGGGCCTCGGTTGCCCCGAATGCCAGGGCCGATCCGACGACGACCCCCGGGGCCGGGCGCCCTTTCCGGGCTGTGGTAGCGAAGGCGGCCAGCAGGGATCCCGCCGCGAGCGCGGAGGTCAGCAGCCCGAACGCCGCTGGACCGGCGTCGAACACGGTCCTGGCGAGCAGGGGCAGGGTCAGCTCGAAGTTCATCCCGAACAGGCCGACGACGGCGATGAGGGACAGCGGTAGGAGGAGGTCGGGACGGGAGGCGACGTAGCGTAGCCCGTCCACCACACCGCCTCGGGCCGCCCGGCTCGCCGTGCGGTGTAGTTCCTTCGCGCGCATCATCAGCAGAGCGGCCACCGTCGCCGTGAAGCTGACGGAGTTCACCAGCATCACGGCGCCCGGACTGACGGAGGCGAGAAGCAGGCCGCCGAGCGCCGGCCCCGCGACCCGGGCCGTGTTGAAGTAGGCCGCGCTGAGCGCCGAGGCGTTCGGGAGCAGATCGGAGCCGACCATCTCGCTGACGAACGACATCCTGGTGGGAACTTCCAAGGCGTTGACGACACCGAGGCACAGCGCGAAGGCGTAGACGTGCCAGAGCTGAACGGCGTCTGTGAGCACCAGGGACGCCAGCAGCAGGGCCAGGGCACCAGAGACCGAGTTCGCGCCGACGAGTAGGGCCCGCTTGTCGAACCGGTCGGCCAGCCGCCCGCCATACAGGGTCAGCAGCAGCAGCGGGGTGAACTGCAGAGCCGTCACCGTCGCGAGGGCGATGGCCGAGTCCCCGGAAAGGCCGAGGACCAGCCAGTCCTGCGCCACGATCATCATCCACGTGCCCATGAGGGACACGACCTGGCCGATCGCGAACAGCCGGAAGTTGCGGACGGCCAGTGAACGGAACATCCCGTCGAACACCCGCCGCGTGAGGGTCCGCTCACCCCTCGCGTTGGGCAAGGCAGTCCTCCAGGAAGGCGATGGAGCGTAGGTGGTAGGAGCGGGCCGCCCACCCCAGGCTGATGTTGTGGCCCGCGTTCGGCTGGCGGTCCACGACCACCCGCGGTGCCCCGCTCAGCCGGGAGACGAGGTCGGCCAGGGACTGGTCGTCGTGCCGCCACCAGTGCTCGTGTTCGGCGAAGGTCAGCCGGACCGGGATTCTGATCTGCCCGGCGACCCCGTCGAAGAGCCTCGGCCATGCGGCCGCGTCCGTCAGCTCGTTCCTCGGCATGGGCGAGACCATCGTGCTGCTGAGCTGGAAGGTGCCGGGCGGGTACAGGCCCAGGCCGCCCCACGTGCGCTCCCACCTGCCCTTGCCGTGCGGGTCGGCGAGCTGGTCGGGGTGGACGGCGTAGCGGTGGCCCATCCCGGAGATGTCCAGGCCCAGCAGGTCACCGGCAGTGTCGTCGGCGGCGGTGGTCAGGGCCAGCTTGCCGCCGTAGGAGTGGGCGAGCAGGAACATTCCCGCGCCTGTGTCGTGCCGGGTCCGGAAGTCGTGGAGCGCCTCCCGCAGAGTGGCGGCCTGGTCGACCAGGCGCTGTCCGAGGGGAAACCGGTCGGCATACCGTCCATAACCTGGGCGGTCGACGGCCAGGACCGAGAACCCGAGGCGCGCGCCGAGCGCCAGGAGCGACACCTGCGGGTGGGCCTGGCCGTCGAAGTAGTGGGCGTTGACTCCTCCCCCGTGGACGGCGATCACCGCGGCGCGCGCCGGCGCGTCCTCTGGTTCGAGGAGTAGTCCGGAGACCGGGGCTTCCTCTGTCTCCAGAGAAATCCGGCGCACGCCGCGCGACAGCGTGCTCTCCTTCATCACTGAGGTCGTCATCGTGTCTCCCGTCGTCGGTCGAGAGGCGGAGTCAGGCTTCGGCGGACGGGTCACCGAACCACCGCCTGAGCGCGGTGGCGGGCTCCTCGTCCCCGGGGTCTGCGCCGACCCACGCGACGTATCCGTCCGGGCGGACCAGTACCGCCCTCGCCTCCGCGAGGACGGAGGACGTCTCCGGACCGGCGGGCTCGGCCGCCACGACGGCGACCCGCTCCTTCCAAGCGGTCGCCAGTTCGCGCAGGTCGGTGTCGCCGGAAAGATCGATCAGGACCCCCTGCGCCTCGTGGAACTGCGCGGCGGTGTCGATCAGCGCACCGTCGGCGCGCAGTCGCGTGTGCGGCAGCCGCGCGCCGAGCAGGGGGTGGCCGCCCTGGCCGACCCGGTAACGCACGTCCAGGTGGCTGACGGTCCCCGCCAGGTGACGCCTGACGTCCTCGTAGGCCATGAGTTCGCCGAACAGCTCGCGCAGGGGGTCGGCCTCCTTGCCGCCGAGGAAGATCATCCCCTGGGCACGGGTGTTCATCAGGAGGCGTTCCCCGACGGGGTGTCGCTCGTCGTGGTAGGTGTCCAGCAGACCCTCCGGCGCCCAGCCGCGGACGGCGGCGGCGAGCTTCCAACCGAGGTTGGCGGCGTCCTGCACGCCGACACTGAGCCCCTGTCCGCCGGCCGGGAGGTGGATGTGCGCCGCGTCCCCGGCCACGAACACACGGCCCTTGCGGTACTGGGCGGCCTGGCGCGTGGCGTCGGTGAAGGAGCTGACCCACGTGGCGGTCGTGTGGTGGATGCTCTCACCGGTGATGCGCTGCCAAGCGTCGGCGACCTCGGAGAAGTCCGGGGTCCTGCCGCGGTCGCCCGCCGGGGTCCCGTGCTCGGCCACGATGATGCGGTCGATCCCTTCTCGCAGGGGTGCCGCCATCACCATGCCGCCCGGCAGCCGCTCCCCCAGGAAGCGGGTCTCCAGATCACCGCCGACGACGTCGGCCAGGTACATCCCCCGGGTCGCGGGTGTTCCGGGGAAGTCGATGCCCACGGCCTTGCGTACGGTGCTCTGCCCGCCATCGCAGCCCACCAGGTAGGCCGAGGACATGACCCGCTCGCCCTCGGGGGTGGCCAGGGTGGTCTCGACGCTGTCCCCATGGTCGTCGACGTCCACGACCTCCCAACCGCGTTCGACGCGGGCGCCCAGGTCGAGGGCCCAGTCCTGGAGTACTTGCTCGGTGGTCGACTGGGGGACGCCGCGGGCGCCGAAGTGCGCGCCCTCCAGGATGGTGTAGTCGAAGCGGATCCCTCCGAAGTGGCCGAGAGGGGAGGGCTCCAGACCGCCGAATCTGGGGTGCAGGCCCCGTTGGTCGAAGATCTCCATGGCCCGTGCGGTGAAGCCCAGCCCGCGCGATTGACCGGTGGGTTCGGGCAGTCGTTCGACCACCGTGACCCGCGCTCCGCCCAGGCGGAGTTCCCCAGCGAGCATCAGCCCGGTCGGGCCCGCTCCCACGACGATGACATCAGTGTCCGTGTGCATGTCTCTCCGTAATGTGTCGAGTGGCTCATCAAGGTGCGGGCTCGGACCGGGCCCGGTCCGAGCCCTGGGAGTCGATGCGACGGGGCGCAGCACCCGGGCGCGCTCCCTTCAGGCGTGCGGGGACGGTCCGAGCCAGCGCCGCAGGCTGGGTCCCGGGTCGTCGTCGGGGCCTCCGACCCAGGCGACGTGTCCGTCCGGCCGAACCAGGAGGGCCTTGCCGCCGGACGCGCCCTCGGCAGGCTCGGGGAGGGCCGGGACGACTGTGACGAGGTCCGACCACGGCCGTGCGGCATCGGCCGGCCCGCCACGCCGTGCGCCCGTGCGGTCGACGAGGAGGGCTCGCCCCCGACGCAGCTGCGCCCGGGCGGCCTCCGCAGCCTTGGGATCGCCGGCCAGGACTGTGTCGGGCAGGCGCGCGCCCAGCGGGTGGGGACCGAGCCCACCGACGTCGTAGCGGACGTCGAGGCCGCTGATCATGCCGGCGAGGTGGACGCGCACGTCCTCCAGCGAGATCAGCCGGGTGACCAGCTCCCGGAGCGGTTCCACCTCGGGGCCGCCGAGCAGCAACTGCGCCTGCGCCCTGATGTTGGCCAGGACTCGGCGCCCCACCGCGTGCCGTTCGTCCTGGTAGGTGTCGAGCAGGTCGGATCCGGCTCGGCCGGACGTGTACAGGGGCAGTTTCCATCCGAGGTTGACCGCGTCCTGCAGACCGAGGTTGAGCGCCTGTCCGCCAATGGGCATCTGGATGTGCGCGGCGTCGCCCGCGAACAGGACCCGGCCCTGGCGGTACCCGGTCACCTGGCGGTTCGCGTCGTCGAAGGAGTTCACCCACAGCGGTTTCCCGGAGCCGATGTGCTCCCCGGTGAGGCGCCTCCATACGGTGGCGATCTCATCGAACCCGGGAGGGGCGGTCCGGTCCCCGGCCACCGCGTCGAACTCGTGCGCCATGACCCGGGTGACGCCGTCGTCGCGGCGGGCCGCGACGACCATCCCCCGCTCCAGGCGCTCGAACCGCCGGGGGCGGACGTCGATCCCGGCGACGTCCGCGCGCAGCAGCTCGCGCCGGGCCGCGTGACCTGGGAAGTCGGCTCTGACCAGGCGCCGTATCGTGCTGTCCTGGCCATCGCAGGCGACGAGGACGCGGCTCTGGAACCACTTGGTCCGGCCGCTCGGAGCACGGGCCTCCGCCACGACGCGGTCGTCGGCCTCGTCCACGGCCCGTACGTCGTAGCCGCGCAGGATGGTCGCGCCCAGCTCCTCGGCCCGTTCCTGGAGTACCTGTTCGGTCCGCGTCTGCGGGACCTTCCACTGGCCCGGGTACCGGCTCGGCAGAGTGAGGTCGAGCGGGACACCGCCGAAGTGGCCCCGGGTGTCGCCGGGCGGGGTTCCCAAGCGGTCGGCCAGGCCGCGATCGTCGAGGATCTCCATCGTGCGCGCGTGCAGTGTGGAGGCTCTCGACTCGGTGGTGGGCTCGGGCCTGCGCTCCAGCACGACCACCTCGGTCCCGGCGAGGCGCAGCTCGCACGCGAGCATCAGGCCGACCGGGCCCGCCCCGACCACGATGACCCTGGAGCGACCGGGGCGGTTCTCGGCCATGGTCAGCGCACCCCCTCGGCGTACCGCTTGGCATGGTTCAGGGTCGCGAGGCTGTTGGTGCTCAGTGCCCCCTGAACGTAGGCCTTGGCATCGTCCACCGTGGCGTCCTCCCCCAGGATCCGCGCGATGTTGTCGGTATTGAGCACGACCGTGTGCTGGGAGGAGGCGGTGGTCCCGTCGCCCGGACCCTCCTCGAAAGTCCAGTAGCCGGTGTGCAGCTTCATCAGGGCGGGCAGAGTGGTCTGTTTGTAGGCGATCTTCCGGTGCTCGACGCACACCCGGTACGACTTGGTGGTGTGCACGGAGCCGTCCTTGGCTCTGGTCTCCATCTCCAGTGTCTGGAGGCCGGGGGTGTCCTCCGCCAACGTGACGCTGGCGACGTGCGGAAGTCGCTCGGGCCACAGGTGGGCGTCGTTGACGAAGTCGTACAAGTCCTTGGGCGACCCGTCGACGCGGACGGTGTCGGTGAAGGAGAAGGTGACGTCCTCCGCGGCGTGGGCGAACTCGACGTTGTCCTTGAGGGCGGCGAGCTCCGAGCGCGAGTTGCGGTCCACCGCCTCGTCGATCCAGGTCAGGCTGCCGGGATCGTCGCCGAGCGCCTGGTAGTCGTGCAGCAGCCGGATCCGAGACTCGGCGTCGTCGAGCGGCTCGATGACCCAGGCTCCGCCCATTGAGGCGACGGGCGGAGCGGAGACCTCCTGGCGGAAGTCGATCCGCAACCCCTGCGGGTCCAGCGCTCGGCGCGAGGTCCACGTCTTGGCTTCGCCGTTGGCGGTCGCGCTGATCCGGATGCGCTCCTCGTTCCCGGACTCCTCCAGGTGGTCGACGTAGATGGTCGGGGGGAAAATCCGCGGCCAGTTGGCCACGTCGGCGATGAGGCGGTAGACGGCGGACGCGGGCGCCGAGACGGTGATCTCGTGCTCCACCTCGCGGTGACCGGTGGTCATGCTCTCTCCTGTGATGCTCTTGAACGGGGCGGGCAGGGCGGCGCTGATCAGAAGTTGCCGAGGCCACCGCAGACGTTCATCGCCTGGGAGGTGATGGAGGCGGCGGTATCCGAGGCCAGGTAGCCGACCATCCCGGCCACCTCCTGCGGGGTGGAGTAGCGGCCGAGTGGGATCTTGCTCTGGAACTTCGCGAGGATCTCCTCCTCGGTGGTGTCGAAGGCGGCCGCGTAGCCTTGGCGGACGCGCTCGGCCATGGGCGTCTCGACGTATCCGGGGCACACCGCGTTGACGGTGATGCCTGTGGGGGCGAGCTCGTTGCCCAGTGCCTTGGTCAGCCCGACGACACCGTGCTTGGAAGCCGAGTAGGGGGCGCCCAGGACGACGCCCTGCTTGCCCGCGGTGGAGGCGATGTTGATAATCCGGCCGCGGTCCTTGTGCCGCATACCGCCGGTGTTGAGCACTTCCCGGGTGACCAGGAAGACGCTGTTGAGATTCGTGTCCACCACGTCGAACCAGAGGTCGTCTCCGATGTCGGCGGTGACGCCCCCGCCGCTGCGGCCCGCGTTGTTCACGAGGACGTCGATCGTGCCGAACCGGTCCACGGCTGCCTGGACGAACGCGCCCACGCTCTCGCGCGAGCGCACGTCCACGGTGGTGCCGGCGGCCTCGATGCCCTCCTCCCCGAGCTGTTTGACGGTGGAGTCCACGTTCTCCGCGTTGCGGGCACCGATGAACACCTGGTGATCCTGGTCGCCCAGCCGCCGGGCGACCTCCAGCCCTATACCGCTGGTGGCCCCAGTGACGATCGCGACCCGCTTGTCGTTCCGCTCGTCGTTGTTCGACATGCTCCCTCTTCCTTCTTCCGGTGGGTGGGGGATGGGTGGGACACCGGGCACGGGGAGTGCCCGGTGGTGCCGTGGCGACGGATGCGAGGTCAGACGGACGCGGCCAGGCGGTCGTTGACGACCTTGATGAGGGCCTCGGGGGTCACAGCGTCGGTCAGGGTCTCGTCGTCCAACTTGATGCCGTACTCGCGCTCGATCCTGCTGCCCGCCTCCAGCAGGGCCAGGGACTCGTAGCCGAGATCCTCGAACTCACTGGTGAGGATGTCGCCGTCGAGGTCGATGCTCTCGGCCTCGCCGGCGGCCTCACGGAGGATGCGCCTGAGGTCGTCGAGGGTGAACTGCGGTGCCATGGAATGCCTCTCTTCGGTGGGTGGGGATGGGGAATCGGGGGAAGGATCAGGAGTCGGCTGAACGAACGACCATCACGGAGTTGAAGCCCGCGTGGCCGCGTGCCACGACCATCGCGGAACGCACCGGGGCGGTGCGCGGTTCGGAGCCGACCAGGTCGAGTCCGTGCCCGGGGTCGGCGGCCACGTTCACGGTCGGGGGGATGACCCCCTGCTCCATGGACAAAAAAGCCGCGGCCAGGTCCAGGGGAGCCGCCCCCGAGTACAGGCGGCCCGTCATCGTCTTGGGCGCGGTGACGGGCACACCCCCGCGACCGAACACGGCGTTGAGGGCCTCGGCCTCGACACGGTCCAGTTCGGGGACTGCGGCGGCATCGGCGAAGACGACATCGATATCCTCGGCCGGAGTCCCCGCGTCGGCGAGGGCTGACTCCATCGCTCTTCGCAGGCCCGGTTCACGGTCGCTGCCGGGCCGGGGGTCGAAGGTGGCGGCGTAACCCGCCACCTCGCCGTAGACCTTCGCGTCGCGCGCGCGGGCTGCCTCGGCGGACTCCGTCACGAGGATGGCGCCGCCCTCACCCGGAACGTGGCCGTGCGCCCGGCGGTCGAAGGGCAGGTAGGCGGTCTCGGGGTCCTCTCCTGTACTGAGCCGCCCGCTGGCCAGCTGGGCCACCCAGCCCCACGGGCAGATCGAGGCGTCGATCGAGCCGGACACGACCAGCTTCGTCCCCTTGCGAATCTGCCGTCTGGCCTGCGCGACCGCGTCGAGACCGCCGGCCTGGTCGCTGACCACCACGCCGCTGGGCCCCTTCATCCCGTTGCGGATGGAGATCTGGCCGCTGTTGACCGCGTAGAACCACGCGAACGACTGGTAGGCGCTGACGTGCTCGCTGCCCAGACTCCACAGTTTGCGCAGTTCGTTCTGGCCGAACTCGAATCCTCCGGAGGAACTCGCGGTGATGACGCCCATGTCGAAGCCGGCCAGATCGTCGGGGGCCACGCCGGCGTCGGCCAGCGCCCAGTCCGCCGCCACCAGAGCCAGCCGGGTCATACGGTCGGTCTGCGGGATCAGCCTTCCGGGGAGGTGCTCCTTGGCGTCGAAGCCGTCGATCTCCCCCGCCAACCGCGCGGGGTAGCCCTCCGGGGCGAAGCTCCGGATCCGTCCCAGGCCGGTCTTGCCGTTGAGGGTCGCAGCCCAGAAGTCCTGGGTGCCGAGCCCGTTCGGGGAGGCGATGCCCAGGCCGGTGACGACGGTCGGTGTGCTCATGCCGTTCTCCTCTCCGGGCGGGTCAGGACCATCGCGCTCTGGAAGCCGCCGAACCCGCTGCCGACTGTCAGTACCGAGTCCACGATCTGGTCCCGAGCGGTCAGCGGTACGTAGTCCAGGTCGCACTCGGGGTCCGGATCGTGCAGGTTCGCGGTCGGAGGCACGACGCCGTGTTCCATCGCCAGCGCGGAGGCGGCGATCTCGATGGAGCCGATGGCGCCCAGCGAGTGGCCGACCATCGATTTGATCGAGCTCACCGGCGTTCGGTAGGCGTGCTCGCCCAGGCTCTTCTTGAAGGCCGCGGTCTCGTGCCGGTCGTTCTGTTTGGTGCCGGAGCCGTGGGCATTGACGTAGTCGATCGCGTCGGGGTTGAGCCGGGCCTCGGCCATCGCGGTGTCGATCGCCTCGGCCATCTCCGCGCCGTCACGCCGTAGACCGGTCATGTGGTAGGCGTTGCTCCGGGTGGCGTATCCGGCGATCTCGGCGTAGATGTGGGCCCCGCGTGCCCGAGCGCTCTCCAGTTCCTCCAGGACGAACATGGCCGAGCCCTCGCCGAGGACGAAGCCGTTACGGCTCTTGTCGAAGGGGCGCGAGGCGTGCTCCGGCTCGTCATAGCGGGGAGTGGTCGCCTTGATGGCGTCGAAGCACGCCATGGTGATGGGTGAGATGGGGGCGTCCGACGCCCCGGCCACGAGGACGTCGGCGGAGCCTTCGCGGATCAGCTCCACGGCATAGCCCACGGCGTCGATTCCCGAGGTACAGCCGGTGGACACCACCGTGCTCGGACCCTCGGAGCCGGTGTCCCAGGCGACCTCGGCCGCGAAGGAGCTGGGCACCAGGTAGTTGTACAGATGCGGGACGGCGTAGTCGTTGTCGACCAGGTTCAGGCGGCCGCCGTCGCTCACCACCCGGTACTCCTCGTCGAGACCCATGGTGGCGCCCACGGCGCTGCCGATGGTGACGCCCACCCGGTGCGGGTCGACCTCGTCGAACCGGATACCGCTGTCGGTGACGGCGCCCCGCGCAGCGACCAGCGCCAGTTGCGCGGCCCGGTCGGTACGGCGGACCACATGCGGGTTCAGTCCGTGCTCGTAGGGGTCGAAGTCGATTTCCGCCGCGACCCGTGAGCGGAACGGAGCGGGGTCGAAGAAGGTGATCCCTCGGGTCGCGGTGCGGCCGTCGGTGAGCAGGCTCCAGAACTCCTTGAGCCCGACACCACCCGGCGCCAGGACCTCGATCCCGGTGATGGCTACACGTCTGGCGGTCACTTGCCCGCCTCCCACGAGTAGAAGCGCGTGGCCATCGCGTCGGCGGGGGAGCGCCAGGTGGCCGGGTCGTAGGCGCCGATGAACGGTTTGAGGTCATCGCTGATGCGCACGAAGCGCGGATCGTTCTTGGCCTCCTCGATGCGCCGGTCGCCGTCGTCGGAGCCGAAGTCCTGAAGGTGGAAGTAGAGCCCTCGGTAGGCGAAGAGCTGGCGGCGCCGCGTTCCCATCAGGTGCGGCATCTCTGTCTTGTCGAAGTCGGTGAACAGCCCGGCCACTTCGCTGCTCGATGCCAGGTCCATCCGGGCGACGATCAATGTGCTGTACATCTGTTCTCTCCTCGCGGTGGGAACTGTGTAGGGGGCGCCCGGAGTTCCGGGAACTCCGGGGCCGGTTCGGGCCGGTGTGTCGGTCGGAACCGTGACGGGGAAGGTCGTGGGAGGCGGGTGAGGACGGGATGGTGGCTGCCTCAGGATGGTCTGGGCCGTCAGTCCTCGATGCGGCAGATCGCCGCGCCTGAGGACACAGAGGCTCCGACTTCGAGGCTCAGGCCGGTGACCGTGCCGGCCTTGTGGGCGTTGAGCGGCTGCTCCATCTTCATCGCCTCCAGGACGATCACGGGGCTTCCCGCCTCGATGGGCTTGCCCTCCTCGGTCGCGACCTTGACGACCGTGCCCTGCATCGGCGAGATGAGGGTGTCTCCCGACGCGGACGGTGTGGCGTTCTTGGAGGTCCGGCGCTCCGGCCGCCCGCGCACGGCGGTGCCCTTGCGGGAGCCGCTGCCTCCGAGATCGGCGGGGAGGGAGACCTCCACGCGTCTGCCGCCGACCTCGACCACGACCCGCTCCCGCTCGGGGGCGGCCCCCTCAGGGGTGTCGGTCGACGGGTCGAACGGCGCTATGCGGTTGTCGAAGTCGGTCTCGATCCAGCGTGTGTGGACTGTGAACGGGCCGTCGAACCCGGCAGCGCCGGGGGCGAACGCCGGGTCCGCGATCACGGTTCGGTGGAAGGGCAGGACGGTCGGCAGCCCGTCGACCTCGAACTCCTTCAGGGCCCGGGCGGCACGTCGGAGCGCATGTCCACGGGTGGAACCGGTGACGATGAGCTTCGCCAAGAGTGAGTCCCACGCGGGGGCGATCACGGTGCCCGGCTCCACCCCGGCGTCCACGCGCACGCCTGGGCCGGAGGGCGGGACGAAGCGGCCGACACGGCCGGGCACGGGCAGGAATCCCCGGCCGGGGTCCTCGCAGTTGATCCGGAACTCGAAGGAGTGCCCGCGCACCTCGGGGTCGGTGAAGCCCAGCTCCTCGCCGTCGGCGATGCGGAACATCTCCTGGACCAGGTCCACGCCGGTGACCTCCTCGGTCACCGGGTGCTCGACCTGGAGCCGGGTGTTGACCTCCAGGAAGGAGATCGTGCCGTCCACCCCGACCAGGAACTCACAGGTGCCCGCGCCCACGTACCCGGCCTCGGCCAGGACGGCCTTGGACGCCGCGTACAGCTTCGCGTTCTGCTCCGGGCTCAGGAACGGGGCCGGAGCCTCCTCCACGAGCTTCTGGTGGCGGCGCTGCAGCGAGCAGTCCCGGGTGGAGACCACCACGACGTTGCCGTGCGTGTCGGCCAGGCACTGGGTCTCCACGTGGCGGGGCCGGTCCAGGTAGCGCTCCACGAAGCACTCCCCGCGCCCGAACGCGGTGACGGCCTCGCGCACCGCCGACTCGTAGGCGTCCGCGACCTCCGCCAGGGTGTGGGCGACCTTGAGGCCGCGACCGCCGCCTCCGAAGGCGGCCTTGATCGCGATGGGCAGCCCGTGCTCCTCGGCGAAGGCCACCACCTCCTCGGCCGACTCCACCGGGTCGGGCGTGCCGGCCACCAGCGGGGCACCGACCTTCTGCGCGATGTGGCGGGCCTGGACCTTGTCGCCCAGGGCCGTGATCGCGGACGGGGGCGGGCCGATCCAGGTGAGCCCGGCGTCGATGACGGCCTGGGCGAAGTCGGCGTTCTCGGCCAGGAAGCCGTAGCCGGGGTGGACCGCGTCGGCACCGGAGTCCGCGGCTGCTCGCAGAACCTTGTCGGCGTCCAGATAGCTGTCGGATGGAGTGTCGCCTCCGAGTGCGAACGCCTCGTCCGCCGCACGGACGTGCGGGGCGTCCGCGTCGGGCGAGGCATAGACCGCGACGCTGCCGAGTCCGGAATCCCTGCAGGCACGGACGATGCGGACGGCGATTTCCCCACGATTGGCGATGAGCACCTTGCGCACGCTGGATCCTCTCCTGAACTCGCTCCCGTCGGTGTGCCCCTGTACTCCGGGAGTGGGACAGGCCCCCGAAAGGACAGCGCACCGGATCATGAATTCAAGGATCTTCGGTAACGGGGCGGGCGACAAGAAGCCGGTGTACAGATCGGGGTCAGCCTTTGTAAGGAAGTAGTGCCGATGTCAGATGAACAACACGGGAGTGTCAAGTCCTGTGCCTCCGGCTGCCCCGCCATCGGTTTCCGGAAAGGAGAAACGAAGGCGTGGCCCCGGCGTTTCTGGCGGCCAGGGGTGCTATGTCCTCTCCGATCCGGCACGCGGTTCTTCGCCACCGCGGCGGTGCACGGGGTGTGCCGCGAGTAGGTTCTGTCCTCCTCTGGCCTCGACACCCTCTCCGTTGAGCTTGTGCTGTAGTAGGGGAAGCAATCCTGAAGAACTTGTCACACCTTTGTACCTGGGGCCGTTCACCTCCCTGGCCGGGATCACCATACTGAAGGAGGTATTCACTGGCTGGGAGGGTGCGGTAATGAGCGAATTTGACGCAGAGGTAATTATCGCTGGTGCAGGGCCGACGGGTCTGATGCTGGCGGGCGAGCTCCGTTTGGCCGGAGTGTCGGCCATCGTGCTCGAGCGGTTGGAAGAGCCCATGCAGCAATCGCGGGCACTGGGGTTCTCAGCGCGGACGATCGAGGAATTCGACCAGCGTGGGCTGTTGGGCGCCTTCGGGGACATCGACACCATTCCGATGGGTCATTTCGGTGGACTTCCCGTGGACTACGGCGCCATCGAGGGTGGCAATTTCGGAGTGCGGGGTGTGCCACAGTCGAAAACCGAGGCGATCCTGACCGACTGGGCGGTCGGGCTCGGTGTCGACCTGCGTCGCGGGTATGAGGTGATCGGGATCGACGCGGGTGACGACGGCGTTGTCGTCCAAGCCACCGGCCCTGAGGGGGACCTGAGGCTGAGCGCCGGCTACGTGGTGGGCTGCGACGGCGCCCGCAGCGTGGTCCGCAAGGCGACGGGCATCGGCTTCTCCGGCGTGGACGCGACCATGGAGATGAAGATCGCAGATGTGACCGGCGTCCAGACACGTATCCGTCCGACCGGCGAGGTCGGCGAGGCAGGGATGGTGGTGGTCCTGCCCCTGGGCCCCGCGGCTACCCGGGTCGTCGTCTATGAGCGCGACGCCGGGGTCCGCCCCACCCACGAGCCCCCCACCTTCACCGAGGTCGCGGACGCCTTCCAACGAGTGACCGGCGAGGACATCCACGGCGCCACGCCCCTGTGGACCAGTTACTTCACCGACGCGAGCCGCCAGGCCGACACCTACCGGGAGGGCAGGATCTTCCTGGCCGGGGACGCCGCCCACATCCACCTGCCCATCGGGGCGCAGGGCATCAGCGCCGGAGTGGGGGACGCGGTCAACCTCGGCTGGAAACTCGCCGCCGAGATCAAGGGGCACGCTCCCGAAGGGTTGCTGGACACCTACCACACAGAGCGCCACCCGGTCGGAGCGGGCGTGGTGAACAACACGCTGGTGCAGCGCTCCCTCTACCTGGGCGGAGAGGAGATGGGGCCACTGCGCGAGCTGTTCGCCGAACTGCTCACCATCGACGAGGTCAAGCGCCACCTGGTCGGCCTGGTGACCGGCCTGAACATCGCCTACGACGTCGGCCCCGGTGACCACCCGCTGCTCGGCCGCCGCCTGCCCAAGCAGGATCTGCTGGTCGACGGTACCAAGATCAGCACCTACGACCTGCTGCACCAGGGCCGGGCACTGCTCTTGGACGTGCACGACAACGCCGGGCTGCGGGACGCCGTCGGTGAATGGTCCGATCGAGTGCGGACGGTCACCGCCACCCGCCACGACACTCAGGCTCCGGCGGCCAGTCTGCTGGTGCGCCCGGACGGCTACGTCGCCTGGGCCTCGGGCGACGGTTCAGCCGACGGCCTGACCGAGGCCCTCACCCGCTGGTTCGGCCGTCCCCCGCGGCGTTGAGCCACCGTTCATCCGACTGAGAAGGAGTGCTGTTGTGACCACCAACGCGACTACCGGGGAAACGAAGGAAGCCACCGCGCCCGAGCCGATCCAGTGCGACGTCGTCATCCTCGGCTCCGGTCTGGCGGGTTCGATCACGGGTGCGATCCTGGCCCGGCGGGGGGCGAGCGTCGTGCTCGTCGACGCCGGCCAGCACCCGAGGTTCGCGGTCGGAGAGTCGCAGAACCCGCAGCTCGTGGAGTGGCTGCACATCCTCGCGGATCGCTATGACGTCCCGGAGATCGAACACATGTTGGACGTCAAGGCCATCACGAAGCACATCGGCCCCCACCACGGCCGCAAACAGAGCTTTGGTTTCGTCAGTCACCGGAAGAACCGTGAACCGGACCCGCGCGAGGCCACGATGTTCGTCATCCCCAAGATGCTCACCGAAGCCTCACACATGTTCCGTCAGGACACGGACTCCTACTACCTGAACGTCGCCGCCAAGTACGGCTGCGCCCTGCGCCAGAACTGGCGGGCCACCGATCTGGACTTCGACGACGACGGGGTGACCGTCACCGGGCACACGGGAGAGGTCTTCCGGGCCAAGTACCTGATCGACGCGAGCGGGTTCCGTTCGCCACTGGCACAGAAGTTCGATCTGCGGGAGGACCCGCCCCGGCACAAGCACCACGCGCGGTCCCTGTTCACGCACTACATCGGGGTGAAGCCCTACGACGATGTGTGCAACTACCCCGACAACCTGCGCCCACCACAGGGAGCCCCGTTCCATGGCGGGACCCTGCACCACCTGATCGAACGCGGCTGGTTCTGGATCATCCCGTTCGACAACCACAAGGATTCCCGCAACCCGGTGTGCAGTGTGGGGCTCACCTTCGACGAGCGTCTCTACCCCAAGCCGAAGGACATGACGCCCGACGAGGAGTTCAACCACTACCTGGACATGTATCCGGCGGTCAAGCGCCAGTTCGAGGGTGCCAAGCGCGTCCGGGAGTGGGTGTCCACCGACCGCATCCAGTACTCCTCCAAGCGGACGGTCGGCGATCGTTGGTGCCTGATGTCGCACGCCGCCGGATTCATCGATCCGCTGTACTCGCGCGGGCTGTCGAACACCTTCGAGGTGGTCGACGCGCTCGCCTGGCGTCTCCTGGACGCGTTGCGCGACGACGACTTCTCCGTCGAGCGCTTCGAGTACGTCGAGCAGCTCGAACAGGGGTTGCTGAAGTACAACGACATGATCGTGAACAGCTCCTACATCTCCTTCTCCCACTTCCGGTTGTGGAACGCGGTGTTCCGGGTGTGGGCCTGCTTCACCACCCCTGCCACCATGCGCCTGATCCAGGCCCGACAGGAGTACAGCCTGGACGGCGACGACAGGCACTTCAAGGAGATGGAGAAGTCGCCCTACCCCGGGCTGTGGTGGCCGGACAGCCACGCCTTCAAACACCTGATGGATGTCACCGCCGAGACCTGCGAGCGCTATGAAGCCGGGGAGATCGACGGTGACAAGGCGGCGGACATCGTCTTCGAGGCGATCCGCGACTGTGAGTCGGTCAACGTGCCCTTCGGCTGGAAGGACGGGGAGGACCACCGTTACTTCTGGGCGACGACGCCCACGATGGTGAGGTTCATGTGGTGGGCGAGCCTCCAGGGTCCTCCCGAGATGCGAGATCTCGGCCGCTCCATGCTCACCGGGGTCGTCAAGCAGGGGCTGCGCGGCCGCAAGGTGTCCTGAAACCCCGATCCTCCGACCGACTCGATGGGACCTCCAGTGATCAGTCGCAGAAACCTCATCGGCACGGGGACGGCCGCCCTCGGTCTGGCCTCGCTCACCGCCGCTCCCGCCAGCTCGGGCACGGGCAGGCGCATCCACTGGCGCCGGCTCCAGCGGTGCCTGAAGGGTGACCTCGTGCTGCCCTCGGACTCCTACTACGTGATCGCCCGGCAGCTTGAGCTCGGCCAGTTCGACGAGGTCAATCCACAGGCCGTCGCCTACTGCGTGAATGCCTCCGACGTGGCGCACTCGCTCCGGTTCGCCCAGGACCACGACCTGCCGGTGGCGGTGCGCAGCGGCGGCCACAGCTTCGGTGGGTATTCCACCACCGAGGGCCTGGTCGTCGATGTCTCACGGCTCAACGCGGTCACCGTCGGCGAGAACACCGCGGACATCGGACCCGGTTCCCAGAATGTGGATGTTCTCAACGCCCTGGCCGCGCACGGAATGGTGCTCGGTGGGGGCGGCTGCCCCACGGTGTCATCAGGCGGGTTTCTGCAGGGCGGCGGGTTCGGTCTGCTGACCCGGCCCCTGGGAATGACCTGTGACTCGCTGGTCTCGGCCGAGGTGGTGCTGGCCGACGGCCGTATCGTCACTGCTTCGGCACAGGAGAACAGCGACCTGTTCTGGGCGCTGCGCGGTGGCGGCGGTGGCAACTTCGGAGTCGTCACCAGGTTCACGGTCACACCACACGCAGGCGACCAGATGGCGACGGCCATCCTGGCCTTCCCCTATGACCAGGCGGTCGAAGTCATGGACGGTACCGCCCAGTGGTTGGTGGAGGCGCCCGACAACATCGGCGGCGGTGCCTACCTGAACCAGCCGGACGCCTCTCCCGGCGGTCCGGTGCAGACCAGTGTCATGGTGTCCATGTACGACGGCACGCCGGAGGAACTGGCCGGAGAAGTGGACCGGCTACTCGCGTTGACCGGTCAGCCGATACACCGGCAGGACAGCGCGACGACCTACCGGGATCTGATGATGACGATCTACGGGTGCGCCGAACTGTCCCAGGACGAGTGCAACCGGAACGAGAAGCATCCCGAAGGCCAGCTCACCCGACCCGCTTTCGGTCTGGAGCGCACCAGGCTGAGCAACGGACCACTCAGCGGCGGGGGCTGGGCGGACGTGCTGTCGGCCTTCGACGCCGACCGTCTGGCGGGCCATGCCCGCTACTTGGACCTGCACATGTTCGGCGGGAAGGCCAACGACCCGGCGCGCACCGACACCGCCTACGTACACCGCGACTCCCTGCTCTCCGTCAACTACCGGGTCCTGATCGAGGATCCGGACGGGGTCACCGACGAAGCCGTGGATGTCGCCACACGCTGGGTGGACAGCGGTTTCGCCGTCATCGACCCGCTGTCGAACGGTGAGACGTACCAGAACTGGATGGACCCTGCTTTAACGGACTGGGAAGTTTCGTACTACGCGGAGAACTACCAGCGCCTGGTCCAGATCAAGAACGAATACGATCCCTCCCGCTTCTTCGATTCCCCGCAAAGTATCGGCGCACGCGGATGAACAGGGGAGTCGACCCCCGTTCGTCTTCTGGAGTGGCGTACGAGATAGTCACTTTCCCCTAGGTTCCTACCGCCCCTGGGGTGCTACGTTCGTGGCGCCGTGGCAGGGGTGGGCAGAGAGCTCCGCATTGCCTTCAACTATGAGACTTGTCAAGACCACCACGGACACGGGAGATATTCATGATCGTAGTAACTGGGGCGACAGGGAATGTGGGGCGGCCGTTGGTCCGTGGACTGGCCGCGGCCGGTGCGCCGGTCAGGGCCGTTGCCCGCAACCTGCCGGGCGATGAGGCGATCGAGGGGGTGGACTACCGGCAGGCCGACCTGACCGACGCCGGAAGCCTGCGACCGGCGCTGGAGAGGGCCGACGCGCTCTTTCTGCTCCTCGCCGGTGACCTCCTCGGCGGCGCCGTGGACCCGAATGACCTCGTCGGCCAGGTCAAAGCTGCCGGGGTCAGCCGGGTCGTCGTACTTTCCTCCCAAGCCGTGGGGACGCGGCCGGAGGCGGCCGCCTACGGCGGGCTGCGCGCGCTGGAGGCGGCGGTCCAGGGATCGGGGCTGGAGTGGACGATCCTGCGGCCCGGGGGCTTCTACACGAATGCCTATGCCTTCGTCGAACCGGTGCGCGAGCAGGGCGTGGTGGTCGCGCCGTTCGGCGACGTGGGCCTGCCGATGCTCGACCCGGCCGATGTGGCCGCGGTCGCAGCGGCGGTGCTGTGTGAGGACGGGCACGCCGGGCGCACCTATGAGCTCACCGGGCCGGCACTGCTCACCCCGCGCAAGCAGGCTGAGGAGATCGGTCGGGCACTGGGCACCGACGTGGGGTTCGTCGAGCTCACACGGGACCAGGCACGGGAGAACATGCTGCGGTTCATGCCCGAGCCGGTCGCGGACGCCACGCTCACCATCCTGGGCGAGCCGGTGGCCGCGGAGCAGAAGGTGAGGACCGACGTCGAAAGGGTCACCGGGCGCGCTCCCCGCGCGTTCGGGGAGTGGGCCGCCGACAACAGCATGGTTTTCAGATGAGCGAGACGTGACCGGAGGAAGTAGAACATGACTGAGACCACGGACAGGCCTGACCCCCGCGCGGGTCTGAGCGGGGCCATCGACGTGGCCGGGCAGAGCATCGCCGCGGTGCGGCCCGACCAGTACGACGGGACCACCCCCTGTCCCGAGTACAGCGTGCGGGAGCTGTGCAACCACATGGTGTCCGTGCTGCGCCGGGTCGCTGTGCTCGGGGAGGGGGGCGACTTCTTCAGCGTTCCGCACTTCGCCGAGGACGTCCCCGACGGCGAGTGGAAGACCGCCTGGGATACTGCGGCCCGCGAGACGGACGCTGTCTGGTCGGATCCCGCGGTGCTGGGTCGGCAGATCGGGCTGCCCTGGGGGCCGGTGCCGGGTGCTGCGGCGGCGCTGATCTACACCAACGAGTTCGTCCTCCACACCTGGGACCTGGCCACCGCGACCGGCCAGGACGTGGCATGGGATCCGCGAGTCCTGGCCGGACCACTGGCCAACATGCGTCGGGCGGTGCCCGCGCAGCCGCGTGGCGGCCAGGTGCCCTTCGGGCCGGTGGTGGAAGTGTCCGAGGACGCGCCGGACATCGATCGTTTGGTGGGCTGGTACGGCCGCGATCCTCGGAGGTAGGATCGGCAGCGACAACTGGAATTGATCAAGGGACGACCCCGCACCTGGTGAGGTGACGGGGTCGTTTCCATTTGTGGGTCCTTATAATTTCTGCGTTGATAAATCTTGTCCGCAAGAGTTGTGGCCGGAATTGGCAATGGCCGGAATTGGCCAGGAGCCTCCCCTGCTCGACGGGCAGAGTGGTTCGCATTCCTGTGGATATGATTCAAATCACAGACGAGAGTCCTGTGGCCCATCCGCCCTGGTCGGCGCTCATTGCTCAGGCTCAGCGTAATGTTAAGAACGCGTGGCGTGCACCGTTAATTGCTTGACGTACTCAGATTTCTATTTATAACATTTCTGTGGTTGCTCATCCTTGTTCATGGATATTTTTCTCGGGGAGCGGTATGAGCCAGTATCCGGTCTATGCGCTGCAGACTCAGAGGCATCAGACATACGTGCGCGGCCCTCAGGCGGTCTGGAGGGTCCTGGTAGTGGAGAGCGGAGCAGGGGGTCGGGAGGCCCTTGTCAATGGTCTCCGCAGATGTGGGCATGAGGTGGACTGCGTGGAGACGGGGGGCGATGCGCTGCAGGTCTGTGAGGGGCACGACATCATCCTTCTCAACCTGGAGTTACCGGATATGGACGGCCTAGAGGTCTGTCGCGGCATCCGAGCACTGTGCGACGTTCCGTTGATCGCCGTCATCTCCGGGGGTACCGAGCTCGACCGAGTCCTGGGCCTGCAGGCCGGCGCGGACGACTGCGTGGTCAAACCTTACGGGTTCCGCGAACTCGCCGCTCGGATGGACGCGATCATGCGGCGCGTCCATAAGCAACCGCAGGCTGAACGGGTCGTCTCTCACGGTCATCTGAATATAGACGCCAGCCTGCGCGAAGTCAGTGTCGGCGGCCGCGGAGTCGAGGTCACGCGCAAGGAGTTCGACCTCCTCTACCTCCTCGCCTCCCACCCTGGCGTGGTCATCTCGCGGAAGCGGATCATGCAGCAGGTCTGGGGGGACTCATGGTCTCGGCGTACCGTCGACACGCACGTCAGCAGCCTGCGTGGAAAACTCGGTAGCAGCGACTGGATCGTCACGGTGCGCGGGGTCGGGTTCCGTATCGGAGAAGGGTGAGTGCCGTGAGCACGTGCCTTCGGGGGCGGACCTTGACATCGGTGCCGGATCTCGCCCACAGGAAGGAAAAGGGTGCTGGAAGCCGAACGGCCTCCGCACCCCCCTTCTTCCTCCCGCCTCGCGAACAGGGCTAGAGCCCGGCTACCGCTCGGCGGACCGGGTGTGGACGACGTTGTAGGTGTTCCAGTCGTGGGAGGTCGCCAGGGCCTCGACACGTGCCTCGGTCTTGCGTCTGGCCGCAGAGCGCTGAGGCTCGGAGACCGCGCGGAAGGCGTCGTAGGACTTCTTGCCGTCCCACTGCGAGTAGACCACCACGAAGTGGCCGTCGAGACCTCGGGCCCGCAGACCGCGCAGTACGGTGTGGGTGCGGTAGCCCGGTACCTCTTCCAACCACTCCTGGTCCGGGCCCAACGCGGCGATCAGGTCCTCCTGGTTCTCCCCCGCCACGCCGAAAACCTCGATGACCGTGTGGTCGCCGCGGTCGGGCGAAACCTCAGTGACCGCGTTCCCCTTCCGCTGGTGGGTGTAGGCGACCTCGTTCTGCAGCAGCCGGATCGACGTCGTGATCTCGGTGAACAGCGGCATCGTGCGATGCTTGAACTCCTCGCCCTCGTACCGGGCCTCCAGGTCCTCGCTGCTGCGCCACTGGATGAAGTTGGCCGTGCCGGGCTTGTCCTGACCACTGTGGACCGTGCTGGAGATCCACCCAGGGTAGGCGGCGGAGTCGACGATCTCCCGCATCGCCTTCAGCAAACTGTCCTGCTTGTCGGGGGCATCGGTCGTGAACAGGTTGAGCACAGTCAGGTGCGCGCCATCGGCTGTGATTTTCGGCATTACTGATTCTCCTCGTCATTTATCTGGTGCTGCACGAACATCATCACAAGTAATGTCAAAGCTGTGAAGCTCATGCGGTGAAAGGGTTATGACAGATTCGTCAGGGATCAGTGAGCGACTACAGATCATCTCCATGTATGTCATGGAAGTGACAGGAAGACTAGTGCTCACGTTGTCAGTTCCGCCATGCTGGAGCAATGGGCTCACATTACTCGACAGCTGATATTGCTGCACTTCTCGACCGTTACCTCCTTAGTCTCGACGACGAAAAGATCGACGATTCCTGGGCGCGAAGGCTGTTCACCGAGGATGCCCGCGTCGAGTTCCCTATGAGCGGCCATGAGGGCATCGAGGGCATGGCCGGATACCATCGGGACGCCCTGTCGGCGTATGCGCGGACCCAGCACCTCAACTCACCTTCGGTGGTCGACGAGGTGGACGGGGAGCAGGCCCGGGTACGAGCCAATATCGCCGTGACCCACGTGCACCACCCCGGTACGCCGGCCGATCCGATTTTTGCCGCAGGCACCCTGGTGACCGGGCGGGCCCGTCGGACCCAGGCTGGATGGCGTCTGGCCGAACTGGCGTTCCGTGTCCTCTGGACGACCGGAAGCCCGCCCCACCGCGGAGAGGTCTGATGGTGCTCCTGGCCGCGGGCCCGCAGGAGCCGCGGATTTCGGTGCTGCTCGTCGGCATCGCCGTCGTTCTGTTGGCGGGGCTCGTGCTCGGCCGGGCCGTGGTGTGGTTGCGCCAGCCCGTGGTCATCGGTGAGATCGCCGCGGGCATTGCGCTCGGCCCGAGTCTCCTGGGGAGGTTGCCCGGGGGCCTGCCGGACCTCCTCTTCCCTGAGGACGTGCGGCCGATACTGTCGGGAATCGCTCAGGTCGGCCTGGTCCTGTTCATGTTCGCCCTGGGGTGGGAGTTCGAGCGACGGCTGATCCGGCCTTACGCGGCGCTGGCCGCAGGGGTCTCGCTGGCGTCGATCGCGCTTCCCTTCGGCCTCGGCATGGCCGCGGCGGTGCTGCTCCATCCCCACTACGCGACGGTGGCCGGGAAGTACGTCCCTTTTGTTCCCTTTGCCGTTTTCATGGGTGTTGCGATGTCGGCGACCGCGTTCCCGGTGATGGCCCGCATCCTGGCCGACCGCGGGCTCCAGGGCACGCGGGTCGGTGTGTTGGCCCTGGCCAGCGCGGCCATCGACGACGTGTTGGCCTGGTTTCTGCTCGCGTTCGTCTCCATTCTGGTGGTGTCGGAGGGCGGCTATCCGGGCCTGGTCCGCACCGGTGGGCTGAGTCTGCTCTACGTGGTGCTGATGCTGCTGGTGGTACGACCGCTGCTGGAGCGCCTTGTGCGCTGGGGGGTAGGCACCGATCGGTGGTCGGTGTTGGTGACCGCGTTGATCGCAGGCGCGTTCATCTCATCGTGGCTGACGTCCTGGATCGGCATCCATGCCATCTTCGGCGCCTTCCTGTTCGGCTTCGTGATGCCGCGGGAACACGCTGAGCCCATCGTGCGCAGGCTGCGCGCTCCGGTGGAGGACATCGGACTGGTGTTCCTGCCGGTGTTCTTCGTCGTCACCGGATTGAACGTGGACCTGAGCGCGCTGGTCCCCGGCGACTACCTCGCGCTGGCCCTGCTCCTGGTGGTCGCCTGCGTGGGCAAGATGGTCGGCGCCTTCGTGCCGGCGAGGCTCTCAGGGTTCACCCGGCGGGAAGCCGCGGACCTCGCACTGCTCATGAACACCCGAGGGCTGACCGAACTGATCATCCTCAATGTCGGTGTCGGGCTGGGCGTGCTCGACGGCCGGATCTTCACCTTGCTGGTGGTGGTGGCCCTGGTGACAAGTGCGATGACCGGGCCGCTGCTGTCGCGTAAACCGGCGTCGCCCACCGGGCACGTCGTGGACCTGGTCGGCTCGCGTACCTAACGAGAGGGCATTCGTGATTCCTGCACAGCAATTCACTCAGCACGCCTCGCATCAGGAAACGGTCGATACGCGGACGCTGCGCCAGGTGTGCGGCACCTTCGCGACGGGGGTGACGGTGATCACCTCCGGCGATCGGGGCAACTCGGTCGGGGTGACGGCGAACTCCTTTACCTCGGTCTCGCTCGATCCGCCCCTGGTGCTGTTCTGCCTGCACAAGGAGTCTCGTGTGCGGCCTGTGCTCACCGCTACGGGTGGATTTGTGGTGAACTTTCTGGCCCACCACCAAGAGGAGACAGCCTGGGGTTTCGCGGGCCGTGAGTCCGCGCGCGTCGACGAAGTGCCCCACCACCGGTCCCGGGACGGGATTCCGGTGCTCAGCCAGGCGTTGGCCTTCCTGTCCTGCCACCTGGTCAGGGAGTACGACGGCGGGGACCACGCGATCCTGCTCGGCGAAGTGGTCGATCTCGGAACGTCGGGGCGGGACGAGGACCCGTTGGTCTTCTATCGCGGGCAGATGCGAGTGCTGGGGGATGGTCCCACGGTCGGGCGGTCGTAGGGCGTGTCCGCGGAACACGCGTCAAGCCTCGATTCACCGATGTGGGTCATGGGCGAGCTTTCGCGGCAGCCCCATGCCACCAGGGCCACCGGCCGGCAGACCTAAGCCCGCCCACGGGAGGTCAAGGCCCGGGGAGTGGGTTTCTCCGAGGCGTCGAACTCCCGTCGCGCCTGCTCGACTCGGCCCAGGTTGGCCTCGGACCAGTCGGCGAGTGTCGCGAAGAGCGGTGCCAGGCTGCGCCCCAGCTCGGTGATCTCGTACTCCACCCTGGGGGGAACCTCGGGATGATAAGTGCGTTTGACCAGGCCGTCTCGCTCCAGTTGCCGCAGCCGCTGGGTCAGCACCTTGGGTGTGATGGTGGAAATGCGGCGCTGGAGCTCAACGAACCGCTGGCGGCCGTACTCGTTCAGCGCCCACAGCACCGGAGTGGTCCAGCGGCTGAAGACAATATCGACCACCGGACCGACCGGGCAGGCCTGATCCGGCGTGGTTGTCGTGTTTTCAGCCATCGGTGTCCCTCCAGGAAGTCACTTTCCTCTAGGTACCTACTCTACTTCGGATGCTAGCTTCTGAGAAAGGCCTGGCGGCGATGACGCCGACCTGGAGGCCGTCTGCTTTTCGCTTCGTCAACGATCTGGTTTTCCTCGAATTCATCAGGAGTGCGTATGTCCACCCCAGATCACACCAAGAAGGTCACTTCGGAGACGCCGCCGCTACGGCGCCCTGGCCTGGTCCTTGCATTCCTCAGCATGGCCGGATTCATGACGTTCCTCGATGTGTCGATCGTGAACGTCGCCCTACCGACTATCGAGGACGACCTCAACGTCCCGTCGACCTACCTTCCCTACATCGTCACCACCTACGGGATGATGCTCGGCGGGTTTCTCCTGCTCTGCGGACGACTCGCCGACTACTTCGGGCGACGGCTCATGTTGCAGGTAGGCCTGATCGTCTTCGCCCTGACCTCCCTCACGGCGGGCCTCGCCCAGGACGCCTTGATGCTGATCATCTCCCGCGGTGTACAGGGTCTGGGAGCGGCCTTCATCGCCACCGCGGCACTGAGCCTGCTGCGCAACAGCTTCGCCGAAGGCGCCGAGCGCAACCGGGCACTCGGCGTTTGGGGGGCACTGAGCGGCATCGCCGCGGTCGCCGGTGTCACTCTGGGCGGTCTGCTGACCGACGGTCCTGGATGGGCCTGGGTCTTCTTCATCAATGTGCCGATCGGTCTGGGCGGAGCACTGGCGGCGCCGTTCATCCTGCGCGAGAGCCGTTCGACCGAACAGCGTCGTTCCTTCGACGTCACGGGGGGCGTCGTCCTCACCGCCGGCCTGGTACTCCTGATCTTCAGCCTGGGCCAGACCGTCGACGACCAGGACGTGGACCCGGTCCTACTTTACGGCGGATTCGCTGCCGCAGCCCTGTTGCTGCTCGCGTTCCTGGTCATCGAGTCGCGCTCTTCCTCCCCGCTGGTGCCGTTGGGGATCTTCCGGCGCCCGATGCTGCGGTCCGCGAACATCGTCGCCCTGCTACTGCTGGGTAACACAGTCACACTGTTCTTCTTCGCCAGCCTGTTCATGCAGCAGGTCCTGGAGTACTCGCCGATCCGCACCGGATTGGCCTACCTCCCCCTCGCCGTACTGACGGCGGTCGGTGCGGGCATTGCCTCCAACGTGGTCACTCGGGTGGCCGCCAAACCGGTACTGCTGGTGGGCCTGACTCTCACGACCATCGGGATGCTGTTGCTGTGGCGGCTGCCCGCGGACGGCTCGTACCTGATCGACATCCTGCCCGCCTTCGTCGTCACCGGCCTGGGCCTGGGCCTGTCGTTCGTTCCACTGCAGATCTCCGCGTTCGCGGGGACCACCGAGCGGGAGTCCGGTCTGGCCGCGGGTCTGATCAACACCAGCCAGGAGGTCGGCGGTGCGCTCGGGCTGGCGGTCGCGGCGGCCATCTCCTTCCGGAACGTTTCCGAGTTGACCTCGGCTGCGGCCGGGGACCCCGACCTGATCCGGGCGGCTCGAGTGACCGTCTTCCACGAGGCGTTCCTCATCGGTGTCGGGTTCCTGGTGGTCGCATTCCTCGTCACCCTGATCCTGCTGCCCTTCAAGCGCACCTCTGAGCAGACCGATGTGTCCACCCCTGTCGCCTGAGGAGAGACTGTGATCCTGTCAGCCCAAGCTGAGGGGTTCCTGGCCGAGAACCATGTGTGCACGCTGACCACGCTGCGGCCGGACGGCACGCCTCATGTCACGCCCGTGCGGTTCACCTGGGATGGTGACGACCGACTGGTGCGGATCATGACGGTGCGTACGCGCCGCAAGGCTCGCAACGTGCTGGCCAATCCGATTGACCGGGTGTCGGTCTGCCAGGTGGCAGGTGCCAGGTGGATCACGCTGGAAGGGATGCCGACCGTGTCCGACGATCCGCGACGGGTGGCTGAGGGGGCTCGGCGCTACGCCAAGCGCTACCGGTCGCCACCGCCTGGATTCTCGGGACTGGTGGTCATCGAGATCGCGATCGACAGGACCATGGGACTGTACTGATCGTGGGGGCCGACGAGGACCCGGCGCCCTGCCGTCGGGTCCTCGTCGATGCCGGCGACAAGGTGGTCGGACACAGGCTTCACCCGGTTCTGGAACAGTCGTGTTCCTCAGAGCGCTGCGGCTGAGGGCCCCGGGGGGCAGGGCCGAGCAGACCGGTCAGTTCAGGGCTGATGGAATCGATCGCCTTACGCGCGAGCGTGGACAATTGATCACGCTCTTCCTGGGAATGGTCGCCAAGACTCTTCGTGATGGCTTCGTAGGAGCGCATGCGGAACTCCCGTACCACATCCGTTCCGGAATTACTGAGCACCACGTACACCACTCGACGGTCTTCGTCATCCCGGTCCCGGTATGCCAGTCCTCGTGACTCCAGGCGATTGACCATGCCGGTTATGTTTGTTTTATCACAGGCAAGGAGTTCCGCAAGCGAACCTGCGCTTCTCGGCCCATGGGAAAGGGAACAGAGAAGTTCGACCTGTTGCGGAGTGAGCTCGAGGTCACGGCTGACCCTAGCGCGAACTCCGCCGACGGCGATGCCTAGCGTCAGTAGGTTCTCCGCCAGTGCCATATTTGATCTATCTGCCATGGGGGCAGTCTATCCAAAAATTGATGAGCTTGACAGTTGCAACTACCGATGGTGAGTTTTATGCTGTCGGTAGTTTAGTTCATCAACTATTTGGAGGACTCCATGACAGAGCGGGTTGCGGTAGTGACCGGGGCCGGGCGCGGAATCGGTCGGGCGGTCGCTCTTCGCCTGGCCAGAGACAAGATCAAGGTCGTGGTGGGATATCGGAGCGATGAGGGTTCGGCTCGTGCGGTGGTATCCGAGATAGAGTCCGAGGGAGGGGAGGCCGTCCCGGTCCGCGCCGACATCGCGCAGCCGGACGGGGTCACCCGTTTGCTCTCAGCTGTCGAACAGACCTATGGGGCGCTCGACATCATCGTCCACACGGCCTATGGCATCGCCTTCGGCCCCATCGGATACGCGCGGGATGACGACTACGAAGCCGCCTTCGCCGCGAACAGCCGGGCGACTTTCCAGCTTCTGCGTGACGGTGGCCGGTGGTTGCGCGAGTCGGGTCGCTTCGTCTTCGTCTCGACCGGGGCCACCAGGGTCGCCTCGCCCGGCACGGGTCTGTATGCGGCGAGCAAAGCCGCCGCCGAGCAGCTCGTTCGAGTGTCCGCACGGGAGCTGGCGGCTCAGGGAGTCACAGTCAACAGCATTCTTCCGGGGCATACCGACACGGACGCGCTCCGTTCGGCTCCCGTTCCGTTGGAACAGTTTCGGCAGGAGATACCGATGGGCCGTCTGGGTGACCCGGAGGATGTCGCTGACGTGGTCGGATTCCTGGTCTCTCCGGACGCGCGCTGGGTGACGGGACAGGCCATTGCCGTCGACGGAGGCCTGACGGCCTGAACGGCTGTTGGGCGCGCGGTCGGCTGCGCGAGATGGTGTCCGGGCCCCGGAGCGGCCGCGAGGCGTCTTGCCTGTGTCTGCTGGATCCATCGTCACCTTATGCGCTCGCTCCCTGGAGCGAGTGACCGGTACGTGTGTTCGATCACTGCTGCGGCCGAATCACGCAGGTGTCGGAGTGCCTGCCAATCCGGCTTGGCAGGCACAGATTCCGTGCCAGCAGACCCCTAACACGAAAAGACCTGGGGCGTTCCGCGATGCGGAAAGCCCCAGGTCGAAGCGCGGAGGATATGGGATTTGAACCCATGAGGGGGTTGCCCCCCAACCGCATTAGCAGTGCGGCGCCCTAGGCCTCTAGGCGAATCCTCCTGGCTCGCACCAGACTACGGCCCCGCGGTCCGCTGCGCAAAACGAAAGTCCTGGGAGTCGGCGTCAGGACGTCGTGCGCTCGATGATCAGGTCGGCGTCACGGCGGAGTTTCTCCACCGCGCGGGACAGGGTGCTCTTGACCGTGCCGAGGGTGACGCCCATGCGCGCGGCGATCTGGTTCTCCGTCAGGTCCTCGTAGTAGCGCAGGACGACGGTGGTGCGCTGGCGGTCGGGGAGGCGGTCGATGGACCGCCCGACCACGTCGGCGAGGTCGCTGCGCCAGGTGGGGTCGTCCACGCGCTGCTCGGGGATCTCGTCGGTCGGGTAGACGTCGAGGCGTGTGCGGCGCCACTCGGAGATCTGGGTGTTGACCATCGCGCGGCGCACGTACCCGTCGCGGGCCTGGGGGTTGGAGATCCGACCCCAGGCCAGGAAGGTCTTGACGAGCGCGGCCTGGAGCAGGTCCTCGGCGTCGGCGTGGCTGTTGGTGAGCGACCGCGCCATGCGCAGCAGTGCCGGTCCGCGCTCGGCCACGTAGCTGCTGAACTCGTCGTACCTGGGGGTCCGGGTCGCCTCCGCCACATCGACCACCGATTTCGTGCTTTGTGTGACCGGTCACGTTTCTTCCCTTCACTCTCACACAGGGCGCGCAAACAGTCGGCCTGTGGCATGCCATGTGCCGACAAACCGCGCGGCGGAGCCCATGTCCGGCTCTCCACCGGTGTTCGGTGGCTCAGTGTCCTCGGGGTGCCGTGTGATGCAATGCCCTGGCCATGTGGCCGACATGTCGCGGCAGGTGTCGGCGTGTGAGCGGTGATCCCGGGGCCCGACCAGCACAATGGGCACAGAGGACGAGTCGGGCGACAAGGGGGCGCGGGCGACATGTCACTGATGACCGAACACGGGCGGGACCGGCGGAGGTTCACGGCTGCGGCGCTGGGCGCCGAGGCCGTGCCCGAGCCCACACCCGCCAGTTCCCGCGTGGCCCGCGGGGTCGTGGTGGACGCCACCTCGTACATGCTGTGCCTGGCCACGCCGAAGGGGGAGGAGCGCTTCCTCTTCGAACGCGTCACCTCGTTCTGGCGCGGCGCGGAGGTCGGCGCCGCCGAGATCAGGCCCGGCGACGACGCGGTCGTCCTGTGCGGACACGACGGGCGGCTCGTGGCCGAACGCGTCTGGGCGCAGGCGGCCCGCGTCAGCGGGGTCATCACCGGCCGCGAAGGCGACGCCCTGGAGGTCGACCCCGGGCACGGACGACCGCGCGTGACGGTCGTCATCCCCTACCGCTCCTCGGGGCGGCTGGGCGTGCGCCACCCGCGCCTGGAGCCCGGCTACGTCTTCGACGCCGTGGGAGTGTGGAACGGCGGCGAGGTCCGGGCGGTGCGCCCCGCCACCACACAGCCGCCCTATCCCCTCGGGGCCACCCCGCACCGGCCGCCGACCCGCCAGAGCTCCGGCACGGTCAGCGGCATCGCGACCTGGTACGACCCGGCTTCGGGCCGGGCCAGCCACCTGGACCCGCGGGCCCGGGTCCACGGCATCGCCTACCCGGCACTCGACCGCGCCGGCCACGACGGCTGCGACAGCCGGACCCCGTGCGCGCCGTTGCCGCTGCTGTCGATCGGCGCCACCCTGCGCCTGCGCAACGACTGCACACGGGCCACCGCCGTGGTGCCCGTCATCGACTGCGCGGCGGCCGACAGCTGGCTGTGCGACCTGTGCCCCTCGTGTGGCGGCCAGGCCGCCGGACGGATCGCCTCCCTCACCATGACCGCGTTCGTCGGACTGGGCGGACGCCTGGAGGACGGCTGCTTCAACGCGACGGTCACCGTCGCCCAGGGGGAGGGATGACCATGCCGGAGTTCATCATGGCGCCGGAGACCGTGGACGCCGTCCGGCAGGTCCAGCTGCCGCTGCTGGCGGCCCTGCTGCTGCTCGGCGCGGCGGCCAAGACACTGAGCCGGTCGGAGGGGTCGGGGCTGGCCGTCCTGCTCCCGTCCCGCCTGCGCCGCCCGGCCGCGTTCGGCACCGGCGTCCTGGAACTGGCCCTGGCCGTGGGCCTGCTGGTCCTCACCGGCCCCTGGGGGACGGTCGCCCGCCTGGGCACCGCCGCCCTGTTCGGGGGGTCGGTGGTGGTCCTCGTCCTGGCGCGCCGCCGCGACCCGGAGGCGGGCTGCGGCTGTTTCGGCGGCCTGAGCCGGACCCCGATCGGATGGCGCACCCTGGTGCGGGCCGGTCTGCTCGCCGCGGCCGCCCTGGCCACGCTCGGCCTGGCGCCCACCGGTTGGCAGGTCGCCGCAGCGCCGACGGCCGCGCACGGCTGGGTGCTGGGAGTCGAACTGCTGCTCCTGGCCCTGCTCAGCCCCGAGCTGCGGGACGTGGCCGCCCGCGCGCTCGCCAGCGAACCCTGCGAGCTGCGCGAGACCTCCCAGCGCCGGACGAGGGCACGGCTGCGGTCCAGCGACGTGTGGCGGACCAACCGGCCGGTCCTGCTCGCCGACGAACCCGAGGACGAGTGGCGGCACGGCTGCTGGCGCTTCCAGCGCTTCGACGGGATGCGGCACGGGCGCCGTGTCGACGTGGTCTTCGCGGTGCGCGTCGGCGGTCGGCGCCGGACCGCGGTCCGCGCGGTCCTGGTCGACCGGGAGAGCGGCGCGGTGTCCGCCTCCTTCGGCGCGGTGACCAGGCGCGAACTCGTCGGTCCGCCCCGCCGCCTGCGCTCGCCGGTCGAGGCGGCCAGGCGCGACGCGGCCAGGATCGACGCCGAGCGGGCCGCGGAGACGCTGCGCGCCGCGCGGGAGCACCCGGCCGGGCACGAGCCGGGGGAGCGTCAGGGGACGGCCGAGGTGCCCGCGCAGGGCGGGGGCGGGCACGACGCCCGCGACAGCGACCCCGGACGCCAGCCCGCCGGCGGGTGACGGGTGGGGGTGCTGCCCCGGCCCCCGGCCGGGCGGTCTCCACGCCCTAGCCGTCGAGCATCTGTCCCTGGCGTTCGATGGCGGCCTCGGTGAACTCCACGAGCATGTCCTCGTAGTCCTCCTGGTCGCCCGCGCCCAGGATCGAGGTCGTACCCAGCAGGTCGCCGTTGCGGTACATGACGCTGTACATGTTGTTCTGCTCGTCCGCGGAGGAGACCTCGATGGCGAAGGCCCGCGACTCGTCGGCGAACGCGGGCAGGTCCAACTCGCTGACTCCGTAGTCGGACGAGCTGCCGTCCTCGTAGGTGGCGCTGTAGGACGAGCAGGACTCCGGCGGCTCGGTGTCCATGGCCTCCTCCGCGACGGACGGTTCGAGCCGTACGAGCATGTGGGAGAGCGCCCCCTCGGACCACTCGTAGGCCGCGATCGAAGCGGGGGCGTCCTGGACGCCGTCCAGGTCGCCCCACCGGTTGGCGGCGTCGACGCACTCGGGTTTGTCCAGCTCGGTGCTGGCCCGGACTTCCTCGCTGTACTGCACTGTGACAAGCTCGGAGTAGACGCCGCTCTCGCTGCCCTCGGGCATCAGCGTGGCGTCGTGCAGGCTCAGGACCTGCGCGTCGTGCAGTTCCGCGGCGGCCTCGGAGCCCGGTCCGCCGGTCTCCTCTTCTCCACCGCCGCCGCACGCGCTGACCATGAGCACCGATGACAGGGCGACGGGGAGGACCAATGATCGGACGGCAGTCCTGGGCCCCTCGACGTGAGGGCGTCGACCAGCCGTGATCCGGTTCCGATCGGCGGGACGATGACGCAAACGCATGGTGGTATCTCCTCGTTTGTGCGATATTTCCGCTGGGAGCGGTGAGCAACCCGGGCGCGAAGTAGCTGAACGTGTCGCGGGGCTAGCACAAAGTATTGAGGAAGGACAATGGTGTCGGAGTCGAAATCGCCATATCTGCGGTCGGTGCTGGAGAGCATGCCCGCCTACAAGCCCGGTCTGCGCGTCGTCGGGCCCGACGGGCGATCGATCAAGCTGTCCTCCAACGAGAGCCCCTACGGGCCGCTCCCGTCCGTGCGTGAGGCCATCACCCGGGCGTCCGCCGACCTGAACCGCTACCCGGACCCGGGTGCGGCCGAACTGGTCGCCGCGCTCGCCGGGCGCCTGGACGTCCCCGAGGAGCACGTCGCCCTCGGCGCGGGCTCGGTCGGCCTGCTCCAACAGCTGCTGGCGGCCGTGGGCGAACCTGGCGCGGAGGTCGTCTACGCCTGGCGCTCCTTCGAGGCCTATCCGCTGCTCGCCGACCTGGCCGGGGTCACCTCCGTGCGGGTCCCGCTCAGGGACGAGACGCACGACCTGGACGCCATCGCCGAGGCCGTGACCGACCGGACCCGCATGGTGCTGGTGTGCAATCCCAACAACCCGACCGGCACCGCGGTCCGCGAGCAGGAGCTGATCCGCTTCCTTGACCGGATCCCCGCCCACGTGCTGGTGATCCTCGACGAGGCCTACCGCGAGTACGTGCGCGACCCCGAGGTGCCCGACGGTCTGGACCTGTACCGCGACCGCCCCAACGTCGCGGTCCTGCGGACCTTCTCCAAGGCCTACGGCCTCGCCGCGATCCGGCTCGGGTTCCTCGTCGGCCACCCGCACGTGGCCGGCGCCGTCCGCAAGACCCTGGTGCCGTTCGCGGTGAACCACCTCGCGCAGGCCGCCGGGATCGCGTCCCTCGCGGCCGAGGACGAACTGCTGGAGCGGGTCGCGCTCACCGTCAAGGAGCGCGACCGGGTGCGCGATGCGCTCGTCGCCGCCGGCTGGACGGTGCCGCGCAGCGAGGCCAACTTCGTGTGGCTGCGGGCGGACGAGGACACCCTCGACTTCGCCGCCGCGTGCGCCCGCGAGGGCGTGGCGGTCCGGCCCTTCGACGGGGAGGGCGCCCGGGTGAGCCTGGGCACGCCCGAGGAGAACGACGTGTTCCTGGCCGCCGCCACCGCCTATCCGAAGCGCCGCTAGGGAGTGTCCGAGGGGCCGTCGGTGCCGAGCGCCGACGGCCCCTCCCATGCCGGGAGCCCGCGCGCCCGGCGGCGGCCCGCTACCAGCCGGCCGCGGCGACGACCCGTGACGCCACCTGCGCGACGCTCAGACCGTCCGTGGCCACGCGCACGGTGCCGTCCGGGGCCTCGGCCTCCAGAAGGGCGGCCATGCGCCGACTGCGCTCGATGTGGGGCAGGAGCTGTGATCCGGTCTCGCGCCGGGCGAGCCGTTCGCGGACCACGTCCTTCCCGGCTGTGAGCAGCACCAGCGTGAAGTCCAGCGGCCCCGGGGCCATCGCACGGCGGAACATCGGCACCTCGAGGATGCTGACGGTGTTGGTGTAGACGAGGCGGTGGTGGCCCAGGTCGGCGTAGTTCGACCAGAGGGCCGCCAGGTTGCGCTCGGTGACGCGGGAGCGGGCGGGGTCGTCGCAGGGGGCGGGGTGGACCTGGTCCAGCACGTCGCCCTCGATCACGCAGTGCGCGACGTCCCTGGCGCGGAGCAGGACCGAGACCTCCCCTCCGACGGTCGTCTTGCCGACACCGGCGCCGCCGCCGATGAGCAGCACCTGGCGCGGGCGCACGGTCGAGGAGTCGTCCATGGCTCACCAGCCTGCCGGTGCGCGGACGCGCACGCACCTGGATTTCCACAGCCTGTGGGCGGCTCTCAGTCCGCTGTGGCCTGGGCGCGCCGGGCGTAGGCGCGGGCGGCGCGGGCGCGGTCGCCGCAGCGCACCGAGCACCAGTGGCGGCGGGGATGCGTGCGCACCAGGTAGCGGTCGCAGGGAGGGGACCCGCAGGCGGTGAGGCGCTCGGCGTCGGGCGTGGTCAGGAGTTCGGCGGCGTCGGCGGCCAGAACCGCGAGGGCGTGGTCGACGATCTGGGTGGCCGGATGCGAGACGGCCCGGTACGGGCCGCCGATGGGGTCCCAGTGCAGGAGCGAGGCCGTGGGAACCCTGGTCAGCGCGTCGTTGAGGGCCTCCACGGCGGCGGGGGCGGCGGGGGACCCGTCGATCCGGGCGGCGATCAGGACTCTGGTCTGATCGCGGAGCGCGCGCAGCTTGCCGGCGCAGAAGTCCCACAGTTGGGCGTCCTCCGGAGCGAGGTCGCGTTCGACGAGCCACCGCGTGGCGTCCGGAGGCGAGCCGAGGAGGTCGATCCGCCGTCCTCCGGGCAGGGTCACGACGCTGTTGGCGAAGTCGAGGGAGGGGTGCAGCTCGGCGCCCGGCGCGGGAGGCGGGGCGGGGTGAGCCGACTCGCCGGTCACGGTCTCCTTCATGGTTCTCATGGTACCGCTTGCCTTCAACCGTGAGACTCATCTAGTCTCACCTCACGGTAAAAAGTCGATCCATCCGTGAGGTGTTGCATGTCAGATGTCACGTCCAGCCAGGTCGCCGTCCGCGTCCTCGGCGGTCCGACCGTCCTCATCGGGTACGGAGGCCTCGCCTTCCTCACCGACCCCACCTTCGACGCCCCTCGCGACTATCCGGTGGCCAAGGGCTTCGTGCTCACCAAGACGGCCGCCCCCGCCGCCGCACCCGGCGAACTGGGCCCGATCGACGCGGTGCTGCTCTCGCACGACGAGCACCCCGACAACCTCGACGGCTCTGGCCGGGCCCTCCTGTCCGACGTCCCGCTCACCCTCACCACACGCGGCGGCGCGGACCGCCTGGGCGGGACCGCCCGGGGCCTGGCGGCCGGCGAGTCCGTCGAGCTGGAGCGGCCCGACGGCGGCAGGGTGACCGTGACGGCCGCGCCCGCGCAGCACGGACCCGAGGGGTGCGAGCCGTTCACCGGTGAGGTCATCGGCTTCGTCCTCACGGCGACGGACCTGCCCACGGTCTACGTCAGCGGTGACAACGCCTCCCTGGACGTGGTCCGGGAGGTCGCCGACCGCTTCGGTCCGGTGGACACCGCCGTCCTCTTCGCCGGAGGCGCCCGTACCCCGCTGTTCGACGGCGCGCTGCTCACCCTCGACAGTGAGCGGAGCGCGGAGGCGGCCAGGATCCTCGGGGCGCGCCGGGTGGTCCCCGCGCACGCCGACGGCTGGGCGCACTTCACGGAGGGGCACGGCGAACTGGAGCGGGCCTTCGCCGAGGCGGGTCTGGCCGACCGCCTGTCCATGGCCTGAGCCCCCCACGCCGGCCGGGCCGCCCGACCGCACCGAGCGCTACACGGGACCGGTCACGGGCCAGCCCCCGGAACACGACGACGGGGGCGGGCCCGTGCCCACCCCCGTGTACGCGCTCACGCGGCTACTTGCCCGCGGAGTCCTTGTCGAGCTTCTCCACGATCAGCCGGTACAGCTGGCGCGGGCGCCCCGGCTGGAGGGTCCGGTTGGGCGGTAGCGGCCACGCCAGCCCTTCCTCCACCAGGGTCCGGAGCAGTCGGCGCGCGGTGCGCGACGTGACGCCGAGCATCCGCCCGGCGTTCTCCGCGTCGACGACCAGCGGCCCGTCCTCCTCGGCGATCTTCTCCGAAAGGCGAATCAACGTCTCCCGGCCCTTGGTGCGCAGCGGTTCGGAGGACTGCCGTGCGGGCGCGCGCTGCGCCGGGACCAGGGAACGGCCCTCACGGTCCACCGCGAAGCTCTGACGGGACGCCTGAGCGCGGTTCAGAGCCGCTCTGGCGTGGGCCTCGGCGTCCTGGGTGGTGCGCCCCATCCCGATCCCGACCTCGATCGCGATGCCCAGCTCCGCCTTGATCCGTTCGACGAAGGGCGGTTGCCGGAATCCCTCGGTCGCGGTGACCAGTGACCCGCGGGTCGCGGTGATCATGAACGAATGATCGTCCAGCCGGTGCGCCGTGGCGTTGATCCGGTGCGCCTCCTGCAGGAGCAGCCGGTGCAGCGAGAGCCGTAGCTCCTCCCGCCAGTACCGCGGGGTGGACCGCCTGGACGAGTCGCGGAGCGTGGGCACGTCCACCACGACCACGCCCAGCTGGGCCTCCTCCAAACGGTGGTGGGCGCCGAGCAGGCCGGCGGTCTGCAGCGCGCTGCGCACCCCGGCGTTGGTCGGGCGCAGCCGCACGACCGGGACCCCGATGGCCTCCAGGCGTTCGGCGACACCGCGCACGCACGTGATCGCCATCCGGGTGGCCTTGCGCCGCCACAGCCCCTCGTGGAACGAGGTCAGCTGGGCGGTGTTGGTGAGCTCCTCGTGCACGTGGATGCCGTCGACGGGCAGGTCGACCTCGGAGTAGGCCTCCACGACGTCGGCGCGGCTGAGGACGTCCAGGCTGGCTCTGGTCGGGTCGTAGCGTTCGTCCAGCGTCGCTCGGAGCAGGGCTTCGTGCAGGCTCGCCCCGCCGAGCGGCACGAAGGTCGCGGGCATCGTCAGCACCCCGGCCTTGCGCGCGAACTCGTAGGGGACGGGACTGGCGAACAGGTAGGCGTCGATCGCCGAACCCAGTCTCACGACCTTGTCCGTCGCCTCTTGCTCATCTCGGTACGCGGCGGCGATGAGTCTGGCGTTGAGGGGCCCCGTGGACCCCGGGCCCATGAGCATGACCCGTTCGACCACCTCATGGGGCCCTATGACGCCGATCGTCAAATCGCCAGTACGCTGGGCACTCACCTCGGGTTGCTCCCCGCTACCATTCCACGCTCTTCACTATGTGCGCCCACTGGTTTCCCGACCCGATCTCTGTCACGGCATGATTGCCGAGATCGTACCCATTGTGCGGGGCCAAAGAAGATCGTTTTCCATATCAACGCCGAAAGCCCGGGTGGGAGGCGAGCTCCCACCCCGGCTTGAACTGCGCATTCGGCTCCTACGAGACGACGACGCGCTCCACGTCCGCGCCCAGCGCGGCAAGCCGCGATGCGAACTGAGCGTGACCTCGGTCCACCAGATAACCGGGCGCCACGATTGTCTCACCTTCGGCGACCAGTCCTGCGAGGACCAGCGCCGCGCCGGTCCGCAGGTCGTGCGCGATCACCTCGGTGCCGTGCAGGTTGGTGGGGCCGTGCACGATCGCGCGGGTCCCCTCCACCTCGATCTTGGCACCCATCTTGTTGAGCTCGTCGGCCAGGGCGAAGCGGCCGTCGTAGATCGCCTCGTGGATGTAGCTCTCACCCTCGGCGAGGGTGGCCAGCGCCATGAGCGGCGACTGGAGGTCGGTCGCGAAGCCGGGGAACGGCGACGTGACCGCGTTGATCGGACGCAGCGGCACGGAGGGGTCACGCTGGACGTGCAGGACGGCGCCCTCCTGGGAGAAGCCCACGCCCATCTGCTCGAGTTTCCAGCGGGCCACACCGAGGTGGTCCAGGTGCGCGCCCACGAGGCTGACCTCGCCGCCGGTGGCGGCGACGGTCATCGCGAACACGCCGGCGTCGATGCGGTCGGACATGATCGTGTGCTCGACCGCGGTGAGCTCCTCCACGCCCTCGACGGTGATCAGGCCGGTGCCGCCACCGGTGATCTTCGCGCCCATGGCGGAGAGGAAGTTGATGACGTCGATGACCTCGGGCTCGAGGGCGGCGTGCTCGATCACGGTGGTCCCGGGGGCCAGGACCGCGGCCATGAGCAGGTTCTCGGTGCCCGTGTGCGAGGGGGTGTCGAGGTAGAGGCGGCCGCCGCGGAGGTTGCTGGCCTCGACGTTGATGTGGTTGCGCTCGGTGTCCTCGGTGACCTCGGCTCCCAGCCGCGCGAAGCCGCGGTAGTGGAAGTCCAGGTTGCGGCTGCCGAGGTTGCAGCCGCCCACGCCCTCGATCCGGGCGCGGCCGGTGCGGTGCATCAGCGCGGGCACGAAGAGCACGGAGCCGCGGAAGCGCGCGGCGATCTCGGCGGGAAGGACGGCGCGCTCGGGGTCGTTGAGCTTCGAGGCGTCGATGACGACGGTGCGCTCGTCCTCGTGGAAGGCGACCTTGGCGCCGATGTGCTCGGCGAGTTCGAGCGCGCGGTACACGTCCTCGATGACCGGGACGTTCCGCAGTACGGTGCGACCCTTGGCCGCGAGGAGGGCGGCGCCGATCATCGGCAGGACGGCGTTCTTCGCGCCTTGGATGAACGCCGTTCCGCTGAGGGGGCGTCCGCCGCGGACGCGGTAACGAACCTCCTGGCCCATGCTCATGTGCTCCTTTGTGAGGCAGATGTGTAGAAAGGCCACCCTCGTCGGGTTTCGCCTCTATGCGTTTTAGACGCGGGTTTCCCCCGGAACGTTGCGACCAACTTGCGCGTGACCTGCGCGGCCAGTGAACCGATGTTCGCGACGACTCTATAGCACCTGCGTGCCTGAAACCGCCTGTAGCGTGGTATACCCGCAGATCGCGGACAGAGTCCCACCGAACGGCCAGGAAGGCACTCTTCCGGCGGAGAAGACCAGGGTGTCGTGCGTGTGGTCACCATGGGTCGGCGCCCGGCACAACGTGACCACCATACGCTCTCGGCGGTGCCGATCGGTGCCCACGTGCGCGGAATCACGCGTGCGCGTCGGTTCAGAGCCCGCTTTCGCCGCCGGTCAGACGCCGGTGGATCTCCTTGTAGCGCTCGATCGTGCGCTCGACCACCTCCGCGGGGAGCTCGGGCGGCGGCGTGTCCGCGGCCCGGTCCCAGCCGGAGGCGGGGGAGGTCAGCCAGTCGCGCAGGATCTGCTTGTCGAAGGAGGGCTGCGGACCGCCCGGTGCCCACTCGTCCGCGGGCCAGTACCGCGACGAGTCGGGGGTGAACACCTCGTCGGCGAGCACGAGGTTGCCTTCGGCGTCGCGGCCGAACTCGAACTTGGTGTCGGCGAGGATGACGCCCCGCTCACGGGCGATCCCGCGGCCGCGGGCGTACACGGCCAGCGTGAGGTCGCGCAGCTCCGCGGCCCGCTTCTCCCCGTGCCGCTCGGCGACGACCGCGAAGGACACGTTCTCGTCGTGGTCACCGACCGCGGCCTTGGTGGCGGGGGTGAAGATCGGCTCGGGCAGTTCGGACCCGTCGGTGAGGCCCTCGGGCAGCGGGACGCCGCACACCGTGCGGTCCACGCGGTACTCGGCGAGCCCGGACCCGGCCAGGTAGCCGCGCGCCACGCACTCCACCGGCACCATGTCCAGGTTCCGGCACACCAGGGTGCGCCCGGCCCAGTCGGCGGGCGCACCGGGCGGGGGCGTGTCGGACAGCACGTGGTCGGGCACCAGGTCGCGCAGCCGCTCGAACCACCACAGGGACAGCTGGGTGAGCAGGCGCCCCTTGCCCGGGATCTCGGTGGGCAGCACCCAGTCGTAGGCCGAGACGCGGTCGCTGGCCACCATCACCAGGTCGCCCCCGGCGGTGGAGTAGAGGTCGCGCACCTTGCCGGTGTGCAGATGGGTCAGCCCTTCGACCTCGACGTGGCCGGGCTGCTTGACGAAACCGCTCATGGGATCCTCGGTCTTTCGGGCGCCTGGGGTACGGGAACGGGGCGAAGGAGACGCGGCGGCCCCTCCGGTGTACTCCGTCGTGCCCGCCCGTCGCCGCCCGCCACCACCCTCAGCGGACGCCTTCGGCGCGGAACGTGTCGCGAGCGCGCCTGTGGGGCCTCCAGAAGCCCGTCGGCGCCCTCGTCGTGCCTTCTGCGGCCTTCGCGTCGCTCCGGCCGGTGTCCGGCCGCCGACGGCGGCCGGACACGCTCCTACAGTTCGGCGGCGGCGCGTTCGGCGATGTCGGTCCGGTGGAAGGAGCCGCGCATCTCGATGCGCCCGACGGCCTCGTAGGCCCGCTCGCGCGCCTGGCGCAGGTCGGTTCCGGTCCCGACCACGTTCAGCACACGCCCGCCGTTGGACTTGACGTCGCGCACGCCCTCCCAGGCGGTGCCGGCGTGCAGCACGTAGGCGCCGTCCAGGGCGTTGGCGGCGTCCAGACCGCCGATGGCGTCGCCCTTGACGGGGTCGGCCGGGTAGCCCTCGGCCGCGACCACCACGGTGACCGCGGCGCCCGGCTTCCACTGCAGCGAGCCGATGGCGCCCAGCCCGCCGGTGTCGGTGGCCTGAAGGACCGCGCCGATCGGCGTGGCCAGGCGGTCCAGCACGACCTGGGTCTCCGGGTCGCCGAAGCGGGCGTTGAACTCCACCACGCGCGGTCCCTTGGACGTGAGCGCCAGTCCGACGTACAGCAGGCCCTGGTAGCGGGTGCCACGGCGGTTCATCTCGGCGAGGGTCGGCCGCACGACCGACTCCATCACCTCGTCGACCAGGCCCGTCGGCGCCCACGGCACGGGGGCGTAGGCGCCCATGCCGCCGGTGTTGGGTCCCTGGTCGCCGTCGTAGGCGCGCTTGAAGTCCTGGGCCGGCAGCAGGGGCAGCGCGTGCAGCCCGTCGCTGAGCACGAACAGCGAGACCTCGGGCCCGTCGAGGAACTCCTCGATGACCACGCGGCCGCACTCGCGCGCGTGCTGCTCCGCCAGGGCGCGGTCCTCGGTCACCACGACGCCCTTGCCCGCGGCGAGGCCGTCGTCCTTGACCACGTACGGGGGGCCGAACTCGTTGAGCGCCTCGGAGACCTGTCCGGCCGAGCGGCACACCCTCGCCTTGGCGGTGGGGACGCCGGCGGCCTCCATGACCTCCTTGGCGAAGGCCTTCGAGCCCTCCAGGCGAGCGGCCTCCTGGTCGGGACCGAACACGGGGATGCCGCGGTCGCGCAGCGCGTCGGCCACACCGGCGACCAGCGGCGCCTCGGGGCCGATGACGACCAGCTCGGCGCGGATGCGGGCCGCCAGCTCGGTCACCGCGAGCCCGTCGGTCACGTTGATGACGTGGTTCTCCGCCAGGTCCGAGATGCCCGGGTTGCCGGGGGCACAGTGGATGGAGGTGACGCCCGGGTCCAGGGACAGGGCGCGGACGAGTGCGTGCTCGCGGCCTCCGCCGCCGAGAACGAGGGCTTTCACTACGGGGGCCTCTTCGTGTTGAAGGCGGACAGACGGTCTGGCGCTGGTGCGCCGGGTCAGACGAGGGAGCGCAGCTGCAGTGTCTCGTCGCGGCCCGGACCGACGCCGATGGCGGAGATGGGGGCTCCGGCCATCTCCTCCAGGGTACGCACGTACTTCTGCGCGTTCTTGGGAAGATCCTCGAACTCGCGTGCCGCGGTGATGTCCTCGGACCAGCCGTCGAGGTACTCGTAGACCGGCGTGGCGTGGTGGAAGTCGGTCTGCGTCATCGGGATCTCGTCGTGGCGGACGCCGTCGACGTCGTAGGCCACGCACACCGGGATGCGGTCGAGCCCGGTGAGCACGTCCAGCTTGGTGAGGAAGAAGTCGGTGATGCCGTTGACGCGCGTGGCGTAGCGGGCGATGGGCGCGTCGAACCAGCCGCAGCGGCGGTTGCGGCCGGTGGTGACGCCGTACTCGCCGCCCTGGGTGCGCAGCCACTCGCCCTGCTCGTCGAGGAGCTCGGTGGGGAAGGGGCCCGAGCCCACACGCGTGGTGTAGGCCTTGAGGATGCCCACGACCTTGGTGATGCGGGTCGGGCCGATACCGGAGCCGGCCGCCGCGCCGCCCGAGGTGGGCGAGGACGAGGTGACGAACGGGTAGGTGCCGTGGTCGATGTCCAGGAGCGTGCCCTGGGAGCCCTCGAGGTAGACGGTCTTGCCCTCGTCGAGCGCCTTGTTGAGGATCAGCGAGGTGTCGGCGACGAAGGGGCGCAGCTTCTCCGCGTAGCCCAGGTACTCCTCGATGATCGGCTCGGCCTCCAGGCCGCGCCGGTTGTACACCTTGGTGAGCAGCTGGTTCTTGTCGTGCAGGGCCAGCTCGATCTTCTTGCGCAGGATCTTGGGGTCGAACATGTCCTGGACGCGCACGCCCTGGCGCGAGACCTTGTCGGCGTAGGTCGGGCCGATGCCGCGTCCGGTGGTGCCGATCTTGCCCTTGCCGAGGAAGCGCTCGCTGACCTTGTCCAGTGCCCGGTGGTAGGGCATGATCAGGTGCGCGTTGGCCGAGATGAGCAGTCGCGAGGTGTCCACACCGCGCTCGTCGAGCCCCTGGAGCTCCTCCAGCAGGACGCCTGGGTCGATGACGACGCCGTTGGCGATCACCGGGACGACGTTCGGGGACAGGATGCCCGAGGGGAGCAGGTGGAGGGCGTACTTCTGGTCGCCGATGACCACCGTGTGACCAGCGTTGTTGCCGCCCTGGTACCGGACCACGTAGTCCACGCGGTCGCCGACAAGGTCGGTCGCCTTGCCCTTGCCCTCGTCGCCCCACTGGGCACCCACGAGCGTGATCGCCGGCATTGGTCTCTACCTCTTCGCTCGACACCTGACCGGGGCACTCTCGACCCCGAACATGGAAGAACCCCTGGCGCAAGGCAGCGACAGGGGCCGTTGCGTATAGAGCGTACACGACCTGTTGAACACGGTTAAGTGGGTGGTGGCGCCGCGCCGGTCACACACGCGCCGACACGCGCCGACAGGCCCCGAGCCGGCGCCGGCCAGGGCCCCGGATGCTCCCGTGCGGGCCCCGGGCCGGCCGCGGATCAGGCCGTGAGCGCGTCGGCCGCCTCGGCGCTGGAGTCGCGCAGGAAGGTGGCGCAGCGCTCGGCCTCCTCCGCGTCACCGATGCGCTCGGACGCCACGGACAGGGCGTGCAGGGCACGCAGGAAGCCGCGGTTGGGCTCGTGGTCCCAGGGGATCGGTCCGTGGCCCTTCCAGCCCGCGCGCCGCAGCTGGTCGAGGCCGCGGTGGTAGCCGGTGCGCGCGTAGGCGTAGGCGGTGACGGGCTCGTCGGCGGTCAGCGCGTTCTCGGCCAGGGAGGCCCAGGCCGCGGAGAAGTCGGGGAAGCGGCCGGCGACCGGGGTGGGGTCGTCGGCGGCGGCGAGCGCCTCGCGGGCCTCGGGGTGGTCGGGCAGGCGGGTGGCGGGCGGCTCGCCGAGCAGGTTCTGGTGCAGGTTCATGCCCCCATCCTGCCACCGCGGCCGCACCGATCCCGGACGGTGCCGGGCCCAGCCGCGGCCGTCGCCGTCTCCTCGCCGCGGCGGCCACCGGCCCACGGCCCGCGTGCGCCGGGTGGCGTGCGCGGGCCGTGGGGATGATCGGGGCGTCCGCGGGCGCCGGGCGCCCGCGGTCCCCGTCGCCGTCCGGCTAATTCATCTTGTTGCCGGCGGCCTTCAGGTGCTGCGCGGCCTCGACCACGCGCGCGGCCATGCCCGCCTCGGCGGCCTTGCCGTAGGCACGGGGGTCGTAGGCCTTCTTGCTGCCGATCTCGCCGTCGACCTTCAGCACACCGTCGTAGTTCTTCATCATGTGGTCGACGATCGGACGGGTGAACGCGTACTGCGTGTCGGTGTCGACGTTCATCTTCACCACGCCGTAGCCGATCGCCTCGTGGATCTCCTCCATGGTGGAGCCGGAGCCGCCGTGGAAGACGAAGTCGAACGCCTTGGCCTTGCCGTACTTCTCGGCCACGGCGTCCTGGGCCTCCTTGAGCACCTCAGGGCGCAGCTTGACGAAGCCCGGCTTGTAGGAGCCGTGCACGTTGCCGAAGGTCAGGGCGGTCATGTAGTAGCCCTTCTCGCCCAGGCCCAGGGCCTCGGCGGTGCGCAGGGCGTCCTCCGGGGTGGTGTACAGCTTCTCGTTGATCTCGCCGACGATGCCGTCCTCCTCGCCGCCGACGACGCCCACCTCGATCTCCAGGATGGTGCGCGCCTCCTTGGACGCGGCGAGCAGCTCCTGGGCGATCTCCAGGTTCTCGCCCAGCTCGACGGCCGAGCCGTCCCACATGTGGGACTGGAACAGCGGCTCCTGGCCCTTGGCCACGCGCTCCTTGGAGATCTCCAGCAGCGGGCGGACGAAGCCGTCGAGCTTGTTCTTGGGGCAGTGGTCGGTGTGCAGGGCGACGTTCACGGGGTACTTGTCGGCCACGACGCGGGCGAACTCCGCGAAGGCGACGGACCCGGTGACCATGTCCTTGACGGTGGTGCCGGACAGGAAGTCGGCGCCGCCGGTGGAGATCTGGACGATCCCGTCGCTCTCCGCCTCGGCGAAGCCGCGCAGCGCGGCGTGGAGCGTCTGGCTGGAGGTCACGTTGATGGCCGGGTACGCGAAGCCCTCCGACTTCGCGCGGCTCAGCATCTCGGTGTAGACCTCGGGGCTGGCGATGGGCATGGTTTGACTCTCCCTGGGTTCGGCCTGGAGCGAGCGGCCGCCGGTCGTGGACCCGCGGCACCCCACGTGCGTTGCCCCGGTGAAGGTCCGGAACGGCTGGGGGAGGCCCCCTGCGGGGCCGAGCGTCCGGACGTGTCCACCAGGTGTCGACCAAGTATCCCGAATCCCCGGAGCCGTTGGAAAGGTCTAGACCAAATTGCCCGAACTTGCGGGCGTTCACGCAGCTCACGGTGTCGCGATTCGAGCCGTGTCGCTGAGTGGAAGCACGGGGCGCGCGATCCGCCCGCGGCACCGCCGCATCCGTGGAAGGACGCGGTTCCACAGGGAGCACTGTCGCTTTTTGTCGTGATACACGCTACATTCAACGCCGTGGGAAGGCATAGGAACGATCCGCGCGGCGCCGGCCAGGTGATGGCCATCGTCGGGGCTGTCGTGCTCCTGGTGGCGCTGGTCGCCCTCGGCGGGTACTTCTTGTACCGCTCACTTCCGGGCACCGGAACGAGCGTGAGCGCCAACGCCTCCGAAGCCTCGTCCGGGAGTGAGGACGAGAGGGACATGGGGGCGCTCTACATCCGGGTGATCGGGGAGTCGAGCAATGTCTTCGTGCGCGTCCCCGGCGGTGACGTCCTGCACGACCAGGTGATCAGGCAGGGCGGCTCGATCAACTTCGCCGAGGCGGGCGAGGGGCTCGAGGTGACCATCGACGAGCCCAGCGCGGTCGAGGTGTTCGTCAACGGCGAGCAGCGCGACGTATCCGACCAGGACGCCGGCTACAGCTTCACCATCAGCGGCGACGGCTGATCCCGGGCCCGGGGCCCGCGCTGGGCGCACACGACCCCGGCACCGGAACCGCACTTTCGCGGGAGCGCGCCCCTGGAGCGCCGCGTGGTCGGGCCCCGAAGGGCCCGGTTCCCCGTCGGACCCGCCGGGAACCCTCGCGCCCTGTCCGACTCCGGCGTACCTCAGAGGTCGAGGTCGGAGACCTCGTACACCGACCGGTACTCCAGCCCTTCCCGGGTGACCCGCTCGCGCGCGCCCCGGTCCAGGATCAGCGCGGTCGCGACCACCTCCGCACCCGCCTCGCGCAGCGCCTCCACCGCGGTGAGCACCGAGTTGCCCGTGGTCGAGGTGTCCTCCAGCGCCAGCACGCGCCGCCCCTTGACGTCGGGTCCCTCGATCCTCCGCTGGAGCCCGTGCGCCTTGCCGGCCTTGCGCACCACGAAGGCGTCCAGCCTGCGCCCGCGCGCGTGCGCGGCGTGCACCATCGCGGTCGCCACCGGGTCGGCGCCCAGGGTCAGCCCGCCCACGGCGTCGAAGTCCAGGTCCCCGACGTTGTCCAGCATGACCGAGCCGACCAGCGGCGCGGCCTCCCCGTCCAGGGTCACCCGGCGCAGGTCGACGTAGTAGTCGGCCTCGATGCCGGAGGACAGGGTCACCTTCCCGCGCACGACCGCCTTATCGTTGATGTGTCGCAGGAGTTCATCACGTTCGCTCATGATCAGTGAGCCTAGAACACCGGGCGGTACGGCACGGACCCGGCCGCACGTGTTCCCAGGCCGTAAGGGGTGACCATGCCGCAGTCCGCGGACACCGTCCGGGTCGAGACCACCGTCGACGGCCGGGAGGCGGCCGAACGGTTGGCGGCGTCGGTGGTCGAGCGCCGGCTGGCGGCCTGCGCCCAGGTGGGCGGACCCATCCGGAGCTTCTACCGGTGGGAGGGCGCGGTCCAGGCGGACGAGGAGTGGACCGTGGTGATCAAGACCGCGGCCGCGCGCCTGTCCGACCTCACGGCGCATCTGGTGGAGGTCCACCCCTACGACGTCCCCGAGATCGTCGCCGTCCCGGTCACGGGCGGCAACCCCGCGTACCTGGACTGGGTGCGCGAGGAGACGGCGGGGGCCGCGTGATCGCCGTCCTGCTGCCGCCGCCCCTGGGCATGACCCGGAGCCTGCCCGACCTGCCCGACCGGCTGCCCGACCACGGCGTTCCCACCGCACGGATCGACGGCGGGGCCGACGACCGGCCGCCGTACGCGGGCCGCTACGTCGCGCACGCCAGCCTGGAGATCAACGCCGCGGTCGCCGCCGACGCCCGGATCGCCCTGGTCGCCGAGGGCGACGCGGGTCCGCTGGTGGGGGCCGTCGGCGCCGCCCAGCGCGCCGCGCACCGCCCGGTTCTCGGATACGTGCTGGTGGACGCCTTCCTCCCGCAGCCGGGCAGTCCCACGCTGGCCGAGATCACGGCCGCCCAGGCCCCGGCCGGGCCGGGAGAGCCCACGGGGGCCGGGGCGGAGTCGGAAGCGGGTGTGGGGGCGTCGGGGGAAGCGGAGCCGCCCGGGTACCGCACCGAGCACCTGCCGATGGTGTCGGACTGGCCCGACGCGCCGTGCGGCTACCTGCTGACGCGGCCGGACCGCGCGCACGTGGCGCACCTGGCCCGGATGCGCGGATGGGCGGTCCGCGAGGCCGCCCCGGAGGCCGCACCGGCGGCACTGGCCGACCTGCTGAGCGAACTCCGCGGGACCTGACCGCGTGGAGTGGCACCGAGGCGTCGGGAGCGCGGGCCCGACCGGTTCGGTGTGCGGGCGGGACGGCGCGAAGGGCGGGACGGTGCGCGGGCGGGCGAAATCCGGGTGACAGCGGTCGGCCCGGCCCGGAGAATCGGCGCATGATCAGTGAGCACTTCCCACCCATGGGGCTGCGCGTGCGCACCCCGCGCCTCGAACTCCGCCTGCCGTCGATGGAGGACCTGGCGCGGTTGGGGGACGTCGCGGCCCAGGGCATCCACGCCCCGGAACAGATGCCGTTCTCCGAACCGTGGACGGACCAGCCCCCCGCGAAGGTCGCGCTGTCGGTGATCCAGTACAACCTGGGCAAGCTGGCTTCGTGGACGCCGGTGGACTGGAACCTGAACCTGGTCGTCGTGTACGAGGACACCGTGGTCGGCGTCCAGGACGTGGGCGCGAAGGACTTCGCGGTCCGGCGGCAGGTGGGAACGGGCTCGTGGCTCGGCCGGTCGTTCCAGGGCCGGGGCATCGGTACCGAGATGCGCGCGGCGGTGCTCCACCTGGCGTTCGAGGGACTGGGCGCGCGGAGCGCGGTGACGGAGGCCCACGAGGGCAACGAGGCCTCCCACGGGGTGTCGCGCCGTCTGGGCTACCGCCCGAACGGTGTCGACGTCGTCGCCGTCCGGGGCGAGCCGGTGCGGGAGCAGCGCTACCGGATGACCCGCGAGGACTGGGAGCGGCACCGGACCGTCCCGGTCACGGTCACCGGTCTGGAACCGTGCCTGCCGTTCTTCGGCCTGGGCCCCCGGGCGGCCTGACCGGCGCGTCCGGACTCAGGCGGCGGTGGCGCCGGGCCCCGCGGCACGCCGTCCGGAGAGGAAGGGGACGGCGAGGGAGACGAGCAGGCCGCCGAGCATGCCCGCCCCGGAGAGCACACCGCTGACGAAGGGCGCCCACGCGGGGTGGCCACTGAACACCATGGCCAGGCCGGCGGCACCGAGCACCGACAGGTAGAGGGCCACGACGAGGATCTCGCGGGTCCGCCAGTACCGGGCCAACGGGAAGAAATGGAGTCCGACCACCAGGGCGATCCAGCAGACGTTGGCCTGGTCCGGGGCGTCGAGGAGCCGCAGCGCCTGGATACCGCCGAGGATCAGGACGACCTCCGCGGCCACCACGGCGCCGTAGAACGGCCCGAACCGGAGTGCCGGGGTGTCGTCTCCGGGCCTACCGCCGTCCGGTGCGGGGCGTCGCCCGAGGACCAGACTCAGGGCGACGACGCCGACCAGCGCGGCGACGGCCAGGACGCGCAGGACGAGTGCGAGGGCCGGGTCGAGTGGAGGCCCCGTGTTGGCGAGGACGAAGGCGAGCCCGAAACCCGCGCCGATGTAGACCCCGAGGAATCGCGTCACCGCGCGAACCTAGCAGCGGCGGACCGGTGCCGGTAGTGCCGGGGGCGGCCCTGGGCCGGGTCCGGTACCGGCGTTCGCGGTCAGGGCCGAGAGCGGCTGTCCGGTGGCCGGAGGTGGTCCATGAGCGCGCGGAAGTCCTGGAAGAGTTCGGTCTGGCTCCGGTCCTCGTCGAGTCGGTACCACACGGCCGGGGCCAGCCGTGGGCCCACGGTCTGGGCGGGGACGGGGGCGTTGAGCGCTCGGTCCAACCCGATGTCGCTCACACCGGACGGCCCGATCGCGAGACCGACCGGTGCCGAGGCCCCGGACAGCACCGGCCTGTGCTGGGCGTCGACGGCACCGGGGACGCGGCGCACGGTCAGCGTCTGGAGGGAGTCGGCGAACTCGGCCACCAGATCCGGCAGGTCGTCGGTCTTCACCGTGGTCCCGACCGCGAGGCTGGTGTCCTCCCGGACTCCTTCGACCACGCGCCGGACGTCGAGGGTGCCGGAGAACGCGGGGCCGGTGACCACGAGCCGGGTCGGCCGTGGCGCACGGTCGCGGCACAGGTCGGTGATGCGCTCGGCGTCCCAGTCGGAGAGCGCGGGCTCACTCGTGCCCCATCCCCGCGGAGCCGATGAGCAGAGCAGCTCACCGATCCGCTCGACGGTCCCGCCCACCCGCAGCTCATCGGTCGCGTTGTGCAGCACTCTCAGGTCCACGACCAGCCCGCTTCCGCCGTCTCCGCGGGCCAGAGCCGGTGGGGTGCCATCCCGCCGGGGGCGGTAGCCGAGTTCGTCGTCCCAGGTGAGGGGGACTCCGGTGATCCCGTCGACGTGGCCGCGGCCGTGGGGTCGCTCCACCACCCAGCGGTGGCCGGGACCCGCGAGGACCACGCGGAGCGGATGGGTCAGTCGGGACGCGGCCGGGGTGAGCAGGTGGAATGCGCGGCCGTCGCGGCCGCTCTCCGCCATCGCGTCGGCGACGACTGCGGTGAGGGACACGACGGGGGAGCCGTTGGCGAGTACCCGGGCCTGCGCGGTCTCCGTCAGCGCCACCGGGTGTTCCGACGACCCCCGGGGCAGGTCCTGGGCCCACGGCGCCTGTGGTGAGGGCGGCCACGCAGTACCCCCGTGCCGCTTGACGAGGGACTCCGCGAGCCGATGGGCCGCCTGCGCGGCCTCAGGGTTCCCGGAGGGGGAGCGGACGTCCACCCACCAGGTGTTCGCGGTGAGCCCCTCTGCCGCATCCTCGCCCAGGAGGCGGACGACCTCCCACGGCGTCGCGATGCCCCGGGGGGCCTCGACGGTCACGACATGGCGGCCTTCGCCATCGCGCAGCCGCACGGCCCCACCACGGTCGGCACCCCAGATCCCCAGGTCGGGGCCGGCCTGGACGAGGGCGGCGACCACTCCGCGCACGTCCGGGAGTTCCTCGGTCAGAGCGACCACATCGTAGGTCACGGGTGTGCTCAGTCCTCTTCCGTTTCGGCTCTGCGGAGTTGCTCCTGGAGCCAGTCCGGGATGTGCTCGGGGTCCCGTGGAAAGTACTCAAGGTCAGCGGCGTAGCTGGAGGGGTTGGGGGGAATGGTGAATTCGGGTGGGTTGTCGTAGTTGAACTCCGTGGTGAACTTGCCGGGGCGGACGATCCTGTAGATCATGGAGAACCAGGTCCCCTTGCCCTCCTGGTACATTGCCTCCCTGAGTTTCTTCTCCTTGGACAGGATCTCCGGAGGCAGGGAGAAGACCTCACTCGAATCGTCTGCAAAGCGAACCAGCGGGCGGTGAGTCCCGTACCCGACGAGCCTGTTAGTCGTATAGACGATTTCGTGCCAGTTGTCCGGTGCCTTGCCCAGGAGAGCGATCCCCATCTGGTGGAGTAGGTCGTACTGCTCTGTCGGATCAATGTGGGGCCTGTCGGGAGTGCTCATCAGCGCGGCCTGCTCTCAGGATGGTTCTCGTAGGTGATCGGATCCATTTTTTCACCGTTCAACGACCATTCGATGATCATGTCGGACGGTGGTGCTTGGATTCCGTTTCTGGATTTCATGTCCGGGTCGAAGACGTTGGTGATCTTGATGCGGATGTTTGGTGGCTGTGGTCCGTTGGCGACCTTGTCCTTCCATTGCTGGATCACCAGGTCACGTGCTGAGTCCGGCTGTATCTTGGAGAAGGAGCTCTTCAATTTCGCGTCGTTGCCGCTGACCAGGCCGTCCCACAGGAGCTCAAGGCGTCGGTAGTTGTTCGTGAAGTCGGTTCCCCTCTGTTGGTTGAGGTCCTTGAGCATGGGGATGACATTCAGTCGCTCCCCGGTTCCTCCCATCTCGCTTCCGGATATCAGGTGGCCCCCGTTCCAGTCCACCGTTTCGTACGTGTGGCTTTCTGTGGGGTCATTGTTCAGGTCCCGGAAGTAGTCTCGCCCCTCACCGCCGATGGCTGTCTGTTCCGCTCCCCGGACTGAGTAACCCGACCTCAGGTCCCCTTCGACCGACACGGTACGTCCTTCGTGATCGGTCCTGTAGGTGTACTCCGCGCCGGACCGCGGATGCGTGATCTTGTAGGTGGCGTCTTCCCGAGGATGGACGAGTTCGGGGTTGCCCTGCCTGGTCGATCCGGGTTGCGTCTCGATGTGGATGATCTTGCCGGTGTCGTCGGTGATGAAGGTTCCACGGCCATCGACGACGTACGCCTTGTTCGGATCGAGGGTCACGCCCTCGCCGAACCTCTCCCTCTCCTCTGGGAACCGGGGGTCGGTGTCCGAGATCGGTTCGGGGTCGCCGATCGTGGGCGGGCGGTCGTTCGAACTGGAACCGCCGCTGGGGGAGCCGCCGGTCAGATCGCCGCTCGGGCCGCCGCCGTGGCCGTTTCCCCCGAGGCCAAGGGTGCCGCCGTGGCCGGTCGTCACGCCGCCTCCGGACCCGGACGAGCTGTCGACGCGCAGGTCGCCGGAACCGCCGCCGGGGGTGTCGACGGGACCGCCACCGGACCCTCCGGTGCTGTTGGTGACTGTGTCGTTCGTGAGGGCGGAGGGGCCATCGCCGCCGTGGGCCACGGCCATCTCCCTGACACGGCTGTCCGCCCCCACTCCCTCGGTGTCCCAGCGGCTCTGGTGGACCTGGGCCTGCGCGTCCAGATCGCCCGCATGCTGCGCCGTGTACTCATCGACCTCCTGGAGCATCCGCTCCACGTCGGCCGGGGTCGCCTGGGTGTCGACCTCGTCGCGTTCGCCGGCCGTGTCCTGGCCGTCCGCGCGGTCCTGCTCCTGGGCGGTGGACTCGTCGGACCCACGCGTGTCAGGGGTCTCGGCGGTCTCCAGCGACTCCGCGTCGCCGGAGGAGTCCGAGGCGTCGGTGCCGCCCCGCGAGCCGTCCGCCGTGTCCGCGCCGGCCTGCTCCGGAGCCTCTCCACCGGTGTCCGGCGAACCGGACGCGTCCGAACCGGAGGCGTTGTTCGTGTGCAGGCTCTCCAGGGACTCGTTCATGCCGTCGAACGTGGACGGGCTCGGCAGGATCCCGCCGTCGTCCGGGACCGCTGTCCCGTCAGGGGACGACGAGGAGCCGCCGATGTCGACCCGGCCCAGGTCCGGGGTCTGTGAGGACTCCACGTCGACGTTCCCGGGGATCGATGGCGAGTCCGATCCCAGGACGTTGATCGCGCGGAAGCCCGTCTGCAACCGCGAGAGGACCAGCGGCACACCCACGGGCGCGCCGATGCCCGTCGCGGTCAGCACGACGCCGCCGACGATCGACCCGACGTTGATCACGCCCTGGGTGATCACGTAGCCGGGCCGGTCGTCCCACTCGTCGGTCGGGACGATGCCCTGTCCGACCTCGTAGGCGACCGGGGCGAAGTTGCCCCACCACTCGTCGACGCTGTCCACGCCCCACTGGTCGCCCTCGGGCTTGGTGGGGTCGTAGAAGCCGGTGAGCAGGGACAGCCCTTCGAGGTTCTCTTCCATGTAGCCGGAGAAGTTGTCCCGGCCGTCCTGCTCGAAGTACGACCAGGCCCACTGCCCGTCGTGCCAGACACCGGTGAGGCCGCCCAGGTCCTGGGCGAAGCCCGTGACGAGGTCGGCGCCTCCGTCCCAGGCGTCCACGTACCAGGGGTGGTCGAAGTCCTGGGAGGTCCCCCAGGGCATCGCCGCCCCCTCGGGGACCTCCTCGAAGCCGTACGGGATCTCGTCGTCCCCCGGTGCGCGCCCGCCCAGCGCGTCCGCCGCGAGGAAGGTCGGCCCGCCGTACAGCGCGGTGATGGCGTTCGCGCACTCGCGCTCGGCCTCCTGGTATTCGGCCACCGCCGCGTTGACGTCGCTCAGGAGCGTCTCGTGCTCCTCGTGGAGGTCCTCGTCCTTGCGCCAGTCCTCGTCGGCGTTGATCCGCGTCCTGAGCTCCACCGCGTCGGCGCGCAGACCGCTGAGCCGGGGTTTGAGTTCGCGGACCCGCTCCGCGAACGCGATGAGCGCGTCCCCGGTCGTGGCGGCCGCCGGTTCGATGTCGTCGCCCTTGGTCCCGACCGGGTTGACGGCCGCGAGCAGGGTCTCGGACTCGGGCGCCTCGTAGATTCCGCTGAGGCCGCCCCACGCGGAGACGATGTCACCGCCGCTCTCGGCGATGCCCGCTCCCGCGGTCCTGATGCTCTGGCCGAGGCCCTCCAGCTCGTCGGCGTCGATGCGGGGCACGGGGATCTGGCTCGGATTGATCGCGCCGTCGCCGTAGCACGCGCTGGCTCCGAGGTCGTTGAGGAAGGGGTCGTTCAGAGCGGATTCGCTCATGCGCCGTCCATGGGGTTCGGGGGCGTGGGGAGGGGAGGCGGGGGAGACGCCGACGCGTCAGAGGTTGGGGGGAAGGTCGTTCGGGTCGTTCGGATCGAAGACGGCGCCGGCGTTGGCCTGTGCTTCCGCCGCCATCTCCAACGCACCGGCGAGGTAGTGGTTGGTCGCTTCCGAGCACCCCGTGATGGCGCTGGCGGTCTTCTCGATCATCGCCCGGCAGTCGGGCGAGTAGTGCTCCAGGAAGCCGTTGAGGGCGACGCTGACGGGCAGGCTGTCCGCACACGCCTCGGAGGCGGCGACCACCGCGTCGCCGAGGTCCCTCACGTGGCCGGTCAGTCCCGACGTGCCGTCCTGGTCACCCAGGTGCCCGTTGACGGTCGTCAGGACCGCGCCGACCGGCCCGGACTGGATGTTCCATGCGGACACGCGCGCCTCCCGGCTCGGGGCGGTGCTGTGGCGCACCGCCGTGGGACTCCGTCACCGTGAGTAGACGTGCGTCCGCCATGAGTGGTTCGCTCTGATTTCCTCTGTTTCGCGCCGGATCAGGTCAGTGCTGGTCGGCGGCCCCGGAGTCGCGCAGGGCGGTCTGGATGAGGCGGGCCGAGCCGCCGCGGGTCACCCACTGGCCGCGGCCCGGCGGCTGGGCGGTGGCGTACAGGCGGGGGAGGATCTGGCCCTCGCTGCGGTCACCGCTCATGACCAGAGCGCTCGTGCCGATCTCGCGCACCGACTGCACGAGCGGGTCGAACATGCCCCGGCTCGCTCCCGCGATGCGACGGGCCACCACGAAGTGCAGGCCGATGTCGCGCCCGTTGGACACGAACGGCACGAACGGGGCCAGCGGCTTCTGGCCCGCCGTGGTGAGCACGTCGTAGTCGTCCGCGAGCACCACGATCCGCGGGCCCTTGATCGAACCCGGCTCCAGCGCGTCCAGGTCGCCGTCCTCGGGCATCCGCGCCTCCAGCTCCTTGGCCACGCCCGCGGCCAGCCCGGCGCACACCTTGGGGCTGCTCGCGTATCCGCCCGTGTACTCCTCGGGGACGACACCGCGCAGGGTGCGCCGCGGGTCCATCACCGCGAACACGAGTTCGTCCGACGGGTAGCGCTCCACCAGCCCTTCGGCGACCAGTCGGAGCAGGTTGGTCTTGCCGCACTCCCCGTCCCCCAGGACCAGCAGGTTCTGGTCGCGGTCGAACAGGTCCAGCAGCACCGGCTCCATGGCCCGCTCGTCCACGCCGATCGGCACGGCCTTGGGCTCTGCCTCGGCGGTGGGCAGGCTGCGGGCGGGCAGCTCGTGCGGCAGGATGCGCACCTCGGGCGCGCGTGCGCCGCGCCAGGCGCGGTCCACGGCGGCGACCGCCTCCTCGACCCGCTCGCCCAGGTCGCGGTCGTGCGCCTCCAGATCCAGGCGGGGCAGGGCCACCTGGCCGAACAGCTTCCTGTCGGTGAGCACGCGGCCCTGGGCGCCGGCGCTGATCGTCTCGGACAGCTTCCGGTCGATCTGCGACTCCGAGGAGTCGTTCAGGTGCAGCTCCACCTTCTGGCCGAAGTTGGACTGGGCGGCGATGCGCACGTCGTTCCACCGCAGCATGCCCGCCACCACGTGGATGCCGTAGCCGCCACCGCGCTGGAGCAGGTCGGTGACGATGGGGTCGATGTCCTCGAAGTCCTTGCGGATCGCCCCGAAGCCGTCGATGCAGAACACCACGTCGGCGCTGGCCAGCTCGGGGACCTCGCCCCGGGCGTGCCGTCGGCGGAGCTGCTGGACGGAGTCGATGCCCCGGGTGCGGAAGACCTCCTGGCGTTGGTCGAGCATCCCTCGCACCTCCTCGACCGTGCGCCGCACCCGCTCGGCGTCGGTGCGCACCGCCACACCGCCCACGTGCGGGAGCCGCGAGAGCGACTGCAGCCCTCCCCCCAGCAGGTCCAGGCAGTACACGGTGACCTGCTCGGGGGTGTGGGTCAGCGACAGGGACAGCACCAGGGTGCGCAGCAGCGTCGTCTTGCCGCTCTGCGGCCCGCCGATGACCGCCGCGTGCCCGCCCGACGCGGTCAGGTCCAGCCGCCACGGGCCCTGCCACTGCTTGGTGGCGTCGTCCAGCAGGCCGAGTGGGACGTTCAGCACCTCGTGGTCGCCGGGCAGCCGGAGGCCGCGGTCGGTCTCCTCGGGTTCGCCGAGCACCGAGGCCAGCGTCGTCGCCGCGGGGAGCGGGGGGAGCCAGATCTCGCGCGTGTGCTCGCCGTGCCGGTCGAACTGGCCGACCATGACGTCCAGCAGGGTCGGCCCGGTCGTGCGGGACGGCATGACGGGACCGCTGTCGGCGGGCGCGCTCTCCCGCCCGCGCGCGGGCTCCTCGTCACCGGTGTTGTAGGCGGTGTAGGGGCGCACGGAGGGCCTGCCGTCGCCGGGCTCCTCCTCGGCCACCGGCCCGCGGTAGGCGCCGGACACGTAGCCCGCCTTGAACCGCTGGTAGACGCTGGTGTCCACCTTCAGATAGCCGAACCCGGGCAGGGACGGCAGGTGGAAGGCGTCGGGGGTGTTGAGGACGGTGCGGCTCTCCTCCTCGGAGAAGGTGCGCAGGCCGAGCCGGTAGGACAGGTAGGTGTCCAGGCCGCGCAGCTTGCCGCCCTCGATCCGCTGGCTGGACAGCAGCAGGTGCACGCCGATGCTCCGCCCGATCCGGCCGATGGACAGGAACAGCTCGATGAAGTCCGGCCGGGCGGTGAGCAGCTCGCCGAACTCGTCGATGATGACGAGCAGGTGCGGCAGCGGCGGCAGGCTCGGGTCCTGCTCGCGCTTGAAGGTGTAGTCCCCGATGTTGGGGACGTTGCCGGCGTCGCGCAGCACCTGCTGGCGGCGCTGCACCTCGCCCGACAGGCTGGCGTGGACCCGCTCGATCAGCGCGGCGTCGTCCTCCAGGTTGGTGATCACGCCCGCGACGTGCGGCATGTCCTCGAAGGGGGCGAAGGTCGCGCCGCCCTTGTAGTCGACCAGCACCATGCTCACCCGCTCGGGCGGGTGGGAGGCGGCCAGCGCCAGGACGAGCGTCCGCAGCATCTCGCTCTTGCCCGATCCCGTGGCGCCCACGCACAGCCCGTGCGGGCCCATCCCCAGCTGCGCGGACTCCTTGAGGTCGAGCACCACCGGCTGCCCCATGTCGTCGACGCCGATCGGCACCCGCAGGAACGCGCGCTCGCTCCGCGGCGCCCACATCCGCGGGACGTCCATGTCGCCGGGGTCGTGGACTCCCATCATGGCCGGGAAGTCCACGCTGCCGCCCTCCTGGGCGGTCTCCTCGATCGACTCCGGGGACAGCCGCAGCGGCGCGAGCATGCGCGCCAGGCCCAGGGTGGTGGCGGCCGGGACGTCGTCCACGGTGCCGGCGCTCACGATCGGGTCGGAGCCGCGCAGCTCCTCCACGCGCACCTGGTCGCCGTCGACGGTGACGCGCACGTTGACGTCGCTGGGCTCGTCGACCTGGCGGGACACCAGGTGCAGCACGGTGACGCCCAGGTCGACGGGGTCGATGGCGTGGTCGGGGCGCACCAGTTCGGCGGCGACCTCGCCGTGGGTGTCGTGGATGACGAGCAGGCGCCGCAGCATCTGGTACGCCTCGCGCTTGCCCATGCCCCGGCGGACCTCGGAGGCGAAGTCGGTGCGGGACCGCAGCTCGTCGGCGAGCAGCCCGCCGAGCTTGCCGGGGTCCGGCGCGATCAGGCGCACGGCCGCGCCGCCCTCGCGCCGCTGGGGATCGAGCACCTGGGGCAGCCACGGCAGCCATGCCCAGTCGTCGGCGCGGTCGGCCGGGTACGACACGGCCAGCCCGGCGTCCTCGGGGGCGTGGAAGGCGCCGAACTGGACGGCCAGCGCGCGCACGAGGCGCATCACGTCCTCGCGCTCCCCGATCACGCTCACGTTGCCCGCCATGTCCAGGGGGAGGGTGAGCGGCATCTCGGGGATGGACTCGAAGCGGCGGATGGCCGCCTGGGCCTCGGACAGCATGAAGGGGTCGGTGGGGGTGAGCGCGGTGCCCTGCTCGGCCAGGCGCAGGTGGCGGCCCTCGGTCAGGCCGGTCCCCACGCGCACCCGCAGGAAGTCGCGGTTGCGGCGGCGCCGCTCCCAGAGGCGGGTGGGGTCGCGCACGACGTCGTAGAGCGCCTCGGGCGGAGGGTCGAGCAGGCGGGCGTGCGCGCGGGTGCGCTGCTCCCAGCCGCTGAGCTCCTCACGCAGCTCCTCCAGGTACTGCAGGTAGAGCTCGCGCTGGTTGCGGCGCTGGCGGCCGACCTGGCCGCGTCGCGAGAAGAGCATGGCCAGGGCCGCGAGCAGTGCGACGCACAGCATCACGGCGCCCAGCGCCATGAACGCGGGGTTGCGCATCACCATCATGATCGTCAGCGACGCCATCATGCCGACCATCGGCAGGATGGTCATGAGCGGGTTGCCCTGGGCCTTGCCGTCGGGAAGGGTCGGCGGCGCCTCGACCTCGTGCGGCTCCTGCGCGGGAGTCGGGTGGACAGTCCGTGCCGGACGGTGCACGACGCGGAGGCTCATCGGCTTTCCTCTCGGCTCATGTGCGGGGAACACGAGTGACGTGCGACGTGCGGAACCCTATCGGAGGCGGACGGATCGGGGCGTTCCGGAACCCGGGGGCGCGTACGGTCCCGTTCGTCTCCGACGGCGGGAACGGGGTGTTGGTTCGCGCCGCGGGGTGCGCGGCCCCGCGGGTCGACGGGCGGCCCTTCGGGCGGCCGGGGGCCGGGAAGGTGTCGGACGTCACGTCGGCCGATCCGCGGCCGCCGGCCCGGCGGCGGAGCCGGTGGCCGGTCATGGCCCGCCCGACGGCTCCGAATCCCCGTCGTCGCTTGTCCACAGGCCCGCCATCGTCCCTGTTTCGTCGTGATCGTCCGCTGTAGTATCCGGAATTCCGAGCCGCGGGACGATGGTGCCCCGTGAACGGTTTCGACCCACGACGGTGAACCACTGACACCGTGCGCGCATCATCCCCTACGCGAGGCGACCGCCTCATGTGGACCCCCGAGGAAAGCAGGTGAACGGATGTCACGCTGGGACGTCGGCGAGAGCACGCTGACCACGCTCTCGCAGAGCACCGCGGGCACTGGCGACGAGCTCTCCAGCCTCATCGGACAGCTCGTCCAGGCCGCGGAACCGCTGTCCGGCAAGTTCGACGGCCCGGGCAAGGCCGCCTTCGACTCGTTCAAGTCCAGAGCCGACGGCATCTCCGCCGACCTGAGGGCCGGGCTCGGCTCCATCCAGGAGGGCCAGTCGGGCGTCAACACCTCGCTCAGCAGCGGTGCCCAGACGATGGCCGACGACGCCAACCAGAACATGGGCTCCGCCAACTTCGACGCCGCCAAGTTCCGCTGACCGACCACCCCTGAAGGAGCAACACGATGAGTGGACGCAACTCGTACGACGTCGGTGCCTCCCAGGAGGTCCAGGGCGACATCAGTACCATCGTCAGCCGTCTCGAGGCGATCATCGGCGAGCACGACACCGACGTCAGCCAGGCGATGGCCGACATGGAGATCGACGGTGTCTCCGAGGAGTACAACGAGAAGGAGATCAAGTGGCACAACGCCGCTAACGAGGTTCGTGCGATCATCCGTCTCGTCCGCGACACCCTGGAGACCAACGACGCCACCGCGGAGGAGTCCCTCAGCCGCGCGAGCGCGGCGGTCGCCAACATCTGACCGCCGACGGCGGGACAGGTAGCCGGAATCACCACCCCCGCGCACGCGGGACACTGCGAAGGAGTGCTGTTGGCCCGCGACTACGACAGCCAGCTACTCGAATCCGTCGCCGTGCGCCGCCAGCGGTTGCGCGAGGCGGTGCTCTTCGGTGGCCAGCGCACGCGTCGCCGGCTGGACGAGAACATCGGCAAGGTGGTGATCAGCGCCTGTCTCGCCGCGGTGGTCTGTGGCGGGACCGTGGGCTGGTCCTTCGTCAGCAACACCCTCAGCAGTCAGCGGATCGAGCAGGAACAGGCCTCCTCCGGGCCCGCCAACAACGCGGTGCCGCCCCTCCCCGGCGACTGGGTGGGCACGGAGGTGACCCTGGACATGCTGCGCGAGGAGCTCGACGCCGCGGGCGTCCCGGACAGCCTCTACGTCCTGCCGGGCGACACCCGCCCCGCGCCGGAGACCCTCGACAGCTACTACCTCCTCACCCAGGACTCGGAGGGCTACCTGTCCGCCGCCGTCATGGACTTCGACCGGGGCCGCCCAGGGCTGGAGTTCACGACCGAGGACCAGGCCGCGCGGTGGCTGTTCCGGGAACTGGCCACCACCGAGCCCGCCCCCGTGGTCCTCACGCCCGCCGAGGAGACGGCGGCCGAGCAGGCCACCGCGGAGCTGGTCGACGGTGTCCACGCCGACCTGGAGGAGCGCAGCGGCGACTCCTACCTGCACACACTGGAGGTCGGTGACGTCCTGGACGCCTTCGGCCAGGAGAGCGGCCGGGTCCTCAACCCGGACGGCACGCCCTTCGGCGAACGCGGTCTGCCCGGCTACGTCCGCACGGGGCCGGAGGACGAGGAGCTCTACCACCGGTACCGGGTCCTGCACCCGTTCCAGGTGAGTGCGACCATCGCCTCCGGGGGCGGCGTCCGGTTCACCCTCGACACCGCCGGGTTCGCCGAGGTTCCCCCGGCACCCACCATCCGCTGGCTGATCGGCAGCGGCTACCTCGAACGAGTCGCGGTCTCCGACGTCCCCGACTGACCACACGCGGACGTCGCGCGAGCGGCGGTTCCAGCACGACATTCAGGAGTAGGCGATGACTGCTTGGAGTCGGGTGACCCTCGTCGGCGAGGGGCGCCGGGTCGACGCCGTCCTGCCCGCGGCCGAACCCGTCGGCGCGCTCATGCCGGAGGTGCTCGACCTCCTCGGCGACCGGGTCGAGAACCCGGCGCGCCTGCGCCACCTGGTCACGGCCTCGGGCGCGGTGCTCGACGGCGATGTCACGCTCGCCGACCGGCAGGTCGCCGACGGCGCGGTGCTGCGGCTGGTCCGCGCCGAGGACCCCGTCCCGGCACCGGTGGTCCACGAGGTGCCCGAGGCGGTGTCGCGGGCGCTGGACGAGCACGGCGGGCGCTGGTCTCCGGTGGCGGCCCGGTGGACGGCGACGTCCGCCCTGGTCGCGTTGGCCCTGGGAGCCGGATGGGTGGCCGTGGCGCAGTGGCCCGGGACCTCGGGGGTGCTGGCCGTGGCGTCGGTCGCCGCCGTGCTCGTGGCGGTCGGCGCGGCCGTCGGACCGACCTGGCGCGAACCCCTGGGGACCGCGCTGACGATCGGCGGCACCGCGATGGGCGGGCTGGCGCTGTGGTCGGCGTGCGACCTCCTCGACTGGCCGGAGTGGGTCCGATGGGGCGGGCTGGCCGCGCTGGCGGCGGCGCTGGTCCTGCTGCTGGGGCTCACCTCCGGGTTGGGCCGGGGCGGGCTGACCGGGGGAGGGGCGGGGCTGGCCCTGGCCGCGGTGTGGTCGGTGAGCGCCGCGCTGGGTCTGCCCGCCGACCAGGTCGGCGTGATCGTCGCGGTGGCCTCCATGGTCCTGTTGAGCGTGCTGTTGCGGCTGGCGCTGATGTTCTCCGGCCTGGCGGTGCTGGACGACGAGCGCAGCTCCGGCGGTGCCGTCGCCCGCGTCGACGTGTTCACCTCCGTGGCGGGGGCGCACCGGAGCCTGGTCATCGCCACGGTCTCCGTGGCGGTGGGGGCCGCCGGCGCGGGTGTGGGGCTGGCCTCCGACCTCACGCCCTGGACCGCCGCGCTGCTGGTGGTGCTGGCGCTCGTGGTCGCCAGCCGGGCCCGGCTGTTCCCGCTCGTGGCGCAGAAGGCGGTGCTGGTCGCCGCGAGCCTGACGGTGCTGCTGAGCTTCCTGGCGTCCCTGACCCAGGCGGTGCCCTGGGGGGTGTGGCCCGCGCTGGGGATCGCCGCCGCGGTGGCCGCGATCCCGGTCGTGGTCCTGTCCGTCGAGCAGCCCGAGCACGTCAGAGCCAGGCTGCGCGGGGTGACCAGCAGGCTGGAGGCCATCGCCGTCGTGGTGATGGTGCCGGTGGCGATCGGTGCGTTCGGCACCTACGAGCGCCTGCTCGCGACGTTCTGACCGGGGAGAGACGATGAGCGCAACGCAGACCGCGGCGCCCCGGACCGTGTCGGGGGACGGCTGGCCGCGCCGTGTGGGCCGGGCGGTGCTACGGCCCTTCCGTCCGGTGGGCGAGGTGGCCGACGCGATCGAGGTGGGGGCACGGCTGCAGCGGTCCACCGCGACGGGGCGGCGGATCCTGGTCGACGACCTCGGCACGGAGGCGGACACCGCTGTCGTGACCGCGCTCCTGGGCCGCGTGTTCGCGCACTACCGGCACGACCGCGTGCTCGCGGTGGACGCGACCGGTGGCCTTCCCTCACTGGGCACCAGGCTGGCCACCGTGCACGACGGCGGGATCGGCGGCGGGATGGACACCACGTCGTTCGAGTCGGCCCGGTCCGCGCTGGGCGAGGTCGGTGAGCGGCTGTGGACGGCTCCGGCCGATCCGGGCGACGCGAGCGCCTACGTCGCCGGCCTGCTGCCACTGTCCAGGTTCTTCGGGGTGACCCTCGTGGCCGGATCGGACGGCGGCTTCGTGGACGCGGTGGGAGCGGGCGCGCACGCCCGTGTCCGGGTGGTCCGGGCGACCCGGGACGCCGCCGCGCGGGTGGGCCGTGAGATCGACCGACTCGTCCGGGACGGGCGGGGGGACGAGCTCGGGCGGACCGTGGTGGTCGTCCTCGACCACCGGCACCGCGAGGACCCGGCGTTCGACGCCGTGCGCACGGCCCGCATCGTGGCCGAGTCCGGAGCCGACGCGGTGATCTGGCCGTTCGACCGCCACCTGGCCCAGGGCGTGGCCGTCGCGCCCCGCCGGATCTCCGAGGCCACGCACAGAACGGTCCTCCACGTGGCCGCCGAAGCCTTGAACAGGGCGGTCGATGGTGATCGCCCGACCGTGCGACAGGGAAGCGCGCCATGAACCAGCACGATCCACGCCCCGAGCCACCGGACGAGCAGACGCCTGTGCTGCCCGACGACATCCAGTTCCCCTACGCGGTGCAGCGCCCCGCACCCGGCGAGCCCACCGGCCCCCAGCACTCCCCGCAGGGCCCGGCCCCGCAGCCTCCGCCCGGACACCCCGTGCCGTCCTCGCAGCAGCCACCCGCCCCGTCGCCCTACGCGCCGCCGGGACCGCCGCCGGTCCCGGGCACCTGGGGACCGCAGGGTCCCCCTCCTGCGTCGGGGCCGCAGGCGCCCCATGGTGCGCCAGCCGGGCACGGGCCTCGGAGCGGTCCGGTACCCGGAGGGCACTCCGGGCCGCAGTCTCCCCAGGGATCCCAGCCCCCGTCGGGTCCGCAGGTGCCACCGCGTTCGCAGGGAGGGGTTCCCACGGGGCCGTCGGGGCCGCAGGCGTCCCAGTGGCCGTCGGGGGCGTACGCACCGCCGGCGCCCCAGGTACCCCGTGGGCCGCAGGTCCCCCCGCACGGCTCAGGCGAGCGGTCCGGGCCCGGGCCGCAGCCGCCCCCGACCGCTCAGGGCCCGTCCGGGCCGCAACTTCCCCATGGCGCGCCCCCGCCGCCGGGAGCGTACGCGCCGCAGGGGCCCGGGGGCGCCCGGGCTCCGCATCCGCCGACCGGGCAGCGGTATGCGTACCCGCCCGCTGCCCCGGACCCTCGCCTGTCCGGGCCGCAGGCCTCCCACGGCGGATCGGCCCCGAACACCGTGGCCAGTGACTCGGTGGCGGAGGCGTTCCTCTCCGGTGCGCCGATGCCCGCGCCGCCGCGCACCGCCCCGGAACCCCCGGCCGAACCGAGGTCCCGGCACGCGCCCCCCGCTTCGGCCGCGCCGTCGCGCGCTCCCGAACCCGAGCCCCGCGGAGCGCGGGACCGGTCGGTGTGGCCGGTGGAGGAGGCGTCCGGGCCCGCGGGGCCGAGCGCCCCCGCCGGGCCCGTGGAGCCGGAGCCCGTGGCGCCGACTCCCGCCGCGGAGCCGGACCCGCCGGTGGCCGAGGAGACGGTCGAGCCCGTCGAACCCGGTCCTCCTGCCGCGGTACCGGACTCCGCGCTCCGTGTGTCGGAGCCGGACGCCCCGGTGGCCGGTGACGGGCCCGAGTCCGCGGAACCGGCTGACCCGGTCGTGACGCCCCCTGAGCCCGGGACGGCCGTGTCGCCGCCTCCCGCGACGAGGCCCGACGCCTCCGTCTCCCAGGACGCGCACGGGCCCGCGGAACAGGCCGCTTCTGCCGCGTCCCCGGAACCACAGGCCGCCGTGTCGCCGCCCGCGGGTGCGGAGCCGGAGGTCCCCGTGTCCGAAGGGACACCCGGGTCCGGCGACACCGCACCCGAGCCGAGCGCTCCCGCCGCCGGCGAGCCGGAGGTCCCGGACGTGCCCGCGGCGACGGTCGACGCGGAGGCCACGGAGACGTTCGTCCGGCCCGCGCAGGCGTGGTTCGGGACCGGCTCGGACACCGCCGCACGCAGACCCCCGGCGGTCCGGCCGCCGCACCCCGGTACGCCGACGGTGGTCACCGTGCCCGGTGCGGGCGACTCCCCGAACCCGGACGCGGAGGAGACCGACACGTTCGTCGTGCGCGCCGCCGACCGGAGGGCGTCGGCCGCGACCCGTGGTGAAGCCGTTCCGTCGGCCCCGGACGCGGCCGCGCCCGTCGACGGGTCACCCGCGGAACCCGAGCACGTCCCCGTGCCGGGCGGATACGAACAACGGATCATCGCGCTCGCCCCCGTCCCCGTCTCACGCTGGGGCAGGGCGCTCTTCGCCGCGACCGGCGGACGTCTGAACCTGGGGTGAACCCGTGGTCGGCTGACCTGGGGAGAGGCGCGCCCGCCTCCCCATGCGGACGCGCCTCCGGGGGTGCCGACCAGCGGCACCTCCCCTCGTCCGGACGAGTGCGCGGGGCCGCCCTCTCGTGGGGGCCAGAGGACCCCGCGGTCCTCGTCCGGGGCGCCGACCGGGCCGTGTGCTTCCCCTCAGAGCCACACAGCGGTCGGCGCGACCGCCCGGCACCGGGTCCCTCCCCCCTCTGGTGGGACCGCGCGGCGCCGGACGGCGTCACATGGTCATCGCCGCCGCCTCCCCAGGCCGTCGAGCAGGGTCAGGGCCTCCCGGTGCGTGGGCGGCAGCGGCACGGACCACACGGCGACACCGTGTTCCCAGCCCGGACCCCGGCGCAGGACCTCCAACTCCCGGTCGACCTGTTCCGACCGTGACGCGACCACCGCGATCCGGCCCCGGTCGACCACGCACACCGACTCCCCGCGGCTGAAGTACCGCCGCAGCTCGTAGCCGAGCACGATGAGCCGTGCCGCCCGCCGCCACGGGTCGATCGACGGGTCCAGGGCCAGAACGACGAGCTGGTGGCCCAGCGCCGACGGGGCCGTGCCCTCCGGCGACCGGTAGAGTTCACCGACGCGTGTGCGCAGGTAGGCAGGCGTGCCCAGCCCGGTCAGCGGATCCTGGCAGTGGTCCTGGGTACGTCCGGCGTCGACCCATCCCTCGGCCAGGGCCCGGACGAGTTCGAACGGCGCGTGCTCCCATCCGGCGACCCCGGTGAACGCCGCCAGGTCGGCCAGGCTGTGGCCGATGTCGACCCCCGACCTCCCCCGGGCCTCACCCAGGCGGGTGCAGGGATCGACCAGGTCGGCCCCCGACGTGTAGGCCTCGCACACCGTGTCGACGGAAGGCGTCCACCATCCGCCGGGCGGGTCCCATCCGGCCTCCTGGCTGCGCCGCCCCCACGCGGCGCGCAGCTCGTGGGCGTGGGCCGTACGGCCGCACCCGGCACTGACTTCCGTCTCGCCCATGGCTCCGCTCCCGGTCGGTGGATCTCTCCGGGCGAGAGGCGGGGTCCGCGCCCCCGCGGTGGACCGCCCCTCTCGCCTTCGACCTAAATACGGAGATCGGTGGCGACCATGACGCGGATGCGGGATATTTTTTCGAGCACGAGTTTTCTGACCCCCGACCAGCGTTCCTTCTGGCTTGTGGCGGGATCGATGAGAGAGGGCGCTGGTGACCGACGCCGACGGCAATCACACAGAGGTACTCCTCGGTGACGCTGAAATCATCAAGCGGGTCCGCGGCGGTGACACCGGTGCCTACGCCACGCTCTACGAGCGCCACGCGGCCGCCTCGCGCGGCCTCGCCCGGCAGCTGCTCCGCGGCGACGCGGAGGTCGAGGACGCGGTCGCGGAGGCCTTCACCCGCGTCCTGAGCGTCATCCAGCGGGGCTCCGGCCCCACGGACTCCTTCCGCCCCTACCTGCTCACCGCCGTGCGCAACGCCGCCTACGACCGCGGCCGGGGCGACAAGCGCCAGGTCGTCACGGACGACATGGAGAGCTACGACTCCGGTGAGCCGTTCGTGGATCCCGCTCTGGAGGGCCTCGAACGCTCTTTGATCGCGCGTGCCTTCCTCTCCCTCCCCGAGCGCTGGCAGTCCGTGCTCTGGCACACCGAGATCGAGGGCATCAAGCCGGCCGAGGCCGCGCCCATCCTCGGGATGAACGCCAACGGCGTCGCCGCCCTGGCCTACCGCGCCAGGGAAGGGCTCCGACAGGCCTATCTCCAGATGCACCTGGCGGGCGGCGCGGCGCCCGAGGCGTGCCGCCCCGCCCTCAACCTGCTCGGCGCCTACGTCCGCGGCGGCCTGTCCAAGCGCGACACGGCCAAGGTCGACAGCCACATGGACGGCTGCGCGGACTGCCGCGAGGTGTACGCGGAGCTCATGGACGTCAACGTCGGACTGCGCGGGGTCGTTCTGCCGATCTTCGTCGGCGCGGGCGCCGCGGGCTACCTGGCGACCACACCCGGGGGCGCGGCCACCGGGGCGATGTGGAGCCGCATGTCCCGGAGCCAGCAGCAGCTGACGGCCGGGACCACCGCCGCGGCCGGGATGGCGGTGGCGATCGCCCTCGCCCTGGTCGGAGGCCAGGAACCGCTGCGGGAGGAGGAGACGGCCCCCGCGGCGGCGCCTCCCGCCCATGCCGCCCCGCCGGACGACCCGCCGCCGGGTGCCCCCGCCGATCCGCCCGGAACCCCGGCGGGGGCACCGGCGGACCCGCCGCCCGACGAGTCCCCCGACGCCGACCCGCCGCCCGCCCCCAGCGAGGCCCGGCCCCCGGCCGACATCCCCGAGGACGAACTCCCGTTGGAGGAGGCGCCCGGCCCCCTGTTCGCGGCGGGGATCGACCCGGTGGGCGCGCTGATCCCGGGCGAGGACGGTGTCATGGTCCTGGACGTGCGCAACATCGGCGCGGCCACGATCGAGGACGTCGTCGCCCTCATCACCCTGCCGCCGGGGGTCTCGATGATCGCCGGCGGAGGGGCCGGAGCGGCCGTGCCCGCGACCGTGGGGAACGGTGACTGGAGCTGCGCCGCGGAAGCGGACGGCGGCCGCTGCGTGCACGCGGGCATGGAGGCGGGCGAGGACGGGACCCAGTTCTTCGACGTGCGCGTGGCTCCCGACGCCGACCTCGGTGTCCCCGCGGACGTGACCGTCTCCTCGGGGGACGTCACCGCCACGGCGACGGGCGAGCGGGGCGTGAGCGCGCAGGGAGTGGCCGCGCGTTACGCGACGGCGGGACGGGTCCGGACCGAGACGGTCGGCAACGCCCTCATGACCTGTGTCGAACCGGAGTCCCCGCACTGGCCCTGGCCCTGGTGGGGGCGCCCCGGTACCCCCGGTGCGGAGCCGGGGGAGCCCCCGGAGGTGCCCGGGGAGCCCCCGGAGGTGCCCGGGCTCGGCGGCTCCGACGGGGCCGGTACCCCCGGCGACGTGCCCGGTGGAGCGGTCGGCGGGAGTGACGGCGGTGATCTGCGGCGGGCCCCCTCGGACCCGGGCGGTCCCCTCAGCCCAGGGCAGGAGAGCACGCCAGGGATGTCTGAGGAAAGTGTTCTCTCCGGGGCGGATGTGACACCGCAGGCGCCGGATCACGAATCGGACAACGATGTGCCCGTTCCGACGTCGGCGCCCGGCGCTCCCTCCGCTCCCGAGAGTGACGGGGCCGAGGAGTCCGACGGGCCCGAGGACGGCTACCCCGGCCCCTCGCCGAGCGCCCTTCCGGAGGTCGAGCAGGGCGGCACGGACGGTCCCTGTGCCCAGGCCCGGGCCCGGAAGGGCGACCGCCGCGACAACGACCACTGGGAGATGTCCGCGCTCGACCGCGACTGGGATCCCACCACCGCGTCGTCCAGTTCCGCGACCTGGCGGCTGCCCGAGGGAGGGTCCGTGCGCTGGGCGGGACTGTACTTCTCCGGCGGGGGCGCGCCCGACGCGGCCACCGCTCGGATCAAGGGCCCCGGCATGGTCTCCTACGCCGATGTCGAGGCCGCCGACACGACCGTCGCCGACCTGCCCGGCTACCCCGCCTACCAGGCCTTCGCCGACGTCACCGACCTCGTGCGGGCCCACGGCGGCGGTGAGTGGTGGGTGGCCGACGTCCCCGCCCGGGAGGGCCGCGCGGTCTACGCCGGGTGGAGCCTGGTGGTCGTGATGGAGGACCCGGAGGTCGGCTCCTACCAGCAGGCCATGGTCCTGGACGAGACCGGCGCGGTCTTCCAGGACCCGGACGGGCTCGGTTTCCCGGTGTCGGGCCTGCTGCCGGCGTCGGTTCCGGCCGTGGTCGACGTGGTCGCCTGGGAGGGCGACGACGAGCTCCACGGGGACCGGGTGACCGTGGACGGCCGGGTGCTGGTCCCCCAGGACGGGTACGCGACCGGCGACAACGCCTTCGTCGGGTCGGCGCGCGGCGCGGTCGGCGACCCCATGGCCTTCGGAACCGACGTGCTCCGGACCGCGCCGGTGCTCGGGCGCGAGTCGGAGTTGCGCGTCGCCTCGGAGGGGGACGCCGTGCTGATCGGTGTCGTGGCGGTGACGGCGCCCATGCGGACCTGACAGCGGGTCCGCCGGTGCCGCCGCGGTGACGCTCCGTGGACCCGGCTCACCGGGACGGATGCCGAAATCCGACTATGCGTGCCTAGTAAGTAACTCTCAGTATTTGAAGGTGGCACACAAAACGAGACAGTTTTGGCTAGGCTGTGCCCCGGCCATGGATATGGCCCAGAGTTGATAGGGAAGGGGGCGGTGTCACGTGGACCGCTGCGCGTTGTTCGTCGACGCGGGGTACCTTCTCGCTGACGGCGCGATGGCCGTACACGGAACCCGCAACCGGGACTCCGTCTCCTGGGACTACTCCGGACTCGTCCAGTTCCTCAACGAGGTCGCGCGCGACCGCACCGGCCTGCCGCTGCTGCGGTGCTACTGGTACGAGGCCGTCGCCGACGATCGCCGCACGCAGGAACAGGACGGCATCGCCGACATCCCGGGCATCAAGTTCCGCGCGGCGCGGATCAGGCCCGGACGGCGCGAGGGCGTGGAGAGCTACGTCCAACGGGACCTCACGACCCTGGCCCGCACCGGCGTCCTGTGCGACGCCGTCCTGGTCAGCGGGGACGAGGACATGGCGTCGGTCGTCGCGGACGTGCAGGACCTCGGCGTGCGCGTCACCGTCGTGCACATCTCCGTCGAGGGCAACTGGACGATCTCCCGCCAGCTGCGCCGCGAATGCGACGACCTCATCGAGATCGGCGCCGGCCACCTCCGGCCGCACGTGAACCTGCTCACCGGCAGTGAGGCCTCCCAGGAGAGCGCCTCCAAGACCACCACGCCGTTCGCCAACGGCCGCGCCCGCTCGGCGCCCGAGACCCCCCGCCAGCCCGTGGTCGCCCAGCCCGGTGCGAGCCGGGTCGAGCCGGCCACCACGTCCAGCGGGGGCCTGGAGGCGATGTTCGCCGAAACCGGCGGGCAGCCCGCGCCCCAGGGCAGCGCCATGGACCAGCTGCGCGCCATGCGCAGGTCGCTCGCACAGCAGCGCGGCGGCGGGGACCACCTGGCCGGGCGCGGTGCCGACTCCCAGCCGTCCGGTCCGATCGACGCCAACGGGTTTCCGTCCGGGGGACAGCCCGCCATGGGCGGCGGCCGCTATCCGGGCACGTCCGCGGGCGGGGCGCCCTCGACCCCCAACGGCCAGGGGAACTACCCGATGACGGGCTCCCACGGCGGTCTGGGCCGGCCGGAGGGCTACACCCTGCCGGGCAGACAGGCCCCCACGGGGAACGGCCAGCCGATGGGCAACGGGCAGCCGATGACCGGGGCCCAGCGACCGTACTCGCCGGGGACGGGCCCGCAGCGCTCCTTCGCGGGCGGTACCGGACCGCAACAGTCCTTCGCCGGTGGGACCGGGCCACAACAGTCCTTCGCGTCGGGGACGGGACCACAGCCCTCGTTCGCCGCCGACCCCCAGACGGGACACGCGCCACCGCAGAGAAGCGCGCCACCGCCGGAACAGCGGTTCGGACCCGGGGACGACTCCGGTTTCGGGGGTGGGCACGAGACAAACCCTACCTATGGGACCAGTACGGAAACTGACGCCGCACGACGCGGCGGGCCGGCACCCGGATACGGGGTGCGGCCGCCTACTGGTCCCGACCACGACACCGTCCGGTACGGTACCGACGGTTATCAGGAACCGCGTTCAAGTCCTGGATATCCCCAGCAGAGCGGTCCCGGCGCGAATACCGTTGACGAAGCGGTGCATGTCGCGCACAAAGAAGGGAACGACTTCGCGGAGTCGATCGCCCGCGAGGCGCCCGCCCTGTGGGTGGAGGCCGTTCTCGCGCGTAGGCCCCGGATGCCCTCCGATCTGGAGGCGCGTCTGCTCCAGGGGTCCTCGCTACCGATCGACCACCTGTTGCGCGACGAGGTCCGGGACGGACTGCGCCAGGGGTTCTGGCAGGCACTGGAGCGCGCCAGGCCCTGAGCGGCGCGTGGGAGTGCGAGTAGGGGATGGCGGCGATGCGGTTGACGCACGTGACGACGGCGGAGCTCGATCGTCTGGAGTTCCATGCCGTCAGGTCCGGCGAACACGGAGGAGTCGCCGCCCAGCTACTGGAGCTGGCCAACCGGGTCGACGCCGGTAGTGAGATCGGCCGCGCGGAGCTGTTCGTCCGGGCGGGGGAGCAGTGGGAGATCGCGCAGGAGTTCGAGCGTGCCTGCGCGGCCTACCAGCGGGCGATCGACGACGGCGGCTCCACGGTGATCGACGCGCGCGCCCTGCGCGCAGGCGCGCTCCTGCACCTGGACGAAGTGGAGCGGGCACAGGCGCAGCTCAAACGCCTGGAGACCGAGGGGCCGCACGGCCTGTCCACCCACATCCACATCGCGGAGGCGCTCTACGCCCACGACGACCTGGAAGGCGCCGAGAGGTGGGCCACAGCCGGCGCCCGCCGGCACGTCGATGGCGAGGTGACCCCCTACGTGCACGATCTGCTGATGGAGCTGCTGCGCATCCGGTTCCGTATCCGCACCGATCTCGGGTTGGACGAGGACGATCTGGACGAGTGGGCCGATGCGCTCTGAGCGCGTGCGTCCCCCGCGGCGCCGCACCGCGCCGCCCGGCCACACCACCCCACCGCCCCGGCGGCCGCACCACGACCGTCGGGAACTTCACCACGCGCCCTGATCGCCATCGCCCCCACGGGGGCCTAGTCTGAGTCCGGCCGCCTTCCCGCGGCGTCCGAGCCCTTGCCCGAACCCCCCGCTGTGGCGGGGGTCCGAGGCGTGCCATACCACGCCCCCGGTGTGCTCATCCTCGTCCGGGTGGAACCCGAGAAATCGGCGACACGCCATCATCTTGCGGTGTTCCGAGGCGCCATCCCCTAGATGTAGTATCGGGCCCGCTGGTGGTTCACCCCGCGGGGTGAGGCGAGAGGGAACCCGGTGTGAATCCGGGGCTGCCCCGCAGCGGTAAGTGGGAACGAAGGCCGTCACACGCACTGGGAACCCCTGAGAGTGCCCGGGAAGCGACAGTCGGTAGGCCGCCCACGAGCCCGAAGACCTGCCACCGGCGCGCACGCCAGACGTGCGCCGACGACGGGGCTTCGAGGGTGAGCCGCGCCGACCCACCGGTCCGTCGACCGCTCGCATCCAGTGCGTCGGTCCCCCCGGTGTGCCGTGCGCCTTGCTGACTCGTGTCCCCTCCCCGCCGGGACTCTTCTACCGAGGTTGGAGCCGCTGTATGACCCTTGACGTCGAGGCCGTGCCCGCATCCGTCCGGCCCGAGACGGCCACCGACGGCGCGCCCCCCGCCGCCATCGACCGGATCGAGCACGTCGTAACCGAGGCCTGCGCGCGGCTGTCGGGTGTTTCGGCGGACAAGGTCCTCACGGAGGCCCGACGCGGCTTCTTCCCCGGCATCTCCGACGCCGAGGTCGAACTCGCGCTGGTCATGGCGGCCCGCAGCTTCGTGGAGGTCGACCCCGACTACTCCCACGTGGCCGCGCGCCTGCTGCTGGACAAGCTCCGCCGCGAGGCCCTCACGTTCATCAGCGGATCCCCCGACGCCGCGGGCCAGTCCGAGATGGCCGACCGCTACCCGGCCTACCTGGCCGCCTACGTCGGCCGCGGCATCGACCTCGGGCAGCTCGACCCCGCGCTGGCCCGGTTCGACCTGGACCGCCTGGGCAAGGCGCTGCGCCCCGAGCGCGACGAGCAGTTCACCTTCCTGGGCATCCAGACCCTCTACGACCGCTACTTCCTGCACAGCGACGAGGTCCGCTACGAGCTGCCGCAGGCGTTCTTCATGCGCGTGGCGATGGGCCTGGCGCTCAACGAGGACGACCGCGAGGCGCGCGCGATCGAGTTCTACGAGCTGCTCTCCTCGTTCGACTTCATGGCCTCCACGCCCACCCTGTTCAACGCGGGCACGGTCCGCGCCCAGCTGTCGTCGTGCTTCCTCACCACCGTCGGCGACGACCTGCAGGACATCTTCCACGGCATCAGCAACAACGCGATGCTGTCCAAGTACTCGGGCGGCCTCGGCAACGACTGGACCCCGGTCCGCGGCCTCGGATCGCACATCCGGGGGACCAACGGCAAGAGCCAGGGCGTCGTCCCGTTCCTGAAGATCGCCAACGACACCGCCGTCGCGGTCAATCAGGGGGGAAAGCGGAAGGGCGCGGTCTGCGCCTACCTGGAGACCTGGCACATCGACATCGAGGAGTTCCTCGACCTCCGCAAGAACACCGGTGACGAGCGCCGCCGCACCCACGACATGAACACCGCGAACTGGGTCCCCGACCTGTTCATGCAGCGGGTCGAGGAGGGCGGCGACTGGACCCTGTTCTCGCCGAACGAGGTGCCCGACCTGCACGACAAGTACGGCACGGACTTCGCCGAGGCCTACACCCGCTACGAGGCCGAGGCCGCGGCGGGCCGGATCAAGGTGTCCAAGACCCTGCCGGCCGTCGAGCTGTGGCGCCGCATGCTCACCATGCTGTTCGAGACCGGCCACCCGTGGATCACCTTCAAGGACCCCTCCAACCTGCGCTCGCCCCAGCAGCACACGGGCGTGGTCCACTCCTCCAACCTGTGCACCGAGATCACGCTGAACACCAGCGCCGACGAGGTCGCCGTCTGCAACCTGGGATCGGTCAACCTCGCCCAGCACGTGGGACCGCAGGGCCTGGACGCCGAGCGGCTGCGCCGGACCGTGCGCACCGCCGTGCGCATGCTCGACAACGTCATCGACGTGAACTTCTACACGATCCCCGAGGCGCGCCGAGCGAACATGCGCCACCGCCCCGTGGGCCTGGGCCTGATGGGCTTCCAGGACGCGCTGTTCAAGCTGCGCACCCCCTACGCCTCGGACGGCGCCGTCACGTTCGCCGACGAGAGCATGGAGCTGATCAGCTACTACGCGATCGAGGCCTCCGCGGAGCTGGCCGCCGAGCGCGGCTCCTACGAGTCCTTCGACGGCTCGCTGTGGAGCCAGGGCATCCTGCCGATCGACTCCCTGCGGCTGCTGGCCGAGGCCCGCGGCGGCGTGCTGGACATGGACCGCGGCGAGACCCTGGACTGGGACTCGCTGCGCGAGCGCGTCCGCTCGACCGGCATGCGCAACTCCAACGTGATGGCCATCGCGCCCACCGCGACCATCGCCAACATCACCGGCGTCGGCCAGTCGATCGAGCCCGTCTACCGGAACCTGTTCGTGAAGTCGAACATGTCCGGCGACTTCACGGTCGTCAACCCCTACCTGGTCCGCGACCTCAAGGAGCGCGGACTCTGGGACGACCAGATGGTCTCCGACCTGAAGATGCACGACGGCAGCCTGGGCGCCATCGACCGCGTCCCCGCCGACCTCAAGGCGCTCTACGCGACCGCGTTCGAGGTCGACCCCGAGTGGCTGGTGGACGCGGGCTCGCGCCGCCAGAAGTGGATCGACCAGGCCCAGTCGCTGAACCTGTACATGGCGGCGCCGAGCGGCCGCAAGCTGGACGCCCTGTATCGGCGCGCCTGGAAGTCCGGGCTCAAGACCACGTACTACCTGCGCTCGCAGAGCGCCACGCACGTGGAGAAGAGCACGCTCAAGGGCACAGACGGCCGCCTCAACGCCGTCTCCTCCGGCCCGGCCCCGGCCCCGGCTCCGTCGCCCGCGCCGTCCCCGAGCCCGTCGCCGTCGCCCGCCCCGAGCCCGGCTCCGGCCCCCGCCCCGAACGCCGCACCCGCCGACGCCGGTGAGGACGAGTTCGACATCGTGGACGGCCAGGCCTGCTCCATCGACGACCCCGAGTGCGAGGCCTGCCAGTAGTAGAAGGCAGCCCCCCGGGGCGGCGGCTCGCGAGCCGCCGCCCCGGCGAACCACTCTCCCCAGACACGACAGTTCCGGCCACGACGGCCGGAGAACGGAAGTACCCGAGGATGACCACCGTCTCCGAGAACAGCGCCGCCGCCACCAGCGGCCTCGGCGAGATCCAGCGCGACGCCGAGCGCGTCAACGTCGACGACAAGGCGATGATCAACGCCCGCGCCGACGTCAACCAGCTGCTGCCGCTCAAGTACACCTGGGCGTGGGACAAGTACCTCGCGGGCTGCAACAACCACTGGATGCCCACCGAGGTCGCCATGCAGGCCGACATCGCCCTGTGGAAGTCCAAGGACGGTCTGACCGAGGACGAGCGCCTGATGCTCAAGCGCAACCTCGGGTTCTTCGCCACCGCGGAGTCGCTGGTGGCCAACAACATCGTCCTGGCCGTCTACCGCCAGCTGACCAACCCCGAGTGCCGCCAGTACCTGCTGCGTCAGGCCTTCGAGGAGGCGGTGCACACCCACACCTTCCAGTACATCTGCGAGAGCCTCGGCCTGGACGAGGGCGAGCTCTTCAACATGTACCGCGAGGTCCCCTCGATCACGGCCAAGGACGCCTGGGCGCTCAAGTACACCCAGAACCTGGAGGACCCGGAGTTCCGCACCGGTACGCCCGAGGCCGACCAGGCGTTCCTGCGCGACCTGGTGGCGTTCTACGTCATCTTCGAGGGCATGTGGTTCTACACGGGCTTCGCGCAGATCCTGTCGCTGGGCCGCCGCAACAAGATGGTCGGCATCGCCGAGCAGTACCAGTACATCCTGCGCGACGAGTCGATCCACCTGAACTTCGGCATCGACGTGATCAACCAGATCAAGATCGAGAACCCGCACCTGTGGAGCACCGAGTTCCAGGCCGAGGTCCGCACCATGCTGACCGAGGCCTGTGAGCTGGAGGTGGCCTACGGCCGCGAGACCATGCCGCGCGGCGTGCTGGGGCTCAACGCCGAGCTGTGCGAGAAGTACATGCACTTCATCACCGACCGGCGCGCGGAGCAGATCGGCCTGGCGCCGATCTTCGGGGAGAGCGAGAACCCCTTCCCGTGGATGAGCGAGATGATGGACCTGCAGAAGGAGAAGAACTTCTTCGAGACCCGGGTCATCGAGTACCAGACCGGCGGCGGCCTGGACTGGGACTGACCTGCGAGGACACGGCCCCCTGGACCCTTCGGCGGAGGGTACGGGGGGGCCGTTTTGGGAGAGATTTGGGAGACGACCCCGGAAATCTCCCTGGCGCCCTGCCTCCGGTAGGGCGCCAGCAGCTCGTCGAGCAGGGCCACTGGCGAGTGCGGGTGCATCGCCGCGCGGGCCTTCAGGGACGCCTCCCAGTTGCGCGTCAGCATGTCCAGGAGCGCCGCCGTCATGGCCGGGGTCACCTGGCTGTACACGGCGCCGATGCCGCCCATCTCATGTCCGAGCCGCTGGTGCTGGAGGACCTCGGGCACGCCGCCCTCGATCATCGCCCGCTTGTGGGAGTGCCGGGCCAGCCCGTGCGGTGTGATCCCCGGCGCGATCGGATCCCAGGTGATCTCTGAGCGCTTGCGCGGAGACCGGCCGCGCACCGGCATCCCCGGCCAGGGTTCGGCGAGCAGCGGCACCGGACGCTCCTCCTGGACCTCGCCCTGGCCGTTCTTGGCGCCCGGATACAGGCCCGTGGACGCCGCGCCGATGAGCCACGGTTTGTAGGACCCGCGTCGGTGATGGGGCGCTCCGTCCCGCCCGGTGAAGACGTGCACGCCGCCGCGGTGGGCCGGCTCCTGGCCGCCGCGGAGGAAGTCGCCGTCGAACCGCTCTGCCAGGTCGGAGTCGATGCCCAGCTCCGTGAGCGACCGATCCTTCGGGTGAGCGAGGAGCGCCTTCTCCATCTCCTCCGACCAGGCGCTGCGCCGCTTGAGCGCCGCCACCAGGAACCGGTGGACGGTGCGCGGCCGGTGGCAGGCGCACGTCTTCGTCGGCTTGTTTGGGAGGGCTTTCATCTGGTGCCGGAGCAGCTCGCACACGAACTTCGGGATGGCGATGTCGCGGAAGGAGTCGTCCTTGGGCGCCTGCCGGTACCAGTCGCCGCCGTGCTCGTAGAGCTGCCACTCCACGCGAATCAGGCCCTCGTCCGGACGGCAGTACTCCCGTTCGAGGCCGACCATCTCGCCGAACCGGAGGCCTGCGTTGTACATCGTGATGCCGGCGATGAACTCCTCGTCCCGACCACTCAGCAGCGCCATCCGTTCGGACAGCAGCAGCGCGCCGAGCGCGTCGGTGGTCACCCGCTCCCGTCCACGGGTGCCTTTCGTCCGTCCGGTGCCCGAGCGGCGGCCGCGGTTGGACTTGACCTCGGCGGGGTTGGAGGTGAGGTGTCCCGCCTCGATCGCGTCGGAGCACAAGGTGTAGAGCGTGGAGCAGTATCCGCGGATGGTCGACTCGGCGTACCCGGCGGCCCGCTTGACCCGCTTGAACTCGGTGATCTGCTCCGAGGTGATGTCGGCGAGCAGCATGTCCGCCCACATCGGACCGTCGGGGCCGTGCGGTTCATGGGGGAGGAGGTGGTTCTCCAGGTGGTTGCGCAGGCCGCTTCGGTGGGAGATGCCGACGTCTTGGAGCGGGTACCAGGTGTTCGACCACTGGCCGAAGGTGATGCCGTCTTGCTGGCGGAAGCGCCGGGCGGCTTCGACTACGGAGGGGGCGGACTCGGCGTCCAAGCCCATTCGGATCTTGGCTTCCTTCTCTGTGCCCCACTTCTCGGCGTCGCGTTTGCGAGTCCATCGGTTGCCCTGGTCATCGCGGGACGCGGTGGCGTAGGTGCCGTCGGCTGTCTGGTAGCGGACGCGGTAGTAGTCGCCGTCCTTCTTGGACGAGCGCTTCTCCACGAAGGCCATGGGCCTCTCCTGTTGGGGGTAGTAGAGCGCCCCCTCCGGTTGGAGGGGGCGTATCTGGTCAGGGCCCGGAGTGCGGGCGGGCGGCGGTCAGTACTGGTGGGTCGGGTCGCGCAGCTCCTCTGGGACGAACTCCGTCGGCCAGGCCCCGAGCTGAAGGTCGACGGTGGACGGGACCGTCGTGTCCTGTACTGGAGCCGGGCACGTTCACGAGCGGCCCCCTGGCCCGCTGATGTGCGGATGAGGCTGGCGGCAGGTGGCTGGCTGTACGTGTGCCGAGGGTCGCGCAGTCCCTCGGGGACGGACTCATCGCACACGCGCACGTGGCGCAGGTGCCCCAGATAGGCCCAGGGGTCTCTCCGGACGAGGGTGATCGGCACCCAGACGCCGAAGTTGTTGATCCAGTGCCTCACCACCACGTCGGGGGACTGGTGGATCACCTCCTCCACTACCTCGACGGCCGGGCAACCGACTTGGAGGGTCGATGCAGATGGCGTCGAATCGCTCGCTCAGGGCTACTCGTGCGGACAGGGACAGTGACGCTGGGCGGACGTAGACGGTGGGCGGGACCGCCGTGTCCTTTGGGGAGGACGCACTACTCATTGCGACCTTTCGTCCGAACCAATTTGGCCGGGGAAGGTCGCATCATTGTATGTGGCACAGATCACATTGGACAGGCGTTCGGAAGGGCGAAAAGTAAAATCCGGGCAATTGACCTGCGCAAACGGCAGTCATCCGATCACCCTCCGAAACGCATGCGCATGATGTGATCCCTCATCTCGGACACCACCTTCTCGCGTGGCACGCCGTCGGGACCGGCATGGACGTCTGCTTCCCCAGTCGCCAGCGTCTGCGCCTGTGGGGGGGGACGAAGACGATCTTGAGGGTGTAGTAGAGCTTCCCGGCTGGGCGCGCCACTCCGCGCCACTCCAGGGTCTCGTTGGGAGGCATGGGGTTGGCCGTCCAGGCGGCCGAGGGGGGCGGGCTGCATCGCGGGGCGACGTCGGCGTCCGGGGGGGGGGGCGGTGTGGTGTCCGGCTCTCTGGCGAGGGGGCGTGGCGGCGTGCCGGCGAGGGCGTCCTTCACACTGCCGGTTCCCACTCCAGGGCGTGCTCGATCCCTCTTGGGTCTTGCGCCTCGGGCGCCCCTTGCCTTATTCGCAGGTCGTAGTAGGTCTGAGTCGAAATCTGGGCACGTTGGATCACCTCTTCCACGTGTAGGTCTAGCTCGTCGCGGCGCCGGTCCATGGCGTCGACGAGGTAGCTGAAGTCGGGTGAAGGCATGGCTACAGGATAGCCGACTAGATTCTAGATCGCGTCTATATCTGGCCTAGTTAGGTCAAGCTTACCTCAAATTATGGTCGTCTCATAGAATCTATCTTGAAGTTACTCGTCGGTACAGCTGACCTAGACTCAAGCTAGGCCTCAATATTGAGCTATGACAGACCTCAAGCTCCAACAGAGCATCACTGGAGCGCCACCGCAAGTTGGCCGGGTTCAGCGTCCCCGCGCTGGCGCGGGAGATGGGTGTCACGCCACTGCACATGTACGGCTGGAGTGGGGCGACCGACGCCCCAGTCCGGCGCTCTACAAGCGCCTCAAGGACACCTTGGGCTGTCACCGATGAGGGCCTGCTGGCCGAGACCTACCAGTCCGACGAGGGACATACCGGAGGCCAGCCGATGAGCCTTCCCGCGGTGTACACCCCAGCGCAGGCCGCCGAGATCCTCCAGTGCCGGGAGTCCTGGCTCAAGGACAAGGCCAAGGCACGCGCTATCCCGTTCCACAAACTCTCTGGCGAGTACCGGTTCACCGACGAGGACCTCGCCGAGATCATCCGCATCACCGCTGAGCGGCCCGAGGCCGAGCCGTCGCCGCCCGCCCGCGCGACGGGGCCCCGCACGAAACGGCCCACCGCCGCCACCACACCGCCGACCGCTCCGGAAGCCACCCCGCTGCGGCCGCGACGGCGCCTCACCATCCCCGCCGCCGGGTGACCGGCGGCCCGGCCCCACCAGGAGAGGGCCATGGCCACACAGACCCACATCACCGTCGACAAGCCCGCCCGCCTGCTCGCGCCGCACGAGGTCGCCGAGCTCTTCCGAGTCGACGCCAAGACCGTCAGCCGCTGGGCGCGACGCGGACTCCTCGACTCGATCCGCACCCCAGCCGGTCACCGCAGGTTCTTCGCGGACCAGGTCGAGGACTTGATCAACCGCCACAACACCGCCAAGTAGCGGCACAGCAAGGCCCCCGCCGGATGCGACCCGGCAGGGGCGAGGCCCCAACCCAGGAGACAGGGCCATGGACAACGTAGCCGACACCCGCGCGCCGAGACCGTGCGCGCCGCACACCAGCTCATCGTGCAGGCCGGAGCCGAGCTGGAGAAGCTCCTCACCCCGGCCCCCACGATCCCCGTACCGGCCGCCCCACAGGAGATGACCACCACGCAGCGGCAGGCGCGCACCCTGGCCGCCATCGCGAGCCTCGCGGCCTCCCACCCCGGACATGCCGCCCGTGAGCTGGACGATCTACGACCACGTCCCCGAACAGGCGATCGGCCAGGTCTCCAGCGAATCCGACGAGGGAAGCCAGCCGCGAGATCACCGCGTGGGCCACCGTGCTCGGTTCCGAGGTCACGCGGAAGCGCAACCGGAACGGACATGTGGACCCACGTGGAGACCACCGCGAAGTCCGGCGGCGTGGACATCCGCATCTGGGCGATGGTCGACCGGCGCCCCGAGGGGGCGAGCTCCGATGGCTGAGCGCATCCGCATCCAGTCTCGGCTGCGACGCACCGAGCCCGACACCCGCCCCGGCGCCAATCCCAGCGGACGTCGACGACCGCGCCCAGACCGTCCCTCGACGACACCGATCACGTCCTCGACCACATCGAAGAGGCCCTGTCGTGATCCACCACACCCACGCCCCGGACGCCGTCGTCGGCGACCAGGTCGACGCCCACATCACCGGCGTCGTCGAGGCCATCGAGCACGACGGACGCATCCTCATCCGCTACCCGACCACCGACGACAGCCACGCCTGGGTGCGCCTAGACCCGGCCGCCGCCGGGGTCGGAGTGTCCGTCGCCAACCACGGGGGGACCCCATGACCACCACACGCCTGCGTTCACGCGAGGCCGAGATCGCCGACAGGGTCGCCATCGCGCGAGCCCGCTGGCCACTCGGCTCCCACGTCGTCCACACCGCCACCGGCATGCGCGGCGTCATCACCCGCGACAAACGCCAGCCGGGTTCCCTGCGGCACCACCGGCGCCGACGAGGACGCCGCCTGGTCGGTGCTGCCGTCCGCGGCCGCCGCGCGCGGGGACGCCCGCCGCCCCGGCTGGGGCATCGCCGTCCACGTGACCTTTACCGAGGCGGGAACCACGTGGAACTCCTGGATCCGCACCGACTACCTGCGGCGGATGCGCCGCGCTGGGGGGCGGTGAGCGCCGTGAGGTACATCGTGATCGCCGCCGACGGCACCCTGACCGCCCACGACCGCGACCTCGACCTGCGATCCGAGGTCGGACCCGAGGGGCCCGCACGCGTGCGACTGGCCACCTCCGTGCTCGCCGCCGGGTGGACCAACGACGACGGCCACGCGCAGGGCTACCCGCGCAACACGGTCGGCTCCTGTGTCCTGCTCGCGCTCGGCGCCGTCGGCCTCCCCTACGCGGGTCCGGTGGTCCTCACCGGCTGGGACCCGATCCGTGAGATCCGCAGCCTCACCGACCGTGGCCTGATCGAGCGCACCCACCGGGATGTGCTCGTCGCCCTCGGGAAGGCCGAGCGCCCAGACGGGCCGCCGCCCACCCCGCGCACCTTGGCGTGGGAGTCGGACGTGCGCGAGTACGCCGGATGGGTGAAGGACGCCCCGGCGCCGACCATGCAACTCCTGCAGATGGACGGCCTGCGATGAGCGCCCCGCCGATCCCCGCGCGCCTCGCGCACCGACCCACCGTCGGCGGACTGGTCGTGCCATGGGTGTCCCTGGAGTCCGACCGCGGCCACCACCTCGGGCAGGTCTCCGAGGCGCGCCGGGTCCGCGCCCTGCAGATGCACCAGTGCCAGATCGACGGCGAGCCGCTCTACACCGACCGGTACGTCCTGCTCGGACGCGCCTCCGACCGGGCCCGGGGATACGTGATGGAGCCCGGCATGCACCCCGAGTGCGCCGCCTACGCGATCAAGGCCTGCCCGATGCTCGCCGGGTCCATGGACCACTACCGCAAGCGCCCCGTCGACATGTCCGCCCGGACCTGCCCGGACCCCGACTGCGGGCACGGCTTCCTTCCGTCGCCGGACTCGGCGGTCCGCGCGGGCCGCCCCGCCGACACCTTCTTTCAGGTGTGGGCTGAGGCCAGCGACTACGGGTTCGCCGTCACCCAGGCGGGCTTCGCCCTCGTCTGGCCCAAGGCCCCATTGAGGATCCGAACCATCGCTACCGGCGCGCACCGCGCTGCCCTGAACCTCATCACGAAGGAGTACTGACCATGTCCCGGACGTCAAGCTCACCTGGCGCGCGAGCGGGGAAGCCCACGCCAGGAAGTAAGGGAGGAGAGGGCCCCCTGGGGGGATCCAGCCCGAAGACCCGCCCTGCGTCCGGTTCCCAGGCCGGACCGGAGGCCCCCATCGCTCCCGCCTCCGGTCCGGCCACCCCACACGTGGAGGCCGGCCCCAAGGACCTGACCGGTTACCAGATCGACGTTCTGTTCCGCCCGATCGACCCCGCCCGCGTCCAAGTCCACCGGGGCAACGCCCACCTGCAGGGGTGGGACGTACGCCGATCGCTGATCCGCATCTTCGGGTTCGGTGGATGGTCCGTCGTGACGCTGGAGTCCACCTGCATCCGCGACATGGCCCGGACGATCCCACCCAGCGAGGAGTCCAAGGGCGGAACGCGGTTCTGGGCGACCTACCGGGCCCAGGTGCGCCTCATCGTCCGCACCGTCGACGGCCGCGTCCTGGGCTTCTGGGACGACGGCGCCGTCGAGGAGGCATCCAAGCAGGTCACCCATGGGGCAGCCCACGACCTTGCACTCAAGGCCTCGCTGACCGGCGCCCTCAAGCGCGCCGCCGTCAACCTGGGCGACCAGTTGGGCTTGAGCCTGTACCGCAAGGGCCCCGACGACCTCAAGGCGCAGGCGTCCGTCATCTGGTCGATGGCGCACCCGCCCAAGGACTTGGAGATCACCCAGCAGACCGGGCCCGTCGACGTGCCCAGCAACGAGGACGACGCCCTGCTTATGGACACCCTCATCCACGACATCGTCGACGCCCCCGACCACGCGACGCTCAACGCCATCAGCCGCCGCGTGAACGAGGAGGAGCGGGCCGGACTCGCGCCTGAGTGGGCGGACCAGCTCAAGGGTGCACTCAAAGCCCGGCTCGTTGAGCTCACCGCCGGTCCGACTCCGCAGCAGGCTGCTGCCGCCCAAGACGCCGCCGCAGAGGCACCCCAGACCCAGCCGTACCGAGGAGGAGGCCGCAATGCCTGACCTGTCCCACCCCGCCCGTGTCGCCGCGCTCCGCGTCCTCAAGGACCGGGTCACCGCCGAGTACGACGGTGCCCGCACTGACGCAGAAGCCCACTTCAAGGACATGCGCAACACCTGGGGCGTCAAGAGCCTCGACGTGCTCATGCCCGCAGGCGAGTCCGCCGGATCCCTGACCATCAGCGGCCCGCGCCGCAAGGTCACGTGGCACACCGAAGCGCTCGTCGACCTGGTCGAACGCACCGCCCCGGCCGAGCTGGTCGAGGAGATCGACCCGGCCGCACTGGAGGACGCCGACCTGCTCGACGTCATCCGTGAGACCCGGCCCGACCTTCTCCGCCGGTCGGTGCGCAAGGCCTTCATCAAGAAGCTCGACGAGGCCCTCTCCGACGACGGCCACCTCACCGACCACAGCACCGGCGAGGTCGTCAAGGTCGCCGACGTCGACCACACGCCGGTCACCGGCGCGTTCACTTTCACGCCTGGCGACCGAGCGGAAGAGGCCGTGCTGGAGGCGTGGCACCGCGGCGAGTTGGCCGGCGTCGGCGAGTCGCTGGTGCCGCAGATCGAGCGCACCCCCGAGCCCGCGCCGACCGACGAACCCACCGGAACGCTTCCCCCAGGAGGCCAGTCATGACCGTCTTCGCCCTCACCTTCGGCAGCGGCCTGCTCTGCGGCGCGGCCGTCCTGGCGGCCTTCATCTGGTTCGCCACGGCGGCCCGCCAGGACCAGAAGCAGATCGAGCTGTACCACCTGCGCAACGAGAACCGCGGGCTGCGCGAGGTCAACACGAAGCTGTCGATCCGGTGCGGCCACTGCGGAACCGGCCGGGCCGTGCCCGCCGACCGGCAGACGGGGGGCACCCTGTGAGTGCCGAAGACCGACTGCGTGCCCTCGCCGCCGAGCGGGGCGCGGTTGTCCTGACCGAGTGGGCGCCCGAGCGGCTGCTCGACATCGTCCGCGAGCAGCGTGCGCGCCAGGCCGCCACGGGCCGCGCCGACGCCCACATGGACGGGCACGCACACGAGATCGCCGCTGCCATCACCGAGATCACGGGCGTGGCCCCTGACGACGTGACCGCCGTGCTGCTCGCGATGGCCAGCCAGGTCGGCACCTTGCTCGTCGCCCACCAGCGCAGCGCTGACTCCACGGTCCTGCACCTGATGTGGTCGGTCGCCGACTACGTGGACCGAGCCCAGCACCGGCCAGACGATGGCCGCACACCGGGCGCGCCCTGCTGCCGGTGTGGGCAGCCCTCGCCGTGCTCGATCTCCCAGGGAGGCCGCTGATGATCGACCGCACCTGGAGGCGCATACACCGCCGGATCCTCGACACCGAGATCAGCGTGCACGAGTACGCCGCGGGATGGCGGCGGCACTTGCTCGGCACCGCCCTGCATGAGGACATGCCGGGCCACCCCGAGCGCATCGCCGACATCGACCCCGAGGGCCAGGACGAGTTCGACGACATCGTCATGGCGGCCCTGGACCGGGACCTGTTCTACCTCATCATGCGTACCGGCTGGGGGCGATGACCATGGCACTCGAACACCAGATCCGCCAGGCCGACCGGCCGGAGAAGCCAGCCCGGACCTCCGACTTTCAGGGGCGAGAGCGGGCGCTGTGCGCCGGATCCGACGCACCCATCCCCGCGCAGGAGGAGGACGCCGCGCGGTGGATGGTCCGCCGCCTGGCCAACCGGCACGACTGCCCGGGGACCGCCGAGCAGTGCGGCGACTGGGTTGCGCACCGGCGCGACGTCGCCGCCGCCTTGGACGTGATCGCGATGCTCGACATCGCCGACGAGGCCCCGGCCGAGCCCGCCCACGAGAAGCCCGCTCCGAAGCGGCGCCAGACCGCGCCGCCGAGCCACGGCACCCTCGCCGCCTACCAGCGGCACATCAGGAACCGCGAGACGCCCTGTCGCACCTGCGAGCGCAAGGTCGGCTACAAGCCCGACGAGCCCGAGCCCGAGGCGCGCGCCTACGACGTCGCCGAACTCGCCGACATGCCCGAGTCCACGCTGACCGCCGTCCTGGAGGCCGGCCAGCACCCCGCCGAGAGGACCGACTCCGATGCCGCATAGCCACGTCAAGACCGGGCGGACACCGCCCGTCGAGAACACGGAGGGGACGCGATGACCCGGCACATCGTCCAGTACTCCGGCGGTATCGGGTCGTGGGCTGCCGCCATGCGCGTCGCCGAACGCTACGGCACGGACGACCTGGTGCTGCTGACCGCCGACTCGCGCGCGGAGGACCCCGACCTGTGGCGCTTCGTCGCCGACACCTCCCGCCACCTGGGAGTGGAGCCGGTCATCGTGTCCGACGGCCGCACGCCCTTCGAGGTGTTCCGCGACGTCCGATTCCTCGGCAACTCCCGGCTCGCGCCCTGCTCGCACCTCCTGAAGCAGGCGCCCTGCCGCCGGTGGCTGGAGGCCAACGCCGACCCGGACGAGACGGTCCTCTACGTCGGCTACGACCACACCGAGGAACGACGGGTGCCCGGCACCCGGAAGGGCTGGGAGCCCTGGCAGGTCCAGTTCCCGATGACCGAGCCGCCGCACCTGACCAAGGACGACATGTTCGCGTGGTGCCGCGACCTCGGCATCACCCCGCCCCGCCTGTACCGGTGGGCCGACCACAACAACTGCTGGGGCCGGTGCGTGCGCGCCGGCAAGAAGCACTGGTCGGCCCTGTGGGCCAACGACCCCGCCGGGTTCGCCGAAGCGGAAGCCGCCGAGCAGGGGATCCGTGACCACCTGGGCAAGCCCGTCACCATCCTCCGGGAGGTGCGCCGCGGCGAGGCCCACTCGCTGACACTGGCGGAGCTCCGCCAGCGCCTTGAGAACGAGGCGGAGGTGCCACGGTGAGCGAACGCCCGCACGGATTCATGCGCGCCAAGGCCGACCGCTGTGGCTGCCCGGTGTGCCACGAGGCCCTGCGCGCCTACGAGAACCGCCGGTCGCGGCTGATCGCCTACGGCCAGTGGAAGCCCTTCACGGACGCCGCACCAGCGCGCGAGCACATCCGGCGCCTGAATGAGAGCGGCATCGGCTGGCAGCAGGTCGCCCGACTGGCCGGGGTCAGCAAGAGTTCGGTGTCCGGCATCCTCTACCCGCGCGGCCGCCGGGCCCCGGCAAGCAGAGTGCGGCCGACCACCGCCGCGGCGATCCTCGCCCTGGACATCGACCTGATGCAGCACGCGGACCAGCTCGCACCCGGAACCGTGGTGGACGCGACAGGGACACAGCGCCGTCTCGCTGCGCTCATCAGGATCGGCTGGTCACAGCGCCGTCTGGCCGCCCTGCTGGGAACCCAGCAGCCCACGATCAGCCGGTGGCTGCACGCCACCCGGGTGTCGCTGGCCACCCACCAGAGCGTTATCGACCTCTACGACCGGCTGTGGGACACCGCGCCCCCGCAGGCGACGCCTGGCCAGCGCGCTGCCGCCAGCCGGGCCCGCCGGTTCGCCACCGAGGCAGGGTGGCCGCCGCCGATGGCGTGGGACGACGACGAGCTCGATGACCCGGCTGCTCAGCCCCAAGGGGCTCGGGGGGTGGCGGCATGAGGGACCTGCGAGACCAGGCCTGGCGCGACGACGCCGCCTGCCGGGAACTGCCTCTCTGGCTGTTCTTCGGGGCACCGGGTGAGCGCGGTGACCAGCGCGAGAGCCGCGAGGAGAAGGCCAAGGACGTGTGCGCTGGCTGCCCGGTGCGGACCGAGTGCCTGGACGAGGCGCTGGAGGGGTCGCCGACCGAGCTGTGCGGGGTGCGCGGAGGCCTGAACGGCGACGAACAGAAGGCCGTCCGCCGGCGCCGCATCCGGGCCGCGAGAGCGAGGTCCGCCGCATGACCGCCATCCGCGAGTTCCTCGCCGCCCGCCCGTACCTGAACCGTGGGTCCGTGCGGCCGACGGGTGAGGGGGCGTGCGTCATCTACTCCTACACGCACGACGCCGCCCCGGACGACACCCTGCCCACGCTGGACGACATCCAGGCGTGGCTGCCCGAGTGGCGCGCGGCCCTGGACGCCGGCGCCCGACAGATCCACCGCATCACCAAGGTGGAAGGCCTGGACTACGCCACCCTCGGCGGTCACATGGGTGGCAAGCCGCTCGTGGTCCGTGTCCTGCCCGCCATGCCCGACGGGGGGTGGCACCGTGGCAGCCGACGTTGACGATGCCCTCGTGGAGGGACTGCGGGTGGCGGTGCCGCTGCACATCCTGCAGCTCACCGGACACTCGCGCGCCGAACTCTTGGCCATCGCTGCCGGGGCGGGCCAGGAGGCCGGCCACAAGGGCGACAGCCTCCAGTTCCCCGCGAAGTCCACGGCCGGACGCCGGACCACCGCGCACGCCTTCAACGCGCTCGCGCGTGGCCTGGCCGCGGCCGCCCACCTCCACGGAACCTGCGATGCGTTCGGCGTGCACTGGTGCACTCGCGACCACGCCGGATGCCCGCGCCGCCCCGACCCCGCCAGCGGCATCCGCCCGATGGGCTACCAGGAGATGGCCGACCGGGCCGTCGCGATCCTCGACGACTTCGAGCAGCTGCTCGGGCCGTCCGGCACCCCGGAGCGGCCGGACCGCACCATCGACGCCGTGCTCGCCGCCCGCCCCTCGCTGGCCGCCGGCCGAGTCGAGGCGGACGGGTCCACGGTCACCTACACCTACGCGCACGGCGCACCCGAGCGCGACCTCGTCGACGCGGCCCTGCACGGCCGCGGTAACCCGCCCCTGCGGTGGGTCAAGGACTGGATGGCCGAGTGGGTGCTGTGGTTCGACGAGGACCGGCCCGAGCGGACCTACCGCTACCCCGACGGGCTGTCCCACATCACCCTCACCGGCCACCTCGGCGGCCAGCCACTCACCGTCCGCGCCGTCCCCGCACCGAAGGAAGGGCCCGTGTCCGAGCCGCACCCACTGATCACCCAGCTCAAGGCGGCCCGCACCGCCATGGGCCTGTCCGTCGCCAAGCTCGCCGCCCGCGGCGGCTACAGCGAGCAGACCATCCGCTCCTGGGAGTCCGGCAAGTCCGCTCCCAACCTGGACAACCTCGACGACTACGCCGCCGCCGTCGGCCTCGACGTAGTCCTCCAGCCCACCGCCCACACCACCACCGAGGACGCTGCATGAAGCTCAAGATCGACCCGAAGCTCGGCTCGGCCGCCGAGGCCGCCCTGGAGCCCTACGTCGCCAAGCTCTACACCACACCCGGCCTGCGCATCATGGCGATCGTCGAACTCAAGCAGGACGACAAGAACAGCCCTGCCCCCGACAGCGAGGCCGGACTGTGGGTCAAGGCCCGCATCGCCTCCGTGGAGGTCGCGCGCCCTGAACAGGAAGACACGATCCGCGAGGCCCAGCGGGCCCTCTTCCTCCAGCGCACCGCGACCGGAACTCTCACCGAGGACGGCCAGGTCGAGCTGGCCGAGCAGACCCTCGCGCTGACCGGCGGCATGCTCCACGCGATCGAGGCCGCCCGCCTCACCGCCTCGATGAAGCACTGGGGCGCCTACATCCGCAGGGTGAACCGCACCGAGCAGCTGACCATGACGGAGCTCCGGCACGAACTCGACACCGTCGCCCAGGGCCTGACCGAGGCGCTCGACCACGCCCGCGACGACGAGGTCGACGGCGAGGCGGGCATCTGATGGGCGCCATCCAGACCGTCGTCAACCAGTTGGCCGACCTGTCCCGCGAACTGGACAAGGCCGTGGCCAAGCTCGGCGAGCTCGACGCCACCCGCATCGCCGCGGAGGGCGACTACAAGATCGCCTACTCCCGCGCGTTCCGGAACGCGTCCGGGTCCGTGGAGGACCGCAAGCAGCAGGCGACCGAGGCGTGCGACGCCCTGTGGCGTACCTGGTCGCTGGCCGAGTCGACCGTGTACGTGCACAAGGCGCACCTGCGGGCGCTGCATGCCCGCGTGGACGTGGGCCGGTCGATCTTCTCCGCGCACAAGACCGAGGTCGGTCTCGCGCAGATGGGAGGGGCGCCATGAACCGGCTGCGCGAGTGCGGATCACCGCACACCCACGAGGGCGTCGAGGTCGTGTGCGGCCGAGAGGCCGGCCACCCGCCCGGGAACCACTACACCTCCGCGCACGGCGGGGTGTCCTGGCCGACCGAGATCGGCGTCACCGGCCGGGAGCTGGTCTGGGAGGAAGAGGTCACCTTCTACCCGGACGGGTCCGCAGTCGTCTCCCTGGCTACGGCCGACGGCCGACCCACCGAGCTGAACCTCACCGCGGCCCGGCGCGAGGCGCTCATCGGCGCGCTGCTGATGCCGGGTGAGACCGCGTGGGCGGACGAGGACCCCGAACTGCTGCCCGCGCGTCGCCGCGGCGCGCACCGCCGCCAGAAGGAGGCCAGCCGTGGTTGAGGTCGTCTACCGCGCCACCAAGGCCGCGACATCCATCTACTCGACCGCGTTGAAGCAGGCCGTCGAGGACCGGAAGGCCGCCCTCGCCGCGTTCCTCGACAAGCAAGGCTGCCACCCCGACACCGAGGTCTACGCCCATGACGAAGGCACCGGGCGGGTCATCGGAGTCCGGAACAGCCACCCTGACGCGACTCCCTATGGGTGGCGCGTCGACCGGCGGCACCCTGACGCCATCGTCCCGAACCTGCGCACCAAGCACGGCAAGAAGATCGACGAACAGCTGGCTGGGATTCCGCACGCCAACGGCCGCCGTCTCCTGCCCGGCGAGATGCCGGACCACTGCCTCGCAGGCCACGTACTCATGCACCCCTCCGTCGAGGTCCTCGGTGGACACCTGTACGTCGGCTGGCCCAAGGAGCTTCCCGACAAGATCGCGACCCAGCTCGGCCTCGGCGTCGTGTGGGAGGAAGTGCCGTTGTCCACGTACTACCTGGCCCGCGAGGCCGCCGAAGTCGAGGAGGTCGGCCGTGGCTGACGTCAAGCTCCCGTACCGCTACACGGATGAGGACGGCGACGAGATGGTCGTCGACTCCGGGCGCATCTCCCTGGCCAAGGGCAACCGGGTCGCGATCGTGAAGGTCCCCGTCGGGCTCGACGCCGTGGCTCTGGTCGAGGCCGTTCTGGCCGCCGCCGGGCTCACCGGGTACCGGGTGCTGTCGCCCGACGAGGTCGAAGCGATCGCTCGCGCGAGTGCACGCCATGCCGCCCTGAACATGCGCCACCGGTCCGCCCAAGCCGCGGTGGAAGCGCCTGGCACCCCGTATACCCCAGCCGAGGCCATCACCGCCCTGTCGGTGCTGCCCGACGACGAGGCCCCGGCCGCTGACGACGAGGTAGAGGCGCTCCGCGAGCAGCTCGCCAAGGTGACCCGCGACCGGGACCTGGTCGTGCGAGAGCTCGGCAAGGCGCTCACCTCCGAACGGGCCGAGCGCCTGACTGTGCGGCAACAGGGAACCGCACATCGGGTCGCTCAGCTGGAGAAGGACATGGGGCGGCTGGAGCGTGACCGCGCCGAAGACCAGGCCCGACTCGCGCTACTCGACGACCGCGTCCGCAGCGCTGAGGCCGAGCTGGGGCCCGTCGTGTGGTCTGACGAGGCTGCCCCCGGCGGGTACGTGTGCGCTGCCCCTACGCCCAGCGGCATGTGCGGGCAGCCCATCGAGTCCGAGCCGTGCCGGGAGCACGCGCTGGCCGGCCAGCTGGCCGCCGTCATCGACCGCGTCAACGCCCTGGAGGACACCGACCGCGGGGAGAAGGCGCCCGCCGGGACCCCGACGCGCGCCGACGTCGAGCCCAGCGACGACGACGAGTACCGGCACTGCGGGGCGACCCGTGAGCTGCCCAGCGGCGACGAGTACGCGTGCGCGCGTCGGATCGGCCACGACGGCCGATGCAGCCCGCACCGCGACCGCGCCGAAGGCGGTGAGGGCGAGTGAACCCGCACCGCCGCTGGTCCCCGTCCTGGGGCCAGGCCGTCCTCGCCGGCATCTGCTCGTTCGTGATCACCCTCGCCCTGATCCAGGCCGCGCTCGGGCCGCGCGGCCCCGTCGACCTTCTCCTGGTGGTGACCCCATGACCGTCAACCAGCGCCTACGCCAGCAGAGGCTGGCCGAGACCCTGCTCGCGCTCGTCGTCGAGGACGCCTCGCCCGCCGAGTGGACCCTGTCCGCTGACGAGCCGGGCCTGTACGGGCACGTGTTCGCCGACAACGACGAGCGCGCCCAGCTCGAAGGCCTGGCCGCATGGCAGCGGGTCCTCGGCGCCGGGCCCGTCACCCACGCCGTAGCAGGCGACTACGACCACCTGAGCATCACCGGCAGCTACGACGGTGTGCCCGTGGAGGTCATCACCATGATCCCGACCAAGCGGAAGGCCACCTCATGACCGACAACCGTGCGCACCACCGTCACTTCACCGACGCCATGGACGCGCTCCTGAGCGGAACCCTGCTCGACCCTCCGGCCCCGGCCGGACGTGACTGGGTGGCCGAGGTCCGCGCGACCACGTCCATGGACGAGATGAAGGACATCGCCCGCGACTACATGCAGGCCAACGGCGGCACCGGCCACGGCATGCCGACCGAGCTCTCCGTGGCGTTCCGCGAGCACGGCGACGCCCTGAGGAAGCAGGCCGGACAGTGACCGGCGACCTGGAGCCTCCGGCCTTCTACCTGGAGTGCCGGGCCGACCGCATCGCGGTCGCCCGCGTGCTCCTCACCCGCATCGACCGGCAGCGCGTCCGCGAGACCGACCCGATCGCCCGCCGGCGCCTCGACCGCCGCGCCGCCCGCCTGTCCCGCTACCTGCGCGACCACGGCGCCTGACCACCTGGAGGACCACATGGCCACCGAGCCCCGACAGATCACGGTCACGCGGTACGTGTGCCCCTACTGCTCTCGCGGCCACGCCAAGCGGTACCCCGCCACCGTCCACATCGGCCGGTGCTGGAAGAACCCCGACAACCACGGCTGCAAGACCTGCATTTTCCACACCCCCGCCGGAGGCAAGAGGGGCGGCTGCATCCCCGGACAGGACTGCGACCGCAACGTCACCGACGAGTCCTGCGGACAGGGGATCGACATCACCGGCGGGCTGAAGACCCACTGCCCGGACTGGGAGACCGCGGACACGCTCCCGTTCTGACACGGCCGGCCCCGACTGACCTGACGAACCTGACCATCTGGAGGACGACATGGCCAAGGCCAAGAGGATCGAGAAGCGCCCGGACCCGCGGGACGCCCACGTCCGCGACTACGAGCAGCACGTCGCTGAGGCCGAGCGCCTCGCCGACCGAGCCCACCACTACACCTATGGCGACGGCGGCGACCCGGTCACCGGCGCCGCCCTGGCCGCGGAAGGCCAGATCCACGCGACCCTCGCGCTGGCCGCCGCCCACATGGCCGCCAGCCCGCGGTCGCGCACGTGGGGCGAGGCCACGCACGTGGTCAACGTCCAGGCCCCCGGCCCGGACGGGCTGGCGGCGGCCTCCGCCGTGGTGCGGGCACAGCGCCGCATCCCTCGCTCGCAGACCTGACCCACTGACCCAGGCGCCTGCCGCGTGACACGACTCCGCGGCGGGCGCGGACCACACGGAAACGAGGACGTATGAAACCTGTCCGCATCGAGGTGTTCGTCGAGTCGGGCCTCGAAACAGTCTGTGACGTCGTCGAGGTCGATCGCGCCCAGTGGGAGGCGATGACGCCCAAGGAGCGCGACGACTTCCGGACCGAGTCGGCGGTCGTTCACCAGAACAATGTGGCGCCCTGCGGGTCCCGCCTACTGCCGCCTGACGAGGAGAGCTGAACGGCCCTGCCGTGGCTCACTCCCGACACCCGAACCACCTAGGAAGGAGGCCCGCGATGTGGGTACGCCGCCGCGATCCATCCCAGCAGCAGAAGTGCGACCTGCCGACGCGTGAGGTCACCTGGTCCCTGCCTGCGCCGGTCGACGGCTCGGACAGCACGCTCCCGCACAGCCACACCGAGACCCTCGCCGACGGCGACCAGGGCGACCTGTGGAGGTGCGACACCTGCCGCGCCCTGTGGCGCCTCGGCGACGCCTGCGACTGGTGCGACCGCTACGGCTACCACGACCGGGGCGTGTGCACGATCGGGCTGCGGTGGCGCCCGGCGACCGTCTGGCAGCGCGTCCGGCACTGGGGTCGCTGATGGCCCGCATCCGATCCACCAAGCCGGAGTTCTGGTCTGACCGCAAGCTCGCCCGGTCGCTGAGCCGGGACGCCCGCCTGCTCTACATCGCCCTGTGGAACTTCGCCGACGAGCACGCTCGTGTGCAAGGTGACCCCCGATACATCAAAGGCCAGTGCTTCCCCTACGACGACGACTTGGACGACGTCGCCATCGACGGGCTGCTCGCCGAGCTGGCCGCCGCCGGTCGAATCGTCCCGTACGTGGCGGACGGCGACCCGTACCTGTTCCTGCCCAAGCTCTCCAAGCACCAGCGCCTGGAAGCCGCGAAGGTCCCGTCGCGCCTGCCCGCGCCGGAGGACGCCGACCCTACCGAGCCCGACACGGACTCGTCCGAGCCCCGCGCACACGAGTCCGCGCGCGGCTCGGACGAAGCGGGGCGCCGCGAATCGGACACCCGCGACGCCCCGGAGGGCGCTCCGCAGGAGTCCGCGCCCGGCATGCGGCCGCCCCAGAGCGGCCCGGCGGCCGCCCACGAGCCCACCAACGGGACGCCCACGGCCGAACCCGACCAGGGGCAAGAGAACACGCAGGTCAACGGCTCTACGCAGATCGGCGCAGACGAGTCCGCGCCGCGCGCAGACTCGCCCGAACAGATCAGCGCTTTTGCAGGTGGCAGGTGGCAGGTAGCAGGTGACAGGGAGCAGGGGGGTGCGGGGGGAGGCCCGCACGCCGCCGACCCGGCCGCGCAGGAAGACCCCGACGCTCGCTCCGCTCCCGAGCACGACCCCACGACCAAGGCCGTCATCGCCCGAGAACGCAACGCCCGCTTCGGTGAGTTCTACAGCGCCTACCCGCGCAAGGTCGGCCGTAAGGCCGCGGAGAAGGCGTTCAGGACAGCCGTGAAGACCGTCGACCCGCAGGTGATCATCGACGCCACCCACCGGTTCGCCACAGCCCAGGCGCGCGCAGACCCCAAGTTCATCCCGCACCCGGCGACCTGGCTGAACCAGGGCCGCTGGGACGACGAGGACCACCCCGCGCCCCTGGCCGCCCGCAACGGCCGCCAGCCCTACCGCAACCAGACCTTCCAGGGCGACCCCGACCCGTTCCCGCAGGCGGGCTCGTGGATGAACGGAGGAACACATGTCTGAACCCACCACCCTGACCACCAGGGGCGGCGACCTGTTCGCCCGCCTGTCCCGGATCATCGCCGAACGCGGCGAGGACACCACACCCGGCGCGGTCGCCGACGGCCCGTCCCCGGACGAGCCCGGCCACCCCGAGTACCACCACCGGCAGCGCGTCCTGTCCGCGCTCGGCCGGTTCGACGCCGCCTGCCCGCCCCGGTACACGGGCGCCACCACCGACCACCCCGGCGTGCTCGCGTGGGCCGACCAGGTCGCCGCCTCACCCACGACCGCGCCGTCGCTGCTGCTGTGGGGCAACACCGGCACCGGCAAGACCCACGCCGCCTACGCCGCGATCCGCCGGATCGCCCTGTCCGGCCCGCACCGGTTCGGATTCATCGGGTCGACGTTCCCCGACCTGTTCGCCGCCCTGCGCCCCGGGGCCGGTGACGGCCTGGAGCGCGAGCGCCGGATGCGCCGCATCATGACGATCCCGCTGCTGCTCCTGGACGACCTGGGCACCGCGAGCGACTCGGTGTGGACCGAGGAGATCACCTACCGGATCGTCAACCACCGCGACACCCACATGCTGCCCACCGTCTTCACCAGCAACATCCCGCCGGGTGGCCTGGCCCAGGTGTGCGACGACCGCATCGCCTCCCGGCTGCTCGGCATGACCGTCCGCTACCACTTCGACGGCCCCGACCGGAGGACGACGTGACCGAGCACATCGAGGACGGCATCGCCCGCCACGCCTACGCCCAGGGCGAGGACCCCGTCGAGCACGCGGTGCGCCGCGCGGCCATCGAGATCGAGGTCGCCGACGAGGTCACCGTGAGCCGCCTGGAGGACCCGGCGGCGTGCCCCATCTACGGGGCCACGCCCACGGCCGAGTCCACCGCCCGCCGGATCATCGGCCGCCTGCTCACCCTCGGGTGGACCCAGCCCGCCGCCCAGGCGCCGGCCCCGACGAAGGGAACCGCCATGACCGCCGCCGACCTCCACGAGGAACTCGGTGTGCTCATCGCCGAGGGCCACGGCCACCTCCGGGTGACGCTGACCGATGTCGACCCGGGCGGTACCGGCGCCGTGTACGAGCCGACCGAGGTCGGCCTGCTCCTCGGCGACGACGACGTCGACTGGATCGAGATCGACCTGACCGCGGCTGACACCGCTGAGGAGGCGAGTCCGACGTGACCACGAGGGAGCAGGCCCGCGCCGAGGCCATCGAGCTGATGGCCCGCCGCGTCGCTGAGCGCGACCACACCGCCTACGCCGACCGCGCCGACCCGGAGCCGTTCGCCGAGTCGCTGTTCGTCGAGCTGGCCGCCCTGGGGTTGCGGTTCGTGCCAGCTGTGCGGCCCGTGCCACCGGCCGCCCACCGCCCCGGCAAAGGCCCGGCCACACCCGAGCAGGTGAGCGGCTACCTCACCCACCTCCGCAAGAAGTTCCCGAAGCAGGGAGACCAGCCATGACCATCCACGACAAGATCCGCACGGCCTTGGAGCCGCACACCGTCGATGACCACCAGCTCGACGTGATCATGCGGGTCCTGGCCCCGCACCTGCGCCGCCCGGCCGAGCGGCCCTCGTCGTTGACGTTCCTCACTGTGGAGGAGGTTGCCGAGCGTCTGCGCCTGTCGAAGATGACCGTCTACCGGATGTGCCAGTCCGACACCATCGCCTCGGTCCGCATCGGTCGCGCCTACCGCATCCCGATCGTGGCCGTCGAGGCCCTGGAGGCCATGGCTGAGGGGAGTGCCGAGTGAGCGGCCACCGCGAGGCAGCCGAGCAGCAGCTCGCCGAGGCCCCGAAGGAGACCGACCCGGCGTGGGCGCTGGCCCGTGCGCAGATGGCCACGGCGCACGCCACGCTCGCCCTGGCTGAGGAGATCCGCGACGCCCGCACCCCTTGCCCGTGCGAGGACGACGCCTACGACGACTGGCCCATGGATCCCCCGGCGCGCCCCGTGGCTGACGTGAAGGACCCCGACCTGTTCGGCGACGTCCCCGACGGCTGGCCCGACCGGGTCCGCCGTACCACCGACGCCACCATGGCGCGCCGGCCCGGCATGAAGGAGCAGCCGTGACCTACCAGACCCCGATCGCCACGCCCGGCCTGGCCGCGTTTGTCCGCGAGGTCGACGCCGAACGGCAGCGACAGCTCGCCACGTGGGGCGACCAACACCACCCGGACGGCACTGGCCCCGACCACGCCGTGTTCGGTGTCCGGTTCTCTGAACTCGCCGAGGCGCTCAAGGGCCACAACGACTACGTCCGGGACGCGAGTAGGTGGCGGGGGATGGAGGTTCCGGGCATGGATCTGATCCCGTCGCCGCCCGCGCCGAGGACCCAGTGGGCCCCCGTTCTCCTGGAAGAGGTCGCCGAGGCCCTCGCCGAGAGCGACGCCTCCACGCTGCGCGCCGAGCTGATCCAGGTCGCTGCCGTCTGCGCCGCGTGGGTCGCCGACATCGACCAGAGGGGCAGCCGATCATGACCCTCCCCACCTACGACGACGCCTTCGCCCGCGCTCGCGATCAGGTGCCGTTCTCGAACGGTACCGAGGGCCTCGACTGGGAGGCCCGCTGGTGCGCGACCTGCGTGCATGACGTCGACGGTCAGGCGATGACTGGCCCCGGCTGCCCGCTGCTGATGGTCGCCCTGTCCCGTCGCACGCCGGCCGAGTGGACCGAAGGACCGCGAGACGAGAGCGGCCACTACTCCATCCGCGACCAGTACCGGTGCGGCAACTACGAGCAGACCCCTGGAGGAGGTGCCTGATGGGACGTGAAGTGCGTCGAGTGCCGGTCGACTTCGACTGGCCGCAGGGCGAGGTGTGGAAGGGGTTCCTCATGCCTGAGGAGCTCAAACTTCCGGAATGCCCCGATTGCGACTACGGCAAGGGCTACTCCACCGGGTACAGCCCGGAGGCACACGCCATCACCGACACCTTCTACCCGCACCAGATCGTGCACGCCGGGGCGTGGCTCGGTGCCCGCGAGCACGCGGACCGGCTCGCCTGGTGCGACAAGCTCGGCCAAGCCGAGGTCGACAACCTCGTGGCACAGGGGCGGTTTCGGGAGCTGCGCCGCCGCGAGCCGACTGAGGAAAACCCGCGCGACTGGGAGTGGGTGAGTGTTCCGCGCACGGCCGAGGAGGTCAACGCCGCCAACCGGGTCGGCGCGCGCACGCTCGGCGACAACCTGCACCACGACGCCATCAACCACAAGATCCTCGTGCGGTTCCGCTGCGAGCAGCTCGGTATCCGCGTCGAATGCCGCACCTGCGGCGGCGAGGGCGACGTCGGCACCCCCGAGCAGCGTGCTGCCCACGAGGAATGGGAGCGCACCGGACCGCCCGAGGGGGATGGCTGGCAGCTCTGGGAGACCGTCTCCGAGGGCTCCCCGATCAGTCCCGTGTTCCCCACCGCCGACGCGCTGGCTGGGTGGATGTCCCACCCCGACCGCGGGAGGGACTGGCTGCCGCCGCCCGCCGCCGCGAAGTTCGTCGCCGCGGGCTGGGCACCCAACGGGTTCTTCACGCCCCAAACCGGCCTCGTCTCCGGCACCGAGTACGTCGGCCACCACTCCGAGAAGGAATCGCCATGACCACTCTGGACGATCGCCTCTCACGCGAACAACTGTTCGAGCTGCGCCACCGGGCCAATGAAGGCGACACCCTGACGGTGCCCGGTGCCAACGGCGACCTCATAGTGACCGCCACCGCCGTGCCCGGCGTCTGGCACATCCGCGACAACGACCCGATCCGCGTCGAGCTGATGGAGATGCTCTTCAACTGGCGCGTCACCATCGCCTTCATCCGCCACCCGATGCTCATCGAGGGCGGATGGTGCTACTTCGGTCGCGGATGGGACGTCTTCCAGCGCGCCGTCCAAGCTGCCCACGCCTTCGACCCCGCTGCCCAGGCCGCGCCCGAAGGCTTCGACAAGGAAGCGCTCCCGTGGCTGGGAGGCGGTGCATTCCGATGACCCCAGAGGAGGCCCGCGTCGTGCGAGAGCAGGTTCTCGCCGGCCACGTCGTAGGCGAGCCCGGCTGGCCGGACTGGTGCCCGTGCTCGTGCCCCTGCGTGTGGGCCCAGTGCGAGGACTGCCGCGAGGACTACAGCCCCGACAGCGCCCCGCGGCCGGAGACCCGGCTCGCCGGGATACCCGTGTGGATCGTCGGCCACGCATGCCGTCCGACGTGCAGCTGCTGGGAGTGCAACTCCCGCCGGATGCCATCGCGAATGCCGATCGAGGTCGCCGACCAGGTGCTCGCGGAGGTCCACCGGCCGCGCCTGGGGCGCCGCTCTCTCCAACCGCACGTCATGGGGCAGGACGAGTGCCTGCACCTGGCTGCCCCCGTCTGCGGCGGGTGCGCCCGCGGATACCACGGCGGCTGCTCCGGCTGGTCGTGGCCGAGCTTGCACGAGACGTGGATCCGCGACAGCGACGGCTCGGACCTGTTCTGGGCTGAGGGCTCTCGCTACCTGGTGTGGACGGCGCCCCGGGAGTGCGCGTGCTCCTGCGAGACCGCGAAGCCGCCCACGGCCGCGCCGGCCCCGCGTCCGCACCGTCCCGCCGCGGCGACCGGCCCGGCCCCGCAGCCTGCCGCCGTGCAGGCACCCCTCTTTGACCTGGAGGTCTCATGACCTTGCTCACCCGCCTGGCCGACCTGATCGGCCGCTACGCCGAGCCCGGCCTGGCCCCGTCGCTGCCGTTCGCCGCGGTCGACGCGATCGGAGAGACCGCATGACCGCACAACCGACCGCCGAGAACCACGACCACTGGTGGGTGTACACCGGCCCGAACTACGACGCCCTGCACGCGCTGCCTCGGGCCGTGGTCGACCCGAAGAACGCCGACGCTGTCGAGGAGTTCCGCAACGCAGGCATCCAGGCCGCCGTCGCGTGCAGCGCCACCGACACCTGGCAGTGGGCCGGCATCTTCTCCCGCCTGGGCCTGCCCCGCTGTGACGGCTGCTGCGACCAGCTCGGTATCCCGCGCGGCACCGGCACCCCAGACAACGGAAGGTGATGCTCTGATGCGCGGCTCCAAGACCCTCGCCTTCGGACTCGGCAACCTGCTCGACGTCTGGCACGTCGACACCGACCCCGGACGGCACTCCTGCACATCACGCCCCGGATGGCGGTGGCACGTCCACCACTGGCGGATCCGCTGCCTCCCGCTGATCAGCCTCCGACGGCGCCTGCTCACCCGGTGTGCGTGGTGCGGCGGCCGACACCGCCGGACCGACCCGGTCAACACCGGGCACCCCGGGCACCCCCGGGCCCCCTGGTGGCGCGGTGAGATCCACGTGTTCCACGGCGACTGCATCCGCATCCACGACGCCCACGCCACGTGCCTGTGCACGGAACCGCTCCCGGAGTACGAGTCCCACGGCGAGTGCGCGTTCTGCGGGCGGTTCCGCCCGTTCGGGATGACGCCGGAACGCCTTGCCCGCGCGAGGGCGCTGGCGGCGATACCCATCGGCGCACGGCGCGACCCGTCAGGGGAGGTGACCGAGCCATGAGCACCATCAAGGTCGGTGACCGCGTCACCATCACCGAGCCCGGCGGCGACCCCTACGACGCCGAGATCCTCGCGATCATTCCGGGCCCGGAAGGCACCCAGGTGCGCATCCGCGCCTACCTGCCCTACGAGACGCCCCTGGAAATCCGGCCCGGCGTCCGCATCGTCTCAGCGACGACCGGAGGTGACCGGTGAAGCACACCGACGCCACCGCGACCCTGCGAACGATCACCGAGACGCTCCGCCGCGCCGAAGACCTGCACTGGTCCGACGCCGCGTTCCAGGAATGGGAGCGCAAGCAGGTCGGCGACGTCGCCTCGACCACGATCAACGTCGATCGCAACGTGATGATCACGCGGTGGGAGCCCGGCCCCGGCGCCTACGACGAGGACGACGGCCACCATATCCGGCCGATGATCGACGAGATCGACCCCGACAGGCCGACCTCGCCCATGACGGTCCGCACCTACGACTACACCTCCGGCGTCGACGTCTCGGGACCGCTCATGCTCGGGCCCGAACCCGAGACCGCCCCGGAGAACGAGGACGAGGGCGAGCAGCCCGCCGGGATGCGCGGCATCTCCCCGACCATGTGCATCTTCGACGAGGCCGCACGCTTCACCCCGCACAGGGTCCGCGAACTCCAGCGACTGCTCGACGTCGGCGGGCACGCCACGAGGAGAGTGCAGATCCACTTCTCCGAGGCCGGCGTCCGCTCCGAGGACATACAACGAGAGGTCTTCGTTCGCAGCCGCAGGAACGGCCAACGGAACGAACGGCTCCGCCTGACCGGCCGAGCGCTCGGCCTCACCGAAGAGACTGCCGACGAGGTCATCGCCGCTTGGCTCACGTACTACCGAGGGACTCCGCTCCCCGTCGACTGGAGTTGCATCGAGCGTTCGATGATCTCCCGCGCCCTCGGGGAGCCGTGGGAGCCCGAGCCCAGCAACCGGGACGTCTTCCGGGAGAACCTTCGGGCGGCCTGGGGGCCGATGGCTGAGGCGATGGCGGACGCCTTCGACCGGATCAGGCCCGCCATGAGCGCCCTCGGCCGGGCCATGAGTGCGGCCCACGAAGCCCGCCGGAGCGACTTCGTCCTCGTCCCCGGCTGGGACCCCGGGGCGCCCGTCGACCCGCGCACCGTCACCATCACCAACGACTCGCGTGAGGTCCTCCTCGACTGGCGCGACCGCCGGCCTCGCCCGTGGACCGCGTACACCGCCGGGCCCCAGCACCGGCCCCGGCGCCACCACCGCCGCGGCCCCGACCCGCGGACCCTGTCCGCGACCATCACCCCACGACGCGCCGGGAGGCGACCGTGAGCAACTCCGAATACACACTCCTCGTGCCGTTTGTGCTCGTCACAAGCCAGGGCGGCCCCTTCAACGACGCCGCGTTCGTCGCCGGCGCCACCTGCGGCGCCCTCATGGAAGAACTCAGGGTCCTGCGCCTCACGTGCGCGACCCCGCGCGAGCGCTACATCGACGACCGGCTACTCCCGCAGGTCGACCTCATCGCCATGAACCACGGCTACACGGTCATCCGCGGGGCCCTCGATGAGGCATCCGGGTGGCGCGCCGTGAGCTTCGAGTTCACCGGCGACACCGCCGACGACATCGACCTGGAGGGCACCGAATGAGCGGCGACTACATGAAGAAGGCCCTGGCGGACGTCTGGCCGCAGTTCGTCCGGGAGCTCAAGCGCTCCGCCCGCATCGACCTGGTCGCCTCCGAGAACACCGCCATCCGTCCCACGGTGCCGACCGAACCCGGCACCGTGCACATCGCCGGGCTTCTGCTCGATATCCCGCCGCACCTGCGGCAGCGGTGCGCCTGGTGCGGCCTCACCCTCATCGACTACGACCTCACCCGCATTGCGGTCCCCGAGGGCCAGGACCCAACCCCGGCCACCTGGCCGGTAGGCGGCCTCGTCGCCGTCGACGGCAACGCCTCGTGGCAGGTCGACCTCCCCGAGGACCGGCGCCTGCCGGACGCCGCCTGCTACCGCATCGACCCGGAGGTGACTGCGTGAGCGACAACCCGCTGAACATGAACGAGGTGGGCGTCGCCTGCCACGAGCAGTACATGGGCCTGCGCAAGGCAGGATTCACCCGCGAGGAGGCCTTGTATCTGGTGGCGGCCATGCTCTCTGGCGGCCCTCGACCGCCCAAGGACGAGGCCGACGAGGGGGGAACCCCGTGATCATCCTGCTCACCATCCTCGCGGCCTTCGCCACGTACCTCTGGTACGGGTTCCGGATCATCGCGCCCGCCTACGTCACCCGGCAGGTGGACGAACACATCGAAGACCGCATCCGCCACGAGCTCCCGCCGCACAAGTACGTCCACGACAGACGGAAAAGCGCGGCAGCCGATGCGGTGGGCATCGCCCTCGTCTGGCCGTTCTACCTGGGATGGCGGGCACTCACCGGAAACATCTCAGGCCGTGCGCCGCTTACCGACCACGAGCTGCGGCACCAGCTGGAGGAGAAGGACCGGTACATCGCCGAGCTGGAGCGCCGCAACGGCATCGGAGACGCCGATGGCTGACCACCGTGTGAGCGTCACGCTCAGCTTCAAGACCGACAGCCCGCCCGCAGCCCTCGCCATGACCGTCGGGCACGTCGTCGCCCAGCACGTCGCCGACCCACTCGCCGCCATCCACTGGGACACGTACGACCTCGACGAAGACGAGGAAGGGGAAAGCCGATGACCGCACACCACTGCGAAGGCCCGTGCAACCGTGGCGCCCGCCAGGCCCGCTACGACTACGAGGACGCCGTCAACGCCTGGCAGGCCGCGATCACCGACTGGGAAGCCGCCAACCCCGACACCCGCGGCGACCGTCCCGAACGCCCCGCCGAGCCTGACATCGAGTGGGTGTCCGGCGATCCCGTGTGGTGTGGCCGGTGCCGCGGAGCGATCCGCGTCGCCCTCGCCGACCTGGAGAACCTCGCCGCCCTGGTCGCGGCCGAGTCCGACGGCCACCGCGGCCGCGGTGACGACTCCGACCGGGTCCGCGCATCCAAGTCCGCGCCCTCCCCGTCCCCGGCCGCCGACACCTTGGACGAGCTCTACGGGTTCCTCGCCACCACCGAGGCTGACTGGAGGGAAGCCCGCGAGTACGGGCCCCGCCCCGAGCGGTCCCGCGGCGCCGCCGCCCGCACCGTCGTTATCGCCTGGCTGCGCGAACACCTCGACGACATCCTCAACAACCACGGCAGCGCCCCCTTCGGCATTGGGGTGCTCCGCTGGCAGCGCGTCCTGCAGCACCTCGCCAAGGCCCGCCCGCCCGGCCGCCGCAAACCGGTCCCGTGCCCGCGGTGCGACCGGCGCACTCTCGTCCACGAAGAGGACCGCGACCTCATCCGCTGCGAGAACCCCTCCTGCGGCCGGGTCATGACGACCACCGACTACGACGCCCACGTCGCCGAGCAGGGAAAGCAGGTCACCTCATGAGCGCAGAACCGACCTACACGCTGTCCGAAGCCAAGCGGGAGCTCAACTACCGCGAGTGCCGCGCAGACGGCCACAACCTCAGGGTCGACGACATCCACACCGTGGGCGGCGACAGCTACCCGCTCGGCGTGGTCTGCCAGCGCTGCGGCCGAAGCTGGGACACCACCAACGGCCGCGGCGGCATCAACCTCGGAGAGGCCACGTCATGAGCACCATCGTGCCTACGCCCGAGGGCGAACTACGCATCGAACGCGACTTCGTTGACGTCACCGTCGCGGCCGAACCCGACCCGAACTGGGTCTACACCGACCAGCACGGCCACGAGCACCGCTACCACCCCGGCGAAGGCGACCACTACCCCACCCTCGTCACGGTGATGGACGAACCGTACTGGTGCCCGGACTGCGAGGAGGAACACCAGTTCGACCACCTGGAGTGCCGACTGTGCGGGGAACAGATCAGCCCTGGCATCCGGCCCGGCACCCCACGGAAGGTGCCGGGCATGTGGGCCGCCTACCTCAACGACGAACCGATCAGCGGCGAACACGCCGACGCGCTCCTGGCCGCGGCACGAGAAAGCAGGGGACGGCCATGACGACGCTGCGCACCCGGCGCCGGCGGTTGGCCGCGGTCTACCTCGCCGTGCTGGTCCTGCTCACCACGCTCGCCATCGCACTATGGGCGACGACGATCCGCGACCACGGCACCAAGGCCGTCCTCTTCTTCGCCGCGGCACTGGCCGCACCCGCCGCCTACTACGCGCTCACCCGGTGGACACCCCTCACCCCGCGCGTCCTCGACCGCGCCCTGCTCGTGATCGGCAACACCGCCCTCATCCCCATGTGGGTGGTCCTGGGCCCCAGGCCCCTGGTGTACGTCTTCACGGCCCTGCAGATCATCGTGGACATCCTCGAAGTGCGCACCTGGATCAAGAACCGCCGGGAGCGCGTAGCAGAAGGGGCGACGAACGGTGACCTGGTACGGCACGTGGGTGGCCGGGTGCACAGCAGGAGCAGCGCTCACCCTCGGACTCTGCCTCGCCTTCGGCTTCCTGCCGTGGCTGTTCCTGGCGGCGCCGCTGGTGCTCGCCGGAGGCGCCGCCGCCATGGCCATCGGCCGCCGCACCCGGAAAGCGGCCCCGCGCCGCACCTTCGTCTCCGGGAGCTCCCTCATTAGCTTCGACAAGCGCGTCAGCGAGCCAGCCATCGCCGAGTTCCGCCGCGCCTTCGAGCGTGAACGGTACACCTGGGGCGGCATCCTCCCGGGCCCCGGCCAGGGCCCGCTGCTGTGGCCACCCGCCGACGGGCCGTCCGTTCGGCACCCGGCGTTCGCTGACCGCCAGGACCGCCCGGCCAACCCCGGCCGGTGCGCGCACACCGACGCCGTCCCCGTCGAATCCGTCGTCACCGGCGATACCCTCGCCTGGCTCTGCCCAGGCTGCGACACCCAGCTCCCCGCGAACCGGCGAGCATGGGCCGACGCCGACGGGCGACCGCTCAACCCCGCCCCCCGGAGGCCCGGAGCCGCCCGGCCCCCGAACGATTGGAGGACCGCATGAGCATCCGAGCCGCCCTCGCCCGAGTCGGCCGCGCCCTCATCCACGTGCGCGACCCGCGCGGCACCCGCATCACCCGGCGCCGCCTCGAAGCCGCCGGAGACCGGTGGCCCCTCACTGTGCCCAGCGGGTACGTCGTCCACGACCGCGGCGCGATCTACTTCCGCCGCTGGCTGCGCACCTACGCCCTCAACGGCTTGGCCCGCGGCCACCACCGCGACATCACCCCGATCTGGCGAGAAGACCCCGACATCGTCGCCGCCATGCGCGACGCCGGAGCCACCGGCACCATCCCAAAGGTGCCCCTGACGCCGCTCCTGAACACCGGAAGGCCCACCCCGTGACCCACCTGTGGATCAAGATCGAGAACGCCGACAACATCACTAAGGCCCGCGCCGTCCGCGCCCTGGAAGCCTCCGGCCTCGAAGTCCACCGCGCCCACCTCGGCGAGCACGACCCGGAAACGGTCCGAGAAATCGAACAGAGGTTCGATATCCGCCGCGACTGGGCAGGCATCGCCCTCGGCGCCGTCCTCGCTGCCGGGTTCGGCGCCGGCGCGTGGCAGCTCTGGGCCCTGGGCGGCTGGTGGATCGCCGGCGCCGTGGTGTGCGCGATCGTGGCTGCCTTCGGCCTGGTCGGGTTCGCCTCCGACCTCCAGAAGAAGCCCCGAGAGACCAAGGGGACAAGCTCATGAGCGGCTCCGGGCGCGCGAGCGGGCTTCCCCGGTCCGGCCCGTTCGGTTTCCACATGGTCGTGTCCGACCGCGTCCCGCCCGGCGCGGCGGTCCTCATGCCAGAACCGGTCCACCCCGACTACCAGGAGGTCTGGAGGCCATGAAGCACATCGCGGGCGCCGCACCCTGGGAGACTGTCACTCCGGTTCGCTTCGTCGGCGGCCCTCTGGAATCCGAGACGATCAACGCCGACCAGACCCCGGGCATCGTCTACTACCGAGAGCCCGAGACGACCGACACCACCGACTTCGGCCGCCCGCAGGCCCTGACGCCCTCGCGGAGGCCCGTGGTCGCCTACCGGCGCCTCGGGGTCGATTCAGGGGTCACCGTCTACGAGTACGCCGGCGAGTACGCCGGGCCCGCCGGTGAGGTCTTCATGTCCGCGGAGGAGTGGGAGCCGCGGATCGTCGACCTCGGGGAACCCATGCACACCATCATCCGGCCCGCCGACCACGCCGTTCGGCTCGTCGCCCACCACATCCACGCCACCGGCGGCGCCGACGACCCGTGGGAGGCGCTCACCCTCGCTGACCGCATCAACGAGAACAGGCCACTGCGCTCCGACATGAAACGGCTGACGCCCGCCCTACTCGCCATCGCAGGCGACCACGTCCCCGATGCCCTTCGCGCAGGACTGGACACCCACCCGCAGATCGCCCTGCCCAGGCTCGTGGACATGGTGCGCGCACTCCTGCCCCACCTGGACATCCCGCACGGCACGCCGATCCCTGCCGACACCCAGACAGGCCCTGTGCCCACCACGGACGCGATGAGGTGGACACCATGAAGAAGATCGACCGCATCGGAGGCCCGGACGGCACCCGGGTCCGCTTTGTCGACGGTCCCCTTGATGACGAGGAGTTCCGCGCCGACGTGACCCCCGACATCGTCTACTACCGGCCACCCCAGGAGGACACCGCCACCTTCTTCAAACGCGACGACGTCATTCGGCCCCTGCGCGCACTCCCGGTCGCTTACACCCGCCTCGGAGAGGACGCAGACGTCACCATCTACGAGTTCTCCGGCGCCGTCCGCGAGGTCTCCCTGACCGCAGAAGAGTGGGAGGCCCGGATCGTCGACCTCGACAGTGCACCGCCTCTCGCGCACCACCGTCGGCGCCGCGGTCCCCGGTCGCTCGACGCCATCCGGGAAGAGTTCGCCCCGCGCCGATCGGGCGAGCCCACCATGGCGGAAGTCGACCGGTACATGGCCGACCGGACCCGGCACGACCACCGCCAGTGAGAGTGGGCGCTGGGTTCCGGCCAGGGGTGGCGCCCCTCAACTCTCCTTGGGATCGTCGTCGACGATCTCCGCATCGACGATGCCCGTGTCCTCGGGCGGCGCGATCTGCTGCAACTCAGCAGCCTGGCCGATCACCCAGTCAGCAGCCCCCTTGCCGACGTCGGTTCCAAAGGCGGCCCCCAAGGCCATCATGGTGGCGCCAACCCAGGCGAAGATCTTCTGCCCGACTCCGGATCCCGGAGTCTTCGCTTCCGCGGCAACGGCCTGTGCGTTCAGCTCTGTGGTCAGAGCCATGTACGTCGACCTGACCCGCGCAGCACCGAACAGCTCCGCCTCACTGACGGCTCTCCGAGCGTCCGAGATGAGGTCGAACAGGTAGTGCTTGGTCCTGTCGTCGGTGTCGAGTGCGGTGACCAACCGGACGGCGTCATCTAGCAACAGGAGAAGCTGTTCGGACGCGGCGGGCTCGATGGCGTGGGAGAGGTAGCGGTCGATGAGGATCCCCAGGGTGCGCAGCATGTTCACGCTCTCAAGCGGCGCCGCTGGTACGGGTGATGACACCCCCTGATTGTGAGGGTTCCTCCACGGAGGATTGAAGCCGAAGACCGCCTGGTAGAGCTTCGGGAGATCGTCGCGGAGGTGGGAAACGTTCTCGCCCATGTGCTCCAAGGCGTCGATGTTCCGATCAACCTCAGCGAGTAGCTCGACCGCCTGGACCTGTGTTCGCCAGAAGGCCAAACCGACGCCTTTGCGGGCGCCACGGGCCTTGGCCACGTTCCCTCCTTGAGGGACGTTCCAGGAAGTGAGCAGGTCAGCGAGAGACGTGGCTGGATTCGTCATGGAAGCACCGTAATGCCCCTGAACCGGCTTCGGGGCTGTTCGAACCTGCCGAGTGCGTGCTGAGACTTCTGGAAGACTCGCACCATGGACATCGCCCCTCCGCACGTGATCCGGACACTCCGCTACATCCGAGCAGTCACAGCCAACGGAGGACTGCTACGGGAATGGGAGGTGGACGCGTTCGCTCACCAACAGCCCCCGAAGGCCGCACAGTACGGTTTGGCCGGGCTCCGCAGTCTGCGGCGCGCAGGCTGGGCCGAGGTCAGGACCGCCGAACCTGAGCCAGTCGCCGCGTACCTGGATGCCGTTGGGTGGACTATCGACGGGCCGGACGGAGTGGAACTCACCCCTCTGGGGCTGGCCGTGCTCAAGGCCCACGCAGACCAAGGTGAGGAGGACGTGGTCGATGTAGCCCTCGACCCTGACAACCCCCTGTCGATCGTCAACCTCATCGGACGAATCCATGCAGCGGGCGCGGGGATGATCGTGGACCCCTACTTCAAGACCGAGATGCTCAAGACGGTCTGTGACTCAACGACGGTCAAGCGAATCCTCCTCAGCAGCAAAAACAGTACCCGTCGCCGTCCCGAGAACGACCTTCTGGGATACGCGCTTCACCAGCTCCAAGACGCGGACCCTCCGGAGATCAGGCACACGGAGGACCCCAGGTTGCACGACCGCTTCATCCTCGACGAGGGCGGCCGGCTGAGCATGATCGGCGGGTCGATCAACGGCGTGGGCAAGGTCATGACCGCCATCGTCACACCCTCGGAAGAGATTCAACGCACCTTCCGAGAACTCTGCGAGGACCTCTGGGAATCGGCCACCCCCATCGATCCCGCACCCCCAACCCAGCCGCCTACACAGCCTGAGGACACACCGTCGTGAGGGGGTCCCCTCATCCGCAGCGGGTAGGCTGCCCTGCTGGATGAGGGGAGTCGTGATGCTCGACCACACCGACCCGCGCCACCGCTGGTACACCAAGGGCGAAGCCGCCGAGGAAGCCGGGGTCAGCGTCCGCACCATCAACCGGTGGATCGCCGACGGACATCTCCAGCTCCGATTCGGCCACGTCAACGCCCACGCCCTGTTCGAGGCCGAGGCCGCTCAACGCGCCCGCCGCAACCCAGGAAGACCAGGCGCCCGCTTGCCTGCTTGACCTCGCGTGTCCTACTCTGATCACAGAGTCGAACCCATGTACCCCAACGCCCGACGGCCCCCGCGGCCCCGGGCGTTACTCATGCCCCCGGGAAGCTGGAGCGGTAAGTCCCATCCCCGTGGCCCGCCACCGTGCGGAACACACACCCCGCGGCACCTCCACCGGCCCGGCCCGCCCGGCCCCACCACAACCCCTCCGTGGTGGCGCCGGGCCCTCTGTCTCACCCGCGCAGAACCGGGAGTCGCGCCCCGGCCGGGCTGGCCCGCCCCGGCACACAGCGGGCCCTCGTCTCGTACCCGGCACCACAACCCCGTCGGCGTCCCGCCGCGCCGGGTATGGCCCCGCCCACCGCCCCCACCGGCGGCCTCCTGGAGGGCGGGGCACACACTCCCAGCCCACACCCGCACTGTCCTGAGCAGGTGGACGTGCACGCGCTCATGGGTGCGGGCTGGGTCCAACTCCCCGTCGGGCGGCGGGGATGGCGTCGAGCACCCCGGGCCGGTCGTGGCTGGCGGCCCGGGGTGGCTCCGCCCACACACGGGGGCCTGCTCAGCACGGGGCCCTGCTGGATCCTGGGGGCCGTCCCATATCAGGGGCCGCCAAGGCACAGGGGCGCCCGTTCACGGGGTGGGCACCATCCGGGCCCAGGCCCACGCTTCGGGGCACACCCGCGCACGGCCCACCCCCACACCCGGACCCACCACGGGAACCCACCGCCCCAGCACCCCACGGCCCAACCGCTGCTCTGCTCGCACACCACCAGCCGGCAGGGCACACACACCGGGGCCAGGAAGGCAGAGCAGCAGTGGACTCGCTGGAGTACCGACGCGGCCGCTCCGGTCGCCCGCTCGCCCGCGCCAAGGCCAAGCTCAAGCGCGAAGGCTCCAACCTCTGCTGGCGCTGCGGTGGCGCGATCGACATGCAGCTCACCGCCGTCGCGCCGAACCACGCAGACGCTTGGACCCTCGACCACCTCACACCGCTCTCACAAGGTGGCTCCGCACTGGATCCCGCGAACCACCGCGAGGCGCACCGCCGATGCAACTCCGCGCGCGGCAACCGCGCGGACAGCGCACCGGCCCAGCAGGTGAACAGCCGCAACTGGTGACCGCGAACGCGTCGCCGCAGGCCACCCGGCACGGGGGGACACGGGCGGGCACACACTGTCACGCACCACACACCGCACCCCTGTGACCTGCACAGACAGGGGGAGGGGTTGTCACGGGTTGTGACCACGGCTGACCCCGCCCCCTACCTGACCGCTTTTCTCCCTGACGTGAAATTTGGCGAGGGCCCCATGAGCGACGACCGCGAGCCCCTTCCCGAGGTCCTCGCGGGCGGGGACCGGCGGGCGTCCCTGGAGGCGCTCCGCACGGAGATCGGCCGGCGCCTGCCGGGCGCCGCCGACCGGGAAGCGGTCGGCCTCACCACCCAGCTCCGCCTGATCCTGGCCGAGCTCGAAGCCCTGGACACCGGCGAGGAGGCAGACGTTGTCGACGACCTCGCCAAGCGTCGGGCTGCTCGGCGCGCAGGTGCCGCAGATCCGGGTGGCGCCGCCGGCGCCGAGTAGCGCCGGCCAGGACGCCATCGACATCGCCGCCTCGTGCGGGCTGATCCTCGACCCCTGGCAGAAGCTCGTCCTGGAGGACGCGCTCGGCGAACGCCCCGACGGACAGTGGGCGGCGTTCGAGGTCGCCCTGCTGGTGCCCCGGCAGAACGGCAAGGGCGCGATCCTGGAGGCCATCGAACTCGCCGCCCTGTTCGTGTGGGAAGAGGGCGAGATCATCCACAGCGCGCACGAATTCCGAACCTCGAAGGCGGCCTTCAACCGCCTGGTCGGTCTGATCAACCGCAATCGCCAGCTGAAGACCCGGGTCGCGCAGGTCATCCTCTCCAAGGGAGAGGAGGGCGTCCTGCTGAAGGACGGCCGCAAGATCCGCTTCACCACCCGCACGGGCGGCGGCGGCCGCGGCCTGTCCGGCGACCGCGTGATCCTGGATGAGGCCTACAACCTGAGCGACGACCACATGGCCGCGCTCCTTCCCACCCTCCAGGCCCGTGAGAACCCGCAAGTCATCTACACCACGTCGGCCCCCGACAAGGACCTGGCGCCCTGCGACGTGATCGCGGGCGTACGCAAGCGGGCCATCGACGGCGACCACGAGCGGCTCGCGTACTTCGAGTGGCTGGCCGACCCGCACACCGACTGGTGCCCGGCCGAGTGCGACCAGCACGACGACCCCGCGGACCCGGTGACGTGGGCCAAGGCCAACCCCGGGTTCGGGATCCGCCTGTCGGAGGAGAAAACGCGCGGCCAGTACACGGCCCTGTCCCGCCGGGCGTTCGCCCGCGAGGTCTTGGGCGTCGGCAACTACCCGACCACGGGCACCGGCTGGCAGGTCATGGAGGAGCAGGCGTGGACGGACCTGACCGACCCGCTGTCCAACCCGCGCAACCCCGTCTGCTTCTCCCTCGACGTCAACCCCGAGCGCAGCATGGGCGCGATCGGCGTCGCCGGCGCGCGGCCGGACGGCCTCTACCACGTGGAGATCATCGCGCACCTGCCCGGCGTGACATGGATGGTGCCCCGAATGGTGGACCTGGTGAAGAAGTGGAAGCCGTGCGCCGTGGTCGTGGGCAACTTCGGCCCGGCCGCAGCGCTGATCCCCGACCTGGAAGCGAAGGACATCAAGGTGATCAAAGCGTCGATGGGTGAGCGCGCGGCGGCGGCCGGAGGACTCGTCGACGGCTGCGTGCGCCCGGCCACGGCGCCCCCCACCTGGCGGTCCACGGTCCGCCACATCGGGCAGGCCCCGCTCACCACCGCGATGGCGTCCGCCGTCAAGCAGAAGGTCGGCAAGGACGGCGCGTTCGTGTGGGGCCGCGACACCCTGTCCGCGGACATCTGCCCGCTCGTCGCCGCCTCCCAGGCACTGTGGGGCTACCGCAAGTGGGGGTTCAAGAAGCCCAACGCGCCATTCGCTCTGGTGGGGAACTGACATGGCCCGCTGGTGGGACCGTCTCCTGGGGCGCGGCCGCGGCGAGGTCCGCGGGAACGTGCAGGACTGGGTGGACGCGGTCATCGCCGCTCACGAGCACGGCGTCCTGCGCACCACGATGGGCACCCTGGACGAGGAACGCGTCGGCGCGACCCTGTCCAACCTGGTCAAGTCGAACGGCCCCGTCTGGGCGCTGACCCTGGCCCGGATGCAGGTGTTCTCCCAGACCCGGTTCCAGTGGACCCGGTTCATGAGGGGCGAGCCCACCGACCTGTTCGGCAGCCCCGAGCTGGGCGTGCTGGAACGCCCGTGGCTGGGTGGCACGACCGCGGACCTGCTGGCCCGCATGGAGCTGGACATCACCACCGCGGGCAACGCCTACATCCGGCGGATCCGGCGCCGCTCGGGCGGACGCATCGTCACGGACCGGGTGGTGCGGCTGCGGCCCGAGTGGATGACGATCATCCTCGGGTCGCAGGAGGACGCCGATCACCCCGCGGAGGCCGCGGACGTCGAGCTGCTGGGGTACGCGTACATGCCCCGCGGCGAGCACGGCGACCGGATGGTCCTGCTGGCCCCGGACGAGGTCGCGCACTACGCCCCCTACCCCGACCCCGACGGCGTGTTCGTCGGCATGAGCTGGGTGACGCCGGTGATCCGGGACGTGCTCGGCGACAACCTGCAGACCGACCACAAGCGGGCGTTCCTGCGCAACGCGGCGACCCCGAACGGGGTGATCAAGTTCGACGCGGCCGTGACGCTGGAGCAGGTCAAGGAGTTCAAGGAGCTGTTCGAGGCCGAGCACCAGGGCGCCGCGAACGCCTACAAGACGTTGTATCTCGGTGGCGGCGCGGACTACGACGCCATCGGCAAGGACTTCGCCCAGCTCGAATTCGCCATCACCCAGGGCAAGGCCGAAAGCAGGCTGGCGTCCGCCGCTGGAGTACCGCCGTCCTGGGTCGGATTCAGCGAAGGCCTCCAGGGCAGCGCCCTGAACGCCGGCAACTTCACCAGCGCGCGCCGGCGCTTCGGCGACGGCACGATGCGGCACCTGTGGGAGAACGTCGCCGCGTCCCTGGAGATGATCCTGCTCCCGCCAGGCGGAGACGGGCCGCCGCCGCGCCTGTGGTACACCACGCGCGGCATGCCGTTCCTGGCGATGGACGCCTCCGACGCCGCCGCAGTGCAGGGCCAGGAAGCGCAGACGATCGTGGCCCTGGTCAAGGACGGATTCACCCACGAATCAGCGATCGCGGCGGTCACGACCCACGACTGGTCACAGCTGAAACCACGCACCGATGAGCACGGCAACCCGTTGATGTCCGTGCAGCTCCAACCCCCGCTGACCAGCGGCGAGAACAGTAACGGGAACCAGGAAGGCGCCTCCGGGGCGCTCGGAGGTAGTGATGAGTGATCTGATCGACAAGCGCCTCCCGCAGCGCGCCGACATCCCGCCCCGCGAGGACGTCCTGCGCATGGCCCCGTTCGGCCTACGCGCCGCGGAGGAGGGCGAGGAAGGCGACGGGCTGACCCTCGACGGGTACGCCGCGGTGTTCAACCGGGAGACGATCATCGACTCCTGGGAAGGGCGGTTCAAGGAGAAGATCTCGCCGGGCGCGATGAAGAAGTCCTTCCGCGAGAACCCCCCGAAGATCCAGTTCGACCACGGCCGCCACCCCCTCATCGGCAGCCTGCCGATCGCGTCGCTGCGGTCGATCTCCGAGGACACCGATCCCGAGCTGGCCCCCGAGGGCGGCGCGCACGTCATCGGCCGCATCCACGACAACTGGCTCATGGAGCCCGTCAGGGACGCCATCGCCTCCCGCAGCGTGGACGGCATGAGCTTCCGTTTCGGCGTGGTCCGCCAGAAGTGGTACGGCGCCGACGGCAAGGAGATCAAGGACGAGGAGCAGCTGCGCGAGGAGCTGCGCCGCACCTGGTACGAGGACGTGCCCGACGACGAGCTCATCGTGCGCGACCTCAAGGAGCTGCGCGTCCCCGAGCTCGGCCCCGTCGTGTGGCCAGCCTACGACGACACGTCGGTCGGTGTGCGCTCCGCCGTCATCGACCTGGGCCGCCTCGGCGACCCGGACACCCGCAAGACCCTCGCCCGCGCCGTCCTTCTCGCGGACGCGGCCGAACAGGGCACCGGGCAGGCGCCGCCCGCCACCGGAGACCGTGACGAGGTCCCGGCCGGCGAGCACGCCAAGGAGCCGGAGCCCACCAAGGACGAGAAGACGAACGAGCCGCAACCCACCGAGAGGAAGCAGACGCCTCCTCCGGCCGGCACGCACTCGGTCTACAGCGAGCAGTACACCGCCGACTGGTACCTGCCCGCGCACGACAGCGGCCTCTACTGAGGCCCGCCACCACCTGACCGAACCCGAACCCCGCCACCACACCAGGTCGCGGGGTTTTTGCATGCCCAAGGAGGCAGCCATGGGTGCCAAGCCCGTAGCGCCGTCGGAGGAGCCGCGGTTCCTCGAAGAGCGCGAAGAGCGAGTCAAGGAGATCGACTCCCGCATCGCCGAGCTGGACGCGGAGTTCACCGGCACGATGATGACGCCGGAGGCCCGCGAGGAGTGGAACTCCCTCAACGCCGAACGCGACGAGCACGCCGCGACCGTGCGGGAGATGAAGGCCCGCCGGGACCGGCTGCGCCAGATCTCCGCGAACCCCGGCGGCGGCGAGCCCGGGGCCCCGGCCCCGGGCGCCGCCCCGGCGTTCCACAAGCAGCGCGGCGTGGAGATCTACGAGATCTCCCGGATCCGCGCCGACGCGCACTCCGAGGACGAGTACCGGGAGAAGCTGTTCGACAACGCCCGCCGGGCCGTCGAGCGCGCGAAGTTCGCTCCCATGTCCGGCCAGTCCAAGGAGCGCACCGCCGAGCACGTCGAGGAGCTGCTCACCCGCGCCGACGACCGCGACAAGTGGCTGGCCAAGCGCATCCTCATCACCGGCAACCCGGTCTACGAGCGGGCGTTCGGCAAGGCCATCGTCGCTGGCGGCCCGCAGACGTGGACCGCCGAGGAGCAGCGGCAGATGGCGCTGTCCCCCGACACCGCCGGCGGCCTGGCCGTCCCGTTCGCTCTCGACCCGACCGTCATCCTCACCTCGGACGGATCCACGTCGCCGCTGCGGCAGATCGCACGGGTCGAGCAGATCACCACCGACACCTGGCGCGGCATCACCTCCTCCGGGGTGACCGTGTCCCGGTCCGGCGAGGGCGACGAGGCCGACGACAACAGCTTCTCCATCGCCCGGCCCACGGTGACCCCGACCCGGGTCATCGCGAACATCGACTACTCCGTAGAAATCGGCCAGGACTGGCCGCAGCTGCGCAGCGAGATCAGCCGCCTGCTGATGGACGCCAAGGAGCGCGAGGAAGACAGCGCGTTCGTGATCGGTGACGGCACCGGCGACAACCCCTTCGGTGTGGTCAAGACGCTGGATGCGGGCTCGGAGGTGCCGATGGGCGCCGCGGGCACCCTGGACGTCGACGACCTGTACGACCTGGAGTCCGAGCTGCCGGTGCGGTTCCGTCGCAACGCGCAGTTCCTGGGCAACAAGTCCACGTACAACCACACCCGCGGCCTGTCCACCGGCTCCGACGGCGGCGACCTGTGGGTGCGGCTGGCGTCCGGCCAGCCCTCGGAGCTGCTGGGCTACTCCGCGCACGAGGCGTCCGCGATGGACTCGGTCGGTGACCCCGACGGCAGGGTCCTGCTGTTCGGCGACTTCTCCGAGTTCATCATCGTCGACCGCCTGGGCATGACCGTCGAGCTGCAGCAGCACGTGCTCGGCGCGAACCGGAGGTGGACCGGCCAGCGGGCCGTCGTCGCCATGTGGCGCAACTCCAGCAAGGTGCTGGTCGACAACGCGTTCCGAGTCCTGACGGACCCGACCGCGAGCTGATCCCCGGCCCCGCCCAGGCACGTCCTGGGCGGGGCCTCTTCTTGGGAGGACCCGACATGCCCGACCTGCTCGTCGCCCGCACCAGCGCGGTCGTCGCCATCGGCCGCCGACGCGTGCGCATCCGCAAGGGCGTCACCATCGTCAACGCCGACGACTCCTTCGTCCGTGGGAGGGAGAACCTGTTCGAGCCGCTGGAGGTGCCCTACATCGGGGGCGGCGATGCGTCGAAAAGGCGTCGCCCGGTGGTGGAGGAAACTACGGCGGACCCCGGCCAGACCCGCGAGCCGGACCTGACCGTCTCCAGCGAGGACCCGCAGGAGACCAGCGAAGGCGACGGCCAGGACGACCGGGCCCAGGACGACGCGGGACAGGAGGCCCCGGCCGCTGGCGACGTCGGGCCCGAGCCGGAGGCCGAGCCCTCGACGGACGGGGCGCCGGCCGCGGAGCCGACGGCCAAGGAGGTCCGGGCCTGGTGCAAGGACAAGAACATCGACGTCCCGCCGCGCGGCCGTATCCCTGACGACGTCATGGCCGCCTACCGGCGGGCACACGGCGGCGGCTGGTGACCCATGGCCCTCGGTGAGTCGTACCTGACCCTGGCCGTGCTGAAGGCCCGGCTGAACATCGTCGACGACGGCGACGACAACGCCCTCACCGGTGCGCTGGCCGCCGCCAGCCGGGGCGTGAACCAGTTCTGCGCACGCCAGTTCAACCAGGCCGAGACGGCGTCCACCCGCCACTACGAGCCCCTCACCTCGGGGCTGCTGGTCGTGGACGACTTCCACACCACCGACGACCTGGTCATCGGTGGTGACGCCTTCGACGCCGACACCCACGCACTGGAGCCCGCCGACGGCATCGTCGACGGCGAGCCCGGGTGGCCATACTGGCGCATCCGCGGCTCGGGGTTCTCCGGCCGCGTCGCGGTCACCGCCCACTGGGGGTGGGCCGCCGTGCCCACCTCGGTCGTCGAGGCCACATTCATCACGGCCGTCGAGCTGTTCAAGCTCAAGGACGCGCCGTTCGGCATCCAGGGACAGGCAGATATGGGACTGATCAGGATCCGGGAGAACCACCGGATCACCACCATGCTGGCGCCGTACCGGCGGCGCGTCGTGGCGGTGGCGTGATGGCCGACGTCTCCGCAGTGCGCAGCGTGCTCGCCGACCGCCTGGCCACGATCACCGGCCTGCGAGTGCAGGAGTACACCGAGGGGTCCGTCAGCCCTCCGACCGCGACCCTCCTTGTGGGCCTGGGCCCGGACACGTCGATGAGCCGACCCGCGATCGACTACGACAAGTCCTACCGTGGCGCGGCCATGCTCAACTTCCTTGTCAAGGTCGCGGTGTCGGCGACCCTGTCCGACGTCTCCCAGCGAGAGCTCGACGCCTACCTGGCCAAGGACGGCCCCAAGTCCATCAAGGCCGCTATCGAGGCCGACTCGGAACCGCTGGAGGTCGACGACGAGCTCGTCGCCGACTACGCCCTGGTGCCTGCCGTCACGCACTACGGGTTCATCCAGTGGGGCGGCGTCGACTACCTCGGCGCCGACTTCCACGTCGGGGTGCTGACGCGGTGAAGGTGGTGCTGCTCGGGGTCCCGCAGATGGGCGGCGACGGGGACTGCTGGCATGACGACATCGCCGACGGCTGCCGCGATCTCGGCTGGGACGTCGACTTCCGCCAAGCTCTGGGGGTGCCGACACGCAAGATCGTGGAGGCAGCCCGTGGCGCTGACCTGTTCATCTGGGCGCGCACCTACGGCCACGACCCCGTCGGCGACGCCGACGCGATGCTCCGCCGCATCGAGGACGCCGGCACCGTCACCGTCGGCGTGCACTTCGACCTGTACTGGGGACTCGGCCGTCGGGAGACACGCATCGGCAACGAGTCCTGGTGGACGGCCCAGCACGTGTTCACCGCCGACGGCGGCCCCCGCCCCTGGGGCGAGCGCGGCGTGAACCACCACTGGATGCCGCCCGCGTTCGGCACCCGCTACTTCGGCCGCGGCACCCCGAAGGGACCGCGCCGCGAGGCCCTGTTCGTGGGCTCCAACTCCTCGACCATCCACGGCCGCCACCGCACGGCGCTCATCGAATGGGCGCGCCGCCGATTCGAGCAGAGGTTCCGGCACGTGGGCGCCGGCCGCAGCAAGGTGTGGGGGCGCAAGCTCAACGACGCCTACGCGTCCGTGCGCGTGGTCCTGGGCGACTCGGCACCCGCCGACTTCTACTGGTCGGACCGGATCCCGCGCACCCTCGGCCGCGGGGGGCTGCTCGCCTACCCGCGCACCCCCGGCCTGGCCGAGCAGGGTTTCACCGAGGACACCATGCTCCTGTTCGACCGGTTCGACTTCGCCGGCCTGGGGCGGCAGATCGACGCCCTCACCGACGCCCGGCGCCGCGAGCTGACCGACAACGCGCTCACCCTCATCTCCGAGCGGCACCTGTTCCGGCACCGCATGGCCCAGATCGCACAGACCGTGGGGCTCACATGAGGATCGTCATCGCGGCGTCCGGCGGCCAGACGAAGTGGGCCGGGCACCTGGGCACGTGCTCCCACCTGGTCCCGGTCGCCGACACCGGCCAGCCGCTGCTCGCGCGGACCGTCTCCCAGGCGCTGACGCTGACCGGCGACGTGCACGTGATCATCCCCGATGACTCCCGGTACGCCGACGCCGCCGATGGCGCCACCGCGCACATCCGCGGCCGGGACTACCCGTCAGAGTACGCCGCCACCCGCGACCTGTGGAGCGCCGACGACCGGACGGTGCTGCTGCTCGGCGACGTGTACTTCACCCGGGAGGCCCTGGCCACGATCGTGGGTGAGACCCGGCGCGCCTACCGGTGCTTCGGCCGCTACCGCGCGTCGAAGCACACCGGCACCCCCTACGGGGAGATCTTCGCCGCCTCGTGGTGGCCCGCCCACCACCAGCAGATGGACGCCCACCTCGACCTGGTCCACCGCACTCGCGCCGCGGGGACGGTGACCCGCCCGCCCGGGTGGATGCTCCTGCGCGCCTGGCAGGGCACTCCGCTCGCCAAGCACCGCGTCTCGGTGCGGTTCTTCACCGAGATCGACGACCTCACCGACGACATCGACTTCCCGGCCGACTACGACCGGCACCCCGCCTTCGGAGGCACCCGTGGGTAGCGTCTTCCGCTCCTTCCCCGAACTGGTGTCCCGGCTCGGCCTGGACGTGCGGCACCTCGTGCACGTGGGCGCCCACCAGGGCGAGGAGATGCCCTACTACCGGATGGCGGGCGTCGGCCACGTCACCCTCGTCGAGCCGATCCCGCGCCTGGTCGCGGCCCTGCGCCGTACCCACCCCGACGCGACCGTCATCGAGGCGGCCTGCGCATCCACGCCCGGCCGCGCTCGTCTGCACATCCCACGCCGCACCAACATGGCCACCCTCGCGACCCCGCAGACCACGGATGGGCGCACGCGCGCGGTCGACGTAGAGGTCACCACCCTCGCGCACATCCAGGCCGCCGCCGAGGTGGCGCCGGACGCCGCCGTCATCGACGCCCAGGGACGCGAGCTCGACGTACTCGACGGCGCCGACCTGGCTTCCCTCGATCTCGTGGTGGTGGAGACGTGCACCGTGGCCGACCCCACCATGGCCTCCCCTCACCGCGCGGTCGTCGAGCGGATGGCCGCCGCAGGGTTCACCGAGGCGGACCGGTGGGTGCGCGACTACGCGTTCGTCGCCCGGTGGGCGCGCGGCCCCGGCCAGCCCGCGCCAGGGCCCGGCGAGGTCCGCGACGTCGTGTTCACCCGAGAGGAGCAGCGATGACACGCAAGTACCTGGTGGTCGGCAAGCAGCCGGTACTGGGCCGCAGGCGCGGCCAGTTCGTGTACTTGGAGGACGAGCACGGTGACCGGCTGACCCGCGGCGGCCACGTCACCCCCGAGGAACCGGACCCGCCCATGGGCGACACATCCTCGGCGTCCGGTCAGGACGCCCCGCCCCCGGCGGAGCCGGACCCGGGCGCGGAGTCCTCGGACTCCGCACCGGACCCCGGCCGCCCGCCACGGCGGAAGACCAAGACCACCACCAAGCCCCGGCAGTCGCCGGGGCTTTCGCATGTCCCAGACCCGGCCGACACCCCGGCCGACGACAGCAAGGAGTAGGCCGTGGGCAAGGTCATCCTCAAGGACGTCGACGTCGAAGTCGACGGCGTCAACTTCTCCAGTCACGTGTCCAGCGTGACCGTCACCCTGTCCAAGGACGAGGTGGACACCACCAACTTCGGAGGCAAGGGCCGCGAACGCGCGCACGGTCTCAAGGACGACAACTTTGAGCTGAACTTCCAGCAGGACTTCGACCCGGGAAGCGTCGACGCAACCCTCTACCCGCTGTGGGACGAGGAGGCCGAGTTCGTGGTCGAGGTCCGGCCTCGCTCCGGAGTGGTGTCGGAGACGAACCCGGGCTACCGGGGCACCTGCATCCTCCTGGAGTACACCCCGCTGGCGGGCTCCCCGGGTGAGCTGTCCGAGACGTCCGTGACGTTCCCCAGCCAGCGCGAGGGCATCGAGCGCGTCACCGCAGAGTCCTGACCTGATGGGTGCGCCGTCCCTGGAGTTCGAGCTTGGCCGCGAGGTCACCCGCGTCGCGGCCAAGCTCCGCGACGTCGACGCGAAGCTGCCCACCAAGCTGCGCTCGAAGCTGCGCAAGGCCGCCGGGGTCGGCGTCAAGCGGGTCAAGGGCGAAGTACGGCGCATGCCGGTGTCCGGACGCCACGGGTCCACTGGGCTGCGCCGCCGTGTGGCCCGCGGCGTTCGGGCCCGCGCCTCGACGAAGAGCGGGATGCGCATCGTCACGTCGATGCCGGAGTCGGCCGAGTCGATCATCCCCCGCGGCCTCGACTCGCGCACCCGGCACGCCGACGGCGGCTGGCGCCACCCGGTGTTCGCGCCCAAGGGCACACCGCGCACCGAGTGGACCTGGGTCGACCAGAAGGGCGGCGACTGGTTCGTGCGCCCGCTCTCGGAGATGCAGCCGCAGGTCACCGCTGAAATCCGCAAGGTCCTCGACGAGGCCGCCGCGGAAGTCGCGAGCGCCGGCGCATGAGACGTGGTCCGGCCGGGTGATGCGGGTCCCCGGCCGGGCCACCCCCCAACACCGACCCGCAGCACAACACACGACAGCACCAAGGAGAGACCCGCATGGCGCTACTGACACGCGACCAGATCAAGACCGCCAAGGACGCCGCCTACGAAGAGGTGCCCGTCCCCGAGTGGTCCAAGAACCCGGCCAAGCCCGACTGCGTCCGCCTCAAGGGCCTGTCCGGTGACGAGCGCGACGAGCTGGAACAGTCCACGATCCAGGGCCGCGGCAAGAAGCGTGACGTGAACATGAAGGGCTTCCGTGCGCGCCTGATCGCCATGTCCGCGGTCGACGCCGACGGCAATCCCATCTTCACCGAGGCCGACGTCGAGTGGCTCGGAGGGAAGTCGGCCCGTGCCCTGGAGCGCGTGGTCAACAAGGCCCAGGAGCTGTCCGGGCTCAGTGACAGCGACGTGGACGAGCTGGTGGGAAATTCCGAGCCCGACCCGAGCGGGCCTTCTACTTCCGACTAGCGCGCTCTCGGGGGGTCAGCGTCGAGGCGCTGCTGAAGGGCACCTCCTCGGCGGAGCTGACCGAATGGCAGGCCTACGAGGAGATCGCGGGCCCGGTCGACGATTCCTATCTCTCGCGGGCGGTCGCGGAGCTGATCGAGGAGATCCGCGAGCTGCGGCTCGCGTATGCGCGGGTCAACACCGATCCGGGGAAACGCCACAACCTCCCGAAGAAGGCGGAGCACTATCCGCGCCCGTGGGAGCTGGCCGCACTGGCCGAACAGCAGTCCGAAGACGACGCCGACAGCGGCGACGACAAGTGAACACGTGCTGAGGAGGTGAACCATGGCCACGCTGACCAGCCTCGGGTTCTCCATCTTCAGCAAGTACAAGGGCAAGGGATTCCGGGACGCCCGCAAGGACCTCGACACCTTCAGCGGGAAGATGCAGTCGGTCGGGTCCTCGATCGCCTCCGTCGGTGCCGGGATGACCGCGAGCGTGACCGCTCCGGTCGTGGGCGTCGGGGCCGCCGTCCTGAAAATGGGCGGCGACTTCGAGGCCAGCATGCAGCGGGTCAAGGCCGTCTCCGGGGCGACCGGCAGCGAGTTCCAGCAGCTGCGTGACATGGCCAAGGACCTCGGCTCCACGACGCAGTTCTCCGCCTCGGAAGCCGCTGAGGGCATGAGCTTCTTGGCCATGGCCGGGTTCGACGCCTCCGCGACCATGGACGCCCTCCCGGGCGTGCTCAACCTCGCGGCTGCGGGCGCGGTCGAACTCGGTGTGGCGGCCGACGTCGCCTCCAACGTGTTGTCCGGCTACGGCATGGAAGCCTCCGAGGTCGGTCGGCTGAACGACATCCTCGCGAAGACCTTCACCAGCACGAACACCGACCTGACCATGCTCGGCGAGTCCTTCAAGTTCGTGGCTCCCGTGGCGGCCAGCGCCGGGCTGGAGCTGGAAGAGGTCTCGGCCGCGATCGGCCTGCTCGGCAACGCGGGCATCCAGGGAAGCGAAGCGGGCACCGCGCTGCGCGGCGCCATCGGTGCCCTGCTGTCCCCGACCACGCAGGTCCAGGGGATCCTCGACCGACTGGGCGTGTCCGTCCTCGACTCCAGCGGGAACCTGCGCTCCCTGAACGACATCCTCGTGCAGTTGGAGGACTCCGGCGCGGACACCGCCGACATGCTCGGCATCTTCGGCTTGGAAGCCGGCCCTGCGATGACCGCTCTGTTGTCGCAGGGGTCGGGGGCCCTGTCCGAGCTGACCGGCAACCTCCAAGACGCAGGGGGCACAGCCTCTTCCATCGCCGAGACCCAGATGGAGGGCTTCAACGGCGGCGTCCGTGAACTGCAGTCCGCCCTGGAGGGCCTGGCGATCGCCGTTGCCGAGTCCGGTCTCCTGGCGTGGGCCACCGAGCTGACCAGCAAGGTCACCGAATGGATCCAGGCGTTCTCACAGGCCAACCCGATGCTGTTCAAGGTCGGCGTGATCATCGGCATCGTCGTCGCGGTCATCGGCCCGCTCCTGGTCATGATCGGCGCGCTGGTCGCTGCGGTCGGCGCCATCGGCGCCGTCCTCACACCGGTCGTCGGCATCGTCGCCGCCGTGGTCGCCGGGCTGATCGCGCTCGGCGTCGCCGTGTGGATGGCGTGGAAACGGTCTGACACCTTCCGGGCCGGGGTCATGGCGACCTGGCAGGGCATCAAGGACGGCTGGAACGCCCTGTGGTCCGGCGCCCTCAAGCCCGGCCTGGGTGCCCTGCTCGCCTGGTGGTCCGCGACCTGGCCAAAAATCAAGGACGCCGCCCTCCAGGCGTGGGCCGCAGTGGTAGCCAAATTCGAGGAAGTCAAACCCAAATTCCTGGAGATATTCGGCCAGGTCCAGGAAATCGTCGGCGGAGTTCTCGGCTGGCTGTCCGAGAAATGGGACGAGCACGGCGCCATTATCATGCTGTGGCTCGGCTTCCTGGCGAGCACCGTGATCGGCCGACTCAAGGGCGCGTTTGCCCTGGTCGTCGCGGTCGTGACGGCGGCCTGGCAGATCATCTCCGGCGTGTTCTCCGGCGCGTTGACCGTCATCTCGGGAATCCTCGATATCTTCATCGGGCTTTTCACGGGCGACTGGCGTCGAATGGGCGAGGGTGTCGTCAAGATTTTCAGCGGATTGTGGACCGCCGTCGTGGGCATTTTCAATGGCGCGGTCACATTGATCGGCGGAATTCTCAAGGCGCTTTACCAGATCATCATCCAGCCGATCATCGACCTGTACAACAGGATCGTCGGGAACTCCATCATCCCCGACCTGGTGCTCGGAATCGTCGCCTGGTTCAACAAGCTCAAGGCCATGGCCCTCGCCATCTTCCTCGCGATCGTGAACTGGATCGTGGGCAAGGTCCTCAACCTGCACAAGCGGGTTGTCTCCACGATCGCGAACCTGGTCGCGGCGTTCCTCTCCCGAGTCACCACCCTGCGGGACCGGGCCCGCGCGATCTTCGGCGCCCTGGTGTCCTGGCACGTCGCACAGGCCAAGTCGCTGCGTGACCGTGTGGTCAGCGCGATCGTGTCCCTCAAGGACAAGGTGATCAGTGCATTCACCAAGGCGAAGGACGGCGTCGAAAAGGTCTGGAACAAGCTCGAAAAGGTCGCAAAAGCACCCGTAAAATTCGTCATAAAGACCGTCTACAACGACGGTCTCCGAGAGCTTTGGAACAAGGTCGCCGACAAGGTCCCAGGGATTTCCAAGCTCGGCAGGATGACGCTTCCGCGCGGGTTCCGGCGCGGCGGCATCCTGCCCGGGTACATGCGCTCCAAGCGCGACGACGTGCTCACCCCCATGCGGTCCGGTGAAGCCGTTCTGGTGCCCGAGGTCGTCAAGGCGCTCGGCCCCGGCTTCGTACACAACCTCAACCACGCCGCGAACAACGGCGGTGTCGGCGCAGTCCGGCGGCTGTCGGACCGCACCTCCGCACTCGGACTCGGCCAGGCGCCCGCCGACGGCCTGCCCAGCTTCGCGCGCGGTCTCGGGTTCGCCCGCGGCGGCATCGTGGGCCAGTGGATCAGCGACAAGTGGAATGACATCGTCGGCAAGGCGAAATCCTGGGCCACCGCGCCGCTCAACGCCATCCGGGACAACATCAAGTCCGAGTTCGGCACCGGTGACGACTTCCACGGCATCCCCTGGCACGCCTTCAAGATGGTCCGGGAGAAGGTGCTCAGCCGGTTCGGCCGCGCGGACGACGATCACGCCGCGTCCATGGCTGGAGGCGCCGCCGGGTGGGTCGGGCTGGAGTCCGCCAGCGCCCGCCTGCGCCGCGCCGCAGCCTTCGCCCGCGCCCAGCACGGCAAACCCTACATCTGGGGCGGCGCCGGTCCGGCCGGGTACGACTGCAGCGGTTTCATGGCGGCCATCGAGAACGAGATCAGGGGCGTGGGCCCGTACTTCCGCAGGTACAGCACCCATCTCTTCCGCGGGGCATCCGCGCCCGCAGGCTGGGTCCAGGGCCTGCAGTCCCCGTTCATGATCGGGAACACGCACGCCGGCGTAGGGCACATGGCCGGCACGTTGATGGGGGTCGACGTTGAGGCGGCCGGCGGCGGAAAGGGGGTCAACGTCGGCACCCGCGCCAGGGGTGCCAGGGACTCCATGTTCACGACCAGGTACGGGTTCCGTCCGGTCATGGGCGATGGAGTGGCAGGCGGTGGCTCATCAACGATCGCTGACAAGGGCGCACTACTGGCCCCGGGGCTGAACCTCTTGGACAACCGGCTCGGCAAGCCTGAGGCGCTCACGCGGGCCGACTACGACGCGGGCGGCCCGCGTGAGCTTCACCTGCACTTCCACGGGCCAGTCGGCTCGAAGCGGCAGGCGGAGGACATGGTCGTGGCAGCGCTGTCCGAGGCCGAGCGCAAAGGCCGGGTCGCCGCCGGAACCGTGAGGGCTCGCCGATGAGTCGAGAGATCCCCCAGTACGGGTTCTTCGTGGACTGGGACAACGACGGCGGATTCGAGGCCGGTCTGGACGGATGGGACGGCTACCCGGATCCGCCGGTGCCGCCCGAGCCCACCCCGGCAAGCATCCGGTCGGTGTCCTCGGCCGAGTCGGACAGTGCGTCGTTCTCGGTGACCAAGCCCTCCGGCGCCAGCGAGGGAGACATCCTCGTGGCGTGCCAGACCTCAAACCTCGGTGACGCCTCCGACCTAGGCACCCCAACGGGCGGGGCCACGTGGCAGCAGCTCGGCAGCACGATCACCGGTGGCACCGACAGCCTCCACACGAAGGTGTGGTGGAAGGAGGCCGGTGGGGCCGAACCAGCGAGCTATGGATTCACTCAGGGGTCCGGTGCGGACGGGTGCGTGTCCATCGCGGCTGTGCAGGGCGCGGACGGTGCGGTCACGCCCGCCGTCGCCGCGTTCGACCCGTTCGCCGACGACACGTCGATCCCCACACCTGGGATCACGCCGACGAACGCCGACGACGTGGAGCTGCGGTGGGTGGGCGCCCAGTACACTACCCCGCCGCCGGAGACCCTGACCAAGACGTACACGGCGACCTGGTCGGCGTCCTGGTACGACTACGGCAAGCGCAGCGGCACCCGGCTGTACCAGGGCGCCACTCTGCTGGGCGATGGCACGGGCTACCAGTACGGCAAGATCGGTTTCGACCACTCGACGATCCAAACTGACCTCGCGGGCAGCACGATCGACCAGGTCGAGCTCCGCATGTCCAACGAGCACTCCTGGTACAACTCCGGGTTGACCGCGCGGTTCGGCACCCACGCCAACACCTCCGAGCCCGGCGGGTCATCGTCGACGTCCGGCACGTTCAACCGCTCCTCACACTCGTGGAACAAGGGCCAGACCAAGTACGTCGACCTGCCGACCACGATCGGTGAGGAGCTGCGGGACGCCACCACGACCGGCATCACCACCGGACGGCCCACCGCGGGCAACCGGAACGACTACGGGTACTTCCGCGGGTACGACGCCAGCAGCAGCCAGCGCCCGCGCCTGCGCATCACCTACACCACCGCCGGGAGCCAGCCCGTCACCATCGACGGGCCCTCGGGCCTGACCCGGCGCACCGACCAGTCCTCGAACGACTTCACCGCCGGGGCGCTGGCGACCCGCCAGCTCGACGGTGCCGAAACCACGGCGTCGCTGGCTTTCGACGCCAACGCCGAGTTCGTGCGCGCCCACGGCGTCACGATCGCGGTCGCGTCGCTCCAGCCGACCCCGGACCCGGATCTGTCCCCAACCGTGTCGGTGTCCGCTGCCCGCGCCCGCTCGGGCGGCCAGTCCCTGCTCGCGGAGTGGACCGACGACAGCCCCGGCCAGTCGGCGCGCCGTGTGCTCGATGGTCTGCTCGTCGGCCGCGCCTACGACTTGTCCGCGTGGGTGTACGTCCCGACCGGTTCCACGCCGGTGCGTCTCGGTATCAACGGCTTCGGCGCGGGAACCGTGTCCACCACCCACGATGCGTGGGAGCAGCTCACCTACTCCTTCACCGCACACGGGGCGTCGCACACCGCCGTGGTGCGCCCAGACCTGGACGTCATCCTGGAGTCGACCTTCGAGGACGACTCGGAGATCTCCAACAGCGGCGGTGACAGCGCCACGCACTGGGTGCCGGGCGGTGGCGGTCCGCCGGTCTTGGCCCACTCCACGCAGGGCAGCTTCCAAGGGGCCGGGTCGCTGTTCGTCACCTGGGGTACCGCGACCTCCGGCGAGTTCCCGCAGATCCAACGGGACGTGCCCGGCTTCGAGGTCGGAGCGGAGTACGAGTTCAGCGCGTGGGTGTTCGTCCCCGAGGGGGCAGGCGGGCCCGGCGTCAGCCCGTTCGCGGAGGGCGGTTTCGGGACAGCGAGTGTCACGACGGACACCTGGGAGCGGATCAGCCGGACCTTCACGGCCAGTTCCACGACGGTCAACGTCAAGATCATCGCGGTCGACGACGTCAACGATGGCGAGACGGTGTTCGTCGACCAGGTCTCGATCATGCGCGTCGACGAGTCCGCAGCTTCAGGTGAAGAGGCGTCCGTCGACGTCGTGCAGCTGCTCGGGCCCGGCGAGGACATCACCGACCGGGTCCTGGGGCTGCGGACCACAGTGGACATCTCCTACGGGCGGGACCACGCCCGGTCGCTGTCAGCGATCTCTCCGGGGCAGACAGGCTGGGAGCTGGACAACCGGTCCCAGGACTACTCCCCGGACAACCCGAACAGCCCGCTCGTCGGGCAAGTCGGCCCGGGGCGGCCGGTCCTCATCCGCGCCACCTGGCAGGACAAGCTCTACGACCTGTTCCGCGGCCACCTCGACGACTACGAGCTGGACCCTTCGCGGGAATCCCGGTCAGTGCAGCTGACGGCGCTGGACACCCTCGCGCGGCTCCGCGGCGCGAAGCTGTCCACCGAGCTGTACGCCTCCGTGCGCACCGGAGAGGCGATCGGCATCATCCTGGACGCCATCGGCTGGCCTGCCGACCGCCGCGACCTGGACCCCGGGGCATCGACACTCCGGTGGTGGTGGGGTGAGAGCGACGACGCGTTCGACGTGCTCTCCAAGGTTGTGGAGGCGGAGGGCCCGGCAGCGTTCGCGTTCGTGTCCTCCTCCGGTGACTTCGTGTTCCGTGACCGCCACCACCGTCTCCAGCGCGACGCCTCGCTGACCTCGCAGGCGACCATCCGCGACACCGGCACCGAACCCGTCTTCTCCCGCCCTGTGGACTACGACATCGGGTGGAAGGACATCGTCAACACCCTGCAGGTAGACGTACCCGAGAGGGCCCCCGCCCGCGAAGAGGTGGTGTGGGAGGACGAGGGCATCATCACCTTGGCCGCGGGCGAGGTCAGGACCATCCGGGTCCAGGCCGACGACCCGTTCGTGTACGCCCACACGCCGGTCGCCGGATCCCGGGTCACCTCCGCGGACGCCGAGCACATCTACCCCGTCGACCACGACCTGGTCGTGCTGTCCGGCGAGCTGGCCGTGTCGCTGTCGCGCACCTCGGGCCAGTCCACCGAGATCCGGCTGGAGGCGGGGACCGCCGGGGCGACCATCCGTGGGCTGAGACTTCGGGCCACCCCCGTGCCGGTCGCACGGACCGTCCAGGTCCTGATCGAGGACACCGAGTCCATCGCCGCCTACGGCCGCCGCGACTACGAGGGCGACCTCGACCTGGCGGGCGTGCACGACGTGGCGGACATGGCGCGCCTCATCCTCGGGCAGCGATCCGACCGGCTCCCGATCATGACCATCACCATCGTCGGCAAGGGCCACACCGCGCGCATGGACCAGATCCTGCAGCGCGACCTGTCCGACCGAGTCCGGCTGGTCGAGAGCGAGTCGTTCACCGACCACGACCACTACATCGAGCGCATCGAGCACGACATCGCCGAGGTCGGCCACGACCACCGCGCCGCGTTCGGGTGCGAGCGAGTGCGCGAGCAGTTCACGAATGCGCTGACGTTCGACGACGACGACCGCGGCTTCGACGAAGGCGTTTTCGGGCGGGCCGGGGTCGATGACCCCGACACCCTGTTCGTCCTCGACCAGTCCAACCTCGACGAAGGGCTCCTGGGACATTGAAATCTCGCTACCGCCTGATGGGCGCAATGAACCGGCTCGTGCGCGGCGGCCCTGCCGCCCCTGAGACGCCGTCGATCTGGCGTACACCCGTGACCGCGGTGCCCGTGCGCGCCTACGTCAACCACGGCCGCTGGGTCGCGGACTGCATCCGGCCGCACTGCGGTGGCGCCGAACTGCTGCGCCGCCACCAGTCAGTCAGCGAGTGCTTCGAATGCCACCTGGTCACCCCGGTCGAGTGGCCACCCGATGCCGGCCAGATCTGGGAGGCGCTCATGGAGCGGCCCGTGCCGGCCACCCGGAACTGGTTCCCCGTCGACCACCCGGTGGCCGTGCGCGCCGGGTGCCCGCACGGGCAGAGCGTTGTCGAGCTCTACGCCGAGGCGGCCGAGCACGAGAACGAGCTCATGCCCGGCGGCGCGGCACCTGGCGTGGAGGGGGGCACGTCGTGGCGTGGTCTGCTCCACTGACCGCTGTGGCCGGAGCTGCGCTCACCGCCGCACAGTGGAACGCCAGCGTGCGGGACAACCTGCTGGAGACCGCGCCAGGGGTGGCCACCACTGCGGGGGGCTACTTCGTGGCCGACGGCTCCAATTCGATCGCCGAACGGCAGATCGTTGCGGACAGTGTCCTAGTCACCGAGACCACCACGTCCACGTCCTACACCGACCTGGACACGTTCGGGCCGTCCGTGACCGTGGAAACCGGCGCCCAGGCCCTGGTGATCGTCCACGGCCAGGCCCAGAACACCGACTCGACCGGGTCCGCGCGCATGTCCTACGAGACATCCGGCGCCACCTCACAGGGCCCAGCCGACAACCGGTCCGTCGGGGTGTTCGGCGGAGCGGGCGTGTCCATCACCACCTCCACGCTCGCCATGCACGGCGCCGGCGCAGGCCTCGACCTGACACCCGGCAGCCACACGTTCACCGCCAAGTACAGCGTCTCCGGCGGCACCGGCGAGTTCCGGCACCGGCGCCTCATCGTCATCCCCTTCTGAGGAGGACCCCGATGGCGTGGACAGCGCCCATGACCTTCGTGGCGAACAGCCCCCTGACTGCCGCCCAACTCAACACCCACCTCAGGGACAACTTCCTGGAAACCGCCCCCGCGAAAGCGACCGAGCAGGGCGGCTACTTCGTGACCGACACTGCGCACCGCATCGTGGAGCGAGTCGGCCGCAGGCAGACCATCAGCACTGAGGAGGCCACCACCTCCACCAGCTACGACGACCTGGCCACGCAGGGGCCGACGGTGACTGTGCAGACCGGCGAGCTCGCGCTCGCGCTGTGGTCCTGCGAGATGCGGTCCTCCAACAGCGAGCCGACGACGTGCCGGGTCACCGTCGATGTCACGGGTGACACGACCATCGCCGGCGACGACATCCGGGCGCTCACCAACTCGACTGGTGCCGCCGGCCGCCACCAGTCCACCCACGCTGTGTTCTTCGATGATCTGAACCCGGGCGAGAACACGTGGACGATGAAGTACCGCACCAGCTCAGGCGAGGCCACCTTCCAGCGCAGGCGCCTCATCGTCCTGCCGTACTGACCCGCACCCTGCGCACCCCCGCGCAGGATCCCCGACCCAGAGGAGGGCTCCGTGGCCCTGTACGTGTGCTCGCTCATTCGCAGCACGGACCAGCTCATCCCGCCGAATCAGTACACGATCGTCCGCTTCCCCTTCGGAGCCGCGGAGAGCTACGACGCGTGGGACATGCACCAGGTCGCTCAGCCTGACGGTTACTCGATCACGTCCTGGGACACCGACGGCCGATCGGGACTGATCTGGCCGCACGTGACCGGGTGGGGCTGGCTGACCGCCATGGTGTTCTGGGAGGGCGGCAGCTACTCGGAGACCCGGGACCGGTTCGTCCGCGACCCCCTCAACCTGTCCACGGGCTACGACTCCACGGCCACAGAGGATGAGCAGCCCACCCCCGGCGGCCAGTACAAGTCCAAGCACCACGAAATGTTCGTGCACCCCGGGACTCCGGTCGCGTTCCTGGTCAAGCACAACGACTCCGTGAGTCGGAGGATCACGCACGCCCAGTTCAAGCTGGCCATCGAGGCCGACGTGGCGGTGCCGGCATGAGCGAGTCCGAACGCGACATGCGCGACCTGCTCGTGGCCATCAGCACCAAGATCGACGTGGTCATAAACCGCCAGGACGACCACGAGGGCCGCATCCGTGACCTGTACCAGCGCATCGCCGACCTGCCGAAGAAGTCCGAGCTGCTGACGCTGTCCCAGCGCCTGCCCGAGTACGTGACGAAGTCCGAGTTGAAGGCGATGCGCACCCACACGATCACGGTGATCTCCGTGGTCGTGGTCATCGTCGGCGGGATCGTCGGCCTGGTCACCGGACTGACCTGAGGTTCGCCACCAGCCGTATTCGCCCCGTCATCGCGCGGGGCTTTCGCATGTCCGGGGAACGCCCGGCCACCCACCCGCAAGGAGATCACCATGTCCGACTTCCTGCTCACGCTCTACGGCCGCGTGCGCCGCCTCGTGCGCTACCGGCGCAACCCCGCGGTTTATGTCGCGGTCGGCCTGGTCGCTGTGCTCACCGGGTGGCGCCTGGCCAACGGCATGGCGATCGAGGACGTGTTCACCGAGCACTACATCGAGTCGATGCTCATCCTCGCGGGCGGGGTGTTCACCCGCCTCCAGGTGTGGAGCCCCGAGAGCGTCGAGGACATCTTCGCTGCCCGCGAGGCCTACCCCGCCATGGAGGACGCCGTCGAGTTCGACCTCCACCTGGCGGTCGACCCGACCGAGGACCCCAGCGAGGGCTGACCCATGGACCTCGCACAGCTCCTCGACCTGCTGGGACCGGATGCGGACCTGATGCGGCTGTTGGCCGTCGTCACGACCCTGCCGGTCCTGATGGGTCTGGTCATTGAGAGCGCGCCGACCGTGGGCATCCCCTCGGTGATCGGCTCCTCGGGCCGCCCCCGGTCGGGCCGGGTCATCCACTACAACGGGGGCGCCCTGGCGTGGGGGTCGCACGCCAACTGCCGCGCCCAGGTCCGGCAGATGCACTCCTACCACCGCTCACGCGGGTGGGCAGGCATCGGCTACCACCTGCTGATCTGCTGGCACGGCATCGTGCTCACCGGCCGGGGCATCAACCGGATCGGCGCCCACGCGCCCGGCGCCAACTCGACACACATCGGCATCCAGTTCATCCTCGGAGGCAACCAGAAGCCGTCGGCGAAGCAGCTCGCAGCGTTCGTCGCCCTCATGGCCTGGCTGGCCGCACGTGGCGTGCGCGCCTCGATCACCGGGCACCGCGACTGGATCTCGACGTCCTGCCCCGGCGACCACCTCTACGGGCGGGTCCGCTCCGGCAACTGGGGAGGGGGATCGTCCCCGGCCCCGGCGCCCACGTTCTCCTACTGGGACGTGGCCGGGCTCCAGGTTCCGACTGGTGACCCGTGGCTGCTGCGGGGGATGACCGGAACCCCGGTCCTGCGGCTCCAGAAGGCACTGCTCAAGTGGCGGCCATCCCTGCTGCCCGGGTACGGCGCGGACGGCCGTTTCGGCGGCGAGACGGAAGCGGCCGTCGAGGCGCTGCAGCGCGCCCGCGGTATCACCATCGATAGGGTCTACGGTCCCGAATCGGCGAAGGAGCTGCGGCGGGCCCTGACCGCATCCGATCCAGCCCCGGACCCGACTCCCGCACCGAAGCCGTTTCCGCTGGCTCGCGGGCACTGGTTCGGCCCGCCGGCCGCGGACGACCGGAACCACTCCGGGTACTACTGGTCATCCGACCGCCCGCACATCAAGGACATCCAGGGCAAGGTCGGCGCCTCGCAGGATGGCCGATACGGGTCGAAGACCAAGGCGGCCGTGACCGCCTGGCAGCGCGAGGTCGGGTTCATCGGCCGCGACGTTGACGGACTCACGGGCCCGAAGACCTGGGGCAAGATGTTCGGCTGACCTCCGGACAACGAATAAGCCCGGCACTCCCAATGGGGGTGCCGGGCCTCTTTCGTGTGCTCAGATCAGGTCGAGTGCCAGGGCCAGCTCACGGCCCGGCACGGTGGGGCCCGTGATCGTTCCGACGACGGGCTTTGGAAGCTGGTCGGCCCCAACGTAGTGGACGTGCGAGAGAGCGTCGTGCTCCTGGTTGAGGGCTTCGACCGCGTCCTTGAACCTGTCGTCGTTCTCGACGCCGAGTTCGCGAGCCACTGCATTCGCTTGATGGGTACCAGGCTCTCGCGCGACGATGCCCAGGATCCTGGTTTCGAGGTCATTCATAGCCCGACCGTACGCCGCGACGCAGGTCACCGCACGTACTTCTACAGTTCGATCTCAACTGGCGTAGTTGACTCTGCGTCGGACCGTTCCACGGTCACCTCGGCCGTGACCTCCTGCCCGGACCTGTCGCCATCCAGGATGCCGCGTATGTCCAGAGCGACGGTGGTGACCTCGATCGTGTAGAAGTCCGCAGCCGGTACGCCCTCCACGAGGAAGGGCAGGGTGCACAGGTAGGGATCGTTGGTGCGCTGGCGACCGCGTTCGGCGCGGTGGTCAGCTGCGGTGGCGTCTCCGTCGAGGGTGCTGGTGGCGTCGCCGGTAGAGATGATCTCGTCGGCGCCGTCTCGGATGGTGTAGGTGGGGTCCCGCCAGACACACTGCAGTGTGTCTCCAGCGGGCGCCTGGCCGACGCTGTTGTCCGTGGTGGTCAGGGTGACGAGGATGTCGATGGTGTCGGGGTCCGCGTCGGCCTGCTGCGGTCCCTGGTTGGCACAGGCGGTGAGTAGGGCGAGCAGGGACACCGTCGCTGCTGCGGTCATGGTGCGGGGCATGAGACTGCCTCTCGGTGCTGGTGCGTCTGAGCGGGAGGCGCGCGGGTGATGTCCAGTGTGCCGGAGCAAACTGCACGTCGGAGGTGATTCCGCGAAGCCGAAACTTAGACACGGTAACCGTGGATATCTCGGGCGCACCCGGGTACACTTAAACATAGACACGGTAAGCGTGTCAAGGTTTCAGATCTACCGAGAGGTCGCACCCACCATGGCTCACGAACTAGAGAGGTTCTCCGACGGGACCGCCAGCTTCGTCAGCGCCCAGCAGGACGCATGGCACAGACTCGGAACCGTCCTCCCTGACACCTTCGACGCCACCACCGCCCTGCGCACCGCGCGCCTGGACCGGTGGAACGTCCACACCAGCCCGCTGCACATCACCGAGAGCGGCGCCACCCTGTCCGTGCCCGACGCCTACGCCACCGTCCGCACCCACCCCGAGACCGGCCTCCCCGACGTGCTCGGAGTCGTCAAGGGCCGCTACCTCCCCATCCAGAACGAGGAGCTCACCGAGGTCCTCGACTTCATCACCGACGAGTCCGGCGCGCACTTCGAGACCGCCGGGTCCCTGCGCGCGGGCCGCGAGGTGTTCGTGACCATGCGCCTCCCCGAGACCATGACCATCGCCGGAACCGACAAACTCGACCTCTACCTGGCCGCACTCAACAGCCACGACGGCAGTGCCGCGATGCGACTGCTCGTCTCCCCGGTCAGGGTCGTGTGCGCCAACACCCAGGCCGCCGCGCTGGCCGACGCCCGCTCGGTGTACGCCATCCGGCACACCTCCGGCGCCCGGGGTCGCATCGCCGCCGCCCGCGAGGCGCTCGGGATGAGCTTCACCTACCTGGAGGAGTTCCAGACTGAGGCCGAGCGCATGCTCGACCAGCAGCTCACCGACGGCCGGTTCATGGACATCGTCGGCCGCGAGCTGTGGCCCGAGCCCCAGGAACCGACCGAGCGCAAGATCAACAACCGTGCCCGGATCCTCGCTGACGTCAACGAGCTGTTCGTCGAGGCTGACACCCAGGAGTCCATCCGGGGCACCGCGTGGGCCGGGTACCAGTCCGTCGTCGAGTACCTCGACCACTACGCGCCGGTCAAGGGCAAGCACGGCGACGCCGCCGATGCCGCCCGCGCCGAGCGCATCCTCGTTCAGCCCGCCATCACCGCGCTGAAGACGAAGGCGTTCGACGCCTTCCGGCTCGCCGCCTGAACCACCACGGGCCCCGGCATCCAGCCGGGGCCCCGGAAGGAGCCCGCGATGTCCAACTCCGACTGGATGAACGCCTCCGACGACGAGTTCGAGGCGATGCTCGCCGAGTGGAAGCGCGCCGCCGCCGAGCGCGCCGCCCGCGACCGCATCCGCCACCGGATGGCCTCCACGGTCTACCGGCACCGGCTCCGCAGCGGGCGGTGGCCGCGATGACCGTCCACACCCTTCACCCCGCGCCCCGCGTGATCCTGGTTAACGCAGGGGCGGCCGACCGGTACACCGACACCTGGTCGGACCCCGACCTGCGGTGCGAGATCGGCCCGCAGCTGTCCTGCGCCGAGGCCGACGACCTCGCCGAGATCCTCACCGAACTCGGCGCCCCGGAAGCCGGTCACGCGTGGCTGCTCGCGCACGCCCGCGCCGACGACGAGGGCGACCGGCACGACCACCTGAGAGAGGAAGGCATCCGTGAGTACGGCGAGTGAGCGCAAGACCCTGACCGAGATGGCCCTCGACGAGTGGGGGACCGTCTCAGAGATCCTCGCCGACCGCGGCGAAGTCTGGCCGGACACCGACATCAGCCGGTGGGGCCCCGGCCTCATGATGGCCATGGAGCGCGCCAAGGCGCTCGCGGCGGCGTGCAAGGTCGTCGGTGTCGCCGAGGCGGCCGACATCGGACGCCTCGCAGACCTCTACGAGGCGCGGACGCGATCGTAGAATGAGACCCCCGCCGCGCGCGGAAGGTGCGACCTCCCCGCGCCGCTGGCGGGACAGACGCCCCGGGGACCGGGTGTGACAACCCCCCGGGGCGTCGCCGTGCGCGAGGCGCGGACGCGAACAGAGCAGGGACCCGGCCCTCCTTCGTCGGGCCGGGTTGCGCGCGCCCTTGTGCCGGGATGGCCGCTTGCTCCGTCACACCCGCTCCGCTCCTACGGAGGTCGCACCATGGACGACAAGAAGCCCACCCTCGCCAGCCGAGCCCTCACCGTGCTGCACATCTGCCTGGCCGGTATCGGCTACCACCTCGTCGCTGTGCTCGTCGTCGAGCACCTGATCCACTGAGCCCTCATCAGCCCCCGGCCTCCTTGAGTTCTAGAGGTCGTTGCAACACCCCATCTCTGAAGGGGTGCGGTGGACGACTTCGAGATCCGCGAGAGCCGGAAACCACAGGGGCGCAAGAAGCTCCTGATCGAGCGTGAGCGCTACCTTGCCCTGGTGGAACAGGGCTACAGCAACACGCAGGCGAGCCGGATGGTGGGCGTCAACCCACGCACCGGACGGGAGTGGCGCTACGGGCGCCCCGAGGGCCGTAGGAAGCGGTCGAGGCTGCCGGCGAAGGACGCACCGGCGACCTCGACCGGTCCCGGCTTCACACGCAAGATCGAGGTCCGATCCGGCCGCTACCTGGGCGAAGACGAACGCATCCACATCGCTGACCGGTGGCGTGAGAAGGCGTCCGTGCGCACCATCGCCGCCGAGCTGGGCCGGAATCCCTCCACGATCAGCCGGGAGATCCGCCGCAACCGCCACCCCGGCAACCACGACTACCGCCCCCACGCCGCACACGCCCGAGCGCGAGCCCGGCGGGCCCGCCCCAAGGGCGGCAAGATCGGAGCCAACCCGCTCCTGCGCGAGATCATCCAGCACCGCCTGGGCATGAAGTGGAGTCCGGAGCAGATCAGCCACCACCTGAGGCTGAGCTTCCCCGACCAAGCGGAGATGCACGTGTGCCACGAGACGATCTACCAGGCGCTCTACGTCCAGGGCCGCGGCGAGCTGCGCCGCGAGCTGGCCAAGGCGCTGCGCACCGGCCGCACCCTGCGTCGGCCTCGCCGCCGCCCAGACCAGCGCACGCCGCGCTTCCCGTACCCGATGGTCATGATCAGCGAGCGCCCGCCCGAGGTCGCTGACCGGGCGGTTCCCGGGCACTGGGAGGGCGATCTGATCGTGGGCAAGGAGAACGGTTCGGCGATCGGCACGCTGGTCGAGCGGTCCAGCCGCTACGTGATGCTCGTCCACCTGCCCGGAACGCGCGACACGATGAGCGTCCGTGACGCCCTGGTCGAGACCGTCTCGACCCTGCCCGAGCATCTGCGCAGGTCACTGACCTGGGACCAGGGTTCGGAGATGGGGCTGCACCACGAGTTCTCGATGGCCACCGGCATGCCGGTCTACTTCTGCGACCCTTCCAGCCCTTGGCAGCGGGGGTCGAACGAGAACACGAACGGGCTGCTGCGGCAGTACTTCCCCAAGGGCACTGACCTGGCCGCGCACGGCCGTGAGCGCCTGAAGGAGGTCGCTGCCGAACTGAACTCCCGCCCACGCAAGACGCTCGGCTGGGAGACCCCAGCCGAGCGTTTGGCTAAGCTCCTGGCCGTGGCCAGTTGATCAGCTGTGTTGCGACGACCCCTCGAATTCGCCCTCGCCGGGGGCTTCTTCGTGTCGGCTCAGTGGGGTGCTCGCCCCCGAGCGCTCCGAGGCGGGCCGATCCCGCCTGCGGCCGATGCGCGAACGCACGGCTCGGGCACGCCAGGCTCGCGCGGGCGTCGTCCATGGCACACCCTCCTTCGGCGCGTCCCGGGGTGCCGTCGCGACGCTATCCCGGCCCGGCGGACGCGCGCGTCTTCCGACGCACGCGCACCTACGTGTAACGTTGACACGGTGAACGTGCCAACGTATCTAGCGCTCTCCGACCTGCCCAAGTACCTGGCGAAGCACCACAAGATCACCGGCCAGGGCGGCGGCCCACTCTCGGCCGCTACCGTCGAGGGCTACCACCGCCACGCCGCGAAGCGGCGCCGCGACGGCGCCCCTCGCCCTGGCGACTTCCCGCCGCCGGACGAGGTCTACGGCCGGTCACCGGTGTGGACGCCCGACACCATCGACGCCTGGGCAGAGGCCCGGCCCGGCAAGGGCGCCGGCGGGGGCCGGCCACCAAAGACCGAGGCCGCGGACTAGAAGCTGTACCCGTCGTCGGCCTCGACGTCGATCGCGGGAACGGGATCGAAGTCGATTCCGACCACGGACAACCAGTGCCCGCTCTCCAGATCCGGGAGACCGCAGGGACACGACCAGGTCGTGAGCTTCGGTTCGCCACTTCCGGCCGTGTTGGGTCGGAACCGCAGCGACAACTCGACGATGCTGAGCCGCTCCTCCGCCCGAACCGATCCGAGGTACAGCTCTACCCTCTGACCCGGCCGCACGGTTGGGGGTCCGGATATGGGCGTCGTGCTGTGCAGGGTGCGGCCGACTACGTCGAGGCGGTAGTCACGAGGCGGCCCCTCACCCGGTTCGAGTACCAGGATTGCCTTCACCATGTGAAGCCCCGCCCGGTTCGGATCCGAAACCGTGAAGGTCTCCAAGGCAGGCGGCACGTGTGGCTGGAGTTCCTCGTGCCGCTGATCGATCTGTATGGCGGTCATGCGCGCGCTGTCGTACGCACTGCGCTCTGCGGCTTCCGCAGAGCGCACTGACGATCGCTCGGACCGCTCGGAGGACGAAGCGGACCGTTCAGCAGCGGCTGCTGATCGCCTGTTCGCCAACCAGGCGAGCACGGTGACGAGACAGGCGATCATGGTGACGGTGAGGGCGAACACTGAGATGATCTGGTCGCCAGTCACCGCAAAACTCCGTACTGCGACATGAGGGCTCCAATCCTGAGGAATGATCGGAGCATAGACGGCGGCAGGGCTGAGGCGCAGTCAGTCCTGGAAGTATCGCGGTAGGCGGGGGCCGACCTCCCGAAGCAGGACGAGTCGTTGCTTCAGCTCGTCCTCGTCCGGCACCTCGCGGATGTCCAGCTGCAGACCGCGAAGGACAGCGATGTCCTCCTCGGGTAACCACCCTGCGAGGAGCTCGTGGGAGATGACCGAGCTCATTGACAGCACCGCGTCGGTCTCGCCCAGGCCGCGGGCCGAGACGACCGCGCGCGTCGTCGCCCACGCCACCCGGCCGGCGGCCCGCGGGTATGCCGCGAGCGCTGGGCACGCGCGCAGCAGCGTGGTGTCCACCAGCAGGCACACCCACGCCGCGGCACGGCGCGGGTATCCGGTGATGCGTGGACTGGGCGGCGACGGAAGTCGGGACACCTCACCATTGTCGCAGGTCAGAGTTCGTCGGGATCGAGTCCGAGTGCCTCAGCGATGAGGCGGGCGCCCTCGGGGCCGGTGTCGTCGAGGAGCTCGGCGAGCCAGGCGCGCAGCTCGCGGTCTTCGGGAGTCAGGTCGTCCATGCGGTGGACGTACCCGGCCCGGTGTCGCCCGAGCGGTTGTCCACAGGCCGGGTACGCCGACGGCGACAGTCAGGTGGCCGCTGCGACACGACCGTCCGTGTCGCCTGTCGTGTCGCACGACACCGCCGGTGTCGCCGTGTCGGGTGTGGCTGTCGCCTGCTCCGCGGCCTTTCGGGCGAGCGCCTGCGCACGGGTCAGTGCTCGCTGGCCTGTGCGGGCGTGAACGCCCAGACGCTCACCTACCTCCACGCCGGTGATGTCCGGCTGCTCCTCGATGAGGGCCAGCACCTGCCGGTCGCGGTCCGAGAGCTGACCGAGGCTCACGACCTGGGCAATGTCGCCGACACGGCCGCCGTCGTGGCGGCTCGGCGGTCGGGTCGTGTCGCGGCGTGTCGGCGGCCGGGTGCCATCCGGTGTCGGGGGCTGGGTGTCGCTGGGCGCGTCCGTCGCGGTGTCGCTGTCGGCCGCCGGTGTCGTCTCGGCGGCGACTGGTGTCGTCCGGGTCTGACGAATCACCCGGGCGACGAGCTGCTCGGCGAGCAGGGCCGCGATGGGCACCCACAGGGAGATGGCGACACCGAGCCACCCGTGGGCGACACCCCCGTAGAGGTTCGCCGCTGTCGTCGCGACAATCCCGGCCAGGAGGGCGACGACAGCGACAGCGGGCACGGGGACACCGCGGCGGCGCGCGTCGGCGATGGTGCAGATCGCCATGAGGATCAGCGAGTCCACGGTGCCGGCGATGATGATGGCTTCCCACAGGTCGGCGCCGCCGGCCATCACGGCCTCCAAGAGGTGGGAGTAGCTGACTGCCGCCAGGCCCACGGCGATGGCCAGGGACCCGCTGATCGTGATCGCCGGGCCCCTGCGGCTGGGAGCAGAGGAGGATACGGTGTTGGGCACGTTCGTCTCCAGGGTTCTGAGCTGATGGAGGCGGACGCGGGTCTGGTCGGTGAGGACACACCGGCCGGGCCCTTCTGCGTCCGAGAGAAGGCATGAGAGAGGGCCGCAGGATCGCTCCTGCGGCCCCCCGCCGCCCCGCTGTGCGAGGCGGCTGCCCGTGCCCCGGCTCGGCAGCAGTACCTTCCCCAAAGGGCCGCTTTGCCTGGGCACGGGTGTCTCCTAGCGTGCCTGAGGCACGCTCTCGGTTGGTCGGGGGTCGATGAGGTCGGCGGCTTGTCGGAGCGAATGGCTGATCTCATCCGCACCCACATGAGCCAGGAGTTCGGCGGCGTCTCGTGCGGCCGGGGCGTCCCAGTGGATGTAGTGCACCTGACCCGTCCGGAGCGCCACGGTGACCTCTACGCGCTCGGGCTCTCTCATCTGCCCGACCAAGGTGTCGGACCTGGTCACCCAGATGGTGATGCGCTGATCGAGATCCAGGATCAGCGCTATGTGGCGCTTGAAGGGCTGGCCGCGTTCTGCGGAGTGGTCGGCTTCGCACCAGTGGGGGCACGCAGTCGGGGGCATCGGGGGCTCCATGGTCGGGGGAGAGGACCGCGCGCCGGGGGACGGCCCGGCGCGCGGCCGCATCGTCAGGACGCTGCGCGCAGGAACCCGGTCCATTCCCCCGCGCCGAAGAGCAGGTATCCCAGATCCCGGTTCTGCGTGTCTCGGACGGCCGTCTCCGCTCCCTCCGCGACCTCCACGCAGTTCGACACGCCCTGGGAGTACTTGGATTTGTGCCAGTTGAAGGACTTCCGCCTCTGGGTCTGCAGGTTCTTCACGTCTACCCTTCCTAGTGATCCGCTACGGATTGCCGGGGGCGGTTGCAGCCGCGAAACCCCGGGGTCGCCCCGACCTGTGCAGGCCGGGGCGACGTCATGCCCGCACACCCGACAGGTGCGCAGAATTCTCATGGCGGCGCTTCAGCCGTTCCTCCCAGTAGCCGGGCCGCATCCACGGCAGCACGTCCTCGCGCACGCGCGGCGGCTTCGGGGCCGGGGGACGCAGGTTGGTGACCTTCGCGAAGTAGTGGTCGAGGCGACGCAGGGCCGCGGGGGTCAACTGACGGGGCAGGGACGCCAGATGCCGACTGCTCAGACCGTCACGCTGGGCGGCGCCGACCCGCGCCGGGGCCTCGTACCGCCACGTGCCCAGGTACGGGTACACGCGGATTGCGGCGGCCACCCGAGCCCCATCCATGACCCGCAGGTCCACCGCCCAAGGGGACCCGTCACTGGTGGTTTCCGCGACCGGTTCCAGGCCGATCTGCTCGGCGGCGGCGATGATGCGGACGACGTCATTGGCGGTGGCCATGCTGCTCCTCGTGGACTTCGGGGGGTGGCTCAGGACGTGGCTGGGGCCGCGCGCCGAGGACAAGGGGACGGCTCGACGCGCGGCCGGTCTTAGGTGGTTGGCAGGTGCTCCAGCGGGGACTCCCAGGAGACTGGCGGGAGGCGGTCCTGGGAGGTTCGGCAGACGCGGACTTGGACGCCGTCGCGGGCGCCGTAGACCTCACCCGGCTTCTCCCAGGTGGAGCCGAGGTGCTCCACGGTCACGTGATGTGCGCTGGCCCACTGCCGCAGGGACTTCATGTCCGGGAGCTCGTGCACCTCGACGACGGTGCGCACGCGCGGCCGCGTGCGGCACTTCGGGGCGTGATCGGTCATCGCCGTCATGGGGTCACCGCTTCGTCGTCGACGGGCGCGATCTCGTAGGTGACCGCGAGCTCGGGGTCGGCGTCGGCCTGCCTGATCAACTCCGCCAGGCCGACGGCGGTGGCGTCAGGCGAACCGGCCGAGCCGAGAACCCCGCGGATGTACAGGGCACGGGCCGCGAGCAGCTGACGCCGCTCCTCCCATGCGTGCGGGGCGGCGGGTGGGGGAGTGAGGGTGGCCTCGATCGCGTCCAACAGCTCGCGTGTGCCCTGGTCGATGCGGTTGCTCATCGGAGCCTCACCGCCATAAGGCACAGGCTGATGGTGCCGGTCGCAACGGCTATCAGGAGGTCCTCGGGCACGGACACCGACCCGGGAGTCGGTTCGGGGGCGTAAGGGCGCACACGCATGCGGCGTCGTGACAGGCGCGTCATGCTGCCACCTGCCCTCGGCCCGTCGCGTGGCGGGCCTGAGCCCGCCGCGAGAAGTCGATCGCCAGGGCGGGCTCTGCCGGGCGAGTGGCGCGGGACTGCAGCGGCAGGTCCGGTGCCCGGCGCCCGGTCATCATGCTCGGCAGGATGACGCGGACGGGGCCGGTGGCTGGCGCGGGGCCGGGCTCGGACCGGTCACGGTCACGGCGCCTGCGGAGTTCGGCGGCGCCGGCGCAGGCGAGCCGCTGCGTCAGCAGTAGGACATAGGTCAGGTATCGCACAGGGCGACCTCCTGGGTCGGTGGCCGGATGGGTGGTCCGGCGTGCTTTCAGGTGAGTCCATAGTGCCCCCGCGTAGCGGTTATTTGCAATGCCATCTTTAGATGAATGCAAGAATCTTCTATGGCATGCCGCTGGGACATGGAGGTTGCGTGGAATGTCTGGATCTTCAGTAGGGGCCGTAGGATCGGGAGACCGACAGGCCGAGCCCCCGGGGAGTACCGACGACGTGAGCAGCCCGACGCTGAGGCGGAAGCGACTCGCGCGGCAGCTGCGTCAGCTGAGGGAAGAGCGCAGGCTGAATGCCGAGGATGTCGCGGCCGAGGCGAAGCGTCGCTCTGGGAAGCCGCGCGGGTGGTCGCTGAGCAAACTCATCCGCATGGAGAAGGCCAACTGGAAGAGGTTGAACCTCGACGATCTGGCTGTCCTGCTGGATATCTACGAGATCACGGATACGCAGGAGCGCCTGGACCTGATCACCTTGGCGCGCGAGGGGAACCAGCGTGGCTGGTGGGCCTCGTTCGGGGACGCGCTCGGCACGGGTCAGTTCGTCGGCCTGGAGTCTGAGGCGAGCCGGATCCGGACCTACCAGTGCATGACCATCCCCGGATTGCTTCAGACGCCCGAGTACGCGCGGGCGATGATTTCGACACGCGGCATGGTCGACGAGACGGAGCTGAACCTGCGTGTGCAGGCGAGGATGTTCCGGAAGTCGATCTTCAACACGGCTCCGATCCCGACTCTATGGGCGATCATCGACGAGGCCGCGCTGGCGCGCATCCCGCCCGACCTCCACGGGCAGCTGGAGTACTTGATCGAGGCCAGCCTCCAGCCGAACATCGGCATCCAGGTGCTGCCGCTGAGCTACGGTCTACACGCGGCGATGACTGGGCAGATGGTCCTCTTGGAGTTCCCCGCTCCCGACCCGCCGGTGGTCTACATCGAGGTTCTCAGCGAAGAGCTCTACCTGGAAAAGCCGCAACAGGTGACGCACTATCAGCACCTATACGATCATGTACAGGCAGCGGCCCTGCCCGTAGATCAGTCACGGGACTACATTCGGGGCCTGCTGAACCCATAGGAAGCACCGATGCCTGAGACAACCCACACCCTGAACTTCCGCAAGAGCAGCTACAGCGGCCCGACCACACAGGACTGCGTGGAGGTCGCTGACCTCCCTGGCGGCGCCGCCGTGCGCGACTCCCAGCACCCGGATGAAGGACACATCACGTTCCCGGCGGATGAGTGGAGAGCGTTCCAGAACCTCATCACCCGGCGGTAGCACCGACAACGAGACGGGCCCCCAGCATCAGCTGGGGGCCCGTTCGTGCTTTACCTGAAAGCAACCCAGGAACACTCTACCGGCAGCAGGTGACCTGGACTAGCACTCGAACAGCCGAAGATGATCCTGAACGATTCTGGACAGGGCCGGACACGACGGAACCACGATGTCCGGCGCGTCGAGCTCAATCGCACAGGTGTGCCTGTGCGTGCCCGACCAGTTCCGAGGCTACGTCGGCGATCGGCCCGTCCACGCCCTGGAGCGACTGGACGACCTCGGTCGGCGCCATGCCGTCCTCGATGTCGGAGCACACCGCGTACCCCAGTTCGACGTTGTCCTCGTCGCCGAATCCGTGGATGCCGCTGCCGGCCGCGGCCGCATCCTCGTAGAGCGCGTCGAGGAACGCCTGCTCGTCCTCGGACATTCCGCTGTCGTCGGCGGCCGCCTGGTCCTCGGAGGGCTCAGGTTCCGTGGTCTCGGTCGCCGCGGGCGCTGGCGCGGGATCGACATCCTCGAAGAGGCCGGCCGCGTTCATGACCGCGGCGATCGCGATGAGGGCGGCGAGGATGCCGCCGCCGATGATCCACTTCGTTCGGTGGGGGGAGGGGGCACTCATGGGGGTCTCCGAGGGGCCGGGTGTGCAGGGCGCGGCGGGGCGGACGCCGTGGCCAGATCCTACGCCGCAGTCCCGGTCCGGGTGGGCGATTCGGACATGAGTGCGCCCTCCGGGCGGACCCGGAGGGCGCAGAGTTGGGAGATTTTTGGGAGACGGCAGACCCCGTCAGACCACGCGAGGCCCCGAAGGCCCACGGCAGTCACTGTGTCTGACCTGCGACGGAAGCGTTGTCGCTGATCGGGAGAACCGGTCTACCCTTTCGAGACCCGCGTGATCGAGTACCAGACCGGCGGCGGCCTGGACTGGGACTGACCTGCGAGGACACGGCCCCCCGGGCCCTTCGGCGGAGGGTGCGCGGAGCCGTCTCGGGAGCCCTCCGGTGGAACCGGACGCCTCCCTTCCCACCGTGGCCCCGGCCGGACGTATGGCCGGGGCCACGGTCGTGTCCGGGACGGGTGGGCGGCGGGCGGCGTCACGGAGCCAGGCTCGGCGGGGTCCGCACGCCGTGGTCGCGGCGCAGCGCGGACAGGGCCGCCAGGTAGCCCGCCATTCCGTGCACCCCGGGGCCGGGCGGTGTGGAGGCCGAGCACAGGTAGACCCCCGGCAGCGGCGTGCGGTGGGCGTCCCACCGGGGCGCGGGGCGCAGGACCGCCTGGCGCAGGGACATGGCCCCGGCGGAGATGTCGCCGCCCACGTAGTTGGGGTTGTACTCCTCCATCCGCGCGGCGGAGACGCCCCGCGCGGCGATGACGGTGTCGGAGAAGCCGGGGGCGAAGGCCTCGATGCGGCGGCGGACCAGGTCCACGGGGTCGCGGGTGTCGCCGTTGGGCACGTGGGCGTAGGCCCACACCGGGCGACGGCCGTTCCGGGCGCGGCCGGGGTCGGCCACGGCCGGGTCCACCAGCAGCACGAACGGTTCCGCCACGCGTCGGCCGCGGGCCGTCGCGGTCTCGGCGGCGGCGATCTCCGCGGCGGTGCCGCCCAGGTGGACGGTGCCCGCCGTGCCCACCTCCGGGGCGGCCCAGGGGATGGGCCCGCCGACGAGGAAGTCCGCCTTGGCCGCACCGGGCGCGTATCGATAGCGCTCCAGCGCCCGCCGGTAGCCGGCCGGTAGCCGGCCGCGCGCCAGACGCAGGAGGCCCTGGGGCGCCACGTCCAGCAGCACCGAGCGGGCGCGCGGGAGGTCGCGCAGGTCCCCGACGTCGTGGCCGGTGCGGATGACGCCGCCGTGCGCGGTGAAGTCGGCGGCCAGGGCGTCGGCGACGGTGGCACTCCCGCCCCGTGGCAGCGGCCATCCGGTGCCCGTGTGCGCGAGGTGCCCCAGCAGGGCGGCCACGGCGGCGCCGGGGAGCGAGGGCAGGGGGCCGACCACGTGCGCGGCGACACCGGCGAACAGGGCCCTGGCCGCCTCGGTGGTGAAGGGGCCGCGGCCGAACCCGTGCGCCAGGACGCGCCGGGCCAGCAGGAGCGCCGCTGCCGGGTCGGAGGGGAGCGAGCGCTGACCGGACATGACCAGGTCGACCACACCGCGGCTGTGCGCCACGAGCGGGCCCATGAGGCGGCGCCACCGGTCCGCGTCCGCGCCCAGTCCGGCACAGGTGTCCTCCAGGTCCGACCACGCCACGGCCGCGCCGCCGCCGGGAAGCGGGTGGGCGTAGGAGGCGGCGGGCCGCAGGAGTTCCACCCCCCGGGCGGCGAGGTCGAACTCGCGGAAGAAGCGGGACGACGCGGCCATCGGGTGGACGGCCGCGCAGAGGTCGTGGACGACGTCGGAGTCGAACAGCGGCTCCGTGCGCAGGCCCCCGCCGACCGCGTCGTGCCGTTCGTGGAGCTCCACGGCCAGCCCGGCGCGGGCGAGGGTGACCGCCGCGGCGAGCCCGTTGGGTCCGCTGCCGACCACCACCGCGTCGACGCCTGCCATGGGGGTTCCTCCGCTGTCGCCGGTCGGATTCCCAGCCTCTCACGCGCGCGTGGGCGGTGTCCGGTACGGCGGCCGGGACACGGGGCCGGGCCGTGCCGCGATCGGAAGGCACCCGCCCGGCCCGGGAGCGGGTCGATCACACCGGCGCGTCCGCCAGTTCCAGGAGCTGCTCGCATCCGCTGCCCTCCCCGTGCTCGACCGCCGCGAGCAGCAGGCCCTCGAAGCGCAGGAGGAAATCCCTCATCGCGGATGATCCGAGCCGCCGGGAGTCGGCCCTCAGGCTCAACTCGATCCCCTGCTCACCCGCATCGGCGATGTTGAGGAAGAGCATCAGGTTGTCACGCTCGGCCCCGGCCCCGACCCCGGTACTCGTGCTCGGCAGCGCGGCCCTGACCTGCTCGGCCGTCGGAACGCCGCCCGTCGGCGCCTGGCGGCCCACGGGGCGCAGGTCGTTGAAGTAGTAGGCCAGGTCCAGGTCGGTACCCCGTTCCCTGGCCACGGTTTCGCGCAGTCGTGTGGTCTGCGCCCTGTCGCAGCGCGCGTTGCGGTAGGCGGTCACGGAGGAGGACCAGGCGCTACGGGCCACGGCGGCGAAGTCCTTGCCGGTGAGGTCGACGTCGGCGGGGACGTCCTGGGCCAGGTTTCCCACGTAGCCGCGCAGCTCGGGGCGCCCCCGGTTTCCGGCGATGAGCACCATCGTCACACTCGGCTCCCCGGCGGCCCGGCCGAGCAGCAGCGCGGCCGTGGCCAGGAGCACGGCCGAGCTGCCCACCCGGCAGCGGGTGCCCAGAGCCGTCGCAGCCAGTTGCACGGCCTTCGAACGGAGCCAGACCTTCGGATAGCGCGGCTGCTCGGCGGCACCGTCGGTTTCGGACAGCAGCCTCGGCGGCATCGACTCCAGCGTGCGCCGCCAGTGCCGCAGGCCCCGCTCCTGGACGCGCCGCCCCTGGGGGGAGCGCTCCCATCCGGCGAAGTCGAGCGGTTGGACGGGCGGCGGCCCCACACCTTCACCGTGCACGATCGCGTGCAGCTCGGAGGCGAGGAGGCGCAGGCCGGGAAAGTCGGTCGCGATATGGGAGACCGACAGCAGGACCACCAGAGGGGCGCCGTCCAACGCGCCGATGCCGACCCTGACCGGCCACTCCGCCCCGTGGTCGAAGCGGTACCCCTTGACCCGGGCCTCCAGGTCCGTGGCCAGACCGTACAGGTCGTCGTCCTGACTGCTCACGGCCTCGCACAGCTCGACGACGAGCTCCCCCTCGGCTGTCGCCTCCTGGACGAGCTCTCCGTCCGCTCCCACGGAGAAGAGGCTCCGCAGGGCGCCGTGGCGCTCGACCAGGGTGCGCAACCCCGTGAACAGCCGTTCCATGTCGACGCCCGGAGCGATCTCCACCGGCACGACCGAGTTGTAGAACGAGGTGTCGGGCATCATGTACTCGATGTCGGTCCAGATGCTGCGTTGACCGAGCGTCGCGGGCCCGCGGCCCGAGAGGCAGCCCCGGACGGCGATCCTCTCCGTGCGCAGTCTTGCCATGGCGTCGTCCTTTCCTTGGGCCGGCGGGGTTCACGACTGCTGGGGGGACGCGACTGCGGCTCCCGGCCGCTGGAGTCGCCGGACGTGCCACAGAGCGGCGGCCACGACCACCCCGCCGAGAAGGTTGAAGGCCGCCATCGTCTGGTACAGGGGCGTCACGTCCCCCGCGCCGCGGGCGAGGTAGCCGCCGATCACGCAGATGAGCCCGAAGTAGGTCGCGTTCAGGATCACGGCGAGTCCACCGGCCCCGGTCTGTTCGAGTACCGAGAGCGAGGCCAGTACCACTCCGAGGAACAGATAGGTGGGCGCGACCAGGGCCAGGAAGGCCGCCGCCTCGGACGCCGCGCCGGGATCCCGGGCGATCGCGAGTGCGATCCATTCCCGCCCCGACCAGCAGACCGCGGCGATCAGCGCGTACAGCACCCCGGTGATGGCCAGACCCGCCTGGGCCACCTTCCGGAGGCGGTCGAACTCCTCCCGGCCTCGGCACTGGTTCACCACGATCGCGGTCGCGGACCCGATGGCCATGCCCGGCACGATGATCATGGTCTGCAGTGTGTAGGCCACCGCGAAGCCCGCGATGGTGGCGGTGCCGAAGACACTGACCACCCATGTGAGCGCGAAGTTGCTGGCGAAGATGACGCCGTAGGCGGCGCCCACGGGAACCCCGACCTGCTTCAGGAGTGTGGACTCACTGCCGCCGCCGATCGGACGGTCCCGGCTCCACAGGCCCACGCGCCGGATCAGCCAGCAGCCCGCCACGGTGGCGATCAGACCGGACGAGGCGATCGCGACCGGAACGGACCACAGCCCCCAGCCGACCGCGCCCGGCAGGCCCAGCGCCGCGACTCCGGCCACTTCCAGTCCGCCGGCCGACAGGAGCAGTGCCGCGGCCGACCGGGGCCGCTCGGCTCCGCGCAGCAGCGCGGCGCACACCACCGGGCCGATCCCCGTGATCTGGGCCAGGGCCACCCACCGCACGAACCATTCGAACTGCTCGCGCACGTCCGGCCGCACGGACAGGAGGTCGGCCAGCAGCGGTGCCCCGAACACGAAGACCGCGCTCACCACGGCCGTCGCCGCGAAGCCGACCCGCGCGAGCCACCAGGCCGAGGACACCGCCGAGCTGTACCGCCTCCCCGCGCTCAGGGCCACGGCGACCTGGGTGGTCACCGCGATGCTGAGCTGGACCGCGATGAACGCGAAGACGACGGGCATGAAGAGCGAGCGCACATAGAGCGCGTCGTCACCCATCCACCCGATGAGCGCGATCACCACGACGGGGACCGCCGTACCGATGCCCTCCGCGAGGATCATCGGCGCCGCGTAGCGCAGGACGCCTCTCCACTCCTGGTTCATGCGATCCGTCCGGTGACTACTCCCTGGGCGACGTTGAGCCGCTGCATGTGGTTCGTCCCTTCCATGAACTCCACTCCTCTGGCGTCTCTGGCCCACTTCTCCGGGCGGGGGTGGGCGAATCGGGCTCCCGGGCCGAGGAGTTCCAGGGCCCGGAGGGTGACGTGTTCGGCGAGGTCCGTGGCCCGGGCCTTGGCAGCCGACGCCAGAGCGCCCTGGGCGGGGTCGTGATCGACGCTCATCGCGGCCCGCCACACCAGTTGGCGCGTATCCGACAACCGGTCCGCCAGGTCCGCCAGCGCCGCCCCGCCGCCCCGAACCAGTTCGGCGCGGTGCTGTTCCAGGTAGTCGTAGGCGGCCTGGGCGATACCGAGCGCGAGCGCGGCCACGCCGGGACGGAACTGGTTGAACATCCGGGTGCCCGCGTGCATGCCGCGGGAGGAGGCGGGAAGGTGGCGCCCCAGGACACGGCTTTCGGGGATCGCGACCCCGTCGAGGCGCACCGCGCAGATCTGTGCCCCGCGCAGACCGATGGTCGGCAGCGGCGAGGCGTGGAACCCGGCGGTGCCCGTCTCCACCATCACCGCGGAGATGCCCAGAGGGCCGGGGCCGGTCCGCGCGAACACCGTGCCCAGCCGGGCGCGTGCCGCGTTGCCGACGTAGCGCTTCTCCCCCGTGAGGACCGAACCGTCGCCTCCGGCCGCCGGGACCAGCGCCGTCCGCATCGCCGAGGCGTCCGAACCGTGGTCGGGTTCGGTGAGGCCGAAGAAGGTCCACACCGGCCCGTCGGCGTCGTCGGCGCAGTGCTCGAAGAACCACTTCTTCTGTGCCCGGTCACCGAGGAGGGCGACGATGCCTCCCGACAGCGAGGGGCCGGGAGCGGCCAGGAAGGCCCCGGCGTCGCCCCGGCCGAACTCCTCCACCGCGATCACGCGTTCCAGTGCCCGGTCGCCGTGGAAGGAGTGGCCCGACGCCCGCAGCGCCGTGTCCTGGAACTCGGGGGGGATCATCATCCGGGCGATGTAGCGGACCGCCTCCGCGTCGGCGAAACGGCCCGTGTCCTGCGGATCACGGTCCAGGTCCGCGCCGAGTTCCCTCAGCTCCTCGCCCCACTCACGAGCGGCCAGCCGCAGTGCCCGCAGGCGGTCGTCCAACTCGATCACCGCGTGTCCCCCTTCGTGTCGGCGGGCACCGGTTCCAGATAGGCGTCCGCCATCAGTTCCGACAGATAAGCCACCTGTCCCGGGCCGTCGCTGAGGAAGCCGGAGGCCCCGAACAGTCTCAGGACGCGCCGGTCGGCGGCGGTGATGTGGCGGCTGGCCCGGACCGTCGCGAGGGCGTCCGAGTGCTCTGTCGGGCCCGTGAGCAGACTCTCCGCCATGGCCTGCTCCGTGGCGGCCCGCGCCAGGTCGTCCCGCACGAGCTGCTGGTAGACGAGTGCCGTTCCGCCGACCTTGCGTCCGCGCAGCCGGGCCACCGCCTGGTCCCGCAGCCACAACGACAGCCCCAGGCGGATCGCGGCGACGCCGACCAGCCATCCCTGAGGCGGGGCCGCGGCGCGTTCGGGATGGTCGAGTCGCGCCAGCAGGGTCCACGAGCAGCCCGCCGCCGCGAGCACGCCGACGACGGCCGTGGCGGGCGCCGCCGCGCCGGTCGGCGGCTCACAGCTCAGGCCGTGCCCCGAGGGCCCGAGGACCGGCGCTCCGGACAGTCCTTCGGGCAGGTCCTTCCACGCCTCGTCGGGGCGTCCTTCCCTGGCCGACGCCGACCACGGCCGTTCCGGCACGGTGCGCGCGGCGCGGGTCCGGCTCCGTATCGTCACTGTCCCTCCAGACCGGTCGCGACCGCACAGAAGTATCCGAGTACCGGGTCGTACTCGACGACCACGACCGGGTCGCCGTCGTGTGCGATCCCCGCACCGTGGGCCCGGCTCCACACCGCGGTGCAGACCAGGTCGGACGGGGCGCGCAGAACGGTGACCTCCGGTCCCGGGGCGGTGGGCCCGGGGACACGGCATCCCAGGACGAGCGTGCACGGGCCGGGGGTCCGGGACCGCACGTCGGCGAGGACCTCCTCGACCGCCCGTGCGGCACCGGTCGCGTCGACCGGCGTGGCCTGCCAGTGCAGCAGGCCGCCCCCGCGCGACGGGTCCTCTCCGCCCAGGAGCAGTGCGGCGCCGAGGTCGCGGCCGGGAACAGGGGTCTCCGGCGGGGGCTCCCAGGGGATCGCCCCCTGGTCGAGGGCGATCACCAGCGCCCGTTCCCCGGAGTCGCCGCGCAGGGTCCCGCCCGCGACGCGCAGGGCGGTGAACGGCGATGTCACCCCTTGGTCGGACACCGCGAAAGCGGTGGCGAGCCCGGGTGAGGAGTGGACCATCGAGGCGCACACCGAGTACCCCTGCTGGCTGTCGGGCAAGGCGTAGGCGAGGACGACGCGGTCGATGCGCCCCACGCTGGAGTGCGCCTCGTCCAGGAGGTGGCGTGCCAGCCGGTTGTAGGCGGTCTGTGAGGGCTCCCTGCTCCGCAGCCCCTGGTAGGCGTGCCCGTAGGCGGCCAGCATGTCACCCAGGTACTCGTCGACGTCGCTCTGGAGCCGTGGCGCCTCGGAGACCTCCGCATCGGGCGACGTCGACAGGTCGTGGTGGAAACTCCTCAGTATCCTCGCGGTCGTGCGGATCGGTTCCGGAAGGATGCGGACATCTCCGGGGGACTGTTGGGTGACGGTCACGGGCTAGGCCTTCATCATCCCGGTGACGAAGGCCGCCAGGCTCTCCACCGTCTCGAAGTGGCCGAACTCCAGCGAGTCCGTGTCGAACTCGATGTCCATCTCCGTTTCGAGTTCGACCAGCATCTCCAGGACGTTGGTCGAGTCGAGTCCGAGGTCGTCGAACAGCCGTGTCGAGCGCACGATCTCGACCCCCTCGTCCGTGACGAAGCCGGCGAGCACCCCGGTGATCCGCTTGACGGTCTCTTCTGTGGCCTGCGCGGCCTCGGTGTCGGTTCGTTCCATGGTTCAGGCTCCGTCTTCTCTCTTCATCGTCAGGACTTCGTGCACGGGTTGGCGGGACAGGATGTCGGCGACGCTCTCCCGTTCGTGCACGAGCAGCGGCGTCCCCTGGTGGATCAGGACCTCCGCCGGGTAGCCGTGGCTGAGGAACCGGGTGGGCGACGCGGTGGGGCCGTAGGCCCCGGAACGGTGCACACCGATCAGGTCGCCGGCCTCCACCCGGGGCAGCTCGACGTTCTTGCCGAGGGTGTCGTTGGGGGTGCACAGCGGGCCGGTCACGTTCCACTTCTGGTCCGCCGGCTCCTGGGCGCGGTTCAGGACACTCATCGGGAAGTTCCTCTTGGCGAAGGAGCCGATGCCCACGGCGGCCATGTGGTGGTTGGTCCCGCCGTCGGCGACCGCGAACCGCTGGCCCATGGACTCCTTGACGTAGCGGACACGCGTCACGTAAAGACCCGCGGTGGCGGTGAGGAACCGGCCGAGTTCCATGAACACGCGCGATTGCGGGTGGTGTTCGCGGAATCTCCCGACCGCCGAACCGACGCCTTGCGCCAGTGCCTCGATATCCGGGTCGCTCTCGCCCGGGAAATAGGAGACGCCGATTCCGCCGCCGAAGTCGACCAGGTCCAGCGGGAAGCGCAGCCTTTCCGACAGGCGCCTGGCCATGTCGAGAATCTGTTCGGTGTTCTCGACCACCGCCTTCGCGTCCAGGATCCGGGTGCCGAGATAGGCGTGCACCCCCATCAGCCGGATGGAGCGGTATCGGTCGGCGAGGCCGGGGTCGGACATGAGGAGGCCTTCGTCGATCCCGAACTGGCGGGGCTTCCCGCCCATCCTGAGTCCGGCCCCCCGGGCCGCCTCCTCGGGGTTGACCCTCAACGCCACCTGTGCGGTGGTCCCCATGCCCTCGGCGATCCTGTCGATGAGGTCGAGCTCGCCGTAGGACTCGCAGATCAACGAGTGGACTCCGTCGGCCAGGGCCGCGGAGATCTCCTCCTCGCTCTTGCCCGGACCGAGGAAGATCGTGTCCGAGGGGGCGATCCCCGCCTCGCGCGCCACGGCGAGCTCGGCGGCCGAGGACACCTCGGCCCCCGCGCCCAGCCCTCCGAGGAGCGAGCAGACCGACAGGTTGGGGTTGGCCTTGAGGGAGTAGAGGATCTCGACCGCGGGGTGCAGTGGCCCACGGATCCGCTGGTAGGTCCGCTCCAGTTCCTCCCCGTCGTACACGTAGAGGGGGGTCCCGAACCGCTCGGCGAGTTCGGTGACGGCGATTCCCTGGATTCGGTGCTGTTCGCTCACGCGCGGCTCACCTCTCCTTTCTCGATGTCGGCGAGGATGCGGCCGAGCCGGTGGTCCAGTGCCGAGACCGACTCGGGGTCCGGTCCGACCAGGAAGGCGTACAGCCGTCCGTCGAAGTGCTCACGGCCCTTCGACGGTCCTCCGACGGCGTTGACCGTGGCGAAGTTGTTGATGACGATCCCCGGGTCGCCCGGCGAGGCGACCATCAGGTGGTCCAGTTCCCTGCGCAGGACCGCGAACGGCAGCGGAGCGTTGAGGCGCAGGGGATACTGCCGGGCCTCGGCGCAGCTGTGGTCCCGCATGAGGACCTCTTGCAACGCGGCCTGGTAGGTGGACATGTTGTAGCGGGCGTTGATCTCGGTGAGCGGGTAGGCCCTGCCGTCCGTTCCGAGGAGCGCGTCGATACCGACGACCCCGCGGTATCCCTCGTCGGCCAGGGCACGGCCGATCGCCAGGCCCGCGTCGCGGATCTCGGCCTCGTGGCCGGGGGTGAGCCCGGCCGGAATGCGGTGGCCCTTGTGGACCCCGTTCTCGGTGATGGCCTCTTTGACGAAGTCGAACGCGACCGACCCGTCCTTCGCGACGATGACCTGGTAGTTCAGGTCCCTGTCCTTGGAGATCCACTCCTCGAGGATCAGGCCCAGCTTGCCGCTGCGGCTGTGGGCCCGCTCCACGGTGCGCCTCAGCCACGCGAGCCGACGCTGCTCCTCCACCACCATCACGCCCTTGCCGGACACGCCGAAAGCGTCCTTGGCGACGACCGTGCGGCCCTGCGCCAGGAGGCCCTCGGCGTACTCCACGGCCTCGGCCAGCTCCTCCGGGGTCTCGCAGACCATCCCCTCGGGCTGGCGGATGCGCAGGCGGTCGGCGAGCCTGCGGCTGAAGAGCTTGCTGTTGACCCGCTTGCACAGGTCGGCCGGGCTCGTGGCGAGGCGGAGCCCGCAGCGCTCCGCCACCTCCTGTTCCAGGTCGGACACGCCGTGGGGCGCGAGGTAGGCCCCCTCCCGGCCGAGCTCCTTCAGGAGGGCGAGGGTGTCCGGGTCCTCCAGAACGTCCTTGGTCACGGTCCTTCCGGTCTGTTGTGCCCCCACCGCGTGCACCTGGGCCCGGGCGAGCCCGTAGTCGACCAGGTAGGAGTGGAAATCGGGGTCCGGGGCGGTCTTGAGCAGGACGTGGTCGGTCGGCTCACCGAGCAGCAGGGCGAACTCGTCCATGCGGTGGGTGAGCGCCCTGGCGCCTTGCGACGAGAGGGTCGGCAGGCCGGCCTCGCCCCGCGCCCACTGTTCCTCCACCTCGATGTTGCCGAGGAAGACGAGGACGGATTCGGGGCCGTCCGCAACTGCGGATTTCAGTCTTTTCGCGAATGTGGACATGGCGAAGAATCGTGCCCCTCAGTGCTGGAAAACCATGGCCGAGAACGTTGCTCCCAGGCCGACCGCGGCCATCAGGTAGTAGTCACCCGAACGGAGGAACCCACTGTCCACGGCCGAACGATAGTTGATGAAAGGGTCCGCGCAGAAGCAGTGCCCGACCCAGGAGACATTGTCGAGAAAGGCCTGTTCGGCCGGGTAGCCCATCCTTTTGCACAGCCGTCTCCACGAATGCCTGTTGACGTTGTGCGGCAGGATGAGACGCAACTCCTCCAGCCCGGTCCCGGCCTCTTCGAGCGCCTGCGCGATCACCTCGGCCAGGGTCGTCTCATAGACCTCCTGGAAGCGGCTGGAGGATTCCGGGTCCATCCACAGGCCGGCCGCGAACTCGCCGCGGGTCCGGGAGACATAGCTGCGCAGGGTGTCACCGCCGCCGTCCCCGGCCCGGAGGAGGACCGCGGCCCCGCCCTCCCCCATGTACGTGGTGTCCGGGATGTGCTGGACCAGCGGGGTGAAGGCCTTCTCCCCAGTGATCAGCAGGCCGAGGGCGTCGGGGTCGCCGTCGGCCCGCAGCAGCCGACCGATGAGGTCGACCGCGAGCAGCCCGCTCGCGCAGGCGTGCTCGGTGAGGGTGAACGCCGAGGCGTGTTCCAGACCGAGCCTTCGACGTGCCTCGTGCAGGGGGTTGGCCGGGTAGGGGGCCACCGTCTGCAGGGTCCGCGCGTGGACGAGGTAGCGCACCCGGTGCTCCCGCCCGGACAGGTCGGTCAGCCCGCTCGCGGCCGAGACCATGAGGTCGGCGAGCGACTGCTCCGGGCCGTACCGGACCTCCGAGAGGCCGTGGAACCTCTTGTAGAGGCGCAACTGGCGCGGGGTCTGTCCGATCCTCGCGCCGATGTCGTCGATCGGCACCGCGTCGGGCGGCAGGTACGCGGACACCGCTTCGAGCGCGGTCACGGCGTGCTGACCCCCTGCCGTCCGGCTTCGGCGACGAGTTCGGCCAGGTGGTCGGCCAGCTCACGGATCGTCGTGTAGTCCCAGAGAACCGTGTCCGAGACGGTGATTCCCAGAAAGTCCTCGATGTCGGCGCAGAAGGTCAGGGCGTAGACGGAGTCCAGGCCGTGATCGGCGAACAACGTGTGCTGATCGATCTCCTCGGGCCTGCGGTTCAGATAGGTGGCCACCTGCTGGGTCAGCCACCGCTCCAGATCGCTGCCGGGGGCGTCGTTGTTGTCTTCGGGCATCGGTTCTCTCCTTGGTGAACGCTGTGGGACCGGGTCAGGACGGCAACCGGCGTCGTGACAGGTCGAAGGATTCGGCGGCCTCGTACCGCTCGGCCAGGTGTGAGTACAGGCGCTCGCGCACCGGGCCCAGGCCCTCGGTACCGGCGTGCCCCAGGCCCCTGGCCAGGCGGTGGAGCGCGGCGATCAGCCAGGCGGGGTCCTGGAGGGCCGGGTCCCCGTGGTCCCTCGCCCCGAGCCAGACGTTGAGGCAGGCCGACGCCGCCAGCAGAGCCGCGTACCGCGCCGGCAGCTGGAGGACCTCCGGCGGGGCGTCCACTCCGATGTCCGACGGGCGCAGCAGCGCGCACTCCCGGCGCAGGGCCTCGGACTCGTCGCGCAACTGCCCGACGAGCGTGCGAAGGTGGGCCGCCTCCGCGCCCTCGGCCGTGCCGTCGCCCGCCAGACGTCCGGCTCCCGTGGCGAGGGCCGTCAGGAGGCTGTCGCGCCCTCGGCCGAACAGGCTCAACCGCTGGAAGGGCAGTGAGCCCAGTTCGACGTCCGGGCGGAACACCTCGGAAGGCGCCTCGGGGCCGTCCATCCAGCCGCGGCGGGCGAGCACGGGCAACTGCGGCAGCATCGTGACGAGGCAGGCGACACGGGCGGCGTGGCCGAACCCCGCCAGTTTGAGGTCCCGCAGCAGCTTCTGGAAGGCGCCGTAGCGGCCCTCGCGCAGGTAGAAGTTCGCACCGAGCACGGCGGCCAGGCTGTCCATCGCACCGATCAGGTGCCCCGATACCTGGTACTTCGCCGCCGAGGCGTGGACACTCGACTGCTCGGTCAGCAGGTGCACACCACGCGCGGCCACGGTCGTGCAGCAGTCGCTGATCAACAGGTCCACGAAGGCGTCGGCCAACTGCGCCCGAACGGTCGGCAGCGCCGAGACGGGTTCGCCGTAGAGTTCGCGCTCCACGGCGAGCCGCTGGGCCAGACGCAGTCCCGAGTCCAGGACGCCGCACAGCATCCCGGGCAGGGCGATCCGGGTGAGCTGGAAGGAACGCAGCGCCGTCTCGGTGCCCTGGCCCTCGTTGCCCAATACGGCGGAGTCGGGGACCGGGCAGTCCCGGAACTCCATTCCGCCCAACTGCACGCCACGCATGCCCACACTCGGCCACCGCCGCAGGTCGACGAGCGTGTCGGGTGGAAGCGCGGCCTTGTCGATCAGGAGCTGCGAATGGTTGCGGCTGCCGCGGCCCTCGGCGGTGCGTGCCAGCACCACCAGAGCCCTCGACCGGTGGATGTTGCACACCACCTCCTTGCGGCCGGACAGGAGGAGGCGTCCGGAGGCGTCTCTCATCGCGGCGCAGTCGGTGCCGGCGAAGTCGTTGCCGTGGGCCAGCTCGTGGTAGGCGGCCGCGATCCGGCGTCCGCTCAGGAGCAGATCGGCCGCCGTGCGGCACTGGTCCCCGTCACCGGCCGACCAGACGTTGACGCCGGCGATGAACGAGCTGAACCCGTATCCGAGTCCCAGTGAGGGGTCGCGCCGGTAGACGACCCGCATGATGTTGACGAACGCGTCCAGGCCGCGCAGCCTGCCACCGTACTCGGGCGGAACGAACTCGGCGTTGAGCCCGAAGCCGTCCAGGGCCCGTTCCCCGGCGGCGAACATCCGGTCGTCCTCGTCGGCTTCCAGGATGGGACCGTATCCCAGGGGGTTCCCGGCGTCCTCCGGGTCCCCGAGCAGGCGCTCCAGGGTGTCGACCCGGTCGGCCGATACGGGTGTGTTCATCGGCGGAGCTCCTCTTCCTCCATGAGACTCGGCAACCCGGCCGCCTGGCCGAGGTGGACCTCCAGCGCGTCGGCGACGGCGCCGTACACCGCCCGGGCCTCCTCGTCGAGGCGGCCGTCCAGCCTGGAGAGGACGAAGGCCAGGGACGCCCGCAGGCACAGCTCGTCGAACTCGGTGTCCGTCCCCCCTCGGCCGACGCGGTTCAGGAACGCGTGGACGACCGCCGAGGCCGCGACACAGAGCTCGTAGGACCTGGCCGTGTCGAACAGGTGCGCACCGATCCGCGCGGCCCGCGTGTCGTCGTCGGCGAAGCGCGCGTGCATCCGGTCGCACAGGTCCAGGACACGCTGCGCTGACCGGAGCGTGGCCGGCGCGACCCCCGTGGCGCGCAGTTCGTCCACCGCGTGCGGCAGGGCCTGCAGCAGACTGCAGCCGGTGCGCGAGATCATCCGGAGCCGACCGCTCCGGGGCAGGGGAGCGTGCGGATCGACTGCGGCGCGCAGCCCCCGCTCCTGGAGTGCACCGTTGCGCCAGCACATGCCCAACCGGGGGAACTGCCGGATCAGCGACTGGCGGTTGACGTAGCGGTTGCCATCGAAGATGCCGACGATCCGGTGGTCCCGTTCCAGCTTCTGGAAGCTTCCCGACCGCAGCTCCTCCCGCAGGAAGGCACGGGATCCGAGCAGCTCCCCGCATCCGATGACGACGTCGTCGACGATCTCCGGCACCAGCGCCTTGACCACCGCGGAGTAGAGGCTCATCTCCTCCGGCAGGGCGTGCACCGCCCGGCCCGCCGCCATCGACAGCGCCTCGACGGTGTGGCGTGCGGCGAACAGCTCACCGAACCTGGCGCGTACGTGCGGAAAGCCTCGCAGGGCCTTGCCGTACAGGTGCCGCCGCCGTACGAAGTCCCAGGTCACGTCGAGAGCGTGGTCGGCGGCTCCCAGGGACAGACCCGCGCAGATGGTACGGGTGAGCTGGAACGCCTTGAGGACCAGCTCGAACCCGGTCCCGGGTTCGCCGACGGTGCTCTCCTCCGCGACGACGGCGCCGTCGAAGGCGATCCCGCTGATATCCGCGCCCCGGATGCCGACGGTGCGCGCCTTGGGGAGGTGCTCGTAGCCCCCGGCGAGGGTGCCCTTGTCGACCAGGACAAGCGTGAAGTCCCGGGTTCCGCTCCCGGTCCCGGTGCGGGCCAGGACGCTCACCAGGTCGCTGCGCGTGGCGTTGTTGACCGGCCACTTGCGTCCGGTGAGGCGGTAGCCCGAGGGTGTGCGCTCGGCGACCGTCCGACCGGAGCGCAGGTCACTGCCGCGGTCCGGTTCGGTGAGGGCCCAGGAGACCACGGCGCCCCCGGCGATCCGGTCGGCCAGGCGCCGGGCCGACTCCTCGACGCGGCCCCCGGGGGCCTCCTCGGCGGCGACCCAGCTCGTCGCCCCGCCCAGAAAGGTCTTGACGTGGGCGATCGCCACCGTCAGGTCCCTGCGGGAGACGGCGCGGATCACACGGATCAGATCGGTGTAGTCCCCCAGCCATCCGCCCAGGGCCTGGGGTACGTAGTAGCGGGGGACCCCGATCCGGTCGAGTTCTCGGCAGGCCGCGAGCGGGAACTCCTCGGCCTCGTCCAAGCGCGCCAGGACGGGTTCGGTGAAGGGCTCGGAGTGCTCCAGGTGTGCGGTCAGTGCCGAGGGGGTCAGGCGGGGCACCGTCACCGTGTCTCCGTGCGGGGGAGGGGAGGGGAGGGGCGTCGTACCGTTCACCGCTTCTCACCCCGGACACGGTTCAGGGCGTCCGGGACGGAGTCGCCCAGCGCGGGCGAGATCCGTACCGCCACCGGTTTGAGGTCTCCGGCGAGGAAGGCCGAACGCATCTTCAAGCGCTGGATCTTTCCGCTGGTGGTGCGCTTGACCCCGCCGCGGCGCACGAGCACGATGGCGCCCAGGGCCACACCGGACTCCCGCGAGACCCTCCGGTGGATCCGGGTGAGCACCTCCTCGATCTGATCGGCGTCGGCACCGCGCGGCCGCGCTTCGTGGACGAGGACGATCTCCTCCCTGTCCTCGGCACCGCGCACGGTGAAGGCCGCACCGATGCCGTGCTCCAGGCGTGTGTCCGCCGAGCGGGCCGCGGCTTCGAGGTCGTGCGGGTAGATGTTGCGGCCGTGGTAGATGAGGACTTCCTTCATCCGGCCGGTGACGTAGAGCCCTCCGTCATGGACCGCGGCCAGGTCTCCCGTACGGAGGAACCCCCTCCGCCCGTCGGACGTGGCCGCGTCGAACGACGCCCGGGTCTCCTCGGGCCGGTTCCAGTACCCGTGGGTCACGCTGGAGCCGCTGATCCAGATCTCCCCCACCGCGCCGTCGGGCAGGACGTCTCCGGTGTCCGGGTCGACGATCAGCAGCCGCGTGTCCGAACCCGGGGTCCGGATGTCGCCGCAGCGCACGAGTTCGCGTCCGGGCTCGTCCTCCGGGACCGGGTGGACCTCGCCCTTCTCCAGGCGGGCCGCGTCGGCGCGGAGCACGGTGGGCGGCTCGTCCCCGGCGTCGCAGGTCACCATGAGCGTGGCTTCCGCGAGTCCGTAGCCCGGGACCAGGGTCCCGGGGCGGAATCCGAAGCCCTGGAACCGCTCCGAGAACCGGCGCAGGGTCGCGGGCAGCACCGGTTCGGCACCGTCGATCGCCCACCTCCACCGCGAGAGGTCGATCCCCTCGGCCTGCTCATCGGTGACACGGCGGACGCACAGGTCGTACCCGAAGTTCGGAGACGAGGAGAAGTCGAGGCCGAAGTGGTCGATCAGGTGGAACCAGGAATGCGGACGCCGCAGAAAGGCGGACGCGGGCATGTGGACGGTGCTCGCTCCGTAGTAGAGGGGGAACAGGAACATGGACAGCAGGCCGAAATCATGGTGCATCGGCAGCCAGCCGCCGAAACGGTTCTCGAATCCGCACCCGTTGACCCGGCTGAAGTGCTCGGCGTTGTCGAGGATGTTGTGGTGGCGCACCACGACCCCGCGGGGCGTGCTCGTCGATCCGGAGGTGAACTGCAGGAAGGCGACGTGGTCGGGTCCGACCTCGGGGTCGACCCAGGTGTCAGGTGACGGAAGATCCCCGAGTCGGTCGGTCACGATGATCGGAGGGGCGTCCGCGAGCGCACCGATCCACGCCCTGGTGTCCTCGGCCGCCGACTCCTCGGTCAGCAGTGCGGACGCGCCGATACTGCGCACCATCTCTCCCGACCGGTCGTTGCGGTGCCGCTGGCCGTCCGGCAGTGGTGCGACCGCCGGGACGACCCCGGCGTAGAGGCACCCGATGAAGGCCGTGAAGAACGCCGTGCCCGGCGGGTACAGCAACAGCGCCCGCTCCCCGAGGGAGAAGTCCCGTTGCAGCAGGGCCGCCACGCGGCGGGCGCCCCGGTCGAGTGCCGCGTAGTCGAGGGTCTCTACCGAGTTCTCCAAGGGCCTGGCCGCGAAACTGACGGCTTCCTTCTCCGGAACCGAACGCGCGTGCGCCCTCAGACAGGAGACCAGAGTGGGATCTGGTCCGGCTTTCGGAAGAACATCCATCGATTCACCTCTCGGTAGCCCTCACCCCCGGAACACCCCGATCATGCAGAGGCGGGTCGCCCGGGAACAAGGGACGATCCGGCGGATGAACAGACACACCCGACCGGGTATACCCGGTCGGACACGCGCGGCCACGAGATGCGGGGAGCGGCGTATTCTTCGAGTTCTTCGAGGCCGGGCCGGCGCGGCCACATTTCGGTCCGCGTTCCTGAGGGAACGGCCGGCCACAGCACTCATATCTCCCTCTCCAGGAGCAGATCGGATGATCCGGGTTTTCGAGTGCGGTCGGATCCTCTGGGCCTCTCTGGCCGGGGTGCCGCCCTCGACCCGGGGTGTGCCTCTCCTCCGATCGGACCGCCCGCAGAGAAATACGACCGCAAGGACTCTGCGAGCCTCTGACCTGCTTCTTCAAGGTGGAATTCCCATCGAACACGCAGAACTGCACCGCCCATCGTGGGCCCCGGATCTGCTGTCGGAGATAGAATTCATATTGTCATCACAAGATCCCCTGACGCATGGCCGAGGCGACGGCAGAAGCACGGTTAGGGGCATCGAGTTTGGCCAGCACGCTCGTCACCAACCGCTTGGCGCCGTGTTCTGAAATACGAAGGCGCAGTCCGATCTGTCGATTGCTGAGTCCTTCTGACAGCAGAAGCAGGGTTTCACGCTGACGCTCGGTCATCCGTGTGGGACGCGCCAGTGAGGGGTCCTGGGACGACTCCTGGGACAGAAGTATCCTCGCCACTTCGGAGGGCATCGGAAAATCTCCGGAAAGTACACGGGGCACCGCATCGGCAAGGATTGCGGAATCCAGCTTGCCCTGGAGGAGAAAACCGTCCGCCCTGGAGAAGTTCTTCAGCAGGTCGATTCTTGCCGTATCTCCGACCAGGATGAGGACTTTGCACGAGAGGGGGATGTCGGACCACTGGACGGATCCGGCATCGGAATCAGCAAGGATCAGGACGGAGCGGGACGGATCGATCGACCCGAAGTCGACGTCCTGCACGTTCAGTGAAGTACGCAGCCCCCAGAAGGGGAATTCTGACAGGAGGGTCTGCATGCCCTGCCTCAACACACTGTCGGCGACCGAGAGAATCACCTGCACGCCGACCAGGCGGTCCGGGTATCTCCGCAGCAGCTCCACTTCGTGCGCCGCCGATGCGGGAACCTGATTGGTCAAGAAGTTGTCTTCTGCTTCACTGACGGTCATGATTGTATCCAAAAGAAGGAATATAAGAAGTAAATCCGTCGACCGAGATCCTTCAAACCCCCGCCAAGACCCCAGTCTCCCAGGACAGAACACAGGAGAAAACAAAAATAGCCCCGCAATGATTCCAAGGGAACCTTTGAATCAGCGGGGAAGAATCGTCTTGAGTTTTCTCCCTCCAGAAATAACCTTTTCGACGGGGAGGTGCGAAAAATCCGCACGGGCAAAGACCCCTCGGGTCCTTGCCCTGGATGTGCGACTGTGAGTGGGAGCGCTCCCATCAGTTCGCAACAGAAGCCATCATAAGGAGGGCATCCTCACACTGTCAAGACTTGACGCCGTTCGAAAGGGGCGCTCCACGATTGAACCGGCGCGGGCCGCTGTGATCCGCGGGAGGGCGCTTCCGGCGGCACCCGCGAAAGCCGGCGGAAATGTTCATTACCGCCCCGCGGGGTTCGGCGAAGTGGGGTGGTGGGGATGTGACCTGCGTCTTTTCAGGTGGGGAGAGCAGGGGCCGGTCCGGTCGAATGGAAGTTCCCCGCGCCGCCCTCTGCCCGGGGCCGGGCCCGCGCACGCCGTCCGCCCGCTCGGCGGGCCCGCGCACGCCATCGGCTCGCTCGGCGGGCCCGTGAGCCGACGGGTTCGACACCATCGCCGGGGTCGGCCTCCGCGTGATCCGCGGCGGGAACCGCCCCCGGACTCCCGTACGTCTGACGCCGCCGCGCCCCCTGCCGCCAGAGGGTGGGGCCGGCCGAGTGCATGAAGAAACCAGTGATGCTTATGTGCCTATTGCGGCGCGTTTAGAGTCTGGGGATTCTCGGAATTCTCGGAACGGCGAGGCTCATAGTTGCGCATCATCATGGAGTTGCACTTGGTGCACATGTGACGTGCCGATCCGGGCGACGGCGGCTGCCAGTCGTGCTCGCCACGGGGGCATATCCCCGAGGGGCCGATCGTGCGGGAACGGGCGGGAGCGGGCTGAGCGTCCATGCCGTAACGGTAGCCCGGGCGGGCGCCGCTGCCCAGCCATCGGGGCGTGTCCGCCGGGGGCCCGCCCCGCAGCGCGGGCCGCACGTGCCCGAACGCGGCACTCTCCGCGCGTGCGCGTGCGCGTGAATGGAGGGCCGGCTCCGGGCCCGCCGGGCCTTCGGGCCGTCCGGAAGCGGCCCGTGGAACCGTGGGTCGGGGGCTGATTCGCATTAATAGATCGGATGACATGGTCATCCGCAGTATCGTTTGTCCGATCGGACAAACGGGGCGCCCCCACCGTGGCCTGGCGGACAATCGTGCCTGGTCAAGGACTCAACGGGGTCTCGAAGCGGTGTTGTTCCACCTACAGGGCATTGTGACCGTGCCGACAACGGGACATGATCGCCACCAGTCCACAAATCAGCGCGTCAGGGTCTCGGCCGCGCGCTCAAGGAAGGGAGAAGGCGTCGTGAACAACTCCGTTCTCGGCTCGATCGCCACCTTCGGCGTGTATCTCGCCGTGATGGTGGCCATCGGTCTGTGGGTGTACAGGCGCACCGTCTCGCAGTCGGACTTCGTCCTCGGCGGTCGCCAGCTCAACCCGTGGGTCGCCGGTCTGAGCGCCAACGCCTCGGACTTCAGCGGCTGGCTCCTGCTCGGCCTGCCCGGCGCCATCTACGTGTCCGGTCTCGGCGAGGCCTGGATCGCGGTCGGACTGGCCGCCGGCTTCGCGGGCAGCTGGATCCTGCTCGCGCCCCGGCTGCGCGTGTACACCGAGCGCGTCACCGACTCCCGGGTGGGCGGCGACTCCGACTCGCTGACCCTGTCCTCCTTCCTGGAGAACCGCTTCAACGACAGGACCCGTCTGCTGCGCGGCATCTCGGCCGTCCTGATCATCGTCTTCTACTTCTTCTACGTCGCCTCCGGCCTCGTCGCCATGGCCGCCCTCTTCGACCAGGTCTTCGGCCTGGCCCCGGCGCCCGCCATCGCGATCGGCCTCAGCATCGTGGTGCTCTACACCGTGCTCGGCGGCTTCCTCGCCGTCTCCTACACCGACGTCATCCAGGCCGCCATGATGTGGCTGGCACTGCTGGTCGTCCCGGTCATGGCGATCGTCGCCCTGGGCGGCTTCGGCGGCGTGGCCGAGAGCGTCAGCGCGAACCACGAGGGCCTGATGTCGGCCGTCGGCGGTGCCGCGCTCGACACCGAACTGGGTGAGTGGGTCGCCACCGACACGCTGGGCTGGGTCGTCATCGTCTCCGGTCTGGCCTGGGGCCTCGGCTACTTCGGCCAGCCGCACATCCTCGCCCGCTTCATGGGCATCCGCTCCGTCAAGGACATCCGCGTGGCCGGCACGGTCAGCGTCGCCTGGGCCGTCACCGCCATGACCCTGGCCGTCGTGGTCGGCTTCATCGGCATCGCGTACTTCGGCACCCCGCTCGAGAACCCCGAGCAGGTCTTCCCGCAGCTGATCGAGGCGCTCACCCACCCGCTGGTCGCCGGAATCCTGCTGGCCGCGATCCTCGCCGCCGTCATGAGCACCGCCGACTCGCAGCTGCTGGTCGCCGCCTCCTCCCTCACCGAGGACGGGTACAAGGCCTTCGTGGACCGCGACGCCGACCCGCGCACCCTGCTGTGGATCAGCCGCGGCACCGTGCTGGCGGTCGCGGTCGCCGCAGCGGGCATCGCCCTGTGGGGCAACCAGTCCGTCATGGACCTGGTGGGCTACGCCTGGGCCGGGTTCGGTGCCGGGTTCGGTCCGGTCCTCCTCCTGGCGATGTTCTGGAAGCGGATGACCGCGATCGGCGCGATGGCCGGCATGGTCGTCGGCGGCGGCACCGCGATCCTGTGGGACATCCTGGACACGAACTACTTCGGGACCGGTCTGTACGCGATGGTTCCGGCCGTGATCCTGAGCTTCCTGGCCATCGTGCTCTTCAACGGCCTCGGCAGGGTGACCGGGGCGATGGAGAGCGACTTCGACCGCGTCGAGGCCGAGGTCCGCGCGGCCAAGTCCGGCCCCGCGCCCGACGAGGTCTCCGCGGGCTGAGGCCCTCCCCGGGCAACGGCCGTCCCCGAGCGGCCGGAACGCCCCGACCGCAGGCCTTCCGGGCCCGCGCCGCAGCCGCGGCGCGGGCCCGGAGCCCTCTCTGGCGCGCGTGCGCGGTGGAGCGGTAGAACGGTGACATGTCGTCACTGACGAAACACCCAGCCGCATGGACTCGCACCGACGTGCCCGAAGGACTCGGCCTCGGTGCCCTCATCCCCGAGCCCGGCGGCTTCCGTCTGGAAGGGGGCGAGACCGTGGTCGAGGGCGAGGAACGCTTCTTCACCCGCTTCACGGTCCGCACCGACCTGGCCTGGACGACGCGCGAGGTGCGTGTGGAGGTCGTCTCCCGCGAAGGGCTGACCTCCGTCACGCTCACCGCGCGGGACGGGCACTGGACCGACGCCGCGGGCCGCCCCGTCCCCGAGCTCGTCGGCTGCCAGGACACCGACGTCGCCGCCACTCCGCTCACCAACACCCTGCCCATCCGCCGCCTGGGGCTCAGACCCGGGGAGTACCGGGACATCGCCGTCGCCTGGATCGACATCCCCTCCCTGCGGATCCGCCGGGTCCGGCAGCGCTACACGCGCCACCCCCCGGAGAACGGCCTGGAGCACTACACCTACCGCGACCCCCACCACGGCGAGTACCACCTGTCCGTCGACGGCGACGGGGTCGTCGTCGACTACGAGCGCTTCGCCCGCCGACTGCGCCCCGAGGAGTGAGCGGCCTCCCCCGCACGCGATAATCGGCGGGCACACGCACCACACCCACGGGGGACGCACAGTGACCGAGACCAGCCTGAGCCGGGCCCGACGCGAGATCATCCGCGACCTGGAGGTCGCCGCCGACTTCGACGCGCGCGCGGAGATCGAGCGCCGCGTCGCCTTCCTCGCCGAACGGCTGACCACGACGGGTTCCGCGGCCCTGGTCCTGGGCATCAGCGGCGGCGTGGACTCCCTCACCGCCGGACGCCTCTGCCGCCTGGCCGTGGACCGCGCGGTCGCAGCCGGGCACGCCGCCGAGTACATCGCCATGCGCCTGCCCTACGGCGTCCAGAAGGACGAGGAGGACGCCGCGCGCTCCGTCGAGTTCTCCGCGCCCGACCGCTGCCTCACCGTGGACGTCAAACCCGCCACCGACGCCATGGCGGCCTCCGTCACCGAGTCCGGGATGGCCTACGCCGGACCCGCCGCCGAGGACTTCGTCATCGGCAACGTCAAGGCCCGCCAGCGCATGATCGCCCAGTACGCGGTCGCCGGGGGCCTGGGCGGACTGGTGGTCGGCACCGACCACGCGGCCGAGGCCGTCACCGGCTTCTTCACCAAGTACGGCGACGGTGGCGTGGACATCGTGCCGCTCACCGGCCTGACCAAGCGCCGCGTGCGTGCTCTCGCCGCCGAACTCGGCGCCCCGGAGGACCTGGTGCACAAGGTGCCCACGGCCGACCTGGAGACGCTGGCCCCGCAGAAGCCGGACGAGGAGGCGCTCGGTCTGACCTACGATCGGATCGACGACTTCCTGGAGGGCCTGCCCGTGCCCGAGCACGTCGAGACCACCCTGGTCGACCGCTACCGCGTCACCGCGCACAAGCGCGCGGTCCCCACCGCGCCCGAACTCGGCTGACCTGGCACGACGGCACTTCGTCTCGGGGCGCCCGGGACGGGGGGTGGTGCAGCCACCACCCCTGCGGGGTGGGTGGCCCACCGCGACGGAAGTGGCGCTGTATCCATCGCGCGAGCCACGGGCTCCCACCTAGGGTCGTACTACGACGCGTCACTCGGATCATCCGCGCGTCACGACCCCCTGATCCCGGTCGACACGGCCCATGCGGGCCGCGCGCGCCCACGTGGGCGCGCACGGCCGGGAAGAAGAAGGAGCGAGCGATGACCGTGACCGTCGAGTCGGCACCCGAGGGCGGGCCGCCACCACCGCCCACCGCCCAGCTCGTCCGGATCCCGGAGCAGGGGCGCCCGCACGCCGGGCGGGACCGCTTCCTGGACGTCATCCGACTCCTGGTCATGGGGCTGGTCGTGGCGCAGCACTGGTGGCTGCCGACACTGGTCGGCGACGCGGACGGGCTCTCGGTCGGCAGCGTCCTCTCCCACGACGGCGGGTACCTGCTGACGTGGGCCGTCCAGGTCATGCCGCTGATCTTCTTCGTCGGCGGAGCCGCCAACCTCATCAGCTGGCACTCGGCCTCCGGGCGGGGAACCGCGGCGTCCACGTGGATCGCCCGTCGCCTGCGGCGGCTGGCCTGGCCGGTCGTCCCGCTCGCGGTCCTGTGGATCGTCACCAGCCACGTGATGGTGCTCGGCGGCGTCCCGGAGACGACGATGGCGGCGGGCTCGGGTGCGGCCGGCATGGTGCTGTGGTTCCTCGCGGTGTACGTGCTCGTGGTGGTGTGCACACCCGTGCTGTCCGCCGCGCAGGAGCGCTTCGGCTGGCGTGTCCCGGCGGTCCTGTTCACGGGGGCGGCGGTCGTGGACGTGCTCCGCTTCGGGACCGGCACGGACGCGTTCGGCTTCGCCAACATCGCGTTCGTGTGGCTTGGAGTCCACCAGCTCGGCTTCCTCTACGGCCACGGCGCGATCCGCCGCCGCCACGCCGTGCTGATGGCGGTCGGCGGCGCGGCGGCCGCGGTGGCCCTGGCGATCGTGGGCCCGTACTCGCCGAACATGACCGGCGTGTTCGCCCTGGAGTCCTCCAACGTCTCGCCTCCGACGCTGGTGCTCGCCGCCGTGGGCACAGCGCAGGTCGGTGTCGCCGTCCTGCTGCGGGACCGGATCAACGCCTGGGCTGCCCGTCCCGGTACCGCCCGGCTGCTGGACTGGGTGTGCCCGCAGCTGATGACCGTCTACCTCTGGCACATGGTGCCCCTGAGCGTGGTCGCCGGTGTGCTGGTGTTCGGCTTGGGGATGGACACTCCGGAGCCGATGACCGGGCTGTGGGCCCTGTGGGGCGTGGTGGGGACGGTGACCCTGGTGGCGCTCGTCGTGCCGCTGGCCCGCTACGCGGTCCGGCTGGAGGAGCCCCCCGCCGTGCTGTCCGGAGTCCCCGGAACGGTCCGCGCGCTCACCGCCGCCGCACTGGTGGGCGGGGGCCTGCTGGTCCTGACGGTGTCCGGCCTGGGCGTGGGCACGGTGCCCCTGCTCGGCCTGCTCGCCGTCGTGGCCGGCCTGGTCCTGACCCGCGCAGCGCGCCCGCGCTGGATCCGCTGAGCGCTCCGGCCCGCGCCCGCCCCGCTCCCGGTCGCACTCCGGCCGGTCCCGCTCTCGCGGGTCACGCCGCGGCCGGTGGAGTCCTTGACCGAACCGGGAGTGTTCCGGCTTGGAGGGAGGGGTCGCCGGGAGGTAGACCGATGTTCATGGATCCGACACTCATCAGATGTGAGCGCCGGGGCGTCGGACGCCCCCTGATCATGCTCCACGGCCTCGGTGACCGGCGTCAGTGCTGGCGCTCGGTGTCGGCCGACCTCCTGCGGGAGTACGAGATCGTGTGCGTGGACCTGCCGGGTTTCGGGTCCAGTCCGGCTCCCGCCACGGGCGAGCCCTACGACGTCCACTCCCTGACCACGGCCGTCCAGGAGTTCTGCGCCCTGCACGGGTTCGAGCGGCCACACGTGGCGGGCAACTCGCTCGGCGGGGCGATCGCACTCGAACTCGGGGTGCGCGGCGTCACCGGGTCGGTGACGGTGTTCTCACCGATCGGCTTCTCCGACCCGCTGGCCCGCCTCGGGATGCGCGCCGCCGGCGGCGCCGCCCACCTGGTCGGCCGCGTGCCCCTGCGGGTCAAGGAGCGGCTGGCCGACACCGGTCCGGCCCGGGCCCTGGCCCGTGCCGTCCTGCGCGGCAACCCCGCCTCACCCGAGGCCAAGGCGACGCGCTTCGCCGTGCGCGGACTGGAACCCGGGTCGCCCTTCCTCCGGATGGTGCCCAGGGTGGCCGCGTACTCCTTCGAGGCACGGCCGATCGAGTGCCCGGTCACGATCGCCTGGGGCGACCGCGACCGCACGCTGCTGCCGTCCAGCGCGGTCGCCGCGCACCTGCGGGTGCCGCACGCGCGGATGGTGTCGCTGATCGGCTGCGGCCACATCCCGATGGTCGACGATCCGGCCTCCGTCGCGGCCCAGATCCGCTGGACCTGCCGTGCCGCCGACCGTCGTGTCCTGCCTGGGCCGCCGCTCGTACCCGCGCCGTCGCCCGCCACCACCCCCGACGGACGCCTTCGGCGCAGTCCTCTCCGCTTCGGCCCGCGCCCGGGGCGCTAGGGCGTGTTCCGCGGATACTGACCCTGCTGCGCGGCGCCCCGGCACGGCTCTCGCCGCGTTCTCATCAGTCGACAGCCACACCGGGACGCCTTCTTCTTCGGCCTTGTGACGGCCGCACCGGAACGCCGCTCGCGACGGGCGGCATCCACGGAACACGCCCTGGGTCAGGGCCGTTCGGCGGGTGCGTCGGCGGAGGCGAGCATGACCGCGTCCAGGTAGCACCACGCCCAGGTCTCGCCGGGTTCCACGGAGCGGACGATCGGGTGGCCGAACCGCTCGGTGTGCAGGGCGGCGTGCCGCCCCGGGGAGTCGTCGCAGCAGCCGACGAACCCGCAGCTCGTGCACAGTCGCAGGTGGATCCAGTCGCGTCGGCCCTGGCGCAGGCACTCGGTGCACCCGGCGCTCTTGGGCAGGACCGGCTGGATCGTCTCGGCGTGCGCGCAGGCGGTGGCGGGGTCGGCCCGGAAGGCGTCGACGGCGGTCGGGTTGGGACGGCCCATGTCCACGTGGTCGATCTTGAGCAGGTCCAGGACGGTCCGCCCCAGCGGCTCCGTCACCGCGCGGTGGGTGTCCACCACCCGGTCCACCTCGGCCTCGTACAGGCCCGGGACGTCCGGGGCGTCGGTCGGCCGGACCACGATCGGCACGCCGGGGGCGACGCCGTGCAGGACGTGCGCGATGTGGGTGGCCTCCTCCGCGGAGTTCTCCGCGATGACGATGAGCTTGACGCGCTCCATGTCGACCTCGTGCAGCACGCCGGCCCTGATCGCCTCACCGCGGACGACCGTGTGCCCGAACGCCTCCGCCTCGGCGGCGAGGTCGGGGCTGAGCGTGGTCACGGTGACCGGGATGTCGTTGACGCTCAGGTAGTGGCTCAGGTTCCTGGCCACGGGCCCCCACCCCGACAGCAGGACCCGGTCGCGGGTGTCGCCCGAGGGCTCGCCCCCGTCGCCGTCGGCGGGCGCGGGCGCCGCGCGCTCGGGCAGGCGCCGGGCGATGGTGCCGCCGAGCGCGCCGAGCGCGGGCGTGGCCGCCATCAGGAGCACGGTCACCGCGACCAGCAGTTGGTCGCCCTCGGCGCCCAGGCCGGCGGGGGTCAGCCCGTAGTCCGCCCCGACCTGTTGCAGGACGAACGAGAACTCGCCGATCTGCGCGAGGAGGAAGGCGGTGCCCACCGCGGTGGGCGCTCCGACCCTCAGCACGGCGACCGCGGTGTAGGCCGTCACCACCTTGATCGCCACGACGGCGGCGGCCGCGACCAGGACCATCCACCACAGCCGCGCCAGCGCGCCGACGTCGAGCAGCATGCCGATGGACACGAAGAACACCGCGCTGAAGATCATCTGCAGCGGCATGATCTCGCTGAGCGCGTGGGCGCTGTGCCGGGACTCGCTCAGCACCATGCCCGCGAGGAACGCCCCCAGGGCCTCGCTGATCCCGGCGAGCGAGGTCACGTAGGCCACACCGAGCGCGATGGCCACGATGGTCAGCAGGAAGACCTCGGGCGAGCACAGCCGGGCGACGCGCTCCAGCAGCGGCGGCATGACCTTGCGCGCCACGACCAGGACGGCGGTCAGGACCAGGGCGGCGGTGCCGAGCGCTCGCGCGATCCCCAGGGCGCCTCCGTCGCTCTCGCCGCCCAGGACCGGGATGAGCAGGACCATGACGATGATGGCGAGGTCCTGGAAGATGAGCGTTCCCACCGCGGCCTGGCCGACCGGTTGCTGTGTGACCCCCTTGGCCGCGATCACCTTGAGCACGATCGCGGTGGAGGACAGGGCGACGAGGAAGCCGGTGAAGACACCGATCCGCCAGTCCTGGCCGAAGAGGACGAAGAGCCCGGCCACGACGGTCGTGGTCAGCGCTACCTGGACGGTGCCGCCGCCCAGGACGAAGCGCTTGATCCTGGACAGCCGTTCGACGGAGAACTCCGCGCCGATGGTGAAGAGGAGCAGCATCACGCCGATGTCGGCCGCGCTGCGCACGGACTCCTCGTCGGCGATCAGTCCGAGCTGGTGGGGGCCGAGGAGGACCCCCGCCAGGAGGAAGCCGACGATCGGGACGACCCTGATCCGGACGAAGAGCGCGCCGATCAGGCCCGCCGACACCAGCAGTGCCACGATCGGGCCGAGGAATTCGGGCGTCTCGCCCGCCGCGAGCATCACTGTGTGCCTCCCGTTCGGCTCTGGAGCCCCGTTTCCCGGGCGCGTGCCGCCCCTTCGGCCGGGAACCCGGTCAGGTGACCCGCGCACGGAGGGGCGTTATGGACCCTATCCGGGCTGGTGGCGCGTCCCGTCGCGCGGGAGGCGCGCGGGGTGCGTGTCCGGTGTCCGCCCCCCTGGCCAGGGGCGGGGCCGGGCTTCCGCCGACGCGAGCGCTGGGGATAGCGTGGAGCGGTGAACCGACAGGAGGCAGTGGATTGACTGAGAATCGACATTCCGCTCCGGGCGGCCCGGCGTGGCTGCGCGAGGAGGAACGCAGGCTGTACGCCTTCGCCGAGGGCGCGGCGGTACCCGACGGCTTCGGCTGGCTGGACTCGCGGGGCGGGGTGGGCCGGGACCGGCCGACCGCCACCTGGATCACCGCGCGCATGACGCACGTGTTCTCCCTGGCGTCCCTGCGGGGCGAGGAGGACGCCGGCCGCCTGGCCGACCACGGGCTGGCGGCGCTGTCGGGCCCGCTGCGCGACGCCGAGCACGGCGGCTGGTTCGACCATGTACCCGCCGCCGATGTCCCGAACGGTTCCTGGGAGCGCTCCCAGGCCCATTCCGGGTCCGCCGACGACGCCCCGGAACCGCCTCGCAAGTCGGCCTACGAGCACGCCTTCGTCGTCCTGGCCGCCGCCACCGCCACGGCCGCCGGACGTCCCGGTGCCGCCGCGCTCCTGACGGAGGCGCTGGAGGTCGTGGACACCCGGTTCTGGGAGGAGTCCGCCGGCGCGGTCCGCGAGAGCTGGGACGCCGCGTGGACGGAGACCGAGGACTACCGCGGCGCGAACAGCAACATGCACAGCGTCGAGGCCTTCCTCGCCGCCGCCGACGCCACCGGTGACCACCGGTGGACCCGGCGCGCCCTGGCCATCGCCGAGCGCCTGGTCCACGGAGTGGCCGCCGCGCACGACTGGCGGCTGCCCGAGCACTTCACCGCCGACTGGTCGCCGCTGCCGGACTACAACCGGGACCGCCCCGACCACCCCTTCCGCCCGTTCGGCAGCACCACCGGCCACCTGCTCGAATGGGCGCGACTCCTGCTGCACCTGGAGGCCGCCCTCACCCGCGCGGGCGACCCGGTCCCCGACTGGCTGCTCGCCGACGCCGAGCTCCTGTTCGAGCACTCCGTCCGGCGGGGCTGGGCGGTGGACGGCGCCGACGGTTTCGTCTACACGCTGGACTGGGAGGACCGCCCGGTCGTGCGTGAGCGCATGCACTGGGTGGTCGCCGAGGCCACGATGGCCGCCTGGGCCCTGGCCAGGCGCACCGGCGGGGCGAACTACACCCGCGACTACGAGCGCTGGTGGGCCTACGCCGAGCGCTTCCACATCGACCGCGAACTCGGGAGCTGGCGGCACGAGCTCGACGCGGCCAACGCCCCCGCGGCCACGGTGTGGCCGGGCAAACCCGACGTCTACCACGCCTACCAGGCGGTCCTTCTGCCCCAGGGGGAGCTGGCGGCCTCGGTCGCGGCCGGGATCCCGGCCGGCCCCGGCTCCGGCTCCTCCGATCCCTCCGAGCACCCCGAGGTGAGCACGTGAGTCACGGACACCCCCGTCTCCTCGTCGTCGGCGAGAACGTCATGGACCTGCTGCCCGCGGGGGAGGACGGCGGCCTCCTGCGCGCCGCGCCCGGCGGCGGTCCCGCCAACACGGCGGTCGCGGCGTCCCGGCTGGGCGTTCCCACCCGCCTGCTGGCCCGGATCGGGTCCGACGGGTTCGGCGACCGCATCCGGCGGCGGCTCCTGGCGGAGGGCCTGGACCCGGTCGGCCTGCTCGCGGCGGAGGAGCCCTCCGCGCTCGCGCTCGCCTCACTCGGCCCGGACGGCTCGGCCCGCTACGACTTCCGGATGGACGACGCGGCCGACTGGAGGTGGCGCCCGGGAGAGCTTCCGGAGGAACTGGAGTCCGGCGTGCGCGCCCTGCACGCCGCCTCCATCGCCCTGTTCCGGGAGCCCGGTGCCACGCTCATCGAGGCGATGCTGCGCCGCGAACACGGGCGGGGCGGCGTCACGATCACCCTCGACCCCAACATCCGCCGCGAGGTGATCGGCGATCCGGCGTCCGCCCGTGCCCTGGCGCTGCGGCACGCCGCCCAGGCACACGTGGTCAAGGCCAGTGACGAGGACCTCGCCTTCCTGTACCCGGACCTGGCTCCGCGGGAGGCGGTCCGAGCGCTCGCGGCGCTGGGTCCGGCCCTGGTCGTGGCCACGCTCGGCGGGAAGGGGGCCTTCGCGGTCAGCCACGGGGAGGAGGTCGCGGTCCCCGCGCCCGAGGTGGAGGTGGTGGACACCGTCGGTGCGGGGGACTCCTTCATGGGCGCCCTGCTGTACTGGCTGGACCGCGCCGACCTGCTGGGCGACGGCCCCCGGGCGCGGCTCGCGGGCCTGACCACGGCCGACGTGGAGGACCTGCTCCGCTTCGCCGCGCGGGCCGCCGCGTACACCGTGACCCGGGAGGGCGCGGACCCGCCGACCATCGCGCAGGTGGAGGTGCGCCAGACCGGCGGGGCCTGAGGAGGGTCCCGTCGTTGGCCCCGCGGGCCGACCGGCGTGACCGGAACGCGGGGCCGGGGATCACACGGGGGTGGAGCGGAGGGGGGAGGGAAGCGGGGTGGACCGGCGGGAAAAACAGGTCGAACATGACACTTTGAGTCATTTGTCCTTTGTGTCGGGATCGCGGGGGAGTGTGGTCCGCGCATTACGGCTTGGTAACCGTGATGTGGCCGACAGAGGGGCGTGCCGCCGTCCCGAGGCGCCCGTTCACGTGAGTCGCGTCACGCTCACCCCGGAACGGAACCGCAGGTGGGCACTCGTCTGTCACACTGGTTCACACCTCGCGCGCACCCCCGCTCCACCCCCTTCCGAGCCTCGTGCGACCGTCCCGTGCGACTCCGTGCGGGTATCGGTGAAACGACCAGTGTGCCTGCTCGCACCTGCCGCGATGGGGCCCTCGTGTGAAACTGTGAGCACGTGGCTGGCAGTTACACGGGACCCCCGAGCGTTCGGCTCCGGGGTCGCGAAAACGAACTGAGGCTCCTCGCCGACGCACTCGGCGAAGCGAGGGCCCGGCGCGGGGCGTGCCTGCTGCTCTCCGGCGGTCCCGGCCGCGGCAAGACCTCGCTCCTGGAGCACACCCGCGCCATGGCCGGTGATTTCACCGTCCTGTTCGCCGGTGGCATCCCCGACGAGGGCGACCTGCCCTTCGCCGGGCTCCAGCGGCTGCTGCGCCCGGTCGAGTCCGTCGCCGACCGCATGGCCGAGGACCGGCGGGACCTGCTGCGCCGCACGCTCGGCGGCGGCGCGGTCGCCGACGCGGACCGGTTCGCCTTCTACACCGGCGTCCTGGAGCTCCTCACCCTCGCGGCCGAGGAACAGCCGCTGCTGCTCTGCGTCGACGACACCGACCGGCTGGACGGCCCGTCGCTGGACTCGCTCGCCTTCGTCGCCCGGCGCCTGACCGGTACCCCCGTGGCCGCGGTCTTCGCCGCGCATGGCGGCCACGACAAGCCCACCGGGGCCCGGCTGCCCTCCTCCGTCGGAGAGCCCACCCCCGACGCGCTCATCCCCGGCGTCACCGAGCACCTCGTCGAGCCGCTGCCCGAGCGCGCGATCCACGACATCGTCACCGACCACGCCCCGGTCACGGTCGGGTCGGCCGTGCGCACGGCGCTCGTGGCCGCCGCGCACGGCAACCCCGCGGCGGTCCTCGGCTTCCTGCGCTGCCTCACCGACGCCCAGCTGCTCGGGAACGACCCCCTGCCCGAGACCCTGCGTCTCGACGGCCGCCTGCGCGCCGACCTCCTCACCCCCTACATGGAGCTCGCCGGGCCCACACGGCACCTGCTCCTCCTCGCCGCGCTCTCCAGGGAGCCGCGCGCCCACGTGATCCTGGCCGCCCGCGCGGGCGGCCAGGAGAGCGCGGACGGCGGAACCGATGAGGCCGACGGGGGCTTCGCGGCCGGCGCCGGCGGGGAAGCGGGCCGGGACCCCGCCCCGACCATCGCCGACCTGGAGCCCGCCGAGGAGCGCGGCCTGGTGCGCGTGGACGGCGACGCCGTCGTCTTCACCGACCCCCTCCTGCGCGAGGCGATCGCACAGGGCGGCGCCGCCGGCCGCCTGCGCGCCGCCCACCGCGAGCTGGCGGCGGTCGTGGACGCCGAGCACGCCCCCGTCGACTTCGCGCTGCACACCTCGTCCGGCACCGGGAGCCCGGACGCCGACCTCGCCGCCGCCGTCGCGGGGGCCGCGCTCCACGCCAAGCGGCTGGAGGGCTCCCTGGCCGCCTCGCTCACCTACGAGCGCGCCGCGGGCCTGACCCCCGAGTCCGACGAGCGCGCCTGCCGGCTCACCTCGGCGGCCTACGAGTCCTACGTGGCGGGACGCTCCGACCGCGCCGCCCGGCTGCTCGGCCGCGCGCGCCCCCTCGCGGTCTCCGACCGGCGCCGGGCCACGGTCGACCTCATCGACGCCCAGCTGTACATGCGCGACGGGAACGCCATCGACGCCGCCGACCGGCTGCTGGCCGCGGGACGCGAACTCCTCCCGCACGACCACGGGCTGGCCCTGCGCGCCTTCGTCCGCGCCGCCGACTCCGCGTCCCTGGCGGGCGACCCCGTGCGCTTCGGCCGCATCACCGACCTGGCCCTGCCGCTGGTGCGGCCGGACAGCTCGCCGTCCACGCGCCTCATCGGCGCCTACCTGGAGGGGTGCGCGGTCTCCTTCCGCGGCGACTACGTCCGTTCCACACCCCTGCTGCGCAGCGTCAACGCACTGGCCGTGGAGATCGACAGGCCGTCGGAGCTGATCTGGGCCGGTGTCACCGGCCTCCGCCTGGGCGACGCGCCCTACGTGCGGTCGGTGACCTCGCGGGCCGTGGAGGTCGCGCGCGCCCGGGTCGAGACCGCCAACGTTCCCGCCGCGCTGGGCTTCCTCGTCTTCTCGGAGTTCTGGAGCGGACGCTTCCCGTCAGCGGCGGGCACCGCGCTGACCGGTCTGCGGGTCGCCCGCGAGTGCGGACAGTCGGTGTGGGCCACCCAGCACCTGGCGTCGCTGGCCATGATCGCCGCCATCCAGGGGGACGTGGAGACCTGCCGGATCAGGGCCAAGGCCGTGGCCGCGCAGGCGGGCGAGAACAGTCTCGGCCTGGCCTCGGCGCTGGCCGCCTGGGCCCAGGCCGTCCTGGAGCTGTCGCGCGGCAACGCCGCCGACGCGTTCTTCCGGCTGCGCGCGCTCGCGCACGCCGGTCCCGGTCACGGACACCCGACCATGCGGCTGCTGACCGCGCCCCACTTCGTGGAGGCCGCGACCCGCATGGGGGAGACCGACTGGGCGCACACCTCCCTGGCGGGCTACCGCCGCTGGGCGGAGGCGGTGGACAGCCCGGGCGTACTGGCCCTGGCCGCCCGCTGCTCCGGACTGCTGGCCTGCGCCGACGAGGCCGCGGACCACTTCGAGAACGCTCTGGCCCTGCACCGGGCCTGCGGTGACGACGACGTCGAACACGCGCGCACCCAACTGCTCTTCGGCGCGTTCCTGCGGAGGGCCCGCCTTCCCGGCCGGGCCCGTGAACACCTCTACAACGCGTTGGAGTCGTTCGAACGCTTCGGAGCCCGGCTGTGGGTGCGACAGACCCGCGCCGAGCTGCGAGCCATCGGGACCTCCGAGAGGGGGCCCGATCCCTCCGCCACCAGCGAGCTGACCGCTCAGCAACAGCAGATCGCGCGGCTCGTGGCGGAGGGGGCCACCAACCGCGAGGTGGCCGCGCACATGTTCATCAGCCCGCGCACGGTCGAACACCACCTGCGCGGCATCTTCCGAAAGCTCAACATCAGGTCCCGGGTGGACCTGGCACGCCTGTTCAACTGACCACGTCGGACCGGCGCCGACCGGGCGGGTGACGGTCGGTCCGGTGGACGGCGGGGCGGTGCGGCTCGATCACGATTCCGTACCAACCGGTCGGTACGGAATCGCAGGTCAACCGGGAGAGAGGACTCCATGACAACGACCGCACGTGACCAACTACTGAGCGCGGACGGGGTGACCGTGCGCTTCGGGGGCCTGACCGCCCTCGACGACGTCGGGCTGCAGGTCGCTCCCGGTAGCGTCGTCGGTCTCATCGGCCCCAACGGAGCGGGCAAGACCACGTTGTTCAACGTGCTCTCCGGAATCCTGCGGCCCACGTCCGGCACCATCTCGTGGAAGGGCGCGCCGCCTCCCGGCCGCCGCCCGCACCACCTGGCCCGGGCCGGCATCTCGCGCACCTTCCAGGGCCTGAACCTCTTCCCGATGATGTCGGTCCTGGAGAACGTGGTGGCGGGCGCCGACCGGAACGCGCGGGGCGGCCCCCTGTCGCTGGTCACCGGCCTGGGCCGGCACCACCGCGACGAGCGCGAGCTGCGCGCCCGCGCCGAGGCGACCCTGGAGCGCTTCGGGATCGGAGAGTTCGCCGCGCGGCTGCCGGGCACTCTGCCCTACGGCATCCAGAAGCAGGTGGCGCTGGCCCGCGCGTGCGTCTCCGACCCCGAGCTCCTGCTCCTGGACGAACCCGCCAGCGGACTCTCGGGCCAGCAGATCGACGACCTCGCCGACCAGATCCGCGGGTTCAGCGAGCACATGGCCGTGGTCCTGGTCGAGCACCACATGGACCTGGTCATGCGGGTGTGCGACCACATCGTGGTCCTGAACTTCGGCAAGGTCATCTCCACCGGCACGCCGGAGGAGGTGCAGGCCGACTCCGCCGTCACCGAGGCCTACCTCGGCACCGCGGTGGAGGGCTCCGCCGCGGCGCCCAGCGGCGGTCCCGCCACGTCCGAACCCTCGCACTCCGACGGAGGCACACGATGAGCGCGCAGCACGCGAACGGCGCCGCCCCGGGCGCGAACACCGGCACGGCACCGGCGGCGGACCCCGCCCGGAACGGCGGCGCCGAGCCCATCCTGCGGGTGGAGGGCCTGAGCGCCCACTTCGGCGCGGTGCGCGCCCTCGCCGACGTGTCCCTGGCCGTGCCGCCTCAGGGCATGTGCGGGGTCCTCGGCGCCAACGGCGCGGGCAAGACCACGCTCCTGCGGTCCCTCACCGGACTGCACCGCGCCTCCTCCGGACGGGTCGTACTGGCGGGCGAGGACATCACGCGGCTTCCCGCGGAGAAGGTCATCACCCGCGGCCTCGCCCACGTCCCCGAGGGCGGCGGCGTGATCGTCGAACTCACCGTCGAGGAGAACCTGCGCCTGGGCGGCCTCTGGCGCAGGGACCGGCGCGACCGTTCCACGTTGAGCGAGGTCATGGACCTGTTCCCGCCGCTGGCCGAGCGGCGGCACAAGTCCGCCAGCACGCTGTCCGGCGGCGAGCGCCAGATGCTGGCCATCGGGCGTGCGCTGATGGCCCGCCCCAAGGTCCTGCTCCTGGACGAGCCCTCCCTGGGCCTGGCCCCCCTCATCACGCAGCAGATCTTCGCCCTGCTGCGCGACCTGCGGGAGCGCACCGGCCTGACGGTCGTCCTCGTGGAGCAGAACGCGGCCGGCGCCCTGTCGGTCACCGACCACGGGTTCGTCCTGAACCAGGGGCGCGTGGCCGCCGAGGGCTCCTCGGCGGACCTGCTCTCCGACGACCGCATGCGCCACGCCTACCTCGGCTTCTGAGGAGACCCCCCATGAACCACTTCATCAACCTGACCCTGAGCGGGTTGGCGTCCGGGGCCACGTACGCGGCGCTGGCGCTGTCCCTGGTCATCATCTACCAGGCCACACGGCTGGTGAACTTCGCCCAGCCCGCGCTCGCCCTGATGTCGGTCTACACCGCCTACACCGTGGTCCAGCTGACCGGTTCCTACTGGATCGGCTTCGCGAGCGCTCTGACGGTCGGCCTGGTCGCCGGAGCCGTGGTCGAACGGATCATCATCCGGCCGATCGCCCGCGTCTCCGAACTCAACGGCATCATCGTCACCCTCGGACTCCTACTCATCGTCCAGGGCGGCGTCGGGATGATCTGGGGCAACGAGCAGCACGGACTCCAGTACGCGTTCAGCTACGTCGGGCGCTTCTCGCCCGCCGACGCCTTCGCGCTCGGGTCCGTCGCCGCGGTCGCCCTGCTGCTGTTCGCCCTGTACCGGTACACGCCGCTCGGACTGCGGATGCGCGCCGCCGCCTTCCGACCGGAGGCGGCCCGGCTCAGCGGGGTCAAGGTGGGCCTGATGCTCACCGCCGGCTGGGGGATCGCCTCGGCCATCGGCGCTCTGGCGGGCATGCTCGCCGGCCCGCCGTTCCTCTCACCCAACGTGTTCGACATCGTCTTCGTCTTCGGCATCACCGCGGCCGTGGTGGGCGGTCTCGACAACCCGTTCGGCGCCGTCATCGGCGGCATGCTCATCGGCCTGGGCCTGACCTACGTGTCCGGCTACGCGGGACCCGAACTGGCGACCCTCGCCGCCCTCGCCATCGTGGTCCTCGTGCTGAGCGTGCGTCCCGACGGCATCCTGTCCCGCCCGACCGCGCGAAAGGTGTAGCAATGTCCTCGCCCACCAGACAGCGCGCGGAGCGCGCCACCACCCCTGACCGGCCGGCCCCGGCCGCGCCCCGAGGCGCGGGCGGACGATGGCGGGGCCTGCCCTCGCCGCTGCGCCACCTGCTGCTCGCCGCACTCGGACTGTGCGCCGTCACGGCCCTGCTGTTCGTGACCGGCGACCTGACCGCACTGCGGTTCGCCGCCGTCGGCTACACGATGCTGGCGCTGGCCGGCCTGCAGCTGCTCGTCGGCGGCAGCGGCCAGGTGTCCCTGGGCCACGGCGCGTTCATGATGATCGGCGCTTACACCATGGCGCTGATGGTCCTGCACCAGCCGATGCTGCCGATCGCCGTGAACCTGCTGATCATCGTGGTGGTGTCGGTCGTGGCCGGGATCGCGGTCGGCGCCGCGACCGCTCGGCTGCACGGTCCCTACCTGGCCGGAGCCACGCTGATCCTGGCCGTGGGCCTGCCCGGGCTCACGCACCGCTACCACGAGTTCCTCGGCGGCAGCAACGGACTCAACATCCGCACCGCCGGCGCCCCGCCCGCACTGCAGGGGATCTTCTCCGGCAGTGAGTGGAAGGCGATCGTGGTGTGGACCGCGGTCGTCATCGGACTCGCGGTCCTGGCGACGGTGACCACCGGCCGCCTCGGGCGCCGCATGCGCGCGGTGCGCGACGACGAGACCGCGGCGGCCATGTCCGGCGTGCCCGTGGGCAGCACCAAGGTGGTCGCGTTCGTCATCGCGTCGGCCGCCGGCGGGCTGGCCGGGGGACTCCAGGCCTACGTGCTCGGCACGGTCACACCCAGCACGTTCACGCTGGCGCTGTCCCTGAGCCTGCTCGCGGTGCTCGTCCTGGGCGGCATCGGCAGCATGTGGGGCGCCTTCTGGGCCGCACTGGCGCTGGTCTACCTGGAGGTCTGGGTCTCCGACCTCGCCGGTGCCATGAGCTTCAGCCCGGACGTCGAGAACAACCTTCCGGTGGTCGTGTTCGGCGTCATCCTCATCCTGGTCCTGCGCTTCTGGCCCTACGGGATCCAGGGCGTGTTCCAGCGGATGGCGTACAAGCGCAGAACCGCCGCCGGGACCGCTTCCACGAACGGTGCCGGGTCCGCCGGCGCCTCTTCCACCAGTGCCCCGCCCAACGGTGCCGCTCCGGACACCGACGGCTCCAGGGGCGCCTCATGAAACCCGCGGCGGGACCCATCTCGGGGCCCGTGAGACCTCATCTCCACCCCCTGACGAAGGAGAACACGATGCGATACCGCAGAGGAACACTGGCCGCCACGGCGGCGGCCCTCGCGCTGACGATGATGGCGTCGGCCTGTACGGGCGCCGGTGAGGTCGCCGAGACCGGGGACGTCGACCTGAACGTGTCCCCGGGCGTCACCGACGACTCCGTCGTCATCGGCACGCACCAGCCCCTGACGGGGCCCGCGGCGCCCGGCTACCAGTCGATCTCCCAGGCGGCGGCCGCCGTGTTCGAGTACGTGAACGCGCAGGGCGGTGTGAACGGACGCCAGATCGACTACCGGGTCGAGGACGACGTCTACGACCCCTCCCAGACCATCGACGTCACGCGCGAGCTCGTCATCGAGCAGGAGATCTTCGCGATGGTGGGCGGACTGGGCACACCCACGCACAGCGGTGTCCTGGACTACCTCAACGACGAGGGCGTCCCGGACGTGTTCCCGTCCTCGGGGGCCCTGGCGTGGAACAACCCGGAAGAGTACCCGCTGACGTACGGGTGGCAGACGGACTACACCAAGGAAGCCAAGATCCAGGGCGAGTACGTCGTGGAGAACTTCCCCGACAAGCCCGTCGGCTACCTGTTCCAGAACGACGACGTCGGTGAGGACGCCCAGACCGGCCTCGACCAGTACCTCAACAACGACGTCGTGGCCCGGGAGCACTACGAGTCCGACAACACCGACATGAGCTCGCAGATCGCCGAGCTGGAGCGCTCGGGCGCCGAGGTCGTCGTGTGCTCCTGCATCCCGGCGTTCGTCGCCCTCTCACTGCTGGAGGCGGCGAGCATCGGCTACGAGCCGCAGTGGGTGGTCTCCAGCATCGGTGGTGACACCGCCACGCTCCAGGGGCTGCTCGCGAACTTCACCGAGGGCACGGACGCCGAGGAGGTGCCCGCGGACGCCTTCCTGGACGGGATGGTCATCACGAGCTACCTCCCGCGGGTGGAGGACACCGAGGACGAGTGGTCCCAGTTCTTCTCCGCCGTGTGGGAGGAGTACGGGGAGGACGGTCCCCTGACCAACACCCACCTGTTCGGCATGACGCAGGCCGTGATGTTCTCGCAGGCCCTGAAGGCGGCGGGGGAGGACCTCACCCGCCAGTCCCTGATCGACGCGCTGGAGACCCAGGAGTGGCAGGGCCCGGGCCTGGTGCCGTTCTCCTCCTCCAACGGTGACCACGGCGGCCACCAGGGCGTGTACGTCGTCCAGTACGGAGCCGGCAACGACATCGAGATGGTCCAGGAGGCCCGGGTGACCGACCGCGAGGGCGGCCCCGTGGAGGAGACGGACTTCGAGCGGGCGCTGCCCGAGGAGCTGGACTTCCACGACTGACCGGCGGACCCGGGCGCGCCGCCTACCGGCCGACCGGGACTCTGAACCGTGCAGTCGGACCGCGGCCCGTGGGGATCTCCCCGCGGGCCGCCGTCGTGTGCGGGTCGGCGGTTCGCGGCGCCGAGGGCGGGTCCGCGGCAGGGGCTGGTCGGTGTGGCGGGGCCGCGGGCCCTGCCCGTCCACCTTCCCCGGTTCCGGTGGGCGCAGGGGGTCACGGCCGACCGCTCCGGTGGCGGCGTGACGAACGAGCCCCTGTGGTGGTGCTCGGACACCGTGCGCCTGCTCCTGGGCGGATGTGCACCGTGCCGTCTGAGCACCCGGGGCAGCAGCGTGGCTGTACCTGCCCTGGCGGGTCGCCCTGCTCCAGAGCGGCGGTGCCACGTGGGGCGGGGTCGCCGAGCCCGGGACGAGCAGCGCGCTGTTTCGCAGCCGGCTCACAGGACCGGGAATCCCCCGCCCGTTGAGACCGAGTTCCAAAAGCCAGCTGAAGAGTTACGATCCCAGCGAAGGCGGAATGCTCCGGAAGTGGGCGCCCCCGGGTGACCGCCATGTTCGGGAATCACTCGACAGAATACGCCGATCAGCTTCGACCTGTCCTGCGATTCGTCACCAAAAAATGGTCATGCCGGGAACTTCTCACCCCTCTGGCGGAACTCCTGGCCAATCAATAGCACTAACCCTCATTGGGTGATCTAATTGTCAGTAGCCTTAGCTTGCAGCCATTCCGGCATGAAGTCCTCGTTTCGGGGGAAGGTTTTCAGCTCTCGCGTATACTCATGTTCGTCGGGGTCGAAATCAAATTCAGGTTCGCTTTCGTAGTTAAAATTGCATCGGTATTTCCCATTGCTCCACAAGCTCAATTCCATGGTGAACCAGGTTCCCTTTCCTGGTTTGTACATGCCCGATCGTAGTCGCAGAGTCTTCATTCCCGTGTCGCGTGGCATCCTGGCGGTAACGGTTTCGCCATCGGCTAGCGCAGTTTGCATGAGTTCGTTCATATAACCGCCGATGACATCGGCCGTGTAGGTCGCTGAAGTCCAGCCCTCAGGCAGGGCGGTGGAGAGGTCGGCGGCGATGTCCCTGATTGCCTCCTCCTCTTCGGCCGGGCCCATGTCGCCTTTATGGAGTCCGTACACCATTATTCCTCCTACTTAAGGTCAGGGATGTTGGGATAAGTGATTCTCTTTTGTGGTGTACCGTTGATCTCGTAGTCAATGACAATGGCGCTTGGTGGTGGTGACAGGGTCTTCAGTAGTTTTCCTCGCTTGGACCTGACTTCGATCTCCGAGAGCGAAGGATCGTAGACTTGACTCACTCTATCTCTGCGAGACCAGATAGGTCTCTGTTGAGAGGATGTCCAGCATGGCCGTCTCGAAGTTTCTGTAGGAACTGCCGAGGCCCCAGTCGTTCTTTCGGTGCTTGTCGGCGTCGTCTATCATGGCGGCCTGGTTCAAGTGTTCTGGTATGCCTCCGTATTCAGAGACCCCGACTACGTGACCGCCGTTCCACTGCACAACTTCGAATTGCCGTGGGTTCTCCAGCCCAGGGAACGACTGGGCTGAACCGTATGGACTTCCGGCCCGGCTGACTTCTCCGCCTGGGAGGAGACCGCGCACCCCGCGGTCGAGCGCGTCGCGCGCCAGGCGTTCGTGATCGCCCAGGGCCGCGACGTCGTCCCGTTGTCCTCGTGGATCTCCGACGCGGTGTCCACCCACGCGGCCCGCGGGATGGCGTTCCAGCTCCTCACCCCGCACACGTCCCGGCTCACCCACGCCGTGCGCACGCTCATGGCCGGGCCGATGGCCTGGTGGGTGGTGCGCGCCGAGGACGGCAGCCACTTCGACGGCATCACCGGGCTGCCCCTGGCCTGGGACCCCGAGTACGCCTACGTGCCCCAGCCGGACGAGCGGGGATCGGTGGCACCGCCCGAGGGCTACCTCGACGACGCTCCGGTAGGAACCCGGCTCCTGCTCGACCAGATGGCACACCTGCGCGCGGCGATACCCGGCTGACATCGCCGTACGGGCGCAGGAAACGGCGGACCGCTGGGTGCGGCCCGCCGTTCGTGCGTCAAGCGTCGGGGATCAGGAACCGTAGGGGCAGGTGTCCCGGTAGTCGGAGTAGTCCGAACCCCAGCCCGTGCTCGGCGCCGGGCAGAGGAACTGCTCGTACCGCTCGTCCTCGTCCACGAACAGCTTCAGCCAGGCGATGCTGTTCCGGGCGATCGGGGTGTTGTGGGAGTTCGGGGCGAAGTGGCTCGCGCCGTCCAGCTCCACGTAGGCCCTGTCCAGCGAGCCGTTGAGGCTCTCGTAGAACGGGATGGCGTGGGAGCGGGTGGAGGCGACGCTGTCGTTCTCCGCGCCGATGATCATGGTCGGAACGGTGACACTCGACCAGTTCTTCTGGGTGTGCCACGGGGTGAGGGGGATGGCGGCCTTGAGCTCCGGCCGGTCGTCGGCCGCGGCGAGTGTGCCTCCGCCGCCCATCGAGTGGCCCATGACCGCGAGGCGGTCGGGGTCCACGGTGTCAGTGACGTCGCTGTCCTCGACCAGGTAGTCCAGCGCGGCCTCGATCTGGCGGCCGCGGCTGTTGGGCTGGTCGTAGCGCGTGTTGGTGTCGATCGTGAAGATCACGAAGCCCTGCGACGCCAGCCGGTGGCCCAGCCACGACATCGTCGAGCTGCTCGCGGTGTAGCCCGGAGCCACGACGACACCGCCGAAGGTGCCCTGACTGGTGTCGGTGGGGTAGTAGATGGTGCCGCCGCCGAAGCCGCTCACCCAGGACGAGACCGACTCGGTGTCCGTGTCGAAGGACCCGCGGAGCGCCTCGATGCTGGACTCCGTGGGGTCGGGGCCGCGCTCGTAGCCGGCCGCCTGGGCCGGCGCGACCACCGTGGCGGCGGTCGCCACGGCGACGCCCAGGACGAGGGCGGTCTTGACGGCGAGCCGGTCGGCCCAGGAGCGGGGGGTCGTTTTCTCGGGGGCATTCTTTGTTCGCACGGGTTGTCCTTATCTCGTGCAGCGGGAATCCGCGTAGAACGCGGGGTGTCCCTGGGGGGGAAACGAGAGCGCGTATCGGGTCAGGGGTATCCCGATATCGCACATGCTTCTCATTTCATTGGACGCCTCAACTATGATGACGAATGCGTGAATTCGCATCCGTGAGATCACCAGTGGTTGTTAACTCGCCGGTAGGGTTTGGTGCGGAGGGGGCTCGGGCAGTGCCGTGCGTAGGGGGTGACGGCCATGCCGGGAGCCAGCGAACTACCGGACACGTTGAAGCGATCGCCCGAGAAGGCCCAGCGCACCTGGATCAAGGCGCACGACTCGGCCGTGGACGAGTACGGGGAGGGCGAACGGGCGCACCGCGTCGCGTTCGCCGCGCTCAAGCACACGTACCAGAAGAAGGGCGACCGCTGGGTGCCCAAGCAGAGGCCGGGGCCGTCGGACGCGCAGGCGGAGAACCCCGACGCCGCACGCGCGCGGGGCAGGGACGAGCCGACCGCCGGCGGGGTGGACGCCAACGCCAGCAAGAAGGAGCTGTACCGGCAGGCGCGCGACCTCGACATCTCCGGCCGCTCGAAGATGGACAAGGACGAACTCGTCGACGCGCTGCGCAGGGAGAGCGAACGACGCACCTCGCGTGCGCGCGGCTCATAGGGGCCCTGCCGCGCGCTGGTCGGTCCACGGGGCAACCCCTTCTGCGACCCCGGGACCCGACCGATCGTGTGGCCGATGTGCTGCGCGGACGGGGCGGGTCAATTCGGGACAAGGGGTGTTTGTGCGCGGGAGCGGTCGGTCAGAGGAGGGGGGGACCGAACGCGAACCGCCGCGGAGGTAGTGATGAGCACGGATGGACGGGACGCGAAGGACCGCCAGCTCGACCAGCACAGAACCGACTCCACGGAATCCCTGACCACCGAGACCGGTACGCCGGTGGGGAACACGGACAACTCGCTGCGGGCGGGCGTCCGAGGCCCCACCCTGCTGGAGGACTTCCACGCGCGGGAGAAGCTCACCCACTTCGACCACGAGCGCGTCCCGGAACGCGTCGTGCACGCCCGCGGGGCCGGGGCCTACGGCCACTTCACCACGTACCGGGGCATGGAGGACGTGACCGCGGCGCACTTCCTGCGGGCGCCCGGTGTGACCACCCCGGTCTTCGTACGCTTCTCCACCGTGGCCGGGTCGCGCGGCTCGGCCGACACGGTGCGCGACGTGCGCGGGTTCGCGGTGAAGTTCTACACCGAGGAGGGCAACTACGACCTCGTCGGCAACAACATGCCGGTCTTCTTCATCCAGGACGGGGTGAAGTTCCCGGACTTCGTGCACGCCGTCAAGCCCGAGCCGCACAACGAGATCCCCCAGGCGCAGTCCGCCCACGACACCCTGTGGGACTTCGTGGGACTGCAGCCCGAGACCACGCACATGATGATGTGGCTGATGTCGGACCGGGCGCTGCCCCGCAGCTATCGGATGATGCAGGGCTTCGGTGTGCACACCTTCCGTTTCGTCGACGCCGGGGGCCGGGGCACCTTCGTGAAGTTCCACTGGCGTCCGCTGCTGGGCACGCACTCCCTGGTCTGGGACGAGGCACAGCGCGTCCAGGGCAAGGACCCGGACTACAACCGGCGCGACCTGTGGGAGGCCATCGAGCGCGGCCAGTACCCCGCATGGGAGCTGGGCGTACAGCTGGTGGAGGAGGAGGATGAGCACGCCTTCGACTTCGACCTGCTGGACGCCACGAAGATCATCCCGGAGGAGCAGGTGCCGGTGCATCCGGTCGGCAAGCTGGTCCTGGACCGCAATCCGGACAACTTCTTCGCCGAGACCGAGCAGGTCGCCTTCCACACCGCGAACGTGGTGCCCGGCATCGACTTCACCAACGACCCCCTCCTGCAGGCGCGCAACTTCTCCTACCTGGACACCCAGCTGCTGCGCCTGGGCGGATCCAACTTCCAGCAGATCCCGGTGAACCGCCCGGTGGCGCCGGTGAGCGACAACCAGCGGGACGGGTTCGCCCAGCACCGGGTGCACCGGGGGAGGACCTCGTACTTCCCCAACCGGCTCGGCGGCGGGTGCCCCGCCCTGGCCGAGGGCGGCGGCTACCACCACTACACCGAGAAGGTGGAGGGCCGGAAGGTCCGGGTGCGCAGCGAGAGCTTCGCCGACCACTACTCGCAGGCCACGCTCTTCTACAACAGCCTCGCCGAGTGGGAGCGGGAGCACCTGCGCGCCGCGTTCCGGTTCGAGCTGGGCAAGTGCGAGGAACTGGAGGTGCGGCAGCGGGTCGTGGCCAACCTCAACCACGTGGACCACGGTCTGGCCGTGCACGTGGCCGAGGGGGTCGGCGTCGTGCCGCCCTCGGCGGAGGACGGCACTCCCAACCACGGGCGCTCCTCGCCCGCGCTCAGCCAGGCCAGGAACACGTTCGGGTCGCTCGTGGGCCGACAGGTGGCCTGCCTGGTCGCCGACGGCGCGGACGGTCCGGCCGTCGCGGCCGTACGGGACTCGCTGGTCGCGGAGGGCGCGGTGGTGGAGCTGCTGGCGTCCCGGGACGGAGCGGTCCGCACCGGGGACGGGGGAGCCCTCTCCGTCGATCGCGCCTACACGACGGTGTCGTCGGTGCTCTACGACGCGGTCGCCGTCGTCGGCGGGCCGGAGTGCGCCGTGGCGCTGGCGGGGGACGGCACGGCCCGGCACTTCGTGCTGGAGGCCTACAAGCACCACAAGCCGCTGGCCGCGATCGGAGCCGGCGGTTCCCTGTTCACCACGCCTCCACTGCCGGAGGGCGTGGCGGGCCCGGTGACGGACGAGACCCGCAGCACCATGGGCGTGGTCAGGTCCGGGCGGGCCGGCGACGACCTCATCACGGAGTTCGCCCGGCTCATCGGCGCACACCGGTTCTGGGCACGTCCGACGTCGACGATCCCGGCCTGAGGGGGCTGTGCCATGTACGTGGGGTACAAGCTGTTCGCCGAGGGATTCGGTCCTCGCGAGATCGTGGACCAGGCCGTGCGGGCCGAGGCGGCCGGGTTCGACTTCGTGGAGGTCAGCGACCACTTCCATCCGTGGCTCTACAGCCATGGGCACTCGGCGTTCGTGTGGTCGATGCTGGCCGCCATCGCCGAACGCACCGAGCGGATCCAGATGGCCACGGGCGTCACGTGTCCCATCATCCGGGTCCACCCGGCGATCGTGGCGCAGGCGGCCGCCACCACGGCGCTGCTGTCGGAGGGGCGCTTCGTCCTCGGGCTGGGCTCGGGGGAACGGCTCAACGAGCACGTGGTCGGCCGGGGGTGGCCCAACGCCAGCACACGGCACGCGATGCTGCGCGAGGCGATCGAGATCATCCGCCTGCTGTGGTCGGGCGGCTACCACTCCTACGACGGGCGCCACCTGTCGCTGGAGGACGCCCGTGTGTTCGACCTGCCCGAGGAGCCGCCGCCCATCGTCGTGGCGGCGGGCGGCCAGCGGTCCGCGACGATGGCCGCCGAGCTGGGCGACGGCCTGTTCGGCACCGAGCCGAGCCGTGTGCTCACCGGCGCCTACGAGGACGGGGGCGGCGACGGCCCGCTCTACTGCGAGGTGCCCCTGGCGTGGGCGCCGGACGAGGCGAGCGCCCTGGATTCGGCGCGGGAGACCTTCCGGTTCGGCCTGACCGGCTGGAAGGTCATGTCGGAACTGCCCAACCCGGTGAACTTCGAGGCGGCCACGGCGCTGATCAGCCGTGACCACATGCGCGACGAGCTGGGTTTCGGGCCGGACCCCGAACGCCACCTGGCGGTCATCCGGCAGTTCGCCGCCGCCGGATACGACCACCTGTGCCTGGTCAACGCCGGGCCCGACCCGGAGGGGTTCTTCCGGTTCTTCGAGGAGGAGCTGGCCGCGCCGGTCCGGGACCTCAAGCGCCACGACGCCACCAGCTGAGGAGACGGGTCAACAGGTCGGCGTGCTCCTCGGCCCTCGGTTCGGGCGGCACGGCCGCGGGCAGGACGGCCTCGTCCGGGGTGAAGACGACCGGTAGCTCCGCCAGTCCGCGCACGAACGGCGAGGGCGTCAGGTGCAGCTCCCTGGGGTCAACGCCCAGGCGGAGGCCGCCCAACCGCTCGTGGACGGCGGTGACCGCGGTGGCGGCGATCGTCCGGGCCAGGTTGCGCGCGGGGCAGGCGTGCGGTCCCGCGCCGAACATCAGGTGGGAGCGGCCGCCGCCCGCCGACCGGACGGCCGGGTCCAGGTGGGCCGCTTCGAAGCCGATGAGGAGGGCGTCCCCGCGGCGGATGTCACAGGAGCCGATGCGGACGTCCTGCAGGGCGATCCGGGCGGGCAGGACCTGGAAGGGCGTGTCGGTCCACATCACATGGTCGAGCAGGTCCTGGACGCTCAGCCGGGCGTCGGCGTGGGCCGTGCGGATCCACGCATCGGTCAGCAGGGTGCGCAGGGTGTTGCCGATCAGGTGTGTGGTGGGCTGGTGGCTGGCGTTGTTGATGAGCGCGGCCGCGTGGGCGAGCTCATGGTCGCTGAGCCGTGAGGGGTGCTCCATCATCCACGAGACCAGGTCGGCGCCCGGCCGGTCGCGCTTACGGGAGACCAGGCCCGCGAAGTACTGGTGGACGCGGGCGACGGCGGCCTCGCCGCGCCGGGCGTCGGCTTCGAACAGCACGGCGGTGAGGTCGCCGAGCATGTGCCCGTAGGAGTCGGGGAGCCCGTAGAGGTGGTTGAGCACCAGGACCGGCAGGGGCGCGGCGAAGTCGCCGATGAGGTCGGCGCGGCCGGCGGCGGTGAAGGCGTCGATGAGGTCGTCGGCGATCCGGCGCACGGTGCGGGTGGTGGCCGACAGGTCGACCCGGGCCAGGCCGTCGGCGATGGGGGCGCGCAGCCGGGTGTGCTCGGGGCCGTCGGCGTACAGGGCGTTGGGGCGCCAGGACAGGGCGGGCCGGGAGGCGGCCAGGTCCACGCGTCCGTCGGTGACCTCGCGCCACTGGCGCGTGTCCCTGGAGAACAGGTGGGGGTTCTGTAGGACGGAGAGGTTCTCGTGGTACCCGAGCAGGAGCCACGCGGGTACGCCAGGATCCAGTTCCACCGGGGCGACGGCGCCGTGGATCTCGCGGAGCCGTTCCCAGAGTTCGGCCCGGCCGGAGGACGGGACCGGGGCGTAGAGGCGGGCGGGCCGAGTGGGGGACATCGGGGGCGCGGACCCGGCGGCACCGGACCCGCTTCCCTCCCTTCCGGGAGTGGGCGCACGTGGGAGGGCCGACGACGCTGGGAAGCGCCGGTCGTGGAATTCTAGGCGGGGAAAGGAGAATCGTGCGATGTTTCCTGGACATCCGTCGAGCCGTTTTCCTTTTTGAGTGGAAAAGGGAGGCCACGGCAGCGGATCGCGCGAGGGATTCCGGGAGCCGGTGCGTCGGCGCCCGGAGCGCGCACGGGGTCGCGACGACCTGGGGGCGGGGCGCCCGAGGGCGCCCGGAAGCGGTGCCCGGGGAGGGGCCCGGTGTGGAATCATCTCACGCCGATCGGACAGTTCCTGAAGCTTCCGGATTCGTCGGGAAAAGGGTGCCGAGAAGCCCCGGTTCTGTCACTGGCGATCCCTAGTGTTGTCCTTGTGAGCGATCGATGGAGTACTGACGACGTCTGGGCCCTGGCCCCGGACCCCTCATCGCACAAGGCCGCTCTCAAGGTGGCCAGGACCGGTTCCTGGCCCCAGCGCGGAGCGGTCGCCGCGGACACGGGCGGTACCGCCGCCGTGTGGGGCGAGTGCAAGGGGAGCGGGTCCAAGCCCTACCTCGCCGCCGTCCACATGGACGGCGGCCCGGCCTTCAAGTGCAGCTGTCCCAGTCGCAAGATCCCCTGCAAGCACGTCCTCGGGCTGCTCGCCCTGTGGGCGCAGGAGGAGGTCCAGACCTGTGAGGAGCGGCCCGAGTGGGTCGCGAAGTGGCTGGCCGGGCGGGCCGCGCGCCGTACCGGGCCGCAGGCCGGGCCCGCCGACCCCAAGCGGGCCGCGGCCACGCTCCGGGCACGGGAGGAATCCGTCGCCGCGGGCATGGACGAGCTCCGCATGTGGTTGGACGACCAGCTCGACGCCGGACTGGCCGAGGCGCCCAAGCACGGCTACGACCACTGGGACCGCATGGCCAGGCGCCTGGTCGACGCCAAGGCGGGCGGTGCCGCCGCGCTCGTGTCGGAGCTGCCCGGCGCGCTCCGGGAGCAGGGCTGGCCCGAGGCGGTCCTGGACCGGCTCGGACGGCTCCACCTGCTGGTCAACGGGTACCGGGCGGTGGGAACCGCCCCGGAGGAGCCCACGGAGGCGTCCCCCGAGGGGGACCCCGGGGACGGGCTCGGCGCGCGGATGCGCGGTGTGATCCGTACTCGGGCCGGGATCACCACCCGGGTCGAGGAGGTCCTGGCCCAGGGCGAGCGCGTGCGCGACACGTGGCAGGTCCTGGGCAGGCGCGACGTCGGCACCGCCGACCCCGACATCCGCGCCCGCCGTGTGTGGCTGCGCGGCCGGGGCACGGGGAGGATCGCCCTGTCGCTGTCCTTCGCCCGACCGGAACAGACACCCGTCTCCCCCTTCCGCGACGCGACCGAGACCGACACCGAGCTCGCGTTCTACCCCGACGGCCACCGCGCCGTCCCCGTCGACGACGGCCACCGCGCCGCGCCCGCGGCGTCGCCCGAGGCGGGCACGGTCGCCGAGGCACTCGACTCCTACGCCGCCGCCCTGGCCGAGGACCCCTGGAGGGACGCCTGGCCGGTGGTCCTGGGCGCGGCCGCGCCCGCACTCGACGGGCGGTGGTACCTCACCGACCCCGCCGGCGCCGCGCTGCCGCTGTCCGACCCCGAACCCTGGCGGCTCCTCGCCGTCACCGGCGGGCACCCGGCCACCGTGGCCGGGGAGTGGTCGCCCCGGGACGGACTCACACCCCTGACCGTGTGGGACGCACGTGGAAAGGCCATCTCCCTGTGACCACCCCTCCCTCCGACTCCTGGGACCGCCTGGTCTCCGCCGCCCTGGTCGGCACCGGCCGCCGCGCGGTTCCGGACACCCCCGACCTGCCCGCCACCCCGGCGGACGTGCCCGCCCGCGCTCTGCTGGACCGCGCCGTCCTGGCCGCGGTGCGCCGAGACGCCGGGTACGCACCCTCCGCCCGCACGCCCGTCACACCGGACGAGGACCCCGAACGGCCCGAGGTCGGCGCCGCCGCCGACCGCCGCCTGGCCGAGATCCTGGCCTCCCGGCCCGAGCTCCTCCCGGAGTGGCTGCGCCTGGCCGCGGACTCCGGTCTCAGTCCCGCTCGCGCCACCGTGCCGACCCTGCTGGACCGGGGCGTGGGCGACAGCGAGCTGCGGCCGATGATCGTGGCGGCGGTCGGGCCCCGGGCCCGGTGGCTGGCCCGGTTCAAGCCCGCCTGGTCCTACGCGAACGCGGTCCTCCTGCCCGGCGACCGCTACCGGGAGCGCGACTGGACCCACGGCACTCCGGGCGAGCGCCGCCACGCGCTGGCCGCCCTGCGCGCCACCGACCCCGCCGCGGCACGCGAGCTGCTCGCCGAGGCCTGGCCCGGACTGCGCCAGGCCGACCAGCGGCGCCACCTGCTGGAGACCCTCGCCACGGGACTGGGAACCGACGACGAACCACTGCTCGACCGCGCGCTGGACGACCGGAGCGCCAACGTGCGCGGACAGGCCCTGGCCCTGCTCACCCGGCTGCCCGACAGCGCGCACGCCCACCGGCTGCGCGGCTACGTCCGGGAACTCGCGCGCACCGACGAGCGGGGCGGCATCGCCGTGGGCCCGGTCGGCCCCGACCGGCGCGACATCCTGCGCGACCTCACCCTCGTGGTGACCGGCCGTGAGCCCGATACCGCCGCGACACGGGCCGAGCGCGCCTCGACCCTGGTCACGCACGCGCCGCTGGACGTGTGGACCGATCTGTTCGGCCAGACGCCCGACCGGATCGTCGCCCGCCTGGACCGCGCCGACGAGACCCGGCTGCGCGAGACGTTCGCCGGAGCGGCCGGGCTCCAGGGTGACGCCGCCTGGGCCCGCGCCCTGCTCCGGGCGATCGGCACCGGGCTGGTCGATCCCCGCTCGCGCCACTACCGCGACCGCGGCGCGCTCCAGCTCGCCGGACTGTTCGCCGCGCTCTCCCCGGACGAGCGCTGCCGCGCGCTGCTGGACGCCGCCGACGACGACACCACGCTGCTGGCCCTGGACCAGGTGATCCGCACGGTGCCGGGCCCGTGGTCGCCGGAGCTGTGCGACTGGGTCGTGCGGCGCCTGCACCGGCCCCTGAAGCGTAAGAGCGACATCTCGGGCTTCCGGGTGTTCTGCTTCGTGGCCGCCGAACACCTGTCCCCCGACCTCCACACCGCACTCCCCGACCGCCCGCCCGGCGGCGACGACACCGCCGCCGAGGCGCCCTACCTCCGGTTGCGGGACACCCTCCGATTCCGACACGACATGACCCGGGAGCTCTAGTTGTCCACTTCCACTGACGCCGGCACCCCCTCCCACCCGTCGCCCACCACCACCCTCAACGGAGACCTTCGGCCCAGCCCCTCTGCTGCCCTTCGCCCCCACGCCGAGCAGACCTACGCCACCGAGCTGGCGGCGCTCGCCGAGGCCGACGACCGCCAGCGGCCCCCGGGCTGGAAGCTGTCCCCGTGGGCGGTCACCCAGTACCTGCTGGGCACCACGATGGACGACGGTACCGAGATCACGCCCAAGTACATCGGCTCCCGCCGGGTCGTGGAGGTCGCCGTCGCGACGCTGGCCACGGACCGCGCGCTGCTGCTGATCGGTGTGCCCGGCACCGCCAAGACCTGGCTGTCGGAGCACCTGGCCGCCGCGATCGCCGGCGACTCGACCCTGCTGGTGCAGGGCACCGCGGGCACCTCGGAGGAGGCCGTCCGCTACGGCTGGAACTACGCCCGGCTGCTCGCGGAGGGGCCCTCCGAAGCCGCCATGGTCCCCAGTCCCGTGATGAACGCGATGGCGCGCGGGTCGATCGCACGGATCGAGGAGCTCACCCGCATGCCGTCCGACGTCCAGGACGGGCTCATCACGGTCCTGTCGGAGAAGGCGCTGCCCGTCGCCGAACTGGGCGTGGAGGTCCAGGCCCAGCGCGGGTTCAACGTCATCGCCACCGCCAACGACCGCGACCGCGGCGTCAACGACCTCTCCAGCGCGCTGCGCCGCCGCTTCAACACGGTGGTGCTGCCCGTCCCCGACAGCGCGGAGGACGAGGTCCGCATCGTCACCCAGCGCGTGGAGCAGCTCGGCCGCTCGCTGGACCTGCCCGAGGTCCCCACCAGCCTCACCGAGATCCAGCGCGTGGTCACCGTCTTCCGCGAGCTGCGCTCGGGGGTGACCGAGGACAACGGCACCAAGGTCAAGTCGCCCAGCGGCACGCTGAGCACCGCCGAGGCGATCTCGGTCATCACCAACGGCATCGCCCTGGCCGCCCATTTCGGTGACGGCCTGCTGCGGCCGGCCGACGTCGCCGCGGGCATCCAGGGAGCGGTGGTGCAGGACCGCGTCTCCGACGGCGTGGTGTGGCGCGAGTACCTGGAGACCGTGGCGCGCGGCCGCGAGGGCTGGAGCGAGTTCTACCGCGCCTGCCGCGAGGTGAGCGCCTGATGCCCCGACTGGACACCGGTGGACTGCACGTCCTGGGCGTGCGGCACCACGGCCCGGGCTCGGCCCGGGCGGTCCGGGCGGCCCTGGAGGAGATCAAGCCGGACGCCGTGCTGATCGAGGGGCCGCCCGAGGCGGACGCGCTCACCTCCCTGGTGGGAGAGCTGGAGCCGCCGGTCGCCCTGCTGGCCTACCTCGCCGACACCCCCAAGGGCGACACGCCGAGGGCGGGCGACGAAGCGGGAGGTGCTGCGGCCGGAGGCCGTCCGTTGAGGGTGGCGGCGGGCGACGAAGCGGGAGGCGCTGCGGCCGGAGGCCGTCCGTTGAGGGTGGCGGCGGGCGACGGGTGGGCGTTCTGGCCCTTCGCCTCCTTCTCCCCGGAATGGCAGGCGCTGCGCTACGCCGTCGAGCACGACGTCCCCGTGCGCTTTTGCGACCTGCCCGCCGCGCACACCCTGGCCGAGCGGGTGGCCCGCGCCGAGGCGCGGGCGGAGGCCGAGCAGGAGAAGGACGGACCGGGCGAGGAGCACCAGGAGCAGGACCGGGAGAAGGCTCCGAGGCAGGACGAGGAGGAGGCTCCGGGGCAGCAGGCCCCATCCGCGGCCGAACGGTCCGCCGACCGGGTCCGGGTGGATCCGCTGGGCGTGCTCGCCCGGGCCGCGGGCTACGACGACACCGAGCGCTGGTGGGACGACGTCATCGAGCAGCGGCGCGACGACCAGCCGTCGCCGTTCCCCGCGATCGCCGACGCCATGGCGGCCGTGCGCGCCGAGACGGGACCGGAGCGGGGCCGGGAGGCGCGCCGGGAGGCGTACATGCGCCAGACCCTGCGCAGAGTGCTCAAGGAGGGGCACGACCGGGTCGCCGTCGTCTGCGGGGCCTGGCACGCCCCCGCCCTGCGCGACGTGAACGACTACCCGATCAAGGACGACACCGCGCTGCTGCGCGGACTGCCCAAGGCGAAGGTCAACGCCACGTGGGTGCCGTGGACCCACGGGCGGCTGGCGGCCGACAGCGGCTACGGCGCGGGGGTGTCCTCCCCGGGCTGGTACCACCATCTGTTCACCGCCCCGGACCGGCCGGTGCACCGCTGGCTCACCGACGCCGCGCGCCTGCTGCGCGAGGAGGGGCAGGCGGTCTCCTCCTCGCACGTCATCGAGGGGGTACGGCTCTCGGAGACACTGTCCGTCCTGCGCGGGCGGCCGCTCGCGGGGCTCGACGAGGTGTCCGAGGCGCTCACCTCCGTCCTGTGCGAGGGCGAGACCGCCCGCGCGGCGCTCGTCCACCGCCGGATGGCGATCGGCGAGCGCATGGGCGCCGTTCCGCCCAGCACGCCCATGGTGCCGCTGCAGCGCGACCTCACCGCCGCCCAGAAGCGGCTGCGGCTCAGGCCCGAGCCCTTCGACCGCGAACTCGATCTCGACCTGCGCAAGGAGAGCCAGCGCGAGCGCGGTGTGCTGCTGCACCGGCTGCGCATGCTCGGTGTGGCCTGGGGCGTGCCCCGCCACACCGGCGGCGGGCGGCGCGGCACGTTCCGGGAGGCCTGGCGCCTGCGCTGGGAACCCGACATGGACGTCGCGCTGATCGAGGCGAGCCGGTGGGGCACCACTGTGGCCTCGGCCGCCGCCGCCCGGGCGGTCGACCTCGCCGCGGACGCCGACCTGCCCGCGCTCACGGCCCTCACCGAGCAGTGCCTGCTGGCCGAACTCGGTGACGCGCTGCCGCACGTGCTGTCCCTGCTCACCGACCGCGCCGCCACCGACAGCGACGTCACCCACCTGATGGCCGCGCTCCCGGCGCTGGCGCGCTCGGCCCGGTACGGCGACGTGCGCGGCACCGACGGCGGCCACCTGCGCGCGGTCGCCGAGCAGATCCTACGGCGGGTGTGCGTGGGGCTGGCCCCGGCGGTGCACGGGCTGGACGACGACGCGGCGGCCGAGTTCGTCCGGCGCATCGACCACACGCACGACGCGGCGTCCCTGCTCGGCGGCGACGCGGCCGACGAGTGGACGAGCGCGCTCGTCGCCCTGTCCCGGCGGGACACCCTCCCGGGGCGCATCGCCGGACGGATCAACCGGATGCTGTCGGACGGTGGGCTGCTGTCGGCCGACGAACTGCGCCGCCGGCTGGGCCTGGCGATGTCGCCGGGGACCGAACCCGCCGACGCCGCCGCGTGGCTGGAGGGGTTCCTGCAGGGCAGCGGGCTCATCCTGGTCCACGACGAGCAGCTGTTCGGGCTCATCGACACCTGGCTGCTGAGCCTGCCCGAGGAGCGGTTCACGGCGGTGCTGCCTCTGCTGCGGCGCACGTTCGGCGCCTTCGACGCCCCGGAGCGGCGCGCGATCGGCGAGGCGGCCGCCCGGATCGGCGGGTCGCCGCGGCCCGACCACTCCGTGTCCGAGCGCCGCCTCGTCGACGCGGACCGGGCCGCGCCCGCCGTGGCCGCGGCACTGGCCGTCCTCACCAACGGAAGGAGCCACGCGTGAACGCCGTGGACGAACGGGAACGCCGCTGGCGCCTGGTGCTGGGCCGCGAGGCGCAGTGCGGGGGCGGGCTGACCAGCGCCGACCAGGGCATGGACGCCGCCCTGGAGGCCCTGTACAACCGGGGCGACGGCGCTTCCGGCAGCGCGGACGGCCGCCGCTCCGCGGGCCTGGGGGCGTCCGCCCCGCGGGTGTCGCGGTGGCTGGGGGACATCCGGGAGTACTTCCCGACCTCCGTCGTGCAGGTCATGCAGAAGGACGCCATGGAGCGGCTCGGTCTGCACCGGCTCCTGCTGGAACCGGAGATGATGGAGGCCGTCGAACCCGACGTGCACCTGGTGGGCACGCTGCTCTCGCTCAACCGGGTGATGCCGGACGAGGCCCGCGAGTCCGCCCGCGCGGTGGTGCGCACGGTGGTCGACGACCTCGAACGCCGGGTGGCGCAGAAGACCCGCTCGGTGGTGCGGGGAGCCATCGACCGGTCCTCGCGCACGACCCGGCCGCGCCGGGTGGCCGACATCGACTGGAACACCACGATCCGCCGCAACCTGGCGCACTACCTGCCCGAGCACAACACGATCGTGCCGCAGACCCTCGTGGGGTACGGGCGGCGCAGCCGCGGGGTGCAGAAGGGCGTGGTGCTGGCGATCGACCAGAGCGGATCGATGGCCTCCTCCGTCGTGTACGCGAGCGTGTTCGGTGCGGTGCTGGCGTCGATGAGCGCGCTGCGCACCTCACTGGTGGCCTTCGACACCGCGGTCGTGGACCTGACCGAGGAGCTGACCGACCCGGTCGAGGTCCTGTTCGGCACCCAGCTCGGCGGCGGTACGGACATCAACCGGGCCATCGCCTACTGCCAGGGTCTGATCACCAAGCCCAACGACTCGGTGTTCGTGCTGATCAGCGACCTCTACGAGGGCGGCGTCCGCGCGGAGATGCTCAAGCGCGTGGCCGCGATGAAGTCCGCCGGCGTGCAGGTGGTGGTCCTGCTCGCCCTGTCCGACGAGGGCGCGCCGTTCTACGACCGCCAGAACGCCGCCGCCCTGGCCGAGATGGACGTCCCGGCCTTCGCCTGCACCCCGGACGCCTTTCCGGAGCTCATGGCCGCCGCCATCCAGGGCCTGCCGCTGACCGCCTGGGTCGACCACCACCAGGACGCCTGACCGAAGGCGCGGAAGGGGCCGCGCCGACCGGCGCGGCCCCATCCGCCTGGTGCTCAGCCCGTCGCCGGGCAGGGATCGTCGAGTGTGTCGACCGGGGTGAGGGTGACCGAGAACCGCGGCACCCGGGTGACACCCTCGTCCCGGTCCCACAGCAGGTCGACGTCTTTCGCGCCCTTGAAGTACAGGACCGGCCGGTCCGTCGTCAGCGGTGGGCCGACACGGATGACGGGGGCCTCACCCGGATCGACGCACACCACCGTCGGCTCCACACCGCTGTGGAATCGGGCCTCGCCGCCCTCGGTCCGGTAGGCCTCGACATGGGCCTCACCCCCGGCGGTGTCCTCACGCAGTTGGTCCGTCAGCGCGCCCAGCACGTGGACGAGGACGAGAAGGACCGCCATCAGCCCGATGAGGAACGGGGCGACACCGAGACTGAGCAGGTGAAAGTGCCGGACCAGTCCGAACAGGCCGAGTGAGACGACCACGGCCTGGATCACCCGGGGCGCGCTCTCGGTCGTCGCCGCGAAGCGGCTGATCCCCGAGAGCGCCACCTCGTTGGCGCCGATGCCGAAGGCGTCCAGGTACACGGTCAGGCTGAAGTCGCCCAACGCCAGCGCTGCGGGGATCGCCAGGACGGTGATGACCAGCGGGAACCAGGTGTTGGCCAGGCTCTCCGGGATCCGGATCACGACCTGCCACGCGCCGTACAGACAGGGAACGGCGATCCACACGGTGAACATGGTCGTGAGGGTGGCTTCTCCGGCGCGCCACGCGACGAACAGCAGGACGCCGCACACCAGCAGGAACGCGCCGAGCACCACGGCGCCCAGCACCGGGTGGTGGTCGGAGGAGTGGACCCGGTCAGGGAGACCGACGACCGTGAGCGAGTCCGCCGGCCCGGCCTCCGGGTGCCTGGCCGCGAACTCCGGCAACAGGGACCGGGCCTCCGCCAGGCTCTGCGCGTGGACCCGCCCCCTGGCCCGCCACCAGGTCAGCGCGAGGAGCAGGACGGCCGGTACCTTCTTCGCCTGCACGCGTGGCAGCACGAGGTAGGTCTGGGTGCGGGCCTGGCGGGGCCGCAGCCGTGCGGAGGTGATGATCCGCGCGTCGACTCCAGAACGGTCACGTGCCTTGCGGAACCCGACGGCGGCCGCCACGGTCGAGCCGAGGGCGGCACCGGAGACCGGGACGTGCACGTCGTAGTCCCGGTGTTCGGGTGTCGCTCCGACCTCACGGAACCGCCATGGCCGACCGCGCACCAGCGCGAGGAACGCCGCCGCCTGGGGTTGGGGGACGCGTACGCCGAGCCGGACCTCGTGGTCGTAGTGCCGGGGGAACTCGCCCTCCATCTCCTGGACCGGGGGGACCGGAGGGGGCGGAGGGGGCGGCGGGGGTTCGGTCGAAGAGCTTCCGCGACGGAAGAAGGACCACATGGGGGCGGGCTCCACTCGTCGGGTCGGCACGGACCGGCACCGGCCACCACGTGCTGGCAGGGTGGCCGATGTCCGGGGTGCCTAGTGGAGGTCGGTCTTGGCGGTGTCCAGGAAGGCCTGCCACTCGCCCGGGGTGAAGGCGAGGCTGCCGAGGTCTCTGTGCCTGGTGTCGCGGACAGCGGCCCCCGTCGCCCAGTCGGCCACCTCCACACACGCGGTCTGGTCGGCGCTGTAGCTCGCCTTCCTCCAGCTCGCCGCCGTCGGGATGATGGACTGACTCTCAGGTGTCATCGCTCGTCCTTCTACAGATCTCTGCGGATGTCCGACAGCAGCTTCCGCAACATGTTCCCGCCGACCCCGGCCAACCGAAGCTGGTTGAAGATCGCCTCGTGGTCGTGCAGATCCTCAGCACTTTCGAGGAAGAGGTTACTCCGGTAGCTCTCCACATAAACGGTCGAGAGTCCGGACATGGGCAGCTTCAGGATCATGAAGGTCGGTACCACCATCCCGATGTGGGCTCCGGCGACATGCGGGATGACCTGGAGGGTGACCTTGGGATGCGCGGACAGGTCCAGCAGGTGCGTGAGCTGCGCACGCATGACGTCCGGACCCCCGACCTGCTGACGCACCGCGCTCTCGCCGAGGATCACCCACATGTCGGGCCCGTCCTCTGACAGCACGCGACTGACGCGCTGTCGGCGAACCTCGATCTGCCGTTCGAGGTCGTCAGGGGTGACAGAGTTACTGACTCCCGTGATCACGGCGCGCGCGTAGTCCTCCGTCTGGAACAGACCCGTGACGACGGAACTCGTGTACGCCTCGATCTCCGAGGCGCTCGCTTCCAGCCCGATGAACGTCCCGTAGCGCTGTTGCAGGTCGTAGGACTGCCACCAACCCCGCTTGCCCGCTTGACGGCGAATCTGGATCAGGGCCTCGGCTTCTTGGGATGACAACTCGTAGTGCCTGGTGAGCTGCCGAAGCTCCTTCTCGCGAGGCACCCGTAGTGCGGCCTCCCAACGGCTCACGGTGGAGATGGTGACTTCGAGAATCCGGGCGACGTCGGTGATCGTGAGACTGTGCCGCTCCCGGAGTCGCTGGAGCTCCCTGCCCAGTTGCCACTGGGCCACGGTGGGTGTGGTGATTGGCATAAACGTCCCATCTAATTAGAGTTGCCAGTTAGCCTTGCCAATGAGATTACTCAGGGTCATACTCTAACTATGGCTGGTTCGCCCCGCTAGCACGGGAGTTCAGGGAGATCGACGTGCTGAGAACCGGCTGTTCTCGCTGGCAACGTGCCCTAAGACGAGGTGCGACGAAGCCCTGGCGGGTGCTGGTAACACCCCCAGGGCATGGTCGGCGGGTCAATTCGTGCAGAACTGAGGAGTCACCGACATGCCTGTTGTATCGCAGAGTCCGACGCCCGCCTACCCGGGGCGGCGCTGGGCAGCGCGCCTCTACCCCGGAAGGCCCGCGATCGCGGCCCGCGTCCGCGCCGACATGCGTGCGGACCTCGCCGAACTCGTCGGGATCCCCGACGACCTGGTCGACAGCACCGCCCTGTGTGCGAGCGAGGCGTTCGCCAACGCCGTCGCCCACAGCAGGTCCGGGCGGCCCGACGGGACGGTGATGCGCATCCTGTCCACGCCTGTCGTCACCACCTGGGAGACCACGCTCCGGTTGTCCGTCATCGACGACGGGCCCGTGGACTCCCGGCCGATGATCCCCGCCCAGCGCACGGCTGAGGAGTGGGAGGAGGCCGAACGTGGCCGCGGCCTGCTGCTCATCGACCACCTGGCCACGGAGTGGGGCACCCAGCGCTGGTCCGGTACCGGCACGCACAGTGTCCTCGGCACCGTGATCTGGGCGGAGTTCACCTATCCCACACTTCGGGAGACGGTATGACGACGGCGACGTCCGCCCCGGCCTCCGGTATCGCCCCGGACATGCGCCGAGTTCTGAACGCGCCCAGGGGGCGGCGATTCAGCCGTCCCACGCTTCCCTCGCGTCCCTCGGCCGCTCCTGCGGCCCCGCTCGCTTCGCTGGGCCGGACCCCGAGGGAACGCGCGCTCCTGGCTCAGATGCCCGACACTCCTCGGCTGCGACACCGGCTCGTCCACGGCGACCTGCCCCTGTGGATGGCCGAGGCCGAGCCCGCGGAACCCCGCCTCCAAGGGGAGTCCCGCCCGCGCAGGGAGCCCGACCCCGCTTCCCGGCCAGGTGACGGACCCGCACCGGTACCCGAACCCGTGCGCATTCCCCGCCCCAGGCGCGAGCGCCCGCCGCTCCCGCGCCGCTCGGACCGCCCCCGCCGCCCGGCGAGCCACCGCAGGCCCCGCAGCCGCCCCGTCGGCTGGCCGTGGGTCGGCTACGCCCTCGCCACTGCGGCCGGTACCCTCGTCCAACCCTTCATCGCGCTACTGGGCTGACTGTGAGCCAGCGTGGAGGCCGCACCAGCGCGAGGTGTTCGGTGCGGCCCAAGCCAGTTCCCTGCTCAGTCGCCGAGAACCCGAGCCAACTTCTGCGCCAGCCGTTCCTGCGGAATCTCTGTGTGCGGATGCCAAGCGTGGCCCCCGACCTCCTCGGCCTGGAGCTGAACGGACGACTCCTCGATCCGGTACAGGTAACGGAAGTCGAAGTGCCAGTGTTCGGGCTCGGCCTTCGCCGTGTTGGCTGGAATCCGGTGGATGTCCAGGTCGATCGGCCACGTCAAAGCCCAGAACGCCACACCGACTGCCGTGCAGGAAAACGGCACGAGTGCCGGGTCGGCCCGCAGAGCAATCTGCTGGTGCGGTCAGAATCCGGGCGCCCTCGCCTGCAGTGCTAGCCTCGCATGCACCATGGCGGCAATAGGAAACGCGTCCGAATCCGACGACCCCGCATGCGGCGCCTATCTGCCTCTGGAAGAGGCGGCATGGCTGTATCAGGCGGATCAGATGTGTCCGGAAGACCTGCCGATGACCGCTGCCCAGGCAATCGCGGCGGGTGTAGACACCCCCGCCCTGTGCGAGCTTGCCGGTCTGCCACGCCTTGCCGATCCTCGGTACATCCGCGACGCGTTTGAGCAGGCTCTCGCAGAATCGGGGATCGCGATACCCGATCACCACTTGGCCCGACGGTATGCGCTGCGAAGGCTGGCCACGAGATTCATCGCCGGGGAGGTAGCCCTCGCCGAATCGGCATCGGACGAGTGGTCGCAGGTAGAGGTCGAGACCGCTGAAGAGAGAGCATTCCTGGCGCTCCTCCCGCCATGCGCGTGTTGCATCGAGTACACACTGGGGCTTGAGGAGGCGGTGTGGGAAGCGCAGCTGCGGATCGCGGCCCGTGCCTTGGTCTCGAGCCGTACCGTCGGGCCGGGCCTTTGACGAGTGACATCAGCCAAGCGGCGCGGACCGGCTCGGTACAAGCATCGACGTGGCCCGCCTCACCCGGGAGACGGTCGCCATCGCCGTGGTCGGTGCCGTACTGGCGATCCTGACCGGCGGCCGCCTGGAGGGCGCGGGGTTCGCGCCGGGTGTCCGATTCCGGACAGGCCGACCTGCTGGACCGTCCAGCAGGGGACGATGGATCCCTTGGACGGCCCGGTCGGGACCGGTGGGCCGTCGTCGGTGTCCGGGAACGGGGGAGCGGTGTGACTGGATTCGCGGACGGGCTGGGCGACGCCCGCAGGGCCGTGACCGCCTACTTCGGTTTCCACGCGCCCGAGCGGCGGAGCGCAGGGGAACCGGAGGGCGGGGACCTCCTGGACGACATCGGGGACACGGTGCACGGAGCGGAGCTGCCCGTCCTCGACCGCGCGTCGCGCACCGCCCCACCGGAATCCTCCGAAGCCTCGGCGACCGCCGGGCCCCCGGAGCCCCCGGAGCCCCCGGAGCCCTCGGAGCCCTCCGACCCGCCCGCCACTGGTGGGCCGGAGGCCGCCGAGGGCGGGCGGCCCGCGTCCCTGGCGGCGATCGACGACTTGGACCGGCAACCCAGGGACGCGGTGCCCGACGACCACCACCGGGCCGTCGACGAACTCGTGGCGGACCTGGAGTCGCGGGCGGGCTGGGCCGTCCTGCCGCTGCTCGGCTGGTCCTGCGGTGTGCTCGTGCTGGTCCGCATGTAGGCGGCCCGGGAGGCCCGAACCGTCCGGGCGGTCGGAACGGCCCGGGGCGATACGGACGGCCTACGGCGCGCCCTCCTCACCGGGCCAGACCGAGTCCGGCCGCAGCGGGTCGTGGCCCACCGACATCAGGCGGCGGCGCCAGCCCGGGTCCTCACGGTTCGGTTCGGCCAGCTCGTCGTGGACGAAGCGCGCCACGTCGCCCATCAGCCGGACGTCGGACTCCGTGACGTCGGCCTTGCGCTTGTCGAGGACCGCCACGATCTCCTCGCCTTGGCTGGAGACGTTCAGATCGGGTTCGGGCTGCTCGAAGGACTTCTCGCCGGAGGCGTCCGTGAGCAGCCACACCCGCAGCTCCTCCCCGGTCATGTTCACCATGGAGTGGAAGTCGTCCCAGACCTTGTCCACCTCGGGATCGTGGTGAGCCATGGTCCTCCTCCTCTCTTCGACGGGTGTCCGGCCTCAACGGGGGCGCTACCCGGGCGGGCCGCCCGTCATACGTGCTCCGGCCCGGCCAGCGGACCCGCCGTTTCGCCCTGTCGCCCTCGGGGCAGACGGACGGGTACACGACGGGGGACGCGGTCGGCGGCGGGGCCGGGCCGCGGGAGCGAGGAACCGAGGAGACGCCGTGCTGGGCGAACACCTGGGGCAGAGCCTGCGGCGCGCCGTCCGCGGACGGGGCCGCGAGCGCGAGCGGGTGGTCCTCATCCTGCGGAGTGTGGTCGCGTCCACACTCGCCTGGGCGGTGGCGGCCCTGATCATGGACAGCTCGCAGGTGGCCTTCGCGCCGTTCTCCGCTCTGCTGGTGGTCCGCCCCAGCGTCTACCGGTCCGTGCTCGACTCCAGCCGCTACGTCGCCGCGGTCTTCCTCGGGGTGTTGGCCGCCGGGGCCGCAGGTCTCACGGTCGGCGTGCACCTGTGGGCGTTCGCCCTGGTCGTCCTGGCGGCCCTGGTCGTGGGACAGGCGTCCCTGTTCCGGGAGCAGGGGCGACAGATCCCCGTGGTGGCGGCGTTCGCGTTCGCCGGAGGAACCGCGGCGAGCGCGGCGTCGCTGGGCGAGATCCTGATCATGGTCTGCGTGGGCTCGGCCTCGGCCCTGCTGACCCAGCTCGTCCTCGCCCCGTCCGTCCGCTTCCGGGACGCCGAGGACGCGGTGCGCGGGTTCGCCGACGCGATGGCCTACCTCGTCGACGAGATCGCCGAGGGACTGCGCGAGGGGCGGGAGGGACTGGACACCCGCCGCTGGGTCAGGATCGCCCGAAGCCTGTCCGCCACGAGGGAGAACGCCCGGGCCGCCGTGGAGAGCCAGGACGAGCGGTTCCGGTTCAATCCGCGCCGGGCCCTGGCCCGGAGCGGCTCCACGGTCAGCCTGCGGACCTACCGGGACTGGATCAACGCCCTGGACCGCGCGTCCTGGCACCTGCGGTCCATCACGAGCACGCTCGACACCCTGGAGCGGGGCACGAGTCGGCTGCCCGCGCAGAGCGAGGACTTCCTGCGTGCGTACGGCGGCCTGCTCGACGCGGTCTCGGACGTGCTGTGGACGCTGCACGAGGACCGGGCCTGGGAGAGCGACCGTGTCCCGCACGGCCTCAGCCGGCGGCTGGAGTCGGCCAAGGAGACCGTCGACCGGTGCCAGGAGGATCTGGAACGCGGGAGGGACGAGCACGCCTGGCACGTGCGCGGGTCCCTGCTCACCGACGTCGAACGCCTGCTGCACGAGCTGGAGGAAGGCCGTTCGGTCGCCGAGCGGGGGTGAGCGGTGGCGGCCCCGGCGTCGACGAGCGGTCGCGGCGCGCGGGGCCCGTAGGGTCGGAGGACGGGTCCACGACCGCCGCAGTGACAAGGGAGTCCGATGAGCCTACGCATCCAGGAACTGGGCTGGCGCGCCACCCCGATGGGGGAGATCAGCCTGCGCCGGCGCTGGGACCCCGCCGCGCGCGCCGACGTCTACGAGATCAAGCTCGACGACGAGTTCCTGATGTCGAGCCTGTTCGTCGCCGCGGAGGTGGAGGTCGCACGGATCGCCCTCGCCGCGCTGCGGTCCGCCGGCCCGCCGCCCGAGGGCGGCTTCGACGTCGCCGTGGGCGGGCTCGGGCTCGGCCACACCGCGCTCACCGTCCTGGAGGACGACGCCGTCCGCTCCCTCGTGGTGGTGGAGGCGCTCCAGGAGGTGATCGACTGGCACGAGGAGAAGCTCATCCCGGCCGGGGAGACGCTGAGCGCCGACCCGCGCTGCCACCTGTCCCAGGGCGACTTCTTCGCCCGCGCCGCCGACCCGGCCGGCGGGCTGGAGCCCGGCTCGCCCGGAGCCCGCTACCACGCGGTGGTCGTGGACATCGATCACTCGCCCCGCCACCTGCTGAACCCCGCCCACGCCCCCTTCTACGAGGCGGAGGGCACACGCCGGCTCGCCGAGCACCTGCGGCCCGGCGGCGTGTTCACCCTGTGGTCCAACGACCCGCCCGACGAGGCCTACATGGACGTCCTGCGCGGGGAGTTCACCGGCGTACGCGCCGAGGTCGTCAGCTTCCCCAACCCGTACCAGGACCGACCCGCCACCAACACGGTCTACGTGGCGTCGAAGCCGCGCGAGTGATGTGAGCGGGCGCGGCACCCGGGTCGCGGACCCGGGCGGGAGTTAGGGCCGCGGTGGGCGGGGCAGGGGAGCGGTATGGCACATAGCGGACACCGCTCCAGAACCGCCGCGGTGCTCGGTGTCCTGCTGTTGGCGGGCGCGTGCGCGACGGACGGGACCAACACGCCGCCGGCGCCGGAAGAGTCCGGCTCGCCGGGGAGGGAGAGCACCGACCAGGAGGCCCCGGGGACCGGCTCCGGGGAACCCGGCGAGCCCGCGGACCTGGCCACCGGCCTGGAGGTCCCGTGGGGAGTGGGCTTCCTCCCGGACGGATCGGCGCTCGTCGCCCAGCGCGACTCCGCGGAGGTCGCGCACGTGGCGGCCGACGGCACCGTGACCGGAGCCGGGCGGGTGGAGGGGGTCGTGCCCGGCGGAGAGGGCGGCCTCCTGGGGCTGGCCGTCGATCCGGCGTTCCCCGACGACCCGTACGTGTACGTGTACTACACGGCGCGGTCCGACAACCGGATCAGCCGGATCGGGTACGACGCCGACGAGGGCGAGCTGGGCCGGGCCGACGTCATCCTGGACGGCCTGCCGAAGGCGGGCAGCCACAACGGCGGCCGCATCGCCTTCGGCCCCGACGACCTGCTGTACGTGGGCACCGGCGACGCCGCCCAGGGGCCCCTGGCCCAGGACACCGACTCGCCGGCGGGCAAGATCCTGCGCGTCACCGGCGACGGCGAGCCCGCCGAGGGCAACCCGTTCGACAACCACGTGTACAGCTACGGGCACCGCAACGTGCAGGGTCTGGCCTGGGACGCCGACGGGCGCCTGTACGCGACCGAGTTCGGGGCCGACGCGCTCGACGAGGTCAACCTGATCGAGCCGGGAGCGAACTACGGGTGGCCGGAGGTGGAGGGCCCCGGCGGAGGGGACGAGTACACCGACCCCCTGCTGACGTGGTCGCCCACGGAGGCTTCGCCCAGCGGCGCGGCCATCGCGGACGACGCCCTGTGGGTGGCCGCGCTGCGCGGCGAGCGCCTGTGGCGGGTTCCTCTGGACGGCGAGGGCGGACTCGGCGAGCCGGAGGCGTACTTCGAGGACGACCACGGGCGCCTGCGCACGGTGGTCGCCGAGCCGGGCGGCGACGCGCTGTGGCTCACCACCAGCAACCTCGACGGCCGCGGGTCGCCCGAGGACGGGGACGACCGCGTACTGCGGGTCCCCCTGCGGTAGGGCCGGAAAGCCGACGGCCGACGGCCGACAGGCGACGACGCGTGGCCGGTGACGGGCACCGCCGCCCGCCACCGCGCACCCGGCCGGGGAGGGCCCGGCACCGTGCCGGCCCCTCCCCGCGGGCGCCCTGAGGGCGAGTTCCGCGCCGCGCCTAGGGCCTGTTTGGTAACTGGTGTGATCAGGGGCAAAAGCACCGATCTGGTCACGCCAGGCGTGTCACCCCGCACATAGGCGAAGCCTTCGGTAGATCAGTCAACGACCAAGAAGACCAAGCCCACCGAAGGCTTCGCTGTGACCCTACCCGGCCCCGGGCGCGGTGACCTCACCGACGCCCAATGGTCTGTGCTCGAACCGCTCCTGCCCGTGCCGGCCACCGGCCGTCCGCCCTCGCGCTCCAAGCGCACCCTGATCAACGGCATCCGCTGGCGGGTGCGGGCCGGCGCCCCCTGGCGCGACGTACCCGAGCGCTACGGCCCCTGGCAGAGCGTCTACGACCTCTTCCGCCGCTGGACCCGCAACGGCACCTGGGCCCGAATTTTGGACGCCCTGCGCGCCCTGGCCGACGCGGCGGGCCTGATCACCTGGCAGGTCAACGTCGACTCCACCATCGTGCGCGCCCACCAGCACGCCGCCGGAGCCGCGAAAAGGGGGAGGGCCCAGATCACGAAACGGACGAGCCCGACGACCACGCTCTGGGACGCTCGCGGGGCGGGTGGACCACCAAGATCCACCTGGCCTGCGAGCAGCGCCAAAAGCCCTTGTCGGTGGTGGTCACGGCCGGCCAGCGCGGGGACGCCCCTCAGTTCGAGCCGGTCATGGAACGTATCCGCGTGGCGGGGCGGGATCGCAGTGGTCCGGCGCGCACCCGGCCGGTGCGGGTACGCGCGGATAAGGCCTACAGCTCGAAGAAGATCCGTGCCTACCTGCGCAGACGCAAGATCAGAGCGACGATTCCCGAACCCGCCGACCGGGTGCGCAACCGCAAACGCAAGGGGCGGAGTGGGGGTCGTCCGCCCGGCTTCGACAAGGTCGACTACCGGGCCCGGCACGCGGTGGAGTGCGGGATCAACCGGCTCAAACGCAACCGGGCGGTGGCCACGCGCTATGACAAGCTCGCCCTTCGCTACGAGGCCACCGTCCAGATCGCTGCCATCAACGAATGGCTCTGACTTTCCAAACAGGCCCTAGCCGCAGACCGCTCCGTTGAGGCGGAACAGCTCGGGGGCCGGGTCGGGTCCGCCCGAGCGCGTGCCGACGAAGCCGAACGTCGTCTGCTCCCCGGGCTCGATCGCCGCGTTCCAGCCCAGGTCCCGTGTGGTCACGCGGGGGCCCGACTGCTCCAGCTCACCGCTCCAGTGCCGGCCCACCGACTGCCCGCCGGTGAACGACCACCCGAGTTCCCAGCCGTCCACGGGCTCGTCCCCGGTGTTGCGGATCGTCACCTGGGTGGTGAACCCGCTGTCCCACGCGCCGTGCACCGTGTAGTCCACCTCGCAGGTCGGCGCGGCCGGGGGCGCCGCCTCGCCCTGGTCGGTGACGAACGCCGACACCCACGCCAGCGCCGAGTTCCAGTTGATCGTCAACTCGTTGGTCGACCACGCGTCGATGTGGTCGATGTAGCAGAACTGCGGTGCGCAACCGGTCAGGTTGGCCCGGCTGACCGGGTCCCAGGTGGCGGTGTCGGAGTTCGGTCCGCCCGACAGCGTGCCGTCGGGCGGCGGGGGCAGCGACGGGTCCAGCTGGGCGGCGTACCACCGGCTGTGCTGGTTGACCGCGTCGTTCTCGCCGTACCCGGTCACGTAGGACTGGTTGAGCGCGTTGCGCCCCAGCACGTAGTCCATCCCCTCCAGGACGGCGTCGCGGTAGCGCGCCTCCCCGGTCAGGTCGTAGGCGCTCGCCAGGACGACCATGGTGTTGAGGACCAGTCCGTTGGACCCCCACACGAGGACCCCGTCCTCCGGGTTCAGGACCAGGCCGTACGGGTGCTCTTCGGCGGCCGCCAGGTACTGGTCGGCGGCGGCCACCACGGACGCGCGGACCTCGTCGCGGCCGTCGAGGGTGTTGGGGACGGTCGCGAGCTGGAGCCGTCCCAGGGGCGCGGTCCAGCGCCAGTCGAAGGCCGAGGCGGTGAAGGCCCCGCCGGTGTGCAGCTCCGAGCCGGTCACGGCGTCCTCGTACTCCGCCGCGCCCGTGGTGAGGTACAGCTCGGCCGCCGCCCAGTAGAACTCGTCGGCCACGGTGTCGTCGTCGTAGGGGCCACCGCCTTCACCGCCGGCCTCGGCGAAGCGGTCGGGGTGCGCCAGGGCCGCGTCCCAGGCGGCCTCGCCCGCCTGCGCGCAGGTGTCGGCGAAGTCGGCGTCGTAGGGTGCGAACACCCGGGCGCACTGGGCGGCGGTGGCGGCCAGGTTCAGGGTGGCCGCCGTCGACGGCGGGTGCAGGTAGCGGGGCTGTGGATCGCGGTCGGGCATGAGCGGCAGGCCCGTCCACGCGGCGTCGTGCACCTTGTGGTGCGCCATCCCCGCCAGCTCCTCGCCCTCGGGCACCTGCATGCTGAGCAGGAACTCCATTTCCCAGCGCGCCTCGTCCAGGACGTCGGGCACGCCGTTGTCCCGCTCCGGGATCGCGAGAGTCGAGTCGGCGACCCGGTCGGGATCGCCGGTGGGGGCGTGGTGCGCCCGCTCGTACACGCTCATCAGCTGGTGGACGGAGATGCCGCCGTTCACCACGTACTTCCCGTGGTCCCCGGCGTCGTACCAGCCGCCGGAGACGTCCAGGGAGTAGTCGCAGGGGGTGTCGGGATGGCAGGTGACCTCGGTGTCCCCCTGGTTGGGCTCGACTCCGGCGTGACCGGCCGGGCGGCCGTAGCCGGGGGCGATCTCGTCGCTGATCTCGATGCCGCTGCGCTGCGTGTAGTAGAAGTCCAGGGCGTCGGTCGCCAGGTCTGCGTAGGGGTCGGCGGCGATGTCGAACGGGTGGCTCGTCTCGCCGTCAGCGGTCAGGGTGAAGCCGGTGCCCGCCTGTGTGAACCCGCCGAAGTCGACCGAGTGCACGCTCTGGTCGGAACTCGGGTCCACACCCCGGGGAACGGTCTCGCCCTCGGCCACGACGGTGCCGTCGGCGTCGGCCAGATCCCAGGGCAGGGGCTGCTCGGCGTCGGTGACCACGGTGGCGTTCTTGGGGCCCTGCGGCAGGTAGCCGACCTGGTTCACGCGTACGCGGGGGCCGGTGTCGGGCTCGTACACGGGGGGTTCGGCCCCGCCGAGCAGGGACACGTCGTCCAGGCAGAAGGTCCAGTCCTCGGCGGCGCCGCCGATCTGGAAGGCGACCTGGGCGTCGGGCATGTCCGTGGAGGCGGTGAAGACGTGCTCGAAGCGGGCGGGATCGGCGCCGAGGGCCGGGCGTTCGTCCAGTTCGGTGCGCCAGGGGTCGACGGGTTCCTGGACGAGCGCCCGCACGACGACTCCGTCCGCTCCGGAGGCGGTGTAGGTGAAGTCGTAGGACTCGTCGGCCTGGAGGGGGACGCCGTCCTGTCCGATGATGGCGTCCCAGGGATTCTCGGTTCCTCCGGGGACGTCGGCGCACAGGGCGCCGTCGATGACGCCCATCTCGATGCCGGCGCTGGCCCACCATCCGGTGGCGCCGTCGGAGAAGTCGCCGTTGACGATCTGCTCGACGGGGTCGTCGGCGGCGCTGGCGGGTGCGGCCGTGAGAAGGCCGCAGGTGAGGGCGGCGCACGCGCTGAGCGCGAGCACCCTGGTCGGGGTGGTCATGGCTTCCTTCCGCTGGGGGTGGGCGACCGGTCGGCCGCCGCGGAGGTTGGGAGCGCTCCCAGACGCATGGTCGTGGGAGCGGCCACCCCTGTCAATGGGGGTAAGCGCAGACGCCGCGCGGCCCGGCGCCGCCCGAGCGTTCGGAGCCGTGCTCAGAGCCCGACCCCACCCACGGCTTGCAGGAGTCGGTTCCGCGCGGTCGCCGACAGGGGCCTGCCGGGGTCCGGTCCTGTCCACAGGGTGTGGACGGTGTCGCGCTCAGCCAGATCCGTCCACAGGGTGTGGACAGGATTCCGGGTTCGCGACACCGCGAAGGGGCCGGGGCGGCGGCACACGACGAGGCCCGCCCGCGGCGGAGCCGGGGCGGGCGGGTCGTGAAGCGTGTGCGCTCAGGCCTCCTCGGCCTCGTCGTTCCCCTCGTCGCCGGCGGGCAGCAGGCCCTTGGCGATGACCTCCTCGGTCAGCGCGCGGAGCACCTCGGCGGCGTCCCCGGCGTGACCCGGGTGCTCGGACACCTCGCGGAGCTCGGCGAGGATCGCCGACACCACCGTGTCCCACCGCAGGATCCGGGCGAGCGGCGCGGCCTCGGTCGACTCGCGCCAGCGGCGCAGCGCGTCCAGCCGACCGTGCTCGACGGCCTCGTGGGTGAGGTGGAACAGCAGATCGACCGTGCGCTCGTGCGAGTCGCGGTCCATGAGGTCGACGTCGATCACCGGCACCGGCTGGGTCGAGTCACCGTCCTCCTGGGGGCGCAGGTGGTACACCTTCCACAGCCGCCCGTTGGTGAGCACGATCCAGCGCGCGCCCTGTTCGGCGGCGACCCGGCGGGCCATCTGGATGTTGCGGATGTCCAGCTCCTGGCCGACACCCTTCACCTCGACCGGGGCGAACACGTCGCCGTCGAGGATGATCGCGTAGTCGACGGAGTCGCCGCTCGTGCGGTACTCGGTCGTCAGCTCCTGGTACTTGCTGTAGTTCAGGCCGACACTGAGGAAGTCGGCGACCAGCAGGCGGGTGTCTCCGTCGTTGGCGTCGCGTTCGACCAGTTCGGCCAGGGGGCCCGACAGCCGGTCGATCGCCGCGGCCAGCCGGCTGCGCACGGGGGTCTCCCAGCTGACAGGGGTGGTGAACTGACCCGTGCGGGTCATCACCTGGGTTGCCTCGACGTCCATGAGTGTCCGTTTCCGTGGTCGCCGTGGGCCCCGCCGCACGCTGCCCGGGGGCACGGATGAGGGAGGATTGGCCGCACCGATCGTACAGCTCCCACGGCCCTGTCGCCGATCCGACCCGTCGCGGGCCGCGCGGTCTCCGGCCGGTCCCGGCCGCTGGCGGGGCTGCTTCCGGGTACGCCGGTCCGCGCCGGGCCGTCTCAGGGTGCGCCCGGACGCGCCGGGGCTGGACGGCGGCCTGCCCTGATGGGGTCGATCGACCCTGGGCAGGGCCGCGCGCAGGGGAGACGCTGGGGCGGTCGGAGGAGGTCGCTCGAATGGATGACAGCGCGGGAACGGCACCGGGTGGGGCGGCGGTTCCGGCGCGGACCGCCGCTCCGCCCTCGGTCGGCCTGTGGGTCCTGCTGTGCGCCGGTGCCGAAGCCGTGGGCATGACCGCCGCCGTCGGCGCCGTCGTGGTGTCGCAGGCCCTTGTCGGCGAACCGGCCGGTGCTCCGGGGGTCGCGGGCGTGGTCGGCCTCGTCCTGGCGGGCGGCCTGGTGGAGGGGCTGGTCCTGGGGTCCGCGCAGGCCCTGGGTCTGCGGCGGTGGCTGCCCGGCACGGCCGTCCCGTGGATCGTGGCGACGGTCGTGGTCGCGGGCCTGGGCTGGGCCGCCGGCTCACTGCCGTCGGTGCTGTCCGACACGGAAGGCATGACCGAACCGGCCGTGCCGGTCGTGGTCGGTCTCGCGGCTTCGTTGGGCGCGCTCATGGGTGCGGCCCTCGGCGCGGCGCAGGCGCTCGTGCTCCGCCGGCGGGTGGCCCATCCATGGCGGTGGGTGGGGGCCAGTGCCCTGGCCTGGGCCGGAGCCATGCCCGTGATCTTCCTGGGTGCTTCCGCGGCGCCCGCCGAGTGGCCGGCTCCCGTGCTTCTGCTGTTGGGCATGGGGACGGGAACGATGGCCGGTGCTGTTCTGGGCGGTGTCGGCGGCTGGTTCCTGCGATATCTGGACTGATCCGTGGGGACATCCGGTTCCTTGTGATTCGACCGGCCCACGGGGAAGGCCGGAGGGGCAGGCCCTGCGGCCCGCCCCTCAGGACGGCCGACGTTCCCGTCAGGGGCGGGACCAGGGCGGGCGAGGGCGCACCGCCCGCGTGCGGTCGCCGCGGAGGCGGTCGCCGTGCCGGCTCACGGGCCCGCGGTGCGTACGGGCCGGGGCCGGGGGCCGTCACCGAAGTCCTCGGCGACCAGCCGGTCGGCCCAGAGCCGGAGCGCGGGCCACACCGGCGGATGGGACAGGCCCGCCGCGCGGGCCAGGGCGTCGGCCGATGCCGTGTCGTAGCGGTCGGCGCTGAGGAAGGTCAGGGTCTCGGGTTCGACGCCGGTCAGCCCGCGCGGCAGGCGGCGCAGCAGCCCGACCGGCACCCTGCCCCACGGGGCCCGGACGCCCAGGTGCGCGGCGAGCCCGCGGAGGAGTTCGTGCAGAGGGGGAGTGCCGTCGTCCAGCACCCAGTGGGCGCGAACGGCACCGGGACCGGCACCGGCTCCGGCGGAGTCGTGGCCCGGGACCGCGGCGAGGAAGCGCGCGAGGTGGTCGACGGTCACCACCGGCACGAAGGTCGACGACCCGCCCGGCAGGAGCGGTAGCCGTCCGCGCCAGAGGTCGCGGACGGTCTGGGCCAGGCCGATGTACTGCCCGGACTCGCCCGTCTCGGAGTCGCCGATGACGGTCGAGGGGTTGACGATGCTCAGCGGAACGCCCTCGCGCGCGGCGAGGTCGCGCACGAGGGCGTCGGCCTCGATCTTGGCCGCCTCGTAGGCGCCGCGCTCCCGGTAGAGCCGGTCCGCCTCGGCCGGCGTGGGTGGAGCGGTCAGGACCGCGCCCGCGCGGTACCCGGTGACGTGGACCGCGCGCCGCAGCCCGGGCCGGCGCGACGCCCAGGTGAGCGCGTGCAGCGCGCTGTCGACGTTGGCCGCCCGGGACTCCTCACGGTCCATGCCGAAGCGGTAGCTCCCGGCGCAGTTGTAGACGTCGCGCACGTCCCGCAGCCGTCGCGCGTCGGCGTCGTCGAGTCCGAGGTCGGGCCTGGCGAGGTCGACGCGGACAGTGGTGAGTCGTGTGGTGGGTACGGAGTGCTCGCGGAGCCAGGAGAGCAGGGCCTCCTCGCTGCCGCCGCTGCGGGTACCGGCGGCCGCGGCCTGGCCGTCGTGCAGCAGCTCCGCCAGGAGCCAGCGCCCGATGAGTCCGGTCGCCCCGAGCACGAGGGCCCGTGGGTTCGTTTCCGCGTGGAGAGGTCGCATGGTTCTCCTTTATAGATCGGTCTACATATTTTTGGCGCACAAGCCCGCTTCGCGAGCCCGGATCACTGTGTGCCGGGGCGGTGTCCGGGTCGTTCGGAGGGCTGGTCCTGGGGGGTCAGTCGTCCTTGAGCAGCAGTGCGACCGACCCCCGGGCCCGGTCCAGGGGAGTGCGGCTGCGGGTCGCCCGGGCGAGCAGGATGGCGCCCTCGACGAGGGAGAGCGCGGACCAGGCCTGCGCGTCCGCGGTCCCGGGGTCGCGCCCCTCGGCGGCGAGCCGGAGCGCGAGCTCCCGCTGCCAGGACGAGTAGACGCGCGTGCAGACCTCGTGCACGCGGTCGTTGGTGGCGGCGACGTCGACCGCGGTGGCGGCGATCGGGCAGCCCTTGGTGAAGTCCGACCCGACCATCCTGTCCGTGAACAGGTCGATCATTCGCTGGGCGAGCGCGACCGCGTCGGGCGCCTCGTCGGCCAGGTCGGCGAGTGCGGCGCCCACCTCGGCGCCCGCGGCCTCCAGCGCCGCGGTGACCAGGTCGTCCTTGCCGCCGGGGAAGTGGAAGTACAGCGAGCCCCGTGGGGCCCCGCTGGCGGCCAGGACCTGGTTGAGTCCTGTTCCCGCGTAGCCGTGGGCCTCGAGCAGTTCGCGCGCACCCCCGATGAGCCGCGCACGTGTGGCCGTCCCCTTGGTTCCCATGCGGGTCACACTAGACCGATCTACATATTTTTTCCAGCCCATGACGGCGCCCGATGCCCGGCGCCCGGCGGTCGGGGTCCGATGCTCGGCACCTGGGGCCCGGCGGCCGGGGCCCGATGGTCAGGCCCCGGCGTCCGCGGGCGTCCTGGCCCGGCCCGTCGCGGGGCCGGGCGCGGCGGATGCGTCAGACGGAGACGCCCAGCTCCGCCAGGAGCGTGCGGACACGCTGCTCGATCTCGTCGCGGATGGGCCGCACGGCCGCCACACCCTGGCCCGCCGGATCCGGCAGGGTCCAGTCCAGGTAGCGCTTGCCGGGAAAGACCGGGCACACGTCGCCGCAGCCCATGGTGATGCACACGTCGGAGGCCTCGACCGCGTCGGTGGTCAGGATCTTGGGCCTCTGGTCGGTGATGTCGATGCCGACCTCGTCCATGGCCGCGACGACGGCGGGGTTGACGGTGTCGGCCGGGGCCGAGCCCGCCGAGCGCACCTCCACGCGGTCGCCGGCCAGGTGCCGCAGCCAGGCGGCGGCCATCTGGGAACGGCCCGCGTTGTGGACGCAGACGAACAGCACGGAGGGCCGGTCGGTCATGGGGTGCCACCTTCTTCCGGGGGTGCCCCCGGCGGGAGCCCGGGGCAGCGGAGGATTCGTATCAGTCCCGAATGATATGGCATCATCAGTGCATGCTGACATCAGTGGACACTGACCTCATCAGGGTTCTGGGGGACCCGCTGCGCATGCGCATCGTCTCCCTGCTCGCCCACGAGACCCTCTGTACGACGCACCTGGTCGAGGAGACCGGTGCGCGCCAGACCAACCTGTCCAACCACCTGCGCGTCCTCCGCGAGGCGGGCCTCGTCGAGACCGAGCCCTGCGGTCGGTTCACCTACTACCGGCTGCGTCCCGAGGCCCTGGAGTCCCTCTCCGGTGCGCTGGGCGACCTGGCCGCGACCGCCCGTGCGACCATCGCCGCCGACACCAAGAGGGCCTGCCCATGACCCGCTCCGACACCACGGCCCCGGACACCGGCTCCGTCGCCGCCAGACTCTCCACACTCGACCGCTTCCTGGCGGTGTGGATCCTGCTCGCCATGGGGATCGGCCTCGGCCTGGGCCGCCTGGTCCCCGGACTGAACGACGCGCTGGCCGCCCTGGAGGTGGGCGGGATCTCGCTGCCCATCGCCCTGGGCCTGCTCGTCATGATGTACCCCGTGCTGGCCAAGGTCCGCTACGACCGGCTCGACACCGTCACCCGCGACCGGCGGCTGCTCATCTCCTCCCTGGTCGTGAACTGGGTCGTGGGCCCCGCGGTGATGTTCGCCCTCGCCTGGATCTTCCTCGCCGACCTGCCGGAGTACCGGACCGGTCTCATCATCGTCGGACTGGCCCGCTGCATCGCGATGGTCATCATCTGGAACGACCTGGCCTGCGGAAACCGGGAGGCGGCCGCCGTCCTGGTCGCACTGAACTCCGTGTTCCAGGTGCTCGCGTTCGGACTCCTGGGCTGGTTCTACCTCGACCTGCTGCCCGGCTGGCTGGGCCTGGACACCGACGGGATCGACGTCTCCCCGTGGATGATCGCGCTGAACGTGGTCATCTTCCTGGGCATACCCCTGGCGGCGGGCTTCCTGACCCGCTTCCTGGGTGAGCGCCGGATGGGACGGGAGCGCTACGAGTCGGCGTTCCTGCCCCGGATCGGCCCCTGGGCGCTGTACGGGCTGCTGTTCACCATCGTGCTGCTCTTCGCGCTGCAGGGCGGGACCATCACGAGCCGACCGCTGGACGTGGCCCGCATCGCCGTTCCGCTGCTGGTCTACTTCGTCCTGGTGTGGTTCGGCACCTTCGCCTTCGCCAAGGCGATCGGGATGGACTACGACCGCACCACGACGCTGGCCTTCACCGCGGCGGGCAACAACTTCGAGCTGGCCATCGCGGTCGCCATCGCCACCTTCGGCGTCACCTCGGGCCAGGCCCTGGCCGGGGTCGTCGGCCCGCTGATCGAGGTGCCGGTGCTCATCGCCCTGGTCTACGTGTCCCTGGCCTGGCGCCGCCGCTTCGCCGCCGACCGCCGGTAGCGGGTCCGCGGGGACCGGCCGCGGGCGGTGGCGACCCGGCTGGGGAGGAACCGGCCGGGTCGGCAGCCGGCGAGCACCATCCCACGGGTGCCCTGGCCGGTTCCGCGGTCGTCAGCGGTGGCGCCCACGTGCCAGGTTCGCGTTCAGGTATGCCCTGACCAGCGAAGCCGTGGCAGCAGAGCGACTCCTCGGTTCCCGTGGCCGGTTCCCGTCCGCGCTCCAGGTACCCGGTCGTCGAACCGGGTACCTGAGCGTGACGGCATATCGAAACGCGCGGATGCCGAACCAGCGCACCGTTCCTGGCGTCACTCCATGTGGCAAGTCCCCCAAGATCCAGGAGGCCGCGATGCGGCAGAACAGACGTCACGGAATCATCGCCGGAGCGGCACTGGGAGCGCTTCCCCTGCTCCTGTCCACGGGTTGCTCGTTCGACTTCAGCATCGGCGGCCCCGGCGCCGTCGACGCCGAGCAGGTCGCCGAACGCTCGAGCGAGATCCTGGCCGAGCAGGTCGGCGAGACTCCCGACGAGTTCACCTGCCCCGAGGACCTGCCCGCGGAGGTGGGTGCCGAGATCCGCTGCGAGCTCACCCACGGCGGCGAGACCCTCGGGGTGACCGTCACGACGACCTCGGTCGAGGGGGGCGACGTCCAGTGGGACGTCGTGGTCGACGACACCACCGGCGGCGACGCCGCGGGCGACGCCCCCGAGGAGGACACCGCGCCCGAAGAGGAGGCCGCCCCCGCGGGTGAGGCCTCCAACGGCAGTTCCAGCGGCGCGGCGAGTGGTGGCCAGGTCACCAACACGGAGGTCATCAACCAGTCGACCGCCGTGCTGGAGGCGGCAGGGCACTCCCCCGAGAACATGGTCTGCGACGGGATGTACCTCCTCGCGGAGGTGGGAGCCCAGCTGGGCTGCCAGTTCTCCGAGAACGGCGGTACCCGCTACATCACCGTCACGGTGACCTCCGTCGAGGGCAGCACCGTCATGTGGGACATCGAGTTCGACGAATAGGCCCGCGCGCCGGCGCACTGCCGGGGTGGGTGCGGCGGCATGTCCCGTACGCGGGTCAGGCCGTGCGCTCGCCCCGGCAGTACGCCGCGGTGCGGTCGGACGACACGGGACCGACGCGGCTGAGCCGGGGGGTCCCTGCGGGAGCTGATGAACAGGATGGGGCACTCCAGTCCCCGGGCGGCGATGATCTACCTTCACGCCCGGGACGAACGTGCTCAGGAGGTGGCGGACCGGCTGGGGGAGAGGGCGGCCGAGGAACTGCGGCGAACCTGTGCGGACGACGGCGGCGATCCGCCCTCGGCGGGTGCTCCGGTCTGAGCATCGGGCACGTATGTGGCACGGCGACCTGGACGGAGCCCCGGAAAGCAGTTCGGCCAGGTGTTCGGAAAACCCCGAACTACCTGGCCTTATTCATGCGTGGAGCGGATGACGGGAATCGAACCCGCGTTATCAGCTTGGGAATTCGAGGCCGTGGAATCCGGCTGATCTGCGAACCCTTGACCTGGGCCACAGCGGGCGATCAGCGTCTGAGTGACCGTGAGTCCCCCTCCGTCGCCTCCCTGACGGGCACGTATCGGGCACGGCGTCAGTGACGGGTCTTGCTCACGGATGGGCGGACGGATGCGCCTGCGGGGCCGGCGCGTTCGCACCCACGTTACGCCCCGATTCAGCAACCCCGGATGGTCCTTCACCACGGTTCCGATCCCGCATGGGTTCTGGCGCGATCGGCCTGTACCCCCGCACGTCCTGTGTCGCGCCAGGTTCCATGCGGGCCCGGGGGGTCCAGGGGGCACGGCCCCTTGGTACCACCAGACCCTGACTGGGTCCGCTGATCGCGTGCGGTCGCTTCATAGAGACAAGAGGATGCGGCTGCCGACCGAGCGAGGGACCGGGCGGCAGCCCGCAGCCCTCGCCGGGCGGCGAGCCGCCGCGACGGCGCTTGCGCCGTCGCCTTGATCCCATACAGCCCAACTCGGCAATAATTTTTTAGACGCTCTCTGAATGTTATTATTTGTCCAATTCTTCATCGTCTGCAGCCTCACTCCCTTCTTTTTTCCTTGAGCTAAATTGCCCAGTAACAAAGACGGCTGCGAGCGCAACCAAAACGGCCGAGGCCAGCCCAACGGCCGCTGTAGGGTGGCCAAGAAAGACAAGGATTGCGGAAAGGGAAATTACAAGGATGACAGACGTCATCCCGTACCGCTGGCCCCTTTTTGCTATTTCAAATGGCATCCTTGAATCAACTTCATCGATCCGGTGTCGATGCTTTTGTTCAGATTCAGCCATGGAAACGATGCGGTCAGCAAGGCCGGGAAGAATTTCATCGTATTCGCGGAGGATCGATGGTTGCGGAAGAGGTCCGCTCGTCTCCACGATAGTTCTTCTGACGATCTGGCGTATTTTTTTCGCTTGAGGGTCGAGCAGTTCGGCTTCCTCAAGTTCCTCCGAATCCTGAGGAAGTTCGAGCGCCGCCTCCTCCTCGCCTGAGGATTTTCCCTTGTCGCTAGATTCTGAATCGTCCTGCATGACCACCTATATTACTTTTCACGAATCTTGCGACTGGACTTTGATATCTCTTTTCCGACGATCACCCAATCCCCATTGATCTTTTTTGCATCTACCGATGAGGGTTTTTCGTGTGGTTTCTTCTTTCTTAGTGCCCTAACAGTGGTCTCGCCTCGAATGTCTAAGATGGACCCGATTCCAATGTTTCGAGGAGCATTTTTTCTTCCCATGGTTCACCAGCCCTCTTCATTTTCCTGTTCCCATTCTATCTCATGAAATTCCAGCAGGGAAGTAGGTCGGGTGAGCCGAGTCCCACTCCTTCAAGAATCTCATCCACAGAGCCTTCTGCCACTATATATGGGACTTCATGATGGAGCGTTGTCAAGATGTAGGGGTGGGTACCCCTGGATCTTGTGAGGACTGAGGGTATGGGTAGGGTCACTGCCGTGAGTTTTATCTTAATTCACACCACACGTCTCAACTCGGCAATAACCACGGGAGTATCACGCATCACCTGGATGCGCACCTTTCCAGGTGAGTTCGAAACTATGGAAATAAATTTCCAGTATGTCGAGAGATGAGGTTCGATGGACGTCGACCGTTGGACACTTGGCTGCCGGTAGGCCGTAGATGTGCTGGTTGACCAGTGCACGCTTTTCGGTCAAGTAGATGGAGTTGTACAACACGGTGGAGTGGAGCCGGATCTCGACGCCGTCGATATCTGTGAGTGGGCGGAGCAGGGTCAGAGCGTTGCGCGCTCGGGCCGCCAGCGCATCACCGATGCCTTCCTCTTCGCTGCGCCGCTTCACATGGGGCGAGTCCGGGTCTCCCAGCAGAATCCGAACCTTCACGCCATCGCGGGCTCGGGAGGCGAGAAGTTCCACCATGCCCGCATCGTCTGCGAAGAAGAGCCCGCTGTAGACCAGGATGCCGATCTCTTGCTCTGCTGAGCTGAACAGGTCCCACCACACTTCCCTGGGTACCTGCCAGCGGTGTGCATAGACACGTTTAACGTGCTCGGACCCGGGTGCGTGTGCTTCATCTTCTCGCCTGTTCTTTGGCCAGAGGGTGTTTTCGTCGGCCTGGAGAAGATCTGCCAGCGCCCAGCGGTGGCGAGGGTAAGGCCGTTGGCCGGAGAGCCATCGGCGGACGGTCTTGGGATCAACTCCAAGGTGAGCGGCTACGTCGGTCTCGGTGAGCTGGGATGCGGCCAGGGCATTGCGCAGTGCAGCGTTCACGTCGCGGTGTCCTCCGGTGTGCGGGGACCCGACGATAACAGAAGACGTCCCTAGACGTCCCTGTAGATGTCCGATACGTGGTACACATGTCCGCTTACTCAGAGCATCGTTTCCGCATGTGAGGGCCCGGCGCATCCTGCGATCCCGCTGGGCCGACCCGGACTGTTCCAGGGGACACCATGCGGAACTTGATCACCCACCTTCGGACATGCGGACCGACAGAGCGCCGACCTGTCACGCCCAGGACGTGCGACCGCCTGCCGTTCACTCCTGCGCCTCCGCCCTACGGGGTCGCGCCACGGGCGCAGATCGTCCGGCCGTACGTCCTGCACGCGAAGAAGCCGCGGCCGGCCGACCGCTCGACCCTCGGTCTGCAACTCCTTCTGGAGATCTCCCGAGAGGCGGTTGCCGCATGAGCTTCCGATCTCCTCTCTGCGGCGAGGCCCGACTTGACGCCTCGGGGTTTCTACGCACCTGCCAGCGGGACCCCGGCCACACCGGTCACCATGAGGACACCCGGGGCGACCGTTGGGAACCACCCGGCGTCGTCCTGGATCGGTTGCGCCGGCGGTGGGGGCGAAGCCATCGCATCGTGTGGACCGGGCGCTTCTGGGTGGCCACCGCCTACGACCGGTGTGCTCCCTGGCGCACCGAGATCGAGTACAGCCCCGAAGCACTGGAAGAGCGTCTGCGCACCCGGGGCGTTACTCCCGCCATACCTTCGCAGAGGCGGCAGTCATGACTCACCGCGACCGAACGCCCGAGGTGGACCCGATCCCGGACGGACTCACCGCCAGGGAACGGCGGGCTGTCGAGCGCCAGGGCGAGGTGATCGCCGTGCAACAGGAGTGGGGAGCGCCACCGCTGAGTGAGTCCGACTATGAGTACGGGGACTGTGTCTCGCCTCTGCCTCCGGAGCCGGATCTGCACGCCCCTCGCCCATACTGATGTCCTGGAAACGTTGTCCTGATCGTGGACAAGGTTGATCGCCGTTCTGCCTCGGAGGAACCCGCTTGAGCTCGCGCACCCATTGGGGGACCTACCACCAGATCGCGGACGCCCTGCGGTCCCGCATCGACAGTGGAGAGTTCGCGCCTGGGGGAGCCCTGCCCTCTGAGGCGGCCCTCGGTGAAGAGTTCGGAGTCGCGCGAACCACCGTGCGCCGGGCTCTGGCCACCTTGGAGAAGGAGCGGCTGATCAAAGCACTCCCAGGAACAGGGCGAGTCGTGTGCACCGCTGATGAACGCGCAAGTGCCGGCGTTGACTCGGCGCCTCCGGCCCAGTACCGGCGCATCGCCTCCGACCTCAGGGAACGGATCACCAGCGGGGAACTGGCTCCCGGTGATGCCCTACCTAGTGAGGCCGCACTCGTCCGGGAGTACGAGGTATCCCGGGGTACCGCTCGTCAAGCCCTGTCCGAACTGGAGGGGACCGGGCTCGTCGTCGTCGTGCACGGTAAGGGCCGGTTCGTTATGAGGGCCGAAACGACCGACGGCTAGCCTGGTACATGTGAGACATGTTCACTGGGCGCGGGATCTCGCGCGAGAACTGCTCGAACGACCGCTTCCCCGACGCTGGGCGCACTCCCAGGGGGTAGCGGAACAGGCGCGTTCCCTGCGGGCCGTGCTCGGTGATGACGCCGACTTGGTGGAAGCCTCTGCCTGGTTGCATGACATCGGGTACTCACCGGATCTGGCGACCACGGGCTTCCATCCTCTCGACGGTGCGCGGTACTTGCGCGAGGTCCAGGAGGCCGACGAAGGTCTGTGCTCCTTGGTGGCCTACCACTCCTGCGCTGTGGTCGAAGCTGAGGAACGCGGCTTGCTCGCTCCTCTCAAGGACGAGTTCGCCGCTCCTCCGGGAGATCTGTTGGACGCGCTCACCTACTCCGACATGACCACGGGGCCGGACGGCGTCCATCTGCCTGTCGAGCGTCGGCTGTCGGAGATTCTGGAACGCTACGCGCCTGAGGACCTGGTTCACCGCTCCATCACGCGCTCCTCGCCGCTGCTGACGGCGTCGGTGCGCTCCGTCGAACAACGCCTGGCCGAGGTGCGTTGACCGTTCATCCGATGTGGGTGGGGCCTCCGCTGAGGAAGTGGTCCACGCGTAGGCGCATGGAGCGGTCCATCTGGTAACCGCCCAGTTCGTTCTTGGGCACCCACACGACTTCCTTCGACTCGTCGCTCGGCGTGGGCTCGCCTTCGAGGGGGCGGGCGGTGAAGGCGATGGAGAACTCCTGCCGGGCCTCACCGTCGCTCGTGTAGAAGATGATGTGCTTCGGGTCGCTGTAGATCCCGGCGATTCCGGTGATCTCGCAGGTGATCCCGGTTTCCTCCAGGGTCTCCCGCACGGCGGCCTGTGGCACGGACTCGCCCAGGTCCACCGCGCCCCCGGGCACGGCCCAGTTGCCGTTGTCGGTGCGGCAGATCATCAGGACTTCGTCGCGCTCGTTGACGACGAACACGTTCACTGACGGGACGAGGCTGTTCGCGGTCGGCGCCTCGGGGTCGTCGTAGTAGTCGATCCGCTTTCCCACGCATCTACTCCCGGATGTGGTTCGATCGGTCGGCACAGACCCGGTTCACCTGTTCACGCACCAACTCAGGGGGAGCGCCGAGTCCGCTTAGCAGGGAAACCGCCGGACCGTGGCCATCGTGGAGCAAGCCGAGCAACAGATGCTCCGCACCGATGTGGTTGTGCTGGAGCCGTATCGACTCGTGCAGGGACTGCTCCAATGTCTTCCTGGTCTCCGGGGTGAAGCGCAGATACCTCTTGAAGAGCCATCTGTTGCGGCCCCGAGTCCGGACCACCTCTGCTAGAACTATGTCGTGGTCGATCCCATGAGGGGCCAGTACACGGGCGGCGAATCCCGCGCTCTCCGCGAGTAGCCCAAGCAGTAGGTGCTCAGTTCCAATCTGCTTGTGCTTGAGGTCCTTCGCCGCTGCTTGAGACAGGACGACCACCCGACGCGCCTCGTCGTTGAACAGCTCGAACATGGTCGTCACTCCAGGGTCAGTCGAGCGGGGTCGCCTGGCCCCACACCTTGTCGAAGCTCTCAAGGTAGGTGCTCATCATCTCGCCGCCGGGGATCTTACGCAGGTGGAAGACCGGGGCCTGGGACGCCATCGCGCCGTAGACATGCGTGTTCACGATCAACTGGTCATCAGCACGGTAGAGCGAGTTGTACAGCGTCGTCCCGTGCAGGCGGAACTCCGTGCCCTCGACAGCGCGGAGCGACTTGTACAGCACGATCACGTTCCGGATCTTGGACGCCAACAGGTCGTCCAACCCCTCATCCCTGCCGCGCTGGGCCACCGCCTCGCTCTCCGGATCGCCGAGCAGGATGCGCACACGGACCCCGGCCTTGGCCTTGTCCGACAGGAGCTTGATCATGCTCGGGTCATCCGCGAGGAAGAACCCGCTGAACACCAGGACCGAGATCTCCTGCTGGGCGGCCTCGAAGAGGCGCTTCCACAGATCCGCGGGGACGCTCCACCGGTGCGGGTAGAGCTCCACGATCTCGCTCTGTGAAGCGGCCTTGCTCTGCTCCGGGGACAGGGCCTCGGGCCAGATGTAGGTCTCCTCCACGCCGAGGAACGAGGCAGCCGAGAAGCGGTGCCGGCGGTAGGGCGTGCGGCCCTGGGTGATCCAGCGCTCCACGCTCTTGGCATCGACACCGATCGCCTCGGCCAGTTCGGCCGGCGTGGCCCCGCGCTGGAGCAGCGCGGCTCGCAACCTCTCGTTCGGCATGTACTCCGGGGGTTCGCTGGATGTCTAGGGACGCGCTCACATTATCGAGACGTCCTGAACACGTCCAGCCATGTAGTGATCTCGTCCCGTCCTGCCAGGGGACAGTGGTCACAGTCGCCGAACCTCCGGTGACAGCGGACTCAACGACCAACCCCGACCCCGTCCGCTGACCACTGGTCCATCACTTCGATACATGCTATACATGTATCTAAGTTGGCCGAGTGATCGCCGAGCGATCGCTAACCAGGGCCGCGAACTGCGAAAACCATGAGAAGAGGACTGCCGATATGGCTATTCAGGGTGCGTTGCCGGTGAGCTTCGGGACGGTGTTCCCGCACGGTGCCTTCGCGTTGGGTGTGGAGGCGATTACGGACTTCGAGACCAAGCGTCCGCAGATGGACAAGGAGACCGGTCTGCCGCTGTGGGCGGTGGACGTGATCGACGCCGATCCCGAGGCGCGGGGCAAGGCCAAGTCGGTGAAGGTCAAGGTCGCCGCCGAGGTGTGCCCGACCCTGCCGGACGAGGTCCCGGGCCTGCCGTTCCGGCCGATCGAGTTCGAGGCGATGGCGGTCATGCCCTACGTCGACGACAACGGCCGCCGTCCCCGGGTGGCGTACTCGCTGCGGGCCCGTGGTGTGAAGGCTCCCGGCGGTGCTGCTGGTGGTCGTCGTGCTCCGGCCAAGGAAGCGGCGTGACCGTCTCCTGACATGTAAGCGGGGCGGCCTGGTGCTGCAACACCGTCGACCGCCCCTTCCACCCCTCCCGTTACCTGCGAAAGCTCCGCGAAGAGGTGTCTTCAGTATGTCCGATTACCCCACCGACCTGTCCGGCCTGACCGGTCCGCAGTTGGTCCGGCTGTTCCTGGACGCGGTCGACTCCCACCCCTCCACCGACTCCGACCGTGCGGCCTTCTTCGACTTCAAGGCACGCCTGTTCACGGTCCTGGCCCAGGACGGCAACCCGGACGCGGCCGAGGTCGCCGACTGCGCCCGCCTGATGCGCGACCGCATCCTGGCCCGGATCGACTCTGTGGGCGGGGGTGAGCGGTGATGGCCAAGGTCGGTACCCCGCAGACCTCCCCGACCCTGCCGACTCCCGCACAGGGTGTGCGGTGGACGACCCCGATCGTCGAGACGCCCGGGATCGTTGTCCTGGGTTCCTGGATCTGGCGGCTGACCCGCTTCCTGGTCACTCTCCCGTTCCGCTTCCCCGTCCTCGTCGCCACCGTGGCCGTGTCGTTCGCCGCCTGGTGGTGGCTGGACTGGCCCGGCCTGGCCGGACTCTGGGCCACGGCTGCGGTTGCCTCGCTGGTGTGGTGGCGGACCTGGCCCGACTCCTACCGGACCTGCGTCACGCTTCGCCTGCTTGCCTGGTGGCGGCACGTGTTCGTCTACCGGCGCCACTGGCAACCCGTGCTGGTGATCTCCGGGCTGGCCGAGTCCTACCAGGAACGCCGCTACCTGCCCCGCATCCGCCGTGTCACCTGCTCGGAATGGGCCGACCGCGTCCGCGTCGCCCTGGTGGCTGGGACTTCGCCTGCGGAGTTTGAGACCCGCGTGGCCGAACTCGCCCACGGGTTCGGTGCCCCGTCCTGCCGGGTGGTGGTGGAGGGGCCGCGCAAGATCACTCTGGAGTTCCTCCGGCACGACACCCTCGCCGAACCCGTCCCTGCCCTGGACCTGCCGGAGCGGGTCGACCTCGCGGCGCTGCCCGTGGGGGTGTGTGAGGACGGCTCTGAATGGCGGCTCCGTCTGCACGGGACTCATGTCCTGGTGGCTGGGGTGACCGGTGCGGGCAAGGGATCGGTGATCTGGTCCGCTATCCGAGCCATGCTGCCCGCGATCGACTCCGGAACGGCGCAGGTGTGGGCGATCGACCCCAAGCGCATGGAGCTGTCCTACGGACGGACTCTGTTCGCCCAGTACGCGGACACTGGGGAAGCCGCCGTGGCGGTGCTGGAAGCGGCGGTGGAATGGATGCAGGACCGGGCTCGCCGGTATGCGGGCAAGCGGCGCTCACACACCCCGACCGTTGAGGACCCGTTCGTCCTGGTGGTCCTGGACGAGGTGGCGTTCCTGACCGCGTATCACCCCGACCGGGACATTCGGAAGCGCTCGGAGAACGCCATCGCCACCCTGACCTCGCAGGGGCGCTCGGTCGGCTTCTCCGTCCTGGCCGCACTCCAGGACCCCCGCAAAGAGGTCATGAACCTGCGCAACCTCTTTCCGGACAAGGTCGCGCTCCGTCTGGACGAGGCGTCCCAGGTCGACATGATCCTCGGAGAAGGGGCCCGGGACCGGGGTGCGAACGCCCACCTGATCGACCCGACCCTTCCCGGGGTGGGCTTCGTGCGGATGGAGACCTCACCGGCCCCGGTCCGGGTCCGGGCCGCCTACGTCTCCGACGACAACATCACGGCCATGACCGACGTCTACGGCTCGGAGGAGGTCTGATGCCCACACCCACGGGGAAGAGCACTCGGGCCGAACGGCTCGCACAACCCCTGGCCCGTGAGGTCGCCGAACAGGTCGCCGCCGACCACGGCGTGTGCATCCGGCCCGTCTCGCTTCGACGTACTGACATCGCCACGGGCCGGACGGAGGTGATCGATGTTCCGTGCGGCTCCACGCTGGAATCCCGGTGCCCGGCCTGCGCGAAGCGGAAGAGGTCCCTGCGACGGACGCAGTGTGAAGAGGGCTGGCACCTGGCCTCAGAGCCCGTCGTGCAGCCTGACCCGCCCTCAGAGGAACAACGCGGTTGGGTGGAACAGCGGGCGATGGTCACGGCCGAGCGGGACCGGCTCGCCTCCACGGGGGCGGCCTCGGCTGAGGACCTGGCGCGACTCGACGCGGTGATCGCTGACCTGGATGAGGAGATCACGGCGTCCGGGCTGCGGGGGTCGGTCACCCGCTCGGCTGATACCTCCTCGTCGGGGTCGCGTCGGGTGCGCTCGACCAAGCGCCGTCAGGACGTCCCGGACCTTCCCAAGCGACCGATGACCCGTAAGACGGTCGGGCGGGCCTTCACCGATCCGGCCTCGGGCAAGGTGTTCCGGCCCTCGCTGTTCATCACGCTCACCCTGGATTCGTACGGGCGGGTGCGCTCGGACGGCACCCCGGTGGACTTCTCGACCTACGACTACCGGCGTGCGGCTCGGGACGCGCTGCACTTCTCCAAGCTCATCGACCGGTTCGTGCAGAACCTTCGACGGGTGGCCGGATTCGATGTGCAGTACTTCGCGGCCGTGGAACCCCAACGCCGCCTGGCCCCGCATCTGCACATGGCCACACGGGGCACGATTCCCCGGGCCGAGCTGCGGCAGATCGCGGCGGCGACGTACCACCAGGTGTGGTGGCCCAACGCTGATCGTGTGGTCTTCGAGGGCGACCACCTTCCCGAGTGGGATGAGGTGACAGGTGTCTTTGTCGACCCGTCGACAGGGGAAGTACTGCCGACCTGGGATGAGGCGTTGGATGAACTCGACGCCGATCCCGACGCGGAGCCCCATCACGTGGCGCGGTTCGGCCGTCAGGTCGATGCCAAGGGGGTGGTGGCTGGTTCGGCTGATGCTGACCGGTGTGTGCGCTACCTGGCGAAGTATCTGACGAAGGACATCGCCGAGTGCCATGCCGCCGAGACGGTGCGCCAGGAACAGCACATTGACCGCCTCCTGGACGCTCTGCGTTTCGAGCCGTGCTCGCCCCGGTGCTCGAACTGGCTCCGCTACGGCATCCAGCCCGAGAACGCAAAGCCGGGGATGCGCCCCGGGTTCTGCCGGTCCAAGGCTCACCGTCGCGAGTACCTGGGCTACGCGGGCCGCCGCGTCCTGGTCTCGCGCAAGTGGTCGGGCAAGACCCTGGCTGATCACAAGGCTGACCGGCTGGCCTGGGTCCTGTACGCCCTCGGTGTCGACCCCACCGACGACGGCCAGGGCGACGAAGACAACCACCGTCCCCTGGTGTTGTCGGTGGCTAGCGGCTCTTTCGCCTGGGAGCTGGCCCGACCCACAGACCCCGACGTCGCTCCCCGCGAACAACGCCTCCTCCGAGCGGTCGGCGAAGCACTCAAACGCCGGGCCCAACTCGATGCAGCACGTACCCCCGAACGTTCGGCAATGGAAAGGGCTGCCTGATGGCTTCGACCAAGACCCGTCCGACCGGCCGCCTGCTGACCGTGGCGCAAGCGGCCGAACGCCTCAACACCTCCGAGCGCTACCCCCGACGCCTGATCGAGGAACGGCGCATCACCTTCGTCCGTATCGGACGGCACGTGCGCATCCCCGAAAGCGCGCTTGAAGAGTTCATCACCGCTGGCGTCGTGGAACCGCTGCGACTCCACATGAGGAGGGCCGCGTAGTGGCTGCGAAGAAGCGACGGTTCGGCCGTATCCGCAAGCTCAGTTCGGGGCGCTACCAGGTCCGCTATCCCGGCCCTGACGGCGTCGACCATCCGGCCCCGCACACCTTCGCGACGAAGAAGGAGGCGGACCGCTGGTTGGCCTTGAAGGAAGCTGAGATCAACCGAGACGGCTGGTGGGACCCGAACGCGGGTGATGACGTCTTCTCCGAGTACGCGGCGGAGTGGGTGGAGAACCGCGAACTGACCCCCAAGAGTCGACGCACCTACGAAGACCTCCTTCGGCTCCACCTGAACCCCACGTTCGGCAACATGGGATTGAAGGACATCCAGGAGGCCGATATCCGCAAGTGGCGGGCGGCCAAGCGCAGGAAGGCCCGGGGCAGGGCTCAGGTTCCCAAGGCGTACCGGCTCATGCGGGCCGTGCTGAACACCGCCGTGCGGGACAAGCTCATCCGTGAGAACCCGTGCCAGATCGAGGGCGCGGGCCAGGAGGACAGCGAGGAACGCCCGGTGCTGTCGGTCGCCGAGGTGTTCAAGCTGGCCGACGCGATCAAGCCGCGCTACCGGGCGCTCGTGCTGCTGGCGACGTTCGGCAGTCTGCGGTGGGGTGAGCTGGCCGGCCTCCGGCGCCGTCACCTCGACTTGGACAAGCGAACGGTGACCGTGCGGGAGACGGTCTACGACATCGGCAGTCTGGAGAAGGGCAAGCCCAAGTCCAAGGCGGGTGCCCGTACCGTGCGGCTTCCCTCACTGATCATCGCGGACCTACGGGAACACCTGGAGACCTATGCCGCTCCTGGGCCGAACGGGTTCGTGTTCGTCGGGGTCAAGGGCAACCAGCTTCGGCGTAGCAACTTCTCGAAGTACTGGGCGGACGCCTGCGCTGACGCCGGTCTGGAGGACGTCCACCTTCACGACCTGCGGCACACGGGCAACACCTACGCGGCTGAGGCCGGGGCATCGCTGAGGGAGCTGATGAACAGGATGGGGCACTCCAGTCCCCGGGCGGCGATGATCTACCTTCACGCCCGGGACGAGCGTGCTCAGGAGGTGGCGGACCGGCTGGGGGAGAGGGCTGCCGAGGAGCTGCGGCGAACCCGTGCGGACGACGGCGACGATCCGCCCTCGGCGGGTGCTCCGGTCTGAGCATCGGGCACGTAGCGGGCACGCGGCCCGTATGGACCCCAAGAAACGCGTTAGGCCAGGTGTTCGGTTTTCACCGATCTACCTGGCCTTTTGCTCTGTGGAGCGGATGACGGGAATCGAACCCGCGTTATCAGCTTGGGAAGCTGAAGTTCTACCATTGAACTACATCCGCGCGGCCTGCCCTTGGTACGGCTGGCAACGCATGTCATCCTAGCCCAACTCCGGGCCCGGTGGGCAAGTCGGCGCCGGGACGCGCTCCCGCGCCGCTTCCACGCGCTCGCGAGCCCGGCCCACGACGGGGTGTTCTCGCAGGCGGTAAGTTCGGAGCGTGCTGCTCTCCGATCGCGACATCAGGTCCCACATCGACTCCGGACGTGTCCGGATCGACCCCTTCGACCCCGGGTTGGTCCAGCCGTCGAGCATCGACGTTCGACTGGACCGCTTCTTCCGGGTGTTCGAGAACCACAAGTACCCCCACATCGACCCCTCGGTCGAACAGCCCGACCTGACGCGGCTGGTCGAGACCGACGGGGACGAGGCCTTCATCCTCCATCCCGGCGAGTTCGTCCTGGCGTCCACCTACGAGGTGGTCAGCCTTCCCGACGACATCGCCAGCCGGCTGGAGGGCAAGAGCTCCCTGGGGCGGCTCGGTCTGCTGACCCACTCCACGGCCGGGTTCATCGACCCCGGCTTCTCCGGGCACGTGACCCTGGAGCTGTCCAACGTGGCCACGCTCCCGATCAAGCTGTACCCCGGGATGAAGATCGGCCAGCTCTGCATGTTCCGGCTGTCCTCCCCGGCCGAATTCCCCTACGGTTCCGCCGGATACGGGTCCCGCTACCAGGGACAACGCGGGCCGACTCCTTCGCGGTCGCACCTGAACTTCAGCCGGACACGCGTCGCCGCGGAGACGGACTGAGGTCTGGAGCTCAAATGGACCTTACGGTATGATCATGCTTTGACACGTTCTGTCTCTCTGTGCGCCTGTTTCACAACTGTGACCCGGATAACCCTAAAATGGTCTGTGGTATAGATCACAAAATGGCGCTTTCGAGCCCCGCCATCCGGTGTCACAAGTCGGCGGACGCTTCTTACGGCAAGTAAACATGTTATCTGCTAGTGACATTGTGTCTGACCTGTGCGTTCTCATCTCGGTAGGGTGGCGCCCCGACGTGAACCAGGTAGCGGTCTCGCCCTGAACAGGGGCGCGCCAGGGGGCTCTGCGCACACCGCTCACCTGAGACAACCGCGGGTAGCAATGGGGCTGACAAGGGTCGTCCCGCTGTGTCCCGCGGCCGGGACAGCCCCATAGAGGAGACCGTGCCAGCAGTACGCGCAGACAACCTGTACAAGGTGTTCGGACGACAATCGGCCGCCGCCGTCGAGCGGCTCGCCGACGGCAGCCACCGGGACACCATCGCCGACCTCGACGTGACGGCCGCCGTCATCGATGTCTCGTTCGAGGTCGAACCGGGCGAGATCTTCGTCGTCATGGGCCTGTCCGGATCGGGTAAGTCCACCCTGATCCGCATGCTCAACGGCCTTCTGGACCCCACCGCGGGAACGGTCGAGGTCGATGGCGTCGACATCACCGCCCTGAGCAAGAAGGACCTCCTCAAGCTTCGCGGCGAGAAGGTCAGCATGGTCTTCCAGCACTTCGCGCTCCTGCCGCACCGGACGGTGCTGGAGAACGCCGCCTACGGTCTGGAGCTGCGCGGCCTGTCGCGCGCCGACCGCGAGGCCAAGGCGCGGGAGACCCTGGGGCTCGTGGGCCTCGGCGGCTGGGAGGACAAGCTCCCGGAGCAGCTCTCGGGCGGCATGCAGCAGCGCGTCGGCCTGGCCCGCGCACTGGCCGCGGACACCGAGATCATCCTCATGGACGAGGCCTTCAGCGCGCTGGACCCGCTGATCCGCCGCGACATGCAGACCCAGCTCCTGGAACTCCAGGAGAGCCTGGGCAAGACCATCATCTTCATCACGCACGATCTCAACGAGGCCATGCGCCTCGGTGACCGCATCTGCGTGCTGCGCGACGGCCGGGTCGCCCAGGTCGGTACCGCTCAGGAGATCCTCAGCGAACCGGCCAACGACTACGTCGAGCGCTTCACCGAGGACGTGGACCGCACGCGCGTGCTGACCGCCGCATCGGCGCTGGATCCCGCGGTCACGCCGGACGACGGTCTCGCACAGGTCGGCGCGGACACACCCATCGCCGACCTGTACGCCGAGATGACCACGGCCGACCGCCTGCGGGTGGTGGACGGGGACGGCGGCGTGCTGGGGGTGGTGACGCGCACCTCCGTGCTCGCAGCCCTCTCGGCCGGGAAGGAGACCTCGTGACACCGATCGACTTTCCGCCCACCCTGCCGCTCGGCGTCGGCTTCGAAGCGCTCAACCGCTGGCTGAAGAGCAGCTTCGGCTGGTTCTTCGACGCGGTCGGAGAATTCATCAGCTGGGCCGTGGGAGCGCTGTCGGGCTTCTTCGTGGAGCCCGCGGCCGGCCAGCTGGCCTTCATCGCCGCGGTGATCATCGCCGCCCCGCTGCTGCGTGTGCGCCGGGTCCCCCTGCTGGCGATCGTGGGCGCGGCCTCACTGCTCTACGTCCTGCAGTGGCTGTTCCTCTTCGGCAACCTGGTCATCAACAGCCTGCCGCCGCAGCTGTTCCTGTGGGCCATGGCGCTGTTCGACCAGAACGGTGTCGACGCCTACTTCTGCATCTCGCTGCTGTTCCTCGTCGCGGTGACGGTGCTCGGCGCCATGGAGCAGCGCACCCGCACGCGCACGGCGGTGGTCGCCGGCGGCTGGCTCGTCACGGTCCTGCTGGGGTGGCTCGTCCTGCCCATGCTGGTCGTCGCGCCGCTCTCGCTGGTCATGATCCTGCTGTTCAGCCTGCTCGCGTACACGATCGCCGGCTGGCGGATGGGTCTGTTCGCGGTCATCGCGCTGACCCTGGTCGCCTCGGTGAACCAGTGGGCCAACGCCATGGACACGCTGGGCCTGGTGCTCGTGGCCAGCCTCGTCGCCGTGGTCATCGCGATCCCGATCGGCGTCCTGGCCGCCTACAACACCACGGTCAGCAAGATCGCCAAGCCGGTCCTGGACCTGATGCAGACGATGCCGGCGTTCGTCTACCTGATCCCGGCCATCTTCTTCTTCTCCATCGGTTCCGTGCCCGGCGTCGTCGCCACCATCGTGTTCGCCATGCCGCCCGGTGTGCGCCTGACCGAGCTCGGCATCCGGCAGGTCGACAAGGAGCTGGTGGAGGCGGGGGAGGCCTTCGGTGCGCCGACCCGACGGATCCTCACCGGTATCCAGCTGCCCCTCGCCCTGCCCACGATCATGGCCGGCGTCAACCAGGTGATCATGCTCAGCCTGTCGATGGTCGTCATCGCGGGCATGGTCGGCGCCGGCGGCCTGGGCAACCAGGTCTACCAGGGCATCTCCCGCAACGACGGTGCCCTGGGCTTCGAGGCCGGCATCGCGGTGGTCATCCTGGCGATCTTCCTCGACCGGCTGACCGCGGCGGTCAGCAGCAACTCCCCGCAAGCGCGTGCCGGACGCTCCAGTTCGTGACACCGCCCGACGTGACCGAAGCAGATTCCCGACGGAAGAGTGAGGAACCATGAACAAGCGTTTCGCGAGTTTCGCGGCCCTCGGCCTGAGCAGCGTGCTGATGCTGACCGCCTGTGGCAACGACGGGGGCAGCGGCCTGGCCGACGGTCCCGAGGAGGAAGAGGGCGCGGGTGGCGGCGAGATCAGCATCGCCCTCATCCCGTGGGAGGAGGACATCGCCGCCACGAACATGTGGAAGGTCCTCCTGGAGGAGAAGGGCTACGACGTCACGGTCACCGACCTGGACGTGGCCCCGGTCTTCCAGGGCGCGGCCAACGGCGACGTCGACCTGTTCCTGGACACCTGGCTGCCGGTCACGCACGCCGACTACTGGGACGAGTACGGCGACCAGCTGGAGGACCTCGGCTCCTGGTACGACAACGCCAAGCTCACGCTGACGGTGCCCACCTACATGGAGGACGTCAACAGCATCGAGGACCTGCCCGACGCGGCCGGGGACCTCGACAACCGCATCGTCGGCATCGAGTCCGGCTCGGGCCTGGTGCGCGTCACCAAGGAAGAGGCGATGCCGGGCTACGGGCTGGACGAGGACTTCGAGCTCATCGAGTCCTCCACGTCCGCGATGCTCGCCGAGCTCGACTCCGCCTACCAGGAGGAGGCGCCGATCGTCGTCACCCTGTGGCGGCCGCACATCGCCTACGCCCAGTACGACCTCAAGGACCTCGAGGACCCCGAGGGCCTCATGGGCGACGCGGAGAGCATCCACGCGATCGGCCGTGAGGGCTTCGCGGAGGACTTCCCCGAGGTCGCCGAGTGGATGGGCGAGTTCACCATGTCCGACGACGAGCTCGGTGAGCTGGAGCGTCTGACGCTGGACGAGTACGAGGACGACCCGGAGGAGGGCGCTCGCGTCTACCTCTCGGAGAACCCGGAGTTCGTCGAGCGCACCCTGGGCGACGCCGCCGAGGGCGTGGAGTTCTAGGACAGGGTTCCGATCCTGCGTCGTGACCGACGCGGACGGGCCGTCTCCCCGCGGGGAGACGGCCCGTCCGTCATGTGTGGGGCACGTGTGCCTCAGGGGGCGTAGTAGCCGCCCTGGGCCCCGTTGTTCCACTGGTTGATCTGGCGCGGCTTCTCGCGGCGGGGCAGCAGGTAGGCCGCGAGCAGGCCGCCCATGAACCCGAACAGGTGCGCCTGCCAGGAGACGCCGGGGTACTGGGGCAGGACCCCCCAGATCATCGTTCCGTAGAAGATGATCACGCAGATCATGATGACGATGTCGACGGTCTTGCGCTCGATGATGCCGCGCAGGACCGTGTAGCCGAAGTAGCCGAAGACGAGTCCGCTGGCGCCCACCGTGATCGACGGGGGAGCGGTGAACAGCCACACGCCCACACCGCTGACCACGGCCACGATCAGCGTGGTGAGCAGGAACCGGCTCAGGCCGCTGAAGGCCACGAGCGATCCGAGGACCAGGAACGGCAGCGAGTTGCCGACCAGGTGTGCGAGGTTGCCGTGCATGAGGGGCGCGGTGAGCAGGGTCCAGGGCGCGTCGATGTCCCACGAGCGCAGACCGAACTCACGGTCGAGGTCTCCACGCAGCATGAAGCTGTCGATGATCTCGAAGACCCACATGGCCGCGAGCATCCCCGCGACGGTGAGGATGGCGGTGATTCTGGAGCGGTTCACGTCATCGAGGGTAGAGGACCCGACCTTGTGGCGGTATGCGCGTGGGGCGTGTGGGGTGGTTTTGTCCGATGTGATGCGCGTCTGGTGGGTTGGTCGGGGATGATCCGCTCAGCCCGTGCCGAGTTCCGGACATGCTCACAGTGTTTCAACCGCGACCGAAAGGAAGGGTCAGGGGGAGTCGGAAGTCGCCGCCTGGTCGGACGCGGCCCCGGCGACGCGACCGGGTACCGCTTCCGGTTCACGATCCAGTGCTCAGGGTGTGGGACCGAAACCGGGCGGGAGGGCACGTCCGTCCACGGGCCGCGCGGGGCGGCGCCCCGGCACCGCCACCCTTCGGCGCGCGGCGGGCCGTCGGCGGGTGCGGAAACCGGTGTTCACGCCGGTCGAGGCGCAGAGGCACCCAGGCCCGGCCGCGCGTTCCGCCCCGCTCAGGCGGACAGCGAGCGCTTGCGCGGGGGAATGCCGGCCATCGCCATGAAGGACTCGACCTTGGCGGGCTTGGTCATGCCGGTCAGCGGCAGGTAGGTACGCGAGGAGCGGCGGCTCTGCAGCGACGGGAAGCGCTTGGGGCGCCCCGCTGTGTCGCAGAGCCCCAGCGAGCGGATCCGGCCTGGCAGCACGTAGTAGGAACCGATGTCGTGGAAGGGGACGCTCACGACGTACCGGCCCCGCTCGTAGCGGAACTCGCCGTCGGAGACCTCCAGCACGGGGACCCTGATCAGGTGGCCGTGGACCGCCAGGGCAGTGCCCATGGCGGCGATCAGTACTCCGAGCGTGATGTTGGCCCAGTGCGTTGGATCGGCGGCCAACGCCACGATACCCAGGACCACCAGTGCGTAGCCAGCCCACAACTCCACGTGTTTGCGGCCTGCTGGGCAGACCAGGCGGACTGTATCGGACACAGAACATGCCTCTCTCGTGGAGATCTCACGGGGGCGGCGGCTGTCGCCGTTGGAAACCCTATCGGCTCTGAGGGCACGGCTGCGTGGTTTCGGACAGGTCGATGTGCGTGCTTCGTCGCGTGGTATGTGCGGATTTAAGTCCTCTGTCTTCTTTGTCGGGTAATTCTGCTTATCATCCGAAGATCCCATGTATTCAGATGTCTTCGGGGTGACCCTCCCCGCCGGGGAGTCCGCGCCCGCCTCGTCCGCTGAAGCGCTTTGCGGCGACCCGCCTGCTTCTCTCTGCGTAGCGGCGTGTGTGGCCTTTGTAGTTAAACGCCGTTTACTTTCTCGAATGTTCTTCCAGTGGCATGGATGGGCATACCCGCTCATTCCGGTGCGACCGAATCCGGGGTCGGTGTGCGGGCCGGCGGGGTGCTCCGTGGCCTGCGCGGATGCGCGTCGCTCATTCGTATAACGAATGCGTGTAGCACGTGTGAAGTAGTCGGGCGCCGATGGCGGCGAACCGGTTGCGGCTCGGTCACGAATCCGGCAGTAGGGCTATACAGACATTTCACCCACTGGTCTTCTAGAGCACTAATCGCCTAAGTTCGGCGGGTATGCGCGAACCAGGCAATCTGCGCGCGTTGGCTGCGATAAGTGATCAAGGGTGTAACTGATGCACAAACGAAGGAAACTCCTGGCGCTCGGCGCGGCGGGCGCCTCCGCGATGATGGTGTTGACCGCCTGCTCTGGCGGCGGAGGCAGCGATGCGGAGGGGGAGAAGGAGGTCACCTGGGTGATCAACAGTCTTCCCGCCGCGTGGGCGAGCATCAGCTCCGCCGGGGGCAGCGTCTACACGATCCAGACGCTCTCCGGTGTGCTCCCCTACACGGGTCAGTGGCAGCCGGACGGTACCTACGAGTACAACATGGACGTCCTCGCCGAGGAGCCCACGCTCATCAACGACGACCTCGACGAGGGGCCGTTCCAGTACAGCTTCACGCTCGCCGACGACGCGGTGTGGAGCGACGGTGAGCCGATGACCGGTGAGGACATCCGCGTCAGCGTGATGATGTCCGCCTCCCCGGACTCCGGATACTGCACGACCTGTGACTCCAGGGGCGGCACCACCGCCGACATGGTCGAGGAGATGGAGGTCGACGGCAAGACCATCACCTTCACCCTCAAGGAGGGCCTGGCCGACGCCGAGTGGATGAGCCAGGTCGACGCCCACAGCACGGGCGGCGGCTTCTACCCGGCCCACCTGGCGGAGGAGAACGGCTGGGACGTCGACGACCCCGACCAGCTCGGCGAGTTCTTCACGTGGCTGCACGAGACCCGGCCCGAGTGGTCCGGTGGTCCGTACATGATCACCGACGGCGACCTGGAGAACCAGGTCGTCAAGGAGCCCAACCCCGAGTGGTTCGGCGAGGCCCCCAAGCTCGACCGCATCATCATGCCGTTCAACACCGACGAGAGCACCTTCGTTAACGCGATCAACAACGGTGAGATCGACGGCGCCAACCCCGCCCAGTACTCCGAGGACGTCATGCAGGAGCTGGAAGGGCTCCAGCAGGTGAGCCTCTCCGTCGGCGAGGGCAACATCTGGGAGCACGTCGACCTCAACCTCGAGAACGAGTGGCTCGAGGACGTCGAGCTGCGCCGCGCGATCTTCACCGCGATCGACCGCGACGACATCGCCAGCCGCAACTTCGGCGCCGGCTACCCCGAGTACGAGCTGAAGAACAACCACGTCTTCGGCAACGACAGCCAGTTCTTCACCGACGTCATCGGTGACTCCGGCCAGGGCACCGGCGACAGCGACGCCGCGATCGAGATCCTCGAGGACGCGGGCTACGAGCTGGACGGCGACACCCTCACCCTCGACGGCGAGCAGGTCGGCCCCCTCCGTCTGCGCGCCACCGACACCCAGACCCGCAGCACCTCCCTGCAGCTCATCCAGGCGCACCTCGCCGAGATCGGCATCGAGGCCGAGATCGAGGTCATCGACGACCTGGGCGGCGTCCTGTCCGAGCAGGACTACGACATCATCCAGTTCGGCTGGAGCGGTACCCCGTACTTCACCACCGCTCCGGAGCAGTACTGGCACAGCGACAGCGGCAGCAACTTCGGCAAGCTCTCGAACGACGAGGTCGACGAGCTCGTCGAGGCCGTGGGCGGTGCGGCGAGCCAGGAGGAGGCCGCCGAGTACGCCAACGAGGCCGCCGCGCTGGTGGTCGAGGAGGCCTACGTCCTCCCGATCATGCACGAGCCGAACTACTTCTTCGTGAACGACCGGGTCGCCAACATCGAGGACAACCTCCAGTCCAGCTACCGCGCCACCTACAACATCGGCGAGTGGGACCTCGCCGAGTAACTCGGCGCAGGCCCTCCCGTCAACGCCACCGCCCCGGCGGCGTTGACACGGGGGAGGGGCACCCTCAATGGCCGCTTTCGGCGCAGTGCCCCCTCGGGCCCGGGTGCGGGACATCCTCCCGTGCCCGGGCCGGTCCTCGTTCACCCCTGAAGGATCACACCCATGCTCGTATACACGGTGCGGCGCGTCCTGGGCGCGATACCCGTCCTCTTCCTCGCCTCCGTTCTCACGTTCGTCCTCATCGACGTCTCCGGAGACCCCCTCTCCGACCTGCGCATGCAGCAGCCGCCGCCCGACCCCTCGGTCATCGAACTCCAGGAGGAACGCCTCTACCTCGACAGGTCGATGCCCGAGCGCTACTGGCTCTGGATGACCGGGATCGGGGGCAATGGAGACATCGGCCTGCTCCAGGGGCAGTTCGGCCCCTCCACGCAGAGCGCCACCTACGACATCGGCGAGAACATCGCCGACCGCCTGGGCGTCACGCTGCGCCTGGTGACGGCCGCCATGGTCTTCGCCCTCGGCCTGGCGGTCCTGTCCGGCGTGATCAGCGCCATGCGCCAGTACTCCAAACTCGACTACACCCTGACCTTCGTGGGATTCCTGGCCCTGGCCATGCCGACCTTCTGGTTCGCCGGGATCATGCAGCAGGCGGGGGTGGGCTTCAACGAACTCGTCGGAGTCCAGGTCTTCGCGACCATCGGCGACGGCACCTACCAGGCCCAGGGGCTCGACACCTGGGGGCGGTTCATGAACGCCCTCGCCTACATGACGCTGCCCACGATCGTGCTCATGCTGACCAGCTTCGCCTCGTGGAGCCGCTACCAGCGGACCTCGATGCTGGAGGTGCTGAACAGCGACTACGTCCGCCTGGCCCGTGCGAAGGGGCTGCCCAACCGCGTCGTCATCCGCAGGCACGCCCTGCGCACCGCGCTCATCCCCCTGACGACCGTGGTCGCCGTCGGCATGGCCGGGATCATCGACGGCACGGTGCTCACCGAACGCGTCTTCCAGTGGCGCGGCCTCGGCGAGTTCTTCATCGCCGCGGTGGAGGCCAACGACTCCTTCGCGCTCATGGCGTGGCTGATGCTCAGTGGCACCGCCGTCATCGTCGCCAACCTCATCGCCGACCTGCTGTACGGCGTGCTCGACCCGAGGATCCGCTTTGAGTGAGAACAGGGCGCCCATCGCCACTCCCAAGGCCGACGCCGAGAGCGTCGGCGGTGCCGAGCGCACACAGTTGCAGATGATCACCCGCCGGTTCCTGCGGCACCGGCCGGCGATGATCAGCCTCGTCCTGCTCGTCATCATCACGCTCGTCGCCTTCGTGGGACCCTACGTGTGGACCTGGGACCACCTGGTCCACCGGGAGATCCCGCCGAGCGTGCCGCCCAACGCCGATCACCCCTTCGGTACGACGACGGCCGGGCACGACGTGCTGGGCCAGCTCATGCGCGGCACCCAGCAGACGCTCAAGGTCGCGTTCACGGTGTCCATCCTCGGCACGGTCGTCGGCTCCCTCTGGGGCGCCACCGCCGGCTACTACGGCGGCCGGATCGACGCCCTCATGATGCGCGTCGTGGACGTGTTCATGATCGTGCCGCTCCTGGTCATGGTGGCCGCCATCGCGGGCAGCGTGCGCGGCGGGACCACCTGGTACGCGGTCGCGCTGATCATCGCGATGTTCTCCTGGGCCCAGATCGCCCGCGTGGTGCGCGGCGTCGTGCTGTCCCTGCGCGAACAGGAGTTCGTGGAGGCCGCCAGGGCGGCGGGGGCCTCGCCCGGCTGGATCATCGTCCGCCACCTGCTGCCCAACGCCGCCGGTCCGATCATCGTCGCCGCGACACTGCTGGTCGCCGTGGCGATCCTGCTGGAGGCGGGCATGTCCTTCCTCAACTTCGGTATCCAGCTCCCCGACATCTCCCTGGGACAGATGATCGGCGAGGCGCGGACCGCGGCGTCCACGCGCCCCTGGCTCTTCTACCCGCCGGGTGTGCTGCTCGTGATCATCTGCCTGACGATCAACTTCATCGGCGACGGGCTCCGCGACGCCCTGGACCCGCGACAGGCGGTGGGACGGCGATGAACCCGACGGACCACACGAGCGACGAGAAAGACGAGAGAGCGGTCACCGTGGCACACGACGACGTGGTGCTGGAGGTCCGGGACCTCAGCGTCACCTTCCCCTCCGACGACGGGCCGCTGCCCGCCGTCCGCGATGTCTCCTACGTCCTGCGCAGGGGTGAGGCCCTGGGCATCGTGGGCGAGTCGGGATCCGGCAAGTCCGTCACCTCCATGGCGATCATGGGCCTGCTGCCCCCGAACGCCAAGGTGACCGGCTCGGCCAGTGTGCTGGGGCAGGAGATCGTCGGCCTCACCGACGCCCAGATGAGCAAGGTGCGCGGCAACCGGATCGCGATGATCTTCCAGGACCCGCTCACCTCGCTCAACCCCGTGTACACGGTGGGCTTCCAGATCGCCGAAGCCGTGCTCGCCCACCGCAAGGTGACCAAGCAGGCCGCGATGGACCGGGCCCTGGAACTGCTGGAGATCGTCGGGATCCCCAGCCCGCAACAGCGCCTGAAGCAGTATCCGCACGAGCTGTCGGGCGGTATGCGCCAGCGGGTGGTGATCGCCATCGCGATGGCCAACGAACCGGACGTCATCATCGCCGACGAGCCGACGACCGCGCTCGACGTCACCGTGCAGGCGCAGGTCCTGGAGGCGCTGGACCGCGCACGCCAGGAGACCGGGGCGGCCCTGGTCCTGATCACCCACGACCTGGGCGTCGTGGCGGGGCAGGTCGAACGGGTCGGTGTGATGTACGGCGGCCGCATGGTGGAGATGGGGCCCGTGGAGGAGGTGTTCTACCGTCCCCGCATGCCCTACGCCCTGGGGCTGCTGGGATCGCTGCCCCGGATGGACGAGGACCGGCACGAACGGCTGACTCCCATCAAGGGCACTCCGCCCGCCCTGCTGGCGATGCCCAAGGGCTGTGCCTTCTCCCCGCGCTGCCCGATGGCCAAGGAGATCTGCCACGAGGAGGAGCCCCGGCTGCTGGCCACCGACGAGCACGGGGAGCGTGTCCGGGTGCCGGAGGGCGACACCACCGCGCACGTCGCCGCGTGCCACTTCAGCGACCAGTTGGGGGAGTCCGGCCCGGACGACCTGTTCCGGTCCGCCGGGACGGACACGACGGAAGAGGGCGAGTCGGATACGGCCGTTGCCGGGGAACGCGGCGGGGGCGAGGCCATCGTCGCCGTCACCGACCTGGTGAAGAACTTCCCGGTCCACTCCAAGGGGTTGCTCAAGCGGCGGATCGGTGAGGTGCAGGCGGTCTCGGGGATCTCCCTGGAGCTGCGTGAGCGCGAGACCCTGGCCCTGGTGGGCGAGTCCGGCTGCGGCAAGTCCACGACGGCCCGGCTGATCCTCCAGCTGATCAAGCAGACCTCCGGCGCGGTCCACTACATGGGCAAGCCGCTGCACACCCTGTCCGCGCGCCAGATGCGCCCGCTGCGCCGCGACCTCCAACTCGTCTTCCAGGACCCGTTCGCCTCGCTGGACCCGAGGATGACGGTCGCGGACATCATCGCCGAGCCGATGCGCATCCACGGTCAGCGGGGGCCGGACGCGCGCAAGCGGGTGAAGGACCTGTTGGCGCTGGTGGGGCTCAACGCCGAGCACAGCTCCCGCTATCCGCACGAGTTCTCGGGCGGGCAGCGGCAGCGGATCGGCGTCGCGCGCGCCCTGGCGCTCAACCCGAAGGTGCTGATCCTGGACGAGCCGGTCTCGGCCCTGGACGTGTCCATCCAGGCGGGCGTGATCAACCTGCTGGAGGACCTCCAGGAGGAGCTGGGGCTGTCGTACCTGTTCGTCTCGCACGACCTGTCGGTGGTCCGGCACATCGCCGACCGGGTGGCGGTGATGTACCTCGGCAAGATCGTGGAGACGGGGACGACGGAGCAGATGTTCCGCGCGCCCGCGCACCCGTACACGCAGGCGCTGATCTCGGCGATCCCGTTCCCGGACCCGGTGAAGGAGCGCACGAGGGAGCGGATCATCGTGACGGGCGACGTGCCGAGTCCGTCCGATCCGCCGTCGGGCTGCCGGTTCCGGACCCGGTGCCCGAAGTTCGCGGGGCAGTTGAGCGAGGCCGAGCGCGTGCGGTGTGTGGAGGAGCCGCCGGAGCTGCTGGACCGGGGGACAGGCCACCTCGACGCCTGCCACTACTCGCAGGTGGTCGAGCTGATCTGAACCGGACCGGCCGTGGCCGGTGCAGCACGGTGAGGGCGCCGGGGGAGAAGGCCGTCAGGCCGGTTCCCCCGGCGCCCTCGTGTGCGGGGGCGCGGGTGTGCGGTGGCAGGCGCGGTGGCGGTGGTCCGGTGCGTGGGCGGGTGAACAGCGGTTTCGTGCCGCGGCGTGCACATGTGACCCACATCACGGCGCGCCGGGTGAACGTGGGAAAGGCCCGTACCCGATGGGATTCGTGTAGGTTCTTGCCGCGCATACGTGCCTGATCCCCCGAGGAGATCAATGTCTGCCACTCCCCGACCGACCCCCGCGACCCGGAGGAGACGGGGTGAGAGGAAGCGAGGATGGGCGTGGCTCTCGGCCACCGCACTCGTCACCGTGCCGCTCCTGCCCCTCTCGACGCTGGCGGCCGGGCCGGTCCTCGCCGACACCGTGGAGAGCACCGACGACGCCGCCCGGCTCGACGAGCTCCGTGCCGACATCGACGCGCTGCTGGAGGACCCCTCGCTCGAAGGGGCCGTCTCCGGTGTGGTCGTCACCGACCCCGACACCGGTGAACGGCTGTACTCGCGCGATGCCGACACCCAGCTGCTGCCCGCCTCCAACCTGAAGCTGTTCAGCACCGTGGCCGCCCTGGAGGTCCTGGGGCCCGACCACACGTTCGGTACCGAGGTCGCGGTGGAGGAGGGCCCGGACTACGGCGGCTCCGTGACCGACCTCTACCTGGTCGGCAACGGTGACCCCATGCTCTCCGAGGCCGACCTGGACGCCCTGGCCGCCGACGTGGCTGAGTCGGGCGTCACCACGGTGACCGGCGACCTGTACGCCGACGACACCTGGTTCGACGACCAGCGCCAGGTGGACGACTGGGACCCCACCGACGAGCCGTACGCGTACGCGGCGCAGATCTCGGCGCTGACGCTGGCGCACGGGGAGCGCTACGACACCGGCGTGACCGAGGTCGAGGTGGCGGCGGGCACCGAGGGCGAGCCGGTCGAGGTCGACCTGGGCCTGGCCGAGGGGTACATGGAGCTGGACAACCAGGCCGTGACCGGTGCCGCCGACAGCACCGACACGCTCTCCATCACCCGTCCCCTGGACACCAACACGATCGCCGTCACCGGTTCGCTGCCCGAGGGCTCCCAGCCGGTGACCAGGGTCCGCACGGTCGACGAGCCGGCCGCGTTCACGGCGCACGTCTTCGAGCGGGCCCTGGAGCGGCACGGCGTCGAGGTCGAGGGAGACGTGGACCTGGGGGCGCTGCCCGAGGGCGAGGGGCCGGTGGTCCTGGGCGACCACGAGTCCCCGACCCTGGAGGAGACCCTGGTCCCGCTGCTGAAGTTCAGCAACAACATGCACGCGGAGATGCTGGTCAAGGGCATCGGCCGGGAGGTCGCGGGCGAGGGCTCGTGGGAGGCCGGGCTGGCCGGGACCCAGGAGGCGCTGACCGGGCTGGGCGTGGACACGGGCGACATGCGCATGCACGACGGCTCCGGCCTGTCGCGCGGCAACCTCGCCACCGCGTCGAGCGTCGTCGACCTCTACACGCAGGTGCGGGACGAACCCTGGTTCGAGGCGTGGCACGACTCCCTGCCGGTCGCGGGCGACCCCGACCCGTTCGTGGGGGGCACGCTGTCCGGGCGCATGGGCGACACGGCCGCCGAGGGCGTGGTGAGCGCGAAGACCGGAACGCTGTCGGGCGTGAGCGCCCTGTCCGGGTACGTGCACGGCGCCGACGGCGACGATCTGGTGTTCAGCGTGATCAACAACGGGCACACCGGTTGGGCGCCGTGGGGCGTGCAGGACGCGGTGGCGGCGCGGCTGGCCGAGTACATGGGCCACACGGGCCCGGTGCGCACGCTCGCGCGCGGCGGGGCCGAGGCCCCCAGCACCGCTCCGGCCGGAAGCGGTGACCTGGAGTGCACGTGGGTGGAGGCCTGCTGACGGCCACTGGGCCGCTGGGGTCGGACCGGTGAGGACGCCCCGCTGACCGGCCGACCGGATGTGCTGTCGGGGCCGCGCGAGGACGCCCTCGCGCGGCCCCCGCCTTGTCCACACCCTGTGGACGGGGCGTGCCGGGAGCGGGCATCCGGGAACCGGGAGCCGGGCCGGGCCGGGCGCGCGCTACCAGGCCCGGCGGCCGAGAAAGGCCAGGAACCGGGTCTGCTCGTCGGCGCCGTCCGGCGGGGTGAGCTCGGGTCCGCACACGCCCTCTCGGCGCAGGTGCGGGCCGAACACCCTGGTCGCCTCGCGTGCCCAGGCGATGTCCGCGGGATCGATCCGCTCGTCCTGGCCGGTGGCGCGTGCCAGGTCCCAGCGGTGGGTGATGAGATCGAAGTTGAGGAAGCGGTCGACGGCCTCGGCGAACGTCGTCCGGCCGAAGAATCCGTCGAACTCGGCGCCGGCGCGCTCGGGGTCGTCCAGGTCGGCCTGGACCACGACGCGGGCCGCGTCCCAGGCGGCCGACGGGTCCTCGGCGACCGACGGGATGTCGCCGAGATCGCGGCCGACCAACCGCAGGAACATGCCCTGGGTCTCCACCACGTGGGCGACCACGTCGCGGGCCGTCCACCCCTCGCAGGGGGACTCGGACGACCAGCGGTCCCCGGGGACGGCCGCCACGGTGGCGGCGAAGTCGTCGGACAGACGGGCGTAGCGGGTGGCAATGTCGCTCATCGCGCTCTCCTGGTCGTGTTCACCGGGTGGGGAGGTCCAGATTCACCCATCCTGGAACGCGCCGTCTTGAACAAACGCGACACGGGAACGCGTGTTCGTCACGCGCGCCCTGACCTGGACGGTCGGGGACCGATCCGGCCGCCGGGTACCCGGAACGGGCCGTCGGACACGTTCTAGGCTGGGAGTGTGGATCCCCTTCCCGTGGACGAGGACGCGCGCGGCATCATCGACCCCGGCGCCGGGCTGACCCGGTTCCGGCTGGACCGGTCCGCGCCCTCGGAAGGCCTCGCCCGGTTCGTGGACCGCTACTGGGTGGCCTCCTGGGACCTGCCCGAGGACGAACCCTTCACCCAGCAGGTGTTGGCCCACCCCGTCGTGAACGTCGTGTTCGCCGGGGGCGGGGCCGCCGTGCACGGACCGACCACGCGGCTCACCTCGCGCCGCCTGACGGGGACCGGGTGGGCGCTCGGGGTGATGTTCCGGCCTGCCGGATTCCGGCCCTTCCTCGGCCGTCCGATGAACGGGATCGTGGACGCCGTCCTGCCGCTGGGCGAGGTGTTCGACGGGGCCGAGTTCCGGCAGGACGATCCGACGCGGCTGATCGCCGACGTGGACCGCTACCTGGCCGCGCGCGTGCCCGCCGACCGCCACCCCGCCGAGGACACCATGGACGTGGTGGAACGCGTCGCGGCCGACCCGACCGTCGTGGGTGTGGCGCCGCTGGCCCGGCGCGAGGGCATGGGTGTGCGCCTGCTCCAACGCCGCTTCGCCGACCACGTCGGGCTGGGCCCCAAGACGGTGATCCGCCGCTACCGGCTCTACGAGGCGGCCGAACGCGCCCGCAGGGGCGGCGTGATGGACTGGAGCGGCGTGGCCGCCGAACTGGGGTTCAGCGACCAGTCGCACCTCACCCGGGAGTTCACCTCGGTCATCGGTGTTCCGCCCGCCGCCTACGCGGCGCGCAGCGGTGCCGCGGCGGGCTCACGGCCGGTCGCGGGGTCCTGACCGAGCCGTCGCGGGCGGGGTTTCGGACGGACGGTGTGGCCTCAGTGGTGCATCCGAATGCGCGTAGAATGGCCCGACGTACCCCACGACCTCGACGACTCAGTGGACGGGCGCTCCTCGGCACTCGACCCCGACCGCCCGCGGTCGTCCCACCCCGCGCGCCGTCTCCCCATCCGTACCGTCCTGCGGCCGGGAGGGCAGAGCGCGGAACCGAGTCGGGCCTCCTCGCCCCGGGCGAGACCGGCCGCACGGATCGAGTGGAGTACGAACACATCATCCGGCCCCCGGGGCCGGAACGGGTTCCCCCGGGTTGTATCGTCGGCGGTTCGGTTCCCCTGACCACGGGCCGGCGGCGACCGGGATAACCGCTTGATACCGATGCGCGGGATTTCAGAACCATTTCCGGTTCCGTGCGTCTTAACTGCTATGGACGTATGGCGTCGGACACGGCTCAACGGAAAACACGGAGGTCCAGACGTGAGGGGCATCACCCACCCGACGACGGTGCGCCGGTTCGGCGTCGCGCTGGCCGCGCTCGCGCTGGCCGCCACCGCCTGCACCTCCTCTGGGGGCGAAGCGGAGACGCAGAGCAACACCGCCGCCCCGGAGGACACCGATCCCGCCGAGCTGGCCATCACCCCGGATGACGGAACCGAGCAGCTCGCGCCGAACTCCCCCATCCAGGTCACCGCGGAGCACGGTGTCATCACCGACGTCCAGGTCGACCAGGTGGTCCCCTCCGAGGCCGGGGTCGAGGGCGGGGAGGCCGCCGAGGACCCCTTCGAGATGACCGGTCGGCTCAGCGAGGACGAGACCGAGTGGACCAGCGACTGGGCCCTGACCCCGGGCGCCGAGGTCGTGGTCACCGCCACCGCCGCCAACGCGGCCGGCGAGGAGACCGAGCTGGTCCACGAGTTCACGACCCTGCCCGCCACTCCCGGCATGAAGCTGGAACTGGCGTCGAACTTCCCGAACTCCGGTGACACGGTCGGTGTCGGTATGCCGGTGGTCATCAACTTCGACCTCCCTGTGGCCAACAAGGAGCAGGTCGAGAACTCCATGGAGGTCACGGCCGAGCAGGACGTCGACGGGGCCTGGAACTGGGTCTCCGACCAGATGGCCGTGTTCCGCACCGAGGAGTACTGGGAGCCGTACCAGAACGTCACCGTCGACCTCCACCTCGCCGGTGTCGAGGCCTCCGAGGGCGTCTACGGCGCGCGCAACTACCAGATCGACTTCGAGGTCGGTCGCGAGCTGATCGCGACCCAGCACGTGCCCGACCACGAGATGGAGATCACCATCGACGGGGAGCACGAGCGCACCCTGGACGTGAGCAACGGCATGGGTACCACCCGGGCCTACACCACCACCTCCGGAACGCACGTGTTCATGGAGCGCTACCGGCACCTGACCATGGACTCGGCGACGCTCGGCGTGCCCCCGGACTCCCCGGGTTCCTACCGGGTCGACGTCCAGTACGCCATCCGCACCTCCAACAGCGGCGAGTTCATCCACGAAGCGGACTACAACCCCAGCATCGGCTCCGCGAACACCTCCCACGGCTGCACCAACATGCGGTCGGAGGACGCCCGGTGGATGTTCGAGAACATCCTGATGGGCGACGTCCTCGACACGACCGGTACCGATCGGGAGATCGAGTGGAACAACGGCTGGGGCTACTGGCAGAAGTCCTGGGACGAGTGGCTGGAGGGCAGCGCCACCGGTGAGCCGCAGGCCACCGACGGCTCTGGCACCCCCGGCTCCGTCTTCGGCGAGACCGAGTAGGCCGCCCGACGCGCGCACGAGGGGCGCTGGGAACCGCGAGGTTCCCGGCGCCCCTCTTCCGTGTGCCCGGGGCCGTCAGAGCGCCTCGGACACGGTTCGGAGCCGTTGCGCGTGGACGAAGTCGCCGGGTCCGCACGGTGCCCGGAACTCCGGCTGCGGGGCGTCGCCCGGCCGGTCCGCGGAGGGGCCCGCCGATTGGGCGTACAGGTGGCGCATGGCCTCCTCGGTCGGCGAGCCCGGCTCCGGGCAGTACATCATCACCCGCTGGTCGGTGTCGGGTACGAGCAGCACCTGGCAGGCGAACTCCAGGGTGCCCAGGCTCGGGTGGTGGATCCGCTTGGCGAATCCGCGGCGCTCGTGGACGTCCATCGACGCCCACAGGTGCGCGAACCGGGGTGAGGAGCCCAGCAGGGTGGTCACCATGCGGGCGATGTCCCGGTCGCCCGGGTAGCGGGCGTAGGCCGCGCGCAGGTCGGCCACGGAGTAGCGGCTGAAGTGGTCGGTGCTCGCGTCGGCCCACTGGGGGTCGTCCTCCGGCAGCGAGAACAGCCACTCGATGATGTTGCGCCGGTCCTCCGGCAGAGACGACACGTCGCCGATGAAGTGCGGCGCGAGGCGGTTCCAGGCGAGCACGTCGTACTTGGCGTCGAGGACGTAGGCGGGGGTGGTGGTGAGGTTGGCCAGCAGGTGGCGCACGCCGTCGGTGATGCTCCGGTCGGGGGACCGGACGGCCGGCGGCTCCGTCCCGGCCACCCGGAACAGGTAGGCGCGTTCGTCGGCACTGAGCATCAGGGCGCGAGCGAGCGCGGAGAGCACCTGGCGGGACGGATTGGGGCCGCGCGCCTGCTCCAGGCGCACGTAGTACTCCACGGACATCCCGGCGAGCTGGGCGACCTCCTGGCGGCGCAGCCCGGGTGTCCTGCGCCGCGCGGTCTCCGGCAGACCCGCGTCGGCGGGGCCGATGCGCGCCCGGCGGTCGCGCAGGAACGCCGCGAGTTCGGTGCGGTCCACGGTCGGGGCCTCCTGTCCGTCGGTGACCTCCAGAGTGCCGTACCGGCGGCCGTCTGACACTGGTACAGCCGATACCAGCCTCGACGGGTCTCTCCCGCCGGAGGGCGGCGGCCACCACGATGGGGCCCATGAGCGAACACACGAAGGTCGCCCTCGTCACTGGGGCGAACAGGGGAATCGGATTCCAGACCGCGCGGCTGCTGGGTCTGGAGGGCATGACGGTACTGGTGGGCACCCGGGACGCCCAGCGCGGGGCGGAGGCCGAACGCGCGCTGCGGGAGGAGGGTGTCGACGCGCGCGTTCTGGCGATCGACATCACCGACGCCACGAGCGTCAAGGCGGCGGCCGCCCGGGTGGAGGAGGAGTTCGGGCGACTCGACGCCCTGGTCAACAACGCCGGGATCGCGCTGGGCTGGGGCGGGATGGGACGGTCGGACACCGACCAGTTCCGCGAGGTGCTGGACGTGAACGTGGTGTCGGTGGTGCGGGTGACCGACGCCTTCCTCCCCCTGCTCCGCCGGTCCGAGGCCGCCCGGGTGGTCAACGTGTCGAGCGAACTCGGCTCGATCGCGTCGCTGACCCACCCCGAGGACCCCTTCAAGGACGTCGAGATGGACGCCGCCTATCCCGCGTCGAAGGCCGCGCTGAACATGGTGACCGCCCTGTACGCCAAGGCGCTCGCCGGGACGCCGGCCAAGGTCAACGCGGCCAACCCCGGGTACTGCGCCACGGACATGAACGGGCACTCCGGCCCCCGCTCGGCCGAGCAGGGCGCCCGCGTGAGCCTGCACCTGGCCACGCTGCCGGAGGACGGCCCGTCCGGTGTGCTGTGGGGCCACCTGGCCCTGGCACAGGACCCGGACACGTACGGGGTCCTGGACTGGTAGGAGGGGCAAGGTCCCACAGGGGCCGCCGGGCACCGCTCCGCGCGGCCCCACGGGTCACCCGGGGCCGGTCACCAGGCGCGCACGCCGCCGACCGGGGCGGGCAGGCGCTCGTTGAGCCAGGTCCAGGTGCCGTCGTTCTCGGTGAAGCGTCGCTGGACGCGCTCGACGTCCGTCAGCGGGTTGGCGAACACCTCCTGCCACTGCCCGGCGCTGTGCTCCTCCAGGTAGAGGCTGCGGGCGTCGGTGCGCATGCGCACCGCCTGGAGGGTGTGGGAGGAACCGTCGCTCAGCTGAATGCGGTAATAGGCCATGGGAATCCCCTGGGTGATCTCGTCCTGTCGAAAGGAAGGACGGTGCCCGGCACATCGATCAGCGCGAATATCGCGCTCGAAGGAACGTTTTCCTGGGGTGCGCGCAGCCGTCGGTCGGCGCGCGCGAGTGCCTGTGGTGCTGGGGCACCGTGCTGTCCGCGATTTCGGACTCTACTCCTGCCAGGGGGCGGCCGGGTGCGAAATCCGGGTGTACGTCACGGGAATTCTGTTGCCGTTTCACGCGAGTCGGTGGATTTCGACTTTATCTCGGACTTTCCCTCCCGTCTCCCACCATCGCCCCCACGGTGCGCTGCGCGGAGGGTGGGGGCTTCCACCCTCAACGGTGAGCCTTCGGCTCCGGTCCCTTTCGCTCGTTTCGCGCCCGCCCCGCGGTGGCACCGCCGCGGGGCGCGGGTGGTGTCGCCCGTGGTTCGCTCAGGCGTTGATACCGCCGTCGACGTGGATCTCCGTGCCGGTCACGAACCGGCCGCCCGGGCCGACCAGGTGGACCACGGTGTCGGCGATCTCCTCGGCGCGCCCGAAACGGCCGAGCGGGACCAGGGAACGGATGCCGTCGGGGTTCGGGCCGTCGGCCGGGTTGGCGTCGGTGTCGATCGGCCCCGGGCTGAGGAGGGTGACGGTGATTCCCCGCGGTCCCACTTCGCGGGCCAGACCGCGGGTCATACCCAGGAGCGCCGACCTGCTCATCGCGTACAGGGTGAGCCCCGGGAAGGGGACATACTCGGTGACATTGCTGCCGATGGTGACCACGCTGGCGCCCTCGCCCATGTGGCGCAGTGCCGCCTGGGTGGTCCGGAAGGGGACCTTGACGTTCACCGCCAGGACCCGGTCGAGTTGGGTGACCTCGTCGGAGGGCACGAAGGGGACGGAAGCGGCGTTGTTGACCAGGATGTCCAGGCCGCCGAGGGCCGCCACCACACGGTCGACGGCACCGGCCGCCTGGACGGCGTCCCCGTTGTCGGCCCGCAGGGCGACGGCCCGCCGCCCGGTCGCCCTGATCTTCTGCACGACCTCGGTCGCGGCGGCCTCGTCGCTGATGTAGGTGATGGCGACGTTGGCCCCGGCTTCGGCGAGCCGCAGCGCGACCGCCGCGCCGATCCCTCGGCTGCCGCCGGTGACCAGTGCCGTCCTGCTCTCCAGTTCGTTCATGTGTTCCAGGTTGGCGAACCCGGGAATCCCGTGCTGGCGGAAATCCGACGCCTCGTTCGGCCCCGTTCAGCCGGTGGCGAGGCGGTGGCGGGCCTCCATGAGGGCGAAGCCGAGCAGGTTGGCCCCCCGCCAGGCCCCGGGTCTCTCCGCGTTCTCGTCGCGCGCGCTCATGCCGATCCCCCACACCTTGTCGCGCGGGCTGGCCTCGACCAGGACCCGTCGCCCGGTGCCGAGCAGGAAGTCGCGTAGCCGCGGATTCTGTCCGAACTTGGCGACGTTTGCGCGCACCACGATCTCGAACCGGGCGGCCTCCCAGACCTCCTGGTCGAAGTCGCGCACCTGGCGGCCGAGCACCTTGGCGTCACGGGGGTGGCCCGCCGCGACGATCAGCTCGGCGGCCGCGTCGTCGCCGAACAGGCGGGCCTTGCCGGCCATCATGTAGTGCTCCGCCGTGGCGTAGGTGACCCCGTCCACGGTGAACTCGGCCGACCACCACTGGGAGAGGCAGGAGGCCGACACGCCGCCGGACACCGGGGGTCGGTGGCCCCAGAAGAGCAGGAACTTGGCGCGTTCCCGTGCCAGAAGGAGTTCGCTCACGGATCGGGCGTCCGTGGGGTGGGTGCCGTGGGACATGCCGTGATTCTGGCAGGAAGCACCGACGTTCCCACACTGGTTTTCGGGCGCGGTCAGTCGAACTGGAACGAGCGCTTGGCCATGCCGTGCCAGTACCCGTCGACGGTGGACCTCGACCGGTCGTGCGCGTCCAGGCTCGCCCCGAGTGCGACGAACAGCGGCGCGAAGTGGTCGCTGCGCGGGTGGGCCAGCGACGCCGCGGGCGCCTTGTGCTCGAAGTCCAGGAGCGCGTCCACGTCGTGGTCGAGCACGGTGCGGTGCGCCCAGTCGTCGAACTCCGACGACCAGGCGGGCACGTCCCCGTGCGCCGCGGGCGACATCTCGCGCAGGTTGTGCGTGGTGAACCCGCTGCCAACGATGAGTACGCCCTCCTCGCGCAGCGGTGCCAGGCGCCGGCCCAGGTCGAGCAGCTCCGCGGGGTCCAGGGTCGGCATGGAGACCTGGAGGACGGGGACGTCGGCGTCCGGGTACATCTCCTTGAGCGGGACGTACGCGCCGTGGTCCAGGCCGCGGGACGGGTCCTGGTGGACGTGTCGCCCGGGCCCGGAGACGAGGGCGCTGACGCGCTGGGCGAGTTCCGGCGCTCCGGGGTGGGCGTAGGTGACCGCGTAGTAGCGTTGCGGAAAGCCCCAGAAGTCGTAGGTCAGCGGCGCCGCGTCCGTCGTCGCGCCCACGGTCAGCGGGGCGTCCTCCCAGTGCGCGGAGACCATGAGGATCGCGCGGGGCCGGGGGAGGTCGGCGGACCAGGCGGCGAGTTCACGGGTCCACTCGGTGTCGTCGGCCAGCGGCGGCGCTCCGTGGCTGAGGTAGAGGGCCGGCATGCGCTGTGGACGCGTCTGCATGGAAGCCTCCGGGGCTAGGATCTCTTGATGTCTGACCAGAACATAATTGAACGCTCAAATATTTCGGAGGGGCCGGGCCCGATGGCCGACACGAGGTGGCTCAGCGACAGCGAGCAGGAGGCCTGGCGCACCTTCATGGCCGCCGTCCGTCTGATGGAGAGCGCGCTGGACCGCCAGCTCAGGCGGGATTCAGGGCTGCCGCACGCCTACTTCCACGCGCTCGTGGTGCTGTCGGAGGCGCCGAACCGCGAGATGACGATGACGGCGCTGGCGGAGAGCCTGCTGTCGTCGCCGAGTCGGCTCTCGCACGCGGTCTCCCGGATGGAGGCCGACGGGCTGATCCGCCGGTACAAGCGCCCGGGTGACCGGAGGACCACCGTCGCCGCGCTGACCGAGTCCGGCCTGGCGACTCTGCGCGAGGCGGCGCCCGGTCACGTGGACGAGGTGCGGCGGGTGGTGTTCGACCCGCTCACCGACGAGCAGGTCGACCGACTGCGGGAGATCTCGGCGGCCATGCTCGACGCGCTGGGTGCGGAGTCCCCCACGCCCTGGAGCGCCTGACCCACGGGCGCCCGTCGTGGCGAGGAACACGCTGAGTATCCGTGGCGTACGCTTTAGTATGTAGCTTCCTGGGAAAAGATTGCGCTCTCAACAGTGCTGACTCGCCTCCCGGGACACCCGCTCACGGAATGGAGAACCCGATGACCGACCGGTCACTCCGGATCAGCGACGTCACGGCCCTGCTCGCCAGGATCGTCGTCGGCGCCACCTTCGTCGCCCACGGCCTGGACAAGGCCGCCGACCTGGAAGGGACCGCCGGGTTCTTCGGCTCGGTCGGGATCCCCTTCCCCGAGTACAGCGCCCTGCTCGGCACCGGGGTCGAGATCATCGGGGGTGCGCTGCTCATCCTCGGCCTCGTCCTGCCGGCGGCCGGCCCGGTGCTCGCCGCGCAGATGGCCGTCGCCATCGCGACCGTCCACGCGGGCCAGCCCCTCGTGGGCGGCTACGAGCTTCCACTGGTCCTCGGTGCCGCCGCCCTCGCCCTCGGGTTCGCGGGCGGGCGCTTCGCCCTGGACCGCCTCCTGCCCTGGGGCCGAACCCGCACCCGCCCTGACGCCGAGGCCGCGCCCGCCGGGAACTCCTGACCCCGGCGGTACCGCCGCCCCACGCACCGTCGTCGGCCGCCCGAGCACCGGGCGGCCGACTCCCGCGCGCGCGGTTCCGGTCGTCCGGTGGCGGCGACGGTTCGCGTCGCCCGTCTGCGAGTCGGAAGAGGGAGGGCCACGTGCGCGGACGTCCCCGACGCGGCGCCGGACCCATCCTGAGTCGGCCTACGATGCTGGCATGCGGATACTCGTGGTCGAGGACGATGACCGGGTCGCGCGCGGGCTGGTGACCGCGTTGCGGTCGGCGTCCTACGACGTGCAGCGGGTGGCCACCGCCGAGCGGGCGCTGGAGGCTCCGCCGGCGGACGTCGTACTCCTGGACCTGGGGCTGCCCGACCTGGACGGGATCGACCTCCTGCGTCGGCTCCGCGACCGCCCCCAGACCGCCATCATCGCGGTCACCGCGCGGGGTGAGGAGCGCGAGCGGGTGCGCGGACTGCGGGCCGGCGCCGACGACTACGTCGTCAAGCCGTTCGGGGTGGCCGAACTCCTGGCTCGGATCGACGCCGTCCTGCGGCGGACGCGGTCCGCGCGGGCCGAGGCCGACGAGGGCGAACCCGCGGTGTCGGTGGGACCGCTCACCCTGGACGTCGACGCGCGCGAGGCACGGGTGGGGGACCGGGAACTCAGGCTGACCCGCAAGGAGTTCGACCTGCTGGTCCTGCTCGCCCAGCGCTCGCCCGCCGTGGTGGCGCGCGACCAGATCCTCGACCAGGTCTGGGGCGCGTCCTGGGAGGCGTCCTCGCGGACCCTCGACACGCACGTCGCCTCGCTGCGGGGCAAGATCGGCCAGGACGTGCGCATCCGGACCGTGCGCGGTGTCGGCTACGTCCTGGATCGGGCGTAACCCGTGATCCGGCGACTGCTCATCCTCCTGCTGCCCGTGGCGTTCGTGCTGGTGGCGGCGGTCGCCGTGCCGATCGGTACGGTCATCGCGCACCAGCGCACCCAGGACGTGTACGTCGACCGCCTGGCGGACGCGAGCCGCTTCGCCTCGCTGGCGCGCACCGCCCTGGAGGCCGGCCGCGAGGACACCCTCGCCCAGGAGCTCGAGCGCTACCGGGAGCTCTACGACACCCCGGTGGCGGTGGTCTCGCCCGCCGAGGAACTCGTGGTGGGCTCCGAACCGCCCGGGCATCTGCGGGAGATCGTGGAGTCGGCCGGGGAGGTCAGCGCCGTGCGGCTGGCGCTGGCCGGGGAGCGGCCCGGGGCGCCGGCCACGGTGTGGCCGTGGACGACCGAGGCCCTCGTGGTCGCCGAGCCGATCGGACGGGACAGCGAGGTCGAGGGCGCGATCGTCGTGGCCGTCTCCCCGGAGGGCCTGGGCGCGTCCGTCCTGCGTTCCTGGGGGTGGCTCGCGCTCATCAGCCTGGCGCCGCTCGTGCTGCTGGCGGCGGCCGCCATGCCGCTGTCGCGATGGGTGCTGCGCCCCATCGGCCGCCTGGACGCGGCGACCACCGCCGTGACCTCGGGCGACCTGGAGGTGCGCGTGGACGCCGAGCGCGGCCCGCCCGAGCTGCGGCGGCTCACGGAGTCGTTCAACACGATGGTCGCGGTCGTGCGCGGCGCCCTCGAACGCCAGCGGTCGTTCGTGTCCGAGGCCTCCCACCAGCTGCGCAACCCCCTGGCGAGCCTGCGGCTGTCCGTGGAGAACCTCGCGCCGCACCTGACGACGGACGAGGCCAGGGAAGCGCACGCCGTCGCCGTCGACGAGACCATGGTGATGCACCGGATGCTCAACTCGCTCCTGGCGGCCACGCGCCTGGAGAGCATCACCGGCACGGACGCTGTGGAGGTCGCCGCCGTGATCGACACCCGTGTGTCGCGCTGGCGCGCCCTGGGAGACGCACGCGGCTTCACGGTGGCGACCGACGTTCCCGCCGGGGTGTGGGCGCAGGCCCCCGCGGGCGGTCTGGGCAGCATCCTGGACGAACTGTTCAGCAACGCCATCCGGCTGTCGCGCGGCTCCCGCGTCGAGATCCGGTTGCGGCCGGAGGGTGCGGACGACGTCAGGCTCCTGGTCCTCGACGACGGCGAGGGGCTGCCGACGGAGGAGAGGGAAGCCGCGCTCGCCCGGTTCTGGCGGTCTTCGCGGCACCAGAACACCGAGGGCACCGGTCTGGGGCTGGCGATCGTCGCCGACCTGGTCCGCCAGGCGGGCGGCCGGCTGGCACTGGAGGAGGGGCTGCGGTCCGGGGACCGGCGGGGGTTCGGCGTGGTGATCACCCTGCCTCGGGCCGAGGCACGCGACGGCGCCGACGACACGGATGACGCGGACGGCGACGCGGCCGAGCACGCTCACGGGGAGGCCCGGCCAGGGGACGGCGACGAGGACGGTCCGGGCGGGGTCGACCGGCCGCGGCGGTGAGCGCGCGGTCCCGCGGCGCCGCGCCACCGGGGCCGGCCGCCACCACCGCGCCTCAGGTCGGCTTGTTCTCCCGGTACCAGTCGGCCGCGCCCGGGTGCAGTGGAACGACCCCCGTGGAGATCCCGGTCCGCACGTTGATCTGCGCCGCCACGGGGCTCCCGTCGGCCAGTCGCGCGGCGCTGGTGAACACGGTGTCGGTCACCGTGTACGCGGCGTCGTAGGACAGGTCCTCCCGGCACAGCAGCAGGTTCGGGATGGCCGCCGTCGGCGTGGACGGCACGTCCTCGTACGTGGTGGCCGGAAGGTTCGCCGGCAGGTACGAGTCGGGGTGCGCGTCGGCCAGGGCGTCGGCCGTGTCCGACAGGTCGATGAGCCGCACCGCGCGCTCCTCCGCGAGGTCGGCGATCGCCGGAGTCGGCAGTCCCGTCAGTGAGAACATCGCGTCGATCTCCCCGTCGGCCAGGGCCGCGGCCGACTCGGACTGGTTGAGGCGGACCGCCTCGAAGTCCAGGCCGGTCTCCGCGACGATCTGGGCCACGGTGAACTCCGTCCCCGAGTCGGTCGCGCCGACCGACACGCGCAGGCCCTCCAGGTCGGACGCCCGCCACACGGGAGAGCCGACCAGCACGACCAGGTGCACGAAGGCGTCGTAGAGGCGGCCGATCGCCATGAGGGCGCCGCCGTCGCCGGAGTCGAGTATCGAGTCGAGCGCGGCCAGACCCAGGTGGGCCTCACCGGAGGCCAGCAGGGCCAGGTTCGCGTGCGAGGCGCCCGTCTGCACGGCACGCACGTCGGTGTCCGGGAGCCGTTCGTCCAGGATCGCGGCGATCTCCCCGCCGATCTGCCGGTAGACGGCGCCCGGCGGCCCCGTCGCCACCACCAGTTCGGGCAGGCCGCGCACGCCGCCCCGGCCGCAGCCGGCCACGGATCCGCCGAGCGCGACGGCCGTCGCGCCCAGGAGGACGGCGCGCCGACCGGGTCCACTCACTCGCATAGACGCAGCTTAGGCACACGTCGGCGCTCTCGTCGCCCCGGCGCCTCGGGCCCGGCGGACTCGCACCCTCGGCGCCCTAGTCCTCCGGCTTCCACTCCTCGACGAGGAGCCCGAGCAGCACCTCGTCCAGGAACTCGCCCAGCACCCAGGCCGAGGAGCGCAGCACGCCCTCGCGGACGAAGCCGTTGCGCTCGGCGGCGCGCAGCATCGCCGCGTTGTCCGCCAGCGTCTCGATCTGCAGCCGCCGAAGCCCGCGCACCACGAAGCCGTAGTGGCACAGCACCGCGACCACGTCGCTGCCGTAGCCCCTGCCGCGGAAGGACGGCCGCAGCCCCAGCCCGATGTGCGCGGACCGGCTGTGGTTGTCGATGCCCCACAGGTTCGCGGTGCCGACCAGCGTGCCGCCGTCCAGTTCCACCACGGAGAACGGGACGAGTCCCTGCACCGTGTCGTCCACCGCGAGCGGGAAGTCCTCCTGGCCGGGCGTCATCGGCCGCCACGGACGGCTTTCGGCGCGCGAGCCGTTCACCACGTCGTCGTAGAGCTCGGTCCGCAGGAGGGGGATGTCCTCCGCGTGCCGGGCCCTGAGCCCGACCTTGCTACCTCTCAGCATTCCCGCTTCCTATCGGAGGCGGCCGATCGGCGGCAAACCATTTAACACGGTGAAACACGGAGAAACACAGGCTTCACTGACCGACAGGGCCCTGGAAACACGCGCTTCCTAGCGTCTGGGGCCATGGACACACCGATGTATACACGTCCCGGCCCGTCCTCCGGCGCGACGGCCACCTCCCGCCGGGACCGCGTCTACGGGCTGCTGCGGGAGGAGGTCCTCAGCGGCCGGGTCGCCCCCCACACGCGCCTGGGCGAGGTCAGGCTCGCCGAACGCTTCGGGGTCTCGCGCACGCCCGTCCGCGAGGCCCTCGCCCGCCTGCACTCCGACGGCCTCGTCGAGCGGCGCGAGAACGGCTTCTACGCCACCGTCCCCAACCTTCCCGAGCTCCGCGACCTCTACGAGCTGCGCGTGGCCCTCGAACTGCGGGGGATCGCCCGCGCCATCGAGGACCCCTCCATCCGCCACGACCGCGGGATCCTCGTCGGCGAACTCGACCGCTGGGAGAAGCTGCGCGCCGAACCCCCGGAGCCGGACCCCTCCTTCGTCCTCCTGGACGAGGAGTTCCACGCGGCCCTGTCCACCGCGTCCGGCAACCGCGCGCTGACCGACTCCCTCGTCTCCGTCAACCAGCGCATCCGGCGCGTGCGCATGTACGACTTCCTCACGGGGGACCGGATCACCTCCACCATCGACGAGCACATCCGGATCGTCGAGCACCTCCTCGCCGACGAACTCGACCTCGCCTACCGGGCCATGCACGAGCACGTCGGAGCGTCCATGGCGGTCGTCCTGGAACGCGCGCAACGCGCCCTCACCCAGATGGCCCTGCACCCCGACACCCACTGACCTGACCGCCGCCCTGCCCCCGGGGCTCTGACCCGGGACAGAAGGAGAGCCAGCGTGTTCGACACCGTGCTCATCGCCAACCGCGGCGAGATCGCCTGCCGCATCATCCGTTCAGCCCGAGACATCGGCCTGCGAACCGTCGCGGTCTACTCCGACGCCGACGCGGGAGCCCCGCACACCCGGCTCGCCGACGAGGCGGTCCGGCTCGGCCCCGCGCCCGCCGCCGAGAGCTACCTGCACATCGAACGCGTGCTGGCCGCGGCCGCGGCCAGCGGGGCGGGAGCCGTCCACCCCGGCTACGGCTTCCTGTCCGAGAGCGCGGCCTTCGCCCGCGCGGTCGAGGACGCCGGGATGGTGTTCGTGGGCCCCGAGCCCCGCCACCTGGAACAGTTCGGCGACAAGCACACGGCGCGCAAGGCCGCCGCGGCGGCCGGGCTCCCCATGGTCCCCGGCAGCGAGACCCTGCCAGACGCCGACGCGGCCGTGGCCGCCGCGGAGGCCATCGGCTACCCCGTGATCCTCAAGTCCACCTCCGGCGGAGGCGGGATCGGGCTGCGCGCCTGCGCGGACCCCGGCGAACTGCGTGCCGCCTTCGACCAGGTCAGCCGGATGGCCGAGACCCACTTCGGCGGGGGCGGAGTCTTCGTCGAGCGCTTCGTCTCCCGGGCCCGCCACGTGGAGGTCCAGGTCTTCGGTGACGGCCGGGGCGGCGTGGTCACCGTCGGCGACCGCGACTGCTCCCTCCAGCGCCGCAACCAGAAGGTGGTGGAGGAGGCGCCCGCGCCCGGACTGCCCGACGCGTTGCGCGCCGAACTGCACCGCACCGCCCGTGAACTGTGCGCCGGTGTGTCCTACCGCAGCGCGGGCACGGTGGAGTTCGTCTTCGACGCCGACCGCGGCGAGGCCTCGTTCCTGGAGGTCAACACCCGCCTGCAGGTGGAGCACCCGGTGACGGAGGAGGTCGCCGGGATCGACCTGGTCGCCTGGATGCTGCGCCTGGCCCGCGGCGAGGACGTGCTGGCCGGCGTTCCCCCGGAGGGCCCCGCGCTCACCGGCCACGCCGTCGAGGCCCGCGTGTACGCCGAGGACCCCGCCCATGACTTCCGGCCCAGCTCCGGCCTGCTCACCCGTGTCGAGTTCCCCTCCGACGCGCGCGTCGACGCCTGGGTGGAGACCGGCCAGCGCGTCACCAGCGACTACGACCCCATGCTGGCCAAGGTGATCGTGCGCGGCGAGGACCGCGACGACGCGTTCGACCGGCTCGGCCGCGCCCTGTCCGAGGTCCGGGTGGACGGCCTCCAGACCAACCTGGGACTGCTGCGCGCCCTGACCGCGCACGGGGACGTCCGCGCGGTCGACCACACCACCGCCACGTGCGCGGGGGTCGGCGATCCGGAGCCGCGCATCGAGGTGGAGCGCGCCGGAACGCTCACCACCGTCCAGGACTGGCCCGGGCGCACCGGGTACTGGCAGGTGGGCGTGCCGCCGTCGGGGGCCATGGACGACCTGTCCCTGCGGCTGGGCAACCGGGCGCTGGGCAACCCCGAGGGAGCCCCCGGGCTGGAGTGCACCATGGAGGGGCCCGCCCTGCGGTTCTCCCATGCCATGACGGTGTGCGTCACCGGTGCCCCCGCCGACGTGACCGTGGACGGCGCGGCCGTCCCCCAGTGGGAACCGGTCGAGGTGCCCGCGGGCGCGCGGCTCGACGTCGGTGCCGCCCGCGGCCCGGGCATGCGCACGTACGTGCTGGTGCGCGGCGGCCTGGACGTCCCGGCCTACCTTGGGAGCGCGTCCACGTTCACCGCGGGCGAGTACGGCGGCCACGGTGGCCGGGCCCTGCGGCTGGGCGACGCGCTGCGCCCCGGCCCGGTCGGCTCCGACGCGCCCGTGCCACGGCCCGTGCCCGAGGCGGAGCGGCCCGACTTCGCGGCCCCGGTCGGGGCGGGAACGGACTCCGGGGCGCCCGACGCGTCCTCCGCCGCGCTCCCGTCCCCCGCCGCCGCCCACTCCCATTGGGACATCGAGGTGTCCGAGGGACCGCACGCGGCTCCGGAGTTCCTCACCCGCGAGGGCCTGGCCGACTTCTACGCCACCGCGTGGAGGGTGCACCCCCAGTCCGCGCGCAACGGCGTCCGGCTGTCCGGACCCAAGCAGACCTGGGCCCGCCCCGACGGCGGCCAGGCCGGGCTGCATCCCTCCAACGTCCACGACACCGCCTACTCCATCGGCGCGGTCAACCTCTCCGGCGACACCCCCGTGCTCCTCGGCCCGGACGGCCCCAGCCTGGGCGGGTTCGTGTGCCCCGTCACGGTCGTCACCGGCTCCCGGTGGAAGGTCGGCCAGCTCCGTCCGGGCGACACCGTCCGGTTCCACCCGGTCACCGAGGCCGCCGCCGAGAAGCTGCACTCGGCCCCCGCCGCCGCCCCGCTGCTGCGCGGCACGGGGCCCGACGGCGACGACGGCGTGCTCGCCCGGGTCCTCGCCGGCGAGGACACCCCCGAGGTGACCTACCGGCGCAGCGGCCACGACAACGTCCTGGTCGAGTACGGTCCCATGGTGCTCGACCTCGGGCTGCGCATGCGCGTCCACGCCCTCATGGCGGCGCTGGACGAGGCGGCGCCCGAGGGCATCGTCGACACCACACCCGGTGTGCGGTCGCTCCACCTGCACATCGATCCCGAGGTCCTGCCGCTGCGCACCCTGCTCGGCCTGCTCCAGGAGATCGAGGCGCAACTGCCGCCCACCTCCCGGCTGAGCGTGCCCAGCCGGACCCTGCACCTGCCGATGTCCTTTGACGACCCCTCCATCCACGAGGCCATCGCCCGCTACGGGGTCGCCGTGCGCGACGACGCCCCCTGGAACCCCGACAACATCGAGTTCATCCGCCGGATCAACGGCCTGGACTCCGTCGAGCAGGTGCGTGACATCGTCTTCGACGCCTCCTACCTGGTCCTGGGGCTGGGCGACGTCTACCTGGGGGCGCCGGCCGCCACGCCGCTCGATCCCCGGCACCGGCTGGTCACCACCAAGTACAGCCCCGCCCGCACCTGGACCCCGGAGGCCGGGGTGGGCATCGGCGGCGCCTACCTGTGCGTGTACGGGATGGAGAGCCCCGGCGGCTACCAGCTCATCGGCCGGACGGTGCCGATCTGGTCGGGGCTGCGCCAGTACGGACCCTTCGAACCCGGAACCCCGTGGCTGCTCAGGTTCTTCGACCGCATCAGCTGGTACCCCGTCGAGCACGAGGAACTGCTCGACATCCGGGCCGACCTCCTGGCCGGCCGGTACGAGCCGGCCATCGGCGAGGGCGAGTTCGTGCTCGCCGACCACGAGCGCTTCCTCGCCGAGAACGCCGAGTCCATCACGGCCTTCCGCGACCGCCAGGCGGCGGCGTTCGAGACCGAGCGCCAGGCGTGGGAGGCCGCGGGCGAGTTCGACGACAAGCCCGAACCCGCGCCCGTGCCCGAGACCGGAACACTCGACCTCCCGCCCGACGCGAGCCTCGTCGAGGCGCCGCTGTCCGCCTCCGTGTGGAAGGTGGACGTGGCCCCGGGCGACACGGTGGAGGAGGGCCAGCCGGTGGTCCGGTTGGAAGCCATGAAGCTGGAGGTCGTCGTTCGCGCACCCGTCGCGGGTACGGTCTCCGACATCCTCGTCGCGCCGGGGCAGCACCTCGATCCGGGGCGTGCCCTGGCCGTCATCACGCAAGGAGAGACCGCCTGATGCCCACCCCCACCGACCGCGTCCGGTCCGCCTACCAGAGGATCGCCGAAGCCGACCGTCCCGAGGTGTGGATCCACCTGCGCCCCGAACAGGAGCTGGCCGTGGAGGCCAAGGCCCTGGAGGAGCGGCTCGCCGCCGGGGAGCACCTCCCGCTGGCCGGAACGCTCGTGGCGGTCAAGGACAACGTCGACGTGGCCGGCCTGCCCACGACGGCGGCGTGCCGGGAGTTCGCCCGCACCCCCGGCACCACCGCGACGGCCGTCCGACGTCTCGTGGACGAGGGCGCGCTGGTCCTCGGCAAGACCAACCTCGACCAGTTCGCGACCGGTCTCGTGGGCACGCGCAGCCCGTACGGTGCCGTCCGCAACGCCCTGGACCCCGAGCGGGTCTCCGGCGGCTCCAGCGCGGGATCGGCGGTCGCGGTGGCGCTGGGCATCGCCGACATCGGCATCGGTACCGACACCGCCGGGTCGGGCCGGGTCCCGGCGGCCCTGCACGGCATCGTCGGGCTCAAGCCCACGGTCGGTCTGGTCCCGGCCACCGGTGTGGTTCCGGCCGCGCGCCCCTACGACTGCGTGACGGTCTTCGCCCAGGACCTGGCGACCGCCCGGAGGGCCCTGACGACGATGGCGGGCCCCGACTCAGGGGACGCCTTCAGCCGGGACTGGCCCGCCGACGTCCGGCTGGGGCCCCGTTTCCCGGCCCGGGTGGCCGTTCCGACGGAGGCGGGGCTGGAGCCGCTCGGCGAGGCCGAGCGGGCGGCGTTCCGCGCGGCCGCCGACACGCTCCGGGCAGCCGGGGCAGGCACCACGGAGGTGGACGTGGCGCCGCTGCTGGAGGCGGCCCGGCTGCTGTACGACGGTGCCCTGGTGGCCGAGCGCTACGCCGCGGTGGGGGAGTTCCTGGCGAGCGGCCCGGACTCGGCCGACCCGACGGTCAGCGGGATCATCGTGCCGGCCGGAAGGATCCCCGCCCACGAGCTGGCCGCCGACCAGCACCGGCTGGTGGAGTACCGGGCCGCGGCGCGCGAGATGCTCTCCGGGTTCGACGCCCTCATGCTGCCCACCACCGTCGGGCATCCGACGCTGGCGGAGGTCGCGGCGGACCCGGTGGGTGAGAACTCGCGTCTGGGCACGTACACGAACTTCGTGAACCTGTTGGACATGGCGGCCGTGGCGGTGCCCGCGGGCGAGGCGGACGGGCACACGTTCGGGGTCAGCCTCATCGCCGGGGCCTTCGAGGACCAGGTGCTCCTGGACCTGGCGGCGACCCTGGCCGGGGAGGACCCTGGCGAGGCCGTCTCGGACCAGGGTGTGGAGCTGGCGGTGTTCGGCGCGCACCTGCGCGGGCAGCCGCTCAACCACCAGCTCACCGATCCGGGCGCGCGTTTCGTGGAGGCGACCGAGACCAGCGCCGACTACCGGATGGTGGCGCTGCCCACCACACCGCCGAAGCCGGGCGTGCTGCGGGTGCGCGACGGGGGGCGGCCGCTGCGCTGCGAGGTCTGGAGGATCTCCCGGGCGGCCCTGGGCACGTTCCTCGCCCACCTGCCCGCGCCGATGTCGCTGGGCTCGGTGACGCTGGCCGACGGCCGCAGCGTGGTCGGGTTCGGCTGTGACGGGTCCGCCGCCGAGGGGGCCGACGACATCACCGAGCACGGCGGCTGGGCGGCCTACCTGGAGTCGCGCCGGGACTGACCGGATCGCGCGGGCCCCTGCCGCCGCGGGGCTGGGGTTCGGTCGGGTCACCCGCGGGCCTGGGCGTCCACGGCGGGGTGCGCGTCACCGCCGTCCGTGCCCGGGCCCGCGAGCGGGTGCGGCCCGTCCTCGGTCGGGCTGCCGGGGCCGTGGGCGCGGTACCCGAAGGTCCCGCGCCCACGTGAGCGGAAGGTCGGGGCTCAGGCGCCGTCGGCCGCGACGGAGGCGGGCTCGCAGGTCCGCATCTCGGTGACGTAGTTGCCGTTCGTGCCGTAGCCGGAGAAGGTCGCCCACGCGCCGGGTTCGATGACGCGGCAGGAGGAGACCATGCCGTCGGTGTACTCGAGCTCGACGGCGACGGTGGTGTCGCAGTCGTTGTTGACGTGGGTGTAGCGCCAGTTGGAGAAGTACTCCACGCACTCCGGGGGAGTGGTGTCGGCTGCCGCGGTGGACGGGAGGGACATCAGGAGACCCGCCGCGGCGGTGGCGATGAGGGCGGCCGGGCGCGATGCGCGTGTCATGAGGTTTGCCATGCCTCGAACCTAGGGACAATCGGCTCTCTTGCGCAAGACTACGCAAGGGATTTCACCGCTGTGTCAGCGCATGTTAGCAATGTACGCGGGCAAGCACGCTTTCGGCGTTGCAAGATCTTGCGTATGTTGCATGCTGTTTTCGTGGGGCGTTGGTCCGACGCGTGAGTGGCCGGATCCTCGGGCCGCCGGGCTCGACACCCGGGCCGGATCCTCTCGACGGGTCGTTCTCCCGCGTGTTCCCGCCCCCGGTCCGGTGGGCCGTCGCCGCGTCAGGGGAGGATGGCGCGACGACGGAACCGACGGAAGGATGAGCCGTTGACGGACTGGAAGCTGGGCGAGTCGTTCGAGTCGTCGTCCGGCCGCGTGCGCTGGGACCGGCTGGGCCGTGGCGAACCCGTCGTGCTCTGCCACGGCACGCCGTTCTCGTCGTACGTGTGGCGGTCGGTGGCACGGGCCCTCGCGCAGACGCACGAGGTCTACGTCTGGGACATGCCGGGCTACGGGAGCTCGGACAAGTCCGAGGGCCAGGACGTCTCGCTCGCGGCCCAGGGCCGGGTGTTCACCGAGCTCCTGGCGCACTGGGGCCTGGACCGGCCCACGGTGTTCGCGCACGACTTCGGGGGCGCGGTGTCCCTGCGCGCCCACCTGCTGCACGGCGTGCCGTACCGGCGACTGGCCCTGGTGGACGTGGTGGCGCTGCGGCCGTGGGGCTCGCCGTCCTTCCGGCACCTGGGCGAGCACGCCGAGGTGTTCGCGGCCCTGCCCGAAGGACTGCACCGCGCGCTGGTCGAGGAGTACGTCTCCTCGGTGAGCCCGCGCGGTCTGCACCCGGAGGTGCTGCGCGAGGTGGTCGCGCCGTGGACGGGTCCGACCGGGCAGGCCGCCTTCTACCGCCAGATCGCGCAGGCGACCCCGCGGGACACCGACGAGTTCCACGACCGGCTCGGCACGATCGACGTTCCGGTGCTCGTGTGCTGGGGCACGGAGGACAGCTGGATCCCGGCCGCCAAGGCGCACGAACTCGGCGGACTGATCCCGGGCGCCGAGGTCCGGCTCATCGAGGGCGCGGGGCACCTGGTCCAGGAGGACGCGCCCGCCGAGCTCACCGCGGCGCTCACCGCCTTCGCCCGGGGCTGACGTTCGGGCCGGAGCCGGATCTGACGCCGGTCCCGCCGCCATGGCGCGCGCACGGCGACGGCCCCTGGAATCCACCGCGGGGTGGCAGGGGCCGTCGTTCGGAGCGTCTGTCGGTCTCCGGCGCGGGGCCGGTGGAGGGGGCGGGGCCGTGCTTCGGGGCCTAGGAACCCTGGCTCGCGTCGGACGGCGCCGTGGGGCCCTGGCCCTCGGCCGCCAGGCGGCGGTAGTGCCGGGAGCGTCCCCCCAGGATGAAGATGGACAGCAGCGCGGCGATCAGCGAGGCGATGAGGACACCGGTCTTGGCGTGGGCCAGATGGTGCTCGGCGCCGGCGAAGGACAGCTCGGCGATCAGCAGCGACACCGTGAAGCCGATGCCCGCGAGCTGCGACATGCCGACCAGGTCGATCCACTTGAGGCTGGGGTTGAGCTCGGCCCGGGTGAGCTTCGTGGTGAGCCACGAACCGCCCACGATGCCGATCACCTTTCCGCCGACGAGGCCGGCGATGATGCCCAGCGCCGCCGGGTCGGTGACGACCTCGCCGAAACCGTCGAAGACGACGCCGGCGGAGAAGAACGCGAAGATCGGTAGCGCCAGCCCGGCGGACCAGGGGCGCAGCAGCTGTTCCATGCCGTGGCTGGGGTCGTGGTGCTCGCCCTCGTACTTGGTGGTGCGCATGAGCAGACCCATGGCCACACCCGCGATGGTGGCGTGCACGCCGCTCTCGTGCACGAGGACCCAGATGAGGATCGCCAGCGGCAGGTAGACCAGCCAGTTCGGGACCGGGGAGGAGTTGAGCTTGGCCGCCAGGCCGCGACCGCGCTGCAGGTAGCCGAAGACCACCAGGCCGACGACGGCGATGCCCAGGGCGACGAAGTTGATGTCGGCGGTGTAGAAGACGGCGATGACGATGACCGCGCCGAGGTCGTCGACGATCGCGAGGGTCAGCAGGAAGGTGCGCAGCGCGGGCGGCAGGCCGCGGCCGATGACGGCGAGGATGGCCAGCGCGAAGGCGATGTCGGTCGCCATCGGGATGCCCCAGCCGCCCAGCGTCTCCGGGGAGGTGATGTTGATGGCGGCGTAGACGGCGGCGGGCACGACCATGCCGCAGATCGCGGCGACGATCGGGAGCATCGCGCGCCGGGGGTTGCGCAGCTCACCGTGGACGAACTCCTGCTTGAGCTCGTTGCCCACGACGAAGAAGAAGACGGCGAGGAGTCCGTCCGCTGCCCAGGTCTCCAGCGACAGGTTCAGGTGCAGGGACTCCGGGCCGATGCTGAACGACCGCATCGACTCGTAGATGTCGCCGAAGGGCGAGTTGATCCACACGAGCGCCAGGACGGCGGCGCCGATGAGGAGGAAACCCCCCACGGTGTCGCTGCGCAGGGAATCGGCGAACTTGGCGATGGGGCCCGGATGAGCGGGGTGCTCGATCGGGTCGATGCTCATATGAACTTTCCAAGGCGTGAGACGTCAGGGACTTCGCCGACCAGTCTTCCCGGCACACCTAAGGCGCTCGCGCCTCGCCCATGTTCACGGACGCAGGGAGAAATGTCCAGTCCAGAGGGCATGTGTCCCATGTGGGACCCGCGCTTGGCGCGGTGGTCGGGCCCTGCTGGAGCCGTCGTCCCCCGGATCCGATGTTTACCGCTGCGGACCGGGTGGAAGTTGCGCGTGTTGCCGATGTCAACGGGCGTGATGCACGACTACGACTGGTGACGTAGGAGCATGTGTGCGCTCCTGCGACGGACAGTGCCACCTGCGAAAACGGGCAATGCACATCATAGGTCAATGAAACGGTCACCTCGCATTCGCGTGTGCGCGTGACATGTCTCACTGGCGTCTGATCCGCGGCGGTGTGTTGGGGGTCGGCCCAACAGCAAGTCGTCTCCTACCCCGAAAGTTCGGTGTTCATGTTCGTTTTCTGGAATCCTGTATCCGGAATACGGAACCTTGGGGGTGGGTTCCTGGGATGTCCCCGTCCGGCAGGCGGACACCTCCGGCGCCCGGTCGGCGATGGTGGGCGGCGGGAGGTGGGCGGGGGCGCGTAGCGTCTCGGTTGAGGGTGGTAGCCGACCCCTGCGGGTGACCGCACTCCCAGTCGGCGATGGTGGGCGGCGGGAGGGACAATGGTCGACACTGGCTTCCCCTACCGGAAACAAGGCTGCTGATGCTCGACTCCCAAGTGCGCGGTGCGCACGTCTACCGTTCGCAGGACGGTGCGCGGGTGGTGCGCGAGTGGTGCGAGCGGGAGATCGCCGCCTGCCCAGAGCTCACCGCCCTCCCCGCCCTGGAGACCGAACTCGGCACGACCCGGGCGTTCCGCGCCTCCGGGGGTGACGGCGACCCCGTGGTGCTGCTCAGCGGGACCAACTTCAACACCGCCACTTCCGTCGAGCCGATCCGGGCCCTGTCCGCCGACCGGCCCGTCATCTCCCTCGACCTGCCCGGCCAACCCGGCCTGAGCTGCGACGTGCGCCCGCGCGGGGCGCGGGTCAAGGCCTACGGCGCCTGGCTCGACCAGGTGCTGCCCCTGGTGACCGATCGACCCGCCATCGTGCTGGGCCACTCCCTCGGGGCCATGGTCGCCCTGGCGGCGTCCCCGTCGCCGCTGGTCGGTGCGCTGGTGCTGGTGTCCCCGGCAGGACTGACCGCGGCCGGTACGACCCCCGAGCTGTTGCGCGCGGCGCTGCCGTGGATGATCGGACCGCGCGACAGCAAGAGCACCCGGCTGCTCAACGCCATGAGCGGCCGTGCCCACGTCGCCGAGGGAGTGCACCCGCTGGCCCCCTGGATGACGCTCGTCGGGCGCCACTGCCGGACCAGTCTGGCTCCGGCGGCGCTTCCGATGGAGTGCCTGCGCCCCTGGCAGAAGACCCGGCTCATCGTCGCGACCGGCTCCGAGGACACGCTCTTCTCGCCCGCCCGCCTGCACGGGCCCGCCTACCGGCTGCTGGGCGCCGAGGTCGACGTCATGGAGGGCCTGGGGCACCTCGGCCCGCTGGAGGACCCGGCTCCGGTCGCCGCTCTGCTCCGCGAGCTCGACTGACGCAGGCGCGTTCGGTCGCCGCACACCCCGCCAACGTCCGCTTCCATCACTTTTGGTAGTTGATAACTACCATGAGTGACATGAGGGTGGACATGTCTTCGATCAGCCCACTACGCGACCGCACGCGTTCCCTGCGTTACGGATGTCGGGCGCTCGTGTCCGGGACGGCCACGGTCACACTGACGGCCGTGGCCGCGATCTCGCTCCCCGGCGCTGTGAGTGCCACGGGTTCGGAGCGGCCGGACACCGGATCTCTGACGGTCGTCCAGCGGGTCGTGCCGCGGAGCAACGAGGGCGAGGACGTCACCGGGTCGGTGCCGACGGGCGAGGGTCGGCGGTTCGATGCCGACACCACGGTCTCCGGTGTCGAGGGGATTCCGGGGTCACGGACCACGACCGGTGACGGGACGGGGTCGGTGCACTTCGTCCTGGTCCACCCGCGAGGAACCGCCGCCGCCCCGATCACCGTGACGGGCGCCCCGCGGTCCGGGTACGGCCCGGTCACCCAGGGCGGAGCCAACGCGGTGTGCGCCGACCTCTCGACCGCCGGAGAGAGCCTGCCCGTCACCAACGACGACTCCGTGCCCGGCAGGCCCGGCTTCACGGTGGAGGTCCCTGCCGGGGCGTCGGTCACCTGCACGGTGTACCGGCGTCAGGAGGCCGCCGACGTGCGGGTCGGCGAGCTCGCGGAGCAGTCTGAGCAGACCGCCGAGGTGCCCCGGCCCTCGGGGCCGTCCGAGCAGCCTATGCCGTCCGAGTCTCCCGATCCGGCGCCGCCGTCGGGGCCTCTCGAGGTGCCGGAGCCGTCTGAGCCTCCACCGCCGCCCGAGCCGTCCGGACTGCCCGAGCCGTCGGACCCGGCGCCGCCGTGGGACCGGACTCCCTCCGAGGAGCCGACCGACGAGTCACCGGCGCCGTCCGGCCCGCCGCCGTCGTCGTCCGAGCGGCCCTCACCCGGGCCTGTGTCACCCGAGCCGGCCCCGTCGCCCGCACCACCGTCATCGGAGCGGCCGCTGCCGTCGGCCGAACCCGCGCCGTCCCGCCCGTGGTCTCCTGCCGAGCCGTCCTCGTCCGAACCGTCCTGGTCCGAACCACAGCCCTCCGAGCGGCCGCTGCCGTCACCCGCGCCGATGCCGCCCGTGCCGCCGGACGACCGGATCGGAGCACCGGACCTCGGGGAGGGCGCTCCGGGTGCCTCGGACCTCGAACCGGTCGGCGACACCGGCCGGGAGGGCCAGCGCCCGCAGCGGCCCCTGGCGCTGACCGGCCCGTCGGTCGGCTTCGGGATCTCCGGCGCGCTCTTCCTGACCGGTCTGGGTCTGGCGGCTGTGCTGATCGCTCGGGAACGCCGACAAGCCCGCATACGCCGAGGCGACTCCTGACCCGCGGGCCGGACCGGGCGGGCCCGAACCGGGTCGCGGCTCCCCCGGCCCCGCGGGCCCAAGTGGAGAGGATCTCCGCGCGCAGCGCGCCGAAGGTCGCGCGGCGATCAGGAGTCGAGTGCCTGGGTGAGCGCGTGGCGCCCACCCGTGCGGCGATCGGTCCCAGCCGGCGCTGCTCGTTCCGGACGAGTCGGGCCGCGGCCTCACGGCGGGGCAGCCGGACGGCGAGGCGGTCGCCGAGCCGGAAGAGGGTGTTGTCCCAGCCGCTGGCTTCCTCGGTCACGGGAAGAGCGGCCAGGTCGGGGTGCTGGTCGCGAAGGAGTGCCGTGACGAGCGCGGGGCTCGTGTCGACCTCGGCGGCGGGAGTGCGCATGCTCCATGATCGCCGACCGGGCGGGACGCCCGCTCCCGCTCCGCTCTCCCGCGAAGGTGACCAGCGGGTAGTCCCGAACCGAGTGCCAGAACACAGGGGTGCCTGCACCCCTAAATCGCGGCGTGGTGGTGCCATGGCCCTCGTCACACTTCGCGCCTAGCGTGGTCGGTATACCCGCCATCCATGTCACCAGGGGGAATGTATGCACAACGCGAGTACGGCCTCGTCTACGGCGACCGTGGGAACCCGGCGCGGGAGCGACTTCTCCGAGCTGTCGCGACGGGTCCAGAAGGCCGGTCTGATGGAGCGCACACCCGTGTACTTCGCGGTGCGGCTCTCGCTGATCGCCCTGTCCTTCGTCGGAGTGTGGGCCCTGTTCTTCCTCCTGGGGAACACGTGGTGGCAACTGGGTACGGCCGTGGCGATGGCCGCGGTGTTCGGGCAGGTGGGGCTCGTGTCCCATGAGCTCGCCCACCTGCAGATCCTCTCCAAGCGCGGCCCGAGCGTGGCCCTGGGCCGGATCGTGGGCAACCTCGGTATCGGACTGGGGTACGGGTGGTGGCAGGACAAGCACACCCGGCACCACGCCAACCCGAACCACGAGGAGCTGGACCCCGACGTCCAGCCCGACCTCCTCGTGTGGTCCGAGGACCAGGCCCGCGCCGCCAAGGGGCTGCCCGCCTTCGTCGGCCGTTACCAGGCGTTCCTCTTCTACCCCTTCCTGCTGCTGGAGGGCCTGAACCTCCACGTGGGCAGTGTGCGCGCGCTCTTCCGGCGCAGCACCAAGCAGCGCGTCCTGGAGGGCGCCCTCCTGGCCGCCCACTTCGTGCTCTACCTCGGTGCCGTGTTCACGGTCCTGGACCCGCTCCAGGCGGTCGCGTTCATCGCGGTGCAGCAGGGCCTGTTCGGTGTCTACCTGGGCTGCATCTTCGCGCCCAACCACAAGGGCATGCCCACCCTGAAGAAGGGCGAGAAGCTCGACTTCCTGCGCAAGCAGGTGCTGACCTCGCGCAACGTGCGCGGAAGCTGGTTCACCGACATCGCCCTGGGCGGTCTCAACTACCAGATCGAGCACCACCTGTTCCCCAACATGCCCACCCCGCACCTGGGGCGCGCGCAGGTGATCGTGCGCGAGTACTGCGGGGAGATCGGCGTGCCGTACCACGAGACCGGCTTCGTGCGCTCGCACGTCGAGGCCCTCACCTACATGCACCAGGCGGGCGAGCCCCTGCGTGAGCGCCACCGCCAGGCGGCCTAGCGGCCACGCCCCCGGGTGCGGCCCGACCCGGGCTGCGCCCCCGGCTCGGACGCGCACGCGCGACGATGGGTGTCCGTGGCGTCACGGAGGGTTCGACCGCCGGGCCCGAAGGACGGACGGGCCCGGCGGCCGGTCGGGTGGCGGTCAGGACCCCAGGAGGTTCTCCCGCAGGGTCGTGCCCGTGTAACCGGTGCCCACGGCGCCGCGTCGGCGCAGCTCAGGCACCAACAGGTGCACGACGTCCAGCAGCGACGACGGCATCGACACCGGATTGCAGATCATGAATCCGCCGCGGGACCCGGTCGCCGCGAACTGCTTCTCCAGTTCGTCGGCGACGGTGGCGGGCGTACCGGCGATCGTCTGGTCGTAGCCGGTGGCGAACCGCCAGCCCTCGTCGAAGAACTCCGCCCTGTCCATCTCGGCGTCCTCGCCGCGCAGGGCGATCAGCCGCTGCAGGAAGCCCGCCTGCGTCGCCTGCGCCGCCGTGATCGCCTCCGCGACCTCCGCCAGCGCGAACCGCTCGGGCAGGGTCGAGAAGTCGAATCCGTGGTTGTGCGAGAGGTAGGCGCCCACGGCCTCCGGCGGCAGACTCCCGGTCATGCGCTTCTTCTTGGCCTCGGCCTCGGCCTCGGTCTCGCCCAGGACCACCTGGATCGCCCACAGGATGCCGACGTCCTCGGGAGCGCGGCCCGCCGCGACCAGTGCCTCGTCGAGTCGGGACCGGTGCGAGACCTGTGAGGGCAGGTGCCCGCCCAGGCCGAAGACCACGTCGGCGAAGGCCGCCGACGCCGCGATGCCACGGGGTGAGGCCCCCGCCTGCACCAGCACCGGCCGCCCCTGCGGGCTGGGGACCGCCGGCAGCGGACCGGCCACCCGGAAGTGGGTGCCGTCGTGGTCGACGCGGTGCACCTTCGACGGATCGGCGAACACCCCCGTCTCCCGGTCCGCGACGATCGCGCCCGGTTCGACCGAGTCCCACAGCCGACGGCAGACCTCGACGAACTCCTCCATGCGCTCGTAGCGCGCGTCGTGGTCCATGAGGCCGTCGTAGCCGTAGTTCGCCGCGTCCGCCAGCCGGCCCGACGCGACCACGTTGAACGCGATCCGGCCCGCCGTCACGTGGTCCAGCGAGTTCAGCAGCCGTGCCACGTAGAACGGGTGCATGTAGGTGGAGGAGTAGGTCAGCCCGAACCCGATCCGGCTCGTGGCCTGCGCCATCGCCGCCACGAACGGGCTCATGTCCTGGCGCGGCCACTGCACGCCGTGCCGGACCGCCGCGTCCATCGACGACTCCCACGTGTCCGGGATCCCCGTGCCGTCCCCGAAGAACAGCATGTCGATCCCGCCGCGCTCGGCCGCGATCGCCAACTCCGTGAACATCCGCACGTCGGGGTAGGCGGCGCCCACCCACGACCCCGGTGCCGACCAGCCGCCCTCGGTATGGGTGAAGGACAGGTCGAACGCCAGCTTCATCCGGTTCACGAGGTCACCTTCCGTCCGTTCGTCCCCGCGGCTCCCGCGCTCTCCGGGTCCCTGCCCCACGCCGCCGCGATGGCGTCGGCGGTGGCGACCACGGCCGCGTTCTGGCCCAGGACCGCCAGCGCGTGCCGGTGGGCGTCCTCCTCATAGGCGGCCGTGGCGTCGGCCGCCACCACGGTCCGGAACCCCAGTTGGAACGCGTCCCGCACGGTGGCGTCCACACAGCACTCGGTGGTCAGACCGGCGGCGGCGACCCAGGTCGTGCCCGCCGACCGGAGCGTGTCCGCCAGGCCGGTGCCGTGGAAGCCCGAGTACCGCCGCTTCACCACGACCTCCTCCCCGGGCTCGGGAGCCACCCCGAACCACGCGGCGCCGGGCGACCCCTCCACGCAGGGCTCCTCCGCCGGGTCGTCGGCGGGGTCCGCGGGCAGGCCGCGCAGCCAGCGCGAGGCGGCCCAGGGCTGTGCCGGGTCCTGCCCGAGCCCCACCCACACCACGCGTACACCGGCGGCGCGGGCGGCGGCGACCAGGCCGGACGTGCGCTCCACGGCGGCGGCCACCCGGTCCCGGCCCGCCTCGTCCAACCACGTGAGCACGGCCGGGTCGGCGAAGTCGCGCTGTACGTCGACGACCAGCAGTGCGCACTCCCGGGCCGTGCCGGGCCGGTCCCACACGCGCCCGGACACATCGGTGATGCCCGTCTCCCCGCTCAACGCGTCCCCGCTTCGCCGGTCGGTGCCGCCTCCGCGTCCCGCAGCCGCGGCATGACCTTCTCGCCGAAGGTCGCCAGGTCCGCGTGGTAGTCGGGGAAGATGAGCATCAGCCCGTCCAGCTCCGCGTACTCGACCATCTCCCGGATCCGCGCGGTCACGGTGTCGGGGGACCCGGTGACGAAGGGGGTCTGGAAGGCCTCGTCCGCGGGGTTCTCGGCGGTCAGGGACAGCGCCTTGTCCAGGGGCAGGCCCCACGAGCGCTTCATGTTGACGATCGCGTCCACGTCGGCGCCGCGCCCGTACTCGCGGCGCCGCTCCTCGGCGGCGGCGTCGGTCTCGTCCATGATGACGGTGAGCATCGAGTACGTCCGGATGGACCGGCCCTGCTTCTCCGCGCGCGCCTTCACGTCGCGGCTGGCCTCGCGCAGGCCCGGCAGGTCCTGCGCGGTCAGGAACGAGCCGTCGCAGTGCCGGGCCTGGAACTCCAGACCGGTGTCGGAGCGGCCGGCGCTGATCAGCGTGGGCGCGGGGTTGGGGTGGGGGCGCGAGCGGCAGTCGTCCAGTGTGAAGAACTCGCCCTGGTGGGTGACGGAGTCCTCCGTCCACAGCCGTTCGAGGAGGGAGGTCCACTCCTCGGTGTACCGGTACCGCGCCGCGTGGTCCAGGTCCTCGTTCCACAGGCCCATCTGCGCGAACTCGTCGGCGTAGGAGCCGACGACGATGTTCATGCCGGCGCGGCCGTCGCTGATGTCCTGCAGGGTCGTGTACATCTTGGCCGCGATGGCCGGGTTGAACAGGTTGGTGTGGATGGTGGCCCACACCTTCACCCGCTCGGTGGCCTCGGCCAGCCCCGCCATCATCGTCATCGACTCCAGGGTGCGGCCCCAGTGGTCGGTGGACCCGTCGTAGCCGCGCCACTTGCCCATGGACATGATGAAGTCGAAGCCGTGGGCGTCGGCCAGCACCGCCGCCTTCTTGTTGTAGTCGTAGCTCGCCTCCGGGTGCGGTGACGTCTCGGAGATGATCCAGCCACCGTTGCCGATGGGCAGGAAGATCCCGTACTCCGTGTCGGCCGTCCCAGCCGGTGCCGCCATGCGTGGCTCCTCGTTCTTCGTGTTCATGGTGTGGGGGGTGGGACAGGGCCCGGGTGGCCGGCGCGGTCGCCCGGACCGGCCACCCGGACCCGGGGCGCTACTCGGCGGGCCAGGCCACCCCGCCCGCGACGTGGACGGCTTCCAGGTAGCGGGGGTCGAACAGCGGTTCCAGGTCGGGCATCTCGTCGAGCTGGCCGTTGTCGACCAGGGTCTGGCCCTCGGCCTCGGTCAGGGTGAGGTCGATGTAGCCGACCGGGGAGGATTCCTGCGTGGAGGCCGTCACCAGCTCGTGCTCGGCGTTCCAGATGCGCAGGTTGTGGTCGACGTCGTAGCCGGACTCGGCGAGGTCGGCGGCGAACTGCACGCACTCCTCACCGTTGTCGACGCAGTAGTCGAAGGCGTGGGACATCGCCCGCAGCACGTCCTCCACCACGGTGGGGTTCTCGTCGGCGAAGTCGGGGCTGGTCGCCATGACACCGAACGAGCCGACCACCCCGTAGTCCTCGGGCAGCCACTCGTTGAACTCCTCCTCCATGTCACCGAGGAGGAACGGCTCGTTGGAGCGGAACCCGGTCAGTGCCTGGACCTGGTCGCGCGGAAGGACGCTCGGGTCGTAGCCGACCTCCACCTGCTCGATGGAGTCCATGTCGACGCCGTCGGAGACGAGCATCGCCTCCAGCGGCGCGGGCAGCATGCCCTTGTGGCCCAGGGTGGAGCCCTCCAGGTCGCTGAGCTCCCCGATGTCCGTGCCCGTCAACAGCGTGGCGATCGGGACGTGGCCGTAGGTGGCGACCCCGATGACGTCGATGTCGTTGTCGTGGGCCTGCAGGATCTCGGCCTCGTTGCCCAGCGAGGTCAGCTGGGCGGTGTCGGCGGCGACCATCTGGGCGTTGCCGATCGTGTCGCCCGTGCCCGGCTGGATCTCGACGTCGAGGCACACGGCGTCGAAGTAGCCCAGGGCGTCGGCCGCGATGGCCTCCAGGATGCTGACCGAGGCCTGGTACTGGTAGCCGGTCACGTAGGTGATCGTTCCGGCGTCCCGGTTGGTCTGGCACCTTTCGTCGTCGATGACGGAGGCGACCTCCGGGGCGTTGTCCTCGACCTCTCCGCTGCCGCACGCCGAGACCAGCAGAACGGCGGAGGCCGTGGTCGCGGCCGCGGCGGAGCGCAGAAGGAGGCGTCTGGGGTGGGCGGTGGGGGTGGACATGGTGCTAGCTCCGATCATCAGGGGGTTCTCTGTTGTGACTCGTGCCAGAACAGCAACCTGCGTTCGACGGTGGCCGTGAACGCGAGCATGAGGACGCCCATCGCGGCCAGGCAGGCGACGGCCGCGTAGACATGCGGCAGCCGGGCGCTGGAGGCGGCGGTGCGGATCATCGTGCCGAGCCCGCTGGAGGAGCCGGCGGCGACGAACTCCGCGACGACGGCACCCACGATGGACAGGGGCAGGACGACCCGGAGGGCGGCCAGGGTGTAGGGAAGGCTGCTCGGGACGCGCAGGCGCAGCAGCACCTCGAGGCGCGAGGCGTGCAGGGTGGAGAACACGTGCAGGACCGGAGGCGGCACGGAACGCAGCCCGGTCGTGACGTTGATCAGCACCGGAAAGAACGTGATGATCGCGGTGACGATGACCTTGGGCGCCATGCCGAAGCCGAAGGCGACGACCAGGGCGGGCGCCAGAGCGATGACCGGGGTCACGTTGAGGACCACGGCCAGCGGCATGATCGCCCTGCGCAGGACCGGGATCTCGGACATCAGCAGGGCCAGCACGAACGCCAGTCCGGCACCCCAGGCCACGCCGAGGAGGGCGATCTGGAGCGTGGACCAGGCGTTGCTCAGGAACAGCTCCGGATCGTCGGCCAGGGTGGCGCCGACCTCGGGGAGCGGGGGCAGGATGTAGGGCTGCGCGGTGGCGACCGCCGTCCAGGCGGCGCCGACCAGCAGCACGGCCACGACCGTGGGCAGCCACAGGGCGGGGTGCACGACCGACCGCCCGCGGCGCCGTGGCCGGGCGGCGGGAGCGGTGGTGGGGCGGGGACGGACGTCCGGGGAAGTGCCCGTGGCCATGTCCGGTAGTCCTCTCACAGCGGTACGAGGTCGTCGGGGGCGGCGCCGGCCTCCCACGCGCGCTGCAGCGAGGCGCGGACGCGGTCCTCCACCTGGTGCAGGCGGGGGTCGGCCGCGACGCCGGCGCCGCGCGGGCGGGGCAGGTCGACGGGGAGCACTTCGTGGACCCGTCCGGGGCGGGCGGACATGACCACGATCCGGTCGGAGAGCGTGACCGCCTCGCGCACCGAGTGGGTGACGAACACGACCGTCGTGGACATGTGCTCCCACAGGCGCAGCAGATGGAGCTGGAGCGCCTCGCGGGTGAACTCGTCCAGGGCGGAGAACGGCTCGTCCATCAGCAGGACCTCCGGGCGGATGCCGAAGGCGCGTGCGATCGCGACGCGCTGCTGCATGCCGCCCGACAGTTGGTGCGGATACTTGGTGGCCGCGTCCTCCAGGCCCACCATGCTCAGTAGTGCGTCGGGATCGCCGGCGGCGTTGCCCGCGCGGCGGTTGACGCGGGAGGGCAGGGCCACGTTGCGGCGCACGTTCAGCCACGGCAGCAGCGCGGGCGTCTGGGGGACCAGGCCGACCGCCTTGGCGGCGCACATCCTCTCGGGTGTGGACCCGAAGACGGCGACGCTTCCGGCGTCGGGCCGTTCCAGGCCCGCGAGCACACGCAGCAGCGTGGACTTGCCGCAGCCGCTGGGGCCGATGAGGCTGACGAAGTGGCGCCGGGGGACGTCCAGGTCGACGCGGTCGAGCGCGGGCCGGGCGGGATCGCCGCCCTCGTAGGACCTGGTGAGGCCGCGCACCCGGATGCGGTCGTCGGTCATGCGGCGTCCAGCCGGTGGAACCTGCGCTCCTGGTAGACCAGCGGCGCGGTCCGGCCCAGTCGCACGTAGGCGACATCGAGCAGGATCATCGTGTGGTCGCCCGCGCGGTGCCGTGAGTGGACGGTGCCCTCCAGGGCGACGGCGGCGCCCGGAAGGACGGGCGCGCCGAGGTCGCCGGTGGTGAAGGGGGCCGCGCCGAACTTGTCGGCGCCGCGGGTGGCGAACACCCTGGACAGCTGTTCCTGGCCGTCGGCCAGGACGTTGACCGCGACGTTCCGGGCGCGGGTGAAGGCCTCGTGGCACTCGGCGGTGTCGGCGAGGCAGATCGCGACCAGCGGCGGGTCTGCGGAGACCGAGACGACGCTGTTGGCGGTGAAGCCGTGGCGTCGGCCGTCGACCTCGGAGGTGACGACGCTGACCGACGTGGCCATGCGGGCGAGGCCGTCGCGCAGGGCCGTCGGCTCGTGTCGTATGTCGGTGGAGCCCGGTACGGGCTGCGGTGCGGTCATTCCTACTCCTCGGTGTGTGTGAGCCATCGCACTCCGTCGCCGGTGGAGTGCGCGGTCGACGGATCCGTGGGCGCCGGGGTGTCGGCGGGACCGGTCGGGTCCGCCGGACGGGTGCGTACCCGGGCCGGGTCCGTCCGGCTCACAGGGGCGCGGTGGAGGTGCCCATGACGGAGGAGAGGGTGGCGCAGTGGCGGTCGTACCAGGCCAGGGCGGGGTCGGTGTCCGTACCGAGTTCGCTCAGGGTCTGTTCCCGCAGGTACAGCGCGGGAGCGGGGCAGGACGCGGCGAGTTCGACGAGGACGGGGCGCAGTGCCGACTCGGCGGCGTGTGCGTGCCCGTCCGAGGCGCCGACCATGAGGGGGACGGCGATCGTGCCGCGCAGCCCTTCGGGAGGCATCCGGTCCAGGAAGGCCTTGAGCAGGCCGGTGAACGTGCCCTTGTACACAGGGCTGGCCACGACCAGGAGCCGGGCCGAACGGGCGGTCTCGACCGCCTCGTTCACCGCGGCGTCACCGGGGTCGAGGACCGCCGGGCCGTGGTCGGACAGGTCGATGGTGGTGACGTGGTCGCCGCCCGCGAGGGGGGCGAGCATTCGGGCGACGTGCTCGGCGGTCCGGGCCGTACGCGAGCCCGGGCGTGGGTTGCCGACAAGTGCGGCCACATGGGAAGAGCCCACGGGACACCCTCCAGGTATCTGTCCTCGGTTGGCAACACCGAGGAGAACGGTGGAGAGCGGGCGGAAGCGTATGAGTCGACGGCCCGCGGGGATCGTTGACGCGTCAAAGCTAGTGACACGGTTTTAACTGACTATGACGTCCCGGTCACGTCATGGTGTCGAGCGACCGGACGGTGGTGCTGTCGTCCACCAGGGCGACGGCGATCCCGTGCGTGGCGAAGGCCGCCCGCAGCCAGGAGCCGCGGGCCAGGTGACGGGAGAGCTGCTCGCCCATGGCCAGGACGACGCGGGCGTCGGGGAAGTGGGTGTCGCGCAACCAGACGAGTTTGAACGCGTCGGCGATGAGCTTGTTGCGCTGGACCGACTTCACCGGGCCACGCATTGGCGCGCACTGGCCGAGGATCGTGGGGCGGCCCTCGTCCGCGAAGTCGACTCCGACCCGGGTTCCGTCCGGGAGAGTGAACGCGCGGGGTGCCACACGGGCTCCCAGGAGCGCGGATAGCGCTCGGGAGAGTTCCGTGTCGTCGTCCCGGGCGAGAGTGTCTGGTAGGGGACTGACCACTGAACGCGCCATATAGGCAGACCTTAGTGCACGGGAGTTCAGCCGTCATTGGGATTGTGCGCTTGTACCATCCGTAACAGGGACCCCTTGCGTCCCTCACCTGGAGCCTTGGCGGTGGAATGTGTCATGAGTCACATCTCGTCGCCATGCGCAATACCTGCACCATAGTTGAGCTTCTGGCGTCGTGGGAGGACGACGGGACCTTTCCCCGAGGTGCGCGGACCGGGAGGCGCGACCCCGGCCGCAGGCGTCGGAGCACGGCACGCCCGAAGGCATATCCTGACCGGTATGACGCCGACGAGTTCACGCTATGCCTCCTAAGCAGAAGCGGGGCGAGGCCACCGTCGAGCGGTTGTTCACCGCGGCCCTCCAGGTCTACGCCTCCTCGGGAGAGCAGGGCTTCACGGTGAACGCGGTCACCGCGGCCAGCGGCGTGAGCCTCGGCAGCCTCTACCACCACTTCGGTAGCTTCGACGGTTTCACCGTCGCCCTGTTCCTCCGGTGCTCGGAACGGCTCTTCGACGAGCTGAGCGCGGCCGTCACACCCACCCGCACGACCCGTGGCGGTATCCGCGCGCTCGTGGTGACCTACCTCCGCTTCATCGAGGAGAACCTCGACGTGGCGCTCTTCCTGCACTCGGCCGTCTCCTCCGGCCTCATCGAGACCCACACGGAGCAGATCCGGGCGGACATGCTGGGCGGCATCTCGGAGTGGGTGGGCAGGCGCGTGGAGGCCGGGGACATCGCGCCTCTGCCCGGACCGGTCATCGAGGCGCTGGCCATGGGCCCGGTGGTGGCGATCGCACGGCACTGGTTGGCCAGCCCCCACACCGTCGACCTCGCCCAGGCCGCGCGTGCGCTGCCGGACCGGATCTGCCGTTCCCTTCGGCCGGAGTAGGGGGCCGCGCACCGCGCTTCGGCCACTCCTGCGGACACGTGGGCCGGGCCATGGCCCGGCCCACGCCGTTCACCGTTGCGGTGTGAGCCCGCATCGATGCCGTCCGGTAGCCACTCTAGACCAGAACTAGAGTAATTTTCTAGAAAAAATTACTTGTCACTTGGGGGACCCCGTCTGACCGTCAGGCCCCCGCCGGTGCGAGACCTCCAGAAGCGCCTTGCCGACGATCGTGCGCTCCTCGAGTGCCGCGTGCGCCTCGGCGGCCCCTTCCAGGGGGAACGTCCGGCCGATGACGGGAACGATCCGCCCCGCCGCGGCCGCGGCCAGCACGTCCTCGATGTTCCGCGTCGCGGCGGCCCCGTCCTGGTGCAGATCGGCGAGCGAGTACAGGGTCACGCCGCGCTCGTCCGCCTCCTCCCGGCCGACCTCGGCGAAATCTCCGCTGGGTGCGCCGTGGGCGGAGAACCGTCCCCCGCGGGCCGTGATCGCGAAGGCCGCCCGACCGATCGCCCCGCCCGCGCCGTCATAGACCACCTCCGGGTCCCGGCCGCCGGCGGCCTCCCGGACGCGCTCGGTCCACCCCGGCTCGGAGTAGTCGACCACGCCCTCGATGCCCCGGGACCGCAGCAGTTCCAGCTTGCGCGCCCCGCGCGCCGCGCCGACGACACGGGCCCCGGCCTCGCGCGCCATCCGCACCAGCAGCAGCCCCATCGCCCCGGCCGCGGCCGTGACCAGCACCCACTGGTCCGGCTCGGGGGCGACCGCCGTGACGATCGACCGGGCGGTCGCCCCGTCGTGGACCAGGGCCGCCGCCGTCCGCGCGTCGAGACCGTCGGGGACCGCCGCCAGCCGGTCGGCCGGGGCCAGTGTCCGTTCGGCGTAGGACCCCCGCGCCGCCGTGGTCGCCACGCGCCGGCCGACCCACGACGGGTCGACACCCGCGCCGACCGCCGTCACGGTGCCGACGACGCCTCCGCCGGGCACGTAGGGCGGCCGGACGTCGAACCACTGGCCGGCCTCGCCCCGGCGGATCGCGGTCTCCAGGAAGATGACGTCGGCCACGGACACCTCCAGTGCGACCTGCCCCGCCTCCGGGACCGGGTCGGTGCCCTCCCGCACGGTCAGGACCTCCGGGGCGCCGAACCGGCCCACCTCGATGAACCTCATGGCAGTACTCCTCGTGTCGATGGGACGGGGCGGATCAGGCGGAGGCGTCGGCCGCGGCGGCGGAGCGCAGGGCCGCGTCGAGCGCGGCCTCGCTCTGGTCGCCGACGAGGGGGACGCGCGATCCGGAGAACGCGAACACCGGGACGCCGCGGATGCCGTCGGCGCGGACCCGGGCCAGCTCGGCCCGCACCCCGTCGGCTCCGGCGGTGCTCCACTCGACCCCGGTCTCCTGGGCCAGGCGGCGAAGGACGGACCCGTCGCCGATGTTCAGACCCTCGCTGTGGTGGGCGCGGAACAGCCGCTCCACCATCGCCTCGCCGCGCTCCTGGTCCGAGGCCACCGCGACCAGCCGGTGCGCCTCGAAGCTGTCGGCCCAGACCGCGTCGTGGCCGAACACCAGACCCAGGTCCGCGCCCAGGGCGCTCATCTCGTCCATGGCGCCCTCGTGGTCGAAGTCCGCGCCGAAGTGACGGCGGTGCACCTCCCGCTTGGGCTCGCCGTCCGGCGACGCTCCGGGATCGAGCTGGAAGGGGCGGAACGCCACGGCGAGGGTGCCGCCCTCGTCCCGGAAGCGAGCGGCGGCCCGCTGGAAGCGGGTGTAGGCGAGGTAGGACCAGGTGCACCCGACGTCGAAGGTGATCTCCACATGTGCTGTCTTCATGGGGATGACGCTACGGACGGTCACCCCGGCACAGCATCAGTCATCCGACGGGCGCTTCGGCCCGGCCCCCGTCCGACCGTCGTCGTTCCTGGTCACGATGGAGGCCCAGAGCGGCGAGTTCGGCCCGGGAGGCCACACCGAGCTTGGGGTAGGCCTTGTAGAGGTGGTGACCGACCGTGCGGGGGCTCAGGAAGAGCCGGGCGCCGATGTCGCGGTTGGTGAGCCCGGTCGCGGCCAGCCGGACGACCTGGAGCTCCTGGGGTGTGAGCCGGTCCAGCGGGTCCTCGGAGCGGTCGCGCGCCAGGGTGTCGGCCGCCCGGGTCTCCCCGGTGGCGCGCAGTTCGGCGCCGGCCCGCTCCTCCCAGGGACGAGCCCCCCAGCGGCGGAAGGCGTCGGCGGCCTGGTGGAGCTGTTCGCGGGCCTCGGTCGTGCGGCGGGCGCGGCGCAGCCACGTACCGAAGAGCAGCCGGGTCCGCGCCTGGTCGAAGGGGGAGGCGTCCAGTGCGAGCGCGCCGCGGTAGGCGTCCTCGGAACCGTCGAGCAGCGCGCGGCAGCGCAGCACCAGCGACGTGGCCCACGGCCGGTCGACGGCGGTGGCCCAGGCGGTGTACCGGTCGGCGGCGTCGGCGGCCCGGTCGGTGCGGCCGAGTCGGAACGCGGCCTCGACCAGCAGGGGCAGGTTGCCGACGATCCCCATCGGTCGGGTGCCCTCCACGACGGACTCCAACCTGGCCAGGGCCTCCTCGGGGCGGCCCTGGCCGAGGTCGAGCAGGCTCAGGGCGACGGCGGCGTGGACGGACGCGGGGGCCACACCGAGTTCGAGCGGCTCGGCCGCCAGCGCGCGGCAGCGCTCGGCGTCGCCCCGGACGGCGGCGAGTTCGGCGCCGATCGCGGCCAGTTCCGCTCGGGACGTGGGCTGGCGGCCGTCGGTGGCGGTGCGCAGTCCGTCCTCGACCGTGGCGCGCGCGTCGCGGTGGCTGCCGAGAAAGAACTGGGTACGCGCGAGTATCACCTGGACCTGCGGCAGCACGGCGAGCGCGCCCTGGGAGCGGCACTCGGCCTCCAGGTCGACGGCGGCCCGGTGGGCCGCGTCGAAGTCCCCGGCGATCAGGTGCAGGCGTGCGTAGAGCACGCGGTCGTTCAGGGACCGGGCCACCAGGGCGTCGTGGCCGTCCAGGGAGGCGCGCAGCGCGGCCACGCCCTCGGCCGTGTGGCCCTGGTCGAGTCGGTTGGTGGCGAGCGCCGCCCGGGCGAGGGTCCGAGCCGGGGCGCCGCCGGGGTGCCGTGCGGCGTGGTCGCCGATCCGCGCGACGCAGTCGAAGTCGTTGGCCACCCACGCGGCCCGCACGGCCTCCAACAGGAGCTTCCCGCTCTCCGTGGTCCGGTCCGCCCCCGTGGCCGCGTCGGCCGTGGCGGTCCCGTCGGTCGTGGCGGTCCCGGTGGCTGTGCCGTCGGTCGTGGCGGTGCCCTCGGCCCCGGCGGACACGGCGGCCCCCTCGTGCCGGTGCGTGTCCTCCGGCCCGTGCTGTGCCCCGGTCTCCAGCGCGGCCGCGAAGAGGACCCGGTAGGAGGTGTCCGCGCGACCTTCGGCGGCGGCGAGCATCGAGTGCAGCCTGGCCACGGTCACGCGCTGCGCGGTGTCGTCGGTACCGGTGACGGATCCCAGGAGGTCCGCCGCACGTCCGTGGTCGCCCGCGTAGGCGGCGGCCCCGGCGGCGGCGATCGTGCGGCGCCGCCGGTCGGCGGGGTCGGGCGACAGCGTGGCGGCGCGCTCGTAGGCGGTGGCCATCGCGGACAGGCCGCCGCGGGCGCGGGCCCGCTCGGCGGCCGTCTCCAGGAGGGCGGCGACCTCCTCGTCGGTGGTGGGCGTCGCCGCGGCCAGGTGCCGCGCACGGCGGTCGGCGGCCTCCGGATGGTCGGCGTACACCCCGGCCAGGGCACGGTGGGCCGCCGCGCGCTCCTCGGACGTCGCGTGCTCGTAGGCGGACGCGCGGATCAGCGGGTGCGCGAACTCCACCCGGTTCCCCGCCACGCGCAGCAGTCCCAGGCGCTCGGCGGGGCCCAGGTCGTCCGGACGCGCGTCCAGGTCGCGGGCCGCGCGCAGCACCGTGGCGGCGTCGGCGGAGTCGTCGGCCGCCGCGACGAGCAGGAGTGCCCGCGTCCCTTCGGGGAGGGCGGCGACCTGGCCGGCGAAGGTGTCCTGGATCCGACCCGGAACGCCCATCCGGGTGCTGGAGTACCCGTCCCGCTGGACGGCGGTCAGGGTGAGCAGTGCCAGCGGATTGCCGGCCGCCTCGGCCAGTACCTGTCCGCGCACCTGTCGGGGGAGGTCGGCGGCGTGTTCCAGGAGCAGCGCCTGCGCGTCGGCCCGGGGCAGCCGCCGCAGCCGCAGTTCGTCGAGGTGGGGCGTGGACAGCAGCGGCGCGTGCGGTTCGCGGACCGCCAGGAGCACCGCGACCCCCTCGGCCTCCAGCCGCCGGGTCGCGAACAGCAGCGCCTCGGCCGACTCCCGGTCGAGCCAGTGCGCGTCGTCGATCAGGCAGAGCACCGGCCCGGCGGCGGCCAGTTCGGCCAGGAGCGTCAGGACCGCCAGGCCCACCAGGAACCGGCTCGGCGACGCGGAGTCCGTCAGCCCGAGGGCGCCGCGCAGTGCCCTGGCCTGCGGGTCGGGCAGCGCGTCCGCGTGCCCCATCGCGCGGCCCAGCAGCAGGTGCAGGCCCGCGTAGGGCAGATCGCTCTCGGACTCCACTCCGGCGCCGCGCAGCACCCGTATCCCGGCGGCCGCGGCCTCGCGTTCGGCGTGGTCCAGCAGGGCCGATTTGCCGATACCGGCCTCGCCCCGCAGCACCAGGGCCCCGCTGCGGCCGGAACGGGCCGCGGCGAGGATCGCGTCGATCCTCGCCGTCTCACCGTCGCGTCCGCGCAGCACGCGCCCACGCTACAGTGCTCGGGGCGCTCGGGGCGCTTCACGCCGGGGCCTTCGCCGTCGACCTGCCCTGCCCGTGCCCACGCCGTCGCCCGCCACCGCCCTCCGCGGACACCTGCGGCGCGGCCCCTCCCGCTGTGGCCGGCCACCCCCTGCGGTCAGGGCTGACACCCGCCACCGAAGCCCGGCACCGCACGGGCGCCGACGGGCCCTGGCGTGCACCGGAGCGGGCGGGACGGCTCCGCCTACCAGGCGCCCCGAACCGGAGTGGCCCCGCTCAGGGCCGACCTAGCCGGCGGCGATCCGGGCGGGGGTACCGGCCTCTCGGGCGTCCTCGGGGAGGAAGTCGGCCATGTGGTCCGCCACCCACCGCCGGTAGGTCAGAGCGGGGCGGCCGGTCACGTCGGCGACGGCCGTGGTGACCGGTTCGGGGTGGCGGGTCATCTCGGCCATGTGCCTGAGCGTGTCCTCGACCGCCTCCGGCGGCAGCCACCGCCGGTAGCCCTCCAGGGCCTCCTCCGGTGAGAGCGGCTCGAACCGCAGCGGCCGTCCCGTGACCTCACCGATGATCCGGACCCGCTCGGCCTGGTCCAGGTTCTCCGGCCCCGTCACCTCGTAGGCTGCGCCGACGTGGTCGTCGGTGGTCAGGGCGCGCAGGGCCACCGCGGCCAGGTCGGCCTCGTGGATCGGCGAGCGCTTCCAGCCGGGGAACGCCTCCCTGACCACGCCGGTGGTGCGGACCTCCTCCGCCCAACCGAGGTCGTTGCCGGCGAAGCCGCCGGCGCGTACGAAGGTCCACTCGGCGCCGGAGCCGCGGATCAGCCGTTCGAGCTCCGCGTGGGAGCCCGCGACGGGGTTCTCGTCCGAGGGGGCCTCGGCGCCCGCGGCGGACAGGTACACCACGCGCCGGGCGTCGCGGGTGATGCGGGCGACGGCCGCGGGCGCCGTGCCGTCGGCCTGGAGCGTGGGCCAGACCAGCAGGACCCGGGTGACTCCGTCGAGCGCGGCGTCCAGGGAGGCGGCGCGGGTCAGGTCGCCGCGCACCACCTCCACTCCCGCTGGGAGCCGGGCACGTCCGGGGTCGCGCACCAGCGCGCGGACGTTGCCGTAGCCGGCGTCGAGCAGTTGTCGGACAGCGCTGCCTCCGACCTTGCCCGTGGCGCCGGTGACGAGGTACTTTCCGTGGTTTTCGCTGTGGTCGTCCATGTCGCCGACACTAGGGAGGCGGCTATGGCCGCAACATCGGTCATGTGACTGTCGGACGACCGTCACCGCTTCCAGGAGGACACGTGGGCGCATCCGCGGACGCCGAGACGGACGTCGTGGTGATCGGCGGCGGCCAGGCGGGACTGGCGGCCGGGTACTTCCTGCGGCGCGCCAAGGCGCGGTTCGTCATCCTCGACGACCGCGAGTCGCCCGGTGGGGCCTGGGGTGACTACTGGGACTCGCTCCGGCTGTTCTCACCGGCCGCGCACAGCCCGCTGCCCGGCTGGTGGATGCCGGAGGAGCCGGGGCAGGAGTACCCCTCGGCGCGGCACGTGACCGACTACCTGGCCGAGTACGAGCGCCGGTACGACCTGCCCGTGCGCCGACCGGTCGCCGTGACGGAGGTCCGCCGCGCCGGCGGCGGCCTGGAGGCGGTCACGGCGGCCGGGACGTGGCGGGCACGGCACGTGGTCAGCGCGACCGGGACCTGGAGCCGCCCGTTCCTGCCCGACGTGCCCGGGCGCGACCTGTTCGAGGGCCGACAGCTCCACACGGTGGACTACCGGAGCCCGGAGGAGTTCGCCGGCCAACGGGTCGTGGTGGTCGGAGGAGGCAACTCCGCGGCACAGATCCTGGCCGAGCTGTCCGAGGTCGCGCGGACCGCCTGGCTCACCCGGCGGCCGCCGCGCCTGATGCCCGACGACGTCGACGGCCGGGTGCTGTTCGACGTGGCCACCAGGAGGACGCTGGGCGGGGCCGACGGAGGTGTCGGGGCCCTCGGCGACATCGTGATGGTGCCGAGCGTGCGCGCGGCCCGCGACCGGGGGGTGCTCAAGGCGCAGCCGATGGCCGAGCGGCTGACCCGGACGGGAGTCGTCTGGGCCGACGGGAGCGCGATGGAAGCGGACGCGATCGTGTGGTGCACCGGGTTCCGCGCCGCTCTGGACCACCTGGCGCCGCTGGAGCCGTTCGACGCCGACGGGCGTGTCCCGCTCGACGGTGCGCGGTGTCTGAGGGAGCCGCGCCTGCACCTGCTGGGCTACGGCGACTGGACGGGGGCCGCCTCTGCCACGCTGATCGGGGCGGGCCGTACCGCTAAGGCCGCCGTCGCCCGCATCGCCGAGGACCTGGGCGCGGAGCGGGCACACTGATCCGCCTCCCCGACGAAGGCCGAGCCCAGGCCGGACCGCGGTGCACGCGTTCGGCTTTGGTGGCGCTTCGCCGGGTGTCGTCGGAACCACGGTGAGCTCGGCTTCGTGGAGCGTGCCGAGGCCGCGGGCGAGGAAGGGGACACCGAGCTCGGCGAGCCGATCCTCCCATGGTGTTCCGCCCTCTCGGAGACCTCGTCCTCCCGTCGGTGCAGTGTGCACCGTCATGTCCTGAGGCGCCCCACGACGCAGGGCCCCTCATCGGGGAAGGCCGGGTCGGGCGGGCGCGGATGGCCCCGACCCCCGTGGCTACAGGATCCGGCGCAGGACGTGGCGGGCGTCGCGGCCGACACCGCGCAGGGTCGCCGAGGAGAAGCTGCGCTGGAACTCCAGGCCCACGTAGCCCAGGCCGGGCACGGTCGCGGAGACGCCGCGCGACTGGAGGGGCCGTCCGTCGTCGTCCAGGGCGTCTGTTCCCGCCAGGTACCCCAGGGCGGGCCGGAACCCCGTGGCCAGCACGAGCGCGTCCACCTCCTCCCTGGTGCCGTCCGCCCACTCGACCCCGTTCGGGCACACCCGGGTGAACATCGGGCGCCGGTCCGGATTGCCGGAGGCGAAGGCGGCGCGGTAGCGCCCGTCGTCCATGACCAGGGCCGGTCCCCGCTCCCAGAACCGGCGGACCGGGGCCGTGTCCAGCCCGCTGCGGGTGAACCACCAGTGCAGGTCGCGGCCGAGCGGCCGCTGTCGTACCCAGGCGATCGGCGCCCGGCTGGCCAGGGTCACCCTCGCGGTGTCCGCCAGTTCGGCGGCGATCTGTACGGCGGAGTTTCCGCCGCCGACCACCACCACGCGTCGGCCGGCCAGCGGCTCCGGCGACCGGTACTCGCCGCTGTGGAGCACGGTGCCCGAGAACGCGTCCAGGCCCGGCAGGGCGGGCCGGTGCGGACGGGAGAACCCTCCGGTGGCGGCCACCAGCGCGGGAGCTTGGATCCGCGTCCCGTCGGCGGTGGTGACGGTGAGGCCGCCGCCGCGCTCGCGTCCCACCGCGGTGACGCGCTGGCCGTAGCGGATGTCGGCGTCCAGGTCCCGTGCGTAGGCGCGCAGGTAGGCCACGACCTCGTCGCGGCGCGGGTAGCGGTCGCCGTCCCCGGGCATCGGGCGGCCGGGCAGGGCGGAGAACCGGGCGGGGGAGAACAGGGTCAGGCTGTCGTAGTGGTGCGGCCAGGCGCCGCCCGCGCGGTCGGCGGCCTCCAGGACGAGGGGGCGGACGCCGCGCCGGGCGGCCTCGTGCGCGGCGGCCAGTCCCGCCTGGCCGGCGCCGACCACGATCAGGTGTGCGTGTTCCACAGGTGTGCGTCCTTGTCGGTCGTGCGTTCGGTGCGGGTCGCCAGGGCCAGCAGCGCGCCGAGGGCGGCGAGTGCGGCCATCAGGGCGAACACCGCGGGATGTCCGCCCAGCGGTCCGGCCAGGGCGGCTCCCGCCCAGGGGGCCAGCGCGGTGGCGAATATGAGCGGCGTGTGCAGGAGGCCGTTGAGCGTGGCGTAGTCCCCGGTGCCCCACCGGTCGGCCACGGCCGTGGCGTGGAGCAGGGTGAGAACGCCGCGCGCGGCCCCCGCGAGCAGGGCGATCCCGAGCAGAAGCGGGAGCGGGCCGGGGACGAGGGCGAACAGGGCGGTGGTGGCGGCACAGGCCAGCAGGACGAGCGCGGTGCGCGGTACCGGTGCGAGCCACCGCTCCGCCGGGGCGTAGGCGAGGCGGCCCAGGACCTGGCCGACACCGCCGACCCCGAGGGCCCACGCGGCGGCCGTCGTGCCGAACCCGCGTCCTTCGACCAGGGGCACGAGATTGACCACCACCGCGTACACCGTGAACGACCCCAGGGCCAGCGACGCGGCCAGGGCCGCGAACGCGGGGTCCCGGACCGCGGAGGGGAGCCGGCGGGCGCCGTCCGGTCCCCGGCGGCGCGGTGCCCGGTCCCACGGCGGGGTCAGGGCGAGGGCGTGCAGGGGCACGACCACCGCCGCGAGCACGCCCGCGAGCGCGAGGTAGGCGCCGCGCCAGCCCAGCGCCGCCTCCAGGACGGCCGTGAGCGGAGCGAAGACCGTGCTGGCGAACCCGGCGGCCAGCGTCAGGACGGTGAGCGCCCGCACACGCTCCTCCCCGTACCAGCGGGTCAGGGCGGCGAAGGCCGGAGGGTAGAACAGCCCCGCCATCGCGGCCCCGCAGACGAGCCAGGCGGCGCCGAAGGCCCACAGGCTCGGGGCGAGGCCGAGCGCCGCCACGGCCGGGACCGCGAGGACGGCCGCCGCCGTCATCACCGGGCGCGGCCCCCGCGCGTCGACCCACCGGCCCACGGCGATCCCGCTCAGTCCCGCCACCACCTGCGCGGCGGAGAACACGGCGGTGACCCCCGCCAGCGACCACGCGGTGTCCGCGGCGATGGCCGGAGCGAGCACGGGGAAGGCGTAGAACAGCACGCCGTAGCCGGTCGTGACGGTGACGCAGAGCGCGGCCAGGGCCCGTCCCGCCCCGGGGGCCCGCCGGGGCCCGTGTGCGGGAGCCCCGGCGGGGAAGGCGGATCGGCTCACGGTGTGGCGACGGAGCCGGACGGCGTGAGGAGGTCGACCGCCGCCGGGCCGGGCCCTCCGCAGCAGCCGCCCTCTCCGGCGGCCTCCGCCGCGTCGTCCGGGTCGGTCAGCCCGCTGCCCTTGCAGACACCGGTCTCGGGCAGGGTCAGCTCCACGCGGGCGGCGGACTCGTGGTCACCGTCCAGTGCGGCGACGATACTGCGTACCTGCTCATAGCCGGTGAGCGCGAGGAACGTGGGCGCGCGGCCGTAGGACTTCATCCCGGCCAGGTAGAAGCCGGACTCCGGCTGGGCCAGTTCGGCGGCGCCGTGGGGGTAGACGGTGCCGCAGGAGTGGACGTTGGGGTCGATGAGCGGGGCCAGCGCCACCGGAGCCTGGAGCGTGGCGTCCAGGCCGAGCCGGATCTCGGAGAGGAAGGACAGGTCCGGGCGGAAGCCGGTGAGGACGACCACCTCGTCGACCGGCGCCAGGGCGCGGACGTCACCGTCGCGGTCGCGGCCCCCGTCGACCAGTACCACGGCCCCGCCCTCCGCGCGGACCTCGGAGGTGCGGAAGCCCGCCACCGTCTCGATGTGCCCGGCCTCGACCGCCTTCCGGGCGCGCGTGCCCAGTGCGCCGCGGGCGGCGAGCTGGTCGTCGGCGCCGCCGCCGAAGGCGTCCCCGGCCTCTCCGCGCCGCAGCACCCACACGACGCGGGTGCCGGGGTCGTCGGCGGCGAGTCCGGCCAGCGCCACCAGGGCGGTGAGCGCGGAGTGGCCGCTGCCGACCACGGCCGTGCGGCGTCCGGCGTACCGGGCCCGGACGGAGGGGTCGGCCGTGTCGGGAACGCGGTAGGACAGGCGGTCGGCCGGCGCGGGGTCGCCCTCGCCGAGGGCGGGCAGGCCGTCGCCGCCCAGGGGGTTGGGGGAGCCCCAGGTGCCGGAGGCGTCGATCACGGCGCGCGCCAGGAGGCGCTCCTCGCCCCGCTCGGTGCGGATCCGGACGGTGAAGGGCTGTTCGTCGCGGGCGGAGTCCACGACCCGGTCCCGGCCCAGGCGGCTGACGCCGGTGACCTCGGTGCCGTAGCGGACCCGCTCACCGAGGGCGGCGGCCAGCGGGGCCAGGTAGGCGTCGACCCACTCGCGGCCGGTGGGGTAGGCGTCGTCGTCGCGGCGCCGCCGGCCGGTGGTGGCCAGCAGCTTCTCCGCGGCCGGGGCGACGAGGTCGCGCCAGGAGGAGAACAGCCGGACGTGCCCCCACTCGGCGACCGCGGCGCCGGCGGAGGGGCCCCGCTCCAGGACCTGGACGGGGAGGCCGCGCCGGACCAGTTCGGCGGCGGCGGCCAGCCCAGTGGGTCCGGCACCGATCACGATGACGGGGTGTACCTCTGCCATGACGCTTCCTTTCATCGACGGGCGTCTATGAATCAGGACTCTATAGACGAACGTCGATGGACGCAACCATAGATCGTCGTCGATACTGGGAGCATGACCGTCACGCACGAACACACCGCGGGGCTGCTGCCGACCGGGGACGCCGAGACCTACGCCGCCTGGTTCGCGTGCCTGGCCGAGCCCACACGCGTCCGCCTGCTGCACGCCATCGCCACCTATCCGGGCGCCATGAGCGTCGGGGAGCTGGCCGAGGCCCTGGGTGTGCGGCAGCCCACCGTCTCCCACCACCTGCGCAAACTCGCCGAGGTGGGTTTCGTGACCACCTCCCGCGTCGGCACGTCCACCCGGGTCGCGGTCAACGCCGCCTGCTGCACCGGCCTGCCGCACGCGGCCGACGCGGTCATGGGCATGCTCGCGGCGCGCCCGTGCTGCCCCACCGAGGTGCCCGAGGACGTCACCGTCCGCGCCCTGACCGACGCCGACCTGCCCGCCGTACGCCGCCTCCACGCGGCCGGCGCCGCGGCCGGGGACATCCTCGCCGAGGGCGGCGAGGCGGACGCCGCCGAGAACGGCGGCCCGGACACCGGCTGGCTCGACGGTCACGCGTGGGTGGCCGAACGCGACGGGACGGTCGTCGGCTGGGCCGCCGCCTGGCCCGTCTCCCGGCTCAGCGCCTACGCGGGCGTGGCCGAGACGCGGATCCACGTGGCCGAGGGCGAGCGCGGACGGGGCGTCGGCAAGGCGCTGGCGCGCACGCAGGTGGTCGAGGCCGACCTCGCGGGACTGTGGACCCTGCAGGCCACCGTCCTGCCCGAGGACAAGGCGGCGCTCGCCCTGCTGCACGCGTCGGGCTACCGCACCCTCGCCGTACGCGAGCGGCTCGTCCGGCACGGCGGGCAGTGGAGGGACGTCGTCGTCCTCGAACGCCGCCGCGACGACACCGCCGACCCCACCGCCGAGAGCGGCGTCCAGGATCTGCCCGACCCCGTCATGCGACCGGAGTCCCCCGCCCCTGACGCCTAGGGCGTGTTCCGCGGACACTCACCCTGCCGCGCGACGCCCCGGCACGGCTCTCGCCGCGTTCTCATCAGTCGACAGCCACACCGGGATGCCTTCTTCGGCCCTGCGGCAGCCGCACCGGAACGCCGCTCGCGACGGGCGGCATCCACGGAACACGCCCTGGCGCGGTGACCGCAAAGGTCCACCGGCCACCATCCCGCGCTCGTGGTCGTGGACCGGGAGCGAGTCGTCGAACGGGCGCGAACACGTCCTCTCCCCGGCGCTGCGCGACGCGCACGAGCGCGCGGGCGTGTCGAGGGGGCCACCGGCATGACGCTACTGGACGCCGTCGACCGTCCCCCCGCCCGACCTCCCGGGCGGGCCGCCGACCGTGCCCTGGGACGCCCCCCAGCGGTCCAGCCACTTCGCGCGCACCTCGGCGGTGAGGTCCACGCCGTGGTGGTCGGCCAGCAGGAGCACGTGGCAGAACACGTCCGCCAGCTCCGCCCGGAACCGCGCGGACCGCTCCCGGTCGTCGAGCCCCTTGGCGCGGCCGCGGCCGTCCAGTGCCAGGAAGGCCTGGGTGAGCTCGCCCATCTCCTCGTGGAGCTTGAGGACGAACCAGTCGGCGTCCCGTTCGATGCCGAAGCGCGCCGCGTAGCCGCGCGACACCTGCTCCACCTCGGCGGTCAGGCCGTTGACGTCCACGGGGACCTCGCTCTCTGCGCGGGGGATCGGCGGGCGGACCCATCATGCCCCGGGCGCGGTCGGCGGTGGGGCAGAACGAGCTCCGAACCGGCTTCGTTGCAGGTCAGCGGCATCCCTTTGTCACACCGGGCTCATCCGAAGCACCGCGCACTCCGGACATCCGGGGCTACACTCGCGGCATGGCGAAAACCCTCTACCTCGTCATGTCCGGTGCTCCCGCGCCCGAGGGCCTTCCCTCGCTCGTCCGGCTGCTCCAGGCCGACGACTGGACCGTGCGGTGCCTGTCCACCCCCATGGGGCAGCGCTTCCACGACGCCGACGCGCTGGCGGCCCTGACCGGGGAACCGGTGCGTGTCGAGTACAGACGTCCAGGCACCGGTACACCCTTACCCCCGGCGGACCTGGTGCTCGCCTGCCCGCTCACCTTCAACTCGACGAACAAGTTCGCCGACGGCCACGCCGACAACTTCGCGATCGGCCTGCTCTGCGAGATGGTCGGCCACGCGGTTCCCACCGTCGTGGTCCCCCACTGCAAACCCCAGCTCGCGAGCCATCCGGCCTTCACCCGCTCCCTCAGCACCCTGGGCTCACTGCCCTCGGTCACGCTCCTGTACGACGAGCAGGCGCCGTACGAGTCCCGCATACCCACGTGGGAGCGGATCCTTTCCACCGTTCGCACCGTCTAGACGGGAGGCCCGGCGTGGACGCTGCCGCCAGGGGCCAGATCATCCGCCGCAACCGCACCCGGCGCGGTTACTCACAGGCCGTGCTCGCGGGGCTCGTGGGCCGCTCCGAGTCCTGGCTCTCGCAGGTGGAACGCGGCATCCTCACCGTCGACTCCCACGACGTCCTGACCCGGCTCTCCGACGTCCTCCGCCTGCCCCTCGCCGAGCTGACCGGAACCGACCACCACGACCCCGCGCCCCGCTACACGGCGGCGGTGGAGATCGAGCGCGCGATGATGCGCTACTCCGAGGTGTCCGACGGCCCCGCCGACCTCGCGCGCCTGCGTGCCGAGGCCCATCGCACGCACGCCGCCTACCAGGCGACCCGCTACGGCGAGGTCGGCCGCCGACTGCCCCGCCTGATCCGGGACGTGGAGGCGGCCGCGCACAGGCGGGGCGCCGACCGCCCGGCGGTGTGCTCGGTGCGCGCCATGGTCTACAACACCACCGCGGCCGTGCTCCGCCGGGTGGGCCAGAAGGACCTCGCCTGGCAGGCGGCCGACCGGGCGATGTCCGCGGCCGAGTGGGCGGACCAGACCCTGCTCTCGGCCGTGGGCGCCTACCGGCTCGCCTACGTGTTCGTCTCCCGGGGCAGGCCCGCCGCCGCCGCCGAACTGGCCATGGCCGCCGCGGCGGCACTGGAACGGCAGATGCGCCCGGGGACCGCCGAGGAGCTGAGCGTGTACGGCGGTCTCCACCTGGCCGCGGCGACCGCCGCCGCGGCCGAGTACGACAAGGCCGCGGTGCCCCGTCTGCTGCGGCAGGCGCAGCTCGCGGCCGACCGCCTGGGCCGCGACATGAACCTGCACGGGACCGCGTTCGGTCCGACCAACGTGGCCATCCACACGATCTCGACTCGGGCCAAGGTGGGCGACGCCCGCGCGGCGGTCGCCGCGGGGGAGGCGCTGGACGTGGACGCGCTCCCCGCGGGGCTGGTCGGCCGTCGTGCCCAGGTGTGCCTGGACGTGGCCCGTGCCTACACGCAGACACGCCAGGACGCCGCGGCGGTGAACACCCTGCTGGACGCCGAGCGGATCGCCCCGGAGCTGGTCCGGCACGACCCGTCGACCGGCCGCGTGCTCCAGGAGCTGATGCGGCGCGAGCACCGGCCGTCCACGCCGGAGCTGCGCCCGCTCGCCCAGCGCGCCGGAGTGGCCTGACCCGCAGGATCCTGCGGGTCCTTTACCTTCACTCCACTGTCGGTCACCGAGGGTGACCAGGTCTAACGTCGAGCCGACCACGCGAGCCGCGGAAGGTGAGGCTGCATGACGGACGACCCCTCCGATCACGGGGTGGCTCTCGACGAGCTGGCGCGGCTGTTGCGCCCGCGCTCGACACCCGACCGGAGCCCGTCGGACGGTGGACGCCTTCCGAGGAGGGGAGCGGCGGACTATCCGGCGTCGGACGCGCTCTACGACGCACTGTCCGAGACGCTGCGCGTCCGCCCGCGCAACGCTGGGGAGGCCCACCGGGTGATCCGCGAGGCCGACCGGCTGTTGACGGCGCTGGACGCGCACATCAAGAACGGCGGTCCGCTGCCGTCCCCCTGGCGGCACGGCCGAGGCGCCCCCTGAGGCGGAACCCCGGCGGCGGAGCCGGTTCAGGACGCGGCGTCGACGAGGGCCTGGAGCACGCGCTGGGGGTCCTCGGCGAGCCGGTTGCAGACGTAGAGCCACCACTCGGTGCCGAAGACGACGTACTCGCGGGTGGGGTGGCCCCGCTCGGCCATGGCGTCGAGGCGGTCGGGGCCGAGGCCGAGCAGGGTCTCGAACTCCCAGGGCGCGTTCGCGTGGCCCCTGCCGCCGAGGTGGCGGTCGATGTGGTCGATCAGGTCCCAGTCGTGGGTCGCGAACGAGCACAGGTGGCCCGAGTCGGCCAGCCGCTCGGCGTAGGCGGTGTAGGTGTCGGCCAGGGCGGGGTCCTCGCGCGGGAGGGCGATGTCCCGTGGTTCGAGGAAGGCGCCCTTGACCAGCCGGATCCGGCCGGGGAGCTCGAGGAGCCCCGGCAGGTCCGCGGCCGTGCGGTGCAGCCGCGCCTGCACGGTCACGCCGACGTGGTCGAACTCCTCGCACAGGGCGCGGTGCACGGCCAGCACGGCGTCGGTGCGGTCGGAGCCCTCGGCCGAGATCATCATCTCGCGGCCGGACCCGGCGGTCGCCCGGGCGATCCGGGAGGCGTTGGCCAGGGCGAGTTCGCTGTCGATGGCCAGACCGACGTGCGAGAGGTCGAGCGAGACCGAACAGCCCTCGGGCAGGAGCCGGGCGGCTTCGAGGAACACGTAGGTCTCCGCCGCGGCCCTCTGCTCGTCGCGACAGCTCTCGCCCATGAACTCGACGCTGGCGCGGTGGCCGCCCGCGATGACGCGCCGCGCGCGCTCCACCGCGTCGGTCAGGCTCTCGCCCGCCACGAAGCGCCGGGCGACCCGGGCCGCCACGGGGCCCAGGACCGGATCCTCCGGGACGCGCCACTTCAGGTCCTCGTCGAGCGCGAGCCCGCGCAGGACCTCGGCGGCCTGTGCCGGGAGGTCGGTGGTCGCTGTGGTGGGGTGTGCGGTCATCATCGGGTGGCCTCGCTGTCGGTGTCGTCCGTGGAACCGCCGCCAGGTTTCCATGGGCGTCAGCGCAGCGGGAGTGGCAGAAATGACAGATAGGCTGAAATTCCTGCCAATCCGAGGGAAGGAGCGGGCCCGCGTGATCGGTGATGTCGTCGTCCTGGCCCTGGAGGGCGGCCACGCCTTCGAACTGGGTGTGTTCTGCGAGGTCTTCGGTATCGACCGGAGCGACGGCGCACTGCCCGTCTACGACTTCGCCCTCGTCTCGGCCGCGGGCGACAGTGTGCGCACCCGGCACGGCTTCGAGGTGCGGGCCTCCCACGGTGTGGACCGGCTCGCCTCCGCGGACCTGATCTGTGTCCCCGCCTACGATCTCGCGGTGCCCCAGCCGGATCGCCTGACCGATGAGCTGCGCGCCGCCGCCGAGCGGGGCGCCCGTGTCATGAGCATCTGCACCGGGGCCTTCCTCCTGGGCGCCGCCGGCCTGCTCGACGGGCGGCGCTGCACCACCCACTGGCGCTACACCGACGAACTCGCCCGCCGCCACCCGCGCGCCCGCGTCGAGTCGGACGTGCTCTACGTCGAGGACGGCCCGATCATCACCGGGGCCGGCACCGCGGCGGGCGTGGACACCTGCCTCCACGTGGTCCGCGCGGCGCACGGGAGCGCCGTCGCCAACGCGATCGCCCGCCGCATGGTCGCGCCTCCGCACCGGGAGGGCGGTCAGCGCCAGTACCGCGAACGCCCCCAGGCGCGGCAGGGGGCCAGCCCGCTCTCCGCCGTCCTGAACTGGATCGAGGCCAACCTCGACCGGAATCTGACCGTCGAGGAGATGGCCCGCCACGCGCACATGTCACCGCGCACCTTCGCCCGGCGCTTCCAGCAGGAGGTCGGCACCACTCCGCTGCAATGGCTGACGGGGCAGCGCGTCCTGCTGGCCCAGCACCACCTGGAGGCGACCGACACCCCGGTCACCGCCATCGCGGGGCGTACCGGGTTCGGCACGGTCGACAACCTGCGCCACCACTTCGTCCGGCGACTGGGTGTCACTCCCCAGGGCTACCGGCGCACGTTCCGGGCCCCGCGCGAGGAGTGACGACCCCGCCATGACCGGGAGCGCGTCCACGGTCACCGTGCCCGTGCGGGGACCTCGGCCGGCCGCGCTCCCGCGCGCGTTGGTACCTTCCTTTCCGGCGTCCCCCACCGCAGGAAGGTTCCCATGTCCGAGGCCCCCGTGGTCGTCATCGGTGCCGGAGAGGCAGGGTTGGCCACCGTCGAGGCCGCCAACCGCCACCGCGTCCGCCCGCTGGTCCTGGAGGCCGCCGACACGGCCGGGGGCTCGTGGCCGCACTACTACGAGAGCCTGACCCTGTTCTCGCCCTCCCCCTACGCCTCCCTCCCGGGCCGGGCGATGCCCGGCGGCGAAGCGACCTACCCCGGGCGGGACGAGGTCACGGCCTACCTGCGCGGCTACGCCGACCGGCTGGACGCCGACTTCCGCTTCGGTCAGAAGGTGACCCGCGTCGAGCGCGACGGCGGCGGGTTCACCGTCACCACGGCCGACGGCACCCGGCACGCCGCACGCGCGCTCGTCGCGGCCTCGGGGACCTTCACGCGCCCGCACCGGCCGCCGCTGCCGGGTCTGGACGGGTTCACCGGCACGGTGCTCCACTCGTGCGAGTACCGCGCACCCGAACCCTTCCGCGGGCAGCGGATCGTGGTCGTGGGAGCCGGGAACTCCGGTGTCGAGATCGCCGTCGAGCTGGCGGGGGTCGCCCGGGTGAGCCTCGCCAGCCGGGCCCCGATCGGCTGGGTGGACCAGCGCCCCCTCGGCCGCGACGTCCACTGGTGGGGCGCCGTCACCGGCGTGGACTCCGCCCCTGTGGGCCGGTTGTGGGAGCGGGTGCGGACGCCGGTCATCGACGACGGCCGCTTCCGTGCGGCGTTCGCCACCGGCAACCCGGACCGCCGACCGCTCTTCACGCGCCTGCGGGGAGAGTCCGTGGAGTGGGCCGACGGCGCCACGGAGGCGGTCGACACGGTGCTGCTGGCCACCGGCTACCGGCCCGCACTGGACTTCCTGGACGGCACGGGGGCTCTGGACGCCGACGGCCGCCCCCTGCACTCGGGCGGGGTCTCCACCACCGTCCCCGGCCTGGGGTACGTGGGACTGGAGTTCCAGCGCAGCTACTCCTCGGCCAGCCTGAGAGGGGTGGGCCGCGACGCCCACCGCGTCGTGCGCGGTGTCCTCACCTGACACACGCCCCGCCTCGCCGCGCCAGTGCGGTGACGCGGGTCGTCGACTACGCTGCCGGCCGGGCAGTCGAACCTCGAGGAGCGAACGTGACGCGTATCGGGATCACCGGTCACTCGAACCTGTCCGCCGGCAGCGCGCCGATCGTCCGGCGTGCGCTGGCGGACGCCCTGGCGCCGTACGCCGACGGTGACCTGGTCGGCCTGTCCTGCCTGGCGCGCGGTGCCGACCAGTTGTTCGCCGAAGTCCTGCTCGACGCCGGCGGGAGCCTGGAGGTCGTCCTGCCCTCGGTCGACTACCGGGAAGCGAAGGTCAGGCCCGACAACCTCGAACGGTTCGACGGGTTGCTCATGCGATCGGCGCTCGTGCGCTACATGCCCCATCGAACCGCGGGACGGGCCGCCTACGAGGCGGCCAACGAGACCGTCCTCGGCACGATCGACCGCCTGTTCGCCGTGTGGGACGGTGAGCCGTCCGGGGGCAGGGGCGGCACCGGTGACGCGGTCGCGGCCGCACGCACGCGCGGGGTCCCGGTCGATGTCGTCTGGCCGACGGGTGCCCGGCGCGAGTGAGGCCCGGGCCCGGGGTCAACGGGTCCTGCGTTCTTGATGGGTCAGGCGGGCCGGTCACGGGAACCTGACGACCGCGGCGCGGCCGCAGGACCGGGGCGTGGGGATCCCCGCGCCCGCACCGGTCCCGGGGCCCATCAGGGCTATGTTTCCGGTCCCCGGGTAGGCATAGACCGCGGATGTCGACCACAGCGGCGTACGCACGACACCTGTGTGTTCCGCCCGTTCGACCGGTCCCGCCGAGCGCGCCGAGCGCGGCCGCGTCGCGCAGCCGTCCGACCCGGCCCAGAGGAGCCCAGGCATGACCATCGTGGCACTGAACGGGATCAGCGCCGGAATGACCGACCGGGTCGGAGGCAAGGCCACCGGGCTCGGCGCGATGGTCGCGCTCGGTGAACGGGTGCCGCCCGGCTTCTGCCTGACGACGGAGGCCCACACGTCCGGAGAGATCCCCCGGGCGGAGCTCGCCGCCGCCTACGACGAACTCGGCGGCGGCCGCGTCGCGGTCCGTTCGAGCGCCACCGCCGAGGACCTGCCCGACGCCAGCTTCGCGGGCCAGCAGGACACCGTCCTCGACGTCGAGGGCACCGACGACCTGGTCGCGGCCGTGCGGCGGTGCTGGGACTCCCTCGACTCCGAACGCGCGGTCGGCTACCGAGAGGCCCTGGGCATCGACCGCGCGAGCGTGCGCATGGCCGTGGTCGTGCAGCGCATGGTCGACGCCTCGGTGGCGGGCGTGCTGTTCACCGCCGACCCGATGACCGGATGCCGCACCTCGATGGTCGTCGACGCCGCCCCCGGACCGGGCACCACCGTGGTCGACGGCTCGGGCCCCGCCGACCACTACGTCCTGCCCCGGGACGCCCCCGTGGACGGACCCCCGGACGGATGCCTCACACCCGCTCAGCTGGAGGAGCTGCGTGCCGCCGGGCGGCGGCTCCAGACGCACTTCGGCACACCCCAGGACGTGGAGTGGGCCTTCGACGGCGACGGTGTGCTCTGGCTGCTCCAGTCCCGCGCGATCACCACGCTGTTCCCCGAGCCGCCGCGCACCCCCGACACCCGCATGTACCTGGAACTCGGCCACATCCAGGGCATGCTCCGGCCCTTCACCCCCATGGGCCTCTCCCTCATGGGCCGGGTGTGGGTGCGCTGGTGCGAGCGGATGAGCATCCCCGTCGACCCCGGCGCCGCCTTCGGAACCGTCGGTATCGGCGGACGGCTCTTCGTCGACATCACGGGCCTCCTGCGCGACCCCCGGGTCCGCGACCGGCTGCCGCAGGCCATGGACGTGTACGGACCCCGCGTCCGGGCGGCGGTCGAACTCATGCGGGACGACCCCCGGTTCGCGCCCGTGCCCCCGAAACCGCTGCCCGTGCGCACGGCCCTCGCCGTGGCCGCCAGGACCGCGCCCATGTTCGTCGGCGGCCTGATCCGCTCACTCGCCAGGCCGGGCGCCTCCCGCGCCGACGCCTGGGCGGCGGTGCGCCGCATGCGCACCCGTCCCGGACCGGGGCCGACGGCCACCACCGCGGAACGGCTGCGGTTCGTGACCGAGGAGGGCTACGACGACATCCTCGGCGCGGACATGATCCGCGCGGCGATGCCCACCATGGCCGGGCTCCTGCTGACCGTGCTGCCCTCGGCTCTGCTCGACGGGGTGGCGTCGGAGGACGAGCTCGACCACGTGCTCGGCGGGATGCCCCACAACGTGACCACCGAGATGGACCTGGCACTGTGGCGCCTGGCCCAGAACGCGCGGCGGCACGGCGCGCTCTTCGCCGGCACCGACCCGGCCGAACTCGCCGCCCGTGACCGGGAAGGGACGCTGCCCGACATCGGGCTGGTGGAGTTCCTGGACGCCTACGGGCACCGCGCCGCCGCCGAGGTGGATATCGGTGTCCCCCGGTGGTCGGAGGACCCCGCGCCGGTGTTCGCCACCATCGCCAACTACCTGCGCATCGACGACCCCGACCAGTCTCCGGCCCGCCGGTTCGAGCGGGCGGCGGTCCGGGCCCGGCGGACCGTCACGGAACTCTCCCTCCGGGGCCGCGCCCGGCGCCCGGTCCGGGGGCGGATCGCGGCGGTGGCCATGCGCCGCTCCCGGGAACTCTCGGGCATGCGCGAGTTCGCGAAGTTCGCCTGGCTGGTCCCGTACGCGAGGATGCGCGAACAACTGCTGCTCGTGGGCGCGGACCTGGCCGCCCGAGGGCTGCTCGACCGGGCCGACGACATCGTCTTCCTCGACGTCGACGAGGCGCGCTCGGCGGTGCACGAGGGAGTCGACCAGCGCGCGCTCGCCGCCGGGCGCCGGGCCGTCCACGCGCGGGAGACGCGGCGCAGCGGCGTGCCGGTGGCCCTGCTGTCCGACGGAACGGACGTGGAGGCGCTCGTCCAGTCCGAGCCCGCTCCGGAGGGCGCGCTCAGCGGCCTGGGCGCGGCCCCCGGCCGGGTGACGGGCCGGGCGCGGGTCGTCCACGACCCGGCGGGCGCGCGCATCGAGCCGGGGGAGATCCTGGTCGTCCCCACCACCGACCCGGGCTGGACGCCGCTGTTCATGACCGCCGGCGGTCTGGTGACCGAGACGGGATCGATCGTGGCACACGGCCCCACGGTGGCCCGTGAGTACGGGATCCCCGCCGTGATCTGCGTCCGCCACGCCACCCGGGAGATCGCCACGGGCGACCTCGTCACCGTCGACGGTTCGGCGGGCACGGTGGTCTCCGAGGAACGGGACGGGGACGGGGGCGGGAGACCGGGCGAGGACGGGGACCGGCGCGACGACCCGGACGCCGGCTGACCGGGAGCAGGACCGCAGGTCGTGGGCCCGGCGCCGACCGGTCCGATCTCCACGCGCTCGACCACCCCGTAGGGCGGATCGCGGCCCCGACCGGCCGCCGTACGCACGCGTATGCGCGGCGGATCCCGACGCATGGCCGCCGGGCCGTGCCGCGCGCCAGGATTCCGGTATGGACAACGCACCAGTACTCGTCATCGGAGCGACCGGCAAGACCGGCCGCCGGGTCACCGCCCGCCTACGGGAGCAGGGCATCGAGGTCAGAGCCGCGTCGCGCTCGGGAGAGGTCCGGTTCGACTGGGCCGATCCGGACACGTGGCAGCCGGCCCTGGAGGGGGTCTCGGGGGTGTACATCGTCCCCCTGGACGCGCCGCCCTCACGCACACCCGCGCTGGTCGAGGCCGCCGTGGCCGCCGGAGTGAGTCGCCTGGTGCTGTTGAGCGCCCGCGGCGTGGACGTGCCCGGCTACTTCGGCGCCGACACCACCGCGAGCGAGCTGCACCTGGCGGGGGAGCGCGCGGTCCGCGAATCGGGGGTGGACTGGACGATCCTGCGGCCGAGCTGGTTCGCGCAGAACTTCAGCGAGGGAGACTTCCGGGACGCCATCGTGGCGGGAGAGCTGGCACTGCCCGCCGGGGAAGGGCGGGCGGCGTTCGTGGACACCGAGGACATCGCGGCCGTGGCGGTCGCCGCGCTCACCGGGGACGGCCACGCGGGTCGGACCTACGAACTCACCGGGCCGCGCGCCGTCGGCCTGGCCGAACTGCTGGGCGAGATCGGCCGTGTCGCCGGGATCGAGACGGGCTACGTTCCGGTCGGCGAGACCGATTTCCAGGACGCGCTGGTCGCGGAGGGCGTCTCTCCCGAGGAGGCCAAGCTGTGGTCCGACGCCATGCACGCGATCCGCACGAGCGGGGACGCGGTGGTCGCCGACGGAGTGCGCCGAGCCCTGGGCCGGGAGCCGCGCGACATCGCCGACGTCGTGCGGGACGAGGACGCTCGGGGCGCCTGGAAGCAGTGACCCGGAGGGGCGCCGTCACGAGGGGCCGGCGCCCCGTGCCCGTCACCGCTCCATGCCGCCCGGGCACCGAGCCGACCGGGGCCGCCCCGGAACCCGCCGGGGTTCACCCGACCGGGCCCGCGACCTCCACCCGAGGGGACCGCGGGCCGTCGTGCTCCACGGCGGCGAGCCCCAGGCGGAAGGCGGTCGGGCTGACCCCGCGCACCCGCTTGAAGGCGGCGCTGAACCCGAAGGCGTCCGCGTAGCCGACCCGGCGGGCGACCGCGGCGACGGTCAGCTCCGGCCGGGCCAGCAGGTCGGCGGCGAGGGTCATCCGCCAGCCCGTCAGGTAGGAGACGGGGCCCTCGCCGACCTGCTCGGTGAACCGCTTGGCCAGGGTCGTGCGCGAAACCCCCGCGCGGGCCGCCAGCGACGCCGTGGTCCAGGGCTCGGCCGGAGCCTCGTGCAGGGCCCGCAGCGCCGGGCCGACCACCTCGTCGCCCAGGGCCGCGTACCACTGGGGCCGCTCGGCCTCGGGCCGGTCGAACCAGTCGCGCAGCGAGCACACCAGCAGCCAGTCCAACAGCCGGTCCAGGACGGTCTGACGACCCGGCCCGGCGGTGGCGATCTGCGACTCCAGGTAGTCGCGCAGCGGGGCGCAGTCACCGTTGTCGGGGACGACGAGCACCGGTGGCAGGACGCGCAGGAGGTGGTGCGGGACCTCGGCACGCACGTCATAGGCCCCCGCCAGCAGCACCGTGCGGCCGGACAGCTCTCCGGGGCCCTCGGAGGCGGCCGCGTGGGAGGCGCCGCCGGCCCCACGCGACGGAACCGGTACCGGAACCGGCGCGGGCGCGGCAGGATCGTCGGTGAAGGTGAAGGGCTCCGGTCCCCGGACGATCGCCGCCTCCCCCGTCGAGACCCGCCGGGGCCGTCCGGTCGACGGCACGATCCAGCCCGCGCCGCGCAAGGGCGTGCACAGCGTGAGGTAGGGGGCGTCGGTGAACCGGAGTGACCAGGGCGGTCGCAGGACGGACCTCCCGAACACCGATCCGCGCCCCCGGACTCCGCTCAGCAGTGTGTCGACCACGTCCATGCCGTCACTGTAGGCGGGACCGGCTCCCGCGCAGCCCGCGCAGGAAGCCGCACCATTCGGCCGGGGAGAACGACAGGTGGCCCGCCGCGCGGTGGCGGGTGTCGCGGACGTCCGCGCCGTCCGGTTTCTCCCGGATTTCGACACAGTCGTTGCTGCCACCGCTGTACGTCGACTTGTGCCATTCAGCAGACATCGCTATTCCATCCTCTTCATCTCTTCGTGGATCGCCCGCAGTGACGATTCCGGATCCAGGGCCACGCCCTGGAGGGCGGCGAACAGCATGCGACGTCGTGCCACGGATGTCGAATTCGTGAGAACGCGTCCCTCTTCCGCGCTTTCCACATAGGCGATGTCGGGATCATCGCGCATCGTGAGAACTCGAAACGACCCGGAGTTTCCAGGATGCTTCGGATGGTCGGTCGGAACGACCTGGAGCGTGAGCCGTTCCCGCTCGGCCAGGCTGGCGACGTGCGCCAGTTGCTCACGCGTGGCGTGCGGACCACCGTACCTGCGACTCAACAACGACCGGTCGATGACCAGCCACAGCATCGGATGAAGGGACTCGTCCATGTGCCGGGCCCGGTCCATGCGCTCGCGCACGCGTGCGGAGATCTCGTCCGGCGGCAGCCAGGGCAGCGCGGAACGGATGAGCGCGCGGGCGCACCCCTCGGTCTGAAGATAACTCGGAAAGGCCAGGGCCTGGTATTCGTACACCGCTTCCGCTTCTTGTACGGCGGTGGCGATCTCGTCCAACCAGGCCGGCCGTCTGCCGCCGGTGAGATCGTCCCATAAACGCTCCAGTTGACCGAATCCAATGGCCCCGTCCAACGCCGACCGCAACTGCGCTGAGGGGTTCGCCTTTCCTCGTTCGATGTCCGAGATCTGGGATTTGCTGCTGTTGACGCGGCGTGCCAGAGCCGTCTGTGTCAAGGACACCTCGTTGCGGAGACGCTGCACTTCCCGCCCGTAGCGAAGGAGCGCTTGCTTGTGAGGGGGCATAGGACAAGCACAGCACACGGCACCTCCGCCGTGGAGCTATTCCGGAAGATTCCGGTGACTCCGGAAGGTATCCGAAGCGCTACCGAACGCCTTCCCCGGAGGTCGTCCCAGCGGGATCGTGGAGTGCACGGGTGCGGACCGGATGTCCGCCGCCGTGCACAGTCGTGGCACCAGACGCCGACCGGGAGCAGCCGTGGACACTCGACCCGCCCTGTCCGTGACCATCAGCCTCAGCGAGGCCGGACCCGGACTGCCGGAATCGCCCGGTGATCTCACGCCGATCCTGCCCGACGGCGGACGGCCGCTGGCCCCGGAGCTGACGGTGCCGGGCCTGCCGTCCCAGGCCCGGCCGGTCCGCCGCTACCTGCACGACCTCACCGCGGGGCTGCCGGTGGCCGCCGCCCACGCGGTGTGGCTGGGTTCCGAGCTGTTCGCGAACGCGGTGCTGCACAGCCGCAGCGGCGACCCGGGCGGCACGGTCACCGTCGGCGTGTACGAGTGGCCCGACCGGATCCGGGTGCGGATGGTCGACGACGGCCCCCGCGCGGAGTCGCCCGGCGGCCCGCACGTGCGGCCGCTCGACCTGGCCGAGCCGGGCGGCCTCGGACTGCGTGTGGTGTCGCTGAAGGCCGCGCGCTGGGGTGTGGACCATCCCGGTGACGGGTGCACCGGCGTGTGGTTCGACCTCGATTCGACCGGCCGCCCGCGCGGTGGCCGGTGACCGGAGCCGTGCCGCGCACCCGCGAATCCCGCGGGGGCGCCCGACCCCCGTCCGCCGAACACGTCCCAGGAAAGGACTCTCACGTGCCTCCGAACCCCGACTTCCCCGCGTACCACAGCGCCCCCTTCGAGGAGGAGGACCTGCTGACGTCGCCGGAGGTGGCGGCGCTCTTCCGGGTCGACGTCAAGACCGTGTCCAGGTGGGCGGTGCAGGGGCGCCTGCCCAGTTTCCGTACGCCCGGGGGGCACCGCCGCTTTCCCTCGGGCGAGGTCCGAGCCCTGCTCGCCCGCAGCCGCACCCCCATCCGGAGCTGACCGGGCCGCCCGCACCGGGCGCCAGGTCGCGGGAACGCCGCCGGCCGGGCGCCCACCGCCCCGGAAGGCCGGTGCGGGCGTTCACCGCGTCGCCGGGCCGGTCCGGGCACCCGCCGCACCGGCCGCACGGCGTCCGTACGGCCCGCGGGCATGGTCCGCGGGGCTCTCGGCGCGGTCGGGGACCGGCGGTGTAGGTTACCTCTCAGTAGTGGCCGCCGTCGCCCCCTGAGGAGCCGCATGCCCACCCTTGAACGCCACGACGACGTCTTCGTCCTCGATCTGGGCGAGGGCGAGAACCGCCTGCACCCCGACTGGCTCACCGAGGTCGACGCGGCCCTGGACGAGGTGGAGAAGGCCGAGGGCCCGCGCGCCCTGGTGACCGCCGCGACCGGCAAGTTCTACTCCAACGGACTGGACCTCGACTGGCTGTTCGCCCACCCCGAGCAGCACCCGGACTACCTCGCGAGGGTCCAGGACCTCCTGGCACGGATCCTGTCCCTGCCGCTCTTCACGGTGTCGGCCGTCCAGGGTCACGCCTTCGCCGCCGGGGCGATGCTCTCCCTGGCCCACGACGTCAGAGTCATGCGCGCCGACCGCGGCTTCTGGTGCCTGCCCGAGGCCGACATCGACATCCCGTTCACACCGGGGATGTCCGCGCTCATCCAGGCCCGCCTGACCCCCCAGACCGCGCACGTGGCCATGACCACCGCCCGCCGCTACGGCGGAAGCGACGCGCTCGCAGCCGGCATCGTCGACCAGGCCGTCCCCGAGGACGACGTGCGCCCGACCGCGGTGGAACTCGCCCGCTCGCAGGCGGCCAAGGCGGCGAGCCCGACCCTCGGGACCATCAAGACCCGCATGTACGGGCCCGTCCTGGACCTGCTCAGGGAACGCGGCTGAACCGGGGGCGGCCCACGGCCGCCCCCGGGATCACGGGCCCCGCCGCGTGTCGGCTCAGCCGCGGTCCCGGACCACCAGCGTGTCCGCCACCATGTCGCCCACCCGCTGGTTTCGGTCGGAGCCCAGGATGACCAGCAGTCCGACCAGGCCGGAGAGGATGCCGTCGACGATGAACAGGAGCACCCGCACCAGGTGCCGCGCCGCCGACACCCTGCCGCCGTCCCCGCGCACGATCCTGATCCCCATCAGCATCATGCCGAGCGTCTGCCCCTTCGCGCTCATGATCGGGACCAGCACCCAGTAGGCGAGGAAGATGGCGACGGCCAGGACCGTGAACACCGTGTAGGCGAGCGTGGCCAGCCACGGCTGGGCGAGGGAGCCTTCCGCGCCGCCCGGCGTCGGCGCCAGCGGGATGAACACCGCGTAGGCGAGGGCGATACCGATCCCGGAGATCACCGAGTCGATGAGGTACTGCGCGATCCGGCGCCAGACGACGTCGACGTCGCCGGGCACGGCCCGGCGGCCGGCGGCGGCCCCTGTCGGCGGCGGGACCGGGGCCGCCTCACCCTGCCCGCCCGCGGACGCCTCGTACCGTCCGGGCCCCTGCCGTTCCGGGCGGGGCGGACCCGGGTCCGCCGCCGGCCGCCCCTCCGCGTGGGACCGCGGAGGGGGCGGCGCGGGGTGCTGTTCGCGGATCCCCGGACGCGGATCGCCGGGGTCCGGCCTGTGCTCTCCCGTACTCATGGTTCCTCCCGAGGTCCCGGGGGCACGGGATCCGCACTGCCACCCGTGCCGGCCATCGGACGCGGTCGCCCGCGTTATCCCCCGTCCGACCTGGGCGGATTCACTCGTTGCCCCAATCCGTCCGGGGTCTTGGCCGGGTCTTGGCAGGTACGGGGAACGCGGGTCCTGACGTAGCGGTCCGGGCACACCGCTCCGGTCACGCGGGACTCAGGGCAGCAGGGCCAGCGCCCGCCCCAGGTTGTGCTCGGCGATACCCCGCATCACCTCGCGGTCGGGGAAGTCCCCGTCGAGCAGCCGCAGCGGCCCGGCCACCAGTGACAGGCGCATCGCCAACGCGTACAGGTCCAGGCGCGCGGGATCCAGGTCCGGGCGCCGCAGGGCGTCGTAGTGCTCGGGGAAGCGCAGCCGCAGGAAGACGTGCTCCCACTCGGCGTCGAAGTACATCAGGCCCTCGATGTCGATGAGCACCGCGCGCCCGTCGGTGTCGATGAGGACGTGGTCGGGGCCCAGCTCCCCGTGGACGAGCGAGTACTCCGCACGCGGGGCCACCCGTGCCGCCAGCCGCCGCAGGTGGTCGGCCATCCGCTCCCGGGCCGCCGCGATCCTGGGGTCGCGGCCCGCGGCCCGCGGCCTCGGCCAGGTCGACCAGGGCCCGGTCCAGGACCAGTTGCTCGCAGGACGCGCCGAGGGAGGTACCGCCCCGCTCCAGCAGGTCGACCCGGCCGTGGCGGGGAGAACGGTCGCGCCACATCAGGTCGAGCGACCGGGCCAGGTCCGCCAGGGCGGGTGCCGGCCGTCCCGGGTCCGAGGCCAGGGCGGTTTCGAGGGTGTCGCCCGGGACGTCCTCCACCACGGCGACGCCGACCGCTCCGCCAGGGCCGCCGCCGTCCGCGGTATCGGTCCACAGCAGACGGGGGACCCGCACGCCCAACCGGTCCAGGGTCCGACGTGCGGACAGGAACAGCGCGGGTCCGGACGCGGGCGCGAACGGGTCGGCCGGGTCGTCCCCGCCGGTCCCGGGCCAGAAGTCCTCCCCGCTCGCCCACCTGTAGACGATCACGCTCGTCGCCGCCCCGCCGTCGAGCCCGAGCCGGTAGACCCCCTTCTTGCTTCCTCCGCGCAACCGGTCGACGCCGGTGATCCGGTAACCGGACCCCAGCGCGTCGCGCACCGCATCCGACAGTTCCCCGTTCGTGGCGAATCCGCTCATCGGTCGAACGTAGCCGGAACCGCGGAGGTACGCCCCCGTCCGTTCGTCCGCCGCGCCAGGACGACGAGCGCGCCGGCGACGGCACCCGCGAAGTACGGGGACGGCACGAGCAGGACGCCGCCGACGAGGCACCACGCCGCCAGGCCCCAGCCGAGCCACGCGGGCACGGGCACACCGCGTCCGGCGAGATGCCAGGTCAGACAGCCCAGCAGGATCAGCGGTACGGCGAAGCTCCCCGGACCCGCCCAGAAGGTGAGGCTGTTCTGGAGCGAGACCATGGTCGCCCCGGTTCCCGCCAGGTCGAGCGGTACGGCCGCCCACACACCGCGCTCCCCCCACGCGGCGATGTCCGCCCGGGAGAAGACGGCCAGCAACGCCAGGTGCCCCGCGCCGAGCACGACCATGATGCCGCTCGCCCAGCGCAGCAGGCGCCGTCCCGTGTCCGTCATCGGTCCCCTCCGCCCTGTCCTGTCGGGACGTCGTCCCTGCGGAGCCAGGCCAGCTCCCACCGCCGGGTCAGCGCCGGATAGACGACGAGGTGGCGGAAGGGCGCGATGGCGGCCATGTAGAGCCGACCGAACCATCCGTTGGGCTTGACGAGGACGGTCATCCGCAGCTCGTGGTCGCCGTCGGCGCCCGGCGCCCAGCCGAGGTGCATGACGGTGTGCACGGTCCGGTTCGCGAGTTCGCCGGCGGACTCCGTGTCGGTCTCGTAGACCGGCTCCATGGGTGTGTCGTCGTCGGCGAGGTCCGGCCGGGTAGCGCGCAGGTCCTCGGGCAGGCGGTCGCGGAGGGAGGCGACGCGCCCGCCGGTGCCCGCCGCCGGGTCGTCCCAGCCCAGGAGCGCACCGAGCTTCCAGCGCACGGCGAACAGGAACCGGACCGGGCCCCTCTGCTGCGTCACCGCGCCGAACGCCCGCATCGCGGCGAGCATCGCGGGGAAGTCGTCGGGCCCGGCTCCGGGAGTGCGGAAGGCCCACACGTCCTCGACGTCGAAGTCCGGGGCCAGTCGGCGGATGATCCACGGGTGCTCGGTGTAGGCGGTCTTCGCGAGGCGTGCCATGTCGACCTCTCGTTCTATACGCAGCCGTACATTCTTTATGTACGGTACCGTACATACTCACGACACGACAGACGAGGACCCCTGAGAGGTGAGCAGGTGCCGCCGACCGCCCGCACCCCACGCGCCCGCTGGATCGACGCGGGCCTCGACGCTCTGGCCGGGGGCGGGCCCGACGCCGTGCGCGTCGAGTCCCTGGCCGCCGCCCTCGGCGTCACCAAGGGCGGCTTCTACGGCTACTTCGACGGCCGTGCGGCCCTGCTCACGGAGATGCTGGACGCGTGGGAGGCACGCAGCACCAACGACGTCCTCGCACGGGTGGAGTCCGAGGGAGGGGACCCGGTCGACAAGTTCCGGCGCGTCGGCGAGCTGACGTTCTCCGACGACCTGCACCGGATCGACATCGCGGTCCGTGAGTGGGCCCGCCAGGACCCGGAGGTCGCGGAGCGGCTCCGGCGCGTCGACAACGTCCGGATGGAGTTCCTCCGGACGACGTTCCGGTCGTTCGTCGACGACCCGGACGAGGTCGAGGCGCGGTGCACGCTGGCGTTCGCGCTCGCGATCGGCCGCCACTTCATCGCCGCGGACCATTCCGGGCGCACCCAGCGCGAAGCCGTGACCCTGGCGGGGGAGTTCCTCCTGCGCCCCTGACGCTGAGTGGCGCACGCGCGTCCTCGTACTTCGGCCCGGGGCAGGGCCCCTGCCGGGCCCCGTCAGGCCGGGCGGTAGGTCAGCAGGACGTTGCCGGAGTGGAAGGTCCTGGTCTGGCGCAGTTCGAGCCGAACACGCTGGTGGAGCGACGCGTACAGGGAGGCGCCCCCGCCCAGCAGGACCGGGTTCACCATCACGCGCAACTCGTCGACGAGGCCGAGTTCGAGCAGGCTCGCGGTGAGCCGCACGCTGCCGAACAGCGCGATCTCCTTGCCCGGCCGCTGTTTGAGCGCGGTGACGGTCTCGGCCGGGCCGCCGCGGGCGAGCGTGGCGTTGTTCCACTCGACCTGGTCGAGCGAGGAGGAGACCACGACCTTCTCGACGCTGTTCATGAACGCGGTGACCTCGGGGTCGGCATCGGTCGCGTCCGGCCAGTACGCGGCCATGTGCTCGTAGCCGGCCCGGCCGAACAGCAGCGTGTCGATGTAGGCGTCCTGCCGGTTGGAGAACTCGAAGAACTCCCCGTCGACGTTCGCCCAGTCGAGTTCGCCGTTCGGGCCCTCGTAGTAGCCGTCGAGGCTGGTCATGACGAAGGAGACGAGTGCGCGCATCAGAGGTGGCTTCCGTTCAGCTCGGTGGGTGTGCGGCGGGGCGTGCGTCGACGCACCGTGGTCACAGGGAAGGCGCCCGGGCTCACCGGTGGTCGTTCTCCTTGAGTTCGACCACCCAGGCGCGGCGTTCGGCGATCAGGCCCTCGCGCATGACGAACACCTCGGCCATGGACATGCGCATCACCTCGCCGGTGTCCTGGCGCACCGATCCGGTCAACTCCGCCATGACGACGTCGCCCTCCTCGACCATGCGCGGCCGCCTACGAGGCCGCCCTCGCCGAAGCCCGGCCGGAGGACTGAGACAGGCCCGGCCGGTGGCCGGGCCGATCGCGGGCGGGAACCGCCGCCGTGTGCCCGCCGCCGGGGCGGGCGCACACGGTGAGGCCCCCTATTGACGCGACGCGTTCCGCCTGGCTCCGGAACCTCCGGTTCCGTCGGAACGCCCGCGCCCTGCGCCTGGCGGGCCTCCGGCGCCCCGCGCCCCTAGGCCCGCCGCGGAACCGTGCCCGCCTCCTCGGAGCTCGGCGCCGCCTTCGCCCCCGGGCCCGGGACCACGTCGGTCTCCCGCGGCCTGCCCGCCGCTTCGATTCCCCCGTGCTCCGCCTCGCCGAAGAACGGGTCGTCGATCGCGTAGAGCCACCGTCCGTCGGGCTGGCGGCGGGCCAGTTCGGTCGTCACGGTCTCCGTCGTCCGCGCGCCGGGCGGCCCGGACACCGAGGCGGCGTGCGACATCAGGGCCAGGCCCGACGACTCCTCGACCCGGCGACGCACGAGGCGGACCCGCACACCCTCGGCGACATAGGCGCGTAGTGCGTCCCGGATCGCCTCGTGGCCGCGTACGACGGCACCTGGGCGGGGTGCGAAGGCGGCGTCCGGTTCGTACAGGTCCACCAGACGGTCCACGTCGCCGTCGGCGAGGAAGCGTTCGAAGAGCGGTCCCAGCTGCTCGGGACGGGTCGCGACGTCGTCGACCCGGTCCCAGTACACCGGCCGGTCGCCCCAGCCCGCGGACGCGACGAGGTCGAACCAGGTGGGCACTGTTCCGTGCGGTGCGTGCAGGGCCGCCAAGTGCCCCGGGAAGCTCAGGGGTCCGGCCTTGTCGGGGTGGCCGTCCGCCTGCTCGACGATGGCCGCGGCGAGCGTGTACCCGAGGTCGTGGCGTGGGAAGGCGGCGTGCACCCGGTCGGCGAACCCGGCGGGCAGCGCGTCGCGGTCGCGCCCGAGGATGTCGGCGGCCACACCGAGCTGGGTCACCGCGGCCTCCGGACTCTTGCGGTGCGCGATGCCCTCACTGGTGTGCAGCGCGACGGCGTCCCACACCTTCACCACGCGCTCCTCCGCCACACCGTGTCCCCGCAGGAACCGAGCTGCGGCGTCGGCGCCGTCGACCTCGAACCGCTGGCCGCCGGCGCCCGCAGGGACCACGCCGATGTCGTGCAGCAGGGAGGCGGCGAAGACGAGTTCGTCGTCATAGTCGTGATCGGGCCGCAGGCCGTTGCCGGACGCCAGCTCACGGCCGAACAGATAGCTCCGGACACAGTGGCCGTACAGCCACCCGGGCAGGTGGCGCCGGGCGAACTCCCGGGTGCGGAGGGCGAGTTCGCTCGAGGGAAGGCCGAAGTCGGATCGACGGTCTGGTCGAGGCACGGTGTTCACTCCATGTGGGATGCCGGAGCCCGGGGGATCCAGGGCTCGTGTGGTGTCCCTCCCACGATCCGACCTGGGCGGATGCGGGACCAGTGGCCAGGATGCCAACATCTGTTAACATCCGGCCATGAGGACCGTGGCCGTACTGGCGCTGGACGGGGTCGCCGGCTTCGAACTGGCCATCCCGGGCCAGGTGTTCGGCACTGCCAATGCCGTCGCGCAGGAGCCCTCCTACGACGTACGCGTGTGCGCCCCGGGCCACAGAGTCGAGACCGACCCGGCGTTCGGCCGCACGGAGCTGCGCACCGAGTGGGGTCTCGACGCCCTCGCCTCGGCCGACCTCGTGGTCGTGCCGGGCCACACGCGGTTCCTCGAGGAACCGCCCGCGGACGTGACCGAGGCACTGAGGCGGGCCGTGTCGAAGGGCGCCGTGGTCGCCTCGGTCTGCGTCGGCGCGTTCGTCGTCGCCGCGGCCGGCGCGCTGGACGGACTGCGCGCGACCACGCACTGGCAGTACGCGGACGAGCTCGCGAGACGCCACCCCCGCGTCGACGTCGACCCCTCGGTCCTGTACGTGGACAACGGGCCGGTCCTGACCTCCGCCGGAGTGGCGTCCGGCCTGGACCTGTGCCTGCACCTGGTCCGCCGGGAGCTGGGCGCGGAGGTCGCCGCGGGCACGGCGCGGCGCACGGTCATGCCCCTGGAACGGAGCGGGGGCCAGGCCCAGTACATCGAGCACCCCGACCCGGTGGCGCCCACGCCCTCCCTGCGGCACACGCTGGAGTGGATGGCCGCCAACCTCCACCGCCCCCTCACCCTGGAGGACATCGCCGACCGGGCCGCTCTGAGCGTGCGCAGCCTGAACCGGCACTTCCGCTCCCAGGTCGGCACCACTCCGATGCGATGGCTCCTGCAGGCCCGGGTCCGTCGGGCGCAGCAGCTCCTGGAATCGACCGACCAACCGATCGACCGGGTCGCCGCCGAGACGGGGTTCGGCTCGACCGTGACCTTCCGCCACCACTTCACCCGGCTGACGGGGGTGCCGCCCGGTGCCTACCGCGGCACGTTCGCCCGGCGCGCGCGGGCATGAGAGCCGGCTCCTCGTCGACGCATGACGCGGCCCACCGCGGTGGCGGCCCGGCGAACGTGGGCCGCTGGGACCACGACGCACGCTAGGGACGCCGACAAGCCGGATCAAGGACGCGTTGGGCGGCGTCCGGGGGGTCTCAGGGTCACCGACAGAGCCGCTCAGCCAGTCGGGGCCTGCCAGGGCTGGAACCATGGGTCGGGCCACTGTTCGGCGGCGGCCAACAGGGGGAACAGGGTCGCGCCGTCGATGGATTCGCGGATGATGTCGGAGTGACCGCCGTGTCGGGAGGTCTCCTCGATGAGGTGCAGCAGCACCCAGCGAACGGACCAGTTCTTCACGTCGGCGGGGAACCACGGCAGTCCCTGTGGGACGGGCACGGCCTGGCCGAGATCGGCGATTTCTGCGATCACCGCATCCGTCTCCTGGGCCGCGGCCTCGTACTGGTCCAGCACGTCGGCGAGCGTCTCCTCCGCGGTGAGCACGAATTCTGCGGAGTCGCTCTCGTCCGCCGTCCGCTGGGGGCCGCGCTGCCGCTGGAGGATCAGGTCGGTCCAGTGGGCCTCGCACCGTGCGGCGTGCTTGATGAGGCCGCCGATGCTCAGTTCACTGGCGGTGGGCGTCATCCTTGCCTGATCGTCCGTCAGTCCATGGGCGGTGGCGCGCAGAGTCTGGCGTTGCTGGGTGAGGTAGGCGAGCAGGCCTTCGCGCTCGTCGGCGATCGGCGGTACGTGTGCGGGCATGGGGTTGACCTTCTCCCTTGGAGAGGGGTCTGGTCAACCCTCCTGTGAAAGGGATTTCAGGTTCTTGCGCAAGGCTTGAGCTCCTTTCAGGAGTCGTCGGTGCGCGTGGCCAGGTGCTTGTCGCAGGTGAGGGCGCAGGCGATGCCGGGCATGGCCGGGAAGTTGGAGGCCTTTGCGCCCCCAGCGCACGTTCAACCTGCGGTAGGAGCCCAGCCAGGCGACCGAGCGCTCGACCTTGTACCGGTGGCGACCCGGCCGCTGGGAGGACTCGACGCCGGGCCGGGCGAGGCGCACGCCGATCCCGTTGGAGCGACTGGCAGACTCTCGCTCAGTTCGGGTCGAGTGGGACGCGGGTCCTGGAGGAGCTGAAAGCCCTGTGGGGTGGGGGATTCCCGGAACAATGGCGTTCTGGCGGAGGCGCGGGTGTGCTCCGGGACGCTCGGTGAGGTGGGCGCACTTGGCGTGTATCGGGGAGCGCACCAGGAGCGTTCTCGAGGTGCCGGACACGGGAAAACCTTGAGAATGGAGGGGTGGTCCAGGGGATCGAACCCTGAACCCGTGGATCAAAAGTCCACGGGAAAGCTGCCGTTTCGCCCCATATATACGACTTTGTTCCCGGTTGCCCAGGCGCCGTCGTGCTGCCGGAGACCACACAGGACTACCCCGTGTTGTGGGATCACGGGACTGCGGAGCACGAACGGAGGATTTCCGGCCGCCCCCGAGGCGCGGATTCCAGTCCGCTGGTGACTTGGCGAAACCAGCCCACATTCAGATAAGAAACCTGCCTTCAACTGAATGCCTTAACGAGTGCTGCGATTTTCTTCGCATCATCGATTGCCGACATCTTAGTGCGTTCGGGCGGCGCGGAGGGCCATGACGGCAGCGGTGTACTCCTCGGTGGTCAGGTCGGTCTCCTCGATGCCCAGACTGTTCAGCACGTTCCGGACCGATGCCAGCCCCACGGTCACCTCGTCTTCGGGGACCAGGGTCTCGACCTCGATGAACGTTCCTTCGAGTTCGGGGACGGTGACGACCGTGGCCAGGCATTCGCGGCCGTCGTCAGTGGTGAGCGAGAAGTTGGCGCAGTGCTTAGTGAGTGACACCAGGTGCTCATAGCCCAGGCCGTTCAGGATCGCGTCAAGCTGTTCGGCTGATTCGGCACGGGTCTCGTGTTCGGGCTTGGACCCACTTTCCTCGTCCACAGGCGGGGCCTTGTACGTGAACACGACCTTCTGGTCGCCACCCCGCTCGATGACGCGTACTCGCAGTTCGCGGCCCTGGCTCGTGAGGGGCCGGTCGGGGAGGTCGTAGTAGGTGTCCCGGTAGACGGCGACCTCTTCCTTGGCCCGGCCACGCAGGAGTTCCAGCACCTGTTCCGGCTTGGCGACCCGTGCCTTAAGCTCCGCTTCGATCACCTTCGTGCCTTCCCTTCGATCACAGGAGACGATTCGCACCCCGGCGCAGTTCCTCGAACTGTCTGCGCAGCCCGCGGTGCAGAGCGCCGTAGGGGGTAGGCGCCAGCTTGTACATAGCCGAGGAGTGCCCTTCCCAATCGGAGTCGAACGCGGAAACGTACATCAGGTCGTCCACCGCGATGACTCGCCAGATCGGAAGGCCGTCGTAGACGTACAACTCGACATCACCCGTAGTGGCAAGCTCCCCGATACGTGCGACAGCCAGACGGATTCCCGCGGCGAACGATTCCGGGCTCTCGCCGATCTCTTCGGCGCGGCGTTCGGCGGCAGGGGTGTCCGGATCCAGAAGCAACAGGCGCAGTTTCACCCGTCCTTCGCGGACGGCGTCGCGAAGCAGCGAGTCGTTCATGCCTAGGAGCCCCAGACCGCGAACCGCGAGGACGTCGAGCGAGGCGGCATGAGCAGCGCTTGCACGGATCTCGTTGGCCGCCGCCGATTGGGAGGGGTAGACCTGGACGATCTCGGCTCGTCCGGATGCTCCGAGGTGGTCCAGCCCTGCAGGGTGGCGCGGGGCGAGCCCGAACAGCACGCGTGCGGTGTCAGGCATACCAAGGCCATCGGCGATGCGCTCGTAGACGGTCATCGCGCTCACGGTGCGGGACCCATTGGAGATCTCCGAGACCCGGGCCTGTGTCATATCGATGGCCGCACCGATGCGTGACTGAGAGACACCGTGGGCGCTGAACACTCGGAACAGCGCGGCGATGTCCCGTCGGCGCAGGATTGCCCGGGTTTCTTCGGATTCCCAGGCTCGTAGGGGAAGCAAGCGCTCGGTCACCCGATGACGCTACATCCCACCGTGAGATACCCGGGCTGGAATGGCCACATCCGGCAACTCTCCGCGACGATCTTCGACAGGTACACCGATCCCTCGAAGTGGAGAGCAGTTGATGGACGAGACATGGAATGAGATCCCGGAGGCCATCGGAGCCGTGGTGATCGAGTGGGGGGACGCTGCCGAACTGACCCTCGGGCAGGGACGCGCCCTGAATGAGAACAAGCGCAGTCCCTACAACTGACCATCCCGGGTGCCCGGGGCCACCCCTCCCGGGCACCCGTTCACAGCGCAGGAGAACGCCCATGTGGTTCGGTGGTTCGACAGGTTCGCCCTTCGCCCGTCCCAGTGGTTCCAGCCCTCTCTCATCGCATCTGCCGCAGGTGTGGACGAGCACTGACTGGCCCGAGTGCGAACGACATGTCACCTCCCATCGGGGGCGCCATGTGGTGGTGCTGGGACCTTGCGGTGCTGATGAGGAGGAACTGTTTCGGGTCACAGCGCGCACTGTGCCGGACGACGTGGCGTGGCGCTGGTCGGGCAGCTATGTCGTGGCGCAGATCGAGCCGGGAACGGTCACGATCTGGACTGATCTCGCCTCGGCGATCCCTGTTTACACGCGACGAACGCCCGAAGGAGTGCTGTGGGCCTCCAGCTCACGCCTGCTGGCCGGCTTCGACGGAGTACCGAGGGTGAACCTGGACAAGGTGGCCGCCCGGCTGGTCAGCCCTGACACGGCGGAGGCCGGAGCGGATTCCTTTTTCCACGGGATCGAGCGGGTACCACCCGGTCACCGGCTGCGGCTGTCTGTTCGTAGTGAACCGGACACGAGGGCGGTGTGGCGACCGACCCCGATGCTCGATGGGCACGCACGTCGGCTGCGGTCCGTGCTCGAAGACGCAGTAACCGTCCGTGTCGGCCACTCGGTACGGCCGAGCACGGACTTCTCCGGCGGGTTCGATTCCACTGCCCTCGGTCTTCTGGCGGCGGAGCACCTGGCGCCGAAGGGGCGCGGGATCGTGGGCGGGACCGTTCACCCGGACGGTGTCCATCACGGCGGAGACCTCGACTACGCCCTAGAGGCCGCCCACCATCCGGGACTCGATCACCGCTGGATGCCGGTCACGGGCGATCACACCCCTTACGGGAAGCTCGATTTGGTCCCTGCAACGGATGAACCAGCGCCGTCGACGGTCTCCTACGCGTATTTCTCCGGGCAATTGACGTGGCTCACCGAAGAAGTCGGTTCCGACATGCACATGACCGGGGACGGAGGAGACGCCCTTCTCCTCACGCCCCCGTACTACCTGGTCGAACTCCTGAAGCGAGGCAGGATCCGGCGGGCTCTCGGTGAGACGGCGCGTTGGGCGCACGTACGGCGGATGTCAATCCTGGACGGCTTCCGGTCCGCGAACTCCAGGATCGAACCGGCCCCCGTTCCGTTCTGGGTCGATGCGAAGCAACCTGTGGTCGACAGCGCGGACCCCTTCTCACTGGAGAGCCCGACCCAGCGGAGCCTGATGCGGACGATGGCCCATGCCGGGCGCACAGCTCGCTCCGACGTACAGATCGCTCAGGCCTTCGGGGTCGCGCTCCACAACCCTTACTTTGATTCCCAGGTCATCGACGCCTATCTGTCCGTTCCGGTCGACGGCCTTCCAGGGCCGGCCCGCTACAAGCCGATCATGGCTGAGGCCATGCGGGACCTGTTCCCAGAACGGCTTGCCCGGCGCACCACGAAGGGGGACGCCTCCAGCGACCACCACCACGGGTTGAGGAAGGCACTGCCCGCACTCCTTGATTTCGCGGACGGCCACCTCGCCGGTGAGGGGCTGGTCGATGTCGCCGGGTTGCGCGAATCGATGCGGCGCGCCGCTATGGGTGTGGGTGACGAACTGGCCCAAGTCGAGTCCGCTGTGGCCACCGAGGCATGGCTTCGCGCGGTCCGCTCTGCGCCGACGACCCCGTGGGAATCGATCGAGGTGAGGGCGGCATGAAGGTCACGTCTGTTGGCCTGTCTGAAATCCGTGCCTGCGATCTGGGAGCAGCGACCGTGGTTGTTGACTACGGAACCGGCGCCGTTCGTGTCCTTTCTCCTGAGGCCGGAAGGCAGACGGCCGTGCATGGGTCACAGCCCGTCAGAGGACTTCGTTGGGAGGCGAGTTGGGGTGTTCAGGAACTCCCGATGGGATTCGCCGAGTTTCCCCGAGTCCCCGGCCCTTACCGATGGGCGGCCGCAGCGGCGCTACTCCTGGTGCTCGGTGTCTCCTGGGGTGGCCGACGCCGATTCCGGATGAGGCGGATGCTCCGGCTCATGGAGGCCGCGCCTCAGCTGCATCGCCGTACGGCCAGCGTCGACCAGGCCGAGAAAGCCGTGCACGCGGTACGAACGATGGGCCTGTTCTCGCCCGCACGCGTCGCGTGCTTGGAAGAATCGGTGGCTGCGGTGTTGTCCCTGGCCATGCGCGGTCGCCGCGTGCGCTGGTGTCATGGGGTGATCGCGGATCCCATCCGACTGCACGCCTGGATCGAGGTGGAGGGCCGGCCTGTGGCGGAGCCGGACAGCACACGGCGGTGCACCGCACTGCTGACCATTCCCAGCATGAAGGAGAGCACGTGAGCGACCCCCTGATGTGGCTTCGTGGGGACAAGGCCGGGATCGGCCCGTTGCGCGCCGACCTGGCGGAGGAGTACTGGCGGTGGGAGCAGTCGATCCCGACGATCGTCGGCTACAACCGGCAGACTCCGCAGCCGATGGAGACCACCCGGGAGATCCTGGTCGAGGGCTACGGGCGCGCTTCGGATCGGGAGCTTCGGTTCACCGTCTACGACCTGGTTGGGGACCAACCCCGTCCTGTCGGGTTGGCCCAGGTCTACGTCGATCCGATGCGCCGCAACGGGGAGTACGTGGTGGCCATGGGGGAGTCCCGAGGGAAGGGTGTGGGCAGTGAGGCGACCCGGCTGGTATTGGACTACGCCTTCCACGTGACCAACCTGCGGTGCGTGTACCTGACGGTGATCGAACCCAACGCCGGGGCGATCCGCGCGTACGAGAAGGCCGGGTTCAAACGACAGGGCCTACGGCGCAACTCCAACCAGTGGTTGGGCGAGACCGTCAACGACGTGCTGATGGACGCGGTTCCCGAGGACGTTCCGTGGGAGTCCCTGGTGAAGGCGCAGTTCGCTACGTGACACGACGGCTGTGTGCCCGCCGCCGGGCGGGCACACGGAGGTTCAGGTTCTGGGGGAGCCGATCCCCAAGAGGAAGCCGCTCCAGGCCGAGGCGGGAAACTCCAGGGAAGCCAGGTGCGGATTCTGGCTGTCCCGGACGCCGGTGACGGCCCCTTCCGAGACCTCTACACAGGTCCCGGCCTCGTTGCTGTAGCTGGACTTGTGCCAGGGCTTCGTCGGGATGCTCATCTGTGGGACCTCGTTCATACGTCGAGTTCGGTGATTCGGGTTCGGATCAGGTCGCGGGAACGTTCTTGGGAGATGGCCGCCGCTCGGAGGTGGTTGGACCTCAACTCGTGGTGTTGCACGTCCTCGGGCGCGTCGAACAGCAGGCCCTGTGGCGGGACGTCCACGTGTCCGACGCGGTCGTCACCGATCCAGAGTAGGCAGAGCCCGTAGTTCAGGCTCATGCCCTCGGACTGGGGCAGGACCTGGAGGTCGATCCTGGGGTGGTCGCTCAGCTCGAGGAGGTGTTCGAGCTGAGCGCGCATGACCTTCGGGCCGCCGACCTGGCAGGTGAGGACCGGTTCGTCGATGACCCACCACATCTGCGGGGGCGTTTCGCGGTGCAGGACGCTGCGGGTCCGTTCCACGCGGGCTTCCAACCTGCGCTCTCGTTCGGCCTGGTCGGGCACGGCTCCGCGACCCATCAGGGCTCTGATGTAGTCGGGGTGCTGGGCCAGGCCGCTGAAGAGCCCGAGGGTGTACTCGAAGATCTGGTCGGCCTCGTACTCCAGCGGGTAGTACGCGCCGCCGGGGATGTCCTCATAGGCGTTCCACCAGGCGGATGAGCGGTTGCGGCTGGCTGTGAGTGAAGCGTTCACGAACGCGCTCGTCCATGGCCGCCCGGAAGTCAGCGTGGAGGTGTGGGCGCGACCGGGCTACTGCGCAGCGGTTGAGGTGTACGACACCGGGGCCACCGTGCCGACCTTCCCGCAGGGGTGGGATCTGGCGGAAGCGGTGGCTGAGCACGGGCGCGGACTCGGGCTCATCCAGGCGTTCACCCGTGAGGTGTGCGGTGCCTACCGCTGCGGTGAGGGCAAGCGGGCGTGGTTCGCGGTGGCTCCGGACGGAGGCGAGCTCGATGCTGACGCCGTCCGGTGTCTGGTGGACGAGCGTGCTCGGCGGCAGGCTGGCGGGGTTTCGTCCACGGCTGCTTGACCTCGGTGGCCGCCGCCATGGGAAGCGCAGCTCCGGATTCTTCCGGAGCCATTGACACTGTGGGAAGCGCCGTAGGCGTCACCGGGGGCGCGACCGTACCTGGCTCGGCAGGACGATCATGTGCGTGCGGTACGGGTTGCCTTGGCACGGATGCCGGTTCGCTGCGGGCCGGGAGAGCTCGAAGAGCTGGCCGGTCTCGTGCGCATCTGGGAGGCGTTCCGCGCCGGGTCGTGTTGAGATGGGTCTCTGCTGATCTTGTGCTCCCTCCGTACCGGGGAGCGCACCAGGAGGATCTCCGAGGTCCCAGGCATGCGAGAACCCCAGGCCGGGAGCACACTGGATGTGCTCTGACCTGGGGTTTCGGTGGTAGGGCCCCAGGGGATCGAACCCTGAACCCGCGGATTAAAAGTCCGCTGCTCTGCCAATTGAGCTAAGGCCCCGTGGCGGACCCGTACTGACGTGGGGTCGGATCGCCAAGGCCCGAGTCTACCGGATACCACAGCAGGTACAGAGCAGGGGATTGGTCCCCGGAGGTGGGTTTTCGGCGGGTCCCCGGCCCCCTGCCCCGCCCCTCCGAGCGGAGCAGGGGGAACCCCTCAGGCGTCCTCGGCGACCTCGATGGCGGCGGCCGGGCAGACCGCGGCGGACTCGCGGACCAGCGGGTGCTGGTCCTCCGGGGGCGCGGGGTCCAGCAGGACGACGATGCCGTCGTCGTCACGCTGGTCGAACACCTCCGGCGCGATCAGCACGCACTGGCCCGCGCCGCAGCACTTGTCCTCGTCCACGGTGATCTTCATACGACTCTCCTCTCCTCGACCGGGTCCGCTCACCAGCGGACGGGCACCTCGCGCAGGCCGCCGACGACCAGCCCGTCCACGCGCTCCAGCTCCTCGGGCGGCACCGCGAGCTCCAGGGCGGGCAGCCTGCGCAGCAGCACCGTCAACACCACCTGGAGTTCGGTGCGCGCCAGGGCCTGGCCCAGGCAGGAGTGGGCTCCGGCACCGAAGGCCAGGTGCGGGTTGGGGCTGCGGGTCAGGTCCATTTCACCGGCGCCCTCGAAGACGGTCTCGTCGCGGTTGGCCGCGGCCATGCTGCACATCACGGTGGTGCCGCCCGGGAGCACCTCGCCGGAGGCCTCGCCGTCCTCTGGCAGGTAGCGGGGCAGGCCGACGCCCGCGTTGGCGTCGAAGCGCAGCGACTCCTCCACGGCCGTGCGCACCAGCGACGGGTCGGCCAGCAGGGCTTCCCATCGGGTGCGGTCCGCCAGGAGCATGGAGACCATCTTCCCGATCATGTTCGCGGTGGTCTCGTGCCCGGCGACCAGCAGGCCGATACCGGTGCCCAACAGCTCCCGGTCGGTGAGCCCTCCGTCGGTTCCGGTCTCCTTGATCAGCTCACTGAGCAGGTCCTCGCCCGGCTGGGCGCGCTTGGCCGCGATGTGGGCGGACATGTACTGGATGAACGCGCCCATCGCCTCGGCGTTCTCCCTCTGCGAGTAGCGGGTGAGGTTGAGCAGGGCGTCGGACCAGTGCGAGAAGCGGTCCCGGTCCTCGGCAGGGACGCCGAGGATGTCGCAGATCACGTACACCGGCAGCGGGAAGCCCAGGCCCGCCTTGAGGTCGGCGGGTCGCCCGCCCTCCACCATGGCGTCGATGAGCTCCTCGGCGATGGCCTCCATCGACGGGCGCAGCGCGGACATCCGCTTGGCCGTGAACCACTTGCCGACCAGCCGCCGCCACCGCAGGTGCCCCTCGCCGCTGTCCGGGACCATCGACGACATCTCACTGTTGAACACGCTGCCTTCCGTCGACAGCCGGGCCGCGTCCTCGGCGTCGAGCCTGCGGGTGAAGCGGGGGTCGGACAGGATCTGCTTCACGTCCGCGTAGCGGGTGACGAGCTTCGCCTCGTCGCCGGTGGGGAACCTCACCGTGGCCACGGGGCACGTCCTTCGTAGGTTGTCCCACTCCGCGGGCGGTTCCAGCGCCTCCTCGCTCCGCAGCGGGAAGTCGAGGACCTGGTCGTTCTGGCTCATCGCAGTCCTGCCTTTGTTCTCGGGTCTGAACCGGTGATGTCTGTGTCGCTGTCGGTGGGTCGGTCCGGGAGGCCGGGAGGCCGTGCCGGCTCAGGTCGCGGAGGGTTGCGGGGGCCGGGCCTTCGACGGGGCCAGATGCTCCTGGCGCAGCAGGCGCGCCTGTTTGGGCATGTTCCAGCCGAGGACGCCGGTGGTCCGGCCGTCCTGGGTGTACACGGCGACGAACCTGCGGTCGGCCACGTCGCCCTCGGCGAGCGAGACCTCCGCCTCGGGCGACGGCACCCCGTGGGCCTGGATCCTGGCCTCGTACTGGTCGGTCCAGAAGTAGGGGACGGGCGTGAAGGGGCGGTCGGCGCCGAGGATCGCTGACGCGACGGCCTGGGCCTGGTCGACGGCGTTGGTGCGGTTCTCCAGGCGCAGCCGCCGCGCGAGCCCTTCGTGGTACCAGGACGCGGTGTCGCCGACCGCGTAGATCCCGGGGGCGGCGCGGCAGCGGGAATCGGTCTCCACACCGTCGCCGAGCGGGAGCCCGCTGCCCTCCAGCCAGGCGGTCGCCGGACGCGATCCGACGGCGGCCACGACCACGTCGGCCGCCAGGGTCTCGCCGTCGGCCAGGCGCACCCCGTTCACCCGGCCGCCGCTGCCGACCATGGACTCCACCATCGTTCCGAGCCGCAACCGCACTCCGCGCTCGGCGTGCAGTTCGGTGAGGACGCCGCCGATGGTGCGGCCCAGTTGCCCGGCCAGGAGGGTGCGGCCGACGCCCACCAGGGTGACGTCCAGGCCGAGCCCGCGGGCGGTGGCGGCGATCTCCGCACCGAGGACCCCCTCACCGACGACGACCACCCGGGTGGCGGCGGCCAGGTCGCGCCGCAGGGCCAGGGCGTGGTCGACGGTGCGCAGGACGTGGACTCCGGCGAGGCCGTCCTGCCCGGGCAGTCCCACGGGCGTCAGGCCTGTGGCCAGGACGAGCGTGTCGTCCGCCAGCACCCGGCCGGTGTCGGTGGTGACGCTCCGGTTGAGGGCGTCGAGGGACACGGCTCGCTCGCCGAGGAGGAGTTCGGCGTCCAGCGCGGCCAACTGGTCGGGGCCGCGCAGCCGGGTCCGCGTCGGCTCCCACGCTCCGGACAGGACCTGCTTGGACAGCGGCGGCCGGTCGTAGGGGAGCCGGTCCTCGGCGTCGAGCAGCCGGAGCCGCCCCCGGTAGCCGCGTCGGCGCAGGGCCTCCGCGGTCGACAGGCCGGCGGCCGACGCGCCGATGATCGTGACGCCCGGCGGCGGTTCCGGACGCGTGCCCGCGTCGACACCCTGCTGTGCACACGTCATCATCACGCCGTCCTCACCGCCGGGATGCGCCGGAACCCGCTGCCGTGGCGCCGTCCGCCAAGTTAAGCTACACCTGTAGGTTTTCGTGCATCAGTAGGTTAACCTGCATGTGTAGGGATGGCATAAGCTGAGCAGCGTGGTGGTGACGAGAGCAGACAGGGGTCAACCCGTTGACCGGCGTGTTCGCCGCACGCAGTCGGCTCTGCAGGGCGCGCTGACCGAACTCATCAAGGACCAGGACCTGTCCCGGGTGAGCGTCGCCGACGTCGTGAAGCAGGCAGGCGTGAGCCGCTCGACGTTCTACGACCACTACCGCGACGTGCACGAACTCTCCGAGGCCGCGTGCACGGCGGTGATCGACTCGGTGGTCGACACGATCCCGAAACCCGACCCCGGGAACGCGACCACCAACCTCCTGCTCTTCTTCACCAACCTCGCCGAACACGCCGGTCTGTTCCGTTCCGTGCTGGGCCCCCAGGGCAGCGCGCGTGTCATCGACCACCTCCGCCGACGGACCACCCAGGCCTGCCACACGGCCATGGTGGACGTTCTGGGAGGAGACGGCTCCGTTCACAGTCCGAGCCGCGCGGACGCGCCGTACGACGTGGCGGCCGCGTTCGTCGCAGGCGCGCTCATCTCCACGGCCATCGACTGGCTCCAGAACGACTGCCCGCGCACGCCGGACGAGATGGCGGCGCTCACGTGGCCGATGCTGACGGCCCTCTACCCCGACGTCCGCTCGATGACGGCGGATGGCGTCCCCGACCAGGTCTGACCGGTCGTCCCCGGGGCCCGTATCCGGGTCCTCAGGTGGTCCACGTGTCCGGCGGCATCGCTCTGGTGGCGAACGCCTGCCGGGTGGTGGGATGGGACGTGGGGCCGATGCCCTGAGTCGGCGGGGCGAGCCGCCTTGGCGCCGACCCGCGGGCTTGGTCTACTCGAATCCGATCGACAGCGACGTTGTGGAGGAAGACATGGCAGTGGTACCCGAGGACCGCAAGGACATCCTCACCAAGCCTTCGTTCGGACACGTGGCCACGCTCGGCCCGAAGGGCGAGCCGCAGGTGAACCCCGTATGGATCGACTGGGACGGGGAGTTCCTCAAGTTCAGCCAGACCAAGACGCGGCAGAAGGTGCGCAACCTCGGCCGGGACGGGCGGATCTCGGTCTCGGTGCAGGACCCCGACAACCCGTACCAGTACGTGGAGGTGCGCGGCGAGGTGGACCGGATCGAGGACGACCCGGACAACGCCTTCATCAACGCGATGGCCAAGAAGTACATCAACAAGGACGTCTACCCCTGGCACCAGCCGGGTGACGAGCGGGTGGTCGTGTACGTCCGCCCCGTGCACTCGACGAAGATGTAGTCAGCGCGGCTTCGACGGACGGCTCCGCCCTCGGGCGGGGCCGTTTCTGTTGCGCCGTGTGGCACTTGCGCCTGGTGAAATAATTCATCTTGAGAAAGCTTGCAGGGCATGCAACTATTGTCGGTGTACGGGGGAGGAACGCATGGGGCTGCGTGAACGGAAGAAGACGGCCACACGCCGTGCCCTCCAGGAGGCGGCACTCGAGCTCTTCCTGGAGCGCGGCCTGGAGAACGTGACGGTGGAGGAGATCGCGGCCGAGGCCGACGTGTCCTCGAGGACGTTCTTCAACTACTTCGCCTCGAAGGAAGAGGCGGTTCTCGGCGACCTCCCCACCCGCCCCGACGAACCGGTACGGCAGGAGTTCGCCTCCGGCGGCCCCTCCGGCGACTTCGTCGAGGACCTCATCACCATGCTGACATCGTTCCTGGTCAACACCGAAGACCTCGTCTCGCACCGGCGCAGGATGCGGATGCGCAAGCAACTCATGGAACGCGAGCCCCAGCTCGCCCGCGGCCTCCTCGGACGCTTCCACACCGTGGAGCTCGAAGTGGCCGCGCTCATCGCCGAGCGGTGGGGGGACCCGCCAGGGGAGAACCGCCCGTTCGTGGTCGCCGCCGCGGCCATGGCGGTGATGCGACAGACCATGAAGCGCCTCCACTTCGAGGAGGGCGAGCAGATCGCGGACGTCCGCGCGAAGCTCCGCGACGCCTTCCAGAACCTCGGAGAGGCCTTCGGCCCCGTCCGTTGACCCGGGACGCCTCCTGAAGGCGAACGGAGTCCCATGCCCACACCCACCGCGCCACCGGCCGAGTCCGGCGTCGGCCGTTCACGGCTGCGCTGGATCTTCCTGGCGATCATCCTCACGATGCTGCTGGCCGCACTGGACCAGACCATCGTGGCGACCGCGCTGCCCACGATCGTCGGCGAGCTGAACGGCCTCGAACACCTCTCCTGGGTCGTGACGGCCTACATGCTGGCTGCCACCGTCGGCATGCCCATCTACGGCAAGGCGGGCGACATCTTCGGCCGCCGGCACGTGTACATCTTCGCGATCGCCGTGTTCCTCCTCGGGTCGGTCCTGGCCGGGCTCGCCCAGAACATGACCCAGCTGATCCTCTTCCGCGCCCTGCAGGGCATCGGAGGCGGCGGGCTCATGATCAGCGCGCAGGCGATCATCGCCGACGTCGTCTCCCCGCGTGAGCGCGGCAAGTACATGGGCGTGCTCGGCGGTGTCTTCGGGCTGGCCTCGATCGCCGGCCCGCTGCTCGGCGGGTTCTTCACCGACCAGCTCGACTGGCGCTGGATCTTCTACATCAACCTGCCGCTCGGCGCGATCGCACTCGTCACGGCCGTCGTCACGATCCGCCTGCCCAAGCCGTCCGGCCCCAGGCCCAGACTCGACTACCTCGGCACGCTGCTGCTGGCGGCCACGAGCGTGTGCCTGGTGCTGGTCACGAGCTGGGGCGGCCACACCTACGACTGGGCCAGCCCGCAGATCATCGGGCTGGCGGTGGGCGCGGTGGTCGCCGCGGCCCTGTTCGTGCTGGTCGAGCAGCGCGCCGCGGAGCCCATCCTCCCGCTGCGGCTGTTCCGGGACCGGGACTTCGTGCTCACGGCGATCATCGGCATCACGGTCGGTATCGCGATGTTCTCCACGGTCTCCTACCTCCCGACGTTCTTCCAGATGGTCAAGGGCGCCTCCGCCACCGAGTCGGGCCTGCTCATGGTCCCGATGGTGGCCGGAATGCTCACGAGCACCATCACGACCGGACGACTCATCTCCGCCACAGGCCGCTACAAGCACTGGCCGATCATCGGCACCGCGATCATCATGGTGGGCCTCGTCCTGCTGTCCCGGATGGACACCGACACCACGTACCTCTACAACGGGTCCGCGATGCTGGTCCTGGGTCTGGGCGTCGGCATGGTGATGCAGAACCTGGTGCTCATCGTGCAGAACACCGCGCCCCGGCGCGATCTCGGTGCGGCGACGTCGGCCAACAACTACTTCCGACAGATCGGCGCGTCCTTCGGCATCGCGGTGTTCGGGTCGATCTTCGTGTCCCGGCTCAACGACCGGATGGCCGAGGCGCCCGGCGGCGGAGTGCAGTTCCAGGGCGGCGAAGCCGGGATCAGCTCCATGACACCGCAGATGCTCCAGGCGATGCCCGCGCCGGTGCGCACGTTCATCGAGCAGGCCTTCGCGGGCGCGCTGCCGCCGATCTTCCTCTACGCGGTGCCGATCGCGCTGGTGGGCTTCGTGCTCTCCTGGTTCATCACCGAGAAGCCGTTGGCGACGACCGTCGGCCCCGCGCCGGAAGCGGACCGCGAGTCCGGTTCAGCGCCTGGGGGGCGGGACGAGTCCGGTTCGGCGCACGGGACCGGGGGCCGGTCGGACACCTCGCCCGGGGACGGGGACCGGCCCGGCTCAGGCGCCGTGTCCACGGACCGGCGCGGGCAGGAGAACGGCGCCGGGCCCGACGCGGCGGCCGGCTCCGCACCCGAGCCCACGTCGGACGCACCCCCGGAGGACCCCGGGCAGACCCCCGAGACCGGGACCCGGGGCGCCGACGCGGCCGCCGGGTCGGGCCGGGGTGCCACACCCAGGTGATCCGCCGCCGAGGCCTGGCGGCAGCGGTCTGACTGTCACCACGAGGTGACAGCGTTACCAAGATGTGCCGCATGCCTCAGGAACGACTCGCGCCCCCGTGCCGTCCCACTCGGTACGGGGGCGTCGCGCCGCCTCCGCCTGCTCCCTTCCCGGGGGTCGGGGGGATGTCAGGGGCGGCCCAGGGCTGTCCCCGATGGGAAACGTCGTGGTGAGGAGGCAGTCTGGAGACATGAGCGAGAACTTCACGACCAAGCGATTCAGCCGCAGTGACTCCGACCGGTTCCTGACCGGCGTGTGCGGGGGCATCGCCGCCTACACCGGGATCGACGCCACCATCGTCCGCCTGATCTTCGTGGTCTTCGCGTTCCTCGGCGGCGGCGTCTTCGTCTACATCCTGGCGTGGCTGCTGATGCCCGCCGAGAGCGAGCAGCGCTCCCTTCTGGAGCAGATCATCCGCAACTTCCAAGGAAAGCCGAGCCAGAGCTGATGTGGACCCTGAGAGCCCACCCCGGGTGGCAGCGACGCGACATCAACGCCCCGCGTGAGGAGTGTGAGGCCGACGAGGCCCGCGACTCCTCGGCGGACGGCGGACGCGAGCGGTAGCGGGCAGGAACGCAGGACAGGCGACGGGGAGCGGGAAGCAGGAGGCGGTGCCGGCAACGCCCATCGGGCGGCGGCGAGCCCCCTCCCGCCCGGACGCCTTCGGCGGACGGACGGCCTAGGACGCCTTCTCCGTCTGGTCCATGAGTTCGACGGTGTGGCCCGCCAACCGGGCCCAGGGCAACGCGAGACCGGCCGCCAGCACGATGCCCACGGCCCCGGCGCTCACCACGACGACGTTGGGGCTGAACGACTCGGCGAGCAGGCCGGCGAGCAGGATGCCCAGGCCCTGGGCGGTCTGCAGGCCCGCCGCGACCAGGCCGAAGGCCAGACCCCGGCCCTCCTTGGGGACGCACAGGACGAAGGCCGCGTTCGCGACGATCTGGTAGGAGCTGCACACACCGCTGACCACCAGCGCCGCGATCATCATCCACAGCGGGGGATCGAAGAGCCACAGCAGCAGTGGCACCGACGCGAGTACGGCCAGCGGGCCGAGCATGCGGATCCGCGTGGGCGGCGGGATCAGCCGTGTGAGGACGAAACCGCCGAAGAACGCTCCGATGAACGGACCCGCCATGATCAGCCCGGCGGAGGTGGGGCCGCCGCCGACCTGCTCCGACAGCGGACTGGCCAGCCCGTAGGGGATCATGTACAGGCCCGCGAGCCAGGCCAGCAGCGCCAGGGTGCGCAGGCGGTGGTCGCCGAACACGAGCTTGGACCCGTCGCGGATCATCACCGGCAGCCGGGGGCGTTCGGAGGCCTCGGCCCGCGGCGAGGGACGCGATCGCACGCCGAACAGCACGATGAGCGCCGCCAGGACGATCACGGTTCCGTTGGCCATGAAGGCCATGTTGACGCCGAGCATGGCGGCCATGTAGCCGCCCGCGGCCAGCCCGGCCAGCGTACCGATCTGGGCGGTGAGCTGGAAGATCGCCAGTCCCGCCACGTAGCGCTCGCCCTGGACGATCTCGGTCAGCAGGGCGGCGCGGGCGGCGGCGAACGGCAGTGTGGGCAGCACCGAGCAGAACAGCAGGGCCCAGATCGCCCAGAGGGGCACGCCCGGGATGCCGATCGCGAAGATCAGGGAGGCGCGGAGCAGGTCGCAGGCGACCATCACGCGGCGGCGGGGGAAGATGTCGGCGACGCCGGACAGCAGCGGGCCCGCGATGAGCGGGGGCAGGAACGTCAGTGCCAGCGTGAATCCCGCGGCGAGGGGCGAGTCGGTCTGCTGGAACACCAGGGTCACGGCCGCGATGTTGAGCAGGTTGGTACCGATGGTCGACAGGGCGTGGGCGAGCCAGAGTGAGCGGAACTCGCCGATGGCCATGACCTGGCGGTAGCTGTTCCGCCATGAGTCGTCCGGGGCGTCCGAGGACCGGGGTTCGTCCTCGTCTTCGGGTGTGTGGTTGAGGCGCGGTTCGGCCACCCGGCACTCCCTAACTGTTACATGGTTGAAATCACGCTGTGTCGTGTCCCAATGACCAACGGTTCCGGAAGGCGGGCCGCGTCGCAAGCCCGTTCGGGAAATTCGTGTCTGATTCGTTGCTACGGGTGAGGGGTATTGCCTGGATTCGGTGTAGAACCAGGTTCCTGGGCAATGTGGTGTTACCCCAGCTAAGGATGGGTTCTCTGGGGCGATCAGGGTGATTGCCCCGCTGCTCTCGCCGCACGAACCGTTCTCACTCGGACACACTCGGAACCCGAAATGGAACGAGGTTTCTTCGGGAATCGGGGCCCGTTTCGTGGTGTGGGATCGTGCCCGGCCCGCGCGCCCACCCCGGTCTGCGTGCTCGTCCCACGGCCCGCGCGCCCACGTCCTGCACGTTCCCGGTGCGCGTACGCTCACCCCCAGCCGAGGTCGCCCAGCCGCGTGTCGTCGATACCGAAATGGTGGGCGATCTCGTGTACGACCGTCACGAGGACCTCCTCCACCACCTGTTCGGGCGTTTCGCAGAAGGAGCAGATGTTGAGCCGGTAGACGAAGATCTGGTCCGGCAGCACGCCGAAGTAGCCGTCGCCGCGCTCGGTCAGCGGGATGCCCTCGTAGAGGCCGAGGAGCCCGTCAGGGGACTCGTCCTCGACCGTGATGACCACGTTGTCCATCAGGCGGGTCAGCTCCGGGGGGATCTGGTCCAGCGCGTCGGCGACCAGTTCCTCGAATTCTTCGCGTGCGATGTCGACCACGTCTGCCATTGTGCGGCCTCGGAGCGGCCGACGGGACGGCGGTCCGTGGCGCGGTGGGCCGTGGGGCGGCCGGGCGGCGGGCCGGGAACCGCGCAGGACCGCCGGAGGAAGCCGGGGGCGCCTCTGGCGGGTCCTGTCCACGGTGAACGCTCCGGGCGGGCGGGGCGCGACGGCACAAAAGCCCTCCGGGTGGGAGGAAGCGTTGGGAACGGGCCGCGTCACCGGCATGATGGGGGTGTGGTGTCTTGGGAAGCGATTCGTGCTTACGACTACCGTGGTGCCTTTCACAGGGTGCGCGCCGGGCGCGCGTGGCGGTGGGGCGGCGTCGTCGTGGCCGGGCTGGTCGGGGGCTGGCTGGGGCTCGCGCTCGGCGGGGAGGTCGTCACCCCGATCGGGCCGGCCGACGTCACGCTCGCGCTGAGCCCGCAGTGGGAGGGCGAGACGGTCGTCGACGTTCGACCGCTGGGGCAGCTCGCCTTCGACACGCACGACGCCCCGCTGCGGCTGGAGGCGACCATCTCCGACATCCGGCTGTCGGCCGCCGAGGAGATGTTCGCCGACCCCGACGCCATCAACCGCATGGCCGCCGGTATCGGTTCGGACCTGCGCGCGGGCGTGGTCTCCCTCGTGGTCCAGGCCCTCCTGGCCGCCGCGCTGGGCGCCGTACTCATGGGACTGCTGCTGTTCCGGAGCGTGTGGCGGTCCCTGTTCAGCGGGCTCGTCTCGCTGGCGGTGCTGGTGACGTCCGGGGGGCTGGCGGCGACCTCCTTCAACCCGAGCGCCATCGCGGAGCCCCGCTACACCGGCCTGATCGCCGGTGCGCCGCAGGTCGTGGGCGGTGCGGAGGACGTGGTCAGCCGGTTCAACCAGTACCAGGAACAACTCGCCGGACTCGTCGGCAACGTCGCGATGATCTACGAGGCCACGTCGACGCTGCCGGTGTACGAGGAGGACGAGTCGGTCGTCCGGGTCCTCCACGTGTCCGACATCCAGCTCAACCCGGCGTCGTGGAGCATCATCCGGACGCTGCGCGAGCAGTACGCGGCGGACGTGATCGTGGATTCGGGCGACCTGACCGACCGCGGCAGCGCGGCCGAGGACGTCTTCGCCGACGAGATCGCCGGCCTGGAGGTCCCGTACGTGTGGGTGCGCGGGGAGCACGACTCCATGGGCACGCAGCGCGCCGTCGAGGCCCAGCCGAACGCGGTGGTGCTGGACGACGACACCGAGGAGGTCGCGGGTCTGACGTTCTACGGGGCCGGCGATCCCCGGTACACGCCGGACGCGACCCGGCTCAACCCGAACGAGGAGGGCGTGGCCGCGCTGGGCGAGGAGCAGGCGGCGTCGGTGACCGGATCCGGGGACGAGGTCGACGTCGCGGTGCTGCACACCCGCACCCAGGGGAACCCGTTCGACGGAGTGGTGCCGCTCGTACTGACGGGCAGCGACCACATGCGCTCGACCGCACTGGGCGAAGAGGGGACCCGGTTCCTCGTCCAGGGGTCCACGGGCGGTGCCGGGTTGAGTGGGCTTGATCACGGTATGGGGCGGCCGACGCCGTACCAGGCGTCGGTGCTGTACTTCGACGTCGAGACAGGGCGGCTCCAGGCCCGCGACGACATCGACCTCGGAGGCATCGGGTTGACGTCGGCGCAGGTCGAACGGCATGTCGAACCGGAACCGGATCGCCCCGTCGGCGACGAGCCGGAGGGGTCCGAGGACGATGCCACGGATCCGGAGCGGACCCCGTAGGGTGGGGGTTCGCGCAGGTCGGCTCGGGCTGTCCCGGCGGGGAGAATCACTTTGGTGTTGGTGAGGATCTCCCCTATGCTGAACCTGTCACACGGGCCCCCATCGTCTAGCGGCCTAGGACGCCGCCCTTTCAAGGCGGTAGCGCGGGTTCGAATCCCGTTGGGGGTACGGCGCGGTTCGAGCACTGCCGGACATCTGGCAGAATGAGTACCGCGACAACGCGCCAGGTCACTGCGACCGGGTGCGACAACAGAACAAGGTCCTGTGGAGCAGTTAGGAGTGCTCGCCACCCTGTCAAGGTGGAGGCCGCGGGTTCAAATCCCGTCAGGACCGCTGCGAGATCGAGAGATCGTCGCACGCGGCTAGGTAGCTCAGTTGGTACGAGCGTCCGCCTGAAAAGCGGAAGGTCGGCGGTTCGACCCCGCCCCTAGCCACCCGGTATGAGCAGCACCGACGCCCGGAAGCCCACAGGCTCCGGGCGTTTTTCGTACCCCGTTGACAGCAACGTGACAGCAACCGGCTCAGCCGAGCGCTTCCCCGAGCTTCCCCAGAGCCCGCCGCTTGTCATCGAGCGAGGCGTGCGCGTAGATCGTCATCGTGACCCCGATGTCGCTGTGCCCGACGATCTCCCGGACCACCTGCGGCGGCACCTCCAGGTTCAGCAGCAGCGTCACACACGTGTGCCGCAGGTCGTGGAAACGCACCCCCTCCAGGCCGGCCGAGCGCCGCAGCGGCCCCCAGCTCCGCCGCAGGTTGTCCGGCTCCAGGGGAGTCCCCCTGCGGGAGGGGAAGACGAGCCCGTGTTCCTCCCAGTCGGGGAAGGCGTCCGAGCGTTCGAGGAACTGCCGCTTCCGATGCGCCTTGAGCGCGTCCACGCAGAAGCCGGGGAGGGGGACGGTCCGCGCCGAGTCCTCGGTCTTGGGCGGCACCAGGGAGAGCTTTCCGCCCACCCGTTGCAGGGTGTGGACCACCTCCAGACGACCCGCCTCCAGGTCGACGTCACACCAGCGCAGTCCGAGCAGTTCGCCCCGACGAAGGCCCAGGCACAGCGCCAGGACGTACAGGGCGTGGAACCGGTCGTTCTCCGATGCCTTGAGCAGACGCCGGGACTGGGCGACGTCCAGGCCCCGGTTCACCGCGTAGCGGGGCGGCGAGACCTTGACCAGGGACGCCACGTTGCGCGGGATCACCTCCTCACGGACCGCCGTTTGGAGCGCGTTGCGCAGGACGGCGTGGATGGACTGCACCATGCGCGCGGAGAGCCTGTGCTCGCAGCATTGGGGTTGGGGGAGCGCGCAGCAGCGGGGTTTGTCTCGGGCGGCGTCGATGCCGTTGCGGCAGCACTGGCACAGTTGCCGAAGAGTCGTGACGAAGGTCCGCACGTCCCGAGCGGTGAGCTTGGCCAGCCGCTTCTTTCCCAGACTGGGGACGAGGTAACGACGGATGACGCCCTCGTACCCCTGCACGGTCTTGGGCCGGCGCTCGGCCCGCACGACGTGTTCCAGCCAGTAGGCCAGGTACTCGGCCACCGTCCAGTTCTCGGAGGCGACGGGGATACCTCGGTCGGAGTCGGCCAGGAGCTTGTTCAGCTTCGCCCGGGCGTCGGCCTGGTCGCGGCCGTAGCCCTGGACACGCTTGTACGTGCCGTCAGTGGCCAACACGTATCCAGCGAAGGCCCAACGGCCGTCCTTGCGCTTCCAGACGCTTCCCTCGCCGTTGGCGCGCCGACGACTCTTGCGCCGGTTGTTGTTGCTCTCAGAAGCGCTCACGCGGCGTCCTCCAGGGCTTCCAGGCACTCGGGGAGCGCGGCGACTGGGACCAGGCGCCGGCGGCCGATCTTGACCGTGCGGAGGGTGCGGGAGCGGATGAGGTTGTAGACCATCCAGCGGCTCACGCGGAGACGCTCGGCGGCCTCTTCGACGGTCAGGAGGAGTTCGGTCATGATCACGCTGCTTCCTGCTCAGGGGTTGCCGAATGTTCGGGAGTACGAGCGGCGTCGAGTTGGGCGCGGCGTTTGAGTGCTTCGCCCACGGCCCGGAGGAGGCGTTGTTCGCGGGGAGCGACGTCCGGGTCTGTGGGTCGGGCCAGCTCCCAGGCGAAGGAGCCCGAGGCGACGGACAGCAGTGGGGGACGAGGGTTGTCCTCGTCGCCCTGGCCGTGGTTGGTGGGGTCGATGCCGAGGGCGTCCAGGACCCAGGTCAGCCGGTCCGCCTTGTGGTCAGCCAGGGTCTTTCCTGACCACTTGCGCGAGACCAGGACGCGACGGCCCGCGTAGCCCAGGTGTTCGCGGCGGTGTGCCTTGGACCGGCAGAATCCCGGACGCATCCCCGCTTTGGCGTTCTCGGGCTGGATGCCGTAGCGGAGCCAGTTCGCGCACCGGGGCGAGCACGGCTCGAACCGCAAGGCGTCCAGGAGGCGGTCTACGTGCTGTTCCTGCCGGACGGTTTCGGCGGCGTGGCACTCGGCGATGTCCTTCGTCAGGTACTTGGCCAGGTAGCGCACACACCGGTCAGCGTCAGCCGAGCCAGCAACCACACCCTTGGCGTCCACCTGACGGCCGAACCGCGCGACGTGGTGGGGTTCGGCGTCGGGGTCCTCGTCCAAGGCGTCCAATGCTTCGTCCCACGTGGGTAGAAGTTCGCCCGTGTCAGGGTCGAGGAACGTTCCCGCGGATTCGTCCCACACCGGCAGGTGATCGCCCTCGAACACGACCCGCTCAGCCGGAGGCCACCACACCTGGTGGTACGTCGCGGCCGCGATCTGGCGCAGTTCGGCCCGGGGAATGGTGCCTCGTGTGGCCATGTGCAGGTGTGGGGCCAGGCGGCGTTGGGGTTCCACGGCTGCGAAGTACTGCACGTCGAACCCGGCCACCCGTCGCAGGTTCTGCACGAACCGGTCCACCAGCTTGGAGAAGTGCAGCGCGTCCCGAGCCGCACGCCGGTAGTCATACGTCGAGAAGTCGACCGGAGTCCCGTCCGAGCGCACCCGCCCGTACGAGTCGAGCGTGAGCGTGATGAATAGCGAGGGCCGGAACACCTTGCCCGACGAGGGGTCAGTGAAGGCCCGGCCGACCGTCTTGCGGGTCATGGGTCGCTTGGGAAGGTCGGGGACGTCCTGTCGACGCTTGGTCGAGCGCACCCGGCGCGACCCCGACGACGAGGAGTCAGCCGAGCGGGTGACCGAGCCCCGCAGTCCGGACGCCGTGATCTCCTCATCAAGGTCAGCAATGACGGCGTCCAGTTGCGCCAAGTCCTCAGCCGAGGCCGCGCCCGTGGAGGCCAGGCGGTCCCGTTCGGCGGTCACTATCGCCCGCTGTTCCACCCACCCGCGCTGTTCCTCGGAGGGCGGGTCAGGTTCTACGACGGGTTCCTCGGCGAGGTGCCAGCCCTCTTCGCACTGCGTCCGCCGAAGCGATCTCTTCCGTTTGGCACAGGCCGGACACCGCGATTCCAGCGTGGACCCGCACGGGACATCAACGATCTCGGTTGCCCCAGTCGTGACATCAGTTCGTCGGAGGGAGACAGGCCGGATGCACACCCCGTGGTCGGCGGCGACCTGTTCGGCGACCTCACGGGCCAGGGGTTGCGCCAGCCGTTCCGCCCGGGTGGACTTACCTGTAGGCGTCGGCATCAGCCCACCCCCACGACCACAGAGCGGGAGTCCCCCACCGCATGTACACCAAGCGCCCAAGTAGGAGGAACCTGTTCGTCAGCGGCGGTCTGATCGCCTTCGCCTGTACCGAACTCGTGTACGGCCTCCTGTCCACCGCGTGGTTCGCGCTCTCGCTCGGAGTGGTCTTCCTGCCGTTCGCCGTCCTCATGTTTCGCCACGACCTGGCTCAGTACCGCGCGCATCAGGAAGCCTCCCCGTCCGAGGACGAGCCCGCGCCGTAGACCTCGGTCATGGCCGTGATGTCGTCGTCAGAGACGTAGGCGGCCCGCACCCGCACCGGGGCCGGTGAGCCCTCCAGGCGGACGTAGGCCACACCGGGAAACGTGGGGTCGATCAGGTGAGCCTCAGCGCCGCGTTCCCGTGCACCCTCACCGAGGACCATGTCCACCTGCGATGCCTCGTCCAACCGAAGGGCGACCTTGTCAGGGAAGAGGTTGCGCAGGTTCATGACCTCCTTACGGGGGTCCTGGAGCGCGGCCAGGACCGCGAACCCGACCGAACGGCCCTGCGAGGTCAGGGTGGCGATGGCGTTCTCAGCCCGACGCCGCACATCCCGGTCAGGGTGGTAGGCGGTCAGAAACGCGACCTCGTCCAGGAGCACGACCACGAACGGGTCATCGGTCGTGGGCACGTGAGAGCGCTGCTTGCCCGCGTAGCGCTGCGCCCGTTCCTGCATGTCGGCCACTGCCCGTTCGAGCAGGGCCACGGCGGATTCGCCGTCGTCGGCGTGCTGGGCGAACAGGTCTCGTCCGTAGGCGAGTTCCATGCGCTTGGGGTCGATCGCCCACACCTGTGCCGTCCCGTCAGCCAACGCGGGAAGCATGGCCCGGACCGCCGACCAGATCACCGAGCCCTTCCCAGCCCCGGTCACACCGACCACCAGCACGTGTGTGCCATGGAGCTTGAGCAACCAGGGTGAGCCGTCCTCACGCCGCCCGACAGGAAGTGCGTCGAGTTCTACGTAGTGGGTCATCGGGAAGGCGTCGATCGGTTCGGCCAGGGTGTCGTGTCGGGGGAACTCCAAGGTGATGTCACGGGGTCCGTTCGCGATCACCCGGCAGGAGGGGGCGGCGAACCCGTGCGCCAGTTCGGTCACCCGGTGTTCGAAGTCGGCCGGAGCGGTGCCCGCGACGAGGGAGACCCGGACGCGGTCGGCCCAGGTGTCACAGGTGACGCGACGAATGCGAGGCAGGTAGCGGCGTTCCTGGTAGGACTCGGCCAGCCCGGAGATCACCAGCACGGGTTGCCAGTGCCGCCGGTAGACGAACACGTGCCGCCACCAGGCGAGCATGCGCAGGGTGACCCAGGTCCGGTAGGAGTCGGGCCAGGTGCGCCACCACACCAGCGAGGTTACAGCGGCAGTGGCCCAGAGTCCGGCCAGACCCGGCCAGCCCAGCCACCACCACGCTGCGAACGACACGGTCACGGTGGCGACGAGGACGGGGAACCGGAACGGCAGCGCGACCAGGAACCGGGTCAGCCGCCAGATCCAGGAGGCCAGCACGACGATGCCCGGGGTTTCCACGATTGGCGTCGTGAACCGCACCCCCTGGGCGGGAGTGGGGAGCGTCGGAGAGGTCTGGGCAGCGCCCACCTTGGGCTGACGCAGCATCACACCTCACCGCCGTTCACGGTGTCGATCTCTGCCAGGAGCCGGTCACGGGCCACCCGGGCCCGAGAAGCGGCGCGGCCCGCTTCGGGGTTGTCGTCCCGCTCGGCGATGGCGGCGAACACGCGCGCCTTGAAGTCGAAGAACGCCGCACGCTCGGCCGTGGTCGTGCGCGGCTTGTCGAACTCTGCGAGGAAGGCCCGGACGAGCTGCGAGCCGGTCAGCGTGGACACGTCGGGTCGGTTTTCGGACATACTGAGGACACCTCTTCTGAAAGTTGGGAAGCTTCCGGGAGGGTTGTAGGGGCGGCTAGGTGTTGGAGCACCAGGCCGCCCCGTCTCATGTCATGCGGCGTTCAGGCCGCATCCTTGGCGGGGGCGCGACGACCGCCCGCAGCACCACCGGGAGCCTTCACGCCACGGGCCCGCAGCGAGTACGCCACCCGGGGGCGGCGGCCGTTGTCGTCGACGTAGGGCATGACCGCCATCGCCTCGAACTCGATCGGCCGGAACGGCAGCCCGGGAACCTCATCGGGCAGGGTCGGGCACACCTCGGCGGCAACCTTGACCTTCACCGACTTGGCCTTGCCCCGCGCCTCTGGGTCGGCGTCGATCACGTCCACCGCCCACAGCGGCAACCCCGACTCCTTGTCCATCTGCGGACGCTTGGTCTCGAAATCGGTGATCGCCTCCACACCCAGCGCGAACGCACCGTGTGGGAACACCGTCCCGAACGCGACCGGCAACGCACCCTGGATAGCCATGCGGACTCCTCACCACGCCTGTTGGCGCAAACGAAAGTGTGTGGTCGGCCGCACCCCTCCACAGCAGGAAGGATCGTGCGACCTACCACACACTAATCCGCACTTTTTGTTTTGTCTAGTACATGAAGTACTAGCTAGCACTCAGAGTGCGCCTACCCTTCGAGCCAGGCCGGTCAGCGCTGTGCCGGCCGGGTCCTGGATCGCCAGCAGGTCACCGACGACCTGTCGCACGATCGGGTGCGAGTGGACCTGTTCAGGCGTGATCCGCTCGGCCTCCTCCAACGTGGACACGGCCGTGTCGGCGTTGCGGCGTTGGAGCTGGGCGCGTGCCACGTCGATGAGGAACCGGCCCCGGCGCTCCGGGGACAGGATGGACACGTCCACCTCGTCCGCCGCCCGCAGTGCCACGCCCGCGTCGCCCAGGTCCACGGCCACGGACACCTCGTGCAGACCCACGTTCGCCGGTCCGAACTCGGTGTTGAAGTCGTTGCGCTCTCCGCCGATGGCGTCTGCGATGCGTTTCGCCTCGGCCACGTGCCGATAGGCGACCGTGGCCTTGTTGCCGCGTGCGGCGGCGACCGCCCGTTGCAGGGTCAGTGCGCCGAAGACGGACATCGCTTCGGGGTTGCCCTCCTCCACCAGGCCGCCCAGTGCCTCACACGCGGTCTGCGCTGTGGCCTCCACCTGGTCGTAGTGGCGCGCACCCTGGAAGGTCAGGCACAGGCGGAACTCGCCAGCCGCCATGAGGAGCGGATCTTCCGCCCGCTCGGCCGCAGTGATGGCGCGGTCGGCGGCGATCCAGGCCGCTTCGTACTCGCCCAGGCGGGACAGCGTGGACGAGCAGGCCCGGTAGGCGGCGTTGAGGAGCCGGAACAGTTCCAGGCGTTCGCCGTTGGGGACCGAGCGTGCGGCCGACTCCAGGTCGGGGATCAGCGATTCCAGGATCTCGGTCAGCTCCATGTAGGCGCTGGCGTGCGTCAGCTCCCAGGCACGATCGACCCGCTGGCGGAGGTCGTCCATGTCGACCGTCGCGGGGTTGCGGCGCAGCAGCGCGGCCAGGGCGTGCGATCCGCTCAGGATCAGCCGCAGGCGGCTACTGCCCGGAGGTTCCTCGTTGGAGGCGGCGACGATGGGAGCCTCCGCGGCGAGCTCGGACACGGGAATGTCCAGGACCTCGGCCAGCTTTTCGAGGACCACCATGCGGTCGACTTTGCGCACCCCGCGTTCTACCTGGGACACCCAGGTCTCGGAACGTCCGACGAGTCCGGCGAACTCGCGTTGGGACAGGCCGCGCTGTTTGCGGTGCTTGGCCACCTTGCGGCCCAGCGCCTTCTGGTAGTCGGTGCTCATTCCTGGACACCCTTGCCGTCCATCAGCGCGAGGAAGTCCACGTCCACCGAGGCCAGGAAGGCACCGCGAGCGTCCAGGAACCGCTTCACGTGCGGCTGTTCCTCGTGTGCCTCGAAGGCGGCGCGGTCGGCGTACAGCTCGTAGAAGATCCGCTCCAGCGGCTTGCCCTCCACCGTGTGGACCGCGTACACGAGCGTCCCCGGTTCGCTCTGGCGGATGTGCGGGAGCGTCTCCGCCACCAGGGCGTCGAAGCCGTCGGCAGCAGCCTCGTCCTTGAGCGTGAACCGCACAGACAGTCCGAACATGGGGCACTCTCCCTCACTTCGACTACAAGACCCGTACTTATTGTGCGCGCAAACCAGTGCGCTACACACGCATTCAATGTACGGTAGCCGTACTAATAGTACTAGTCATGCAGCTCAGTGTCCGCCCCCTGCGCTCAGAGCACGAGGTGAAACCCCATGTCCCTCCATGCAGACAGGCCCCAGCACACCGTGACCATCCATCACGGGTGGTTCTACGGCCGCCCCGACCAGGTTGCCGCTGTACGCGCGTTCGTCGCCGACCGCCTGGGCGACTGCCCGGTCGTGGATGACGCGGTACTACTCACGAGCGAGTTAGCGACCAACGCCGTTCAGCACACCCCGTCCAACCTTCCCGGGGCGGGGTTCGGCGTCCTCATCGAGCACGAGCACGGCCACAGTGTGCGCGTCACTGTCCACGATGGGGGTTCGTACTTCGACGCTCCGTATGTGGCGCAGCCCGAACCCGACGCCGAACACGGTCGCGGCCTGTTCCTCGTTGACGCCCTGGCCACCTCATGGGGCAGCCACGCCACCCTCTCCGGCCGCAAGACCTGGTTTGAAATCTAATGGAAAATTAGGACTATGTGGTACTAAAAGTAGAACACCTCTCAAACATGCTCTCGGCGGATGGTCAATTTTGCTCCAGACCTCGCCTAACTTGGGTCTTCTGTGTGATGATAGCTAGGTGTGGATAGACCAACTGCAGGACATAGTTCTCAGTCTAGCCAGGTTTCTCAAAAAGGAGCCAGGCGTGGGAATCTCTGTCTTGGCTCTCCTTTTTACTGCTTCTTCTTTCTGGTGGTTGAATGCCAGAAGGGGGAGGTTGAAGTGCTTTCCTCCCCACTCGTTTGCAGCCAAGGTTTCACCCGATTCGATCTTGCTTCGATTTCCATTTGTTTTTTATAACCCTGGTGCCCAGCCTTTGGTGATAGAAAATCTTTCAATGAAATTTGACGCCGCCCAAGGGCGCGAAATGAAGTGGCATGGCGTGAGAACCACTCTTATGGCTGCAAGAGGTGCTGAAGACAAGATGGATCTCCCGGCAGTCTTTTTTGTTCCAGGGAGGAGTGCCCAGCAGCTCTTCTTGGAATTTAAGGGCGAGGGCTTTGAGTCGATCCTGGCGCCCAAGGAATTTAATGTTCGACTGAGAGTAAAGTTGGGCCATAGAAAAAAGTGGTCCTTGCTCAGAAAATTTCCGCTTCATCTTGAACGAGTTCGTCATCCTGGGAGCTACGCTGCCTACTCTAATTCTCCTCTCGTTTTGACTGAGGCTGAAGTTGTAGAGATTGAGGCAGCCTTGAACCAGGCGGCAACACCAAGCAAAAAGAGGAACGAAAAATGATCCTTCGTGACTTCTACTACCTGGACACCGCCCGACTTTCTGACTATATTTCAAATCTCGATCCTGGGGACACGAAAGAAATAAGGGAGACTATAACTCAGGAGAGTGACCAGGGTCCTGGGGTGGTCGAGTTGGACGCTGATCCTGGTATTGTTCAAATGCCGCAGAAAAAGATGCGGGAGAGGGTGCTTCAGATTTCAGAAAAGCACTCCTTTAATCTCTTGTATGGAAAGATGCAGGAGAGCTTGGTTGAAATCGATGATGATGTTGATGTTTCTTCGCTGAAGAGAAGTGCAGTAGAGGTTACTAGGGAGTTTGAGCTTTCCCCTATTAACAATATGATCGACTCACTTTTTCAGCTTATCAAAATGATGCAGTCGATGGATGCCCCTGAACTGAAAGACGCGGAATCGCGGCAAATCATTACAATGATGTCCGTGCTCTTTCAGAACCCCGATGAAAAGAAGGATGAAACTTCGCTGGTTTCGATGGGCAATGACGGAGAATTGTCTGTGGTCTTTTCTGCTCAGCAGCAGTACATGCTGCGAAACCTTAAGGATTTGGAGGGGGAGGCTACCTTGGTTGGGAAGGCAACCAAGGTCATCAAAGAGGGGGATAGCCTTGACCTTCTGAGCCATCTTCGCATTCTTCCTCGTTCCATTAGAAGGAACCAGGGTATGAGGGAATCTTTGATGAAGATGTTTGAAGACTGGCCAAAAGAGCTGGGTTTGGGGCCCTCGGTCGGCCATGATTCTCTCGTGATCGAGGGGCCGGTTGTGGTAGTTGATCCACTAGCCGTATTCATCGATTGAGCAGTGCCGAATTGGGCTGTATGGGATCAAGGCGACGGCGCAAGCGCCGTCGCAGCGGCCCTCGGCCGCCGCTCGGGCTGCGGGCTGCCGCCCGGTCCCGAGCGCACGGCCGTTGGCCGTGCGCTCCATGGCCGTTCGGATAGGTCCACACGGCGAGTGGGGCCAGAGCTGCCGAAGAGAACCATGGTGAAGCAGGCCATACCCGTTGCGCAGAGCTTTGAGTGCCAATGGTTGATGACGTGCTCAGATCCCGAGGTACCCGATAGCGGAGTGCGACTGTCTGGGGTGGCCGGCCCCGGCGCTATCGGGCACCTCGGCACGGCGGCGTGGTGACCGGCGTCCTGTGGTTGATCGAGCGATGGCGGGGGAGGAGCGCCCGTGCGGCACCCCTGTGGCGGGCGGTCTGTGGCTCCGTCTGGGCAGGCGGGGAGAGCCGTGGTCTGACAGCAGCGGTGACAGCAACGACAGCAACCGGCGTTGGACTCACCCGGACCCACGCGGATATCCACCCCGCAGGCCAGCACCCCGACCCACCACTTACCCCGCCTGAAAAGCGGAAGGTCGGCGGTTCGACCCCGCCCCTAGCCACTCACCTTGAGCAGCACCAACGCCCGGAAGCCCACAGGCTCCGGGCGTTTTTCGTGCCCAGCGTCGGGGGGCGGCTTCAGGGGGTGCGCGTCGGGTGGGTCTCCCGGGGCATGGCTGAGGGCCCGGACGCGGGGTCCGGGCCCTTCGGGTCGGCGGTCAGCTCGCCACCGTCCGGTCAGGCCTCCATGACTTTGTCGGGGGACGTGCCGATGGACTTCCCGTCGTGGTTGATCACGCCGTCGTCCTCGCCGGAGAAGAACCGGCGGCCGTACACGAGCAGGCAGAGGACGATGCCCACGGCGAAGCCCCAGGCGGCACCGTTGAGGGCCAGGACGGCGCCGGTGACACCGGCGATGCCCAGGTCGGTGCGGCTGCGGGCTTCCAGGATGCCGACCTTGACGCTCACGAACCCCTGGATGATGAGGGTCAGGGCGAGCGCCACGCCGAGGACGGGTTCGACCAGCGAGACGATCGGCAGCAGCCACAGGCCGGTGTTGGTGCCCCAGCGGAACGATCCGGCGCCGCCGAAGATGGACTGCATGGCGTCGCGGCCCTTCTTGTACCGCTCCGAGATGGCCACGTGCATGGCCGCCCACAGGGGGCCGCACATGGTGACGTCCGGGCCGATGATGCCCATGATGGCGTTGCGCCCGCCGAAGATGATGTGGGCGCGGTTCGGGTTGTAGGTGACCTTCTCGTCGGTGCGGACCTCGGAGGCCTCGTCGAGGACGGCGCGCGCCTGCAGGACGTCGCCGAAGACCACGATGTAGGCGGCGGCCACGGTGGGGATCGCGCTGAGCATCATCATCGCCGGGGGGAAGCCCACACCGAAGACGGTGTACTGCGTCCACAGGGTGACGAAGTCGGGTGTGGCGAAGCCCCATTCCAGGGTCGGCCACGGCGCCTCGCCGAAGAGCGGGGCGACGACGACGGCGAGCAGGATGCACGGCAGGATGCCGAGGCTGCCGATCAGCCGCAGCACCCGGCTGTGTGCCTGGGCCCTGGCGAAGCCCTTGGAGTACAGCAGGACGAAGGCCAGACCGACGGCGATGGAGATCGTCCACGGGAAGGTCTCGAACCGGCCGCCCTCGGCGAAGACGCTCTGGACCGCCGCGAAGCCGGCGCCCACGACGATCCCCGCGCGCAGCGCGTTCGGGATGAAGCGGACGACCTTCGAGGCCAGGCCGGTCACCCCCAGGGTGATCGACAGCGCCGCGAGGACGAGTTGGAAGGCGACGAGTGCCTGGACCCGTTCGGGGCCCTCGGGGAACTGCTGGCAGTAGACCATCAGCAGCGGGATGGCCGGGGTGATCCAGCCGGGCACGACCGGGTCGCCCAGGAGGTGGTGGACCAGGTAGAGGAGCCCGTTGAGGACCACGACGGCGAGCGCCGCCTCGAACGGCATTCCGAGGAGTTCGGTCAGCAGCGGGATCGCGGCGAGGTCGACCGCGCACATGACCAGGCCCTGGGTGTAGTCCTGCCACTGGAACCTGTAGTGCACGAAGGGCAGCCGGACCTCGAAGGGGCCCGCCTTCCAGTGCGCCGAAGCCGCGTCCGGCCGGGAGGGTGTCTGACTCATTGACCAGTACTTTCGTGATCCCCGGGCACGGTCGTGCCCGGGTCGGTGGCTACTCGGGGGTCACTCGTCGAAGACGATGACCTGGCGGACGGCCCTGCCCTCGGCGAGCTCGTCCATGGCCTCGTTGATCTCGTCCAGCCGGATGCGGCGGCTGATCAGGTGCTCCACGGGGAGTCGGCCCTCGCGCCACCACTGGGCGAACTTCGGGATGTCGCGCGCGGGGACGGCGGAGCCCAGGTAGGACCCGATGACGGTGCGCGCCTCGGCCGTCATCGTGAGCGGGGAGAGCCGAGCCGTGGCGGTCGGGTTCGGCAGGCCCACCGTCACGGTGCGCCCGCCCGGGGCGGTGGCGGCGAACGCGGTCTCCAGGGCGCGCGGGTGCCCGGCGCACTCGATGGCGTGGGCGGCCCTGATCCCCAGGTCGGCCACCTCGTCGGGGGTGTAGGCGTGCGTGGCGCCCAGCCGCAGCGCCAGGTCCAGCTTCTCGGGGAGGGTGTCGACGGCGATGACGTCACCGGCCCCCTCCGCTACGGCGGCCAGCAGGGCGGCCACGCCCACCCCGCCGAGGCCGACGACCATGACGCTCTCGCCCTCCGCGGCCCGTACCGCGTTGAGGAGCGCGCCGCCACCGGTGAGCACCGCGCAGCCGAGGACCGCCGCGATCTCGGCCGGTACGTCGTCGTCGACGGGGACCAGGGAGGCGCGGTCCACGACGGCGTGCGTGGCGAATCCGGAGACTCCCAGGTGGTGGTGGACGGTCTCGCCGTCGCGGGTGAGGTGGCGCGATCCGTGCAGCAGCCGGCCGTCGTTGTTGGCGGCGCTGCCGGGCCCGCAGGGCAGCCGGCCATCGGTCCGGCAGCCGTCGCACGCACCGCAGCGCGGCAGGAACGTCATCACCACGCGGCGGCCGACGGCGATATCGGACACCTCCGAGCCGACGGCCTCGACGCGGCCCGCGGCCTCGTGCCCGAGCAGCATCGGGACCGGGCGTACGCGGTTGCCGTCGAGCACCGACAGGTCGGAGTGGCACACTCCGGCCGCCTCGATCCGTACCCGGACCTCGGTCGGGCCGGGGTCGGCGAGCTCCACCCTGGTCACGCTGATGGGGGTCGACTCCGCGTACGGGCGCTGCCGCCCGATCTGCTCCAGTACCGCCCCGGTGATCTGCACCGTCGTCCGTCCTTTCGTGTCGGCCCGCGCGAGGGCGGCCTCCGGGTCGTGGGGCCCGGTGCGCACCACCGCGTGGCGGATGACCAGGCAACTTACGGAAACTTAACGCGGCGGTGATGTGAGGCACGATGTGCTGGCGACCACTGATCCGCGTACGCTATGTGCATGGCGAACACCATGCGGCGCTCGCGTGAGGACCTGCTGAGGGTCCTCCTCGACACGGCCACGGACCTCACCGCGCTGCGGGACGTGGAGGCCGTCCTCCAGGCGATCGTGCGCCGCACGCGCGCCATCGTCGGCGCGGACATGGCCTACATCAGCCTCAACGACCCCGAGCGCGGCGACACCTACATCCGCCAGTCCGACGGCGTGACCACGCCCGCCTACCGGGCCCTGCGCATGCCGCTCGGGGTCGGGGTGCTGGGGCAGGTGGCCACCGGCCTGGCGCCGTTCCAGACCTCCGACTACCTGGGCGACGCGTCGGTCGTCCACGACCCGGAGGTGGACGAGATCGTGCGGGCCGAGGCGGTCGAGACGATCATGGGCGCCCCGCTCACCGTGGCGGGCCGGGTGATCGGCGCGCTCATCGTGGCCGAGCGGCGGTCCCGCCGGTTCGAGCCGGAGGAGGTCAGCTGCGTCGAGTCGATCGCCAAGCAGGCGGCGGTCGCGATCGACAACTCGCTGCGCTTCGAGGAGATGGCCCGCCGGACCGAACTGCTCAACGTGGAGCACCGGCGCAGTGCCGCCGAGCTGCAGCTGGCCACCCGGATGCTGGAGCTCGACCGCAGGCTCCTGGACGCGGTGATGGTCTCCCCGGACGTCGACCGCGTCCTCACCATCGGACGCGGCGCGCTCGACGACGACCTCTACCTGCGGGACGCCTCAGGCGGGCTGCTCGCCGCGACGGTGGACCGGGCGGCGGCGGACGCGGTCCCCGAGCCCGGCACCGCCGTCGCGATCACCGCGGCGGCCGAGACGCTGGGCACCCTGCACACGGGGTCGGTCCTGGACCCCGATGGCAGGGCGCTGCTGGAGAGGGTGGCCGTGCACGCGGCCCTCGCCCTGCTCTTCTCACGTGCGGAGGAGGACGCCGACCTGCGCGGCCAGCACGAGCTGGTCGACGACCTGCTGTCCGGGGTGGATCTGCCGCACGACCGGCTGGAGCGGCGGATGCGCCGGTGGGGCCTGCGCTCCGACGACCGCCTGTGGTGCGTGGCCCTGGACGTGTCCTTCGCGGACGCGCGGCGGTGCCGGCAGGTGCTGCGCGCCGCGGTCGGGCGGACCGTGATGATCGTGCACGAGGACCACCTGTGCCTGCTCACCGCCTCGCCCGCGTGGGAGGACGGGCTGCGTGCCGCGTTCGCCGGCCACGGCTGGCCGCTGCGGGCGGGCGCCGCCGGGCCGGTCACGGCGCCTCGGGACCTGCCCGACGCGCACCGGCGCGCGTCGCTCGCTCTCGGGTCGCTCGTCACCCTCGGCCGGGACGGCGTGCTCGACGGCGAGCGGCTGGGCATGGTTCACGCGCTTCTGGACCTGGCGCGGACCGGCGGTCTTCCGCGGTCGCTCACCCGCGCCGTCGACCCGCTGCTGGCCTACGACGACGAGCGGGGCACCGACCTGGCCCGGACCGCCTTCCACTACCTGGAGACCGACGGCAGTGTCGCGCGCGTCGCCGAGCTGCTGCACCTGCACCGCAACACCGTGCGGCAGCGGCTCACCCGTATCGGAGTCCTGATCGGCGCGGGGTGGGACGCCTCCCCGCGCCGCCTGGAGACGCACCTGGCGCTGCACGTGCGCGACGCCCAGGTCGGTCTGCGCCGTCCCGGGGGACCCGCGAGAACCTGAGCCGCGCCGCCGTGGTCCCATACGGGTGTTCCATCGACGACGCCCCCAGGAGAAGACCCCATGGCGCCTTCCCCGGCCGACCGGCCGAGTGAGACCGAACAGCTCCGACAGCGGCTCCAGCGTCTGGAGGTGCGCTTCCACGCGCACGCCTACGACGCGGAACGGCTGCGGGCCGCCACGGCCCTGCTGACCGGGGGCATGGTCGTCGCGCTGCTGTCGCGCGCTCTGCCGTGGGCGAGCGACGAGAGCTGGGTTCCGTCGGGCGACGACACCACGCTCCCCGCCGTCCTCCTCTGGGTGGCCCTGGCCGCGCTGGCGGGGGTCGTGGTGCGCTATCTGCTCCGTCCGTCCCGCTTCCTGCTGGGGGCGGTCGTGGCGCTGGCGTGTGTGCCGCCGGCCGTCCTGCTGGTCGAGTGGGCGGTGGCCGCGGCCGCTGCCGCGGAATCCGACTATTTCAGCGACGTCGCCGACCCGCAGACCGGTCGGCACTTCCTGCTCATGGTGCTCGGGTGCGCGGTGGTCGGGGGAACCGCCGCCTGGCTGCTCCAGGAGGAGCGGTCCTCCTGACCGGAACAGCCCGGCGGCAGGGGCACACCGCTCAGCCGCGGATCTGGAGGCGGCGCTGGAGGAACCGGCTCATGAGCGGGTGGGAGGCCATGCGCAGCGGTAGGTCGCGCAGCCACAGCCGGAACGGGTCCTTGGGCGCGTACAGGCCCTTGACCCGGCGGCCCAGGCGCTGTTTGCGCTCGGCCTCCGGGCGGATCCGCCGCTCCCAGGCGGCCAGGGCGGCCGGGACGTCGTCCGGGTACTCCTCCAGGGCGGTGCCCAGGGCGTCCGCGCCGCCGACGGCCAGGGCCGAGCCGTACCCGGCGAAGAGGGTGACGCACCAGGCGGCGTCGCCGAGCAGGACCACCCGGCCGCGGCTCCACCCGTCCACCTCCATCTGGCTGACGGTGTCGAAGTACACGTCCTCCGCCGCGGCGAGCTGCTCCAGCACCTGGGGCGCCACCCAGCCCATGTCCCCGTAGGCGCGCGGGACGGCGGTGTGCGGGCCCTCGGCGAGTTCACGGTCGGAGTCGTCGGAGCGGTAGCCGAAGAACGCCGCCGCCCCGTTCACGCCCAGGTCGATGACGGCCAGGGTCCGGCCGGTGTCGGTGACCGAGGCGGTGGCGCCGGGCGACAGGCCCTCGGGCAGGCGGTCGAGCATGAACACGCCCACCATGTGCCGCAGGTCCCGGCGGTAGGCCGACTCCGGTCCGAAGACCTGGGCACGGGTCGCCGAGTGCAGTCCGTCGGCGCCGATGAGCAGGTCGGCGGTGGCCTCGGTGCCGTCGCTGAGCGTGGCGCGCACGCCGTCGGCGTCCTGCTCGACGCGCTCCACGGTCGTGCCGTAGGTGAACTCGGCGTGATCGCGCACCCTCTGGTGCAGCACGTCCTCGATGTCGCCGCGCAGCAGGTTGAGGTTGCGCTCGCCCGCCAGGGCCCGCACGGTCGGGCCGGGAACGGTGAACGCCTCCGTCCCGTCCTTCCCGACGTAGACCAGGGCGTCCGGCGTGATGTGCCGGTCGAGCAGGTCGGGCAGGACGCCCATCCGCTCGGCGGCGTCGTAGCCGATCCCCGCGAAGGAGACGGCGTACCCTCCGCCGCGTCGCCGCGGGGCGCGTTCGATGATCCGGACGCGCCAGCCCGCCTGGTGCAGGCGCAGCGCCGCGGCCTGGCCGGCGATGCCGCCGCCGACGATGAGGGCGCTCCCGGCGCCGGACGGTGGGGTGTCGCGGGCGGTCATGGCGGTCAGTCCTTCCGAGGGGTGAGGCCGGTGGCGACGATGTCGACCAGCAGGTCCTGGATCCGGGGGAGCAGGCCGGGGTCGCCGAGGAGCTCCCGGTTGAGCGGGAGTACGAGGACCGCCTGGACCACGCCGACGAGCACGGCGGGGTCGTGCCCGGGGAGCTCGCCCTCCTCCTGGTGGCGGGAGATGAAGTCCACGAGTGCCCTGGCGGGGTTGTCGGGCGAGGCGGCGAAGGCGGAGACGGTCCCCGGGTCGGCGGTGCCGAGCCGGCGCATGACGGCGGCCATCTCCTCGGGATGGGTCATGAGGCGCCGGTAGAGCGGGTCGGTCTCGAGTCGGCGGAGGGTGGCGTGCAGGAAGCGCCGCAGCCCTTCGCGGACGTCCTCGGTGCTGAGCAGGGCCTCGTCGACGACCTCGCGCTTGACGTCGGCGGCCTGCCGCATCATCAGCTCCAGGTAGAGCGCCTCCTTGGCGGCGAAGAACTGGTAGAAGCTGCTCTTGGCGATACCGGTGCCCTCGACCAGGTCCTCCAGGGAGGTCTTGCGCAGGCCCTGGGCGGTGAACAGCCGTGCCCCGTTGCTGAGCAGCCGCTCGGTGATCCGGGTGCGTTCGGCCTCGCTGAAGGCGGCGGGCATGGGACGGCTCCCCTCCTGTCGCGGCGGCGGGTGTGACCCGCCCTCGTGTGTCTATTTGAACAGATCGGTTTTTTGTTTTCAAGATGCGGTGCGAGGCGCACATCCGGGGGAGGCGGCGGGGGCCAGGGGCGAAGCGCAGGTCAGGTGTTGTTAGCCTTGCCTTGCCTAACCAACCCTCTCCGTGCCGACACGGTCGGCAGAGGCCGTACCCCCGTCGAGGAGACCCACCGCATGACCGCCCTGTCCAGACCCGTCCAGATCACCGCCGCCGCCCTCGTCGGCGCCGCCCTCCTGACCGCCTGCTCCGGGACCGGCCCCGGCGACGACGCCCAGGCCGGCGGTGATGGCGGCGACGGCACCTTCCCCGTGACCATCGACAGCGCCCTGGGCGAGGCGGTCATCGCCGAGGAGCCCGAACGCGTCGTCACCTGGGGCTGGTCCGCGCAGGACGTCGTGCTGGCCCTGGACGTGGTACCGGTGGCCATGCCCCGCAACGACTACGGCGGTGACGAGAACGGCGTCTTCGAGTGGGACGCCGACAAGATCGAGGAGCTCGGCGGCGAGCAGCCCACCATCCTCTCCGGCGCGCACGCCGACGCGCCGCCGCTGGAGGAGATCGTCGAGGCCCGACCCGACGTGATCCTGGCCCCCAACTCCGGCCTCACGCAGGAGGACTTCGACCGCCTGCAGGAGATCGCCCCGACCGTCGCCTACCCCGACCAGCCGTGGGCCACCACCTGGCAGGAGCAGGTCGACATCGTCGGCCGTGCGCTCGGCAGGGAGGACGAGGCCGCCGCGCTGCTGGAGGACACCCAGGCGCAGGTCGAGGCCCTGGCCGGTGAGAACCCGGAGCTGGAGGGCACCACCTTCTTCTACGCGGCCGCCAACGAGGCCGACGTGCTCAACGTGTACCGGGAGTACGACCCGCGCGTGGAGATGCTGGTCGACCTGGGCATGGAGCCCGGCGCCAGCGTGTCCGAGCTGGACTCCGACCCCGACGACTCGTTCTTCTTCCAGGTCAGCTACGAGAACCTGCAGGAGATCGAGACCGACGTCCTGGTCATGTACTTCGCCGACGAGGCCTCGCTGGAGGAGTTCACCTCCGACCCCCTCGTCGCCGCCATGCCCGCCGTCCAGGAGGGCCGCTTCGCGCCGATCGTGGGCGAGGACTTCGTCATGGCCAGCAGCGCCCCGACCGTGCTCTCCATCCCGTGGATGCTCGACCGGTACGTGCCCGAGCTGGTCGCCGCCGCCGAGAACGCCGAGTAGCGCGGCACCCCGATGACCACCACCACCGGGGGCGGTGCCCGCACCGCCCCTGCCACCCGCAAGCCCGTTCGGCCGCGCGTGGCGTTCGGCTTCCCGCTGCTCGGCCTGGCCCTGGCGGTGGCCGCGCTGCTCAGCCTCGCCGTGGGGGCCAACCCCCTGCCGCCGGGCGTCGTGCTCGACGCGGTGCTGCGCACCGACCCGGCCCTGCCCGACCACCTGGTCGTCATCGAGAAGCGCCTTCCGCGGACCCTGGTCGGACTCACGGCGGGCCTGGCCCTGGGCATGGCGGGCGCGGTGATGCAGGGCCTGACCCGCAACCCGCTCGCCGACCCCGGGCTGCTCGGGATCAACGCCGGGGCCTCGCTCTTCGTCGTGGGCGCCATCGGCCTCCTGGGCGTGACCTCGCCCGGCGAGTACGTGTGGTTCGCCTTCGGGGGTGCCGCGCTGTCGGCGGTGGTCGTGTACGGGGTGTCGAGTTTCGGCCGGGAGGGCGCCACCCCGGTCAAGCTGGCGCTGGCCGGAGCGGCGGTCACCGCCGCCCTGGCCTCGATCGTCACCGCCGTGCTCCTGGTCGACCAGTCCTCGCTGGACCAGATGCGGTTCTGGCAGGTCGGGGCGCTGGCCGCGCGGGGGATGCCGGTGGTCGCCCAGACCACCCCGTTCATCGTCGGTGGCGCGCTGCTCGCCCTCCTGCTGGGCCGCTCGCTCAACGGGCTGGCGCTCGGCGACGATGTCGCCCGGGGGCTCGGCCAGAACATCGCGCGGACGCGGATCACGGCGGCCGTGGCGATCGTCGCGCTGTGCGGCGCCGCGACGGCGTCGGTCGGACCGATCGCCTTCGTCGGCCTGCTCGTACCGCACGTCGCCCGGAGCATCGTGGGCCTGGACTACCGGCTCATCCTCCCCTTCAGCGCGCTCGCCGCGCCGACGCTGCTGCTGGCCTGCGACGTCATCGCCCGCGTCGTGGCCCGGCCGGGTGAGCTGCAGGTCGGGATCGTCACGGCGGTGATCGGCGCGCCGCTGTTCATCGCGCTGGTGCGCAAGGGGAAGGCGGTCCGGCTGTGATCACCACCCGTCCGACCGGCCAGGGCCGGACCGTCCGTGCCGTGCGTCGGCGCGGAGCCCGGCGCGAGGCGGCGGTCACGGCCGTCCTCGTCCTGCTGCTCCTCGGAGCGATGGTCGTCGGTGTGAGCGTGGGCCGGGCGTCGGTGTCCCTGCCCGAACTCCTCGACCTCCTCACCGGGCGGGCCGACCAGGTCACCCGGTTCGTTCTGATCGAGCTGCGGCTCCCGCGCCTGCTCACCGCGGTGGTCACGGGCGCCTGTCTCGGCCTGTCCGGGGCGCTCCTGCAGACCATCGTCCGCAACCCGCTGGCCAGTCCCGACATCGTCGGCATCACCCACAGCGCGAGCGCGGCCGGGGTCCTGGGCGTGGTCTACCTGGGCCTCAGCGGGCTCGCGCTGGCCGGGTTCGTGTCCCTGGGCGCGCTCGCCGCCGCGACGGCCATCTACCTGCTGGCCTGGCGCCAGGGCGTGGTCGGCTACCGGTTGTTGCTCATCGGTATCGGGGTGGCGGCGCTGTCGACCAGCGTCGTCTCCTGGGTGCTGACCCAGAGCGACATCCGCGACGCCCGTGTGGCCCTGACCTGGATCACCGGCAGCCTCGCGCGCGCCGACTGGCCCACCCTCAACCCGCTGCTGGCCTGCTTCGCCGTCCTGGTGGTGGTCCTGGTCCTGCTCGGCGGGCGCCTGCGCTCGCTCGAACTGGGCGACGACTCCGCCACCTCGCTCGGCGTGCCCGCCGAGCGGTCCAGGCTCTGGCTACTGTTGACCTCGGTCGCCCTGGCCGCCTCGGCGGTCGCGGTGACCGGACCGGTCGCGTTCGTCGCCCTGGTCAGTGCTCCGATCGCCCGGCGCACCGTCCGGTCGGGGCGTCTGGCGCTGCCGCCCGCGGCGCTGATCGGAGCGCTCATCATGCTCGCGTCCGACCTCCTCGCGCAGTTCACGATCCCCGACATCGTCCTCCCCGTGGGGGTCGTCACCGGCATCGTGGGCGCGCCGTACCTTCTCTGGCTCCTCATGCGGACCAACCGGTCCGGGGCAGGTGGTTGACATGATCCCGTCCGACACCGCGCACACCGCCGGCTCGGCCGCGTTCTCGGCCCTGGCGGCCGAGGACCTCTCGCTCGGCTACGGCGACCGGACCATCGTGGACGGTCTGAGCATGGCGGTTCCGCCCGGCGTCGTCACCTCGATCGTCGGCGCCAACGGGTGTGGCAAGTCCACCCTGCTGAGGGGACTGGCCCGCCTGCTGCCGCCGCGCGGGGGCCGCGTGCTGCTCAACGGCACCGACATCCGGACCCTGCCCACCCGCGACGTGGCCCGGACCGTGGGCCTGCTGCCGCAGAGCCCGGTCGCTCCGGACGGGATCACCGTCGCCGACCTGGTGGGACGCGGCCGCTACCCGCACCAGGGCTGGTTCCGGCGCTGGACGAGCGGCGACGACGAGGCGGTGCAGGAAGCCCTGGAGGCCACCGGCACGCTGGACCTGGCGGAGCGGTCGGTGGACGAGCTCTCCGGCGGGCAGCGGCAACGGGTGTGGATCGCCATGACGCTGGCCCAGCGGACCGACCTGCTGCTCCTGGACGAGCCCACCACGTTCCTCGACATCGCGCACCAGGTGGAGGTCCTGGACCTGCTGCTGGAGCTGAACCGGACGCAGGGGACCACGGTGGTGATGGTCCTGCACGACCTCACCCTGGCCTCGCGCTACTCCGACCATCTGGTGGCGATGCTCGACGGTTCGGTGTACGCGGCCGGCCGCCCCCGGGACGTGGTGACCCAGGACCTGGTCCGCGATGTCTTCGGGCTGTCCGCCGAGGTCTTCCCGGACCCGGTCACGGGGACGCCCAGCCTCTCGCCGCTGGTGCGCAATCCCGCGCACATGCCCACCTGAGCCGGGAGTGCGGCGCCGTCCTGGATGAACGAGGTCCGCGGTGCGCGCCGACGGCCGCTCCGGCCGGGTGTGACCCGCGACGCGGCGCGATCCGGGTCCCGCGGGTAGTGTCCGGACCCGTGAGCCACCTGATCGCCGCTGACGGCACCCGCCTCTGGTACGACGTCCACGGAGAGGGCGACCCCCTCCTCCTGTTCAACGGCCAGGCGCTCGACCACGAGATGTGGGACGGCGTCCACACCGGCCTGGTCCGACGGCACCGGGTCGTGCGGACCGACTTCCGCGGCACCGGCGGCAGCGACGCCCCGCTGGGGGAGCCCTACAGCCTGGAGCTGTTCGCCCGCGACGCCCTCGCCGTCCTGGACCATCTCGGTATCGGTCGCGCCCACGTCTACGGCTTCTCGATGGGCGGCAAGGTCGCCCAGACCCTCGCCGCGCTGGCGCCCGAGCGGCTCGGCGCGCTGGTCCTGGGCTCGACCGCGCCGGGAGGGGACCGCGAGGTGGAGCGGCCCCGGTCCGCCACGCTGGCGCTGCGCCAGGCCGGCACGGCCGCCGGACGCGACCTGATCGGCCCCCTGTTCTACACGCCCGCCTGGGCGGCCGAGCATCCCGACACCGTCGCCCGCGTCCTGCCGCGCGGGCCCCTGCGCGCCCAGCGCCTGCACTTCGGGGCCAGCACGGGCTACGACGGATGGGACCTGCTGCCCGGCATCGCCGCGCCGACCCTGGTCGTGCACGGCGAGGACGACGAACTCACGCCCGTGGGCAACGCCGTCCTGCTCGCCGAGCGCATCCCCGACGCCCGCCTGCTGACACGGCCCGGGATGCGCCACGGCTACCTGCACGAGGACGAGCCGGACTCGACCCGGGCGGTCCTGTCCTTCCTGGAGCAGCACAGCCTGGCCGAGCACGGCCCCGCGAGCCGCCGGCTGCACGCCTGACGGCCACTTCCGGGGCCTCACACCGGCGGAGGCAGCTCCGCGCGCATACGCTCCATCTGGCGCCGGTCGCGCTTGGTCGGCCGGCCCGCGCCGCGGTCGCGCCGCACGAACGGCACCGCCGCCTCCGGGGGCGGTGCGGGCGTCCTGTCGACGTAGCAGCGCGCGGCGACGGGTGCGCCGACCCGCTTGGCCAGCACGTGCGCGACGTCGACGATGCGCGTGGTCCCGTGCAGGCGGACCCGTACCTCGTCGCCGGGCTTGACGGTCGTGGCCGGTTTCGCCGGGCGGTCGTTGACGCGGACGTGCCCGCCGCGGCAGGCCTGGGCGGCGTCCGCGCGCGTCTTGACCAGGCGCACGGCCCACAGCCAGCGGTCGACCCGGGTGGAGTCGGGGCCGGGCGGCAGGGGAGCCGAGGACTCGTTCACACCGGTTCCCTTCTGGAGAGTTGAGCGTTCTCCGTCACTCTAGGACGGCTCCGGTACGAAGTACTCCGAAGTCGCGCTAGAGTTGTACACGCAGCGAGGTCCTGTGGAGCAGTTAGGAGTGCTCGCCACCCTGTCAAGGTGGAGGCCGCGGGTTCAAATCCCGTCAGGACCGCAGAGGAAGGCCCGGCGTCTGAGGACGCCGGGCCTTCGCTGTTGTGGGGAAAGTCGAGGGGGCGGTTGTGGTCTACCGGTACGCCACGGAACGGGCGGACCACTCGGCGTTGGCCAGCGGGAACGTGCTGCGGTCCGCGCCGGGGTTCCCCGGGTTCCCGGTGCGGTTGGCCAGCGAGCTGTTCCAGCGGGGCCTGGCGCACCTTCCCCAGACCCGGGTCCGGATGTGGGACCCGTGCTGCGGCAGCGGCTATCTGGTGACCGTGCTGGGGCTGCTGCACCGGGACCGGATCGTCCACGCGCGGGCCACGGACGTGGACCCCGACGCGGTCGCCCTGGCCGCGCGCAACCTCGCACTGCTGACGCGCGCCGGGTTGGCCGAGCGCGAGGAGGAGCTGCGCCGCTCCGCGCTGGACTTCGGCCGCGCGGAGTTCGTCGGGCGGGCCGAGACCGCCGGAGCCCTGGCGGCGGGTCTGGTCGCGATGGGCGGTGACCTCCCCCACGAGACGGGTGTGGCGGACGTGTTCACGCTGTCGGAGCCGGTCGAGGCCGACCTGGTGGTGACGGACGTGCCCTACGGCGATCTCACGCACTGGCGGGGCCGGATCCCCGGTGACGACCCCATGGGGGCACTGCTGGCCTCCCTGGGCCGGGTCCTGCCCCCGCACGCCGTGGTGGTGGTGACCGCGCGCACGCGCCGGGTCGTCCTGCCTCCCGGGGTGCGCGCCCTGGAACGGGTGAAGGTCGGCAACCGCGCGGCCGTGCTCGTGCGCGCCCGCGACGTGGCCCCCTGACGGAGTCGCGCCGCCGCGTCGTCCACAGGCTGTGGACGGCGTCCGGGGGTGGGCCGGAGGCCCCGCCGAGGCGCGTACCGTTCGGGCCGGAGGCGGCCGGTCGGCGCGCCCCGGGGCGGGGTCGCCCTGCGCTGTTCCGGTGCGTCTGACGGCTTTCCCACTTCCGCTCGCATACGGACCCCTTGTCGGCGATTCACCACGATTGTCGTCCCGGGCGGTGTGGGAAGTGGGAGTTCGGCACGACGCGGGGCATATTCGTGAACGGAATGTCGTGGGAGGCCGGCTCCGGCTCGTCCCTTCCGGGCGGCGCCCAGGTCAACGAGGTGTATTCGCGATGGCGGTACGAGGTCAAGGCGGCGGAAGGGGCGGCGCCCCGCCGCGCGCGGGTTCGTCCCTGGCCCGGCCGGAGCCCGTTGGCGGCACGAGATCCCAGCTCGGAGAGGGTGACGTGTGCTACCGGGGCCGGTGGAGCCATGACACGGCGGTGCGTTCCGCCCGCGGTGTGACCCGCGCGGGATTCTGTTCCTGGAATGCTCATGCCAAGGACGCAACCATCACCTGGGAGAACCAGGTGACCGATGACCGTTCGGCGGGTACGGAACGGCCGGAACACGGACCGCGGGATGGTCCGCGCGGCGCCACGTGCTCCTGGTCCGCCCTTTCGTCGGCCCGGGTGCGCCACACCTACGGCCGCGGCGTGCCGGTGCGGATGTCCCACGCGCCGCGCGACCGCCGGACGAGCGACGGGAGGGCCGCGCGGCCGGACCGCGCCGATCCCCTCGACTGGGACGGCAACGGACGGCCCGACGGCCTGCTCCCGCCGCGGGAGACCGACGGCGACCGCGGCGCGGGCACCGCAATCCGGGAGGAGGAGCGGGGATGACCGACACCACCACCAACGCCACGGAGGGCACCGGGGGCCCAGGGGGCTTCGGGAGCCCAGGGGGTCCCGGGGGCGACGCCGCCGAAGCTGCCGCCGGGCGCGCCGCCCGGCGCGCGCACCGCGTCGCGGTGACGCGCCAGGCCGCCGCGGTCCTGCTGGGCTACCCGGACGAGCTCTTCTTCGACCGCCTGCCGCTGGTGGCCCGAGCGGTCGCCGGGATCCCGCGCGGCGCCGTGCGCGAGGCCCTCGACGAGTTCTGCGAGTACGCCACCACCACGCCGGAGCCGGAGCTCTGCGAGCACTACGCGGACGTCTTCGACCCGCGTCGCCGCAGGACCCTGCACCTGGCCCACTACACCGGCGGCGACCCGCGGCGGCGCGGCCACGCACTGGCCGAGGCGGCCGACGCCTACACCCGGGCGGGGTGGCGGGTGAGCGACGGCGCACTCTCCGACCATCTGGCCGTGGTCCTGGAGTTCGCCGCCCGGGGTGACACCGCCGCCGGGGAGGCGCTCCTGGTGCGGTTCCGGCCCTGCCTGGAACTCCTGGGCACCGCCCTGCACGCCCACGGGACGGTCTACGCGCGCGTGCTCGACGCGGTCCGCCTCACGCTGCCCTCGTCCGGGCACGGCGAACGCGAGGCCGCCCGCCGACCGGCCGCGCAGCGCCCGCCCGCCGAGAACGCCGGCGCGGATCCCTGCGGCGCCGGCGTTCCACCGCCGCGGACCCGCGCGAGCGGGGTGGTGGGACAGGGCTCGGCACCGGAGGCGTCGGCTGAGGGCGGCCCGCCCGTGCCCTGAGGGCCCCGGCGGCCGGCGCGGCGGGTTCCCCAGGGCAGGGGCCGCGCCGCGCGCGTGCCGAAGCGTTGGTCACACAGAGACGGAGCACCACATGGAACTGTTCCCGGACTTCCCGCTCGACTCCTGGTACGACACCAAGCAGACCCTGCACCGCTTCGAGCAGATCGTCGGCAAGGTGCGGTTGGAGCACAGTCCCCGCCGCAACCACTGGTGGCACGTGCCCTTCCACCTGACCGGGTCCGGCCTCACCTCCCGGCCGATGGGACTGAGCGACGGCAACCCGGTGTTCACGGTCGACTTCGACTTCGTCCGCCACCGGCTGGTCGTGTCGACGCTCGACGGGCAGGAGGCCTCCCTTCCGCTGGAGGGGCTGAGCGTGGCCGACTTCTACCTGCGGTTCCAGTCGCTGCTGGACGGCGTGGGTGTGGACGGGTCGATCTCGGTGGCGCGCCCCTTCGACCTGCCGGACTCCGACCGGCCCTTCGCGCAGGACCACGAGCACGCCACCTACGTCCCCGAGCACGCCACGCGGTACTGGCAGGTGCTGAGCCAGGTCAACCTGGTGCTGGAGGAGTTCTCGTCAGGCTTCTCCGGCAAGATCAGCCCCGTGCACCACTTCTGGCACACCTTCGACATCGCCGTCACCCGCTTCTCCCCGCACCCCGTTCCGCAGCCGCGGGACGCGGGCGGACTCGTCCGGGAGGCCTACTCGCGGGAGGTCGTCAGCTCGGGTTTCTGGTTCGGCGACGACGCCGTCCCCGAACCCTGCTTCTACTCCTACACGGCGCCGGAACCGGACGGTCTGGCCCAGGAGCCGCTGTCTCCGGTGGCCGCGGAGTGGACCAAGAGCGGGAACGGCCACCTGGCGCTGCTCCGCTACGCCGACGTGCGCCGGATGCCGGACCCGCGTGCCTCGGTCCTGGAGTTCCTGGAGAGCTCCTACCGGGCGGGGGCCGGTCTGGCCGGATGGGAGATCTCGGCGCTGGCGTGCCCCGGCGGGGTGACCGACCCCTACGTCGTCCGGGGGTGACGCCGCTCCCTCCCGGCCGGGCGGGGACGTCCGCGACCGCGTGGGAAGGGGCCGGAGGCCGTCGTCAGGAGGCCGCGGTGCCGTTCCCGTCGTGGTGGCCGGAACGGACTTCACGGGTGGAAAGGGCGGGAACGCTGGTATCCGACCACGGAACCGGCAACGGGAACGTGGCATTCTGTGGGGCGCACGTACCCCGCACGCGCCGCGTGCGGGGCCGACGCACGGAGCGATGATGGCCATGGAGCTGACGGTCGAGGACGCGCGGGAGCGGTCGAGGTTCGAAGTGAGGGTGGACGGGAACCTGGCGGGGTTCTCGGCCTACCACCTGATCGACGACGGGGTGCTGGCCCTGCCCCATGTGGAGGTCGACCCGGCCTACGAGGGCCGGGGCGTGGGCAGCGCCCTCGTCCGGGAGTCCCTGGACACCATCCGTGCGCGGGAGCTGCGGATCGTGCCCATCTGCCCCTTCGTCCAGGCGTTCCTGGAGCGTCACCCGGAGTACGCGGACCTCGTTCACCAGGGCTGATCCGGGGCGGGTGCGCATCGGTCGGCGAGATGAATCTGGACAAAGATCCGTATAACGGAAATATCACCGGGCGGACAATGTCCAGACAAGGGTCGTCCACATGGTGATACGAGCCCTCTGCACGGGTATGAGTGGGCGGTTGTCCCTCAACCTGAGCGAAGGAGCTCGACCCCCGTGATTTCCGCAGACGCAGCACCCACCCTCAGCGCGAGTCTCACCGAGGCCATAGGCGGCGTCAACGACGTTTTCTGGGCATGGATCCTGATCCCCCTGCTCGTGGTGGTCAGCCTCTACTTCACCTTCGGATCGGGCCTGGTCCAGCTCCGGATGATCCCGGAGATGTTCAAGGTCGTCAGAGGCGAGCCCGAGATCGCTCCGGACGGCAAGAAGGCCGTCTCCTCGCTCCAGGCGTTCATGATCTCGGCCGCGGCCCGGGTGGGGACCGGGAACATCGTCGGTGTGGCCGTGGCGATCTCGCTGGGCGGCCCCGGCGCGGTGTTCTGGATGTGGGCGATGGCGCTGATCGTGGGCGCGGCCAGTTTCGTGGAGTCCACCCTCGCCCAGCTGTACAAGGTCCGTGACCGCACCGGCTACCGCGGCGGCCCCGCCTACTACATGGAGCGGGCACTCGGCCAGCGCTGGCTGGGGGTCCTCTTCGCGATCATCCTCATCCTGACCTTCCCGATGGTCTTCAACGCGGCGCAGAGCAACACCATCGCCGGTGCCGTGACCAACTCCTCCGACGCCCTGGGCACCGGCTCGGGCCTGTGGCTGTCGGCCGCCGTCGGCGTCGCGGTCGTCGTGGCCACCGCGCTGGTGATCTTCGGCGGCGTCCGCCGGATCGCGCACACCGCCCAGGCGCTCATCCCCGCCTTCGCGGCCCTCTACGTCGTCATCGGCCTGGTCATCATGGCGATGAACTACCAGGAGGTCCCCGGTGTGTTCGTGATGATCTTCGAGCACGCCTTCGGCCTCCGTGAGTTCGGCGCCGCCGCGCTGGGCACGGTGATCGTCCAGGGTGTGCGCCGGGGCATGTTCTCCAACGAGGCGGGCCTGGGCTCCGCCCCCAACGCCGCGGCCAGCGCCTCGGTCACCCACCCGGTCAAGCAGGGCCTGGTCCAGACCCTGGGCGTGTACTTCGACACCCTGGTGCTGTGCACGGTGACCGCCTGCATCGTCCTGCTGGGCAGGGGGGACGAGCCGCTCGACGGCGGGCTGGAGGGCGACCTGGCCCAGCACGCGGTCATGGCGTCCCTGGGGCCGTGGGCGCTGCACCTGATGACCCTGATCATCATCCTGGTCGCGTTCACGTCGGTGCTCGGCAACTACTACTACGGCGAGTCGAACATCGAGTACCTGACGCGGAACGAGGGCGTCCTGTTCGGCTACAAGGTGGTGTTCCTGGTGGCCACCATGCTGGGCGCCCTGGGTTCGATCGACCTGGTGTGGACGCTCGCCGACACGACCATGGGCCTGATGGCCCTGGTCAACCTGGTGGCGATCACGCCGCTGGCGATGATCGTGTTCCGGTTGCTCAAGGACTACAACGACCAGCGCCGCGAGGGCCGCGACCCGGTGTTCACGCGCGACCGCGTGCCGGGGCTGAAGGGCGTGGAGTGCTGGGACCCGGCGACCGAGGACGCGGACGTGTCCGAGGGGACGCGGGCCTGACCCCGACCATGGCGCGGGGGGCGGATCCCGTCGGGGTCCGCCCCTTCTCGCGCCCGACGTGCGGCGAAGCCATCAGGAGGGCCCGGGAACGGGCGTTCGCGGGCAAGCGTGTTCTTTCGGTCACGGCGAATCACCGCTAGTGTTCTGGATCACAGTTGTGGCGGCCAGTGTGTCTCGTCGAGGGAGTCCGATGTCCATCGTCTCAATCGAGCCCGCCACCGCCGAGCGGTGGGAAGACTTGGAGAACTTGTTCGGGCCGACCGGAGCCTACGGGCACTGTTGGTGCACGTTCTTCCGAAGACGGGCCAAGGACCACACCGCGAGCACCTCGTGCGAGCGGTCGCAGCGGGGTGTGGACAACAGGGAGGAGCTGCGGCGGCTGACCCTCGACGGGCGCGTGCCGGGGCTCCTCGCCTATGACGAGGACGGCCCGTGCGGCTGGGTGTCGGTGGCGCCCCGGGAGGACTTCATCCGCCTCTCCCGCTCGCGCTCGCTGCGCCCGGCCGACCCGCATGAGCCCGGTGTGTGGTCGCTGGTGTGCTTCTGGCTCCCGCCGCGCCGCCGTCGGCGCCGACTGGGCAGCCGCCTCCTGGAGGGGGCGATCGACTACGCCCGCTCCAACGGCGCCCGGGTGCTGGAGGCCTACCCGGTCGACACGGCGGGCGGGCGCGCCCCGAGCGCGGAGGTCTACACCGGGACGGTGGAGATGTTCCGCCGCGCCGGCTTCACCCTGGCCGGGCACCACCTGAGTGAGCGCGTGGTGGCCCGCCTGGAGCTCAAAGCGGAGTAGGCCCGCCTCCGGCCGCCGTCCCCACCGGCCCCGGAAACGCCGAGGCCGAGCCGATCCCACCGGTCCCGGTCCCGGTCCCGGTCCGACCCGCACCCACCCCCACCCACCCCCACCCACCCCCACCCACCTCCTCTCCAGCGCAGGCCCCCGCGAGATCCGGACGCGTCCGGGCGGGGGCTTCTTTGCCGTTCCTTGGTACCCCCCTGGGGTACTGTGAGGAAGCGGGTCGCGGACGTGCGACGGCGGAACTTGACGGACGGATACCCCCTAGGGGTATAGTCGGGTCCTGTTGGAGCGGTCCGCATCAGGGGCCGCCACACGAATCAGGAGGCGACATGGCTACCGCTGTCTACACGGTCGACGGCATGACCTGCGGGCACTGCGTGAACTCCGTGACCGAGGAGGTCACCGGGGTCAACGGGATCACCGACGTTCAGGTGGACCTGGAGTCCGGCAAGGTGACCGTCACCAGCCAGGGCGACGTCGACGACGCCTCGGTGCGTGCCGCCATCGACGAGGCCGGCTACGAGGTGCGTGCCTGACATGAACGTGACCACGAAGCTCGGGCTCTACGTTCTGGGCCTCGTGGCCGTGTTCGCCGTGATGTTCGGGGCCGGCTCCCTGGCCGGCCCCGTTCTGCCGGAGCGGACGCAGAACACAGAGCACGCGGAGGACCAGGGCCACGAGGACACCGCCGACCCCGACGAGGCGGGCGGCCACGACGACACGGACATGGAGCGGTGACGTGACGACCAGCAGAACCCAGGAGCGGTCGGTCGAACTGGCCATCGGCGGCATGACCTGCGCCGCCTGCGCCAACCGCGTCGAGAAGCGGCTGAACAAGCTCGACGGTGTCACCGCCAGCGTCAACTTCGCGACGGAGAAGGCGCGGGTGAACTTCGACGGAGCGCCGATCGAGATCGAGGAGCTCGTCGCCCAGGTCGAGAAGGCCGGCTACACCGCCGCCGTCCCCCGCACGGAGAAGTCCGCGGCCCAGGAGTCCGAGGAGGAGGCCGACCCCACCCGCGCGCTGCGCGACCGGGTGGTCATCTCCCTGGCGCTCTCGGTCCCCGTCATCGCCATGGCGATGGTCCCCGCCCTGCAGTTCACCTACTGGCAGTGGGCCTCGCTGGCCCTGGCCGCCCCCGTCATCGTCTGGGGCGCCCTGCCCTTCCACGTCTCGGCGTGGAAGAACCTCAAGCTCGGCACCGCCACCATGGACACCCTGGTCTCGCTCGGCGTGACCGCCGCGTTCCTGTGGTCGCTGTACGCCCTCTTCCTCGGTACCGCCGGGACGCCGGGCATGGTGCACCCCTTCGAGTTCACCATCTCCCGCACCGACGGCTCCGGCAACATCTACCTGGAGGTCGCCGCCGGCGTCACCTCCTTCATCCTGCTCGGCAAGTACTTCGAGGCGCGCTCCAAGCGCCGGGCCGGGACCGCGCTGCGCGCCCTGCTCGAAATGGGCGCCAAGGAGGTCACGGTCCTGCGGGACGGCCGCGAGGAGCTCGTCCCGGTCGACCGGCTCGCCGTCGGCGACCTCTTCGTGGTCCGCCCCGGGGAGAAGATCGCGACCGACGGTACCGTCGAGACGGGCACGTCCGCGGTCGACATGAGCATGCTCACCGGCGAGTCCGTCCCGGTGGAGGTCGCGCCCGGCAGCACCGTCGTCGGCGCCACCGTCAACGCGGGCGGCCGCCTGGTCGTGCGCGCCTCGCGGATCGGCTCCGACACCCAGCTCGCCCAGATGGCGCGCCTGGTCGAGGACGCCCAGAACGGCAAGGCCGCCGTGCAGCGGCTCGCGGACCGCGTGTCCGGGGTGTTCGTTCCGGTCGCCATCATGATCGCGGTCGGCACCCTCGGCTTCTGGCTCGGAACCGGCGAGCCGACCGCCGCCGCGTTCACCGCCGCCGTCGCCGTCCTCATCATCGCCTGCCCCTGCGCGCTCGGCCTGGCCACGCCCATGGCGCTGATGATGGGCACGGGCCGCGGCGCCCAGATCGGGATCCTCATCAAGGGCCCCGAGGTCCTGGAGAGCACCCGCCGGGTCGACACCGTCGTCCTGGACAAGACCGGCACCGTCACCACCGGGACCATGGCCCTCGCCGCCGTCACCGCCGCCCACGGGCAGGACGAGGACGAACTGCTGCGCCTGGCCGGAGCGCTGGAGAACGCCTCCGAGCACCCCATCGCCAGGGCGATCGCCAAGGGCGCGACCGAGAGGGTGGGGGCGCTGCCCGCACCCGAGGACTTCGCCAACATCGAGGGCCGGGGCGTCCAGGGCGTCGTGGACGGCCACGCCGTCCTCGTGGGCCGGGTCGCGCTGCTCGCCGAGTGGTCGCAGGACCTGCCGGAGGAGCTCGCCGACGCGGTCGAGGCCGCCGAGACCCGGGGCCGCACGGCCGTCGCCGTGGGCTGGGACGGCCGGGCCCGGGGCGTGCTGGTGGTGTCCGACACGGTCAAGCCGACCAGCGCCGAGGCGGTCCGGCAGTTCCGCGACCTGGGACTGACCCCGATCCTGCTCACCGGCGACAACAAGGCCGTGGCACGCGCCGTCGCCGACGAGGTCGGGATCGAGGAGGTCATCGCCGAGGTCCTGCCCAAGGACAAGGTCGACGTCGTCACCCGGCTGCAGGCCGAGGGGCGCACCGTGGCCATGGTCGGCGACGGGGTCAACGACGCCGCCGCCTTGGCCCAGGCCGACCTGGGGCTGTCCATGGGCACCGGTACCGACGTGGCGATCGAAGCCAGCGACCTGACGCTCGTCCGCGGGGACCTGCGGGCCGCCGCGGACGCGGTGCGGCTGTCCCGGCGCACGCTCAAGACCATCCGCGGCAACCTGTTCTGGGCCTTCGCCTACAACGCGGCGGCGCTGCCGATCGCCGCGGCGGGCCTGCTCAACCCGATGCTGGCGGGTGCGGCGATGGCGATGTCGAGCGTGTTCGTGGTGACCAACAGCCAGCGGCTGCGCCGCTTCCGGCCGCTCACCGAGCCCGCACCCCAGGACTGACCAGGGTGGCCTGGCCGAAGCGGTCCCGCTTGCCGGGACCACAGGGGGTCTGTCCGGGCCAAAGCAGGAAGGGCCGCGCCGCAGGCGTCCGTTGAGGGTGGTGGCGGGCGACGGTGCGGGAACGAGCCAGGCAGTAGCGACGACGAGGGCCCCGGCGTGAAGCGCCCCGAGCAACGGAGTGTGCCCTGATGGTGACCGGGGTCTCGCTTCCCGGGCACGAGGCCGCTAGGGTTTGCGCGAGAACTCCCCGTAGTCGGGGGTTCTCGCGCCAACCCGCGCGGCCTTTCGCCGTGCCCGAGCCCTGGAAGGACGGCCCCTCCCGTCCCCGACCCCACCCCCCAGCCGAGGTCCCGTGACATCTGGATGCCCACACGTAGCGCTCCACCACAGTGAGCCGCACCCCGACCCCTACGCCGTGTACGAGAAGATGCGCGCCGACCACGGCCCCGTGGTCCCCGTCGAGCTCGAACCCGGCGTGCACGGGTGGCTCGTCACCGACTACTCCACCCTGATCTCCTGGTCCCGGGACACCACGACCTTCACGCACGACTCCCGGCTGTGGAAGGACTACCGCGAGGGCCGGGTGGGGGTCGACTCCGGCCTCATCCCGATGATGGCGCCCCGCCCCAACGCCCTGTTCGTCGACGGCAGCGAGCACCAGCGCCTGCGCCGCGCCCTCACCGACTGCCTCGGCAGCGTGAGTGAGCGCCGGCTGTCCGAGACCACCCGGCGCTACGCCGACAGCCTGATCGACCAGTTCTGCGAGCGCGGCGAGGCCGACGTCCTCAACGAGTACGGCCGCATGCTGCCCCTGCTGGTGATGAACGAGCTCTTCGGGTTCAGCGAGGACCAGGGCCTGCGCTTCGCCTCCGCCATGCGCAACATCTGGGCGGGCGTGGACAGCGAGCGCGCCAACGCCGAGGCCGAGCGGGCACTGTCGGAGGTGGTCTCCGCCAAGCACCGGGTGCCCGGGGACGACCTCACCACCCGGCTGATCCAGCACCGCGCGGCCCTGACCGACGAGGAGGTGCTCCACCAGCTCCTGCTCATCATCTCGGCGTCCAACGAGCCCACGGCCGCTCTGCTGTACGCGACCGTCCGCGAGGTCCTGACCAGGCCGGGCGTCACCACGGGCTCGGACGCCTCGCTGTCGGCGGCGGCCCTGGACGACGTCGTCAACGAGGTCCTGTGGAAGGACCCGCCGATCACCAACTACCCCGTGATCTACCCGCGCGTGGACGTGCCCCTCGGCGGAGGGCGCGTCATCGAGGCCGGTTCACCGGTCCTGCTGGGCTTCGCCGCCTCGGACCACTTCTTCCTCAAGGAGAACGCCGAGGAGATGGCCGAGACCAGCAACCGGGCGCACGTCGCCTGGGGCGCGGGCCCCCACCGCTGCCCGGCCATCGACGAGGCCACCACCATGGTGGCCATCGCCGTGCGCACACTTCTCACCCGGCTGCCCGGCCTGACCCTGGCCGTGGCGCCCGACGAACTGCGCTACCAGCTCTCCACGCTGACCTGGCTCCCCCTGCACCTGCCCGTCCGCTTCACGCCGCAGTCCCCGCTCAGCTCCCCACACGAGGAAGGAGAGTCGTGGACGCCGTCCGACTCGCCCCTGGAAACCTCCGAGCCCAGACCGAGCACCTCCGCGCCCTGGGGCCTGTCGTCCCTGTCGAACTTCCTGGTGAGGTTGCTGCGTGGGTCGTGACCACGCACGCGGCCGTCGACGAGGCGCTGGCCGACCCGAGGGTGCAGAAGGACAGGAAGCACTGGACGGCCTTCAACGCCGGTGAGGTTCCCCCGGACTGGCCGCTCATCTCCTGGATCATCGCCGAGAACATGCTCACCAGCGACGGCGCCGAGCACACCCGGCTGCGCAAGCTGGTCTCGCGCGCGTTCACCCCGCGCCGACTCGAACGGCTCCGCGAGAGCATCGTCGTACTCGTGGAAGGCCTCCTCGACTCCCTGGCGGCGGAGGCCGCCGCGGCCGGCGACGGGGTCGTCGACTTCAAGGCGACCGTGGCACAGCCGCTTCCGGTGACGGTCATCAGCGACCTCTTCGGACTGGACCAGGACATCCGGCCGAAGCTGCACCGCCAGGTCAGCGTGTTCTTCGACCAGAGCATCGGCCCCGACGAGGCCATGGCGACCTTCATGGAGATGTGGGCGCTGCTGACGGAGCTGGTCGCCACCAAGCGCGCGGAACCGGGCGACGACCTGACCAGCGACCTCATCGCCGCCCGCGACGAGGGCGACAGGCTCAGCGAGGACGAACTGGTCTGGAGCCTGGTGCTGATCATCAGCGCGGGCTACGAGACCACGATGAACCTCATCGCCAACGCGGTGCGGGCGCTGCTCGGCCACCGCGCGCAGCTCGACCTGGTGCTGTCGGGCGAGGTCGGGTGGGACCGCGCCCTGGAGGAGGTCCTGCGCTGGGACGGCGCCAGCGCGTTCGTGCCGATGCGGTACACCACCGAGGAGGTCGAGCTGGCCGGGGTGACCGTGCCCGCCGGGGAGCCGCTGCTGCTGGGCTACGGCTCCGCGGGCCGCGACCCCGAACGATACGGCGGGACCGCGCACCTGTTCGACATCACCCGCGAGGACTCCGCCCACCTGTCGTTCTCCCACGGCCGGCACTACTGCCTGGGCGCGAGCCTGGCCCGGATGGAGGTCCTGGAACTGCTGCCGCGCCTGTTCGCGCGCTTCCCCGGACTCGACCTCGCCGTGGCCGAGCAGGACCTGGAGCAGCTTCCGTCCTTCATCGTCGGGGGCGTGCGGTCACTCCCCGTCCGCCTCACCTGACCCACCCGGGTGTGGGACACGCCCGGACGAGCCGGTCCCGCCGTCGGACGCGTCACAGCGTCCACGGCGGGATCGTCGCATGTCAGGGGTGATTCGTCCGAGCCGGCCCGAGGCGGTGGACAACCCGGACACCCGGGCGGGGAACGTCGCCGGTCGGTTCGGCTCCTAGACTCGCTGGTGTCTCCCAGTGGTGCCCCTCCACCTGCCCCGACCTCCCATGCCTGCCTCCCCCCTCAGAGGAATCGCACACTTATGAACAGTTCGGAAGCCGACCCCGGTCGACTCCTGGCCAGCCGCTACCGCCTGGAAGAGGTGCTCGGCACAGGCGGCATGGGGAGGGTCTGGAAGGGGACCGACACCCTCCTGGACCGGCCCGTCGCGGTCAAGGAGCTGACCACCCCCGCCAACCTCCCCCCGCACGAGATCGAGGTCCTGCGGACCCGCATGCTCCGCGAGGCGCGCAGCGCGGCGCAGCTCAGCCACCCGTCGATCATCACGGTGTTCGACGTGGCCGAGGAGGACGGCCGCCCGTGGATCGTGATGGAGCTCGTCCGCGGACCCTCCCTGGGCGACCTCGTCAAGACCGACGGCGTCATCGGCGTGGGCCGGACCGCGGGGATCGGTGAGCAGATGGCCGCCGGGCTGGCGGAGGCGCACGGGCGCGGGATCGTGCACCGCGACGTCAAGCCCGGCAACGTGCTCATCGCAGGGGACGACCGCGCGGTGCTCACCGACTTCGGCATCGCCCACCTCGACGGCTCCACCCACCTGACCAGCACGGGCCTGCTGATCGGTTCACCCAGCTACCTCGCCCCGGAGGTCGCGCAGGGCCAGTCGGCGACCCCGGCCTCCGACCTGTGGTCGCTGGGGGTGACGCTCTACCAGGCGGTCGAGGGCGGCCTGCCGTTCGACCGGCCCACCCCGATGGCGACGCTCACCGCGATCGTCACCCAGGACCTGCCCGAGGCCGAGCGCGCCGGAGCCCTGGGACCGCTGCTGGAGGCCCTGTGCGAGAAGCGCCCCGAGGACCGCCCGACGGTCACCGAGGCGCGCGTCCGGTTGCGGGAGATCCGCGACGCCGAGGAGGAGTCCGCGGGCGCGTCGGCCGTCGCCCCGGCCCTGGCCACGACCGCGCCCGCGGACCTGTCCCCGGCCCCGGACGAGGATGGGGCGGAGGCGGCGCCGGCCGCGCCCTCCCCGGACCTTCCGAAGGAGCCGACGCGAGCCGACGAGGCGGCGGCGTCCGCCGCTGCGCCCGCACCGGTGCGGGCCGCGGGCCGCGGGGGCCGGGGAGCGCACGGCCGGCGCACCCTGCTGATCGTGGCGGCCGTGCTCGTCCTCCTGGTGGCCGGGGCGACGACCAGCGTTCTGCTGAGCATGAACCGGCCGGGCGCGGGGCCGGACGCGGGACTGGTCGACGGCTCCCAGGAAGCGGGCGCGGGCACGGGCGGGGACCCCACCGACGGCGAGGCGCGGGAGGAGACCGGCGACGAGGGGGAAGGGGACCCCGGTGGCGCGGAGGAGCCGGAGCCCGAGGAGTCCGAGGAGCCGGACGAGGAGTGGGACTTCCTGGTCCGCCACGAGGACCCGACCGGCTTCTCCGTGGACGTGCCCGAGGACTGGAACGAGGACCGCCGGGACACCATGGTCTACTTCCGCAACCCCGACGGCGGCTACCTGCTCGTGGACCAGACCGACGAGCCCAACTCGGACGCCGGGGACGACTGGCGCGCGCTGGAGCCGAACGCCCGGGGCAATTTCCGCGGCTACGACCTCACGGGGATCGAGGACGTCGAGGCCGACTGGACCGAGGACTACGTCAGCGCCGCCGACTGGGAGTTCACCTTCGACGGCGACGGCGGGCGGATGCACGGCATCAACCGGGGCTTCCACACCGAGGAGAAGGGCTACGCGCTGTTCCTCGTCGCGAGCAACGACGACCCCGAGGCCAACCGGGCGCTGCTGGACCGGATGTCGGAGACCTTCGAGCCGGCCGCCTGACGGTACGCGCCGTCCCGATCCGCGGTCCTTGGCCCGCCCGCGGGTTCAGAACACCGAGCAGTGGGTGAGGTCGGTGAACGCCTCCAGCGCCGCCGCGCCCGCGACCGAGTTGCCCTTGGTGTCCAGCCCCGGCCCCCAGGCGGCCACGGAGTAGCGTCCCGGCACGATCGCCAGGATGCCGCCGCCCACGCCGCTCTTGCAGGGAAGCCCGATGCGGTAGGCGAACTCGCCCGCCGCGTCGTAGGTGCCGCAGGTCAGCATGATCGACATGATGCGCCGGGCGTCTCCGTGGCTGATCAGCCGACCGCCGTCGGCGCGTACCCCGTGCCGGGCCAGCAGCAGTCCCGCGCGGGCCAGCTCCTCGGTCGAGATGGTGATCGAGCACTGGCGGAAGTAGTGGTCGAGCGCCTCGGGCACCGGGTTGCGCATGTTGTCGAAGCTCGCCATCAGGTAGGCGAGGGCCCGGTTGCGGTGGCCCGTCTCGGCCTCGGAGCCCGCGGTGACGCTGTCGACGCTCAGCTCCGGGTTGCCCGTCTCCGCGCGCAGCAGGTCCAACAGCGCGGACAGGGCGTCACCGGTGTCGCTCAGCAGCTGGTCGGTGACGACGATGGCGCCCGGGTTGATCAGCGGGTTGCGCGGGATTCCGTTCTCGAACTCCAGTTGGTAGAGCGAGTTGAAGGCCGATCCGGACGGCTCGCGGCCGACCCGCTGCCAGATCCCGTGGTCGGCCCGGCTCATCACCAGCGCCAGGGTGAAGACCTTGGTGATGCTCTGCATGGAGAAGCGGACGTGGAAGTCGCCGACGGAGTGGACGGAGCCGTCCACGGTGGCGACGGTGAACCCGAACTGGCGCGGGTCGACCTTGCTCAGCTCCGGGATGTAGTCGGCGTCCCGGCCCGCCCCGACGTGCGGGCGGACCTGCTCCATGACGCTGTCCAGGATCCCGGCGAAGCGGGCGTCGGTCGTGCCGTGGGCGGCACCGCTCATCGCAGGCCCTCCGTGCTGTCCGGTGGCGCGGTCGTCACTGGCAGTATGCGGCGCGGGGCCGGGCCGTCGCGGCAGCGCCCGGCGTGTCCGGAGTGTCGGCGCCCCGCCCCGCCACAGCCGCCCCGCCCTTGCCGCGGCGCTCCTACCCGGTACCGTCCAGGAGCTGGGCGTCGTGGACCAGCAGGGCCACCTGGACCCGGTTGTTGAGGTCGAGCTTGGTGAGGATGTTCGACACGTGCGTCTTCACCGTCGGCACGCTGAGGAACAGGGTGGCGGCGATGTCGGCGTTGGACCGGCCCTCGCCGACGGCGACCGCCACCTCGGCCTCCCGGGTGTTGAGCACCGACAGCCGCTCCCGGGCGCGGACCGCGCGCTGGTCGTGCCCGGTCGAGGCCACCCGGTCGATGAGGCGCCGGGTGACGCTGGGGGAGAGCACGGGCAGGCCCCGGGCGACCCGGCGCACCGATTCGACGATCTCGTCCGGCGGTGTGTCCTTGAGCAGGAAGCCCGCCGCGCCCGCCCGCAGGGCCCGCAGGACGTGCTCGTCCGCGTCGAAGGTGGTCAGGACCAGGACCTCGGGCGGTCGAGGGAGGGTGCGCAGGCGCTCGGTGGCGGTCAGCCCGTCCACACCCGGCATGCGGATGTCCATCAGGACGACGTCGGGGTCGTGCTCCTCGGCCAGGGCGAGCACGCCGGCGCCGTCCTCGGCCTCGGCGAGCACCCGGATGTCGGGCGCTCCGCCCATCATCATGACCAGACCGACCCGCACCAGTGCGTCGTCGTCGACGATGACGACCCCGATCCGTCGGCCGTCCCGCTGCGGTGCGCTCATGACGCCCACGGTAGCCAGGCCGAGAGCCGCCAGCCACCGGACCCGGTCGGACCGTGCTCCAGCCGGCCCGACGCCAGCGACACCCGCTCGGCCAGGCCGACCAGCCCCTGGCCCGACCCGTCCCCGCTGGCCGGGTGCCCGGGTGGTGAGGCGGCCGCGTCGTTCACCACGTCCACGGTGAGCCCGTCGCCCGGGCCGCCGGAGACCCGGACCCGTGTGTCGGCGCCCGGGGCGTGCTTGCGCGCGTTGGTCAGGGCCTCCTGGACGATCCGGTAGACCGTCCGCCCGACCCGGTCCGGGACCCGCCCCTCGTGCTCCTGCGACAGCTCGACCCGGGCGCCGACGTCGTCGGCCTCGGCCACGAGCTGGTGCAGGTCGGCCATGGTCGGCTGGGGCAGCTCGCCCACCGGGGCCCGCAGGACGCCGATCACCTCGCGCAGGTCCTGGAGCGCCTGGTGGGCGCTCTCCCGGATGACCTTCGCCGACCGCGCGACCTGCTCCGGCGGCGTGTCCGGCCGGTACTCCAGGGCGCCGGCGAGCACGCTCAGCAGGGAGAGCCGGTGCCCGAGGACGTCGTGGATCTCACGGGCGATCGACTCGCGGACCTGGTGCTGGGCCTGTTCGGCGCGCAGACGGGCCTCGGTCTCGGCGTGCACGGCCCGGTCGCGCAGCGACTCCACGAGCCGTCTGCGGTGGTGGACGGTCAGACCCCAGCCGGTCACGGCGCTCAGGATGGCGACGCCGAGCAGGAAGTCGACCAGGAAGGGCGTGTAGGGGTCGGGGCGCACGACCGCGTGGACGGAGGCGGAGGCCACGGCGAGCGCGAGCACGGAGAGGCTGACCTTCGGCGGCCGGTGGACCGCCAGGGAGAACAGGGCGATGAGCATCGCCCCGGACACCAGCGTCAGAACCGAGGAGAGCAGGACCAGCACCACGGCGAGCTCGACCGGCCACCGGCGCCGCCACCACAGCCCCACACACGCGGCCAGCGCGGTCACCTGCTCGGTGACCGACAGCCAGAGCGGCAGGTCGACGGCGGGCGAGGGCTGGCCGCCCCCGTGCGGGGAGTCGGGGAACTCGATCGCCAGCGCCAGCCCGAAGCCGACCGCGAGCAGGAACATGGTGAAGTCCACGACCCAGTCGCGCACGGAGCGCCGTCGCCGCCGGTCCGAGTCGGTGGAAGCGTTCATCGCCAGGGAGTCTACGGCGCGGGCGGCGCCGAGGGCGGCACCCGCGGGGAGCGCGCTACCGATGTCGGGCGACTCCATACTTTGGTCGCGCCGGGGCCGCGTCCGGCCGGTTCCCCCGACGCGCCTGTCCACGCCGGTGGCCGATGCCCGCGGCCCCGCCCGGGACCTAGCGTCGGTGGCATGCGAAAGACTCTTCAGGGCCTCGGACTGCTCGTCTTCCTCATCGGCGTCAGCGGTGCCATCGACCACCTCTGGTACCAGCCGTTCTTCGGTATCGTCCTCAACTCCTTCAACAGGTTCGTCGTTCCCCACGCGGCCCTCCTGCAGGAGTACGCGCTGTTCGCCAACCTGGCGGTGGCCGCCCTGGGCGGCGCGCTGGTCCTGGCGATGGAGGCCCTGGCCCCCGAGCGCCGGCGGTGAGCCGACCGCGGGGCGGAGCGGGCGGCCCGGTCCGGCCGGGCGCGTGATCACCCCGCGGCACCGGAAGGGAGCACCAGGTGTCCGGGGTCGGTACGGTGGGGCCGATGAGCACATTGGTCACCGGGGCCACCGGCATGGTGGGCAGACGCGTCCTCGCGGAGCTGCAGCGGCGCGGGCTGCCCGCGACGGGTGCCTCCCGTACCTCTCCCACCCGCCTGGACTGGACGGACACCGCCAACTGGGGGGACGTCCTCAAGGGCGTGGACAGCGTGTTCGTCGTGACGCCGGTCGGGCTCGGCCTCGGCAGCCGTGTGGGCGGCTTCCTGGAACGCGCGGCCGAGGCGGGGGTGGACCACGCGGTCGTGATGTCGGCCATGGGCACCGAGCACGCGCCCTCCGACTCCGACCAGCGCACCGCCGAGATGCGGGCCAAGGAGCTGTTGGGCCGCTGGACCGTCCTGCGCCCCAACTGGTTCCACCAGGACTTCACCGAGGGCGTCTTCGCGAACCTGGCCCGGTCGCGCAACGGGCGCCTGGAGCTGCCCGTGCGCAAGCAGGCGGCGGTCAGCTTCGTGGACGCGCGCGACGTCGCCAACGCGGCCGTGGCCGCCCTGACCGCCGACCACCACGGCCGCGAGTACACGCTGACCGGCCCGCAGGCGCTGACCTTCCGCGAGGTGGTCGCGATGACCAAGGGCACGGACAGCCCGGTGTGGCGGTACAAGGCGATCGACGAGGCCGGGTTCTACTTCCGGGCGTCCGACCGCGGATGGGGCGAGCGCTACATCGACACCCTCAACGAGCGCTTCGCCGCCGCCAACGCGGGGCTGGCGGGCTCGGTCAGCGAGGACGTGCGCGCCGCGCTGGGGCGCGACCCGATCCCGATGGCCCGCTTCGTGCGCGAGGCCACGGTCTGACCCGGTCCCCGCCGCGCGGGACCGGCAGGACCATGGCGGGCGCCGCCCACGTGGGGGAACGGGACCGGAACAGGGCACGCGCCAGGCGCATGGCGAAGGCCCCGGCCGTCTCGCCGGCTTCCGGTGGAAGGGCGGGACGACCAGGGCCTTCGTGTGTCTAGCGGCCTACTTGAGGAGCTGGCGGGCCATCACCATGCGCTGGATCTGGTTGGTGCCCTCGTAGATCTGCGTGATCTTGGCGTCGCGCATCATGCGCTCCAGCGGGAAGTCCTTGACGTAGCCGGCGCCGCCCAGCAGCTGCACGGCGTCGGTGGTGATCTCCATGGCCGCGTCGGAGGCGTAGCACTTGGCCGCCGCGCCGTAGAAGGCCAGGTCGCTGTCGCCGCGCTCGGACTTGGCGGCGGCGACGTAGACCATCTGGCGGGCCGTCTCCAGCTTCATGGCCATGTCGGCGAGCATGAACTGGACGCCCTGGAAGTCGGCGACGGCCTTGCCGAACTGCTTGCGTTCCTTGACGTAGGCCACGGCGTGGTCGAGCGCGCCCTGCGCGATGCCGACGGCCTGGGCGCCGATGGTCACGCGGGTGTGGTCGAGCGTGCGCAGGGCGATCTTGAGGCCCTCGCCCGGGGCGCCGACGATGCGGTCGCCGGGCACGCGCACGTTGTCGAAGAACAGCTCGCGGGTGGGGGAGCCCTTGATGCCGAGCTTGCGCTCGGGCTCGCCCAGCGAGAAGCCCTCGTCGTCGGCGTGCAGGACGAACGCCGAGATGTTGCGGCCGCGCGGGCCGTCGGGGTCGGTCACGGCCAGGACGGTGTAGTACTTGCTCACGCCGGCGTTGGTGATCCAGGACTTCTGCCCGTTGAGGATCCAGTCGTCGCCGTCGGCCACGGCCTGGGAGCGCATGCTCGCGGTGTCGGAGCCCGCCTCGCGCTCGGAGAGGCCGTAGGAGAACATCGCCGCGCCGCTGGCGACCTCGGGCAGGTAGCGCTGCTTGACCTCCTCGGAGGCGCCCAGGATGACGGGCATGGTGCCGAGCTTGTTGACCGCGGGGATGAGGGAGGACGAGGCGCAGGCCCGCGCGACCTCCTCGATGATGATGCAGGTGGCCAGCGCGTCGGCGCCGACGCCGTCGTACTTCTCCTCGATGTGCGCGGCGTGGAAGTCGGTGGCGACCAGGGCGTCGTGGGCGGCCTGGGGGAAGGAGCTGGTCTCGTCCACCTCGGCGGCGTGCGGCGCGATCTTGTCCTCGGCGACGGAGCGTACGGCCTCGCGCAGCTCCTCGTGCTCCTCGGTGGTCTTGAACAGGTCGAAGTCGCTCATGAGTCTTCCCTCCCCGAGGGTGTCCCGCCCCTCGGCACTTGGCACCGCGTGCCGGTGTATGGCATCCAGTGCCAGGGTAGGGGGTGAACGGGACGAAGTACACAGACCGGGTCGGATACCTTCTGGGTGGCGTCGAGTGGACGCGGGGCCGGTGGAAGGGGTGAGAGCGGCGTGGGGAACGGTGCCCAGGAGCGGTCGGCCGGCCGGAACGGGCCGTCGCGCGCGGCCACACGCGAGGTGGTGCTGGCCGCGGTGCGGCTGTTCACCGAGGACGGCTTCGAGAGCACCACGATGGAGGGGATCGCCACCGCCGCGGGGATGAGCCGCCGGAGCCTGTTCCGTCGCTTCGGCTCGAAGGAGGACATCCTCTTCGCCGAGCACGACGAGCTCTTCGCGACCGTGGTCGCCTATCTGGAGGCCTCCCCCGACGAGCCGCTGGAGGCGGTGTGCTCCGCCGCCCGCCTGGTCCTCCAGGGCTACCTGCGCGATCCCGAGGTGACCGTGCCGCGCTACCGCCTGGTGCGCGCCCACCCCCGGCTGCGCGACCGCGAGGTGGCCATGACCGCCCGCTACCAGTCCGCGTTCAGCCGCTTCCTGGCCGACCGGGAGGGCGCGGAGGGCCGCTCCCTGCCCGCCGGGGTGGTCGCGGCCTCGGTCATCGCCGCGCACAACCACGTACTGCGGTCCTGGCTGCGCGATCCGTCGGAGGACGGGCGGCGGGTGTGGGCCCGGTTCGACACCGCGATGGACCTGGTCCGCCGCACGGCGCGGACGGTGTTGTCGGTGGAGGAGGAGGGTCCGCCCGCGGACCGGGTGCTGGTCGCGGTCTACCCGGGAGGGGCCGACCGCGAAGCCCTGCTCCGCCGTATCGGCGCCGCCGTCGAGCAGGACTCCTGACACGGGGCGGCCGCCCCGTGGGAGGCTCCGCGGCAGTCCCGGCGCCCCCGTGCCGGGCGTAGGCTGGACGGGGCCCGGATTCGGGCGCGACCAGTACACGAGGCGGGACGGGCAGCGAGGATGAGCGTGGACACGGCGGGCGCGAAGCAGGAGGCCGAGGTGTCGCGGGAGGCGGGGCGTCGGCGGACGTTCGCGGTGATCTCGCACCCCGACGCCGGTAAGTCGACGCTGACCGAGGCCCTGGCACTGCACGCGGCGGCGATCTCCTCGGCCGGTGCGGTGCACGGCAAGGGCGACCGTCGTGGTGTGACCTCGGACTGGATGGACATGGAGCAGGACCGGGGGATCTCGATCACCTCGGCGGCCCTGCGCATCGACTACGACGACCGTGTGCTGAACCTGGTGGACACCCCGGGGCACGCGGACTTCTCCGAGGACACCTACCGGGTGCTGTCGGCGGTGGACTGCGCGATCATGCTGCTGGACTCGGCCAAGGGCCTGGAGCCGCAGACGCTGAAGCTCTTCGACGTGTGCCGGGCGCGGAAGATGCCGGTGATCACGTTCGTCAACAAGTGGGACCGGCCCGGGCGCGAGCCGCTGGAGCTGTTGGACGAGATCGAGCAGCGGATCGGTCTGCGGCCCACTCCGCTGAACTGGCCGGTGGGCATCGCGGGGGACTTCCGCGGGCTCATCGACCGGGTGAGCGGCACCTACACGAAGATGACGCGGCAGCCGGGCGGGGCCACCAAGGCCCTGGAGGAGGTCCTGGACGCGGAGAAGGCGGCCGGGATCGAGGGCGCCGAGTGGGAGCAGGCCCAGGAGGAGATCGAGCTGTTGGAGGCGCTGGGCGCCGACTTCGACCACGACTCGTTCATGGCGGGGGAGTCCTCCCCGGTGCTCTTCGGCGCGGCGCTGCCCAACTTCGGTGTGGGGCAGCTGCTGGAGGCGGTGGTGGACCTGGCGCCGGCGCCGGCGGCCAAGGCCGACGCCAAGGACGCCCCCCGGCCGGTGGAGGCGCCGTTCTCCGGGCAGGTGTTCAAGATGCAGGCCAACATGGACAAGAACCACCGCGACCGGATGGCGTTCGTGCGGGTCTCCTCGGGGCGGTTCGACCGCGGGATGGTGCTCACCCATGCCTCCACCGGCCGTCCGTTCGCGACGAAGTACTCCCAGGCGGTGTTCGGCTCGGAGCGGTCCACGATCGACACGGCGTTCCCGGGTGACGTGATCGCGCTGGTCAACGCCCAGGCTCTGGCCGTGGGCGACACGCTCTACGACGGGCCCAAGGTGGAGTTCCCGCCGATCCCGAGCTTCGCCCCCGAGCACTTCGTGGTGGCGCGGGCCAAGGACGCGGGCAAGTACAAGCAGTTCCAGCGCGGCATCGCCCAGCTCGACGCCGAGGGCGTGGTGCAGGTGCTCACCTCGGACGTGCGCGGCGAGCAGGCCCCGGTGCTGGCGGCGGTGGGGCCGCTGCAGTTCGACGTGGTGCGCCACCGCATGGAGCAGGAGTTCCGGGCGCCGGTGGAGACCTCGCCGCTGGACTACTCGGTGGCGCGGCGCACCGACGCCGAGTCGGCCCCGGCCCTGCACGCGCTCTCGGGCGCGGAGGTGCTGCGGCGCCGCAACGACGGCGAGCTGCTGGTGCTGGTGCACAACAAGTGGCGGCTGCGGGTCGTGGAGCGCGAGCACCCGGGCCTGCTCATGGAGCCCCTCCTCGCGGGCGGCGTCGCCGAGGGCGAGTGACACCCCGACAGGCCGGGCCCCGGACGAGCTTCGTCCGGGGCCCGGCCTGTCGGCCGTGCCCGTGTCCCTGAACCGCCCCGGCCCGTGATCCGCGTCTGTGATCCGCCCCACCGGCGACCATTTCACCGAGGGTTGTTCACACTGTTTACCCCGCGTGAAAACCGATGACGCTTTGTCGATGCCTTGGGGTCGGTCGCGCGCAATGAGTCCAGGGATCGGGCCTGTCGGTATCCGTGTGGTCGAGAAAGTCTCACGGTGCGGTCGGGGGCGGTGTGAAATCCCGTGCCCGGGGCACACAGAGTGGACATCTTCCCGTGCTCCGCGGTGGGGGCCGTGGGGCGTACGGGGCGGGATGCACGCGGGTGGAGGCCAAGATCACCGCCTCGGGGGCACCCCGCGCCAGCTGCCGTGATCTGGGCGAAGGTACCCTGAGAGAAGGCCACTAGAGCTCGCTCGAACACCTGACCGCACCGCCGGTCGCCCGGATCTGTCCAGATCTGTGAAGGGGCGTCCGCGGACGACGGGTTCGGGAGGGGAGATGTGCTCAGGGGACCGGTACAGGAGGCGACGGTGTCATCGGGGGACCCCCGGTGCCGCCCGTGGAGCCTCAGGGTGATCACGGCGTAATCGACGGCTGGCAAAGATTGTAAATCTTCACTGTGTGGTAATTATCCGCGCGTCTGGGTATGTGTTGCATGTCACCTGTTCGCGAAACGGTGGAACTTATATGATTTTGCTTAACCGTTGTTTAACAAAACAGAACAATAACGAGTGACTCAAGAACGTGGCGGCGGACCGTCCCGCGTCTGACGCACCTCACGTATCCCCCGCCTGGAAAGGTTGACCTCGGGCATGAGCGAAGACGACAAAGAGCGCACGGTGGAGCTCCACTACGACGGCGGCGTACTGAAGCTGCCGGTGTTCACCGGTACCGAGGGTGAGCGCACCATCGAGCTGAAGACACTGCTGGGCTCGACTGGGATGACCACCCTGGATCCGGGGTTCGGCAACACCGCTTCGTGTAGCTCGAAGATCACCTACATCGACGGTGCGGCCGGGATCCTGCGCTACCGCGGGTACCCCATCGAGGACCTCGCCGTGGGCGCGACCTTCCTCGAGGTCGCCTACCTGGTGATCTACGGCGAGCTGCCGGAACCCGCCCAGCTCAAGGAGTTCTCCGACAAGCTGCGCGAGAACGCCCGCATCCCGGACGACATGGGTGCGCTCATCGACGCGATGCCCCGCAACGGGCACCCGATGTCCCTGATGGCCAGCGCCGTCAACACCCTCGCCGCCTACTACCACGACAGCGTCGACCCCTCCGACGAGGACCAGGTCGAGCTCGCCACGATCCGGCTGATGGCCAAGCTGCCGACGATCGCGTCGCGCATCTACCGCAACTCCATCGGCGAGAAGCCGATCAGCCCGGACGACTCCCTCGACTACGTCGAGAACTTCATCAAGATGACGTTCGGCGACAGCGCCCCCGAGGGCGAGCTGGGCGAGCTGTTCAACAAGGCCGTCGGCATGCTGCTGGTCCTGCACGCGGACCACGAGCTGAACTGCTCCACCGCCACCGTGCGCGTCGTCGGCTCCTCGCAGGCCGACATCTACGCCAGCATCGCCTCCGGCATCAACGCCCTGTCCGGCCCGTCGCACGGCGGCGCCAACCAGGCCGTGCTGGAGATGCTGGAGGAGATCCGCGACTCCGGCATCAGCATCGACGACTTCCTGGAGCGGGTGAAGGCCCGCGAGATGCGTCTGATGGGCTTCGGCCACCGGGTCTACAAGAACTTCGACCCGCGCAGCAAGGAGATCAAGGTTCTGGCCAGCCAGATCCTCGACCGGGACGACAACCCCGACGAGCTGTTCAAGCTGGCCCTGAAGCTGGAGGCGGCCGCGCTCGCCGACTCCTACTTCACCGACCGCAAGCTGTACCCGAACGTCGACTTCTACACCGGCGTCATCTACCGCACCATGGGCTTCCCGACCAACATGTTCACCGTGTTGTTCGCCATCGGCCGCCTTCCCGGCTGGGTCGCCCACTACCGCGAGCAGCTGCACGACCCGGCCTTCCGGATCGCGCGCCCGCGGCAGCACTACATCGGCGCCACCGAGCGCCGGTACCCCGGCCAGGGCTGACCGACCGCCCGTCGGCTGTGACCGCACCGCCCGTCCGCGTCGCCGAGACGCGGGCGGGCGTTCGCGCGTGCGGGCGCGGTGGGGCCCGGACGGAGGCGAGCACGGCGGCCCCGCCCGAGTCATCCGTACTCGTGCAGAACCGGGCCTTTCCGCGTCCTTTGCCTACGCAGAGTCGTCGGTGTGCGACCGTGAGGGAAGTGGCAGGGTACGGCCCCTCGGCGGGCCGGACGGCGCGATCGAGCGGAGGCGACGATGGTCCGGTATGCGTTGGCCGGCGACATGCTCGGGGAGCTGAGCCGGAACTGGTGGCTGGTCCTCCTGCGGGGGATCGCCGCGATCGTCTTCGGGGTGCTGGCCCTGATCTGGCCCGGTCTGACACTCGTGGCCCTGGCGGTCGTGTTCGGTGTCTACGCGCTCGTCGACGCGGGGGCCCTGGCCTACGCGGCCTACCGCTCCGCGCCGGGCAGCCGGGCGGGACTGGTGGTGCAGGCCGTCGCGAGCGCTCTGATCGGCCTCATCGCGCTGATCTGGCCGCTGGTGGCGGTCGCCGCGCTGATCTTCGTGATCGGGGTGTGGGCGATCCTGACCGGTGTGGCGGAGATCGTCACCGCGGTGCGGATGCGGGCGCACATCACCTCCGAGTGGCTGCTGATCTTCGTCGGCGCCCTGTCCATCGTCTTCGGCCTGCTGCTGTGGTTCTGGCCCCTGGAGGGGGCACGGTGGATCATCTTCGTGGTCGGGGTCTACGCCATCATCTTCGGCGCCGTGCTGGCCGTCGCGGGGTTCCGGCTCCGTGGCGCGGCCGAGGCCTTCGCCCCGCCGGGGGAACGGGGCCACCCGGGAACGCGGGCCGACGCACCGGTGGAGGACTACGCGGGCGGCGAGGACTTCGGCGGGGACGAGGGCGGCCTCCGGCCCGATCCGGGGGAGGACCCGCGCTCGGGGGGACGCCACCGCGCGCGCCGGGACGACGAGCCCCCGGAGCCCCCGGAGGCTCCCGGGCGGATCTGATCCGGCGGCTCCCGCCGTCCGGGTCCTCCCGGCCGTCCCCGCCGCCCGCTCCCGGCCGGGCGGCTCACCCCTCGCTGACGAGAAGCGGCCCGAGGCGGTCGGACTGGCTGCCGGGGACGATCAGCGCGTCCTTCTGCGCCTGCCAGGCGAGGTAGTGCGGCGTCCGACGGTGCGCCTCCAGCGCCTCAAGGTCGGCGAACACCTCGTAGACCCAGAACAGGTCCTCGTCCGAGGCGTCGGCGGCCACGTCGAAGCGCAGACAGCCCGGTTCGTCGCGGACCGACGCCACGGCGTTGCGCGAGATCCCGGTGAGGAAGTCGGCGCGCCGGTCGGGCAGGACCCGGACCGAGATGACGAGGCTGACGGAGTGATCGGGCACGGGGCCTCCCACCGGTGGGTGTCGCGGACTCCGCCATTGTCGGCGAGGAACCGGGGGCCGTGCGCGACCGGTCCCGTCCCGCGGGTCCGCCGGCCCCGCTGCCTCCGCCGGCCCGGTAGCGCCGACCCGTACGGGGCGGGACCGTAGGATCGCGTGGGGAACAGCCCGAGGATGTCAGGACGGTGGCCGGGACGTGGATGGCGAGGGAGACCACCTGGTGGTGGTGACCGGAGGGCCGGGATCGGGCAAGACGACCCTCATCGACCACCTCGCGGCGCTCGGCCACGCCCGCACGCCCGAGGCGGGCCGGGCGGTCATCCGGGACCAGCGCGAGATCGGCGGGTCCGGACTGGCCTGGAAGGACGACGTCCTCTTCGCGGAGCTCATGCTCGCCTGGGAGATCCGCTCCTACCGGGAGGCCCTGGCCCGGCCAGGCCCGGTCCTGTGCGACCGCGGCATCCCCGACCTGGTCGGCTACCACCTGCTGCGCGGCCGGCCGGTCCCGGAGCACGTCGCGGAGGCGGCGCGCCGGTACCGCTACCACCGCCGCGTGTTCGTCGCTCCGCCGTGGCCGGAGATCTACACCGGGGACGCCGAACGCCACCAGTCGGCCGAGGAGGCCGAGCGCACCCACCGGGCGATGGCGGAGGCCTACCCCGCGTGCGGGTACGAGGTGGTGGAGCTGCCACGGGCGCCGGTCACCGAGCGCGCCCGGTTCCTGCTCGACGCGCTGGAGGGCTCAGCCGCCTAGCGAGAGCCCCCGCTCGGCGAGCAGTTCCCGCAGGAGACGGATCCCCTTCGGGCCCATGCCGTGCAGCCGCAGGAGCTCCGCCGCGCTCACTCCGTCCAACTGCTTCGGCTCCGTGTACCCGGCGGAGGCCAGGGCCCGCTTGGCGGGCTCGCTGAGTCCGGGGAAGGCGTCGGTCTCGTCCATGCCCCCTTTTCTACCCCCGGCCCGTCGGCGATCGGAGCGGGGACACGGCGCGGTTGGCCGTACGTGGCCTCGGGGCGGGTGCTCCCTTGTGGTTCGGGTAGGTCAACGACAGACTCTTGTCTAGTAAAGGAACGGTGATCGCCCGCGGGCCCCGAGCACCCGGGCGACCGACACGGGGAGTGATGCGGCGGGTGGCGAGCGCGTCTGGGGCGAGGATGCCGCCTATGAGCTGGGAGGGCATCGACCACGCCCTGAACCGCGTGCGCGGTGAGGCCGATCGGATCTCCCTCAACCTGACCGATCTGGACCAGCACGTCGGCCACCGACTCCTCAAGGGAGCGAAGCTGGTGGGCCGCACGCTGGCGCGGTGGGAGCACGCCGGCCGACACGTCCACAGCCTGTGGACGGTGCACGGCGCCTTCCGATCCGTGGTGGAGAACGCGACGGAGCTGCACGCCCAGGGGCGCGACGCCCAGCGCGAACTCACCTTCCTGCTGACCGGTGAGTCCGTCGTGCTGCCCAGCACCGTGCCGCCGACCGAACGCGGGCTCCTGGACGAGGACGCCGAGCGCATCTCCCTGGCCGAGGCCGTCTCCCGGATGACCGCCGACTACGAGGAGGCCACCGAGGTCATCTCGGCGGCCGAGACCGCCTGGGACGCCTTGCACCCGAGGCTCGCCGAGCTGGACGCCATGTGGCAGGAGGTCGGCACCCTCTCGGACATGGTCGAGCTCGGCGACACCGAGCACGAGGCCCTGCGCGCCGAACTCGAACTGGTGGGCGAGGTCGTCCGGTGCGACCCCCTGTCGCTGTTCGAGGACGGCCGGGTGGACACCTCGTCCCTGGAACGGATGCGGGGCCGGCTGGAACGCACCCGCGGCGAGCTGCGCGACGCCCTGCGCATGCGCGACTCCTACGCCGAGAGCGTGGAGCGCCTGAGCTCGGCCGTCGACGACGTGGAGTCCGTCCTGCGCCGCGCCCGCGAACTGCGGATCCAGGTCGTCCGCAAGATCTCCTCACCGGAGGCCGTCGAGGTCCCCGACCCCGTCCCCGAGCTGCGCAGGCGGCTCAAGGGAATGGACGCCCTGCGCACCGAGGGCCGCTGGCGCGACCTCGGCGCGCTGCTCGGCGAGATCCAGCGCGCCGTCCACACCGCCGCCGACGACGCCCGCGACAGGGAGTCGAACCTGACCGGCCTGCTGGAGCGCCGCGCCGAACTCCGCGGCCGCCTGGACGCCTACCGGGCGCGCGCCGTCCGCCTGGGCTTCGCCGAGGAGGACCGGCTCGTCGAACTGCACCGCGAGGCGCACTGGGGCCTGTGGAGCGCGCCCTGCGACCTGCGCCGGGCCACGGTCGCCCTCTCCGCGTACCAGAGGACCCTGGTCGAACTCTCGGGAACCGAATCGGCTCGGAACAGAACCACACCCGGCGCGGCGGCGTCAGACGGCGAGAGCGATGGTGGTGTGAGATGACCCAGTGCACGACCCCCGGCTGCCGGGGCCGGATCGAGGACGGCTTCTGCGGCGTGTGCGGACTGGCGCCCGTCGACGCGGTCGCCGCCTCGGGCCCGCAGCAGCCCCTGCGGAGGCCCGTCTCGGGTCCGCAGGCGTCCCTGCGTCCCTGGCCGCAGTCCGGGCCGCAGCGGTCCTTCGGCTCCGTTCCGCCGAACGAGGCCCCCGACCAGTGGCTGACCGCCACCTCCGGCAGCGACCCCGTTCACTCGCACCCCGTCTCGGGCAACGTCAAGCTCTCCGGCCGCTCCGGCCCCGGAAGCACCGCCGGTACCGTGCACAGCGGCGGGTCGTCGCGGTCCAGCCGCCGGTCGGACCGCGGCATGCTCGGCGCGGGCATGGTCGAGGTCCCCGTGGTGCCCTACCGGGACCCCGCCGAGGCCGTCATGGCCGACCCCGTGGTCTCCGAGAAGAACCGGTTCTGCGGCAACTGCGGCGAGAAGGTCGGCCGGTCGCGGGGTGACCAGCCCGGGCGCACCGAGGGGTTCTGCCGCAAGTGCGGGACGCAGTTCTCCTTCACCCCCAAGCTGGTCAACGGCGATCAGGTCGGCGGCCAGTACGAGGTGCTCGGCTGCCTGGCGCACGGCGGACTGGGCTGGATCTACCTCGCCCGCGACCGCAACGTCAACGACCGCTGGGTCGTGCTCAAGGGCCTGCTCAACGCCGGCGACGCCGAGGCGCACAAGGCCGCGGCGGCCGAACGGGCCTTCCTGTCGGAGGTCGAGCACCCCAACATCGTCAAGATCATCAACTTCTCCCAGCACCCCGATCCCCGTACCGGGATCCCGGGCGGGCACATCGTGATGGAGTACGTCGGCGGCAAGTCCCTGCGCGAACTCCTGATCGAGCGACGCGAACAGGGCACCGGCGACGAGGTGCTGCCCGTCGACCAGGTGATCGCCTACGGCCTGGAATCGCTGCGGGCGCTCGGCTACCTGCACAGCAAGGGCCTGCTCTACTGCGACTTCAAGCCCGACAACGTCATCCAGAGCGAGGAGCAGATCAAGCTCATCGACCTGGGCGGCGTGCGCCGGATGGACGACACCCTGAGCCCCGTCTACACCACCCCGGGCTACCGGGTGCCCGAGGACGAGCTGCGCGGCCCCGGGCCCACGATCAGCGCCGACCTGTACTCCGTCGGCCGCGCGCTCGCCGTCCTGAGCTTCCGGTTCAGCTTCATGCGCGAGCACCCGCACAGCCTCCCGCCGCGTGAGAGCGTGCCCCTGCTGCAGCGCTACGAGTCCTTCGACCGCCTGCTCCGGCGCGCCACCCACCGCGACATCGAGCGGCGCTTCCACGACGCCGGGGACATGGCCGACCAGCTGACCGGTGTCCTGCGCGAGGTCCTGTCGGACCTGCAGGGGACACCGCATCCGGCGCCCTCGTCCCTGTTCGGCGGGGAGAACTTCACGGGGGCCACTGAGTCCGGCGCCCACAACGCCGACCGCATGCTCAGCCCGCCCTCGCCCACCGAGGCGGCGACGCTGCTGCCCAGCCCGCTGATCGACCCCGCCGACCCCGCCGCCCAGCACCTGCGGGGCTTCTCCTCGCTGGCCGCGGACGAACTCGTGCCCGCGCTGCACGCCATGCCGGCCCCCACGCCGGAGACCAGGCTGATGCTGACCCGCACCCTGCTCACCGCCGGTCGGCACGGCGAGGCCATGGACGTCCTGCAGAGGTTCGCCGAGGCCGTCCCCGGCGACTGGCGCACGATGTGGTACCTCGCCGTCGCCGAACTGAGCACCGGGCGCTTCCACGAGGCACGCGAACACTTCGACGAGCTCTACGACCACCTGCCCGGGGAGATCGCGCCCAAGCTCGGCCTGGCCATCGCCTGCGAGCGCGTCGGCGAGCACGAGACGGCCGCGCGCCAGTACCAGACCGTCTGGGGCACCGACCACTCCTTCGTCAGCGCCGCCTTCGGACTGGCGCGCATCCGGCTGGCCCAGGGCGACCGGAGCGCGGCCATCGCGGTGCTGGACACCGTGCCCGAGCTGTCGAGCCTGTACGTGCAGGCGCAGACCGCACTCATCGCGGTGCTCGCCACACCCCAGCGCGTCACCGACGCCGGTGACTTCGTCCAGGCCGGCCGCCGCCTGGAGCGGATCGGGTTGGACGGCGAGTCCGCGGACCGGCTGGCCACGCGGGTCCTGGAGGCCGCGCTGGCCTGGCTGGGTACGGGCGGCCGGGCCCCGGAGGGGCTCTCGCTGCTCGGCGACCGCTTCACCGGGCACGGTGTCCGGACCAATCTGGACCGGCGGTACCGGGTTCTGGCCTCCCGCGCGACCCGGGCGTCCGAGCGGTACGAACTCGTCGACAAGGCCAATTCCCTGCGTCCCGTGACGCTGCTGTGAGGAACGAGGGATCTCCGATGACCGTGGTGCGTACCTGCCCCGCCTGCTCGGACACGGTGGCCGCCGGTGACGTCTATTGCGAAGGGTGCGGACGCACCCTGCCGGAGGACGTGCGGGAGGCCCGCGACACCGACGCGGTGGCCACGGCTCCTCAGGAGAGCCTGGCGGACCACGCGCGGCCCGGGCTCGTCTCCGGCGACGGCGCCCCCACCGCGCCCCAGGTGAGCCTGGGCGGCCTGGCACTGGGCGAGAGCCTGCCGGGCGACTCCGAGTGGGACGCGGTCGACGCCATGGCCACCCAGCCCGTACGGCGTGCCCAGCGGCCCGCGGGGACCCCCGCGCCGGCCCCGGCGCGGGTGGCGCCCGAGTGGCCGCCCCCGGCCACCGGCAGCACTCCCGTGCAGCCGACCAACCCGGACCTGTGCGTCTGGTGCCCGGGGACCGTTCTGGACGGCTACTGCGAGAAGTGCGGCTTCCTCCAGCCCACCGGTCGCGACCACGTCGAGGTACGCACCCGGTCCGCGGTCGGCGTGAGCGACCGGGGGCTGCGGCACCGGCGCAACGAGGACGCCATGGCGATCCGGGTGATCGACGCCGACGACCCCCGGGCCCCGGGCTCGGTCGTGGCCGTGGTCTGCGACGGCGTGTCCAGCTCGCCGCGCTCGGACGAGGCCTCCCGGATCACGGCCGAGACGGGGGCCACGGTCCTCGCCGAGCGGCTGCGCCAGGGGGAGGACCCCCGCGCGGCCACCGGAGCGGCCATGACTCGCGCCGCCGAGGCGGTGGCCGGGATCGCCGAGTCGCCCAGCTCCGCGCCGGCCTGCACGTACGTCTCAGCCGTGGTCGACCCCGGCACCGGCACGACGACGATCGGGTGGGTGGGCGACAGCCGCGCGTACTGGCTCTCCGGCGCGCCCACGGCCAGCGCCTCCGCGCTGCTCACCAAGGACGACTCCTGGAGCGAGGCCATGGTGCAGGCCGGGGCGCTCTCGCGGGAGGAGGCGATGAGGTCGGCCAACGCGCACGCCCTCATCGCCTGGATGGGCGCCGACTCCGGCGAGATCGACGCGCACATCTCCACCGTGACCCCGACCGGCCCGGGCGCCGTCGTCCTGTGCAGCGACGGACTCTGGAACTACTACCCCGAGGCACAGGCCCTGACCGACGCCGTTCCCGGGGCGGGAGCGGACCCCCACGCCGCCGCCCGCACCTACGTCAGCCTGGCCCTGCAGGCCGGGGGCAAGGACAACATCACCGTCGTCGTCATTCCCGTACCCACCGCGCAAGGGGGTCACCGTGCCGAACAGGCCTGATCAACCGGGCGATCCGGAGTTTCGCGTCGAGATCGACCAGAACAGGTTCCTCCCCATCGGCGGGAGCGAGGTGCACGCCGTCGTCAGCGTCACCTCCAACAGCCCGATCCTGGTGGGGACGTCCGTTCGCGCCTCCGAGGTGATCATCGTCGACACCTCGGGCTCCATGTACGGCGAGAAGCTCAACGCGGCCAAGCAGGCGGCCCGCGCCGCCATCGAGGCCCTGCGCGACGGCGTCAGCTTCGCGGTGGTCGCCGGGCACCGGACCGCGCAGATGATCTATCCCCCCGACCAGCGGCTGGTGAAGGTCGACGCCGAGACCCGGGCCGAGGCGCTGGCGGCGGTCGGCACCCTGCGGGCGGACGGCGGGACGCGCATGGGGACCTGGCTCACCCGCGCGGCGGAGCTGTTCACACCGGTGGACGAGGGCATCAAGCACGCCATCCTGCTGACCGACGGGCAGAACAACGAGCTGCCCGCAGAGTTCGAGCGGGTGCTGCGGCGGGTCGCCGGGACCTTCGTCTGCGACTGCCGCGGCGTGGGGACCGACTGGAAGGTCGACGAGCTGCGCCGGATCGACGCCGCACTGCTCGGCGGCGGCCCCGGCATCATCGCCGACCCCGCCGACATGGCCGCGGACTTCCGCGCGATGGCGCAGGCCTCCATGGGCAAGTCGGTGGCCGACGTCGCCCTGCGCCTGTGGACGCCGCACAACGCCCTGGTGCGCTACGTCAAGCAGGTCGCGCCCACGGTCCAGGACCTCAGCGGCCGCGCCGTGGAGAGGGTCGCCCAGGCGGGCGACTACCCCACCGGTTCCTGGGGGACGGAGAGCCGCGACTACCACGTGTGCGTGGAGGTGCCCCCGGGCGACCCGGGCCGGCAGCTGCGCGCGGGGTGGGTGCGGGTCGTCATCCCCGGTGAGCACGGCATCGACGACCACGTCCTGGCCTCGGGGAACATCCTGGCGGAATGGACCGCCGACGAGGCCAGGGCGACGGAGATCAACCCCAGGGTCGCCCACTACACCGGCCAGGTGGAGCTGGCCCAGGCCATCCAGGAAGGGCTGGCCGCCCGTCGCGACGGTGACGAGGACGTCGCCACCACACGGCTCGGACGGGCGGTCGCGCTCGCCCACGAGTCGGGCAACGAGGAGACCGCGAAGCTGCTGGAACGGGTGGTCGACGTCATCGACCCCGTCTCCGGCACGGTCCGCCTCAGGCCCACCGTAGACAAGGTCGACGAGATGACGCTCGACACCAACTCGACCCGAACCGTACGGACCCGCCCCCGCCCGTCGGGGGAGGCGCCCGGCGAATCCCCCGGACCCGGGTAGGAGGGACCCATGCCGAGTTGCCCTTCCGGGCACCACTCCAGGGCGACCGACTTCTGCGACGTCTGCGGACTGCGCTTCCAGGCGTACACCCCCGCGCCCGTCCCACCCCCGCAGCGTCAGCCGCAGTACGGCCAGCCGCCCCGGCCCCGGTCCGTGCCCCCGTCGGTGCCGCCGTCCGCTCCGCCTCCCCCGGCGGCGCGGCCCCCGGCCGCGACCAGGGGAGGCCCCTGCCCCGAGTGCAGGACCCCCCGGGCGGGGCGCTTCTGCGAGGAGTGCGGCTACGACTTCGCCTCACAGTCCGGCGCCCACCAGCGTCGGCACTCCGGCCCCGGATCGAGCGGGAGCGGGGCGTACTGGCGGGCGATCGTGGCCGCCGACCCGGCGTACTACCAGTACATGGTCGACCAGGGCATGCTCGACCCCGCGCAGATCCCGTTCCCGTCCAACAACCAGCAGCGCCGGGTGCCGCTCACGGGCGACCGGGTGCACATCGGCCGCCGGAGCGCGTCGCGGGGCTTCACGCCCGAGATCGACCTCGGCGGTCCCGGCGGCGATCCGGCGATCTCCCACATCCACGCCATCCTCGTCGCCAAACCCGGGGAGACCTGGGCCGTGGTCGACCCCGGGTCGACCAACGGGACCACCATCAACGGCACGGCCAACCCCATCGCCCACAACGTGGAGGTTCCCCTGCACTCCAGTGACCGCATCTACGTCGGCGCGTGGACCGTCATCATCCTCCAGAAGGGGTGAACCCCGTTGACAACCCCTCCCACCGATCAGGCGCGGTCGTCGGTACGCGCGGCACGGGCGCCGGTGGCCGGGCCCGGCCGGACCGTCCGGTCCCGGCGCTGGCTGCGCACGACCCCCGCCCGGGTGTGGCTGCTGTCGACGTTGAGCGTCACCGCGATCGTGGCCCTGTTCGGATCGGCCGCGTTCACGCTCAACCAGGCCCGGGACGGCCTGAACGTGCTCGGGCACAACGCCGGCCCCCAGGCGATGGCCACGACGCAGCTGTACCTGGCCCTGGCGGACATGGACGCCCGGATGGCCGACGTCCTGCTCATGGGCACCGACCACGACCTGGGGTCGGGCCGCGCGGACGCCCTCGAGCACTACGAGGACAGTCGTGCCCGGGCCAACGAGGCGCTGCTCCAGGCGGCCTCGCTGACCGAGGGCGACACCATCGAGGAGCTCAACGTCCAGGCGGTCCTGGACGGGATGGGCACCTACGAGCAGTTGGCGACCGAGGCACGGCTGATCAACGACGAGGCCGGGGCGCCGCCCGGCCGGGTGGACGGGGCCGCACTGGTCGCCTACCGGGAGGCCACCCGGCTGATGCACACCGAGCTGCTGCCCAAGGCCTTCAACCTGGGGCTGGACTCCTCGGCGATCGTCCGGGCCAATCACGAGGAGGGACAGGAGTCCGTCGCCGTCGGCCTGGTGTGGGTCGGGGTCGTCGGCGTGGCGGCGGTGGCCTCCCTCATCGGCCTCCAGCTGTACCTGCGGGTGCGGTTCCGGCGGCGGTTCAACGCGTTCCTGCTCGGCGCGACCGCGGGGACCGTGGTGCTTACAGTGGGGGTCGTGCTGGCCCTCAACACCAGCGGCGGACACCAGAGCCGTGCCAAGGAGGAGGGCCTGGACGCGGCGATGGCCCTGGCCCGGGCCGGTGCCATCGCGACGGACATGCAGGCCGACCAGAGCCGCTACCTCGCCGACCCGGGGCTGGCCGACAACTACCAGCAGACCTACCTCGACCGCGCCCAGGCGGTGCTGTTCCGGCCCGCGACCAACCTGGACGCCTACTACGAGCAGATCGAAGGGGTCGCGGACTCCTACCCGGACCTGCCCGGCCCGGACGGCTCCGACGAGGAGGACCCCGGCACGCTCGGCTACCTGGGCCAGCGGGCGCAGGACGCCCTGCTGCCCGGCCAGGAGGACGCGCTGGCCGACGTGCTGGCGGCCTACGGCGCCATCCAGGAGCGGGACCGGGCGATGCGCGCGGCGGCGATGGAGGGCGACACCGCGGGCGCCATCGACGAGCGGATGGAGATCGCCCACTCCGAGAGCGGGGTCTTCCGGGAGTACGTGGACGAGCTGGACGAGCTCACCCGCCTCCACCAGGACGCGTTCACCGAGGGCATCGATCGCGGCGACCGCGCGCTGGCGCCGTGGACGTGGGCGCTGCCGGTCGGCACGCTCGCCCTGCTGGCCCTCGTCGTGGCGGGTGTGCGCCCCCGGCTGGCCGAGTACCGCTGACCGAGAGACAAGGAACAGGCCGATGAGGTACCGACACCGCCGCACCGTCGCCGCGGCCGCCCTGGCCGCCGTGGCGGTGCTGGGACTGCCCGCCTGCTCCGCGGTGGTGGGCGAGGAGCCGTCGCTGGCCGACGCCGACGCGCTGACCGTGGGCGTCAAGTACGACCAGCCCGGGCTCGGACTGGAGGGCGAGAACGGCGAGTTCACGGGCTTCGACGTGGACGTGGCCCTCTACATCGCCGACAAGCTGGGGGTGGCGGCCGAGGACGTCGAGTTCGTGGGCCTGGTCTCCAGCGAGCGCGAGGACAAGCTGATCAGCGGTGAGGTCGACATGGTGTTGGCCACCTACTCGATCACGCCGGCCCGCAAGACCGAGGTGACGTTCGGCGGGCCCTACTACGTGGCCAAGCAGGACCTGCTGGTGCGGGCCGACGCCACCGACATCCAGAGCGTGCGGGACCTGGAGGGGCGCAGCGTGTGCCAGGGGAAGGGCTCGAACTCGGCCCGGCGCATCACCGAGGGCCTGGGGATCGACGTGCGGCAGACGGACGCGCCGAGCTACAGCGCGTGCATCGACCGACTGCGCGAGGGGGACGTGGACGCCGTGTCGACCGACAACCTCATCCTGGCCGGTTTCCTGGCCGAGGACCCGTCGGCCTTCCGGTTCGTCAACAACCCGTTCACGGACGAGAAGTACGGCGTGGGGCTGCCGTACGGGGACGTGCGGGCCTGCGAGGCGGTGAACAAGGCGGTCAGCGAGATGTACCTGGACGGGACCGCGGCCGAGCTGCTGGACACCTGGTTCGGCGAGACGGACCTGCAGGTCACCACGAGCGTGCCGCAGTTCGAGGGCTGCAACTGATCGAGGGGCCGGGACCGGCCAGGGATCGGGTCCCGGGGGGTGGTCGAGACGGGGTATAGGGCAGATACTCACCCTTGTGTAGGGCAGTGGGGGTACAGGATGGGAGTTGTGCGTTGACCATCGTCGAGTTCCTGAGCGCCCGCCTTGACGAGGACGAACGGGCGTCGAAGGCCGTACCCGTCGGTTCCCGCGGCCGCGAGCGGGCGCTCGCGGAGGTCGCGGCCAAGCGCAAGATCGTCCGAGGCTACGCCGAGGCGCACTCCACGAGCATGCGCCTGCTGGACTCGCCCTCCGCCGTCAACGGCGCCGACCCCTGGTCCGAACTGCTGGCCTGGCGGCTGGCCGTGAAGTACCTGGCGACCGTGTACCGGTCGCACCCGGAGTACGACCGCTCCTGGGAGGGGTGAGGGGTGGGGTTCGGGTTGGGTTCGGGGCGCTTCACGCCGGGTCCTTCGTCGTCGCCTGCGCCTGCGCTCGTTCCTCGCTCCGGCTTGGCTCCTCCTGCAGGCACCGGCGCGCCCCTCACCCCCTGCTTGCCTTGGGCCTCCGCTCGTTCCTCGCTTTGGCCCGATCACCCCCCCTGTGGTGACGGCTGGAGGGACAGCCCGGCTTCGACCCCCTGATGTCCCGAAGGTAGAGAGGTGCACGTTCGACCCCTGTGGCGACGGCAGGAGGAACGGCCTACATCCCCAGGGGGTCCCGCGGGGCGACGTGAGACCGGGTCTTCCGGGTGTCACTTGAGGGCGAGGAGCCCGTCCACGACCTCGAACAGGTCCCGGCCGTTCACGTCCGGCGGGGTGAACACCGAGGGGAAGCGGCCCTCCAGATGGGCCGACCAGCCGGTGACCAGCCCCGCCCGTGAGCCGCCCGCCACGTCCCAGCCGTGCGCGGTGACCAGGGCGAGGCGGTCGGGTTCGAGGTCCAGCGCCTCGGCCGCGGCCAGGTACGGGGTGGCGGAGGGCTTCCAACTGCTCGGCGCGGCGCAGCTCAGGACGCCGTCGACCAGCGCGTCCAGGCCCGACCTCGCCATGAGCGCGGTGGTGGGGCCGTCGTCGCCGTTGCCCAGCGTCACCACCCTGAGTCCGGCCCCGCGCGCGGCGGCCAGCGCGTCGGCGGCCTCGCGGCGCTCCGGGAGCTCGGACATCCCCTCGATGATCGCGTCCTCCGCGGCCGGGGCGATCTGGTGGCCGGTGATGTCGCGGAGCGCGCCCCGGGCCACGTCCTCGAAGGTGTGGGCGCCGTCCAGGAGGGCGAGGGCGAACGCGTCCCTCAACAGGTGGTCGCTCCAGCGGGTCATGAGGACACGGGGGATGCCGGCCGCGCGGAAGCGCCACTCCAGCGGGGCGAGCGGGAAGAGCGTGTCGAGGACGTCGAAGGCGAGTGCGTCCGGTCGGCGGGATACGGGAGAGGGGGCGTCGGTCATCGGCTCGCTCAACTCCTGGGGAGTGCGGGGGCTGCTGACCCGGTACCTACCCGTTTCGGTCCCGGCGTGCTCCGGTCGGCGCGGACGGAAACCGTGCCGGTCCCCGTCCGGGCGGGTGCGCACGTCAGGCCGTCGGAGCACCCCCGAACGCGGCGTCCATCCGTGGGATCTGCTCGACCGCCCACGGGCTCAGGGTCCAGGGGGTGCGCTCCGCGAGCACGACCAGGTCGCCCCACCCGGTCCACGCGACCTCGGCGACCTCGGCCGGGTCGGGGTCGGGGACGTCGGTGGTCCGGGCCCAGAACACCGGGCAGAACTCGTTCTCGACGATGCCCTCGGCCGACACCGCGCGGTAGCGGAAGTCGGGAAGGGCGGGACGCACGTCGGTGAGCGCGATACCCAGCTCCTGGCCGACGCGGCGCCGCACGGCCGTCTCCAGGTCCTCCTCCGGAGACGGATGGCCGCAGCAACTGTTGGTCCACACCCCCGGCCAGGTGGTCTTGCCCAGGGCGCGGCGGGTGACCAGGACGCGTCCGTCGGCGTCCCGGACGTAGCAGGAGAACGCCAGGTGGAGAGGGGTGTCGCTGGTGTGCACGGTGGCCTTGTCCGCGACGCCCACGCGCTCGTGCCGCTCGTCGAGCAGCACCACGCGCTCCGGGGCGGCGGTCGTCGGCTGGATCACGGCTCTCCCCCAACTCGCGGGGTCTGTGGTCCCGCACGTCAACATTCTTCCCTTCCATAGTCACCCGTACCAGGCACCACACGGCGCCCCGGTCGGTCCCCGGCGCCGCATAACCTTCCTGAAGGCCCCCGCTCGGGGAGCTCCAGGAACAGTGGTGGAGTCAGTGGTGACGGAGACGACAGACAAGCAGGACCGGAACGGGCCGCCCCCCGCCGGGGACGGGATCGACCCCGAGCGGATGCGCGTGTGCCTGGAGGTGCTCCGGGCGGCCGAGGAGCTGCCCGTCGACCACCCCGACTCGCGCACGCTCCAGCAGTCCACCGCGAAGCTGTTCAAGTTCCTCAAGGAGCAGCGGCGCCGCGACCGCCGGGCGGCCGCGCAGGCGCACGACTCCGCGGTCTTCGCCGCCACCGCCACGGCCGCGCCGGACCGCATCGACGACGAGACCAACGGCCGCGCGCTCACCAGCGGAGCGAGCGGGGCGCTGGCGGGCGTGCTCGTCAAACCGCGGCCCTGCTACGTCTGCAAGCAGAAGTACACCGAGGTCGACGCGTTCTACCACCAGCTCTGCCCGTCGTGCGCGGCGTTCAACCGGCAGCGCCGGGCCGCGCGCACCGACCTGACCGGCCGACGGGCGCTGCTCACCGGCGGGCGGGCCAAGATCGGGATGTACATCGCGCTGCGGCTGCTGCGCGACGGCGCCCACACCACCATCACCACGCGCTTCCCCAACGACGCCGTGCGCCGGTTCGCGGCGATGCCGGACAGCGGCGACTGGCTGCACCGCCTGGACGTGGTCGGCATCGACCTGCGCGACCCCGCGCAGGTGCTGCGGTTGGCGGACACGGTGGCCGAGCGGGGCCCCCTGGACATCCTCATCAACAACGCCGCCCAGACCGTGCGCCGCTCGCCCGCCTCCTACGCGCCACTCCTGGAGGCCGAGGCCCAGCCGCTCACGGGCGAGGACCTGCCCGTGCCGCTGGTGCTGGGCGGGGTGCGCCCGCGCGCCCTGGAGGAGGCGTCGGAGGAGGGCGCGGAGGTGGCCGCGCACGCGCTGACCCCGCAGATGCTCACGTCGCTGGCGCTGACCACCGGATCGGCCTCCTTCGACCGCGTGCGGGCCGGGACGGCGATCGACGCCGGCGGCCTGGTACCCGACCTCGCCCCGGTCAACAGCTGGACCCAGCGGATCGGCGGGATCGACCCCGTCGAGATGCTGGAGGTGCAGCTGTGCAACGTGAGCGCGCCGTTCCTGCTGGTGGACCGGCTGCGTTCCGCCCTGGCGGCGTCGAAGGCGCGCCGCAGCTACATCGTCAACGTGTCGGCGATGGAGGGTGTCTTCAACCGCGGGTACAAGGGTCCCGGACACCCGCACACGAACATGGCGAAATCCGCGTTGAACCAGCTCACCCGGACCAGCGCGCAGGAGATGCTGGAGTCCGACGGCATCCTCATGACCGCCGTGGACACCGGGTGGATCACCGACGAGCGCCCGCACCCGGAGAAGGAGCGGCTGGCCGAGGCCGGGTTCCACGCCCCGCTGGACCTGGAGGACGGGGCCGCGCGCGTGTACGACCCCATCGTCCGGGGCGAGCTCGGCGAGGACCTGTACGGCTGCTTCCTCAAGGACTACGCCCCGGCCAACTGGTAGCCCGCCGCGGGCCTCAGGGACGCAGCACGATCCGGACCGGCGAGCCGATCCGCTTCCGGAGCCGCTCCACCGCCTCCGGGGCCTGTTCCAGGGGCAGGGAGCCGCTGATGGAGCGGCTGAACTCCAGCCGGCCGGCCTCGACCAGGTCCACCAGCTGCACCACGTGCTCGGGCTCCGAACCGTAGTGGCCGAGGATCTGCTGGCGCAGGTAGCTGAAGCGGGTCCCGTCGGCCACCTCCAGCGGGCGGTTGGTGAGGCCCACCAGCACGAGGCGGCCGTGCTCGCCGAGCACCTTGACCGCCTGCTCCCGCACCACCGGTACCCCGGCGAAGTCGAAGGCGGCGTCCAGACCGCGCCCGTGGGTGAGCTGGCCGATCCTGGTGAGGAAGTCCTCGGCGGTGGAGTCCAGGGCCTCGTCGGCGCCGTAGTCCAGCGCCCGGGCGCGCGCCTGCGCGTCGGGGTCCGCGGCGATGATCGGGGCCGCGCCGACCAGCCGCAGCAGCTGCACGGCGTGCGCGCCCAGGCCGCCGACGCCCCACACGCACACCGCCTCGGCCGGACGGACGTCTCCGCTACTGGTCACCGCCGCCCACGGTGTGGAGACCGCGTCGGGGATGATCGCCGCCTCGTCGAAGGGCAGCGCGTCGGGGATCGGCACGAGCGTGTCCGCCGCGGCCAGCGCGTACTCCGCCCAGCCGCCGTCGTAGTCCACGCCGCGGGTGAGGACCTGGCCGTGGCGGTCGTGCTCACCGGCCTGGAGCGCCACCCGGTCGCCCACACCCACGTCGAGGACCTCCGGCCCCAGCTCCTCCACGACCCCCGACACCTCGTGGCCGAGGGTGACCGTGTCGCCGTCGAGGTGGAGCGGGGCGAGGGAGCCGTCGACGAGGTGCACGTCCGACAGGCACACGCCCGCCGCCTTCACGCGCACCAGGACCTGGTCCCGGCCCGGGACCGGCCGGGGCACGTCGGTGACCTCCAGGGTCCGGGTCGTCACGTTCAACCGGGCCGCGCGCATGGTGGCCATGGGTCATCCCTCGCAGTCGTCGCGGACGGGTGATTCCAGGCAATCATCACGCTTCGGACCCATGCCGGTACCGGGACGACACGGGCGAAACTGGTCAGATCCAGCTCAGGTTTTCGTCAAGGGGCCCGGGACGGGCGGTCGGCCCGCCCCGGTCACGGACCGGGGTGACGTCCGCGGCCCGCCGCCCGGCTCACTCCGCCATCAGGCCGTTGCGGTAGGCCCAGGCCGCGACCTCCACCCGGTTGCGCGCGCCCAGCTTCGTCTGGACGCTCGCCAGGTGGGTCTTGACGGTGCTCACGGTCACGAACAGGTCCTCGGCCACCTCTCCGTTGGTGAGCCCCCGGGCCACGGCCCGCACGATGTCCCGTTCCCGGGCGGTGAGGACGTCGTCCTGGGGCGGTGCCGGGGGCCGGGAGGCGGCGAAGTGCCGCAGCAGGCGCACGGTGACGCTCGGCGAGACGAGGGCGTCGCCGCGGGCGCCCGCCCGCACCGCCTCCACCAGCAGGGCCGGCCCGGCGTCCTTGAGCAGGAAGCCGACCGCCCCTCCGGTGAGCGCCGCGTGCACGTACTCGTCCAGGTCGAAGGTCGTCACCACGACCACCCGCAGGGGGTCGGACACCTCCGGACCGGCCAGGCGGCGGGTGGCCTCCAGCCCGTCGATGCCCGGCATCCGGATGTCCATGAGGGTGACGTCCGGACGCAGCTCGCGGGCCAGCCGCACCGCCTCGACCCCGTCCCCTGCCTCGCCCACCACCGAGATGTCCTCCTCGGCGTCGAGCATGAAGCGAAAGCCCGTCCGGACCATCCGCTGGTCGTCGGCGAGCAGTACCCGAATCGTCACGTGTCCTCGTTCCGGTCGTCGTCGCGGGCGGCGGCCCCGGCGGCCGACACCGTGGCGGCGGTCAGCGGCAGCCGGGCCCGTACCGTCCAGCCGTGTCCGTGGTCGCCGGGGCCGGCGGTGAGGTCCCCGCCGAGCAGACGGACGCGTTCGGCCATGCCCACCAGGCCGTGGCCGCCGCCGACCGGCGGCGCGTCCCCGCGACCGTCGTCGTGGACGCGAATCCGGACCTCGTCCGCCGTGATCGCGACCTCCACCCCGACCAGGGCGGCCCCGCGCGCGTAGCGCAGCGCGTTCGTCACCGACTCCTGGGCGACGCGCAGCACCGTGGTCGCGGCGTCCGCCGGCAGGTCCGCCACCCGGCCGTCGACGCTCACCCTCACCTCGGGGCGTCCGGCCGAGGCGGGCGCCGCCAGCGCCGCCAGACCTTCGGCCGCGCCCGGCGACAGGGGCGCCTCGCCCGGCTCCCGCAGTCGGGTGACCATCGCGCGCATCGACTCCAGCGCGCGTGTGCCCGCCGCCTCGATCTCGGGCAGGGCGGCGCGCACCGCACCGGGATCGCGGTCGGCGATGTGCCGCAGCGCCTGGGCCTGCACGACGATGCCGGTCACCTCGTGCGCCACCACGTCGTGCAGGTCGCGGGCGATGGCGAGCCGCTCCTGGGCGCGTGCCCGCTCCGCGTGCGCGCGCCGCTGGACGCCGCGCCAGCGCAGGTACAGGCCCGGGGCCAGCCCGACGGCCACGAAGCCCAGTGCGGTCGTGATCTGCCCGGACCAGAAGAAGGGCTCGCGCAGATAGTCGGAGAGCGCCGCTGCGAAGGCCGCGAGGGAGACCGCGGTGATCTGCCAGGGCCGGGCTCGCAGCGCGGTGAGCGCGAGCAGGACCAGCAGGGGCGCCATCTCCGCCGTCACGAAGCCGAACCCGAAGGTGCCCTTGGGCAGGGGCCACAGCAGGACCGAGGCGGACGCGATGCCCAGCGCCGCGGCCGCGGTGAGCCCCGTGGTCAGGGCCGGGCCCGAGCGCGGCCGCAGGGCGACCAGGGCCAGGAGGGTCGCCAGCCCACCGGAGACCAGGGGCAGGTAGGACATCGGCGTCGGCGGCGGGCCCGGCCACGCGGGGTCGGACAGGTCGGCGACCAGGCCCGCCGTTGACTGGATCAGAACGGCCGCCAGCAGCAGGGCGGCGATCAGGGCCAGCGCGCGCGGGAGCGCTCCGACCGCCGCCGGCAGCCGGTCCCCGATGTGGCCGAAGCCCTTGGTCAACGCCATGCGACCAGGCTAGACGGCGAGCGGCCGGATGCCGTCGGCCGAAAGGACGAGACCGGTCGCGGGGCGGTCGGTCGATGGGTCGATGTGCGCGGGCCGCTCCGGCGACGACGCTGGGGTGACTCGAAACCTGGGAGGCTCCACGTGACCGACAGTACGACCGCCACCGTGACCGCGGATGTGAACACGCCCCCCGGCGCACGGGTGCCCTTCCTCGACGTCGCGCGGGCGCTGGCGATGATCGGCGTGGTGCTGATGAACGCGCCCGCGGTCGTGTTCGCGGCCGAGCGCGCGGGGGAGCGCACCCCGGACGCCCTGACCTCGGCGGTGGACGCGGGGCTGACCCTGCTCATGTCCGGCAAGGCCCGAGCGCTGCTCATGGTGCTGCTCGGTGCGGGCGCGGTGTTCGCGTGGCGCTCCGCCGCCCGCCGGGGCGGCGCGCCGCTGGCCCTGATGCTGCGGCGCTACCTGGTGCTCGGTGTGCTCTTCGGGATACCGCACCTGTGGGTCTTCTCCGGTGACATCCTCACCCACTACGCGCTGACGGCCCTGGTACTGGCGCCGCTGATGCCGCTGCTGCTCGCCGGGTCGCGTGCCCGGCCGCTGTACGCCGCGGCGCTGTCCTTCGCGGTGGCGCCCGTGGTCGAGGCGTTCGCGCCCCAGACCCACGAGCTGGCGGTCCTGGTCGTCCTCGTGCCCCAGACGCTGGGCTTCTTCTGTGTGGGGGTGTGGCTGGCCCGCCGTCCGGAGGCGGCCCCGGGCGGGCCCGGAGGCCCGTTCCGGCTGCCGCGGCGGTTGGTGGCGCTGGGACTGGTCGGCCAGGTCCTGGGCGTGGTCACGATGGTCGCCGACGAGGTGTTCTTCCCGCTGGAGCTGGACGCCGACGGTGTGCCGGTCGGCCTGGGCCCCGACGGCATGCCGCCGAGTGAGCCGGGCTCGGACATGCTCGTCTCCGTGGGCGGCACGCTGATGGGGCTCGGCGGCGCTCTGTTCTACCTGGGTCTGGTGTGGTGGCTGATGGACCGTGGACGCACGTGTGCGCGCGGACTGGGCCGGCTCGCACCGCTGGGCCGGATGACCTTGACCGCCTACCTGGGGAGCACACTGGTGTTCCTGGTGGTGATGGGACCGTTCGAGGGGGAGGTGCCGCTGCTGGCGCAGTACGGGCTCGCCGCGGCCTACTTCGTCGTGGTGGCACTGGCCGCACGCTGGTGGGCCCGCCGGTTCCGGCTCGGACCGCTGGAGTGGGTGTGGCGGAGCCTCACCCTCCTGCGCCCGGTACCGATGCGGCGTCCGGCTGTCGTCCCCGCGGCGGGCGGACCGGCCGCCGGGACCGGTGAGACGGGTCAGCGCGCGGAGACCGCGGCCGGGCGGCTCGGTTCGCCCGGGGCCTGAGGGCGGAAGGAGCGTCGACGGCCGGCTCTGGGGACCGGGAGGCCCGTCCCGGCGACCGGGACGCACGGATCCGTTCGTGCCCAGGCCCGAGGCGGGGGCGGACCGGCACCGGGACCCGGCCCCGTGCCGGTCCACGCCGTATCTCTCAGCCACGCGAACCGGGGTCAGCCGCCGGCGACCGAGGGCAGGAGGCGGACGTCGGCGCCCTCGGGGACGCTGGCGTCCAGGCCACCGATCGCCCGGCACTCGTCGCCGTTGACGAACACGTTGACGTAGCGGCGCAGCTGTCCCTGCTCGTCGCGGATCCGCCGGTCCAGCCCGGGATGGCGGGTGGTGAGCTCGTCCAGCACACCGCCGAGCCCGGTGCCGTCGGAGACCTCCACCGGGACGTGCGCGACCCCTCCGGCGTCGGCCCTCAGCAGGCCGGGCAGATGCACGGTCACCCGCATCTCACACCTCCGTGGCCCGCACGCACAGCACGTCCGGCAGGTGGGCGGCCACCTGGTGCCAGGTGCCCTCGTCGTCGGTGGCGGCGAAGACGTCCCCGCTGCGGGTGCCGAAGTAGAACCCGGGCACGTCGGCCCCGTCGGTGCACGCGCCGTCGCGGAGCACGATGCCGAAGTAGGCGTCGTCCGGCAGGCCGTCGACGTAGGCCTGCCAGCTGTCCCCCGCGTCGTCGGTGCGGTAGACGGCCAGCCGGTTGTCCGGCGGCAGGTGGACCTCCTGGCTGACCACCGGGAAGTTGAGAACGCTGGCGGGCCGCCCCGGGTGGGTGACCATGGCGAAGCCGAAGTCGGTGGGCAGGCCCTTCTCGATGGCGGTCCAGCCCTGCCCGGCGGGGTCGGCGCTGCGGTAGACGCCGTGGTGGTTCTGGGCGAACATCACGCCGTCCGAGGCGGCGGCCACCTTGTGCACGCACTGGCCGTACTCGGGCTCCTCGACGGGCAGGAACCCGGCGCTGATGCCCCGGTTGGCCGGGTTCCAGCTCCGGCCGTCGTCGCGGGTCTGGTAGACGCCGCCGGTGGACATCGCCACGGTCATGGCGTCGGGCGCGCGCTGACCGGCTCCCAGCAGCCCCGGCAGAATGGTGTGGATGGCGCCGCCGCCCGCGCCGGGGAACCAGTCGTCGTGGTGCGGGTGGTCCCAGAGCGCACGGACGAGGTCGAAACTCCGACCGCCGTCGGAGGACCGGAACAGGGCGTGCGGCTCGACCCCCGCGTAGACGGTGTCGGCGTCGTCGCCGAAGGCGAACTGCCAGGCGCGGGTGAAGGAGGCGTCGGTGTCCTCCGGGAACGCGATGGGCGCGGTGTCCGGTTCGTGCCAGGTCGCCCCTTGATCGTCGCTGTACCAGACACTCGGGCCGAAATGGGAGCTTTCGGCACCGGCCAGGATGCGGCCGGAGTGGGGATTGATCCCCACCGCGTACACGGAGCTCATGCTCGCGTAGTCGGCGGCGTCCAGACGGTGCGGACCGTCCACTCGCCAGGTGCGCCGGTCCTCGCTGCGGGCGGTGAAGAGCCCCTTGCGCGTGCCGATGACCAGGAGATACGTCATGACCAACTCCAGGATGTGACGGAGGTCTCCACCATGACACACTGGTGTGACCATCGGTGAGAGATCGGAGTGGTCGCGCTCCCGGTCGCCCCGCGCGGGTCAATAGTCAATGGCCCCAACGAATACGTGAGTCATCGAATGCTGTTCGGTTGGTAAATGTGTCATCGGTCGCAGTGAGTGGCGGTGATAGTGATCTGTGAACCGCATTACGGGCGTGTGGCGTAAGTTCCGAGGTAGGCGGTTGCGACTGCGGTCGGTGTCTGCAATAAAATTCCGGGCCAACCGGTGTGCATGCTCGGGCTATGGCCTGGACCGTCCGTCTTCCCGCCCGCCCGAACTGGTCACACGACTTCCCGCTCGCTCGGTCTGCGAAGTTGGTTTCGGGACCACCGTCCTAATGGTTCTGCGTACCAACAAGGTCCGAGTTCCCACTCGATAGGGTTCGCCTCATGCAACACCCCCCGGACACACTTCACGCCCGCAAACGGCGAAAGGCTCGCGCCACGATCGTGTCGGCCGCCTTCCAGCTCTTCGCCGAGTACGGATTCGACAAGGTCACCGTCGCCCAGATCGCCGAACGCGCGGAGGTCGGCCGGACCACCTTCTTCCGCTACTTCGGCGACAAGCAGCAGGTGCTGTTCGCCGACGACGGCGCCGAAGTGGACCGGATGTGCGCCCGTGTGCGTGAGGCCGGGCGCGGGGACGGGGAGCCGGGGAAGGATCTGGGCGCCGCCGTCGACCTGCTGCGCGAGGCCGCGGTGGCCGCGCGACGGCACTCGGTGCCGTCTCCGGCGCGGTCGGCCGTTCTGGCCCGCCTGCTGCGCGAGAGCGTCGACCTGCGCTCGCGCTACCTGCTCATGCACGAACAGCGTGCCGATCGGCTGGCCGCCGCGCTCATCGAGATCGGCACCGTCGAGGACGTCGCCGTCCTGGCCGCGCACGCGGCCATGGCCTGCGAGCTCGCCGCCCTGCGGCTCGCGGAGAGCCCGGAGGCCTTCCCCGCGCGCTTGGACGAGGCGCACGCGCTCCTGCGCGGGCTCGGCGGCCCCGGGGCCTGACCACGCGGACCGTGGGATGGCCCGCCGCCGTGTCGCGGCGGGGGCCGCGACGGACCGTGACCGTTCCCGGACGGTGCGGTCCGTCGCACCGGGCGGCGGGCGGGCGACTCCTGGCCGGGCCCGCGCTCCGAGGGGTCAGGCGTCGCCCCTGAGGTCGAGCGGGCGCGGCCGGAAGCTGTCGACGATCGCCTCGACCGTGTCCTCGTACTCGTCGGCCTCGGCCGCGGGGACGCTCACCCGGATGGCGAAGACGGTGCCGTAGCCCGGTTCCACCACGACCTTCTGTGTGGCCTGGCGGTGCCGGTCGTCGTAGTCGACGTCGACCCATTGGGACTCCTCGCCCTCCAGGACCGCGTCGAACACCAGGACGGCGGAGGCGCCGCCGTCGCCGAACAGGCCGTCGTCCTCGTCCATCGCCAGGGACAGCTGTTCGTAGGAGGCCGCCTCGCGTTCCAGGGACGTCTCGTTGCGCTCCATCCACCGCTCGGCGGTCTCGCCCGGCTCCGCGTCGTCCCAGATGGTGTGCACGACCACGGTTCTGTCCGGTGAGGTGATGATCCCGGTGTCGGGTCCGCCGCCGGGGGGCGCCGTCCACTCGATGTCGGGGTCGCCCTCGGCGTCGTACCAGTCGCTGGGCAGGTGCACGTAGTAGGTGCCCGATCGGTAGAGCCGGTAGCCGGGCCTGGGAAACGGTTCTCCGTCGCAGGCCGTGACCAGACCGGTGACGAGCAGTGTCGCTAGGGCTGCGCTCAGGGGGCGAAGCAGCATGGGGGAGCCCTCTCGCCGATGTGATGGGAATCACTCACCCTACCCCTCGGGGGTCGATCTGCGAGGGAATGCGTGGCGGCGACGGGGCCGTGGTCCGGCCCGGGTCGGATCACGGTGGTCGCTAGGGTGGTCGAAACGGCCCGGGGGCACGGACATGGGAGACCGCCTTGACCGAGATCGACCTCAGCGCGTACGCCCGGGACGGTGACGGTTCCCGTCGTCTGCGCGGATACCTGGCACGGCCCGACGGAAGGGGTCCCTGGCCCGGCGTGGTGGTCCTGCACGAGGTGTTCGGTGTCGACGGCGAGATGCGCCGGCACGCCGACCACCTGGCCGAACTCGGCTACCTGGCCCTCCTGCCCGATCTGTACAGCGACGGCGGCATGCTGCGGTGCGTCGCCCGCACGATGCGCGCCGTCTCCACCGGGCACGGGCGCGCCTTCACCGACATCACGGCGGCCCGTTCCTGGCTGCTGGCGCAGCCGGACTGCACGGGCCGGATCGGTGTCGTCGGCTTCTGCATGGGCGGCGGCTTCGCGATCGCGGCCGCGCCGGAGTTCGACGCCGCCGCGCCCAACTACGGCCTGATGCCGCCCGACCTGGCGGCGGCGGTCCGCGGCGCCTGCCCCACGGTCGCCAGCTACGCCGCCAGGGACCGGATGCTCAAAGGGGCCGCGCCCCGGCTCAAGCGGGCGCTGGACGCCGAGGGTGTGCCCAACGACGTCAAGGAGTACGCGGCGGCCGGGCATTCCTTCATGAACACCGGGCCCGTCGGACCCCGGGCCCTGCGCGTCGTGCTGCGCGCGATGGGGACGGGACCGCACCCGGAGTCGGCCGCCGACGCCTGGCGCCGCATCGAGGCCTTCTTCGGCGAGCACCTGGGCACGGAGCGCGCCGACCGGGACGCCGACGGACCCACGGCCGCCGACGATGACACAGAGAGATGAGATGAACCGCGAGGGCGACGGGGCCCGATAGGACGGGCGGAGTGCCCTGTGCGCGCGGGGCCTCCGAGATCCGGTTCCGACGAGTCACAGACGGGTTCACCTTGACCAACCAGCACCAGCCCCCCGAGCTGCACCTGCTGAGCCTCATCACGGAGGAGAACGGCGTGCTCTGCGACGAGAACCGCGCCTATGTCCGTCGGCTCATGGGCGATGTGATCGAGGAGCAGCGGTGGGGCGTGCCCGCCGGGGCACCGGAAGGGGCCGAGACGATCAACAAGAACGGCTGGCTGCCCTACGACGGCACCGACATCTGGCGGGTGAACAGCATCGGCGCGATCGACGGCACGAGCGCCGGCCCGTACCGGATGGCGATCCTGACGGACCGGAACGCGGGTATGGCGTACGGGGTCGAGACCATCGAACTGCTCTCCGCGGCCGTGCACGACGCCCTGCACGGGGACGGAGCGATGCCGCTCAGGTCACCCCTGCCGGAGCTCCGCGAGGACCTGCCCACGACCTCCGACGGCTCCGACCGGGCCTGACCGGTCCGCCGGCGCAGTGCCGGGGCCGGCTCCGGCGGGCCCGGGCCGGATCGGGTCAGGAACGCTCGCGACCCGCGCGGTAGGCGGCGATGAGGTCGTCCACCGGCCAGCGGGCCACCCAGTCGCCGAGCACGTCCAGGGCGACGTCGTCCAGCGTGCGGAAGCGCACGCAGGCCCTGCCCATGTCGAGCTTGCGACCGGTGGCCCGCCACTGGTCGGCGAACTCCCGCTGGAGCTCCTCGTCGTACACGCCCATGAGGTAGAGGGAGAAGTGCCGCTTCTGCGCTGCCAGGGCGACGTAGCCCAGCGGTCGGCCGTTGTAGGTGTCGGGGAAGCGCTCCAGGGGGACGTGGTAGCTGATCATCCCGAACTCCATGCCCTCCTCGTAGCCGGGCGGCAGCCGGTCGAGGATGAGGCGGCGGAGCGCGCGCAGCACCCCGGCCCGGTCCTCCGGGAGCTCGGACAGGTACTCGTCGGGTGTGGACGCCGCGCTGGACACCATGGCGCCAGCCTAGGCGCGGCACCGGTCGGCGTGGGCCAACCGCGCCGGAGGCGGCGCACGCGGGCGACGGCGGCGGTGCCCGGCCGCGGGCGCGGCGCGGGTCCGCGGCCGGTTCCTGGGCGGGGTCCGGGGCGGGGTCCGGCCGGGGTGGCGCCCAGACCCCGGGGACGGCTGCGGTGCGTCAGCCCCTGTCGACGGGCAGGCCGCCCTCCACCCAGTCCTGGATGCCCTCGCGGTACTTGCGCACCTGGGTGTAGCCGAGGCCCTCCAGGGCGGTGGAGACCGCCTGGCTGTTCCCGCACGCGGGGTTGGAGCAGTACACGGCGATGAGGGCGTCCTTGTCGGGGAGCACCTCCGCGGCCCGGTCGGCGACCTCGTCGGCCGTGAGGGCGACCGCCCCGGGCAGGTGCTGCTGCTCGTAGTAGGAGCCTCCCAGGGCGTCCACGACGGTCACGCTCCGGTCGTCGATGCGCTTCTTGAGCTCGTCACGGCTGATCAGTGCTGTCATGCCACTCTCCTGACCGGACTGTGGTCCGGTTGTGTCGGCGAAAGAAAATCGGACCGTGGTCCGCTTGTGGTCGCGAGCATATACGGACCTCAGTCCGTTTGTCGAGTAGGGTGGAGCCCGTGAACGACGAACTACTCCAGGTCCTGCGCCGGCCGCCCCAGGAACGCGCCGACGCCGCCCGCAACCGGACCCGTGTCCTGGAGGCCGCGTCACGGCTGTTCACGGACGGGGGCGTGGCCGCCCTGACCGTCGACGCGGTCGCCCGGGAGGCCGGGGTCGGCAAGGGAACCGTGTTCCGCCGATTCGGCGACAAGTCGGGCCTCGTCTCGGCCCTGCTGGACCAGCGCGAACGCGAACTCCAGGAAGCCATCGTCTTCGGCGGCCCCCCGCTGGGCCCCGGGGCTCCCGCGCGTGAGCGGGCCCTGGCCTTCTTCGACGCCTACCTCACCTACCTGGCCGACCACCTGGACCTCGTACGGCTGTCGGAGACCGCCGCGCCCGGGGCGCGGTTCAGGGTCGGCGCGTACGTGTTCTGGCACCGGCACCTGGCCATCCTGTGCGCGGGCCGACCCGACCCCGACCACCTCGCCCATGCGCTCCTGGGGGCGGTCGCGGCCGACCTCAACGCCGAACTGCTCGCCCAGGGGATCGACTGGGGCCGCATCCGCGCGGGCGTCGCCACCGTGGTCGACGCGCTGGTGACCCCGTGAGCAGCCCACCCGCGGCCTGATCCGCCTCTTCCGCGCGGCTCGGGGCGACCGGGGCCCGAGCTCGCCACGGGCACGGAGGGCCCGGCCGCCGTGTGGTCTCCGGGGTGGTCCGAGGCCGTATGGAGGAGCCGCCGGACGTGCGGATCAGGCCGGGTCACAGGTGTGCGTCGCCGCGCTCCCGGGCATGTGTGGCGCATACGCCGCCGTGGCCGCCACGTCCCCGTGGAGCCGGGCCGCGGTCGGCCGTCCGCACCGGATCCGCGCCCGGCGCGTCCGTGGCCCTACCCTGGAAGTGTGCGCACCGGTCCGGTGACCCTGTTCCTCTCCGGGGACGTGATGCTCGGCCGCGGGGTGGACCAGATCCTGCCCCACCCGGGGGATCCCGTCCTGGAGGAGGCCTTCGTCCGGGACGCGCGTGCCTACGTCCGCATGGCCGAGGACGCCCACGGGTCCATCCCCGCCCCGGTCGACTTCTCCTGGCCGTGGGGCGACGCCCTGCCGGTGCTGGAGAAGGCCGGGCCCGACGCGCGGGTGGTCAACCTGGAGACCAGCGTCACGGAGGGCGGGGCCTTCTGGCCGGGCAAGCAGGTGCACTACCGGGCGCATCCGGCGAACCTGCCCTGCCTGGCCGAGGCCCGGCCGGACGTGTGCTCGCTGGCCAACAACCACGTCATGGACTTCGGGTACGCCGGTCTGGCGGACACGCTGGCGGCCCTGTCGGCGGTCGGCCTGCGCGCGGCGGGCGCGGGCCGCGACGCGCAGGAGGCGCGTGCTCCGGTCGCCGTGCCCGTGGACGGGGGCGGGCGGGTGCTGGTGTTCGCGGTCGGGCTGGCCTCCAGCGGCATCCCGCCCGACTGGGCCGCCGGTGAGGACCGTCCCGGAGTCGGCCTGGTGTCCGCCGGGACCGGTGCCGCAGACGTCGTGGCGCGGGTGCGACGCGCGCGCGAGCCCGGAGACGTGGTCGTGGTCTCGGTCCACTGGGGCGGCAACTGGGGATACGACGTCTCACGGGAGGTCGCCTTCGCCCACGCTCTGGTCGACGGGGGCGTGGACGTCGTGCACGGGCACTCCTCGCACATGCCGCGACCGATCGAGGTCTACCGCGACCGGCTGGTCCTGTACGGCTGCGGCGACCTGGTCAACGACTACGAGGGCATCCCGGGGTACGAGGAGTACCGTGACGACCTGCGGCTGCTCTACCTGGCCTCGGTGGAACCGGGCACCGGGCGGCTGCTCGACCTGCGGATGGTGCCGCTGCGGGCCCGCCGGATGCGGCTGTGGCGGGCCCCGAGCGAGGACGTGCGGTGGCTCCGGCGGCGGCTCACCGACGTCAGCGCCCGCTTCGGGTGCGTACTCGTCCGCGACGGCGAGGGCCTGGCCCTGCGAGTGGGGCCTACCGCTCGGCCTCCGGGTTCTGGGCGGAGCCGCCGGGGGCGGGAGAGGAGTGCCCCGCGGCGTCCGGGAGAGCCGCCGGTCCTGCGTACGGGGCCGGCGCCGGCGGGTACGGGTACGCCCCGGGTGCTCCCGGGTGGGCAGGCCACGCCTGGAACCGCCGCCGTCGCAGGTCGGACGCGCGGCTGACGCGCACGGCCAGCGTGACGACCACGATGACCAGACCGACGAAGAAGCCGGCCATGGGGAGGAGGATCCCGGAGACGACGCCCAGCCCCAGGCGCGAGTCCGCTGCCGTGACCACGCCGATGTCCCCCACCGCGTAGCGGGTGTTCGCGCCCGCGGAGCAGCTGATGCTGTGGGTGCCGGGGTCCCTGGTGTCCAGGGTGCCGAGGTAGTGCCACTCGCCGTTGTCGGACTCGTACGTGTACCGGTCGGTGCGCAGGGGGAGCGGCGCGCCCGAGGGGGAGCGGTGGTCGCACCCCGTGGAGCTCGCCTGGCTGCTGCCGTACAGGGCCCAGGAACCGCTCTCCCCGTCCCCGACCTCGAAGGTCGCGGTGGTGGTGGAGTCCATCTCGATCTGGAATCCGGGGCTCGGGTCGGGCCGCTCGGGGCTGGTGCCGAAGACCAGGATGAGGGTGCCGGCGGTGAGGCAGGCCGCGAAGACCAGCCCGCCGACCCAGTACCAGAGCCTGCGCGGACGGATCTCTCCGTCGGGAACCGGCGGGGGCGCTGGGGCGGGATGCGGGGGGAAGGCGGGGTGAGGGGTTGACATGGGATGCAGTGTGGCATACGCGTGACCGCGGGTGACGGGTGCGCAGGTCCCGCTCGGTGACGGCCGGGGGCCGGGTGGTTCTGGAACTGAGCGGACGTGGCGCCCCTTCGCTGGAGGATGGTGCTGCTGTGGTGTCTGGGCTGAGTCCGGTCGCGTGTCGGTTCACAGAGGCGCGGATTCCACGCATACCAGTGGTGATCGGCACGAACTCGCGACCCGTTGCGTGCGAAGGCCTTGTCAGACGGGGTGAGCGCGGATTGAATCAGAGGGACCGGGCGGGTCCGCCCGTACCGGCCGCCGCCGTCACGCCGCTGGGAGGGACACGATGCCCGGCGCCTGGAACGCCTGGTCATGGGACGCCGATCCCGACACCGTGCGACGGGACGTCTCCGTCGCCCACGACCGCTTCACCGGCTCGGGCCGACTCAGCCACCGCGTGCGCGACGTGGTCGGGGAGTCCTGGCGGCGCAGCGCCCTGCACGGCGTCGACCCCGACGCCACCCTGCCCAGGGTCGAGCTCTCCGGGCACGCCCTGCGCGACCACCGCGACGCCCACCCCCTGTCCGCGGCCATGCCGCTGCTGCGCCGCCTGCTCGCCGACGGCGTGACCGGCCCGCAGATCCTCGCGGTCGGCGACGCCTCCGGGCGCCTGCTGTGGGTGGAGGGCGACCACCGGCTGCGCTCCCGCGCCGAGGACGTGCACTTCGTCGAGGGCGCCAACTGGCTGGAGCGCTCGGCCGGGACGAACGCCCCCGGCGTCGCGCTCGCCCTCGACCACGAGGTCCAGGTGTTCGCCAGCGAGCACTTCTCCCGGGGCGTGCAGCGGTGGAGCTGCTCGGCCGCGCCCCTGCACGACCCCGACACCGGCGCGCTCATCGGCGTCCTCGACCTGACCGGCGAGGACCGCATCGCCTCGCCGCAGGCTCTGGCGCTGGTGCGCGCGGCGGCCGCCGCCACGGAGATGGAGCTGCGGGCCCAGCGGATCAGCGGCCGGATCCCCACACCGGGCCGCTCACTGGACGACGCTCCCGCGGGCGCCCCGGGTCGGGCCGTGCTGCGGGTGCTGGGTCGCGACCGCGCCGGCCTCACCCTCGACGACCACACCGTCGAACTCAGCCGTCGGCACTCGGAGATCCTGCTGCTGCTCACCCGCCACCCGCGCGGGCTCAACGGTGAGGCGCTCGGCGCCCGCCTGCACGAGGCCGACGCCTCCCCGGTCACCATCCGCGCCGAGATGTCACGGCTGCGCCGCCTGCTGGGGACCGGGCTGCTCGCCTCCCGCCCCTACCGCCTGCTCCACCCGGTGGACACCGACGTCGACGAGGTCCGCCGCCACCTGGCCGACGGCGCCTACCGGCGGGCCCTGGAGACCTGTACCGGTCCGGTGCTGCCCGCCTCCGAGGCACCCGGAGTGGTCGACCTGCGCGAGGAGCTGCGCGCCGAGGTGTGCGAGGCGCTGGCCGCCAACGCGACCCCGGACGTGCGGCTGGCCTGGGCCGACCACCCCGAGTGGCGGGACGACCCGCGCGTGCTGTCGGCGGCGCTGGACACACCGGAGTCCCCGCGGCACGCGGCCCTGCGCGGTCGCCTGCGCCGGCTCGGTGCGTGATCCCGCCCTGAGCGGCCCCGCGCCCCCCCCCGCGCGTGAGGGCCGTGCGTGACCCGGACGGCCCCGGCACGGTGCGCCGCCGACACGCAACGTGGTCGCAACGTCGACGTTACTAACGTCACAGTCATCGGAGCCCCGACAGCGGAGGCCCACCGTCCCGGCCGCCACGCGTACCAGGAGGACACCATGACGATCTACACACCGCCCGGCCAGCCCGGCAGCGTCATCGACTTCGCGCCCCGCTACGAGAACTGGATCGGCGGCGAGTGGGTCGCTCCCGTCAAGGGCCGCTACTTCGAGAACCCGAGCCCCGTCAACGGCCGGACCTTCACCGAGATCGCCCGGGGCGGCGCGGAGGACATCGAACTCGCCCTCGACGCCGCGCACGGCGCCGCTCCCGCGTGGGGCCGCAGCTCCGCGGGCGAGCGCGCACTGGTCCTCAACCGGATCGCCGACCGGATCGAGGAGAACCTGGAGCGGCTGGCCGTCGCCGAGTCCTGGGAGAACGGCAAGCCCGTCCGGGAGTGCCTGGCCGCCGACCTGCCGCTGGCCGTGGACCACTTCCGCTACTTCGCCGGGGCCATCCGCGCCCAGGAGGGCCACAACTCCCAGATCGACGGCGACACGGTCGCCTACCACTTCCAGGAGCCCCTGGGCGTGGTCGCCCAGATCATCCCGTGGAACTTCCCCCTGCTCATGGCCACCTGGAAGCTGGCGCCCGCGCTGGCCGCCGGGAACGCCGTGGTGCTCAAACCCGCCGAGCAGACACCGACCACGATCCTGCTGCTCATGGAGCTCATCGCCGACCTCCTGCCGCCGGGTGTGGTCAACGTCGTCAACGGGTTCGGGGTGGAGGCGGGCAAGCCCCTGGCCGCGAACTCCCGCGTACGCAAGGTCGCCTTCACCGGCGAGACCACGACCGGGCGCCTCATCATGCAGTACGCCTCGGAGAACCTCATCCCGGTCACGCTGGAACTGGGCGGCAAGAGTCCGAACGTCTTCTTCGCCGACGTCGCCGCGGCCCGCGACGACTTCTACGACAAGGCGCTGGAGGGCTTCACCATGTTCGCCCTCAACCAGGGCGAGGTGTGCACCTGCCCGTCCCGCGCCCTGGTGCAGGGCTCGATGTACGACACCTTCATGGCCGATGCCCTGGCCCGGGTCAACGCGGTCAAGCAGGGCGACCCCCTGGACACCGACACCATGGTCGGGGCCCAGGCCAGCAACGACCAGCTGGAGAAGATCCTCTCCTACCTCGACATCGGGACACGGGAGGGCGCCAAGGTCCTGGCGGGCGGCGGCCGGGTCGACCTCGGCGGCGACCTGTCCGGCGGCTACTACGTGGCCCCGACGGTGTTCGAGGGCCAGAACACCATGCGCGTCTTCCAGGAGGAGATCTTCGGGCCGGTCGTGTCGGTCGCCCGCTTCGACGACTACGACGACGCCCTCAAGATCGCCAACGACACCCTCTACGGGCTGGGCGCGGGCGTGTGGTCCCGTGACGGCAACACCGCCTACCGCGCGGGCCGCGACATCCAGGCGGGCCGGGTGTGGGTGAACAACTACCACGCCTACCCGGCCCACGCGGCCTTCGGCGGGTACAAGCAGTCGGGCATCGGCCGCGAGAACCACAAGATGATGCTCGACCACTACCAGCAGACGAAGAACCTCCTGGTCAGCTACTCCGACCAGGCGCTCGGGTTCTTCTGATGGACACCGGAACGGAGCGGGTCGCCGTCACGGGGGCGGCGGCCGCCCTGCTCCGGGAGCTGTGGGAGGAGCACGGGCCGCTCATGTTCCACCAGTCCGGCGGGTGCTGCGACGGCAGCTCACCGATGTGCTATCCGGCGGGTGAGTTCCGTACGGGCGGCTCCGACGTCAGGCTGGGGGAGCTGGACGCGGGGACGCCGGATCCGGTCCCGGTGTGGATGTCGCGCCCGCAGTTCGAACTGTGGAGCCACACCCACCTGACCATCGACGTGGTCCCGGGCCGGGGAGCGGGGTTCTCGCTGGAGGCACCGACCGGACAGAGGTTCCTGATCCGCTCCAGGCTCATGACCGACGAGGAGGCGGAGGGCCTGGAGTAGGGGGAGGGGCCGAGGGCCCCGGAGGCGGCGTGGCGGGGCGGATTCGAGGGGCCCTCGGCACGCCGCGGGCTCACCGTCCGTCGAACCGCCACAGTGTCGCCGTCAGGCCGTCCGAGCCGTAGCCGAAGGCCCGTGCCGACGTGATCCGGTGGAAGGCGTACTCCGGCGCCCCGTGTCACTCCTCGGACGGGCGCCCGGGATCCGCCGCGTCGGCGCGCGACTCGCGTTCGAGCCGTTGGAGCCGTTCGAACAGCTCGTCGGTGACCAGCAGGTCCTCGTCGATCCGGCCGGTGCGGTACCCGACCCGGGCGGCGATGTGCGCGGCCACCGGGACCGTGATGACCTGGAACAGGCCCACCACGACCAGCATGCCCACCGTGAAGATGCCGGTCTCCACCGGTGCCAGCCGCAGCCCGATCCCCACCAGGACCAGCAGCAGGCCGAGCACCTGCGGCTTGGCCGCGGTGTGCATGCGCGAGAGCAGGTCGGGGAACCGGAGCAGGCCCACGCTCGCGACGAAGGACAGCATCGCGCCCGCCAGCAGACAGAGCACGGCGATCCAGTCCAGGACCGCCACCAGTGCGTCGCTCACGCCGCTCCCCCTCCTTCCGCGTGCGGGGCCGGAACGGTCTCATTCCGCTCGCGCAGGGCGTCCTCATGGCGCCGGGCCACGAACTTCGACACGCTGATCGACCCCACGAACCCGACCAGGGACAGCACCAGCAGGACCGGCAGGACCGTCGGGTCGCGGTTCAGCGCCGCGTACGCGCCGATGCCCGTCAGCGCCGACGCCACCAGGACGTCCAGCGACAGCGCCCGGTCCAGGATGCTCGGACCCATCAGCATGCGGGCCATGCTCAGCAGCGCGGCCGCGCCGAGCAGGACCGCGATGGCGATCCACAGTGCGTTCACACGCTCTCCGTCCCGACGGTCTCGGCCGCCTCCATCTTGGCGATGTCCACACGGGTGCCCAGCGCCCGCACGATCCTCTCCTCCAGCCGCCACGTGTCCCGGCGCGCCCGCTCGGTTCCCGCCTCGTCGTGCGTGCCCAGGTGGTGGACGTACAGCACGTGCTCGGGCTGGCCGACCTCCACCACCACACTCCCGGGGATCACCGACAGGGCGATCGACGTGCACACCAGCATGAGTTCGGAGTCGGTGCGCAGCCGTACCGCGACCACCGAGCTGAGCACCGGGCCGGGCGTGAAGGTCTGCCAGGTCACCTGGAGGCTCGACAGGACCATATGGAAGAGGAAGTAGCCGAGCAGCCGCAGGAACTGCCACGGGCGGAAGCGGAAGCCCTCGGAGATCGGCGGCAGCGGGAACACCACCATGATCAGCACCGACACGCCGAACCCCAGGACCAGCAGGCCCAGGGACTCCTCCCGCAGCCGGAAGCCGTCGAACAGCAGCATCCACACGACGGTCATGCCGAGCGCGATGGGGATCTGCACCTTGCCGAGCCTGCGGCGCAGGGCCTGCACGCGCTCCGGCCGGGTGACGGGCGGTCTGGTCATCGGCTACCTCCGAGCACCGCTTCGATGTAGGGCGTACGGGCCATCAGCTCCGTCGCGGCCTCCGAGGAGTAGGCGATCAGAGGGCCGGCGAACACCGTCAGGCTCAGGCCCATGGCCACCAGAGCGACCGTCGCCCCCACCATCGACCGGGGCAGGACCGCCGAGGTCACGACCGTGGTGACGGCCGGACCGGACGCGTCGCCGATCCTCGACGACGGACCGACCGCCTCGCCGGGCCCCAGGGCCGCCGTCGACGGGTCGCTGGAGTCCTCGTTGTACTCCAGGATGGTGCCGGGCTCGGCGACCATGCCCTCGGCGGGGGTCCGCCAGAACGCCGAGTTCCACACCCGGGCGATGACGTACAGGGTGAGCAGACTCGTGGCGACCGCCGTGGCCATGAGCGCGTAGGCCATCGGCGTGCCCGCCTTCGCACCGGCCTGGAGCAGGGCCACCTTGCCCAGGAACCCCGAGAGCGGCGGGATGCCCCCCAGGTTCATCGCCGGAACGAAGAACAGGATGGCCAGCATCGGCGCGATCCGGGCGAGCCCGCCCAGGTTCTCCAGGGACGTGGACCCGCCCCGCCGCTCGATCAGACCCGTGATGAGGAAGAGCGTGGTCTGCACGGTGATGTGGTGGGCGACGTAGAACACCGCCCCCGCCAGCCCCAGCTCGTTGCCCAGGGCGACCCCGAAGACCATGTAGCCGATATGGCTGACCAGCGTGAAGGACAGCAGCCGCTTGATGTCGTTCTGCGCGACCGCGCCCAGGATGCCCATGATCATCGTCGCCATGGCCACCCACAGCAGGAACGTGTTGATCTGGGTCCCCGGGAACAGCAGGGTCTGGGCGCGGATGATCGCGTACACGCCCACCTTGGTGAGCAGGCCCGCGAACACCGCCGTCACCGGCGCCGGGGCGATCGGGTAGGAGTCGGGCAGCCACGCCGCCAGCGGGAACACCGCCGCCTTGATGCCGAACGCCATGATCAGGAAGACCTCCAGCACCAGCCGCAGCTCGGTGGAGATCTCCGGCAGCCGCTCGGCCAGCTGCGCCATGTTGACCGTGCCGGTCGCCGCGTAGACCAGCCCCAGGGCGATCAGGAACAGCACCGAGGACACCAGGGAGACCACCACGTAGATGGCGCCCGCGCGCATCCGGGACTGCGTGCCGCCCAGCGTCAGGAGCACGTAGCTGGCGGTCAGCAGGATCTCGAAGCCCACGTAGAGGTTGAACAGGTCACCGGCCAGGAAGGCGTTGGAGACGCCCGCCACCAGGATCAGGTAGGTCGGCTGGTACACCGACAGCGGTGCCACCTCGGCCTTGCCCGCCATGCCCTGGCCGATCGAGTACACCAGCACCGCGAGTGTGATCGCCGCGGACACGGTGACCATCAGCGCGGACAGGCGGTCGGCCACCAGCGTGATCCCGAACGGAGCCTCCCAGCCGCCGATCTGTACCGCCTGCGGCCCGAACAGGTCGGCGGCCCCCATCAGCAGGAAGCCGACGGCCAGCACGACCGCGAGCGCGCCGACGCTCAGCCACTGCTGCAGCCGGGGCCAGCGGATGCCCAGCGCCAGCTTCACCCCGGCGGCGAACAGCGGCAGCACGACCGGCAGCGGGACGAGGTAGTGCACGTCGTCGCCGAGGAGTGTCAGGAGAGGTCCCATGATCAGTCGTTCCCTTGCAGGTCGCTGTCCTCGGCGCGGGCCTGGCGCTCACGCTCGGCACGCATGGTCCGGCGCGCCTCGCGCCGCTCGGCCCGGATCCGGCGGCGCAGGTCCCGCCACAGCGCGCGCTCGGCGGAGCGGTCGGCCCGCCGGTGCTCGCGCAACTGGCGCCGCGCCAGCCGGATCCGGCCGCGCAGTTCCTGGACCTGGGCGGACATGCTCTCGGTCCGGTCGGTGAGCCGGCGCATGGTCTCCTCGGAGCGCGCGTCGCCGCCCCCCGCCTCGGCCTCGGCCTCGTACCGGGCCAGCTCGGCCCGCGCGGAGGCGATCTCGGCCTTGAGGCGGGCCTGCTCGATCACGGCGTGGCCGCCGGACTCGGCGACGTTGGCCTGGAGCTCGGCCCGTTGGGCGCGGATGTCCGCGCGCATCTGCCTGCGGATGCCGGCGACCTTGCGGCGGGCGGTGCGGCGGCCCTCGTGCTGGACGATCCGCAGGTCCTCCGCGTCGTCCTGGACCTCGTCGTTGCCCTCCAGCTGCCAGCTCCGGTAGGCCATCGCGAGCAGGAACGCGGTGATGCCGAGGGTGATGACGATGGCGGTGAGGATCATCGCCTGCGGCAGCGGGTCGGTCATCCGGTCCTCGGGCGTGAGCCAGAGCAGCGGCGGACCGCCCGCGGCGCCGCCCGCCGCCAGGATCATCAGGTTGACGCCGTTGCTCATGACGACGAAGCCGAGCAGGACGCGCGTCAGACTGCGCTCCAGCAGGAGTACGACGCCCACCGCCACCAGGACGCCGGTGACGAGGACGAGGACGAGGCTGGGTGTGTCGTTCACGAGGCGACCTCCTCGGCGCTTCGGCGGGCACCGGCCCGGGCGGACTCCTCGTCGGCGTGGGCGGCGTCGCGCTCGATCTGTTCGTCGACGCGGGCGCCCAGGCTGCGCAGGATGTCCAGGATCAGGCCGATCACCAGCAGGTACACGCCGATGTCGAAGACCAGCGAGGACGTCAGGTGCAGGTCGCCCATGAACGGGATGTGCAGGTCCAGGGCCGCACCCGCCAGGATGTTGTCGCCGTAGACGGCCCCCGCCAGGGCGGTGCCGGTGGACAGGGCCAGGCCGGTGCCGATCAGCGCGCCGGGCTGGACCCACGCCGTCGCGTAGAGCTCGTAGCGGCCGCCGGCGAGGTAGCGGACGATGAACGCGAGGCCGGCGACGATGCCGCCGGCGAAGCCGCCGCCGACGGCGGTGTGGCCGGTGAGCAGCAGGTACACCGAGATCACCATGACCACCGGGAAGAGGAAGCGAGAGACCGCCTCGAAGACGACCGAGCGGCGGTGGGTCGGCAGGGCCTCGGCCCCGGGCAGCCAGGCCCCCTTCCACACGGGCCGGATGTGCAGTCGTTCCGGCGCCGTCCGCAGCCCTCCCAGGTCGAGCGAGGCCTGGCGGTCGGTGGGCCTGGGCGGTGTCGCGACCGACACGGCCATGGTCCCGGGGGCGGTCCGGCGGGGCTGGGCCCGGCGCCGGACGAACATCAGGCTGGCCACGCCGGCCGCGGCGGCGGCCAGGACCGAGATCTCGCCCATCGTGTCCCAGGCACGGACGTCGATGAGCAGCACCGAGATGATGTTCTCGCCGCCCGCCTCGCGCGCCAGCGCGGGATAGCCGTCCGAGATGGACTCCGCCTGGCGCCCGGCGAGCGCGAAGTAGGTCATGCTCGCCACGAGCGCGCCCGTCGCCGCACCCAGGAGCAGGTTCCACAGACGGCGCCCCTTCAGCGCGGGCGTGGAGAAGTGCGCGGGCAGCCGGCGCAGCACCAGGACGAAGACCACCAGGCTGACGGTTTCGACGAGGAACTGGGTGAGCGCGATATCGGGCGCGCCCTGCAGGTAGAAGAGCACCGCGCACCCGTAGCCGGTCATGCCGACGAGGATCACCGCGAACAGGCGGCGCCGCACGATCAGCGTGAACAGGCAGGTGAGGATGATGACCACGGTCGGGATCAGCTGGACGGGGTGGTCCCACAGGCGCACCGGCGGAGCCGGGGCCTCCCAGAGCCGGCCCGCGAACAGCGGGATGGCGGCGGCGACCACCGTCGTCACGAGGATGGTACCGAGGTAGACGGGCAGCGAACCGCGCTGTGTCTGGCCGGTGACCTGGAGCGCGAGGGTGTCCAGAGCGGCCAGCATCCTGCGGTAGACGCGCTCGGGCTCGACGAAGGCGAGCCGGTCGCCCAGCCGGACCACGCCGTGGCGGTAGCGGAACAGGGCCAGGCCGCCGACCACGCACAGCGCGGACAGCAGCAGCGGGAGCTCGAATCCGTGCCACAGCTCCAGGTGGGTGGGGAGGGCGCCGGGGGCAGACGGAACGGTGTCGGCGTAGAGCGCGAAGAGGGGATCCACCGCGGACGAGAGCGCGCCGCCCAGCAGGCCGAGCAGGGCCAGGAGCGCCGGGGCGGCCAGGAACAGCGGCCCGGGGGCGTGCACCGGGGTCGTCGGCACGCCCTCCTTCACCGCGAACGCCCCCCACAGGAAGCGCAGGCTGTAGGCGACGGTGAGGGTGGAACCCACCACCATGGCCGCGAGCACGACGGTGTCGGTCGCGCCGCCGTGCGTGTAGGCGCCGAAGGCCAGCTCCTTGGCGGCGAACCCCGCCGTGGGCGGCAGGCCGGCCATCGACGCCAGGGCCAGCACGGAGATCCAGAAGGTCACGGGGGAGGACGTGCGCAGACCGGACAGCTCACGCAGGTCCCGGGTGCCGGTGCCGTGGTCGATGATGCCGACCAGGAGGAACAGCGGTGCCTTGAACAGGGAGTGGGCCACGATCATGGCCAGTCCGGCCAGGGCGGCGGCACGGGTGCCGGTGCCCAGGAGGGCGATGAGGAAGCCGAGCTGGCTGATGGTGCCGTAGGCCAGGACGAGCTTGAGGTCGAACTGGCGCAGAGCCTTCCAGCCGGCGAGGAGCATCGTCACCGTGCCGAAGAACAGCGCCATGGTCTGCCAGAGGGCGGCGTCGGGGAAGGCGGGGGTCAGCCGGGCCACGAGGTAGACGCCGGCCTTGACCATCGCCGCGGCGTGCAGGTAGCCGGAGACCGGGGTGGGCGCGCGCATCGCGGCGGGCAGCCAGAGGCTGAAGGGGAACAGCGCGGACTTGGACATCGCGCCGATCATCACCAGCACGAGCGCGGTGTTGACCGCGGTGCCGCTCGGCGGCGCGGCGACGATCTCGGAGATGACGTAGGTGCCCGCGCTCTCGCCCAGCAGGATCATGCCGATCAGCATGGTCAGGCCGCCGAGGGTGGTGACGGTGAGCGCCGTCATGGCCGCGCGGCGGCTCTCCTTGAGCTCGGTGCTGTGCCCGATGAGCAGGTAGGAGAAGACCGTGGTCAGCTCCCAGTAGACGAAGAGCTGGATGAGGTCGTCGGCCAGCACGAGGCCGAGCATGGCCGCGGCGAAGGCGACGAACACCCCGGCGAAGCGGCCGAGCCCGGGTTCGGAGTCCTCGAAGTAGCGGGCGCAGTACACCAGGATGACCGCGCCGACCCCGGCGGCGATCAGTGTCATGACCAGGCCGAGCGCGTCCATGCGCAGGCCCAGGCGCAGGGAGAACTCCGGTGCCCACGCCATGCTCTCGGCCAGCTCGCCGCCGCCCAGGACCGCGGGGACCTGGAACAGGGTCCAGACCGTGGCCGCGCCCGGGACGACCGCGAGCGCGAGGAACGCGTCGCGTCCCCACCGGCGCACGAGTAAGGGAGCGACCGCCGCGGCGAGAACATGTGCGATCAGCACGGTCGTCAATGTGCCCCTCCCGGACTGGTCCGGTCCCGCACCGCGGCACGGCGCACCGGGCGCGACCAGGGCCGTCGCCGTCGGCGACTCGTACCTGCCGCGGGCGCGCCCTCGCGGGCGGACGTCCGCCGCCCCGGCACCGGCCGCCCCGCCGCGGTCCGGCGTCGTCGGGCAGGTGTGGTCTCGGTGCGTCGGGGCATGGATGATTTGCGTACTTTGGTTATTTAATAGCTAGGCTATACAACCGTCAAACCGCCGCGCGGCCTCCTGGCCCCCGGCGACCGCTCCGCATGCGAGGACCGCTTCGTGCCCGACGACCACCACGAGCCCGCCGAGGACGGCTCCGCCGCCCAACTGGAGGAGTTCCAGCGAGCCTGGAACGAACTGATCAACGCGGCGATCCACGCCCGCACGCGGAGCGGTCAGCACCGGTCCGCCGACGAGCTCACGCTGACGCAATCCCTGCTCATGGAGGCGGTCCGAGGGCTGCGGGCTCCGACCGTCGGCGCCGTCGCCAAGGTCGTCGGGGTCTCCTCTCCGTCCGCTACGCGTATGATCCAGCAGCTCGAGCGCAAGGGGATGATGGCGCGCCGTCGGGCCCAGCACGACGAGCGCAGCACTGTGGTCGCGATCACCGAGGAGGGTGAGAGAGTCCTCGCCGAACGGCGCCTGGAGATGGAGCGCAAACAGCGACGGATCTTCGACGCGATCGATCCGGCGCTGCGGCCCACGGTTCTGGAGGTCCTGCACGATCTGCGCGAGGCCATGGACCAGGCCTGAGCGGCATTCGGCCCCGGTGGCGCTCGATGTGCCGCCGGTGGCGAGGGCGGTCCTTCCCGCGACAGGGAGACCGGGTACGGGACGGGGTGCACGCGGTGGTCGACCGGCCCATGGCCGCCCGAGGGCCCGGATCGGCCGGGCGGAGGAGGGCCGGGCACGGCGGGGTCGTCCCGAGGGCCGATGCCGGCCGCGGTCCGGATCCGTAGTCTCACCCACCGAGGGGGCGCACGGCCCCGAGGGGAGACCACCATGACCTGGCCGGAATCAGTCCTCGTCGGCGCCGCCGCTGTCCTGGCCCTCGCGGCCGCGGTAGCGGGGCGGTACCGCGCGATGGCCGTGCCCGTGGCGGGGGCCGGGGTGCTGGCCGCCACGACCGCGGCCACCGCGCTCGGCGGTCCGCGGTGGCAGTGGGTCCCCGTCGCGGCGGGCGCGGCGCTGGCGGTCGCGACCGCCCTGGTGCTCCGCCGGGCCGCCCGGCGGCACGGGCGATCGGAGGGGGAGCGCCGGGTAGCGCGCCTCCCGGAGTGGACCGCCACCGTGGTCGCCCTGGGTTTGGTCGCGGCCGGAGCGCTGGCGATGTGGGCGCTCCCGCCGGTGGACTTCCCGCCACCGTCGGGCGGGCACGCGGTCGGCACCACGACCGTCGAGTGGACGGACCGCGGGCGCGGTGAGACCTGGACGGAGGATCCCGACGACCACAGGACCGTGGTCGCGCAGCTCTGGTACCCCGCCGAACCGGGGACCGGCACCGAGGGCGCGCCCTACCTCGGTCGGACGGAGGACGAGGCGCGGGTGATCACGGGCGGGATCGCCGACGGTTTCGGCCTGCCCGGCTTCCTGCTCTCGGACGCCGCCAGGGCCCGCACCCGCGCCGCGGTCGAGGCCGAGCCCGCCCGGAGCGGGGAGCCGTTCCCCGTCGTGGTCTTCTCCCCTGGGCTGGGCGGGGTCCGCGGCCAGAACACCGCGTGGGCCCAGGAACTGGCGAGCCACGGCTACGTCGTGGCGGCGCTGGACCACCCCTACGACTCCGCGGCCGTGGTCCTGGACGACGGCACCGTGCTGCGCGGCCGACTGACCGTGCCCCACGGGCCCCAGGAGGAGGAGCGGCTCGTGCCGGAGTGGACGTCGATCCGAGCCGAGGACATGAGCCTGGCCCTGACCCGCCTCATGGAGATGGACGCCGACGCCGGCGGGCCGTTCGCCGACCGCCTGGACCCCGGCCGCGTCGTCGCGGCGGGTCACTCCTTCGGGGGTTCCGCCGCCCTCCACGCCGCCGCGGGCGACCACCGGTTCACGGCCGTCATCGACCTCGACGGCTTCCCGCACGAGGCCGACGCCCTGGACTTCCCCCAGCCGCTGCTGGTGCTCGTCGCGGGCGCGGGTACCGGGGACGCGGACGGCGACGCGCGCTACGCCGAGGCCGTGACCGGGGCGCTGGCGGCCGCCGGCGGGCCGAGCTGCGCGCTCACCGTGGAGGGAGCCGCGCACCTGAGTTTCACCGACGCCCCCCTGTACCTGCCGCCGGTGCCCGCGATCGTCGGATCGGCCGGCCGGACGCGGCCGCTGACCACGACCGCGGACGCCTCGCTGGCCTTCCTCGACGCGGCGCTGCGCGACCCCGCGGCCCGCCCCGGTGGCGCCCTCGCCTCCTTCGGCGCGACCGAGTGCGTGCCCTAGGACGTGTGTGGCGGGGAACCGCCCGGGCTCCCGCTGTGCGACGACGGCGAAGCCCGCACAGGAGGAGAACTCCCTCTTCGGCCTGGTCAGGGCACCACTGGCTGCGCCGATCACGACGGGCGGGAACCACCGCACACGACCTGGCCGGGTCCGGTCTGCCAGGGGCAGATCTGCCCCGGGCCGAAACCGTGGAAGTCCGGTGGCGCGCCCCCGCAGGGTGGAACCACCGGTCGGGCGGACGAGCGCTCCGCCCAGGGGCCGGGAGAGGAGAGTTCCATGGGATTCCACGCAGGGATCATGGCCGCCGAGGAGGGAACGGGGGGCAGGTTCGACGACCTGCTCGCCACGCGCCTGCTGCGCAGCCGCGTCGTGCTGCTGGGCACGCAGGTGGACGAGGAGAGCGCCAACCGGGTCTGCGCGCAGATCCTGCTGCTGGCCGACGAGGACCCGCGCCGCGACATCACGCTGGCCGTCAACAGCCCCGGCGGCTCCGTCCACGCGGGCATGGCCGTCTACGACACGATGCACTTCGTGCCCAACGACGTGTCCACCCTGGTCATGGGGTTCGCGGCGAGCATGGGCCAGTTCCTGGCCTGCGCGGGCGCGCCCGGCAAACGCTACAGCCTGCCGCACGCGCGGATCATGATGCACCAGCCCTCGGGCGGGCTCGGCGGTACGGCCGCCGACATCGCCATCCAGGCGGAGAACCTGTCCTACACGAAGCAGACCATGGTGCGGCTGATCGCCCGGCACACCGGGCAGGCGGAGGAGACCATCACCGCCGACCAGCACCGGGACGCCTGGTTCACGGCCGAGCAGGCCATGGAGTACGGCTTCGTCGACCACGTGGTGGCGTCGGCGTCGCAGATGGGCGGCAGCGGGCTGCGCCTGGGCGGACCCAACCCCGGGTTCGCCACGCGTGCGACGGGAGGAGACCGATGAGCAGCTACACCGTGCCGATGGTGGTCGAGCGCACGCCGCACGGAGAACGGTCGTTCGACGTGTTCAGCCGACTTCTGTCGGAACGCATCATCTTCCTGGGCACCCCGATCGACGACGACGTCGCCAACGTGGTCATGGCGCAGATGCTCCACTTGGACTACGACAGCGCCGAGACCGACATCCAGCTCTACATCAACTCGCCCGGCGGCTCGAACACCGCGCTCACCGCCATCTACGACACCATGCGGTTCGTGCGCGCCGACGTCGCCACGGTGTGCATGGGCCAGGCGGCGTCCGCGGCGGCCGTGCTGCTCGCGGCGGGCACGCCCGGCAAGCGGATGGCGCTGGAACACGCCCGCGTGCTGCTGCACCAGCCGTCGGCGCAGACCCAGGGGCACGCCGCCGACCTGGAGATCGAGGCGTCGGAGGTCCTGCGCATCCGGTCACAGGTGGAGGAGATCCTGTCCCGGCACACGGGCCAGACACAGGAACGGCTGCGGGCCGACACCGACCGGGACATGATCCTCACCGCCCAGCAGGCCAAGGACTACGGGCTCGTGGACGGGATCGTCACCCTCCGGGAGCCCGGCGCGTTCGCCGGAGCCGCGGTCTAGGGCGTGTTCGGTGGATGCCGCCCGTCGCGCAGCAGGGTGAGTATCCGCGGAACACGCCCCAGGGCGTGCCCGTCCCGTCATGCCGCGACCGTCGACGGCGGCGACCTGCCGCTGCGGTCCGGGCGGGCTGCGGGGCGGGCACGTCGTCCGGGTCGGGCCGACGGACTCCCGGTCAGGCCGCCAGGGACATGACCTGGGCCTGGTGGCGGGCGGGTCCGGGAACGTGCGCACCCGCGCGCCGGAAGTCGCCCGCGCCGGCGCCGGTCCGGGACAGGCCGATCAGGGCGGTGCGCTGGTAGAGCTCGGCGAGGACGTCGGTCAGGCTCAGCCCGAGCGAGCGGTAGACCGCGGCGAGGACCTCCGAGGAGGCCTCCTTGCGGCCGCGTTCGATCTCCGACAGGTACGGAAGGGAGACCTGGGCGTCCTCCGCCACCTCGCGCAGGGTGCGCCCCTGCTCGTTCCGGGTGCGCCGCAGCAGCTCGCCGATGAGGTCGCGCATGAGCGGATCCTCGCGCTCCTCGGCGCGTGCGCCCCGTCTGGCTTCGTCCAGGGAACGCAGGACGCTGTCGGTCATCGGTGGCCTCCCGGGCGCGTGGTCACTGGTCCGGCTTCCGAGCCTACGCCGGGCGCCCCGGCCCGGGGGAGTGGAGCGGTGGCGCTTCTGCGGACGGCAGAACGGGTCCAGGTGGGGTGAACGGAGCGAACATGCCAATTCATCGCAAAGGCTCTGCGTGGAGAGGCCGTGCGCCGTGTCCCACGGGCCCGGACCGGGAACGACGCAGGGGCGTCTACCAGGGGAGGAACCTGTGGAGATCACCGGAATCATCAGCGCGCTCATCGTCGGCCTCATCGTCGGCGCGCTCGGCCGACTCGTCATCCCCGGCAAGCAGCACCTGCCGATCTGGCTCACCCTGCTGCTCGGCATCGTCGCGGCCGTCCTGGGCGGCTGGATCGCCGGGATGATCTGGGCCACGTTCTGGTTCGTGCTGCTCGTCCAGGTCCTCGTGGCGGCGGGCATCATCTACCTCGCCGACGGGATGTACGCGAAGAACGCCAGAGGGACCGCCTGACCGTCCGGTCCCGCTCGCCCGCCCCGCCCCGGTCCACCGGCTCCGCGCCGGTGGACCGGGGCGAGCGCTCGGGCCGCCGGGCGCGCCTCAGGAAACGCGCACGGTCCGCCCGGTACGCGCCGCTTCCTCGGCCGCCGCCAGGATCCGCACGACGTCCCGGCCGAACATGACATCGCACGGGTCTCCGACCGTGCCGTCCACCTGGGCGAGCAGGCGGTCGATGGCGTTGCCGAACGCCGTCACCGCCGAACGGTCGCCGTCGGGGGCCGTCACCCAGCCGTGCTCGCCGTGCAGGGCGACCTCGAAGGTCCGCGCGTCCAGCGCGGCGTCCAGCGTCAGCGCGAAGGAGCCCACCGCGCCGTCCCGGTGCCGGGTCAGCACGTGCGCGGTGTCGCGCGGGCCGGTCATGGCCGTGACCTCCCCGACCGGGCCGAGCACGGGCAGCACCACCGACAGCGCGTGCGGGCCGATGTCCCACAGGCCGCCCTTCTCCCGCCGCCAGGGTGAGGCGCCGAAGGGGTTGTCGGGCTGGAAGATCGACGCGAACATGGTCACCCGGGCGCCGCCCCAGCCGCCCGACGCGGCCGCCTCCCGGACGAAGCCGTCCACGCTGTCGGAGAACCGGTTGGTGAAGAAGACCATCGACGCGAGTCCGCGTGCCTCGCACTCGGCGGCGATGTCGTCGGCGACCCGGGGCGAGAGCGCCACGGGCTTGTCCAGCAGCAGGTGCCGTCCGGCCCTCGCGGCGCGCAGCGCCAGATCGCCCTGGACGTGGGGCGGCAGCGCGACGGCGACCGCGTCGACGTCGGCGATGAGTGCTTCCGCGTCGTCGTAGGCGCGGATCCCGTAGCGCTCGGCGAGCGCGGCGGCCTTGGCGGGGTCGCGCCCCCACACACCCGCGAGCTCGGCGCCGGGGTGGGCGGCCAGTGCCGCGCCCTGCGTCTCCGCCGCCCAGTAGCCGGTACCCAGTAGTCCGAACCTCAGGCCCATGGCCCGTCTCCCCTCGTCGTCACACGTGCGGTGCCATTGTCCATGGGAACGCTCCCACTCGCGGTTCCGGGGTTCTCGGTCCCCGTCGAGGCCCGTCCGTGGCGGGCCCACAGCGGCGGCGCCCAGACGCCGCCGCTGTGGACCGGACCGTCCAGGGCACCGTCCGCGACCGGCGGTCCGTCATCGACGATCCCTTCGGCACAGGCGCTTCGGGGCACCCGGGCGGGTGAGCCGATCGCGTCCGCGTACAGTCACATCCGGTGATCCTGCCCCCGACCCTCGACCGGAGGAACCCCCGATGCGACCCGACGCGGAGCCCCGCCAGCCGCAGAGCTCCCCCGCACCCGTGCCGACCGCGTTCTCCGGGGCGCCCGCGTCCACGGCACCGAGGAAGCGGCGCACCGGACGGAGGGTCCTGGTCGGCGTGGGTGCGGCCGTCCTCGTGGCCGGCTCAGCCACCGCGGGCCTCGCCGGGGGCGTGGTCCACGGGGGCGCGTCCCTCCAGCCGCTCGACGACGGCGTGGTCCCGGACGCGGCGGAGCCCGCCGAGGCGGTCGCCACGGAGGAGCCCGGGGAACGGGCCGAGTACCGCGGCATGTCGGTCCTGCTCCCCGAGGGCTGGACGGCCGACACCGTCACCGACGAGTTCGGATCCGGTGCCGATCCGCTGGCGGAACAGGTGTCCGAGGAGTGGCTGGCCCTCTACCCGGAGGGCCAGGAGGCGTGCGAGGGGCAGGTGTGGACCTGGACGGACTCCAGCACCAGTTGCCGCCACCTGAAGGTCCTCGGCCCGGGCGGCATCGGCCACGGCGGCGCGGGCTGGGCGGCCGTCACACTCGAACCCGGTGCGGGGAGCACCTACACCGCCTCCGGGAACCCGATGCCCTGCCCCGAGGGGGAGCCCACGTTCAGCGGGGCCGAACCGGAGCGGACGGCCGAGGGACGGGGGACCGTCCAGGAGCGCAAGGCCGGCGGTGAGCCCGTCGCCTACCTCGAGACGTCGCTGACGTGCCTCGACCCGGCGACCTCGACCTTCGTCAGCGTCGAACAGCGGCTGTGGCTGCTGGAGGAGCCGCGGATCCTCCTGGTGGACAACTACCGGTTCGCCGAGACCGAGGGCCTGCTGGCCTCCGCCGAGTGGTGACCGCCGTCCGGCACCGCGCGGCGTGAGCGGCGGCTCCCGTGGAGGGCGCGCGGTGCCGCCCGGCCCTGGGACGGCACCACACGGCGGGCACGGGTCACCGCACCCGTCGCGCACCCTCCGCCGGCACCGCCGTGAACCCCGCGGGCCCGGCGAACCCCTTCTCCCGGTAGGCGGCGCGCACCGCGGCCAGGCAGGACTCCCGCGCGCCGTCCGCCACCAGGGCGATCACGCACCCGCCGAACCCTCCGCCGGTCATCCGCGCCCCGAGCGCGCCCGCCGCCAGCAACGCGTCCACGGCGGTGTCGACCTCCGGGACGGTGATCTCGTAGTCGTCGCGCATCGAGGCGTGCGACGCGGTGAACAGGGGGCCGACCCGGTGGACCTCCCCGGAACGCAGCAGTTCGACCGTCTCCAGCACCCGGGCGTTCTCGGTCACCACGTGGCGCACCCGGCGCCGGGACACCGGGTCGGGCAGCGCGTCCAGGGCCGCGGGCAACCCCTCGGCCGTGACGTCCCGCAGGGCCGGGACGCCCAGCACACCCGCGGCCTCCTCACACGAGCGCCGGCGCTCGGCGTAGGCGCCGTCCACGTGCCGGTGCGGTGCCCGCGTGTCCACCACGAGCAGGGCGAGCCCCCGCGCGGCGAGGTCGAAGGGCACCTGTTCGGTCTCCAGCGACCGGGTGTCCATGAACAGGGCGTGGCCCGCCGTGGCCAGCATGGAGGCGGACTGGTCCATGATCCCGCACGGCATGCCCACGAACCCGTTCTCCGCCCGCTGCGCGAGCGCGGCCACCCGGGCGGGCGCGGGGTCGGCGCCGTGCGTGTGCGCCGCTGCCAGGACGGTGGCGCAGGTCAGCGCGGCCGACGACGACAGGCCGGTCCCGCTCGGGATCGTGCTGTCCACCATCAGGTCCAGCCCGTCGATGCGCACGCCCGTCTCGGCCAGCGCCCACAGCGCGCCGGCGGGGTAGGCGGCCCACCCCGGGACCGACGTCGGCACGAGGCCGTCCACGCGCGCCGAGAACTCCTCGCCCGACTGCCGGGAGCGCAGCCGCACGATCCCGTCCGTGCGCCGGGCACCGGCCGTGGCCAGCGCGTGCGGCAGGGCGATCGGCAGCACGAAACCGTCGTTGTAGTCGGTGTGCTCGCCGATGAGGTTGATCCGCCCGGGGGCGATCCACACACCCTCCGGCTCGCGGCCATAGGCGTCGCGGAAGGCGTCCGCGCACGCGTTCGGGGACGGCCCCGCCGTCACTCCGGTCGTTCCGGTCACGGTCCCACCTCTCTGAGCCGCTGCGCGGCGGCCTCCGGGGTGACGTCGTTGATGAACACGCCCATGCCCGACTCCGTCCCCGCCAGGTACTTGAGCTTTCCGGGTGCGCGCCGCACCGAGAACACCTCCAGGCGCAGGGAGGCGGAGTCGCGGCGCGCGCGGACCGGAGCCTGGTGCCAGGCGGCGATGTAGGGGAGGGGCGCGTCGTACAGGGCGTCCATGCGGCGCAGGACGTCGAGGTACAGGTCCGCGAAGTCGTCCCGCTCGGCCTCGGTGAGCGCGGGCAGGTCCGGCACCCCCCGGTGCGGGTAGAGGTGCACCTCCACCGGCCAGCGCGCGGCCGCCGGCACGAAGGCGGTCCAGTGCTCGCTCTGGGCGACCACCCGGACCTTCGCCTCCTGCTCGGCGCGCAGGACGTCGGCGAACAGGTCGCCGCCGGTGCGGCGGCGGTAGTCCTCGGCGGAGTCGAGCGTGCGCTCCGTCCGGGGGGTGACGAACGGGAAGGCGTAGATCTGCCCGTGCGGGTGGTGCAGGGTCACCCCGATCTCCGGCCCGCGGTTCTCGAAGCAGAACACCTGCTCCACCCCGGGCAGCGCGGACAGGGCACGGGTGCGGTCCACCCACGCGGCCATGATCGTGCGCACCCGCCGGGGGGACAGGTCGACGAAGGACGCGTCGTGGTCGGAGCCGAAGACCAGGACCTCGCAGCGGCCCTCGCCCACGCGCCGGGACGGCTCCAGTTCACCGACGGGCTCCAGCGCGCGGCCGTCGTCCGGGACCAGTGACGGGAAGCGGTTCTCGAAGGCGACCACGTCGTAGGCGGGGGCGGGGATCTCGGTCCGCCGTCCGTCGACGGACGGGCACAGGGGGCAGTCGTTCGTGGGCGGCAGGTGGGTGCGGCCCTGGCGGTGCGAGGCGATGACCACCCACTCGCGCAGCAGCGGGTCGAAGCGCATCTCCGAACCCGTGGCGACCGGGGGGAGGGCGCGGGGGTCGGGGGTCGGGCGCCGGACGGCGTCGCCCTCGTCGAAGTAGATGATCTCGCGACCGTCCGCGAGCCGTTCGGCGGTCCGTCTCATGTCTCTTCCCGGTGGACGTCGACATCGGCGACGACGAGGCGCCCGACGTGTTCGGACAGGGTGGTCCGGGCGTCCTCGTCGATCCCGGCATCGGTGACGAGCACGTCGCAGCGGTCCAGCGGCGCGATCGTGCTCATGCCGACGGTGTTCCATTTGGTGTGGTCGGCGGCGACCACGAGCGTGGCGGAGGCGTCGACCAGGGCCTGGTCGGTCTCGGCCTCCATGAGGTTGGGCGTGGTGAAGCCCGCGCGCACCTGCATCCCGTGCACGCCCAGGACGAGGACGTCCAGGTTGAGTCCGCGCACCGCGGTGAGCGCGACGGGGCCGACCAGGGCGTCCGAGGGCGTGCGGAAGCCGCCGGTGAGCGCGACGGTCTGGTCCGGGCGCGCGGACCGGTAGAACACCTCGGCCACGCGCAGGGAGTTGGTGACGACCGTCAGGCCCGGCACGTCGGTGAGGTAGCGGGCGACCGTGGCGGTGGTGGTCCCCGCCGACAGGCCCACGGCGCTGTGCGGTTCGACCAGGTCCGCGACGGCCCGGGCGATGGCGTGCTTCTCGTTCTCCTGGCGGGTCGACTTGGCCTCGAACCCGGGCTCCTCGCTGCGCGCGCCGTCCGCCGCGACGGCACCGCCGTGCACCTTGCGGACGGCTCCGCGTCCGGCCAGCACGTCCAGGTCGCGCCGGACGGTCATGTCCGACACTTCGAGGCTCTCGACGAGCTCGGTCACGCGCACCCCGCCGGTCCGCCTGATCTGTTCGAGGATCAGCGCCTGGCGTTGCGCGGCCAGCATGGGACCTCCCCGCGGGATCCGGATGAACGAAAATGTTTGAACATGTTTGGATACTGACGCAGGCCCTGGTGGAATGTCAATGAGTCGGACCCGCGGTGACGTTGCGTGTTCGAAAGCGTTGATAAGTGTTGACAACGTGGTAGTGCTCTGTTGAGGATATGGGTGCTTTCGTGTCCCCACCGGGTGCGGCACCGCCCGGGAGACAGCCCGGCCCCGGCGCGCACCACCGACCGTGCAGAGGATCGACGTGCCCACTCACCCCGAACACGCCCCCTCCTACCTGGAGAGCCGCACCCCGTCCGCGGGGACCGAGCCGCCCCGGGCCGCCTTCGCCTCCGACGCCCCCGCCCTGGACCTGGACGGCGACTGGCGCTTCCGTCTCGCACCCACCGCGGAGGGCGGTCCCGGCGCCTTCGAACGGGAGGACCACGACGACACCGGCTGGGACACCCTGCCGGTCCCCTCCCACTGGCAGCTGCACGGGTACGGCGCCCCCGCCTACACCAACATCGCCTACCCGTTCCCGATCGACCCCCCGCACGTGCCCGACGCCAACCCCACGGGCGAGTACCGGCGGGCCTTCGACCTGCCCGAGTCGTGGCCCCGGGGCTCGACCGTCCTGCGCTTCGAGGGCGTCGACTCCTGCTACGCCGTGTGGCTGAACGGACACGAGCTCGGCTACGCCACGGGCAGCCGGCTGCCCAGCGAGTTCGAGGTCGGAACCCTGCTGCGCCCCGGGCGCAACGTGCTGGCGGTCCGCGTCCACCAGTGGTCGGCCGCCAGCTACCTGGAGGACCAGGACATGTGGTGGCTGTCGGGGATCTTCCGGAGCGTTCGCCTGCTCGCCCGCCCCTCGCAGGGGGTGCGCGACCTGGAGGTGCGCGCCGCCTACGACCACGAGTCCGGCACCGGCGTCCTGCGCGTGGACACCGACACCCCCGGGCTGGTCACGCTGCCCGAACTCGGCCTCGTCGACGCGCCGACGGGGACCGACCACGAGGTCGGACCGGTCGAGCCCTGGTCGGCCGAGGTGCCCCGGCTCTACCACGGCGAACTGGTCACCCCGGGCGAGCGCGTCCCCGTGCGCGTGGGCTTCCGGACCGTGGAGATCTCCGGCGGGCTGCTGCGGGTGAACGGTCGGCCGCTGCTCCTGCGCGGAGTGAACCGGCACGAGTGGGACCCCGACCGGGGCCGGGCGGTGACCTGGGAGACCATGCGCGAGGACGTGCTGCTCATGAAGCGGCACAACGTCAACGCCGTGCGCACCAGCCACTACCCGCCCCACCCCGACTTCCTCGACCTGTGCGACGAACTCGGGCTGTGGGTGGTCGACGAGTGCGACCTGGAGACCCACGGTTTCGAGGACGTCGGCTGGCGGCGCAATCCCTCCGACGACCCCCTCTGGCACGACGCCTACCTGGACCGGATGGCCCGCACCGTCGAACGGGACAAGAACCACCCCAGCGTCATCCTGTGGTCTCTGGGCAACGAGTCCGGCAGCGGGCGGAACCTGCGCGCCATGGCCGAGTGGACCCGCCGCCGCGACCCCGGGCGGCCCGTGCACTACGAGGGCGCCGCCGGAACCGCCTACACCGACCTCTACTCGCGGATGTACGCCACCCACGAGGAGGTGGCGGCGATCGGGCGCCGGTCCGACCTGCCCGAGGGCGACCCCGGTCTGATCGACCGCCCTTTCGTCATGGTCGAGTACGCCCACGCGATGGGTACCGGGCCGGGCGGCCTGGAGGAGTACCAGCGGCTCGTGGAGGCCCACCCGCACCTGCAGGGCGGGTTCGTCTGGGAGTGGATCGACCACGGCATCCGGCGGCGCGAGGACGACGGCACCGAGTGGTTCGCCTACGGCGGCGACTTCGGCGAGGTGGTGCACGACGCCAACTTCGTCGCCGACGGCCTGCTCATGCCCGACCGCACCCCCGGGCCGGGGCTGGCGGCGCTGGCCAAGACCTTCGAGCCGCTGCGCCTGGTGCCCGATCCGAAGAACGGGACGGTCGCCGTCACCAACACCTGGCAGGTGCTCGACACCTCCGGACTGGACCTGCGCTGGGACCTGCGGGAGGAGGGTGAACTCGTCGCCGAGGGCGTCCTGGCGGCCGAGCCGGTCGGCCCCGGTGAGACCGCCGTGCTGCCCCTGCCCGACCTGCCCGACCCGTCCGTCCCCGGTCGGGAGACGTGGCTGACGGTGTCCGCACGCCTGGGCGGGGACCGGCCCTGGGCGGACGCCGGGCACGAGGTGGCCTGGGGACAGGCCCGTGCCGACCGTCCGAGTGCGGCCGGGGCGATCACCCCCGTCCCGCCCGTCATCGAGGGCGACACGGTCGCCGTGGGCCCGGCGGAGTTCGACGCCCGCACCGGGCGGGCGCTCTCGCTCGGAGGACTGCCGCTCTCCGCCCTGGAACTGGACGTGTGGCGCGCGCCCACCGACAACGACCAGGCCAGGCACGGCGAGTCCGTGGAGGTGCCCTGGCGGCGCGCGGGCCTGGACCGGATGACGCACCGCGTGCTGTCGGTGGAGCGGGAGGGGGCGGCCCTGCGGGTGCGCACCCGCGTGGCGGCGGCCGCGAGCGAGCTCGGGCTCCTGGCCGACTACACGTGGACGGGTGACGCCGACGCCCTGGCCCTGGACCTGGCGGTCGAGGCGGTCGGGGACTGGCCCTGCCCGCTGCCCAGGGTCGGTGTGCGGCTGGAACTCCCGCCGGAGCTGGGTGAGGTCGCATGGTTCGGTCGGGGGCCGGGCGAGGCCTACCGCGACGTCGCCCAAGCCGCGCGGGTGGGGCGCTTCACGAGTTCCGTGGACGGGCTGCAGACCCCCTACCTGCGGCCCCAGGAGAACGGCAACCGCGTCGGGACCCGCCGACTGGACCTGCGGTCGGCCGAGGGCCGCGGGCTGCGGGTGGAGGGCGACCCCGAGTTCGACTTCACCGCGCGCCGGTGGAGCACGGCGGCCCTGGACCGGGCGCGGCACCCGCACGAGCTCCGGCCGGAGGACCGGATCCACCTGCACCTGGACGCGGCGCACCAGGGCATCGGCTCCGCCTCCTGCGGGCCGGGGGTCCTGCCCGAGCACCGGTTGACCCCGGGCACGCACCGGCTGCGCCTGGTGCTGCGGCCCCTGGGCTGAGACGTCGCCCGCCGCGGTCCGCCCATGGGCCGCCACCGCCCGCCCGTCGCCCGCCACCGCCCGCCCGTCGCCCGCCACCGCCCACGCGGCGCTGCGCGGGGCGGGTGGGCCGCCCTCAACGGACGCCTGCGGCGCGGTCCTTCCCGCGGTGTGCTGCGCGGGGCGGGTGGGCCGCCCTCAACGGACGCCTGCGGCGCGGCGGCCTTCCTCGGGCGCGGTGACGGCGGACCGGGCGGCGACCCCGCCCTCCGCCCCCTCCGCCGGGGCGGCGGGAGCGGTCCGGGCACGTGGGGAGGCGGTGACCTGGACGAGGACGACCGCCCCGACCGCACCCAGCGCGCCGAGGAGCTGGACGGGGGTGAGGGTCTCTCCGAGGAACAGGAACCCGAGCACCGTGGCCGCCAGCGGACTGGCGAACGACAGGAACGACACGGCCAGCGCGGGCAGGCGCTCCAGACCGCGGAACCACAGGGCGTAGGAGATCAGTGCCCCGACGATGCCCAGGTAGGCGAATCCGGCGAGGTTGGCTCCCGTGACGTGCGCGGGCAGGCCCTCCACGAGGAGCGCCGCCGGGGTGAGCAGCAGTCCGCCCGCGGTGAGCTGCCAGCCGGTCATGGCCAGCACGCCCACGCCCTTCGGCCGGCCCCAGCGCTTGGTGAGCACCATCCCGGTCGCCATGGCCGCGGCGGCGGCCAGCCCGGCCGCGATCCCGAGCGGGTCCAGGGCCGCCTCCGGGCCCACCACCAGCAGCCCCACACCGGCGGCGCCGAGCAGGCAGGCCAGGACGTGGACGAGGCGGATGCGGGTGCCCAGCCACACGGCCCCCAGGAGCAGGACCACCACGGGCTGCACACTCATGACCAGGGCCGCCACGCCGCCGGGCAGCAGGTAGGCGGCGACGAACAGCAGGTAGAGGAACACGCCGATGTTGAGCGTGCCCAGGACCAGGGAGCGCCACCACCACACACCGCCGGGCAGGACCCGGGTGACGGCCAGCAGGACGAGTCCCGCGGGCAGGGCGCGCACGGCGGCGGCCAGCAGGGGCCGGTCGGGCGGCAGGAGCTCGGTGGTCACCAGGTAGGTGCTGCCCCACACGGCGGGGGCGATCGCGGTGATCAGGGAGTCCAGGGCGATGCGGTGGCCGCTCATCGCGGTCCTCCTCCGGTGCGGGCGACGCCGTGGGTCTCGGCGTACACGTGGCGGTCGCGGTGGCGGCGCCCGGGATGGGCGCGGGTCTCGGCCGGATAGCCGACGGACAGCAGCAGGGCGATGGCGAGGTCGTCGCGGTGGCCCGCGCCGATCGCCCTCTTGACCTCGGCCTCGTCCCAGCCGTTCATCGGTGAGGAGGCCAGTCCGGCGTCGGCCGCGGCGAGCATCGCGAAGCTCGCGGCGATCATCGCGTCCTTGACCGCGTACTCGCGTACGAGTCCGCGCGCGGCGAGGTCGCGCTGGAAGTCGATGCCGGCGGTGGCCGTCATGTCGGCGAACTCCTGGGACCAGGCCCCCCGGCGGAGCGCGGTCTCGTAGACGTCGGAGAGGTCGTGGCGCCAGGCGTCGCACTCGGCGACGAAGACCAGGGTGACGGGCGCCCGCCGGGGCTGGTCCTGGCCGCCCGCGGCGAGGGCGAGCGCCTCGCGTCCCTCGGGCGAGGTGACGGCGACCACGGAGCGGGACTGGAAGTTCCAGCTGGACGGGGCCTCGACCGCCAGGTCCAGGAGTTCGTCCAGGAGGGCGTCGGGCAGCGGTTCGGGGCGGAAGCGCCGGATGCTGCGGCGGGTGCGGATGGTGTCGGCGAGGGGGATCGCGGGGGCGAGAGTGCTCATTTCGATGGCGAACCTTTCGATGTCGAATCCTTCGATATCGAAAGGTTAGGTCGCGGTGCTCCGGTTCGTCAAGCGGGCGGCGCTATCATCGCCGGATGAACGACGCCGTCGATGTGTTCCTTGACCAGTGGGGCCGAGAGCGCCCCGACCTCGACGTCTCGCCGATGGCGCTCATCGGCCGCGTCCAGCGGCTGAACCGGATGCTCGTGCGCGGCCTCGAGGAGTACTTCGCCACCCAGGGCCTGGAGGTGTGGGAGTTCGACGTTCTCGGCACCCTCCGCCGCTCCGGGGCGCCGTTCTCCCTGACCCCCAAGGAACTGGTCCGCATGACCATGGTCGGTTCGGCGGCCATGACCAACCGTGTGGACCGCCTGGTCAAACGGGGTCTGGTCTCCCGCGAGGTCGATCCCGCCAACCGGCGCCGGACCGTGGTCAGCCTCACCCCGGAAGGGCTGGAGCTGGTGGACGAGGCCGTCAAGGGCCACGTCGCCAACGAGGCGCGGCTGCTGGAGGGGCTGGACGAGGACGACCGCGCCCGGATGGTCGGGCTGTTGCGCACGCTGCTGCTCTCCCTCGGCGACACCCTGGAGGAGTGAGCGGCCCACGTCGCCGGACACGGCGGCGGCCCGCCACGGGGGCGGGCCGCCGGGGTTCGGGCGTGTTCTGTCGCTCTGCGCCCTGGGGCCGTCGAGGGACGGCCGCCGTCACGCGCGTCAGTGTCCGCCCGGCTTCTTGTCCGGGGTCAGCGCGTCCTTGAGCTTCTCGCCGGCCTGCTTGAGCTTGGAAGCGGACTTCTCGGTCTTCCCCTCCGCCTGCCACTGCTCGTTGCCGGTGGCCTTGCCGAGGTCCTCCTTGGCCTTGGCCTTGTACTCCTCGGCCTTGTGCCGGAACTCGTCCTTCTCGGACATGGACTGCCTCCTCTCAAGACGTCCTGTCCGGAGCCCTAACCGAAGTCGGGGCGCTCAATCGTCACGAGAGGAAAAAGTCGTGCTGTGCGGAGGGGCCGGGTCAGGCGCCCGGCGCGAGGGGGACCACCGACGCGAACGGCGCGTGCGTGCCGAGCCGGCGGTCGATGCCCTCGCGGACCATCGCCTTGGCGGTGGCGACGGCCGGTCCCACCTCGGCGCCCTTGGCCAGTTCGGCGGTGATCGCGGCGGCGAACGTGCAGCCCGCGCCGCTCACCCGTTCCTCACCGATCTTCGGAGCGCGCAGGACCGTGACGTCGGTGCCGTCGAAGTGCACGTCCACCGCGTCCGGGCCCGGCAGTTCCGTGCCGCCCTTGGCGACCACGTGCCGCGGGCCGAGCGCGTGGATGCGGCGGGCGGCCTCCACCAGGTCGTCGACGGTGTCGATCCGGTCCATGCCCGCCAGCGTGCGCGCCTCGAAGTGGTTCGGTGTGATGACCGTGGCCAGCGGCAGGACGCGGGCGGTCAGCGCCTTGTCGGTGTCCAGGGCCGCGCCCGGCTCCTGGCCCTTGCAGATGAGCACCGGGTCCAGGACCACGTGCCGCCACGGCCGGGACTCCAGGGACGCGGCGACCACGTCGATGGTGTCCGGCGTGCCCAGCATGCCGATCTTGACCACGTCCAGGTCGTGGCAGGCCGTGGCGGCCTCGATCTGGTCGCCGATGACGCCGGGGTCCACCGGGACGAACCGGTGGCCCCAGCCGTTCTCCGGGTCGAAGGAGACGATGCAGGTGATCGTCCCGACCCCGTACACGCCGAGCTCCTGGAAGGCCTTGAGATCGGCTTGGATGCCGGCGCCGCCGGTGGCCTCCGATCCTGCGATCACGTATGCGCGGTTGGTCATCCCGTGCCAACCTTCCTTCCTCTATGCTGACTGCGGTGTCCGGACCCGGTCGAGCGAATCCGTGCATATTGCACCACACGCGCAGGACCTGGTGGTTCTCGGCCGGAGGAGCCGCCGGGCGCTGACGCCCGGCGCGGACCGGCCCCACTCCTGTTCCCCAACGGATACCGAGGTCGCGGGCCGGGCCGCTCCCGGTCCGCGTACCGGCTCACAGGTCGGCGAGCAGGCCGTCGGTGACGGCGTAGCCGCTGTCGTAGGCACCCTCCACCGTGTTCTCGCCGGTGGTCGGCTCACCGGCGAAGAACAGCACCCCGCCCACCGGCGCGGCGAGCGCGGCCGGGGCGTCGTGCGCGCCCGGCGGCACGTACAGGTAGGCGCCGCGGCTGTGGGGATCGCGCTTCCAGTCGTGCGTGGTGCGGCGCACCGGCTGCGGGGGCGCCTGCCCGGCGGCCTCGCCCAGGGCGCGCAACCCCGCGTCGAACCGGTCGTCCTCCGGCAGCGCCAGCAGTGCGCGGGCGGCCTCGCCCGCGGCCCAGACCGACACCACCTCCGGAGCGGTCGGCGACAGGTGCGAGACCGACCAGAACGCCAGGTCCCCGTCCCACGCCAGGGTGTCGGTGTCGGCGGGCAGGACCGGCCGGTCGAACTCCATCAGCAGCTTGACCGCGTCCGTGGCGTCCAGGGCGTCGATCGCTTCGCGGTGTCCGGCGGGCAGCGGGGGGACGAAGGCCACGTCCGCCGCCCTGAGCACGCGGATCGGCAGGGTGGCCACGCACCGTCGGGCCCGGATCCGCTCCGTCCCGACGGGTCCGCTCGCGGTCAGCTCCACACCCCCGCCCGACCACCGCACCGCCTCTACCTGTCGGCCGAGGTCGATCCGCAGGCCGTGCGCCAGCGGGGCCAGCAGCCGGTCGTAGCCGCCCACCACGCGAAAGTCCGCGCGGGGCGCCGACCACCAGTCGAACTCACCCCGCTCGACCATCCAGGTGGCGCTCCACCGCGACAGCGGTTCGCTCTCGCTCGACACCGGCGGCCAGTCCGCCTCCGGGACGCCCAGGCGCCGCAGGTACTCGGCCGCGCTGTCGCCGTCCCGGGGCGCCACGGCGAGATCGACCGGTGCGCCCGGGGCCGCGTGCGGTTCGGAGCGGATCCGGACGGTGTCCGCCCCGGCCCAGTCCACGAGTTCCCAGGTCGAGGCCGCGGCACCGTGGATCAGTCCGGCGCCCAGCTCCACCGGCACCGAGGTGAAGCCGTGGTCGGTGTACAGCTGGCCGCCGATCCGGTCGCGCGCCTCCAGCACGATCACCCGCAGGCCGTGGTCGGCGAGGTTGCGGGCCGCCGACAGCCCGGTGACGCCCGCGCCGATCACCGCGACGTCCCACTCCGCCCACGGTCGGCCGGGTGAGCCTGCGGCGGCGGACAGCAGCGCGGTGCCGCCCAGCAGCAGGCCGGAACGGCGGGTGATACCGGGCAAGGGGCTCTCCTTCGGGGGGTACGGAGGCCGGTGTCGCGGCACGCACGGCGCCGGTCGGGGCGTGTGCTGCGGATCACTTCCCTGGGCGCGCAGGCCACGGCAGGCGATGTCGGCCAGGCGTCGGCGCGCGGCACCTCCGTCGTCCCGGTCGGTCGGCCGGGACAGGCAGGCCACCAGCAGGGCCATGGCGTCGCGGTTCGCCGTGCGCGACCGCGGCGGCGCCGTCGTGGTCGATGCCCATGCCTGGTCCACTCCGTGCCGGGGGTCCGGGTGCCGCGCCGAAACGGTCGGCTCGCCCAGGATAGCCCCGGCCGCGTCGACGGCACCGGGCCCGGCGGGGCGGCCGAAGCCACCGGGCCGGTCCGCCGGTGGCCGGACCCGGCCACGACCCGGCCAGCAGAAAATATTGTCGTATTATTTTTCCATGGCACGGACGGCGGACCACGAAGAGCGGCGGCGGCAGGTCGCCGAGGCACTCCTGCGGACGGTGGGGAGGCGGGGGCTGGCGCGGACGACTCTCGCCGACGTCGCGCAGGAGGCGGGGGTGTCGGTCGGCCTGGTGCAGAGCTACTTCCGCACCAAGTCCCAGCTGCTGCGCTTCGGGGTGGACCACCTGTACAAGCGGGCGGAGGCCCGGATCCGGGCGGTCTCGGAGGGGACCGAGCCGGTCCCCTCGGTGCGGGACTGGCTGCTGCGGGCCACCGAGACCCTGCTGCCGCTCGACGACCAGCGGCACCGGGAGATCACCGTCTGGCTGGAGTACCTCCCGGCCACCAAGACCGATCCGGAGATGGCCCGGCTGCACAAGGACACCACCGCCGAACTGCTCGACGTGCTCACCCACGCGCTGGACGAGGGCGTACGCCTGGGCGAGTTCCGGCCCGACCTGGACAGCCGGACCGAGGCGGCCGGACTCGTCGCGTTCGTGGACGGCCTGTCCATCCACCACCTCGCCACCGGCGGGGACGCCTTCTCGCGGGACGCGATCCGTGCCGCGCTGCACACCTACCTCGACCGGCTCCTCCTGGCCCCTGAGAGCCCGTGACCACCTTCCCGACCACTCGCAAGGCGGCCAGCATGACCAGCCCGACCACGCCGGCGTCCCGGGGCACGGAGGCCCCCGGGCCCGGTGCCCGACTTCCCCTGATCGACGTCCTGCGCGGCGTCGCGATCCTGGGCACGCTCGCCTCGAACGTGTGGCTCTTCACCGCCGAGGGCGGCGAGAGCGCCATGATCTTCGAGAGCGACGCGATGAGCCCCCTGGGCGCTTTCGCGGCGGAGCCCTCCGTCGACGGTCTGGCGCGCGGGCTCTTCCTCCTCGCGGCCAACGGCAAGTTCCTCGGCATGCTGACCCTGTTGTTCGGTGTCGGCCTGGCCATCCAGTTCCGCTCGGCCACCGCGCACGGCTCACGGTGGCCCGGCCGCTACACGTGGCGCGCGCTGTTCCTGTTCACCGAGGGCCTCGTGCACTTCACACTGGTCTTCGCCGCGGACGTCCTCATGGGGTACGCGGTCGTCTCCCTGCTCGTCGCCTGGCTGCTGACCAGGTCCCCACGGGTCCGGGCGGCCGTGATGTGGACGGCGGTCCTCCTGCACCTGGCGGTCGTCGCGCTGCTGACGGCGGCCCTGGTGCTGCGGACGCCGGCCGCGGACCCGGACTCCGTCGGCGTCCCGCCCGAGGCCGCGGCGCTCTACGCCGAGGGGAGCTACCTGGACCAGGTGGCCTTCCGCCTCGACAACGCCCTCTGGCTGCGGGCGGAACCGGTCATCTCCTTCGGGCTGCTCCTGTTCATGTTCCTGCTGGGCGTCCGCCTCTTCCGGGCCGGTGCCTTCGGTGCCGACGCGACCGGGCGTCGCATCCGCACCCGGATGCTCGCGTGGGGCCTGGGGGTCGGGGTGCCGCTGAACGCGGCTGTCGCCCTGGCGGGACCGGACCTGTTCCTCGTCGACCGCTACGTGGCCGCGCCGATCGTGGCGCTGGGCTACGTCGGGCTCGTCGGGTGGCTGCTCGACCGGATGAACCCGGCGGGGGCCGTCGTCACCGCGTTCTCCTCCCTGGGCCGGATGGCCATGTCCGGGTACGTGCTGCAGAACGTCGTCTGCGTCGTGGTCTGCTACGGCTTCGGCCTGGGGCTGGCCACGAGCCTGGCGGGGGCCGGCCCGTGGTGGGTGATGGGGCTCTGGGCCGCGGTGTCGGCGCTGCTCCTGGCGGTCGCGACGCCCTGGCTGCGCCGGTTCGGGGCGGGGCCGCTGGAGGCCCTCCAGAAGTCGGTGCTGGCCAGGATTCCCGCGCGGACCCGTGCGCGTGGAGGCGACCCGGGCGGCCGGCCGGGGGCATCCGGCGGCGTCGGCTGAGGACGGGACATCCACCAGGGCCGCCGGGCCGGGGACGTGGCGACCACGGAATCCAGTCACACCGCCGGAAGCCGGTCGCCCGTGGCGAGGTCGACGATGGCGCGCCGGGCGGCGGGGACGTCCACGGCCGCGCGGAAGAGGTTGCGGGAATCGGAGAACCTCACACCGGGGCCCGTTCGGTAGGCTCGCGGCGACGGTCGTCCGCCCACGGCAGAACAGGATCGACATGGCACGCGGTACACGCGGTATCGGGGTCGGCGACCCGGCCCCCGACTTCACCCTCCCCGCGCAGTCGGGAACCCCGGTCCGGCTCCACGACCGGCTCGGCGAGCGGGTGGTCGTCCTGTACTTCTATCCCAAGGACGACACACCGGGCTGCACCGCCGAGGCGTGCGCCTTCCGCGACAGCCATGAGGTGTTCGCCGAAGCGGGGGCCGAGGTGATCGGGATCAGCTCCGACTCGGTGGACCGGCACGCCGCCTTCGCCGATCGGCACGGGCTGCCGTTCACCCTGCTCAGCGACAAGGGCGGCGCGGTGCGCAAGAGCTACGGCGTTCCGTCGGTGCTCGGCCTGCTCCCCGGCCGGGTCACCTATGTGATCGACCGCCAGGGGGTCGTGCGCCACGTCTTCAACTCGATGACCGTCGTCGACAAGCACGTGACGGAGGCCCTGGAGGTCGTCCGGGGCCTGGCGGCCGTGGAGGACTGACGGGCCGGCCGCGCCGCGCCGGCGGACACCGCCGCCGGCGCGGCATCCGCGTGCCCGAAGTGATGACTGCCCGTCATGACATCATGACTTTGGGTGTTGATTCCCTGGTCGGACGAGTGCAGTCGGTGTGATGATGTCGCTCACGATGTCAGGTGGCTTGACATGACGTCATATCTGACGCCATGATGATGTCATGGATCTGATGCCGTATGTCGACGAACTCCGCCACCAGCTCATGGTGGCCGCCGAAGCCGGGGACGAGGACACCCGGGCCGTCGCCGAGCGCCTCACGGCCGCTCTCGAACCGGCCGCGCGCCTGACCTTGTTGGACACCCTTTCCGCCGCCGCGGACGAGATCACACGGGACCTCGCTCCCGGCTCGGTCGAGGTGCGGCTGCGCGGGCGGCGGACTGACTTCATTGTGACGTCACCTGAGTTCGACGACGCCAACGAGGATGGGCACCCGACGTCATCGGCGCACCGGGGTGACGCCGGAGAGGGCCCCGGGGGGATCGCGGCGCAGCTCCGGTCCGACGCCGAGGAGGGCGGCACGTCGCGGATCACCCTCCGGATGCCCGACCGCCTCAAACCGCTCGTCGAGGAGGCGGCCCGCGCCGAAGGGCTGTCGGTCAACGCCTGGCTGGTGCGCGCCGTCGCGACCTCGCTCGACACCGGCCGCCGCCGACCCGACAGCCGGGCCCGCCAGGTCGGCCGCGGCTACACCGGCTGGGTCCGCTGACCGGACCCGCCGCCCGCCCTTCCACCACCGCGTCTCCCACCAGCGGAGACGACCACCAACGCCACGTCCGGGAGACAGCCGTGCCCATCTTCGACACCCCCGAACCGATCACCGCCGACATCACCCTGGTGGCCGGAAACCTGCAGATCACCGCCGGTCGCGGCGCCGAGACCACCGTCGAGGTCCGTCCGCGCGCCGAACACAAGGACGTCGACGTGCGGGCCGCCGAGTCGGTCGAGGTCGACTTCGCCGGCGGCCGGCTCGAAGTACGCGACCCCCAGCCCTCGGGCCTGGGGCGTGTGATCGGGCGCAAGGGCATGGTCGACATCACCGTCGAACTGCCCGTCGGCTCCCGCGTCCACGCTTCGGGAGGATTCGGCAACATCCGCTGCGAGGGAAGCCTGGGTCCGTCCGAGGTCTCGGTCTCCAACGGCAACATCACGGTGCACCGCGTGGCGGGCAACGCCGAGCTCACCACGGGGCACGGCTCCGTCCGGGCGGAGGAGATCGACGGTTCCGCCCTGGTCAAGTCCACGGGTGGCGCCCTCACCCTCGGCACGGTCCACGGAGAACTGCGGGCGAACTCCGCGCACGGCGACATCACCGCCGACCGCGCCCTGGCCTCGGTCACCGCGCGCACCACCCACGGCAGCATCCGGATCGGCCAGGTGGCCGACGGCCGCGTCAGCGTGGAGAGCTCCTACGGCGAACTGGAGATCGGCATCCGGGAGGGCACCGCGGCCTGGCTGGACGCGGTCTCCACGAAGGGCGTCGTGCGCAGCTCCCTGGAAGCCTCCGACGCACCCGCCCCCACCGAGCAGACCGTCGAGGTCCGGGCCCGCAGCGTCTGGGGCGACATCCTGGTCCACCGCTCCTGACCACACGGAAGCGAGACTGAACATGAACCGGCACACTCCCCCCACCGCCATCTCGGTCACGGGGCTGCGCAAGTCCTACGGCGACCACGTCGTCCTGGACGGCGTCGACCTGGAGATCCCCGCGGGAACGGTCTTCTCGCTGTTGGGTCCCAACGGCGCCGGCAAGACCACCATCGTCAGGATGCTGTCCACGCTCATCGGCGCCGACGGCGGCCGGGCCCGCGTCCTCGGACACGACGTGGCGGCCGAGCCCGACGCGGTGCGCGCCGCGATCGGCGTCACCGGCCAGTACTCGGCGGTGGACGGCCTGCTCACCGGGCGCGAGAACCTGATGCTCATGGCGAAGCTGCACCGCCTGGGACGCGCCGGAGCGCGGAGGCGCACCACCGAACTGCTGGAGCGGTTCGACCTGGTGGACGCGGCCGGGAAGCCCGCGTCCGCCTACTCCGGAGGCATGCGCCGCCGGCTCGACCTGGCGATGACCCTGGTGGGCGAGCCGCGCCTGATCTTCCTCGACGAGCCGACCACCGGGCTGGACCCGCGCAGCCGTCGGGACATGTGGCAGATCATCCGCGACCTCGTGGCCGACGGCGTCTCGGTCTTCCTCACCACGCAGTACCTGGAGGAGGCCGACCGGCTCGCCGACCGGATCGCGGTGCTGGACCACGGCACGATCGTCGCCGAGGGGACCGCCGCCGAACTCAAGCGCCGCGTCCCCGGCGGCCACGTGCGCCTGCGCTTCAGCGAGGCCGACGAACTGGAGTCGGCGGCCCGTGCGCTGGGCGGCGAGGCCGACACCGACGCGCTCGCGCTCAGGGTCCCCGGGGGAGGGGTCGCGTCACTGCGGGACCTCCTGGACCGCCTCGACACCGCGTCGATCACCCCCGAGGAGCTGTCGGTGGAGACCCCGGCCCTCGACGACGTCTTCCTCGCGCTCACGGGCCACCGGAGCGCCGACGACAACGCACGGAAGGTGAACCGATGACCGCCCTCACCCACGCCCTGGGGGACTCGGGCACGATGGTGGCCCGCCAGCTGCGGCACATGCTGCGCTACCCGTCCATGACGCTGCTCCTGGCCGGCATGCCGATCTTCTTCCTCCTGCTGTTCGTGTACGTCTTCGGCGGTGCGATGGGTACCGGAGCGGTCGGCGCCGCCGCCGGTCGAGCCGCCTACCTCGAGTACATCGCGCCCGGGATCATCCTCATCGCGGTGGCCAGTGCGGCCCAGGGGACGGCCATCTCGGTGGCGATGGACATGACCGAGGGCGTCGTCGCCCGGTTCCGCACCATGGACATCGCCCGGGTGTCCGTCCTGACCGGGCACGTCGTCGGAAGCCTGGTCCAGGCCATGGTCAGCGCCGGCCTGCTCACCGCCGTCGCGGTCCTCATCGGGTACCGGCCGGGCGCGGGCCCGGCCGAGTGGCTCGCGGTCGTCGGCGTGTTGCTGATGGTCTCGTTCGCGCTCACCTGGCTGACGGTGGCGCTGGGCCTGCTCGCCAAGACCGTGGAGTCGGCGAGCAACCTGCCGATGCCCCTGGTCTTCCTGCCCTTCCTCGGCAGCGGCTTCGTCCCGACCGAGACACTGCCGACGGCCCTGCGGTGGTTCGCCGAGTACCAGCCGTTCACACCCGTCATCGACACGCTGCGCGGGCTGCTGACGGGGACCGGTGCCGGCGACAGGTGGATCGCGGCGGTCGCCTGGTGCGCGGGGATCTCCCTGGTCTCCTACCTGTGGGCCAAGAGGCTCTACAACCGCGACCCGGCCGCCTGACCGCCCTGGCGCTCGCGAGTGCCGGGACGTGTGCGCGGGATCCGGCCGGACGCACAACGGGTCCGGGAAGCACGAAAGGTGGAGGTCCGGATCACGCCGGAGCTCCACCTTGTGTGTACTGAGTGTCCGAGGGGGGACTTGAACCCCCATGCCCTATACGGGCACTAGCACCTCAAGCTAGCGCGTCTACCTATTCCGCCACCCGGACAGGGTGTGTTCGGCGCTCCTCAGCGCCGGACAGGACAACCATAGCAAAACCCTGGACCTGTCCGAACCATGTTTTCCGCCGGGGGGTGGCCATGGCAGGGTCGGGGGGACAAGTAGGGCAACGGCGCGGTGGGACGGGAGCGGCAGATGCCGGACACGGACAGCGGACTGAGCGCGGCGGAGGTCGAGGTCGTCGATCTGTGCAGGGAGCTCATCGAGATCGACACCTCCAACTACGGCGACCATTCCGGGCCGGGTGAGCGCAAGGCGGCGGAGTACGTCGCGGGCAAGCTCGACGAGGTCGGCGTGGAATCGGCGATCTACGAGAAGCACCCCGGGCGCAGCAACGTGGTGGCGCGGATCACCGGTGAGGACTCCAGCCGCCCGCCCCTGCTGATCCACGGCCACCTGGACGTCGTCCCGGCGGCGCCCGAGGACTGGACCCACCACCCCTTCGCGGGCGAGGTCACCGACGGGTGCGTGTGGGGCCGCGGGGCCGTCGACATGAAGAACATGAACGCCATGGTCCTGGCCATGCTGCGCCAGCGCCTGCGCGAGGGGCGCCGCCCGCCGCGCGACATCGTGCTGGCCTTCCTCGCCGATGAGGAGGCCGGCGGCACCTGGGGCGCCCAGTACCTGGTCGACGAGCACCCCGAACTCTTCGCCGACTGCGACTCCGCGATCAGCGAGGTCGGCGGCTTCTCCTTCACGGTCGAGGAGAACCGGCGCCTCTACCTGGTGGAGACCGCGGAGAAGGGCATCGCCTGGATGAAGCTGACCGCGCGCGGCACCGCCGGTCACGGGTCGATGGTCAACACCGACAACGCGGTCACCGAACTAGCGGCGGCCGTGGCCAGGCTGGGCGAGCACGAGTTCCCCGTGCAGCTCACGCCGACCGTGCGGACGTTCCTGGAGGAGGTCTGCGAGGCGTTCGGGATCGACTTCGACGAGCGCGACGTGGACGGCACGGTCGCCCGGCTCGGCCCGATCGCCCGCATGATCGGCGCCACCCTGCGCAACACCCTCAACCCCACGGTGCTGGGCGGCGGGTACAAGGCCAACGTCATCCCCGGCGAGGCCACCGCCCAGGTGGACGGCCGCTTCCTGCCCGGGGCCGAGGACGAGTACTTCGCCGTGATCGACCGGCTGCTCGGCCCCAAGGTCGACCGCGAGTTCATCCACCACCTGCCCGCGGTGGAGACCCCCTTCGAGGGCGGTCTGGTCAGCGCGATGTCGGAGTCGCTGCTGGCCGAGGACCCCGGCGCCAAGGCCGTGCCCTACTGCCTGTCCGGCGGGACCGACGCCAAGAGCTTCTCGCGGCTGGGCGTGCGCAACTACGGCTTCGCACCGCTCAAGCTCCCCCCGGAGCTGGACTTCGCCGGAATGTTCCACGGCGTCGACGAGCGCGTCCCCGTGGACGGACTCCAGTTCGGTGTGCGCGTGCTGGACCGGTTCGTCGGCCTGAGCTGATTCCGGGTGGCGGTCCGCGCCGGAGCGCGCGGGCCGCCCGCGCGGCGGCCGGTTATGTGCCACCCCGCGCAGAGAAGTTCTTGGCGCGTTTTCGAATCACGTGCATGTTCACTCAGCGTGATGCTACGGTTGCTTTCAGTTCGACGATGTCGTGGTTCCGCGCTCGCGTCAGTGTGCGCTCGGATCCGGCTCAGACGGACGATCCCGGCGGCAGGGGCCGCGCGGGACCGCGTAGCAGGAACGAGACGAGGGGGCATGCATGGTGCTCACGGGCCGGGGGTGGCTGGTCACGACCAGTCGCGCTGCCTGTGGTGACCGTGTCGTCCTCGCCCGTCTTCTCCTCCTGTCCGGTCTCGTGGTCGTCGCCTGGCTGGCCGGAGGGTTCGGTGCCGCCCACGGTGGGACCGCATCCGACTCGAACGGCCTCGTCGACAGCGTCCTGCAGTCCGGAGACGCCGCCGAGCGTGCCGGACAGGCGGCCGCCGAGGAGATCCGCTCCGCTCGGCTCACCGACACCACGGCCCGCGCCGCCTCGGTGACCGGCACGCTGACCGGCGACGTCGTGCCCCAGGCCGCGTCGCTGCCCTCGACGGCCCTGAACGAGTCCGGCGTCGCGTCGGCACTCGGGGAGACCTCCACCGGGGCCACCGCGAACCGGGTCGTCGACGACGCGACCCGCGCGGTGGACGGGACCGCCCGCGAGGCGGGGGACCTGGTCGACGGCATCACCCGCACCGGTCACGAGGTCGCGGGCGCCGCCGAAGGCTCGCTGCGCGACACGGGCATGGTCACCACCGTGGCCGACGGCCTGGCCGACTCCACCCGGAGCGTCCGCCAGGGGATCGACGGTACCGCCAGGACCGCGGACGCCGTGGTCCACGGCGACCTGCCGGTGATCGGCTCCGAGGTCCCCGCCGAGACCACGACCGCGCGCCCCGCCGAGCGGAGCGTCCCGCGCTCCGAGGTGGAGCGCGTGACCAGGACAGCCCGGGCGGCGGCCGAGGCCGCCGCGCACACCGCCCACGGCGCCGCGGCCGAGCAGGCCGCGGAGCAGGCGGCGGACGAGGCCGAGGACCTCGGTGAGCGCATCCGCCTCATCGGCGGCGGAGGCACGCACCACGGGCACGCGGACGCGACGGGTACCGCCGCGCCGACCTTCCCGCAGCCGGCCACCGCCGGATTCCTCATGGCCCGCGCGGCGCACCTCGCGCCGCAGGCCCAGCGGGTCGCCCTGCCCGGCGACCCCACCCTGGTCGTCCGCGACGCCGCGGACGACCCCACCTTCTCCCCCGACTAGTCGCGCTCTCGACCGCGGCCGGTCCCTTCGCGCTTCCACGCGCAGTCGCCATGCCGGATTCCGGCTGGCACCGACCTCCACAGCCCTCGGCTCGGAGTCGCCGCCGCGGTCACCCTGAGTAGCCATCTGAACTCTCGTTGACCCAAGGACATGCCATGACGCACGCGACACAGGCCAGGATCACCGCCCTCGTGGCAGCGGGCCTCCTCACCATCACCGGGGCCGCAGCGGCCCACGCCGACACCACCACCAGCGGAAACGGATCGATCGGCGGCGGCAACCAGGTCGACCTCGACGCCGACGCTCCGATCAACGCCTGCGGCAACTCCGTCGCGGTCCTCGGCGCCGCCGGGGCCCAGTGCACCGACGACGAGGCCACCGTCGAGGAGGCGTCCTCCACCAGCGCCCCCGACGACAACAGCGGCTACGACGGCTACACGCCGCCCGAGGAGACGCCCTCGGAGGGCCCGTCGGAAGGTCCGTCGGAGGGTCCGTCCGAGGGTCCGTCGGAAGGCCCGTCGGAGGGTCCGTCCGAGGGCCCGTCGGAGGGTCCGTCGGAGGGCCCGTCGGAAGGCCCGTCGGAAGGCCCGTCCGAGGGTCCGTCCGAGGGTCCGCCGGAGCTTCCCCGCACCGGCGTCTCCGGCCTGACCTCCTGGGTCGCGGCCGCCGCCGCAGCCGTCCTGGCCGGTGCCGGGCTGGTCCTCTTCGGACTCCGCCGCCGCACACGCCACTGATCGGCTTCCCGGGCCGCTCGCGCGGTCCGGGGGTTGACGCGAGTCCCGCAGCATCGGCCGAGGCCGTGTCCGCGGGGTTCACGTCAGCCGCCGCTCAACCAGAGCGGAGCTGACCGACGGGACGCACGCGTCCGCCCGCAACCAGCCGGCGCGACGGAGAGGTGTTCAGCAGCCCGGCGCACACGCACCGTCCAGGTGCGCGCACAACCGGATGATCCCCGGCCTTGGCCGTAGGCCCGTGCCCCATCCAGGGGCGTGGAACGGCTTGTGGCCCACGCACAGCAGCTTTCTCATCAACTCGTTCTCTCGAAAGGACTTCCCACATGGGTAAGTGGGCTAGGACCTCCGCCAAGTCCATGCTTCTGGCAGCGGGCTTCGTCGCGCTGGGCAGCGGCGTGGCCTTCGCCGACGGCGGCGTCGCCACCTCCGGCAACGGCTCGATCCTGGGCGGTAACCAGGTCGTCGCCGACGCCGACGTGCCGATCAACGTCTGCGGCAACTCCATCTCCGCCCTGATCGGCATGTCCGGTGCCCAGTGCACCGGCTCCAGCGCTGCCGTGGTCGACCGCGGCGGCGACATCCGCACGTCGGGCAACGGCTCGGTCCTGGGCGGCAACCAGCTCGTCGGCCACGCCGACGTGCCGGTCAACGTCACGGGCAACGCCATCGGCGCGCTCGGCGGGGTGGCGGGTGCCGCCGCCACCGACGCCGACTCCGTCGTGCACCACCACGGTCACCACGGTCACCACGGCGGCCCGGACATCGCGACCTCGGGCAACGGCTCCCTGGCCGGCGGCAACCAGCTCGTCGGCCACGCCGACGTGCCGGTCAACATCTCCGGCAACGCCATCGGCGCGCTCGGCGGGGTGGCCGGCGCGGCCGCCACCGACGCCGACTCCGTCGTGCACCACCACGGTCACCACGGTCACCACGGCGGCCCGGACATCGCGACCTCGGGCAACGGCTCGGTCCTGGGCGGCAACCAGGGCGTCGTGGACCTCGACGTCCCGGTCAACGTCGCGGGCAACGCGGTCGGCGCCGTGGGCGGGGTGGCCGGCGCGGCCGCCACCGACTCCGACGCGATCGTCGCGGAGCGCGGCCACCACGGCCACGGCCACCACGGCCACCACGGTGGCGACCACGGCTACCGCGACCACCAGTCCGGCGCGACCGAGCTGTCCCCGGCCGACCTGCTCGGCGAGGCCCTCGGCAGCGTCCAGCCGCTGCCCGACACCTCCGGCGTCGACATGGGCGTGGCCCGCCAGTCCGCCCCCGCCGAGCGCCAGCACCAGTCCTGGGGCGGCTCGGACATCGCGACCTCGGGCAACGGCTCGGTCCTGGGCGGCAACCAGGGCGTCGTGGACCTCGACGTCCCGGTCAACGTCACCGGCAACGCGGTCGGCGCCGTGGGCGGCATGGCCGGCGCGGCCACCACCGACAGCGACGCGATCGTCAAGCACGACGACCACGACGTCGCGACCTCCGGCAACGGCTCCCTGGTCGGTGGCAACCAGCTCGTCGGCGAGGCCGACGTGCCCGTCAACGTCGCGGGCAACGCGGTCGGCGCGGTCGCCGGCGTCGCGGGCGCCAGCTCCACCGACAGCGACGCGGTCGTCGTGCACGACAGCGCGCCCGTCGAGCACCAGTCCGGCGCTCTGGACGCGGCTCCCATCGTGAACGAGCTGCCCGAGGTGCCCGTCTCGGAGATGGTGCCCGTCGACTACACCCTGAGCGAGACCACCGCCCAGGCCGTCGAGGAGCACGCCCCGGAGCACGCCGACGAGCTGCCCGAGGCACCCAACCCCGTGGACGAGGTCCTCAGCCTGACGGGTGTCGGCCTGTAAGGGCCGAGACCGGGGGCACGGTCGCGGACGGCCGATCGCCCGACCGACAGGGGTAGGCGTCCCGTTCCGTTTGGAACGCGGTGGACTGCGGGTCGCCAACACCTGGAGGCGGTGGTCGCGGATCCGTGACCGGGTCCCGCACCGGCACCTCGGTGCCGCGGACACGGGTGAGGTGAGTCGCCTTCGCGCTTCCGTTCCGTTTGGAACGCGGTGGACTGCGGAAGCGTGGGGGTGACGACCACCAGCTCAGGACGAGAGTCGAGTCCTCCCGGGAATATCCGGGAGGACTCGCCGCATTCTGGGAGCAGGACACCCGGTCGAGGGAAGTGTGAGCTAACTCACCACGGTGAAGTGTTCCAGGTGCTCGTCGGAGCCCTCGACCCACGAGGGGAGACTGTTGCCACGGACGGACACGTGCGATACGGGACGGTAGCGGTACACCGAGCGCCTATTCTGCGGATGCCGGTGGGAACGAGCCCAGGCCGACCGCGGTGCGGACCTCCCACACGCGAAGCGGCCACGCGGGCCCATCGACGGGGGAGTGCCTGGAATTCGGTTACTGTCGGTCCACGGGAACCGACAGACCACGGCCGAAGAGACCACGTAAGGCTAGACGTAGGGGAAGAGCGTGCCACCCACGAAGGGCAGCGCCGGCAAGAACGGCTCGAAGGACAGCGGACGCCAAGGGGCGGGTAACGCCCTCGTCATCGTCGAGTCGCCCGCCAAGGCGAAGACCATCGCCGGATACCTGGGCCGCGGCTACGTCGTGGAGTCCAGCATCGGCCACATCCGCGACATGCCCGCGAAGGCCGCCGAGATCCCCGCCAAGTACAAGGGACAGCCCTGGGCGCGGCTCGGCGTGGACGTCGACGGGAACTTCGAGCCCCTCTACGTCGTCAACCCCGACAAGAAGTCGCACGTCAAGAAGCTCAAGGAGCTCATGGCGGACGCCGACGAACTCCTCCTCGCCACAGATGAGGACCGCGAGGGCGAGGCGATCGCCTGGCACCTGCTCGAAGAGCTCAAGCCACGGATCCCCGTCAAGCGCATGGTGTTCAACGAGATCACCAAGGACGCCATCCAGCGGGCCGCCCGCAACACCCGCGACCTCAACACCCGCCTGGTGAGCGCGCAGGAGACCCGCCGCATCCTGGACCGCCTCTACGGCTACGAGGTCTCCCCGGTGCTGTGGAAGAAGGTCATGCCGAAGCTGTCGGCGGGCCGCGTGCAGTCCGTGGCCACCCGTCTGGTGGTCGAGCGCGAACGCGAGCGGATGGCCTTCACCTCCGCGGAGTACTGGGACCTCAAGGCGGTCTTCGACGCCACCGGGGCCGGTGTGCCCGAGGGTCCCGCGACCTTCCCCGCCACCCTGGTCTCCGTGGACGGCACGCGCATCGCCGTGGGCCGCGACTTCACCCCCCAGGGCACGCTGCGCCCGGACCGCGACGTCCGCCAGCTGGACGAGGCCGCCGCCCGCGGCCTGGCCGAGCGCCTGGCCGGATCCGGGTTCTCCGTGCGCTCCGTCGAGCGCAAGCCCTACCGCCGCTCGCCCTACGCGCCGTTCCGCACCACGACCCTGCAGCAGGAGGCCTCGCGCAAGCTGGGCCTGTCCGCGAAGCAGGCCATGCAGGTCGCCCAGCGCCTGTACGAGAACGGTTACATCACCTACATGCGTACCGACAGCACCACGCTGTCGGACAGCGCGGTCAACGCCGCGCGCAACCAGGTCCGGCGCCTGTACGGCGGCGACTACCTGCCCGCCAAGCCCCGCGTGTACGCCAGCAAGGTCAAGAACGCGCAGGAGGCGCACGAGGCGATCCGCCCGGCGGGTGAGGAGTTCCGCACGCCCGCCGAGACCGGGCTGTCGGGCCCCGAGTTCCGCCTCTACGAGCTCATCTGGAAGCGCACCGTCGCCTCGCAGATGAAGGACGCGGTCGGTGAGTCCGTCACGGTGCGCATCGAGGGCACGTCCTCGGGCGGCGAGGTCGCCGAGTTCAGCGCGACCGGCAAGATCATCACCTTCCACGGCTTCCTCAAGGCCTACGTGGAGGGGTCCGACGACCCCGCGGCCGACCTGGACGACCGCGAGCGCCGACTGCCGCCGATGTCCGAGGGCGACCCGCTCAAGGCGCAGGCGCTGGAAGCCGAGGGCCACAGCACCCGCCCGCCTGCGCGCTACACCGAGGCGAGCCTGGTCAAGGAGCTGGAGGAGCGGGAGATCGGCCGCCCCTCCACCTACGCCGCGATCATCGGCACGATCCAGGACCGCGGCTACGTGTTCAAGAAGGGCACGGCGCTCGTGCCGTCCTTCCTGGCCTTCGCCGTCGTGCAGCTGTTGGAGCGCCACTTCGGCAACCTGGTGGACTACGCGTTCACCGCCCGCCTGGAGGACGTGCTCGACGCCATCGCCCGCGGTGAGGCCGAGAGCCTGCCCTGGCTGCGCCGGTTCTACTTCGGTGGTGAGGACGCGCAGGGCGGTCACGAGACCGGTCTCAAGGAGCTGGTGGGCGACCACCTCTCGGAGATCGACCCCAAGGAGGTCAGCTCCCTGCCGCTGCCCGGGACCGACATCGTGCTGCGGGTGGGGCGCTACGGCCCCTACCTGGACCGCGACGGCGTCCGGGTCAACGTGCCGGAGGACCTGGCCCCGGACGAGCTGACCGAGGAGAAGGCCGAGGAGCTGTTCGCGCAGCCCAGCGGTGACCGCGACCTCGGGGTCGACCCCGAGACCGGGCGCGCGATCGTGGCCAAGTCCGGGCGCTTCGGCCCCTACGTCACCGAGGTCATCGAGGACCCGGCGGAGGGCGAGGCCAAGCCCAAGAGCCGGGCCAAGGCCAAGGAGAAGCCGCGGACGAGCTCCCTGCTCAAGTCGATGTCCCTGGACACCGTCACCCTGGAGGACGCGCTGCGCCTGCTGTCCCTGCCCAGGGTCGTGGGCCAGCTGGACGGCGAGGACGTCACGGCGCAGAACGGCCGGTACGGCCCGTACCTGAAGAAGGGCACGGACAGCCGCTCCCTGGAGACCGAGGAGCAGATGTTCACGGTCACCCTGGAGGAGGCCGAGGCGATCTTCGCCCAGCCCAAGCAGCGCGGCCGCCGCGCGGCGGCCCCGCCCCTGCGCGAGCTGGGGCAGGACCCCGAGTCCGGCGCCAAGATGGTGATCAAGGACGGCCGCTTCGGCCCCTACGTCACCGACGGAGAGGTCAACGCGTCGCTGCGCAAGGGCGACGAGGTCGACGCGATCACCGACGAGCGCGCGGCGGAGCTGCTGGCCGAGCGGCGGGCCAAGGCCCCGGCGAAGAAGAAGGCCCCGGCCAAGAAGGCGCCCGCCAAGAAGGCGCCCGCCAAGAAGCCCGCGGCGAAGAAGACCACGACCGCGAAGAAGTCCACGACCACCACCGCGAAGAAGACGACGACGCGCAAGTCCACCGCCGCGGCCAAGACCGGCGTGCCCCGGACGACCGCGAAGGAGTCGGGGGACGCACAGGAGTAGGGCTCGGTCGCCTGGAAGACGGGGCCTTCGCGCCTTCCGGAGCACTCCCTCGTTCCTCGGGAGTGCTCCTCCAGGCCCTCCAGGGCCCGTCGGCGCCCTCGCCGTGCGTTCTCCGGGCCTGTGCCCCTACCCCGTTTCGGCCGGTGCGGGGCGCCCGCCCCGCGCCGGTCACAGTTCGTGGCAGGCCCTCCGCCCCCTGTTCCGAGGGGGACTTCCGTACTACTGTGTGCGTGAGAGCAGGGGGCGTGGATACGTGTGTGGCCCCCGTTCACTCCACTCGAATCCTGCGGCGGGCCCTGAGCCCGTCCATCCCTATCCCCCACATCGATAATCTTGAGCGCTATGAGCAGATCTGCACCCCTGGGAGCGCCGGACGAGGCGCGCAACGTCCTCGCGATCACACCCTTCAGAAGGCTGTGGATCTCGCTTACCCTGTCCAGCCTCGGTGACTGGCTGAGCCTGCTGGCCCTGATGTCCCTGGCGGCGATCTTCACCGCCGACGGTTCCACCCTGGTCCGGTACCTGGCCGTCAGCGGCGTCGTGGTGATCAAGCTCGCCCCGTCGATCGTGCTGAGCCCGCTGGTCGCGGCGCTCGCCGACCGTCTCGACCGGCGGTGGACGATGGTCGTCGGCGACGTGCTGCGCGCCCTGCTGTACGTCTCCATCCCTCTCGTCGGCCTGTTCTTCGCCGACTTCTCACTGGAATGGCTGCTCATCGCGGCCTTCCTCGCCGAGCTCGTCGAACTCCTGTGGACCCCGGCCAAGGACGCCACCGTCCCGACGCTGGTGCCGCGCAGGCTCCAGGGCCAGGCCACCCGGCTGTGCCTGCTGGTCGGCTACGGCACCGCCCCCGTCGCCGCGCTGCTCTTCGCCGCGCTGGCCTCGGTCGGCAACCTGCTCGGCGCGCTGGTGCCGTCCCTGGCCAGCCCTGAGGCGGACGTCGCGCTCTACCTCAACGGCCTGATGTTCCTCGTCGCCGCGATCGTCGTCGCGGGGCTGCCGATTCCCAAGCACAAGCCCGCCAAGGGCGGTGAGGCCGGCACCCGCGACGCCGCCCTCCTGGCATCGGTGCGGGCCGGTCGGCGCGCCGCCGGTGCCTCGCCGCTCGGACGGGGCCTGGTGCTGGGCATGCTCGGGGCCCTGGCCGCCGGCGGCACCGTCGTCGGCGTCGGGCGTCTGCACGTCGAGGGCCTGGGCGCGGGCAACGCCGGCTTCGGCGTGGTCTTCGCCGCCGTGTTCGCCGGGATGGCGCTGGGGATGCTGGCCGGTCCCCGCGTCCTCAAGCGGTTCAGCCGTCGACGCCTGTTCGGCGTGAGCGCGGCCGTGGCCGGACTGTCCCTGCTCTTCGCCGGGGCCGTCGGCGACATGGTGCTCACCGCCGTCCTCACCACCCTGCTCGGCGTGGGCGCCGGTATGGCCTGGGGCCTCGGCACGGCCCTGCTCGGAGAGGAGGCCGGGGACGAGGACCGCGACCGCGCTCTGGCGTTCCTCCACGGCTGCGCCCGCATCGTCCTGGTGGCCGCCGCCGCTCTCGCGGCGCTGGCCGCCGGGTTCATCGGCGACTACTCACTTCCCGTCGGCCCCCTCACCTACGACCTGCGCGGCAGCGGGATCGTCCTGATGGCGGTCGGCCTGATCGCCGTCGTCGTTGCGTGGATCAGCTACCGCCAGGTGAACCGCGATGACCCCGAGGGCGGTCCGGGCCTGGTGCCCGAGCTGGTCGCCGCCCTGCGCGGGGTGGACCTCACCGAGGACGAGGAGGAGGAGCCCGAGCACTCCGGCGCCTTCATCGTCCTGGAGGGCGGCGAGGGCGCGGGCAAGTCCACCCAGGTCCGCGAGCTCACCGTCTGGCTGCGCGAGCAGGGCTTCGAGGTCCTCGGTACGCGCCAGCCCGGCGCCACCAAGCTCGGCATGCGCCTGCGCGGGCTGCTCCTGGACCGGGAGAACTCCCACATCACCCCCCGCGCCGAGGTACTGCTGTACGCGGCCGACAAGGCCGACCACGTCGAACAGGAGATCCTGCCCGCGCTCCGGCGCGGCGCCGTGGTCATCAGCGACCGGTACGTCGACTCGCTCCTGGCCTACCAGGGCGCGGGCCGCGACCTCGCGCCCGACGAGATCCGCGGGATCAGCGACTGGGCCACCCAGGACCTCGTCCCGGACCTGACGGTCCTGCTGGACGTGGACCCCGAGGCCGGGCTGTCCCGGCTGGGCGGGCCGACCGACCGCATCGAGTCGGAGTCACTGGAGTTCCACGAGCGCGTCCGCAAGAGCTTCCTGGCGCTCGCCAAGCGGGACCCCGAGCGCTACCTGGTCGTGGACGCGGCCGAGCCCCAGGCACGGATCTCCAAGGAGATCCGTCGCCGGGTGCGGTCCCTGCTGCCGGACCCGGTCGACTCCAGCTCCGAGGCGGTCACCGGAATGATCCCGGTGATCCGGCCGGAGTAGGCCCGGCGGTCCCTCCTCGACGGCTCCACGGGCCCTTCCCGCCACGGGAGGGGCCCTTTCCGCCCTCCCGTCCGGGACAGAAGCAGACGGAGCCGTCCACCCACACGCCCAGCAGGGGCACGGTGTGGGGGCGGCCGTCGGGGCGCACGGTCGTCACCCAGTACAGGGGCGCGTCGGCCAGGACGGTGCGGGCCCGGCCCCAGGGGACCGGGGCGGCTCCGGCGCTGCTGAAATCCGGGCAGAGGCCGGTCACGGGTGTCGGTTCGCGCATGGGGACTCCCTAAGGTTGTGGGTGTTCAGGATGGAATGTTCTGGATGCCCAGGACGGTGGGGTGTGGCTGATGGGGTGCTTGCCCTCGAAGGCTCGAGAGGAATGGCCGCCCCGCCGTCCGGGACTCCCCGACCTCTGATTGAGATCTGCGATGTAGTCGCTGTTTAGGGACCTGGTGGCGGGGCTGTCCACGGGGACCACCAACAGCGAGGAGCGGGCAGAACCCATGAACACCGGTCAACTCGTGTGGGTCGGCATCGACGCTGGGAAGACCAACCACCACGCCACAGCGGTCAACACCACTGGTGAGGTGCTGTGGTCCAAGCAGGTCCGCAACGACCAGGCCGCCATCGAGGCCCTCATCACCAAGGCCACCGCCGCCGGCGTCCAGGCTCGCTGGGCGGTGGACCTGACCAACAGCTACGCCGCTCTGCTCCTGGCCGTGCTCGGAGCCGCCGACCAGACAGTGGTCTACGTCCCCGGCCGCATGGTCAACACCATGACCACCACCTTCGGCGAGTCCAAGACCGACGCCAAGGACGCCCTGGTCATCGCCCAGACCGCCCGCATGCGCCCGGACCTGGCCACGGTCACCACCCCGCCGGAACAGGTGGCCGAGCTGGCCCGGCTCACCGCCCACCGGGCGGACCTGGCCGCGGACTGGGTACGCGGCGTCAACCGGCTCCGCGACCTGCTCGGGTCGGTCTTCCCCGGCCTGGAACGCGCCTTGGACTACACCCAGCGGTCCCCGCTGATCCTGCTCACCGGCTTCGCCACCCCCGCCGAAGTCCGCGACGCGGGCGAGGACGGGCTCCTCGCCCACCTGCGCGAGCACGGCGCGCACCGGCCCAGCCTGGCCAAGATCACCGCCGCCGCGCTGGAGGCCGCCCAGGCCCAGACCATCGTGCTGCCCGGTGAAGCGAGCACCGCCGCGCTCGTCAAGCGCCTGGCCGCCAAACTGCTGGAGCTGGACCACGAGCGCAAGGACCTGGACAAGACCATCACCGGCGTGTTCCGCTCCAACCCCCAAGCCGGGATCATCGAGTCCCTGCCCGGGATGGGGCCGATCCTGGGGGCGGAGTTCATCACAGTCACCGGCGGCGACCTGGCCGCGTTTGCCCACTCGGGTCGCCTGGCTTCTTATGCCGGGCTGGCACCGGTCAGCAAGGACTCGGGCCGGGTGAGTGGGAACCTCAGACGCCCTAAGCGCTACAACCGCAGGCTGCGCAGGGTGTTCTACATGGCGGCGCTGTCCTCGATCAAGGCCGACGGCCCATCGCGGACCTTCTACCGGAAGAAACGCGGTGAGCGGATGCTGCACAAACAAGCGCTGCTCGCCCTGGCGCGCAGGCTCGTGAACGTGTTGTGGGCGCTGCTGCGCGACGGTCGCCTTTTCGAGCGCAGCACACCGGTCAGGCCTGTGGCGGCTTGACACGGTCATTGAGATTCCTTCCTCGTACGGGAACAGACCCGCTGGGGCGGCCGGACTCATCGACCCGTCGCCGGAGAGGGCCTGTGGAAACCGGCTCACGTGTCGGCGGGGACTCCTATCCTGGGACCGAGACATTCCATGCGGTTCGGGGGGCAAGCTTGACGGTCTTCGACGACCTGATCGGCCAGCAGGCCGCGGTCGGCCGACTCGAGCGGGCCGTGGCCGGGGCCGGCGACCTCGTCGCCGGCGGGCCGGGTACGGGAATGACGCACGCCTGGCTGTTCACCGGGCCCCCCGGGTCGGGCCGGTCCGAGGCCGCCCGCGCCTTCGCCGCCGCACTGCAGTGCCCCGACGGCGGGTGCGGCCACTGCGGCTCCTGCCACCAGGTGCTCACCGGGACCCACCCCGATGTGCTGTACGTCCGGCCCAGCGGCCTGAGCTACGGCGTGGCCGCCACCCGCGACCTGGTGCTGAAGGCCAGCTCCAAACCCTCCGGCGGACGCTTCCGGATCGTCCTGTTCGAGGACGCCGAGCGCGCCACCGAGGCCGCCTCCAACGCCCTGCTCAAAGCCGTGGAGGAGCCCTCCCCCCGCACGGTGTGGCTGCTGTGCACGCCCACCCCCGACGACCTGCTCATCACCATCCGCTCCCGCTGCCGCCTGGTGACCCTGGCCACGCCTCCCACGGCGGAACTCGTCTCCGCCCTCGTGCAGCGCGACGGTGTGGATCCCGACACCGCCCGGTCGGCCGCGCGCGCCGCCGCGGGGCGCATTGACCGCGCCCGGCAGCTCGCCACCGACCCCGAGGCCCGCCGCCGCCGCGAGGAGGTGCTGTCGATCCCCGTGCGGCTGGACGGTACGGGCGCGTGCGTCGTCGCCGCGGCCCGGCTCTACGAGATCGCGGAGGAGGACTCCAAGACGCTCACCGCCGCGCTCGACGAGCAGGAGAAGGGCGACATGCGGGCGGCCTTCGGCGAGGGCTCCACCGGCAAGGGCGTCGCCAAGGCGATCCGGGGGTCGGCGGGCGCGATGAAGGACCTGGAGGAACGGCAGAAGCGCCGAGCCACGCGCATCAAGCGCGACTCCTACGACCGCGCCCTGCTCGACCTGGCGGCGTTCTACCGCGACGTCCTCGCCCTCCAGCTCGGGGCCCGGGTGGAGCTGTCCACGGTCGAGCGCTCCGGCGACCTGGAGCGCGTGGCCCGCTCCAGCACACCCGAGTCCACGCTCCGCCGGATCGACGCCATCATGGAGTGCCGGACGCGCATCGGCGCCAACGTGCACCCCCAGATCGCCATGGAGGCGATGACCTCCGCGCTGCTGGCCGGCTGACGCGCGGGCGCGCCGCGCGTAGTGTGCCCGGTACCGGACGGGTGTCCGGGCTCCGGGTGCGCGGCATCGACACGGACACGCCGACCACCGTCGGCGGCGACGAGAGGGCGGACAGGCGTGGCGACGAGGGTACGTGGACCGGTGGCGGTCGGAATCGCGGGCGCGGTACTGCTGGCCTCCGGCTGTACGGCCGGCGGTAGTGCCGGTGGCGGTACCGGTGGCGGGTCCGCGCCCGCGGAGGAGTCGGGGCCCCTCGCGGAGTTCACCTCGCAGGAGTTCACCTGGGGCGCCTGTGAGGAGGGCGGATCCCAGGTCGAGTGCGCCGTCTACGAGGTGCCCATGGACTACGGGGACCCCGACGGCGAGCGGATCGAGATCGCGGTCAAGCGCCTGCCCGCTTCGGGGAGCGATCCTGTCGGCTCCCTGCTCATCAACCCGGGCGGGCCCGGCGGCTCGGGCTACGACTACGTGGACCACGCCGCCTACGGGATCAGCGAGGACGTCCGGGAGCGCTTCGACGTGGTCGGCTTCGACCCGCGCGGTGTGGGCCGCAGTTCGCCGCTGACCTGCCTGGACGCGGAGGGGATCGACGACTTCCTCGGTGTGGAGGTCGGGGACGGAACCGGGGACGACGCCGCGGACACGGCGGAGATCGTGGAGAGCAGCCAGGAGTTCGTCGAGGCCTGCGAGACCAACGCGCCCGACCTCATGCTCCACATGGGCACCGCCAACGTCGCCCGCGACATGGACATGCTGCGCGCCCTGGTCGACGACGAGCGGCTGACCTACCTGGGCGCGTCCTACGGCACGCACATCGGGGCCCAGTACGCCGACCAGTTCCCCGAGCGGGTGCGCGCCCTGGTCCTGGACGGGGCGGTCGACCCCAGCCAGGAACAGCTGGACATGAGCGTGGAGCAGGCCACCGGGTTCGAGACCGCGCTGCGGGCCTTCGTGGCGGACTGTGTGACCGGCTCCGACTGCCCGCTGGGCGGTCCGGGCACCAGCGTCGACGAGGGCGTGGCCGCGCTCGACGACTTCCTGGAGGGCGCCGCGGAACGTCCGCTGGCCAACTCCGCCGACGACCGCGAGGTCAACCGGGCCCGCGCCGAACTGGGCGTGCTCGCCGCGCTGTACACGGAGAGCCGGTGGCCGCGCGTGCGCGAGGCGCTCACCGCCGCGATGGAGGACGGCGACGGCACGAGCCTCGTCCTGCTCGGCGACGACCTCTACGGGCGGACCGACACCGAGAAGTACGAGAACTCCACCGCCGCGCTCATCGCGGTCAACTGCTCCGACTCCGCCAGTCCGCGGGACGTGGAGGAGTACGCCACGGCCGCCGAGGAGGCGGGCGAGGAGTCACCGGTCTTCGGGCCGATGCTCGCCTGGAGCGCGTTGCCGTGCGCCTACTGGCCGGAGGAGGCCGTGGCCGAGGGCGGCGAGCTGACCGCGGCCGGCGCCGACCCGATCATGGTGGTGGGCACCACCCGCGACTCCGCGACCCCCTACGCGTGGGCCGAGGCCCTCGCCAATCAGCTGGAACCCGGATTCCTGGTCACCCGGGACGGCGACGGGCACACGGGCTACCGGATGGGCGACGCGTGCGTGGACGCGATGGTGGACGACTACCTCATCGACCTCACCGTGCCCGAGGACGGCATGGCCTGCGCCTGACGTCACACCGGAGAAGATGGACGGGGCACCCTGGTGGAGGCGCTAGACTGGTGACCGCTTCGCAGCGTTCACGCGCGGCGCGGCGCCGCCTTAGCTCAGTCGGCAGAGCGATTCACTCGTAATGAATAGGTCATCGGTTCGATTCCGATAGGCGGCTCCACTCCTGAACAGGCCAAACGCCACCCCGGTCCGGGGTGGCGTTTCGCGTTGGTGGCCCATGGGGTGACCGGCGCCGGGCGGGTCGAGGCGGACGTGCGACCAGGCGAGCCCGCGGTCCTCCTCCGCGCGGACGCCGGTCAACGAGTTCGTCCACCGGGGCGGGCCCCGCGCCGAGGCCCTCCAGGTACGCGGGTTGAGCCGCACGGGAGTCCAGCCCCTGCTCCCGGAGGACGTCGTCGTGGGGTGACAGCCGTGTGACCTGGGTAGGGGCGCGGTATGAGTCTGCTGTTCATGTTGCTCGCGCTGGTGGGGTGCCTGCTGGTGCTCGGGGGCGGTTCCTACGTCCTGCGTCGCGTCGTCGCGTACCTGGGATCGCGGTCCGAAGCGGTGGCGGAGGGTCCCGGGCCGTCGGCGGCGGTGTCCGGCGCGGACCTGGCGCAGGTGGGCGGGTACGTTCCCGCCCCGCGGCCGGACGACGAGGGCGGGGAACCCGAGGAACTGCCGTCGCCGGTGCGCGCCCGCGCGGCCAACCTGGTCGCCCTGGGGCGGACCGAGGAGGCGGTGCGCCTGGTCCGGGACGCGGGCGCGGACGAGCGGCGCGCCCGGCGGATCGTCGGTGCCCTGGAGCGGAGCGCCGGTCCGGGCCCGGCCCTGGAGCCGTGACCGGGCCGGGGCGCCCTCATCCGGCGTTCTGGCGGCTCTGGATCCAGCCCCACACCACGGTCGCCAGGAACAGCACGGCACCGATGACGCCGAGCCAGAGCAGACCCTCCAGGATGAGGCCGAGGATGGTCAGGGCCAGCCAGACCGCCAGCAGGATCAGGATGAGATAGACCATGGTCGCCTCCTGGGACGGGTGAGCGGGTCCACGTATGGGCCTACCCCCGCCCGCGCCCGCGCACCCTTCGGTACGGCCCGTGGACCGGCCGGAGCCGAGGGCCTTCTGGTGGGTCGGTGCGGGACGTGGTCATCCGCACCGGTACCGAAGGCCCTCGTGTGGTGTGTCGGCCGCAGCGGGTGTCGCCGGCCTCCGGGGTCAGGACACCTACGGCCAGGTGCCGTCCACCCGGGTGCCGTGGCCGGGTTTGGTCCGGTCCAGCCACTCCCGGCGGCTGCGGGCGAAGCCCAGGGACCACTCCACCTGGCGCTGGTGGAGCTCGGCCAGACCGAGTGAGGCGATGTCCGCGTGGCGCGCTCCGATCTCCTCGGCGACCGCGAGCGCGGCGACGGCGTCGGCGGTCGCGGTGTGGGCGTCGGTCAGGTCCACCCCGTAGAACTCGCTCATGGCGCCCAGGTTGCGCTTGCCGCGGCGGTAGGGGTCCACGCCGCGGTCGATCACCAGCGGGTCCACCACGGGCGCCACGGGGCCGCCGAGGCGGTCCGTGAGCGAGGGCAGTCCGTGCCGGGCGAGTTCCGCGGCGAGCACACCGAGGTCGTAGGGCGCGTTGAACACCACCAGCCCCTGTCCGGCGCCGAGCTGCTCGGCCAGCGCCTGGGCGATCTCGTCCAGGCACTCCGTCGCCGGGCGGCCCTCGGCTCGTGCCCGTTCCGTGGTGATGCCGTGGATGGCGACCGCGTCCGCGGGGATCTCGCGGGGGCCGGGGTCGACCAGCCACGTGCGGCTCTTGCCCTCGCGGTCCACCAGGGCCGCCGAGACGAGGAAGGCGGTGGCGGGGTCGCGGTCGGAGGTCTCGGAGTCGAAACCCAGCAGTGGGGTGGTGTGCCAGCCCAGGTGGTCGCCGCGGGCGGGCGGGGTGGGGCGCGGCTCGTGCTCGGCGCAGTACGTGCGCCATCGGCCGCCCTCCTTGAGGACGACCCCGTCACCGGTGCCGACGGAGTCCGAGCAGGTGGTGCAGGTCCCGGGGTAGCGGTTGCGCATGGGGTCCTCTCCGACGGGATGATCGGTGATCGGGCAACATCGTAGAGCGCGGTGGTGACAGTCGGTGCGCGAACGGTCGAGGTCGCGGGGCGTGCGGGAGGAGGCCGCGCCGGGCGCGTCCGCCGAGGGTGCTCCCCCCGTCACGGAGCGACTTTGCGGTGGTGGTGGATGACATGTGGGGGATTGGGGAAGGGAAGGGACATGAGTCTGGAAGAGGCATCACGTCAACTGGAAGCCGCAGTCCACGACGCACGCGTCTCCTTCGACTGCATACTGCTCGAGGAGCTCGACCGGGCGCACACGAACGCGATCACGGCGCGTGCGGCGGTGGACGCCGCGGAGCAGGCCATCAGAGTGGAACTGGAACGGCGCGCCGGCGAGGAGGGTGACGCGTCGGTCGGCAACGCAGGGGAAACGACCGAATAGTCCGCGTTCCGTTCGAACAGAGTTTCGATCAGCGGGTATGCTGGAGGCATGCCCGATCAGTCGCTGACGCCGGACTGGCCCGCGAGTGTGCACCCACCCGGGTCGGACTCCTTCGAACAGACGGCCCTGGTGTGGCTGTTCGACCACGTGCCGGCCGACTACCGGCTGCACGGGGTTCTGCGCCGCCATCCCGTCGCCCTCTCCCGGCTGGCACGCCAGTACGTCTCCGCGGCACTGGAAGCCGCCCGGGAGGGGTACCGCACGGCCCGGGTGGACCTGCGCGACCACCTGCCCGCTCACGCCCTCGACCAGGTGATGAACGCCTACCTCGCCGAGGGCAAGCGCACCGCCGCGGTGCTGCGCTCCATCGAGGCCGTCGACGCCGAACTCAAGGCGGTGTCCGAACGGGGCGACGATGAGTGAGGCGCGCGGCTCAGGCGCTCACCCGGACCACCACGGCGACCTCGTCGCCGGTGTTGACCAGGTAGTGGTGACCGGAGCCGGTCCCGCCCACCACCCGGGTGCGGTCGGGCGTGAGCTCGGCCGCGGAGCGCATCCGGCCGTCGGTGCCCGACGAGATCAGGTGCGCGCGCCCGCCCACCAGGTGCAGGACCTCCAGTCCGCGCGACCGGTCCGGGCGCGGCGAGGGCTCGGGGACGAAGCTGTTGGGTTCGAGCGCCACCACGGTCACCCGCAGCCGGCCGGTGGCGCGGCGCCGGGCGGCGCGGGGCGCGGGCTGCCAGCGGCCGCGACGGGTGGGCCACAGGGTCGGGCGGGCCAGCGCCTCGGCGGCGCCGCGGGCCGCGGCCGCCAGCCCGCCGATCGTCGGAAGACGGAGTTCCCGCAGGTGGGCGTAGCCGGAACGGCGTCCGGCGTCCACGACGTCGCCGATCCCGTCGAGGGTCACGGCCGGGCGGGGAGCGGGAGCGAGCGGAGCCGGGGGCTCTCGGTCGAGGGTGGAAGCCCCCTCCCGTCGCGCGGAGTCCGGGGGCGACGGGCGGAGACGCGTGGCAAGGGCGGTGGGCGCGGAGAGAGCCTGCTGGGGCATCGTGAGAGGATCCTTCACGTGCGCGCGTGCGGGAGACGCGCGGATGTTGTCTGTGGAACCCGGCGGACCGGGGCCGAAGGGGTGCCGGCCTCCCGAGCGGGGGCGGATCACCCGAGGCGGATGCCGAACACGGGCACCCGAACGGTCGGAGGCGTGACAGAGCGCCTCAGGAACGACTCAGTGACGACAACACGGACACGCCACACGGGCCAGGTGGCAGGAGGCCCCGAGGGCCGTGCGAGCCATGGCTGCGGTGTGGGTGTACGGGTCCATGGACACAAGTTGACCAGCAATGTCGGGGAGGAGTCAAGCGGACGCACGCGATCGTGCGTGTCGTTCCCCTCACTCCCCGCCGACCGTGTTGCGGGAGGCGTGCCGTGGTGGTGACATGTGGAGCCCCGGGACGGCGTGGTAGCACCGCCGGAAGGGGCACCATCCCCCCAGCAGCAGCGATCAGGAGTGGCCGTGATGGCATCCGTCTCCGGAAGGCACGGGTGAACCCGCCGGGACTGTGGGCGCGTGTGCTGGTGCGCGCGCTCGTCGTCGCGGCCGCCGGAGTGATGGCCCTGGGCTTCCTCGGTCCGGGCGCGGCCGTCCTGGTCGCGGCCCTGACCTCGCTGAGCTTCGTTCTGCTGTGGTTGCGGGAGCGCACGGCCGCCCCGCCCGACGAATAGCGGGGCTCCGCCGGGCACGGCGTGTCTTTCGACAAACCGGGGAGCGCGGTGTCACGCGCCGCGTAGATTCTTGGTCTATGACGGACCAGGATCTCCTCCACGCCCTGCGTTCCAGTCGGACTCCGCCCGCGGATGCCTACGCACAGCTCCTGGATGACTACGGAGAGGAGTTGTTCCGGCGCTGCATCCTGGTCCTGCGCGATCGCGACGCGGCCCACGTCGTGCTCAGGGACACGCTGATCGTCGCCCACGCGCACGCGGCGCGCCTGCGGAGCGCCGACCGGCTGGGGGAGTGGCTGCACGCCCTGGCGGAGGCCGAATGCGCGCGGCACCGGGAGAACGGGCCGCGCTGCACGCAGCCGCGCGAGTGGCGCATGCCCGAGCAGACCTCCCTGGTCCGGGCCCGCGTGCTCAACGGGATGTGCGGCCCGGAGCTGGACGGGTACCGCACGCACGTCGCCGCGCGGGCCGACCGCTTCGGCCGGGACGGCTTCCCCCTGCCGCGGGGCGGCGGACTCGGTCCGCGCGGCCTGGCCCCGCTCGTGCCCGTCGCCCTGGCGCTGATCTGCGCACTGCTGGCGATCGCCTGCGCGGGCTACGTCCTGGCCAGGGACAGCGCGCACGAGCCGTTCCCCGGCGCGGTCTCCAGCCGCCCGTGAGTACGGCCCGGCCGGGGAATCCCCGCCGGGCCGTCGCCGAGACCGGACTCAGTCGCCCGAGGTGATGTGCGAGGTGTCGCCGTGGGTGCCCGCCTCCTCGGCGCGCTTGACCGAGGCGACGATCTCCTGCTCGGCCTCGTGGCGGCCGACCCAGCTGGCGCCCTCGACCGACTTGCCCGGCTCCAGGTCCTTGTAGACCGTGAAGAAGTGCTCGATCTCCAGGCGCTCGAACTCGTTCACGTGGTGAATGTCACGCAGGTGCTCCTGGCGCGGGTCGGTCGCCGGGACGCAGAGCAGCTTGTCGTCGCCGCCCGCCTCGTCGCGCATCCGGAACATGCCGATGGCGCGGGCCCGGATCAGGCAGCCCGGGAAGGTCGGGGCCTTGAGCAGGACAAGAGCGTCCAAGGGGTCGCCGTCCTCGCCGAGTGTCCCCTCGACGAAACCGTAGTCGGCGGGGTACGTCGTGGAGGTGAACAGCATGCGGTCGAGACGGATGCGACCGGTCTCGTGGTCCACCTCGTACTTGTTGCGCTCCCCCTTGGGGATCTCGATCGTAACGTCGAATTCCATGCTGATCTCGGCTCCCAATGCGACTAATGTCGCCGTATAACAACAACGTCAGGCCGCGACACCGAAGGAAGGGCGGGTGCCGTGCGACGGGTACGAGGCGAGGTCTACCTCGCGCTTGCCCTGCTCAACATATTCGTGCTGCTTGCAGGGTTTGTCTCCCTCGACGTCATCGAGGCTCGACCTCTTCCCGCGCCGCCCCATCCCGTCACCAACGCCGAGGGCGTGGCAGCGGCGGAACCCGCGGCCTCGACTCCTGCGGACCCGGAACGGATCGCGGACATCCTCGATGATCCCATGTCGGCCGCCGGGCTGGAGGACGGCCTCACCGGTTACGTGACCGACCCCTCCGGAACCCCGCTCTTCGAACTCGATCCGGACACAGCGGTGACCCCGGCCTCGACCACGAAGATCGCGACGGCGGTGACCGTCCTGGACGCCGTCGGCCCCGACCACGTGCTGACCACCGAGGCCTACTTCGACGCCGACGAGAACCGGGTGGTGCTGCGCGGAGGGGGCGATGCGACCCTGACGGCCGACTCCGAAGCCTACCCGCAGGTAGCGACCCTGGCCGAGCTCGCCGCCGGGACCGCCGAGGCACTCGCCGCCGAGGGGGTCGACACCGTCTCCCTGGGGTACGACGACTCGCTGTTCACCGGTCCGGAGACCCCGCGGGGCTGGAAGCCCAACTACGTCCCCGAGGGCAACGCCGCGCCCGTCACCGCGCTGATGATCGACTCCGGGCGCGTGGCCCCCGGCGCCAGCGGCTACGGGTCGCGCTCGACCGAGCCGTCCCTGCACGCCGCCCGCGCCTTCGCCGACCAACTGGAGGAGGCGGGCGTCACGGTCGAGGGCGAGCCCTCCGACGCCACCGCCTCGGGCGAGCCGATCGCCTCGGTGGACTCGCCGTCGATGGCCAGGATGGTGGAGTCCATGATGCTGTCCAGCGACAACATCATGGCCGAGGCCATGGGCCGGACCGCCGCGATCGCGATGGGCGAGGAGCACACCTTCGACGGTGCCACCGCCGCCACCCACCGGGTCATGGCCGAGCTGGGCGTGGAGGGTGTGACCCTGACCGACAACAGCGGGCTCAGCACGCTGAACCGCATCACGCCCCGGGCCCTGGTGGACCTGGTCCGGCTCTCGGCCGACCCCGGCCACCCGGAGCTGAACGCGGCGCTGACCGGCCTGCCCACCGCGAACTCCACCGGCACCCTGAGCAGGAGCGGACGCTACGGAGAGCACGCCTCCACCCACGACGGGGCCGGTCTGGTCCGCGGCAAGACCGGCACGCTCAACGGGGTGAGCACCCTCGCGGGCACGGTCCACGACCAGGAGGGCAACATGTTCGTCTTCGCGTTCATGGCCAACAGCGAGTCGGCGTCGGGCCACCGGCTCGACACCCTGGCGGCCGCCCTCACCCGCTGCGGCTGCTCCTGACGGCCGCGGCCTCAGTCCTCGACGCGGTAGCCCGGGACGGACGGCCAGCGCACGGTGAGCACGACGGACTCCTCCTCCGCGTGCCAGCCGTGGTCGACGCCCTTGCCCCAGACCACGTAGTCGCCCTGCTCGGCGAGGGTCACGCTCCGGTCCGGGAAGTCCACGCGGAACCGGCCGCTCACCAGGACCAGCAGCGCCGTGCGCTCCTCGCCGGTCACCCACCGGGCCCGCTCGTCGCCACGCGGATGGACGCCCCACTTGATCTCGACCGCGTCGCTGTGCCGGGCGTCGCCGACCTCCTTGAAGTGGCCGAGGATCCAGCCCCGGTCCTCCGGCGCGTCCTGCCCGGCGTTGCCGACGTACACGTCGTTCGTGGCACTCATGGGGCAGGACGGTAGCAACCGGGTGCGGCGTCGCCGGCGGCACCGTCCCGTAGCGCACTCAGGGGCGACCCTGGGGCTACCCGGAATTCCCACCCTGATCCCCGTGCCCCCGCGCCCGTCGTGGGTAGGCTGGCGGATGTGACTGTGATCGACTGGGACGTAGCCGTCAACACCGGAGTCCGCCTCGTGCGCCCTGGGCCGCAGGTGGACCTGTCCGACGCGCGGCAGGCCGTGGCGCAGTTGCGCGAGCTTTCCACCGTGGCGGCCGGGCATGTGCGCGACTTCACCGGAATGAACCCCCTCGAACCCGCCGGGCCCGCGGTCATCGTGGACCGTCCGGGGTGGATTCGAGCCAACGTCGACGGGTTTCGGGTCGTGCTCGAACCCGTGCTGCAACAGATGGCCGCCGAACGCCTGAACAACAGCCCCGCCGGGAACCTGACCAGCGCGGTCGGCTCCCGGATCACCGGGGTGCAGCTGGGCGCCGTCCTGTCCTACCTGGCGGGGAAGGTCCTCGGTCAGTACGAACTCTTCCTGCCGCCGGGCCCGGACGGCACCTCGCCGACCGGCCGCCTCACGCTGGTGGCGCCCAACATCGTCAACACCGAACGCGAGATGGGCGTCGACTCCCGGGACTTCCGACTGTGGGTGTGCCTGCACGAGGAGACCCACCGCATGCAGTTCACGGCCACGCCGTGGCTGCGCGCCTACGTCCAGGAGCTCATGCAGGAGCTCCTCCTGTCCTCGGAGATGGACGCGGCCGCGCTCATCGACCGGCTGCGCGCGGCGGGCGAGGCCGTCGCCGACGCCGTCCGCGGCGGGCGGGACTCCAACCTCCTCACCGCGATGCAGACCCCGGAGCAGAACGAGATCATGGACCGCGTCACCGCGGTCATGAGCCTCGCCGAGGGGCACGGCGACTACGTGATGGACGCGGTCGGGCCGGAGGTCGTCCCGAGCGTGGAACGCATCCGTGCGCGCTTCCAGAAGCGCCGCGAGACCGCCAACCCCCTCGACCGCATCATGCGCCAGCTGCTCGGCATGGACCTGAAGATGCGTCAGTACGAGGAGGGCGCCGCGTTCGTCGGCGCGGTGGTGGGGCAGGTCGGCATGGCCGAGTTCAACAAGGTGTGGACCTCGCACGAGACCCTGCCCACGCTGGCCGAGATCCGCGACCCGAACGCCTGGATCGACCGCGTCGTGCGCCCCGCCGCCATCGCGGAGTGAGCGGGCCGCACCCCGCCGTGGCCGCCGTCCGATCGGCGGTCCGGCGGGCCCTGGCCGACCTGCCCGCGGACGCCACCGTCCTGGCGGCGTGCAGCGGTGGCGCGGACTCCCTGGCCCTGTCCGGCGCGCTGGCCTTCGAGGCTCCGCGCGCGGGCCGGACGGCCGGGGGCGTCACGGTCGACCACGGTCTCCAGGAGGGATCGGCCGCACGAGCGGTCGAGGTCGCCGACGTCCTGCGCGGCCTCGGACTGGCCCCTGTCCTCGTGCGCACCGTCTCGGTCGACGGGCCCGGCGGCCCGGAGGCGGCGGCCCGCCGCGCCCGCTACGCCGCCCTGGACGGGGCGGTCGGGGCGCACGCCCCGGCGGCCGTGCTGCTCGGGCACACCCTCGACGACCAGGCCGAGACGGTCCTGCTGGGCCTGGCCCGCGGTTCCGGGGCCCGTTCCCTGGCCGGGATGGCCCCCCGCAACGGCCACTACCTGCGGCCCCTGCTCGGCCTCGACCGGTCCACGGTCCGCCGGGCCTGCGCCGAGATGGGACTGCGGGCCTGGGAGGACCCGCACAACCTCGACCCCCGGTTCGCCCGGTCGCGGGTGCGCCACGAGGCCCTGCCCGCACTGGAGAAGGCGCTCGGCCCCGGCATCGCCGAGGCCCTGGCCAGGACCGCCGCGATGCTGCGCGCGGACGCCGACACGCTCGACCGGCTCGCGGAGGACCTCGAGGCCGAAGCCCTGCCGGACGCCGAGGCCGCGACCTCGGCCGCACCCGGGCCGGGGCCCCGCCCAGGCGCCGGCACCCCCGGGGCCGGCCCGGTCCTGGACGTGGAACCCCTGGCCGCGGCCCCCGCGTCGCTGCGCACGCGCGTCCTGCGCCGCGCCGCCCTGGCCGCCGGGTGCCCGGCGAGCGCGCTGACCGCCCGCCACGTGCGTGAGATCGACCGACTCGTCACCGATTGGCGTGGCCAGGCCCACATCGACCTCCCCGGAGGCGTGCGCTGCAGGAGGATCGCGCGGCGGCTGCGCTTCGAGGCGTGACCCGACCCGCGGGACCGGGCGGCGCCGGTCCTGTTCGTGCCGCTTATCCTGGGTCCCGCACACGGGGAACCCAGCAGCGAGGACATTGAGCGTGGACGCTAAGGACATGGGACAGGACCTTGAGAAGATCCTGGTCACCGAGGACGAGATCAAGGCGCGTCTGGCCGAGCTGGGGGCGCGGATCGACGCCGACTACGCCGACCGGGACCTGCTGATCGTCGGGGTGCTCAAGGGCGCCGTCATGGTGATGGCCGACCTGGCCCGCGCCCTGCACAGCCCCGTCTCCATGGACTGGATGGCGGTCTCCTCCTACGGGGCGGGCACGACCTCCTCCGGCGTGGTCCGCATCCTCAAGGACCTGGAGACCGACATCAAGGACCGCGACGTCCTGATCGTCGAGGACGTCATCGACTCCGGTCTGACGCTCTCCTGGCTGGTGGGCAACCTCAAGTCGCGCGGGCCCCGGTCCGTGGAGGTGTGCACGATGGTCCGCAAGCCGCTGGCCTACGAGGTCGATCTCGACGTCAAGTACATCGGCTTCGACCTGCCGAACGAGTTCATCGTCGGCTACGGCCTCGACTACGCCGAGAAGTACCGCAACCTGCCGTTCATCGGCACCCTCGCCCCGCACGTCTACGAGGGATGAGGGAGGGGGCCGGGGAACAACGGGGCGGGTCGCCGTCGTTGCCATCATGACGGTTCCGGTGCCCGGTCCCGAGCGGTGCGTCCGCCCGGCGGGGGAGGTGTACCGTCGAATATCCCGGCGTCATCGCGGGGAGCACGTGTCCGTTAGGTCCTGCTTCGGAAAGTCCTCTGGGGCGGACAGCCTGGTCAGGAGGGACGGACCCGACAGGGTTCCGCTCACATGAATCTGAAGCGTTTTTTCCGCGGCCCGTGGATTTTGATCCTGGCGGTCGCCGTCATGCTCATCATCGGCTTCCGCGTCTTCGACGTGGGTGGCGGCCCGCAGCCCGAAGACGCCGACATCTCGCAGGTGTACCAGCTCATCGAGAACGATGAGGTGGACAACGCCGAGATCATCGACCGTGACCAGCGCATCGTGCTGACGACCACCGACGAGCAGATCCTCGAGGCGTACTGGGTCGAGGGCCAGGGCGCCCAGCTCGGGGAGATGCTCCAGGAGTCGGCGAACGACCCGGACAGCAGCCTGGACTCCTACGAGGTGTCGGTCGCCACCACCTCGGTGTGGACCACCGCGCTGTTCAGCCTGCTCCCGCTGATCATCATCATCGGCATCTTCTGGTTCATCTTCAGCCAGATGCAGGGCGGCGGCTCACGGGTGATGCAGTTCGGCAAGTCCAAGGCCAAGCTCATCACCAAGGACACGCCCAAGAACACCTTCGCCGACGTGGCCGGGGCCGACGAGGCCATCGAGGAGCTCCACGAGATCAAGGAGTTCCTGCAGAACCCGGCCAAGTTCCAGGAGATGGGGGCCAAGATCCCCAAGGGCGTGCTCCTGATGGGCCCGCCCGGAACCGGTAAGACCCTCCTGGCCCGCGCCGTGGCCGGAGAGGCCGAGGTGCCGTTCTACTCCATCTCCGGCTCCGACTTCGTCGAGATGTTCGTCGGCGTGGGCGCCTCGCGTGTGCGCGACCTGTTCGAGCAGGCCAAGGCCAACGCCCCCGCGATCATCTTCATCGACGAGATCGACGCCGTCGGCCGCCACCGCGGCGCCGGCATGGGCGGCGGCCACGACGAGCGCGAGCAGACGCTCAACCAGATGCTGGTCGAGATGGACGGCTTCGACGTCAAGGGCGGCGTCATCCTCATCGCCGCGACCAACCGGCCCGACATCCTGGACCCGGCCCTGCTGCGCCCCGGCCGCTTCGACCGGCAGGTCGTGGTCGACCGCCCCGACATGGACGGCCGCAGCGACATCCTCAAGGTCCACGCCAAGGGCAAGCCCATGGCCGACGACGTCGACTTCCGGGTGATCGCCCGCCAGACCGCCGGCATGACCGGCGCCGACCTGGCCAACGTCATCAACGAGGGCGCCCTGCTCTCGGCGCGCGCGGGCGCCAAGGTCATCACCCACGCGGTCCTCGAGGAGGCGATCGAGCGGGTGATGGCCGGTCCCGAGCGCAAGACCCGGGTGATGTCGGACACCGAGAAGAAGGTCATCGCCTACCACGAGGGCGGCCACGCCCTGGTGGGGCACGCGCTGCCCAACTCCGACCCGGTGCACAAGATCACCATCCTGCCGCGCGGCCGGGCCCTGGGCTACACCATGTCGGTGCCGACCGAGGACAAGTTCCTCACGTCGCGCTCACAGATGATGGACCAGCTCGCCATGATGCTGGGCGGCCGCGCCGCCGAGGAGCTCGTCTTCCACGAGCCCACCACCGGTGCCGGCAACGACATCGACAAGGCCACCAACCTGGCCCGCAACATGGTCACCGAGTACGGCATGAGCGAGCGGCTGGGCGCCCGCAAGTTCGGCTCCGGCAGTACCGAGCCGTTCCTGGGCCGCGAGATGTCGCACGCCCGGGAGTACTCCGAGGAGATCGCCTCCATCATCGACGAGGAGGTGCGCCGCCTCATCGAGTCCGCGCACGACGAGGCCTACGACGTCCTCGTCGAGTACCGGGACGTCCTGGACGACCTGGTCGTGGCGCTGCTGGAGAAGGAGACCCTGAGCAAGGCCGAGGTCCTGGAGATCTTCGCCCCGATCACCAAGCGGCCCTCGCGCGGCTCCTACACCGGCTACGGCAAGCGGCTCCCCTCGGAGCGGCCCCCGGTGCGCTCCAAGAAGGAGATCGCCGCCATCAACGGCGCCGAGAGCATCGAGGGCCAGCTCCCGGAGACCAGCGGTGCCGTGGCCGAGGCCGCCGACCCGCGCCGGGGCGAGGTCAACGGCACCGAGTACGAGGGCACCGCGGCTCCGGGCGGCAACGGACAGCTGCCCACCAGAGCCGAGGCCGAGGGGGACGACGCGTGACCGCCGCGGAAGGGCTGGAGCCCAGACCCGTCGACCGGGAGCGCATCGAGCGCGCCGTGCGCGAGATCCTCATCGCCATCGGGGAGGATCCCGAGCGCGACGGCCTGCTCAAGACGCCCGAGCGCGTCGCCCGTGCCTACGAGGAGCAGTTCTCCGGGCTGGGCCAGAAGCCCGGCGACGTGCTCACCACGGTCTTCGAGGCCGGGCACGAGGAGATGATCCTGGTCAAGGACATCGAGATGTACTCCACGTGCGAGCACCACCTGGTGCCGTTCTACGGAGTGGCGCACGTGGGCTACATCCCGGCCGCCGACGGCCGCATCACCGGTCTCAGCAAGCTCGCCCGGCTCGTCGACGTGTACGCCCGCCGGCCGCAGGTGCAGGAGCGGCTCACGGGCCAGGTGGCCGACGCCATCATGGACCACCTCCAGCCGCGCGGCGTCATCGTCGTGGTGGAGGCCGAGCACCTGTGCATGACCATGCGCGGCGTCCGCAAGCCCGGCGCGAAGACGGTCACGTCCGCCGTCCGCGGCATCTTCCGCGGCAGCGACCGGACGCGGTCCGAGGCGATGAGCCTCATCCTCGACCGGCGCTGAACGGACCCCGGCCCCCTGGGGAGGAACGCTTCCTCTCCAGGGGGCCGTCGTCTGTTGACGTGATCCGATCAGGGTCTCGGCGAAGGCTTCCTGTGTCCGGACCGTGCCCAAACGCCCGGCCGCACTCCGAGCCTGCGCGCGCGTCAGCGAATAGGGTGACCTTATGGGGCCGAAACAGACAGTTCCGGGCCTGCCCGACCGCGGGCGGTGCCTGGTCATGGGGGTCGTGAACGTCACCCCCGACTCCTTCTCCGACGGCGGCGCGTGGTTCGATCCCGACCGGGCGGTCGAGCACGGCCTGCGACTGGTGGAGCAGGGAGCGGACATCGTCGACGTCGGCGGTGAGTCCACGCGCCCCGGAGCACAGCGGGTGTCCGCCGCCGAGGAGCTGCACCGGGTCGAACCGGTGGTGCGCGAGCTCGCGGCCAGGGGCGTCCACGTCAGCGTCGACACCATGCGCGCGGAGGTCGCCGAGCGCGCCGTCGGGGCGGGCGCGGTCCTCGTCAACGATGTCAGCGGCGGGTTGGCCGACCCGGCCATGGCCCGACTTGTGGCCTCTTCCGGCGTTGCCTACGTGTTGATGCACTGGCGCGGGCATAGTCATGACATGCAGAGCCGTGCCGTGTACACGGATGTCGTCCAGGAGGTCCTCGATGAGCTCCGCGACCGTATGGAGGCCATGATCAGTGCAGGTGTCGACCCGGGTCAGATCGTCCTGGACCCGGGACTGGGATTCTCGAAACGCCCTGAGCAGGCACACAACTGGGCGATTCTCCACGAGCTGGAACGCTTCCACGACCTGGGACGCCCGGTGCTGGTGGCCGGTTCCCGCAAGCGCTTCCTGAGCCGGCTGCTGGGGGACGCCAAGGACCACGACCGCCCCTTCACCGAGTGCGACGCCGCCACCGCGGCCGTCTCCACCCTCGCCGCCGACCGCGGCGCCTGGTGCGTGCGGGTGCACGACGTGCGCTCCAGCGCCGACGCCGTGCGCGTGGCCTCGGCCTGGTCCGACGGTGGTGCCCGACTCGACCGGGGCCGAGGCGAGCCCATGGACCGGGGCGGCCTGTGAAGTCCCGGCAGGAGGTCATGGAGCGCGTGGCCGAGGCCAACGCGCAGTTCTACAGCGCCATCGAGAACGGCGACATCGACCTGATGCGCACCGTCTGGGCCGAGGAGCACGAGGCGCCGGACCTGGTGTGCGTCAACCCCGGCTGGCCGCTGCTGCGGGGCCGGACCGAGATCATGCGGGCGTGGTCACTGATCATGGCCAACGTCACCTACATCCAGTACGTGCTCACCGAGACCCACATCGGGGTCGGCGGCGACGTCGCCATGGTGACGTGTGAGGAGAACGTGCTGACCGCGGAGGACGGCAGCCCCGGGTTCGTGGCGGGCGGGCAGGTGGTCACCACCAACCTGTTCGTCGCGACCGACGCGGGCTGGCGGCTGTGGTCGCACCACGCCTCCCCGGTGCTCATGGAGGACGACGAAGGGGAGGACGAGGACTGATGCGCGACCGCATCACGCTCCGCGGACTCCGTGCGCGCGGCCACCACGGTGTCTTCGACTTCGAGCGCCGTGAGGGCCAGGACTTCGTGGTCGACGCGGTGCTCCACCTGGACACCGCGCCGGCCGCGGCCTCCGACGACGTCGGCGACACGGTGCACTACGGCCTGCTCGCCGACCGCCTGGTGCGGATCGTCACGGGCGAGCCGGTGAACCTCATCGAGACGCTGGCGGAGCGTTTGGCCGCGGAGTGCATGGCCGAGTCCCTGGTCGAGGGCGTGGAACTGACGGTGCACAAGCCGTCGGCACCCATCGAGCACGAGTTCGGGGACGTGGCGGTCACGGTCACGCGCGGGACGGGGCGTTCGTGGTGACGCGCGCGGTGCTCGCCCTGGGTTCGAACCTGGGCGACCGGCTGGCCGCGCTGCAGGGCGCGGTGGACACGGTGCTCACCGGGGAGCCGTCACCGGTGGCGGTGTCGCCCGTGTACGAGACCGCGCCGGTGGGCGGGCCCGAGCAGGGGGCCTACCTCAACGCGGTCCTGGTCGTGGACACCGGGCAGGACCCGTTGGAGCTGCTCCGGCGGGCCCGGGCGGCCGAGCGGGCCTTCGACCGGGTCCGGGAGGTCCGGTGGGGTCCGCGCACACTCGACGTGGACGTCATCGCGTTCGGGGACGTGCGCTCCGAGGACCCCGAGCTCACCCTGCCGCATCCGCGCGCCCACCTGCGGGCGTTCGTGCTGCGGCCGTGGCTGGACGCCGACCCGGGGGCGGTGCTCCCGGGCCGGGGGCCGGTGGCGGACCTCCTCGCGGGGGTGGAGGCCGCCGACACGGCGGGGGAGCAGGCCCTGCGGCGCCGGGACGACCTCGCCCTCCGGCTCCCCGAGGAGGCGTGATGGCGGACGAGGACGAGCGCAGGCTCCGTCCCACCGGCTGGCGGGTCCCTTCGGTGCTGATCGCGATCGGCGCCCTGCTGGGCGTGCTGCTCACGAACGCGCTGCCGTTCCTGCCGGTGCTGCCGTGGTCGGGGATCCCCACGCTGCTCCTGCTGTCGCTGGCCGAGGGGTACACGGCGGGGCGGACCCGGCGCCGTATCCGCCGCGCGCCCGGCACCGAGCCGATGGAGCCCCTGAGCGCGGCCCGGCTGGTCGCCCTGGCCAAGGCGAGCGCGCTGTTCGCGTCGTTGGCGGCGGGGTTCTTCCTGGGCGTCGCGTTCGCGGTGTCGGACTCGCTCGACCTGCCGTCGCCGCGCGAGGTGTTCTTCACCTCGGTCGGTACCGGCGCGGCCTCGGCCGTGCTGCTGGCGGCCGCGCTGTACCTGGAGTACGCGTGCCGGGTCCCCGAGGACGAGGACGACCAGGACGACCCGCGCGGGAGGGCGTGAGGGATGTCGGCGACGGCGGGCTGATGGTTGACTGGCCACGTGGACACCAGTGATCCGACTCCTTCGACGCCCCCGCCGGAACGACCGCTGGACGCGGCGTTCGCCGCACCAGCGGGCACGCCCTGGCAACGGGTGTCGCCCTCGCTGGCCTGGTACCGACGCCTGGTGCTGGGCGTGCCGAGCCTGATCGCGGGCGGGGGCGGCGGCACCCTGCTGTTCCTGTGGGGGCACCCCGTCCCGGCCGTGGCGGTCATCGTGGCGGCACTGGTGGTGGCCGTGGCCGGCGGGGTGCTGGCCGGGCTCTTCCAACGCACGTGGGGGTACGCCGAGGCGCCGGAGGAGCTGTACCTGACCTACGGGGTGTTCGTGCGCCAGCTCGTGGTGGTCCCGTACGGCCGGATGCAGGTCGTGGACGTGACGGCTGACCTGCTGGAGCAGGCACTGGGTATCGCGACGGTCCGGGTGCGCACCGCGGCGAGCACCGCCGACACCCGGGTGGTCGGACTCGGCCTGACCGAGGCCGTGGAGCTGCGCGACCGACTCGCGTCGCGCAGCGAGAGCTTCTCGACGGGGTTGTAAGTGCACTCATCCGCCCGACCGCCGCACGACCGACCCGAGCCCGAGGGCCCGGAGGCGGAGCACGGCCAGGAACCGCGGGAGCCCGACCGGCGCCGCGAGCCCGAGCACGCCCGGGCTCCCCAGCCGCACGAGCGGCCGCTGGGGGCCGAAACGGGCCGCGAGCCCGCGCCTCGGCTTCCGGGGCGGCCCGAGTCGCCTCAGGCCTTCCACGGGCACGTGCCGCAGGGGCCCCGTGCGGCCCGCGGGCAGGCGCCCCGCTCGACGCAGCGGCCTCCGGCCCCGCAGGGACAGCCCTTCCCGGGGGCCGGCGAGTCCACGCGGGCTCAGGACGCCCCACAGCCGACCGGGCACCCCTGGGTCGCGCCCGGCGGCGCCGTAGGGCCGTCCGGGCCCCCTCCCGGCCATCAGCCCCCATCCGGGCCGCCGCCGTGGCCCGGTCCGCCCGGGCCGCCTGCGGTCCACCCCCGGCCGCCGGTCCCGTTCGGCCAGGGGCCGGTCCTCCTGCCGCCGAACGTCGGGTGGCGTCCGCCGCCGGTCCGGCGGCCCAAGCCCGAGGACGACGTCACCAGAGGCGAGTTCCGGTCCCACTGGTCCATCGTCCCGGTGCAGGTCGCCGCCGTGACGCTCGCGTTCGCGGCCCTCATCGGACCGATCCTCACCACCTTCGGTTTCGCCTGGGTCCTGATGATGACCGTGGCCGTGGTCTTCGGCTCGCTCGCCCACGCCCTGCCCGCGTGGTGGTACGGCACCTTCGGACTGCGCGAGGACCACCTGGTCGTGCACAGCGGCCTGGCCATGCGCAGCTCCCGGGAGATCCCGCTGAGCCGTCTCCAAGCGGTCGACGTGGTCCGCCCGCTGCTCATGCAGGTGTTCGGGATGGCCGAACTGCGCATCGAACTCGCCGGCGGCGACCACAGCGCCATCCGGCTGCGCTGCCTGCGCCGGAACCTGGCGGAGCGGTTGCGCACGGCCGTGCTCGCGCACGCCGCCGGCCTGCCGGGACGCACACCCGAAGCCCCCGAGTGGCCCTTCTACCGGCTGCCCTTCCCCCTGCTGCTGGGCGCGCTGACCTTCCGCGTGCCGATCCTGTTGTCGTTCGTCGCCCTGCTGATGCTCCTCACCGCGGGGATCGTGTTCGTCGAACCCGGTGTGGCGGCCGCGCTGATCCCGCTGGTCCTGGGGCTGCTCCGGTACTACTGGGGCCCGCTGGCGCGCTACACGGACTACTACGCCTCGCTCTCGTCCGACGGTCTGCGGCTCAGGTACGGCATGTTCCAGCGCCGTATGCAGACGGTCCCGCCGGGGCGGGTGCAGGCCGTACGCGTGGTCGAGCCCCTGTTGTGGCGTGCGCTGGGCGTGGCCCGGGTCGAGGCGAACGTGGCCGGGTACGCGGGCGAGCGCCAGGGCGAGTCCGCGACCCTGCTGCCGGTCGCCCCCCGGCGGCTGGCCTTCTCGCTGGTGAACGAACTCTTCCCGGACAGCGACGCGGCCCGGGTCCCCCTGGTGCCCAACCGCGACCGTGCGGGCTCCCTCGTGGGTGTGGACGAGCACCTGTTCGTGAGCACGCGCGGGCCGTTCTGCCGGGTGACCGAGATCGTGCCCGTGGAGCGGGTCCAGACGCTGCGGGTGACCGCGGGTCCGCTGGAGCGCCTCGCCGGGCGCGTGTCGGTGGACGTCGACACCCCGCCGGGCCCGGTGCGCGCCCACGCGGCCTTCCGGGAGGCGGTCGAGGGCCGGGGGCTCCTGGACGCGCTCGTGGAGCACGGGCGGCGCGCGCGGGTGCCGGAGGCGGGCACGGAGCGCTGGGCGACCCGGTCGACGCAGGCGCGTCCGCGGGACCGGGCACCGGACCCGTCCGCAACCGGTGAATCACCCGGGAGTGCTTTGTGATCCGAGTCACATAGTGAGGCCTGTGTGGCTGACGTTGATGACGCCATGTCCGACATGTCTGCTCACTCAGTGTTGTTCTTCCAGCTCAGGGCTGGAAACTTCTTGCGTGTTCCGGTCACGCGCGGCGAGTAAGTATGGCTAAATAGTGACTGAACACGGTGAGTGTTCGCAGTCATACACTTCGTCAACGTTATTGACCGGTTGGTGCCCCACCGCCGACCGGTTCTACAGGAGAAACTCATGCTGAAGAAGGCTCTCGCCGCCAGTGCCATCACCGCCGCCGCCGCCAGCGTCCTGTTCACCGGCGCTCCCGCCATGGCGAACAGCAACGTGTTCACGTCCGGCAACGGCAGCATCCTCGGCGGCAACCAGCTCGTCGCGGACCTCGACGTGCCCGTGAACGTGTGCGGCAACGCGATCGCCGTCCTCGGCGTCGCCGGCGCGAACTGCACCGACTCCGGCGCGACCGTCAAGAACTGGTAGCGCCCCGGGTCCGCAGCCGGCGGACCGCGGCGCGCATCAGCACGCGGTGAGCGCGGGGTCCGAGCGGGCGGGGGTGTCCAGTCGGAGACGTCCCGGCTGATCCGTCCGCGAGGCCCCGTGAACGCACCGCGCCGGCGCCATCCCGTGACGACGGGATGGCGCCTTTTCGTGTGCCCGCCCGGCCATTCCGGCTCAGGCGCGCACTGACCGCAACCCCCCATTGGTGTGCGACTGGAACGCCGGCGATCCGTGACTCTGCGCGTCCACGCTCTCCGCCGGTCTGGAGCCTTTGTCCCGATCGACCCCGAGAAGAGACATCACACATAGTGATATCTATGGGGCTACTTGTTATCAGTGCAGTTCAAGACGGGTGAACAGGGTGTCTTCGTGGGTAACTTCTTCACCAGCGCCCCCGGGTGCCCCTGAAGAATCACCCACGTGCGGACGGCCCCCCGTCCGAACACAAAGGAGACAAGTAGTGCTGAAGAAGACGTTCGCCACTGGTGCCGTGGTCCTCGCCTCCGCCGGGATCCTCCTCTCCGCGGCACCCGCGGCGGCGCACGCCGACGCGTGGACCTCCGGTCACGGCTCCAACGTCAGCGGCAACATCGCCTACATCAACGGCATCGAGAACGCCAACGCCGGCTGCGGCAACTCCAACGCCGTCCTCGGCCAGTCCCTCGCCTCCTGCTACAACTCCGGGGTGATCATCCAGAACTGACCCGACCTCCCCCCGCGCGGGGGAGTGACGGGGGATCGTGGGGGGCGGGGGTACCCGCCCCCCACACGCGTCCCTGGGACACAGGTCACCGACCCGGGAGGGCTATCGTGTGCTCAGGCGTCACGGTGCGGGAGAACCGGACGCACGAACACGAGGGGGCACCACACACATGGAGACGACGCAGGGGCGCCCCGCCCGACTGCGGGTCGGCGTCATCGGGCCCGGCCGGGTCGGATCCGTGCTCGGGCTGGCCCTCGGCCGCGCCGGGCACAAGGTGGTCGCCGCGTCCGCGGTCTCCGAGGCCTCCAGACAACGGGTGGCCGACCGCCTGCCCACCGCGCGGATCCTCGAACCCGCCCAGGTCGCCGAAGCCGCGGACCTCGTCCTGCTCACCGTCCCCGACGACGAGCTCGCCGAACTCGTCGAGGGCCTGGCGGCCACCGGGGCCGACCTGCGGGGCAAGATCCTGGTCCACGCCAGCGGAGCCCACGGGTACGGCATCCTCGCCCCCGCCACCCTCGTCGGGGCCCTGCCGCTGGCCCTGCACCCGGCGATGACCTTCACCGGCCGCCCCGAGGACGTCGAGCGCCTCGCCAACTGCGCTTTCGGCGTCACCGCCCCCGAACAGCTGCGGCCCATCGCCGAGGCCCTCGTCGTCGAGATGGGAGCCGAACCGGTGTGGATCACCGAGGACAAGCGCACGCTCTACCACGCCGCCCTCGCCGGGGGCGCCAACCACCTGGTCACGCTGGTGGCCGACAGCGCCTCCCTGCTCTCCGCCGCCGGGGTCCCCGAACCTGGCCGCCTGCTCGCCCCCATGCTCAGCGCGGCCCTGGACAACGCGCTGCGCCTGGGCATCCACGGACTGAGCGGGCCCGTCCTGCGGGGCGACGCCGGAACCGTCGCCGGCCACATCGAGCAGCTGCGCGAGAACGCGCCGGAGAGCGTCGCCAGCTACGTCGAACTCGCCCGGCTCACCGCCGACCGCGCCATCAACGCGGGGATGCTCGACCCGGCCGACGCCGCGCGCCTGCTCGACGTCCTGCGGCGCTGACCGCCCACGGGGCGGCTCGCGGACGCCGGGCGACGGCCCGCGCACACGCGCGGGGCCCGACGGCCTTCGCGCCCGCCGGTCCGGCCAGGCCCGGCGACCGTCCCAGCACACCACCAGGGAAACCACCGATGACCGAACACACAACCAGTCCCGCGACCACCGAACGACCCCTCGTCGTCCACACCGCCGAGGAACTCCGGCGCGCCCTCGCCGACGCCGGACGGGTCGCCCTGGTCCCCACCATGGGCGCCCTCCACGCAGGGCACCGCAGCCTCATGCGGCTCGCCCGGGACCGGGCGGACACCGTCGTCGTCAGCATCTTCGTCAACCCGCTGCAGTTCGGCCCCGGCGAGGACTTCGACCGCTATCCCAGGACCCTCGACACCGACACCGGCGTGTGCGCCGAGGAGGGCGTCGACGTCGTCTTCGCCCCCACGGTCGCCACCATGTACCCCACCGAACCGATGGTCACCGTCCAGGCCGGCGCGATGGGCGAGCTCCTGGAGGGCGCCTCCCGTCCCGGCTTCTTCACGGGCGTGCTCACCGTCGTCAGCAAGCTCCTGCACCTGGTCGCTCCCGACCTCGCGGTCTTCGGGCAGAAGGACGCCCAGCAGATCGCGATCGTCCGGCGCATGGTCGCCGACCTCTCCATGCCGATCGAGATCGTGGGCGCTCCCACGCTGCGCGACCCCGACGGCCTGGCGGTCTCCAGCCGCAACGTCTACCTCTCCGACGACGAGCGCGCCAGCGCCCTGGCCCTGCACCGCGCGCTCGCCGCCGGACGCGAGGGCGCCGCGGGCGGCCCCGACGCCGTGCGCGCCGCCGCCCGCGCCGTCCTGGACGGGGCCGCCCAGGCGGACCCGCCGGTCGTACCCGACTACGTCGCCCTCGTGGACCCCGCCACCTTCACCGACGCGCCCGCCGACTTCGAGGGCGAAGCCGTCCTCGCCGTCGCGGCCAGGGTCGGCTCCACCCGGCTCATCGACAACGTGCCGGTCACCTTCACCACCGCCCGCCCCGGCAGCGACGCCGGGCCTGACGCCGCTGCCCTGTGACCGGCCCGGCGTCGACGGCACTTCCCGAGAGAGACCCCAGATGAGTTCACTCACCCAGACGCGGCTCCAGGCCCCGGAGGCCTCGTGGTCGGTCGGCGCCGAGGTCGCGGTCGTCGGCTCGGGCATCGCCGGCCTGAGCACGGCCCTGCGCTACGTGCAGCGCACCGAGCACGGCCGGGTCGTGCTCGTCACCAAGGACCGCCTGTCCACCGGGTCCACCAGCTTCGCCCAGGGCGGGATCGCGGCCGCCATGGACCCCGAGGACGGCCCGGTCGCCCACATGGTCGACACCCACCTGGCCGGAGCGGGACTGTCCGACCCCTACACCGTCCACGTCATGGCCACCGAGGGGCCCCAGGCCCTGCGGTGGCTGATCGGGCTCGGTGCCGAGTTCGACCGGGGTGAGGACGGCTCGCTCGCACTGACACGCGAGGGCGGCCACCGTGCCGACCGGGTCGCCCACGCGGGCGGCGACGCCACCGGCGCCGAGATCCAGCGCGCCCTCGTCGCCGCCGTCCTGGCCGAGGAGCGCATCGAGGTCATCGAGCACGCCCTGGCCCTCGACGCCCTGCACGACCCCGTGAGCGGGGCGGTCCGCGGCGTCACCCTGCACGTCATGGGCGAGGGCGCCCGGGACGGCGTGGGCGCGGTCCTGGCCCCGGCGGTGGTCCTGGCCACCGGCGGCATGGGACAGGTGTTCGCGGCCACCACCAACCCGCCGGTCTCCACCGGTGACGGCCTGGCCCTGGCGGCGCGCGCCGGGGCACGCCTGCGCGACCTGGAGTTCATCCAGTTCCACCCCACCGTCCTGTGGCTCGGACCGGAGGCCCGGGGCCGGCAGCCGCTCATCTCCGAGGCCCTGCGCGGCGAGGGCGCCTACGTGGTGGACGGCGAGGGCCGCCGGATCATGGAGGGCGTGCACGAGCTCGGCGACCTCGCGCCCCGCGACGTCGTGGCCCGCACGATCGCCCGCACCATGGCGGAGCAGGACACCGACCACGTCTACCTGGAGACCCGCCACTTCGGCGAGGCCACCTGGAAGCGGCGCTTCCCCACCATCCTGGCGTCGTGCCTGAGCCACGGCGTGGACCCGCTGGCCCGGCCCATCCCGGTGGCGCCGGCCGCCCACTACGCCTCCGGCGGTACCGAGGTGGACATCGACGGCCGCACCAGCGTCCCCGGCCTGTGGGCGGTCGGCGAGGTCGCCCGGACCGGGGTGCACGGCGCCAACCGGCTGGCGTCCAACTCCCTCCTGGAGGGGCTGGTCTACGCGGATCGGATCGCCGCTCGGCTGGCCGAGGCGCGCGAGCCGGTGCCGGACGCGGCGGTGACCGTGGGCGCCTTCGTCCCACTGGTCGGCGCCGCCTCCACCGGCCGCGTGCGCGCCCTGATGTCGCGCCACGCCGGAGTGCTGCGGACCGGCGACGGCCTGGCCGCGCTGGCGGACGAGCTGGACGCCGTGGCCACCGCCCCCGCCGAGCCCGGTGCCGGGGTCGCGCCCGGCACCGACTCCTGGGAGGCGACCAACATCCTCACCGTCGCCCGCCTGGTGGCCGCCGCCGCCCGACACAGAACCGAGAGCCGAGGCTCCCACCAGCGGGCCGACCACCCCGAGCCGCGTCCCGAGCTCCGGATCCGGCCCGCCGTCGTCCGCCTGGAAGGGAACACCCCCGTGACCACCGACGAGGACTGGACACCGTCCCTGCCGCCGGAGCTCGTGACCGAGCTCGACGCGATCACCTTCCCCCTGGCCGACCGGCGGGGTGCGGGGAGCACCGCTCCCGGTGACGAGCCCCGGGCCGAGTTCACCCTCCCCTACACCTCCCCCCACCAGTCCCACGTGGACGTGGTGCGCCGAGCGCTGGCCGAGGACCTCACCGCCGGACCGCGCATCGACGTCACGACCGTGGCCACGACGCCCGGCGACCAGGTGCGTACCGCGCACGTGGTGGCCCGCGCCGACGGAACGGTGAGCGGGCTCCCCTTGGCCGAACTCACGTTCTGGCTGGTCGCCGACGGTGCCCTGGAGGTGCACCGGGCGGTCGCCGACGGCGACGCGGTCAAGCGCGGTGACGTGCTCATGACCGTCACCGCCCGCACCCGCGACCTGCTGACCGCCGAGCGCACCGCCCTCAACCTGCTCACCCACATGTCCGGTATCGCCACGGCCACGCGGACCTGGGTCGAGGCGGTCACGGGCACGGGCGCTGCCGTCCGCGACAGCCGCAAGACCCGTCCCGGCCTGCGCGCACTGGACAAGTACGCGGTGCGCTGCGGGGGCGGCGTCAACCACCGCTACGGACTCAGCGACGCGGGGCTCGTCAAGGACAACCACGTCGTGGCCGCGGGCGGGGTCGGCGCGGCGGTGCGGGCCATCCGCGAGCGCTTCCCCGACCTGCCCCTGGAGGTCGAGGTCGACCGCCTCGACCAGATCGAGGACGCGCTGGCGGCCGGCGCCGAGGAGATCCTGCTGGACAACTTCACCGTCGAGCAGCTCAGCGCCGCGGTGGCGCTGGTCGGCGGGCGCGCCCGATTGGAGTCCTCGGGCGGGCTGACGCTGGACGTGGCCGCCGACGTGGCCCGGACCGGGGTCGACTACCTGGCCGTCGGCGCGCTCACACATTCCAGTCCGGCACTCGATATCGCCCTCGACCTGGTGTGAAGCGCCCGATTGGTGGAGGATTCCCTGAGGATTTCCCGCCGAATCGGGAACACGCCATTGCGACGACCACGTCGACGACCACGGATGAGGCTTCCAGGATGCTGCTCGCGATCGATGTCGGTAACTCCGAGACGGTCTTCGGCCTGTTCGAGGCCGAGGAGCTGCTCGAACACTGGAGAGTGGGCACTGACACCAGACGCACCGCCGACGAGTGGTCGGTCGTGCTGCGCGGACTCCTCGACGGCCGGACGGCGGGCGGTACGGACGACATCGACGGCATCGCCATGTGCTGCTCGGTGCCCTCGGTCCAGCACGAGATGCGGGACATGTTCCGCCGCCACTTCGGCGACGTGCAGGCCGTGATCGTCGAACCCGGGGTCAAGACCGGGGTGCCGATCCGGATGGACAACCCCAAGGAGGTCGGCAGCGACCGGATCATCAACGCGCTGGCCGCCAACAACATCTACGGCGGTCCGGCCGTGGTGGTGGACTTCGGCACCGCGACGACGTTCGACGCGGTCAGCGTCAAGGGGGAGTACGTCGGCGGCGCGATCGCGCCGGGGATCGACATCTCGGTGGACGCGCTGTCCCAGCGCGGTGCCCAGCTGCACATGGTGGAGATCGTCCGGCCGCGGTCGGCGATCGCCAAGAACACCACCGAGGCCCTGCGCTCGGGCATCGTGTTCGGATTCGCGGGCCAGGTGGACGGGATCGTGGACCGGATGGTCGCGGAGCTGACCAGTGTCCCGGACGACGTCACGGTCGTGGCCACGGGCGGCCTGGCGTCCACGGTGATCGGCGAGTGCGAGACCGTGGACGTGCACGAGCCGTGGCTGACGCTCATCGGCCTGCGCCTGGTCTTCGAGCGCAACGCCGGCTGACGACCCGTCACCGCAGAACGGTGCCCGCGCGAAGGAGCGCGGGCACCGTTCCTGTTCCGGGTACCTAGGCCGGATCGGCGGCGGACGGCTCGGGCCGCTCCTGGCGCAGCAGGTCGGGTTCGAGGTAGATCATCCGGGCGATGGGCACCACGTCCCGGACCCGCGCCTCGGCCGTGTCGATCGCGCGGGCGATGCGCGGGGCGTCGTCCTCGGCGTCGACGGCGATCTTGGCCGCGACCAGCAGCTCCTCCGGACCGATGTGCAGGGTGCGCATGTGGATGATGCCGTTGATGTCCTCGACTCCGACGATCGCGGACTCGATCTGGCGCACGTGCTCGCGTGTGGCGGACTCACCGATGAGCAGGCTCTTCATCTCCATGGCGAGCACGATCGCGATCACCACGAGCAGGACGCCGATGGCCGCGGTGCCCAGGCCGTCCCAGATGCCGTTGCCGGTGAGCAGGGTCAGGCCCACACCGAGCAGGGCGAAGACCAGACCGATCAGCGCCCCGGCGTCCTCCAGCAGGATGACCGGCAGTTCCGGGGACTTGGACCGGCGGACGAACTCCACCCACGACGCCTTGCCGCGGACCGCGTTGGACTCCTTGATGGCCGTGCGCAGGGCGAACGACTCCATGCCGATCGCCGCCAGGAGCACGACGATGGGGACCCACTGCCACTCCGTGATCGGGTGCGGGTCGGAGAGTTTGTGCCAGGCCTCGTAGAGGGCGAACAGGCCGCCGAGGCTGAACAGCACGATGGAGACCAGGAACGCGTAGATGTAGCGCTCGCGTCCGTAGCCGAACGGGTGCTCCGGTGTCGCGTCGCGCCGGGCCCGCTTCCCGCCGAGCAGCAGCAGTCCCTGGTTGCCGGAGTCGGCGACGGAGTGGATGCCCTCGGCGAGCATGGCGGAGGATCCGGTCAGACCGAAGGCCACGAACTTGGTGACGGCGATCCCCATGTTCGCCGCCAGGGCCGTGACGACGGCCTTCGTACTTCCCTCAACGCTCACGGGTGTGTCCTGACTTTCGGTGGTTGGGAGGTGGGAGACATCGATCGGTCATCCTAGAGGTCCACGCCGCCGGAGCCGGTCGCGGCGGGGTACTGCGCCGGAGGCGTCCGTGGGGGTGCCCCTCGCCTCCACGACGTGTCCCGGCGCGGTGGGGGTGGCGGCCGGTCCCCACGACACCGCGTCCGCGGGTGTGAAGACGCGCTCCGGGGCCGTACGGTTCCGGCTCCGGCCGCGCACGCCCGGACCCGGCGCCGCACGGATCGAGCGTACGGGAGCGCCCATGGGCGCGGGTAGGATCGTGCGCGTGAATGACACGCACGACGACACCTACGACGACCTGCCCGAACAGATGCGGGTCCGGCGCCAGAAGCTGGACCGGCTGCGGGAGGAGGGCATCGACCCCTTCCCCGTGACCTTCCCGCGGACCACGTCGATCGGTGCCGTGCGAGACAAACACGAGGGCCTGGAACCGGACACCCGGACGGGTGTGGAGGTCTCCGTCGCCGGCCGCGTCATGCTCTACCGCACCGGCGGCAAGCTGTGCTTCGCGACGCTGCGCGACGAGACCGGCGACCTCCAGGTCATGCTGTCCCTGGACCGCGTGGGCCAGGAGCGCCTGGACGCGTGGAAGGCCGACATCGACCTCGGCGACCACGTCGGGGTCGAGGGCGAGGTCATCACGTCCCGCCGCGGAGAGCTCTCCGTCATGGTCACCTCCTGGACCCTGACGGCCAAGTGCCTGCGGCCCCTCCCGGAGAAGCACAAGGGCCTCACCGACCCCGAGGCCCGGGTCCGCCAGCGCTACGTCGACCTGATCGTCAACCCGGAGTCCCAGCAGATGGTCCGCCGCCGGTCGGCCGCCATCCGCGCGCTCCGGGACGGCCTCGGTTCGCGCGACTACATCGAGGTCGAGACCCCGATGCTGATGCGCGTGCACGGCGGTGCCACGGCGCGGCCGTTCGTCACGCGCATCAACGCCTACGACATGGACCTGTACCTGCGCATCGCCCCCGAGCTCTCGCTCAAGCGGCTGGTGGTGGGCGGTCTGGAGAAGGTCTTCGAGATCAACCGGAACTTCCGGAACGAGGGCGCGGACTCCACGCACAACCCCGAGTTCACGATGCTGGAGTTCTACGAGGCCTACGCCGACTACAACGTCATGGCGGACGTGACCCGCGAGCTCGTCCAGGACGCCGCGCGCGCGGTGTTCGGCTCCACCGTCGTCGAGCGCGACGGCCAGACGTTCGACCTGGGCGGGGAGTGGCCGAGGGTCACCCTCTACGGAGTGGTCTCCGAGGCGCTCGGTGCCGAGGTCACCCCGCGCACCCCGATCGAGGAGGTGCGGCGTCTGGCCGAGGCCAGGGGCGTGGAGTTCGACCACGCGTGGGGCCAGGGCAAGCTGGTCGAGCACGTCTTCGAGGAGCTGGTGGAGCACACGCTCGTGCAGCCCACGTTCGTGTGCGACTTCCCGGTGGAGACGAGCCCGCTGACACGCCAGCACCGCGAGGACCCGCTGTTGACCGAGAAGTGGGACCTCATCGGCTTCGGTATGGAGCTGGGCACGGGCTACTCCGAGCTGGTCGACCCCGTCGAGCAGCGCCGGCGCCTGACCGAGCAGTCGCTGATGGCGGCCGAGGGCGACCCCGAGGCCATGCAGCTGGACGAGGACTTCCTGCGGGCGCTGGAGTACGGGATGCCGCCGAGCGGTGGGGTCGGGCTCGGCATCGACCGCCTGCTGATGGCCTTCACGGGCAAGAACATTCGGGAAACTGTTCTTTTCCCGATCGTGAAGCCTTCGGGAGACTAGGGGTACTCGGCATGACCGCCCCCTTGGGGAATCGGTGATCCACATTCACTGAAAGCGGTTGTCCGATAGACGGGACGGGGCCGTCGCGCGAAAGCGCGGCGGCCCCGTCCCGTGCCGGCCATGGGGCTGGTCATCCGTGATATGCCTCACTGGCCGGACATAGTGGGCTTTCCCGAGAGCGCGGAGCGACTTTTTGCATCGGGAAGTCCACTACGGATCAGCGTTCAGCCTTGAAGATTGTTTACGCAGGTCAGCACTCCCCTGGGCTTTCCCCCGCCGTGACCCTGTCACGGAACGATTTTGCAGAACTACGCATGGTGATTTATCGGGTCTTGACGGTATCTTCTCGGCCGCCTAGCGTGCTGAGGGCGGGCCTTGGTCCGCGAGTTTGCCGAAGTGGATCGAGAACGTCGGTGAGCGTGGCGGGACGATCGTCCCCCACGTGCGTGCGTGTCCCTCGACTGGTCTGTCCGTCCCAGACCGTGACGAAGCGACCGCACGCGACCCGTGTGTCCGTAGTCCTCTCCTGTGCCAGAGGAGAGTGGTCCTACGCGATCCGCGGGGCTCCGGCCCGGAGAAGTGTCCGGGGACGCCTCGACCCGCACGGTGACGAGTTTGATGTTCCGCACTCACATGGATGAGGGAGGACGGAGTGGAACAGGCCACACTCGTACGTCGTACCGTCGAGGACCACCGGGAGAACGTGGTCCCCCTGCAGACCCGGTCCCGAGAGGCCCCGCTCTCCGGCACGTACGCGCCGGTCGAGCTGGGGCACGAGGACCTGGAGTTGCTCGCCGAGATCGCCACCGGGGTCACCACCGAGGTGGCGGCACGGCATCTCGAGCTCAGCGCGCGGACCCTGCGCCGCCGCATCCGCAACATCTGCGACATGCTCGGAGTCAACACACCCATCGAGGCGGTCGTCTGGGCCGCTCGGCGCCAGCTGATCTGACGCCGGCCCGGTGACCACCGGGCGACACCACGGGCATACCGGCCCTGGCCGCACGTGCGCGCCGCGTCCACCGGAGGAAGAGCGTTCCGGTAGGTGTCGGCGAGCGCGTGGGCATAGTCTGGTCCGGTTATGCCCGTTCGTCATGTTCGGGTGCGTCGCGCGCGTACGAGCGACGTCGCCCACATCCGCCGCCTCGTCGACACCTACACGGTCGACCGCCGTGTCCTCTCCAAGAGCACGGTCAACCTCTATGAGGACATCCAGGAGTTCTGGGTGGCCGAGGCGGAGACCGAGGAGTCCGAACGCCGTGTCGTGGGCTGTGGAGCCCTCCACGTGCTCTGGGAGGACCTCGCCGAGGTGCGCACCGTGGCCGTGGACCCCTCCCTGCGCGGATTCGGTGTCGGCCACCGCATCGTCGCCGCACTACTGGACACCGCCCGCGTTCTCGGTGTCAGCCGTGTGTTCTGTCTGACATTCGAGACAGGATTCTTCGCCAAACACGGCTTTGCGCCGATCCAGGGCACACCCGTCTCTCCCCGTGTCTACGAGGAACTCCTCCGTTCCTATGACGAGGGCGTCGCGGAATTCCTGGACCTGGAGCGGGTTAAGCCCAACACGCTAGGGAACACCAGGATGCTCGTGTACCTGGGCGGGAGCCTCGGTCCGTAAAGGATTTCGGTCGCGGGGCAGGGTCTTACACCCGTCCTGGTCGGTGACAGCGCTTATCCACACCGGTGGTATGGCTGCGGAACGCGGCAGGTAATGTGTACCTGCGTCCGCCGGAGGCTCTCACACACGGGTGGTGGCCCGTGCACGATTGGCGGGCATCCTGCGGTACTGCGTCCCGTGTCAAACCGGGGGCGTGCGATGTCTATGATGTCGGGTATGCGATTGCCAGGGTGGCCGACACGTCATCCCCTGGGCGCCCCGACCCTCTGTCGGGTATTTGCTGCGATAAGTAACAACCAGGAAGGGTGGAGCCTCGATGGGTGACTTTTTGGCATCGATGCTTCCCCCCGGACTGATCGACGTATTGTCGGCGCTCATCCCTCCCGTGGTTGTCGCTACCGTGTTCTGTGCCATCATCCTCAAGATCCTGCGCCGGGAGATGGCGCCGAGGCGGATGGACGGAACCCTGGTCAGCGACGACGCGGTCGAGAGCGACGACAGCGCGGCCGAGGTCGAACGGACCGAGGCGACGAACGAGACGCCGATTGCCCGGGCAGGGGAACGCAACGAATCCGACGGTAGTTGATAGAACCGTCCCCGTGACGTGAGCCCCCGCGGAGCCGTGAGCGGGGGCTCCGTGCGCGATCGGGCCACTCCGCGCCCTCGCGCGGCCTCGACGACCCCGAAACCGGGTGCCGGGGCCGGATGATTTCTGGCACGCCGGGAATTGTCTTCCGCGTTCGTGGGAGATAGCTTTATATTCAGGTGTGGAGACACCGCTCTTCTGAAAGGTAAGATTCCATGGCACAGAAGGTCCAGGTTTTCCTGGTCGATGACCTCGACGGCGGCGAGGCCGAGGAGACGGTGACGTTCGGTCTGGACGGCTCCGTGTACGAAATCGACCTGAGCGCAGGTAATGCTGCCAAGCTCCGTGAGGCCCTTACTCCGTTCGTCGAGGCGGCCCGCAAGGCGCCCGCCAAGGCCTCCCGGGGCACCGCCCGCCGCGGCAGCCGGAATGCGCCCAGCCGTGAGCGCAGCGCGGAGATTCGCGCGTGGGCCAAGGCCGCCGGCAAGCCGGTCAATGAGCGCGGCCGTATCCCCGCGGCGATCGTTGCCGAATATGAGGCGGTCAAGGGTTAGGTTTGAACCTGACCAGGGGCGCCGAAATGTTGTCAGGTCTTGATCGAATATCGACCTCGGCTCCAGGGGTCTGTCCCGACCCGACCATCCCGGGCCCGTACGCGGGCCCTGTGACACGGGGATGAAGGGGATACCTCAGACCTCTGGCGGCACGGGCCGGGCATCCGACCCCGGCGCGGCACCGAAGCGCCCTGCCGCGGCCGGATGCCCGGCAACGCGGCATTCCCGGCTTTCCTCGTTCTGGAGGCGCCGGAAGAACGACGGGGACGCTCCGCGCCCGCGGGAACGGACCTCGGTGGGCATGTTCGCTCAGAGCCGATAATCGGGCTTACGCACGTGCGGCCCGGGAACTCCGTGATGGATGGGAGTGCCCGGGCCGTTCGCCTTCGGCGTACAGGGAAATCTGACGCGGCAATAGGTAGTTGGATGTTGGGTGAACGCCCTATCGTCGGGGAAAGTCTCTGGCACGGACGGCTGCGAGGCCGACCACGCTGGAGGCGCGTCCGGTCGGCTGCCTGTCGACCGGCGGGTGCGTCAGTGCTCCCCGGGGGCTGACATCCCTGTGGGGCCGATATGCGGAAGAGTTGGGTCGGCGAGAACCGTCCCTGCCTGACCGCTCTGTAGAGGAGCGACGAGACATGTTCGAGAGGTTTACCGACCGCGCGCGGCGAGTGGTGGTTCTGGCCCAGGAAGAGGCCAGGATGCTCAACCACAACTACATCGGTACGGAGCACATCCTGCTCGGCCTCATCCACGAGGGTGAGGGCGTCGCCGCCAAGGCCCTCGAGAGCCTTGGCATCAGCCTCGAAGCGGTTCGGCAGCAGGTTGAGGAGATCATCGGCCAGGGCCAGCAGGCGCCGTCCGGGCACATCCCGTTCACTCCCCGTGCCAAGAAGGTCCTGGAGCTGTCGCTGCGCGAGGCACTGCAGCTCGGCCACAACTACATCGGGACCGAGCACATACTGCTCGGCCTCATCCGCGAGGGCGAGGGCGTGGCCGCCCAGGTCCTCGTGAAGCTCGGCGCCGACCTGAACCGGGTCCGCCAGCAGGTCATCCAGTTGCTCCACGGCTACCAGGGCAAGGAACCGCAGGCGACCGGCGCCTCGTCGGAGTCCACTCCGTCGACGTCGTTGGTGCTGGACCAGTTCGGCCGCAACCTGACCCAGGCCGCCCGGGAGAGCAAGCTCGACCCGGTCATCGGCCGGGACAAGGAAATCGAGCGCGTCATGCAGGTGCTCTCGCGGCGGACCAAGAACAACCCGGTGCTCATCGGTGAGCCCGGTGTCGGCAAGACCGCGGTCGTCGAGGGCCTGGCGCAGAAGATCGTCAAGGGTGAGATCCCCGAGACGCTCAAGGACAAGCAGCTGTACACGCTGGACCTGGGCGCCCTGGTCGCCGGCAGCCGCTACCGCGGTGACTTCGAGGAGCGCCTCAAGAAGGTGCTCAAGGAGATCCGCACCCGCGGCGACATCATCCTGTTCATCGACGAGCTGCACACGCTGGTCGGAGCGGGCGCGGCGGAGGGTGCCATAGACGCCGCCTCCATCCTCAAGCCCATGCTGGCCCGCGGTGAGCTGCAGACCATCGGTGCGACCACGCTGGACGAGTACCGCAAGTACCTGGAGAAGGACGCCGCCCTGGAGCGGCGCTTCCAGCCGATCCAGGTGGACGAGCCGACGATCACGCACGCCATCGAGATCCTCAAGGGCCTCCGCGACCGGTACGAGGCCCACCACCGGGTCTCCATCACCGACAGCGCGCTGGTGGCCGCCGCGCAGCTGGCCGACCGCTACATCAGCGACCGGTTCCTGCCGGACAAGGCCATCGACCTGATCGACGAGGCCGGCTCGCGGATGCGCATCCGCCGGATGACCGCGCCGCCGGACCTGCGCGAGTTCGACGAGAAGATCGCCGGCGTGCGCCGCGACAAGGAGTCGGCGATCGACGCGCAGGACTTCGAGAAGGCCGCGTCGCTGCGTGACGACGAGAAGCAGCTGCTGAACAAGAAGGCGCAGCGGGAGAAGGAGTGGAAGGCCGGCGACATGGACGTCGTGGCCGAGGTGGACGAGGAGCTCATCGCCGAGGTCCTGGCCGCCTCCACCGGCATCCCGGTCTTCAAGCTCACCGAGGAGGAGAGCTCCCGGCTGCTGCGCATGGAGGACGAGCTGCACCGGCGGGTCATCGGCCAGGAGGACGCCATCAAGGCGCTCTCGCAGGCCATCCGCCGGACCCGCGCCGGTCTGAAGGACCCCAAGCGCCCGGGTGGTTCGTTCATCTTCGCCGGCCCGTCCGGTGTCGGTAAGACCGAGCTGTCCAAGACGCTGGCCGAGTTCCTGTTCGGGGACGAGGACGCGCTGATCCAGCTGGACATGTCCGAGTTCATGGAGAAGCACACGGTCTCGCGGCTGTTCGGCTCCCCGCCCGGATACGTCGGCTACGAGGAGGGCGGCCAGCTCACCGAGAAGGTGCGCCGCAAGCCGTTCTCCGTGGTCCTCTTCGACGAGATCGAGAAGGCCCACAACGACATCTTCAACTCGCTCCTGCAGGTGCTGGAGGAAGGTCGTCTCACCGACGCCCAGGGTCGCATCGTCGACTTCAAGAACACGGTCATCATCATGACGACCAACCTGGGTACGCGGGACATCTCCAAGGGCGTGGCCATGGGCTTCGCCAAGGAGGACGACGCCAACACCAACTACGAGCGGATGAAGGCCAAGGTCAGCGAGGAGCTCAAGACCAACTTCCGGCCCGAGTTCCTCAACCGTGTGGACGACATCATCGTCTTCCACCAGCTGACGGAGAAGGAGATCTTCCAGATCGTCGACCTGATGGTCACGGGGCTCGACACCCGCCTCAAGGAGAAGGACATGGGGATCGAGCTGCGCCCCGCCGCCAAGAAGGTGCTGGCGGAGCGCGGGTTCGACCCGGTCCTGGGCGCGCGGCCCCTGCGTCGCACGATCCAGCGGGAGATCGAGGACCAGCTGTCGGAGAAGATCCTCTTCGGCGACATCAAGGCCGGCCAGATCGTGGTGATCGACGCCGAGGGCGAGGGCACGGACGCGAAGTTCACCTTCAAGGGTGTGCCGAAGCCGGCCGAGGTCCCGGACACGCCCGCGGTCGAGGAGTCGGCCGCAGGCAAGGGCGAGTAGCCGGATCCCGATCCGGTGGTGCGGCGGGGCGTCCCTTCGGGGGCGCCCCGCCGCCGTTGTGCGGGAGCGGGTGAGCGCGCGGGCGGCGGGAGCGGGATGCCCTCATCTGCGGGCGTGCACTCACCTCGGCGCCCCCGCCCCCAGGGCCCGCACGTGCCCGGACCGCAGCCGGACTCCGACGCCTGCTCCGCGGGCGCTGCCCGCCGCGAGCCGCGTGGCGGGGCGTCGCCCGGCGGGGTGGGTGCCCGCGGCGCACGCCCCCGGGCTACGAGTATCCGGGGAGGGCGTAGCGGCCGTCGTCCAGCGGGTCCACGAGACCGTCGGACACCAGGGCGTCCAGGGCACGCTCGCGTTGGACGCCGTCGTCCCAGACCGCGTCCAACGCGTCCTTGGCGACCGGGTGGGCGGAGCCGCGCAGGACGGCCAGCAGCCGCCCCCGGACCTGGCGGTCGGTGCCCTCGTAGGTCTGGCCGCGCCGGGGCGGTCCGTCGTGGGCGGGTCGTCCGGCCGCCTTCCAGGCGCACTCGTGCGCGATGGGGCAGTCCGCGCAGGCGGGTGTCCGGGCGGTGCACACGAGGGCGCCCAGCTCCATCACGGCCACGCCCCAGCGTGCGGCGACCGACGGTTCGGGCGGCAGCAGGGACTCGGCCAGGGCCGTCTCGGCCTTGGTCTGGGTTTTCGGCGGGTACTGGATCCCTGTTTCGGCCCTCGCCAGGACACGGCGCACGTTGGTGTCCAGAATGGCGTGCCGCTGTCCGTAGGCGAAGCTCGCGACGGCCGCCGCGGTGTACGCGCCGACGCCGGGCAGCGCCAGGAGGGCGGCGTGGTCGTCGGGGACCCGGCCGTCGTGCTGCTCGGTGATGGCCACGGCGCACGCGTGCAGGCGCAGGGCGCGGCGCGGGTAGCCGAGGCGGTTCCACATGCGCACGGCCTCACCGGAGGGCTCTTTGGCCAGGTGGGCGGGGGTGGGCCAGCGTTCCATCCAGGCACGCCAGGCGGGCAGGACCCGCACGACGGGCGTCTGCTGGAGCATGATCTCGCTGACGAGGATCGACCAGGGGGACGCGTCGGGAGCGCGCCAGGGCAGGTCGCGCGCGTGGGCCTCGTACCAGGCGAGAACGGCTGTGCTGTAAGGGTTTTCGCTCATCTTTAACGGATATCGGCGGGTTGAGTAGGTGGGGCGCGTGCAAAACCGCAATACTACGGCCCATGGCGTCAAGTACCGGACAACCAGGAGCCGTCAGCCGCGAGACCTACTGGAAGCGGCGTGCCTTCGTGCTGGTCGGGATGATGCTGGTGTTCGCGGTGATCGCGTTCGCCTGCCGTCCCTCGTCCGGGGACGACGGCGATCCGAGCCGATCCGAAGCGGGCGCCGAACCCTCGGAAGAGGCCACTCCCAGTGTCCCACCCGAAGAGCCCTCTGACGCCGAAAGTGAGGGATCTGAGGGGGACGAGGACGCTGAGACCGATGAGGACTCCGGGGATTCTGAGTCCTCCGGTGACGGTGAGGGCGACGCGGAGGAAGGCGGCTCCGGCTCCGGGTCGGGTTCCGGGAGCGGTTCGGGCGAGGTCGCCGCTCCGGAGCGCCCCGAGGACGCCTGCCGCCCCCAGGACGTCGTGGTGACCTTCGACTTCGCCTCCTCGGACAAGGAGTCCTACGGCGCCGGCGAGGAGCCCGGGTTCCGGATCACCGTGGTGAACACCGCCGAGCAGACCTGCACGGTCGACGTCGGTCCCGAGGCCCTGGAGCTGCGTATCCACTCCGGTGACGACCGGATCTTCTCCACCGCGGACTGCGTGGAGGGCTCCGCCGCCGAGGAGCGCCAGCTCAAGCGGGGCGTGCCGCACGAGTACACGATCACCTGGGAGCGCATGCGCTCGTTCACCGACTGCCGCGACGACAGCCGAGCGGCGGCGGCCGGCTGGTACCGCGCCAACCTGCACGGCGACTACGCCGGTGATCCCGACCAGCTGGCGTTCCAGCTCAAGGCCTGAGCCGCCGGGCGGCCCGAGCGAGCGTATCCACGACCCCGTCCACGGGCGGGGTCGTCGTGTGTGCGCCGGGATCGCGGTCGGACCGCGCGCCGGACACGCCTGAGGCTCGGTCTCCGTCGTCCGGCCGGAAGGGGCGATATCGAGCTGACTGTTCGGTAAAGAAGAAAATTTCTTGCCGAATGCCCACGTGAGTGGCCATGATGGGTGGCATATGTCTAAATTGCGATGCTTCACCGTCTGGACAGTGGGTCACTTGCTCCTTACGCTTCGTTGTGTCCCACAGCCCATCGACGTGCTGGAGAACACTCGTGAGACGCTCGGTCGCCACCATCACCGGAACCGCCGCCGTGCTCGCGCTGGGGCTCGCCGCCCCCGCGCAGGCGTACGACACCGGAACCGCCGCCCACTACACCCTGCAGCTGGCCGTCGGACAGCGGCAAGACGTCCGCGAGACCACCCTCGTCTGCGGGGAGACGGCCGGGGGCGCGCATCCGAACGCGGCGCGGGCCTGTGAGCTCATCGCCGAGGCCGGGTCCGTCGAGGCGGTCATGATCGACCCCGACGCCATCTGCACGCTGGAGTACCTGCCGCACGAGGTCACGGTCTCGGGCGCGGAGGAGTACTCCGAGGTGTTCGGCAACAAGTGCCGGATGACCAGTGCCAAGGGCCCGGTCTTCGACTTCTGATCCCGGACCGGGCCGGGCGCGGCCCGGGGAGCGGGGGCCGGCGCGGACGCGGGGGCGTCCGCGTCGGCCTCACTCGTCCTGGGAGCGCCGGCGCCGCCGTGCCACCCGGGCCAGCGCCTCGCTCAGCTCCTCCACCTCGTGCGTGCGGATTCCCGGGACGGGATCTCCGAAGTGCTTGGGGACGACCGCCTCGGTGAAGCCCAGGCGCTGGGCCTCGGCGACGCGACGGCGCACCCCGTTGACCGCGCGCACGTCCCCCGCGAGGCCGACCTCGCCGATGGCGATGAACCCGCGCGGCAGGGCGACGTCGTTGTTGGAGCTCGCGGCGGCCAGTGCCAGGGCCAGGTCGACGGCGGGTTCGCCGAGGCGCACACCGCCCACGGTGGAGGCGTAGACGTCCATGTTGGCCAGCCGCATCCCCGTCCGCTTCTCCAGGACCGCCAGGATCATGTTCACGCGCGAGGTGTCCAGGCCGGAGGTGGCCCGCCGGGGCGCGGGCAGGGGCGTGGGGGCGACCAGTGCCTGCACCTCGGTGATGAGCGGCCGCCGCCCCTCCAGGGTCACCGTGACGCAGGTGCCCGGCACAGGGTCCGTGCGCTCGGTGAGGAAGAGGCCGCTGGGGTCGGGGAGGCCGACGATGCCGGACTCGGTCAGCTCGAAGACGCCGATCTCGTCCGTGGGCCCGTACCGGTTCTTCACCGCGCGCAACAGGCGCAGCTGCGAGTGGCGCTCGCCCTCGAAGTGCAGCACCACGTCCACCAGGTGCTCCAGCATGCGCGGGCCGGCGATGGACCCGTCCTTGGTGACGTGGCCGACCAGGACCGTGGCGATGCCGCGCTCCTTGGCGATCTGGATCAGCGCGCCGGCCACCTGCCGCACCTGGGTGACGCCGCCCGGAACGCCCGTGGCGTCGGGGGAGACCATGGTCTGCACCGAGTCCACGACGAGCAGCCGCGGCGCGACCTCCTCCACATGGCTGACCAGGGAGGCGATCGAGGTCTCGGCGGCCAGGAACAGCTTGTCCGACAGCGCGTTCAGCCGCTCGGCGCGCAGTCGCACCTGACCGGCGGACTCCTCACCGGTCACGTACAGGACGGGGCCCTCGGCGGCGCGCTTGGCGGCGACCTCCAACAGCAGGGTCGACTTGCCCACGCCGGGCTCTCCCGCGAGCAGGACCACACCGCCGGGCACGGCGCCGCCCCCCAGGACGCGGTCGAGTTCGTCGACGCCCGTGGGGACGGCCTCGGCGCTCTCCACGCTGATCTCGGTGATGGGCCGCGCGCGGGAGGTGACCGGCGCGGCGGCCACGGAGGCGGGGGCCGGGGCTCCGGCCTCCTCGACCGTGCCCCAGGCCTGGCACTCACCGCAGCGCCCCACCCACTTCAGGGTGCTCCAACCGCACTCGGAGCACCGGAACGTGGACTTCGCTGCTTTGGCCATGGAGGCCACGGTATCGGCCGGGGCGGACAGGCGCGGTGGCCTCGGCGGGAACCCGGGCGGTGACGCTCGTGGGACGAGGGGACACGTGAAAGTTACCTACGAGTTAGGGCGGTCGGCGTGTAGGTCGTGTTACAGAATCACTACAGGGCGTGTGCGCCCCCGCTTGTCGACGCCCCGTACTCCGTGAGAGGAAACCGCGTGTCCCGTACCGACGTGTCCCCCGTCCCCCACGCCCGTTCCGTCCCCCGCCCCGTACGCCGCACCCTCGTGCCTCTGGCCGTGGCCGTGCTGGGCCTGTCCCTGGTCTCGGCCCCCGCCGCCGCCGAGACCGAGGCCGCCTTCGAGCGCTACGTGGCCCTCGGTGACTCCTTCACCGCCGGTCCGCTGATCCCGCCGACCGCACCCGGCTCGGACCCCCGGTGCCTGCGGTCGGGCGCGAACTACCCCCATCTGGTCGCCGATGCCCTGGGTGTCGGCGAGTTCACCGACGTCAGCTGCTCGGGCGCGGTCATCGCCGACCTGAGTGAGCCCCAGCACGAGGACCTGACCGACGTCCCGCCGCAGTTCGACGCGCTCACGCCGGAGACCGACCTGGTGAGTGTGGGGATCTCCGGCAACGACCTCGGGTTCTCCGAGATCTTCGTGAAGTGCGCGAAGCTGAGCCTGCGCAACCCCCTCGGCAGCCCGTGCGCGAACCACTACGGCGACACCCTGGACGACCGTGTGGAGGAGCTGCGCGATGACGTCGCGGGGGTGTACGAGGAGGTCGGTGAGCGCAGCCCCGACGCCACCGTGCTCGCCGTGGGCTACCTGCAGATCCTGCCCGAGAGTGGCGGCTGCTGGCCGACCATGCCGGTCGCGCGCGGCGACGTCGCCTACCTGGACGCGCTGCAGACCTCGCTCAACACGATGATCTCGGAGGAGGCCGGGGCGGCCGGCGCCGTCTACGTCGACGTCTTCGAACGCGGCCACGACGTGTGCGAGCCCGCCGGGGACCGGTGGGTCGAGGGCGTGGTGCCGGAGAACACCGCCTTCCCGGTCCACCCCAACGAGGCCGGCATGGCGGTCGCGGCCGACCGGGTCCTGGCGGGACTCGGCGCGGTCCCGGCCGAGGTCTGACCCGTGGCGTGGGCGGTCCGGCCCGCCGGCACCGGACGACGGTGACCGAATGTGACGAAGGCGGTGGCCGGTTGCGAGGTGTGACCTGATTCGTCCCTGCACCTCAACCAGGCTTTACCTTCTTTGGATGCCGATTAGACTACGGAGAGTGATTTCTCTTGCTGCATATGTGACCAATGGTGATGGATGAGCGCGAGGCCGGTGCCCGTCGCGGGCGCCGGCCCCGTGACCTGACATCACCATGAAGGGGAACCCTGCCATGCGAGAACAGCGAGAGTACGAGCGAACTGAGGCCTGTCGTCCCACCGAGAGGGGGCGGCAGGCCTCGTCCGTAGGCCGGTCCGGTCCGCGTGCGGCGGCCGTGGTGCTGGCCGTCGTCGCGGCCCTGGCCGCCGGGGCCGCTCCGGCCCTGGCGCAGCCGGCCGCCACCGCTCCCGCCGCCGCGACGGCGCCCGCGTCCGGGGACGCGTCCGGGAGCGGGGACCAGGGGGAGCGGATCCACCAGGGCGAGGCCACCTCGACCGTCGAGAGGGCCATCGACGCCGCCGAGTCCCACGCGGGCAAGCCCTACGCCTGGGGCGGCACCGGGCCCGAGTCCTTCGACTGCTCCGGGCTCGTCCAGGCGTCCTACCGCGAGGCGGGGGTGCGGCTGCCCCGCATCGCGCAGGACCAGGTGAACTCCGGGACCCGCGTCCCCTACTCCAGAGCCGAGCGCGGCGACCTCCTCTACTGGACCGACGGCGGCGGCTACGCCTACCACGTGGCCATCTACCTCGGCGGCGGGCGCATGCTGGACGCCCCGAGGTCCGGCGGCAGGGTCGGCGAGCGCGCCGTGACCCGCACCAACCTCGCCGGAGCGGTCCGGCTCTGACCCGGGCCGTGCCACCGCCCCCGGCCTCAGAACCGCTTCCACCACAGGTTGACCGCGTAGTCGACCGACAGCCCGTGGTGCGCCCCGATGATCTCGGTGGCGAGAGCGGAGGGGAACTCGATCCGCACGACCGCCTCGAAGGCGCGGCGGTCGGCGAAGGACCAGCGCGTCATCAACGCCTCCCGCGTGAACCCGTGTGAGGACCAGAACCGTTCCACGGCGGCCGGGTCGTACCTCGGCAGCGACCGCCGGAACCACGCGCCGAACGTGGAGCGCGTCGCGTCGTTGTCGATGACGAACGCGACCCCGCCACGGCGCATCACCCGATCCAGCTCGGCCAGGCCGGGCTCGCATCCCGGACCGAAGAAGTAGGCCCAGCGGGCGTGCGCGACCTCGACGACGGCGTCGGGGACGGGCAGCCGCTGGGCGGTTCCGGCCACGACCCGGACGCGGTCCAGGCCCCGCACCCGGGCGCGCGCGGACTCCGCGAGCCCCGGGTGCGGCTCCACGCCGGTCACCCGCCGGGCGCGTGCGGCGAACCCGGGCAGGTGGTACCCGGTCCCGCAACCGATGTCGAGCACGTGGGCGTCGTCGACCGGGCGGATCCGGTCCATCGCCGCCGTGAGCACCCCGTCGGGGTCCACGGCCTCGTTCTCCAGCTCGTAGACGAGCGGATTCCGCCAGATGTTCGGACTGGGAACCGCGTCCTGGGGGATCACACGCCTACCTCGGGCCACGTCCGTACTCCCTGCCCGCCGCCTTGTCCTCGGTCGAAGGTACTCGACGCGGAGCGGCGCGCCGGGTTCGCGCGGGCGGTAGGCACGAAGGGGATCCGAGCGCATAGTCTGGGTCCTGTGAGCCCTATCCAGGTCCCAGACGCACCCGTCGTCCTGTCGTCGGCGTCGGTCTACCCGGAGAAGACCCCGGCCGCCTTCGAGATCGCGGCGAAGCTGGGGTACGACGGCGTGGAGGTGCTCGTCTCCTCCGACCCCGCCAGCCAGGACATCGATCTGCTGCGCCGCCTGTCGGACTACCACGGTGTACCGGTCACGGCCGTCCACTCGCCCTGCCTCGTCCTCACCCAGCGGGTCTGGGGGCGTGAGCCCTGGGGCAAGCTCGTGCGGTCCAAGGAGATGGCCGAGGCCCTCGGCGCGAAGACGGTCGTGGTCCACCCCGCCTTCCGCTGGCAGCGCGAGTACGCGCGCGGGTTCGAGGTGGGCGTCGCGCGCATGCAGGAGGAGACCGACGTCGCCTTCGCGGTGGAGAACATGTATCCGGTGCGGGTGCGCGACCGAGAAGTGGTGCCCTACGCGCCGAGCTGGAACCCCCTCGACCGCGACTACCCCGACGTCACCCTGGACCTCTCCCACACCGCGATGTCCGGTTCCGACGCCATGGACATGGCCAAGCGGCTGGGCGACCGGCTGTCCCACGTCCATGTGGCGGACGGCTTCGGCGGCCAGAACCTCGACGAGCACCTCATCCCCGGGCGCGGTCGGCAGCCGGTCGCCGAACTGCTGGAGCACCTGGCCAGGGTGGGCTACGAGGGACAGTTGGTGCTGGAGGTGAGCACTCGCAAGGCTCCGGACCGCCAGGCCCGTCTCCGGGAGCTGGCCGAGGCGCTGGCCTTCACCCGGCTGCACTTCGCCCGGCCCACCGGGTCGGAGCACGCTCCCCACGACCGCCGGGAGCGGATCGGCCTGCTGCGCCGCCCGTCGGCCGCGCGCCCCCACCTGTTCGAGGTGGACCGCGGAGGCACGGTGGACGACACCGGCCCCGTGAACGGGGGAGAGGGGACGCACGGCGGGGAGGACGCGGGCCGCGGCGACTGACCGTCCACAGGGTGGGACGCGGTGTCCGCGCCGCACCCCCCGGGCCGTTAGCGTTGAGGGTGAACCGCAGAGAGGACCCTTCATGATCGCGATCATCGGTGCCGGGAAGATGGGCGAGGCCCTGCTCGCCGGAATGCTGGCCAAGGGCCACGCGCCGGAGGACGTTCTCGTCACGGAGCCGCGGGTGGAGCACGCCCGGGAACTGCGCCGGAGCCACGGGGTCGAGGTGGTGCCGGCCCAGGACGCCGCCAAGCGCGCCGACACCCTGCTCCTGGCCCTCAAGCCGCAGGACATGCTCGCCCTCCTCGACGAGATCGGTCCGCACGTGGCCGCCGACCGCCTGGTGATCTCGGTGGCGGCGGGACTCACCACAGCGGTGATGGAGAGCCATCTTCCCGCCGGTGTGCCGGTCGTCCGGGCCATGCCCAACACCCCGGCCCTCATGGGCCAGGGGATGACCGCGGTGGCGGGCGGCGCCCACGCCGGCGCCGCGCACCTGGACCGCGCCGAGCAGCTGCTCGGGACGGTCGGCGAGGTCATCCGGGTCGGCGAACAGCACATGGACACGGTGACGGCGATCTCCGGGAGCGGACCCGCCTACTTCTACTTCATCGCCGAGACGATGATCGAGGCCGGCGTCGCCATGGGCATGCCGCGCGCCACCGCGCAGAAGCTCGTCGGGCAGACCATCACGGGTGCCGCCGCGATGCTCTCCGAGTCCGGTGAGCACCCCGTCGTGCTGCGCGAGGCCGTGACCTCGCCTGGCGGGACCACGGCGGCCGCGCTGCGCGAACTGGAGCGGCACGGCGTGCGTACCGCGTTCACCGACGCGATCGACGCCGCGCGCGACCGCAGCCAGGAACTCTCGGGGAGCTGACCGCCCGGCGGTCACGGCGGTCACGGCGGTCACGGCGGCCACGGCGGCCACGGCGGCCACGGCGGCCACGGCGGCCACGGCGGCCACGGCGGCCACGCCTGAGATGCTTGCCGGAGCCGTTCGGTTGATGGCCGGGACCGGACGCGGGGTGGGGAAATCCGGACGGAACGGGATGGGTACTGTGCATAGGGGGTGCTCTGCCGCATACCGTCCGTGCGTCCTCGTCCCCGCGTGCCTCCGATTCCCCAGCCGACCCAGGGTCCTCCATGACGAATCCTCCTTCCCCTTCCGATCCCCAAGAGCCGCAGGGCGGCCCTCCCCCTGGCGGCCCGCCCTCTGACGGAACCCCGGCGGGCGGTGTTCCGGGTCAGCCTCAGGGCGGTACTCCGGCGGGCGGCGTCCCGGGTCAGCCTCAGGGCGGTACCCCCGCCGGCGGTGCTCCGGGGCAGTTCCGCGGCGGGATGCCGCCGCAGGGGCCGCCCCCGCCTCCCGGCGGGATGCAACAGGGCGGGATGCCGCCGCAGGGGCCGCCCCCCGGCGGTATGCCTCCGGGCGGAATGCCTCCCGGCCCGCCGCCCGGTGGGATGCCCCCGGGTACACCTCCGGGCGGGATGCCCCCCGGCCCGCCGCCCGGTGGGATGCCCCCGGGTACACCTCCGGGCGGGATGCCCCCGCAGGGGCCGCCTCCCGGTGGGATGCCCCCAGGTGGGATGCCTCCCGGCGGGATGCCGCCGGGCCAGTTCGGCGGCCCGCCGCCCCCGCCCCGCCCGCCGCGGATGGGGCTCTTCTCGTCCCCGTCCGCGCTCCGCACCGCCGCCCTGAACGCCTCCGGCCTCGGCGCGGGCTACTTCTACCTGCGCCAGTGGCCCTTCTTCGCGGGCGCCCTCATCATCACGGTGGGCCTGCTGGTCACGGCGGCGGTCATCGGCGCGGCCGACAACCTCCTGCTGTGGCTGCCGATCTTCCTCGTCTGGTTCGCGGCCGCGGCCGTACACGGCGTCTTCGCCGGGCGCGCCCGTGACGAGCGGGCCGTGACCCGCGGTGAGCAGCTCTCCAAGAGCCCGATACCGTTCCTGGCCGCCGGCGGGCTCGCCCTCGCCGTCGTCGCCTCCCTGCTCAGTGTGTGGCAGGTCGGCGAGTGGCAGATGCGCGTGGCAGACGCGGCTCACGCGCGAGGCGACTGCGACAGCGCCGTCAGCACCTACGAGCGCGTGGGCAACGGCTTCCAGCTCTCCCTCTCGCCCTCCCTGATGCAGCGGTCGCGGGACGGGATCGAGGCGTGCGGTCTCCTGGAGACCGCTCAGGCGGACGTCGACAACGAGGAGTACGAGCAGGCGCTGGACTCCTACGCCACCTACTTCGCCCACCACGCGGCGCAGTGGCGGGACACCGACGGCGAGGTCGCCGACATCCACCTGTCCTTCGCCGACGGCCTCAAGCAGGGCGCGGTCGACGAGTACACCGGCGTGGTCAATGAGGAGTACCGGGAGAACCTCCGACGGGCCCACGAGATCTACACCGTGATCCCGCGGGACTACGACGACACCGCGGCCGCGGGCGAGGTCCCCGGCGCCCTGGTCGACCTCTACGACGTGGGCACCAGCGACTACGGCGACGAGCTGTGGTGCACCGCCTACGAGCAGATCGCCGTCTTCGAGGGGCTCGCCTGGGACGAGGCCCCCGAGATCCCCGAGCGCATCGAGGAGGAGCACCCCGAGTCCGCGCGCAAGTGCGGATGGGCGGAGGTCGACGGCGGCGACGCCGACACGGCCGAGACCATGGCCGACTTCCTCACCGCCGAGTACCCCGACTACGAGACCGACGACGTCGAGGACCTGGTCCGGCACGTCGGCGCCGCCCACATCGAAGAGGAGATGGACACCCTCACCGCCCTCGGCGAGAACGACTGGGGCGATGAGCCCACCGGTCACAGCGGCAGCGACAAGGCGGTCATCGAGGTCGTCAACAACTCCCCGTACGAGATGCGGTTCCTCTACGTCGGCCCGGACGGCGTCCACGGCGAGATCCTGACGGACGCGTGCGAGGACTGCGAGGAGTACAGCTCGCCGCCCACCGGCAACTCGTGCTTCGATGACGGGGACACGATGACGGTCGAGCTGGAGCCGGGCGAGTACCGGATCCTGTTCGTCTCGAACGGCTCGTTCCTGTCCCGTCCGCTGCACGGGACCGTGGACATGGGCGCCGGATTCAAGCAGGAGTCCTGCTTCTACGTGATGGAGTGAGGGCCCCGGCCCGGTGCGGTTCCGTCCGCACCGGGCCGCCCCCGGGTTTCGGCGCGGGGGCCCGTCTTGCGTACTGTGTGCTTCGGAGCACGCACACCTGGAACGGGGGTCACCACATGGGAGGGCGCACGTCCTGCTCGCTTCGGGTGGCATGGGACGACGGACTGACCGCCTACGACTTCGGGCCCCAGCACCCGCTGGCGCCGATCCGCGTCGAGCTCACCATGGCCCTGAGCCGTGACCTCGGCGTCCTGGACGCGCCGGGCGTCGGCCTGCTGGACGTCGAACCGGCCTCGGACGAGCTGCTCTCGCTCGTGCACGACCCCTCCTACATCGAGGCGGTCAAGCGTGCGGGAAAGACCCTCGAACCCGACGACGCCCACATGCTCGGCACCGCCGACAACCCCGTCTTCCCCGACATGCACGAGGCCGCCGCGCTGATCTCGGGGGCGTCCGTGGCCGCCGCGAAGGCGGTGTGGACGGGCGAGGCCTCCCACGCCGCGAACATCGCGGGCGGCCTGCACCACGCCATGCGCGGCAACGCGTGGGGCTTCTGCGTCTACAACGATCCCGCCCTGGCCATCGCCTGGCTGCTGGAGCAGGGAGCGAAGCGGATCGCCTACGTCGACGTCGACGTCCACCACGGTGACGGCGTCCAGCGCGCCTTCTACGACGACCCGCGCGTGCTCACCATCAGCCTCCACGAGTCCCCGGCCACCCTGTTCCCCGGGACCGGCCAGGCCTCCGAGACCGGCGGCCCCTCCGCCGAGGGGTACGCGGTCAACGTCGCGCTGCCCGCCGGCACCGGCGACACCGGCTGGCACCGGGCCTTCGACGCCGTCGTGCCGCCGCTGCTGCACGAGTTCCAGCCCGAGATCCTCGTGACCCAGCAGGGCTGCGACACCCACGCTCTGGACCCCTTGGCCAACCTCACGCTCAGCGTCGACGGGCAGCGCCGCGCCTACGCCGAGCTGCACCGGCTGGCGCAGAAGACGGCGGGCGGCCGGTGGCTGCTCTTCGGCGGCGGCGGGTACGGCCTCGTACAGGTCGTGCCGCGCGCCTGGACCCACCTGCTGGCCGAGGCCGCGGGGGCGCCGATCGACCCCGACACCGAGACCCCGCAGAGCTGGCGGGACTTCGTGCGCCGGCGTACGGGTGAGATGGCCCCGCTGTACATGACCGACGGGCGTGACGTCTCCTTCTCCCCCTTCGAGGAGGGGTACGACCCCGGCGACCCCGTCGACCGGGCGATCAACGCGACGCGGACCGCCGTTTTCCCCAGCCACGGGATCGATCCCAGTCTCTGAATCCGGCGATCGGTGAATTCACCGGGATTGGGCGTGGCGCGCGTCCAGCGGGTAGGAAGAGGTTGAATACCGGGCGAACAGGAGCAGGCGTCGTGGTGGACGCACGGCGTGGCGCACGCTCGCTGCGCAGACGAGGAAGGGGAACGCCGGTGACGCCGCCGACACGCGCTGAACTCATCACCTATCTGGTTCGCACGGGGATCGCGGGGCACGTCGACACCCCGCGCCAGAACAATCTGCGGCACTACCGGCGTCTGGTGCAAAAGGACCCCTACCACCAGTTCGGCCTGACCTTCTCCCATGACTGGACCTTCTCCGAGGTCCTCGCGCTGATGAACAAGCGCTGCGGCGTGGTGGGCGACGAGGACTACGTGTGGGGGATCGACACCATCGATCCCGACCTCACCGTGGACGCCCTGGAGGCCTTCGCCGACCGCCTGGCCCTGGCCGCCGAGCGCCGGGAACGCGTCATGTTCGCCACCGGCCACCCCACCAAGCTCCGGGAGACCTACCGGGAGTGGAAGGACGCCCTGGCCGCGCGCGGCTGCGAGATCGTCACCGCCGCGGGCGGGTACTCCTACGAGGTGACCACGGAGCGCCCGCCCAACCGGCGCATCGTCGTGTGGAAGGACGACGTCGCCATCGTCACGGACGGGCACCTGTCACGCCACAGCCACCATCCCTTCGCGATGCGGGCCATCCTCGCCGACCTCGCCGAGCGCCGGGAGGCGTGGCCGCAGTTGGTCATCGCCGACCACGGTTTCGCCGGTGCGGCGGGGGAGGCGGGAGTGCCCACGATGGGCTTCGCCGACTGCAACGACCCGGCTCTCTTCCTCGCTGAGCACGAAGGGAAAATGCTGGTCACCGTGCCTTTGGACGACGGATATCTGACCGAGGACTACGTGCCGCTACGCCAGTACGTCCTGGCTCGCGCCGGCCTGATGTGAGCAGGGCCGACCATTTATACCCACCCTTAAACCTCATCCGCCCCGTCGGCACCGTATATCCCCGAAGACAGTACAAACAGGCTTTCGCTCAAGGGAACTCGGCTCTACTCTGAAAACGGACGTGTCAGTAGTGACAGCATGACACGCCGGCGTGGTGTAGGGACGGGCAAGACCGGGGTCGCTCTTCTTTCGGCTCCACGCTGGGCTGACCGGTAGACAATGCTCACGTCCGGGAAATGAGGGCGTCGGAAGATGAACGCGAGTAAGCCGCCTCTCGAAGAGGTCAGGTTCCTGACCGTGGCCGAGGTCGCCACGATCATGCGTGTGTCCAAGATGACCGTTTACCGAATGGTGCACTCGGGAGTTCTCCCCGCGATTCGCGTGGGGCGTTCCTACCGGGTTCCCGAACGAGCCGTGCACGACTACCTCCGCGAAGCCTTCGTCGAGGCTGGTTGATCAGGGCTGGGCCGACCGGGGCCGGGCGATACGCCGGGCTCCCGGTCTGCTGACACCAGAGGCTCTCCACCTCGCCTGACGCCGCCTCGCTCGCACCTGCCATGGTCGGAGCGACGGGGCGGCCGAAGGGTCTCCAGGGCATCTACTACACTTTGTCGTTGTTGTGGTCCGCCCTGTTCACGCCCTGTTTCGCGAGGTCCCCTCGATGCCAAGTACCAGTGTCGGCCCGCGGCGCCGATCGGCCCGCCCGACGGCGGTCGCCCTGGCGGCCGTGCTCGCCCTGTCCGGCTGCGGCGGCGGCAACGAGATCCAGAACGGCGGCGCCGACGACCGGTTCATCTCCGGTGACGGCAGCTCCACCGTGTTCGAGGCCGCCGACCGGGTCGAGGTCCCCGAGGTCTCCGGTACCACCCTGGACGGCGACGAGGTCGCGCTCAGCGACTACCTGGGCGAGATCGTCGTCCTCAACGTCTGGGCGAGCTGGTGCGGCCCCTGCCGGGCCGAGCAGCCGGTCCTGGACGAGGTCCACACCGAGTACGCCGACCTGGGCGTGGACTTCCTGGGCGTGAACATCAAGGACGACGAGACGGCCGCCCGGGCCTACGCCGAGCACCAGGAGATCCCCTATCCCAGCCTGTACGACCAGCCCGGCGAGGTCCCGCAGGCCTTCCGCGACACCGTGCCGCCCCGCTCCATCCCCAGCACGCTGATCATCGACCCCGAGGGGCGCATCGCCGCCCGCGTGATCGGCCCCACGACCTACGGACAGCTCACGGAGCTGCTGAACCCGGTGGTCGTCGAGTTCGACTTCGGCGATCCCGAGGCGCGGCCCCGGGTGGCCGAGCAGGAGGCCGCGGAGTCCGACGCGGAGGCGTCGGAGGCGCCCGAGGACCCCCGGTCGTCCGAGGAAGCCGCCGACGGCACCGGAGACGGGGACTCCGACTGATGGACCCCATCGGCACGACCGTCCTGTCCGGCTCCCTGCTGCTCGCCGCGCCCCTGGCCCTGGCCGCCGGGGTGGTCTCCTTCCTCTCCCCGTGCGTCCTGCCGCTGGTGCCCGGCTACCTCTCCTACGTGACCGGGATGAGCGGCGCCGACATGCGCGCACGCGCGGCGGAGGGCGGCGGCACCGCCACGGCGACCGCCGTCGACATCGACACCGAGCTGGCCGCGCGCCGCTGGACCATGGTCGCCGGCAGCATCCTGTTCATCGCGGGCTTCACCCTGGTCTTCGTCGCCGTCGGCGGATTCATCGGCTGGCTCGGCGACCTCTTCATCGACTACACCGATCCCATCACCCGGGCCCTCGGGCTGCTCACCATCGTGCTCGGGCTGGCCTTCATGGGCGTCCTGCCGGGCTTCGCCCGCGAGTTCCGCATCCACCGGCTGCCCCGTGCCGGGCTGGCCGGTGCGCCGCTCCTCGGCGTCCTGTTCGGGCTCGGGTGGACGCCCTGCATCGGTCCGACCCTCGCCGCGGTCCAGACACTGGCCTTCGTCGAGGGCGGCGCGGGCCGCGGCATGCTGCTCTCGCTCGTGTACTGCGTCGGGCTGGGCCTGCCCTTCGTGCTGGCCTCGCTGCTCTACCGGCGTGCGCTGGGCGCCTTCTCCTGGCTCAGGAACCACACCCGCACGGTCACCGTGGTCGGCGGTGTCATGCTCGTCCTCGTCGGCCTGGCCATGGTCACCGGTCTGTGGACGCAGCTGACCGTCGCGATGCAGGGCTGGGCCGCCGACTACCGGACGGTGATCTGATGACGACCACACAGACCGGCACCGCCGCGGACGGCGACGCCCCCGAAGGGCCCGCGCGGCCCAAGGGACTGGGCGCCGTCGGATGGGCGCGCTGGGCGTGGCGTGTCCTGACCTCCATGCGCACGGCGCTGATCCTGCTGTTCCTGCTCGCGGTGGGCGCGATCCCCGGGTCGATCCTGCCCCAGAACGTGGTGAGCGTCGACGAAGTCGACACCTACTTCCAGGAGCACCCGGACCTGGCCCCCTGGCTGGACCGGTTCTCCCTCTTCGACGTCTTCTCCTCGCCCTGGTACGCGGCGATCTACCTGCTGCTCTTCGTCTCGCTGGCGGGCTGTGTCCTGCCGCGCGCGCTGGCCCACGCCCGCGCCGTGCGTGCCCGGCCGGTGCGTACGCCGCGCCACCTGGGCCGGATGCCCTACGCGGCGCGGTTCAGCACCGACGCCGACCCCGAGGCCGTGCTGGAGCGGGCGTGCGGCGTGCTCAAGGGGTACCGGATCGAGCGCTACGGCGACTCCCTGTCCAGCGAGACCGGCTACCTGCGCGAGGCCGGCAACGTCCTGTTCCACCTGGCCCTGCTGGGACTGCTGCTGGCCCTGGCAGCCGGGGCGTTCTTCGGCTACCGGGGCAACATGCTGGTGGTGGAGGGCGACGGGTTCGCCAACACGCTCCCGTCCTACGACGCCATCTATCCCGGCCACTGGACCGACACCGACCGGCTGGAACCGTTCACGTTCCACCTGGACGACTTCGAGGCGTCCTTCATCGAGGACGGCGACCTGCGGGGCCAGGCGTCCTCCTACGTCGCCGACCTGACGTACAAGGAGTCCCCGGAGGCGGAGGAGGCCCGGCACCGGCTGGAGGTCAACCACCCCCTGTCCGTGGACGGCGTCCAGGTCTACCTGCTGGGCCACGGGTACGCCCCGGAGTTCGTCGTCCGCGACGCCGAGGGCGACGTGGTGTTCGACCAGGCCGTCCCCTTCCTGTACCGGGAGACGGCGACCTTCACCTCCGACGGCGTGGTCAAGGTGCCCGACACCGGGGGGGAACAGCTCGGTTTCGTCGGGGTGTTCCTGCCCACCGCGGCCGAGAACGCGGCTGGCGAGCTGGTCTCGACCTACCCGGACGCGGAGAACCCGGCGGTGACGCTCCAGGGCTACCAGGGCGACCTCGGGCTGGTCGACCCGCAGTCGGTCTACCAGCTGCGCACCGAGGGCATGGAGGAGCTCGGGGAGTCGCCCACGCTGGAGGTCGGTGACACCTGGGAACTGCCGGACGGGGCCGGATCGATCACCTTCTCCGGCGTGAAGGAGTACGTCAGCCTGCAGAGCAACCGGGACGGCGCGCGGCTCCCGGCACTGACCGCGGCGACGCTGGCGGTCGTCGGCCTGCTCGTCACCCTCTTCGTGCGCCCGCGGCGCGTGTGGGTGCGCGCGACCCGGGGCGAGGACGGTCGCACCGACGTGGAGGTGGCCGGCCTCGGCAAGACGGAGGCGGCCGGTGACAACACCGAGTTCCACGAACTGACCACGCGACTGGCCGGACGGCTACGGGCCGACTCCGGCGACGCTACCCCTGACGAGAAGGAGTGACCGGTGACGTACACACTCGCCGCACCGGTGAACGAGGCGATGGCCTCGGCCAGTGACACGCTCATCATCGCGATGATCGTCGCCTACGCGGCCGCGCTGTTCCTGTTCGCGATCGAGGCAGCCTACGGGCGGCGCACCAGCCTCAAGGCGGGCCGGCTGATGCCGGTGGCCGCCGGGACCCGTGAGGGGGAGGGGCCGGGGGCCGACGCGGGGATCGAAGTGAACGTCCGCAGCACCGAGGGTGAGGCGCAGGCCCCCCGGAGCGTCACGGGCCGAATCGCGCTGGGCGTGACGGTCCTGGGCTTCGCGCTGAGCGTGGCGCAGATCGTCTCGCGCGGTCTGGCGGCCGGACGCTGGCCGTGGGGCAACATGTTCGAGTTCATCGTGGCACTGTGCCTGATCGCCGTCGGCGGCCTGCTGTTCGCCTCGTTCCGGTACCAGGCGCGCTTCCTCGGCGCTTTCGTGCTCGTGCCCGTCCTGCTCCTGCTGGGCATCGGTGTGCGCTGGCTGTACGTGGACCCGGGCCCGCTCATCCCGGCCCTGCACTCCTACTGGGTGCCGATCCACGTCACCGCGCTGATCATCGCGGGCGGGGCGTTCATGGTCTCCGGCGTCACGGGGATCACCTACCTCGTCTCGCACCGCGCCGAGGCCAGGCGGGCGCTGGGGGAGAAGGTCGCCGGCATCGCCGGCCGTCTGCCGAGCCCGGAGCTGCTCGACCGCATCTCGCACCGGTTCATCCTGTTCGCGTTCCCGCTGTGGACCTTCGGCATCATCGCCGGCGCCATCTGGGCGGACGAGGCCTGGGGCCGCTTCTGGGGCTGGGACCCCAAGGAGGTGTGGTCGTTCATCTCCTGGACGATCTACGCCGCCTATCTGCACGCCCGCGCGACGGGCGGCTGGCGGGGGCCCAAGGCCACGTGGATCAACGTGCTCGGGTTCCTGACCGTCATGTTCAACTTCTTCGCGGTGAACTACGTCTTCAGCGGTCTGCACAGCTACGCCTGAGCGGGACCGGGCCGGGGCCGGGGCCTCACCGCCGGGCGGTGGAGTCCCGGACGACCAGACGGGTGTCCAGGGACACCGTGCCGGGCGGTTCCCCGGTGGTCACGGCCTGGAGCAGGAGGTCGATGGCGCCGCGCCCGGCCGCCGCGACGGGCATGTCCACGGTGGTCAGGGCCGGCCGGAAGTAGCGGGCGGCGTGGGTGTTGTCGACGCCGACCACGCTGAGGTCGGCGGGCACGCCCAGCCCGAGCCGCTCCACCTGCTGGACGAGCCCGATCGCGACCATGTCGTTGTAGGCCAGGACCGCGCTGACGCCGCTGGAGACCACCTCGTCGGCGGCCGCGGCCCCGCCCTCCTCGGTGGGCGGGTTGGGGCCGATCCGGTGCAGCCGCACCCCGGTCCCACCGGCGCACGCCTCGGCTGCGCGCACCATCTCCTGGCTGGTCCACGAGGCGGGCGGACCGGTGAGCACGGCGACCTCGCGGTGGCCCAGACCGGCCAGGTGCTCCACGGCCTGCCGGGCGCCCGCGGCGACGTCCATGAGGACGCCCGGCAGACCCCTGACGCGCCGGTTGACGAGGACGAACGGGACGTCGCGGCCGAGTTCGGCTATCACCCTGTTGCTGAGCCGGGGCGCGACGAGCAGGGCACCGTCGACCTGCTTGGCCATGGACCGGACGAGCTCCTCCTCCACACGCGCCTGCTCGTCGGTGTCGGCGACGAAGACGTGGTAGTCGCGGGCTCGGGCCTGGGCCTGGGCCGCCTTGATCAGCGGGGGGAAGAACGGGTTGGCGATGTCGGCGACGATGAGCCCGAGGTTGCCGGTGCGCCGGGTGGACAGGGCGCGCGCCGCCCGGTTGGGGCGGTAGCCGAGCTCGTCGGCCGCGGCCAGCACACGCGAGCGCGTCTGGGCGTTGACCAGGTGCGCCGCTGAGAAGGTCCGCGAGACGGTCGACACGTGGACGCCGCTGGCGCGGGCGACGTCCCTGATGGTCACGGCCACCCGCGACCTCCGTTTCCTGGTGCAGTCGAGTGCGGTGCTGATCCTGGGACAACAGCAATCGGTTGCTGAAAGTCAGCGGCCGTGACGTGCTGTCCGGATTGTCCATTCACATGGATGCTAGTGCAGTTTTCCGCAGTTTTCCATGACGATCATATGACGAAGGGGTTGACTGGGCGGCGCGTTTCACGGCATCTTCGTGCAAACGTTTGCAGTCCGGGCGCGATCCGGCCCGGACTGATCCCCCGAGCGGACGGACGAACATGCGAAGACTGGCCCTACCCGTGACCCTGACCATGGCGGTGGCACTGACCGCGACCGCTGTCACCACCGTGCACGCCGCGCCCGCCGACCGCGGCCACCATCCCCGTGACATCACCCGCCAGGTGCTCGCGGACGGCGGCGGCTGGGGCTCGGCCGGCGACGGGACCACCGGCGGCTCCGCGGCCGCGGAGGAGGACGTCGTCCACGTCTCCACGATGGAGGAGCTGCGCGCGGCGGTCGGGCCGCGCGACGACGACCGGCCGCGCATCGTGGTCGTCGACGGCCTGATCGACGGCAACACCACCGCGGACGGCACGGCGATCAGCTGCGAGGACTACGCCGTCGACGGCTACACCCGGGAGGACTACCTCGCCACCTACGACCCCGAGGTGTGGGGCTGGGAGGACCCTGAGGGACCGCTGGAGGAGGCGCGGGACGCCTCGTACCGCAACCAGGCCGCGCAGATCCGGGTCAAGGTCGGGTCCAACACCACCGTGGTCGGCGCGGGTGAGGACGCCGGCCTGACCGGGGTGGCGCTCCAGGTGCACAACGTCGAGAACGTCATCCTGCGCAACCTGACCTTCTCCGACGCCTACGACTGCTTCCCGGGCTGGGACCCCAAGGACGGCAACACCGGCAACTGGAACTCCGAGTACGACAACATCGAGCTCTCCGGCGCGACCAACGTGTGGGTGGACCACAGCACGTTCGACGACGGCGACAACCCGGGCAGCGAGCTGCCGGAGTACTTCGGCAGCAAGTACGAGGTGCACGACGGCCTGCTCGACATCGTCCGCCGGTCCGACCTCGTCACCGTGTCCTACAACCACTTCGCGGGACGGGACAAGGCGATGATCGTGGGCAACAGCGACAGCCGGACCACGGACCGCGGCCACCTGCGGGTCACCTACCACCACAACCACTTCGACGGGCTCGGCCAGCGGGCGCCGCGCGTGCGCTTCGGCCAGGTCCACGTCTACAACAACCACTACACGCTGGCCGGCGACCAGTACCAGTACTCCCTCGGCGCGGGCAAGGAGTCGCAGCTGTACGCGGAGAACAACGTCTTCGACCTGCGTGACGGCACCGGCGCCGGTGAGATCGTCTACAACTGGGGCGGCACTGACCTGGTGGCGCGCGGCAACGCCGTGATGCACGAGGGCCGCGGGCGGCTGAACGCGGTCGACCTGGTCGCCGAGCACAACGAGCTCTACCCGGACCGGGCGCTGGGCACCGAGCGGACCTGGACGCCGGAGTACGTCCAGCGGGTCCAGCCGGTGTGGGCCGTCCGTTCCCTGCCGCGCAAGGTCGGTGCCGGCCTCCTGTAGGACGACGGGACGCCCCGGCGGCGCATCACCCGCGCCCCGGACGCAGAACGACGGTGGGGCCGCGCCCTCGCGGACGCGGCCCCACCGTCGTGTCGTTCGTCGTGGTCAGTCGTCCGGGTCGATCCGCCGGCCGAGGCCTCGCAGGAACTCGGGATCGTCGTCCGGGCCGAGCGGGTGCGGGCTGTCCGAGGGCTTGGCGAAGTCCGACGGATCCAGGTCGTCCGCGGCGCTCGCGGCCTGAGCCGGGGAGGGCGCGTTCCCCTGGACGGCGACGTCCTGTCGAGGCCGCCCGAGGAAGAGCCACAGAATCGAACCGACCGGCATGAAGAGCGCGATCACGACGAGCCACAGGATCTTCGGGAGGTTGCGCGCCTCCTGGGCAGGGGTGGTCAACGCGTCGAAGAACGCGTACACCCACAGAACGATCGTCACGAGCGTGATCAGGCCACCGAGCCACACCATGGTTCCAGCCTACTCTGATCTGTCCACTGCGCACGGCCGGGCGGGACGTCCCGGAGCGGCCGCACACGGCAGGGTGCCCTCAGGGGGTGCTTTCGCTCGGTTCTCCGAGCAGGAGCGCCCGGACCTCGGACTCCCGGAAGCGGCGGTGGCCACCGGGGGTTCTGATGCTGCTGATCCGCCCGGAGGCGGCCCAGCGTGTCACGGTCTTGGGATCAACCCGGAAGAGTGAGGCCACTTCCCCGGGGGTCAACAGGCGTTCGGTTGCTCGTTCCACCTTCACGTTCCCCCAATCATGCCCGCCTTGGAGTTTGGGGGCGGCGGGCGTTTGATCCCCTAGTGTGCACGAGTTGGTCCGTTTCCTCCCTAGTTTTCGGAGAAATTGCCGCGTTGGGGGGAGGAGTACCGGATATGTGACCGGAACGTGATGTTCGGGCCCTCCTGTCGGGATTGGAAACATCCCATGACTTGGTGAATCGCGACTTACCGGACCTGGTGGGCTGGTGCTCGGGCACGGCCTTAATCTGGAGGGAGCCCCTCCGAAGCGGCGTCCGCGAGGGATACGCGACCGGCCGGAACACGCCGGGCCGGGCGCCTCGCCCTCGGATGCGGCGTGGTGACCAATCTAGTCCAGGTAAACGTCTGTTGTGAGGCTTTTCCATGCGTAGTTGGCTGACCTACACGGCCGCCCGAGTCGGCTTGTTCGCGGGGGCCCTGGGAGTGGTGTACCTGTTCGGGGCCCGGTCGTGGGTCGCGCTGGTGCTCGCCTGGCTCATCAGCGGGCTCGCCTCCTACGTCCTGCTGTCCAAGCTCCGGGACCGGATGTCGGCCTCCGCCGTGCAGCGGATCGAGGCCCGCCGGACCCCCGGAGTGGCCGAGCGGATCGAGGGCGGCGCCTCGCGCGAGGACCACCTCCAGGAGGAGGGCGCCGACGCCGGTGCCGACGGGCAGGAGCGGCCGGAGGCGGCCGTCAGGCAGGCGGAGCCGGAGGCCCGGGAGTCCTGACCATGGACGGCGCCGGCGGTGCCGCCATCGCCGAGGCGGCCGGTCCGAGCACCGGCAGGGTCGTCGCCAGCAGGTAGACGGCCGCACAGGCGAACAGGACGGGCGGGGTTCCCAGCAGGCCCACGGCGAGGCCGACGAGGGGAGCGCCGATGGGCGCCCCGATCCGCGCGAGCGCCCCGACCACGGCCATCCCGCGCCCGGTCATGTCCGCGGGCAGCCGCTCGAAGAGGACCGCCGACAGGACCGGGTTGATCAGCCCTCCGGCCAGCCCGGACACCCCCCACACCACCAGGACCGCCCAGAGCGGCACGTCCAGGGCCAGGACCAGGATGCGGGGCGGCCCCGAGACGAGGAACGCGGCGAAGAAGGTGAGCCGCCGGGGCAACAGGTGGCCGACCCACGCCGCTGTCGCTGCCCCGAGCACCGACGCTCCGCCGAGGACACCCGCGATCAGCCCGACGGTCTGCGCGCCCGCGCCGTGGCCGTTCACCCACACGGGCAGGACGACGGTCATCACGGCCACGTCGATCAGGTTGGTGACCATGATCATCAGCACGAGAGCGCGCAGGCACGCGTCGCCCCAGACGGTCCGCCATCCCTCGTGCAGCTGCGCGGCGTAGCCGGTCCTCGGCGCGGGGCCGCGTCAGCGGCCGAGGGCGTTCCGGTGCCGGCCGGTACGGGCCCGGAGCCGGACCGGCCGAGGGAGCGCGGCACGAGCACCGTCAGCACCACGGATGCCAGGACCATGAGCACGGCGTTGGCGTAGAACGCGTTCAGGGGGCCGGCCGTGGCCACGACGGCTCCGGCCGCGATCGGCCCGACGGTCTGGGAGAAGCGGTCCACCGTGCCGGTGAGCCCCGCGACGCGCTCCACCCTCGTGCGGGTGACCGCCGCGACGAAGGGCGTCAGGGAGACCTTCGCGGTCTCTGAGGGCCCCGTCGCGAGTCCGATGACGGTGACGAGCACCAAGAGCAGGGGGAAGGCCAGAAGCCCGGTGGCGTACAACAGGGGGACGCACAGCACCGCCACGGCGGCCACCACGTCCAGGCGGACGCTGACCACCCGGTGCCCGAGCCGGTCCAGCAGGGGGCCGCTCAGAAGGCGGGCGAGCGTGTAGGCGCCCAGCTCGAACAGCGTCACCAGGCCCATGTCGGCCGCACTGCCGGTGGTGGTGAGGACGAACCACGGAACGGCGACCAGCGCCAGCCGGCTGCCGGTGTAGGAGCAGGCCTGGGCCAGGACGAGGCCGACCAGCGGACGGCGGCTCGGCGCGGGGCGGTTCGGCACGGGCCGGTTCACGCCCGGTCCCCGGGCGGTTCGTCGTCGGGGTCGGGGCTGGGGAAGGCCGCGAAGTGCGTGGTGACCACGCGTCCGCCGGGAACCTCCTCGGTCGCGTCCCGGTCGTACCGGTCCAGGACCGCGCGGATCTCCTCGCGCATCGCGGCGAGTTCGTCCAGCGTGAGCCGGGTGCGGCGCTCGGACATGACCTGGGCCTCGCGCCAGCCCTCCGGCTGCGAGCTCCACATCTGGACGGCGGTGCCCAGGTCCTCGGCCCAGCGCGAGGCCACGGCCATGCGGACGGTCGTGCTGAGCTCTGGTGCCTCGGTGTCCAGTTCCTCCGGCAGTCGGAAGCCCCGGTGCGGGGCGCGCCACCAGCGCTCCTTGGTGGAGCCCAGCTCGGGCGCCTCCTCGATGAACCCGTACGCCAGGAGTTGGCGCAGGTGGTAGCTGGCGGAGGCCGAGCTGATGCCGAGCCGCTCGCAGACAGCCTTGCCGGTGGCGGGCCCGCGGTTCTGCAGCAGGTTCAGGATGCGCAGTCGCAGCGGGTGGGCCAGGCCGCGCAGGGAACGGGCGTCGGGCACGGCGGCGTTGGTGAAGGGGTCGGTCGGTCCGGCCGGATGAGGGTCGGGGTGGGGCGTGGAGTCCGTCATACCCGTCACCATAAACACCCAAGACTGCTTGGCCAAGGGTTGTTGGCCAAGAAATTTTGGGCGTTTTCGGCCGCACGGGCAATGCGATCTTGCCGACCTAATATCTAGTTTTCTAGCCTCTTGCCTTGCAATCTGCCTAGTCTTAGACTCATGGTGAACAAGCGACTCAAGGCGAGGGCCGTCCTCGCCTTGGCGCGCAGGCATGCGCGCAAGCAGGGATTGCGGATCGAGGAGATGAAGGGCCGAGGAAAGGGGTCGCACCAGGTGTACGTCATCCTTGACGCTGATGGTGAGCGTGTGGGGCGATTCCTCCTGACGAATCATTCCCGCGACTTGACGCAGGGTGTGTTGCAGGATGTGGAGAGCGGCTTGGCGCACCTGTTCGGTGAGAAGTGGATGGAGAAGTGATGCCTGACTACACGGTGACCGTCACCCGTGATGAGGACCTGTGGGCAGTCAGCATCGCGGGTCTGCCGAAGGGGACCGTGGGCGCGGTCGACTATGTGGACTTCGACGAGGTCCGGCAGGAGGTTCCCGAAGTCATCGCCGACCTGACCGACTGTTCCCCGGAGGACTTCACGATCACCTGGCGCTACGAGTTCGGTGGCAAGGACGTGACCGAGGACGTCCTGCGTGTCATCGACGCCGAGGCGCGTTTCGTGGAGGCGATGGCCGAACACGAACGCATCCGTGCCAAGGCTCTGGAGGTCATGCGCGATGCAGGGCTGTCGCAGCGATCGATGGGGGAGATCGTGCACCTGTCCCACCAGCGGGTTCAGCAACTGTTGAGCGGGTCCGGAGGTTCGGGACGCCGTGGCCGCAAGCCGGGGCGCAAGGCCGCGCGAGAGGGCGAGCCGGTCACCTGAGAGCGCGCGGCCCCCACCGTCCGGGACGTGTGAGGGCCGGCGTCCGGCGCGGATCAGGTGGTGGGGAACATGCCCAGGCGTCCGTGGTAGGCGTCCGCGAGGCGCTCGGTGTCGCTGCCGACATAGAGGCCGTCGTCGGTCGCGTGCAGGGCCTCCACGCCGTGCCCGCGGGAGCGGCCCGGGTTCCAGGGCAGCGCCCGTCCGGTGCGGGGATCGACCGCGGCGATGCCCTCGCGCTCCACCGAGCCGGGACCGGCGTTGAGGGCGCCGTTCTCGTTGTCCATCCAGCGCTGGTGCCCGCCGACGTAGACGGCGGAGTCGGTCACCTCGACCGAGTACAGCGAGTCTCCGCCGGTGAGGTTGCTCCAGGTGGGCCGGGCGCCCGGGCGGTCGGTGTTCTCGAACCGCGTGACGGACTTGCACAGGCCGGGCTTGACCCTGGGGCCGCCCGCCGTCACCACGGCGAAGTAGGAACCGTCGGGGGAGAAGTCCATCCGGCGCATGTAGGTCTGCATCCGGGAGTAGTCGCACTCGGGCTCGAAGGCGGAGGTCGACCACGGGGTGACCGAGCCGTCGTCGGCGTCGAGCATGGCGATCTGGTAGCGGTCGTGGCCGTCGACGCCGGTGAAGGTCCCGTTGATGACGAGCCGGTCGCCCGCGGGGCTCAGCGCCAGTTCCTGCACGCGCAGCTCGCCGCGCCGCTGTTCCTCGATGCTGGGGGCGAAGCCGGTGTCGACCTCGCCGGTGGCGGTGTCGAGCTTGGCGATGCCGCGCTGTCCGCCGCGGTTGATCCCGGAGAAGGACCCCCCGACGTAGAGGTCGTCGCCGTCGCTCGCCAGCCGGTAGGCGGTGCCGTCGTCGAGGGTGGCGTCGAATTCGGAGTCCGCCCGGCCGTCCGCCAGCGAGAGCCGGGCCAGCCCGCGCGACGCGGAGCCGTTCACCGCGCTGAAGTGCCCGCCGACGACCACGGTGCCGTCGGGGCCCTCGGCCAGCGAGTTCACCCGTCCGCTCACCTCGGGAACGAAGCTCCGCAGGATCTCACCGCTGCCGTGTTCGAAGGCGAAGAGGTTGCGCCGGGTGTGCGTGCGGCTCCGGTCGGCGTCGGAGACCCGGTTGAAGTCTCCGGCCACGACGACCGTGTCCCCGACGCGGAGGATGTCCTTGACCGATCCGTCCAGAACGTGCGGGGTCCACGAGACCGTGCGCTCGCTCACCGTCCCGGAGGAGGCCGCCGCGGCCGGCGCGGCGGCCGTGACGCCGGCGGGAAGGAGCAGAAGCGCGCCCATCGTCAACGAGGCGAGTGTGCGGGTGGATTTCACGGAAGACTCTCCAGGCTCAGGCGGGGTCGGTCGAAGCGGTGGTCCACATTGTGTCAAAGAGTCGCGCCTAAAACACATACGGTGACGATCTCGGTGGTGGGGGTGTCCCGCCCATCACCTGAACGCGGGGCCCCGGGATTCCGGCGCCCCCGTCGCCGAACCCCGGGCCGGTGCGCGGAGCGGCCCCCTTAAGGTGGTGTCCATGACCCGCGCCAAGCTCGACAAGCAGCCTCAGGACGTCGCGGCGATGTTCGATGGCATCGCCGACAACTACGACCTCGTCAACGACGTCATCTCGCTCGGCCAGGACCGCGTCTGGCGCAGGGCCGTGGTCAACGCGGTCGACGCCCACAGCGGCGAGCTGGTTCTGGACCTGGCGGCGGGGACCGGTACCTCCTCGGAGTCCTTCGTCACCAAGGGCGCGCGGGTGATCGCGTGCGACTTCTCGCTCGGCATGCTCCGGACCGGCGCCCAGCGGCGCGGCGGGGCCTCCCGGGGCGGGGTGACGTTCGTGGCGGGCGACGCCCTGCACCTGCCCTTCGCCGACGAGACCTTCGACGCCGTCACGATCTCGTTCGGGCTGCGCAACGTCAACGACACCGACCAGGCGCTGCGGGAGCTGCTGAGGGTCACCAAGCCCGGCGGGCGCCTCGTGATCGCCGAGTTCAGCCACATCCCCGTGGCCTTGCTGGACAAGCTCTACTCGACCTACCTCATGGCCGCCCTGCCGAAGATCGCGGGCGCCTTCTCCGGGCGCAGCGAGGCCTACGACTACCTGTCGGAGTCGATCATGGCCTGGCCCGACCAGCCCGCGCTGGCGCGCCACCTCCAGGACGCGGGCTGGTCCCGCGTCGCCTGGCGGAACCTGACGCTGGGCACGGTCGCGTTGCACCGGGGCTTCCGGAAGTAGCAAACCCCGACAAAAGCCCCAAATGACTTAGTTTTTGAAGAACGCCCCAAAACCCCAAGGAACGCCCTGTTCCTTGGGGTTTTTGTGTTGCTTGTGTTGCGCGTGTGGTGAGGGGGTGCCCGTGAGCTGCGTGTCTGTCAGGGAATGGGTGTATGGCAACGGACTTCGTGCGATCTGAGTGCTATCGGATGATTGCGCGTGACGCGTGAGGAATGGCCCCCCGGGGGTCGCCACGCGGCTCCGGAGGGTCTAGACTGCGAAAAGTGGGCTTGTGAAGTGCTTCACAAGGCCACGAGGCACATCACACACCACCCCTGTGGGATGTGTCCGCAGCACACAACCGCCCCGAAGCACACCCCCGTGAGCGGGTCGATCCCGCACAGGCCCGCCACGGTGCACCGCGCGAGTAGTCGAGGACCACCCCGTGAGCGAGACAGCCACCTCCTCTCCCAGAGGCCGGGAAGGGATCGAGTACGACGCCGACGTCATCGTCGTCGGCGCCGGCCCTTCCGGATCCACGACCGCCTACTACCTGGCCCAGGCCGGGTTGGACGTCCTCCTGCTGGAGAAGACCTCCTTCCCGCGCGAGAAGGTCTGCGGCGACGGACTCACCCCGCGGGCGGTGAAGCAGTTGACGGCCATGGGGATCACCTTCGAGGACGAGGGGTGGATCAAGAACCACGGCCTGCGCATCGTCGGTGCCGGAGCCCGTCTGGAACTCCCCTGGCCCGACCTCGGCTCCTACCCCGGGTTCGGCCTCGTGCGCACCCGGTACGACTTCGACGAGATCCTGGTCGGCAGGGCCGTCTCCGCCGGCGCCAAGCTGCTGGAGCGCACCACCGTCACCGGCCCGCTGATGGACGAGCGCAGCAACCGCATCGTCGGCGTGCGCGCCAAGAACGCCGACCGCGAGCCCGTGGCCTTCCGGGCGCCGCTGGTCGTGGCCGCCGACGGCAACTCCTCGCGGCTGTCCGTCGCCATGGGCATTCGCAAGCGCGACGACCGCCCCATGGGCGTGGCCGTGCGCACCTACTTCGAGAGCCCTCGCCACAAGGACGACTACCTGGAGTCGTGGCTGGAGCTGTGGGACCGCAGCGGCGACAAGGACGTCCTCCTGCCCGGCTACGGCTGGGTCTTCGGTGTCGGCGACGGCACCAGCAACGTCGGCCTCGGCATCCTCAACTCCACCCGCTCCTTCCAGGACGTGGACTACCGCAAGCTCCTGCGCCGCTGGACCGACAGCATGCCGGAGGAGTGGGGCTTCACCGAGGACCACCAGAAGGGCGGCATCCGCGGCGCGGCGCTGCCCATGGGCTTCAACCGCGTTCCGCACTACTCCCGCGGCCTGCTGCTGGTCGGCGACGCGGGCGGCATGGTCAACCCCTTCAACGGCGAGGGCATCGCCTACGCCATGGAGGCCGCGAACATCGCCGCCGAGGTGATCGTGCAGGCGCACGGGCGCCCCACCCAGCAGACCCGCGAGCGCGCCCTGCTGCGCTACCCCGAGGTGCTCGCCGACACCTACGGCGGCTACTACACGCTGGGCCGCTACTTCGTGAAGGTGATCGGCCAGCCCGAGTTCATGAAGTACGCGACGAAGTACGGCCTCCGCCAGCGCACGCTCATGAAGTTCGCGCTGAAGATGCTCGCCAACCTCACCGAACCCACCCAGGGTGACGCCATGGACCGAGTGATCAACGGACTGTCCAGGATCGCGCCGGCGGCGTAGCCCGGGCGGGTACGCCCCTCGCGTCCCACCGCACGACCGGAAGGAATCCCCCCACGCGGGGAAGCCCGTGAAAACGTTCACAAGCACGTCCGCACGTGCCGACCAGCCAGAAGGAGGGTGACCGTTGGAGCTCTACACCCCGATATTCGTTCTCGGCGGGATCGGTGCCGCGTTCGTCGTGGTGTCGATGGTGGCCGGGGCGGTCTTGGGCCCCAAGCGCTACAACCGCGCCAAGATGCAGGCGTACGAGTGCGGCATCGAGCCCACGCCCCAGCCCGCGGGCGGCGGGCGCTTCACCGTCAAGTACTACATGACGGCGATGATGTTCATCGTCTTCGACATCGAGATCATCTTCCTCATTCCGTGGGCGGTGCATTTCGAGGCCCTCGGTTGGTTCGGCCTGATCGCGATCATCCTCTTCCTGGTGAACGTCTCCATCGCCTACGCCTACGAATGGCGCCGCGGAGGCCTCGAATGGGACTGACACGCACGCCGGCGGAGCAGTCCGCATTCCCCAGTCACCCGTACCGCAACCGGCCCGAGGAGGTCAGCAGCTGATGGGACTCGAGGAGAAACTCCCCAGCGGCATCGCGCTCACGACCGTCGAGCAGGTCGTGGGCCTGGCCCGCAAGAGCTCCATGTGGCCCGCGACGTTCGGCCTGGCGTGCTGCGCCATCGAGATGATGTCGGTCGGCGGCCCGCACTACGACCTCGCCCGGTTCGGCATGGAGAAGTTCGGCGCCACCCCGCGCCAGGCCGACCTGATGGTCGTCGCCGGCCGCGTGAGCCAGAAGATGGCGCCCGTCCTGCGGCAGATCTACGACCAGATGCCCGAACCCAAGTGGGTCATCGCCATGGGCGTGTGCGCCTCCAGCGGCGGCATGTTCAACAACTACGCCATCGTCCAGGGCGTCGACCACATCGTCCCCGTCGACATGTACCTCCCGGGCTGTCCGCCCCGGCCGGAGATGCTCCTCGACGCGGTGCTCAAGCTCCACGACAAGGTGCAGAACACCAAGCTCGGCGCCCACAGGGAGCTGGAGATCGACGAGACCGAGGAGCGGATGCTGCGCCGTTCGCTGCCGCTGGTGAGCAAGGACTGACATGACCAACGAGAACGAGCGCGACGAGGCCGCCGAGAACCTGCCCGACCAGCTCGGCCGCGAAAGGCTCGCCGCCCCTGTGAAGCGGACCGGCCTGTTCGGAGCCACCACCACCGGTGACACCTCCGGATTCGGCGGCCTCCAGGTGCGGGGGAGCGCTCCCGTCGGGAGCAGCCGCCCCTTCACCGACCCCGACGACCGGCGCACGGCCGACTTCGACCGCGTGGCCGACGACCTGGAGACCGCTCTGGGGGAACAGGCGGAGGCGGTCGAGCGCGTCGAGGTCTCCCACGGCGAGATCACCTTCCACGTGCGCCGCGAGGCACTGCCGGAACTGGTGCGCCACCTGCGCGACGACCCGGCCCTGCGCTACGAGCTGTGCACAGGGGTGGCCGGGGTGCACTTCCCCGACGACGCCGGCCGTGAGCTGCACGCGGTCTACCACTTCCGGTCCATCACGCACAACAGCGAGATCCGCGTCGCCACGACCTGCCCCGACGACGATCCCCACGTTCCCTCGATCGTGTCGGTCTACCCGACCAACGACTGGCACGAGCGCGAGGCCTGGGACTTCTTCGGGATCGTCTTCGACGGCCACCCGGCGCTGACCCGCATCCAGATGCCGGACGACTGGCACGGCCACCCGCAGCGCAAGGACTACCCGCTCGGCGGCATCCCCGTCGAGTACCGGGGCGCCACCGTGCCCCCGCCGGACGAACGGCGGTCCTACAAGTGAGTCCTGGAGAACGGACCACCACCGACCACTCCGCTCCGAAGGGGGGCACGACATGAGCGTCACCGAGGACTACATCGACGCCTCCGGCGGCGACTGGGACGAGGTCGTGGAGAAGGCCCAGGCCACGAGCGCCGAGCGCCTCGTGGTCAACATGGGTCCGCAGCACCCCTCCACGCACGGCGTCCTGCGGCTGATCCTCACCCTGGACGGTGAGACCTGCACCGAGGCGCGCGTCGGTATCGGCTACCTGCACACCGGTATCGAGAAGAACATGGAGTACCGGACGTGGACACAGGGCACCACGTTCGTCACCCGCATGGACTACCTCACGCCGCTCTTCAACGAGACGGCGTACTGCCTCGCGGTCGAGAAGCTCCTCGACATCACCGACCGGATCCCCGACCGGGCCAGCGTCATCCGCGTGCTGGTCATGGAGCTGAACCGGATGGCCTCGCACTTCGTGGCCATGGCGACGTTCGGTATGGAACTGGGCGCCACGACCGTGATGACCAACGGGTTCCGTGAGCGCGAGATGATCCTGGACATCCTGGAGCTCATCACCGGCCTGCGGATGAACCACGCCTACGTCCGGCCCGGCGGCGTCGCCCAGGACCTGCCGCCCGGCGCGGTCGGCAAGATCCGCGAGCTGCTCACGGAGATGCCCAAGCGCGTCAGGACCATGCGCAAGCTCCTGGACGAGAACCCGGTCTACCTCGCCCGCACCCGGGACGTCGCCTACCTCAATCTGCCCGGATGCATGGCGCTCGGCGTCACCGGGCCGCTCGCACGCGCCTCCGGACTGGGCTTCGACCTGCGCAAGGCCAAGCCCTACTGCGGCTACGAGGACTACGAGTTCGACGTCCCCGTCTCCGACGGAGGCGACGTCTACGCCCGCTACCGGGTCCGCATCGCCGAACTGGACGAGAGCCTCAAGATCATCGAGCAGTGCCTGGACAAGCTCCAGCCCGGCCCGGTGATGATCGAGGACGCCAAGATCGGCTGGCCCGCCAAGCTCGCGCTCGGCCCCGACGGACTGGGCAACTCCCCGGACCACATCGCGCACATCATGAGCGGCTCGATGGAGGCGCTCATCCACCACTTCAAGCTGGTCACCGAGGGCTTCCGGGTCCCCGCGGGCCAGGCCTACGCGGCCGTCGAGAGCGCCAAGGGCGAACTCGGCTGCTACGCCGTCAGCGACGGCGGCACCCGTCCCTACCGCGTGCACTTCCGCGACCCCTCGTTCACGCACCTGCAGGCGGTCGCCGCCATGTGCGAGGGCGGGACCGTGGCGGACGTCGTCGCGGCCGTGGCCAGTATCGACCCCGTGATGGGAGGCGTGGACCGGTGAGCGCATTCGACGACGAGGTCCTCGCGCGTCTGGAACAGGACGCCAAGGAGATCATCAGCCGCTACCCGCAGCCGCGGTCGGCGCTGCTGCCGCTGCTGCACCTGGTGCAGGCCGAGGAGGGGCACGTCAGCGAGGACGGCATGCGGTTCTGCGCCGACCAGCTCGACATCACCCTCGCCGAGGTCAAGGCGGTGGTCACCTTCTACACCATGTACCGCCGCCGCCCCGGCGGCGACTACCAGGTGGGCGTGTGCACCAACACCCTGTGCGCCGTGATGGGCGGTGACGAGATCTTCTCCGCCCTCAAGGAGCACCTGGACCTCGGCAACGCCGAGACCACCGAGGACGGCAAGGTCACGCTGGAGCACGTCGAGTGCAACGCGGCCTGCGACTTCGCGCCGGTGGTGATGGTCAACTGGGAGTTCTTCGACAACCAGACGCCCGCCAGCGCCAAGCAGCTGGTCGACGACCTGCGCCTGGGCAACGACGTCGCCCCCACCCGCGGTCCGTCGAGCGTGTGCACCTGGAAGCAGGCCTCGCGCGTGCTCGCCGGGTTCGACGACGGCCGCGCCGGAGAGGGCGTCCAGGCGGCCGGCCCCTCGCTCGCCGGGCTCACACTCGCCCAGCAGCGCGGCTGGCGGGCCCCGGACCCCGACGACCTCCCGGCACGCCCCGACGAGCAGGGTGAGGAGGGCGCCAAATGACCACCCTGACCCCGATCCTGTCCCGCGACTGGGACCGCGCCGACTCCTTCACCCTCGACGGGTACAAGGCCACCGGCGGCTACTCCGCCCTGGCCAAGGCCCTGTCGATGGACCCCGACGCCATCGTGGACCTGGTCAAGCAGTCCGGCCTGCGCGGCCGCGGCGGCGCCGGGTTCCCCACGGGCATGAAGTGGGGGTTCCTGCCCAAGGACAACCCCAACCCGCGCTACCTCGTCGTCAACGCCGACGAGTCCGAGCCGGGCACCTGCAAGGACATCCCGCTCATGCTCGCCAACCCGCACGTGTTGGTGGAGGGCGTGGCGATCGCCTCCTACGCGATCAAGTCCAGCCAGGCCTTCATCTACGTGCGCGGCGAGGTCGTCCACGTCATCCGCCGCCTGCGCAAGGCCGTGGCCGAGGCCTACGAGGCCGGGCTCCTGGGCAAGGACATCCAGGGCAGCGGCTTCGACCTCGACGTCGTCGTGCACGCCGGAGCGGGCGCCTACATCTGCGGCGAGGAGACCGCCCTCCTGGACTCCCTGGAGGGCTACCGCGGCCAGCCCCGGCTCAAGCCGCCCTTCCCCGCCGTCGCCGGGCTCTACGCCTCGCCCACCGTGGTGAACAACGTCGAGTCCATCGCCAGCGTCCCCGGCATCGTCGCCAACGGCGCCGAGTGGTTCACCTCCATGGGCACCGAGAAGTCCGCCGGATTCGGCTTCTTCTCCCTGTCCGGCCACGTCACCAACCCCGGCCAGTACGAGGCGCCGCTCGGGATCACCCTGCGCGAACTGCTCGACATGGCGGGCGGGATCCGCGACGGGCACCGGCTCAAGTTCTGGACCCCCGGCGGCTCCTCCACGCCCATCTTCACCGACGAGCACCTGGACACACCGCTCGACTTCGAGTCGGTGGGCGCCGCCGGCTCCATGCTCGGCACCCGCGCACTCCAGATCTTCGACGAGACGACCTGTGTCGTCCGCGCGGTCGGCCGCTGGATCGCCTTCTACGCCCACGAGTCCTGCGGCAAGTGCACGCCCTGCCGCGAGGGCAACTTCTGGATGGTCCAGGTCCTGGACCGCCTGGAGCGCGGAGAGGGCACCGAAGCCGACCTCGACAAGCTCCTGGACATCTGCGACAACCTGCTCGGCCGCTCCTTCTGCGCGCTCGGCGACGGCGCGACCAGCCCGGTCATGTCCTCCATCAAGCACTTCCGCCAGGAGTACATCGACCACGTGGACAAGGGCGGCTGCCCCTTCGACCACTCCAAGGCCACCCTCTGGGGAGGGAACAAGTGACCGTCACCTCCAACTCCTCCGGCGGCGCCGCGGCCGCGCCGCCCCCCGAGGACCTCATCACCGTCACGATCGACGGGTTCCAGATCCAGGTCCCCAAGGGCACGCTGCTGATCCGGGCCGCCGAACTCCTCGGCATCCAGATCCCCCGGTTCTGCGACCACCCCCTCCTGGACCCCGTCGGGGCCTGCCGCCAGTGCCTGGTGGAGATCCCCGACATGGGCAACGGGCGGGGCATGCCCAAGCCGCAGGCCTCCTGCACCATCACGGTGATGGAGGGCATGGTGGTCAACACCCACCTGACCTCCGAGGTCGCGGAGAAGGCCCAGCGCGGGATCATGGAGTTCCTGCTGATCAACCACCCGCTGGACTGCCCGGTCTGCGACAAGGGCGGGGAGTGCCCCCTGCAGAACCAGGCGATGTCCAACGGGCAGGGCGAGACGCGCTTCGTCGACGTCAAGCGCACCTTCCCCAAGCCGATCGCGCTCTCCAGCCAGGTGCTGCTCGACCGCGAGCGCTGCATCCAGTGCGCCCGCTGCACGCGCTTCGCCGCCCAGATCGCCGGCGACCCGCTGATCGAGCTGATGGAGCGCGGCGCCCAGGAACAGGTCGGGATCGCCGAGGGGGAGTCCTTCGACTCCTACTTCTCCGGCAACACCGTCCAGATCTGCCCGGTCGGCGCCCTCACCGGGTCCGCCTACCGGTTCCGGTCCCGCCCCTTCGACCTGGTCTCCACCCCCAGCGTGTGCGAGCACTGCGCCTCCGGCTGCGCCCAGCGCACCGACCACCGGCGCGGCAAGGTCACCCGCCGCCTGGCCGGGGACGACCCCCAGGTCAACGAGGAGTGGAACTGTGACAAGGGCCGGTGGGCGTTCACCTACGCCACCCAGGCCGACCGCCTCTCCCGCCCCCTGGTCCGCGACGACGAGTCCCACGCCCTGGAGTTCGCCTCCTGGTCCGAGGCCGTCTCGATCGCCGCACGCGGCCTGGGCGCCGCACGCGGCCGCGTCGGTGTCCTGACGGGCGGCCGCCTCACCTACGAGGACGCCTACGCCTACGCGAAGTTCGCGCGGGTGGCCCTGGGCACCAACGACATCGACCTGCGCGCCCGCGCCCACTCCGCGGAGGAGGCCGAGTTCCTGGCCGCCCACGTCGCCGGAACCCCCGTCGACGTGGACTACACCGCCCTGGAGAAGGCGCCCGCCGTGCTCCTGGCCGGGTTCGAGCCCGAGGACGAGTCGCCCCTGGTCTTCCTGCGCCTGCGCAAGGGCGCGCGCAAGAACGGGGTGCGGGTCCACTCGGTGGCCTCGCACGCCAGCCTCGGCCTGACCAAGACCGATGGCTCGCTCGTCCAGACCGTGCCCGGTGACGAGGCCCGCACCCTCAACGCCCTGGACGTCGAGCACCCCGACGTGGTCGAGGCCCTCGGCAAGGAGGGAGCGGTCATCCTCCTGGGCGAGCGCCTGGCCGCCGTCCCCGGCGCGCTGAGCGCCGCCGCGGCCCTGGCCCGGCGGACCGGCGCGCGCCTGGCCTGGATCCCGCGCCGCGCGGGCGAGCGCGGGGCGATCGACGCCGGCGCGCTGCCCGGCCTGCTGCCGGGCGGGCGCCCCGTCGCCGACCCGGCCGCCCGCGCCGAGGTCGCCCGCGCCTGGAACGTCGGCTCGCTGCCGGAGGCCCCGGGCCGCGACACCGCGGCCATCATCGAGGCCGCGGCCGCCGGAGACCTGGACGCCCTGGTCATCGCCGGGGTGGAACTGGACGACCTGCCCGACCCCGAAGCCGCCCGCGCCGCCCTGGCGCGCGTGCCGTTCGTGGTCAGCCTCGAACTGCGGGCGAGCGAGGTCACCGACCGCGCCGACGTGGTCCTCCCGGTCGCCGCCGTCGCCGAGAAGTCCGGCACCTTCGTCGACTGGGAGGGCCGCCACCGGCCCTTCGGCGACGCGCTCAAGGTCCCCGGGGCCCTGTCCGACCAGCGCGCCCTGTCGGCCGTCGCCGATGCCATGGACGTGCACCTGGGATTGCCCGACGCCGCGGCGGCCTACGCGGAGCTGCGCGACCTGGGCCCGTGGTCGGGCGAGCGCCCCGCCTCACCCGCGACCCGGCCGGTCCCCGTCCCCGAGGTCGGGCCCGGCCAGGCGATCCTGTCGACCTGGCGCCAGCTCCTCGGCACCGGACGCATGGAGGACGGCGAGCCCTTCCTCGCCGGGACCGCGCGTCGGCCCCGCGCCTACCTGTCCAGGGCCACGGCCGACGAGGTCGGCGTCACCGACGGCGGAACGCTGCACGTCACCGGGCCCTACGGGTCCGTGACCGTTCCCGCCATCGTCACCGACGTCGCCGACCGCGTGGTCTGGCTCCCCGCCAACGCCGACGGCTGCGACATCCGCCGCGACCTGGGCGGCGGCGCCGGCTCCACGGTCATCGTGGCCGCGTCCGACACTCCTGGAGGGCAGCAGTGACCCCCGCTCTCGCTCCGCAGGCGGCCCAACTGGCCTCGGAGAGCACCCTGACCGCCTTCGGGCAGGACCCCTGGTGGATCACGACCATCAAGGCCGTGGGCATCTTCGTCTTCCTGATGGTCTGCGTGCTGATGATGATCATGGCCGACCGCAAGGTCATGGGCCGGATGCAGCAGCGCCACGGACCCAACCGCATGGGGCCCTTCGGTCTCCTGCAGTCCCTGTTCGACGGCATCAAGCTCTCCCTCAAGGAGGACCTGATCCCGCGCGGGGTCGACCGGTTCGTCTACATCGCCGCGCCGATGATCGCGGCCGTGCCCGCCTTCATCGCGTTCTCGGTCATCCCGGTCGGCCCCGAGGTGAACATGTTCGGGGTCACGACCCCGCTCCAGCTCACCGACCTGCCCATCGCCGCGCTGGTCGTCCTGGCCACCGCAGCCCTGGGCGTGTACGGGTTCGTGCTCGGCGGCTGGGCCTCCCAGTCCCCCTACGCCCTGCTCGGCGGCCTGCGCGCCTCCGCGCAGGTGATCAGCTACGAGATCGCGATGGGCCTGTCCTTCGTCGCGGTCTTCATCATGTCCGGGACGCTCACGACCTCCGGGATCGTCGAGTCCCAGCGCGGGGTCTGGTTCGCCGTGCTGCTCCTGCCGTCCTTCCTCGTCTACCTGGTGACGATGGTCGGTGAGACCAACCGGCTCCCGTTCGACCTCGCCGAGGGCGAGGGCGAGATCGTCGGCGGCTTCATGACCGAGTACGGGTCCATGAAGTTCACGATGTTCTTCCTCGCCGAGTACGTGAACATGGTGACGGTCGCCGCCGTCTCCGTCACGCTCTTCCTCGGCGGCTGGCTCGCCCCGCCCGGGGTCACCGCGATCCTGCCCGGCGCCAACGAGGGCTGGTGGCCCGCCCTGTGGTGGCTGCTCAAGTTCCTGTGCGTGATGTTCCTGTTCATCTGGGCACGCGGCAGCCTGCCCCGAGTGCGCTACGACCAGCTGATGAAGCTCGGCTGGAAGGTGCTCATCCCCATCCAGCTCGTGTGGATCACCGCGGTCGCCGTCGTGCGGATGCTCATCCTGGACGACGCCTCCCCGGTGGTGGTCGGCCTGGTCGTCGCCGGGTTCTCGGCGGTCACCATCGCCGCCTTCTACGCCTGGGTCCGCCACGCGCGCCGCGAGCGCGCGGAGGACGCCCGCCTGCGCGCGCAGAACGCCCGCCGCGCCCACAAGGATCCCGCCTTCGGCGGTTTCCCGGTGCCTCCGAGCACCGCCCCGCACTACGGCAGCAGTGTGCTCGCCGAACCGCCGAGGACGGCCGCCGCCGTCGGCGGCGACAGCAACAAGAAGGGTGAGGAGGTTACCGGTGCTTGAGTGGCTCAACCCCGTCAAGGGATTCGGCGTCACCTTCCACACCATGTTCACCAAGGTGCCGACCATCGAGTACCCGGAGGTCAAGCGCCCCACGGCGCCGCGCTTCCACGGTCGGCACCAGCTGAACCGGTGGGCCGACGGTCTGGAGAAGTGCATCGGGTGCGAACTGTGCGCCTGGGCCTGTCCGGCCGACGCGATCTACGTCGAGGCCGGTGACAACAGCGACGACGACCGGTACTCGCCCGGCGAGCGCTACGGCCGCGTCTACCAGATCAACTACCTGCGCTGCATCCTGTGCGGCCTGTGCGTGGAGGCCTGCCCGACCCGCGCGCTCACCATGACCAACGAGTACGAGCTGGCCGACGACAGCAGGCAGAGCCTGATCTGGACGAAGGAGCAGCTGCTCGCCCCCCTCAAGGAGGGCATGGAGGAGCCGCCGCACCCGATGCGGCTCGGCGACGACGAGCAGGACTACTACGCGACCGGGCGCGGTCAGCACGGGACGCAGGACCGGCCCGAGAGCACGGAGGCGGTCCGTTGATCACCGCAGCCACCACCTCCGCCGTGACAGCGGCGGCCGCGCCCATCGGGGGCGGCGAGGCGTCCGTGTTCTGGGTCCTGGGCACCGTGGCCGTCCTCGGTGCCCTGGGCGTGGTCTTCTCCCGCAAGGCCGTGCACTCGGCGATGTCGATGGCCCTGACGATGGTCAGCCTGGCCGTGTTCTACGGCATCAACGAGGCGCCGTTCCTCATGGTCGTCCAGATCGTCGTCTACACCGGCGCCGTCCTCATGCTGTTCCTGTTCGTGCTGATGCTCGTCGGCGTCAGCTCGGCCGACTCCCTGGTGGAGACGCTGAGCGGGCAGCGCATCATGACCGCGATCGTGGCACTGGCCTTCGTCGGTGCCCTGACCACCGGCATCACCCGCATCGTCGTGGGCGACCCGCAGGGCCTCGCCGCCGGGGCCGCGGCCGCCGGCGGCACCGTCCCGTGGATCGCGGGCGAGCTCCTGCTGCGCTACGTGGTCGCCTTCGAGGCCACCGGGGCGCTGCTCATCACGGCCGTCCTGGGCGCCATGGTCCTGGCGCACACCGCCCGGACCAAGAAGCGCCGCACCCAGCGGGAGATCTCCGAGGACCGCATCCGCGGCGACCACCCGACCCCGCTGCCCGGACCGGGCACCTACGCCCGGCACAACGCGATCGACATGCCCGCGCTGCTGCCGGACGGCTCGGTCTCGTCCCTGTCCCTCAACCCGGTGCTCACCGCGCGCGACCCCGAGTACCAGTCGGGCGTGCCCGGCGACGTCCAGGCCGGACGGCCGCCGCTGCCCGGCGGCGCGTCGGACTCCACCCGCTCCAAGGAGGGCCGGCCGGTCCTGGACGAGGACGGCCGGACCGACGAGGAGACCGCGGAGACCGAGGAGAACGGCAACAGCAACGGGCAGGAGGTGGAGTCCTCGTGGACCCGATGAACTACATCGTCCTCGCGGCGCTGATCTTCACCATCGGCGCGGTCGGCGTGCTCATCCGGCGCAACGCGATCATCGTCTTCATGTGCGTCGAGCTCATGCTCAACGCCTGCAACCTGGCGTTCGTGGCGTTCGCCCGGATGCACGGAGACATCGAGGGGCAGGTCATCGCGTTCTTCGTGATGGTCGTCGCCGCCGCCGAGGTGGTCGTGGGACTCGCGATCATCATGCAGATCTTCCGAACCCGCAGGTCCGCGTCGCTCGATGACGCGAACCTGCTCAAGCACTAGAAGGCGACGTGGAAGTGACACCTCACACCTACCTCGCCGCCGAAACGGGGGCGGCGACCCTGGCCGACGGCGCTGTGCTGTCGAACGCCTGGCTCCTCATCGCCCTGCCGCTCGCGGGCGCGGCGGTCCTGCTGCTCGGCGGCCGGCGCACCGACGGCTGGGGACACTGGCTGGGCGTCGCCCTGCCGGTGGCCTCCTTCGCCTGGGCGGTCGCCGTCCTGGTCGACCTGCTCGGCCGCGCCCCGGACGCGCGCAGCGTCTCCGTCCCCGTCTACGAGTGGTTCGCGGTCGGCGGCTTCACGGCCGGCGTCGACCTGCTGATCGACCCCCTGTCGATCACGTTCGTCCTGCTGATCACCTTCGTCGGCTCCCTCATCCACATCTACTCGGTCGGCTACATGGCCGAGGACGCGGGGCGGCGGCGCTTCTTCGCCTACCTCAACCTGTTCGTCGCCGCCATGCTCGTGCTGGTGCTGGCCGACAACTTCGTCCTGCTCTTCCTCGGCTGGGAGGGCGTCGGCCTGGCGTCCTACCTGCTCATCGGGTTCTGGCAGTACAAGCCGTCCGCCGCCACCGCCGCGAAGAAGGCGTTCCTGATCAACCGGGTGGGCGACATCGGCCTGCTCGTGGCGATCATGATCATGTTCTCGGTGCTGGGTGCGATCAGCTTCAGCGACGTGTTCGCCGCGGTCCCGACCGCCGGCGACGGCGTCCTGCTCGCGATCGGCCTGCTCCTGCTCCTGGGCGCCTGCGGCAAGTCCGCGCAGCTCCCGCTCCAGGCGTGGCTGCTCGACGCGATGGAGGGCCCGACCCCGGTGTCGGCGCTCATCCACGCCGCCACCATGGTCACCGCCGGCGTGTACCTCATCGTCCGGGCCGGGCCCATCTTCGAGGGCGCCCCGGTCGCCCAGACGGCCGTCACCGTGGTCGGCGCCGCGACAATGCTCGCGGGCGGGATCATCGCCTCGGCCAAGGACGACATCAAGAAGTCCCTGGCGGGGTCCACGATGAGCCAGATCGGCATGATGGTCCTGGCCGCCGGGCTCGGCCCGGTCGGCTACGTGGCCGCCATCGCCCACCTGGTCACGCACGGCTTCTTCAAGGCCGGGCTGTTCCTGGGCGCCGGATCGGTCATGCACGCCATGAACGACGGCGTGGACATGCGCCGGTACGGGGCCCTGCGCACGAAGATGCCGATCACCTTCGCCACCTTCGGCCTCGGCTACCTCGCCATCATCGGCGTGCCGTTCCTGTCGGGCTGGTGGACCAAGGAGAGCATCATCTCCGCGGCCTTCGGGATCGGCGGCACGGAGGGCGTGGTGCTGGGCACCGCCGTCATCGTCGGCGCCGCCCTGACCGCGTTCTACATGTCGCGGATGATGTTCATGACCTTCTTCGGCGCCAAGCGCTGGGAGGAGGGCGTGCACCCGCACGAGTCGCCCACCAGCATGACCGCCCCCATGGTCGTGCTGGCGATCGGCTCGGTGGCGCTCGGCGGATTCCTGATGCTGGGGGACCGGTTCGCCGCGTTCCTCACCCCCGCCACCGGAGCGCACCCGCACCACTTCGACGTGGCGCACGCGTTCACCGCCCCCTACGGCATCGCCGCGCTGGCCGTCCTGGTCCTCGGCGTGGCCGCGGCCTGGGCGATGTACCTGCGGCGGCCGGTGGCCGCCACCGCCCCGAAGGGGAACCTCGTCACGGTCGCCGCCAGCCGGGAGCTGTACGGCAACGAGATCAACGAGGGCCTGTTCATGCGACCCGGCCAGGTCCTCACCAAGGCGCTGGTCGTGATCGAGGACAAGGTCATCGACGGCGCCGTCCACGGGCTCGGCACGAGCGTGCGCGACTCCTCGTCCGGGCTCGGCAGGGCACAGACCGGGTTCGCCCGCTCCTACGCGCTCACCATGCTCTTCGGCGCCGTCATCGTCGCCGCGACGCTGGTTGTGAGGTTCTAGACAATGTTCCCCTGGCTCACCATCGCCATCGCGCTGCCCGTCGTGGGCGCGATCCTGATCTGGGCGCTGCCACGCGCCAAGGCGCCCGCCGAGCCGGCCGTCGCGACCGCCTCGGCGCAGGCCGGAGGCGCGGGCACCGCCACCCGGGTCCGGCCCCCGGCCGGTCCGGGCGCGGGCGCCTCGGCCGACGGGCGGACCGCGAAGCGGATCGCGCTGGGCACCTCGCTGGCGACCCTGCTCGTGGTCGCCGCCATGGCGCTGCGCTTCGACACCTCGCAGGCGGGCGGCCTCCAGTTCGAGCAGGTCGTCCCCTGGATCCCGCGCTTCGGCGTCCACTACGCGGTGGGCGTCGACGGCATCGCCCTGGTGCTGATCCTGATGTCGGCGGTCCTGGTGCCGCTGGTCATCGTCGCCGCCTGGAACGAGCACGACGACCGTGAGGACGGCGGGCGCGGGTACTTCGCGCTGATCCTCGTGCTGGAGGCGATGATGGTCGGCGTCTTCGCCGCCACCGACGTCTTCCTGTTCTACGTGTTCTTCGAGGCCATGCTGATCCCGGTCTACTTCATGATCGGGCGGTACGGGCTCGGCGACGACCGCGCCAAGGCGGCCGTGAAGTTCCTGCTCTACAGCCTCGCCGGCGGTCTGATCATGCTGGTCGCGGTCATCGGCGTGTACGTCCACGGCGGCACGTTCCTGTGGACCGAACTGACCGACCCGGGCGGCGCGCTGGCCGCGATCGACCCGTCCACCGCGCGGTGGCTGTTCCTGGGCTTCTTCATCGCCTTCGCGATCAAGGCGCCGATGTGGCCGGTGCACACCTGGCTCCCGGACGCCGCGCAGTCCTCCCGGCCGGGCACCGCCGTCCTGCTGGTCGGCGTGCTGGACAAGGTCGGCACCTACGGGATGCTGCGCTTCTGCCTGGAGCTCTTCCCGTCCGCCGTGTCCTGGTTCGTGTGGCCGGTGGTGGCGCTGAGCCTGGTGAGCATCGTCTACGGGGCGATCCTCGCCATCGGGCAGAGCGACATGATGCGCCTGATCGCGTACACGTCGGTCTCCCACTTCGGGTTCATCACCCTGGGCATCTTCGCGCTGACCCCGCAGGCGCAGGCCGGAGCGGCGCTGTACATGGTCAACCACGGGTTCGCGACCGGTGCGCTGTTCCTGATCGTGGGCTTCCTCATCGCCCGCCAGGGGTCGGCGCGCATCGCCGACTACGGCGGCGTGCAGAAGGTGGCGCCGCGGTTGGCCGGGGCGTTCCTGGTGGTCGGTCTGGCGGGCCTGGCCCTGCCCGGCCTGGCGCCGTTCGTCAGCGAGTTCCTGGTGTTCGTGGGCGTGTACGCCTTCAGCCCGATCCCGGCGGTGCTGGCCACCGCGGGTGTGGTGCTGGCCGCGCTCTACATCCTGTGGATGTACCAGCGCACCATGAACGGCCCCACCCCCGAGAAGCTCACGGGTCTGCGTGACCTGTCCGTGCGCGAGATGTGGGCGGTCGGCCCGCTCATCGCGCTGATCATCGCGTTCGGGCTGTACCCGCAGCCTCTGCTGGACGCGGTGAACCCCGCCGTCGAACGGACGGTGGAGATCGTGCCCGAGGCCGACGTGGCCGCCGACGGCGCCTCCGAGGAAGGAGAAGAGGAGTGATCCCCCTCATTCCCGCGCAGGCGGTGAACACGGCCGCGCAGCGCACCATCACCGAGGCCGCGCCCCAGCTGGACTGGTGGCTGCTCGCACCCCTGCTCACGGTCTTCGCGGCCGGGGTGCTGGCGGTCCTGTTCGAGGCCTTCCTGCCCCGGGAGCGGCGCCGCGGCCCCCAGGTCGGCCTGGCCGTCCTGGCGCTGCTGACCACCTTCGTCCTGCTCGTCCTGCAGGTGGGCTCGGTGGGGGAGGAGGGCACCACGGTCGCCGCCGGAGCACTGGCGGTGGACCGCACGGTCCTGTTCTTCCAGGGCACCATCACGGTCCTGGCGCTCGTCAGCCTCGTGCTGATCACCGAGCGCGGGGACGGTCGGGACGCCTTCGCCGCGCAGGCGGCGACGGTGCCCGGCAGCGAGGAGGAGCGCGCGCACATCATGGCGGGCTCCCAGCACACCGAGGTGTACCCGCTGGTGCTGTTCGCGGTGCTGGGCATGCTGATGTTCCCGGCGTCGAACGACTTCCTGACCATGTTCGTCGCCCTCGAGGTGATGAGCCTGCCGCTGTACCTGATGTGCGGGCTGGCCCGCCGCCGTCGCCTGTTCTCCCAGGAGGCCGCGGTCAAGTACTTCCTGCTGGGCGCGTTCGCCTCGGCGTTCTTCCTGTTCGGCATCGCGATGGTCTACGGCTACGCGGGGTCGGTCGGCTTCGCGGCGGTCCGCGAGGCCGTGGAGGCCGGGGGAGCGCCGATCTTCGCCGACGGCGGAAACGGGGAACCGCTCCTGCTGATGGGGGTGGGCCTGGTCTCGATCGGCCTGCTGTTCAAGGTCGGCGCCGTGCCCTTCCACAACTGGAAGCCGGACGTCTACCAGGGCGCCCCGACCCCGATCACGGCCCTGATGGCCTCCTGCACGCTGGTCGCCGCGTTCGGCGCCCTGCTGCGGGTGTTCTTCGTGCCCTTCGGCGGCTCGGCGGACGTGTGGGAGCCGATGCTGTGGACGGTGGCCGTTCTCACGATGGTCGTCGCCGCCGTGGTCGCGGTCTCACAGCGCGACATCAAGCGGCTGCTGGCCTACTCGTCGGTCGTGCACGCCGGGTTCATCCTGACCGCCGTGGTGGCGGGCAGCACGGACGGGCTCGCGGGCGCCATGTTCTACCTGGGCGCCTACGGGTTCACCACCTTGGGCGCCTTCGCGGTGATCACGCTGGTGCGGACCAAGGACGGGGCGCAGGAGCTCAACGAGATCGACCGGTGGGCCGGACTGGGCCGCCGCCACCCGGCTCTGGCCGGTGCGCTGGCCCTGTTCCTGCTGGCGTTCGCCGGGATCCCGCTCACGAGCGGGTTCATCGGCAAGTTCGCGGTGTTCGAGGCCGCGCTGGCCGCGGGTGCTGCCCCGCTGGTGGTCGTGGGTGTCCTGAGCAGCGCGGTGACGGCGTTCTTCTACGTCCGGATCATCGTGGTGATGTTCTTCCGCGACCCGGAGCACGAGGCCCCCACGGTGGTACGGGCGGGCGTGCTCACGGGCGGGGTGATCACCCTGGGTGTGGCGGCCACGCTCGTCCTCGGGGTGTTCCCCGGTCTCGTGCTGGACAACCTCGTGCCGTCTCCGGACAGCGGGCCGGAGCCGACCGCGGTCATGGTCTCGCAGGTCACAGGGGATTCCGGCGGGGAGTGACTCACTACCCGGGTGTGGCTTTGGAGGTTCAATCCGGGTCGGATACCGTGGCAAGTCGGATCATGTTCATGTGCTGAGCGTGCGGTTGGCCTTCGCTTCGACGGTCGACCGCACGCCCGTTCGACAGGTGGAGCTTTACGGTGAGCGGTGCTGTCCCGAGCGGGTTTCTCGCTCTGCCGAGAGTCGACCCGACCCTCGCCCGGGAGATCCTGGACGACCTGGAGAAGGTCGAGGACCTGCTGAGGGAGTCGGTGGCGTCCTCCGACCCCCTGCTCACCGAGGCCGCCTCCCACCTGCTCGCGGCCGGCGGCAAGCGGTTCCGTGCCACGCTCGTGCTGCTGGCGGGGCACTTCGGCGACCCGACGGTACCCGACCTCATCTCGGCGGCGGCCGTGGTGGAGCTCACCCACGTGGCGACGCTCTACCACGACGACGTCATGGACGAGGCGGACCTGCGCCGGGGCGAGCCCAGCGCCAACCAGCGGTGGGGCAACAGCGTCGCCATCCTCACCGGTGACTACGTCTTCGCCCGGGCGTCGGAGATGCTCGCCGACCTGGGCACCGAAGCCGTCCGGCTGCAGGCGGCCACGTTCGGCCGACTGGTCCAGGGCCAGATCCTGGAGACCTCCGGACCGCCCGAGGGCACCGACCCCCTCGACCACTACCTGCGGGTGATCAGCGACAAGACCGCGTCGCTGATCGCCTCCTCCGCCGAGTTCGGCGGCATGTTCGGCAAGGTCGACCCCGAGACGGTGGGCACGGTGACCCGCGCCTGTGAAGCGCTGGGCATGGCCTTCCAGCTCGCCGACGACATCCTCGACGTGGCGGGCAAGACCTCCGAGTCGGGCAAGAACCCGGGGACGGACCTGCGCGAGGGTGTGCTGACCCTGCCCATGTTCTACGCCCTGCGCTCGACGGACCCCGCCGACGAGCGGTTGAAGTCGCTGCTGGGCCGGCCGCTGGACGAGGCGGAGGCCGAGGAGGCACTGGCGCTCCTGCAGGTGCACCCCGCGATGGCCGAGGCCGACGCCACCCTGCGCGGCTGGGCCGACCGGGCGCGCGCCGAGCTGGCGACGCTGCCGGAGGGGCGCGCGCGGGTCGCCTTCGAGGCCCTGTGCGACTACGTGGTCGAACGCTCCGGCTGAGTCCGGACCGGCGTCGCACGAGGACCCCGCCACCCGTACCGGGCGGCGGGGTCCTCGCGTGTCCGGGCCCCTGCGGGTCCGCGTCCGTGCCCCGGCGGGTCAGAGGACCGCGTCCGGTGACACGCGGACGGCGCCGCCCCGTGGTGCGAACGGGGCGGCGCCGTGACCGTGGCGGGTGTCAGCTGACGACGGGCAGCGCCTCGGAGCCGGGCAGCTCGGTGAAGGTCGGGTGCTGCGTCGTTCCTTCGGCCGGGGCCTGCTCGGGGGAGCCGCCCTCCACCGAGACCAGGTCGCTGGTGTCGACCTGGTCCAGCAGGTCGGTGCCCTGGCCCAGACCCGACACCAGGTCCTCGGCCGTCCGCGCCTCGGCGCCCTCGGCCACCTGCGGCAGCTCGGTACCGGCCAGGGGGCCGTCCAGCCCCACCGGCTGCGTGGTGTCCAGGGACCCGGCGCCCTCCAGCAGCGCGCCCGTCAGGTCGGCCAGCCCAGGGGTGGCGGGAGCGGACGGAGCGGCCTGCGGCAGGGTCTGACCGTCCTCCAGGTTGCGGTTGCCGACCATCCCGAGCGCGTCGTCGACGCCGACGTCCACGTAGTTGTCGTCGGTCAGCCGGTTGGACTCGACGACGTCCTGCACCCGGTCGGGGGTCTCGACGCCGAAGGCGTGCGCGAGGTCCCACATGTTCGGGGTGACGGGCTTGCCCGCGCTCTGCGGCACGACCTCGTCGGTGGAGTCCAGGGGCGACAGGGTGTTCTGCAGGTCCGCGGCGTCGCTCAGGGCCAGCGAGTTGTCGCCGGTCAGGTCGGTGATGCCGCCCAGGTCGGGCGCCTCCGCGGTGTCGGGCAGCCGGACCGCGTCGGTGGCCTGGTCCAGTTCGAGCTCCTCGGGCAGCGCCCGGGTCGCCTCCACGGTGTGCGGCAGCAGGTCGGTGGCCGTCTCCTCCAGCGAGGCGCCGGTGCCGTGGCCCATGTCCTCCACCAGGGTCCCGGCCTTCAGGGAGGTCTGCTCCACGGAGGCGCCGGCCCGGTGGGCGGCGGTCTCCTCGGTGACGCCGTCCAGCCCGGTGGCGGACTGGGCCTCGGCCACGGCGTCGGCCAGGTCGCCCGTGGGGTTGGGGACCGAGCCCAGCGGCGTGGCCACGGGGCGGCCGTCGGGCAGGGGCGCGGCCAGGTCGGGGGCGGGCTTGGCGGGGGTGGCCGATTCCTGGAGCTCGCTCAGCGCGCTGTCCGCGATCGGCCCGACGCCCTCGGGGGCGAGGCTGTGCATGGTGGGAGCGACGCCCTCGACGAGGGCCCGCTCGACGGTGGGGGCGACCTCGTGCATCGGGGTGGCCATCGTGTCGGCGGTCGAGACTCCGGCGCCGAGGGCGACGAATCCGGCCGTTCCGGCAGCGAGGAGTACGGCCCGGGCGGAGGTGCGCTTGGCCTGCGTCATGGGTGTCCTTCCAGAAGTTTCGTGGATATCGGGGCGGCCTGCGCGCGGGACGCGGTAGGCCGAAGCCGGGGAGTCGTGGACCTCCGGCTGACATGAGCCACGTGAGCGGTGGGCACGGGGCTCAGGTCAGCTCCCAGAACGGGTGCGGCGCGGCCGCGGCTGGGACGGTCCGGGGAGGGCGGAGGGCTCGGGTGGCGTCCCTCCGGCGTCCTCCGGACGTCCTAGTCGGGCGAGACCGTGGGGTCGTCAGCGCCGACCGCGGGCGCCGCGCGGTGGTGGCGCGGGGCCGGACGGAGCGCGTCGGAGTCCGGCGCCGTCATGGGCGCGCTGGTGAGGTACCCGGCGATGCCGGGGGCCGGTGCGGGGGACGACCCCGTGGTGGCGGGCGACCCGGCGGCGGGCTGCCCGACCGGCGGCTCGGGTGAGCGGGGTTCGGGGCCGGCGTCCTCGCGGTCACCGCCGCCGACGGCGGCGTGGGCGGGGTCGGACGGGGTACCGGCGGGCGCGGCGAAGGCCGGGGGCGCGCTGTGGCCGCGTTCCGGGTCGTCGGCCGCCCCGGAACGGTCCTGGGCGTCGGTGGCCGGTTCGGTTGCGGTACCGGCGGCCCCGGCCTCCTCCGCGGTGGTGGCGGCGGAGCGGCGGGGCTCGTCGAGGGGCAGGGCGGGGACGGTTCCGAGATCGGAGGTCTCGGGCAGGGCCCGGTCGGCGTCGCCGACGGCCTCGATGACCTCGGCGCCGACGTCGGCGACCGGTCGGGTGGCGCCGTTCAGGGCGCCGCCGGGTTCGGTGCGTCCGCCGGGGTCGGCCTGGAGCCGTTGGTGGACCGTGCCCAGCGTGGTGGTGACGGGTTCGGCGACCTCGGCGGGAACGACGCCGTCCAGCGGGGCCGATCCGTCCGGGGCGGCCGAGACGAGCGCGTCGGCCGCGTCGCGGCCGGAGTCGGCGTGCGCCGGGGCGCCGCCCAGCAGCCACAGAGCGGCCAGGGCCGCGCCGACCAGCAGCCCGAGGCAGAGCAGCGAGGACGGGGACGGCAGCGCGGAGGACGCTTCCGAGCACGGGACCGAGGCGACGCGCGTGGCGCGTGGCGTTCGGCTGGTGCTCTGCATGGATGGGCCCTCCGCGGCATGTGCCAGGTCGCAGCGGGGACACGTCCCCGCTCACGACCAGACGTTAGCACAATGTCACTGAGAGTAGTTTCGGTTTGCTCGAACGGGGAACCCGATCAGGTCTCGGCCGCGCCCCGCTCCCGCGCCGCCAGGTCCGTCCGCCGGGCGGCCGCACGGGAGCGGGCACCGCGGATCTGGTCGAAGGCGAACACGCACAGGGCCGACCACACGATCGCGAAGCCGATCCAGCGGCTCGGCGGCATCTCCTCGCCCTGGACGAGCCAGCCGACGAGGAAGATCATCGTCGGAGCGATGTACTGGAGGATCCCGATGATGCTCAGCGGAACCCGTTGGGCCGCCATCCCGAACAGCAGCAGCGGCAGTGCGGTCACGAAGCCGCCGCCGATGAGCAGGGCCGTGTGGCCGGGCGAGACGGAGAACATCGTCCCCGAGCCGCCGAACTCCAGGTAGAGGACGAAGCCCAGGGCCGGCAGGAACATGATGAGGGTCTCGACGGTGAGACTGCGCATCCCGTCCAGGTCCACGTACTTCTTGACCGCGCCGTAGGCGGCGAAGGACGAGGCCATCAGTAGAGAGAGCCAGGGCGCGGACCCGTAGGCGACGGTCATCACGACCACGGCCAGGGCGCCCAGCCCGACGGCGATCCACTGGGCGGTCCGCAGGCGCTCGGAGAAGAACACCATGCCGAGGCAGACCGACATGAGCGGGTTGATGAAGTAGGCGAGCGAGGCCTGCAGGGTCTGCGAGATCGAGACCGAGTAGATGAACCCCCACCAGTTGAGGGAGATCAGGGCGGCGGCCGCGGCGATCGGCAGGAGGCGCCGGGGGCTGCGGACCACCGCGGGGAGCCACGCCCACCCCCGTCCCGCGACCAGGAGGAACACGCACATGGCGAGCAGGGACCAGACCATGCGGTGGGCGAGGATCTCTGAGGGCTCGGCGGCGGAGAGGAAGGGCCAGTACAGGGCGGCGAGGCCCCACATGAGGAAGGCGCCCGCCCCGAGGGCGACGCCGTGGTTGGATTCCGGCACAGGTCAAATGGTAGGACGAATCGGACGGTGTGTCTCCCCCGTTTCTTGCGCCCGCGGATACGCTGGGCACATGTTCGGGAGAAAAGCGACCATGGTCGATCCAGCACGCGCCCTGCCCGGTCGGGACACCCCGATGCCGGTGCACGCCGAGCACACCGTGCTGGGCACTCCGCTCACCCCGCCCTACCCGGAGGGCAGCGAGATCGCCGACGTGGCGATGGGCTGCTTCTGGGGGGCCGAACGCACCTTCTGGCGCCTGGGCGCCGACCGCGGCGTCATCACGACCGCCGTGGGCTACGCGGGCGGGTTCACCCCCAACCCCACCTACGAGGAGGTGTGCTCCGGCCTGACCGGCCACACCGAGGTGGTCCGGGTGGTCTTCGACCCGGCCCGCATCACCTACGGCGAGATCCTCAAGGTCTTCTGGGAGGGCCACGACCCCACCCAGGGCATGCGCCAGGGCAACGACGTCGGTACGCAGTACCGGTCGGCGATCTACTACCACGACGACGCCCAGCGCGCCGCCGCCGAGGCCACGCGGGACGCCTTCCAGCCGGCCCTGACCCGGTCGGGCTTCGGTGCGATCACCACGGAGATCGCGCCCCTGACGGCCTTCTACTTCGCCGAGGACTACCACCAGCAGTACCTCTCCGACGCCAAGAACCCGAACGGCTACTGCGGCATCGGCGGTACCGGCGCCAGTTGCCCGATCGGCGTCGTGACCTCGGACGACGCGTCTTCCGGGCGTGCAGTCGAGTAGTACGTCCGAGCACCTGCGAGTACGCCCGCGCACGCTCGGATGATGGCTGGGGCGCCCACGGCGCGACGTGAATGACGTGGGCGGCCCCGTCCGGGGCGGGGCCTCAGCTCATCTCATGTGGTGAGTCCGGGGTGGCACATCAGTGTGCAGGCGATGCCGGCGAAGGCCAGGACGTGCTCGGCCCTGCGCTCCGGGCAGGCCGAACGCTCCCTCGGCGACCGGCCTCCCCAGCGCGACCGGTGGCACGCGCGCGCCACGACGGACACGATGACGGCTCAGGGGCCGTCGGTGAGGACCCGCACGAGCTGGTCGAGGCTCGGAGCGCCGCTGAGGCCATCGGGGCCCGCGTAGACGCGGCAGCTCATTCCGTGGTTCTGTACAGGTGTGGGAAGAGCATCCCGGCCGTCGAGACGGATCGTCGGTGAGCCGGGGAAGCGCAACTGGCGTGCTCGTTCGTCGGTGTCCACTTCGACCAGGGCGATCGGCTGTTCAGCGTGCCCGGTGAGCCTGAGGGCTTCGATCAGGCGCTCCTGGGCCACCCGCCAGTTGGGGCACCCGGAGAAGTACAGAAGCTCGACCTCCACTCTCCCATGATGGGCCGGATCGATCCTGAAGTACACCGGGTGCACCGCATTCCGTTGGCGTTGGCAATTCCCGCCCCAGCCGACCACCGGCCGCCGGGCTCCGAACGCGCGGAGCCGCTCTCCGCGGGCGGCGGCAGGAGCACGCACCCGGGCGTCCGCTGCTGATCGCCGCGGCACCCCGCGCGAAGCCGGGGACCGACGAGCGGCCCTCAGGCGCGCGAGGACAGAGCCGAACGGTCGAGCAGGTCGATCGCCGCGTAGCGGACCCGGACGAGCCCCGCCCTCTCGAACTCCTTCAACACCTTGTTCAACGACGGTCGGCGTACGCCCAGCATGGCCGCCAGTGTGCGCTGGGGGAGGGCGACGACGCCGGAGTCGGACTCGTCCAGCAGGAGCTGCGCCGTCTGCTGGGTCAGGGATTTGCCGAGCAGGCCGAGTATGCGCATGTGGCTGGTGTTGAGGCGTTCGGCCACACTCGACAGCCAGCGCCGTGCGATGGCCGGGTGGGACGCCAGCAGCCGCTCGAACTCCTCCGGTCCCAGTTCCAGCAGTTCGACGTCCTCCACGGCGTGGCCGATGTAGGGCATGGGCATGCCCAGCAGCAACGGAATGTCACCGTCGACGTCTCCGGGCTTGAGGATCTGCACGACGACGCGTCCGGTGCCCGATCCGGCCGACAGCTCGACCTGTCCGGACCGCACGATCCACACCCCTGAGCCGCCGTTGCCCCCGCCGAACACCACACCGGACCGGGGCACGGTGCGCCGACGCAGTGTGGAGGCCAGCGCGGAGACGTCACGGCCGGTGAGCGGGGCGGAGCTACCGCGACCCACGCAACGGGCCACCCAGGCGGCCTGTTGGAGCCGCGGATCCTCACGTGCGCCGCCGAGAAGCCGCAGCGCGCGCTCCATCGCCGATGACTGGTCGAAGTGCATGCCGATCGCCCCTCGTCGTGTCGGGCCTGTGGACCCGTCGATCGCGAGCGCGGAAGTTCCCGTTGGACCGAAGCTACCGGATCCGGGGACGCCGCAGCGGTGAACCTGCCGATCCCGTTGATGTGGACCGGCCTGGACGTGTGCGGATGCCCCGGCTCGGCCCCGTCGGGTGGTGAAGGGGGCGGTGTCAGCGCCGAACCGCCGATCCGTGCGGCCCTTCGCGCTGTGCGATGGTCCACGCGGCGCTGACCAGCCCGATGTGACTGAGCGCCTGGGGGAAGTTGCCGAGCATCCGGCCCGTGCCGGCCTCCGTCTGCTCCGCCAGCAGACCCAGGTCGTTGGCGCGGGCGGCGGCGCGCTCGAAGGTGGCCCTGGCCTGGCCGGTACGGCCCGCGAGGGCCTGGGCCTGGGCGAGCCAGAACGTGCACAGCAGGAAGTCCCCCTCCTGTCCGGACAGCCCGTCCACCCCGCTGGCCGTGTCGTAGCGGCGGACCAGCCCGCTGTCGCCGGTCAGGTGCTCGGCGACCGCGTCGATGGTCGCGGCCACGCGGGGGTCGTCGCCGGGCAGGAAACCGGTGATGGGCAGCATCAGCGCCGCGGCGTCGAGAGAGGGGTCGCCGAAGGACTGGGTGAAGGCTCCGACACCTGCGTTCCACCCCTGTTCCAGGATCGCCGTCCGGATCCGCTCCCGCTCCTGCTCCCACGCACGAACCCGCGCCTGGTCGGCTCCGAGGTGATCGGCCATGCCGAGCGCGCGGTCCAGCGCCACCCAGCACATGAGCTTGGAGTGCAGGAAGTGCCGGGGGCGGCCGCGCACCTCCCAGATCCCGTGGTCCCTTGAGTGCCAGGCCCTGGCCGCGGTGTCGGCCAGGCGCACCAGGAACGCGCGCAGTGGCGGATCCGCCGCGCGGACCTGGTCGGCGAATCTGGCGGCGGTGGAGAGGAGTTCGCCGTACACGTCGAGCTGGTGCTGGTCCCAGGCGGCGTTGCCCACGCGCACGGGCCGGCTGCCGTACCAGCCGCCGAGGTGGGGCAGCTCGCGCTCGGCCAGGTCGTGCTCACCGCCGACGCCGTACATGATCTGCAATGGCGCGTCGGACCGTCCGGTGGCCGCGGCTCTGGTCATGAAGGAGAAGAACTCGTCGGCCTCGTCGGGGCAGGCGGCCACCCACAGGGCGTCCATGGTGAGGGCGGCGTCGCGCACCCACGCGTAGCGGTAGTCCCAGTTGCGTTCGCCGCCGCGCTGCTCGGGCAGGGAGGTGGTGGGTGCGGCGACGATCGCTCCGGTCGGCTGGTAGGACAGGCCCTGCAGGACGCGTCCCGACAGGGAGACGAGGTCGCGCCAGGGCCCCGTGTACCCCTCGTGGGCCCGCGACCACCCTCTCCAGGCTTCCACGGTGTCCCGAAGGAGGTCCGCGAGTTCGCGCTGGCTCCACGGGCCGGGTCCGTTCCTGGACATGGGAGACCACTGGAGGGCGAAGTACCCCTCCTCACCGGCGCTCAGATCGAGCGCGCACGTCGCCCCGGCCGACGTGACGTCGGGTGGGGCGGGACTCGACAGGGAGAGGGCCAGGGGTCCGCCGTCGCAGCGCACCCCGCCGTCGGCGGAGGACACCAGGGGCACCACCACCCCGTACTCGGGGCGGGGCTGGAACGACGTCCGCACCCGGACACGGCCCTCGGTGCAGGCGATCGCCCTGACCAGGACGTGCGGTGCCTCGGCGCCCAGGCGGTGGGGGTCGAGCGGGGGACCGGTGGCCAGAGCCTCGGTCACCACCAGCGCGCCCTCGGCACAGGTGTGCTCGGTGCGCAGGACCAGGGTGCCATCGAGGTAGCGGCGCCGGGAGCGGGTCGGCGCGTCCGGACGGAGCGACCAGTGGCCGGCGTCGCCGTCGAGCAGCGATCCGAACACCGAGGGCGAGTCGAACCGGGGCAGGCAGAGCCAGTCGACGGTCCCCGACCGGGTCACCAGGGCGGCGCCGTGCCGGTCGGAGAGCAGGGCGTGGTCCTCGATGTCGTCGCCGGTCATCGTGTTCGCCTCCCGTGCTGGCCAAGCGGGACCACGCGTGCTCCGGCGCGGTCCGCGCGCCCGGTCACCCCTCCGGGAGGCGGTCCGCCGCCCGCGCGCCCGGGGCGTGGCCCCGGCGTCGGCGCCGGAGCAGTACCGCTGCCGTGCTGACCGCGGTCAGAGCGACCGGCACCAGGCCCATCCCCGCCGCGTGGGCCACGAAAACCCGACCATCCCCAGTGGGCCGGTGGACCGGGCCGCCGCCGTGGCGGTCGCACGCGGGATCGTTCCCATCGTCACCTCAGGATCTCGGTGTCGGGGGTGAAGGCCACCCATGCGAACCAGAACGTGTCCACGTGGTCGACCGGGGTGAGTTCGCGGCCCGCCAGTTCGCCGTCCACGGCACGGCCGGAGATGTTCCAGCGGCTCCCCGTCTGGTGGTCGGTGAACCCGTCGCCGTCCGACTCGAAGGTGAGCTCCTCACCGTCCAGGACGGGACGGAAGACGCCGGTGGAGGCCGTCTCGCGGCCCTGTGCGATCACCGGTTCGTCCAGCGCGGACGCGGCGCCGGGCTGGGCCCACACCGTCACGGCGTCCCCGTCGGCCTCGGTGGCCACCACACCCCGCTCCAGTGCGTCGTCCACAGGCACGGCGAGCGCCTCGTCCCCGGTGCCGATGCCGATGACGCGGGTCTTGGCGGGCAGGCGCGGGTCGGCGTCGGTGTCGAGCAGGAACGGTTCGCTGTCGGGGTCGTCGTAGCCGACGTAGGGGTTGTGTCCGTAGTCGCGCTCATGGCCGGTGTCCTGGCTGAGCACGGCTCCCTCGGGGTGGTCGGCCCGCCACCGCTCCCACGGGAGCACCGTGACGCTGACGCGTTCCAGTTCGGTACCGGTCAGCGTGCCGGCGACGGCGCGGCCCTCGATCTGGGGCCACAGGGAGTGGGTCTGGCGGTCGAACATGACCAGGTCGGAGTTGTAGAGCATCCCCGACACCCCGAAGTCGAGCACCCGGTCACCGACCCTTCGGTCGAAGGCCAGTGCCGAGTCGCAGAGCGGGCAGTAGGTGACCGCGACCGGACGGCCGCCGATGGTGTCGTTGACGATCTCGTGCCAGATGAGGATCCGCACGGGATAGGCGCGGTCCTCTCCTTCCACCGACACCCCCAGGACCGGCTCGGTGTCCTCCAGCCAGTCGATGTCGGACGCGTCCTCGAACGCGGGATCGTCCAGTGCCGGGATGCCGTCGGGCGGCGGGCCGCCGCTGACCAGGCGGTCCACGTCCACCAGTGGTTCGGGGAGTCCGGGATCGGCCGGGTCGTCCAGAGCCGAGACGACGTCCTCGACCGGGCCGGAGCCCGGTGAGGCCGGCGGCGAGGACGAGCGCTCGTCCTCCCCGGCCGGCGCCGCGCAGGCGGCGGCGGCCAGTACCAGAGCGGCCGCGGCGCACGCCCCGCGCATGGTGAGCCCGTTCCTCGACCCCCGCATGTGTCTCACCTCTTCGCCTCCGGCACGCCCACGGGCGCGTGTGGTTCGAGTCTGTGCCGATCGCGGTGGTCGGCGCCGCGATATGTCAGCGGGCGGACACTCTCGCCCGGCCACGGGCCCGGACGGGGTGCACTACGGGGTGTGACGGGCATGGACCACTCGGGGACGCGGCGTCCGCCGCGTGTCCCACCGGTGCGTCGATGGCCGGGCAGCTCACCCAGAGGAGAGGAACGACCAACGTGACCCAGGGTTCCCGGGACCGGGACGAGATCTTCGTCGAGTTCACCAAGAGCGTCTGCCCGGTGTGCAAGGTGGTGGTCGACGCACAGGTCAACATCCGCGACAACAAGGTCTACCTGCGCAAACGCTGCAAGGAGCACGGGTGGTTCGAGGTCCTGGTCTACGGCGACGCGCAGCTCTACACGGATTCGACCAGGTTCAACAAGCCGGGCACCCTGCCGCTGGCCTTCCAGACCGAGGTCAGGGACGGCTGTCCGTCCGACTGCGGCCTGTGCCCCGAGCACAAGCAGCACGCCTGCCTGGGCATCATCGAGGTCAACACCGGCTGCAACCTGGACTGCCCCATCTGCTTCGCCGACTCCGGGCACCAGCCCGACGGGTACTCCATCACCCGGGAGCAGTGCGCCCTGATGCTCGACACCTTCGTCGAGGCCGAGGGCGAGCCGGAGGTGGTGATGTTCTCCGGAGGGGAACCCACCATCCACAAGGACATCCTCACCTTCGTGGAGATGGCCACCGACCGCCCGATCAAGGTCGTCAACCTCAACACCAACGGCATCCGGCTGGCCGCCGACCGGCGCTTCGTCGCCGCCCTGGCCGATCTCGACGGCCGAGGCGGCACCGCGGTCAACGTCTACCTGCAGTTCGACGGGTTCGACGAGCGCACCCACCGCGAGATCCGGGGCAAGGACCTGCGCGAACGCAAACGGCGGGCACTCGACCACTGCGCCGAGGCCGGGCTCACCGTCACCCTGGTCGCCGCGGTCGAGCGCGGCCTCAACGACCACGAACTGGGCGACATCATCGAGTACGGCATCGACCACCCCGCCGTGGGCGCGGTGTCCTTCCAACCGGTCACGCACTCGGGGCGGCACGTGGAGTTCGACCCGCTCACGCGGCTGACCAACTCCGACGTGATGGAGATGATCAACGCCCAGCGGCCGGACTGGTTCCGGCCCGGCGACTTCGTCCCCGTCCCCTGCTGCTTCCCCACCTGCCGCTCCATCACCTACCTGCTGGTGGACCGCAAGGAGGACCGCACCGACGTCGTTCCGCTGCCCCGCCTGGTCGACGTGGACGACTACCTCGACTACGTGAGCAACCGGGTGCTGCCCGACCCGGCCCTGCGGGAGTCGCTGGAGAAGCTGTGGAGCGCCTCGGCGTTCATGGGCGCCCCCTCGACCATGGACAGTCTGGCCACGGCCACCGCCGAGTGCGCCTCCTGCGGTATCGATCTTCCCCAGGCCGCCAAGGACCTGGGCGACAAGGTGTTCATGATCGTCGTCCAGGACTTCCTGGACCCCTACACGCTCAACGTCAAGCAGCTCATGAAGTGCTGCGTGGAGGAGATCACCCCCGACGGGCGCATCATCCCCTTCTGCGCCTACAACTCCGTCGGCTACCGCGAACAGGTCCGCGCCCAGATGTCGGGGGTGCCCGTCGCCGACGTCGTGCCCAACGCACGTCAGCTCACCGACGTCACCGTCGAATCCCCCTACGGATCACGGATCGCGCGACCCTTCCCACCGGACGGTGACGCGACCACCGACCCGGCCGCACCCGTCGTCACCGATTCCACCAACACCGGCCGACGGGCGGTGGACTGAATGGAGCCCCGGGACCTCGGCCCCGAGGAGACCAAGTCCTGCTGCGCGGCCGCCTACGGCCGCGACGCCGTCGCCCTGCTGCTCGGCGAGTCCTACCACCCGGGCGGGCTGTCGCTGACCCGCCGCCTGGCAGGCCGGCTGGTCCTGCGCGAGGACGGGCACGTCCTGGACATCGCCTGCGGCCCCGGCGCCACGGCCCGACTGCTCGCCGTCGAACACGGCGTGCGCGTCGACGGCGTCGACCTCGGAGAGCACACCCTGGCCACGGCCCGCACCGAGACCGAGCGTGCCGGACTGTCCGACCGGGTGCGCTTCCACCGGGGCGACGCCGAAAGGCTCCCGCTGCCCGACGCCGCCTACGACGCCCTGGTGTGCGAGTGCGCGCTGTGCACCTTCCCCGACAAGGCCGCGGCGGCGGCCGAGTTCGCCCGGGTCCTGCGCCCGGGCGGGCGGGTCGGGATCACCGACGTCACCGTCGCCGAGGACGGCCTGCCCGAGGAGCTGTCCGGGCTGGCCGGGTGGGTGGCGTGCGTCGCCGACGCCCGCCCCGTCGCCGACTACTCGGCTCTGCTCGCGGAGGCCGGACTGGTCACCGTGGCCACGGAGCGGCACGACGACGCGCTGGCGCGGATGATCGACCAGATCGAGGCGCGTGTGCGGCTCCTGCGGATGACCGCACCCGAACGGCTCGCAGAGGCCGGTGTGGACGCCGACGCCCTGACCCCGTACCTGGAGGCCGCCCGGAGCGCCGTCGCGGACGGCCGCATCGGCTACGCGCTCATCGTCGCCCGCAAGGCGGACGTCTGAGCGAATCAGGTCGGGGCAGGGGCCCTCGCTCCCGGCGGTCCCCTCCCCGGACGGACGCCGATGCCCGCCCGCACAGGGTACGAGCCGCCTACTCGCCCGTGTCGCGGCAGCGCCCGATCCCGGCGGCGGCCAGTCCCTCGCGGGTGGGGCCGCCCTGCCGACAGCACGGCGCCACCCGGCCGTCCACCACGACGGCCGGGACACGGGTGATTCCGTATCCGCGTGCCCTTGTGCCCGTGTCGCCCTCGCGCATGTCGCGGACGACGACCTCACAGCCGGGACCGGCCAGGTCCTCGACCAGGTCGACGGCCGGCGCACACCCGGCGCACCCTGTCGTGAACACCTCGATCTCGCGCATGACCATGGTTTCCACCTCCTGCTCCGGACGCTAGGCCCCGCACCCGGGTGGAAGGTCAAGTCCGGCGGACGTGGTCGATGATGGGACACGACGCCGACCCGGCGCCCGAGTCGTTCTGGAGGCGGTCGGCCCGTGCGTCCAGGTCCACCAACCGGGCCCGCAGGCGCTCCAGTCCGGCGACGCGGCGGTCGATATCGGACACGTGATCGCGCAACAGGGCCCGCACGTAGTCGCAGGGGCGCGTGGCGCCGTCCCGCAGCGCCAGGACCTCGGCGATCTCGTCCAACCGCATCCCGAGCCCCTGGGCGGCCCGGACGAAATCCAGCCGCTCGACGTCCTCCTCACCGAAGTCGCGGTATCCCGCGCTCGTCCGGCGGGCCGGGGGCAGCAGGCCGATGTCCTCGTAGTAGCGGACGGTCGTCGGCCGCACCCCGGTCAGGCGGGCCAGTTCACTGACACGCATGGCACACCCCCCTCCCCACGGCCTCGACCGCGCGGCCGTCCTGCCGGTGCGGCACCTGCCTCTGATCATTCCCCGGCCCGTGCCTTCCACCGTGTGGAAGGTCCACACACCCGCCGAGGTGGGGAGGCCACGACCCTGCGGAGCGGCAGGGATAGGTACCGTCCGGGCCGCGCCCAGGCGGCGAGGGAGCGCTCGGCGGCCCGCAGACGGCCCGGTCCCGTGTCCGGTAGGTACAGGCCGCGCAGCAGCAGGGCGGTCTGCTCGGGCGTGGCCATGGGCAGTCGCAGCACGCGGCGGCTGCTCGACACGACGGTCCACCCGCGTGCGGCCAGGAACCGGTCCGCGCCGTCGCAGGCGTGCGGGTTGGGCCAGGACAGTCGGGTCTCCCTCAGCGCGAACAGGACCCGTACCCACGCGAGCGCTCCCCGGGGAGGGGCACCCAGCCCGGCCGGGGTCAGCGCGGCCAGCACACCGTCCGGGCGCAGAACCCGTTCGACCTCGTCCATGACCGCGTCCAGGGGCGTGAGCACCTGAAGAGCCATCGCCGCGCACACCGCGTCCACCGACCCCGTGGCGAACGGCAGCGCGGCCGCGTCGCCCATGACGAGTGGGCCCCGCCCCAGCGCGGCGGCGTAGGCCAGCTCGCCCGCCGAGGAGTCCACACCGGCCCAGCGGACCCGGGGCAGTGCGGCGCGTGTGGGACCCGAACCGCACGCCAGGTCCAGGACCGTCCCGGTGGCCGAACGCAGTGGCTCGGCCAGCCACGCGTACGGGTCCTCCTCGGCCAGGCCGAGGAGCCGCTCGGTGACCCCCGGGCGCGTGTCGTGGAAGTCACCCAGGTAGCGCCGCCACTCCCGATCGTCCATGTCCCCTCCGCCTTGCCCCTGCCCGCTCAGGACGGGTGATCCCCGTGTCGGGCGGAACGGGCCCTGCGCCCTGCGTACTCCATGACGAACTGCGCGGCGGCCTGCTGTACCGCGATCGCGTGGGTGGGGTAGGCGTGCACGGTCTGCGCCAGGCGCCCGGCGAACATGCCGGTGCGCATGGCCAGCGCGATCTCGTGCACGAGTTCCCCGGCCCGCTCGCCGACGATCGTCGCCCCCAGGACCCGGCCGCCGCCGGTGTGCCCCAGGAACGGGCGCGGTCCGGCGACGATCCTGACGAACCCGTCGGTGCGCCCCGCCGCGACGGCGCGATCCACCTCGCTCATCGGCAGGTACGCCACCCGCGATCCGGGGTGGCGCTGTGCCGCCTCGTGTTCGGTCAGTCCGACCTGCGCGACCTCGGGGTCGGTGAAGGCGACCCGGGGGATGACCGCGTCGTCGAAGCGCGTACCCCTGCCCCGGCGCAGGGCGTTGGCCGCGGCGACGCGCCCCATGAGGTGGGCGGCGTGGGTCAGCGCGATCCGCCCGGTGACGTCGCCCGCCGCGTAGACGGCCGACGGGGAGGTCGTGGCCAGCCGGTCGCTGGTGCGGACGCATCCGCGTTCGTCGAGTTCGACCCCCGCCTCGGCCAGACCCATGCCCTGCGTGCCCGGTGTGCGGCCCGCCGCGACCAGGATCCGTTCGGCGACCACCGGCGCACCGTCGCCGACCTCCACCCTCCACCGGCCCGCCTCACGGGAGACCCCCGTGGCCGACACACCGGTCCGTACGGTGACCCCCTCCCGCGCGAACCGCTCGGCGATCACCCGCGACGCCTCGGCGTCCTCGCCGGGCAGGAGCCGATCGCGCCGCTCGACCACCGTCACCGCGACGCCCAGGCGGGCGAGGGCCTGGGCGAGCTCACAGCCCACCGGCCCCGCGCCCAGGACGGCCAGGCTCTCCGGCGGCTCCGTCAGGGTGAACACGTCGTCGGTGGTCAGCGGGCCGGCCTCGGCGAGTCCGGGGATGTCCGGTAGACGGGGGCCGCCACCGGTCGCGACCACCACCCGGGGCGCGGACAGGACGCGCCCGCCGACCTCGATCCGGTTCGGAGCCAGGAACGACGCGCGCTCCCGCAGCACCTCGATCCCCTCACCTGCCAGAACCGACTCGTCCTCGGTGGCGGCGATGCGGGACACGGCCGAGCGCACCCGGCCCATGGCCGCACTGAAGTCGGCGCCGTGCGCCGCCGCTTCGATCAGCGCCTTGGACGGCACGCAGCCGGTGAACGTGCACTCGCCGCCCGGTGGCCCCTCGCTGACCATCAGCGCCCGTACTCCGCGCGCGGTGGCGGTCCGGGCCGCGGAGAGCCCGGCGGCTCCGCCCCCGATCACCACCAGGCCATAGCTCACGCCAGAGTCCCCAGCCAGGTGGTGACCGCGTACAACACGGCGTAGGTGACCACGGCGACCGCCAGCACGCCAAGGATCCGCCAGCGGACCCTGCGCACGCCCGCCACGGAGCACTGGCCCCGGCGGCGCAGCGCCCACCACACCAGGGCCACGACCACGGCCAGCCCGGCCAGGCGGAACCACCAGGCGTAGCCGTCGTAGAGGTCGGTGGCCCAGACGAAGGCCGTCCCCGCGCCGACCACGCCGAGTAGGGCGAGCACGGTGGGTCCGACACAGCACAGCATCCCCACCAGGCCGCCGACCACGCCGATCCGGACCGTGGGGAGCCCGTTCCCGGCAGGGGCCCGGAGAAGACCGCGATCGGCGTGTGACAACCTCACGTTCACGCCCGCCCTTCCAGGAGAGTGCGCAGCCAACCGCGCCCCGAGCCGTCCTGCGGCGCGTCAGCGTGCGGCCGGGGGCCGCCGCGCTCGCGTGAGCGCTCCTGCCGCTGCCGCGTACGTTCGATGGAGACGCCCGGGTGGAAGGCCACGTGGCCCTTGATCCGTCGGGCCAGCGGGCCGGGCTCGGGGTAGTACCAGGCGGCGTCGGAGTAGGTCCGGCCGTCCACGGTCACGTCGTGGTAGCGCGCCACGCCCTTCCACGGGCACAGGGTCCGTGAGGCCGAGTCCGCCAGGTGCTCCCGGTGCACCGAGTCAGGGGGGAAGTAGTGGTTGCCGTCCACCATCACGGTGCGCTCGGCCTCGGCCAGCACGACACCGTTCCACACGGCTCGGATCATCGGTGGTCACCGCCTTCTGCGTTCGGAGCGGCCGGTACCGCCCGTGGGAACACCAGTAACGCGCCTATCGACCGGTCTTCCCCGCACACTGTCAGCGACACGACACGATGCAGCGCTCGTCGTGTTCCGTGCCGGAGACGTCCCCGACCGGTGGCTGGAGGCTCTTGCGCCACGGTGACGAGGGTGGTCAGGCGCCCTGGTTTCCCTTGGACCGCCGGGTTGGGGCGCGGCAGATGACCTTCGGTTCCCGGTGGCCACGGGGTCGCGCAGCCCTGGAGGGGTCAGCGCAGGTGTCGGCGGACCTCGGCGGCGAACTGGGGCACACCGGTTCGTTCGAGCAGGGCGAGTACACCGGGGATGGTGGTTGGCTCCCTGCGGTAGGAAGCGGCCTGCGCCTCCATGACACCGAGGGTCAACCCCGGGTAGAGGTCGAGCTGGTCGAGGAGGAAGTCGTCGGGATGTACGGCCAGGATGTCGTAGGGCTTGAGAGCTGATCCCGGGAAGTCCGCGGTGTTGAAGGTGACGACCACTTCGGCGTTGGCGCTGACAGCCGCCGCGAGGACGTGGCGGTCCTTGGGGTCGTTCTCCATGCCGTCGATCAGCGTTTCGTAGCCGCGTACGGTCGCGTCGGGGAAGGCGCGGTTCATCTGGGTGACCCTGCGTTCTACCTTGTCAGGCGTGATGCCTCGTTTGACGACGTTGCGGCGGAGCTCGTCGAGGACGTCTGCCGACCACAGGGGGCGGTACGCGCCGGCGGCCGCGAGTCGTAGGAGCGTGTCGCACAGGTAGGCGGGATAGAGCACACAGGTGTCCAGGAAGGCGGGGAGGCCATGGTCTTCCGGCCCTACCTGATGTTCTCGGGAGCAGCGGTCAGGTCGTACAGGTCTGCTTCCTCGGCTTCCACGGCCATCTGGTCCAGCACCTGTTCCCGCTCCCGACGAGTCCGTTCCTGGTACTCCAGGACGTCCCGGAGCAGTACGCGGCGGTGTCGCCCGCGCATGCTGAAGGGGATCTCGCCCTCGCTCAGGAGTCTGACCAGAGTGGGTCGGGAGATGCTGAGCAGGTCGGCCGCCTCCTGTGTGGTCAGCATGGTGTTGTGCGGAGCGATGGAGATCGCCAGTCCCTGGGAGAGGGCTGCCACGACGTCGCGCAGGACTCCGTAGAGTTCTTCGGGAACCGCGATCTCCGAGCCGTCCGGTCCCACCAGTCGGGCGCGCGGGCCTTCGTCGTCGTTCAAGCCCCGCGCGAGTCTGTTCAGTTCGGATCGGTCGTCGGGTGGGAGGACCGTTCGTTCACGCAGTGTCGTCGCCATGCACCCATTCTACCCTGTTCGAAAAAAACGAAAGCCTGCCCCGACGGAGGGAGCGGCCGACTTTCGAGCGGGCCCGGGCGCGGATCCGGTTCGGGGCGGCCCCCGGCGGTGCTCGCGGTGGAGCCCGCGGCGGGAGCTCACGCGGACGGGCTCCAGCGCCGGTACCACTCGGCCGCGGCGCGCAGGGGCGCGTCGACCGGACCGATCCCCGGGTGCCAGGCGAGCTCCCACTCCAGGGACACCCACCCCGACCACGGGCCCAGCAGGGCCCCGCACGCGTCGATCGGAACCGCGCCCCCGCCCGGGGACACGGGGGTCCACCGGTCACCGGCGGCCGCCACCGCGTCCTTGACCTGGAAGTAGCCGAGGTGGGAGCCCAGCACCGCGTGCGTGCGGGCGGGCTCCTCCCCGCTGCGCCAGGGGTGCAGCGCGTCCCACAGCACGGCGACCAGGCCGGGGTCGCCGAACTGCTCCGCCAGGCGCAGCGCCGCCTCACCCGTCGGGTGGGAGTCGTGGGTCTCCACGAGCAGCCGGACGCCGTGTGAGCGCAGGTCCGGCAGGACCGCGCCGATCCGCTCCAGGGCGGGCCCGTCCTCTCCGTCCCGTCCGCCCGGGAACACCCGTAGCGAGGGAGCGCCGATCCACGCCGCCAGCTCGATCAGGGAGCGCAGCTCCGCCACCGCCGGCCCGTCCGGACCGGGCGCGCACACCTGGGCGTAGCCCGCCAGGCAGGACACCTCCAGTCCCGCGTCCTCGACGCGCGCCCGGGCGGCCCGGGCCCGCGGCTCGGACAGGCCCGGTCGGACCTCGTCGTCCGCGTGCGCGCGGATCTCGATCCCGTCGCATCCGTGCGCGACCGCGGTACGAACGGACCGCTCCACCGGCACACCCGGCATTCCCAGGGTGCTGACCGCGAACTTCCAGCTCATCGTGGCTCCTGTCGCGGCTCCGCCGCGTTCGTGTCGTGTTCCGGTGTCACCGTCGGCGGGTCGCGGCCCGTGACACATCGGGTTCCTCCGCGATGTCCCCGGACCGAACGCTCCCACGCGCGCCGATCCGGCGGAGCGGGGACCCGTGGCGCTCGCGTGGCGGCATGTCGGACCTTCTGTGCGCGTGGACTCGAACGGTCGACCCGACGCTAAGCCCCAGGACCGGCGGTCGTACAGACACCGGCGGCGCTGACGAGGCGTCCTACCCCTCCCGCGGTTCGTCCTCCGGGGAGACCGGCTCCAGGAGGAGGAGCGCGATGTCGTCCTCGCGGGGGCCCGAGCGCGCCCGCGCGATCATCTCCTCGGCCACCTCGTCCAGCGGCAGGCCCCGGACCGCGTCCAGGCAGCCCAGCACCTCCCGCTTGGCCACGTCGAGGTCCGTGCCCGGCGTCTCGATCAGCCCGTCGGTGTACAGCGCCAGGATCGAGCGCGGCGGCAGGTCGAACTCCAGGACCGGGTACTCCGCCTCGGGGTCGATGCCGAGAAGCAGTCCGTCGGGCACGTCCATCACGCGCCCGCCGCCCGGGGCGCTGAGCAGCGGCTCGGGGTGCCCGGCCCGGGCCATGCGGACCCGGCCGGTCGCCATGTCCAGGCGCAGGTGGACACAACTGGCGAAGAGCTCCGACTCCATCAGGCACAGGAGCCGGTTCGTGTGCGCCAGGACCTGGCCGGGGTCCCCGTCGAAGACCGTGGTGTAGGCCAGAGCCGCGGTGCGGAGCTGTCCCATGAGCGCGGCCGCCGAGACGCTGTGCCCCTGGACGTCGCCGATCACCGCTGTCGAGACCGTGGGGCCGAGCGCGACCTGGTCGTAGAAGTCCCCGCCGATGTCCATGCCCTCCGTGCCCGGCAGGTAGCGGTAGGCGCTGTGCAGGCCCGGCAGGTCCGGCATGGAGTGGGGCAGCAGCCCGGACTGCAGCCCCTGGGCCAGGTGCATCTTGAAGTCGTACAGGCGTGCCCGTTCCAGCGCCTGCGCGATGAGGCTGCTCAGGGAGTTGAGCACCGCGCGCCTCTGCACGGTGAACACGTGCGGCTCGGGGAAGGTCAGGACGCAGACGCCGATCGGGCTCCCCGACGCGACCAGCGGGAGGATCGCCCACCCCTGCGGCCCGGTGGGCCGGTGCGGAACCTCGGGATAGACCAGTTCGAGCTCCAGGCGCGAACGGAAGAACCCCGGGACACCGGAGGTCGCCGCCTGGGTGATGGGCGCGCGCCTGTCGAGCGGAGCGCCGTCCACGTGTTCGAGGACGGCCTGGTCGAATCCGCGCTCGCCGAGCAGCCGGAGCCGCTGTTGGCGGCGGTCCTTGCGGAACAGGGCGAGCCCGTTCGCGCCCACCGCCGGCAGGATCTCCCGCGCGACCAGGTCGACCACGTCGCCGACGGTCACGGCCTCGGTCAGCGCGGACGACAGGTGCAGGATGTGGTACAGCTCACCCGCGCGCGTGGGCGTGCGGCGGCCGAGGCCGGCCTTGCCCCGGCGGTCCACGTCGGTGGGGGTGATGACCACGCTGATGCCGTTGTCGCCGGGATAGAGGTGGAACGACAGCCACCGGTCGGGCGGACGCAGCGCGGTGAACTGGACGGGCTGATGGCTGATGATCGCGGCGCGGTAGCGGTCCTCGAAGACGGGGTCGCGCAGCCAGGGCAGCGCGTTCCACGGGCGGTATCCCATCAGGCGCTCGCGGGGTTTGCCGAGCAGGTCGGCGGCGGCGTCGGTCACGGTCGTGAACCGGCCGTCGACGTCCAGGGCGCACAGCCCCTCCCGGATCGGCCGCACCATGCGCGCGATCGGGTCCTGTTCCCCCTGTTCGTCCTCGGCCGCGTTCACCACGCGTGGCCTGGACGGCGGCCGGACGGGGCGTCCACGGTCGCGGGCCTCCCGCAGTTGGTCCACGATCGAGTCCGCGGTGTCGGCCAGGGCCGCGCGCGCCCGCGCCGAGAGTTCGGCCGGGTCGTCGGCCACGCCGAACGTGAAGTAGGCGCCGTACTCCTCGCCGTCCGAGACCAGGGGGACGCAGGCGACGGAGAAGTCGTAGGGGAGGGTGATCGCGATCCGCGGATAGTCCCGGCCCAGGGTGGCCCCGCTGGGCCGCCACACGACCTGGCGCTCGCGGATCGCGTCGTTGATCGGGACCTTGGCGCTGCGGGCGAGCCTGGTCCAGGAGAGGAGGAGGTCCCTGGGCACGCCGATGAGGACGGACAGGGCCAGCGTCGTGTCGTCGGGGGCGCGCAGGTACAGGCCGCCCGCGTGCGCCCCGACCTCCGGGAGCACGGCCCGGAGCGTGTCGGCCAGGTGGTCCAGCCCGGGGGTACGCCGGTTGGTCGAGACCTTCATGGACACCCCCGTCCCGGTCGCTCGCGCTGCCGCCGGTTCTCCGTCCGACGATACGCGCGGACCCGTACCTGTGCAGGTCAACTGCGCGCTACGGACTTGCCAAGTCCGCCCATGCGCGCGCCGGACCCGGCACGGAACCCGGCGGCGGACGGCGGGCGCGACCGTGTCCGTGACCCGCTACGGGGACCGCCGACGGCCGTCGCCGTCGTCGCCGCCGCCGGCACCGGCGACGGCGGACGGGGCATCCGAGGCACCGGCTCAGCGCACGGCGGTCCGTCCGCGGCTCAGCGCCGCGCCGGCGGCGGCGACCGCACTGGTGACCGACACCTCGGACAGCAGGCCCGGCGCGGCCACGCAGTCCCCGGCCAGGTACACCCCGTCGCCCCGGTCGACCGCCGGACGGTCCCGCCACGTGCTCCCCGGAAGGTCGATCGCGCCCGTGCGGTCCCGGGCCACCTGGTCGCGGCGCCAGGTCAGCCGCTCCCGCCACTCCGGCAGAGCGTCGTCGAACAGCTCCTCCAGCCGTTCCGTCACCGCGGCCCTCGACTCACCGGGCCGCACCGGCATCTGTGCCTGGACCACCGACTCCCCGGACGGGGCCAGGGTCGGGTCCACCAGCGACTGGCGCTCCAGGAACCCGCACTGGTCGGCGTCCAGGACCAGGAACGGGTCCCGGCCCTGGCGCAGGCCCACGTCGACCAGGAGTGAGTGGCCGCTCTCCCAGGTGAGCGAGTCGTCGCCGAGCAGGGTGCGGGCCGCGGCCAGCGAGGTGGCCACGATCACGGGAGTGTCGGGCAGGCGGTCCACCCGGGTGCCCGTCTCGATCCGCACGCCCCTCGCGCGGGCGCGCGCGGCCATGTGCTCCACCAGGGCCGACCAACCGCCCACCGGGTACCGCGGCGAGGGCAGGCGGGGCGAGGCCACACGCAGGAACCGGTCCCAGACGAACGACGCCGACAACCGCCCCGGGTCGTGGTCGAACACGACCACGCCCATCATGTGGGCGGCCGCCGCGGCGGTGTCCGGGCCGAACCGGCCGGCGGCCCACGTGGTGAAGTCCACGTCGTGCGGGGCGCGCAGCCCCCGGTGGGCCGCGGCCCACAGCAGTCCGGCGGGCGGGGCGCCCAACCGGCCGCGGTACCGGAAGCGCGATCCCACCAGGGCCCGTGGCGGGATACGGCGCAGCGGGGGCAGCAGGCCGCGCTCCGCCAGCCAGGCGAAGGGGGCGCTGTCGCTGTACAGGACGTGCGGCCCCTCGTTGGCGACGTAGGGCGCCGGGGTGGACCGCGCCCGGCCGCCCAGGGTCGGATGGGCTTCGAGGAGTGTGACGTGCGCGCCCTTCTCGGCGCTGGCGATGGCCGCGGTCAGTCCGGCGAGGCCACCGCCCACAACGGTGAGATCCATACCCCTAGGACGACCGGGGCAGGCGTACGCGTGACATCTTCTCGGGATTGGCGACCATGTACACGTCGTGGACGCGGTCGTCGACGACCTCCAGGATGGTGACCATCAGTACGTGGTCCCCGACCGCGATGACCGCGGCGGGGCCGCCGTTGAGTTCCACGATCCCGGTCCACAGGCCGTCCATCGAGTCGAGCCCGACCGAGTCGAGGAACCGCCGGGTGTTGGGCTCCGTGGTGATCGACGCCAGGAACCTGCCGACCTTGGACATGCCGTGCAGGGCCCGCAGCGGGGCCTTGGCCCGTCCGCCGCCGTCGCCGATGAGGGTCACGTCCTCGGCGAGCAGACCGGTGATCCCGTCCAGGTCGCCCTCCAGACAGGCGGCGAGGAAGCGTTCGGTCATCCGGCGCCGGGCGCTCCGGTCGGCCTCGAACCGGGGGCGGCGCTCCTCGACGTGCGCGCGGGCCCGTCGGGCGAGCTGGCGGGTCGCGGCCTCCTCCCGGCCGATGATCTCGGCGATCTCCGCGTAGGGGAACTGGAAGGCCTCGCGCAGCACGAACACCGCGCGCTCCAGCGGGCTGAGCGTCTCCAGGACCACCAGGAGGGCGAACTCGACGGAGTCGGCGATCTCGGCCCGCTCGGAGCCGTCGGGGGCCGTACTGACGGGCTCGGGGAGCCATTCACCGACGTAGGACTCGCGACGTGCGCGCGCGGAGCGCAGCCGGTCGACGGCGATCCGGGACACCACCGTGACGAGGTAGGCGCGGGGGTCGTCGACCGTGGCGTGGTCGACCTTGGACCAGCGCAGCCAGGCCTCCTGCACGACGTCCTCGGCGTCGGAAGCGGTGCCGAGGACGCGGTAGGCGACCCCGGTGAGGGCGGAGCGGTGCTCAACGAAGACATCGGTCGTCATGACAGAGAAGACGTATCACACCGGTCGGGGTGTGACACGCCCGCGTTCACCGGAGGAGGGGTCTGCTCGGCGATTTCGTCGGTGCTCCACGCCCGGTGGACGGAGGTGCCTTTCGAGGAGTGGGACGTCGTTCCCGACGGGGCCCGGACACACGTACGGGGCGCGGCAGGTGCCGCGCCCCGCGTCCACCGGGGTGGGGTCCGTCCGACTAGTCGTTGACGGAGATGCCCGAGGTCGTCGTCTTGGACACGACGTTGCAGCCGTCCACGTTGACGAAGGAGAACGTCAGCACGTCCGCGCAGATGGGGACCGTGATGTTCTGGATGTGGGCGTTGTTGTCGGCCGCGGCCGGGCCGGCCAGGGCGCCGACGGCGAGGCCGGTGGCCAGGAAGAGACCGGAGACGGTGGCGATGCGCTTCATGGTGTTCCTTTTCGGTTCGTGGTGTACAGCGTGGATCTGTCAGGGCCGGGGGTCCCGCAGCGTGTCGGGACGCGGCTAGTTGACGGAGATGCCCGAGGTCGACGTCTTGGACACGACGTTGCAGCCGTCGGCGCTGATGCCGGCCGCCTGCAGGACGTCCACGCAGATGGGGACCGTGATGTTCTGGATGTGGGCGTTGTTGTCGGCCGCCGCGGTGCCGGTGAGGGCAGCGAACGCGAGACCGGTGGCCAGGACGAAGCCGGAAGCCTTGGCGATACGGGACATGAGGTCCACCTTTCGGAAGGTACGGAACGGGGCGACTGCCCCCGCCGGAAATAACTTAGCGTAGTCAGAGCGATGCTACGGGTACTTTCGCGAGGCGATCCTGAGGCGAGTCGCCAGTTCCTCGCGTCATAACCGACATGGGGGACAAGACGGGGTCCCGCGTCGCCACCGTGTTACTGAACCGAAAGAGTGGCGGGTGCCCATGCTTCACGAACACATCGGAAACCGACTCCCGGTCCCGGAGTACGACAAAAAGGGCCCGCACGGCGTGTGCCGTGCGGGCCCTGTCCGAAGGTGGCGGGCTACCAGCCCTGCTGCTGCCCGTATCCCGGGTACTGCTGCCCGTAGCCGGGCTGCTGGCCATAGCCCGGGTGCTGCTGCCCGTAGCCGGGGTACTGCTGCTGGTCGTACCCCGGGTGCTGCTGCTGGTCGTAGCCGGGCTGGTGCCCGTAGCCGGGCTGCTGCTGGCCGTAGCCGCCGTACGGGTCCTGCTGGTGGGCGCCGGTCGGGTGCTGCGGGTAGGGCTGCTGCTGACCGGACGGGTCCTGGACCGGAGCGGGCTGCTGCTGGGCCGCGGCCCGGGCCGCCTCCTCCTTGCCCGAGGTGTCCGGGCGGAAGATGAACAGTCGGGCGGGCTTGGAGTCACCGGCCTCACTCGGAGTGATGAGGTCCAGGCGCCAGCCCGCCTCCTCGATACCCTCCAGGATGCGCGTCAGCCCGGGGCGCAGCTTGCTGGACGTCTCGTCGTAGGCGTTGACCTCGAGCTGGATGATGAACATCCGCCGCTTCTGCTGAGCCGCGACCTTGGCGTGCTCGACGACCGTGCTGTCCCTCACGACCTGCGTGACGCTCATGAATAACCGTACCCATCTGCTCTGGCCAGAGCGTGCTGTACCCGTCGGGTTGACGACCCGGTCATCCGCGTCCACCGTGGCGGGACTCCGCCGGGCTCCGCCCCATCATGCCTCCTATGCGCGCTTCTGGCCACAGAACGCCTCAAACGGCCGGAAGGGGCCTCAGGAGGCGGCGGCGCGGACCGCCTCGGCGACGGGATCGTCTCCGTTCACCAGGTTGAGAACCCGGCCGACCGTCCCCGGTTCGTCCAGGAGCGCGACGATGACCGACGCGACGTCGTCCCGCGTGACCGAGGCCCGCTCGACCTCCTCGCCCAGGGCCACCTTCCCGGTGCCGGGCTCGTCCGTCAGACGGCCCGGGCGAAGGATCGTCCAGTCCAGTTCCAGGGAGCGCTCGCGCAGGTCGGCGTCGGCCAGCCGCTTGGCCTCCACGTAGGCGGCCCAGACCTCGTCGGTGCCCTCGGGCACGGGCCGGTCCACGTTGATCGCGGAGATCTGGACCAGGCGGCGCACACCCGCCAGGGAGGCGGCGTCGGCGGTCAGCACCGACGCCTTGTGGTCGACGGTCGACTTGCGGTCCGCGCCGCTGCCCGGACCGGCGCCCGCAGCGAACACCACGGCGTCGGCGTTCATGATCTTCTCGGTCAGCTCGGTGACCGTGGCCTGCTCCAGGTCGATGACGACCGGCTCCGCGCCGGCGTCGACGACGTCCTGGGTGTGGTCGGGATTGCGGATGAGGGCGACGGGCCGGTCCCCGCGGTCGGCCAGCTTCCTGGCCAGCCGCAGTGCGATCTTCCCGTGTCCCCCGGCGATGACGATACGCATGGGGGAAGGGTAGTCCTTCTCCTCACGCGGACCGGGACGCGGCGCGGGCGCCGTGGCCTCGGCCACGACGCCCCACGTCCGCCGAACACGCCCCAGGGCATGTTCCGCGGATACTCACCCTGCTGCGCGGCGCCCCGGCACGACTCCCGCCGCGTTCTCATCAGTCGACAGCCACACCGGAACGCCGCTCGCGACGGGCGGCATCCACGGAACCGCCCTAGTCGACGGTCCAGGTGTCGCCGCTGGCGAGCAGGGCCGCCAGCTCGCCGTCGCCCCGCTCGGCGCGGGCGTCGGCGATCTGCTCGTTCATCAGGTCGTCGTAGACGGGGCGCCGCACGTCGCGGAACACCCCGATCGGCACGTGCTCGAACGCCGGGTAGTCCAGCCGGGACAGCGCGAACGCGTACCCCGGGTCCTCCCGGTGCGCGTCGTGCCTGATGAGCCGGTCCTCGCCCACCGAGTCCACGTCCACGACCGACAGGCCGCCGAACTCCCCGGAGACCACGCCGCGGTCCGGTCCGAGCCGCAACGGCTCGCCGTGCTCCATCCGCAGCAGACGGGCGTCGCGCGCCGAGGGGTCCTTCAACGGCTCGAAGGCGTCGTCGTTGAAGATCGGGCAGTTCTGGTAGATCTCCACGAACGAGGCGCCCGGGTGGTCGGCCGCCGCGCGCAGCACCGACGTCAGGTGCTTGCGGTCGGAGTCGACCGTGCGCGCCACGAACCCCGCCTCCGCGCCCAGCGCCAGCGACACCGGGTTGAAGGGGTGGTCCAGCGACCCCACCGGTGAGGACTTGGTGATCTTGCCCGGCTCGGAGGTGGGCGAGTACTGCCCCTTGGTGAGCCCGTAGATGCGGTTGTTGAACAGCAGGACGTTGATGTTGACGTTGCGGCGCAGCGCGTGGATGAGGTGGTTGCCGCCGATGGACAGCCCGTCCCCGTCGCCGGTCACTACCCACACCGACAGGTCGGGGCGGCTCGTCGCCAGCCCCGTCGCGATCGCCGGGGCGCGCCCGTGGATCGAGTGGATCCCGTAGGTGCTCAGGTAGTACGGGAACCGGGAGGAGCAGCCGATTCCGGACACCATCACGATGTTCTCGCGTGGAACACCCAGCTCGGGCAGGAAGGACTGGAAGGCGGCCAGGATGGCGTAGTCCCCGCACCCGGGGCACCACCGCACCTCCTGGTCGGACTTGAAGTCCTTCATCTTGTACGCGGTGTCGGTCTTGGGTACGAGGCCGAGCCCGGCGAACCCGTGGCCGTTGTCACTCGTCACGGTCGATGACCTCCTGCAGCACGTCCGCCAGTTCCTCGGCCTTGAACGGCAGGCCGCGGACCTTGTTGTAACCGATGACGTCGACCAGGTACCTGCCGCGCAGCAGCAGGGCGAGCTGGCCCAGGTTGATCTCCGGCACGACCACCCGCTCGTAGCGGCGCAGCACGTCGCCGAGGTCGGCCGGGAAGGGGTTCAGGTGCCGCAGGTGGGCCTGGGCGACCCGGCCGCCGGCGCGGCGGACCCGGCGCACGCCCGCGGTGATCGACCCGTACGTGCCGCCCCAGCCAAGGACGAGCACCCGGGCGTCGTCGCTGGGGTCGTCGACCTCCAGCGGCGGCAGGTCCCGGGCGATCGCGTCGATCTTGGCCTGGCGGGTGCGGACCATGAGGTCGTGGTTGGCGGGCGTGTAGGAGATGTCGCCGGTCTCGGCGTGCTTCTCGATCCCGCCGATCCGGTGCTCCAGTCCCGCCGTGCCGGGGACCGCCCATGGCCGGGCCAGGGTACTCTCGTCGCGGGCGTAGGGCAGGAAGGCTCCGTCGGGCCCGTTCGCGCGCGTGGCGAAGCCCGGGTCGATCACCGGCAGGTCGGCGACCTCCGGTAGCCGCCAGGGCTCCGACCCGTTGGCGAGGTAGCCGTCCGAGAGCACCACGACGGGCGTGCGGTAGGTGACCGCGAGCCGGGTGGCCTCCAACGCGGTGTCGAAGCAGTCGGCGGGTGAGGACGGCGCCAGCACGGGCAGGGGGGACTCCCCGTTGCGGCCGTACAGCGCCAGCAGCAGGTCGGTCTGCTCGGTCTTGGTCGGCATGCCGGTGCTGGGCCCGGCCCGCTGCACGTCGATGATCACCAGCGGCAGCTCGGTCATCACCGCCAGGCCGACGGTCTCCTGCTTGAGGACCATGCCGGGGCCGGAGGTGGTGGTGACGCCGAGGGACCCGCCGAACGCGGCGCCCAGGGCGGCCCCCACCCCGGCGATCTCGTCCTCAGCCTGGAACGTGCGCACGCCGAACCGCTTGTGCCGGGACAGCTCGTGCAGGATGTCCGAAGCGGGGGTGATCGGATACGAGCCCAGGAAGAGCGGCAGCCCGGAGCGCTGGGACCCCGCGATCAGTCCGTAGGCGGTGGCCAGGTTGCCGGTGATGTTGCGGTAGGTCCCCGCGGGCAGCCGGGCGGGCTTGATCTCGTAGGAGACCGCGAAGTCCTCGGTGGTCTCGCCGAAGTTCCATCCCGCCTGGAACGCGGTGAGGTTGGCGGCGAGGATGTCCGGCTTGCCGGCGAACTTCTGCTTGAGGAACGAGGTCGTCCCCTCGGTGGGCCGGTTGTACATCCACGACAGCAGGCCCAGGGCGAACATGTTCTTGGCGCGCTGGGCGTCCTTCTTGGACAGGTCCGTGCCCGCCAGCGCCTCCACGGTCATGGAGGTGAGCGGGACGGCGCTGACGTGGAAGGCGTCCAGCGACCCGTCCGTGACCGGGTCGGACTCGTACCCGACCTTGGCCAGGCTGCGCCGGGTGAACTCGTCGGTGTTGACGATGACCGTCGCGCCCCGCGGTACGTCGGCGAGGTTGGCCTTCAGGGCCGCGGGGTTCATCGCCACCAGCACGTCCGGGGCGTCGCCCGGCGTCATGATGTCGTGGTCGGCGAAGTGGACCTGGAAGCTGGAGACCCCGGGAAGGGTTCCGGCGGGGGCGCGGATCTCCGCGGGGAAGTTCGGCAGGGTCGACAGGTCGTTGCCGAACGACGCGGTCTCCTGCGTGAATCGATCACCGGTCAACTGCATGCCGTCGCCGGAGTCCCCGGCGAAGCGAATGATGACGCGGTCGAGCTGTTCGATCTGTTTGGCCACTGAGATCGACGACCTCCTTGGTGAGCCGCCGGTCGTGTCGGGCGGCGGCGCTCGGGTGTCCGTCCCGGGGATCCCGCCGTCGGAAACGGGAGTCCGGTCGGAACGTCAGGACAGCGTTCGTGGCCCCTCGCCCGCACCGGGTGCGCCAACCCGGTGTCGCGCGGTGCGGCTCCGCCGCGTGCGGCCGGGTCGATGAGGAGTCCTCGCCCAGGAGGGCCGGGGGCCTCGCTTCAACGACACGGCCAACCGCCCACCTGGGAGAGGGAGGGTCCCGCCAGCCTGGTGCGCGTAGTGATAAGGGCCACGTTGGCACTATAGGTCGTCCGTCCACGGGTCGCGCGAGTCGGGTGGCCATTGTCACACCCGTTCGCGACGGCTGGGGCTGTTGGGGTGCGTGCGGGTGGTGGCGGACAGCCGGCCCGTTGGGGAACGCACGACGCGGATCCGCACGTTTGTCACCATGTACGCATCGGCGACGAGACCCTGGAGGTGACGGCGTGCACGTCAGTGCGGCCCGCGCGGTCGGCCTGTTCGTCAGCGCCGCGGTGTTCGTCGTCGCGGTCGGCTGGGTCTGCGGCTCGAACAAGGGCGCCCAGATCTCGCTGGCCCTGGTGGGGTGCGCGGGGATCCTGGTCTACCTGTTCGGCGAGTCGCTGGCCCTGCGCGCCATGCGCGCCCGGCTGATCAGCGAGATCGAGCAGCCGGAGCTGTACGGACTCGTCCGGGAGCTGGCCACGGCCGCCCGACAGCCGATGCCGCGCCTGTACCTGTCGCCGGTCCGCTCACCGAACGCCTTCGCGACGGGCATCAGCCCGCGCCGCGCCTCCCTGTGCTGCACGACGGGGCTGCTGCGGACGCTGGACCGCGAGGAGCTGCGCGGCGTGCTGGCGCACGAGCTGGCGCACATCCGGTCCCACGACACCCTGATCAGTGCGGTGGCGGCGACACTGACCGCGCTCATCACCGCGTTGAGCGCGATCACCTTCCTGCTGCCGCTGGGGGAGTCCGAGGAGACCGACATGCCCAACCTGCTGGGCGGTCTGATGGTGGTCCTGCTGGCCCCGTTCGCGGCGGCGGTGGTCTACTGCGGGGTGGGCCGCCGGCGCGAGTTCAGGGCCGACGAGCGGGCGGCCGAGCTGACGGGGGACCCGTTGGCGCTGGCCTCCGCGCTGCGCAAGCTGGAGGAGGGCGCGCGCTCGCACCCGCTGCCGATGGAGCGGTCGCTGCTGGCCTCGGCGCACCTGATGACGACCAACCCGTTCCCCGACGGCGTGGGCCGCCTGTTCGCCGCGCACCCGCCGGTGGCCGAGCGCATCCGCCGGCTGCGGGATCTGCGGCACAAGTGGGACATGGGGCGCTAGGGGCGGTCAGGGCGCGCCCTGGGCCCCGGGCGGGGCGCCCGAGGGCTCTGAGCGGCGCCTGAGGGCCGCAGGGACACGACGGAGGCGGCCGACCCCCACCGGGAGGGGCGGCCGCCTCCGTCGTTCAGGGGCCGGTGTGCGGGGCTACCGGTAGTTGACGAACTGCAGCGCCAGGTCGAAGTCCTTCTCCTTGATGAGGTTCATGACGGCCTGGAGGTCGTCCTTCTTCTTGGAGCTCACCCGCAGCTCGTCGCCCTGGATCTGGGCCTTGACGCCCTTGGGGCCCTCGTCGCGGACGAGCTTGGAGATCTTCTTGGCGTCCTCGGAGGTGATGCCCTCCTTGAGGCCGACGGGGAGGCGGTACTCCTTGCCGGAGGGCTTGGGCTCGTCGGCGGCGTCCAGGACCTTCAGGGAGATCTTGCGCTTGATCAGCTTCTCCTTGAAGACCTCCAGGGCCGCGGCGGCCCGCTCCTCGGAGGAGCTCTTGATCTCGATGCCGTCCTCGCCCTGCCAGGCGATGGTGGTCCCGGTGCCCTTGAAGTCGAACCGCTGGGCCAGCTCCTTGCCCGCCTGGTTCAGGGCGTTGTCGACCTCCTGTCGATCGAGTTTGGACACGACGTCGAAACTGGATTCGGCGGCCACGTACGCTCACATCCCGCTAGGTGTCTCATGGATCACGGGCGCCGACGCGGGCGCCCGAGGGGTTCTCGGCCCGCGCCGGACCCCGGCGCGGGTTGGTCTCCGAGCTTAGCCGTGCGCTGCTCAGGGCGCCCGAAGCCCCAGGTGGGCGCGCGCCCGGCCAAACGATTTCAGGTTCGGGCGGATCATCCGCTATTCTCAGTCATGCGTCGCGACGAACACGTCGCCGCAGCCCAGGCAGGTTGCCCGAGCGGCCAATGGGAGCGGACTGTAAATCCGTCGGCTTAGCCTTCCAAGGTTCGAATCCTTGACCTGCCACGCTGGGAAGAGACCCCGGTGATCAGCGGACACGCTGGCCACCGGGGTCTTTTGTGTGTACGGGGCCGGGAGTGTCCCGGGCGGCGGCCGCGGGGGTCGGCCGCCCAGGGCGGTTCCGTCCGGCTCTGTCCGGACGTGCCCGCTCGGGCCGGCGGCGGGCGGGGATTCGGATGGTCGCGGATCGGATGCGTTCGGGACACGGGGAGATCACGCGGGATCCGGCGTGCGGTCGCCGCCGAAGGGTGGGGACGAGTCGCTCTGCGGGTGCAGGAGCGGCGGTTTGGCCTGGTTGCTCACGGTAGCTACCCTGACTCTCAGGGTGATCGATGGTGTTGGCGGACGGTCTGTCCGGCTTCGACCGTCCCGTGGTGTCCCATGTGCACATCGGCCTCTTGTGCGAGTCGTTCCAAAAGGTTCTCAAAAGCATATTCGTCGGTGCGGCAAAAAGCATTCTCCGGGCAATGTGGACAATGCGTCGGTCGGAGTTTCGGCGTTGACAAAAAGCGGGGAGCGGCAGATGATTGCTCCAGTCCACCGCGACACAGGTGCAAGAAGCGCCTGCGTCTTTTTCTGTCAACGCCGCGAATGCTTTCCGGGGGAAACATGATCAAGAAGATGGCCGCTGCTGGCCTGGTCGCCGGTGCCGCGATGGGCGCGCTCCTGATGGGAGCTCCCGCCCAGGCCTCGCACGGTGGTGACCAGCAGTTCAACCAGAACCTGCAGGTCGTTCCCATCCAGTCCTGCAACCTGACCGGCAGCGTCGGCCTCGTTGCGGTCACCGTGCCGATCCTGTCGCCCCAGACCACGGGCGACTGCGTCAACGGCCCCGTCGGCACCAACATCAGCTAGGTTCCGGCAACAAGTTCGACCGAGAAGATATCTCACATTCTTTCGAAGGGTAATTCAATGCTGCGTAAGCTCGGTGTTGCCGGCTTCATCGCTGGTGCTGCTCTCAGTGTCGCCCTCACGGGCGCCCCGGCCTCCGCCTCCGGTTCCCACGGCGGCGACCAGCAGTACAACCAGAACCTGCAGGGCATTCCCGTTCAGCTCTGCAACACCAGTGCCGCCGTCGGCCTGGTCGCCGTCAACGTCCCGGTCCTGTCGCCGCAGACCACCGGCGACTGCGTCAACGGCCCCATCAGCACCAACATCGACTAGGAGATTCCTGCCATGCTGCGCAAGCTCACCACTGCCGGCGCCATCGCCGGAATCGCCCTGGGCGCGATGCTCGCCGGTGCTCCGGCCTCCGCTTCCGGTTCGCACGGCGGCGACCAGCAGTACAACCAGAACCTGCAGGTCGTGCCCGTCCAGCTCTGCAACACGAGCGCGGCCGTCGGCCTCCTCGCGGGCGTGAACATCCCGATCCTGTCGCCGCAGACCACGGGCGACTGCGTCAACGGGCCCGTCAGCACCAACATCGACTAGGAGGGCCTGCCATGATGCGCAAGCTCACCGCCGCGGGCGCCATCGCCGGGATCGCGCTCGGCGCGATGCTGGCGGCCGCTCCGGCCTCCGCCTCCGGTTCGCACGGCGGCGACCAGCAGTTCAACCAGAACCTGCAGGTCGTGCCCGTCCAGCTCTGCAACACGGAGCTGTCCGTGGGCCTGGTCGGTGTGACCGTGCCGATCCTGTCGCCGCAGACCACGGGCGACTGCATCAACGGTCCGGTGACCACCAACATGAGCGACGACGGCCACCACTACTAGCCACAGTCCTCGTGTGACGGGGCCCTCGGCCCCACAGTGACGGAACAGAGCGGTTGTGAGGCCCCCCGGCGTGTGCCGGGGGGCCTTGCCGTGTGCCGAGAGCGCGTTGCGCGACCGAGGAGGGTGGAATGAGGAGCATGATCCTGGCCGGCGCGCTGCTGCTGGCCGTGGCCGCCTGCGGCAGGGGAGCGGCGGAGGAGGCCGACCCCGGTCCGACCGGGCAGGACTCCCCGGGGACGGACCAGAACTCTCCGGGAGCCGGGTACGGGGCCCCGGGCCGGGAGGGCGGCGACGAGGGCGCCGCCGAACCGAAGGAGGGGGTGTTCGTCCTCAACCGGTACGGCGACGAGGCGGGCTTCGCCGACCAGCGGCCCACCGACTACGTCGCGACGGAGTTCACCACGTTCCGCGGCCTGGAATGGGAGGAGTGGACCGACACCTCTGCCCGGGGGGAGGGCGAGGTGTCCGGCACGTGGTGCCTGGACGAGGACTGCTCGCGCGATCCCTACGACGTCCAGATCGAACTCGGGGAGCCGGTGGAGGTGGACGGCACCATGTACTTCTCCGCCTACACGGTCACCGAGTACGACGACGCCATGCCCGCGGACACGCGTGAGGCGCTGGAGCACAGCGACAACGGACGCCTCGGGGTCCCCGTCGAGGAGTGAGGCCGGCCACGTGTCGGCGGCCTCCGTTTCCACGTGTCCGAGAGGATTCATTCCAAACTTCATAAAAAGCATGAATTGCCTGCTCAGAACGGGTGGTACACCCGGCTCAGAAGGACCAGACCGGGCCGATCCGGGTGTGGTGGCGCCGGGAGGTCTCTAGTCTGCTGAGGTGTGGGACTCAACCAGCGGACGGACGATCGCGCGGACGACGGACAGGGCACGGGCGACCACCCGGCGCCCCGGCACGGGCGCGCCGCTCTGCTGCGCCTGGCGTCCTGGTTCGAGGAGGCCGGAACCGACCGCGCCGACGACCTCGCCCGCGCCGCCTACGCCCTCCACCCCGCACTCCATCTGGAGGGCCGCGTGGACGAGAGCGTCGCCGCCACCACCGGATGGTGGCAGGCCGAACCCGATCGCAGCCCCGTCGTGGAGCACCCCGGGACCCGTCCGCCCGCGCCCGTGCGCGACCACCGCGCCCAGCAGGCGCGACTGAGGGACGCCGCCGAGTCCTCAGCCCACTGGCGCAGGGCCGGAGCGTCACAGATCCGCGCGCTGCTCACCGAACCCACCGGGGACCGCGCCCACGTGGACCTGTCCGGCGCCGGCATGGAGGTGCTCATGGAGCTGCTCACCGCGGCCCTGGGCGCCGGGGACGCCGCCCGCAGCTCCACCTCGGCGGGGGACCTGGAGTTCTCCCTGCGCCTGCACGTGGTGTCGGCGCCGGGGGCCGAGGTCACCGTCCAGGGCGAGGGCGGGGACCTGACGCTGGAGGGCGTGCGCCTGTGCGTGACGCCCTACGAGCAGCACGTACTGGACCTGCCCGAGTCCGCCGGCCCCGGCGGCGGTGCCACGTTCGGCCTGGGGCGGCCGCGGGGCGCCGCGGCGGCCGATGAGCGGGGGACGTCCGGGACTCCCGGAGCAGCCGAGCCCGGAGCCGACGCCCCCGCCGGGCCCGAGGCGGCCCGTCCCACGCAGCCCGGTCCCGACGCCCCCGCGGAACCCGCAGCCGACGTTCCCACGGGCTCCGCCGCCGCCCTTCCCGCCGACCGCCCCGCGCGGCCCGACACCGCCACCGACCGTCCCGAGGAGCCGGTGTCCGACGCCCTCACCGGCCGCCCCGACCGGTCCGCACCCGAGGCTCTCTCCGGGCCCGGCGCCGACGACCTCCTCGGGCCTGCCTCTGACGCGTCGTCCGAGCCGACCGAAGCCGACGCGTCGTCCGATCCCGCCGACCCCGGCGGCTTCGCTGAACTCGCCGGCGCGGTCGCCGAAGCACTCGCCCTCGCCCGGGCCGAAGAGCGGTCGGCCGACCCGGGCCCGGACCCGGCGCCCGGGCCCGGGGATCCCGCGACCGCGCACGCCGGCGGCGACGACGACGTGCCGCCGGCCCCTGTCGGCCGCCGTCACCGGCGCGCAGGGTCCGCGTCCGACGACGCGTCCTCCGACAGCCCTGTCGAGGCCCCCGGGACCGGCGATAGCCTCGCCGAACCGGACCGGGACCAAGGCCCGGATCCGAACACCGAGACGACCGGCCCGATCGACCTCTCCGCCCTCCGTGACGGGGAGCGGTCGGCATGGGGGTGATCGAGACGGACGCCTACAGCGAGGACGCCGCGCTCATCGGGGAGCGCCAGGCCGCCGCGCGCGCCCTGATGGCGCACCCCCTGCTCACCCGGCGCGCGCACCCCGCGGAGTTCTCCCTCGTGAGGGCGCACGCAGAATGGCTCGTCCAGCGCTTCCAACGCGTCCTGGGTTACCGGCTCACCGTCGCCGACGACCACGCCCGCCTGGTCAAACGCGGTGCCGCCGCGTCGACCACCGCGCCCTTCACCCGCCGGCACGGGGCCCCGTTCACCCCCCGCACGCACACCTACCTCGCCCTGGTCCTGGCGGTCCTCGTCGAGCAGGACGGCGACACCACCGTCCGCGCGCTCGCCGCCCGGGTCCGGGCCGCCGCCCACGAGGCCCTCGTGGACGCCGACCCCGGCCGCGGGCTCGGTGAGCGGCGCGCCTTCTGCGCCGCGCTGGCGCTCCTCGTGCGCCTGGGCGTCCTCGGCGAGGTGTCCGGTACCGTCCGCGACCACGAGATCGACACCGCCGCCGACCCGGGTCTGCGTGCCGACGCGCAGGCCGCCCGGGCCGTCGCCGTCCACCTGCCCCGGGCCTCGGACGACGCCGACTCCTTCCTCGCCGACGCCGGCGACCACGACCCCGACAGGGACCACCAGGGTGAGATCGCCCTGCGCCGCCGCCTGGCCGAGACCGCCGTGGTCTACCGGGAGGAACTCCCCGACCGCCAGCGGGACCGCCTCGCCGCCCACCAGTGGCGGGCCGCCGCCGCCCTGGGCAACCTCCTGGGCTGCGACACCGAGATCCGCGCCGAGGGCGTCGCCCTCGTCATGCCCGACGCCGCCTCCGACGGCACGCGCTTCCCCTCCGACGATCCCGTCGGCCAGGTCGCGCTCGCGCTCGTCCGCCATCTGTCCGGCCGCCTGCACCCCGGCCGACCCGCCACTTCGGTCCGCGTCCCCGACCGCGACCTGGACGCCGCACTGGACGCGCTCGGCGGCCCCGGCGCCGCGGTGCGCGGCGAGTGGGCGCGCACCGCCGGGCCCGAGGTCCCCGACCCCGAACGGCTCCGCGCACGTGTGCTGCGCTTGCTGACCGGTCTCGGGCTGCTCCAGGGCGGTCCGGGTGAGTGGCGGCTCACCGCCGCGGCCGCCAGATTCGGTGCGGACGTGGACGATCGCATCCCCCGCATCCAGGACAATGACGATGACAGCCGGACACTCACCGCGAAACCGCGCGGTTCCGGTGACGAACACGGTGCGCCCGAGCCCCCTGCCGACCCCCGCGGTGACCTGAGCCGGGTGACGTCCGTGCTGCAAGCGGTGGCGAACGAGAAGGTGAGCGCGACCAGTGGTGACCCAGGAGACCAGTGAGGCCCCAGGGGAAGTTCCGGCTGTCCCCGCAGGCACCCCCACCCCCCGCTACCGGCTCGAACGCGCGGGCATCCGCAACGTCTGGCAGTACGACGACCACGTCCTCGACTTCGCCGAGGGCCGCCTGCTGCTGCGCGGCCGCAACGGCGCGGGCAAGTCCAAGGCGCTGGAGATGCTGCTCCCCTTCCTGTTGGACGGCGACGTCCGACGTCTGGACACCACGGGCACCAACCGCACCAGCCTGCGCTGGCTCATGGCGGAGGACCACCGCGCCCACCGCCTGCCCGACCTGGAGGACACCGGCCCCGACCTGTTGGGCGGCCCCGAGGAGGACACCGCCGGCACGGCCCCCGACGAGGGGGGCGCCGGGGCCGGTGAGGAGTCCGCCCCCGTCACCCGCCTGGGCTACCTGTGGGTGGAGTTCACCACCGACCGCGGCGAACGCGGCCTCGACGCCGCCGCGCGCTCGGCCCACGGGCCCAGCACCGCCTCCGCGCTGCTGGCCGCCTCCAGCGCCGCACGCGGCGCCGCAGACCCCCGAGCCGCCGATCCGGACCCGGCCGGGGGCACCGACCAGGACGACGACGGCACCGGCACGGACTCCCGCGCCGCCGCGCCGCCGCGGCACCTGACCCTGGGCGCCGCCGTCATGGCGGTCGGGGACTCCGACCCCCGCTGCGTGTTCTTCGTCACCGAACGCCGGATCGGCCACGAGCTCCACCTGGTCACCGACGGCCGCCCCATGCCCGTGGACCGGCTGCGGGCCGAGGTCGGCGCCGACAACTGCTTCACCAGCGCCGTGCCCTACCGCGCCCGGGTGATGCACAGCCTCTTCGGTATCGACGACTCCGTCCGCTACCGCAACCTCATCCACCTGCTCTACCGGCTGCGCCGTCCCACCATCGGCGACCGCCTCGAAGCCGGGGAGCTCGTCAGCGTCCTCTCCGAGGCCCTGCCGCCCATGGACGACTCCGTCCTCGACGAGGTCGGCCGCAACATCGCCGACCTCGAACTGGCCCGGGCCGACCAGACCGCCCTCGCCCAGGCCGGCACCGGAGTCGACGCCTTCCTCGCCGACTACCACGCCTACCTCGTCCACGCCCTGCGCGGGCGCGCCGCCGAGGTCCGCGAACAGCTGGACTCCTGTGCCCGCCGCACCGCCGAGACCGACCGTCTGCGCTCCGAGCTCGACGACCTCATCACCGCCGAGAGCCACATCGCCGAGGAGCGCGACCAGGCCCGCCGCACCCGCGACACCGCCGGGGCCGACGAGAAGACCCTCGCCGCCGCCCAGGCCGGGGCCGCCAACGCCACCGACAACGAGCGCCGCGCCTACGACGCCGCCGTCGGCGCCTACATCCGCGCCGCCGAGGCCGCCTGGGCCGCCGCCGAGCACGCCGAGCGCGCGGAGCACCAGGCCGTCCACCGGATGTCCGAGGACACCGCCGCCATCGAGCGCGCCCTGGAGATCCTGCGCCAGACCCACGCCGACGCCGACCGCGCGGCCACCGCCGCCGGAATCCCCCCGGAGTCCCTCGGCGTCGTCCCCGACCCCTCCGCCACCGTCCACGCCCCGCGCGAGAGCACCACCCGGGTCGACCTCCAGGGACTGGAGCAGGCCGTGGAACGCGAGCCCGTCGAGGGCATCGACCTCGACGCCCTGCGCGAGCGCCTCGGCCGCCTCCACGACCACCTCACCACCGCCGCCGGCCACGCCGCCGACCGGGCCGACCAAGCGGCCCGCCTGACCGCCCTCACCACGGCCGAGGCCGCCACCGACCGCCGCCTCGTCGCGCTGACCAGCGAGGCCGAGAGCGCCGACGCCGCCCTCGACCACGCCCACACCCGCGAGCAGGAGGCCATCGCGGACCTGCGCGGCGCCAGCGCCGACTACGCGGACGGCGTCCGCGCATGGACCGCCCGCCTGCGCGACTCCAGCCACGCCCACGCCCTCGGTGACGCCATCCACGAGTTGGAGGGCAGCGTCGAACTGCCCATCACCGACTCCCTGCGCGTCCTGGACCCCGACGTCCCGGCGGCCGTCGCCCGCCTCGCCCACGCGGCCGTCGACCCGCTCCTGGAGGAGCTCCGGTCCCGCCGCGACGTCGCCGTCAACGAGGAGGGCCAGCTCTCGGACGAGCTCGCCGAGCTCGCCGACCGCCGTGCCAAGAACGCCGACCACGCGCCCGACCGGCCCGCCTGGGCCACCTACCCGCGCCCCGAGGCCGACGGCGTCCCCCTCCACCTGGCCGTCGACTTCGCCGAGGGCCTCACCACGCGCGAACAGGCGGGTCTGGAGGCCGCACTGGAGGCCAGCGGCCTGCTGGCCGGGTGGGTCCGCGCCGACGGCACCCTCTACGACCCCAGCACCCGTGACCTCATGGTCACCCCGGCCCGCCCCGCCAAGGGCCGCACGCTCCTGGACGTCCTCGTCCCCGTCGCCGTCCCCGACCGCGGCGTGCAGGCCGACAACGTCCGCACCCTGCTGTCCTCCATCGCCCTGCACTCGGACACCCCCGGCTCCGCCGAGGACACCGAGGCCAAGCACCGCCGCGACAGCTCCGTGACCACCGTCAGCTCCATGTCGCTCACCGGTGGCTGGCGCCTCGGTGTGGCCTCCGGAGCCCACTACAAGAGCGAGCCCGAGTTCATCGGCGAGGTCGCCCGCAAGCGCGCCCGCGACCGCCGATCCGCCAACACCGACCGGCGGATGGCCATCGCCGAGGCCCTCCTCGCCGAGGCGGGGGAGCGCCGCTGGGCGGTCGAGCGCTCGTACTCGGAACTGCTGGAGGTCTCCCGGGACCTGCCCGACTCCGCCCCGCTCATCCGGGCCTGGGCCGCCCTGGACGTGGCACGTACGGACGTCGCCGCCGCCCGTCGCGCCCACGGCCTCGCCCAGAGGACGGCCGAGGAGGCCCGCGAGGAACTGCTCCGGGTCCGCGCCCGGCTCAGGGACGAGGCCGCCCGGCCCCCCGCACCGTCGCCCGCCGGCGGCCAGGAGTCCCAAGGAGAGGAGGGCCTCCGGCGGACGCCCGCGGAGCAGCACCCGCTGCCCACCGCCCGCGCCGATCTCGACAGCACGCTGCGCGCCCTCGACCACCTGCGGGTCCTGGTGGCCTCCGCACTGCGCGACCTCGACGTCCTGGCCTGGGAGCTGGCCGACCACGAGCGCCACGTCGCCGCCTGGCGGCGGATCCGCGCCGACCGGGTCCTCGCGGAGGACGCCCGCGCCGCCGCCATCGACGACATGATCACGGTCCGCCGCCAGATCGAGCTCGGCGACCGCGCCCGAGGGGTCCCCGACGAGCAGATCGACGCCGCGCGCGAACAGGTCAAGGACCGCGCGGAGGAGGCCGCCCGCCGCCTGCCCGAACTCGAACGCGGAGCCCAGCGCGCCCGCGACGAACGCGTCAGCGCCGAGGTCCGGCTCGACGTCGCCACCCAGGAGCGCGCGGAGCAGGTGCGCCGTGCCCTGGCCGTCGGCGACGTCCTCGTCGCGTCCCTCACCGCCCCGGCCGGCGGTCAGGACCCACGCGGCGCCGGGATCGCACCGGACGCGGACGACGGAGGGAACGCGGAGGGCTCGGCGGCCCACGCGGTGTCCGAGGCGTCCGCGACGGGCGGGAGGGACGCCAACCGGACGGCACCCGACGCGGTCCTGCTGGGCGCGGCCGGGCTGGCCGACTGCGCGGCCGACGACGCGCCGCTCGCCGCCTACCTCGCGGCCCGCACCGCCGCCGGCGACGCCCCGGCCTCCGGCCCCGACGTCCGGCTCGCTCTCCTGGAGGAGCTCGTCGCCCAACTGGAGGAGGGGCTCGACGCCCAGACCGACCTCCCCGAGGTCGACGACAGCGCCATCCTCGGCAGCCGTGAGGAGCTGCACCGGTTGCTGACCTCGGCCGACTGGGCACAGACCCGGACCGAGCTCACCGAACCCCGCGGCCTCAAACGCCTCACCGTCCACGACGAGGACGGGGCCCACGACGTCACCGCCTACGCCGCCCGGGTGGCCGCCGCCGTCGCCCGTGCCGACGAGACCGTCGCCATCGCCGAGGAGGAGGCCTTCGAACGCCACCTGCTGGGCGAACTCGCCGGACACCTGTCCCGCCAGATCGACGAGGCCCACGGCCTCATCCACACGATGAACGACGTCCTGAAGGACGTCACCACCTCGGCGGGGCTGGGCGTGCGGCTGGACTGGCGGCTCGCCCCCGACGCCGGGGCGGACATCGAGGCCGTCGTCCCGCTCCTGGCCACCCCGCCCGAGGAGCGCACGCGCGTGCAGACCACCCGTCTGCGCGACGCCCTGCGCCGCTGCATCGAGGCGATCCGGAGGCTGGACCCGACCGCCACCGGCGGCGCCCAGCTGCGCGCCGCACTGGACTACCGGTCGTGGTTCACCTTCACCGTCTACGTCACCGACGGAACCGGCGACGAGCGCCGTCTCGGCCACCGCACCGCGCTCAGCCAGGGCGAGCAGCGGGTCGTGGCCTACCTCGTCCTCTTCGCCGCCGCCGCCGCGCAGTTCGACGCCCTGGCCGCCCGTGCTCCCTGGGCGCCCCGGCTCATCCTCCTGGACGACGCCTTCGCGAAGGTCGACGAGCCCACGCACGGGCGGCTCCTGGGCCTGCTGGTGGAACTCGACCTCGACTTCGTCCTGACCTCCGAACGCGTCTGGGGCTGCTTCGCGAGCGTGCCGAGCCTCAACATCTACGAGTGTCTGCGTGATCCCAACGTGCCCGGGATCGCCACCCTGCACTTCACCTGGGACGGCAGCAGGAGACGGCTCGTGGGCGTCTAGGGCGTCTAGGGCGCTTCGCGCGGGGGCGGGCTTCCGCCCTCAATCGAGAGCCTGCGGCTCCAGATCTTCCCGCCCGTCGCCCACCATCGCCCGTGGAGGGCGCTTCGCGCGGGGGCGGGCTTCCGCCCTCAATCGAGAGCCTGCGGCTCCAGATCTTCCTTTCTGTCCTAGTCTGCTTGTGCAGGTACGACGACGGAGCGGGGTGGCGCAGGTGACTCGGGGAACCGAGGTGATCGACGGCGGCGGACGGAACGATCCACCGCACTCCGACGACCCCACGACGACGAAGATCCTGGACGCCCTGGCCCACGCGGGGCTGTCGGCGAGCGTGCGGTCATGGGTCACCGCCGCGCTCTGGGGCGACGACGCCCTGGCGGCGCTGCTCGAGGGCGAGCACCTTCCCGAGATCCACCCCGGCGGAACCGCGACCCCACCTCCCGGCCGGGTGCGCCGCGCCTACCTCACCGGCATCCGCGTCCAGGGCTTCCGCGGGATCGGCCGACCCGCGGAGCTGTCCTTCCCGCCCGGCCCCGGGCTGACGGTCATCGTCGGCCGCAACGGCTCCGGCAAGTCCAGCTTCGCCGAGGCCGCCGAGGCGGCGCTCACCGGCCGCAACCCCCGCTGGGACGCCATGCCCACCGGATGGCGCGACGGCTGGCGCAACCTCCACTACGACGAACGCACCGAGGCCAGCGTCGACATCCACATCGCCGGCGACGCGGGCCCCACCCGCATCAGCCGCCGCTGGACGGGTGAGAGCGTGCGCTCGGCGCGCGGCGAGGTGGTCCACCCGAGCGGCGAGACCTCCGCCCTGCGCACCCTGGACTGGGGCGAGAACCTCGTCCGCTACCGCCCCTTCCTGTCCTACGACGAGCTCGGACGCACGGTCACCGGCCGCTCGGCGGAGCTCTACGACACACTCACGGCGCTCCTCGGACTCACCGGCCTGGCCCAGGCCGAGCGCCGCCTGGCCAAGGTCTGTGACGCGCTCGCCAAACGCCGCGACCGCCCCGGTCGGGAGTCGCGGCTGCTGGTGGACGCCCTGAGCGCGTCGAGCGACCCGCGCGCCGCCCAGGCCGCCCAGATCCTCACGGGGCCCTCCCTCGACGTCGAGGCCCTGCGCCGCATCGCCGCCGACGACGGCCCGGCCGACCCGGCCCACCACGTGGTGCTGCGCCGGCTGCGGCGGCTCTCGGTGCCCGAGCGCGTCGTCATGAGCGACGTCGTCAACGAGCTGCGCGGCGCCTCCATGGAGCTGGCCATGGCCGCGGGCAGCAAGGGCGACCACGCCCACGGCGTGGTCCGGCTGCTGGAACAGGCCCTCGAACACCACAAGCGCCACCCCACGGACACCACCTGCCCCACCTGCTCGGCGCCCGGCGCGATCGGCGCCGACTGGGTGCGCCGGGCCAACGCCCAGCTGCGCGGCCTGCGGGCCCAGGCAGCGACGGCGGCGGCCGCCTACGAGCGCGCCGACGCCGCCCGCGACCAGGCCCGCTTCCTGCTCTCGCCCACGCCCTCCTGGCTGCCGCCGGACAGTGAGCTCGGGCAGGTCTGGGCGCTGTGGGAGTCCGGTTCCGACATCGAGGACCTCGCGGAGCTGGCCGAGCACATCGAGTCGGTCGGCCGCAAACTGCGCTCGGCGGCCCTCAGCGCCCGCAGGGACGCCGGTGAGCGCCTGGAGGACCCCACCGACGGCTGGTCGGAGCTGGCGGAGCGGCTCTCGAGCTGGCTGGACGACGCACAGGACGCCATCGCCGCCAGGGACACCCTCGCCGTCGCCGAGGCGGCGCTCACCTGGTTGGCGGACCAGGCGCGGGCGCTGCGGGCGGAGCGGCTCGGCCCGGTGGCCGCCCAGGCGGAACAGGTCTGGTTCCGGTTGCGCCAGGAACGCCACATCGACCTCCAGGGCATGCGGCTGATCGGTCGCGGCGCCCGGCGCCGGGTCGAGGTGGACGTGGCCGTCGACGGCGTGGGCGACCAGACCAGCGCGCCCGGACTGCTCAGTCAGGGGGAGTTCCAGGCGCTGGCGCTGTCGATCTGCCTCCCGCGCACACTCGTGGACGGCAACCCGTTCGGGTTCCTGCTGTTGGACGACCCCGTCCAGGCGATGGACACCGAGACCGTGGAGGGCCTGGCCACGGTCCTGGCGGAGGTGGGGCGGCACCGGCAGCTCATCGTGTTCACGCACGACACACGGCTCTCGGACGCGTTGCGGAGGCTGGGCCTGCCGGCGGCCATCCGGACGATCAACCGGGACGCGATGTCGAACGTGTGGCTGTCGGACGGGGACGCCTGAGGGTGCGCCGCGGGGAAGCGGTCTGAGTCACACGCCAGGCCGTTTCCACGGCCCCCCGAGTGCCCTCTCCGACAGGCGGAAGGCCCTCTGACAAGGGCTTTCGTGTCCGTGCGGGCAGAGTGCGGGGAGTGCGGCGGCGCGGTGCCCGAGGCGGCCCGGTATTCGATTTGGCAGACCACCCCCGAAGACCTGTATAGTCATGACCAGCGCAAGGGGGCAACACCCCCGGGGCGGACGAGAGAAAGCCCAGCAGCGCGCCCCTTTAGCTCAGTCGGCAGAGCGTCTCCATGGTAAGGAGAAGGTCTACGGTTCGATTCCGTAAAGGGGCTCCACCACTTGATGCGGTCCGGTCCACTCAGGTGGGTGGCCGGTGGAGCATCTACCGGCCGGAACCGGGAGAGATACGAGGTATCGTATTATCGACCGTTGATCGGGGCGGAGTAGCTCAGTCGGTAGAGCAAGCGGCTCATAATCGCTGTGTCGTCGGTTCAAGTCCGGCCTCCGCTACCAACCCGCTGACCCCTGAGACTTCCTCAGGGGTCGTCGCGGGCGCTTTGCAGTGTTCTACTGCGCCTAGGTACTGTCTCCAGCGAGAAAGGCACTCCGAAGTGGCTGCCACAGACGTGAGGCCGAAGATCACCCTGGCCTGCCAGGAGTGCAATCACCGGAACTACATCACGCGCAAGAACCGTCGGAACACCCCCGACAGGCTCGCGATCAAGAAGTTCTGCCCGAACTGCCGCAAGCACAACGAGCACCGCGAGACCCGCTAGTCGCCGACTTTCGGAACCGGCTCCCGTAGCCGGTCACGCGTGAGCCGTTGCGCCGCCTCCCGTCACACGGGGGGCAGGCTAGACTTCCAGCCCGGTGAGTGATGCACTCACCGGGCTGTTCGTGTGTCCGGGACCGTGCCTCCCGGTCAGGAGAACCCAGGAGAGGGAGAGCGTGGCGATCAACCCTGACTACCTCGGCCGGGAGTACCCCGCGCCGGAGGTCTACGAGGTGACCCGGGGCAAGATCCGCGAGTTCGCCGAAGCGGTCAACGACCCCGACCCGGTCTACGTCGACCAGGCCGCGGCCAAGGCGGCGGGCCACCCCGACGTGATCGCGCCCCCGACCTTCCCGGTCATCCTGGGCATGGCCGGCTCCGCGCAGGCGATCGCCGACCCCGAGCTCGGCGTCGACTTCTCGCGCGTCGTGCACGGCGACCAGAGCTTCCACTACACGCGTCCGCTGCACGCGGGCGACGTGCTCAGCTCCGTCACCCGCATCACCGGGATCAAGGCGCTCGGCGGCAACGAGCTGCTCACCCTGGAGACGGTCGCCACGGCCGACGACGGCGAACACGTCGTCACCACGAGCATGATGCTCGTGGTCCGCGGCGAGTAGATTCTTCGAGCACCAGGAACGCGAGGTACGTGACCGTGAGCAGCAGGCTGCGCCACGCCGACGTCGAGGTCGGCACCGAACTCCCCGAGCGGACCTTCCCGGTCCGCCGCCTGGACCTGGTCCGCTACGCGGGCGCCTCCGGCGACTTCAACCCCATCCACTGGAACGAGCGCTTCGCCAAGTCCGTCGGTCTGCCGGACGTGATCGCGCACGGCATGTTCACCATGGCCCAGGCCGCGCGGGTGATCACCGACTGGACCGGGGACCCCGGCTGCGTCGTCGACTACTCCGTGCGCTTCTCCGCTCCCGTGGTGGTCCCGGACGACGACGAGGGGGCCGAGATCACCGTGGGCGGGAAGGTCAAGGCCAAGAACGGCGACGGGACGGTCGCCGTCCTACTGACCGCACGCTCCGGCGGCGCGAAGGTCCTGGTGCAGTCCAAGGCCCTCGTCCGCCTGGCCTGAGCCGGCCCCAGCACAGCGAAGCGATGAGGTACACCGTGTCCGCAGTCCACGAAGCCACCGCCCCCGGGGAGCGGGTGCTGCTCGCCGACTACACGACCCTCGGTCTGGGCGGCCCCGCCAAGACCCTGGTCACGGCGCGCAGCACCGACGAGCTGGTCGCGGCGGTCGCCGCCGCCGACGCCGCGGGGGAGCCCGTCCTGGTCCTGGGCGGTGGGAGCAACCTGGTGGTCGCCGACGACGGCTTCCCGGGCACCGTGGTGCACGCCGACGCGCGGGGCGTGTCCTTCGAGGAGGCGGGCGCCGACCCGGAGGCGGGCGAGGACGTCGTCCTGCTGCGGGCCGAGGCCGGTGTGGAGTGGGACCCCCTCGTCGAGCGGACCGTCGCCGAGGGGCTCAGCGGAATCGAGTTCCTGTCCGGGATCCCCGGGCGGGTGGGCTCCACCCCCATCCAGAACGTCGGCGCCTACGGCCAGGACGTCAGCCAGACCGTCCGCGAGGTCCTGGTGTACGACCGCCGGACCGGCGAGCGCCGCGTCATGGGCAACGCCGACTGCGGATTCACCTACAGGGACAGTGTCTTCAAGGGCGACGACCGGTACGTGGTCTGCGAGGTCGTCTTCGCGTTGCGCCGGTCTCCGCTCAGCCGCCCCGTCCGCTACGCCGAGGTCGCCCGCACCCTGGGTGCCGAGGCCGGGTCCAGGGTGCCGCTGGAGCGGGCCAGGGACACCGTTCTCGGGCTGCGCAGGGGCAAGGGCATGGTCCTGGACCCCGCCGATCCCGACACGCGCAGCGCCGGCTCCTTCTTCACCAACCCGGTGGTGAGCGCCGCCGAGTTCGAGGCCGTGCGGGAGCGGGCCGCCGCGCTGCTGGGCCCCGGTGTGGAGGTTCCGGGCCACCCGGACGCCGCCGGCGACGTCAAGCTCTCCGCCGCCTGGCTGATCGACCGGGCCGGGTTCACCAAGGGCTACGGCGACGGCCCGGCCCGCATCTCCGGCAAGCACACCCTGGCGCTGACCAACCCGGGGGGCGCGAGCACCCGGGACCTGCTGGAGCTCGCCCGTGAGGTGCGCGCCGGGGTGGAGCGGGCGTTCGGCGTCCGCCTGGTCAACGAGCCGGTCATGGTGGGGGCGTCGCTGTAGCGCCCCGCGACAAGTCACGATTCTGCCGCGCCTCATTCTTGAGTTAGGCGCGGCAAACTTGTTTCTAAGGGCAAGCTGATAGTTTAATGAGACATCGCAATGAATTGCGAGTCCGCCATTCTTTGATAAAGTCGGATCAGTCGAAGGGGAGTAGTCCCCAATGCGTGCGATCGACACACTGGCCGCCCGGCGGCCCGGTCGCACGAGCCCACTCCGAATCCGCGTGAACCGGCACGGAGGCCTCGGCCCACGTGGGTCGCGGACCCGCCCGGGCCCTTCCGGCCGGAACTCGGAGTGAAGGGCGGACGAGACCTTTGACCCGGTAGGAAACGACCGGGTTGGAGGGGCGTCCGCCGCCTCCTTCTGCCCCAGAGCACCTCTGAAGCAAGGAGGAGGATCCGTGACCGCATTCTCGATGGGCCTGGCGGTCAGCGCCCTCGCCATCTTCATCGCGGAAATGGGCGACAAGACCCAGCTCGTCGCGATGTCCCTGGCGAGCCGCTACCGCGCGCTCACGGTCCTCCTGGGCATCACCGCCGCCACCGCGGTCGTACACGTGGCGAGCGTGTTCATCGCCGAGGTCCTGGGCTCCGCGATTCCCACGGACTGGGTCACGCTCGTCGCGGGCCTGGCCTTCCTGATCTTCGGCTTCTGGACCCTGCACGGCGACGAGATGACGCAGAAGGACGAGGAGCGCGCGGCGTCCCGGCGGATCCGCTCCGCTTTCCTCACGGTGTTCGTGGTCTTCCTCGTGGCCGAACTCGGCGACAAGACGATGCTCGCCACCATCACCGTCGGCACCCAGTACCACTGGCTGCCGGTGTGGATCGGCTCCACGGTCGGCATGGTCGCCGCGGACGCCATCGCCATCGCCATCGGCGCGGTCCTCGGCAAGAAGCTGCCGGAACGGGCGATCCAGGTCGGCGCCGCCGTGCTGTTCTTCGTCGCCGGCGCGGCCATGGTCGGCCAGGGCGCGTGGATGCTGCTGGGGTGACCGGGGCCGGGAGGGATCCGACCGGCCCCGTACCGCTCCGCCCGGCGGGCGCGCGACCGCGCCGACGGCGTCCGCCGACCGCTGATCGCGGCCCGCCCCACCGCTCAGACCGCCGAGGGCTCCGCGGCCAGCCAGGCGTCGACGCCCGACAGGAGGTCCTTCTTGAGGGAGTCCGGGGCACCGGAGCCCCGGATGGACATGCGGGCCAGCTCGGCCAGTTCGGGGTCGCTGAAGCCGAAGACCTCGCGGGCGAGCCGGTACTGCTCCTCCAGGCGGGGCCCGAAGAGCAGGGGGTCGTCGGTACCCAGGGCGATCGGGACGCCCGCGTCGAACAGCCGGCGCAGCGGCAGGTGCTCCATCTCGTTGTACACACCCAGGCCGACGTTGGAGGTGGGGCAGATCTCCAGCGTGACGCCCTGCGTGGCGATCCGCTCGACCAGGTGCGGGTCCTCCACCGCGCGGACCCCGTGGCCCACCCGGTCCGCGTTGAGCTCGTCCAGGCACTCCCGGATGCTCGTGGGCCCCTGGAGTTCGCCCCCGTGCGGCGCCGAGAGCAGTCCCGCGCGCCTGGCGATCCGGAACGCCGCCTCGAACTCACGGGCGCGTCCGCGCCGCTCGTCGTTGTTGAGGCCGAAGGACACCACGCCGCGCCCGACGTACTGCCTGGCCAGCCGGGCCAGGGCCCTGGCGTCCAGCGGGTGCCTGGTGCGGTTGGCCGCGACCATCAGGCCGATCGCCACGCCCGTGTCGCGCTCGGCCGCGCGGGCGGCGTCCAGGATCAGCTCCAGGGTGGCGGTCAGCCCGTCGAAGAGCGCCGCGTAACCGCTCGGGTCGACCTGGATCTCCAGCCAGGACGATCCCGCCGCCCGCTCGTCCTCGGCGGCCTCGCGCAGGAGGCGGTACATGTCCTCCGGGCGGCGCAGGACCGAGCGGGCGATGTCGTACAGCCGCTGGAAGCGGAACCAGCCGCGTTCGTCCGTGGCCCGGAGCCGGGGAGGCCACTCCGTCACCAGGGCCTGGGGGAGGTGGATTCCGTGGTCGGCGGCGAGTTCGACCATGGTCGAGTGCCGCATCGAGCCGGTGAAGTGCAGGTGCAGGTGCGCTTTGGGCAGCCGGTCCAATCGGCGGGCGCTGATCGGTGTCTCCATGACGTGAGTCTGCCTCATATGGGGACCCCGCGGGGGCGGGAACTCGAGAGCACCCCGCGGGGCGCCCCCGCGGCGGCTCACTCCAGGAGCCTCTGGATCCGGCCGACGCCCTCGGCGAGGTCCCCGTCGCTCAGGGCGTAGGACAGCCGCAGGTAGCCCGGGGTCCCGAAGGCCTCGCCCGGGACCACGGCGACCTCGGCCTGCTCCAGGATGAGCTCGGCCAGCTCCGCGGAGCTCTGGGGCCTCCCGCCGCGGATCTCCCGGCCCAGCAGCCCCGTGACCGAGGGGTAGGCGTAGAACGCGCCCTGCGGTTCCGGGCAGACCACGCCGTCGATGTCGTTGAGCATGCGCACGATCGTCCGGCGCCGGCGGTCGAAGGCCTCCCGCATCCTCTCCACGGCCGTGAGGTCGCCCGAGACGGCGGCCAGCGCGGCGGCCTGGGAGACGTTCGCGACATTGGAGGTGGCGTGCGACTGCAGGTTGGCCGCGGCCTTCACGACGTCCGCGGGGCCGATGAGCCACCCCACGCGCCAGCCGGTCATGGCGTAGGTCTTGGCCACGCCGTTGACGATGACCGTGCGGTCGGCGATCTCCGGGACCTCCACGGGCAGGGACGAGAACTCCGCGTCGCCGTAGACCAGGTGCTCGTAGATCTCGTCGGTCAGCACCCACAGGCCGTGCTCGTCGGCCCAGCGGCCGATCGCGCGGACCTGCTCGCGCGGGTAGACGGCGCCGGTGGGGTTGGAGGGGGAGACGAACACCAGGACCTTGGTCCGCTCGGTGCGCGCCGCCTCCAGCTGCTCGACCGAGGCCAGGTAGCCCGTGCTCTCGTCGGTGACGACGTAGACGGGCACGCCGCCCGCGAGCTTGATGGACTCGGGGTAGGTGGTCCAGTACGGGGCGATGACGATGACCTCGTCGCCCGGGTCGAGCATGGCGGCGAAGGCCTCGTAGATCGCCTGCTTGCCCCCGTTGGTGACCAGGACCTGCGCGGGCTCCACCTGGTAGCCGGAGTCGCGCGCGGTCTTCTCCGCGATCGCCCTCCTGAGCTCGGGCAGGCCGCCGGCGGGCGTATAGCGGTGGAACCGGGGCTCGCGGGCGGCCGCGACGGCGGCCTCGACGATGTAGTCCGGCGTCGGGAAGTCCGGCTCACCCGCACCGAAGCCGATGACGGGGCGGCCCTCCGCCTTCATGGCCTTGGCCTTCGCGTCCACGGCCAGGGTGGCGGACTCGGAGATGGCACCGATACGTGCGGAGATGCGGGGTCGGTCAGTCATGGATCCATGGTGTCACGCGGCGCCCCGGCCGTCGGGGATACCGGGCGGGCGGCCGCGGCGGGGAAGCGGCGTCGGGCACGGTGTACCGGGGGCATCGGGGCCGGTCGGGCCCACCCCCGCGGACGCGACGCGACGGCCCCGAGCGCGTGTCGACCCCGCCGGCCCGCCGCGCCCGCGAACGGCGCGACCGTGAGAACCGGTTTGGCCGGAGTGCGCGCTTGGGCTTAGACTCTCTCGCGCCGGTCGGTCGTGGCCAGGGTGTTACATGGTTCACGGTGTGCGTACGTCGTGCGGACCGGCTATGGTGGGGAACGCAGTTTCCGCTAAGGGCAGTGGCTCAATTGGCAGAGCACCGGTCTCCAAAACCGGCGGTTGGGGGTTCGAGTCCCTCCTGCCCTGCAAGTTCGCAAGCCCGGTGCGCGCACGCGCACCGGGCGACAGGCCAAGGAACAACGGGGACATCGAGCAGCCCGCGACCCTAAGGACCCCACGTGACTCAGACTGACGCCGACGCCAAGCCCCACAAGGAGCCCAAGCGTCGCACGGGTCCGGTGGACTTCGTCAAGCAGGTCGTCGGCGAGCTGCGCAAGGTCCGTTGGCCCACGCGCCAGGAGCTGGTGACCTACACCATCGTGGTCCTGGTGTTCGTGGCGATCATCCTGTCCTACGTCTCCCTTCTGGACTTCGCCTTCGGTGAGGCCGTGACCTGGCTCTACGCGACCTTCGGTCGCCCCGCCGGCGTCTAGGGCCCATGTGACGGACATCCTCCCCGCCGCGCGCCGCCTCGGCGCCGCTCGCGACGGGCGGCATCCACCGCACACGCCCTGAGGCACCAGCCCGCGGCGCACATCCCGGCCCCGGCCCCTCCTCGTCCGCGCGTTGGTCCCGTGCCGCCCGGAAAGACCGTAAGCTGGCAGAACCGGGTTCGACGCGGAGCGCTGTTCGGCGTGCGTCGGCCCGCACCAGCGAATCCGACGAGAGAAAGAGCAGCCGTGTCCGAGTCCCCACTGACCTCTGACGACTTCCCCGAAGAGGAGCCGGATCAGTCGTCGGCGGATGAGACCGGCCTGGGCGAGCCTGTCGAGGAGCCTTCGGAGGTCGCGGCCGAGTCCGACGCGACCGAGGAGGACACCGACGTCGAGAGCGGCGAGTCCGCCGAGCCGACTGAGACCGAAGAGCCCCGGCTGGACCCCGTCGAAGAGTTCAAGAACGAGCTTGTCCTGCTCCCCGGCGACTGGTACGTCGTGCACACCTACGCGGGTTACGAGAAGCGGGTCAAGGCCAACGTCGAGAGTCGCACCCAGTCGCTCAACATGGAGGACTTCATCTTCCAGGTCGAGGTGCCCGAGCACGAGGTCACCGAGGTCAAGAGCGGCAAGCGCCAGCAGGTCACCGAGAAGGTCCTGCCCGGATACGTGCTGGTCCGGATGGACCTCACCGACGAGTCCTGGTCGGCCATCCGCAACACCCCCGGTGTGACCGGATTCGTGGGCCTGTCCAACAAGCCCGCTCCGCTGAGCCTCACCGAGGTCGCCAAGCTCCTGGCGCCCGAGCCCGAGGTGGAGCCGGAGCAGGCGCAGCAGGCCAAGGCCGGCGGTGTCTCCGAGGCGCGTTCCGACGTGGCCTACGAGGTCGGCGAGTCCGTCACCGTGATGGAGGGCCCGTTCGCCACGCTGCCCGCCACCGTCAGCGAGATCAACCCGGACACCCAGAAGCTCAAGGTGCTCGTGTCGATCTTCGGCCGTGAGACCCCGGTCGAGCTGTCCTTCACCCAGGTCGCCAAGATCTGATAGGTCCAGCCCGGGCACCTGCCCGGGACGCGTAGACTTGGTGGGTCCGCCTCCGGGCGGACCCACTCCAGCACCCCGCTCCGGCGGGGTGTACTCCGGTCCGCCCGGTCCCGGCGGGCCGTCGCTCCCGTGTCCAGAGCACGGGGGCGCGCCCTCTTCGGCACCGGCGTCGGCCGCGTTCTGCGCGGATGCCCGACGCCGTAGGGGAGGGTGGGGACCAGCTCACACCGCACATCAGGCAAAGGACCCGATATGCCTCCGAAGAAGAAACTGGCCGCACTCGTCAAGGTGCAGCTCCCCGCCGGTCAGGCGACCCCGGCGCCGCCCGTCGGTACCGCTCTCGGTCCGCACGGCGTCAACATCATGGACTTCTGCAAGCAGTACAACGCTGCCACGGAAGCCCAGCGCGGCAACGTCATCCCCGTAGAGATCTCCATCTACGAGGACCGTTCCTTCAGCTTCGTCACCAAGACGCCTCCGGCGCCCAAGCTGATCCTGAAGGCGGCGGGCCTGGACAAGGCCGCCACCACTCCGGGGCGCGGCAACGCCGGTTCCATCACCGCCGAGCAGGTCCGCGAGATCGCGCAGACCAAGCTGCCCGACCTCAACACCACCGACATCGAGGCCGCCGCCAAGATCGTCGCCGGTACCGCCCGCTCGATGGGCATCGAGGTCAAGTAGTCCCCCACCGGGGCGCTCGACGAACAGAACCACCGTGGCAGGGCCAGGCGCTGGCCCACCGACCACACGTTCCCTCAAGGAGAACAGCGTGAAGCGCAGCAAGAACCACCGCAAAGCCAGCGAGCTGGTGGACCGTGACAAGCTCTACAGCCCCGCCGAGGCCGTGAAGCTCGCCAAGGACACCTCCACCGTCAAGTTCGACCCGACCGTCGAGGTCGCCCTGCGCCTGGGCGTCGACCCGCGCAAGGCCGACCAGATGGTCCGCGGCACCGTGAACCTGCCCAACGGCACCGGTAAGACCGCCCGGGTCCTGGTCTTCGCGACCGGTGACCGTGCGGAGCAGGCTCGCGCCGCCGGAGCGGACTACGTCGGTGACGACGACCTCGTCCAGGAGATCCTCAACGGTTTCCTCGACTTCGACGCCGTCGTGGCCACCCCGGACCTCATGGGCAAGGTCGGCCGCCTCGGCCGCGTGCTCGGTCCGCGTGGCCTCATGCCCAACCCCAAGACGGGCACCGTCACCCCGGACGTCGCCAAGGCCGTCACCGAGATCAAGGGCGGCAAGATCGAGTTCCGCGTCGACCGCCACGGGAACCTGCACTTCATCATCGGCAAGCTGTCGTTCGACGAGAGCAAGCTGCTGGAGAACTACCAGGCCGCGATCGACGAGGTGAACCGCCTCAAGCCGTCCGCCGCCAAGGGCCGCTACATCAAGAAGGCCGTGGTCACCACGACCATGGGTCCGAGCATCCCGCTCGAAGCCTAGTCTTCGCGAGGCCGAACGGCCCCCGGATCCCGCAGGGGATCCGGGGGCCGTCGTCGTCCCGCTCGGCCGGTACCGGCGGGGCGGGCGCTACAGGTCGGTGATCTCGTCCTCGGAGGGCATCTCGAAGGAGGTCTCACCGAGCTGGGAGTAGACCATCGAGATCTCGGAGACGTCGTCGCTGAAGTCCATGCGCATGGGGAAGCCGTCGTCGCTCACCCAGATCGACACGTCCATGGCGCCGGTGGCGCCGCCGACGAGCTCCTCCAGGGCGCTGCGCTGGTCCGCTTCGAGGGCGTCGAGCTCCTCGGCGGTGAACGACCCCTCCAGGACGGTGGTCGAGACCCCGTCGATCTCCTCGCTGCCGGTCTCCTCGATGGACTCGATCGCGGCGACCGCGCCCGCGACCTTCGGCAGTTCGGAGGTGTCGAACATGTTCTCGGTGGCGGGCTGCTGGCCCTCGCCCGCGCCGCCGCGGGTCCAGGCGGTGTCGGCCTCCTGGAGGCCGTGGTGGTTGGACACCAGCATCTCGCCCTCGGCAGGGACGATGACGATCGAGGTGCTGAGCTCCTCGGCGCTCAGGTCCGAGCCCTGGCCGCCGAGCTCGGCGAACCCCTCGAGCATCTCGCCCATGGCCGGCATGTACACGGTGACCTGCGCCGCCTGCGGGTCGGCCATCACCTCGTAGGTGAAGGTCATCTCCGTCTCGCCGAGCTCGGGGTCGGTCGACGTGATGTCCATGTCGAGGGTGTAGTTGTCGACGGCCTCGGTGCGCGAGGCGAGGTCGCCGAGCAGGTCCAGGACGCCGCCACCGCCGCTCTCGCCCTCGTCGGCGGCCGAGTCGGACGGGGCCGCCTCCGTCTCCTCCTCCGGGGCGCCACAGGCGCTCAGAGCGAGGGCGAGGCTCAGGGAGCCGGCGGCGAAGAGGGCCGGCTTGGGGGTCTTCACGGGAGAATTCGCTTTCTCGTGTCGGGGGAGGGGCACATAGGAGAGCGGGGATGCCCCGTACCGTCTTATGGTGGCACGCGCGAGCGACACAACCGGACGAACGGGGCACCGCACGCGGTCGGCGGCGGCCCCGCGGCGGGGTGAGGGACGACTCGTCCCCGGGCGCCCGCATCGGTGTGCGAAGGCCGCCCGTCGTCCGGTACGCTGGGTTCTTGCCGAAGACCGCTGGTCGTCACCCGAACGGGTGACCTAAGGACCCATCCGCGATGGGCGCCCGCGCAGGTGTCACTCAAGCTTTCCCGTTCCGGGGCCCCTGGCCCGAGTGGACGCGGATGTGCCCCGTGCGCCTCGCGCTCGGGGCTTTTTCTCGTGCTGACGCCGATCGCGTGAGTCCTTGGGGAACCAACCAGCGTTCACTGTTGGAAGGAGTCCCATGGCGAGGCCGGACAAGGCAGCTGCGGTCGCCGAACTCACGGACGAGTTCCGTGAGTCGAACGGTGCCGTGCTGACCGAATACCGGGGGCTCAGTGTGGCTCAGCTCACCGAGCTGCGCCGTAGCCTCGGCCAGAACGCGCGTTTTCGCATCGTCAAGAACACGCTGACCAAGATCGCGGCGAACCAGGCGGGTCTCGAAGAGCAGGTCAAGGACCTGTTCGAGGGCCCCTCCGCCATCGCCTTCGTCCACGGTGACGTGGTCGAGGCCGCCAAGGGTCTGCGTGACTTCTCGAAGGCGAACTCGCCTCTGGTGATCAAGGGCGGTGTCATCGACGGCAAGTCGATGAGCGCCGAGGACATCACCAAGCTGGCCGACCTGGAGTCCCGCGAGGTTCTCCTCTCGAAGATGGCCGGTGCGCTCAAGGCCAAGCAGGGCCAGGCCGCCGCCGTCTTCCAGGCGCTGCCGTCCAAGACTGTGCGTCTCGCGCAGGCTCTGGCGGACAAGCGCAACGAGGAAGCCGCTTAAACCTTTTGAACCACGGCGGGTGCCGCGACGGCGCCCGGCCGAAGGCTCGCACGTGACGCCGTCGGGTGCGCGTGTCTGTAGAGAAAGAGAGATCGCATCATGGCGAAGCTCAGCAACGAGGACCTGCTGGCCGCGTTCGAGGAGATGACCCTCCTCGAGCTGTCCGAGTTCGTGAAGCTCTTCGAGGACAAGTTCGACGTCACCGCCGCCGCGCCGGCCGCCGTCGTCGCCGCCCCGGGTGCCGGTGGCGGCGCCGCCGAGGCCGCCGAGGAGCAGTCCGAGTTCGACGTCATCCTCGAGTCCGCCGGTGACAAGAAGATCCAGGTCATCAAGGAGGTTCGCGGCCTCACGAGCCTGGGTCTCAAGGAGGCCAAGGACCTGGTCGACAACGCTCCGAAGGCTCTGCTCGAGGGCGCCAACAAGGAGGACGCTGAGAAGGCCAAGGCCGCCCTTGAGGGCGCCGGCGCCACCGTCACCCTCAAGTAGCCCTCCGCGGGGCCCAGAGTCCCGCTGGTCTGCGTACACGCGGCCGTCTCTCCTGCGGGAGGGGCGGCCGCGTGTTTTCTTTGGGCCTCCGCTCGTGCCCACGCCGTCGCCCGCCACCACCCAGGACCCCACGGGGTCCCTCGCGACACTCCCACCGGACCGGCCCGTCATCCGGGGGTGCGCGGTCCCTTTCGTCGTGATGGGCCGACGTGTCCGGTGTCACTCCGCCGGGGCGTGTGGCATGCTGGGCCGGTCGCGACCGCAGGTCGGCACCCTCGTGTGCGAAAGGTCGGTGGGACGCGATAATCTCCCGTCTCGGGTTTCTTGACGGGCTCCGGGCAGAGTGTTTACCCGCATGGGGCGGGGGAATCCTTCCGGGTGTCCGACGGCTCCCCGACCCCCTGGGAGCCAGGGCAGGCGCGTTCGCTCACCCATGGGGCCACAGGCTCCGGATCGGGTCCGAATCCGTCCTCCGGGAAAGTATGGAGGCCGGTGGGCTTGACGGATCGCCCTTCGCGGGCGATCCTGCCGGTGTCGTGAGTGGTGCTGTGAAGCGTGAGTGGACAGCGGTGTAGTGTTCGGCTACACTGCTCTTTTGCGCTGCCCTTTGGTGATCCCTGTGTCGGAGTACGGCTGCCGCCCATCCCGTTTCGTCTGGACACGGTAGGCCCGTTCCCGCTCGATGTGACCGTCTCAACCGCGTTGCGGCGGTCCTTCTCGTGACGGATCGTCTGGCGTGCGCGCTTCAACCGCCACAAGCCTTCGGAAGGACCCCTGTTGGCAGCCTCGCGCAACGCCTCCGCTGACGCCCTTGGTCCGCACCGCGTTTCTTTCGCCCGTATTCAGGAACCACTCGAGGTCCCGAACCTGCTTGCTCTGCAGACCGAGTCGTTCGACTGGCTGCTGGGCAACGACAAGTGGAAGACCCGGGTAGAGACGGCCCGAAACGCTGGCCGCAAGGACGTTCCGGAGCAGTCCGGCCTCGAAGAGATCTTCGAGGAGATCAGTCCTATCGAGGACTTCTCGGGCACGATGTCGCTGTCGTTCCGCGACCATCGGTTCGAGCCGCCCAAGTACTCCGAAGAGGAGTGCAAGGACAAGGACATGACCTACTCCGCCCCGATGTTCGTCACGGCGGAGTTCATCAACAACGACACCGGTGAGATCAAGAGCCAGACGGTGTTCATGGGCGACTTCCCGCTCATGACCGTCAAGGGCACCTTCATCATCAACGGCACCGAGCGCGTCGTCGTGTCCCAGCTGGTCCGCTCCCCGGGCGTGTACTTCGACAAGTCGCTCGACAAGACCTCGGACAAGGACCTCTTCGGCTGCAAGGTCATCCCGTCGCGGGGTGCCTGGCTGGAGTTCGAGGTCGACAAGCGGGACTTCGTCGGCGTCCGCATCGACCGCAAGCGCAAGCAGGGCGTCACCGTCCTGCTCAAGGCGCTGGGCTGGACGACCGACCAGATCCTGGAGCGGTTCGGCCAGTACGAGTCGATCCGCAACACCCTGGAGAAGGACCCGACGGCCGGCACCGACGACGCCCTGCTGGACATCTACCGCAAGCTGCGTCCGGGAGAGCCGCCCACGAAGGAGTCGGCCCAGGCGCTGTTGGAGAACCTCTACTTCAACCCCAAGCGCTACGACCTAGCCAAGGTCGGCCGCTACAAGATCAACAAGAAGCTCGGCCTGGACGCCGACTACACGCAGGGCACGCTGACCGAAGAGGACATCGTCGCCACGATCGACTACATGGTCCGCCTGCACGCGGGCGAGGTGGAGAAGGAGACCGTCCGCGGCCTCCGCCCGATCGAGACCGACGACATCGACCACTTCGGCAACCGTCGTCTGCGCACCGTCGGCGAGCTGATCCAGAACCAGGTCCGCCTGGGCCTGGCCCGCATGGAGCGCGTCGTGCGCGAGCGGATGACGACCCAGGACGTCGAGGCGATCACGCCGCAGACCCTGATCAACATCCGTCCCGTCGTCGCCTCCATCAAGGAGTTCTTCGGCACCTCGCAGCTGTCCCAGTTCATGGACCAGACCAACCCGCTCGCGGGTCTGACCCACAAGCGCCGCCTCTCGGCGCTGGGCCCGGGCGGTCTGTCCCGTGAGCGCGCCGGCTTCGAGGTCCGCGACGTCCACCCCTCCCACTACGGCCGCATGTGCCCGATCGAGACGCCTGAGGGACCGAACATCGGTCTGATCGGCTCGCTCGCCGGGTACGGCCGCGTGAACTCGTTCGGTTTCGTGGAGACCCCCTACCGCAGGGTCGTCGACGGTCGGATCACCGACCAGGTCGACTACCTCACCGCGGACGAGGAGGACCTCTACGTCATCGCGCAGGCGAACACGCCGACCAACCCGGACGGCACCTTCGCCGAGGCCGGCGTGCTCGTCCGTCGCAAGGGCGGCGAGTTCGAGCAGGTCAGCACCGACGAGGTCGACTACATGGACGTGTCGCCGCGCCAGATGGTGTCGGTCGCCACCGCCATGATCCCGTTCCTGGAGCACGACGACGCCAACCGCGCGCTCATGGGTTCCAACATGCAGCGCCAGGCCGTGCCGCTGCTGCGCGCCGAGTCGCCCTTCGTGGGCACCGGCATGGAGTACCGCGCCGCCACCGACGCCGGTGAGGTCGTCCTCAACGAGAAGGCGGGTGTCGTCGAGGACGTCACCGCCGACTACGTCACCGTGATGGCCGACGACGGCACGCGCAAGACGTACCGCATGGGCAAGTTCCAGCGCTCCAACCAGGGCACCTGCTTCAACCAGCGCCCCATCGTCGCCGAGGGGATGCGGGTCGAGGCCAAGCAGGTCCTGGCCGACGGTCCCTCCACGGACCAGGGCGAGATGTCGCTGGGCAAGAACCTCCTCGTGGCGTACATGTCCTGGGAGGGCCACAACTACGAGGACGCGATCATCCTCTCCCAGCGCCTGGTGCAGGACGACGTCCTGTCCTCGATCCACATCGAGGAGCACGAGGTCGACGCCCGCGACACCAAGCTGGGCCCGGAGGAGATCACCCGCGAGATCCCCAACGTCAGCGAGGAGGTCCTGGCCGACCTCGACGACCGGGGCATCATCCGCATCGGCGCCGAGGTCGTCGACGGCGACATCCTCGTCGGCAAGGTCACGCCCAAGGGCGAGACCGAGCTCACCCCGGAGGAGCGCCTGCTGCGCGCCATCTTCGGTGAGAAGGCGCGCGAGGTCCGCGACACCTCCCTGAAGGTGCCGCACGGCGAGACCGGCAAGGTCATCGGCGTGCGCGTGTTCAGCCGCGAGGACGGCGACGAGCTGGCGCCCGGCGTCAACGAGATGGTCCGCGTCTACGTGGCCCAGAAGCGCAAGATCACCGACGGTGACAAGCTCGCCGGCCGTCACGGCAACAAGGGCGTCATCTCCAAGATCCTGCCCCAGGAGGACATGCCGTTCCTGGAGGACGGCACGCCCGTCGACATCATCCTCAACCCGCTGGGCGTGCCCGGCCGGATGAACGTCGGACAGGTGCTCGAGGTCCACTTGGGCTGGCTGGCCAAGAACGGTTGGTTGGTCGAAGGGGCCGAGGAGGCCTGGCAGAAGTCGCTGCACGACATCGGCGCCGCCGAGGTCGAGCCGAACTCCCGCGTCGCCACGCCGGTGTTCGACGGCCTGCACGGCGACGAGCTGGCCGGCCTGATCCAGTCGGTGCGTCCCAACAAGGACGGCAACCGCCTGATCAACGAGGACGGCAAGGCGCTGCTCTTCGACGGCCGCACGGGTGAGCCCTTCGCCGAGCCGATCTCCGTCGGCTACAAGTACATCCTGAAGCTCCACCACCTCGTGGACGACAAGATCCACGCGCGCTCCACCGGTCCGTACTCCATGATCACCCAGCAGCCGCTGGGCGGTAAGGCACAGTTCGGCGGCCAGCGCTTCGGTGAGATGGAGGTGTGGGCCCTCGAGGCGTACGGCGCCGCCTACGCCCTCCAGGAGCTGCTCACCATCAAGTCCGACGACGTGGTGGGCCGGGTCAAGGTCTACGAGGCCATCGTCAAGGGCGAGAACATCCCCGAGCCGGGCATCCCTGAGTCCTTCAAGGTGCTCATCAAGGAGATGCAGTCGCTCTGTCTGAACGTGGAGGTGCTGTCCAGTGACGGTATGTCCATCGAGATGCGGGACAGCGACGAGGACGTCTTCCGCGCCGCGGAAGAACTGGGAATCGACCTGGGTCGGCGCGAGCCGAGCAGTGTCGAAGAGGTCTAACTTCCGCATGTTTCGAGAGCAGGGGACGAATTAAGTGCTCGACGTCAACTTCTTCGACGAGCTGCGCATCGGCCTGGCCACGGCCGACGACATTCGCCAGTGGTCGCACGGCGAGGTCAAGAAGCCCGAGACCATCAACTACCGCACCCTGAAGCCCGAGAAGGACGGACTCTTCTGCGAGAAGATCTTCGGTCCGACCCGGGACTGGGAGTGCTACTGCGGCAAGTACAAGCGCGTCCGCTTCAAGGGCATCATCTGTGAGCGCTGCGGCGTCGAGGTGACCCGGGCCAAGGTGCGCCGTGAGCGCATGGGCCACATCGAGCTGGCCGCTCCCGTCACGCACATCTGGTACTTCAAGGGTGTGCCCTCCCGTCTGGGCTACCTGCTGGACCTGGCGCCGAAGGATCTCGAGAAGATCATCTACTTCGCCGCCTACATGGTCACGTGGGTGGACACCGACGCCCGCGAGCGCGACCTCCAGTCCCTGGAGGCGCGGATCTCGGTCGAGAAGCAGCACCTGGAGCAGCGCCGCGACTCCACCATCGAGGAGCGCCACCGCAAGCTGGAGGCCGACCTCGCCGAGCTGGAGGAGCAGGGCGCCAAGGGTGACGCGCGCCGCAAGGTGCGCGAGGGTGCCGAGCGCGAGATGCGCCAGCTGCGCGACCGCGCGCAGCGGGAGATCGACCGCCTCGACGAGGTGTGGAACCGCTTCAAGAACCTCAAGGTCCAGGACCTCGAGGGCGACGAGATGCTCTACCGCGAGATGCGGGACCGCTTCGGGAAGTACTTCCGCGGCGGCATGGGCGCTCAGGCCATCCAGGACCGGCTCGCCAACTTCGAGCTGGACACCGAGGCGGAGAAGCTCCGGGAGACCATCCGCACGGGCAAGGGCCAGAAGAAGGCCCGCGCCCTGAAGCGGCTCAAGGTCGTCTCGGCGTTCCTCAACACCACCAACAGCCCCATGGGCATGGTGCTCGACTGCATCCCGGTCATCCCGCCGGACCTGCGTCCGATGGTGCAGCTGGACGGTGGCCGCTTCGCGACCTCCGACCTCAACGACCTGTACCGCCGGGTGATCAACCGGAACAACCGCCTCAAGCGGCTGCTGGACCTCGGTGCGCCCGAGATCATCGTCAACAACGAGAAGCGGATGCTGCAGGAGGCCGTCGACGCGCTGTTCGACAACGGCCGCCGCGGCCGTCCGGTCACCGGACCGGGCAACCGTCCGCTCAAGTCGCTGTCCGACATGCTCAAGGGCAAGCAGGGCCGCTTCCGTCAGAACCTGCTCGGCAAGCGCGTCGACTACTCCGGCCGTTCGGTCATCGTCGTCGGCCCGCAGCTGAAGCTGCACCAGTGCGGTCTGCCCAAGCAGATGGCGCTGGAGCTCTTCAAGCCGTTCGTGATGAAGCGCCTGGTCGACCTGAACCACGCGCAGAACATCAAGAGCGCCAAGCGCATGGTGGAGCGGTCCCGTCCGGTCGTGTGGGACGTCCTCGAAGAGGTCATCACCGAGCACCCGGTGCTGCTGAACCGTGCTCCCACGCTGCACCGCCTGGGCATCCAGGCCTTCGAGCCGCAGCTCGTCGAGGGCAAGGCCATCCAGATCCACCCGCTCGTGTGCACGGCGTTCAACGCCGACTTCGACGGTGACCAGATGGCCGTGCACCTGCCGCTGTCCGCCGAGGCCCAGGCCGAGGCGCGGCTGCTGATGCTGGCCACGAACAACATCCTCAAGCCGTCCGACGGCAAGCCCGTGACCATGCCCACCCAGGACATGATCATCGGCCTGTACTACCTGACGACGGAGAAGCCCGGTGCCGCGGGCGAGGGACGGGCCTTCCGTTCCCCGGCCGAGGCGATCATGGCCTACGACCTGGGCGCCCTGGACCTGCAGGCGAAGATCCGCCTGCGGATCGCCGACGGCGCCCCGGCGCCGAAGGACTGGACGCCGCCGGAGGGCTGGGAAGAGGGCGAGCCGTACACCCTGGAGACGACCCTGGGGCGGTACCTCTTCAACGAGGCCACCCCGGTCGACTACCCGTACGTCAACTTCCAGGTGGGCAAGAAGCAGGTCTCGACCCTGGTCAACGACCTCGCCGAGGGCTACCCCAAGGTCCAGGTCGCCACGACCCTGGACGCCCTGAAGGACGCCGGCTACCGCTGGGCCACCCGGTCCGGCCTGACCATCGGCATCGAGGACGTCGTCGCGCCGCCGCAGAAGGCCGAGATCCTCGACGGGTACGACCGCAAGGCCGACAAGATCCAGCGGGAGTTCGACCGCGGTCTCATCACCGACGACGAGCGCCGTCAGGAGCTCACCGAGGTGTGGACCCAGGCCACCGCCGAGGTCGCGCGGAACATGGAGGACAACTTCCCCGCCGACAACCCGGTGTGGATGATGGTCCAGTCCGGCGCCCGTGGTAACCCGATGCAGGTGCGTCAGATCGCGGGTATCCGTGGTCTGGTCTCCAACACCAAGGGTGAGACGATCCCGCGTCCGATCAAGTCCTCCTACCGTGAGGGCCTGTCCGTGCTGGAGTACTTCATCTCCACGCACGGTCAGCGCAAGGGTCTGGCCGACACCGCCCTGCGTACCGCCGACTCGGGCTACCTGACCCGTCGTCTGGTGGACGTGGCGCAGGACGTCATCGTCCGCGAGATCGACTGCGGCACCGACCGGTCGCTGTGGCACGAGGTCGGCGAGAAGAACGCCGCCGGCACCGTGGTGCGCAAGCACAACGTCGAGAACACCGGTTTCGGCCGCACCCTGGCCGAGGACACGTTCGACAGCGACGGCAACCTCGTGCTGCCCGCGCTGAGCGACACCTCCGAGCAGAACATCGACAAGCTGGTGGCGGCCGGGCTCACCCGGGTGCGCATCCGCTCGTCGCTGACCTGTGAGGCGAAGATCGGTGTGTGCACCACCTGCTACGGCCGCTCCATGGCCACCGGCAAGCCGGTGGACGTCGGTGAGGCGATCGGTATCATCGCGGCCCAGTCCATCGGTGAGCCCGGTACCCAGCTGACCATGCGGACCTTCCACATGGGTGGTTCGGCCGGTCAGGACATCACCCACGGTCTGCCCCGTGTCCAGGAGCTCTTCGAGGCCCGCATCCCCAAGGGTGTGGCCCCGATCTCCGAGATGGAGGGCCGGATCCGGATCGATGACACCGAGAAGAGCCGTAAGATCGTCGTCATCCCCGACGACGGCACGGACGAGATCGCCTACCCGGTGCCGATGCGTGCCCAGCTGCTCGTCAGTGACGGTGACCACGTCACGGTCGGCCAGCAGCTGATCCAGGGTGCGATCAACCCGCACGAGGTCCTCCGTATCCAGGGCCCGCGCGCGGTGCAGCAGCACCTCGTGTCGGAGGTCCAGGAGGTGTACAAGTCGCAGGGTGTGTCCATCCACGACAAGCACATCGAGATCATCGTCCGCCAGATGCTCAAGCGGGTGAACATCCTGGAGTCGGGTGACACCGAGCTCCTGCCGGGTGAGATGGTGGAGCGGCCGAAGTTCGAGCGGATCAACCGCCGCGTCGTCTCCGAGGGCGGTCAGCCCGCGGCCGGACGTCCGGTCCTGCTCGGTATCACCAAGGCGTCGCTGGCCACGGAGTCGTGGCTGTCGGCGGCCTCCTTCCAGGAGACGACCCGGGTGCTCACCGAGAACGCGATCCACGGCAAGAGCGACCCGCTCCTGGGCCTCAAGGAGAACGTCATCATCGGTAAGCTCATCCCGGCCGGTACGGGCATCCCCCAGTACCGCAACATCCGGGTGGAGCCGACCGAGGAGGCGAAGGCTTCGATGTACTCGGTCTCCGGGTACGAGGAGCCGAGCGAGTACACCTTCGGACAGGGTTCGGGCGAGGCCGTCCCGCTGGAGGAGTACGACTTCGGTCCCTACAACAGGTAAGAGCGATTGGCTGAACTGACGGCGGCGGTCAGCCACCCCCGGCTGGGGGTGGTGCCGCCGCCGTTCGTCGTGGTCGGTCCGCACACGATGGTGTGGACGGGGTAGAGGGCGCTGCGGCGCCGGCTGGAGAGCAGGCACACAGTGACTGATAACGGGGGCGGACGGGGCTCCGGTGCGGCGGATTCGTGGTTCAAGCCGACGGAGAACCGCTACCGCACGCAGTCCGAGTACCAGGACCCGCTCGAGGAAGAGAACGAGGACGCGACGGTCTTCCCGGACAGCGGGGGCTACGCCGGGCTGAGCTCGTCGCGCCCGCCCATGGTGGAGCCGTACCCGGAGGCGCTCGGCGGCCCCCCGCCGGCCGCTCCGCCGTCGACACCCTCCATCTCCTACCCTGGCGCGAGCCAGGCGGCTTTCCAGCCCCTGACCCGCGTGCCGGGGGAGTACGACGACGACAACCCGTCCCAGGACGCGGGGGAGCGGGAGTTCCCCGGTGTCGCCGCGAGCGCCCAGGTGCCCCTGCCGCCCGACGAGTCGGGTCGGACGGGCGACGAGGTGTGGGGTCGCGATTCCTGGGCCCGGCCCGACTCCCGCGCACAGGCCGGCTCCGAGGGCGCGGAGCCGGCGGCGGACGACACCCCGTGGGGCTCTGCGGAGCCGTCGGGGACCACTGACTTCTCGTGGGACGCGCCGGAGGGCGCGCCCGCGAACCCGGCGACCGCCGAGGCGGACGCGGGCGCGTGGAACCCCGGTCGGCCGGAGGAGGCCGGTTCGGCGTGGAACACGGCTCCGGGGGCCGACGAGGGTGCTCCCTGGGCCGCCCTGGACGCGCCACTGAACGATGTGCGGGGCGCTGACGCCCCGTGGAGTGCTTCCGGTGCCCCGGCGGCGGGAGAGTCGCCGTGGGCCGCGCCGGACGGTGCGGTTCCGGACGTGGACGCGGGTTCGCGTGGCCCGGACCGGTCGGAGGACGCCGAGACCTGGACTCCGTCCCCCTCCGCGGATGACGCTCCGTGGGGTGCCGCCGGCCCGGCGGAGAGCGGTGCCGACTGGAGCCCGCAGACGGCTCCGGACGCCGGTCTCGACGCGGACGCGCCGTGGGGTGCGCCGGCTCCGGTGTCGGATGCGGCGCCCGAGGCGGACGCTCCGTGGGGTGGCGCCGCGTCGTCGGGGACCTCCGACGTCTCGTGGGAGGCGCCGGTGGGCGCGGACCCGAGCCTGGACGGTCCGGTCGGCCCCGACGCGGGTGCCTGGCCCCCCGCGCAACCCGCCGACGACGCTCCGTGGACCCCGGCCGCCGCGGACGATACGCCGTGGGGAGCCTCCGCCCCGGTGGGGGACCCGACCCCTGGTGCGGGCGCTCCGTGGGGTGCCCCCGCCGAGACCGGTGGCGACTGGGGCCCGCACCCGGCCCCGGAAGAGGGCCTCGGCGCCGACGCGCCATGGGGTGCGCCGGACGGTGCGGTTCCGGACGTGGACGCGGGTTCGCGTGGCCCGGACCGGTCGGAGGACGCCGAGACCTGGACTCCGTCCCCCTCCGCGGATGACGCTCCGTGGGGTGGCGCCGTGTCCTCGGGGACCTCCGACGTCTCGTGGGAGGCGCCGGTGGGCGCGGACCCGAGCCTGGACGGCCCGGTCAGGCCCGATGAGGAAGCCTGGACCCCGGCTCACCCCTCCGACGACGCTCCGTGGGGTGCGCCCGCCCCGGCGCCGGATCCGGGGCCCGACGCGGATGTGCCGTGGGGTGGCGCCGCGTCGTCGGGGACCTCCGACGTCTCGTGGGAGGCGCCGGTGGGCGCGGACCCGAGCCTGGACGGCCCGCTCGCACCCGACACGGGTGCCTGGACCCCGGGAGAGCCCGCGGGCGACGCGCCCTGGGATCCCCCGTCCCGTGCGGACGACGCCCCGTGGGGCGCCGCCGCCCCGGCGGAGAGCGGTACCGGCTGGACCCCGGAGGCGGATCCGGGCACCGGCCTCGGCGCGGATCCGACGCTGGACGGACCGGTCGCACCCGACGCGAGCGGGTGGAACCAGGAGCGGCCCGCGGACGATGCGCCGTGGGGCTCGCCGGACGGCGCCATGAGCACGGGTGCCGGGCAGGACGACGGTTCGTGGAACCCGGGACAGCCGGAGGACACGGACGGCTGGACCCCGGTTCCGACCGCCGAGGACACCCCGTGGGGCACCGCCGCCGTGGGGCCGGACGCGCCCGAGGCTGGCGGGTGGAGCCCGGAACGGCCGGAGGGAACCGAGGGGTGGTCCCCGGCTCCCGCGGCCGAGGACCCCTTCCGCGGCCCCTCACGGGACTGGGACCACGACGAGCTCGGCTCCCGTAGCTGGGGGGACGAACGGCGCTCGGACCTGCGGGACGAGGGCACCGAGGGCCTGGAGTCCTGGGCACCCGCCCGGGAGGGCGACGACGCCTGGGCGCCCCCGGCCGACCCCGAGCCCTGGAACGGTGACCGCTACGCCGACGAACTGTCGCCCGAGGCACCGGACCCCGGTCCGGGAGCGAGCGGCAACACCTGGGCCTTCGGCCGGGACGACATGCGGCTGCCCGACGTCGTGCGCGAGGCGGAGCAGCGCCGCCGGGAGGCGGCGGGCGGCCCGGAGTACCAGGACTGGGGCGGCGGGCCCGAGGCGCCGGCCGACCCGCTGGCCGCCATCGCGGACATGCAGGCGCGGGCCGCGGAGCCGGGTGCGCGCGGCTACGACGAGCCGGCGGCCCGGTACGACGAGGGCGCGACGCAGATGTTCGACGCTCCCGCCTACGACGCTCCCGCCTACGAGGCTCCGGGCTACGACGACCCCGCCTACGACGCCCCCGGCCATGACGAACCGGCCCACGACGGTCCGCACGGCGGCGGCGCGACGCAGATGTTCGACGCCTACGACGAGGACGACCAGGGCGAGTACGACGCACCCGTGGCCCAGGGGGCACCGTCGGACGTCGTTCCCCAGGAATTGCGGGACGAGTCCGAGTACGACGACGGCTTCACTCCCGCGGACTACGGGATGCCCGCGCGGCCCGAACCGAGGAAGCGACGCAAGGACCCGATCGCCGACGACTTCCCCGGATTCGGCGACCGTCCCCTCGGGGGCGAGGCCGGCGACGCCTACCCGGGGTACGACAGCATCGACTACCTCGCGGACACCGAGCGGGGGGCGGTGGTCACCCTGTGGCTGGGTCTCGCCTCGCTGCTGCCCGGCATCGGTCTCATCACGGCCGTCCTCGCGCTGGTCGTCACCGGCCCCAGGGCCAAGCGCGCGATCCGCGGGTCGAACGGACAGCTCGACGGTCTCGGCTTCATCACCACCGGAACCGTGTTCGCGGTGGTCGGCATCCTGGTGACCGTGGCCTCGGCACTGGTGTTCTTCCTGCTCTGAACCGGAGTGAGGTCCGTGTCCGGTGGGTTCCCTCCACCGGACACGGACCTTTTTCGTCGGCCGAGGACCGCAGAGCCGTGCCGTCGCCCATGACCTCCGTCACCACGCGCCCCGGGCCGGCCAGGACGTGTTCGGCCGGATCTCCTACGGGGCGGACTCTGTGCACCTCGGGACGGGTTCCCGCCGTAGTGACGGAACGCATACCGGAGCGAAACCTCCCGAGTCGGACCGCCGATCCGCGAAAACCACGGACGAAAGCAGTCACGAAGCGCGTAGACTAGGGGTGACCCACGGCTGAGCGAGGACTGTTCATGCGGTTCTCGCCCTGTCGCACACCGTTTTGACCGCGTAGTCGGCAGGCGGTAGCCTGTGTGATTGTGCCCGTGAGTCGACGGGTCATCACGTATGTGTGCGGCACCCTTCGTTCCTCGGGAGTGGCTTCAGGCCTTCCCGAGTAGGCACAGGGCGCGCCGCGTGCGTGAACCCCCTCCCGTAAATCGGCCTCCGGCCGGGTGTCATCGGCTTTGCCGTGCTTGGGAACTAGCGCGACACGCCCGACATCGGGGGTCGGGGAGGTTCGGGAAATCCAGCAGGTCAATAGCGATATCGGCTAAGAGAACCGGCGTAGGTCACGAGGAAGACGGAGACGCGGTGCCCACCATCCAGCAGCTGGTCCGCAAGGGCCGACAGGACAAGGTCGCAAAGAACAAGACCCCGGCGCTGAAGGGGAGTCCGCAGCGTCGTGGTGTGTGCACGCGTGTCTACACCACTACGCCGAAGAAGCCGAACTCCGCTCTGCGCAAGGTCGCTCGTGTGAAGCTCAGCAGCGGCATCGAGGTCACGGCCTACATCCCCGGCATCGGCCACAACCTGCAGGAGCACTCCATCGTGCTCGTGCGCGGTGGCCGAGTGAAGGACCTGCCGGGTGTCCGTTACCGGATCGTCCGCGGTTCGCTCGACACCCAGGGCGTCCGAGGCCGCAAGCAGGCACGTAGCCACTACGGCGCCAAGAAGGAGAAGTAAGCATGCCGCGCAAGGGACCGGCGCCGAAGCGCCAGCTCATCACAGACCCGGTCTACGGCTCGCCGCTCGTCACCGCACTCATCAACAAGGTGCTGCTCGACGGCAAGCGCTCCATCGCCCAGAGCGTCGTCTACGACGCCCTGGAGGGTGCTCGCGAGAAGACCGGACAGGACCCGCTCGTTGTTCTCAAGCGCGCCCTGGACAACGTCAAGCCCGCGCTCGAGGTCCGCAGCCGCCGTGTCGGTGGCGCGACCTACCAGGTGCCGGTCGAGGTTCGCGCCTCCCGTTCCACCACGCTGGCTCTGCGTTGGCTGGTCGACTACTCGCGCAAGCGCCGTGAGAAGACCATGACCGAGCGTCTGATGAACGAGCTGGTCGACGCCAGCAACGGTCTCGGCGCGGCCGTCAAGAAGCGTGAAGACACGCACAAGATGGCCGAGTCGAACAAGGCCTTCGCCCACTACCGCTGGTAACCCCGCGGCGATTCGATTCCTTGAGACCTAGGGAAGACGAGCCTCATGGCTGCTAAGACTGAGCTTGACCTGGCCAAGGTCCGCAACATCGGGATCATGGCCCACATCGACGCGGGCAAGACCACGACCACCGAGCGGATCCTCTACTACACCGGTGTGACCCACAAGGTGGGCGAGGTCCACGATGGCGCCGCCACGATGGACTGGATGAAGGAGGAGCAGGAGCGGGGTATCACCATTACCTCGGCTGCTACCACCACCCACTGGGACGACCACACCATCAACATCATCGACACGCCCGGCCACGTCGATTTCACGATCGAGGTCGAGCGCTCGCTGCGTGTTCTGGACGGTGCCGTCGCGGTGTTCGACGCCAAGGAAGGCGTCGAGCCCCAGTCCGAGCAGGTCTGGCGCCAGGCTGACCGGTACGGCGTTCCGCGTATCTGTTTCGTCAACAAGATGGACAAGATCGGCGCCGAGTTCCAGCGCTGCGTCGACATGTTCCGTGAGCGCCTCGGCGCCAACGCCATGCCGATCCAGCTGCCCATCGGCGCTGAGAGCGACTTCAAGGGCGTGATCGACCTCGTCCGGATGGTCGCCTACATCTGGAACGACGAGGCCGCGCTCGGCGAGATGTACGACACCGTCGACATCCCCGAGACGCACGTGGACGCCGCCCGCGAGGCGCGCGACCAGTTCATCGAGACGCTGGCCGAGGCCGACGACGAGATCATGGAGCTGTACCTGGAGGGCCAGGAGCCCACCCTGGAGCAGCTCGTTCCGGCGATCCGCCGCGCGTGCATCGCCGGTACCGCGATCCCGATCGTCTGCGGCACGGCGTTCAAGAACAAGGGCGTCCAGCCCCTGCTCGACGCGGTCACCGCCTACCTTCCCTCGCCCCTGGACGTCGAGTCCGTCGAAGGTCACGACCCCAAGGACGAGACCGAGCAGACCAAGCTGGTCCGCAAGCCCAGCAACGCCGAGCCGATGTCGGCACTGATCTTCAAGATCATGAGCGACCCCCACCTGGGCAAGCTCACCTACGTGCGCATCTACTCCGGCGTCCTGAAGACCGGCACCCAGGTGCTGAACAGTCTCAAGGGCCGCAAGGAGCGCATCGGCAAGATCTACCGCATGCACTCGAACAAGCGTGAGGAGATCGCCGAGGCGGGCGCCGGCGACATCGTCGCGGTCATGGGTCTCAAGGACACCACGACCGGTGAGACGCTGTGCGACGCGTCCCAGCCGATCGTCCTGGAGTCCATGACGTTCCCGGCTCCGGTCATCGAGGTGGCCATCGAGCCCAAGACCAAGAGCGACCAGGAGAAGCTGGGCATCGCGATCCAGCGCCTGGCGGACGAGGACCCCTCGTTCCAGGTGGCCTCGGACGAGCAGACCGGCCAGACCGTGATCTCCGGCATGGGCGAGCTGCACCTCGAGGTGCTGGTCAACCGCATGCGCGACGAGTTCAAGGTCGAGGCGAACATCGGTAAGCCCCAGGTGGCCTACCGCGAGACCATTCGCAAGAAGGTCGAAGGCTACGTCTACACCCACAAGAAGCAGACCGGTGGGTCGGGCCAGTTCGCCAAGGTCAAGATCGACCTGGAGCCGCTCGAGACCGGGGACGGCGACGCCTCCGGCTACGAGTTCGTCAACGCCGTCACCGGTGGCCGTATCCCGCGGGAGTACATCCCGTCGGTGGACGCCGGAGCCCAGGAGGCCGCGGAGCTGGGTGTGCTCGCGCACTACCCGCTCGTCGGCATCAAGGTGACGCTGCAGGACGGCCAGTACCACGAGGTCGACTCCTCCGAGATGGCTTTCAAGACCGCCGGTTCGATGGCCTTCAAGGAGGCCGTCAAGCTCGCGAAGCCGACTCTCCTGGAGCCGGTCATGGCGGTCGAGGTCACCACTCCTGAGGAGTACATGGGCGACGTCATCGGTGACCTGAACTCCCGCCGTGGACAGATCCAGTCCATGGACGAGCGTTCCGGCGTCCGGCTCGTCAAGGCCCAGGTGCCCCTCTCCGAAATGTTCGGCTACGTGGGTGACCTGCGCAGCCGTACGCAGGGTCGAGCCAACTACTCGATGGTGTTCGACTCCTACGCGGAGGTTCCGTCCGCTGTCGCCCAAGAAATTGTGGCGAAGGTTCGCGGCGAGTAGTCGCGAACACGTAACCAGTCCTGTTCTGCCCACGCGGGGCAGGACACCAGATAGCTCTGTACGTCTAGGAGACATCCAGTGGCGAAGGAAAAGTTCGAGCGGACTAAGCCGCACGTCAACATCGGCACCATCGGTCACATTGACCACGGCAAGACCACGCTGACCGCGGCCATCACCAAGGTGCTGCACGACGCGTACCCGGACCTGAACCCGTACACGCCGTTCGAGGACATCGACAACGCTCCCGAGGAGCGCGAGCGCGGTATCACCATCTCCGTCGCCCACGTCGAGTACCAGACCGAGGCGCGTCACTACGCCCACGTCGACTGCCCCGGTCACGCGGACTACGTGAAGAACATGATCACGGGTGCGGCGCAGATGGACGGCGCCATCCTGGTCGTCGCCGCGACCGACGGCCCGATGCCGCAGACCAAGGAGCACGTGCTCCTGGCCCGCCAGGTCGGCGTCCCCGCCATCGTCGTCGCCCTCAACAAGGCCGACATGGTGGACGACGAGGAGATCTTCGAGCTCGTCGAGCTCGAGGTCCGCGAGCTGCTCAGCGAGTACGAGTTCCCCGGTGACGACGTTCCGGTCACCAAGGTCTCCGCGCTCAAGGCCCTCGAGGGCGACGCCGAGTGGGGCCAGAAGGTGCTCGAGCTCATGGGCACCGTCGACAGCTTCATCCCGGAGCCCGAGCGGGACACCGAGAAGCCCTTCCTCATGCCGATCGAGGACGTGTTCTCGATCACCGGTCGCGGCACCGTCGTCACCGGCCGCATCGAGCGGGGTATCGTCAACGTCAACGAGACCGTTGACATCGTCGGTATCAAGGAAGACAAGCAGAGCACCACCGTCACCGGTGTCGAGATGTTCCGCAAGCTGCTCGACCAGGGCCAGGCCGGCGACAACGTCGGTCTGCTCCTGCGCGGCATCAAGCGCGAGGACGTCGAGCGCGGCCAGGTCGTCATCAAGCCCGGTACGACCACCCCGCACACCGAGTTCGAGGGCCAGGTCGTCATCCTGTCCAAGGACGAGGGTGGCCGGCACACGCCGTTCTTCAACAACTACCGCCCGCAGTTCTACTTCCGCACCACCGACGTCACCGGCGTCGTGACGCTGCCGGAGGGCACCGAGATGGTCATGCCCGGTGACAACACCGAGATGTCCGTCGTGCTGATCCAGCCGGTCGCGATGGAAGAGGGTCTGAAGTTCGCCATCCGCGAGGGTGGCCGGACCGTGGGCGCCGGTCGCGTCACGAAGATCATCAAGTAGTACGCAAGCCGGGGTGGCCCCCTCATGGAGCCGCCCCGGCGTGGTGGGCGGGCCGTGTCCCGCACGGCCCGCCCCCACACACTCAAGACGTCATCGGGCTCTGTGACGGTGACGCACCGCAGGGGCAAGCCCTGTTGCGGTTTCTCAAGGAAATAGGGGCTCACGGCACACGGCGGATTCCGTCGGGCCTGGGGCGTCTGTGACCGGACACCGTTACGGACACTGAAGCGAAGGACGAACAGGCCATATGGCGGGACAGAAGATCCGCATTCGGCTAAAGGCCTATGACCACGAGGTCATCGACAGCTCGGCGCGCAAGATCGTTGAGACTGTGACGCGAACTGGCGCACAGGTCGCGGGCCCGGTGCCGCTGCCGACGGAGAAGAACGTTTACTGCGTCATCCGATCGCCGCACAAGTACAAGGACTCGCGCGAGCACTTCGAGATGCGCACCCACAAGCGGCTGATCGACATCATCGACCCCACGCCGAAGACGGTCGACTCGCTCATGCGACTCGACCTCCCGGCCGGCGTTGACATCGAGATCAAGCTTTAAGGACGCACAGACATGGCCACCAAGCAGATCAAGGGAGTTCTGGGCGAGAAGCTCGGCATGACCCAGGTCTTCGACGACGCGGGCAAGATGGTGCCCGTGACGGTTCTGAAGGCCGGTCCGTGCGTCGTCAGCCGCATCCGGACTCCCGACACCGACGGATACTCCGCTGTCCAGATCGGTTACGGGCAGATCAACCCGCGCAAGGTCAACAAGCCGCTCGGCGACTACCTGCGCAAGAACGAGTTGACCCCGCGCCGTCACTACGTCGAGGTCCGCACGACCGACGCCACCGAGTACACGCTCGGCCAGGAGGTCACCGCGGACAGCTTCGAGATCGGCGAGAAGGTCGACGTCACGGGCAAGAGCAAGGGCAAGGGCTTCGCCGGTGTGATGAAGCGCCACGGTTTCCGTGGTCTGTCCGCATCGCACGGCACGCAGCGCAAGCACCGCTCGCCCGGTTCCATCGGCGGCTGCGCCACACCCGGCCGCGTTTTCAAGGGCATGCGGATGGCCGGGCGCATGGGCAACGTGCGCAAGACCATCCAGAACCTGACCGTGCACTCCGTCGACGCGGAGAAGGGCCTCATCCTGGTCAAGGGTGCTGTGCCCGGTCCCAACGGCGGTCTGGTGCTTGTCCGTACCGCTGTGAAGGGGGACAAGTAAGCCATGGCCCAGATCGAGGTCAAGAACCCCGAGGGCGGCGCCAAGGGCAGCGTCGAGCTGCCGGAGAGCGTCTTCGCCCAGAAGGTCAGCATTCCGCTGATCCATCAGGTCGTGAACGGTCAGATGGCCGCCGGCCGCCAGGGCACGCACGCCACCAAGACCCGCGGTGACGTCCGCGGCGGTGGCAAGAAGCCCTACCGCCAGAAGGGCACCGGCCGGGCCCGTCAGGGCTCGATCCGCGCCCCGCAGTACACCGGTGGTGGAACCGTCCACGGTCCCCAGCCGCGTGACTACAGCCAGCGGACCCCGAAGAAGATGAAGGCCGCCGCCCTGCGCGGAGCCCTCTCCGACCGGGCCAACCACGGCCGTATCCACGTCGTCAGCCACTTCGTGGCCGAGGACGCGGTCGGCAAGCTCACGCAGACCGCTCTCAAGGCGCTGCGTCAGGTGACCGAGTCCGACAAGGTCCTGGTCGTCCTGGCCCGCGAGGACGAGCACAACCGGCGCGCCCTGCGCAACCTCGGCGAGGTGCACATCCTCGACGCGGACCAGGTGAACACCTACGACGTCCTGTACTCGGACGACGTGGTCTTCACCGAGGCGGGCTACGCCGAGTTCCTGGCCCACGCGGCCGGCACCTCCAAGGCCGCTGAGTCCGAGGAGGACGACCAGTGAGGATCGCTGACCACCGCGACATCATCGTCGAGCCGGTGATCTCCGAGAAGAGCTACGGGCTCATGGACGCGAACAAGTACACGTTCATCGTCCGCCCCGACGCCAACAAGACGCAGATCAAGATCGCCATCGAGAAGATCTTCGAAGTGAAGGTCACCTCGGTGAACACGATCAACCGCAAGGGCAAGCGCAAGCGCACCCGCTTCGGTTACGGGAAGCGTCCCGACACCAAGCGCGCGATCGTCAGCGTCGCCGAAGGCGACCGGATCGACATCTTCGGTGTCTGACCTTTCTCGGGTCTGACCGCTACACACCAAGCAATACGTAAAGGAATGCGCGAAGAAGATGGGCATTCGTAAGTACAAGCCGACGACGCCGGGTCGTCGCGGTTCGAGCGTGAGCGACTTCGTCGAGATCACGCGCTCCGAGCCGGAGAAGTCCCTGGTGCGTCCGCTCCACTCCAAGGGTGGGCGTAACGGCCACGGCCGGATCACGGCTCGCCACCAGGGTGGCGGCCACAAGCGCGCCTACCGCGTGATCGACTTCCGTCGCCACGACAAGGACGGCGTTCCGGCCAAGGTCGCTCACATCGAGTACGACCCCAACCGCACCGCTCGCATCGCCTTGCTGCACTACGTGGACGGTGAGAAGCGCTACATTCTGGCGCCCGCCGGCCTCAAGCAGGGGGACCGGGTCGAGAACGGCCCGCAGTCCGACATCAAGCCGGGCAACTGCCTCCCGCTGCGCAACATCCCCACGGGTACGTTCGTGCACGCGGTCGAGCTGAAGCCGGGCGGCGGTGCCAAGCTGGGCCGTTCCGCCGGGTCCCAGATTCAGCTGCTCGCCAAGGAGGGCCGTTACGCCACGCTGCGTATGCCCTCCGGCGAGATGCGCATGGTGGAGATCTCCTGCCGCGCGACCGTTGGACAGGTCGGCAACGCCGAGCAGTCCAACATCAACTGGGGCAAGGCCGGCCGCTCGCGGTGGAAGGGCAAGCGCCCGACCGTCCGCGGTGTGGTCATGAACCCGGTCGACCACCCGCACGGTGGTGGTGAGGGCAAGACCTCCGGTGGTCGCCACCCGGTCAGCCCCTGGGGCAAGAAGGAAGGCCGGACCCGGACCAAGGGCAAGGCCAGCGACAAGCTGATCGTGCGGCGTCGGCGTAGCGGTAAGAAGAAGCGGTAAGGAGCACGTCTGATGCCACGTAGCCTTAAGAAGGGTCCCTTCGTCGACGACCACCTCATCAAGAAGGTGGAAGTCCAGAACGAGAAGGGGACCAAGAACGTCATCAAGACGTGGTCCCGGCGGTCCATGATCGTCCCGGAGATGATCGGTCACACGATCGCCGTCCACGATGGCCGCAAGCACGTTCCCGTGTTCGTGTCCGAGTCGATGGTCGGCCACAAGCTCGGCGAGTTCGCTCCCACGCGTACTTTCCGTAGCCACGTCAAGGAAGACCGCCGTAGCCGCCGTTAGCGGTTGCAGCAGGAGTAAGAACCATTTCTCCACGGTGAGTGGGGATGAATTTCCGTGAGCGAGGGAAAAGCGATGGGAACGAGGGCACAGGCACGGTTCGTCCGTGTTACGCCCCGGAAGGCCCGCCGGGTGGTGGACCTTATTCGCGGGTTGCCCGCTGACGAGGCACAGGCGGTGCTCCGGTTCGCGCCCCAGTCGGCGAGCGAGCCTGTTGGCAAGGTACTGGCTAGTGCTATCGCCAACGCTGAGCACAACGACAAGCTGGACCGCGAGACGCTGGTGGTCGAGCGCGCGTGGGTGGACGAAGGTCCGACCCTCAAGCGCATTCGTCCGCGAGGCTTCGGCCGCGCTTTCCGGGTGACCAAGCGCACCAGCCACATCACCGTGGTGGTCGCTGAGAACTCGGGCGCCTCGTCCAAGACGAAGGAAAGGACCCGATAGTGGGGCAGAAGGTAAACCCGCACGGGTTCCGCCTCGGCATCACCACCGACTTCAAGAGTCGCTGGTACGCGGACAAGTCCTACAAGGACTATGTCAAGGAAGACGTGGCGATCCGTCGGATGCTGACCCGTGGCATGGAGCGCGCGGGCATCTCCAAGGTCGAGATCGAGCGCACCCGTGACCGTGTTCGCGTGGACGTCTACACCGCCCGGCCGGGCATCGTCATCGGCCGCCGCGGCGTGGAGGCCGACCGCATCCGGACGGATCTCGAGAAGCTGACCGGCAAGCAGGTCCAGCTGAACGTCTTCGAGGTGAAGAACCCCGAGATCGACGCGCAGCTCGTCGCCCAGGGCGTCGCCGAGCAGCTGAGCAGCCGCGTGGCGTTCCGCCGCGCGATGCGCAAGGCGATGCAGAGCGCGATGAAGAGCGGTGCCAAGGGCATCCGTATCCAGTGCGGTGGCCGCCTGGGCGGGGCTGAGATGTCCCGCTCGGAGTTCTACCGCGAGGGCCGGGTCCCGCTGCACACGCTGCGCGCCGACATCGACTACGGCTTCTTCGAGGCCCGTACGACGTTCGGTCGCATCGGCGTGAAGGTGTGGATCTACAAGGGCGACGCTCCCGCGACCCGCGCCGAGCGCGAGGCGGCCCAGGCCGCCCAGCGTTCCGCCGGCGGCGGTGGCGGCGGCCAGCGTCGTGAGCGCCCGCAGCGGCGTCGTCGCGGCGGTGCCGCTCCCGGTGGCGCCCAGCAGCAGGGAGCCGAGGCCAAGGCCCCGGCCGAGTCCGCGAAGACCGAGGGGAGCTGAGCCGTGCTTATTCCTCGTAAGGTCAAGTACCGCAAGCAGCACCACCCGGACCTGCGCGGCAAGGCCAAGGGCGGCACGTCGGTCAACTTCGGCGAGTTCGGCATCCAGGCTCTGGAGTCGGCCTACGTCACCAACCGGCAGATCGAGTCCGCTCGTATCGCCATGACCCGGCACATCAAGCGTGGCGGCAAGGTGTGGATCAACATCTTCCCGGACCGTCCGCTGACCAAGAAGCCGGCCGAGGTCCGCATGGGTTCCGGTAAGGGCTCGCCCGAGTGGTGGGTCGCCCCGGTCAAGCCCGGCCGTGTGATGTTCGAGCTGTCGGGCGTGCCCGAGGCCGTGGCGAAGGAAGCCATGCGCCGTGCGATGCACAAGCTCCCGATGAAGTGCAAGTTTGTTAAGCGGGAGGGGGAGTGATGGCGAAGTCCGTGACTGCCCAGGAGCTGCGTGACCAGTCCGTCGAGGACCTGGTCGCCAAGCTCAAGGAAGCGAAGACCGAGCTCTTCAACCTCCGCTTCCAGGCCGCCACAGGCCAGCTCGACAACCACAGCCGGCTGCGTACCGTCAAGCGAGAGATCGCGCGGATCTACACGATCCTCCGGGAGCACGAGCTGGGCATCGTCCCGCTGTCTGGTGAGTCGGCTGAGGAGACGAAGGAAGCAGCCGAATGAGTGAGAACCAGACCGCGACCCGCAACTACCGCAAGGTGCGCGAGGGCTACGTCGTCAGCGACAAGATGGACAAGACCGTCGTCGTCGAGGTCGAAGACCGCATCAAGCACGCCATGTACGGCAAGGTCATCCGTCGGACGACCAAGTACAAGGCGCACGACGAGGCGAACTCCTGTGGCGTCGGTGACCGGGTCCGTTTGATGGAGACCCGGCCGCTTTCCGCGACGAAGCGTTGGCGCGTCGTGGAGATCCTGGAGAAGGCTAAGTAACCCCAGCCTGTGGTGGCGGCCGGCACACGTTGTCGGCCGCCGCCGCGAGGGGTGAGACCACCTAGCCGTGCGGCAGTGGACCGCACGCATCACATCAGGAGCAGACGTGATTCAGCAGGAGTCGCGACTCAAGGTCGCCGACAACACGGGTGCCAGGGAGATCCTGACCATCCGTGTACTCGGTGGCTCGGGTCGGCGCTACGCCGGGATCGGCGACACGATCGTCGCCACGGTGAAGGACGCCCAGCCTGGCGCTGCAGTCAAGAAGGGCGACGTCGTCAAGGCCGTTGTCGTGCGCACCGTCAAGGAGCGCCGCCGGCCCGACGGCTCCTACATCCGCTTCGATGAGAACGCTGCCGTGCTCATCAAGGACGGTGGGGACCCGCGAGGCACCCGCATCTTCGGCCCGGTGGGCCGTGAGCTGCGTGACAAGAAGTACATGCGCATTATTTCGCTGGCGCCGGAGGTGCTGTAGGCGATGAAGATCAAATCTGGCGACGAGGTTATCGTCATCGCCGGCAAGGACAAGGGTGCCACCGGCAAGGTCGTCAAGGCCCTGCCGAGGGAGGACCGTGTCGTCGTCGAGGGCGTCAACCTGGTCAAGAAGCACAGGAAGGCCAACCCGGCGGGCGGCCAGCAGGGCGAGGTCGTCACCAAGGAGGCCCCCATCCACGTGAGCAACGTTGCGCTCGCGGAGGACGGCAAGGCGTCGCGGGTGGGCTACCGCTTCGAGGAAGACGGAACCAAGGTTCGGGTCTCCCGCCGCACCGGTAAGGACATCTGATGACGGTTACCAACGACATCACGGCCCCTCCGATGCCGAGGCTGAAGGAGAAGTACCGTAACGAGATCGTCGCTGCTCTCAAGGAAGAGCACGACATCGCCAACATCATGCAGGTCCCCGGTCTGACGAAGATCGTGGTCAACATGGGTGTCGGCGAGGCGGCTCGTGACGCGAAGCTCATCCAGGGCGCGGTCGCCGACCTGTCGGCGATCACCGGGCAGAAGCCGAAGATCAACCGTGCCAAGAACTCCATCGCGCAGTTCAAGCTGCGCGAGGGACAGCCGATCGGCGCCAGCGTCACGCTGCGCGGCGACCGGATGTGGGAGTTCCTGGACCGGCTGCTCTCGCTGGCCCTGCCCCGGATCCGGGACTTCCGCGGACTCTCCCCGAAGCAGTTCGACGGGAACGGGAACTACACCTTCGGTCTGACCGAGCAGGTCATGTTCCACGAGGTGGACCCGGACAAGGTCGACCGGCAGCGTGGGATGGACATCACGGTTGTCACCACGGCCACGACCGACGACCAGGGCCGCAGCCTGCTCAAGCGGCTCGGTTTCCCGTTCAAGGAAGCCTGAGGGGTAAGCACACATGGCTAAGAAGTCCCTGATCGCGAAGGCGCAGCGGAAGCCGAAGTTCGGCGTTCGTGCGTATACTCGATGCTCTCGGTGCGGCCGTCCGCGCGCCGTCTTCCGGAAGTTCGGCCTGTGCCGTATCTGCTTCCGCGAGATGGCTCACCGCGGCGAGCTGCCCGGTATCACCAAGTCGAGCTGGTAGTTTCCGGCGGGGCCGACCGTGCGCTCCTCCCTCTGGGAGGGCTCCACGAGGTCGGCCCCCCGAAGCGCCACTGCTTGGTCGCTTCACTGCAGTGACCGTGACCGCACCAGGCGGCCGCGGTCCGGCAACATCCAACCATCAGGGCACGGTAGTCCCGCGAGGGACCGCGGTGCCCACGACCGCGCCGTAGGTCCGTTTGTGCACCTCCAGGGGAGACCCGCAGGAGGGCAGGCTCTGGGAAAGCCCGCACTCGGAAACCGCGGTGAGGAAGGGCCAATCGGCCATGACGATGACCGACCCGATCGCAGACATGCTGACTCGTCTGCGTAACGCGAACTCGGCTTACCACGACACCGTGACGATGCCGTTTTCCAAGATCAAGGCGCACATCGCCGAGATCCTCCAGCAGGAGGGCTTCATTCAGGGCTGGCGGACCGAGGAGGCCCCCGTGGGCAAGAGCCTCGTCCTCGAACTGAAGTACGGCCCCACCCGTGAGCGTTCGATCGCGGGCATCCGACGGGTCTCCAAGCCCGGTCTGCGGGTGTACGCCAAGAAGGAGAACCTGCCGCGGGTGCTGGGTGGCCTCGGCGTGGCGATCATTTCGACGTCCGGTGGCCTGATGACGAACAAGCAGGCCAAGAAGCGTGGCGTTGGCGGCGAAGTTCTCGCCTACGTCTGGTAACAGGGAGAGATTGAAGCATGTCGCGAATCGGTCGACTGCCGATCTCGGCCCCCAAGGGCGTCGAAGTCACGATTAACGGGCAAGACGTCACTGTCAAGGGGCCGAAAGGCGAACTGAAGCACACCGTCGCCGAGCCGATCACCGTCTCCAAGGACGGCGAGATCATCTCGGTGGCGCGTCCCGACGACAAGCCGGAGAACCGCTCGCTGCACGGTCTGACCCGTGCGCTGCTCGCGAACCTCATCGAGGGCGTCTCCAACGGCTACACCAAGACGCTGGAGATCCACGGCGTGGGTTACCGCGTCCAGGCCCGCGGCGCCAACCTGGAGTTCTCGCTGGGCTACAGCCACCCCGTGGTGATCGAGCCTCCGCAGGGCATCAGCTTCCGCGTTGAGAAGCCGACGATCCTCCACGTCGAGGGCATCGACAAGCAGCTGGTGGGCCAGGTGGCCGCGAACATCCGCGGGCTGCGCAAGCCTGACCCGTACAAGGCCAAGGGCGTGCGGTACAAGGGTGAGCACATCCGCCGCAAGGCCGGAAAGGCTGGTAAGTAGGCATGGGTATCACCGTGAGCCGCAAGCGGACCGCCAAGCGCGCCACTTCCCGTGCGCGCCGCCAGTTCCGCGTCCGCAAGCGGATCCAGGGCACCGCCGAGCGTCCCCGCCTGGCCGTGTTCCGCTCCTCCAAGCACATCGTCGTCCAGGTCATCGACGACTCCCGGGGCCACACGCTGGCCGCGGCCTCCACCGTTGAGGCCGACGTGCGCGGCGTGGACGGCACCAAGTCGGACAAGTCCGTCAAGGTCGGCCAGCTCATCGCCCAGCGTGCCAAGGACGCCGGCGTCTCCGCGGTCGTGTTCGACCGCGGTGGCTTCCAGTACTCCGGCCGTATTGCCAAGCTCGCCGATGCGGCGCGCGAGGGCGGACTGGAGTTCTAGGGATGACCTTCGTACTGGACAAGATCAACCACGAGAAGAGGAACCACTGATGGCTGCAGCACCGCGGCGCGGCGCCGGTGGCGAGCGGCGTGATCGCCGTGACGATCGCCGCGGCGGCGCCGCAGACAAGGGTGTCTCCTACATCGAGAAGGTCGTGACCATCAACCGGGTCGCGAAGGTCGTCAAGGGCGGCCGTCGCTTCTCCTTCACCGCTCTGGTCGTCGTCGGTGACGGCAACGGCATGGTCGGTGTCGGTTACGGCAAGGCCAAGGAGGTCCCGGCCGCGATCGCCAAGGGTGTCGAGGAGGCGAAGAAGAACTTCTTCCGCGTCCCCCGCATCCAGGGCACGATCGTGCACCAGGTCCAGGGCGAGGACGCCGCCGGCGTCGTCATGCTCCGTCCGGCCGCTCCGGGTACCGGTGTGATCGCCGGCGGCCCCGTGCGCGCCGTCCTTGAGTGCGCCGGCATCCACGACGTGCTGAGCAAGTCGCTCGGCTCGTCCAACCCGCTGAACATCGTGCACGCCACGGTCGCGGCTCTCAAGGGCATCAACCAGCCCGAGGAGATCGCCGCCCGTCGTGGCCTGCCGATCGAGGACGTTGCCCCGGCCGCCATGCTCCGTGCTCGCGCTGAGGCGAAGGCAGGAGCCTGACCATGGCCAAGCTCAAGATCACGCAGACCCGCTCCAAGATCGGCGGCAAGGAGAAGCAGCGCGCTGCCCTCCAGACCCTCGGTCTGGGCCGGATCGGCAAGTCCACCGTCCGTGAGGACCGCCCCGAGGTTCGTGGACAGATCACGATCGTCTCGCACCTCGTGTCCGTCGAGGAGGTTGCCGAATGAGCGACTACAACCCCGACGAGCTGCTCAAGCTGCACCACCTGCGGCCCGCTCCGGGCGCCAACAAGTCCAAGGTCCGCAAGGGCCGCGGCGAGGCGTCCAAGGGCAAGACCGCCGGTCGCGGCACCAAGGGCACGAAGGCTCGTAACACCGTGCGTCCCGGCTTCGAGGGCGGGCAGATGCCCCTCATCCGCCGGGTGCCGAAGCTCAAGGGCTTCAGCAACGCGCGCTTCAAGAAGCACTACCAGGTCGTCAACCTGGACCGGCTCAGCGAGCTGTACCCCGAGGGTGGCGAGGTCACCGTCGAGGGCCTGGTCGCCAAGGGCGCCGTTCGCAAGAACGAGCTCGTCAAGGTGCTGGGTACCGGTGAGATCACCGTCGCCGTGCAGGTGAGCGCGAACGCGTTCTCCTCCTCGGCGAAGGAGAAGATCGCTGCTGCCGGTGGCTCCGTCACCGAGCTGTAGGGGATCATCCCCGCGATGAGCGACTGGGGGCGTCCGCCCGGTGGGTCCGAGAACGACCAGCCGGCGGGCGCCCTCGCGCGTTGTGAGCGATGATCGTTATGGCTCACGTACGCACGACCGGCGTGATGGCTGTTACAGTGCCATCTGTTTGGGCTCCCCGCTTGACGTAAAGTGAAAACTTCCGAGCACTGGGCAATGGGCCCCGTGCTGACGTTCTACGACGATTCAGGATCGGCCGCGATGTCTGGAACCCGTTCCGCCGCCGAAGCCGCGCAGGAGGAGACGTGCTAGGTGCGTTCGTTCGTGCATTCCGCACGCCCGACCTGCGCAACAAGCTGCTGTTCACACTGTTCATCCTGACGATCTTCCGTCTGGGGTCGGTGATCCCCGCGCCGGGAATCGACTCCGCGGCGATCCGGGACCAGATGGAGGCCATCACCGCGGCGGACGAGTCCGGGGTGTACGCGCTGGTGAACCTCTTCAGCGGCGGCGCGCTTCTGCAATTGGCGGTGTTCGCGCTCGGGGTCATGCCCTACATCACCGCGAGCATCATCATCAACCTCCTCACGGTGGTGATCCCCCGGCTGGAGGCCCTCAAGAAGGAGGGCCAGTCCGGCCAGACCAAGATCACCCAGTACACCCGCTACCTGACGCTGATGCTCGCGGTCCTGCAGTCGACCAGCATCGTCGCCATGGCCCGGACGGGCGCGCTGTTCCAGGGCTCCATCCCGGTCAGTACCTACCTCCCCAACCAGGACATCCTCACCCTGGTCACGATCGTGGTCGTCATGACCGCCGGTACCGCCATCATCATGTGGTTCGGCGAGCTGATCACGGAGCGCGGCGTCGGCAACGGCATGTCGCTGCTCATCTTCACCACGGTCATCTCGAGCTTCCCGGCCATGATCATGGGCCTGTACCAGGAGCGCTCGGTCTGGATCTTCACCATCATCTGCATCGCCGCACTGGTGCTCGTCACCGCGGTGGTCTTCATGGAGCAGGCCCAGCGCCGCATCCCGGTGCAGTACGCCAAGCGCATGGTGGGACGCCGGATGTACGGCGGCAGCTCCACCTACATCCCGCTCAAGGTCAACCAGGCGGGCATCATCCCCGTGATCTTCGCCTCCTCGCTGCTGTACCTTCCGCAGCTGGTCGTGGGGCTGATCGGGCAGGACTCCACCAACCCGGTCGTGACCTTCATCCAGACCTACTTCAGCACGGGCACAGGTATCCACCCGGTGTACATGGTGACGTTCTTCGCCATGATCGTCGGGTTCGCGTTCTTCTACGTGTCGATTACCTTCAACCCCGATGAGGTCTCCGACAACATGAAGAAGTACGGTGGGTTCATCCCGGGGATCCGGCCGGGGCGTCCGACCGCGGAGTACCTCGACTACGTGTTGAAGCGGCTGACGACTCCCGGTTCCATCTACCTGGGTGTGATCGCGCTCCTTCCGATGGTCGCTCTCGGTGCCAGCGGCGCCGGCGGTGCCGGCATGGGCATCGCGATGCAAGGAACGAGCCTCCTGATCATGGTCGGTGTCGGGCTGGACACGGTGAAGCAGATCGAGAGTCACCTCCAGCAGAGGAACTACGAAGGTTTTCTGCGATAAATGCGTGCAGTATTGGTGGGGCCGCCTGGGGCCGGAAAAGGCACCCAGGCCCAGATCCTCGCGTCGGAGCTGTCGATCCCGAAGGTGTCCACCGGTGACATCTTCCGGGCCAACGTCAGCGGTGGTACGGAGCTCGGCAAGAAGGCCAAGGAGTTCATGGACCGTGGCGACCTCGTTCCCGACGAGGTCACGAACGCCATGGTCAAGGACCGCCTGGCACAGGACGACGCGGCCGACGGGTTCCTGCTCGACGGGTTCCCGCGCAACGTTCCCCAGGCCGAGACCCTCAAGGGCATGCTCGCCGACCTCGAAGGGCGCCTGGACGTCGTCCTGGAGCTGAGGGTCGACGAGGACGAGGTCGTCAAGCGCCTGTCCGGGCGCCGCTCCTGCCCGGAGTGCGGCCGCGTCTACCACGTCGAGTACGACGCCCCCAGGACGGCGGGCGTGTGCGACGACGACGGCGCTCGGCTGTACCAGCGGGAGGACGACCGCGAGGAGACCATCAGGCACCGCCTGAAGGTCTACCGCGAGCAGACCGCTCCGCTGGTGGAGTTCTACGAGCGCGAGGGACTCCTGGCCACCATCGCGGCCACGGGTCCCGTGGAGCAGGTCACGGACCGGGCCAAGGCCGCCATCGCGGAGAAGGCCGACGGGACCGGCGTCTGATGTTTCGGAAGGCGGAGCCGGACGTGCAGATCAAGACGCCGGAACAGATCGCCAAGATGAGGGCGTCGGGCCAGATCGTGGCCCGCGCCCTGGACACCCTCCGGGCCGCGGTGCGGCCCGGGGTGTCCACCCTCGAACTCGACTCGGTCGCGGAGAAGGTCATCCGCGACGCGGGGGCCGTGCCGTCCTTCAAGGGCTACCACGGCTTCCCCGGGTCCATCTGCGCGTCGGTCAACGAGGAGGTCGTCCACGGCATCCCCAGCGCCGAGCGCGTGCTGGCCGAGGGCGACATCATCTCCATCGACTGCGGGGCCGTCCTGGACGGCTGGCACGGCGACTCGGCGATCACCGTCGCGGTCGGCGAGGGCCGTTCCGAGGACCTGGCGATGATGGAGACCTGCGAGGAGTCCATGTGGCAGGGGATCGCGCAGATGCGGCCGGGCGGACGCCTGGGTGACATCGGTCACGCGATCGCGGGCCACATCAGCAAGCACGGCGGCTACGGCAACGTGCGCGAGTACGGCGGCCACGGCATCGGCACCGAGATGCACATGGACCCGCACGTTCTCAACCACGGCAAGCGCGGCAGGGGCGTCCGGCTGGTCGAGGGCATGTGCCTGGCGATCGAGCCGATGACCACGCTGGGCAGGCCGAACGTCGTCGAACTGGACGACGGCTGGACCGTGGTCACGCGCGACGGCCGACGGGCCGCCCACTTCGAGCACTCCGTGGCCATCACCGCGCAGGGGCCGCTCGTCCTGACCGCGCGCGAGTCCGATCGCGATAAAATCACACAGATGGGTTTCGTCCAGCCGACCTGGTAGCGGACCCGGCCCTACGCGCCTCGCGCGCAGGACGCCACCACGAACGGTCGAAGATGCGAGGTGCGCGCAATGTCCGACCCGGTGCCGTCGATACGAACGTCCGACTCTGACCGCGACCGTGTCGCGCAACTCCTCCAGGAGCACTTCGCCCAGGGGCGACTGGACCAGGAGGAGTTCACCGACCGGTTGAGCCGCACCTACAAGTCCCGCACGGTCGACGAGCTGGAACTCGTCACCCGGGACCTGCCCGAGCGCGACCTGGCCGACATCCAGGGCGTCGGCGTGAATCCGGCCCCGGGCGAGGACGGTCCGCCCGGCCCCCAGCTGACGATACGCGACCCGGCGCTGATGGTGCCGTGGGCGCTCTACGGCGGGGTCAACCTCCTGTGCTTCGTGATCTGGCTGATCCTGTTCCTCACCGGCGGCCACGGCTACCCCTGGTTCCTGTGGGTCCTGGGGCCGTGGGGCATCCTGATGGGCCTGGTGACCCTGGGGGTGCTCGCCGCGCCCCGGCTGCTGCGCTGAGCGCGGTCTCCACCCGCCCCCTCCGGCGTGGTAATGAGTACTTGTCCGGAGGGGATAGACTGGCACTGCCCATACGCGGGCCGTTGGGTCAGTCTGCCATCTCTGTACCACGTCCACCACGTGACGTACGCTCTTGCAGTTGACCTGATCTTCCAGTGTGTCTTGGCTTCGACGACGTCCGGCTCGGTCCGCCGTCGTCGGGGCCGTCGCGTCATGCGAGGCCGCTGGAGTCGCGTCGGGTTGTCCTGATCAACCAATCGATGAGCGAGGCGTGGAGGACATGGCGAAGAAAGACGGCGCCATCGAGATCGAGGGTTCCGTTGTCGAGTCCCTACCCAACGCTATGTTCAAGGTAGAGCTCGACAACGGGCACCAGGTCCTTGCCCATATCAGTGGCAAGATGCGGATGAACTACATCCGTATCCTTCCCGACGACCGTGTCGTCGTGGAGCTGAGCCCGTACGACCTCACGCGCGGGCGCATCGTTTACCGCTACAAGTAGCCGTCGCGGGCCGTCCGGGCCCGTGACGAGTGATGTGATGAGTTCGGAGTCACCGATGAAGGTCAAGCCGAGCGTGAAGAAGATCTGCGCGAAGTGCCGCGTGATCCGCCGTAACAGCCGGATCATGGTCATTTGCTCGGACCCGCGCCACAAGCAGCGCCAGGGCTAGTTCCCCGGTTCGCTGTCCGCGGCTTCCGCACAGCGAGTTACCCGGAGGGGTCCCATCCCCGACGGGCTTGAAAGAACGAATACCTGTTCCGATTCCGGGGCCGCGGAGGCCCGGGAACAACCCCCGGTCGGAGGCCGGGGCCTCGTCGATTGGGCGACGGGAGGGTGGAACGGGTCAGACCTCCGCACAGCATGGATGGAGTCTCGCCCACATGGCACGTATTGCCGGCGTTGACCTTCCCCGCGACAAGCGGGTGGAGATCGCTCTCACGTACGTTTTCGGGGTCGGGCGCACGCGCGCGCTCGAGACCCTGGCGAACACCGGTGTCGACGGGAACACCCGCGTCTACCAGCTGACCGAAGAGGACCTGGTCAAGCTCCGCGAGTGGATCGAGGCGAACTACCAGGTCGAGGGTGACCTGCGCCGTGAGGTCCAGGCCGACATCCGTCGCAAGATGGAGATCGGCAGCTACCAGGGCATCCGCCACCGCCGCGGCCTTCCGGTCCGCGGTCAGCGCACGCAGACCAACGCGCGTACCCGCAAGGGCAAGAAGAAGACCGTGGCCGGTAAGAAGAAGGCCGGTAAGAAGTAGTCCGCTCGGACTGTCCACCGCGTCCGAGAACCGTCAACGGACCGATGATCTCTGGGAGTTTCGCTAATGCCGCCTAAGGGCCGTCAGGGTGCCGCGCGCAAGGTGCGTCGCAAGGAAAAGAAGAACATTGTCCACGGACACGCTCACATCAAGAGCACGTTCAACAACACGATCGTGAGCATCACGGACCCCACGGGTGCCGTGATCGCGTGGGCCAGCTCCGGACAGGTCGGCTTCAAGGGTTCGCGTAAGTCGACCCCCTACGCCGCGCAGATGGCCGCCGAGGCCGCTGCCCGCCGCGCGCAGGAGCACGGCGTCCGCAAGGTGGACGTCTTCGTCAAGGGCCCGGGTTCCGGCCGGGAGACCGCCATCCGTTCGCTGCAGGCGACCGGCCTCGAGGTGGGCTCCATCCAGGACGTCACCCCGGTGCCGCACAACGGCTGCCGTCCGCCGAAGCGCCGCCGCGTCTGATCCGGCAGCGGGTGCCCGCGTCTCCTACCACGCGGGTGCCACGTCGCGCTCGCCCCGCGCGGTCCCGGCTGGGACCCGCGCGGGCGGGGTAGGAATCCGAGTAGAGGGCACCGCCGATCGGGCGGTGTCCATCCGGTGGCCGTCAAATAGCGGGCGGCCATGTGGAAGGGAAGTCACGGACCATGTTGATCGCACAGCGTCCCACGCTCGCCGAGGAAGCCATCTCGGACCTGCGCTCGAAGTTCGTCATCGAGCCGCTGGAGCCGGGTTTCGGCTACACGATCGGTAACTCGCTTCGGCGTACCCTGCTGTCCTCCATCCCCGGTGCGGCTGTCACCAGCATCCGCATCGAGGGCGTCGAGCACGAGTTCACCACCGTGCCCGGGGTCAAGGAGGACGTCACCGAGATGATCCTCAACCTCAAGGGCCTGGTCGTCAGCTCCGAGCACGACGAGCCGGTGCTGATGTACCTGCGCAAGCAGGGCCCCGGTGTGGTGACCGCGGCGGACATCGCTCCGCCGGCCGGTGTCGAGGTGCACAACCCCGACCTGCACATCGCCACGCTGAACGGCAAGGGCAAGCTGGAGATGGAGCTGACGGTCGAGCGCGGCCGCGGTTACGTCTCGGCGACGCAGAACAAGCAGCAGGGCCAGGAGATCGGTCGGATCCCGATCGACTCCATCTACTCGCCGGTGCTGCGTGTGACCTACAAGGTCGAGGCCACCCGTGTCGAGCAGCGCACCGACTTCGACCGCCTGATCGTCGACATCGAGACCAAGCCGGCCATCCGTCCCCGTGACGCCGTGGCCAGCGCGGGCAAGACCCTGGTCGAGCTGTTCGGTCTGGCGCGAGAGCTCAACGTCGACGCCGAGGGCATCGACATGGGCCCGTCGCCCACGGACGCCGCGCTCGCGGCGGACCTGGCGCTGCCGATCGAGGACCTCAACCTCACGGTCCGGTCCTACAACTGCCTCAAGCGTGAGGGCATCCACAGCGTTGGTGAGCTGGTGGCCCGCTCCGAGCAGGACCTGTTGGACATCCGCAACTTCGGTGCCAAGTCCATCGATGAGGTCAAGCAGAAGCTCATCGACATGGGCCTGTCCCTGAAGGACTCCCCGCCCGGATTCGACCCCAGCACGGCGGCCGACAACTACGGCTCCGAGGATGACGAGGGTGAGTCCTTCGTCGAGACGGAGCAGTACTAACCGACCTCGTCGCCCATGGTCCACGGCCGAGTGCGGCCGCGGATCGCATCACTAGGAGAACGACACCATGCCCACGCCTACCAAGGGCGCCCGTCTGGGTTCCGGGCCCGCTCACGAGCGGCACATCCTGGCGAACCTCGCGACCTCGCTGTTCCAGCACGGCCGCATTCGCACCACCGAGGCCAAGGCCAAGCGCCTTCGCCCCTACGCCGAGAAGCTCATCACCCTCGGCAAGCGCGGTGACCTGCACGCCCGTCGTCAGGTCCTGACCAAGATCACGGACAAGTCCGTGGTGCACGAGCTGTTCACCGAGATCGGTCCTCGCTACGAGAACCGCCCCGGTGGCTACACCCGTATCACCAAGATCGGTCCGCGCAAGGGCGACAACGCCCCGATGGCCGTGATCGAGCTGGTGGAGGCGCTGAGCGCGCCCGCCGCCGCTCCGGCCACGGCCCCCGCCGAGGAGGCCGCCGAGGCCCCCGAGGCCGCCGCCGAGGAGACCACGGAGGCCCCCGCGGCCGCCGAGGAGAGCTCCGAGAGCAAGTAGGGCGGATCCGACGCGTCCGGGCGCCAGCCCGGGCGCGGACCGCTCGCCGAGTGCCCGATCCCCTGGGGGTCGGGCACTCGTCATTTCCGGGATGCGATGGGGTGCGATGGACGACGACGAGACGACGGTCCGGATCTGGCTGGACATCGCCTACGACGGCACGGACTTCTCCGGTTGGGCGCGCCAGCCGACGCGGCGCACGGTCCAGGGGGAGCTGGAGTCGGGTCTGGCCAAGGTGCTGCGGCTGCCGGAGGTGGCGCTGACGTGCTCGGGGCGCACGGACGCGGGGGTGCACGCCCGGGGGCAGGCGGCGCACGCGGACGTCCCGCGGGCGGCCTGGGAGCGCGAGGGGGAGGCCCTGCTGCGCCGACTGGCCGGGGTTCTGCCCAAGGACGTGCGGGTGACCGGGGCGCGGACGGCGCCGCCGGGGTTCGACGCACGCTTCTCACCCCTGTACCGGCGCTACCTGTACCGGGTGAGCGACGCTCCGTACGGGGTGGACCCGCTGCTGCGCAGGGACGTGCTGTGGCACCGCAACCCGGTGGACGTGGACCGGATGAACGCGGCGGCGGCGCGCCTGGTCGGGGAGCACGACTTCGCGGCCTTCTGCAAGAAGCGGGAGGGCGCCACGACCATCCGGGAGCTGTTGCGCCTGGAGTGGGAGCGGGTGGACACCCATCTCGTCCACGGGACGATCCAGGCGGACGCCTTCTGCCACAACATGGTCCGCGCGCTCGTGGGAGCGCTGCTGGCGGTCGGGGACGGTCGGCGCGGACCGGAGTGGCCCGGAGAGGTCCTCGGAGCCGCTGTGCGCGACTCGTCGGTCCATGTGGTCGGCCCGCAGGGGCTGAGCCTGGAGGAGGTGCGCTTCCCGCCCGCGGGGGAGATGGCCGAGCGGGCGCGCTCCACGCGGCGGGTCCGGGAACTGCCGTGCCCGGGACACGCGGGATGACGTGAGGAGATGACGTGAGGGGGCACCGGCGCGGTGCCCCCCTCACGTGTCGGGACGCGGTCAGGCGCGGTCGTCGGTGAGCCGGGCGAAGGCCTCGTCGAGGAAGCCCTCGCCGATGTCGCGCAGGAGCGCGGCGTCCTCGCTCTCACCCTCGGCCTCTGCGTCCTCCTCGGTGCCGTCGCTGTTGGTGGCCAGGGAGAACAGGACGTAGCGGCCCCACTGGCCGCTGCTGCCGTGGCCGCCGGAGTAGTCCAGGCGCTCGGCGGGGGTGCCCTCCTCACCGGGCAGGCCGGCGAACCACTCGGCGGCGACCAGGTCCTGCGCGTCCATGGCCGCGGTGGCCTCGGCCTCGGTGGGCAGCGCGGCGACGCCGACCGTCACGGCGTGGTTCTCGTCCTCGCTGACGTAGGAGGCACGGACGAGCTGGCGGCAGTCGTTGTTCGCCAGGACCTCGCCGTAACCGCCGTGGGTGCCCGCGGCGCAGTCCTCGGTGTCCTGGTCGACCACGCGGGTGAAGGTGCCCTGGCCCTCGATCTCGACGGTCTCCGGGAAGAGGGCGCCGGTGGTGAGGGCGCCGGGGTCGTCGGCCTCGTCGGCGACCGACGCGGCGTCCGGCGAGCCGCTGTCGCCGCCGGTGCCGCTGGCGAGGAAGAACGCGCCGCCGCCCGCGACCACCAGCAGGACGACGAAGCCCGCGATGACCAGCATCCGGGTGCGGTTGCCGCCGCCCCGGGGCGGGGCGTCGTCGTAGCCCGCGTAGTCGTCGTAGGAGTCGTCGTCGCCCACGGCGGCGATGTCGAACTGGGCCGTGTCCGCGCCGGAGTCGTCGGGCAGCTCGTCCCGGTACAGCGGCCGGTCGTCGCCCCGGCCGGGGGCCGGCGGGACGGCATGGATGCTCTCGGTGGCGCCCATGGCGTCCGCGGGGAAGGCCGGCTCGGGCCCGGGGGGCTGCCCCATGCCGGGCTGGCCGCCCGTGGGGTAGGGCGAGGCGATCGGCACGGGGCCGTTCGGCGGCATCCCCGGTCCGGTCGGCGGGTACCCCACGGCGGGCTGGCCGCCGGTCGGGGCTGCCCCGGGCATCTGCTGTCCCGGTGCCGTGTGCGTCTGCTGGGGCCCGGAGGGCGGGCCCGGCTGTCCGGGGTGCGGGCCGTGGGTTCCGGGGGGTGTGTAGGGCGGCTGGCCGGGCACCCCGGACGGGTGCCCCGGGAGGCCGTGGTCGCCGGGAGGTCCGAAAGGCTGTCCCGGCGCGCCGGTCTGGTGTGGGGGTTCGTGTTGTCCCGGTGCCGTGTGCGGCTGCTGGGGCCCGGAGGGCGGGCCCGGCTGTCCGGGGTGCGGGCCGTGGGGGGGTGCGTAGGGCGGTTGGCCGGGCGCGCCGGGCTGGTGTCCTTGGGGCCCGTGCGGTCCTGGCGCCGTGGGCGGCTGCTGGGGTCCCAAAGGCATGCCGGGGTGCCCGGGGCCCGCGGGCGGCTGCTGCGCGCCCTGCGGCCCGGGAGGCTCGTAGGGCGGCTGCCCGGGAGCGCCGGACGGGTGTCCCTGCTGTCCCGGCCCAGTGGGCAGGACACCGGGTCGGCCCTGGCCCGCGAAGGGCTGCTGGGGCCCGGAGGGCTGTGCGGGGTGGCCCGGCTGTGCGCCCTGGGGGCCGGGAGCTCCGAAGGGCGGCTGGCCGGGCGCGCCGGGCTGGTACCCCTGAGGGGCGTGCTGCCCCGGTGCCGAGGGCGTCTGCTGGGGCCCGGAGGGCACACCGCCCTGCCCCGGCTGGTGTCCGTACGGCGCGTGCTCGCCCGGAGCCCCCAGGGGCTGTCGGCCCGGGTGCGCGCCCTGGGGGCCGGGAGCCCCGAACGGTGGCTGTCCCGGCGCGCCGGGCTGAGGCTCCCGGGGTCCGTGCTGCCCCTGAGCCGCCAGGGGCTGTTGCGCCGACGCTCCGTAGGGCTGGTGTCCGGGGGCGTACGGCCCCTGGCCCTGGTCGGGGGCGGCGTAGGGGTTCGCGGGCGGGTGCGGGGGCAGGCCGTGTGATCCGGGCGCGCCGTGTGCCGGTCTCGGCCCCGATGTGGAATCCTGACCTTCGGAAGAGCCTGGCGCTGATCCGAGGAGGTCCTGGCCGTCACCGCTCTCCGGGCCGGTGGGGTGACCGTCGGGACCGTGCTGGGGCGGGTTCGGATACGTGCTGATGGGAGTCTCCGAGGGCTTTGGAGGATGTGGGACTGGACCGCGGCGGACCGGGTCCGTGACCAGATCCGCGCCGTGGTGTCCGTGGCACCGTCCCGTCGGCGCGGATAAGCTGCCGGTTCCGGGGTGCCGAAGCGAACGTGACGGGTGTCTCCAAGGTGCGTGTCAGGGCTCGTCGTGCTCTGCGGAGACCGGCCTTCCGGTGCAAGAGTAGCCAACGCCCGGACGCGGACAGGACGAAGCACTCTCGGCGACAGGCATAATAAAAGGCGGAGAGGTCACGGATGTGACCCCGTGCCGGCGCTTTCCCCGCCGAGCGTGGTCCTGCCGGTCTACCCCGCCGCTGGCTTTGACCTGCGCTGCGGTGGCCAGGTAGGATATTCCGTTGTTGTGCGTTGAGTTGCCGTGGGCCCCGGACTGTCGGGCGCCGATCCACGCACCATCGTCTGCGCACTCACCTCCGGGTCGTCCTGATTGGCATGGGCATCCGGCCAAGTAACGCCCCGCAAACCCGCGGGAGTGTTTCGAAATACGAGTCCTCCATCCCGCCCATGGGATGGGGCAGCCGACTGAAGAGCGAAGGCAAACGATCGTGCGCACATACAGCCCCAAACCTAGCGATGTCCAGCGTCAGTGGCACGTTGTCGACGCTACCGATCTCGTGCTCGGGCGTATGGCGAGCCAGGTTGCCACGCTTCTCCGGGGCAAGCACAAGCCCTACTACGCGCCCCACATCGACACCGGCGACTTCGTGATCGTCGTGAACGCCGACAAGGTCGCGCTCACCGGTAACAAGCTGGAGCAGAAGCGGGCCTACCGTCACTCCGGTTACCCGGGCGGTCTGCGTTCGGTCGCATATGCCGACCTGCTGGAGAAGAACCCGGAGCGCGCCATCGAGAAGGCTGTCAAGGGGATGCTGCCCAAGGGCTCCCTCGGCCGCCAGATGGGCAAGAAGCTCAAGGTGTACGCCGGTCCGGAGCACCCGCACCAGGCCCAGCAGCCGGTTCCGTTCGAAATCAGGAAGATCGAGCAGCCCGCCTAGGCGTTCGCGAGACTTACAGGAAGCACGAGGATAACCGTGTCCGAGCCCACCGGCATCGAAGACGTCGCGCAGGAAGTCGCTGACAACCCGGAGGAGTTCCCCTCCGAGTACACCAGCGAGTCCGACGAGACGGTCGCCGCCTACGTCCCCACCGCGTCCGGCCCCAGCGCCGGTACCGGCCGCCGCAAGGAGGCCATCGCCCGCGTCCGTATCGCTCCCGGTTCCGGTGAGTGGAAGGTCAACGGCAAGCCCCTCGAGGTCTACTTCCCGGACAAGGTCCACCAGCAGACCATCAAGGACCCGCTCGTCTCTCTCGGGTTCGACGGCGCCTACGACGTCTTCGCCCGTCTGAACGGCGGCGGCACCAGCGGCCAGGCGGGTGCCCTGCGTCACGGCATCGCCCGTGCGCTGGCCTCGCTGGACCCGGAGAACAACCGCCCGACGCTGAAGAAGGCCGGTTTCCTGACCCGCGACTCCCGTGAGGTGGAGCGGAAGAAGGCCGGTCTCAAGAAGGCGCGCAAGGCTCCTCAGTTCTCCAAGCGCTAGTGCTCATGCGCCGGCGCTCGCTCGGCTGAGTTTCCGCCCGTACGTCGCTCCTGTCCGCAGGGGCGGCGTGCGGGCGTTCGTGTTTTCCCGTGGCTCCTTCCGCCACGTCGTTCTCCACCGGCGCCGGACGCGGCGCCGTTCTCGAAAGGGGCTGTCGCCTGTGGCTCGGCTGTTCGGAACAGATGGTGTCCGCGGTGTCGCTGGTCGGGACCTGACCGCAACGCTCGCTCTGGATCTGTCCATCGCGGCTGCGCGCGTGCTCGCGCGCGACCCCGGTGAGCGCCGACCGCTGGCGGTCGTGGGGCGCGACCCGCGTGCGTCGGGTGAGTTCCTGGAGGCCGCCGTGGTCGCCGGTCTGGCGAGCACCGGGGTCGACGTCGTGCGTGTGGGCGTGCTGCCCACACCGGCCGTGGCCTACCTCACGGGGGACCTGGGCGCCGACTTCGGCGTCATGCTCTCGGCCAGCCACAATCCCGCGCCCGACAACGGCATCAAGTTCTTCGCCCGCGGCGGCCACAAACTCGAGGACGCCCTGGAGGAGGAGATCGAGGGCATGCTCGGTGTGCCAGCCAACCCGGTGGTCGGAGACCGGGTCGGCCGGGTCAGCGACTCCCTGGACGGTGCCGACCGCTACGTCGGGCACATCCTGGCCTCGCTGCCGCACAGCCTCGAGGGCCTCAAGGTCGTGGTGGACTGCGCCAACGGCGCCGCCGTGAAGGTCGCGCCCGACGCCCTGCGGCGCGCGGGCGCCGAGGTCGTGGCCATCGGCGACGAGCCCGACGGCTACAACATCAACGAGGGCTGCGGCTCCACCCACCTGGCGCGCCTCCAGGAGGCCGTGCGCACCCACGGGGCGGACGCGGGCATCGCCAACGACGGTGACGCCGACCGCTGCCTGGCCGTGGACGCCGAGGGCAGTGTGGTGGACGGTGACCAGATCCTCGGCATCCTCGCCACGGAGGCCAAGGAGGAGGGCCGGCTGGTCGAGGACACCCTCGTCGTCACGGTCATGTCCAACCTGGGGCTGAAGCTCGCGATGAGCCGTGAGGGCATCCGTGTGGTGGAGACCGCGGTCGGCGACCGCTACGTGCTGGAGGCCATGAAGAACGGCGGCTTCGGCCTGGGCGGGGAGCAGTCCGGTCACGTGATCCTGTTGGACCACGCCACGACCGGCGACGGCGTGCTGACCGGCCTGCACCTGCTCGGCGCCATGGCCCGGCGCCAGCTGGGCCTGGCGGAGCTGGCGAAGGTGATGACCCGCCTGCCGCAGGTGCTCATCAACGTGCCCGACGTGGACCGGTCGAAGGTGGACGACAGCGCGGAACTGGCGGAGGCCGTGGGCCTGGCCGAGGCCGAGCTCGGCGAGACCGGCCGGGTGCTCATCCGCCCGAGCGGGACCGAGCCCAAGGTGCGCGTGATGGTCGAGGCCCCGGAAGAGCACCAGGCTCAGGCGGTGGCCGAGCGGCTGGCCGGAGTCGTGCGCTCGGCACTGTCCTGACCCAGGACACGCCGCACGCGCGCTCGGGCAGAAGGACGCCCGGGCGCGCGTTGTGTCGTGCAGGGAGGTCCGGCACGGGGGCGGGCCCCTTCGGCCGACAGGCCCATGATCGGTGGAGTGGAGCGGTCACGATGACGGACGCGCAGCGGGCGGACGACCTGACGATCGGGGTCGACATCGGGGGGACGAAGGTCGCCGGGGGCGTGGTCACGCGCGACGGTCGGGTGCTGGCGCGCATCCGGACCGAGACACCCGATCGCAGCAAGAGCCCCGCGGTGGTCGAGGACACCATCGCCGAGGTCGTCCGGGACCTGCGCCGCGAGTACCGGGTGCGCGCCGTGGGAGTCGGCGCCGCCGGGTTCGTGGACGAGCAGCGCGCGAACGTATTGTTCGCGCCACACCTGTCCTGGCGCCGGGAGCCGCTGCGCGACGCCCTGAGTGCGCGGCTGGGCCTGCCGGTGGCCGTGGAGAACGACGCGAACGCCTCGGCCTGGGCCGAGGTCTGGGTCGGGGCGGGCCAGGGCGTGGACAACGTCGTCGTGGTGAACCTGGGGACCGGGATCGGCGGGGCGGTGGTGCTGGGCGGTCGGCTGCACCGCGGGCGCTACGGTCTGGCCGGTGAGTTCGGGCACATGACGGTGGTGCCGGGCGGCCACCGGTGCGAGTGCGGGAACCGGGGCTGCTGGGAGCAGTACGCCAGCGGCAACGCCGTGACGCGTGAGGCCAGGGAACTGGTGCGGGCGGAGTCGCCGGTGGCCAGGGTGCTCCACCAGGCCGTGGGCGGGGACACGCGCCTGATCACCGGACCGCTGGTCAGCGAGTTGGCCAGCAAGGGCGACCGGGCGTGCGTCGAGCTGCTGGACGAGGTCGGAACGTGGCTGGGCACGGGCCTGGCGAACCTGGCGGCCGCCTTCGACCCGGAGCTGTTCATCATCGGCGGGGGCGTCTCGGAGGCGGGTGAGCTGCTCCTCGGTCCGGCCAGGTCCGCGTTCGAGCGCAACCTGACCGGGCGGGGCTACCGGCCGACCGCGCGGGTGGTGGCGGCGCGGCTCGGCAACGAGGCGGGCCTCATCGGTGCCGCCGTCCTCGCCCGCGAGGCACTCGCGGACTGACCCGGCGGCTCCGCCCGCGTCGCGGCCGTGTGGCGGCCTACCGTCGACTCAGGGCCTTGACCTCGATGTCGATGGGGAACGGGACATCGAGCTTGAGGCGCTCCCGAGCGATGGTGGTCGGGACGTACCTCGGGTCCCGCGTCCCGTCGAGCTCGAAGACATGGATCGCGGGACCCTGCTCCTCCCGCTCGATCCGCCAGAAGTGCGGGATCCCGGCCAGGGCGTACTTGAGGGGCTTGGTGGTCCGGTCGCGGTCCTGGGACTCCTCGGACACGATCTCCACGGCGATGAGTACGTCCTCGGGCGGAACGTGGGTGGCCTTGTACCAGTCGAGGTGTTCGTCGTCTTCGTCCTCGTAGCGGTAGACGAGCAGGTCCGGCTCCGGTCGCTGGTGCTTGCCGAGCTTCATGGTCATTTCCTGGAGGACGTCGACCCCGCGGGGCGCGGCTTCCTCCAGGGCGTGGGCCAGCCGAAGCATGACCTTGGAGTGGAAGGGGGTCTGGGGGGACAACAAGATGAGCGCTCCGTCGATGAGTTCCATCCGGGGGGCGCCCGGAGGGAGCTTGTCGATATCGTCGGCGGTCCAACCGCCGGGCGGGGGCGTGAACCAGGCGGGGAGCGGCTCAGCGGTCATCGCAACCTCCAGCGTCGATTCCTGAGCCCACACTAGTGCTGGTGGTTTCGCCATGGCAGGAACGCAGCGCTCTGTGACGGGCCGTGTGTGCGGTTTCTCGAACACGTTGGATAGGGGGCGAACCGAAACCGGGTGGACGTCAGTCTGTGAGGGTGAGTTCGAAGGAGTAGCGCGAGGCGCGGTAGACGTGTGAGCCCACCTCCACCACCGTGCCGACGTCGTCGTAGACGGTGCGGTCCATCGTCAGCAGCGGAGCGCCGCGCGACTCGTCCAGCACGCGGGCCTCGGCCGCCGTGGCGTTGCGCGCCCCGATGCTCTGGGAGGCGATCTTGAGGGAGACGCCCGCGGCGCGCAGCAGCTGGTAGAGGCCCTGGTGGACGAGTGTCTCCTCGTCGAGGTCGACCAGCCCGACGGGGACGTAGTTGTGCATGAGGGCGAGCGGTTCGTCGCGGGTGTAGCGCAGCCGTTCGATGACGTAGACCTCGGTGTCCGGCGCGACCTCCAGGGACGCGGCGATCGCGTCCGGCGGCGCCTCCACGGCCAGGCGCAGGACCTCCGTGCGGGGGTGCTCCCCGGCGCGGGTCAGGTCGTCGTAGAGGCTGGACAGCTGGAGCGGGCGGCGGACCCGCGGCATGACCACCTGCGTGCCCACGCCGCGCTTGCGCACCAGGAGACCGCGGTCGACCAGGTACTCGATGGAGCGCCGCAGCGTGGGGCGTGAGAGCCCGAGGCGCTCGGCGAGCAGCAGTTCGTTCTCCAGTCGGGTGCCCACGGCGATCTCCCCGCTCGTGATGCGCCGTTCGAGCTCCTGCGCGACCTGGAAGTACAGGGGCACGGGGCTGTTGCGATCGATCGCGATCGACAGCGGGGTCGGGGTCACGGGCTGTTCCGTTCGTCGTCGGGGCAGGAAGGCGGTTCCTTGATCAGTGTAAGGATGCCCGATTGTCGTGAGGTCCATACGTGCATATGTCTAGACAAAGTATTGACATCGGTGTTTCGCCTGGGTGAACATGGGGTCGTGGCTGTGACCCAGGCAACAGCCGACCGACATCCAGGGCACCGGAAGGGGCGGGCATGCGCGTAGGACTGGTGGGAACCGGCCGCATCGGCGAGTCGCACGCGGCCGCGATCGTTCGGCGGCCCGAGGTCGACGAGCTCGTCCTGGCCGACGCCGACAGCGGCCGTGCCCGCGAGGTCGCGGGCCGCGTCGGGGCGCACGTGGCCGGATCCATCCAGGACCTGCTGTACCCCGCCGCCGTCGACGCCCTCGTCGTCACCGCCGCCACCAGCGCGCACGCCGAGCTCATCCTCGCCGGCGTACGAGCCGGTACACCGGTCTTCTGCGAGAAGCCGGTCGCGCCGACCGTCGCCGAGACCGTCGAGGTCCTGCGGGAGGTCGACAAGCGGGAAGCCCTCGTGCACATCGGGTTCATGCGCCGCTTCGACGCCGGATACGCGCGGGCCCGCAGGGCCCTGGCCGACGGAGAACTGGGCACCCTGCACCGCGTCCACGCCGTGACGTGCGACGCCGCGCCCCCGCCCGCCGCCTACGTCCCCACCTCCGGCGGCATCTTCCGGGACTGCCACGTGCACGACTTCGACATCCTGCGCTGGGTCACCGGCGCGGAGGTCGTGGAGGTCCACGCCTACGGCGCCAACCGGGGCGCGCCGTACTTCGCCGAGGCCGGCGACGTGGACACCACCGCCGCCGTGCTGCGGCTGAGCGACGGGACGCTCGCGACCGTCCAGGGCTCCCGCTACAACGGCGGCGGCTACGACGTGCGGATGGAACTGGCCGGGACGGCCGGGACCATCGCGGTCGGCCTGGACGAGCGCGCGCCGGTACGCTCCGCCGAACCCGGGGTGGACTTCCCCGGCCGGAGCCCCTGGCAGGAGTTCTGGTCCCGGTTCCGGCCCGCCTACGAGGCCGAGATCGCCGCGTTCCTCGGGGCGGTCCGCGACGGCGGGGCGAGCCCCTGTACGGTCGCCGACGCCCTGGAGGCGGTCCTGGTGGCCGACGCGGCCGACCGCTCGCGCCGCGAGGGCCGTCCCGTCCTGGTCGAGGAGGTGCGGCCGTGACCTCAGTCGTTCCCGTCGGCGCGGGGACCCGCCGTGGTGCCGCGCACGATCAGCGCCGGCTCCAGCACGCTCGACCGCGGCGGCAGGGAGGGCTCCTCCACGCGCTCGATCGCCAGGCGCACGGCCTGACGGGCCAGTCCGACGGAGTCCTGGCGGACGGTCGTCAGCTGGATGTGCGCGAGCCCGGCCAGGGGGATGTCGTCGAAGCCGACCAGGGAGATGTCCTGCGGTACGCGGACGCCCGCGCGGGTGATCGCGTCCAGGAAGCCGATCGCGGAGCGGTCGTTGCCGGCGAGCAGCGCGGTGGGGACGCGTCCCTCGGCGAGCAGCCGCCGCGCGGCCTCGGCGCCGGATGCCTCGGTGTGGTCGCCCGGCAGGACGCGTACGTGGTCGGCCAGGCCGCTCCGGCGCATCCAGTCGCGGTAGGCGCGCTTGCGCTCGGCCGAACCGGCGCCGCCACCGCCGTCCAGGTGGGCGATGTCGCGGTGGCCCAGGTCCCGGAGGTGGTCCAGCGCCTGGCGCACGGCCGGGCCCTCCGCCGTGGCGACGATGTCGACCGGCGTACCGGGGAAGCGGCGCCCGACCGAGACCACGGGCACCCGTCCGGCCAGCTCCTGCAGGAAGCGCGCGCTGGTCTCGGGCCCCAGCAGGACCAGGGCGTCGCAGCGGTGGCCCAGCAGGGCGCCGACCGCCTTCTCCGAGTGCCGGGTCGGCGCGTGCGCCGACAGCACGAGGTCGTAGCCGACCTCCTCTGCCTCGGTGTACATCGCCTCCACCAGGTCCGCGTGGAAGGTGTTGTGCACGGTGAGCATGACCCCGAGCACGCGGCTCCGGGTACTCGCCAGGGTGCGCGCGGCCAGGTCCGGCCGGTAGCCGATCTCCTCGGCCGCGGCCAGCACGCGCTCACGGGTGCTGGCACTGGCGCCCGGGGCGCCGCGGAACACCACGGAGACCAGGGCGCGCGAGACGCCCACCCGGGCGGCGACGTCCTCCATCGTCGGCCGCCGGCCGCCGTTCGACGACGGCCCCGCGGGCTCAGGTGCGCCGTCGGCGCGCCCGTCTCGACCCCTCACGCTGTCTCCTCCCGTTCCTGCCCCCTTCTACCAAAACCGGAGGGGGACGGTTGACACGTGATGTGTCGTGAATCACTCTGTCTCATACTAGAGCGCTCCAGTAGAGCGCGCTAGGGAAGGTGCGGCGGGTGCTGCCGGTGCGACGGGCAGCAGGGCGTGTACCCGCCGGACACTCCCCGGCCCTCCGTGAGACCCGCCAGGACGGTCGCCGGTTCCGCCGGAGGCCCCGACCGACGCAAGGAAGAGAACCACCGGTGCAGTGCTACCTACGGAGGTACCAGTGAACGGCAGTGCGAGCCGTAGCCCCGACGCGCCCTTCGAGGTCGTCACCATGGGCCGCGTGGGCGTCGACGTCTACCCCGAACAGATCGGGGTCGGCCTGGACGCGGTGCGCTCCTTCGGCAAGTTCCTCGGCGGCAGTCCCACCAACGTCGCCGTCGCGGCCGCCCGGCACGGGCGCCGGTCGGCGGTCGTGACCCGCACCGGCGACGACCCCTTCGGTACCTTCGTCCACCGGGCCCTGCGCGGGTTCGGCGTGGACGACCGCTTCGTCGCACCGGTCTCCGGCCTGCCCACCCCCGTCACCTTCTGCGAGATCCACCCGCCGGACGACTTCCCCCTGTACTTCTACGGCCGCGACCCGAGCGCCCCCGACCTCCAGGTGCGCGCCGACGAGCTGGACCTGGACGCGATCACCGCCGCCGACGTGTTCTGGGTGACCGTCACCGGCCTGTGCCAGGAGCCGAGCCGCACCGCCACGCTGGAGGCGCTCAGGGCCCGGGGCAGGAGCGGCATCACCATCATCGACCTCGACTACCGGCCGATGTTCTGGTCCTCCCGCCAGGAGGCCCGGCGCTGGGTCGCCGAGGCGCTCCCGTACGCCACGGTCGCCGCGGGCAACCTCGACGAGTGGGAGACCGCCGTCGGTGTCCGCGACCCCCGTGCCGCGGCCGACGCCGGCCGCGACGCCGGGATCGCCCTCGCCGTGGTCAAACAGGGCCCCGAGGGCGTGCTCGCCGTCGACGGCACCGGAGGGGTCCGGGTCCCGCCCGTCCCTGTCGACGTCGTCAACGGTCTCGGAGCGGGCGACGCCTTCGGCGGTGCGCTCTGCCACGGACTGCTCAGCGGATGGGACACCGAGCGCGTCATGCGTTTCGCCAACGCGGCGGGCGCCATCGTGGCCTCCCGGCTCTCCTGCTCGGACGCCATGCCCACCTCGGCCGAGGTCGAGGCCAAACTGGGGGAGGCCGCCCATGTCGGTTGACGCCTTCCGCTCCATCGTCGAGACCCGGCTGCACAACCCGGGCGCGATCGCCGAGGCCGCGGCCGGGCGGGTGCGCCCCACCTCTCCGGTCGGCCCGGGCGGCAAGGCGATGATCGTCGCCGCCGACCACCCGGCGCGCGGCGCCCTGCGGTCGGGCAGCCGCCCGATGGCCATGGCCGACCGCGCCGACCTGCTGGAGCGGCTGTGCGCCGCGCTGGCGCGTCCCGGTGTCACCGGCGTGCTGGCGACCGCGGACATCCTGGAGGACCTGCTGCTGCTCCGGAACCCGGACGGCTCGGGCGTGCTGGACGGCAAGTCGGTCTTCGGTTCGATGAACCGCGGCGGCCTCGCGGGCGCAGCCTGGGAGATCGACGACCGGTTCACCGGCTACGACGCCGCCGGGATCGCCCGCATGGGCTTCGAGGGCGGCAAGATGCTGCTCCGTCTGGACTACGACGACGACCGGACGGTGCCCACACTGGAGAGCTGCGCCCGGGCGGTGAACGAGCTGAACGCCGCCCGTGTCACCGCCATGGTCGAACCGTTCATCTCCGCCCGCACCGAGGGCGTCATCCGCAACGACCTGTCCCCGGACTCGGTCGCGCGCTCCATGGCCATCGCCTCCGGGCTCGGCAACACCTCGGCCTACACCTGGCTCAAGCTGCCGGTGGTCGCCGAGATGGAGCGGGTCATGGCCACCTCCACCCTGCCGACCGTGCTGCTGGGCGGCGAGCTGTCGGAGGACCCCGACGCCGCGTTCGCCCGCTGGGGCGAGGCGCTGAAGCTGCCCAACGTCATCGGCCTGACCGTGGGCCGGTCCCTGCTGTACCCGGCCGACGACGACGTCGTGGCCGCCGTCGACACCGCTGTGGGGTTGCTGTGAGCTCGAACGACAAGTACTACCTGCCCGCGGGGAGCACCGCCGCCCCGCCCTTCCGCACCGTCATCACCCCCGGGACCGCCGGGTGGGGCTACTCCGGCCTGCACGTCCTGGAGCTGGCGCCCGGCCAGGCCCGCGAGATCGCCACCGGCGACGCCGAGACCCTCGTCCTGCCGCTCACCGGCGGGTGCGCGGTGTCGGTCGAGGGGCGCGAGTTCGCCGTGACGGGGCGCCGGTCGGTCTTCTCCCGCGTCACCGACTTCGTCTACCTGCCGCGCGACGCCCGCGCCGTCGTCTCCAGCGAGTCCGGCGGCCGGTTCGCGCTCCCCTCGGCGCGCTGCGAGCGGCGCCTGGAGCCGCGCTACCGCGCCGCCGAGGACGTGCCGGTCGAACTGCGCGGCGCGGGCCAGTCCAGCCGCCAGGTGAACAACTTCTGCACCCCCGCCACGTTCGACGCGGACCGGCTCATCGCCTGCGAGGTCCTCACGCCCGGCTCGAACTGGTCCTCCTACCCGCCGCACAAGCACGACGAGGCGACCGCGACCGAGTGCGAGCTGGAGGAGATCTACTACTTCGAGGTCGCCGACGGGCCGGTGGGCCCGGGTATCGGCTACCAGCGGGTCTACGGCACGCCGGAGCGCCCCATCGACGTCTTCGCCGAGGTGCGCTCCGAGGACGCCGTCCTCATCCCGCACGGCTGGCACGGCCCGTCGATGGCCGCGCCCGGCTACGACCTCTACTACCTCAACGTCATGGCGGGCCCCGGCCCGGAGCGGGCGTGGAGGATCTGCGACGACCCGGCGCACGGCTGGGTGCGCCGGACCTGGGCCGACCAGGAGACCGACCACCGCCTCCCGCTCACCTCGACCGTGGAGAAGGGGGGCCCGGCACGATGAGCGACTCCACCGATCCCACCGGCGCCGCGACCGTCCGCCTCACCACGGCCCAGGCCCTGGTCCGGTTCCTCGCCGCGCAGTACAGCGAGCGCGACGGCGTCGAGCAGCGGTTCATCCCCGGCGCGTGGGGCATCTTCGGGCACGGCAACGTCGCCGGCCTGGGCCAGGCGCTGCTCCAGGCCGCCCGGACGGGCCCGGGGCCGGGGGAGCTGCCCTACTACCTGGCCCGCAACGAGCAGGGCATGGTGCACGCCGCCGTCGCGTTCGCCAAGACCCGCAACCGGCTGCAGACCTTCGCCTGCTCCGCCTCCACCGGCCCCGGCTCCACGAACATGGTCACCGGAGCGGCGCTGGCCACCACCAACCGCGTCCCCGTCCTGCTGCTGCCCAGCGACATGTTCGCCACCCGCCGCCCCGACCCGGTGCTCCAGCAGCTGGAGGACACCCGCGGCGGCGACGTCACCGTCAACGACGTGTTCCGCCCGGTCTCCAAGTACTTCGACCGCGTCACCCGCCCCGAGCAGCTCATCCCGGCCGCCCAGGCGGCCATGCGGGTCCTGACCGACCCGGTCGAGACCGGCGCGGTCACCCTGTGCCTGCCCCAGGACGTGCAGGCCGAGGCCCACGACTGGCCGACGGCGTTCTTCCGCAGGCGCGTGTGGCACATCGGCCGCCCGCTCCCGGAGCCGGACGCCCTGGCCCGCGCCGCCTCGGTGATCCGCGGGGCCGAGCGGCCCCTGCTGGTCGCGGGCGGCGGCGTGGTCTACTCCGAAGCCGAGACCGCGCTGCGCGCGTTCGCCGAGGCCACCGGCGTCCCGGTCGCCGACACCCACGCGGGCAAGGGCGCGCTGCCCTGGGACCACGACCGCGCGGTCGGCGGGATCGGGTCCACCGGCGCCCGGAGCGCCAACGAGCTGGCCCGCGAGGCCGACGTGGTGATCGGCGTCGGCACCCGCTACAGCGACTTCACCACCGCCAGCCACACCGTCTTCGCCGATCCCGACGTCACGTTCGTCAACCTGAACGTGGCCCGGCTCGACGCCGCCAAGCACGCGGCCGCCCAGCTCGTCTCCGACGCCCGCACGGGCCTGGAGGCGCTGCGCCGGGAACTGGCCGGCTGGGAGGTCGGGGCCGGCTACCGGGCCCGCACCCGGGAACTGGCCGACGAGTGGGCCAGGACCACCGACGCCTGCTACGCCGTCGACCACGGTCCGCTGCCCGCCCAGACGGCCGTGCTCGGGGCGCTCAACGACGTCCTCGACGACCGCGACGTGGTCATCAACGCGGCCGGGAGCATGCCCGGCGACCTGCAGATGCTGTGGCGGGCGCGGGACCCCAGGGCCTACCACGTGGAGTACGCCTACTCCTGCATGGGCTACGAGGTGGCCGCCGGGACCGGCGTGAAGATGGCCGACCCCTCGCGCGAGGTGGTCGTACTGGTCGGAGACGGCTCCTACCTGATGATGGCCCAGGAGATCGTGACCATGGTCTCCGAGGGCCTGAAGGTCATCATCGTCATCGTCCAGAACCACGGCTTCGCCTCGATCGGGTCCCTGTCGGAGTCGCTCGGCTCCCAGCGCTTCGGAACGAAGTACCGCTACCGCGACCCGGACAGCGGCCGGCTCGACGGGCCCGTCCTGCCCGTGGACCTGGCGGCCAACGCCGCCAGCCTGGGCGCCCGCGTCATCCGCGCCGACGGGATCACGGAGTTCCGCGCGGCCCTGACCGAGGCCAAGGCGGCCGAGACCACCACGGTCGTGCACGTCGAGACCGACCTGGAGGGTCCCAACCCGCCCGGCAGCGCCTGGTGGGACGTGCCCGTCAGCCAGGTGTCCGAGTTGGACAGTACCCGCGACGCGTACCGCACCTACCGCTCCCACCAGCAGGGACAGCGCCACTACCTGTGACGCCCTCCCGGAAGAAGGAAACGACAGTGAAGACCGTTCAGCACTGGATCGACGGGGCCGCGACCTCCGGGGCCTCGACCCGCACCGCACCGGTGTGGGACCCGGCCACCGGCCGTCAGCAGGCCGCCGTCCTGCTCGCCGAGCGGGCCGACGTCGACGCCGCGGTCGCGGCCGCCGCCAGGGCCTTCGAGAGCTGGGGCGACTCCTCCCTGACCAAGCGCACCCGCGTGCTGTTCTCCCTGCGCGAGCTCCTGGCCAGGCACGAGGACGAGATGGCGCGGATCATCGCCGCCGAGCACGGGAAGGTCATCGACGACGCCAGGGGCGAGATCGTCCGCGGCCGCGAGGTCGTCGAGTACGCGTGCGGCATCATCAGCGCCCTCAAGGGCGGCTACTCCGACCAGATCTCCACCGGGGTCGACACCTTCGACTTCCGCCAGCCGCTGGGCGTGGTCGCCGGCATCACCCCGTTCAACTTCCCGATCATGGTGCCGCTGTGGATGCACCCGATCGCGATCGCCTGCGGCAACACGTTCGTCCTCAAGCCGAGCGAGCGCGACCCCTCGGCGTCGAACTTCGTCGCCCGGCTGTACGCCGACGCCGGACTGCCCGACGGGGTGTTCAACGTCGTGCACGGCGACAAGGGCGCGGTCGACGGCATCCTCGACCACCCGGGGATCGAGGCGGTCTCCTTCGTCGGCTCCACGCCGATCGCCCAGTACGTCCACGAGCGCGCCACCGCGGCCGGCAAGCGCGTCCAGGCCCTCGGCGGCGCCAAGAACCACGCGGTGGTCCTGCCCGACGCCGACCTGGAGTTCGCCGCCGACCACCTGACCGCCGCCGCGTTCGGCTCCGCCGGACAGCGCTGCATGGCCGTCTCCGCGGCCGTCGCCGTGGGCGAGGCCGCCGACGCCCTGGTGCCGGTGCTCGCCGCCAAGGCCGAGGCGATCAGGGTCGGCCCCGGCCAGGACGCCGCCAACGACATGGGCCCGGTCATCACCGCCCAGGCCCGCGACCGCGTCGCCTCGTTCGTGGCCTCCGGCCGGGAGCAGGGCGCCGTCGTGGTCGTCGACGGCCGCGACCTCCAGGTGGAGGGGCACGAGGAGGGCTTCTTCGTCGGCCCGTCGCTGCTGGACAGGGTCACCGCGGACATGGACGTGTACCGGCAGGAGGTCTTCGGGCCGCTGCTGGTCGTGGTCCGCGCGGCCGACCTCGACGAGGCGATCGAGATCGTCAACGCCAACCCGTACGGCAACGGCACCGCCGTGTTCACCAGCGACGGCGAGTCCGCGCGCCGCTTCCAGCGCGCGGTCACCGTCGGGATGATCGGCGTCAACGTGCCGATCCCCGTGCCCATGTCGCACTACTCCTTCGGCGGGTGGAAGGACTCCCTGTTCGGCGGCCACCACATCCACGGCCCCGAGGGCGTGCACTTCTACACCCGCGCCAAGGTCGTCACCAGCCGGTGGCCGCACGTCGACCGCTCGGTCGGGGCCGCCTTCCACTTCCCTTCCCACGGCTGACACCCGCACGTACTCCCCGAAACGAGGCAGACATGACCGACCGACTGGTCCTCGGATCCGCACCCGACTCCTGGGGCGTGTGGTTCCCCGAGGACGAGCACCAGACACCGTGGCACCGGTTCCTCGACGAGCTGACCGAGGCCGGGTACGAGTGGCTCGAACTGGGCCCCTACGGGTACCTGCCCACCGACCCCGCCCAGCTGGCCGACGAGGTGGGACGGCGCGGCCTGAAGGTCTCCGGCGGCACCGTGTTCGGCAACCTGCACGACCCGCACGCCTGGGACGACACCGTCGCCACCGTCCGCAAGGTGGCGGAGCTGACCGCCGCGGTGGGCGCGCACCACCTGGTGTTCATCCCGCCGATGTACCGGGACGAGAAGACCGGCGAGTTCAGCGAGTCCCCGACGCTCGACGACGGGCAGTGGCGCAACCTCACCAGGTCCGCCGACGAGCTCGGCCGGATCCTGCTGGGCGACTACGACGTGCGCCTGTGCCTGCACTCGCACGCCGACACCCACATCCAGACCCAGCCGGAGATCGAGCGGTTCCTCGACGGGACCGACCCCGAGTACGTCTCCCTGTGCCTGGACACCGGTCACGTCGCCTACGGCGGCGGCGACGCGGTCGACCTGATCCACCGGTACTCCGAGCGCGTGGACTACGTCCACATCAAGCAGATGGACCCGGAGGTCATCCGGCAGGTCAACGAGGAGAAGCTCGGCTTCGGCGAGGCCGTCAAGCGCGGCGTGTGCGTGGAGCCGCCCGCCGGGGAACCCGCGCCCGCCGCGGTCCTCGACGCGCTCCGCGACGTCGACGCCCGGCTCTTCGTGATCGTCGAGCAGGACCTGTACCCCTGCGAGCCGGAGGTCCCGCTGCCCATCGCGGTGCGGACCCGCAAGTACCTCGACAGCTGCGGATTGGGGGCACGCCACCAGAAGGCCTGACACGGTTCCACCACGCTGAGCCGCCGGTGCGGCGGCTCCCCGCAAGTCGCGTCGCCCCTCGTGACCTCCTTCACCACAGATGAGTGCATCCCCTTCAGACCGACAAGAGGTCGACACATGAAGCGCAACACCACCTACACCGCACTGCTCGCGGGCACCGCGAGCCTCCTGCTCCTGGGCACGGCGTGCTCGTCCGAGGGAGGCCGTGACACGGCCTCCGAGGAGGGTGTGGACACCCCGGAGCTCACCATCGCGATGATCACCCACGAGGTCCCGGGCGACACGTTCTGGGACATCGTCCGGGCGGGAGCCGAGGACGCGGCGGCGAAGAGCAACATCGACCTGGAGTACGCCTCCGACCCGGAGGCGCGCGAGCAGGCCAGTCTGATCCAGAACGCGATCGACCGGGAGGTGGACGGCATCGCCGTCACCCTCTCCACGCCCGACGTCCTGGAGGGCGCCATCGCCGACGCCGAGGCCGCGGGCATCCCCGTGGTGGCGTTCAACTCCGGCATCGAGGAGTGGGCGGACATGGGCGTCCAGCAGTACTTCGGCACCGACGAGCACCTCGCCGGGACCGCCTTCGGCGAACGGCTCACCGAGGTCGGCGCCCAGAACGCCCTGTGCGTGATCCAGGAACAGGGCCACGTCGCGCTGGAGACCCGCTGCTCGTCCCTGGGCGAGGCCTTCGAGGGCGACTCCGAGGTGCTCTACGTGGACAGCGCGAACATGCCGGAGGTCCGCTCCAGCATCTCCGCCAAGCTCCAGGAGGACGACGACATCGACTACGTCGTCACTCTGGGCGCCCCGATCGCCATGACCGCGATCGACGCCATCGACGACGCGGGCAGTGACGCCGCGGTCGCCACCTTCGACACCAACAGCGAACTGGTCGGCGCCATCCAGGAGGGCATCGTCCAGTGGGCCGTCGACCAGCAGCCCTACCTGCAGGGCTACCTGGCCGTCGACTCCCTGTGGCTCTACAACACCAACGGCAACACCTCCGGTGGCGGCACCGAGCCGGTCCTGACCGGTCCGGCGTTCGTCGACGAGACCAACGTCGACGAGATCGCCGTGTTCGCCGAGGAAGGAACCCGATAGACCATGAGTCAGCTCCTGACTCCGAAGGCGCCGCCCCCCTCGGGGGGCGGCTCCGAGAAGACGCTCCGGGTGACCCGGAGGTCGGCGCTGCGCAGGTTCATGACACGGCCCGAAGTCGGCTCCCTGGTCGGCGCGGTCATCGTCTTCAGCCTCTTCTTCAGCATCGCCGACCCGTTCCGCACCGGCGGCGCGATCGCGACGATCCTGTACGCGAGCTCCACCATCGGCATCATGGCCGTGGGCGTGGCACTGCTGATGATCGGCGGCGAGTTCGACCTGTCCGCCGGCGTCGCGGTGATCACCTCCGGCCTGGCCGCCTCCATGTTCGCCTGGTACTTCGCGGTGAACGTGTGGGTGGGAGCGGCGTTCGCCCTGGCCGTCTCGCTGGCCATCGGGTTCCTCAACGGGTGGATCCTGGTGCGGACCAGGCTCCCCAGCTTCCTGGTGACACTGTCGATGTTCCTGATGCTCCAGGGGCTCAACATCGCCATCACGAAGCTGGTCACGGGCCAGGTGTCCACGACCAACATCGCGAACATGGACGGCTTCGACTCCGCGCGGGCGGTGTTCGCCTCCAGCTTCTCCGTCCTGGGGATCGACGTCCGCATCACCGTCCTGTGGTGGCTGGTGTTCGTCGCAGTGGCCACGTGGGTGCTGATGCGGACCAAGGTCGGCAACTGGATCTACGCGGTCGGCGGCAACCAGGAGAGCGCCAGGGCGGTCGGCGTTCCGGTCGCCAGGGTCAAGATCGGCCTGTTCATGACGGTCGGCTTCACGGCCTGGTTCTCGGGCATGCACCTGCTCTTCATGTTCAACACCGTGCAGTCGGGTGAGGGCGTCGGCAACGAGCTGCTGTACATCATGGCCGCGGTCGTCGGAGGGTGCCTGCTCACCGGCGGCTACGGGACCGTCGTCGGCGCCGCGATCGGCGCGTTCATCTACGGCATGACCCGCCAGGGCATCGTCTACGCCGGCTGGGACAACAACTGGGTGTTCTTCTTCGTCGGCGCGATGCTGCTGCTGGCCGTCGTGGTCAACGGCTGGGTCCGTACACAGGCGAACAAGAGGTGAGCGAGGTGAGCACGATGACGAGGACCGGGACGACGTCCCGCGCGGACGCCGACGCGGGACCGCAGGCGGCCCCGCTGCTCGAACTGGACGCGGTCGGCAAGTCCTTCGGCAACATCCGCGCCCTGGACGGGATCAGTCTCAGGGTCGGCGCCGGCGAGGTCACCTGCATCCTCGGCGACAACGGTGCGGGCAAGTCCACGCTGATCAAGATCATCGCCGGGCTGTACAAGCCCACGTCGGGCCGCTACCTGGTCGACGGCGGCGAGGTGGACTTCTCCTCCCCGCGCCAGGCCCTGGACCGGGGCATCGCCACCGTCTACCAGGACCTGGCGATGGTGCCGCTCATGCCGGTGTGGCGCAACTTCTTCCTCGGCTCGGAGCTGCGCGTGGGGGTGGGGCCCTTCCGGATGCTCGACGCCGCCCGGATGCGCCGCATCGCCGACGAGGAACTCAAGAAGATGGGCATCGACCTGCCCGACATCGAGGCGCCGGTCGGCAACCTGTCCGGCGGCCAGCGCCAGGTCGTGGCCATCGCCCGCGCGGTGTACTTCGGCGCGCGCGTCCTGATCCTGGACGAGCCGACGGCGGCGCTGGGCGTCAAGCAGTCCGGCGTGGTCCTGAAGTACATCAAGGCGGCCCGGGACGCGGGGCTGGGCGTCATCTTCATCACGCACAACCCGCACCACGCGTACCTGGTCGGCGACCACTTCGCGGTGATCAAGCTCGGCGAGATGGAACTCGACCAGCCGCGCTCGGAGCTGACCCTGGACGACCTCACCCACCACATGGCGGGCGGGGTCGAGCTGGACGCCCTCCAGCACGAGCTGAAGCGGGAGGAGGGGACCCCCGAGGTCGCGCCCCTGCGCGGCGCCCGGGACGAGGGCCCCGAGGTCCAGAAGCTCTGAGAGCACAGCGGCACACGAAACGAGTCAGAGAGCAGGTGGAGACGATGGCCGTCAGGGTCGGTGTGATCGGCACCGGATGGATCGGATCCGAGCACATTCGGAGGATCACCGATCGCGTCGGCGGCGCGGAGGTCGTCGCGGCGACCGACATCGACGCCGATCGGGCCGCCCGGGCGGTCGCGGGGACGGGCGCGCGTGTCCTGGCCGGAAGCGAGGAGGTGGTCGCGGCCGACGACGTCGACGCGGTCGTGGTCACCTCCTGGGGGCCCGCGCACGCCGAGTCGGTGGTCGCCGCGGTGGAGGCCGGCAAGCCGGTCTTCTGTGAGAAGCCGCTGGCCACCACGGCCGAGGACGCCCAGCGCGTCCTCGACGCGGAGGCGCGGCACGGATCGCGCCTGGTCCAGGTCGGCTTCATGCGGCGCTTCGACCCCGGGTACGCGCAGATGAAGGACGTCATCGCCGGGGGCGGTGTGGGAACGCCGCTGATGGCGCACTGCGTCCACCGCAACCCGACGGTGCCCGAGAGCTACCACTCGGAGATGGCGGCGCAGGACACCGCCGTCCACGAGATCGACGTGATGCGCTGGCTCCTGGACGACGAGATCTCCTCGGTCCAGGTCCTCACCCCGCGCCGGACCTCCCACCGCTTCGAGCACCTGCGCGATCCGCAGTTCATGCTCTTCGAGATGGCCGGCGGCGCGCGCGTGGACCTGGAGGTGTTCGTCAACTGCCAGTACGGCTACGAGATCGGCTGCGAGGTCGTCGGCGAGGAGGGCACGGTCCGGCTGCCGGAGATCCCGGGCGCGGTCGTGCGCTCGGCGGGGCGCCGGAGCACGCCCGTCCTCCAGGACTGGGTCCAGCGGTTCGCCGCCGCCTTCGACACCGAGTTCCAGACCTGGGCCGACGAGGTGGCCGCGGGCACGCCGACCACCGGCCCGAACGCCTGGGACGGCTACGCCGCGGCGGTCGTCACCGACGCGGCCGTGCGCGCCCTGCACTCGGGCGGGGTCGTCGAGACCGGCATCAAGGCACGTCCGGCCTTCTACGCCTGAGAGGAGGGTGAGCCGCCGATGAAGATCGCGATCGACCCGTACATGTTCCGCGGCCTGCCCATGGCCGAGATGGTCCGGACCGTGGCGGACATGGGCTACTCCTACATCGAGCTGTCGCCCCGCGCCGAGTTCATGCCGTTCTTCCTGCATCCCCGGGCGGACGACGCGCGGGTGGCCGAACTGCGCTCGGTGCTGCGCGAGACCGGGGTGGAGCTGTCCTCGATCCTGCCGCTGTACAAGTGGTCCAGCCCCGACGAGGCCGAGCGGCAGAACGCCGTCCGCTACTGGAAGCGGATGATCGAGGTGGCCGTCGAGCTGGGCGTCACCCTGATGAACTCCGAGTTCAACGGCCGTCCGGAGCGGGCGGCCGAGAGCGAGGGCGCCTTCTGGCGGTCCATGGAGGAGCTGCTGCCCGTCTTCGAGCGCGAGGGCATCGCCCTCAACCTCGAGGCCCACCCGGACGACTTCTGCGAGGAGAACGACCCCGCGGTGGACCTGGTCCGCGCGATCAACCGGCCGTGGGTGAACTACCTCTACTGCGCCCCGCACACCTTCCACCTGTCGGGAGCGGAGCCCGGCGCGGACATCCGCCGGATGATGGAGTACGCCGGGGACCGGCTGCGGCACGTCCACATCGCCGACTCCTTCGACCACAAGGGGTCGTCCGGGCTGCGGTACATCCTCAACCCTCCCGGGACGCCCGCGCGGATCCACCAGCACCTGGACATCGGCCAGGGGGAGGTGGACTGGGACGTGTTCTTCCGGACCCTGCGCGACCTGGACTTCGACGGGGTGGCCACGGTCTGCGTGTTCGCCTGGGAGGAGCGGGCGCGCGCGTCCTCGGAGTTCATGCTCGACCGGGTCACCAGGGAACTGGCGGCCTGACCAGGACGCCGGGGCGTCAGGTCGGCCGCTGACGCGACCGAGGGGCGTGACGACCCCGGCCGGGCGCCGCGACCGGACACCACTGTCCGGCCGCGGCGCCCCTCGCCGTGTGCGGAGGGGCCATAGCGGCCCGTGCCGGAGCTTCGGTGACGAAGGTCCCATCGGTTCCGCTACCGGCCGGAAACGTGCGGGTTCGCGTGTGCCTTTTGTAGGGTGGCCGAACTACCGCGGGTGGTTCCGGGCTCACGGCCCGACGGCACCCCGGCCCGCCCCCTCCCCCGAAGAGAAGTCGCACGCGATGACCCGCACGTCTCATCCGCCGCGACTCCGACGAAGCGAGGCCCGCCGACTGGAGCGGCGCCGTCGGCGACTGCTGACGGCCGCGCTCGCCTGCACGATCGGCGTCGTCGCGATGATCGGAGTACTGCTCGCGGTCCTGATGGTCCAGGAGCCCGCACACCCGGAGCCGGGCGCCGACGCCGAGCCCGGCGGCCACCGGGCGGATGTGCCGACCGGTGAGCCCTCCCCGTCGCCCTCGCCCACGCCCACGGCCTCGGCGACCTCGGACACGGACGCCTCGCCCTCCCCGTCCCCCTCCGACGAGGAGAGCGAGGAGGAGGCGGACGACGAGTCGGAGGAGGCGAGCGCGGAGCCGACCGAGGAGGCGTCCGAGCCGGAGCCCCCCGAACCCGCCCCCGAGCCGGAGCCCGCACCCGAACGGCCCGAACCCGCCCCGGAGCGGCCGGGGGAGGACGACCCTCCGCCGGAGGAGGGCGAGGGCCCGGCGGAGGAACCCGACCCGCTGCCCTGGTGGCCCTGGAACTGACCCGGAACCCGGAGGCGGGGCCGTCGCCGAGAAGCGCCCCCAGGCGGTGGCCCCCGCCTCCGACGGGTCTCGCGTCATTCGACCGAACCCGGTTCTAGTCTGGGCGGTCTTTCCTCTGTAGAGTGCGGGCCATGGATCTGAACGGAATCTCCGCCCTCGTCTCGGGCGGCGCGAGTGGCCTGGGTGAGGCCACCGCCAGGGAACTCGCCGCAGCCGGCGCCACCGTCGTCATCGCCGACCTCAACGCCGAGCGCGGTGAGGCGATCGCCAAGGAGATCGGTGGCGTCTTCGTCTCCACCGACGTCTCGCAGGAGGACCAGGTCAAGGCCGCGGTCCAGGCCGCCGCGGACACCGGCAAGCCCTTCCGGGCGGCCGTCTCGTGCGCCGGCATCGCCTGGGCGACCCGCACGGTCGACCGCCAGGGCAACCCGCACGACCTGGACAGCTACCAGAAGGTCATCCAGGTCAACCTCATCGGCACCTTCAACGTGCTGCGCCTGGCCGCGGCCGAGATCGCCAAGACCGAGCCGCTCAACGAGGACGGCGAGCGCGGCTCCATCGTCAACACCGCCTCGCTCGCGGGCATCGAGGGCCAGATCGGCCAGATCGCCTACTCCTCCTCCAAGGGCGGCGTGATCGGTATGACCCTGCCCGCGGCGCGCGACCTCGCGGCCGTCGGCATCTCCGTCAACACCATCGCCCCCGGCATCCTGGAGACGCCGATCTACGGCGAGGGCGAGGGGGCCGAGGAGTTCAAGAAGCGCCTGGCCGCGCCGATCCCCTTCCCCAAGCGCATGGGCACCGCCGCCGAGTTCGGCAAGCTCGCCCGCGCGCTGATGGAGATCAGCTACGTCAACGGCGAGGTCGTCCGCATCGACGGCGCGCTGCGCATGCCGCCGAAGTAGGGGGTCCACCGTGTCCGACGAGGTTCTCTACACAGCCGAGGACGGCATCGCCGTCATCACCATCAACCGTCCCAAGGCCAAGAACGCGGTCAACGCGGCGGTCGCCGCGCAGGTCGCGGAGGCGCTCGACGACCTCGACGCCCGCAAGGACCTGAGCGTCGGCATCATCACCGGCGCGGGCGGCACCTTCTGCGCCGGCATGGACCTCAAGGCGTTCATGAAGGGCGAGGTCCCGGTCGTGGAGGGGCGCGGGTTCGGCGGGTTCGCCCAGCGCGGGCCCCGCAAGCCCCTGATCGCGGCCGTGGAGGGCTACGCCCTGGCGGGCGGGTTCGAGGCCGTGCTCGCCTGCGACCTCGTGGTGGCCGCCGAGGACGCCGAGTTCGGCATCCCCGAGGTCAAGCGCGGCCTGGTGGCCGGGGCGGGCGGCCTGCTGCGCCTGCAGCACCGCATCCCGCGCAACATCGCCATGGAGTTCGCCCTGACCGGCGACTTCGTGGGGGCTCCGCGCCTGGCGGAGCTGGGCCTGGTCAACCAGGTGACCGCCTCCGGGGGTGCCCTGGAGGGCGCCCGCGCGCTCGCCGCCCGCATCACGCCCAACGGGCCGCTGGCCCTGCGGGTGTCCAAGGAGATCATCGCCGCCTCGGACGACTGGTCCACCGAGGAGATGTGGGACCGGCAGAACGAACTGGCGGGCCCGGTGTTCGTCAGCCAGGACGCCATGGAGGGCGCCGCGGCCTTCGCCGAGAAGCGCGCTCCGCAGTGGAAGGGCGAGTAGCCCCGCCTCGGAGGGCCGTGTCGCCGTCCGCCCGGACCAGGGTCGTGGACTGGTCCGGGCGGAACGACGGGCCTCGTGATGGTGAACGCGACCTCGCCGGTGATCGGTTCTGATCACGTGGAGAAAGAGGCAGGACCTGGCACTTCCCGGCCCTCGGGAGCACAGGGTCTCCAGTTGATCACCTTACGTGCGCGCCCCGGGGCCGTGTCCACCGCACCGGGCCGTCAGTGACGGGATGACCGCACATGACACCGCCGCGGTCGCGCTCGCGGCCGAACCGGCGGAACCGGCCGACCCGCGCCGGGAAGTGGCCACCGCCGGGGCCCGGCCGGACCCCGCGGTCCGCGAGGGATGGCGGGCCGGGTTCACGAAGCGTTCGGTTCGGTGGACTCCGCCGCGCCCAGCAGGGGGCCCGCGGCCTCCGCCAGACTCGTCTCGGCCACCGGCGCCCCGGGGAGCGACTCCAGCAGGTACGGCTCCAGGACGACCGCGAGCGACCGCGAGAACGCGTGCGAGAAGTGGTTGGTGTCGTAGTAGGCCAGCTGGTTGCCGATGACTCCGCGGCACACGCCGTCACCGCACAGGTGCTCGGTCAGGTCCAGGAAGCGGGTGTTGCCGGGGACGTCGGCCAGTTCCTCGTAGGGAGGCCGCTCGGCCATCGAGAAGGACTGCTCCTCGACGCAGGCGCCCGCGCCCTCGCGGTCCACGCACTCGGCCACGTTGAAGCCGAAGCGCGGGGTGTCCCGCACGGCCAGGACCGCCACCCCCAGTTCCTCCAGCTGCCGCCAGCGCTCGACGTAGCCCTCGGGCGTGCGCTCCGGCGCCTCGCCCTCCTCGCCGCCGGTCGTGGTGCGGGTCGCGGTCGTGAACAGCGCGTCGGGGCCGATCTCGGCGATCCGCTCCATGACGTCGGCGTTCCAGCTCGTGCACTCGGTGTAGGGGTCGCCCCGGTAGACCTGTTCGTCGGCGCTGAACTGGCAGGCGTTCTTGGTCATCATGACCAGGCGCCAGTCGTGCTGTTCGGTGATCGTCCGCAGGGCCTGGAACCAGTGCCGGGCGTGCGAGCTGCCCGCCAGCACCAGCGTGAACGCGGCCTCGGGATCGCCGAACTCGCAGGTGACGACCTCGGTGGCGTCCGTGAGGGCGTTGCACTCGCGGGTCTGGTCCACGGTGTCCGTGGCCACCGTCGCGGTGTCGGGGTAGACCGGCAGCGCGGGCAGGTTCTCCGCGAGCACGGGGTTGAGGGTGACGGCCGCGCCCGGGTAGGACATCGGGTCCGAGCTCAGCTCCATGCGCAACTGGCGGTCGCGCTCGATGGCGTGGCCCCACACCAGACCCGCGAGCAGCACGGGGACGACGAACAGGACCCCGGCCGCGAGCGACCAGGAGGGGGCCCGCAGGGTGCGGGTGAGGCGGGTGAGATTGGCGTCCACCAGTCGGCTGGTGAGCAGTGCCGCGGCGAACGCGGAGCCCAGCACGAACAGGCCGCCGCCCAGGGTCGGGCGGTCCAGGCCGGTCACCTCCAGGTAGAAGACCAGGATCGGCCAGTGCCACAGGAACAGCGTGTAGGCCCGCCCGCCCAGCCACACCAGCGGCCGGGTCCCCAGCAGGCGGGTGGCCGACAGGCGGCCGGGCCCGTCGCCGCCCGCGCCCGCGAGGAGGACGGCCACGGCGGCCAGGGTGGGCCACAGCGACGCGAGACCCGGGTAGGGCAGGGCGTCGCCGACCACCAGCCCGCACAGCACCAGCGCGGCCAGGCCGGTCCACCCGAGCACCAGGCGCACCGGGCCCGACAGCCGTACGCGGGCGATGACCAGCGCCAGGACGCCGCCCAGCGCGAGCTCCCACAGGCGGGCGCCGGTGTCGAAGTAGGCCCACACCGGGTCGGCGGCGGTGATCCACAGCGAGTACCCGAACGAGACCGCCAGGACGGTACCCACGGCGGTCAGGGCGGCGGTGCGCACGCGCACCCCGCAGCGGACCGCGACCAGCCCGGCCAGAGTGATCAGGAGCGGCCACACCAGGTAGAACTGCCCCTGGACGCCCAGCGACCAGAAGTGCTGGACCGGTCCCGCGGCGGAGTTGTCCGCCATGTAGTCGACCGAGCCCAGGGACAGGTGCCAGTTCCCGTAGTAGAGCGCGGCCGCCTGGACGTCGGCGATGACGTCGGTCCACCGCGAGCGCGGCAGCAGCAGGTAGGCGCCGACCAGGACCGCGGCGAGCACGACCGCCCCGGACGGGAAGAGCCGCCTGGCGAGCTTGCTCCAGAACGCGCCGAACGCGAGGCGCCCGTCGCGCTCCATGGCGCGCACGAGCGAGCCGGTGATGAGGAACCCGGTCAGGACCAGGAAGACGTCGACGCCGCCGGAGACCGTGCCGAACCAGATGTGGTAGACGGCGATCAACAGGGCGGCGACGGCGCGCAGCCCCTCGATGTCGGTGCGCTTCGCGGTGCGTGGCGCCGCGGACGCGCCGCGCACGTCCTCGCGGGCATGGTTCAGGGCGGGTACGGACACAGATCAGCCTCGGGCTCGGCGACGGTGAGAGGGCAGGGTGGGCCGGCGTGGTGGCGGCGGGAAAGGGGGCCGGGGGATGATCGGCGCCCGGGAGTGCCCCTGCTTGTCCAGTATCGGCGGCTTGTACCCGTGACCTGTGTGTCTGGAGCTCCTGTTGTCGAGTCGAGATGGAATCTGTGTTAACGCGTATCCGGGTGGAGGAAGACGGAGTGTGACGGGTCACAGTGCTCGGGGCGCTTGACGCCGGGGCCTTCGTCGTCGACTTGCCTTGCTCGCAAGCTCGCTGCGGCCCCGTCTCCTCCTGCAGGCCCCGGCGCGCCCCTCACTCGTACTTTCCTTGGGCCTCCGCTCGTTCCTCGCTTTGGCCCGATCAACCCCCCGGTGGTCCCGGTGAGCACGTCGGGGTGCGTGACGCCGGGGCCTTCGTCGTCGACGTGCCTTGTTCGCAAGCTCGCTGCGGCCCCGTCTCCTCCTGCAGGCCCCGGCGCGCCCCTCACCCGTGCTGTCTTCGCCCGGCTCCCCGGCCCGGGTCAGCGACGCAGGCCGAGGCGGCGCAACACGCGTCCCGCGAGTCGGCGCAGCCGCAGGTAGGGCGTCGACCGCACCTGCGCCTCCAGTCTCTCCAGACGCTTGGCGGTGCGCTCCACGGACTTCACGAGCCCGGCCGTCTCCTTCGCCTTCTTCTCCAGTGCGCTCACCTTCGAGGACAGCTCCCGCACGCGCTTGTCCGAAGCCGCCTGCCTGGCCTTGGCCTGTGCGTTGGCCTGCCGGAGCCACGCCAGCCGGTACCCCAGGCCGCCGTCGTCATCCCCCCGCCAGGAGCCCACGCCCGCGTGGAGGTCCACCCGCTTGAGCTCGCTCTCGAAGGCCTCGCCGCCGTCGCCCCCGGGTCGGTGCACGTGGTCGAGGCCGTGCCGGTCCATGAAGGACACCAGGCGGTCGAAGCGCTCACCGTGCCCGGCGGACATGGCGGAGAAGTCCGCCTCCTCGTACAGCCGGGCGGGCAGCCCGGCCAGGTCGGTCTCGTCGGCCAGGTCGGAGACCAGGCGATGGGGGATCTCGAAGTAGCGGCACAGCTCCAGGGTGCGCGAGTCGTGGCAGAGCACGACGGCGGGCGTTCCCGCCAGCAGCGCGGCGATGTTGCCGTGGATGCGCGTGCCGAAGGCGAAGTCGCGCTCCCGCAGGGCGTCGATCCACGTCGAGGAGTCGTAGTACAGCCGCGTCAGCTCCTGGCGCAGCAGCGGATGGGTCCGCGTCAGCGGGGCCTCGGACGAGGTCCCGGCCGCCTCCGACACGTCGCCCCAGTACAGCAGCTCCAGGTCCTGGAGCTCCTGCGCCATGTAGAGCAGGTCGGGGTGCCGCTCCAGAGCGGCGTCCACCAGCCGGTTGATCAGGCCCTCGCCGATCACGCTGCCGGGGATGTTGCCGGAGTCGTAGGAGACGTTGACGGCGAGCCTGGCGGACGCCTCCAGGGTGTCCGTGCCCCGGTCCACGCGCAGCTCGCGCCCGTGCATGAACATCGACGGGCAGCCGATGACCTCCACGTCGGAGTAGCCCAGCCCCTTGAGGTACTGCTCGGTGAACTCGCCGCGCACCCCGATGGAGGGGGAGCGCTCCAGAACCGCCGAGCAGAACCGCCGCACCTGCGCCTCGATCGGGGCGAGATGGTCGGTGCCGTAGTCCGTTCCGGCCTGCCCGCCGACCCCGAAGACGACCACGGGCACGCGCAGCTTCTCGATCAGCGCGCTCAGGTCGTCCAGGTGCCGGGTGAACGAGGGGCGGAAGGCGTTGGCCAGTGGCACGACGAACGCGTCGTACTCGTCGTTGATCCGGTCCGCGTCGGAGGGGTCGACCCGGTAGCGGTTCGGGACGATCTCCGTGCCCGGCGTCGCCAGCATCTTGTGCACGGCGTCGCTGAACAGCAGGTTCCCGGTGTTCGTGGCGATCAGGTTCTGCTGAATGACCTGCTCCGGCGGAACCGGGTCGAACGGGCTCCGGCCGGATCTGAGGAGAATACGGGGCATGGGGCGGCCAATCTCGCTGACTGGGAGGGGATGGACGGACGACGGGGGCGTCCCCGTCACTCCGGTGTGCCGAGCATGCGGTCGACGACCCGCTTGGTGGCCAGACCGTCCGAGGGCGAGCAGAAGTCCCGGACGAACGCCTCATACTGGTCGCGGTAGCGCTCGTGCACGTCGTCGGCGTCCCGGATCGCCTTGACCAGTTCCTCGGAGGTCTTGATCAGCGGTCCGGGCGCGCGCGAGGACAGATCGAAGTAGAACCCGCGCAGGGTGTCCCGGTAGTGCTCCAGGTCGTAGGTGAAGAACAGCATGGGCCGGCCCGAGTGGGCGAAGTCGAAGAACACCGACGAGTAGTCCGTGATCAGCACGTCCGTGATCAGATACAGGTCGGCGATGTCGGGGTACTTCGACACGTCCCAGACGAAGCCCTGGCCCGCGCCCGGGATGCTGTCCACCACCTTGGGGTGCTTGCGGAACAGCAGCACGTGGTCCTCGGCGAGTTCCCGCCGCGCGGCCTCCAGGTCGATCCGCAGGTCCAGCTTGAACCGGCTGCCGTCATAGCGCTGGTCGTCGCGCCAGGTGGGCGCGTACAGCACCACCTTCCTGCCCTCCGGGATGCCCAACAGCTCGCGGGTCCTCCGCGCCCGCTCCTCGCGGTCCGGCGCGTGGAACACGTCGTTGCGGGGGTAGCCCGACTCTAGGATCTCCGATTCGCAGCGGAAGGCCCGGCGCATGATCGGCGTGGTGAACGCGTTCGGCGACACGAAGAAGTCCCACTGCCGGGACCGCTCCGGCAGGCTGGCGATGTAGGCGCGGTTGGCCTTGGGCGTGCCCAGCAGGTCCGCGCCGATCTTCTTGAGCGGGGTTCCGTGCCAGGTCTGGGCGATCACCTGGCCCTCCCGCCGCACGAACCAGTCGCCGATCCCCACGTTGGTCACCACGTACCGGCTCCGGGCGAGCGCGGCGTACCACTCGCGGCTGCGCCACTCCACCGGCGTGACCCCCGGCGGCAGAGGCACCTGCTGGTCGTTCACCGACCACAGGTGCTCGACGTCCAGACCTCGGCGCACGAGCTCCTCGTGGATGGCGCGGGGCGAGTCCGAGTACTGCTTGCCCCCGAAGCTGTTGTAGAAGACGGCCTCGCGCAGGGGCAGGGCCCGCTGCTCCTCCAGGAACTCCTCACGGATCCGCCGCTGCCGGTAGGCGCCCCGCTCGTCCTCGGCCAGCGGGTTGCCCGACCGCAGGAACACGCGGTCGTGGAAGCGGCGGTCCACGGTGAACGTCCGTCCGCCGCCGTCGTGCTTGAGCGGGAGCCGCTCCACCAGGTCCGGCCTCAGCTTCACCGGGATGTCGGCGGCGTTGTCCCACTCCCGCGCGCCGCGCAGGGTGAGGTACCAGCGGCCCTTGCGCAGCGGAAGCGGGTCGCCGTAGAAGTCGATCCCCTCCGGGTCGATCTCGGCGCGGAACCGGCCGTCGGCGATCGTGACGGGGACGGTGGCCTCCTCGAACCGCTCGCCGTGCCGCAGGACCAGCACGCGCTCGCCGTCGGGGCCGGTGTAGGCGCCGGTCAGGACCAGGGTGCCGTCCCGCCACTCCAGGCCGTCCACGACGGGCTGGCGCAGCCGGTCGTGCGCGACCAGGGTCTGCGTGGCACTGACGCCCACGGCTATCTCCCTGGCCTCCCCGAACGGGTACGCCCGGGCGAGGACGCCCGGGGCGACGACGATCTCGGTCCGGGACTCACCGGAGACCGCGTGCACGCGCAGCTCACGCGTGTCGTCGGAATCGGCCACCGCCAGGTCCGCCAGCGGCACTGACACCGAGCGCACCCCGGCTCCAGTGCCCTCCAACGGGTACTCGCGCTCCACGGTCGCGTCGCCCTTGCCGTGCTCGACCACCAGCCGGTCCGCGCCCGGCGCGCGCAGCTCCAGGGACAGGATCCCGTCACGCAACGCGTGCCCGGTCAGCTCGGCGGTGACCGGCTCGATCGAGAACTCCAGCCGCTTCCTGCGGAACGCGCTCACCCAGCGGGTGGACTCGTCCAGGCGGCGGGCGTGCGCGTGCCCGCTCGTGCCCACCTCGCCCGGGGGCAGGCCGTCGCGGCGCAGCCGGCCCGCGCCCCACACGCCCAGGGTGAGGGACCAGGTCCCGGGTTCCCAGGACGCGCCGGAGCGCAGCTTGTCCGGATCGACGAAGAACTCGAACCCGGACCAGTCGTAGCAGTGCAGGGCCTGCTTGGACTCGGACGTGGCGCGCGGTTCCCGTCGCGGGGTCAGGCGGACCGCGATCCGCCGCCGCGATTCCGTGTGCGTGAGCCAGGCCAGCCCGGGCACCCTCGGCCGCGACTCCACGGGGACGTTGCGGACGTAGGCGTATCCGCGCACGCGCAGGCGCCCCTCCACCCACGTCAGGTCCGTCAGCCGCGCGTCCAGCGGCAGCTCCCGCTGCTGGAGCCGGTGGATCTCCCTGGGCAGGGAGGAGGTGGCCACACCGGGCACCTCGATGCGCGGGGACAGCCGGCCGCGCACCAGGTGCGCCTGCGGGTTGTCCCGCTCGTAGCGGATGACCGCCTGCAGCTCCTCCAACCGGTGCTCCTTGGCCAACCAGAGCTTGACCCTGGCCAGCGGTTCGAACCCCGACAGGTCACCGGGTGCCGACGAGCCCAGGAGGTCGTCCGCCGCGGCGAGGAAGGCCTCGCGTTCGTCGGCCTCCGACTCGGGCAGGTAGCGCATGAGGCGCTGGAGGTCGTCTGGCACCGTGCGCTTGGCTGCGGGCATGTCGTGCGGGTGTCCTTCCGGAATGAGTGCGAGAACGGGATCAGACGGTGGCGGTGCCGGTCTCGGAGGTGACCGCGTGGACCGCGCGGACCTGGGCGTCGGCCCTCGCGTACAGGTCGTCGACGGCCGCGGCGAAGCGCACCTGGGAGGGCTCCGTGCTCGGGCCGAGCAGGTAGGTTCTGAGCTCCACGCGCTCGTCCGACAGGGGGTCGGGCCCCGCGTCGCGGACGGCGGCCAGAGCGGTGTCCAGGCCCTCGCCGTCCGGCAGGAGCATGTAGGCCGCCGCCGAGGTCGGGTGCCGGGTCTGGAACTCGTCGTGCGGGATCCCCTCGCAGTTGGCGATGGCGTAGGGCTTCTCGGTGGCGACGAAGTCCGCGACGACGCTGGAGATGTCGCTGATCAGCAGGTCCGCCTGGTTGAAGCAGGAGTACAGCGTCGGCCGGGGTCCCTGGATGACCAGGTGCTCCTCGTCGGCCCGGCCGTCCCAGTACACGCGGTGCCACTCGGTGGACAGCGCCTGGAGGTCGGCCACCGCGGTGGGGGCCGACCTCCCCTCCTCCCGCGAGTTGTGCGCCTCGTCCGTCGAACCGTTGTCGGTGTCGAAGTCGGCCAGGCGCCGCTCCAGCTCCGCCAGCGGGCGCGGGTCCGGCGCGGTGCGCGCCGCACCGCGGTTGGCGGCCTCGATCATGTCCACGATCCGCTTGTGCGCCCCGCGGGCCGCGGCCGAGCGCATGCCGGTGAAGGGGTGGGGCTTGTACAGGACCCGCACGGGCGGGTCGGCGGCCAGCAGCCGGGCGACGAGCGCGGGTCCGGCGTCGATCAGCGACGTGTTGCCGGGCTCGTCGGTCCATCCCTCCCAGGTGGGCGCGTAGAGCACCGTGCGCACGGAGCCCGGCGCGGTGTCGGTGCGGATCTCGTCCAACTGGGGTCGGCCGACCTCCACGATCTCGTCGAGGCGGACGCCGACCTGGGCGCGGTCGTAGCGGTCCCGGCCGGCGCGGCCGGCGGTCCAGACCTCGTCGTAGGCCTTGCTGAACGGGTTGATGCTGGCGACCTTGTCGCTGTCGCCGTGCCCGACGAACACGTGCCGCATCATCGGATTGCGCAGCATGTGGATGTTCTTGCCGGTGTTGGCCGGGTACAGGGCCACGCGGGCGGGTCCGAAGTCCAGCGCCATCAGGTCCGTGGCGGCCGGCACGCACAGCACGGGGAGCCGGGTCGGCGCGAGCTGGGCGGCGATGGTGCGCTCGCGCAGCACGATCACGACGCGCCGCTCCAGGCGGTCGAGCACGTCCAGCCACATGTTCACCTGGTAGGCGGAGTCGGCCGAGCCGGAGAAGTAGAGCACGACCTCGGGCCGGTAGGCGTCCAGCCAGGACTGCGCGAAGCGCATCACCTCCGCCTGCCCGGGGATGGCGAGCGCTCGGCGCAGGTGCCAGCCGACCAGGACCAGCGCCAGGACCGTGACGAGCAGCGACACGGCGGCACCCGTGGTGACGGGCCACAGCCGGCCCGTGGCCACGTGGGCGACGGCGCCCACCACCAGGAAGATGTCCAGCGGCAGCAGGCGGGTCATGGGCTCGCGGACGAGCGGCATGGGCGGGCTGTCGGGGATGCGCAGTGGCGTCAGGTCGATGTTGCGGGTGACGACCGGCAGCTTGCGCCGGGTGCGCAGCAGGCGCGCGGCGACACCGCAGACGAGCTGGAGGCCGAAGAGCGCGAGGAAGACCAGCAGCACCAGGCCGATGCCCGTGGAGGTCACGGTCGGCGTGGTGATCAGCAGGCCCAGCGCCATGAGCTGGCGTAGGAGGGTGCGCGGCGTGATGCCCAGGCGGATCTGCTGGATGAGCTTGGACAGGTTCGGGAAGCGGTGCAGGAGCAGCGCGTCCATCGCGTAGCTGCCGAAGGCGCCCACAAGGAAGATCCACCACAGGCCGGTGATCACACCGGCGAGCATCACGAGATAGGACAGGGCGAGCAGGCCAGTGCCGATGACGGTCTCGCGGTTGGCGTGTTCACGCAGTGTCACTGGGCGGGCTCCCTCACCGAACGGGCGCTCTCGGTCGCGGGGGCGGGCATCTCCTCGCGGCGGACGTCCACGACGTGGCCGGTGAGGTCGGACAACAGGACGTCCACGGAGGTGCGGGCGACCTTGTCGGCGCTGAGCAGACTGCCGGCGGGCTCCTCGCCGAAGGCCTTGCTGCGCATCGGTGTCTGGGTGCGCTCGGGGTTGATGCAGTTGATCCGGACGCCGTCCTCGGACCACTCGTCGGCCAGGGCCTGCGTGAGGTTGACCGTCGCGGCCTTGGTGGACGAGTAGAGGCTGTACTCGCCGCGTCCGCGCGTGTAGGAGCTGGAGGTGTACAGCAGTAGCTGGCCCTTGCTCTGCGCGAGGTAGGGGAAGGCGGCGCGGGCGATGTTGACCGGGGCCAGGTAGTTGACGCGCAGGGTCTCCTCGACCGTGGCGTCGTCGGTCTGGTCCAGGCGGCCGATGCGCAGCACGCCGGCGGTGTTGACGACGAAGTCGATGCGGCCGGTGGCGGAGTGCGCCTGCTCCAGGGCGGCGGCCACGTCCGCGGGGTTGGCGACGTTGGTGCGGGTGGCGCTGCGCGAGTAGCGGAAGACGCGGGCGCCGTGCTTCTCCGCGAGGTCGGCCACGCCCGCGCCGATGCCGTAGCTGCCGCCGAAGACGACCACGGTCGCGCCGGAGAGCCGCGCGGTGTAGTCCTCGTCGGTGAACTCCGGGGTGCCCGCCGAGGAGAGCTGGAAGAGCTTGTCCGCGATGAAGATGTCGACCGGCTGGGTGACCTTCATGTTCTGCTCCTCGCCGGCCACCACGTGGATGGGGACGTCGGGGGAGTAGCGCAGGACCACGCTGCAGTCGTCGGTCGCCTGGAAGTCCGGGTCGTTCCAGGCCTTGGCGTAGGCGTCGCGGATGGTCGAGAGCCGGAAGGCCTGCGGCGTCTGGCCGCGGCGCAGCCGGGACCGGTCGGGGACGTCGGTGATGACGTCCGCGTCGACCTCGATGATGGTGTCCGAGGACGGGATGGCCACGTCGACGGCGCCGTAGGTCTCCAGCGCGGTGATGCAGTCGGCGACGACCCGCTGCGAGAGCATCGGCCGGACCGCGTCGTGGAAGAGGACGTTGGTCGTCTCCGCGGGCAGGTGTCCGAGGGCGTCGAGGGCCAGTTGGGTGGTGGCGTTGCGTGAGGTGCCGCCGGGCAGGACACGCGTCACCTTCGCGAGTCCGGCCTTCTTCACGACGGCCTCGGCGTCGGAGACGAAGCCCGGGTTCATCATCACCAGGACCTCGTCCACGCCGGGGGCGTGCTCGAAGATGGCCAGCGTGTGTTCCAGGATCGTCTTTCCGGCGATCTTGAGCAGTTGCTTGGGTGTCGCGAGCCCGATGCGCTGGCCGCTTCCTCCGGCGAGGACGACCGCGACGTTGCGGGTCGACGGCTGTGTAGCCGGACGCTGGTTTTTCACAGGCAAGTTCGTCTCCTGATCGCGACGGGCCCAGAGAAGACCTCGTGCGGGGCCGGGGCATGAACGTCCCGGACGGGTATGGATGGTGGGACGGGCGGGGCGTGGGGCACTCCCGCGCGGATGCGTCGGCGTCTCCGGCGAATTCGCCTAATGGCCCTGTCCGTGTCCGTATGACGCATCTGTTACTTATCTGGTTTACCCGATGTTCAGGACCCGTTGGCCGATCCTCATTCCGAGTGTGCGCTTTGCTCGCGCTCTTCGGAGCGTGTGGAGTGACGTTATTCACCCTGGTCACGCGCGTCACATCAGGTCGGCGCGCAGCGGACACGCGGATTCTCGGTGACCTTGTGTGTTCACGTATATGTCCTTAGTTCATGCGTGTGTGCATTCATAAAATCTGCATAAGCTCGATGCGTTGTATGAAACGGATAAAGATTGTTCTAAGGTCGCTACCGATAACGCCTCTACGCTGCGAAGAAGCCCCGGACGGTTCGCGAGGACGCCGCCCCGCGCGCTGTCGCCCCTGTGGCCGGTACCGGCCACAGGGGCGACAGCGCGCGGGGCACGCCTTGTGCGGGCCTCTGGGGCTGGGTACCGTCCTGATGCCGTCGCACGCCGTGCGAACGGATCCTTGTCGATCCTCGGCGCGCGAAGAACCTCCACCGGGTACCGGCCGTCGGGAGGCTGAGGAGTGGAGAGCGCTTTCTACGTCCTGGTCACCGTGGTCATGGTGGCGTTCCTGCTGCACGTGGTCGCCCAACGCAGAGGGAGGGCACCGCGGCGCGCGGTCACGGGCGCGCTCGCCGTCCTACTCGTGGGCCTTCTCGTCGTTGACTTCCTGATGATCCTCGGAGTGTTCGGTTGAGACTCGACGCGCTCTGCGGCTTGGCGGTGTACGCCACGCTCGCCGCCCACCCGCACGGCTCCTATGCCGGCTCCGGGCTGGGGTTCCAGCTCGCGCTGGCTGTGGTCATGGCGGGCCTCGCGGCCATCTGCCTGGTGATGGTGCTCTCCGGGGTGCGGAAACCACCGGTGGTGCCGGCGGGCCCCTCGTGGTTCGCGGTGGGGTACCAGGCGTTCGTCCTCGTGCTCGGCGCGGTGTGCCTGTACGGCCTGCTGCTGCGTGCCCGGGCCGCTCACGGCACATGACGGGCGGCCAGTGGGCTCCGGCCGGTCGCGCGCACAGGAGCCCCGGCCGATCGGGGCGATCGGCCGGGGCTCGGGTGGGTCGGGTCAGACGCGCTGCCGTCGCCGGTCGGGGAGGGCCAGGCTCAGGGCCCAGTAGACGACCAGCGCCGACAGGAAGCCCACCGCCCAGCCGTAGTCGGCCAGCGGGGACAGGAACGGGATGAGACCCGCCTCCGGGAAGGGCCCGGCGCCCGGGGCGGAGTGCGAGCCGCCCACCGCCAGGATCGCGCCCACCGCGAACGCCGCCAGGGCCCGCCAGTTCCAGCCGCCCGTGTACCAGTACGCCGCGTCGCGCGTGTACAGCGCGTTCAGGTCCATCCGGGTGCGGCGCAGCAGCCAGTAGTCCGCGATGAGGATGCCGCCGACGGTTCCCAGGATCCCGCCCACGGTGCCCAGCCACGTGAAGATGTAGATGTTCGGGTCCGAGATCAGCCGCCACGGGAAGATCGCGACGCTCACCAGGCTCGTGATGATCGCGCCGGTCCGGAAGCTGATCAGCCTCGGCTTCAGGTTGGCCAGGTCGTAGGCCGGGCCCACCAGGTTCGCGGCGATGTTCGTGGACACCGTCGCCAGCAGCACCACGAAGGTCGCGAACAGCAGCGCGATCCCGTTGTCCATCTGCGCGACGATCTCCACCGGGTCCCACAGCGTCTCGCCGTACACCGCCTGCGTCCCCGCGCTCACCATGACCGCCAGCAGCGCGAACGCCGCCATCGTGGTCGGCAGGCCGAACGTCTGGCCCAGCACCTGCGCGCGCTGCGTGGACGCGAAGCGCGTGAAGTCGCTGATGTTCAGGCTCAGGGTCGCCCAGAAGCCGATCATCGCCATCAGGGACGGGAAGAACAGCGCCCAGAACTCCGGGCCCCAGCCCAGGTCCGAGTTGACCGCGAACAGCGGCGCGAAGCCGCCCGCCTGGACCACCATCCACGCCAGCAGGGCGACGCCGCCCACCAGCATGAGCGGGGCGGCCCACACCTGCACCTTGCGGACGCCCTCCATGCCCCACAGGATGATCGCCAGCTGGGCCAGCCAGAACAGGCCGAACGACAGCCACATGGTCCACGGCTGCCCGCCGACCACGGCCGCCTCGCTCCAGCCCGTGCCGAATACGCGCCCGAGCAGGATGAACACGCCCTGGCCGCCGATCCACGTCTGGATGCCGTACCAGCCGCACGCGACCGCGCCGCGCAGCAGCGCGGGCAGGTTCGCGCCCCGCAGCCCGAAGGACGCCCGGGCGAAGATCGGATACGGGATGCCGTACCGCGCGCCGGCGTGACCGGTCAGGACCATCGGCACCAGCACGATGAGGTTGCCCAGGGCGATGGTCAGGACCGCCTGGCGCCAGTCCATCCCCACCGCGACCAGGCCGCCGGCCAGCGTCCAGGCCGGGATGTTGACCGACATGCTGATCCACAGGGCGGTGAAGCTGCCCGTGCCCCAGGTGCGCTGGGACATCGGCACCGGGTGCAGGTCGGAGTTGACGTAGGGGCCGGGCGGCAGGGTGGCGCCCTCGGGGAGGGAGACCCGACCGTCGGGGTGTGTGACGGGCGCTGTACCGGGTTCGGGGGAGGGAGGGGCGTGAGTCACGTGACACCTGGTTTCGGTGGTGCTGATGGGGGATCGGCCGGGCGCGCACCTGCCCGGCCCTGACCAGGACAGTGTGCGCGCCCGTTGTTGACTCGGTGTTTCAGGTGAGGCCCGGGATGATCTCGCTGCCGTAGGCGTCGATGACCCCGTCGACGTCGTCGTGCATGGCGTAGACGGCGAACTGGTCGACTCCGGCCTCGCGCAGCCGCTCCAGCTTCTTCCTGTGCTCGTCCACCGTGCCCAGCAGGCAGAACCGGTCGACGATGGGGTCGGGCACGAACGCGGTGTCCGGGTTGTCGGCCCGGCCGTGGTGGCTGTAGTCGTACCCCTCGCGGGCGCGGATGTAGTCCGTCAGCTCCTCCGGGACGGCGCCGGAGTGCTCCCCGTAGCGCGACACCAGGTCGGCCACGTGGTTGCCCACCATCCCGCCGAACCACCGGCACTGGTCGCGGGCGTGCGCCAGTGCCTCCGGCGACCCGTCGGTGACGTACGCGGGCGCCGCCACGCACACCTTCACCTCGTCGGGGTCGCGGCCCGCGTCGGCCGCCGCCGCGCGCACCGCCTTGACCATCCACTCGGTCAGGTACGGGTCGGCCAGCTGCAGGATGAACCCGTCGGCCTGGCGGCCCACCAGGGCCAGCGCCTTGGGCCCGTAGGCGCCCATCCACACCGGCAGGGCGCCGTCCTTCACCCAGGGGATGCGCATGGCGGCGCCGTCGACGTCCGCCTCCCGGCCCTCCGCGAGGTCCTTGATGGCGTGCATGGCCCTGCTCAGCCGGTCCAGGGTGGCGGGCTTGCGGCCCGCCACGCGCATCGCCGAGTCGCCGCGGCCGATGCCGCACACCGTCCGGTTGCCGTACATGTCGTTGAGCGTGGCGAACAGGGAGGCCGTGACCTCCCAGGTGCGCGTGCTCGGGTTGGTCACCATGGGGCCGACGACCAGGTCGCGGGTGCGCTCCAGGACGCGGCTGTAGATGACGAAGGGCTCCTGCCAGAGCACGACCGAGTCGAACGTCCACCCGTGGGTGAACCCGAGCCGGTCGGCGCGCTCCATCCGCTCCACCAGCAGGTCGGCGGGCGGGTCGGTCTGTAGGACGAGTCCGATGTCCACGCTGTGCTTCCTCCTCAGACCAGGTACTGGCAGGTGGACCTGGGCACGAACCGGCCGTGTCCGGCCTCGCCCAGGTAGGCGCCGTCGTCCACGACGACCCGTCCGCGCGAGAGCACCGTGCGCGCGCGGCCGGTGAGGCGCTTGCCCTCGTAGGCGGAGTAGTCCACGTTCATGTGGTGCGTCTCGGCCGAGACGACCTGCTCGGCCGCGGGGTCGTAGACGACCAGGTCGGCGTCGGCGCCCGGTGCGACGGTGCCCTTCCTCGGGTAGAGGCCGAACATGCGCGCCGGGGTGGCGCAGGCGATCTCGATCCACCGCCGCCGGCTGATGTGCCCGTCCACCACGGCCTGGTGCAGCAGGTCCATCCGGTTCTCCACGCCGGGCATGCCGTTGGGGATCTTGGAGAAGTCGCCCCGGCCCATCTCCTTCTGGCCGCTGAAGCAGAACGGGCAGTGGTCAGTGGAGACCACGGACAGGTCGTTGGTGCGCAGCGCACGCCAGAGGTGTTCCTGGTGCTCCTTGGGGCGCAGCGGCGTGGAGCACACGTACTTGGCGCCCTCGAAGTCCGGCTCGGCCAGGTTGTCGGTCGACAGGAACAGGTACTGGGGACAGGTCTCACCGAAGACGTTGAGCCCCTTGTCGCGGGCCCGCGACAGCTCCTCCACCGCCTCGTTCGCCGACACGTGCACGACGTAGAGCGGGGCGCCCGCCACGCGCGCGAGCTGGATGGCGCGGTGGGTGGCCTCGGACTCCAGCAGGGCCTTGCGGACCTCGCCGTGGTACCGGGGGTCGGTGCGGCCCTCGGCCAGGGCCTGTTCGACCAGCACGTCGATGGCGATGCCGTTCTCCGCGTGCATCATGGTCAGCGCGCCGTTGGCGGCGCCGCGCTGCATGGCCCGCAGGATCTGGCCGTCGTCGCTGTAGAAGACACCCGGATAGGCCATGAACAGCTTGAACGAGGTGATGCCCTCGTCCACCAGGACGTCCATCTCCTTGAGCGAGGACTCGTTGACGTCGCTGAGGATGGCGTGGAAGGAGTAGTCGACGGCGCACTTCCCGTCGGCCTTGGCCATCCACGCGTTCACGCCGTCCCGCACGGCCTGGCCGGGGCGCTGGATGGCGAAGTCGACGATCGTGGTGGTGCCGCCCCACGCGGCGGCACGGGTGCCGGTCTCGAAGGTGTCGGCGGAGTGGGTGCCTCCGAAGGGCATCTCCATGTGCGTGTGCGCGTCCACCCCGCCGGGGATGACGTAGTGCCCGGCGGCGTCGATGACGTCGGCGCCGCTGTCGGCCCAGGTGCGCGCGGTCTCGCTGCCGCGCAGGGCCAGGGCCGCGACCTTGCCGTCCTCGACCAGGACGTCGGCCTCGACCTCCTCCGCCGCGGTGACGACCAGGCCGCCGCTGATGACGGTTCGTGCCATGTGCGTGCCCCCTATCCCTCGACCAGCGGCCCGTAGGCGTCCGGGCGGCGGTCGCGGTAGAACGCCCACTGCTGGCGTACCTCGTCGATCAGGTCGAAGTCGAGGTCGCGGACCACGAGTTCGGCGGCGGTGTCCGAGGCGACCTCGCCGACGAACTGCCCGCGCGGGTCGACGAAGTAGCTGGTGCCGTAGAAGTCGTTGTCGCCGTACTCCTCCACGCCCACGCGGTTGATGGCGGCGACGTAGTAGGCGTTGGCGACCGCGGAGGCGGGCTGTTCGAGCTGCCAGAGGTAGCGGGACAGGCCGCGGTGGGTGGCGGAGGGGTTGTACACGAGCTGGGCCCCGGCCAGGCCGAGCGCGCGCCACCCCTCGGGGAAGTGGCGGTCGTAGCAGATGTAGACGCCGATCCGGCCGACGGCCGTGTCGAAGACCGGCCAGCCGAGGTTGCCGGGGCGGAAGTAGAACTTCTCCCAGAAGCCCTTGACCTGCGGGATGTGGTGCTTGCGGTACTTGCCGAGATAGGTGCCGTCGGCGTCGATGACGGCGGCGGTGTTGTAGTAGAAGCCCGGCTTCTCGATCTCGAAGACCGGCAGGACCATCACCATGCCCAGTTCGCGGGCCAGCGCGCTGAAACGGGTGATGGTGGGGCCGTCGGGGACCGACTCGGCCCAGCGGTAGTGCTCGGCCTCCTGTACCTGGCAGAAGTAGGGCGCGTTGAAGACTTCCTGGAATCCGATCACTTTCGCGCCCTGCGCGGCGGCGTCGCGAGCGTATTTCTCGTGCGCCGCGATCATGGATTCGGTGTCGCCGGTCCACTCGGTCTGGACGAGCGCGGCACGGACGGTGTGCGGCATGGTTCCCTCGCTCCTCGGTGAGCGCCTGTTCGCACTGGTCGTGCGAGTAGGTGGTGCGCGTCCCGGAACACTAGGGAAGGGAGGAATGGCGGGTCAATGACCGGCGTTCCCGCGTCCGTGCTACAACCGGGTTACCCAATTTCGTGATCGTGCCGAAGAGTGACGCAATGTCCCTTGTGGGGCAGGTGGAATTCAGAGGAAACGACAGGTTTGAGGCCCTCATCCGTGCTGAATTTCATGTATCCGCACAGGTCGCCGGCCTGATTTCGGCCCGTCCGTGCCTGTACGGGCGCGGACGGGGCGCCCACGCGGCGTCACGGTTCGAGGTCGACGGTCACCGTGAGGTCGGGGTCGGCCCGGGGGTGATCGTCATGTGGGTGATGTCGGTGTCCGGTGCGTCGTAGACGAGCGGCATGTCCCGGAGCTCACGCGCGTTGACGGTGCCGTACTCGGTGCTGTCGTCGAAGCGGAAGTCGGAGTCGATCAGGGCGGCCGCCCCGGCTTCGGCCGAGGGTGTGTACGCCGTGCCGCCGCTGTACAGGAGGAATTCGGGCGTGTCCACGGCGAGTTCGACAGGGATTTCGTTGATGACCCTGAGGACGACGAGCACGAAGGCGCCGTGCTGGTCCGGCCGGGCGTACTGGAGGGCGTCGCCGATCGCGGGGACGCCGGTGTGGACGGCCCTGATCGTGTAGTGCACGTTCTGGATCTCGAAGGACTCGCCCACGTCGAACGTGCCGCCGCGGTCGTCGTCGATCACCACGAGGACGAAGGCGACGACCACCGCCACGACCGTGAGCACGCTCAGGAATCCGCACCCCAGGCCGATCCAGAGCCAGGGGGACTTCTTGCGGGGAGGCTGGGGGACGGGCCCGGGATTGTGCATGTCGTCTTTCTCGCAAGTGGAGGGCCGCCGGGCGTCCCGGCGGCCCTCGGGGGCTGCTGCTTCCGTCGGGTGACGGGTCAGTTCAGGTCGAACTCGACCTCGTTGCCGCCGTAGGTCTCGGCGCTCAGGCCGATGGAGACCAGGTCGTCGGCGTCGGGCACGTCGAAGACGATGGCGGTTTCGAGCGGGCTGCCCGGAGTCAGCGTCTTGCTCATGGTGTCCATCGCGCCCGTGGCGTCGTAGTCCTCCTCGATCGCCTCGCCGCTGCTGGTGTACACGTGCTGCTCGTCGCGCCAGAACGACTCGGAGGAGTCCGCGGCCTCGACCTCGAGCCACAGGACGATGTACTCCCCGCGGGGGGTGAAGGTCTCGCCGGCGATGTCGAGTTCGGTGTAGGGGCCCTCGATCTCCAGCGGGGTGAAGATGATGCCCTCGTGCTCGACGGACTCGCCGAGCGTGCCACCGCTGGGGCCGCTGGGGGTGGTGCCGTCGGTGTCTGTGTCCGTGTCGGGGCCGCTGGAGGTTCCGGAGTCACCGGTGGAGCTGCTCGGCGCGTCGTTGCTGTTGGCGACGAAGACGATGATGACGACCAGGACGATGCCGATGATGAACAGGCCACCGCAGCCGAGGCCCACGAACAGCCATGGCGAGGTCTTCTTGGGCTGGGCGGGCTGTGGGCCGCCCGGGTACGGGGCGCCGTAGGGGTCGCCGCCGGGGGGCATACCTCCCGGCGGCATTTCGCCCGTGCCGTAGCCGTAGGGATCGCCCGGCCCGCCCGGCCCGCCGGGGCCGCCGGGACCGCCGTAGCCCTGGCCGTACGGGTCACCGGGGCCGCCGGGACCGCCGTAGCCCTGGCCGTACGGGTCACCGGGGCCGCCGGGGCCGCCGGGTCCCTGGCCGTACGGGTCACCGGGACCACCCGGACCGGGGCCGTACGGGTCGCCTCCGGGCGGCATGCCGCCCGGAGGGCCCATCGGGGGCTGTCCGCCGGTGGGCGGGCCCTGTGGGGGCATTCCGGACGGAGGACCCCCGTAGGGGCCGTTGGGAGGCTGACTCATGGTGGTCCTTGGCTTTCTGCTGCGAGCTGGGCGGGCCTGCCCCCGTGCGCTGGGGGAGGTGCTCGGGGACTGGTCCGGCCGAGTCGCCCGCGAACAGCGGCTGTTGGTCTCTGGTGGTTCTGACGCCGACGGAGCCGCACAGGTTCCGGCGACGTACTGCCTAGTGTGGGGGTATGGCACGACTGCTCATCGTTCACCACACTGTCTCGCCCGCCACCCAGGAGATGCTGGTGGCGGTGATGGACGGTGCCGGAACCGACGATATCGAAGGGGTGGAGGTCCAGGCCAAGGCGGCCCTGGCCGCGACCGTGGGCGATCTGCTCGCGGCCGACGCCGTCCTTCTGGGGACGCCCGCCAACATCGGGTACATGTCCGGCGCCCTGAAGCACTTCTTCGACTCTGTCTACTATCCCGCGATGGGTGATACGAACGGAATGCCGTATTCGCTCTACGTTCACGGTGACAACGACACCTCCGGTGCCGTGCGCGCCGTGGAGTCGATCACCAAGGGGATGGGCTGGCGGCGGCACCGGCCACCGGTGGCGGTGACCGGGCGGCCGGGCAACGCCGATCGCGAGGCCTGCTGGGAGCTGGGCGCGGTCACGGCCCTCGCGGCGCTGGAGCACGCCGAGGAGCGTTCGGTCCGGGAATGACGTCCGACCCCGTCGTCACTCCACGCCTCCGGCGGCCCCCGCCGGGGGCGACCGCGTGCGGTGCGTCGCCGTCCCCGCTCAGGACCTCACGGCGTTCCCGGGCTCGTCCAGCCACACCTGTTGGCCGCTCGGAGCGACCGTCAACCCGAACCGCTCACGGTCGGGACGACCCGCCCGAAACCACCAGGCCACCGCGACTTCGACCTCATCCCACAGGCTGCGAGGGCCCGCCTGCTCGACCCGGTGCCCGTCGACGCGCGGCGCGTAATCGACTGACGCCCACGAACCCTTCGTGTCGTACAGCCACAGCGTGGCCTCGCCGGAGTCATCTTCAGCGTCGAACCATGCCCTGCACAGACGTGGCACCGTCGCACCGACGGTGAACTCGACGCCGCTGCCGCGCTCGACCACCACGTGCGGATCCACGCCGGTCCGGGATGTCCGCACGGGGGCGTCGAAGTCAATGAAATCCGACCACAGGCCCTTCGCGGTGCGCTGGTCGCGCAGCCACATGAACGGGGCGTCTCCGGTGGGTCGTCCGGTCGCCACGCCGTCTTGCCGCACCTCCAGGCGCAGCAGCACGGTGGTCATGAAGTCGTTGCCCCAAGGGGCGACGATCATCCCGCCAGGCCGGGTCTGGTCCACCCAGGCGTAGGGGATCTGTTTGGCTGCGACGGTCGCCAGCACCCTGTCGAAGGGAGCCTCCGAGGGGACGCCCCGTGCTCCGTCTCCGCATACGACGGTCGGCTTCCACCCGGCCGCGCGCAAGGAGGTGCGGCCCTGTTCGGCCAGGACCGCGTCCACCTCGACAGTGGTCACGTACTCGGCCCCGAGCCGGGCGCACAACAGCGCAGCGTTGTACCCGGTGGCGGTGCCGATCTCCAGCACCCGGGTTCCGGCGGTGACTTCCAGGGCTTCCAGCATCCGCGCGACGAGAGATGGCTGGGAGATGGAACTGGTCGGGTAGCGGCCCCGGCCGTCGTCGCCGGCCGGAGCGCCGTCGTCCACCTGTGTGGGGAGTGCGAAGTCGGCGTAGGCGTTCTCCCACCAGTACGGATCACTGCGACCGACGGGGATCATCCATCCGTCGCCACGCGCTCCGTCCCGGACCCAGATGGGGTCGGGTACGAACAGGTGGCGGGGCGTCCGGAGAAAGGCGTCCCGCCACCGGTCGTCCATGAGCGCCCCTACCCGCTGGAGATGATCGACCAGAGCGGTGAGGCGCTCATCGGCGTCGAAGTCGGGGGGAACCACTACTTGTCGTCACCCGACTTGCCGCCGTGCGGGCTGGGCTGTTGCCCATCCTGCTGCCACTTCGGATCGTCCTTCTGGTCCTCGCTGTCCGGCTTTCCGTGGCTGCCCACTCTGTTCTCCTCAGGGCCGGGGCCGTCGTTACGACGACAGTAACCGTGCGGAGTCCTTCCGTCACTGGGATGGCCGGAAGTGGACCAGGGCGCGTAGGCCCCCCTGTTCGGGGAAGAGCCGACCGGTGCTCCCTGCGCTGCGTACCTCAGATGGTTGCGCCACGTATGGGCAGGTGCGTGGGTCAGAACTGGTCGGTGCCGACCGCCTGTCCGATCGGGAAGACGTGCCGGGTGGCGGCGCAGATCGTCTCCAAAGCGTGGACGGGGACATCTTCGGTGGAGACACCGACGCGGAGGACCTGCACGACCCACTCGCCGGGGATGTCGAGCAGGTCCGCTTCGTAGGGGGTGGCGGGGCGGCACGACAGGGTCTCGGTCGCGTGGCCGAACCGGTGGCCGAGATCTTCGATCGCGGCCTGGAGGGTGGGCAGGACGAAGCCCTGGCCGTCGAGCCGGGTGTTCTCGGCGACATCGGTGCGGAAGTAGCTCGTGGAGATGCGCACGGGAACGCCGTTGGCCCAGAACATCTTGCGCCGTGCGACGACGTTCTCGCCGGGCTCGACCCGGAGCCCGGCTGCGACGTGTTCGTTGGCGGGCTCCTGGCCGACGAACAGCATCTTGCGCTCGGGAGTGAGGCCCTGTTGGGCGGCCTCGGTCAGGTACAGGCTCTTGGAGCCGCGAGTGGCGGGTGGTGTCGGCAGGGATCGCTGAACGAGGACTCGTGGGTGGGCGGACACGTGCTCCAACGGTGCTCCTTCACTCGGGCCCGCCCGGTACGGGCCTTGCACCCGTTCGTACCCCTCAGCCGAGTCCGGCTCTCCGACTCCTCAAGGTGCTCAGCAGCGAGGCCCACTCCCTGGCGCGGAACTCCAGGTGGCCTGTCTCCCGGTTCTTCGTGTCGCGCACCGCGGCGCCACCGGGCAGGTCGGCGATCTCGACACAGTTGTCGCCTCGTCCGCTGTACGACGATGTGCGAAAGGTCAGGTGGGCGGATGAATGCATGGTGGTTCCTTGCTAGCTGAGTGATTCCAGGAAACGAACGGATGCTTCCGGGGACTCCGCTTCACTGCAAATGTGGCTGAAGGTGCTGACGTAGTTCTGGATCGTCTCCGGCTGCTCCAGGTAGAGATCCTCCGTCGAGGTCTCTATGTACACCAGCGGCAGGTCAGCGGGATCTGGGAAGTCCAGGATCATGAACGCCCCCTCCATGGCAGCATGCGCGCCCACATCGTCGCGGAGGACCTGGATGTCGATGTTGGGCAGCTCAGCCATGCGAATCAGGTGTTGAACCTGAGCAGCCATGACGTCGGGACCACCGACTCGCTTGCGCAACGCGGCTTCATCGACCACGGCCCAGACATGTGGCGCTTCACTTGACGCCAGGATCTCCTGGCGGCGCATGCGGCCGTCTACCTTTCTTTCGATCTCCGAGTCACTCATGACACGACTGCCACGGAGCACGGCGGCGGCGTAGTCGGCGGTCTGGAACAAGCCCGGAACGAGGAGAGCCTCGAACGTTCGGATCATCGACGCGCCGCTCTCGAAGTCGGCCAGGCCGCCTCGAAGCACGTCCTTGTAGTCCACCCACCAACCTCTGACCCGGGACTCGCGGGCGAGAGAATTCAGGGCTTCGTGCATCTCGGCGGAGAGTTCGTAGAGCTCGGCAAGATCCTTCATGTCACGAACCGAGGGCAGCTTCCACTCGTTGCGTTCCATGCGGCTGAGCTTGCCCGAAGCCCATCCGAGCTGCTTGTTGACGCTCTCGATCTTCAGGTTGCGCTCCTCGCGCATGTGCCGAAGCAGAGCGGAGAGCCGCCTCCGCCTCGCGCTGGGGCTGTACCTGCTGTCGGCCACCCTGTGTCACCTCCTGGCTCGCCTGATCATAGGCCAGCAAAGGGAAACCCGACATATCACCCACTTGTGATTTGCATATTGCGATTCCCATAGTGTGTATCGCATGATGGCTCTTAGGCAAGCATCCGAGCCGCCCTCCCCCAACGGCATCTACGTTGAGGAGGCGCCCTGTGCGCTACCTGCGTTCTGTGGACCTGGAGGCCGTACGCTCTGCGGCCGCGCGGTCCTTCCACCTGACCCGAGCCCCCGAACCCTCCGACCCCCTCGCCATCCGGGAGAGGACGGCCGAACCCCCTGAGTCGGTCGTGGTGTCCCTGCCGAACACTCCCGGCAGGCGCCCGAGCGCCGACGACGGGTGGGTGCGGCGACCGTTGGCGCCCGTCATCGATCTGTGCGAGCACTACCGGCACCGGGAGCGGCGTCCCGGCCTGCGGGTGGCCGCCTTCCGGGCCTGCTCCTGCGACTGGGTGGAACGGCCCGAGCCGCATCGGCCCAAGCACGCCAGGCGCACGGCCGAGCCGGTCCGAGCACGCAGGCGTCGGGCGTCGCGGGTGCGGTCCTACGTCTCGCACCCGGGCGGGGACCTGGCTCCGCTCGCGTTGGCGGTGCGCTCGTGGATGTCGACGGTCGGGATCCCGGCTCCGGACGGCGGATCGTCCCAGCACGGCCCGGGCCTGGGGGCGGTGGCCTGATGAAGCGCACGATCTGCGATATCCGCGAGCTGCCCTCGCTGGCCGCGTTGAAGGTGTGGGCGGCCGAGAGGCACGTAGCGATCGAGTACCTCGGCCGTTCGCTGCGCGACGAACCCGTCTACGGCGCCCGGCGCGGAGTGGTGACCAGGGTCGCCCGGGGCAGGCGGGAGGGCCCGAGCCGGGTGGTGTGGGTGTGGGAGTCCCCGTTGGAGCACCTCTCGCACGGGGATCTGGGGGAGTGGGGCAACCACCTGAACCGCAAGGGGTGCCGGCCATGACGGACGCCTGCCCCGAGGACCCCTGCCCGCGCTGGTGCGGGGCCGACCACGGTATCGACACCGAGCGCATGCGCCACCTGCGCCTCGTCCGTGATCGGGGTGAGGAGGGGGTGAGCGTGTGGCTCACGAGGTCGGACAGCTGGGCGGGGAAACGGGGGCTGGGCCTGGTGGAGGTGACCGTGTGGGGCCGCCGGGGCGGCTACACGCGAACGTCCCTGGAACCCTCGATGGCGCGGCTGCTGTCCACCCTCGCCGAGCGGTGCGGGCACGCCGACCTGTCCACGGCCCTGGCGGAGGCCGCCGACCTCGTGGAGGCCGTCCCGGATCACGAGCCCGCCCCCTGACCCGGCCGGACGTGCCCGCCCCCCGGAAACGACGGCGCCCCCGTCCAGGAGAGGGACGGGGGCGCCGGGGGGCGGGGGCGGGGGCTCTAGAGCCGGTCCCAGGCCTCGGTGAGGACCTTGCGCAGGATGCGCTCGATCTCGTCGAAGTGCTCGGGCCCGCAGGTCAGCGGCGGCGAGAGCTGCACGACCGGCTCACCGCGGTCGTCGGCGCGGCAGACCAGCCCGGCCTCGAACAGCGCCTGCGACAGGAAGCCCTTGAGCAGCCTCGTGGACTCCTCGGCCGTGAAGACCTCCTTGGTCTCCTTGTCCTTCACCAGCTCGATGCCGTAGAAGAACCCGTCACCGCGGACGTCGCCGACGATCGGCAGGTCCAGCAGCTTCTCCAGGGTGGCCCGGAAGACGGGCGCGTTCTCGCGGACGTTGTCGAGGATGCCCTCGCTCTCGAACAGGTCGAGGTTGGCCAGGGCCGCGGCGGCCGCGACCGGGTGCCCGGCGAAGGTGATCCCGTGCAGGAACGTGCTGCCGGGCTCCTTGAACGGCTCCATCACCTTCTCGCGGGCGATCACACCGCCCAGCGGCACGTAACCGCTGGTGGCGCCCTTGGCGAAGGTGATCATGTCCGGCAGGTAGCCGTACTTGGCGGCGCCGAAGTACTCCCCGAGGCGGCCGAAGGCGCAGATGACCTCGTCGGAGACCATCAGCACGCCGTAGCGGTCACAGATCTCGCGCACCCGCTGCAGGTACCCGGGCGGCGGCGGGAAGCAGCCCCCGGAGTTCTGCACCGGCTCCACGAACACCGCGGCGACGGTGTCCGGGTCGTTCTGCAGGATCGCGTCCTCGATCTGGTCCGCGGCCCAGCGGCCGAAGGCCTCATGGTCGTCGCCGTGGACGGGCGCGCGGTAGAAGTCGGTGTTGGGCACCTGGATGGTGCTGGGCACCAGCGGCTCGAACGGCGTCTTGATCGCCTGGAGGCCGGTGATCGAGAGCGCGCCGAGGCTGCTGCCGTGGTAGGCGATCTTGCGGCTGATCACCTTGTGCCGGGTGGGCTCGCCGATCGCCTTGAAGTACTGGCGCGCGAGCTTCCACGCCGACTCGACGGCCTCGGAACCGCTGGTGGTGAAGAAGACCCGGTTGAGGTCGCCGGGCGCCAGGCCCGCCAGCCGCGCGGCCAGCTCCGCCGCCTTGGGGTGGGCGTAGGTCCAGATCGGGAAGTAGGCCAGCTCCTTGGCCTGCTCCGCGATCGCGTCCGCGATCTCCTCGCGGCCGTGCCCGACCTGCGAGACGAACAGTCCGGACAGGCCGTCCAGGTACTTCCTGCCCTCGGAGTCGTAGACGTGGACGCCCTCACCACGGGTGATGACGGGGACGTCGGCGTCGTCGTAGCCGGCCATCTCCGTGAAGTGCATCCACAGATGGTCCTTGGCGGCCCGCTGGACTTCTTCCGGGCTCAGGTGCGCTGACACTTGGTGCTCCCAGGATCGCTGAGTGGGGCGGGGACCTCGGTCGGGTCGACCCGGGGGACCCGAACGGGGTCCTCTCAACAGAAATAGTCGCATCTTTGGCGTCAGTGTCAAGTATCCGTCGGGAAACTCAATCTTTACAACGGAATCCCTTGAAGTCGTGCGTTGCGCCTGGCAGTGTGACAGTTCACACCGCCAGCACGTCCGCCGTGCCCCGACCAGCGCGTCCACGGCGCGCCCGACCCGCAGGAGCCACTGTGACCCAGGAGTCAGGTACCGAACACCTCCGCAACTTCGTCAACGGGGAGTACGTCGACGCCGCCGACGGGGCACGTGCCGACCTCGTGGACCCCTCGACCGGCAAGGTCTTCGCGACCGCCGCCGTGTCCGGCGCCGAGGACGTCGACCGCGCGTTCAAGGCCGCCCGGAACGCCTTCGAGGGCGGCTGGCGCGACTCCACGCCCGCCGAGCGGCAGATCGCCATGAACAAGTTCGCCGACGCCGTCGAGGAGCGGGCCGACGAACTCGTCGACGCCGAGGTCCGCAACTGCGGCAAGCCGGTGGGCCTGACCAAGAGCGAGGAGATCGGCCAGGTCCTGGACGCCCTGCGCTTCTTCGCGGGCGCCGCGCGCAACCTGGAGGGGCGCGCCGCGGGCGAGTACATGGCCGACCACACCTCGTGGATCCGGCGCGAGCCCCTCGGCGTCGTCGGCCAGATCACCCCGTGGAACTACCCGATGGCCATGGCCGCCTGGAAGATCGGCCCCGCCCTGGCCGCGGGCGACACCATCGTCCTCAAGCCCTCCGACACCACGCCGCTGTCCACGCTCCTGCTCGCGGAGATCGCCTCGGAGTTCTTCCCGGCCGGCGTGTTCAACGTGGTCACCGGCGACCGCGACACCGGCCGCGCCCTGGTGGACCACCCCACGCCCGCGCTGATCTCGCTCACCGGCTCCACGCGCGCCGGGTACGAGGTCGCCCAGGCCGGGTCCAAGGACCTCAAGCGCCTCCACCTGGAGCTGGGCGGCAAGGCCCCCGTCATCGTCTTCGACGACGCCGACGTCGAGAGGGCCGCCGCCGGGATCGCCGACGCCGGCTACTTCAACGCCGGCCAGGACTGCACCGCCGCCACGCGCGTCATCGCGGCCCCCGGTATCCACGACGACCTGGCCGCCGCGCTCGCCGAGCAGGCGCGCGGCACCGTCACCGCCCCGCCGAGCAACCCCGACGCCGCCTACGGCCCGGTCAACAACGCCAACCAGCTGGCGCGGGTCACCGGGTTCCTGGAGCGCACGCCCGACCACGCCGAGGTGCTCGCGGGCGGCCACCGGGTCGGCGACGAGGGCTACTTCTTCGCGCCCACCGTCGTGTCGGGCCTGCGCCAGGGCGACGAGCTGGTGACCGACGAGATCTTCGGCCCGGTCATCACCGTCCAGCGCTTCACCGACGAGGACACCGCCGTATCCTGGGCCAACTCCGTCGAGTACGGCCTGGCCTCCAGCGTGTGGACCAAGGACCATGCCCGCGCGCTGCGCGTCTCCCGCCGCCTGGACTTCGGGTGCGTGTGGATCAACACCCACATCCCCGTCACCGCCGAGATGCCGCACGGCGGCTTCAAGCACTCCGGCTACGGCAAGGACCTGTCGACGTACTCCTTCGAGGAGTACACCCGGATCAAGCACGTCATGAGCTACATCGGTGACTGAGCCGTCGGCACCGGAACCGCCGCCGGACCCGCATCCCCCCGTACCAGGAACGAGAGCTGATAGGAACTCCGACGCCATGGCCACCAGCACCACGAGTCCCACGTCCGAAGCGCCGCCCGCCACCGAACCGGCGGTGAGCCGGTCCGCCATCACCCTGAACGGGGTCGTCAAGGCCTTCCGCTCCGGTCCGGAGACCGTGCGCGCGGTCGACGGCGTGGACCTGGCCATCGAGGCGGGGGAGTTCTTCTCCCTGCTCGGCCCCTCCGGCTGCGGCAAGACCACCACGATGCGCATGATCGCCGGGTTCGAGGAGCCCACCGAGGGCACCGTCCTGCTCGAAGGCAAGGACGTCACCGGGGTGGCCGCCAACCACCGCGACGTCAACATGGTCTTCCAGAGCTACGCGCTGTTCCCGCACATGAGCGTCGCCGACAACGTCGCCTTCGGGCTCCGGCGCCGACGGGTCCCCAAGGACCAGATCCGCGTCCGGGTCGCGGAGATGCTCGACCTCGTCGAGCTCGGACACCGTGCCAAGCACCGGCCCACGCAGCTCTCCGGCGGCCAGCAGCAGCGGGTCGCCCTCGCGCGGGCCCTGGTCAACCAGCCCAGCGCCCTGCTGCTGGACGAGCCGCTCGGCGCCCTGGACCTCAAGCTCCGCCAGTCCATGCAGGTCGAGCTCAAGCGCATCCAGCGCGAGGTCGGCATCACCTTCGTCTACGTCACCCACGACCAGGGCGAGGCACTGACGATGTCGGACCGCATCGCGGTCATGAACGAGGGCCGGGTGGAACAGCTCGGCACGCCCGCCGAGATCTACGAGCGGCCGGCCACGCGGTTCGTCGCCGACTTCATCGGTACCAGCAACCTGGTCCGGGGCGTCGTGAAGGCCCGGGCGGGCGACCACTGGAAGGTGGAGGTCGCCGACGGCGCCACCGCCCTGGTCGCAGAGCTCCCCGACACCGTCACCACCGGAGCGCACATCCACCTGACCGTGCGGCCCGAGAAGATGCGCATCGGCACCGACGCTCCCGGAGGGGACGTCAGCCGGGTCCCCGGGACGGTCACCGAGACCGTCTACATGGGCTCGTCCACGCACTACCAGGTGGACATCGGCGGTGGCGAGGAGGTCACCGTCTACCAGCAGAACGCGTCCGGCTCGACCCTGGTCGCCCAGCGCGGCGAGTCCGTGTGGCTCTCCTGGCGGCCCGAGCACTCCTTCGCACTGTCCTCCTGAGCATCCCCCAAGACCACGTAGGGAACGACGACATGAGCAACCGCCCTCGCCCCAACATCAACTCTGCCCTCCTCAGAGGCCTCACGCGGGCCCGGCGCTCACCGCTGGTGCTGCCCGGCATGACCCGCCGCCGCACCCTGCAGGCGGGCGGCGCCGCGGCCGCCGCGCTGGCCCTGTCCGCGTGCGGCGTCGGCGGCCAGCAGCGCGACCCCGCCGCGAGCGGGGACTACTGGGCCGACAAGGAGCGGACCGGTTCCCTGCGGTTCGCCAACTGGCCGCTGTACATGGACTCCGAGCGCACACAGCTCCAGCAGTTCACCGAGGCGACCGGCATCGAGGTCGACTACAAGGAGGACGTGCAGGAGGCGGCGTCGTTCTTCGGGCAGATCCAGCCCCGCCTGGCCAACGGCGACGACACCGGCTACGACCTCATGGTGCTGCCCAACGGCTTCGAGCTCGCCAAGCTCATCGAGCTCGGCTACCTCGTGCAGCTGGACCACACCAAGCTGCCGAACTACGCGGAGTACGCGGGCGAGACCTACAAGAACACCGCCTACGACCCCGGGAACCAGTACACGGTGCCCTACACCTCGGGTATCACCGGCATCGCCTACAACCCGGAGTACGTCGACCGGGAGATCACCAGCATCGCCGACCTGTGGGACCCCGCGTTCGAGGGCAAGGTCGGCATGATGGGCGACGCCCAGGAGATCGCCAACTTCGGCCTCCTGCTCAACGGCGTCAACCCGGCCGACTCCACCCTGGAGGACTGGGAGGCCGCCGCGGAGAAGCTGCGCGAGCAGCGCGACGCCGGCATCGTGCGCGCCTACTACGACCAGGACTTCATCCAGCCGCTCACCAACGGCGACCTGTGGATGACCATGGCCTGGTCCGGCGACATCTACCAGCAGAACGCCGAGGAGGGCACGAACCTGAAGTTCATCGTGCCCGACGAGGGCGCCACGCTGTGGACCGACAACCTGATGATCCCCTACACCTCGCAGGCGCCGGTGGACGCCATCGAGCTCATGGACTTCCTGTACGACCCGGAGATCGCCACCGGGCTCACGGAGTACATCGCCTACATCACGCCCGTCCCGCACGCCCAGGAGGTCATGGCCGAGTGGGCCGACGCCGAGGACGGCAGCGAGCGCGGCGAGGCGCTCCGCGAGATGGCGGAGAGCTCCCTGGTCTTCCCGACCGAGGGCGACTACCAGAAGCTCCACAACTACGTGAACCTGGAGGCCGACGCCCAGGAGGAGTTCGCCTCCCTCTTCCACGAGATCACGCAGAGCTGAGCCCATGAGGAACCGAAAGATCACGCCCTACGCGCTGGTGCTGCCGGCGTGGGCCTGGCTGGCGCTGTTCTTCGTGGTGCCCATCGGCGGGATGCTGTCCCTCTCGCTCACCACGGGCAACGTCATCACCGGGTTCCAGCAGAGCTTCGCGGTCGGCAACTACGTCGACGCCGTCAGCACCTACTGGGAGCAGATCCTGCGCTCCCTGTTCTACGGCGCCTGCGCCACTCTGCTGTGCATCGCCATCGGCTACCCGATGGCCTACTGGATCGCGTTCAAGGGCGGACCGTACAAGTCCACCTACCTGCTCCTGATCCTGCTGCCCTTCTTCGTCTCGTTCGTGCTGCGCACGATCTCGTGGCGGTTCCTGCTCTCCGACAACGGCGTGGTCCTGGGCCCGCTGAAGTCGATGGGACTGCTGTCGGAGGGCTTCGCGCTGCTCAACTCCGCGCCCGCGGTGATCCTGGGCCTGGCCTACAACTTCCTGCCGTTCATGGTCCTGCCGATCTACGCGGTGCTGGAACGGATGGACCCGCGGATGGTGGAGGCCGCCCACGACCTGTACGCGGGCCGGTTCCAGGCGTTCGTGCGGGTGATCCTGCCGGTCTCGCTGCCCGGTGTGTTCGCCGGCGTGCTGATGACCTTCATCCCGACCAGCTCCGACTACGTCAACGCGTCGGTGCTCGGCGGCACGCACAACACGATGATCGGCAACATCATCCAGACGCAGTACCTGATCAACAACAACTACCCGATCGCGTCGTCGATCACCTTCGTCCTCATGGGCCTGCTGCTGATCGGCATCTTCAGCTACGCACGGGCCCTGGGAACCGAGCGCGTCATGGAGGTGCACGCGTGAGCACCGACGTCCTGACACCAGCGGCGGCGCCGGGCACCCCGGCGGAGCCGCGGCGGGCCGCACGCGGGCGCCGCCGGATCGACTGGGGCCGCTACTACACCTGGGCCGTCCTCGCCTGGCTGTTCCTGCCGATCCTGTTCATGGTCGCGTTCAGCTTCAACGACCCGGCCGGGCGGCACAACATCACCTGGCAGGGCTTCACCCTGCACTGGTACGAGAACGCGTTCGCGTACCCGGAGCTCAACGAGGCCATGTTCAACTCGGTGAGCATCGCGCTGCTCACCATGCTCGTGTCGGGCGGGCTGGGCACGCTGCTCGGTCTGGCCCTGGGCCGGTTCACCTTCCGGGGCAAGCAGCTCACCAACCTGGTGATGTTCGCGGCGATCAGCGCCCCCGAGGTGGTGCTGGGCGCGGCACTGCTGTCGACGTTCCTGATGATGGGCATCACCACCGGCTACTGGACGACCGTCGTCGCGCACGTGATGTTCTGCGTGTCGTTCGTGGCGATCACCGTGCGGGCCAGGGTCATCACCCTCGACCCGCAGCTGGAGGAGGCCGCCCAGGACCTCGGCGCGGGCCCCTGGACGACGTTCCGCCTGGTGACGCTGCCGATGCTGTTCCCGGCGGTCATGGCGGGCGGCCTGCTGGCCTTCGCCCTGTCGATCGACGACTACATCATCACCACGTTCGTCAGCGGCGACGTGACGACGTTCCCGCTGTGGATCTGGGGCACGACCCGGGTGGGCATCCCGCCCCAGGTCAACGTGATGGGAACACTGCTCTTCCTGGTGGGTGTGATCCTGGCGGTGGTCAACATCGTCATGGCACGCCGCCGGAGGTAAGAGGGACCCCTGGGGCGCGGTCCGGCACATCCGTCCGTGCCGGACCGCGCCCCGCTCTGCTGCATCCGTGCCCGCCGGTCCTCGGCGGGCGCGGCCACGACGAGACGGAGTGATACCCATGGCCGACGGAGCCGCCGCGCGAGCGGAGAAGGCGCTGGAGGGCGCCCGCCCGAAGGTCTTCTGGCTGGACCCCGACGTGCCCGGACACGACGTGCCCGAGCCCGCCCCCACCCTGGTCGGCGACGTCCACACCGACCTGGCGGTGGTCGGAGCCGGGTTCAGCGGGTTGTGGACGGCCCTGATCGCCAAGGAGCGCGACCCCGACCGGGACGTGGTGGTCGTGGAGGCGCGCACGGCCGGGTGGGCGGCCTCGGGCCGCAACGGCGGGTTCTGCGCCGCCAGCCTCACGCACGGATACGAGAACGGGCTCGACCGCTGGCCGGAGGAGATCGCCGAGCTGGAGCGCCAGGGCCTGGCCAACCTCGACGGCATCCAGGAGGCGGTGGAGCGCCACGGGATCGACTGCGAGTTCGAGCGCACCGGCGAGCTGCTGGTGGCCACCGAGCCGTGGCAGGCGGAGGGCTTCGAGGAGGCCGCCCGGTCGATGGCCGAGCACGGCGCGACCGCGCAGGTGTGGGACGCCGAGCGGGTCCGCCGGGAGATCGACTCGCCCACCTACGTCGGCGCGCTCTACGAGCCGGAGGGCGTGGCCATGGTGCACCCGGCCAAGCTGGCCTGGGGCCTGCGGGCCGCGTGCGAGCGCCTGGGCGTGCGGTTCTTCGAGAACTCGCCCGTGCGCGCGATCCGCTCGGTGCCCGTGGGCCTGCGCCTGGAGACGGGGCAGGGGGCTCTGCACGCGCCCAAGGTCGCCTGGGGGACGGGGGCCTTCCCCGGCCCGCTGCGCCGGCTCAAGCACTACCTCGCCCCGGTCTACGACTACGCGCTGATGACGGAGCCGTTGAGCGACGAGCAGATGGCGTCCCTGGGGTGGAAGGGCCGCCAGGGCGTGGGCGACGCGGCCAACTTCTTCCACTACTACCGGCTGACCTCCGACAACCGGATCCTGTGGGGCGGCTACGACGTCGTCCACCACTACGGCGGCAAGGTGCGCCCGGAGTTCGACCAGCGCCCGGAGACCTTCCAGAAGCTGTCGGAGCACTTCTTCGAGACCTTCCCCCAGCTGGAGGGCCTGCGCTTCACGCACACGTGGGGCGGGGTCATCGACACGTGCAGCCGGTTCTCCGGGTTCTTCGGCACCGGCTACAAGGGCCGGCTGGCCTACGCCGCGGGCTACACGGGGCTGGGCGTGGGGGCGACCCGGTTCGGCGCGCAGGTGATGCTGGACCGCCTCGACGGGCTGGACACCGAGCGCACCCGGCTGCGGATGGTGCGGGAGAAGCCGCTGCCCTTCCCGCCCGAGCCGGTCCGGTCCCTGGGCATCGAGCTGACACTGCGGGCCACGGCCGCGGCCGACCGCAACGGCGGTCGGCGCAACCTGTGGCTGCGCGGCCTGGACGCGGTGGGCCTGGGCTTCGACAGCTGACCGAGGGCGTGTCCGGCGGATACGCGCCCCGCTGGGCGACGAGCGGCGTCCACCGGACACGGCCTGGGCGGAAAGTCTCGGTAAGGGGATCTCCGCGCCCTACGGGCAGCGGCGTGGCGTTCGCGCCGTTGGGGTGGTCTGAGTCAGGATGGACCAGGTCACGGGCGGTTCGAGGGTGCCGGGCCGTGGCCGTTCCACCTCGCACGGAGCCACCGCGTGGCCGCCCACCGGCCCAAGTTCCCAAGGCCGCGCGGTGTTCAACCCGGCCCCGTCCCCGGATTCCCGGGGGCGGGGCGCGCTCGACGGGAGCCGTTCGGCCCTGCCGGTGTCAGCTGGAGCGTGCGCTAGTAACCGCGCCAGCCGTCCTTGTGGTAGTCGATGATGCGCGGGTGCATCAGCGTCGACTCCTCGACCTCGCCCACGTCCTCGCGGCGGTCGCGCGGGAAGACCTGCGCGGCGGCGAGCAGTTCCTCGTCGAGGAAGCGCAGGTCCGGTACGTCCTCGGGAATGTCCAGGGCGGGGGCGGCGCCCGTGGCGGCCAGGTAGAAGCCCCAGTTCCCGAACGACGGCACGTCCACGTTGTACGGGGTGGCGGCGAACCCGGCCCCCTCCAGGGAGTGGCCCACGCTCCAGTAGGCGTCCGGCGCGAAGAACGGCGACCCGGCCTGCACGACCAGGCGGCTCCGGTCCGCCATGGCGTCGGCCACGAGCGAGTAGAACTCCACCGAGTACAGCTTCGAGGTCCCCACGTCCTCGCCGTCCGGCATGTCCGCCACGACGACGTCGAAGTCCTCGCCGTTGGTACGCAGCCACTGGAAGGCGTCGGTGTTGACCACCTCCACGCGCGGGTCCTCGAACGAGCCCTCGTTCAGCGCGCTGATCACCGGGTCCGTGGACGCCAGCTCGACGACGGCGGGGTCCAGGTCCACCAGCGTCACCGACGCCACGTCGTCGTAGGCGAGGATCTCCCGGATCGCCAGACCGTCGCCACCGCCCAGGACCAGCACGTTCTCGTGCGGTCCCGCCATCGCCGGGTGGACGAGCGACTCGTGGTAGCGGTACTCGTCCAGGGTCGAGAACTGCAGGGACCCGTTGAGGAACATCCGCACGTCCTGGCCGTCGAGCGAGCGGGTGACCACGATCTCCTGGTACTCGGAGCGCTCGGCGTGCACGATCGGGTCCCGGTACAGGGCCTGGCGGGCGTCCACCTCGAACCGGTCGGCGTACACGTACGCCAGGGCCAGCACCGCGACGATGACCGCCAGACCGATGCTCAGGCCGGCGTAGGCGAGTTTGGTCAGCTCCGTGCGGAACAGCCACAGCACCACCGCCACACCGACCACGGCGTTGAGCGCGCCCACCATCAGCGCGCCCTTGGGCAGGCCCAGCAGCGGAAGCAGCAGGAACGGGAACGCCAGCCCGCCGATCAGGCCGCCCACGTAGTCCGCGGCGAACAGGTCCGCGACCGCCTCGGAGGCCTCCTGCTTGCGGATCCGCTGGATCAGCGTCATCAGCAGGGGGATCTCCATGCCGATGAGCAGGCCGATGACGAAGGACAGCAGCACGAGCGCGGGCTGGTAGGCGGAGAACCAGGCGAACGCCCCGTACAGCAGCAGCACGGACAGCCCGCCGACCAGGGACAGCAGGCCCTCGATCACCGCGAAAGAGACCGCTGGGCTGGCCTGGAACCGCTTGGACAGCAGGGAGCCCACCCCCATGGCGAACACCATCACCGACAGGACCACGGAGGCCTGGGTGATGGTGTCGCCGAGCAGGTAGCTGCCGATGGCCACGAGCGCGAGCTCGTACACCAGGCCGCAGGCCGCGCAGACGAAGACCGCCAGCAGGACGAAGAACCTGGCCGCTCTCGGCGGAACCGGGAGCCGGGTCCCGGGCCGGGTCCGGGTGGTGCTGTCAGTCAACTCGGATGCCTTCGGGTGGAGTCGGTCGATCAGGTGAGGGCCGCGGCGACGACCATGGCGGTCGCCACGTGCGCGGCGGCGCTCACCCAGCTCGCCGGGTGCGGTTCGGGGCTGCTGATCATGTGGGCGATCTTGGCGGGCGAGAGGAGGTCGATCAGCAGGAACGACAGGGCCATGACGCCCAGGCCGATCAGGCCGTAGACGCCGGTCGAGAGCAGCCCGGCGCCGAGGCCGATCTCGGAGTCACTGGAGAGGATGGCGCTGGTGACGACGATGGCCGAGCCGAGCGTGTTGGCGCACACGAGCAGTACGGCGTTGCGGTTGCGCTGCTCCCAGATGAGCTCGTGCATTTTACCGGGGGTCAGCAGGTCGGTGATGACGTAGCCGAGGACGAGGATGAGGATGCCCACACCGCCGTAGGCGAGGGCCGCGAGTGCGTTGAAGAGGATCTCGTTCATGGTCCAGTTCGAGGTGTCGGGGGTCGGGGGAATCGATGGCGGGGGCTACTTGCCGAAGCCGGTGCCGCCGCCGCGGTAGTCGCTGCCGGAGCCGGAGTTGCGGTTGCTGCCGCCGCTGCCGCCGAAGAAGAAGAACCCTCCGCCGGAACTCGACGAGCCTTCGCACTCGTCGTCGTCGTAGGTCGGGTCGCTGACGTAGTCGTCGTCCGGGCAGTAGCGATTGTTGTCATCATCGCAGGCGCTGAGCAGGGCAAGGACCAGGAGGATGGCGCCGATGATGGCGACCACCGTGATCCACTTCTTCCTGCTCTCGCTCGCGTCCTCGTGCTCTTTCACTCGGTTCTCTCACTGGTGGGGGAAGGGATGCTGTGGGCTGTGCCGGGATCGGGGCCCCGACGGGGAAGACTACTTTCCGAAGCCGGTGCCGCCGCCGCGGTTGTCGCTGCCGCTCCCGTTGCTGTTGGAGCCGCCGCCACCACCGAAGAAGAAGAAACCGCCACCGCCGCCGCTCCGGCGGTCATCGCAGTCGTCGTCGGTGGGCGAGGGTGACGCCGGCCACGACGAGGTACCCGTACCGTCGGTCGAGCTCGTGCCTCCGGTCGCGCTGGTCGAGTCCCTGGAGCGCTCGCAGTCGGAGCCGCCGTTGCCGCAGGCGGTCAGGGACAGGGCCAGGATGAGAGCGCCGCCGATGAGGGCGCCGTGCCGGGCGGTGTCGGCCATGGTCGGCCTCCTTGGGGGTCATGACGTCACGTGTGCCGTGGTCGTCACCAGTTCTCCACTCTGCGGATAGGCGTGCCAGGTGCGCCAGTGGAGGTTTCCCCCGCTGTCGGGGGTCAGGTGCAGCGCGGTGACCGAGAGCGGGTCACCGGGGAAGGCGACGAGAAGACCGCCGGGGGCGTCGGCCACCTCGCGGTGGAGCCGTTCCACCCGGCGGGTGAGCGCGTTGCGCGACAACGACTCCACGAGGGAGTCGAAGCGGTAGTCGCCGACGCCGCGCAGCGGGCGGTCGGCGTTGTCGGGGAGCCTGCCGGGCAGCCCCGGCAGGCAGGCCACCGTCTCCACCAGCGCGCCCCCGTCCGACTCCGGACGCACGACCACCTGGTGCGAGGCCCCGAGAACCCGCAGTTCGACCCGGGCGCCGGGCACCTCGACGGCGCGGACGGCGAGGGGGTCGATCAGCGGGTGGTCCAGGGTCCAGACCAGGTCGGCGGCCCGGGTGTCGACGAAGGGCGTACTGATGCTCGCGCGCACGGACCGATCAGCTCCCGGGGTAGATCGTGAAGCTGCCGGGCAGGATCTTCGTGCCGGTGCTGGCCTCCCAGCCGCCGTGGTCGAAGCGTTCGAAGGAGAGCATCCGGCCGTCGGCGGACTCGTAGTCGGCGTAGTCGCAGCCGCCCTCGGCCTTGAGGCCGGTGGTGCCCTCGGAGCGGTAGGCCGCGGTACCCCGCTCGTCGAGCTTGTAGGTGACGCCCTCGAACTCCAGGGTCTTGGAGTGCGGGGTGAGCTCCACGTCGGGTCGGCCGGTCCACAGGGACAGCTGGACGTCGGGGTCCTCCTCGACGGTCAGCCAGCGCTTGCCGCCGTCGACCTCCAGGAAGTGCTCCGACCAGGTGTAGCCGCCCTCGGCCAGGCGCAGGGTGCCCCGGATCCAGGTGCGCTCGGTGCCCCAGTCGATCATGTCGCCGGCCTTGATCGTGCGGGGGTCGCCGGTGGTGTCCCCCTCGGAGGCGAAGGGGTCCTTCGGGGAGGGAGGCGGGGGCGGGGCCTGGCGTGCGTTCCGCTCCTTCTGCTTCTGGATCAGCATGCCGACGAGGGCGCCGATGAGGAGTACGGCGCCGAGCAGTATGAGTACGGTGACCAATGTTCCTCGTTTCGCGGGGGCTCACCTGGACATGTCGCGGCCCGGGGCGTGGGGCCCGACGAGCGTGCGGCCGCTCGGTGAGACGTTCGGTGTGGGGTTTCGGTTCCGCCCGGTTCGGTGCGGGGCCGGTTCCGGCCAGGTCGGCGGGGTGGGGGAACGGGGTGGACGGGCCCCGGCGGTCAGGCCCGGCCGGGGTCGCCGGTCTCCACGGGCAGGGAGGTGTCGGCGCCCCAACGGCTCCAGGACCCCGGGTACAGGCGCGCGCCGGCGTACCCGGCGTGCTCCAGGGCCAGGAGGTCGTGGCAGGCGGTGACGCCCGAGCCGCAGTAGGCGGTGATGGACGCGGCGGAGTCCGCGCCCAGGTCGGCGAAGCGGGTGCGCAGGGCCTCCGGGGCGGCCAGGAAGCCCTCACCGTCGAGGTTGTCGGGCCAGGCGGCGCTGCGGGCACCGGGCACGTGCCCGGCCCGGGCGTCGACGGGAGCGGGCTGCTCCCCGGTGAAGCGGCCGTGGACGCGGGCGTCCAGCAGCAGGGCCGCGCGGTCGCCGGTCGCCGCCCGCACGGTGTCGGTGTCGGCGAAGCGGTCGGCCGGCCACGGCAGGGGAGTGCGCTCGACCGCCGTCGCGGCGCCCTCACCCTCCTCCATCGCGCCGTCCCAGGCCTGGAGGCCGCCGTCGAGGATGGCCGCGGGAGTGCCCAGCACGCGCAGCAGCCACACCAGGCGCGCGGCCACGGAACCGCCGGCGTCGTCGTAGACCACGACCTCCGCGTCGTCGCCGATGCCGAGCCGGCCCAGGGCGGCGGCGAAGCCCTCGGGGGAGGGCAGCGGGTGGCGGCCGCCCTCGGGGCTCGCGGGCGCAGCGAGGTCGGCGTCCACGTCGGTGAACACGGCGCCGGGCAGGTGTCCGGCGCGGTAGGCGTCCCGTCCGGAGCGGCCGTCGAGGTACCAGCGGGAGTCGACGAGGACCACCTGGTCGCGGTGGTCGCGGAGCCAGGCGGCGGAGACGGCGACCGGGAGGGTCAGGGTTTCGGACATGGTCGCCACCCTAGTACCGGACGCGGCGGCTCGGGGAGAGGTGGGACCTGGTCAGCCGTGGTCCATGCGGTGAACGCGCATGATCCACCACAGGCCGAGGACCGGCAGGACGAGGGGGACGAACAGGTAGCCGCTGCCGAAGTTCGACCACACGGTGTCGTCGGGGAAGGCGCCGGGCGCCAGGACGCTGGTCACGCCCACCGTCAGCACGCCGACGAGTTCGATGGCGCACGAGACGAACGCGACGCCGCGCGAGGTCCGCCCGGCGCGGGCCAGGCCGACGGCGGCGACGAGGTAGATGATCCCGGCGAGCAGGGACAGCCCGTAGGCCAGCGGGGCCTCGTCGAAGCGGGTGGCGAGCTGGTAGCCGCCCCGTGCGGTGGCGGCGAGGGCGAACACGGCGTAGACGGCGACGAGGAGCCGCCCCGGCCCGGTGCGCAGGGTCCGGTCGGCCGGGGCCGTGGTGTCGGACAACGGGTCAGACAACGGGGTTCCAGAGCTGTTCGAGGCGGACCATGAGGACGGGCAGGACCAGGCAGGCGAACGCGATGACGGCGGGGCCCCACTTGCTGCGCTCCATGAAGCCCCACACGGCGCAGGCCGGGGGCAGGAGTACGACGGTGGCGAGGTAGGAGACGAACATCGCGGTCTGGTCGGGGCGGTCCCCGCCGGCCATCGCGACCGCGGAGGCGACGGCCTGGCCGATCACCAGGAGCCAGAGCACGGCCATGCCGACGAGGTGCGGGACGACCATGGGCTGGTTCCGGAAGGTCGAGACCAGGCACCAGCCGGCCATGCCCAGCGCCGCCATCTGAATCGTCATGGTCAGCCAGTCGACCACGCCGCCTCCACCGGAAAGTCGCGACGTCCCGCCCGTGGCGGCGGAACACCTGTCTACGACAAAGCGTAGTACAACCTGCAACCGTGATCGTCCGGCCTTCGGTCATGCCCGTGAACTGGGAAGACCCGCGGTGCGGCTGATCGCGCCCAGGAGCAGAGCCGTGGCCGCGGGCGCGATCTCCTCTGCCGGCCGCCCCACGGCCCCCGGCGGCACGACCGAGCGCGAGGATCGGTTGAGCGTCCGGTTCGCCAGGTAATGTCTGTTCGGTCCGGCGAGTCCCCCACGCCCCCCGTCCCCGAGCCCCGGAGCACGCCCGTGTCCTCTCCCCAGAACCCGTCGGGTCCCCAGGAACCACCCTTCGGTCCGCCCGGTGGGCAGCCCCCCTACGGCCCGCCCGGGGGACAGCCGAACTTCGGTCCCCCTGCCGGCGATCCGTACTACGGTGCGCCCGGTGGCCAGCCCCCGTACGGGCCGCCCGGCGGTGACCCGAACTACGGTGCGCCCGGTGGGCAGCCCCCCTACGGGCCGCCCGGCGGTGACCCGAACTACGGCCCGCCCGGTGGCCAGACCCCGTACGGCCCGCCCGGCGGCCAGCCCCCCTACGGCCCGCCCGGCGGTGACCCGTACTACGGTGCGCCCGGCGGCGATCCGCACGGTTCTCCGTACGGCGCACCGCCCGAGCAGGGCATGTCCACCGGCGCCAAGGTCGGTCTCGGTGTCGGCGGCGGTTGCCTGGTGATCCTCGTGGTCCTCGTGGTCGCCGGCTTCCTGATCGGCCGGAGCGCGCTTTCCCCGGAGCCCTCGGCGCCGCCGTCCGCCGCGGAGCCGTCGGCCCCGCAGGAGGGCACCGACGCACCGGCCGAGGAGGAGCCCGAGGCCGCCGACAGCGGTGTCGCCATGACCGCCTCGAACGCCGGTACCACGGGAGACACCCTGGACCCGGAGGCCGTGTACACCGTCATCGACGTCACGATCGAGAACGGCTCGGACGAGGGCGTCGAGGTCAATCCGCTCTACATCACCGCGACCCTGGACGACGGATCGTCGGTGAACGACTGGGGCGAGACCCTGTTCGCGGACATCGAACTGATCGAGTCCGGCACCCTCGCCCCCGGCGACACCGTGTCGGGCCAGATCGCCCTGGTGGGCGAAGTCGACGTCACCCAGGTCGAGCTGCAGCCCGTGTTCGGTTCGAACGATCCGGTCGCCGTCGCCGAGGTCTCCTGACCCACCGCCGTTTCCGTCAGCCCTCCGGGCGCCGGGGCCAGACGAGGATTTCGGCCTCGGCGCCCGTCAGGTGGGCGTCGGCCTGCCCGAACTGGGCCACGCTCACGCCCACCGACGCCCCGGGCGCGAGCACCCCCTTCCACGTGTGGGTGAACCGCCCGTGCCCCGTGGCGTGCACGGCGCTGTTGGCCGGGCGTTCCCTCCGGGCGGGCGCCCCGTCCGCGCCGCCGGAGGCGAACTCGACCGCCCGGAGCTGGACTTCGGTCCCGGGCGTGATGCCTTCCAGGACCACGCCCACGCAGAGGTCGTACAGCACCTCGTGGGCCGCGGCCGGTTCCACGAGCGCCGAGACGCCGGTCGCGCCGCCGCCGGGGCGGTCGAAGCGGACGTCCTGCCAGCGTCCGGGCAGGAGGGTGAGACGGGTGGCCAGGGCGCGGGCGTGATGATCGGGCATGGCGGTGTCCTCGCGGTCGGTCGGTGGGCGGGCCTGGCGCCAGCATCGACCCACGAGCGCGCTGAGGCAATCACCTGTGGAGTCCGTGTCCGCCCGTCCCGGCGCGCCCGGTGTGCGGCACGATGGAGGCGCACCCACCCCGGGAGGTCCCACATGGAATCCGCGCACTCCGTCAGCGTCGTCCGTACAGCCGAACACGCCCTCATGGCACGCGTGCCCGAGGGGACGCTGATGCGGCGGGCCGCGACGGGCCTGGCCGGGCAGTGCGCCCGGCTGCTGCCGCGCGTGTACGGGGCGAACGTCGTCCTGCTGGTGGGGAGCGGGGACAACGGCGGGGACGCGCTGTACGCGGGCGCGTTCCTCGCCGCGCGCGGTGCGGCCGTGCGTGCCCTGCTCGCCGGGAACGGCGCCCACGAGGGCGGCTCCGCGGCCCTGCGGGCGGCCGGAGGCCGGATCCACCGCTTCACGGACGCCACGGCCGACGACACCGAGCTGTTCGACGCCGACCTGATCGTCGACGGCCTCCTGGGCATCGGCGGGCGCGGCGGGCTGCGCGAGCCCCACGCCGTCCTGGCGCTGCTGGCGGAGAACTCCCCGGCCCCCGTGGTGGCGGTGGACCTGCCCAGCGGGGTGGACGCCGACACAGGAGAGGTCGGCGGTGCCGCCGTCCGCGCCGACGTCACCGTCACCTTCGGCACGCACAAGCCGGGACTGTTCGTGGACCCGGGCGCGGGCCGGGCCGGGCGGGTGGTGTTCGTGGACATCGGGCTCGCCCCCGAGCTGCCGGGTGCGGCCGCGGTCCGTCCACAGGCTGTGGACATCGCCGCCGTGCTGCCGACCCCCGGTCTCGACTCCGACAAGTACCGCCGCGGGGTCCTCGACGTCCGGGCCGGATCCGACCAGTACCGGGGCGCGGCCGTGCTGTGCGTGGGCGGTGCCCTGCGCACGGGTGTGGGCATGGTCCGCTACGGCGGTGCGCAGGAGGCGGTCGACCAGGTGCTCGCCCGCTGGCCGGAGACCGTGGCCAGCGTGCACGACCCCCAGAGCACCACCGACCTCGCCCCCGGGCGGGTCGCGGCGGTCGTCATCGGTCCGGGCCGCGGCACGCACCGTTCCAACGCCGACGAGCTCCGCGCCGTGCTGGAGAGCGACCGGCCGGTGCTGGTCGACGCCGACGGGCTCACACTCCTCAGCGGCAGCGGCGGCAGCCCGCTCGCCGACTCCGTGCGCGAGCGCGACGCGCACACCCTGCTGACGCCGCACGCCGGGGAGCTCGCCCGGCTGCTCGGTGTCGAGCGCCGGGGCGTCGAGGCTCGGCGGGCCGAGTACGCCGCACGCGCCGCCGAGGAGTTCGGGTGCACGGTGCTGCTCAAGGGTTCCACCACGGTGATCGCGCAGCCGGGGGTTCCCTTCGCGGTCAACCCCACGGGAACGCCCCTGCTGGCCACCGCGGGGACGGGCGACGTGCTCTCCGGGGCGGTCGGCGCCCTCCTGGCCGCCGGGTTGCCCGCCTACGAGGCCGCCATGTGCGGCGCCTACCTGCACGGGCGCGCGGCGCACCTGGCCCGCGACGGCGCGCCGATCAGTGCGAGCGACCTGCTGGACGCCCTCCCCCTCGCCGTCACGGAGGTTCTCCGAGCGGGCTGACGCGGTGCGAGGCTGGCCGCGCCACGACACCGACGCGGGACGTTCAATATCTTGTACGCGCCTACGGAGGGGTTTCAAGAACCATGACCTACTCGGAATCACGTGCCAACTACGCGGCGACACTGGATTCCGTGGTCGAGGACCGAGAGGAAGTCGTGATCACCCGAGCGGGCCACGAACCGGTGGTCATCGTCTCCTTGGCTGAGTACGAGTCGCTGCGCGAGACCGCCTTTCTGCTGAGGAGCCCGGAGAACGCGCGTCGCCTGGTGACCGCCATCGAGCACCTCGAAGCCGGTCACGGCGTGGAACGGGACGTCGTCGAGTGAAGATCGTGTGGGCCGAATCCGTCTGGGAGGACTACGTCTGGTGGCAGGGCCAGGATCGTACGATTCTCAAGCGCATCAATGCCCTGCTCAAGGACATCGACCGGCACCGCAACGACGGCATGGGGAAGCCCGAACCACTGCGTTACGGGTTTCAGAGCTACTGGTCCCGCCGGATCACTGACGAGCACCGCCTGGCGTACAAGATCGCGGGGGACGAGATGCGTGTCGCCGCCTGTCGCTACCACTACGGGAAGTGATGTTCGGTCCGGGCTGAGGTTCGTCCACATGGTGGGCGGGTCCGTCGCCGCCTGACCAAGGCCGGCCCGGGAGCCTGTGGAAGGGTGGGACCCCATCCCCTGATCGAACAGGCATCCCCTATGCCCCCAACGTCCCCGGCGTGCGCCACCACCTCCCGTTCGACCGGCCTCCGGACGGGCGGTGGCCGGTGACCCGGAAACGCAGGTCCAACAAGCCCAGGCCGACGCCGGAGTGGCGACTGAAGAAGATGCGGGAGCGCACCGCCCCGGCGCCACTCCCGGCTTCTCACCGGTCACACGCCACACGGTCCCCGCTCCGAAAGCAGGAGCCGGATCCCCGGATGTGGTGTGCCGTGGCCCAAGGGCTGGGCGCGGCCGTTCTGGCCCTGGCCCTCTTCTCGGTCATGGGAGGTCTGCTGCTCGGCGAGCTGGCCGAGCCCCGGGTCCGCCACGCGGCCCTAGCCGAGCACGGGGCGGTCGCCGAGGCCGTGGTGGTCGGGGCGGTGGACGAGGAACCGCTGGTCGAGTTCGTCACCGACCGGAACCAGCCGGTGCGAACCACTGCTTCGGGGCGCTTCGCGCACGACGGCGCTCGCGAGGTGGAGGTCCGCTACCTGCCCTCGGACCCCGACACGGCCATGGTGAGCGGCCATCGGCTGATGCCCTGGGGTCTGGTGCTCTCGGTGGGGGGCGCCGCGGCCGTCGGCTGGGCTCTCGCCGTGGTGTGGCACGAGCGCAGGAACAGCCCCGCCCAGAGGTGGCGGCGGAAGCGGGAACGGCAGACCGTCCTGCCGGTCGCCAGGTGGGCGGTTCCGGCCGTGCTGATGCTCGGGGCCTCCGCGGGCTGCTTCCTGTGGCCGTTCGTCGCCATCCGGTTCGGAGCCGTGGACGTGGCGGGTGTGTACCTGTGGTCGGGTGTGGGCACGGCGGTCCTCTCGCTGGCCCTGGGCACGGCCTGGAGGGCGGTCGTGCGCCACGCCGACCGTGGGCAGGTCCGTCGTCGGGGCGGCCGCAAGCGCCCGGCCGGAGTCCGGAACCGGGCCCTGACCTACAAGGCGCTCGGCCGGGTGACGCTGACCCTGCTGGTGGGATTCGTCTCGGTCGTACTCGTCCGGGGGATCGTGCTGATGAGCGACATGATCGCTCCGGACCCGGTGCTCGGGACCGACGCCGAGGTGGTCGAAGTACAGAACTCCTCCCGTGGTTGCCGTGCGGTGGTCCGGGTCGCGTACACGTTCGACGGGCTGGAGTACGAGCAGGGTTACCGGGTCGGCTGCTCCGACAGCCGTCGCCTCCGGGACGTCGATGACGTCCGGATCGGTGTGAGCGCGACCGATCCCACCCGGATCCGTCCCCTGGAGGAAGGGGACAGGCGCTGATGTCCGCGGGGTCGGGCCGTCGTGGGGGCCGTCACGCGGTCCGGGAGTTTCGGCACCTGTGGCAGGGTGGAACCCCGTTCCACCACCGAAAGGGCCTCCCCCGTGCCCCGACCACCACAGTCAGACCGGCTCTTCCTGCGTTCGACCCCGTGCGCCGGAGGGCCCCGTGGAGGCGCCTGACCAGGACGTCGTCGAGTTCACGGAGCGCCTGCTGGACGACAGGTCCCGGAAGGCGCCCCCTGGGCTCGCCTGGCCGTCTGTCCTTCTCACCGGGTTCTTCTCCGTGCTCCTCGGCGCCGTGCTCGGAATGCTGACCGGACAGGCGTTCGAGCACACCCTGAAGCAGATCGCCTTCGCCCACGACGCGGTCCGGGCCGAGGCCACCGTCCTCGCCGTCGTCGACGGGGAGGCGCGGGTGAGTTTTCGGGCCGAGGGCGGCGCGGAGGTGGTCTCGGACCTTCCGGGTGCCTACAGCCACGCCGACGGCCGCGAGGTGGAGGTGCTCTACCTGCCCTACGCGCCCCGGCACGCGGTGGGGATCGACGACGAGTGGCGCCCGTGGGCACTCCTGCTGCCGTTGGGGCTGGTGTCCTGTTGGGTGGTCCTCGCTCACCACCGGCTCGGTGTGCGCGCGGAATGGTTCTTCCTTCGGGTCCGCAGGCACGTCAAGGGGCCTCCGGAACAGCCCCGACGCGCATGGCCGCTCGTGGTCCTCGGCGGTGTCCTGGCGGTGGGGGCGGTGGTCCCCTCCCTGTGGCTCCTGGCCGCCCACGACCGGACCGCCCTGCTGGCCGATGCGGTGCCGTTGCCGGCACTGATGCCCGCGGGCGCGTGCGCGGTCAGTGCGGTCGTCGTCCTGGTCCGAGCCGCTTATCGGTACGCGAAGGCCGCTCCGGTGCGGCGGTTCCCCCGTGTATTCCGGCTGCTGCCATACGGGGTGGGACGGGCGGTCGGCGGTGCGTTGCTGCTCGTTCTGGTCGTGTCCTTCGGGTTCCGGTACGTCTCGGCGCACCAGGAGCCGGAGGATCCGGTGGAGGGCATCGCCCAGGTGGCGGGCACCGAGTCCCGATGCAGGTTCCGCGGGCCCTGCGAACCGTACGTCGTGCTGCGGTACGAGGCCGACGGGATCGCGTATGAGACCGCCATCCGTGCCAGGACCGGCGAGCTCCGTGACCTCGGTGCCGATGACACCCTGGAGGTCCGCTGGGAGGCGGACGATCCGGCCGAGGTGCGTCCGGCCGAGGAGCCGTGACCGGACCGTGGGAGGGTGGTACTCCGTTCCCCCCTCGGACAGGCATCCCCCGTGCTCTTCCCCTGGTCGATCCACCCGGTCGCCGTCGCCGCCCTGCTGGCACTTCCCCTCGCCCTCTGGCTGGAGTTCCGCCGCATCGCCCGCGACCGGGCCGAGGACTGGCGGGAGGACGTCCCCCGTCGGCTGCGCCAGACCCTGGTGGCGTCCACCATGGGCTGGTCCTACGCGCGCTGGTGGCTGGCCACCGGCGGCATTCTGCTGGTGGTGGTCCAGTTCGAGGCGGTCACCCTGGCCAAGATCACCACGGCCCTTCCCGTGCTGGTGTGGGGGCTGGCGGGGACGCCGGGCGGGCAGCTCGACATGCACCGCAGGGGACGCGACCCCGACCGGCGCTTCGACCCCCGGCACCCGGACGCGCCCCGGCCCCGGCCGCGGACCCTGCGCAACCGGCCCCTGACCATCGCCGGGTGCCTGCTCGTCGCTGTGCTGCTGTGGTGCACGTTCTGGCTCGGAGCGCAGATCCCCCGCGACGTGGAGAGCGCGGCGGACGGGGCCAGGGCCCTCGGGATCCTCGTCGTGCTCGTCGCCCTGCCGTGGATCGGCGGCCAGGTCCTGGGGGCGAGCCTCTTCTCCTGGATCCGGCTGGACGGCACGCACGTCACCGTCCAGGGCGGCGGGCAGCGGCTGTCGATCCCCGTCGAGCTCATCGACGAGGTCGAGGCCGACCGGGGCGTGCGGGTGCGGATGGTGGACGGCCGGGAGAGCTCCGTCCTGCTGCCCCGAGGGCCGGCCGGAGCCGAACGGCAGGCGGCCGAGCGGATCCGGGCGTTCGCCCACGAGGTTCGCGCCACTCTCCCCGAGGGGCCGTTGTACCGCGACACCGCGACGCACTCCGGCTCCGACGCGGGCCTGTGGCAGGTGTGGCTGGGGATCTCGGTGTACCTCCTCAGCCCCCTGTGACCCGAGCCGGTGCGGTCAGGGCGAGGGCGCCGGCCGGGCGGCGGCCAGGCCCAGGCGCACGATGTCGGTGATGAAGTACTCGCCCGGGTCGCGGTGGTCGTGCAGCCGGTCCACCAGCGACTCGTCCACCCACATGTACTCGGTGTGCTTGTCCGGCTCCAGCCGGGGCGCGGACAGGTCGCCCTCGACGCGGACCAGGTAGTCGACCTCGTGCCTGGTCAGCCCGTCGCCCGGGTCCCAGTCCAGGCGGTACAGCTCCGCGACCACCTCGGCCAGTCGCCAGCCGGTCTCCTCGGCGACCTCGCGGGCCAGTCCCTCCAGCATGGTCTCGCCCGGTTCGACGTGCCCGCCGACGATGTCCCAGCAGTGCGGGAACACCTTGCGGGTGGGGGAGCGGCGCTGGGCGAAGATCCGGCCCCCGGGGTCGGCGATGATCGCGCCCGCCACGTGGGCGCGGCCGTCGGAGGTGTCCGGGAACTCGATCCCCGGCGCCACCGTGATGCCCGTCATGCGTCCTCCTCCTCGTCGTCCGTCGGCCACCCTACGGCGTCGTCGCGCCGCCCCCACGCGGGCAGCCGGAGGGTGATCAGCTTCGCGCGCGGCGACAGCACCTGGGCGAGCTCGAACACGGCCTCGGTCCGCGAGTGGTCCTCGTCCAGGACGGAGAACAGGTTGACCCCCAGGTAGAACGTGATCGCCCCGTAGGCCACCTCGCGGGCGGGCAGCATCCGCCCGAGCGCCGAACCGCCCAGGACGCGGTTCCACTCGCCCTCGATGAAGGCGATCCACGGCTCGGCGCGGTCGCGGATCTCCGGGCGCAGCTCCGGCTTGGACACCGCGGCCGCGACCAGCTCGGTGAACTCCGCCATGTACCCGCGCTCCAGGTCGGTCCGGTAGATCTCGGTCGCCGCCTCCACCAGCTGCTCGAACGTGCGCGCCTTCGCGGTGAGCTCCCGGTACATCGCCAGGCGTTCGGTGCTGGAGCGGTCCAGCGCCGCCAGCAGCAGCTGGTCGACGCCGCCGAAGTGGTAGAAGACCAGCGCCGAGTTGGCCTCCGCGCGCGTGGCGATGGCGCGCGCCGACGCCCCGGAGTACCCCTCCTCGCGCAGCGTCGCGGTGGCCGCCGCGAGCAGCCGCTCCCTGGTCTCCTCACTCGTGCGCCGTCCGCCGCCGCCCTTGGCCATCGAATCCCCACCCCTTGCTCTCCGGTCGTGGTTCATCATACGGTTTAATCAAGTGATTAAACCAGGTGGTTCAAGCATGTGATGAAGGAGCGCCCGTGGAGACATCCCCCGAACCGGAGCGGCCCGTGGGTCCGCGGGAGCGCTGGCTCCTCGCCGCGATCGTCGGACTCGTGTTCGCCGGACTGGTGGTCCTGCGCATCACCAGCTGGGGCGGCCTGGACCAGACCGCGCTGTTCTACCTGGGGCTTCCCGCGACCATCGCGCTGCTGATCGTGTTCACCGCCCGACCCAGGACCGGCGTCGGCGCGGCCATGGCGGTCACCGCGCTCGTGCTCGCCATGGCCGGGCCCCTGCTCGCCGAGGGCATGGTGTGCCTGCTCCTGGCGGCACCGCTGATCTTCGGGGTCGTCGCCCTGGTCGCCGCGCTCTGCTCCGCCATCGCCCGGGGCGCCTCCGGATCACGGCACGCCCTGCTCTTCGTGCCCGTGCTGTTCGTCCTGACGCTGGAGGGCGTCGGGGGCACCACGATCCTGCCCAGGCAGGACCAGGGCACCGGTGAGCGCGTGATCGACGCCCCGCCGTCCCAGGTCGCCGCCGCGCTGGCCGCGCCGCCGGAGTACGGCGCCTTCGAGGCCCTCTTCCTGCGCGCGGTCCCCTTCCCCGAACCCGTCCGGGCCACGGGCGAGGGCCTGGACGTCGGCGACACCCGCGTCGTCCACTTCACTCCGCGTACCACCCTCGCGATCGGGGACGAGCCCACCCCGCGCCGCATGGAACTGGTGGTGGTCGAGAGCAACGTGGGACCCGACGGCGGCCGGGTGGTCTTCGACGTGGTCGAGGACACCGCGTTCTCCGGCTGGATGGACATGCGCCGCGCCGAGGCGGCCTGGTCGGCGGCCGACGGCGGCACCCGGCTCGGCTGGGCCATCGACTACGAGCGCACCTACGAGCCCTCCTGGTACTTCGGTCCCCTCCAGGCCTACGCCACCGACCTGGCCGCCGAGTACCTCGCCGCCACCTTCGAGACCACCGCGACGGAGGAGGCCCGGTGATGCCCGACCCCGAACTCCACACCACCCTGGTCCGCGGCCTGGGCCTGTTCGTGCCCCTGGCCGCGCTCGTGGCCCTGGGCGCCTGGCGGGCGCCGTCCCGCCGCGAGACCGCGGCGATGATCGTCTCCGGCGCCTGGGCCCTGCTCACCCTCGTGCCGCTCAACCTGCTCGCCCTGCGCGTGGGCTGGTGGTCCTTCCACACCGACGGTGCCGTGTGGCTGGGGATGCCCATGGACCTCATGGTCGCGTGGGTCATCCTCTGGGGTCCGCTGCCGGCCCTGCTGCTACGCGTGCTCCCCGTCCCCCTGCTCACCGCCCTGCTGGTCTGGGTCGACATCCTCCTCATGCCGCTCGCCGCGCCCGTGGTGGACCTGAGCCGGCTGTGGCTGATCGGGGAGTTCGCCGGAGCGGCCGTGTGCCTGATCCCCGCGCTGCTGCTCGCGTACTGGACCCGCGAGGGACAGCTCGTCCACGCGCGCGTGTGGGCCCAGGCCGGGCTGGCGTTCGGGCTGATGGTCGTGCTGCCCGTGCTCGTCCTCGGTGCCGTCCCCAGCGGCTCGACCCTGTTCGCCGGCGCCCAGGCCGTCGCCCTGGCCGGGCTGCCGGGCCTGGCCGCCGCACGCGAGTTCGCGCGCGTGGGCGCCGGAACCCCGCTGCCCTACGACCCGCCCGTCCACCTGGTCACCAGCGGCCCCTACGCCTACCTGCGCAACCCCATGCAGACCTCGATGGTCGCCGTCTACGTCGTCCTCGCCGCGCTGCTGCGCGAACCCGCGCTGCTCCTGCTGGCCCTGAGCGCGCTGATCTACGGCGCCGGGTTCGCCGACTGGCACGAGGACGGGCAGTTGCGCGCGGCGTTCGGGCGCCGGTGGACCGACTACCGGTCGGCCGTGCGCCCCTGGCTGCCCCGGTGGCGGCCCTGGCCGGAACGCACCCCCGGTGTCCTCTACGTCGCCGCGGACTGCGCCGTGTGCCGGGGCGTCGGCGCCTGGATCGCCGCCCGCTCGCCCGTCGCCCTGGACCTGCGACCCGCCGCCGAGCACGCCGAGGTCCTCTACCGCCTCACCTACGAGGCCCCCGACGGCTCGCGGTGGAGCGGAGTGTCCGCCGTCGCCAGGGCCCTGGAGCACCTCCACCTGGGGTGGGCGCTCACCGGCTGGGCCCTCGACCTGCCCGGTGTGCGGCACTTCGCCCAGGTCTGCGCGGACGCCTTCGTCGCCGGTCCACGGCCCTCCCGCGCCCCGCGGTCCGAGGGCGAGGCATCCGGAACGGGGGAGCGCGTCTGAGGCACCGCCGCGGGCGGGCCCGGACACCGCCCGCCGCGGCCGCGTCCCGCGCCGTTATGCTCGGTCGGGGGCCGACCACCGGCCCCCGACGCCTTCACCCCCCGGACGGCACGAGGGATTCCATGGAAGAACAGGCCATGCTCGCGCGGGACCTCGTCCTGCGCGTCTGCGCCGGTGCGACCGAGCTCGACCCCCAGTGGATCCGGGCCGGCGGCAAGGTCACCACCCCCTTCCTCGTGCCCCGCGACCGCAACCTCGTCCGCGCGATCATCGCGGCGGGACGGTCGATGGGGGTGGACCGCCTCCTGGTCTGCCGGACCCGACCCGAGTTCTCCTACGAACCCGTCACCGAGGTCCCCCTCGACACCGGCACCCTGGTCGACCTCATCCGCGGATGGGGACCCACACCCACCGACTTCCTCGTCTGCGTCGAGGACTTCTCCGCGGCGGTCCTGGTCAACGCCGACGAACTCACCGTGGCGGCCGGCCCGCCCGACTTCGTCCGCGAACTCGTCGGCGCCGACATCCCCCAGGCCCGCGCCCACTTCGCGGCCCGGGCACGCGCGGAGGGCGGCGCGGCCCTCACCCGCGCGGCGCAGCTCTACCACTGCGTCGAGCACGGAGCCCGTCACGCGCGCACTCCGCGAGGTCCCGGACCGGACCTCGCCGAACGCCTGGCCCGCACCGCCGAGCGCGCCCGCGAGCGCTCCCCGCGGGCCGTGCGCGTCGTGCGGGTCCTCCGCGGCTCCTGGGGGTGGCTCATGCTCGTCGCCCTGCTCGCCGTGCCCCTGGCCGAACCCGCGCTGGGGGCCGTCCTGCCCACGATGGCCCTCACCTACCTGCTGCTCTTCCAGCTCGCCTGGCTCTCGCGCTCGCGCACCGTCTCCTTCGCGACCCTGCTGCGGGTGGTCGCGCTCGGCGCTGTTCTGCTCTGGCCGATCGCGCTCGCCGAGTCCGCCCTCGTGCGCTTCCTGGGCGCCGACCCCTACGGCGTCCTCGCCTACACCTACGTCGCGGTGCCCGTGGAGGAACTCGGCAAGCTCGCGCCCCTGCTGCTCCTGCCGCTCCTCGCCCGGCGCCGGGCGCGCCGCATGGCCGCCACCGACTTCCTGCTGGTGGCGGCGGCCTCCGGGGCCGGGTTCCAGCTCGCGGAACGCCTGCTGACCGAGGTGTCGCTCATGGAGGGCGGCCACACCGGCGGAAGCGGCCTCCTGCTGCCCGGCGGATCGGTCGTGCACGCCCCGGACGGCGGCGTGCTCGCCGCCTTCTCCGGGCACGCCCTGACGACCGGACTGGTCGGCGCGGCCTTCGGCCTGGCGATCGTCGGCCGCCGCTACGGCGCCTGGCTCTGGCTGCTGCCCCCGCTCGCACTGACCACGGCCGTCCTGGAGCACCTCAACCTCAACGCGGTGTTCGCCGGGGCGAGCCTGCACTGGGCCACCGACGCGGTCTTCGCCGTCCTCGGCGGCGGCGTCCTCACGCCGTGGCTGCTGCTCCTGCTCCTGCTGTGCGCGGTCGCCATGGACTACCGGATGATCGGCACCGCCGCCGAGAGCACACCGCCGCTGCCCGGGCAGCCGCCCCTGGCCCGCCTGCGCCGCTGGGCGTGGGGCCGCTCGATCGCGATGCGTGTGCGGGTGCCCGCCGACATCGCGCCGCTGTTCCGCCGGATCGCGCTGTCGTGGATCGACCTCCCGGTCACCCTGGCGACCACGCTGTCCTCGATCGCGCACGAGCTGGCCGCCGCCACGATCGCGGCCCGCCGCGGACCGGGCGTCCTGTGCGACACCTGGCGCTTCGTGCGGCACCGGAGGGCCAGCGCCATGGGCGAGGCCCGGTCCGAGGGACGGCCCTGGCGCCCCTACCCGGCCCAGGACGCCCTGACCCGCGACGCGCGGGCGCTGGCGATCCGCCTGGGCCTGGCCGCGACCGGGGGGATCACCGCGGCCGCGGCCGCCGCGCTCATGCTGGCCGCCCTCCCGGCCGCGGCGGTCCCGCTTCCGGTCACCGGCGTCGGCGCCGACACCCCGGCCTACGCCCTGGTGGCCGTGGCCCGCCTCCAGGACTGGCTGGGCGGTCAGGGCACCGCCGTGTGGGCGGCGGTGGCGCTGGTGGCGGTGCTGAGCCTGCTGACGACCGGCAACGCGGTGCCGTACGCCCACCCGAGGATGCGCGAGTTCCTGCGCGCGCCCACCGCCAACACGGGCGCGATCCTGGGCATGCTCGCCCCCGGGCAGGTCGGCTACGCGCTGCCGGGCCTGATCGGCCTGGCCCTTCCGCGCCGCGTGGACCGCCTCCTGGTCCGCTGACCGTCAGGCCCGGTACGCGTCCCGACGGTGGCGGATCGAGTGGATCTCGATCACGTCCTGGTCCGGGCGGATCCGGTGCGTGGCCAGGAGAGCGATTCCGCCGGTCGGACCGCCCGCACACCACGGTCCGGCGCGGGTGATCCGTTGAGAACCCGCAGGAGGCCGACACGTCCGCTTCCGGCGGGGTTCACGGTTGCAACGAGCTCGTGAGCACCGTTGCCGCCGTGGGCGGCCGGATCGGGAACAGCTCTGAGAGCTGTTGCTCCCCTTCCGCTCATGGTCGCCTTTCGGCAAGAAAAAGGAGATCCCGCGTTCGGCGCGGGATCGGCATTACGTTTCCATATAGTCCGTGGCCGGTCGGCTGGGCGGCCGGTGCGGAGCATGGCCGCGCGGCGGTGTCATCGGCGACGCCGACAGGTGTCCTCATGTTCACACTGCTCATAGTGCTGTCAGCGGGTTCGGAGAGTGCCGTACCCCCACACCGGGTGCACAGGCCGGATCGGGCCGGTCGGATCCTTCTCCGCTCCTCTGAGGCGGTCTGTAGGAGCAGAGAAACCATTCGCGTTATATGTCTGTTTTCCTGGATTCGTAGCGTCACCGCCGCTTCGCATCGTGTGCCCCACCCGCTAGGACATCCCCCACATGGCCTTCCGAGCCGCAGCCCTCCGGCGTGCGACCACACCGCCTTCCGGCACGGTCATCCGCGCGATTCCCGCCCCGCCTCCGACCGCCTACGCCGACATCCCGTCCGCGGGCACTGACAGCATCGGCGACAGCCATCCCACCGCGCCCGCCACCCCCGTCGCTCCGGGCGGTTCCGCTGCCGTGCACAGCATGTCCCGGCACGAAACGAATGGCGACGGCGAGCGCGACCGGCACACCCCCGACCGGGGCAGGGCGGCGTCTCCGGCAACGGCCGCGTCCGGGGCGTCGCAGTGAGCTGACCCCACCTTTTCACCGGCCCCACAGCATCCCTCTGTCCCCGGAAGGATCCTCCGTGCCCTCACACGGTGTCCCCGAGTCGTCGAGCACCCGCTTCCCCGCCGCGGTCCGCCGAACCGCCGCGGCCCTGTCCGCCACCGCCCTCCTCACCGCCCTGTCCGTGGCGCTGCCCGTCACCGGGACCCCCGGGGACGTCGCCCTGGCCGATGGGGAGGCCGCCGCGGCCACCGAAGCGGAGGCGGTCGAGCTCGCCGCCGAACTCGACGAGCCGGTGGAGGTCACCGGGAAGCGCGAGGAGCGCCGCACCGTCTACGCCGAACCGGATGGCAGCTTCACCGCCCGGGAGTACGCCAACCCGGTCCGCGTCCTGAAAGGCGGGGAGTGGGTCGAACCGGACGCCACCCTGGTCCGCCACGACGACGGAAGCATCACGCCCGAAGCCGCCACCATCGGACTCTCCCTCTCCCCGGGCGGGGACGTGCCGTTGGCGGTCCTGACCCGCGCGGGTCAGGAGATGTCCCTGGAGTGGCCCGAGCCCCTCCCCGAACCCGAACTGAACGGCAACGAGGCCCTCTACCCCTCGGTGGCCGAGGATGTCGACCTCGTCGTCCGCGCGGAGGTGGACGGCTTCTCCCACGTGCTCGTGGTTCACACACCCGAGGCCGCGCGGAGCCCCGAGCTGTCCGAGCTGCGACTGGGCACCGGGGTGGACGGAGTCGAGCTCACCCAGGACGGCGAGGGCCTCACCGCCGTCGACAGCGGAGCCGGCGGCGCGGTGTTCGAGGCCGCCGAGCCCCTCATGTGGGACTCGGGCCGAGGCGAGGAAGGCGGGGAGGCGGCCGTACCCCGGAGCCGCTCCGCCGAGGAGCCGCCCAGGGGTGCCGACGTCGAGGGAGCACACCCGCAGGACGGCCCCCTGGAGTCCTCCCGGGTCTCCTCCGTCGACGTCGAGATCGACGGCGACGACCTGGTCCTGCGTCCTGAGCCGGAGATGATCGCAGACGAGGAGACCTCCTACCCCCTCTACATCGACCCGGTGTGGAAGACCGCCACCCGCACGGCCTGGGCGATGGTCTCCTCCGGCTATCCGGGGACCTCCTACTGGAAGTTCTCCGGCGAGGACAACGAGGGCGCGGGCCGATGCCCGCAGCTGGCCGGCGACCCGTACTACTGCAACAACTCGGGGACCAAGCGGCTCCTGTACCGCATCCCCACCGGCGCCTACGCCGACAAGCAGATCCTGTCCGCCGAGCTCGCGGTCACCCTGCGGCACACCTATGACTCCGGGTCCCACCCCGTGAAGGCGTACCGGACCGGAATGTTCACCACGTCCACGAACTGGAACAGCCAGCCCTCGTGGGTGCGGCACCAGGACACCAAGAGCCCCTCCAATCCCGCGAGTTCCTGCACACCGACCAACCAGAACGTACGCTTCGACGTCTCCGACGCGGTCTCCAGCGCCTCGTCCGGCGGCTGGTCGACGACCTCCTTCGGGCTCCGCGCGGGTGACGAGTCCACCTACACCCAGTGGAAGCGCTTCTGCGACAACGCCCATCTGGAGGTGCACTACAACACGGTCCCCGACACTCCGGACCAAGCCTGGATGGGGATGTCCCCGGGCGGCGGCTGCGTCTACGGCTCCGACCGCCCCTACGTCGACGAGCCGCCGCGCCTGTCGGCGTACCTGTCCGACGGCGACGAGTTCAGTAGCGCCACGGAGAAGCTCAAAGCCCAGTTCCGGGTGTTCTGGACCGACGAGGACGGTGTGGAACAGGAGCACACGTACACCACCTCGGAGAAGGCGGCGGGCTCCTTCTTCCACTACCAGGTCCCCGACGACATCCCCGAGAACACCGTCATCGCCTGGATCGTGCGGGCCTCCGACGGGCATGCCTGGGGCCCCTGGAGCTGGGCCGGATCCCAGACCCGGTGCCAGTTCGTCTACGACTCCGCGGCCCCGGAGGCACCGGAGATCTCCTCCGACGACTTCCCCGCCGACGACTCCTGGCACGACGGCGTGGGGGTCTACGGCGACTTCACCATCTCCTCGCCCTCCGACGACATCGTCGAGTACCGCTACGGCATCAACGAGGACCCCTCTCCCGACAACACGCTGACCCCTGACACCGACGGCACGGCGACCCTCACCACCAGCCCGTGGTTCGAGGGTCCGCACAGCCTCTACGTCGAGGCCGTGGACCGGGCGGGCAAGACCAGTGTCCGCGCCGGCCACCTGTTCCTGGTCGACGGCGGCAGGCCCGCGGTCGGGCAGTGGTCCATGAACGACGACACGGGATCCGACGGGGCCGCCGACGCCTCCGGTGGAGGCCATACCGCACTCGCCGGTGACGGAGCCACCTTCGGAGTGCAGGGACCGGGCGAAGACCCGAGCCGTGCCGTCGCCCTCGACGGATCGGACGGGGCCTACCTCGCACCCTCCGCGCATCTGGTGGACACCACCGGCCTGTACTCGGCCGCGGCCTGGGTCCGCCTGGACGACCTGGACCGGGACCAGGTGGTCGTGTCCCAGGACGGTAACGAGGGTCCCGGCTTCACCCTCGGCTACGACGCCTCCGACCGGGCCTGGCGTCTGGCTTTCCCGGAGGCCGACGCGACCGCCGCCGGGGAGACGGCGGTCTCCGCGGACACGGCGGTGATGGAAGGGGAATGGGTCCATGTCGCCTTCGCCTACGACGGCCACGCGAACACCGCCCGCCTCTTCGTCAACGGGATCCAGGAAGGAGACGTCGAGCGCGGCACCACGTGGCACGCGCCCGGTGACGTGCAGATCGGCCGCGCGCTCGCCGGCGGCGGCGTCTTCGACCGCCACTTGGACGGCGCCCTGGCCGACGTACGCGTCTTCGACCGGCTCGTCCACGGATACGAGTTCGACCGGCTCCGGATGCTGCCGGTCGACCGCCGGGGCTACTGGCCCTTCAACGACGTCGCCGACGACGGCACCAGCCCCGACGCCGACGGCTTGAGCCCGATGGCCCTGAACGGCGACGCGAGCATCTACACCGCCGACCCCCTGCAGGGCGACAGCGCTCTGATGGGGCCCGGCCACTTGCGGCTCGACGGTGACGCAGACTCCGCGGGCGCCCTGGTGGACGAGCACCTGGGCGGCAGCTTCACGGTCAGCGCACGGAGCCGCCTGGCCGCGGCCGAACCCGGGGAGACGATGACGGTGCTCTCCCAGAACGCCTACTCCTCCCTCGTCGACATCCGCTACAACGCCGACAGCGGTCGCTGGGAGGCCGTCCTCTCGAACTGGGACGAGGGCGGCGCCGACACCACTGTGCTCGAGGCCACCGATGTCTCCCCGAGTTCGGAGCAGCGAGGCGACCACCTCGCGCTGGTCTTCGACTCCTTCACCCAGGAAGTCCGGTTCTACGTCAACGGCACGCGCGCCTCGACCCGGGCCTTCCACCCGCTGTGGCCGACCCCGGAGGCCCTGGACGAGGACGAGTACGCGCCGTGGCCGTTGCTGAACGTCGGACGGGCCAAGGACGGCAACGACTGGGATCAGCACTTCTCCGGTGCCGTCGACGACGTCCGCGTCTATTCCGGAGCCGCCGACGACGCCCTGATCTCCGCACTCAACCGGACCACCGAGAACCCGGAGCTGTGACCGGTATGTCCCCCACGCCCGACACCAAAGAGCCCCGAGGCGACGTCCGTGACGGCAGGGACGGACGCCTACGCCGTGCCCTTCTCGCCGCGGGTGCGGCGGCCACGGCCGTGGCCGTGGCCGCCACCCTCATCGAGGTGCTTCCGGACCTGCCCGACTGGTTCACCGACGACTCGGTTCCCGAGAGCCAGGGCATGCCCGACACGGTCACCGGTACCACCGGCGAGGTCGAGCCCCGAGAGCTGAGCGAGGAACTGGCCGAAGCGTCCAGTGGTGACCCTGACGCCTCATGGCCGACGGACGCCGCAGAGACCGTGCCCGTGTCCGATGCGGCCGATCCGGAGGCCATGACGTCGGTGGGCGGTCTGCCCGTCCAGGCGGTTTCCGCCGAGGGCGGTGGCAGCGCCGAGGTGGAGGTCCTGGACCTCGGCGCCGCCCGCGAGGCCGGTGTCGACGGCCTGCTGCTGCGGGTGGAGGCCGCCGAAGAGCTCGAACTGCACGTCGACCCCTCCGACTTCGCCGATGCCTACGGCGGCTCCTACGGCGAGCGGCTGACGCTCGTCCAACTGCCCGACTGCTTCGTCTCCGACCCGCAGGATCCGGAGTGTCGCACCCCTGTGGAGAGCGAGCCCGTGACGGGAGCCTCCGGCACCGTGGCCGCCCTGTTCGACCCCGAACAGGGCACCCCGGCCCCCGCAGACGAGGCCCGTGCCCCCGCTGCGCCCGGCACCGCGGCTCCGCCTGCCTCCGCGCCCGCGGAACCGGGTACCGTCTCCACCGGCGTCTTCGCCCTGACGGCCTCGGCCTCCTCCTCCGGCGGCGACTACTCGGCCACCCCGCTCGAGCCCTCCTCCGAGTGGAGCGTGTCCGCCTCCTCGGGCGTCTTCTCCTGGTCCTACCCCCTGGAACCGGTGCCGGTGCCCTCGAGTCTCATGCCGCACCTGGCCCTGGACTACTCCTCGCAGACCGTGGACGGACGCACCAGTGCCACCAACAACCAGGGCTCCTGGATCGGCGAGGGCTTCTCCTACGAACCCGGCTACATCGAGCGCTCCTACAAGGCCTGCGCCGACGACGGCCACGAGTACAAGGGCGACCAGTGCTGGGGCACGGACAACGCCACCCTCATGCTCAACGGCGCATCGGGGAGCCTGGTCAAGGACGACGACACCGGCGAGTGGCACCTGGAATCCGACGACGGATCCAAGGTGGAGCACCTCACCGGCGCCGAGAACGGCGACGACGACGGTGAGTACTGGCGGGTCACCACGACCGACGGCACCCGCTACTACTTCGGCCGCCACCGCCTGCCCGGCTGGAGCAGCGGCGACGAGACCACCGACTCGACCTGGACCGTGCCCGTCTTCGGGGACGACGACGGCGAGCCCTGCCACGACGACTCCTTCGCCGACTCCTGGTGCCAGCAGGGCTGGCGCTGGAACCTCGACTACGTCGAGGATCCGCGCGGCAACGTGATGACCTACTTCTACGGCAAGGAGACCAACCACTACGCCCTGGACGCCGACACCGGCACCGACGGCACCCCCTACACCCGGGGCGGCTACCTCAAGCGGGTCGACTACGGCCAGCGCGAGGGAGAGGTCTACGACGGGGACGCCCCCGCGCGCGTGGTCTTCGACACCACCGAGCGCTGCCTGCCCGACGACGACTTCGACTGCGCCCCGGAGGAACTGGACGAGGACACCGCAGAGCACTGGCCGGACGTGCCCTACGACCGGTTCTGCGAGCAGGGCACCGAGTGCGGCTTCTCGCAGAGCGCACCCTCGTTCTGGACGCGCAAGCGCCTGGAGGAGATCCGCACCCAGTACAGCACCGGTGACGGCTACGAGACGGTGGACTCCTGGAAGCTGGACCACCTGTTCACCGACAACGGTGACGGCTCACGCACCCTGTGGCTGTCAGAGATCACCCGCACCGGCCACGACGGTGACGAGACCGAGAGCCTGCCCCCGGTCCAGTTGGACGGCATCCAGTTGCCCAACCGGGTCGACGGCCCCGACGACAACATCCAGCCGTTGGTGCGCTTCCGCCTCGCCGCCGTCTACACCGAGACCGGCGGGCAGATCGACGTCAACTACTCCGGCGGCGACTGCGACCCCGGCGACCTGCCCGAGGAGGGCGAGCAGACCGGTCGCTGCTATCCGGTCAAGTGGAGTCCGCCCGGTGAAGAGGAGCCCATCACCGACTGGTTCCACAAGTACGTGGTCGAGGAGGTCATCGAGTCCGACCGCACCGGCGGCTCACCGGACCAGGTGACCCGGTACGAGTACGTCGGCGACGCCGGATGGCGCCACGACGAGCCCAACGGCATCACCGACGAGAAGTACCAGACCTGGGGCCAGTGGCGCGGCTACGAGACCGTTCGGGTGCGCACCGGCGACGGCCAGGACATGCCCACCCGCACCGACTACACCTTCCTGCGCGGCCTGCACGGCGGTGAGGAGCCCGGCGGCGGGACCGCATCGGTGAAGGTCACCGACTCCACCGGCGGCGAGTACACCGACCACGACGAACTCGCCGGGCATCAACTGGAGGAGGTCGTCTACGACGGCGACGAGATCGTTGCGAAGTCGGTCTCCGAACCCTGGCGGCACGTGAGCGCGACCCGCACCGAGGACTGGGGCACCTCCAGGGCCGCCTTCACCAACACCGGTGTGGAGCGCGGGTTCACCGCGCTGGCCGACGGCGGATGGCGCGAGACGAAGACCACCACCACGTTCGACACCGACACCGGGCGCTCCGAACGGGTCGAGGACCTCGGCGACGTCTCGACCGACGGCGACGACATGTGCACGCGCACCACCTACGCCGACAACGAGGGCGCGCACGTCTACGTCCACATCGCCCGGGTGGAGAGCGTGTCCGTGGCCTGCTCGGAGGAGGCCGGTCCCGGGGACCTGGTCTCCGACGTGCGCCGTCACTACGACGGCGGGGGCTACGGAGACGAACCCGTCAAGGGCGACGTCACCCTCACCGAGGAGTTCGACGGCCGCGACGGCGACGGCGCTCCGGTCTACACGACCGTCAGGGAGGCCGCCTACGACGAGTACGGTCAGCAGGTCGAGGTCACCGACGCCGAGGGCCAGGTCAACGAGACCGTCGAGTACTCCTACGACAACGGCCTGATCACCGGGTTCACCGTCACCAACGCACTCGGTCACACGGTGGAGAACCACGTCGACCCCGCGCGCGGCATCGTCCACGCCGAGATCGACGCCAACGACCGGCGCACCGACACCGCCTACGACCCCCTGGGACGCCTCACCGAGGTCTGGCTGCCCGACCGGCCCAAGAGCAACGACATGACCCCGAACATGAAGTTCGGGTACAGCATCACCGAGAACGCCCCCGCGGCCGTCTCCACCAGCACCATCCTCAACGACGGCTCCTACGAGACCTCCTACGAGATCTACGACGGGTTCCTGCGGCCCCGCCAGACCCAGGCACCCGGTCCGGACGGTGGCCGACTGGTCTCCGACACCTTCCACAACGGCATCGGCCGGGTCGCCAAGACCAACGACACCTACTACGCATCGGACGAGCCCAGCGGTGACCTGCTGGAGGTCCGCAACGGCGACGTCCAGGGCCAGACCGTCTACATCTACGACGGCGCCGAGCGGCTCACCGACACCGTCCAGCGGGTGTCCGGGGACGAGGTGTGGCGCACCAGTGCCGTCCACGACGGCGACCGCGTCCACGTCACACCACCCGAGGGCGGGGTGCCCACCACGGTCGTCACCGACGCCCGCGGCCGGAAGGTGGAGCAGCGCCAGTACACCGGGGGCACCCCCGAGGGCGACCACGTCTCGACGAGCTACACCTACACGCCCCGCGGCGAGATCGCCACGATGACCACCCCCTCCGGGGACGAGTGGAGCTACGAGTACGACCACCGCGGCCGCCAGGTGGCCGTGACCGACCCCGACACCGGGACCACCACCAGCGTCTACGACGACCTCGACCAACTGGTGTCCACCACCGACGCCAGCGGAGCCACGGTCTCCTACGTCTACGACGAACTCGGGCGGCGCGTGGAGAGCTGGGAGGGGGAGCCCGGGTCGGGCACCAAGCTCACCAGCCACGAGTACGACACCGTCCTCAAGGGCCAGCTGTTCATCCAGACCCGGCACACTCCCGAAGGCGACTTCCGCATCGGGATCGTGGGCCAGGACCGGCTCGACCGGCCCACCAACATCCTCTACAGGATCCCCGAGTCCCAGGGAGAGCTCGCCGGGGACTACGAGTTCTCCATCAGCTACAACATCGACGGCACCGTCCAGGGCATGGGCCTGCCCGCCGCCGGCGGACTGCCCGCCGAGTCGACCACGATCGGCTACGACGACATCGGGCGGCCCACCAGCCTGTCCGGCGACGGCTCCTATGTCACCCGCACCGAGTACAACCAGCTCGGCCAGGTGCTCCAGACCGAACTCGCCGCCGGATCGGGCCCCAAGGCGTGGATCACCAACGAATACGAGAAGGGCACCCAACGCCTGCTCGGCACCCGCGTCGACCGGCAGGGCGGCGAGGCGCCGCTGATGGACACCGGCTACACCTACGACGACGCCGGAAACGTCCGTGCCATCACCGACGCCCCCGAGGGCGGCGCCACCGAGACCCAGTGCTTCACCTACGATCCGCTGTTGCAGCTCACCGAGGCCTGGACGCTGCCGCACGAGGACACGGACGCCTGTGCCGAGGAACCCGCGGCCGCTTCGGTGGGCGGGCCCGCCGCCTACTGGCACTCCTACACCTACGACGACGCCGGCAACCGGGTCAGCGAGACCCTGCACGACACCACCGGGTCCGGCGACGACGCGGTGCGCGACTACACCTACCCGGACGCCGGGCAGGGCCAGCCCAACACCGTCCGGGAGGTCGTCGAACAGACCCCGCAGGGCGACACCCTCTCCTCCTTCGACTACGACGACGCGGGCAACACCGTGGTCCGCGAGCAGGCGGGTGAACGGCAGGAACTGGAGTGGACCGCCGAGGGCAGGCTCGACACGGTCACCAACGACGTGGGCGAGACCGCCTACACCTACACCGCCGACGGTGAACGCCTCGTCCGCTCCACCCCCTACGAGGAGGTCCTGTACCTGCCGGGTATGGAGGTGCGGGCGGACCGGTTCACCGGCGAGGTGAAGGCCACCCGCTACTACGAGCACGCCGGCCAGACCGTGGCGGTGCGCACCCCCGACAGCCTGGACCTGCTGGCCGCCGACCACCAGGGCACCGGCCAGGTGTCCATGAACGCCGACTCCGAGCAGTCGGTGCGCCGCTATCTGACGCCCTTCGGGGAGGACCGCGGCGGTGACGGTTGGGCCTGGCCCGACGACAAGGGCTTCCTCGGCAAGACGGTGGACACCTCCACCGGCCTGACCCTGGTCGGTGCACGTGAGTACGACCCGGCCCTGGGGCGGTTCCTCTCGGCGGATCCGATCGCGGATTCCTCTGACCCGTTGCAGCTCAACGGCTACGCCTACGCCAACAACAGTCCGCTGACCTACTCCGATCCGACGGGGCTGTGGCTCAGCAGTGCGTGGAACAGCGTCAAATCCGGGGCCAGCAAGGTCGGTAGCGCGGTCAAGTCCGGCTACAACTCGGCCAAGAACTGGGCGAGTGAGAACAAGAGCACCATCGTCTCGGTCGGTGCGGGCATCGCGGTCGGTGCCGGCTGTACGGCGTTGACCGCCGGTGCGGGCGCGATCGGGTGCGCGGCTCTGGGCGGTGCGGTCAGCGGGCTGGTCCAGTACGGGATGGACACTCCGCGCAACGACTGGTCCTTCACGGGCGCGGCCACCTCGACGGTGGTGGGCGGTGCGCTGGGTGCGGCCGGCGGTGCGATCGGTGGCCGTATCGCGGGCGCTGTGGGCAGCCGTGTGTCGTCCTGGGTGGGCGGTGCCGGTTCCAGCGGCGTGCGGTCGGGTGCGGCCAGTACGGTGCGCTCGGCCGTCAAGCCGCGGACGCCGCAGCCGCCGCCTCCGCCGAAGCCGCCCCGTCCGACGCCGACGGCGTCCACTCCTCGGCCGGCGCCGACCTTGTCGGCGCCCACCAATGCGGGGCGCGGTTCGTGTAACAGTTTCGTGCCCGGTACGGGTGTGGTGATGGCCGACGGGTCGACGAAGGCGATCGAGGCCGTCGAGGTCGGCGAGAAGGTGCTGGCCACCGACCCCGAGACCGGCGAGCAGGGTGCGCGGACGGTGGTGGCGACCATCGACGGTGAGGGTGCCAGAACCCTGGTCCAGATCCGGGTGGATGCGACCACCGAGCAGGAGGCTCCGCCGGAGGGTGAGTCGGCGGGTGCGGAGAGTGCGTCGGAGGTACCGGGCCCGGTGGCGGTCGGGGATGTGGTGACGGCGACCGAGGGGCATCCGTTCTGGGTTCCGGAGCTGGACGCCTGGGTGGATGCGATCGATCTGGCGCCGGGGATGTGGTTGCAGACCTCGTCCGGCACCTGGGTGCAGGTCTCGGCGGTCGAGGTGGACACCCAACCCGCCACGGTGCACAACCTGACGGTGGAGGGCCTGCACACCTACCATGTGGTGGCAGGAGACCTGGATCTCCTCAACCACAACTGCGGGGGGTCCATCGATCCGAAGTTGGTGAGATTTTCGCAGGATTCGGTGAGTCCTCGCTTTGGTAGCGGGGAAACGATCGAGCAGACTGCTGCGGCATTGAGATCTGGTTACCTCAAGCCGAGCGAATTGCCTACTGTGCGTCTGACCGCCAGAAACGGCGATCTCTACACCCTTGACAACAGGAGGCTTGTGGCTTTCCAGAAGTCTGGTGTTCCGATGCCTTTCCGGATGGCCACGCCGCAAGAAGCTGCCAGCGAAGCATGGAAGTTCACAACTCAGAACAGGGGTAGATCTATCCTGGTCAGGTATTTTGACAATCCTACCGAGTGGATGCCATGAAGTGGCCGGATGAGTCTTTGAACGAGGTCAGAAGCAGGGAAGATCTTGCTCGTTTCCTGATTGAACTTTCCGGGAAGATGGAAAGAGGTGAAATACCTGTAGAAAATTTGACTGCAGAAGGACTTGTCGATGCTGCTGGGCGTTGGACATGCTCTATGGATGGGTTCTTTGAAAACATCATCCAAGAGCCTGTTCCCGAAAATCCTGACTGGTCGATGGTTGCGGCGATTTTTCGGGCTGCGCTCATATACGAGTGACCCTCTGCGAGTCGGGGGTGTCAAATAATCTACCCTGAACATTTTCCATTCTGAGGATGTAGGTCCCAGACCCCGTACCGGCCTGGTCGGCGGGTGCGCAGAGTGCGTCGGAGGCTCCGGCTCCGGGTCCGGTGGCAATCGGGGATGTGTTGACGGCGACCGAGGGGCATCCGTTCTGGGTTCCGGAGCTGGATGCCTGGGTGGATGCGGTTGATCTGGCGCCGGGGATGTGGTTGCAGACCTCGTCCGGTACGTGGGTGCAGGTCTCCGCGGTCGAGGTGGACACGCAACCCGCCACGGTGCACAACCTGACAGTCTGCGCAGGGTTCGGCGAGCGGCTTGTCCACACGCCAGGGGTTTTCCTTCAGCGGTCCGTTGACGAACTCGTACGCCGCGGAGGCGACCGCTTCGGGGAGGTCCTCGGTCAGGACAGGACGTGCGGGCGCCTTGTAGACGATCCTCATGCGGCGGGGTCCTTGCCGAGTCGCGCGTTCATCAGCTCGGCCATCTCCTCCTCGCTCGTGAACTCCTCGGATTCGGCGGAGTCGGTGAGGTCCGCACGCGTCTCCGGGGCATCGAGGATGCTCAATGTCTCCATCGAGGACTCGTACTGGTCCACGGACATCATCACGACGGCGGGACGGCCGTTCTTGGTGAACGTGTAGTTGGCGTGCTCGCGCTGGGCACGGTCGGCGAGTTCGGCGATTCTGGCCTTGGCCTCAGTGATCGGAATGGTCTCCATGATGACCACTATCGCGACCGGTTCGAATTCTGGCCATAGCGGCTAGCCGACGTCGACGCCCCTCGGGGGGTCGAAGGCGCGCACCGGCGGGACCGGGCCGGTGCACGGCTCCACGCGGACCCGCGTCAACTGGCCCGTGCACGCCTGGCTCAGGGACGACGTGCCCGTGTCCTCGGTCAGCGCGTTCGGGTTGCCGTGCGCGCAGGTCACTCCCGGCGCGGTCGGGTCGTACCAGGCGCCCGTCGACAGCTGCACCACGCCCGGCCGCACGGACTCGCTCAGCACCAGGCCCGCCAGGCACGATCCGCGCGGGCCGACCACCCGTACCACCGTGCCGTCGGCCAGGCCCCCGGCCCGGGCGTCCGCCGGGTGCATCCGCAGCGGCGCCCGCCCCTGGACCTTCTGCGACATGCTGTGCGCCCCCATGTCCTGCTGGCTGTGCAGCCGTCCGCTCGGCTGGTTCGCGACCAGCGTGAACGGCCGCTCGCCGTCGCCACCGCCCCCACCGGTCACCGTCGGACCGGGCAGCCACACCGGGTGCCCCGGGCAGTCCCCGTACCCGAAGGAGCGAATAGTCTCCGAGAACAGCTCGATCCGCCCGCTCGGGGTGCGCAGCGCGCTGCCCTCGGGGTCGGCCCGGAACTCGCCCAGGAACGCCTCGTCCTCGACCCGGCCCGGGATCTCCACCCGGCCCAGCGACCAGAACTCGTCGAAGGCGGGCACTTCCAGCCCCCGCCGCGCGACCAGCGACCGCCAGCGCTCGTAGACCACACGCATCCACTGGGCGCTGGTGCGGCCCTCGGTGAACTCCTCGCGCAGCCCCAGCCGCTCGGCCAGGTCGGCGTAGGTGTCGTACTCGTCCCGCGCCTGCCCGTGCGGCGGTACCGCGCGCGGCATCGCCCGCACGGTCAGGTCGCCCTGGCTCGCGGTGAGGTCGTCGCGCTCCAGCACGGTCGTGGCCGGGATGACGATGTCGGCGTGGCGCGCCGTCGCGGTCCAGTGCGTCTCGTGCACCACCACCGTGTCCGGCCGCCCGAACGCCTCGGTCAGCCGCGCCAGGTCCTGATGGTGGTGGAAGGGGTTGCCGCCCGCCCAGTACACGAGGCGCGCGTGCGGGTAGCGGCGCTCCTCGCCGTCGAATTCGTAGCGCTCGCCCGGGTGCAGCAGCATGTCCGCGATCCGCGCCACCGGGATGAACGAGTCAACCGGGTTGTTGCCCTGCGGCATGCGCGGCAGCCCCAGCGGGGTCGCCCCGCCGCCGTAGTTGCCCATGGACCCGTACCCCGACGCGAAACCGCCGCCCGGCAGACCCACCTGCCCCAGGCAGCACGCCAGTGCCAGCCCGGCCCACAGCGGCTGCTCGCCGTAGCGGGCCCGCTGGACCGACCAGCCCACGTTCACCAGCGTGCGCCGACCGGCCATCCGCCGGGCCAGCGCCCGGAGGTCACCGGCCGGGACGCCGCTCACGGACTCGGCCCACTCCGGGTCGCGCGCCGGCCCCGACCCGTCCTCGCCCAGCACGTAGGAGCGCACGGTCGCCGCGCCCACCGTGTACCGGTCCAGGAAATCGGTGTCGGCCAGCCCCTCGGTGAACAGCACGTGCATCAGGGCCAGCATCACCGCGGTGTCCGTCCCCGGCTCGATGGACACCCAGTCGGCCTTGACGTTGTCGGGTGTGTCGTCGCGCAGCGGGGACACGGACACGAACTCCACCCCGGACTCCGCGGCCTCGCGCATGGCCGGGCCCGCGGTCTGCACGGCCCGCCCACCGGAGGAGGTCCACGTGTTCGACACCCGCAGGCCGCCGAAGGTCACCAACAGATCGGTGTGCTCGCGGATCGCCGTCCACGCCGGAGCCCGGTGCAGCAGCCGGTTGGCCGCCGGGGTCCCCAGGATCCGCGGCATCAGCACCTCCACCGCGCCGTGGCTGTAGGTCGTCCGGGACCGCGTGTAGCCGCCGATGGTGTTGAGGAACCGGTGCAGCTGGCTCTGCGCGTGGTGGATCCGGCCCGCGCTGCCCCAGCCGTAGGAGCCGCCGTAGATCGCCGCGTTGCCGTGCCGCGAGCGCACCCGGTCCAACTCACGGGCGAGCAGGTCCAGCACGGTGTCCCACCCGACCTCGACGTACTCGTCCTCCGGGTCGCCCCGGCGCGGATCCGGGCCGGGACCGTGCTCCAGCCAGCGGCGCCGCACCGCCGGGCGCGCCACGCGCGAGGGGTCGTGCTGGGCGTCCGGCGTGTTGGCGATGATGGGGGAGGGCGCGGGGTCGTCGGGGTCGGGGAGCGCACCCACCACGCGCCCGTCCTCCACGACCACCTGGTAACCGCCCCAGTGGGCGCTGGTCGGATACACCGCGCGCGACATGCCGTTCTCCCGTCTCCCCGTTTCCCCACGCGGAAGCGCCCAGGCGCTCCCCTCCGGGCCCGGACCACACTCTACGCACCAGACGGTGCCAAAATGGGGCACGCGATCGGCAGTCGAGCGGAACGGGCGGTAGGACGATGGGCGAACTCAGGTCACGGCGGTCGGTGCTGGCGGTGCCGGCGTCCAACCCCCGGTTCGTCGAGAAGGCCCGCGGCCTGGACACCGACGCCTTCTTCCTCGACCTGGAGGACGCCTGCGCACCGCTGGAGAAGGCCGACGCCCGCGAGACCGTCGTGCGGGCGCTGCGCGAGGGCGGCTGGGACGGCCGCGTGCGCACCGTCCGCGTCAACGACGTCACCACCGAGTGGGCCTACCGCGACGTCATCACGGTCGTGGAGGGCGCCGGGGCCGAACTCGACGCCCTCGTGCTCCCCAAGGTGACCTCCGCGCGCGACGTCCACTGGCTGGACGCCCTGCTCACGCAGATCGAGCGCGCCACGGGGCTGGAGGTGGGCCGCATCGGCATCGAGGCGCAGATCGAGGACGCCCGCGGCCTGACCGAGGTCGACGCGATCGCCGCCGCCTCGCCCCGGCTGGAGTCGCTGGTCTACGGGCCCGCCGACTTCATGGCCTCGCTGAACATGAAGAGCCTGGTCGTGGGCGAGCAGCCGCCCGGCTACGACACGGGGGACGCCTACCACTACGTCCTGATGCGCATCCTCACCGCCGCCAGGGCCCACGGGCTCCAGGCGATCGACGGTCCCTACCTGCAGATCCGCGACGTCGACGCCTTCCGCCGCTCCGCCGCCCGCACCGCCGCCCTGGGCTTCGACGGCAAGTGGGTCCTGCACCCGCTCCAGGTCGAGGCCGCCAACGAGGTGTTCGCGCCCTCCCAGGAGGACTACGACAAGGCCGAGCTGATCCTCGACGCCTACGCGCACGCCACGACCGTCGACCGCCGCGGCGCCGTCATGCTCGGTTCGGAGATGCTGGACGAGGCCTCGCGCAAGATGGCGCTGGTCGTGGCGGGCAAGGGCCGCGCGGCCGGACTGAAGCGCACCAGTGAGTTCGACCCGGACCACGGCGCCGGAGCCTGACCCGCTGCCGGACGCCCGACCCCCGCCCGGGGCTGCGACGACACGGCCACCGGGCTCTTACCGGGCTCTCACCCCGGTGATGCAGCATGTGGGCATGGAAGCCACCTCCACCTCCACGGTGTTGATCGCCGACGACGACCGGGCGATCCGGGAGTCACTGGAACGCGCCCTCCAACTGGAGGGCTACACCGTGCGCACGGCCGCCGACGGTGTCCAGGCCCTGGCCGCCGTGCACGCCGACCCCGTCGACCTGCTGATCCTCGACGTGATGATGCCCGGCGTCGACGGCCTGGGCGTGGCCCGCGTCCTGCGCGCGGAGAACGACCGCACCCCCATCCTCATGCTCACCGCCCGTGTGGAGACCCCCGACCGGGTGGCCGGACTCGACGCCGGTGCCGACGACTACCTCGCCAAACCCTTCGAGCTGGAGGAACTCCTGGCCCGGCTGCGCGCACTCCTGCGCCGGTCCGCCCACGTGACGGAGGAGGGCGTCGAGGAGGGCCCGCTGCGGGTCGGCGAACTGCGCCTGGACCCGGCGGCCCGCCGGGTGTGGCGCGGCCAACGGGAGATCGACCTGTCCAAGACCGAGTTCGACCTCCTGGAACTGCTGGTGCGCAACCACGGCATCGTCCTGGACCACGCCACCATCTACGACCGCATCTGGGGCTACGACTTCGGTCCCGAGTCCAAGAACCTCGCCGTCTACATCAGCTACCTGCGCCGCAAGCTCGAGGACGGCGGGCCACCGCTGATCCAGACCGTGCGCGGTGTCGGGTACACACTCCGGGGATGAGTTGACCACCGTGCGCGACTCCGCCGCAGACTCCGTGCCGCACCGGTTCCGTTCGCTGTTCACACCCAGCGGCTGGCGCCTGGGCACGCGCTTCGCGGTGCTCTTCGCCGTCGTCGTGGGCGTCACCGTCGCCCTCGTCGGGACCCTCGCCTACTCGACCGCCGCCACGCTCATCCGGAGCGACGCCAGGGACGAGTTCGAGCGCAGCGTCTCCTCGCTCTCCGAGGAGCTGGTCAGCCTGCACGACGACGAATCGGGCACCTCCGCGGGCAGCGTGATGTTCCTGGCGGGCAAGCACGTCCAGGTCCAGTTCATGCGGCCCGACGGCGCCCGCACGCAGCCCATCGCCGACCCCGGCGGGGCCGTGGACCTGGAACCCGACGCCCGGGATCTCGAGGTCGCCGCCTACGACGAGCCCGGAGTGGTGGAGGCGCGGGAGAAGGAGGTCGGGGGGCAGACCTACCGGGTGGCCACGGTGTCGGTGGGCGACGGCGTGGGCGCCTTCCTGGTCGTGCAGCGCCTGTCTCCCACGGAGAGCACCATCGACCGCCTGGCCACCCAGATCCTGTGGGTGGGGCTGTTCGTCGCCATCGCCGCGGCGTCGGCCGGATGGCTGGTCGGCCACCGCGTCACCGGACGCCTGGCCCGGCTCACCGACGCCGCCGAGTACGTCAGCTCCACCGGTCGCCTGGATCCCGCCACCGTCGATCGCAACGGCGAGCACGGCTCCCGGGACCCGCTCGGGACCGAGGAGGTCGGCCGGGACGAGGTCGGGCGGCTCGGTACGGCCTTCACCGCCATGCTCGCGCGGTTGACCCAGTCCCAGGACGAGCAGCGCCGCCTCGTCCAGGACGCCGCGCACGAACTGCGCACCCCGCTCACCAGCCTGTACACGAACGTGCAGGTGCTGGGACGGGTGGACCGCCTCACCCCGGAGGCACGCGAACGCCTCATCGACGACCTGCGGGGCGAGGCGCGCGAGCTCACCGCGCTGGTGAACGAGCTCGTCGGCCTGGCCACGGGCGACCACGAGACCGAGACCCCGACCACGGTCCGCCTGCGCGACGTCGCGGAGTCGGTCGCCGCCCGGGTCCGGCGCCGAACCGGGCGCGAGATCGTCGTGGACGCCGACGACAGCACGGTGTGGGGCCGCCCCAAGGCCCTGGAGCGGGCCGTGGTCAACCCGGTGGAGAACTCGGCGAAGTTCGACTCCGAGGGCACCGAGCCCATCGAGATCCGGATCCGCTCCGGGGCCGTGGAGGTCAGCGACCGCGGGCCCGGGATCGATCCCGCCGAGCTCGGCCACGTCTTCGACCGCTTCTACCGGGCCACCGTCGCCCGCGGTCTGCCGGGCTCGGGGCTCGGCCTGTCGATGGTCCGCGACATCGCCCAGGCACACGGCGGACGGGTCTTCGCCCACAACAGGGTCGGGGGCGGAGTCGTCATCGGGTTCGAGCTCCCGCTGGCTCCGCCCCCCGGTGCCCCGCCGGCCGGCACTCCGGCGCCCGGCGCCCCGACGCCGCCCGGGGGCGCGGACGGGTAGGTGCGGCCGGACCCGGATCCCATCCCTGGAGCCGGTCACGTCCCGGACCGGGGACGTCAGCCCGCTCCGAGGAGCGTGGCCAGGTGGTCCAAGCTCGCCGCTGTGAGGTCGAAGGCGTCGGCGGCCCGGGGCGGATCGCCGACGGGGCGCTCGACATAGGCGGTCCGCATGCCCACGGCCTGCGCGCCCCGCAGGTCCCAGGCGTGGGTCGCGACCATGAGCAGGCGGTCCGGTGCGCGGCCAGTGGCGGCGATCGCCAGCCGGTAGACCTCGGGGTCGGGCTTGTAGCCGCGCACGTCCTCGGCCGAGCACACCAGGTGCCAGCGCAGGCCGGCGTGCGCGTTGACCCGGGTCAGCGCCGCGCGGCTGGCGTTCGACAGGCCGACCACCGGCAGGAGCGAGGCCAGCCGGGCCAGGGCCGGGACCGAGTCCGGCCACGGGTCCAGCCGCTGCCCGGCGCCCGCCAGGGACCGGACGGCGTCCTCGTCGTCGACACCGGCCTCGGCCGCCACACGGGCGGCCGCCTCCAGGTCGACCAGTGTGCTGTCGGCGTAGGGCCGGCGGCCCCCGTTGATCTCCCGCTGCTGCTCCTCGACGTGCCCGTACCACGTTCGGACGAGCGCCTCCGTCCCGTCGTCGTCGAGGTCCGGGAGCAGCGAGCGGATGCCGCGCCGGATCCCGCCCGGCTCGTCGACCATGGTTCCGAGGATGTCGAAGACGATCACGTCGAAGTCGGGGTGTGCGTTCACGGGAGCACTCCTGGTGCCTCGGCCCGCGCCGCCCGGTCCGTCCGCGGACCCGGGAGCCCGGGTGGTGGGGAACCCGTGCCGGGCTCGACGCCGAGCCTAGGGTGTTCTCCCCCGAACGGCCTAGGCACGGCCGCGGCCCGCGCCCGACAGGGCTCCGACCGCCGCCTCCAGGTAGATGCGCTCGAACCGTTCCAGTGAGTCCTCCAGGCGGTGCCGCTCGGCCATCGCCCGGCTGTACGCGCCCATCCGGACGCGGCGGTCCTCGTCGGAGACCACCTCCGCCACGCGCGCGGCGATCTCCGCCGGCCGCCCCGGCGGGAACAGGTACCCGTTGCGGCCCTCCTCCACCAGGTGCGGAAGCGCCATCGCGTCCGCCGCCACGACCGGCAGCCCGCTCGCCATCGCCTCCAGGGTGGCGATGCTCTGCAGCTCGGCGACACCCGCGATGGCGAACACGTCCGCGCACCGGTAGACGTCCGGCAGGTCGGCGTGCGCGACGAAACCCAGGAAGACGACGCGCTCCGCCACGCCCTCCTCCCTGGCCAGCTCCTCCAGACGGCGGCGGTGGGACCCGTGCCCGGCGAGCACGAGCTGCGTGTCCGGGGTCAGGGCCACGGCACGGATCAGTTCGTCGGTGCGCTTCTCCTCGTCCAACCGCCCCACGAACACGAGAGTCCTGCGGTCGGGCACCCCCAGCCGGGCGCGCAGCCGACGCCGATCGGCCGCACTCCCCTCGAAGGGCCGGAAGCGGGCGAGGTCGATCCCGCAGGAGACGGGTTCGACGGCGCGGCCGAACCCCTGCTCGCGCAGCAGGCGCGCCGCCGCCGGGGTCGGGGTGGTCACGTGCTCCACACCGGAGAGGACCTCGCGCAGGTCCCACCAGGCCATGCGGGCGACGTGCGGGCGCAGCGGGGCCGGTACGCGCAGGTAGTCGAACAGGTTCTCCGGCATGAAGTGGTTCGTCGCCACCACCGGAACGCCCCGGCGGCGGGCGGCCGGAGCCAGGATCCGGCCGACCACGAAGTGGTTCTGGATGTGCACGGCGTCCGGCCGCAGGCGCTCCAGGAGGCGGTCCATGTGCCCGCGCACGCCCGGCGGCAGTGCCAGGCGCACGCTCTCGTGGGCCAGCGAGGGCATCGACCGGAGCCGGTGCTCGACGACACCGTCCCGCTCCACCACGCCCGGCGGCCCCTCCGCGGAGGGGCACACCACGTGCACGCGCACGCCGCGCTCGACCAGGCCCCGGGCCAGTCGAGCGGTGAAGTAGGCGGCGCCGTTGACGTCGGGCGGATAGGTGTCGGAGCCGATCAGTACCCGCGTGCCCCGGGGTCCGCCCGGGCCCGCGAGCCTCGGCCGCGGGGGCCGCGGGCCGGTGAGGGCGTCGGGGGGCGCACCGACGGGAGCGGCGGCGGGGGAGGCGAACGACGTGGACATGGGTCGGATCTCCTGGGCGGCCGGTGCGGCGTCGGTCGCCGCGTACGCACGAGTGTGACCGACCACAGTTGACCGTCGCCGACCTCTCGGTAACGGCAGGGCGACCGGTCAGGGAGCACGCGGCCCGGGAGACGATACTCCTCGGGTCCGCGTGCGCACTCCGACACACCTGCGTGTTGTCGATCGGTGACCTGGCGCGGATCGTGCCTGGTCAGGCGTGGGCGGGCGGGACGAGCGCCGGGGCGGCGGTACGGAGCGCACGCGGCCCGGGTCCAGTCGCCCGGGGTGCCCTGGGGGCGGGCGTCCTCCACGCCAGGGGCGGCCCGGACCGGTGGTCCGAGCCGCCCCTGGCGTGAGTGTGGAGAGGGCGTCCGCGGGCGGACGCGCGCGTCAGTCGCCCTCCGACTCCTCCCCCTGCTCGACGGAGGTCGAGCTCTGCTCGCCGAGCGTCACCGTGACGTCCTCGGGTGATCCGCTGCCGCCCTTGCGGACGCCGAGCGTGATCTCCTCGCCCGCCTGGTGGGAGCGGATCGAGGCGATGAGCTGGTCCGGGCTGCTGATCGCCTCGCCGTCGACCGCGACCACCACGTCGTCGGGCTCCAGCCCCGCCTGCTCGGCGGCACCGCCCTCGATGACGTCCACGATCGTCGCCCCGCCCCGCGGGTTGCCGGAGATGGTCGCCTCGATCGCGGGGTAGCTCGCGCTCCCGGTCTCGATCAGCTGCTCGGCGATGGGCCGGGCCTGGTTGATCGGGATGGAGAAGCCGAGGCCCACCGACCCGCTCTCCTCCGAGATCCCGGCGATCGCGGTGTTGATGCCGATCACCTCGCCGCTCATGTTGACGAGCGGACCGCCCGAGTTGCCGGGGTTGATGGCGGCGTCGGTCTGGATCGCGTTGATCACGGTGGAGGTGAAGCCGTTGCCGCTCTCGGTCGCACCGGTGTTGACCGGCCGGTTGAGCGCGCTCACCACACCCGTGGTGACCGTACCCTGCAGCCCCAGCGGGGAGCCGATGGCGACGACGTCGCCCCCCACCCCGATCTGGTCGGAGTCGCCCAGCACGGCCGGGGTCAGGTCGGTGCGGCCCTCGGCCTGGATCACCGCGATGTCGGAGACCGTGTCCGCGCCCAGGACCTCGGCCCGGGCGGTCGAGCCGTCGTTGAACAGGACCTGGAGTTCGCCGTTGCGGGCCGAGGCCACCACGTGGGCGTTGGTGAGGATCTGGCCGTCGGAGGACAGGATCACGCCACTGCCGCTGCCGTCGGTGGTCTGGATGGACACCACGCTCGGCAGGACGGTGTCGGCGACCTCTCCGACCTCGCCCTCGGTGGGCGTGCTGCCCTGCTCGCCGTCGAGCGAGCTGCTGGGGGAGCCGAGCCCGCCACCGGGCAGCAGGTAGGCCGTGCCCAGGGCGGTGGCCGGTCCCACGATGAGGCTGGTGACCAGGGCGGTCGCGGCGGCGATGGCGATGATCTTGCCCGAGCCGCGCTTCGGGGCGGGCGGGGGCTGGGCGCCCGGGGGCATACCGCCGTAGTGCGGGTGCTCCGGGGGCGTCCCACCGGGGGGCGGGGGCTGCTGGCCGCCGTAGCCGCCCTGTCCGGGGTGCCCGGGGTACCCGCCCTGTCCGGGTTGGCCGGGGTGGCCGCCCTGTCCGGGGTGGCCGCCGTACCCGCCCGACGCGAAGGCCGCGGTCTGGGGTGCGCTCGAGTATCCGCCGCCGTGCGGCGGTACGGAGGAGCTGGGGTGGTGGGAGAACGGCTCGGATGCCTGGGCCTGGGCCTGGGCCTGGGCCGCACCCGCTCCCAGGCCGGGCCCCTCACCGGAGGTGTCCTGCGCGGCGTAGGTGTAGGCCGCGCCCTGGTACTTCTCGGGTCCGGTGGCCCAGTGCGGTCCGGAGGGCGGCGAGAAGCGCGGGGACCGGCTCTCGGAGGGGTCGTCCACCTGGTTCTCGGAGGAGGGCCCCTCGGGCGGGGTCGGCTCGCCGGGGGCGGGCGCGGTGTCTTCGTTCGGTTCGTTGGGGTTCAACTCATCCTCCGGCTGGCGGGACGATGCCTGCTGACACTCATCATCTTGAGCCGCATGGGTTAGAACAGGGTGAGAGCGCGATATACCAGGGTTTCGAGTCCGCTCCCACGTTGTGGGCCGGATGTGCGCGGTGCCGTCGCCCCCTGGCGGCGACCGCGAGTGACGAGCACACCACGATGTCCGGAACGATACCGTGCCCGCGCAAAACGGACACCGGGGAAGGAACGACCTTGATCAAGATCGTGCTGGCGGATGACGAACACCTGGTCCGTGGAGCCATCGCCGCCCTCCTCGGCCTGGAGGAGGACCTCGACGTCGTCGCCCAGGTCGGGCGGGGCGACCAGGTGGTCGACGCCGTCCTGGAGCACGGCGCCGCCGTCGCCGTGCTGGACATCGAGATGCCCGGCGCGACCGGGCTCGAGGTCGCGGGACGGCTCAGGCAGCGGACGCCCGACTGCGGCGTGGTCATCCTCACCAGCTTCGGCCGACCCGGGTACCTGCGCCGCGCGCTTGCCTCCGGGGCTCGCGGCTTCCTCGCCAAGGACGCGCCGGTGGACCAGCTGGCCGGCGCGATCCGCCGCGTCCACGAGGGCGGCCGCTACATCGACACCGACCTGGCCGCGGCCGCCATGGTGGGCGGGGAGAGTCCGCTGACCGACCGTGAGGCCGAGGTGCTCAGAGCGGCGTCGGACGGTGCCACGGTCGCTCGCATCGCCGCGTCCCTGCACCTGACCGAGGGGACCGTGCGCAACTACATGTCCAACGCCATCGGCAAGACCGGCTCGGACAACCGGATGTCGGCGATCCGCACGGCCCAGGACATGGGCTGGCTGTGAGTCCGCGGGTCCGGCGGCCCCGGCTCAGAGGAAGCGCAGGACCAGCATGGCCGTGTCGTCGGTGTGGCCGCCCGGGGCGTACTCCTCCAGCTCGCGGTCGATGCGGCTGATCACCGCCTGGGCGGTCAGGCCGGCGCAGCCGGAGAAGATCTCCATCAGGCCCTCGTCGCCGAGCATGTCGGAGTTGCTGCGGCGCTCGGTCACGCCGTCGGTGACCGCCAGGACGACCTCCCCGGGGCGGATGTCCACGTTCTCCGTCGAGAAGCCCACGTCCTCGAACGCGCCCAGGAGCGGCTGGGAGGAGCCGAACGACTCCACCTCGCCCTTCTGGTTGAGCCGCAGCGGGAGGGGGTGGCCGGCGGAGACCATGCGCAGGCGCATACCGCCGGACTCGTCGGTGGCCGGGGTCATCTCCCCGTACAGCATGGTCAGGAAGCGGGTCGAGGTGTTCTCGTCCAGGATCGCCATGTTCAGCCGCTGCATGATGTGCGACGGGGTGAAGCCCTCCTTGGCCAGGGCACGCAGGGTGTGGCGGGCCAGCCCGGTGACCGCGGCCGCCTCGGGGCCGGTCCCGCAGACGTCGCCGATGGCGAAGCACCACCGGCCGCTGGCCGCGAACACGTCGTAGAAGTCCCCGCCCACCACGTTCTTCTCGTCGGCCGGACGGTAGAACACCGCGTGGTCCACGCCCGGGATGGTGGGCTCCTTCTCCCGGGCCGGCAGCAGGCTGCGCTGGAGCGCCTCGCTCATCGCGGACTGCTTCTCGTGCAGCCGGGCGTTCTCCATGGCCGAGGCCACCCGGCGGCTGAGGTCGTCGGCGACGTCCACCTCGTCCCGGGTGAAGTCGTCGGACTCGCCCTTGCCGATCGTCATCCGGCCGAGCGGGCGTCCGTGCGCGACCAGCGGGATGCTGATCGCCGAACCGCGCGCCAGTTCACGGGCGAGGTGCTCGTCGACCTCCGCCAGGTCCGAGGGCGACCACAGCGGCTGCGGGTCGCGCTCCTCGCGCGGGGGCAGGCTCGTGAGCAGGTCGCGCAGGACGTCGTTGTAGTTCTCGTCCCCGTGGACCACGTGGGTCAGCTCGAAGGTCCCCAGCTCGTTGATCGTGTGGATGGCGCACCACTGGCCCAGACGGGAGGTGATCAGCTGTGCGGCCAGGGCCCCGGTCATCCGCTCGTCCAGCGTGCCCGCGAGCAGGTCGCTGGCCTCGGCCAGGAAGCTCAGGGAGGCGCGCCGGTTGAGCTCGACCTCCGCCAGGCGGGCCCGCTCCACCGGCAGGGCGATGAGGTCGGCGCCCTCCTGTAGGCGCTTGGCCGCCGTGGGGCCGAAGTGGCGCGGGCGGCCGGAGGCCACCCCGAGGAGCCCGGTGACGCGGCCGTCCACGATGAGCGGGGCCGTCACCAGCGACCGCATGCCGCTGCGCGCCAGGCGGCCCCGGTTGGCCCGGGCGATCATCAGGTCGTCGTTGATCACCGCGCCCGGTTCCGGCGCCGCGGACGGGAAGACCTCCTCGGTGCGGACCCGCAGCGGGCGCCAGGGATCGTTGAGGCCGACCGCGGAGCGCACCTCCCACATGGTCTCGTCCGAGGTGGCCAGGGCGATGTAGGCGGCGTCCCCGCCGAGCGCGGTCGCCGCGTGCTCCACCGTGCGCTCCAGGAGCTGGGGCAGGCTCAGCCGCGCCCTCAGGGCGGCGTCGAGCGCGGACCACGTCGTGGGACGCGAGGCGCGGCGCACCCCGCCGCGTACCGGCGGGGACTCCAGGGACGCCCGTTCGGGCACGTCGTCCACCCGGAACCACACGGCCTTGTCCGCCCGCCCGTAGCTCACGCCCCAACTGGAGGCGATGGCCGAGGCGAGCGCCAGGCCGAGGCCCCCGGTACGGGCGTCGTCCCCCGAGGAGGAGGTGTCGACGGAGAGCGGGCCGGCCTGGGGGACCGCCCTCTCGGGTGCGGCGTCCGTGACCATCACCTCGGTCGATCCCTCACCGCGGCGGACGGTCACCTCCAAGGTCGACTTGGCGTGGATGACCGCGTTGGTCACCAGTTCACTGACCAGGAGAATGACATCGTCGGTTGGCTCGACGCCCCAGGACAGCAAGGTGTCGTGGACGAACTCGCGGGCAGCCGCGGCGGTCTCCGGAGCCGGAGGGAACTCGTGCCGGGCGACCTTCAACGCATCGTGTGCTGGCAAGCCGTATGTGTCCTTCGTCACTGGGCGGGGGCGCGGTCACTGCCACGATACGCGTGGTGTGCGACCAGGACTGCTTGGTCAACCCACCTGTGCCCGACCTCGTGGGCGGTTAGTGTAAGGCAGCGACACCTTTCAGTGGAGGGATTCGATGCCCGAGGCGGTCCAGGAAGTGGCCGAAGAACAGCTCGACGAGATTCTGCGCGCCCTGTACCGCATGCGGGACGGCGACTTCAGCGTCCGCCTGCGCAAGCGGGGCAGCGGCACCATCAGGGAGATCGCCTCGGTGTTCAACGAGGTGGTCGACCACAGCGAGCAGTTGAGCAGCGGCCTGCAGCGGGTCGGCGACGTGGTGCGCGACGAGGGCCGGCTCAACGAGCGCGTCAGCGTCAACCCCGCACGCGGCGCCTGGGGCAAGAGCGCGCAGGCCCTGAACGACCTCCTCGACGAGGTCGCCGATCCCGTCACCGACGTCGCCCGGGTCCTCGACTCCGTCGCCGAGGGCCAGCTGAACCGCAGGGCCTCCACCGAGGGGCGCCGGGGCGAGCTCAACGGGGACCTGCTGCGCCTGGCCACGACGGTGAACCGGATGGCCGACCAGATGAGCGGCTTCACCGAGGAGGTCACCCGGGTGGCCCGCGAGGTCGGCACCGAGGGCAAGCTCGGCGGCAGCGCCAAGGTCGAGGGCGTCTCCGGCGCCTGGCGCGAGGTCACCGAGAACGTCAACTCGATGGCGGACAACCTCACCAACCAGGTGCGCGACATCTCCGCGGTGACGACGGCGATCGCCCAGGGCGACCTGAGCAAGAAGATCATGATCGACGTCCAGGGCGAGATGCTCAACCTCAAGGACACCGTCAACACGATGGTGGACCAGCTCTCCACCTTCGGTGACGAGGTGACGCGGGTCGCGCGCGAGGTGGGCACCGAGGGCAAGCTCGGCGGGCGCGCGAACGTGCGAGGGGTCCAGGGCATCTGGAAGGACCTCACCGAGAACGTCAACTCGATGGCCGACAACCTGACCAACCAGGTGCGCGACATCTCGCAGGTGACGACCGCGGTGGCCCGCGGTGAGCTCACCCGCAAGGTCGAGGTCGACGTCCAGGGCGAGATGCTCGCCCTGAAGAACACCGTCAACACGATGGTGGACCAACTGGACTCCTTCGCCGACGAGGTGACGCGGGTCGCGCGCGAGGTGGGTACCGAGGGCAAGCTCGGCGGGCGCGCCAACGTCAAGGGCGTGTCGGGGATCTGGAAGGACCTGACCGACAACGTCAACTCGATGGCCAACAGCCTCACCTACCAGGTCCGCAACATCTCGCAGGTGACGACGGCGATCGCCAAGGGCGACCTGAGCAAGAAGATCACCGTGGACGCCCAGGGCGAGATGCTCGACCTCAAGGACACCATCAACAAGATGGTCGACCAGCTGGACTCCTTCGCCAGCGAGGTGACCAGGGTCGCCCGTGAGGTCGGCACCGAGGGCAAACTGGCCGGACAGGCCCACGTCCGCGACGTGTCGGGCGTGTGGAAGGACCTGACCGACAACGTCAACTCCATGGCCAACAACCTCACCTACCAGGTGCGGCAGATCTCCATGGTCACGCGCGCGGTGGCGGCCGGCGACCTGACCAAGAAGGTCACGATCAACGCCAAGGGCGAGATCCTGGAGCTGAAGGACACCATCAACGTCATGGTGGACCAGCTCTCCGCGTTCGCCGACGAAGTGACGCGGGTGGCCCGCGAGGTGGGTACCGAGGGCAAGCTCGGCGGGCGCGCCAACGTCAAGGGCGTCTCCGGCATCTGGAACGACCTCACCGAGAACGTCAACTCGATGTCGCACAACCTCACCACGCAGGTGCGCAACATCTCCGAGGTGACGACCGCGGTCGCCGCGGGCGACCTGACCAAGAAGATCGACGTCAACGCGCAGGGCGAGATCCTGGAGGTCAAGACGACGGTCAACACGATGGTCGACCAGCTGTCGGCCTTCGCCACCGAGGTCACCCGCGTGGCCCACGAGGTGGGCAGCCAGGGCCAGCTGGGCGGCCAGGCCAAGGTCGAGGGCGTCTCCGGCACCTGGAAGCAGCTCACCGACAGCGTGAACGGCCTGGCGGGCAACCTCACCACACAGGTCCGCGCCATCGCCGAGGTCGCCAACGCCGTCGCCAAGGGCGACCTGACACGCAACATCCAGGTCGACACCCGCGGCGAGATGGAACAGCTCAAGGACAACATCAACCTGATGGTGTCCAACCTGCGCGAGACCACCGCCGACCAGCGCGACGCCGACTGGCTCAAGTCCAACCTGGCCCGCATCTCCGGCCACATCCAGGGGCACCGCGACCTCCACGAGCTGGCCCGCCTCATCATGACCGAGGTGACACCGCTCATGGAGGCCCAGCACGGGGCCTGCTACCTGCCCGAGGACCAGGACGACCAGGACATCTTCCGCCTCTACGCCGGGTTCGGCTTCGAGCCCGAGGACGGCCGCCGCCGGATCCGCAAGGGTGTCGGCGTCGCGGGCGAGGCGCTGCAGCAACAGGTCGAGCAGCACATCCGCAACATCCCCTCGGGCTACGTCACCGTCGAGTCGGGACTGGGCGAGGCCGAACCCCGCAACCTGTACATCCTGCCGATCGTCTCCGAGGAGCGCTCGCTCGGCGTCATCGAGTTCGCCTCCTACAGCGAGTTCCGGGAGATCCACAAGAACTTCCTGCGCCAGCTCGTGGCGCTCCTGGGCACCACGATCAACACCATCCTGGCCAACAACCGCACCGAGCACCTGCTCGAACAGTCCCAGCAGCTGGCCAGCCAGCTGCGCGAGCGGTCCAACGAGCTCCAGCGCCAGCAGGAGGAGCTGCGGGGCAAGAACGCCGAGCTCCGCCAGAAGGCCACCCAGCTCGCCAACCAGAACCGGGCCATCGAGCTCCAGAACCAGCAGATCCAGCGCTCCAGGAACGCGCTGGAGGAGCGCGCCCACCAGCTCCAGGTCTCCTCCAAGTACAAGTCGGAGTTCCTGGCGAACATGTCGCACGAGCTGCGCACGCCGCTCAACAGCCTGCTGATCCTGGCCCGGCTCCTGGCCGACAACGGCGAACAGAACCTGTCCCCGAAGCAGGTCGAGTTCGCCCAGACCATCCACAAGGCCGGCAGCGACCTGCTGCTGCTCATCGACGAGATCCTCGACCTGTCCAAGGTGGAGGCCGGGCGCGCCGAGGTACAGCCCAGCGAGGTGTCCATCGCCCAGCTCGTCGACTACGTGGAGGCCACGTTCCGGCCGGTCACCGGCGAACAGGGCCTGGCCTTCGCCGTGGACGTGTCCCCGGACATCCCCGGCACCCTGTGGACCGACGAGCAGCGCCTCCAGCAGATACTGCGCAACCTGCTCTCGAACGCGGTCAAGTTCACGCCGCAGGGCGAGGTGCGGCTGCTGATCGAGCCCGCCTGGGCGCTGGACGACGCCGACCTCGACATGTTCGTGGAGAACGAGGAGGTCATCGCGTTCACCGTCGCCGACACCGGCATCGGGATCGCCGAGGACAAGCTCCAGGTGATCTTCGAGGCCTTCCACCAGGGCGACGGCGGCACCTCCCGCCGCTTCGGCGGCACCGGGCTGGGGCTGTCCATCAGCCGCAACTTCGCGCGCCTGCTGGGCGGCGAGATCCGCGTCCAGAGCGTCGCCAACCAGGGATCGACGTTCACGCTCCTGCTGCCGGTGCGCCTGCCCGAGGACGCGGCGGAGCGCGCCGAGGAGCCCAGCGGCCTCGAACCCGTCCAGGTCGCCGACACGCCGCAGACGCGCGCCGTCGAGCGCGCACCGGCCGGCGACGGCTTCGACCTGCAGGACGAGGACTTCGACGCCGCCGTGGCCGCGCTCACCGACCTCGGCAACGAGCCGCTGCCCACGGTGCCGGTGCTCAAGGCACCCGAGACGGCCCCGGGCTCGGCCGACGCCGAAGAGGAGCACGACACCGTCGAGGCCAGGCCCGACCCCGAGCGCAGAGCCGTTCTGACGGGCCGGCGCGTCCTCATCGTCGACGACGACGTGCGCAACGTCTTCGCGCTCACCAGCGCGTTGGAGGCACAGGGCCTGGAGGTGCTCTACGCCGACAACGGGCGCTCGGGCATCGAGCGCCTGGAGGCCAACGAGGACATCTCCCTCGTCCTGATGGACGTGATGATGCCCGAACTCGACGGCAACGAGACCACCCGCAAGATCCGGGACATGCCGCAGTTCGCCGACCTGCCCATCATCTCCCTCACGGCCAAGGCGATGCAGGGCGACCGCGAGCGGAGCCTGGCCTCGGGCGCCACCGACTACGTGACCAAACCGGTCGACCTGGACCACCTGCTGGACGTCATGCGACGCTGGCTCACCGCGGGCCGGGAGGAGACCATCGCCGGTGCGGCGGCGGACGAGGCCCGATCCGATGCGTCACCGGCCGACGCGAACGGGCACAATGGCGCAACGGACGCCCCGACCGAAGACCTGGACTAATCAACATGACCCAGAAGGCCAACATCCTTCTCGTCGACGACCGCGACGAGAACCTGATCGCGCTGGAGGCGGCGCTCACGTCCCTCGACCAGAACCTGGTCCGGGCCAACTCCGGCGAGGAGGCGCTCAAGCACCTGCTCGGCACGGACTTCGCCGTCATCCTGCTGGACGTGGTCATGCCCGGCATGGACGGCTTCGAGACGGCCGCGCACATCAAGCAGCGGGACAAGACCAAGGACGTGCCGATCATCTTCCTCACCGCGCAGGAGATCGACCGGCACCAGGTCTTCCGGGGCTACGCCTCACGCGCCGTGGACTTCCTGCTCAAGCCCTTCGACCCCTGGGTGCTGCGCTCGAAGGTCGAGGTGTTCGTCGAACTCCACCAGCTCAAGTCGCAGATGCGCGAGCAGGCCCGAGCCCTGCAGCGCGACCTGGGGCAGGAGACCGGCGAGCCCGGCCGGGTCCTGGCCGAACAGCTCTCGCAGCGCTCCCGGCAGGTGCAGTCCGACCTCGCCGAGCTGCGCGAGCACGTCATGACCCACTACCAGGACACCGACCAGCCCCTGGTGGAGAGCGTGCGACGGATGGACAGCTCGGTGTCGCGGCTCTCCACCCTCGTCGACACCGTCCACGGTCCCTCGGGCGCCCTGTGACGGGTTGGGTTCGGGTTGGGTTCGGGTTGGGTTCGGGGCGCTTCATGCCGGGTCCTTCGTCGTCGACTTGCCTTGCTCGTTCCTCGCTGCGGCCCCGTCTCCTCCTGCAGGCTCCGGCGCGCCCCTCACCCCTGTGCTTTCTTTGGGCCTCCGCTCGTTCCTCGCTTTGGCCCGTGCGAGGGGTGCTCAGGGTTCTTTGTCGTCGCCTGCGCCTGCGCTCGTGCCTCGCTTCGGCTTGACTCCTCCCGCAGAATCCTGGGCACCCCTCGCAACCCCCCTGTGGCTCGGGCAGGCCGAACGGCCACCTCCAACCCCCAGGGGTCCTGTGAGTACAAACGTGCACCTCTAACCCCCTGGGGTCACGTGGGCACAAGCGTGCTCGTCCCCCGGTAGCGCCGAGAGCCGGTATGTACACGTCCGATCTCTTCGGGTTTCGGAAAGAGTGCAGCCGCCTGCGCCCAGGGGGCCGGACGTAGGCCGTCCAGCCAACAGGTGTGCAGGGGGTGAGAGGGAGGCCGTTCAAGCCGCCTCGGCCCCATGGGGTCGGGCGTGCACACATCAGCCTGCGCAAACCCCAGGGGGGTTGATCCGGGCCAAAGCGAGGAACGAGCGGAGGCCCAAAGAAAGCACAGGGGTGAGGGGCGCGCCGGTGCCTGCAGGAGGAGCCAAGCCGGAGCGAGGAACGAGCGCAGGCGCAGGCGACGACGAAGGACCCGGCGTCAAGCGCCCCGAACCCGAGGTGGGAGCGCCAGGCCGATGTGCTCGCCGATCTCCTCGATGAGGCCCAGGTCGGCCAGCCGGAAGCTGCCCCGGGCGCTGCGCCGGATCAGTGTGAGGGCGCCGCGCACGCCCCGGCTGCCCCGCAGCGGCACCGACAGCAGCGAACCCGCGCCCAGGGCCGCGAGCAGCGGCACACCGGACGCGGTGTGGCCGAACACGCCCTCGTCCTCGATCAGCGGGAAGAGCAGCGACTGGCCCCGCACCAGCACCTCGCCGAGCACGGCGCCCTCGCCCGGCGCGGCCGCCGCCACCGCCTCGCGCAGCACCGCGGGCGCGTCCGTCGGCCCCGCGACCTCCGCCCGGCGCGCCGCCTCGGGGTCGCCCGGAAGATCGCACACGTCCACGACCACCCAGTCGGCGTAGGAGTCGGCCAGAAGGTCGGCTGCGTCGGCCAGTGCCAGCGGTTCACCGGCGCCGCTGGGGCCGGCGCTGCGCAGCAGCAGGCGCGTCATCCGGGTGAGCACGTCCAGCCGACGGGCCGCCAGCACGACCACCTGGTCCTCCACCTCCGGCGCCAGCGGAGAGGGGCCCTCCTCGTCGGCCCCGCCCATCGGCGGCGACATCGCCACCAGGACGAGCGGATGCGGCTCGGTGGGCAGTTCCAGGCGCGTCAGCGTCAGGTGCACGTCCTCGGCCCAGCCGCGCTGGGCCAGCCGTGCCTGCACGGTCGTGGACCCGCCGCCGCGGAGGACGGACGCCAGCCACGACTGCAGCGCCGCGCGTGTGCGCAGGTCGACGAAGTGCGTGAACGGCTTGCCCGTGAGGTAGCCGGGTGCGCTGCCCAGCTGGGTGGCGCCGGCGTTGTTGATCCTGCGGATGTAGCCCTCGTGGTCCAGGAGCACCACCGGGACGCTGAGCTCGGCGAACATGGCGCGGAGGAGGACCCGGTCGCCGTCGTCGCCCTGGCGCCGCGGCTCCGGCTGCTCGCTGTAGGACCGTGCCAGTTCCGCGCCCGCGTCGGCGAGCAGGCGCTCGGCGTACTCCAGTTCGGTGAGCGCGGCCTCGGCCGTGCCCCGGGCGTCGTCGGGGTACATCGCGTGGGTACTGCGCAGGGCGGCGACGCGTTCACTGAGCGCATTGGTCTCACGCTGCAGTCCGGCGAGGTTCTCGGACACGCTCGGGTCTCCCGGTCTTCGTCGACGGCGTCTTCGGCGGTTCCCGCTCCGGGGGCCACGACACCGTTGTCTCCGGTGCCCGCCCCCGACGCTAGTGGATGTCGGGACGGGCTGACGTCCGAGGTTACGGTATAGGGGGCCCCGACGCGGAAGGAGGCCGTACGGTGTGGATCGAACGCCTGGCCCGCGACATCGGTGCGTTGGGGCAGAACGAGGGCACCACCCTCGAACGCGCCCTGGACCAGATGAGCCGTGCCGCCGCCCTGGGCGTGCCCGGGTGCTCGGCCGCGCTCGTGGTCGTCTGGCGCGAGGTCGAGGGGCCCGACGGCTCCGTACGGCACGTGGTGGCCGACTACGGGGCCTCGCACGCCGACCTGTCCACCGCCCTGGAGCACCAGTACACGAGTGACCAGGGGCCGACCGTGGAGGCCGTGCGCGAGATGCACCAGGTCCGGGTCGGCGACGTCCTGCGCGAGCACCGCTGGCCGCGGTACACGAGCATGGCGGTCCAGTGCGGTGACCGCTCCTCCGTCACGGTGCCGAGCGAGGGGCCGGGCGACGAACGCGTCCTCACTTTCGGCGTCCACTCGTCGCGGGCCGACGCCTTCGACGAGGACGTCGTCGTGCCGCTGACCGCGCTGCTCGCCGAACACGCCGCGGCGGCCCTGCACAACGTGGGCCGACAGGCCGACGCCGCGCGCGAGACCGCGCACATGCGCCGGGCCATGTCGGCGCGTACTGTGATCGACCAGGCCAAGGGGATCATCATGCACGCCCGCGGCTGCGACGCCGACGCCGCCTTCGCCGCGCTGCGGGAGGTGGCCCAGCGCAACCGGAAGAAGGTCGTGGACGTGGCCCGCGACCTCCTGGCCGAGAACACCGGACCGCAGCAGAGGATGCGCCGCCCCGGGGCGGACGGCCGGTGAAGGCTCCGCGAACCCTGCGTGACGAGTCCCGAGCGTGACCCTTGGCCGCCATGATGTGATCAGGGGCCGTCCGTCGACAAGGAGAACCGAGCGTGACGACAGACATCTCGACCCGCCGCGAGGATGGCGTCGTCGTGGTCACCCCCGTGGGGGAGATGGACGCGGTGACCTCCCCCGCCCTGGCCGACGTCCTGGAGGTCGTCCTGCAGGAGGTTCCCGTGGGCGTGGTCGTCGACCTCGCCAAGGTCGCCTTCTGCGACTCCCGCTGTATCGGTGTGCTCGTCGCGGCCTACCGCCACGCGCGCGACCAGGGCCTGGGCCTGGTCGTCGCCGAACCCCAGCAGCAGGTGAACCGGTTGTTCGTGATCGCCGGCATCGACCAGGTCATCCCGATCCTGCCGAGCACCGGCGCCGCCGTGGGCTCGTTCCAGGACCAGGGCGGCACCGAGGACTAGGGCGTGTGCGGCCGAACACGCCCTGGGGGCGCGCACCGGGTGTTACCCGTACGCGCCCCCGCTTCGCGGCGGATCAGGCGCCGGCGGCCTTCTCATAGCCGACCAGGCGCACGCACACCGTGAGACCGTGCATCGCCCGCTCCAGCTCGGCCAGGCCGGGGAAGCTCGGCGCGATGCGGATCGTGGCGTCGCGCGGGTCGTCACCGTAGGGGTGCGTCGCCCCGGCCGGAGTCAGCACGATGCCCGCCTCGGCCGCGCGGCGCACGACCTCCTTGGCGCAGCCCTCGACGACCTCCAGGGTGACGAAGTACCCGCCTTCGGGGTCGGTCCACGTGGCCAGGCCGGTGCCGCCGAGCTCCTCGGACAGGATCCGCTGGACGGCGGCGAACTTGGGTGCCAGCAGCTCGCGCTGCCGCTCCATGTGCGCGCGCACGCCCTCGGCGTCCCGCAGGAACTCCAGGTGGCGCAGCTGGTTCACCTTGTCGGGGCCGATCGAACGCTTGGAGTTGTTGGCCGTCAGCCAGTCCACGTTGGCGGCGGAGGAGCCGAAGAAGCCCACACCGGCACCGGCGAAGGTGACCTTGGAGGTGGAGCCGAACACGAACGCGCGGTCCGGGTTACCGCTCTCGGCGCACGCGGTGAGGAGGTCGGCGATCTCGACCGGCTCGTCGGTGAGGTGGTGCGCGGCGTAGGCGTTGTCCCAGAAGATCCGGAAGTCGGGAGCGGCCGTCTCCATCCGCGCCAGCCGGGCCACGGTCTCGTCGCTGTAGCTGACGCCGCTCGGGTTGCTGTACTTGGGCACGCACCAGATGCCCTTGACCGCCGCGTCCTCGGCGACCAGGCGCTCCACGACGTCCATGTCCGGGCCGGACCCGTCCATGGGGACCGCGACCATCTCGATGCCGAACCGCTCGCACAGCGCGAAGTGCCGGTCGTAGCCGGGCACCGGGCACAGGAACACGATCCGCTCCTGGTCGACCCAGCGCGACTCGGCGCCCGGCATCACGCTCAGCAGCGCGTGGACCAGGCAGTCGTGCATCATCTCCAGGCTGGAGTTGCCCCCGGCCAGGAGCTGGTCGGCCGGTACCTGCAGCACGTCGGCGAAGATCGCACGGAGCTCGGGCAGGCCGCGCAGGCCGCCGTAGTTGCGCACGTCGGTGCCGTCGGCGGCCGTGTGGCCGCCGGGCAGGTCGAGCAGCCCCTCGGACAGGTCGAGCTGCTCGGGCGCGGGCTTGCCGCGGGTCAGGTCGAGCTTGAGGCCCTGGCCGGCGAGGTCCTTGTAGTCGCGCCGAGCCAGGTCGAGGAGCCCGGGCAGGGAGTCATCGCTCAACGGGGTGGTCATCGTGTTTCCTCCTGTGTTCTTCGCGCGCTCGCAAGCTCGCGACGGGGGTCGGGGCGCGGAGTACAGGGTTCATCGTCGTCGCCGCGCCTTGCTCGTTCCTCAGCGCGGCCACGGCTCCTCCCGCGCAACCCTGTGCGCCCCTCGCAGGACTCTTCGGGTCCTGGAAGCGGTTCGGCGGACGTTTGCCGAGGATACCGAGGGCCGCGGGGTGGCGTGGCCCGGCGGGTCGGCCTTCGGGCACCGCGGGGCCCGAAGGCTCAGCGGTCCAGGAAGTGCAGGCGCACCAGCGAACCGTCGGCGTCCCCGCAGATCTCCAGGAAGTCGCAGCTCTGGCGGGTGATCCACAGGCCGTAGCCGCGCGGGCGCATGGTGTCGGCCGGGCGGTAGCCGGTGAGCGGGTCCGAGAGCCCGCCGCCCTCGTCGAACACGTCGCACACCCACCGTCCCGGAGCCCGCCAGACGCTCACCGTGCCCTTGCCCGCCCCGTGCTCCAGCACGTTGGCGGCCAGTTCGTTCACGGCCACGACCAGGCTGTCCACGCGGCTCTCCGCAAGGCCGACGGCCGCGCCCAGCGACGTCAGCTCACGCCGCAGCCTCGGCAGGGACATCCCGATGTCCAGGCGGTGCACGGGGCCGGTGACGGGCAGCGGCTCGGGCTCGGCCGGGCGGGAGCCGAAGGCCTGCGTGCCCAGGTAGCCCGGATTGGCGGCGGGGCCGTCCGGACCGACCAGCACCGGATGGGTGGCCCGGAGCGCGGTCCTGACGCGCGGCGCCAGGCCGCGGTCGTCGTGCGCGCACAGCAGCCGTAGCCGCATCGGGGCCAGAGCGGTGCACAGCACGGACTCCAGGCGCATCCACTCGCGGAACTCCATGGACGCTCCCGACGGCAGCGGGGGCTCGGTGACCACGACCACCGGCGCGGGTTCGTGCGCGAAAGCCAAGCGGTGCAGTGCCGCCAGGGTCCGGCCCGGGGCGTCGTAGAGCCGACCGGGGGCCGTGACGTGCACCCTCGCGCGCTCCTGCGGCCTCAGACCGGCGGTCACCTCGGCGGCGCGCCGGTCGTCCACCGCCAGGACGGCGTGGGCGTTTTCGCGTAGCGCGGAGCGGAGCCGCTCTCGGGCCACCTCGTGGAACTGCCGGTCGCGGCGGAAGAGCAGTCCCTGGTGATCGAAGGTCATCGTTCGGTGATGAGCTGCGCTGTGCACGGGGGCGCCGGGGCGGCTCGGCGGCCCCTCCGGCGTCCGGGGTGTAACGGTACTGTTCCCGGTCCCGGGGAAAGGATGCCCCGGGACCGGGAACGCGTGCGCGGATGCGGCGCTGACACGGTTCAGTGCGAGGCTCCGGACAGCAGGAGGCCGTCCACCTCGTCCTCCTCGTCGTCCTCGTGCTCGACCTGCTGGGGCCGGGACCGCTGGTAGGCGATCTCCGTCTCGATGGCGATGCGCTGCCAGGTGAACCGCGAGCGGGCGCGGTCCACGCCGGCGATGCCGTAGGCGGAGCTCATGGTCGGCGTGTGCAGCACCGCACGGACGGCGCGCGCGACCTCCTCAGGGCGCCCGAAGCGGATCAGCACCCCGCTGGTGCGGTGCAGGACGGCGCCGGGGACCGCGCCGGTGGCGGTCGCCACGACGGGCAGCCCGCAGGCCATGGCCTCCAGCACGGCGCCGCCGTAGGGGTCGTAGGACGCGGCGGAGACGTAGACGTCCGCGGACCGGAGCAGGCGGGGCAGCTCCTTGCGGTCCACGGGGCCGGTCAGGTGGACGCGGTCGTCCACCCCGGCCTCCTTGGCCAGCAGCTCCACGCGCCGGGCGTTCTCGTCCAGGGCGACGTCCAGGTCGTCGGCGGTGGAGACGAGCAGGAGTTCGGCCTCGGGCAGCCGGGTCATGGCCTCCACGAGGCGGTCGGCGCCGCCCGCCTCGGTCAGGGACGTCACCGACACCAGGCGGGGCCGCTCCTCACGGCGCGACTGCCAGGGATCGGTGGAGGCGCTGCCCTCCACGCTGAAGTGGTCGGTGTCCACACCGAAGGGGACGACGCTGACCTGCTGGCGCGGAATCCCGAGCCGGGCGAGCTCGCCCTGCTGGTCGGTGGAGTTGACCAGGACGTGGTCCACGCGCTGGGCCAGGACCGACTCCATGCGCGCGCGGTCGGGGCGGTGGGCCAGCCCGGAGCGCTGCTCGCTGGCGTTGAGCGAGTGGAAGGTCTGGACGATGGGCGTGGTGCCCCTGTCATGGCCGGTGCGCGCCTGCGCGTGCAGGGCGGCCAGGCCGCTGGTCCACCCGACGGCGTGCAGCACGTCGGGGGCGTCCTCGTCCAGGGCGCGGGCGAGGGCCGTGCCGAAGGCACCGGTGTGCTCGGCCTTCTCGTCGTCCGTGAGCGGCCGTCCCGGTCCCGCGTCGAGGTAGATGACGGAGACGCCGCGTGCCATGCGTGTCCTGCCCTCCGGCTGTTCCGGAGAGCTGCGCCGGGCGTACACGGTGACCTTGTGGCCGCGTTTGGCGAGCTGTCGGGACAGCGCGCACACGTGCAGGCTCGCGGGGCAGGCCGGCTCACCGCGGTGCGCGGGGAGGGGATTGGCGTGTTCGGCGACCATGGCGATCTTCACTGGACTGGACTCCTTGGACACATCACGGTGTCCGTCGTGGGCGGGCCCGAAGGGACTCCTGAGCGGGGACGGAATCCTTGCGGGCGGTACTGGGAAGCGGCGCCGACCGGCGCGGGAACGCCACGGGGCGCGGAGGGAGGAGAGGGCGGGTCGCGGTCAGGAAGGGGATGCGGGGCCCCACGGGCCGGACGCGGTGCCGGGCGGGGAACGCCGGGCAGCACTGAGCACCGTGCGTACACAGCACACACGGTGGCCCGGAGGCGGAATGAATCGGGAAGGAAGGGGAAGACGCAAGGAGACCACACCAAACGACCGGTCGAGGAGAGAGCCGAGACCACCGCTGGGCCTGAGGGCCGCGCGCGGGGGCGGTCGTGTGTGTCTGCGTCTTAGACACCCAACGGGAACCATTCTGCCAGACGGTTCGGGGCGCGACAACGCCATGCGGGTGAGCGACACGGGCCTAAGGTCCCTTCAGTGTCGTCCGAAATGACCCGAGAACCCCGGGGCCCGCGCGTTCGTCCCACCTTGCGGCGGGCACTGTCGGCCCGGTTCCAACACCGCTAGTGTCGGACCCGAACGCGGGACCGTCACGGGTGTGCGCCGCACATGCCCGACGTAGCGCTTTCGGCGGCCGGAGGCGGGCCTGGAACTGCGTATCCGGGTGTTTTCCGCCATGATGTACGCGGATTTTGACCGACTCCTGCGGTGGCTCGGTACGGTGACAGAATCCAGGCGTTGAACGGGACTCGACCAAGGTCCGGCCTTACGTGCCGGGCGACCGGCCACGGCCGACGAAACGGGAGGAAGGGCGTATGGGTGTCGCTGGTGGGGAAGTCATTGTCACGGCCCTCACGCACCGGGGCGCTATCCGCCCCGCCAACGAGGACGCCGTCGTCATGGGTGCCCTGACCGTGGCCAGTGCGAACATGACGTCGCCGGTGCGCTGTGTCCTGCCTGTGGGCGAGCCCGTCATCCTCGCCGTCGCCGACGGCATCGGCGGCCAGGCCGCGGGCGAGATCGCCTCGGAGCACGCGGTGCACCGGATGGCCGAGATGGGCCCGAGACTGAACGGTCCCGAGGAGATCGCCCAACTGCTGAGCAACATCGACGAGGAGATCAAGGACCACGCCACCCAGCACACCGAGTTCTCCGGAATGGGGACCACGGTCGCCGGGGTCCTGCTCAACAACGACGGCAACTTCTGGTTCAACGTCGGCGACTCGCGCACCTACCGCCTGGAGGGCCGGCGCCTGCGCCAGCTCTCCGAGGACGACTCCCCGGCCCTCCCGCCCTCGGAGGACGGGCGCCCCGTCACCACGAACTTCATCACCCAGTCCCTGGGCGGCAGCTCCGGCGGCTCGATGGTCCCGCACGTGGGCCGCGACGAGGCCGCCGACCCCAGCGCGTGGCTCATGTGCAGCGACGGGCTGTCGGACCTCGTGCTGCCGGAGGAGATGGAACGGATGATCGCCGAGGCGGGCAGCGACGAGGCCGCCGTCCACGCCCTGTGGCAGGCCGCCATGGAGGCGGGGGGCAAGGACAACATCAGCATCCTGCTGGCCCGGCGCGTCTAGGGCGTGTTCCGTGGATGCCCGCCCCGGGTACGGCGATCGGCGCTGAGGCCCGGACACGGTGACGTGTCCGGGCCTCAGCGCCGTTTCGGGGCTCAGCCATCAGCCGGGGTCCGCTCGTCAGGACTGTCCGGGGCGGTTGCGCAGGCGGACCGCCACCAGCACGACCGCGCCGATCCCGGCCAGCGCGACCACGCCGACGACCACCAGCGCGGCCATGGACGGGCCGCCCTCGTCCGCCTCGGTCGACGCGGCGGGTGACGGGTCGGCGGACTCCTCGTCGCCCTCGGCCGCGGGGGCCCCGTCCTCGGCCGGCTCACCGGTCTCCTCCGGAGCCGCGGCCGCGGCCGCCTCCTCGGAGACCGTGAACTCCAGCGAGTCCTGGATGGGGTGGCCGTCGGAGGAGACGACCTGGAAGGCGAAGGTGTAGTCGCCGCTCTCGATGATCGGCCGCAGCGGGACCGACACGTCGGTGCCGTCGAAGACCAGGGCGCCGTCCTGGTACTCCTCGCCGTCGGGGCCGGTCACCACGATGGCACTGGCCTCGGCGCTCTCCAACGGCGGGTTGTTGAAGCTCAGCACGATCTCCTCCGGGACCGTGTCCAGGGTGTCGCCGTCCTCCGGCGAGGAGCCGGTGAGCACGTCGTGGGCCATGGCGGGGGCGGGCACCAGGACGAGGGCGGCCGCGGTGAAGGGGATCAGGGCGGCCGACGCCGCACTGCGCAGGATGGTCATGGTCTCTCCGTGGGTTGGTGGGCGGCCCGGGAAGGGCGGGACGCGGTTCGCGCCCGGTCCGCGGCGTCGGCGCGCGCGTCCGGGGCCTCAAGGGGTGGTGAGAGGCGAGACGGGAGGTCCCCGCGGACCGTGCGCCCGGACCGTGGCCCAACGCGGATCGGAGGCGGTCGGCGCGTTCGGTACCGGAGCCCCCGCGCCCAGGGCCAGACGGGGCACACGCAGCAGGGGCGGCAGCGCGCGTCCCAGGAGCACGGCCAGGAACCACAGGGCCGCCTCGCCGTGCGCGAGCAGCGCCGAGGCGAGCAGTGCGGCCCACAGATGGGCCAGGAGCATGCCGGGGGAGAGACCGAGCGTGTGGGTGAGCAGCCCGTGCGCGGCGTGCCCGGTGCCGGCGAAGGCCGAGCCCGCGCCGCCCGACCCCTGCAGAACCAGGTGCAGCACGATCTGGACCGAGGCCAGCACGGCGAAGAGGTCGCCGAAACCTCGCATGATCCGGGTGAAGTGCCACAGCACGGGTGTGAGGACCGCCGTGGCGAGCAGGAACCCGCCGCCGCTCGCGGCCGTGTCCGCCCACAGTTGGTGCCCGGCCCAGCTCAAACCGGTGCACGCCCCGGCGAGGAACGCCGTGCGCACCCACCGGAGCAGTCCGTGCGCCGGTGCGATCACGGGAGGGGTGCCCTGGGCGGCCGGTCCCCGCGCGGAGCACTCCCGGCGGGCGCGGGCGGCGGGCGACGGGTGCACGTGACCGAACCTAAGCGGTGCCGCGACCGGTCGCAAGACGCGGACGCGGAAGGGCCGCCGGGCGCGGTCGTCCGCGATCCCGGCGGCCCCGGGCGACGCCTCAGGAAGCCGGAACCAGCTCACGCCGCATGTAGCGGCGCTGCTCGGGGGTGGTGCCACCCCAGACGCCATGCGCCTCTCCGGCTCTCAGTGCCCACCGCAGGCACTCTTGGCGAACAGTACAACTGCGGCAGACGGCGACGGCCTGCTCGGTGTCGACGCGCCCGATCCCGGTGCTGCTCACCGGAAAGAAGATCTCCGGGTCGTACGAACGGCAGTTGCCCTGCTCGACCCAGTCCTCGCTCTCGTGGTACAGGCGGTTCACGGGCGCCTCCGATCCGTGGCTTGTGGTCCGTGGCCAGTGGCCCGCACCGTGTCTCCCACGGCGGGGTCAGCGAAGCTCGCGCTCCCGTCACCGGCCAGAGGTGATCGACCCGGCTGGACTGCGGCGACGCGATGCGACCAAGTGTAGTACTACATGGGGTCGTACTACGCAGAGTCTGCGCGAAAATCTCCGAATCATCAAGGGCGTCGGCGGTCGTTGGACCCGTTCTGCCCACACGTGCGTCAATTGAGGGCCATGCGTTGTTCTGGAGTCGGCAACCCCGCGGAGCGCCTCCACTGCGGGGGTTTCGCAGTGCACGGCGGCGCGATCGGTGGGTGCGATGTGTCGCGTGATGTGTGGATCGGCCCCACTTGCCCGTTATGTCGCGAGGTTTCCACCGAGTTGATGTGACTTAACGCACGCTTAATATTGCTCGTTCAGGCTCTATGTTTGACCCTGAGGGCCATCGGGCGCCCGCAGGGGACCCCGGTGCCACGGGGCGTCGGCGACCCTCGGCGAGGATGCCGAAGCGCCTGATCGGGGCGGCGTCAGCCGGTGTGTGGGCGGGGATCTGGCCCCGCGCGAATGCCCAGGTCAGAGGCACGCTCCGCTGTTAAATGAACAAGCCATACCCGATGTGGGCGGCCCGAAACATCTGCACGGAATCTCCCTGAAATCCCATTGACGTTCGTTCGCTATGTTCGATCGACGTGCCACATCAACGAACGAATCTCCAAGCACGCGATCACACTGACGCCGGAGCCGAGCGCTCCGAGACCACAGGGGCCGCGGGCCATGGAGGCGTGCGCCTGTCGCACCCGTCCGTGGAGGACGGTCCGCACATGTGGCGGCTGGCGGGGGCGACGGGAATGGACGTCAACTCCCCGTACGCCTACACGCTCTGGTGCAGGGACTTCGCCAAGAGCAGTGTCGTGGCCAAGGACGCCGACGGCCGTCTCGCCGCCTACGTCACCGGCTATGTCCGTCCCGACGACCCGGACACCTACTTCCTCTGGCAGGTCGCCGTCGACTCCGCGTACCGCGGACAGCGGCTGGCCCGCCGGATGCTCGATTTCATCGGCGACCGCATCACCGAACGGGGTATGACTCACCTCGAAGCGACCGTTACACCGGACAACGCCGCATCCCGTGCGCTGTTCGCGTCGTTCGCCCGTGACCGCGGCGTCGAAGCCGTGTGGAGTCCCCTCTTCGGCGCGGAGCACTTCCCCGCCGGAGGGGACGCGCCACACGAGCCCGAGGACCTTGTTCGGATCGGCCCGTTCGGGCCGAGGCCGAGCCAAGAGCGTGACTGAACATCCGCACCGGATCGATCGATCCTGACCCACCCCGTCGTCAAAGCCACGAGCCCACGAACCTGGGGAAAGGAACCAAGGAACACACGATGGAGACTTTCGAGCGCCTCGAATCCGAAGTCCGCGGATACTGCCGCAACTGGCCGGTCGTCTTCGACAAGGCTGTCGGCAGCCACGTCTACGACGAGGCCGGTAAGCCCTACCTCGACTTCTTCGCCGGTGCGGGCTCGCTCAACTACGGGCACAACAACCCGCAGCTGAAGACCAAGCTCATCGAGTACCTGACCGACGACCGCATCGTCCACAGCCTCGATGCCTACAGCGTCGCTAAACGCGACTTCCTGAAAACCTTCGAGGAGATCGTCCTCAAACCGCGTGGCCTGGACTACAAGGTCCAGTTCCCCGGACCGGCGGGCAACAACGCCGTCGAGGCCGCGCTGAAGCTGGCTCGCAAGTACACCGGTCGCGAGACCATCATCAACTTCACCAACGGCTTCCACGGCATGACGCTGGGCGCCCTGGCCGTCACCGGCAACTCGATGAAGCGCGGCGGCGCCGGCGTTCCGCTGGACCACGTCGCCACGATGCCGTTCGACAACTACCTGGACGGCCAGACGCCGGACTTCCTCTGGCTGCGCGCCATGCTGGAGGACAGCGGGTCCGGTCTGGACAAGCCCGCCGCCGTGATCGTCGAGGCGATCCAGGGCGAGGGCGGCATCAACGTCGCCAGCGCGAGCTGGCTGCGCGGCCTCTCCGAGGTCTGCCGCGAGTACGACATGCTCCTGATCGTCGACGACATCCAGATGGGCTGCGGCCGCACCGGCGACTTCTTCAGCTTCGAGGAGGCCGGGATCACCCCGGACATCGTCACGCTGTCGAAGTCCATCAGCGGCTACGGCCTGCCCATGGCGCTCACCCTGTTCAAGCGCGAGCTGGACGTGTGGGAGCCCGGTGAGCACAACGGCACCTTCCGGGGCTTCAACCCCGCCATGATCACCGGCTCCGAGGCGCTGCGCCAGTTCTGGAGCAACGACGAGTTCGCCAGTGCCACCAAGGCCAAGGGCGACCTGGTCGCCGCCCGCCTCGGCGAGATCGCGGCGGAGTTCCCCGAGGCCGGCGCGCACGTCCGCGGTCGCGGACTGGCACGCGGTCTGGCTTTCGAGGACACTGGGATCGCCAAGCGGCTCGCCGCCGAGTCCTTCGACCGGGGGCTGCTCGTCGAGACCTCCGGTCCCGAGGACGAGGTCGCCAAGCTCCTGCCGGCGCTGACCACGACCGAGGAGGAGCTCACGGCCGGACTCGACATCATGGCCGACGCCGCTCGTGCGGCGGTCAAGGTGTCGGCGCCCGCCTAGGACGTACGAGGGGACCGCTCCACCTCCGGGTGGCGGGGCCGGTCGGCACACCGTGGAACGGGATGCTGATCGGCCCCTCCCCGTGTTACACCAGCACAGATTCGGACTTACGGCGCACCCGCGCAGAAGGAGACAGCAGTGATCGTTCGCAGCCTGGACGACGTCAACGACACCGAGCGCGACGTCAAGCACGGCAACTGGCGCAGCCGCCGGGTCATCCTCGCCAAGGAGGGTGTGGGGTTCTCGTTCCACGAGACCGTTCTGTACGCGGGGACCGAGACGTCGATGTGGTACGCCAACCACGTCGAGCTCGTGCACTGCATCGAGGGTGAGGCCGAGCTGACCAACGAGGAGACCGGGGAGAAGCACACCATCACCCCGGGCACCCTCTACCTGCTCGACGGTCACGAGAAGCACACGCTCCGGATCAAGAAGGACTTCCGGGTTCTGTGCGTGTTCAACCCGCCCGTGACGGGGCGCGAGGTCCACGACGAGAACGGTGTCTACCCGCTCATCGTCGAGGAGCCCGAAGGCGAGTCCACGCCGGTCGCCTGATCACGCTCTGCTGGGCCGGGCCGACACCCTCACCGAGGGTGTCGGCCCGGTTCTCGTGTGTGGGAGACGGGCGGGTGGTGCTGGGCCGGAGGCCTCGGTTGAGGGTGGTAGTCCGGTCACTCTGTGCAGCACCCGACCGGACGGTGGTGGGAGACGGGCGGGTGGTGCTGGGCCGGAGGCCTCGGTTGAGGGTGGTAGTCCGGTCACTCTGTGCAGCACCCGACCGGACGGTGGTGGGAGACGGGCGGGTGGTGCTGGGCCGGAGGCCTCGGTTGAGGGTGGTAGTCCGGTCACTCTGTGCAGCACCCGACCGGACGGTGGTGGGAGACGGGTGGGAGGGGGTATGCATGATCCACCCCGCCCACGCGCGTGTCCGGGGTCACGGACCCCTGGGTGACGAGCGCTGGAACCCAGGGTCACAAGGTGCAGGTGGTGCGCATGGAGCTGGGCAAAAGGGGGGTTACCCGATGGTCAGCCATGCATAACCAGTGCATAACGGACCAAACATGTCCTGTTAGCGCAGGATGCGGTAGGGGAGGGACACCCCGTACCAGTGCCGTCGGCCCGTGTTCCGGTCGACGGTCGGCACCTGCGGCACCGCGCCGCGGTTCGCCGGCATCCGGCGTCCCACCATCCGAATGCGCGGCGTCGTCGCCCTGACCTCGGGCAGCGGCGTCGCTCCCGCGAACTTTTCGAGGAGCAGTCGTGAAGAAGCAGGTACCAGCGGTCAAGCGAGGAACCTGGGGCCGCCGAGACGCACTCCGACTGGGGGGAGTGGGGCTCGCCACGGCCGGCCTCGCCGCTTGTAGCCGGGTCGACAGCGGCGGAGGCGGGGAGGAAGGCGGGCCGAGCCTTCTGGAGCGCCTGCGCGAGCAGGGCTTCGTCGCGGTCGGACTGGCCAACGAGATCCCGTTCGGCTTCATCGACGGCTCGGGTGAGCCGGCCGGGCAGTCGCCGGCCGTCGCCCAGGCCGTCTTCGAGGAGCTGGGCGTTCCCGAGATCCAGGCCTCCCCGGTGGCCTGGGACGGTCTGATCCCCGGCCTGCAGGCCAACCGGTTCGACGTCATCGCGGCCGGCATGTTCATCACACCGGAGCGTTGCGAGCAGGTCGCCTTCTCCGAGCCCACCGCCACCTCGCCCGAGGCGTTCATGGTGAAGGAGGGGAACCCGGAGAACATCCAGCACTTCACCGACTTCGCGGACAACCCCGACCTCACGCTGGCGGTCCTCAACGGCTCGGTCGAGCAGACCTACGCCGAGCACTTCGGCGTCCCCGAGGACCAGATGGAGCTCATCTCCAACCAGACCGCCGGGTACGAGCTGCTGGAGTCCGGCCGTGCCGACGCGATGTCCATGCTGAGCGTGTCGCACACGTACCTGCTCCTGGACCGCGGCGGCCCCTTCGAGGTCACCGAGGCCTTCTTCCCGGAGATCGACGGCAAGGAGGAGCGCGGCTGGGGCGGCCTGGCCTTCCGCCAGGAGGACACCGAGCTCCTCGAGGAGGTCAACCGCGTGATCGCCGAGTTCAAGGAGAACGGCCGCCTGCTGGAACTGGGCGAGGAGTGGGGCTTCACCGAGGCCGACCTGCCCGACGACACCACCACCGCCCAGCTCTGCGAGGGCTGATCCAGCCGTGGAGTTCCTGATCGAGCGGCTTCCGCTCTATCTCGACGGCGCGTGGGTCACCATTCAGCTCACCATCGGCGGCTGTGCCCTGGCCTTCGTCCTGGCCATGGTCTTCGGCGTCCTCGGCAGCATGAAGCACTGGCTGCCGAGGGCCGTCTCCACGGTCTACGTCGAGGTGTTCCGGGGCATCGCCGCCCTGGTGCTGATGTTCTGGATGGCCTACGCGCTGCCGCTGGCGACCGGTTTCCAGTTGGAGAACAGGTTCGCGGCGATCCTCGCACTGGGCCTGAACATCGGCGCCTACGGCGCCGAGGTCGTCCGGGCGGCCATCAACGCCGTGCCCAAGGCGCAGGTCGAGGCGACGGTCGCACTGAACCTGTCCTGGTTCCAGCGCACACGCCTGGTGGTGCTCCCCCAGGCGTGGGCACAGATGCTGCCCACCTTCGGCAACCTCGTCATCGAGCTGATGAAGGCGACCGCCGTCGCCTACCTCATCGGGGTGGCCGACCTGACCGCCGTGGCGCAGCAGATGCGCCAGGGCACCGGTGAGACCATCGTGGCGTTCATCGGCGCCCTCATCCTCTACTACCTGATCGCGCAGGTGCTGATCTCCGGGATGCGACTGCTCGAACGCCGTGCCAACCGCAAGCTCGGCCGGACGCCGCCCGGCGGTACCGGGCTGTCCGCCCTGCTCAAGCATCCGGCCGTCGGCGGCGGAAGCGCGGGGGTGGGCTAGATGTGGGATCTCGAGTTCACCTACGAGGTCATGCCCGACCTCCTGGAGGGCCTGTGGGTCACCGTCCAGGCCACCGTGATGGGCTATCTCATCGCGCTCGCCCTGGGCCTGGCCATCGCCATGGTCCGGCGGGTGCCCTACGTGGGCAGCATCCTGCACGGGGTGATGGAGTTCATCCGCACCACACCCCTCCTCGTCCAGTTGGTCTTCGTCTTCCTCATCGCGCCCAACACCATCTCCGCCATGACGATCGGTGTCGTGGTGCTGGGCATCCACTACTCGGCCTACACCGCTGAGGTGTACCGCTCGGGTATCGAGGGCGTCGCCAAGGGCCAGTGGGAGGCCGCGCGGGCCCTGAGCCTGCCCGCGAGCCGGACCTGGGGTGCGATCGTGCTGCCCCAGGCCATCCGCAAGGTCATCCCTGCCCTGGGCAACTACCTGATCGCGATGTTCAAGGACACGCCGCTGCTCTTCGCGATCGGCGTGACCGAGCTGCTCACCCAGGCGCAGAGGCTCGGTGCGGCGAACTTCCGAGTGGTCGAGATGTACACCATCGTCGGCTTCCTCTTCCTCATCGTGAGCATCCCTTCCGCGATCCTGATCCGACGACTGGAGCGACGCTATGCCGCCGTCTGAGACCCCGCAGAAAGATGAACCCCAGGGCGTCGAGGGCCAGCCGCTGATCGTCTTCGACCAGGTGGTCAAGCGCTTCGGCGACCTCACCGTGCTCGACCACCTGGACTTCCAGGTCGACCCGGGAGAGCGCGTCACGCTGATCGGGCCGAGCGGTTCGGGCAAGACGACCATCCTGCGGCTCCTGATGACGCTGGAGAAGGTCACCGAGGGGCACATCTGGGTGGACGGCGAGCCGTTCAGCCACATGCCCCGCGGTTCCCACCTGGCCCCCGCCAGCGAGAGCTACCTGCGCTCCAAGCGCAAGCGTGTGGGCATGGTGTTCCAGCAGTTCAACCTGTTCCCGAACATGACCGTGCGGCAGAACATCACCGAGGCCCCCGTGCACGTCCTCGGCCTGTCCAAGGACGAGGCCAACCAGCGCGCGAGCGACCTGCTCGACCTGGTCGGGCTGGGGGAGAAGATCGACGCCCACCCGACGCAGCTCTCCGGCGGCCAGCAGCAGCGCGTGGCGATCGCCCGCGCGCTGGCGATGCGGCCGGAGATCCTGCTCCTGGACGAGGTCACCTCGGCGCTGGACCCGGAGCTGGTGGCCGGCGTCCTGGACGTGCTGCGGGAGGTCGCCGAGACGACCGACATCACGATGCTGTGCGTGACCCACGAGATGGGCTTCGCGCGGGACGTGTCACACCGCGTCCTGATGTTCGACCAGGGCCGGATCGCCGAGGCGGGCCACCCGGACCAGATCTTCGGTGACCCGCAGGAGGAGCGGACCAAGTCCTTCCTCAGATCGGTCCTGAACAACGGCGACTGACCCTGCGCCGTTCTCCGACCCCGCGTACCGGTGAGTCCGGTACGCGGGGTTTCGTGTTTCGGAGCGCGCGGAACTGCACTGACGACATACCGTAGTCATTGCGTAGCTTTTAGTTTCCCCTTGGGCAGAATGAGTGTTCTGAGACAGGGGGGACGCTTGTGACCATGGTGCGAAGATGGGGTCTCGTCGTGGGGCTCGCGGTGGCCGCGCTCGTCATCGCCCTGCCGATCGCCCTCCACCCGGTGCTGCGCGCCGACCTCGCGGAGGAGACCGGCCTCCTGCTGTTCGCGGGCTGGGCGCCGTTGCTGATCGGCGGCATCATGGCCTGGGCGGTGGTCCGGGGCTTCGGGGACCGTGATCGCCTGGACCGGCGCGTCCGCCAGGCTCTCGACGGGCACCCGCTCACCCGGGAGCTCGTCTGGCTCGGGGTGTTCCTGGCGTGCTTCGTGCTGCTGATCATCCTCCTGTCGCAGGTGTTCCAGCTCTACGGAGCCCATACCGGCGCCGACCTCAACATGTCCGCGTCCCTGGTCTCACGCCTGTTGTTCCTGTTCACGCTGCCCATTCTGGTGATGGACCGGTCGGGGATCACCGTGGACGGCAAGGGCACCGCCATGCCCGCCGTCGCCCTGAAGGTGAGTACGCCGTGGCGGTGGCTGGGCCTGATCCCCGCGGCCGTGGTCCTGGTCCTGGCCGGCTACTCCCTGATCCCCCGCGTCGGCCTGCCGCCGCTCAGTCTGAGCCTGATCGGGTTCGTGCTGGCGTTCGCGCTGATCGCCCTGTGCGAGGAGATCTTCTTCCGCGCCATGCTCCAGACGCGTCTGGAGGTCCTCATGGGCCGGTGGGGCGGCATCGTCGCCGCGACGGTGGTCTTCGCGCTCACCTACGCCATCGTGCAGCCCTTCGACGAGGTCTCCCAGCTGCCCGGTGACGACGCCGGCTACGTCATCGCGCTCTCACTGCTGAGCTACGGGCCGGCGGGCCTGCTGTACGGCTACCTCTGGTCCTGCTACCGCAACCTGTGGCTGAACGTCATCATCCGGATCGGCATGTTCATCGTGCTCATGCCGCTGGACCTCGACATCGGCATCACCACCTGACCAAGCGGCCACCGCGCTACGGCCCGCCCGGTTCCTCGTCCCCCTCCCGCGCGCCGCGGCTCACGCGGCCCGTCCCGCCGCCCCGCGACCGCGGCTCCCGTGCGCTCCGTCCGCCCCGCCCGCGAGGGCCGCAACCCCGGCGGGGCGGTCCTCGGCGCGCCCACCCGACCACGGCGGCTCAACCGGTCATTTTCGCCCGTCGGGTGTGAAACCTGTGGAAACAATGCCAGTCCGGAAGACGCATGGGGGGTGAGATGGGTAGAGATGGTTCATAGCAGTCGTGTTGCGGTCATTTCCCCCTCATGGGGTTGTCACCGTGTGGTCATGAAAAAGGGGGAGTCTGCCCACTGTGAGCACGGAATCAGCGCCTACGCCCGCGGTACCCACCGCCGCCGAGTTGCCCGCCGACCGCTTCATGGACCGCGAGGAGGGATGGCTGCGCTTCAACCAGCGGGTTCTCGAACTCGCCGAGGACGAGGACATCCCGCTGCTGGAGCGCGCACGCTTCCTGGCGATCTTCTCCAGCAACCTCGACGAGTTCTTCATGGTGCGCGTGGCCGGGCTCAAGCGCCGCCTGGCGACCGGGCTCGCCGTGGCCTCCGCCAGCGGCCACCACCCCCGGGACCTGCTGGAGCGGATCTCCGCGTTCACACATGAGCTGATGATCCGGCAGAGCGCCTGCTTCGAGAACAGCGTCGCCCCCGCGCTGCGCGAGGTCGGCATCCGCATCCTGCGCTGGAAGGAGCTGGAGGAGTCCGAGCGCGAGTACCTGCACGGCTACTTCCGCCGCTCCATCTACCCGCTGGTGACCCCCTTCGCCGTCGACTCGGCCCATCCGTTCCCCTACATCTCCGGCCGGTCGCTCAACCTCGCCGTCACCGTCCGCGACCCCCGCGACGAGCGCCGCATGTTCGCCCGCGTCAAGGTGCCCAGCTCCCTGCCGCGCTTCATCGACCTCGGCACCCGGGGCAACGCCCGGTACGTCCCGGTCGAGGACGTCATCGCCGCCCACCTCCCGCAGCTGTTCGAGGGCATGCAGGTCGTGGAGCACCACGCCTTCCGCGTCACCCGCAACGCGGACCTGGAGGTGGACGAGGACGAGACCGACGACCTCGTCCAGTCCCTGGAGAACGAACTCCTCCGGCGCCGCTTCGGCCCGCTCGTGCGGCTGGAGGTCGAGCAGTCCATCACCGACGAGGTCCTGAGCATCCTCACCGAGGAGCTCGGTGCCGAGGAGGAGGAGATCTACCGGGTTCCGGGCCCCCTCAACCTCGCCGGCCTGGGCCAGATCGCCGACGCCGACCGGCCCGAGCTGTGCTACCCGCCGATGGTCCCGGTCGAGCCCCGCGCCCTGACCTCCGGCGGCCTCTTCGCCGCCATCCGCGAGCGCGAGATCCTCGTCCACCACCCGTACGAGTCCTTCGCCACCACCACCGAGCGCTTCCTCTCCCTGGCCGCGACCGACCCCAAGGTCGTGGCCATCAAGCAGACCCTGTACCGCACCAGCGGCGACTCGCCCATCGTGGAGTCCCTCATCGAGGCCGCCCGGGCGGGCAAGGAGGTCGTGGTCCTCGTCGAGGTCAAGGCGCGCTTCGACGAGCAGAACAACATCCAGTGGGCCCGCAAGCTGGAGGACGCCGGCTGCCACGTGGTCTACGGGGTCGTCGGACTCAAGACGCACTGCAAGCTGTCCATGGTGATCCGCCAGGACGGTGACGGCCACCTGCGCCGCTACTGCCACGTCGGCACGGGCAACTACAACCCCAGCACCGCGCGCGTGTACGAGGACTTCGGCCTGTTCAGCGCGGCCGCCGAGGTCGGAGAGGACGTCAGCGACCTCTTCAACAGCCTCACCGGCTTCTCTCGCAAGAAGCACTACCGGCGCCTGCTCGTGGCGCCCGCGGCGCTGCGCGAGGGACTGCTCGCCCAGATCGCCGCCGAGATCGAGAACAGCCTCAAGGGCGAGCCCGCCCGGATCCGCATCAAGGTCAACTCACTGGTCGACGAGGAGATCATCGACGCCCTCTACCGGGCCTCCCAGGCCGGAGTGAACGTCGACCTCTGGGTGCGCGGCAGCTGCGTCCTGCGCGCGGGCGTCCCCGGCCTGTCCGACCACATCCGGGTGCGCAGCATCCTCGGCCGCTTCCTGGAGCACTCCCGCGTCTTCATCTTCGCCAACGGATGGCGTCCCCAGGTGTGGCTGGGCAGCGCCGACCTCATGCCCCGTAACCTGGACCGGCGGGTCGAGGCCCTCGTCCGGGTGTCCGACGCCGAGCAGTGCCGCCGCCTCGTCGGCCTCATGGACCTGGCGATGGCCGACGGCACCTCGTCGTGGCACCTGGAGCCGGACGGCTCGTGGACCCGCCACACGCACGACCAGGAGGGGCGACGACTGATGGACCTGCAGGACGCGCTGCGAGGCGACCGCCACCTGCGAGTGGTGGAGAGCGGATGAGCGACGGCGGCGAGATCCAGGTGACCAGTGCCTTCCCTCCCCGGGACACCGCGGTGGGCGGCTACCTCGAACCCATCCGGGCCGGGGGAGCGGTCCTGTGGCGGACCGGGACGGACGGGCGCACCGAGGTCGTCCTGATCCGGCGGCCCCTGCGCGACGACTGGACCCTGCCCAAGGGCAAGCTCAAGAACGGTGAGCACGCGATCATCGGCGCCGTCCGCGAGGTCCAGGAGGAGACCGGGCTCACGCCCGTGCTCGGGCGCCGGCTCCCGCCGCAGCGCTACCTCAAGGACGGGTGGCCCAAGCAGGTGGAGTGGTGGGCCGCGACACCGGCCGAGCCCGGCGGGCTGATCGACTACAAGCCCAACGACGAGGTGGACAGCGTCGAGTGGGTCCCGGTCGAGGAGGCCCGCGAGCGGCTCACCTATGACCACGACGTCCACGTGCTGGACAACTTCCGCGCCGGGCCCCACCACACCTTCCCCGTCATCCTGCTCAGGCACCTGTCGGCGGGTGAGAAGCGGAGCTGGACCGACAATGACCTGCTGCGACCGCTGGACGAGACGGGACGGGCCGACGCACTGGCCCTGCCGCGCGTGCTCAGCGCCTTCGGGCGGCCCCGCGTGGTGTCCTCGGCGGCGGCGCGGTGCACGGAGTCGATGCTGCCCTACTCGCTGGAGTGCGACGCCCCCATCCGCACCGAGCGGGCCGTGACGGTGTGGAACGGCTCCTACGACGCCGACGACGCGCGGGACGCCTTCCGGGGCCTGCTCGCCGAGGGGGCCCCGACGGTGGTGTGCACACACGGCGAACTCGTCCCGCAGCTGATGGCGGAGGCCCTGGGGTGGCTGGGGGCGCCCAACACCCAGCAGTCGGGGCTGCGCAAGGGGTCGTTCTGGGTCGTGCACGTGTCGCGCGAGGGCGCCCTGGCGGGCGTGGAGCGGCACGCGGTCCGGGGCTGACCAGGGGCGGGGCACCGCGCGAGGGGGTGCACGCGGGCACGGCCCGCGGCGCTGGCATCATCGCGGTATGGGTAGACACAAGGTCTCGCGGAGCATCGTCATCGGCGCTCCCGCCGAGCGGATCTTCGACATCATCGCCACACCGTCGCGACACAGCGAGGTCGACGGGTCCGGCACGGTCCAGAACGCGGTGTCCGGTCCGGAGCGCCTGGAGTCGGGCTCGGAGTTCGACATGGACATGCGCATGTTCGGCATCCCCTACCGGATGACCAACCGGGTGGTGGAGTTCGAGCCGGACCGGCTCATCGCCTGGCGGCACATCGGCCCCCACCGGTGGCGGTACGAGCTGGAGGAACTGGCCGAGGGCCGGACGCGGGTCACCGAGACGTTCGACTACTCGATCGGCTTCTCCCCCTTCTCCGCCTTCTCCGCCTACTACGTGCTGGCGGGCCTCCCGGCGCGCAACGCGGCGGGCATCGAGCAGTCGCTGCTGCGCCTGAAGGACGTCGCGGAGAAGTCCGAGGCGGCCTGAGAGGACGGGTCACGGCCCGGGCCTCCGGGAGCCCGGGGCCCGGGCCGTACGGGCTAGTAGTAGCCGTAGTAGCCCTCGCCGGTGGCGCCGGCCATCGGCAGGGTGTGGCCCCGCTCCGGCATGTAGTCGGAGTAGGCGCGGTCGCAGTCGTCGTAGTGGCTCTGCGGCATGACCATGCTGTCATGGCGGTCCGCGCAGTAGCCGTAGTAGCCGTCGTAGCCGTGGTGTCCGGCGGCCGAGGCCGGCCCGGCGGCCAGAGCCAGAGCGGCACCGGTGGACATGGTCAGCAGAGCGAGAGCGGCAATGCGTTTCACGTGCGTTCCTAGCTTTGAGTGATCGACTGTGTACTGCAAGTGCTGACTTTAGGTTCGCCGGTGCCCTTTGGCCAGTCCATCGGAGCGCGCGTGCCGATCGGTCGGCGAACCCCTCGGTGACGGTCAGGAGCGGTGTCCCCACAAATGGCCTAAAGTTCGGCAAGGGCCCGCACGGGGCAGCGCCTCCCGGCCACCGCGGCGCTTCGTGGGCGGGCCCCGCCCCCTCCGTCGACGATTCGGGAGCAGTGGTGGGAACAACCTTGGGTGACGTCTGGCAGGAAGTGCTGTCCGTCCAGCCCGAACCGGAGCGGTGGATCATCGTCACGGCCGCGGTCCTGGGCCTGGCGGCCGTCCTGCTGGGGCCGCCGTGGCGGATCGGCCGCAACGTCGTCACGATCGCCCACGAGGGCGGGCACGCCCTGGTCGCACTGCTCAGCGGACGCCAGCTCACCGCGATCCGGCTGCACTCGGACACCTCGGGCGTGACCGTCTCCAGGGGCAGGCCCACCGGTATCGGCATGATCCTGACCGTCTTCGCCGGGTACGTCTCGTCGTCGGTGATCGGGCTGCTGGGCATCCTGATGCTGATGTCCGACCGCATCACCGCGCTGCTGTGGCTGAGCATCGTGGTCCTCGCCGCGATGCTGCTGATGATCCGCAACGTCTACGGCGTGGTGTCGGTCGTGGGCACCGGGGCGGTGGTGTTCGGGGTGAGCTGGTTCACCCCGGCCGAGGTCCAGGCGGCCTTCGCCTACCTGTTCATCTGGTTCCTGCTGTTCGCGGGGATCAGGCCCGTGTTCGAACTCCAGAGGCAGCGGATGCGCCAGCCCTCCCCGCACTCCGACGCCGACCAACTGGCCCGGCTGACCGGTCTGCCGGGCACGCTGTGGGTCGTGGTGTTCGGCCTGGTCAACCTCGCGGTGACGGGCCTGGGCGTCTGGCTGCTGCTCTTCTAGGCGGCCGTCGGCGGGAGGCGGTCAGCGCATCTGCGGCGCGGACAGGGCCTCGGTGACCGTCGTGAAGACGGGGATGCGCGTGTCGAGCGAGGTGACGCGCAGGGTCTGCAGCACCCGGTGGACCGGGGCCGCGATCGCCAGGACGGCCTGCTGCTCCCTGGCGGTCTTGTGCGCGCGGATCAGCACGCGCAGGCCGCTGGAGTCGATGAAGCGCAGGTCGGAGCAGTCCAGGACCACGCGGCCGTGGGGCTGTGTGGTGAGCGCCTCGGTGACCGCGTCCTGGAAGCGGTGCTCGGTGGCCATGTCGATCTCTCCGTTGAGCGCGAGCACCCGCCCGGTGTCGTGCAGCGTGGAGAGGATGGTCAGGTCGGGCATGGCGACTCCGGCGTAGTCGGGCCGGGCCCGAGGGGTCGGCGAGACAGGCCGTACGGCGCTCCATGAGCGCGTGCGGACCGGTGCGTTCTTCGCGTTGCCGCGGTGGCCAAACTGATGGTTCATCAATGTCCTCGTGTGGTTCCCCGGGCTGGGCCGGAGATGAGACGCCCCGTCCACCGAGTGCTCGTGGATCAGGCGCTGCTGCCCCGTCTAACGCCCGGGGCCGGACCGTGGGTTCCGTGGGGCGGCGTGGAACCGCCGCCGCTACTGCGGTGGTGGGCGGCGCGTCGCGGACACGCGCCGTGCGTCGACTCCGGGTCGCGAAGACCTTGTCAGACCGATCAACCCGCGGGAGCGGGCGGTCATTCCCCGGTGGGGTGGCGACCGGCTCCGCGGGGTCGTGCTCGCGGGCGGACCGGCCCTGTCCCGAGGGGTCCGGCGGCACAGCCACGGACTTTACCATAGGGCTGTGGCCGTTTCGTGACGTGAGCGACGCAAGGTCGTGCCCGTGTGGAGTGTCCTGTCGCCGGCACGTGAGGTTCGTATCACATTTTCTGCGCCGATTCAGGTGTTTTCTGATTGTTTGGGGGGTTCTCGGGTCCCTTCTGGAGTGCCCAAGCACACGCTGAAAGTGTGAGCGGTACCGCTACCGTCAGAGCGATCGCCGGGATGGCGATCCCCGAGTCGTTGGCCGCGAACCCCACCAACGCGGTCACCAGCGAACCCGTCAGACCGGCCCGCAGCGTGGGCGCGTCCTCGTAGGCGCGCTGCAGGGCCCCGATCCGCCAGTTGGTCGGCCGATTCAGCACCGCGAACAGGAACAGCAGAGCCCCCGCGGCCAGCAGCGTCAGCTGCCAGTTGCCCAGGGTCCCCAGCATCGCGCCCAGTTTGCGCGCGACGACCGGCCCGGCCTCGCCGCTCAACACCTGGGCGGTGAACTCTCCGAAGTGGCTGCGCTCCCGCGGCGGGCGCAGGTAGTCCATCCACGCCAACAGCGTGATGAGAGTCACGGCCCCCAGTCCGGCCGCGCCCAGGCGCACCGGTGTGACGCGCACCCCGGCGATCATCATGGTCGTCACCGCCAGTCCGGGCACGAGGGCGATGACGCCCCCGAAGTCGGTGCCCAGACCCGGCCACCCGATGATCACCACCGACGCCGCGCCGATCACCAGGGTCGAGGCGACCGCCACCCCGCGCCGGCCACGGGAGATCAACTCGTGGGACACCCCGGCCACCGTCATCAGCATGCCGGTGGCGAACGTGGCGAACGCGATGTTGCCGATGCCGTAGAAGCGGCCGGCCACGATCGGGGAGTAGCCCGTCGGTGAGTTCATCTGCAGGTTGGCTCCGAAGGCCAGGTCGACGAAGAGCACCACCGTGGTCGTGGCCGCCACCACCGTCATGGGCCCCAGGATCGTGCGGCGCCACGGCCCCGCCATGGCCAGGGCCACCACGAGCGCGTCCGCGGTCAGCACGCAGGCGAGCAGGGCCGGGAACGGCTGGGGCGAGGCCCACCACGGGACCAGGTTGGCGAGGTAGCTGGCCACGGGGAAGGAGGCGCCCGCCAGCGCCACCACCCGCGTCACCGTCAGGACCACGGCGCGCTTGACGTGCCGGCCCTTGGCGTAGCGGTGCAGGGAGTAGGCCGCGGCCGCGTAGATGAGGAGCTGGAAGGCGACCAGCCCGCTGAAGAACCCGGGGATGGCCCCGCCGACCACCACCGCCGCGGTGTTGAAGTCCACCAGCCACTGCACGGCCGCCTCCGTGGTCGGCGGCCGTTCGGTCCGGTGCCACACGCGTCCGCCGACGGGTTCGTTCGGGGAGACCCCGGCCCGCGCCAGGAGCGTGGGCGTGGTGTCGGTGAGGGCGACCAGCCCCGGGCGGCGGGTGGAGTCCGAGGCGAGGAACCCGGGTGTGCCGGTCACGTCGCCATCGGTGACCCGCCCGGACGCGGCCACGGTGAGCTCCGAGGGCCCGGTGTCCATGGACACGCCGACGACCATCAGGGACGATCCGGCCGGCAGCAGGTCCACCAGGGACCGCAGCCGGCCGTCGAGGTCGGCCAGCGCCTCCTCGCGGGCCCACGTGGGGACGTCCTCGGGATCGGGCTCGTTCGCCTCGGCCTCCTCGGTGGCCTCCGCGTCGGCGGGGTGCGGCGGATCCGGGTAGAGCCGGGTCAGGTCCGGCAGCTCCACGGCGGCCAGCGTCACGCCGGACAGCCGATCGCGGGTCAGGTCGTGGACCGAACCGAGGTAGTGGTCGACCCGCCCGGACCTGTCGGCGACCCCCAGGGCGGCACCGGGGCCGACCGCCAGCGTGGTGCCGCCGGCGTCGCGCACGCTCTGGCCGAGCAGGCCCACCGGGGCCTGGAAGACCGATTCCCGGTTGGGGGCGGCGTAGGCCCCGTGCTCCTCCAGGACCGCGCCGGAGCCGTCGCGCACGGGCTCCGGCACGGCCTCGCACACAGTGAAGCTCTCCCGCAGGGACAGGGCGCGCTCCCCGGCCGACACCGTCAGCCAGCCGTCGGTGGGGCAGGTGCGGGAGGTCGCGGTGCGGATCGAGACGTTGCCGATGGCGGTCCCGGCCGCCATGTCCCACAGCGTCGGCGTGTTCTCGGGCGTCACGTCCCTCCACAGCAACCCGGGCACGCCCACGAGCACCGTCGGGGCGGAGTCCTCGGGAGGGGCGCCCGGCGCGCGGGCGGTCTCGGGCGCCGCGGGGGCGGCGCTCAGCAGGATGGTCGCCAGTACCAGGACGACCAGGGCCGAGACCGTACGGCCCACGGTCGCCGGGCTGAGTGGCATGGCGCAACCTCCTCGGGTTCGGAGGGTGATCACCCTAGTGAGGACCCCCACCCCGGCGGTGGACGCCACGCGCCGGGCCTCCCTCCCGGTCCAGGACGCGGTCCGCGGACACCCGACCCGCCGGGCCACGCCCGGCGGCACCCTCGCCTCACGCGCTCCCGCCGCCGCGGTCAGTGCAGCCGGTCCGGCACACCCCAGTCCTTCAGGGTCGCGCGCGGATCGGGCAGGGGGCGCCCCCGCGTGACGCCGCCGGGCGTGCGGTCGAAGCGCGGGGCCGGTCCGGGCACGAGACGGCCGTCCTCGTCCGTGACGGTCCCGCGGGCGCGGACGTGGGGGTGTTCCGGGGCCTCTCCCGGTGCCAGGACCGCCGTCACGCAGGCGTCCTGTCCCTCGAACACCGCGGCCCACTCATCGCGGGTGCGGGTGCGCAGCACCTCGGCGAACCGCGCCCGCAGCCGGGGCCAGCCGTCGCGGTCCCACTGGCCGGGGAGGTCCTCGCCGTCCAGGCCTGCGCCGGACAGGAAGGCGGCGTAGAACTGCGGTTCGATGCAGCCGACGGCCACGTGGCGGCCGTCGGAGCACTCGTAGACGTCGTACCAGGGCGCCCCGGTGTCGAGGTAGTTGGTGCCGCGCTCGTCGGTCCACGCCCCGCGGGCGCGGTCCTCGTAGACCATCGACATCAGCAGGGCGCTGCCGTCGACCATGGCGGCGTCGACGACCTGTCCGCGGCCGGAGCCCTGGCGCTCGACCAGGGCGGCGAGCGCCCCGGTGACGGCGAACATGGTGCCCCCGCCGAAGTCGCCCAGGAGGTTGACCGGGGGAACGGGCGGGCCGCCCTCGCGGCCGATCGAGTGCAGCGCGCCGTTGACGGAGACGTAGTTCATGTCGTGCCCGGCGGTGCGGGCGAGCGGGCCGTCCTGCCCCCAGCCGGTCACACGCGTGTAGACCAGGCGCGGATTGAGGTCGAGGCACGTGTCGGGGCCGAGCCCGAGGCGCTCCATCACGCCGGGGCGGAAGCCCTCCACCAGGACGTCCGCACGGGCGACGAGGTCGCGGGCCAGGGCCAGGCCCTCGTCCGACTTGAGGTCGGCGCCCAGGACGGTGCGCCCCTCGCTCATGTGGGGCCCGGCGGTGCCGGCGGTCATGGCCTCGGCCGCCGCCGGCCGGTCCAGGCGGATGACGCTGGCGCCGAGGTCGGCGAAGAGCATGCCGGCCATCGGTGCCGGGCCGATCCCGGTGAACTCGACGACGCGGATGCCGTGCAGGGGTCCCATGGGTGGCCTCCAGTGGGGGCGGTGGTGCGAGCGTGCGGGTCTGCCGTCGGCGGACGACCACGCTCATGCTAGAACGCCGTTCGGTCCGAGGGAACGGCGCCGTCGCGCGCGTTCCAGCCCGAAACGCCACAAGAAATGCGAAAGGGAATCATCGCCCAACGGTTTTTCGGTCAAGGTCAAAAAGCCATTCAAGAATGAGTGTTAATGTGTCCGTGCTCGCTGGTCCGATCGCGCCCCCTGCCCGCGCCACCCCGCCGAGGCACCACCGCCACCAGCGAGGACGACCCACGGAAACACGCGCCGAGAAGGGCGAGACCGTCATGCCCCGTACCCAGAGGAAGCGTTTTCGGCGCAGGCGCGCCGGACGCCGCATTCCCCTCCCGATGCCCGTCCTGGCCGCCACCGTCGCCGGGGTCCTGGCCGCGACCGCCGGAGGGACCGCCTTCGCCATGGACAAGGGCGTCGTCCTCGACGCCAACGGCGACGAGCGGACCGTGCACACCTTCGGCGGAACCGTCGCCGACGTCCTGGACGCCGCGGGCATCGACCCCGCGGAGGGGGACGTCGTCGCGCCGCCCCCGGACACGCCCGTCGGCGACGGCGACCACGTCCTCGTCCGGTCCCCCCGCGACCTCACCGTCGAACTCGACGGGCACGAGCTCTCCCACAGCGTCATCGCCGCCGACCTCGGCGAGGCCCTGCACCAGATCGGCCTCGACCCCGAGTCGGTGGAGCTCTCCGCGCCCCGGAGCACCGCCATCCCGGACGAGGGGCTCTCGGTGTCCGCCGAACGCGCCCCGCGCATGGTCGTCCTGTACGACACCGTCCGCACCGAGACCCGCACCACCGGCGCGACCGTCGCGGACGTCCTCGACGCCGCCGGGGTCACACCGGGCGAGCACGACGTCGTCACCCCCGGGCCGGACGAGCCCGCCGTGCCCGACATGGTCGTCGAGGTCCTGCCCGTGCTCACCGCACCGGAGACCGAAGAGGTCGTCATCGAGGCCGAGACCGTGGAGCGCGACGACCCCGACCTGCTCCAGGGGGAGCGCGAGGTGGTCACCGAACCCGAGGACGGACTCAAGGAGGTCGTCACCGCCACCGTCCTGCGCGACGGCGAGGAGGTCGAGCACCGGCTGTCGGAGGAGATCGTCACCGAACCCGTCGACGGGCTCGTCAAGGTCGGAGCCAAGGCGCCAGAGAGCGGCTCACCGCCGGTCGGCGGCGGAGACGCCGCGGGACTCAACTGGTCCGCCCTCGCCGAATGCGAGTCGGGCGGCGACCCCACCGCGGTCAACTCCGCCGGCGGCTACTACGGCCTCTACCAGTTCAGCACCGCGAGCTGGCGGTCGGTCGGCGGCACCGGCCTGCCGTCGGAGGCCGGCGCGGGCGAGCAGACCCAGCGGGCCCAGCAGCTCTACAACGCCGTGGGAGGCAACTGGCAGAGCCAGTGGCCCCACTGCGGCGCCCGCCTGTTCGACTGAACCGGGACCCGCACCCGTCCACCCACGGGCACCCCTCCGCGGGCACGCCCCGGAGGGGTCGCTCGGTGATGGCAAGATGTGTAGGTGACACAGACACCCGCCAACGACCCCGCCGACCGGTCCCGCCTGCTCACCCCCGCCGACGTGCGCGAGCTGGCCGGACGCCTCGGAATCCGGCCCACCAAGACCCTGGGCCAGAACTTCGTCATCGACCACGGCACGGTCCGGCGGATCGTCAGGGTCGCGGGCGTCACCGACGACGACGTCGTGGTGGAAGTCGGTCCCGGACTCGGCTCGCTCACCCTGGCCCTGCTCCCGCACGTACGCCACGTGACCGCGATCGAGATCGACCCGGCCCTGGCCGAAGCCCTGGCGGGCACCGTCGCCGAGCACGCCCCCGAGCTCACCGACCGGCTCACGGTCGTCCCCGGCGACGCCATGCGCATCGCCGGACTCCCCGGCCCCGCCCCCACGGCGCTGGTCGCCAACCTGCCCTACAACGTCTCCGTGCCCGTCCTGCTGCACCTGCTCGAACTCCTGCCGTCGCTGCGGCGCGTGCTCGTCATGGTCCAGTCCGAGGTGGCCGACCGGATCACCGCCACCCCCGGCGGCCGGATCTACGGCGTCCCCTCCGCCAAGGTCGCCTGGTACGCGCGGGCACGCCGGGCGGGCGCGGTCGGCCGCAGCGTGTTCTGGCCGGCGCCCAATGTCGACTCAGGGCTCGTCGAACTGGTCCGCCGCCCCGAACCCGACACCAAGGCCCCCCGCCAGGAGGTCTTCGCGGTGATCGACGCCGCCTTCGCCCAGCGCCGCAAGACACTGCGCGCGGCCCTGGCCGGCTGGGCGGGCTCGGCTCCCGCCGCGGAGACCGCGCTGCGCGCCGCCGGGGTCGACCCCTCCGCCCGCGGGGAGTCCCTGGGCATCGAGGAGTTCGCCGCCATCGCCGAACACCGGCCGGCGCGCCAAGCGGAGTGACCTGACGCGCCGGAGGGAGGGCCCGGCCGCGGACACCGGCGGACGAGCCGCCGGGGGCGGCCCGGACGAAGGGCTCAGCGGGGGGCGGACCCGTGCCCGGGCACCTCCCCGTCGTGCCGGTTCGACCTGCGGGAGCGGGCCAGCGCCCGCGCCACCCCGGCCACCCCCAGGCCCACGGCGAGCACGGGCAGGACCCACGCGACGTTGAAGTCCCAGCCGCCGGACCCACGCACCGCGAACGCCACCGCCAGGCCGATGAACAACACCGCGGCGACCAGCGAACCCCAGTCAGTCCTACGCCTCGCCATGCTGTACCTCCACAACCCCGAAACCCATGTCGGCGCTGATCCTGATCGTCGGTGGCGCGGCCCCGTCGCCGCCCCCGCTGCTCCCGCCGTCCTCGCTCTCCGTGCCGGTCGGCACCGGCTCGATCACGGACTCGTCCTCGATGCCGGGGCCGATCACGTGGGTCTCCTTGCTCTCCGGGTCGAGGTCCACCGCCCCGAACCCGATCCGCGACGTCAACTCGACCCGGACGTCGTCGGGCACGGCGACCTCCGTGACACCCACGCCCACGCGCACGTCCACGTCGGCGGACTCCCCGGGCTCCAGATCCGTCAGCCCGGTCAGGTCCAGGAACCCGCCGCCGACGGTCACCCGGTGGTCACCCGCCTCCAGTTCGGCGACCGTGGTCGGATCCCAGGAGTAACCGCCGACCCGGACCCGCGTCAGATCGGTCATCGACGCGGCCGTCAGCGCCAGGGCGACCGTCAGTCCCAGGAACATCAGCCCGGACGGATTGCCGACCCACGTCCCGACCAGGGAGTAGAGCCCGATCACGGCGAGGGCGGCGGCGAGGAAGTACACTCCGCTCTCCGGACCGAACAGCAGCCTGGCCGTGTCCGCGCTCCACAGGGAGGAGCCCCAGCCGTACACCGAGATCGGCACGGCGATCGCCATGGCGACGACCGTCCACAGGGCGAGCGTGCCCAACGGAGCGCCGCAGCGCCGCCGCTTGCCCCTCCCGTTCTTCGTCGGCGCACCGCCGGGGCCCCCGTACGCGTCAGGGCCACCCTCGTCCTCGTCCTCATGGCTGCTCGGCGCCCCGCCGGGCCGGGAGGTGCGCTCGGAGACCACGGCCAGGTCCACCGGGCCGTGCGGCGCGGTCGCCCACGGCTGCGCCGGGTTGTAGTACGCCGCGGCCGGCTCCGGCGACGCGGGCGTCGGCGGCGGAGCGTGCGTGCGCAGGTCCTCGCGCAGGCCCGTGAACGATCCCCGCAGGTCGATGCCCCGGTTGCGCGCGGCCAGCACCCCCAGCACCAGGGGTACCGCCAGCAGCAGGGTTCCCCAGCTGAAGCCGCCCAACAGGCTGAACGCCGTCATGACGGCCAGACCCACCGCGAGCAGCTTCACGATCGCCCGGGACGGGATGCCGCGGTCGAGCATCTGCTCGATGGTCGCGGGACCGCCCTGGGAGTCCCGCATCAGCATCCACGCGGCGACGTACAGCAGAAGTCCCGCGCCGCCGGCGAACGCGGTCAGCACGAAGCCGGTCCGCCACACGACCGGGTCGATGTCCGTGTACCGGCCCAGCCCGCCGCACACACCCGCCAGCACACGGTCGTCGGACTTGCGGAGTTCACGCCCGGGCGCCGCCCCGGGCGCCCCGCCCTCCGCTCCGGTCCCCGAAGCGCCGGGCGTCTCCGGCGGAGGGGCGCCCTCGCCCGCCCCGGCAGGCGACGGTGTGTCCGTCATCGTCATTCACCGCACTTTCCTCGACACGACCATGGTCACCCGAAAGCGCCGGTCAGGGGAATCCGGGACGACCCTGACCACACCCTGACCGGGACCAGGGCACGACCAGGGACGCGCCCCCGATGCCCGTCGGGGGGACCAGAGGGCATGCTGGAGACACCAAGGAACGGAAGAGAGCGGTGATCAGCCGGTGGCAGCAACGGCCCCGGACACCCCGCGGCTGACCCGCGCGGTGGACGGCAGACTCCTCCTCGGCGTCGCGTCGGGCCTGGCCAGGCACCTGGGCGTCGACCCCCTGGTCGTGCGCCTCGCCTTCATGTGCCTGTCGATCGGCGGTATGGGCATCGCCGTCTACATCGCCCTGTACTTCTTCGTCCCCAACGAGCCGACGAAACAGGACACGGCGACCCTCGACGACCCCACCGCGCGCAAGGGCCGCGACGTGTCGCAACTGGTCGCCTACACCGGCCTCGCCGCCGGGCTGGGAACCCTGTTCCTGCTCTTCGGCGGCGTGTTCGACCCCCTGCTGTGGTTCGTGGTCTTCGGCGCCCTGGGCGCCGCCATCCTGTGGCAGCAGGCCAACCCCGCCCAGCGCGACGAGTGGATGTCGAGCACGGTCCACCGCGTCGGCGGCAAGGGCCTGATGCGCGCCGGCGCCGGAGTCCTCCTCATCGTCGTCGGCGTCATCGGCTTCCTGGCCTTCCAACAGCAGCTCCAGGACGCCCGCGCCGGCCTGACCTTCGCCTTCACCCTCATCGCGGGCGTGTCCCTGGTCGTCGCGCCGTGGATCATCGGCCTCATCCGCGACCGCGACCTGGAACGGCGCGAACGCATCCGCAACGCCGAGCGCGCCGAACTCGCCGCGCACATCCACGACTCCGTCCTGCACACCCTGACCCTGATCCAGCGCCGTGCCGAGGACCCGCGCGAGGTGCAGCGGCTCGCCCGCGTCCAGGAGCGCGCCCTGCGCACCTGGCTCTACCGGCGGCCGGCCGACGCCGACACCACCGTCTCGCCCGCACTCGAACGCGTGGCGGCCGAGGTGGAGGAGGAGCACGGCGTCCCCATCGAGGTCGTGTGCGTGGGCGACTGCCCCATGGACGACTCCCTGGGCGCGGTCCTGCGGGCGGCCCGCGAGGCCATGGTCAACGCCGCCAAGTACGCCGAGACCTCCTCGATCTCGGTGTTCGGCGAGGTCGAGCCGGAGGAGGTACTGGTGTTCGTCCGCGACCGCGGCGCCGGGTTCGACCTGGAGTCCGTCCCGGAGGACCGGATGGGCGTGCGCGGCTCCATCCTCGGCCGTATGGACCGCCACGGCGGCTCGGCGCGCATCCGCACCGCCCCCGGCGAGGGCACGGAGGTCCAGTTGCGCATGCCCCGTGCCCCGGAGTCCTGAGCCGTCCGGGGAGCGCCCGCACCGGTCTGCGGTGGTTCGGTCGGCACTGACCGAAGACCCCGGAAACGGTAGAGTCACCGGTGTGGGAGACGAGAGCACGACCTTCAGCGACGGAGACGCGGTACCCCGCGTCGTGATCGTGGACGACCACCGGCTGTTCCGCAGCGGCGTCCGCGGTGAGCTCGGCGACGCGGTCGAGGTGGTCGGCGAGGCCGACGACGTCGACAGCGCGGTGCACGTCATCGGTGAACAGCGCCCCGACCTGGTCCTGCTCGACGTCCACCTTCCCGGCGGCGGGGGCGTGGAGGTGCTGCGCCGCGTCCTGGCACAGCACCCGCAGATCCGCTTCCTGGCGCTGTCGGTGTCCGACGCCGCCGAGGACGTCATCGGCGTGGTGCGCGGCGGCGCGCGCGGTTACGTCACCAAGACCATCTCCGGCACGGAGCTCGCGCGGGCCATCGTCCGCGTCGCCGACGGCGACGCGGTGTTCTCGCCCCGCCTGGCGGGGTTCGTGCTCGACGCCTTCTCCGCCACCGACGCCCCGCCGGTCGACCCCGAACTGGACCGCCTCACCCAGCGCGAGCGCGAGGTGCTGCGACACATCGCCCGCGGCTACGCGTACAAGGAAGTGGCCAAGGAGCTGTTCATCTCCGTCAAGACGGTGGAGACGCACGTGTCCTCGGTTCTGCGCAAGCTCCAGTTGTCCAACCGCCACGAGCTCAGCCGCTGGGCGACCGCCCGCCGCCTGGTCTGACGCTCCCGGAACACGCCCTAGCGCAGGGCGTCGAGCATCCGACCCAGGAACTCGGCCTCCGCCACACCGGTGATGACCCGGGCCGGGCGGCGCTCGTCGCGCGCCGGGCGCGGACGCAGGTCGGCGACGGTCATGCCGCGGGTCAGGCCTCCGGCGAGCTCCACGCGCAGCGGCGCCTCGTACGCACCGGTCACCAGGTGCGGGTCGACGAGGACGGCGGCGGCCAGGGGGTCGTGCATCGCGCACTGGCGGACCCCGAAGAGCCCGGCGTAGAAGTCCGAGTAGAAGTCCAGGAAGGCCGAGGTGCGCTCGGCGCGCTCGCCCGGAACCTCCTTCAGCCTCGCCAACCACTCCGGCGTGGCCACGGTCTCCATGGTGATGTCCAGCGCCACCAGGTCGAGGTCGAACCCGGCCGCGAACACGGCCTCCGCGGCCTCGGGGTCGTTGTTGATGTTGGCCTCGGCGTGCGAGGTGACGTTGCCCGGCGCCCTGACGGCGCCGCCCATGACGACGAGGCGGCGTACCAGGCGCGGCAGCTCCGGCTCCAGGCCCAGCGCGATCGCGAGGTTGGTCAGCGGGCCCACCGCGAGCACGTCGATCTCGCCCGGGTTGGCGCGCACCAGGTTCAGCAGCAGTTCGGCGGCCGACTCGCGAACGGGCTTGCCCGAGGGCGCGGGCAGCTCGACGTCGCCCAGCCCGTTGCCGCCGTGGACGTGCTCGGCCAGGCGGGGCTCCTGCACCAGCGGGCGGTCGGCGCCGACGGCGACCGGGACGTCCGGGCGCCCGTACAGGTCGAGCAACCGCAGGGCGTTGTCCGCCGTGACGTCGACGCTGTTGTTGCCGAACACCGCACCGACACCGGCGATCTCCACGTCGCCGCGGGCGGCGAGGTAGGCGAGGGCGACGGCGTCGTCGATCCCCGGGTCGCAGTCAACGAACACGCGCATGGACAAGGAAGCTCCCCCGAAAGACGGCACGGCCCCGGACCGGGGCCTTGATACCCACCAGGGTAGGCGCCCGATTCGCCCTGTTGTGACCGCTCGGACGGACCCCGTACGGCTACGGCGTCGGCGCCCGTCCGACGTCGCCCGTAACCTGTAACGGTGTCCTCCCAAGAGCAGCTTCTCGAAGGTCTGAACGGTCCCCAGCGCGACGCCGTCACCCACAGTGGCGCACCGCTCCTGATCGTGGCGGGTGCCGGGTCGGGCAAGACCCGCGTCCTCACCCACCGCATCGCCTACCTCATGGCCGAACGCGGTGTGCGCCCCGGCGAGATCCTCGCCATCACCTTCACGAACAAGGCCGCGGCCGAGATGAAGGAGCGCATCGAGGCCCTGCTCGGGACCCGCGCCGCGAACACCATGTGGACCATGACCTTCCACTCCGCGTGTGTGCGCGTGCTGCGCAGGGAGGGCCACCGGCTCGGCTATCCGAGCAGCTTCACGATCTACGACTCCAACGACTCCGCGCGCCTGATGCAGCTGGTGTGCAAGGAGATGGACCTGGACCCCAAGCGGTTCCCGCCCAAGGCGTTCTCCGCGCAGGTGTCCAACCTCAAGAACGAGCTGGTCGACTACGACACGTTCGCCGAGCAGGCCCAGACCGAGCAGGAGAAGAAGCTCGCCGAGGCCTACCAGCTCTACCAGCGCCGCCTGCACGAGGCCGGCGCGATGGACTTCGACGACCTGATCATGATCACGGTCAACCTGTTCCAGATGTTCCCGGACGTCGTCGAGCACTACCGGCGGCGGTTCCGACACGTCATGGTCGACGAGTACCAGGACACCAACCACGCCCAGTACGTGTTCGTCCGCGAACTGGTGGGCGCGGCCGAGGACTCCGACACCAGCGTCGTCCCGCCCGCCGAGCTGTGCGTGGTGGGCGACGCCGACCAGTCGATCTACGCCTTCCGTGGCGCCACCATCCGCAACATCCTGGAGTTCGAGCGCGACTTCCCCGACGCGCGCACGATCCTGCTGGAGCAGAACTACCGCTCCACCCAGAACATCCTGTCGGCGGCCAACGCCGTGATCGACCGCAACGAGGGCCGCCCGGCCAAGAGCCTGTGGTCGGAGCAGGGCGAGGGGCCCGCGATCACCGGCTACGTCGCCGACAACGAGCACGACGAGGCCGCGTTCGTGGTGGGGGAGATCGACCGCCTCACCGACGACGGGACACTCCGTCCCGGCCAGGTGGCGGTGTTCTACCGGACCAACGCGCAGTCCCGGGTGTTCGAGGACGTGTTCATCCGGACCGGGCTCCCGTACAAGATCGTCGGGGGCGTGCGCTTCTACGAGCGCAAGGAGATCCGCGACATCCTCGCCTACCTGCGGGTGCTGGCCAACCCCGAGGACACGGTCAGCCTGCGCCGCATCCTCAACGTGCCCAAGCGCGGCATCGGCGCGCGGGCCGAGGAGGCAGTGGAGCTCTTCGCCGCCCGGGAGCGGATCACGTTCTCCCAGGCACTGCGCCGGGTGGACGAGGCGCCCGGTATCGCCACCCGCTCGGCCAAGGCGATCCAGTCCTTCGTGGCGCTGCTGGAGGAACTCGGCGAGATGGTGCCGACCGGCACGCCGGCCGAGATCGTCGAGGCGGTGCTGAGCAAGACCGGGTACCTGTCCGAGCTCGCCGAGTCCAAGGACCTCCAGGACGAGAGCCGGGTGGAGAACCTGGAGGAGTTCGTGGACGTGGCGCGGGAGTTCGAGCACACCTTCGCGACACTGCTGGAGGAGGAGCCCTCCGACGAGGAGGACGGCGAGGCCGGCGCGGGCGGGGAGTCCGGCGGGGCCGGATCGGCGCTCGACCCGGGCGATCCGACGCTCGTCGACTTCCTGGAGCGCATCGCCCTGGTCGCCGACACCGACCAGATCCCCGACGCGGACGACGAGGGCGGGGTGGTCACGCTGATGACGCTGCACGCGGCCAAGGGGCTGGAGTTCCCGGCGGTGTTCCTGACCGGCCTGGAGGACGGGGTCTTCCCGCACACCCGGACGCTGGGGGACAAGACGGAGCTGGAGGAGGAGCGGCGGCTGGCCTACGTCGGCATCACGCGTGCCCAGAAACTGCTCTACCTGAGCCGGGCCGCCGTGCGCAGTGCCTGGGGGACTCCGTCCTACAACCCGGCGTCGCGCTTCCTCGACGAGATCCCCTCCCCGCTGGTGGACTGGCGGCGAGCGGAGTCCACGCTGGCGCCGCCGCCCAGCCGGGGCCTGTCCGGCGGATGGGGCGGCGGGGGATCGGCCACCGGCTTCGGCGGGGGCTTCGGTGGCGGATCGCGTGCGCGCGGGGGCACGGCCAGGCCGACCAAGGAGGCCCCGACGCTGAGCGTGGGCGACCTGGTGAACCACGACTCCTTCGGCATGGGGCGGGTCGAGCTGGTCGAAGGTGCGGGGGACAAGACCAAGGCCCGCATCGACTTCGGTGCCGACATCGGCGAGAAGGACTTCCTGGTGAAGTACGCGCCGATCGAGAAGCTCTGACGGAGCCCCGTACGGCCGGGCCGTGACGTGGATGTTCGTCCCGTGTTGTGCCAGGTGTGTCGGCCACGACACCCGGGAGTTCACCGAAACGCGTCCGATGCACTCCCTCACGGGGGTACAGTTGGTCAAGACCGAGCGAGGCGAACGCGGCTCCACAGGAGCGGCGGGCGTGCCGGTCACTCCCTGAACTTCCAGACCACGACCCCTGGTTCGGCGTGCTCGCACGACCCGACGGTGGGGCGAGGTAGGGGTCCGAGCTTCTGGTCCGAGCACTGATTCGGTTCCGGTAGGCTCGGGGAGCTGCTTCACAAACCAGGCGAATTCGCCGGGCCAACGAAGCAGAACGGGCTTTACCCCGATCAATTGCTCCGAAACCGCCGAGTTGGCGGAACACGGAACACCTGATAAAGTAAAGACACAACGAAGCGGAAACGCAGACAGCCTTCCACGGAAGAGCGAACGAACCGAGAGGTTCGCAGCTTGTACGGGATGAGCGGTTGTTTCTTGAGAACTCAACAGCGCGTGTTTGATTTTCTTTAAGCCATGTTTGTTTTGGCCCCGTCACACTTCGGTGTGAAGGGTTCCTTTGATTGACCATCGGAAGATGGTCGGTCAGGATTACTTCTAGGTTTACCCGCCCAGGCCCCGTTCACGGTGGCCGGGACAGGGTTGTATGACCTTTATGGAGAGTTTGATCCTGGCTCAGGACGAACGCTGGCGGCGTGCTTAACACATGCAAGTCGAGCGGTAAGGCCCTTCGGGGTACACGAGCGGCGAACGGGTGAGTAACACGTGAGCAACCTGCCCCCGACTCCGGGATAAGCGGTGGAAACGCCGTCTAATACCGGATACGACCGGCCACCTCATGGCGGCCGGTGGAAAGTTTTCTCGGTTGGGGATGGGCTCGCGGCCTATCAGCTAGTTGGTGGGGTAAAGGCCTACCAAGGCGATTACGGGTAGCCGGCCTGAGAGGGCGACCGGCCACACTGGGACTGAGACACGGCCCAGACTCCTGCGGGAGGCAGCAGTGGGGAATATTGCGCAATGGGCGAAAGCCTGACGCAGCGACGCCGCGTGGGGGATGACGGCCTTCGGGTTGTAAACCTCTTTTACCACCAACGCAGGCTCCCAGTTCTCTGGGGGTTGACGGTAGGTGGGGAATAAGGACCGGCTAACTACGTGCCAGCAGCCGCGGTAATACGTAGGGTCCGAGCGTTGTCCGGAATTATTGGGCGTAAAGAGCTCGTAGGCGGCGTGTCGCGTCTGCTGTGAAAGACCGGGGCTTAACTCCGGTTCTGCAGTGGATACGGGCATGCTAGAGGTAGGTAGGGGAGACTGGAATTCCTGGTGTAGCGGTGAAATGCGCAGATATCAGGAGGAACACCGGTGGCGAAGGCGGGTCTCTGGGCCTTACCTGACGCTGAGGAGCGAAAGCATGGGGAGCGAACAGGATTAGATACCCTGGTAGTCCATGCCGTAAACGTTGGGCGCTAGGTGTGGGGACTTTCCACGGTTTCCGCGCCGTAGCTAACGCATTAAGCGCCCCGCCTGGGGAGTACGGCCGCAAGGCTAAAACTCAAAGGAATTGACGGGGGCCCGCACAAGCGGCGGAGCATGTTGCTTAATTCGACGCAACGCGAAGAACCTTACCAAGGTTTGACATCACCCGTGGACCTGCAGAGATGTGGGGTCATTTAGTTGGTGGGTGACAGGTGGTGCATGGCTGTCGTCAGCTCGTGTCGTGAGATGTTGGGTTAAGTCCCGCAACGAGCGCAACCCTTATTCCATGTTGCCAGCACGTAATGGTGGGGACTCATGGGAGACTGCCGGGGTCAACTCGGAGGAAGGTGGGGACGACGTCAAGTCATCATGCCCCTTATGTCTTGGGCTGCAAACATGCTACAATGGCCGGTACAATGGGCGTGCGATACCGTAAGGTGGAGCGAATCCCTAAAAGCCGGTCTCAGTTCGGATTGGGGTCTGCAACTCGACCCCATGAAGGTGGAGTCGCTAGTAATCGCGGATCAGCAACGCCGCGGTGAATACGTTCCCGGGCCTTGTACACACCGCCCGTCACGTCATGAAAGTCGGCAACACCCGAAACTTGTGGCCTAACCCTTCGGGGAGGGAATGAGTGAAGGTGGGGCTGGCGATTGGGACGAAGTCGTAACAAGGTAGCCGTACCGGAAGGTGCGGCTGGATCACCTCCTTTCTAAGGAGTCTTATTCAGACCAACTCTTTCCTATGGTTGGTCGGACTCGAAAGTGGACCCGGCACCATCCCCTAGCGGATGGGTGGTCGGGAGTGGCTTGAAGAAAACGAACTTCACCTCCAGCGACTAGAAGCGCTGGGGGGCGCGCTGTTGGGTGTCTGAGGAAGCAACCTCTGACCGCCTTGACCCTCAGGGTTGGGCGGTCGAGTTGTCTCCCGCGGACCGCCCCGAAGAACTCTCCGTGTTGTGTTGGAGTGGTATGAGGGCCTGCGGTTGGTGTTTTGATTTGTGAATAGTGTGCGCGAGCATCTTATTATCTGTAGTGGCCAAGTGATAGTGGCACACGGTGGATGCCTTGGCATCAGGCGCCGATGAAGGACGTGGGAGGCCGCGATAGGCCACGGGGAGCTGTCAACCGAGCTTTGATCCGTGGGTGTCCGAATGGGGAAACCTAGCCCGAGTTGTGTCGGGTTGCCGCCACCTGAATGTATAGGGTGGTTGGTGGTGACGCGGGGAAGTGAAACATCTCAGTACCCGTAGGAAGAGTAAACAACAGTGATTCCCCTAGTAGTGGTGAGCGAACGGGGAAGAGGCTAAACCGCATGCGTGTGATAGACGGCAGTCGTTGCGTGTGCGGGGTTGTGGGGCGCATCTGTTCGGGCCTGCCGGCCCGGAGCGCTGATGCCGGAGATAGTTGAATCCGTTGGGAAGCGGTACCGTAGTGGGTGAGAGTCCCGTAGACGAAGTTTCCGGCTAGGTGTTGGTGTGTTCCCGAGTAGCGCGGAGCCCGTGAAATTCCGTGTGAATCTGGCAGGACCACCTGCTAAGCCAAAATACGTCCTGATGACCGATAGTGCACTAGTACCGTGAGGGAAAGGTGAAAAGTGCCCCGGTGAGGGGTCGTGAAATAGTACCTGAAACCGTGTGCTGTCAAGCCGTCAGAGCTGAAGCTTGTCTTTGGTGATGGCGTGCCTTTTGAAGAATGAGCCTGCGAGTCATGGTGTGTGGCGAGGTTAACCCGGGTGGGGTAGCCGTAGGGAAACCGAGTCTGAATAGGGCGATCTGAGTCGCATGCTGTGGACCCGAAGCGGAGTGATCTACCCATGTCCAGGGTGAAGCGGGGGTAAGACCTCGTGGAGGCCCGAACCCACCAGGGTTGAAAACCTGGGGGATGAGGTGTGGGTAGGGGTGAAAGGCCAATCAAACTCCGTGATAGCTGGTTCTCCCCGAAATGCATTTAGGTGCAGCGTCACGTGTTTCTTGCTGGAGGTAGAGCTACTGTTTGGCTGATGGGCCCGACAAGGTTACTGACGTCAGACAAACTCCGAATGCCGGTTAAGTGAAGCGTGGCAGTGAGACTGCGGGGGATAAGCTTCGTAGTCGAGAGGGAAACAGCCCAGATCATCAGCTAAGGCCCCTAAGCGTGTGCTAAGTGGGAAAGGTTGTGGAGTTGCTGAGACAACCAGGAGGTTGGCTTAGAAGCAGCCATCCTTTAAAGAGTGCGTAATAGCTCACTGGTCAAGTGGTTCTGCGCCGATAATGTAGCGGGGCTTAAGTACACCGCCGAAGCTGTGAAGCCCAGGTTCTGCCTGGGTTGGTAGGGGAGCGTCGTGCATCCGGAGAAGCTGCCGAGTGATCGTGTGGTGGAGGGTGTGCGAGTGAGAATGCAGGCATGAGTAGCGAAAGCAACGTGAGAAACGTTGCCGCCGATTGACTAAGGGTTCCTGGGGCAGGTTAATCCGCCCAGGGTGAGTCTGGACCTAAGGCGAGGCCGACAGGCGTAGTCGATGGATAACGGGTTGATATTCCCGTACCCGTGCACGAGCGTCCAGTATCGAGGCGACGGATGCTAACCACGCTGGCTCCTTCTGAGACCTTCGGGTCGAGGTTGGTGGCTGGTCTGGGAACCGATGTTGTAGTAGGTAAGTGATGGGGTGACGCAGGAGGGTAGCTCTACCCGGCGGTGGTTGTCCGGGGGTAAGCGTGTAGGCCGGTGTGTTGGCAAATCCGCACACCGTGTGGCTGAGACGTGATGCCGAGCCGTTTTTGGTGAAGTGAGTGATCCCATGCTGTCGAGAAAAGCCTCTAGCGAGTTCGTGTGTGGCCAGTACCCTAAACCGACGCAGGTGGTCAGGTAGAGAATACCGAGGCGTTCGGGTGAACCATGGTTAAGGAACTCGGCAAATTGTCCCCGTAACTTTGGGAGAAGGGGAGCCCTGTCTGGTGATGGACCTTTGCGTCTTGAGCTGGGTGGGGTCGCAGATAGCGGGGGGAAGCGACTGTTTATTAAAAACACAGGTCCGTGCGAAGTCGTAAGACGCTGTATACGGACTGACGCCTGCCCGGTGCTGGAACGTTAAGAGGACTGGTTAGTGGGTTTCGGCCCGCGAAGCTAGGAATCTAAGCGCCAGTAAACGGCGGTGGTAACTATAACCATCCTAAGGTAGCGAAATTCCTTGTCGGGTAAGTTCCGACCTGCACGAATGGCGTAACGACTTCCCCACTGTCTCAACCATGGGCCCGGTGAAATTGCACTACGAGTAAAGATGCTCGTTTCGCGCAGCAGGACGGAAAGACCCCGGGACCTTCACTATAGCTTGACATTGGTGTTTGGGATGGTTTGTGTAGGATAGGTGGGAGCCTGTGAGACTGTCACGCTAGTGGCGGTGGAGGCGTTGGTGAAATACCACTCTGACTGTTTCGGGCATCTAACTTTGGACCGTGATCCGGTTCGGGGACAGTGTCTGGTGGGTAGTTTAACTGGGGCGGTTGCCTCCCAAAGAGTAACGGAGGCGCCCAAAGGTTCCCTCAGCCTGGTTGGTAATCAGGTGTTGAGTGTAAGTGCACAAGGGAGCTTGACTGTGAGACGGACGTGTCGAGCAGGAGCGAAAGCTGGGACTAGTGATCCGGCACCGGCGTGTGGAAGCGGTGTCGCTCAACGGCTAAAAGGTACCCCGGGGATAACAGGCTGATCTTCCCCAAGAGTCCATATCGACGGGATGGTTTGGCACCTCGATGTCGGCTCGTCGCATCCTGGGGCTGGAGTTGGTCCCAAGGGTTGGGCTGTTCGCCCATTAAAGCGGCACGCGAGCTGGGTTTAGAACGTCGTGAGACAGTTCGGTCCCTATCCGCTGTGCGCGTTGGAGACTTGAGAAGGGCTGTCCCTAGTACGAGAGGACCGGGACGGACGAACCTCTGGTGTGCCAGTTGTCCTGCCAAGGGCATGGCTGGTTGGCTACGTTCGGGAGGGATAACCGCTGAAAGCATCTAAGCGGGAAGCTTGCTTCGAGATGAGGTCTCCTGCCTCCTTTGAGAGGGTAAGGCTCCCTGTAGACGACGGGGTTGATAGGCCGGGTGTGGAAGCCCTGTGAGGGGTGGAGCTGACCGGTACTAATAGGCCGAGGGCTTGTCCGCTGCAGATAATTGGGTGCTCGCGCATATTTTTCACATGATCTACGGTTTTCCCGTTGTGGCTGTGATCCCCTTGCCGGTTGGTGGGGTGTGGGTCGTGGTCGTGGATGGGTGTTGGTTTCCGTGGTGGTTATGGTGGGAGGGTCACACCCGGTCTCATTCCGAACCCGGTCGTTAAGTCTCCTTGCGCTGATGGTACTGCCCTGTGGTGGGGTGGGAGAGTAGGTTGCTGCCACGGTTTTTCTTGGGGGAGGGGTCGTCTTTTGACGGTTCCTCCCCTTTTTTGTGTCTGGGTTCGTGCGTTTGTGAACGGCGAGGTCGACCAAAGGCCCCAGCGGGCGTATCGCCAGGGCCTTCACCGTCGTAGCGTTGTCAGTCGAAGAGCTCTGCAGTTGAGGTCGCTGTGATGGCACGGTCGAACCAGGTGTCGAGCTGGTCGAGGTCGTCGCAGGCGTTGATCCGTGAGCGTTCGTGTTCGCTCACGGGGATGCCCCGCCGCTCCAACAGTCGCAGGAGCGCGTCATGCGTGGCCAGGAGTCGGCCTTCTTCACGGCCTTCTTCACGGCCTACTTCACGGCCTTCCGCGCGGCCTTGGCCGACGTACTTGCGGGCGAAGTCGCTCTGCCACTCGTAGGTGCCGGTCGCCATGAGTTCCTCCCACATGAGCCGAGCCGACTCGCTGAGCTTCGACTCGATGAAGTCATTGTAGATAAGACGTGTGTGATCGGGCAGTGGATCGAGCGCCGCCTCCGCCGCCTTGAGGACGGCAGGATCGTCACCATGCGCGGCGGCAGACAGTACGGCCAGTTCGGGAAGAGCCTGAGCTCGCTCGATGTCGTCGATGACCGGTGTGTTGCTCGGCCCCATCACGGCGGGCGCCAGAGCGGTCCCGCCGGCCTCGAAGCGGATGGGTTCGCGGGCCCACCGCTCGGTACTGCTGTCCGGGCAGACCACCATGAGTCGGACCGGGCAGCGGATGATCTCCCAGACGGTGGCTACGTACAGGGGCCAGGAGTAGGGCTTGTCCGGATCCTTCTTGTGCTGGACCTCCGCGATGATGGCCATCTGTTTGGCTCCGTGCTCGTCGTAGAGGACGACGACGCTGTCCGACTTGAAGGGGACGGGTTTGAGCTTGGTGTGATCGGTGCAACCCAACTCGACCCGGGCGTAGTCCGGGACAGGGAAGCCGATGGTGTCGCGGAGCATGACCGGAGCCAGCTCCGGGTTGTTCTGGAACAGCCGCACCTTGAGTTCGTGATCGAAACCGGGCATAGCTGAACGCTACAGAGAGTCAGCGTCCCGTGTCGGAGAACGAGAAAATCGGCCCTCCGAAGCGAGGAAGGTCTCTCCCGCTCCAGGCCGCCCCGGGCCGGGTGCACGGACCGGGGCGGGGGTCAGCGGTGTGCGGCGGCGGTCCTGGCCTCCAGCGCGAGGAAGAACTTCTTGCGCTCCAGCCCGCCGGCGTAGCCCGTCAGGGTGCCGTCCGCCCCGATCACGCGATGGCAGGGCACGATGATGCTGATCGGGTTGCGGCCGTTGGCCATGCCCACCGCGCGCGAGGCGGTCGGTCGGCCCAGCTCCTCGGCGAGCTGGCCGTAGCTGGAGGTCTCCCCGTACGGGATCGTCGTCAACCCGGCCCACACCCGCAGCTGCCACGGAGTGCCCGCCGGGGCCAGGGGTAGGTCGAAGGTGGTCAGCTCACCCGCGAAGTAGGCGTCCAACTGGCGCACCGCCTCGCGGAAGGGTGCGGGGTCCGGCACCCAGCCCTCGGGGACCGGTTTCGGCACGCCGTCCTTGGCGGGGGTCGTCACGCCGCAGAGGGCCTCTCCGTCGCCGTACAGGGTCAGTTCACCGACGGGGGAGTCCATGACGGTGTAGCGCGTGGGCCCCGGGAGCGGGGCCCGGAACTCCTCCACCGCGATCCTGCGGGGAGCCGACCGCTCGATCGCCATGTCCAGTGGGAGTGCGTCCTGTTCGATGCTCATACCGGTCCCCTTCGTCTGATGCGAGTCTGTCGTGTTCGGCGCCGTGGTCGCCGGCCCCCGTGTCATCCCGCGCTCCGGGCGTGGCCCACCGGGGTGCCGTTCACCGGGGCGTGGTCGGCCGGGGCGTCGGCCAGGGACGCCCACAGCAGATGGTTGGCGTAGGAGCGCCACGGGCTCCAGTCGAGGGCGGCTCGGGCAGCCGCCCCCGGAGTGGCCGTGCGGCCCTGGGCCTCCAGCGCGAGCCTGACGCCCAGGTCGCCGTGCAGGAACACGTCCGGGTCGCCGAGACCGCGCATCCGGATGTAGCCCGCGGTCCAGGGTCCGATACCCCGGAGCCCGAGGAGCGCCCGTTCGGTCTCCTCCCGATCGCATCCCGGTCCCAGGTCGACCTTGCCGACCACGACCGCCTCGGCCAGGCCGACCAGGGCGCGCCCGCGGGCGACCGGGATCGACAGGGCGGCGGGATCGGCCTCGGCCAGGGTCTCCGCTGAGGGGAACACGTGGGTCAGTCCGCTGCCGGAAACCGCCAGGCACGGGGGCAGAGGCCGGCCGAAGCGTTCGACCAGGCGGCCCGCGAGCGTACGGGCGGCGGGCACGGACACCTGTTGGCCGAGCACGGCGCGCACGCCCAGCTCCGCCGGGTCGACGTGTCCCGGGGACCGCAGGCCCGGTCGGGCCCGGGCCATGGGTCCCAGGAGCGGGTCCGCGCCCAGGACCTCCCGTACCGCCGCGGGGTCCGCGTCGAGGTCGAGGAGTTGGCGGCAGCGGCGCACGGCGCTGGACAGGTCGCGGGGCTCGGTCAGGCGGAGGCGGCAGAGCACGTGGCCCTCGCCCTCCGACAGCTCCACCAGGCCCGGGCCGTGGGGCAACGGCAGTGTCCGCCGGTACACCCACCGGGAGGAGCGGCCGCCCCGCGTCGGTGATGCGGTCGCGTCGGACCCGGCGCCCACGCCCCCGGCCTCGACGAACTCCTCGACGCCGGGAACGGCCCTGGCTCCCAGGAAGGCCAGCATCGAGCCGAGTTCGATGGGTGCCCGGTAGGGCAGGCGGAGCGTGATCGCACCGGTCGGAGCCACGGAGGTGGCGCGGTGTCCCGCTTCGCGCATCTGCGTGGGAGAGCGGTCGAACACCGCGCGCATCGTCTCGTTGAACTGGCGCACGCTGGCGAAGCCGGCCGCGAAGGCCACGTCCGTCATCGGCATGTCCGTGGTCTCGACCAGGATCCTGGCCGTCTGGGCGCGCTCGGTGCGAGCCAGGGCCAGCGGGCCGGCGCCGACCTCGGCCGCGAGCAGCCGGTTGAGCTGGCGCTCGCTGTAGCCGACGGCCGCGGCGAGGCCGCTGACGCCGCCCCGGTCGACGGCGCCGTCCTGGATGAGCCGCATCGCGCGGCCGACGACGTCGGCTCGGATGTTCCACTGCGGTGAGCCCGGTGTGAGGTCGGGGCGGCACCGCTTGCAGGCGCGGAAACCGGCCTCCTGCGCCGCGGCCGCGGACGGGAAGAACCGCGTGTTCACCCGCTTGGGGGTGACCGCGGGGCAGCTCGGGCGGCAGTAGATGCCCGTGGTCCGCACAGCGGTGTAGAACACTCCGTCGAAGCGGGCGTCACGGCTGTGTACGGCGCGGTAGCGCTGGTCGTCGTCCATCACGGGACCTATGTTCGCCGACGCCGGCCACCGGTGCTGGCGGTTTTCGGACATGGTGTCCGAGGGGCGGCGGGGCGGTCGGACGGCGGTCCTGAGGGCGTCAGCCTTCCGACCGGTCCGGGGCCTCGGATGCGTCCCCGTCACCGTTCCGTTCGTCGCCGGCGTCTTCTTCACCGCCGTGCTCACGCAGGTAGTCGATGTAGACGGGGCGCAGGGCCTCGTGCACCTTCGGGTCGGACTCGGCGGACAGGGCCTCGTACAGGAAGCCGGAGGCCTGGGCGATGCTCGCCCTGCTGCCCTCCTCGTTGCCCGCCGCCGCCTCGGCGGCCGGGATCATCCGCAACAGCCGCCAGAAGAACCGCACGTCCCAGCGCTTGCGCGCCAGCTCGGCGGCGCGTTCCCGTAGGTCCTCTGTACTGGTCTGGTCGAAATCGGTGCTGTTTTCCCCCATGGTCGGAAGATACCCGCACCCGTGCCCGCCATCCCCCAGTGACCTGCGTTACGCTGCTGACGAGTTCATCATCTCCGCCCCGTCCGACCGGCGGCGCTCTCACAAGGAGCTCGGGAGGCCGGGGAAACGCACTGAGGGGTTTCGCCATGTCAAAGGGTGCCGCACGGGTCGTCGTCGCCAAACCGGGCCTGGACGGGCATGACCGCGGGGTCAAGATCGTGGCCCGTGTGCTGCGCGACGCGGGTGTGGAGGTCATCTACACCGGTCTGCGGCAGACCCCGGAGATGATCGTCGCCGCCGCGCTGCAGGAGGACGCCGACGCGATCGGGCTGTCGGTGCTGTCCGGGGCGCACATGACCATGTTCGGCCGGGTCATGGAGCTGCTGCGGGAGAACGACGCCACGGACATCCGGGTGTTCGGCGGGGGCATCATCCCCGATGCCGACATCGAGGAGCTCGAACGCATGGGTGTCGCCCGCGTCTTCACGCCGGGAGCACCGACCTCGGAGATCGCCGACTGGGTGCGCGAGAACATCCGCCCGGCCCACGCCGCCTGAGCCCGGTTCGGCGTTCGCACAGTTCACCGCGGTGCTGTCGCCGCAGTGAGACCGGCCAGGGCGCCCGGTCCGCCCGTGACGTTCGTCGCACCCACCGACAGGCGCATCGTGGGGCGAATCGGGCTTTTGCCCTGTTATGGATCGTGTCTCTGGTCACACGAATTCCCATCCGAGGGCGCCTGGGATGCCGCGTGAGCGGCTTTCGGAGCCGGATCGGCGGGGGCAACACGCCCCCGGTGTCCGGCGGCCGGATCGCGGGCGACTAAGCTTTGCGCATGTCGCGGGTGGCAACGCCGCGGCGATCTCGATCTCTGTAGACGGCTCAGCCCAGTGGGCTGCGCGTTGTGTGACACCTACTCAGAACGTCACCGCCGATCCGGACGAGGCCACCCCGGTAGACATCCTGAGCCAGCGAGTTACAAGGACGGACCCTCGTGGACCTGTTCGAATACCAGGCGAAGCAACTCTTCGCAGAGTACGGGGTTCCCGTACCCCAGGGAAAGGTGGCGAGCACGGCCGCTGAGGCACGTGCCATCGCTGATGAGTTCGCCGCCGCCGGAAAGCCCCGAGTCGTCGTCAAGGCGCAGGTCAAGACGGGCGGTCGCGGTAAGGCCGGCGGTGTGAAGGTGGCCGACGGCCCCGAGGACGCGCAGGCCAAGGCCGAGCAGATCCTCGGCATGGACATCAAGGGCCACACGGTCCACCGTGTCCTGGTCGAAGAGGCCTCCGACATCGCGGAGGAGTACTACTTCTCCTTCCTGCTGGACCGGGCCAACCGCACCTTCCTGTCGATCTGCTCCGCCGAGGGCGGTGTCGAGATCGAGGAGGTCGCGGTCACCAACCCCGAGGCGGTCGCCAAGGTCGCCGTCGACCCGCTGACCGGCGCCCCCAAGGACGTCGCCGCGGAGATCGTCAAGGCGGGCAAGCTGCCGCAGGCCGCCGCCGAGGGCGCGGCCGAGCTCATCACGAAGCTGTGGGACGCCTTCGTCGGCAAGGACGCCACGCTCGTCGAGGTCAACCCCCTCATCCTCACCAAGGACGGCCGCGTCGTCGCGCTCGACGGCAAGGTCACGCTGGACGAGAACGCCGAGTTCCGCCAGGACCTGGAGAGCCTCACCTTCGCGGAGGAGGGCGACCCGCTGGAGGTTCAGGCCAAGGCCAAGGGTCTGAACTACGTGAAGCTCGACGGTGAGGTCGGGATCATCGGCAACGGCGCGGGCCTGGTCATGTCCACGCTGGACGTGGTCGCCTACGCGGGTGAGAACCACGGCGGGGTCAAGCCCGCCAACTTCCTGGACATCGGCGGAGGCGCCTCGGCCGAGGTGATGGCCAACGGTCTGGACATCATCCTGGGCGACCCGGCGGTCAAGAGCGTGTTCGTGAACGTGTTCGGCGGCATCACCGCGTGCGACGCGGTGGCCAACGGCATCGTGCAGGCGCTGGAGCTGCTGGAGTCGCGCGGCGACGACGTCTCCAAGCCGCTCGTCGTGCGCCTGGACGGCAACAACGCCGAACTGGGCCGCCGGATCCTGACCGAGCGCGCCCATCCCGCGGTGCGACAGGTGGACACGATGGACGGCGCCGCCGCACAGGCCGCCGAGCTCGCGGCGAAGTAGGGGACTGACACACCATGGCTATCTTCCTGAACAAGGACAGCAAGGTGCTGGTCCAGGGCATGACCGGCTCTGAGGGCACCAAGCACACCCGCCGCATGCTCGCCTCGGGCACCAGCATCGTGGGCGGGGTCAACCCGCGCAAGGCCGGCCAGAAGGTCGACTTCGACGGCACCGAGGTCCCGGTCTTCGGATCGGTGGCCGAGGGCATGGCCGCCACCGGCGCCGACGTCACGGTCATCTTCGTGCCGCCCAAGTTCTGCAAGGACGCGGTGTTCGAGGCCATCGACGCCGGGATCGGCCTGGCGGTGGTGATCACCGAGGGCATTCCGGTGCACGACACCGCGGCGTTCTGGGCGCACGCCCAGGCCAAGGGCAATAAGACGCGGATCATCGGTCCGAACTGCCCGGGTCTGATCACGCCGGGCCAGTCCAACGCGGGCATCATCCCGGCCGACATCACCAAGCCGGGCCGGATCGGTCTGGTGTCGAAGTCGGGCACGCTGACGTACCAGATGATGTACGAGCTGCGCGACATCGGTTTCTCCTCGGCGGTGGGTATCGGCGGGGACCCGATCATCGGGACCACGCACATCGATGCTCTGGCGGCGTTCGAGGCGGACCCGGACACCGATGTGATCGTGATGATCGGTGAGATCGGTGGTGACGCGGAGGAGCGCGCGGCGGAGTTCGTCAAGGCGAACGTGACCAAGCCCGTGGTGGGGTACGTGGCGGGGTTCACCGCTCCCGAGGGCAAGACGATGGGTCACGCGGGGGCGATCGTGTCGGGTTCCTCGGGTACGGCCGCGGCGAAGAAGGAGGCCCTGGAGGCCGCCGGAGTCAAGGTCGGCAAGACCCCGAGTGAGACGGCGAAGCTGGTGCGCGACCTCTTCTAGGGACCCGCGCCGGACCCGCTGGGTCCGTTCACTCACACGGCTCCGCCCCGCTGGCCTCCCGGTCGGTGGGGCGGAGCCGTGTCGTGTGTCCTCAGTCCTCGATCCCGTCCCGACCGCCCGGGCGGCCACGGCCCATCCGGCGGCGGTGCCGGCGGTGGCGTCCGACGCCCGGACCGATCACGAGCATGCAGAACAAGCCGAGGAAGACCAGGAATCCCGTGACGTTGCCCGAGACCAGCGTCGGCAGCCCCCACACGAAGAACAGGAACCCGCCCCAGGCGATCAGGCCGCCCATGTTCCCCCCGTGTCCGGCGCGGTCGGGCCGCCTGTCCCCGGTGCCGTGCTCGACCGGGGCCTGATGGCGGGGGCCGGGTACCGCGGGGGCTGTTCCGGTGTGGGGCGCGCTGATCGCGCCTGGTCGCAGGCGTAGCGGTAGGTCCTCGAAGAGCGGCACGAGCTCGGTGTTGGTGACCGCGTGCAGTACCGCGTCGGACCGGTTCTCGTGCTCGTCGAAGTCCAGCCGCCCCTCCGCCAGGGCCGTGCGCAGGTGGACGAGCGCCTCGTCGCGCTCGTCGTCGGAGAGGCGGTACGAGTGGTCGGGTCCGGGACCTGCCATGCGTCATCCAATCGAGCAGGAGTGTTCATGGTATGACGCGTGCCACGGCGAGCCGGTTCCGGGCGCCGGGACACGACACGCGCGGCCGGGATGCCACGGAGCATTCCGGTGCCTGGCAGCATAAGTCGGGTGAGTACGCCAGGATCTCCCCCCGACCGCGGCCGCGCCCCGGAGCGGACCCGCCCCACCAGTGACACCGTCCCCGGCGGGTCGCGGCCGATCTACGCGACCGGTGGGATCGCCGCGGCGACCGCGGCGGGCAGCGGACTGGCCGTGATCGTCACGCTGACGATCATCGGCTGGGTGGCCGCACCCCACGCCTCCTTCGGTGAGGAGATCGTCGACCTCCTCCAGGGCGCCGTCCTGGCCTGGCTGGTCGGGCACCACGTGTCCTTCGCGATCCCGGACGGCCAGATCGGGCTCCTTCCGCTCGGCCTGGTCCTGCTCCCGGGGCTGCTGCTGTACCGTTCGGGCCGCTGGCTGGCCCGCGCCTGCGAGATCGCCCGGCTGCGGCACGTGTACCGGGCCGCCCTGGCCATCGCGGGCCCCTACGCGGCCATCGCGGGCACCCTGGCGCTGGTGGCCCGCACCGAGGCCATCGAACCCAGCATGCCGCGCGCGCTGGTCATGGGCTTCGTGATCGCGTTCCTGGCGGGCGGGCTCGGCGCGCTGCGCCAGCTGATGCGCGACAAGGGCGTGCCCGTCCGCGACCTGTTGGCGCTGATGCCGGCCCGTTCGCGCTCGCTCCTGGTGGGCATGCTCGCCTCCACCTCCGGCCTGCTCCTCGGCGGGCTCCTGCTGTTCGTGGTCGCGCTCGCCGTGAGCCTGCCCGAGGTCGTCGAGACCACCCGCCTGCTGTCTCCGGGGGTCGTGGGCGGGGCGCTCCTGATCGTCATCCAACTGGCGTACCTGCCCAACGCCGTGGTGTTCGCCGTCTGCTACGCGCTCGGCCCGGGGTTCGCGGTGGGGGAGCTGACCGTGGTCGCCCCGACGGGGGTGTCGGTGGGGCAGCTGCCCCTGTTCCCGATGCTGGCGGCCCTTCCGGACAACGGGGCGGCTCCGGCGGTGTCCCTGGTGTCGCTGGCCCTGCCGTTCGTGGCGGGCGGGATCGGGGGCGTGCTGACCCAGCGCAGCGCCCCGGACGTGGTCCGGGAGGCCGCGCCGCTGTGGGGGTTCGTGTGCGGTGTGACGACGGGGCTGCTGTGCGCGGCGCTGGCCGAACTGGCCGGCGGGTCGCTCGGTGCGCAGCGCCTCACCCAGGTGGGCCCGTCGGCGTGGCAGGTCGGTCTCGTCGCCGCGCTGGAGGTGGGGGTGGCCGCCGCGATCGCCGCGTGGATCGCCAACTGGTGGTACTCGCGCCGTCTGCTCCTGTCGGCTCCGGTGCCCGAGGGCCCGACCGCCGCGGAGCGCGAGCGCCCGGAGGCCGACCTGCCCGCCGACGTCCCGGTCGGCGAGGGGCTGGCCACGGTCACGCCGCTGCGGACCCGCGAGGAGGAGTCGCCCGCCGAGCCGAAGCGTGCCGAGCCGACGCTCGCCGAACGCCACGCCCAGGCGAGCAGCGCGCGCGAGCAGGCGCGAGCGGACCGGGCCGCCGAACGCGCGGCCCGTGCCGAGGCCCGCCGGGAGTTGCGAGCCGCCCGCAAGGAGGCCAGGCGCCAGGCGAAGCTCGAGGCCGGGGGCGCGTCCGGGCGAGAAAGGTCGCGTTGGTGGCGGCGGAAGAAGGACGCCGAGGAGGAGATGTACGGGATCACCTATGAGGCGGCTGCGGACGAGGTGGACACCCCCAGGACCTGATCCTCGACGGCCGTCAGGGGCCGCGCCCGTAGGTCGGGGCCCACCGTACGGGCGCGGGGCCGCGGGACGCCGAGCCGCCGACCGGTCCGGATGGGCCCGCCGGCGCGTGCGCGGCGCTGCTCCGGTCCCTGTGGCTCGGTGGCGGGTGCGGCTGACACGCAGGTCACGGCCTGATCGCTGTCGGCGAACAACCGGGCGGGAAGAAAACTCGGCTCCTTTTTATTGAGTCTGTTTGACTCAACTAGGAGGATTCATGAGTGAGACTTCCGCCAGCGTGACCTTCCCGGTGCTGCCCCTCGACGACGACGTCGTCCTCCCGGGCATGGTCGTGCCGGTCGACATGTCCAACTCCGACGTTCGCGCGGCCGTGGAGGCCGCTCAGGCGGTCGCGAGCTCGGGCGACTCCGCCAAGGGGCCCGAGGTCCTGATCGTGCCGCGCGTCGACGGCTCCTACGCCGCCATGGGCACCGTCGGCGTGGTCGAGCAGGTGGGCCGCACCCCCGACGGCAAGCCGGCCGCCGTGCTGCGCGGCACCGCGCGGGCCAGTGTCGGCAGCGGTACCACCGGGCCGGGCGCCGCCCTGTGGGTCCTGGCCACCGTCCACCGCGATCCCAAGGACCAGCCGGGCCGCGTCCAGGAGGCGGCCCGCGAGTACAAGGCACTGCTCACCACCTACCTGCACAAGCGCGGCGCCTGGCAGGTGCTGGACGGCGTACAGCAGGTCAGCGACCCCGGCCTGCTCGCCGACCGGGGCGGGTACTCCCCCTTCCTGACCGTCGAGCGCAAGCTCGAACTCCTCCACACGCACGATGTCCTGGAGCGCCTGCACCTGCTCAGCGAGTGGACCCGGGAGCACCTCGCCGAGCTCGACGTCGCCGAGACCATCGACCGCGACGTCGAGGAGGGTGTGGAGAAGCAGCAGCGTGAGTTCCTGCTGCGCCGGCAGATGGAGGCGATCCGCAAGGAGCTCAACGAGCTCGACGGCCGCTCCTCCAGTGAGGAGGACGACTACCGTGTGCGCGTGGAGGGGGCCGACCTGCCCGAGCACGTCCGTGAGGCCGCGCTGGCCGAGGTGGACAAGCTGGAGCGGGCCGGGGACTCCTCTCCCGAGTCCGGGTGGATCCGCACCTGGCTGGACACGGTCCTGGGGATGCCCTGGAACGAGCGCACCGAGGACGCCTACGACATCGCCGGGGCGCGCGAGGTCCTGGACGCCGACCACACCGGACTGGACGACGTCAAGGAGCGGATCACCGAGTACCTGGCGGTCCGCAAGCGACGCGCGGACCAGGGGCTGGGCGTGGTCGGCGGGCGCCGCAGCGGTGCGGTGCTCGCGCTGGTCGGACCGCCCGGGGTCGGCAAGACCTCGCTGGGCGAGTCGGTGGCCCGCGCCATGGGCCGGAGCTTCACCCGGGTCGCGCTCGGCGGTGTCCGTGACGAGGCGGAGATCCGCGGGCACCGGCGCACCTACGTGGGCGCCCTTCCCGGCCGTATCGTCCGGGCGGTCAAGGAGTCCGGGTCGATGAACCCGGTCGTCCTGCTCGACGAGATCGACAAGGTGGGCTCCGACTTCCGCGGCGACCCGACGGCGGCGCTGCTGGAGGTGCTCGACCCCGCCCAGAACCACACGTTCCGCGACCACTACCTGGAGGTCGACCTCGATCTGTCCGACGTGGTGTTCCTGGCCACGGCCAACGCCCTGGACACGATCCCCGGGCCGCTGCTGGACCGGATGGAACTGGTGGAGCTGGACGGCTACACCGAGGACGAGAAGGTCGCGATCGCCCGTGACCACCTCCTGCGCAGGCAGGTCGAGCGTGCCGGGCTGGTCACCGCCGGGGGCGATCCGGAGGTGGAGATCACCGACGACGCCCTGCGCACGCTCGCCGCGGAGTACACGCGCGAGGCCGGGGTGCGCGGCCTGGAGCGCACGATCGCCCGCATCCTGCGCAAGATCGCCGCGGCGGCGGCCCTGGGCGAGGTGTCACCGCCGGTCAGGGTGGACACCGGCGACCTGAGCGGCTACCTGGGACGGCCCCGGCACACGCCGGAGACGGCGGGCCGTACGTCGGTGCCGGGCGTGGCGACCGGTCTGGCGGTGACCGGGGCCGGCGGTGACGTCCTGTTCGTCGAGGCGTCGCTGGCCGATCCGGAGTCGGGGGCGAGCGGATTGACGATCACCGGCCAGCTCGGCGACGTCATGCGCGAGTCGGCGCAGATCGCCCTGTCCTACCTGCGGGCCCGGGGCGCCGAACTGGAGCTGCCGGTCGGCGACCTCAAGGAGCGCGGCGTCCACCTGCACGTTCCGGCGGGCGCGGTGCCCAAGGACGGGCCGAGCGCGGGTATCACGATGACGACGGCCCTGGCGTCGCTGCTGTCGGGGCGTGCGGCCCGCGCGGACGTGGCGATGACGGGCGAGGTGTCCCTGACCGGCCGGGTGCTGCCGATCGGCGGCGTCAAGCAGAAGCTGCTGGCGGCGCACCGGGCGGGGGTCACCACGGTGCTCATTCCCGAGCGCAACGAGCCGGACCTGGACGACGTGCCCGAGGAGGTGCTGGGGCAGCTGACCGTGCACGCGGTGAGCGACGTACGCCAGGTGCTGGAGCTGGCGCTGGAGGCGCCCCAGCGGGTGGCGGGCGGGGTGCCCACCGCCGTCTGAGCCGCACGGAACCGCCCCCGGCGGCCCTCCTCGGGCCGCCGGGGGCGGTGCGTCGTCCTGAGGCCGCGGCGCGGGCGTCAGGCCTCCGCCGCCGCCTTCTTCGCCGGTTCGAAGATCGAGTTGACCAGGTCCGTGCACCACTTGAGGAGTTCGAGGTCGCGGAGCGGCTTGGCGCCCATGCCCCCCGCCTTGGGGACGGGGACCAGCAGCGTCTTGGCCGCCTCCTTGCGGATCGACTTGGGGTACATCCGGCGCAGCCGCAGTTCCTGCGACTCGCGCAGTTCCACCGGGGCGAACCGGATCTGGTTGCCCTGCATGACCACGTCGGACAGTCCGGCCGACTTGGCCAGCACCCGGAAGCGCGCGACCGCCATGAGGTTGTCGACCGGCTGCGGAGGCGTCCCGTACCGGTCGTTGAGCTCCTCGTAGGCGGCCAGCACGTCCTCCTCGCGGTTCACACTCGCGATCCGCTTGTAGGCCTGCAGGCGCAGCCGCTCCCCGGGGACGTAGTCGTGCGGGATGTGGGCGTTGATCGGCAGCTCGACCTTGGTCTCGACCTCCTCGGCGGCCTCCGGGTCGCCCTTGAGCTCGGCCACGGCCTCGCCGACCATGCGCACGTACAGGTCGAAGCCCACGCCGGCGATGGTGCCGGACTGTTCCGCGCCCAGGATGTTGCCCGCGCCGCGGATCTCCAGGTCCTTCATCGCCACGTACATGCCCGCGCCCATCTCGGTGTGCTGGGCGACGGTGGCCAGCCGCTCGTAGGCGGTCTCGGTGAGCGGCTTCTCCGGCGGGTAGAGGAAGTACGCGTAGGCGCGGTCGCGGCCGCGGCCCACCCGGCCGCGCAGCTGGTGCAGTTGGGAGAGGCCGTAGGTGTCGGCGCGGTCGATGATGAGGGTGTTGGCGTTGGGCACGTCCAGGCCGGACTCGACGATGGTCGTGGAGACCAGGACGTCGTAGTTCTTCTCCCAGAAGTCGACCATCACCCGTTCGAGCTGCTGCTCGTTCATCTGGCCGTGCGCGTAGGCGACCCGGGCCTCGGGGACCAGGCGCTTGATGGCGGCGGCCACCTTGTCGATCGACGCCACCCGGTTGTGCACGAAGAACACCTGGCCCTCGCGCATCAGCTCGCGGCGGATCGCCGCGGTGATCTGCTTGTCCTCGTAGGGCCCCACGAACGTGAGCACCGGGTGGCGCTCCTCCGGCGGGGTGAGGATCGTGGTCATCTCGCGGATGCCCGTCAGGCCCATCTCCAGGGTGCGGGGGATGGGTGTGGCGGACATGGCGAGGACGTCGACCTGGGTGCGCAGCCGCTTGAGCGCTTCTTTGTGCTCCACTCCGAAGCGCTGTTCCTCGTCGATGATGATGAGGCCCAGGTCCTTGAAACGGGTCTCGGCCGACAGCAGCCGGTGCGTGCCGATGACCACGTCGATCTCGCCGTTGCGCAGCCCCTCGCGGGTGGCCTCCACCTCGGCGTCGGTCTGGAACCGCGACATCGGCCGGACGGTGACGGGGAAGGACGCGTACCGCTCGGTGAACGTGGACAGGTGCTGCTGCACCAGGAGGGTGGTGGGGACCAGGAGCGCGACCTGCTTGCCGTCCTGCACCGCCTTGAACGCGGCGCGCACGGCCACCTCGGTCTTGCCGTAGCCGACGTCGCCGCAGATCAGTCGGTCCATGGGGACCGACCGCGCCATGTCCTTCTTGACCTCGTCGATGGCCGCGAGCTGGTCGGGCGTCTCGACGTAGGGGAAGGCGTCCTCCAGTTCGTGCTGCCACGGGGTGTCGGGCCCGAACGCGTGGCCGGGCGAGGCCTGGCGTGCGGAGTAGAGCCGGATGAGGTCCCCGGCGATCTCCCGGACGACCTTGCGGGCGCGGCTCTTGGCCTTGCTCCACTCGGCGCCGCCCATCTTGGACAGGGTCGGCGCCTCGCCGCCCACGTACCGGGTGACCTCGCCGAGCTGCTCGGTGGGCACGAACAGCCGGTCGCCGGGCTGGCCGCGCTTGGAGGGCGCGTACTCGATGAGCAGGTACTCGCGCGTGGCTCCCTGGACCTGGCGGCTGACCATCTCCAGGTAGCGGCCCACGCCGTGCTGCTCGTGGACGACGTAGTCGCCGGGCTTGAGCTGGAGGGGGTCGACGGTGCCCCGGCGCCGGCTGGGCATCCGGCGCATGTCGCGGGTGGAGGACTTCTGGCCCACCAGGTCCGTCTCGGTGAGCACCACCGTGTGGACCGAGCGGAGCAGGAAGCCGTGGTCGACCAGGCCGGTGGTGACCGTGGCGACGGCGGGTTCGGGCGGTGCGTCGAGGTCGGTGGCCAGGGAGGCCCCCAGTCCGGCGTCGCGGAGCATGGCCACGAGCCGTTCGGCCGGCCCGTGCCCCTGGGTGACCAGCACGACGCTCCAGCTGTCGTGCAGCCAGCTCTTGACGTCGGCCAGGGCGCGTTCGGTGTCCCCGCGGTAGGACTCGGCGGGCACGGCGCCGACCACGACCGCGTCCTCCTCCTCGCCGGGGCCGCGTGAGCCCTCGTCGCCGGGGCTGAAGGGGGTCAGGCCCCACCAGGGCAGGCCCAGCCCCGTCGCCGTGGAGCGCAGTTCGGAGATCGACATGTAGGCGGACTCGCCCAGGTCGATGGGGGCCTCGCCGCCGGAGGCGGCGTTGATCCACGAGGCGTCGAGGAACTCGGCGCTGGTCGCCTCCAGTTCGACGGCGCGGGTGCGGATCCGCTCGGGGTCGCAGCCCAGGACGAGAGCGTTCTCGGGCAGGTAGGTGAAGAACGGCTCCATGCGGTCGGCGAGAACCGGGGCGAAGGCCTCCATGCCCTCGACCGAGACGCCGTCGGCGATCTTGTGCAGCACCTCGGCCAGGGACGGGTGTTCCTCGGCCAGCGCGCGGGCCCGCTCGCGCACGGTGTCGGTGAGCAGGAGCTCGCGGCAGGGGGGCGCGAACAGGCCGGAGGCGGCACTGGTGCGCTGGTGCTCGCCGCCCTCGTCGGGGGAGATGGAGCGCTGGTCGGCGACCTGGAAGTAGCGCATGTCCTCGACGGTGTCGCCCCAGAACTCCAGGCGGAGCGGGTGCTCCTCCGTGGGCGGGAACACGTCCAGGATGCCGCCGCGCACGGCCATGTCGCCGCGCTTCTCGACCAGGTCCACCCGCGCGTAGCCGGTGTTGGCCAGGGCGGAGACCACGTCCTCCAGGGCGATCTCGTCGCCCGGTCGGATGCGGACGGGCTCCAGGTCCCCGAGTCCGCCCACGAGCGGCTGTAGGACGCTGCGCACGGGAGCGACGACGACCCGCAGGGGGGTGGTGAGGGGGTCGGCGGGGTCGGGGTGGGCCAGGCGGCGCAGGACCGCGAGCCGCTGGCCGACGGTGTCCGATCGGGGGGAGAGCCGCTCGTGCGGCAGGGTCTCCCAGGCGGGGAAGAGCGCGACCGAGTCCTGGGGCAGGAGTGAGCCCAGGGCGTCGGTGAGGTCGGCGGCCTCCCGCTCGGTGGCGGTGATGGCCAGGACCGGGCGGTTCGCTCCCACCGGGGCGTCGGCGGCCAGCGCCCCCACCATGAAGGGGCGTAGCGCCGCTGGGGCGACGAGGTCGAGATGGGGATCGCGGCCGCCGCGGGCGGTCTCGATCGCGCTGTGCAGTGCCGGGTCCTTGGCGACGTCGGCGAGAAGTCCAATGAGGCTCATGAGCACCAGAAAGTGGGAGTGGTCCGAATTCAGGCGGATGATCGCGGCCTGTCGCGGCCTGCACGGTGGAGCGGCGGCTGCGGGAGTGGCCGCCCGGCACCCTTCAGACTATCGAGTCCGCCGGGCCCGCGTCGGCAAGGTGTCGGCAAGAAAAGGCGATCCGCCGGGCGGGTGGGCACGGCCGGGTGGCCGGACGCGTCGGTGTCCCTGTTCGTCCTCCTCGTCGGCCTCGGTCGGAGCTGAGCGGCCTCGACCTGGTACAACGTCAGTAGAACCTGCTCTGAGCTGGGGGTATTCCAGCATCGGAGCCGGGTGCCGGTCACGGGAGGGGGCTGCGCTGGAGGCGTCGGTTGAGGGTGGCCCGTGTTTCCGCGGAGCGGCCCGCGGGCGGTGGTGGGTGACGTGGGAGGGGGCTGCGCTGGAGGCGTCGGTTGAGGGTGGCCCGTGTTTCCGCGGAGCGGCCCGCGGGCGGTGGTGGGTGACGTGGGAGGGGGCTGCGCTGGAGGCGTCGGTTGAGGGTGGCCCGTGTTTCCGCGGAGCGGCCCGCGGGCGGTGGTGGGTGACGGGTGGGAGCGGCATACGCTAGGGGCGTTTGGCGGGCTCCACAGAGGAAGGACGTGCGCGGTGAGTGCCAACAGGCATGGAGGCGTGGCGGAGGGGGCGCGGCCCCGGCCGGACGCCCCGGTCTTCGCCCCGGGGCCGGACGGGCTGGCCCACCTGGAGCTGATCCTCAACGGCACGTATCCGCTGACCGGTTTCATGACGCGCGACGAGGCCGCGTCGGTACGGCGTGAGGGGCGCCTCCCCGACGGGCGGGCGTGGCCGGTTCCGGTCACGCTGGACGTTCCCCCGGGTCTGGCCGACGCCGAGCGGGTCGTGCTGACCGACCCCGAGGGCGCGCCGCTGGCCGAGTTGGCGGTCAGCGAGCGGTGGTCGGAGGAGGGGGAGGAGCCCGGCGAGGCCCCGCGCCACCACCTGGCCGGTGTCGTGACGCTGCTGCGGCCGCCGACCTACGGGGTGCTGCGCAAGCTGCGCCCGTCGCCGGCCGAGGTCCGGGGCCAGCGCGAACTCGACCCCTTCACCGACCGTCCGCTGCTGGCCGTGGTCACCGACCGCCCGCTGCACCATCGCGCCCTGCACCAGATCCGGGCCGAGGCCGACGCGCTGGGCCGGGCCGAGCTGCTGATCCTGGTCGACGCCGGGCTGGAGGACGAAGGGCTGGCCACCGCGGTCCTGGCGGCCGAGCCCCTGCTGCCCGCGCGGACCCGGTTCCTGGTGTGCACGCTGCCGCGGGCCGCCGCGCGTACGCACGGCGCGGTGGGCGGCCGCTGGAGTCCCTCGGACGTGGCGCTGGCCGCGCACGTGGCCGCCGCCTACGGGGCGAGCCACCTGATGGTCGAGGCGGGCCCGGCGGGCGCCCCGGCGGCGGAGACCGGTGAGGGCCTCTCGCCGCTGCCGGTCGTGGACCCCAAGCCGTGGGCCTTCGACACCGAGGAGGGCCTGTGGCGGCCCGCCGCCGAGGTGGCCGAGGATCTCCGGCGCGGCGAGCCCACCGACGCCGAGCTGGCCGCCGAGCTGGCGCACGGGCGCGAGCTGCCCGCCTGGTTCACGCCGGCGCGGGTGGGGGCCGAGCTGGCGCGGCTGCGCCCGGCCCGCACGCGTCGCGGGCTGACGCTGCTGTTCACCGGCCTGTCGGGCTCGGGCAAGTCCACGATCGCGCGCGGGGTGTGCGACGGCGTGCGCAGGGCGGGGCGGACGGTGACGCTGCTCGACGGCGACGTGGTGCGCCGGATGCTCTCCAGCGGGCTGACCTTCTCCCGCGCGGACCGCGAGCTCAACATCCGCCGGATCGGCTACGTGGCCTCCGAGATCACCAGGCACGGCGGTGTGGCGGTGTGCGCGCCGATCGCTCCCTACGCGGTGGGCCGAGCCGAGGTGCGGGCGATGGTGGAGGAGTTCGGCGACTTCTTCCTCGTGCACGTGGCGACCCCCTTGGAGGTGTGCGAGGCTCGCGACCGCAAGGGCCTGTACGCCAAGGCGCGGGCGGGGCAGATCCCGGAGTTCACCGGTATCTCCGACCCCTACGAGGAGCCGGTCGACGCCGACCTGGTGGTCGACACGGTCGGGTCGGACCCGGCCGATTCGGTGGCCCAGGTGCTGGCGGCCCTGCGCGAGGGCGGCTGGCTGCCCGACCAGGACCACTGACCCTGGCCCGCGCCGGCGGGGCCGAGCGCCCGCCGGCGCCGACGAGTGTGCACCCACGACCGACCGGAGCAGGAAGCGAAGGCCCCGATGACCCAGACCCCACCGTCCGACGAGCGCGACCAGGAGCGGCCGCAGGGCCACCGGATCCTGCGTCTGGTCGAGGTGATGGAGACGCTGCGGCGGGAGTGCCCCTGGGACAGCTCCCAGACGCACGAGTCCCTGGCCAAGTACCTCATCCAGGAGGCCTACGAGACGCTGGAGACGATCGAGGAGGGTGATGTCGCGCTGCTGCGCGAGGAGCTGGGCGACGTGCTGTTGCAGGTCGTCTTCCACGCGGCGATCGCCGCCGAGCGGTCGGAGGACGACCCGGCGCACTTCACCGTCGACGACGTCGCCGACGCCATCGTCGACAAGATGACGCGCCGCCACCCGCACGTGTTCGGAGGGGTGGAGGTGTCGGGCACCGACGAGGTGTGGTCGAACTGGGAGGCGATCAAGGCGGCGGAGCGGTCGGCCAAGGCCCGGCGCGACGGCGGCGACGGCGCGACCTCCGTCCTGGACGGTGTGCCCTTCGCCCAGCCCGCGGTGCTGCTCGCCTACGAGCTGCAGAAGCGGGCGGTGCGCAACGGCGTTCCCGCCGATCTGGTGGGCGACGACGGCGGGGACGGCGGCGCGTTGTTCGCCGCGGTGGCCGCGGAGCGGGACCAGGGCAGGGACGCCGAGACCGACCTGCGGTCGGCGGCGCGCCGTTTCGACGCCCGGGTGCGCGCGGCCGAGGAGGCCGCGCGGGCCGAGGGGCACGAGCCGCGGGAGCTCTCCGACGAGCAGTGGCGCGCCTACTGGGCCGGTACGCGGCCCTGACCGTCCCTCCCGCCGCGGTGCCGGGGTGAGGTGACCCGTGTCCGGCCATCCGGTGCTCCGTGTCGCGGGTCTGACAGAACGCGTGGCCGGGACCGAACCCGTAGTCCGGACCGGCGCCGTTCGCGGTCAGGCGCTCCGGCCGGCCCCGCCGCCGCGGTGCACGCCGCGCACGTCGATGACCTCGGTGGCGGGGTCGCCCGGGGCCTGCCCCTCGCTGAAGGTGTCGCGGGGGCGGCGGGCGGTCTGGCTGATCGTCAGCCAGAGGCCGATGACCAGCCAGTTGGCCATGAGCGCCGACCCGCCCGCCGACAGGAACGGTGTGGTCATGCCGGTGAGCGGGATGATGAGCGTGGCGCCGCCCAGCACGATGAACACGTCGAAGGCGATGAGGAAGGCGTATCCCAGCGCGGTCAGCTTGAGGAAGACCTCCCGGGCGCCCAGGGCGATCCGGAATCCGCGTTCGGCGAGCAGGAAGAGCAGCGCCAGGACGGCGAACAGCCCGGTCAGGCCCCACTTCTCGCCCACCGACACCAGGATCAGGTCGCTGTCGGCGGCGAAGATCTCCTGGACGAAGCCGTCGCCGAAGCCGGTGCCCAGGATCCCGCCCTCGGCCAGCGCGAACATGCCTTCCACGATCTGGAAGCTGCCTCCCGGGCGGTCGTAGACCTCGGGATCGAAGGCGTCGAGCCAGATCTCCACCCGGTTCTTGACGTGGTCGAAGAGCAGGTAGGCCGCGTAGGCGCCGACCGCGAACGCGACCAGACCGATGAGGACCCAGGACTTGCGCGCGGTGGCCGCGTACAGCACCGCCAGGAACGTGCCGAACAGCAGCAGTGACGTACCCAGGTCCCGGGTGCCCACGAGCAGCAGGATCGCCACACCCCAGCCGACCGCCATGGGGGCCAGGTCCCGGGCGCGCGGCACGCTGAAGACCTTCACCCGGCCGATCCGGATCGTGCGCGTGACCACGCGCATGACTTCGCGCTGGCGCCCGAGGTAGGAGGCCAGGAAGATGACCAGCAGCACCTTGGCGAACTCCGAGGGCTGCATGGAGAAGGGGCCGACGAGGATCCAGCGGCGGGCTCCGAGCACCTCGTGGCCGATCGGCGACAGCGGGAGCAGGAGCAGGAACAGGGCGCCCGCGGCGATCAGGTACGGGTACATGGTGAGTCGGCGGGGGTGGCGGACCAGGACGACGCACGCCCCGCACAGCACCACGCCGACGACCGCCCACAGGAGTTGGCGGTCGGCCTCGCCGTGGCCGGGGTCCTCGGGCCGCGTCATCTGCAGGGCCCAGATCATGGTGACGCCCAGGCCGGTGAGCGCCATGGCCAGGGGCATGACCACGGGGTCGGCGTAGGGGGCGACGAAGCGCAGCAGCACGTGGAGGGCGGTGGCGCCGCCTCCGAGGACGGCGAGGTACCAGACCACGGAGGGGTCCAGGCCGCCGGTCACCGACAGCGACGCCGATGCCAGGGCGGCCGCGACGACCGTGAGGGCGCCGAGGAGCAGGCGGAGCTCGGAGCCGCGTTGGGGGACCGGTGCCAGGGTGCCGTCCGCGGTCTCCGGATCGCTCTGAGGGCTGCCCATGTCGTTGTCGTCCACCATCCGCCTGAGTAACCCGTCACCGGGCCCGGGGTCCGGTCCGGCTCATCGTGAGGGGCAGATCGGGTTCAACTGTAGGCGCGGCGGTGTCAGATCGGTGTCAGGCGTGCCGCGGAGCACCGCCGTCGGCGTGGCGGGGCGGCCCCGCCCGGATCCCTCACAGGCGCGCCACTGACCGTGCGGCAAGTAACTTACCGGTCGGTTGGTTGGGGATACACTGCGGCCACGGGAACCACGAGGACGGGAGTGGTGGGCGTGCCGAGGCCGCAGAGCGACACCAAGGCGGAGATCCGGAGCGTGGCCCTGGAGCTGTTCGCTCGACAGGGCTTCGAGAAGACGAGTCTGCGTGAGATCGCCGAGCGCCTGGGCGTGACCAAGGCGGCGCTCTACTACCACTACCCCTCCAAGAAGGACCTGCTGGTGGCCCTGGTCACTCCGCTGCGCGAGGACATGGACGCGCTCGTCGCGGGTTTCGGCGACGGGCCCGTCGAGCCGTCCCTGGTCTTCGGCGCCTACTTCGACGTCTGCGTGCGGCACAGCGGCCTGCTGCCGGCGGTGCTCGCGGATCTGGGGGCCCTGGGACAGATCGGACTCATGGACTCGTTCCTGCGGTGGCGCGACCGCCTGGACGCGCTGCTCGTGGGGCGGGACGCCCCCATGCCCGCGCGGATGGGCGCCGTCATGGCCCTCGGGGGGCTGCAGGACATCGCGGTCGTGCTCGACGCCGAGACGGCCGCGGCCTACCGGGGCCGCGCCGTGCGTGTCGCGCTCGCCGCGCTGGAGGCGGGGGCCTCCGGTATGGACTAGACCAATTCGACGGGGTGGGCACCCCACGTCGGACCGCAGGGTCGCTAGTCTCTTGGATGGTCCTGGATCTGTGGACCGAACACCCCTAGAGACGGAGAGACACCGTGGCGTCCATCGAGTCAGTACACGCAAGGGAGATCCTTGACTCCCGCGGTAACCCGACCGTCGAGGTCGAGGTCGTCCTCGACGACGGCATCAGCGCTGTCGCGGGTGTGCCCAGCGGCGCCTCCACCGGCCAGTTCGAGGCCGTCGAACTGCGTGACGGCGGCGACCGTTACGGGGGCAAGGGCGTGACCAAGGCGGTCACCGCCGTCAACGACGAGATCGCCGACGAGTTGCTCGGGCACAACCCCGACGAGCAGCGGCTCATCGACCGCGCGCTGATCGACCTGGACGGCACGCCCGACAAGTCCCGCATCGGCGCCAACGCCATCCTCGGCGCGTCCCTGGCCGTGGCCAAGGCCGCCGCGCTGGAGGCCGAGCTGCCCCTGTACCGCTACATGGGCGGCCCCAACGCCCACGTGCTGCCCGTCCCGATGATGAACATCCTCAACGGCGGCGCGCACGCGGACAGCAACGTCGACATCCAGGAGTTCATGGTCGCGCCCATCGGCGCGGCCACCTTCTCCGAGGCGCTGCGCTGGGGCACGGAGGTCTACCACGCCCTCAAGGGTGTTCTCAAGGCGCACGGCCTGGGCACCGGCGTCGGCGACGAGGGCGGTTTCGCGCCCAACCTGGACAGCAACCGGGCCGCCCTGGACCTGATCGTCGAGGCCATCGAGAAGGCCGGCTACACCCCGGGCACCGACATCGCGCTCGCCCTGGACGTGGCCGCCAGCGAGCTGTTCTCGGAGGGCGTCTACACCTTCGAGGGCAAGACGCGCTCGGCCGAGGACATGGCCGCCTACTACGCCGAGCTGGTCGAGTCCTACCCGCTGGTCTCCATCGAGGACCCCCTCGACGAGGAGGACTGGGACGGCTGGAAGAAGCTCACCGAGCAGATCGGCGACAAGGTGCAGCTGGTCGGCGACGACCTGTTCGTCACCAACCCCGAGCGCCTCAAGCGCGGCATCGACTCCGACACCGGCAACTCGCTCCTGGTCAAGGTCAACCAGATCGGCACCCTCAGCGAGACCCTGGACGCGGTCAGCCTCGCCCAGCGCAGCGGCTACACCGTCATGATCAGCCACCGGTCCGGCGAGACCGAGGACACGACCATCGCCGACATCGCGGTGGCCACCAACGCCGGACAGATCAAGACGGGTGCCCCGGCGCGCAGCGAGCGCGTCGCCAAGTACAACCGGCTCCTGGGGATCGAGGAGGAGCTCGACGACGCCGCCGTGTACGCGGGCGTGTCGGCCTTCCCGCGCTTCACCGCGCGCGGCTAGTCTGCCCCAGTGCCCCGCGAATCCAAACAGCCACCCACAAAGGCCCGGAAGGCGACCAAAGCCGACAGGCCGGGCCGTGCTGCGCGGAAGCGGGGGGCCGCAGGCCCGGGTGTGGGCCGCACCTCACGGGTGCGGCCCACCCTCACCAGCCGGGCCGCGATCCTGGCCCTGGTGGTCTGTGTGATCGCGCTGAGTCTGGCCTACCCGCTGCGGGAGTACATCCTGCAGCGCGCCCAGATCGCCCAGCTCCAGGAGGAACGGGCGCGCATGGAGGACTCCGTGAGCGAGCTGCGCGAGCGCGAGGCGGCCCTGGGCGATGACGAGTACGTCGAGCAGGAGGCCCGGACCCGCCTGCACTACCAGTACCCGGACGAGACCGCCTACATCGTCATCCGCCCGGGCTCGGACGCCGACGCCCACGCCGAGGCGGCTCCCACCGAGCCGTGGTTCACCGCGCTGTGGCGCTCGGTCGCCGGGGCGGACAGCCCCAGCGAAGAGAACCTGTCGGTGACCCGGCCGTAGCCGGTGGGTGCGCGGAGCGCGCCGGACCGGCGATGGTGGGTGACGGGTGTGGGGTGTGCGCCGGAGGTGTCGGTTGAGGGTGGTAGCCGGTGGGTGCGCGGAGCGCCTCGGACCGGCGATGGTGGGTGACGGGTGTGGGGTGTGCGCCGGAGGTGTCGGTTGAGGGTGGTAGCCGGTGGGTGCGCGGAGCGCCTCGGACCGGCGATGGTGGGTGACGGGTGTGGGGTGTGCGCCGGAGGTGTCGGTTGAGGGTGGTAGCCGGTGGGTGCGCGGAGCGCCTCGGACCGGCGATGGTGGGTGACGGGCGTGGGGTGTGCGCCGGAGGTGTCGGTTGAGGGTGGTAGCCGGTGGGTGCGCGGAGCGCCCCGGACCGGCGATGGTGGGTGACGGGCGGGCATATCCTGGGTGCGCCATGACTTCCGCAGATCAGCCCGTTCCGGGGCACAACGACGACGCCCCCCGCGCCAGTGGCGGGGCCGCCGACGGCCAGGTCTCCGACCGCGACGTCGCCGCCATCGAACTCCAACTCGGACGCACTCCGCGCGGTGTGCGGGGGATCGCCCACCGGTGCCCCTGCGGACTGCCCGATGTGGTGCGTACCGCGCCGCGTCTGGAAAGCGGTGAGCCCTTCCCGACGCTGTACTACCTGACGTGCCCGCGCGCCGCGTCGGCGATCGGCCGGATGGAGAACGAGGGCCGGATGCGGCGCATGCAGGAGCGCCTGGAGGAGGAACCCGACCTGCGGGCCGCCTACACCAAGGCGCACGAGTCCTACATCGCCGAGCGGTCCGAACAGGCGCGGATCGACGGTGTCGAACCGCTGCCCGAGGGCATGCAGAGCACCGGGGGCATGCCGACCAGGGTCAAGTGCCTGCACGCGCTGGTCGCCCACGAGCTCGCCGCGCCGGGGACCAATCCCTTCGGCGCCGAGGCGTTGGAGGAACTCCCGCACTGGTGGGACAAGGGCGCGTGCGTGTGCGTCGACGAGGACGCCCGTGAGGGCGACGAAGGGAACGGGTCATGAGCGGTGTCGCGGCGATCGACTGCGGAACCAACTCGATCAGGCTGCTGATCGCCGATGTGGTCCATGTGGGCGACGACGAGGTCCAGGTGGTCGACCTCGACCGCCGTATGGAGGTCGTGCGCCTGGGCGAGGGCGTCGACGAGACCGGGTCGTTCGCGCCCCAGGCCCTGGAGCGCACCTTCGAGGCGCTGCGCGGCTACGCCGAGGAGATCCGGGCCCACGGCATCGAGCCGGGACCGGACACGGTCCGCATGGTCGCCACCAGCGCCACGCGGGACGCCGCCAACCGGCAGGTGTTCATCGACGGGGTGCGCGAGATCATCGGGGTGGAGCCCGAGGTGGTCACGGGCCTGGACGAGGCGGAGCTGTCCTTCGTGGGCGCGACCGCCGAGTTCGCGGTCGAGGCGGCCGAGGGCGGCGACAGCGGCCTGACCCCGCCCTTCCTCGTGGTGGACATCGGCGGCGGGTCCACCGAGTTCGTCCTGGGCGGCGGCTCAGGCGAGGAGGACGCACTGGTCCGCGCGTCCCTGTCGGTCGACGTGGGCTGTGTGCGGATGACCGAGCGCCACCTGCGGGACGACCCGCCCACCGCCGAGCAGATCGCGGCGGCCACGGCGGACATCGACGCCGCGCTCGACCAGGTCGAGAAGGTGGTGCCGCTGCGCGAGGCGGGTTCGGTGGTGTGCGTCGCGGGCACCGCGACCACGGTCGCCGGGATGGCGCTGGAGCTGCCCGAGTACGACCCCGAGCGGATCCACCACGCCGACGTGGGCGTCGGCGACCTGACCCGGATCACCGAGGAACTGCTCAAGTCCACCTCGGCCGAGCGGGCGGAGATCGGCGTCATGCACCCGGGCCGGGTGGACGTGATCGCCGCGGGCGCGCTGGTGCTCTCCCGTGTGCTCGACCGCACGGGGGCCGACCGCTTCACCGCCAGTGAGCACGACATCCTCGACGGTGTCGCCTGGAGCCTCATCGTGTAGTCGGGCTAGGGGCTTTCGGGCCTCGCAGCAAGGACTCACGGGTGAGACGCGTCACCGCGGAACACCCTTGTGAAAGCTTTCACAACCCCTCTGACCTGCGAATATGTCGTTCAGGTTAAGGGGAAAGTGGTGCGAAGGTGATCAGATGTGAACCTTCTCTGTCGGCGGGGGCTTGTGAAAGAATGCACAAGCAGGCGCCGCAGAGTCGCGGTCACCCACCGCGGCTCGGACGGGACCCCGGCTGGACCACGGCAGGGCGAGCGAAGACCAAGAACACACGCAGCGACCCCGGTAGGGGAAGCGGAGAACCCCAAGGGCGGATATGCGATGACCGAGAGCAGGAACTACCGGCTGGTGCACGGTGGCGGGGACGAAGCGGAGATCCCGCACATCCTCATCGTCGGCGGTGGGTACCTCGGGATGTACACCGCGAGGCGACTGGAGAAGAAGCTCGGGACCGGCGAGGCGCGGATCACCGTCATCGACCCGAACTCCTACATGACCTACCAGCCGTTCCTGCCCGAGACCGCGTCCGGCAACATCTCGCCCCGCCACGTCGTCGTCCCGCTGCGCAAGGTCTTCAACCGCGTGCGCGTCCTGGGCGGCCGGGTCGTCCGCATCGACCACGCCGACCGCACCGTCCGCTACGAGCCCAACGTCGGCGAGCCGGAGACCCTCCACTACGACCACATCGTGCTCGCGGCGGGCGCCGTCTCGCGCACCCTGCCCATCCCGGGCCTGGCCGAGTGCGGCATCGGCATCAAGACCGTGGAGGAGGCCACCTACCTCCGCAACCACGTGCTCAACCAGCTCGCCATCGCCGACTCCACCGACGACGAGGCCGTGCGCGCCAAGGCCCTGAACTTCGTGTTCGTCGGCGGCGGATTCGCCGGTGCCGAGGCCATCGCCGAGCTGGAGGACCTGGTCCGCGACGCGATCAGGATGTACAGCTCGATCGGGCTCGAGGACGTGCAGTTCTACCTCATCGAGGCCGCGGACAAGATCCTGCCCGAGGTCGGCCCGGAGGTCGGCACCAAGGCGCTGAACCAGCTGCGCCAGCGCGGCATCGACGTCCGGCTCAAGACCTTCCTGGAGTCGGCGGTCGACCAGCGCATCAAGCTCAGCGACGGCGCCGAGTTCGACGCGGGCACCCTGGTGTGGACCGCGGGCGTCAAGCCCAGCCCGGTCGTCGCCGCCAGCGACCTGCCCCTCGGACCCAAGGGCCACATCGACACCAGTGAGTTCCTCACCGTCAACGGTGTGGAGAACGCCTTCGCCGGCGGCGACAACGCCCAGGTGCCCGACGGCAACGGCGGCTTCTACCCGCCCAACGCCCAGAACGCGGTCCGCCAGGCCCCCGTGCTCGCCGACAACGTGATCGCGAGCCTGCGCAACGGCAAGCTCAAGGCCTACCGGCACAAGAACCTCGGCGCGGTCGCCGGGCTCGGTCTGCACAAGGGCGCCGCCCAGCTCTTCGGCAAGGTCAAGCTGAACGGCCGTCTGGCCTGGTACGCGCACCGCGCCTACCACCTGTTCGCGGTCCCGACCTTCAACCGCAAGATGCGCGTCCTGTCGGACTGGACGCTCGCCTTCTTCCTGCGCCGCGACTTCGCCGCTCTGCCGGAGATGGCCGAGCCCCGTCAGGCCTTCGCCGAGGCCAGCCAGCCGCAGGTCGAGGACGGGCAGCTGCGCCGGGTCAGCTGACCCGGGGCCGCCGCGCGGCGCCACGCGAGAAACGACCGGTTTCCTTGGGAAGCCGGTCGTTTCGTGTCCCCATCCGGCCAAGCCGAACCAAAGTGGGCAATCGACCCGGCCGGTATGATGGGCACGCCCTCGTAGCCCAATGGAAGAGGCAGGCCCCCTAAAAGGGTCACAAGTGTCGGTTCGAGTCCGACCGGGGGTACTCGGGGTGTGATCGGGGCGCTTGATGCCGGGGCCTTCGTCGTCGCTACTGCCTGGCTCGCAGGCTCGCCGGCGGCAGAGACTCCTCCTGCAGGCACCGGCGCGCCCCTCACACCTGTGTTCTCTTTGGGCCTCCGCTCGTGCCCACACCGTCGCCCGCCGCCACCCTCAACGGACGCCTGCGGCGCGGTCCTTCCTGCTTTGGCCCGGACCAACCCCCCTGTGGTCCGGGCAGCCTGGACGGTCCACCTCCCACCCCTGCACACCCGCGGGCGGAACGGCCTGCAACGCCGCAGACTCGTTGTGGGGTCAGTGGTCGGGGAGCTGTTGCTCCATGAGGAGCTGGAGTTGCGTGAACAGCCGTTCTCCGGGGTCGGCCAGGTCGATCCCGCTGACGGCGGCGGCGCGGCGGACCCGGTAGCGCAGGGTGTTGGGGTGGATGTGCAGCCGCTCGGCGGCGGCTCGGGCGTCACCGAAGGCCTCCAGGTAGGCCAGCAGCGAGTGGACCAGGTCGGCGCCGCCCGCGCGGTCGTGCTCGACGAGGCGACTCACCCGGGGGTCGCGCAGCGACGGGTCCGCGCGCAGCTGGGCGAGTGTCTCGCTGATGAGCACACGCGAGCGCACGTCGGAGATGGTGGCCACGTCCCGGTCCAGGTCACGGCTCATCGCGTCGAGGACACGGTCGGCCTCGGCGCGCGAGTCGGGCACCTCGGCGAGGCTCTCCACGAGCGAACCCACGGCCGCCTGCACCTCCAGTCCGAGCGCGGCGCGTGCCGCGGCCACCGTCTTGCGGGTGAGCGCGAGCACCGACCGCTCCACGCCGCGCCACCCCTCGCGCGAGCGGGCCAGGTCGGGCAGCAGGACGTAGACCCGTCCCTGCAGCTCCGTGACCAGCGCGCTGCGACGATAGGCCGCGGTGTGCACCGACACCAGGTCGATGAGCTGGCGGCGGCGCAGCTCCCGTTCGGGCCGGTCCGGGCGCTCCTCGACATCCCGCTCGGTGAGCAGGAACGCCACCACCAGCGCCCCCCGGTCGGCGTGCACCTCCACCGTGTCGGCCAGGGCACTGGCATCGATGCGCCCCTCCAGCAGGCTCGACAGCAGGTCCTCGCGCAGGCGCAGGCCGGCGCTGGCTTGGGTGCGCTGGCGGATCATCTGCAGCGCGGTCGTGCGGGCGGCGCCGAGCAGGGCCTCCTCGGCGTGCTCGGCCAGCGGCTCGGAGCCCTCCTGCACCCAGATCGTGCCCAGCGGCTGCCGGCCGGCGTGGATCCCGACCGCGAGCCGGCGGCGGATACCCAGCTCGGGGTGCTCGTCGATGCGGACGACCTCCTCGCCGGAGCGGAGCTTGGCGAAGACCCCCCACTCGCGCAGCAGCGCCAGATAGGGTTCGGGGCCCTGGCGGCCCAGCACCGACAGGCGGCGCAGCTCGTCGACCTCCGAGCCCGAGGAGTAGGCCAGCACCCGGCTCGCCGAGTCCTCGATGGCCACCAGGCCGCGGGTGATCTGGGCGATCGTCTGCGCCATGGAGAACAGGTCGCCGCTGGACTCGCCGACGTCGGCCGTCACGTTCAGCCGGGCGTCGTCGACGATGCTCTGGCACACCGACTGCAGCTGGTCCCAGCGCACCTCGGGACGCACCGACAGCAGCGCGATCCCCGCCTCCTGCGCCTCCGTGCGCAGAGCGCGCATCTCATCGACGGCCTTGGCCCGCATCGCGCGCCCGGCCCTGGCCCCGGAGGAGGGGCCACCGCCGTAGGCATCCGACCCGGAGGCGGGCCCCCGACCCTCCGCGAAGCGGCCCAGGGGCGAGGGAGGGCGACGCGTGGGAGGCGGCAGGACCTCCTCGGGGGGCGTGTGGGCGCTCGTCTTGACCGCGACGGCCGTGGCCCCCTGCTCGGCCAGCGCCCGGATCGGCCGCCGCGCCGCCGTTCCGCGCACCCCGATCAGCAGCACCAGGTCCCCGGACCGCGCCTCCGAGGGGTCCTCCGGATCCACGATGACGACGTTGTCCACCTGAACATCGAGACCGAGCGGTGCCGCGGCCACGTCGACGACCGGGTCACCGAGGGCCAGCAGCAGCCTGCGCAGCGGTAGACCCGGGTTGTCCTGGTCCTCGGATTCCGAATGACCAGGAACGATGGCGGACCCGGCGTCGGACGTGTGTGACGGGCCAGACTGCGGGTGATGCGGGCTGGGTCGTGGGGCATCAGTACTCATATGAGTCCCATTTTGTCCTAGCGAACAAATAAGGCGGGCAAAGAGTGGCCTGCCCCACAAGGTTCGCACGGCCTTGGTCTGAGAGCGTTGAGTCAGCCCAACCCTGCTTCACTCAGGGACATTCTTTTCAGGGAGGTGCCCATGGACGCCGTGACCAACGTCCCGCAGCCCAAGAACGAACCCGTTCTGAGCTACGCGCCCGGCAGCGCCGAGCGTGCCGAGCTCGTCGCCAAGCTCGAGGAACTCGGCAGCCAGAGCATCGACCTGCCCATGCGCATCAACGGCGAGAGCCGGATGGGCGGCGGCGAGCGCATCGACGTCGTCCAGCCGCACCGCCACGCCGCCGTCCTGGGGACTATGGCCAACGCCACCCACGACGACGCGCGCGACGCGATCGCCGCCGCCAAGGCCGCCGCCCCGGCCTGGCGCGCGATGTCCTTCGACGACCGCGCCGCCATCATCCTGCGTGCCGCCGAGCTTCTGGCCGGCCCCTGGCGCGCCACGATCAACGCCGCCACCATGCTCGGCCAGTCCAAGACGGTGCAGCAGGCGGAGATCGACTCGGCCTGTGAGCTCATCGACTTCTGGCGCTTCAACGTCTCCTACGCCCGCACGCTCATCGAGCAGCAGCCTCTGAGCGTGCGCGGCGTGTGGAACCGCATGGAGCAGCGCCCGCTGGAGGGCTTCGTCTACGCGATCACGCCCTTCAACTTCACCGCCATCGCGGGGAACCTGCCCACCGCTCCGGCGCTGATGGGCAACGTGGTCGTGTGGAAGCCGTCCCCGACCCAGCAGTTCGCCGCCGAGCTGACCATGCGCCTCCTGGAGGAGGCCGGCATGCCCGCCGGCGTCATCAACATGGTCACCGGTGACGGCCTGGCCGTCTCCGACGTCGCGCTCAACGACCCGGACCTGGCCGGTGTGCACTTCACCGGTTCCACCCGGACCTTCCAGCACCTGTGGAAGAGCGTCGGCGAGAACATCTCCCACTACCGCAGCTACCCGCGGATCGTCGGCGAGACCGGCGGCAAGGACTTCATCGTCGCCCACAAGTCGGCCGACCCGGAGATCCTGCGCACCGCGATCGTCCGCGGCGCCTTCGAGTACCAGGGCCAGAAGTGCTCGGCCGTCTCGCGTGCCTTCGTCGCCCGCTCGGTGTGGGAGAAGATGCGCGACGACCTGGTCGCCGAGACCGAGGCCATCAAGATGGGCGACGTCACCGACCTGTCGAACTTCGTGGGCGCGGTCATCGACCGCCGCGCGTTCGACAAACTCGCCAAGGTCCTGGAGGACGCCAAGTCCGACCCGACCCTGACGATCGCCGCCGGCGGCACCGCCGACGACTCGGTGGGCTACTTCGTGCGCCCGACCATCATCGAGGGCACCGACCCGACACACGACGTGTTCCGCACCGAGTACTTCGGTCCGATCGTCGCCGTCCACGTCTACGACGACGAGAAGTTCGACGAGGTCCTCGACATCGTCGACCAGGGGTCGGCCTACGCCCTGACCGGCGCGATCCTGGCCAACGACCGCGCCGCCGTGGCCAAGGCGACCGAGGCCCTGCGCTTCACCGCGGGCAACTTCTACATCAACGACCGGCCGACCGGCTCCATCGTGGGCCAGCAGCCGTTCGGTGGCGGGCGCGCCTCCGGCACCAACGACAAGGCCGGTTCCGCGCAGAACCTGTCGCGTTGGGCGAGCCCGCGCGCCATCAAGGAGACCTTCGTCGCGCCGACGAACTCCTCCTACCCCCACATGGGGTAGCTCCCGGTCCGCGCCCCCTCGGGCCACTGAGGGGGCGCACCACATCACCCCCCGAGGAATCCACCGGTGCGACCGGGCAGATCCCCGGCCCCGCCACTTCACCGCCCGCGCTGACCGACCGGTTCGCGCATGTCTTCTTCGAGGTCTCCATGCTTCGCAAGCCACTGCTGCTCGCGGCCCGGTCCGCGACCTGCCGCACCATCGTCGAGCGCACGCCCCTGACCCGTGGCCTGGTCCACCGGTTCGTGGCGGGATCCACCCTCGACGAGGCTCTGCCCGCCGTCGCGAACCTGGCGCAGGACCGCTACATCACCCTGGACTTCCTCGGCGAGGACACCACCGACCTGGCGCAGGCCACGGCGACGGTGACCGCCTACCAGGACCTGCTGGCCGCCTTGGGCGAGGCCGGTCTGGGCGACCGGGCCGAGGTGTCGGTCAAGCTCTCGGCGGTGGGCCAGTTCCTCAGCGCCGACGGTGAGAAGATCGCCCTCGACAACGCGCGCCGCATCGCCGAGGCGGCGGCGGCGATCGGCACCACGGTGACCCTCGACATGGAGGACCACACCACCACCGACTCCACGCTGGGCATCCTGCGCGAGCTGCGCGAGGACTTCCCGTCCGTGGGCGCGGTGCTCCAGGCCTACCTGCACCGCACCGAGGCGGACTGCCGCGACCTCAGCGGCGCCGGTTCGCGCGTGCGCCTGTGCAAGGGCGCCTACGACGAGCCCGCCTCCGTGGCCTTCCGCGAGAAGGCCGAGGTGGACAAGGCGTACGTGCGTGCGCTGCGTGTGCTCATGGAGGGCGACGGCTACCCGATGGTGGCCACCCACGACCCGCGCATGGTCGCGATCGCCGGTGAGCTGGCGGCGGCCAACGGCCGTTCCGCGGACGACTACGAGTACCAGATGCTCTACGGGATCCGGGACGCCGAGCAGGTCCGCCTCGCCGCGGAGGGCAAGCGCATGCGCGTCTACGTGCCCTACGGCGACGAGTGGTACGGCTACTACATGCGCCGCCTGGCCGAGCGTCCGGCGAACATGCTGTTCCTGGCCCGGTCGGTCATCTCACGGAACTGACACCGGCACGGCGCCGCCGGGCGAGGGCGGACAGCGGCAACAGACGGGTGGGCCCGGGTCCAGGGGGATGGACCCGGGCCCACCGTGTCCCAACGGTGACCCTGGGCCCGGAACCCCCGTGTGGGGGCCGTACGTTACCTTGTGGGCAGCAATCCACGCGTGAAAGGCCATTACTAGACATGCGGATGCGGAGTTCCAACCCCGTCCTCAAGCGGGCTCTTCAGCAGTCCGGCCGAGCCGGACAGGGCTACGGCCAGCCGGGTTACGGTCAGCAGGGCTATGCGCAGCCGGGGTACGGACAGCCGTACCCGCAGTCCGGCTACCCCCAGCAGGGATACGGCCAGCCCTCTCCCCAGCAGGGCTACCCGGCCGCTCCGGCGCAGGGGGTCGGCGGCGGGCGCATGACCATCGACGACGTCGTCATGCGTACGGGCATGACGCTCGGCGTCGTCGTCCTGTTCGCCGTCATCAACTACTTCCTCTTCCAGGGCAGCCCGGGTCTCGCCCTCGGCCTGACCCTGTTGGGCGCGCTCGGCGGCCTGGTCCTCGGCCTGGTCATCGCGTTCAAGCAGAGCACCAACCCGGGGCTGATCCTCACCTACGCGGGTCTCGAGGGCCTGCTCGTCGGCGGCTTCTCGGCCCTCCTGGCGTGGCAGCTCGAGGCGAGCACCGGTGAGGCCGGCGCGGGCGGCTCGCTCGTGACGCAGGCGGTCATCGGTACCGTCGCGGTCTTCGGTGTGATGCTCGCGCTGTACAAGTTCCGCGTCATCAAGGTGACGGACGGCTTCGTCAAGGCCGTCAGCTTCGCCGTGCTCGGCGCGGCCGCGCTGATGCTGGTCAACTTCGTGCTCAGCTTCTTCATCAGCGGCGGCCTCGGTCTGCGTGAGCCCAGCTTCCTGGGCCTGGGGGTCAGCCTGGTCTTCGTCGTCATCGCGGCGCTGACCCTGGCCATCGAGTTCCGCGGGATCGAGGAGGGCGTGCAGGCGGGCATCCCCGACAAGTTCGCCTGGCAGTTCGCCTTCGGTCTGACCGTCTCCCTGGTCTGGCTCTACATCGAGATCCTGCGCCTGCTCTGGATCCTCAAGACGATCTTCGCCGAGTAGCGTCACCGTCGGCCCGCGTGAGTGCGGGCGGAGGACGGACAGGGCCGCCCCCGGGAGACACATCCCCGGGGGTGGCCCTTCGTCCGTGCGGCTGCGGTGACGTTCGGGTCGCGCTCAGGCCCCTTCGGGACGCGGGGCGGGGATGGATCGGTTCCTGCGGCGGCGGTCGTGCTCCGTGACGATGGCCTGCGCGTACCACTGGGGCAGACCGTACTCGTCGGCGAGCCAGGTGGACCGGTCCGAGCAGCGGACCAGCCCGGGGCCCTTGTCGAGAGCGTTGAACCACTCGTGGAGTCCTCGGCCGGTGACGGCCGGGATGCGTTCGATGAGCTTTGCGTGGATCTCCGGCGAGTGGGTAACCGACATAGGCACCTCCGGCAGTGCGTTGGCGAATGGCACTTATCTGTGACCCTGCATCAGGATCACGGTTTGGACAAGCCCCGGCCACCAGCTTTTACCTTGCAGGTGGGAGATCGTTGGTTCAGACGGTGTAGTGCGGCGCACGGCGGCACGGATCCGGGGGTTCGGTGTGTCGCGCGACGAACCGCATCGAACCGGGACGCGAATGCCGAGCGCGCCGGACCCGGAAACGGCCGCGTACGCGCCGCGGGGCCCGGCGCGCGAGTGCGCACCGGGCCCCGACGTGTGCCGTGTCCGACGAGCGGGACTAGCTCAGTCGCTCGAAGACGGCCGCCATGCCCTGGCCGCCGCCCACGCACATGGTCTCCAGACCGAAGGTCTTGTCGTGGAAACGCAGGCCGTTCAGGAGCGTGCCGGTGATGCGCGCGCCCGTGCTGCCGAACGGGTGGCCGACGGCGATGGCGCCGCCGTTGACGTTGAGCTGGCCGTCGATGTCGATGCCCAGCTGGTCGGCGGAGGGCAGCACCTGGGCGGCGAACGCCTCGTTGATCTCGACCAGGTCGATGTCGCCGATGGCCATGTTGGCGCGCGCCAGGGCCTGCTTGGAGGCCTCGACGGGGCCCAGGCCCATGATCTCGGGGCTCAGTCCGGTGACGCCGGTGGAGACGATGCGGGCCAGCGGGGTCAGGCCCAGCTGGGCGGCCTTGGTGTCGCTCATGATGACGACCGCGGAGGCGCCGTCGTTGAGCGGGCAGGCGTTGCCCGCGGTGACCGTGCCGTCGGGGCGGAACACCGGCTTGAGGCCGGAGACCTTCTCGTAGGTGGTGCCGCGGCGGATGCCGTCGTCGGTGCTGACCACGGTGCCGTCGGGGAGGGTCACCGGGGTGATCTCGCGCTCCCAGAAGCCGTTGTCCAGGGACTTCTCGGCGAGGTTCTGGGAGCGGACCGCGAACTCGTCCTGGCGCTGGCGCGAGATCCCGGTGATCTGGGCGACGTTCTCCGCCGTCTGGCCCATGGCGATGTAGGCGTCGGGCAGGGCGCCGTTCTCGCGGGGGTCGGTCCAGGCCTCGGCGCCGCCCTCGGCGCGCTTGACGGTGCGGGCCTTGGCGTCGTCGAAGAGCGGGTTCTCGTTCTCCGGGTTGTCGCTGCTGCCGTTGGCGAAGCGGCTGACCGTCTCCACGCCGGCGGAGACGAACACGTCGCCCTCGCCCGCCTTGATCGCGTGGTAGGCCATCCGGGTGGTCTGGAGGGAGGAGGAGCAGTACCGGGTGACGGTCGTGCCGGGCACGGTGTCCAGACCGAGCTGGACGGCGACGATGCGGGCCAGGTTGAAGCCCTGCTCGCCGCCGGGCAGACCGCAGCCGAGCATGAGGTCGTCGATCTGCTTGGGGTCGAGCTCGGGCACCTTGGCCAGCGCGGCGCCGACGATCTGCGCGGTGAGGTCGTCCGGGCGCAGGTCCTTGAGCGAGCCCTTGAAGGCGCGGCCGATCGGGGAGCGTGCTGTGGCGACGATGACTGCTTCGGGCATGGTCTTGGTCCCTGTCGGTGTGGAGTGCGGCCGCGCCGGGCGGACGTTCGGCCTCGTACGTCTGTGCGTGCCCCGGCCGTCCCGAACGCTGGTGCCTCGCGTGACTGGCCACGGCACGTCTTGTTACTGCCCAGTTAACCTGTTGGCTCGCTTCCGCCGCCACCCGGGGTCTGCCTTCGCGTGTCGGTACGGTGGTTTCCCGGATGGCGTGCGGTGTCGGTGGGGGCGGTGGCGCCGGCGTGCGCCGCCGCGTCCCCTGCGGCCCGCGGATCGCCCGGGGAGGCGTCGGTTCCCGAGGCGGGGCCCCGCTCGGACCGCGGCCCGGGCACCGGCCCGTCCCCCTGGTGGGGGTCGCGCTCGCGGCCGCGGAAGGGCAGGCGCACGAGCGCGGTCCACCGGGTACGGCCGCCGGTCCGGGTCGGTCCGGCCGGTTCGGCCGGGGCGACCTCGGTGCCCGGTGTCTCGGCGGCCATGACGGCGGCCTGGTCCACGGGCAGCACGCCCGAGGTGCGCTCGGCCTCCTCCAGTTCCGGCAGCAGGCCCAGCGCGGCGCAGGCCGAGGGCAGCACGGCGGAGGCCGCCTGGACGTAGCCGCGGGCAGAGGGATGGAAGCGGTCCGGTCCGAACATGGCGGCGGGGTCGGACCGGAAGTCGTCGGCGAGCAGATCGCTCAGGGAGACGGTGCGGCCGCCGGCCTCGGTGACCGCGATGGTCTGGGCGGCGGCGAGCTGGCGCGAGGCGCGGCGCGCCACCGAGCGCAGCGGCCAGCCGATGGGGCGGACCGTGCCCAGGTCGGGGCAGGTCGCCACCACCACGGCGGTACCGTGCGCGACGAGGGCGGCGGTCGCCTCGCGCAGCTGGGCGACGGCGTCGTTGGGCCGTACCCGGCGGATGACGTCGTTGGCGCCGATGAAGATCACGGCCACGTCGTAGCGGGAGGCCGGGTCCAGGGCACCGGAGTGCGCCATCTGCGCGGCGAGGTTGGCCGAGGTGGCGCCGGGGGAGGCCGTGCACCGGAGCCGGACCCTCCGGTCGGCCGCGGCCGCCAGGCCCGAGGCGAGCAGCACACCGGGTGTCTGAGCGGCCTCGGGGACGGCGAAGCCCGCGGCGGTCGAGTCGCCGATCATCAGCATGCGCAGGGGAGTGCCGGGGCCGTCGCCGTAGACTCCGTTGACCTTCGGCCGCTGCCACGCGGTGACGCCGACCGCGCGTCTGGCGAGTCGGACCTGCAGGTACAGGAGCGCCAGGGTGCCGCCGCCGACCAGGGTGATCCCGCCCCCGCCGAACGCGGTGGCCGCGGCAATGCGCCGTGCGCGAGCGGCTCGCAGCATCGGACAACCTCCGAGCGTCGGACCCGCCTGCTCTCGGCGAGCCGGTTGGAAGCGAGGTTACCGGCGGGAAACCCCGGGGTCACGTACCTTCGCGGCACACCATCGGGTCCGTTGAGTGAGCAAATTCCAACGACCCGGACCAGGTGCGCGAGACCGGAGCCGGAGGCTGCCGGTCGGGAGTGCAAGCCCCTTCCCCGGGCGTAGCGCCCCCCAGGGAGAGCGGTGGGAGACGGGTGGGGAGAACGTTCCTGAAAGCGCCTGGTGGTGGCGTTAGAGTCTGGTTGGGATGGGCCGGACCGGCCCAGGGCCCCGGGCACCGCCGGGGCGCGGAAACGGCGGGCCGAGGACCCGGTCGCCACGACGTTGAGGAGCCACCATGCGGGTACACGATTCACTGATCGATCTGGTCGGGGACACCCCGCTTGTCCGTTTGAAGAAGGTCACGGAGGGGCTCGCGCCGACGATCCTGGCCAAGGTCGAGTACTTCAACCCCGGCGGCTCGGTCAAGGACCGCATCGCGCTGCGCATGGTCGAGGCGGCCGAGAAGAGCGGGAAGCTCAAGCCCGGCGGCACGATCGTCGAGCCCACGTCCGGCAACACCGGGATCGGGCTGGCGATGATCGCGCAGGAGAAGGGCTACCGCTGCGTCTTCATCTGCCCGGACAAGGTGGGGCCGGACAAGCTCTCCGTCCTGCGGGCCTACGGCGCGGAGGTCGTGGTCTGTCCGACCACGGTCGCTCCCGACCACCCCGACTCCTACTACTCGGTCTCGGACCGGTTGGCCGCGGAGATCCCCGGCGCGTGGAAGCCCAACCAGTACGAGAACATGAACAACCCGGAGTCGCACTACCACTCCACCGGCCCCGAGATCTGGGAGCAGACCGAGGGCCGGATCACGCACTTCGTGGCGGGGATCGGGACCGGCGGCACCATCAGCGGGACCGGCCGCTACCTGAAGGAGGTCTCCGAGGGCCGGGTGCGCGTGATCGGCGCCGACCCCGAGGGCTCGGTGTACTCGGGCGGGTCGGGCCGCCCGTACCTGGTCGAGGGTGTGGGCGAGGACATCTGGCCGGGAACCTACGACACGTCCGTGTGCGACGACATCGTGGCGGTCAGCGACAAGGACTCCTTCCTGATGACCCGGCGCCTGGCGCGCGAGGAGGCCCTGCTGGTGGGCGGCTCCTGCGGCCTGGCGGTGGAGGCCGCGCTCAAGGTGGCCAAGGACGCGGGGCCCGACGACGTCATCGTCGTCCTGCTGCCGGACGGCGGTCGCGGCTACCTCGGCAAGATCTTCAACGACGAGTGGATGGCGGACTACGGGTTCCTGTCCACCGCGACGGAGGAGGCCACGGCCGGTCAGGTGCTGGCCGAGAAGGGCGGGGAGATGCCCGACTTCGTGCACTCCCACCCGGACGAGACGGTCGGTACCGCTGTGGCGATCATGCGCGAGTACGGCGTCTCGCAGCTTCCGGTGATGAAGGAGGAGCCGCCGGTCATGGCGGCCGAGGTGGTCGGCTCCGTGGCCGAGCGCGATGTGCTGGACGCGCTCTTCGACGGGCGCGCCGAGCTCGACGACCTCGTGGAGACCCACATGGGGCCGCCGCTGTCCACGGTCGGTACGGGGACCCCGGTCAGCGACTGCGCGCGCCTGCTGCGTTCGTCGGGCGCCCTGGTGGTGCTGCGCGACGGGCGTCCGGCGGGCATCCTGACCCGCCAGGACCTGCTCGCGCACCTGTCGGGGTAGAGGTGTCCGGGCGCGGGGCCGGGGACGACGGCGGTCCCCCGCCCCGCGCCCCGCGCTTGCGCCCGCGCTCGGTGCTCCTGCCTGCGCGAATCCCGGGGGCGGTGCGGACAGACCGCACCGGACCACGCATACTCGGACACTGCTAATGTTCGCGGCAGTATTACTGGCAGGTAATAAATGGGAGCACGCGTGTCGCGGCTGTTGTCCTGGATCATCCGCTCCGTCTGGTCGTTCGCCCGGAGCAACGCCGAAATCCGTGCGGACTCCAAGGCGTCCCGGAGGTTCGCGCGCTTCGGCGTCGGATCGGCGATCGCCTTCCCCACGGCCACCCTGTACGGGGAACCGTGGATCGAGATCGGCGTGCACACCGTGCTGGGCGCGGACATGACGCTCGCCGCGGGAATGGGCCCCGACTACGACCTGGGCGAGGGGACGGTCGTGCGCATCGGTTCCGGCTGCGCGATCGGCCGGGGCTCGCACATCGTCGCGCACAAGTCGGTGGACATCGGCGACCACGTCTACACGGGTCCGTACGTCTACATCACCGACCAGAACCACTCCTACACCAACACCGAGATCCCCGTCGGCCTGCAGTGGCCCGTGGACGACCCCGTCAGCATCGGCGACGGCACCTGGGTGGGCGCCAACGCGGTGGTCCTGCCCGGCGTGCACCTGGGACGCAACTGCGTCGTCGCGGCCGGGACCGTGGTGCGGCCCGGCCGGTACCCCGACCACAGCGTCATCGCGGGCGTGCCCGGCAAGGTCGTGCGCGCGTACGACCCCGAGCTGGGCTGGGAGCCGCCGATGCGCGAGACCGGGACGCCCACGCGGGTCCCGACCCCCGCCGCCGGACCGACTCCCGACCTGCCCGCCGAACCGCCCGAGCCGGGATCGTCCACCCGCTTCCCGCCCGCCTAGGGCGTGTTCCGTGGATGCCCAGGGTGTGGCGGGCCCGCGCCCGCCGGGCCGCCTCGCCTCCGGTGGGGGAGCGGCTGCCGCGGAGTGGGCCGGATCGCGACGCTGTGCAGGTGAAGCAGGGGTTGCGGGGGGCTCAGGCCACTATTGTGGCGGCATGACGTTCGACGGGTTTGAAACGCTGGCCATCCACGCGGGCCAGGAACCGGACACCGGCACCGGGGCCGTAGTGGTACCGATCTACCAGACGAGCACCTACGCGCAGGACGGCGTGGGCGGGCTGCGTCAGGGCTATGAGTACTCGCGCACCGGCAACCCCACGCGCGCCGCGCTGGAGGAGTGCCTGGCCGCCCTGGAGGCGGGTACGCGCGGGCTGGCCTTCGCCTCCGGCATGGCCGCCGAGGACACCCTGCTGCGCACGGTCCTGTCTCCGGGCGACCACATCATCATCCCCGGCGACGCCTACGGGGGCACGTTCCGCCTGATCTCCAAGGTGGTCGAGCGCTGGGGCGTGGCCTGGGACGCGGTCGACCAGAGCGACCCGGAGGCCGTGCGGGCGGCGGTGCGCCCCGAGACCAGGGTGGTGTGGACCGAGACTCCCACCAACCCCCTGCTCAACATCACCGACATCGAGGCGGTCGCGTCGATCGCCCACGACGCCGGCGCTCTGCACGTCGTGGACAACACCTTCGCCTCGCCCTACCTCCAGCAGCCGCTGGCCCTGGGCGCGGACGTGGTGGTGCACTCCACCACGAAGTACCTGGGCGGGCACTCCGACGTGGTCGGGGGCGCTCTGGTGGTCGCCGACGCCGGGCTCGGGGAACGGCTGGCCTTCCACCAGAACACCATGGGTGCCATTCCGGGGCCCTTCGACTCCTGGCTGACCCTGCGCGGAGTCAAGACTCTGGGTGTGCGGATGGACCGGCACAGTGCCAACGCCGAGCGGGTCGTGGCCGCGCTGGAGGGCCACCCGGCGGTTCGGCGCGTGTACTACCCCGGGCTGGACGCGCATCCGGGGCACAAGGTCGCCGAACGGCAGATGCGTGCCTTCGGGGGGATGGTCTCCTTCGCTCTGCGCGACGGGGAGAAGGCGGCGTTGGAGCTGTGTGAGCGAACCGAGGTCTTCACGCTGGGCGAGTCCCTGGGCGGGGTGGAGTCCCTGATCGAGCATCCCGGGCGGATGACGCACGCGTCCACCGCGGGTTCCCCGCTGGAGGTTCCGGCCGATCTGGTGCGGATCTCCGTCGGTATCGAGTCGGGTGACGACCTGGTGGCGGACCTGCTGGGGGCGTTGGAGGGCTGACCGTCGCCCCGGGCCGCCGGGGGAGGGGCCGAGCCGGTCGGTGCGCGCTCGCACGGTCCTGCCGTGAGGGCGCCCCGGCCACTCTGCCGGGCCCTTCACGGCGTGTCCTTCGTGGTGGGGGAGCTGCCGCGGGGGTCAGACCGCGGAGGGAGTGCGCTCCCGGAGGGCGGCCCGCGTACGGGCCGTGCGGTCGGTGCGGCCCCGGCGCCCGGCGGTGGCGCCGTTGGCGAAGCGCAGTCCGACGACGAGGCTGCCGGTGCGGGAGAGGGCACTGTTGTCGTCCTCCTCGCGGAGGGAGCGGTAGCGCCCGCTGTTGTCCTGGCGGCGGATGCCGATGGAGATGGCGAGGAAGAATCCCGCGGCCAGGCCCAGGAGTACGAGGCCGATGAATGCGATGAAGACGGGGATCATACTGGTCACCTTCGGGTCGGGGGCGGTCAGTTCGTCGTTCGCCCCCAGGTGCTGTGGGGCGGGTCGGTCCGTGTCGTCACGATGCGTGTTCCGTCGGTGGTGGGCGGAGATCCGTCGGTCGGATCGGGCTGTGCTGTGATCTTCTCCCTTCCAGGTGTTCTTCCGGCAGCTCCGCCGTGGACTCAGTGTGGCCTTCACTTAAGATGGGCCTGTGAGAACCGGATGGACGTGTTTGGCTGGTGTTCCGATCACCTTGTTGGTACAAGTTGACCTGACCCATTGATACCCCCAGAGGGCTGACGTATGCGGGCAGAAAGTAGATATCGACAAATCGCTCGGACCCTGCGTCGGGAGATTCAGGAGGGAAGTCTGCCCCGGGGCGATCAGCTGCCGTCGGAGAAGCAGCTGGAAGAGCGCTTCGACGCGTCCCGCAACACGATCAGGCTCGCGCTGGGCATGCTGCGCAACCAGGGCCTCATCCTCAGCAGGCCGGGCCGCGGCCACTTCGTCCAGCACATCGTGCCGGAGACCTTCTACGCCACCCGCACCAAGGGCGGTCCCGACGGGCTCAACGAGTCGGCCCTGTCCGGGCAGACCCTGGAGGAGCTCCAGCTGCTGAGCGCCACGGTCGACATCGCGAGCCGCCTGCGCGTCTCCGAGGGCGACATGACCGTCGTGCGTCGGATGTACCGGTTCTCGGGTGAGCAGTCCGGCTCCATCGCCTCGGCGTACTACCCCATGGAACTCGTCCAGGGCACGCCGCTCATGCTGCCCGAGGACGTCGAGAGCGCCCTGGTGGTGCTGCTCGAACACGGTCACCGGCAGGTCGGCTACGTCGACGAGCTGCAGACCCGTATGCCCACGCCACAGGAGACGTCACAACTCGAACTTCCCCCGGGAGTCCCGGTTCTGGACGTCCACCGCACCGACTACTCCGAGGACCGCCCGATCAGACTGGTGCACACTGTGTACGCCGGGTACAGCATCCGGTACCAGTTCGAACACGGCAACCTCAAGGCCTACCACCGGGACTGAGCCACCACATGAGCACGTCGAGGAAGACCGTGGTCGCCGACCACCTGCGCGAGGCGCTCGGGCGGGGTGACTACCAGCCGGGTGACCGCCTGCCGGGTGAGGAGGAGCTCGCCGAGCGCTTCGACGTCTCGCGCGCCACCGCGCGGCTCGGCATGCGCATCCTCCAGGACGAGGGCCGCATCACCATCCAGCCTGGCCGCGGTGCCTTCGCGGCCGATCACCAGCCCATCATCCACCTCGCCGCGCCGATCTCCGGCGGCAGCGACTCCGAGCGGTTCGAGGCCGGCTACCAGCCGCACCTGCGCGAGGCGGGTTACTACCAGGTCGACGAGAAGATCAAGGTCAGCCTGGACACCATGCGCCCGAAGGTCGCCAAGCGGCTGCGCTTCGAGGCCGACGAGAACGGCCCCTACGGCGGGCTCGTGGTCATCCGTTCCTGCGAACGTTTCGTCGAGGGCGGGCTGTGGCAGTCCCAGGTCACCTACTTCCCCTTCAGCATCGCCAACAGCACCGCCCTCATGTCTCCCGCGCCCCTCGACGAGGGGGTCAGCGCGGTGCTGCGCGAGCTCGGGTACCGCGAGGACTGGAACTGGGACATCGTCGGTGCGCGGATGCCCTCCCAGGACGAGGCCGACTCGTTCGGGCTCGGTCCCGGGATCCCGCTGCTCGTCCAGGAGCGCGTGGCGCACGAGGGCGAGCGCCCGCTGCGGTTCACCGAGACGATCATGCCCGCCAACCGGCACCAGCTGCTGTACTCGGGCGGCGACGCCCCCGAGGAGCTGTTGCTGATGGCCTCGGACGTCAACATCTTCGAGCGCTGATCCGGGTCAGCGCCGCCGGTACCGGTCCAGGACCAGGGGGCCGAGGAGGTCGGCGTCGGCGTCCACGACCCGCACGCCCCGACGGCGCTCGACCAGGGCCCGGAACGCGCGCAGCCGGGGGTCGTCGGCCAACAGGACGAAGGTGACCTCGGCGCCCGCGCGCAGCACCGCGTCCAGTTCGGCGAGGGTCGCCTCGAGCGTGCGCGGCACGGGGGGCCAGGCGAACCGCGCGCCGCCGTCCTCGCCCAGATGGGCGGTGGGTTCGCCGTCGGTGACCACCAGGACCCGGGGCACGAGCCCGCGATGCCGTCGCAGGTGGCCCCGTGCCAGGCGCAGGGCGTGGTGCAGGTTGGTGCCGGGGACGCGGCGCCAGTCGTGCGCGACCAGCTCGGCGGGGGTGAGCTCGACCGCGCTCTCGCCGAAGCCGACCACCTGCACCCGGTCCTCGGGGTAACGCGTACGGACCAGGGCGTGCAGGGCCAGGGCCGCCCGGGTGGCGGCCTCGTGCAGCGAGCGCGTCACCATCGAGTGGGACAGGTCGATGAGCAGGGAGACCGCCGCGGCGGACTCCGGTTCGGTCTCGGCGACCCGCAGGTCCTCGGGGAGCAGGGAGGGGCCCGCCGCGCGGGCGCGGCGCAGGGCCGCCTCGCGCGCGGTGGCGGGCGCGTCGAGCGGCCGGTCCCCGGCGGCCTCGTACGGCAGGAACGCGCCTGTGGGCTCGCCGGTGGCCCCGCCGGGGCCCGCGGGGCCCGCGTGCCCGCCGGGGAGCGCGCCCCGGCCCTTCTCGAAGTCGCGCAGCGCCGCGTCGCCGAGGCGGCGGAGCTCGCGGGGGCTGAGGCCGTGGTCGGCCGAGTCCAGGCGGGCCCGGGCCGCCTCGCCCTCCGGGCCCAGCAGGCGGCGCAGGTCGGCGGGGTCCATCTCGGCCAGTGCCGCGCGATCGCCCTCCCCGTAGCGGGACAGGGCCGCCTCCAGAGCGGCCAGTTCCGCGCGGTGGGCGTCGGAGTCCGCCTCGGCCGCCGCCACCAGGGCACGGAGCTCGTCGACGGCTCGCAGGGCCGCGTCGGCCGGCGGATCGGGCTCGGCCAACGGGTCGGGGCCGCCGGTGTAGCGGCGGTATCGGAACCGTCCCACCCGTCTCCCTCCATCGCCCCGGGTGTCCGCTGTGCGGAGGGTGGGGGGCTTCCACCCTCAACGGAGGCGCGATGCGCCCGGTTCCTTCCTGCCGTCTCCCTCCATCGCCCCGGGTGTCCGCTGCGCGGAGGGTGGGGGGCTTCCACCCTCAACGGTGGCGCGATGCGCCCGGTTCCTTCCTGCCGTCTCCCTCCATCGCCCCGGGTGTCCGCTGTGCGGAGGGTGGGGGGCTTCCACCCTCAACGGTGGCGCGATGCGCCCGGTGCCCCCTCGCGGCGTCCCCGACGCCGTCATAGGCGGTCAGAAACGGTAGACGCCGCCGTCGGGGACGGTGTCCTTCGACAGCCTCCGTTCCAGGAACAGCCCTTCGAGGGCGAACTCCACCACCGCCGCCGCCAACCCCGGTGTCGGCGGTCCGTCCTGTTCCTCGGGCGCCGCACGGGAGATCATGTCGGCCAGCCCCGGCACCCCGCCGACCCGGCGCAGCAGCTCCGCGGCTCCGACCAGGTCGCCGGTCTCCACCGTGGCACCACCGGAGAACCGGTCACCGAGCGGCGACAGGTCCGCCTCGCCCAGCCGCTCGCGGAAGACCTCGGCGGTCGCCCGGCGCAGCAGGGCGTGCAACACGTCCGCCTCCCGGCCCTCGGCGGCGATGTCGAACTCGACCTTGCCGAGAAGCGGCTCCACCACCGCGGGCAGGTCGCACACCCGGGCGACGGGCACTTCCTCGCCGACCATGGCCGCCCGGCGCAGGGCGGACGCGGCCACGGTCTCCGCGGCGGCCACCGAGAAGCGCACGGAGACCCCCGAGCGGGGATCCACCTTCTTGCTCGCCCGGACCAGCCGGGTGAAGCGCGCCACGGCCTCCAACAGGTGCGAGGGCACGCACGTGCCCGTCGGCAGGTCCGCCTCCTGCCGGATCAGCGCCAGTTCGTCGTCGAGCTCGGGCGGATAATGGGTCCGCACCTGGGCCCCGAAGCGGTCCTTGAGCGGCGTCACGATCCGCCCCCGGTTCGTGTAGTCCTCCGGGTTGGCGCTCGCCACCACCAGGATGTCCAGGGGCAGGCGCAGGGTGTACCCGCGGATCTGGAGGTCGCGTTCCTCCAACACGTTGAACAGCGCCACCTGGGCGCGCGCGGGCAGGTCCGGCAGCTCGTTCACGCAGAACACGCCCCTGTTGGCGCGCGGCACCAGTCCGTAGTGCACGGTCTCGGGATCACCGAGCGAGCGCCCCTCGGCCAGCCGTGCCGGATCCACGTCCCCGATCAGTTCGCCGACCCCGGTGTCGGGCGTGCCCAGCTTCTCGCCGTAGCGCTCCCGGCGGTGCCGCCAGACCACGGGCAGGGCGTCGCCCTCCTCCGACGAGCGCCGTCGGCAGCCGGGGCAGGCGGGGGCGTAGGGGTGGTCGTTGATCGGGCAGTCGGCGACGGCCGGGGACCACTCGTCGAGCAGGGCGGCGACGGCGCGGATCAGCCGGCTCTTGCCCTGACCGCGCTCGCCCAACAGCACGATGTCGTGCCCGGCCAGCAAGGCCCGTTCCACCTGGGGGAGCACGGTGGCGTCGAAGCCGTGCACGCCCGGGAAGCGGGCCTCGCCGGCGCCCATGCGCCGGAGCAGGTTCTCCCGCACCTCGACGGCGACGGGCCGGTGGACGTGGCCGGACGCGCGCAGGCCGGCGAGGGTGAGGGGAAGACCGGTCGGCGGGGGTGAGTCGTGGGTCACTCCCGCAGTGTACGTACCGGCCGCGGTGACGCCGCTGAGAGGCGTGGTCGTACACGCTTCGCGCAGTGGACACCGGGGTGACGGGTGGTAGGTCGAGGAGAACAGGGCCGGTTCGGCGCGGGAGTGGAAGAATGGGCGTGACGGCGGAGTCCGAGATCCGGCGCGAGGCGTCGGTGGAAGCGGGGTGGCGGCAGGTGGCACGGTTCGGCGATGCACTGACGACGGGGGCCGACCTCGTGAACGCGGCCGAACGCGCCGTCATGACGGCCTTGGAGCAGTTGGAGGGGAGCGCGCCGACGGCGGCCGAGGCCGGCGGCGCCGACCTGCTGTGCTTCTTCGTGTGCGGGGCGGATCCCGAGGAGGTCACCCTCGCCGGCAAGCGTGTGATGGCGCTCGCCGGGGACGCCGTCACCCTGGGATGCAGCTCCACCGGGGTGATCGGTGGCGGCCGGGGGGTGGAGGGCCAGGGCGCGGTCAGCGTCTGGTGCGCCAGCCTGCCGGACGTCGAGATCACCCCGTTCCGGCTCGACACCGTGATCGAGGGCGACCATCTGGCCGTCGTCGGCATGCGCGAGCCCGGCCCCCGGGACCGGGCCGCCATCCTGCTCTCCAACCCCTACGAGTTCCCCACGCAGGCGTTCGTGCGCGAGTCCACCGACGCCCTCCACGGCCTGCCGGTCGTCGGCGGGATGGCCGACGGGCTGCGCGGCGAGGAGTCGGTCCGGCTCTTCGTCGACGGCGACGTCGCGGAGAACGGCGCGATCGGCGTCCTCGTGGGCGGCGAGGGTGTGCTGGGCACCGTGGTCAGCCAGGGCTGCCGGCCGATCGGCCCGAGCATGACGGTGACCAAGTCCGAGGGCAACCTGCTCGTCGAGCTGGCGGGCACCAACGCCTACGAGAAGTTGGAGGAGCTGGTCGACGGCCTGTCCGAGGAGGACCGGGAGCTGGCCGCGCAGGGGCTGCACATCGGCATCGCCATGGACGAGTACGCCGACCACCACGAGCAGGGCGACTTCCTGATCCGTTCGCTCAGCGGCGCGGACCCCGAGATCGGCGCGCTCACCATCGGCGACATGGTGGAGGTCGGGCAGACCGTGCGCTTCCAGGTTCGTGACGCCGGAACGGCCGACGAGGACCTGGCGCGCAGACTCGCCTCCTTCGGTACCGACCGCAGTGTCGGCGCCGGCCTGCTGTTCTCCTGCAACGGCCGCGGCTCCGCCCTGTTCCCGCGCGCGGACCACGACGTGCTCGCGGTCCGCCGCATCCTGGGCGTGGACGCGGTCGCCGGGCTCTTCGCCGCGGGCGAGATCGGTCCGGTGAGCGGGGTCAACCACGTGCACGAGTTCACCGCCTGCCTGTTGGCCTTCGCCCGCTGAGGGCGAGTCGGACTTTTACCGGCGGATCACCAACACTCGCCACAAGCTCCTTGAGTGTGCCCACATCAGGGTGATTACTAAGAGTGACTCTTTGTGGTGCTCCAGGTGATGGGTGGGGATGGCGTGATGTCCGACGACCGGAGTGAGAGCTCCACGGTGCGAACCCTGACGGTGCTGGGCGCGGCCGTCCTGCTGCTGCCGACGGCCGTGCCCCTGGCGCACGCGGAGGACGGGTGGCTCCAGCAGGACCTGGAGTCCGCCGACCGGGTCGGGCTGGTGCTCGACGACGGGGCACTGCGCCTGGACACCGGGGGGCGCGGCGCCCCGGCCGCGCCCCGCCGTGAGCCGGGGCTGGCGCGCAGCGGGCTGGCGACCTTTCCCCACCAGCCCCTGGAGGAGGCCACCGACGTCCTGGACGTCCGGATCCAGGCGGACGGCACGGCCGAGGACGTGGCCGCCGAGGCGCGCGGCACCAGGCTCGACGGGATGTGGACGGAGTGGCACCCCGTACCGGAGAGCGGTGGTCCGGTGACCCTCGACTCCGAGGTGTCCCAGGTCCAGATACGGGTGGTGGTGGACGGCATCGACGCCGCGATCGACGGGGTCCAGGTGCGGCCCCTTCCGCCGCCCCCCGTGCCGGAGGCCGACGATGAGGCCGACGACGGGGCCGACGGGGAGAGCGGTTACGAGGGCGGTGACGGGACCGACGACGGGGCCGACGGGGAGAGCGGCTACGAGGGCGGTGACGGGACCGACGACGAGGCCGTGCCCGAAGCGCCCTACTCCGCGCGGCTCTTCGCGACCCGCATCGGACTGGTGGGCGGTACCACCGCGAACGGGCACACCGTGCGGCCCGACGACCACTTCGTCGCCCTGCCCTCCCGGAGGGGCCTCGCCACGCGCGGCGGCGGCGAGTACACCGTGCGCGTGTGCACCACAGGCGCGCTCGGCCCCCAGGGCAAGGGCGACACCGAGAACCACGAACCGCGCTGCGCCTACCTGCCCGTGTGGGACGTGGGCCCGTGGAACATCACCGACGACCACTGGAACGACGACCGCCAGTCCTGGCGCGACCTGGACCGCGGCCGCCCCCAGGCGCAGGCCGCCTACGCCGAGGGCTACAACGACGGCCTCGACGGCTTCGGCCGCAGGGTGGCCAATCCCGCCGGGATCGACCTGGCCGACGGCGCGTTCCGGGACGGACTCCAGTTGCCCACCAACGGCTGGGTGGAGGTCGACTACCTGTGGACCGGCGAGTACCGCGCCCGCGCGGAGATCGCCACCAGCACCCGGAGCGACCCGGTGATCGTGCGCGGCGGCCCGGGACTGGAGTACGACCCGGTGGGCCTGGCCGCCCACGCGGCCAATGTGGACGTCGGCTGCCGGACCGCGGGCGACCGCGCCACGGGGCCGTTCGGGACCAGCGAGACCTGGTACCGGATCGGTGAGGGCCACTACGTCCCGGCGGTGTTCGCCGACGGCGGCGGCGAGGCACCGGAGTGCGACCCGGGCACCGCCCTTCCGAAGCCGTAGGGCGTGGCCCTCGGACGCGCGCGCCGCCGAAGGGCGCGGCGGCGCGCACCCGGCGGGGCCGCCCGGATCCGGGGGTGGATTTTGCGGTTCATACTCGCTTTGAGCAGCACGAATGTGTTTCGATCAGGACAATGACGGCTGCAGACGACTTCTGGGTGTTCGCCGCGGTCCTGGCGGTCGCGGCTTCCGTGGCGCTGGTCGGGAACCTGTTGCGGCAGCCGCTCATCGTCGCCTTCATCGCCGTCGGTATCCTCGTCGGCCCGGTGGGCCTGGGCCTGGTCTCGCACGAGGGGGTCATCGAACTCCTCGCCCAGACCGGCATCGCGATGCTGCTGTTCATGGTCGGCCTGCGGCTGGACCTGCACCTGATCCGCACGACCGGTCCCGTCGCCCTGGCCACCGGCATCGGCCAGGTGGTGTTCACCTCGGTCATCGGCTACGGGATCGCCCTCGGTCTGGGCATGGGCCCCGTCACCGCCCTCTACGTCGCGGTGACGCTGACCTTCTCCTCCACGATCATCATCGTCAAGCTGCTCTCGGACAAGCGGGAGCTGGACCAGCTGCACGGCCGCATCGCGGTCGGCTTCCTCATCGTCCAGGACATCGTCGTGGTCCTGGTCATGATCGTGCTGACGTCCTTCGGCCGGGAGAGCACGGAGCCCATGCCCGTGCGGATCGCGCTGACCGTGGGCACCGGGGTCGGGCTGCTGGTCGGTCTCGCGCTGCTGTCGCGGTTCGTGCTGCCCTGGCTCCTGCACTTCATCGCGCGCTCGCAGGAGCTCCTGGTCATCTTCGGCGTGGCCTACGCGGTGTCCGTGGCGGCGCTCACCGAGTGGCTCGGCTTCAGCCTGGAGGTGGGCGCCTTCCTCGCCGGCATGTCCCTGGCCTCGACGACCTACCGTGACGCGCTCGGCGCCCGCCTGGTGAGCCTGCGGGACTTCCTGCTGCTGTTCTTCTTCATCCAGCTCGGCGCGCAGCTGGAGTTCGACGACGCCTCGCGCCAGTTGTTCGAGGCCGGTGTGCTGTCGCTGTTCGTCCTGGTCGGGAACCCGATCATCGTCGTGCTCATCATGCGGCTGATGGGGTACCCGGTGCGCATCGGCTTCCTCTCGGGGCTCTCGGTCGCCCAGATCAGCGAGTTCTCCCTGATCCTCGCCGCCCTCGGGCTGAGCCTGGGCCACATCACCAGTACGACCCTGAGCCTGGTGACCGTGGTCGGCCTGGTGACGATCGGTTTCTCCACGTACCTGATCCTGTACTCCAAGCAGCTCTACGACCGGGTCAAGCGCTGGCTGGAGCCGTTGGACCGCATCGGCCGGTCCCGGCGGCTGCCCGCCGACCAGGTGGGGCGTGCGGACGTGATCCTCTACGGCCTGGGCCGGATGGGGCGGAGCACGGCCCAGCGCGTCGCCGAGGCCGGGTACGACGTCCTGGCCGTGGACTACGACCCGCAGAGGGTCGCCCGGAAGCTCCACCCCAGGGTGACCACGGTGTACGGCAGTGCCGAGGACGTGGAGTTCCTGGAGTCGCTGCCGCTGGCGACCACGCCGATGGTGATCAGCGCGATCCCGTCGTCCAACGTCGATCTGGTCCTGCTGCACGCGCTCCAGCACCACGAGTACGCGGGCACGGTGGTGCTGTCCACACTGACCCGGCGCGACGCCGAGCGGCTGCGCGCGGCCGGGGCCGATGTGGTGGTGGAACCCTACGCACGGGGCGCGGACGCCATCTTGAGCCTGGTCCGCGAGCACGCCGACCGTCAAGGCCCCGGCGCCCCGGGCACGGCTCCCGGCCCCGACACCGGGGCGGGTCCCGACACCGGGACCGGAGCCGGTTCCGCGCCTACCTGACGCGCACGACCAGCGTGCCCGCCGAACGGTCGTGTAGGGCCTGGGCACTGGTGCCGAGCGCGGCCATCGACTCCCCGAGCGAGAACAGGTGCCCGGCGACGGGCAGGGTTTGGGGCAGGCAGAAGACCGCGGACCGCCGCACGGCCTGGCCCTGGGTCAGCCGTCCGCCGTCGACGGCGGCGACCACCTTGATCCCCACCAACAGCTTGCCGATGGTGCGGCCCCACGTGACCAGGTACAGCCAGTCGTAGAAGAACAGCAGCAGACCCCACCCGAACACCCACAGCAGGGCCCACAGGGTCACCTCGCCGTCGGTGGAGTCGGTGTTGCCGGTGACGGCCACCGTCACGACCGTCATGACGAAGAAGAACGCCACGGCCGTGATGCCCGCCAGCACGTAGTCGATGGTCCGCGCGGCCAGGCGGCGGCCGAACGAGGCCGGTTCCAGGGCGGGGGGACGCGGGGCTGCCGCGGGAGGCCCCCAACCGGGCGGAGGCACCGGCGCGGGACCGTGCGGGTATCCGGCCATCTCCCAACCGCCGGCGGTGCGGGGATCGTGCTGAGGGGGGTTCCAGTGGGGCGAGGACATCGGTGTGGGCGTCTCTCCGTCGGAGTGGTGGTCACCGTGAGCGTCGCGGGCCGGCGCACGCCCCAGAGTACCGAGGGGCGCCGTCACGCCACACGCCATCTCCCCTGGATACACCGAAAGGGGCGGCCGCGGCCGCCCCTTTCGATGAACGCCGTGTACCGCTCACATGCCGCTGTAGGGGACCGCGTCGATGATCTCGACACCCAGGCTCTTGCCGTTGGGGAGCTTGTAGCTCACGTTCTCGCCCACGCGCTTGCCGTTGATGGCCGCGCCCAGGGGGGACCGGGGAGAGTAGACGTCGATGGGGGCGCCGCTCTCCTCACGGGAGGCGAGCAGGAACGTGACCTCCTCCTCGTCGCCGTCGAACTTGACGGTGATGGTCATGCCGGGGCCGACCACGCCCTCGGTGCGGGGAGCCTCGCCCACGCGCGCGGTGCGCAGGATCTCGGTGAGCTGGAGGATGCGGGCCTCCATCTTGCCCTGCTCCTCCTTTGCGGCGTGGTATCCGCCGTTCTCCTTGAGGTCGCCTTCTTCGCGGGCCGCCTCGATCTTCTCCGCGATCTCGATGCGACCACTCCCCGACAGGCGGTCCAGCTCTCCCTTGAGCCGGTCATACGCCTCCTGGGTGAGCCAGGTGACGTTCTCATCGCGGGTCTGGGTCACGGGAACTCCTTGAGTGCTAGTAGCAGAGGCCACCAGGCGGCCAGAGCTGAACTTACGAGAATATCACCGTGCGTCGTGGCCAATGGTCTCCTCGTCGGAGGCCGCCGGTGCACGGCGTGTGGTGGCGCGTCGGTTCAGCGGTGGTGGCCGGGACCGGCAGGGGCGGTCTGTGGGATCAGTCCTGCGAACCTTGTTCCCTGCAGGAGGCCACTTCTACCGTGGAAGCCTGACGAACCGTGTCAACGGTCGTGGAGACCATTCGGTTCCCGGCCTCGACGGAGGACCTGGTCTGGCCGACCTCGACGTGCTGGTCGTCCAGCGCCGTGATGAGGCAGTCGGCGCCGCCGCGGCTGTTGACCTCGTAGGTGATGGCCGCCTCGTCGGCCGAGGGCACCGAGTACGAGACCACCTGGTGGTACACGCCACCGCCCAGCCCGCTGTAGCTCATGACGGAGTAGCCCCACCCGACGGCGCACAGCACCGCGAACACGGTCGCGATGACGAAGAAGACCGGGCCGTTGCCGTGCCGCTTGTGTAGCGCGGGAGCGGGGTCGGCACTGTTCACGGGGTCTTCTTCCGGGGTCGGCTGCATCGGGAATCTCCGAACAAGGGGACGGTGTTGTCTAAGATATCCCCGACCTGACAGCCCCCCTACTCGGCCCGTACGTGAGTCGCGGGACCGAGGGCGAGGGGCGTCCGGACGGCCGCGACCGCGCGGCCGCCCACCGAGTCAAGGAGATCCCTTCCGTTGTCCGAGCGCCTGCGGCTTATGGCCGTTCATGCCCACCCCGATGACGAGTCCAGCAAGGGCGCGGCCACCATGGCGCGCTATGTGAACGAGGGCGTCGACGTGCTCGTCGTCACCATGACCGGTGGCGAACGCGGTGACATCCTCAATCCCGCCATGGACCGTCCCGAGATCCTGGAGAACATCAGTCAGGTCCGTCGCGAGGAGATGGACAGGGCCCGCGAGATCCTGGGTATCCAGCAGGAGTTCGCCGGCTTCGTGGACTCGGGCCTGCCCGAGGGCGACCCGCTTCCGCCCCTTCCCGAGGGCTGTTTCGCCACCCTGCCCGTGGACGAGGCCGCCGAGCCCCTCGTCGCGTCGATCCGCCGGTTCCGGCCGCACGTGGTCCTCACCTATGACGAGCAGGGCGGCTACCCCCACCCCGACCACATCATGACCCACAAGGTCTCGATGCGGGCCTTCGACACCGCGGGCGACCCCGACGCCTACCCCGACGCGGGCGACCCCTGGCAGCCGCTGAAGCTGTACTACTTCGTGTCCTTCCCGGCCGAGCGCTTCGACGCCCTCGCCGACGTCCTGGCCGAGCGCGGCATGGAGAACCCGTTCGCGGAGTGGGTGGACCGGATCAAGGACCGCGACCGCCCCACGTGGGAGATCACCACCCGCGTGCACTGCTCCGAGTACTTCGACGTCGCGCACGAGGCGCTCAAGGCGCACGCGACCCAGGTCGACCCCAACGGCTTCTGGTTCGCGATCCCCAACGACGTCGTGGCCGAGGCATGGCCGACCGAGGACTACCACCTGGTGCGCTCGCTGGTGGACACCGAGGTCCCGGAGAAGGACCTCTTCGACGGTGTCCGAGAAGCAGTGAGAGTATGAGCGGTATGAACACCCTTCTCACCTCCGCGGTGGTCCTGGCCGACAGCGTCGACCTCGACCGCGACTCCGTGACGCCGGGCGTGCTGGGCTTCCTCATGGTGGCCGCGATCGGCACGGCGCTCTACTTCCTCATGCGCAACATGTCGGGCAAGCTCGGCACGCTGCGCAGCGCCGAGGAGGCGGAGCGCGCCGAGGCGGAGGCCGACGCGGACGGCGCGGAGCCGGAGGAGGCCCCCGCCGAGGTCGCGGCCTCGACAGCCGGGGACGCCCCGAAGGACGACGCCCAGGGCGGTCCCGACGAGGGATCGGCCCGCGGCGCCTAGGACCGGCGCCCCGCGCGTCCCGCCCTGACCCGCGGGACGGGCGGGACCCGCGTCCGGTGCGGCGGGTGGCACAGTGGAACCATGCCGAACCGTTTGAGCGACGCGACCAGCCCGTACCTGTTGCAGCACGCGGACAACCCCGTCGAGTGGTGGCCCTGGGGTGAGGAGGCCTTCGCCGAGGCGCGCCGCCGCGACGTGCCGGTGCTGATCTCCGTCGGCTACGCGGCCTGCCACTGGTGCCACGTCATGGCGCACGAGTCCTTCGAGGACCAGGCGACCGCGGACCGGATGAACAGCCTGTTCGTCAACATCAAGGTGGACCGCGAGGAGCGCCCCGACGTCGACGCGGTGTACATGGAGGCGACCCAGGCCATGACCGGCCAGGGCGGGTGGCCGATGACCGTGTTCGCCACCCCGGACGGCGCTCCCTTCTACTGCGGCACCTACTTCCCGCGCGAGTACTTCCAGCGGCTCCTCGAAGGCGTGGCGAGCGCCTGGCGGGACAAGCGCGCCGACCTCCTCGACCAGGGCGAGCGCGTGGTCGACGCCCTGTCGGCGCCGCGGACCCTGCCGTCCGCCGAGCCCCCGGGGCCCGACCGGCTCGACCTGGCCGTACGCGCGCTGGTGCGCGACTACGACAGCGCCGACGGCGGATTCGGGAACGAGCCCAAGTTCCCGCCCTCGATGCTGCTGTCCTTCCTCATCGCCCAGGACGAACGCACCCGGCCGCACCAGACCGCCGCCGATCCCGCCCGTCGCCCGCCATCGCCCGTCGGGGGCGCTTCGCGCCAGGACGGGCTGCCGCCCTCAACGGAGGCCTCCGACCCGGTATCGCCCACCCCCGCCGCGCTGATGGCGGGCGGCACCGCCCTGGCGATGGCCCGCGGGGGGATCTACGACCAGCTCGGCGGGGGCTTCGCCCGGTACTCCGTCGACAAGGGCTGGGTCGTGCCCCACTTCGAGAAGATGCTCTACGACAACGCCCTGCTGCTGCGCGCCTACACGCGCATGAGCCGGCGGCCCCCGGGCCGGGCCGCGGTCACGGCGAGCGAGCACGCCGTCCTGCGCGCGGTGGCAGAGGAGACCGCCGACTGGATGGTGCGCGACCTGCGCACGGCCGAGGGGGGATTCGCCTCGGCGCTGGACGCCGACAGCGAGGGCGAGGAGGGCACCTACTACGTGTGGACGCCCGCTCAGCTGCGGGAGGCCCTGGGCGAGGAGGACGCCGACTTCGCCGCCCGGACCTTCCACGTGACCGAGGAGGGCACGTTCGAGCGCGGGGCCTCCGTCCTGCAGCTGCCGGCCCCGCCCGCGGACCGGTGGCGCTACGACCGCGTCCGCGAGGCCCTGTTGAACGCCCGGTCGGAACGCGTTCCCCCGGCACGCGACGACAAGGTGGTGGCGGCCTGGAACGGGCTGGCGGTCGCAGGGCTGGCCGAGGCGGGCACGCTCCTGGAGCGCCCCGGCCTGGTGGGCGCCGCCCGCGGTGCCGCGGAGCTGCTGCTGACCACGCACGTGGTGGACGGGCGGCTGGTACGGACCTCGCGCGACGGACGGGCGGGGACCAGCGCCGGCGTGCTGGAGGACTACGCCGACGTCGCCGAAGGGCTGCTCGCCCTGCACGGTGTCACCGGGGAGGCGCGGTACGCGCACGAGGCCGGGCGCCTGCTGGACGCGGTCCTGGAGCACTTCGCCGACGGCGACGGCGGCTTCTTCGACACCGCCGACGACGCAGAGCGGCTCTTCAGCCGTCCCCAGGACCCCACCGACGGCGCGACCCCCTCCGGCCGCTTCGCCGCGGCCTCCGCCCTGCTGACCTACGCCGCCCTCACGGGGTCCGAGCGCCACCGCACGGCCGCCGAGGCGGCCCTGTCGGCGGTCTCCCTGCTGGTGGAGAAGGCCGCGCGGTTCGCGGGTTGGGGACTGGCCGCGAGTGAGGCTCTGCTCACGGGGCCGCGCGCGGTCGCCGTGGTCGGCGATCCGGCCGACCCCGCCACCGAGGAACTGGTGCGCACCGCCCTGCGCTGGGCCCCGCTCGGAACCGCCCTGTCCCGAGGGGACGGCGTCGACGACGGGGGAGTGCCGCTCCTGCGTGACCGCGCGCCGCTCGGCGGACGCCCGACGGCCTACGTCTGCGAGGGCTTCGTCTGCAAGCTCCCCGTCACCACCCCCGAAGAACTCCGGGACCAGCTCACGTCCGGCTGACCGGCCCCGGATCAGGAGAACCGCAGCCCATCGACGAGCGCGTCGACCAGGTCCGGTCGGTGGTGCGGCTGGCGGACCTCCATGTACACGGTGGTGGGCTCGCCCTCGGTGTGGACGGCGACGCTGGTGAACGCGCCCGAGCCGTTGCAGTCGGGCCAGTCCCACGCCGAGCCCACCCAGCCGTTCAGGTCGACCCCGCGCTCCTGCGGGGTGCCCTCGCAGGCGTCGGCGTCGGCGACGCCCGCGAGGGAGCGCGAGCCGGGGACCACGGTCGTGTACACCCCGTAGGAGGGGATCTCCGTGTCGTCCCAGTGGGCGGCGTCGGTGGCCACGAGCAGCCCCGTGTCGGCGCCCGCGCTCGTGGCGGCCGGCCGGGCCGCCATGGTCGGGTGGAAGTCCTTGGCCCACACGCGCGGGACGGACATGGAGATCCCCTGGGACGCCAGCCGCACCGTGGTCAGGGACGCCCCGGGGGTGCCGGCCGAGGCGGTCAGCACACCGCCCAGGACGACCAGGGCCGAGGCCAGCAGGCCGACGCGGCGCCACGGCATCCGGTACCGCTGCCACCACGGCTCCGCGCGCGGCAGGTCCGGCGCCATACGGATCGCCCTGACCCGGTCGGTGAAGGTTTTGGCGTCCGCCGGGCGGCTTTCACGGTCCACCGAAAGTGCGGAGAGGATGAGGTCGTCCAGCGCGGGGGGCAGTCCTGGCCGGATCCGGCCAGGTGCGATCCGCACCGGCGGGCGCGAGGGCGGACGTCCCGTGATGAGCTCGTAGGCGACCGCGCCGAGCGAGTACACGTCCGATCGGACGTCCAGGTCACCGCCGGGGATGCTCTGTTCCGGCGACATGTAGCCGGGAGTCCCCGCCGCCGCGGTGAAGCCCGAGGCCTCGTCGATGGACTTGGCGAACCCCAGGTCCGCCACCAGGACCCTCTGACCCACGGGTGACGACTGGAGCAGCACGTTGGAGGGCTTGATGTCGCGGTGGATCGTGCCGTGGTTGTGCAGCACGGTGATGCCCTGGCCGATCTCGGTCAGCAGCCGCAGGGCCTCGTCCAAGGGCAGCTGACCTCGGTTGACGAGGTCGGAGACGCTGCCCTGGTCGGCGTAGGTCATCACCATGTACGGCCGGCCGTCGGGCAGGACGTCCACGTCGTGGACGGCCACCAGCCACGTGGAGTCGGTCTGGCGCAGGATGCGCGCCTCCTCCAGGAAACGGTGCTGGATGTCCATCTGGTGCGCCCAGTTCTCGGCGAGTACCTTGATGGCGACCGGATAGTTGAGCAGATCGTCCTGGGCGAGCCATACCGTGGCGAACGAACCGGAACCCAGGCGTCGTATGACGCGGTAACGCCCGAAGGCCTCCGGTTGACTCATTTCCGCCTCGGTCTGTCAGGGGGTGCGTACGCGGTCGTTGCCCACTAATACACCATCTACGCGTTCGCATTCGCTTTCGTGGATATGATCCACGTCTTCGGGTGGCACCGGTGCGTGAAGGCGGCGAAACTGGGTGGAATGCCCGGAGAGTCGTGTGCACCATGGAATGGGGTGGCCGAAACCCGGCCGCCGGGCGGCGGGCCGACAGGAGTCGGTCCGCGTTCACGTGACGCGTGATCCATCGTGGACGCATGCGCGTCCTCCAACGGACGGATGTCCGCCGTCAGCCAGGGAGAGAGCCAGCCATGAGCAGTGGCGAATACGAAGACCAGGCCGAGCACTCGGCACCGAAGCCCCGTAGGCGGGTGGCGAGCAACGTCGACGAGGAGCTGGAGGAGCTCGCGCGCCGGGCCAAGGCGGGCGACGCAGCCGCGCTGGACGACCTGCTCCGTCGGATCCAGCCCGAGGTGCTGCGCCGGTGCGCCCGATTCCTCCCCTACCGGCAGGACGCCGAGGAGGCCTGCCAGGACGCGCTGCTGCGTGTGGCGCGCAAGATCGACAGCTTCAAGGGCGACTCGCTCTTCACCACGTGGCTCTACACCGTGGTGTCCAACTCCGCCCGCCAGACCTACCGTTCCATGAAGCGCCGTTCGGCCGAGTACCCCACCGAGGCCGAGCGCATGCCCCCGCAGAGCGACCCCCGCACCACGAGCGTCATCGCCGGCTCGCGCATCGACCTGCTGGAAGCCCTCGACCAGCTGGAGAAGGAGCGCCCCAACCTGGTGGCGCCGCTGGTGCTGCGCGACCTGTGCCAGATGGACTACAACGAGATCGCCTCCGAACTCAACCTCGCCCTGGGCACGGTCAAGTCCCGGATCCACCAGGGCCGCAAGCACGTGCGCAAATCCCTGACAGTGACGTAGAGTCCCGCGGCGAACTACCCTGGACCCCATCCCCGTCGGCACATCAGCCACAGGAGTGTGCGTGTCGGCCATGTTCCAGCTCTGAGAGGTTTCGCCCATGGGGCTTCGTGACCCCCTGTACTGGCTCTATGAAAGGCGGCTCGAACGCCGCCTGACCAGCCAGGAGATCCCGCGGCACGTCGGCGTCGCGATGGACGGCAACCGCCGGTGGGCGAAGAGCAGCGGGATGCGGGCGGCCGAGCAGGGCCACCAGGCCGGCGCGGACAAGATCTTCGAGCTCCTGCGCTGGTGCGACGAGCTCGGAGTGCAGGTCGTGACGCTGTGGATGCTCTCCACCGACAACCTCACCCGCGACGAGTCGGAGCTGGGCCCGCTGGTGCGGATCATCGAGGCCACCATCGCCCGACTGCGCGAGGAGGGCTGGAACACACGCCCCGTCGGGGCCCTCGACGTGCTGCCCGACTCCACCGCCCGCGCGCTCAAGGAGGCGGAGTCGGCCACATCCGGCAACCCCGGCCTGGTTGTCAACGTCGCTGTCGGGTATGGGGGTAGACGTGAGATCGCTGATGCGGTTCGGTCGCTCCTCCACGAGGAAGCGGCCAAGGGCACCGGTATCCAGGAGCTGGCCGAGCGCCTGGACATCGAGGACATCGCACGGCATCTCTACACGCGCGGTCAGCCCGACCCCGATCTGCTCATCCGCACGTCCGGGGAACAGCGTCTGTCCGGCTTCATGCTCTGGCAGAGCGTGCACTCGGAGTTCTACTTCTGCGAGGTCTACTGGCCCGCGTTCCGCAGAGTGGACTTCCTGCGTGCACTGCGCTCGTACGGCGCGCGCAACCGCCGCTTCGGCTCCTGATCCCCTCAGCAGCTCCCTGTCGGTCGTCCCCTTAACGCGGTGTTCACCGTGTGGAGGGACGGGGGCCTGGACCCGGGGTTCACGGGCGCGTAGCGTCGGATCAGGCGGGTGGCGTTCGTCCACCCGTTCGGGAGGCCCCGGCTCTTTGAACTCCTGCGTCATCGAGGAACTTCGACGAGGAGGGCCGGACCCGGCCCTCAGGGGCTTGGTCCCGGTCCTCCATGATCCCGTGACAGTAGGGCGCCCCAGTGGTGCCCAAGGGGAGAACGAGTGGCTAGTTCCTCGACCGATCGCCGCGACACCCAGTCCCCCACCACCCCCGTCCCGGAGGTAGGAGAGGGAATGCGCGTCTACGTGCTCGACACCAGCGTCCTGCTCGCCGACCCGATGGCCGTGACCCGGTTCGCCGAGCACCAGGTGGTCATCCCCGTGGTGGTGATCACCGAGCTGGAGAGCAAGCGTCACGACCCGGAGCTCGGGTACTTCGCTCGTCGGGCGCTCCGTCTCCTGGACGACCTCCGCGTCGCCAACGGCCGCCTGGACGATCCGGTACCGGTGAACGACCAGGGCGGCACGCTGCGCGTCGAGCTCAACCACAGCGATCCGTCGATCCTGCCGGCGGGTTTCCGGCTGGGCGACAACGACACCCGGATCCTCACGGTGGCTCGCAACCTCCAGGCCGCACCGCACGGGCGCGAGCCCGGCCAGGACGGTGAGGAGGGCGACGTCGTCCTCGTCAGCAAGGACCTGCCGATGCGGATCAAGGCCTCCGCCATCGGGCTCCCGGCCGACGAGTACCGCGCGGAGCTGGCCATCGAGCACGGCTGGACCGGCATGGCCGAGCTGGACGTGCCCGCCCACCAGATCGGGGAACTGTTCGAGGGCGGCTCGAGCGACATCGAGGAGGCCCGCGACCTGCCCTGCCACACGGGCCTGGTGCTGGTCTCCGAGCGCGGCAAGGCGCTGGGCCGGGTACAGCCGGACAAGTCGGTGAAGCTCGTGCGCGGCGACCGGGACGTGTTCGGTCTGCACGGGCGCAGCGCCGAGCAGCGGGTCGCGCTGGACCTGCTCACCGACCCCGACGTCGGCATCGTGTCCCTGGGCGGGCGCGCGGGCACCGGCAAGTCGGCGCTCGCGCTGTGCGCGGGCCTGGAGTCGGTCCTGGAGCGCCGCCAGCACCGCAAGGTGATGGTGTTCCGCCCGCTGTACGCGGTGGGCGGCCAGGAGCTGGGCTACCTCCCCGGCACGGAGAACGACAAGATGACCCCGTGGGGCCAGGCGGTGCACGACACCCTCTCGGCGGTGACGACCGAGGACGTCATCGAGGAGATCGTGGACCGCGGGATGCTGGAGGTCCTGCCGCTCACCCACATCCGGGGGCGCTCCCTGCACGACGCGTTCGTCATCGTGGACGAGGCCCAGTCCCTGGAACGCGGGGTCCTGCTCACGGTGCTCTCCCGGCTCGGTGAGAACTCGCGGGTGGTGCTCACCCACGACATCGCCCAGCGGGACAACCTGCGGGTGGGCCGCTACGACGGCGTGGTCGCGGTGATCGAGAAGCTCAAGGGCCACCCGCTGTTCGCGCACGTCACCCTGACCCGTTCCGAGCGCTCTCCGATCGCCGCGCTGGTCACGGAGATGCTGGAGAACTGATCCGGGCGGCCCGCCACGGCCGTCCCGCCGCGCACCGACCGCCCCGGACCCTGCTTCCGTCCGGGGCGGTCGGTCGGTCCCCGCAGAGGGACGTCACCGCGCCGCTCCGCTCATCAGCCAGCGGGTGACGTTCACCTCCATCAGGGCGCGGTCCTGCCCGTGCCACGCGAAGGGGACGCGGATGTCGTAGCCGTACCGTTCCTGGAAGGCCGCCACGACGTCCGGCGGGAAGTCCTCCGTGCGGACGGTGGCGCGGCCCTCCGCGACCACGGGGGCGTCCCCGTCCTGCAGGGCGAGGGAGACCCGGGGATCGGCGGCGGCGTTGCGGACCTTGACCGACGCGGCTCCCACGCTGATCCACCAGCGGTCGCGCAGATGGGCGAACCACACCGGGGTGACGTGGGGGGACCCGTCCCGCCGCAGGGTGCACAGCCACACGTTCCGATCGGCGCGCAGCCGTTCGACGACGTCGGCGGGGGCGGGCACGGACGTGTCGGTACCGGTGTCGGGCACAGGGGTCCCTAAGGTTGTGGTTGTTCAGGACGGAATGTTCTGGATGCCCAGGACGGTGGGGTGTGGCTGACAGGGTGTCTGCCCCCGGTGGCCCGAGGAGAATGGCCGCCCCACCGTCCGGGACTCCCCGACCTCTGATTGAGATCTGCGAAGTAGTCGCTGTTTAGGGACCTGGTGGCGGGGCTGTCCACGGGGACCACCAACAGCGAGGAGCGGCATCGCATGAGCGCAGGGCCGATGTGGATCGGGATCGACGCGGGCAAGACCAACCACCACGCCACCGCCGTCAACAGCAGCGGTGAGGTGGTCTGGTCCAAGCAGGTCCGCAACGACCAGACCGCCATCGAGACCCTCATCGACAAGGCCACCGCCGGCGGTGGCCAGGTCCACTGGGCGGTGGACCTGACCAACAGCTACGCCGCTCTGCTCCTGGCCGTGCTCGGAGCCGCCGGCCAGGACGTGGTCTACGTCCCCGGCCGCATGGTCAACACCATGACCAGCACGTTCGGCGAGTCCAAGACCGACGCCAAGGACGCCCTGGTCATCGCCCAGACCGCCCGCATGCGCCCGGACCTGGCCACGGTCACCACCCCGCCGGAACAGGTGGCCGAGCTGGCCCGGCTCACCGCCCACCGGGCGGACCTGGCCGCGGACTGGGTGCGCGGCGTCAACCGGCTCCGCGACCTGCTCGGGGCGGTCTTCCCCGGCCTGGAACGCGCTTTGACTACACCCAGCGGTCCCCGCTGATCCTGCTCACCGGCTTCGCCACCCCCGCCGAGGTCCGCGACGCGGGCGAGGACGGGCTCCTCGCCCACCTGCGCGAGCACGGCGCGCACCGGCCCAGCCTGGCCAAGATCACCGCCGCCGCGCTGGGGGCCGCCCAGGCCCAGACCCTCGTGCTCCCGGGCGAGGCCAGTACCGCGGCCCTGGTCAAGCGCCTGGCTGCCAAGCTGCTGGAGCTGGACCGCGAACGCAAGGACCTGGACAAGACCATCACCGGTGTGTTCCGCTCCAACCCCCAAGCGGAGATCATCGAGTCCCTGCCCGGGATGGGGCCGGTCCTGGGAGCGGAGTTCATCACGGTCACCGGCGGGGATCTGGCGGCGTTCGCCCACTCGGGCCGCCTGGCCTCCTACGCCGGGTTGGCGCCGGTCAGCAAGGACTCGGGGCGGGTGAGAGGCAACCTCAGACGGCCCAAGCGCTACAACCGGCGTTTGCGCAGGGTGTTCTACCTGGCCGCGTTGTCCTCGATCAAGGCTGACGGGCCCTCGCGGGCCTTCTACGGCAAGAAACGCGGGGAGCGCATGCTGCACAAGCAGGCCCTGCTCGCTCTGGCGCGCAGGCTCGTGGACGTGCTGTGGGCGCTGCTGCGCGACGGCCGCCTCTTCGAGCGCAGTGCTCCGCTCAGGCCCGTAGCGCCTTGACACGCTCATTGAGATTCTCCTCGGGTCGGTCTCGGACTGTTCCGATGGTGCGACCTCAACCGCGGTCGAGGTCAAGGGGCTCGGGTCGCTTCGCCCCGGCTTCGGCCCGGACCACCCCCCTCGGGCCCGGGCAGGCCGCACGGTCGACGTCCCACCCCCCTCGGGTCCCGAGGGGTTTCGGCCTTCCGGGGCGGGGTCAGCGCATGGCCGCGACCGTGCGGCCGAGCCGGCGCAGGCGGGCCAGGTTCGCCTCGTACCGGGCTCCGACGACCAGCAGCAGCGCGCCGACCACCGCGAACGGGACCCAGTTCGGCAGGAGCAGGGCCAGGTCCCACAGCGGCGGACCGAAGGCCCGCAGCGAGGTCAGGACCAGGGCCGCCCCGCCGATCACCAGCGCGGCCTGGAGCCGTCGGCGCAGCCCCCACACGGCCACGGCCAGACCGGCGACGAGTACCGCCGGCACCCGCCAGAACAGATCCTCCGCTCCCAGCACCAGCCCGACCGTGGGCAGCAGGAGCAGCGCGAGCCCGCCCCCGTAGGCGGCCCAGCTCGACGGGGGGACCTCGGCCTTGCGGCTCCACTCCCAGCCCAGGACCAGCGCGGCCAGCGCCGGAACGACCGTGTACGCCTCGGCGGCGCCCACGTCCCAGGCGGCCAGCACCGTCCACAGCGCGATGAGCATCAGCAGGCCCCCGACCACGGCCAGCGGCCGTCGACCGGGACGGACCGCGCTGGCCAGGGCGATGACACCGAGCACCGCCAGGGCGACCGCGACCAGTTCCGGCCGGGGCTCGGCGAGCGCGCCGAACCGGTCGGGGCCCGGCACCCCGACCCGGGTGTGCGCGAGCGAGCTGATGCCCAGCGCCGCCACGGCCCACACCGCGGCCGGGCCCTCCGTGGCCTCCAACAGCGGCGACCGCAGCCGGGGCGCGACCGCCGCCACACCCGCCACCACCACGAGGGGCCCCAGGGCGGCGAGCTGGACGGGCACGTCCAGGGCCAGCGGGAGCGCCAGCGCGAGGCCGCCGGTGGCGGCGGTGGCGAGGGCGGTGGCGCCCACGGCCGTGACCGTCGTCCGGGACAGCGCCGCGGCGAAGGAGGCGGTCACCGCGACGAACGCCAGGACCGCAGCGGTCGTGAACGGCTCGGCCAGGGACCAGCCGAACCCGAGCAGCAGGACGAAGAGGCCGGTCGAGGCGGGCAGTCGGCTCAGCCGCGGATCGGCCAGGCGCGCCGCCCACAGGGCCAGTCCGGCGCCTACCGCCAGAGTCCACACCAGGGCGGTGAGGAAGGGCGCCCCGAGGGCCACCGGCAGCGGGAGCAGCGCGGCCGGACCCGCGAGCGCGGCGGCGTGGGGGACACGGGGCCGGTCCACCAACCGGGCCGCGAGCACGGCCAGCGCGCCCGCCAGGAGACAGCCGACCGCGAAGGCCAGGCCGGTGGCGGTGTCGGTCGGCCCCGGAAGCCCGAGGAAGGCGTGCGCCGGGCCGATGAGTGCCTCCGGGGGCGCCGCCGCCACTCCGTGGCTCCGCGAGACGAAGGCGAGGACGGGCAGGCCCGGCGGCCCGGCGACCAGCGGGGCGAGCGTCAGCAGGACCAGGCCCGCCACGCTGTACGGGGACACCGAGGGCGCCGGGTGGATCGTCGGACGCGGAGCACCGGGGGGTGCGCCGACGGGCGCGCCCGTCGGCGGGGCGGTGCCCGACGCGCGGGACGTGTCCGCTCCGGCGAGGCCCTGGGGCGCGGGCGCGGCCCCCGCGGACGGGCGCACGGTGGCGGCCGGCACCGGCCAGGGCCCGGCGTGGGGGAGGCGTCCGAGGACCAGGGCGGCCGTCGCGACGACCAGGACGGCCAGCGACGACAGGGCCCAGACGGAGGGTACGTGCCGGGCGGCCGCGGCGGAGTCGACCACCAGCGCTCCGACCAGGACCAGGCCGACGACGCCGATCGCGAGCACCGAGGCGTACACCAGACGGACCGGCGAGCCCGAACGGCCCGTTCCCGGCCTGCCCAGGCGGCGCAGTTCGAAGGCGCCCAGCAGGGCGGCGCACGCCACCAGGACGGCGGCGACCAGGCTGGTGTACCGCTCCGGCAGGGCCCACGCCACGCCGAGTAGGAGCGTGGCGATCCCGGTGGCGGTGGCGACCCAGGCGTGCGGCCGCTCCCCGGTCCTGGCCACCGACAGCGCCAGCGCGGCGCCGACCGCCAGCGCCCACACCACGGCGACGACGTAGGGCAGGCCGAGGACCACCGGAAGCGGAACCAGCGCCGCGGGGACGGTCAGGGCCATCGCGGCCGGCACCAGCCCCGGATCGGCGAGCCGCACGATCACGACCGCCAGGGCGGCGGCTCCGACCAGGCCCAGCACGGACAGCGCGGCCGCGCCCGCTCCGGGCCGGGCGGAGTACCCCAGCACGGCGGACGCGGGTTCGAGCATCTCCGCCAGCGGGGCCGCCCATACCGCGTGGGGTCCGGCGAACAGCGGAGCCGAGGGCGACCCGTGGACCAGTGCCGCCAGCGGCGCCAGCGGCAGCAGGAGCAGGCCGGCCCACGTCAGCGCGGGTCGGGGATCCGGCGCGGATCCGTTCACGAACGGGGGAGCGATCCGGCCGAGCCGGAGGGCGGTCGCCCCCGCCAGCAGGGCCAGGACGGCCAGGAGCCACCACTGGACCCGGTCCGGCCGCGGCATGTCCAGGAGCGCGACCACCAGGGGAGCGCCGACCAGGAGGACCACCAGCCACAGGGCGGACGCGACCGCGTACAGGGTCGTGGCGGCGCCGTCGGCGCGCCCCTCGGGGATCCGGCGCACCGCCAGGGCGGCGACCAGCGCGCTCGTCGCCATCAGGAGCAGGGCCGCCGCGGACGTGTACCACTCGGGCAGGGCCCAGGCCAGACCGGTCAGCAGGGTGAGGAACCCGGTGAGGGCGGGGACGCGGCTCCGGTGGCCGGTGCGCAGCAGCGTGGCCCACACGATCAGCGCGGCGCCCAGCAGCAGCGCCCACACGGCCGCCGCCACCAGCGGGAAGCCCAGCAGGAGCGGTACCGACAGCAGGGTCGGGGGAGCCACCAGGGCCAGCGCGGGGACGAGGAGCGCGCGGCGCAGCAGCACCACCAGGCCGACGGCCAGGGCCGCACCGAGCAGGATCGCCGCCAGTTGGACCGGCGCCGACGGGGTCGCCGAGCCGTAGGGGAACAGGGCGAGGACGTCGGTGGCCGGGCGCATCGCCAGGGAGGGATCGCCGGACCACGCCCGCCCGGGCAGGCGGGGCAGGACCGGCAGGTGGGTGGGGCCCGCGAGCAGGGGGACCAGGCCGAGGGCCAGGAGCGCGGTGACGGAGTGGAACCGTCCCCGCGCGCGCTCGGAGGGGGTGGTGCGCGGCAGCCGCGCCAGGAGCAGCGAGGTCGCCCCGGCGGCCAGCAGCGTGGCCGCCGCCGACCACCACCGCAGCGGGTCGGTCACGGTGGACATCAGGGTCACGGCCAGGGCGGTGAGTCCGATCGCGGCGGCCCACACGACCAGCGCGACCACGTGCAGGGTGCGGACGGGGACACCGGGGCGCGGGGCGCCGAGGCGGGCCTGGACGAGCACGTCGAGCAGAGCGGTCGCCGCGAGGGCGGTCACCGTCCAGGCCCAGCGCCCGTCCCAGGTGGAGGCGGCCACGACCAGCAGCGGAACCGGCTGGACCAGCAGGACCGCGATCACCCGGGGTACCCGCAGGGGGACCAGCAGCGGATAGAGGACCAGCAGCGCGCCGATCACCGCCAGCGCGGCCGCCGCGTATCCGGCGCCGTTGGTGATCCCGTCGGAGATCAGGTAGAGGGCGAGCGCGTCGACGCACAGCAGCGCGGCGCCCAACGCGCCGAAGGTCTCGGCGGTCGAGGTCAGCCCGCGCCGGTGCAGGGGGAGGGCCACGCCCGCGAAGAACAGGGTGGTCAGGGCGAGGATCAGCGCGCGCGTACCCGTGGTGAGGTCGCTCCACGTCCACACCGCGAACACCAGGGCGGCGATGCCGACGAGCAGCCCGCCCAACCCGAGGATGAGGTTCTGGGCCGAGAGCCGCGACAGTTCCGAGCGCCGCCGCGCGCGCTGAGGTGGGCTCGCGACCGCCGCCGGGGGCTCGGACCAGGCCGACCGCGCGGCGTGGGCCGGGTCGGCGGTCGGGGCCGGCGGGGCGGGCGCTGGGCGTGCCACGGACTCCCGTCGCAGGAGTCGGTGGACCTCGGTGCGTTCCGCCCGCAGTCGGCGCGACCGGTCGGCCAGTTCCACGAGCTGGGTGTCGATCTCCCAGAGCCGCTGCGCGAGCGGGCCGACGAGAACGAGGGAGCACCGGGGGCAGGCCGCCGCACCGGGCCGGAACGGCGCGGCGCAGTCGGGGCACCGCAGGGGCGGGGCCGCGGGGGAAGGCGATCCGTGGGCGTTCATACCGACATAGTGGTGGCAAACGCGGACGATGGCATCCGTACACGTACTCAGGGCAAGTTCCTGTGCGTCATCCCGGGCGCCCGTGGCGCCGTGCCCAGCCGCTTCCGGACACCGGGGGTTTCGGTCTCCGTCTGAGGACACCGAGAGAGTCGCCACACCCACCTGACGAGTTGACCCTCTCTTGACTCTTCGTGATACTCCGCAGGTCAAAGGCCCGAAAGATGGGCACATTCCGTGATGTGATCCAAGACATAGTAAATATGGCGTTACTTGGCCGTGACGATGATGCAGGCTGAATCCGCTGCACAGAGCACCCCCAACCGTGTGGGAGCCCCGAGCACGGACGGTCGAACGGCATGGCCCTTCCCACCGCGCGCCACCCCGGGCCACGCGGAGAGCGGCGAACAACACCCACGGGCCCTCCGTCCGTGAGCGTCAACGCGCGAAAGGGCGATCTTGCTACTCCATCGGATCTCACTGCGTCATGCCGGTGCCATCGGCGCCGCGACGCTCGTCGCCGGAACCACCTTCAGCGTGGCGGCCTTCGCCCGGACCGGCGATGCCGACCCCGGGCAGGTGGCCTCCGCCGTCGTCGCGGCCCCGACGACCCCCGACGCCGAGGCCGCCGAGGACGACTTCTTCGCGGCAGCGCCCACCCGGTCCGAGGAGGACCTGGCGGCCGCGCGCGAGGAGTCCCGCAGCGCCGCCGAGGCCGCGACGGCCGAGGCCGTGCAGTCCTCCAGCGGTGAGGGCGAGGACGTCCCCGAACCCGAACCGGAGCCCGAGCCCGCCGAGAGCGAGGACTCCTCCGCGGGCGCGTCGGGTCCGTCCGGATCCGCGGCGCCGGTTCCCGCCGGTTCGGCCAAGGAGATCGCCCTGGAGCTGGTGCTGGCCGAGGGGTGGAGCTCCGACCAGTTCTCCGGCTGCCTGGAGCCGCTCTGGGAGAAGGAGTCCAACTGGAACCACACGGCTGAGAACCCGAGTTCGGGCGCCTACGGAATTCCGCAGTCCCTGCCGGGAAGCAAGATGTCCTCCCACGGCGACGACTGGCGGACCAATCCCGCCACGCAGATCGCCTGGGGGATCGACTACATCAAGGGCCGCTACGGGGATCCGTGCGGCGCTTGGTCCCACTCACAAACCAACAACTGGTATTAATAGGGCTTTCCCTGCCCAATACCCCCCTCTTGGGAAAGGCAATCGTGCTACTCAACCGCATGTCGCTGCGCAGTACGGCGGCCGTCGGTGCGGCGACGCTCGTCGCGGGCGCGACGTTCGCCGTCTCCGCGTTCGCGGAGGAATCGGTCGACCCGGAGGCCGTGGCCAGTGCCGCCGTCGAAGGGGCCGGGCAGCCCACCCCCTCCGAACCCGACCCCGACACCGAGGCGGAGTTCTTCGCGGACTCGAAGCAGCTGACCGAAGACGAGCTCGCCGCCCTCCGGGAGGAGGCCGCCGGGCAGCGTGACGCCGCCCTCGGCGAGGGCAGGGTCACCGCCCAGGGCGAGGGCCCCGCCATCGAGGAGGAGGTGGAGGAGGAAGAGGAGACCGAGACCCCCTCCGTTCCCGCCGGTTCGGCCAAGGAGATCGCCCTGGAGCTGGTGCTGGCCGAGGGGTGGAGCTCCGACCAGTTCTCGGGCTGCCTGGAGCCGCTCTGGGAGAAGGAGTCCAACTGGAACCACACGGCTGAGAACCCGAGTTCGGGCGCCTACGGTATTCCGCAGTCCCTGCCGGGAAGCAAGATGTCCTCCCACGGCGACGACTGGCGGACCAATCCCGCCACGCAGATCGCCTGGGGGATCGACTACATCAAGGGCCGCTACGGCACCCCCTGCGACGCCTGGTCGCACTCGCAGTCGGTGGGCTGGTACTGACCCGGCCTGCCTGCCCGATACCCCCTCTTGGGAAAGGCAATCGTGTTACTCAATCGCATGTCGCTGCGCAGTACGGCGGCGGTCGCCGCGGCGACGCTCGTCGCGGGCGCGACGTTCGCCGCCTCCGCGTTCGCGGAGGAAACGGTCGACCCGGATGTCGCGGCCGGTGCCGCGGTCGAGGAGGCCGCACCCGAAGCCGACAACGGTGACGAGTTCTTCGCCGCCTCGGAGCAGTTGACCGAGGACGAACTGGCCGCCCTCCGCGAGGCCTCCGCCGGGGAGCGCGACGCCGCTCTGGGCGAGGGCAGCCGTACCGCTCAGGTCGAGGGCACCGCCGTCGCGCCGGAGGAGCCGGAAGAGGAGGAGCCGGAGGAGGGCACCGGCACACCGCCGGTCGGCGGTGGAGACGCCGCGGGGCTCAACTGGCCCGCCCTCGCCCAGTGCGAGTCGGGCGGCGACCCCACCGCGGTCAACTCCGCCGGCGGCTACTACGGCCTCTACCAGTTCAGCACCACCACGTGGCAGTCCGTGGGCGGCACCGGCCTGCCGTCGGAGGCCAGTTCCGAGGAGCAGACCCAGCGCGCCCAGCAGCTCTACAACGCCGTGGGCGGCAACTGGCAGAGCCAGTGGCCCCACTGCGGCGTGCACCTGTTCGACTGACCGTTCCGCGTCGTGTCCGGGGCGGGTCGTGGACCCGTCTCCTGGCACCGCGCGCGTCCCGGACGCGAAGCCACCCGAACGGCGACGGCCCACCCTCGGGCGGCCGGACGCGGACGAACACGGCGGCCCCCGTTCCCACTGCGGAACGGGGGCCGCCGCCGTCGTACGGGGTCAGAGGTTCGGCGAGAACGTCTCGAAGACCTCCTCGGGCAGATCGGCGTAGAAGTCGGCGTCCGAGACCGGGACGTTCACACTCATGAGGTAGAAGGCGCGGTCGCCCTGGTAGTCCGTGCTCATGGCGTAGGACCAGAACCGGCGCTCCTGCGTGGTCCACGAGTCGTTGGTGAACTCCGCCTCGACGCGCGCCACGTCCCAGCCCTCGCCCAGGTCGTGGTCGTCGACCTCCGCCAGGTCCAGCTGCGTGTAGCCGGGCATGGTCTCGCCGCCGGTGTTGGTGCCGCCGTCCGTCTCGCGCAGGAACTCCGCGCTCGTGCCGGTGAACTCCTCCTCGGTCCACCCCGAGACCCACACCTGGTGGTTCCCGCCCTCGGCCAGGATCGCCACGATGGTGTTGTCGATGTCGGAGTCGTCGACGTACCACCCCCGCGGGTGGCCCACGGAGAACCAGTCGGAGTCGAAGGTCTCCAGGGAGTCGTAGGGCGGCCGGCCCCCGCCGTCGCCATCGGTGTCGTCGTCGCCGGTCACGGGGCTCCCGGTGGCGCCGGTGCCCCGCTCGCCCGGCTCGGCCTCACCCCCGGCGGGACCGCCGGCCTCGGGAGCCGGTTCGGCGGGCTGGCCGGAGCCGCCGGTGCGGCTCACCGCCACCATGACCGCGACGACGGCGATGAGCAGCAGCGCGACCGCGCCCGCGCCGACGCCGAACAGGACCCGGGACGTCGAGCCCGAGCCCCCGCCGACCCCGCCCGGGCGGAGGTGTCCGGTGGGCGGTCCGCCTCCCGGGTGACCGGCGGACGGGTATCCGCCGGATGCGTGGCCCACGCCCGTCACGGGCCCGCCGCCGTGCCCGGCCGCGTGCCCGTAGGCCGGTGGGCGTCCAGGTCCGGGGAAGGGGGCGGACGGGCCCTGGGGTCCGCCCCCGGGGCCCGGCGCAGGGCCTGGGACACCGGAGGGCCGTGTGGCCGCCGCTGGCCGGTACCCGCCGCTCGGGGACGCGTAGCCTCCGCTGGGGGCGGTGTGGCCGCCGCCGGGTGACGTGTAGGGGCCGCCGCCGTATCCGCCGGTACCGCCCGTACCGGCCGACACAGTGCCCGCCGCACCCGCGGCGGCTCCGGCCGCCGCCGGACCCGCGATGTCCGGGCCGACCCCGGAGCCGGTCGTGCCGTCACCGGCCCCGGCGCCGTCGCGGCGCTCGCGCAGCAGGTCGAGCGCCTGCCCGGTGGTGAGTCGCCGGTCGGGGTCGCGTTCCAGGAGACCCTCGATCACCGGGGTCAGCCACCCCGCGCCCGTCATCGGGGGCAGCTCCGCGGCCATCACCGCGGCGATCGCCGCGGTGATGCTGTCCCGGCGGAACGGCGAGGTGCCCTCGACCGCCGCGAAGAGGGTCACCCCGATGCTCCACAGGTCGCCCCGGTGCTCGGCCGGTCCGCCCTCCAGCCGTTCGGGCGGCATGTACTCGGGTGAGCCGATCAGCGCGCCCGTGCGGGTGATGCTCGGACCGCCCTCCATGGTGGCGATCCCGAAGTCGGTGAGGACGACCCGCCCGTCCGAGGACATCATGATGTTGCCGGGCTTGATGTCGCGGTGCAGGACTCCGGCGGCGTCGGCCGCTCTGACGGCCCTGAGCAGCGACTCGGCGACCGTCGCCGCGGTCCCCAGGTCCAGCGGGCCGTGCGCGTCGAGCGCCTCCTGGAGCGACCCGCCCTCGACGAGCTCCATCACGACCCACGGGTCGCCCCCGGACTGGAAGACGTCGTGGATGGTGATGACGCTCGGATGGGAGATCCGCGCCGCCGACTGGGCCTCCCGGCGCACACGGGCGTGCGCGTCCGAGCGTTCCTCGTCGGTGAAGTGGTCGGGGAGGAGCACCTGCTTGATCGCGACGACGCGGTCGAGAGAGGGGTCGAAGGCCTCCCAGACGACACCCATGCCGCCGCGTCCCAGTTCACGGCGCAGGACGTAGCGGTCCGCGACGATGTGTTCGCTGTCGCTGTTGCTCGACATGTACTGCCCTCTCGAGGCGGGCTGCTCTCCGGTGCAAGGGGTTCGGAACCAGATGTACTGGTACGACTGTCCGACGTCCACCCCGGGCCAAAGGTTCCGGACGGTGCGGGAGCGGAACCGAACCGCGACCCGGGGCCGCGGCGGCCGTGCGCAGACGGGAGGGGCACCCCGCCGCAGCGGGGTGCCCCTCACCGATCACCGCGGTGCCGACTACTGGGAGTTGGTCATCTTCAGCACGTCGAGTGCGGCGTCCAGCTGCTCCTCGGTGAGCTTGCCGTCCTTGACGTAGCCGCGCTCCAGCACGACCTGGCGGATCGTCTTGCGCTCGGCCAGCGACTGCTTGGCGACCTTGGCGGCCTCCTCGTAGCCGATGTAGCGGTTGAGCGGCGTGACGATCGAGGGGGAGGACTCCGCGTAGGTGCGGCACTGCTCCTCGTTGGCCTCGATCCCGGCCACGCAGCGGTCGGCGAACAGGCGGGAGACGTTGGCCAGCAGGCGGATGGACTCCAGCACGTTGCGGGCGATCATCGGCAGCTGCACGTTGAGCTCGAAGTTGCCGCTGGCCCCGCCGAAGGCGACGGCGGCGTCGTTGCCCACGACCTGGGAGGAGACCTGGAGCATGGCCTCGCACAGGACCGGGTTGACCTTGCCCGGCATGATCGAGGAGCCCGGCTGCAGGTCGGGGAGGAAGACCTCGGTCAGACCGGTGGTCGGGCCCGAACCCATCCAGCGGATGTCGTTGGCGATCTTGCAGTAGCCGACCGCGATCGTCCGGAGCTGGCCGGAGAGCTCGACGAGCCCGTCGCGGGCGCCCTGGGCCTCGAAGTGGTCGCGGGCCTCGGTCAGCGGCAGGCCGGTGTTCGCGGCGATCTCGGCGATGACCCGCGAGGCGAAGCCCTCGGGGGTGTTGATGCCGGTGCCGACGGCGGTGCCGCCGAGGGGCAGTTCGGCCACGCGCGGCAGGACGGCCTCCAGACGCTCGACCCCGTAGCGGACCTGCGCGGCGAACCCGGCGAACTCCTGGCCGAGGGTGACCGGGGTGGCGTCCATCAGGTGGGTGCGGCCGCTCTTGACGACGGACGCGAACTCGACGGACTTGCGGGTGAGCTCGCCCTCCAGGTGGCGCAGCGCGGGGATCAGCTCGTTCTGCACGGCCGAGGTGGCGGCGATGTGGATGGACGACGGGAACACGTCGTTGGAGGATTGCGAGGCGTTGACGTGGTCGTTGGGGTGCACCTCCAGACCGGTGCGCTCCTTGGCGACGGTCGCCACGACCTCGTTGGTGTTCATGTTGCTGGAGGTGCCCGAACCGGTCTGGAAGACGTCGATCGGGAACTCGTCGTTCCACTTGCCGTCGGCGACCTCCAGGGCCGCGTCGCGGATCGCCTTGCCGAACTCGTCCGTGATGACGCCCAGTTCGGCGTTCACCTTGGCGGCGGCGGCCTTGATCTGGCCGAGAGCGGCGATGTGGGCGCCCTCCAGGCCCTGGCCCGAGATCGGGAAGTTCTCGACGGCACGCTGGGTCTGGGCCCGCCACTTGGCCTCGGCGGGAACCCTGACCTCACCCATCGAGTCGTGCTCGATACGGAACTCACTCATCGCTGGCCCATCTCTCCTGGGAAAACCTGTGAGACAAGCCTGCCAGACGCACAGAAGGACGGCGTCACTCACCCTGAGTTGGTGGTGTTGCACGCGTCATGTTGACATCCGCGCAGGTGGGGACACACGTGATCAGGAGCTGATACCGCGTTGGGGGCGGCGCCGGCCCAGGCCGAGGAAGCGCCGCCGCCGGGGCGCCCGCACGCGCACGACCCCGAACACGCTGAACCCGTCGACCTCCATGACGGGCGGGCTCGGAAGCTCGGACCGCTGCGCGTTGGTGGAGCGCCGACCGAGGAAGCTCCAACCGGTCATCCGCACCTCGACACCCTCGGGGACGTCGATCTCGACCCGGCCGAGGAACGCGTGGACGACGATCCGGTGGTGGTTGCGCAGCAGGAGGGCTTCGCGCATGTCGACGTCGACGCGGCCGGCGAAGGCCGCGACCAGCTCACCGGGCATGGCCACCCAGCGGCCGCGGCGGGCGACGCGTCCGAACAGCCCGATCACGGGCTGGGAGTCGAGCCGGATGGGCTGCTGGTCGGCGGGGACGAGGTCGGCGGTCACGCCGGGCAGTTCGCCCAGGGTCCGGGCCTCCTGCACGAGTGCGGAACGCTCCTCGAACTCCTCCAGGTCCAAACGGCCGTCCGCGGTGGCCTCGCGCAGCACCTTCAGGACCCGTTCACGGTCGGCGTCGGAGGCACGGAGCCTGGCGGGGGACAGTTCCTCACTCACGTCGGTCAACACTAGAGCAACCCTTCCCTCATGTCCGTCGTCCCGGTGCCGGTTGGCCGCACGGACGATGGCGGGCGACGGGTGGGCCCGGGCGCCGGGCCCACCCGCGTCACAGATCGATCAGCACCCGCCGGGCGACGGCGGTGGCCGAGGGCCGGGTGGCGGCCAGCGGGCGGACCGCCATCCGCACCAGCGCCCTGGCGTTGTCATCGCCCGCGACCCGGTTGGCACTGAGCCCGCCGCAGCGCGTGCAGCGGTGGATGATCATCCACTCCCCGTCCGGCCGCGCCGAGATGCTCACCGCGTCCATGCGCCCCCGGCAGTCCGCGGCGCGGTCGCCGGGTCTCCGACGGTCCACGTGCAGGCTGGCCAGGCAGTGCGGGCAGTGGTTGCGGTGCGCGGTCCCCGGCGCGTCGGCGGGGACCTCCAGACGGCACCGCACACAGCGGAACGACCCGGACCGGCCGGCCTCGCCGTGGGCGTGCAGGACGGTCTTCGGGCGCTGGGTGCGCCGTCGGCCGCGCGTGTTGCGCCGACCCATGCTCACACCTCCCCGAACAGGTCGAGCGGGAAGGGCGGTTCGGCGAGCGGCCGTACGGCCAGGCGCATCAGCACGAGGTGGTTGTCGTCCGCGCAGACGGCGCTCTCCGACAGCTCGTCGCACATGGTGCAGCGGTGGATGAGACGCCACGCCCCGCCGCGCGGAACGGCGATGGAGATCGGGACCATGCGGCCGCCGCAGTCGGCGGCACCGCCCTCGACCTGGTCGACGACGTGGCGCGAACTCAGGCAGCTGGGGCAGTGGTCGCGTCGAGCGCCCTCGGGGTCGAGGACGGAGGTGGTCAGCCCGCAGCGCACGCAGGTGAAGGTGGTGGTGCGCAGGACGGGGCTGGGTTCGGTGGTGGACACCCGGGAACTCCTTGCTGGACATCGGTATCGGGCAGCAGGAGCAGGCCGAGCGGTTTCGACGGTGGGGCGGGGCGTGTCCGTCAGCGGGCCGTGAGCGGCCGGGGACGGGAGCAGCCCGCACGGTGGTCAAGCGCGCTCGGCGCGATCCGGGTCATCAACATCCTCCTGTGGCCCCGGTCGGCTGGTGCGCGCCCGGGCGGGTCGTCGTGGTTCGGCCGATCCTAGGAAGGGTCCGGTTCCCCGCGCAACGGATTTTTCGCGCCCGGCGGGAGCGCGGAGGGGTCCGTGCCCGGCGCGCCGGTACGGGAGGGGTGGTCCGCCTGCTCCCGGTGGCGACCGGAGATCGTGGGACCGGCCGCCTGCCCGCCCGCCGCCGCCCTTCGCGCCCTCCCGCGGGCCGGAAACTCGCTGGATATTCACCCGCGAGTTTGCCACCGTGGCCTCATGACCTCATCTGATCCGGGCCGGAGTGTGCCTGGGAGCGCGTCCATGGGCCCCCGTGACTCCACAGCCGTCCCAGCGCTCCTGCTACGCGGCGTCGTCAAGCGCTTCGGTTCACTGACCGCGGTCGACGGTCTGGACCTCGACGTCCCCCAAGGCGTCGTCCTCGGCCTGCTCGGCCCCAACGGCGCGGGCAAGTCCACCACGATGAAGATGCTCACCGCCCAGAGCCTGGCCGACGAGGGCGAGATCCGCATCCTCGGCCACGAGATCCCCGCCGAGTCGAAGTGGGCGCGCGCCCGCATGGGAGTCGTCCCCCAGCACGACAACCTCGACGAGGAACTCACCGTCGAGCAGAACCTGCGGATGTTCTCCTTCCTCTACCGCGTCCCCCGCCGGCAGCGCCGCGAGGCCATCGCGCGCGCCATGCGCCTGGCCCAGCTCGGCGACCGCGGCGACACCCTCGTGGACGACCTCTCCGGCGGAATGCGCCGTCGGCTCCTCATCGTCCGAGCCCTCCTGCACCGGCCGGAACTCGTCCTCATGGACGAACCCACGGTCGGCCTGGACCCGCAGGTCCGCCAGGACCTGTGGGGCGTCATCAACGCCCTGCGCGCCGAGGGCGTCACCGTGCTGATGTCCACGCACTACATCGAGGAGGCCGAACGGCTCTCCGACGAGGTGGCCCTGATGGCGGCCGGCCGGGTCGTGGAGCGCGGCACCCCCGCCGACCTCGTCGCCAAGTACGCGGGGGCGACCGTGGAGGAGTACGAACCGGGGGAGGACGGCATCGACGCCCTCGAATCCCTCATCCGCGGCCACGGCTTCACCACCCGGCGCACCGGCACGACCGTGTCGGTCCTGCGCGCCGAAGAACTGCCCGAGTCGCTCCGGGACCGGCTGGCCACGCCACTGCGGCGCGCCAGCAACCTGGAGGACGTGTTCGTGACCCTGACCGGGGAGAGTGTGGAATGACCCTGCGACAGACCAGGGAGGACGCCCGGCCGGAGATCCACGCGCGTCCCGGACGGTTCGAGGCCGACGCCGTCATGGGCGTGGTCGCGCGCGAGTGGATCCTGTACGGCCAGTCCTGGCGGGCGACCACCTTCGCCGCGGTGGTGGAGCCGACGCTGTACCTGCTGTGCTTCGGCTTCGGCATGGGCGCCCTCATCGGCACGCTCGCCGGCTACAGCTACATCGACTTCCTCGGCACCGGCATCGTGGCGGTGTCGGTCATGTTCCAGTCGATGATGCCCGCCGTCATCAACACCTTCATCAAGCGCCGCTTCCTGCACACGTACGAGGGCATCCTCGCCACCCCGATCGACGTGCGCGAACTGGTCACGGGCGAGGCGCTGTGGCTGGCCATGCGTTCCGGCGTCTACGGCTGCGTGCCGTTGCTCGTCGCCATCGGCTTCGGGCTGCGGCCCGGTCCCGGCATGCTCCTCGTGCCGTTCATCGCGTTCCTGGCGGGCTTCGCCTTCGCGCTGTTCGGCATCTGGATCTCGGCGGTCATCTCGTCGGTTCGGTCGATGGACTACGTCTTCAGCGGCCTGTTCACACCGCTGTTCCTCGTGGCGGGGACCTTCTTCCCGTTGACCGAGCTGCCCGACTGGGTGCAGTCGGCGGCCATGGTCAACCCGCTCTACCACGCCGTGGAGCTCATTCGCGGGGTGGTCTTCGGCGGTCTGGAGCCCGGGACGGCGCTGGGCCACGTCGCCGTGCTGGTGGCCTTCATCGTCCTGATGTGGTTCCTGGCGGGCTTCCAGATGCGTCGCCGCGTCGTCAGCTGACCCGGGGTCCGCGGGGCCGCGCGCGGGGTCCTGGCCGGACACCCCCGACCGTGCCCCGGCCCACGGGGCCCGACCGGGGCCCGAACGCGGCGGTGGCGCGGGAGGAGACCCTCCCGCGCCACCGCCGTCTGTTCGCGGCTACTCGCCGCCGCTGGGTGCCCAGCGCAGCTCGAAGCTCGCGCGCTCGCCCCCGTCGGTGACGCTGAGCGCCACGCCCACCGCGCCCCACTCGTCCGGGGCGCTGACCTCCTCGGCGGGGACGGCCTGCCGCAGGTCGACGTATCCGGCCAGGACGGCGTCGTCCATCTCCTGCATGGTCTGCTGGAACACCTCGTCGTCGGCCAGGCGCCCACCGCCCGAGCCGTTCGAGACCACCACGGTGTCGCCGTCGGTGCGCACCTGCGGAGCCGAGGTGGCGTAGGGGCCGGCCATCTCCTCGATGAGGGTGTTCAGCACCTGCTCCTCGCCGCCGACCGCGCGGTACTCGAAGGCCGCCTCGTCGGAGCCTCCGGGGGAGAAGTCCATATCGGTGGCGCCGAACGCCGTGGACGTGCCCAGCAGACCGCTGAAGCTGTCCGGCACCGGCACGCCCATGGCGTTGAGCTCCTGCTCCATCTCGGTCTGCTCGCCGCGGCTGAGGAAGGGGATCCCGTCCTCGTAGGCGCTGGTGACGGCCTGGTCCAGGCCGGTGCCGCCGAACGCCATGACGGTGTTCTCGGGCAGGTCGCCCATCGCCCCCACGCTCGCGCCCGGGGACTCCGCGAGCCAGGACAGGTCCGCCTGGTCCACCTCGAAGCCGAACACGTCCATCCGCGCCTCGAGGTAGTCGCCGTCGATCCGCACGGACGCGGTCGCCCGGCCCGACAACGCTCCCGAGCCCGAGGGCAGTTCGGACTCGATGTCCCGCGCGATCTCCTCGACCGCCATCAGGCCGCCCAGGTCCGTCCAGCCGACCGCCACGCTACCGCCGGGCACGTCGGCCAGGTCGCCGGAGAAGGTGTCGCTCTCGTCCAGGGGGCCGTAGTCCTCCACCTGGCGGTTCAGGTCGGCGATCGCGGCCTCGCTGTACGACATCAGCGCGAAGTCGTCCACGATCTCGAAGGCGAGGTCGTCGTTCTGGCTCGCCAGGGTGCTGAGCTGTTCCTCCGCGAGGGCCCCGTCGGTCACCGACAGGGCGATCGCGCCGGTGACACCGGCGCCCTCGGCCGCCTCCTCGTCGTCGGTCGGCCACACCGCGCCGCCGACGCCCTGGCCGATCCACTCCTCCACGTCGGCCTGGTCCGCCTCGGGGAAGGCCTCGACGAAGCCCTCGGCCATCATCGAGGAGGTGTCGCCGTCGGGCTCACCCATCTCCTCGAGCATCTCCTGGGGCAGGCGGTCGACGAACTGGAGCAGTTCGATGGCCTGGGAGCCGTCGATGGCCAGGTCGACCTTGCCGAACGCGATCGCGTTGCCGGGCAGGACGGTCTCGGGCTGCGGCCCGCCGAAGTCCACCAGGGACACCGTCGCCCAGACGGTACCCGCCATGACCACGACGGCCACGCCCGCGGCGGCGGGGATCAGCCAGCGGTTGCGGCGGCCGCCGCCCGAGGGCGGCATCTGACCGCCCGAGTACTGGCCCCCGTAGGGCGGACCGCCGGGCGCGCCGCCGCCGGGCGCGCCGTGCTGCGGGTACGGGGGCTGCTGGTGCTGAGGGGGGTACTGCTGTCCCGGGGCGGCGCCGTACGGAGGGGGGTAGCCCTGTCCAGGTTGCCCAGGCTGCCCGGGCTGCTGCGGCTGCCACTGGGGCTGCTGTGGGGGATCTGGGTAGGACATCGTGCCTCCGACGGGGAATTACGGTGCGCGTGGGCGCGGGGTCGACGTGGGTTCTGATGCAGGGTCACCCCGGTGTGGTTCGCACCCGTTGCCGGTCGTGCGGACGTGCCCGGCTCGGACGGGCGGGTCGGGCCGCGCGTCCGGCTCGGCCCGGACGCGTCGGCACGGCCGGACCCCGGGTTCCGGCCGTGCCGAGACGCGATCCACCGGGGCGGGGTCAGGGAGCGGAGGTCAGGTCCACGCCGCTGTAGGCCGCCAACTTGCTCAGGCGGTGCTCGCTGCGCACCTCGCGGACGGTGCCGCTGCGCCCGCGCATGACCAGGGAGTCGGTGATGACCCGCGAGGCCTCGTAGCGCACGCCTCCGACCAGCTCCCCGTCGGTGATGCCGGTCGCGGCGAAGAACACGTCCTCGGAGGAGACGAGGTCGTCGGTGTGCAGCACCCGGCCCAGGTCGTGCCCGGCCGCGAGGGCCTGGGCGCGCTCGTCCTCGTCCTTGGGCCACAGCCGTCCCTGGATGACGCCGCCCAGGCACTTCATCGCGCAGGCGGTGATGATGCCCTCCGGGGTGCCGCCGATGCCCAGCAGCAGGTCCACGCCGGTACCCGCACGGGCCGCCATGATCGCGCCGGCCACGTCGCCGTCGCTGATGAACTTGATCCGGGCGCCCGCGTCGCGGACGTCCTGCACGATCTGCTTGTGGCGGGGACGGTCCAGGATGACGACCGTGACGTCCTGGGGGGACTTGCCCTTGGCACGGGCCACCGCCCGGATGTTGTCGGCGACCGGCGCGGCGATGTCCACGACGTCGGCTGCCTCGGGGCCCGCGGCCAGCTTCTCCATGTAGAAGACCGCGGAGGGGTCGAACATCGTGTTGCGCGGGCTCATCGCGATGACGGCGATCGCGTTGGGCATGCCCATGGCGGTCAGCGTGGTGCCGTCGATCGGGTCGACGGCCACGTCCCAGCCCTGGCCCCCGCCGTCGCCCACGTTCTCACCGTTGTAGAGCATCGGGGCGTTGTCCTTCTCGCCCTCGCCGATCACCACGGTGCCGTTCATGGACACGGTGCTGATCATGTGCCGCATGCCGCGCACGGCCGCCCCGTCGGCACCGATCTTGTCGCCCTTGCCGACCCACCGGGCCGCCGCGAGCGCTGCGGTCTCGGTGACGCGGACCAGCTCCAACGCGAGGTTTCTGTCGGGCGCCGAGGACTGCGCGGTGGAGCTCGCGGACTGCGACATGGAGGTGACACCTTCCATCAGGGATCAGGGCGGGGGTACACGTCTTAGGGTAGTCACCCGACGTGTTCCCCGACTGGCACGGGTCGCCCGGGGTGTCACACCCCGTCCGGCCCCGAGCGGTGGTCGGCGCCCTTGGGTGCCACCCGGAGCGGGCACGTGGTGGCGGTGACGGTCTACCCTGGCCTGACCCGGACCGGAGTGAGGGCGTGACAGTGGACAAGACGGACAGGCCGGAGAAGGCCGTGCGGGTCTCGCCGCGCGGAGCCGCCACACGCAGTGCTCTGCTCAGGGCGGCCGCCCAGGTGTTCCGCACCGTGGGCTTCGCCAAGGCGGGCGTGAGCGAGGTCGTCTCGGTCGCCGGTGCGAGTGTCGGCAGCCTGTACCACCACTTCACCGGCAAGGCCGACCTCTACCTCGCGCTGTACGAGGAGTTCCAGCAGCGCCAGCAGGAGCGCACCCACCAGGCGGTGGTGGACGCGCGGGCCGAGGGTGAGAGCGATCCCACACGGCTGATGAACATCGCCGCCCGTGCCTACCTGCTCGGCAGCATCGAGGAGCGCGACACCGCGCGGCTGTTCTTCAGCGGCGACGGCCCTCCCGGCTTCGACTACCAGCTCCGCGCCCGGCTCACCCAGTGGAGCGACCGCAACGTGGCCCTGTTCCGCAAGGCCGACGAGCCCGTGGACGAGGCGCTGCTCATCGTGGTGAGCGGGGCCATGCTCCTGGCCGTGGCCGAGGTGGTGCGGCGCGACGACGCCGACGCCTACAAGCTCGCCGACGACATCACGGCGCTGCTCTCGCAGTTCGAGCGCCGGTCCTGAACGCGCCCCCGGGACCGGTAGCGGCACCCCGGATCAGAGGGGTCGCGGACCTGCGGCAAGCTGGTAACCGTCATGAGTGAGTACAGCCGGTCCAACGCCACCTTCAAGAACTACGCCATCTCCCTCGGGATCCTCGTCGCGATCCTGCTGGCCATGGCGTTCGTGGTCTCCACGCGCAGGGGCGAGCACATCCCCTCCGTGAACTACCGCCCCGACGCCGACGTCCTGCGCGAGGCGGCGGACTACCCGGTGACGGTTCCCGCCGAGGACCTCGTCGAGCAGGGGTGGACGCCCACCAGCTCCACCCTCGACGTGAGCGGTCCCGTGCAGTGGAGCGTGGGATTCGCCACCGCCGCGGACAGCCACGCCCGGCTCATCCAGAGCGATGGCGATCCGGCCTCCGTGGTGGCCGAGAGCATCGAGGACGCCGAACCGGTCGGCACGGTCGCCGTGGGCGGCCGGGAGTGGGAGCACTACGACTCCGAGGACTGGGGCGCCCTGGTGTCGCGGGGCGAGGACGTGACCCTGGTGGTGGCCGGAAGCGCCGAGGTGGACGAGCTCGCCCACCTGGCCGGCGGCCTGGAGACGGACCCGGCCGGCTCCGAGTGACCGCCGCCCGCTGATCCGGGCGGGCGGTACCCGGGTGACACGGCGGACACGGGCGGGGGACCCGCGCGCCGAACTGCTCCGCGCGGGTCCCTCCGTGTCCGGTGTGCCGCGGCGCTACTCCGCGCGCAGGTCGCGGCGCAGTTCCTTGGGCAGCGAGAAGGTCAGGGTCTCGTCGGCGGTGGTGACCGGGCTGACGGAGCCGTACCCGTGCCCGGCCAGCTTGTCGAGGAGCTCGCGGACCAGGATGTCCGGCACGGACGCGCCGCTGGTCACGCCGACCGTGGTCACGCCCTCCAACCAGGCGTCCTCCATGAGGGAGGCGTTGTCGATCAGGTGGGCGGCGTCGGCGCCGGCGTCCAGGGCGACCTCCACCAGGCGGACCGAGTTGGAGGAGTTGTCGGAGCCGACCACGATGACCAGCTCGCACTCCGGCGCCATCTCCTTCACCGCGTCCTGGCGGTTGGACGTGGCGTAGCAGATGTCGTCGCTGGGCGGGTCGAGCAGGTTCGGGAACTTCTGGCGCAGGGCGTCGACGGTCTGGGTGGTCTCGTCCACCGAGAGCGTCGTCTGGGAGAGCCACGAGACGTTGTCGGGGTCGCGGACCTCGACCTTGTCCACCTCGTCGGGGCTCTCGACGATCTGGATGTGCTCGGGGGCCTCACCACTGGTGCCCTCGACCTCCTCGTGGCCGATGTGGCCGATGAGGATGATGTCGCGGTCCTCTGAGGCGAAGCGCTTGGCTTCCTTGTGCACCTTGGTCACCAGCGGGCAGGTCGCGTCGATCGTCTTGAGCTGGCGCCGTTCGGCCTGCTCGTGCACGGCGGGGGAGACCCCGTGGGCGGAGAAGACGACGATGGCGCCCTCGGGCACCTCCTCGGTCTCCTCGACGAAGATCGCCCCGCGTTCCTCCAGGGTGCGCACCACGTGCGTGTTGTGCACGATCTGCTTGCGCACATAGATCGGCGCGCCGTACTGCTCCAGGGCCTTCTCGACGGTGATGACCGCACGGTCGACACCGGCGCAGTAGCCCCGGGGGTTGGCGAGTAGCACACGGCGTTGATTCGTCGCAGTCGTCGTCGCAGTCATGTGTTACATCCTAGGTGCGATGAACGGTCCGGTGTGCGGGTGTGGGGGAGGGCACTGAAGTGGGCATTTCGGGCGTATCTGCGGCAAGGGTCACGGAAGCGTGACAGGAAGTATGCGGTTCCACTTCGACGTGGCGAAATCGTTCACTTATCCCCTGCTCATGGTGTTCCTCCCTCCTCTATCCTGGTTCACCATCACATCTGTTATAGGCGGTTCGCCCTCAACTCGGCCTTGCCTGGTTTGCTGGTAGCGCGCCGCTGGCCCAACCGCCGAGATCATCAGGAGCCCCCGTCCTATGTCGAACCCGACGCTCGCCACGAAGCTGAAGACCCTGGTCCAGGGCATCTTCGGCCGAAAGGAGCCGGTCACCGCCACCGTTTCCGCCCCCAAGGACGAGGACACCGCGTCCACGACCGCGGCGGCCGACACGGCCGAGTCCCCCGCCCAGACCCCCGACGAGGCCCCCACCGAGTCGACCGTGGCGGAGGACGCCGAGAAGAAGGACGAGGCCACCGGGGCCGCTGAGGCCACTGCCGAGCCGGCGGTCGAGGAGAAGAAGGCCGAGAAGCCCGAGGCCGAGGACACCTCCGCCGAGAAGCCCTCCGCCGGGAGCGCCGGTGACGGGGCGCCGGCCGCGAACCCCGAGGCGGTCGAGGCGGCGGAGGTCGTCGAGGCCCCCGAGGAGGCGGCCGAGCCCGCCCCCGCGGTGGACGTCGCGAAGGATGGTGCGGCGATCGCCGAGGAGCTCGCCGTGGCCGAGGCCCACACCGAGGTCGCCAGCGACGAGGTGTTCGAGAAGGTGCGCAAGGGCGCCGCCCCGGCGGCCGAGGACCTGGCCGTGCCCACCTACGACGAGCTCACCCTGCCGTCGATCCGCGCCCGGCTGCGCAAGCTCACCATCGAGCAGGTCCGTGACCTGCGCGCCTACGAGGTGGCCCACCAGGGCCGCCCCGAGTTCATCAAGATGTACGACAACCGCATCGCGAAGCTGGAGTCGGGCGAGTAGTCGCCCCCGGCACGCACACCGAGCCCCCTCCCGGACGATCTCCGGGAGGGGGCTCGGCCCGTCTGGGCCCTCGAAACTCGCGCGCGGCGCACCCACGCGGTCCGGTGGAGCAAGCGGCCCGCGGCGGCACGCCGGAGGGCGCAAGGGGAACCCCGCGGCCGTTCCGGTCGTCTAGCTTGCTGACGGGGCGTACCGCGCGCCCCTCGTGCGAAGGGCTCCACATGATGAAGCGACCTCTGGCCGCCGCAGCCGTCCTGGCCGCCGCGTTCTGGGTGACCGGCTGTTCGGTCGACCTGCCCTGGGGCGACGGTTCGGTGTCCGTGGACGAGGACGGTGTCAGTGTCGGCAACGGCGACGGCGAGGTCTCCGTCGACTCCGACGGCGACCCGGCCGTGAGCGTGGACGGGGACGGCTCGCTCACCATCGCCAGCGCCGACGGCACCGTGACCGAGGACTGTGAGGGCCGCACGGTCAACGTGACCGCCAACACGGGCGAGGTCGTCCTCAACGGCGCCTGCGAGCGGGTGAACGTCCTCGGCAGTGACATGACCGTGCACGTGGGCAGCGCCGACACCATCAACGTGGTGGGCGCCGACAACACCGTCCTCCACGCGACCGGCGACCCCTCCATCATCGACGTCGGTACGGGCAACGAGATCTCCGCCGGGGGCGACGCGCAGTCCTGAGCCCGGCCGGGGCCCACCGCCCGGACGGGTGCGGCCCCGGGCGTGGCGGGGCGCGGGTGAGCGGCGCTGTCGTACCGCTGGCCTAGGCTCGGGTGTCATGGGCATGGAGAGTTCCGCCGAGGCGCCGCAACCGGTCAGAGTCGTCCTCAACGCCGTCGGCCAGTGGATCGGCCGCCTCGGCCGGATCTGGGTCGAGGGCCAGATCGCCGAGCTCAACCGGCGCGGCCGGATGGCCTACATCACGCTGCGCGACCCCGTCGCCAACGTGTCCGTGCGGGTGGTCTGCCAGACCACCGTGCTGGACGCGCAGAGCCCGCCGCCCGAGGCCGGCGCCCGCGTGGTCGTGCACGCCAAACCCGACTTCTACGAAGTGCGCGGCACGTTCTCGCTGCGGGCCCTGGAGATCCGCCACGTGGGCCTGGGCGAACTCCTGGCCCGCCTGGAGCAGCTGCGCCGGACCCTGTCCGCCGAGGGCCTGTTCGAGGCCGCGCGCAAGCGTCCGCTGCCCTTCCTGCCCTCCACGGTCGGTCTGGTCTGCGGCCGCGACTCCGCCGCCGAGCGCGACGTCCTGGAGAACGGGCGGCGCCGCTGGCCCGCCGTGCGGTTCGAGGTGCGCCCCGTCGCCGTGCAGGGCGACCGCGCCGTGCGCGAGGTGATGGAGGCGCTCAAGGACCTCGACGCCCGCCCGGAGGTGGACGTCATCATCGTCGCGCGCGGCGGCGGCTCCCTGGAGGACCTCCTGCCCTTCTCCGACGAGGCACTGGTCAGGGCCGTCGCGGAGGCGGGCACGCCCGTGGTGAGCGCCATCGGCCACGAACAGGACGCGCCGCTGCTGGACTACGTCGCCGACGTGCGGGCCTCCACCCCCACGGACGCGGCCAAGAAGACCATCCCCGACGTCGGCGAGCAGATGGAACTGGTCCGCCAGCTCCGCGACCGGGCACGCCGCGTGCTCCAGGGCGCCGTGGACCGCGAGCTGTCCTGGCTGCAGGGCGTGCGCTCGCGCCCGGCGCTGGCCGACCCCGTCCGGGAGATCGACCGGCTCACCGAGCAGGTCGTGGACCTGCGCGACCGGGCACGCCGCAGCCTGACCGTGGCGCTCGACCGCTCGGCCGACGGCCTCGCCCACACCCGGGCCCGCCTGCACGCGCTGTCCCCGGCCACCACGCTGGCCCGCGGCTACGCCATCGTGCAGCGCGAGGACGGGTCGGTGGTGCGCTCGGCCGCCGAACCCGACGTGGGGGAGGAGCTGCGGATCCGCTTCACCGGCGACAGCCTGACCGCGACCGTGGCGGACGTGCACCTCGCCGACACCCCCGCCGGGGACGGTGCCGATGTCGGTGCGGACGCCCGCACCGGCGGTGACACCGACGCGGACGCCAGCGACGACGCCACCACCGACGACACCGAGCGGTAGTCCCCGGGCGCAGCCACCGGACCACCGCCACCACCCGGGACATCCACCCACCGACGGACGGAGCAGACATGGCCGACAAGGGCGCAGCCGAGCCGAAGCAGAGCTATGAGGAGTGCAGGGAGGAGCTGACCGACGTCGTCCGCCGGTTGGAGTCCGGCGGCCTCAGCCTCAAGGACTCCCTCGCCCTGTGGGAGCGGGGCGAGGAGCTGGCCAAGACGTGTGAACAGTGGTTGGAGGGGGCCCGCGCCACGATGGCCGCGGCCATGGACGAGCGCCGTGGTGAGACCTCCGAGGACGAGGAGACGCCCTTCTGAGGCCGGGGCCTGCGAACGGCCCGAGGCAGGGGAGCGGCGGCGAGCGCGTCAGGGCGGCCCGGAAACGGGGCCGGTGGCGCTCGCCCGCTACCTGCGGCCGTTGAGCTCGTCGCCCAGGGCGCGGATGTTGCCGGGCAGGCCGCGGAACACGCTGATCACCAGGACCAGCGCGGTCCCGAGGAACAGCCACGGAGCGACCTCGGCGAGGCGGGACGCCAGCCCCAGCAGCAGCACGCGCGCGAACCCCTCGTTGCCGAGGGCGAGCACGGCCTCGGCGGCGACCACGGAGGCGAAGAAGGCGATCGGCGGGCTCACGGACAGTGACAGCAGGTCGGTCGGGCGGACCAGCGCCGCGGTCAGCAGGCAGGCCAGGGTGAAGGCCACGCCCGGCGGGGCCGAGGTCCCCGTCCAGTGCGCGACCAGGGTCCCCGTGAAGCTGCTGATGATGATGAGCAGGATGCCGCCGCGACCGGTCAACCGGGGCGGGCGCCACGGGGTCGGGGCCGGGCGCGGCCTCTGCGCACCCTGAGGCGCCTGCGAGCGCGCGTCGGCGCGCGTGGGTTGTCCTGCGGCTGGTCCGCTGCGGCCGCGGTCCTGCGTTCGCACGAAGTACGGGGCGGGTCCGGGTGCCGGACCGTCCGTCTTGCGCTGAGGCACGACCGTACGCCTCCCAAGTTTGTTACTCACGGTGTTTAGTATGTCACTTCTCGTGAAGATCCCCCGTCTTTTGCGGGGATCGTGTCGTCATTTCGGCTACTTGACCCCTTCCGCGCCGAACACTCCTTCCTCACCCTTGGACACCGGGATGGGGCGCCGGGGTTCTGGTGGAAATCGGGCAGTCCGCCCATGCGGACCCGGCACCGGTCGTCCGTCACCGTCCGTGAGCGTCTTCGGATTCGGGGTTTTGGGTCGAACCATTGGGCCTGTTTTCCACGCGCCGAAAGTCGTCGACCGGCGTCGCATCCATCTCGGCCAGCTCGGGGGCGGCGGCTGTACGGGGCCGTTCCTCCACCCCGCCGGGCCGGTCCAGTTCGCCGTCCACCAGACCGATCTCGTGGAACCTCCGTGCCGTCACCAGTACCCGGTTCTCCAGTGATCCCACCGTCTGGTTGTAGGCGCTCACCGTGCGCGTCAGAGCCCGCCCGAGGCCCTCCACGTGCCCGCCCAGGGTCGACAGCCGGGCGTGCAGCTGCTTGCCCAGGTCGAACACCGCCCGGGCGTTCTCGCTCAGGGCCTCCTGCTGCCATGCGTACTGCGCCGTGCGCAACAGGGAGATCAGCGTCGTGGGGGTCGCGATGTGCACCCTCCGGGCCATCGCGTGCTCCAGCAGCCCCTGGTCGTACTCCAGGGCGGGGGCGAGGAAGGCTTCGCCGGGGATGAACAGCACCACGAACTCCGGCGCCGGGGTGAACGCGGACCAGTACGACTTGCCCGCCAGCTGGTCGACGTGCGTGCGGAGCTGCCGTGCGTGCGCGCGCAGCCGCTCCTCCGCGGCGTCCTCCGCCCGCGCCTCCACCGCGTCCAGGTAGGCGGCCAGGGGAACCTTGGAGTCCACCACGATGTTCTTGCCGCCCGCCAGGCGCACCACCATGTCGGGGCGCTGGGAGCCGTCCCGGGTCGCGGCCTGCTCCTCGAAGTCGCACTGCGCGCTCATCCCCGCCAGCTCCGCCACCCGGCGCAGCTGGAGTTCGCCCCACCGGCCGCGGGCCTCGGGGCGCCGCAGGGCGGTGACCAGGGACTGCGTCTGGTCCCGGAGCCGCTCGGAGCCCTCCCGTACGGTCTCGACCTGCTTGGCCAGCTCCGCGTGGGCCGCCGCCCGTCCCGCGTCGACCTCGCGCAGCTGCGTCTCCACCCGGTTGAGCGTCGCGGTCAGGGGCTCCACCATGCGCTCCACCGCGCGGCGGCGCTCCTCGAGGTCGCCGTCGGCGGCGGCGCTGACCGCGCGCAGCCGCCCTTCGGCCAGTTCGAGGAAGCGCTGGTTGGTCTGGTCCAGGGCCTGGGCCGAGAGCGCGCGGAACCGGTCGGCGAGCTGCTCCTCGACGTAGGCCGCCCGCTCCTCGGCGGCCCGGGCGTCGGCGCGTGCCTCGGCGTCGCGCCCGCGCGCGAGCATCCATCCCACGGCCGCGCCGATGGCCAGTCCGATCAGGAGCATGAGTACGAGTGCGAGGCCGTCCATGGCGCTCCATGGTGTCAGTACGCGGCTCCCGAGGGCCTCTCGCCACGCAGGGTGGGGAGAAGCCCCATCAAAACGGACACCGGGTGCGACGTGCTTCCCACGCGTTGGTTATTCGTTTAAGCTTCGAATCGGCCGAGTGGTCGGTAGGGAGACCCGCGCCACGCCATCCAGCCGCATGCTGCCGACGAACGGAGAGACATGACCGCACCGACCGACGCCGAACGCGCCCGGCGCGCCGACGAGGCCCTGGCCGCACTGGACCTGGAGGGCAAGGTCCGCCTGCTCTCCGGTGACTCCATGTGGTCCATCGCCGCCAACCCCGCCATCGGACTAGGCCGCCTGGTCATGTCGGACGGCCCCGTGGGCGTGCGCGGCGAGCGCTGGACCCCCGACGACCCCTCCGTCCAGCTGCCGAGCCCCACGGCGATCGCCGCCACCTGGGACCGCGGCCTGGTGCGCGAGGCCGGCCGCCTGCTGGCCCAGGAGGCGCGCCGCAAGGGCGTCCACGTACTGCTGGCCCCGGCGGTCAACATGCACCGCTCACCGCTGGGCGGGCGCCACTTCGAGACCTTCTCCGAGGACCCCTACCTCACCGGCGAGATCGGCACCGCCTACGTCCTCGGCGTCCAGGACGGCGGCGTGGGCACCACCGTCAAGCACTTCGTCGCCAACGACTCCGAGACCGACCGGTTCACGGTGGACGTACGGGCCGACGAGCGCACCCTGCGGGAGATCTACCTCGCGCCCTTCGAGAGCATCGTCCGCGGGGCCCGGCCCTGGGGCGTGATGGCCGCCTACAACAAGGTCAACGGCACCACGATGACCGAGCACACCGAGCTGAACGCCGTGCTGCGCGACGAGTGGGGCTTCGACGGATTCATCGTCTCCGACTGGACCGCGGCCCGCGACACCGTCCGCGACTGCCTGGCCGGCCTCGACGTGGCCATGCCCGGCCCCAACACGGTCTACGGCCAGCACCTCCTCGACGCGGTCCGCGACGGCCGGGTCCCGGAGAAGGCCGTGGACGCCCTCGCGCGGCGCGTCCTGCTCCTGGCCGCCCGCGTGGGACTGCTGGAGGGCGCCGACCCCGTGGTCGCCCCGGCGGACCGGCCCTCCGGGCTGGACGGCCGGGCCGTCGCCCGCGAGGTCGCCACCCGCTCCTTCGTCCTGCTGCGCAACGAGGCCGCACTGCCGGTGGACCCGCACGGGGTGGACCGCGTCGCGCTGATCGGCCTGGCGGCCGCCGAGGCGCGCACCAGCGGCGGCGGCAGCGCGAGCGTCTTCGCCGAGCGCACGGTGTCCCCACTGGAAGGTCTGCGCGCGGCCCTGCCGGGGAGCGTCGAACTCACCTACGCCGTGGGCACCGACCCCCGGGCGAGCCTGCCCCCGGTGGAGGTCCCGATGACGGCCACCTTCTACGCGGCCGACGGCCGGACGCTCGCCTCCGAGCCCCTGCCCGACGGCACCGCCCGCTGGATCGGCGAGCTCCCGGACGGCGTCACCAACGCCGAACTGGACCGGATCGAGGTCGGCGGGGACTTCACCCCGTCCGGCTCCGGCGAGCACGTGTTCGGCGTCACCGGTGCCGGACGGTACCGCCTCACGGTGGGCGGGCGGGTGCTGTTCGACGGCGATCTGGACTTCGAGGGCGACGACCCCGCCGCCGCCATGTTCGACCCGCCGGCCACCACGGCCGTCGTCCCGCTCACCGAGGGCGAGAAGGTCAGCGTGCGGGTGACCAAGACCCATCAGGACCTGGGGATGGGCGACTTCGCGTTCATCGGCTTCACCCTGACCCACCGCGCGCCGATGGCCGCGGACGACGAGCTCATCGAGGAGGCGGTGGCCGCCGCCCGCGACGCCGACGTCGCCGTCGTCGTGGTCGCCACCACGGCCGACGTGGAGTCGGAGGGCTTCGACCGGTCCACGCTCACCCTGCCCGGACGCCAGGACGAACTGGTCGCGCGGGTCGCCGAGGTGAACGAGCGCACGGTGGTGGTGGTCAACACCGGTGCTCCGGTGACGATGCCCTGGCGGGAGGACGTCGAGGCCATCCTGCTGACCTGGTTCGGCGGACAGGAGCTCGGCGGCGCCCTCGCCGACGTCCTGCTCGGCCGCCGCGACCCCTCCGGCCGCCTGCCCACCACGTGGCCCGGCCGCGAGGAGGACGTGCCGGTCCTGGGCGTGGTGCCCGATCAGGGTGCGCTGGACTACGCGGAGGGCGTCTTCGTGGGCTACCGGGCCTGGGAGCGGGCGGACGCCGAGCCCGCCTTCTGGTTCGGGCACGGGTTGTCCTACACGACCTGGCGCTACGACGCCGTCGACGTCGACCTCACGGACGGGGAGGACCTGGCGGTGATCCGGGTCCGGGTGACCAACACCGGAGAGCGCGAGGGCGACGAGGTCGTGCAGGTCTACCTGGCCCCGCGGGAACCGGGCGACCGGCCCGCGCGCGTCCTGGCCGGATTCGCCGGCGTGCACGCGGACGCGGGCGCCTCCGCCGAAGCCGTGGTGACCGTGCCCCGCTCGGCCGTGCGCCGGTGGGCGGAGGACGCCGACGAGTGGGAGTCCGTCCCGGGCGGCTACGACGTCCTGGTCGGGCGCTCCTACGCCGACACCCGGCTGACCGCCCGCGTCGAGCTCGCGTAGGCGCGTACCCCCACGGGCGGAGCCGCACCCCCGCGGGCGCAGCGGGACACCGCTCCGCCCGCGGGGAGCCTGGCGTGCGGCGAGGCGGACGGCCCCGTCAGGTATCGCGCCGAACCAGCGTCGGCGTCCACGGGGACAGGTGGACCTCCGTGCGTTCCGTGACCGCCCTGACGATCTCCCCGGCGGTCGCCTCGATGCTCTGGGGTTCGAGGCGAACGCTGGTCAGCCGTGGCCGCAGCATCCGGCAGAGCATGACGTCGTCCGCTCCGACCAGCGCGGTCCGGTCGGGCACCCGGACCTCCGCGTCCTGCAGCGCGCCCAGGAGCAGCCCGCTGAACTCGTCGTTGTAGCCGAACACCGCCTCCGGCAACCCCTCGTCGAGCCACGTACGAACGACCTCGGCGGCGCTCTCCGGTGACCAGTCCATGTCCTGGGACCGCACGGTCGCCCCGACCCCGGCACGGGCCGCGGCCTCCTGGAGGCCCTGGAGGCGCAGCGTGCCGATCCGCCGGAGCACGTTGCCGCGCGGCACGACGGCCGCGAGGTCGCGGTACCCGCGCCCGACCAGGTGTTCGCCGGCTCGGGCGCCGACGCCGACGTCGTCCATGTTGAGCGTGGACACGCCGGTGCCCTTGACGGCTTCGGCGGCCACGCCCGTCGCGATGACCTGGATGTCCGCCTTGTGCAGCAGCTCGATCCCGGCCGGCGTCAGCCGCTCGTGCTCCACGATGACGGCGCTGGGGCGCATCGCCGCCCACGTGCGCGCCGCCTTGACGCCCCGATGCCGCTCGCCCCCGTACTGGAGCAGCGTGTACCCCATGTCGCGCAGCCGCAGCGTGAGCCGGTGGTGGAACTCCGCGGCCAGGGGGCCGTGGACGACGTCCATCTGGACGTAGAGCACCAGATCGCTGGACCCCTTCCGCAGTGACCGCGCGCTCGCGTGCGGCACGTACCCCAGCTCGTCGGCGATGGCCCGCACCCGGGTCCTGGTGCCCTCCGGGATGCGCGAGCCCGGGGCGTCGTTGAGCACGTACGAGACGGTCGCGGTGGACACTCCGGCGCGCTTGGCGATGTCGGTGATGGTCGCGGGTCGGGGGCGGATCGAAGTCATGCGGCTATCTTGCCCTGCCTGCCGGGGAGTCCGACGTCCGGGACCGACCCGGGTGTGAACTCCTGATGTCGAATGTATTGACAAGGTTAAACGGTTAACTTAGCTTAATCGAATAACCAGCGCCTGAACAGGCGTTTCTAGATCTCGTGGGTTCACACCAGGGAGAACCAGATGTCCGAAAACTCCTCCCCCCTCTCGGACGTGGAGCAGACGAAGACCCCGACCCCCTCGGGCCGGCGCGGTCTGCGGCGCCTCCTGCCGATGCTCGGCGCGGGCAACCTCGCCGTCTTCGCCTTCTACCTCGGCATCGGGGCCGTCCTCCTGCCCCTGCAGGTGCAGGCACTGACCCCCGGCGACGAGCAGGCCGCCGTCGCCAACCTGGGCCTGGTCGCCGGCGTCGCCGCCGTCTTCGGCACCCTCTTCAACCCGATCGGCGGCGCCCTGTCGGACCGCACGCGGTCCCGCTGGGGCCGCCGCAACCCGTGGATCGTCGGCGGCGCGGTGGCCGCCTTCTTCTTGGTGCTCATCCTGGGCTTCGCCGACTCGCTGCTCATGATCGGGGTCGGCTGGTGCCTGGCCCAGGGCGCCATGAACCTGCACCACGCGGCGCTGACCGCGGTCATCCCCGACCGCGTCCCCCACCAGAGGCGCGGCACCGCGGCCGCGGCCATGGGCATCGCGGTCTCCGTCGCCGGAGTCGCGGGCACCGGCGTGGCCGCGCTCTTCACCGCCCGGCTGCCGCTGGGCTACATCGTGCTCGGCGGTGTCGTCGTGGCCGTGGCGGTCCTGCTGACCGCGCTCACCCACGACCCCCGCGGAGACGAGCTGTCCGAACGCGCGCCCGGCACCCGCACCAACGCGGTCGCCGCCCTCGGCCGGTTCCTCTCCGCGCTCGCCCACCGGGACTTCGCCCTGGTCTTCGCCGGCCGGGCGCTGCTCTTCCTCGGCTACTTCCTCATCTTCGGCTTCCAGCTCTACATCCTCGACTACTTCATCGAGCTGCCCGCCGGGCTGGAGCCGGCCGCGGCCGTCACCGTGCTCACCCTGGTCAGCGCGGTGGGCACGGTCGTGGTGACCGCGGTCGGCGGTCCGCTCTCGGACCGCCTGGACCGGCGCAGGCTGTTCGCGCTGGTCTCCGGCGTGGTCTCGGCCCTGGCGATGCTCATCCCGTACCTGTCCCCGACCTGGACGGGGATGCTGGTGTTCGCCGCCGTCAACGGCAGTGCGTTCGGCTGCTTCATGGCCGTGGACACGGCCCTGGCCACTCTCGTCCTGCCCAGCGAGGACGACTCCGCGCGGGACATGGGCGTGCTCAACATCGCCGCCGCCGGGCCGCAGATCATCGCCCCGTTCATCGCCTCGGCGATCATCCTCCACCTCGGCGGCTACGGATCCCTCTTCCTCGTGGGGTCGGCGGTGGGCCTCCTGGGCGCGCTCGCCATCGTCTTCGTCCGCGGTGTCCGCTGACCGCCCGCCCGTAGGCCGCCCGCCTTCGGCGGCCCGCACGCCGACCACTCGTCCGCAGCCCGTCCGCCGGTTCGTCCGTCGGCCGGCCGCCCGACAGGAGCCTTCCATGCGACTCAACACCTACGAGGCCGGAACCGGCCCCCGCACCGCACTGCTCGTCCACGGCGCCATGTCCGACCACGGGACCTGGCACGCCGTCGAGGCCGACCTCGTCGACCGTGGCTACCGCGTGATCGGCGTGGACATGCGCGGCCACGGCCGCAGCCCGCGCGGCGAGTACACGGTCGAGGCGCTCGGACAGGACCTGGTGGACACGCTGCCCACCGGCGCCGACGTCGCGATCGGCCACTCCATGGGCGGTCTCGCGTTGTCGCTGGCCGTCGAACACCTCCGTCCCGCCCGCGCCGTGTACTCCGATCCCGCCTTCCGGTTCGACGCGGTCACGACGGCCGCCACCGACGCCATGCGGTCGATGGTCGAGCGGGCCACCGCCGAGAGCGTCCGCGCCATGAACCCGCGGTGGAGCGACCCCGACGTCGCGGCCGAGCTGGCCGGGTTCGCCGCCTTCGACCCCGCGTTCTTCGACGTCGTCGCCGAGGCCTCGGCCGCGGACCGGCTTCCCGCCGAAGCGGTGGTGCCCTCTCTGGTCCAGCTGGCCGACCCGAGCTTCACCATCGACGCCGACGGCGCCCGCCTACTGGCCGAGCGCGGCTTCACGGTGCGCGTGGTGAGGGGTGCGGGGCACTGCGTCCACCGCGACGACCTGCCGGGCTTCCTCGCCTCGCTCGACGGCTGGATCTGAGGCCGACCATCCCCCAGAAAGGTCCCACCATGTCCCTCCGGACGTCCCTACGGAACCCGTCCGACCCGTCCGCACCCTCCGCACCGATCTCCTCCACCGCACTGGCGGCCTCGGCCGCCCTGACGGCCCTGACCCTGCTCACCGCCTGTGCCACCGATCCCGCCCCCGCCCCCGGCCAGGACACGGGGGCCGGGGAGGACTTCCCGGCCGCGTCCCTCGACGGACTGCGCGTACTCCTGACCAACGATGACTCCGTGCTCGCCGCCGAGGAGGACGGCTCGGACGGCCGGGGGCTGTACGAACTGCGCTCGGCACTGTGCGCTGCCGGTGCCGACGCCGTGGTCTTCGCGCCCTGGGGCTACCAGTCGAGTATGAGCAGCGCGATCTCGTTCAGCGGCTCGTTCGGCCTGGGCACGCACCCGGGGCTCCCCGAGGAGCACGCCGGGGACTGCGCCGACGCCCCGAGCGGCGGTGCGGTCCACGGGGTCTGCGTCGCCGACGGCCCCTGCGAGGAGGACTCGCCCAGCGCCACACCGGTCGACTCCGTCGCCTTCGCCCTCCACCACGGGCTCTCCGAGCTGGTCGACTGGGACGGGCCGCCCGACGTGGTCGTCTCGGGCGTCAACTCCGGTCCGAACGTGGCGTCCCAGATCGCCAACTCCGGCACCGCCGGGGCCGCGTTCGCGGCCCAGGCCGCGGGCGTTCCCGCGATCGCGGTGAGCGCGCATCTGGACGAGGACTTCACCGTGGCGCCGACGACCTACACCGCGGCCGCGGAGTTCAGCACCGATCTGGTCGCCCGGCTGGTCGGGTCGGACATGCTGACCAGTACGTACATGATCAACGTCAACCACCCGCACACACCGGACGGCGCACCGAGCCCGGGCGTCCGGTGGACGCGGGCGGGGACCGGCACGGTGCTGATCCCCGAGTTCACCGGCGAGGACGCCTACGAGCTCGGGGCGAGGGTGTGCGAGCCGGACACACCGGGATGCGTACCCGAGACCAGCGAGAACGCCGACAGTACGGCGCTCCTGGCGGAGGGCGCGGTCTCGGTGAGCGCACTGACCTCCGACCGCACCTACGCCTCCGGTGAGGACCCCGCCGAGGTGGAGCGGCTGGCGGAGCTGGTGGCCGCACTCGGCGACTGAGCCGGTTCCGGGCCGTCCCCGGCCGGCGCCGGGCCCGTCGTCCCCGGGCCCGGCGTCCGGGAGCGGCTCCCCGTCCGCTGCTGCGTCACGACAGGGCGGACACGGGAGAGCAGCGGTCGAGGGCCGCCCGCCACGCGTCGACGGAGGACCAGAACCGCTCCGTGGCCGGCTCGGGGGCGAACATCCACATCCGCTCCCAGGCCGGTGACGCCCGACCGGAGATCTCCGACACCGGAGCGTAGGGCCGCGGGCCGCGCACCGGGTACCAGGCGTAGTCCAGGGGCTCGAGCAGGGCCATCAACCGCTCCTCCACCCCCCGGTCGGGGCGCACCTTCACCAGCATCCAGGGACGGTACCGGCGCAGCACCTCCAAGCCACCGGCCACCACGTCGGGCTCGGTCCCGGCCGTGTCGATCGTCAGGACCGCCGGGAGCGCCGAGACGCGCTCGCGCCACCGCGACAGCGTGGCGACGTCCACCGCGACGTGGGTGAGGTCGGTCCGTGTGGAGTGCACCAGCCGGTTGCACATGTCGTTGTGCGCGGCCCGTCGCAGGTGGGCGGTGCCGTTGTGGTTGCTCAGCGCCAGTTCGACCACCGTGAACCCCAGTTCGGCGGTGGTGGAGACCACCCGGGCGGCCGAGGCGATCTCCGGTGTCGGCTCGAAGGCGAAGACGGGGCGGCGCGAGCGCGCGGCGGCCAGGGCCGCGTACACCCCGATGCCCGAGCCGATGTCCAGGACCGCACCCGGCGGCGTGTGGTCGAGCATGGCCAGGAAGCAGGCGAGGCTGTCGGGTTCGTGCCGCGCGAGCCCGGACTCGGCCAGGCGCCGGGGCACGGTGAGGTCGCCGGACAGTTCCAGGGTGAGGCTGTCGGGGCCGCAGCGGTGTGCGTCCGTGTCCAGTCGGGGCAGCGCGACGGTGAACCGCCGGCTCCGCGGCGGGATCCGGGCCGGGTCAAGGCCGCCCAGGCGTCTGGGCAGGTGGACCCGGATGCGCCGCGTCATGAACCGGACGAGCGGGTAGCGCCGTACGAGTGCGCGCAGTTGGTCGGTGACCACAGTTGCCTTCCCCCCAAGGAACCAGAGCCGCCCGCACGATCCGAGGGCGGCGGACTCCCCCTGGGCCGCCGGGATACCGGACGCCGTGGCGTTCCGATCCCCATGGTTCGGTCCTCGCGCGACGTGGTCGGCCGTCCGCCGACGCCACGCCCCTCCCGTGTCGGCGGCCGTGCGTCCGCCGGGCGTGCCAGGGGAGCGCGCGCTACGCCGGAAGGGCGCCGCGCGGCCTCGGCCCCAGGCCTCCGGCGGTGTCGTCCAAACCTACTCTGCGTAGTGTCGTCGGCGCAGTGCGTTTCGACGATTGGCCCGCTCTCGGGCCTGCACGGACCGGCCGACCCGTTGGTCCGCATAGACTCTGACCTTGTGAGTCTGACTATCGGGATCGTCGGCCTGCCCAACGTCGGCAAGTCCACCCTCTTCAATGCCCTGACCAAGAACGACGCTCTGGCCGCGAACTATCCGTTCGCCACCATCGAGCCCAACGTCGGGGTGGTCGGGGTGCCCGACCCCCGGCTGGCCAAGCTCGCCGAGATCTTCGGCTCGGCCAAGGTGCTCCCGGCCACCGTGGACTTCGTCGACATCGCGGGCATCGTGCGCGGCGCCTCCACCGGTGAGGGCCTGGGCAACAAGTTCCTGGCCAACATCCGGGAGAGCGACGCGATCTGCCAGGTCATCCGGGCCTTCGAGGACGCCGACGTCACGCACGTCGACGGCGACGTCGACGCGTCCCGCGACATCGAGACGATCAACACCGAGCTGATCCTCGCCGACCTGCAGACCCTCGACAAGGCGATCCCCCGGCTGGAGAAGGACGCCAAGCGCAACGCCAAGGACAAGGGCGCCCAGGAGCTGCTCAAGGCGGCTCTGGAGGCGCGCGAGATCCTGGACGGCGGTGTCTCCCTGTCGGTCGCCGAGGGTGTGGACCTGGAGCGGCTGCGCGAGCTGAGCCTGCTCACCGTCAAGCCGTTCATCTACGTGTTCAACCTCGACAGCGACGAGCTCGCAGACGAGGCCCTGCGCGCCAAGCTGCAGGCGCTGGTCGCCCCGTCCGAGGCGATCTTCCTGGACGCCAAGATCGAGGCCGAACTGGCCGAGCTCGATGACGACGAGGCGCAGGAGCTCCTGGAGTCCATGGGGCAGACCGAGTCGGGTCTGGCGCAGCTGGCGCGGGTGGGCTTCGACACCCTGGGCCTGCAGACCTACCTGACCGCCGGGCCCAAGGAGGCCCGCGCCTGGACGATCAAGAAGGGCGCGACCGCGCCCGAGGCGGCCGGGGTCATCCACACCGACTTCCAGCGCGGCTTCATCAAGGCCGAGGTGGTCTCCTACGACGACCTCGTGGCCAACGGCGACATGCAGTCCGCCCGTGCCGCGGGCAAGGTCCGCATGGAGGGCAAGGACTACGTCATGTCCGACGGCGACGTCGTGGAGTTCCGCTTCAACGTGTAGCCGCCCGCTCGGTCCTGCCGGCCGGTCCCGTCGCTGCGATGGCGCGCCGGCCGCGCCCTCGGGTCCGGTGCCCGGATCTCAGCCGAGCTCCTGGGCGAGTCCGATGAGAATGCCTTCGGGCCCGCGCACGTAGCAGAGCCGGTACGCCTCCCCGAGCTGGACCACGTCGTCGCCGACGAGTTCCGAGCCGTGCCTGCCCAGCCGGTCGAGGGTCGCGTCGAGGTCGTCGACCGCGAACATGACGCGCAGGTAGCCCAGCGCGTTCACCGGGGCGTTCCGGTGATCGGCGACGACGGACGGCTCGATGAAGCGTGAGAGCTCCAGTCGGCCGTGGCCGTCCGGTGTGCGCATCATCGCGATCTCGACGCGCTGGTCCCCCAGGCCGGTGACGCGTCCGGCCCACTCGCCCTCCACGACGGTCTGCCCTTCGAGTTCGAGCCCGAACTCGCGGAAGAACTCGATCGCCCCGGTGAGGTCCTCGACGACGATGCCGACGTTGTCCATCTTCACGGTCATGGCGTGAGCCTACGCGGGTCGGCGCCCTTCACCCCGAACAGGCGCGCGCGGTGGGCGCGGCGCGCCCGGCCGGTGCGTCGTCCGGCCGGGCGCGCCCCGCGGTCAGCCGTCGCCCGGCAGCGGGCACCCGTCGGGACCGCAGGCCTCGCCGTCCTGCGCCGCGCCGACCGTGGTCAGCGGAGCGTGGTTCGCCCACGCCTGCTCCAGGGCCTGGCCGAAGGCCTCCACCGGCTGGGCGCCGGAGACCCCGTAGGCGCGGTCCAGGACGAAGAAGGGCACGCCCGTGGCTCCGAGCCGGGCGCCCTCCCGCTCGTCGGCGCGCACGTCGGCGGCGTAGCGCTCGGGGTCCTCCAGCACCGCGCGGGCGGCGTCCGCGTCGAGTCCGGCCTCGGCGGCCAGGTCGACGAGTCGCTCGACGCCGTCGAAGGCGGAGCGCTCCTCGGCGAAGTTGGCCCGGTAGAGCAGGTCGATCAGCTCGTGCTGGCGGCCGTGCTCACGGGCGAAGTGCAGGAGGCGGTGCATGTCGAAGCTGTTGCCGACGTCGCGGCCGGCGGTCCGGTACTCCAGGCCCTCGGCGGCGGCGTTGGCGGCGATGCGCTCCTCGGCCCGCAGGGCCTGGGCCTCGGAGACGCCGTACTTCTTCGCGAGCAGCGGGAGCACGGGTTCCGTCACTCCTTGAGGGCGGGAGGGGTCCAGCTCGTAGGAGCGGTGCACGACCTCGACCCCGTCGCGGTGCTCGAATCCGGCGAGGGCCTTGTCGAAGCGGGCCTTCCCGACGTAGCACCAGGGGCAGTTGATGTCGGTCCAGATCTCGACGCGCATGGGGCGGCTTCCTTGTTGCTGTGCTCGGGCGGGGCGTGCGGCTCCCACCGTGGAGGTTCTCTCCGCTCAGCTCCTCAACGCCGACCCGTTTTCGGGCATTCCGGTTCACGCGACACTTGTCGCTCGTCTGGGGAGTGACCCTCGTCTCGCCGCCCGGGGCCGCCGTGGCCGGAGTCGGGCGGCCGTTCGGGGGTGTTCGGCTGGCACCAAGGGGACATCTTGCTCTCCGCCAAGTGACTAATCACTTTCTGGTCCAGCCGAAATGGGGTTCTCTAGGGGAGTTGAGTGGTGAGTTCGTTGCCTTATTGCCGTATTGTTCACCTTTTGGGGTGTTTGGTTGGTGCGTGCAATGTGCCCTTGAAGGGGAAACGCGGAGACGCCATGTCCGCTCCCAACCCGCACAATGCCTCACTATAGGGATGGGGTAGACAAGGCATGGCGGATACGCCGCCCGGACCGGGCGGCACGGACCTGTGTGCAGGAGGCGGGGATGGCGAAGGCGTCACGGCGCGGTACCGCCGCGCGTGACCTGGAGGACGACGCGGAGCTCGGTGCGCCGCGCGCCCGTCGGCCACGGGCCGGTGCGGGCGGACGCTGGTGGGTCGGCGTGGGCCGCGCCGTCCTGTGGGCGTTCATCATCGTCGTCCTCTTCAACGGCATCTGGTACCCCCTGCGCGGCGGGCTCGCCCTGCCGACCGCGGCGGAGGAACCGGAGGAGACCGAGACGGTCGCCTTCCCCGAGACCGCCGCGGCCGCCTTCGCGCTGCGCTTCGCCGAGGCCTACCTCGACACCGAGGACCCCGAGGCGCGTCTGGAGGCACTGGCCGCCTACGTTCCCGAGGGCGAGGCCGCCGCGCTCGACGCCGCCGCCGACAGCCTCACCGGGGAGAACCTCACCGTCGTGTCCATCGACGCGGCCGACGACCACAACGCGGTCGTCGTCGTGCGCGGCGACGTCAACGACGGCCCGATGAGCCTCGAGGTGCCCGTCTACGCCGACGGCGAAGCGCTCGCGGTGTCGGGTCCGCCCGCGCTCCTCGCGGCGCCGCCCCGGGCCTCCCTGCCCCGGCCCGCGTCGGTCGAGGAGGACCCCCGGGCGGCCGAGGAGCTCCAGGGCGTGCTGACCGGCTTCTTCGACGCCTACGCGGAGGGGCCCGAGCACCTGGAGCAGTACGTGGAACAGGGGGCCGCGATCGCGCCGCTCCCGGACAACAGCCTGCGCATCGTCGAACTGTCCGACATCGTCGTGCCATCCCAGTCCTCGACCGGGGATGATGACGTACGACAGGTGGCGCTGACGGCGCTGTGGTCGGTCCTGGGCTCCGACGGATCAGAGGTCGGACAGCTCAGGCAGAGCTACCTCGTCACGGTCGTCGACTCCGGTAGTGAGTGGCGCGTGCGTGACATCCAGGGTGCCCCCCACTCGTTCGGCGACTGACGGGGCCAGTAGGCAAGGAGGACGAGAGAAACCATGAGCACCACCGAGTCGACGGGGGAGGGCGGCACCTGACATGCTCCCCCTCCTGTCTTCAGCAACGGACTCCTTCGCCTTCTCGGGCGGCGGTGACCTCCTCACCCTCGCCGCGCAGGCGACGCCGTCCACGGATGCCCCCGACACCGGGGGCCTCGCCGACTTCCTGCGGGGCTTCTTCGGGCCCCTCTTCCTGGTCATCGTGTCCATCGTGGCGGTGTTCTTCCTGTTCACGAGGGAGATCACGCGCTTCGCGCAGTTCATCATCCTGGCGATCTTCATCGGGATCGTCTTCTACGTCCCCGGCATCATCGAGGTCATCGCGGTGGCGCTCGCCCGAGCGATGGGCGTATCGGCGGAATAGGCGAGGGAGGCCGGGAACGTGGATCTGCCCACGTACACCAACATCTGGCGTATCGAGAAGCGGCTGTACAAGCTCTACGATTTCCGGCTGCCCATGCCGCTTCCCGTGGGCACGTTCGGGGTCGCCCTCGGCGTGTTCGCGCTGTGGGTGATCCTGCTCAGCATCCTCAACGCCCCGTTCGCGTTCGGCAACGGCTGGCACCTGGTGATGTGGGTGGTCCCGCCCGGTGTCATCACGGTGCTGGCCACCCGGCCGGTGATCGAGGGCAAGCGCCTGACCGAACTGCTCATCTCCCAGGCCCGCTTCCTCACGGAGGCGCGGGTGTACACGCGGCTGGCCCCGGAGTACGAGCCGGCCGAGGTCCGGGTGTCGGTGCGCGTGTGGCACCGGGACCCGCAGGCCGGTCCGCTGCCCGTCATCGGCCGCCGCCGTGTGGAGCGCGCGGAGGCCGAACCGGAACCGGCCGCTGGGGCGGACACCGTCGCCCGCCCTGAGGCCGCGCCGCCGCTTCTCGGACTCCCCGTCCCCGAGGCGGAGCCCTCGGCCGCCCCGGACGAGGGCCCCGAGAGGGTGGAGGCCGAGGAGCCCGTCCGGGGCCCCGCACGGCCCGAGCCGCTCGAAGGACCGGAGCCCGAGCCCGAGCCGCTGTCCGAGCGGGAGCGGGCGCCCGAGCGCGCGCGTGAGCCCGCACGTGAGCGCGTGCCCGTGGCGGCGGCCGCCCTGAGCGGACGCCGCGGCGACGACTCCGCCGCGGGCCTGGCCGACGAACCCGCCCAGACCCTTCCGGACGAGCCCCGCGACGACGGCGCCGGAGGCCGGCGACCCGGCGTGGGCCGCCGCGTCCTCAACTACTTCGGCTTCGGACTCGGCTCCGCGCCTCCCGAGACCCCGCGTGCGCCGGTCGAACCGGGCGGGGACGACGGCTTCGAGGACTTCGACGAGGAGCCCGTCCACACCACCGAGGACGACGAGCGGAGCGACAACCGGGACTGGTTCGCCCGGCTGCGCTCCTCCTCGGGCGAGACGCCCGTCGGACTGACCTCCAAGAGCGCCTTCTCGGTGGGTGACACCGGCGCCATGAGCCGTGAGGACCTCGCCGACGCGATCGCTGAGCCCGACCACGACCGCCGACGCGCCGAGGAGGTCATGGCCGCGCCCGAGAGCGACGGAGACGAGTCCCCCGCCGCACGCCGGCTGCGCGGCCGCGTCCAGGGGATCCAGGTCACCCGGGACCTGGAGGAGCGCCGCTCCGAGCAGGTCCGCGAGCCGGCCCCGCAGGCGCCCCGCCCCCAGGCACAGGGGCAGGCCCTTCCAGTACAGGAGGAGGAGGCCGACGCGCCGGAGCCGCCCCGTCGGCGGGCACGGCCGCACGCCGCGCCCTGGGAGCTGGAGCGCAGCGGCACGGAGCGGCCCGAGGCCAGTGGCCAGGCCGGCCTGTCCGACTACGCGGCCCGCTTCGCGGCCGCCACCGGCCGACCCGCCGCGCCCGAACCCGCCGCCGCCCCCTGGCTGCCCCCGGCCGCCGCGACGCCCGCTCCGGAACCGAAGGCCGCCCCCGGATCCGAGGCCGCGCAGGACGGTACCGGGGCTCCCGCCGACGATGCCGACGCCCCGTCCGCCGGGGCCGGGACGAGCGAACCCGACACGCCCGCGCGGGGCGGTGCCGGAGCCCCCACGGAGGACACGGCCGCCCCGGCCGGGCAGAGCGGGCCCGACACGGCCGTCCGCAGCCGTGAGGAGGCCGTGGAGGGCCGATCGGAGGCCCCCGCGGACGCGGCCGCGGCCCCAGCGGACGCGGACGGCACGAGCGATCACGGCGAGGACGCCCGGAGCCACGAGGAGCCGGGGAGCGGGGCACCCGCGGACACGGCCGCGCCGACGCCCTCGGCCAAGCCCGCGCTGGAGATCGATCACGGGACCGGCGAGCAGGCCGCCCTGCCGCCGCAGCCGAATGAGGGCGCGGAGGCGCGCGGCCCCGCGTGGGCCGAGCACATGTCGGTGCTCGACCAGCACCTGAGCACCGCCGACACCCCGGCGCCGCCGCGGCCCAAGTTCGCGGACGTCGTTCCCGCCCAGGAGCGCGGAGCCGACGCCACCGACCCGGGCGAGTGGTTCGACGACGGCAAGAAGCGCCACCCGGACCAGCCGAAGGTGGGCGACCGCGACAACCCGGTGATCCCGGCCAGCGAACTCCGCGAGGCCGCCGAGGCAGAGGCGGAGCGGGAGTCGGCGCCGGAGGAACCCGCCGCCGGGGCCGCTGAGGAGGCCAAACCGCCGACGCAGCTCGACCACGGCACGGGCGAGCTCGTCAGCTTCGTGGAGGTCCGCGACGAGCCGTCGCGCGCAACCCCGCGCCGGAGGGCCGCGACGGACCCGGGTGCGCCCGGTGCCGAGCGGGCCCCGGACGGCCCGGCCGCCGAGGCCGCAGAGCCCCGTGTCGCCCCGAGCCGGCCGGACGACGCGGGGGCGTCCTCCACCGAGCGGGGCGCGGACAGGGACGCCGCGGAGGAGGCCTCGCGCGTCGCCGCGCGCCGGACGGCCGAGGACCTGGCGGCGGCCGAGGCCGCCGCGCTGGCCCGCCGCCGTGCGGCCGCCGCCGACGGCCCCGTGGCCCGGGACCCCCGGGCCAACGCCAGCATGGCCTCGACCCTGCGGAGTGAGCGGAGCACCGCGCCGTCCCCGGGCACCGGGAGCGCGGCCCCCGGGACCGACGCTCCGGTCGAGGACGTCCCGCAGAGGTCCGGTGAGCACGACCCGCACGACCCGCACGACGGGGTCTTCCACCGTGTCGCCCAGAACGCCCGTCGGCTCGGCCAGCTCTTCGGCCAGCCCGTACCGGGGGAGGAGCCCGCGCCCCGTACCCAGGACGCGCCCAGGCCCGAACTGGAGCTCGACCACGGCACCGGCGAGCAGGACCGGCTCGGCGACACCCCCAACGGGGTGCCCACCCACCGGCCCGAGCCGCGGCCGGCCGAGCACGAGGAACCCGCCTCGGACTCCGGCGGCACGCGGGGCTGGCGACGGCTGGCCAAGGTCGTCACCGGCGGTGCCGCGCCCGTCCGCTCGGACCTGCCCGCCAGTGACATCGAGCGCCTGCGCACCCCGCTGGACTCCCCGCGCGGCCTCGTCGTCCTCGGCTGCACCGGCGGCGCCGGGCAGACCGTGACCACGCTCATGATCGGCCACACCCTGGCCGCCCACCGCGACGACCGCGTCGTGGCCGTCGACGTCAATCCGGGACCCAACGGGCTCTCCCGGCGGGTCGGCGCGCAGAGCCCGGAGACCCTCACCGCCCTGCTCGCCAACGCGGACTCGGTGGAGGACTACGCGCACATGCGCTCCTACGCCAGCCGCGCCGGGACCGGGCTCGAGGTCGTCCAGACCCTCGACGACCCCTACGTCCAGACCCTCGACGAGCGCGACTACACCCAGCTCACCCGGCTCCTGGGCGGGTTCTACTCGGTGACCCTGCTCGACCCGGCGGCCACGGGCGTGGCCCGCTCCCTGCCGGGTGCGGACGGCCTGGTGCTGGTCGCCCCGGCCAGCGCCGACGCCGAGAGGGCGGTGTCCATGACCTTCGACTGGCTTGACGGCAACGGCTACGGAGCCCTGCGGGCCAATGCCGTGCTCGTCGTCAACGGTGTGAGCAAGCGCAGTCTGGGCGACGTGGACGCCGCCGAGCGGGTCGCCCGCGGCCGGTGCCGCGCCATCGTGCGGATCCCGTGGGACGACCACCTCGGGTCGTCCTACACCAGGATCGACGTCGGCGCCCTGCGCCCGGCGACCAAGCGCGCCCACGGCGCCCTGGGCGGGGTCCTGGTCAACGTGCTCACGGGCGCCCGGTAGCCGCTGCGGGCCCCGGACACGGCTCGGGCGGGTGGGGTCGTTCCCACCCGCCCGGTGTGCGGCGGATCAGCGGCCGACCGGTGTGAAGTCGCGCGCCGCGAGGAACTCGGGGCGCGGTCGGCCGGCGCTGAACGGTTTCGTGCAGGTGTTCTCGACGCTGTTGAACACGATGAACACGTTCGAGCGCGGGTAGGGCGTGATGTTGCCGCCCGATCCGTGCATGCAGTTGGAGTCGAACACGGTGACGTCGCCGGCCGCGCCGGTGAGCACGTCGATCCCGTGCCGGTTGGCCAGGAAGGACAGCGAGTCCTGGTCCGGGGTGCCCACGTGCTGGCTCACCAGGGAGTCCCGGTAGTGGTCGTCGGGAGTCTCCCCGACGCACGAGACGAAGGTCCGGTGCGAACCCGGCATGATCATCAGCGCGCCGTTGTGGGTGAAGTTGTCGGTGAGCGCGATGGAGAAGCTGACCGTCCGCATCCGGGGCAGGCCGTCCTCGGCGTGCCAGGTCTCGAAGTCCGAGTGCCAGTAGAACGAGCCCCCGCCGAAGCCGGGCTTGTAGTTGATGCGGCTCTGGTGGACGTACACGTCCGAGCCGAGGAGCTGGCGGGCGCGGTCGACCAGGCGGGGATCGTTGACGAGGTCGGCGAAGACCGGGCTGATCTTGTGCACCTCGAACACGGAGCGGACCTCGTCCGAGGAGGGCTCGACGATGACACGCTCGTCGGCCCGCAGATCCGTGTCAGCGCTCAGGCGCTTGAGCTCCGCGCGGTAGGCCTCCACCTCCTCGCCGCTGACAAGGGAACGCACCTGGGTGTACCCGCGGGTCCCGTAGTCCTTGACGTCGTCGGCGCTGAAGGGGCCGCTCGCGGCGTCCCCCCACACGACGGGGTCCTGACGGTAGAGCAGGGCCGGCTCGGCGGCCTTACGGGTCGGGTAGTCGTCCGCGGTCGGAAGATCCATCTGCAGAGTCATGGCCGATCCCCTCGTTGGGGTTCATCCTCTCTGAGCTCGAAGTCTTTCCTTACGACACGTGAACTTAACAAATCAGAAGTCGCCTTTCCCGGCATCCTTCTGCGGCGTGTGTTTGTCGATGGTGTTACTGGGTATGAGAGTTATACTATATGGGCGAAAATAGAATGGCCGTCCGATGGGCTCGGCGTAGGTCATCCTCCTTGAGTCGCTGTCACCTGCGTGGTGTCACCCCGGGTGTTCGGCACCACTCCGGTACGTGAGTTGTTCCAGGTCGTCCGGTTGCGAGACTCCCCGTCGGGGTGCCGGGTCGGGGCCTTGTCTTTCAGTGTGCGCTAGACCACTGAAAAATGGTGCAAACTCTGGTTCAATGTGCGGCGCGCGTTACTCGCCATTCCTGGGGAATTCGGCCCAGGGGTACTGGCACAAAGCCCAGGGTCACCGCACAGTAGTGGGGTCCGCTTCCCTCACCCGCTTCTGAGGAGTGACAGTGCCCCCGTTTCCCCGTGTCATTCACGGCGCCCTGGCATCGGCCGCGGCCGCCCTTCTGGCGGTCGTGCTCGGCTGGGCCGCGCCCGCCGCCGCCGACCACGTCCTGCCGCCCGCGATCCCCAGCACGTCCGCGGCCCAGACCCAGCTCGACTCCCTCACCGTCCGGGCCAAGGGTCCCCAGACCGGCTACGACCGAAGCCTCTTCCCGCACTGGAACGACATCCAGTCCCCGTGCTCCGCCCGGCAGGTGGTCCTCGAACGCGACGGCCACGACGTCGTCACCGACTCCGGATGCCAGCCGACCAGCGGCAGCTGGTGGAGCGCCTTCGACGACACCTGGGTCCACGACGACCCGTCCCGGATCAGCGTCGACCACATGGTCGCCCTCAGCGAGGCGTGGAAGACGGGCGCCGCGAGCTGGACGACCAGCCGGCGCGCCGAGTTCGCCAATGACGTGGAGTCCTCCCAGCTCTGGCTGTCCACGCCCTCCAGCAACAGCTCCAAGGGCGACAGCGACCCCTCCGAGTGGATGCCGCCGAACACGGCCGTCCACTGCGACTACGTCAAGTCCTGGGTCAACGTGAAGTACCGCTACGACCTCACGGTCACCCCGACCGAGAGGTCCGCCATCCAGAACACGATCGACACCCGCTGCTGACCCCGGCGGCGCGGCCCGCCCGGCCCCGCCGGTGCGGGCCGCGCGCCCCTCCGTGCCCACCCGCCACCGTCGCGGGCGGCTCCACTTCCAGGATTGGGGCGCGCCGGAACCCCGTCCGCTTCCTCACCCTCCCGATGATGCTCCACTATGGGGTGAGCACGGGCGGGCGACGCGACCAGGAGGGCACAGATGACCGGCACCAGGGGGACACGGGGCGCGACCCGTCTCGCGGTCCGCTACTTCGACGACCGCGTGCTCTTCAGCGACAGCGAGGCCTGGGCCTACTTCCGCCTGCCCACGGTGTCCTACGAGTTCACCACCCCCGAGGAGCGCCAGGGCCTGGCCACCAACATCACCATCGCCCTGGCCGCCATCCGGATGAACGACGCGGAGGTCCACCTGCGCGTCGCCCACCGCACCTACCCGGCGGCGCAGTGGGCCACCGAGCTCGACGCGACCGCCGATGCCGGGCCCGGCTGGTACGACTACCTCGACGAGACCTACCGCCACGTCTGGGCGAAGGACTTCTGGACCAAGGAGGTCTATCTCGGCGTCCGCCTCGGCCAGCGCAACGCCGGAGCGGGACTCGGCCTGTTCTCCCAGCTCCTGGGCGCCTACCAGCGCACCGAGCAGGCCCTGGGCATCGACGACGACGCGATCGACGACAAGGAGATCGCCCGCTGGACCGACCAGTCCGAGCGCCTCGGCCGCGCCCTGGCCGCCAGCTCCCTGCACGCCCGCCACGCCACCTCCGACGAGATCGCCTGGCTCGTCCGCCACGCCGTCAGCGGCACCGCGGAGGAGGTGCGCCCCTCCGCCGCCGCCCGCCGCACCTGGGGGCGCGGCGAGATCGAGGCGCTCGTCGACGGAGTCGTGCACAACGGCCGCTCCTCGCTGCGCCTGGAGCAGCCCGCCGGCTCCACCCACGTGGCCTTCCTGTCCTTCGCCCGCTTCCCGGACCTGATGCCCTTCCCCGACGGCGAGCCCTGGCTGCACCACGCCGACGCGCTGCCCTTCCCCGTCGAGATGTCCCTGCGGATGAAGCTCATCCCGCCCGCCAAGGCCAGCAAGGACGTCGGACGCAAACTCGCGCACGCCCGCGACATGGACGCCCACATCCGCGAGGCCGGGGTGGAGGCGCCCATCGCGCTCGCCGAACAGATCGACGCCGCCCGCATGCTGGAGCACGGCATCACCAAGGAGCGCCTGCCGTTCGTCTACGGCTGGCACCGGCTCATGGTGTCCGCGCCCACCGAGCGCCTGCTCGGGCAGCACGTCGAAGCGGTCGTGGAGCACTACCGCGACATCGGCATCGACGTCATCAACTCCACCGGCGACCAGTTCGCGCTCTTCAACGAGTCCCTGCCCGGCGACCGCATCCGGCTCAACGCCTACGCCCAGCGCCAGCCCCTGCGCACGATCGCGGGTGGCATGCCCACCGCCACGGTCGACGTCGGCGACCGCGTCGACCACAGCGGCGGCGGCTGGGTCGGCCCCTACATCGGCGAGACGCTCGGACGGGCCCGCTCGATCGTGCACTTCGACCCCATGGTCGCCGCGGCCCGCAACCGTCCCACCGCCATCGCCATCACCGGCGAGCCCGGCGGCGGCAAGACCACGCTGGCCCTGTTGCTCATCTACCAGCTCGCGCTGCGCGGTGTCACCGTCGCCGCCATCGACCCCAAGGGTGACGCGGAGTCCCTGGTGGAGCTCCTCAAGCACCGGGGCCGCAAGGCGCGCATCATGTCCCTGGGCTCGGCCGAGCCCGGCCTGCTGGACCCGTTCGCGTTCGGTGACGACCTGCCCGCCAAGAAGACCATGGCGACCGAGACCCTGCGCCTGCTCCTGCCGAGAATGAGCGAGGAACGCGAGTCCGCCATGATCCAGGCGGTGGCCGCGGTCGCCAACCAGCCCCAGCCCTCGCTCGCGAAGGTCGTCGACTACCTCGTCGCCTCCTCCGACCCGGCCTCGCGCAACCTCGGCGCCGTGCTGCAGTCGATGTCGGAGATGCGGCTGGCCAGCCTGTGCTTCGACCCGCAGGGGGACGCGCGGATCGACACCGAGGGGTGGACCACGGTCTTCACCCTGGGCGGGCTCACCCTGCCCGACTCGGGTGTGGGCCGCGACGACTACTCCTACGAGCAGCGGCTGTCGGTCGCCCTGCTGTACCTGGTGTCGCAGTTCGCCCGGCGCCTCATGAACGGGCTGGACCGCCACCTGCCCAAGGCGATCTTCCTCGACGAGGCGTGGGCGGTGACCTCCACGCCGGAGGGCGCCAAGCTCGTCCCCGAGGTGTCGCGCATGGGGCGGTCGCGCAACACCGCGCTCATCCTGGTGTCGCAGAACGCCGGTGACCTCCTCAACGAGCAGGTCACCAACTGCCTGTCGTCGGTGTTCGCCTTCCGGTCCAGTGAGCGCTTCGAGGTGGAGAGCGTGATGGCGCTGCTGGGGGTGGAACCCACGGAGGACCACCTGGCGGTCCTGCGCAACCTGGGCAACGGCGAGTGCCTGTTCCGCGACCTGGACGGCCGGTCCGGGCGGATCGGCGTGGACCTGGTCTCGGAGGACCTGCTGCGCTGGCTGGACACCAACCCGACGCGCCGCCACCCGGGCCCGGAGAACCTCGTCCGGACGTCGGCCCCCGAGCAGTAGCGCGGGGGAGGGGCGAACCTTCCCAGGAGCGCCTGTCGGGCGGCGGACCCCTCCGGGACGGGTTCTCCCCGAACGGGCTCTCCGGGGCCCCTCCGGTCGGAGCGGGGGTTCGGCGCGTGTGTCGGCGGCCGCCCCCGCAGGTCGCACGCCCGGCGGCCGGGGTTCGGCGCGCGCACCGCACGCGTGGCGGCGAAGGCGTGCGCGGCGCCATGTTCGGGGCGTGCTTCGGATGGGCATTTCCTACCCTGCCGGGTTCCTCCGCCCGGTGTCCGCCCCCGTCGCCTCACCGCGACCGACCGACCACTCACACGGGACCGCCTATGAGTGAGGACGTCTTCCGGCCACGCCCACCCGCCTCCCTCCCGCCGCCCCCGGTGGCGGGCCGACGGCTCCGACCCCGCCCCGTCGTCGACCCGGAGCTCCCCCCGGCCCAGCGCGAACGGCTGCGCCGGGGCCGCGGCCCCGAGCCCTTACCCTTCCCTTGCGGCACGGTCGAGGACACCACCACCCGCTCGGCCCGGCTGCGCGAGGGCCTGGCGCAGGTGGTCGGCGTGGGCTTCACCATGGGCCTGGCCCTGGTCACCGCCGGGTGGTACCTGGGGATGGTCATCGCCACCATCAGCCTGGTGGCGTTCGTCGCGACCCTGGGCCTGCGCGGGGACGCCCACCGGGTCACGCGGTGGGCGGGCGGACTCGTCGGCGCGGGCGCGGTGGCCGCGACCCCGGCGTGGCTGACCGACGTCGCCCCGCAGGACCCGGCCATGGGCGTGCCGTGGCTGGTGTTCGGTGTACTCGTGGCCATGGTGGCGGCCGACGCCGTCACCTCGCGTGAGGCGTTCGCGTCGGGGGAGCGGGAGAGGACCGCCGTCATCACCCCTGACGACATCAGCGAGGTTGACCACGTACACCTCGCCACGGTGCAGAGCGTCATCGCCCGGGTCGAGGAGGCCGAGGCGGTCTTCCGCGGCGGCGACTCCCTGGACACCGACCGGGCGCTGAGCGTCCTGCGCGACCAGGAGTGGCGCATCGCCGCCCTCCTGGCCCGCCAGCGCGAACTGCGCCGAGCCCACCTGCGCCGCTGGCAGCGGGCGGTCTCCCCGCGGGTGCGCGAGGCCCTCAAACCGCAGCGGGAGCACCTGCACGCGGTGGAGGAGGCGGTGCACGCCCGGGTGGCCCAGATCGCCGAGTACGGGCGGCTGGTGGAACGCGCGGTGGACGCCCACAGGGAGTGGGAGCAGTGCCAGGAGGCGCTGGACTCCACCGCCGAGTACGCCGACCACGCGGCGTCGGCGGCCTTCCTCGGAACGTCCCCGAGTCCGGTGGCGGAGCTCTCCACCACCGCCGGCCTCGCGCGCGAGGTCCGCGACGAGCACGTCCGGCGCCTGAGCGAGCACACGCTCGTCCGGAGCCAGTCCGTGCCGGAGCACGCGCACGCGGCGGGCGAGACCGCTCGCGGAGCGGTCTCGCTCGGAGGGCGGGGTGCCCCGGGCCCCGGGTGAGGCCCCGCCGCGTCGGGCCCGGCACGGAGGGGCGGGGCGCCCCTGCGCGGAGCGTACCCCGGGCTCCGGGCGGGGTCTCCGGTGCTCCCGGAACCGCCGCGGAGGGTCGTCGCGCGGCCCCGCGACGCGCGGACGGCCGGGGCGCCGGCACCGGGCGTCACCGGTCCGCGTGATTGACCGGATGCGGACAGCGATCGGCACGGGACACCGTCTCGAGGGCCCGGCAACTCTGACATATTGGCCGCATGAGTGAAGTCCGGGAACGCGTCGACCACCTCCGCGCCACCGCTCAGGAGAGCGTCGCCACCCTGCTCGCCACCGGCCAGGGCGGCTACGTCGACATCTGCCAGGGGGCGCGCCGCCGCCTGCTCGACGCGCTCGAACGCGGGACCGACCCCGACGGGCCGGAGGTCCGGGCGGCCCTGGAGGGCCTCGCCTCCTACGTCGACGACGCCATGGACGCCCACCTCCAGCGGCAGCGCCGCTGGCGCTCGCGCACCGACAGCGAACGGCTCACCCGTGCCTTCCGTGCCCTCGACGAGTCCGGGATCATCGCCCGCGAGGACCACACCTGCTGCGACACCTGCGCCGAGGACTCCCTTCGCCAGGAGTCCCTCGTCCACCAGGAGGCTCCCGGAGGCCCCTCGATCCGCGGCTACGCCTTCTACCACGAGCAGGACACCCGGGCCGCGGTACGCGACGGCAGCCTCATGGTCGGCTTCGGCGCCACCCACGAGATCCGCCGGGCCGCCGTCGGCGAGGAGATCGCCGAGACCCTGCGCGCCCACGGCCTCACCGTCACCTGGAACGGCGACCCGGCCACCAAGCTCGACGTCGCCGTGGACTGGCGCCGCCGCCGGTGGGGGCGCGGAGCCGCTCATCCGGGCCCGGCCGTGGACGGCGAGCCCGCGGTCGAGGTCTCCTACCGGCACGAGTCACCGCCCGCCTGGATGACCCACTACCGGGGGCGGGTCACCGTCCGTGAACTGGCGCGGATGGTGCTGCCCTGGCTGCCGCGGGGGCACGCGGCCACCCTCACCAGCGACCGCGGGCACACGATCGAGATCTGTCGGGACTTCGACCTGCTGCGCGTGCTCGGAGACGGCCGCACACTGCCGCGCGAACGCCTGGAGGAACCCCTCAGCCGGTGGGCGGTCGGCGGCGTCTGGCCCGAGGAGGACGCCCGGTCGTCCCACACCGGCATGGTCGACGCCATCTATGACGACAGCACCGCGGAGGGGATCGGCGGGATCCAGAGCGCGGAGCCCATGGAGACGGCCGCCGCGCGCGAACTCGTGCACCGGCTGACGCCGGCCGAGGGCAACTTCGCGGTGTTCCTCGCCTCTGACGAGTCCTGCGTGCAGATGATGTGGGAGGCCGGGCCACGTCTGTGGATGGAGAGCCCCTCCCCCGAGGAGCGCCTGTCACGCGGCCGGTTCGTCACCACGTCGGAGGCGGAGGAGATGGTGCGCGTCCTGGCCGACGAGCGCCGTCTGGCGCTGGACGAGCTGGGGGAGCTGGCCGTCACCACCTGGTGAGGGCGGGACGGCCGCGGGCTGCCGCCGCACGCGGAGGGCGCGCCGGGGCGCCGTCGGGTGTGGAGCCGCGTCGGGACGGCCCACGTCCGGCGCGCGGGTTGGCGTCAGCGGTGGGCCCGGCCGAAGGCCTCGCCGAAGCCGAAGAACGCCCGCGACCTCGGAGGAATGAGCAGGAGGCCCCCGATGACCAACTGGAACACCAGCATCAGGGCGTAGAGCCACAGCTGTTCGGGCGAGTAGACCAGTACCGAGAAGAGCGTGAACACCAGCAGCACCGCCACCACGACCTGCACGATCACCACCGCGCCGTACAGCAGGCGCGAGCGGGTCATCAGGCCCACGGCGGCGAAGGCCGCGAACAGCCCCCAGGCGCCCAGCGCCGCCACCGTGCCCCACCCGTACTCCTCGGAACCGTCCAGGACCTCGGCGATGAACAGCGCCGTGAGGACCATCAGGTAGAGCGCGTTGACACCCAGCATGGCGGAGGCGGCGATGACCGCGACCGGTTTGGCGCCGTCCCGGACCGGCACACCGCGGTTCGGCTCCGCCCCGCGGACGCCGTAGCGCGGATCGGCGGTGAACCGCGTGGTCGCGGCCTGCTGCGGCCCGGTTCCCGGCGCGCCCTGCTGCGGCCCGGTTCCCGGGGCGCCCTGAACCACCGGCGCCGTCGGCGCGGCCTGGGCACCCTGAGGCGGCAGCGGGAGGTAGCCGGTCCCGGTGTTCCCGGGCGTGAATCCGCCCGGGTGGTTCGGCCCGACCTGACCCGTGTGCCCCTGCACCGGACCGGACGGCCCGCCGATCCCCGGCCGGGGACCCGCGCCCTGTTGGGGACCCGTCGGCCGGCCCGCCTCTGGGGAGCCTTGGTACTGCGGTCCCTGCGCGTAGCCCGGGGGGAACGGCTGCGGGTGCGGCTGCGGGGCCGGTGCGGTCGGCGGGGCCGGTGGCGGTGTCTGCGGGGTCGGAGGACCTCCGGGCCGCCCGAACGGGCTGGGCGTGTGCGGCCCCGGCCCGGCCGGAGGACGTCCTCCGGCCCCGCTCTGCCGCGCCTGTGGTCCGCCGACGGTGCCGCCGGAGCCGCTCCCCAGTGCGAGCTTGGCGCGCTTCAACAGCTCCAGCGCCTGGTCGGGGTCGGGCCGCGCGGCGGCGTCCCGGTTGAGCAGGGCCGCGATGAGGTCCCGCAGGGGAGCGCCCGCCGCACCGCCGCGGGTGGACTCCTCGGACAGCGGTGGCGGCACCGGGGCGGTCAGGACGGCCGTGATGACACCGGTGATGCTGTCCCGCTTGAACGGCGACCGGCCCTCGACCAGCGCGAAGAGCGTGACACCCAGGCTCCACAGGTCGGACGCGGGCAGGGCCCGCTCACCCTCGAACCGCTCGGGGGCCATGTACTCCGGAGAACCGATGTACACGCCCGTCTGGGTCAGGGCGGTACTGCCGTCGACGTTGGCGATGCCGAAGTCCGTGAGCACGGTCCGGTCGTCATCGGTCAGCATGATGTTCGCGGGCTTGACGTCCCGATGGGTGACACCGGCCGCGTGCGCCGCCTTCAGCCCGCCCAGCAGCGACCGTGCGGCCTCCTCGACGCGCTCGACGGGCATCGGGCCCTGCTGCTCCACGTACTGGGCCAGGGATCGGCCACTGAGCAGCTCCATGACGATCCACGGGCTCTCGCCGTCGTCCAGCACGTCGTGGACGGCCACCACCGCGCCGCTGTGGATCCGGGCGGTCGCCTGGGCCTCGCGCATCGACCGGGCGTGTGCCTCGGCGCGTTCGTCCGGGTCCATGCCGTCGGGGAGTCTGACCTCCTTGACGGCGACGTCGCGCCGCAGCGCGGGGTCCCACGCGCGCCAGACCGTGCCCATGCCGCCCGCGCCGAGCCGCTCCCGTAGTTCGTATCGGCCGACGGAGGAGCGACCGGGGGAGGACATAGGGGCGCATCCCTTCTGGCGGTGGGGGACGATGCGCAGGCCAATCTATCCAAGAAGAGGCCTACCGCGGCGCTCGACGGCGGCCGCCGACGTTATACGGACGAATCCCACTGTAAGCCGGAGTGCCGGACGTCCACCGGCCCCGTGGGACAGGTGACCGGTAGTGGTCAGCGTCCGGCACGGGTGTTTCGGAGGCCGATGGGGGGCCGGGACTGGACGGTGCGGGGCGCCTCACCACTCGTGGTGCGCCACGACGTCGCGGGCCAGCGCCTCGCGGTCACCGTCCCCGTCCATCCGGACCCGGCCGGAGAGCCGCACGAGATCGTCGGCGGTGAGGTCGGCCGTGCGAGGTCCGGCTGACCCGTCCGCGGCCGGGCGCGAGCGCGCCTCCGGTGCCGTCGACAGCTGTGCGTAGAAGCCGGGCGCGAGTTCCCTGCGGGCCAGGTCAGGCCCGCCCGTCCCGGCGGCGCCCGACGCGAGCAGGACCACACCCCCGCTCTCCTCGCACGTCGCGGTGTCGCAGCCGGACCGGAGGGGCTCCGGCCGACCGCCGAGGAAGGACTCCGCGGGTGCGCTCGTGAGGACGACCCGTTGTCCGTCCCCGTCCTCGTAGGTGAGAACGAAGGCGTGGCCGGCCTCCGTGAGCCGCGTGCCGACGGGTTCCCACGCGGGGTCGTCGAGGAGGGCGATGTCGTGGGGGTAGGCGGCGTAGGTCGCCTCGGTGGCGCGGAGGGTCCTCTCGTGGACCTGGGCTCCGACGACGGCCTCCGCCATGGCTCGCAGCACCAGCAGACCGACCAGGGCGCACACGACGAGCCAGGGCCGGCGCTCACCGGCCGCCGCGACGACCGCGGCGACGACGGCCGCCGCCAGAGCCGCGGCCACCGCCGTGCCCACCGACCAGGGAGCGCTGGCCAGGCGGTCGGTGACGGCCGTCTGGGCCCAGGCGGCCATGCCCGCGGCGGTGAGGAACCCGGCCGCGGTCGCGGGCCGCACGACCCCCGACCTTCGGAGGAGGACGGTCAGGAGGGCCAGGCCGGCGGCGGCGAGCACGACCGTTCCCGCGAAGAAGACGAGGTCGTGCGCGATCCCGCGGCCGCCCTGGAACAGCGTGTCCCATGACCACGAGAGCGCTGTCGGGGCCAGACCGAGACAGAGTGCGTAGGGCACCCCGCACAGGAGCAGGGCGAGGGCCCGGGCCGTTCGGGTCGGAGCCGTGCGCGCGGGTGGTGCGGGGGTGGAGCCGACCTGCACGATGAACCCCGATTCCCACTCGATCCGCACGTGGGAGGTGCCCGACGGGGTTCGGAACCGAGGGCCGCTCCGAGTCGGCCCCGCGTCGTGCACTCCTCCTCGCCGCCACGGTAACGGAGGAGTTCAGCGGGCATCGACCACCCCTGCCCTCGGCCGGTCGGCCCTTCGGCGACGCTCACCGGCGTTCCCTCACCGCGGGCACCTTCACGGCGTCCACCCACGGGAGCGCTCGTCCTCGCCACGAACCGCCGGGGGGCCGGGGGCGGTCGCTCCGGGGGCGCGGAGGTACCCGCGGATGAATCAAAGGTGTACGTGGAATGAACACCAGGCCTCATGTGCGTCGGAAACCGAATGTCTTCGCGGTGCGGGTCGCTCCGCGTGTGGGTTTCGGCCCTGCGCCAACCATGACTGGGGTTCTCACGGAAGGTGTTCTGGGGACGGCGGCCCAGTCCGATTGATCATCTGGTGTCCACTTTTCGCCGAGAACATGAGTGTGATGCCGCTCATACTCGCTTGCGGGCCACCAAATTGTGGCCTAGGGGTATTGGGGCGTTTCGGAAGGCCGATCATGTCCACTACCTGCGGAAACAGTAAGTCACGCCCGATATGTCCCCATGGGGAGGAGTGCGTCCGTGACGGGAACGGCAAAACCGGTCGCGTTGCTCTCGTGCCTGAACCCGGGGATGGCGCACCATGGATGATGGGGTAGAGACATGCGGGGGTCCACCGTCGCGGGTGGCCGACAGTTCGGCGTGCGCGCGGCCCGGGCCCCGAGTCTGCCATCGTCCCTCGGCACGGACCACGACGCAGGAGCCAGCAGATGACGCATCAGCACGTCCACCGGCGGGGTTGGCGACGCCTACTGATGACGTTCCTCCTGCTAGTCGGTTTCCTCGTGCTGCCGCTCACCAGCGCTCACGCGAACCCGTTGTGCCCTGGACAGCCCGCGCCCCTGCCGGAATCGGCGGGCAGCGGTTCCGACGGACTGCTGGTTCCGCCGCAGTCCCAGTCGGCCATCGAGGGATCGCCGGACGGACTGCCTCCCGACGCGAGCATGTACGGGCAGTACGGAACGGCCGGGACGCAATGGCACATGATCACCGAGTCGTGTGTGGACGGCATCTCCAACGGCGCCCAGGCGACGCTGGCGAACACGGCCTGGGACCTGTCCCAGACCATCAACCAGTCCACGATCACCGTCTACCAGGCGGCCACGTCCGACGGTCTTCTGTCCAGCTTCAACGAACTGGTCGAGAACGTCGTCGTCACGCTCCGCGAGGGCATTTGGCGACCGCTCATTCCGACGGTGGTCATTCTGGGCGCGTTGTGGCTGGGGTGGTTCGGCCTCATCCGCAAGCGGATGACCCTCACCATCGAATCGACGATCTGGATGGTGGCGGCCACGGCACTGGGCATGTGGATCCTGGTCAACCCGGCCCAGGTGATGGGTCTGTCCAGCGGCCTGGTCAACTCCGGAAGCCAGTTGGTGACCAGCACGGTGGGCCAGGTTCCCTACGGAGGCGGGTCGGGCTCGTGTCCGGCCGGGGCCCAAGCACCGGAACGGGCGGCGTGGGAGTCCGAGGCGGACTTCCAGGTGCGCCGCAACGCCGACATGCTGTGGTCGAGCCTGGTGTGCCAACCCTGGGTCGCCGGACAGTTCGGCAACGGGGACATCGCGGAGATTGCTTCTCAGGAGCACGCGACGGAACTGATCGCGGCGCAGGGAATCAGCCGAGTGGAGCAGCAACAGATATCTGATGGAGAGCTTGACGCTACGACGCTTCTAGAAGATAAACAGGAGAACTACGAGGCGATTGCCTCGAACGTTGAGTCCTCTTTCCCTAGCGTCTACCCGCTTTTTGCTGGAGAGGATCAAGGCAGTCGTCTCGGAGTGGCGACACTTGCGCTTTTTGCATCAATTTTCGCAGGTGGCCTGATCCTTGCCGGTTCAATAGCTCTCATCGTTCTGAAGATCGGGTTCCTGCTCCTCTTCCTGTTCGCGCCGATCTTCCTCCTGATCGGGATCCATCCGGGCTACGGGCGCATGGTCCTGCTGCGCTGGGTGGAGTTGATGATCGGCTTCCTGCTGAAGCAGATCTTCGTCGTTCTCCTGATCTCGTTGTTGGTCATGTGCTACGGGATGGTCATGTCCACCAGTCTTGGATGGGGCTTGCAGATGATTCTGCTCGCCCTGTTCACCCTGGCGCTCTTCATCTACCGAAAGCCGTTCGCCTACCTCTTCGCTTCCGTGAACGCCAACACCTTCACCTCCCGCATCGTCAGCGACGCGGCGCAGAGCCGCGCCCTCAGCAGGAGCGCGGCGGTCCTGCCCCCGGTCGCCAACTTCAAGGCCCAGGCCTGGGGCCTACGCCGTGCGCCGATGGTCGCCGGTGCCGCCGCTGGAGTCCCGGCTGGGACCGGAGGTGCGGCCGGTGCGATGGAAGGGGCAGTGGGAGAAGACCCACAGGCCGAGGGCGGGCCGGTGCGCGGTGATGGGACCCGGGTACGAGGCACTGCCGGCTATGGCCGGGTCCGAGGCGACGGCTCTCCGCCTCCGCTCCGGATGAACCGTGAGACCACTGCCGCCAGCGGATCACGGACAGCGAGTGCGAGTCGAAGCGGCGACAAGGCGCCGACGCTGAACGGTGGTGGGAGTGGTGCTATCCCGCCTCGGCCGAGTGGCGGATACACCGGGACCGGGGACAGCGGTTGGGCTTCCGTCTTCGGTTCCGACAGCGGAGATCGTGGTGGTTCGCGCCGTCATGAGGACGGGGGCGGACGAGGAGCCCCGGCCGTCGGCGGCGACCGTCCGTCTGCTCCTGGGCGTGCTGCCGGTGCGGAGCGGCCCGACCCCGGTACGGGTCGCGGGATCTTCAACGGCCGGGAGGAAACGCCGGCCAAGGGGAGCTTCGGGAGCCGTGGTTCCCGTTGGGGAGCCCCGCGTGACCGGCGTGAGCGGTCCGCCCCCCAGCGACCGGCCCGGCCGGCGCCCGGCCCGGCCGGCAGTCGGAGCGACGGCGACGGGGGTTGGCTGACCGGATCCGGCAAGCGCAAGGACAATGCTCCCATCACCCCCTTCTGGGGGGAGACCAGCTCCTCCAACAGCAGGGACCGCAAGCGCGACGTGCCCTTCTGGCTGAACGACGACTGACGGACAAAGGCCCCGACCCATGCCGAACCCTCTCCCCGAACGCGCCCAGCGGGCGGTCTTCATCGGACTTGTCGTCGTGCTGGTCGCCTTCGGCCTCTATCTCAGTGTCGGGGGCTTCGGGGGAGATGAGCCGGAGGAGGAACCGGCGGCCGCTCCACCGGATTCCGGCCCCCCTCCGGCCGGACCGGAGGACAGCGGTGGGCTGGGCGGCTTGTCCACGGTGGCCCCCAGTCCGATCGAGACGACGGACGAGGACGATCTGGACGTCTTCGACTGGATGCCGTTCAGCGAGGCGGAGTTCCGAGCCGCCGGCGCTACGGCGCGTGCCTTCGGCGAGGCCTACGGAACGATCGACTACACCCAGTCTCCGGAGTCCTACTACGCCGCGATGGAGGATCTGGCCACCCCCGAGTACGCCGGAGTCCTGTCCGAGGCGACGCGCGCCGGAGCCTTCTGGGAGGAGATGTCCGGTGTGGAGGCCGTCGCCGAGGGGCGTGCGGAGGTCGACAGGGTCAGGACCTTCGGTGAAGACTCCATCACGTTCGTCGTGACCGTCCAGTCCATCACGGAGACGGGTGACGCCGAGTTCGATGAGGAGCTCGGGGAGTTCGCCGTCACCGTCGTTCGTAGTGGGAACCGGTGGAGGGTCTTCGACTTTCAACCCGGCGACGCTGGACAGTTCGGGGAGGAGTGACTCTTTTGTTCCCCCGTTTCATCACCCCCACCAGGTCTGACAAGGGCGCCGCGGGTCTGTGGGTCGGCGCCGCGGCCGTCATCGGGGTCACGCTCACGATCATGCTCGCCATGTTCGTGATCCCGGTGATCTCGAATTCGACACAGCAGGTCGGCTCGATGCTGGCCAACGGTCTCGTCTGTGCGCCGAACGCGGACGCCGATCAGCCCGACGCGAGCGGCTACGCCATGGATTCCATCCCGGAGAACTACCTGGAGATCTATCAGGAGGTCGGGGAGGACCGAGGGATTCCATGGAACATCCTCGCGGGCGTAGGTCAGGTGGAGTCCCATCACGGGCGTTGGGAGGGCCCGGGGATCACCGAGGGACACAACGACTGGGGCGCGGCCGGGCCCATGCAGTTCGGTTCGCTCGACGGCTCGGCGGCGGGGAACAGTTGGGGTGGCGAGCCCGTCCAAGCGGTCGAGGACCGGCCGGAGACCGGATACGGGCTCGACGGCAACGGGGACGGGATCGTGAACGTCTACGATCCGGCTGACGCGATCCCCGCGGCCGCGGACTATCTGCTGGCCCACGGCCTCGCCGACGACGTTCGACAGGCGATCTACGGATACAACCACGCCTGGTGGTACGTGGACGACGTCATGGAGTGGGCCGGGGAGTACTCCGACGGCGAATTCAACACCACGGACTCGGTCCGCACGGCCGTCCTCTGCGAGCTCGACGCGGAAGGCGTTCCTATCGGCCGTGCTCCTGACGAACTCACACAGGCGGTCATCGACTGGGCCCTGGACCAGCGGGGGAAGCCCTACATCTGGGGTGGAACCGGGCCGAACGGCTACGACTGCTCCGGGCTGACGATGAAGGCCTACGAAAGCATCGGCGCGACCATTCCCCGGGTGTCACAGGACCAGTGGGGATTCGGCCCGGAGATTCCGCAGGGGGAGGAACAACCGGGTGACCTGGTGTTCTTCGATGTGACCAGAGCCGGAGAGCCTCCGGGGCCAGGCCATATGGGCATGGTGATCGGCGATGGTCTGATGGTCGAAGCCTGGTGCACCGACTGTGGACCGATCGCGGTGCGGGAGTACGATAACCCCAATCGTGCGGACATCGTGGGATTCACCCGCCCGCTCGAGCATCCGGACGTGAAGGCCCAGCTGGAGGCACAGGATAACCGTGGCTGATGAAAAGGTCGCCGCTCCGAAGAAGGGGCTTCACGGTTGGCGCGCGGCGGCCGCGGTCTTCGGTTGCGGAACCTTGGCCGCCTTCGGTGTCTTCGGGGTGCTCGTACTGGTCATCAGTACGTTGTTCGACGCCGCATCGTCGGGGATCGAAGCCTCTGCCGAAACCGGCACAGGACCTGCGGAGCAGATCGGAGAAGCGCGTTCTTCCCTCGCAGCAGAAGAGATGAACGTTTGCGACGACAACCTTGATCCACTCACCACGATTACGACCACGCGAGTGGACGGTGGTGAAGACTATGTGGATACCGAGACCGGTGGTGAACCGGATATCGAGGGTGCGTCGAGGGTCGTTCGGGACGACTGCCTTTGGACGATCACTCCATCTGGTGGATCCACGCCCTGGGACTTCGAATTCAAGTATGATGCGATCATCGACGCCGAGGGTGGGAGATCCCCGGAAGAGCTTGCTTCGAATGAATTCGAGGAAAGTCGTTCTGGGCTGGCGGAAGGCGTGTCAGAGGTAGAGGCCGAGGGCAGTGCCGACTTCGGGCCGAGATCGTATTCCGTTTATGGCTCGGGTGAGCAGGGGCAGTCCGTCTATCTACTTCTGGTTCAAGCCAAGAGCGCTGTGTATGTTATTCGCTTCGAGGACCAGGTCGAAGGATCTGTCGGTGCTGTTCCCGAGAACACCTTCCGGACCGAAGCCAGGAAGATAACGAACTTCCTCGGCCACGGCTTTGAGTACTGGATTCCGGAGTAGGTGCTGGTCAGGCGACGCCGGCCATGAAGTGGTGGCGGCACAGGGTGGCGTAGGACTCGTTGCCGCCGATGTGGACCTGCTCGCCCTGGTAGATCATGACGCCGTCGACCACGCGGGCGTTGTGGGTCGCCCGGCTCCCGCACCAGCAGCGAGCCGACACGGGCAGGACCTCGATCTTGTCGGCGAGTTCGACCAGGCGCTGGGAACCCGGGAACAACTGCCCCTGGAAGTCGGTCAGGATGCCGTAGCAGTACACGTCGATGCCCATGCCGTCGACGACTCCCGCCAACTGGCCCACCTGCTTGTGCGACAGGAACTGGGCCTCGTCGCAGATCACGTACGGGGCCTTGCGGTCGGCGATGTCGTCGTACAGGTCCAGGTTGTCGCCGACCTCGACGGCCGGGGAGGTCAGGCCGAGGCGCGACGAGATGATCCCCTCGCCTGCACGGTCCTGCTTCGTGTAGAGCACGCCCTCGCCGCCGCGTGAGTGGTGTTCCTGCAGAGCCATCGTGCTCTTGCCCGAGTTCATCGCCCCGGTGAAGTACTTCAGCTCCGCCATGCCTCTTCCTCGATCGCGGGCGCTGTGCCGTCGCCGCCGCCCCGGCTGGTGCCGTGGCCAGCAGTGAAGATACCAGTGGGTCCGGGCCTCGGTTGAACCGCTGTCGCCTCCGAGCCGTCGAAGCTTTCGTCGTAGTTTCCCGGCGTGATGGAGGAGTTCCTGGAGCACAGCGTGTTTGTGGACGATGCCGTCTCGGGTCAGGGTGCGGCCGAAACGGGGGTGTGGGATGTTCCACGCGATATCCGGGCTGTGGGTGATGCTTTCGTGACCCAGGACCGTGGGCGGGCGCCGGTCGTTCTGGGGCGTGGGCGACTGCCGGACCACCCGGAGCGCACTGGAGGGGTCGGGGTCGGCGATTCGATATCTTTGACCCGCTGTTTCGGCATACAGCGTGTTTTGCGGAAGGGGAAGTAAACTTGCGGCGTTCGCAGGTCGCGCATGTGGTCGAGAGCCGTTGGTTCTCGAACACGATGCTCGTGGTGATCCTGATCAATGCCGCCATTTTGGGGTGGGCAACTTATGGGGGTTCTGCCCAGCCGTATTTGGTGTTGGCGGAGCGGGTCGTGGTCGGCGTCTTCGTCGTCGAGCTGACCCTGAAGCTGATCGCGTGGAGAGGCGGATTCTTCCGGGACCCGTGGAACTGGTTCGACTTCTTCGTGGTCGTCATCTCCGTCATCCCCGCCACCGGGCCCTTCTCGGTCCTGCGGATCCTGCGCGTGCTACGGGTGCTGCGGGTGATCACCGCCGTCCCGCAGATGCGGACGATCATCAGTGCCCTGTTCCGTGCGGTGCCCGGGATGGGCACGGTCATCGGGCTGCTCCTGGTGGTCATCTACACGGCCGCGATCCTGGGGCAGCAGCTCTTCGGCGAGGACGTGCCGCAGTACTTCGGCGACCTGGGGACGTCGCTCTACACGCTGTTCACGGTGATGACGACGGAGAATTGGCCGGACTTCGCCGATGCAGTCGCCGAGGACCACCCGATGGGGTGGATGTTCTTCGTCGGCTACATCGTTCTGACGACCTTCATCATCCTCAACCTCGTGATCGGCGTGATCGTGACGTCGATGGAGCAGGAGGTCGATTCCCGGTGGTGGGTCGAGGACCAGGAGTTGGAGGCCGTTCAGCACGAGGCCGTCATGGTCAAGCTGACGGAGCTGAGTGAGCAGGTGGCGCGGCTGGACCGCATGGTGCGCGATCACGGGGGAGATCCGGACGCGGACGAGCCGACCGGTCAGGGGACGGCCGTCCCCGAGCCGGTCCACCAGCCCAACGCCAACGGGAACGGGTAGCCCTTTCGCCAGGACGTGAGGCGCCCGGAGGCCCGAGGGGTTGGGCTTCCGGGGGTCGTGTGCCGGGGGAGACGGAGGGGCGGCGTCTGGTGCTACCTGGACTTCGACTTCGAGGACAGCGAACGGGGGACGGTTCTCGCCCCCAACAGCGGGGGCCAGGCCTGGCCCCCAGTGCCTGGCCCCTCGCGCTCGGGCGGACGCCCGGTTGGTCGCCTCCGCCGCCACCCGGGAGTGGGCCCTGAACGCACGCATTCGGCTGACGCGCCACAGGACGTGGGTGACCGGCGGTGGTCGGGCGGGCAGTGGTGAACCACGACGCCGCCCCGATCCCGCTCGCCGTGCCAGCGCCTCGCGGCCCAGAACTTCAGGCAGGATCTTGATGACCAAGGGTAGTGACTTCGTCGCCCGGGTGGGCGGATTTCCGCAGGTCGACCCAGGTCGGGGGCGGTTTTCCTCCCTCGTGCGCGGGCGGGGAGAGATGATCGGTCCGGTATGCGTCGGATGCGTCCACCCCACGTGCCGGGTGGAACGGGCCCGATCGCTTCCCCGGCTCGGCGGGCTCCGGTCCGAGTGCGCCCGCGAGCACGCCCAGGCGGTGGCGAGCCAGACGAACAACCCGCGCGCGGTGGTCTGGTGGGGCGCGGCGACTCGGTCCTTCTGGGCGGCCGTCGACGGCGGCCTCCACGAGGCGGAGGACGTCGACGCCCCGCGCTCCTGTGGCCCCTCCCGATCCTGGGACGGGGGTGTCAGGGCTCGCGGGTGATGAGGGAACAGGCATCGGGCCCGGGGCCGGTCGGCCGGGATCGGGGATCGGCGACCGGCCCCGGGGAGGGGTCAGCCGAGCTGCGCGCCGATGATCGGCGCCAGGCGGTCGGCGATGACCCGGTGTCCGGCCTCGTTCGGGTGGACCGAGTCGACCAGGTGCTCGTCGCCGATCCAACCGGTGGTGTCGACGAACCGGACGTCTCCGTCACCGCGGTCGTTGTGGATCCGCACCGCCTCCTCCGTCTCGGCGACGTAGCGTCCGCGGAAGGTCCGCAGAGCGAAGATCTCCGCGGTGGGGTACTCGGCCCGGGCGCGGGCGATCAGCTCGACGTAGCCGTCGCGGAACTGCTCGGAGGTGGGGCGCCGCCCGATGTCGTTGGTGCCGAGGTTGATCACGACGGCGGCCGCGTCGTAGCGGAAGTCCCAGGCGGGGGAGCCGTCAGCGGACGAGGTGCGCAGGAACCAGTCGAGCATGCCGTAGCAGTCGCTCGGCAGCAGGCACGCGCCGCCCTGGGCGATCTGGGTGTGCCCGGCGCCGAGGTCCTCACCCACCAGCCAGGGGTAGGAGGTGAAGGGCCGGTTCGCGTTGGGCTGGCCCACGGTGATCGAGTCGCCGATGAACTCGATGACGCGGTCGGGCGGCGTCGAGCCGATCGTCTCCGCGCCAGGGTCGAGTGTCAGGCCCCGGAACACCGCGTCCCCCGTGTAGGAGCCCGCGACCTCCCGGTAGCCGAGCCGCAGCGTGTGCTCGCCGGGGGCGAGGCCGTCGGCGAGGGTCACGGTGCCGCTGGCGTTGCGCAGCCAGGTGTAGGGGCCACCGTCGAGGCTGTAGTAGAGGTCGACGGTGCCGCGCTGGTTCGCGGCGACCGAGGTGCCGGTAAAGGACGTCTCCAGGTACGCCCCGGCCCAGCCGGGCACGTAGGCGCCGCTCTCGCGGGTGTCCCAGCGGCCGAAATAGTGGATGTTGGCGTCGGTCGGCGAGCCGTCTCCGGGTGTGCCGTCGGTGACCGGGACGAGCTCCCACCGCTGGTTGGCGCCGCCGTTCGGGGCGAACTGGGAGACGCGGGCGCCGGGTTCGGTCGACCGCTCCCAGACCTCCAGCGCCTTGCCGGAGGTCTGGTTGACGAGCGTGACGCGGTCGCCGTCGGCGGTGGCGCTCCAGCGCTGGTTGCCGTTGTCCCGGTCGGGCCACGTCACGATGGAGGCGCCGTTCTCGGTGCTGCCCCGGGCCACGTCGACCACCTGGTCGCTGTGCCGGGCCTGGATCCGGTAGCTGCCGTCGTCGGAGGGCAGGAACCGGAACTGCTGGTTGGCCGCGCCGGTGGGGGTCGCCTGGACGAGCGCGGCGCCGGGTTCGGTCGAGGCTGAGTCCACGTCCAGGACGAGGCCCGAGTGCACGTTGCGCAGCGTGAACCAGGTGTTCGGGTCGACCTCGTCCGCGGAGGCCGCCGGTGCGGTGACCACGAGCCCGGCCATGGCGACCACGGCCGCGATGGCGCCGGTGATCCACGGCCGGAGCCGGGAGGGCCCGCGTGTGCGGAGGGGGGAGGGGAGCGGGGGCATTGAGCGACTCCGATGTGGGGGGAAAGCGCTTGCCGAGGTGACTTTACCTGAAGGGAACTCACCTCTCCAGAGGGTCTCGCGCGCATGGGTGATCGGTCGGCCACTTTCGGCCACGGTGATCGGGCGCCGCCTCCGGTGCCGGTGTCCCGACCAGACGCCCTCGGACGTGCACCAGGCATGGGAGGACACGCACGGCCGGGCGGCCCCGGGGCTGCTCCTCGGGTGGGGAGCTCCCGGACCGTGGTCAGCCGGTGACGGCCGCGACCAGGTCCTCGCGTTCGCCCGGGGCCTCGGGGCGCAGGGACCGGGCGGTGGAGACCAGGTCGACCCGGCTGCCGGGGTCGGAGGTGAGGCACACGACCACGCCGTCGTTGAGATGGGTGCGCAGCTCGGCGGGGGTGCTCCCGCCGCGGTAGACCGCGACCGCGCCGTCGGTGTTCCGGCAGCGCACGTCCGGGAACTCGCATCCCGACCGGATGCCCTCCGAGCCCCTGGCCCGCGCTCCCGTCCAGGTGTGCACGTACACGGGAGTGCCCTCGGGATCGCGGTAGGTCAAGCGCAGGGCGCCGTCGACCTCGTGGACCTCGTCCGGGGACCAGTTCGGGTGGTCCAGCACCGCGATGGTCTGGTCGAAGGACTCGATCTGCTCCCGTGAGCGCTCGTCGGCGGCTCGGGCGAGTACTGCGTCGGAGACGACGGGCAGCGCGGTGAGCAGCGCCGCGACCACCACCACCGCGGGCAGGACTCCCGCCTGGAATCGGTCGGGCAGGCTGCCCCAGGCCATGCAGGCGCCCATGCCCAGGGTCGCGACGGCGGCGCTCAGTACCGCGATGCCGATGGTGGTGTTGCCCGGGACCGGTGTGGCCGCCGGGGCCAGGAAGGCGACGAACACGGGCGTGGCCATGGCGGTGACCGTCACCAACGACGCCGCGGAGGTGGGGTGGTTGACCCCCGCGCCCTCCAGCCAGCGGGTTCCCAACCAGGTCATGAGCAACACGACGCCCGCCACCAGCGGGGCGAACACCAGGACTCCCATGCCCGCGCCGCTCATGGTCAGGGCCTCGGCCGCCTCCCACAGCCCGATGGGGAACAGCGACATCACCGGCGCACCGACCAGGCACAGGGCGAGTACCGCACCGACCGCGGTGACTCTCGGCCGGCCCGTGGGCGCTCGTGGCAACACGCCGTCCAATGACCGCATATTTCCTCCCGGCGGGGAGGACACGTTACGCCGTTTGGGGCTTGGGCGCCAGATGTGGCACGTGGGGATCGCTCTTGACGCCCGCGTCCGCATCGTCTCCCGCGTGTCGGCGCGAGGTCAATGAACGGTCACCCGCGCGTCGCGAAGCGACGCGTTTCCCCATGAATCGGTGCGTTCCGGTCGACCTGTGCCGCGGCGCGGGGAACTACCCGTCCAGCTTGCGCAGGTACGGGCGGCGGATGGCGTTGAACTGCGACCACTGGGGGTCGAGGTGCGTACGCAGCTTCACCTCTCCCTCGGTCCAGTCCATCAGGGCCGCCTCGAACTCCGGCAGCACACCGGAGTCCGGGTCCAGGTAGTAGTGGTACTGGCGGCGCCCGCCGGTGGTCTGCCGGGCGAAGAGCGCGCCGTTGTCCCCGAGCAGAACGGCCAGCCGCTCCTCCAGCTCCGTCAGCGCGGCGAGCGACTCCTCCGCCGGAAGCCGGTCCTCGTCCAGGTGCGTGTAGGGGACGACCACGTGCACGTACAGCGACAATGCCGGGTAGTCGCGCCGGGTCAGGGGGTGTCTGATCCGGAACTCCAACCCGCCCTGGATCGGCACCCGGCCCTCGAAGCCGGCCCATCCGCCCGGGCCGCCGAGGAGGTCGACCATCTGGCGGACGACCGCCGGCATGGCCGTGGGCGACAGCGGGTCCAGAGGCGCCTCGTCCAGCGGAGCCACCTTCCCGATCCACCGCACCATGTCGTCCTCGCCCAGGGCCAGCAGGGTGACGTGCTCGGCGACGCCCTGGCGGGTCTCCTCCGACAGGAACATGTTGTCGGGGTGGTAGACGCCCACCTCGATCCGGGCGGTGGCCTGGTTGACCCGCATCGACACCGAGACGTGCGACAGGTCGAGCTCGTGGTCGTCCCAGGTGACGGTGGAGGAGAGCTTCTCGTGGTCGGCGCGTCGGACCGGGAGGAAGGTCCACTGGTCGTCCTCGGGCGCCGACCGGGCCCAGCGCTCCGCCTGTACACGGGCCTCCTCCGAGGTGCCCGGGCGCAGGGTCATCGCGTAGAGCGGGCCCTCGGTGAGCTTGGAGGGGTCGTCCATCGCCGCGAGCTGCTCCAGGAGCTTGCTGGGGTCCGCGTCCATCGACAGGTCGAGGTCGTCCAGGCCACCGCTCGGACGGCTCGGTGCCCGGCCCACTTCCCAGTCCAGGTCCGGATGGATCCTCCTGACCAGCTCGCTCACCTCCTCGGACACCTCGGACGGAGCCGGCTGCTCTGACTCGACGGCGTTGGCGAGCGCATCGCGCGCGGTCGGCCAGGCGTCCCAGAACGCGGTGACGGCGGAGGTGGAGTCGGCGGAGCGACGACGACGGAACAGAGCCATGGTCCGATTTTCGCAGAACCCGGCGACCACCCTCGCCGTGCCCCGGCGGGAGTGTCCCACCCCGCCCGAAATCCGTGGTCCGGACACCGAGCGGGCGCATACGCTGGTGTGCACTATGACTTTGCGTGTACTGGCCGCCATGTCCGGCGGAGTCGATTCCGCGGTCGCCGCGGCCCGTGTGGCCGAGGCGGGCCACGACGTCACCGGCGTTCACCTGGCGCTCTCCAAGAATCCACAGTCCTATCGCACGGGCGCGCGCGGCTGCTGCACCGTCGAGGACTCCCACGACGCCCGCCGGGCCGCCGACGTCATCGGTATCCCGTTCTACGTGTGGGACATGTCGGAGGAGTTCGACCGGGAGGTCGTGCAGGACTTCGTCGCCGAGTACGAGTCGGGCAACACGCCCAACCCGTGCCTGCGGTGCAACGAGAAGATCAAGTTCGAGGCGGTCCTGGACCGGGCGATCGCGCTGGGCTTCGACGCCGTGGCCACCGGGCACCACGTGCGCAAGATCGACGGGCGCCTCGTACGCAGCGTCGACGCCGCCAAGGACCAGTCCTACGTCCTGGGCGTGCTCGACGCCGAGCAGCTGGCGCACGCCGTGTTCCCGCTCGGCGACTGCACGAAGGAGGAGGTGCGCGCCGAGGCCGACCGGCGCGGCCTGTCGGTGGCCGACAAGCCCGACAGCCACGACATCTGCTTCATCACCGACGGCGACACCGCGGGCTTCCTGAACCGGCGCATCGGCGAGAAGCCCGGCCCCATCCAGGACGAGGACGGCAACGTGGTGGGCACCCACAACGGGGCGCACACGTTCACCGTGGGCCAGCGCAAGGGCCTGGGCCTGGGCGGCGCCGCGCATCCGCGCTACGTGCTGTCCATCGAGCCGGTCCAGAACACCGTGACGGTGGGTCCGCGCGCGTCGCTGGCCGTGGACGAGATCACCGGCGTACGGCCGGTGTGGAGCGGATCCGGCGCGCTGACCGAGCCGACCGAGTGCCACGTGCAGCTGCGCGCCCACGGTGAGGTGTACCCCGCGACGGTGTGGCAGCGCGAGGCCGACGGCGGCGACGAGCTGGTCGTGCGACTGGCCGAGCCGGCCGCGGGTGTGGCCACCGGGCAGGCCGTGGTGGTCTACGACGGCGACACGGTTCTGGGGTCGGCGACGATCTCGGCGACCGCGCGCTCGGGCGCGCTGCGCACCGGAGCGAGCACCGGCTGAGCCCCGTCGCGCGGCCGTGCGGTCGGCGCCGCTCGGAGGAGGAACCGGCCGGTGAGGGGCGGATCTCCTTCGGCCGGGCCCCCTGACCCTTGCCGAAGTTAGGTAAGGCATAGCATAGTTGCTGCTCGAGGAAGGGGGCCTGTCCATGGCCGAGTTCGGTTTCCTTGAGGGGCAACCCTTCTGGATCGTCTACTTCGCGCTGCTCGGCATCGTCCTGTGCCGCGCCCAGGCCACGTACTGGATCGGCCGCGGCCTGGGAGCCGGGGTGACGCGCAGCCGGACGGGCCGGCGGCTCGGTCCGCGGCTGGACCGCGCCCGACGGAGCATCGACCGCTACGGCGCCCCCGTCGTCACCCTGAGCTTCTGCACCGTCGGCGTGCAGACCGCCGTCAACCTGGCGGCGGGCGCGATGCGCATGCGGTTCCCCCGCTACCTCGCCGCCATGGTCGTGGGCTGTCTGATCTGGGCCGGGCTGTGGGGCGTGGTCATCTCCGGGCTCGTCGGCACCTGGTGGACCCTCTTCCTGGGGTCCCCGTGGCTCGCCATCGGCGTGGCCCTGCTGGCGGCCGTCGTGGTCGCGGTCCTGGTACTGCGCTCCCGCCGCCGCGACCGGACGCCCACCGCCCCCGAGGACTCCTCCGCGCCCGTGTGACCGGCCGCTGACGCCGGACTCCCGGCGGTCCCTCGACGGAAAGCCCCCGGCTTCCGCGCTGTGCGGCCGACGTTGCCCTAACCTTGGGCATCGTGACCGAACAGCACCCCTATCCCTGGCCCGACGCCTCCTGCACCGGGGTCGGGTCCTGGCCGGGAGAAGACCCCGACGAAGCCATGCGCACCCTCAGCGGTGAGCTCCCCGACCTCCTGCACCTGCCCGAGCTGCCCGACCGCGGTGTCGGCGCCGACATGATCGGCCGCACCGGCGGGCTCCTCGTGGACTTCCCCGTGGAGGTCCAGCCCAGCGCCTGGCGGGTCGCCGACACGCCGGGCCGCGACCTCGCACGCGCCACGAGCCTGATGTCCTACGACCTCGACGCGCTCACCGAGCACGCCCACGGCTACACCGGCACCCTCAAGATCCAGGTCGCCGGGCCCTGGACGCTGGCCGCGTCGATCGAACTGCGCAACGGCCAGCGCCTGGTCTCCGACCCGGGCGCCTGCCGCGACCTCGCCGAGTCGCACCGCGAGGGCGTCCTGGCCCACCTGGGCGAGGTCCGCCGACGGGTCCCCGGCGCGCGCGTCCTGGTCCAGGTCGACGAGCCCTCCCTGACCGCGGTCCTGCTCGGCTCCCTACCCACCGCCAGCGGCTTCGGGCGGGTGCGCGCCGTGGACCGCGTGCGCGTCGAGGCCGTCCTGCGGGAGCTCTTCACCGCTCTGGAGGAGGCCGGTGCCGTGCCCGCCGCGCACTCCTGCGCCTCCGGCCCGCCCATCGACCTGCTCCGCCGCAGCGGCGCCAGGGCCCTGAGCCTCAACGCTCTGCTGCTCACCCGGGACCACGACGAGATGATCGGTACCGCCGTGGAGTCCGGCGTCGGCCTGCTGCTCGGCGTCGTCCCCTCGTCCGACGCCCCGCCCGCGGACACCTCCGAAACGTCCGGCGCCACCAGCGCACGGGGGTCGCTGCGGTCCCCCCGAATGTCCGACGCCGCCGCTACCGTCGATCCTGTACGCGAGCTTTGGAACCGGTTGGGAATCACCCCTGACCTGCTCTCCCGCGCGGTGGTCACCACGCCGACGTGCGGGCTCGCGGGAGCCACGCCCGGGTACGCGCGGGCGGCCCTGGACGCCGTTCGCGCCGGAGCCAGGGTCCTGCGGGACGAGCCCCGCCGGTAGGGCGTCCCGCGGACCCGCGACCGCGACAGGCGAGCACGAGAGCAGCAGAAAGGCGTTGACCGAGTGAGCGCGCTTCACAGCACGACCGACATCCCCGACGAGGTACGCGCCCGCCACACCGAGTTGTGCCGGGAGCTGGACGACCACAGCTACCGGTACTACCTGGGCAAGCCCATCGTCTCCGACGCCGAGTACGACGGCCTCATGGCAGAGCTGCGCGGCATCGAGGACTCCTACCCGCAGCTGATCACGCAGGACTCGCCCACGCAGAAGGTCGGCGCCCCCATCAGCGTCGACTTCGCCGAGGTCGAGCACCTGGTCCGGATGGAGAGCCTGGGCAACGCCTTCGACACCGACGAGCTCAACGCCTGGGCCGACCGCGCCTCGGCCGAGGTGCCCGTCGACGCCTACCTGTGCGAGCTCAAGATCGACGGGCTGGCCGTCGACCTGGTCTACGAGCGGGGCCGCCTCGTCCGCGCCGCCACCCGTGGTGACGGCCGGGTGGGCGAGGACATCACCCTCAACGTGCGCACCATCGATACGGTCCCCGAGCAGCTCGACGAGAGCGTCCGGCCGGCGCCCGAACTGCTGGAGGTGCGCGGCGAGGTCTTCCTGCCGGTCAAGGAGTTCGGCGAGCTCAACGAGCGCATCACCGCCACCGGCGAGCACACCCCTTTCGCCAACCCGCGCAACGCCGCCGCCGGGTCGCTGCGGCAGAAGGACCCCCGCGTCACCGCCACCCGGCCGCTGTCGATGATCGTGCACGGCGTGGGCGCCTACGTCCCCGCCGGGTACGGCGAGGCGGAGGGGGGATGGGGCGTCGACGCCCCCGGGGGCGCTCCTGAGGAGGTGAAGCTCACCAGCCAGTCGCAGGCCTACACCCTCCTGGGGGAGTGGGGACTGCCCCTGAGCGACCGCTACCAGGTCGTCGACTCCATGGCGAAGGTGCGCGACTACGTCGACCACTACCGGGCCAACCGCCACGAGCCCGCCTACGAGATCGACGGCATCGTCATCAAGGTCGACGACTTCGGGCTCCAGCGCCGACTGGGCTCGACCAGCCGGGCCCCGCGCTGGGCGATCGCCTACAAGTACCCGCCGGAGGAGGTCACCACCCGGCTGGTCGACATCAAGGTGGGCGTGGGCCGCACCGGCCGCGTCACCCCCTACGGCGTGATGGAGCCCGTGCTCGTGGCGGGCTCGGAGGTCGAGTTCGCCACCCTGCACAACGCCCAGGAGGTCGCCCGCAAGGGTGTGCTCATCGGCGACATCGTGACCCTGCGCAAGGCGGGCGACGTCATCCCCGAGATCGTCGGCCCGGTCGTGGAGCGCCGCGACGGCAGCGAGCGCGAGTTCGTGATGCCGAAGAACTGCCCCGAGTGCGGGACCGAGCTGGGCCAGCAGAAGGAGGGCGACGTCGACCTGCGCTGCCCCAACGCCCGTTCGTGCCCGGGCCAGCTGCGCGAGCGCGTGGCCTTCATCGCCGGGCGCAAGGCCCTGGACATCGAGGCGCTGGGCTACGTGGCCGCGACCGCCCTCACCCAGCCCCTGGAGCCGGCCGACCCGCCGCTGCGCGACGAGGGCGACCTGTTCGACCTCACCGTCGACCAGCTGCTGCCGATCCGCACCCACGTGCTCGATCCCGACACCACCGAGCCCAAGACCGATCCCAAGACCGGTGAACCCAAGGTCGTGTCGTTCTTCGCCAATCTCAAGGGCGAGCCGAAGAAGACGGTCGAGAAGCTCTTCGAGCAGCTGGAGGAGGCCAAGTCCAAGCCGCTGTGGCGGGTGCTGGTGGCGCTGTCCATCCGGCACGTGGGCCCGCGGGCGGCCGAGGACCTGGCCCGGCACTTCCGGTCCATGGATGCGATCCGCCAGGCCGACGAGGAGGAGCTGGCGGCCGTGGACGGCATCGGCCCCACCATCGCCGCCTCGATCCGCGAGTGGTTCGCCGTGGACTGGCACGCCGAGATCGTGCGCAAGTGGGCGGCGGCCGGTGTGCGCATGGAGGACGAGGCACCCGAGTACGGGTCGGACCTCCTGGCGGACGTGACCGTGGTCGTGACCGGCGGCCTGGAGGGCTTCACCCGCGACAGCGCCAAGGAGGCGATCGCCGAACGCGGCGGACGGGCGACCTCGTCGGTGTCCAAGAAGACCGGTTTCGTGGTGGCGGGGGAGAGCCCGGGCTCCAAGTACGACAAGGCCGTGAAGCTGGGCGTGCCCATCCTCGACGAGGCCGGGTTCCGGGTGCTGCTCGAGGAGGGTGCCGAGGCGGCCCTGACGCGGCGTCTCAACCCCGAGCCCGAGACGGACGAGTAACCCGCCCAGGACACGGACGGGGCCGGCCGGAGGGGGGAGGGCGTGCCGGCGCCACGCGCCCGGGACGCGGTGGCGCCGCGCCCGCCGCTCCTCCCGGTCTCCTACGACCGGACCACCCGGTCACCGGACCGCGGGGCCGTGACGGCCCCGCGGTCCGCTGTTCTCCACGGCAGCCGATCCCGCGCGCCCGTCGGCGTGCGGGGAACCCGAGGCGTGGGGCGTTCGTTCGACTCGGCGGCGGTCCATGCCGATTTCTCCCGGATGCGCACGGGTTTCGTTCGTGCATTCCGATGACTTTGGCTCGTTTGTCACCACACGAGCACACGACTTGGTTAACTGATAGTTCTCGGTAAGCGACAGTTGGTGACGAAACGACGTAAGATGGACACCAATACCCGGGATGCCTGGCATCCGAACCCGGATTCGGCCACGAGGGGTGGCAGGATCACGGGCACCCCGAACCGGCAGGATCGGCGGCCCGCGCGCCGCCCGCTCCGCGTTCCCCTCACGAGGTCAACGGATGAAGGATCCCCACAGCACCAGGGACATCGGTCCACGGGTCGGCACACCGCTCTGGCTGTACATGGTGAGCGCCGTCGTCGCCGGCACGGGCGTGCTCGTCGTCTCCGGCCTCGACGTCGGCCTCGACCAGATCACCGGCCTGGTCGGCCAACCCCTCGTGTGGGTCCTGCTCTGCATGATCATCCTCGGTGAGCTCAGACCGGTGGCCGTGCGCGGCCAGTCCATGGACGGGGGATCGCCCACCTCCCTGCCGTTCACCCTGGCCATCGTCATCTACTACGGGTTGCCCGCGGCCGCGCTCCTGCAGGCCGTGGCCGCCGTCGTCGCCGGTTTCGCCCGCGGACACGCCGCCCACCGCAACGCCTTCAACGCCGCGCAGTACACCCTCTCCCTCGGTGTCGCCGACGCCGTCCTGCGCCTCCTCCAGCCCACCCTCGCCCGACTCGACGTGCTGCCCACCGGCGGTGAGCTCGCCGTCGTCGCGCTCGCGGGAGTCGCCTACCTCGTCGTCAACCGCATCCTGGTCATGTGCGCCGTGGCCATGCACGAACGCGTCCCCCTCCAGCAGGTCCTGTTCAAGGACCTGAGCCAGCAGCTGCACATCAACGCCGTCCTGGTCAGCCTCGCCCCGCTCGTGGTCGTGGCCATGACCTACTCGGTGCTCTACGTGCCCCTGTTCGCCTTCCCCCTCAGCGCACTGCACGCCAGCGCCCTGATGCTGGTCAGGCGCGACCACCAGGCCAACCACGACGAACTGACCGGCCTGGCCAACCGCACCCTGATGACGAAGCGCGCCCAGGAGGAGATCTCCCACGCCCGCCAGCGCGGCGGCCGGGTCGGTCTGCTCCTGCTCGACCTCGACCGCTTCAAGGAGGTCAACGACACCCTCGGCCACGCCACGGGCGACCGCCTCCTGGAGACCGCGGCCGGACGGCTCGTCCACAGCGTCCGCCCCGGCGACCTCGTGGCCCGGCTCGGCGGCGACGAGTTCGCCGTCCTGCTGCCCCAGGTGCGCGACACCGACGCCGCCGCCGAGGTCGCCGCCCGGCTGCGCGGCGCCCTGGGCGAGCCCGTGCGCCTCAACGGCGTCGACCTCGACCTGGAGGCGAGCATCGGGATCGCGCTCTACCCCGACGACGCCACCGAGTTCGAGCCCCTCATGCAGCGCGCCGACGTCGCCATGTACGTCGCCAAGGCCGGGCGCACCGGTGTGGAGTCCTATGACCCCGGCAAGGACCGCAACTCCACCGCGCGCCTCAGCCTGTTCAGCGAACTGCGCAGGGGACTGGCGGAGGGCGCGCTGGAGATGCACTACCAGCCCAAGGTCCGCCTCTCCGACGACCGGCCCATCGGGCTGGAGGCCCTCGCCCGCTGGCGCCACCCCACCCGCGGCCTCCTGGCCCCCGGCGACTTCATGCCGATCGTGGAGGAGTCCCACCTCAGCCGCGCCTTCACCAGCCAGGTCCTGGACGCCACGCTGTCCCGTACCGCCCAGTGGCGCGCCGACGGCTTCCGCCTGCCGGTCTCGGTCAACCTCGGCGTCCGCGAACTCCTGGACCCGGCGCTGCCCGCCACCGTCGCCGAGGCGCTGCGCGAACACGACGTGCCGCCGGGCCAGCTCGTGCTGGAGATTGGCGAGCACGCCCTCATCGTCGACACCGAGGCGGCCACCGCCGCCATCCACCGGCTCCGCGACCTCGGTGTGGGACTCGCGCTCGACGACTTCGGGACCGGGCACTTCACCCTCGCCCAGCTCGCCGGACTGCCGCTGGACGAGGTCAAGATCCACGAGTCCTTCACCGCGCACCTCACCGGCGGGTCCGACCAGGGGCACACGGTCGTCCGCGCCGCCATCACCCTGGTCCGGGCACTGGGCATGCGCGCCACGGCCGAGGGCGTGCAGACCGCGGCGCTGGCCGAGGCCGCACGGGAGACCGGCTGCCACGCCGCCCAGGGCCACCACTTCTCCCGCCCGCTGCCGGCCGACGAGGTCCAGGAGTGGCTCGCCGCACACGACGGCGGAACCGTCGCCGACACCACCGCCTGAACCCGGAGCGCCCGCGGACGCGGACCGGCACCGGCCACCGCGTCGGCGCCATAGGATTGGGTCGGTACACCCGTCCGTCGAAGAAACGGTTCTCCACTGATGACCGCCATCACCCGCGATGAGGTCGCACACCTCGCCCGGTTGTCGCGGCTGGCGCTCGACGAGAGCGAGCTCGACACGCTCGCCGCCCAGCTCGGTGACATCCTCACCGCCGTGGCCAAGGTGCAGGAGGTCGCCAAGGGCGACATCCCGCCGAGCTCGCACGCCCTGCCGCTGACCAACGTCTACCGACCCGACGAGGCCCGGCCCTGCCTCACCCCGGAGCAGGCCCTGGCCGGTGCCCCGGCGGTGGAGGAACAGCGGTTCCGGGTTCCGCGGATCCTCGGGGAGGAAGAGTAGATGAGCGACGTCATCAGCCTGACCGCCGCCGACCTCGGCGCGGCCATCGGCGCGGGCGAGGTGTCCTCCGAGGAAGCCACCACGGCCTACCTCGACCGGGTCTCGTCCGTGGACGGCCGGATCGGCGCCTTCCTGCACGTGGACCGCGACGTCGCGCTGGCCCAGGCCCGCGCCGTCGACGCCCGCCGCGCGTCCGGTGAGGAGCTGGGCCCGCTCGCCGGTGTCCCGGTCGCCCACAAGGACGTGTTCAGCACCACGGACATGCCCACGACCGCCGCCTCCAGGATCCTGGAGGGCTGGCGTCCGCCCTACGACGCCACCGTCACCGCGCGGCTGCGCGAGGCCGGCCTGGTCATCATGGGCAAGACCAACATGGACGAGTTCGCCATGGGCTCCTCCACGGAGAACTCCGCCTACCAGGCCACCCGCAACCCGTGGGACACCGACCGCATCCCGGGCGGCTCCTCCGGCGGCTCCTCCGCCGCCGTGGCCGCCTTCGAAGCGCCGCTGGCCACCGGCACCGACACCGGCGGGTCCATCCGCCAGCCCGCCGCCCTGTGCGGCCTGGTCGGCGCCAAGCCCACCTACGGCGGCTCGTCCCGCTACGGGATGATCGCGTTCGCCTCCTCGCTGGACACTCCCGGCCCGTTCGCCCGCAACGTGCTCGACGCCGCCCTGCTCCACGAGGCCTTCTCCGGCCACGACCCCCGCGACTCCACCTCCATCGACGCCCCGGTCCCGCCGGTCGTCGACGCCGCCCGCCTCGGCGACGTCGAGGGACTGCGCGTCGGCGTGGTCAAGGAGTTGGACAGCGACGGCTTCCAGCCGGGCGTACGGCAGCGCTTCCACGAGACCCTGGAACTCCTGGAGTCCCTGGGCGCCAAGGTCGTGGAGCTGTCCTGCCCGAGCTTCGACGCGGCCCTGTCGGCCTACTACCTGATCGCGCCCAGCGAGTGCTCCTCCAACCTGGCGCGCTTCGACGCGATGCGCTACGGGCTGAGGGTGGGCGACGACGGCACGCGCAGTGCCGAGGAGGTCATGTCGCTGACCCGGGCCGAGGGCTTCGGCGCCGAGGTCAAGCGCCGCATCATCCTGGGCACCTACGCCCTGTCGAGCGGCTACTACGACGCCTACTACGGCAGCGCCCAGCAGGTGCGCACCCTGATCAAGCGCGACTTCGAGGCCGCGTTCGAGAACGTGGACGTGCTGGTCTCGCCGACCACGCCCACCACCGCGTTCCCGATCGGTGAGCGGTCGGAGGACCCGATGGCCATGTACCTGGCCGACCTGTGCACGATCCCGTCCAACCTGGCCGGGAACGCGTCGCTGTCGGTCCCGTGCGGCCTGGCGCCCGAGGACGGCCTGCCCGTCGGCTTCCAGATCATGGCCCCGCCGCTGGCCGACGACCGCACCTACCGGGTGGCGGCGGCCGTGGAGCGGACCCTGGCCGAGCGCGACGGCGACCTCCTGGCCCGCAGCCCCTACGCCGTGCAGGGCTGACCCCGACCCGCTGAGCGTCCGCCGCGCTCGCGCCCGTGCCCGCCGCGTCCCGACGCGGCGGGCACGCGTGTGTCCGGGGCCGGCGCGCCCGGGCCACGCGGGCCGGGGCGTGCCCGGAACGACGAAGGGCCCGTCCGTGCGATCTCTCGCACGGGCGGGCCCTCACACGTCACCGGGGGTCCGGGGACGGAAGGGGGTTAGCCCTCCACGTCGGACGTGTTGGCGGCCTTGCGGCGGCGGCTCAGGTAGATCGCACCGGCACCGGCACCCAGGGCGGCCACACCGGCCGCGACCAGACCGGCCAGCGCGCCACCGGTCACCGGCAGGCTGGGCGTGTTGTTGTCGTCGGCGGGCTCGGAGGGCTCCTCAGAGGGCTCCTCCGACGGCTGCTCGCTGGGCTCCTCGGAGGGCTCCTCGGACGGCTCCTCCGACGGCTCCTCGCTGGGCTCCTCGGTGGGCGGGGTGACCGCGGCGGTCCAGTCGACGCTGGCGGAGGCGGACACCGTGGCCTCGCCGCCCTCGGCGGTGATGAGGGTCTGGGTCGCCTTGTCGGGGTCCTCGCCCAGGAACAGGCGGCCGGTCTGCACCGTGGCGGTGGTCGACAGGCTGAAGGAGGCCGTACCGTCCTCGGCGTCCTCGGGGACGGTGAAGCCGACGGTGTCGCCGTCATCGACCGTGGAGACGGGCTCGCCGGTCTCGAGGTCCACGAGCTGGACGCCCTCGGGGACGTCGTCGCCCAGGGTGACCGGCACCTCGGTGGCGTTGGTCGCGATCTCGAACTCGCCGACGACGCCGCCGGCCTCACCGGAGGCCGACTCGGGGGTGATGCTCAGGGAGGCGTCGGGCTCCGCGGTCTGCGGCAGTTCCTCGGCGTTCTCGACGAGGTAGTCGTAGACCTCGGTGACACCGTCGGGGCGATTGCCGGTCAGGTCCGCGCCGTTGCTGAAGTGCCAGATGGCGGCCTGGGTGGCGCCCAGCGCCTCCTCGTCACCGAAGTGCCGGTTGTCGACCCCGGCCGCCTCGGCGAGCTCCTCGGCGGACTTGCGCGGGTAGCTGTTCTGCAGGATCCAGTGGACCTTGGCGGGCTCGGCGAATTCGCCGCGGCCGGGGTAGTTGGCCCACTCGTTCTCGTGGTACCACGCGCTGGAGCGGATACCGGTCTCGAGGTCGATGCAGTACGCGGTGAGGACGGTGCCGTCCTCCAGCCGGAGGTTGAAGAGGTTGGTGCCGACGTTGCTGCCGTCCATGCGGACCGTGGCACCGGTCTCGGCGTTGCCCGTGTACTGGGCGCGCACGGGGTCGGCTGCGGCGGGCGCGGCGAGGCCGAACGCCAGCAGACCGGCAGCGGCGGCGGCGAGGCCCGCGCGACCGGCGGAACGGGTGAGGGAGATCTTCGTCAAGTTGTGTCCCGGTGTCGTCTAGGGGTAACCGGTGGAAAACGCCAGTTCAGGTAGAACGGGCGACAGGGATTCCTCGGTGCCATCACGAACGGCGGCGTGAATCCTGATGGGGCCGTCTTGGGCGGTCACCACGGCCGGGTCCTGGGTCGGACGTCGATGCGAGGCACCCGTGGGGTAGGCACGTCATCCGGTGTGGTTCGCCAACGCGGGAGCGGGCCGCGCTCGTCGTGAAGGTCGCTGGGCCGATACTAGCGACCGCATAGGCCACTTCCAACCCGGTTGTCGGAAAATGTGATGCGAAACGGGCATGGACATATCAGGGCAAATCCAGACCGCATTGCCCGCCTGGAGAGAACGGGAGAGTCTCGGCGCAGGTGAAATGGGGTGGGCGTCAATCGCGGCGGCGGCGACCGAGCACCAGGATGAGCAGGCCGGACACGACCAGTGCTCCCGCGATGATCAACAGGGCCGACAACCAGGTCCCGGTGGAGGCCAGATCATCGTCGGGAATTCGGTCATCGTTCGCGGAGGGGCTTTCCGGCGGTGAGGGCTCCTCCACCCGGGCGCTCCCGGCCGCGGGGGCCTGCGTCGCGGGACCCTCCTCGGCGACCGGCTCCTCGCTGCGCGCCGCCTCTTCCTCCTCCGGCTCGGAGGGCGTACTCCGGTGCCATGTCAGCGTCGCCGCGGCGGAGCCGTTCATGGTGCCCGGCTCCGCGGTCACCAGCGGCTGCGTGCTGGCGCCGTCCCGGCCGGTGAACAGTCGGCCCTCGGGCAGCGGCAGGCCCCTGCCGTGCACGTGCACGGTCGCCACGCCCGCCGGGACCGAGGGGTCGACGTCGAGGTAGAGGCTGTCGCCGTCCCCGGCCCGGGAGACCCGTTGCCCCTCGCCGTCGACCAGCCACGACGCGGGAGCCCCGTGGACCGACAGGCGCAGGCTGCCCGACCCGGCGCTGCCCACGGTGAGCGGGCCGAGCGGGGCCTCGGGGGCGACGGCCTCCAAGACGTCGGGAGAGACGTCCAGGGACGGTTCCGCTGCGGTGTCCACCGCCTCGGCGCTGCCGTCCACGAGGAGGTCGTAGACGGCGACGACCGCGGCGTCGTTGGCGTCGCGGTCCAGATCGGCGCCGTCGAGCACGTGCCACAGCGCGGCCTGCGTCCCGGCGATCGCCTGGGCCTGGTCGACGTGCAGCGCGCCCGCGCCCACCGCCAGAGGTGTCAGGTCCACGCGGGGGTAGGAGTTGGCGACGATCCAGCTCGCGCGGTCGGCCGGGTCGGTGGCCTGGGGTACCTGCGCCCAGCCTTCGCGGTCCGACCAGTGCGACTCCACGTAGGCCGTGCGCGGTCGGACCTCCTGGTCCACGAGCGCCGCGTAGGCCCGCACGGAGTTACGTGCGCCCACGCGCAGGCTGAACAGGGAGGTGGAGGCGGAGCGTCCGTCGTCGAGCACGAGTTCGGCGCCGACGACGGGATCGCGGTCGACGCGGGAGAACTCGTCCGCGGTGGCGGCGGGTGCTCCGGTCAGGGTGCCGAACAGTCCTGCGGAAGCCAGCAGAACGGCGCACCGAAGCGGGATGCCCCTCATGTTCTGCTCCCGGGTGACGGGCGGCAGGCCGTTGCGGGGCCGGCCGGCGGATCGGTCAAGGTGGAGACACAGAATAACCGCGCGACACACTGGGTGACGGTAGAACCGTCCCACAGTGGCCCAATCGTGCGCTGTCCGTGACATCGCCCAGCGGCGGCCCAGGTGTCGGGCGTCACGGGGAGTGCCCGCCCGCCCCGGCGGGCGGGTTCCCGGAACCGCCCGCGGCCGCGGAGCCGGTCCGCGCGGAACGGGTCGGCCACTCCCGCGCGCTCGGTAGGCTGGTCCCGAAGGTATGTCCTCTACGGAAACGGGTTCGCGGCGATGGCCCACGCGGTAACTCCAAGCCCTGCCACTCACGGTGGTCCCACCCCGGTGGACTACGAGACGGCGCTGGCGACCTATGAGCCCGTGCTCGGGCTGGAGACCCACATCGAGCTGGGCACCGCCTCCAAGATGTTCTGCTCCTGCCCCACCGCTTTCGGCGCCGAGCCGAACACCCAGGTGTGCCCGGTCTGCCTGGCGCTGCCCGGCTCGCTGCCGGTCGTCAACGCCAAGGCCGTCGAGGGGGCCATCCGGCTGGGCCTGGCGCTCAACTGCTCCATCGCGCCCTGGGGCCGGTTCGCCCGGAAGAACTACTTCTATCCGGACATGCCGAAGAACTACCAGATCTCGCAGTACGACGAGCCGATCTGCGTGGACGGCCACCTCGACGTCACCGTCGACACCCCCGACGGTCCGCGCGAGTTCCGGGTGGACATCGAGCGCGTCCACATGGAGGAGGACACCGGCAAGTCCACCCACGTGGGAGGGTCCACCGGCCGGATCCACGGCGCCTCGCACTCCATCGTCGACTACAACCGCGCGGGCATCCCGCTGCTGGAGATCGTGACCAGGCCGATCACCGGCACCGGAGAGCTGGCGCCCCTCGTGGCGCGCGCCTACGCCGCCGAGCTGCGCGACCTCGTCCGCTCCCTGGGCATCTCCGACGTGCGCATGGAGGAGGGTTCCATGCGCTGCGACGTCAACGTCTCCATCAACGAGCGCGGCGCCGACGAGTGGGGCACCCGCAGCGAGACCAAGAACGTCAACTCCCTGCGCTCGGTGGAGCGCGCGGTCCGCTCCGAGATCGAGCGCCAGGCCGGTGTCCTGGAGGCCGGGCAGCGCGTGGTCCAGGAGACCCGCCACTTCCAGGAGAACACCGGTCGCAGCATCTCCGGCCGCAGCAAGGAAGAGGCGCAGGACTACCGGTACTTCCCGGACCCCGACCTCGTCCCGGTCGCTCCCACCGAGGAGTGGATCGAGGAGCTGCGCGCCGGCCTGCCCGAACTTCCCGCCGCCAAGCGCGCGCGGGTCCGTGCCGAGTGGGACCTCAGCGACACCGAGCTGCGCGACCTCGTCAACGCCGACGCCATCGACCTGGTCGAGGCCACGGTCGTCGCGGGGGCGCCCTCCGGCGAGGCGCGCAAGCTGTGGCTCAACGAGCTCTCCCGCCGCGCCACGGAGCAGGAGGTGGAGCTGTCCTCCCTGCCCATCACCCCGGCCCAGGTGGCGCGGATCATCGCCCTGGTCGCCGAGGGCACGCTCACCAACAAGCTCGCCCGCCAGGTGGTCGAGGGCGTCCTCGCCGGTGAGGGCGAGCCCGACGCCGTGGTCGAGGCCCGCGGCCTGAAGGTCGTCAGCGACGACTCCGCGCTCGGCGCGGCCGTCGACGAGGCCATCGCGGCCAACCCCGACGCCGCCGACAAGGTGCGCGGCGGCAAGGTGGCCGCGGCCGGCGCCCTGGTGGGAGCGGTCATGAAGGCCACCCGCGGCCAGGCCGACGCGGGCCGCGCCCGTGAACTGATCCTGGAGAAGCTCGGCGCGAGCTGACCGCTGCGGGACGGGCGGGTGCCGCGGGGTGGGGCGGATCTCATCGCCCCTTGACCGGGCGCTCACACCGCGGGGGCTAGTGTCGTGGGCGTGTCACGGTCCGGAGGGGGGCCGTGACACGTGCGGGAGCCCAGCCACCCCCGGTTACCTCGAGTGACCATTCCGTCGCCATGTCTCGGCCGGTCCTCAATCGTCGTGTGACCTGCCTTGCGTAGTGTGGCGGCACCACGGGGGCGCGTGCGGCCGTTCGGGGCGTCCCACGACCCGACTCCTTCCGGTCCGGAGGACGAGCGGGACATCGGGCGGCGGACCACGGCGCCGGGCGCAGCGACGCGTCCGGTAGCCGGAACGACGCCGGGTGGGTTCCCCATGTCCACGGAGAGAGCGCGGCCGAGAGCCGCCGCAGACCCACTGGGAGGTCGGTGATGGGGATCAGGGCACGCCGCCTGTGGACCGCAGTTCTGGGTGCGCTGTTCCTGCTCTACGTCGTCGGGACGTTCGTGCCTGCGGCGCAGTCCACGCTCACCGCGGTCATGGCCGAGTGGCCGACGTCCCTCGCGGCCGGTCTGGCGGGGGTGTCCCTGCTGGTCGCGTCGCGGCGGTGGGCGGCCACCGGCGCCGACCACGCCGCCCAGGTGGACGGCGCGGACGGTCCCGCCGCTCTGCGCAACCTCGGGCTGGCGTCCCTGGCCTGGGCCGCGGGCGGCATCACCCACGGCATCACCCGCCTCTTCGGCTCCAGCTCCGTGCTCTCGCTGACGTTGGGCGACCTGTTCGCGCTGGCCGCCCTGCCGCTCTTCGTGGTGGGCTTCACCCGGTTCGCCCCCTGGCCGGGGGGCCTGCGCACCGCGCTGCGCCACATCACCGACAGCTATGTGTGCGCCGCGGCCATCTTCTCCATCGTGTGGCTGCTGCTGTTCGCCCCGCAGTACCGGGAGCTGGGCGAGGGCGCCGGGGTACTGGGCTTCGCCCTAGTCTACCCGGTGGCCGACATCGTGGTGCTGTGCCTGCTCATCCCCCTGGTCTTCATGTCGCCGCACAGCACGCGGCGCGCGGTGCTGCTGGCGATCTCCTCGCTCATCGTCATCGCCGGCGCCGACCTCATCGGCGGGATCAGCCGGCTGACCGGGCCGCCCGTGGCCGGGGGGATCGAGTACCCGGTCAAGTTCCTGGGCTTCGCCCTGCTGGGCGCGCTGCCGTGGCTCGTGGAGCACCGGCCGGGATCGGTCCCGCGCCGGATCACCGGCCGCGGGCTGTACCGGTTCGCGCCCGAACTGGCCGCCGTGGGCGCGCTGGCCCTGGCGTCGATCGTGCTCAGCGTGGCGGCGCTGCGCCTGCCGGGAGTGGCGCCGGTGCTGCCGCTGGCCGCGGGTACGGCGGTGCTGGTCCTGCTGGTGCGGGTGCTGGGCATGCTGGAGGAGAACGCCACCCTGGCGCGCATGGTCCTCAACCGCGAGGGGCACTTCCACGAGCTGGCCCGCAACAGCGGCGACGTCATCCTCATCCTGGACCGGGACGGCGGGGTGTTCTACGTCAGCCCCGGCACGGCCGAGGCGTTCGGGTACCGGCTCGACGACGTCCTGGCGGCACCGGTCACGGCGCTCATCCACCCCGAGGACCTCGCGCGGACCAGGGCCGTCGACGGCCTGTTCGGCGACCGGGCGGGCCAGGGCGTGCACCTGCGGCTGCGGGTCCGCGCCGCCGACGGCACGTGGCGGCACACCGAGTCCACGGTGTCGCTGTACGAGCAGCCGGGCGAGCCCGACCGCCTCCTGGTGACGACCCGGGACATCAGCGCCCAGGTGGCGCTCCAGGACGAGGTCGAGCACCTGACCTTCCACGACGGGGTGACCGGTCTGCCCAACCGCGCCTACCTGGAGGAGCGCGCCAGCGACGTGCTGGCGCACCGGGCGATCAGCGACGACCCCGACACCGACATCGCGTGCGTCTTCCTGGACCTGGACGGGTTCACCGCGGTCAACGACTCCGCCGGCCACGTGCGAGGCGACCACCTGCTCGGACAGGCCGCCCGCAGGCTGCGCGGTGAGCTGGACTCGTCGGCGACGCTCGCCCGCTGGGGCGGGGACGAGTTCGCCGTCCTGGTGGAGGGTGTCACGCGCGCCCAGCGCGTGGTGGACCTGGCCGAGCGGCTGGGCCGGGTGATCGCCTCGCAGCCCTTCCAGGTGGCCGACCGGGACATCCTGCTGACCGCGAGTATCGGCGTGGCCTTCGCCGAGCCCACCTCCGACAGCGGTGAGCTGCTGCGCAACGCCGACGTGGCCATGACGCGCGCCAAGGAGCGCGGCGCCGGGCACGTGGAGGTCTACGCCGCCCACATGCACGACACCGTGGTCTCGCGGCTCGAACTGCAGATCCGGCTGCGCCAGGCGCTGGCGGCCGGGGAGTTCTTCCTGGAGTACCAGCCGATCGTGGACCTCGACAGCTCCCAGGTGACCGCGGTGGAGGCGCTGGTGCGCTGGGACCGCGACGGCGAGGTCGTGGGCCCGGACGACTTCATCGGGGCGGCCGAGGAGTCCGGCCTGATCGTGCCCCTGGGGGAGTGGATCCTGCGCGAGGCGTGCCAGAAGGTCGCCGTGTGGCGGGTCTCGGACTGGGACATCGGCCTGTCGGTGAACCTGTCCGTCAAGCAGGTGCTCTCCGACCGCTTCGTGTCGACCGTGGAGGCGGTGCTGGCCGAGTCCGGCCTGCCCGCGGAGGTGCTGACGCTGGAGGTCGACGAGGAGGTGCTGCTGGACGACGTCGGTGAGGCCGTCCTGCGGCTGGGCGAGCTGCGCTCGTTGGGCGTCATGCTGGCCATCGACGACTACGGCATGGGCTACGCGTCCCTGGCCCACCTGCGCGAGCTGAGCGTGGACGCGATCAAGATCGACCCGCTGTTCACGGCCGACCTGGGCCGCGACGACACCGTCACCCTGCTGACGCACACGATCATCCAGCTCGGGCGCGACCTGGGGGTCCAGGTGGTGGCCGAGGGGATCGAGCGCTCCGAGCAGCTGGAGCAGCTGCGCACGATGGGCTGCGACCGCGGCCAGGGCTTCCTGGTGGCCCGCCCGATGCCGGCCTCCGGTGTGGAGTCCCTCGTCGGCGGCGAGAGCGGCGTCAACCTGTAGCGACGACTCCGGCGATTCGGGACGATAGGTCGTTCACCTGCGACGTCGGACGTGCGGCGGCTACGTTTCAGGCATGCCCTCATTCGAACACGAGTTCCCGCTCGACCTGATCCGGAACGACCCGGGTTTCGCGGCGGAACTCCTGCAGGAGGTCAGCGGGAAACCGCTGCCCGAGCACACCCGCGTGTGCTGCGACGCCGCGGCTCTGGGATCTCTGGAGGAGATCATGAAGTTGCGCGACTACGAGTTCAAGACCGAACTGATCGGCCGCCCCTTCCGCGAGGGCGAGGCCAAGGGGCTCGCCGAGTCCCTCCTCGTCTTCCTGGAGGGCCGGGGCATCGCCGTCAGTGACGAGGTACGCACAAGGGTCACCTCCTCGGCGGACCATGACGAGTTGCTGGGCTGGGTCCGCCGGGCGGCGACGGTGGAACGGGCCGAGGACCTGTTCCGCTGAGCGGGGCCTGTCCACGGCGTGGACGGCGGTACGTGCCCTGCGTTACACACGTCCGGTCACGCGGCGGCGTTCGCCGTGGTCACACGGCTGGCGTGTCGATGGATGAGGCCGCATGCTGACATATTCGTCTCGAATGATGAGACAAAATCGCGTTCTGGTTGACGCGCGACCACTCCTTCGGCCACTGTTGTCAGCGTGCAGAGCAACTCCCTGATTCTCGTACTTGGTCGGCGCGCAGCCCACTGAGTTTCTTCTGCTGCGCGCCACCCCTCAACCGCCATCGGGCGGTGGGGGTTTTTTTATTGCCACACCAGGCCATGAGTCAGACCCACCAAGCCAGAGCCGCTGTACCCGCTCTGGACCCTCGCTGAAGGATCTTGAGATGACCGAGCAGATGACCGGCGCCCAATCGCTGATCAGGTCGCTGGAGCACGTCGGCGTTGACACTGTCTTCGGGATTCCCGGCGGCGCCATCCTCCCCGCGTACGACCCCCTCTACGACTCGGCCAAGGTGCGCCACATCCTCATGCGCCACGAGCAGGGAGCCGGCCACGCGGCCGAGGGCTACGCCTACGCCACCGGCAAGCCCGGCGTGTGCATGGCCACCAGCGGCCCCGGTGCCACGAACCTCGTGACACCGCTGGCCGACGCCCACATGGACTCGGTGCCCATGGTCGCCATCACCGGCCAGGTCGCCGCGCCCATGATCGGCACCGACGCATTCCAGGAAGCGGACATCTGCGGCATCACGATGCCGATCACCAAGCACAACTTCCTGGTCAAGGATGTGCGGGACATCCCGCGCACCATCTCCGAGGCCTTCCACATCGCCTCCACCGGCCGCCCCGGCCCGGTGCTCGTCGACATCTCCAAGGACGCCCTGCAGGCCGCGACCGAGTTCGTCTGGCCCGAGCGCATGGACCTGCCGGGCTACCGCCCGGTCACCAAGCCGCACGGCAAGCAGGTGCGCGAGGCCGCGCGGATGATCGCCGAGGCCAAGCGCCCCGTCCTGTACGTCGGCGGCGGGGTCCTGCGCGCCGGGGCCTCCGCCGAGCTGCGTGTCCTGGCCGAGCTCACCGGCGTCCCGGTCGTCACCACGCTGATGGCCCGCGGCGTCTTCCCCGACAGCCACCCGCTGTGCGTGGGCATGCCCGGCATGCACGGCGACGTCGCCGCCGTCGGCGCCCTGCAGAAGGCCGACCTGGTCGTGGCACTGGGCGCCCGCTTCGACGACCGCGTCACCGGCCGGCTGGACTCCTTCGCGCCCGACGCCAAGGTCGTGCACGCCGACATCGACCCGGCCGAGATCTCCAAGAACCGCCACGCGGACGTGCCCATCGTCGGTGACTGCCGCGAGGTCCTGGCCGACCTGGTCGTGGCCGTGCGCGCCGACCAGGAGAAGGGCCGCGAGGGCGACTACGCCGCCTGGTGGCACCAGCTCAACCGGCTGCGCGACACCTACCCCAAGGGATACGAGCCGCACGACGGCGACTCCCTGGCCCCGCAGGCCGTCATCGAGCGCCTGGGCAAGCTCGTCGGCCCGGAGGCCACCTACGTCGCGGGCGTCGGCCAGCACCAGATGTGGGCCGCCCAGTTCGTCGACTACGAGCGGCCCGGAGCCTTCGTCAACTCCGGCGGCCTCGGCACCATGGGCTTCTCCGTTCCCGCGGCGCTGGGCGCCAAGGCCGGCGACCCCGACCGCGTCGTGTGGTCGATCGACGGGGACGGCTGCTTCCAGATGACCAACCAGGAACTGGCCACCTGCGCCATCGAGGGCATCCCGATCAAGGTCGCGGTCGTCAACAACGGCAACCTGGGCATGGTCCGCCAGTGGCAGACCCTGTTCTACGAGGGCCGCTACTCCAACACCGACCTGCAGACCTCGCCCAAGGACGAGAAGGTCCGCATTCCCGACTTCGTCCGCCTCGCGGAGGCGTACGGTTGTGTCGGCCTGCGGTGCGAACGCCCCGAGGACATCGACTCGACCATCGAGAAGGCCATGTCCATCAACGACGCCCCCGTCGTCGTGGACTTCACCGTCAGCCACGACGCGATGGTCTGGCCGATGGTCGGCCCCGGTGTCAGCAACGACCAGATCCAGTACGCGCGCGACATGGCGCCGAACTGGGAACACGAGGACTAGGAGAAGGCCGAACCACCATGAGCAGTCACACGCTTTCCGTTCTGGTGGAGGACACCCCGGGCATCCTCGCCCGCGCCTCCTCACTGTTCTCCCGCCGCGGCTTCAACATCGACTCGCTCAGCGTCAGCACGACCGAGTACCCAGGACTGTCCCGGATGACAATCGTGGTCAACTGCGACCTCCACCCCTTGGAGCAGGTGACCAAACAGCTCAACAAGCTGATCAACGTCGTCAAGATCGTGGAGATGGACACCACCGCTTCGGTCCGCCGCGAGCTGCTGCTCGTCAAGGTCAAGGCCGACGCGTCCAGCCGCACCCACGTGCTGCAGACGGCCGAGCTCTTCCGCGCCCACGTCGTGGACGTCAGCCCGGACGTCGTCGTCATCGAGGCGACCGGGGACCCCGAGAAGCTCGATGCCCTGGTGAAGAACCTGGAACCCTTCGGAATCCGGGAGCTCGTCAAGTCGGGGCTGGTCGCCCTGGGGCGCGGGCCCCGGTCGATCACCGACCGCTCCCTGCGCGCGGTCGACCGCAGCGCCTGAGGACCGGGCCGACACGGGGCCCGTACCAGGTTCCGAACGAACATCAGTAACAGTTCCTCCCCGCGCACGCGGAGATGATCCCAAGGAGTAACCCCAAGTGGCAGCACAGATGTACTACGACGACGCCGCGGACCTCTCGCTCATCCAGGGCAAGAAGGTCGCCGTGATCGGTTACGGCAGCCAGGGCCACGCGCACGCGCTGTCGCTGCGGGACTCGGGCGTGGACGTGCGGATCGGCCTGGCCGAGGGATCCAAGAGCCGGGCCAAGGCCGAGGAGGAGGGCCTGCGCGTCCTCAGCCCCGCCGAGGCCACCCGCGAGGCCGACGTGGTCATGATCCTGGTTCCCGACCACATCCACCGCGACCTGTACGCCCAGGAGATCGCGCCCAACCTCGAAGCCGGCAACGCGCTGTTCTTCGGTCACGGCTTCAGCATCCGCTACGGCCTCATCACCCCGCCCGAGGGCGTGGACGTCGCCATGATCGCCCCCAAGGGCCCGGGCCACCTCGTCCGCCGCCAGTACGAGGCCGGGCGCGGGGTGCCCTGCCTGGTCGCGGTGGAGAAGGACGCCAGCGGACAGGCCTGGGACCTGGCGCTGTCGTGGGCCAAGGGCATCGGCGGCACCAAGGCCGGCGTCATCAAGACCACGTTCACCGAGGAGACCGAGACCGACCTCTTCGGTGAGCAGGCCGTGCTGTGCGGCGGTACCGAGGAGCTGGTCAAGGCCGGGTTCGCCACCCTCGTGGAGGCGGGCTACCAGCCGGAGATCGCCTACTTCGAGTGCCTGCACGAGCTCAAGCTCATCGTCGACCTCATGTACGAGGGCGGCATCTCCAAGATGAACTGGTCGGTGTCGGACAACGCGGAGTACGGCGGCTACACCCGCGGCCCGCGCCTGATCACCGAGCAGACCCGCGAGGAGATGCGCAAGATCCTGGGCGAGATCCAGGACGGCAGCTACGCCAAGGAGCTCATGGACGAGTTCGACGCCGGGCAGCCGACGTTCTCCAAGCGCCGTGAGGCCGAGCAGGGCGAGAAGATCGAGAAGGTGGGCGCCGAACTGCGTCCGCTGATGAGCTGGCTGAAGGCCTAGCGAGCTCGCGAGCACTCGGACACGTGCACCGGGGCGGGGTCCTACTCCGCCCCGGTGGCGTGTGTGCCGGGGAAGCCCGGCGGGGCAAGGGATCCGGACTTTCCCCCCGGTCCGCCCGCGCGCTTCCCTACCACCGCAGTAGACTTTGGACCGGCCGTCACACCCGATCAGGGCAGGGCCAGCCGCCTGCGCGATCGGGTCGCACCACCCGAAAAGGAACCGTTGTGCCCAAACCCGCCGTACTCGTAGCGGAAAAGCTCTCGCCCGCCGGAATCGCGCTCTTGGAGGAGGACTTCGAGGTGCGCCATGTGGACGGCGCAGACCGGTCCCAGCTCCTGCCGGCCCTGGCGGACGTCGACGCGCTCATCGTGCGCAGCGCCACCATGGTCGACGCCGAGGCGATCGCCGCCGCGGGCCGCCTCCAGGTCGTCGCACGCGCGGGCGTCGGCCTCGACAACGTCGACGTGGACGCGGCCACCAAGGCGGGCGTCCTGGTCGTCAACGCCCCCACCTCCAACATCATCAGCGCCGCCGAGCAGGCCATCAACCTGCTCCTGGCCAGCGCCCGCAACACCGCCCCCGCGCACAACGCCCTCATCAACGGTGAGTGGAAGCGGTCCAAGTACACCGGCGTGGAGCTGTACGAGAAGGTCGTCGGCGTGGTCGGGCTCGGCCGCATCGGCGCCCTGGTCGCCCAGCGCCTGTCGGCGTTCGGCACCCACGTCATCGCCTACGACCCCTTCGTGCAGCCCGCCCGAGCCGCGCAGATCGGCGTCGAGATGGTGTCCCTGGACGAACTGCTGGAGCGCAGCGACTTCATCACCATCCACCTGCCCAAGAACAAGGACACCCTGGGCCTGATCGGTGACGAGGCGCTGGGCAAGGTCAAGCCGAACGTGCGGATCATCAACGCCGCGCGCGGCGGGATCCTGGACGAGGACGCGCTCTACCGCGCGCTCAAGGACGGCCGGGTGGCGGGCGCGGGCATCGACGTGTTCACCAAGGAGCCCACCACCGAGAGCCCGCTCTTCGAGTTCGAGAACGTGGTCGTGGCCCCGCACCTGGGCGCCAGCACCACCGAGGCGCAGGAGAAGGCGGGCACGCAGGTCGCCCGCTCGGTGAAGCTGGCCCTGTCGGGCGAGTTCGTGCCGGACGCGGTGAACGTGCAGGGCACCGGCGTGGCCGAGGAGATCAAGCCGGGCCTGCCGCTGACGGAGAAGCTGGGCCGCGTGTTCACGTCCCTGGCGGGTGTCGTGGCCAGCCGGATCGACGTCGAGGTCCGCGGCGAGATCGCCGCCCACGACGTCAAGGTCCTGGAGCTGGCCGCGCTCAAGGGCGTGTTCAGCGACGTGGTCGAGGACACCGTGACCTTCGTGAACGCCCCGCTGCTGGCCAAGGAGCGCGGCGTCGAGGTCAACCTCGTCACCAGCGACGACCACAGCGACTGGCGCAACCTCATCTCGGTGCGCGGTGTGCTCGCCGACGGCCAGCGGGTGTCGGTCTCCGGCACGCTGACCGGGCCCCGCCAGATCGAGAAGCTGGTCGAGATCAACAACTACTCGATGGAGATCGGCCTCAGCGAGCACATGGTGTTCCTCTCCTACGAGGACCGCCCCGGCATCGTCGGCAAGGTCGGTGCGCTGCTGGGCGACGCCGACGTCAACATCGCGGGCATGCAGGTCATCCGGGACAAGGAGGGTGGCAAGGCGCTGATCGCGCTCACCGTTGACTCCGCGGTGCCCGACGAGATCCTGGCGTCGATCTCCGCCGAGATCGACGCCGACATCTCGCGGCAGGTCGACCTGGAGGACTAGGAGCCGAGCGGGTCCGATACGGGGCCGCGTTCCACGGCGCCACGGCGCCGGGGAACGCGGCCTTTCGCATACGCGCACGGTCATGGGCGGCCATTCCGGTCGCGAATTCGCATAACGGGGCCATGTGGCGCTGCTCGCCGACGAATGCACACCTCATGGCGTGTCATCAAATCGTGATCCGGATGTCGCGTGGAACATGGGGCTCGTCAGGGCGATGCTCCGGGCGGCGCGGACCGGCCGCCGATCCTCCACCTCGCGTCTGGCCGAGTGGGGGCGGAAGCGCAAGTGCTCCCGCCCTGGCCGGAACCGGAAGGTGTATGCGGTGCGACTTCGAAATCGGCGTTTCCTGCTGTTCTCGTCCACGGCGGTGTCAGGGGCGGGCGCGTGTGCGGCTCTGGTCGCTCTCGGCGTGCTCGACCCGTGGACCGCCGCACAGGCCCTTCTCCTGGCGGCGGTCTGCGGATCCGTCGCTTTCCTGGCGCTCCTGGTGCGGCGCAACAGCGTCCAGGTGCGGCTGCTCCGGCGGAGCCTGGACCGCCACCTGCGGGAGGTCGCCGAGATCGCGGGCGAGAACCGGGCCGAGCTCTTCGGCCGGGCCGACGAGCTGACCGACCGGCTCGACGCCGTCGCCGAGTCGGTGGCCGGACTGCGCGCGGACCTGGCGGAGCGGGACTCCGAAGTCGAGATGGTCGGCGGCTCCGCGGTCCACGCGCGGGCGGCCTCATGACGGACGACGACATAGCGCACGCCCTGCGGTACCGCGGACCGGGACGCCTGCTGGTCTGCCACATCGGCCCGCACGCGGCGGCGGCCCTGCGGGGGGCCGGGCTCGGCCCGGACACCGAGGTGATCGACCTGGGCGGGCCCGCGACGCACGCCGTCGAGGAGGCCGTGGGCCACGTCGCCCTCGTGGCCGACTCCACGGCCGATCTGCGCGCGGCCGCGGCCCTGGTCGGGGACCTCCCGTCGGCGGCCGACGTCACGGTCGTCGTCAGGGCCGCGGCGCCGCACTTCGGACCGCCGTGTCCGGTGCCGCCGGGTCTGGGGCGGTGGGTGGGCGTGATCGATGCCCGCGTACGCCGCCTGCCGGGCGGGGGGTGGTCGTGCGCGCTCTCGTTCACCGACCCGATGGAGGTGTCGGAGGTGGTGGCGGCGGTGGCCCGGGGGATGCTGGGCGGCCGGCGCGGCGCGGCCGTGCGCCCGGCGGAGAGCGGCGCCGACACCGGGACCGGAGTCCGTACCCGCTCCGGTACCGGGGCCACCGGGCCCTCCTGGGCGAGCCTGGGGCGCCCGGGCGCGCTGACCGGCGGGGAAGTACCGCCCCGGCTGTCGGTGGAGGACGTGCCGGCGGTGGATGAGCGGGTGGTGAATCCGGTCGGGTTCACGCGGGTGTCGAAGTCCAGGGTGGGTCGGTTGGTTTCGCGGGGCGGCCGGTGGGTGGTGGAGGTGGGCCGGTCGGTGCGGTGGCGTGTGCCGGAGGACGGTGCGGTGACCGATGTGGCGGTGGCGCGGTTGCGGGACCTGCGGTGCGTGGAGGTGGAGTGGGGGCGCCACAGCGGTCCGCTGGCCGCCGTGCGGGCGGTCGCCGGACTCGCGGCGGCGGGAATCCCCCTGGTGAGCGGATCCGTGCCCCGGTGGGCGGACTGCCTCGGCCCGGAGCTGACGCGGATCATCACCTCCGTCGACGGTGCCACGCTGGCCGACGCGCAACTGCGCGAGGAGCACAGTATCCGGTTGCGGCGTGCCGCTCTGCGGTCGCACGGGTCGTATGCGCGGTGGCGCCGGTCGGTGTCGGGGGTGTTGGCGGAGCCGGTGGTGTCGGTGGTGCTGTGTACGCGGCGGCCGGAGATGGTCGCTTTCGCGTTGCGGCAGGTGGCGCGGCAGCGGGGGGTCGAGGTGGAGGTCGTGCTGGCGCTGCACGGGTTCGGGCCGGACGCGCCGGGTGTGCGCGCGGCCCTGGCGGCCTTCCGCGCGACCGGGCGGGACCTGGTGGTGTGGGAATGCGACCCCGCGACGGTGTTCGGCTCGGTGCTCAACGGCGCGATCGCGCGGGCGAGTGGTCCGCTGGTCGCCAAGATGGACGACGACGACTGGTACGGGCCCGACCACCTGGCCGATCTGGTGCTGGCCCGCCGCTACTCCGGAGCCGACCTCGTCGGGTCCCTCGCCTCGTTCGTCTACCTCGAAGCCCTCGACCTCACCGTGCGCCTGCCCGGCCCCACGGAGTGCGCGTTCCGGCGGGTCGCCGGCGGAACCCTGCTCACGGACCGCCGGGCGCTGGAGGAGGTGGGCGGTTTCCGGGCGGTGCCCACGTCCGAGGACTCCCGGCTCCTGGCCGACCTGCGGCGACTGGGCGCCCACGTCCACCGCGGCCACGGCTGCAACTACGTGCTCCGGCGCAAGGCGGCCGGACACACCTGGGGTGTCGGCTCGGGCTACTTCCTCCACCACGGAAGCGGGGGGCGGCTGCCCGGGTGGCGGCCCAGCGCACTGTTGGAGCCCGCTCCCTCGGACGTCCCCGAGACCCGCTCCGCGCAGCCCTGGAGCGTGCCGGGCGCCCCCGGCCTGGATCGGCCGGAGTCCGCTGCGCGGCCGCTCACGGCTGGAGCGGCCCCGTGATCCGCGCGGTGCTGGACACGGCGCTGCGGTCCCACGCGGCCGGAACCGCCCTGGTCGCCCATAGCGGACCGGGCACGGCCGAGGTGGCCGCGCGTGCGGCGGAGGGCTCGGCGGGCCGGGTCCTGGACCTGGACGCGAACGGGTGGGGCACGGGGGAGCAGGCGGCGCGCGAGGTCGGTCTGGTGGTGCTCGTCGCCGCCACCCCGGTGGACCTGCGGCGGGTCGTGCCCGAAGCCGAGGGGCTGAGAGCGGCCGAGGTCCTGGTCGCGGTCCTCGCCGCCGCACCTCAGGCGGGGCGGTCCCTGCCGTCGCCGCCCGGAGCGGCACGGTGGACCGACCTCATCGACCTGCACGTGCGCCGGTCACCGGACGGGGGGTGCTCGCACGCGTTCTCCTTCACCGACCCGGTGGAGGTGTCGGAGGTCGTGGGAGCGGTCGCGCGGGGGCTGGTGGGCGGTCGGCGGGACGCGTCGGCGCTGTCGGCCGGCGCCCACGACCGGACGGTGGCGGACGCGTCCTGGCGTCACCTCGGCACACCGGGAGCGGCGGTGCGCGCCACCGCGTTCGCCCGGCTGTCGGTGGAGGACGTGCCGGCGGTGGATGAGCGGGTGGTGAATCCGGTCGGGTTCACGCGGGTGTCGAAGTCCAGGGTGGGTCGGTTGGTTTCGCGGGGCGGCCGGTGGGTGGTGGAGGTGGGCCGGTCGGTGCGGTGGCGTGTGCCGGAGGACGGTGCGGTGACCGATGTGGCGGTGGCGCGGTTGCGGGACCTGCGGTGCGTGGAGGTGGAGTGGGGGCGCCACAGCGGTCCGCTGGCCGCCGTGCGGGCGGTCGCCGGACTCGCGGCGGCGGGAGTCCCGCTCATCGGCGGCACCGCGCCGCGCTGGGCGGACTGCCTCGGCGATGAACTGCACGCCCTGCTCCGGTCCGTGCGCCATGCCGACCTGGGGGACGAGCTGGCACGGGAGGAGCACAGTATCCGGTTGCGGCGTGCCGCTCTGCGGTCGCACGGGTCGTATGCGCGGTGGCGCCGGTCGGTGTCGGGGGTGTTGGCGGAGCCGGTGGTGTCGGTGGTGCTGTGTACGCGGCGGCCGGAGATGGTCGCTTTCGCGTTGCGGCAGGTGGCGCGGCAGCGGGGGGTCGAGGTGGAGGTCGTGCTGGCGCTGCACGGGTTCGGGCCGGACGCGCCGGGGGTGCGCGCGGCCCTGGCGGCCTTCCGCCGGTCGGGACACGCGGCGGTGGTGCTCGAGGCCGAACCGGACGCGGTGTTCGGCTCGGTGCTCAACGGTGCGATCGCGCGGGCGAGTGGTCCGCTGGTCGCCAAGATGGACGACGACGACTGGTACGGGCCCGACCACCTGGCCGATCTGGTGCTGGCCCGCCGCTACTCCGGAGCCGACCTCGTCGGCTGCGCGACGGAGTTCCACCACCTGCAGGGGCCGGACCTCACCGTGCGGCGCCTGGTCCCCTCGGAGCGGTTCGCCCCCCACGTGACCGGAGCCGCGCTGTTGACCGACCGCGCGGTCCTGGAGGAGGTCGGCGGGGTCCGGTCCCGGCGGTCCGGAATCGACGCGGGGCTCCTCGGCGACGTGGCACGCGTCGGCGGGTCCATCTACCGCACACACGGTCTGGGCTGCGTCATCCGCCGTCGGACGCAGGGACACACCTGGCACGAACCCGCGGGCTACTTCCTGAAGGACCCCCAGCGCCACTGGCCCGGGTGGCGCCCCAGCGCCCTGATGGAACCCGAACCCGGGGACGCTCCGGGCGGGTACGGCACCACGACGACACAGAGGAGCGACCGATGACGCTGGTCCAGAACGATCCTCGTGAGACGCGGACACGGGTGGAGCCGTCGCCCCGCCCGTTCATCCGGCGCAACGACCACTCGGTGTTGGAGCCGCCGCCGTTGGGCGAGTGGGATCCGGTGCTGAGCGTCAGCGTCGTCATCCCGGCCTACGGCGGGCAGGAGAAGTTGGATCTGACGCTGGCGTCGCTGGCGGCGCAGAGCTATCCGGCGGGGTTGATGGAAGTCGTGGTCGTCGACGACGGCAGCGAGCCGCCGCTGGTCCTGCCGCCGATCCGCCCCGAGCACACGCGGATCGTGCCGAGCCTGCCCGGCGGCTGGGCCCGGGGACACGCCGTGAACTCCGGGGCGGCCGCCGCGGCCGCCGACGTGCTGCTCTTCCTGGACGCCGACATGATCGCCTTCCGCGAGCACGTCGAGGCACAGCTGCGCTGGCACCACCTCGCCGACTACCTCGCCGTCACCGGTCACCTGCGCTGCGTCGACGACCGGCCCGGCGCGCTCGCCCCGGGCGAGGTGCTCGACGCCGTGCGGCGCGGGCAGCCGGAGGACCTGGTCGAGGGACCGGGCGACGAGCTGGCGTGGCTGCGCCGGGTCTACGACCGCACCGCAGGCCTGAGCACCGCGGGCCCGGGTGCGTTCCGGTACTTCATCGGTGCCACGGGCTCGGTGCGGCGTGCGTTCTTCGAAGAGGCCGGAGGGGCGGACTCCGAGCTGATCCTGGGCGAGGACACCCACCTCGGGTACCGGTTCGCCCAGCACGGCGCCGTGTTCGTCCCGGAACCGCGGGCCGGCAGCTGGCACCTGGGCCGCCCCCAGATGGAGCACCGCAAGGAGGACGGCGCGCGGTACCGGTACCCCCTGGTCGGCAACCGCCTCCCGCTCATCGGCCAGGACATCCGGCGCACCGGCCGCCAGTGGCAGGTGCCCAGAGTGGACGCGGTGGTCGACACCGTCGACAGCGGGTTCGACGAGGTGGCGGAGACGGTGGACGCGCTGCTGGCCGGCGACACGGACGACATCCGGATCCACCTGGTCGGCGCGTGGGCGCGGGTCACACCGGGTCGACACGCGGTCCTCGACGATCCGGACCTGGACGTGCGGCTCCTGCACGAGCACTACCGGTGCGAGCCGCGGGTGGAGTTCGTCCGGGCCGACCCCGGACCCGACCCCGACGTCCCCTTCCGGCTGCTGCTCCGTCCCGGGCAGCCGCTGGCACGGCACGCCGTGCGGCGGATGATCGAGCGGGCCGACACCGCGCGCGCGGGGCTGCTGCGGGCGACGGCGCCCGGCGACGACCTGGGCGGACCCCGGCTGGAGCGGACCGGCGCCTTCGCCCGCGCACGGCGCCTGGGGGCGGGGGACGACGAGCTCGACGCCGTGGTGGACGAGCTGTTCGGCGTGCACTGGATCGACGGCGAGAGCCTGCTGTTCACACCGGGGTGCCCGGCGGGCGAGCCGCCGGACGACTGGGACGACCGCCTGGCGGCGGCGCGGGCCGGGGCCGAGGCGCACAAGGCGCGCGCGAATCGGCTCAAACGCCGGTTCCGCTGGTTGACCGGGAGCCGCGGCGGTCGGCTCCTGTGCCGGATCATCGGGTGAGGGGCGAGGGTCAGCGTATGGCGATCAGGGACGGATCCGTCCGGGGCCGAGGGGCCTCGGACGAGGAGACGGACACGGGCGGCGGCGCGCGCCCGTTGATACGGCGCAACGACTACTCGGTGTTGGAGCCGCCGCCGTTGGGCGAGTGGGATCCGGTGCTGGGCGTCAGCGTGGTCATCCCGGCCTACGGCGGGCAGGAGAAGTTGGATCTGACGCTGGCGTCGCTGGCGGCGCAGAGCTATCCGGCGGGGTTGACGGAGGTCGTGGTCGTCGACGACGGCAGCGAGCCGCCGCTGGTCCTGCCGCCGATCCGCCCCGAGCACACCCGTCTGCTCGTGGCCTCCGCGCGCGGTTGGGGCCCGGGGCACGCGGTACGGGAGGGGGTGGCCGCTTCGGAGGCCCCCGTCGTGCTGCGGCTGGACGCGGACATGGTCGTCGGCCGAGAGCACGTCGAGGCGCAGATGCGCTGGCACCACCTCGCCGACTACCTCGCCGTCATGGGCGGGTTCTCGGCCACGGACGTGCCGGCCGCGACGCTGGACCCCGGGGTGGTGCGTGAGCGGGTGGGCCGCGGTGAGGCCGCGGACCTCCTGGGTGAGGGGGAGGCCGCCCTGGGGTGGATCACCGACCTGCTGGAGGCCACCGACGGGCTGCGCTCGGCCGGGCATCGCGCGTGGGAGGTGTTCACCGGAGCCACGGCCTCCCTGCGGCGCGACCTGTTCGAGGCGGCGGCGGGCACGGCCCCGGACCCGGTCATGGGGGAGGACAGCGTCCTCGGGTACCGGCTGGCCCAACGCGGGGCGGTGTTCGTTCCGGAGCACGCGGCCGGCGGTTGGCACCTGGGGACCCCGACGACCGAGCGGCGCGGTGCCGAGGCGGCCCGGTTCGCCAGGCCGTTCACGGAGAACCGGGTGCCCCGGAAGTACACCCGGCGCAGGGCGCCCGGGCGGACCTGGGAGGTGCCCTTCACCGACGTGGTGGTCGACACGACCGGGCGCCGCTTCGGCGACGTGGCCGAGACGGTGGACGGGCTGCTGTCCGGTGACACGGCCGACATCCGGATCCGGCTGGTGGGCGAGTGGTCGCTGGTGACGCCGGGCCGGCACGCCGTCCTGGACGATCCCGCGGCGGACGTACGGCTGGTCCACGAGTGCTACCGGTGCGAGCCGCGGGTGGAGTTCGTCCAGGCCGCCCCCGACGCGGATCCCGACGTGCCCTTCCGGCTGCTCGTGTCACCGGGGGTCCGGCCGCGGCCGGGAGCTGTGCGCGCTCTGACCGGTGCGGCCGAGCGGGAGGGCGCGGGCCTGGTCCGGGTGCGCGGGGCGCACGCCCACCGGCCGGAGGCGCTGCGCCTGGAGCGCACCGCGGCCTTCGCCCGCGCCCGCCACCTGGGCGCCGACGCGGTGGAGCGCGACGCCGTCGTGGCCGCCGTGTGGGGCGTGCACGTGATGGACCGCGGCGAGGTGCTGCGCGAGAGCGGTGTCGGCGGGGCGGGACCTCCCGCGGACTGGGAGAAGCAGCTGAGCGACGCGGAGGCGAAGCGGGACCGGTGGCGGGCGGAGTCCGACCGGTGGGAACGCCGGATCCGCGCCCTGACGCGGGGGCGCCTCGCCCGTCTGCTGCTCGGCCGCCGCGCGGGCTGAGGACCACGGGGCCGAGGCGTGGTCGGCGCGGCGGATCAGGCCCGCGCGCCTCGGCCCTCTGACCTGTCATGACACGACCGGATCCCACATGGTGAGATTTCCTGGTCAAGTAGTTGGACATCCGATATTCTGTCGTCCTAGGAGTCAGTGGCACCGGCTCCACCGCCTGGTGCCGCCGTCCTCGCCGCCGCCCGCCCCAACCGGGCCCGCGTCGGCGCCTCCGGCGGTCCACCGCGCCGGGACGATCCGCTCCTTCTCCTGTGGCCACCGAGGTCCACGCGGCCGGCGCGCCGCCCGGTATCACCGGGCCCCGCGGTCTGGCCACTCGCCCGCACCGAGTTCCCGCGGCCGTTCCACACGCGCCGCCGGTCACGTACCGCATCCGGAGGATCACATGTACGACATGGTCGAGTACCCGTCCACGCCCGACTCCGAGGACGAGGTCCACCGCGCCCTGCAGGGGGCACTGGACCGCAGGGACAACGGCGGTCCCGGGGGCCGCTAGTCTTGTCTCATCCAGTGTTCATTCTGATCTCATCATGTGAGAACCCTCTGGTGGGGTCACGTCCGAGTTAGAGGCAGACCGTATGGCAGCGCGCACCGTGAAACTGGCCGTCATCCCCGGCGACGGGATCGGCCCCGAGGTGGTCGCCGAGGGCCTCAAGGTGCTGGAGGCCGCGGGGGCCCAGCACGACCTGGCCTTCAAGACCACCGAGTACGAGCTGGGCGCCAAGCTCTGGCACCGTACCGGTGAGACGCTGCCCGACTCGGTCGAGTCCGAACTGGCCGAGCACGAGGCGATCTTCCTGGGCGCCGTCGGTGACCCCAGTGTCCCCAGCGGCGTCCTGGAGCGCGGCCTGCTGCTGCGTCTGCGCTTCGACTTCGACCACTACGTCAACCTGCGCCCGGTCCGGCTCTTCCCCGGTGTGGAGAGCCCCCTGGCGGGCGTCGGCGCCGACGACATCGACATGCTCGTCGTGCGCGAGGGCACCGAGGGCCCCTACGCGGGCGCGGGCGGCGTACTGCGCAAGGGCACCCCCCACGAGGTCGCCACCCAGGACAGCGTCAACACCCGCTTCGGCGTCGAGCGTGTGGTCCGCTTCGCCTTCGCCAAGGCCGCGGCCCGTCCCCGCCGCAAGCTCACCCTGGTCCACAAGGACAACGTCCTGACCTTCGCCGGTGAGCTCTGGCAGCGAGTGGTCAAGGAGGTCGGCGCGGAGTACCCCGAGGTCTCGGTCGACTACTGCCACGTCGACGCCGCGTCGATGTTCTTCGTCAACCAGCCCGGCCGCTTCGACGTGGTCGTCACCGACAACCTCTTCGGCGACATCATCACCGACATCGGCGCCGCCATCGCCGGCGGCATCGGCCTGGCCGCCAGCGGCAACATCAACCCCGACGGCACCTTCCCCAGCATGTTCGAGCCGGTGCACGGCTCCGCGCCCGACATCGCGGGCCAGGGCAAGGCCGACCCCACCGCCACCGTGCTCTCGGCCGCCACCATGCTGGAGCACCTGGGCGCCGTCGAGGCCGCCCGCAAGATCGAGAACGCGGTCGCCGCGGATCTCAAGACCCGCGGTGACGCGGTCCGCTCCACCTCGCGGATCGGCGACGACCTGGCCGCGCGAGTAGCCGAGCAGGGCTGACACACACCGTCGGCCCTGCCTGTCCTCGAGGGCGCGGCCGACGGCCATCCGAGCAGACGACGCCGACGGGCGCGCCCGGGACACTCCCCGAGCGCGCCCGTCGGCGTCGTGCCGCGTCCGCCCGCCCCAGCCCTGGCACCGGGTGCGCTCTTTACGTCAGACTAGATCCCAGGTCGGCGGCGCAGCCGGCCTGATGCACCCGAGAGGACCACCGACGACATGAACAACAACACCACCACGAGCGGGTTGACGTTCGACATTCAGCTCTCCGACCAGCGGAAGACCCCGCAGGAACGAGACGCGCTGCTGGTGAATCCGGGGTTCGGCCAGGTGTTCACCGACCACATGGTGAGCATTCGCTACACCGAGGGCAAGGGTTGGCACGACGCCAAGCTGGAGCCGTACGGCGCCCTCAGCCTGGACCCGGCCACGGCCGCACTGCACTACGCGCAGTCGATCTTCGAGGGCCTCAAGGCCTACCGCCACCCGGACGGGACGCTGGCGTCCTTCCGCCCCGAGTCCAACGCGGCCCGCTTCAACCGGAGCGCCGCCCGGATGGCGATGCCGGAACTTCCCGAGGACCTGTTCCTGAAGTCCATCGAGCTGCTGCTGGAGCACGACGGCGACTGGGTCCCCAGCAAGGAGGACTTCAGCCTGTACCTGCGGCCCTTCATGTTCGCCACCGACGTCGGCCTGGGCGTCAACAACCCGTCCCGCAGCTACCTCTACCTTCTCTTCGCCTCGCCGGTGGGGTCCTACTTCTCGGGCGGCATCAGGCCGGTGACGGTGTGGCTGTCCAAGGACTACACGCGCGCCGCCCCGGGCGGCACGGGCGCGGCCAAGTTCGCGGGCAACTACGCGGCGAGCTTCCTCGCCCAGGCCCAGGCCGTCGAGCAGGGCTGTGACCAGGTGGTCTGGCTCGACGCACGAGAGCACCGCATGGTCGAGGAGATGGGCGGCATGAACCTGTGGTTCGTGTTCGGCTCCGGCGACAACGCCCGGCTGCGCACGCCCCCGCTCACCGGGACGCTCCTGCCGGGCATCACCCGGGAGTCGCTGCTGACCCTGGCCCCCGACCTCGGCATCCCGGCGGAGGAGAAGCCGATCTCCATCGAGGAGTGGCGCGAGGCCGCGGAGTCGGGTGAGCTCACCGAGGTGTTCGCCTGTGGCACGGCCGCGGTGATCACGCCGGTCGGCCACGTCAAGAGCGACGACGGCGAGTTCAGCGTCGGCGACGGGAACCCGGGTCCGGTCACCATGCGTCTGCGCGAGGAGCTGGTGGGCATCCAGACCGGCCGGCGCAACGACAAGCACGGCTGGATCACCCGCTTCTAGGGTGCGTCCGGTGGGGCCGTCCGGGCTTCCGGGCGGCCCCACCCGTGCGTTCCCCTCTGTTCGCCGAGATCTCCGTCCTCCGCTCCGTCCCCGAGGAGCTCCCCGTGCGTCCGGAGTGAGATATCCAGATCTCGGATGGTGAGACAAAATGGCGTTGAACACCGGAACTCGCGGACCCGTGTGGCACACTGGCCACATGCTGTCCCAGGTACTCATTATTCCGGGGCGCGCTGGCTGACACCTTCCCGCGTACGCGCAGGGGGGAAACCGGACCCTGCCAGCGCGCTGACCTCTCGTGTCCACGAGGGGTCTTTTTTGTTGGTCGGGGCCGACACACACAGCATCCACCTTCGGGAGATCCGCCCATGAGGGACGACACTTTCCACGTCTTCGACACCACGCTGCGCGACGGAGCCCAGCGCGAGGGGATCAATCTCCGGGTCTCCGACAAGCTGGCCATCGCGCAGCTGTTGGACGACCTCGGGGTGGCGTTCATCGAGGGAGGGTGGCCGGGCTCCAACCCCAAGGACACCGAGTTCTTCCAGCGGGCTTCACGAGAGCTCACGCTGGAGCACGCGCAGCTCACCGCGTTCGGCGCGACCCGCCGGGCCGGGGTGCGGGCCGCCGACGACCCACAGGTGGCCGCCCTGCGCGACAGCGGCGCACCGGTCGTCACCCTTGTCGCCAAGAGTGACGACCGGCACGTCGAGCGCGCACTGCGCACGACCCTGGACGAGAACCTCGCCATGATCGCTGACACGGTGTCCCATCTGCGCGAACACGGACAGCGGGTGTTCGTGGACTGCGAGCACTTCTTCGACGGTTACCGGCACAACCCCGAGCACGCCCTCGCCGTCGTCCGGGCGGCCGCCGGGGCCGGCGCCGACGTCGTCGTCCTGTGCGACACCAACGGCGGCATGCTCCCCGGTGACATCACGCGGATCGTCACCGAGGTCCGCGAGGCCACCGGCGCCCGTCTGGGCATCCACGCCCAGGACGACACCGGCTGCGCCGTCGCCAACACCCTGGCCGCTGTGGACGCGGGAGCCACCCACGTGCAGTGCACCGCCAACGGCTACGGCGAGCGGGTGGGCAACGCCAACCTCTTCTCCGTGGTCGGCGCCCTCGAACTCAAGTACGGCCGCGCCGTGCTGCCGGAGGGCTGCCTCGCCGAGATGACCCGCGTGGCCACCGCCATCGCCGAGATCGTCAACCTCGCCCCGGACACCCACCAGCCCTACGTCGGAGTGTCGGCGTTCGCGCACAAGGCAGGGCTGCACGCCTCGGCGATCAAGGTCGACCCCGACCTGTACCAGCACACCGACCCCGAACTCGTCGGCAACCGCATGCGCATGCTCGTCTCGGACATGGCCGGGCGGGCGTCGGTCGAGCTCAAGGCCGAGGAGCTGGGTCTGGACCTGGCCGGCGACCGTGTTCTGTCCGGACGGGTCGTGGACCGGATCAAGGGCCTGGAGCTGACCGGCTACAGCTTCGAGGCCGCCGACGCCTCCCTGGAACTGCTCATCCGTGAGGAGCTCGGCTCCCCGGTCCGCTACTTCGAGACCGAGTCCTGGCGGGTCATCACCGAGCGCCGGCCGCGCAGCGGCTCCGGCCCGCTGGCGCACGAGGACGACAGCCTGACCGAGGCGACCGTCAAACTCCGGGTCAAGGGTGAGCGCGTCATCGCCACCGCCGAGGGCAACGGCCCGGTCAACGCCCTGGACCGGGCGCTGCGCGAGGGCATGGAGACCGTGTACACCGCGCTGGCCGGGCTGGAGCTGACCGACTACAAGGTCCGCATTCTCGAAGGCACCTCGGGCACCAACGCCATCACCCGGATCCTCATCACCTTCAGTGACGGCGCGGGGGAGTGGACCACCGTCGGTGTGGGCCCCAACGTCGTCGACGCCTCCTGGATCGCCCTCGAACAGGCCGTGGCCTACGGCCTGCTCCGCCAGGGCTACCCGCAGACCTGACCGTCGCGGGTCAGTCCTCGGGGTCGTTGTCCGGGTGCACCCAGCCGTTGGCCTCACACCCCTGCAGGCTCAGGGTCTGCTGCTGCATGACGGGCGCGGCCTCGCCCTCGCCCGGGCAGTTGACGTGGCCGTGGCCCAGGGTGTGCCCGACCTCGTGGTTGATCACGTAGATCCGGTAGGTCTCCAGGTCGTCCTCGAAGTCCTCGACGGCCGACACCCACCGGTTCTGGTTGATGATGGCGCGGTTGCCGTTGGCGCAGGAGACGTACCCGTTGGTGTTGAGCGGCGCGCACAACCGGTCGACCGTGTCCGGGGCGGCCAGCAGGACGCGGACGTCGGCGTCGTCGCCGTCCACCCGCTGCATCGACCGCTCCCCGTCGTTGCCCCAGCTGCGGGGGTCGCCCAGGACCTGTTCGACGGCGGCGGCGAAGTCCTCGGCCTCGCCCGGCAGGCCCTCCTCGACCTCCACGGCGAAGGTCGTCAGCGGGCCGTCGCCCATGACGTCGCTCTCGCCCTCCACGACCGCCATGTCGCCCTCGGCGGAGTCGACCTCCTCCTCCACCGAGCGGAGCAGGACCGGGACCTCCTCCTCGGACTCCCCGTCCTCCCCCTCGCGCGCGGACGGCGTGGGCGCCGAAGAGGGGGAGGAGGGCTCCTGGCCCCGTCCCGAGGCGCTGCTGCTCGCCGAGCCGTCGGGGGCCGGGCGCTGGTCCGGGGCGGAGCCGTCACCGCCGCCGACCGGCGAGGATTCCGCGGCCTCCTCGGACGGGCCCAGCTCGGCCGGGGGCGGGGGCACGCTGACCATCAGGACGGCGGAAGCACCGGACACCAGGCACAGGCCGAGCGCGAGCCCCATCGGGTACCTGCGGCGCCGGCGGTGCCGAGCCGGCGGCGAAGCGGACTTGGGCACGAGGCGCAACCTCTCGACATCGGACGACGGACCCCAGCATGCCAGATGTCGCTTCACAGATCGCCCAAGGAAGGCCATGGGATCGGTGCGATCGTCGCTCCGCGCGGCGAAAGCGCGGTATCTCACCTCTCACCCGGGACGGGTACCGCGTCCCGGTGCGACCGCGCACAGATACCCTGCAACCGCACGTGAGACAACTGGGCTGCTGGGAGGCATGAGGTGCGCATCGCACGGTTCGCGGTCGGTGACGAGGTCGGATTCGGCCTGGTGGAGTCCGATTCCGACAGCGGCGAGGAATTCGTCGCCCGACTCACCGGGCACCCCCTGCTCGGCAACATCCAACTGACGGGGGAACGGGCGAAGCTCTCGGACGTGCGGCTGCTGTCACCGGTCCTGCCCACCAAGGTGGTGTGCATCGGCAAGAACTACGCCGACCACGTCGCGGAGATGCAGGACATCACGGGGGAGGCCACCGAGGAGCCCGTCGTCTTCCTCAAGCCCTCCACCTCGGTGGCCGGGCCGGGCGACCCCGTCTTCTACCCGCCCGTCTCCGAGCGCGTGGACTTCGAGGGCGAGCTGGCCATCGTCATCTCCCGGCCCTGCCGCGAGGTGCCGCGCGAACGCGCCAAGGACGTCATCTTCGGCTACACGGTCGCCAACGACATCACCGCGCGCGACCTTCAGAAGAAGGACAAGCAGTGGACCCGCGCCAAGGGGTTCGACTCCTTCTGCCCGATCGGGCCGTGGATCACCACGGGTATGAGCATCGAGGAGGCCCAGAACCTGGCCCTCACCACCACCGTCGACGGCGAGGTCCGCCAGCGGGGCAACACCTCGCAGTTCATCCACGACATCCCCGGGATCATCGCGTACGTGACCTCGTTCATGACGCTGCTCCCCGGTGACGTGGTCCTCACCGGCACTCCGGCCGGCGTCGGCCCGCTGGAGGTCGGCCAGGAGGTCTCGGTGACCGTGGAGGGCGTGGGCACGATCAGCAACCGCGTGGTGACCAGGGACTGACACGACCCACTCCAGGGCGTGTTCCGTGGCCCCCGCTCCGCCGCGCGACGGGCGGCAACCACGGAACACGGCCTCGGCCCAGGCGGTCGGCGTCCCACCAAGCCGGCGCCGGCCCCGCGACCGGAAGGCCCCTCTGCCGTGAGCACCCTTCGCCGCCCCTCGCCGACGGCCCTCCTCACCGTCGGCGCCATCGCCTTCGTACTGGTGATCACCGCCGCCATCCTGTGGGCCGTCACCACCGCCGACCCCGGGGACACCGACACAGGACAGGAGGACACCATGACCGCACCGCACCGCGTCATGCTGGCCGGGGACTCCATGACCCAGGGCGCCAACGGGGACGTGACCTGGCGCTACCACCTGTGGACCCACCTGACCCCGCACGTGACCGGCCTGGACTTCGTCGGCCCCTACACCGACCCCGCCTCGCGCGACATGATCCTGCCGGTGCCCACCGAGCCGGAGGCCGACCCCAGTGAGCCCGAGGACGACGTGCCCGAGGCCACGGAGGACGCCGACTGGCCGGGCCTGGACGGCGCCCCGGACACCGCGGAGTACCGCGACCCCGGATTCGACCAGGATCACAACGCACTGTGGGGCCGCACGCTCGGCGACGCCGCCGACACCATCCGGGGGGAGGCGCGGGTCCACCGGCCCGACGTGCTGTGCGTGATGCTCGGCGTCAACGACCTGCTCTGGCCGGTCACGATGGACGAGATGGAGTACCGGCTGCGCTCCTACGTGAGGGGCGCCCGGGAGGGCGAACCGCACGTGCGCGTGGTGCTGGCCGAGTCCCTGCCCATCGCCCTGGGCGAGACCGACGAGGGCTTCGCCCTGCGCCAGTACGCCTACAACGAACTCGTCCGCGAGGTGGCCGCGGACCTGACCACCGAGGAGTCGCCGGTGGTGAGCCTGGACATCGCGGGAGCCGAGGCCTGGGACGTGGCCGAGGACACCTATGACGGCACCCACCCCAACGCCGACGGCGAGGTGAAGATCGCGGCGGCCTTCGCCGACGTCCTCGCGTCGGAGTTCGGCATGGGCGAGAGCTACCCCCGCCCGCTGCCCACCCCGTCCTGACCGGAGCGGTCCCTCCTCCCTTCGCCCGCCACCGCCGTTCCACGGACGCCTCCGGCGCAGCTCCGTCCCCCTGAGCGGGCGTCGGGCCCCGATACCCTGGGGCCCGTGACTGAGACTCCGATTCGTACCCGCTTCGCCCCGTCTCCCACGGGCATGTTCCATGTCGGCGGCGCCCGCTCCGCGCTCTTCAACTGGGCGCTGGCGCAGCAGCGGCCCGAGGGCCGCATGGTCCTGCGCGTGGAGGACACCGACGCCGCCCGCAACCGGCCCGAGTGGACCGAGGGCATCATCCGCGCGCTCGCCTGGCTCGGCATCGGCGCGGACGACCCGCACTTCGAGGGCCCCTACTTCCAGTCGGACTACGCCGACAAGCACCGTGAGACCGCGCAGGACCTGTTCAAGAACGGGCGCGCCTACTACTGCGACTGCACCCGCGAGATGGTCCAGGAGCGCCGCGACAACCCGAACCTGGGATACGACGGCTTCTGCCGCGACCGCGGCCTGGAGCCCGGCTCCGGTCGGGCGCTGCGCTTCCGCGTGCCCGAGGGCGGACCCACGGTCGTCGACGACCGGATCCGCGGCCGGGTGGAGTTCGACCACTCGGCCATCGAGGACTTCGTCATCGCGCGTGCCGACGGCTCCCCCCTGTTCGTCCTGGCCAACGTGGTGGACGACGTCGAGATGCGCATCACGCACGTGATCCGCGGCGAGGAGCACCTGTCCAACACCCCCAAGCAGCAGCTGCTGTGGGAGGCGCTGGGCCTCACGCCGCCGGTGTGGGCGCACCTGCCCGTCATCGTCAACGAGCAGCGCAAGAAGCTGTCCAAGCGCCGCGACAAGGTCGCCCTGGAGTCCTACCAGGAGGAGGGCTACCTCCCCGAGGCGATGGTCAACTACCTGATGCTGCTGGGCTGGGGGCCGGGCGACGACCGTGAGCTCATGCCGTGGCCGGAGATGATGCCGCTCTTCCGGATCGAGGACGTCAACAGCTCCAGCGCGTTCTTCGACGAGAAGAAGCTGCGCGCCTTCAACGGGGACTACATCCGCGAGCTGTCCGTGGACGACTTCGTCGAGCGCTGCGCGCCGTGGCTGACCGGTGACGCCGTCCCGTGGGACCCGGCCGACTACGACGCGGAGGTCTTCCGCGCGGTGGCACCGCTCGCGCAGAGCCGCGTGGCGCTGCTCAGCGAGATCGTGCCGAACGTGGACTTCCTCTTCCTCTCCGAGCCGGTGGAGGACGAGAAGAGCTGGAACAAGGCGATGAAGCCGGGCGTGGGCAAGGAGATGGTGGAGGCCGCCCTGGCGCGCTTCGCCGACCCGGAGCTGTCCTGGACGGCGGACGCCCTCAAGGCGGCCACGGAGGAGACGGGCGCGGCCCTGGGGCTCAAGCTCGGCAAGGCCCAGGCGCCGGTGCGGGTCGCGGTCACGGGTCGCACGGTCGGCCTGCCCCTGTTCGAGTCGCTGGAGCTGCTCGGCCGCGAGCGCGTCCAGGCGCGCCTCACGTCCGCCCTGGACAAGCTGCGCGCCGCGGAGTAGGTCCGCCGGGCGGGGTTGCTCCCGCCGACGTCGGTCGCGGGTGGCGGTCCGCCCCCGCGCGGAGCGCCCTGGTGGGCGGTGGTGGGCGACGAGTGGGCGGGGTGGTCGGGGCCACAGGACGGCCACCCCGATTTCGGTTCGCGACTACTCCGAATGTCCGCTAGAGTTAACGACGTCGCCGAGGGGGACAGGGAAGCGAAAGCGACCGGGTCCTCCCCAAGCACTGGGCTATGGTGTAATCGGCAGCACGACTGATTCTGGTTCAGTTAGTCTAGGTTCGAGTCCTGGTAGCCCAGCTGTTTCACTCCGGTGAAGCGTACGGATCCTCGGATCCGAAGTCCGGCCCCCGTCGTCTAGTGGCCTAGGACGCCGCCCTCTCAAGGCGGTAACGGCGGTTCGAATCCGCTCGGGGGTACCAACAGGGAGAGGCTCCCACGCCGTGGGAGCTTTCTTGCTGGTCAGTGCGTGCCACTGATGTCCGGTTCGAGTGGGTTCAGCAGGTTTCGCGGACACACTCGTACCAGTCCGGCCCCCGTCGTCTAGTGGCCTAGGACGCCGCCCTCTCAAGGCGGTAACGGCGGTTCGAATCCGCTCGGGGGTACAGATGAGGGCCCCACCGCTGCGCGGTGGGGCCCTTCGCCGTCCCCGGGCCCCGATCGGGCGGGGCGGTCAGCTCGCGGAGCCGCCGGCGTGCGCCGCCAGGGCACCCAGCTCCTTCTCCCGCGCTCCCGACGACGCCACCATGGCGACGAGCTGGTCGAGCAGCCAGTCGGCCAGGGCGTCGGCCGCCATCGTGCGCTCGTGGAGCCAGATCATCACCGCCGTCTCCACGGACGAGATCCAGCAGCGCAGGGCCAGGACCAGCCGGGGCGAGGGCTCGGTGATCCCGACCCGCTCCAGGACCAGGCGCCGGACCGCGTCGCGCACCCGGTCGATCTCGGCCTCGGTCTCCTCCGTGGCCACCATCGACCCGCCGTTGAGCAGAGCCGCGTAGGACGGTGCGTAGGAGTCGGCGAAGGAGATGAACGCGCGCAGACCGAACCGCAGCTGGTCCAGGGGCGGCAGGTCCTGCGGTGGGGCCAGCCGCGGCACGAGCTCGTCCATCGCCCGTTCGAGCGCCTCGCGCCGCAGCTCCGCCATGTTGGGGAAGTAGCGGTAGACCAGGGCCCGGGACACGTCCGCCTCCTCGGCGATGTCCTCCGGGGTGACTTCACCCGGCGGGCGCCGCGCGAAGACGGCCAGCGCCGTCCGGATGAGGTCCTCCCGCCGTTCCTGTGGCGCCATGCGGCGGGGCCGCCGCCCGGTGCCCGGCGCCTTCGCCGGGCTCTGCGACCGTGGTCCCACCCGCGCCAGGTGGGGATCGGTTCTGTGGGACACCACCGCGGTCATGACCTCCGTCAACGTGCCTGTGCCATCGGACTCCCGAACCTACCGCCCCGGCACCGGCCTCACACATCGACGACGACGCGCTCCCCCTCTCCGGCGCGGGAGACGCACAGGGCGAACTCCGCCCCACGCGGCGAACCGCCCGTGGGCCGGTCCCGGTGCTCGGGCACGCCCTCCAGGAGCCCCACCCGGCAGGTGCCGCAGAAACCCTGGCGGCAGGAGTAGGCGGTGCCCGGCCGCACCCGCCGGACCGCCTCCAGCGCCGACTCGTCGGCGGGGACCGGCACCACCGGTCCGTCCCGGCCCAACTGCACCTCGAAGGCCGCACCGCCCACGACCGGCGCGGGCGCGAACCGTTCGGAGAAGAAGGGCGTGCCCGGCGGGACGCGGCGCCGCACGGCGTCGATCAGCGGCGCCGGACCGCACACGTAGACCGCGGTCCCCCGGGCGGGTCCGTCCAGGATCCGCGCGGGTTCGGGCGCTCCGTACTCGTCGTCGGGTCGCACGTCCGCGTTCGCGCCCTCGGGCAGTTCGTCCAGGAAGGGCATGCTCGCCCGCGAGCGGCCGGTGTACACCAGGCGGAACGGCGCCCGGGCGCGGTGCGCCGCCCACACCATCGGCAGGATCGGCGTGACGCCGATACCGCCCGCGACGAACAGGTAGCGCTCGGCGCGCGTGAACGGGAAGGCGTTGCGCGGACCGCGCAGCCCGAGGGTGTCGCCCTCGGCCAGGCCGTGGACCAGGGCGGACCCGGTGCCGCCCGGGATCCGGCGGACCGCGATCCGGTAGCGGCCGCGGTCGCGCGGGTCGCCGTTGAGCGAGTACTGGCGTACGACGCCGCCCGGCAGGACCACGTCCACGTGGTGTCCGGGCTGCCACGCGGGCAGCCGGTCCCCGGGGCGGTCCGGGACCAGGGTGAGCACGGCGACGTCCGGCACCGGCCGCTCCACCCGGGCCACCCGGACCCACAGGTCGCCCGTCGGCTCCGGGACCCGGTTCCCCCGGGGCAGCCGCGCGGTGATCGGCTCCACCGCCGAGGCGAGTCCCTGGAGCCCGCGCATGAGGCGGTCCGGCCTCGAAGGCCCGAACAGGGCCACCGGCGGCCGGGGGTTCGCGTAGTAGGCGGCGCTGTGCTTGACCCGGTCCCCGCCGGAGCCCGGCCCGCCGGTCACTGGTCGCTCCCCGGGGCCGGGACGGCCCGCTCGGCCGCCTCGGCCGCCCGGGCGGCGGGGGAGACGGCCAGGTAGGCCACCGCCTGGCTGGTGGACCCGTGCTGGGAGGGGTGGTAGCGGCGGCGCAGGTACTCGGGCACGGCGCGGGCCAGGCGCGCCACGTGCGGGATGAGGCCGCGCCTGCCGTCACGCAGGGCCCACGACGCGCTCGGCCGCCGTCCGCCCACACGTCCTCGCAGGTAGGGGTCGTTGCGGATGAGGAACGCGGTGCCGCGCACCCACAGGACGGCGAGCGTGCCCGCCGCGATGCCCATGGCCAGGGCGCGGCGGCGGTAGCCCCCGTCCACGTGCATGTAGAGGTCGAAGGCTACCGACCGGTGCTCGACCTCCTCGGCGCCGTGCCAGCGCAGGAGGTCGAGCATGGTGGGGTCGGCTCCGGCCGCGTCCAGTTCCGCGGCGTCCAGCACCCACTGGCCGAGCACGGCGGTGTAGTGCTCGATCCCGGCGATGACGGCCAGCCGGGTGCGCAGCCAGGACTCGGCCCGGCGCCCGGTCAGCTCCCGGTCGCCGAGCACGACCCGGAACAACCAGGCGATCTGCTCGACGTACGGTGTCGGGTCGAGACCGTGGGCCTCCATGTGGTCGAGGACGCCGGCGTGCGCCTCGGCGTGGACGGCCTCCTGCCCGATGAAGCCCAGCACGTCCTCGCGGAGGCGGTCGTCGGTGATGAGGGGGACGGCCTCCTTGAAGACCTCGACGAACCAGCGTTCGCCCTCGGGCAGCAGCAGGTGCAGGACGTTGATGACGTGGGTGGCGAAGGGCTCGCCGGGGATCCAGTGCAGGTCGAGTCGGCTCCAGTCGAACTCGACGTCGCGTGCGTTGAGCACGAGGCGGTCCGGCTCGTCGGGTCGCGGTTCCTCGGCGCCCGTGTGAACGGGTCCAGTGTTCATGGTCGGCCTCCTGGGGGCGTTGCGGCGGCTCGGGTGGGACTCGGGGGAGCGGGGGCTCACACGGGAGGGGCCACGCGGGCGGCGGCCCGCAGCGCGCCGGGGCTGAGCCGGGACAGCAGCAGGCCCGCGTGCGCCTCGCCCGTGACCGGGACGACCTCCGGGCCGCGTTCGAGCGCGTCCGCGATGCGCCCGGCCGCCTTCTCCGGTGTGTAGCCGCGCAGCCTGTACAGGCGGTTGAGCCGGTCCTTCGCGGCGGAGGCCTCGCCCAGGCCGGACAGCCGGGCGCCGGAGATGATGCCGGTGTCGACGAGGCCGGGGCACACGGCGGTGACAGTGACACCGTGGTCGGAGAGCTCACCGCGCAGGCTGCGGCTGAGCATGAGGACGGCCGCCTTGGTGGTGGCGTAGGCGCCGTACACACGCGAGGGCAGGTAGGCGGCGGCCGACGCGGTGTTGACGAGGCGGCCGCCACCGCCGGCGTCCACCATCATCGGGGCGAAGGCGCGGCAGCCGTGGATCACGCCCCACAGGTTGATGTCGACGACCCGTTCCCAGTCCTCGGCGGTGGTGTCCAGGAACGGCCCCGCCACGCCGATGCCGGCGTTGTTGACCACCAGGTCGGGGGCGCCGTACTCATCGCGCACCCACGCCGCGAGCTTGTCCATCGCGGCGGCGTCGGTGACGTCCACCCGCTGGGCGGCGGCCCCCGGCGTGAGCAGCGCGGCGAGTTCGGCGGTGCGTTCGGCGGCGGGGCCGTTGACGTCCACGGCGACGATCCGGGCGCCGCGTTCGGCGAGTTCGAAGCACAGCGACCGGCCGATGCCGCTGCCCGCGCCGGTGACCACCGCGACCTGGCCGGCGAAGGCGCCGCTGTGCCGGCGGGTCTGCTGGGCGGTCAGGGCGCGCTGGGGGCGCGGGCGGCCGGACTCGACCTCGGCGACGAGGGCGCGCACACGGGCGGCCACGGCGGCCGGGCGGGAGCGCAGTGTCCAGTGCCCGCCGTGGAAGCGGTGGAAGCGCAGGTCGCCGACCCACCGGGCGGCGTTGGACTGGAGCTGGTCGATCATGAACGCGTCGTCCGTGGGCGCGAGGACCTGCACGGGAACGTCGGTGCGGCGCTCGACCGGTCGCAGGAGGCGACGGGCCATGTTGGCCCGGTACAGCGCCAGGCCGTTGAGGTAGTCCCTCGTGCCGCGCCGCGCGGGGGAGTGCGGGCCGCCGCCGACGCGTTCCAGAGCGGACAGGGCCAGGCCGCCGATCCCGGTCAGCCACGCGGCCTCGGGCACCAGGGGCAGGTGGAAGAAACCGATGTAGCCGGAGCGCACCGCCTGGCGGAGCATGGCACGCACACCGTCGGGGCGCGTGCGGAACCAGTGGCCGGCGTGGTCGAGGTCGGGCCCGGAGACGGCGGTGTAGGAGGCGAACCGGTGGGCGTACCGGGGTTCGGTGACCGCGTGCCAGGACTGGATGGCGCCCCAGTCGTGGCCGACCAGGTGCACGGGGGCGTCGGGGCTGACGGCGTCGGCGACGGCGGCGACGTCGTCGGCGAGCTGGTCCAGCCGGTAGCCCGAGCGGTCGTCGGGGGCCGTGGAGCGCCCGGCGCCGCGCACGTCGTAGGTGACGACGCGGTGGTCGGCGGTGAACTCCGCGGCGAAGGCGTCCCAGACGGACGAGTTGTCGGGGTAGCCGTGGACCAGCAGCAGCGTGGGGCCGTCGGGGTCCCCGTCCGTGCGGACGGCCAGGCGCTGGCCGTCCGAGGCGGTGACGTAGCGGTGCGGGCGGGTGGTCATCGGTTCTCCAGGCTGGTCGCGGCGGTGGCGTCCCACCGCCGCACGTGCGGCAGGTCGTCGTCGAGCCAGTGGGCGTCGTCCTCGGTGACGACGAGGATCTCCTCGAACTTCACGCCGATGTCCCTGAAACCGATGTGGGGTTCCACCGCCCACAGGCCGGGGGTGGCGGGGTGGGCGGAGATGTCGCCGTCCGCCCACAGGGGCGAGCGGTGGTGCACGCGCTCGACGAGGAGGTCGCCCACGAGGGTCTGCAGGGAGCGGATGCCGAAGCCCGCCACGACCGCCCGGGGCAGACGCGAGCGGACCCTGCCGACCTGGTGGGCGATGACCCGGCCGGGGTAGACCCGGTGCCGGTTGTCGTAGCCCTGCTCGCGGATGAGGCCGTCCACGGCGCGGTAGACGTCCTGGAGGGTCTCGCCCGCGCTCACCCGATCGACGATCAACCGTCGGTGCGCGCGCAGGTCGTCCATCAGGCGGTCGTGGAGCGGGTTCTCCCCGAGGTAGCCGGAGTAGCCGATGTCGGCGACGTACCCGTCCCGCACCGGCGCGCAGTCGAGGATGAACGGCATGCCTTCCTCCAGCCTGCGCCCGCTCGGGAAGAACTGGAGGGGGCTCCGGAAGCCGCGGAACGCGGTGCGGTCGCCGAACCAGGCGAAGGGCGTGTGGAACCAGTCCTGGACTCCGTGTCCTTCGAGGTGGGCACGGATGCGCCGGGCCGCCTCGCGTTCGGTGACGCCGGGTTCGAGGGTCGCCGCCACGTCGCCGGCGGCACGGTAGGCGAGCTGCTGGAGGTCGCGGAAGGCGTCGAGATCGACGTCCGTGTCCTCGGTCACGTTCGTGTGAGACATGATGTCATGTTAGACATCGTGTCAATAAGAGTCCATGCCCGGTCCCGGAAACGACGAAGCGCGTCCGCCGGCCATGCGGCGAACGCGCTGTCCCGGCCCCTGGAACTCCCAGGGGCCGAGCGGGCGGGTGGTCAGGTGGACGTGCGGTCCTGCGCGGCCACTGGCGGTTGGGCGTGCAGGGACCCGTTTCGCGGGGTCACAGGGGGGTCGGGCGTGCAGGTGTGGTCCTGCGGGACCACTGGGGTTGGCTCGGGGCGCGCCGGTGTTCTGCAGGAGGAGACGGGGCCGCAGCAGGAAGGACTGCGCCGAAGGCGTCCGTTGAGGGTGGTGGCGGGCGACGGCGCGGGCACGAGCGGAGGCCCCAAAAGAACACAGCTAGGCGCCGTGCAGGGACTCGCTGATCTTCTCGGCGGCCGACATCACGGCCTGGGAGTGCATGCGCCCCGGGGAGCGGGTCAGGCGCTCTATCGGGCCGGAGACCGACACGGCGGCGATGACGCGTCCGCCGGGACCGGACACCGGCGCCGACACCGAGGCGACGCCCTGCTCGCGCTCGGCGACGCTCTGGGCCCAGCGGCGGCGGCGCACCTGGGCCAGTCCGGCGGCGGTGAAGCGCGCGCCCACCAGGGAGCGCCGGATCCGGTCGGAGTCCTCCCACGCGAGCAGCACCTGGGCGGCGGACCCGGCGTTCATCGGCAGCTCGCTGCCCACCGGGACGGTGTCCCGCAGGCCGCTGCTGCGCTCGGAGGCGGCCACGCACACGCGCGCGTCCCCCTGCCGGCGGTAGAGCTGCGCGCTCTCCCCGGTCAGGTCGCGCAGTTGGACCAGGACCGGCGCGGCCACGGCCAGCAGCCGGTCCTCGCCGGTGGCGATGGAGAGTTCACCCAGGCGCGGTCCCAGCACGAACCGGCCCTGGCTGTCGCGGGTGACCATGCGGTGCCGCTCCAGGGCGACGGCCAGGCGGTGGGCCGTCGGGCGCGCCAGGCCGGTGATCTGCACCAGTTGGGCCAGGGATGCCGGTCCCGATTCCAGGGCGTCGAGAACGGACATCGTCTTGTCCAGGACACCGACACCGCTGGATGAGCTAGAGTTGTCCATGGCTTGATATTGCCGTCTCGAAATGTGGAATGCAAGTCGACCCCCGCGCGGTCGGTGAACGAGACGGGCCCGTGACGCAATGAGAGAGGCGAGCGCCCATGGCACGCACGATGGCCGAGAAGGTCTGGGAGGAGCACGTCGTCCGACGCGCCGATGGCGAGCCGGATCTGCTCTACATCGACCTCCACCTCGTTCACGAGGTGACCAGCCCGCAGGCCTTCGAAGGGCTGCGTCTGGCCGGTCGGCCCGTGCGCCGGCCCGACCTGACCATCGCCACGGAGGACCACAACGTCCCCACGATGGACCTCCTCGCGCCCATCGCCGACCCTGTCTCCCGCAAGCAGGTCGAGACGCTGCGCAAGAACTGCTCCGACTTCGGCGTGCGCCTGCACCCCATGGGCGACATCGACCAGGGCGTCGTGCACGTGGTCGGACCCCAGCTGGGCCTGACCCAGCCCGGCATGACCGTCGTCTGCGGCGACAGCCACACCAGCACCCACGGCGCGTTCGGCGCGCTCGCCTTCGGTATCGGCACCAGCCAGGTCGAGCACGTCCTGGCCACCCAGACCCTGACGATGGCCCCCTTCAAGACCATGTCCGTCACCGTCGACGGGTCGCTCAAGCCGGGTGTCTCGGCCAAGGACATCATCCTCGCGGTCATCGCCAAGATCGGCACCGGCGGCGGCCAGGGCTACGTCATCGAGTACCGGGGCGAGGCCATCGAGGCCCTGTCCATGGAAGCCCGGATGACGGTGTGCAACATGTCCATCGAGGCGGGCGCCCGCGCCGGGATGATCGCGCCGGACCAGACCACGTTCGACTACATCGAGGGCCGTCCCCACGCCCCCAAGGGCGCGGACTTCGACGCCGCCGTCGAGCACTGGAAGAGCCTGCGCACGGACGAGGGCGCCGAGTTCGACGCCGAGGTCGTGCTGAACGCCGACGAGCTCAGCCCCTTCGTCACCTGGGGCACCAACCCCGGCCAGGGCGTGCCGCTGGACGCCGAGGTGCCCGACCCCGCCTCCTACGAGGACCCCTCCGCCCGCGCCGCCGCCGAGAAGGCGCTGGCGTACATGGACCTCGAGGCCGGGACGCCGATGCGCGAGGTGCGCGTGGACACGGTCTTCCTCGGCTCGTGCACCAACGGCCGGATCGAGGACCTGCGGACCGCGGCCGAGATCATCCGCGGGCGCAAGGTCGCCGACGGCGTGCGCATGCTCGTCGTGCCCGGGTCCATGCGGGTCAAGGAGCAGGCCAACGAGGAAGGGCTCGGCCGGATCTTCGAGGAGGCCGGAGCCGAGTGGCGCGAGGCGGGCTGCTCGATGTGCCTGGGCATGAACCCCGACCAGCTCAAGCCGGGGGAGCGCAGCGCCTCCACCTCCAACCGCAACTTCGAGGGCCGCCAGGGGCGCGGCGGACGCACCCACCTGGTGTCTCCGCAGGTCGCCGCCGCCACCGCGGTGCGCGGCACCCTGTCCTCGCCCGCCGACCTGGTCGCCCAGTAGCGTCCGACCCGTAAGGAGAGACTCCCATGGAGAAATTCGACGTCCACACCGGTCGGGCCGTGCCGCTGCGCGCCAGCAACGTCGACACCGACCAGATCATCCCGGCCGTCTACCTCAAGCGGGTGAGCCGGACCGGGTTCGAGGACGGCCTGTTCGCCGAGTGGCGCAAGAGCGACCCGGACTTCGTGCTGAACCGCTCGGAGCACCAGGGCGCGTCCGTGCTGGTGGCGGGACCGGACTTCGGTACCGGCTCCTCGCGCGAGCACGCCGTGTGGGCCCTGCAGGACTACGGTTTCAAGGCCGTGCTGTCCTCCCGCTTCGCTGACATCTTCCGCGGCAACGCGCTCAAGGGCGGCCTGCTGGCCATCCTGCTGCCCCAGGAGGTCATCGACCGGCTGTGGGCGGCCGTGGAGGCCGACCCCGCCACCGAGGTGACCGTGGACCTGGTCGCCCGCGAGGTGCGCGCTCCCGGAGTCCAGGAGTCGTTCGAGCTCGACGACTACACCCGCTGGCGGCTGCTGGAGGGCCTGGACGACATCGCGCTCACGCTGCGCCACACCGACGAGATCGGGAGCTACGAGGAGACTCGCAAGCCCTGGATGCCGGTGACCCTGTAGGAGCCCGGATCGCGTTCTGGGGCGGGATCGGGGGGTTGTGTGACGCAGCACACCCGCCGGTCCCGAAATATTTTACCTTTACTTGGTGTGATCCCTCGCTTACGAGGTATCGGTGCTTATGCTCGGCGTGGCGAGTGCCCGGAATCCGGTTATACGTAGGCTTTTGAGCCTCACACACGGGGGCAAATGGGACTCGTGTGTTGGCGCCGGCCGGAGACACGGGAAGCCTACGGAGGGTGGCCGAGCAGGTGGTCGGAGGCCCGACACGCCTTCTCCGCAGGCGTTTGTATTTGTGTAAGGGCCTCTGCTTCCCCTAATTTCGTGCGAGCAAGGGGGAACCGGAGGAACCTTATGAACAAGCGTGACCTGATCGACGCGATCTCCGATCGACTCGGAGACAAGAAGACCGCCACCGAAGCGGTCAACGCTGTGCTTGAGACCATTCAGGCCACGGTGGCGTCGGGCGACAAGGTGGCCATCACCGGCTTCGGCGTATTCGAGAAGTCCGAGCGCGCGGCTCGCACCGCGCGCAACCCCGCCACCGGCGCCACGATCAACGTCCCCGCGAGCTTCGTCCCGAAGTTCCGCGCTGGCGCTGACTTCAAGGCTCTGGTCAACGGGGAGAAGAAGTAGGCCCACCGCCACACGGCGACGGGTCGTGTTCCGCCCGGGTCCTCCCATGAGGGCCCGGGCGGAGCGCTTTTCCCGCCCGTCGCCCGCCACCACCCTCAACGGACGCCTTCGGCGCAGCATCCCCGCCGGAAACGGGGCCGCGGCTCCAGACGGGCCCACAGCTCGCGGGTCCGGGGGCCCACTCCAAGCTCCACAGCGGCACGCAGGTCCTCGGGGGTGTCCACGTCCCGCTGGACGGAGGCTGTGCCGGGTACGTCCAGCTCACGAGCTCCCACGCTCAAGTGGCGGGCACGCGAAGCCCCCTCGAACGCGGGAGTGAACGGGTGGCCGGCCGAGGCGGCGAACAGCGTCGTCCCCACACCCGGCGCGTCGGGCAGGAACGAGCGGCCGTGGCCGCCGGCGGCGGCCAGTACCCGGTCCAGTTCCTCGGGGCGCAGCGCGGGCAGGTCGGCCGACAGCGCGCACACGCCCAGATCCGGCCTCCGGGCCCGGGCGACGGCCGCGCCGTGCGCCAGCGCCGGATTGAGCCCCGTGCCGGGCTCGCCGCCGACCACGATCGCGCCCAGTTCGGCCAGGGCACGGCCCGCGCGCGGGTCGTCGGTCACCGCGAACACCGCCGCCGCACCCGACGCCGACCGCGCGGCGGCCACCGTGTCGCAGGCCACGGCGAGCGCCAGGTCCTCCCGGTGCGGTCCCACCGCCCGGGCCAGCCGGGACTTCGCGCGCCCGAGGTGCTTGACTGGGACGATCAGGGACCAGCGCCCCCCGGAGCGCCCGCCCCCGCCTCGCTCACCAGATCCGGTCACGCTTCCCCCGGGACGTCGATACGGCCACGACAGTGATGAGGTAGAGGGTAGGCGTCCCGCGGTCGGCGCGGCGCGGGGGCCCTGGGGGAGTGTCGGACCCGTGACCAGTCCGGCTGCGTGACGCGAGCGGAGTCCGATCCGTCGGACACGCCCTAGACTGAACCGGTTGTGCTCCTGTGGCCGCAGAGGTCGGGAGCGAAGATGTGAGGAGTCCCGTGGCCAAGCAACGAGAATCGCGGTGGGTGAAGGCGGTCGTCTCGCGCATCGTGCGCTTCTTCCTCTGGTTCGTGACCAAGCCGGAGTGGCGGGGCACCGACAACGTGCCCGCCGAGGGCGGCGTGATCATCGCGGCCAACCACCTGTCGACGTTCGACCCGCTCACGGTCGCGCACTTCCTCTACATCGGTGCGCGGCGCTGGCCGACCTTCACCATGAAGGACGCCGTCATGCGCATCCCCGTGGTGAGCTTCGTCGCCCGCAGCACCGGCCAGATCCCCATCAAGCGCGGCAGCACCGACGCGGTCAAGGCCCTGCAGGAGGCCGAACTGGCGCTCACCCGGGACGGGTCGTCGGTCATCTTCTACCCCGAGGGCACCTGCACCCGGGATCCGAACCTGTGGCCGATGACGGCCAAGACCGGTGTGGCCCGCCTCGCCCTGACGTCCGGGGTGCCGATCATCCCCGTGGCGCACTGGGGCGAGCAGCGGATCCTGCCCTACGGTCAGAAGAAGATCAGCCTGCTCCCGCGCAAGCGCGTGACGTTCAACGCGGGTCCGCCGGTGGACCTGTCCGCGTTCGAGGGCAAGCCCCTGACCGCGACGGTCCTGACCGAGGCCACCGAGACGATCATGCGGGAGATCACGCGGCTCCAGGCGGAGATCCGCCAGGAGGAGCCGCCGGCGGTGCCCTACGACCTCAAGCGCGCCCGGATCGAGGCGGCCGAGGCCGCCAAGCGGGACGAGCGCGAGTCCGACGACGGCAAGAACAACACGGAGGCATGACGGCATCCATGGGCACCGACAACGTGAGGATCGCCGTTCTGGGCGCCGGCTCCTGGGGAACCGTGTTCGCGAACATCATCGCGGACGCGGCCGACCTGGCCCGGGAACGGGATCCGGAGGCGCCGGCCGTCGAGGTCGTGCTCTGGGGGCGGCGGGCCTCGGTGGTCGAGGCGATCAACCGGACCTCGCAGAACCCGGACTACTTCCCCGGGATCGACCTCAACCCCCGTCTGACGGCGACCGACGACGCCGCCAAGGCGCTGTCCGGCGCCGACGTCGTGGTCCTGGCCGTCCCCTCGCAGACCCTGCGCGGCAACCTGATGGAGTGGCGGGCGCACCTGCGCCGGGACGCGGTGATCGTCAGCCTGATGAAGGGCGTGGAGCTGGGCACGCTCTCGCGGGTCAGCCAGATCATCGCCGAGGTGCTGGAGTTCCCCGAGGAGCGCGTGGCCGTGGTCTCGGGCCCCAACCTGGCCCGCGAGATCGCCGAGCGCCAGCCCGCCACCGCCGTGGTCGCCTGCCCGCACGAGGAGACCGCGGTCCGACTGCAGTCCCTGTTCAAGTCGGCCTACTTCCGCCCGTACACCAGCACCGACCTGGTGGGCGTGGAGATCGGCGGCGCGATGAAGAACGTCATCGGGCTCGCCGTGGGCATGGCCGAGGGCATGGGCTTCGGCGACAACACCAAGGCCTCGCTCATCACCCGGGGCCTGGCCGAGACCACGCGCCTGGCGGTGACCCTCGGCGCGGACGAGCACACGCTGTCCGGCCTGGCCGGGATGGGCGACCTGGTGGCGACATGCTCGTCGCCGTTGTCGCGGAACCGGACCTTCGGTGAGAAACTGGGCGCGGGCAAGACCCTCGAACAGGTCATCGCGGAGACCAAGCAGACGGCCGAGGGGGTCAAGTCCTCCGAATCGATCCTCGAGCTCGGCTGGCGGCACGGCGTCGACATGCCGATCACCGAGGCCGTCGTCAAGATGTTGCACCACGACCTGAGCCCCGCCGAGGCCCTCGCCGCCTTCATGGCGCGCAGCAGCAAGCCCGAGCGGTACGGGGTCTGAGAGCGAGCACGATGTCACACACACCGTCGTCCGGGTCCGCGGGCGAGTACACGCGGGCGGTGTCGGCCCCGCCGGCTCCGGTACCCGCCGAGCGCCCGATGCGCATGCCGGTCCACCGCGCCACGACCTACGCGTTCGACACCTCCCAGGAGTACGCGGACGTCCTGGCGGGCAGCCGTGAGGGCTACTCCTACGCCCGCATCGACAGCCCCACCGTCGACGCGTTCGCCGACGCGGTCGCCGCGCTGGAGGGGGCCGGGCTCCCCGAGCGCGTGCGCGGCCAGGCCTTCGCCTCCGGCATGGCGGCGATCAGCACCGTGCTCATGGCGCTCACGGAGGCCGGCTCGCACGTGGTGGCGGCCCGCTCCATCTACGGCAACACCTACTCGCTGCTGGACGGCTTGCTGCGCCGGTTCGGCGTGCGCACGGACTTCGTGGACATCACCGACCCGGACGCCGTGCGCGCCGCCGTCGGGCCGGACACCCGTGTGGTGTTCACCGAGACGCTGTCCAACCCCACGATGACCGTCTCCGACCTGCCGGGGCTGGCGCGGATCGCCCACGAGGCGGGCGCGGCGCTGGTCGTGGACTCCACGTTCGCCTCACCGGCGGTGTGCCGTCCGCTGGAGTTCGGTGCGGACGTCGTGGTGCACTCGGCCACCAAGTACCTCGGCGGCCACAGCGACACCACGGGCGGAGTGGCCGTGGGCGCTCCCGACCTCATGGACCGCGTACGGTCGGCGCGCGTGGACCTGGGACCGTGCCTGGCCCCGGACGAGGCCTACCTGCTGCACCGGGGGCTGGAGACCCTGCCGCTCCGGGTGGCCCGCCAGTGCGCCACGGCCGCGGAGTTCGCCGCCGCCCTGGAGGAGCACCCGGCGGTGGAGCGCGTCGACCACCCGTCGCTGGCTTCCCACCCGCAGACGGAGCTGGCCGCCAAGCTCTTCGACGGCGGACGCAGGGGCGCGGTCGTCACCGTGCACCCCCACGGGGGCTGGGACGCCGGGATGGCCTTCGCCGACCGGCTGCGGGTCGCCACGATCGCGGCCTCCCTGGGCGGGACGCACACGCTGGCCGGGCACGTGGCCTCCACCTCGCACCGCAACATGGGCGACGCCGAACTGGCGGCGGCGGGCATCTCCTCCGGTGCGGTGCGCTTCTCCATCGGCCTGGAGGACCCACAGGACCTCATCAGGGACGCACTCACCGCGCTGACCACGCGTGGTTGACGCCGATGGGGGAATCCTCCCGGTTCCGGTTCCATCCTTTCGCGAGATAGGGTCAGGCAGCATGTCCGAGCAGCGCAAGATTCGGGTCGCCGTCGTCTTCGGCGGACGCAGTTCCGAACACGAGATCTCCTGCGTCACCGCGGGCAGTGTCCTGTCCGTCATCGACCACGACCGCTACGAGGTGGTCCCCGTGGGGATCACGCGGTCGGGCAACTGGGTGCTCACCTCCGGTGACCCCGACCGCCTGCGCATCGACGAGGGGACCAAGGCGCTGCCCAGCGTCCCCGAGGACGGTGCCGACCTGGCGCTGCCCTTCGACGCGGCGGGCCAGCTGATGGTGGTCGACCCCGCGGAGGGGCCGCGACGCCTGGCCGAGGTCGACGTCGTGCTCCCGCTGCTGCACGGACCGTTCGGCGAGGACGGCACCATCCAGGGGCTCTTCGAGATGATGGGTGTGCGCTACGCGGGCGCCGGCGTCTTCTCCAGCGCGGCCGCCATGGACAAGGTCTTCATGAAGGCCATGCTCGTCGGCAACGGGATCCCCACCAGCGGTTTCGTGGCGATCTCCGACCGGCAGTGGCGCAACGAGCGCAAGAAGGTCCTGGACGACGTCGCCGAACTCGGTGAGACCGTGTTCGTCAAGCCCGCCCGTGCTGGCAGCAGCGTGGGGATCACGAAGGTGAGCGACTCCTCCGACTCCGACGCGGTCGTCGCGGCGGTGGAGGCCGCCCGCGAACACGACCCCAAGGTGCTCGTCGAGGCCCAGATCGTGGGCCGCGAGATCGAGTGCGGCGTCCTGGAGGCCGAGGACGGCGGGACGCCGGACGTGTCCTTCCCGGCCGAGGTGCACGTGGCCGAGGGCTTCGACTTCTACGACTTCGAGGCCAAGTACCTGTCCAGCAGCAGCCTCACGATCCCGGCGGGGATCCCGGAGGAGGCCACCGCGCGGCTGCGCGCGATGGCGGCCGAGGTCTTCGAGGCGATGGGCTGTGAGGGACTGGCCCGCGTCGACTTCTTCTACACCGAGGACGGCGAGGTCCTCGTCAACGAGCTCAACACGATGCCCGGGTTCACCCCGGCCTCGGCGTTCCCGCAGATGTGGGGCGCCACGGGCGTGGACTACGCCACCCTGGTGGACCGCATGATCACCACGGCGCTGCGCCGGAGCCCCGGCCTGCGCTGAGGACGAACGTAGGAGGGGCGGGTGGCCGGTCGGCCGCCCGCCCCTTTCGTCCGTGGTTCCCCGCACGCGGGGAGCCGGTGGGTGCTACGGGTGCTGCGGGTGCGGGGGGTACTGGTGCGGCGGGGGCGGCCCCGGCACCTGCGGTCCCGGCGGCGGCTGCGGAGCGGGCATCAGCTCCGGGTTCGCGTCGAAGAGCTGGCGGGCCAGGATCGTGCCGCCCGCGGCGGCGGCCGGGAACACCGCGACCGCCACGAACGGGATCGCCAGCAGGAAGTACGTGGGCACGGAGAAGCCCAGGGTGCGCAGGCGACGGGTCCGGAGGAACCGCTGGCGGTCGCGCAACCGCAGCATCGCGCGCCGGTCGAAGGCTCCGCCCACGAGTTCGATGCCGAGCAGCCAGCCGCCCAGGACGGCCGCCAGGACCGCGCCGACCACCTGGCCCGCCAGCGGGACGAAACCGATGGCGAACACGACGACGGTCACCAGCAGCGACGCGAACACGATCACCAGGCCCTGCCGGACCGCGCGCGCGATCGAGGCCGCCAGCGGCTCCTCGTAGGGCTCGGGCGCGTGGCCCAGCTCCTTCTCGACCAGTTCGCCGATCTTGTCGTAGATCGGGGCACCGAGCGTCAGCGTGACCGTCGTGAAGGTGACGACCATGAGCAGGACGCTGCCCACCACCGCGGCGACGGCGAGGGCCCCGCGCAGGAGGCCCCGCCAGACGGGGTCCCAGTCCCCGGCGAAGGGGGTCGCCCACGTGGAGAAGTCCTCGACGTTGAGGACCAGCGCGACGAACAGGGCGAGGAACAGCAGCGACGTGATGAACGGGGGGATGGCGCCCAGCAGGAACAGCCGGGGCTTGCGCAGCAGTAGGACGAAGCCGCGCGCCAGGGCGCCGACTCCGCCGAAGATCTCACGGAAGAAAGTGGCCACGCAGGAACCCTAGAGGATACCCGTGAAATCACGGAAAAGGCGTACGCTGGGCGTGTGCTCTCGTTACGCTCGGTGTGTTCCGAATACCGCAGGGGGTGCACATGGTCTGTGCGACTCAAGAGCGGGTGGAGGAAACCACGATGGATCTTCCCACGCTGCATGAAAGCCTCAAACTCCCCGATGGTTACCGCTCGGAGATCATCGACGGGAGCATCATCGTGTCGCCGACACCGACTTTCCGGCACAGCAAGATCATCAGGCGCCTCGAACGGGCACTTGACCGCTCCATGCCCGAAGGTCTGGAGGCGTACCAGACGCTGACCCTGGAGATCACAGAGACCGGCGATCGCTACGTTCCCGACCTCGCGCTTCTACCTGAGACACCAGGGGAGGAGGAGAGCTGGGAAGAGTCGGATTGGATTCTTCCCGCCGAGGACTTGGAGTTGGCGGTTGAGGTCGTCTCCCCGAGTAGCGCTCTCCATGACTGGCAGGCCAAGGTCAAGGGCTACGCCACGGCGGGAGTTCCTTTGTACCTGGTGATCGACCCGCGCAAAAGCGAGATCGCGCTGTTCTCCAACCCTGAGAAGGGCAAGTACCTGGACGTCGCACGGGCGGTGCCCGGTAAGTCCGTGAAGCTCCCCGAACCCTTCAACACCGAGATCGAGGCGACCCCGCTGCTGACGTAGCCGTGCGTTGGGGCGGGTTCAGGGCGGCAGCACGTTCCTGTACCACCCTTCCGTCTCCACCAGTTCCGCGTGGGTGCCCTCCTGAAGCACCTTGCCCTCGCGGACCACGTAGATCCGGTCCACGCGCTCCAGCCCCGTCAGGTCGTGCGTGATGAGCAGGGTGGAGTAGCCCTCGGCCGCGTCGAGCAGGTCGGCCACCACCGCGTCGCGCGCGTCCGGGTCCAGGTGCGCCGTCGGCTCGTCCAGCACCAGCACGCGCGGCGCCGCCAGCACCGCGCGGGCCAGCGCCAAGCGCTGCACCATCCCGCCGCTGAGCCCCAGTCCGTGCGTGCCCACCAGCGTGTCCAGGCCCTTGGGCATCGCCGCGACCTCGTCGGCCAGGCGCGCCCGCCGCAGCGCCGCCCACAGTTCCTCGTCCGGGGCGCCCGGGCGGGCCAGCTTCAAGTTCTCCCGCAGGGTCGAGGCGAACACGTGCGGGTCCTGCGGCACCCCCGACACCACCGCGCGCACCTCGTCGGCCGGGTAGGACGTGATGTCGGTGCCGCCGATCGACACGCTCCCGCCGTCCGGGTCGCGGAACCTCAGCAGGACCGACGCCAGCGTGCTCTTGCCCGCGCCGCTCGGCCCCACCACGGCCACCGTCCACCCGGCCGGGATCTCCAGGTCCACCCCGTCCAGGGCCCACGGCTCCCGCGGCCCGTAGCGCACGCGCAGGTCGCGGATCAGCACCGAGGGGTCCGCGTCGGGGTCCAGCCCCGACCGCGTCGGGGCCGCGGTCGCGGCCGGCACGTCCAGGACGCCGAAGAGCCGGGCCCCGCTCTCGCGGATCGCGCCCAGCTTCGCGGCGACCGCGGGCAGTGGCGCCACGATCTCGAACGCCGCCAGGGTCGTGAGCACCAGGACCGCCAGGGACACGGCGCCCAGCGTCCCGTCCTCCACGGCGGCCACCCCGAGCAGCAGGGCGCCCCACACCGTCAGTCCGGTGATCAGGGCGCCCGCCCCGGCCCCCAGCCCCAGGACGGCGGCGTCGCGCCGCGCGAGCCGGGTCAGCTCGGCGTCGGCCGCGTGGACCCGGTCGACCTGCCGGTCCATGGCCCCGTAGGCGACCAGGTCCGGAGCGCCGTGCAGGGTGTCCACCAGGGCCGTCGACAGTTCGCCGCGGGCCCGGGACTGGCGGCGTCCGGGACCGCGTCCCAGGGCGGCCGCGGCGAGCGGCACGGCGAGTCCGGCCAGCAGCAGACCGGCGGCGAGCAGCAGCCCGCCCGGCGCGTACACGGCGGTCAGGAACAGGACCGTCGCCCCGCCCGTCACCAGCGAGATCAGCGGCGGGGTGAGCCCGCGCACCAGCAGGTCCAGGGTCGCCTCGGTGTCGTTGACCAGACGCGACACCAGGTCGCCCGACCGGAAGCGGCCGAAGGGCTCGGTGGCCGCGAGCCGTTCGTAGACACGCACCCGCACCTCGGCGAGCGTGCGGAACGCGGCGTCATGGGTGACCAACCGCTCCAGGTAGCGGGCCACGCCCCGGGTCACGCCCAGAGCCCGGGTGGCGACCACGGCCACGCTCAGCGCCGTGATCGACGGGTGGTTCGCCGCGGTGGCGAGCATCCAGGCCGCCACGGCGAGCAGGGCCACGCCCGCGCCGGTGGCGAAGGCGCCGAGCAGCACGCCCAGAGCGAACCGGGCGCCGCGCGGCCAGGCCAGCGCGATCATCCGCCACAGCGGGTTCCGGTGCCGCGCGCGGTCGGAGGCGAGGCCCGAACGGTCGGGGGAGAGGGGTGTACTCACGGGGATCCGCTCGCTTCCGGGGTCGGCAGGGGCAGCGAGACCTGGCGCAACGAGTCGCCGAGGGCGGAGCGCGCCCACGCGGTGTCGTGGGCGACGATGACCGCCGTGCGGCCCTCCAACAGTCGTGTGACGGCCATGCGCACCGCCGCGGCGTTCTCCGGGTCCAGATGCGCGGTCGGCTCGTCCAGCAGCACCAGGGGCGCGTCCCGGCACAGGGCGCGGGCGAGCGCGATCCGCTGGCGCTGCCCCGCGGACAGCCGGGCTCCCCGCTCGCCCAGCCGGGTGTCGTACCCCTCCGGCAGGGCCGAGACGAACACGTCGGCCTCGGCCTGTCGGGCCGCCTCCCGCACCTGCTCCATCGTGGCCTCGGGCGCGCCCAGGCGGATGTTGTCGGTCACCGACACGTCGAACAGGTACGGGTGCTGGGGCACCCAGGCGATCCCCAGCCGCCAGTCGGCGGAGGGGACCGTGTCCAGCGGGGTCCACGACCCGCCGGGGGCGCGCACGCTGACGCGTCCGTCCGTGGGTTCGTTCAACCGCAGGAGCAGGGACAGCAGCGTGGTCTTGCCCGCACCGCTGGGACCGGTGAGCAGGACGTGTTCCCCTGCGCGCACCTCCAGGTCGAACCCGGCCAGGGCCGGTGCGTCGCGGCCCGGATAGCGCATCCCGACACCCTCGAAGCGCAGGTCGCCGCCCGCGGCGGGGGAGGGGCGGCCGGTCGGCTCCGCGGCGGTCGCGGCACGCCCGGAGCCGCGCTCGCGCTCCAACTCGGTGAAGACCTGGTCGGCCGCGGCCACGCCCTCCATGCTGGCGTGGAAGCGCGCGCCCACCTCGCGCAGCGGCAGGTAGGCCTCCGGGGCCAGGATGAGCACCAGGAGTGCGGTCTGGTAGTCCATGTGCCCGCCGAGCAGGCGCAACCCCACCTCCACGGCGACGAGCGCCACCGCCAGGGTCGCCAGCAGCTCCAGGGCGAAGGCGGACAGGAACGCGATCCGCAGCGTCCCCATCGTCGCCTCGCGGTGCTCCTCGCCCACCGTGCGGATGATCGACGCCTGCGCCTTGGCCCTGCGGAAGACCGCCAGGGTCGGCAGCCCCTCCACGACGTCGAGGAAGTGGCCGCTCAGGCGGCTCAGCAGCCGCCACTGCCGGTCCGTGCGCGCCTGGGTGTACATGCCGATCAGAGCCATGAACACCGGGATGAGGGGGAGGGTCACGGCGATGACGATCCCCGAGATCCAGTCGGCCCAGAACACGACGCCCAGCACGGCGAGCGGCACGATCGCGGCCAGGACGAGCTGGGGCAGGTAGCGGGCGAAGTAGTCGTCCAGCGCGTCCAGCCCGCGGGTGGCCAGGGTGACCAGTTCCCCGGCCTTGGGCGAGCCCTCGTCGTCGTCCCCGGGCTCGGCCGTCCACACCTGTCCGTCCCCGGTGACGTGCTCGACCAGGCGGCGGCGCAGCCGCGACTTGGTGCGCGCCGCGCTGTGCAGGGCGGAGGTCTCGGCCAGGTAGGAGAGCAGGGCGCGGGCCACGGCGACCGCCGCCACGGCACCGATCGCCCCGCCGAGCGCGGCCATCCCCTCGCCGCTCCAGGCGCCGGTGATGACGCGGGCCAGCAGCCAGGCCTGGAGGAGGATCAGGGCGGTGATGAGGACGCCGCCGGCCACGGACACGGCCATGTGCAGCCGGACCGCGCTCGCGGCCCGGACCAGGCGGGGATCAAGCGGCTTCACGGTGTTCCTTCGGGGCGCGGGCTGTGCTTTCCTGGGGCCTCCGCTTCGCTTCGGCCCGTGCTCGGGTCCTGGGAAGCAGTGTCCATTCAACCGTCCGGGGCCGGGCCGGCGTCTAGGCGGCGGGTTCGGGCTCGGGTGCGTCGGGGGTTCCGGTGACGGTCGCACCGGTCACACGCTGGCGGAACACCCAGTAGCTCCACCCCTGGTAGGCCAGGACCAGCGGCAGGAAGAACACCGCCACCCACGTCATCACGGTCAGCGTGTAGTCGGCCGAGGACGCGTTGGCCACGGTCAGGCTGAACGCCGGGTCGGTGGTGGAGGGGAGCACGTTCGGGAACAGGGACCCGAAGAGGGTCGTGACGGCGGTGAGGACGGTGACCGCGGTCAGGGCGAACGACAGCCGCTCGTGGCGCAGCAGGACCGCCACGACTCCGCCCACGAGGGCGACCGCGGCGACGGCGGCCAGCGGCAGGGTCCACGGCTGGCCGTGGGCGAACTGGGTCCAGGCGAGGAACCCGGCGGCGGAGGGGACCGCGGCGCCCGCGGTCCACACGGCGGCCGTGCGGGCGCGGGCCCGGACCGGGCCGTCGGTCTTGAGGGTCAGGAACACGGCGCCGTGCAGGGTGAAGAGCGACAGGGTCGTCAGTCCGCCCAGCAGAGCGTAGGGGTTGAGCAGGTCGAGCAGCCCCGCGGTGACGATCTGGTCGGCGTCCATCGCCACACCCCGGACGATGTTGGCGAAGGCCACGCCCCACAGGAACGCCGGGACGGCGCTGCCGAAGAAGATCGCGCGGTCCCACCAGGCGCGCCAGGCGGAGTCGTCGCGCTTGCCGCGGTACTCGAAGGCCACACCGCGCAGGATGAGCGCGATGAGGATGAGGAACAGCGGCACGTAGAACCCGCTGAACAGGGAGGCGTACCAGGCGGGGAAGGCGGCGAACATGGCGCCGCCCGCCGTGAGCAGCCACACCTCGTTGGCGTCCCACACCGGCCCGATGGCGTTGATGGTGACGCGTCGGTCGACGGAGTCGCGCCTGCCCATGAACGGCAGGAGCGTGCCCACCCCGAAGTCGAAGCCCTCCAGGATGAAGTACCCGATCCACAGGACCGAGATGGCGATGAACCAGATGACGGCGAGATCCATGGTCCGTGGCTCCTAGTAGCTGAAGTGCGGGATGGCGGCCTCGTCCTCGTCGTTCTCCAGGTCGGGAACGAGGTGGGAGGGCCCGGCCTTGATGTACTTCGCCAAGAGGCCGACCTCGACGACGAAGAGCAGGCCGTACACGGCGGTGAACACGCCCAGGCTCATGGCGACCGTTCCGAGGCTCACCCCGGGCGAGACGCTCTCGGCGGTCAGCAGCTGGCCGTGCACCGTCCAGGGCTGGCGGCCCATCTCGGTGAGCACCCAGCCGAAGATGTTCGCGGCCAGGGCGGCGGGCAGCGCCGCCATCCCGGCGAAGTAGAACCAGCGGTGCCCGGGCATGCGCTCCTTGCCCCGGGTGAGGTACAGCCCGAGCGCGGCGATCCCCACGCCGAACAGCCCCAGCCCGATCATCAGGCGGAACGACCAGTACACGACGAAGACGTTGGGGGTGTAGTCCCCGGGCCCGTAGTACTCCTCGTAGGCATCCTGGAGGTCGTTCATCCCGTGCACCTCGCCCTGGAAGTGCCCTGTGGCGAGGAAGCTGAGGACGTTGGGGACGGTGACGTCGATGGGGTTGTAGCGCGCCTCGGTGTCGCCCACGGCGAAGGTGGAGAAGTCCGCGCCCTCCTCGGTGTCCCAGAGGGCCTCGGCCGCGGCGAGCTTCATGGGCTCGTACTCGGCGGCGAGCTTGGCCTGGTGGTCACCGGAGAACACGACCAGGGCACCGGCCATGAGGGTGAAGACCAGACCGACCTTGAGCGTGCCGCGGAACAGTGCGAAGTCGCGCGGGGGCGGCGCGGTGCCGACCGTGCCCGTGTCGCCGTGGTGGGTGTTGCGCCACAGCTTGTAGGCGCTGACCGCGACGACGAACAGCCCGGCGGTGACGAAGGCGGCCGAGACCGTGTGCAGGTAGGTCGACCAGGCCTGGTCGTTGCTCAGGACCGCCCAGATGTCGGTGAGCTCGGCGCGGCCGGTCTCCGGATTGACCTCGTAGCCGACCGGACGGCGCATCCAGGCGTTGGCGGCGAGGATGAAGTACGCCGACAGGTTGGTGCCGATCGCGACCAGCCAGATGCACGCCAGGTGCGCGCCGCGCGGCAGGCGGTGCCAGCCGAAGATCCACAGGCCGATGAACGTCGACTCCAGGAAGAAGGCCAGCAGCGCCTCCATGGCCAGCGGCGCCCCGAACACGTCGCCGACGAAGCGCGAGTACTCGCTCCAGTTCATGCCGAACTGGAACTCCTGCACGATGCCCGTGACCACGCCCATGGCGAAGTTGATGAGGAAGAGCTTGCCGAAGAACTGCGTCGCCTGGAGGTACTCGTGCTTCTTGGTGCGGAACCAGAGGGTCTGGAGGACCGCCACGATGAAGGAGAGCCCGATGGTCAGGGGCACGAAGAGGAAGTGGTAGATCGTGGTGACCCCGAACTGCCACCTCGCGAGATCAAGGGCTTCCATGGCCACCTCTCAGAACCGACCGTCAGTAGTACTACGAACTGTAGTGCTACGGCGCGTCGTCAGGTCGCCCGGCCCCTGTGGAATAGGTCGCTCCGAGGTGTTCACGTGAGCTGAGGGGGGCATGGGGGCGGGCAGGGGTGCGGCCGTGCGGCCGTGCGGCCGCCGAGGGGGCTGTGGGGGCTGTGGGGGCTCTGGACTGCGAGAACCCTGCGGTTTCGCGGCCGGCCGATGGCTCGGCGGGGGATCGTGTGCGGTCCGCCACAGACGGGTCGGTGCCGGCCCGCGGAACCTCAGTCCTCGTCGGAGGTGTCCTCCACGGTCACGCCGCGGTCCTCCAGCATGTCCTCCATCATGTCGATCTCGGTCAGCTGGGCGTCGGCCATCCCCTGGGCGAGGTCGGTGACCATCTGCTCCCCTCCGAGCTCGACCTCGGCCTCGGCCATGTCGATCCCGCCCTCGTGGTGGGCGATCATCAGTTCCAGGAAGAGGATCTCGGCCTCCACGCCCTCGGCCTCCTCCAGCTCCTCCATCTCCTCGGTGGTCGCCAGGCCCGGCATGGCGTCGGGGATGTTGTCCGTGCCGCCGTGGTCGTGCTCGCTGTCGGCCATCCAGGTCATCGGCCGTTCGCTGCCGCGCGAGTTGAGCCCCCACATCGTCAGCCAGCCCTGCATGATCCCGATCTGGGCCTGCTGGGTGCGGGTGATGTCGGTCGCGACGATGAACAGATCCGGGTCCTCGGTCTTCTCCATGATGAGCATGGACATGTCCACCGCCTGGGCGTGGTGCGAACTCATGTCCCGCAGGAACCCCGCGTCCGCACTCGTGTCCAGCGGAGCGGACGGGCGCCCCGCGAGAAAGCCGGCCGCCACGGCCAGCACGACCAGTACCGCGGTGATCCAGAGCGGGACCGTTCGCCGGGCGGGCCTCGGCGGTGTGGCCTCCTGGAACCCGTCGGTGGGCGTGTCCTCGTTCCGGTCGTGGTCGTCCGAGTCGGAACCTTCGTGAAGAGTCATGGGAACCATCCTGGTCAAAATGCACAAGTCAGGTGCCAAAGTAGAGGATAGGAACGCCCCACTCGTCACAAACCATCCCAGGAGACCCAGTGGCTAAGAAGAAGACGGCGGAGGAGCGTCGCCGCCGCGCAGCGGAGATGAGGGCCCAGCGCCTCAAGGAGGAGCGACGCAAGAAGGTCCTCACCGTCACCGGAATCAGTGTCGCCGCGGCCCTGGTCCTGGGTCTGCTCGCCTTCGCGATCGTCATGGAGATTCGCAGCCGGAACATCTCCGGGGTGGAGGAGTACACGGTCGGCTCCTACGTCCACGTGGACACCGGCCAGAGCGTGGACTACGAGCAGTCGCCGCCCGTGGGAGGGGACCATTGGCCCTCCTGGCAGAACTGCGGCGTCTACCAGGAGCCCGTCACGACCGAGTTCGCGGTGCACTCCCTGGAACACGGCGCGGTGTGGATCACCTACGAGCCGGGCCTGGCCCAGGGCGAGGTCGATGCCCTCACCTCGATGTACAGCCCCGGCGACTACCTGCTGATCAGCCCCTTCGAGGGTGAGATGGACGCCCCGATCGTCGCCAGCAGCTGGGGCCGCCAGGTCACCGCCGAGACCACCGACGACCAGAACCTCACGCGCTTCACCCAGCGCTACGAGCGCGGCACCGACGTCCCCGAGCCCGGCGCCTCCTGCTCCGGCGCGGTGGCCGAGACCGCCGCGGAGGTCGAGGAGGTCCTGGCCGGCGGCGAGCAGGTCGAGGGCGGGGAGATGACCGACGAGAGCGCCGAGGACTCCGAGGGCTCCGAGAACGCCGAGGACACCGAGGGATCCGAGGGCTCCGAGGACTCGGAGGGGTCTGAGGACACCGGCACCGACGAAGAGTAGCCGCGACGGGAACGGGGCCGCCGGCGTGCGCCGGCGGCCCCGTCCGTGTCACGGGCGACCGAGGGAAGGAGCCCGTGGAAGAGTCAGAGCACCCCGTCGGGGAGCGGGGGGATGTGTTCGTCGATCAGCGCGCTGACCGTCGTGAGCGCGGCGGCGGGAGCGCCGTGGGACGGGGGGACCGACAGCTCGACGTAGGCCGTGTGGCCGACCGCGGTGAAGAGCGTGGGCTCCTCCTGCGGCTGCGGCAGCCAGGCCACACCGTCGACCTCCTCGAGGAGGGAGTCCGGGGCCAGGGTCGACGGGCGCGGTACACCGCAGCGCAGTCCGATCGGCGGGTCGCCCCACGCCGCCATCACCTCGGACTCGGGCGTGATGTTGGCCCGGTCGGCGCCCAGCAGGGTGTCGGGGAGTTCCGCCACGAGCGCGGCGCAGATCTCGTCCGTCGTGCCGTTGGATTCCGGCGGTTCCATCTGCACGGTCTGCGTACAACCCGTAGCGACGAGAACGACGGCCGCCGCCGCCCCGCAACACCGTTTCAGCACAGTCAGCTACCCCGCTCCGTCTACCGGTCAAATATTGACGATGGGACAAGTAAGGGTACGGGCGATACCGTCCAGGCGCTGAATCCGGGCCACCACCAATGTGCCGAGCGAGTCCACGTCCTCGGCCCGGGCCTGGACGATGACGTCGTACGGGCCGGTCACGTCGTGCGCCTCCTGCACACCCTCGATCCCGCGGATCCGGCCGGCCACCTCGGCGGCCTGGCCCACCTCGGTCTGGATCAGGATGTATGCCTGCACCATGAGTACTCCCTTGTGTCTGTGCCGGGTGAGCGGGGCCGAGCGCGGACCCCGCTGAACCCACGGCGCGGCCGATGTCGAGCGGATGACAAACGTGGGTCTAGACCACTGCGCCGGAGCGTCACCGTACCCTGATCACTGTGTTGAGCACCATTGGGGGTCTTGGTGAGTTCGCTCTGATCGCACGCGTGACGAGCCAATTCCCCGCTACGGACGATGTAATCCTCGGACCCGGCGACGACGCCGCCGTCGTCGCCGCGCCCGACGGCCGGACGGTCGCGACCACGGACGTGCTGGTCGAGGGCCGCCACTTCCGCAGGGAGTGGTCGAGCGCGCGCGATGTCGGGCACCGCGCGGTGGCCCAGAACTTCGCCGACGTCGCGGCGATGGGAGCCCGCCCGACCGGGCTCCTCATCGGCTTCGCCGCGCCCCCCGACCTGCCGCTGGACTGGGCGGACGGCTTCTCGCTCGGCGTGCGCGACGAGTGCGCGGTGGCGGGCGGCGCCGTCGTGGGCGGGGACATGGTGGGATCCGACACCCTCACCATCGCCATCACCGCCCTGGGCGACCTCGAGGGACGCGCTCCGGTGTGCCGCGACGGCGCGCGGCCGGGCGACGTGGTGGCCTACACCGGCCACCTGGGGCTCTCGGCGGCCGGGCTCGCCCTGTTGCGGGGCGGGATCGACGGCCCCGCCGCCTGCCTGGACGAGCACCGCAGGCCGAGCCCTCCCTACGCCGAGGGCGTGGCCGCCGCGCGGCTGGGCGCGACCGCCATGCTCGACGTGAGCGACGGCCTGGCCCAGGACCTGGGACACCTCTGCCGCGCCAGCGGGGTGCTCATCGACCTGGACCCGGGGGCCCTGGTACCCGAACCCGCGCTTCTGGAAGGCGTGCGCGCGCTGGGAGCCGGCCCTGGCCAGGCCGAGCAGGCCGCCCGGGACCTCATGGTCGCCGGAGGCGAGGACCACGCACTGGTCGCCGCGTTCGATCCCGGTACCGTTCTGCCCGACCACTGGCACCGCATCGGAAAAGTCCACTCGGCTGACCAGGAAAAAGTGAAAAGCATCGTGAATCCGGTCACGATAGGCGGGTGTGCTCCTCCGCGTGCCGGGTGGGACCATTTCCGTCAGGGATGATGCTCCCTTGGATTTGTCCTGATTAGCTATCGCGCTAGGCTTTGCCAACGCGGCCACGCGCCGCCTTCCAGGCGGGGGCACGGGGTTACGTCGAGAGGCGGTTTATGGGGCGGCATGGCACTCGTCGCGGTGCGCACCGCAACGAGCCGGAGGACGCCGGTGCGCTGCGGCGTATCGGCGGCCTCATCGAGAGCACCGTGCCCAAGCGGGTCGAGCCGCCGCGGCTGCTCAACGTCCTGGTCATCTCCGGTGTGATCCTCGGCCTGCTGCTCTTCGGTTACAGCACCACCCAGATCTACCTGCAGTTCGGCGGGAGCCCGGGCGCGACCAACGCCCCGGACCCCGGCGCGATCTCCCCGAGCCAGGACGCCACGGCGGACTCCGACCGCGACGAGGCGGTGTCCAACGGGGACGGGGAGGGGAAGGGGCCCCAGATCCAGTCGGGGTCCTCGCCCATCACGGTCGGCTATGAGATCACGCGCACCACGAACTCGGGCTTCAGCGGCCTGGTGACCGTCACCAACACCTCCCAGGCCCCGCTCACCGCCTGGGAACTCGCCCTCGCCTTCGAGACCGCCGAGGTCACCGACGTGCGCGACGCCGACTGGGAGCCCATCGAGGACGGCATACTCGCACGCCAGCCCGGAGGCCAGGACGGCCTGGAGCCGGGGGAGTCGGCGACCATGGGCTTCGACGCCATCGGCCCCGTGGAGCACCCCGTCCGCTGTTCCCTCAACGGGCACGTCTGCGGTCCCTGACCTGTGGCTCCGGCGCCCGCACCGCGTCCCCGCCCGTGCCGGGGCACCCTCCGCGCACGACGAAGGCCCCCCGACCTGGGTCGGAGGGCCTTCGACGAGATCCAGAAAGACTGGAACCCTAGCGGGTGACCTTGCCAGCCTTGATGCACGAGGTGCAGGCGTTCACGCGCTTGGGCGTGCCGCCCACACGGGTGCGAACGGTCTGGATGTTGGGGTTCCAGCGGCGGCGGGTGCGACGGTGCGAGTGGGAAACACTGTTACCGAACCCTGGTCCCTTGCCGCAGACGTCGCAGACGGAAGCCACGGTAACTCCATTCAAGCGCTCGGGATCGCGCACGTCGCCGCACGCGAAGGTTCATCCGGCCGGAATCGGCCGGGTGGGCAGGTCGGCGCGGACGCCAACCGTGGAAGAGTACACGAAGGACGCGGTCGAACGCGGATCAGACCGCAGACCGGTGCCCCTACGCGCAACGGTGGGATCGTGGTGCGGCCTAGGGCCTCAGCACCCACCGGAGCATCGTCATCCGCCATGCGGGCACGGCGAAAAGGCGATGAACTTCCACGAGTATACCGTTCCTTGGGACTGCGTCGAGGCGTCCCCGTGGCGCACCGGCGGGCGACGGTCGCCGGGCTCGTGCCCCGGACCCCGGCGGGCGGTCGCACCGAAGGTCTAACGTGACGGTGAACAGCGACCAGACTGTCCGGGACGGGAACACAGTGAGCACCTGGGACGAACCGCTGCGCGTGGCCCTCGGCGGCTCCGCGCGGGCCTTCAAGGACAAACTCGACCTGCACACGCTCGGCGACCTGCTGCGCTACTACCCGCGGCGCTACGACCGCAGGGGCGATCTGACCGACCTCGCCGAACTGCGCGAGGGCGAGGACGTCACCGTGCAGGCCCGGGTCCTGGACGCCAAGCGGCGGACCGTGCCCGCTCGCCAGGGCCGCCGTCGGATGGACATGATGGAGGCCACGGTCACCGACGGCACCGGCCGCCTGCACCTGACCTTCTTCAACCGGGGCGCCTACCACCAGAACGCCCTGGTGTCCGGGCGGCTGGCCATGTTCTCCGGCCGGGTCTCCACCTTCAAGGGACGGCGCCAGCTCGACCACCCCGAGTACCAGCTCATCGACGAGGACGGCCTGGAGGGCGAGCGCGCCCGGGCCTTTGCCGAGGAGCTCATCCCGATCTACCCGGCGGTCAAGGGACTGGACTCGGCCAAGATCGCCCTCGGCGTCGAGATGGCCCTCGCCCGCGCCGCCGACCTGCCCGACCCCCTGCCCCCCGAGATCCGCCGGAACCACCGCCTCGTCGGTGTCCAGGAGGCCCTGGACAAGATCCACCGGCCGTCCGAGTGGGCCGACGTCGGCACCGCCCGACGGCGGCTGAAGTGGGACGAGGCCTTCGTCCTGCAGCTGGCCCTGGCCCAGCGCCGCCACCTCGCCGAGGAGCTGCCCGCGAAGCCGCGACCGGGCCGCCGCGGGGGCGTGCTCGACGCCTTCGACGCCCGGCTGCCGTTCACGCTCACCGACGGCCAGCGCGACGTCGGTGAGCGCCTGGCCGCGCGCCTGGACGCGTCGCACCCCATGCACTGCCTGCTCCAGGGCGACGTGGGTGCGGGCAAGACCCTGGTGGCGCTGCGCGCGATGCTCAGGGTCGTCGACTCCGGCGGACAGGCGGTCCTGCTCGCACCCACCGAGGTCCTCGCCCAGCAGCACCACCGGTCGATCAGTGCCATGCTCGGCCCACTGGCCCGCGCCGGCCAGATCGACGGGGCCGAGGAGGCCACCAGGGTGGCGCTGCTCACCGGCTCCATGAACGCCGCCGCCCGCAGGGAGAACCTGCTCGACGCGGCCTCGGGCGCCGCCGGGATCGTCGTGGGCACCCACGCGCTCCTGCAGGAGCACGTGAGCTTCGCCGACCTGGGACTGGTCGTCGTGGACGAACAGCACCGGTTCGGCGTGGAGCAGCGCGACGCCCTGCGCGAGAAGGCGGCCGACGGGCGCCCGCACGTGCTCGTGATGACCGCCACGCCCATCCCGCGCACGGTCGCCATGACCGTCTACGGCGACCTCGACGTGGTGACCCTCACACAACTGCCGTCCGGTCGCGCGCCCGTCTCCACCCACGTGGTGCCCGCCCGGGACAAGCCGCACTACCTCGCGCGCGCCTGGGAGCGCGTCGTGGAGGAGGCCGGCCGGGGGCACCAGGCCTTCGTGGTGTGCCCGCGGATCGGTGACGGCGCCGAGGAGGAGGCCGGCACCGGAGCGGCGGAGGAGGAGCCGGGGGCGCGCCCGCCGCTGGCGGTCCTGGACGTGGCCGCCCGGCTCGCCGGGGGGCCGCTCGCCGATCTCCGGGTCGAGGCCCTGCACGGCCGGATGACCCCCGACGACAAGGACGCGGTCATGCGCCGCTTCTCGGCGGGCGAGACCGACGTCATCGTGTCCACCACCGTCATCGAGGTCGGCGTCGATGTGCCCAACGCCACGGTGATGGCCATCATGGACGCCGAACGGTTCGGGGTGTCCCAGCTGCACCAGCTGCGCGGCCGGGTCGGCCGGGGGCGGCTGCCGGGGCTGTGCCTGCTGGTCACCGACGCCGAGGAGGGCAGCCCGTCCCGGGAGCGCCTGGCGGCCGTGGCCGCCACGACCGACGGTTTCGAGCTCTCCCGGGTGGACCTGGAGCTGCGCCGCGAGGGCGACGTCCTGGGCGACGCCCAGTCGGGAGCCCGGTCGAGTCTGCGGATGCTCACCCTGCTCAAGGACGAGGAGCTCATCGGAGAGGCGCGCGAGGAGGCCACGGTGTACGTGGCCAAGGACCCCGACCTCACGGGACACCCGCCGCTCGCCGAGGCCCTGGCGGCCCTGCTCCCGGAGGACAGGGCGGAGTATCTGGACAAGGCGTAGGGTTCGGGCGCCTGGAGGACGGGGCCTGCGCGCCTTCCGGTGCACTCCCTCGTTCCTCGGGAGCGCACCTCCAGGCCCCTCCGGGACCCGTCGGCGCCCTCGCCGTGTCTTCCTGGGGCCTGCGACGGCGCGGGCACGAGCGGAGGCCCGAAGAAAATAGGGTGGGGGCCATGGCCCGCATCATCGCCGGGGCGGCCGGCGGGCGGCGCATCTCCGCTCCCGACGGCCGCACGACCCGGCCCACCAGTGACCGCGCCCGCGAGGCGCTGTTCGCGTCCGTCCAGTCCGACCTCGGCGACCTCGACGGCATCCGCGTCATGGACCTGTACGCGGGGTCCGGTGCGATCGGGCTGGAAGCCCTCTCGCGCGGAGCGGCGCACGCCCTGCTGGTGGAGGCCGACCGCCGGGCGTCCCAGGTGATCCGGTCGAACATCGCCGCCCTGCGGCTCCCGGGTGCCCGGCTGGTGGCGGACCGCGTGGAGCGCGTGGTCGGCGGCGGGAACCCGGGCGAGCCCTACGACCTGGTGGTGGCGGACCCGCCCTACGCCGTCTCCGACGAGGAGGTCGCCGCCGTCCTGGCCGACCTGGTCGAGCGGGACTGGCTGGCCGAGGACGCGGTCGTCGTCGTGGAGCGCTCCAAGCGCGGAGCGGAGCCCGCCTGGCCGAAGGGCCTGGAGCTCGACCGCAGCCGGGGCTACGGGGAGGCGGTCCTCTGGTACGCCCGGACCGCCCTCGACGGATAGCGCGCGGCGCGCCTCCCCGGTGTGCGGACACGGTGGGGTAGAAATCGGTCACATGGGTTGTTCTGGCACGTCAGAGGCGCGGTCGGTGCGCGGGACGTGCACGTACGGTCGGAACGTGTGCGATGGGGGTCACTAAGTGGGTGTTGCCCGTTTCGTCCTCGGAGCGAGCCCCTACGATCGCCATACCCGTGAGTAGTGTGTGAGAGGGGCGATCCAACGTGCGCCGTGTCGTCTGCCCGGGGTCGTTCGACCCCGTGACCTACGGTCATATCGACATCATCGGCAGAGCCGCCAAACAGTACGACGAGGTGGTCGCCGCCGTACTCAACAACGTCAACAAACGGGGGCTCTTCGACGTCCCCGAGAAGCTCGAGATGCTCGCCGAGGGCACCTCGGATTTCGGCAACGTCCGCGTGAGCGAGTTCGACGGGCTCCTCGTCGACTTCTGCCGTGACAACGGCATCGAGACCATCGTGCGCAGCCTCCGCTCGGTCAGCGACTTCGACTACGAGCTCCAGATCGCCCAGATGAACTACCGCCTGTCCGGCGTGGAGACGGTGTTCATGACGGCCAACCCCCAGTACTCGTTCCTGTCCTCCAGCCTGGTCCGCGAGATCGCGCAGCACGGGGGGGACGTCTCCAGCCTGGTCACCCCCTACGTCCAGGAACGGCTGCGTGAGAAGTACGAGGAACGCCGCAGATCCGCGCAGTAGGTACGCCCGCGCCCGCGGCCGTTCCGGGCCTGATTTGGGTGGTCGGGGGCATGGTAGGTAGGATTGCGGTTCGACCATGCGCGTCGTCGGTCTTCGGCGTGCGCGCGGCCTGGTCACGCCCCACTCGTCCGCAGCGACGCGTCCCGCGTGCCCGGCATCCCAGTACCTCGTGAAAGCGCGATTACCCTGTCTCGTCTAGATTCTCGTGACCCGTTCGTGGTCGACACCCGCCAGCTGGGCCGCCAGCCGGGGTCGATGCGGACCGTCAATCGCATCGTGGCCGTCCCCGAGGCGTTCGCGACGGCGATGGCCTCCGTTCCCACGGGCAGCGAGATCGAGCTCGACCTGCGGCTGGAAGCGGTGATGGAGGGCGTCCTCGTCACCGGGACCGTCCGCGGCCAGCACACGGCGGAGTGCTCGCGCTGCCTCGACCCCCTGTCGGAGGACCTGGAGGTCGGCTTCCAGGAGATGTACCGCTATCCCGGGGGCGACGACGAGGCCGTCGCGGGGGACCAGGACTCGGCGGACGAGGATGAGGACTACTATCTAGAGGGCGATCTGCTCGACCTCGGGCCCGTGGTCCGGGACGCGGTCGTGCTCGCGCTCCCACTCTCCCCGCTGTGCGGTCCCGACTGCCCGGGGCTGTGCGCGGAGTGCGGGGCCAAGCTCGCCGAGGCCGGTCCCGACCACCAGCACGGCGACCGCGTCGACCCGCGTTGGGAGGCGCTCCGCGGCATCGCGGAGGATCCCGGCGAACGATGAGCTCGTGAACCGGTCACGGACGGCGCCCCAGGGCGCCCCCGCCGACCGGGGCACACCCTCCCCGCCACCGCGCGGGGTGACCAGACAAGAAGCCTCCCGCGACCGCGGGGGTGACCCAGGAGGTTTGAAGTGGCCGTCCCGAAGCGGAAGATGTCGCGGAGCAACACCCGGACCCGCCGTTCCCAGTGGAAGGCGTCGCGCCCGGTGCTGGTCAACTGCCCGCGCTGCCGTGACCCGAAGCAGCCCCACATCGCGTGCCCGACCTGCGGCACCTACAACAACCGCCAGGTCGTCAACCCGGCGTAGGGCGTGCGTTCCCACGCGTGCCCACGTGCTCTCCTCGGGGCGGACCCTCTTCGGGTCCGCCCCGAGGTGTTGTCGGGCCCCGGGGCGCGGGCGCCGGGCTTTGTAGAGTGAAGCGTTGCCCGTGTGTTGGGCAATACAGTGGGCACTACAGAACCAGAACCGTGGTGGCGCCGGTGGTCCGGACCTCCCGGGTTCCCGAGTTCGTGGTGGCTGCCGGGGGAGTTGCGCTCCCGCGACGGTCACCTCGTATTCGAGCACCCTGGCCGGGGCCCGCCCACCCGCACCCGACGCCAGCACGAGCGCCGACCCCCGGCGCGCACGAACAGGGAAGTGAAGTCGCGTGGCCAGCCAACTCTCCGTCCTCCGAGGCCAGGGCCTTCCACAAGGCGATCGGGGTCGAGGTCGACTCCAAGATCCTGCTCCGGGCCCTGACGCACCGCTCCTACGCCTACGAGAAGGGCGGTCTGCCCACCAACGAGCGCCTGGAGTTCCTGGGGGACTCGGTGCTCGGACTGGTGGTGACCGACACCCTCTTCCGCAAGCACCCCGACCTGCCCGAGGGACAGCTCGCCAAGCTGCGCGCCGCCGTGGTCAACATGCGCGCCCTGGCCGACGTCTCCCGCGGCCTGGGCATCGGCGCCTACATCCGGCTCGGCCGGGGCGAGGAGGGCACCGGGGGCCGGGACAAGTCCTCGATCCTGGCCGACACCCTGGAGGCCATCATCGGCGCGGTCTACCTCGACCGCGGCCTGGACGTGGCCTCGGAGTTCGTGCACCGCCTCTTCGACCCGCTGATCGCCACGGCCTCCGGGCTGGGCGCGGGCCTGGACTGGAAGACCTCCCTGCAGGAGCTCACCGCCGCGCAGATGCTGGGCGTGCCCGAGTACCACGTGGACGAGAGCGGCCCCGACCACCAGAAGACCTTCCGGGCGACGGTCCACGTCGCCGGAGAGAGCTACGGCCTGGGCGAGGGCCGCAGCAAGAAGGAAGCCGAGCAGCAGGCCGCCGAGTCGGCCTGGAAGGCGATCAAGGCCCGCTCCGAAGCCGCCGAGGGCGGCTCCGGCGACGGACGGGGCTGAGCGCCGTGCCCGAACTCCCCGAGGTCGAGGTCGTCCGCGCGGGCCTGGAACAGCACGGTGTGGGCCGGACGGTCGGCGAGGTCGAGGTCCTGCACCCGCGCTCGGTGCGCCGCCACCTGCCGGGTGCCGCGGACTTCGCCGCCCGCCTGGCCGGACGCGTGCCCGTGGCGGCCCGCCGCCGGGGCAAGTACATGTGGCTGGAGCTGGACAGCGGCGAGATGCTCCTGGCCCACCTGGGTATGAGCGGCCAGATCCTGGTCCAACCCGCGGGGAAGCCGGACGAGAAGCACCTGCGGGTGCGGCTGCCGCTGTCCGACGGCCAGGAACTGCGCTTCGTGGACCAGCGCACGTTCGGCCACCTGCTGGTGGACGGGCCCGGCGAGCGGGCGGGCGTGCCGAAGTCGGTGGACCACATCGCTCTGGACCCGTTGGACGCGGAGTTCGACGCGAGGGCGTGCGTAGGCGCCCTGCGTGCGCGGCGCACCGAGGTCAAACGCGCCCTGCTGGACCAGACGCTGGTCAGCGGCGTGGGCAACATCTACGCCGACGAGGCGCTGTGGCGGGCACGGCTCCACTGGGCGCGGTCCACCCGTGGGCTGTCCGAGGCGGCCGGTGAGGAGCTGCTCGGCCACGTCACCGACGTGATGACCGAGGCGCTGGCGGTCGGCGGCACCACGTTCGACGGCCTCTACGTCAACGTCAACGGTGAGAGCGGCTACTTCGAGCGCGGCCTCAACGCCTATGGCCGGCGCGACCGGCCGTGCGGTCGCTGCGGCACGCCGATCGTGCGCGAGGCGTTCATGAACCGGTCCTCGTTCAGCTGCCCGCGCTGCCAGAGACGGTAGGGCCGGAGGCGTCCGTCGGGGGTGTCGCGCTCTCCCGAGAAGCGGCCGTCGGGCACCTCGGAGGGGGCCCGGACGGCTTTCTCAGGGCCATCTGGCGTGTCGGTGAGGAAAGTGTCTCCGCGAGGTAAGGGAGTGAACGGGCCGTGGGGGACGGAACCGAGACGGTTCGGCTGACCGCGTGGGTGCGCGGGCGCGTCCAGGGCGTGGGTTTTCGCTGGTGGACGCGGTCCAGGGCGCTGGAACTGGGACTGAGCGGCGCCGCCACGAACCTCGACGACGGGCGCGTCGAGGTGGTCGCCGAGGGCAGCCGGAGCGCGTGCGAAGGCCTTCTGGAGCACCTGAGAAGCGGCCGGACACCCGGTCGTGTGGACTCCGTGGTCGAACGTTGGGCTCAGTCTGGGGGTGCGTTCACCGGTTTCGTGGAACGGTGAGTATGCTTGTGGGGTAACGCGGTTCGTCCACACCGCGCGTCGATCGGGGCCGGGAAGGTTCTACGGATCAGCGCGGAGTGGGTCCACACTCGCGTCTCGCGGGACTTCCGGTGTCGCCGGGGGTAGGAACCATCGGACCGTGCCACACCGCCTGCCCTGATTCTTTCGGCATGGGTTGTGGCAGTTACGGACAGTTGTAATTCAATCTTGACCAGCGCCGGACAGAGTGAGACTCTGGAAGGCACACCGCGCATTCTTCCACCCGCGTCACAGGCAACGCCAAGTGAATTTCGCGGGGAGTAGCGTGCGCGAATCAGATCTGGTCACTCAGCGTGGAGGACCCATATCATGGCGAAGGCTCTGTTTGGCCACGTCGGCGGCTCCGACCCTCGTATGGTCCAGGAGATGCGACGGCTCCAGAAGCGGGTACGCGACCTCGAGGACGAGGTCAGCCGTCTCCAGGCCCGCAACGACCAGCTCAGCATGGCCGTTACCGATGTCGCCGTCAGCGCGACCGATCGCGAGCCCGCGCTCGCCTGACCCAGCGTCGATCGTGCCGGATCGTGGTCCGGACACCGTGACGATGTGAAGATCCTTGACGGGGACGCCGAACGCATGACACCTGGCGTCCCTGGCCGGGTCTCATGAGACGACGTCGTTCATTGACTGTCGCGCGGTCGTTGTGGCCGCCGTATCCCGCCGCAGCTTTCCCTTTCGTTTGCGGTTTCTTTTGACGTTGTACCCGGCGGTCGGATGCGCAACCCTCCGTGTCCGCCGGACATCCCCCTTTCCACGCCTCGGACGACGATCGGGGCCGCTTCAGCGCACGTCCGCCGCCTCCGGCGGCTCGTCACCTCGGCCTCCGCCCACCGCCCCCGGCGGACGGCCTCCGGTCGCGGTTCTCGCCTCGTCGGTCCCGGCTTCGTGGCACCCTTGGGTGGTCGCCCTGTGTATCCGAGGTGACCATCGTGGGAGGTGCGGGTGTATCTGAAGAATCTGACGCTGCGGGGCTTCAAGTCGTTCGCGTCGGCCACCACCCTGCGCCTGGAACCCGGGATCACCTGTGTGGTGGGTCCCAACGGCTCCGGCAAGTCCAACGTCGTCGACGCGCTCTCCTGGGTGATGGGGGAGCAGGGCGCCAAGTCCCTGCGGGGCGGCAAGATGGAGGACGTGATCTTCGCGGGCACCTCCACCCGCCAGGCGCTGGGACGCGCCGAGGTCAGCCTGACCATCGACAACACCGACGGCGCCCTGCCGATCGACTACACCGAGGTCACCATCAAGCGGACCATGTTCCGCAACGGTGGCTCGGAGTACGCCATCAACGGCGACACCTGTCGGCTCCTGGACATCCAGGACCTGCTGAGCGACTCCGGCATCGGCCGTGAGATGCACGTCATCGTCGGCCAGGGCCAGCTCGACACCGTGCTGCACGCCGGCCCGGAGGAACGCCGCGCCCTCATCGAGGAGGCCGCCGGCATCCTCAAGCACCGCAAGCGCAAAGAGAAGGCGATCCGCAAGCTCAACGCGATGCAGGGCAACCTGGACCGCGTCACCGACCTCACCTCGGAACTGCGCCGCCAGCTCAAGCCCCTGGGCCGCCAGGCCGAACTGGCCCGGCGGGCCGCCGTCATCCAGGCCGACCTGCGCGACGCCCGCCTGCGGCTGCTGGCCGACGACATCGTCACCCTCACCGACCAGCTCGCCAAGGAGGAGGCCGACGAGAAGGACGTCCTCGCCCGCCGCGCCGCCGCCGAGGCCGCCCTCACCCAGGCCCAGGAGCGCGAGACCGCGCTGGACGCGCAGTCCGCCGAGGCCGCCCCCGAGCTGACCCGCGCGACGGAGACCTACCACGCGCTCTCGCGGCTGACCGAGCGCCTGGACGCCGTACGCGGTCTGGCGAACGAGCGCCACCGCAACCTCGCCTCCGTCGCCGACGAACCCGTCCACCGGCGCGATCCCGAGGAACTGGAGATGGAGGCCGAGGAGGCCGCCGCCCAGGAGGAGGAGCTGCTCGCCCGGCTGGAGGAGGCCCGCGAGGCCCTGGAGACCACCGTCACCGAGCGCGCCGCCGCCGAGGACGCACTCCACCGCGAGGAGAAGCGGTTGGAGGCGGCCGGACGCGCCTCCGCCGAGCGCCGGGAGAACCTGGTCCGGCTCAGCGCGCGGGTGGAGAGCCTGCGCGGCCGGATGGCCTCCGGCGAGGCGGAGACCGCCCGGTTGGAGGAGGCCGCGCGGCAGGCGGCCGAACGCGCCGCCGAGGCCCAGACCGAGTACGAGATGGCCGCCGAGGAGTCCGCCGGACTGGACGAGGGCGACGCCGAACTCGACTCCGACCACGAGCGGGCCGCCCGTCGGCTCTCCGCCCTGGACGCCGAGCTCAACCAGCTCCGCGACGCCGAGCGCACCGCCGAGGGCGAACGCTCCGCCCTGGCCGCCCGCAAGGAGGCCCTGGAACTGGGCCTGGCGCACAAGGACGGCGCCGGCACCCTCCTGGACGCCGGCCTGCCCGGTACCCTCGGCGGACTCGCCGCGCTGGTCCAGGTCGACCCCGGCCACGAGACGGCGGTGGCCGCGGCCTTCGGTGTGGCCGCCGGTGCCGTCGCCGTCGAGGCGCCCGGGACCGCGTTGGCCGCGCTGGAACTCCTGCGCGAGCAGGACGCCGGCCGCGCGGGCGTGGTCGTGGCGGGAGCCGAGCCCGGCCGGCCCCGCGACTCCTGGCCGGAGCTGCCCGAGGGGGCGCGCTACGCGGTCGACGCCGTGTCCGCGCCCGACCACCTGCGGGGCGCCGTCGCCGCCCTGCTGGAGCGGACCGCGCTCGTCGCCGACGCGCCGGCCGCCCGCGACCTCGTCGCGGACCGGCCCGAGCTGCGGGCCGTCACCGCCGAGGGTGATGTGTTCGGCGCCGCCCTCGTCTACGGCGGGTCGGCCGCCGCTCCCAGCCTGCTGGAGGTCCAGGCGGCCGTCGACGAGGCCGCCGAGCGGCTGGAGCGGGCCACCGAGGCCGCCAAGCGGATCGCCACCGAACTGGAGGCGCTCAAGCACGAGCGGGCCGAGATGGCCGCGACCGTCGAGGAGATCACCGCCCGACGCCGCCAGAGCGACCGCAAGCGCAACGAGTCCGCTCAGCGGCTGGGCAAGCTGGGTGGACAGGCCAGGTCCGCCGAGGCCGAGTCCGAGCGCTACGCGGCAGCGGCGGCCAAGGCCGCCACCGCCAAGGGCGAGGACGCCGACAAGCTGGCCCGGCTGGAGGAGGAGCTCGCCGAGGCCGAGGAGATGGCCGCCTCGATCGAGGAGGACGCGCCCGACCCCGAGACCCGTGACGAGCTCGCCGCGCAGGCCTCCCGCGCCCGGGCCACGGAGATGGAGCGCCGCCTGGCCGTGCGCACCGCCGAGGAGCGCGCGCGGTCCATCGCGGGCCGGGCCGAGGCGCTGCGGGCCCAGGCCTTCGAGGAGCGCCGCGCCATGGAGCGGGCCGTCGAGCGGCGCCGGACGCGCGCCGCGCAGGCCACCATCGCCGAGGCCGTCGCGGAGAGCGCCCGGCTGGCCCTGGAGCGCATCGCCGCGTCGCTGGCCGCGGCCGAGAGCGAGCGGGCCGCCGCCGAGGCGCGCAAGGAGGCCCGCGACGCCGAACTGCGGACCGTGCGCGCCCGGGTGCGCGAGATGTCGGTGGAGCTGGAGAAGCTGACCAGCTCCGCGCACAGCGGCGAGGTGGCGCGGGCCGAGCGGCGTCTGCGCCTGGAGCAGCTGGAGACCAAGGCCATGGAGGAGCTGGGCGTGGACGTGCCCACCCTGGTGGCCGAGTACGGGCCCCGTGTGCCGGTCCCGCCGCCGGTCGACGCCGGCGAGGACGCCGTCCCGGTGCCCTACGTGCGCGACGTGCAGGCCAAGCGGGCCAGGACGGCCGAGCGCCAGCTCAACCAGCTGGGCAAGATCAACCCGCTGGCCCTGGAGGAGTTCGCGGCGCTGGAGGAACGGCACGCCTTCCTCAACGCGCAGCTGGAGGACCTGAAGAAGACCCGCCGCGACCTCATGGACATCGTCCAGGAGGTCGACGCCCGCGTGCAGGAGGTCTTCTCCGCCGCCTACCTGGACGTGGAGCGCGAGTTCGCGGCGATCTTCGGGCGGCTCTTCCCCGGCGGGGAGGGGCGGCTGCTGCTCACCGACCCCGACGCCATGCTGACCACGGGGATCGAGGTGGAGGCCCGTCCGCCCGGCAAGAAGGTCAAGCGCCTGTCGCTGCTCTCCGGCGGGGAGCGCTCGCTGACCGCGGTGGCCTTCCTCGCGGCGATCTTCAAGGCCCGCCCCTCGCCGTTCTACGTCATGGACGAGGTCGAGGCCGCGCTGGACGACACCAACCTCCAGCGCCTGCTGGTGATCTTCGAGGAGCTGCGCGCCTCCTCCCAGCTGATCGTCATCACGCACCAGAAGCGCACGATGGAGGCGGCCGACGCGCTCTACGGCGTCACCATGCAGGGCGACGGCATCTCCCAGGTGATCAGCCAGAAGATCGAGCGTACGGTCTGACCGCGCGGGTCCGGCCGCCCCGGACCCGGGGCACGGCCGCGGCGGGCGCCGAACGGCGGAGGGCCGCCTCCCGAGTCCGGGAGGCGGCCCCGTGTTCGTCGGGTGTCAGCCGCGGGCGATGGTGATGACCGGAGAGGTCCAGGTCTCCCAGTCGTCGGGGTCCTCCGGGTCGCCGAGCGCCTTGAGCGCGCGGGCCTCCAGGCGGTAGTCCCCGTCGCGGAGGTCCTTCACCCGGCCGTGGGAGTCGGTCACGGTGCCGTCCCAGACGTAGGAGAAGAACGACGTCGACGTCGCGCTGCGGTTGACGTGGGAGACGTCCACCGCGATGTTGCGGCGCGGGTGCACCGGACGGCCGGTGCGCTCGTCCACGACCATCATCTCCAGGCGCGTGACGTGGTGGTCGAAGTGGGCGATGACGTAGGGGACGTCGGGCAGGCCGTCGACCCAGTCCATCGAGTACGTGGCGCCGTCCGGCTGGTTGGCGAACGTGCCGCCGTTGGCGGCCGCGCACTCCAGCCCATCGAACACCTCGCACCCGGTGATCTTCGTCAGCCACGGCAGCTCGTGGACGGTGCCGTCGCCGTCGGTGATCGGGGTCATCGCCTCGATCTCCTGGTAGTCGCCGTTGTAGGCGGCGTAGGGGACCCGGAAGGTCTCGCCGGCGTCACTCGTGACGGACACGTAGCCGCCGTAGAGCATCTGCTCGTACGCGCGCGCCGGCGGAGTGACGGTGACCTCGACGTCGGCGGAGCCGCCCGCGGGGACGGTCACCGAGTCGGTGTCGAAGGACACCTCGGCGGAGTCCGCGTTGAACCCGGGGGCGAAGGTGCTGCCGTGCGTGCCCAGGGCGGCCTCGTGGCCCAGTGCGTAGACGGCCTCCTCGTCGCCGTCGTTGGTGATGGTGACGGTCTCGCTCATCGTGCCCTCGGTGGCGCCGAGCGACAGCTTGCCCGGGGTGACCGTCGTGGCGGCCAGCACCGAGCCCGGGATGTCGAGCATGCCCGCGCCCTGGCGGTGGGCGTTGTCGAGCAGCCCGAGGTCGGGGTTGCCCCACCAGTTCTTGGGGTCGGCGCTGTTCTGCAGCACGGTGCGCACGTCGTGCGCCTCCAGGTCGGGGCGGCCCTGCAGGAGCAGCGCGACGCCGCCGGCCACGTGTGGCGAGGACATCGACGTGCCGCTGATCGTGGCGTAGCCGCCCTGGTCCATCGGGTAGGTGGAGTTGATCAGGCCGCCGGGGGCGCCGATGTCCGGCTTCAGCTCCAGGTCGGGGGACATGCCGTAGGAGCTGAACGAGCTGATCAGGCCGCCGGTCGGATTGGGCGTGGAGACGGACTCGTCGGACCAGTCGAGGGTGACGGTCTCACCGGCCTCGAGGAGTCCGAGCAGGTGAGCCCCGGACTCGTCGGAGATACCGATGGAGAACGGGCCGCGGTCGGTGATGCCGCCGCCGGCGAACATCCCGGGCACGTTGTTGTACATGACCACGCCGGTGGCGCCGGCGTCGACGGCCGTGTCGTACTTCTCCGCGAACGTGCACGCGCCGCGGACCATGAGCGCGGTCGCGCCCGCCGGGTCGCCCTCCAGGGTGTCTCCCTCGGACAGGCATCCCCGGCCGACGTACACGAGTTCGTCGGTCGTGCCGGACGCGGGCGGCGCAGCGGCGTCGCCCATCTCCATGTAGGCCAGCGACTCACCGCTCGGGGCGGCGACCACCGACGCCGCCTGGACGTGGGTGTTGTCGTAGGAGGCCACACCGATCACGTTGGCGCCCAGGCCGGGGGCCCCGGCCGAGTAGAGCCCGGTGTCGCCCTCGTTGCCGATGGAGGCGACCACGACCATGCCCTCGTCGACGAGGTTGTCCGAGGCGGTCGCCGTCGGGTACTGCGGCCAGGAGTGCGCCGATCCGATGCTCATGTTGAGCACGTCCATGTCGTCGGCGAGCGCGGTCTCCATGGCGGCGATCATGATGTCGGCGGTGGTGGAGCCCGAACAGCCGAAGACCTTGTAGGCGCCGAACTCCACGTCCGGGGCCACGCCCGTGACCTGGCCCTCGGCTCCGACGATCCCGGCCACGTGGGTGCCGTGCCCGTGGCAGTCCTGGGGGTCGCCGTCGGGGGCGGGGGTGCTGGTGGCCGGGTGGCTCGCGTCGAAGTCGTCACCGACGAAGTCGTGTCCGGTGACCACACGGCCGGTGGGGAAGGAGCCGGGGCCGCCGAGGTCGGGGTGCGTGTAGTCGATCCCGGTGTCCATGACGGCCACACGCAGGCCCTCACCGGTGAGCCCGAGCTCGTTCTGTCCGATGTCGGCGCCCGTCATCCCCAGCGCGGTGTCCAGGTCGGGGGCGGAGCCGTCGGCCTCGGGGATCTCGTAGCGCATGACGGGGTAGATCGCGTTGACGCCGGGGATCTCCCGGGCGTTGCCGACCTGGGAGTCGTCCATCTCGACCGAGAGGCCGTTCCACAGTTCCCCGAAGGCGAGCCGTTCGGTGTACTCCAGTCCCTGCTCGTCGGCGTCGGCGCGGAAGTCCTCCTGTTCGTCCTCGACCTGGGAGGGGGAGGTGCCCTCCGACGCCGGGGGGCTTTCCAGTTCGATGAACCACATGTTCTCGGCCTGGTGTGTCAGTTCGCCGGTTTCGGCCGAGGGGGCCGGGTGGAGGGGCGCCAGCTCCGCGTCGTCGTCGGCGCCGGCCGGTGCGGCCGCGGTCAGGCCCGCCAGAAGCGTCAGCCCGGCGAGGGAGGCCAGGCGTGAGCGGTGGGATACCACCTTGTGAACACATCCCTTCTCGGTACGCGCCGCGGACACCGGGGGAGCGGGCAGCCCACCGGTGGCGAGGGTGGCCGCCGGGGGATGCGACGCAGGACGTCCGAATTCGGTTGTTCGACGCGCACGGCAACGAGATCATTGCTGTGTGCGATATCCGTGTCAATGTTGATAAAGACTCAATCTGGATACGTGGCGGAATAATGTGGCCAGAGAGGTGAATGTCTCTCACTAGGGCCATAAGCGGACAAACGCCAAGTCGGAATCATTCTCCGGGGCAAAGGAAACGCCGCGCCGCGGTGCGCGAAAGGGGCGCCCGGGCCCCCGCTGCCGCCATTCGATTCGAATAACCGCAGGTGGCGGGGGTCGCGAGAACACGACGAGGGCCCGACGGGCGCCGAGTACAGTGGGACGGTCGGGGCGCTCCCCCGACCGGTGCCGAAACGAGCGAAGTCCGGTCCGGCGGCCACGTCCGCCCAACCCGGCGCTGTCCCGCAACTGTGGAGCCCCGCGCCGCGCGGGGACGAGCCAGGTCGCCTCGGCGGCACCGACGTCCCCGTCCTCGTGGGAAGGACAGGCCGTCCCAGCCCGGACCGCGCTCCTTCCCCGTCCCACCAAGGAGCACCGTGCGGATTCCCCGACCCCTCGCCCAGGGCGACCGACGCCAACACGGGGCTTCGGCCCCGCCCCTGCTGTCCGCCGCACTCCTGGGCCTCACCCTCGCGGCCACGGCCTGCGGTGCCCCGGACCCCGGGTCCGAGACCGCCCCCGACGCGGCGTCCGACGGCGGCTTCCCCGCCACGGTCGACGACGCCCTCGGCGAGGTCACCATCGCGGCGCGGCCCGAGCGGATCGTCTCGCTCTCGCCGACCGCGACGGAGATGCTCTTCGCCATCGGCGCGGGGGACCAGGTCGAGGCGGCCGACGAGTACTCGAACTTCCCCGAGGACGCCCCGACCACCGACCTCAGCGGCTTCACGCCCAACGTCGAGTCGATCGTGGAGTACGACCCCGACCTGGTCCTGCTCGCCCGGTCCTCCGAGGACACCGCGCCGCAGCTGGAGGACGTCGGCGTGCCCGTCATCGTGCTGGACGACGCCCACACCCTGGAGGACGCCTACGCCCAGATGCGCACGCTCGGCGAGGCGACCGGCAACGCCGACTCGGCCGACGCCGAGGCCGAGCGCGTCCGGACCGAGTTCGACGCGGTCGTGGAGAGCGTGCGCGAGGACGTCGGCGAGGTGGACCTGACCTTCTACCAGGAGCTCGACGACAGCCTGTACACCGCGACCTCCGGCACGTTCGTCGGCCAGATCTACCAGTCCTTCGGGCTGGAGAACATCGCCGACGCGGCCGACGGCGCCGACAGCGGCTACCCGCAGCTGTCCCCGGAGTACGTCGTGGACGAGAACCCGGACATGATCTTCCTGTCCTACGGCGACGAGGAGACCCTGGCGTCGGTGGGCGAGCGTCCGGCCTTCGACACGGTCACGGCCGTGGAGGAGGACGCGGTGTACCTGCTCGACGCGGACGTCGCCTCGCGCTGGGGCCCGCGCGTGGTCGACTTCGCCGAGCTCGTCGGCGACGCCGTCCGAGAGCACGCGGGCGCCTAGGTGCGTCTCCGGCGGGCACGTCGCGCGGGGGAGGGGCGCCCTCGACGGGCGCCCTCGGCGCGGACCGCCCCACCCGTCGGATGGCTGGTCGGCGGAGCGGCCCTGCTGGTCGCCGCCGGCCTCCTCGGCGTCTCGGCGGGGGCGGCCGCCATCTCGGCGGCCGACATCGTCCGCCACCTGCTCAGCCACCTGCCGTTCGCCGGAGTGGAGTCACCGCTCAACGAGCGCGAGGCGGCGCTGCTGGTGGCACTGCGCCTGCCGAGAGTCGTCATGGGCGCCATCGTCGGCGCCCTCCTGGCCACCGCGGGCGGCGCCTACCAGGGTGTCTTCCGCAACGCCCTGGCCGACCCCTTCCTGCTCGGAGCCGCGGCCGGCGCCGGTCTGGGCGCCACCCTGGTCATGGTCTTCGGCCAGGAGCTCACCGACACACCGCGCGCCGCCGTCCCGTTCGCCGCCTTCGTCGGCGCGCTCGCGGGGGTGGCCGCCGCCTACCTCCTGGGTTCCACCGCGGGCGGCGGAGGCACCGCGTCGCTGGTCCTGGCGGGCGTGGCCGTCTCGTCGTTCCTGTCCGCGGCGCAGACCCTCGTGCAGCAGATGGGGGTCGACCAGCTCCAGCGCGTCTACTCGTGGCTGCTCGGCGGCCTGGGACGCGACGGCTGGGACGACGTGCGGCTGGTGTGGCCCTACGCGCTGGTGAGCCTGGTCGTCCTGCTGGCCTGCGGCTACCTGCTGGACATGCTCGCCCTGGGCGACGACAAGGCGATCAGCCTCGGCCTGAACCCGGGGGTGGTCCGGATCATCGTGATCAGCGCCGCGTCACTGGCCACGGCCGCCGCGGTGGCGGTGAGCGGGCTGATCGGCTTCGTGGGCATCGTGGTCCCCCACGTGGTCCGCCGCCTCGTGGGGGCCAACTACCGGGCGATCCTGCCCGTCACCGTGCTCTTCGGCGGCGCGTTCCTGGTCCTGGTCGACATCGTCGCCCGGACCGTGGTCGCCCCCGCCGAACTGCCCATCGGAGTCGTGACCGCCTTCCTCGGCGCACCGTTCTTCCTGCTCATCCTGAGGACGACCCGCCACCGCACGACGTGATCCCGAGCCGCGGGAAGGCGGGCCGCCGTACCCCCGTTCGTTCCCGGCACGCCATCCGGCCGTGACGCGAACGCGTCGCGCGTTCTGGGAGACTGGGGAGCGCTATGGACATCACCGTGCTCGCAACCTCAGTCATCGTCGTCCTGGTCCTGCTTCTGGCGGTCGGCGGGTTCTTCCTGGTCAAGACCCGGCGTCCGGTCGAGCCGGGCGAGGAGGAGACCAAGCCCGAGGTCACCGGGGAGCCGGGAACGGCCGCCCCGGAGGAGGACCGCGAACGGGCCGGGGGCGCGGTCGCCACACCGCCCGCCCAGGCCCCTCCGGCCGAGGCCGCCCCGCCCGCCGAACCCGAGCTGGAGACACCGCCGCCGTCCGCGGGGCGCATGGTGCGCCTGCGCGCCCGCCTGGCCCGCTCGCAGACCTCGCTGGGCCAGGGGCTGCTCAACCTGCTCTCCTCCGACTCCCTGGACGAGGACGCGTGGGAGGAGATCGAGGACACCCTGATCACCGCCGACATCGGCGTGACCGCCGCCGCGCAGATCGTCGAGAGCCTGCGGACCAAGGTCAAGGTGCTCGGAAGCCGGGGCGTGGACGAGGTGCGCGGGCTGCTGCGCGCGGAGCTCCTGGCGCAGATCGGCGCCGACACCGACCGGACCGTGCGCACCCAGCCGCACGGCGACCGGCCCGCGGTGATCATGGTCGTGGGTGTCAACGGCACCGGGAAGACGACCACCACCGGCAAGCTCGCCCGCTCCCTGGTCGGCGACGGCCGCAGCGTGGTGCTCGGCGCGGCCGACACCTTCCGTGCCGCCGCCACCGAGCAGCTCCAGACCTGGGGCGGGCGCGTGGGCGCTCCGGTCGTCCGCAAGGAGGAGGGCGCCGACCCGGCCAGCGTGGCCTTCGACGCCGTCTCCCGGGGGATCGAGGACGGCGCCGACACGGTCATCATCGACACCGCCGGGCGCCTGCACACCAAGACCGGGCTCATGGACGAGCTGGGCAAGGTCAAGCGCGTGGTCGAGAAGAAGTGCCAGGTGGACGAGGTCCTCCTGGTCCTGGACGCCACCACCGGCCAGAACGGCCTGCGCCAGGCACGGGTGTTCGGCGAGGTCGTGAACGTGACCGGTATCGCGCTGACCAAGCTCGACGGCACCGCCAAGGGCGGCATCATCGTGCAGGTCCAGCGGGAGCTGGGTGTGCCGGTCAAGCTCGTCGGACTGGGCGAGGGGCCCGACGACCTGGCCCCCTTCGACCCCGAGGTCTTCGTGGACGCCGTCCTCGGCGGCTCCTGAGCCGTGGCCGCCGCTCCCGTGCGGGAGCGCGGAGGGCGGCCGACGCCGGCACACCGGTGGCCGGGTATCCGACGAGGGTGCCCGGCCACCGGCGTGTCCCGGGGACGGGACGGGCGGACGGACGGTGGTGTGACCCACTTCATGTGTGCGTCATGGCACCGCAACACGGGGCCGCGAAACCTGACCCCGGCACCGTTACCGGGGTGAGATCTGACTCTGTGTGGTGATCGCGTAGCCCTCTGTTCACGGCGCGGGTCGCGTTCTGTACGCGTGCACGAGCGATCGCACGTGCTGGGGTCTCCGTTCATGACGGCTTAACACTTCTGGCTGTCCTTTTACATGGGTGCAACATGGCAGCTCCCATGGAGAAACACCCAGCTCAGAAAGTGGCCTGTGTGGTGATCTGCACGGCCCGATGACGTGCTCGCTGACGCCGCCCCTGCACGACCATCCCCCGTCTGTCCTACGGAGGCGACGACATGATTGACACTGGCAACACCACGTGGCTGCTGGTGAGCGCCGCGCTGGTGATGCTCATGACCCCAGGTCTGGCCTTCTTCTACGGAGGCATGTCCCGGGCGAAGAGCGTCCTGAACATGATGCTCATGAGCTTCGCGAGCATCGCGATCGTCAGCGTGCTGTGGGTCGCCATCGGCCACTCGCTCACCTACGCCGAGGGCCCCGGCGCACTCAACCACTTCATCGGCGGTTTCGACTACGTCGGGCTGAGCAGCCTCATCGGTGAGATCGAGCCCTCCGACGGCGAGGGTGGTGCGGGCTACCCGCTGCTGGTCGACGCCGGGTTCCAGATGATGTTCGCGATCATCACCGTCGCGCTCATCTCCGGTGCCATCGCCGACCGCGCCAAGTTCGGCGCCTGGCTGATCTTCGTCCCGGTGTGGGCCACCCTGGTCTACTTCCCCGTGGCCCACTGGGTCTGGGGCGGCGGCTGGTTCGAGCTGATCAACATCGGCGGTGCGGGCGTGGTCGACTTCGCCGGCGGTACCGCCGTCCACATCAACGCCGGTGCCGCGGCCCTGGCCCTGACCTTCGTGCTCGGCCGCCGCAAGGGCTTCGGCGTGGAGTCCATGCGCCCCCACAACCTGCCGTTCGTCCTGCTGGGCGCCGCCCTGCTGTGGTTCGGCTGGTTCGGCTTCAACGCCGGCTCCGCCTACGCCGCCGACGGCACCGCCGCGCTCGCCCTGGTCAACACCCAGGTCGCCACCGCCGCCGCGATCATCGCCTGGATCATCGTGGAGAAGCTGCGCTACGGCAAGGCCAGCGCGCTGGGCTTCGCCTCCGGTGCCATCGCCGGCCTGGTCGCCATCACCCCGGCCGCCGCGGACGTCACCCCGCTGGGCGCGATCGCGGTCGGCGCCGTCTCCGGTGCGGTCTGCGCCTACGCCATCAGCTGGAAGTTCAAGTTCAAGTTCGACGACGCGCTCGACGTCGTCGGCATCCACATGGTCGGCGGCATCATCGGCTCCCTGATGATCGGTCTCGTGGCCGCCGAGATCACCTCCGGCTCCAGCGGCCTGTTCGACGGCGGCGGCGTCTCGCTGCTGATCGTCCAGCTGATCGCCGTGGCCGCCACGATCGTCTACTCCTTCATCGCCACCTGGATCATCGCCAAGATCATCGACCTCATCATGGGCTTCCGTATCCCGGAAGAGGTCGAGACCAACGGCCTGGACCACGAGCTGCACGCCGAAACGGCTTACGCCTTCGACGAACTGGACGAGCTCGAGGCAGAAGCGGTCTCCTCGTCGACGCCTCCGGGCGAGGAGACGGCCTCATCGCAGGCCAAGGCCTAGTCTTCAACGTCGAGGCCGTGGGTCTTGGCCGCTGACGCGGTGAGGTGACCCAGAGACCGGCGGGGAGTGATCCCCGCCGGTCTCGTTCGTGTGCGGCCCGGCGCGCCGCCGGATCGGCGGCGCGCCGGGGGCACGGCCGCGTGCGGCACACTCTTTGTGCCGTTTCAAGGAGCGTTGTTGGCCGTGGTCCGTGCCGGGGTTGGATACGCTTTCGAAGCGGTGGGGCCGCGCAGTCGGGCGGCCGCGGCCGAGTGCCGCGGGACCGGGCCCGCGCGGCGGTCCGGCGACCGGACGGCGGACCGCGTCCCGGCCGGGTCCGGAGGGATCGAAACCACGGACCGGGCAGCCGCGTCTCACGCCGACAGGGCCGGGGGCCGATCGATCCCCACAGCCCATCCCATGAACGCACGCGGACTCGTAACAGTGCCCCACAGGTCGGGGTCAGGAGGAATGATGGCGCCGGTTAGTCACATCAGGGGTCGCAGGTCCGGGCGTTGGGCGCTCGCCGCGGCGGGTGCCGCGCTCGCGCTCGGAGCGACCGGCTGCTCGTTCCTGGACGACCTGCGCCCCGGAAGCGGGGGCGAGCAGGAGCCCACCCCCGAGGCCGCAGAGCCGGTGGACGCGGTGCCCCTGCTGGAGGACGCCCTGGCCGACCTGGCCGAGTACCCGGCGCTCACCGCCTCCGGGCAGGTGGCCGCGAGCGTCGGCGGCGACGTGCGGGACACGTCCCTGACGGTCACCGACGCCGGAGCCGCCAACGGCACGGTGAGCGCCAACGGCATCGAGGGCGACCTGGTCAGCGCGGACGGCAAGCTCTTCATCCGGGCCGAGGAGGACTTCTGGCTCGACCAGGGCGTGTTCGGGCCCGACTTCGACGACTTCGACGAGAACTGGGTCCGTGCCACCGGCGCGCAGGCGGGGATCAACCCGGCCTCCACACTCGCGCCGCCGGTCCTGGCCGAGATCCTCGGCGGGCTCGAGCTCGACTCGGAGGAGGCGACCGAGGAGAACCTCGACGACGTCCTCACCTACCGGATCGACCTGGCCGGTGAGCGCAACCAGATGTGGATCAACGCCGAGAGCGGGCAGGTCCAGCGCATCGCCATCGAGGAACTGGTCCCGCCGGAGGCCGAGAGCGGCCCCCAGGTCCGCCTGGACCTGGCGCAGGCCGACACGGCGGCCGCCGGAGAGGTCTACGACACCCTGACCGGTCTGGCCGAGGAGGAGCTGACCGGCTCCCGGGACGCGCGGATCGAGGTGGCCTGGGACGGCCAGCCCGCGATGAACTGCGAGCCCGGCCCCGACTGCACCTGGTCCGGCACGGTGCGCGACGCGGGCGGCGCGAGCAGCGGCACGGTGGCCGTGCAGATGGCCGTCACCTTCAGCAATGACACCCTGGGCAACCAGGAGTGCAGTGACAGCGGCGGCCTGGAGGCGGGCGGGACGCTGGAGATGTCCTGCAGCGCCAACTACGACAGTGTCGGCGACGAGACGTACACGATCGACGGGTCCGCCCAGCTGTCCACGCGCGGGCTCACCAGCGGCGAGCAGGAGGAGATGCTGGCGGCTCTGGACGAGCAGCGCGCCGCGACGGCGTCGGGCGGCTCCGAGGAGGAGACCGAGGGCACGGAGGGATCCGAGTCACCGGAGGAGACCGAGGAGACCGGCGGCGACTAGCGCGTCGGGTCCGGCACGCGCGACGTCCGGGACCCTCCCACCGGCCGCCTCGAGCGGTCCGGCGGGAGGGTCCCCTGGCTTCGGGGCGTGCGCGGCGGCTCCGTCCGAGGGCGGCGGCTCCGTCCTCTCCGCGCGGCGGACACCCGGACCGGTGGCGGGCCGCGGTGCGGTGGGGCCGCACAGGAGGCGCCGGCCGGGGGCCGTGGCCCCGGGACGTCACGCAGCACACCACGTGAGCGGTGGCGGGTGACGGGTTGGGGGTAGGCTGGGAAACCAATTCCGAGACGAAGGACTGGCCACACTCGTGTTCGAGACGCTTTCCGACCGGCTGACATCGGTCTTCTCCTCGCTGCGCGGCAAGGGGCGGCTGTCCGAGGAGGACATCAACGCGACCGCTCGCGAGATTCGCCTCGCGCTGCTGGAGGCGGACGTCGCGCTGCCGGTGGTCCGCGAGTTCATCTCGCGGGTCAAGGAGCGCGCCCGCGGCGAAGAGGTCTCCAAGGCCCTGAACCCGGCACAGCAGGTCATCAAGATCGTCAACGAGGAACTGGTCGAGATCCTCGGTGGCGAGACCCGGCAGATCCGGTACGCCAAGAACCCGCCCACCGTGATCATGCTCGCGGGCCTGCAGGGCGCCGGTAAGACCACCCTGGCGGGCAAGCTCGCCAAGTGGCTCGGCGACCAGCGCAACACGCCCCTGCTGGTGGCCGCGGACCTGCAGCGCCCCAACGCCGTCACGCAGCTCCAGGTGGTCGGCGAGCGCGCGGGGACCCCGGTGTTCGCGCCCGAGCCCGGCAACGGCGTGGGCGACCCCGTCGCGGTCGCGCGCGAGTCGGTGGAGCACGCGCAGCGCAACAACCACAACATCGTCATCATCGACACCGCCGGCCGTCTCGGTGTGGACACCGAGATGATGCAGCAGGCGGCGGACATCCGCGACGCCGTCTCCCCCGACGAGATCCTCTTCGTCGTCGACGCCATGATCGGTCAGGACGCGGTCAACACCGCCCAGGCCTTCCTGGACGGGGTCGGCTACGACGCGGTCGCGCTCACCAAGCTCGACGGCGACGCCCGCGGTGGTGCCGCGCTGTCCATCCGGCACATCACCGGGCGACCGATCATGTTCGCCTCCACCGGCGAGAAGCTCGAGGACTTCGACCTCTTCCACCCGGACCGGATGGCCTCGCGCATCCTGGACATGGGTGACGTCCTCACGCTCATCGAACAGGCCCAGCGCACGTTCGACGAGGCCGAGGTCGAGAAGATGGCCTCGACCATCGCCTCGGACGACGACTTCACGCTCGACGACTTCCTCGAGCAGATGTCGATGGTCCGCAAGCTCGGCCCGATCGGGAACCTGCTGGGCATGATGCCCGGCATGGGCCAGATGCGCGAGCAGATCGACAACATCGACGACAAGGACCTGGACCGCATCCAGGCCATCATCCGGTCGATGACCCCCGGCGAGCGCTCGAACCCCAAGATGATCAACGGCTCGCGCCGACTGCGCATCGCCAACGGTTCGGGCACGCAGGTCAGCGACGTCAACGGCCTGGTCACCCGCTTCTTCGAGGCGCAGAAGATGATGCGCAAGATGAAGAACGGCGGGATGCCCGGTATGCCGGGGATGCCAGGCATGGGCGGTGGCAACAAGAAGAAGGCCAAGGCCCAGGCCAAGAAGGCGAAGAAGGGCAAGCAGCGCAGCGGCAACCCGATGAAGGCCCGCCAGCAGGAGGCCGAGCGCGCCGCGGAGCGCCAGCGCAGGCAGGAGGAGGGCGGCCAGCAGATGCCGCAGCTGCCCCCGGGCCTGGGCGGCGCCGGCCAGTCGCAGCTCCCGCCCGGCCTGGGCGGTCCCGCCATGCCGGACCTGTCGGACTTCAAGTTCCCCAAGAAGTAGGCGCACCGCGCGCGGTCCGGGGTTCCGCACCCCGCGGCGGCCCGCGATCCGGCGCCCGTCCGGCCCGTTCCCACGTGGAAGCGGGCCGGACGTGTCGGCACTGTGACCGCACACGCCGCTCCTCCTGGCCGAGGAACTCGCCGGTGTCTGGCACAATGAGTAGTCGACTAACGGTGGCGGGCCAGCCCTCTAACTAGCCAGCCGCCCACGTCAGTCTCGACGGGCTTCGCAACCCCACGCGTCGAACCGTCGGACGCCGAACACCGTTCATCGGGAGAAGACCACTCCAGTGGCTGTCAAACTGAAGCTCAAGCGTATGGGCAAGATCCGTACGCCCCAGTACCGCATCATCGTCGCCGACGCCCGCAGCAAGCGGGACGGCAAGGCGATCGAGGAGATCGGCAAGTACCACCCCAAGGAGCACCCGAGCCTGATCGAGGTCGACTCCGAGCGGGCCCAGTACTGGCTGTCCGTGGGCGCCCAGCCCTCCGACGCGGTCAAGGTCCTCCTGCGCAAGACCGGCGACTGGCAGAAGTTCAAGGGCCTCGCCGCTCCGGCTCCGCTCAAGGTCGCCGAGGCGAAGGACCCCGAGGCCAAGGAAGCCGCCTTCCAGGCCGCTCTGAAGGAGCTCGTGCTCCCGGGCGCCGAGAAGGCCACCAAGGCCAAGAAGACCGAGAAGAAGGCGGACAAGCCGGCTGAGAAGCCGGCCGAGACCGCCGAGGCCGAGAAGTCCGAGGGCGAGGCCTGACGTGCTGGAAGAGGCGCTTGAGCACCTCGTGAAGGGGATCGTCGCGAACTCCGAGGACGTCCAGGTGAGAGCCAAGCGGCTCCGCAAGGGCAAGGTCCTGGAGGTCCGCGTCCACGCCGACGACCTGGGCAAGGTGATCGGCCGCAACGGCCGCACCGCCAAGGCCCTCAGGACGGTCATCGGCTCGCTCGCGGGCGGCCGGTACGTCCGGGTGGACCTGCTGGACCTGCACGAAGTGCGCTGACGCGCCTCTCGGGGCGTCGACCGTCAGGGTCGGCGCCCCACAGCCGTGCCCGGGGTCGTTCCGACCCCGGGCACACTGCCTCCCGAGGCCGGGGCGGCGGGTCGCGGACCCGAACCCCGCCTCCGGGTGACCCCGGCGGCACCCGGCCGACCGAGGGCGGATCTCACAGAAGGACGGAACTCCCATGCGACTCGTGGTGGGCCGGATCGGCCGCGCGCACGGTATCCGCGGCGACGTCGCCGTCGACGTGCGCACCGACGACCCCGCGGCCAGGTTCGCCGTCGGAGCGGCTCTGGACACCGACCCGGCCGCCGCCGGGCCGCTGCGCGTCAGATCCACACGGCGCCACAGCGGCCGCCTGCTCGTGCGCTTCGAGGGGATCGACGACCGGGACGCGGCCGAGGCGCTGCGGGGTACCGCGCTCCTGGTGGACTCCGCCGACATCGCCCCCCTGGACGACCCGGACGAGTTCCACGACCACGAGCTGATCGGCCTCGCGGTCCGGACGGCCGCCGGTGCCGCCGTCGGTACCGTCGACGACGTCCTGCACCACGCCCAGGACCTGCTGGTCGTGACCACCGCCGAGGGTGACGAGGTGCTGGTGCCGTTCGTGGCCGCGCTGGTCCCCGAGGTCGACACCGAGCAGGGGCACATCGTCATCGACCCGCCGCCCGGCCTGCTCGACCTGCACACAGCCGACTGAACGGGTACGCCGTGCGCATCGACATCATCAGCATCTTCCCCGACTACTTCGCGCCGCTGGACCTGTCGCTGATCGGCAAGGCGCGCGCGGCCGGACGGCTCGACGTGCGCGTCCACGACCTGCGCTCGTGGACGCACGACCGGCACAACACCGTCGACGACACCCCCTACGGCGGTGGGCCCGGCATGGTGATGAAGCCCGAGCCGTGGGGCGAGGCCCTCGACGAGGTCGTCGGCGGGGAGCCCGCACGGCTGATCCTGCCCACGCCCAGCGGTCGCACGTTCCGGCAGGCCGACGCCGAGCGCCTGGCCGCCGAGCCCCGGCTGGTCTTCGGATGCGGGCGCTACGAGGGCATCGACTCGCGTGTCGCGGTGGACGCCGCCCGGCACATGCCGGTCGAGGAGGTCAGCATCGGCGACTACGTGCTCAACGGGGGCGAGTCGGCCACCCTGGTGATGGTGGAGGCGATCACACGTCTGCTGCCCGGGGTGCTGGGCAACAAGGAGTCCGCGGTCCAGGACTCGTTCGCCTCCGGTGGTATGGAACACCTGGTCGAGGGGCCGGTGTTCACCAAGCCGGCGACCTGGCGCGGCCAGGAGGTACCGCCGGTCCTGCTGTCCGGCAACCACGGCGCGGTCGACCGCTGGCGGCGCGACCAGGCGCTGCGCAAGACCGCCCGCAACCGGCCCGACCTGGTCGCGGCCACCCCGGACGAGGCATGGGACCGGCGGGACCGGGAGGTCCTCGCCGAGCAGCCCGTTCGGGACGCCGACGAACATGTGGCAAACTAGGTGAGTTCCCCCTTGGTGACCGGCGGCATCCGCATGCCGGCGGCAGGACGTCGGCCTCTGTGACGGTCACCCGGGCGGTTCGAAAGTTCAGACCCATTCCAGGGCCCTCGCCCGCGCACCCCTGCACACAGGGGATCAGGCCGCGGAGCGCTACCGATGAGGATTCGCGAGATGCACACCGCCATTCAGGAGCTGGAGAAGGCTCAGCTTCGCACCGACGTCCCGGAGTTCCGTCCGGGTGACACGCTCAACGTTCACGTGCGCGTGACCGAGGGCACCCGTACCCGTGTCCAGGTCTTCAAGGGCGTCGTCATCCGCCGTCAGGGCGCGGGCAACCGCGAGACCTTCACCATTCGCAAGGTGAGCTACGGCGTGGGCGTGGAGCGCACCTTCCCGATCCACACCCCGGCCATCGACAAGTACGAGGTCGCCGCCCGCGGACGCGTGCGTCGCGCCAAGCTGTACTACCTGCGCGAGCTGCGCGGGAAGGCCGCCCGTATCCGCGAGCGCCGCGAGCCCATCTCCAAGTAGTCTTCCGCGCCGTCGACGGAAACCGCGCCGCTCCCGGCGGGGAGGCAGGATAGGCTTCCGTCGATGAGTGATGACGACAGGGGCCCCGGTGCCGACGGGGAGTCCGACGCGGACTCCGACCACGGCGGCCCGGAGGAGCACAGCTCCGCCACTGGCTCCCGAGTGCCACCGCACTCGGGAGCCAGTGGTGTCTCCGATGCCGATGGCCGGGAGCCTGAGGAGAGGGCGGACGCCGAGATGACCAAGTCCCAGAACAGTGCCGAGAAGGGGTCGTTCTGGAAGGAACTCCCGATCCTGATCGTGATCGCCCTGGTGTTGGCGTTCGTGATCAGGACCTGGGTGATGCAGGCGTTCTACATCCCTTCGTCCTCGATGGAGAACACGCTCCTGATCGGGGACCGTGTGCTCGTGAACAAGCTGGTGTACCAGGTCCGCGACATCGACCGCGGCGAGGTGGTCGTCTTCGACGGCGACGGGTCATGGGACGACCCGAACACCGTGGTGATCCCGGAGTCGAGCAACCCGGTCGCGCGCGGGTTCACGTGGGTGCAGCAGCAGCTGGGCGCCGCTCCCACGGGCAAGGAGTACATCAAGCGCGTGATCGGCCTGCCGGGCGACGTCGTGGAGTGCTGCGACGAGCAGAACCGGGTACTGGTCAACGGGGTTCCGCTGGAGGAGGACGTGTACCTCTATCCGGGCAGCGTGGCCAGCCACACCGAGTTCGGCCCGATCGAGGTGCCCGAGGACCACCTGTGGGTCATGGGCGACCACCGCGCGATCTCCTACGACTCGCGGCTGAACCAGAACAACCCCGGCGGCGGAGCGGTGCCCATCGACCACGTCGTGGGGCGTGCCTTCGTGATCATCTGGCCGTTCGGCCAGGCGGGCGGGCTGGGTGTCCCCGACACCTTCGACCAGCTCAACGAGGACGAAGAGTAGCGAGCACGGTCCCTGCGCGGGCCCGTGGCGGCCCTCCGGCCGACCGCCGTCCAACGAATTCCTCCCGACCGGGTACAAAAGGCCGTCCGGTGACGCATCATGGATCTCGGACCGTATTGGCGTACCCGGAGCGTGGGGCCGCCGCCCGGTGGGAACAAGCCGGGGGACGGCGGTGTCCATGTGATGAGGGGAAAGGCACACCACCAGCGGAGAGTGCTGACGAAAGCGAGCGCGTGGATGAGTTCTGAGGACCTGGAGAAGTACGAGGCCGAGATGGAGCTCCAGCTCTATCGCGAGTACCGGGACGTCGTCGGGCTGTTCAGCTATGTGGTGGAGACGGAACGGCGCTTCTACCTCACCAACCACGTCGACCTCCAGCCGCGTTCCACCGAGAACGGGGAGATGTACTTCGAGGTCGGGATGGAGGACGCCTGGGTCTGGGACATGTACCGTCCGGCCCGGTTCGTCCGCAACGTCCGCGTGGTGACGTTCAAGGACGTCAACGTCGAGGAGATCACCAAGGCCGACCTGGAGCTGCCGCCCACCGAGGGCCCCGCGGACTGATCTCCACGCCTCCGCGACCGGCGTTGTCCACAGGTCCACATTTCCTCTGGCGCGCCGGACGGCGATCACCGACCGTGGTAACGGGAGGTGGTCGCCGGTGGACCGACGGGCGAGGGGCCGACAGGAACTGGGCAGGCGCGGCGAGGACGTGGCCGTGGCCTTCCTCGAACGCGTCGGCCTGCGCGTGGTGGACCGCAACTGGCGGATCCCCGCGGGGGAGATCGACATCGTCGCCCGGGACGGCCGCACACTGGTCGTCGCCGAGGTCAAGACGCGTACCTCGGTGCGGTACGGCCACCCGGTCGAGGCCGTCACCCCCACCCGGCGGCGCAGACTGCGCCGTCTCGGTCGCGCGTGGGCCGACCGGCACCGCGTTCCCGCCCGGCCGCTGAGGGTGGACGGCGTCGGCGTGCTCATCCTGGACGGCCGCGTGTTCGTCTCCCATGAGCGGGGGATGACGTGATGACGCTCGCCCGCACCCACTGCGTCACCCTGCTGGGCGTACGCGGCCACGTCGTCGAGGTGGAGGTCCACCTGGGCGGCGGGGATCCCGGGGTGACCATGGTGGGTCTGCCGGACACGGCTCTGAGGGAGGCCCGCGACCGGGTCCGCGCCGCCCTCGTCAACAGCGGAGAGTCCTGGCCCACCGGCCAGATCACCGTCAGCCTGTCCCCGGCCAGCCTGCCCAAGTCCGGCAGCCTCTTCGACCTCGCCATCGCGGGCGCGGTGCTCGCCGCCGCCGGAGAGGTGCCCCCGGACCGGTTGGAGGGCACCGTCCTCATCGCCGAGCTCGGCCTTGACGGCCGGGCCAGGCCGGTTCCCGGCGTGCTCCCGGCGGTGGTGTCGGCCATCGAGCAGGGCCACGGCCGCTTCGTCGTCGCGCACGGCAACGCGGAGGAGGCCCGGCTGGTGCCGGACGCCGAGGTGGTCCCGGTGGGCAACCTGATGGAGCTGTGCGACTGGCTGCGCGGCGGCGAACCGCCCCCGGACCCGCCGCGGGCCGGGGTGCCCCGCCCGCGCGAGGCCGCCGACGGCGGGCCGGACCTGGCCGACGTCCTGGGGCAGCCGGTGGCCCGGCGCGCCGTGGAGATCGCCGCGGCGGGCGGGCACAACCTGATGATGCTCGGTTCACCGGGGACCGGGAAGTCCCTGCTCGCCGAACGGCTGCCCACGGTCCTGCCGGAGCTGGGCCCCGCGGAGGCGCTGGAGGCCACGGCCATCCATTCGGTGGCCGGCATGCTCCCCGCGGGCTCGCCCCTGGTCACCAGGCCGCCGTTCGCGGCCCCGCACCACACCTCCAGCCGGGCCGCGATCATCGGCGGCGGCAGCGGCTACCCCAGTCCGGGATGGGTGTCCAAGGCCCATCGGGGCGTGCTGTTCGTCGATGAGGCCCCGCAGTTCGGCCGCGGCGTCCTGGACTCCCTGCGCGAACCGCTCGAACGCGGAGAGGTCGTCCTGGCCCGGGCCGCCTCCACGGTGTCGTTCCCGGCCCGCTTCCAGTTGGTGATGGCGGCCAATCCCTGTCCGTGCGCCAAACCGGGGACCCTGTGCACCTGCCCGGCGGGAGAGCGCCGACGGTACTTCTCCCGCCTGTCCGGGCCCCTGCTGGACCGGATCGACCTCAAGGTGGAGCTGCAACCGGTGGCCCGCGCCGAGCTGCTCGCGGACCGGGCCTTCGCGGAGTCCTCCGCGGTGGTCGCGGCCCGGGTGGGGAAGGCGCGGAGCAGAGCCGCCGCTCGCCTGGCGCATACTCCGTGGTCGACCAACGCGGAGATCCCGGGGGCCCGGTTGCGCCGGGAGTTCCCGGTGGAGCCGGCCGCCGTGCGGGTGCTGGGCCGTGCCATGGACCAGGGACTGATCAGCGCGCGGGGCGTCGACCGTGCGTTGAGGGTCGCCTGGACCCTAGCCGACCTCGCCGAACGCGACCGACCCGGTGAGGCGGAGGTGACCTATGCCTTCGCCCTGTGGTCGGGCCGGGCCTGGTGAGGGTGTGCCCCGGGTTCGGTGGGCGGCCCGGCGTGGTGCGGCGGGGACGGACAGACGGTGCCGGGGTCAGGGTCAGGGCACGGGGTGACGGTGCGGGAGACGGGGGGAGTGACGTGACGGTACGCGCTGAGGAGGAGGCCGACGCCCGGGCACGGGCGTGCCTCACGGTGGTGGCGCCACCGGGGGACCCGTGGCTGGGGGAGCTGCTCGCGGAATACGGCGCGGCGCGGGTGTGGGCCGACCTCGTGGCGGGCGGGCCCGCGCCGCCGGCACCGCACGAGGAGGGGGCTCCGGGCGGCCCGGAGGAGCCGGCGCGGCTGGAGCGGCGCTGGGCACGCTGGAGTGCCCGAGCGGGACGGGTGGACCCGGACGGCCTGCTCAGCGACTCGGCGGAGGCGGGGATCCGCTTCGTGGCGCCGGGCGACCCGGAATGGCCGGGACGGCTGGAGTCGCTGGACCTGCCCGGCGGACGGCGCTCGCACGGCCTGTGGGTACGCGGCCGGGGCGACCTGCGCCACCTGTGCCTGCGCTCGGCGGCGCTGGTGGGGGCGCGGGCGGCGACGCCCTACGGCGAGCACGTCGCCGCGGAGCTGGCCTACGGGCTGGCCGAGCGCTCCGTGGTCGTGGTCTCCGGCGGGGCGTACGGCATCGACGGTGCCGCGCACCGGGCCGCGCAGGCCGCCGGAACCACCGTGGTGGTCCTCGCCTGCGGGTTGGACGTGAGCTATCCGCGCGGACACGCCGGACTGTTCGCGGACGTGGCACGGCGCGGGGTGCTGGTGAGCGAGCGGCCGGTGCGCTCCACGCCGCGGGCCCCGGACTTCCTGATCCGCAATCGGCTGATCGCGGCGCTCACCCCGGGCACCGTGGTGGTGGAGGCCGGTCGGCGCAGCGGAGCGCTCAACACCGCCGCGCACGCCACGGAGCTCAACCGTGCGTTGATGGCTGTTCCCGGCCCGGTCACCTCGGCGCTGTCCGTGGGCTGCCACATGCTCCTGCGCGACTGGCAGGCCACCTGCGTGACCTGCGCCGACGACGTGGTCGCCCAGGTGGTGCCGCTGGGGGAGGAGCGAGCGGGGACGCCCCGCCTGGAGGCCGCGCTGGACGCCGACACCCGACGGGTGCTGCACGCGGTGCCCCGCAGGGGCGCGGGCACCGCGACGATCGCGGCGCGCAGCGAGGGCACTCTGGAGGGCACGATGCGCGCGCTGGGGATGCTGGCCGCCGCCGGCCTGGTGGAGCGGTGCCCGACCGGCTGGCGGACCTCGCGGTGAGGGCCGAGTACGGCCGCGCGCCGACACGGGCGCGCCTCGCCCGGCGTCGGAACCCGGTACCGGTGACCCGGGCCGGGCCGCGGGAAATGGGTACGTTGGACTTATGGCCAAAGCGTACAGTGATGCCCGCGTGGCGGACGGCCCCCTGCTCTTCGTCTCCGGACAGACCCCTCAGGCACCCGACGGCGGCATCGCCGGCGACATCGTCGGCCAGACCCGGCAGATCTTTCGCAACATGGAGACGGTGCTGGCCGCCCACGGCGCCGACCTCACCCACCTGGTCAAGCTCACCTACTACCTGCGGCACGTCGCGGATCTGGACGGGCTCCGTCCGGCCCTGATCGACTGCCTGCCGGACGGGCCCCGCCCGGCGGGCACGCTGGTGGAGGTCAACGGGTTCGTCGATCCCCGCTTCCTCGTGGAGATCGACGCCGTCGCCTGCCTGCCCCGGAGCTGACCGTGCTCGACCGCTTCGCCGCCCACCTGTCGGGGGAACTCGGCCGCTCACCGCACACCGTGCGCGCCTACCTCGCCGACCTGCGCTCACTGCGCGCGTTCCTGGCCCAGGGCGGCCCCGCGCCGGGGGCACCGCCGGACGGAGAGGCCGGACGCGCCCGGGACGGGCACGCCGAGGGCGGGGGAGGCGGGGGCGGGTCGGCCCCGGAGACCCCGGACGGGTCCGGCGGTCGGGGGTACGGGTTCGAGGACCTGGACGTCCTCCTGGTGCGCGGTTGGCTGGCCCGCTCCCGCGACGAGGGGATCAGTCGCGCGAGCCTGTCCCGCCGGGTGGCGGCCGTGCGGGCGTTCACGCGGTTCCTGCACCGCGAAGGCGTGCTGGAGACCGATCCCGGGCCCCGTCTGGTCGCGCCCGCCCAGCAGCGCGGGCTGCCGACCGTCCTCGACGAGGAGCAGGCCGCCTCGGCGCTCGCGCGGGGACCGGCCGAGACTCCCGTGGACCTGCGGCGCCGCGCGGTGGTCGAACTGCTCTACGCCACCGGTGTACGCGTGGCCGAGCTGTGCGCCCTGGACCTGGAGGACGTGGACCGTGCCCGCGACACCGTGCGGGTCCTGGGCAAGGGTGCCAAGGAACGCACCGTCCCCGTGGGCACGCCCGCCCTGGACGCCCTCGACGCCTGGCTGGTCGGCGGACGCCCGGAGCTCGCGACCCGCGCCAGCGGGGCCGCCCTGCTCCTGGGCGCCCGGGGCGGCCGTCTGGGCGTACGCCAGGCGCGGGAGGACGTGCACGCGTTCCTGCGCGCGGCCGGGGTGGACAGCGCTCCGCACGGACTTCGGCACAGCGCCGCCACCCATCTGCTCAACGGTGGCGCGGACCTGCGCAGCGTGCAGGAGTTCCTCGGCCACGCCAGTCCGCGCAGCACACAGATCTATACCCACGTCTCCGTGGAGCGTCTGCGTGACACCTACCGCCAGGCCCACCCCCGCGCGTGATCACGTCCGCTCGGGGCGTTCACCACGGGTGCGGCGCCGGGTCCAGCGGCAGCAGGCGGACGCGGCCGCGCCCGAGGAGGCCGAGCGGGTCGAGGTGGGTGCCACCGCGCAGCAGGCCCCAGTGCAGGCAGGAGCGGTGCGGACAGTGCGTCGGTGACGCGGCCAGGACGCCCAGGGGGTCGCCCGCTGCGACGGGGTCGCCTCGGGCGAGCGGCGACTCCACCGGGAGATAGGTGGTGCGCAGATCGCCGTGCGCCACGCTGACCAGCGGTGTTCCACCGACGCTGCCGGCGAAGTGCACGCGGCCGGTGCCGGCCGCACGCACCGGCGAGCCCGGCTCCGCGGCCAGGTCCACGCCCAGGTGCCCGGGCAGCCAGCGCTGTGCGGGCGGGTCGAACCCGCGCACGACCTGCACGGGCGGGTCCAGCGGCCAGTGCCAGACGGTGTCGGCGACGGCGGTTCGGGTGAGGCAGAAGGGGAACAGCAGGAGCGATACGAGCAACACGGGTGTGATGCGGGCGGGTCCCATGCATCCAGGGTCGACGCGGGGGGAGGGGTGCGCCAGGGGGTCCGGGAACCTGTGGACGACGGGCCGGAACAGTCCGTGCGATCCGAACACGCAGCGCAGGTCCTGTGTGCCCCGGACGGAGGATAGAATCGTCTGTGGCCCACCGGGCCAACAACACTACGCACGTCCCCGAGCCTTCCTCGGGAGGGGTCGTACCTACGGTCCACTCCGCTTCGGCGGTGTGGCGGTGCGGCCGGGGCGTCAGGCACAACCGAGGCGGGGAACCCCTCCCCGCCACCGCAAGGAGGACCAGGTCATGGCCACAGTCGTGACAATTCGCCAGCTCCTGGAGAGCGGCGTCCACTTCGGGCACCAGACGCGTCGCTGGAACCCCAAGATGAAGCGCTTCATCTTCACCGAGCGCAACGGCATCTACATCATCGACCTCCAGAAGTCGCTGGCGTACATCGACCGCGCCTACGAGTTCGTCAAGCAGACGGTCGCCCACGGCGGCACCATTCTGTTCGTCGGCACGAAGAAGCAGGCGCAGGAGGCCATCGACGAGCAGGCCCGCCGCGTCGGCATGCCCTTCGTCAACCAGCGCTGGCTGGGCGGCATGCTCACCAACTTCTCCACCGTGCACAAGCGGCTCCAGCGCCTCAAGGAGCTGGAGGAGATCGACTTCGACGACGTCGCCGGCTCCTCGCTCACCAAGAAGGAGCTCCTCAACCTCCGTCGTGAGAAGGAGAAGCTGGAGCGCACCCTTGGCGGTATCCGCGACATGGCCCGCGTGCCGAGCGCCGTGTGGATCGTGGACACCAAGAAGGAGCACATCGCGATCAGCGAGGCTCGCAAGCTGAACATCCCGGTCGTCGCGATCCTCGACACCAACTGCGACCCGGACGAGGTCGACTACCCGATCCCGGGTAACGACGACGCCATCCGCAGTGTCAGCCTGCTGACCCGCGTGGTCGCCGACGCCGTCGCCGACGGTCTCCTCGCCCGCTCCGGCGCCTCCACCGAGGCCGGCGCCGAGAAGCCCGCCGAGGAGCCCCTGGCCGAGTGGGAGCGCGAGCTCCTGGAGGGCAAGGGCAAGGAGGGCGCCGCCGCCGCGGAGGCGGCCGCCGCCGAGGCTCCCGCCGAGACCGCCACGGTCGCCCCGGCCGACGAGGTCGCCGCCGAGGCTCCGGGCGAGGCCACCGCCGCCGAGTCGCCCGCCGAGGCTCCGGCCCAGGCGCCCGCCGAGGGCTCCGCCGAGTAGGACCGCCTCACCGTCCCGGTACAGCCGCCCCGCCACCACGGCGGGGCGGCCGTGCCGGGTCAACGGCCCTCACCCCAAGACACCGACTCTCCACTCCAAGGGAATTCGAGAACAGTCATGGCGAACTTCACCGCCGCGGACGTCAAGAAGCTGCGGGACATGACCGGCGCCGGCATGATGGCCTGCAAGAAGGCCCTCACCGAGGCCGACGGCGACTTCGACAAGGCCGTCGAGGCCCTGCGCATCAAGGGCGCGAAGAAGCAGGCCGAGCGCGGCGAGCGCACCGCCGCCCAGGGCACGGTCGTCCTCAAGCAGCAGAGCGAGGGCAAGGCGACCCTCATCGAGCTCAACTGCGAGACCGACTTCGTCGCCAAGAACGACCAGTTCATCGCGCTGGCCGACCAGGTGGCCGAGTTCGTCGTCTCGGTCGACAGCGACGACCTGGCCACCGTGGCCGCCGCGGAGATCGAGCCGGGCAAGAGCCTGCAGGACTTCGTGGCCGAGAAGGGCGCGATCATCGGCGAGAAGCTGGAGCTCCGCCGCGTCGCCAAGTTCGACGGTGCCTACGTCGCCAGCTACCTGCACAAGTCCGACCCGGACCTGCCCCCCACCATGGGCGTCATGGTCGAGCTGGACAAGGCCGACGCCGAGGTCGGCAAGGACCTCGCCCAGCAGATCGCCGCCCTGGCTCCGCAGTACGTGGGCAAGGACGACGTCCCCGCCGACGTCGTGGAGAACGAGCGCCGCATCGCCGAGCAGACGACCCGCGAGGAGGGCAAGCCCGAGCAGGCGATCCCCAAGATCGTGGAGGGCCGCCTCAACGGCTTCTTCAAGGAGGCCACGCTGCTCGGCCAGCCGTTCGTCAAGGAGAACAAGAAGACCGTCCAGAAGGTGGTCGACGAGGCCGGCGTCAGCGTCAAGCGCTTCGTCCGCTTCAAGGTCGGCCAGGCCTAGGGTTTTGAGATGATGGAGGTGCCGGGGAGATCTCTCCCCGGCACCTTCGGTGGATATGGGCGGATTCGGGCTCCGCAAGCGGCCCGTCCGCCCGCAGCAGCAGCACTCGGGGGACCCTGTGCCACTCGGGGACAACAAGGGAGGCCACAGGCCGTGTCGGAGAACCAAGCGACGAGCACCGAACCCGCCATGCACGATTCCGGTTGGAAGCGTGTGATGCTCAAACTCTCCGGGGAGGCGTTCGCGGGCGGTGGCGGACTGGGCATCGATCCCGAGGTCGTGCAGTACGTGGCCGAATCCATCGCCGAGGCGGTCTCCGAGGGCATCCAGGTCGCCGTCGTCGTCGGCGGCGGCAACATGTTCCGCGGTGCGCAGCTCACCGAGGGCGGCATCGAGCGCGGCCGCGCCGACTACATGGGCATGCTCGGCACCGTCATCAACTGCCTCGCCCTCCAGGACTTCCTGGAGCGGCTCGGAGTGGACACCCGCGTACAGACCGCGATCCACATGAGCCAGGTCGCCGAGGCCTACATCCCGCGCCGGGCCGTGCGCCACCTGGAGAAGGGCCGCGTGGTCATCTTCGGTGCCGGACTGGGCGCCCCGTTCTTCTCCACCGACACCACCGCCGCCCAGCGCGCGCTGGAGATCGGTGCGCAGGCCGTCCTCAAGGGCACCCAGGTCGACGGGGTCTATGACTCCGACCCGCAGCGCAACCCCGACGCCGTCAAGTTCGACAAGCTCAACTACAACGAGGTCCTCACCAAGAGCCTCAAGGTCATGGACGCCACCGCGGTCAGCCTGTGCATGGACAACGGGCTGCCGATCGTGGTGTTCGACCTGATGAGCCAGGGCAACATCCTGCGCGCGGTCCGCGGTGAGAAGATCGGCACCATCGTCGGGCCGACCACCGCCTGAGACGCCGCGACGACGTCAGCCAAGCCACGAACACCAGAGTCGAGTTCCGGGAGCGCCACCAATGATCGAAGAGACCCTCCTTGAGACCGAGGAGAAGATGGAGAAGGCCGTGACGGTCGCGAAGGAGGACTTCGCGACGATCCGCACGGGTCGTCCCACCCCCGCGACCTTCAACAAGATCACCGTCGACTACTACGGTGCGCGTACGCCGATCAACCAGCTGGCCTCCTTCTCGGTTCCCGAACCGCGGATGGTCGTCATCTCGCCGTTCGACGTCAACTCCCGCACCGACATCATCAACGCGATCCGCAACAGCGACCTGGGCGTGAACCCGTCCGACGACGGCCAGGTCATCCGCGTGGTGTTCCCGGACCTGTCCGAGGAGCGCCGCAAGGAGTACGTGAAGGTCGCGCGGACCAAGGCCGAGGACAGCAAGGTCTCCATCCGCAACGTGCGCCGCCGCGCCAAGGACTCCTTCGAGAAGGGTGTCAAGGCGGGCGAGCTCGGCGAGGACGAGGCGCACCGCGCCCAGGTCGAACTGGACGAGCTGTCCCACAAGTACGTCGCCGCCATCGACGAGCTGTTGAAGCACAAGGAAGCGGAACTGCTCGAGGTTTAGCCGGTGACCACTTCTTCCAGCGGCTCCGGAGGCGATGACCACTCGCCGGAGCACAGACCCGAGGGGCCGCCCGGCGGCTCCGACAGTGCCGACGGGCAGCGCTTCGTGCTGCACAAACCGGGAGGTGAGCCGGTCCGGACCGGCCGCAACCTCCCGGTGGCCATCGCCAGCGGGTGCGTCCTGGGCGCGCTCGTGTTCTTCTCGATCTTTCCCTGGCCGCAGCTGTTCACGATCATCACCTCCCTGGCGGTCCTGATCGGCCTGCGCGAGGTCAACCGGGCGTTCTCCGGCAAGGGCATGACCCTGGCCGTGGTGCCGCTCGCCGTCGGCGGCGTGGCCATGCAGTCCTTCGCCTACTTCGGCGGTGCCGACTGGCTGGTGGGTGCCACCGCGCTCACCGCGATCGCCGTGCTGTCGTGGCGGCTGCGCGGCGGGGCCGACGGGTTCGTGTCGGACGCGTCGGCGAACCTGTTCACCCTGGTGTACCTGCCGTTCCTGTTGGGCACGTGGATGCTGCTCATCGCGCACCCCGACGACGGCCAGTACCGGCTGGTGACGTTCATCGTGGTGACGATCTCCAGCGACATCGGCGGGTACTTCGCCGGGATCCTGCTGGGTCGGCACAAGATGGCGCCGGTGATCAGCCCCAACAAGACCTGGGAGGGCTTCGGCGGCTCCGTCGTCGGCTGTTCCGTCGCCGGGGCGCTGTGCGTGGTGCTGATGCTGGACGGCCCGTGGTGGGTCGGCGTGGTGCTGGGACTCGCGGTCGTGCTGGGTGCGACGGTCGGGGACCTCATCGAGTCGATGTTCAAGCGCGACCTCGGCGTGAAGGACATGGGCCGGTTCATGCCGGGCCACGGCGGGCTGATGGACCGCCTGGACTCCCTGCTCATCGCCGGGCCGGTGGTCTGGATCGTGCTGAGCCTGCTGCTGTAGCCGCCGGTGCCGCGTGGCACCGAACGGGGCGGACCTCGCGGTCCGCCCCGTTCGCTTTCGGGTGGAAGTCCCTCTGTTCCGCGGAGCGGCCCCGGGACGGTGGCGGGTGACGCGTGGGTGGGGCTGCGCCGTTGGCGTCGGTTGAGGGTGGAAGTCCCTCTGTTCCGCGGAGCGGCCCCGGGACGGTGGCGGGTGACGCGTGGGTGGGGCTGCGCCGTTGGCGTCGGTTGAGGGTGGAAGTCCCCCTGTTCCGCGGAGCGGCCCCGGGACGGTGGCGGGTGACGGGTGGGTGGGTACGCTCGACGCGTGGACGAACCGCTGATCGAACGAATGCGCGCCTACGGCGAGACGATCTTCGCCGAGATGACGCAGCTGGCCGTGGACACCGAGTCGGTCAACCTGGGGCAGGGCTTCCCGGACACCGACGGGCCCCGGTCCCTTCTGGAGGCCGCGACCCGCCACATCCTGGAGGGGGTGAACCAGTACCCTCCGGGTCCCGGACGACCCGAGCTGCGCCGTGCCGTGAGCCGGTACCGGGCGCGCCACTACGACCTGGACCTGGACCCCGACACCGAGGTGTACGTGACCGTCGGCGCGACCGCGGGCATCGCCGCGTCGCTGCTGGCGCTCGTCGAGCCAGGGGACGAGGTCCTCGTCTTCGAGCCGATGTACGACTCCTACGCGGCGATGATCTCCCTCGCGGGGGGCGTGCGCCGGTCGGTGACGCTGCGCCCGGACCCGGTGTCGGGCCGGTTCACCTTCGACCCGGACGAGCTGCGTGCCGCCGTGGGCCCGCGCACGCGCATGGTCATCGTCAACACGCCGCACAATCCCACCGGCACCGTCTTCACCGCCGAGGAACTGGAGCAGGTCGCCCGGGTGTGCCGCGAGCACGACCTGATCGCCCTCACCGACGAGGTCTACGAGTTCCTCACCTTCGACGACCGTCCGCACGTGCCGCTGGCCACTCTGCCGGGCATGCGTGAGCGCACGCTCTCGGTGTCGTCGGTGGGCAAGATGTTCGCCGTCACCGCGTGGAAGACCGGCTGGGTGATGGGCCCCGAACCGCTCGTGCGCGCGGTGCGGACGGTGAACCAGTTCCTGACGTTCTCCGCCAACGGCGCGCTGCAGTTGGCGATCGCCGACGCCATCGACCACGAGGGCGCGTGGATCGAGGAGCAGCGCACCGCCCTGCAGCGCAAGCGCGACCGGTTGGGGCAGGGTCTGACCCGCACCGGGTTCGACGTGAGCGTGTGCGAGGGGACCTACTTCCTCATGGCGGACATCCGCCCGCTCGGGTACGCCGACGGGGTGACCGTGGCCCGCGCCCTGCCTCGCGAGGCGGGTGTCGCCGCCGTGCCGGCGCAGGTCTTCTACGACCACCAGCAGGAGGGCGCCCACCTGCTGCGCTTCGCCTTCTGCAAGCGGGACGAGGTGCTCGACGAGGCGGTGAACCGCCTCACCGGCTGGCACCGGCGCTCCTGACCGTGCCGTCGGCGCGGCGTGCATGAGAACGCCGTGCCCGTGGCAGCCCCGGGACGCCGCCGTCCGTGCCCGTCTCGGACGCGGACGGTGTCCCGCGTGTTCAGGGAGTGTCGTCCTGTGAGCGGATGTTTGCGGACGGTAGCGCGGCGTGGCGGACGGTCGCGGACGCCGTGGTCCCCGTAGAACACCAGTGCGGTGCCCGCGCCGTCTCCGCCCCGGGGCGGAGGCGGGCACCGCACCGGGCGCGGCCTCAGTGGTTGGGCGGGGCAGCGCTGACGTCGGCCAGGGCGGAGCCGGGGTCGATCGCCACCGCCAGGTCGCCCATCGTCACGACGCCGACGACCCGCTCGCCCTCCACGACCGGCAGGCGGCGCAGGGCGTCGGCGCGCATCACGTCCACGGCGTCGCGCAGGCTGCTCTGGGCGGGCACGGTCGCCACGTCCGAGCTGCAGACCGACCGGACCGTCGCCGTGTCCGGGTCGGTGCCCTCGGCCACGCACCGCAGCACGATGTCCCGGTCGGTCAGGACACCCACCAGCCTGTCGTCCTCGGCCACCATCACGTCGCCCACGTCGGAGCCGCGCATGATCTCGGCGGCCTCGCGGAGCGAGGCGTCCGGCTCGACGGTGATCGCCGGGCTGGTCATCACGTCGGAGATGTTCCTCAGCATGGTCCGCCTCCCCAGAGAAGTACTCGGTCCCTCACCCGTCCCACTAGCCGGATCGCTCCGGCCCAAACATGGCAGGCGGACGCCACGGTGCCCGTGCGGACCGTCGATCCCCGGACCGGCCCGGGGCCGACCCGGGAGCCTCACCCCTCCTCCGGCTCGCTCGCGCCCACGTCCTCGCGGAGCCGCTGCAGGAGGGCCGCCAGGAGGCGGGACACGTGCATCTGGGAGCATCCCAGCTCCGCGGCGATCTCCGACTGCGACTTGTCCCCGAAGAACCTCAGCACGAGCAGACGCTGCTCACGCTCGGGCAGACGTGCCAGGACGGGCCGCAGCGACTCGCGCTCCTCGACCAGTTCCAGCTCCTCCTCCTCGCAGCCGAGGCGGTCCTCGGGACTGGTGCTCTGCGAACCGTCTCCGTCCCAGCTGTCGGGCACGTCCAGTGACAGGGCACGGTAGGTCTGGTCCGCCTTGAGGAGTTCGACGGCCTCGCGCTCGTGCAGGCCGAGGAGTTCACCGATCTCCCGGGTCGTCGGCTCGCGCGCGTGCTCCTGCTCGAACGCGCCGATGGCGACGCGGAGACGGGCGCGGTTCTCCTGGTGCTGCCGTGGCACGCGCATCGCCCACGTGTGGTCGCGGAAGTGGCGCTTGATCTCGCCCAGGACCGTGGGCAGCAGGTAGGAGACGAAGGGGCTGCCGCGATCCGGGTCGAAGCCGTGGACGGCCTTGAGCAGTCCGACCATGGCGGTCTGGCGTACGTCCTCGTAGGGCTCGCCGTGTCCCCGGTACCTGAGCGCGACCCGTCGGACGAAGGGGGCGTAGACCAGGACGACGTGCTCGCGCAGCCGGGCGGCGCGTGCGTCGTCCTTCGGCAGCGCGCCGATCTCGCGCAGGGCCGCGTCCGCGGACGCCTCGCCCTCGATCGGGTCGTGCTCGCGCGTGCGGCGGTGGCCGGACCTCTCCGTGGGCCCTTCGCCTCGGGTGAGCGGGCTCAAAGCGATCTCCTCCGTCTCCTCCGTCCGCGCGGTCGGGGCCTCGTGCCACGTCGCTTGCGGGCCGGCGCCCGGGGCGCCCCGGGCGGCTCTCCGGTCGGAACCGGGAGGCGCACTGGCTACGTGCCCAGGATCCCCACGGTGAAAGGGGGAGGAGGAGAAGTCGGGAGTACCTTGGGAGTCCGTTCACCTGGACGGGGACCTTCCCCGCCCAGGCAACGGCCTCGTTCGGTGGTGCGTTGCCGTTCTGTTGCCTAACGGCGTTCGGGCTCGAACCACACCGCGCCCAGCGGCGGCAGGGTGATCTCGGCGGAGAAGGGCTGTCCGTCCCAGGGGAGCTCCTCGGCCTCGACGCGGACCGGAGCCGGGAAGCCCGAACCGCCGAAGCGGGGATCGTCGGTGTTGAGCACCGCCTCCCACCAGCCCCCGGCGGGCAGGCCCACGCGCCGCTCGGGTCGCGGAACCGGCGAGAAGTTCACGCCGCAGGCCAGCACCGACCCGTCCTCGCCGTGGCGCAGGTACGTGAGCGTGTTGCCCTCGTGATCGCCCCCGTCCAACCAGCGAAAGCCCGCGGGGTCGGTGTCCAGGGACCACAGGGCCGGGCGCGGCCGGTAGGCGGTGTTGAGTGCTCTGACCAGCCGCTGTACACCCGCGTGGTGTTCGAACTGCAACAGCCACCACGGCACGCCCTGCTCGTGTGACCACTCGTCGCCCTGGGCGATCTCCCCGCCCATGAACAGCAGCTGCTTGCCCGGGTGCGACCACATGAACGCGAGCAGGGCTCGCAGGGTCGCCGAGCGCTGCCACTCGTCGCCGGGCGGCTTGTTGAACAGCGACTGCTTGCCGTGCACCACCTCGTCGTGCGACAGCGGCAGCACGTAGTTCTCGCTGTAGGCGTAGACCATCGAGAACGTGATGTCGTTGTGGTGGTAGCTGCGGTGGACCGGTTCCTTCTTCACGTACTCCAGGGAGTCGTGCATCCAGCCCATGTTCCACTTCAGGCCGAAACCCAGCCCGCCCATGTCGACCGGCCGCGTCACCCCCGTGTAGGCGGTGGACTCCTCGGCGATCATCGCCACGTGCGGGTTGCGGCGGTAGACGGTGGTGTTGAGCTCCTTGAGGAAGTCGATCGCCTCCAGGTTCTCCCGCCCGCCGAAGACGTTGGGCTCCCACTGGTCGGAGTCGCGCGAGTAGTCCAGGTAGATCATCGAGGCCACCGCGTCCACGCGCAGCCCGTCGATGTGGAACTCCTCCAGCCAGTACAGGGCGTTGGCGACCAGGAAGTTGCGGACCTCGGTCCGCCCGTAGTTGAAGATGAGCGTGCCCCAGTCCGGGTGCTCACCGCGCCTGGGGTCCGGGTGCTCGTACAGCGCCGAGCCGTCGAAGCGGGCCAGCGCCCACTCGTCCTTGGGGAAGTGCGCGGGGACCCAGTCCAGGAACACGCCGACGCCCGCCCGGTGCAGCGAGTCCACCAGGTACCGGAACTCGTCCGGCGAGCCGAAGCGCGGTGTCGGCGCGTAGTAGGACGTGACCTGGTAGCCCCAGGACCCGTCGAAGGGGTGTCCGGCCACCGGCAGGAGCTCCACGTGCGTGAAGCCCATGTCGGTCACGTACTCCACCAGCTGTTCCGCGAGCTCGGTGTAGCGCAGTCCCGGCCGCCACGACCCCAGGTGCACCTCGTAGACGCTCATCGGCGCCCGGTGCGGTTCCACGCCCTTGCGCTCGGCCATCCACTCCTGGTCGCTCCACACGTGGGCGGAGGAGGTGACCACGGAGGCGGTCGCCGGCGGGACCTGCGTGCGCCGCGCCATGGGGTCGGCCTTGTCGCGCCAGTGCCCGTCGGCGCCCAGCACCTGGAACTTGTAGAGGTCGCCCTCGCCCACGCCGGGCACGAACAGTTCCCACACACCGCTGGAGCCGAGGCTGCGCATGGGGTGTGCGACACCGCTCCAGTAGTTGAAGTCGCCGATCAGCCGGACGCCGCGGGCGTCGGGTGCCCACACCGCGAATCCCGTGCCGGGCACCTCGCCCATCGGGGTCTCCGGCTCGGCCGTGTTGGCGCCCAGCGCCCGCCACAGCTCCTCGTGCCGGCCCTCGCCGATCAGGTGCAGGTCGAGCTCGCCCAGGGTGGGGGCGAAGCGGTAGGCGTCGGCGGTGACGTGTTCGGGACCGTCGGGCTCGTAGCGCGCCGCGATCCGGTAGTCGCGGGTCCCGCGCGGAACGTTCCCGGAGAACACGCCGCGGTGCAGGTGGGCCAGTTCGGTGCGGGCGCCGTCGGGCAGCACCGCGGCCACCTCCACGGCGCCCGGGCGCAGGACCCGCAGGTTCCGGCCGGTCGGGCCGTGCAGGCCCAGCACGGAGTGCGGGTCGTGGTGGTGCCCGTCCACCACGCGGTCGAGTTCGGCCAGGAGCGCGGGGTCGGACGCGGTGCGGCGACGCGGGCGCGGTCGGGGTTGGCTGCGGGGCGAGGTCACATCGGCTCCGTCGGGATCGTTTTGGTGTGGGGCGGTACGGGCGCGGACGGCGGCCGGGGCCGGCTCCGCGCGGTGGCGGGGGTGCTGGGGCGTGTTCCGCGGATACGCGCCCCGGGCGGCCCGACACCCGCGTGGCGGGCCGCCCGGTCGCCGGTCAGCCGGGTACGGGCCGGGCGGCGGTGGCCGTGGCGATGGACTCCAACGGCACCCGCAGCCAGTCCGGCCGGTTGCGGGCCTCGTAGAGCACCTCGTACACGGCCTTGTCGAACTCGAACGCGCGCAGCACGGTCAGGTGCTTGTCCGGGTCGGGCCCGCCGCCGTCGGCGTACCCGGCGCAGAAGGCCTCCCGGTTGGTGCGCGCCCACGTCCGGGCCGACCACTCCAGGTCGGGGTCCGCGGGTTCGCCGACGAGCAGGAACCCGGCGGCGTAGTCGAAGGAGCGCAGCATTCCGGCCACGTCCCGCAGCGGACTGGAGAGCTGCTGGCGGTCGCGGACGGGCACGGTCGGCTCGCCCTCGAAGTCCAGCAGTACCCACGTGGAACCGGTCCGGATGACCTGGCCCAGGTGGTAGTCACCGTGCACCCGCTGGATCGGCAGCGGCTCGTCCACCTCGGCGAAGTCGGCGTAGGCCTCCAGCACCCGCGGCGCGTGCTCGGCGAGCTCGGGGACCTCCGCGCTGGCCATCGCCAGGCGTTCGACCATCGCGTCGGCGAGCTCGGCGGCCGCGGCCGGTGAGAGCACGTCCGTGGGCAGGGCCTGCGCCAGGGAGCGGTGGACCTCGGCCGTGGTACGCCCCAGGCGCTCGGCCTCCTCCGCGAAGGACCGGAGCCGAAGGCTCTCGGTTGAGGGGGAGAGCCCCCTCCCTTCGCGCAGCGCCCGGGTGCGAAGGCGGGAGACGGGCGGCAAGGCCGACTCGCGCTGTCCGCCACCGCCCCCCAACAGGCACCGCACGTTCGCGGTCGCCAGGACCCAGCCGTCGGTGGCACCGGGCACGTACTCCTGGAGCAGGGCCAGGGTGGCCGGTACCGGGTGACCCGGCAGGTCGGCCTCGATCCACCCGCACGGGCGTGCCACGTACGGCGACCCCGCCAGAGCGACGTTGAGCTCCAGGTCCGGGTTGTGGCCGGGCCAGAGCCTGCGGAAGGCCTTGAGCACGTAGTCGTCACCGAAGACCAGCGACGTGTTGGACTGCTCTCCGGTCAGCAGCCGGCCGCGCGCCCCGGTGCGCACCCGGGTGCCCGGCACGGTTCGGAAGCGCACCGGACCGTCGCCGGATTCCGGATGTCCGGAAACGAAGCACTCCAGCAGCAGACCGGTCAGCTCGGCGTCGTGGGTGGCGTCGTAGACCACCCGCGGGCGTCCGCTCGCCACCGTGCACACGCCGATCGCGGCGCCGGCCAGCTCCGGCGGCAGGTCCCGCGGGGGACGCGCGCCCAGCAGGACCTGGTAGCGGGAGCTGCGGCCGCGCTGGCCCGCCTGGACGACGAGCAGGTACAGCTCGGGTCCGCCGTGACCGGAGGACACCAGCCGGTGCCTGCTCTCGATCCGGATCTGCTGGATGGGGATTCCCTTTCCGGAGAACCAACGCTGTCGGGGCAGCCAGGCGGCGAGGAGCTCTTCGAGTTGAGACATGTCAGTACGGCCTGTTTCCCTTCCCTCCACCATCCCGCCCGGAGTGCGCCGTCGGCTGCCCCGCGAGGCTCGGGGCGGGGACGGCGGGACGCGGGGAGGGCCCGGACGCGCCCTCGCGCGGGCCGGCCACGTCACCGTTCGGGGTGCTGGACGCCATGGTGGGTGTGCGGTGGTGCGCGTCGCGGGCCGGCGGGCCGGACGGGTGGCCGGAGAGGCCCTCGAAGACCGGCCGCGGTCCCACGCCGGCGGCGGGCAGGCCGTAGGTCGGCAGGCCGTCCTCGTCGCGCGCGGCCGGTGCGGCCTCGGTGGCCGCGGGGAGCTGGAACCAGTAGAAGCCGTGCCCGGGCAGGGTGAGCAGGTAGGGCAGTTCACCGATCTCCGGGAAGCGGACGCCGCCCACGCACTCCACAGGGGCGACCCCCGTGTAGCCGGACAGGTCCAGCTCCACGGGCTGCGGGAACTTCGACAGGTTGTTCACGCACAGCATCCGGTCGTCGCCGTGCGCGCGGATGAAGGCCAGCACGCTCGGGTTGGTGGCCTCCAGCTCGGTGAACTCACCGGTGCCGAAGACGGGGTGCCGCTTGCGGATCTGGATCATCCGGCGCGTCCAGTGCAGCAGGGACCCCGGGTTGTCGCGCTGGGACTCGACGTTGAGCGCCTGGTAGCCGTAGACGGGGTCCATGATCAGCGGCAGGTACAGCCGTGCGGGGTCGCCCCGCGAGAACCCGGCGTTGCGGTCCGCGCTCCACTGCATCGGCGTGCGCACGGCGTCGCGGTCGCCCAGCCAGATGTTGTCGCCCATGCCGATCTCGTCGCCGTAGTACAGGACGGGGGATCCGGGCAGGGACAGCAGCAGTGCGGTGAACAGCTCGATCTGGTTGCGGTCGTTGTCGAGCAGCGGTGCCAGCCGCCGGCGGATCCCCACGTTGGCGCGCATGCGGGGTTCCTTGGCGTACTCCGCGTACATGTAGTCCCGCTCCTCGTCGGTGACCATCTCCAGGGTCAGCTCGTCGTGGTTGCGCAGGAAGATCGCCCACTGGCAGTTGCGGGGGATCGGCGGTGTCTGGGCGAGGATCTCCGAGATCGGGAAGCGCTGCTCCTGGCGGACGGCCATGAACATCCGCGGCATCAGCGGGAAGTGGAAGTTCATGTGGCACTCGTCGCCGCCGGCCTCGTAGTCGCCGAAGTAGTCGACGACGTCGGAGGGCCACTGGTTGGCCTCGCTCAACAGCACCCGGTCGGGGTAGAGCCGGTCGACCTCGGCCCGCACCCGCTTGAGGAACTCGTGGGTCTCCTTGAGGTTCTCGCAGTTGGTGCCCTCGCGTTCGTACAGGTAGGGCACGGCGTCCAGGCGGAAGCCGTCGATGCCCAGGTCGAGCCAGTAGCGCAGGACCTCCAGGATGGCCTCCTGGACCGCCGGGTTCTCGAAGTTGAGGTCCGGCTGGTGCGAGAAGAACCGGTGCCAGTAGTACTGGCCGCGCACCTCGTCGTAGGTCCAGTTGGAACTCTCGGTGTCGACGAAGATGATGCGCGCCTCGTCGTAGCGGTCGTCGCTGTCCGACCACACGTAGAAGTCGCCGTAGGGGCCGTCGGGGTCCTCCCGGGAGGCCTTGAACCACGGGTGCTGGTCGCTGGTGTGGTTCATGACCAGGTCGGTGATCACCCGGATACCGCGCCGGTGCGCCTCGTCGAGGAGCTCCACGAAGTCGGCCGTGCGGCCGAACTCCGGCAGGATCTTGAAGTAGTCGGAGATGTCGTAGCCGCCGTCGCGCAGCGGCGACTCGTACATCGGCAGCAGCCAGACGCAGTCGATGCCGAGCCACTGGAGGTAGTCCAGTTTCTGCACCAGTCCGGCGAGATCGCCGGTGCCGTCGCCGTTGGAGTCGAAGAAGCCCCGGGCCAGGACCTCGTAGAAGACGGCGTGCTTGTACCAGTAGGGATCGCTGGTACCGCCGGATGACATGAGCGGGCCGGTGGCGGCCCCGGTGGCTGGGGCGAGCGGACCGTGCTGCACGGGTCCGGGCTCGTCATTGCTCATCTACTGCTCCCCACCAAGAATGTTCGACATCGGATCAACGGGCGTTTCGGACGGCGGCGGGGCCGGACAGGGCGGCCCCGCCGCCGTCCGCGGGCGCTATCTGCCGCTGACCGTGAACACGTGCGCGGGTCCGGTCGCCGGGTCGAGCCGGACGTAGTTGGCGGCGCGCCAGGTGTAGGAGCGTCCGGTCAGCTCGTCTGTCACTGCGAGTTCCTCCTCCCTGTCACGGCCGATGGACGGCAGGTCGAGGTGCACGGTCGCCTCGCGGGCGTGGTGCGGGTCGAGGTTGACGACCACGACGACGAGGTCGTCGGGCTCGTCGGGTCCGGTACCGGGGCGGTACTTGGAGAAGCACACGAGCTCGGGCCGGTCGACGTGGTGGAAGCGGAGGTTGCGCAGCTCGCGCAGGGCGGGGTGGGATCGGCGCAGCGCGTTGAGCCGGCCGATGAGCCCGGCGAGGGTGCCGCCGGAGGCCTCGGCCGCCGCCCAGTCCCGCGGGCGGTACTGGTACTTCTCCGAGTCGAGGTACTCCTCGCTGCCGGGGGCCGCGGGGACGTTCTCGCACAGCTCGAACCCGGAGTAGACGCCCCAGGTGGGGGAGAGGGTCGCGGCGAGGACCGCGCGCGCCTCGAAGGCGGGCCGACCGCCGTGCTGGAGGTAGGCGTGCAGGATGTCCGGGGTGTTGGCGAACAGGTTCGGGCGCAGGTAGTGGGCGGTCTCCCGGGAGAGCTCGGTGAGGTAGTCCTCGATCTCCTCCCGGCTGTTGCGCCAGGTGAAGTAGGTGTAGGACTGGTGGAAGCCGACCTTGGCCAGCGTCCGCATCATGGCGGGGCGGGTGAACGCCTCGGCCAGGAACAGCACGTCCGGGTGGCTGCGGGCCACGTCGGCGAGCAGCCGCTCCCAGAACGCCACCGGCTTGGTGTGCGGATTGTCGACCCGGAAGATGCGCACTCCGTGGTCGATCCAGTGCCGGACGATCCTCAGGACCTCGGCGTACAGGCCGTCGAAGTCCGCGTCGAAGCTGAGCGGGTAGATGTCCTGGTACTTCTTCGGCGGGTTCTCCGCGTAGGCGATGGAGCCGTCGACGCGGTGGACGAACCACTCGGGGTGCTCGGTGACCCACGGGTGGTCGGGCGAGCACTGCAGGGCCAGGTCGAGCGCGACCTCCAGGCCGTGCTCGGCCGCCTCGGAGACGAAGGCGTCGAAGTCGGCCAGGGTGCCCAGGTCCGGGTGGACGGCGTCGTGGCCGCCGTCGGCCGAGCCGATCGCCCAGACCGAGCCGGGCTCGCCGGGCGCGGCGGTCAGGGCGTTGTTGCGGCCCTTGCGGTGGGTGGTGCCCACCGGGTGGATCGGCGGCAGGTAGACGACGTCGAAGCCCATGTCGGCGATGGCCGGCAGCCGCTTGGCGGCGCTCTGGAAGGTGCCCGAGCGCTCCTGGCCCGGGGCGGTGTCCACCTGGGCTCCCTCCGAGCGGGGGAAGAACTCGTACCAGGAGCCGAACAGGGCGCGCTCGCGGTGGACGACGACGCTCCGCCGCTTGGACCTGGTGACGAGCTCGCGCACGGGGGTGCGCTCCATCTCGGCCAGGACCTCGTCGGTCAGTGCGGCCGCCAGGCGGTCCACCGGTGCCAGGGAGTCGTCGCGCAGGACGGCCGCGGCCCTGGTCAGTGCGGGCCTGCGGGGCACGCGGCGTCCGGCGCGCGCCAGCAGCCGGGCGCCCTCCTCCAGGACGAGGTCCGTGTCCTGGTCCAGGGGCAGCTTGATCCGGGCCGTTCGCCGCCAGGTGGTGAACGGGTCGGTCCAGGACTCCACGGCGAAGGACCACGTGCCCTCGGAGGGCAGGCTGATCTCCGCCTCGTAGCGGTCCGTTCCGGGAGCGGCTTCGCGCATGGGGACGAGTTCCCTGCGCTTGCCCTGGGGCGAGTAGAGGACCACACCGGCGGCGAGGGAGTCGTGGCCCTCGCGGATCACCGTCGCTCCCACGGTGAAGCGTTCACCGGGGACCGCTTTCACGGGTCCGAGGTCGTTGTCTGGAGAGATCCCGAGTATGGGAAGGCGTCCGATCACTGGTTACACCGCAATTGTCGTGTTTCGGGTGTTATGGCTGGTTCGGCTGGCATGCCGGTATTCGGAACGTGAATAACAATGATTTCATCGAAGGCAAGCCGGAGTTAACGAAGGGTCCGGAACAACAACTGTCCGGATTGCGGCTTCGGCGCCCTCCGCTCTCTATCGTCTGCCCTCTCATGGGGTTTGGCTGAGCGTCGGGGCCGAATAATTAATGTGATCCTCCTCACACTGGCCGTCAGGGTCTGGAGCTGGTATTTGACGGGTTTCTCCCCTGTAAACCTCTCAAATCGGGCATAGGGCAGCACCAGATTCAGGGGTCTCTGTGGTTGTTTTCCTATTCCTTCTCGCGAAAAGTCGGAAAACTTGAGCGCCGGGTTGCGGGGGGCGTTCGATTGGGTAGGGATGACCAAATGTCGCCAAGGAGGGGCGTCCGCCATTCCGGACGCGCTCTCGTGTCTCCCGTGATCGATCAGATCCGCCGTGAAGGTCGGCGGTCGGGTTTCGGCGCCGACGCGGCCGGGCGGGAGACGTCCGCGTGGATTCCTCTTGATGTCGAGTTATTGAAGAGTCTGTTTCGTGCGGACTCACGCATGATGTTCGGTCTGCGTGCTTTGCCGTTGATTTGTGAAGCTTTTCGGTAACACGCGCGTCGTGTCAGGGCTCCCTTTGCGACCCGCCTGGGAGGGTGGTCGGCGCAGTGTTCGTTCCGTCCCGCGGCGGAACGGGAGGCACGGCCGAGGGGGAGACGTGACCGAGTCCAGTGGGGACGGCGAGCGCGAGGAGACCCGGACGACCGCGCTCCTGCGACTGACGGGGATCGCGGCACTGGCCGGAGTGCTGTGCGCCGCGCTGGTCCTGCCGTGGGTGGGCGCGATCGGACTGGCCGGACGCGACGTCGCCTCGGCGTTCATGGCCCTGCCCGACGACCTGGAGCCCCCGCCCCTGTCGGAGCGGATCCTGCTCACCGACGCCGACGGCCGGACGATCGCCGAGGTCGCTCAGCGCGAGCGCGACCTGGTCGCCCTGGACGAGATCAGCCCGTGGGTGCCGGCGGCGCTCATGGCGATCGAGGACGAGCGCTTCTACGAGCACAACGGACTGGATCTGCGCGGCGTCCTGCGAGCGCTGGTGCGCACGGCCCAGGGCGACCTCCAGGGCGGGTCCACCATCACCCAGCAGTACGTGAAGAACCTCCTCATCGAAGGCGCCGACACCGAGGAGGAGCTGGCCCGCGCCAACGAGCGGACCGTGGCGCGCAAGCTCGTGGAGCTGCGCCACACCATGGGCATCGAGGAGCGCATGACCAAGGACGAGATCATGGAGGGCTATCTCAACCTCTCCTACTTCGGCTCGGGCGCGCACGGCATCGAGATCGCCGCCCGGCGCTACTTCTCCGTCCCCGCCGACGAGCTCGGCCCGGCCCAGGCCGCGCTGCTGGTCGGCCTCGTGCGCGGGCCGTCCTACTACGACCCGCTGACCAACCCCGAGGCCGCGGTCCAACGCCGCGACATGGTGCTCGACCGGATGGCCGAGACCGGGCACCTCACCGCGGCGGAGGCCGAGGAGTACAAGGCCACCGGGCTGGACCTGGAACCCACCGAGCGCGGCGGCAGCTGCTACAGCAGCGACTACCCCTTCTTCTGCGACTACGTCATGCGGTGGCTGGAGAACTCCGAGTTCCTCGGTGAGACCGAGGAGGACCGGGCCCGCGTCCTGGAGCAGGGCGGGTTCACCGTCCGCACCACCCTGGACCGCGACGCGCAGACGGCCGCCCAGGAGGCCGTGGACCGGTACGTCCCCCACGAGGACTCCACGAAGTTCGCGGCGGAGGCGGTCGTGGAACCCGGTAACGGCAAGGTCCGGGCGCTGGCGCAGAACCTGCGCTACGGCTTCGACGAGGAGGACACCGGCACGACCTCGATCAACCTCGCCGTGGACCGCGCCGACGGGGGATCGAACGGATACCAGGCGGGTTCGACGTTCAAGGCGTTCACCCTGGCGGCGGCTCTCGACTCCGGACTCGGCTACGACACGAGCTTCTCCGCGCCCAAGTCCCTGACCGTGAGCGGAATGCGCAACTGCGACGGCGGGCGGATGTCGGGTTGGAAGGTGCGCAACGCCGGGGAGAGCGACGAGGGCCGACACAACATGATCAGCGGGACCAAGGGGTCGGTCAACACCTACTTCGCCCAGCTGCAGCGGCGCGTGGGGCTGTGCGAGACCGCGCGGATGGCCGAGGACACCGGGATCGCGCGCGCCGACGGCGAGCCACTGGGCGTGTGGAGCTCCTTCACCCTCGGCGACCAGGAGGTCTCCCCGCTGACCGTGGCCAGCGCCTACGCCACCTTCGCCGCCCGGGGCACGCGCTGCGAGCCCCGGCCCGTCGAGGTCGTCTCCGAGAACCCCGTCGACCCCGAGTCCGGGCGGATCGTGGTCGGCAACACCTGTGAGGAGGGGGCCGTGGACCGGCGCGTGGCCGACGGGGTCAGCCACCTGCTCCAGCAGACGTTCAAGGGCGGTACCGCCAACGGCCTGGGGATCGGCCGCCCGGCGGCGGGCAAGACCGGCACCACCGACAGCGCGGCCTACGCGTGGTTCGCCGGGTACACGCCCAACCTGGCCGCTGCGGTGGCCGTCGGCGACATACGGGGCGGCGAGGAGAATCCGCTCCAGGGCGTACAGATCGGCGGCCGCTACTACGGGATCGTCTACGGCGGCACGCTGCCCGGGCCGATCTGGCAGGCGACCATGCGCGGGGCGACGGCCGACCTGCCCGAGGAGTCCTTCCCGTCGTCTCCCTCGGCCTTCGGAGACCCCGACGCCCGGCCGCCCGAGCCCCGGGACGGCGACGGCGACGGAGGCACGGAGGGCACGTGAGGCCCCGGCGGGGCACATGTGGGGGGTGACATGCGACTCTTCGGTCGTCCATGCCCCATACTGGGATCAACCGACAGGGGAGCGCGCGAGCGCTGAGAGTGCGGCACAGGGCCGCAGACCCTTACACACCTGATCTGGGTCATGCCAGCGAAGGAAGTCGTAAGAACCGCCACCGACGGCATGTTCGCGGTGGCGCTCTTGGCCAGGGTGCGTGCGGTGGACGCCGCACGCCCCGGAAGAGCCCCTCGTCCCCCCACGAAGGGACATCTCATGAGCACCGAGACCGAGACACCGGGCTTCTGGAAGGACATCCTGGGCCGGCTGCGCAGCTGGCGCACCGTCGACATCGTCGTGGCCGCCGTCATCGGCGTCGGCATCGGCGTGGTCTTCTGGGCCTGGGGCATCCTCTGGACGATCACCGCACCGCTGTTCGTCCTCTTCCCCCCGGGGCAGGCCGTCATCTACGGCATGTGGCTGATCTCCGGCGTGCTGGGCGGCCTGATCATCCGCAAGCCCGGCGCCGCCCTGCTCACCGCCATCGCCGCCGCGTCCGTGTCCGCGGTGCTGGGCACCCAGTGGGGCGTCATGGTGATCCTCGACGGCACGCTGCAGGGGATCCTGCCCGAACTGGTCTTCCTCGCCTTCGGCTACCGGCGCTGGAACATGGGCGTGGCCGTCCTGGCCGCCGCGGTCGCCGGGATCTCGCCCGCGATCCGCGACAACATCACCTACAACGTCACCTGGTCGCTCGACCTGAAGCTCGCCTACGGCGTGATCGTCATCCTCAGCGCGGCCGTCATCGCGGGCGTCGGCGCCCGCCTGCTCACCACGGCCCTGGCCAAGTCGGGCGCGTTGGCGCCCTTCCCGTCGGCCAGGGACTGAGCGTGGAGCGGGCCCAGGGCGCGCGCGTCGAGTTCACCGGATGGGGCTGGCGGCACTCCGGCCGGGGGTCCTACGCCCTGCGGGGCGTGGACCTGGTCATCGAACCGGGGGAGCGGGTGCTCCTGCTCGGTGCCTCCGGCGCGGGCAAGTCCACCCTGCTGCACTCCCTGGCCGGGCTGACCGGCCCCGACAGCGCCATCAGCGGCGACCAGGAGGGCGACCTGCGCGTGGACGGCGAACCCGCCGACCGCCGCCGGGGCACCGTCGGCCTGGTCAGCCAGGACCCCGAGACCCAGCTGGTGATGGCCCGGGCGGGCGACGACGTCGCCTTCGGGGCGGAGAACCTCGGGATGGACCCGGCGCTGATCTGGCCGCGTGTGGAGCGGGCGATGGCCGACGTCGGGTTTCCCTACGGGCCGCGCCACTCCACCGGCGCCCTGTCCGGGGGTGAGAAGCAGCGCCTGGTCATCGCCGGCGCGCTGGCGATGCGTCCACGGCTGCTGCTCCTGGACGAGCCGACCGCCAACCTCGACCCGGACGGGGCCGCGCTGGTGCGGGAGGTGCTGGCACGGGTGCTCGCCGCGACCGAGGCCACGCTGGTCCTGGTCGAGCACCGGGTGGCCGACGTCGTCGACCTGGTCGACCGGGTCGTGGTGGTGGAACCGGGCGGCGGCGTGGTCGCCGACGGATCGCCGGATGCCGTGTTCGCCGAGCACGGGCGGTCGCTGGCCGGGCAGGGCGTCTGGGTGCCCGGTGCCGAACCGCGACCCCGGCTGGACCCGGCACCGGGCGGCGGGGGCGTGCTGGAGGCGGTCGGAGTGGCCGCGCGCACGCCCCCCGAACTGGGCGCTCGCTCCGCCGCACCGCGGAGCGTGTTCTCCGACGTCCACGTGGACGTGCGGGCGGGGACGGCGACCGCGCTCACCGGACCCAACGGGGCGGGCAAGTCCACCCTGCTGACGCTGCTGGCCGGGCTCGCCAAACCGCACCGCGGGTCCGTGCTGCCGCGCGGGCCGCTGGCCGAGGCGGACCGGCGCCCGCTACGGCGCTGGCCCGCCGCGCGGCTCGCCCGGCACGTGGGGACGGTGTTCCAGCACGCGGAGGACCAGTTCGTCACCGCCACCGTGCGCGACGAGCTGCGGTTCGCCCCGCGGCGGGCCGGGGTGGGCGAGGCCGAGACCACGGCCTGGGTGGACGAGCTGCTGGAGCGGCTCCGGCTGACCGCGCTGGCCGACGTGCATCCCTACACGCTCTCGGGAGGGGAGAAGCGGCGGCTGTCGGTGGCCACTGCGCTCAGCTCGGGGCCGACCCGCGCCCCCGACGTCCTGGTGCTGGACGAGCCCACCTTCGGACAGGACACCCGGACGTGGACCGAACTCGTCGAGCTGCTCGGTGTCCTGCGCGCCCAGGGCCGGGCCGTGGTGATGGCCACGCACGACGAGCTGCTCCTGCGCCGGTTCGCCGACACGCGGGTGCGGGTGGCCGACGGGCGGGCCGAGACGGTCGCGGTGCCGACCGCGGCCACCGCGACTGAGGAGGACCGATGAGCGGGCGGCGTACCGGGCCGGAGGCCGAGGCCGCTCCGGAGCCGCGGGGCGTGCCGGGGGTGCCGGACGCACCGGAGGCAGGAGCCGTGTCGGGGGAGGCGCGGGGGGCGGGTGAGGCCCCGACCGTCGGCGTGCCCGTGCACGGCGGTGCCCGCGCCTGGCTGACCGGCCTGAACCCGGCGGCCAAACTGCTCGCCGCACTCGTCCTGGCCCTGGGACTCGTCCCGGCCGTGGACGCGGTGACCGGCGGCGTGGTGCTGGCCGCCGTCGTCCTGGTGGTCCCGTTCAGCGGGATCGACCGGCGCACGCTGTTCGTCCTGGGCGGCCCCTTCGTCCTGATGGGCATCTCCAGCGGGGCTGTCAACTACCTCTACGGCGAGGAGGGCGTCTCCGGTGCGGTGGGGGCGGCGGTCCGGCTGCTCGCGATCGCCCTGCCCGGCCTGCTGGCGGCGGTCAGCAGCGACCCCACGGAGATGTCCGACGGCCTCGTGCAACGGCTCCGGCTGCCCGAGCGTCCGGCCATGGGCGTGCTGGCGGCGCTGCGCCTCATCCCGCTGCTCGCCCACCAGTGGCGGACCATCACCCTGGCCAGACGGGCGCGCGGGCTGGAGGCCGGCGCCAACCCCGTGGCGGTGGTGCGGCTGTTCTTCGGGCGACTGTTCGCGCTGCTCGTGCGCTCCATCCGGACCGGGACCCTGTTGGCAATGGCCATGGACGCCCGGGCCTTCGGGACCGGGCCGCGCTCGCACGCGCGCCGCAGCCGCTGGCGGGCGGCCGACACCCTGCTGATCATCGGGTCGGCGCTCCTGCTCGCGGCGGCCTACGGGTGCTCCGCGCGGCTGGGCACCCTGGTGCTGCTGTTCTCGTGATCCGAGTGGTAGGACAGCCAGGGACACAGTCGTCGAAGGTGAAGAGGTGAAGCTCGTGGGCGAGTTCGTGCGGGTGGAGACCGATCCGGACCACCCGGCCGTGGCCGTCGTGCGGATCGACCGGCCCAAGGCCCTGAACGCGCTGAACGGCCAGGTGACGGGGGAGATCGCGGTCGCGGCGACCCGCGTGGCGGCCGACCCGTCCGTGCGCGCCGTGATGCTCTACGGCGGTGAGCGCGCGTTCGTGGCCGGTGCCGACATCAAGGAGATGGCGGAGCTGACCCACGCGCAGATGCTGGAGTACTCCCGGGCGCTGCAGAACGCCCTGACCTCCGTCGCCAGGATCCCCAAGCCCGTCGTGGCGGCGATCAGCGGGTACGCGCTGGGCGGCGGCTGCGAGCTGGCGCTGTGCGCGGACTTCCGGGTGGCGGGCGAGAAGGCCCGGCTGGGACAGCCGGAGATCCAGCTGGGCGTCATCCCGGGCGCGGGCGGTACCCAGCGCCTGCCGCGCCTGGTGGGACCGGCCCGGGCCAAGGAGATGATCTTCAGCGGTCGGCACGTGCGCGCCGAGGAGGCGCTGCGGATCGGCCTGGTGGACGAGGTCGTCGCCGACGCCGAGGTCTACTCCGCGGCGATGGCGATGGCGGCCCGGTACACGGGCGGCCCGGCGGTGGCCCTGGCCGCCGCCAAGGAGGCCGTCGACCGCGGACTGGAGACCGACCTGGACACCGGTCTGGAGATCGAGCGTCTGCAGTTCTCCGGGCTGTTCGCCACGGAGGACCAGAAGAGCGGGATGCGGAGCTTCATCGAGCACGGGCCGGGCAAGGCGACCTTCGAGGGGCGCTGACCGACCGCGCGGAGGTGGGGACGGGGCGTGCCGCGGCACGGTGCGACCCTCCCCACACCCGCGCACTCGTCCGATCCCGCCGTTTTTGGCATGATCGTGACCGACGGGATCGAACCGGGCGTCGCCCGCGGTCGCCCCGGCGGCCGGTTCCGGCCGGGGCGCCGCCCTGTGAGGGAACCGCAGGGCCGGATTTTCCGTCATACTCGTGGTGGCCGTCCGAGGACGGAGCGGTCGCCGGAGCCCCCACCTCTCGGTGGACCTGGAAGACCACCACGGCCCTGGACGGGCCGCACAAGCCAATGTTGACCCATCCCCCCGGCCGATAAGCTGGACGTGGCGGTATGCGGTCTTTTGAGGGGATGAGTTCTCGATGGCAATGTCGGCAGGTTTCCCCACGGGCGAGGAGCTGCCGGAGCGCATCGGCCACTACGTGATCCGCCGCCGTATCGGCCAGGGCGGCATGGGCGTGGTGTACCAGGCCGAGGATCCCCGGACCGAGCAGTTCGTGGCCGTGAAGGTCCTCAAGCCCGAGGTCGCCGGCGACCACATCGCGCGGGCCCGCCTCGCGCGCGAGGTCGAGACCATGCGCAGCGTGCAGAGCCCCAACGTGGCCGAGGTCATCGACGCGGACACACAGGCCGAGCTGCCGTGGGTGGTCACGGAGTACATCCCCGGACCCACGCTGGACGCGACCGTCACCGACCACGGACCCCTGCGCGGACGCGCTCTGACCCGCTTCATCACCGGACTGGCCCGGGCGATCAAGGACATCCACGCGGTGGACGTGATCCACCGCGACCTCAAGCCCGGCAACGTCATCATCTCCAACGGCGAGCCGATCGTCATCGACTTCGGCATCGCGCACGCCGTCGACGGCGCCAAGCTGACCCAGACCGGCACGTTCGTCGGCACGCCCAGCTACCTGTCGCCCGAGGTCATCGAGGGGACGGACCTCGGTCCGGCCACCGACATCCACGCCTGGGGTGGCACGGTCGCCTTCGCCTCCACCGGACGCCCGCCCTACGGCGCGGGCTCCTTCGAGGTGATCTTCTTCCGTATCCTCAACGGCGAGATCGACATGGACGGGATGCACGAGGCACTCCGCCCGCTGGTCACCCGCGCGGTCTCGCGGAGCATGCGCCAGCGCCCGACCGCCGCCGAACTCGTCGCCGAGACGGGCCGGCTGAACCTGGACCTGCCGTGGACGGAGGGCCCCGAAGGCGGCCCCACGGGGATGACCGGCGCCCACACCGTCGTCAGCCCCTCGTCCGGACTCGGTCCGGCCGCCACCGACGCGGCCGACTCGGTCGCGGGCTCCGAGGGTCGTGGACGGGGGGCCGGCGCGGCGGGTGCCGCGGGTGCGGCCGGTGCGGCGGGCGCCGCCCTGGGCGGCGCCGCGGGGTACCTGGCCAGCCACGGGGCCCGGGGGAGCGAGGGCTGGGGTCCCTCGCACTCCGCCAGCGGACCGAACCCGTCGCCCACCGCCGGCGCCTGGTCGGTGCCCCCGGAACAGCCGCGTACGCACGCCGCCCGTTCGGGCGGCTGGAGCGCGGACGACGAGGCCACTGACGACCTGTCGGGCGGGCACCGTGCGGCCGCGGGGTGGCAGACCGACGACGAGGCGACCGACGACCTGTCGGGCGGGCGTCGTGCGGCCGCGGGGTGGCAGACCGACGACGAGGCCACTGACGACCTGTCGGGCGGGCACCGGGCCTTCGGCGCACGGCAGGAGCCGCTCGGCGACGACGTCGCGGGGACCCAGCGCATCAGCCCGGTCGGGTCCAACGACCTGGAGGACCCCCAGGGCACGATGATGATGGACCCGGTCGGCGACCACGCCGCGGGGACGCAGCGCATCCAGCCGAGCGGTCCGGCCGAACGCGAGGACCCGCAGGGGACGATGATGTTCGACCCCGTCGAGAACGGGCGGGGGCGCGGGCGTGTGGACGAGTACGGGGACGACTACTCGAACCAGGCGCCGCAGACGCAGTTCTTCAACACGCCGCTGTCCAAGGGCGACTTCGGCGACATCCTCACCCCGGTCGGCGACGGCGGGCGCTCCCACCGCACGCAGGAGTTCGCGGAGGAGCACTACGACGACGGGTACGAGCAGGAGCCGCGCGGAGGTCTGCTGAACCGGTTCCGCCGGGGCAGCCACGACCGGCTCGGCGACTACTTCCGCGGCGGGGACGACGAGTACGACGACGAGGAGTACGAGGACGCGGTCTGGCGGATGCATCCGCTCGTGCTGATCCCCGTCATGTTCGCGCTCGCCGGTGTCGCGCTGTGGTTCCCGTGGTTCGGCGTCATCCTGGGGATCGTGATGATCGCGGGGCTCAGCGCCCTGGACAAGGTCAAGATCCAGCAGGCCGAACGCGTCCAGAAGCGCGGTCCGGGCCGCTCCGACGCCATGATGATGGTGCTGAGCTATCCGGTGGCCTTCGGCCGCAGCGTGCTGCGCACGATCGGGTTCGGGCTGATCTACCTGCTGGCCGGCATCCTGGTCGGGATGGTCTACGCCTCGGTCATGGACGTGCCGGGTGAGGGGGCCAACTACACCGGCGGCTTCGCGATCTTCGTGACGATCCTGCTCAGCTACATCATGCCGAGCGGACGCGAGGCGCGGCACCAGGCGGTGTGGCTGGTGGAGCGCGCCAGGTTCCGCAACCTGTACCTGTACATCGGCGTGATCGTCGGCATCATCCTGCTGACGATGCTGATCCTGTCCATCGGGCTGACCGCCGCTCCCGTGTGGGAGCTGGGGCCGCTCCAGGGTCCGTCGGACTGGTTCTCCTAGTTCTCCGGGGCCCGCGCCCGTGCCCACGCCGTCGCCCTCCTCCCGCCTCGGGAGGAGGGCGACGGCCGTTGGGCGGTGGTGCGCCAGCCGCCGCGCCCGGGGCGGTGACTATGGTGGGGGTACGCGTTGGGGGCGCGCTCATCCGTGCTGGTGGTCCGCGCCCCGGCGGAGCCCTGGCGAGGCCGCGGGGCCAACGTGGTCAGGGTTACCTCAGTTACACCCCGGTGTGGCTTGGCCTTTGAAGCTACTAGCCAGTAACATCTGGGTATCAGCACATCGCGGGGCCGGTCCGCACGCGAAAGACCGGACCCCGCCGTCGAGTGACCGAACGGCATTCGGCATTGTTGGCAGTACGGGGCGCGCCAGCGTCCGCCCGCCTGACGGCGGATCATGCGAGTGCAGGGAGGTCGGCCACCGGCCATGAATATTGTCGTTTTGGTCAAGCAGGTCCCGGACACGGCGACCGAACGGAAGCTCAGCGACGCGGACAAGACGCTCGACCGCGCAGCGTCGGACGGCGTCATCAACGAGCTCTGCGAGTACGCCATCGAAGAGGCGCTGCTGCTCAAGGAGAAGCACGGCGGCGAGGTCACCATCCTGACGATGGGGCCGGACCAGGCCACGGACTCCATCCGCAAGGCCCTGTCCATGGGCGCGGACAAGGCCGTCTTCGTCAACGACGACGCGCTCCACGGATCGGACGCGCTCCAGACCGCCTACGCGCTCGCGCAGGCCCTGGGCACCCTGGAGTTCGACCTGGTCGTCCTGGGCTCGGAGTCCACGGACGCGCGCACCGGTGTCGTCGGCGCGGCGCTCGCCGAGTACCTCGGCCTGCCGCAGCTCACGCTCGCGGGCAAGGTCGACATCGACGGCGGCGCCGTCAAGATCCAGCGTCAGACCGACTACGGCTACGACGTCGTCGAGGCGCAGCTCCCGGCGGTCGTCTCGGTCGTCGAGAAGATCAACGAGCCGCGCTACCCGTCCTTCAAGCTGATCATGCAGGCGAAGAAGAAGCCGGTCGACAAGAAGTCGGCCGCCGACGCGGGCATCGACACCGGCAAGGTCGGTCTGGCCAACGCCACGACCGAGACCGTCGACTTCGCCCCCGCGCCGCCGCGGGCCGCGGGCACGATCGTCAAGGACGAGGGCGACGGCGGCGCGAAGCTCGCCGACTTCCTCGCCGAGAAGAAGTTCGTCTAGGTCCGACGAGAGACTCAGGAAGGTTCAAGGATTATGGCTGAAGTCCTCGTCCTCGTCGACCACGTCGACGGACAGGTCAAGAAGGTCACCACCGAGCTGCTGACCGCCGCACGCCGCATCGGCGAGCCCGCCGCGGTGTGGGTCGGCGACGGCGTCGAGTCCGGCAAGGCCGCTCTGGCCGAGTTCGGCGCGGAGAAGGTCTACGTCGCGTCGGCCGAGCTCAACGACTACGTCGTCGCGCCCAAGGCCGAGCTGCTCGCCAAGCTGGCGCAGGAGAAGTCGGCCGCCGCGATCCTCGTCTCGGCCACCGCCGAGAACAAGGAGATCGCCGGCCGCACCGCCGTGAAGCTGGGCTCGGGTGTGCTCACCGACGTCGTCGACGTCACCGCCGAGGCGGTCACCGAGCACAGCATCTTCGGTGGCGCCACGGTCACGCACGCCCGTGTGACCACCGGCGTGCCGATCGTCGCGGTCCGCCCGAACTCGGTCGTTCCCGAGGCCGCGGCCGGTGCCGCCGCCGAGGAGGCCGTGGCGGTCGAGATCTCCGACGCCGCCAAGTCCGCCAAGGTCGTGGAGCGCGTCGCCCAGGAGCAGGGCGAGCGTCCCGAGCTCACCGAGGCCGCGATCGTGGTCTCCGGTGGCCGCGGCGTCGGCTCGGACGACTTCACGGTCGTCGAGAAGCTGGCCGACTCGCTCGGTGCCGCCGTCGGCGCCTCCCGCGCCGCCGTCGACTCCGGCTGGTACCCGAACCAGTTCCAGGTCGGCCAGACCGGTAAGACGGTCAGCCCGAACCTGTACGTGGCCCTGGGTATCTCCGGTGCGATCCAGCACCGCGCGGGTATGCAGACCTCGAAGAACATCGTCGCGGTCAACAAGGACCCCGAGGCGCCGATCTTCGAGCTCGCCGACTTCGGTGTCGTGGGCGACCTGCACACGGTCGCGCCGCAGCTGACCGAGGAGATCAACAAGCGTAAGTAGTCGCACGCGCTTCGAGTACGACGCCCGGCCGGGTTCCCCGGCCGGGCGTCGTGCGTTCGGGCGTCCGGTGGGCCCTCGGGCCGGGCGGCGCCCCGGTACCCGCCCGCGGTGTTTCCCGGCGTGCCGGCCGGGTACTCGGGTCGCACGCCGACTCCGAGCGGGGGAGCGATGAGTACTGCCGTGAGGGCCGGACGCCGGACCGTGAAGGTGCGGAGGCCGGACAAGCCGTTGTTCGACGAGGGCGGGGAGACCAAGGCGGACCTCGCCGAGTACTACGCGCGGATCGCGCCGCTGATGCTGGCGCAGGTCAGGGACCGGCCTGTCGCCCTGCAGCGGTTCCCGGACGGGATCGACGCCGCCGGCTTCTTCGTCAAGCACCCCTCGACGCCGTCGTGGGTGCGCACGGTCGAGACCGGCAGCGGGACGATGATGGAGTGCCAGGACGCCGCCGCGCTGGTGTGGTGCGCCGACCAGGCGGCGATCGAGGTCCACATGTGGCTGTCCAAGGAGCCGAACCTGGGCATGCCGGACCGCATGGTGCTCGACCTCGACCCGTCCGGGGCGACGGCCGCCGATTTCGAGGCCTGCAAGGCCACCGCGCGGGACGTGCGGGAGGAGCTGGACGCCGTGGGGCTGGCCGCCTACGTGATGACGACGGGGTCCAAGGGACTGCACGTGCACTCCCCGCTGCGCCCGGAGTTCACCGACCAGGAGGTGCGCGACCTGGCCGGGACGATCGCCGACCGGGTGGCCGCGCGGCGGCCGCAGGAGCGCACGACCAGGTTCCGCAAGGCCGCTCGGCGCGGTCGGCTGTTCGTGGACTACCTGCGCAACGGCCGCGAGCAGCTCGCGGTGGCTCCGTACTCGGTGCGAGCCAGGCCGGGTGCGCCGGTCGCGGCGCCGATCACCTGGGAGGAGCTGGAGGGCCTGGAATCGCCGCGCGTCTTCTCCCTGGACCTGCGGCGCGAGACGTGCCCCTTCGCCGGGATGGGCCGCCACGCCCGCTCGCCCCGCAAGGCCCTGGCCAAGCTGGACCGCCTCTGACACCGGTCGCCGGTGCGGCCGCGGCCCCGCGTCCACCGCGTCCACCGCGCCGGGCGGAACCCACCCGCCTGGAGGGCCGCCGGGCTACCCCTCGGTGCGGTCCGTGTCCTCGGGCGGGGCGTGGAACGTGAAACCGTCGCGGTCCACGACCAGGAGCCCGTCCCCGACGGGTTCGAGCCGTTCGACGTCGCCGAGGTGGCGGGTCCGCGTGTGGCCCTCCGCGTCGGCGGTGGCGCCGTCGGGCCGGTACAGGCGCCCGTCGATCACCGTCCCTCCCGCAGCGCACGAGAAGTACCGTTCCCCCTCCTCCTCTTCCTCTGTGGAGGACGACCAGGCCACGGTCCCGTCCTCGGCCCGGACGGCGTAGACGTACGCCTCATCGTCGGCGTCGGTGCGCTCGGTCAGGAACACGCCGCCCAGGCCAGAGGGGCAGGGGCCGATCGAGGTGCCGACCACGGGGCCGCCCGTCTCGATCCTCCCGCTGCCCGCCGAGTTCCACAGTTCGGTGCCGTCGTCGTCGTAGGCGGCGAGCACTCCGCCGTTGTCGGTGGCATCGCCAGGGCGGTCGCGTTCTCGAACGTCGTAGGACATCATCGCCTCGAAGGAGGCCACGGTCACCCCGCCGACGGTGCGGACCGCACGGATGGACCGGTGGTAGGGCTCCTCCCGGTCCTCGTCAGCCCGGGGACGTGCGTCGTCCAGGCTGAACAGGAGTTCGCCGTCGTCCAGGCCGTAGACGGACAGACTGGAGCCGCGCCAGACGGCGACCCGCCCGTCCCCGGCCCGAACCTGGGCCTCGTCGTCCTCTTCCTGGGGCAGGACCCGAGCGGACGCGGAGCGGTCCGGCAGTTCGGCGACGAGGGATCCGTCCGCGAGGTCGAACAGGCCCCATCGGGCGTCCGCGGAGTCGATGAGGCCGAGGAACCGGTGCGGTGCCGCCGGAAGGATCTCGGATGGCCCGTCCGCGCACCAGACCGCGGCGCCGGTCGATTGTTCGAAGGCCACCAGCGCCCCGGCGAAGTCCACCAGCACCGTCGCGTCGACGTGGTGCACCCCCGCGGGCTCGTACGCGTCCGGGTCCGCGTCGGGGTGCAGCCGCCGCAGGTCCGCCGCGTCCACCCGCCACAGTGCCCGTCCGTCCGTCGTGGAGAGCGCGGTGAAGCCCCCGGGGTCGGCGACGGTCACCGTGCGCGAGGAGCCGCCGACCACCCGGGTCCGGCTCGGGGGCTCCACCCTCCATACGGGTTCCCCCGGGAAGTGCTCCGCGGTCGGCGCGGAGGCCGCCGGTTCGGAGGTCTCCCACGGCTCCGGGTCGCCTCCGGGCCGGTACGTGGTGCAGGTGAGTGCGTCGCGGAACGGATCGGAGGCGAGCACGCCGACCTGTCCCGTGATGAGGAGCAGAGCGGCGAGGGTTGCGGTGGACACGGTGAGCCGGTGCGGCGCGGGCCCCTCGGGGGCGGAGCGCAAGTCAGACCACACCTGGAGGCGGAGCGGTAGGGCCGTCAGGACCACCACGCCCGCGATGAGGGCGAGGAGCGCGGGGAACGGCGACCACGCGCCCCAGACCGCCGTGACCGCGGCCGCGGTGGTGAGCAGGTCGCCCGCGAGGACCGCCCGCAGGGAGGTGCGGACGGGCAGGTCGGGCAGGTCGTGCGGTGCGCGGAGGACGAAGAGCAGGGCGGCCAGGGCCGTGGCGGCGGTGACGGCCAGGACCGACGAGTAGGGCCACAGCGTCCACGCCCAACCCGCCACGGCGAACACGCGCGGACCCCACCAGAGGAGGGCATCGCGAGCGGACTCCTCGGGCCGGGAGAAACGCGCGGGGGACTCGGGCATGACCGCACCCATCAGGGGAGGAGACACGGAACCGCGTCAGCCTAACGGAGGTGCGCGTCGTGGTGTCGTGCCGCCTCCGGCCCCGTGACGACCGGGATCAGCACACACCGGGCACGCCCGCCCCCGGGGAGACCACCATCGGCGTCTGCCGACCGCACCAGCTCTTCACCGCCCCGGCGGGAGCGGCCATGGGGCTCTGTTCCCGGCCGCGAGGCCGCCGGGGCCGCTCAGTGCTTGCGCAGGACGAGGAGGAGGTTCCAGGTGACGACCTCGCGCAGGAACGGCACGTGGACGATCGGCCGCATCCAGTCGGGCAGGTAGCGCGGCCTGACGTCCACCGCCGTCACGTCCCCGCGGCCGCGTGCCCAGCGGATCATCTCCTTGGCGTGGGCGGCGTACATGCTGCGGCCGAAGTCGTTCTTGGGGCGGCGGCCGTGCTTGCGGGCGAAGCGCTCGGCCGCGTAGGTGCCGCCGAGGTAGTGCCAGGGGGAGGTCTCGTGGCCGCCCCACGGTGAGAGCCACAGCGTGTACGACAGGTAGACCAGGCCGCCGGGCCTGGTCACGCGGACCATCTCGTCGGCCATCCGGGTCCGGTCGGGTACGTGCTCCAGCACGTTGGAGGAGAAGCACACGTCCACCGAGCCGTCGTGCAGCGGGAGGTCGAGCGCGCTCCCCTGGACCGCGTGCAGGTCGGCGTCGCGGCCGTGCAGCCGCATCTCGTGGGCGTCGGCGTCCACGCACAGGCAGCGCGCCCCGGCCTCGCGCAGCGCGTCGGCGAAGTAGCCCGGGCCGCCGCCGACGTCCACCACCAGGCGGCCGTCCAGCGGTGTGTAGGAGCGCAGCTGGGCCACGGTGTCGCGGGCCAGTGCGCCGTAGAAGAACGCCGGGTCGGTCTGCTCCCTGCGGAAGGCGGAGAACAGACCCACCGAGCGGCCGAGCGTGGCACGGAAGGGGACCGTGCCGTCGGCCCGGGTGCCGGTCGTGCTCACGAGGTCCCCTCCCCCTCCAGTGCGACGTAGTGGCGCAGGTGGCGCCAGTGGTCACCGCCCCAGTACTCGTCCGAGGCCAGGATCCGGCCCTGGGGCACCAGCGCGGCGATCCGCTCGGTGGCCAGGGTGTGCATCCGCATCGGAGCCGGGTAGCGCAGGATCACGCGCTGGGCCAGCGCCACCAGCGGCCACGGGGCGTACCGGAAGACCAGGCCCTTGAACGTGCGCCGCTCGGATTCGGGGACGCCGAGCACCAGCGCGCCGCCCGGGCGTACGACCCGGGCGAACTCGCGCAGGTAGCCCTCGGCGAGCTCGGGCGGCAGGTGCTGGAGGACGAGGTCGGTGTAGACCAGGTCGAAGGAGTCGTCCTCGAACAGGGACAGGTCGGGGCGCTCGTTGAGGTGGAAGGTGATCCGGCCGCCCGTCCGGTCCAGGCGGCGGGCCTCCGCCAGCATGGGCGCGGAGATGTCGACGCCGTCGACGCGCTCGAAGTGCGCGGCCAGCGCGTTGGACAGCCGTCCCGCGCCGCAGCCGAAGTCCAGGACGCGCCCGCGGCCCGGCTGGGCGCCCAGTTCTTCGAGACGGGCGAGGGCGGGATCGATCTCGGCGCGGCCGGAGGCGAGGAACTCGTCGTCGTCCCAGCCGCCGGCGCGCTTACCAGGGTCGACGCACACCGCCCACAGCGGCTCGGCGGAACCCAGCCGGGTCCAGTCCCGGCGCAGTTGTTCGAGCCCCACCGGCCTCACCTCCACGTTTCTGAAGCTTGTTCTCGTTCCGTCTGAACGGAACGTCACGGCCTGCGGCAACAGTCAAGGACAAAACTGGAACGTGTTGTATTCTGTCATCCCTTGTCCGGGTAGGCCAACCTATGGCGTGGAGAGACCGATGCTGCCTGCTTCCGCCCTCGCGCTGGTACGCGACCGGGTCCTCCTGGTCGCCCTTCTCCTGATCGCCGCCGCGGTGGGGCTCAAGGTCTACCTGCTCCAGGCGTCCTACTTCGTCGAGGACGACTTCCTGTTCTTCGCCGGTGCCCACGCCACCGACCTGAGCCCGGAGTACCTGTTCGGCCTGCACAAGGGCCACCTGATGCCGGGCGGGTTGTTCCTGGTCTACCTCCAGACGTCGTTCTGGCCGTTCAACTGGTGGGTCAGCGCCGGGATCATGCTCGTCCTGCAGACGGCGGCGCTGCTCGGCTTCCTGTGGCTGCTGTGGGAGCTGTTCGGCCGGCGCTGGGCGCTCCTGGTGCCCGTGACCGTGTACGCCCTGGCCCCGCTGACCATTCCCGTCCTGGGGTGGTGGTCCGCGGCGCTCAACGCGGTCCCGCTCCAGCTCGGCATGGTGTTCGCGCTGCTGTGGACGGTCCGCTACCTGCGCACGTCGGACCGCCGGTTCGCGCTGTGGGCGGGGATCGCCGTCGGGTTCGCGATGCTGTTCAACGTCAAGGCGATGTTCCTGCCGGCGCTGCTCTTCGCGGTCGCCGTCGCCGTGCTCTACCCGGGCGGCCCGCTCACCGCCGCCCGCCGCGCGTGGGCGCTGCACCGGTCCTTCTGGACGGCGATGGCGGTCCTCTTCGGCGCCTACACCGTCCTGTACCTGGCCCGGATGCGCGCGGGGAACGGCGGCGAGGGCGCCGGCGTGCCGGAGTACGGGCCCGCCATGGCCATGGTCCGGGGACTGCTCACCGAGGTCTTCCCGGTCGGCGCGCTGGGCGGTCCCCTGGAATGGTCGCCCGTGACCCCGACCGGCGGGTTGATCGACGCGCGCGGGGAGATCGTGCTGGTGTCGTGGGCGGTGTTCGGCGTGATCGTGCTCGCGAGCCTGTGGCTGCGCCGCCGCGCGTGGCGGGCCTGGACCGTGCTGCTCGGCTACGTCGTGGTCGTGGACGTGGTCCCCACGATCGTGGCGCGCGGACGCTTCCAGGAGGTGGCCGCCGCCGACCCCCGGTACGTGGCCGACGCCGCCCTGGTGTTCGCGCTGTGCCTGGCCATGGCCTTCCTGCCGACCCGAGAGGAGCGCGCCCGCTCCGCCGTGGGCCCCGAGGCGCCGCCCGCGGCCCCGGGCCGCACCACCCGGGTCGCCGCCGTGCTGGCCACGGCGGCGTACGCCGGTACGGCGGTGTACTCCACCGTCGCCTACGCGGACACCCTCAGCGGCGACCGGCTCCAGTGGTACCTCGACACCGTGCGCGTGGCGATGGACGGCGTGCCGGAGGAGGGGGGACTCTACTCCCGCCCGGTCCCCGAGGACATCGTGCTGGAGTGGAACGGGCACCGGCGGATGAGCTCGTACGTCCTGGCGCCGCTGGCCGATCCGGACACGGCCGAGCGGATGAGCTCGCCGGAGCAGTCCGATCTGGCGTACGTGTTCAACGACGGCGGCTACCTGGTCCCGGCCCGCCCGTCCGACGACAGCCACGTGTTCGGCCCCGCCGCCGGCGAGGAGTGCATCGAGTCCTGGGACGGCCTGATGGCCTGGCCGGTCAGGGCGGACGGCGGGCCGCCCCAGATCGTCACCATCGGCTACACGTCCGAGGACGGGACCGAGGTCGCCGTGGCGCTGGGAGACGACTGGCTCGACGTGGAGCTGCCGGCCGCCGAGGAGAACAGCACCTGGTACGTGCCCGTGGGAGCGGCCGGAGACCAGCTGGCCCTGTACACGTCGGCGGACGAGGTGTGCGTGAGCTGGGTGTCGATCGGCACGATGGCCCCGACGGTCGAGGGCAACCCGTGGGACCCGGACGAGGGCGGCCGCACCGACCCCGCCGCGGACTGAGGGACGGTCCCGCGGCGCCGTTCGGGGCGCCGTCGGCTCATTCGCTCGGGACGACCGCCCGCTTCGGCACGGAGCCGGGTCCGTGGTGCCGCGACCACCGCCGGGAGGGTTCCTCCACCCACCGGTGCGTGGCCATGGCCAGCAGGATCGTGCCGGCGGTCACCGGGACCGCGTCCAGGAGGAAGGACCCCGTGAAGATCTCCTGGCCGGTGAAGTCGCGCCACAGGTACAGGACCACGAACTGCCACAGGAACACCCCGTAGGAGATCCGGGCGAGGAACTGGACCGTGCGGTGCCGCAGCAGCGAGTCCAGCCACCGCCCCCGCTCCCAGGCCTCGGCCCGGCGCAGGGGGAGCGGTGCGCCCGTGGGGCGCGGTGCCAGGGCGGCGGGGGCCAGGACGAGGAACGCGAAGCCGATGCCGGTCGCCGAGTCCACCGCCGAGCTCCAGACGTCCCCGGCGCCGATGAAGCGGCCGCCGGCGGCCGGTGTGGCGTTGAGCGCTAGGAACGCGCCCGCCGCCATCCAGCAGACCCCGGGGGAGGCGGCGACCGTCCGGCACACGCGCCGCACGGGTCCGTCCGGGCCGGGTTCGCGATGGGCCCACTCCGACACGACCGCCAGGGCCATCCCGGCCGCGAACAGGCCCAGCGCCCGGGGCAGCCACGCGTGCATGTACTCGCGCGACTCCGGATAGAACTGCGGCACCAGGGCGGCGAAGCCCAGCAGCGCCATGACGGCCAGGCCGCTGAGCAGGCGTCGGCCGCGGGCGTCCACCGTGGGGCCGCGCCGCGCCCACAGCGACAGTGCCAGGGCCAGCAGCGGAAGCAGCAGGTAGAAGCTCACCTCGACCGACAGACTCCACATCTGCCCCAGGCCGTACGGGCCGGTGCCGAGCCAGGGCGGGTCGGTGTCGAAGGTGAAGGTCAGCGTCAGGACCTCCAACCAGTGGCGGAGGTCGAGTTCGGCGCGCGAGTGGACCAGCAGGGCGGTCAGGGCCACCACCCAGTAGGCGGGGAACACGCGCACGGCGCGTCGCCAGAGGTAGGGGAGCGCGTGCGGCCCCCGCTCGCCGTCCAGGACGGCGCGGGCCCACGGCCGGAAGAGCAGGACGCCGGAGAGCGCGAAGAAGAGGGGGACCGCCAGGTCGAGGGCGCCCAGCAGGCCGCCGACGACGCCCGGGGCCAGGGAGTCGCCGGTCTCGGTGGCCACATGGAAGAAGAGGACCATCAGGGCGGCCGCCGCGCGGATGCCGTCGAGGGTCTCGTGGCGGCCGCCGACCTGGGGCAGCCGGCGGTCGGCGGTCGGGGAGAGGGTGCGCTCCATGGGGCCTTCCAGCGCGGGGGCGAGTCGAAACGCGTCTCACTAGAACGTGTTATAAAAATTCAGACACGCCCTGGTGACGTCGTTCACTACTGGGCAGTACTCTACCGGAACTGAAGCTAGTTCCACTCGCCCCCGCTGACTTCGATCCGATCCACCCAGTTCCAGATCCAGAACCGGACTCTCATCCGCCCAGGAGGGCACATGCGCCGTACCGTTGCGGTCGTTCTCATCGCGCTGGGGGTCTTCTTTCTTGCCTTCGCACCCATGATGCGCACGTGGATGTCGAGCTCCCTGATGAAGACTCCTCTGGACTACTACAGTCAAACCGTCAACGAAGGAGAGGTCGACTACTTCAACATCGAGGACGTGGAGGCGGTCGAGAACGCCCGGGTGGAGGCGCACTCGACGATCCGCGCCGACGTGGCCTCCAGCACGGACGACACCGTCGTCTGGGACCAGTTCACCTGGATCAAGGACGCCGACACCGACTTCGGCATCTCGTCGGCCAGCCGTCGTGCCGGGCACGACCGGGTCACCGGCGAGGCGGTCGACTGCTGCGACGCCATGATCAACGACGAGGCCACCACCCAGGCCGGAATCCTGTGGAAGTTCCCCTTCTTCCCGGAGCAGCGCGACTACGACTTCTTCGAGACCACCGTCCAGGAAGTCGTCCCCATGGAGTTCCAGGGCGTCGAGGACGTCGAGGGTATCGAGACCTACCGCTACGTCCAGACCGTCGAGCCGACCACCGTCGGCGAGCGCACCATCCCGCGCTCCGTGGCGGGTCTGGAGGGCGACGGCGACATCACCGGCGATGAGCAGTTCTCGATCGTGCGCACCTACTGGGTCGACGCCGTGACCGGAACCCCGATCAAGGTCAGCGAGGACCAGCACCGCGCCGTGGTCTACGAGGGCGAGGAGGTCCTGACCCTGCTGAGCGGTGAGCTCACCTTCGACGAGGCGAGCGTGCAGGACAAGATCGCCAGCACCGAACAGGGCCGGACACTGCTGCCCCTGCTGCGCACCACCATCCCGGTGGGGTCCCTGATCATCGGCGTCGGCCTCATCGGCATCGCGACCGTCCTGCTGATCGTGGGACGCCGCGGCGCCCACTAGGGACACCGCACTCTCTCCCCCCGGCGGCCGGCCGCCGGTACATCCCCCCGGTGTACCGGCGGCGCGGCCGTCTCCGGTAGCGACGACGACGGGAGCGGACATGTCCTCACCAGTGGGCCACCGGAGGGCCCGGCACACCGGCACCGTGCCCGCGGACCCCGTCGTGCCCGCCGAATCCGTCGTGCCCGCGGCACCCGGTCCGGACCCCCGGTCCCCCCGGGCCGCGCGCTCGCTCCCCTTCGCCCTGCTGCGCGCCTGCCGCCCCCGCCAGTGGCTCAAGAACCTCCTCGTCTTCGCCGCCCCGGCGGCCGCCGGGGCGCTCGGCCAGCCGTGGGCCCTGGCCGCCTGCGCGGCGGCCTTCGTCCTCTTCTGCCTGGCGGCCGGCGGGACCTACCTGCTCAACGACGTCAGGGACGTGGAACGCGACCGCGCTCACAAACGCAAGCGCGGTCGGCCGGTGGCCTCGGGCGAGCTGCCCGTCCCCGTGGCAGTGACGGCGGGCGCCGTGCTGGTCGCGGTCGTCCCTCCCGCCTCCCTGCTGCTCGGCAACCCGGGGCTGACCGCCCTGCTCACCTGCTACGTCGTCCTCACCCTCGCCTACACGCGCTTCCTCAAGGACGTCGTCGTGTGCGACCTGGTCGCGGTCTCCGCCTGCCATGTCCTGCGCGCCGTCGCGGGCGCGGTGGCCGTCGGGGTCCCCCTCACCACCTGGTTCGTCATCGTGGTGTCCCTGGCCGCCCTGCTCGTGGTGGTCGGCAAGCGCGAGGCCGAGCTGCGCGCCGCGAACGCCGTCGCGGCCGACGCCGTCGCGCCGACCGCGCCCGCCGACCCGGCCGCCGTGTTCCTGGCGGCCCGCGAGACGCTGTGCGGCTACTCCGTCTCCTACCTCACCCAGACCCGCACCACCGTCTCCGCCGCGATGATCGTCACCTACTGCGTGTGGGCCCTGGAACCGGCGGAGCACACCACCTTCCACGCGGTCAGTATCGTGCCCTTCATCATGTTCGTGCTCCGCTACAACCTGCTGGTCGACCGCGGCGTCGGCGAGGAGCCCGAGGAGATCGCGCTGCGCGACCGGCCGATCCAGGCCGTCCTCGTCGCCCTCGTGACCCTGGTCGGTCTGGGGATCTACCTGTGACCCGTCGCCGCCCGAGCCCGCGCCCGCGTCCGCGGGCTCGGGGCCGGGGCACCCCCGGAGGAACCCCGTGAACCATCCGACGCTGCTCACCGGGTGGGGCCGCACCGCGCCCACCGCCGCCCGCGTGGTCCGACCGCGCACCGCCGCGCAGGTGGCCGACGCCCTCGCCCGGACCGGGCCGCGCGGTGCCCTGCCGCGCGGGTTCGGCCGCTCCTACGGTGACGCCGCCCAGGCCGCCGGAGGGCTCGTCCTGGACTGCCGTGAGCTGACCGGCCCCGTGCGGCTCGACGCCGACCGCGGTACGGTCACCGCGCCCGCGGGCACCGCCCTGGGCCGACTGGCCGCCCACCTGCTGCGCCGCGGCCACATCCTGCCGGTGATGCCCGGCACGGGGTACGTCACGCTGGGCGGGGCGATCGCCGCCGACGTCCACGGCAAGAACCACCACCGCGACTCCTCGTTCGGGGCGCACGTCCGCTCCCTGACCCTGCTCACCCCCGACGGCCGCGCCCGCGTCCTCGCCCCCGACGGCGCGGACGCCGACCTCTTCTGGGCGACCGTCGGCGGTATGGGCCTCACCGGGGTGGTCACCGAGGCGACCGTGGCCGTCCGGCCCGTGGAGACCGCCCACATGCGGGTGGACACCGACCGTACCGGCGACCTCGACGCCACGCTGGAGCTGATGTCGCGCGACAACGGCGCCCCCTACTCCGTGTGCTGGGTGGACCTGCTCGCGCGCGGGGGCGCCCTGGGGCGGGGCGTGCTCACCCGCGCCCACCACGCCCGGCCCGCGGACCTGCCCCGGGCCCTGCGCGCCGACCCGCTGCGGCTGAGTCCGTCCCACCGGCTGAGCGCACCGCCGTGGGCCCCGTCCGGGCTGCTCAACCGCTGGACGGCGGCAGCGTTCAACGCCGCCCGCTTCCACGGTGCGCCCGAGCGCAGACGCGGCCAGGCGCAGCCCCTGCCGTCGTTCTTCCACCCGCTCGACGCGGTCCGGGGCTGGAACCGGATGTACGGTCCGCACGGGTTCGTCCAGTACCAGTTCGTCGTGCCCTTCGGCGCCGAGGACGTGCTCACCGGCATCGCCCGGGAGCTGTCCCGCGCGGGGGCGCCGTCCTTCCTCGCCGTCCTCAAGCGGATGGGCGAACCCACACCGGGGCCGCTCTCCTTCCCGCGTCCGGGGTGGTCGCTGGCCATGGACCTGCCCGCCACCCTGCCCGGGCTCGCCGGCCTGCTCAACGGGTTCGACGAGCGCGTGCTGGGCGCGGGCGGGCGCCTGTACCTGGCCAAGGACAGCCGCGCGCGGGCCGGGACCGTCCACGCCATGTATCCCGACCTGCCCGCCTGGCGCGCGGTCCGGGCCAGGGCCGATCCGGCCGGGATCCTGGTCTCGGACCTGGCCCGGCGTCTGCGGCTCGTGTGAGCGCGAGCCGACCGCCGGCCCCGGAGACCGTCCGGGCCGCCACCAACGCTTCGACTCGAAGGGACCGCCATGCGTGACTCCGTGGGTTCGGTACGCACCGTGCTGCTGCTCGGCGGCCGCAGCGAGATCGGCCTGGCCGTCGTCGAGCGGCTCGTCCGCGACGGCGCGAGGGAGGTCGTGCTGGCGGCGCGCGGCGGGACGGCGCCACCGAGCGCCCTGACGGCTCTGGGCGCCACCGTGCACTCGCTGGAGTTCGACGCCCGGGACCCCGACACCCACACCGAGACGGTCCGGCGGGCCGTCGGACTCGTGGGCGACCTGGACGTGGTGATCGACTCCTTCGGTGTACTGGGGGAACAGGCCGACTACGACGCCGACCCGGCCGCGGCCGCGCGCGCCGCCGCGGTGAACTACACGGGGCACGTGTCGGCGGGCCTGGCCGTCGCGGCGCGGTTGCGCGAACAGGGCCACGGAGCCCTGGTGGTGGTCTCGTCCGTGGCCGGGGTGCGCGTCCGCCGCTTCAACTTCGTCTACGGCTCGGCCAAGGCCGGGCTGGACGGCTTCGCCCAGGGCCTGGCCGACTCCCTCCACGGCTCCGGCGCCCGTGTCCTCGTGGTGCGCCCGGGCTACGTGCCGACGCGGATGTCGGCGCACGTGGAGCCCGCGCCGTTCCCCGCCACCCCCGGCCAGGTCGCCGACGCCGTGGCGACCGGGCTGCGTTCGGGCGCCACCACCGTGTGGGCGCCGCGCGTCCTCCAGCCGGTGTTCGCGGGGATGCGGCTGATGCCGCGCGCCCTGTGGCGCCGACTGGGCCGTTGATTCGGGCGCCCTCAGACGGGGCCTTCGCGCCTTGCGGTGCACTCCCTCGTTCCTTGGGAGTGCACCTCCAGTCACTCCAGGACCCGTCGGCGCCCTCATCTGTGCTTTCTTTGGGCCTCCGCTCGTTCCTCGCTTTGGCCCGGCCAACCCCCCTGGGGTCCCCGTGAGCGGGGCCGCTCACTCCACACCCCCTGGCATCACTCGGGGGCTCTGAGACGGGGCCTTCGCGCCTTCCGGTGCACTCCCTCGTTGCTCGGGAGTGCACCTCCAGTCACTCCAGGACCCGTCGGCGCCCTCATCTGTGCTTTCTTCGGGCCTCCGCTCGTTCCTCGCTTTGGCCCGGCCAACCCCCCTGGGATCACGGCAGGCTGAACGGCCTACCCTTCACACCTTCGGGCTCACTCGCGTGCGGCGGTCCCCGGGCGGTCCAGCTCCTCGTTGCCGACCGGGTCGACGCCGTGCGCCACCGGGCAGCCCGCCGGGAACGTACCGATCCGGTTGACGTCGTAGCCCCGCGGGTAGCTGCGGATGTTCGGGTTGTTCTCCGCCCACAGCGGCTCCTCGCGCGGTTTCATCCGGCGCACGATCCTCGCGCGCAGCTTCAGGGCGAGATCGGCGGCCCGGCGCCAGGACCTGCTCGGCGGCTCGTAGCGGAAGGCCTCGATGAGCGAGTCGTCGAGGATGGCCATGGAGAACCTGCGGGCGGCTCCGGACAGGCGCGGCGGATAGAACGACACCATCAGGTCCAGGGTCGAGTCCGAGACGCGCCGTCCCCCGTCGGTGTAGGCGAAGTGCTCGCGCTCGTAGCCGTCCATGAGGTCTCGGAACTCCTCGTAGGTCCCGGGGATGTCCTTGATCCCCATGTAGCGGCCCAGACGGCGGTAGTAATGCGTGATCGCGGAGATCTCGTGCGCGGAGAGGCGGCGCCAGCCGTAGCCGTAGTCGTTGAGCCAGCGCACCGGCATCACCACGAAGGTGCTGAGGACGTAGCGGTAGTCGTCGTTGCCGATGTCGTAGGAGCGGTGCATCTGGTTCATCCGGCGCAGGGCGTCACGGCCGGGGCCGGGCTCGAACCCGTGCTGGACCATGTTGCCCAGGATCAGCGCGGTGTCGTCGTAGCGCTTCTGCGTGCTGCCGGTGAACTCGTCGGTCTCCCCGAGCAGGCGGCCGATGCTGGGCACGGCGTAGGTGCGGTACAGGGCGATGCCCAGGGCGCGTCCCATGTCCCAGGGGAACTCGTGGGACTGCAGGATCTGCATGATCCGCACGCAGTCGGCCTCGGCGTCCAGGCGGTGGATCTCGTCGCGGAAGTCGAAACGCTTCATGGGGGTCCTCGGATGAGCGGGGGCGGGGGCGTGAGCGGAGGAGGGGCGGGACCGCGGGGGCGGCCGACTACCGTTCGGCGGTGTCCTCGGCCGTCGGCGCCGCGGACGCGCTCGCGACCGCCTGGCCCGGGGCGGGCACCTGGGCCCCGGTCCCCGGCACCTCCTGGGTGGCCAGCCCGTGCGGCACCGGGCAGCCCTGCGGGAACGTGCCGATCCGCGAGGGGTCGTAGCCGGTCGGGTAGCTGCGGATGTTGGGGCTCTGCCGGGCCAGGCGCGGCTCCACGCGCGGTCTCATCCGGCGCACGGCCTTCGCACGCAGCCGCAGTGCCGTGTCGGCCAGCTTCCGCCACGTCGCGGAGGGCTCCGGGTACCCGAACGCCTCGATGAGGCGGTCGTCCAGCAGCGCCCGGGTGAACGGGCGCACCAGGGGCCGCTGCCAGGCCGGGTAGAAGTCCACCATCAGCGCGAGGGTGGCGTCGGAGACCGCGCGTCCGCCGTCGGTGTAGGCGAAGTGCTCGCGCTCGTAGGAGTCGAACAGCTCGTAGAATTCCTCGTAGGTCCCGGGGATGTCCTTGATCCCCATGTGCTTGCCCAGGCGGCGGTAGTAGTTGGTGTTCGCGGCGATCTCGTGGTCGGTCAGCCGGCGCCAGCCGTAGCCGTAGTCGTTGAGCCAGCGCACCGGCATCACCACGAAGGTGCTGAGGACGTAGCGGTAGTCGTCGTTGCCGATGTCGTAGGAGCGGTGCATCTGGTTCATCCGGCGCAGGGCGTCCCGCCCCCGGCCCGGTCCGAACCCGAACTCCATGATGTCGTTGAGGATCAGCGCGGTGTCGTCGTACCTGTGCTGCGTGCGCTCGGTGAACTCCTTGGTGTCGGCCAGGAGCCGACCGATACTGGGCACGGCGTAGGTGCGGTACAGCGCCAGCCCCAGCGCCTGCTCGAAGTCCCACGGGAACTCGTGGCTGCCCAGGATGAGGACGATCTCCCGGCACTCGGACTCGGCGTCCATGGCCGCTATCCGGTCACGCCACTCGAACCGCTTCATGGAGAACTCCCGTCACCTTCGTGGCCCGCCCGGTCGGGCGGTGGTCTGCGCTGCGAATCGTCCCGTGGTTGAACGTTTCACGGCCCGAACTTTACCGGGAAGCCCCGTGTGTACAAGGGTTGCGGTGCCCCGGCGAGGTGCCGCCGGGGCGGGTGCTGCCGAAGCGCGTGAGGCGGCCGGTCGGGTGCGGAGGGGGTCGGCACGGAACGGGTCAGGCGGCCATGCGCTCCGCCACCCGGCTGACCAGGGCCAACAGGACCTCCTTGGACGACTGGCGCTCGCGCGCGTCGCACAGGATGACCGGGATCCCCGGGTCCAGGCTGAGGGCGTCGCGCACCTCCGACGGTTCGTAGGCGTGGGCGCCCTCGAAACAGTTGACCGCCACCACGAACGGCACACCGCGCCGCTCGAAGAAGTCCACGGCCGCGAAGCAGGTCTCCAGGCGGCGGGTGTCGGCCAGGACGATCGCGCCGAGCGCGCCCGCGGAGAGCTCGTCCCACATGAACCAGAACCTCTCCTGCCCGGGCGTGCCGAACAGGTACAGGACGAGCTGGTCGTTGATGGTGATGCGCCCGAAGTCCAGCGCCACCGTGGTGGTCGTCTTGGCCTCGACCCCGGACAGGTCGTCGATGCCGTAGCTGGCCTCGGTCATCACCTCCTCGGTGCTGAGCGGGGCGATCTCGCTCACCGAGGCGACCATCGTGGTCTTACCGGCGCCGAAACCGCCCGCCACCAGGATCTTGAGCGCCGACGGGACCGGGGCCTGGGTGTCGTCAGAGTCGCTGGATGCCATCGAGAACCGCCTGGAGTACGTCCCGGCTGACCGGGCTCTTTGCCGTGTAGGGTGCGCGGGCCAGGGCCAGGCCGCGGTTGAGGAGGTCGCTGAGCAGGACCTTGACGACGGCGACCGGGATGTCCAGGTGCGCGGACACCTCGGCCACCGACAGGGGGCGTCGGCACAGCTCCAGGATCCGGAGCTGTTCGGGTTCGAGCGCCATCTCGTCGATCTCGGCCCGCTTGGCGGCGATGACCACACTGATCATGTCGAGCTTGACGGCGTCGGCGTGGTCGCGGCCCTGGGCGATCACGTACGGGCGGACGAGGGGGCCCGCCTCCTCGGCCCCCGCGGGCACCGACGGATCGTCCGCTCCGTCAGGCCGTTCCTCGTGGTTGGCTGGCATAACCGTTTCCTATCGCGTGGATTCCCCGGTCGCGCCCTCGTGCCGGGGTGCGGCGTCCAGGTACCGACCCACCTGATCGACCAGGACGTTCATCTCGTAGGCGATGAGTCCGACGTCGGCGCTCTCCTCGGCCAGGACGGCCAGGCACGCGCCGCGTCCGGCGCCCGTGACGAACAGGTAGGCACTCTCCATCTCGACGACCGTCTGGAGGACCTCGCCGCCGCCGAAGTGGCGTCCGGTGCCCCGCGCCAGGCTCTGGAACGCGGAGGCCACCGCGGACAGGTGCTCGGCGTCCTCCTTGACCAGGTCGCGGGAACTGCCGATCAGCAGACCGTCGGCGGAGAGCACGATGGCGTGCCGCGATCCGACCGCTCGTTCGAGCAGTTCGTCGAGCAGCCAGTCGATGTCCTTGGTTCCGGTGCTATCGGGGGTGCTCGTCACGGTTACGCGTCCTTGTCGGTGTCGTCGGTCTGCTGCTTGCTCTCGCGCCGTCCACGGTCGGTGCCCTTCTGGAAGGCGGACATGTTCTGGCGCAGGCGGGCCAGGCGGTCCGAGGAGACGGTGGGGTCTCCTGAGGGCGTGCCGCCGGCCGCCGGGCCGCCCAGGACGTCGCCGTCGTGGTCGGTCGCCAGCTGCGGTGCCAGGTTCTCCTGCGGGCGCCGCTTGGGCAGGGGCGGGCGGCCTCCGCCCGCCTCGACCATCGTCTGCGCCCGGTCGGACGCCGGCTCCGACGGCGGAGTCGCCGTGTCGGCCGCCGACCGCCGGGTGGGGAGCGGAGGCCGGGCCTCCGCGCCGGACGGAGCCGGGCCGCCGCCCGGAGCCGGGGTGCGCCGGGGCAGCGGTCCGGTGCCGTTGGCACCGTCCGTGGTGCCGCCGGGCGCTCCGGGCCGGTCCTCGGTGCCGACGTCGCCGGACCGGCCGCCGGTCCCGGACGCGTCGTCGCGGTCACCGGCCCCGTCGCCCCGCGTGTCACCGTCCGGCACGGCCGCGGGCGCCGGGGCGGCGGAGAACAGCGAGGCCAGACCGGTGGCCGGGGAGGCCGACCCGTCCGCCGTGTTCCCGGTGCCGTCGGCGGCCTCGGTCTCGTCGGTGACGTCGGTCGGCGGAGCGACCGACGTCAGCACCGGCTTCGTGCCGTTACCGCTGTTCGAGGGGGCCTCGATGGCGTCCCGGGACCGGCCGACGATCTCCCGGACCTCCCAGATGTCCTCGTCGCCGTCCTGCCCGGGGACCGGTCGGCGCTCGCCCGAGATCAGGCTGTGGGGCAGCAGCACGATCGCCTGCACACCGCCGTAGGGGGACTGGCGCAGGTGGACCTGGATGCCGTGCCTGTGCGCCAGGTGCGAGACGACGAACAGCCCGAGGCGCATCTTCTCGTTCAGGCGCATCACGTCGAACTCGGGCGGGTCGGCCAGCAGCGCGTTGGCCGACTCGAACTCGCCCTCCGTCATGCCCAGGCCGCGGTCCTCGATCTCGACCGTCACACCGTTGGGCACGTCGTCGCTGCTCAGCCGGACCTGGGTGTGCGGCGGCGAGAACATCGCCGCGTTGTCGACCAGTTCGGCGACCAGGTGGATGACGTCGGCGACGGCGGGGCCGTTCAGGTGCACGCGCGCGATCCGCTCACGCTTGACCCGGGTGTAGTCGCCGGACTCGGAGATGGCGCCGCGCAGGACGTCGATGAGCGGCATCGGCCGGTGCCAGGTGCGGCCCGGCGCCTCGCCGCCCAGGATCAGCAGGTTCTCGGCGTTGCGGCGCGAGCGCGTGGCGAGGTGGTCGAGCTTGAACAGCTGGGCCAGCTGGTCGGGGTCCTCCTGTTCGCGCTCCATCTTGTCCAGCAGCCGCAGCTGGCGGTGGACCAGCGTCTGGCTGCGGTGGGCGATGTTGAGGAACACGCGGTTGACGCCCTGGCGCAGCTCCGTCTGCTGGACGGCCTCGTCGACGGCGGCGCGCTGGGCGGTGTTGAACGCCCGGGCGACGTCGCCGATCTCGTCGTCGGTCGTGGTCAGCTGGGGGACGGCCGTGTGGGTGTCGACCGAGTCGCCCTCGTGCAGGCGGCGCATCAGCGCGGGCAGCCGTGTCTCGGCCAGGTCGGTGGCGCCGTCGCGCAGGTCCAGCAGGCGGGCGGTGAGCAGGCGGGCGGAGCGGGTGGCCAGCAGGAAGGCGAGCCCGGTCACCGCGGCGACGCCGAGGCTGCCCAGCACCGCGGTGAGGACGGCCCTGTTCGCGTCCTCACGGGTCAGGGACGCGGCGTACAGGGCCTCGTCGGAACCGATGTCGGTGAGTTCGGAGAGGACGTAGGAGTAGTCCGCCGACCACTGGTCGGCGTCCACCGGCAGGGACAGGTCCTGGACCGTCTCCGCCTGGAACGTGAGCGGATCGGTGACGGTCTCCGTCTCGATCTGGCGGTGGATGATCTGCTGCTGCATGTCCAGGAGGCGCGAGTACTCGGGGCTGTCGAGCAGGGCCGTCACGCGCTCCTGCTGGCCCTCCCCCTCCAGATAGGGGGCGGAGGCGTCCAGGAAGCCCTGGTAGGAGCCGACCAGCCGACCGAACTCGTGCTGGTCCTCGTGCCCCAGTTCCTCGGTGGCGAAGGCCCGTGCGAGCTGGGCGTCGCTCTGCGCGAACAGGTCCACGGCGCGGAACAGGGTCGTGGCGGTGTAGGCGGGGCTCACCGCGGAGCCCTCGGTCCCCTCCCGTGTCTGCGTGTCGAAGGTGTCGGAGCCGGCCACGATCAGGGAGTTGTAGTAGGTGAGCACGTCGGACCTGGAGGCGGACCCCTCGTCCACGGCCTCCCGGATGCCGCCGATGTCCGAGTACTGGCTGTGCAGCTCGCTGATGCGCGCGGCGGTTCCGTCGGGGGCGAGGTCGACGAACTCGAAGAGGTCGTCGATGACCGCGCCCATCGACTCGTCGGAGCGGGTGCGGGACTCGGCCAGCTCCTGCTGCAGCGTCCGGTCCTGGGGGTTCTCGATGTAGGCGATCGTCTGGGACCGTTCCTGCATCACGTTCACGAGGCCGACGGCGGCGGGGGCGATCATGTCCTCGGTGGCCTTGGCCTGGATGATCTGGATGACGGCGTTTCCGGCGAGGGCGACGGTGAGGATCAACCACAGGGCGATCAGTGCTGCCACCGGGATCATGACCATGGTGCGGAGCCGGGCGGTGATCGTCCGCCTGCGTCGCTCGGGTGCTGCCTGCACGGTTCTCCTGTCGATCCGCGTCACGGGTGTTCCTCGGGGGCCGGGGGTGGCCGCTGGTAACTGGGGGAGGAGACGTCCAACCGCGCGGGGGCGGGGCGGGACGCCTCTCGGAGCCGTGTCCGCGTGCGGGCTAGGTGACGCGGACTTACCGCAGGGTAACCACTCGCGCATCCGCTCGGCGTCGCGGGTCGGCGACCAGGGCGTGGAGGGCGTGGGTTCCGCGTGCTGAGGCAGTCTGCCACGTTGGGCAGATATGTCCAGTCATCAGGTGGTTACTCACGAGGTACGGCCACTGCAGAATAGGACAAAGGTCATAAGAGTCAACAGGGGTGTGGCGGGATTCGCTCCGGCCGGGGCGGGCGGAAGGGCCGGAATTCGCTGTTCCGCCCCTGTGTTGCGACGCGGCGTACTAGCGTTGCCGCTCGGAGTAGGCGGGTCCCCGGGTCGACCGGGCACCGCGGGCCGCCCCGTGTCCCGTCCTCGGCGGCCGCACCGCGCGGTACGCGGTACCACTTCTCGGAAGGAGGAGGGCGCCTCCCCCCGCCGCGGCCGGTCCGGCCGCGAGGGGCGTGCGCCCCAACCCACTGATGGGCCAACCGTTCGGCGGAGGACAGGCCGCCATCGACGTGGCGGTCGCCGCCGTGCCCCTGATCGTCGTCCTCGGCGCCGCGCTCTACCTGCGCGACCAGCACCGCCGCTACGGGCGCCAGTACGGCTGGCCGGGGCGGCTCACCACGGCCGCGCTGGCCGCCGGCGCGGGCCTGGCGCTCTACGCCGTCTGGCCGCTGCCCGCGAGCGCCGACGGGCTGTGCGCCCTCGACCCGTCCTCGGCCGGACCGCGGCCGGGCTCCGCTCTCCCGTGGCCGGCCCCGGCCGACACGCTTCGCGCGATGGTCCTGGCCTTCGCGCTCTTCCTGCCGGTCGGGTTCCTGGCCCGCTGGCGCTTCCGCCGCGGCTGGGCGCTCACGCTGGCACTGGGGTCCGGCCTGGCCGTGGCGGCCGCGCTCCTGCGCGCCACCGGCCTGCTGGGGTTGTACCCGTGCGCGTACGCGGACACCTCGCCGGTGCTCGTGGGCCTCGGAGCCGCCGGGACCCTCACCGGCTGGCTGCTCGCCCGCTGGGTCCTCCCGCTGTGGCCCACGGGGCCGGCCCGGGGCTGGCCCGCCGCCCTGCCCGACCGCCTGGTCCCCGACCTCGGGCGCCGGATGCTCGGCGCACTGCTCGATCTGGGCCTGTGGTGGTACGGCGCGGCAACCCTGGTGGCGCTCCTGCGGGCCTACGAGGTGGTCCGGCCCACCGCCGTCGACCAGGTCCGGATCGCGGCGCTGCTCGGATGCGCCGCCGTCTTCGTCCTGGTCCTGCCCCAGCTGCGCCGCGACCGTGCCACGCTGGGGGCCGCCGCTCTGCACCTGGCCGTGACCGCGCCCGCCGCGCCGCGATCCGCCGACCGCTGGCGGGTCCTGGTGCGCACGCTGCTGCTCCAGGTCCCGGTCGCCCTGCTGATCGCCCTGGGCCCGGCCTGGGGCGCGCTCGCCGTGATCGCCCTCCACGGCAGCACCGCGGTCGTCCGGCCGGACCGCGCGGGGCTGGCCGACCTGGTGTGCGGGGTCCGGGTCCGGACCCGCTCGACTCTGGACGGCGGTCTGCCCGACCGCCTGGTCCGCTACGCACCCCCGGTCGAGGGCGCCGGGGCCGGGCTCAGTTCCATGCCAGGTAGCCCAGCAGCAGGCCGATGAACACCAGGAGCGCTCCGAGCCCGCCGAACATCACCCGCACGTAGCGTGAGAGCCAGGGACCGGAGACGATCCGGGCCAGCTCGGGCACCTCCGGGTCGTAGGAGACGGTCACGATCTCACCGGCCCGGGAGGCGGTCCAGCCCGAGCTCTCGTGCTCGGCGTGGACCTCCTGGCCGTCCTCGGTCCGGAACTGCACGATCATCCGCGAGGCGGTCGAGGTCTCGTGGTAGCCGATGATCCGGCCCTTGGCGCGCACACCGTGCCGCACCAGGCGCAGTTCGAGCCGGGTCTCGCGCGTGACCGACCACAGCAGGACGGCGCCCGCCAGGATGGGGATCAGGGGGTAGAGCTCGGCCATCGTGGGGGATGTCCTCTCGGGAAGGTCGCTGAGGGCGGGGCGCCGGGGCGGGTGTCCACCGGGCGGCCCGCCTAGGACAGCGGGGCCGTCGGCGGGCCGACCAGGCCGTCCGCCATGTGCGCCAGGGTCGCGTGGATGTCCTCGATCGGGCGCTCGGGCTGGAGCGTACGCCAGTCCAGGGCCACGCTCACCACCATGCCGAAGAGCGCCGAGCCCGCCAAGGCGGTGTCCAGGTCCGGTCTGACCAGCCCGTCGCGTGCGAGGTCGTCCAGCAGGGCGGTGATCACCCCGATCGCCTCGGTGCGGATCTGGTGGACGGCCGTGTACCAGGACCGGTTGGTGCGCCAGGCCTCGGCCATGAGCATGCGCGCCAGCGCCTCGTGGGCGCCGATGAACACCACACCGGCGCGCAGGACGCCGGCGAGGGCCGCGCGCGGCGGCACGCCGGCGTCGGGAGCGGGCACCGCCTCGGCCAGGGTCTGGGCCAGCCGGGTCACGCCCCACTCCATCAGGGCCGTGTACAGCTCGCTCTTGCCGCCGAAGTTGTAGTAGACGGTGCCCTTGGCGACCCCGGCCCGCTCGGCGATCTCGTCGACGGTCGTGGCGTCGTACCCCTGTTCCGAGATCAGCGTGATCGCCGCCTCGAACAGGCGCTGGCGCGTGGCCTCGCGGCGTCTGCTCATCGGGCGGTCCCCGCTCGGGGTGCGCACACTCATCTGGGGGTTGGACGCGGCCCCCGTGCCTGGGGGGCGGGCGCGTCCGTCTCCTTCCTACGACTCGTCACCGGCCGGCGGCCGACGGCCGGCCCGTGGTCCACGGCGGTCCGGCGGCGCGGGAGCCGCGCCCGGGTCCACACCGGGCGGCGTACCCCCACGCTACCCGCGCGCGGTCGGCCGCCCGGTGCGTTCGGCCACACGGTCAGAGCTTGAGCGCGGGGTAGAGGGCGCTCATGGTCCAGGTCCTCCTGCGTTCGACGGCCACCCACGTGAGCAGCAGGGGAATCACCAGCCACAACGACATCACCCCGAAGGCCTGCCACACCAGAACCATGTCTCCGCCGCCGATGAGGTGGCGCATCGCCGTCACGGCCCAGTGCAGGGGCAGGTAGGGCCCGATGACCTGGAAGAACGAGGGACTGGTCTCGATCGGGTAGGTGCCGCCGGCCGAGGTCAGCTGCAGGACCAGAAGGGCCAGCGCGATCACCCGCCCCGCCGCGTTGAACCGGACGTTCAGGTACTGCACCGTGGCGGTGAAGGCGGCGGAGGTCAGCAGCAGGAACGCGATCATCAGCGGCCATCGCTCCGCCTCCAGCCCCAGCAGCAGGTGCAGGGCCGTCAGCATCACCGCGACCTGTCCCGCGCCCAGCAACAGCGGGACCACGCGTCCGGCCAGCGCCACCCGCCAGGAGGCGGCGGTCGAGGACAGGGCGCGCGACGACAGGGCGGGCAGGACCATGAACACGACCATGGCGCCCACCCACAGCGACAGCGGCACGAAGAACGGCGCGAATCCGGTGCCGTAGTTGGGCGACTCGTTGTCGACCTCGGTGTCCAGGCGGACCGGACGGGTCATCATCTCGGCCGCCGTGGTCCGGCCCTCGTCGGAGTAGGTGGGGATCTCGTCGGCTCCCTCGGCCAGGCCGTCGGCGAGCTCGTCCGACCCCTCGGACAGGTCGCCCAGCCCGTCGTGCAGGTCGCCCGCGCCGCCGCTCAGCTCGCCCAGCCCGGCGTCGAGGTCCTCGGCGCCGCCGACGGCGTCACTGAGGCCGTCGCGCAGTGTGCGCGCGCCCGAGGCGATCTCCTCCAGCCCCTCGGCCAGTTCGTCGACCTGGTCGCGGGCCCCCTCGGCCTGGTCCACCATGTCCGGCAGGTCCTCGGCCAGGTTCGCGGCGTCCGTGCTCAGCTCCGCGGCCTCCTCGGAGGCCGTCCGGATGTCCTCGCGGTTGTCGTTGACGTACTCCGCCGTGGTCAGCCCGACGTCCAGCGCGCCCTGGACGTCGGTGAGCAGCGTGTACAGCTCGGGCTGCTCGGTCTCCAGGTCGGGGTTGTCCTCCAGGTACTCCGTCAGGCGCTGGTCCACCGCGGCGAGCTCGGTGGTGTCGATCTCCTCGGGAAGGGAGTCCAGCGCGGTGGACAGGTCGCCCGCGATCCGCGACACGGTCCGTGCGCGCTCCTGGAGGGCGGGCAGGTCCTCCTCCAGTTGGGGGAGCCACTCGTCGGCCAGCTCGTCCAGCTTCTCGACCTGGGTGGAGACCTCGTCGGAGGCGGTCGTGGCGCCGGTGGCCAGTTCACGCGAGCCGGCGTAGAGCTCGTCCAGGCCGCTGCTGAGCGACCCGGCGCCGGTGTGGGCGGAGTCGATCCCCGTGGACAGCTCGCCGGAGCCCTCCTCAGCGGAGTCGGTGCCGCCCGCCAGCTCGTCGGCGCCCTCGGCGGCCTCCTCGGTGGAGCCGTGGATCTCGTTGAAGCCGAGGAACATCTCGTCGAGGTAGTCGCTGACCGCCGACTCGGCGGCGGCCTCGCGGACCTCCTTGAACGCGGCTCCGGCCAGGGACCGGACGATGTAGCTGTTGGCGTCGTTGTAGTTGGCCACGAGCATGGCCGGGACGGGGTCCTCCCGGTCGCGCGAGGGGGAGGTCAGGTTCTCACTGAACTGTGACGGGATGGTCAGCGACACGTAGTAGGTGCCGTCGGCCACGCCCTGGGCGGCCTCGTCCGAGTCGACCAGCCGCCAGTCCAGGTCGGCGCCGTCCAGGAGGGTGTCGGCGAGCTCGTCGCCGGCGGCGACCTCGCGGTCGCCCACCTGGACCGGAACGTCCTCGTTGACCAGGGCGATGGGCAGGTGCTCCATCCGGCCGAAGGGGTCCCAGAAGGACCACAGGTACATGCCGGAGTACAGCAGCGGGATGATCAGGAGCGCCGCCAGAGCCGCGGTCGGCAGCGGTGAGCGCAGGAAGGACCGCATGGTGAGCAGTCCGAGCCGGGGCACCGCCAAGGGGCGGTAGCGCGGGGCCTTCCGCGTCCTCGTGCGCTCGGCGCGCGGGAGTCTACGCCTGGCCACTGGTGGGGTTCCCTTCGGTCCGGTCGTGGAGGAGTTCGTCGAGGGGGATCGAGTTCGGCGCCGCGTGCCTGCCCCGTCCGCCGCGCTCCGTGTCGATCGTTCCGGCGGTGCCGGCGGGGGAGGGGGCCGCGCCGGCTCGGGCGTCGGATCCCTGCCGGAGGGGGAAGGGGCCCTGTACGTCGCGGTCGACCGTGACGGGGCCCTCGACCAGCGCGGTGGGGTCGGCGCAGGTGGCGATCACGGTGAGCCCGGCGGTGGTGAGGTCGCGCAGGGTCCGCCACATCTCCGCCTGGTGCTCGCGGCACAGTCCCGCGTCGACGTCGTCGACCGCCAGCAGCCGGGGTTCGTTGACCAGGGCCAGAGCCGTGCCGAAGCGGCGCCGTTCCAGCATCGGCAGGTCCTTGACCAGCGTCGAGCGGTCGAGGTCGGCGAGTCCGGCGGCCGCCATGGCCTCGTCCGTGGTGCCGCGGGCGGCGGGGCGCATCCGCAGCAGCAGGCCCTCGGCGAGGTGCTCGCGGACCCGGAGCCGGTCGTCGAGGTCGTTGACGCCCTCCATCAGGCCGAGTGCGCTGATCCGCCGGGCCCGGCGCGCCTGCCGGGGCAGCTGGAAGCCGTCGACGTGCAGGGTGCCCGAACTGGGCTTCATCCGGCCGGTGAGCGTCAGAAGCAGGGCACTGCGCCCGCCGCCGGAATCGGCCTGGAAGACGGTGAGCGTCCCCGGCCGGGCGGTGAACCCCACGCCCGAGTAGACGGTGCCTTCGCGAGTGCCGAGTGTGACGTCCTCGGCGTGGACGCGAGCTCCGGTGGCCCGACGCATTCTGATGGCCTCCCTCCATTTTTGAACTGACCAGTCAGTACAAAAGCGACGGGTCCACGGTACTCCCGCGAACCCCTCCGCTCGAGCGTTGGCGACTGTGGGCTCGGGCACAACGCACCGCGCGCGGAGCTGCCGTGCTTTTTACGCGCTCGCGAGCTCGCGGCGGGATAGGCGAGGATGGGAGCGGACTGGCCGTGGCTGACGGAAGGAAACGGGATGTCGGAGATCGCCGAGCGCGTCAGGCGGGTCCTGGACGACCCGGGGCTGTGGCCGCGGGAGCCGAGGGAGGCCACCGCGCTGCAGCGCGAGATGGCCGGCCGGGTGCGTGAGGAGCCGTTGGACGCCGACGCCGTTCGGTTCGTCGCCGGGCTGGACGTCAGCTACGCCAGGGACGACTCCGCGCTCGCGGCGGCGGCCGTCGTACTGGACGTGCGGACGATGGAGGTGGTGGACTCCGCCGTCATCTCGGCCGAGCCCTCCTTCCCCTACATCTCCGGGCTGTTCGCCTTCCGGGAGTCGCCGCCCGTCCTGGAGGCGCTCGGGCGGCTCACGGTCACCCCTGACGTCTACCTGTGCGACGGGTTCGGCCTGGCCCATCCGCGGCGGTTCGGCGTCGCCTGCCATCTGGGCGTGCTGCTGGACCTGCCCGTGGTGGGCTCGGCGAAGTCCGTCCTCTACGGAAGGCACTCCGTGCCCGGCGACGCGAGGGGCTCGTGGACGCCCATGGTCGCGGGGCGCTCGGAGGTGGTGGCGGACTCCGCCGCCCTGGCCGCGGACGGGGCCGAGGTCATCGGCCGTGTGCTGCGCACCCGCGCCGGGGTCAAGCCGGTCTACGTGTCGGTGGGGCACCGGGTGGACCTGGCGGGCGCCGCCGACCTCGTGCTGCGCCTGTCCCCCAGGTACCGGGTGCCCGAACCCGTCCGGCACGCCGACCGTCTGTGCGGCGAGCACCGCAAAGCGGTCCTCGCCGCACGGAACGGCTCACAGTAGCCCCCGACCGCCACCCACGGGTGGGGTGACCCCCGAGCACGGGCCGAAGCGAAGCGGAGGCCCCGAGGAACACAGTCCTCTACCAGCTGGTGGGAACCGGGCGGCCCTCGTTGTAGCCCGCGGCGCTCTGGACGCCGACGACCGCGCGCTCGCGGAACTCCGCGAGCGAGGTGGCGCCCGCGTAGGTCATCGAGCTGCGCACACCGGCGATGATCTGGTCGATCAGGTCCTCCACGCTGGGCCGCTCGGGGTCCAGGTACATGCGCCCGGTCGAGATGCCCTCCTCGAACAGCGCCTTGCGGGCGCGCTCGAAGGGGGTGTCGTCGGCCGTGCGCAGCCGCACCGCACGCGCCGACGCCATACCGAAGCTCTCCTTGTACTGCAGGCCCTGGGCGTCGCGCATGACGTCGCCCGGCGACTCGTAGGTCCCGGCGAACCAGGAGCCCACCATGACGTTGGACGCGCCCGCGGCCAGCGCCAGGGCGACGTCGCGCGGGTGGCGTACGCCGCCGTCGGCCCACACGTGGGCGCCCAGCTCGTGCGCGGCCTCGGCGCACTCCAGGACCGCGGAGAACTGCGGGCGGCCCACGGCCGTCATCATCCGCGTGGTGCACATCGCGCCGGGGCCGACACCGACCTTGACGATGTCCGCGCCCGCCTCGACGAGGTCGCGGGTGCCCTGGGCGGTGACGATGTTGCCCGCCACGATCGGCACGTTCGGCGCGAGCCCGCGCACCTTGGCGACCGCGGCGAGCATCTTCTCCTGGTGGCCGTGCGCGGTGTCGATCACGAGCGTGTCCACGCCGGCGTCCAGCAGCTCGGCGGCCTTGCCCGCCACGTCGCCGTTGATGCCGACGGCCGCCGCGATCCGCAGGCGGTTCGCGCCGTCCACCGCGGGCGCGTACAGGGTGGAGCGCAGCGCGCCGGTCCGGGTGAGCACGCCGACCAGGCCGCCGTCGGTGTCCACCACCGGGGCGAGCCGGTGCCGGAAGTCGTGCAGTATCCCGAACGCCTCCTGGGGCTCCGTGCCGTCCGGGATGGTGAGCAGTTCGGTGGACATGACGTCGCGCAGCTGCGCGAAGCGGTCGACGCCGGCGCAGTCGGCCTCGGTGACCACGCCGAGCGGCCGGCGGGCCTCGTCGACCACGATCACGGCGTTGTGCGCGCGCTTGGGCAGCAGGTTGAGCGCCTCGCCGACGGTGCTGGCCGGGTTGAGCGTGATCGCGGTGTCGTAGACCAGGTGGCGCCGCTTGGTCCAGGCGACGACGTCCGCCACCACCTCGAAGGGGATGTCCTGCGGGATGACGGTGACGCCGCCGCGCCGGGCGACCGTCTCGGCCATCCGGCGTCCGGCGACCGCGGTCATGTTCGCCACGACCAGCGGGATGGTGGTGCCCGTGCCGTCCGGCGACGAGAGGTCGACGCTCAGGCGCGACCCCACGGCGCTGCGGCTCGGGACCATGAACACGTCGCTGTAGGTGAGGTCCTGCTGCGGGACCTGGTCGTTGAGAAAGCGCAATGCCTCTACCTCGGTCGAGACCGAAGGGGGTGGACCATCCGCTGCTCCCGCACGCGGCCGCCTGTTGATCCCCCTCTTACCAGTCAAGTATGCCGTCATCGATTAGGCCGGGCGACACCCGATCTGGCATGATGACTCGATTCCCGCCTACTCGGCCCCTTCCCGTGTCCACGGTCTGTGCCTGAGCGCGACCGGACGATGGCGTGTGGGAACGGGCACTTCTGGAGATCCCGAATGTCGCGTTTCACGTTCGCGCAAGTCAAGGAAGAGACCTACAAGCCCAGGGACGCCTGGTGGACGGTCTTCCTGGTCGACCCGCTCGCGGGCCGTCTCGTGGTCTGGACCGCGAACCGCACCAACATGACACCCAACCAGCTCACGCTCGGTGCCGGCGTACTGGGCCTGGCGTCCGCCGTGTGCTTCGCGCTGCCCGGCTGGCAGGTTCCCGCCTCCTGGGCGTGGCTCGTGCTGGGCGGTCTGCTGTTCCACCTCAGCTTCGTTCTGGACTGCATGGACGGCAAGATCGCCCGCCTCAAGGGCAACGGGACGGTGTTCGGGGCCTGGGTGGACTTCGTCTTCGACCGGATCCGCTTCTTCGGCTGCCTGATGGCGCTGCTGGTCGGCCAGTGGGCGGCCACGGGGAACGTCGCCTACCTGGTCGTGGCGCCGGTCGTGGTCTTCTTCGACCTGCTGCGCTACCTCAACGCCGCCCAGGTCGCCAAGACGCGCAAGACCATGCGGCGGGTGCTCGCGGAGGACTCGGGCGACGAAGCGCAGATCCGTGCGGCGGCGGTCGGCGACGACGACCCCGAGAACGAGGACTCCGACACCGACGCCCCGGCGCGTCCCGCCGCCGGCGGCGGCTCCCTCTACGCCCGCGTGCGGGACGTCCTGCTCCGGCACCGGGTGCGGCCGCACCTGTTCAGCGGCATCGAGTTCGAGATGTTCGTGTGCGTGGTCGCCCCGGTGACCGTCCTGGTGTCCTTCTTCACGCCGCTCAACAGCCTCATCATCCCCGTCGCGGTGCTGTCGTGCCTGGCCCTGGCCTTCTTCGAGGTCGTCCTGGTGCTGCGCCTGTGGCGTGAGACGCGGCGCTTCGAGGCCCGTCGCCGGGAGACGGCCTCCTCCGCCCCCCTGGCGGTCGGCGAGAGCTGATCCCGCGCGTGCGAAGGCCCCCGGGCCCCCTTGCGGAGGGGCCCGGGGGCCTTCGCGTCGGTACTCGGCCGACGCCCCGGGTCCGTACCGCGGACCGCCGCCGACCCGGGTCAGGCCTTCTTCTCGACCGCGGGCGCGCCGCCGGCGTCGTCGGCCGGAGTCTCACGGGCCACGGCGCCGTGGGCCGGAGCGTCCCCTCGCAGGAGCCACCTCAGGCGCGGTTCCACCGCCCACTGCAGGGCCTTGCGGACCCACGGGGTGCACAGGAGCAGGGTGATGCCGATGCCGATCCCGATGGCGAGTGCCAGCCCCACGGCTCCGTCCATCTCCTCGTACCAGGGCGTGGCCTTGAGCAGGATCAGGGCCACGGAGTGGCCGAGGTAGACGAAGAGCGTGTAGGCGCCGAGCGACGTGATCCACATCCGGCGCTTGGGCGTGAGCGCGAGCACCGCGATGGTCATCGCCAGTGCCAGGCCCATGAACGCCAGCCGGATGCCCATGCTGGGCATGATCGGGTCGATGTCCCGGTCGGTGAGGCTGTCCTTCCAGAACAGCCAGTCCCGGCTCAGCCGGTCGGAGATGGGGACCGCGAGCACCGCCGTGGAGACGAGGACGGCCACGGACAGGACCCGCACCCAGACCCGGTCGAGGTAGGCGAAGTGCGCGCGGCGCAGGCTCAGGCCCAGCACGAAGAAGGGCAGGAAGCTGAGTACACGGCCCAGGGCCAGGGTGCCTCCGCCGAGGTCGGTGGTGGAGGCGAACACCGAGATGAGCACCGCGATGGCCACCGGCCAGCGGAGCCGCTGCCACACGGGCACGCTCAGCCGCCACATGAACAGGGCCACCAGGAACCACAGCGTCCAGGTCGGCCTGAGCACCGACAGGGAGTCGGGCAGCCCTCCGCGCTCGATGCCGTAGATCGTCTGGTGGATGGTCCAGAACACGAGGTAGGGCACGGCCAGCGACACGACCAGCTTCTCCACGCGGCGCGACGAGGCGTCGAAGGACCGTGAGAGGTAGCCGCTGATCATGATGAACGCGGGCATGTGGAAGAAGTAGATCCAGTAGTAGAGGGCACTGGCGGGCCCGTAGTCGCGCAGCGGTTCGATCGCGTGGCCGACGACGACTAGCGCGATCAGGATGAACTTGGCGTTGTCGAGCCGCGCGTCACGTCCGGGCGCGCGTTCGGACACCGGACCCCCGGGCGCGGCGGGAAGAGTGGCCGGGGCCGACCCCGACCCTGGCTGATGGGACGCTGAACTGACGGTGGATGAGGCCACGAACGGTCTCCGAGACGACGGGTGCGGTATGACGGTGTGCGCTGGGCCCACGGCCCGAGTGGTGGGCCGAGACCGGCGGGGGATGTCGGAACGCTGGTCGGTGCCGCGTGGCGGATGGCCCGGGAGGAGGACACCGAAGGTCGGATGAATTCGACTCGTGCGTCGTTACCCTACTGAGACATCGTGGAGCACGCCAGGGGTTTCGCCAAATCGGGAGAAAGGGCGGTGGCGTCGCTCACCCTCGTGCCGGGCGCCGACCATCAGGGGATGGTAACCCATGGGTGCGGAGTCGTGTGCCTTGGGTGACCATGGCAGTGTGGGGCGGCGACGGCCGCGCAGATAGGCTGCACACAGGCCGAGGCGCCGCGCAGGCGTTCGCCCAGTCGAGATCGAAGAAGGCGGTGGAAACCGTGCCGCACGCGGTGGACCCCAACCGTGCAGCCCAGCACGGCAGTGTGGTCATGCGACTCCTCGACGAGATCTTTCCGCTCGTCGAGGGGTTCTATGTCGACCTGCACAAGAACCCGGAGCTCTCCCACTCCGAACATCGCACCGCCAGCGGCGTCGCCGAGTGGCTGACCCGCACGGGCTACGAGGTCCACAAGGGCGTCGGCGGCACCGGCGTGGTCGGTGTGCTGCGCAACGGCCCCGGCCCCACGGTGATGCTGCGCGCCGACATGGACGCCCTCCCCCTGGAGGAGCGGACCGGGCTGCCCTACGCCAGCACGGCGCACGCGACCGACGGTGAGGGCAAGGAGGTCCCCGTCATGCACGCGTGCGGCCACGACGCCCACACCGCGTGCCTGGTCGGCGCGGCCGACCTGCTGTCGGAGACCCGTGAGGAGTGGGCCGGCACCGTCATGGTCGTCGCCCAGCCCGCCGAGGAGACCCTCGACGGAGCCCAGGCGATGCTCGACGACGGGCTCTACGAGCGCTTCGGCCGCCCCGACGTCATCCTCGGGCAGCACCTGGGTCCGCAGCCCGCCGGACTCATCTCCCACCGCGCCGGCGTCATCCTGGGCGCCGCCGACTCCTACCGGGTGCGCATCTTCGGCGAGGGCGGCCACGCCTCCCAGCCGCACACCACCATCGACCCGGTGCTCGTCGCCGCGCACATCGTCACGCGCCTGCAGGGCGTGGTCTCGCGGGAGATCAGCCCGAGCGAGATGGCCGTCCTCACGGTCGGGCGCATCCAGGCCGGGACCAAGGCCAACATCATCCCGGACGAGGCCTACCTCGAAGTCAACACCCGGGCCCTCAACGACAACGTGGCCCGGCAGCTCGAAGCGGCCATCGAGCGCATCGTGCGCGCCGAGGCCGCGGCCTCCGGCGCCACCCGCGAACCCGAGATCGAGCGCTTCGAGGGCGCCGGCATCACGGTCAACGACCCCACCAGCACCGCCGAGGTGGCCGCAGCCCACCACGCCTACTTCGGTGACGACTACGTCATCCACCTGCCCGACCCCTTCCCGGGCACGGAGGACTTCAGCTGCTTCGGCCTGCCCGGCGACCCGCAGCCCATCCCGTACGTGTTCTGGTTCGTGGGCGCCACCCCGCACGACGTGTGGGAGGCCGCCCCGGGCGACACCCCCTACGAGAAGATGGGCAACGTCCCCAGCAACCACTCGCCGTTCTTCGCGCCCTCCCGCGAACCCACGCTGCGCGCCGGACTCGCGGCCATCACCGTCGCCGCGCTGTCCTACCTCGGCAGCGAGCGGTCCGCGCAGCCGGCGCCGACGCCGGGCGCGGCGTCCATGGGCGGGGCCTACCAGGAGCACCCCTACGACGGCGGGCCCGAGCCGGTCGGGGACCCCTTCCCCGTCCACGACGCCCCGCCGCCGGCCGGCGACCCCGTCGGGGCCTCCGACGACTCCTACGGCCCGCCCCCGGCGGGTCCGCGGCAGTCGGCCGACCCCTACGGTCCGCCGCCCGGTGAACCTGCTCACCCCAGCGGCTACGGCCCGGTGCCGGGAGAGGCGGCGCCCGGCGACTCCTACGACGAGCCCGCGGGTTCCCACGGCCCGCCCAAGGGCGAGCCGTACGCGCCCCGGGCCGAGGGCGGCGCGCCGCAGGAGGCCAACGACGCCTACGACAGCGCGTTCCTGGCCTCCTCCTGGCCCGAGCCGGGACAGGAGGACCCGGCCAAGTCCACCCATGACGCCGACATGGACGCCGTCATCGGGGCACAGGACGAGGAACTGCGCGAGGAGTGGCGCGGCGAGAAGGCCGAGGAGTCCACGCTGTCGGCGGACATGGCCGCCATCCTGGACGACGACCCCCAGGGTCCCCCGCCCCAGGGGCCGCCGCACGGGCAGCCCTCGGGCCCGGCGTTCGGCGGGCCGCCGCCCAGGGGCGACGCCCACCAGGCGCCCCCGCCCGGCCCCGACGACGACCTGCCCGACTCCGAGTACCGCCTGTGACCCCGGATGGGGATCATCGCCCGGCGCTGGGGTGATCCCCGTCTGGCGCGGGAACTGCGCCATCCGCTGGAGAACAGGCTCCTGTTCGTGTGCGTGGCCGTCACGTGCCTGGCGGTCGTGGGCGCGCTCAGCCGCGCCTACGCGGGCGAGCCCGGCGAACCGCTGCTGCTGTTGAGCATCCCCGCGCTCGTGTACTTCGTGCGCGGCCAGCTCTTCGCGCGCCAGCGGATCAACGGGGTACGCATCACCGAGGACCAGTTCCCCGAGGCGCACCGGATGGTCGTCGAGGCCGCGGCGGTGTTCAACATGCGCCGTGTGCCCGAGGCCTACGTCGTCCTGGGCAACGGCGTGCTCAACGCGTTCGCGTCGGGGCACGGCAGCCGCCGCTACGTGGCCATCAACAGCGACCTGTTCGAGCTGGGCGGCCGCCTCGCCGACCCGGACGCGCTGCGGTTCGTCATCGGCCACGAGGTCGGCCACATCGCCGCCGGGCACACGTCGTTCCTCCGGCACTTCGGCATCTCCGTGGCCAACGTCGTCCCCGGGGTGGGCAGCACCCTCGGGCGGGCGCAGGAGTACACCGCCGACAACCACGCCCACCTGTACTGTCCCGAGGGCGCGCAGGGGCTGCGGACGTTCGTGGCGGGCAAGTACCTCTACACCGCGGTGGACTTCGACGCCGTCGCCGCGCGCGCCCGGACCGACACCGGGTTCTTCGTCCTGCTGGTCAACCTGCTCTCCAGCCACCCGGTGAACACGTTCCGGTTTGCCGCGCTGGCCGACCGCAGCCGACCGGGGCGGGTGCTCTGAGGGGGTGGGGTGGTTCGGGGCGCTTCACGCCGGGGTGGTTCGGGGCGCTTCACGCCGGGTCCTTCGTCGTCGACTTGCCTTGCTCGCAAGCTCGCTGCGGCCCCGTCTCCTCCTGCAGGCCCCGGCGCGCCCCTCACCCGTGCTTTCCTTGGGCCTCCGCTCGTTCCTCGCTTTGGCCCGATCAACCCCCCTGTGGTCCCGGCAGGTCCGTTGACCTTCAACCCCCTGCGGATCTGTCAGTGGAACGGCTTGCGTCCGACCCCCTGTGGTCCTGGTCCTGGCAGGTCGAACCGTTGACCTTCAACCCCCTGCGGATCTGTCAGTGGAACGGCATACGTCCAACTCCCCTGGGGGCCTGGGGCCCTGTGGTTCTGCGGGGCTGCGTGGGGCTCACTCCTGTCTGGCGGGTAGGCGGGCGGCGACCTGCGGGGGCAGCGTCTCGTGGCGCAGGTAGGACCGTGTGAACACGCCGGTGCCGTGGGAGATGGAGCGCAGCTCGACCGCGTACCGCGTCATCTCCAGCGTGGGCACCTCGGCGCGGACCACGGACCGGCCGCCGTCGGCGGCCTCGGTGCCGACCACGCGTCCGCGGCGGGCGGACAGGTCGCTCATCACCGTGCCGAGGTAGGACTCGTCCATCTCCACGGTGACCTCGTCCACCGGCTCCAGCACCGACAGCTTCGCGGCGGTCGCGGCGTCCTTGAGCGCGAGGCGGCCCGCCTTCTGGAAGGCCATGTCGGAGGAGTCCACCGAGTGCGCCTTGCCGTCGTAGAGGGTCACGCGCAGATCCACCAACGGGTACCCGGAGTCCACGCCCTCGGCCATCTGCGCGCGCACGCCCTTCTCCACCGACGGGACGAACTGGCGCGGGACGACCCCGCCGACGATCTCGTCGACGAACTCCAGGCCCGAGCCCGACTCCAGCGGCTCCACCCTGATCCGGCAGACGCCGAACTCGCCGTGGCCGCCGCTCTGCTTGACGTTGCGGCCCATGCCCTGCGCGGGGACGGCGAAGGTCTCGCGCAGCGGCACCCGTACCGGACCCGTCCGCACGCGCACGCCGTGCCGGTGCTCCAGCCGGTCCAGGGCGGCGTCCAGGTGGGCCTCGCCCAGGCTCCACAGGACCATCTGGTGGGTCTCCGCGTTGACCTCGACCCGCAGTGAGGGGTCCTCGGCCACCAGGCGCGACACCGACTGCGACAGTTTGTCCTCGTCGGCGGCGGAGGCGGCGCTGACCGCCACCGGCAGCAGCGGCTGCGGGAAGCGCCAGGGCGAGACGCGCAGCGGCCGGTCCCGGCCGGAGATCGTGTCGCCCGTCCGGGCCGCGGGCAGCTTGGAGACCTGGCACAGGTCACCGGCGACGACCTGGCCCACCGGCCACGCGTCCCTGCCCAGCGTGACGTGCAGCGCGCCCAGGCGCTCGTCCTCGCCACTGCGGTCGTGCTCGTCGGAACCGGTCATGCCGCTGGGCACGCCGTGGCCGTGCAGGTGGACCGGGCTGTCGGAGGTGAGCGTGCCGGAGAAGACGCGTACGGTGCTGACCCGACCGACGTAGGGATCGCTGGTGGTGCTCAGGACCTCGGCGACCAGCGGGCCGTCGGGGTCGCAGGACAGTCCGTGCACCGGACGGCCGTCGGGTGCGACCACCTCAGGGAAGGAGCCCCGGGTCGGGTCCGGGCACGACAGCGGGAGTTCGCGCAGCAGCTCGCGCACGCCCACGCCCCGGGTGGGGCTGAGCGCCAGGACGGGATGGAAGCCGCCGGCGGCCACGGCCTGCTTCAGGTCCGCGATGAGCAGGTCGGGGTCGAGTTCGCCGCCCTCCATGTAGCGCTCCATGAGGGCCTCGTCCTCGCTCTCGGTGATGACCTCCTCGATGAGGGTCTCCCGCAGAGGGCCGGCGGTCCCTCGCAGCCAGTCGGGGACCGGACGCGGCTCGGGGGCGGATCCCGATCCGCCCCCGTCGGAGTAGTCGTAGTAGCGCTCGGATACCAGGCCCCACACGCCCACCACGTGGCGGTCGTCCCCGGTGCCCTCGACGGCGGGCACGTAGGCGGGATGGACGCCGCTGCCGAAAGCCTCCTGGCACTGGGCGACCACGTCGTCGTAGTCGGCGCGCGGGTGGTCGATCTTGGTCACGGCCACGGCGCGGGGCATGCCCACGGCGGCGCACTCCTGCCACAGCACGCGGGTGCGTCCGTCCACGCCGTCCAGGGCGGAGACGACGAACAGGGCGGCGTCGGCGCCGCGCAGCCCGGCGCGCATGGCGCCGATGAAGTCCGCGTATCCGGGGGTGTCGAGCAGGTTGACCTTGACGTCGCCCACCATGACCGGGTTGACGGTGAGGTGGACCGAGCGCTTCTGGCGGGTCTCGATCTCGTCGTGGTCGCTGACGGTCGTGCCGTCCTCCACGCGACCGGGCCGGGAGATCTCCCCGGCCGCGAAGAGCAGGGCCTCGACCAGGCTCGTCTTCCCGGCGCCCGTCGGACCGACGAGTGCGATGTTGCGGATGTTCTCGGGCCGATCGGCCCTCGGTACGGCTACGGCTCGATCTACCATCCCTGCTGCCCAGCCCTTCGGCGCGTTCGGGGCGACGCACGGGGTGGTACGTGCCACCGCCCACGATGTGACCTGTGACACTCTCTACGGTCGCTGTTCATCCCCCCGTCCACAAGAGGTCATCGGGTCCGGAATCCGTCATGTGCGCAATGCGGGCTTTGGGAGCCCTACTATTGCCCCGTGCCTTGGTCGGAGACTCTCCCTCAGTTCAGCCTCGCCGGGACCGTGCTGACGGTCCTGCTGCTCCTCTTCGCGGCGTTCGGCGAACCCTTCCTCGGTCGGCTCGCGTTCGCCCGCCTGGCCCGCAGCCGCCACGACGGCGGGCGAGCCCTGCGGCGCCTGTACGCCGTCACGGTGGCGACCCATGTCCTGTGGGGGCTGCTGGTCCTCGCGGTCCTGCTGCTCTCACCGGGGCTGGGCGCCGGTGACCTCGGCCTGCGGGTCCCCGAAGCCTGGGGGCCGATCGCGGGCGGCGCCGTCGGCGGACTCCTCGCGCTGGCCGTGCTGTGGATCCTCACCCACGGGCTGCCGTTCCGGCGGTCCGGCCAGGGGAGGAGGAGCGGGCGCAGGGGGTCCGGCCACCGGGGGAGCCGGGCGTCGAACGCGCCCGTGTCACTCCCCGAGCCCGGGCGCCACCCCCAGGGCCTCCTGGTGCCGCGGACGACGGTCGAGCGCCTGCTGGCCGGCGGCGCGGCGGTGACCGGCGGCGTGTTCGGGGAGCTGCTCTACCGAGGGCTGTTCATCGTCCTGGTGGCGGGGATGGGCGTACCGCTGTGGATCGCCGCGGTCCTGTCCGTGCTGCTGTTCTCGGTCGCCCACGTCTACCAGGGCTGGTGGGGCCTGGTCAGCGCCGGCGCCTCGGGCGCCCTGTTCACGATCCTCTACCTGGGCACGGAGAGCCTGTGGGTGCCGATGGCCGTGCACGTGGCCCTGAACCTGCGCTCCCTGGTGTTCCCGCCCGCCTCCGCCCGCGCCGACCTCGACGACGGCGACGAGTACGACGGGTACGACGAGTACCCGGACGAAGCGGCGACCTATGACGACCGTCCCTACGACGAGCAGCCTGACGGGGACCGGCCCTACGACGAGCGCCCCCACGGCGAGCGGGGCGCGGACGCCCACGGTTACGGCGAGCCGAGTGGCGGCGACGGCCGGGGCCACGGGCAGGCCCCGCTGTACCCCGAGCCGCCCTACGGCGCGCCCGCTCCCGCGACGGACCCGCGCCCCTACGAGGAGCGCTACGGCGACCGCCCGGCCCCACCGAACCCGTACGCGCCGGGTCCCGGCTTCCACGACGGGCAGCAGTCCTCCTACGGCGACCAGTACGAGCAGTCCTTCCGCGACCGGCCCTGATCGCGTCCGCGACCGCGACACACCCGGGCCGGATCCACACGCTCGGCGCGCGTCGGGCAGGATGGACGGGTGTCTGACGCAATCGACCATCCACTGTCCCGGCCCCAGGACCGCCGGTTCTGGCTGACGACGTCCGACGGCGTCGGTATCGACGCCGTTCTGCGGCGCGGCGCCGAACCGAGTGACACGGCCGTCGTCCTCGCCAACGGGTTCACCGGCACCTACCGCAACCCGCACACGCGGGCCATCGCCGAGACCCTGCTGCCGGTCGGCGACGTGATGACGTTCGACTTCCGCGGCCACCACGGCTCCGGTGGCCACAGCACCGTCGGCAACGCCGAGATCCACGACCTGGAGGCCGTCGTCGCCCGGCTGAGGACGCTCGGCTACACGACCGTGGCCACCGTCGGCTTCTCCATGGGCGCGGCCGTGGCCGTCCGGCACGCCGCCATCTTCGGCGGGGTCGACGCCGTCGTCTCGGTCAGCGCGCCCAGTCGCTGGTACTACCGGGGCACCCGCCGCATGCGCCTGCTCCACGTCGGCATCGGGCGCACCGCCGGGCGCTTCTTCCTCGAGCGCTTCCGCAAGGTGCGCGTCACCGACCGCCGCTGGGACCCCCGCCCGGCCGAGCCGCGGGAGGTCGCGGGGGAGATCAGTCCGACTCCGCTGCTCGTGGTGCACGGTGACGCCGACACCTACTTCCCGATCGCGCACGCCCTGGCCATCCACGAGGCCGCCGGCGAACCCCGGGACCTGTGGATCGTTCCGGGCATGGGGCACGCGGAACGGGCCGTCACCCCCGAGCTGTCGGCGCGTCTGCGCGACTGGCTCCGCGAACGGCTGGGTCCTTCCGAGAGCTGAGCACGGGACGGGCGGGGGCGGCGTCGACAGGACCGCCAGGGTCTACTACAAAGGAGGGATGACCCGACCCCGTACGCCCTCGTCCCGCCGCGGAGCGGGCGCCCAGGACGCCTCCCGCGATCGGCTGCCAGGTCTGGGCGGCCGGGGGTTCGCGCTGTTGATCGCGGCGACCGCTGTGGGCCTGTGCGGGTTCGCCGCCGTGCTGCCGCTGGTCCCCCTCTGGGCCAGCCGGGGCGGCGCGGGCGAGTTCGGCGCCGGGAGTACGACGGCGGCCTTCATGCTCACCACCGTCCTCACACAGCTCACCATGCCCTGGATGCTGGAGCGGGGCGGCTACCGGTGGGCCTTCCCCGTGGGCTGTCTGATCATGGGGCTGCCCACACCCCTCTTCGCCGCGACGGCCGACCTGGCTCCGCTGATCGCGGTCTCCGCGCTGCGGGGTGTCGGGTTCGGCATGGTCAGCGTGGCCGGGACGGCCCTGGCCGCGCGACTCGTACCGAACGAGCAGGTCGGGCGGGCCACCGGCTACTACGGACTGGCCGTCGGCCTCCCGCAGGTCGTCATCCTGCCCGGCGGGGTGGCACTGGCCCTGCAGATCGGCTTCGACACCGCGTTCTGGATCACCGGCGCCTGCTCCGTGGCGGGGGCCGCGCTGGCCGCCGGGATCTGGTTCGCCGACGGCGGGCGCAACCGGTCGGCACTGCGGTCGGCCCCGCGCCGTGGAGGCGCGGGCGACGTCGGCCCCGTCGGACTCCCGCTCCTGCTGGTCCTGGCGGCGCCCCTGGCCATCATGCTCGTGGCCGCCACGTCGGCGAGCACGGTCATCACGTTCCTGGCCATCCCGCTGGAGCAGGCCGCGTGGCTGGTCAGCGGCACGCTGGCGGCCCTGGCACTGGCCGTCGTCGCGGGCCGGTGGACCGCGGGGATGCTGCACGACCGCCACCGGCGCGCGCTGCTGCTCCTGCCGGGCGTGGCCGGCGCGGTCATCGGCCTGGCGCTGGTGACCGCGGGGCTGTGGACCGTGACCGGGGAGGGTCCGGCGCCCGGTCCGGCCGCCGCGGCCCTGGTACTGGCGGGAGCGGCCCTCTTCGGACTCGGGTTCGGCGCCGTGCAGAACGAGACCGTCATGCTCATGCTCAACCGCGCGGGCCCCGCCGGGTACGGGCGGGCCAGCGCGGTGTGGAACATCGGCTTCGACGCCGGCTCTGGCGTGGGCGCGATGGGCATGGGGCTGGTCATCCAGCTCATGGGCTACGGCCCGGCGTTCGCCCTGCTGGCGGTGCTGCTCGCCGGGGTCCTCCCGCTGGCCCTCACCGGCCGGGAACGCCCCGCACCCGCGCCCGCACCCGGGACGAAGGCCCGATAGGGCCCACATCGGGCCAAGGCAGGAGGGGCTGCGCCGCGGGCGTCCGTCACACGCCCTAGTTGACCGACGAGATGTGCACGTGGTCGTAGTGGTTGGCCGTCGCGCCGCCGCGGTCGTTCATGAACACCCACTGGCGGTTGCTCCGGTGCCAGATCCGCTGCTTCCAGATGACGTAGTCCACGCCGAGGCGGTCGGCGTTGTTGATCGCGTACTGGGCGATCTGGTCGCCGAGCGCGTTGTTCTCGCCCGACGGGATGGCGCCACCGGAACTCATCATGAAGTCGCAGGCGCGGCCGTCGCCGTGGTCGTCGGCGCTGGGCCGCCAGCAGCCGACGGGGTAGGGCGCACCATAGGTCATGATGATGTCGTCGCGGATCCCGGCCATACGGGCCGTGGTCGACCCCCAGCCGCCGCCCATGGCGCTCTCGGGGATCGTGCCGTTGCCGGGAGTCTCCGGGATCTGTGACTCCTCGTACTCCTCGATCTCGGCCTCGACCTCCTCGCGCTGGTCCTCCAGGGACTCGACGAGCTCGGCGGCCTCCTCCAGCTCCTCGGTGAGCTCGGTGGTGACCTCCTCCTGCTCGTCGCGCGTCTCGATGAGCTCGGAGATCTGATCGGCCTGGCTCTGGCCCAGATAGGTCAGCGTCGCGGCGTCGGAGAACATGTCCTCGGGATCGCTGGAGAAGACGACCTGCAGCGCCGGATCGAAGCCGCTGTTGTTCTTGTACTGGGCCGAGGCGATGCCCGAGACGCCCGATCGGGAGCCCTCCAGGCGCTCCTCGACCTCCTCCAGGTCCTCCTGGGCCCGCTCGACCCGGTCCTTGATCTCGTTGTACTGGAGCAGCTCGCCGCCGTAGCTCTCCTCGAGCTCCTCGGCGCGCTCGTTCAGCGCGTCGATGTCGATCTCGTCGTCCGGCTCGGCGTAGGCGGCTCCGGGCACGGTCAGCAGCAGTGCCAGGGAGACCGCGCCGACGGAGAGCGCGGCTCGGCCTGCGCGTGGGACTCGGAATCGGGGGCTGGGTGTCATCATCTGCTCCGTGGACGGTCTGAGCGCATTCGGTGGGCCGACGGCGACACATGGGGTGCCGTGGGGCGGGAGATGCTCAGCAGACCTTGCGAGATCTCTGGCGTCTGGTGCTCAATCAGGTGTTCGGGGGCAAGAGCGGGGATGTGTCCGAAGATACCCGGAGTCGGTGACCGCACGTGGCCGGACACGGGGAACGGGCGGTCCTCAGGCGGTGCCGCCGAAGGCACTCGGCAGTTGGACGCCGGCGGGCTCGGGCGTCTCGGCGGGCATGAACCAGTCGGAGCGACGGACGTCACGCAGGGCCCGGCGCCGGGTCGCGGGATCGAGGCGGTCGAGGTAGAGCATGCCGTCCAGGTGGTCGGTCTCGTGCTGCAGGCACCGCGCCATCAGGCCGGTGCCCTCGACGGTGACCGGCTCGTTGCGCAGGTCGACGCCGGTGACGACGGCGCGCTCGGCCCGGCGTGTGGAATACCACAGACGCGGCACCGACAGGCAGCCCTCCTCGTCCTCCTGCGTCTCCTCGGACAGTTCGGCGATCTCGGGGTTGATCACGTAGCCGATGCGGTCGTCGACGTTGTAGCTGAACACGCGCAGTCCCACACCGATCTGGGTGGCTGCGAGCCCGGCACGACCGGGGGCGTCCACGGTGTCCAGGAGGTCCTGGACCAGGGCCGCGGTGTGCTGGTCGAACTTGGTGACGGGCGTGGTCCGGGTGACGAGGACGGGGTCGCCGAACCGGACGATGGGGCGCATGCTCATGCCCCACAGAGTAGCCGGGCCGGGGGAGGGGGCGGTGCGGCATGCGGGTGTACGGCGGGGTTCAGGCGGCCAGGCTGGGGCGCAGCGACTCGTCCAGCACCATCTCGATGTAGTCCAGGGCGGCCCGGCGGCGCGCCAGGGCGTTCTCGTACAGCGACGGCGCCTGGACGCCGCGGCGCACGCGCAGGCACTCGTTGACGATCCGCTGCCAGCGGTCGGGGAAGGCGTGCAGTGCGTAGGCGCCCGCGCCTGACTTGGAGGTGATCTCGCCGGTCTTGAGGGTGAAGTGCAGACGGCTGACGCTGAGCACGCTCCAGGAGGGGGCGAGCGAGCCCAGGACCGCGAGGCCGCGCGGAGTGACGAGTCTTCCGGCCCGTTCGCGCCAGCGCCGCCAGTGCTCGTCCAGGGAGCCCAGCGACCACGCACGCAGGCTCTCGGGCTCGTCCCACACGTCGAGTTCGACCGGGTGCGGGCCCCGGACCGGGACGCCGCGTTCGGCGAGGATGTGCCAGGTGGCGGGGTTGACGTCGGAGCTGGCGCGCTCGCGGAAGCGGCCGCCGACCACGGAGGGGAGGGGGCCGCAGGAGGCGGAGTCGCGGGTGAGGTGGTCCCAGGTGACGTGGACGCCGTTGAACTGGGGCCGCGGCAGGTCCGAGCGGGTACGCGCGTGCGCGCGGCGCAGCTGCTCGATCTCGCGGGTGCCGGGGGTGTCCGCGGTGACGATGACGAAGTCGACGTCGCTGGTGTGCGGTCGGTAGTCGCCGAGGGCGACCGAACCGGTCAGATAGAGGCCTTCGACCAGGCCGGGGGCCTCCTGGTCCGCGTTGGCGAGGAAGGTCTGGGCCAGCGTCTGCACCCGAGGGTGGACGGCCATGCTCACTCCAGTCTGATGGTGGGTTCGTGCGCGCGACCTGGTGTGGGTAGGACCGGCTCGCTGTGGCTCGGGCTCGGCCCTGCGCCTGTTGGGGCCGCTGGGGCTATCGCCTTCTCTCCCCAAGTCTGGGCGGGTGCGCTGATGATGGCAAGTGATCACGCCGGACTTGCATCCTGTCTCCCCACGTCACGTGGTGTACGGCTATGCCGGAGAGGGGGAGCTCGCACCCTTGACAGATCCGCGGCCCGTATGCAAAAGGGCTGCTGTGGCCCTCGCGCGGGCGCGAAGCGGGCGCGCCACGAGCGATGGGCCCGGGGCGATATCGCCGGGGTGCTTCGTGCCCGTTCCTCCGGCGCGCGGGGCGGGGTCGGTTCGCGCGTCGGCGTGCGCAATCCTCCGCACGTGCATACGCACGGTTCTTTGCATGGGATTCTTTTGCCGTGGCTTTTCGCTAGAGAACTCTGCGTGAAAGCGGGGCGGTCCGCGGAGGCCATTCCGAGTGTGGCGTCCGCCATGTTCTACTCGTCGGTAACACCGTAACCGCAAGGGATCCGTGCTCGTGTTCGCTGGTCGGGGCGTCATCGGACCTGCCGTATGCGCGGGCACTCCCGGCCGTTCGCCGGAAGGCGGTGCACAGCACAGGCCGCAGATGTGGACACGCCCCATCTTTTCGGCGATTGTTAGGATTCACCAAGCCTCCCCCAGGTGATACCCATCACAGCCATTGTTCTTTGTTTTCATCCGTGTAACACGAGAGCACCCTCCCGAAACTGTGCCTCATTACCGTCTGGGGAGAACGGCAGATCTCGCAGCGATTCCAAGGAGCCGGAATGGTCCCGACCATGGTCCTCGTAGCCGACGACGCGCGTGACGCCCACAGACGCGAGGCCCTGTGCGGCCTCGCGGCGGCGGTGGCCAGCCGTGGAGAGGTCCCTGTGACCGCCGCCTTCGGCAGCCCCGACGAAGTCACCGCCACCCTCCGTTCCGTCGACGGCCCCAAGGTGGTCGTCCCGGCGTTCGTCGCGGGTGGCGACGTCGCGAGCGCCCACCTCCTCTCCCGCATCGGCCTCGGCCGGCTGGAGAACGTCTGCCAGACCGCGCCCCTCGGCGCGGTCCCGTCCATCGTCGCCGACCTCGCCGGACGCCTGGGCGAGTCGGGGTGGAGCCGGGACGACGGCGTGGTCCTGGCCGCCGACGGCACCACCGGCACCGAGGAGCGCCAGGTGGTCATGGACGTGGCCCGCATGCTCAGCCGCCGCCTGGGCTCCCCGGTCCAGGTCGGGTACCTGCGCACCTGGGCGCCCTCGGTGTTCGACGCCGTCGACCGCCTGCGCCGGGACGGCCGGGAGCGCGTCGCCGTGGCGGCCTGGCGGCTGGTGGACGGCCCCGACTTCGAGCTGCTGCGCGGGCTGGACGTCACCGCCATCACCGCGCCGCTGTGGCCCTCCGAGCTGGTCGTGGACACGCTCCTCGCCCAGCACCGGGCGGTCAAGGGCCGACTGGCCTGAGCGGACCGCGACACGGTCCGCCGGGGTCCCGTGCCGGGAAACGGTGCTGTGAGGGTAGGCGCGCCGTTACCGGAGGTGCCGGGGTGGGTAGGGGTCCGAACGGGCGGGAACTCCCCGCACCCACAATGTGGCACCGTGCCCCGCCGCCGACCGCGCGGAGTGGCACGGACCGGGAGCGGCCCCCTCTCCGGACCCGGACTCCCTCCCGGCCGCGACAGCCTCGCGCCCGTGCGGGCTCCCCGCGCGGTCGCCGCCAACGGACCAACGCGTCGGCCGTCGGCGTCGGGGGCCGAACCCTGCCGGACACCGACGCGCGCGACCCGAAGGTGGAACTCATGAACGACGTCACAGCGCGGTTCGTCGACGATCGGCAGCGCCGACGTCTGGAACGGCGCTTCGGCGCGCATGTCGGCGAATGGCTGACCGAAGTCCCCTCGATCGTGGAGAAGCTCGCCGCCGAATGGGGGCTGACGGTCGAGGGGCCGGCCCCGCACGGCCGCACGTCCGTCGTCCTCCTGGTCAGCCGTGCCGACGGCAGCGAGGGGGTCCTCAAACTCAGCCCGGACGGTGGGCTGGCCGTCTCCGAAGCCCGGCTGCTCCGCATGTGGGCGCCCTCGCACCGCGTTCCGGAGGTCTGGGGCCTGGACCCCGACCGCGGCGCCATCCTCATGGAGCGCGTCGACGGCGAGACCGTCGCGGCCACCGGTGTGGTCCCCGCGATGGAGACCGTCGGCTCCCTCATCGCCCAACTGCACGCCGTCGAGGTGCCGCGCGCCGAGCTCATGGAGCTGCGCCCCCTGACATCGCGGGTGCAGTTCATCTTCGACCTGTGGTCCCGCGAACGCGCCGAGGGCCCCGCCGCGGAGATCGTTCCCGCCCCCGTGATGCACCAGGGCCTGTGCCGGGCCCGCGACCTGGCCCACGGCGAGGTCGGAGTGGTCCCCCTGCACGGCGACCTGCACCCCGGCAACGTCATCGACGGCGGCCCGCGCGGGCTGGTCGCTCTGGACCCGCGCGCGTGCCTCGGCGACGGCGCCGTCGACGCGGTCGACTGGACGGTGTGGCAGGCCAGCAGCCTGCGGGAGGTGGAGCGCCGGGTGGACGTGCTGTCCCGCGTCATGGACGTGGACGGGGACCGGCTCATGGAGTGGTCCCGCGCCTTCGCGCCCTGCATGGTCGTCGCCAAGGCCAACCGCGGCCAGACCGGTACCGAGGAGTTCGACGTCCTGATGGAGATGGCCGAGGGCGTCGCCTTCGCCAGGCGCTAGGACGTGGTGCGCCCCGCCCTGACCGCGACGGGCGGGCTCCACCGGCCACGCCCCGGCCGGCCCGGGGCCCGACCGCTCAGGCCGGGGTCTCGAACCGGTAGCCGCGGCCCGCCTCCGTGATGAGGTACCGGGGATGCGCGGGATCGGGCTCCAGCTTCCGGCGCAGCTGTGCCATGTAGACGCGCAGGTAGTTGGTCTCACTCTGGTACGAGGGGCCCCACACGTCGTGGAGGAGGCGCCGCTGGCTCACCAGCTGTCCGCAGTTGCGGGCGAGGATCTCCAGGATGTGCCACTCCGTCGGAGTGAGCCGCACCTCCTCGCCGTTGCGCACCACGCGCTTGGCGCCCAGGTCGACGGTGAAGCACGACGTGCGCACCACGGGCGCCTCCTCCGAGCGCACCGACCGGCGCTCGGCCGCGCGCATCCGCGCCAGCAGCTCGTCCATCCCGAACGGCTTGGTGACGTAGTCGTCGGCCCCCGAGTCCAGGCAGCGCACCTTCTCCCCGGCGGAGTGCCGAGCGGACAGGACGATGATCGGCACCTGGGACCAGCCCCGCAGCCGCTGGATGACCTCCATGCCCTCCATGTCGGGCAGCCCCAGGTCCAACAGGACCACGTCCGGGTGCCGGTCGGCGGCCAGCCGCAGCGCCGCGGCACCGTCCGCCGCGGTGTCCACGTCATGCCCGCGCGCCCTCAGGTTGATCCGCATCGCCCGGATGATCTGCACGTCGTCGTCAACGACCAGGACCCGCATCGGACCTCTCCTCGCCTGCCTCGTTCGGATCCGCCGCCTTCAGCGTGAACACCATCGTGAGTCCGCCGCCGGGTGTGTCCTCCGGCGTGAGCGTCCCGTGCATCGCCTCCACGAAACCACGCGCCACCGCCAACCCGAGACCGACCCCCGTGCCCTGGGGCGCGTCGCCCAGGCGCTGGAAGGCCTCGAACATCCGGTGCTTGCCCTCGTCGGAGACCCCCGGGCCCCGGTCCGCGACGCGCAGCTGCACGTTCTCGCCGTGGGCGCTGGCCGCGACGAGCACCGGGCTGCTGGGGTCGGGATTGTGTCGGACCGCGTTGGTGACCACGTTGGCGATCGATCGCTCCAACAGCCCCGCGTCGGCGCGCACCCGCGGCAGGGAGTCGGGGACGTCCACGGTGACCGAGCCGTGCGGCAGGCCCAGGAGCGTGACGGGGACGACCTCCTCCAGCCCGACCGCGCGCAGCCGGGGACGGACGTTGTCGGTGTGGACCCTGCTCATGTCCAGCAGGTTGTCGATGAGCCGGTTCAACCGGTCCGTGGACTCCTCCACCGTCTCCAGGAGCGCCTCGCGGTCCTCGGGGTCGAGTTCGATGTCGGTGGCGCGCAGGGTCGACAGGCTCGCCTTGATCGAGGTCAGCGGCGAGCGCAGGTCGTGCGAGACGGCCGCCAGCAGGGCGGTGCGGATGCGGTTGCCCGCCGCCTGGCCGCGCGCCTCGGCGGCGTCCCACTCCAGCCGCTGGTGCTCCAGGGCGATGCCGATGTGCGCGGCGAAGGCCCGCAGGACCCCGCGGTCGGCGGCGGGCAGCACCCGCCCCCGCAGCGCCAGGGTGAGGGTGTCGGAGATCGACACCTGCACGTCGGCCTCGTCCGGGGTCTCGCACGCGGGAGCGCCGACGCTGTGGACCACCCGCCACCGGCCCTCGTCCAGTTGCTCCAGGAGGGTCGCCGACCGCTGTGCGAAGGTCTTGCGGATGCGCCGGAGCAGCGCCTGGAGGGGTTCGCTGCCCGAGAGCACGCTCCCCGCCAGCAGTGTCACCGCCTTGGCCTCGGCCCTGCCGCGCGCGGCCTGGGCCGACCGTCGCGCCGCCATCTCCACGACCACGGCGACCAGCGTCCCCACCAGCGCGAACGCGGTCAGGGCGAGCATGTTGTCCAGCGACACCGGTGGTCGTCCGTGCAGAGGTGAGAGCACGAACGTGAGCAGGAGCGCGCTCAGCACGGCGGAGGACAGCGCGGGCCACAGGCCCCCGACGGCGGCGGTCGAGACGGTGATGAGCAGCAGGAGCAGGGCGTCCGAGGCCGCGCCCACCCCTCGCAGCGGCGGCACCGTCAGGACCAGGGACAACAGGAACGGGGCCACCACCGCCAACGCCCAGCCCACCACCCTGCGGTGCGGTCCCAGGCCGCGGCCCGGCGGCGGAAGCGGCCAGCGCCCGGTTCCGACCTGCTCGTGGGTGACGATGTGCACGTCGATGTCGCCGGACTCGCGCGCCACGATGGTGCCGACCCCCGGACCGAACACGTACTGCCACGCGCTGCGGCGCGAGGATCCCAGGACGATCTGGGTGGCGTGCACGCCGCGGGCGAACTCCAGCAGGCCGGTGGGGACGTCGTTGCCGACCACCTGGTGGTAGGTGCCGCCGAGTTCGGCGAGCAGTCGGCGCTGGCGGAGGAGGTCGTCGGTGGGCGACTGGGCGATGCCGTCGGGCGGCACCACGTGCACCGCCATGAGGTGGCTGGGCTGGGGGTGCCCGCCGCGCGAGCGGGCGGCGACCCGGGCGGCCCGCAGGATGAGGGTCTCCCCCTCGGGGCCTCCGGTCAGCGCGACGACGACGCGTTCGCGCGCCTCCCAGGTGCTGCGGATCTTGTGCTCGCCGCGGTACCGGGCCAGCCCTTCCTCGACCCGGTCGGCGGTCCACAGCAGGGCCAGCTCGCGCAGGGCCGCCAGGTTGCCCTCGCGGTAGAAGTCGGACAGGGCCGCGTCCACGCGCTCCGCCGGGTGGATGTCGCCGTGCGCCATCCGGCGGCGGAGCTCCTGCGGTGTCAGATCGACGAGTTCGATCTCCGTGGCCGCGCGCACCACCCGGTCGGGGACCGAGCGCACGGGGGGAGCGCCGGTGATCTGCTTGACGACGTCGTTGAGGGACTCCAGTTGGTGGATGCCCACGGTGGACACCACGTTGACCCCGGCCGCCAGGAGTTCCTGCACGTCCTGCCAGCGGGCGGGGTTGGGCGAGCCGGGGGCGTTGGCGTGCGCCAGGTCGTCCACGATCGCCAGGGCGGGGGCACGGGCGATGACGGCGCCGGTGTCGACGGCGCCTGAGGCCAGGGTCGGGATCGCCTCCAGGCCCTGGAGCAGGGCTTCGGTGCCGGGACGGCGGTGCGTGTGGGCGACGGCGACCACGGTGTCGGTGCCGCTGGACGACCGGCGGTGCGCCTCGGCCAGCGCGCTGTGGGTGGTGCCGACCCCGGGAGCCGATCCCAGGTAGATACGGAGCTTGCCTCGTGCCACGGATCCATTGTCGGTCCTCCGGGGAGCGGCCGGGCCGGGAGAGGGGCCGCGGTCACTCCTGGGGGCCGGGGATGAGCTTGCCCGGGTTCAGGACGCCGCGCGGGTCGAGCGCGCTCTTGGCGGCGCGCAGGACGTCGGCGCCCAGCGCACCGATCTCCTCGGCCATCCACGGCCGGTGGTCGGTCCCCACGGCGTGGTGGTGGGTGATCGTCCCGCCGTGGGCGACGATCGCGTCCGAGGCGGCGCGCTTGGCCCGCTCCCAGCGGTCCAGGGGCGCCGCGCCCGCCGCGGTCGCCACCGTGAAGTACAGCGAGGCGCCGGTGGAGTAGGTGTGCGACACGTGGCACATGACCACGGCTCCTCCCTCGTCGCCCTCCAGCGCGGAGGTGAGCGCGTCGGACACGGCCGCGTGGAGCGGCAGCAGGTCGGTCCAGCTCGCCGCGGTCTCCAGGGTCTCGGCGAGGATGCCCGCCGAGAGCAGGGTGTCGCGCAGGTACGGGGCGGAGAAGCGGTTCTCCCGCCAGTGCGCCACCGGCTCCGGACCGAGCCGGGTGCCGCCCGCGGCCGCCAGGACGGCGCCGACGGCCGCGGCGCGCGCGGCCACCTCCGCCTCCGTGCCCTCGAAGCCGACGACGGCCTGGCAGCCGGGTGTGGCCTCGCGGCCGGCCAGGGCGGCTCCCACGAAGGTCTCCGACTCGTCCAGCACCCGCGCCATGGTGGGGCGGGTGTCCGACTGCGCCAGGGCGCGCAGGGCGGTGGCCCCGGTGGGGAAGTCGGGGAAGGACCAGGCCTCGTCCAGGACCGTCTCCGGCCTGCGCCGCACGCGCACGCCCACTTCGGTGATGACGCCCAGGGTGCCCTCCGAGCCCAGCAGCAGGTGCCGCAGGTCCGGGCCGGCGGCCGACGCCGGAGGACCGCCCGCGGCCAGGGTGCCGCGCGGAGTCGCCGCGCGCAGGGACACCACCATGTCCTCGAAGCGGCCGTACCCGGAGGAGGCCTGGCCGCTGGACCGGGTGGCGGCGTACCCGCCGATGGTCGCGTACTCGTAGCTCTGCGGCATGTGCCCGAGGGTGCAGCCGTGCTCGGCCAGTACGGCCTCGGCGCGCGGGGTGCGCACACCCGCGCCCAGGACGGCGGTCATCGAGACGGGGTCGAAGGAGACCAGCCGGTCCAGGCGCCGCAGGTCCAGGGCGACCACGGCGTCGAAGCCGCCGCGCAGCGGGGTCAGCCCGCCCACCACGCTGGTGCCGCCGCCGAAGGGGACCACGGCCACCCCCTCGTCCGAGCACACCTCCAGCAGGCGCAGGACCTCGTCGTGGTCGGCCGGGTAGAGCACCGCGTCCGGAGCGGGGTCCGCCGACCCGGCGCGGCGCAGCAGGAGGTCGGGGGTGCTCTTGCCGCCGCAGTGGCGCAGGCGGGTGGCGTCGTCGTCGGCCAGGTGGGCCTCGCCCGTCACCGCGGCCAGCCGGGCGCGCACACGCGGGTCCAGGCGTGGCGCGGGCAGGCGGACCTCGCCCTCGGGGACCGGTGGCATGTCCTGGGGGCGGGCGCGCAGGACCTGGGCGATGAGGTCGCGCAGGCCCGGGTCCAGGGAGCGTGCCCGGGCGGGGTCGCCCCAGCCGAACCAGCTCATCTCCGGGGCGCCGACCGTGCGGCGGGGGGTGTTCGTGTCGTCGTGAGCCATGCTCTACAGTTTTACACATGGTGTCAAAACGTAACGTTGAGGACCGGATCATGGACGCGGCCCTGGTCTGCGTCGAGTCGTTCGGGGTGCGCCGGACGACCCTGACCGACGTCGCCCGCCGTGCCGAGGTCAGTCGGCCGACCGTCTACCGCCGCTGGCCCGACGTCACCGCGCTCGTCGCCGACCTCCTGACCCGCGAACTCCGGCGGATCCTGCTCGCCCAGGAGGCGTCCGACGCCGGGCCGGACGGCGGGACGGTCCGCGCCCGGCTGGTCCGGCACGCCGCCGGAGTCGCGCGCGCACTGCTCGCCCACCCGCTGTTCACCCGGATCGTCGACACCGAGCCCGAACTCCTGGCGACCTACACCTTCCACCGCCTGGGCACCAGCCACCGGGCCGCCCTCGACATCGTCGAGCCGGTGGTCGCCGACGGCCAGCGGGACGGTTCCGTCCGCGCGGGCGATCCGGCGGTGCTGGCACGGTTCGTCCTCGTCACCGTCCAGGACACGGTCACCTCCCGCCGCCTGTTCGCCGACCTCCTCGACGAGGACGCCCTGGTCGACGAACTGGCCACCCTCCTGGACGGCTACCTCGCCGAGGGTCGCGGCTAGGGCATGTTCCGCGGAGCCTTGCGGCCGCGAGCCCGCAAGGCCACGGGAGCCGCCACCGGGGGAGCCCGGCGGGCGCCTCCGCCCCGACGCCGCTCTCGCCCGCCCCCGGCGGGCCGCCGCCCGCCACCCGTCTTCCGTCAGAAAGGCCGTGTTCCCGTGCACCCGACCCAGTCGACCTCGCTCAACGCCGCCCGCCGTTCCGCCGACCTCGCGCGTCTGGAGGAGTGCCCTGAGGTCGACGTGCTGGTCGTCGGCGGCGGGGTCACCGGGGCCGGAGCCGCCCTGGACGCGGCCTCGCGCGGGCTGTCCACCGTGCTCGTGGAGCGCTACGACCTCGCCTTCGGCACCAGCCGGTGGAGCTCCAAACTCGTGCACGGCGGACTGCGCTACCTGGCCAAGGGCCAGTTCGGCATCGCCTACGAGAGCGCCCGCGAACGCGATCTGCTGATGACCGTCACCGCGCCCCACCTGGTGCGGACCCTGCCGATGGTGATCCCCGTCCACCGGGACACCCCCGCGGCCCAGGCGCTGCTGATGTGGGCGGGCACCGGGCTGGGCGACGTCCTGCGCCGGGCCGCGGGCACGCGCTCGGCGGTCCTGCCGCCCCCGCGCCTGCTCACCGCCGCCCAGACCCGACGCCTGCTGCCCGGCGTGGCCGTCGACGGGCTGCGCGGCGGCCTGCTGTCCTTCGACGGCCAGCTGGTCGACGACGCCCGGCTCGTGGTCGCCCTGGCGCGCACGGCCGCGGGGCACGGCGCCGGCGTGATCACCCGCTGCTCGGCCCAGAGCATCACCGCCGACGGCGTGCTCCTGCGCGACGAACGCACCGGGCGACTGGTGCCCGTACGTCCCCGCGCGGTCGTCAACGCCACCGGGGTGCACGCGGGGGAACTCGACCCGGGCGTGCGCCTGCGCCCCAGCCGCGGCAGCCACCTGGTCGTGGACTCCGCCGCCCTCGGCGACCCCCGGGCCGCCCTGACCGTGCCCGTGGACGGCGGCACCGCCCGGTTCGTGTTCGCCCTTCCCCAGGCGGACGGCCGCGTCTACGTCGGACTGACCGACGAACCCGTGGACGGCGCTCCGCCGCACGTGCCCACCGTCCCCGAGGACGACGTCGACTTCCTGCTCGCGCAGATCAACCGCGCGCTGCGCACCCGGCTCGTCCGGGACGACGTGCGCGGCTCCTTCGCCGGGCTCAGACCGCTGCTGCGCGCGGAGGGCGACAGCGCCGACCTGTCGCGCGAGCACGCCGTCACCGTCTCCGAGCACGGCGCGGTCACCGTCGTCGGGGGCAAGCTGACCACCTACCGGGCGATGGCGGAGGAGGCCGTGGACACGGCCGTGCGGGAACGCCGGCTGAACGCGGGCCCCTGCCGTACCCGCGACCTGCCGCTGGTCGGCGCGGCCGACCGATCGGAGCTGGCCGACCTGGCGGCACCCCGGCGGCTGGTCGCCCGGTACGGAGCCGAGGCGCCCGCGGTCCTGGCCGGGGCCGAGGAGGATCCGGCTCTGCTGGAGCCGGTCGCGTGCGGGGTGACCGGCGCCGAACTGCGCTTCGGCGTGCGCCACGAGGGAGCGCTGGACGTCGACGACCTCCTGGAGCGCCGGACCAGGATCGCCCTGGTGGACGCCGACCGCGAGGCCGCGCGGACCGCGGCCGAGACAGCCCTGGCGCAGATCCGGTGAGGCATCCGGGCCCGTCGGGCCGGGCCCGCGCCCCGGGCGGGGCCGGCATTCGGATACGCGCCACACCCGCATCCCCTGTCCCGTAAGGAGATCATCGCGTAAGGTCGTAGCCGTCGCTCGCCGCTGCCCCCACCGGCGCAGGACGCTCCCCCAGCCGGCCCCTCCTTCGGTGTGCCCGGTCACCAGCCCCCTGTCCGCCGCCCGCCACCACCCTCGACCGCGAGCCCAGGGCTCCGGCCGTCGCCAAGGAGTCACCCATGCCCACGCTCGTTTCCGTGCCCACCCTGGCCCAGGCGGAGGGCTCCGTCCTCTCGGGGGTACCGGACGAGTACCGGCACTACTTCAACGGGCGCCCGCCCGTGCCCTTCACCAAGCGGCACTGGGAGTTCCCCGGCGAGCCGGCGAGCGTCCCGCTCGCCCGCGCCTTCCTGGACACGTGCGCGGCCTGCCGGGACAGCGAGTTCCGCTACGTGTTCTCGCTCCTGGGCACCGAGCTGGCCACCAACGCGATCCGGCACAGCCGGTCCGGGGAGGAGGGCCAGACCTTCGTGCTGCGGGTGAACCGCGGCCCCAACGGACTGACCCTGGTCTGCCGCGACAGCGGCGCCCCCAGCCGGGCGGCGGCGGGGGAGGACGGCCCCCTCAGCGCCGGAGCCCTGGCCGGGGACCAGCTCACCGCCGAGAACGGGCGCGGTCTGGCGCTGGTCGACAGCTTCGCCACCGCGTGGGGCGACAACGGCCACCCCAGCATCCGCAAGGTGTGGTTCCACCTGGCCTATGACCTGACCGGGAGCTCCTGGCCCGCGGCCTGACCCGTCGGGCCGCGGGGCCGGGACCGGTGGGGGAGCGGGCCTTGTCAGGGGGTCGGCGGCGTGCCACGATACCGACCAGTACGTCACCGCGACGCGGACCACGGAGCGGCGCGACTCCGCGCGTTCGCGGTGCCGGACACCCCCTGTCCACCTGAGGGAAGTCCCCCCAGCCGCCCCGGCGGCCCCACCCGAGGTGCCTCCTTGGACTCCAGCATCGCCACCATCGCGCTCCCGGCGGCCCTGGCCGTCATCATGCTCGGCCTCGGGCTCAGCCTGACGACCGCCGACTTCGCCCGCCTCCTCCGCGTTCCCGGCACGGTCGCGCTCATCCTGGGCTGCCAGATCGTCGTCCTGCCGCTGCTGTGCCTCGGCCTCGTCCTGCTCTTCCAGCCGCCGCCGGCGCTCGCGGTCGGGATGATGCTGCTCTCGGCCTCGCCCGGCGGCACCACCGCGAGCCTGTACAGCTACCTGTTCCGCGGCAACGTCGCGCTCAACATCTCCCTGACCGCGCTCAACTCCCTCACCGCCATGGTGACCCTGCCGCTGATCACCAACCTCGCGCTCGCCCACTTCATGAGCGACGGCGACACCCTCGGCCTCCAGGCCGGCAAGGTCCTCCAGGTCTTCGCGATCATCCTCGTCCCCGTGGCGATCGGAATGGTGCTCCGGGCGCGGGCACGGGCCTTCGCCCAGCGCATGGAGCGCCCGGTCAAGGCGGCCTCCGTCGCGGTCCTGGTCGGCGTCATCCTCACCGCCGTGTACCAGGAGATCGACAACATCGGCGGCTACATCGTCTCCGTGGGACTGATGGTCGTGCTGTTCAACCTCGCCAGCCTGGCCATCGGCTACTGGGCACCGCGCGCCGTCGGCACCGGCCGCCCCGAGGCGATCGCCTCCTGCATGGAGATCGGCCTGCACAACACCACGCTCTCCCTGGCCATCGCGCTCAGCCCCGCCCTGCTCGGCAACACCGAGATCGCGGTCCCCTCGGCCGTGTACGGCATCCTGATGCTGTTCACCGCCGCCGCCACCGGACTCCTGCTCAACCGGCGCGCGGTCCGCGACGACGCCGCGCGGGAGGCGGCCCCTCCCGTGCCGTGACCGGCCGTGCGGCGCCCACCTGCGGTCGTGGTGGGCGGACACCGCGCCACCGCCTGCCGTTGTCGGTGGGGCCGGCCCGAGCTGGCGACGACGGTGCCGATGTGCTCGTGCACGGCGTTCTGCGCGGCCGCGATCCGCACGGCGGTCTCGCCGTTGCCCACCCCCTCCGCCATCGGCGCGTGGGCCTCCTCCGGGGCGGCCGCGGGTCAGTCCTCGTCCTCCTCCCCGCCCTCGTCCCCGGTCAGGGCGTCGACCGCGACGGCGACACTGATGACCAGCGCGGGGTCCCCGCCGATGTCGCCGCGGTGCGTGTTGACGTCGACCGCGTAGGTGTCGCGGACCCGGAACCACTTCCGTGAGACGACGGCGACCGTGCCGTGTTCGTCGCCGATGACGAACTCCTTGCCCAGGAAGTCGCCGGTGACCTCCCAGTCCGGGCCGTCGGCCACGTCCACCAGCAGCTTGTCGCGCAGCGGGTTGACCAGGCGCTTGCGGACCGTGGCCACGGTGTCCCCGTCCCGCTCGATCCGCATCTGGTCGCGCACCTTGAACAGCTTCTTGCGGATCGTCATGAGCTCGGTGCCGTCGGGGGTCCTGAGCTCGAAGGTCGTGCGCAGGCGCATGGCCTTGCCGTCGACGAGGTAGACCCGGTTCCCCTGCTCGTCGGTCACCCAGAAGTCGTCACCGATGTCGAAGACGCGTTCGCGTACGAGGAATTTCATGACCCGAAGCTAGAGCACCGGTTCGCTCCGCCGCCAGAGGGCGCACTGCTCCGTTCGGTCCGGGGATCGGGGGACCCCGCGAACAAGGGCTCACCGTGACCCAGGCCGCCACCAACTTCCTGGCGCAGACGGTCGCCGGACTGGGTGCCGCGCCGCCCTACTACTTCGGGACCGCCAACCTCGGCTCCCTGCGCGGCCTGACCCAGTCGGTCGTGGTCGCCTCGACGGCGGTCGGCCCCATCCTGCTGTCGCTGGCCCACCAGTGGGCGGGGTCCTACCGGCCCGGGCTCATGGGCCTGGCGCTGCTGTGCGCGGTCGTGGCCGTCGCCGTCCTGTTCGCCCGCCGCCCGCGGCCGCGTTCACACCAGGGCACACCGGTGCCCGACGACGAGGAAGACCCGAAGAACGGGGAGGAAGCGGGTGGGCCTCCGGCGCGGGACTAGGGCCGCGCTACCCGATCGTGGACCGAGAGTGTGAACATCCGAGGGATGGGTCCACATGCGTCACGGTGGGTCATCATCGGGTCGGGACGGCTGGGGTCGCGAATACGACTCTTGTCAGGAAAAACGGATCCAGGCCAGGGCTTGTGAGAGTTGTCTCAGTCGCGCAGCGTGACACCAACTCTCACGTAACGGTAAAGTTCAACCCGTTGGCGCCCGTGGCCATCCCACGCGGCGACACCCCGTTCCTCCCGGCCGTTCGCGACGGACACGGTCGGGCCGCGGCGACGCGGCCGCGCCCCGGGGCACCTCCGGTGCCGCTCCGGGACCGACACACGCACCGCCCGAGCGCAGGGCACGCCTGTTGTCCGCGCGCCGTCGCCGTCACACCTGACCTGATCACCGCGGCCCTCGCTGTGGGCTGCCCGAAACCAGATGGGTTCTCGTTGAATCTGCCGGTGAAGACCCGACGAGGGTCGCTGAAGTCCCGCGTTCCCGCCCCCGCCCAGATCCGCGCCGACGTCCTGGCCGGGCTGGTCGTCGCACTGGCGCTCATCCCCGAGGCCATCGCGTTCTCCCTCATCGCCGGGGTCGACCCGCGCGTGGGCCTGTACGCCTCCTTCGTGATGGCCGTGTCCATCGCGTTCCTGGGCGGTCGCCCCGCGATGATCTCCGCCGCCACCGGCGCCATGGCCCTGGTCGCGGCGCCGCTGTCCATCGAGTACGGCGTCGACTACCTCATCGCCGCCACGATCCTGGCCGGACTCATCCAGGTCGGGCTCGGGCTGCTGGGCGTGGCCAAGCTGATGCGGTTCGTGCCGCCCAGCGTGATGACCGGGTTCATCAACGCCCTGGCCATCCTGATCTTCATGGCCCAGCTGCCGCACCTGGCCGGGGTCGGCGTTCCGATCTACGCCATGGTCGCGATCGGCCTGGTCATCATCTTCGGCCTGCCGTACCTGACCAAGGCGGTCCCGGCGCCGTTGGTGGCGATCGTGGTGCTGACCGTCGCAGCGATCGGGATGGGCATCAACGCCCGCACGGTCGGGGACATGGGCGACCTGCCCGACGCCTTCCCCGTCCCCCTGATCCCGGACGTGCCCTTCACCCTGGACACGCTGACGCTGATCGCGCCGTACGCGGTGACGCTGTCGCTGGTGGGGCTGATGGAGTCGCTGATGACCGCCAAGGTCGTCGACGACCAGACCGAGACCTCCTCGAACCACGCCCGCGAGGCGCGCGGTCAGGGCATCGCCAACGTGCTGGTCGGCTTCTTCGGCGGCATGGCCGGCTGCGCGATGATCGGCCAGACCATGATCAACGTCAAGTCCGGCGCCCGCACCCGGATCTCGACCTTCCTGGCCGGGGTGTTCCTGCTGATCCTGTGCGTGGGGCTGGGCGACATCGTCGGGATGATCCCGATCGCCGCCCTGGTCGCGGTGATGTTCTTCGTCGCGATCGTGACCTTCGACTGGCACAGCATCGCCCCCAGGACCATCCGGCGCATGCCCTGGTCGGAGACTCTGGTCATGGTCGTCACGGTGGCGGTCGTGGTGGCCACCCACAACCTGGCCCTGGGCGTGATCGTCGGCGTGATCGTCTCGATGGTCTCCTTCGCCCGCAAGGCCGCCACCCAGGCCGACGTGACGAGCGTGCTCGACCCCGAGGGCGGTACGCGGGTGTACACGGTCCACGGTGAGCTGTTCTTCGCCTCCACCAATGAGCTGATCGGCCGGTTCGACTACGCCGAGAAGGGCCTGAACAAGGCCGTGGTGGACATGTCCGAGGCGCACGTGTGGGACTCCTCCGCGGTGGCCGCCCTGGACCACGTCGCCGAGCACTTCCGCAAGCACGATGTCGAGGTCGAGATCATCGGCCTCAACGAGCCGAGTGCCTCGCTGCACCAGGAGCTGACGGGGACCCTCAACGGCGGCCACTGAGCCGCGGCCCCCGCGAACGGCCCGTCGGTCCGGCGGGCCGTTCGTGTGTCCGGGGCCGCCCACGCGGCGAGTGTCCGGCCCCGCTCGGACCACCGGCGGCTGCGGAGGGGCCGCACGGCTCGTGTTATCGGCGCCTGGGCACCGACCACGTCGACATCTACCGGCCCGCCCGCCTCAACCCCGACGTGCCCATCGAGGACACCGTCGGCGCCATCGCCGAACTCGTCGAAGCCGGGTACGTCCGCCACATCGGGCTGTCCGAGGTCGGTGCCGAGACCCTGCGAAGGGCGGCCGCCGTGCACCCCATCGCGGACCTGCAGATCGAGTACTCCCTCCTCTCGCGCGGTGTGGAGGACCGCATCCTGCCCGCCGCGCGCGAACTGGGTACCGCGGTCACCGCCTACGGGGTCCTCTCCCGCGGCCTGCTCTCGGGCCACTGGAGTCCGCAGCGCGACCTGTCCGCCGGGGACTTCCGCGGCTTCAGCCCCCGCTTCCAGGGCGAGAACCTCGCCGCCAACCTGCGCCTGGTCGAGGCGCTGCGGGCGGTCGCCGAGCCGCTGGGCGCCACCGTCGCCCAGGTCGCCGTCGCCTGGGTGCTCTCCCGGGGCGAGGACATCGTGCCTGTGGTGGGCGCCCGTCGCCGCGACCGCCTGGCCGAGTCCCTGGCCGGCGGAGAGCTCTCCCTGTCGGCGGCCGACCTGGCCGCGATCGAACGGGCGGTCCCGCCCGGCTCGGCGGCCGGGGAGCGCTACGCGGCGCCGCAGATGGCCATGCTCGACAGCGAGCGCTGACCCGGGCGCAGCCCGCCCCCACGCACCGGGGGATCGGCGACGGCGACCCGTCGGATGGGCCGGTTTCTGGCCTCGCTCGTGGCCAAATGTGGCCTGAGTCACTTCCGTGTGGTCCCGTGTGCCTACAGTGGACACAGTGGACACCGCCTGTCCCGGGGCGGTGCGTCGCCCTGTACGGGGGATGGACGATGAACGTCGCAGCGCACACCAACATCGCACCGACCGACCTGCGGTCCCTGAGGCGAACCTTCCACGGCCGCCTCCTGGGCCCCGAGGACCCCGGCTACGAGGAGGGGCGCCGGGTCTGGAACGGGTCCATCGACCGCCGGCCCGCCCTGATCGCCTACTGCACCGACACCGCCGACGTCGTCGAGGCGCTGCGGTTCGCCACGGGCCTGGGGATGGAGGTCGCCGTCCGCAGCGGCGGCCACAGCTTCCCCGGCCAGTCGCTGAGCGAGGGCGGCGTCGTGATCGACCTGTCCGGGATGCGGGGGCTGCGCGTGGACCCCGACACCCGGACGGCCCGGGTCCAGGCCGGGGTGCTCATCGGTGAACTCGACACCGCAACCCAGCTCTTCGGGCTGGCGGTGCCCGCCGGCATCGTCACCCACACCGGCCTGGCCGGGCTCACCCTGGGCGGCGGCATCGGCTGGCTCATGCGCAAGTACGGGCTCACCGTCGACCAGCTCACCGCGGTGGAGATGGTGACGGCCGGCGGCGAGGTCGTCCGCGCCGACGCCACGGAGAACTCCGAGCTGTTCTGGGCCGTGCGCGGCGGCGGGGGCAACTTCGGCATCGTCACCGAGTTCGAGTTCCGGCTCAACCCGGTCGGCCCCATCGTGCTGGCCGGTCCCGTGGTGTGGCGGATGGCCGACTCCGCCCGTCTCATGCGCTTCTACCGCGACTGGATCGACGAGGCACCCGACGACCTCACCACCGCGATCGTGCACCGCCGCGCCCCGGCGGTGGACTACCTTCCGGCCGAACTGTGGGGCGCCCCCGTCGTCATGGTCGTCTGCTGCTGGGCGGGTCCGATCGACGCGGGCGAGCGCTTCCTCGCCGCGCTGCGCCGGTTCGGGCCGCCCGTCCTCGACCTGTGCGCGCCCCAGCCCTTCACCCGGTTCCAGGCCATGTTCGACCCCTCCTTCCCCCACGGCCGCTGGTACTACTTCAAGTCCAGGGACGTCGACGTGCTCACCGACGAGGTGATCGACCTGACCGCGGACCGCGCGACCAGCTTCACCTCGCCGCTGACCGCCTTCCCGATCTTCCAGCGCGGCGGCGCGCTGGCCCGCGTCGGGGAGGAGGAGACCGCGTTCTCCGGGCGATCGTCGGGCCACACCTTCAACATCAACGCGACCTGCGCGACCGAGGAGGGCTTCGCGCAGGAGCGCGCCTGGGCCCGCGGCTTCTGGTCCGACCTGGCGCCCCACGAGTCCGGTGCCTACGTCAACTTCCTCATGGAGGAGGGGATCGAGCGCGTCCGCGCCGCCTACGGGCAGGCCAAGTACGACCGGCTCGCCGCGATCAAGCGCTCGGTCGATCCCGACAACGTGTTCCACCTCAACCAGAACATCCCGCCGGCCCCGGCCGGATGAGAACCGAGGGGACCGCCCGCTGACGCGGCGGCCCCACCCGGTCGTCCCGCGTCCGCGTGGCCGTCGCTCAACCGATCCGGGTCGTGGCTCCGTCCGCCCAGGTCACGACAGCGCCGTCGGTGCCGATCCCGACCCGCGGCCGCGGGCCCCGGCCGCTCCCGGGAGCGGCGGAGAGCCGGACCAGGCACGCCACCGCGCTCCCGGGGGCCGCCCTCACGACGGCCCAGGGCACGGTCGTCGCCGGACCCAGCGGAGCGGCCTCCGCCAACTCCTCGACGCCGTTGCGCCCCGGACGGTCGGAGGCCAGGACCTCCACCGTCGAGACCAGGGCACCGCCGGGGACCACCGGCCAGCCGCCGACGCGCAGCCGCCAGGCGCCGTCCGGTCCGGGTGCCGGCTCGGGGCCCACGCGTACGACGCGCACCTCGTCCGCGCCGCGCACGGCCGACCACACGTCGAGCAGCGGCCCCGGCCGGGTGGCGCCGCGCCGCCCCGAGCCGTGGTCGGGCGCCGCGTCCTCCTCGACCGCGACCCAGTGGGCCCTCCACCGGGAGTGCCCGACCGCGGCCGTGCCGTCGTCGTGCACGCCCAGCGCGCGGAACCCGGTGCGGTGGGTCGCCCTGCCCTCGGTGTCCAGCACCACGACGCTGTTGTCCAGGGGAGAGCCGACGGTCGGCCCCACCAGCGGGGGCGCGGTGGCGGTCGAGTACCCCAGACGCGCGTAGAGGGGCGAGTCCCCGGTCGGCCGCCCCTCGGTGCCGTGGTCGGTGCCGTGGTTGACCACGCGGACCACGCCGTCGGCCGCGGTGCCGCTGACGATCCAGCCGGGCGCCCGCACCACCGCGCGGACGTCGCCCTCCTCGACCGGCAGGGGCCGCTCCCGCGCGGTCCACACCGGGTGGTCCTCGGGCAGCAGCAGCCCGAAGAAGCCCTTGGCCGCCCAGTAGGGCGAACCGGCACCGGAGTAGGACTGGCGCATGCCCGGCCACGGCCCGTGCCAGCCCAGCGTCAGCAGGCCGCCGGAGTCCGGGACGCCGTGGTCGGTGAAGTGCCGCAGCACTCCGGAGGCGGCCCGGCGGAGCAGACCGGGCGACAGGTCGGTGGCACCGGACCAGGCCCCGACCCACAGGGGCGCCGCGGCCGCCATCCGGTAGGTCAGACTGCGCCCCTGGAAAAGCGGGCCGCCGTCGGCGCCGATCAGCCGGACGTGGTCGTCCAGGTAGCGCCGCAGGTCAGCGCGCCACCGGTCGCGCAGGTCGGGTGCCGGGGGATCGGCGGAGAGCGCGGACCACACCAGCGGGTAGAAGTGCAGCGCCCAGCCGCAGTAGTGGTCGTAGGCGCGTTCGGGGCCGTCGGAGAGCCAGCCGTCCTCGCGGCGCAGACCCGCGTGGACGGCCAGGCCGCGGTCGATGTCGGCCGCGTCCCAGGGGCCGCCGACCGACCTCAGGAACTCCTCGACCACGATCTGGAACCACACCCAGTTGATCGGCGGGTAGGACTCCCCGATCACCGTGGACATCCAGGCGGTCACCCGTCCCTGCTCGGCGGGGGAGAGCCGGTCCCAGAGCCAGGGGCGGGTGAGCATGAGGCCGAGCGCGACCGAGGCGGCCTCGACCTTGGCCTGGTCGAGTTCGTCGGGGCGGGGCCAGCGCTCGGACCCGCCGGGATCTGTCCCCGCGAGCAGCCCGGCGCGGTACCGGTCGAGGAAGCCGTGCGGATCGTCCCCGTCCTGGCCGGCGACGAGGAACGCGGCGAGCAGGAACGTGCGGGCGTAGCCCTCCAGGCCGTCGCTGTCGCGCCCGTAGGCGCTGGTGGGGCCGGGCAGGTCGATGCGGGCCAGGCCGGGGGACACATGCGGGCGCACCGACAGCAGCAGGTGCTCGGCCACCGCCGACCAGTGCCGCCGGGTCCAGCCGGTGTAGGGGGACAGGTCCCGGTCCTCGGGGGGAAGCCGCAGCTCGTGTCCGCTCAAGCCATCACCCCGAACGCGCTCCGGGTGACCTCGTCCAGCGGCGGTCGGCCGGACCGGTACCGGTCGAGCTCCTCCAGCGCGGCCAGGGACATCCGCTCGGTCTCCGGCCCCAGCGAGCCGGCGACGTGCGGGGTGATGAGGACGTTCTCGCAGTCGTAGAGGTCGCTGGTGTCGGGCAGGGGCTCGGGCTCGGTCACGTCGAGGATCGCGTACAGGCGCCCCGTCCGGCACTCGCGTTCCAGCGCACCGGTGTCCACGAGCCCGCCGCGCGCCGTGTTGAGCAGGGTCGCGCCGTCCGGCAGCAGCGCCAGCGCGGCGGCGTCGATCATGTTCCGTGTGGAGGGCAGCATCGGCGCGTGCAGACTCAGGACGTCGCACCGGGGGAAGGCGTCCGCCGCCGTGGTCAGCCGCCCGCCCTGGCCGGCGACGTCGTCGGCGTCGGCGTGCGGGTCGACCACCAGGACCTCGATGTCGAACGGCCGCAGGAGCGTTCCCAGCAGCCGGCCGGTCCGCGACCACCCGACCAGGCACACCGTCCGCCCGCGGTTGGACAGGTCTCCGTGGGACGAGGCGTAGGACCAGTCGGACCGGAAGGAGCGGGCTTGGCGCGCCAGGAACGGAACGCGCTTTCCGGCCGCCAGGATCATGGCGAGGGCGTACTCCGCGACCGGAACCGCGTTGGCCGCCGCCGCCGTGGTCACCAGGATGCCGCGGTCGAAGGTCTCCAGGGACACGTGACCGCGCACGCTCCCCGCCGCGTGGATGATCGCCCGCAGGTGCGGAGCGGAGTCCAGGACCCGGCCGGTGACGGGCGGGCAGCCCCAGGACGTCAGGAGCACCTCGCAGTCGGCGAGCCCGGCGCGGGCCTCCGCGCTGTCCAGCGTTCGCACCCGCACGGGGTCCCCCACCTGTGCCGACTCTGTCAGTCGGGCCAGGATCGGTGTCGGGAACTGCAGGCCGAAGGTCCGGTCGTCCATGCACAGCAGCGTTCTCGGCCGCCGTTTCGTCCTCGCTTCGGGCGCGCCGCCGCGCCGTTCGTCAGTGTCCTCGCCGATGCCCATCGCACCGCCTCCACTCGCCTGGACCACGCCGTTCCGCACGGGGCCTCCTGCTTCTTCCTGACGATTTCGTGCCCCGGCCTTGACCGTGGCCTGGGTCACATCTACTTTGGAAAGCGCATTCCGTGTGACTGAGGCTACACCAGGGCGAAGGAGGACCACAGCCCCATGCGAAAGAGGAGCGGATGAGCACAGCCCCACCGGCGGCCCTGCGGCACCCGGCCCGGCGCCGGCGCCGTGACTGGACCGGCCTGGTCTTCGTCACCCCCTTCCTGGTCGTCTTCACCGTCGGCATCGTCGCCCCGCTGGTGTACGCGAGCGGGCTGAGCCTGTTCCGCGACCAGCTCATCGGAGGACGGTCCTTCGTCGGTCTGGGCAACTACGCCGAGGCCCTCACCGACGCCAGGTTCCTGGAAGGGCTTTCCCGGGTCGCGCTCTTCCTGGGCGTCCAGGTCCCGATCATGATCGGCCTCGCCCTCCTGGCCGCGCTGATCCTGGACTCCGGGCGGGTGCGCGCCATGCGCTTCATGCGCATCGGCATCTTCATGCCCTACGCCGTCCCCTCCGTCGTCGCCGCCCTGATGTGGGGGTTCATGTACGGCGACCGGTTCGGCCTGGTCGCCCAGCTCAACGAGGCGACCGGAGCGGCCCTGCCGAGCCCGCTGTCCTCCACCTGGGTCCTCGCCGCCATCGGCAACGTCGTGACCTGGGAGTTCGTCGGCTACAACATGCTGATCCTCTACGCGGCGCTGCGGGCCGTACCCGAGGAGCTCTACGAGGCCGCCGCCATCGACGGGGCGGGCGAGGTCCGCGTCGCGCTGAGCATCAAGATCCCCGCGCTGCGGCCCGCCCTGTGGGTCGCGACGCTGTTCTCGATCATCGGCAGCTTCCAGCTGTTCAACGAGCCCAACGTGCTCCAGTCCCTGGCACCCGCGGCCATCAGCACCTACTACACACCGAACATGTACGCCTACCAGCTGGCCTTCAACGCCAACCAGGTGACCTACTCCGCCGCCGTGGCCGTCCTGCTCGGCGCGATCACCGTGATCGTGGCCTACGTCGCCCAGCGGCTGACCGAACGGGGGAACAGGCGATGAGGTCGATGAGCGCGACCACCGAACCCCGGCCGCCCGCGGCCGCACGCACCGAGCCCCCGCGGGGCGGCGGCCGGCCCTCCGCGCCCGCCCGCACCAGGTGGCGCCGGAGCCGCCGCCGGACCAGCCTCCTCCTCCAGGCGGTGATGGCGCTGATGGTCCTGTACACCCTGCTGCCGCTGTACTGGCTCGCCGTCAACTCGACCAAGACCAACGGCGAGCTGTTCACCTCCAACGGGCTCTGGTTCGGTTCCGAGTTCGCCCTGTGGGACAACATCGTCACCACGGTCACCTACCAGGACGGCATCTACCTGACCTGGCTGTTCAACACGGCCCTGTACTCGGTCGCCGGCGCCGTGGGGGCCACCCTCATCTGCGCCCTGGGCGGCTACGCCCTGGCCAAGTTCGACTTCCCGGGCAAGCGCGCGGTCCGCGCCGTCGTCTTCGGCGCGATCACCATCCCCGCCACCGCCCTGGCCATCCCCACGTTCCTGCTCTTCGCCGAACTCGGGATCACCGACACCCGCCTGGCGATCATCATCCCGGCCCTGGTCAGCCCCTTCGGCCTCTACCTCATGACCGTCTACGCCGCCGACTCCGTGCCGGACTCGCTGCTGGAGGCGGCCCGGATCGACGGCGCCGGCGCCTGGACCACGTTCTGGCGGGTCGCGTTCCGGCTGCTCGCCCCGGGCGTGGCCACCGTCCTGCTCTTCAACCTCGTCCACACCTGGAACAACTACTTCCTCCCGCTGATCATGCTCAGCGATCCCACGCTCTACCCCCTCACCGTCGGGCTGAACCAGCTCAACAGCCAGGTGACCACGGGGGCCAACCTCGAACCGGTCTACAACGTGGTCCTGACCGGCTCCCTCCTGGCGATCGTTCCGCTGATCGTCTCCTTCCTCTTCCTTCAGCGCTACTGGCAGTCGGGTCTGGCCGCCGGAAGCGTCAAGCAGTGAGTCCACAGAGTCCGCACCACGACAAGGGATGCACCATGCGCACACCCCCCACGAGCCTGAAAGTCCCCGCGGCGGCCTGCTGCGCCGTCCTCCTCGCCACCGGCTGTGGCGGGGGCGGCGCGCAGGACGACGAGGCCGGCTCCACCGACCGCTCCGCCGAGATCCAGGCCGCCCTGGAGGAGGGCGGCGAACTGACCCTGTGGACCTGGAGCACCAAGTTCGACGACGCGGTCGCCGCCTTCGAGGAGGAGCACCCGCAGGTCAGCGTGGAACTCGTCAACGCCGGGCAGTCCGCCGACCAGTACACCGCGCTGCAGAACGCGATCAGCGCGGGGGAGAACGTCCCCGACCTCGCCATGGTCGAGTACTTCGCCCTGCCCCAGCTCGCGCTCTCCGAGCAGTTGGTGCCGGTCGGCGCATGGGGCCTGGACTCGCTGGAGCCGGAGTTCACCGCCTCCTCGTGGGAGCAGATGTCCTACGGCGAGGGCACCTACGGCCTGCCCAACAACACCGGGCCGCTGGTGATGATCTACAACCAGCAGGTCTTCGAGGACGCGGGCGCGGAGATCCCCGCGACCTGGGAGGAGTTCGCCGAGGCCGCGGAGCTGATCCAGGAGGACAGCGGCGCCCACATCGCCTCGATCGACCCCGGTGACGCCGGAGGGGTGGACAGCCTCATCTGGCAGGGCGGCGGACGCCCGTTCCAGTTCGACGGGGAGGCCGGAACGGTCGACTTCACCGACGAGGGCACCCAGCGCGTCACCGCCTACTGGAGCGACCTGGTCGAGCGCGACCTCGCCGCCTCCCAGCCCGGATGGACCGACGAGTGGTGGCGGGCGCTGGGCGACGGCTCCCTCGCCACCTGGATCACCGGGGCCTGGGCGCTCGGGAACATCTCCAACACTCTCACCGACAACGCCGGTGACTTCCGCGTCGCGCCCGCACCCGTCTGGGACGAGGCCGCCCCGGAGAACGCGGAGAACGGCGGATCGGGATTCTCCGTCGTCAGCGGTTCGGAGAACACCGCCCTGGCGATGGGCTTCCTGGAGTGGTTCTCCACGAACGAGGCCTCCCTGGACGCCCAGGTCGCGGCCGGATCCTTCCCCGCGCAGACGTCCGTGCTGGAGGACCCCGACTACCTCGCGGCCGAGTACGACTACTTCGGCGGCCAGCAGGCCAACGAGGTCCTCGTGGCCGCCTCCGACGGGGTCGCGGACGGTTGGCAGTACCTTCCCTACCAGGTGTACGCGAACTCGGTCTTCGGCGACAGCGTCGGACCGGAGATCGAGGAAGCGGGCTCCATCCAGGCCGGAGTGGAGGCCTGGGGCGAGGAACTGCGCTCGTACGGTGAGTCGCAGGGATTCCAGATCGACTGAGGCCGGTCGGGGCGTGTTCCGTGGGGGCCACCCGTGCCGGGCGGGCTTCCGGCGCGGTCGGCACGGGTGGCCACGGAACACGCCGCGGAACGGGCGCCGGGTCCACGGCTCCGGCGCCCCCGGCGCGGGACAACCGGAACGAGAGGGGAAGCAGTGGCGAAGGGCTCGAACGGCCGGGCCACCCTGGCCGACGTCGCGCGGCGGGCCGAGGTGTCCCACGCGACGGCCTCACGGGCCCTCAACGGCAGCACCCGCAACGTGCGGCCCGAGCTGCGAAGGCGGGTCCTGGCGGCCGCGGCCGAGCTCGGCTACATCGTCAACTCCGCCGCCCAGGCGGTGGCCCGGGGCCGGGGCGAGCACGTCGCCCTGGTCGTCAACGGGATCAACGACGACTATTTCTCACCCGTGGCCTCCGGCGTCCTGCACGCCGCCGAGGCCGACGACCGCATGGTCACTATGATCTCCAGCCGCAACAGCCCCGAGCAGGCCACCCGGGTCGTGGCCTCGCTGCGGGCCCAGCGCCCGCGCGCGATCATCCTGGCGGGCGGGCGCTCGGTGACGGCCGGTGCGTGGGACGCGCGCCTGGTCGACGAACTGACCCTGTTCGAAGGCGAGGGGGGCCGGGTCGTGGCCATCAGCGAGGAGGGGCTGCCCTTCGACACCGTCGCCGTGGGCAACCGCGCGGCCGGCGCCGACCTGGCCGCGCAGCTCGCCGACCTCGGCTACCGCGAGTTCACCGTCCTCGCGGGCCCCGCCCAGGCGCGCACCGCCCACGACCGGGTGGCCGGGTTCCGGGCGGCCCTGGCCGAACGCGGGATCGAGGTCGGGGAGAACCGCGTCATCCACTGCGGGTTCGACCGCGACGGAGGCTACGCCGCGGCCGGCGAGTGCCTGCGCCGACGCGCACCCACCCAGCTGGTCTTCGCGATCAGCGACGCGGTCGCCGTCGGCGCCATCGCGCGCCTGCGTGAGGCGGGCGTGGACCTTCCGGGCGACATGGCCGTCGCCGGCATCGACGACGTCCCCGCCCTGCGGGACGTCTCCCCGGCCCTGACCACGGTCCGCCTGCCCTGGCCCGAGGCCGGGCGCGCGGCCCTGGACCTGGTGGCCGAGCCCGTCGACACCGGACCCAGGGTGGTCCGCCTGCGCGGCCACGTGGTCCTGCGGGAGAGCACGCCGGTGCTCGGGCGCCTTTGAGACGGGGCCTTCGCGCTTTCCGGTGTGGCCCGCTCGTTCCTCACGAACCCCACCTCCAAGCACTCCAGGACCCGTCGGCGCCCTCGCCGCGCCTTCTTTGGGCCTCCGCTCGTGCCCGCGCCGTCGCCCACCACCACCCTTAACGGACGCCTGCGGCGCAGTCCTTCCTCGCTTTGGCCCGGATAGACCCCCTGTGGCGCGGGCAGCCTGGACCGCTCACCTTCAACCCCCTGTGGACCCCACGGGCCGAACCGCTCGCTTTCAACCCCCTGGGGTTGCGGCGGGCGGGATCGTTGGGCTTCAGCCCTCTGCGGTTCCGGTGGACGGGATCGCTTCGGCGTCCGGACATGACGAAGGGCAGGTGCCCCGACCGTGTCGGTGCCCTGCCCTTGTCGCGCTGTGCCCCCTGCAGGATTCGAACCTGCGCACCCGGCTCCGGAGGCCGATGCTCTATCCCCTGAGCTAAGGGGGCGTGCTGCGAGAACAACTGTAGCAGGGGCCTCGGGCGGTTCGTCCACTCGTTTGGGGCGCGCCGGGCGCACCCGGTCGGATGCGACCGATCCGGTGGTGCGGTGTCACCGCGCGACGGTAGTGTCGCGCCCGTGAACGCCCTACCCACACGGGTTCTCGTCGTCGAGGACGACGAGGTGATCCGGGAACTGATCCGCCTCAACCTCGAACTGGAGGGGTTCGAGGTCTTCACCGCCGTGGACGGGCAGGACTGCCTGGACCGCGTCGGATACATCGACCCCCACGTCGTCACGCTCGACGTGATGATGCCGCGCCTGGACGGCTGGACCACCGCGGAGCGCCTGCGCGAGGACCACGCCGCGCCCCGGCGCGTGCTCATCCTGGTCACGGCACGCGCACAGGAGGAGGACCACCGCCGCGGTGATGGCATCGGGGTCGACGCCTACCTCACCAAGCCCTTCGATCCCGACGTCCTCATCGACACCATCCGCGAGCTCATCGCCGCCGAGGGGGGACAGCGGTGACACCCTGGGGCCTGGAAGCGCTCGCCCGTGAGGCTGCCTCCCGCGCGCTCGGACTCGATCCGGCCGAGATCCCGTTCGTGTGGCCGCGCCACGACCACGCGGACCGGGGGGCCGACGCCGCCACCGCGCTTCCGCCGCGCCTGGTCTCGACCGTGCGCGACCGCCTGCCCGGCCGCGGCGACCCCCGACTGCTGGTCTGCGGCCGCATCGCGGCCGAACTGACCGCCATGCGCGACGACGGCCGGTGCGACTTCGCCCACCTGCTGGGCGACGCCCGGGGCTTCCTCAACGTCACCCTCACGGAGGGCCAGCGCCACGCCCTGCTCTCCGCCGCCGCGGCCGACGCCCCCCACTACCTCACCGGGCGCTCCTGGGACGGCGAGGGCTCCTGGCCCTCCTCCGCCCTGCACGAGGCCGGACCCGTCGCCCAGGCCCGGCGGCTGGCCCGCGCCGACGCCCGCGACCGCATCGCCCTGGCCACGGGCGGGACGGCACCGCCCCCCGGCCCCGGCGACGGCGCCTCCGGCTGGCGCGACCCCTACCTGGACGGCGACCCCGGCGATCTCCTCACACCCGCCGGGCGCGCCCTGGGCACCGTCGGGGAAGCGAGCGCCCGGGTGGCGTTCTGCCGCTCGATCCCGGAGCACCCCCGCGAGTCCGAGACCACCGGCGGCGACCTGCCCGTCCTGCCCTCCGAGGGCCGCCCGGGCGCCTGGGTACGGCTCACCGACGCCAATCCCGCCTTCCGGCTGCGCTACGCCCACGCCCACGCGGTCAGCCTGTCGCGCTGGGCCGAGGAGGGGGCCGTGCCCCACGCCGCCTGCGCCGAGCACACCGCCGCCCCCCGCGGACTCCTCTTCGACGGCCCCAGCGTCCTGGACACCGCCGCGCGCAGAGAGGAACCGCATATCCTGGTCAGATACCTGGAAGCGCTGGCCAGTGCCTACGATGAGTGGCGGACCTGTCCGGCCGCCTCCTCGTCACCTGAGCGGGCCGTCCCGGAGCCGGCGCTACCACCCGCCGTCGCCGGAGTCCTTCGCACCGGGCTCTTCCTGCTCGGAGTGTCAGCGCCCACAAGGCTGTAGACACACCTGTGCCGGATCCCGGCGCACCGCACCCAACCCCTGAGTTCCGATCGGGTTGGTGGACAATGGGTGCGGGTGCCCGCCGACACCCACACCGCCGTATCCCAGTCGAAAGCCCGCTATGAGCCGCTACGCCCACCCGGCAGGATCCCGCCACGCGGAGGTCCTGCCCGAGGACAATCCGCCGCTTCCGCCCGAGGACCTCAACGGCCTCGACCCCCGTGTGTGGCCCGCCACGTCCCGCCGGGACGACGGTGAGCTCACCGTCGGCGGCGTCGGCGTCGCCACCCTCGCCCGCACCTACGGGACACCCCTCTTCGTCATGGACGAGGAGGACTTCCGCGGCCGGGCCCGCGACTTCCGCACCGCCTTCACCGAGGCCGACGTCTACTACGCGGGCAAGGCACTGCTGACGAAGGCCGTGGCCCGCTGGGTCATGGAGGAGGGCCTGAAGCTGGACGTGTGCTCGGGCGGCGAACTGGCCGTCGCCCTGGCCGCCGGGGTCCCGGGCGAGCGCATCGGCATGCACGGCAACAACAAGTCCACCCAGGAGCTGCGCCGGGCCGTCGAGGTCGGCGTGGGCCGGATCATCATCGACTCCCTCGACGAGATCGAGCGCCTGGAGGGCGTCGCGGCCGAACTCGACCGCCGGCCCAAGGTCCTCATCCGCGTCACCACCGGTGTGGAGGCGCACACCCACGAGTTCGTCGCCACCGCGCACGACGATCAGAAGTTCGGCTTCGCGATGAGCACCGGCGCCGCCGCCGAGGCCGTCCGCCGGGTCCTGGCCGCGCCGCATCTGGACCTCGTGGGCCTGCACTCGCACATCGGATCCCAGATCTTCGACACCTCCGGCTTCGAGGTGGCCGCCCGGCGGGTCACCCGCTTCCTCGCGGGCGTCCACGAGGACCAGGGCGTCACCCTGGCCGAGCTCGACCTCGGAGGCGGTCTCGGTATCGCCTACACCTCCGGCGACGACCCCCTGGACGCCAAGACGATCGCCCAGAGCCTCACCGCGATCGTGCGCCGCGAGTGCGAGGAGTCGGGCCTGCCCCAGCCCCGCGTGGCCGTCGAGCCCGGCCGCGCGATCGCCGGGCCCGCGGGCATCACCGTCTACGAGGTCGGCACCGTCAAGGACGTCGAGGGCATCCGCACCTACGTCAGCGTCGACGGCGGCATGAGCGACAACATCCGCACCGCCCTGTACGGGTCGGAGTACACCGGCCGTCTCGTCTCGCGCGAGAGCGACGCCGGGCCGATGCTCTCGCGCCTGGTCGGCAAGCACTGCGAGAGCGGCGACATCATCGTGCACGACCTCCACCTGCCCGCCGACCTCAGGCCCGGGGACCTCGTGGCCGTCGCCGCGACCGGCGCCTACTGCTACTCCATGGCGAGCAACTACAACCACCTGCCCCGGCCCGCCATGGTCGCGGTCCGCGGCGGCGAGGCACGCGTGATCGTGCGCAGGGAGACCGAGGAGGACCTGCTCCGCCTCGACGTAGGCTGAACCGTCCGGCGCCCGCGGCACCGCCGCGCGACCGTCGGACACGAGAGAACTGGGAGTCACGCCCAAATGGCGATGAAGGTGGCGCTGCTCGGATGCGGCGTTGTGGGTTCGGAAGTCGTGCGCCTGGTCAACGAGCAGGCGGAGGAACTGGCCGCGCGCGTGGGTACGCCGATCGAGATCGGCGGGATCGCGGTCCGGCGCATGGACCGCGACCGCGGTGTCGATCCGGCGCTGCTGACCACCGACGCCACGGGACTGGTGACGCGCCCCGACATCGACGTAGTGGTCGAGGTGATCGGCGGCATCGAGCCGGCGCGCTCGCTGATGCTCGCCGCGATGAAGGCGGGCAAGTCCGTGGTGACCGCCAACAAGGCGCTGCTGGCCGAGGACGGCCAGACGCTGCACGCCGCGGCGCGTGACGCCGGGGTGGACCTGTACTACGAGGCGGCGGTGGCCGGCGCCATCCCGCTGCTGCGCCCGTTGCGCGACTCCCTGGCGGGGGACCGGGTCGACCGGGTGCTGGGCATCGTCAACGGCACCACGAACTACGTCCTGGACCGCATGGACTCCCTCGGCGCCGGGTTCACCGAGTCGCTGGAGGAGGCCCAGGCGCTGGGCTACGCCGAGGCCGACCCCACCGCGGACGTCGAGGGCTTCGACGCCGCGGCCAAAGCCGCGATCCTGGCCCGCCTGGCCTTCCACACCCAGCGGGTCACCGCGGCCGACGTGCACCGCGAGGGCATCACCGGGGTGTCGGCCGCCGACATCGCCAGCGCGCGCGACATGGGGTGCGTCGTCAAGCTCCTGGCCATCTGCCAGCGCTCGCAGGACGGGGAGTCCGTGGGCGTGCGCGTCCACCCGGTGATGCTGCCGGTCGAGCACCCACTGGCCGGGGTCAAGGAGGCCTACAACGCGGTGTTCGTGGAGGCCGAGTCGGCGGGCCGGCTGATGTTCTACGGCGCGGGCGCCGGGGGCACGCCGACCGCCAGCGCGGTCCTGGGCGACCTGGTCGCCGTGGTGCGCAACCGGATTGCCGACACCTCGGTGGCCGAGGGCGCCCACGACACGGGCCTGCCGGTCCACGACATGGGCCACACCATCACCAGCTACCACGTCTCCCTGGACGTGGCGGACCGCCCCGGTGTGCTCTCCAAGGTCGCCGAGGTCTTCGCCGACCACGGCGTGTCCATCAAGAACGTGCGCCAGGAGGGCAGCGGGGACGACGCCCAGCTGGTCCTGGTCAGCCACCCGGCTCCGGACTCCGCTCTCAGCAGCACGGTGGAGCGGCTGCGCGGCCACGACATGGTCCGCGAGGTCGCCAGCGTGATGCGCGTGGAGACCTTCGCCGACTGAGCCCCCGGCCCTCGTTCTCACATTTTGAGACGTGGGGGCCGGGATTCGAGATACCCGCCACGGGGTCATAGACTCGTGGCAGGTCGGGGCGCCGCCGGCGAGGCGGGCGCAACCGACTCCAGCGCGTCAAGCGAAGCCGCATCTCACCCGAAAAGGACACAGTCGTGAGCATGGCACGGGCCTGGCGAGGGGTCGTCGAGGAGTACCGCGACCGCCTTCCCGTCAATGAGAACACCCCCGTCGTCACCCTTCAGGAGGGCGGCACGCCCCTGCTGCCTGCCACGCGCGTCTCCGCCCTGACGGGCTGCGAGGTGTTCCTGAAGGTGGAGGGCCTCAACCCCACCGGGTCCTTCAAGGACCGCGGGATGACGATGGCCATCACCAAGGCCGCCGAGGACGGCGCCAAGGCGGTCATCTGCGCTTCCACCGGCAACACCAGCGCGAGCGCCGCCGCCTACGCCATCCGAGCGGGCATGACGTGCGCGGTGCTGGTGCCCCGCGGCAAGATCGCCATGGGCAAGCTGGCCCAGGCCCTCGTCCACGGCGCGCGCCTGCTCCAGGTCGACGGCAACTTCGACGACTGCCTGGAACTGGCCCGCAAGCTCAGCGTCGACTACCCCGTCGCCCTGGTGAACTCGGTCAACCCCTACCGCCTGCAGGGGCAGAAGACCGCGGCCTTCGAGATCGTCGACGCCCTCGGCGACGCCCCCGACGTCCACTGCATCCCCGTGGGCAACGCGGGCAACATCACCGCGTACTGGATGGGCTACGGCGAGTACGCCGACGACGGCGTCTCCACGCGCCGCCCCCGGATGCTCGGCTTCCAGGCCAGCGGTTCCGCGCCGATCGTCGACGGGGCGCCCGTCACCAGCCCGAGCACCATCGCCACGGCTATCCGCATCGGCAACCCGGCCTCGTGGAAGCTGGCCGAACAGGCCCGCGACGAGTCCGGCGGGCTCATCGACAAGGTCACCGACCGCCAGATCATGGCCGCCTACAAGCTCCTCGCCGCCGAGGAGGGCGTCTTCGTCGAACTGGCCTCCGCGGCCAGTGTCGCCGGACTCCTCCAGGCCGTCGAGGCCGGCCAGGTCGAGCGCGGCAGCCGGGTCGTGTGCACCGTCACCGGCAACGGCCTCAAGGACCCCGACTGGGCGCTGGCCGGGGCCTCCTCCGCCACCACCGTCCCCGTCGACGCCCTGGCCGCGGCCAAGGCCCTCGACCTCGTCTGAGGTCCGGGCGCCTTGAGCACGGGAACCTGCGGCCCGGCCGGCGCCCTCACTGTGCTTGCGGCTTCGCTTCGCTCCGCGGGCACCGGCTCTGAAAGGACGAAGTGAACCCAACACGACCCACCAGGGTGGTCGTCCGCGCGCCGGCCACCAGCGCCAACCTCGGTCCGGGCTTCGACGCCCTGGGCCTGGCGCTGCGGCTGGACAACGAGTTCGACGTCCGTCGGCGCGAGGACGACGACCTGCGCGTCGAGGTCGCGGGGGAGGGCGCCGGAGAGGTCCCGCTGGACCGGCGCCACCTCGTGGTGCGTGCGATGCGCGAGACCTTCGAACGGGCGGGGGAGAAGCTCCCCGGCCTCGACCTCGTCTGCGTCAACAGGGTGCCGCACGCCCGGGGCCTCGGCTCGTCCTCCTCGGCGATCGTGGGCGGCGTCGCCGCCGCCAGCGCCCTGCTGGGCCGGACGGGGCCCGACGGCGGACCTGACCGCGACGGGATCTACCAGATCGCCGCGGACATCGAGGGCCACCCCGACAACGTCGCCCCGTGCGTGTTCGGCGGCTACACGGTGGCCTACCGCGACGGCGACCGGTGGGGCGCGGTCTCGCTCACGCCCGACCCGCGCGTCCTGCCGGTGCTGTGCGTGCCCGAGTGGCGGCTGTCCACCGAGCGGGCCCGCGGGCTCCTCCCGGAGACCGTCCCCCACGGGGACGCGGCCTTCACCGCCGGGCGCGCCGCACTGCTCACCGCGGCCGTTTGTGGCCATGTCGCGGACCTGTACGCGGCCACCGAGGATCGGCTACACGAGTCCTACCGGGCCCCCGCGATGCCCAGGACCCTGGAACTGGTTCGTGACCTGCGCGAACGGGAGGGTCTGCCCGCGGTGGTCTCCGGGGCGGGGCCCACGGTGCTGGTGCTCTGCACGGTGGGCGAGGGAATCGCGAGTGAGGAATCGCCGGAAATCGTCCAGCAGATTGATTCGATCAGTCGCAGGACGGGTAATGATTGGGACATACGCCCCCTGCTCGTTGAGCCGGCGGGGGTGCGGACCCCATCTCCCCATTCGTAGCACCTGTGTCGAGGAATAGCCGTGGCCTCTGGTGATGTTAGGCTAGGTGAAGCACCAGATGCCCCGTTGCGGGGCAAGTGCTCATCCGCCACAGCGGCTTCCGCGTCCCATACTCCGGTGGTCCGTTCTCACGACCTTCCGGAAGCGGCGGCCACTGTGTCGAGTCAGCGGTTTCCCCGCGACTGTGCCAATGTCTCCCCAGTGCGCTTCTCCCCGGATGAGCGTGCCACCAGGGTTGACCGGCAACACCACCGAGCCATCCGCCCCGACGTCTGGCTGTACCCAGAGCCCGCCGCGATTGGGTAGGGGACCGTCTACCGCCGGTTTCCGACATCCACGTGGGGCACGCCCTACCCGGCTGCCTGCCGGTTCGCACCATCGGGCCGGCCGCTCCAGCAGAAGCTGACGGCCGAAGCCCGCTCCTTGGGAAGGACCCTTAGTGAGCGACACCACCGAACTCCACACGGACGCGGCGGTCGACAGCAAAGCCACCACCGACGCTTCCGCGGCGGAGGCTGGCGATGCCGCGCCAACTGGTGCGTCGGCGCCGTCGCGGTCCCGCGCCGCGTCGCGCGGTACCGGGCTCGCGGCGCTGAAGCTCCCCGAGCTGCAAAAGCTCGCGTCGAGCCTGGGCATCACCGGTACGGGGCGCATGCGCAAGAGCGACGTGATCGCGGCGATCGAGGCCAAGGGGGGAGGCCCCGCCGGGGCTCCGGCCAAGGCCAAATCCCCAAAGAAAGCCGACGCGGCGCCCAAGACCGGTAAGGTCGAGGAAACCGACGGCCAGACCGAGGCTCGTACCCCCGACACGTCGGGCACGGACGAAGCGCCGCGCAAGCGCGCGGACGAGCGTCCGTCGGACCAGGCCGTGACCGACTCCCAGGGCGCGCGGGGCGACAAGCCGCCCCGCAACCGTCGGTCGTCCCGCAGGCGCGGCGACGAGTCCGGCGAGAAGGCCCGATCGGTGGACGGCACCGACTCCTCTACCACCGCGAGCAGCGTGACCAAGACATCCAGCACCCCCCAGAAGAACGGCCCCGACACCTCCGAGGACCGTGACACCAGGTCCGGGCAGGGTCGAGAGCGCCAGCGCAACCGTCGCAACCGCAACCGGGGTGGTGACGACCAGCAAAGCTCCTCCGGCGGCCAGCAGGGCGGCGGCCAGAACCAGGGCCGCGGCGGAGGCGGCCCCAGCGACGATGACGACTTCGGCGGCGGACGCCGCCGCGGACGGCGTCGCGACCGTCGTGACCGGCGCGGGCGCGGAGGCGGCGGCCAGGAGCCGGAGCCGGTGATCGGTGAGGACGACGTCCTGCTGCCGGTCGCGGGGATCCTCGACATCCTGGACAACTACGCCTTCGTGCGCACCACCGGCTACCTGCCCGGGCAGAGCGACGTCTACGTCTCGCTCGCCCAGGTGCGCAAGCACGGCCTGCGCAAGGGCGACCACATCATCGGTGCGGTCCGCCAGCCCAAGGAGGGCGAGCGCAAGGAGAAGTTCAACGCCCTGGTGCGGCTGGACTCGGTCAACGGCATGTCGCCGGACCAGGCCAAGGGCCGCCAGGAGTTCTCCAAGCTCGTTCCCCTGTACCCGCAGGAGCGCCTGCGCCTGGAGACCGAGCCGGGCATCCTCACCACCCGCATCATCGACCTCGTCGCGCCTATCGGCAAGGGCCAGCGCGGTCTCATCGTCTCGCCGCCCAAGGCCGGCAAGACGATGGTGATGCAGTCGATCGCCAACGCGATCACCGAGAACAACCCCGAGTGCTACCTGATGGTGATCCTGGTCGACGAACGGCCCGAGGAAGTCACCGACATGCAGCGCACGGTCAAGGGCGAGGTCATCCACTCGACCTTCGACCGTCCGGCCGAGGACCACACGGTCGTCGCCGACCTGGCCATCGAGCGGGCCAAGCGCCTCGTGGAGATGGGCATGGACGTCGTCGTCCTGCTGGACTCGATCACCCGCCTGGGCCGCGCCTACAACCTGGCCGCTCCGGCCAGCGGGCGCATCATGTCCGGTGGTGTGGACTCCACGGCGCTGTACCCGCCCAAGCGCTTCTTCGGCGCGGCCCGCAACATCGAGGGCGGCGGCTCGCTGACCATCCTGGCGACGGCGCTGGTGGAGACCGGCTCCCGTGCCGACGAGGTGATCTTCGAGGAGTTCAAGGGCACCGGCAACATGGAGCTCAAGCTCAACCGGAGCCTGGCCGACAAGCGGATCTTCCCGGCCGTGGACGTGGACGCGTCCAGCACCCGTAAGGAGGAGATCCTGATGTCGCGCGAGGAGCTGGCCGTCGTCTGGAAGCTCCGCCGGGTGCTGCACGCCCTGGACACCCAACAGGCCATCGAGCTGCTCCTGGACAAGATGCGTGAGTCCAAGAGCAACGCGGAGTTCCTGATGCAGATCCAGCAGACGACCGTCGGGCCCGAGCGCGACCGCTAGCCCGCAGTCCGTCGACGGCCCCCTTCCCGAACCGGGGAGGGGGCCGTCACGCGTGCTCCCGCCCGTCCGGGGCGGGCGTCCACCGACGGCGGTGGGAATAGGGACTGGTCCCGGCATGGTTGTCGGTCTGGCAAACTGGTAGCAGGGACTCGGCCTGCCTCCCCGCGAGGGGACGGCCCGCCGGCCCCACCACCTGGAACAGCGCGGCACCGGTTCGCGCGTGTCCGCAAGCGATCGCACCACCCGACCGGTGGTGGTGCGCGCGGCATGCGTCCGGCGGCCGCCCAAGCAAGGAGAAGCACATGAAGGCCGACATCCACCCCGAGTACGTGGCGACCGAGGTGACCTGCACCTGCGGGGCCCACTTCATCACCCGCAGCACGATCACCGAGGGCAAGCTGCGCGCCGACGTGTGCTCCGAGTGCCACCCCTTCTACACCGGCAAGCAGAAGATCATGGACACCGGTGGCCGCGTCGCCCGCTTCGAGAAGCGCTTCGGCAAGCGCAAGTAGCGCCGCCCGCTGCCCCCGTGGCGCCGACCGCGTCGGCGCCACGGGGACCGGATCGGCCCCGCACGGGGCGAGACACAGGGCAGGCAAGCGAACAAGGCGGCAGATGTGGCAGAACTGAAGCTGGACGACCTCCTGGGGGAGTACTACGAGCTGGAACAACAGCTCGCCGACCCCGAGGTGCACGCTGACCAGGGCAAGGCTCGGACACTGGGTAAGCGCTACTCCCAGCTCACGCCCATCATCGAGTCCTATCGCGCGCTCCGGGAGGTCGAGAGCGACATCGAGGCCGCGCGCGAGCTCGCCGCCGAGGACTCCTCGTTCGCAGAGGAGGCCGACCGCCTGACCATCGAGGCCGAACAGCTCACCGAGCGCCTGCGCGTCCTGCTGGTCCCCCGCGACCCCTCCGACGACAAGAACCTCATCATGGAGGTCAAGGCCGGAGAGGGCGGTGAGGAGTCCGCGCTCTTCGCGGGCGACCTCGTGCGCATGTACCTGCGCTTCGCCGAGCGCCAGGGGTGGAAGACCGAGATCATCGACGCCACCCACTCCGACCTCGGCGGCTACAAGGACATCACCATCGCCTTCAAGAACCGTGGCACCCCCGAGCCCGGTTCCGGCGTGTGGCCCCAGCTCAAGTTCGAGGGCGGCGTGCACCGTGTGCAGCGTGTCCCCGTCACCGAGTCCCAGGGCCGCATCCACACCTCCGCGGCGGGCGTCCTGGTGGTCCCCGAGGCCGAGGAGATCGAGGTCGCGATCCAGGACAAGGACCTGCGGATCGACGTCTACCGCTCCTCCGGGCCCGGTGGACAGTCCGTCAACACCACCGACTCCGCGGTCCGCATCACGCACCTGCCGACCGGCATCGTCGCCTCGTGCCAGAACGAGAAGAGCCAGCTCCAGAACAAGGAGCAGGCGATGCGCATCCTGCGCGCCCGCATCTACGCCGAGGCCCAGGCCAGCGCGGACGCCGAGGCCGCCGCCGAGCGCAAGAGCCAGGTCCGCACCGTGGACCGGTCCGAGCGCGTGCGCACCTACAATTTCCCGGAGAACCGCATCTCCGACCACCGGGTCGGCTACAAGGCCTACAACCTCGACCAGGTCCTCGACGGGGACCTGAGCGGAGTCGTCAAGGCCCTGGTGGACGCGGACACCAAGGAGAGGCTCGAAGCAGCTCAATCATGAACTTCCTGCTCGACGAGGTCGCCCGCGCCACACTGAGGCTCGCGGAGGCCGGAGTGGCATCGCCCCGGACGGACGCCGAGGAGCTCGCGGCGTTCGTGCACGGTGTCCGTCGAGGGGAGCTGCACTCGGTCGGCGACGGCGACTTCGACGCCCGCTACTGGGAGTGCGTGGCCCGCAGGGAAGCACGCGAGCCCCTCCAGCACATCACCGGCCGCGCCTACTTCCGGTACCTGGAACTCCAGGTCGGCCCCGGAGTGTTCGTGCCGCGGCCGGAGACCGAGATCATGGTCGACTGGGCGATCGAGACCCTGCGCGCCATGGACGTGGCCGACCCGCTGGTCGTCGATCTCGGCGCCGGTTCGGGGGCCATCGCCATCTCCATCGCCCAGGAGGTGCCGCGCTCGCGCGTGCACACCGTCGAGATCGACCCCGGAGCGCTGGCCTGGGCCCGCCGCAACATCGACTCCAGCGGCCACGCCGACCGGGTCACCGCCCATCAGGGCGACCTGCGCACCGCCCTGCCCGAGCTCAACGGACGCGTCGACCTGCTCATCAGCAATCCGCCCTACGTCCCCACCCGCGAGGCCGGGGCGATCCCGCCGGAGGTCCGCGACTACGACCCCGCGCCCGCGCTCTGGTCGGGTGAGGACGGGCTCGACATGATCCGCGACCTGGAGGCCGTCGGCCGCAGGCTGCTGCGTCCCGGCGGTGCCATGGCGGTCGAGCACCACGACGGGCAGGGCATCGACATCCCCCGGCTGTTCCCCGAGGACCAGGGCTGGCGCGACGTCCTCAACCGCAAGGACATGGCCCGGCGCGACCGCTTCGTGGTCATGCGCCGCGCCGACGGGGACGGCTGACGTGCCACGGGCCGGGGACACGTTTCCTCCCGGACCTGTACCGGGTTTCCACACAAGGAGTTCTAGGTGAGCCGCATCTACGACTGCGCGGACGAGACGGCCCGCAAGGACGGCATCGTCGACGCCGCGTCCGCGGTACGCAAGGGTGAGCTCGTGGTTCTTCCCACGGACACCGTGTACGGCATCGGGACCGACGCCTTCAGCCCCAAGGCGGTGGCCGACCTGTTGGCCGCCAAGGGCCGCGGCCGGGAGATGCCGCCGCCGGTGCTGGTCGGGTCCATGCGCGCGGCCACCGCGCTCATCGACGACCTGGGCACGCACGGCCGGGACCTGATGGAGGAGTTCTGGCCCGGTCCGCTGACCCTCGTGTGCACCGCGACCCCGAGCCTGTCCTGGGACCTCGGCGACACCAAGGGCACCGTGGCCGTGCGCATGCCGATGGACCCCGTCGCCCTGGAGCTGCTCAAGGAGGTGGGGCCGATGGCGGTGAGCAGCGCGAACAAGTCCGGGCAGCCCGCGGCGGCCACCATGGAGGAGGCCCTGGAGCAGCTCGGGGACCAGGACATCGCGGTCTACCTGGACGGCGGTGAGAGCGAGGCCCCCGTGGCCTCCACGATCGTGGACCTCACCTACGCGGTCCCGCGCGTGCTGCGTGCCGGCGCGATCTCCATCGAGCAGCTGCGCGGTGTGTGCGGTACGGTCATCGGCGAACTGCGCAAGGGCCGGACCAAGCCCAAGCCGGTGGAGTCCGAGGAGTCCGGAGCCGAGGCCGAGACGGCCGACGCGGCGGCCGCCGGGGCCGAGCCCCGGGCCGCGGCCGAACAGCCCGGGACCAGCGAGCCCAGCGCCGAGGAGACCGCCTCCGCGGAGTCGGCTTCCCCCGGCTCGGCGCCCGTCGGCCCCGAGGGCGACGCCGACGGCCGCGGGGACCAGGACGCGGCAGGGCAGGCCCCGAACGGCGAACGTTCCGACAACTAGAGGGGCCCAGCGGTGCGGGAGTACGCGCTCACCTTCGTCATCGCGGCCGCGGTGACCTATCTGCTCGTGCCGATCGTCCGGCGCTTCGCGATCGCCTTCGGCGCCACCCCGCCGGTGCGCGACCGCGACGTGCACTCCGAACCGATCCCGCGGCTGGGCGGCCTGGCCATCTACGGCGGTTTCGCGGCGGCGCTGCTGATCTCCGCGCAACTCCCGCACCTGCAGAACGTGTTCGTCGCCGACACCTGGCTCGGCCTGCTGCTGGCGGGCGGACTCATCACCGTGATCGGCGTCATCGACGACCGCTGGGGCATGGACGCGCTGAGCAAGCTCGCCGGGCAGGTCGCCGCCGCGGGCATCCTGGTGGCCCAGGGCGTGCAGCTGCTGTGGCTGCCGCTGCCCGGCACCCAGCTCTCCCTGGGCCCGTGGCTGGGCGCGATGATCTCGGTGCTGCTCATCGTGGTGACCATCAACGCGGTCAACTTCGCCGACGGCCTGGACGGCCTGGCCGCGGGCATCGTCGGCATCTCGTCCACGGCGTTCTTCGCCTACTACTACGTGGTCGCGGTGGAGCAGGGCTTCGTCCGCCAGTCCTACCCGGCGATGATCGCGATCATCCTGGCGGGCACCTGCGCCGGGTTCCTCTTCCACAACTTCCACCCCGCGCGCGTGTTCATGGGCGACACCGGGTCGATGCTGTTGGGCCTGCTGCTGACCTCCATCACCATCACCGTGACCGGTCAGTTCGACGCCAACACGGCGCGGGAGGGGTTCAGCTCCGGCCTCGTGGTGTTCCTGCCCGTGGCCCTGCCGCTGCTGGTCATCGCGCTGCCGCTGGCCGACCTCGTGCTCGCCGTGCTGCGCCGGCTCCTGGCCGGGAAGTCCCCGTTCGCGCCCGACCGCGGGCACCTGCACCACCGGCTGCTCGACATGGGGCACAGCCACGTGCGCGCGGTGCTGCTGATGTACCTGTGGGCGGGGATCGTGGCCTTCGCCGCGGTGTCGCTGTCGGTCTTCGACTCCCCGGTGATCGTCCTGACGGTGACCGCGCTGGTCGGGGTGTGCGCGGTGGGGCTCATCGCCCTGCCCCGACTGCGTCGTCGCGGTCTGCTCCCTTGGGACCGGCGGGACACGGCACGGGCGACGGCAGATCACGATTCGTCATCTGATGCCTGAACGAGCGGTGACGGCCGGTGCCGAAGCGGACACGTCTGACCTGCAAGATCACCGTCGGGACGAATGTGGCCAAGGCGACAATCGCGGCGGAAGCCGCCTGGAGCGGCGCCTTCGGGGAGCGTTAAGGTCTCGTTAAGGAACCCTGGGATATGGCACCAAAAACCTTGTGATAGCTTTCACGAGCAGGTACCCACTGAACCCCACGGAGCTCTCGCATGCAGGAACACGACGCCCGGATTCTCCGCGGCGCCGCGCTTCCGACGGCCGTCGTCGGCGTGGTCGCCATGATCGTCGGCTTCGCTCTCTCTGGACTCCAGGGAGTGTACGGCGGGCTCTTCGGGGTTGGGTTGGTCATCGGTGCCTTCGCCGTCTCCGCCTTCGTCATCTCGTGGACCGGCGGCCGCCGACCGGAGCTGCTGCTCCCGGTGGCGTTCCTGGTCTACACGACGAAGCTCGGCATCCTCTTCGTCATCCTCCTCATGTTCAAGGGAACGACGGCTCTGGACACCGACGTCTTCGTCTGGACGGCTCTGGCCTGCATCATCACGTGGCTGGCCGCGCAAGCGGTCGCGGTGAAGCGGAGCAAGCAGCCGACGATCGTCCCCGCGAGCGAAGACGACGCGCCGGTCACCGAGGACAGTGAGGCACACCGGTGAGCCCGCGTTGGCGGGGCGGTGTGCACGGCCTTCTGACCTACTGCTATCTTCCGGAGCGAGATGAACGAGCACCGAAGCGCGAAGGACGCCGCTTCCGACACGGAGCCGTCGAGCGCCAACGGGATCACTCTCGTCTCGTATCTGCTGGGGGGCCTCGCCTTCTGGGGCGGCGTGGGCTGGGTCGCGGATCAGTTCCTGGGATTCTCCGCCCTGTTCCTGCCCATCGGTCTGGGGCTCGGCTTTGTCGGGTCGATCTACCTCATCTACACCCAGCACGTCCGGTCCTGACCGAACATCCAGCTGCGTTCGCCCGCGTCGAGCGCGGAACCGCACTGAACACAACATCGAGGATTGAGTTGCGTCACGACGAAAGGGATCGCCGTGGGTGCTGACGTGAGCGTCGTCGCGGCGTCCGAATCAAGCTGCAAGATTTTCGGCGACGGTTGTGGTTTCGAGGCTCCGAGTGTCAGCCTCTTCTTCCCCACGCCGTGGCTCGACTTCGGCCTTCCCGGTACCTCCGGCCTGAACAAGTACTACCTCGTCGCGGTCGTCGCACTGCTGATCGCCGCGGCTTTCTGGTACTTCACCACGCGCAAGTCCAAGGTCGTCCCCAGCCGCGGTCAGAGTGTGGCCGAACTGCTGGTCACCTTCCTGCGCGACCAGGTCACCCGGACCGCGATCGGCAAGGAGGGGGACAAGTTCCTCCCCCTGATGGTGACCCTGTTCATCTTCATCTTCTCGATGAACGTCATGGGTCTCATCCCCGGCCTCCAGCTGCCGGTGACCTCCAACCTGGCCTTCCCCGCGGTCCTGGCCATCTTCATCTTCCTGCTCTGGAACATCGTGGGCATCCGCCGCCACGGCGCGGCCGGACACTTCAAGGCACGACTGATCCCCAGTGGTGTCCCTCTGTGGATCCTGCCCATCGTCGTTCCGATCGAGGCACTGTCGAACTTCATCATTCGACCGGCCACGCACATGATCCGTCTGTTCGCGACCATGTTCGCCGGGCACCTGCTCCTGGCACTGTTCGCCGCGGCCGGCTTCTACATGTTCAACCCGCTCTCCGAGATGGGTGCCGGCTTCGGCGCGATCTCGGTCGGCTACTCCGCCATGGCCCTGCTCGGCTTCCTGGTCTTCACGGGCTTCGAGCTGTTCATCATGGCGGTGCAGGCCTACGTTTTCGTCCTCCTGTCCTCCATCTACCTGGGTGAGGCCCTGGAGGGCGCGCACTAGGGTGCGGCCTCCGGCCGACTCAGTCGCGTATGCACGACCCCGTTCAATTCATCTCGTCAGTCCGGCATCGACCATGATCGTCGGCGTGTAGTAAAGGGAATATCAAATGGAAATCGCTGGCAGCCTGAACTCCATCGGTTACGGTCTCGCCGCCATCGGCCCCGGCATCGGCGTCGGTCTCGTCTTCGGCATGGGCGTCCAGGCGATCGCCCGTCAGCCCGAGGCCCGCGGCATCCTCCAGGGCCAGATGATCTTCGGCTTCGCGGTCATCGAGGCGCTGGCCATTCTCGGCTTCGTTCTCGCGTTCGCCGTCTAGTCGCAAGGTCATACGAACGCGAAGGGGATGCCAACCATGTATTTGGCAGCTGAACAAGAGAACGTCCTGCGTATTCACTGGGACGAGTTCACCTTCGGTCTCATCGCCTTCCTCATCATCCTCGGCGTCGTCTACAAGATGTGGCCGAGGCTGACCAAGGCGCTTGACGAGCGTGCCGACCAGATCGAGGGTGGCATCGCTCGCGCTCAGAAGGCCGAGGCCGAGGCGGACGAGATCCGCCAGCAGTACAAGGAGAAGCTCGAAGAGGCGCACCGCGAGTACGCCCAGGAGCTGGAGAAGGCCAAGGAGCAGCGCGCGGCGATCATCGCCGAGGCTCGCGAGGAGGCCCAGGTCGAGGCGCGTCGGATCATCGAGGCCGCCCAGGCCCAGATCGAGGCCGACCGCCAGCAGGCCGTGGTCCAGCTCCGCAGCGAGATCGGGGCGCTGTCCACCGAGCTCGCGACGCGCATCGTCGGTGAGACGCTGAACGACGACGCGGCCCGTTCGCGCGTGGTGGACCGGTTCCTGGAGGAACTGGAGCAGAGCGAGAGCGCGCAGCAAGCCGAGGTGCGCTGATGCGTGGTATCAGCCGTTCCTCCCTGGCCGAGGTGACCCGGCGCCTGGACGAGAACGTCCTGGCGTCGGCGGGCGCCGGCCAGTACGCGGTCTCCCTCGGCGGCGAGCTCTTCGAGGTCGTCGCCCTGCTGAGCGGCGAGCACTCCCTCCGCCGCTGGCTGGCCGACCAGTCCAACCCGACCGAGCACAAGACCGCCCTGGTCGGGCAGCTGCTGGAGCAGAAGGTGTCGCCGTCCACGGTCATCGTGGTCAACGACGTCGTCCAGCAGGACTGGTCCACCCCGCGTGACATGGTCGACGCCGTCGAGCGGATGGCGGTCTACGCGACCGTCGCCTCGCTGGAGGGCACGCGCCTCGACGAGCTCGAGGACGAGCTGTTCCGCTTCGGGCGGATCCTCGCCGCCGAGCCCGCGCTGCGCTCGGCCCTGACGCGTGACGGTGTGTCCGCCGGGCAGCTCAACACCCTGGTCGAGAACCTCCTCTCGGGCAAGGTGAACTCCGCGACGCTGGCCCTGGTCAGTGAAGCCGTCACCCGTCCGCGGGGTCGTACCCTGGAACAGGCGCTCGACCACTTCGGTCAGCTGGTCTCCGAGCGGGCCCAGCGCTACGTCGCGGTGGTCCGCACGGCGCAGGCTTTGACCGAGGCGCAGCAGGCACGTCTGAAGGACGTCCTGACCCGCAAGTACGGTCGCGCGATCCACCTGAACATCGACGTCGTCCCCGAGGTCCTGGGCGGTCTCTCCATCCAGGTGGGTGACGAGGTCATCGACGACACCATCGCCGGGCGCATCGCTGAGGTCCAGCGCCGTCTGGCTGGCTGACACACGCGAACAACGCAAAGCAAGCACGCACGGCGCCGGCCCGGCGCCATTTGAGAGCAAGGACAACGTAGAGATGGCGGAGCTGACGATCCGGCCGGACGAGATCCGGGACGCGCTACAGCGCTTCGTCCAGTCGTACGAGCCTGATGCCACCCGCGCGGAAGAGGTCGGAACCGTCACCTACTCCGGTGACGGCATCGCCCGCGTCGGTGGCCTTCCCTCGGCGATGGCGAACGAGCTGCTGAAGTTCGAGGACGGCACCCTGGGCCTGGCCCAGAACCTTGAGGTCGGCGAGATCGGTGTCGTGGTGCTGGGTGACTTCACCAGCATCGAGGAGGGCCAGAAGGTGCGCCGCACCGGACAGCTCCTCTCGGTGCCGGTGGGTGACAACTTCCTCGGCCGCGTGGTGGACCCCCTGGGTGCCCCCATCGACGGCAAGGGTGAGATCGAGACGACCGAGCGTCGCGACCTGGAGCTCCAGGCCGCGACCGTGATGGAGCGGCAGCCGGTCCACGAGCCGCTGCAGACCGGTATCAAGGCGATCGACACCATGACGCCGATCGGCCGCGGCCAGCGCCAGCTGCTGATCGGTGACCGGCAGACCGGTAAGACCGCGGTCGGTATCGACGCGATCATCAACCAGAAGGCCAACTGGGAGTCGGGCGACCCCGACAAGCAGGTGCGCTGCATCTACGTCGCGATCGGCCAGAAGGGCTCCACGATCGCCGGCGTCCGCGGCGCGCTCGAAGAGGCCGGCGCGATGGAGTACACCACCATCGTCGCCTCCCCCGCTTCGGACCCGGCGGGCTTCAAGTACCTGTCCCCGTACACCGGTTCGGCCCTGGGCCAGCACTGGATGTACCAGGGCAAGCACGTCCTCATCGTCTTCGACGACCTGACCAAGCAGGCCGAGGCCTACCGTGCGGTCTCCCTGCTGCTGCGCCGCCCGCCGGGCCGCGAGGCCTACCCGGGTGACGTCTTCTACCTGCACTCCCGGCTCCTCGAGCGCTGCGCGAAGCTCTCCGACGAGCTGGGCAAGGGCTCGATGACGGCGCTGCCGATCATCGAGACCAAGGCGGGCGACGTCTCCGCCTACATCCCCACCAACGTCATCTCCATCACCGACGGTCAGGTCTTCCTGGACTCGGACCTGTTCAACCAGGGCCAGCGTCCGGCGATCGACGTCGGTGTGTCGGTCTCCCGTGTCGGTGGCGCGGCGCAGACCAAGGCCACCAAGGGCGTGTCCGGCACGCTGCGCCTGGGCCTGGCCCAGTACCGCGAGCTGGAGGCGTTCTCCGCCTTCGGTTCCGACCTGGACGCCGTGTCCAAGCAGCAGCTGGAGCGCGGCGCGCGGATGATGGAGCTGCTCAAGCAGGGCCAGTACTCGCCCTTCTCCATGGAGAAGACGGTCGTGTCGATCTGGGCCGGTAACACGGGCAAGATCGACGAGGTCCCGGTGGAGGACGTCCGCCGCTTCGAGGAGGACTTCCTGGCCTACCTCGACCGTGAGCACAAGGGCATTCTCGACAACATCCGCGAGAGCGGGAAGTTCGAGAAGGAGACCCAGCAGGCGCTCGAGAGCGCCATCGAGAAGTTCAAGCAGGGCTTCCAGACCTCCGCCGGCACTCTGCTGGGCGCCGAGGCCGAGGCCGAGGCGCTGGAAGAGGACGAGGTCGGCCAGGAGACCATCAAGGTCGCCAAGGGCGGGAAGTAACCCATGGGTGCACAGCTTCGCGTCTATCGCCGGAGGATCCGCTCGACGAAGTCGATGGCGAAGATCACCCGTGCGATGGAGCTCATCGCAACGACGCGCATCACCAAGGCGCAGCGTGCGGCGGAGGCTGCCGGACCCTACGCGCGGGAGATCACGCGGGCGGTCTCCGCTCTGGCCGGCCGGGTGACCGATCACCCGCTGCTGACCGAGTCGGAGAACCCGACCCGTGCGGCCGTCCTGGTCATCACCAGTGACAAGGGTCTGGCCGGGGCCTTCTCGACCAACGCCCTCAAGGAGGCCGACTCCCTGTCCCAGCTCCTGCGGGAGCAGGGCAAGGAAGTCATCACCTACATGGTGGGCCGCAAGGGAGTGGGCTTCTACAAGTTCCGCGACCGTCCGGTCGAGGCCGCGTGGGAGGGCTTCACCGAGCGTCCGACCTACGCGCACGCCCAGGAGATCGGCTCCGCCCTCATGGAGAAGTTCGCCATGGACACCGCCGACGGCGGTGTCGACGAGATCCACGTGGTCTCGACGGAGTTCGTCTCGATGCTGACCCAGCGGGCCCAGGCCGTCCGGGCCCTGCCGCTGGAGGTCTACCCGGTGCCGCTGGAGGAGCTCAAGGCCGCCCACGGGGGCGAGGCCCTGCCGCTGTACGAGTTCGAGCCCTCCGCGGAGGAGGCCCTGGACCAGCTGCTTCCGCAGTACGTCACCAACAGGATCTACTTCGCCCTCCTTGAGTCCTCCGCCTCCCAGCAGGCGTCCCGTCGCGCGGCCATGAAGGCCGCGACCGACAACGCCGAGGAACTCGCCAAGAACCTGACCCGACTGGCCAACCAGGCGCGTCAGGCCGAGATCACCAACGAGATCAGTGAGATTGTCGGCGGTGCCGACGCGCTCTCTGCTGCCAGCGCGGGAAGTGAGTAACAAAAGTGACTGCGACTGTTGAAGGGACGGCCGGGGCTGGCACCGCCACCGGCCGGATCGCCCGAGTCACGGGCCCGGTCGTCGACGTGGAGTTCCCCGTCGGCTCCCTGCCTGCCATGTACAACGCCCTGCACACCGACGTGAGCATCGGCGGCGAGTCCAAGACCATCACGCTCGAGGTCGCACAGCACCTCGGCGACAACCTGGTCCGCGCCATCTCCCTGGCGCCCCAGGACGGTATGGTCCGCGGCGCCGAGGTGCGCGACACCGGCGCGCCGATCAGCGTGCCCGTCGGCGACGTCGTCAAGGGCCACGTGTTCAACACCCTGGGCGAGTCCATGGACGTGCCCTCCTCGGAGCTGGGTGCGACCGAGTACTGGCCGATCCACCGCAAGGCCCCGTCCTTCGACGAGCTTGAGTCCAAGACCGAGATGCTGGTCACGGGTATCAAGGTGATCGACCTCCTCACGCCGTACGTGCGTGGTGGAAAGATCGGTCTCTTCGGCGGTGCCGGTGTCGGCAAGACGGTGCTCATCCAGGAGATGATCACCCGTATCGCCCGCAACTTCGGTGGTGTGTCCGTGTTCGCCGGTGTCGGTGAGCGCACCCGTGAGGGTACGGACCTCTTCCTGGAGATGGACGAGATGGGCGTCCTCCAGGACACCGCGCTCGTCTTCGGCCAGATGGACGAGCCCCCGGGCACCCGTCTGCGGGTGGCGCTGTCGGCTCTGACGATGGCGGAGTACTTCCGCGACGTCCAGAAGCAGGACGTGCTGCTGTTCATCGACAACATCTTCCGTTTCACCCAGGCCGGTATGGAGGTCTCCACGCTGCTGGGCCGTATGCCCTCGGCCGTGGGCTACCAGCCGAACCTGGCGGACGAGATGGGTCAGCTGCAGGAGCGGATCACCTCGACGCGTGGTCACTCGATCACCTCGATGCAGGCGATCTACGTTCCCGCGGACGACTACACCGACCCCGCTCCGGCGACGACCTTCGCCCACCTGGACGCGACGACCGAGCTCTCCCGCCCGATCTCGCAGAAGGGCATCTACCCGGCGGTGGACCCGCTGGCCTCCACCTCGCGCATCCTGGACCCGCAGTACGTGGGCGAGGAGCACTACCAGGTGGCCCAGCGCGTGAAGGAGATCCTGCAGCGCAACAAGGACCTGCAGGACCAGATCGCCATCCTCGGTATGGACGAGCTGTCCGAAGAGGACAAGATCGTCGTCAACCGCGCCCGTCGGCTCGAGCGCTTCCTGTCGCAGAACATGTTCGTGGCGGAGAAGTTCACCGGCACCCCGGGCGTGTTCGTGCCGCTGGAGGAGACCATCTCCTCCTTCAAGGCGGTGTGCGACGGTGAGTACGACCACCTGCCCGAGCAGGCCTTCCTCGATGTCGGCAACATTGACATGGTCGTCGAGAAGGCGAAGAAGCTGCAGGGCGAGTAGGTTCTGACCGGTCCGGCCCCCGTCCGCGGGGGCCGGACCGCCTGAACCCGCCCACGAGCCGAGGAGTTTGTGGCAGTGTCGAAGAAGCTTTTCGTCGAGATCGTCTCGCCCGAACGTGAGATTTGGGCCGGCGAGGGTGACATGGTCATCGCGAAGACCGTCGATGGTGAGATCGGTGTCCAGCCCGGGCACGTCCCCGTGCTCGCGATGCTGGCGCACGACGCGGTCGTTCGCGTCCTGGGGGCTCGGGAGACCGGTGAGGTCGTGGCGGCCGCACACAGCGGGTTCGTCGCCGTCTCCGGTGAGGGACGGGTGTCGATTCTCGCCGAGACCGCCGAGCTGGCCGAGGACATCGACGTGGACCGCGCGCGTACGGCGCTGGCGTCCGCGTCCGAGGGCGGCGACAACACCGCCCTGGGACGTGCCCGCAGCCGTCTGCGCGCCGCCGGCGAGGAAGTCGCCTAACGAGAGGGACGGCAACGATGGATCGACTGCTGCCTGGCACGACGTGGTTCGACGCCACGCAGTGGGCGCTCATCGCCCTGTTCCTCGTCCTCGTCGCGGTGGTCCTCGCCGCCGTCGTACGCCGCGCGGTGCTCAAACGGCGCGGTGGTGCGGTGGAGTGTTACCTGCGTGCTCCCGAGGAGAGGGGCCGTCGGGGCGCGTGGCGGATCGGCTTTGGCCGGTACGGCACGGAGAGCCTCGGCTGGTTCCCCCTCTTCTCGCTCAGACCGCGGCCGACAGCGATGCTGTCGCGCCGCGGTCTCGTCGTTGTGGGACGTCGTTCCCCCGACACCGCCGACCTGTCCTACCTGCCGGCCGACGTCACCGTCCTCCAGGTGGGGTGGTCCTCCAGCGGCGACGGTGATCCCGAGGACGTGTCGTTCGAGATCGCGATGAACGACAGCACGCTCACCGGGTTCCTGTCCTGGATGGAGTCGATGCCCCCGGGTACCCGCTGGGAGGCCTGAGCCGGTCCCGCACGGCGGCTTGACGGGCCCGTCCGCCGTGAGGAGCATGGGCCCCATGATCGTCGCGTTCTCTGTGTCTCCGCTCGGTTCCGGTGAGTCCGTCGCCCCCGCCGTCGCACGTGCGGTGAAGGTCGTGCGGGACAGCGGGCTGCCCAACGAGACCACGTCCATGTTCACCAGCGTCGAGGGTGAGTGGGACGAGGTCATGGACGTCGTCAAGCGCGCGGTGGCGGCCGCCGGGGAGGGCTCCTCCCGGGTGTCGCTGACGCTCAAGGCCGACATCCGCGAGGGCGTGACCGACGGACTGCGGAGCAAGGTCGAGGACCTCGAACGCGAGCTGGACTCCCTGGAATGATCCCGCGCGTCGCTCTCGTGCCCGAGCCGTCCGGGGCCGCCTGACGGCCGGGAGGCGTCCTTCGCGGCCAGGCACGCGCACGCTCCCTAGCGTTCGCCGCCCGGCTTCCACAGGACCTCGTCGCCCTCCTCCGCGACGTACCGGCCGAGGATGAACAGCAGGTCCGAGAGCCGGTTGAGGTACTGGGCGGTGAGCGGGTTGACCGTGTCGCCGTGCTCCTCGATCGCCGCCCACACGGCCCGCTCGGCCCGTCGGACCACGATCCGGGCCGTGTGCAGGAGCGCCACGGTGGGGGACCCGCCGGGCAGGAGGAAGCTGCGCAGGGTCGGCAGGTCGGCGTTGTAGGTGTCGCAGGCCTCCTCCAGGCGGGCGACGTAGTCCGGCTCGACCCGCAGCGGAGGATAGGCGGGGTCGGGCGTGATCGGTGTCGACAGGTCCGCGCCCAGGTCGAAGAGTTCGTTCTGGACGCGGCCGAGCAGCGTCCGGACGTCGTCGGGGACGTCACCGAGTGTCAGCACCAGGCCGATCGCGGCGTTGGCCTCCTCCGTGTCGGCGTAGCCCACGAGGCGCGTGTCGTTCTTGCTCGTCCGGCTCATGTCGGCGAGCGCCGTGGTCCCCGTGTCGCCCGTCCGGGTGTAGATCTTCGACAGTACGACCGGCTTGTCCGTGTCCCGTTTGGTCATGGTCCCCACCCTAGGGTTCGGGCGGTGCGAAGTGTCGCACGGGCGCCCGGGTGGGAGCCGGGCCAGGTCACCGGGAGTGACAGAGGATAACTGTTCAGTCTCAGCAGGTGAAGGTGACACACCTCACTGATACATTGGGGCACACGGGAGCTACTCAAAGTAGTTTCCGGCGGTGCACGCGTTCGCGCTCCCGTGTGGGAAGAGGGGGGCCACTCGGGCCGGGTCGCGGAGGGGGGACACCGCTCGGGCGGAAGGCGTGGAACCGGGGGGTTCACGCCTTCCGCCCCTCGCTGTGCTCTCCTCGGGCCCGCGCTAGCGGACCAGTTCCTCGCCGATCCGGTCGAAGGAGACCACCGGGCTCGACAGCGGAGTCACGCCGTTCACCGGCAGGGTGGTGTCGGCGAAGAACTCCACGCCGTGGGCACCGGCCGCGGACAGCTCGTCGAGCGCGTCCGTGTTGATCTTGTCCAGCGTGTCCTCGGCCGTGTGGTAGTACGGGTCGAACAGCTCACCGGCCGTGCCGCCGTACCACTCGACCTGCTCCTCGCTCTTGGTGCCGTCGGCGCCGCTGAACAGGCCGCCGGCCGGGATCCCGGCGAGCATGAAGGGCCGGTAGTCGCTGCGGCCGCTCAGCACACCCGGCTCGCTGACCTGGCCCTGCTCCTCGAAGTACTCCTCGAAGACCTGGGCGATGGCACCGGAGCCCGAGGGCGCCCCGCTGGAGTCGGGCAGCTCGCCCCGACCGTCCAGCACGAAGCGCGCGTAGTTGTGCGAGCCGACCATGTCGAAGTTCAGGTACAGCGCGATGTCGTCGATCTGCTCCTCGGTGAGGCTCTCGACGTAGCGGGTCGAACCCACCAGGCCGCTCTCCTCCGTGCCCCAGAAGGCGAACCGCACCTTGTTGTTCGGGTCCTCCTGGGCGGCGAGCTGGATCGCGGTCTCCAGGATGAACGCGGTGCCGCTGCCGTTGTCGTTGATCCCCGGGCCCTCCTCGACGCTGTCGAGGTGGCCGCCGACGACCACGACGTTGTCGTCGCGTCCGCCGGGGGTCTCGGCCAGCACGCTGTAGGAGGTGCTGGTCTCGGCGGTGGAGTCGACCGCCACGCGCAGCTCCAGGCCCTCGCCCGCTTCCAGCAGGGTGTTGCCCGCATGCTGCGACATGCCCACGACCGGGATGTCCGAAGGCTCGGAGACCGTGCCCTGCAGGAGTCCCTCCACGTTGTTGATCACCACGACCGCGGCGGCTCCCGCGTCCGCCGCGTTCTGGGTCTTGTCGGCGAACGCGCAGGCGCCGCGCATGGTGACGGCGATCGCGCCCTCGGGGAAGCCCTCGAAGTGCTCGGGCGAGCATCCGCTGTCCCCGGCCTCGGTCCGCACCAGCACGCCCGCGGCGTTCACGTCGCCCGCCGCGGAGTAGCTCATGGTGGCGAAGTCGACGCCGACCTCGAAGTCGGCTCCGCGCGGGGCCGTCATGGCCAGGACGGCGTCGGAGTGCTCCTGCCAGTCGAGGTACTCGTACTCGTGGCGGTACGGCTCGTACCCGGCGCGCTCGAGCTGGTCCTCGACGTACAGGGCGGCCACGTCGTAGCCGGGGGTGGCCGAGGCGCGGTTGCCGCCGTTGTAGCGCGCGATGGTGCTGAGGTTCTCCAGGTGCTCCTCGATCGCCTCGGCGGTCACCCGGTCGGGGAGGGCGGCCTCGTCCGAGCGCGGCGGACCGGCGTGCTCAGGGGCGTTGGAGTGCTCCGGCGGGCCCGCGTGGCCGGGCGGACCCGGCTCGGCCTGGGCCGGGGACGCGGCGAGCGTCCCGGCGGCGACGATGGCGGCGGCGAGTCCGGCGGTGGCCGCCGTCCCGCGCCGACGGGGGGAGGCACTCGGTCTGGGGGAAGCGGCACGTCGACTGATGGGGCGCAACGATGTTCCTCCGGTGTCTGGGGGTCCACCACTCCGTGGCGTCGGGGGATGGACACTGTGAGCGAACTACCGGAGCAGCCTTCCACCGTCGGGGGTGCGACGGCAAGGAGGGGTAGGGGAGATTGCCACAATCAGCCACGGCTCTGACCCGTTCCATGCGAACTGTGGCCTTTGGGGGCGGTGAATCGCACCAATCGTCTCGAATGTGAGTCTTTGCGACCCAGGCTCAGTCGCCGATCTCCTTCTGGTGCTTGCGCCGGCGGTACTTGACGTCGACGCCGCCCATGACCGCCAGGCCCCGCACGTGGACGATCGGAGCCTGGGGGTCCATGACGCTGGGCGGTGCGCCCGTGGCGCCGAACCCGCCCATCACCGGCAGGCCGTGGACCCGGACCTGGACGTCGTCGGGCACGGTGATGTCGATCCCGCCCATGACCGTGCAGGCCCAGATGGTGGACTCGCGCTGGGTGAAGCGCGCCTCGCGCAGGTCCAGCTCCACCCCGCCCATGAGCGCGCCGGCGTAGAAGTTCGCCGGGACCACCCAGCCGCCCGAGCGGTCGGCGCCGCCCATCACGGCCACCGCCACGGTGCTGGTGGGTTCGGCGTCCTTGGTCACCCGGCCGCCTCCGTAGACCGGGCGGGGCGAGTGGAAGTCGCCGGGCACGTGGGCCGGGGCGTGGCCGGCGCCGGGTTCGGGCAGGTCCTCGGTGAGCGGGACGAGTTCGCCGAGTGTCTTGGCGCTGTAGACCGCGTCCAGGCGCTCACTGTGCTCGTCGGGGCTCAGTCGGCCCTCGGCCAGCGCCTCGCGCAGGCGGTGCGCGACGGAGTCGCGGTCGGCGTCGGAGGCGCGCATCCGCCCTGCTCCAGGGCCGTTGGGTTCACTCATTGGGTCCACCATGGTTCGATTATCCGCCCTCGCGGGGCCTCGGCGGTATCGGGAACCACCCTGACACGGCCCTGAGGTGCGTCCGGTTCGGTCGTCCGCATCAGTCCTCCGGCAGCAGGCCGCGGCGCAGGGCCCGGGTGACCGCGGCCGTGCGGTCGCGCACCCCCAGCTTCTCGTAGGCCCGCGCCAGATGCGTCTTGACGGTGGTGGGGCTGATGTGCAGCGTGCTCGCGATGGCGGTGTTGGTCCGCCCGTCCGCGGCCAGGCGCAGGATCTGGGCCTCGCGCGACGAGAGGGCGGGGGGCTCCGGCACCGAACGCCGCCGCATCCCGGTCAGCAGGGCTCCGGCGATCCCTCCGCTGAGCACGGTCTTCCCGCGCGCCGCCGAGCGCACCGCCTCCGCCAGCTCCGCCCGCGGGGTGTCCTTGAGCAGGTAGCCGGTGGCGCCCGCCTCGACCGCGCGCAGGATGTCGGCGTCGGTGTCGTAGGTGGTGAGCACCAGGACGTGCGTGCCCGGGAGCCCGGAGCTGATGCGCTCGGTGGCCTCGACCCCGTCGCCGCCGGGCATACGCAGGTCCATGAGCACGACGTCCGGGCGCAGCGCGGCGGCCTGGGCGACGGCCTCGGGGCCGGAGGCGGCGTCGCCCACCACGGTCAGGTCGGCCTCGGCCCCGAGCATGCCGCGGATGCCCTCGCGCACCACGGGGTGGTCGTCGACCAACAGGACACTGATCACCGGGCGGGCTCCTCTGGGATCGGCCGCGCGGGTTCCGCGCGCAGGGGGACGGACGCGCGCACGGTCGTCCCGGTGCCGGGCGCGCTGTCCACGGTCAGGGTGCCGCCCGCGCTCTCCGCGCGGTGGCGCATGTTGCCCAGTCCGTGGCCCGGAGCGGCGGCGGGAGTGAAGCCCCGGCCGTCGTCGGACACGGTCAGGGAGACGGCCGCGGGGGAGTACTCCAGCAGGACGTCGGCGTGTCCGGCGCCGGCGTGTCTGCGGATGTTGGCCAGCGCCTCCTGGGCGGTGCGCAGGAGGCAGACCTGCACGTCGCCCGCGAGCGGGGCGGGGGTGCCGCGCACGGTCAGGTCGACTCCGATACCGAGTTCGGCGGCCAGCCGGCCGGTGACGCGGGCGAGCGCGGCGTCGAGCGATCCGCCGTCCTCCGGCCGGACCGCCTGGCGCGCGGCGACCATGGCGCGGGCGTCGGCGAGGTTGTCCGCGGCGGTCTCGCGCATGAGCGCCAGGTGGCGGCGGGCCAGGGCCGGGTCGGAGGCCATCTCCGACTCCACCGCCTGGGTCAGGGCGATGACGCTGGTGAGACCCTGGGCCAGGGTGTCGTGGAGCTCGCGGCCCAGGTGCTCGCGCTCGGCCATCGCGCCGGCCTGCTCCGAGAGCCGGGCCGCCTCCTCCCGGCTCTCGCGCAGTTGCCGGATGAGCTCGGAGCGCTCGTAGCTCTGCTCGACGATGCGCTCGAACCAGCGGCCGAACCAGGCGGCGAACGCGATGATGACCGCGTAGACCACCAGGGCGACCGCGGTGGTGTCCCAGCCCTGCTGTCCCGTCAGCGTCCGGTACAGGACGGGGACGACCAGGACCAGTGTGATCGCGGGGACGGCCTGGACGGTCCCGGCCGCCATGAAGCACAGCGGGGAGACCGCCACGATCATGAACGTGAGGGTCGGGTTGAGTGTCACGGCGGGCAGGACGGCGGCCAGGAGGAGGACGAGCAGGACCACGGAGCGGCCGCTGGCGCGGTGGACCGGGTTCCGCAGGAGCCATCGGCCGTAGCCGAAGTACACGACGACGACCGCGCACACGAGCGCGACGGCGGTCCACCGCCACGCGGGGCCGGTGGTGAGCGCGGCCAGGACCGCGACGGCCGCCATGACCGCGGTGAAGTAGATGTCCCACCACACACCGGTGTTCCACGCGTGGCGCTCCTCCACCGCGATCACCCGTCCTTCCGCGTCTTCCACCGGAACGTGGTCAGTGCCAGCAGCAGTCCCCCCGCACACCAGACTCCCAGGGCCAGGGCCACCAGGTGAAGGTCCCAGGCCCCCGAGGGCTCGACGGCGCTGAACCCGTCGGGGTAGAAGGCGGCGCGCATGCCCTGGGCCATCCACTTGAGCGGGAACAGGGAGGCGGTGTCGAGCAGCCAGTCGGGCAGCAGGGCCACCGGGACGAAGATCCCGGAGATGAACTGCAGGGCCAGGAACGGGACCACGACGACCCCGGCCGCGGTCCGCGCGTTGCGGGCCAGGGAGCTCACCGCGGTGCCGAGCAGTGCACCGGACACGGTGCCGAGCAGGAACACCCACGCCAGGGTGGCCCACGCGGCGGTGTTCCGGGGCATCGCGGCGTCATGGACGAGGGCGGCCACGCCGAGCAGCAGGACCAGTTGGGCCAGAGCGAGGACCAGGACCAGGACGGTCTTGCCGAGGAAGTACGCGGTCGGCGGCATGGGGGTCCCGCGCAGTCGGCGCAGGCCGCCCCGCTCGCGTTCGACGGCGATGCCCGTGCCCAGGGTCTGGAAGCTGACCGACATCAGACCCATGGCGATCAGGCCCGGCAGGTAGAAGTCCACGGCGGGCATGCCGGCGTCGAAGGCGCCGTCGAAGACCGCGCCGAACAGCAGCAGGACGAGCGAGGGGAGCGTGAAGGTGAAGACGACGCTCTCCCACTCGCGGACGAACTCGCGCACCTCCAACCAGCCACGCGAGAGCCCGAGGCGTATCGGTCCGGGCAGGCGGGCCGGGGCGGCCGCGGATACCGCGTCGGACCCGGTGGCGGAGGTGTCGGTGGCGGAGGGGCGCGGGCCGCCGGTCGGCGAGGCGGTCACGCGGTCGCCTCCGCGGTCCCGCCGCCCACCAGGTCCAGATACACGTCCTCCAGGGTCGGGCGGTGCACCGTCAGCTCGGGGATCTCGCCGTCGTGGGCGTCCGCGAGCACGCCGATCACGCGGGTGGGTTCGGCGGTCCGGACGGTGCGCCGGCGCCCGCCGTCCGCCCAGCCCACCGTGGCCCGCGCGGTCGCCCGGCCGCCGAGGGACGCGGGGGAGTCCACCGCCCTGATCCGGCCGCCGGCCAGGACGCACACCCGGTCGGAGAGCGCCTCGGCCTCCTCCAGGTCGTGGGTGGTCAGCACGATCGTCGTGCCGCCGTCGGCGAGGCCGCGCACCAGGCCCCAGAAGTCGCGCCGGGCACGGGGGTCGAACCCGGTGGTCGGCTCGTCGAGGAAGAGCAGCTCCGGTCGGCCGACGATACCGAGGGCCACGTCGAGCCGGCGCTGCTGGCCGCCGGAGAGGGAGTTCACGCGTGCGCCGGCCTTCTCCGCCAGGCCCACGCGCTCGATCACCTCGTCGGGGTCGTCGGCGGCGGGGTAGTAGCCCGCGAAGTGGCGGACCACGGCGCGCACGGACAGTTGGGGGACGAGCGTCTCCCGCTGCCAGACGATGCCGATGCGGGCGCGCCAGGCACGCCCGGCCGTCCCCGGGTCCTCGCCCAGGACCCGGACCGCCCCGCCGTCACGGTGGCGGAACCCCTCCAGGATCTCCACGGTCGTGCTCTTGCCCGCGCCGTTGGGGCCCAGGAGGGCGAACACCTCGCCGCGCGGCACGCTGAGGTCGATGCCCGCGACGGCCGCCGTGCCGCCGTAGGACTTGTGGAGGCCGACGGCCTCGATCGCTGCGTCGCTCATGGTCCGAGCGTCCCGCGGCGGCGCCCGCCGTGGTATCGGCCACCGGGGCGCGTCGGTGTCCTCCGTTCGGAGGACACCGGAGGCGGAGACACCGGCCCCGCGGCCCGGGGATCAGAACAGGCGCAGGGTGTCCGGCTCGATGCCGCGCAGCTCGTCGTAGTCCAGCACCACGCACGAGATCCCGCGGTCCTCGGCGAGCACGCGCGCCTGCGGCTTGATCTCCTGGGCGGCGAACACCCCGCGCACGGGGGCCAGCTGCGGGTCGCGGTTGAGCAGCTCCAGGTAGCGCGTGAGCTGCTCGACGCCGTCGATGTCGCCGCGCCGCTTGAGCTCGACCGCCACCGTGGCGTTGGCGGCGTCGCGGCACAGGATGTCGACGGGCCCGATCGCGGTGGGGAACTCGCGGCGGATGAGCGTGTAGCCGTCGCCGAGCGTGGTGATGTGCTCGGCCAGCAGCTCCTGCAGGTGCGACTCCACCCCGTCCTTCTGCAGGCCGGGGTCCTTGCCGAGCTCGTGCGAGGAGTCGTGCAGGACCTCCTCGACGGTCAGCACCAGCTTCTCGCCGGACTTGGTGTGCGTGACCGTCCACACGTCGGGGCCGTCCGCCACGGTCTCCTCACGGAGCTTGCACGGCGGGTTCATCCAGTTCAACGGCTTGAAAGCCCTGTCGTCGGCATGGATGGAGACACTCCCGTCGGCCTTGATCAGGACGAGCCGGGGAGCCATGGGCAGGTGTGCGGTGAGACGGCCGACGTAGTCGACACTGCACCGCGCGATGACGAGACGCACGGCGTCACGTTACCGCCTTCCGGGGCCGCCCGGGGCCGGAGCGCGGCGGTCACGTACGGGGCGGAAAGGACGGCCGTCTAAGGTGGGGCACATGGTGCAGGAATTTGACAAGGTCGGAGTCGTCGGACTCGGCACGATGGGCGCGGGCATCGCCGAGGTGTTCGCCCGCGCTGGATTCAACGTCATCGGCGTCGAGATCGACCAGGCCGCCCTCGACCGCGGTCGCGGTCACGTGGACAAGTCCCTCTCCCGTGCGGTCAGCCGGGGCAAACTCACCGAGGAGGAACGCGCCGGGATCGACGCCCGGCTCAGCTTCACCACCTCTCGCGAGGACCTCGCGCACGCGGACTTCGTCGTCGAGGCCGTGCCCGAGCGTATGGACATCAAGCGGGACGTCTTCGGCGACCTGGACCGGATCTGCCCGCCCGGCACGATCCTGGCCACGAACACCTCCTCGCTCTCGGTCACCGAGATCGCCGCGCTCACCGGACGCCCGGACAAGGTCGTCGGTCTGCACTTCTTCAACCCGGCGCCGGTCATGAAGCTGGCCGAGGTCATCACCACGGTCTCCACCACCGCCGAGACCGTGGACGTCGTCACCGAGGTCGCCAAGCGCATCGGCAAGACCCCGATCGCGGTGGGCGACCGCGCCGGCTTCGTGGCCAACGCCCTGCTGGTGCCCTACATCAACGACGCCATCCGGCTCTACGAGCGCAAGGTCGCCGGCCGCGAGGAGATCGACGCCGCCGTGCAGAAGGCCGCCGGGCTGCCCATGGGGCCGCTCACCCTCGCCGACCTGGTCGGCCTGGACGTGTGCCTGGCCGTCATGGACGTGCTGTGGGAGGAGTACCGGGACCCGCGCTACGTCGCCGCGCCCCTGCTGCGGCGCATGGTCGCGGCCGGACGCCTGGGCCGCAAGAGCGGCCAGGGCTTCTACGCGGGCACGGAGGAGAAGGAGGAGCCCCAGCCCACGGGCCGCTTCGCGGAGATGATCCGCGAGGAGGAGACCCTGGACCTGGGCGAGATCCTCATCGCGCCGCAGATCGACGACGCGATGCGCATGATCGGAGACGGCTACGCCTCCGCCCGTGACGTCGACACCGCCATGCGGTTCGGGTGCGGTTACCCCGAGGGCCCGACCGAGCTCCTGGAGAAGCGCGGAGCCGAGTCGGTGGTCACCACCCTGGTGGCCATGGGCGAGTACGGCCTGACCAGCGTCACCGTGCCCGCGCCGCTGCTGATGGACCGGCTGCCCGACACCGAGGAGGGCTCGGGGCAGGGCGGCGGCTGCGCCTGCCACGGCTGATCATCCCGAGCGGCAGTGGCCGCCGTCGCGCGTGTGGCGGCGGCCACTGCCGCTTTTCTCCTACCCTGGACGGCGTGAGCCCGCGTCGAAACTCCTCCCGTCGCCAGTCCTCCCGTCGCCGCGGACCGTCGAACGGTCCCCCCGACGAGGACGCCCTGATGCTGCGCATCACCGGCGGCCAGCGCCGGGAGACCGGAGCCGACGGGGAGTGGGTGACGCGGCGCATCCCCGGGGCCTCCGCCACCAAGGTCTACCGCTGCCCGGGCTGCGTGCAGGAGATCCCCGCCGGGATGGCGCACGTCGTGGCCTGGCGCCCCTACGGCGACGGCGGCGACCGCCGCCACTGGCACTCCTCCTGTTGGGACCGGCGTTCGCGCGCCCCCCGCTACTGACATCCGCCCGAGGACCATCCGGACACTGAGGAGCCATGGAGATCCGAGCCACCACGGTGCTGCCCGCCGTGCGACGCCCCATCACCCTGCACACCGCCGACGGACTGGAGCTGGTCGGTGAGCTCGCCCTGCCCGAGGGCGGGAAGCCTGTGGCCACCCTCGTGTGTCTGCACCCCCTGCCCACGGCCGAGGGCATGATGGACAGCCACGTCCTGCGCAAGGCGTCGTTCCGGCTGCCGGCCCTGGCGAACATCGCGGTGCTGCGCTTCAACACGCGCGGCACCACCTCGCGGCACGGCACCAGCCAGGGCGAGTTCGGCGAGGGCGAGACCGAACAGCACGACGTGGTCGCGGCGATCGAGTTCACCGAGTTCGAAGGCCTGCCCGAGCCGTGGCTGCTCGGCTGGTCGTTCGGCACCGAACTGGCGCTCAAGTGGGGCTGCGACCCGCAGATCAAGGGCGCGCTGCTGCTCTCGCCCCCGCTGCACCGCGCGGACGAGGCCGACATGCGGGTGTGGGCGGAGTCCGGGAAGCCCGTCGTGGCCCTGGTCCCCGAGCACGACGACTTCCTGCGCCCCGACGAGGCAGCCGAGCGCTTCAAACCGCTCACCCAGGCGGAGGTGATCGGTGTCGACGGCGCCAAGCACCTGTGGGTGGGCGAGACCTACGTGCGACGCGTGCTCGACGAGATCGTCCAGCGCGTCAACCCCGCCGCCCATCCCCTGCCGACGGAGTGGGACGGCCCCTACGAGAAGGACGTCCAGCCGCTCCGCTAGGGACGGCCTGGCCGGCCGGTCGGCCTCCCGTGCCGAACCGGACGCGGGCGCGTGGGGGCGGTGACCGCCGCGCACACGACACGAGGGGCCCGTTCCCGGGAACGGGCCCCTCGTCGTGGACGCGGAGCGCTCAGCCGTCAGAGGACGACCGGGACGCTACTCCTGCCACCAGTCCTCGTCGTCGCTGCCCTTGCCGGTGTGCGCGGGCTGCTTGGTCTCCTCCGCGGCGGGCTTGGCAGCGGGCTTGGCGGCCGGCTCCGGCTGGGAGATGGCCGCCGGTGCGGGGGCGGCGGGAGCGGCCGGGGCGGGGGCGCCGCCGCCACCGCCGAGCAGCTGGCGCAGCTGCTGGAGGTGCGACTGGATGCTGTCCCGCTGGGCGTTGAGCTCCTCGACCTCCTTGGTGGCGGCCGTCATGATCCGGTTGGCCTCGGACTTGGCGTCGGCGAGCTGGTGCTCGGCCTTCGACTTGGCCTCGGCCTCGATCTGGCCGGCGTTCTTCTTGGCGTTGTTGACCAGCTGCTTGGCGTGGTTCTCGGCGTCGCGGCGGGTCTGCTCGGCCTGCTGGCTGGCCTTGGTGGCACGCTGCTCCGCGCTGGAGGCGCGCTCCTCGGCCTCGTTGACCATCTTCTGCGTGGCGGCCTGGGCGGCGGCCAGGCGCTCGGCGTCCTGGCGCTCGGCCTCCGCGCGGCGGTCGGCGAGCTGGAGCTCGAACTGGTCCTCGGCCTCGGTACGGCGGGCCTCGGACTCGGCGTAGGCGCGCTCGGCGTTCTTGCGCAGCTCCTCGGCCTGGCTCTTGGCGGCCTGGATGGTCTCGTCGCGCTCGCGCTTGGCGGCGGCGCGGGCCTGGGCGCACTCGCGCTCGGTGGTGGTGCGCAGCTTGGCGATCTCGCCCTCGAAGGTCGCCCGCTTCTCGGCGATCTCGTGGTCGACGGCGGAGCGCTTCTTCTGCACCTCGCGCTCGGTGGTGGAGGTGAGCTCGTCGGCCTCGCGGCGGGCCGTGGTGGAGATCTCCTCCGCCTCGGACTCGGCGGCCTGGCGCTGCTCGTCGGCCTCGCGCTGGGCGAGCGTGCGGACCTCGGTGGCCTCGGACTCGGCGGCGGCGCGCATCTCGGCGGCCTCGATCTTGGCCGCCGACTTGATGTCGTTGGCGTCGATCTGGGCGCTCTGGACGAGCTCGTTGGCCTGCTCCTCGGCGAGGCGCAGCAGCTCCTCGATCCGCGATCCCAGACCGGCGTAGGAGGGGCGCTCACGCTCCTGGAGCTGGCGGTTCTTCGCCTGGAGCTCGGACTTGAACTTCTCGACCTGCTTGCTGGACTGCTTGGCCTCGTTGCGCAGACCCTCCAGGTAGTCCAGCACCTGGGTGCGGTCAAAGCCACGCAGCACCACGTCGAATTCTGGCGGGGTGTTGTCCTCGTCGAAGATGTTGTTGAGCTGGGTGTCAATGTTGTTTGACGACATGTGGCGGAATCCTGAACGGGTGCGAGACGGCTACTTGCATTCGGCCGAGAGCGGCGGGAGGGCGGCTGCTTCCACCCCCGTGGACGGTGCGGTGTCCGGTGGTGTGCGGACCTGGCGGTGGGCCGGGACGACGGGACCGGTCACTCCCCGACCTCCTCCGTCCGACGTGGGCGGGCACCGGTCGAAATTCACGACGCGGTGGCACGGCGGCACGTTGACCAAGGCTCGACCACCGGGCGGCAAGACATGGACCACGCCGGAAATCGGATCCGGCAGCTAGCCGACTTTATCAAGCGCCGCACCCCTGGGAAGAGGGTTTCGGGTAACTTCCGGTGGGCGGGAAGGTCAAGGGTTCTCTGGGTGCCCAAGATGTGATGTGTCCGGAACGTCCTCGTGACGTCGTGTGAGCGTGTCCCTCGCCCCGATGGGCCCCTGAGTGTGCCATAGGGCGTCCGCCTACGGGTGCTCCGCCGCCTGGACGAGTTCGGTGAGCACGCCGCCGCAGTCCTTGGGGTGCAGGAAGACGATGCTGGACCCCAGCGTGCCGTGCCGCGGCTCCTTGTCCAGCACACGCACGCCCCGCTCGCCGACACCCGCGGCGCTGGCCGCCACGTCGCCCGTGCCGAAGGCGATGTGGTGGACACCCTCGCCGTTGCGGTCGAGGAACTTGGCCACGGGTGAGTCGGGCCTGGTCGGTTCGAGGAGTTGCAGATAGGTGGCTCCGCCGTCGTCGGTGCCGTTGATTCGGAGCATCGCCTCGCGGACGCCCTGCTCCTCGTTCACCTCCTCGTGCTCCACCACGAAGCCGTACGTGGAGCGGTAGAAGTCGATCGAGGCGTCGAGGTCGCGGCAGGCGATTCCGACGTGGTCGAGACGGGTCAGGCCGGAGAACGGGCCGCTGGGGCCGGGCGCGGAGCCCATGGGTGAACCTCCCGGAGATGGACGAGGGCCGTGTGGGTATCGTGGCAGACCAGGTGCGTCACCGATCACATGGAGGCCAGTTACGATGCCCGGTTCCGTCATCGTCGGTGGGGCTCGGACCCCGACCGGCCGACTCCTCGGCTCCCTCGCCGGGTTCTCCGCCGCAGATCTCGGCGGCTTCGCGATCAAGGCCGCGCTGGAGCGGGCCGGCATCAGCGGCGAACAGGTCGGATACGTGGTCATGGGACAGGTGCTCCAGGCCGGCGCCGGCCAGATCCCCTCCCGGCAGGCGGCCGTCAAGGCGGGCATCCCCATGAACGTGCCCTCCGTGACCATCAACAAGGTGTGCCTGTCGGGCCTGGACGCGATCGCCCTCGCCGACCAGCTCATCGCCGCCGGCGAGTTCGACATCGTCGTCGCGGGCGGCATGGAGTCCATGACCAACGCCCCGCACCTGCTGCCCGCGTCGCGCAAGGGCTACAAGTACGGGTCCGTGGAGGTCCTGGACGCCACCGCGCACGACGGCCTGACCGACCCCTTCGAGGGCGACTCGATGGGCGCCAGCACCGAGCGGCACAACGCCAAGCTCGGCATCGGCCGTGCCGAGCAGGACGCCTTCGCCGCCCGTTCGCACCAGCGCGCCGCCGCCGCGGCGGCCGAGGGCCGCTTCACCGAGGAGATCGTCCCGGTGGAGATCCCCCAGCGCAAGGGCGACCCGATCGTCTTCGACGCCGACGAGGGCATCCGCCCCGACACCACCGCCGAGAGCCTGGCCCGGCTGCGTCCGGCCTTCGACCGGGACGGCACCATCACCGCCGGCTCGTCCTCGCAGATCTCCGACGGCGCCGCCGCCGTGGTCGTGATGAGCCGCGCCAAGGCCGAGGAGCTCGGCGCCCCGGTGCTGGCCGAGATCGGCGCGCACGGCAACGTCGCGGGACCCGACAACTCACTGCACTCCCAGCCCTCCAACGCCATCCAGCACGCGCTGGCCAAGGCGGGCCGGTCCGTCGGGGACCTCGACCTGATCGAGATCAACGAGGCCTTCGCGGCCGTGGGCCTGCAGTCCGTGCGTGACCTCGGGGTGTCCGAGGACATCGTCAACGTCGACGGCGGAGCCATCGCCATCGGCCACCCGATCGGTGCCTCCGGCGCCCGTCTGGCCCTGCACCTGGTCACCGAACTGCGTCGGCGCGGCGGCGGCCTCGGCGCCGCGGCCCTGTGCGGTGGCGGTGGCCAGGGCGACGCCCTGCTGTTCACCGTCCCCGCCGAGTAGCCGGCGGGACGTACGCGTTTTCCGGGGCGGGGGGCCACGAACCCTCCGCCCCGTCGCGGGCCTGGGCACACCGGCCCCGACCCGGTGGGCCCCGGCAGACCCCGGAGCCCGCCGCGAGCACGTCGACGAACAAGGGAGTTCGATGCACACCGCCCAACTGGTCGAACGGGTCCGTGACGGCGACCGCCGTGCACTGGCCCGCGCCATCACGCTGGTGGAGAACGGGTCGGCCGAACTGCGCGAGATCATGTCGGGCCTGGCGCCCCACACCGGGCGGGCCCGCGTGGTGGGGTTCACCGGGTCGCCGGGCGTCGGCAAGTCCACGACCACCAACGCCGTCGTGCGCGCCGTTCGCGGGCGGGACCTGAGCGTGGCGGTGCTGGCCATCGATCCCTCCTCGCCCTTCACCGGCGGCGCCCTGCTGGGCGACCGCGTGCGCATGCAGGAGCACGCCACCGACCCGGGCGTCTACATCCGCTCCATGGCCAACCGCGGCCACCTGGGCGGGCTGTCCTGGGCCACCCCGCACGCCCTGCGGGTCCTGGACGCGGCCGGGTTCGACGTCATCCTGGTGGAGACCGTCGGCGTGGGCCAGGCCGAGGTCGAGATCGCCGGCGAGGCCGACACCACCGTGGTGCTGTGCGCGCCGGGCATGGGGGACTCGGTCCAGGCGGCCAAGGCCGGCGTGCTGGAGGTCGCCGACGTGTTCGCCGTGAACAAGGCCGACCGCGACGGCGCCCGGGTGACGCTGCGCGAGCTGCGCCAGATGGTCGCCATGGTCGACCGCACCGACGAGGAGTGGAAGCCGCCGATCGTCATGACCGTCGCGGCCAGGGACGAGGGCGTCGCGGAACTGTGGTCCCGGGTGGAGGAGCACTACGCCCACCTGGAGGCCAACGGTGAACTCGCCGAGCGCCGCCGGGCGCGCGCCCGGGGCGAGATCCAGGCGATCGCCCTGGAGCGGCTGCGCTCGCGCCTGGGCGGTGTGGGCGCGGCGGGCGGGATCGACGCCCTGGCCCGCGACGTGGCCGAGGGCCGCCACGACCCCTACACCGCCGCCGACCTGCTCCTGAAGGAACTGGGCACCGAGCCCCGGGACTGAGGCGGCTGCGGGCGCCTTGAAGACGGGGCCTTCGGTCCTTCCGGTGTACTCCCTCGTTCCTCGGGAGTGCACCTCCAGGCCCTCCAGGACCCGTCGGCGCCCTCGCCCTGTGTGTTCTTTGGGCCTCCGCTCGTTCCTCGCTTTGGCCCGGGCGCCTTGAAGACGGGGCCTTCGGTCCTTCCGGTGTACTCTCTCGTTCCTCGGGAGTGCACCTCCAGGCCCTCCAGGACCCGTCGGCGCCCTCGCCCTGTGTGTTCTTTGGGCCTCCGCTCGTTCCTCGCTTTGGCCCGGGCGCTCTCGGTGCGGGAGTGGAGGAGACACAGCGGCCTCTCGCACACACATGGGGCGGGCCGACGCGGAGCGGGGTTCCGCGTCGGCCCGGGCACTGCGAGGGGAGCCTCGCGGCTCCCGAGGGTCAGTCGGCCAGAGCGCCGTCGATGGCGGTCATCAGGCTGCCGTCGGCGTCGTCACCGTCGACGGACCAGATCATCACGCCGCCGAGGCCGTTGGCCTGGGCCCAGTCGGTCTTCTGGGTCATCGACGTCTCGTCGTCGTAGGTCCAGAAGGTGGTGCCGTCGTAGAGCCAGGCCGTACCCGAGGCGTCGTCCCTGTACAGGTCGAAGCCGCTCAGGTCCTTGATCACCTTCCAGTCGTCGATGCCCTGCTCGTAGGTGCCGCCCGAGGGGCCGGTGCCGGTCTGGAAGAGCCCGTTCCCGTCGGGGCCGGCGGGGACGCCCGTCCAGCCGCGGCTGTAGAACGGCACGCCCAGCAGCATGTCGCCGGGGCTCACCCCGTAGTCGAGGTAGGTCTGGATGGTCGTCTCCGTGGAGAAGATGTCCGGGCCCGGGTCGCCCGGCGTCTCCAGCAGGTTGGACTGGTGGTTGGTGGTGTTCTCCCAGCCGCCGTGGAAGTCGTACCCCTGCACCGTGATGAAGTCGAAGTTGGGCATGAGCTGGTCCAGCTCGTAGCCCAGGTCGATCTTCTCCGGGTCGGCGGGCATGAACGAGGTCAGCTCGTACTGGCGGCCGGTCTCGGCCTCCAGCGCGTCCATCTGGTCGCGGAACTCCTGCACCAGGGCGGTGAAGTTCTCCCGGTCCTCGGGGCGCACGGTGTTGTGCTCGTGCCCGGCGGAGGCCGGCCACTCCCAGTCGAGGTCGATGCCGTCGAAGACGCCCTCGGCCGCGCCCGGGCCGCCCGCGCCGTCGAAGAGCGGCAGGTTGCCGCGCAGGTACTGGTCGATGCACGAGGAGACCATCCGCTCGCGCGACTCCGCCGTCAGGGCCGCGTCGGAGAAGTTCTCGGACCAGGTCCAGCCGCCCAGGGACAGGTTGACCTTCAGGTCCGGGTACAGCTCCTTGAGCTCGCGCAGCTGGTTGAAGTTGCCGCGCAGGTCCTGGTCCCAGGTGTCACCGACGCCGTCGACGCTCTGGTCGGCGGTGAAGGAGCGCCCGTAGTCGGCCCAGGCGTCGCCCTGGCCCAGCTGGTTGGCCATGAAGCACTCGCCGTTGGCGTTGATGTTGCCGAAGGCGTAGTTGATGTGCGTGAGCTTCTCCGCGGTGCCGGAGGTCTCCAGGTTCCGCACCAGGTAGCCGCGGTCGTAGATGCCCCACTGGGTGAAGTAGGCCACCCGGCGTTCGTCCACCGGGGTGCCGGTGCCCGCCTCGTCGGTGGTGGCGGTGACCGGTCCGCTCTCCGCGCCGCGGTTGTTGGAGGAGTCGTAGGCGCGGACGGTGAAGGTGTACTCGGTCTCGGGGTCCAGTCCCGTGACGGTGGCGCTGGTCCCGCTCACCGCGCGCACGACCTCGCCGCCGGAGAGCACCTCGTACCCGGCGACGGCCACGTTGTCGGTGGCCGCGCCCCACTCCAGGGACACGGTGCTGGAGGTGGTCCCCGTGACGGCCGGGGCGGAGGGCGCGCTGGGCGCCTCGGTGTCGGGGGTCCCGGGCTCCCCGGAGCAGGAGCCGCCGTTGAGGGAGCAGTCCAGGGGAGCGGTCTCCCCACCGGAGTGGGTGCCGTTCCAGCCGATGGAGTAGGTTCCGCCGGCCGGCACGCTCGCGCCCCAGCTGGGGTTGGAGATCGTGTGGGTGCCGCCGGAACTGGTGTGGGTGGCGTTCCACAGGCTGGTGATGGTGGTGCCCTCGGGGAGGGTGAGGTCGATGGTCCACTCGTCGAGCGCGGCGTCGGAGCCGTTGTCGATGGTGAGCTGGCCGCCGTAGCCGCTGTCCCAGCGGCTGGTCTCGACGTAGGTCACGGTGATGCCGGTGGTGTCGGCCGCGGCGGGGGTGGCCGCCAGGCCCACGGGGGCGATGAGGACGGCCGCGGCGAGGGCCGCCAGCCGGGTCCTGAGTCGTGCTGCTCTCACGTGGGGGTCTCTCCTGGTACGTGAGCGGGTGCGGGGAGCCCCGGGGCGCCAGATGCCGGTGGCGTCGGGGGAGGGGTGTGCGTCCGAGAATGCGGCGGATGCTCCGGTGCGCGGGACTCCCACGCGCGTTCGCCCTCGCGGGGCGGACCGCGGTGTCCCGGCTCGGCCGGAGCCGGAGGGGTCACGGGGCGGGGCGGTGCTCTGGAGCGCGTACGCGGCTGGGGCAGCATCGTTCCTCCGGCGGTCAGGGGAGGGAGGGGCCGGGAGTGGGGGTGGGGGGTCGGCGCGGTCCGTCGCACATCGGTCCGCGCCGACCCCGGCGGCGGTGCTCCCCGGATCAGAGCACCGACACCACCCGGTCCGGGGTGACCGGACCGGGGGTCCGTGGGGCCAGGGCGCGGGCGCCGCGTCGTCGTGGGTCCGGAAGGCGGTGAGTACTCACGTCGGGCGGATCTCCTGCTGGGGGATAGGTGATCGGAAGTGGGCCGGGCGGGCTCGACGCGTCACCCGAAGCCTCTGACGTGGGGCAATTAATTTTTAGGAAACTTAACTAATAATTACGGGTCCCGTCAACGCCCTCACGCGGTTTTTCCGGCCCACGGCCGACCGCGGACCGGACCAGTCGAGCTGGCGGGGTAGGCCAGTGCTTGACCGACGAGTTGTCCCCTTGTGGCCACGCGTGGTCGTTGACTCCCATGCGTTTGAGTGCTAGCACCACCCGGGTGACTAGAGTGACGACGTGGGAAACCCGTTGAATCTTCCGTTCGACCCGATCGAGCGCGCACACGACAACTGGACGCACCGCTGGGGGGCCTCGCCCGCCATGGCGGCCGTCACCTCCGTGATGCGTGCGCAGCAGATCCTGATCGGGGAGCTGGACGGCGCCCTCAAGCCGTTCGGCCTGACCTTCGCCCGCTACGAGGCGCTGGTCCTGCTCACCTTCAGCTCCACCGGGGCGCTGCCGCTGGGCAAGATCGGTGAACGCCTCATGGTGCACCCGACCAGCGTCACCAACACCATCGACCGGCTGGAGGGGCAGGGCTTCGTGCGCCGCCTCCCCAATCCGAGCGACGGGCGCGGCGTGCTGGCCGAGATCACCGACACCGGGCGCGAGGTCACCGAGCAGGCGACGCAGGCCCTGTTGGGCATGGAGTTCGGTCTGAGCTGCTACTCCGACGACGAACTCTGGCGCATGCACGAGATGTTCACCAGGCTCAGGGTGGACTTCGGCGACTTCCCCGAGCCCGTCGCAGGGTCCGCCGAGCGGCGCTGAGGCCCCCTTCCGGTCCGCGTGGGGCCAGGGGCTCCGCCTCTGTACATACTTAGTTGGACGTCCTACTATCTGGGTATGGCGAACACCACGAGCGACCCCTCCAACGGTGGCGGGGCCGACGGCATCGAGGCCGGGCGCGAGCGCTGGCAGCGCCGCTACGACGCCGCGCGCAAGCGCGACGCCGACTTCACGTCCCTGTCCGGACGCCCGCTGGAGCCGGTCTACGGGCCGCGCCCGGGCGCGGAGGTCCCCGGCTTCGAACGCATCGGCTGGCCGGGGGAGTACCCCTACACGCGCGGCCTGTACCCCACGGGCTACCGGGGCAGGGCCTGGACGATCCGGCAGTTCGCCGGCTTCGGCAACGCGCGCCAGACCAACGAGCGCTACAAGATGATCCTCGCCAACGGCGGCGGCGGGCTCTCCGTGGCCTTCGACATGCCCACCCTCATGGGCTACGACTCCGACTCACCGCAGGCCCTGGGCGAGGTCGGGCACTGCGGTGTCGCCATCGACTCGGTCGCCGACATGGACCTGCTCTTCGACGGCATCCCGCTGGGCGAGACCACCACGTCGATGACGATCAGCGGCCCGGCCATCCCGGCGTTCTGCATGTACCTGGTCGCCGCCGAGCGCCAGGGCGTGGACATCGGCACGCTCAACGGCACGCTGCAGACCGACATCTTCAAGGAGTACATCGCCCAGAAGGAGTGGCTGTACCCGCCCGAGCCGCATCTGCGGCTCATCGGCGACCTGATGGAGTACTGCGCCGAGCACATCCCGGCGTTCAAGCCGCTGTCGGTGTCCGGTTACCACATCCGCGAGGCGGGGGCCACGGCCGCGCAGGAGCTGGCCTACACGCTGGCCGACGGGTTCGGGTACGTGGAGCTGGGTCTCTCGCGCGGACTGGACGTCGACCGCTTCGCGCCGGGTCTCTCGTTCTTCTTCGACGCCCACATCGACTTCTTCGAGGAGATCGCCAAGTTCCGCGCCGCCCGCCGGATCTGGGCGCGCTGGATCCGCGACACCTACGGGGCCACGAGCGAGAAGGCCCAGTGGCTGCGCTTCCACACGCAGACCGCGGGGGTGTCGCTCACCGCGCAGCAGCCGTACAACAACGTGGTGCGCACGGCCGTGGAGGCGCTCGCCGCCGTGCTGGGCGGAACCAACTCCCTGCACACCAACGCGCTCGACGAGACCCTCGCCCTGCCTACCGAGCAGTCGGCGGAGATCGCCCTGCGCACCCAGCAGGTCCTCATGGAGGAGACCGGCGTCGTCAACGTCGCCGACCCGCTGGGCGGGTCGTGGTACCTGGAGTCGCTCACCGACGAGATCGAGGCGGAGGCGGAGAAGATCTTCACCCACATCCTCCGGATGGGTGGGGGCATGGACGCCGAGCACGCGATCGGCCCGATGACCTCGGGCATCCTCGCGGGGATCGACAACGGCTACTTCAGCTCCGAGATCGCCGAGTCCGCCTTCCAGTACCAGCAGGCGCTGGAGAAGGGCGACAAGCGCATCGTCGGCGTCAACTGCCACACCAGCACCGTCTCCGGTGAGCTGGACATCCTCAAGATCAGCCACGAGGTGGAGCACGAGCAGAAGAGGGCGCTCACCGAGCGCCGACGCGAGCGCGACGGCGCCGCCGTGGACAAGGCCCTGGCCCGGCTCCTGGAGGGTGTGCGCGCCGACGACGGGAACCTGATCCCGCTCATCATGGACGCGGCCCGCGCGGAAGCCTCCCTCGGGGAGATCTGCGCCACCATGGGCGAGGAGTTCGGGACCTACACGGAGGACCCGCAGTTCTGACCCGGGCCGACCCGGGACGCGGAGACCCGCCACGCGGGCGGGCCCCGGGCCCGCCCGCGTCGACGGCCCCCGGCGGGAGACCTCCCGCCGGGGGCCGTCGACGCGGGGACGGGCGTCAGGTCACCCGACCGTCGTGCGGTAGGCCCGAGTGGTCAGCTCTCCCGACCCCCGGAAGACCTCGACCCCGGCCTGCACACTGCTCAGGTACTGTCCCTCGCGCAGGTCGCCGCGCCTGACCAGGGCGCCGGTGAAGTCCGTCAGGTCCGCGTCGAAGGACGTCGTCCCCTCCGTGTGCACGAACGAGTGCACCCACCACATGTGGTTCCCGGCGTCGTCCAGGATCTCGCCGCGGTAGAGGTCCCAGCTCTGGCCCGCCACGTCCACGGTCGCGACCCTGCCGCCGATGGGTCCGGCCCCGCCGTGCGCCGAGAGCCAGATCATCACCTCGTCCGCGGGGTCGTCCTCCCAGCCGGGATCGGCGGTGTCGTGCAGCCACAGGTCGTAGTTGACGGCCGCGGTCCCGTCGGTGGAGACGTCGTAGTCCCACGCGCTCGGGACCGGGGTGCCCCAGGAGAGCCGGACCGGCAGGCCGGTGCGGTCCGACTTCCAGCCCCAGTGCCAGCCGAGTACCGCGCTGGCGTAGGACTTGACCTGGTAGGGGCCGCCGGTCCAGTCCCAGTCGGTGCGCCAGCCGATGGCCTCGCCGTTGCGGTAGAGGTCCTCGACGCACTGCGTGCCGGACCCGGCGTCCTGGCCCCACAGGTTGTTGTTGATCCAGTAGCGGCCCATCGGGATCTCCGCGAAGGCCTCGCACCGGCGATCCATGGCGTTCACGGCGGAGGCCGCCTCCGCCGGGGCGGCGCCCGCGCCGCCACTGAGCCCGGCCGCCAGGGCCAGGGCGGCCGTCGCGATTCCGACTCTGAGGGATGCGGGGGGCCTGAGGTGTCGTGTCGTGTGCATGGGGGTCCTGTTCGTCTCGGTGATGGTGAGATCAGAGCGGGTCACTCCCGATCCCGAGAAGGAAGCGCTTTCCCGGCCAGCCGGGGCGCTGCGCCTCCCGATGAGCGACCCACCGTAGGACGGCGCGGCCCCGTGGACAACACCCCTTCGGCGACGGATTCCGCGCAGGCGCCCGGGAGCGTCACCCACCCCGTCCCGCATGCGGCAGGATGGAACCATGCAGCCTTCGGACTTTTCACCGAACAGTGCCGTTGACCTCGGCGCGCGCAAGGCGGCCATGGAACGCGAGGCCAAACAGCGCGCGGCGGAGTCGGCGGGTCGAACCAACCCCTACGCCGTCAACGTCGACGAGTCCAACTTCCAGGCCGAGGTGCTGGAACGGTCGATGTCCGTTCCGGTCGTGCTGGCCGTCCTGGCGGGCTGGTCGGAGCAGTCCCAGCAGGTCGAGAGCGCGCTGGACGGCATCTCCGCGCGCTCGGGCGGCAACTGGTTCCTGGCCAAGCTCGACAGCGAGGCCAGCCCCCAGCTCATGCAGGCCCTGCGCGTGCCCTCCACCCCGATGATCATCGTCGCCGTCCAGGGCCAGATCATGCCCGGCCCGGCCGGTCCCGCCACCGAGGCCCAGCTGCGCGACTGGCTGGGGCAGGTCTTCGGGGCCCTGGCCGAGCAGGGCATGCTGCCCCCCGGGCACCCCGGCACCGTCGAGGGCGAGCCGGGCGCCGAGGCGGAGCAGCCGGGCGCGCAGGGTGACCAGCCCGGGGACCCCTCGGTCCGCCCGGTGGACTCCGAGGCCCAGGAGGCACTGGAGCGCGGTGACTTCGAGGCGGCCGCGGCCGTGTACGAGAACGCGGTCAAGGCCGACTCCGGCGACACCGAGTCCAAGATGAAGCTCGCCCAGGTGCGCCTCATCGGCCGGCTCCAGGACGTGGACCCCGACAGCTCCCGCCAGGCGGCGGCCGACCGTCCCGATGACGTCGCGGCCCAGTGCCGGGTCGCCGACATCGACATGTACGGCGGCAAGTTCGAGGACGCCTTCGACCGGCTCATCGACACGGTCCGGCGGACCAGCGACGACGACCGCGACGAGGCCCGCACGCACCTGCTCGGGCTCTTCGAGCTGCTGCCCCCGGGCGACCCCCGGGTCGGTGCGGCACGCCGCAAGCTGACCGCGGCACTGTTCTGATCCACTCCCGCACGACAACGCGGACCCGTGTCGGCGCCGGGGCGGCCCCCCGGCGCCGACACGGGCACGGACCCCGGGCCGTGTCGGCGGCGGGACAGATTCCTCGTCCGGGGCGGCATTCTTTTTTCTCCGTTTTCATCCCTTCATGGGACAAAACGGCAAATCGTCACGTTTTTTCGCGCGGACGGGCACGCGTGAGATCCGCCGCGGGCCGGGTAGAAGTCGGTCAACAGCGGTCCAGCTCGGCCCGCGTGGTGACACGGCAGGTGCCCCATGGCCAACGACGCCCCTGACGAAGGCGCGAACGCGCCCGTCGTCACGATCTCGGCGACCTTCGGCGCCGGCGGCAGCGTGATCGGGCCGGCCGTCGCCGCCCGTCTGCGCGTGCCCTTCCTCAACCGCGCGATCCCCAGTGCCGTCGCCGGGCGCATCGGCTGCTCCCTGGACGAGGTGCTCCAACGCGACGATCGCGCCCCCGGCGGCATCGAGCGCCTGCTCTCCAGTGCCGCCCGGCTGCCCACCGTGACGCTCGGCAGCGTCGACACCGCCTTCATCGGCACCACCAACGAGGAGGGCCGGCTCCTCTACGACCACGAGTTCGTCGAGCGGACCGAAGAGGTCATCGGCGAGTTCGCGCACCGGGGCGGCGTCGTCCTGGGCCGGGCGGGCGCGATCGTGCTCGCCGACCACCCCACCGCCCTGCACGTGCGGCTCGACGGGGACCGCCACGCACGCCTGCGCCGCGCCCGGCGGCTGTGGGCGTCCGGCGACCGCGAGGAGGTCGGCGGGCAGGGCTGGGGCGAGGGCGAGCCCACCCTCCGCACGCTGGACGACAACGACCGCGCCCGCCACGCCTACGTGCGGCGCTTCTACCGGACCGATCCCGCCTCGCCGCAGCACTACCACATCGTGCTCGACGGGACCGCCCTGACGCCCCAGGCGTGTGTGGACGTCATCGTCCGCGCCGCCGAGGACAGGGCGAGCGACGGAGCGGAACCCTGAGAGACCCCCTCCGGCGGCCGCCCGGACACTCAAGCGGCGTCGTAATTTATGCGATTCTTTACTAAGGCGGTAATTGTCACCTTGTGCTGACGGCGAGGCCTTGACTCAGGTAAGGTGAGGCGACCCGATTACGGGTCCAGACCAGCCCTCCATCTTGGGCCCCGCTGCGTCGGTGACGGTGTGCCGCCACCGGTCGTCCCGGGTCCGCAGGACGTTCCACCCCGAGCTCGCGCCGACGCGGGCGTCGCCCAGCGCCGCCCACCGAAGCCACCGCTGCGGGCGGGCCGCCAGCGGAGCGCGCTTGCGCTCCGGTCCGTGTGGGAGTGTTCCCCGGCGTCAGCGCACGCACGCGGGAAGGGTTGCCGGCGTGCCCGCGCAGGCACCACCCCGAGTAAGACCAAGGAGCATTACGTGGCCACCCTTCCCAGCGTTTCGTACTCCATCACCGTCCGTCTCGAACTGGACGCCGGAGGCAGCGCTGTCGGCAGCCTCACCAACGCGGTCGAGCAGGTGGGCGGCATGATCACCGCGCTGGACGTCGCGGCCGCCGGACACGAGCGCATCCGTATCGACGTCACGTGCGCGGCGCGCGACACCGAGCACGCGCAGGCCATCGTCGACGCCCTCGGCGCGGTCGACGGGGTCGTCGTCCACAAGGTCAGCGACCGCACCTTCCTGATGCACCTCGGCGGCAAGATCGAGATGAAGTCCAAGGTGCCGCTGCGCAACCGCGACGAGCTGTCCATGGCCTACACCCCCGGTGTGGCGCGCGTCTCGCAGGCCATCGCCGCGAACAAGGACGATGCCCGCCGCCTGACCATCAAACGCAACAGCGTCGCCGTGGTCACCGACGGCTCCGCCGTACTGGGCCTGGGCAACATCGGCCCCGAGGCCGCCATGCCCGTGATGGAGGGCAAGGCCGCCCTGTTCAAACGCTTCGCCGACATCGACGCCTGGCCCCTCGCCCTGGACACGCAGGACGTCGACGAGATCGTCCGCACCGTCCAGGTGATCGCCCCGGGCTTCGGCGGTATCAACCTGGAGGACATCTCCGCGCCCCGCTGCTTCGAGGTCGAGGCCCGCCTGCGCGAGCTGCTCGACATCCCGGTCTTCCACGACGACCAGCACGGCACCGCGATCGTCGTGCTCGCCGCCCTGCGCAACGCCCTGCGCGTGGTCGGCAAGAAGCTCGGCGAGGTCCGCATCGCCATGTCCGGCGCCGGCGCGGCCGGGACCGCCATCCTCAAGCTCCTCATGCACGCCGGTGCCCGCGACATCATCGTCAGCGACGTGCACGGCGCCGTGCACCAGGGCCGCGAGGACCTCGACTCCAACCTGCGCTGGATCGCCGACCACACCAACCCCACGGGCTACAGCGGCGACCTGAGGGGATCGGTGGCCGGGGCCGACGTGTTCATCGGCGTCTCCGCGCCCAACGTGCTCGGCGGGGACGACATCGCGGAGATGAACGAGGACTCGATCATCTTCGCCCTGGCCAACCCCGACCCAGAGGTCGACCCCGAGGTCGCGCACCTGCACGCCTCCGTGGTCGCCACCGGGCGCAGCGACTACCCGAACCAGATCAACAACGTCCTGGTCTTCCCGGGCTTCTTCCGCGGCCTGCTGGACGCCCAGAGCCACGACGTCACCTCGGACATGATGGTCGCCGCGGCCGAGGCCCTCGCCGACGTGGTGACCGAGGACGAGCTGGGACCGAACTACATCATCCCCAGCGTCTTCCACTCCGACCTGTCGCACCACGTGGCCACGGCGGTGCGCGAGGTCGCCTCGCGGTCCACGCTCGACTAGGGCGCGGGACCGGGCGGAACCGCGGTGTCCGCGGGGTCTCCCCGCCCGGCCCGACCGCTCCAGGCCGCGTCGGTTCGCCCTCCATGCCCGGGTCGGACTGGGCGGGGAGACCCCGGGCCTCCTCGCCGAACGACAGTGACGACAGACAGTGCGGGCCCCGGCCGGGGAGTGCGGCTGCGGCGGGGCGCCGGAACTGGGTAAAGGTGTGGCATGGACCAGCCAACACTCACGGGGCGGCTCCTGGTGGCCGCCCCCATCCTCCAAGAGGACTCCTTCCGCCGGTCGGTGGTGTTCGTCGTCGACGACACCGACGACGGCGCCCTCGGAGTGATCCTGAACCGTCCGCTGGGTATGCCCGTGAACGAGGTCGTCGCGGACTGGGGTCCCTACGCCAGCGAACCCGCGGTGATGTTCTCCGGAGGCCCCGTGGGCTCCGGTTCCGGGCTGGCACTGGGCATCGCCGTGCGCGACACCGCTCCGCAGGGCTGGGCGCCGTTGGAGGGGCTGGAACCGGACGCCGGACTGGGCCGGGTCGGTATGGTCGACCTCGACGGGCCGGCCCTGGAGATGGGCGGCGCCCTCGGGGCGTTCCGCGTGTTCGCGGGCTACGCGGGCTGGAGTGCCGGGCAGTTGTCCGGTGAGATCGACGAGGGCGCCTGGTACGTGGTGCCGGCGCTGGCACAGGACGTGTTCACGACCGAGCCGGATCGCCTGTGGTCGCGGGTGCTGCGCCGTCAGGGCGGGGACCTCGCGCTGCTGTCGACCTATCCGGACGATCCCACGCTGAACTGAGCGCCAGTCGGAGTAGAACCGATTCCCCGATACCGTGGAACACAGACGTGGAAAGGTGTGAGTCACGATGGCGATGGATGTCGTGAACAAGGTTCTGCCGGACAGTGAGACCAAACCGGAGATCTCGCACGGTGACGGGGACCGCGAGCGGTTCGCGCACTACGTGCAGAAGGACAAGATCACCGAGAGCGCCGTGACCGGCGACCCCGTGATCGCCCTGTGCGGCAAGGTGTGGGTGCCCAACCGGGACCCGAAGAAGTTCCCCGTGTGCCCGGAGTGCAAGCAGGCCTACGAGGACATGATGAAGTAGGTACCCGTCCTCGGACGGGTGAAGGGCCTTGGCGGACCATGCGCGCCAAGGCCCTTCACCGTGTCCGGGGTGTCCGGCCGACGGGAAGCGGGGGCCTTTCCGCCGCGCGTCCACGCGCGGACGGCGGTGGGCGGTTATCGTGGTCCTGCATGATTTGGGGCTTGCGACTGCCTACGCCCATCGTGTGGCGATACTGTCCCAGGAGCGGGTGGCCGCGCGAGGCGCACCGCCGACGTGTTCACCGCGTCGCTGCTCAGCATCGTGTACCGGCACGATGTCGAGGTCGTCCCCCACCCCGCACCGGGGTCCCGCTGGTCGTGCCCTCCGGTAACCGCTGTGAGCATCCTAGGTCGACAGGAGTAGGTCGTATTGGTGTCCGCAACTGATCGGCAGCCGCTGGACGAGGACCGACCCCGGGGCCGGGGGCGCAACCAGGGCGGACGGCGGCGCCGCCCCCGTCAGCGCAGGCCACGCGCCACCCCCGGCGACGTCGTCCGGGGCATCGTCAGGACCATCGGTGAGCTCCTGCTGACCGCGGGCCTTCTCATGCTGTTCTACGCCGCCTACGAGGTCTACGGGTCCCAGTGGGAGACGGACAGGGAACAGCAGGACCTGGCCGACGGGCTGGAGGAGAGCTGGGCGGCCGTGGACGAGACCGGACCGGACTCGGCCCCGCTGCCGGGCAGCGCCGACAGCCGCCTGTACGTGCCCAGCCTCGACCTCGACTGGGTGGTGGTCAACGGCACCACCCAGGAGGACATCCAGTTCAGCCCCGGCCACTACACCTGGTTCGACAGCGAACCCGGCCAGGCGGGCAACTACGGCGTGGCCGCGCACCGCACGCCCGGCCTCTTCTGGGACCTGGACCAGCTGGGGTCGGGCGACGTCATGGTGCTGGAGGACGCGGAGAACTTCTACACCTACGAGGTGTTCCGCGACGAGACCGTGCTGCCCGACGACGTGTGGGTGGTCGACCCCGATCCCTTCGACGACGCCACCGACGAGGAGCCGGAGCGGTCCCTGCTCACCCTCACCACGTGCGCACCGAAGCTCAACAACACCCACCGGCTCATCGTGTGGGCCGAGCTGACCGAGACCACGCCCAAGTCCGAGGGGATGCCCGACTCCATCGCGCACATGGCCCCCGACGCCGACCAAGAGTAGGGAAGGAACGCGAATGTACGGTCTGATCTGGCGTATCCTGCCCGGCCCGTGGGTGTCCAAGCTGATCATGGCGCTGGGCCTGCTGGTGGGCACCGCCGTACTGCTGTGGATGTTCGCCTTCCCGGCGCTGTCGCCCCACATGCCCTTCAACGACGGCGCGGTCGAGGGCGGCGGGCCCGCCCCCGCCGGGGAGGGCGCGCCGGCGGAGGAACCCGCCGACGGGGAGGCCCCACCGCAGGAGGGTCTGGTCGACGACGCGACCGACGGCCAGGGCTGAGAACGAGGACCAGTAGCGGGGCGAACCGCCGTGCCCTCCGCGGAGGCGGCCCCGGGGTGTGCGCGGCACCACCCCGGGGTCACTCTGATCGGTCGGTTCCTCCCGCTACCCTCAAGCAGGTGAGCAACGGGGGACGGGACGGATGACGGTAACGCAGACCACGATGGAGGACCGCCTGCGCGGGCTCCGGGCCTGGCAGCGGGAGGCGTTCGAGGAGTACTTCCGCAGGGATCCCCGGGACTTCCTGGCGGTGGCCACGCCCGGCGCGGGCAAGACCACGTTCGCCCTCACCCTCGCCAGTGAACTCCTCCAGCAGCACCGGATCCGCGCGATCACCATCGTCTGCCCGACCGAGCACCTGAAGAAGCAGTGGGCGGAGGCCGCCGCGCGGTTCGGTATCCCCATCGACCCGGACTTCAAGAACGGCCAGGGCGCGCTCGGCCGCCAGTACGTCGGCGTCGCCGTCACCTACGCGCAGGTCGCCGCGCACCCGATGCTGCACCGCAACCGCACCGAGGCGCGCAGGACCCTGGTCATCTTCGACGAGGTGCACCACGCCGGCGACGCGCTCTCCTGGGGCGACGCGGCCCGCGAGGCCTTCGACCCGGCCGCCCGGAGGCTGTCGCTGACGGGTACGCCCTTCCGGTCCGACATCAACCCCATCCCGTTCGTGGACTACGTCCAGGACAGCTCGGGGGTGCGCCGCTGCTCGTGGGACTACAGCTACGGCTACGCCCCCGCCCTGGAGGACGGGGTCGTGCGCCCGGTCATCTTCATGGCCTATTCCGGTGAGATGCGCTGGCGTACGCGCGCGGGCGACGAACTCGCCGCCCGCCTGGGCGAGCCGCTGACCCAGGACGCCCTGTCCCAGGCCTGGCGCGCGGCCCTGGACCCCAAGGGCGACTGGATCAAGAAGGTCCTGCAGGCCGCCGACCGGCGGCTGACCGAGGTCCGCAAGACGCACCCGGACGCGGGCGGCCTGGTCATCGCCAGCGACCACGAGAACGCCCGCGCCTACTCGCGGATCCTGCGCCAGATCACCGGCAAGGGCGCCACGGTGGTGCTCTCCGACGACCCGACCGCCTCCAAGAAGATCAGCCGCTTCGCGGCGAGCGACGACCGCTGGATGGTCGCGGTGCGCATGGTGTCGGAGGGTGTGGACGTGCCCCGGCTCATGGTGGGGGTGTACGCCACCTCCACCAGTACCGCCCTGTTCTTCGCCCAGGCCATCGGCCGCTTCGTGCGGGTGCGCCAGCGCGGCGAGGTCGCGTCGGTGTTCCTGCCGTCGGTGCCCACGCTGCTGGAGTACGCGGGTGAGATGGAGCGCGAGCGCGACCACGTCCTGGACCGGACCCCGACCGACGACGAGTACCCGGAGGAGGACCTCCTCAAGGAGGCCAACAAGAAGCGCGACACCCCCGACGCGGGGGAGGAGCTGCCCTTCGAGACGATGGAGTCGGCGGCGGAGTTCGACCGCGCGCTCTACGACGGCCTGGAGTACGGCGGATCGCCGGGCTCCTCCGAGGAGGAGGACTTCCTGGGGCTGCCGGGGCTGCTCGACCCCCAGCAGGTGTCCCAGCTGCTGCGCAAGCGCAAGGCCGACATCCAGGCCAACCAGCGCAAGGTCAGGTCCAAGGCCGAGCCGGAGCGGGACGAGGGGCCCACGCACGAGGTGATCGCCGAACTGCGCCGTGAGCTGAGCGGACTCGTGGGGGCGTGGCACCACCGCACGGGCAAGCCGCACGGGGTCATCCACAACGAACTGCGCCGCGCGTGCGGAGGTCCGCCCGTGGCGCAGGCGTCCCCGACGCAGATCCGTGAGCGCATCGCCAAACTGCGCACCTGGGCGGTCGGCCGCAAATAGCGTGATTCGGGCAAATACTTCGCAAGTTCGCGCATGCCCAGTCGGCGCTCCGTCAGAGCGTCGCTACTGTCCGTCAGATGATGGGACGACGTCTTCGCGCGAACACCGCGCTCTGGTCCGGACTCGTGATGTGCGGTGCCGCGCTGACGGGACTCGTGGCGAGCAGCCTGCCGGACACCGCTCCGACGGCGGCGGGCCCCGCGGCCTCCGCACGGCAGGACGCCGCTGAGCCGTGCCCGCCGGGCCTGGAGGCCCGCCTGAGCGATCCGGGTCTGCCGGGGCTCCTCTCCGAGGGAGGGGAGTTGACCCCCGGTCAGGCGGCGGAGTACGAGAAGAGGCTCCGTGAGGCGCTCGAACCCCTGCGCGCGCAGGACGTCGCCCCGCCGCGTGAGGTTCCCGTGGTGGTGCACGTGATCGAGGGCGAGGACGGTGAGGGCCGGGTCTCCGGCGAGCGCGTGCGCGACCAGATCGAGACCCTCAACGCCGCCTACGGCGGCCGCTTCGCCACCGGTCCCCAGTCCACCGACACCGGGTTCCGCTTCACGCTCAGCGGCATCACCCGTACCGTCGACGACGACTGGTTCTCCAGCTTCAACGACCACAGGAACGTCATCCGCTCGCACCTGCGCCAGGGCGGACCCGAGACGCTCAATCTCTACACCGCCGACCTGGGGCCGGGGCTCCTCGGCTTCTCCAGCTTCCCGCAGGACTACGCGGCCGCTCCCGACCAGGACGGGGTGGTGGTCGCCCACGACACCCTGCCGGGCGGCGGGCGCGGGCGCTTCGACCTGGGCCACACCGCCACCCACGAGGTCGGCCACTGGCTGGGCCTGTTCCACACCTTCCAGAACGGCTGCGAGGCTCCGGGCGACTACGTGTCCGACACCCCCTACGAGCGGGAGGCGGCCACCGGCTGCCCGAAGGGGCGCGACACCTGCCGGACCCGGAGGGGGCTGGACCCCGTCCACAACTTCATGAACTACAGCGACGACGCCTGCATGACGTCCTTCACGTCGGGCCAGGCCGAGCGGATGGCCGAGCACTGGGCGGCCTTCCGCGGCGGCGACCCGCGCGCGCTCACAAGGACAGGAGCCGCCGCAGAATGACGTCGATCCGCCACATCACAGTGTCCTCGGCGCTGCCGAACCGGCGCTCCAACCGGAGAGGCGAGATGGCTCGCAGGTCCTCGCACTTGACGTAGCTGATCTCCTTCAGCCCCGAGACTCCCGGTTCGATCTCGACGTGCGTGGGACCGGGCCGGCGGGTGCGTGTCAGTGGGAGGACCATCACCACGGGAGGGCGGGACTCCAGCCAGGGTTGAGCGTTGACGAGGAGAACGGGCCTTCGGAGCGCCTGCCCGTGGCCGACGGGATCGCCCAGATCCGCCATGTGGATCTCGCCGCGCCTCACCAGGCCTCCCTGTCGCTCAACGCGTCGTCCGAAGGGTCGTCCAGGTCGTCCCGGAGGGCGTGGCCCACCAGGTGGTCCTGGCGGTCCGCGTCGGACAGCGAAGCGTGGTGGCGGCGGACGTCACCCCAGAACTCCAACTCCTCGGCCTCGTCCAGGGCATGCTCGATCGCCACCGCGAGGGTCACGTGTTCGCGCTTGGCCCGTTCGCTGATTCGGTCACGTAGTCTTCTGGGGACCTTGATCGTGGTATCCGTAGAACTCATACCCCCAGTATGCCTAACCGGGGGTACCAATGCGAGACACCGGGGCGGTTCCCATGCCTAGCGTTGCTGGGTGCCCTTCGGGCAGCCGGACACTCCCGCCCCCTGCGAGCCGTCTTCGAGGCGGTCCTGCGCGTCCTCAGCCCCTTCGCCGACGGCCGTGACCCCGAACTCCTCGCCGAGGTCGGCTGGTCCAGCATCCACGGGCTCGTCACCCTGGCCAGGGACGGCCGACTGCCCCCGGGGCCGACCGCGACCGGAGGCTGGCGCTGCTCACCGAACAGCTGGCGGCCCCGACCGGTGCCGCACACGGACGGGCGCGTGAGCCCCGCCAGGGCGAGCAGCCGCCGGGCACGCCGCTAGGCTAGGGGTATGGCAGCGAACATCTACCTGACCGGGATCAAGCCCACCGGTGACTTCCACCTGGGCAACTACATCGGCGCGATCAAGCCCGCCCTGGCGGCCGCGCGCGAGTACGACTCGTACTACTTCATCGCCGACTACCACGCCCTCAACTCCATCAAGGACGCCGACGAGCTCCGCCACAGCATCCGGTCAGGCGCTGCCACCTGGCTCGCGTGCGGGCTCGATCCGGAGCAGACCGTCATCTACCGGCAGTCCAGCGTCCCGGAGACCTTCGAGCTCACCACCATCCTGAGCGCCCTGACCCCCAAGGGCCTCATGAACCGTGCGCACGCCTACAAGGCCGCCCGCGACCGCAACAACGAGGCCGGGATCACCGACCTCGACGCCGGGATCAACATGGGGCTGTACAACTACCCCATCCTCATGGCCGCGGACATCCTCATCATGGAGGCCACCCGCGTCCCCGTCGGCCGCGACCAGTCCCAGCACATCGAGTACACCGCCGACATCGCCGGGTACTTCAACCACCGCTTCGGCGCGTCCTACAGCTTCCCGCTGCCCAAGGGCGTCATCGACGACAGCGACGCCAGCATCCTGCCGGGTGTCGACGGCCGCAAGATGAGCAAGTCCTACGACAACCACATCCCGCTGTTCCTGCCGGAGAACAAGCTCAAGAAGGTCATCCGCCGCATCCCCACCGACTCCACCCCGGTCGAGGACCCCAAGGACCCCGACACCTCGGTGCCCTTCCAGCTCCTCACCCACTTCGCCGACGAGGACAAGGCCGCCGACGTGCGCAAGCGCCTGGAGGCCGGCGGCATGGGCTGGGGCGACCTCAAGAACGAGCTCTTCGAGGCCGTCAACGCCGAGCTCGCGCCCAAGCGAGCCCACTACGAGGAGCTGATGGCCGACCCCGCTCGGATCGACGCGATCCTCGACGCCGGATCGGCCCGCGCCCGCGAACGCGCCCGCGTCGTCATCGACCGCGTGCGCGCGGCCATCGGCGTCGCCTGACCCACGCGGCGCGGTCGACGCCGGGGACACGGTTCCGACCACGGGACGGTGGGGATCGGTCCTGTGGGGCCGGACGGCCCCGGTGGGCCCTGGTCCGGCGAGAGGAGGACTCCTCCTCTCCGGACCAGGGCGCCGCTCTGATCGGTCGACGGCGCTCAGGCCACCACCGGCTCGCCCCGCAGTTCCACACCGGCGCCGCGGAGCTGCTCCAGCGCCGACTCCACGGTGGCGGCCCCCACGCCCGCGGTGAGCCCGAGCAGCACGCGCGTTTCGAACCCCTCGGCGGACGCGTCCAGGGCCGTGGCGCGCACGCAGTGGTCGGTGGCGATGCCCACCACGTCCACCGCGTCCACGTCGCGCTCGCGCAGCCAGTCCGCCAGGGCGGTGCCGTCCTCGGCCGTGCCCTCGAAGCCGCTGTAGCCGTCCGAGTAGTGTCCCTTGCTGAACACCGCGTCGGTGAGCGAGGCGTCGAAGCCCGGATGGAACTCGGCGCCCACCGTGCCCGCCACGCAGTGCACGGGCCAGCTCTTGACGTAGTCCGGCTCGGAGGAGAAGTGCGGACCCGGGTCGATGTGATGGTCGCGGGTGGCCACCACCACCCCGTAGTCGTGGGCGTTGTCCCGCGCGTGGTCGGTCACGGCGGCGGCGGTGGCGGCGCCGCCGGCCACGGCCAGGCTCCCGCCCTCACAGAAGTCGTTCTGTACGTCCACCACGATGAGTGCTCGCATCTGCGCATCACTTCCCTTCACTGACCAGTCTGCCCCCTGCGCGCGGCGAACACAGCTGTCGTTCGATGTGATGGTCAGGGCAGCCGGACACACCGCCGGGTTCGTCGCGGCCGCGATCGCCGGGGCCCGGGACGGCGTGGAGCCGGCGCGGGAACCGGGGGCGGCGTTCCGGCCTCAGTGGAAGACGGTCGGCAGCGCGACGTCGCCGCGCGACATCCGCAGCGCCTCCTCGGGCAGCTCCGCCAGGGCCGCCCGGTGCCGCTCCCGGGCGTCCGCCGTGGACTCCCGGCCCACGACCTCCCCGTCGGCCACCAAGGGCCGCAGCATCGGACGCAGGCCCGTCTCCACGGGCGGATGGTGGGGGAAGACCTCCTCGCACACGGCCGTGCCCTTGTCGTCGAGCCGGCGCGCCCCCCACTTGCGGCCGCCCCGGCTGGGCTTGCCGACCGAGCGCTTGGCCACCGGCTCCAGCACCGCCCGCGGGTCCAGGGACCGGGCCCGCGCCACGAGTTTGTACACCAGGGAGACGGTCGGCGCGCCCGAGCCGGTCACGAGCGAGGTCCCCACGCCGTAGCCGTTCACCGGAGCCACGGCCAGCGCCTGCACCGAGTGCTCGTCCAGGTCGCCGGTCACCAGGATCCGGGTGTTGACCGCACCCAGGTCGTCCAGCTCCTTGCGGACCCGCCCGGCGGTCGCGGCCAGGTCACCGGAGTCGAGCCGGACCGCGCCCAGGTCGGGGCCGGCCGTCTCCACGGCGGTGCGCACAGCGCGCTCGACGTCGAAGGTGTCGACGAGCAGGGTCGTTCCCGCGCCCATGGACTCCACCTGCGTCCGGAAGGCGTGCCTCTCGCTGTCGTGCAGCAGGGTGAAGGCGTGTGCGGCCGTTCCGCCCGTGGGCACGCCGTAGGCGCGCCCGGCCGCCAGGTTGGAGGAGGTCGCGAACCCGGCGATGTAGGCGGCCCGCGCGGACGCCACGGCCGCCTGCTCGTGCGTGCGGCGCGAGCCCATCTCGATCAGCGGCCGGTCGCCCGCGGCCACCACCATGCGCGAGGCGGCCGAGGCGATCGCGCTGTCGTGGTTGTACACCGACAGGGCGAGCGTCTCCAGGATCACGGCCTCGGCGAAGGAGCCCTCCACCACCAGGATCGGAGAGCCGGGGAAGTAGGTCTCGCCCTCGCCGTAGCCCCACACGTTCCCGTTGAACCGGTACTCTGACAGCCACTCCAGGGTCGGTTCGTCCACGACACCGTGGTCGGAGAGGAAGTCCAGTTCGGCGGTACCGAAGCGGAAGCGCTCCAGCAGGTCCAGGAACCGCCCGGTCCCGGCCACGACGCCGTACCGGCGCCCCTCCGGGAGCCGTCGGGCGAACATCTCGAAAACGGACCGGCGATCCGCGGCGCCGCTGTGCAGGGCGCCCTGGAGCATGGTGAGTTCGTAGTGGTCGGTGAGCAGCGCGCTGCTGCTGTCCTCGCTCATGCCGACGAGCCTAGTGCGGCGCCGCGCGAGCACGGGAGTGGCGAACACCACGCCGCGGCGGATCCGCCCCATGAATCCCCGGACGAGGCGCGAACCAACAATACCCATTTGGTTGGTAGGGATCTTGTCTTGGGTACCCTGGTGGCATGCTCAGCATTGATCGCTCGATCTACGACAAGATCGTCGCCCACGCCCGCCGCGACCACCCGGACGAGGCGTGCGGGATCGTGGCCGGACCGGAGGGCTCCGACCGACCCGAGCGGTATGTCGAGATGATGAACGCGGCGCGCTCGCCCACGTTCTACGAGTTCGACTCCACCGAGTACAAGCAGGTCTACGACCAACTGTGGGACCGCGACGAGGACTTCGTGGTGATCTACCACTCCCACACCATGACCGAGGCCTACCCTTCGCGCACCGACATCACCTACGCCCAGTGGCCCCAGGCCCACTACGTGCTCGTGTCCACGCGCGACCCCGACACGGTCGAGTTCCGCTCCTACCGGATCATCGACGGCGAGGTCACCGAGGAACCGGTGGAGATCACCGGGTCCGCGGGCGGCCCCGACCAGTAGCAGCCTCCGCGCCCCCAGGAACGCCGGTACGGAATGGGCCCGGCGCACCCCCTGTTGGGACTGTACGCACGACAACGAACTTTTACGGAGACACCTTCATGGCCATCGAGGTCCGCATCCCCACCATCCTGCGCAACCTGACCGGCGACGCCAAGGTCGTCGAGGGCGCCGGCACCACGCTCGGTGAGCTGTTCAGCGACCTGGACAGCAAGTACCCGGGCATCGGCGAGCGCATCGTGGACGACGGCAAGCTGCGCCGCTTCATCAACGTCTACCTCAACGACGAGGACGTGCGCTTCGTCGGTGGTCTGGAAGCCAAGCTCAACGACGGCGACAACGTCACCGTCCTGCCGGCCGTGGCCGGCGGAAGCCGATAGCTCCCGACGGGCAGCATCCACAGACCTAGGACTGGCATGCGCTACGACTCCCTGTTGGACTCCCTCGGCGGCACGCCCCTCGTCGGGCTGCCGCGGCTCTCGCCCTCTCCGGACGTACGGGTCTGGGCGAAGCTGGAGGACCGCAACCCCACCGGCTCGATCAAGGACCGCGCCGCGTTCTACATGATCGAGCAGGCCGAGAAGGACGGACTGCTCTCCCCGGGCTGCACCATCCTGGAGCCGACGTCGGGCAACACCGGCATCTCCCTGGCCATGGTCGCCAAGCTGCGCGGCTATCGGATGGTCTGCGTGATGCCGGAGAACACCTCGGCGGAGCGCAAGCAGCTCCTGGCGATGTGGGGCGCGCAGGTGCACTTCTCCGACGCCGCGGGCGGGTCCAACGAGGCCGTCCGCGTCGCCAAGGAGATGGCCCGGGAGAACCCCGACTGGGTGATGCTCTACCAGTACGGCAACCCGGCCAACGCCCTCGCCCACTACGAGACCACCGGTCCCGAGCTGCTCGCCGACCTGCCGGAGATGACGCACTTCGTCGCCGGGCTGGGAACGACCGGCACCCTGATGGGTGTCGGCCGGTACCTGCGCGAGCACAAGCCGGACGTGCAGGTCGTGGCCGCCGAACCCCGGTACGGGGAACTGGTGTACGGCCTGCGCAACCTGGACGAGGGCTTCGTCCCGGAGCTGTACGACGAGTCGATCCTGACCACGCGGTTCTCCGTGCCCTCCGACGCCGCCCTCCGACGGACCCGGGAACTCCTGGACCAGGAGGGCATCTTCGCGGGAGTGTCCACCGGCGGCGCCCTGCACGCCGCCCTGGGCATGGCCCGCAAGGCGGAGCGGGCGGGGGAGCGCGCCGACATCGCGTTCATCATCGCCGACGCCGGGTGGAAGTACCTGTCCACCGGCGCCTACGAGGGCACCCTCGAAGAGGCGGAGGAACGCCTCGACGGACAGCTCTGGGCCTGAGGCACGAAGAACGGCGACCGGTCCGGGCGCCACCGTTCCGGACGACCGGCGTGAGGCCGGCACCCCGCGGGGTGCCGGCCTCCGGTCGCCGGGGGTCCGAGAGGGCGGACGCGGGGGCGCGGAACCGCGGTCGCGGGGTCGTGCGCGGGGAGGTGACCCACCTGAAACGCGGATCCAACGAACCGGACACACATGGTCAATGTGTGTGAAAATTTCACACGTGATCCTCGTCGCCTGAGATGCGGGCCACATTTTGTACCACCCGGCCGGTCATTGGGGTACACCCGTAACAACGGGACATCCGCAGAACCAGCCGCCATCCGCACTCCCCGGACACGTCCGACGACGAGTGCCACGGACGCCGCGCGGCCCATCGAGAAGGCGACGACGACGTGCGACTCACGATTATCGGGTCCTCCGGGAGCTTCCCGGGGCCGGACAGCCCGGCCTCCTGCTATCTGGTCGAGGCCGGAGGGTTCCGGCTTCTGCTCGACATGGGCAACGGATCCCTCGGCACGCTGCAGCGACACGTCGACATCTACTCGGTCGACGCCGTCTACCTGAGCCACCTGCACGCCGACCACTGCTTCGACCTGTGCTCGTACTGGGTGGCCCGGATGTTCCCGCCGGGCGGACCCAAACCGCGCATCCCCGTGTACGGCCCCAAGGGTGTCGCGCAGCGGGTGGCCGAGGCCTACGGGCTCGACCCGGATCCCGGCATGACCGAGGTCTTCGACTTCCACGAGCTCACCCCGGGCACCTTCGAGCTGGGCCCCTTCACCGCCCGTGTCGACACCGTCAACCACCCGGTGGACGCCTTCGGCATCCGCCTGGAGCACGAGGGGTCGAGCCTCACCTACTCCGGGGACACCGGGGCCTGCGACTCACTGGTGGACCTGGCCACCGACACCGACCTGTTCCTGTGCGAGGCCGCCTTCCACGACCACGTGGAACACCCCAAGGACATGCACCTGACCGGGAGCGAGGCGGGCGACCACGCGCGCCGCGCACGCGCCCGCAGACTGCTGCTCACCCACCTGGTGCCGTGGAACGACGACGAGGTCACGCTCACTGAGGCCCGCTCGACCTATGGCGGCCCCATCGACCTGGCCCGCAGCGGCCAGGTGCACCTCGTCGGAGCCTGACCGCGCGGGACCCCGGCCGGTCTCCGGTGGGACCGGGTCGCGCGCGGCGAGTTCCCGGCTCGCGCACCGGGCGGACGCCCGCGGATATACGCTCGATGACATGGCCCGACCTGACGGACGTGTTCCGACCCAACTCCGCCCCGTGACCATCACCCGCAACTGGCTCCGCCAGGCGGAAGGCTCCGTGCTCATCGAGTTCGGGGACACCCGCGTGCTGTGCGCCGCCACCGTCGAGGACGGTGTGCCCCGCTGGCGCCGGGGCACCGGTGAGGGGTGGGTCACCGCCGAGTACGCGATGCTGCCCCGCGCCACCGACACCCGCGGCGCCCGCGAGTCGGTGCGCGGCAAGATCGGCGGACGCACCCACGAGATCTCCCGCCTCATCGGCCGCTCCCTGCGGGCGGTCGTCGACTTCAAGGCGATGGGCGAGCACACCATCACGCTGGACTGCGACGTGCTCCAGGCCGACGGCGGTACCCGTACCGCCGCCATCACCGGCGCCTACGTCGCCATGGCGGACGCGATGAAGTGGCTGCGCAAGCGCCGCAAGCTCAAGAACAACCCGCTCACCGGATCGCTGTCGGCGATCAGTGTCGGTGTGGTCCAGGGTCAGCCGCGCCTGGACCTGAACTACCTGGAGGACTCGGTCGCCCAGACGGACATGAACGTCGTGCTGACCGGCGACGGCCGGTTCGTGGAGGTGCAGGGCACCGCCGAGGGCGAGCCGTTCGACCGCGAACTGCTCAACCAGCTGCTCGATCTGGCGGCCGGCGGCTGCGAGGAACTGACCGCCATCCAGAAGAAGGCTCTGTCGGAGTGACCGCGACGAACAGCGTCGGCCCCAGGATCGGCGTTGTTCCACGTGAAGGGGGAAGGGTGAAGATCGTCCTGGCGACCCGTAACGCCAAGAAGGTCCCGGAGATGCGGGCCATCCTCGCGGAGGCGGGGGTGACCGCCGAGGTGCTGGGGCTCGACGCCTTCCCGGACGCGCCGGAGGTTCCCGAGACCGAACCGACCTTCATCGGCAACGCGCTCCTCAAGGCGCGCGCGATCGCCGCCCACACGAACCTGCCCGCCGTGGCCGACGACTCCGGTCTGAGCGTGGACGAGCTCCGGGGGATGCCCGGTGTCCTGTCCGCGCGCTGGGCGGGGCGGTTCGGCGGTCAGGACCAGGACCGCGCCAACCTCGACCTGGTACTGGACCAACTGGCCGACACACCGGCCGAGCGCCGCGGCGCGGAGTTCGTGTGCGCGGCGGTCCTGGTGATGCCGGACGGGACCGAGGCGGTCGCCGAGGGCGTGCTGCGAGGACGGATCATCACCGAGCGGCGGGGCCGGAACGGGTTCGGCTACGACCCGGTGTTCGTCCCCGAGGGAAAGTCCTGCACCAGCGCCGAGCTCTCCCCGGAGGAGAAGAACGCGATCAGCCACCGGGGCATCGCCTTCCGCAAGCTCGCCGACGACCTCGCGGAGATGATCTGACGGTCGGAGCCGGCTCGACGTGACACCGGGTGCTCCCGGGACTCGTGCGGACACGGAGTCCCGGGAGCACGTGTGACCGGGGAGACGGCGCCGGCTGAGGGATGGTGGGTGGCGCCCGGGCCGGTGGAGGGACCTCGGCAGAAAATCCGGCCTGATGTGTTTGGGCCCCGGACACCCGGGGGAGGACCACCCATGTCTGACAAGCACATCTCGCTAGACACTAGACACCCGGTCCCCGGCAGGGGATCGAGTAGCCCGGAGGCGTCACTCCGCGGACCTGCCCCTCAGAGGACAGCCAACGCGGAACGTCCCCGCGACGGGGTCTCCTCGCCGTACGGACGGATTTGACGCCGCCGGGTCTCTTGTCTAGACTTCACCGAGTCGCAACGGGACGGCGAGCTGCCCTCAGGGTGAGGCTCAGAACCGGACCGGACCTCTTCGGTAACAAGCGACACCATCTCCACTCACGGCCTTACTGGTCCGAGCACTGATTCGGTTCCGGTAGGCTCGGGGAGTTGCTTCACAAGCCCGGCGAATTCGCCGGGCCAACGAAGCAGAACGGGCTTTACCCCGATCAATTGCTCCGAAACCGCCGAGTTGGCGGAACACGGAACACCTGATAAAGTAAAGACACAACGAAGCGGAAACGCAGACAGCCTTCCACGGAAGAGCACACCGGCCGGTCAAACGGTTCGGAGCTTGTACGGGATGAGCGGTTGTTTCTTGAGAACTCAACAGCGCGTGTTTGATTTTCTTTAAGCCATGTTTGTTTTGGCCCCGTCACACTTCGGTGTGAAGGGTTCCTTTGATTGACCATCGGAAGATGGTCGGTCAGGATTACTTCTAGGTTTACCCGCCCAGGCCCCGTTCGCGGTGGCCGGGACAGGGTTGTATGACCTTTATGGAGAGTTTGATCCTGGCTCAGGACGAACGCTGGCGGCGTGCTTAACACATGCAAGTCGAGCGGTAAGGCCCTTCGGGGTACACGAGCGGCGAACGGGTGAGTAACACGTGAGCAACCTGCCCCCGACTCCGGGATAAGCGGTGGAAACGCCGTCTAATACCGGATACGACCGGCCACCTCATGGCGGCCGGTGGAAAGTTTTCTCGGTTGGGGATGGGCTCGCGGCCTATCAGCTAGTTGGTGGGGTAAAGGCCTACCAAGGCGATTACGGGTAGCCGGCCTGAGAGGGCGACCGGCCACACTGGGACTGAGACACGGCCCAGACTCCTGCGGGAGGCAGCAGTGGGGAATATTGCGCAATGGGCGAAAGCCTGACGCAGCGACGCCGCGTGGGGGATGACGGCCTTCGGGTTGTAAACCTCTTTTACCACCAACGCAGGCTCCCAGTTCTCTGGGGGTTGACGGTAGGTGGGGAATAAGGACCGGCTAACTACGTGCCAGCAGCCGCGGTAATACGTAGGGTCCGAGCGTTGTCCGGAATTATTGGGCGTAAAGAGCTCGTAGGCGGCGTGTCGCGTCTGCTGTGAAAGACCGGGGCTTAACTCCGGTTCTGCAGTGGATACGGGCATGCTAGAGGTAGGTAGGGGAGACTGGAATTCCTGGTGTAGCGGTGAAATGCGCAGATATCAGGAGGAACACCGGTGGCGAAGGCGGGTCTCTGGGCCTTACCTGACGCTGAGGAGCGAAAGCATGGGGAGCGAACAGGATTAGATACCCTGGTAGTCCATGCCGTAAACGTTGGGCGCTAGGTGTGGGGACTTTCCACGGTTTCCGCGCCGTAGCTAACGCATTAAGCGCCCCGCCTGGGGAGTACGGCCGCAAGGCTAAAACTCAAAGGAATTGACGGGGGCCCGCACAAGCGGCGGAGCATGTTGCTTAATTCGACGCAACGCGAAGAACCTTACCAAGGTTTGACATCACCCGTGGACCTGCAGAGATGTGGGGTCATTTAGTTGGTGGGTGACAGGTGGTGCATGGCTGTCGTCAGCTCGTGTCGTGAGATGTTGGGTTAAGTCCCGCAACGAGCGCAACCCTTATTCCATGTTGCCAGCACGTAATGGTGGGGACTCATGGGAGACTGCCGGGGTCAACTCGGAGGAAGGTGGGGACGACGTCAAGTCATCATGCCCCTTATGTCTTGGGCTGCAAACATGCTACAATGGCCGGTACAATGGGCGTGCGATACCGTAAGGTGGAGCGAATCCCTAAAAGCCGGTCTCAGTTCGGATTGGGGTCTGCAACTCGACCCCATGAAGGTGGAGTCGCTAGTAATCGCGGATCAGCAACGCCGCGGTGAATACGTTCCCGGGCCTTGTACACACCGCCCGTCACGTCATGAAAGTCGGCAACACCCGAAACTTGTGGCCTAACCCTTCGGGGAGGGAATGAGTGAAGGTGGGGCTGGCGATTGGGACGAAGTCGTAACAAGGTAGCCGTACCGGAAGGTGCGGCTGGATCACCTCCTTTCTAAGGAGTCTTATTCAGACCAACTCTTTCCTATGGTTGGTCGGACTCGAAAGTGGACCCGGCACCATCCCCTAGCGGATGGGTGGTCGGGAGTGGCTTGAAGAAAACGAACTTCACCTCCAGCGACTAGAAGCGCTGGGGGGCGCGCTGTTGGGTGTCTGAGGAAGCAACCTCTGACCGCCTTGACCCTCAGGGTTGGGCGGTCGAGTTGTCTCCCGCGGACCGCCCCGAAGAACTCTCCGTGTTGTGTTGGAGTGGTATGAGGGCCTGCGGTTGGTGTTTTGATTTGTGAATAGTGTGCGCGAGCATCTTATTATCTGTAGTGGCCAAGTGATAGTGGCACACGGTGGATGCCTTGGCATCAGGCGCCGATGAAGGACGTGGGAGGCCGCGATAGGCCACGGGGAGCTGTCAACCGAGCTTTGATCCGTGGGTGTCCGAATGGGGAAACCTAGCCCGAGTTGTGTCGGGTTGCCGCCACCTGAATGTATAGGGTGGTTGGTGGTGACGCGGGGAAGTGAAACATCTCAGTACCCGTAGGAAGAGTAAACAACAGTGATTCCCCTAGTAGTGGTGAGCGAACGGGGAAGAGGCTAAACCGCATGCGTGTGATAGACGGCAGTCGTTGCGTGTGCGGGGTTGTGGGGCGCATCTGTTCGGGCCTGCCGGCCCGGAGCGCTGATGCCGGAGATAGTTGAATCCGTTGGGAAGCGGTACCGTAGTGGGTGAGAGTCCCGTAGACGAAGTTTCCGGCTAGGTGTTGGTGTGTTCCCGAGTAGCGCGGAGCCCGTGAAATTCCGTGTGAATCTGGCAGGACCACCTGCTAAGCCAAAATACGTCCTGATGACCGATAGTGCACTAGTACCGTGAGGGAAAGGTGAAAAGTGCCCCGGTGAGGGGTCGTGAAATAGTACCTGAAACCGTGTGCTGTCAAGCCGTCAGAGCTGAAGCTTGTCTTTGGTGATGGCGTGCCTTTTGAAGAATGAGCCTGCGAGTCATGGTGTGTGGCGAGGTTAACCCGGGTGGGGTAGCCGTAGGGAAACCGAGTCTGAATAGGGCGATTTGAGTCGCATGCTGTGGACCCGAAGCGGAGTGATCTACCCATGTCCAGGGTGAAGCGGGGGTAAGACCTCGTGGAGGCCCGAACCCACCAGGGTTGAAAACCTGGGGGATGAGGTGTGGGTAGGGGTGAAAGGCCAATCAAACTCCGTGATAGCTGGTTCTCCCCGAAATGCATTTAGGTGCAGCGTCACGTGTTTCTTGCTGGAGGTAGAGCTACTGTTTGGCTGATGGGCCCGACAAGGTTACTGACGTCAGACAAACTCCGAATGCCGGTTAAGTGAAGCGTGGCAGTGAGACTGCGGGGGATAAGCTTCGTAGTCGAGAGGGAAACAGCCCAGATCATCAGCTAAGGCCCCTAAGCGTGTGCTAAGTGGGAAAGGTTGTGGAGTTGCTGAGACAACCAGGAGGTTGGCTTAGAAGCAGCCATCCTTTAAAGAGTGCGTAATAGCTCACTGGTCAAGTGGTTCTGCGCCGATAATGTAGCGGGGCTTAAGTACACCGCCGAAGCTGTGAAGCCCAGGTTTACCTGGGTTGGTAGGGGAGCGTCGTGCATCCGGAGAAGCTGCCGAGTGATCGTGTGGTGGAGGGTGTGCGAGTGAGAATGCAGGCATGAGTAGCGAAAGCAACGTGAGAAACGTTGCCGCCGATTGACTAAGGGTTCCTGGGGCAGGTTAATCCGCCCAGGGTGAGTCTGGACCTAAGGCGAGGCCGACAGGCGTAGTCGATGGATAACGGGTTGATATTCCCGTACCCGTGCACGAGCGTCCAGTATCGAGGCGACGGATGCTAACCACGCTGGTCCTTGGCGGTCCCTTCGGGGACGGCCTCTGGATCGGTCTGGGAACCGATGTTGTAGTAGGTAAGTGATGGGGTGACGCAGGAGGGTAGCTCTACCCGGCGGTGGTTGTCCGGGGGTAAGCGTGTAGGCCGGTGTGTTGGCAAATCCGCACACCGTGTGGCTGAGACGTGATGCCGAGCCGTTTTTGGTGAAGTGAGTGATCCCATGCTGTCGAGAAAAGCCTCTAGCGAGTTCGTGTGTGGCCAGTACCCTAAACCGACGCAGGTGGTCAGGTAGAGAATACCGAGGCGTTCGGGTGAACCATGGTTAAGGAACTCGGCAAATTGTCCCCGTAACTTTGGGAGAAGGGGAGCCCTGTCTGGTGATGGACCTTTGCGTCTTGAGCTGGGTGGGGTCGCAGATAGCGGGGGGAAGCGACTGTTTATTAAAAACACAGGTCCGTGCGAAGTCGTAAGACGCTGTATACGGACTGACGCCTGCCCGGTGCTGGAACGTTAAGAGGACTGGTTAGTGGGTTTCGGCCCGCGAAGCTAGGAATCTAAGCGCCAGTAAACGGCGGTGGTAACTATAACCATCCTAAGGTAGCGAAATTCCTTGTCGGGTAAGTTCCGACCTGCACGAATGGCGTAACGACTTCCCCACTGTCTCAACCATGGGCCCGGTGAAATTGCACTACGAGTAAAGATGCTCGTTTCGCGCAGCAGGACGGAAAGACCCCGGGACCTTCACTATAGCTTGACATTGGTGTTTGGGATGGTTTGTGTAGGATAGGTGGGAGCCTGTGAGACTGTCACGCTAGTGGCGGTGGAGGCGTTGGTGAAATACCACTCTGACTGTTTCGGGCATCTAACTTTGGACCGTGATCCGGTTCGGGGACAGTGTCTGGTGGGTAGTTTAACTGGGGCGGTTGCCTCCCAAAGAGTAACGGAGGCGCCCAAAGGTTCCCTCAGCCTGGTTGGTAATCAGGTGTTGAGTGTAAGTGCACAAGGGAGCTTGACTGTGAGACGGACGTGTCGAGCAGGAGCGAAAGCTGGGACTAGTGATCCGGCACCGGCGTGTGGAAGCGGTGTCGCTCAACGGCTAAAAGGTACCCCGGGGATAACAGGCTGATCTTCCCCAAGAGTCCATATCGACGGGATGGTTTGGCACCTCGATGTCGGCTCGTCGCATCCTGGGGCTGGAGTTGGTCCCAAGGGTTGGGCTGTTCGCCCATTAAAGCGGCACGCGAGCTGGGTTTAGAACGTCGTGAGACAGTTCGGTCCCTATCCGCTGTGCGCGTTGGAGACTTGAGAAGGGCTGTCCCTAGTACGAGAGGACCGGGACGGACGAACCTCTGGTGTGCCAGTTGTCCTGCCAAGGGCATGGCTGGTTGGCTACGTTCGGGAGGGATAACCGCTGAAAGCATCTAAGCGGGAAGCTTGCTTCGAGATGAGGTCTCCTGCCTCCTTTGAGAGGGTAAGGCTCCCTGTAGACGACGGGGTTGATAGGCCGGGTGTGGAAGCCCTGTGAGGGGTGGAGCTGACCGGTACTAATAGGCCGAGGGCTTGTCCGCTGCAGATAATTGGGTGCTCGCGCATATTTTTCACATGATCTACGGTTTTCCCGTTGTGGCTGTGATCCCCTTGCCGGTTGGTGGGGTGTGGGTCGTGGTCGTGGATGGGTGTTGGTTTCCGTGGTGGTTATGGTGGGAGGGTCACACCCGGTCTCATTCCGAACCCGGTCGTTAAGTCTCCTTGCGCTGATGGTACTGCCCTGTGGTGGGGTGGGAGAGTAGGTTGCTGCCACGGTTTTTCTTGGGGGAGGGGTCGTCTTTTGACGGTTCCTCCCCTTTTTTGTGTCTGGGTTTGTGCGTTTGTGAACGGCCGGGGGTGGTCGGGGGTGGGTCGGGGGTTGGTGCTGGACGCCGGGTGGTTGCGGGGTGGGTGTGGTCGGGGGCGGGCCACCGGCCTACCGACAACTCCGTGTACCGATCGCGGGGGTGACCGACCACCGAATTCTGTTCGGTGGGAGAATTCGGGCATGACGACAACGATTCCGGTGAACCTTCTCGCCGCCGCGGAAGCGGCGAAGGGCTTCATGCCCACCGATGAAGGCACGGTTCTCTACGAGACCGCGTGCGAATACGCCCATCTGGGGCCGATCGTGGAGATCGGGACGTATTGCGGGAAGTCCACCATCTTCCTGGGCGCCGCCGCGCGTGCGACGGGTGGCAAGGTCCTCACGGTGGACCACCACCGGGGATCGGAGGAGCACCAGGAGGGCTGGGAGTACCACGACACCTCGCTCGTCGACGAGGAGACCGGCAAGTTCGACACGCTGCCGCACTTCCGGCGCACCATCACCGGCGCGGGCCTGGACGACGAGGTGATCGCGGTGGTGGGGCGGTCGTCGGACGTGGCGAGTGTCTGGGGCACTCCGATCGGCATGCTGTTCATCGACGGCGGGCACAGCGAGGAGGCCGCTCAGGCCGACTACGCGGGCTGGAGCCCCCACGTGGCCCCGGGGGGCGCCCTGGTCATCCACGACGTCTTCCCGAACCCCGAGGACGGCGGCCGGCCGCCGTACAACATCTACTGCCGCGCGCTGGAGTCGGGGCTGTTCACGGAGGTGCGTGTGGAGGGGTCCATGCGTGTCCTGCGGCGGGCCGCCTGACTCCGAGCGGATCTGCACGCGGATCCGTACGCGGTGACGAGGACCTCGTGCCGAGATGCTCGTCACCGCACACGTGATCGCGGGCGACGGCGACTCGCGCCGTGCCCCCGAACCCCTGAACACCAGCCCCAGGGCAATACACTCTGACGCAGGGTAAGCCTTCGGTAAGAAGTGGCTGTGTGGTTATGGACTCGGCCTCGTGAGGGTTACGGGCGGGTATCGTGGCGACGAGGGTGAAGCGACGTTGGCGAAATCCCCGAAATACCGCTTCAGCCCACACTCGAACTGAACCGATCCGGGGTACCCGCGCGTCAAACATCAGGACGGCACGGTGCCGGACGTGATTTGCCATGGGGGCGGGGAGCTGAGCGAGAGCACACACGGCGCGGACGGGACGGACGGACAGCGTCCCGAGGAGCACACGCCGGAGACGAGAGACACCTCTGCTGAGGCACTGTCCGCAGAGCACACTCCTGAGGCCGGGGCGTCCCCCGCCGAGGAGGAACGATCCGCGCGAGCGGACTCCGACGACTCCGCGGATGACCGGCCCGAGCCGCCGGAGCCCGAGTTCGTCAGCCCGATCACCTTCAAGACCAGCGGTTCGTTCTTCCGGGAGCGGGTCGCTCGCAGTCTTGCCGAGCAGGGATTCGACGCCGATGCCCACGGTGAGGCCGGGACCGACACCGGGGCCGACGCCGACCCGGAGGCCGTTTCGGACACCGAATCGGCGCGGGAGCCCGACGACACGGACGAGTCCGGAGGCGCCCCCTCCTCCACGGCCGTGCCCGATTCCGGTGACGCCGCCCGCGACGCCGATACCGAACCCGCCACGGAGCAGATTCCCGTCATCGGGGCGGGCACGGCCGGTGAGGACGACACGGCCGGACCGGCTGCGCCGGACACTTCGGCGTCCGCGCCGGCTGGGCGGGACGCTTCGGTGCAGACGACCGCTCCCGCGGCGCCGGAACCCACCCCTCCCGGCAACGACTGGTTCTCCAAGCCGGCTCCCGTCGAGGAGAAGGCCGATGCGGGGCCGTCCGGCTCCGAACCGTCAGACCCTGAACCGTCAGACCCTGAACCGTCCGACACCGCGCCGACCGCCGTCGCCCCGGCGTTCCCCGACGCGACCGAGGCGGTTCCGGCTCACGACGAGCCCGAGACGGCGGCCGAGACAGGATCCGCCGCTGACGCGGGGGAGCAGGTGAGCGGACGCGGCGCGTCCGCCACACCCGCCGAGGGCGCACCGTCCTCCAGCGCCGCCCCGGAGAACGCGGAGCCCTCGCTGTGGCCTGAGCCCCGACGGCTCTCGGAGTACCCCTCGACTCCGCCCGAGGTCCCGAACCGCGCGGAGACGTCCTCGGAGTCCGGCCCCGGGGCCGGAGCAGCCACGGACGCCACGGACGCCATGGGACCCGCCTCGGCGGCCGGTGCGGCCGGTGCCGCGGGTCTGCCCGGCGTCGTGGGCGCGGCCTCGTACTCGGGCGCCTCCGGGGCGCCCGGCACCGCGGACACGCCGCGCACCCCGGACGCCCCCGACGCCGCGGACTCCACCGGCCCCGGTGCCTCGAGCGCCTCCGGCGGACACAGTTCCCCCGAAGGACACGCTGCCTCCGGGACACCCGCTTCGGCCGCCTCAGGGGCGGCCGGGGCCGGGGTCCCGCCCGACGGGCCCGGTGGGCCCACCGGGCCGGGCGGCACCAAGGGTCCCGGCGGTCCGGGAGGTCCGACGGGTCCGGGAGGTCCCAAGGGCGCCAAGAGCCGGAAGGGCAAGGCCAAGAAGGCGCTGTGGTGGCGGATCCTGCGCGTGGTCCTCATCGTCACGGGCCTGGGCGTCATCGCCGGCTGCGCGGTCTTCGCCTACCTCTACAGCACGATCGAGGTGCCCGACGCGGCCAAGGCCGACGCGCTCACGGAGAGCTCGACCTTCTACTACTCCGACGGTGAGACCGCCTTCGCCGAGCGCGGTGACAACCGCGAGATCATCTCCTACGACGAGATGACCGAGGGCGGCGACCACATCGTCGACGCGGTCATCTCCGCCGAGGACCGCGGCTTCTGGACGGAGCCCGGTGTCTCGGTGCGCGGCACCACCCGTGCCGTGTGGTCCACCATCACCGGCCAGCAGGTCCAGGGCGGGTCCACCGTGACCCAGCAGATGGTCCGCAACTACTACGAGGGCGTCTCGCGCGAGCAGACGGTCGGCCGGAAGATCCAAGAGATCATCATCGCCATCAAGATCGACCAGAGCGAGACGAAGGAGTGGGTGATGGAGCAGTACCTCAACACCATCTACTTCGGTCGCCAGGCGTACGGTGTGCAGGCCGCCGCGGAGGCGTATTACCACAAGGACGTCCAGGACCTCACGCGGGGTGAGTCCGCCTTCCTGGCGGCCGCGATCCAGCAGCCCAGCCACTTCGGCTCGGCGGACGTGGAGACCACGCCCGAGATGGAGCAGCGCTGGCAGTACGTCGTCGACGGCATGGTCACCACCGGCAGCATCAGCCAGGCCGAGGCCGACGAGATGGAGTTCCCGACTCCTGAGGTCGAGCGCGCCACTCCGGGGATGGACCTGAGCGGGTACCGGGGATACATGCTCCAGGAGGCGATGAGCGAGCTCGACCGGCTCGGCTACACCGAGGACATGATCAACCGGCAGGGCTACAAGATCGTCACCACGTTCGACAAGGGCATGATGGACGCCGCCTACGACGCGGTCTCCGGGATCGTGTCGGAGGAGGACCTGCCCGAGGGCATCAACATCGGTGTGAGCACCGTCGATCCGGCGACCGGTGAGGTGCTCGCCTTCTTCGGTGGACACGACTACGACGACAACCAGTACGACAGTTCGTTCCTCGGTTCGGCGCAGGCCGGATCGGCGTTCAAGCCCTACGTTCTGGCCACCGCGCTGAAGCAGGGCATCGGCCTCAACACCACCGTGGACGGGCGCGGCCCGCAGACCATCAACGGCCAGTCCATCCAGAACGCGGGCAACGCGCCGGGCGGCGTCATGACGCTCAGCCAGGCGACCCAGGTCTCCAACAACCTCGGATACATCGAGCTCGCCCAGCGGGTGGGCTTCGAGGAGATCCGGGAGACCGCCTACGACGCGGGCCTGCCCGACGGCAGCATCAAGGACAACCAGCTCGTCCCGGTCATGCCCCTGGGAGCGAACAGCGTCCGGCCGGTCGACCAGGCGAGCGGATACGCGACCTTCGCCAACGGCGGCACGCACGTCGAGGCGCACGTGGTCCGGGAGATCGTCAACTCCGAGGGTGAGGACGAGCGCCCGGAGGTGGAGAGCAACCGGGCCTTCTCCGAGGACGTCGCCGCCGACCTCACCTACGCCCTGGAGGGCGTCGCCAACAGCGGCACCGGCCGGAACGCGAACCTGTGGGACCCGAACCACCCCACCGCGGGCAAGACGGGAACCGTCAGGGACGAGCTGGGCGGCGGAACGGCCGCGGCCTGGTTCGTGGGGTTCACGCCGCAGCTGTCGACGTCCGTCGGTGTGTACAGCGACAACAACCGCAGCTTCACCATCCCGGGGCAGAACATCTCCAGTGTCGGTCTTCCCTCCAAGATCTGGAAGGCCTACATGTCGGCGGTGGTGGCGGATCTCGAACCGGCCTCCTTCCCCGGTCCGGCCCACGTCGGCACGGACCAGAACTGGGCGCCGGACGTGTCCACGGAAGCCCCGGACGCGCCGGTGGAGGACGACGACGTGCCGGAGCCGCCCGTGGAGCCCGAGCCGGAAGTCCCGGTGGAGCCCGAGCCGGAGGTGCCGGTCGAACCGGTCCCGCCGGACCCGGGCCCCGGTGATGGGGGAACCGAGGATCCGGGCACGGGTGAGCCCGGCGACGGCGGGACGATCTTCCCGCCGCCGCGTGAGGAAGAGGAGTAGCGGGCGGCGATGCCGCCCCGACACCGACGCCCCCGCCACCGCCTTCCGGCGGGGCGGGGGCGTCGGTGTCGTCCCCTGGCCGGCGGCCGACTACTCCCGCGGGTCGTCGTCCCAGGTGTGCAGGAACACCCGGGAGCCCTCCGTGGTGCGTGTGAGGGCGTCCACCGCCAGGATCACCGCGGCCGACGTCCAGGTGCTCCGCTCGACGGGCCAGCGCACCTGTTCGGCGAACTGGTAGCCCGTCCAGTAGACGCCGTCGTCGGCGTCCCGCAGGTGCTGCACGTTCCGCAGGATCCGGACCGCCGTCTCGTGCTCGCCCATGGCGGCCAGGGCCAGGACCAGTTCCGAGGACTCGGCCGCGGTGACCCAGGGCTCGTCGCTCACGCAGCGCACGCCCAGACCCGACACGACGAACCGGTCCCAGCGGTCCTGGATGCGCTCCTTGGCGGCCACGCCGCGCACGGCGCCGCCCAGGATCGGATAGAACCAGTCCATCGAGAAGCGGGCGCGGTCGGCGAACAGGTCCTCGTGGTCGTTGATGAGCACGGCCAGTGTGTCGGCGGCGGCCGTCCACTCGGGGCGGTCGTGGCCGAGCCGGGCGCCGAGCGCCGCACCGCAGCGCAGGGCGTGGTGCACGCTCGCGCACACCGTGAGCAGGGCGTGGTCGCCCGCGGAGCCGTTCTCGTCGCGCGCCCACAGGATCTCGCCGTGCTCTCCGCGCAGCGCCAGGACGAACTCCAGGCCGCTGTCCACCACGGGCCACATCCGTGCGGCGAACGCGGTGTCACCGGTGGTGAGCAGGTGGTGGAACAGGCCGACCGCGGGGTAGGCGGCGTGGTTGGCCTCGCGCAGCCCGGTCACGGCCGTGCCCTGGCGGAACTTGGCCGGCCAGCCGCCGCCCGGGTGCCGGGCCCGCTCCAACCACCGGTAGGCGCGGCGGGCGGCCTCGGCGTGCTCGGGCACGGTCGTCCCGGTCACGGTCAGGGCCATGGCGCACTCGACGTGGTCCCACACGTCGGTGTGTCCGCCCGGGAACCACGGGAGCGCGCCGTCGGGCTCCTGGCTGCGCACCAGGTAGTCGGCGGACCGGAGGAGCTCCTCGGCGCTGAGCATTCCCGGCAGGCGCAGCGCCTCGACGGCGGGGGCGGCCCCCATCAGGCTGCGGTACGCGGCTTGCGCACGTACACCACGACGCTCTTGCCGATCACCGGGTTGAGCAGTCGCTCGGCCACGCGGGTGACCTTCGGGGCCTGGAGCATGTCCCACACCAGCATCCGGTGGTAGGCCCGGGCCAGCGGGTGGTCGTCGTTGTCGGTGCCCACCGCGCACTTGATCCACCAGTACGGAGCGTGCAGGGCGTGCGCGTGGTGGTGCGGGCCGATCTCGAACCCGGTGGCCTTGAGCTTGGCCTCCAGTTCGGCGCGCGTGTAGATGCGGATGTGTCCGCCCTCGTTGGTGTGGTACTGCTCCGAGAGCGCCCAGCACAGGCGCTCGGGCAGGAAGCTCGGTACCGTCACCGCCGCGATGCCGCCCGGTTCGAGCACCCGGAAGAGTTCCCGCATCGCGGCCGTGTCGTGCGGCAGGTGCTCGAAGATCTCGGCGGCCACGACGCGGTCGAAGCTCGCGTCGTCGAAGGGCAGGTCCAGGGCGTCGCCCTTGACGGTCTCGGCGGTCGCGCCCTCGGGGGCCTCGCCCTCGGCGCGCATGGCCGCGAACATGGTGTCGACCTCGGCGAGGTCGCCGACGTTCTGGTCGAAGGCGACGACGTCGGCGCCGCGGCGGTAGATCTCGAAGGCGTGGCGGCCACCGCCGCATCCCAGGTCGAGCACGCGCCGGCCCGGGCCGACGGGGAACAGGTTGAAGTCGACGGTGATCAGTGGAGGCTCCTCGTGGATGGTGCGGGACGTGCTGGGCGGCCCGCCGGGGTCAGGCGCCGTTCGCGCGGGCCCGCACGGAGGCGGGCCGGGCGTCGCCGTCGACCGGTCGGCGGCCGGTGGCGGCGGCGATGGTGCTGGTGTAGCGCTGGGCGGTGAGTTCGGCGACGGCGCTCCAGGTGAAGCGTTCCTGGACGCGCCGCCAGGCGGCGGCGCCCATGCGGGCGCGCTCGCGGTCGTCGTCCATGAGCGCGCCGAGCACCCCGGCCAGGGCGTCGGGGTCGCCCGGGGGGACCAGGCGCCCGGCGTCGCCGTCGGTGCCGACGACCTCGGGCAGGGCTCCGGCGTGGCTGGCGACCAGCGGGGTCGCGCAGGCCATCGCCTCCACGGCGGGTAGGGAGAAGCCCTCGTAGAAGGAGGGGACGACCGCGACCTGGGCGGAGGCGATGAGGGTGGCCAGGGCGGTGTCGTCGATGCCGCTGACGAACTCGACGCGGTCGCGCAGGCCGAGTTCGTCCACCAGCCGGTCGGTGGGGCCGCCCGGTTTGGGTCGGCTGACGATGGTCAGCGAGACCTCGCGTTCGGTGGCGAGTTTGGCGGCGGCGCGCAGGAGTGTCCCCACGCCCTTGAGGGGGCTGTCCGCGCTGGCGGTGCACACGATGCGGCCGGGGACGCGTTCGACCTCGGGGCGCGGGTGGAAGTAGCGGGTGTCGACGCCGAGGGGGGTGACCTCCATGGTGGCGGGGTCGACGCCGAACTCGCGGGCGATGTCGTCGGCGGAGGAACGGGAGGGGACCAGGATCGGGTCGAGTCTGCGGGCGACCTTGGCCTGCATGGACACGAACCCGTACCAGCGGCGCTTGGAGAGCTTCTGCAGGCCGCGGGCCTCGTCGAGTTCGATGCGGCGGTCCACGCTGATGGGGTGGTGGATGGTGGTGACCAGCGGCAGGCCGGCGGACCGGATGCCGAGCAGGCCCCAGCCGAGGGTCTGGTTGTCGTGGACGACGTCGAAGTCGGCCAGGCGTCGGCGCAGCTCGCGGTTGGCGCGCAGCGAGAAGGTGAGGGGTTCGGGGAAGCCGGCGGTCCACATGGTGGCGACCTCCAGGACGTCGATCCAGTCGCGCCACTCGCGCAGGGGCGGGGTGGTGAAGGGGTCGGCGTCGTTGTAGAGGTCCAGGGAGGGGACCTTCTCCAGGGTCACGCCCTCGTCGAGGACGGGGTAGGGCTGGCCGGAGAAGACGGTGACCTGGTGGCCGAGCGCGGCCAGTTCACGGGAGAGGTGGCGGACGTAGACGCCCTGCCCGCCGCAGTGCTCCTTGCTCCGGTAGGAGAGCAGGGCGACGCGCAGGGGGCGGTCGTCGGCAGGCCGGGGGGTCGGTCCCGTGCTGTGGCCCGACTGGGTCAAGAGTCCACCTCTTCGTTGGGTCGCGGGCCCGGTCGCCGCCGTGCGTCGCGGGAGCGTCGGCGGGGTGGTCGTCACCGCCGGCGCGAGTGCGCGTGTTCGCCGTTGAACAGGCGTGGGCGCCCCATATGTTACTCGGCAGTCATGTCCGGGTCGGCGCCGGGCTGGTTGGTACACGGATCCTATGCGGGGAGCCCGGGCGGGTGGACGGCGCCCCAGCGCGGTACCTGTGCACCGGTGGGCGGCGAGGTCGGGTGGGTCGCGGCGCAGGGTTCCGTGTCGGTGCGGAGGGCGCGGCGCCGCTCCTCCAGCGTGCGGAGGTGGGCGGCGGTCTCGGAGGCGGCCATGTGGCGCGCCAGCAATCGCATGTCGGCCCACGGGCGCCGCCAGGGCAGCCGGGTGGTGAGCTCCCACAGGGTGGCGGGGCCGTCGTCGAGCAGGGCGGCGATCTGGTCGAGGCGCTCCTCGTGGTGGGCGGTGATCTCGGCCGCGCGTGCGGCGGTGCCGCGGAAGCGGGTCTCGTGTGCGGGAAGGCACAGGAGGCGGTCGGCGTCGGGCAGGCGGCCCACCTGTTCCTGGGCGCGCAGGAAGTCGCCCAGCGGGTCGCCGTCGGGGGAGTGGAGGGGGAACTGGCCCACGTGGGGTGTGATGCGCGGCAGGACGTGGTCGCCGGTGAAGAGGAGCCGGTCCTCGGGCAGGTGCAGGCACAGGTGGCCGGGGGTGTGGCCCGGTGTCCACACCGCGCGCAGGTCGCGGCCGGGCAGGTCGACGGTGGCGCCGTCGGCCAGGACGCGGTCGGGGACGGCGGGTGGGGCGAGGACGTGGGGGTCGGCGCGGAAGGCGTCGAGGTCCTCGGCGGGGAAGCCGGCTCGGAGGAGCTGGTCGGCGATGGAGTCGGCGCGTTCGGCCTCGTCGGCCGAGGCCAGGCGTTCGATGACGGCGATGTCGGCCGGGTGCATGGCGGTCCAGGCGTCGGAGTGTTCGCGCAGCCGTCCGACGAGCCCGGTGTGGTCGGGGTGGAAGTGGGTGAGGACGGCCCCGCGGATCTGGTCCATGGTGTGGCCGGTCTGTTTGACGCCCTCGACGAGGGCGTCCCAGGACTCGTCGTGGTTCCAGCCGGTGTCGACGAGGACGGGGCCCTCGGGGCCGGTGAGCAGGTAGACGTAGGTGAAGCCGAGGGGGTTGCCGGGGATGGGGACCGGCAGGCTCCACACGCCGTCGCCGATATCCTCGACCGGGGGAACGTCAGGCATGCGGGGGGCACCCTCTCCACTAGAAACCGAATCTGGTTCGATACTAGGCGTGCGCCGTTCGCGGTCCCGGTGTCGGGGTGCTGGAGCACTCCCGGGGCACGGGGGGCGAGGGCCGGCGACGAGTGGGCAAGTCACCTGATCCCGCACAATTAGAACATATTCTACAAAGCCTTCCAGGGTGACCCGAAACTCCGGGGCGAAGCTTCGTATTGTTACTGCTACGTCGGGCAATGAGGCGCGCGTCATGGGTTCCAACGGCTGCACCAGAGGGAATGCGTTGGATAACGTGTTCTCATCAGGCTGGTGTTCCTCCCAGGGCGTCGGCCACGACAGCTGGTGGATCGTCCGGGCCGGGTTGGCGGTGCCCGGGGCGACGACGAAGGGGAGAGATCCTGTGGCGGTGCACGCATCACCGAGTGGAGCGATGTCGCGAACTCAGACCCAGCGCCGCAAGCGCATCGTCCAGACGGCGGCGGCGCTGGCCGTACGCGGCGGTGTGGAGGCCATGCAGATGCGTTCGGTCGCCGAGCGCGCGGGGGTCGCCCTGGGCACCCTCTACCGGTACTTCCCCTCCAAGATGGACCTCGTGGTGGCCGTGGTCACCGAGGAGCTCGACCTGTTGGAGGGCGGGATCGTCCGCCGTCCGCCCACCGCCGACACCCCCGCGGGCCGCGCCGTCGACGTCTTCCTGCGCGCCACCCGGGGGCTGATGCGTGAGCCCGAACTCGCCGACGCGCTGGTCCGCTCGCTCATCATGGCCGAGGTCAAGATGGAGCTCGACGTGCGCATCTCCGACCTCGTGTGGCGGGTGGCCACCGGGTCCCTGGAGGATGCTGAGGCGGCCGGGAACGAGGGTGACGGGGAGTCCGGCGCCGTCGCCGAGGGCGGGGTCGACCGCGAGAGCACCGGCTACGTACTGGTGAGTTCACTGACGAGCGTGTGGATCTTCGAGCTGGTGGAGATCCTCAAGGGGCGCCGCGACGTCGACGAGGTGGAGCGCCGCCTGCACGCGGCCGCCGAACGCCTGCTCGCCTCCTTCTGACGCGGGTCCCGTCCGGACCCCGGATCCCCGGGCGTCAGCCACCGCCCGCGAGGAACTCCCACAGCCCGGTCAGCAGGCCGCCGCCCGGGTCGTCCGAGGGGATCTCGCCCTCGTCTCCTTCGCCCGCCCCGTCCCCGGCGCCTTCGGGCGGCTCGTCCGAGGGCGACTCGCTGGGGGTTGCCGGGGCGGTCGGTTCCGTCGATCCGCCCTGCTCACCGTCCCGCTCGGGTGCCCGGGGCTCCTCCTGCGCGGACGGCGACGGGTCGCTCGCGCCCTCCGTGGGCGCCTGATCGGCGGTGTCCTGGGTCGTGACCGTGCCGGGTGCCTGGGTGGTCCGGTCGACGGGGCCGGCGGCCGGTTTGCCGTCCGAGGCCGTCGAGACGGCTTCCACCTCCGTCGACGGGCTCGGCCGGGTGTCGGCCGGGCCGGTTCCGATCACGGCGGTGGGCCCGCCGACGGCGCTGGCCCACGACCACAGGGCGACCGCCATGACGACCGTCGCCACGCCCGAGACGGCGGGGAGCGGCCACCTGCGGCGGGTCGTCCCCTCCTCGTCGGTGCCGTGCGCGGAGTCGTCGGGGCCGGCGAGCCGGGTGACGGTCTCGGTGCGCACGGGGTGGTCGCGGGTGGTGAGACGGTCCCCGGGCAGGGCGCGCGGCAGAGGTTCGACGACGGGCTCGGCGGGCGCGGCGGCCTCCTCCTCCACCGGCCTGGTCAGGCGTGAGCGGTGCAGTGGGTAGCCGTCGCTGGTGAGCGGGTGCATGGTCGCGGCGATCCGGTCGCGCTCCTCGGCCAGCGCGGGGTCGGTGCTGGTGAGCACGATCTGGGCGCGCAGTGCGGGCGGCGGGCCGGGCGGGCGCAGCAGGGACAGGGCGGAGGAGACCTGGTGGACCTTGGTGCGCCATCCGGTGGTGGCGGGGTCCTCCTCGCCCAGGGCCAGGGGGCGCTGGTGCGGGTCGATGCCCTCCAGACCCTCGGCGGCGCGGCGGATCGCCGACCGGGAGAGCTCGCCGCAGATCTGGTCGTCCAGGCCCAGCACGCGGGCGACGGCGCCGTTGGACAGGGCGTGGCGCAGGTTGAGTTCGACCAGTTCGCGGTGGCTGGCGGGCAGCCGGGAGAACATGCGGGCGACGGGCGCCTCGGCGGGCACGGTGGCCAGACGGGTGTAGGGGCAGGTGTGCGCGAAGCCGCGCCGCTGGCAGGCGGAGCGGGTCAGTGCGTAGAGCCAGGGGCCGCGGTCGGCGGGGTCGGTGCGTTCGCGCTCCAGGACCACGCCCGCGACCAGGGCGTCGTGGACGGCTTCGGCGACCGGGTCGCCGGTGTCCTGTGGCGCGGACCCGGCGTGGAGGGGCGCGGTGGCGCGCGCGGGGTCGGCGCCGCCGCCCAGCAGTGACCAGGCGTACCGGTACAGCGCGGGTGCGAAGGCGTCGTAGAGCGCCTCGACTTCCGCCGGTTCGTCGGATTCGTTAACTCTGGTCACGTTTCTCCCCCGCTTCCTTCCGTGAAGGTAGCGGGGGGAAGCGTGCGACGTGGGTGAAATGGCGAGCTGTGGCTTGAAGGTAAGCCTTCTGTAACCCGAATCCCGTCCGCGCGGCCCCGAAACACCCCTGTGGGCCGCGTTGACCAGGGCGGTTGCCCCGCTACTCGCCGCCCCGGGAGGGCGAACCGATCGCGACCATGCGCTCGACCGACCGGCGGGCGCGCTCGGCGGTGAGCTCGTCGACCGTGATCTCGGTCGTGCCGTGGCGCAGCGAGTCGAGCAGGTTGTCGGCGTTGATCATCTTCATGTAGTGGCACTCGGCGCGCGAGTTGACCGCCTCGAAGGTCGTGGTGGAGTTGGCGTTGCGCAGCTGGTGCAGCATGCCGGTCTCGGTCGCGATGAGGACCTTGGAGGCCGTGGTGTTCTCCGCCGCGGTGAGCATGCCGCCGGTGGACAGGACCTTGACGCGGTCCTGGGGCACCGCGCCGCTGCCCACGAGGTAGAGGGCCGAGGTGGCGCAGCCGCACTCGGGGTGGACGTAGACCTCGGCGTCGGGCTCGGCCGCCACGCGCTCGCGCAGGGTGTGGCCGTCGATGCCCGCGTGCACGTGGCACTCGCCCATCCAGATGTGGATGTTCTCCCGGCCGGTGACCCGCTTGACGTGGGCGCCCAGGAACTGGTCCGGGAGGAAGAGGATCTCGCGGTCCTCGGGGATGGAGCGGATGACGTCGGCGGCGTTGGACGAGGTGCAGCAGATGTCGGTCTCGGCCTTGACCGCCGCGGTGGTGTTGACGTAGGCGACGACGACCGCGCCGGGGTGCTCGGCCTTCCAGGCGCGCACGTCCTCGGCGGTGATGGTGTCGGCGAGCGAGCACCCGGCGTTGACGTCGGGCAGCAGGACGGTCTTCTCCGGAGCGAGGATCTTCGCGGTCTCGGCCATGAAGTGCACGCCGCAGAAGACAATGGTGCCGGCGTCGACGCTCGCGGCGAGGCGGGACAGCGCGAGGGAGTCGCCGGTGTGGTGGGCGACGTCCTGGATTTCCGGGCGCATGTAGTTGTGCGCGAGGATGACGGCGTCGCGCTCGTCTGCCAGGCGACGGACCTCGGCGGCCCATTCCTGCCTGGTCATGGTGTCCGCGGTAGCGGTGACCGGTGCCATGTCCTACTACTTCCTCGAGGCTGTGGGCACGCCGTACTGGCGCCGTGCCGTGGGCGGTCTGTGCAGTTGAGCGGTTTTCGTCTGTCAGGCACAAACCTAGTGAAGAATAACATGGCGGGGAACGGAAGGGACAGGGTGGATATCCCGGAAGCAAACGGACAGGCGGCGGATCCCGCACGAACCACGGCCGGCGGGGCGATGCTGTCCGCCCATGAGGCGCTGGCGGTGGTGCTGCAGATTCGGGCCGGTGAGCTGTGCGTTCTGCTGTGGCGAAGGGCCCTGCCCCCGTGCGAGGGGGAGTGGGCGCTGCCCGGCGGCCGGCTCGGGCCGGACGAGAGCCTGGGCGCCTCCATCCGACGTCAGCTCGCCCAGAAGGTCGACGTGCGTGATCTGTCCCACCTGGAGCAGTTGGAGACGCGCAGCGACCCCGACCGGCACCCGCTGCGGCGCACGCTGGCCACGGCCTACCTCGGACTCGCGCCCGCCCACATCGACCCGGTGGTGCCCGCCGACACCGGCTGGCACGCGGCTGCCGACCTGCCGCCCATGGCCTTCGACCACGCCTCGATCGTGCGCTCGGGACGCCAGCGGCTGCGCTCCAAGCTGAGCTACACCAACGTGGGCTTCGCGCTGGCGCCGCCGGAGTTCACGATGTCGGAGCTGTCGGGCTACTACCGGGCGGCCCTCGGGCACGACGTGGCGGCCACGAACCTGCGGCGGGTCCTCCTGCGGCGCGGCCAGATCGAGGAGACCGGCCGCTCGGTCCCCTCCGGCCGCTCGGGTGGGCGCCCCGCCGCGCTGTTCCGCTTCCGCGTGCGGGGGCTGGAGGTCACCGACGCCTTCGCCGTCCTCCGCCCACCCGAGCGCGGCTAGTGTTCTGATTGGTTAGTTCACTTGCTGATGCGTTGGCAGTATGAGGCGATGCTGTCGAGGATCTCCTCTGCGGTCTTGGTCCACACATAGGGTCGGGGATTCTCGTTCCAGGACGCGGCCCAGGCGCGGATGTCCTTCTCCAGGGCCTGGACGCTGCGGTGGGTGCCGCGGCGGATCAGCCGGTTGGTGATCTCGGCGAACCACCGCTCGACCAGGTTCAACCAGGAGGAACTGGTCGGGATGAAGTGCAGGTGGAACCGGGGGTGGCGCAGTAGCCACCTTTGGATCTCGGGGGTCTTGTGCGTGGCGTAGTTGTCCAGGACCAGGTGCACCTGCAGGTCCGCGGGGACCTCGCGGTCGATCTTGGCCAGGAACTTCTTGAACTCGATGGCGCGGTGGCGGCGGTGGATCGAAGTGATCACCTGCCCTGTGGCGGTGTCCAGCGCGGCGAACAGGCTGGTCACCCCGGCACGCACGTAGTCATGGGTGGCCCGCTCGGGGGTGCCGGGCATCATCGGCAGCACCGGCTGGGTGCGGTTGAGCGCCTGGATCTGGGACTTCTCGTCCACGCACAGCGCCACCGCCCGTTCGGGCGGGTCGAGGTAGAGGCCGACGACGTCGCGGACCTTGTCGATGAAGAACGGGTCGGTGGAGATCTTGAACTGTTCCCGCCGGTGGGGCTGCAGGCCGAAGGCGTTCCAGATGCGCCACACCGCGTTCTGGGTCATGCCTGTGTGCTGGGCCATGGAGCGCGTGGACCAGTGGGTGTCAGGGGCGGGTGTGCTCTCCAGGGTGGCGGCCACCACCGCCTCGACCTGGGCGTCGGTGATCGTGCGCGGCCGTCCGGGCCGGGGTTCGTCGGTCAGGCCGTCCAAGCGGTGCGCGATGAAGCGCTGGCGCCACTTGGTCACCGTGGGCGCCGATACTCCTACCGCGCGGCGGACCTGGGCGTTGGACAGGCCTTCGGCGCAGGCGAGCACGATCCGGGCCCGCAGGGCCAGGTCCTGTGCGGTCTTGCGTCGTCTGACCCACCGCTGGAGCTCGGCGCGTTCTTGGTCGCTCAGCTCCAGCGGGGGCAGCTTCGGTCCAGGAGCACTCATCCTGCAACCATAAACGAAATAACCAATCAGAACACTAGGGCGTGCTCCGCGGATGCCGCCCGTCGCGGGCTCCGGGCGCGCGTCCGCCCGGACGCCCCGCCGTACCCGGGCAAGGGAAAGGGACGAACAGGGCCTAGACTCTGCGACTGTGGCAATTCGTACTGTGGTGTTCGACGTCGGCGAGACTCTGGTCGACGAGACGCGGATCTTCGCGCGCTGGGCGGACAGGTTCGGCATCCCGCACATGGCGTTCTTCGGCACCATCGGCGGTGTCATCGCCTCCGGCGGGACCCTGACCGACGGCTTCCGCCTGCTCGTGCCCGGGTTCGACCTGGCGGTCGAGAGCGAGCGCTGGCGGGCCGACGACCCCGACGGCGAGCGCGAGCACTTCGACGAGCGCGACCTCTACCCCGACGTGCGGCCCGCGTTCAAGGCCATGCGCGAGGCCGGGCTCTCCCTGGTGATCGCCGGCAACCAGCCCGTCGAGGCCGGTCCGGTCCTGGCCGCGATGGAGCTCGGCGTGGACGGGATCGGCATCTCCGACGACTGGGGCGTGGCCAAGCCCGACTCCGCGTTCTTCGACCGGACGCTCGAACTGGCCGCGCGGTCGCGGCCCGGCCTCTCCGCCGACGAGGTCCTCTACGTCGGCGACCGCGTCGACAACGACGTCCTGCCCGCCGGACGCGCCGGCATGCGCACCGTCCTGCTGCGGCGCGGCCTGTACGGCTACCGCCACGCCGCCGCGCCCGACGCCGGGCGCGCCGACGCCGTCCTGGACGACCTGCACCAGCTCACCTCGTGGATCGCCGAGCGGCCCTGACCGGATCGCCCCGGGCGCGTACGAACACCTGTCCGCCTTCTCCGCGGTGAGCGGCGTGTCGACCGTTTGATCCCCCTAAGCGTGGGTAACGTGCGGATCTGCGGGCGCCACACCGCCCCCAGAGGCGGACCTCCCGCACCCCTGCCCCGAATGGAGACGACCCCGATGATCACGTTCGAGGGCGCGGCCAAGCACTACCCCGACGGCACCGTCGCCGTCGCCGGCCTCGACCTGACCGTCGAGACCGGGCGGACCACGGTCTTCGTGGGGCCCTCCGGCAGCGGCAAGACCACCTCCCTGCGGATGATCAACCGCATGGTCGAACCCACCGCCGGGACCGTGCGCATCGATGGCGACGACATCCGCGGGCAGGACCCGGCGGTCCTGCGGCGCTCCATCGGCTACGTCATCCAGCAGGCCGGCCTCTTCCCGCACCGCACCGTCCTGGACAACATCGCCACCGTGCCCCTCCTGCTCGGATGGCGGCGGCGCCGGGCGCGGGCGCGCGCCGCCGAGCTCATGGAACTCGTGGGCCTGGAGCCCTCCCAGGGGCGCCGCTATCCCCACCAGCTCTCCGGCGGGCAGCAGCAGCGGGTGGGCGTGGCCCGCGCCCTGGCGGCCGATCCGCCCGTCCTGCTCATGGACGAGCCCTTCAGCGCGGTCGACCCGGTCGTGCGCGCCAGCCTCCAGGACGAACTCCTGCGCCTGCAGAAGGACCTGCGCAAGACCATCGTCTTCGTCACGCACGACATCGACGAGGCCGTGCGCCTGGGCGACCGCATCGCGGTGTTCCGGCCGGGCGGAGTGCTCGCCCAGTACGACGCCCCCGAGCGGCTGCTCGCCGCCCCCGTCGACGGCTTCGTGGAGTCCTTCATCGGCTACGACCGCGGCGTGCGCCGCCTGTCCTTCTTCCCCGCGCGCGATCTGACGCTGGACGACGGCGCCGTGTTCGAGGAGGAGGACCGGGTCGAGCGCGCCCGCACGGCGCTGGAGGCGACCGGCCTGCCCTGGGCCCTGGTCGTGGCGCGCGACCGTACGCCTGTGGGATGGGTGAGCGACCGGCAGCTGGCCGAGGCGCCCACCGGGGTCGTGCTCGGCGGCCTGGACCTGGCGCCCTACGGCCACACCTTCGACGTCGCCACGGACTCCCTGCGCGCCGCCCTGGACGCGGCCGTGCTCTCCCCGGCGGGGCGGGCCGTCGGCGTGGACGAGGACGGGTGCGTGGTGGGCTTCGTGTCCCAGGAGGACCTGGGCGCCGCGATCTGGTCGGTGTCGGAGTGAACGCGGCGTGGGACTGGGTCCTCGGCGTCATCGGCTGGGCCGTGGCCAACTGGAGCTACCCCGGCGAGCCCGACCGCGGGATCCTGCCCCGTCTGCTGGAGCACATGCGCCTGGCCTACGCGCCCATCCTGCTGGGCCTGCTCGTGGCCCTGCCGCTCGGACTGGCGTGCGTCCGCTGGAAGCGCCTGTACCCGCCGGTGCTGACCGGGGTGAACGTCCTGTACGCGGTGCCCTCGATCGCGCTGTTCTTCCTGATGCTGCCCTACACCGGCTTCAGTGACTGGACGGCGGTGGTACCGCTGACCGTGTACACCCTGGTGATCCTGCTGCCCAACGTGGTCGACGGGCTGCGCCAGGTGCCCGAGCACGTGCGCCAGGCGGCCGTGGCCATGGGCTTCGGCCCGCTGCGCCGCCTGGTGTTCGTGGAGACGCCCGTGGCGGTCCCGGTGATCATCGCCGGGCTGCGGGTGGCCTCGGTGGCCACCATCAGCATGGTCAGCGTCGCGTCGCTGATCGGCCTGGGCGGGCTGGGCCGGCTCATCCTCAGCGAGGGCTTCCGCCGACAGTTCGACGCGCCCATCGTCGTGGGCATCGTGCTGACGGTGCTGCTGGCACTGGTGACCGACGCCGTGCTCGTGCTCGCCCAGCGCCTGCTCACGCCCTGGACGCGCCGTGACGGCGGCGCGCGCGGCGGGCGGGGGGTCCGCGCGAACGGGCGCCGGCGGCGCACCGCCGCGGCGGTGCCGGCCGAGGACGCGGCCGTGGCCGCCGACCTGACGGCCGCCGCGGGGAGGGGATAGCCATGGACATCCTGTGCGCGATCGACACGGGCGTGCTGTGCGGCGTCGAGCGGTGGTTCACCGACCCCGCCCAGTGGGCCGGCCCGGCGGGCATTCCGGCGCGGCTGGCCGAGCACGTGTACTACTCCGCGCTGGCGCTGCTGCTGGCGACCGTGATCGCCGTGCCCCTGGGCCTGCTGACCGGGCACACCGGCGTGGGCGGCTTCCTCACCACGAGCCTGGCCAACTTCGCCCGGGCGCTGCCCACCATCGGGGTGCTCTTCCTCATCGTGCTGCTGGCCGGGATCGGTCTCGTGCCGGTCCTGTGCGCGCTGGTGGCGCTCGCGGTCCCGCCGATCCTGGTCAACACCCACGAGGGCGTGCGCGGCGTCGAGCCGCGGCTCAGGGACGCGGCGCTGGGGATGGGGATGCGCGGCCGCGAGGTCCTGTTCAAGCTGGAGCTGCCGGTGGCCACGCCGCTGGTCCTCATCGGTATGCGCACCGCGGCCGTGCAGGTGGTGGCCACCGCGACCATCGCCGCCTACGTGGGCGTGGGCGGACTGGGGCGCTACATCGTCGACGGCCAGGCCCGGCAGGACCTGTCGATGATGCTGGGCGGTTCGATCCTCGTGGTGCTGCTGGCCGTGGCCACCACGCTCCTGTTCGCCGGGCTGCGCCGCGCGCTGGTCGCTCCGGGACTGCGTGCCGAGACCGCGTCGGCCCGTTAGCCGAGCCGATCCCGGCCCCAAGGCCGTGACGGTGACGAGAGAGAGGTTGGGACATGCACAAGAGGATCGCCCTCGTCGGGCTTCCCCTGGCGCTGATGCTGAGCGCGTGCGGTGGAAGCGATCCCTACGAGGAGGAGTCCGGGGAGGGCGGTGGCGGCGGGGCCGGCACCGTCGTCATCGGCTCCGCCGACTTCCCCGAGAGCACCCTGCTGGCGGAGATCTACGGGCGCGCGATGGAGGCGCAGGGCGTCGACGTCGAGTACCAGCTCAACATCGGTAGCAGGGAGGTCTACTACTCCCAGATCGAGTCGGGCAACCTGTCGGTGTTCCCCGAGTACAACGGCGCGACCCTGGCCTACCTCGACGAGGACGCGCCCACCGGCAGCAGCGAGGAGACCAACGCGCTGGTGGAGGAGGCGCTGCCGGACTCCCTGGAGATCCTGGAGTCCTCCAGCGCCGAGAACAAGGACTCGGTGACCGTCACGAGGGAGACCGCGCAGGAGTACGGCCTGGCCAGCCTCGAGGACCTGGCCGAGGTCGCCGACGAGCTGGTGTTGGGCGGGCCGCCGGAGTTCGAGACCCGCCACCAGGGCGTGGTGGGCCTGGAGGAGGTCTACGGGGTCGAGTTCCAGGAGTTCCGTTCGCTGGAGGTCGCGCTGTTGACCCAGGCGCTGCTGGACGGTGACATCCAGGCCGCGAACCTGTTCACGACCGACCCCCAGATCGCGGTGGAGGACTTCGTGGTGCTGGAGGACCCGGAGAACCTCTTCGGCGCGCAGAACATCACGCCGCTGATCCACTCCGAGCAGGTCGACGAGACCGCGCGCGAGGCGCTCGACTCCGTCTCGGCCGCGCTGACGACCGAGGCGCTCACCGCGCTCAACGAGCGCGTGGTCGTGGACAACGAGAACGCCGCCGACGTCGCCCAGGAGTGGCTGGAGGAGGAGGGGCTCGGGTAGGGTTCGGGGCACTTCAGACCGAGGCCTGGTGGGTCCGCGAGGAATGAGCGGACCCACCAGGCCCCTTTGGCCCTTCCGGGCCTTCCAGGCCTCGCTGGGCCCCCTCCAGGTACTCGGTGCTCAGCCCAGTGTGTGGTAGCGGCCTGACCAGCGGACGAGGGACGGGCCGGTGCCGCGGACCTCGGGGAGCCCTGTCACGTCGGCGAAGAAGACGACGTGGTCGCCCACCTCCACGCGCCGGCGCACCGAGCACTCCAGCGCGGCCAGGGCGTCGTCGAGGACGATCGCGCGGGTGTTCTCGCCCCGGTGGTGCGGCTGCCCTGTCACCAGCAGCCGGGCGCTCGGTCGGCCCTCGGCGGAGAAGCGGCCCGCCAGCGCGCGCTGGCCGGCGCCCAGCACGCTCACGGCGAACGCGCCGACCTCCTCCATCACCTCGGCCATGTAGCCGTCGGCGGAGACGCTGACCGAGACCACGGGCGGGTCGGCCGACACCGAGGAGAACGCGCTCACGGTGGCGCCGACGTCGTCACGGCCGTCGGCGACCGTGACCACGGCGACGCCGGTCGCCAGCGCCGACATCGCGTCCAGGTAGGTGCCGGTCAACGGACCTCCCAGTCGCCAGCCATCGTCAGAGCGCCCCCGGCGGGCAGGCCCAGCGCCCGTGCGGCGTGCTCCAGCGGCCCCCAGGCGCTCCACGCCTCCAGGGTGCTCTGCGGCTGCGCCGACGCCAGGTCCTCGCTCGACTCGTGCGGCCGCAACCGGTCCAGCGGGTGCGCGCGCGGGAACGCCCGCAGGGGCAGCGCGCCGGCGTCCGCCTTCTCCCTGGCCAGGCGCACGGCCGTCTCCAGCCCGCCGAGTTCGTCGACGAGACCGCGCTGGTGGGCGTCCTGGCCGGTCCAGACCCGTCCGCGGGCCACCTCGTGCACCTCGTCGCGGGTCATCCGGCGCGCGTGGCCGACCTTGGTGAGGAAGTCCTCGTAGATCTCGTCCAGCAGCGCGTTGACCCGCTCCCACTCGGACTCGGTGAAGGGGCGGTCGGTGTGGAACATCCCGGCGTGCTCGCCGGTGCTCACCGAGTCGGTGGTCACACCGAAGCGCTCCATGAGGGGTCCGAGCACCGGCTTGGCCGTGATGACGCCGATCGAGCCGGTCAGCGTCCCGGGCTGGGCGACGACGGCGTCCGAGCCCAGGGTCACGTAGTAGCCGCCCGAAGCGGCGAAGTCGCCCATCGCGGAGATGACCGGGATGCCCTGTTCACTGGTCAGCGCGGACTCGCGGCGGATCGCGTCGGAGGCGGTGGGCGAGCCGCCCCGGCTGTCGACCCGGAACACCACGGCCTTGACCTGCGGGTCGCGGCGCGCGGCGCGGAAGGCCGCGGCGACGGTGTCCGAGCCCATGACGGTGCCGCCGCCCAGCGGCGAGCGTCGGGAGCGGCCCAGGCTGATCGTCCCGTTGGCGCTGATCAGCGCGATGTACCCGGGGCCGCCCGAGATCCGCGGCCGGGGCACGGGCGCGTGCTTGCGGTGGTGGCGGGTGACGAAGCGCAGTTCCGGGGCGGGGGCCTCGGGGTGCCGTCGGCGCACCGTGCCCAGCAGGTCGGCGTAGACCTCGTCGCGGTAGGCGAGACCGTCCAGGAGGCCGGCCTCGACCGCCTCGCCGGCCAGCAGGGGCCCGCTGGAGACCAGGGCGCGGACCCTCTCCTCGGTGAGGTCGCGGGCCCGGGCCACGGCTTCGACGATCTGGTCGCCCAGCGACGTGACGATGCGGTCGCTGGCCTCGCGGTGGGCGTCGGTGAAGCCGGTCTCGGTGACGCCGTTGGCGGCGTTCTTGTACTCGTGGCGCGTGCCGACCTCGAAGCTCACGCCGAGCTTGTCCACCGCGCCCTTGACGAAGGTGCTGCGCATGATCAGGCCGGTCAGCCCCAGGACCCCGGTGGGCGCCATGACCACCCGGGAGAACGCGCACGCCAGGTAGTAGGGCAGGTTGCCCGTGCCTGCCTCGCCGAAGGAGTCGGCCCAGGCCACGGCGGGCTTGCCGGTGGCGCGGAAGTCGGCGACGGCGTCGCGCAGCTCCTGGACCTTGGCGAACCCGAGCGAACGCGCGTCGACCCGCACGATCAGGGCTGCGACCTCGGAGTCCCGGGCGCCGCGGCGGATCCCCTCGACGACGTCGAGGTAGTGCTGCCGGCGGCGGTTCATGATCTGGCTGACCGGGTCGGGCGCGGCTTCGTCGGCGACCCCTTCGGTCAGGTCCAGTTCGAGGACCAGAGGCCCGTGGGCACGCGGTCCGAACCGGGCGAGGGACAAGGGTTCCGTGATCTTCGAGAGGTCGACCATGGGCCCAGCGTAGTAGCCCGCGTCCACACTCCCCGGCCTCGAACCGCACGAGCGGACGGGCCGGTTCGGACGGGGCCGCCGGCCGCCGCCGGACGTGCGCGGGTGCGGGCCTCTCCAGGCGCGCCCCGGTCCCCGATGCCCTAAGGTCAACTGTGGTTCGAGCACCGGCACGGCTGAGAGGGACGAGGCATGGCTGGCACGACGGACGGGCACGTCCAGGGGCGGCGGCTCCGGGCGCACGGCGCACGCGCCGGTGCGGGAGCGGCGGCGGCCGCCGCGGTGCTGGTGCTCAGCGCCTGTTCCGGCGGTTCGGAGGACGGCGGGGCCGAACTCGAACGCGGCGAGAGCGGGGTCATGCCCGCGCTCGAGCGCCCCGGACCGGAGGGCTTCACGAACACCGAGGTCGCGGGTGTCACCGTCGACGTCCCCGACGACTGGGAGACGCAGAACGAGGGCGGGTCGCTGTGCATGACGCCGCCGGGGCAGCCCGCGTGCGCCTACGGTTCGGTCCGCCTGACCCCCCACGCCGCGCAGAACCACCCGCAGGACTGGCCGAGCAAGGGCGACGCCTTCCATGACGACGACGGCTGGGCGCACGAGACCGACCAGTGCCGCAGCCTCAACACGGCCGCCTCCGGCGACATCGGTGTCGACTCGGCCGCCATCTCCTACCAGGGCCTGTTCGAGCACGCCGACGGGCTCAAGTCCAACCACACCCTGTGGAACGTGACGTGCGTCAATGACGACGCGTTCGAGGTGCGCATGTGGTTCCTGCCCATCAGTGACGTCCTGCTGTACGTGTGGTCGGCCGACTCCCAGTACGACGCGGTCTACGACCAGATCGCCGCCTCGATGGACACCACCGGGTACCAGGACTGAGCCCGGCGGGTCCGTGCGGGGGACGTTCGGGGCGAACGGTGTCCGATTGTTCGTTCGGGTGTCCCAACGCTCCGGTGAGGCCGTAGGGTCGTAGGCGTCACACGGCGTTCGGCGGTGACGACGGCAGTTCGGCTACGGCGGGGAATCGGGGTGCAGCACTGGTGACGACCATCGGAGCAGCGGGACGGGTAGGTCAGTACACGCTCGACAACGGGTTGCGTCTGGTGACCGCGCCGGCCTCCACCGGCCAGGTCGCCTCCGTCAACCTGTGGTACGGCGTCGGCTCCCGCCACGAGGTACCGGGCCGCACCGGTTTCGCGCACCTGTTCGAGCACCTGATGTTCCAGGGCAGCGGCAACGTCACCAAGGGCGAGCACTTCGAGGAGGTCGAGCGGCTCGGCGGCGACATCAACGCCTCCACCTCCACCGACCGCACGAACTACTACGAGACGGTCCCCGAGCACGCCCTGGACCGCGTCCTGTGGCTGGAGGCCGACCGCCTGGAGACCCTGCGCGACGGCATGACGCAGGAGGTCCTGGACAACCAGCGCGACGTCGTCAAGAACGAGCGCCGCCAGCGCTACGACAACCAGCCCTACGGGACGGCCCTGGAGCGCATCCTGCGGCTGGCCTACCCCGAGGGCCACCCCTACCACCACCCCACGATCGGATCCATGGCCGATCTGGACGCCGCCGACCTGGACTACGTCAAGTCGTTCCACAAGGCCCACTACGGGCCGGACAACTGCGTGCTCACGGTGGTCAGCGACCTCGGTTCCGAGGACGTGCTGGCGCGTGTGGAGAAGTACTTCGGCCACCTGCCGGCCCGCGACTTCGTCCCCGAGGCTCCCGACGCGTCGCTGCCCGAGCCCCTGGGCGGGCCCGTCCGCGACGCCGTCACCGAGACGGTGCCCGCCGCCGGGGTGTTCCTCGGCTACCGCGTGGCCGCCTACGGCGAGCGCGAGTTCGACGTGATGCACCTGGCCTCGGCCGTCCTGGGGCAGGGGCAGGGCAGCCGCCTGTACCGCTCCCTGGTGGTCGACCGGCCCATCGCCGCCGACGACGGCGGCGGCGCGGCCGACATCCTGCCGTTCCGGTACACCGACAGCCTCCTGCTGGTGAACATGCTCGCCCGTGAGGGCGTCAGCGGCGACGTCCTGGAGGAGGCCATGCGCGAGGAGCTCGCCAAGCTCGCCGGGGGCATCACCGAGGAGGAGCTCGACCGGGCGCGCGCCGTCCTGGAGCGGGACCACCTGCAGTCCATCTCCAGCCCCTCCGGGCTGGCCGACTCCATCGGCTCCTGCACCCAGCTGTTCGACGACCCCGAACTCGCCTACACCTGGCCCGAGCGCTGGGCCGACATCACCGCGGAGGAGGTGCGAGCCGCGGCGGAGCGCCTGCTGGTCGACGACAACCTGCTCGTGGTCCGCTTCGACCCCGAGACGGCCGGAGCCGACACCGCCCCGTAGGCCGTGCGGGCGGGGCCCTCGGCCCCGCCGCCCCCTGGCCCTGTCACCGCGTCACCGCTAGCCGCAGAAAGAGCCACAGAGCATGCTCCGTCCCGACCTCGGTACCCCAGCGTCCTACACCTTTCCCAAGCCCCAGCGGATCACCGTCGGAGGCGGCACCGTCGTCGCCATCGACGTGCCCGGGCAGCGGCTCGCGTCGCTGCGCCTGGTCCACCCCTACGGCGGCGCCGTCGAACCGTTGGACGCCATGGGCGTCAGCTCCCTGACCAGCGAGGTGCTGGAGGACGGCCCCGACGGCAACAGTTCCCTGGCGCCCGCCCTGGAGCGCCACGGCGCCGAGTGGGTGTCGCGGGTCAACTGGGACGGGTTCATCACCGGCCTCGACGCCCCGGCCAACCGCCTGGGCGAGGCCGTGCGCCTGTTCGCCGACGCCGTGCGCCGCCCCGCGCTCACCGCCGACGACATCGTCCGACGCCGCGACCAGCTCCTGGAGCGGTTCTGGCTGGAGGCGGCCTCCGCCTCGACCCTGGCCATGCGCAGCCTGGGCGGCCAGCTCTTCACCGGCCGCTACGCCACGCCGCTGGCCGGCGGTCCGGTCAAGCTGGCCGAGGTCTCCCCCGAGGCCGTCGCCGCCTTCCACGCCGACTCGATCGCCTCCGTGGCCGGCACGCTGGTCGTGGTCGGCGACCTGTCCGGGGTCGACCTGGAGGACCTGGGCAAGACCGTGTTCGGCGACGCGATCGCCACGCCGGTGCGCGAGGTCGAGGCTCCCGCGCCGCCGCCGGGCGAGCTGCCCCGCGTCCTCATCGTGGACCGGCCCGGTTCGGTGCAGTCGGCCCTGGTCATCGCGCACCGCGCCCCGTCCCGGTCGCAGGTGGACCTTCCCCGGGCCGAGGGCATCAGCGAGGTGCTCGGCGGGCTGTTCACCTCCCGGCTCAACATGGAGCTGCGCGAGCGCCTCGGCTACACCTACGGGGCGGGGTCCCGGTTCGACCTGCGCCGCGACTGCGGGGTGTTCTTCGCGTCCACGCAGGTGGAGGCGGACACCACGGCGCACTCGATCACCGCGTCGCTGGAGCAGATCGCCAAGCTGCGCTCCTCCGGCGTCACCGCCGAGGAGCTGGCCTCGGTGCGCGACTCCAACACGGTGGGCCTCCCGGTCAGCTACTCCACCGCTCGCGCCATGGCCTCCGCCCTGGTCGACATGGTGGTGCACGACCTGCCCGACGACTACGTGGACCGCCACCGCGCCGGGTACGAGGCGCTCACCGAGGAGAAGCTCAACAGCGCCGCGCAGGAGTACCTGCACCCGGAGGAGGCGGTCGTGGTCGTCGTCGGCGACGCCGAGCGCCTGAGGGGGCCGCTCGCCGACACCGGCGCCGGACCGGTCGAGGTCCGCAGCCCGGAGTCCCTGTGGTCCTGAACCGGAGCCTGTCCCTGACGTGATCCGGTGCCGTGCGGGCCCCGGCGGCGCTGCGCCGGGGCCCGCACCGCACCGCCGTCGGCCCCTCTTTCCGCTGGTGGGCAAGGCAGGGTAAGGGAGAGGCACGTCACTGCATACACAGGGTTTCGTTGGACATAACGAAAGCGAACCTATGTGCCAGTGTTATGGCAACTACCAACGTGGACCAGACGTCCTGCTGGTATAACGAGTGATCCGTGCACCTACGTGGTGACAGCGACCGCAATGCTCCGCAGGAGGCCACCATGGCCGGTGAATGGACCCGTGGATAACCGTGTCCTCCCTAGACAACCCCCACACCCGGCGACCCGAGGCGTCGCCCGGCTCAGCACGCCCGGAAGGTGCCACCATGGACGGCTCCGGAGCTGACGGCCGACTGCTGAAGGGGCGCTACCAGCTCACCTCGGAGATCGCCCGGGGCGGTGTCGGTACGGTGTGGCGCGCCATCGACCTGGTCATCGACCGCGAGGTCGCGGTCAAGGAGCTGCGGCTGCCCGCGGACCTGAGCCGCTCCGAGCGCGAGGCACTGCTCCAGCGCACCACCCGCGAGGCCCGCGTCGCCGGCCGGCTCACGCACCCCAGCCTGGTCACCGTCCTGGACGTGGTGGACGAGGACGACCGGCCGTGGATCGTCATGGAACTGGTGGAGGCCTCCACGCTGGAGGAGCTCCTCAGGGTGAGCCCCCTGCCCTACCAGCGGGTGGCCGAGATCGGACTGCAGCTCATCGACGCCCTCAAGGTCGCGCACGCCGAGGGCATCGTGCACCGCGACGTCAAGCCGGACAACGTGATGATCAGCCCGCAGGGGCGGGTCGTGCTCACCGACTTCGGGCTGGCGGCCTGGAACGGCGAGTCCGCGCTGAGCGAGTCGGGCCGCATCATCGGATCACCGGCCTACATTCCGCCGGAGCGGGCCAAGGCCGGACCGGTCGGCCCGGAGTCGGACCTGTGGTCGCTGGGCGCCACCCTGTACGCCGCGGTGGAGGGCCACCCGCCCTACGACCGCAAGGGCTACATCAAGATCCTGCGCCAGGAGCAGTTGGACGAGCCCGCGGAGGCGGCCAGCGCCGGTCCGCTGGCGCCGGTGCTCGCGGGCCTGCTCAAGGTGGAGCCGGGGGAGCGTCTGACCGCGGAGAACGCCACCAAGATGCTGCGGATCGCCGCGCTGGCGCCGTGGGCGCCCGAGACCAGCCCCGAGACGGCGGCCGAGGGCAAGGCGACCCCCGCCGAGCCGCGGCCGGGCCGGGGCGCCGCGTCCAGGCCCGTCGGCAAGGGTGTGGACGCCGACGAGGACGTCGAGGACGAGGAGGACGAGGGCCACGAGTCCGCGCGCGATCAGGCCCGGGAGCACTTCCGAGCCGGGGGCCGGGTGCTGGCCGAGTCGCTCAACGAACGGCTGCGGCACAGCCCCGAGGCGATGAACTCGATCATGACCTCGATCCGCGAGTCCACGGACACACTGGGGCTGACCCACTCGGGCCGGCACGCCGAGCAGAGCCGTCTGCCGGTGGTGGCCGCCGTGGTCCTCGGAGTCGCGGTGCTGCTGGCCATCGTGCTGTGGGCGCTGATGGGGCGCTGAAGGGCGCGCCGGGTCCTTCGTCGTCGACTTGCCTTGCTCGCAAGCTCGCTGCGGCCCCGTCTCCTCCTGCAGGCCCCGGCGCGCCCTTCAGCCGTGCTTTCCTTGGGCCTCCGCTCGTGCCCACACCGTCGCCCGCCACCACCCTCAACGGACGCCTGCGGCGCAGTCCTTCCTGGTTTGGCCCGATCAACCCCCCTGGGGTCGGGGTGGGCTGAACGCCGACGTTCGACCCCCTGGGCACCTGTGGGCTCAACGCCGACGTTCGCCCCTTGGCTGTCACGTGGGGGAGGGGGCCCGCGTTTCCTGCGGGGGCGGGTGGAACGCGGCGAGGCGCGCGGACCGGGTCCGCGCGCCTCGTGCGACGTGGGGCCGGCGGGACTCGAACCCGCACTGTACAGCACCTAAAGCTGGCGTCTCCTGCCAATTGGACTACGGCCCCGCCGGGGACCACCTTACCGTCCCCTGGCGGAGAGCCGACTCGGGCGTGCGGCCCGGAGTCCGGCGGCTAGACGCCCAGTTCCCGCTTGATGCGGTCGACGTGGCCGGTCGCCTTCACGTTGTAGAAGGCCCGCTCGACCTTGCCGTCGGTACCGACGATGATGGTGGAGCGGATCACGCCCTGCACGACGCGGCCGTAGTTCTTCTTCTCCCCGAAGGCGCCGTAGGCGCGCAGGGTCTCCTTGTCCGGGTCGCCGAGCAGGGTGAAGGTGAGGCCCTCCTTGTCCCGGAACCTGGCGAGTTTGTCCGCGGTGTCGGGGGAGACGCCCAGGACGGTGAACCCGGCGGAGTCGAAGTCGCGCAGGTTGTCGCGGAAGTCGCAGGCCTCCGTGGTGCAGCCGGGCGTCATGGCCGCGGGGTAGAAGTACAGCACGACACGCTTGCCGGTCTCGGCCAGGACCTCGCTGAGGGTCACGGGCTTGCCGTCGGCGTCGTCGAGGGTGAAGTCGGGTGCCGGGTCTCCGGTCTCCAGACGGATCGGGTCGCTCACGTGGTGTTCCGTTCCTCTCGGGGTCGTGTGCCCCTCACACTAGCCATCCTGTCGGAGCGGGCGCTCGCGGTCTGTTGCGATTCCGGTTCGGTTGGTTCTCCGGGGCGGTGACCAGCCCTCTGATCACCTATTGTTGACCGCACTCATGTTCTGGCTGCAGATGACCTCCAGCAGCAGGTTTCCGGAACACATCCGCTTCGCGTTGGGGAGTATTGGCGACGATGCCTGGATTCACACTCGACGAGGTCAGGACCCGTACCCTCAAGGAGCGCGACTCCTGGTGGACGGTCTTCCTCGTGGACCCGATGGCGATCCGGCTCGTGCGTGTGGTGGCGAACCGGACGTCGGTCACGCCCAACCAGCTCACGGTGGCCGCGCTCTTCCTCGGGCTGGGCGCCGCGGTCTGCTTCGCGCTGGGCTACCGCCAGGCGCTGGCCCTGGGCGCCGTGCTCTATTTCCTGTGCTTCGTCGTGGACTGCGTGGACGGCAAGCTCGCGCGGCTCACCGGGTCGGAGTCCCTCATCGGCGCGTGGATGGACTACGTGTCCGACCGCTTCCGCGTGCTGGTGTGCGCGGTCGCGCTGATGGGCGGTCAGTACGTGCTGGCCCAGGAGGAGAACCCCGACTCCGCGCCCGTGGTCTACGTGTGGCTGGCCCTGGCCGTGGTCTTCATCGACATGCTGCGCTACCTGAACGCGCTGCAGGTGTACAAGCTGCGCCGCGAGATGCGCTCGCACCTGGCCGCCGCTCTGGAGCGGGCGCGTGCCACGCTGTCGATGCTGGAGCCCGACGACCGGGCGGGGGAGCGGCCGATGAGCGACGGGGGCGAGCAGGCCGTCCTGCGGCACGGCATCAGTGTGTTGGAGCAGATCCTGCACAGCCAGAACGAGCGTGAGGCGCGCAACCACCGCACGGCGGGCAAGCAGCCGGACCTGACCCTGCCCAAGGTCGACCTGCACCAGGAGTTCCGGACCCGCTTCCCCTGGTACCAGCGGTTCTGGGGGGCGCTGAACGCCCGTCGGATCCGCACGCACCTGGTCGGCGGCATCGAGTTCCAGATGGCGGTGTTCGTGATCGCGCCGCTGGCGATGGCGGTCTTCGCTATGCCGTCGCTGGTCGGCTGGATCGCTGCGGTCGCGGGCGTTTTGCTTCTCGCGTTCGAGATCGCCATCATCTATAAACTGTGGTTGTCCACGCGGGACTTCTTCCGCGTGGTCGACGGAATCGACGGCGCGCTGAGGTTCTCCGGTCCGTCCGACGGCGCGGAGGATGAGGGCCGGGGCACCGGCTCGGACACGGGTTCCCAGACCACGATGCGCTGATGGAGAGAGGCTGCCCATGACGGCACGCGACACCGAACCGCGCCAGACCCCGGCCGAGGTCCAGGCCGAGATCGACCGCGAACAGCGGCGACTGGCCGAGACCCTGGACGAACTCGGCGAGCAGGCCCGCCCCGCGAACATCGCGCGCCGACAGGTCGCCAGGGCCAAGGAGCGGGGGACCCGTCTGGTGGACGAGGCACGCGCCCTGGTGGTCGGCGGCACCGTCCGCGTGGAGAGCCACCTCGTGGAGCCCGAACAGGGCAGCATCCGCCTCAAGGGCGACGACGAGGTGGTGGCCACCTATGAGTCCCGCGGGAAGATGTCGACCGAGGCCCTGCTGCTGATGGCCGGCATCGGCGCGGTCGTCACCGTGGGCGTGGTTGCCTGGGCTGTACGCCGCAGGCGCGGTTAGAACATCGCTGGGAGGGGCCCGTGCACCGGCGCGGGCCCTTCGGCGTGTTCGGCGAAAACCCGTTGTACGGCGCTCGGGCGGCTGGGTAGCGTCGCGGCCATGACCGAGGACTGGCTCCGCCTCAACCGGGAGAACTGGGACGACCGGGCGCGTGTGCACGCCGACAGCGACTTCTACGACCTGCCCGGGTTCCGCGCGGGCGCCTGCACGCTGCGGGAGTTCGAGCTTGCCGAGGTCGGGGACGTCTCCGGCCGCAGCCTTCTGCACCTGCAGTGCCACATGGGCCAGGACACGCTGTCCTGGGCGCGCCGCGGGGCGGCGGTGACCGGTGTGGACTTCTCCGAACCCGCGATCCGCACGGCCCGGGGGCTGCCGAGGACATCGGGAGGTCGGCCCGGTTCGTGGTCTCCGACGTCTACGGTGCGCCCGATGCCCTGGGCGGTGAGCGCTTCGACATCGTCTACACGGGGATCGGCGCCCTGGTGTGGCTGCCCGACCTCACCCGCTGGGCGGAGGTGGTGGCCGCCTCGCTCGACGTCGGCGGCTTCCTCTACCTCGCGGAGTTCCACCCCCTGACCGACATCCTGGGCGACGACGGCCTCAGCGTGGAGGAGGGCTACTTCGACGACGGGGCCGAGGTGAGCGACTTCCCCTTCACCTACACGGGCGGCGGTGAACTCGCCAGCACGGTGACGGTCGAGTGGCGCCACCCTCTCGGGGACGTGGTGACCGCCCTGGCGGACGCCGGGCTGCGGATCGAGTTCTTGCACGAGCACGACGCCACGCTGTTCCAGCGCTACCCCGGACTGCGGCGTGACGGGGCCGGGCTGTACCGCTTCCCGCCCAGCCATCCGCGCATCCCGCTGATGTACTCGTTGCGGGCGCGTCAGAGGAAGGTCCGGCCCTCGCCCCGGTAGGTGGGTGCCGTGCCCAGGTAGGCGCCGGTGTCGGAGTCGACCAGGTGCAGGGTGTCGAAGCGCTCGCACAGCTCCCCGGCCTTGGCGTGGCGCATCCACACGCGGTCGCCGATTCCGAGCCGGTCGGCCGCCGCGCCCAGCAGGGGGGTCTGGACCTCGCCCGCGCCCTCGTTGGCGGTGAGGGACAGCCCCGCGGGCAGGTGCGGCAGCGGTGCCCGGAACCGGTCGGCGGGGCCGGAGGCGGGGTATCCGCCGCCGAGCACCGTGGCCACCCCTCGGGCGGGGCGGCGCACGACGGGGAGCGCGTAGAGCGCGGCGGGGCGCCCGTCGAAGGACCGGTAGTGGTCGAACAGGTGAGGGTGGAAGAGCCCGGACCCGGCGGCGAGTTCGGTGACGGCCCGCTCCCGGCCGGTCGTGTGCAGGCTGCCGGTGCCGCCGCCGTTGACGAAGCGCGGGTCGGCCACCGCGCGCACGGCCCGTACGATCGCGGCGCGTCGCCGGGCCAGCTCGATGGCGGAGCGGCGCTGGATACCGCGCAGGAGGCGGCCGTACAGGGGCCGTCCGGGCGGGGCGTCGCCGACTCCGGCGATCTGGCCCTCGTAGGCCATGATGCCGTCCAGGACCAGTTCCGGGCGGCGCTGGACGGCCAGGGCGAGAGCGGAGGCCTGTGCGGGTGTGCGGATGGGCGAGCGGTAGCTGCCGATGCGCGCGGCGGAGCCGAACGGCTGCCAGCTGGTGTCGATGTCCAGGCACACCCTGATGCGCGGGGGCCGCGGGGTGTCGGAGGCGGCTTCGGCGACGGCGGAGGCGATCAGGTCCAGGTGGGCGGTGTCGTCCACCATCAGGGTGATGACGCGGGCGGCGCCGGGGTCGCGGGCGAGCCGGACCAGGGCGTGGCGGTCGGCCGTGGGGTAGGCGACGAGGATGTCCTGGGCCAGGGGGTCGTCCGGGCCGCCGGAGGCGAGCCAGAGGGCCTCGGGGAGGGTGAAGGCCATGATCCCCGCGTAGCCGGGCAGTTCCAGGACGGTCCGGAGCAGGTCACGGCTGCGCACGGACTTGCTGGCGACGCGCACGGGTCGGCCGTGCGCGCGCCGGGTGAGCGCCGCGGCGTTGGCGCGGAACGCCGCGAGGTCGACCATGGCGAAGGGGGGCTCCAGGTCGCGTGTGGCGGCGTCGTAGGTCTCGCGCAGGCTTGTCATGGCACGAGGATGCCAGAACGTGAATGTTTTTCATATTGTCCGGAGTGCACGATTTCTCCTTGATGGGGCGTTCGCCGCCGTGAGCGGGTCGCCGGTCGCCGCGGTGCGGGATCGGGCCCACGGCTTGCGCGGGGTCGATACCCTGGTATGTCACGGCTGATCAGCCGGTCCGATCCCAGGAGTGGAACCTTTCCATGAGTGAGCGCGAGTACATTCTGACCCTTTCGTGCCCCGACAGCCGGGGCATCGTCGCGGCGGTGGCCAACCTGCTGTCCGACCACGGTTGCAACATCACCGAGAGTCAGCAGTACGGCGACCACTACACCGGCCGGTTCTTCCTGCGGATGCAGTTCCTCGCGGAGTCAGGTGCGGACGGCGTGGTGGGCGAGGACGTCCTGCGAGGGGCGTTCGCCGCCCTGGCCGGGGACTTCGGCGAGGGGTCCGGCGACCCGGTCGTGGAGTGGAGCCTGCAGGCGACCGACGCGCGCCCCCGCATGATCGTGATGGTGTCCAAGTTCGGGCACTGCCTCAACGACCTGCTCTACCGCCAGCGCAGCGGCCTGCTGGACGTCGACATCGCGGCGGTGGTCTCCAACCACCCGGACCTGGAGTTCCTGGCCGACTCCTACGGTGTGGACTTCCACCACCTGCCGGTCAACGCCCGGACCAAGCCGGAGCAGGAGGCGCGGCTGCTGGAGCTGGTCGACTCCTACGACGTGGACCTCGTCGTCCTGGCCCGGTACATGCAGGTGCTCTCGGAGCAGCTGTGCACCAAGATGTCCGGCCGGATCATCAACATCCACCACTCGTTCCTGCCGAGCTTCAAGGGCGCCCGTCCCTACCACCAGGCGCACGCGCGCGGGGTCAAGCTCATCGGTGCGACCGCCCACTACGTCACCGCCGATCTCGACGAGGGGCCGATCATCGAGCAGGAGGTGTCCCGGGTGGCTCACACCGACAGCCCGGAGCGGCTGACGGCGATCGGCCGGGACCTGGAGTCCGTGGCGCTGGCGCGCGCGGTGAACTGGCATGCGCAACGCCGCGTCCTGATGAACGGTGGGAAGACCGTCATCTTCGCCTGACCTCCACACGGCCGCGGCCGGGGAGTTTTTTCGGACACATCGGGGCGCCTTCGGGCGCCCCGTCGTCGTTTCTGGGCCCGGGTGGGTTTCCGGACAGGAATTGGGGCACAGATGGTATTGACATGACCTTCGTGACCTGCGAATTATCGCTTAGAGTACCTTGCCTGTAACTCAGAGTGTGTATATGGTGTGAATGGTTCCATACCCGTGCGGTCGCGTGGAGTACGCGGTCTGCGGGTTTCGGTCAGCTAATTCCGGGTCGTGTGACCCGGCAGGGGGCACTCATGGGCAAGCACTTCGACGACGCGGTCGGCAAGGGCAAGGAAGCGTTCGGCAAGGTCACGGGGGACCAGGGCACCGAGGCCGAGGGCAAGGTCGACCAGGCCAAGGGCCAGGCCAAGGACGCCGCGGACAAGGTCAAGGACAAGGCCGAGGAGCTCAAGGGCAAGGCCGCCGAGCGGATCAAGGACACCTTCGACCGCTGACACCGTCACAGACCGTCTGACCACCGCGGAAGGGGAACCAGTGTCGGATACGAGGACCGAGGCCGGAGTGCCGGAAGCGCGCACCGGCGGACGCAGGGACACCGCGTCGCACAATGGCGCGGGCCGAACCCAGATCGCCGACGGCGTCGTGGCCAAGATCGCCGGCATGGCGGCCCGCGAGATCGGCGGGGTCTATGCCATGGGCGGCGGGGCGGCCCGCGCGGTCGGTGCCGTCAGAGACGCCATGACCAGGGGGGACACCTCGGTCGCGCGCGGGGTGGCGGTCGAGGTCGGTGAGCGCCAGGCGGCCGTCGACATCGACGTGGTCGTCGAGTACGGCGCCGCCATCCAGGACCTGGCCGCGGCGGTGCGCCGCAACGTCACCTCGGCGGTCGAACGGATGACCGGGCTGGAGGTCACCGAGATCAACATCAAGGTGGACGACATCCACCTGCCCGACGACGACGGCGACGAGGACGCTGCCTCCGAGCCGCGGGTCCAGTAGTGGAGGCCGACGCCCGGGACCCGGGCGAGGTGGCCCGGGGCATGGCGGAGGCCGTCGCCACTTGCCCGGACGTCGTGGCGCTGTCCACGGGAGGGTTCGGAACCCTCCAGACGCCCGTACCCGGCGGGCGGGTGCGCGGGGTCGCGGTCCGGGGCGACCACGTCGAGGTCGGCGTGGTCGTGCGCTTCGGCCGCCCGATCACGGACATCACCGCCGAGATCCGGGCCACCCTGGCACCGATGGCGGTCGGCCGGGCCGTCCACGTCTATGTCGAGGACGTGGTCGCCGGGCTCGGAGGGGGTAGCCGCACGGGCGGCTGAGGGTGACAGGGTGCTGGACACAGCTGGACAAGAGGGGGAAGCCATGTGGCCGATCGTTGGGTTGTCCTACGGGACGGTACTGGGTCTGGCCGGCGCGTTCGGCGGTTTCACGGCCTTCGCGCTGGTCCTGGTCCTCGGACTGGTCGGTTTCGTCGCGGGCCGGGCGATGGAGGGCGAGATCGACCTGGCCGAGATGTTCACGCGGCGATCGGCCTGAGGGGCACAGTGGCCGGAACACGAACCGACGCGGTACCCCGCCAGCGTGTCGAGACGGAGCCGCCGGGATCGGCCGGGCGGCACCGCGAGAGCGGTGCCGCCCGGGACCCGGGCGGCCGGACCGACATCGCCTCGGGCGTGATCGAGAAGGCGGCGGCCCGCGCCGTGCGCGAGGTGGACGGGGCGAGCGCGGTCCGCGCCCGACCCGTCCGCGCCAGGACGAGCGGCCGCGTCGTCCTGCTGCGGCTGCGGATCGCCGTGCGCTACCCCCGGGCCACACGCGAGGTCGCGGCCCGGGTGCGTGAGCACGTCAAGGACCGGGTCGAGTGGACGACCGGCATGACCGTCCACCACATCGACATCGAGATCGCGGAGTTGGTGCGCTGACATGACCACCGTCGAAGAGGTGCTCGGCCGCCCGGACCACGGCATGGAGCGGAAGGCGACACGGGTGGCGGTCCACACCTTCCGTCCCCGCCGGTCGTGGCCCGCGGTGATCACGGGGCTGGCGATCCTGACGGCGGCCGTGGTGTCGGCCGCCGAGGTCATCTCCGCCCTGGCCGGGAGCCCGCTGCGGCTGATCCCCGTCGGACGCGCCGGGGAGTTCGCCGCCACCACGACCTGGTCGCAGCCGTCGGTGCAGATCGCCTCCGCGGCCCTGGCACTGATCGGGCTGGCACTGATCGTCCTGGCCCTCGCTCCGGGCCGGAGCCGGTGGACGGCCCTGCGCACCGGCGATCCGGCACTGGTGGTCGGCCTGACGCGGCCCGCGCTGCGCCGGACGGTGAGCGCGGCGGCCCAGGAGGTCGGCGGCGTCGAGGGCGCGCACGTGGTGGTCCGCGGCCACCGGCTGCGAGTGCACGTCCGCACCGGAATGCGGACGTCGGAAGGGCTGGCCGAGGAGGTGACCGCGGCGGTGGAGCGGCGGCTGGAGGAGTTGGCGCCGCTGCGCAGCATGCGGATCGTCACGCACGTGCGGCACGCGGAGGGTTGACGATGGCGCGGGACAGGAATCGCAGGTCGGCGCGTGGCAACCGGCTCGGTCTGGCGCTGGTGGGAGGTGTGCTCCTGGCGGGCGGGCTGGCCGCGCTCGCGCTGGGGCGGGGGGTGCTCGGCGCGGATCTGGCGGGAGGGGCCCTCCTGGGCTCCGCGGCCATGGAGACGCTCGGCCGGCAGTGGGTCCCCTACGCCGCGGTTGCGCTGTCCTTCGTCGCGGCCTTCCTCGCTCTGCGCTGGCTGCTCGTGCAGGGCATGAACGACACCCTGAGCCGACTGGTCCTGGAACAGGGGTCCGACGGCCGGGTGGAGATCAGCGAGAGCGTGGCGCGCGGCGCCCTGGAGCAGGAGGTCGCCGGGTATCCGGGCGTGCGCCGGGCCCGGGCACGGCTGACCGAGTCCAGCGACGAGCCGCACCTGCGCCTGGCACTGACACTGGAGGACGACGCGGACGTGGCCGGGGTGTGGCGGCGCGTGCGGTCCGAGGCCCTGGCCAACCTGCGCCACGCCCTGGAACGGGACCGGATTCCGGCGGTGGTGCGGATGTCGATGACCGCCCCCGCCAAGAACCCGCGCCGCAGCCTGGCCTGACTCCTGGCGGTGCCGATCGGACCGGCTTGGCAAAGTCGGTGTGGGAGGGCCCTCCGGGAGCGCACCTCGGGGTTACGTTGGCGCCATGACGAGACTGACCTTCATGAACCTGCCCGTGCGCGACATCGGTGCCACGCACGCGTTCTGGGCGTCGCTGGGATTCTCCTTCAACCCCGAGTTCTCGGACGAGAAGGCCCTGTGCATGATCGTGAGCGACGCCTCCTTCGTGATGCTGCTGGAGGATTCCTTCTTCCGGAGCTTCCTGCCCGAGGGGGACTCGATCGCCGCCGCCGGATCGGAGCTGATCACGGCGGTCTCGGTCGGCAGCCGACAGGAGGCCGACACCCTGGCCGAGACGGCGTCGGCCGCCGGGGGACGGGCGGTGTCCACCATGGACGAATCCGGGATGTACTCGCGCATGATCGCCGACCCGGACGGGCACCTGTGGGAGTTCCTGCACATGGACATGGGCGCCGCGGACGCCTCCTGACGGCTCACCGTGCCGGATCAGAGGACTCGCCCCCTCCGACAGCGGCTCTCCACGCGCGTGCATCCCCGCCACGCCAAATGCGGTGACAATGCGGTGCGGCCCGGAGCCCTCGGGTAGTCAGGTACCGGAGTGGTACCGACGAGGGGAGGGCCCGTGCCCGCTGTGAACATCGAGTTCACGGAAGAGGAGATGGAACAGATCCGTCAGGCCGCCGCGGCCGAGGAGACCAGCGTCACGAAGCTGGCGCACGAGAGTGTGCTGTCGAGTCTGCAACAGCACCGCGTCATGGCGATCGCCGCGCGGGTGACCCGGGCCTCCGCGGGCCTGGACGGGCGACGCGCCCCGTAGCGGGTTCGGAACCGGGCACCCGCCTGCCCGTGGGCCAGGCGGTGGAGCATGATCCGGGCCTGTTCGGCAGGGGCGCACGCGGTTCCCCGAGGCGCCTCAGCACTCGATGACGTTGACGGCGAGGCCGCCGCGCGAGGTCTCCTTGTACTTGTCCATCATGTCGCGGCCGGTGTCGCGCATGGTCCGGATGACCTTGTCCAGCGACACGAAGTGGCTGCCGTCGCCGCGCAGCGCGATCCGGGCGGCGCTGATGGCCTTGACCGAGGCCAGCGCGTTGCGCTCGATGCACGGCACCTGCACCAGGCCCCCGATCGGGTCGCAGGTCAGGCCCAGGTTGTGCTCCATCGCGATCTCCGCCGCGTTCTCCACCTGGGCCGGTGTGCCGCCCAGCACTTCGGCCAGGCCCGCGGCGGCCATCGAGGACGCCGAGCCGACCTCGCCCTGGCAGCCCACCTCCGCGCCCGAGATCGACGCGTTCTGCTTGAAGAGCAGGCCGATCGCGGCGGCGGTCAGCATGAACCGCACGACCCCGTCGTCCCCGGCGCCCGGGCTGAAGTGCAGGTAGTAGTGCAGCACCGCCGGGACGATGCCCGCCGCGCCGTTGGTCGGCGCGGTCACCACCCGCCCGCCCGCGGCGTTCTCCTCGTTGACCGCCAGCGCGTACAGGGTGATCCAGTCGCTGCCCCGCATCGGATCGGGGTCGGCGGCCGTGGGCGCCAGGAGCCCCGCGTCGTCGCACGTCCCGCCCAGCTGGCGGTACAGCCGGTGCGCGCGGCGCGGCACCTTGAGCCCGCCGGGCAGGCTGCCCTCGGTCATGACCCCGCGGCGCACGCACTGGCGCATCGCGGTCCAGATGGTGAGCAGCTCCGCGTGGATCTCGTCGGCCGTCCGGCCGAAGGCCTGCTCGTTGGCGAGCATGACGGCGCTGATCGACATCCCCGTGTCCGCGCAGATCGACAGCAGCTCCTCGGCGCTGTTGAAGGGGTGGGGGACCTCGGTGTCGTCGGCCTTGATCCGGTCGGCGCCCGCGGCCCGCTCGTCCACGACGAACCCGCCGCCGACGGAGTAGTACACCTTGGCCGCCAGCTCCACGCCGGCGGCGTCCAGCGCCACGAAGCGCATGCCGTTGGGGTGGTCGGGCAGGCTCTCCTTGCGGCGGAAGTCCACGTCCACGGCCGGGTCGAAGGCCACCTTCGGGCCCTGGGGCCCGCCCAGTTCCAGGGCGCGCTCCTCGCGCACCCGCCCGACCAGGCCGGGGACCGCGTCCACGTCCACGTGCTCGGGCGTGTGTCCCATCAGTCCCAGGATGACCGCGGTGTCGCTGCCGTGGCCCTTGCCGGTGAGCGCCAGCGAACCGTACAGTTCGGCGCGCACGTGCGCCGTGGCGTCCAGGACTCCGTCCTCGCTCAGGCGCCCCGCGAAGGTCCGCGCGGCCTTCATCGGGCCGACCGTGTGCGAACTCGACGGTCCGATACCGATCTTGAACAGGTCGAACACGCTGATGGCCATGGCTGTCCTCCTCGTTGAGTACAGGGCCCTGGTACAGAACTGCCGTGCGGGGCACGGGGCCCCGCACGGCAGGGCTCTACAGGTTGGGGTAGAGCGGGTGCTTCGCGGCCAGGGCCCGCACGCGGGCGCTCAGCGCCTGGGCGTCGAAGTCCGGCTTGAGGGCCTCGGCGATGATGTCGGAGACCTCGGTGAAGTCCTCCTCGCCGAAGCCGCGGGTGGCCAGGGCCGGGGTGCCGATGCGCAGCCCCGAGGTCACCATCGGCGGGCGCGGGTCGTTGGGCACCGCGTTGCGGTTGACCGTGATCCCGACCGAGTGCAGGCGGTCCTCGGCCTCCTGGCCGTTGAGCGGGGAGTCCACCAGGTCCACCAGGACCAGGTGCACGTCCGTGCCGCCCGTGAGCACCTTCACACCGGCCTCGGTCATGTCCGGGCGGGTCAGGCGCTCGGCCAGGAGCTTGGCGCCGGCCACGGTGCGGCGCTGGCGCTCGGCGAAGGCCTCGCTCGCGGCGATCTTGAACGCGACCGCCTTGGCGGCGATGACGTGCTCCAGGGGGCCGCCCTGCATGCCGGGGAAGACGGCGGAGTTGATCTTCTTGCCCAGGGCGGCCGTGGACAGGATCATGCCGCCGCGCGGGCCGCCCAGGGTCTTGTGCGTGGTGGTGGTGACCACGTCGGCGAACGGCACCGGGTTGGGGTGCAGCCCGGCCGCGACCAGGCCCGCGAAGTGGGCCATGTCGACCATGAGCAGGGCGCCGGTCTCGTCGGCGATCTGGCGGAAGCGCTCGAAGTCGAGCCGGCGCGGGTAGGCGGACCAGCCCGCGACGATCATCTTGGGCTGGTGCTCCTTGGCCAGGGCGGCGACCTCGTCGTAGTCGACGGTGCCGTCGTGCTCGCGTACGTGGTAGGCCACGGCGTTGAGGATCTTGCCGGAGTAGTTGATGCGCATGCCGTGGGTGAGGTGGCCGCCGTGGGCCAGGTCCAGGCCCAGGATCGTGTCGCCGGGCTTGAGCAGCGCGAAGTACACGGCGGTGTTGGCCTGGGCGCCCGAGTGCGGCTGGACGTTGGCGTGCTCGGCTCCGAACAGCGCCTTGGCGCGGTCGATGGCCAGCTGTTCGACGACGTCGACGTGTTCGCAGCCGCCGTAGTAGCGGCGGCCGGGGTAGCCCTCGGCGTACTTGTTGGTCAGGACGGTGCCCTGTGCTTCGAGAACGGCCTGGGGGGCGAAGTTCTCCGAGGCGATCATTTCCAGGGTGTCGCGCTGGCGTGCCAGTTCGGCGTCCACCGCGGCCGACACCTCGGGGTCCAGTTCGCTCAGTGCCTGGTCGAGCGTGTTGTCGTTAGCCATCTCGGCCTACTCCTCGCCTTCGGTCAGCTTGGTGTACTCCTCGGCGGAGAGCAGTCCCGAGGGCTCCTCGGAGAGCCGGGCCCGGAAGAGCCACCCGTCCTCGAAGGGGGCGGTGTTGATGGTCTCCGGCGCGTCCTCCAGTGCGCCGTTGACCTCGATCACCTCGCCGGAGACCGGCGAGTAGACGTCGCTGACGGACTTGGTGGACTCGACTTCGCCGCACGCCTGGCCCGCGGTCACCTCGGTGCCCGACTCGGGCAGCTCGACGTAGACGATGTCGCCGAGGGACTCGGCGGCGAACGCGGTGATCCCGACCGTGGCGATCCCGTCCTTCACCACGACCCACTCGTGTTTGGCGGTGTAACCCAGCTCCGTGGGAACGCTCACTTCAACTCTCCTTGGAGGTGTTCCATTTCCTGCCGCGCGCCCTCGGGCGGCCCGGCCCGGCCTACGCCTGGTGCCGCCTCGTCCGTGCAGGTCCCTGTGCGGGGATCCCACCGGGCGGGGCGGGCAGGCCTTCGGGGTGTGAAGGCCCCAGTCCTACGGCTGCCGCTGGTAGAACGGCAGCTCGACCACGTCGACGGCCTCGCCCCGGCCCCGCACGTCCACGGTGAACGTGCCGGTCGCGGTGTCGAGGTCGCCGTCCACGTAGGCCATGGCGATGGGGCGGCCCAGGGTCGGGGAGGGCGCGCCGCTGGTGATGGTGCCGACGGTGACGCCGTCGCGCTGGACCTCCTGGCCCCTGCGCAGCGGGCGCCGGCCCTGGGCGACCAGGCCGATGAGGCGCCGTGCGCGCGCGGTGCGCGAGGCCTTCTCCAGCGCGGCGCGGCCGACGAAGTCACCGTCCTTGTCGAACTTCACCACGCGGCCCAGACCGGCGTCGAAGGGGGTGAGTTCGGCGGTGAGCTCCTGGCCGTACAGCGGCATGCCGGCCTCCATGCGGAGGGTGTCGCGGGCCGAGAGCCCGGCGGGCACGAGCCCGTGGTCGGCGCCGGCCGCCATGAGCGCCTCCCAGACCCGGGGAGCGTCGGCGGCGGGGCGGACGAAGATCTCGAAGCCGTCCTCGCCGGTGTAGCCGGTGCGGGCGAGCAGGACGGGCTGTCCGGCGACGGTGTGCTCGTAGCCGGCGTAGTAGCGGATGGAGTCGAGGTCGGCGTCGGTGAGCGGCGCGAGGATCTCGACGGCGCGCGGCCCCTGGATCGCGATGAGGGCGTGGTCGGCGGACTCGTCGCTCACCTGGACGTCGAAGCCCTCGGCCCGCTCGGCGAGCGCGGCGGACACGACGGGCGCGTTGGCGGCGTTGGCGACGACCAGGTACTCCTGCTCGCCGAGCCGGTAGACGATGAGGTCGTCCAGGACGCCGCCGTCGGCGTCGGTGATCATGGTGTAGCGGGCGCGGCCGACCTTGACCTTGGACAGGTGGCCGACCAGCGCGTAGTCGAGGGCTGCGGCGGCCTGGGGTCCGCTCAGGCGGATCTCGCCCATGTGGGAGAGGTCGAAGAGGCCGGCGGCCTCGCGGACCGCCTTGTGCTCGGCGGTCTCGCTGCCGTAGCGCAGCGGCATGAGCCACCCGGCGAAGTCGACCAGGGTGGCCCCGGCCTTCTCGTGGATCTCGCGCAGTGCGGTGGCACGCGGAACTGAGGCGGGCTCTGACATGGGCACTCCCGAGAGGATGGGCGTCGTGACGTGCGTGGCGTTGCCATCCTCCCCCTCTGTCATCGGTGCCTGAGAGCTTCACCGCGCGCCCGGCGTGGCTTGCACCTTCGGCGAGGGACGTCGGTCCCTGCTTTCCAGAGTGGTCTCGCCCGTACGGTCCGTGTGCCTGAGAGGTTGTCTGTGGGGAGGGATTGCTCCTTCGGCGGTCCGTGTTGGCTACGCGGACGCTCTCCCGTACGGGGTCAGCAACACGTTCAGCCTAGCAGCGGGCACAGTCGGCCCCCAAGGCTGCCCGACGCGTGTGCGAGGACACGATCGCGGGAGGCCGCCCCACGGCGTGATCGGAGGGACTAGCGTGTGGGCGGTACAGGGCCCGGCGGGGGCCCTACGCGAAGACACGGAGGGACTGGCGTGGGTACCGACATCGACCGTGCGGGCCGACCGGTGGGTCGTCGGAGCCGACTCGTGGTGACCGCGGGCTGTGCTCTGGCGCTGACGGTCGCCGCCGTGTCCGCGTGCGCCGGGGAGCAGGAGCCGGAGCCGCGGCCGGAGCAGTACTCGGGCAGTGTGCGGGGGGACGTGACCACCGTCGAGCGGGACGACCTGGAATCCCGGTTCGCCGACGCGGGGCTGGAGGGCACCTTCGTGCTCTACGACGCGGACTCGCGGGTGTCCACCGTGGTCGACGTCGAGCAGGCGGCCGTGCGCCAGGTCCCGGCGTCGACGTTCAAGATCCCCAACACGCTGATCGGGCTGCAGACCGGTGCCGTGGCCGACGTGGACGAGGTGCTGCCCTACGGGGGCGAGCCGCAGCCGGTGGAGGAGTGGGAGCGGGACATGGGTCTGCGCGACGCCTTCCCCGTCTCGAACGTCCCCGTCTACCAGGAGCTGGCCCGGCGCGTCGGGCACGAGCCGATGGCGGCGTGGGTGGACCGCCTGGACTACGGCAACCGCGAGATCGGCGGCGCCGACGCTGTCGACCGGTTCTGGCTGGAGGGCCCGCTGGAGATCTCGGCGCAGGAGCAGACCGAGTTCCTGTCCCTGCTGGCCCGCAAGGAACTGCCGGTGGACACCGCCCACCAGGAGGCGTTGCACGAGATCGCCCTGGTGGAGGAGACGCGGGACTACCGCCTGTACGCCAAGAGCGGGTGGGGCGCCGACGCCGACCCCGCGCCCGGCTGGTGGGTCGGCTGGGTCCAGAGCGGCTCCGACCTGCACACCTTCGCGCTGCGGGTGGAGATCGAGGAGGACGCCGACGCCGAACTGCGCGAGCCCCTCGCCCGCGACCTGCTGGCGGAGCTGGAGGTCCTGCCGCCCGAAGCTGCCTGAACCGGGCGGCGCCCCGGGCGACATCGTGCTCGGACGCGGCGCGGCGGCGGACCCCGGCACACGGAGCGGCCGGGCCCCCGAGGGGTACCCGGCCGCTCCGGCGGTTCGCGGTGCGGTGCCGGTCAGGCGGTGGTCTTGCGGCGTCGGCGCACGGCCTCGGCCAGCTCGGACAGCACGTGCTCGGTGGTCTCCCAGCCCATGCACTTGTCGGTGATGGACTGGCCGTAGGTGAGCGCGGACGGGTCGCCGAGCTTCTGGGCGCCCTCGACGATGAAGCTCTCCAGCATCACGCCGATGATGCCCTTCTGGCCCTCGGCGACCTGGGCCGCGATGGCCGCGGCCACACCCGGCTGGCGGGTGTGGTCCTTGCCGCTGTTGGCGTGGCTGGCGTCGATCATCAGGCGGCGCGGCAGCCCCGAGTTCTCGATGACGTCGAGGGCGTCCCCGACCGGACCGGCCTCGTAGTTGGGGCCGCTGCGGCCGCCGCGCAGGATCACGTGGCAGTCGGGGTTGCCGTCGGTGACGACCACCGAGCCGGCGCCGTGCGGGTCCACGCCGAAGAACGTGTGGGACGCGGCGGCCGCGCCGACCGCGTCCACGGCGACCTGTACGTCGCCGTCGGTGCCGTTCTTGAAGCCGACCGGGGTGCTCAGGCCGCTGCTGAGCTGGCGGTGCACCTGGCTCTCCGTGGTGCGCGCGCCGATCGCGCCCCAGGAGACGACGTCGGCGATGTACTGCGGGGTGATGGGGTCGAGGAACTCGGTCCCGGCGGGCAGGCCCAGGGAGTTGATGTCGAGCAGCAGCTTGCGGGCGGTGCGCAGGCCGCGGTGCACGTCGTAGGTGTCGTCCAGGCCGGGGTCGTTGATCAGGCCCTTCCACCCCACCGTGGTGCGCGGCTTCTCGAAGTACACGCGCATGACCACGCACAGGTCGTCGTTCAGGGACGGCACGAGGGCCTTGAGCCGCTCGGCGTAGTCCATGGCCGACTCGGTGTCGTGCACGGAGCAGGGGCCGACGACGACGAGCAGGCGGTCGTCCTCGCCGTTGAGGACCCGCGTCACCTCGGCGCGGGAGTCCTCCACCAGAGCGCTGCGTTCGGGACCCAGAGGTAGCTCGGCCAGCAGGTCCTCGGGGGCGATGAGCGGCTGGTAACTGGCCACCCTGGTGTCGTTGGTGCTGGGCATGGTCTTCCCCTAGATCCGTCCGGTCTGGCCAGCAGTGGCCACGAAAAACAGTAGCGCGGCCGGGCGGGGCGACATAGTGCCGCAGAAGAATCGGCACGGGTCCACACGATGGGAAACACCACACCGGGATTATCCCGGCGCATAGTCTCATAATGCGAGACGCATTTCCGTGGTCATTCCGGAGCGGGTGCGGGCCGCCGGGATCAGTCCGTCAGCCCGGGGAGGTCCTCCTCCCAGTACTCGCGCGGGTGGCGCGCTCCATCGGTGACCGCGCCCCGTTCGGCCTCGGCCCGGCGCAGTTGCACACGGCGGATCTTACCCGAGACCGTCTTGGGCAGGTCCGCGAACTCCAGGCGTCTGACGCGCTTGTAGGGCGAGAGGCGTTCGCGGGCGTGGGAGAGGATCGCGCGCGCGGTGGCGGCGTCGGGCGCCACCCCGTCGGCGAGGGCGACGTAGGCCTTGGCGACCGACAGTCGCAGCGGGTCCGGCGAGGGGACCACCGCTGCCTCGGCGACATATTCGTGTTCGACGAGGACGCTTTCGAGTTCGAATGGTGAGATGCGGTAATCGGAGGCTTTGAAGACGTCATCGGTGCGGCCGATATAGCGCATGTTCCCGGTGGAATCCCGGCCGGCGATGTCACCGGTGAGGTACAGGTGTCGGCGGACCCTTCCGCCGGCGTCGTCGGAGTCGGCGTAGCCCCGCATCACGCCGACGGGTTCGTCGGTCATGTCCACGCCGATCTGCCCGGTGTCGGCGGGCTCCCCGGTGACCGGATCCACGATGACGATGTCGTAGCCGGGCAGTGGACGGCCCACGGAGCCAGGCACCACGGGCCGCCCGGGACCGTTGCCGACGAGCATGGTGGTCTCGGTCTGCCCGAAGCCGTCGCGGACGGTGATGCCCCAGGCCTCGCGGACCCGGTCCACGACCTCGGCGTTGAGCGGCTCGCCCGCGGCCAGGGCCTCGCGCAGCCCCACCCGCCACGACGCCAGGTCGGTCTGCAGGAGCATCCGCCACACCGTGGGCGGCGCGCACAGGGTGTCGACGCCCCGGCGCACCACCTCGTCGAGCAGCCGTTCGGGGTCGAAGCGGGCCTGGTCCAGAGCCAGCACCGTCGCCTCGGCGTTCCAGGGGGCGAACACGCTGCTGTAGGCGTGCTTGGCCCATCCGGGCTGGGACACGTTCAGGTGGATGTCGCCTGGGCGCACACCGAGCCAGTACATGGTCGACAGGTGGCCGACGGGATAGGAGCTCTGGGTGTGGGTGACCATCTTGGGGCGGGCGGTGGTCCCCGACGTGAAGTACAGCAGCAGGGGGTCGTCCGGCGTGGTGGCGTGGGGCTGGGCGAAGTCCAGTCCGGCGTGTTCGGAGTCGGCGTAGTTGAGCCAGCCTTCCATGTACCCGGCGCAGATGCGCGTCCAGTGGCCGCGCAGGTCGGCGAACTTCCCGGTCTCCTCGACGCCGCAGACCACGTGCTGGACGTCGCCGCGTTCCAGGCGGTCCACCAGGTCGCCCTCGGACAGGATCGGCGCGGTGGGGGCGACCACGGCGCCGAGCTTGATGGCGGCCAGCATGGTCTCCCACAGCTCCACCTGGTTGCCCAGCATCAGCATGATCCGGTCGCCGGGGTGCACGCCCTGCCCGATCAGCCAGTTCGCCACCTGGTTGGAGCGCTCGGACAGGTGGCGGTAGGTGTACTTGGTGTCCGTGCCGTCCTCGGTGACGACCCAGAGGGCGGTCCGGTCCGGGCGTGTCCGCGCGACGGCGTCGAAGTGGTCCAGGGCCCAGTTGAAATGCTCCGACCGGGGCCAGGTGAACTCTCGGTGCGCCTTCTCCTGGTCCGTGCGGTGCTCCAGGAGCAGATCCCGCGCGGCCCGGAACTCCGCCGCACCCGCGGCGGCCTTCTCTTTCGACATCGCTGGCGACCTCCGCTTCGGGACGGCACGGCGACCGCACCGTCCACGGGTCCGCCCTGGTGGGGCGGGTGGGGTGTGCTCTGCGAGTCCTACCCGCGCGGGGCGGCTCCGACGCTTCCACCCCCGAGGGCCGCGCGGCTCTAGGATTGGACGCTATGGAGGAACTGCGCGGACACCACGGGACCTGGCGGCTCGACGACGAGACGGTGCGCATCCGTTTCGATTCCGGCCGCAAGGTGCCGACGCTGTTCAAGTCACTGGGCAGCTGCGCGGTTCCGCTGGCGGCCGTCACCGACGTCGAGTTCGACCAGGGCGACCGAAAGCGCGGTTGGCGCCTGCGGGTGCGGCTGGCCGACGGTACCGACCCCTATGCGCAGTTGGGCGGCCCCGGCAGCGAGGCGCCGACACCGCTGGTGCTGACCGGCCCGCACGACAGGGAACTCCTCGCCGAGTACTTCTCCGACCAACTCGCCTCGGCGTCCCGGTACGCCCGCGAGCTGGCGGACCGCCCCCCGGACTCGGTCGAGGTCGCCCGGGGGCTGGTCGCCCGGCCGCCCGTGCAGGTGCGCACGGCCGAGGGCTCGGCCTCCTTCGACGGCACGCGTGTGCGGCTGCAGTGGGACGGTTGGCTCTCCAGCACCGCCAAGGAGCGGGAGAAGTCGCGTGAGTACCGGCTGTCGGAGATCGAGTCGGCCACCTGGTACCCGCCGGTGGACGTCACGGAGGGGTACCTGCGCATCGTGCTGCGCGGCGTGACGATCCCCGAGGCGACGGAGCTGGAGAACGACTTCTTCACCCTGGCCTCCCACGGCACGAAGGGCAGTGAGGAGACGCTGCTGATGGCGGCGACCCTGAACGCCTACACCGCGCCCGCCGACGCGGCCGCGGAGGAGACCGCCCCGGCGCTGTCCGCGGCCCCCGGCGTCAGCGCGGAGGAGGAGTCCGTCTTCGCCAAGATCCGCGAGCTGGGACGCCTGCACGCCGAGGGCCTGCTCACCGACGAGGAGTTCAGCGCCAAGAAGGCCGAACTCCTGGACCGCCTCTGACCCGGATCGGCTCCCGAACCGCTTCCGCCGGTCCCGACCGGGGGCCGGCGGCCCCGTCCGCTCCGGTCACCCCGGGACGAGGCCCCTGGAGACACCCGGGGCCGACGCGACACGAAAGGCACGGCTGTGCGCACCCTGTATCCGCCCATCGACCCCTACGACTCGGGCATGCTCGACGTCGGCGACGGACACCGCGTGTACTGGGAGCTGTGCGGCAACCCCGCGGGCAAGCCCGCGGTGTTCCTGCACGGCGGTCCCGGCGGCGGCTGCACCCCCGACCACCGCCGGCTGTTCGACCCGGAGAAGTACCGCGTCCTGCTGTTCGACCAGCGCAACTGCGGCCGCTCGACGCCGCACGCCAGTGAGATGGACTCCGACCTGTCCACGAACACCACGTGGTCGCTGGTGGAGGACATGGAGCGGCTCCGGGAGATGATCGGCGCCTCGACCTGGCAGGTCTTCGGCGGATCCTGGGGCAGCTGCCTGGCCCTGGCCTACGCCCAGACGCACCCGGACCGGGTCAGCGAACTGATCGTGCGCGGGATCTTCACCCTGCGCGACGAGGAGCTGCGCTGGTTCTACCAGGAGGGCGCCTCGATGCTCTTCCCGGACCTGTGGGAGTCCTACCTGGAGCCCATCCCCGAGGAGGAGCGCGGCGACCTCATCGCCGCCTACGCGCGGCGCCTGAACGACCCCGACCGTGCGGTCCGCCTGGCCGCGGCCCGCGCGTGGAGCGTGTGGGAGGGCTCGACGGTGACGCTGCTGCCCAACCCGGAGCTGCGCGCCCACCACGCGGACGAGGACTACGCGCTGGCGTTCGCGCGGATCGAGAACCACTACTTCACGAACAAGGGCTTCCTCACCCCGAACCAGCTCATCGACGGGGCCGAGAAGATCCGGCACATCCCCGGGGTGATCGTGCAGGGCCGCTACGACACGTGCACGCCGGTGCGTACCTCCTATGACCTGCACAAGGCGTGGCCGGAGGCGGAGTACCACATCATCGACGACGCGGGCCACGCGTTCAGCGAGCCCGGCATCCTCGACCGGCTCGTCGAGGCCACCGACCGCTTCGCGAAGTGACCGCACCCGGGGGCGCGCCGCGGCGCGCCCCCGGGCGGTGTTGCGGCGGTGTCACCACTCGACGTAGTCGCGGACACCGCAGTCGAGGCCGCTGACGTCGTTGAACAGGCCCAGTTCGGCGAGCTGTTGCCGCCCCTGGACCCGGGAGAGGTTCCAGGCGGCCACTCCGCGGCCGTCGGGGTCCTCCAACCGGTCGCGCAGCCCCACCAGGGCGCAGTCGCGTTCGTGCTCGGGCAGTCCCATCAGTCCGGGGACCGCGTCGGCGGACAGGTCGCTCAGGTACCAGGTGTCCACGGCGGCCAGGTCGAGGTCGTGGTGGCTCTCCGCGATGCGCAGGTCGGGATTGGCGTAGGCGAACACGGCCAGTGCCACAGCGCCGAAGGCGACGGTCACCCGGGGCAGCCAGGCGGCCGAGCGCCCCAGGGTGTTGCAGATCCCGGCGACGATGACCAGGCCGAACACGCCCGCGCTCCACAGGATCCACGCCTCGGCGCTGACACGCAGGCGGGTCAGGCCGAAGGTGTCGATGTAGAGCTGCAGCCGCATCATCGCGGAGGCGAGGATGACCAGGGTGAGTACGCACAGCAGCCCCAGCAGGGCGTTGCGCAGGGTCCGCGTCGAGGCGATCCGCGAGGGCAGCAGCCGGACCGCGACCGCGATGACGCCCAGGACCAGCACGCTCACCACCACGAGCTGGAAGAAGCCCTGTCGCGCGTACTCGGCGTAGATGACTCCGGAGACCCGCTGAACGTAGTCGTCCCCGCCGAACATCACCGCGGCCTGTACACCGACGAAGGCGACGAACAGGGCGATCAGGGCGGTGAGGGGGACGGTCCAGACCCACACCGGCCAGAGCGGGTCGGGGGCGGGTGCGGCCGGGCGGGGCCGCGGACGGCGGTGGTGACGGCGGGCGGTCAGGACGGCCGCGCCGGTGAGGAGGATGGTCACGAGCATGCCGACCAGGCGCAGGAGGCCCGAGCCCGTTCCGACGGAGGTGAACATCTGCCCGAGATAGGCGGCGAACACGGGGTCGGCCAGGGCGAACAGCAGCCCGAAGACCAGCAGGAGGCCGACGGTGACCATCGAGGTGAGGACGATCGGCAGGGCGAGCCCGGAGGTGCGCTTCGTCTTCATGGGGCTGAGCAGGAACCGCGGAGTGGCGGGCAGGTTGCGGAGCAGTGCGAAGGCGCCGGTCGCCACGCCGACGGCGCTCTGCCGTGCGGCGGGGTTGCGGGTGGCGAACGCCATCGAGGCGAGGAGGAAGGCGCCCGTGAGCGTCCACACGAGGACCCAGCCCGCGTCCCGCAGGGCCGCGGTGGCCAGCAGGACGGTCGCCAGGACGCCGAAGAGCGCCGACCAGGTGTAGGCGTACCGGTCGGGCCGCGCGGGCGCGGCGGGCGTCGGATCGTACGGGGGCCGGTGTCCAGGACCGGTGGAGGCCCACTGGGCGTGGTCGGGGTGGAACCGGTCGGCGTTGACCGGGTGGGCGTGCTCAGGGCGCGCGTAGCCGGGGTGGGCGTAGCCGGTGTGCGCCGGGCCCGTCCACCCGGGGTGCTGCGGGTGGGCCGGCCCGCCGTAGCCGTGCCAGGCGGGTGCGGCGAGGCCCGGGTGGCTGCGGTCGGGGTGGCCGGGGCCCTGTGGGGTGGACGCGGCGTACTGCGGCGCGGGCTGCGGGCCGCTCCACGACGGTCCTGAGGCCTCGGGGCCCGCGGCGGCTCCGTGGTCCTCGGGGCGGGTGTCGTCGGCCGGTGCGTCGTCCTCGGTGGCGCCCTCGTCCTCCGGGGAGGCGTCGTCGGTCTCGGACGTGCCGGGAGTCCCGCCCCGTTCTTCGGGCTCATCCGGCTCACCCGGCTCACCCGGCTCATCCGGCTCACCCGGCTCATCCGGCCCTGCCGAGCCGACCGTCTCGCCCGGTTCCTCCGGCGCCTCGGCAGCGGGCACCCCGCCCGGATCACCGACGCCAGGGACCCCGTCCTCGAAGGCCTCCGGCGCGACACCGCTCTCCGGGATGGCCGGGCGCACCATGAGGGCGGCCAGGGCGGTCAGGCCCGCGACCATACCGGTGATCACCAGGCCGAGCCCGGGACGGTTCAGCGTCGCCAGGAACGCCGCCACCACGCCGACGCCCACCACCGCCATCGGGAGCCACACGGGGGCGTGGGGGAGGGGCACTCTCGGTGGCCGGGGCCGGTCGTAGGGCGCGGGTGGCCCGGCCCACCCAGGGTGGATCGGGCGCCCGTAGGCGTCGTATCCCGTCCCGTCGTGGGGTCTGGCGTACCCCTGTCCGGGGTCCTGCCGTCCTGTGCTGTCGTCAGTAGCGGTCACGTGGTCCTCTCCTCGGACGGCGGCCGCCCGCCGTCGTCTACTGCAGTTAAGACCGGAACCGGCCGCAATCGGTTCACAGAACGCCGGTGCCGTTCGTCGCGGGCCCTGGCGCGCTAGGGTCGAACGGCCGACAGAGTCCGCGCGAGGAGTGGAGAACCATGCGAGTCAAGGTCGACTTCGACGAGTGCGAGAGCAACGCCCTGTGCATGGGGGTCGCGCCCGAGGTCTTCGAGGTCCGTGACGACGACTTCCTCTACCTGCTGACCGAGGAACCCCCGGCCGAGCTGCACGAGCGGGTACGCGAGGCGGAGCGGCTCTGCCCCAAGCGCGCCATCACCGTGCGGGACTGACGCCCGCCGCTTCCAGCGCCTCGTCCCATGTCGTGGGCTTCTCCAACAGCCCCCGGTAGCGCATGGTGCGGGGCGTGGACCGCAGCCCCAGCACGCCCGTGAGCATGCCGCCGCGACCCAGGAAGGCCACGAACTTTCGGTCCTCCGGTGCACCGTGCACGAAGGCGACCTCATCGGCCGGGGCACCCTGTCCCAGCAGCTGGATCTTCTTCTTGTATTGGTCCGACCAGAAGTAGGGCACCGGGGTGAAGGGCACGCGCCCCTGCCCGGCGAGCAGGTTGTGCGCGGCCGCCGTGCCCTGCTCGCTCGCGTTGGTCCAGTGCTCCAGCCGGATCCGCCCGCCGAAGCGCGGGTGCGGCCAGTTCGCGAGGTCGCCGACCGCGTACACGCCGGGCACGGAGGTCTCCGAGTGCTCATCGCAGCGCACGGCGCCGTCGCCCAGCAGTTCGACCCCGGACCCGCGCAACCACTCGGTGTTCAGCCGCACGCCCAGGCCCGCCACCACCAGCGACGCCTCGATCGCGGTGCCGTCGGCCAACCGGACCCGCTCCACCCGGTCGCCGCCCTCGAAACCGGCCACGCCGACGCCCAGGCGCACGTCCACGCCGTTCTCCCGGTGCAGTTCGGTGAACACACCGCCGATCCGGGGGTCGATCGCCCGCGTCAGCGGGGTCGGCGCGGCTTCGATCAGCGTGACGTCCATGCCCACCGCGCGGGCGCTCGCGGCCACCTCCGCGCCGACGAACCCGGCTCCGACCACCACCACGTGGCCCGAGGAGTCGAACTCCGCTCGTACCGCCTCGGCGTCGTCGAGCGTGCGCAGCACGTGCACGCCCGCGAGGCCGGTGTCGGGGCGCCGCGCACGGGCGCCGGTCGCGATGATCAGCCCGTCGTAGCGCAGGGGCGCCGTACGGCCGTCGGGCCCGGTGACGGCCACCTCGCGGGCGGCGGGGTCCAGGCCCACGGCCCGCGTGCCCGGCCGGAAGTCCAGCTCCAGGCCGGCCACCTCCGCGTCGTCGAGCAGGCGGAGCGAGCGGTGGCCCACCAGCCAGCCGGGATCGCCGCCGGAGGGCTCCATGCCGATCCCGGTGAGGACCTCTTTGGACAGCGGCGGTCGTGAGTAGGGCGCGTGCGGTTCCGCTCCGACGAGCGTCACCCGCCCCTCGAACCCCTTCCGGCGCAGCGCCTCGGCCGCGTGCAGACCGGCCATGCCGGCACCGGCGATCACGACGTCCTTCAGGGTGGACGGCACCGTGCACTCCCTTCGCTCGTGGATTCGGGGATGGGCCCGGACCCGGATCTCGGGTCGTTCCCCGTGGGCTCCCTAGACCGGCCGGACCTCGCCCACGGGGGCGCCACCGCCGAGGACGTCGACGCGCAGCCGGTCCTGGACGGGGGACACGTCCACTCCGAGGGTCCGCAAAGCGTCGAGCGCGACCAGCGTACGCGCCCGCTCCTGGGCGTCGCCATCGCTGATCTTGACCGCGACGGTCTCGCCGGTGGCGGCGCCGAGCAGCAGGACGCCGTCCGCGCCGATCTTGGAGACCAGGCCCGGCATCCGGGTCATCAGTTCGGTGTCGGTCCGGTCGGTACCCGACACGTACTCGGGGTGCGAGCTCATGGCGTCGACGACGGCGCGCTCGTGGCCGCCGGGGGGCGCCGTGCGCATCCGCCACAGCCCGCGCGCCAGCCCGGCCAGGGAGACGGCCAGCTGGGGTGCTCCGCAGCCGTCCACGGCGGTGTGCGCGACCGGTTCCTCGCACACGTCCTCGATCGTCTCGCGGACGAGCACCTGGAGGGGGTGGGCGGGATCGAGGTAGTCCTCGGTGCTCCAGCCGCGGTGCGCACAGGCCGCCAGCATGCCGGCGTGCTTGCCGGAGCAGTTCATCAGCAGGCGCTCGGGCTCGCGCCCCGCACGGAGGAAGGCCAGCCTCGCGTCCTTGCCGCCGGGGACGTCGGCCGGGCACCGCAGGGCGTCGGGGGTGAGCCCGGCGGCGGCGAGGATGCGCTCGGCCTGGGCGGCGTGGATGTCCTCGCCGCCGTGGCTGCCCGCGGCGATCGCCAGGGACGGGCCCTCCAGGGGAGCGCCGGCGCGGAGCATGGCCAGCGCCTGGAAGGGCTTGGCCGCCGAGCGCGGGAACATCGGCTGGTGGACGGGGCCGCGCGCGTGGGTGATGCGGCCGGACGCGGACAGGCCGACGACCGCCCCGTAGTGGACGCTCTCGCGCATCCCCGACCGGATGACCTCCGCCAGGGGGACGTACTCGGGAAGGGCGGTCTGGGTCATGCGGGCTCTCCTCGCCGTTGAGGTCGTTCTGTGCGGGGGTGTCCGTTGAGGGGCGGACACGCGTAAGAACGTTACATAACGACCTGTTCTTCCGGGCGGGAGCCGTGTCGGGAACGGGGAGTAGGGTCGATGCGGACGCCCGGCAGGCGCTGGATGCGCTGGTGGGACGGATGAGACGGGAAGTAGGACACACGATGGGAACGCTGCGGATGGGCGCGCTGACCCGACGCCGGGTCGGCATGCGGGCGGCGGACCTGGAGTACGCGGTGCTCGACACCGAGACCACGGGCCTGGAACCGCGCACGGGGGCCCGGATCGTCGAGGTCGCCGTCGTGCGGGTGCGCGGCGACGGGAAGGTGGTCGAGGAGTTCAGCACGCTCGTCGATCCGCGTGCCGAGGTCCGGGGACAGGAGTTCCACGGCATCGGGGACAGCGACACGGTGGGTGCGCCGACGGTGGCGCAGTTGGCGCCGCGCCTGGCGCGACTGCTGTCCGGAGCCGTCGTGGTCAGCCACAACCTGGACTTCGAGCAGCGCTTCCTGGCCGCGGAACTGGTGCCGGCCGGGCTGCCCGCGGGTCAGTCCGGACTGTGCACGCTTCGGGCGCTGCGTTCGCAGCTCAGCCTGGACCGCTACTCGCTGCCGAAGGCGTCCTACCAGCTGAGCGGGGACTGGCCGACCGGCCAGCACACCGCGCTGGGCGACGCGCGGGCCTGCGCGAAGCTGCTCGTGGAGATGATCGCCAACGCCCCGGGCGAGCTGCGCTACGCCGGGCCCGCGCCGCGGCTGCTACCGATCCCCTCCGATCCGGCGGCCGGGCCCACACGCTGGAAGCCGCGCACGGCGCCGCCGCCCGGCGGGCTCGAACCGCTGCGCGCGTGGCGTGCCCGCTGGCGCGCGCTGGAACTCGACCCCTTGCTGTGCGGTGGCTCGTTCGGCACCACCGACCGGGCGATCGCGGAGCTGGCCGCCCAGCGGGACACGCGCCTGCGCGAGCGTGTGGCGACCGCCGCCGCGGTGACGGGCGGCATCGCCGCCACGGTCGCGGGCGGCCTCCTCGCGAGGCTCGGCAAAAACTGGGCCGTAGGCCTCCGTTGAGGGCGGTAGCCCGGCCCGGCGCGAAGCGCCCCTCTGGGCGTTGGCGGGTGGCGGGTGGGATGGGCCGTAGGCCTCCGTTGAGGGCGGTGGCCCGGCTCGGCGCGTAGCGCCCCTCGGGTGGGCCGCCGCCTGCGTGCCCGAGGGCTCAGAGGCCCGACAGGGTGAGGAAGAACGCCACGATCAGTGCGCTGCCCCCGACCGTGGTGAGCAGGGCCCGGCCCTGTTCGGTCAGCCGCGCGGAGGCCCAGTGAAGGCGGGGAGGCACGGCCGTGCGCCGCGCGGTCGCGACCCCCGGGCCGCGTGGGGCGGGGAGTCGGCCCGGGACGTACCGGGGCACCTTGTTGAACAGGGCGGTCGACACCAGTGCGGCGCCGACGACGATCAGCACGAGGGACACGTCGGGGAGGACCTCACGGTTCGAGGGGGCGGAAGGGGCTGCCCGATTCTCGCCGACATCGCCGCGCTGTATCGAGTCGGTCTCGCTTCGCGTACGTAAGGGCGCCCGTTACGGACGCGCCCTTATCGCGCAGAGCTTATGATGCGCCACCGTACGTGGTGGAGGGGGGAAGGACCGTGTCGACGGTTTCGGTCGCCACGCCGAGCGCCCGCAGCACGAATCTCGTCACCAGGGCGTGGGTGCCGTCGAGGTCGACGTCGCCGTTGACGAGCGGGATGCGCTGGGAGCCCACCATCGACAGTGTGAGCCCGGCGGTGGCCTCGGCCGGCAGCGGGTCGAACTCCCCGGCGGCGGTGCCGTCCTCCAGGATCTCGGTGAGCAGTCTCTGCATCGGCGCCACGTGGGCGGCGAGCGCCTGGTAGGCGTCCGGCCCGAGGCTGGCGCCGAGTTCGGCCGCCGGTGGGTGGGGATGCGCGACGATGCCCTCCAGCTGGAGGCGGAGGAAGGCCGAGAGCCGCCGAGCCGCCGACACCCCCGAGGGGAGCTCCCGCCGGTACCGCTCGACGAAGGCCGTGTTGACCTGTTCGGTGAAGGCCAGGAGCAGTGCCGGCTTGTCGGGGAAGTAGTTGTACAGCGCGGTGCGTGTGATGCCCGCGGCGTTGGCCACGTCGGTCATGGAGACACGGTCGATCCCCTGCGACCTGATCAGCTCGTCGACAGCCTCCATGATGCGCTCCCGCGTCTGGGCGCGGTGCGCGGCGATGGTGGGGGCCGTGATCTTGGGCATGCTCCTATGGTGTCACGACCGACACCCCTGGCGGCCCGCACGGACCGTCCCTCCGCGGGGCGCCAGGGGGCCGGAACCCGGGTGTCCGGCTCGGGCCCGTCCGGCAGAGCGTCCACCGCTTCGCGTTCCGGGTGCCCGGCCGGACGGTGCCGAGTCAGCAGTAGGCGCGTCCGAGGTCGGCGAGTACCTCGGTGTTGAGCTGGTAGGCCAGCCGGGTCTCGTCGATGAGCCGCTGGGCGGTGGACTCGTCCAGCTCCAGGGCGTCGAGGCGGGCGCGGTACCCGGCACGGAACTTCGGCAGGCTGCCGAGTCGGTCGAAGACGTAGAAGGAGACCCCGTGGTCGTCGCTGAGCCCATGGGCCTCGGCGACGACGCGGCGGATGAACTGGCCGCCGGAGACGTCGCCCATGTAGCGCGTGTAGTGGTGGGCGACGAACCCCTCGGGGTGGTCGGCCATCTGCTCGATGCGCGCCACGTAGGTACGGGTGGCGAGGCTGGGGGAGATCCGGTCGCGCCAGGTGGGGCCCAGCAGGTGCTCCAGGTCGCGGACCAGCGCGGGCACGCGCAGCAGTTCGGGGTAGACGAACCGGCCGGCCACCGGGTGGTCGGCCAGGCGGGAGCCCAGGTCCTCCAGGGCGGCGTAGGCGAAGTAGTGCTGGGCGACCATGGCGGTGTACCCGTCGAGGGAGAGGGTGCCGTCCAGGAGGGCCCGGGTGAAGCCGTGGTGCTCGGCGGTCTCGTGGTCGCCCCAGGTGGCGGCCTTGAGGCGCTCGGAGAACAGCTCGGGGGAAAGGGAGAGGGAGGCCTCGGCCGTCGCGCTCATCTGCGCTGTCCGCCTTCCATTCGTGACATTTTCTGACATGATGTCATTTAGAGAGTCATTGCTGTCAAGGCTTTTACGACATCATGTCAGAAAAAAGTGGAACGCGGTCTTCGCTCGACTACGAGTGGTGACGGGTTCCGGTCGGCGCGAGCCGCCGGTTGCGACGCGCCCGTGCCTCGCGTCACATGCTGCACATGCTCCTGCATGCGCAAATGCCCGATCTGTCTGGTTCGTGGAATGACCACCGTGCCGTGGCCGTTGGGACCGGACGGGCGCTCTCCCGCGCGCGAAGGGGTAGCGGTTCCGTCCGCCATCGTTGGATGTGTCTCGTTACGCCCGCTGGTCAACAGGTCTTCCGGGCGATTATCGTTTGCATGTCGTGCGGTCCGAACCGCCGGGAAGGCCCCAGGAGTCCACCTGGGCTCCGCGGCGGGGCAAACGCACCTGACGGACGGCAGACCAAAGGCGATGAGTGGATAACAGGCGAACGGGGCACGAGCCCGTGTCGGTGATCAGTGGGGAGACGGCGGCCGCCGTCCCCGTCAGCGGGCACGCCGGACACCGGTCGACGACCCTGGGTGACCACACCGCGCCGGACGATCGAGTGGAGGCTCCCGTCGAATCGGTTGACGTCCTGCTGGTCGAAGACGACCCCGGTGACGCCTTCCTCGCAGAGGAACTGCTCGCCGACACCGTCCTCGCCACGCGTATCACCTGGGTTCCCACACTCCAAGCGGCCCGGGACCATCTCAAGGGATTCCGCGGCTGCGTCCTGCTCGACCTCAACCTGCCCGACGCCCACGGCCTGGACCTGTTGCGCGAGGTGCTGGAAAGCGCTCCCCTGGCCGCCGTCGTGGTCTTCACCGGCCTGGACGACGAGCACGAGGGGATCGCCGCCGTCTCCGCCGGAGCCCAGGACTACCTCGTCAAGGGCCAGGTCGACGGCTCCCTGCTGGGCCGCAGCATCCGCTACTCCCTGGAGCGGCGGCGCGCCGACGAGAACGCCCGCCAGCTCCACGAGGCACGGATCCACGCCCGCGAGAACATGCGCCTGGAGCGCGGGCTGCTGCCCCAGGTCCTCCTCCAGCGCTCTCCGCTGAGCCACCGCGCCTACTACCGTCCCGGCCGGGAGCGCGCCGTGGTCGGTGGCGACTTCTACGACGCCGTCGAGAAGAACGGCACCACGCACGTCATCATCGGCGACGTCAGCGGGCACGGGCCCGACGAGGCCGCCCTGGGCGTGAGCCTGCGTATCGCCTGGCGCGCGTTCATCATGGCCGGCGTCGCCGAGGACGAGGTCCTGCCCAACCTCGAGGACATCCTCGTCAGTGAACGCGCCCAGGAGGAGATGTACGCGACGCTGTGCATGGCCAGCCTGGACACCGGCACCGACCGCGTCCGCACCCGGGTCCTGGGCCACCCCCCGCCCATGATCGTGCAGGACGGCGTCGTCGAGGAGGTCCCGGCCACCCCGCAGCCCCCGCTGGGCGTCTTCCCGGTCGAGCAGTCCGACACCGACGAGGTCGTCCTCCCCCGGGGCGCCAGCATGCTCTTCTACACCGACGGCCTCGTCGACGCCTACGACGGCGGACCGCCCGCACGGTTGGAGGTCGCCGGGCTGCGCCGCATGGTCTCGGGCATCCTGGACCAGGGCGTGTCCCTGTCGAGGCTGCCCGAGCACCTCGTGGACGAGGCCGAGCGCAGCAACGGCGGACCGCTGCAGGACGACGTCGCCATGCTGCTCATCACGCACGGGGATCCGGAGTGAGACATACGGGGGAGGGGACGACCATGGAGCCCGACAGCGGAGAGTCCGGGCGGCCGTCCCCGGACACCGGTGTGCCCGGCACCGGCACCGCCCGGGCCGCCGGGGCGCCCCCCGGGGGCGACGCCTTCGTCAACGGCGGATCCCTCCAGCGGCGCGTCCGTGCCGGGCACGAGTCGTGGACCCTGCGCCGCCGCGTCACCAGCCTGCTGACCGTGGTCGCGGTCGTCCTCGTGGTGGCGGTCTCGGTCATCACCCTCGCCGCGCTCAACGCCCGCGACTCCCTGGAACTCCAGGTCGAGTCGCTCACGCCGGCGGTCTCCGCCGTGGAACAGACCCGGTCGGCCTACCTCAGCCAGGACCACGCCCTGCGCGGCTACATCCTCACCGAGGACCGCGACTTCCTGCAGCCCTTCGTCGAGGCCCGGCTGCAGCTCACCGAGAGCCGCGCCGAGCTCACCGCGCTCGCCGAGTCCAACCCCGAGGTGGCCGACAGCATCGACGAGCTGCTCACCGCCGGGACCGTGTGGACCGAGGACTTCGCCGAGCCGGCACTGGAGAAGGTGAACGCCGGCGAGACACCCACCCAGGAGGAGCTCCAGCGCGGCCGGGTGCTGTTCCTGGAGCTGAACCGGGTCAGCGACAGCGCCGCGGCGCAGCTGCAGTCGGAGATCGACGACGCCCGCAGCGGCCTGACCATGGCCACCCAGCAGGTCGTCGCGCTCCTGGTGCTGGTGGGCCTGGTCGTGGTGTTCCTGTCGGTGTTCCTGTGGGTGATGCTCCAACAGTGGGTGCTGCGCCCCCTGGAGGAGCTCGCCGGGCACATGCGCCAGGTGTCGGAGGGCTACTACGCCCACCGCATCTCCCTGCACGGGCCGCCCGAGATCGTCCGCCTGGGCCAGGACGTCGACTCCATGCGCGAACGGATCGTGCACGACCTCGACGAGGTCGCCTCCGCGCGGCGCAAGCTCCAGGAGCAGTCCTCGCTGCTGGAACACCAGACCGAGGAACTGCGCCGGTCCAATCTGGAGCTGGAGCAGTTCGCCTACGTCGCCTCGCACGACCTCCAGGAGCCGCTGCGCAAGGTGGCGAGCTTCTGCCAGCTGCTCCAGCGGCGCTACCAGGGGCAGCTCGACGAGCGCGCCGACGCCTACATCGACTTCGCGGTCGAGGGCGCCAAGCGCATGCAGACGCTCATCAACGACCTGCTCGCCTTCTCCCGGGTCGGGCGCACCAAGAACTTCGCGCCTGTGGACCTGGACGTCGCCCTCGGCGACGCCCTGAGCAGCCTGTCCACCCGCCTGGAGGAGGCGGGGGCGGAGGTGACCGGCGACCCCCTGCCCACGATCCAGGGCGACCGGACCCTGCTCACCCAGGTGTTCTTCAACCTGGTCGGCAACGCCGTGAAGTTCCGCGGGGAGGAGGACCCGAGGGTCCACATCAGCGTGGAGCGCCAGGGCGACGAGTGGGTGTTCTGCTGCGCGGACAACGGGATCGGGATCGAACCGCAGTACGCGGAGCGCATCTTCGTGATCTTCCAGCGGTTGCATACGCGGGAGAAGTACACCGGGACCGGCATCGGCCTGGCGATGTGCAAGAAGATCATCGAGTTCCACGGCGGACGGATCTGGCTGGACACCGGACCGGAGCGGGACGAACAGACCGGAACCACGGTCGCGACGCGCTCCGGACCGACCGGAACCCGCATATGCTGGGCTCTGCCCGCCGACACCGAGTCGGAAGACGGTCCCGAGGGGGAAGCGGCCAAGGGAACCGCCGAGCCCGAGGACGGCGTTAACTCCGACAGTGGAGTCGAGGGTACCGAGCAGGCCGGATCCGCCCCCGCGGAGTCGGCCTCCACGGCCGAACAACGGTCCGCTGGTACGCACGTACCGGGAGGAGACGGCGACGCGCCGGACGAGGAGTCCGGTGGGACGCCCTCCGCCCGGACCGCGTACGGCGGCGGTACGGTTCCCCCCGGTCACGGGTGGGGCCCTGACAGGGGTCTGGACGTTTGAGCGAGGTCATGTTGGTGCATCCCATCGAGGTGCTGCTGGTCGAGGACGATCCTGGCGACGTCCTGATGACCAAGGAGGCGTTCGAGGAACACAAGCTGGGCAACCGGCTGCACGTGGTGTCCGACGGCGTCGAGGCCCTCCGTTTCCTGCGCCGCGAGGACGAGTTCGCCGACGCCCCCCGCCCCCACCTGATCCTGCTGGACCTCAACCTGCCCCGCAAGGACGGCCGTGAGGTGCTGGAGGAGGTCAAGGCCGACGACGACCTGGCACACATCCCCATCGTCGTCCTGACGACCTCCGAGGCCGAAGAGGACGTACTGCGCAGCTACCGGCTGCACGCCAACGCCTACGTGCCCAAACCGGTCGACTTCGACCAGTTCATCAGGGTCGTGCGGCAGATCGACGACTTCTTCGTGACGGTGGTACGGCTGCCCAAGGGCTAGTGCTCGGGGCGCTTGATGCCGGGTCCTTCGTCGTCGACTCGCCTGGCTCGCAAGCTCGCTGGCGGCAACGTCTCCTCCTGCGGGCCCCGGCGCGCCCCTTCGCCGTGCTTGCTTTGGGCCTCCGCTCGTTCCTCACGTTCCGACCCCGCGGGGTGAGGGCTCTGCGTGCCCCCTGCACCCCTGAACCCTCTGGGTCGTGGCGGGCCGCGGGACGGGCAGGGCGCGAACTCGCGGCTTCGAAGCAGGTGGCGGGCGCGGTTTTTCGTTACGGTAAGAGGTATGAGCTTGCCGGAACCGCGTGATCCCACAGGTCCCTACCGCGTCAGCGTCGTGTGCCTGGGAAACATCTGCCGTTCGCCGATGGCAGCGAAGGTCCTCACCGCCGATCTCGAACGGGCGGGCGTGGGCGATCTGGTGGAGGTGGACAGTTCCGGGACCGGTGACTGGCACGTGGGCGGGGGCATGGACCCCCGTGCGGCCTCGACGCTGCGCGTCCACGGCTACCTCACCGAGCACACCGCGCGCCAGTTCGAACCGACCGACCTGGCCGACCGCGACCTGGTCCTGGTCATGGACCTGGACAACTTCGACGTCGTGCGGCGGGTGGTCGACGAGCGGGGCGAGGAGTTCGGCTTCGAGATCTCCCGTCTGCGCCTCTTCCTCTCCTTCGCGCCCGCCAGCGGCGCCAACCCCGAGGTGCCCGACCCGTACTACGGCGGTGACGACGGCTTCACGGCCGTGCTGAACATGCTGGAGTCCGCCGCCAAGGGGCTGACCGGCGAACTCGTCGCACGGCTGCGCGGGTGAACGGGGACCCGGCGATGCGACCCGTCGGCGGCGGGGACGACGGAGGCGACGGTGCGGGAGAGCGCCGCCGGGACCCGGTCACCGGCACCATGGCCGAACGCCTCACCGCCTTGCTGGGGCGTGAGGTCCGGCGCGCCGCGCGGGCCGGGGGGAGCCACGACTGGGACATCGCCTACGCCGAACTGGCCGACGGCACCCGCCTGTTCGTCAAGGCGCTGCCGCGCGAGGCCGAGCCCAGCGGGGTGTTCACCGCCGAGGCCCGGGGTCTGGAGTGGCTGGGCGAGGCCCCGGACTCCCCGGTGCTGGCACCCCTGGCCTGGGACGAGCGCATCGTGGTCCTGCCGTGGGTGCACGAGTGCGAACCCACCCCGCAGGCCGCCGAACGGCTGGGCCGCCGCCTCGCCCGGACGCACCTGGCCGGAGCGGACGCCTTCGGAGCTCCCTGGCCGGGCTTCATCGGCCCGCTGCCCCTGGACAACACCCCCGCACGGGACTGGCCGCGCTTCTACGCCGAGCAGCGCCTGCGCCCCTACCTGCGCCTGGCGTTGGACAGCGGCGGCCTGACGCCGACCGACGCCCGGATCATCGAGCGGGTGGTCGACGGTGTCGAGGACCTGTCCGGCGCGCCCGAGCCGCCGGCCCGCATCCACGGCGACCTGTGGAGCGGCAACGTGCTGTGGGGGTCGCGGAGCGCGGTCCTGGTCGACCCCGCCGCGCACGGCGGCCACCGGGAGGCCGACCTCGCCATGCTGGCGCTGTTCGGGCTCCCCTACCTCGACCGCGTCCGCGACGCCTACAACGAGGTGGCGCCGCTGGCCGCGGGGTGGCGGTCGCGTGTGGCCCTGCACCAGATGCACCCGCTGCTGGTGCACGTGTGCCTGTTCGGTGCCGCCTACCGCACCACGGCCCTGGAGGCCGCCCGCACCGCTCTACGCGGCGGCTGACGGCCTCCAGGGGGCCGTCAGCCCTTGACGCTGCCCGCCAGCAGGCCGCGCACGAAGTAGCGCTGCAGCAGGAAGAACACCATCAGCGGCACGACCATGGAGACGAAGGCTCCCGCGGTCAGGCGGTGCCAGGCCTCGCCGCGCGTGCCCGCGAGTTCGGCCAGGCGCACCGTCAGGGGTGCCGTCGCGTTGTCGCCCCCGGTGAAGATCAGGGCGACCAGCAGGTCGTTCCACACCCACAGGAACTGGAAGATGCCCAGGGAGACCAGTGCGGGGGTGATGAGCGGGAGCACGATCCTCAGGAAGATCGTGCCGTGCCCGGCACCGTCCACGCGCGCGGCCTCGAACAGCGTGCTCGGCAGCTGCGAGATGAAGTTGTGCAGCAGGAAGATGCCGAGCGGCAGCCCGAAGATCGTGTGCGCCACCCACACGTTGGTGAAGGCCATCGCGCCGTTCAGCTCCCAGGCGGGAAGGATCTGGACCTCGCCGAGGGACACGCCCTGGGAGAAGAAGCTCAGCAGCGGCACGAGCGACATCTGCAGCGGGACGATCTGGAGGGCGAAGATCCCCAGGAAGATCCAGTCCCGGCCGCGGAAGTCGATCCACGACAGCGCGTACGCCGCCAGGGCCGCGATGACGAGTACGAACACCGTGGAGGGCAGCGTGATGACGAACGAGTTCACGAAGTGGGTGGCCAACTGCCCGTCGCTGCTCGACCCGAAGAGCACGTCCCGGTAGTTGTCCAGGGTGACCTCGGGCGAGGCGAAGAACGTCCACCAGCCGGTGGTCCGGATCTGTTCGGCCGGGCGGAACGAGGAGACCAGCAGGCCCGCCGTCGGCACGGTCCACAGCACGGCGATGACGATCGCCGCGATCCCGGCGGGCGAGCCGCTCAACCGCCGCCGGACCCGGGCGGCCGCGCCGCCGTCCGGCTCCCGCGTGCGCGCGGGGGCCTGCGCGGTGGGTGTCGTCGTCGGGGTCATGCGAGCTCCCTCGCCTTGCGCGTACGTCGGATCTGCACGATGACCAGCGGGATCACCAGCACGAAGAGGAACACGGCCAGGGCCGAGCCCTGACCGACCTGGCCCTGCTGGAAGGCCTGGCTGTACATCTCGTTGGCGATGACGCTGGTGCCGTAGTTGCCGCCGGTCATCGTGCGGACGATGTCGAACACCTTCAGGGTCTGCACCGTGATGGTGATGAGGACGACCAGCAGTGTCGGCCACACGGACGGCAGGGTGATCCGTGCGAAGAGCTGCCAGGCCCCCGCGCCGTCGATCCGCGCGGCCTCGATGATCTCGGAGGGGATGGCCTTGATCGCGGCGGACATGACGACCATCGCGAAACCGGCCTGGACCCAGATCAGGACCAGGATGAGCAGGAAGGTGTTGAGCGGCTGGTTGAGCAACCACAGCTGTGGTTCACCGCCCAGCCAGACGACGATCTGGTTGAACAGCCCGTACTGCTCCTGGTCGGCGGGCCGGTAGGCGAACACGAACCGCCAGATGATGCTCGCGCCGACCAACGAGATCGCCATCGGCATGAACACCAGGGACTTGGCGATCGACTCGAAGCGCGACCGGTCGATGAGGATCGCGTAGAGCAGTCCGACGGCGGTGGCCAGCGCCGGGGCGAACACCACCCACAACAGGGTGTTGCGCAGAACCAGGAGGATCTCCGGGCGCTGGAACATCCACAGGTAGTTGGTCAGTCCGACGAACTCGGTGCCCGAGCGGTCGAAGAAGGACAGCATCGTGGTGCGCAGCACCGGGTAGACGACTCCGCCGACCAGCAGGATCAGCGCGGGCGCGAGGAAGAGGGCGGCCTGCCAGCGGTCGCGTCGTGTACGCGGGATGTCGATGACCACGAGCATCAGGCCGATGACGGCGAGGAAGCCCGCGATACCGATGAGCATCCACACGACCTTGGGCAGGTCGTTGAGGAACGAGTACTCCATGGGGAGCCCTTTGTCAGTGCCGTGGAACGGGAATCCGGTGTGAACCGGGCCCCCGTCGGGTCATGGGAATCGGGTGCGGCGTGGACCGTGAGGTGGCGCGCCCTCCGCGACCCCGGGGGGTCGCGGAGGGCGCGCCGGTGTTCTGCGGGGCGACGGGCGTCCGGGGTGGGGACGGTCGACGGGCGGGCCCGCCGACACCGGACAACACCGGCCTCCCGGCGCCCCGATCACGCGGTCGTGCGGGCGGGGGCGCCGGGAGCGGGGGCTACCAGGCCGACTCGATGCCCTCCAGCACCTCGTCGGTCGAGCTGCCCGTCACCCAGTCGACCATCCCGCCCCAGAACACGTTGGTGCCGATGGACGAGGGCATGGCGTCGCTGCCGTCGAAGTGGAAGACGGTGTCCGGGTTGTTGAGCACCTCGGCCGCGAACTGGTCGGTGGGGTCGGCCAGGTTGGCCGGGTCCAGCTCCTGGTGCGCCGAGACCCAGGCGCCCTCGGAGGCGCGGCTGTCGGCGTACATGGCCGTGGACAGGTACTCGTGGACCGCGACGACCTCGGGCCGGTCGGCGAAGGGCACCGCGAACTCGCCGCCGCCCATGACCGGGACCTCGCCGCCCTCTTCCAGCGGGGGCAGGACGAAGCCGTAGACGTCGCCGTCCTCGGCGATCTCGACGTCCTCCTCGAACTGGGCGCCGTAGAACGAGCCCATCAGGTACATGGCGCAGCCGCCGTCGAGCAGGGGCAGGCCGGCCTCCTGGAAGGAGGTGACGGCGATGCTGTCGGTTCCGCCGAAGGTGCCGTTGACGTAGTCCTCGTTGCGGATGATCCCGTCGGTGAGGTCGAAGGCCTCCTCGACCTCGGGGGAGTCGAAGGCGATGTCGTGGGAGATCCAGTCGTGGTACACGTCGGTGCCCGAGGTGCGCAGCAGCGCGTTCTCGATCCAGTCGGTGCCGGGCCAGCCGGTGGCGTCACCGGACTCGAAGCCCACGCACCAGGGCTTGGTGCCGTCCGCGGCGATGGTGTCGCTGAGCTCGACCATCTCGTCCCAGGTCGTGGGGACCTCGTGGCCGTTGTCGGCGAAGTACGTCGGGGAGTACCAGACCATCGACTTCATGTTGGCGCCGTAGGGGGAGCCGTACATCTCCCCGTCGACGCTGGCGTAGCCCTGCCAGTCCTCGCCCCATCCGGCTTCGACGTTCTCGCGCACGCCGTCGGAGACGGGCAGGGCGTGACCGTCCTCGACCACCCGCTGCAGGAGGCCGGGCTGGGGGATCAGCGCCAGGTCGGGGGCGTTGCCGCCGTCGAGCCGGATGGGCAGCTGGGCCTCGAACTCGCCGCTGCCCTCGTGCTCGATGGTGATGCCCGTGCACGCGGCGAAGTCGGCCCAGGAGCGGTCCATCCGCTCGGCCTCCTCGTCGCGGATCGAGGAGTAGATGTCGACGGTGCCGCCGATGTCCTCCCACTCGGCGTAGGGGGAGCAGTCCACGTCCGCGGTGTCCGTGCCGCCGCTGGAGCCGCCTTCCCCGCTGAGGTAGCCGCAACCCGACGCGAGGAGGGCGAGACCGCTCGCCGCCGCGACCATCGCGTGACGGGTGGGTGTCCGGTCGTTCGTTCTTCCCATGGAGGCCCTTTCATCGCTCGCCCGGCCAAGATTCAGGCGCGAGTTCGGACGTGGGGTGTGACCCACGTCATCCATTGTGAAGATGAAAGTCTGATTTCCGCTCAATGTCCAGAGTTTCTGCAATATCTTGCGTAACGATACGAAAACTTGCAGGCATCGGCGGCAGAACACCGCCGGTAGGCCCGGTGGGGCGGGCCGTCGGTCCGTCCCACCGCCGTGCCGACCCTGCCGCCGCACGAGGCCGCGGCCCGGCCGTCCGCACGGCCGGCGCCGGCCGAGGGAGCGTGGAACCGGCCCTGCGACGCAGGTCGTAGGTTGGGGCACATGGCTGACGCATCGCACCGCCCTGACCTGGGCGCACCCGACGGACCGGAACTGCACGTCGCCCTGGTGGGCTACGGCAAGGGCGGCGAGGTCTTCCACGCCCCGCTCATCGACGCGGTCCCCGGACTGCGACTGGCGGCGATCGTCACGGGCAACCCGGAGCGCCGTGCCGCGGCGGAGGCCCGCTACCCGGGAGTGACCGTCTACGCCACCGCGGCCGACCTGTGGGCCGACGCCGACCGCTACGAGATCGCCGTCATCACCACCCCCAACGACACCCACGCCCCTCTGGCCAGGGCCGCGCTGGACTCCGGTCTGGCGGTGGTCGTGGACAAGCCGTTCGCGCTCACCGCGGACGAGGCGCGGGACCTGACCGACCACGCCGAACGCGCCGGCCAGGTGCTCACCGTGTACCAGAACCGCCGTTGGGACGCCGACTTCCTGACCCTGTGGGGCCTGATCGAGGAGGGCGCCCTGGGGCGGGTGCACCGCTTCGAGTCGCGGTTCGAGCGCTGGCGTCCCCGGGCCAAGGGCACCTGGCGGGAGAGCGGCGCGGTCAGCGCCGGCGCGGGGATCCTCTACGACCTGGGGCCGCACCTCATCGACCAGGCGATCAACCTGTTCGGTCCCGTGGAGTCCGTCTACGCCGAGATCGACTCCCGGCGCACCGGCGCGAACGCCGACGACGACGTGTTCCTGGCACTCGCGCACCGCCGCGGAGCCCGCTCGCACCTGTGGATGAGCGCGCTCGCCGCCCAGGTCGGCCCGCGCTTCCACGTCCTGGGCGACCAGGGCGCGTTCACCAGCCACGGCATGGACGGGCAGGAGGAACGCCTGGTCGCGGGCGAGCGCCCGGACGCCGATGACTGGGGCGTGCTGCCGGAGGCCTCCTGGGGCGTGCTCGGGGCCGACGGCGACACCCGCCCGGTGCCCAGCGCGCGCGGCGCCTACCCCGAGTTCTACGCCGGCGTACGCGACGCCGTGGGCGAGGGCGAGCCGCTGCCCGTCGACCCCCACGAGGTGATCCACGGGCTGGAGGTCATCGAGGCGGCGATGCGCGGCGCCGAGAGCGGAACGGTGCAGAAGCTCTAGTACCGCCCTGAGGGGTTCACCCCTCCCATCGCCCGCCACCGCCCCTCGGACGGCCCCTCGGACGGCCCCTCGGCCGGCCCCCGCGGGCCGGTTCGCCGTGCTCCGGGCACACTCGTAGCCTTCCTTTGGGCCTATGTTGGAGGGAGGTTACTCCAGCGTTTCGCCGACCGACCGAAGGAGACGTGCCGTGGCCCAGGTCCTCGTGGTGGCAGACGACCTCACCGGCGCCAACGCCACCGGTGCCAGGTTCGCCCGGACCGGGATGCGCGTGGCCACGGTGACGCCCGAGCACGTCAGCAGAGTGGCCGACGACTACGACGTGGTCGTCGCCAACCTCGACAGCCGCCACGTCCCCGCCGAACAGGCCGCCGACCTGGTCACCGACGTCATCGAGGCCGTCTGGCCGGTGGGGCTGGTCGTCAAGCGCACCGACAGCACGCTGCGCGGCAACATCGGGGCGGAACTGGAGGCGGCCTATGACGCCGTGCGGGAACGGGTGCCCGCCGAGACCCGGGTCCGCGTCCTGTTCGTCCCCGCCTTCCCCGGGTCCGGCCGCATCACCGAGGACGGCGTACAGCTCCTGCACGGCAGGCCCCTGGAGCACACCGAACTCGCACAGGACCCCCTCTGCCCCATGTCCACCAGCGTGGTCGCCGACATCCTCGCCGAGCAGACCGCCCTCGCTGTCCGGCACGTCCCCGTCCGACAAGTCACCCAGACCATGCTCACCGCCGAACTCCTGGCGGGGGACGAGCCGGTCGTGGTGTGCGACGCCAGCACCGAGCAGCACCTGACCGACATCGCCGACGCCGCGGCCGCGGCCCATCACGAGGACGGCACCGTCTGGCTCGCCGTGGACCCCGGTCCCACCGGTGCGCTGCTGGCCTACGCCCTGCGCCTGCGCGGTCAGGCCGGATCGCGCGGGCCGCTGCTGGGAGTGGCGGGCAGCACCACCGACCTGACCCGGCGCCAGCTGGCCACCGTGGCCCGGACCGGCGCCGTGCGGTTCGTCGACCTGGACGCGGTGCTGCTGAGCGACCCCGACAGCGACCACGCCGAGACCGTGGCCGCCGAACTGGCCCACCAGCTCACGTCATCGGGCTTCCCGGACTTCTGCGTACTGCGGGTGGTGACCACGTCCGAGCGCGTGCGCGCGCTGCCCGCCCAGACCCGTGCCGAGCTGCCCGGCAAGGTGGCGAGCCTGGTCGCCGACGTGGTCAACGAGGTCGCCGACACCACGGGCACCCACGCCCTGCCCAGCGGCCTCTTCCTCACCGGCGGGGACCTGGTCGCCAGCCTGCTGGACGAACTGGACGTGCACGCCGTGGACATCGGTGGCGAGGTCGTGCCGCTCGCCGTCCACGGGCACGTCGGCGGCGGGCCGCTGGACGGCACCCCGATCGTGGCCAAGGGCGGGCTGGTCGGCGACGACATCACGCTGGTGGAGTGCCTGGCCAAGTTGCGCCGCGCGGTGCAGACGCGACTGCACCAGGTGCACTCGGAGGTCTCCGAGCACGTGGTTCCCACGCTGTTGCGCGACCCCGCCTGAGCCGCGGTCCGCCCGGGAGCCGGACCCCGGGCTCGGCGGGTTCCCGGCGCGCTCCGGCCTGCCCGCCCGACGGCGGGTCAGGCCCCCGCCAGCTCGGCCTTGAGGTGGTCGACGGCCAGGCGCTCCAGGTGCCCGGCGAGGACCTCGGGGCACTCCAGCGGTCCCATGTGGGCGACCCCGGGGACCTCGATCGCCGGCTCGGCGTTCGGGATGGTTTCGGCCATGTGGTGGGCGTGCCACGGCGGGGTGAACTTGTCCTGCGCACCCGCCACGACCACGGTCGGGGCCGTGATCCGCCGGGCCGCGTCGTCCAGCTCCAGAGCGGAGAGGACGCTGCCCCACCGGGCACGGGGTACGGTCGGGCAGTCGTGGACGAGCCTGGCGCACAGCCGCACCGTCTGCGGGTCGGCCGCGCCGCCCAGCACGATGAATCTCAGCAGCTGGGCCGTGACCGGGTTGGCCGGGCCCAGGGGCAGGGCCGCGGTCAGGAACAGCCTCGACCCCAGGGTGCCCAGCGGGCCGGGCAGCGGGATGGCGGTCGACCGCTTCACCAGCTCCGTGCAACCGGTGTTGGTGAGCAGGACGGCGGCCGCGCGCTCGGCGAACGCCGCACGGGGCCCGGACGCCATGACCGACATCCCACCCATGCTGTGCCCGGCCACGACCGCCTTGCCGCCTTCGGGCACGGTGGCCTCCAGGACCGCGCACAGATCGTCCGCCAGCTTCTCCGTGCCGTACCCGGCCCGGGTCAGGGGTGCCTGGCTGCGTCCGTGCCCGCGCTGGTCGTACATCACCACGCGCAGCGCGGGGTCGAGCGCGCGTACGACCGGTCCCCACGCGGCCAGTGACGTCGCCCAGCAGTGGGACAGCAGGACGGTCGGGCCGTCCTCGGGGCCGCGTACCTCGACGTGCAGCAGTGTGCCGTCGGCGGACGGGACCTGGAGCTCGCGGGCCCGGCCCAGGTGTCGGGTTGCCATCGCAGAAGACCTCTCACTCGGGGGTTGGGGGCGGGGGGTGGTGGCGTCCGGCGCCGGGCGCGATCGGGGCGGCGCGGAGCGGCGGGCGGCCGGGGGCGGGGCGGCGGTCGCAACCGCGGCCGCGGTCAGTCGTCGATCTCGATCCGGGGGACGGCGAAGGGCGGGGTGCCGGCACCCCGGACGGGGTGTCCGCCCCAGAGGTTGGGGTCGTCCAGGACACCGTTGCCCTCGAAGCCGTCGGGGGTGCGGACCAGGACGGTGCGCACGCCGTCCTCGAAGGCGGCGGTGACCGCCTCGGACGGCGACAGCCGTCCCCGCCACCGGTAGTCGCCGGTCAGGGGCGAGAAGTGGCCCGCCAGGTGCGCCTGGACCTCGACCGGCACGGGTGCGGCCGGGGCGGCGCTCTCCGTGCCCTCCGCGCCCTCCGCGACACCGCCGGTCCCGGGCGGGCCACCGCCGGAGTCCCCGGAACCCCCGGTGTCGCCGGGCAGGACGACCGTCACCGGTCCCCGGTACTCCTCTTCGTCGTCGCCGAACCCGCTCATGTGCTCCTCCTCAGACTCCTGCGGACCGCCCGACGCCTTCGGTGCGTTCCGCCCTCAACGGACGCCCGCGGCGCGGCGGCTCTTGCGGAGGTCGTAGTTGTGGGGGTCGAACCAGCGGGTCCGCAGCGCGTAGTCCCAGGTGAAGGTGGGCCACAGTGTGGTGTTGCGCCCCTCCTCGTTCAGGTACCAGCTGTCGCAGCCGCCGGACACCCACACGGTGCCCTCCATGGACTCGGCGATCTTCTCGTTGTACGCGCGCTGGGCCTCGGGCCGGGCGTCCAGCCGGTCCATCCGGTTGCGGCACACGTACTTCAGGGCCTGCATCGTGTACCGGATCTGGGCCTCGATCATGAACACCTGGGAGGTGTGCCCCAGACCGGTGTTGGGCCCGGCCAGGATGAACGCGTTGGGGAACCCGGCCACGGTGGTGCCGCGGAAGGCCTGCGCGGTCGTGCCCCAGTGCTCGGCGAGGGAGACGCCGTCGGCGTCGTGGATGCGCTGGGCCACCGGCGGGTCGCTCACGTGGAAGCCGGTGCCCATGATGATCGTGTCGACCCCGTGCTCGGTCTCGCGGCCCTCGGCGTCGCGGGTGACGACGGCGTTCGGGCGGACCTCGACGATGCCGTCGGTGACCACGTCGACGTTGGGGCGGGCCAGCGCCGGGTAGTAGTCGTTGGACATCAGGATGCGCTTGCAGCCCGCGCGGAAGTCCGGGGTGAGCTTGGCGCGCAGCTCCGGGTCCTTGACGCTGCGGTGGATGTTGGCCCGGCCGAGCCGCTCCACGACCTTGAGCAGGCCCGGGTGCTTCGCGAAGCCGAGGATGTAGCTCTCCCGGCCCCAGTAGATGCCCTTGCGGGCGACCTGCTGGGCGAGGGGGATGTTCCGGTACAGCCAGCGCTCCGCGCGCGTGATGTCGCGGTCGTGGCGGAACATCACCCAGGGCGCGGTGCGCTGGAAGAGCTTCAGCGCGCCCACCTCGGGCTGGATCCTCGGTACGAACTGGATGGCCGACGCTCCCGTACCGATGACCGCGACGCGGCGCCCGGTGAGGTCGTGGCCGTGGTCCCATTCCGCGGAGTGGAAGATCCGTCCCTCGAAGGTGTCCAGCCCCTTGATGTCGGGGTAGGAGGGGTCGGCCAGGGGGCCGGCGCCACTGATGAGGAACTGCGCGGTGACCGTGCCCGCGGTCGTCTCGATCCGCCACCGGTTGCGGTCGGGCTCCCAGTGCGCGGCGGTGACGTCGTGGCCGTAGCGCACGTGCCGGTCGACGCCGTGCTCGCGGGCGACCCGCTTCATGTACTCCCAGATCTCCGGTTGCGGGGAGAAGGAGCGGCTCCAGCCGGGGTTGGGCGCGAAGGAGAACGAGTACAGGTGCGAGGGGACGTCGCACGCGGCACCGGGGTAGTCGTTGTCCCGCCAGGTGCCGCCGAGGTCGTGGGCCCGCTCCAGGACGGTGAAGTCCGCCAGCCCCGCCTGCCGGAGCCGGACCGCCATGCCGATACCGGCGAAGCCGGTGCCGATGACGGCCACTCTGTAGTGCGGTGGTGCGTCGGTCAAGTTCAGGTCCCTTCGTGCGAACCGGCGATCGGGCACCGGTGCGGGTGAGACCCCGGGGGACGTGGCGCGTTCCGTCCCCCGGGGAGTGGGACCCCGGGGGACGTGGCGCGTTGCGTCCCCCGGGGAGCGAGACCTCGGGATGGAGTACTGCGCCGTAGGCGTCAGTCGAGGGTGTCCCACCTCGCCGCGGCGCGGCCTTGGGCGGTGGTGGGAGACGGGCGGGCGCGTACGCCCCCGAGGGGTGAGGCCCCCCGAAGACGTGGCGCGTTTCGTCTCCGGGGGAGTTCGTGCGGAGCCGGCGCGGAGGCCGGTCCGGGGTGGTGGCGCGCCGGTGCGGTGCCCGGGGCGCGGGAGGAGCGCCCCGGGGCGGCGTCAGCGGCCGAGCAGTCCGGCCTTGCGCCAGAAGTACCGTCCCAGGCCGGTGATCGCGTCGGCGGTGCTCAGCGTCCCGACCACCTTGCGGGCGGCCCAGGTCTTGGTGTCGATCCAGTGGGGGTTGGCCTTGGCCACGCGGTAGGCCTCCTTGGGGTCGAGGCCGACCTGCGCGTAGACCTTCGGGTTGATCAGCCGGGTCGCCGAGTAGTAGGTGACCAGCCCGAGGATGATCCGGCTGTAGGCCCGGTTGATGGGGCCGCGGCCGGCCCAGTCGCGGGCGAACTCCTCGCGGGCGTAGCGCATGTGCCGGGCCTCCTCCACCACGTGGATACGGGCCACGGAGCGCACCAGCGGCAGGATCTGCTCGTCCGGCACGGCCTCGCGCTGGATCTGGTCGAGGACCTCCTCGACGAACAGGGCCCCGGCGAAGATCAGCGGACCGTGCGCGATGGTCTTGAACAGGCGCCCGAGGTGGTGGGCGGCCGGGTCGAGCTTGTGCGCGTGCGACCCGAGCTTCTCGATCATCTTGGCGAACATGACCGTGTGCCGGCACTCGTCGGCGATCTCGGTGTAGGCGTACTGGACGTGGTTGGTGGTCGGGTCGTGGTCGTAGGCGTGGCGGACCAGCATCTGCATCAGGATCGTCTCGAACCAGATGCCGATGGTGGCGACGCTGGCGACCTCCAGGCGGGAGAGCTCCTTGCGCTGGGCGTCGTCGAGGCGGTCCCACAGGTAGGTGCCGTAGAGGGACACGCGCTCGGGGCGGATGGCCCACATGTCGGGGTCGACGGGGGCGTCCCAGTCGATCTCGACGAGGGGGTCGAAGGAGGCCTTCGCCGAGCCGCGCAGCAGGCGCTTGGCGATGTCCTCGCGGTCGGTGAGCTTGGGCTTGGCCGTGGTCTGGACGGTCATCTGTTCCTCTCCTCCTCAGGACGCGGCGGGCCGCTGGACGGTGCCGCGGTGCCGCTCGTGGAGTCCCTGGGCGATCTCCGCGTCGCCGAAGGCCCCGTCCGCGAGGAGCAGGCCGACCTGGAGCGACACGATCTGTTCGGTGGTGCCCGGGAAGTGCCGGGTCAGGTGGAGCGCGACCGTGCCGAGGGCGGTGGAGGCCACGTCACGGGGGGCGCGCCTGGCGCCCGCCGCCCGGACCACGCTCATCACGGTGTCGCGCTCGCGTTCGGCGGGCACGAGGCCGTCCAGCGCGACGCCCGTGGCACGGGAGCTGTCGTGGATGGGGGTGTCGACGTAGCCGGGGTAAACGGTGGTGACCCCGATGTGGGAGCCGTACTCGGCCCGCAGGCAGTCGGCGTAGGCGGCGACGGCCCGCTTGGACACGGTGTAGGCGCCGGCGAAGGGCAGTTGGAGGTGGGCCAGCAGCGACGAGGTGAGGACGATACGGCCCCGGCTGTTGAGCAGGGCGGGCATCGCGGCGGCGGTGACCCGCCAGGAGCCGAGGAGGTTGACCTCCAGGGCCTGGTGCGCGTGGACGTCGGGCTCGCCGCCGACGTCCACGGCCGGGCCGACCCCGGCGTAGTGGATCAGCAGGTCCAGGGTCCCGCCGAGCCGGTCGACCGCCTCGGCCACCGCCGCGCGCACCTGGGCGTCGTCGGTGATGTCGCATTCGACGACACCGGGGGCGGCCTTGCGGTCGATACCGACGACGTTCACGCCGAGGTGGCGGAGGACGGCCACGGTGGCGCTGCCGAAGGCGCCGGACGCGCCGGTGACGATGGCGTTCTGGCCGGGCAGGCGCCGCAGGTGGCGCGGCAGGGGGGTCGTCATGTGATCTCCTCCACAGTCATTGCCGGAACGTTACAACGAGCATTGTCACAATGCAATGGGCTGTCGTCGGAAATTTACTGACGAGTAGCGTCCGGCGGGGTCTCTAGTCTTGGTCCATGGCCGAATACCGCATTGACGAACTCGCCCGGCTCGCGGACACGACTGTGCGCAACGTGCGGGTGTACCAGGACAGAGGTCTGCTGGCGCCGCCGCGCCGTCAGGGGCGCGTGGGGATCTACTCAGAGGCACATCTGGCGCGTCTTCGGCTGATCGGCCAGCTGCTGCGTCGCGGCTACACCTTCGCCAACATCGGTGAGATGTTCCAGGTGTGGGAGCGCGGCGGCGACCTCTCCGAGATCCTCGGCTTCGAGTCCGCGATAGGGGACGCCTGGACCGACGAGATCGCCGACTACATCACACTGGGGGACCTGCGCGAGCTCTTCGGCAAGGGGGTGACGCCCAGGACCATAAAGCGTTCCCTGGACCTCGGTGTGCTCGAACGCGACGGCCTGCGCTTCCGGGTACCCAGCCCGCGCCTGCTGCACGCCGGGGTCGAGCTGGTGCGCCTGGGCATGAGCGTCGACTCGGTGCTCGACATCGCCGAGAACCTGCGCGACAAGGTCGGGCACGTCGCCGAGCACATGGTCCGCCTCGTGGCCGACCACATCATCGCCGAGCACGCTCCGGGCACGGTCGTCCGGAGCGACGAGACGGCCGAGATCGCCGAACTCATCCGCCGGGTGCGCCCCCTCGCGCAGCAGGCGGTGGACGCCGTCCTGGCCCAGGCGATGGCCGACCACCTCAACGACGTCATGGGAGAGCACTTCGCGCAGGCGATGGAGCACCTGCGCGGTGAGAAGGACCTCCAGCGGGGAGCCGGCGGCCTACCGGGCTCGCCCTGAGGCCCACGTACACGCACCCCGCTGGAGGGCCCGAACACTGTTCGGGCCCTCCCACCCGTCACCCACCATCGCCCCCGGGGGTCGCTTCGCGGCGGTGTGGGGGCTTCCGCCCTCAACGGACGCCTGCGGCGGGGCCCCTTTTTCCCGTCACCCACCATCGCCCCCGGGGGTCGCTTCGCGGCGGTGTGGGGGCTTCCGCCCTCAACGGACGCCTGCGGCGGGGCCCTTCCTGTGCGTCCGGCGCTGCCGGACGCCTCCTCAGGAGTCCTGTGGGGCGGCGGGCGGGTTCCCGGTGTCGGCCGCGGGCTCGACCACCGACAGCGGCAGCGGCGTCGTGTGGCGCAGTTCGGCGAAGGAGCCCGCCGGTACCGCGGGCGCGTGCGGGAACACCGGCCGGACCCGCTCGTACCCGGCGCCCTGGGCGGGGCGGGTGTCCGGCTCGCCCTTGTTGGGCCACATCGACATCGCGCGCTCCGCCTGCGCGGTGATCGTCAGCGACGGGTTGACCCCCAGATTCGCGGTGACCGCCGAACCGTCCACCACGTGCAGGTCCGGGTACCCGTAGAGCCGGTGATAGGGATCGATGACGCCCTGCCGCGCGCTGTCCCCGATCGGGCAGCCGCCCAGGAAGTGCGCGGTCATGGGGATGTTGAAGACGTCGCCCCAGGTGCCCCCGGGATGGCCGTCGATGCGCTCGGCCAGCCGGGTGGCCGCCTCCTGGCCCGCCGGGATCCACGTCGGGTTGGGGTCGCCGTGGCCCTGCCGGGAGGTGAGCCTCGCGCGGCCGCCGAGGAGTCCGCGCCTGACCGACGTGGTCAGCGAGTTGTCCAGCGACTGCATCACCAGTCCGATGATGACGCGCTCGGACCAGCGGCGGTTGGAGAAGCTGCGTGCGAACACCGCGGGGTGGCGCAGGGCCAGGCCGAGGAAGCGCAGCCAGCGGGGGACCTTCCCACCGCCGGGCACCTGCATCGCGGTGAGCAGCCCCATCGCGTTGGAGCCCTTGCCGTAGCGGACCGGCTCGATGTGGGTGTTCGCGTCGGGGTGGATGGAGGACGTGATCGCCACGCCCCGGGTGAGGTCCTCCGGCGGCGGGACCTGCTTGCTCATCGCGCCGACGAGTGCCTCGGAGTTGGTGCGCGTGAGCGTGCCGAGCCGCTCCGACAGCCGCGGCAGCAGACCCGAGTCGCGCATGCGGTGCAGCAGCGTCTGGGTGTTGTAGGTGCCCGCGGCCACGACGACCTGGCGGGCGGTGAACGTGCGGGCGTTCTCGCGGCGGCGCGGGGCGTCGGTGCGGACGGTGTCGACGGCGTAGCCGCCGCCGGGCAGTTCGCGCAGGCGCTCGACACTGGTCAGGGGGTGGACCTCGGCGCCGTCGCGCTCGGCGAAGTACAGGTAGTTCTCGGTCAGCGTGTTCTTGGCGCCGTGGCGGCAGCCGGTCATGCACTCACCGCACTCGGTGCACGCCTTCCGCTCCGGTCCGGCTCCGCCGAAGTAGGGGTCGCCGACGGTCTCGCCGGGAGCGGCCTTGGTGCCGTCGCCGTCCTGTCCGTCCCCGAAGCACACGCCGACCGGGGTGAGCCGGAACGTGTCGCCGACCCCCATGTCCTCGGCGACGGACCTCAGGTGCTCGTCGGAGGGGGTGACGGTGGGATTGGTGCGCACGCCGAGCATGCGCCGCGCCTGGTCGTAGAAGGGGGCGAGTTCGGACTTCCAGTCGGTGATGTGCCGCCACTGGGGGTCGTCGAAGAAGGGGTCCATCGGGTGGTACAGCGTGTTGGCGTAGTTGAGGGAACCGCCGCCGACGCCCGCGCCCGCGAGGATCATGACGTCCCGGAGCAGGTGGATGCGCTGAATGCCGTACATGCCGAGCTGAGGCGCCCACAGGAAGTTGCGGAGATCCCAGGAGGTGGAGGGGAGGGTGTCGGGGGTGAAGCGGCGGCCGGCCTCCAGGACGCCGACGCGGTAGCCCTTCTCCGTGAGGCGAAGGGCGCTGACGGAGCCGCCGAAGCCGGAGCCGACCACGATCACGTCGTAGTCGAACCGGTCGTCGTCGTGCTCGGCCGGAACGGGGTCCGGGGCGGTGGGGGTGCCGATGCGCTCGTTGGCCACGGTGTGGTCTCTCTCCTGGTCAGATGCGGGGAGCCCGTACTGCGCCGGATACGAGTCCGCAATATTCACGCTGTCATCTGGAAATGCGACATTGACTATTGTAATGTTCGTCACTACCGCCGAGTAAGGTGTGTCACAAGTAACACACGAGGCGTGCATCGGCGCAAGTCAACTCCCCCCTCGCCGCACCCCCATCAGCGGCGGAACACTGGAGGTACTCATGCCCAAGGCCCCCGACGAGGCGCTCACACCGCCTGAGGACGCGCCTGAGCAGAACACGGGCGCCGCCGGCACGCGGTGGCGCAGGTTCGCCCTGGTCGCGGTCCCCGGACTCGCGGCCGCGGCCGTCCTGGGCGGCATGACCACCCAGGGTCTGCTGGCCGCGTCCTTCGCCGTCTCCGGCGACAACTTCAAGATGTCGGCCGACGAGCTCGTCGGCGACGGTTTCTCGCAGTACGGCGACGTCGCCAACTCGGTCGACGGCTCCGCACGCCCGATCGGGCTGTCCACGGTCAACAGCGCCGAGCTGGACAACCTGTGCATGTCCTCCCTGTGGGACCTGCCGATCGGCGAGGCCACGCTGGTCATCAACGCCGGCGAGAGCACCCCGGTCGAGGGCACCAACCTCGTCATCGACATCGAACAGCTCCAGGGCAACGCCGAGTTCAGCGCGATCGAGATCGGCCGCGACGCCAGCACCCTGGACAAGGCCGAAGGCGGCCAGGGCCCCGCGGGCGGCTTCGGCCTGCAGTCGGACAGCATCACCGTGACCGACATGGAGATGACCACGTGGGCGGTCACGTCCGGCTCGCTGCGCCTGTCCGGGCTGAGCCTGGTGGTCAAACCCGGCAACCACGAGTGCTTCTGATCCCATGGCCCACGCACTCACCCTGATCCGCGCCTGGTGGGGCCGGTTCCGCACGTGGCGGAGCCGGCGACCGTTCCTGGGCGGATTCCTCCTGCTGGCGGCCGGCGTCGAGATCCTGGTGGCGCCGGCCGCGCAGACCCTGGTCCTGCCGATCGACCTGATCATCTACTCCGGCATCGCCGGGATCTCCGGCGGCCTCATCGGCCTGCTGCTGATCGCGATCGGCGTGCTGAGCTGGTTCCAGCCCGCGCAGAACAGCTTCTTCGGGCTGGTCGGCCTGCTGCTGGCACTGGTGTCCTTCGTGACCTCCAACTTCGGTGGGTTCGTCATCGGGATGCTGCTCGGCATCATCGGGGGGGCTTTCGTGTTCGCGTGGGGTCCCCGGTCGGCGGCCCGCTCCCGCCGCCGGGGACGGAGGCGGGCCGACCCGCCCGCCGACGAGGACGAGGCGGTCCGCCGCCCGGGCCCGGACTCCGTGGCGGCCGTGGCCGCCCCGCTGGCCCTGGCGCTGCTCCTGGCCGCGGCACCCGCGACGACCATCGGCTGGCCGTGGGACTGGTTCACACCCCCGGGCGGTGACGAGGAGCCCGCCGAGGAGCCCACCGAAGCACCTTCCGGGGGACCGACGCCCGAGCCGTCCGCCTCGCCCGGGGACGAGGAGGCGCCCGACGGCGGGGAACCGGACGCCGAGGAAGGAGAGGAAGGAGCCGAGGACGACGGGGTCGAGGAGACCGGCGAGCCGGAGGCCGAGGCGGCCGACTGCGCGCTGCTCACCGGCCAGAGCGCGCTCGCCGACACCGAGGAGGAGCTCCTGGACGCCGTCCGCGCCTGCCAGGCCGCGGACGACGAGGGCGAGCTGCCGGAGGTGCCGGTCGAAGCGGCCTACGACTGTTCCCGCGGTTCGGTCCGAACGTCCGGTCTGACCTCGGAGAGGCTCGTCATGAGCGGCGCCAGCTACGACGGGGTGGTGGAGTGCCCGACCGCCGACGGTCCGCGGCGCTACCTCAGGCTGACCATGAGCCGGGCCGACTTCACCGACGCCGAACTGTGGTTCGAGGACGCCGGCGTCCGGATGTCGCTGGGCCTGCCCACGATGGAGATGAACGGCGACGTCCAGATGCACATCACGCGCATGCACGTGCGCATCCTGGGCATTCCGCTGACGTTCACCCCCGACTTCCCGCCGCCGCTGCTGCTGCCGTACATGATCGTCACCGACGTGGACGTCGACAGCCCTCTGGCCTCCACCGACACCATGATCATCCCGGGCCTCAACTCCCAGCACGCGGGCACCTGACCCGAACCGGCCGCGCCCCGAACCGGCCGCGCCCCGAACCGGCCGCGCCCCGGACGGGCCGAGGCCCCGAGAACACGCGGTGGCGCCGCCCGCGGGCGGCGCCACCTCACCGACGGCCGGTCACCACTGTTCGGTGATCAGGCGGCTGGGCCGCCCCACGTGCGAGACGTACAGCGCGTCGCGGGCCCGGGTGCACGCCACGAACAGCAGGGTGCGCTCCTGCTGGACCGCGTGCTCCAGCGCGACCTGGTCGCCGTCGGCCGCCTCGATGGCCGCCTTGGGCGGCAGCAGGTGGTCGCTGACCCCGACCAGGGCCACGCAGCGGAACTCCTGGCCCTTGAGCCGGTGCAGGGTCCCCACGCGTACCGCCTCGGCCCGGCCGGCGCCCTCCAGCGGCGTGGTGGCCACGCCGCGCGCCTCCAGTTCCTTGGCGATCCCGCGCACGATCCAGTGGTTGCGTCCGGCCACCGCGATGTCGGCCGGACGTACGCCCGCCTCCAGCCACACCCGGACCCAGTCGCCCAGAGCGGTCAGTTCCTCGGCGCGGTCGGCGCAGCCGCGCACCACCGGCGCGGGCCCGCGCAGCAGTGAGCGGTAGCCGGCCAGGGTGTCGGCGTTGTCGTCCATGCCCAGGGCCGAGCGGCGGCCCAGGATCGGCATGCTCCAGTCCAGGATCTCCTGGGTGACCCGGTAGCTGACCCGCAGCCGGTGCCCGCGCCCGCGCACGTTGATGCCGAGCGAGGCCAGTGAGACCCGGTTGTCGGACACGCGCTGGTGCGGGTCGCCGACGATGAACAGGTCGTCCTCGCCCTCGGGGACGGCCGCCCGCAGCATCCGCCACTGGGCCGGGTGCAGGTCCTGCGCCTCGTCGACCACCGCGTGCCGGAACAGCGGGCCGTCGGCCGCCAGCAGCCGTGCGGCCTCGGCCGCCAGTTGCGGGTAGGCCCACAGCCCCTCCACCCGCATCGCTCCGACGTAGCGCCGCACGGTCTCCCACACCTGGCGGCGGTGCTCGGGCGCCAGGTGCTGTACCCGCCCGCTGCGCTCGCAGCGGATGTAGGCGGGCATCAGGTCCAGGCCCTGGGCGAGGATGACCTGCTCCCACTCGTCCACCAGGAAGCGCCCGGAGAAGGGCAGGCCGTCGGCGACGGCGACCGCGCGCCAGCGGCGGGCCAGCTCGTCCTTGCCGATCATGCGGGGCGCCACGCTGCTGTGGGCCTGGACGACCGACCGGGCGAGGCTGTCGATGGTCACCACGCGGACCCGGGAGCGGACGGCGGGATCGGGGAGGAGCCGGTCGAGCCGGTCGGCCAGGGACTGGGCGAGTGCCCGGTTGTAGGTGGTGAGCAGAACGGACTCGCGGGTGTCCGCCGGGTGCGCGGCGGCGTCGAGTTCGGCCAGGTGCGCGGCGCGGTGCAGAGCGATCACGGTCTTGCCGGTACCGGGTCCTCCGGTGATCTGCGTGGCCCCCTTGTAGTGCGCCCCGGTGATCCGGTGCTGGTCCGGGTGCAGGGTGAGCTGCCACTGGTCGAAGGGCGCGTCGAGGGCACCCGCGAGCTCGGGCGGGCCGGTGGGCGTGGGCGGGTCGACGCGGGCGGCGGTGCCGGTGTCGACGGGAGCGTCCGCGCGCAGGCCGCGGGCGTAGCGGAGCGCCTCGTCGCGCGGCCGTACGGTGATCAGGCGGTACTGGGTCCCGTCGGACGGCTCGGGCCGGTCCTCGGGTGCGCGGGGGGCGGGGACGACGACGCCGGACCAGTCGGGGTCGATGGCGACGACGCGGACGCGCGGATCCGCGGCGTCGGCGACGGATTCCAGGTCGGCGAGGTCGCCGGTCTGGTAGGCGCGCATCGCCGCGAGGGTGTTGAGCTGGACCTCGGGCGTGAGGCGGGAGAAGTCGTCGAGAAAGGTCGGGGTGATCGCGAGGGCGGACACGTCGTGGTTTCCTCCGGTCTTCGACCTGGTGGTGTCTGCGGTGCTGTGCGGTCGGAGCGGATGGTCGCGCGCGCGTAGCTGCTGGCCAGGCTTGGTTTCGCGTGCACGGTGAAGATGCTCGCTGGGTAATTCCGGCAAACGCCGTCACACAGGCGATGAACGCCAGAAATCAGGCTCGGGTCGAATGTTGCGTCTGTGCAGGTCAGGATGGTGATTCCGGAAGTGCGTTCGAGTCCTCTCGCGAAGATTCTTCGGGGCGGGTGCGGGGGTCTCCGTGACCTGCGGTTCTGTGGCCGACGCCGATGTCCGAAAGCGCATTAGGTGACTGCCCGAAATCCGGCCCCGCGCGCGGGAAGGCCAGTTCCGAGCGGGATCCATGGGACACCTGTGGCGCATCGTTCGCAGGGGACCGGAACGACCGAAACCCGTCCCGGGGTGCGGGGTGCGGGTCGGGCCGCGGCGGGGGAGGAGCGGGTGCCCTGGCCGGTTGCGGACACGGCCTGTGCAGGGGCGCCCCGACGCGAGATCGTGGGCGGGAGGGAACACGGCACCACAGTGGTTCAGGACTCTGCCGGGGTCCGTCCTGCCCCGGCAGAGTCCTCAACCACTCCAGAGGAGCGGTACCCAGTCCCGGACCTGCCCAAAGCGCCCCCGCCCCCCGAAACGTCGGTGGGGCCGGGCGTTCCGGCTTCGGTCTCGCCGCGACCGTCTCGACCCCATGCTCTACCGTGGGTGTGACAAGAGCGGAAAGGACCGGGACGAGCACAGTGGCCCCCAATGACATGAACCGCATGCGCGTTTCCGACGCGGAACGGGACCAGGTCGCCGAGATCCTCCGTGAGGCGGCCGCGGAGGGTCGGATCACCCTCGATGAGCTCGACGAGCGCCTGGACGGCACCTACGCGGCCAAGACCTACGCCGACCTCGAACCCCTCACCGCCGACCTGCCGGGCTGGTCCGTCGCCGGCACCGCCTCCGGCCCCCGGGCGTCGGTGGTCCGACCGGACCCGATCGCGGCGCCACGGCCCGCGGGCGGCGGCGTCCTCGTGCTCGACGCCATGGGCGGCACGATCAAGCGCAACGGCCGCTGGCAGGTGCCGCCCCGGGTGGAGGTCACCAACAAGTACGGGTCGACCAAGCTCGACTTCCGCGAGGCGGCCCTCACCGCGCCGGTCGTGGAGGTCTTCGTCGACGCCTCCTGGGGTGAGGCGGACCTGCTCCTTCCCGAGAACGCCACCGCCGAGGTCGACGTCGACAGCTCCTGGTTCGGCAGCCTGAAGGTCGACGTCGACACCATCCGCACTCCCGGCGCACCGCACTTCGTCGTCACCGGCACCTGCCAGGGCGGCGGCTTCAAGATCCGCTACCGTCGCGGGGCCTTCTGGGACATGTTCGACGTCTGACCGACGGGCCCGCCCGCCTGTGCCGCCGTGCCCGTGCCCGCCCCGCGGTCGCCCGCGCGTCCGCCCCCGTGCCCGCCGAGGGCGGATCCGGCCGCTCCCGCGGTAGGCCATGATGGTGTCCCGCGTGACCCCGTGCGGCCGAGTACGGGGCGTACGGAGAGGACGGCGGGTGTGGGCATCTGGATCGTCGCGGCGGGCGTCGGCGGCTGTGTACTGGCACTGGCCCCCTTCACCTGGCCCTACCTGGCCAGCGCCGGACGCCGCCGCCGTGTGGAGACCGTTCCCGCCCGGCCGGTGGCCGTCGTCCTGGGCGCCGCGGCCTGGCCGGAGGGCCCCTCGCCGCTGCTGGCCCGCCGCCTGGACCTGGCCGTGCGCCTGTACGGGGACGGCCGGGTCGGCCGCGTCATCGTCTCCGGCGACAACCGCGAGGTCTCACGGCGGGAGACCGACGTCATGACCGCCTATCTCGTCGAGCGCGGGGTGCCCGCCGACCGGATCGACGCCGACCGCCACGGCTACCGCACCTGGGACACCTGCGTGCGCGTGCGCGACCTGTTCGGGGTGCGCGCGGCCGTCATGGTCACCCAGTCCTTCCACCTGCCGCGCACGGTCGCCCTCGCCCGTGCCGCCGGGATCGACGCCGTCGGGGTGGGGGACGCCAGCCTGGGCGCGCGCCGCCGCTCCACCCTCATCGGCTACGCGCGCGAGCTCGGCGCCGCCCTCAAGGCGCTGCGCGACGTCGTCGCGCGTCCAGCGCCCGCCAGCACCGAGCGCTGAGCCCGCCCCGGCACCGGTTCCCGCGGGCCCGGTGACACGGCCGATGTCGGCTCCGGCGGTCGCGCGGGTGCGCCCGAACGGCCGTTGGCGGGATAATCGCCCCATGAACGCGACCACGGACAACGACTCCAACGACGGTGCCGACGGCGGCGCCGCCGCAGTGAACTGGACGGCGCTGGCCCCCGAGGGCGGTGAGCGCGTCCCCGAGCTGCTCGGGCAGCTCGCCGGCAGCGACGCCGCGCTCTCCGAACTCCACGACCTCATCGAGTTCCCCGCGCCCGGCCACCTGGCCGCGCCCGCGGCCGTGGACTTCCTCGTCGACATCGCCTGCGACGAGGAGACGCCGCCCACGGACCGCTGGCGGCCCCTCAGCCTCCTGCTCGAACTGGTGACCGCGCACGCCGAGGACCGCTTCCCGCAGCCGCGCGACCTCGACCAGTGGCGCGACGAGGTGGCCTGGGCGACCTCCAACGACATCGAGAAGGTCCGCGAGCAGTACCGGGCCTGGGCCGAGGAGGCGCCCGACGAACAGCACTACCTGCGCATGCGCAACCGTCTCACGGCCATCGAGGGTCCCGCGGGCACCGCGGTGCTGCGGGCCGAGCTGGAGACCTTCGAGGCCGTGTGCGCACGCGTGCCCGACCTGGTCGGGCTGCTCAAGGGCGCGGTGAACCGGCGCGGCCTGGACCGCGCGGGCGAGTGGGTGAGCTACCTGCTGGCCTTCCTGGCCCCCGAGGCCGCGCGTGTCAGCGCCGAGATCACCGGCGCGTCCCAGTTCCTGCTGGCCAAGGACCTGCGTCCGGCGCCGCAGGCGCCGACCTCCCTGCGCGACGCCATGGCCGGGGCGCTGGACGACGGCGGCGATCCGCTGCCCGCCGAGATCTTCGCCCTGGGCCTGACCGCCAGCCCCCACGACGTCGACACGACCGTCGCCCTCACCCACCAGATGGCCGGCGGCAACCTGTACAACTCCTTCGCCGCGTCGGTCGCCGTGGTGCTGATCCACGGTGAGAACACCCCGCGCGAGGGGCTCCGGCGTATCGGGCGCGGCGGCGGCACCTCCATGGGCTACGAGGGCCTGTTCAACGAGTCCTGGCCCCACTGCGGCGTCCGGTCGCCGCGGGTGCTGGGCTTCCTGGCGCTCGGCCGCGCCGGGGACCGGGCCCGGCGGCTGCGCCTGGACATCCTGCCCGGTTTGCTCCAGGGCGAGGACGACTCGCGCGCGCTCGTGACCGGCGTCGGTCTGGAGATGGTGCTCGGCCCGCGTTCCAAGGGGTACTCCGAGGAGGAGCACGCCAACGCCGAGTACGACGAGGACACGCTCAAGGTCCTGTGGGCGATCGCCGAACTGCCGGAACCGGCGTGGTCGGACGAGGAGTTCACCGACACCCTGCGCGCCTGGGCGCTGCCGGGTGAGCGCGAGGAGTTCTGCGCCCTGGTCGGCGTGGACCCCGACGCGGAGGAGGCCGAGGACGCCCCCGCGCAGGCGCAGGCCCCGGCCGCACCCGAGATCGGCGGGCTGCTCGGGCGCCTGTTCGGCGGCGGTGGCGGGCGCCGCTGAGTCCGCCGGTGGCGGGCGCGCGGCCACGGCGCGCCCGCCATCCGCCACACACGCCCTAGTGTTCTGATTGGTTAGTTCACTTGCTGATGCGTTGGCAGTATGAGGCGATGCTGTCGAGGATCTCCTCTGCGGTCTTGGTCCACACATAGGGTCGGGGATTCTCGTTCCAGGACGCGGCCCAGGTGCGGATGTCCTTCTCCAGGGCCTGGACGCTGCGGTGGGTGCCGCGGCGGATCAGCCGGTTGGTGATCTCGGCGAACCACCGCTCGACCAGGTTCAACCAGGAGGAACTGGTCGGGATGAAGTGCAGGTGGAACCGGGGGTGGCGCAGTAGCCACCTTTGGATCTCGGGGGTCTTGTGCGTGGCGTAGTTGTCCAGGACCAGGTGCACCTGCAGGTCCGCGGGGACCTCGCGGTCGATCTTGGCCAGGAACTTCTTGAACTCGATGGCGCGGTGGCGGCGGTGGATCGAAGTGATCACCTGCCCTGTGGCGGTGTCCAGCGCGGCGAACAGGCTGGTCACCCCGGCACGCACGTAGTCATGGGTGGCCCGCTCGGGGGTGCCGGGCATCATCGGCAGCACCGGCTGGGTGCGGTTGAGCGCCTGGATCTGGGACTTCTCGTCCACGCACAGCGCCACCGCCCGTTCGGGCGGGTCGAGGTAGAGGCCGACGACGTCGCGGACCTTGTCGATGAAGAACGGGTCGGTGGAGATCTTGAACTGTTCCCGCCGGTGGGGCTGCAGGCCGAAGGCGTTCCAGATGCGCCACACCGCGTTCTGGGTCATGCCGGTGTGCTGGGCCATGGAGCGCGTGGACCAGTGGGTGTCAGGGGCGGGTGTGCTCTCCAGGGTGGCGGCCACCACCGCCTCGACCTGGGCGTCGGTGATCGTGCGCGGCCGTCCGGGCCGGGGTTCGTCGGTCAGGCCGTCCAAGCGGTGCGCGATGAAGCGCTGGCGCCACTTGGTCACCGTGGGCGCCGATACTCCTACCGCGCGGCGGACCTGGGCGTTGGACAGGCCTTCGGCGCAGGCGAGCACGATCCGGGCCCGCAGGGCCAGGTCCTGTGCGGTCTTGCGTCGTCTGACCCACCGCTGGAGCTCGGCGCGTTCTTGGTCGCTCAGCTCCAGCGGGGGCAGCTTCGGTCCAGGAGCACTCATCCTGCAACCATAAACGAAATAACCAATCAGAACACTAGTCCTGCCTCCCGCCGGTGTCGGCGGTGTCGTCCGCGAGGGCGTCCTGGACGCCGGTCTCGTCGTCGCCCAGGAACGTCGGGTCGGGCCGCAGCAGCACGGTGCCCGCGGCGGCGACGGCGGCGGGCACCTCCCGCAGCCACCCGTAGACGGTGGCGAACGTGCGCTCGCGCAGGCTGGAGTCGGCCACGCCCACCGCGTCGATCCCCGCCGACCGGCACAGCCGTACCGCGCGCGGAAGGTGGAAGTCCTGGGTGACGACCGTGGCCGCCTCCACACCGAACACCTCGCGGGCGCGCACGCACGACTCCCACGTGGAGAAGCCCGCGTAGTCGCCCACGATCCGGTCGGCCGGCACGCCCGCCGCCACCAGGTAGTCGGCCATGGTGTCGGTCTCGTTGTAGTGCTCGACGCTGTTGTCCCCGGTGACGAGGATGACCGACACCCGATCGTCGAAGTAGAGATCGGCCGCGGTGTCCAGGCGCCGGGCCAGCAGCAGGGTCGGCTGTCCGTCCTGGCGTACACCGGCGCCCAGCACGAGGGCGACCGGCCGGTCGGGCACGGTGTCGGCCGTGTGGCGGTGCCCGGCGGTGGACGCGACCGTCCACACGAACGGCAGGAAGGCCAGCACGACGGCGGCCGCGGCCACGGCGGCGACCAGTCGCACACGCCTGCGGGGGCGTCGGTCGGCCTTGGACCGGTCCGTTCCGGGCCGGTCGGCCGCGCGGTGAGCGTCGTCGGGGTCGGTCCCGGGGGTGGCCGGGTCGGAGGTCGTCACACACGGGAAGACGCCCGGGGCGGCCAGTGAGTTCCGGATTCGGGGCACCCACGCGACCGGAAAGCGGGGTGCGGACATCCGCAGGGCCTGGTTAGAGTCACGGCATGCCATCACAGAGAGACGCACTCCACCCCCGGCTGCGCGCCATCACCGACCTCACCCCCGGCGCGACCCGCGAGGGCGCCGGCCTGCACGAGTACGACGGGGAGGTGGCCGACCTGTCCCCGGACGGCGTGCGATCCGCGCTGTCGCGGCTGGGCGGGCAGGTACTGGAGGACGCCCACGACGAGGCCCACCTGGCCGCGTTCGAACGGGCGCTGCGGCTGGAACTGGGCGAACTCGAACTGCACCGGTCCAACCCGATCTACCACCTGGGCGAACTCGACGTGTCGGGCTACGACCGCGAGTACGCCCCCAAGGAGGCCCGCGACCGGGCCCGCCTCGCCCACCTGTCCCGGTGGCCGGAGCTGGTCGAGAACGCGATCGCCGCCCTCGACCGCGTTCCGGCACCGGTGGCGCGCTCCCTGACCGGAGCGATCGCGGGCGCCGCCGACGGGCTTCCCGCGGACCTGCCCGAGGACGTGCGCACCGCCGCGCTGGCGGCCCACGCGCGACTGCTCGCCCACGTCGAACGCGCCGCCGAGCAGGGCCCGGAGAGCGCGGCGCTGGGCGCGGCCGACCTCAGCGCGCTCATGGGCACCGGTGAGGCCATGGACGTGGACCTCGCGGACCTGGCGGCCCGCGCCGACGCCGAACGCGACCGCCTGCGCACCCGTCTGGCCGAGGCCACCGCCCGGCTGGAACCGGGGAGCGAACCGATGGAGGTCGCCCGCGGCCTGACCCGGCTGCACCCGGACGCCGACGGGGTCCTGGACGCGGCCCGACGGTGGACCGCGCTGGCCCTGGAGTTCACCGCCGAGCGCGGGCTGGTGCCCTACGGCGACGGCGAGTGCCGCATCGACGTCTCACCGCCCTCCCAGCGGTGGGCGACGGCGATGATGGCCTGGTCGGGGCCCTGGGAGGCCGACACCCCGTCCTTCTACTACGTCACCCCGCCCGACGCCTCGTGGACCGAGGAGGAGGCGGGGGAGTGGCTGGAGATGTTCAGCCACACCACGCTGCCCGCGATCAGCGTCCACGAGGTCGCGCCCGGCCACTTCTCGCACGGGCGGGCCCTGCGGCGGGCGCCGGGGCAGGTCCGCCAGGCGCTGCACTCGATGACCTTCGCCGAGGGGTGGGCGCACTACGCCGAGGAGATGTGCCTGGAGGAGGGCTTCGGCGCGTTCGCCGCCGAGCGGCTCGGGGACCCGGAGTGGACCGCGACGCACTACGAGATCGGCGTGTGGGTGGAGGCGCTCATCCGCGTGACGCGGCTGTCCGCCGCCATCGGGGTGCACACCGGCGGGATGACCGTCGAGGAGGCGGCGGCGCGGTTCGCCGAGGACACGCCCCTCCAGGGCCCCGCGGCGCTGTCCGAGGCCCGCCGGGCCACGTTCGACCCCACCTACGGGCGCTACACGTGGGGCAAGCTGGAGATCCTCGCCCTGCGCGAGCGCGCGCGGCGGGAGTGGGGCGCGGACTTCTCCCTGCCCCGGTTCCACAAGGCCCTGCTCGACCTGGGATCGCCGCCCTTGGGCCTGATCGGCGCCGCCGTGGACCGGGGATAGGCGACCCCCCTCCGCGACCGGTCGCGCGCCGGTGTCCGGCCCCGGGCCGGGCACCGGCGGTGGTCCGCGTCGCCCCGATCTGTCGTATCACCCATCGTGATGACACGATCTCGGTAAGCTCCCGACGACGGTCCAGCCGAGACACGAGGGGCGCCTGATGCGGGAGATCGAGACCAAGTACCGGGTGGGGAGCCTCGGCGCGCTCCTCGGCGCCCTCGAAGCGGCCGGAGTGGACCTCGGTGGCCCGGCCTTCCAGGACGACCTGGCCTACGCGCCCGCGGGCTGGGAACCGGCCATGGGCAAGCCGGGGCACACCTTCGCCCGGCTGCGGAGCGTGGACGGCGGCGTGCACGTGTTCACGACGAAGACGCCGTTGGCCAACGCCATGGAGTACCGCGAACACGAGACCGTCGTGGCCGACCGCGAGGAGATGCACCGAGCCGTCGTGGCCATGGGCTTCGTGCCGCACGTGCGCATCGTCAAGCACCGGCGCACGGGCACGGCCGGGGAGATCACGGTGTGCGTCGACGTGGTGGAGGGCGTGGGCGCCTTCCTGGAGCTGGAGCGCGTCGTCGACGACGACCGCGACGCCGCGGCCGTCCAGGCCGACCTCGACGCCTGGGCGGACGGGCTCGGCGTCGCACTGGAGCGCACCACGGACACCTACGACACGATCGCGCACGGCGCGGCGGCCCGCCCAGGAGAGGGCCGCTCGGCCCCGCGCCTCGGCGACTCCGTCAGGACGTGAAGTCCGCGCTGTCGAAGGACGACTCGTCCTGCGCCCCGTCGGTGACCCACCACCGCACGGGGGAGTTGTCGTACGGTCCGACGCCGTGGACCAGGACGAGCTCGTCGGAGCCGTCCGCGTCGTAGTCCGCGCAGGAGAACAGGCGGGCTGCCCGCGCGGTCTCGTCGTCGGTGCCGATCGGACCGCCCTGGGGGCCATGACGCACCAGGCGCGCGTCGGAGTCCACCTCGATCCGGCCGTCCTCGACGTGCATCAGGTCGACGCCGAGCCCGTTCATGCCGATCGCGAGTTCTCCTCGCCCGTCGCCGTCCAGGTCGCAGGCGGCCAGGCCGTGTGCCGAGTAGCCGGTGGACTCCGCGCCCGCCACGGGCAGGTCACCCGAGACCGGGTCGCCGGGCGCCGCGGTGGACGGTCCGGGGTAGACGTTCACCCTGTGGTCGACCTCGGGCGCCTCGGTCCCGAACCCGGGTTCGTTGTTGCGGGAACCGTTGTCGGCCAGCGCCAGGTCGGTTCCGCCGCCGCCGTCCAGGTCGGCGAACGCCGCCAGGGCGCCCGCGCGCAGGTCCGACTCCTCCCAGGCCGCCGGATCTTCCGCGCCGGTCCGGAGCAGGCTGTTGCGGGGCTGTTCCCCGTCGTCGCCCCAGCGGATGAGCAACCGGGTCGGTCCGCCGTCGATGGCGAGGGGTTCCGAGATGAGGGCGCCGACCCACCCGTCGAGCGGACGCCGGCCGGTGCGCGCCGGGACGCCGTCGCGGTCGAAGGGACCGTACAGGACCCGCAGCAGCGACCCGCCTGCCTCCGTCACGGATTCCTGGACCACTACGAGGTCGGCGGCGCCGTCCCCGTCGACGTCGCCCGCGACGGCCGGGAGGAGGGAGTCCAGCCAGTCCTCGTCCAAGGGCGGGGCCAGGGGGGTGGGGGCGGCGTCCGGGTCGGGCCCGGTCGGGCCGCCCCAGACCACCGCGTGGCCGCCGCGCGGATCGCCGCCGAGGTCGGCGCGGACGGGGATGTCGGTGAAGCCGTCCCCGTCCAGATCGGCGGTGCCAGGACGCTGGGGACCGCCGCGGCCGGAGGCGGACACGGCGAGCACTGCCTTCGGGGGAAGGACCGTGCGCGTGGCCGGGTCCGGGCCGTCCTCGGATCCGTAGACGATCATGAGGCGCCGGAGCTCGTCCCGGGCGGCCAGGCCGTCGGCGTCCGGGTTCTCGGCGTCGTAGTCCGTGAGGAAGAGCAGGTCGGCGAACCCGTCGCCGTTGACGTCGTCGGCCGTGTCACTGCCGGAGCCCTCGGGCACGGACCCCGCATCGTACTCCCGGACCTCCTCCGGGTCGCCCTCGCCGGTCCCATCCGGCGGCGGAGAAGCGGGGTCGTTGCCGCAGGCCGCCAGGAAGAGCAGGAGGCCGGCGAGCGGTGCGAGTCGGTGGGGGGACAACGGGGGCTCCGATCGGTCCGTGTGGGAGGGGTCCGGGGCACGGGGCGCGTAGGGGCGAGGATAGCCGTACGGGAACCGCCAGGCTCCGCGTCCGCGGGCCACGCGCCTGTCGTAGGCGCGGTCTACGCTCGTCGGCACCGATCGAGAGGTGTCTGATGACAGCCATGCCCGAACGCGGCTCGCGACCCGACCCGATCACGAAGGTCGGCTACGTACTGGAATTCGACGAGGACTTCGCCGGAGACCGGCTCGACACGACCCGGTGGATCCCCCACTACCTGCCGCAGTGGTCGAGCCGTGCCGCGTCCGCGGCTCGGCACCGGGTCGGCGGCGGGCACCTGGACCTGCGTATCGAGGCCGACCAGGCGCCGTGGGAGTACGACCTGGACGGCCCCATGCGCGTCTCCAACCTCCAGACGGGCCTGTTCGCCGGGCCGGTCGGGAGTGACATCGGCCAGCACGGCGTCCACGCACAGGCCCGTGTTCGCGAGGAATGGGAGAACCAGCGGCTCTACACGCCGCACTTCGGCGTCATCGAGATGCGCGCCAAGGCCATCGCCGACGAGAACTGCATGGTGGCGCTGTGGCTGATCGGCTACGAGGAGGTCCCCGAGCACTCGGGTGAGATCTGCGTCGCCGAGATCTTCGGCCGCGACGTCACACCGGAGTCGGCGGCGGTCGGCATGGGCATCCACCCCTTCGACGACCCGGCTCTGCGCGACGACTTCACCCAGGTCCAGGTCCCCATGGACGCCCGCCGCTTCCACACCTACACCGTGGAGTGGACTCCCGAGCGCGTCTCGTTCTTCGTCGACGGTCGCCTCCAACGCAGCCTCGACCAGTCCCCGGACTATCCGATGCAGCTCATGCTGAACATCTACGAGTTCCCCACCGAGCCCCGGGAACCGGCCGCCGCCTACCCCAAGCACTTCGTCGTCGACCACGTGCGGGGCTACCGGCCGCTCGACCGGCCCGCGAACCGGCTGCGCGGAACCGCCGCCCTCGCCGACTGACTCCCGCCGACCGGTACGGGCGAGGACCGCTCGCCGCCCGCCCGGAGGGGCGCCTCGGGGCCGCCACAGGCCGCCAGGACCAGGACGAGGCCGGTGCGTGACGCGAGTCGGCGTGGGGACGAGGTCGACGGGGCTCCGATCGATCCGTGCGAGCGGGGCCGTGGACACGGCTCGCACGGGCGAGGACAACGCTGCCCGAGTCCGTAGGCTCGGCCATGACCGGCGGCCGTCCGGCTCGGTCGGCCGCGCGCCGACGACGCACCATGGAGGAGAGCCCATGTCCAGGCCATCCCTGCCCGCCGAGGCCGTCGACCTGCTGCGCCGTCCCAATCCGGCCACCGTCACCACCCTGCGCTCGGACGGCGCGCCCGTGTCCACACCCACCTGGTACCTGTGGGAGGACGGCCGGGCGCTGATCAACATGGACGAGGGCCGGGTGCGGATCAAGCACCTGCGCCGCGATCCGCGCGTCTCCCTCACCGTGCTCGACCGGGACGACTGGTACACCCACGTCACCCTCCTCGGGCGCGTCGTGGAGTGGCGCGACGACGAGGGCCTGACCGACATCGACCGGCTCGCCCAGCACTACCTCGGCGGTCGCTATCCCGACCGTGAGCGCGGCCGGTTCAGCGCCTGGATCGAGGTCGAGCGCTGGCACGGCTGGGGCGCGATGAAGGACAGCGACCAGCCCGGCTGAGCGGGGACGGAGCCGCATCCCGTGCCGACCTCGCCGTCCGCGATGAGTTTCCTTCGGCCGACAGGTCTACCCCCTCGGCAGACGACGGACGACAGACGGAGGAACCGCGTGCAACAGCTTCTGAAGGTGCAGAACTTCACCGTGTCGAGCGACGGCTTCGCCGCGGGAGAGAACCAGACGCTGGAAAGACCGTTCGGAGACGCCGACCCCCGGGAGTTGATCGCCTGGGCCGGGGCCACGGCGAGCTGGCCCAATCGCACCGCCCCCGGGGGGAGCCGCGGCCTGGACGACTACCTCGCGCGCGACTTCACGCACAACATGGGCGCCGAGATCATGGGCCGCAACAAGTTCGGGCCCGTGCGCGGGCCCTGGCCGGACTACGACTGGCAGGGCTGGTGGGGTGACGAGCCGCCGTTCCACACCCCGGTGTTCGTGATGACCCACTATCCGCGTCCGTCGTTCTCGCTCTCCGACACCACGTTCCACTTCGTCGACGACGATCCGGCCACGGTTCTGGAGAAGGCGAAGGAAGCGGCGGAGGGCAAGGACGTCCGGCTCGGCGGCGGGGCCACCACCATCCGGCAGTTCCTCGAAGCCGACCTCGTCGACACCCTGCATGTGGCGGTCGCGCCGGTGAAGCTCGGATCCGGGGTGCGGCTGTGGGAGTCGCCCGACGAGTTGCTCGACCGGTTCCACCTGGACGTGGTGCCCAGCCCGAGCGGCGTGACGCACCACCTCTTCTGGCGGAAGTGACAGCGGGCCCCGGCCGGGCCCTCCTGGGGGAGCCCGGCCGGGCCCAGGGCGTGCGGCGGTTCCGTGAGCTGTCCTCGCGGAACCGCAGCCTCCTCCCTATCCCGTTTCCGCGCCCCGGCGGATCGTGTGGAGCAGTTCCTCGGGGGTGTCGGCGCAGACCAGGCGCATGCGACCGGTGTGCGCGGCCCAGTACTGGCGGGTGTGCCGACCGAACCAGACCGTCCAGCCCTGGCGTGCCAGGTCCGCGAGCCGGGCACGCGGGTCGGGGGTGAGCCGCCCGGTCGCGGGTTCGGGTCCGGGGACCTCCTCGGGTCGGGTGATGCGGCTCGGCCACCGCGGGAAGGCGTCCGGTCGCCGGGGCCGGTCCATGACGATCACCGTGCCTCCCGTTCCGGCCCGGTCAGGGACCGGCGCAGGTCGGCCGGGGTTCCGGCGGTGACCAGGTCGGACGGGCAGGGGCAGCGGCGGCGACGCAGGGTCGCGGTGAGGACCGGGCGGCCGGTCTCGTCGTGGAGTTCGCAGATCAAGTGGTCGGGGAACTCGGCCCGCAGGAGTTCGACCTCGCGGCTGGGATAGAGGGCGTAGCCGGACACGCCTACCTCCCGAGAGCGTCGTGCTGCGACGACCGGGGCCGGGGGACTGGTGTTGCCGGTGTTGGCTCGGGGCCGTCCCATTCCAGAGTGAAGAAGACGGCCGGTCCGGAGCGGGTGCGTTCGACGCCCCAGGTGGCGGCCAGAGCGTCGACGAGGAAGAGGCCGCGCCCGTGCTCGGCCTCCGGGTCCGCTCGTACCACCTCCAGACAGGGGATGGTGGCGGTGTTGCGGGTGGTGCGCACGCTGATCCGGAGACTGTTGCGGAAGGTGAACACCGAAACGAGAAACGCCCTGCTGGGCTCCCTCTCGGGGACGTGCAGCAGGGCGTTCGTGGTGAGTTCGCTGAGGATGAGCAGCGCGTCGTGGGTCAGATACGCGGGTACTCGGACGAGGTCGAGTCGCTGACGCAGCCAGTCGCGGGCGTCCCGGACGGAAGTCGGCCGGCTGGGGAAGAGCCCCAGGAAGCGCCGCATGCCCGGCCACTGGGCGGTTTCGGGCGCAGTGGTACTACGCTCGTACATAGGTCCTCACCTGTTCCTATCAGGTTCGAGGGCTGAGGCCCTGGCCAGGTGCGGACACACCTGACCAGGGCCGTTCTGTTGCACACGGACAGTCACGGACTTCGAGAAGTCACCCCTGCGGCGTGCGCTTGGTCTCTATCATCATCACTACAGAGGGTTAACGCAAGGCATCTTTAATAGTTCGTCGCATTTTTAGTTCGCGCACGGTAGCTGGAGGCTGGCAGGATGAACCGACGCACAGTGAACGACGCACCGAGTGGAGTGAGTATGAGGACCCGGCTCAGCCTGTCAGTGCGGGGCAAACGCCTGTTGCGCGAGCTGCGCCGACTCCGGGACGAGCGCCGGATGAGTCCCGAGGACGTGGCCGGGCAGCTCGGCTGGCACAAGACGAAGCTCTACCGGATCGAGCGGGGCGAGAGCCGACTGATCCTCGACGACCTGGATGAGCTGCTGGAGCTGTACGGGGTGCGCTCACCCGAACGCGAGTCGCTCTTCAAGCTGGGCAAGGACGCCTGGAAGCGCGGCTGGTGGTTGGCGTACCGGGACCTCTACCAGGGCGAGAGCTTCTTCGTGATGGAGAACGACGCGGCCAGGATCAGCGTCTTCGCGCCGAACCTGCTTCCGGGTCTCCTCCAGACGGAGGAATACGCGAGGGAGGTCATCGCAGCGCTGGATCCGCAGGGACAGGATGCTGAAGTTGAGCGTCAGGTCGCGGTCAGGATAGAGCGTCAGGGGATCCTTGCTCGGTCGAAGCCACCAGAACTCATTGCGGTTCTTGATGAGGGAGTTCTCCGAAGGGCCGTGGGTGATCCCAGGGTGCAGCGGGACCAGCTGAGCAGGCTCGTTGAGTTGGCTGAGCGACCCAATGTTCACCTTCGAGTCGTTCCCTTTGGCGCGGGCGTCTACATGGCTCAGTCCGGGCAGTTCACGATCTTTGAGTTCCCCGACCCTGAAGACGCGCCGGTCGTCTATCAGGAGGGCCTGTTCGGCGACGTCTATGTGGAGGACTCGGCAGATGTAGCGCGGTATAGGCTGGCAGCCGCAAAAACTGCCGGGGTGGCGATGGACACGGACGCGAGTCTCACCCTGATGCGCGGCTTGTTGAAGGAGACGGAATAGATGACATTCGAGTCCATGCAGGGGCCTTGGCGTAAGAGCAGCTACAGCGGAGCGGGCAAGGAGTGCGTCGAGGTGGCGGACGTGGAGTCCGGTGCTCTCATCCGGGACTCGAAGCAGCCTGAGCTGGGGCACTTGACGTTCCACTCAGGCGAGTGGAACGTGTTCGTTACATCGGTCAAGGAGTAGCGAGGGCGGGCGGTTCCCCTGTTCGGAGATCTGGTCTTCCGTAAGTCGTCCTACAGCGGTGCAGGGAACAACTGCATCGAAGTGGCTAGCTGGTGGAAGTCGTCGTACAGCTCCAACACTGGGGCTTGTATGGAGGTGGCTGGCTGGCGCAAGAGCAGTCATTCCACAGCCAGCGGGGAGTGCGTGGAGGTGGCGGACATGGAGTCCGGTGCCCTCATCCGGGACTCCAAGCAGCCCGAGTTGGGGCACCTGTCCTTCGTCTCCGGTGAGTGGAGCCTGTTCCTCGCCTCGGTGAAGCTCTAGCCCGCTCTCACCCGCCGCCGGTACGCCCGCGCCCCCTGCGGCCGGCACTGCTAGCGCGGGTCGGCGGCCACTCCCAGGTCGGCGAGCGCCGGCCGCACCCGGCCCCGGGACGCGTTCAGTGCCCGCGCCGCGTCGGCCGCGTCGACATCGGCCAGCAGCGACACCAGCGCCACCCGGGTGTCGCCCTGCGCCGCGGTCAGCGCGTCGGCACACGCCTGTTCCGGCATGCCCGTGGCCTGCACGAGGATCGTGACCACACGTCCGCGCAGCTTGGCGTTGCTCGCGTCCACGCCCACCATGAGGTTGGAATAGGTGCGTCCGAAACGGACCATGACCGCCGTGGAGAACGCGTTGAGCGCGAGCTTCTGCGCCGTTCCCGCCTTCATCCGGGTCGAACCCGCGATGACCTCCGCACCCGTGTTCATCCCCACGTGCACGTCCACGTCGCGCCCCAGCGGCGCGTCCGGGTTGGCGCTGATGAGCACCGTGGTCGCCCCCTGCTCACGGGCCGCCGCCAGCGCCCCGCCCACGTAGGGCGTCCGGCCGCTGGCCGCCAGGCCCACAGCCAGCGCGCCCGGCCGAACGCCGGCCGCGTCGGCCCGACCGGCCTCCCAGTCGTCCTCGATGCCCTCCACGGCGTGGACCAGGGCGTCGCCGCCGCCCGCGTGGTGCGCCACCACCCACTCCGGGGGGATCCCGTAGGTGGGCGGCAGCTCAGCGGCGTCCTGCGCGGCGATGCGCCCCGAGGTGCCCGCGCCGAAGTAGTGGATGGCCGCCCCGCTCTCCAAGGCGGCCACCCCCAGCTCCACGGCTCGCGCCAGCTCCGGCAGCACCGCGCCCACCGCGGCCGGAACCGTGGTGTCCTCGGCGTTGATCTGCCGCAGGACGTCGAGCGCCGGGAGCAGGTCGATGTCGTAGGTCCCCGAGTTGCGGGCCTCGGTCGGGGCGCGCACGATCACGGCCTCACCGCCGCTCCGAGCCCGCGGCCCGTCTCCGGTGTCTGCGTGCACAGCGCCCTCCTGGTCGGTCCGCACCCGTGCCGTTCCCTTCCGCTCGTCCCGCTCGTCGCGATCGAACCGCCGCCGGACCTTTCCCCGGCGGCGCGGAGCACCCCTCAGGCCCCGTCCGGCTCCTCCGGCGGTGCCGCACTCCGGCGGCGTCGGCGGTCGTCGTTGATCCGCAGCCCGCGCACCGCCTCGTAGGTGGTCTCCAGCGCCGTCCGGCTCTCGGTGTACCGGATCTGCGCCAGGCCCACGAACAGGCAGTCCACCACGGTCAGCTGGGCCAGCCGACTGGCGGTCGCGCCCGACCTGAACGTGGTCTCGCGGGCCGCCGTTGTGAGCACGTGGTCGGCGAAACCGATCGGGGAGCGCGGGAAGTTGGTGATGGCCACGGTCCGGGCGCCGCGCCGCTTGGCCTCCGTGAGCGCCTGCACCGTGTCGGTGGTGGCCCCGCTGTGCGAGATCCCGATCGCCACGTCCCGCTCGTCCAGTACGGCCGCGCTGGTCAGCATCACGTGCGCGTCCGACCACGCGAAGGACGTCAGGCCGATCCGGTGCAGCTTCTGCTGCAGGTCGGCGCCCACGAAGGCGCTGGCCCCCACCCCGTACACGTCGATCCGCCGTGCCCCGGCCATCGCGTCGACCACGGTGCGCAGCGCGTCCACGTCCAGAGCGGCCCCGGTCTCCTCCACCGCTCGGGCGTCGGTGTAGGCGATCTTCTGCACGACCGTGACGAGCGTGTCGTCCGGATCGATGTCGCTGGCCACCTCCGGCGTCACCGACCGGGCGCCCCGGGCCTGGCCGGCCTCGGTGGCCAGTGCCAGCCGCAGTTCGCGGTACCCGCTGAAGTCGATGGTGCGGCAGAAGCGGATCACCGTGGCCTCGGAGGTGGCGCAGTCCTTGGCGAGCTGGGTGATCGACGAGGCCGCGGCCCGTTCGGGGTCGTCGACGACGTACTGGGCGACCCGCCGCTCGGCCGGGGCCAGCGACGGGATCAGCGACCGGATCCGCAGGACCGTGGTGGGCACGGAGGACGAGGAGACCTCGCCGCGCTGTGCGCGATCGCCCGAGGACTTCGGAGTTTGCGCCATGGAGGAAAGTTTCTTTCGGTCGCGGTTCAGAGTCAACGCAGGGACGGAAAATATCGGGAGAATCCAGGATTTCAAGGGCAGGCCGTGTCGGCAAGTGTTCGCGACCCGATTGCGATATCCCAGCTCAAGGGGCACTCTGGGGTCAGAGCGGAGGCGGCTCCACTCCCCAACACGCGCCCGCCTCGCACGGGAGGGTGAAGTGTCGCTGAGTGCGTCGGCGCGGCGGGACCCCCGAGGGCTGTACGTCGGACTGCTCGGCCAGTTCGTGGTCGAGGTCGACGGTGCGCCCCTGCGCCTGCGGGGGGACAAGAGACGCACGGTCCTGGCGACCCTCCTGCTCCGGGCCGGGCACACCGTCCCGGCGGACCACCTCATCGCCCGTGTCTGGGGCGCACCGGCGGGCCAGGTCAACCGCAGCGCACTCCAGGTCCACGTGGCCCGGGTGCGGGCCATCTTCGACGACCACTGCGGTCGGCCCCTCATCCACGGCGGCGACGGCGGCTACCGGGCCGACCTGGAGGAGGGCGAGTCCGACCTGCTCTGCTTCCGCGCCCTGGTCGCCGCCGCGGGCGAAGCCGACTCCAGGGGCGATCCGGTCCGCCACGCCGACCTGTTGCTGCGTGCCCTGCGCCTGTGGCGCAGCCCGGTCCTCGCCGACATCGCGAGCCCCGTCCTGCACGAACGCGACGTCCCGCCCCTGCACGAAGAGCTCCTGCGGGTCGCCGAGGCGGGATGCCGTGCCGCACTGGCCCGCGGCGATCACGCCCGGGCCGCCGAGCACATCGGCCCCATCGTCGCCGACCACCCCGAGCGCGAATCCCTCATCCGCCTGCAGATGGTCGCCCTCCACCGCTCCGGCCGCCCCAGCGAGGCCCTGCGCCTGTACGCGCGCACACGTGACGTCCTGGCCGAACGCCTGGGAACCGACCCCGGCCGCGACCTCCAGGAGACCTTCCACGCGATCCTGCGCGGCGACCTCGACGTCGATCCCGACCGGCCCGCGCGCGTGCCCCGCCAGCGCGCCGAGCCGGCGCTCACCACCGCCCCCGCCCTTCGCCCGGCGGCGCCGACGCCCCTGCCCTCGGCGACACCGGCCGAACTCCCGGCGGCACCCGCGGTCCTGGTCGGGCGCGGTGCGCACCTGGCCGAACTGGACCGCCTCGCCGACCCGGCGGGACCGGCACCGGGGAACGTCCTGGTCCGCGGCCCGGCGGGCGCCGGCAGCAGTGCGCTGGCACTGGTGTGGGCGCACGCCGTCGCCCCGCACTTCCCCGACGGTCAGGTCTACGTCAACCTGCGCCGCGACGACGGCACCCCGCGCGATCCCACGGAGGTCCTGCGGCGGCTGGTCCGCTCCCTGTCGGGGGGCCGCAACGACACCGAGGACCTCTCCGTCGACGAGTCGGCCGCCCGCGCCCGCTCCCTCCTGGCCCGGCGCCGCGTGCTGATGGTGCTGGACAACGCCGCCTCCACCCGCCAGGTGCGCCCGCTGCTCCCGGGCTGCCCGGAATGCGCTGCCGTGGTCACCAGCCGGTACTGGCTCACCGACCTGCTGGTACGCGACGGGGTGCGCGCCCTGCCGGTGGGTGCGCTCCCCGCGGCCGACGCGGTCGTCCTACTGCGCTCCCTGCTGAGGGAGGACCGGTGCACCGAGGCCGCGCTGCGCCGTGTGGCCCACCTCGCCGGATATCTCCCGCTGCCCCTGCGGATGGCCGTGGCCTGGCTCGACACCCACCCGTCCCTGTCGGGCTCCGATCTCGTCCGGCGCCTGGAAGGGGTGGACCCGGCGCGCTGCGGGACGCCGACGGCCCGGATGGCCGCGGTGCTGCACGCCGGGCCCGAGGAGGTCAGGCACGGTCGCGGGGAAGTACCGACCGGTCGTGTTCCCCCCGATCCGAGTCTGGGTGACGGATCTTTCGTTCGGCTTTCGCCTGGGTGAGAGGGGTGAGACTCGGCAAAGACCGCGTAGGGAAGCGGCCCGATCGGCCTCGGGGGGTGCTCACGGGTCTCATGAGTCGCTAGTGTCGAACACATGACACAGAACCAAGAGCCCTCCCAAGACCCGGCGGGGAACACCCAGCACTTCCGCCGTTTCGTCGACGAGAACCCGCAGCCGGAGGAGACCGCGCGCCGCCCGGTCCTGCCGATCGTGCTGGCCGGAGTCGGCGTGATCCTGGCCGTGGCCGTGATCGTCGCCCTGGTGATGGCCTTCACCTGAGCCTGGACGGCTACCGGTTCGCGGTCCCTTCGCGGCCCTGCTAGAGTTATCGACGTCGCCACGAGGCGCGGCCCCGACGGGCGGCGCCGGCGAACAGCGCGCGTCATTAGCTCAGTTGGTCAGAGCAGCTGACTCTTAATCAGCGGGTCCGGGGTTCGAGTCCCTGATGACGCACCCAGGAGGGCCCCGGTCGCTACGGCCGGGGCCCTCGGTGTCCGTGCCGTCCGCGGCGTGGCGGTGCCGCCGCACGTGGCGCGGCACACAGGGCACCCGGTACGGAGTGCTCCGCACCTCCGGTAGAGTTGAGAACGTCGCTGCGGGGGAGTGCCGCTCCCACCAACGCCACACGCGCCATTAGCTCAGTTGGTCAGAGCAGCTGACTCTTAATCAGCGGGTCCGGGGTTCGAGTCCCTGATGGCGCACCCACGAAAGGCCCCGGTCGTCGCGACCGGGGCCTTCGTCGTTCCCCGTCGCTGCGAGATCGCCGCCGGCTGTCGGTGTCCGGCGCTATCCTTCCGCCCTCCCCGCACAATGCCTTGGCGGTAGGGAATTTCGGCGCCCGGCGTTGGCCCCACGCGGGTTCGTCCCTGCTGCCAGCACGGATGTCCGCGCGGGGCGCCATGATCACACTGCGTCGTCCGAGTTTCGCCTTTTGCCAATTTCCTGGAACAGAATTGACAGATGGTCCTGATGTGGTGAATTCTGACCATTCCCGCCTGATCTCTGGCGGACTCTCCCTGCCATCCATCCGGAGTACCCCATGTCTTCGCGTTCCCCCGCTCTGCGCATCGCCTCGCTGTCCGCCCTCGCCGCCGGTGCGGCGGTCGTCCTGAGCGGTTGCGGTGTCGTCACGCAGATCCTCGGTGCTGCCGACAACAACGTCTTCGACCTCAACGTCGGTGACTGCTTCATCGACAGCGAGATGGAGGCCGCCTTCGGGGGCGAGGAGGTCACCGAGGTCCCCCTGGTCGACTGCGCGGAGCCGCACGACTCCGAGTTCTTCGTGTCCCACCAGATGGCGGAGGGCGAGTACCCGGGCGACGAGGCCGTCACCGCCGAGGCCACGGAGCTGTGCGAGGGCGATGCCTTCACCGAGTTCGTCGGAGTCCCCTGGGAGGAGTCGGCGCTCTACGCCTACCCGCTGACCCCCACCGAGGACTCGTGGAACCGTATCGACGACCGCGAGATCCTCTGCTACGTGTACGACCCCGAAGAGATGGTCACCGGCACCCTTGAGGGCGCCGCCTACTAGGCGTTGCCCCACGGGCTGGAACCTCTACGACAACCGTGCGTACCTCTGCCTGGTCTACGACCCGGCGGGCCCGGTCGAGGGGACCCTGGAGGACTCCGAGCGCTGAGGCCGATGGGACCGGGCGGCCCGCGCCACCACCGCGGCACGGGCCGCCCGGCCCAGGGGTGCGCGAACACGCCCCGGCTAGCGGACCGTCGGCAGGCCCAGCGGCGGCGCCTCCCGCTCCGCCCTGGCCCGGGCGATGGCCCCACCGACCGCGTCGGAGTCCCCGTCCGGGGCGGAGAAGGTGTGGCCCGCCCGAGGGTCGGGAACCGGCCTCCCCTGGCATGAGAGGTCCTCGGGCTCGGCACCGTCCACCAGGTAGGCGTCCACCGCCTCCGTCACGCAGTCCAGCCCCGCGACACCGTAGAATCCGTGGCCGCCCTCGTCTTCGACGGTGAGCAGGGGGGCGTCGAGCCGGTCGGCCAGGGCGGGGCCGCCCTCATAGGCCGTCTGGGTGTCGAACTCCGCGGCGATGACCAGCCCGGCCGGGTGCCCGTCGCGCTCCAGGTCCACCAGCGGTTCGACCGGTGCGCCGGTGTCGAACGTGCACGGCTGAGGTGCGTGCCAGAGCACGCCGATACCGAAGGGGTGGTCCTCGCGGACCCCGCGCATGTCGCGGTAGTACCCGGACAGGCGGCCCGGCCAGTCGGCCTCGCACAGGACCGCCGTGAGCAGGTCGGTGTTGCCGGTCAGCGCGGGATCGGGTTCGGGAGCGGGCTCGGGATCGTCGGCCGCCGCCACCGCGGCCTCGGGGAAGGGCTCGTCGTGGACGAAATAGGCCAGGTCCCGGGTGAACACGTCCCAGTCGCCCTGGTAGCGGGCGGCCACGCCCACGATGAAGTCCCAGTCGTCGTTGTCGTAGGCCTGCCCCTCGGGAAGCCCGGGGACGTCCTCGCGGGGGTCCTCCTCCAGGCGCCGTGAGGTCTCCTCGAAGGCCGCCACGACCTCCTCGGGGGTGGCCCCCATGTCATAGAGGTCGTCGTGCTCGGCCACCCAGGCGGTGTAGCGCTCCACGTTGCGGCTGTAGGCGGGGGCCTGGAGGGTGAACACGTCCCGCCAGATCCGGTCGGGGTGCACGGCCGAGTCCAGCACGCTGCGGTCCAGCCGCCCGGGGAACAGGCTGCCGTAGACCGCGCCCAGGTAGGTGCCGTAGGACCAGCCGAGGTAGTTGACCGTCTCCTCGCCCAGGGCGGCGCGCACGACGTCCATGTCCCGGGCGGTGTTCGCGGTGGTCATGTGGGGCCGCAGGTCGCCGTCGGCCTGGTCGCAGGCGCGCTGGTAGGCGATGGTGCCGCGGGTGATCCCGGAGAACTCGGAGTCGTCGGGCCGGGGCGGGACCAGGGGGAGGGCGGCCCCGCAGTCCAGGCGGGGGCTGGAGGCGCCGGTGCCGCGCGGGTCCATGCCGATCAGGTCGTAGACCTCGGCGACCCGGTCGTCGCCGAGGATGCCGGAGCCGTTCGCCTCGGCCGGCGAGACGGGGACGATGCGTCCGGCCCCGCCGGGGCCGCCCGGGTTGGTGAGCAGGATGCCGCGGCGGCGGTCGGGGTCCGAGGCGACGCGGCGGCTGATGGCGACGGTGGCGCGGGGGCCCTCGGGGTCGGTGTAGTCCAGGGGGACCTCGATGTCGGCGCACTCCAGTGTCTGTAGCACCTCCTCCTCGCAGCGGGTCCAGTCGACTTCCTGGTCGTGGAAGTCGGCGAGGGCGTCGTCGGGGGTCGGAGGAGTGAGGGGGTCGGCGGCGGCCGGGGCCGCCGTGAGGGAGGCGGCCAGCGACGCCGCCAGGGCGACCGCGACCGCGGTGTTCGTGCGTGCTCCTCGCACGTGTCCTCCACTTCCGTGGCCGGGCTCGGGCGTGCTCCGCCGGACACGCCCTGTCGCGCGGCGCGTCCACGGAACACGTCCTGGAGGAGCCCGGGCTGTGTGCGTGTGAGCCGTCACCGTACGAATCGGTCGCCGCGGGTCGATACCGACAAAAGTTGTGGGTGCTGGGATCTGGCCGCATCCGGCCATGAAACGGTTGGAGCTTTGTCCGTCTTTGTCCCTGGAAAAGCCTTGCCCGGTGGAGAACGGGTCGCGTCGAGGGCGCCGTTTGGTCACAGGGGTGGCGTGCGCCACACATCCGCCGTTAGCGTGCTGTTCTATTAGGAAACTTTCCTAATAAAAACTGCGCCCTCCTGCCCCCGCTCGTCGCCCCAAGGAGCCACGTGGCCACCGACATCGCGGCCCCTCCACCGCCATCCGACGCCCCGGCGCCGGCCGCCGACCCGCCCTCCCCGCTACTGCGCGTCTGGCGCCACCACCTGTTCGTCAAGGTCCGCAAGTCCGCCGTCGTGGTGTTCGTGGTCGCCAACGTGACCTTCTTCCTCGCACGGGCCATGCCGGGCGACCCCATCGACGTCATGGCGGGCCGGCTGACCCAGGGCGGCATGAGCATGGCCGAGGCGCGGGTGATCGCCGCCAACTCGCTGGCCTTCGACCCGGACGCGCCGCTGTGGCGGCAGTGGTGGGACTTCTTCGTCGGCCTGGTCACCCTCGACCTCGGCAACACCATCACCCGGCCCGCGGTCGGCGTCGCCGAGGCCATCGCGGCCTACCTGCCCTGGACACTGTTCAGCATCGGTGTGGGCACGGTCGTCTCGATCGTCCTCGGACTGAGCCTGGGCATGGTGATGGCCTACCGGCGCAACCGGTTCCTCGACCACGTGCTGAGCGTGGCCGCCTCCGTCCTGGGCGCCGTCCCCAACTACCTCATCGCGATGCTGCTCGTGGTCGGCGGCGGCCTCTACCTCGGCTGGTTCAACCCCGTCGCCCTGCGCGGCACCGTGAGTCCCGGAGTCACACCCGGCTTCACCCCGGAGTTCGTCGGCGACGCGTTCTACCACGCCGGCCTGCCGATCCTCACCTACGTCCTCGCCATCATCGGCACCTGGATGCTCGTCATGAAGGCCTCCACCACCGAGGTGCTCAGCGAGGACTACGTCACCGTCGCCCGGGCCCGCGGGCTGCGCGGCGGCCGTATCGCCGTCGCCTACGTCGGCCGCAACGCGGTGCTGCCGCTGGTGGCCCAGATCGCGATCTCCTTCGGCACCCTCGTCGGCGGCGCGGTCTTCGTCGAGCGGGTCCTGGTCTACAAGGGCGTCGGCGGCCTGCTCCTGGACGCCGTCAACTACCGCGACTACCCGCTCCTGCAGGGGCTGCTCATCATCGTCACCGCCTGCGTCGTGGCCGCCAACCTCGTGGCCGACCTGCTCTACAGCCGACTCGACCCGCGCATCAGCGACCAGGGGGCCGACGCACCATGACCGCCACCACCTCGCCCCCCGCCGGCGTCTGGGGCTCCATCTGGCAGGGGCTGACCCGCAGCACCAGCGGCTTCCTGGGACTGTGCCTCGTCCTGAGCGTGCTGCTCTTCTCCTTCGTGGGCCCCCTGCTCGTGGACACCCGCAACCCGACGGACGTCGCCCTCATCTGGGGACCGATGAACGCCGAGCACTGGCTCGGCACCAACCACGAGGGCAAGGACACCTTCGTCCAACTCGTCCTCGGCGGGCGCGAACCCATCTGGGTGGGCGTCGCCGCCGCGCTCATCACCGTGGCCATCGCCGTCGTCCTCGGCGGGATCGCCGGCTACGTGCGCGGGCGCGTCGACCACCTCCTGCTCCAGCTGACCGACATCACGATGACCATCCCCTTCATCGTGCTCATGCTGGTCATCGCGTCCTTCTACCGCACCGCCTCACCGCTGATGGTCGCCTTCATCATCGGGCTGGTCACCTGGCCCTACCTGATGCGCTCCATCCGCGCCCAGGTGCTCAGCCTGCGCGAACGCGAGTTCATCGAGGCGGCCCGGCTCCAGGACCTGGGCACCGCCCGGATCCTCTTCGTCGAGGTGCTGCCCAACATGGCGGGCTACGTCTTCATCAACTTCATCATCGCCATCACCAACGCGATCTACGCGGTCGTCGGCATGTACCTGCTCGGTCTGCTGCCCAGCACCGCCGACAACTGGGGCCTGATGATCCAGCAGGCCTGGGACAACAACGCGTTCCTCCTCCCCACCGCCGCCCCCTTCCTCATCGCCCCGATGGTGATGATCATGCTCTTCCAGATCGGGCTGGTCACCATGTCCCGCTCCCTGGAGCAGGCACTCAACCCACGACTCCGGGACAGGTGAGCCACGTGAACGACCGCCCCGCCACCACCCCGGACCCCGCCGACGACGGCCCCCTGCTGTCCGTGCGCGGTGTCGACATCGGCTACCGCACCGGACGCAGAAGCCGGGTCACGGCGGTCCGCGGCGTCGGCTTCGACCTCTACCCCGGCCAGTCCATGGCCCTGGTGGGCGAATCCGGCTGCGGCAAGACCACGCTCGGCCTCGGCCTGCTGCGGCTCCTGCCTCGCACCGGGGTCGTCTCCGCCGGGGAGATCCTCTTCCGGCGCAAGGACGGCCGCCGCGTCGACGTGCGCGCCCTGGCCAGGGAGGACCTGCGCCGCTTCCGCTGGAACGAGGCGGCCATGGTCTTCCAGGGCGCGATGAACGCGTTCAACCCCGTGCTGAAGGTGCAGGACCACTTCCTGGACACCTTCCGGGCGCACGAGGGGCGCGGCACCCGCCGCAGCCGCGCCGCACTGCTCGAACGCTCCGCCGCACTGCTGGAACTGGTCCGGCTCGACCCCGCCCGGGTCCTGGCCGCGTATCCGCACGAGCTGTCCGGCGGCATGCGCCAGCGCGCCCTGATCGCCCTGGCCCTGGCACTGCGGCCCCAGTTGCTCATCCTCGACGAGCCGACGACCGCGCTGGACATCCTCACCCAGCGCGCCATCGTCGAGCGCCTGACCGAGCTGCGCGAGGAGCTGCGGTTCGCCATGGTCTTCATCACCCACGACCTGGGCCTGGCGGCCGAGCTCGCCGACCGCGTCGGCACGATGTACGCGGGCCGGATGATCGAGACCGGCACCACGCGCGACATCTTCTACCGCTCGCGCCACCCCTACACCCGGGCACTGATCAACTCCGTGCCGCCGGTCGTGGGAGACCTGACCGTTCCGGAGTCACTGCCGGGCGGACCGCCGAGCATCGGAGCGCTGCCCGACGGCTGCTCCTTCGCGCCGCGCTGTGCCCACGCCCAGTCACGCTGCTCGCGGATCCGCCCCGAGCTGGACGTGCTCAGGGCCCGTCCCGCAGGGCTCAGCCACGCCGCCGCGTGCCTGCGCGCCGAGGACGCCGCACTCTTCACCGAGGGGGCCACCCGATGATCGACCCGTACGTGCACCACGATCCGTCCGCCGAGGGACGGGACCCCGAGGCGGCCGACACCGCGGTCCTGGGCCTGCACGGCGTCCGCCAGGTCTTCTCCACACCGCGCGGTGAGGTCCCCGCCGTCGCCGGGGTCGACCTGCGGGTGCGCCCGGGGCGGGTGCTGTGCCTGGTGGGGGAGTCCGGCTGCGGCAAGACCACCACGGCCCGCATGGCCGCGGCACTGGCCCGGCCCACCTCCGGCACCGTCCGCTTCCGGGGCCGGGACGTCGCGGCCATGGGCCGGGCCGAGCGCTCGGCCTTCCGCCGGTCCGTCCAGTACATCCACCAGGACCCCTACGCCTCCCTGAACCCGGTGCGCACCGTCTACTCCACGGTCTCCGCCGGGCTGCGCCGCCACCGGCTCGTGAAGGACCGGCGCGAGGCCCGGGAGGCCACCATCGCGCTGCTGCGCCGGGTCGAGCTGACCCCCGCCGAGGACTACCTGGACAAGTACCCCCACCAGATGTCGGGCGGCCAGCGCCAGCGCGTGGCGGTCGCCCGTGCCCTGGCGATGGACCCGCAGGTGATCATCGCCGACGAGTCCACCTCGATGCTGGACGTCTCCATCCGGGTCAGCCTGCTCAACACGCTGGGCCGGCTGCGCGACGACCTCGGGGTCGGCTTCCTGTTCATCACCCACGACCTGGCCGTGGCCAAGTACTTCGCCTGGGACGGCGAGATCGCGGTCATGTACCTGGGCCGGATCGTGGAGCAGGGCCCCACCCGCCGGGTGGTCAACGACCCCCGCCACCCCTACACCCGGGCCCTCGTCTCCGCGGTGTGCGAGCCGGACCCGGACCTGGCGCGCACCAAGGAGCGGGTCCGGCTGCGCGGCGCGGACATCCCCGACCTGACGGACCTGCCGTCGGGATGCGAGTTCCATCCGCGCTGCCCGATGTTCGAGCCGGGCCGCTGCGACACCGAGCGGCCCGCGCTGGCGCCCCGACCGGACCGCCTGCTGGCCTGCCACGTCGTCGACGGCGGGTGAACCGGTGCTGCTCATCGGCCGCTTCGGCCTCCTGGTCGGCTCCTTCCTGGTGCTGGCCAGCGCCCTCACGGCACTCCTCAACCCCCCGGGCACGGCCGAGTTCGTCATCAGCGTCGTCACGGCCGGTCTCGGCCTGCTGACCGTCGTTCTCGGCCTGCTCACCGTCCTCCTGGAAAGGAAGCGTCACCCATGACCTCCACACCCCCCGAACACCTCCTGGAGATGAGCCGCCGCAACGTCCTGCGCGCCGTGGGGGCCGGGGTCGCCGCCACGGCGGCGACCGGTGCGCTGAGCGCCTGCGCGGGCGGGGACCGGGGATCCGGCGGGGCCCGGCAGTTCGCCGGCGTCTTCGACTTCGATCTGGACTCCAACACCCGCAACGTGGCCGTCGAGGACGGCGCCCTGCTGCTGAACTCGGTCTACAAGGACCTGTTCCTCATGACCGGCGGGTTCTACAACTGGCGTGAGCACACGTGGGACTACATGCTGCTCGAAGGCTCCGAGTGGGACGGGGACGACCTGGTCGTGACCCTGCGCCCCGGCTTGAAGTGGAGCGACGGCAGCGACCTCACCGCCGACGACATGATCCAGAGCTACGCGATCGCGATCTTGGAGGTCGCGCCGTGGACGGTGGGCTTCCCGCAGGTCACGGAGCTGGAGCGGCTCGACGGCCTGAGTGTGCGGCTGGGCTTCGACGCTCCGTTCCCCAACATCGAGCGGAGCATCATCAAGCACCGGATCGTCGCCAGGTCCACCTACGCGGAGTTCGGGGAGCGCGCCCTGGAGCTGGTGCGCTCCGGGGTGCGCTACGGCGACGACGAGCAGAGCGCGTTCGTCGCCGACTTCGTGGAGTTCGCGCCGGAGGAGATCGTGTGCAGCGGGCCGTACATGTTCGACGCCGAGCAGATGTCGGACGCCCGCATCACCCTGGTGCGCAACGAGAACGGCTACCAGGGCGGTGAGGTGCTCTTCGACGAGGTGGTCGTGCACAAGGGCGACAACCGCCAGTCGGCGCTGCTCATCCAGCAGCGCGAGGTCGACTACTCGACGGAGGCCCCCTCCGCCGCCGACCAGCTGGCCTTCCAGGGCGTGGAGGGGTTCAAGTGGGTCGAGCACGCGGGCTACGACGGCTGTGGGCTGATGTTCAACTACGCGGCCAAGCCGGAGTTGAAGGACGTGCGCGTGCGCAAGGCGCTGGCGCACCTGCTGGACACCGAGACGATCGGCCAGGTCGCGCGCGGCGAGGCCTACAGCGGGGTGGAGTACTACGCGGGGCTGGTCGACCTCCAGGCGGAGGAGATCATGACGGAGGAGGAGCTGGCGGGGTTCGAGCACTACGGGTACGACCCCGACAGGGCGACGGAGCTTCTGGAGGACGCGGGGTGGACCCTGGAGGACGGGATCTGGCACCTGCCGGACGGGGAGCCGGCCAGCTACGAGATCATCGGCGTCGCCGGCTGGGGCGACTTCGAGCTCACCGCGTCGCAGGTGGAGGAGGCGTGGAACTCCTTCGGGATCCGGTGCGAGGCCCGCAACGTTCCGTCCGACAACCCGTGGGGCATCTGGGGCGCGGGTGACTTCGAGGTCGCGGTGCGGCACTGGGGCAACCCGGAGATCCCCGACTACTGGGGAGCCTTCCAGATGAACTTCCTGCTGGAGAACTCCGGCGACGAGGACAACCCCGGCCAGTCGTTCGACCTGAACGTGGACAGCCCCTCCCAGGGGAAGGTCGACGTGGAGGAGCTGATCGAGGAGGCCAAGCGGGCCGGGACCGAGGAGGAGCAGCACGCCGCGCTCAAACGGCTGGCGATCATCTTCAACGAACTGCTCCCGCGCATTCCGATCTGGACCTACCGGTACCTCGCACCCGCGGTCGAGGGGGTGCGCGTCCAGCACTTCGCCGCCGACCACCCGGCGGCCAACAACGAGCAGTACCAGGACAACCATGTGATGCTGTCGCTGATCCAGGGGGACCTGGAACCGGTCGAGTAGAGCACCGGAAGCCCGGTACGACGGGGGCGGAGGCCGATCGGCCTCCGCCCCCGTGGCGTGCGTGGGAACGGAAGTTGCTGGAGTGATGAATGTGATCCTCCCCACTGCGAGCGAAGCGGACAGATCGACACAAGTAAGACATAACACTCAAAAGCCATAAAATGACTTTTCCTGAGTTATCGCACGTCATCCGTGTCCCGCTGGGGTGTTTCCCGGTGCTTTCCCGATTCGCCTGCCAAGCTCCACGGCCTTTGTTAGTCTGACGAACCGAAAGACGGTTCTCGGTGGAAGTACAGGAATTGTTCCGGACGTGGATACTTGTCGCCGGATGGGTGTCGACCACCCCGGCCGGGGTATCCGAACGCGCGCCCGTGCCGCTCCGGGGACGTCGAGGCGTTTCCCCTGCGCCCGGGATGTGTCGTCAGTGCCAGGTCCCGGCGCGGTCCCGTCACCCCTGTTCTCCTCGAACGGGCCGAAGGTGCGGGGCCAGCGCCGCACCGCCCGGCTGATTCCAAGGAGACGAGATCGTGTCAGAGGAGCCGCCACCACGACACGGCCCAGGTCCCGCGCAGTCGGGGATGGGCCGAGGCAGGTTTCGCAGGGCCATCTCCCGGATCGTCAAGTCCCAGGAAGTCCCACCCCCGGAGCCCGAACAAGGACATCCCGTGCATCAGCCCGTGCATCCGCACAACCCGGACCCGGCGTCGGAGCGGGACCAGACCACGCCGGTGAAGAACGAGGACGCCTCGTCGGCCACACCCGTCGGCCCCTTCTCCGGCCCGGCCGAGAACGGATACCGCCCGGCGGCCAGGGTGAACGTTCCCAACCCCTACACGCGGCCGCTCAAGGTCGACGACGTCGACACCGGTGCCCACCCGGTGGGGCAGTGGCGCGGGGTGGGCCTCAACGAGCCCGAGCCGCGCGTGGTTCCCGTGCGCGCGCCCGAGGCCGGCGCCGCGGGTGACCAGGCTCCCGCCGCCGACGACCGCAAGCCGAGCCCTCCCGCCGCGGACCCGGCTCCGGCTGCTCCCAGTTCGGCGAAGGGGAGTGCTTCGACGGGCCCTGCTCGGGTGGAGAAGAAGCCCGCCGAGCGGTCTCCGGCCGCCGCCAAGGACGGCGACTCGGCTTCCGGTCCTGTCGAGTCGACGGTGGCGAAGGGGAGTGCTTCGACGGGCCCTGCTCGGGTGGAGAAGAAGCCCGCCGAGCGGTCTCCGGCCGCGGCCAAGGACGGCGACTCGGCTTCCGGTCCTGTCGAGTCGACGGTGGCGAAGGGGAGTGCTTCGACGGGCCCTGCTCGGGTGGAGAAGAAGCCCGCCGAGCGGTCTCCGGCCGCCGCCAAGGACAGCGACTCGGCTTCCGGCCCCGTTGCGCCGACCGCTGCCAAGGGGAGTGCTCCGAGTGGCGCCGCTCCAGTGGAGAAGAAGCCCGCCGAGCGGTCTCCGGCCGCGGCCAAGGACAGTGCCACCGGGGCCCCGACGGCTGACGGCGGCAAGCCGAGTGCTCCCGCTTCCAGGACTTCCGAGTCCGCTCCGGCGAAGGCGAGTGCCCCGACCACTGACGCTCAGGCCGAACGGAAGGCCGCCGACCGGCCCCCGGCTCCGGCGGAGCCGAGCGCTCCGGCCGCCTCCGCCCCCACGGCTCGAACGCCGGCCGAGCCCTCTCCTTCCGCCGACCGGTCCCCGGCTCCGGGGAAGGAGAGCGCCCCGTCGGCGCCTGCTCCGACCGGCCGGACCGACACGGACTCCGCCGCGCACCCCCCTGAGCCCGGACGCGGGACACCGGCGCCCACTCTTCCGCCTCTTCGGCCCGTCCGCACCCGTACACGCCCCGAGCGGGGCGACCGCACGGGAGCCCCGGCCGACCCGACCCCCCGTGCGGGCGACGCCTCGCCCGCAGCGCCCGACCTCACCAGCACCCACGACCGTTCCGGCCATCACGGCACCCGCTCCCCGCGGGTGCCGGCCGGACAGGACGGGGCCCGGCCCCCGGAGGGAGCTCCGCCCATGGCCGACCACACCCACACGACCTCGGACGAACCGGGGGAGCACGAACGACGCAGACCGCACGCCGCCGACGCGCCCACGAGCCACCAGGCGGCGGACCACACCGCGTGGGGCCAGCGGCCGACCGGACCAGCGGGGCCCCCGGCCCCGGGACGGCCCCACCACACGTATGACGAGCAGGGGTGGCGGGGCCCCCACGGGCAGCAACCCGCTCCCCCCTCACCAGGACGACAGGGGTACCAGGTGCCACAGGAGCCCACAGGCCTGCCGCAGCCCCCCGCGGGGTACGGCCACGGCCCCCAGCAGTACCCGCCCGCCCCGGACCCGCGCGGTCCGTGGCAGGACGGCCAGCAGCAGCACGGCTACCCGCCGCCGTACCCCTACGGCGCGTACCAGCAGGCGGCTCCTCCTCCGCCGCCCCAGCCGATGCCGCAGTATCCGATGCCCTACCCGGCTCCGCACCCGATCGTGACCTACCAGAGCGCCTACCCGGCCCCCTTCCAGCCGCCCGGCTACGTCCTGCCCGGGCAGCCGGTGGTCTACCCCGTTCCCTACCAGGCGCACGGGCAGCCGATCCAGCACGTCATCGTGCTCGCCCCCGGCCAGCCGCCGCAGGTCCTCACCGCGGAACCGGTGCAGGACCGCGCCGAGCGCCCGGAGCGCGAGGACCGTCCCGAGGCGCCCGCGCACGACAGCGTCGAGTCGGCGGAGCAGCCCAGGGCGCTGCCGCGCCCCGAGGCGTCCGCCCCGGCACCGAGTGCGCCCGCTCCCGCGCCCGAGGCGACCGGGGACGAGAGCGCGCCCGCGGTCGGGAGCGCGCCCGCCCCCGAGGCCCCCGCCGCTCCCGCGCCCCCGGTCGCCGAACAGACGGAGACGATCCTCAACGAGGCTCTCGCCGGTCTGGCCATGCGCGACCTGTCGTTGGTGGACGCGCTCCTGGAGATGGTCGAGGAGCTGGAGACCGACGCCAAGGACCCCGACCTCCTCGACAAGCTCTTCCAGATCGACAACTTCGCCACCCGCATGCGCCGCAACGGCGAGAACTTCCTCGTGCTGACCGGCCACGACGGGGGCGAGTCCGACGCCCACGACGAGATCGTCCCCCTCCTCGACGTCGCCCGCGCCGCGACCTCCGAGATCAAGGACTACCCCCGCGTCCGCCTCGGGAAGCTGCCGCAGACCTCCATCACCGGTATGGCGGCCGACGACATCAGCCACCTCCTGGCCGAACTCCTGGACAACGCGACGGCCAACTCGCCCGAGCACTCCCAGGTCGTCATCAGTGCCCGGGAGATGGACGACGGCCGGCTGATGATGATCGTCGAGGACGAGGGAGTGGGCATCCCCGAGCACCAGCTCGGTGAACTCAACGACCGGCTCAGCGGCTCCCCGAGGCTCGACGACGACGTACCCCGGCACATGGGCCTGTACGTCGCGAGCCGGATCGGTCGCAAGCACGGCCTGGAGACCCGCTTGGAGTCCCGCGCGTTCCGTGGGGTGAACGCCTACACGATCATCCCCAAGGAGCTGTTGCGCGTGGCGACGCCGCCGACCCCGGGCAAGTCCCGGACCTCGGCCGTCCCCTCGACGTCGGGTCCCTCGGTCGGATCCGTGTCCCAAGCCCTCACGCCCCCTCCGGTGACGGGAACCAACGGAGTGAACGGCAGTTCGGCCTCCAAGCCCACCAACGGGGGAGACTCCTCCGTCACCGCCGCGGGCCTGCCCCGGCGCAGCGCCACCCCGCACGGCTCGCCGCTGCGGATGATGCCGCACCCGAAGTCGGTCCCTCCGCCCGGGCCGCCGTCGGACACACCCAAGCTGTCCGGCGAGGCCAGAGCCGAGCAGATCCGCGACGATCTCGGCGACTTCCTCGACGGCGAACGCGAGGCACGCGAGGAGTCGGACGGCAAGGAGGGCGGGACCACGTGAGCCCCCACCGGACCGACGCGACGCCCGCACGCACGCGCACCACTGACCAACAGCGACAACGACACACGGCCGAGGCAGGTTACCCGCGATGACTGAACCCGCAAACGACAGCGTTGAGAACTTCTCGTGGCTCATCGACAGGTTCGTCCGCGATGTCCGAGGAGTCGAGCACGCCGTGGTCGTCTCCTCCGACGGCCTGGTGCTGACCCACTCCAGTGACTTCCCCGAGGAGCACGCCGAGCAGCTCGCCGCCATCGCCAGCGGACTGCACAGCCTCGCCGTCGGTGGAGCGAACCTGTTCCAGCGCGGAGACTGCGAGCAGCTCCTGGTGCGCTTCAACCAGGGACACCTGTTCATCATGGCGATCAGCGACGGATCCTGCATGGCCGTCCTGACCGCGCCGGGCACGGAGTTGAAGATCGTCGGCTTCCAGATGACCAAGCTCGTGGAGAACGTCGCCCACGTGCTGACCCCGCAGCTGCGCTCGCAGCTGCGGGAAGTCATCCAGAGCTGACGACGGCGACCCGAAACGGTTCACAGGGATCATGAGAAGGTTGCCACTGAAATGAGCTTCCGCAGGCGAAGGAGCAACCGCGTCCGCCCGTTCACCTTCACAGGTGGCCGGACGCGATCGCGGCATCCGCTGATGGTGCAGACCCTGGTCTCGACCTCTGAGCCGGGCCAGGAACCACCGAGCACCCTCATGCCGGAGTCCATCAACATCTACCGACTGTGCCGAGAGACGCGGTCACTCGCTGAGGTGTCGGCCGAGTTGAACATCCCCCTGGGCGTCACCCAGGTCCTGATCAGCGACCTGGCCGAACAGGACCTGGTGTACATCCACCCGACCATCACCGGCAGCAGTCCATCGGAAAACCAGGTTCTGGAGAGGGCTCTTCGTGGTCTCGAACGACTTTTCCAGTGACAGCAGGTCGAATCGCAAGAAGATGTCGAGCAAGATCGTCATCGCCGGTGGCTTCGGCGCCGGCAAGACGACCTTGGTGAGCTCGGTGTCGGAGATTCCGCCGGTCACGACCGAAGCGATCATGACCGAGGCCAGCATCGGTCACGACGACAACTCGATCACACCGCACAAGACGACCACCACCGTCGCGATGGACTTCGGTCGCATCACCGTCGACGACGAACTGATCATGTACATGTTCGGAACGCCGGGCCAGGCGCGGTTCTGGTTCATGTGGGACGATCTCGTACGGGGCGCGGTCGGCGCCGTCGTCGTGGTCGACTGCCGCAGGCTCGCGGACTCCTTCGACGCGGTGGACTACTTCGAGACGACCAAGCGCATCCCCTACATCGTCGCGCTGAACAAGTTCGAGGGCCTCCTCGAGTACAGCCCCGAACAGGTCCGCGAGGCGTTGGAGATCAGCCCGGAGGTGCCGATCATCGACTTCGACGCGCGCCACCGGAGCTCCGGCGGCGACGTGCTCAAGACGCTGCTCCGGTACGCCCTCGAACACAACCGCGCGAGCGAACCCGTTGCCTGACGGGCGGGGAGCGGGTCCAGCACCGGTCCCCTCGTCACCGTTGATTCCCCCAGGAAAGTAAGCGACAGATGCGCAAAATCCTTATCGTCGGCGCGGGCCACGCCGGTCTGCACCTGGCCCATGGCCTTCTGACCGAGGGCTATGACGTCACGGTGATCACGGGGCAGTCCTCGATGGAGATCCGGACCGGCAAGCCCTCGGTCTCGCAGCTCACCTTCCCGACGGCCCTGAACTACGAGCGTGAGCACAACCTGGACCTCTGGAGCGCACTGTCCCCGCAGATCAGGAACCAGAGGGTGCATCTGTACCCGAGGGGGGACGAGGCCGTCCGCACCTTCACCGGCAGGACCGGAGAGGGCAACGACTACACGGTCTCGGTGGATCGCCGTGTCAAGATGGCCGACTGGCTGGAGTACTTCGAGGACCGCGGGGGCAAGGTGGTGATCCACGGCGTCACCGTCACCGACCTCGACTACTTCTCCCGCATGTTCGAACTGATCATCGTGGCCGTCGGCCACGGCGAACTCGGCCAGCTCTTCGACTACGACGAGAGCCGTTTCAGCGGGGCCAGGCCCCGCTCGATCGCGCAGGCCCAGATCTTCGACGTCTGGCCCTGGGACGGCGATGACGAGAACATCGGCTGGGCGGCGTCCGCGGCCGACGCGGGCAACATCATCTTCATCCCGATCCTCACGCAGGAGGGGCCCTGCCACAACCTGCTCATGGTGGACAAGCGCGGCGGCCCCATGGACGCCTGGCCCGACCGGCCGGGTCCCGAGGAGCAGCTCCGCCGGATGAAGGACCTGCTGCGCCAGTACGCGCCGGAGTACTTCGAGCGGGCCAAGGACGCGGTCCTGTCGGACGGTCGCAACAGCACGCTGGTCGAGGAGTTGACCCCGCAGGTCCGCAACCCGGTCGGTGTGCTGCCGTCCGGCGGGCGCGTGCTCGGCATGGCGGACGTGGTCGTCACGATGGACCCGTACGTCGGCCAGAGCTGGAACAACTCCACCAGGTGTGCCAAGGCCTACCTGGAGAGCATCATCGAGCACGGTGACCGTGAGTTCGATGAGGAGTTCCTGGTCAAGACGTTCGACCGCTTCTGGGAGTTCGGCCTGCACAACCAGCTCTGGTCCGAAATGAATTCCACATTGTGGGATAGCGGTGATCTACCGCCCTATTTCTACGATCTCCTCGACGCGGCCAGGGACTTCTCCGAAGTGGGGGACCGGTGGATCCAGGGGTGGGACTACCCGCCGGACTACGGGACCTGGCTGCTTGATCCCGACCGCGCGATGCAGTTCGTCGCCGAGGTTCGAGCGCGGTCGGGCTCCTGACCTCCACTGCTCCGGCGAGAAGGCCCGATGTCCCTGTGGCATCGGGCTTCTCGCTGTCCGAGGGCGGATGGCATCAGAGTTACGTCAATGACCGAATGCCTGAGTCGTTTGACCGAAAAGAGGTACTTCGTTGTCATGCGTTGTGGCCAGCGGTTACGATCCCTCGTGTTGAAGTCTGTTGCTGTAAGTGACATATGGATGTGTATGTGTCTGATGCCCGCATAAGTGTGGTATGTCGGCTATTTGTCGCGTCTGCCTTCGGGTAGGTGTTTCCGGCTAGACCAGGAAGGTGCCCCGTGTCTCCCCGCGCGTTCTCCTCGCACCTGCCCCGCGTGACTTCCCCTGCCCCTGAAGACCGCGATCCCCGTTCCGTGGGCCTCCCGCGTGTCGTATTCCAGTAGTAGCCCTTCTGACCTGCGGAAATATGCGACGCGCCCGTGCATTTGCACGGCACGCGCACAATGGCGCCCCGTCGGCGTGCGGACAACGCGAGAACGTGAAGCGTGATCGGAGCTAACGCGATGACCAGTGACCATCCGTCCGGCGGGCCGGGGGGCCCGGAGGCCCCCGTCGCGGTGGTCGGAGTCTCCTGTCGGCTCCCGGGGGCGTCGACCCCCGAGGCCTTCTGGCGGCTCCTGTGCGAGGGCCGGGAGTCGATCACCGCGCCACCCGAGCGACTCGGCGTCTCCTCCGCCACCCGGGACGGCCACTGGGGCGGCTACCTCGACCGCCCCGAGGACTTCGACGCGGCCTTCTTCGGCATCTCCCCGCGTGAGGCGCTGGCCATGGATCCCCAGCAGCGCATCATGCTCGAACTCAGCTGGGAGGCCCTGGAGCGGTCCCAGACGGCACCGGACTCCCTGCGCGGGTCGGACTGCGGTGTGTTCACCGGCGCGATCTCCTCCGACTACGCGGCTCTGCAGCAGAGTGCAGGCGGCGCGGGCATCACCCACCACTCGATGGCCGGGAACCAGCGCGGGATGATCGCCAACAGGGTCTCCTACGCCCTGGGCCTGTCCGGTCCCAGCCTGACCGTGGACAGCGGACAGTCGTCCTCCCTGGTCAGCGTCCACATGGCGATGGAGAGCCTGCGCCGGGGCGAGTGCTCGACGGCGCTGGCCGGAGGCGTCAACCTGATCCTGACCCCGGAGGGCACGGAGAGCGCGGCCCGGTTCGGCGGGCTCTCCCCCGACGCGCACTGCTACACCTTCGACGCCCGGGCCAACGGCTACGCGCGGGGCGAAGGCGGTGCCGTGGTGGTCCTCAAACCGCTGGACCGGGCCGTGGCCGACGGCGACCCGGTGTACGCGGTCCTGCGCGGCGGCGCGGTCAACAACTCCGGCCGGACCCCCTACCTCGCGCACCCCGACGCACAGGGCCAGCGGGAGGTCCTGGCCACCGCGCTGCGGCGGGCCGCGGCCGACCCCTCCCAGGTGGGCTACGTCGAACTCCACGGCACCGGCACCCCCGCGGGCGACCCGGTCGAGGCGGCCGCGCTCGGCGCGGTGTTCGCCCAGGGGCGGGAGGAGCCGCTGCGGGTGGGCTCGGTCAAGACCAACATCGGGCACCTGGAAGGCGCCGCGGGGATCGTCGGGCTGGTCAAGGCCGTGCTGAGCCTGTCCTACGGACAACTGCCGCCGACCCGGAACTTCGCCGAACCCCACCCCGACATCGACCTGGAGGCGCTGCGGCTGAGCCCGCAGACGCGTCGCGAACCGTGGCCCGCGGAAGCGCCGCTGGCCGGTGTGTCCTCCTTCGGGATGGGCGGCACCAACTGCCACCTGGTCCTCGGACCGCCCCCGCCGCCCAAGGCCGACCGCTCGGGCGCCATCACGGGGGAGACGGCCCTGGACCCCGTTCCGTGGGTGCTGTCGGCGCGGTCGGAGGAGGCGCTGCGCGCGCAGGCCTCGGCTCTGCACCACTTCGTCTCCGCCCGCCCCGGACTGCTCGCCCAGGACGTGGGCCTGTCCCTGGCCAGGACCCGCGCCGTCTTCGAGCACCGGGCCGTCATCTTCGCCTCCGGCGGCTCGGAGGCACGTGAACTGGAGGCCGTGCGCGCCGATCGGGCCGCCGGCTCCGCGGGACGGGCCCGGCCCGTGATGGTCTTCCCCGGCCAGGGCGGGCAGTGGCAGGGCATGGCCCGGGAACTGCTGGACGACAACAGCTCCCTGGCCCGGGCCTTCGCCACACGGCTGCGCGAGTGCGAACGGGCGCTGGACCCCTACGTGGACTGGTCCCTGACCCGCGTGCTGCGCGGCGAGCCCCAGTCCCCGCCACTCACCGGGACCGACGCCCGCGTGGACGTGATCCAGCCGGTGCTGTGGGCGGTGATGGTCTCCCTGGCCAGGGCATGGGCGGAACTGGGCGTCGAACCGGCCGCGGTGATCGGCCACTCCCAGGGGGAGATCGCCGCCGCGTGCGTCGCGGGGATCCTGACGCTGGAGGACGCGGCGCGGGTGGTGGCCCTGCGCAGCCGCGCTCTGACCGCGCTCGCGGGCAGCGGGGGGATGGCCTCGCTGGGGCTGTCGCCCGACCGCGCCGAGGCGCTGGCCGCCGCCGACCCCGAACTGCACCTGGCCGCCGTCAACGGCCCCGAGTCGGTCGTGGTCTCGGGGACGCCCGAGGCGGTGCGCCGCGCCGTGGAGCACTGCGCCGACGCGGGTGTGCACGGCTCGCTCGTGGACGTCGACTACGCCTCGCACTCCGCGCACGTCGAACGCATCCGCCAGGACCTCCTGGAACGCCTCGGCGAGGTCGTGCCCCGGCCCGGCCGGGTCCCGTTCTTCTCCACGGTCCTGGGCCGTCGGTCGGCACCGGACGACCCGCCCATGGACGCCGAGTACTGGTTCCGGAACCTCCGCGGCACGGTCCGGTTCGCCGACGCGGTGCGGGCCGCGGGCGGGTCCGGGCACACGTCGTTCATCGAGGTCGGCCCGCATCCCGTCCTGACGTTCGGTATCGAGCGCACACTGGCCGCGGACGGGATCGACGCGGCGGTCCTCAAGACCCTGCGGCGCGACTGCGGGGACCGGGCCCAGCTGCTCGCGGCGGCGGCTCAGGCGTTCACCGAGGGTGTGGACGTGGACTGGGAACGCCTGTTCCGCGGGACGGGGGCGCGCCGGATCGACCTGCCCACCTACGCCTTCCAGCGGCGGAGCTTCTGGCCGGGAGCCGAGCCGGAGCCCGAGCCCCGGGAGCGGGACGCCGCCGAGGACGGCACCAGGGACCTGGTCACCGCGCTCGTCGTGCGGGTGCTCGGACAGCGCGCGCTCTCCGCCGCCGACGAGCAACGGGCCTTTCGTGACCTGGGCTTCGACTCGGTCATGCTGCTCGAACTCGCGGCCAGGGTCAGGGACCGCACGGGTGTGCCCCTGGAGGCGACGACCCTGTTCGACCTGTCCACGCCCGCGGCCCTGGCCGACCACCTGGTCGCGGAGCTGGGTGAGAGGGTGCCGCTGACGTCCGCCGCCCCGGAGGACGCGGGCCCCGATCCCTCCGCTCCGGCCGCGCGGCCCCCGACGGTCCGGCCCGGCCGCACGGCCCCCGCTGTCACGGCACCCGTCCCCGACGACGACCCGGTCGCCATCACGGCCATGGCCTGCCGGCTGCCGGGTGGAGTACGCACGCCGGAACAGCTGTGGCGGCTGGTCGAGGACGGCGTGGACGCGATCGGCGACTTCCCCGACAACCGCGGCTGGGACCTGCCGGGCCTGTACGACCCCGAACCCGGCACCCCCGGCCGGACCTACACGCGCTCCGGCGGCTTCCTCTACGACGCCGACCTCTTCGACGCCGACTTCTTCGGCATCAGTCCCCGTGAGGCCGACGCCATGGACCCCCAGCAGCGGCTGCTGCTGGAGACCTCCTGGGAGGCCGTCCAACGGGCCGGAATGAGCACCGACGACCTGCGTGAACGCCAGGTCGGGGTGTTCGTCGGCGCGATGCCGACCGAGTACGGGCCGCGCCTGGCCGACCAGGGCGACGGCGGCGACGGCGGCTACCGGCTGACCGGCAGCACCCTGAGCGTGGCCTCGGGCCGCATCGCCTACGTCCTGGGCCTGCGCGGACCGGCGATGACCATCGACACCGCCTGTTCCGCCTCGCTCGTGGCCCTGCACCAGGCGGCCCAGGCCATCCGCCGGGGCGAGTGCGAGATGGCCCTGGCCGGCGGCGCCACCGTGATGGCCACCCCCGGTATGTTCCTGGAGTTCGCCGCCCAGCGCGGCCTGTCCCCGGACGGGCACTGCCGCGCCTTCGGTGCCGGGGCCGACGGCACCGCCTGGGCCGAGGGCGCGGGCATGCTCCTGCTGGAGCGCGCTTCCCACGCCCGCCGGGCCGGCCGGCCCGTCCTGGCACTGGTCAAGGGCAGCGCGGTCAACTCCGACGGCGCCAGCAACGGGCTGACCGCACCCAGCCGCGACGCCCAGGAACGGGTGATCCGCCAGGCGCTGGCCTCGGCCGGGCTGGAGCCGGACGAGGTGGACGCCGTGGAGGCGCACGGCACCGGGACCCGGCTGGGTGACCCGATCGAGGCCAAGGCGCTGATCTCGGTGTACGGCGCCGCCCGGACCGACGGTCCCCATGAGGACCTGCGGCTGGGATCACTCAAGTCCAACATCGGACACGCGCAGGCCGCCGCCGGCGTGGCCGGGGTGATCAAGACCGTCGAAGCCCTCCGGCACGGGCGCCTGCCCCGGACCCTGCACGCGGAGGAACCCACCGGCCGGGTCGACTGGGACGGCAGCGGGGTACGCGTGCTCTCCGACGCCGAGCCATGGCCGGACACGGGGCGCCCCCGCCGGGCCGCGGTGTCCTCCTTCGGAATCAGCGGGACCAACGCCCACGTGGTGTTGGAGGGCGTGGCCGACGAGGGCGCGCCCGTCACCGTGCCCGAGGACCCCTTCCGGCGCGAACGCCACTGGGTCACGCCGCCCGCCGCGGTCGCGGCCGTCCAGGCACCGCCGGCGGAACCGCTGATCGACGACGGGCTCGCCCTGGCCGACGGGCGCACGGTCTTCACCGGGCGCGTGGACCTGGACGGCCAGGCCTGGGCGCGCGACCACGGTGTGCTGGGCCGTGTCGTCGCCCCGGGCACCGCACTGGTGGACCTGGCCGCGCACGCGGGCGCGCGCGTGGGCGCGCCCACCGTCGCCGACCTGGTCCTGGAGGCGCCCCTGGTCCTGTCCCGCGGCCCGGGCCTCAGGCTCCAGGTCACCGTGGACGCCGCGGACGAGCGGGGCCGACGCGCACTGGCCGTGCACGCCCGTCCCGTGGACGCGGCTCCGGACACGCCGTGGACCCGCCACGCGTCAGGGGCGGTGGCCGCGGCCGACGCCCCCGCGTCCGACACCGCGGGCGACCCCGCGCCTGCCTCCCCCTGGCCGCCGACGGCGGCCGAGTCGCTGGCCGTGTGGCCCGACTACGACCGCCTGGTCCGGCGCGGCTACTCCTACGGACCGCTCTTCCGGGGCCTGCGCGGCGTGTGGCGGCACGAGAACGAGCTGCTGGCCGAGGTCGAACCACCCGTGGTGTCCGCCGCCGGCGGCCCCTTCCACGGGCCGCACCCCGCCGTGGTCGACGCCGCGCTGCACGTGCTCCTCCTGCACGGCGGCGACGAGCGCTCCCTGCTGGTGCCGTTCGCCTGGTCGGGCGTGCGCGTGCGGCCCGCCGCCGAGGCCGCCGCGTCCCGTCGCCTGCGGGTGCGCGCGACCGAACTCGGGCCCGACCGGTACCGCCTCGCCCTCACCGACGAGTCCGGGGCCGAGGTCGTCTCCGTCGACGAGCTCGTCCTGCGCCCGCTCGACGAGGACGTCCTTCCGCCGCGCGATCCCGCCGAACTGCCGGGCCTGTACGAACTGGTCTGGGAGAAGGTCGACGCGCCCCCGCCATCGTCGGCCATCCCCACCGGTCTGCCCGACCTCGAGGGGCTGGACCGGGACGGCACGGTGCCGCCGGTGGTCTACACCGAACTGCCCGCCGCGGCCGTCTACTCCGACGAGACGCACGTCCCCGACGCCGTCCGCCAGGGCCTCGACTCGGCCCTGTCGACCATCCGCGCCTGGCTGACCGACCCCCGCACCGAGCACGCCCGCCTGGTGGTGGTGACCTGGCGGGCCGTGGCCACCGACCCCGCCACCCGGCTCACCGGACTCGCCGCCGCCCCCGTGTGGGGCCTGCTGCGGGCGGCCCAGCGCGAGTACCCCGACCGGCTCGTTCTGGTGGACTCCGACGGGTCCGAGGACTCGCACCGGGTGGTCGCGGGTGCGGTCGGACTGGGCGAACCCCAGCTCGCGCTGCGCTCCGGCACGGTCCTGGTGCCCCGCCTGGTCAGGGCCGACTCCGACGACCGGCTGACACCGCCGGGCGCGCTGTGGCGGCTGGACACCCGCCGCCCCGGCTCCCTGAAGGACCTGGACCTGCTGCCCGCGCTGGAGGCCGGCGGTCCGCTCGGCCCGCAGGAGGTGCGTCTCGCCGTCCGTGCCGCCGGGGTGAACTTCCGCGACGTCGTGGTGGCGCTGGGCCTGGTCGAGAACGAGACGGGCATGGGCATCGAGGGCGCCGGCATCGTCCTGGACACCGGCGCGGACGTGGTCGGCCTGAGCCCGGGCGACCGCGTCACCGGAATGTTCGACGGCGCGTTCGGCCCGGTCGCGGTCGCCGACGCCCGCAGGCTCGCCGCCATTCCGCGGGGCTGGTCGTTCGAACAGGCGGCGGCGGTACCGGTGGCCTTCCTGAGCGCCTACCACGGCTTGGTGGACCTGGCCGCGGTGCGTCCCGGGGACAGCGTCCTCGTGCACGCCGCCGCCGGCGGTGTCGGTACGGCCGCCGTGCAGTTGGCCCAGCACATGGGCGCGTCCGTGTTCGGCACGGCCAGCCCGCACAAGTGGGCCGGGCTCGCCGCCTACGGACTCGCCGAGGAGCGCCTGGCCTCCTCCCGCGACCTGGAGTTCGAGGAGCGGCTGCGCGAGGCCAACGGCGGGCGCGGCATGGACGTCGTCCTCAACTCGCTCAGCGGTGAGTTCGTGGACGCCTCCCTGCGGTTGCTGCGGTCCCCGGGCGACGGCGACGGCCCCGGCGGCCGGTTCGTGGAGATGGGCAAGACCGACATCCGTACCTCAGAAGACGTCGCCGGCGCCTACCCGGGCCGCGGATACCAGGCGTTCAACCTGCCCGACGTCGCCCCGGAACGCATCGGGCAGATGCTCACGCGCGTCATGGAACTGCTCGAGAGCGGAGTGCTCTCGCCGCCGCCGACCGTCGTCCACCCCCTGCGGTGCGCCCAGGACGCCCTGCGCTCGCTCCAGCGCGGCGAGAACGTCGGCAAGCTGGTGCTCACGGTGCCCGCCCCCTACCCGCAGGAGCGCACGACACTGATCACCGGCGGCACCGGAACCCTGGGCCACCGGGTGGCCCGCCACCTGGTCACCGGCTACGGCGTACGGCACCTGCTCCTGATCAGCCGCAGCGGACCGGAGGCCGAGGGACAGGCCGCCCGCACCGCCGAACTCGAGGCGCTCGGCGCCCGGGTGGAGGTCGTGGCGTGCGACGCCGCGGACCGCCCCGCCCTGCGCGCGCTGCTCGCGCAACTCCCCGAGGACCGGCCGCTGGGGGCCGTGGTGCACACCGCCGGCGTGCTCGACGACGCCACCATCACCTCCCTCACCCCCGAGGGCATCGACCGGGTCCTGCGCCCCAAGGTCGACGCCGCGTGGAATCTGCACGAGCTCACCGCCGACGCCGACCTGGGATCCTTCGTCCTGTACTCGTCGGCGGCGGGCGTGCTGGGCAACCCGGGGCAGGCCAACTACGCGGCGGCCAACGTCTTCTGCGACGCCCTCGCCCACCACCGGCGCGAGCGCGGACTCCCCGCCACCTCTCTGGCCTGGGGCCTGTGGGCGGGCGGGAGCGGGATGACCGCGCACCTGGACGACACCGACCTCGGCGTCCTCAGCAGGGGAGGGCTCGCACCGATGCCGCCCGAGGACGCGCTGGCCCAGTTCGACACGGCCCTGCTGTGGGGACTGGCGAACGGCGTCCCCGCGCTGCTGGAGCCCGTCGGTGCCGCCGACATCCCGGTCCTGCGCGGCCTGTTCGCGCCGGCGGGCACGGACGCGCCCGCTGGCGCGGGAACCAGTGCGGACGCCGGGTCCGGCGCCGCGCCCGCCGACCGGTTCGCCGGGCTGTCCGAGGCCGACCGCGAACGCGCCCTGCTCGCCGAGGTGCGCGCCCACACCGCCGTCGTGCTCGGCCACGCACCGGAGGACGGGCCCGCGCGGATCGCACCGGACCGGCCCTTCACCGAGCTCGGTCTGGACTCGCTCACCGGTGTGGAGCTGCGCAACCGGCTGAGCGCCGCGACGGGCGTGCGGGTCCCGGCCACCGCTGTCTTCGACCACCCGACCCCGCGCGCCCTGGCGCGCTTCCTGACCGGGCTGCCGTCCCCCGACGAGAAGGAGATCCTCTGGCAGGGGCAAGCCGGTCCCCGCTCTTCCGCATCCCCGGCGGACGCCGGTGAGCGGGAGCGGAACATCGACTCCATGGGGGTGGACGCTCTCGTGGACCTGGCCCTCCAGAGCGAGTCCCCAGCCGAACGTGGACAGGAGACAGCACATGACTTCCGATGACCACCGTCTGGTCGCGGCGCTCAGGTCCGCTCTGAAGGAGAACGCGCGACTGCGAGAGGAACTCGACCATGTCGCGCGGCCCGAGCCGATCGCCATCGTGGGGATGGGGTGCCGTCTGCCGGGAGGCGTCGGCTCTCCCGAGGCACTGTGGGATCTGGTCGTCCACGGGCGGGAGACCGTGGGACCGCTGCCCGACGACCGCGGGTGGGACCTGGCGGCACTGCGAGGCGAGGGCGGCCACGCGCCGAGGTCGTCGATGGCCCAGGGGTCCTTCCTCGACGCGGCGGCCGACTTCGACCCGGGGCTCTTCAGCATCTCCCCCCGCGAGGCCGAAGCCATGGACCCCCAGCAGCGCCTGCTCCTGGAAGTGGCGTGGGAGAGCCTGGAGCGTGCCGGGATCAGCCCGTCCTCGCTCAGGGGGACCGACACGGGGGTGTACGTCGGCACGACCAGTCCGGAGTACGGGCCCCGGCTGTCCCAGGCGCCGGAGGACGGTCTGGCGATGACCGGTACCGCCCTCAGCGTCGCCTCCGGCCGCATCTCCTACGCACTGGGCCTCACCGGACCGGCGATCAGCACGGACACGGCCTGCTCGTCCTCGCTGGTGGCCGTGCAACTGGCGGTGCGCGCACTGCAGGCGGGGGAGTGCACCCTGGCCCTGGCCGGCGGGGCGACGGTGATGTCCTCTCCCGGGCCGCTCACGGAGTTCACCCATCTGGGCGGGCTGGCGGCGGACGGCCGCTGCAAGGCCTTCGGCGCGACCGCCGACGGCGCGGGCTTCTCCGAAGGCGTCGGCCTGGTGACCCTGGAGCGGCTGTCCGACGCACGCCGCAACGGACACCGGGTCCTGGCGGTCATCCGGGGAGGGGCGATCAATCAGGACGGCGCCTCGAACGGTCTCACCGCGCCCAACGGGCCCTCTCAGGTCCGGGTGATCCGCAAGGCCCTGGCCGACGCCGGGCTGAGGCCGGAGGACGTCGATCTGGTGGAGGCGCACGGTACGGGAACCACGCTCGGAGACCCCATCGAGGCGCAGGCGCTGCTGACCGCCTACGGGCAGGAGAGGCCGGCCGACCGCCCCCTCTGGCTGGGATCGCTCAAGTCCAACGTCGGCCACGCCCAGGCCGCGGCGGGTGTGGCGGGGCTCATCAAGGTGGTGGAGTCCCTGCGCCACGGGGTGCTCCCCAGGACGCTGCACGCCGACGAGCCCACACCGCACGTGGACTGGGAGTCGGGAGCGGTCCGACTGCTGACACGGGAGCGGACCTGGCCGCGGACGGACCGCCCCAGACGGGCCGGCATCTCGTCGTTCGGGATGAGCGGCACCAACGCCCACGTCATCGTCGAACAGGCCCCGGAGGTGACGGAGGAGCCGCGTCCGGTGCGTGCCGCCGCTCCTCGGCGGAGCCTGCCGTGGATCCTGTCGGCACGGGACGACGAGACGCTGCGCGCGCAGGCGGCCCGCCTGCGGGACCACGTCCTCGACCACCCGGAGACGGATCCGGCCGACACAGGATGGTCGCTCGCCGCAACCCGGGCCCCACTCGAACACCGTGCCGTCATCGTCGCCGAGGACCGTGCGGCCTTCGCCGCGTCACTGCGGGCCTTGGCGGAGGGGCGCCCGGACTCCAGTACGCTGCTCGGCCGGGCCGGCAGTGATCGTCGGCCCGTCTTCGTCTTCCCCGGCCAGGGCGGCCAGTGGGCCGGCATGGCGGTCGAACTCATGGACACCTCCCCGGGGTTCGCGCAGCGGCTGGCCGAGTGCGAGGAGGCGCTGGCGCCCTTCGTCGACTGGTCCCTCACGGATGTGCTGCGCCAACGGGCGGGCACCGCCGCGACGGAACGCGTGGACGTCGTTCAGCCGGTGCTGTGGGCCGTCATGGTCTCGCTCGCCGAACTGTGGAGTGGCCACGGAGTGCGGCCGACGGCCGTGGTCGGGCATTCCCAAGGAGAGATCGCTGCGGCCTGCGTGGCCGGCGCACTCTCGTTGGAGGACGCCGCGAAGGTCGTGGCGCTGCGCAGCAGGGCACTGCTGGAGTTGTCGGGCACCGGGGCGATGGCTGCGGTCGCCCAGGGGCCGGACGATGTCGCCGAGCGCATCGCCGGCCTCGGCGCGAGCGTTCATCTGGCGGCGGTCAACAGCCCGGCGTCGACGGTGATCGCCGGGGAACCGGAGGCTGTGCGCTCACTGGTCGAGGAGTACGAGGCCACGGGGGTGAGGGCACGGGCGATCGCGGTCGACTACGCGTCGCACACCCCGCACGTCGCCCGGATCCGCGAACGGTTGGGCAGGGAACTCGCGGGGATCAGCCCGCGTCGGCCGGACATCCCGATGTACTCGACCCTCACCGGAGAGCGGCTGGACGAGACCGCGCTGGATGCCGACTACTGGTACCGGAACCTGTCGAACCCGGTCGAGTTCGCCGAGGTGACCCGCGTTCTGCTGCGGGACGGGCACGACGTGTTCGTGGAGGTGGGCCCGCACCCCGTGCTGGCCGCGCACGTCCAGGAGACCGCGGAGTCGCACGGTGCTCCGGACACGGTCGTCCTGGGCACGCTCCGCCGTGACGACGGGGGCTCCCGGCGCTTCACGGCCTCGCTCGCGGAGGCGCACTGCCACGGTGTCGACGTCGACTGGACCGGGGCGTTCGGTGAGGCCCCCCGTGTCGTGGACCTGCCCACCTACGCCTTCCGGCGTCGGCGCTTCTGGAGGGCGGGAGGCGGAGACGGCTCCGCGACCGGTGCCGGGGCCCTTCCGGCCGCCACCGACGGCGGAGCGGGTTCCGACCCCGCCTCGGACTGGGTCTACCGGGAGGACTGGGTACCGGTCGACGCGGTCGACGGACCGGTCGCGCCCTCCGGGACCTGGCTGCTGTTCGGCGCGGAGCCGTCGGACCCGGTCGTCACCGACATGGTCGCGGCGTTCGAGCGCGAGGGGTGCCGGGCCCGGGTCGTGGACGCGCCGGCCTCCGTCGACCGCGAGGGTCTGGCCGACCTCCTCGTCGATGCCCGAAGGAGCACGGACACGATCGCCGGTGTCGTGGCACTCCACTGCCTGAACGCGGCCGACCGGGGCGACGGTGTCACCCGCCCCACGGCCTCCACCGCCCACCAGAGCACCGTCCTGCTCCTGCAGGCCCTCGGTGACGCCGCGCTCACGGCACCTCTGTGGTGCGTGACCCGAGGTGCCGTCCCCGCCGGGGGCGCGGTGAACGACCCCTCGTCGGCCCTGGTGTGGGGGCTGGGCCGGGTCGCCGCACAGGAACACGGCGACCGGTGGGGCGGCATGGTCGACCTGCCGTCCGCGGACGCGCCGGACGCGGGAGAGACCCTCGTCTCGGTCCTGACCGGGCACAGGGGTGACGCCGAGGACCAGCTCGCGATCCGTGACGGCGCGATCCTGGCGCGCAGACTCGTGCGGGCCCCCATCGGCCGGACCCGTGCCGTCCGGCGGTGGGAGCCCTCCGGCACGGTGCTGGTCACGGGTGGCACCGGGGCTCTGGGCGCGCACACCGCTCGCTGGCTCGCCCGGCGTGGCGCGGAACACCTCCTCCTGCTGAGCCGGCGGGGGACGGAGGCTCCGGGGGCCCGGGCCCTGGAAGCGGAACTGCGTTCGACGGGGGCCGAGGTCACGATCGCCCCGTGCGACGTCGCCGACCGCGCCGCTCTCGCCGCCGTCCTGGACCGGGTGCCCGAGAAGTACCCGCTGCGTGCCGTGGTGCACACCGCCGCCTCCCTGGACGACGGCGCGATCGACGACCTCACCCCTGACCAGGTGGCGTGCGCGCTGCGCGCTAAGGGCGACGCGGCGGTGCACCTTCACGAGCTCACCCAGGGCATGGACCTGTCGGCGTTCGTGGTGTACTCCTCGGTCTCCGCGGTCTTCGGCGTGACCGGCCAGGGCAACTACGCGCCGGGCAACGCCTTCTGCGAGGCACTGGTGCATCACCGGCGCTCGCTCGGGCTCCCGGCCACCTCGATCTCCTGGGGAGCCTGGGCCGGCGGCGGCATGGCCGAGGACACGGCCGTGGCCGAGCTGCTGCAGCGACACGGGCTTCCGACCATGGATCCGGACACCGCGATCACGATGCTCGAACGCGCGCTCGACCGCGATCTGCCCGCGCTCGCCGTCGCGGACGTCGACTGGCCCCGGTTCCGCGCGGCGTTCACCGTCAACCGGCCCAGCCCCCTGCTGCGTGACCTCGGCCCCTTCTCCGCCGAACACGGGACCCCCGACCGGGCCGTCACCGGTGGCCTGGAGCAACAGCTGTCCGGGCTCGGCCGGGCCGGGCGCCGGAGGGTGCTCACCGAGCACGTGCGCCGTGAGGTCGCCGCCATCCTCGGCTACGCCTCCGGGGACGTGCTGGACGACGACCGCGGATACAAGGAGCTGGGGATGGACTCGGTGACCGCCATCGAGTTGCGCAACCGGATGTCCGCGCTCACCGGGCTCAGCCTGCCCGCCGGCCTCGCGTACTCCCACCCGACGTGTGCGGCGCTCGGCCGACACCTGGAGGAGCGACTGTTCGGCGATACCCAGCACATCGTGATGACGCGGATCGACAGCATCGAGGAGGCCCTGACCGAGGACGAGGACTCGGCCATGGACCGCGGGGCCGTCGCCCGGCGGTTGCAGGACCTGCTCGAGCGGCTCACCCCGCGGCAGGAGCGGGTGGACGCGGTCGACAAGGATCTGGAGTCCGCGAGCAGGGAAGAGCTGTTCGCCTTCATCGACGACGCTCTGCGTGACTGACCGTGTTCCCGACCCCCTGACCTCTCCGCGATCCGTCATGGGTCGTGGACCACGCGAATCGGTGAGGCGACATCAATGACGGAAGACACGCGGCTGCTCGACTACCTCAAGCGGGTCACCGCCGACCTGCGCCGTACGCGGGCCGAACTGGACAGCCTGCGTTCGCGCGACGCCGAGCCGATCGCGATCGTGGGCATGGGCTGCCGGCTCCCGGGAGGGGCGGACACACCGGAAGCGCTGTGGAACCTGCTGCGGGACCGCGTCGACGCGGTCGGTGACCTGCCGGCCGACCGGGGATGGGACCTGGACTCCGTGGTGGACCGCCCCGGCGCGACCCGGGCGGGCGGCTTCCTGGACGATGTGGCCGGGTTCGACGCGGAGTTCTTCGGGATCTCGCCCCGTGAGGCGGCGGCCATGGATCCGCAACAGCGCCTCATGCTCGAAGTGTCCTGGGAGGCGATCGAGCGGTCGGGCATCGACCCCTCCTCCCTGGCCGGGAGCGCGACGGGCGTGTTCACAGGGATCAGCGCCACCGACTACGCGGGAGGCGCGGCCTCGGGTGCGCTCCCCGTCCCCGACGAGGCGCAGGGGTACCTGCTGACGGGGACCGCCCCGAGTGTCGCCTCCGGTCGCGTGGCGTACACGCTGGGGCTGGACGGGCCCGCGCTGACCGTCGACACGGCCTGTTCCTCCTCCCTGGTGGCCATCCACCTCGCGGTGCGCGCGCTGCGCCGGGGCGAGTGCTCCATGGCCCTGGCGGGTGGCGCCACGGTGATGACGGCTCCGGCGCTGTTCACGGAGTTCGCCAGGCAGGGAGGGCTCTCCGGCGACGGCCGCTGCAAGTCGTTCGGTGCGGACGCGGACGGCGCGGGGTTCGCCGAGGGCGCCGGTGTGGTGGTGCTGGAACGGCTCGCGGACGCCCGTCGGGACGGACACCGCGTCCTCGCGGTGATCCGGGGGAGCGCGGTCAACCAGGACGGCGCCTCCAACGGGCTGACGGCTCCCAACGGGGCCGCACAGGTGCGTGTGGTCCGCGCGGCCCTGGACGACGCCGGTCTGTCCGCGGGCGATGTCGACGCGGTGGAGGCACACGGCACGGGCACGGAACTGGGTGATCCGATCGAGGCCCAGGCCCTCATCGACGTCTTCGGGCCGGACCGCGGCACGGGCACGGTGGGAGTCGGTTCGCTCAAGTCGAACATCGGGCACACCCAGGCCGCGGCGGGAGTGGCCGGCCTCATCAAGATGGTGCTGGCGCTGGAGCACGGGTTCCTCCCCGCGTCCCTGCACTCCGAGGCGGCCACGCCGCTGGTGGACTGGTCGTCGGGGCGGGTCCGCGTGCTCTCCGAACCGAGGGCCTGGCACCGTGGCGAGCGAACGCGCCGGGCCGGCGTGTCCTCGTTCGGCATCAGCGGTACCAACGCCCACGTCATCGTCGAGGAGGCTCCGCAGGAGGTGCCCGACGAGTCGGCGGAGGCGCCCGCGCTCACGGACGGTTCCCTGCCCTGGGTCCTGTCCGCGCGTTCCGCGCCGGCCCTGAGGGACCAGGCGGTGCGCCTGCTCGGGCACCTGGAGACCGCGTCCGAGGCGGAACCGGCCGGAATCGCCCGCGCCCTCGCCACGACCCGGACGGGCTTCGCGCATCGGGCCGTGGTCGTCGGGTCCGCCGGCGACACCCTGGCGGAAGGAGTCCGAGCGCTGTCGGAGGGGCGGTCCACCGGCGGTGTCGTCACGGGGAGCGCCGGGCGGGTCGACTCGACCGTGTTCGTGTTCCCCGGCCAGGGCGGGCAGTGGGCCGACATGGCCCGCGGGCTCCTGGGGTCCTGCCGCGTGTTCGCGGAGGCCGTCGACACCTGCGAGGCGGCACTGGCGCCGTTCGTCGACTGGTCCCTGACGGCGGTGCTGCGCGCGGTGACCCCGGCGCTCCGGACGTGGTCGGCGCGGATGCCCGCGTGGACGTGGTGCAACCTGTGCTGTGGGCGGTGATGGTGGCGCTCGCACGTGTGTGGGAATCGGCGGGAGTGGTTCCGACCGCTGTGGTGGGCCACTCCCAGGGTGAGATCGCCGCCGCCTGCGTCGCGGGCGCCCTGTCGCTGGAGGACGGCGCCCGGGTCGTGGCCGTGCGCAGCGCACTGCTGAGGGACCTGGCCGGACACGGGGCCATGGCGGCGGTCGCCGTCGGACCCGACCGTGCGGCGGAGATGATCGCTCCCTGGAAGGGGCGGATCGGCGTGGCCGCGGTGAACGGTCCCGCGTCGACCGTCCTGTCAGGGGACGACGAGGCCGTGGCGGAACTCGTCGCCACCTGTGCCGAGGAGGGCGTGCACGTCAGGCGGGTGGACGTGGACTACGCGTCGCACTCGGCCCACGTGGAGCGGATCCGGGACGACCTCCTGTCGGCCCTGGCGGACATCCGGCCCCGCAGGGCACGGCTGCCGATCCGTTCGACGGTCGCACCGTCCACGGAGTGGTCGCGGGGATCCTCTCCGCGCGGTGAGCGGATGGAGGGGACCGAGTTCGACGCGGAGTACTGGTATCGCAACCTTCGCCATCCGGTGCTCCTCGCACCGGTGATCGAGGAGCTCTCCGGCCGTCCCGGAGCCTTCGTCGAGGTCAGCCCGCATCCGGTGCTGGCCCTGGCGATCGAGCAGACGCTGGAGTCGGCCGACCGCACCGATCGAGCGGTGCTCTCCACGCTGCGGCGCGGTGAGGGAGGAGCCGCACGGCTCCAGACCGCTCTGGCCGAGGCCCACTGTGCCGGAGTCGACGTCGACTGGGCACGGGTCATCGGAGGTGCGGGCGCCAGCCGGCCCGCGCCGGCACTGCCCACCTACCCGTTCCAGCGCCGCCGCCACTGGCTGACCGACTCCCGGCCGTCGGCCGACCCCGCCGCTCTGGGGGTGGAAGGGGCCGGGCACCCGCTCCTCGGAGCCAGGGTCCCCGTCGCCGACACCGGACAGACGCTGTTCACGGGTGTGCTCGACGCCGGCCGGGAGGGCTGGCTCGCCGAACACACGATCGGTGGACGGGTGCTCCTGCCCGGAACGGCCGTGGTGGAACTGTTCCTGCACGTCGGACGCGAGTGCGGATGCCCCGAGATCGCCGACCTCACTCTCACGGAACCGGTGGAGATCCCGTCCGAGGAGAACGCGCCCGGGCTTCGGATCCAGGTCATGGTCGACACGCCCGACGCCACGGGAGGGCGGGCCGTGCGCCTGCGGTCGCTGGAGCCCGGCGAGCAGACCTGGAGGCTCCACGCGGAGGGCGCCCTGGTGCCGGAGACCCGGCAGCGGCCGGCTCCCGACACGGCGCGGGGCGGCGGTGCCGTGGAACTGCCGGCCGACGGCGCCTACGAGCTGTTCGCCGAGCACGGTTACGAGTACGGTCCGGCCTTTCGCGCATTGCGTGACGCGTGGGAGGACGGGACCGGGCTGGGGGCCGAGATCGAACCGGGAGCCGTCCCGCGCGGCGCCGCGCGCATGGCGGGCCCGCACCCCGTCCTGACCGACGCGGGACTGCAGGCGCTCCTGCTGAGTCACCTGTGCTCCAACGGTGGACGGGACCGGCCACTGCCGTACTCCTGGAGCGGGGTACGCCTGCACACATCCGAGACGCCGTCCCGGCTGCGCGTTCGCGCCGCGCGGACCGGGCCCGACACATGGGCCGTGGCGTTCACCGGCCCCGACGGTACTCCGGTGATGTCCGTCGACAGTCTCATGGTGCGCCACGCCCCGGCGCCGGACGGGACGTCCACCCCTGCCCTCTTCCACCAGGACTGGATCGAACTGGAGTGGACCGGAGACGCGGCCGACCGGGCACCCGGCGGTGCCTGGGCGGTGCTGGGCGACGGCGGGCCGACGGGCGCGACCAGGTACGCCTCCGCGGACGAGCTGGCGTCGGCGCTGGATTCCGGTGCGCCCGCACCGGACCTGCTCGTTGTGCCGGCGGGCGGTGGCGACGGGGCCGCCCCCGAGCGGACCAGAGCCGAGCTGCTGCGCGTGCTGGACCTCGTGCACCGCTGCCTGGACGACGACCGCCTCGGTGCCACGAGGATCGCGATCCTCACCGATGGAGCGGTCCGACCGGAGCGGACGGGCGACGCCCGCCACGTGGACGTGGCCGGGGCGGCGGTCTGGGGCCTGGTCTCCTCCGCGGAGACGGAGAACCCGGGGCGCTTCCTTCTCGTGGACTCCGACCGGGTCGACGAGCCTCTGGTCGCCCTCATGTCGGAGACCGGCGAGCCGCGGGTGGCCGTGCGCGACGGACGCGCGTACGCTCCACGACTGGCCGAGACCGAGACCGAGGCCGACGGCGGCGGCCTGGGGCTGCCGCAGCGCCGCACGGACTGGCGGCTGGACTTCCGCGGGACGGGAGGTATCGACGACCTGGTCGCGGTGCCCGACGGCGAACAGGGCAGGCCTCTGGCCGCGGGCGAGATCCGGGTCGCCGTGCGCAGCGCCGGGATCAACTTCCGCGACGTGCTGATGGCCGTCGGGATGTACCCGGAACCGGCCGGCATCGGCAACGAGGGTGCCGGGACCGTCCTGGAGGTCGGTCCGGGCGTGGACGACCTCGCGATCGGAGACCGGGTCATGGGGATCTTCCCCGGAGCCTTCGCCCCCTGCGCCGTCGTCCGGCGCGAACGAGTGGTACGGGCTCCGGAGGGGTGGGACGACGCCTCGGCGGCCGCCGTTCCCGCCGCCTATCTGACCGCCTATCTCGCCCTGGTGGAGGAAGCCGGCCTCCGTCCGGGCGAGCGGGTACTCATCCATTCGGCGGCCGGTGGTGTGGGACAGGCCGCGGTGCACATCGCCCAGCACCTGGGGGCCCGTGTGCTGGCCACCGCCAGCCCGGAGAAGTGGGACGTACTGCGGTCGATGGGCGTGGCGCGCGAACACCTCGCGCACTCCCGCCGACTCGATTTCGAGGAGGATCTCCGGGCGGGTTCCCCGCCCGTGGACGTCGTCCTGAACTCGCTCACCGGCGAGGCGATCGACGCGTCCCTGCGGCTGATGGCGCCGGACGGGCGCTTCGTGGAGCTGGGGCGCAACGACGTCCGTGATCCGGCCCGTGTGGCGGCCGACCACGGCGGAGTCGAGTACCGGACCTTCGACCTCTCGACCCTGGACGCGGACCGCCTGCAGCGGGCCTACGGGGCGATCGTTCCCCTTCTGGAGAAGGGGGAGCTCCCCGGTGTCGACGTCACCCGCTTCCCCGTCGAGCGGGCCGTGGACGCCTTCCGCCTCATGCAGCGGGGCGGCAATGTCGGCAAGGTCGTCCTCGACATGGCCGCACGGTTCCGTCCCGGCGGCACCGTTCTCGTGACGGGGGGCACGGGGACGCTCGGCGCACTGGTGGCACGCCATCTCGTGGTCCGGCACGGTGTCACCAGCCTCCTCCTGGTGGGACGGCGCGGTCCGGACGCTCCCGGTGTCTCAGCGCTCGCCGACGAGTTGACCGGATGGGGCGCGCGGGTCCGTGTCGAGGCATGCGACGTGGCCGATCCGCAGCAGGTTCGCGCGCTCCTGAGCGATCTGTCTCCGGCGCACCCCCTGACCGCGGTCGTCCACGCCGCCGGCGTGGTCGGCGACGCCACCGTCGCCGGGCTCGGCCCCGATCTGCTGGAGCGGGTCCTGCGGCCCAAGGTCGACGGTGCGTGGAACCTGCACGAGGCCACGGTCGACCACGACCTCGACGCCTTCGTGCTGTTCTCGTCGGCGGCCGGGGTGTTCGGCTCGGCCGGTCAGGCCGGATACGCCGCGGCGAACGCCTTCCTGGACGCCCTCGCGCTCCACCGCCGCTCCCTCGGCCTGCCGGCCCAGTCGCTGGCCTGGGGCCGGTGGGAGGGCAGGAGCGGCATGACCGGCGGCCTCGGGGACGCCGAGACCGCTCGCATGGCGCGCTCCTGGGGCATGGAGGGGATGAGCGACGACGAGGGATGCGCCCTCATGGACGCCGCGGCGGCCACGGGACGGGCGCACCTGCTTCCGGCGGCGATCGACCTACCGGGGCTCCGCGCGCGATCGGCGTCGACGGGCCCGGTTCCGGCCCTCCTTCGCGGGCTGGTGGGCGGCCCGGCCCGGGCCGCCACGGCCGGCGACCCCGCGGGAGGGGACCGGTTGCGCGACGCACCGGCCGGCCGGAAGCGCCGGGCACTGCTCGTCGAACTGATCGGTGAGCGTGCGGCCGAGATCCTCGGCCACACCGGCGGGCAGCGGCTGGAGCCGGACCAGGACTTCCTGGAATCGGGATTCGACTCGCTGACGGCCGTCGAACTCCGCAACCGCCTGGGAGAGGCCACGGGGCTCCGCCTGCCCGCCGCGGTCGTCTTCACCCATCGGACACCGAGCACCCTGGCGAAGCACGTGGACGACGCGCTGGCGGGGCCGGGCGCCGGGGCGGCGCCGGGGCCCGCTCACGACGCCGAAGACCTCGTGGACCTGTTCCGGGAGGCCTGTGCGGCGGGCCGGGCCGAGGACGCGATCGATCTCGCCCGGACGGCGGCCCGGACCCGTCCGGTCCTGGCCTCAGACGACGCCTGGCCGACCCCGCTGACCGCGCTCTCCTCAGGTCCCCGGCGTCCCGTGCTGATCTGTGTCCCCTCACTGGTGATGACGTCGGGGAGCCAGGAGTTCGCCCGCTTCTCCGAGGCGTTCCGGGGCCGACACGGCGTCCGGGTCCTGGAGATGCCGGGCTTCCTCAACGGCGAACCGCTGCCCGCCGATCGGACGGTCGTCGCCCGAGGACTCGCCGCCGCCGCTCTACGCGCGGCGGACGGAGAACCGTTCGTCCTGCTCGGGCGATCGTCCGGAGGGTGGGCGGCGCACGTGGCCGCGGAGGAGCTGTGCCGCCAGGGACGGCCACCGTCGAAACTCGTACTGCTCGACACACCTCTGCCGGACGAACCGGGCGTGCTGCCGATCGTCACGGAGGCGGTGAACGCGCGCGCTCGGGAGTTCGGACTGATGGACACGGCCAGGCTCACGGCGATGGGCGCCTACCTGGGCATGTTCGCCCACTGGAGCCCGGCGGCGCTGCCCTGCCCGACCACGCAGGTCCGGCCGGCCGGCCCGATCCGTGTGGCGGACGGACGGGAGCTGGGCCGGGGATGGGAGTGGCCCGGCGGACACGAGCGCGTCGAGGTTCCCGGCGACCACCTCACCATGCTGGAAGCGCACGCGGACACCACGGCGGAAGCGGTTCTGGAGGCCCTGCGCGGCGCGAGGCAGCGACGGAGGGGCTTCGGGGGCCGGCGCTGGATGCGCGCAAGGAGGAACCGGGTCTGAGACGGGGCCGTCGGCTCGCGGCACGCCCGATGTGAGTCGCAGGGTCTCCCGTGCTCCGGTGGCGCGGAGCACGGGAGACGCGTCGCGGCCGTGGGACGGTCACCGCGTGCCGGTCCCGGTCAGATGGTGGCGGTGTCGATCACGAAGCGGTAGCGCACGTCGCTGGCGACCACCCGCTCATAGGCGGTACCGATCTCCCCGGCGCCGATCACCTCGATCTCCGAGCCGATGCCGTGCTCGGCGCAGAAGTCCAGCATCTCCTGGGTCTCGGCGATGCCGCCGATCATCGACCCCACGATGGCCTTGTTGCCGCCGATCAGGGAGAACAGGTTGATCGAGACGGGCTCCTCCGGTGCTCCGACGTTGGCCAGCACGCCGTCGGGCCGCAGCAGCGCCAGGTAGGCGCCGAAGTCCAGGGGCGCCGAGACGGTCGACAGGATCACGTCGAAGGTTCCGGCCAGTTCCTCGAACGTCGCCGGGTCGTCGGTCGCGTAGTAGTGGTCCGCGCCCAGGCGCAGGCCGTCGTCCCTCTTGCGCAGCGACTGGCTGAGCACGGTCACCTCGGCGCCCATGGCGTGCGCCAGCTTGACGCCCATGTGGCCGAGCCCGCCCATACCCAGCACGGCGACCTTCGTCCCCGGACCGGCCTTCCAGCGCCGCAGCGGCGAGTAGGACGTGATGCCCGCGCACAGCAGGGGCGCGGCCGTGTCCAGGGGCAGCGCGTCGGGGATGCGCAGGGTGTAGTTCTCGTCCACCACGATGGCGGTCGAGTATCCGCCGTAGGTCGGGCGGCCCTCGCCGTCCAGGCCGTTGTAGGTGGGGGTCATGCCCCGCTCGCAGAACTGCTCGGTTCCCGCGCGGCAGGGACCGCACTCGCGGCAGGAGTCCACGAAGCAGCCCACCCCGACGCGGTCGCCGACCGCGTGGCGGGTCACCCCCGGGCCGACCTCGGCGACCACGCCGGCGATCTCGTGTCCGGGGACCATGGGGAAGATCGCCTCGCCCCAGCCCTCCTGGACCTGGTGGATGTCGGAATGGCAGATACCCGCGTACTTGATGTCGATCAGGACGTCGAACTCGCCGACGGGTCGGCGTTCGATGGTCGTGCGCTCCAGCGGTGCCTTGGCCGCGGGCGCTGCGTAGGCGGCGACGGTGCTCACAGGGTGTTCCCTAAGGTTGTGGGTGTTCAGGATGGAATGTTCTGGATGCCCAGGACGGTGGGGTGTGGCTGATGGGGTGCTTGCCCTCGAAGGCTCGAGAGGAATGGCCGCCCCGCCGTCCGGGACTCCCCGACCTCTGATTGAGATCTGCGATGTAGTCGCTGTTTAGGGACCTGGTGGCGGGGCTGTCCACGGGGACCACCAACAGCGAGGAGCGGGCAGAACCCATGAACACCGGTCAACTCGTGTGGGTCGGCATCGACGCTGGGAAGACCAACCACCACGCCACAGCGGTCAACACCACTGGTGAGGTGCTGTGGTCCAAGCAGGTCCGCAACGACCAGGCCGCCATCGAGGCCCTCATCACCAAGGCCACCGCCGCCGGCGTCCAGGCTCGCTGGGCGGTGGACCTGACCAACAGCTACGCCGCTCTGCTCCTGGCCGTGCTCGGAGCCGCCGACCAGACAGTGGTCTACGTCCCCGGCCGCATGGTCAACACCATGACCACCACCTTCGGCGAGTCCAAGACCGACGCCAAGGACGCCCTGGTCATCGCCCAGACCGCCCGCATGCGCCCGGACCTGGCCACGGTCACCACCCCGCCGGAACAGGTGGCCGAGCTGGCCCGGCTCACCGCCCACCGGGCGGACCTGGCCGCGGACTGGGTACGCGGCGTCAACCGGCTCCGCGACCTGCTCGGGTCGGTCTTCCCCGGCCTGGAACGCGCCTTGGACTACACCCAGCGGTCCCCGCTGATCCTGCTCACCGGCTTCGCCACCCCCGCCGAAGTCCGCGACGCGGGCGAGGACGGGCTCCTCGCCCACCTGCGCGAGCACGGCGCGCACCGGCCCAGCCTGGCCAAGATCACCGCCGCCGCGCTGGAGGCCGCCCAGGCCCAGACCATCGTGCTGCCCGGTGAAGCGAGCACCGCCGCGCTCGTCAAGCGCCTGGCCGCCAAACTGCTGGAGCTGGACCACGAGCGCAAGGACCTGGACAAGACCATCACCGGCGTGTTCCGCTCCAACCCCCAAGCCGGGATCATCGAGTCCCTGCCCGGGATGGGGCCGATCCTGGGGGCGGAGTTCATCACAGTCACCGGCGGCGACCTGGCCGCGTTTGCCCACTCGGGTCGCCTGGCTTCTTATGCCGGGCTGGCACCGGTCAGCAAGGACTCGGGCCGGGTGAGTGGGAACCTCAGACGCCCTAAGCGCTACAACCGCAGGCTGCGCAGGGTGTTCTACATGGCGGCGCTGTCCTCGATCAAGGCCGACGGCCCATCGCGGACCTTCTACCGGAAGAAACGCGGTGAGCGGATGCTGCACAAACAAGCGCTGCTCGCCCTGGCGCGCAGGCTCGTGAACGTGTTGTGGGCGCTGCTGCGCGACGGTCGCCTTTTCGAGCGCAGCACACCGGTCAGGCCTGTGGCGGCTTGACACGGTCATTGAGATTCTCCTCGGCGGGGCTGCGGACTCCCGGCCGGAACCGGCCGGGACGTCTACGACACTGCCAGGGGCCGGCCCGGTCACCCAGACCCCTGCGCCGCATAGGACCGGTGTGCCTACGACCAGTGGGGTCAGGCTCGTGGGCGTAGGACGGGGAATACTGGGTGCATGGATCACGAACCGGGCCCACCGAGCACGACGGGACACCACGACGCGGAGGCGGTCCTGCGCCGGCGCGCCGAACTCGGCGAGTTCCTGCGCACGCGACGGGCCAGACTCACGCCAGAGGACGTCGGCGTGCCGCGACTGGGCCGCTACCGCCGGGTCCCCGGCCTGCGGCGCGAGGAACTGGCCCAGGTCGCGGGTGTGTCGGTCGCCTACTACACCCGGCTGGAGCAGGGCCACGGCCGCAACGTGTCCGCGGAGGTGCTGGACTCCATCGCCCGGGCCCTGCGGCTCACCGACGCCGAGCACGCCCACCTGACGCACCTGGCCAAGCCCAAGCGGAACCGGCGCAAGCCGCCGGTGCGCTCGCAGCGGGTGCGGCCCGCCCTCAGACAACTGCTCGACGCGCTGGAGGGAGTCCCGGCCTACGTGGTGGGACGGCGCTCGGACGTCCTGGCCTGGAACCGGATGGCGGCGTCGCTGTTCGGGGACTGGGGCCGGATCCCGGCCAGGGAGCGCAACTGGGCGCGCATCGTCTTCCTGCACCCGGAGTCCCGCGACCTGTTCGTCGAGTGGGATGCCAAGGCGGCCGACATCGTCAGCTTCCTGCGCCTGGAGGCGGGGTGCCACGCCGACGACCCGGAGTTGGCGGCGCTCGTGGGCGAGCTGTCGGTGCACAGCGAGGAGTTCCGGCGCCTGTGGGCCGAGCACGACGTCAAGGAGAAGGGGCACGGCGTCAAACGGCTCCAGCACCCGCTGGTGGGGGAGCTGACCCTGTCCTTCGAGACCCTCACCCTGCCCGACGACGCCGGCCAGCACCTGGTCACCTACCACGCGGAGCCCGGCTCACCCTCCGCCGACGCCCTGCGCCTGCTGGGCAGCTGGGGCACGGACGCGGCCCACCTGGACACGTCCGGGGCCCGACCCGAGAGCGGTTAGCCCCGAGGGCGCCGCCGCCCCGAGGACGTCACGGGCGGGGCAGGGCGATGTGGTACGCCTTGCGCAGGGTCTCGTGCACGGTCCAGGTGGTCCGGTCGCCCTCGCGCAGCACACAGGCGTCCCCGGGCCCGACCTCCAGCACGGGGCCGCCCTCCACCTCGATGGTCGCCCGGCCGGTCACCACCACGAACAACTCGTCGGCCTCGGTGTCGGTGACGACGCCGGGCGTGATCTGCCACAGGCCGCGGAGCTGCGTGCCGTCGGCCGACTCCCACAGCACCCGGCCGGTCACCACCGGATCGCCGGAGACGATCTGGGCGGGGTCCAGCGGCTCCGGCTCCAGGTCGGCGTCGGGCACGTGCAGGGCGAAGGGGGCGGGGGGCTGTTCGATCGTCGTCATGGGCGCCACTCTGCCAGCGAATCCCCGGTTCGGCGGGCGCCAGGGTGTCAGGAGATCGGGCGTGGGCTTGACCCTCTGTCACGGCGCCCCAGTACGGTGGGGCGGATACCCGCCCCGGGGCGGTGCGCCGCCGCGCCGCCCCGGGCGCGGAACAACCCCCCTCCCCGAAGCGTTGGCACCCAGGGCGGCCGACACCGGCACGCGCCCCGACCACGCACCGCCCGAGCCGGGTGAAAAACCGGTTGCCGACCCTCATAACCTTGAGAACTGATGAGCACCACCACGCCCGCGCCCGGCGCGGACACACTCCGTTCCCGGCTCCGCGACCTCATGCCGTCGGACCGGCACCGGCTCCGTCGCCGTATCGACGGTCTGGCGAAGATCCGCGACGAGCGGCGGCGCGCCTCCGTCACCGACCAGATCGCCCGCGACATCGACGAGGCGGTCCTGCGCGTGGACGTGCGCCGGGAGTCGGTGCCCGAGCTCAGCTACCCCGAGGCGCTCCCCGTCAGCGCCCGGCGCGAGGACATCGCGGCGGCCATCCGCGACCACCAGGTCGTGATCGTCGCCGGTGAGACCGGGTCGGGCAAGACCACACAGCTGCCCAAGATCTGCCTCGAACTCGGGCGCGGCGTCATGGGCACCATCGGCCACACGCAGCCGCGCCGCCTGGCCGCGCGCACGGTCGCCGAGCGCATCGCCGACGAGATCGGCACCCCGCTCGGCGAGACCGTCGGCTACAAGGTGCGCTTCACCGACTCCTCCAGCGGGAGCACACTGGTCAAGCTGATGACCGACGGCATCCTGCTGGCGGAGATCCAGCACGACCGCATGCTGCGCGCCTACGACACGCTCATCATCGACGAGGCGCACGAGCGCAGCCTCAACATCGACTTCCTGCTCGGCTACCTCAAGCAGCTGCTGCCCAAGCGCCCCGACCTCAAGGTCATCATCACCTCGGCGACCATCGACCCCGAGCGCTTCTCCCAGCACTTCGACGACGCCCCCATCGTCGAGGTCTCCGGACGAACGTTCCCCGTCGAGGTCCGCTACCGGCCCATCTACGACGAGATCCTCGACCCCGACGACCAGGGGCCGAGCAAGGACCGCGACCAGACGCAGGCGATCCTGGACGCGGTGGAGGAGCTGGGCCGCGAGGCGCCCGGCGACGTGCTGGTCTTCCTCAGCGGAGAGCGCGAGATCCGCGACACCGCCGAGGCGCTGGAGAAGAAGAAACTCCGCGGCACCGAGGTGCTGCCGCTCTACGCCCGCCTGTCGGTCGCCGAACAGAAACGCGTGTGGTCCTCGCACTCCGGCCGCCGCGTCGTGCTCGCCACCAACGTCGCCGAGACCTCCCTGACGGTGCCCGGCATCAAGTACGTCATCGACCCCGGCACCGCGCGCATCTCCCGCTACAGCCATCGCACCAAGGTCCAGCGGCTGCCCATCGAGGCCGTCTCCCAGGCCTCGGCCAACCAGCGCAAGGGCCGTTGCGGCCGCGTGTCGGAAGGCATCTGCATCCGGCTGTACTCCGAAGAGGACTTCCTGTCCCGCCCCGAGTACACCGACCCCGAGATCCTGCGCACCAACCTGGCCTCGGTCATCCTCCAGATGGCCGCCCTGGGCCTGGGCGACGTCGCCGCCTTCCCGTTCGTGGACGGGCCCGACCACCGCCAGATCAAGGACGGCGTCAACCTGCTCACCGAGCTGGGCGCCCTGCACCCGGACCCCTCCGGGGCCAAACGACGCCTCACCCCCAGGGGGCGCACCCTGGCCCAGCTGCCCATCGACCCCCGGCTGGGCCGCATGGTGCTGGAGGCACAGGAGCGCGACTGCCTGGGCGAGGTCCTGGTCATCACCTCCGCGCTGTCCATCCAGGACCCGCGCGAGCGCCCCTCCGACAAGCAGCAGCAGGCCCAGGCCATGCACGCCCGCTTCGCGGACAAGGAATCGGACTTCCTGGCCTTCCTCAACCTCTGGAACCACCTGCGCGACAAGCAGAAGGAGCTGTCGGGCAACCAGTTCCGCAGGATGTGCCGGGACGAGTTCCTCAACTACCTGCGTGTGCGCGAGTGGCAGGACATCCACGGCCAGCTCCGCCAGGTGCTGCGCACCATGAACGTCGAGGTACCGGCCCCGCGGGAGGCCGCGGCCGACCCCGCCGAGGTGCACAAGTCGCTGCTGGCCGGACTGCTGTCCCACGTGGGCCTGAAGGATCCCGACAAGCACGAGTACCTGGGCGGGCGGGGCGCGCGCTTCGCGATCTTCCCGGGGTCGTCGCTGTTCAAGAAGCAGCCCCGCTTCGTCATGGCCGCCGAGTTGGTGGAGACCTCCAAGCTGTGGGGCCGCATGGTCGGCCGGATCGAGCCCGAGTGGGCCGAGGAGCTGGCCGGGGACATCGTCAAGCGCAGCTACAGCGAACCGCACTGGGAGCGCAAGCGCGGGGCCGTCATGGCCTTCGAGCGCGTCACCCTGTACGGGGTGCCGATCGTCGTGCAGCGCAAGGTGCAGTACGGGCGCATCGACCCGGCGCTCTCCCGCGAACTGTTCATCCGGCGCGCCCTCGTGGAGGGCGACTGGGAGACGCGCCACCACTTCTTCCACGACAACCGCAAGCTCCTGGAGGAGGTCGAGGACCTCGAACACCGGGCCCGCCGCCGCGACATCGTCGTGGACGACGAGGCGCTGTTCGACTTCTACGACCGCCGTGTCCCGGAGTCGGCCGTCTCGGCCGCGCACTTCGACTCGTGGTGGAAGAAGGCCCGGCGCGAGGACCCGACGCTGCTCGACTTCACCCGCGAGGAGCTGATCAACGACGGCGTCGACACCGTCAGCGAGGACGACTACCCCGACGTGTGGCGCCAGGGCGAGTTCGTCTTCCCGCTCAGCTACCAGTTCGAGCCGGGCAGCGACTCCGACGGCGTCACCGCCCGCGTCCCGGTCAAGTACCTCAACCAGGTGGAGAACACCGGGTTCGACTGGCAGATCCCCGGCCTGCGCGACGAACTGATCACCGCGATGATCCGTTCCCTGCCCAAGCCGCTGCGGCGCAACTTCGTACCCGTCCCCGACAACGCCGTTCGTGCGCGCGGCGGCCTGACTCCCTACTCGGGACGGCTCGCGGAGGCGCTGGCCGCCGAACTCACCCAGATGGCGGGCGAGCGGATCAGCGCCGCCGACTTCCAACTGGACCGGGTGCCCGACCACCTGCGGATCACCTTCCGGGCCGTGGACGACCGGGGCCGGACCCTGGCCGAGTCCAAGGACCTGGAGCAGTTGCGCGCCAAGCTCAAGCCGCGCCTGCGCGAGGCGATCTCCGCCGAGGCCAAGGGCGTGGAGCGCAAGGGCATCACCTCCTGGGACTTCGGTCCCCTGGAGCAGACGCTCGAACGCAAGGCGCTGGGCCCCGGGGTCAAGGGCTACCCGGCGCTGGTCGACGAGGGCGACAGCGTCGCGGTGCGCATCTTCGACACCCGTCCCGAGCAGCGCGCCGCCATGTGGGCGGGCACGCGCCGGCTGCTCCTGCTCACCGTGCCCTCCCCGGCGCTCGCGGTCAGCAAGGGGCTCAACAACCCGGACAAGCTCGCCCTGGCCGACAACCCGCACGGGTCGGTCAAGAAGATGCTCGCCGACGCCGAGACCGCCGCGGTGGACCACCTGCTGGCCCGCGAGGGCGGACCGGTGTGGAACGCCGAGGACTTCGCCAAGCTCGCCGACCGCGTCCGCGCCGACCTCGGCGACACCCTCGCCGACGTCCTGGACAAGGTGGCCCGGGTCCTCGTGCTGTGGCGCAAGGTCTCCAAGAAGGTCAAGGGAACCACGTCCCTGGCGGTCCTGCCCTCGCTGAACGACGTGCAGGGCCAGCTCGGCGACCTGGTGGGCGACGGGTTCGCCACCGCCGCCGGACCGGGCCGCCTGGACGACGTGCACCGGTACCTGCGCGGGATCGAGTACCGGTTGACCAAGCTGCCGGAGAACCCGCGCCGGGACCAGGTCAACATGGCCAAGGTCGAGCAGATGCGCCAGGCCGTGCGCAAGGTCGTGGGTTCCCTGCCTGCGGGCCGGGCCGCCGCCCCCGACGTGGCGGAGCTGCGCTGGATGCTGGAGGAGTACCGGGTCAGCCTGTTCGCCCAGGAGCTGAGGACGGCCTACCCGGTCTCGGACAAGCGCATCATGAAGGCCCTGGAAGCCGTCAAGGCCGCCGGGAAGTAGCCTGCGGACGGCGCCGCCCGGGCCGCCCCCGGCGGCGCCGTCACACGGTCTTCACAGCCGTCGGCGTCCGTGCTCGGCCGAACCCGGTTCCTCGACCGGTCGGACTGGGAGGAGACTGTCCCTTTCCGGCTCGAGGACTACGTGTGACCCGCTAAGCGATCGAGATCAAGTCCTCGGCTGAGAAGGAGCTTCGCGAGCTCGACGGGCCGTTGCGTGAACGCATCATCGAGGCTCTCGCGAACCTGATAGGCGGCCGAGACCAGGACCAGACCACGGTCGGTCAACGCATCGGCCAGCTCGGCCGCCATTCGGCCCGGGTCGATTGGTTCAGCTGTCATTCTCGCGTCTCCTCGGAGCACAGACCATGACACTCTCCGCCGCGAGTTTCGATGCCCTGGTGGAGCATGCGGACGGGCTGGCTCCATCAGAGCCCGATCGCCAGTCTGGGTGAAATCGCCGCCGTGTGATCGCGCGGTTCATGAGCCCAGATGCTGTCCAGCCTGGCGTTCGAGGAGGCGTGGGGCACGGAGACCGACTGCTCATGCCGCCTTTTCGACACTGGCGAGCCCGACAGGACAGGCCAGGCGGTAGCATGCCGCTGGTGGTGTAGACCACTTTCGGTACATGCGCGATGAGAACGAGGTTCCCGGTGGGCGACTCGGTGCACGGACGACGGCTTCTGCTGGTGGGCACCTACACCCCCGACTCCGAGCCGCCCGGCGGAGGGCAGGGTGTCCACCGGGTCTGGTTCGACCCCATGACCGGGGAGATGGCGGACGGGGGCGTGGCCGCGCCCACCCCGGGCCCCTCGTTCCTGGCCTACCGCGCGGACCCGCCCACGGTGTACGCGGTCAACGAGCGCGAGAAGGGCACGGTCACCGCCTGGCGGATCGACGCCGAGGCCGGGCTCACCGAGCTGGGGCAGGCCCCCACCGGCGGCGCCTCGCCCTGCCACGCGCTGGCCGCGGACACCGCGCTGACGGTCACCAACTACGCCAACGGGGTGGTGGCCGTGTTCGCCCTCGCCGACGACGGGGCCCTTCCCGCCGAGGCGGCGCACTTCGCGCACACCGGTTCCGGCCCGGTCACCGACCGCCAGGAGGGCCCGCACGCCCACAGCGCCGTCGCGGTCGATCCGCTCCACGTGCTCGTGGCCGACCTGGGCACCGACGAGCTGCGCGTGATCCGGGGCGGCGAACAGACCGGCACCATCGTGCTGCCCCCGGGCACCGGCCCCCGGCACGCGGCGGTGGCGGGGGAGTACGTCTACGTGGCGGGTGAGCTGGACTCGCGCGTGCACGTCCTGCGCTGGGACGGCGACACCGGCACCGCCGAGTACCTCGGCTCCGAGCACGCCACCGGTGAGCGGGCGGCGGGCGTGAACTTCCCCGGTGAGATCCTCATCCACCGCGACCGCGTGTACGTCTCCAACCGCGGCGCGGACACCGTCTCCACGCTGGCGGTCCGCGACGGCGGAGCGCGCCTGGAGCACCTGGCGAACACCCCGGCCGCGGGCGCGTGGCCGCGCAACTTCACCGTCGTGCGCGGACACCGCGACGAACCCGACCACCTGGTGGTCGCCGCCCAGAACGGCGACTCCCTGGCCGCCCTGCTCATCGACCCGAAGACCGGCGTGCCCTCCGACACCGGTCACCGTCTGGCGGTCCCCACCCCCGTGTGCGTGCTCCCGGTCCCCATCACCCGCATCCGCCGCGCCGCACGCGCGTGACCTGGGGCGGGAGCGATTCCTACAAGCTTCGGGTGCCGGGATCTGTCACCCCTGGACTCCCGCTGAGAGGTCGGCATAACGGACAATGGGGGCGATCATCTCCCAAGAGCTCCCCGGAGGGGACACACGTATGCCCGCCTTCGCGTCGACATCGGTCCAGTACAAGGGCCTGACCGCCCGCGACCTCGCGCTCATCGCCGTCTTCGCGGCGCTGATCGCCGCACTGAGCGTCACGGTCGCCATTCCGATCCCGTTCTCCCCGGTCCCGATCACGCTCCAGACCCTCGGCGTCATGCTCGCGCCCAGCCTTCTGGGCTGGAAGCGCGGCACCCTCGCCGTCGCGGCCTTCCTCGCTCTGGGCCTGGCCGGGCTCCCGCTGTTCGCGGGCGGCCGCGGCGGCGTCGCCGTCCTGGCCGGGCCCTCCGCCGGGTTCATCGTCAGCTGGATCTTCGCCGCCCTGGTCATCGGCTACCTCACCGACCGGATGGTCCGCCGTAGGAACTACAACTTCTGGGCCGGGCTGGGCATCAACGTGCTCGGCGGCATCGTGGTGATCTACGCGATCGGCGTCCCGTGGCTGGCCGCGGCCCTCGGCGACGGTGTCCTCGCCGCCGCATACTCCATGGCCGTCTACCTGCCCGGCGACCTGGTCAAGGCCGTGCTGGCGGCTGCCATCGCCGCCACGGTCGCCCGCGCCTACCCCGTTCCGCCGGCCGGGCGCCCCGTCATCGTCGGTCCCGCCGCGGAACGGACCGAGGACGCCTGATGCTCCGACTGGAGGGTGTCTCCCACTCCTACGACGGCCGCGCGGTCCTGCGCGACGTCACCCTCGACCTCGCCGAGCACCGCATCGGCGTGATCGGGGCCAACGGATCGGGCAAGTCCACGCTCGCCCGCACCCTCAACGGCCTCGTCGTCCCCGACGAGGGCCGGGTCACCCTGGGGGAGTGGGACACCCGGCGCCACGCCCGGCGGATCCGCCGCCGGGTGGGGTTCGTCTTCTCCGACGCCGCGAACCAGATCATCATGCCCACGGTCGCCGAGGACGTGGAGATCGGGCTGCGCCGGCTCCGGCTCGGCCGCGAGGAGACCGCTCGCCGGGTCGACGCCCTGCTGGAGAGGTTCGGACTCGACGGCCACCGCGACCACCCCGGGCACCTGCTCTCCGGCGGGCAGAAGCAGCTGCTGGCCCTGGCCTCGGTGATGGCGACCGAACCGGAGATCCTGGTGTGCGACGAGCCCACCACCCTGCTCGACCTGCGCAACACGCGCATGGTCCACCGCACCCTCACCGGACTCGACCAGCAGCTCATCCTGTTCACGCACGACCTCGACCTGCTGGCCGACTTCGACCGGGTGCTGGTCGTCGACGACGGCCGGGTGGTGTTCGACGGCCCTGCCGACGCCGCCGTGTCGGCCTACACGGACGGCCTGCTCGACGACGAGCGGGACGGAGCCGACCGGTGACGGGCCTGTACGTGCCCGGCACCGGGCCGCTCTACCGCCTGACCGCCGGGACCAAACTGCTCGCGCTCCTGGCCGTGAGCGTCGTGATCATCGTCGTGGGCGACGCGCGGGTCTCCGTCGGCGCCCTGGCCGCGGCCCTGGCCCTGTACCCCCTGAGCGGGCTGGGCGTGCGCCGCGCCTGGCACGTGCTCCGGGTGCTGTGGCCGTTCCTGCTGGCCATCGCCGTGTTCCAGACCCTGTTCGGCGACTGGCCGACGGCCGTGCGACTGGTCGCCCAACTGGCCGCACTGGTCCTGCTCGCCAACGTCGTCACGCTCACCACGCGGGTGCGGGAGATGCTCGACCTGTTCGAGCGTGCCGCCCGGCCCCTGCGCCGCGTCGGCGCCGATCCGGACCGGGTGGCGCTGGTGCTGGCGCTGACCATCCGCTCCATCCCGATGGTCGCCGCGGCCTGGCGGGCGGCCCGTGAGGGCTACGTCGCGCGCGGCCTGTCCGGACGGCCCCATCTGCTCGTGGTACCGGTGATCGTGCAGCTGCTGCGGATGGCCGAGGCGACGGGTGAGGCGCTCGTCGCCCGGGGGATCGACGAGCCCGACCGATCCTGAACGGCCGTGTGTGACGCGGGAACGGTGTTCTGAACACGCATGATGTGCGGTTAGTACCGATTCAGTATCGGATATGTTCGCCGGTCCGTATTCGGGTGAATAATCGCAGGCACACACCCTCCCCTCGCCGTGTGAACGAATCGGTGATCACGTGCCCTGGCGCATTCCCGGCGCTCATCGAGTCAGGCCCCTGGCCGTGGCGGCCGCCGCGCTCGCCGCCGTCATGGTGTTGACCGTGTCGGGTGCGGGATCGGCCTCGGCCGGCGCCCCACAGCCGGACCCGCGCCACCTGGCCGGCCTGCTGTCCGGGCGCGCGTTCACCCTGGTCCCCTTCGCCCCCGCCACGGCCCCGGCCACGGGCGGCTCACCCCTCACCTCCGAGGAGCGTGCCGACCTCACCGCGCGGATCGAGGCCCTCGCCGCCTCCACCGGGACCGACGTCGGCGTCGCCGTCCAGGACCTGCGCACCGGTGCCGCCTACAGCTACGGCGGACACGAACCGGTCTACACCGCCAGCGTCGTCAAGCTCACCCTGGTGGCCATGCTCCTGGCGCGGGTGGAGGAGGAGGGGCGCGAGCTCACTCCCGGAGAGCGCGCCCAGGCCGAGGCGATGATCCGCTACAGCGACAACCACGTCACCGACGCCTTCTACCAGAGCAACGGGTTCACCGACGGCTTCGTGGCCGGAACCCGGACCTTCGGGCTGCGCGGCACCGAGCCCAACCCCGTCGGCGTGTGGGGGGCCACCGTCACCACCGCCGCCGACCAGCTCCGCCTGCTGCGCGCCCTGTACACCGAGGACAGCCCGCTGTCGGAGGAGGACCGCGCCTTCGTGCTGGGCCTGATGGAGCGGGTCGCCCCCGAACAGGTCTGGGGCGTGTCCGCCGCGGCCGGGCCCGAGGACACCGTGGGTCTGAAAAACGGCTGGACGCCGCGCGAGTCCAACGGCGGGCGGTGGAACGTCAACAGCGTCGGCTTCGTGGCCGGTCCCGAACGCGAGTACCTGGTGGCCGTCCTCACCGACGGCAACAGCGACTACGTCAGCGGCGTCGGCCTCGTCGAGGAACTCGTCACCCTCGTCACCGGTGAGCTCGGGGATGCTTGACGCCGGGGGCTCGGGGGCTCGGGGGCTCGGGGGCTCGGGGGCTCGGGGGCGCCTGAGCGCGGGGCCTTCGTCGCCGCGTCGACGCGCGCGTGCCCCGCCCGGACGGCCCGGGCGGGGCACGGCGTGTTCGAGAACGTGCCCTCTAGTCGAGCGGACCGCCGGCCACGTAGATGACCTGGCCGGAGACGAAACCGGCGTCCTCACCGGTCAGGAAGGCGACCGTGTTGGCGACGTCGGCCGGGACGCCCGCGCGGCGCACGGGGATCTCCTTGGCCTTGAACTCCTTCATGGCGTCGAAGTCGATCCCGATACGCTCGGCGGTCGCCCGCGTCATGTCGGTCTCGATGAACCCCGGGGCCACGGCGTTGCAGGTCACGCCGAACTTGCCGAGCTCGATCGCCAGGGTCTTGGTGAAGCCCTGCAGACCGGCCTTGGCCGCGGAGTAGTTCGCCTGGCCGCGGTTGCCCAGAGCGGAGGAGCTGGACAGGTTGACGATGCGTCCCCAGCTGTTCTCGGTCATGTGCGCCTGGGCGGCCTTGCTCATGAGGAAGGAGCCCCGCAGGTGCACGTTCATCACGGTGTCCCAGTCGTCCGGGGACATCTTGAACAGCAGGTTGTCGCGCAGGACGCCCGCGTTGTTGACCAGGATGGCGGGCGGGCCGAGCCGCTCGGCGACGGTCGCGACGGCCGCGGTCACCTGGTCGGCGTCGGAGACGTCACAGCCCACCGCGACGGCCTTGCCGCCGTCGGCCGTGATGCGGTCCACGACCTCCTGGGCGTCGGACTCCTTCAGGTCCAGTACGGCGACGGCCCGGCCCTCACGCGCCAGGCGCTCGGCGGTGGCGGCGCCGATACCGCGGGCCGCTCCGGTCACGATCGCCACACGAGGCGTTGGGGACATGTGAAACCTCCAGTAAGTCACGTGGTGGGCGCGTGCGAATCCTATCCGCATGCCTACCGGTCGGTACGCGTCCGGGGGTGCCCTAACAACTCCACCTGGTGGCCCGGTTCGGCATTCCCACCTGGGATTCGGCCAACCTGCCGTTTCGGTATCGCGGTTTGCCTGCACATGGGCCGGAGGTGTCCTACGATTACCGAACAGAACCAAGATGCACGTGCATTCGATCCGTGCAGCAGCACACGCCCGCGGCGGCCGCGCCGCGCCGGAGACGGCCACGTCGCATCAGTGAGGAGTGGATGGCATGGAGTGTGCGGAGGCGGTGGCGGAGCCGACCGGGGGATGGTGGCTCAAGGTCCTGACGCACGGTTCCCGCCGCTGGAACACACCGGTCTGCGGCGACCGCCATGACGCGGTGACGTGGGGGCTGGAGGCCCAGGCCCACGCAGTGGGGGCCGCACGCGAGATTTCGGAGGCCCTTCTCCGTGAATGGGACATGGAGTACTTGGCCGGGGATGTCGCGCTGGTCGTTTCCGAATTGGTCACCAATGCCGTACGCCACGGCGGCCCACTGGCCTTGACCAGGCGTAGGGCCGAGGGTATTCAGCTGTCCCTGATGCGCAGCGGGCGCGAATTCATCTGTGCCGTCCGTGACGGTGGAGATCGCCTGCCGAGCAGAAGGGAGCCGGATCCGGCGGTCGAGGGGGGACGGGGACTTGCCCTGGTGAGCGCTTTCGCGCGAGAGTGGGGTGTGATTCCCACACCGCCGGGCGGAAAGTTCGTTTGGGCGCAATTCGTGTGATCCGGGTCCGTCGCCGCCGGCGTCGTCCCGGAGCCGCGTACCGATGACCGATGGAGGGGTCCGAGGTCGGTCGTCCGGCTTGCCGCATCGCACCTCCGGAGCGGTGGCGGGAGGGGACAATGCGTCCAACGAGTACATGTAGTGTCGTGACCGCACGGCAGGGGGATCCGGCGGTTCCGGATACTCTTGTGGGCAATGACAGAGAGGCGGCGAACGTGGATATCGCTCGATTGCGCAAGGGGAGTGGCCCCACCGTGCGTCGCATGCTGCTTGGGCACGAGCTACGGAAGTACCGCGAACAGCGCGGCATCACACGCGAGGACGCGGGGAACCGGATTCGGGCGTCGGCGTCGAAGATCAGCCGGATGGAACTGGGCCGGGTCGGATTCAAGCTGCGCGATATCGAGGACCTCCTCAAGATGTACGGGGTCACCGACCGCGCGGTGATCAAGCAATTCCTGGAAGTGGCCCGCGAATCCAACAAGCCCGGGTGGTGGAAGGAGTACGGGGACTCCCTCCACAAGTGGCTCGTGCGGTACGTGGGCTTCGAGGAGGCCGCCGACCACATCCGCATCTACGAGTCGCAGTTCGTTCCGGGCCTGCTCCAGACCGAGGAGTACGCGCGGGAGATCATCTCCGGCGGTGTCGAGACGGACCTGGTCACCGAGCAGCGGATCGACGCCAGACTGCAGAGACAGAAACGTCTGGACCGCGACCACGAGATGCGCATGTGGGTGATCCTCGACGAGGCGGCCGTGCGCCGCCCCATCGGTGGCAAGGCCCGCGGCCGGGAGATCATGCGCGGCCAGATCCGGCGGCTCATCGAGTTCTGCCGCGACTACGACAACATCACGCTCCAGATCATCCCCTTCGAGGTGGGCGCGCACGCGGCGGAGGCGGGTTCCTTCACCCTGCTGCGCTACTCGGAGTTCGAGCTGGCTGACCTGCTCTACCTGGAACAGCTCACCGACGGCGAGATCGTGGACCGGCGCAGTGTGGTGGAGGCCTACACCAAGGCGATGACCAGGCTGAGCGTCGCCGCGGCCACACCGGACGAGACGCTGGAGATGCTCGAGGACATGCTGGAGGACCTGGAGAAGGACTGACATCCGTCGCCCTGGGAGGGCGGAGACGGATGTGACACAGGGTACGGGCTCGCCATGGCGGGCCCTTCGTGTTCCTCGGGCCGTGGCGGAGGGCTCCCCGTTCGGGGCGGAGCCCTCCGTCGCCGTGTCCGAACCGTCCGGCGAGCCGGGCTCGTGCCTGTCCCAGCGCCCGTGGGGGCCTCCCGGGAGCCGGCACGGAGCACGCCCCCGCCGTGTGCTCCGGATCGGTCGCCGTGGGCGCGGTCGCCGATACGACGCGGCGTGCGGCGCCGGGGTCGCCGGAGGGCCCGTCGTTCCTGCTGCGCTCCCGGCCCGGTACCGGTCGGGTGCGGCCGTGCCCGAGGGTGGTAGCCCACCCGCTGCGCTCAGCGCCCCCGTGGGCGATGGTGGGCGACGGTCGGGCGGGGTCGCGCCGTAGGTGTCGGTTGAGGGTGGTAGCCCACCCGCTGCGCTCAGCGCCCCCGTGGGCGATGGTGGGCGACGGGTGGGCGGGGCGACGCAACGGACACGGCTCAGCTGATCAGGTTGTCGAAGTCGCCGTCCTTCGCACCGTGGATCAGGCAGTCGATCTCTTCCTGCGTGTAGACGAGCGCGGGACCCGAGGGGAAACGGGAGTTCCGTACCGCGATGGAACCGTCGGCCAGACGGGCCATCTCGACGCAGGCGCCCTGGGAGTTGCTGCGCTTGGCCTTCTGCCAGGCAGCGCCGGTGAGCTCGGTGGCGCTGATGCCGTTGTGTGCGGTCATGGTCCTGCTCCTTCGCATGCGTGGGGAACGTGCGTGCCGATGCACTGCCAAATGCACGTGCATAAGCACCGGCACGTTCACAAGCTTAGCGTGACCAACACCACCTGTCCTTGACTTTGGGTTGATGTAAGCACGGTGTAACCCGATGGGCGTCTGGCGGTGACACTGCTTCTGTGGGCGTCGCGTCGCGAACGTCCGCCTTGCCGGGCCCAGCGCACGGGCCCGTACACACACGAAGCCCCACCGATCCGAACGGATCGGTGGGGCGTGCAAGGTGTGGAACCAGTGGTGCCGTGGGGCGGGTGGGACCCGCCCGGCATGGGTCAGGAGCACTCCAGGGCGGTGGTCAGAGCCGCCAGGTTGCCGCGCATGATCGAGGGGTAGTCGTCGCCGGGAGAATCCTCGGTGACTCCCTCCAGGGGGTCGAGCACCGCGACCTCGGCGCCGGACTCGGCGGCGATGGTGTCGGCGGTCGCGTCCGGCATCAGGGGTTCGGTGAAGACCGTGGTGATGCCGCGCTCCTCGACGGTGTCGGAGATCGCCGCGATCTGCGAGGGCGAGGGCTCGCTGTCGGGGTCGACCCCGCTGACCCCGATCTGCTCCAGCCCGTAGGCGTCGGTCAGGTACGAGAACGCGGTGTGCCCGACGACCACCTCGTCGTGGGCGCAGGAGGCCAGGCCGTCGTCGTACTCCTGGCCGATCGCCGCCAGTTCGGCGGTCACGGCCTCGGCGTTCTCCTCGTAGGTGGCGGCACCGTCGGGATCGACCTCGGCCATGCGCTCGGCGAGCGCGGTGGCGGTCTGGGACATCAGGTCGACGTCGAGCCAGAAGTGGGGGTCGAACTCGCCGTGGTCGTGCCCGTCGCCCTCCTCTCCGTGTGCGGCCTCGTCCCCGTGGGAGTCCTCCTCGTGGTGGTCCTCCTCCTCGTGGCCGTGGTCCTCCTCCTCGTGGTGGGCCTCGTCCTCGTGGCCGTGGTCCTCCTCGTCCTCGTGCGCCTCCTCCTCGGGGTTCGCGGGGCGCAGTTCGACGATGTCGGCGACGTCGAGGGAGGCGTCGGCGGCCTCCTGCTCCACGGCCTCGTCCACCGCGGGCTGGAGGCCGGAGACGGAGAGGGCGATGTCGGCCTCGCTCACCTGGCCGACCTGGCGGCCGGTGAGCTCCAGTTCGTGGGGTTCGACGCCCGGTTCGGTGAGCTGGACGACGGCGGCGCGGTCTCCGCCGACCTCCGTGGCCAACCACTCCAGGGGGTAGACGCCCGTCACCACGGTCAGGGCGGCGTCGGCGGGTTCGGCGCCGGACGACTCCTGCCCGCCGCCGGCGCACGCCGCCAGTGTCATCATGGCGGCGCCGATGGCGGCCGCACGCAAGGTTGTCCCAGTTCGCATGGGTCCATCATCGGGAAAATGAAAATGGTTGTCAATTTGTCCGCATTCGCGCGGCTCCCGTCGGCTCCGCGTCGGCACGGACCGGCGGCCTTCAGTTGGACTCGGCGAAGCGCTCCACGTCCTCGGTGCGGCCCGCGACCACGATCAGGTCGCCCTTGTGCAGCACGGTCTCCTCGGTCGCGTAGGTGAACTGCTCGTTCAACCGCTTGACCGACACCACCGTGATGCCGTACTTGTGCCGGACCCGGGTCTCGCGCAGGGACTTGCCGAGCAGTTCCCGGGGCGCCTTGGTCTTGCCCAGGGAGAACCCCTCCTCCAGCTCCACGTAGTCCAACATCCGCCCCGACACCAGGTGGGCCACGCGCTCACCCATGTCGTGCTCGGGCAGGACCACGTGGTGGGCGCCGACCTGTTCCAGGATCCGGCCGTGGCGGCGGCTGACGGCCTTGGCCCAGATGTCGGGCACGCCCAGGTCGACCAGTTGCGAGGTCGCCAGGATGCTCTCCTCCAGGTGCGTGCCGATCGCGACCACGGCGTGGCTGAACTGCGCCGCGCCGATCTGGCGGAGCGCCTCGTCGTCGGTGGCGTCGGCGATGACCGTGTGGGTCAGGGCGTCGGAGAACATCTGGACCAGCCGGGGGCTGGAGTCCATGCCCAGGACCTCCCAGCCGTGGTTGACCAGTTCCAGGGACATGGAGCTGCCGAACCGGCCCAGCCCGATCACCAGGATGCGCTTGTCGGACACCTTCTTGCTGTGCGGCACGTGGCCTCTCCTCGTACTCTCAGCCGATCATCGGCCGCGCTTCGGCGAAATCGTAGCGGCGCTTGCGCTCCCTGAACGCCAGTGCCGTCACGAACGTGATGGGGCCCATCCGGCCGGCCATCATCAGGACCGCGATCAGGGCCTGTGCCCAGGGGGCCAGCTCGGGGGTGATGCCCGTGGACAGTCCGACCACACCCACCGCTGAGACGACCTCGAAGAGGGTCTCCATGAATCCGAACGGTGTGGCCTGCAGGAAGAACACGGTCGTGACGGCGACCACGGTCATCGACAGGAAGGTCAGGCTCAGCGACTGCCGGATCACGTCGGGCGCCAGCCTGCGGGAGAACACGTGCACCCGGGCGTGCGCCCGCACCTCGGACCACACCACCAGGAACAGCACGGCGAGGGTGGCGACCTTGATGCCCCCCGCGGTCCCGGCGCTGCCGTTGCCGACGAACATCATCATGATCGTGAGCAGCAGGGTGGAGTCGTTCATCTCCCCGGTGTCGGTGGCGTTGAAGCCGCCGCTGCGCGGCATGACGCCGTGGAAGACCCCGTCGGTGATCCGCGCCCACCAGTGCAGCCCGCCGAGCGTGTCCGGGTTGTTCCACTCCATGAGGATGATCAGGACCGCCGAGACGGCGAAGAGGAGCCCACTGGTGATGAGCGTGAGCTTGGTGTGCAGGCTCCAGTGCTCGGGCAGGCGCCAGTGGTGGCGCAACTCGATGAGCACGGGGAACCCGATGCCGCCCAGGATGACGGCCATGGCCACGGTGAACAGGATGATCCCGTCGCCGGAGAAGCGGGTCATGCTGTCGTCGTAGAGCGACAGTCCGGCGTTGTTGAACGCGGAGATGGAGTGGAACAGGCCGGAGTAGGCCGCCTCCCCGAGCGGAATGCCGTGACCCAGCCACATGCGCGGTGTGATGATCACGAACACCAGCGACTCCAGCACCAGGCACACCTTGACGACGCGGGTCACGATCCCGCCGACGTCGCCCACCGCGAGCGCGCGGTTCTCCGCCTGCACGTTCAGTGTCATGCGCAGGCTGAACCGCTGCACGACGGCGACGCCCAGCAGCGAGGCCAGGGTCATGATGCCGAGCCCGCCGGCCTGGATGAGGGCCATGACGACGATGTGTCCGAAGGTCGTCAGGTCGCCGCCGATGGAGATGACCGACAGCCCGCACACGGCCAGCGAGGTGGTCGCGGTGAAGAAGGCCTCGACGAAGGTCAGCCGTCCCTCGCCGGTGGACGCGGCCGGGGTCATGAGCAGGAGCGTGCCCAGCGCGTCGACGGCGACGAACATGACGAGGAAGGCACGCGCGGGCTTGTCCCACGCGGACCGGGGCCGGACCATCGCCTCCTGGTGGCGCCGTCGCTTGCGCAGGCGGAGCGCGGAGCGTAGTTCGGACAGACGGCGGCGGAGCACAGCCGTCCACAGTGCGGCGCGCTCGCGCGTCGCTTCGGACACCCACCTCATCGTCCCGTATCCACCCGAACCTCCACGTCATCACTCCCGGCCGGATCGATTCTGCCAGTTGGAGGAGGGTGAACGGCACGGGGCCCGCCGGACGGGCGGGCGGGTGGGCGGGGCGCGACGCCACGACCAGGCAGTCCGGAGTCCGCGGGCGGGAACGGGAGGGATCAGGCGTGGCTCGCGCCCTCGTGCTCGGCGTGGCCCGGCGGCTCCAACTGGAGTGTGGAGTGCTCGACGTCGAAGTGCCCGGCCAGGCACTCGTGCAGCTCGTCCAGCATCCGTCCGGAGTCCTTGAGGTCGGTCTCGGCGACCACCACGTGCGCCGACATGACCGGGAGTCCGGAGGTGATGGTCCAGGCGTGCAGGTCGTGGACGTCGATGACCGCGGGGTGGTCGAGGAGGTGGCCCCGGACCTCGTCCAGGTCCATGCCCTTGGGCGCCGCCTCCAACAGGATGTGCACGGCCTCGCGCAGGAGCGACCAGGCGCGGGGGACGATGATGGCGGCGATGACCAGCGAGACCAGGGTGTCGGCCTGCGCCCAGCCGGTGATCCAGACGACCAGGCCGCCGACGATGACGCCGACGGAGGCCAACGCGTCACCCAGCACCTCGACGTAGGCGCTCTTGACGTTGAGGCTCTCCTTGGCGCCGCCGCGCAGCACGAACAGCCCGATGACGTTGACGACCAGGCCGAGCGCGGCCACGGCCACCATGCCGAGTCCGGACACCTGGGCGGGCGACTGGAGCCGTTCGACCGCCTCCACCACGATGAACCCGCACAGGACGAACAGGACCAGCGCGTTGACGGCCGCGGCGAGGATCTCCGCGCGCTGGAAGCCGAACGTGCGCTGGGTGGTGGCCGGGCGGCTCGCGATCCACACGGCCACCAGGGCGAGCGCGACGCCCAGGGAGTCGGTCACGGTGTGGCCGGCGTCGGCGAGCAGCGCGAGGCTGCCGCTGAACGCGGCGCCCAGGACCTGGGCGACGGCGACGGCGAGCATGAGGCCCAGGACGATCGCCAGCCGCGAGCGGTTGGCCGCCCCCGCCGTCGCCATGCCGTGGCCGTGTCCGTGTCCCGCACCCATCGGTTCCCCCGTCGCCTCGGTCCTGAGGGCGTGTTCCCGTACTCATGCCCGTGTCGGTGTCCGTGCCGTTGGCCCGGACAGTTCAGTCATGGCTGTTTATACAGCCTCTGCTGTCTATACAGCAAGTTATGTACAATGATTTTCATGTTGACCGCCGAGCAGCGCCTCTCCGCCATCCACCGCCTCGGCCGCGCGCTGTCGGACCCCACGCGCAGCCGCCTCCTCCTCGCCCTCCTCGACGGCCCCAACTATCCGGCCGGGCTGGCCGACCAGCTCGGACTGACGCGCCAGAACGTCTCCAATCACCTAGCCTGCCTACGGGACTGCGGCCTGGTGCGCACCCACGCCAGGGGGCGCCAGGTCAGCTACGAACTGGTCGACGACTCCCTCGCGCACGCGCTCGACGACCTGCTGCGCGTGGTGTGGGGCACCGCGCAGCCGCACGCGCCGGTCGAGGAGCGGGCGCAGACGGTCTGACGGCCGTCGGTCCACCCGGTCCGGGCGAACGGCCCAAGGGCGCGATTCGCTCCGCACGTCGATCTCGGGGCGTTTTGACAGAGAGTTCCGACCCGTGTCATTCGGGTTTGCGAAGCGACGGGGAGTGTGCGTTCCAGGGTGGAGAACACCTGTGACGCGCACGACGATGACGCGCTGCCGGATGTCGGTGAAGCGCCACGTCACGCAGGGGAATCCGGGGGTTTCGGAGGGCTTCTCCGACTTTGGTCGGGGTGGACCCTGACAGAAGGCTGACGCGACCCTGAGAGTTCCCTGAACCACGCCCGGCTGGCTCAACTTCCGATATGTCGCGAAGTATGGTGAGAAGCGCGCCCGGCGAATGCGCCGCCCGCGACCGCGGGCCTGGCACCTGGGCTCGGAGCCAGCATCTCCCACACAACTTTCGAGGACCGGTCACGCGATCGGAACACCGGCGTGCGCGGGCGACCATACCCACGGCACGGCCCGGTCCAGCGGTCCGTACGGCAGCGAACTAGGAGCGAGAAACTCTCATGTCCAGATCGGCCATCAGGGTCCGTGGCACGAGTCGTCCCCCCGCGGTGACGACTCGCCACACCACGAAGGGAGCGACCGCATGAACCGACTCTCGGTCGTATCGCTCGGCAACCGGGCGTTGGTCCTCCTCATCACTCTGGCCATCCTCTTCTTCGGGGTCCTCGCGGCCACGTCGGCCAAACGCGAGCTCTTCCCGGAGTTCTCGCTGCCCATGGTCATGGTCTCGGCGACCTACCAGGGCGCCACCCCCACGGTCATCGAGGGCCAGGTCACCGAACCGCTGGAGCAGGCCGTCCAGGGTGTCGAGGGCGTCACCTCGGTCAACTCCACCAGCAGCACGGGCTCCGCCCAGATCATGGCGGAGTTCGACTACGGCCAGGACCAGGACGCGCTCGTGCGCGAGACCCAGGTCGCGGTCGACCAGGCCGCCGGGTTCCTGCCCGACGAGGTCGACACCAACGTCATGTCCATGAGCACGGACATGTTCCCCGTGGTCATGCTCGCCGCTAGCACCGAGAGCGGCGACGAGCAGGCGATGGCCGCCACCATCGAGAACGTGCTCCTGCCCGAGCTGGAGTCCGTGCAGGGCGTGCGCGCCGCCAACCTCACCGGCGTGCCCGGCGAGGACGTGGAGATCGTCCTGGACGAGGACGAGATGGAGGACGCCGGCGTCACCTCGAACGACGTCAGCCAGGCCCTGGAGTCCAGCGGCCTGCTCATGGCCGGCGGCTCCATCGACGAGGACGGCCGCTCCCTGAGCGTCACCACGGGCGAGCAGCTCACCTCCCTCGAAGCGGTCGAGGACGTGTGGCTGCAGCCCCAGCAGGGCGTCGACCAGTCGGCGGCGGTCCCCGGGGCACCCCCGGCCGCGGCGCCCGAGCCCGTCCAGATCGGTGACGTCGCCGAGGTCGAGCTCGTCTCCCAGGACTCCGGCAGCATCGCCCGCCTCGACGGCGACCCCAGCATCGCGCTGATGATCATGGCCATGCCCGACGGCAACACCGTCGAGATCTCCGAGGGCATCCAGAACGTCCTGGACGAACAGGCCGATGTGCTCGGCGACGACATCAACGTCTCCGTCGTCTTCGACCAGGCGCCGTTCATCAACGACTCCATCACCGACATGTTCGAGGCCGGCGGCTACGGCCTGGTCGCCTCGATCATCGTCATCCTGGTGTTCCTGCTGTCCATCCGCTCCACCCTGGTCATCGCGGTCTCGATCCCGGCCTCGCTCCTGGTGTCCTTCCTGGGCATGCAGGCGTTCGGGTTCACCCTCAACATGTTGACCATGGCGGCGATCACGATCGCCATCGGCCGCGTGGTGGACGACTCCATCGTGGTGCTGGAGAACATCCGCCGCCACATGGACTACGGCAAGGAGCGCATGACCGCGGTCAAGGACGGTGTGCGCGAGGTCGCCACCGCCGTGGCCTCGTCCTCCTTCGCCACCATCGCCGTCTTCCTGCCGCTGGCCTTCGTCGGCGGCATGGTCGGCGAGCTCTTCACGCCCTTCGCCGTGACCAGCAGCCTGGCGCTGGCCGCCTCGCTGCTCGTGGCCCTCACCATCACGCCGGTGCTCTGCTACTGGTTCCTGCGTCCTCGTGAGGTCGGCGACGTCTCCCAGGAGGAGCTCGAGCACCAGGAGAGCGAGCGCGAGAAGCGCCGCCCGCTCCAGCGCGCGTACCTCCCGGTCATCCGGTGGATCACCACCAAGCGCAGGACCGCCACGGCGGTCACGCTGGCCGCCGCGGTCGTCATCGTCGGTGGAACGGTCGCCATGGCCACCACCGCGGAGACGGACTGGCTCGGCCAGGCCGAGGAGAACACCTACATGGTGGTTCAGGAGCTGGAGCCCGGTACGTCCCTGGACGCCGCGGACGAGGAGGCCGCCAAGGTCGAGGACGTCCTGGCCGGGATGGCCTGGATCGACTCCTACCAGGTCAGTGTCGGCGGCAACGACCCCATGATGGGCGGCGGCTCCGACGAGATCTCCTACACCATCACCGCCGACCCCGACACCGACCAGCTGCGCAACCGCGACGTGCTGCGCGACGCGTTCGCCGAGATCGACACCGAGCACGAGCCGCGACTGGACTCGTCCGGCGGTATGGGCGCCGCGTCCGACATCGTCGTCCAGGTCACCGCCGACGACCAGGACACCCTGGCCGACGCCACGGACCAGGTCGCTCGGGAGCTGGACGGTATCGACGGCCTCGCCGACATCGTCAACGGCGTCGCCGCGTCCCAGGCCGCCCTGGAGGTGCACGTCGACGCCGAGGAGGCGGCCGACCTGGGCATGTCCGAGGCGATGGTCGGGCAGGCGGTCACCGCCGCCTTCCAGGGCCGGCGCGTGGGCACCGCCACGCTCGACGACGCCCGCCACGACGTGGTGGTCCGCGTCCAGGAGGCGCCGGAGACCGTGAACGAGCTGGAGGAGCTGCCGCTCGTCACGCCGACGGGCGAGGAGATCGAGCTGTCCGAGGTCGCCGAGGTCGAAGAGGTGCTCCAGGCACCCGAGCTGACCCGGGTGGACGGGGTCACCAGCGCGAGCGTGTCGGCCACCGTCACCGGTTCCGACCTGGGCGCGGTGAGCACGGAGGTCGCGCAGGCCGTCGACGATCTGGACCTGCCCTCGGGCGCCTCCGCCACCATCGGCGGTGTCAGCGAGGAGCAGACCGAGGGCTTCGTGCAGCTCGGACTGGCGCTGCTCGCCGCGATCGTCATCTGCTACCTGATCATGGTGGCGACGTTCAAGAGCCTGATCCAGCCGCTGCTGCTGCTGATCTCGGTGCCCTTCGCGGCCACCGGCTCGCTCGGCCTGCTGCTGCTGACCGACACTCCGGTCGGCGCCGCGGCACTGATCGGCATGGTGATGCTCATCGGCATCGTCATCACCAACGCCATCGTCCTGATGGATCTGATCAACCAGAACCGCAACAAGGGCATGGAACTGGGCGAGGCGATCGTGGAGGGTGCCAGGCACCGTCTGCGGCCGATCCTGATGACGGCGGCGGGGACCATCGCGGCCCTGCTGCCCATGGCCACCGGCCTGGCCGGCGGCGGTGCGTTCGTCTCGGCGCCGGTCGCGATCGTGGTGATCGGCGGGCTGGTCTCCTCCACGCTGCTGACGCTGATCCTCGTCCCGGTCCTCTACCAGCTGGTGGAGTGGGGCAAGGAGCGCCGGGCGGCCAAGCGGGAGAAGCGCCGCGCCGCCCGCCGGGGCCGGACGCGGTCGGTCGCGACCGACGCCGAGGCCGGGAGGTCCGGTGGCGGAGGCGGTGCGTCCGAGCGCGCCGAGGAGCCGGTGGGTCGCTGACCGTTCACCGTGGGGCGCCCCGTGCCGAGCACGGGGCGCCCTGGTGCGTCCTGCGGCCTCCGCGCGGGCCCGCCCGCCGCCCGACGCCCCCGACGGGCGCCTGCGGCTCCGCCTTCCCCTGAGGCCCGTCTCGTCCCGCACAACCCCGTGTGCCCCTCGCAATCCCTGCGCACGGGGCCGTTCCGCCCGCGCGGCGCGCGGGGTGTGGAGGCGGGCCGTTCAGCAAGAGGACATTCAACGGGGCGTCGATTTGTGCTATCCGCGCACTACAGGCAGGCTGCGTCTCATGGATGACACGAACAAGAGCCTTGACGACCTTGTCCGCGCCGAGCTGGGTGAGGAGCCCTCGCAGGCGGCGAAGGACTACGCACGCGAGCTGTACGAGCGCTTCCGGCTGACGCCGACCGAGGGCGGTGACGACGAGGAGCCCGAAGAGTAGGGGTCGCGAGGCCCGTCAGTCCTCGTCCCACGTCAACTCGAACCAGACCATCCGGCCCATGCCGTCCACGCGGGGCTCGGATCCCCATGTGCTGGCCAGCGCCTCGACCAGATCCAGGCCCCGACCGTGTTCATCGGTGTCATAGGGGTCCCGGTGCTGGGGCTGGGGTGCTTCCATCACGTTGCCCAGGTCCCGAACCTCCACCCGCGCCCATCCCGACGACAGATGTACGCACACCTCGAACTTGCCGGTGGCCATCCCCGACGCGCTGTGCGTGATCGCGTTCGTGGCGAGCTCACTGGTCAGAAGGGTCGCGGTGGTGAGTTCCGGTGAGTCCGCCAGCTGCCGGGCCACGAACCTGCGGGCGTAGGCGATCTGGCTGGGCAGCCCGGGAAACCGTCGTCTCAGGGTCCGGGGGACGGTCTCGGTGCTGTGCGGGGTGCGCTCTTCCATGGAATTCGCCGGACGTTGTAAGGGGCGGGCGGACGTGCCGGGGTCCGGCCAGGAGGGATCGACCCGCGAGGTCGGGTCGTGAGCGTGGCAGGTGACGACGGTGCTGCGCGGTCGTGCGGTCTCACACATGTGGGTGTACTCCCCGGTGACGTGTGTTCGCGTAGGGCATGGCATGTGAACGCCTGGCCCTCGCGGCGTCCATGCCCGCACGGTGCGGGTCACGGCGCTGACTGGACACACAGGTCGGAGCCCCCTGGGGCAGGGAGGGATGCTTTGCTGTGCCGCGGGGTGCGCGGTTCGAGGGCGGCGACGAGCGGTGTGGGAGAAGCCGTCGGGCTTTCCATCGAAGGGTGATGCCGGTGGGAAGGTGGGGATCGTGGGTCATGACAGCAGTCGCATGAGCCCTGCGACACTGAAGGGCGTAGTCGGGCATAGCATACGCTCCGTACCTCCCTGGGCACCCGGCCGACCTGGCTTGGTCAGGATAACCCCGCTTGAACTGGTTAAAGAGGATCTCTGTCCGGGTCATAGGTCCGGTCAGGACCGGATACCGGCGGGGTTTCGCCCCCGCAGGGGCCTGCGCCATATGGTAACAATCTGATCACGTGGACCTGAATTCCGGGTCATGTGCCGGTCTTGCGCCCCCATGCCCGACCAGACAGGGTATGGGGCATGGCTTCCCCCTCCCCCCTGCCGCCCGGCATCGGTGTCGAGATCGACCGGGCCGTGCGGCTGGCCGACGAAGGCCACGTCCTGGTGGGCGGGAGTCCGCCGCGCGCGCTGCGGCTGACGCCCTCGCAGCTCAGCTCGGTGATCCGCTGGTCGAGCGGTTCCGCTCCCAGCGGCCGGTCGGAACGCCTCCTGGCGCGTGCCCTCATCGAGGACGGGCTCGCCCACCCGCGTCCCCTGCCGCCGTTCCCCTGGCGCACCGCCGCGGACGTGGACGTGGCCGTGGTGGGCCAGGCCGGCGCGCACGGCCTGAGCCGTACGCTGGACCGCCTCGCCGAACTGCACCCTGAGGTGCGACCGGTGGTCGTGGGCGCGACGGGCCCGTGCGCCCGGATCGCGCGCGCCCGGGGCGCACGGATCGTGCCCGGCCCCGCCGGCGGCCCCGAGGCACGCGCTGAGGCCCTGCGCGTGTGCGCGGCCGAGGTCGTGGTGCTGCTGGAGTCCGGATCACGTCCCGGGCCCGGGTGGCTCGACGCCGCACTGGGACACTTCGCCGACCCCGCTGTGGCCGCCGTCGTCCCGCGTGTGCTGACCGAGCGCCCTCGGAGGGCCGGCCACTGGCGACGGGTCGTGGCCGCCGTCGCCGCCGGCCGGGTGGGTCCGGACCGTGGCGCGGACCCCGCTCCGGTACTGCCGTGGGGGCAGGGCCCGGGGCAGCCCGGCGTCGGCAACGAGCACACCGCGGCGGATCCCCTGCGGCCCCTGCCCGCTCTGGTCCTGCGCCGTTCCGCGCTGGAACGCGGTTCCGCGGCCACTGGGGAGACGCACGTGCACGGGTCGCGGCGGGGCACCGCGGCCGGGGGAGGGGGACTGCGACCCGAACTGGGGGCCGGTGCCGAACTGGACCTGGTATGGCGCCTGGCGGGAGAGGGCTGGGCGGTTCGCTACGAACCCCGCTCCCGGATCCGAACCCGTCCGGTGACCGACCTCGGCGGCTACCTGCGCGCCTGCTTCAGCGCGGGGGCACAGGCAGCCCCCTTGGCCCGCAGGCACGGACGCCGAGCAGCCGGGCCCGAGCTCTCCCCGGAGGGTGCCGTGGGCCTGGCGTTGACGGCGTCGGGGCGCCCCGGCTCGGGAGCGGTCGTCGCGGCGCTCGCGGGTGTGGCGGCGGTGCGGGAGGAACCCGGCGGCGCGGTACCGCCCTGGCCGGAGACCGCGCGGCTGGTGGCCGGGGACATGGCGCACACGGCTCGCCTGGGGGCGCGCGTGGCACGGGAGGCCTGGTGGCCCGTGGCCGCGTCGGTGGTGGCGGCGTGCGCCCTGCGGCGCGGACGCGGCGCACGGCGGATCGCCCTGGTGGGCGGTGCCGCGCTGGTGCTTCCACACCTGGCCGCCTGGCGCGCGGACCGTGGCGCGGTGCTGGTCGGCCCCCTGACGTGGACGGTGCTGGGCATGGCGGGGGACGCCGCGCGATCGGCCGGAACGTGGTGGGGCGCGGCGCGGGCGGGGACGGTGGCGCCGCTGCTCCCGCGCCTGCGGCCACGGGCTCGAGCGGGGAACGCCTCGACGGATGTCCAGGACGAGTCCGCCGCATCGCACTCCCGCGTGAGGACTGTGTCGCTGCTGCTGGCCGGTCGGGGTTGACGCTCGCCACCGGGAGGGGCGGTGCCGACGGCGCACCGGGAGGGGCGGTGCCGACGGCGCACCGGGAGGTGCCGTGCACCTGCGCGTGCGGCGCGGCGTGGCGAAGATACGGCAGGTTCTATGCCGGTTTGCTGTTTTCCATGTGTATTTGCAGCCATTTCTTATCTTCGGCTGACGCGGAGATTAGCTTCGCGGTGAGGTGGGCGTCGGCCGTGGTTGTCGTGCCGCGAATGGGTATTTCTATGTGGAAATAGGGGTCATGTCGACGTACCGGACTTTCATGGTCGTTCTGGTCAATATCAAGGAATTCTGACCAGTACTGGCGGGTAGAATCTTCAGCGTTGTCTTTTCTTGATGCAGCGGTTACCGTCGAGTGTCCCGCGGTCCCGCAAGATCGTGGCATTCCGGTCACAGATCGTGAATCGGGGAATAGAGTTTTCCGCCAGTCGCCGGGAGTATCCATCCCTGTTGCTCGAGGGGTCTCGAATGCTTGACGGTGGCCACCACCTGAGCTGTCGGCCCCCTGGCCACGGACGCCCCACTCACGACCGCGCACACCAATGGACAAGCGCCGGACTCGGCTGTGAGGTTCGGAGATGGTTTTGGGTAAGTTTCTGGCCAGGCGGCTGCTCAACTACGTCGTGCTCATCTTCCTCGCGACGAGTTTCGCCTACCTGCTCGCCGCCACCAATCTGGATCCGCGCGCGTACTTCGAACAGATGCAGCCACCGCCGTCCCCCGAGGCGGTGAACAACCAGCTCGACTCGCTGAACCTCAATGACCGGACTCCCTTGGCCGAGCGGTACGTCACCTGGATGGGCGGTGTCCTCACCGGCGACTTCGGCCGGAACATCCAGGGCGGCGACGTCACCGCCCAGATGTGGATGAAGGCCGGCGTCACCCTGCGGCTGATCACGGTCGCCACCATTCTCGGCAGCGCCATGGGCATCGCCGTGGGCGCCTGCGCCGCCGTGCGCCAGCACCGCGGCTTCGACAAGGCCGCCACCGCCGCGTCCTTCTTCGTCCTCTCGATCCCCACGGTGGTCATCGCGATCGTCGTGCAGGTCATCGCGGTCCTCATCAACGACGGCCTGGGCCTGCGGCTGCTGCGCTACTCCGGTGAGTACTCGGCGGGCTTCGACGGCATGTGGTGGGAGCTCCTGCTCAACCGCCTGCACCACGCGATCCTGCCCACCTTCGTCCTGGCCGTCGCGCTGTTCGCGGCCTTCGCCCGCTACCAGCGCAACATGATGCTGGACGTGCTCGGCGCGGACTTCGTGCGCACCGCCATGGCCAAGGGGCTCACCCGCCGCCAGGCCCTGTTCAAGCACGCGCTGCGCACCGCGCTGATCCCCACCATCACCTACTTCACCTTCACCTTCGGTGCTCTGGTCTCGGGCGCGACCTTCACCGAGAAGATCTACGGCTGGCACGGCATGGGGGCATGGCTCATCGACTCCATCTTCCGCCACGACGTCCACGTGGTGGCCGCCGTCTCGTGGTTCATGGCGATCACCATCATGGCGGCGTCGTTCCTCTCGGACCTCCTCTACGCCTGGCTCGACCCGAGGGTGCGGGTGTGATCGTGCAGTACAGACCGCGGGCCCACCTCCACCGCCTTCCGAACGCCCCGCGCCCCGTAGCGGCGCCCCAGCTGGAGAGCACGCCATGAGCACGACCGAAGAGAGTGCGGCGCCGAAACCGGCACCGACCGTGCCCCCGGCACCGAGCCGGCTCACGGACCTGGGCCGCCGGCTCATCAGGACCCGACGGGTCATCGTCGGGCTCGTCCTCCTCGCCCTGCTGGCCGCGGTCGCCTTCCTCGGTCCGCTCATCAGCCCCTGGCAGCTGGGCGAACGCGACTTCTCCGCCATGCTCGAAGGGCCCACTCCCGAACACTGGATGGGCACCAACCGCACCGGCCAGGACATCTTCACCCAGGCCACGGCCGGTCTGCAGAAGTCCCTGCTGATCGGGCTGCTCGTCGCGCTCGTCTCCACCGGCTTCGCCGCCCTGGTCGGCGCCTTCGCCGGCTACTGCGGCGGAGTCACCGACCAGGGCCTGATGTGGATCGCCGACCTGGCGCTGGTCCTGCCGAACTTCGTCATCCTGGCGATCCTGTCGACGCACTTCGTCGGCGAGGGCGGCTGGCTCGTCCTGGTCGTCCTGTTGGCCGCGTCCAGCTGGATGGTCACCTCCAAGATGGTGCGCGGACTGACCATCTCGCTGCGCGAACGCGAGTACATCCACGCCGCGCGCTTCATGGGCGTACCCGCGCGCACGATCATCCTGCGCCACATCCTGCCGAACATGTCGTCCCTGCTCATCGCGGACGCCACCATCATGGTCAGCGCCGCGATCATCGGGGAGACCGCGCTCAGCTACTTCGGACTGGGCGTGCAGTCACCCGACATCAGCCTCGGCATGGTCATCGCGGCGGGCTCCTCGTTCGCGACCACCGCGCCGTGGGTGTTCGCCTTCCCCACGACCCTGCTGATCGTGATGGTGCTCGCCGTGAACATGGTCGGTGACGGCCTGCGCGACGCCCTCGACCCGCAGTCCGCTTCGCGCCGGTCCTAGGGCGTGGTCAGTGGATACGCACCCCCCCCCGCGCGGCGCCCCACCTGCGCCCCCACCGTGTTCACGTCAGCCGACAGCCGAACCCGGGCCGGCTCCTTCCTCGTCCTCGCGACGCCACCACCGCAACTCCCGCACGATCTCCCACTGCCGCCTCCGTCGCGGAGCCTCGTCCCGCGACGGGCGGCACCCACCGCACACGCCTCAGGGGAGGCCCACCATGAGCACTGACACCGTCGCGGACCACGAGGCAGCGCACAGCGAGAACACCGACGACGCGCCGGTCCTGGAGGTCTGCGACCTGCACGTCACCTTCCCCGGGCCGAACGGCGGTCCCGACGTCCACGCCGTCCGCGGTGTCGGCTACTCCGTCACCCGCGGCGAGGTGCTGGGCATCGTCGGCGAGTCGGGTTCCGGAAAGTCCGTGTCCTCCATGGCGGTGATGGGTCTGCTGCCCGACCACGCGCGGATCACCGGTTCGGTGCGGTTGCACGGCGAGGAACTCCTGGGCCTGGACGACCGCACCATGGCGCGCAAGCGCGGCAAGGCCATCTCCATGGTCTTCCAGGACCCGCTGTCGGGACTCACACCCGTCTACACCGTCGGCGACCAGCTCGCCGAGGCGGTCCTGGTGCACGACTCCACGAAGCCCAAGGCCAGGGCACGCGCACGCGCGGTGGAACTGCTCGAGCTGGTGGGCATCCCCAACGCCGCGTCGCGCTACCGCTCCTTCCCCCACGAGTTCTCCGGCGGCATGCGCCAGCGCGTCATGATCGCCATGGCGATGGCCAACGACCCCGACGTCATCATCTGCGACGAGCCCACCACCGCACTGGACGTCACCATCCAGGCGCAGATCCTCGACCTGCTGCGCACGGCCCGGCGCGAGACGGGAGCGGCCATCGTGATGATCACCCACGACCTCGGCGTCGTCGCCGGGCTCGTCGACCGCGTCCTGGTGATGTACGCGGGCCGGCCCGTGGAGACCGGCAGCGTCGACCGGATCTACTACGGCAGCCGCATGCCCTACACCATGGGCCTGCTGGGCTCCGTGCCCCGCATGGACGTGGAACGCCAGGGCGCGCTGGTCCCCATCCAGGGCCACCCTCCGTCGCTGTCCGGCCTGCCGACCGGGTGCGCCTTCGCGCCGCGCTGCCCCATCGCCGAGCCCGAGTGCGAGATGGGCGAGCCGGCGCTCGTGACCATCGGCTCCCAGCCCTCCCGGGAGGAGGTACGGAACTCTCGTGCCGCCCTCGGGGGTGCGCCCGCGGTGGACGACACGGCCCACAGGGAGGCGCATCGATCGGCGTGCCTGCGCTCCGAGGAGATCGCCGAGCACCAGTGGACCGCGCGCGACATCTATCCCGTCCCCGAGATCCCGGAGTCGCCGGCGTCGCGGACACCGCGTCAGGACCGTCCTGAGGTGCTGCGGGTCACCGATCTCACCAAGCACCACCCGCTGAAGAAGGGCATGGTGCTCAAGCGGCGCGTGGGGACCGTGTACGCGGTCGACGGCATCGACTTCGACATCCGCGAGGGGGAGACGCTCGCCCTGGTCGGCGAGTCCGGCTGCGGGAAGTCCTCCACCCTCATGGAGATCATGGAGCTGGACACGCCCCAACGGGGCAGAGTCGAGCTGATGGGACGGGACACGGCGAGCCTGAGCAGCACCGACCGGTTCCGACTCCGGCGCGACATGCAGATCGTGTTCCAGGACCCGATGAGCTCCCTCGACCCGCGCATGACCGTCTTCGAGATCATCTCCGAACCGCTGCGCACCCACGGGACATCCCAGGCCGAGACCACCGCGCGGGTCTACGACCTGCTCGACCTGGTCGGTCTGGACACCGAGCACGCCACACGCTTCCCCGCCGAGTTCTCCGGTGGCCAGCGCCAGCGCATCGGCATCGCCCGTGCGCTGGCCCTGGAGCCCAGAGTGCTCGTGCTGGACGAGCCCGTGTCGGCCCTGGACGTGTCCATCCAGGCCGGTGTGGTCAACCTGCTGGAGCAACTGCAGGCGCGGCTCGGACTGTCCTACCTGTTCGTGGCGCACGACCTGTCGGTGGTCCGGCACATCGCCGACCGGGTCGCGGTCATGTACCTGGGCCGCATCGTGGAGATCGGTGACACCGAATCGATCTACGGCCGGCCCTCGCACCCCTACACCCAGGCGCTGCTGTCGGCCATTCCGATCCCCGACCCGGAGAAGGAGCGCGCGCGCACGCACATCGTCCTCGACGGAGACCTGCCGAGCCCCGCCGACCCGCCCTCGGGTTGCAGGTTCCGGACCAGGTGCCAGAAGTTCAGCACCCTCTCCGAACCCGACCGGGAGCAGTGCACGGTCATCGAACCTCGGGTCACGTCGGTCGACGGGGGTGATCAGTCGGCGGCCTGTCACTTCGCGGAGCGGCCGGCGGGTGTCTGAGCCCGGCGTTTCGGAAAGGCACGGTCGGCGCCGTCCCGCGCGCCGGCCGGATCACCCAACAGGAGGAGAATCCCCATGCGAATCGGGCAGGTGCGCTACCTCGCACCCGTCGCGGCCCTGGCCCTGGTGGCCACTGCCTGCGGAGGCGACGGCGGCAACACCCAGGCGGCCTCTCCCTCCGCCCAGGACCTGAACCCCGCTCCCCGTGCGGACCTGCAGGAGGGCGGCACCTTCGTGTGGGCCATCAGCGCGTACGACGAGCAGCACAACATGCACCACGTCGACGGCAACCTGGCCAACGTCCGCCGGGTGGCCGCCGCCGTGCTGCCCAGCCCGGCCCGGTACGACGGTGAGGGCACGGCCTCTCCCAACACCGCCTTCGTGACCGACTTCGGTGTCAGCGACGACGGCCTCGAGGTCCACTACGAGCTCAACCCCGACGCGGTGTGGTCCGACGGTGAGCCCGTCACCGCCGACGACTACGAGGCCAACCTCGAGACCCTCAGCGGCGAGCGCGACGGCGACTGGGAACTCGGCGGCATCGACGGCTACGACCGGGTGTCGGAGTTCGTCCCCGGCGACGACGAGTACTCCTTCACCCTGGAGTTCGAAGAGCCCTACGCCGAGTGGCCCTCCCTGTTCTCCCCCCTGTACCCGGCCGAGTACATGGCGGACGACCAGAAGTTCAAGGACGGCTACCGCAAGGACTACCCCGTCACCGCGGGCCCGTTCGGGGACGTGGAGTTCGACGACGTCGCCGAGCGCGTCACGATCACGAAGAACGAGGACTGGTGGGGCACCGAACCCCTGCTGGACGAGATCGTCTTCGACGCCATGGGCAGCGACGCCATGGCCGCCGCCTTCAACAACGGCGAGGTCGACGGCTTCTACCTGGGCTACGACGCCGCCGGGTACGAGCTCCTCAAGGACCGCGAGGGCGACGGCGCCTATTTCACCCAGGCCGTCAACCACGGCCACCGGGCCGCCTCGCTCAACGGCGCCAGCCCGCAGCTGGAGGACGTCGACGTCCGCCACGCCATCTCCCTGGCCATCGACCGCAACGCTCTGGCCGAGGTGGCCCTGGGCGCGGTGAACTGGCCGATCACGGGCGAGGTCAACCGCCTGCTGCGCTCCAGCCAGTACGGCTACCGGGACAACAGCGAGGGGTACGGCGAGTTCGACCCCGAGCAGGCCGCCACGCTGCTCGACGAGGCCGGGTGGACCCTGGAGGACGGCGCTGAGTTCCGCACCAACGAGGACGGCGAGACGCTGACGCTGGACTGGGTGGCCTCCGAGGACCTGGACATCGCCAAGGACGAGGCCGAGATCGGTCGCGACATGCTGGCCGAGGTCGGCATCGAGGTCGAGGTCCGGCAGGTGCCGTCCAACGCCCTGTTCTCGGAGTACATCATCCCGGGCAACTACGAACTCGCCACCTACGTGCTCACCGGGTCCAACCCGTACGCGGGTGACTCCCAGGAGAACTACGGCATGCCGAACGAGGACGGCGAGTGGGGCAACAACCTCGCGCGCACGTCCACGCAGGAGATCGACGACGCGTTCGCCGAGCTGCGTTCCGAGACCGACCCGGACCGCTACGCCGAGATCGCCAACGAGATCGACCGCATGCTGTGGGAGGAGGTCGTGACCATCCCGTTCTTCGAGCGCCCGGGCCTGTACGTGGTGAACGAGGACCTGCACAACTGGGGCGAGTACGGTCTGGCCTCGGACTACGTGTACGAGGACATCGGCTGGGCCGCTGAGTAGCCCGCCGAGCCGACGGGACCAGCTCCGTCGACGACGTACCTTCCGGGGGCGTCGCCTCTCACCGCAGGCGGCACCCCCGGTTCCTGTCCTGCCGGGCGGACGGTGCCCGGAGGCCGAGAGCCGGGTCGGGCGGGGCGGAACCGAGGCCGGGGCGCGTGGTCTCGCCGGGCTGCCCGGGGAGGGACGTTCGGGGTCGGCTTGGGGCTCGGGTCCCAGCTGTGACAATCTCGGAGGACGGACAACACCCCCTCGCCCCGCTCGTGGAAAGCCCTCGATGAGACTTCACCCGTTCGCCGCCGCAGGCGCGGCGGCACTGCTGTGCGCCGCTCTGGTCTCCTGCTCCAGCGATGACGACCCCCTGGACACCGAGCCGGTGAACGCCGACGTCGCTCCCCCGCCCGAGGAGGAGAGCGCCGCTCCCTCCGAGACGGCCGAGGAGCAGGCCACCGCACTGGGCTGGGCCGGCCACCCGGCCGAGGCGGACGGTGAGGAGTACCCGGGCGTGACGGGGGGCGCGGACGGCGAGACGGTCACCGCTTCGGACGCCGACGACCTGGCCGAGCACCTGTCCTCGGACGAACCCCTGACCGTCGAGGTCAACGGCACCATCGATCTCGGCGGATCGCTGGAGGTGGGTTCGGACAAGACCCTGGTCGCCGGGGAGGACGGCGCAGAGCTCACCGACGGGCGCCTGGTGGTGGACGGCGCGGCCAACGTCGTCCTGGACGGACTGAGCGTGGACGCCGACGGAACGGCCCTGGCCGTCCGGGGCGGCAGCCACCACGTGTGGGTGGACGGGTCGACGTTCTCCGGAGGCGACGGCGATCCCCTGGTGACGGTGGACGACGGGTCCGACTACGTCACGCTGTCCTGGAACCACTTCAGCGACGCCGAGTCCGCCCTGGTCGTCGGGGGCGAGGACGACGAACCCGGCGCCCTGCGGGTGAGCATCCACCACAACTTCTTCGACGGCACGGCCGGGGCCCAGCCGCGGGCGCGCAACGCCGAGCACGTGCACGTGTTCAACAACTACTTCCGCGGCAACGCCGACTACGGGGTGCTCTCCACACACGGCTCCCTGGTCCTGGTCGAGGGCAACTACTTCGAGGACACGGCGATGTCGGTCTCCGCCGGAGACGAGGAACCCGGAAACGTGGTGACCAGGGACAACCTCCTGGTGGACACCGAGCAGCCGGAGCTGCGCGGCGACGTTCCGGACCCCCCTTACGCCTACGGGATCGACGACACCGTGGACGTGCCCGACCTCGTCTCCGCGGGAGCGGGCCTCAGGTCGGCTTCCCGGCCCTGAGGGACCGGGGGCGGGGACCCACGCGCTCCTGAGGCGGTGTGAGCGATGCGGGCGGGGTGGGATGCCCCCGACCCCGGGTGCGGGGGTCCCGGTCAGGGCATGCCGAACCCGTGGAACTCGTAGCGTTCGCTGTGCCCGTCCGGTGAGCTGTAGTCGAACCTGCGCGGATAGCCGCGCGGGTCGATCCACAACTCGAACTCGGCGTCCTCGACGGCGCGGAGTGTGTTGGCCCCGTCCTCGAAGTCCGCGCGCATCGCGGTGAACGTGCCTGTGTACCGATACGCGGCGTGAGCGGCCTTCCTCCCCGGCCACGCCAGGTGTGCCTGCTCCCCACCGGCGAACGCCAGGTCGGGCGAGGAGATGAGCACCTCGCGCAGCCGGGCCGACGCGAAGGTCCGCGAGCACAGGTACCGGTCCGCGGCGCTGGGCGGATCCAGCACGAGCAGGCCGGGGACCGCGTTCGTCGCGGTCATCATGTACTGGCCGTCCATCTCGTACCGGTAGACCTCCTCGCCGTCCGCGCGGTCGACGTAGTGCTCGAAGGCGGGGTCGGCCCCGTCGTCGTAGATCGCGTGACCGTGTTCCAGGGCCGGAGTGGCGAGCGTCACGGGGATCGCGCTCCCCATCACCGCCGCCGCGCCCAGGGGCACGGGGCCACCGTCGCTCAGGGTGAACGTGATGTGGAAGGAGGAGGCGGCCTCCACGAGCTCGACCGCCGCCTGTACGGCCCCGCGGGCGTTCTCGGGGCCCCCGTCGGTGGCGGCGAACGGGTTGGTGAGCGCTGAAGAGGCCGTGAGGTCCGGCAGGGGTTCGTTCGTGGCCATGCGGGTCAGACCCCACCCGCTCGCGGTCGCGCCGAGGCAGGCCAGGACCACGGTCAGGCACAGGAACCAACCCGGCCGGAGGCGGTCGGGCCCCGGGGCGGGTGATGGCCTGTGATCGGAGGGGGAGGCGTCCGGCATCGACGTCGACACGGGTGGGACCTCGATTCTGGGGGGCGTGGGTGTGAGCAGGGCCCGGGGCGCGCACGGAGGCTGGAGTCGAAGAGCCATCCGTTGATTCCGGAGAGTACTTGCTCGGAGGCGCGGAGTGGTCGCGAACAGGTGCAGGTTCCAGGGTCGCTCGCAGGAGTTCACCTCCGGAGGCCACGAAACGCAGCACGTATTCGCGGTGGGGGGAGTCCAGAGCAGGTCCGACGAACTCGAAGGTACGGGTTCGCGCCAGTATGCGCAGCGTTTCCTCCGAAGCATGCTCCCACAGCGTCCGGATCGCGACCCGCGATGCCAGGGAGCCGGAGAATCGGCGGCTGGCGAAGAGCTCCAGCCACTCGTCGGCCTCCAACCGCAGGACGGTCGCCTCCAGCACCCGGGAGTTCAGCAGGCCCAGGACGGCCAGGGCGCAGTCGACCCGCCCGACGGCCGACAACCGACCCCGCGCGCACCTGAGGACCGCGTCGGCGGCCGCCACGGGATCCAGCGTCCACTCCTGGCCTGAGCCCGCCCCTGAGCCCGGCCCGGAGCCTGGCCCGAGGCCGGGGCCGGAGGCGGGGCCGTCGCCGTTCCCGGGCGCGGAGTCCTGCCCCACGGCGTCCGCGCCGCCACCTGCGGGGGTACGGCCGCCGCCGTCGCCCGCGTCAGCCGGGGCATCCCCGCGCCCATCGGCCGGGACATCTCCGGCCCCGTTCCCGTGTTGGTCCCGGGCCGGGTCCCCGTCCTCGAACCCGCCGGGTTCCGGGCCGCCGTCACCCGGCCCCGGGCCGTGCCCGACCGGTTCCGTCCCGGTGGCCTGTCCGCCCAGGATCCGTTGGACGGCGGCACCCAGCGCCACCGGTGTCCTGGGCACGAAGGAGAAGGCCGCCACGGCCAGGGACACCACCACCAGGAGCAGGGCCGTGTACTCCACCAGCACGCCGCCCCGATCCACGCCGTCCCCCCTCATCGCAGCCGGGGCGGGTGTCGATCGAACCTGAGGGCGTCCCGTTGCACGGCCTGCTCGTCCTCCGGAGAACAGGTCCAGCCCCGCGCGGTGAGTTCGCGCTGGAGCCGGCGCAGCAGCCGGCCGGGACGGGCGGACAGGTCGTGGATCCCGATGGACACGACCCCCCACCCCTCGTCCGCCATGGCCGCGTACCGGTACCGGTCGAGCGCCCGCGCCCGCGGGTCCGCGTGGTGTTCCCTGCTGTCGTACTCCAACGCGAGCCGGTAGCCCGGCCAGCCGAGGTCGGTGTGGAAGATCCCTTCCCGGGTGGGGACGGGGCACTGGGGCTCGGGCGCGGGCAGCCGGGTCGAGCGCACCAGGACCCGGGCCCACGACTCGGCGGGGGAGTGGCTCAGACCAGAGCTCAGCCGCACGGCGTCGCGCAGCCTGGCGTGCTGGCGCGGGGATCGGCGGCGCCGGGCGGCGGCGACCAGCGCGTGCCGGTGCACCAGGCCACGGGCCAGGAACATGTCGAGCCGCGACGTGGCCAGGAACAGCGAGGGCGCCCGTGCGGCGATGTCGGCGGCGGTGCGGGCGGGCGCGGTGACCCGTGCCCCCTCCACCACGACCCGCTCGTGCGGCGGGACGAGCTCGTGGTGGGCCACCACCGCCTGGGTGCCGACGCGGCGCACGCCCCGGGGCACGGCCACGTGCAGCCGTGTGCGCGTGACCCGGGTGCCGTGCGGGTAGGCGTCCACCCCCCACACGTAGGCGGCGGTGACGTCGCACGCGACGGCATCGGCGGAGAGCAGGCCGAGCACCGGGACGAGCGTGCGCAGAAGGAGGGAACGGTCGGGGAGGGTGTCCTCACTGACGGTCATACGTCCAGGTTCGGCGCTGGACGACGGCCCGACAAGAGCCCGCCCGGACCTGTGGACAACCGCTCCCCGGAGGTGAGCGGCTCGCCGCGGGCCGGGCGCTACTGCATCGCGCCGTCACCGGCCGCGAGGTGGATGTGGTCGACGTGGTCCAGCGTGATGTTGCCGTAGTGCGGGTAGTGGCGGGCGACGCCGGGCCACTGGCCCACCGGGTCCGGCGGGAACCGGGTGTTGTTCCAGATCAAGCGGTTGTAGATGATGCCCTTGATCCCGAGTCGGTCGGCGTTCTGGATGAGCCAGTTGATGACGGTCACGGCCGTGGCGTCCATCTCGGCCGAGGGCACCTGGCCGATCGGAGCCATCATGTAGTCGACCGCCTCGCCGGTGGAGTGGTCACTGCCGGCCTCGGCGCGATAGCCGCCCGCGGTGAGGTAGAAGCCGCCGAACTCGTCCTGGAGGGCCTGGTGGACGCTGCACATGACGGGGTGCAGCTGGCCGAGTGAGGCACAGTCGATGATGGCGCCGCCTCCGAATACGCGTGAGGGATCGAACCGGTAGGAGCCCTCCTGGTCCACCAGGTTGACCCGGATCATGGACAACGCGGTCTCGAGGCTGTCGACGGGACCATTCACACACTCGATGACGCCGTCCGGGCTCCGGCCGCACTCGTTGGGAGGGTGCACGATGGCGATGGCCGAGGCGTTGCCCACCACGGTGTCGGCGTCCTCCTCCGAGCCGTCGCAGTTGACGTCGTTCCAGGGGAGCGAGCCGTCCTCCTCCAGTTCCTTCTGGCAGATCGCGCCGCGCACCTCGACGCGCACGATGTTGCCGTTGCGGCCCTGGACGTTGTCGCTGGCCCGGATGTCGGTGAGGACCGCGCCGTTCTCCCGCGCGTATTCCTCCGCGCGCGCCTCGGCCTTCTCCTCGTCGAACCACGGCATGGGGTAGGCCCCGTCGAACAGGTCCTGGGCGGCCTGGTCCCGCAGCGCGCTCACCGCGGCCAGCGCCGCGGCGTCGGCGGCGGTCTGCACCTGGCTGCGCTGGTCGTTGGCCGCGCCCACCCGCACGAAGAGCAGAGTCAGCGACAGCAGGGCGAGCGTCAGGCCGAACAGGAGCAGGACGTTGGACTGGCCGGCGTCGCCACGGCCCAACGGGAGCCGGCGGCGGGAGCGCGCGGCCGTGGCCGTACGCCGTGGGGACCTTCGCGGTGCCATACGCGTTCCGGGGGGTCGTCCGCGCGTACGCGGTGAGGCAGGGGTCGGCGGGGTGTCGGGACGGAAACCGTTCCTTGGCGTAGCTTATCGGGGCCCGTCCGTGACCGGTAGGCCCTGTGGACGGACGCGAGGGAGCGGCCGGGGCCGCGAGACAGGTCTCCGGTCGCCCCGCCCGCCTCGGAGCCGGTTCGACCAGGGCGGGCGGGTCTGCGGGTCGGCCCGTGGGCGGCCCTTGTCCCATTACCAGTCCGGGGACTCCGGGACGGCTGGTCGGACCGGGAAAGCCGACTCTCGGCGAAGCCGGTGTCCGAGGACGATCGACGCCCGGGTGCGCGTCCGGGGGCGGGACGGCCTCCTCCGGCCGCGCGGCTGTTTCTCGCACGGCGGCGGAGGCCTCTGGGGGCCGAGATCCCTTCCCCCCTTCCAGAGGCCGTGCCAAGGACCACCGCACGCCCCCGACACGGGTCGCTACAGGCGGCGCCGCAGGGCCTCCACCGCGTGGATGTCGGCCACGGTCACCTTGATGTCGCCCGATCCGACGGACGAGGCGGTGACCGACCGGACGAACGGCCCGTGCGCCCACCGGCGCGCCGTGCGCAGGGGCACCGACTTGGCCCCCACACGCCCCAGAGCACCCGGTGGTCCCACCAGAAGACGCAAACGCCACGTCGCCCGCAGTCCGGGCACCCCGCCGAACTCGGCGCGACCCAGGAGCGGCAGCCGCCCGGTCAGGCGAGAGCGGTCCGCGGTCGGCACCAGACGCAGCGCGTACCGCTGACCCGCGCCGGAGCCGCGCACGACCTCCACCGCGCACTCGACCCCGTCGGGTAGTGCGTCGCCCAGTCGAACATCCAGACGGAGATCGTCGCGGCGGCGCCCCACGGGGCGCACCCGCACCTCCTCGACCTCCAGCGTGGGCGCCAGCGGCGTCGTCTTCAGCCCGAGCCGGTCGTTGACCGTGTAGTAGGGGCGGATCCTGGATCCGCACCCCCGGTTCTGGTGCACCTTCTGCGCCGGGTACTCGATGATGTCCTTGTAGCCCACCACTCCCGACAGGTGCCGCCCCACCGAGCACTCGGTCCCGTCGGAGAGCACGAGCCGGATCTCCCACGTCTCGGACTCCCCGTGGCGCCCGCGCACGACCTCCTGCGGGTCGACGACGGCCGTGAACTGCCCGTCGCCGGCCACCGGCGCGGAGAACTCCCGCAGGGTCTGCGGCGACTCGCGCAGGCGCACCGCGAGCCGCGCCCGCGCGTCGGCCAGGTCGCGGCCCAGGACACGCCCCTGCACGGTGATCAGCCCGTCGGCGACCTCCACGTGGTCGACCTCGGCGTGGTGGGCCGAGCGGCGCACATGCAGCGCCAGCCTTCCCTTCGCGGTTCGGGTGGGCAGCACCAGGGCCAGCCGGTCCACGTCCGCGGCGCTGAGCGGGAACCCGTGCTGGTGGATCACCACGTCACGTACGGGCGTCTCCTTCTCCCCGTCGGGGCCGTCGTCGACCCGCAGCACCTCCCAGGTACGGGCCGCCAGCCGCCGCGCGTCCGGATCGACGACGACTTCACCGCGCTCGTCGGGTGTCAGAGTCACGCGCGCGCCGGGCCGGGTGAGCACGACGTGCGCGGGCGGGTCGGTGAACGCCAGCACGGTGTACCCGTCGGTGCCGGCCCGCACACGGCAGGCGGCCGGCGGTTCGGCCCGGGGAGCCGGGATCCTGGGGGCGGGCGGCGCGCTCGCCCGGTGCAGGGGAGCGCCCAGCAGGTCGGCGAACAACTCCTCGTGCAGTCGGCAGACGTTCACCGGGTCGAATCGCTCCGAGTCCAACAGCGCGGCCTGGGACATCTTCCGACGGAGCTCGTCGTCGGCCATCAGCTCCGCCAGGCCGTCGGCGATGCCCGACGCCGAGCGGTTGGGCACCAGCAGGCCGTCCTCGCGATCACGGATGATCGACGCGGGGCCGTGCGGACAGTCCGTGCTCACCACGGGAAGGCCCGAGCGCATCGCCTCCACGATCGTCATCCCGAACGGCTCCTCGCTGGAGGTCACCGCGGCGAACGCCCCCTGGGCCCACGCCTCCTCCACCCGGGGATGGGGTCCCATCAGCCACACCCGGTCGTGCAGGTCCAGCGACGCCACCAGGCGGGCCAGAGCGCCGCGCCGGTCCCCGCGCCCGTAGATGCGCAGAGTCCACTCGGGGAACTCGTCCGCGACCATGGAGAACGCCTGCACCAGGAGGTCGTGCCGCTTGCTCGGCGCCAGTCGGCCCGCGGAGACGATGGTGCGCGAGTCGAGCCCCTCGGTGGTGAACGGCGGCGCCGGCACCGAGTTGGGGATGGACAGCAGCCGTACGCCGGGCAGTGCCATCCGGTCGGCGTAGGTGCGCGCGTCGGCCTCGGTCACCGTGACGAACGCGTCCAGGTTCGGATACTCGGTCTCCAACACCCGGCGCAACGCCTGTGAGTGCTGCTCGTAGGTGAGGTGCTCCTGCCCGACCTTCACCACGTGCCGGGGCGCGGCCCGGGCGATCACGACGTTGAGTCCCGGCCGCGTGCCCACCACCACGTCGGCGTCGGTGGTCGTCAGGTACTCCTCCAACCGGTCGTCGGTCAGACGGCTGTGGGTGGACCCGCGCGAATCCTCCGGGGGAAAGAGCAGCGGCGGGAGCCCGGCCCGTTCCGACCCCTCGTACAGCGGGCGTCCCCCGACCCCCAACCCGTCGCCCCTGGACTCCCGACGCACGTCCACGAGCGGGCGCAGACGCACCTGGGCGGGCACCGGCAGCACTGGCTCCGCCCTGTGCTGGAACACCGAGACGATCTCGACCTCGTGGCGTTCGGACAGCGCCGAGGCCTGGTTGGCGACCGTGCGTACGGTTCCGCCGATGCCGTACATGTCGTTGATCAGATAGGCGATCTTCACCGAGCCCCCCGTATCCGTGGGCTCCGCCCCGCGCCCCCCGCGAGACGGGGCCGCCCCGTCGGCCCGCGCCGGTCATGCCCCGAGTGGTCGGGCGGCACGGGGATGAAGGATCAGGCTATGGGGGTGATTTCCGGAAAAAGCCCTGATTGTGCTACTCGTCCCGAAGGTTTGCGACCCCTTGTGAGGGTTTTGCGGAGTGTTCAGACAGAGCGCGGCGCTGGACGCGTTGAAGCTCTGACCGGGGGTGACGAGTGGAGCCGGGGATCGGGGTCGCGGCCGGGTCGGCGACGGTTGCTGGCCAGGCTCCCCCTGGGAACGGCGGCCACCGGTACCGGTTTCCGATAGAGCCGCCCGCATCCCCCCACCCCACGAGGGAGAACCGTTGAGCTACGGCGTGGTGGCCCTGGTCGCCGGACAGCGCGACGAGCAAGCGGTCATCGACGCCCTCCAGGACGTCGACCAGGAACTGCGCCCGCACCAGCACGGCCGACACCACCGTCCTGCAAATCCGCGACGACGACGGCTGGCTCCTGGTCACGCTCGGACCGGGACGACGTCACCCGTCTGCTCGGTATCGACACCGTTGCCGGTTTGTAGGACCCGCCGCCCTGTCCCAGTCCGGAAGCGGCTGGTTCGCCGAGGGCACCTGCGCAGCACCTCTACTCAGAAGGGGAGGTCGCAGCGGGGTTGTCCGGGAGCGCCGAGCACATCGATGCTCATGGCCGAACAGAGGTGTGCGTGTCGCATGCAGAAGGCCTGCCCGACACGGCGAACTGGGAGAGCTCAGTACGTCTTGGTGTTCTCCCAGGATTCCCAGGCGAGGCAAGGCAGGGTGTGGTTGTTCTCGATGTAGTCCAGACCCCAGGAGATCTGGGTGCGGGGGTCACCTGCGAAACCGTCGGGCATTGCGCCGTGCACCGCCGGATTGAAACCAGGGATGCCGGAGGCTCCGGTATTGGGATCCACGAGCGTGTGGTCCCAGTTGGACGTGTTGGCCCACAGGTTCTGTAGACACGTCCACTGTTCATCCTTCCAACCCCGCGCTGCGGCCATGTCCAAGGCCATCGCCTCGTTGTCCCCTCGATTGGAGTTGCCGCTACCCCACTCATATTCCTCGGGTTCGTCCGGCCGATCGGCGTCCACCCAGGTGTCGTCGCCGCAGTCAGGTCCTTGGACCAGGCACACCATCTGGCGGACACCGTTGTTGAAAGTCTGGCTGAGCTCGAGTTCGTAGACAGCAAGCATGACGGCCGCGGCCAGAATCGTCACAACAGCCAACTCGACGAAGGAAGCTCCGCGGTCGAGTCCTGCTCTTCGGGCTGGGCACAGCCAACCGACCACACGCGGGGGTCCACTGCGCTCGCCAGAGCGCCCAGGCGGCCCAGTGGGGGAGGGCCGTCGGGTATCCGCTGGTTCGGCGCGGTGAGGGGTGGGCAAGGCCGCCTCCGGATCAGGAAATCGGAATATCCTCGATAGGATCAAATTCTGGAATATCCACCGTTATTGAATCAAGGCTACTTGGTACGGAAAAGGTGGACCAGTATGTGATGGTCTGTCCGGAACTTGCTGTGACGTCAAGCTGGGCTGAGTACTCTCCTGAGCAAAGGCAGTATCCTTCATCATCCATTATTGGATGATATCGAATGGAGCCGTCCGTGTTGGTGGCAGTGATAGCTGAGAAAGTGCGTCCGGTGTATGCGTACGATTGATCAATAAACCAAGAAAGGACAACGTCTTCATTTCCGTTGTTTGTAATGCTCCAAGTTACAGATAGGAGATTCCCTGATTCATTTCTGGTGGCTTCATTAACCTCTGCGGTGAGCTGGCTCGACCTAGGCTCGTTTCCATTTCCCGTCCCTAGTACGTCGAGATCTTGACTTTGAGGTGCAGGGAAGGCGCCGGCGCCCGCCGATGTGGAGATCAGTGTGAGCGCGGTTGCGGAGGCAAGCGTAAGAATTGGTCGAAGTATAATCATGGATTATTACCTACTTCTCGAAAGTGACGCTGACTCTCCGGTTTCGTTCGCGACCTTCTTCCGTGCTGTTGTCAGCGATAGGTTCGGTTGAACCGTGCCCTTGGACATCGAAGGCCACTCCGCCCCGTGTGACGAGATCGGACAGAACGGATTCTACTGCCTGGGCGCGTTCAAGCGACAGAGGTTGGTTTCGGGAGTCATTTCCAGTGTTGTCGGCATGCCCATCAACAGCGACAACTTCAGAAGTCGCATCATCGATTTCCAAAGCGACCTGTTCGAGGATTTCCTGGGCATCTGAATTTAGTTCCGAGCTGTCAGTTTCAAAGAGAACGTCCGAAGACAGGAGAATGCTGACCTCGTCTCCGCTTTCAGTTCTTCCGGTTTGGTCCTCAGTGTTGTCTGAAATGAAAGTTAGGTCTAGGATCTTTGGTTCAGATAATCCAGTGATGTCGACGGATTCAGAATTCTCCGTGATTGGGATATCGATAAATGGGGGGCTTAGTGGAGTCGTTACTGTTAGTTTATCGACGTCGTCGGACTCTGGAACTGGAAACGCCACCCACATGGATTCGGTTTCTCCGCTGCCGATGGGGCCGCTCCAGTTTGAACAGAAGCAGCTTCCGTCGTTTTTCTCGTAGCTGAGTAGTCTCTTCTGGTTCTCGGCATCAATGAGTGATACGCGGCTTGGTGTGTTTGGTTTTTGGTCGACGGTTAGTCCGTAATTGAGGATGAAATCTTGTTGTGACTTGTTGGTAACGCCGAAGCGAAGTCTCAGTATGTTTGACTCAAGCCTCTCGAGAGCGTAGATGTCGATCTGTAGATCTTCACCAATGGAAGTAGAGGTGGTTGAGGACGTTGCGATTGAGCGCGCCTCGGTGCCGGTGTTTGGGATTTCTGAAGGTGTCTCACCTGGCGACTCAGTAGTTCCCCCTGGATCCTGCAGGCTGGGTGTGTCATCACTTACGATGCAGCCCGTTGTGAGCGCTGCAATAAGTGTTAAAAACAGTAGTTTTGATGGTTTTCCCGGCGGGAAATCACTACGATGATATGGGTGAATCAATCTTCGCACGACTGTCTCTGTAGGGATCGTCTGGCAAATGCATTAGGGTTCTGTGCTCAGAATTGTTGTGATCGATGTCATGATGGATTGGCTGATCTGTGATGGGATGGCTAGGGCAGTGATTGCGGCTACGATTCCGGCGACGAGGATGACGATGGCTGCGTATTCCAGCATCGTGGCGCCGGTGTCGGCTTTCCGTGACTGGGGGGTCGCGTAGGTGGTGAGGGCTACCCACAGGTGGGTCAGGCTCTTCACGGGTCAACTCCTTGGGGGCAGGTGTTCCTGGTGCCACTGCGTCGTGGCCTGGGGTGGCCGGGTTGCTGCGGCATCCGGACCGTGGGGCACTGAACCGAGGTCATGAGGACAGCAGGGGACACTGAGTCGGCGACTCGCACCACGGATTCCCACTATCGGGCACGAACACCTGTGTTGACTTCGGGGCTGACCGGATGTGGCCACGTGTTCCCATGATGCCCTCCGGCGAGGGTGAGCACACGTTGTCCACAGGCGGACTGAGGCCCCGGGTTCAGGTGGGGCTTGGTGTGCGTGGGCGCACATGGGCAGGCCATCCGGGGGTGACGTTCGGTGCTCGACGGGTGACCATGATGGCAGAAGCTCCTATCGGGCGCTATGGGTGCGGGGGTAACGCCAGGTCACCCGCATTCCTGTGCAGGGCCGGGCGGTGCTTGAATTGGGCGATGGGCCCATGGGAGGCCGAACGCCGATGGTCGGTCACGCCCGTGTGGTGCGAGGAAAGGTGGCGAGGTTTGGACGGCAGCACGCTGGTGTCCCTGGTGATCGCGGTGGTCGTGGGGCTCGTGGTCGGAGTGATCCCGCTCCAGACCGTGATCCGCAGCCGTGCGGCTCTGAACAACGCCGTCAAGCGCACGCCCAGCGTGAGCCCGCCCGACGCCGACGACCTCAAGCCCGAGGAACTCGCCTACCTCGCCGGTGGCCCTGTTCGCGTGGCGGAGACCATCATCATGGACCTCTACCTCTCCGGGCGAATCCGTCATCAGGCCCCCCGGGGCTTCTTCACCCTGGTCGGCCCGGTCACGCCGTACGTGCACGAGAAGTCGCTGATTCGGCGGACCATCGTCCTTGCCTACCGGGACCGGTCGGGCCTGACCGCACAGGAGATGATCCGGCGCGCGACCACCAGCGGCGGCATGATCGCCCTCGCCGACGGGCTCAAGGCGTCACGGTTGCGGGCGGACTCGCTCGGACTGAGCAGGCTTCTGGCATCGCGGGAGAAGGTGCCGTCCCGCATCACGTGGATGCGGACACTGAGCCTGCTCGTGGGCATCGTCGCGGGAGGCTTCTACTTCGTCGAGCCCGGGACTGTTTCCCTCGGTCTCCTGGTCGGCGGCTTCTTCGCCTCGGCGATGCTCTCGGTGGACAAGGCCGTCCTCGATTCCACGGGCGGCGCCACTCTTCTCACGACGACTCCCGCGGGCAGGGCGGTCCTCGCCCGGGCCGAGGAGCGCTACAAGGTCGTCGCCCAGTCCACGAAGGAACTGGACCGTGACCTGGCGGTGCGCTACACCGCGGTGACCGGCTTTCGCGCCCTGCGCGAGGCGGTCCCCGGTGCGTACCGCTCCAGCTCCGCCTCCAGGCACACGTCGGCCGCGCCGGGTCCCTCCGGAGGAATCGGGGACACCGGGGTCGTCGAACCCTCGAACGACGATGCCGTTCACCTGGAGTCCCTCTGCGGATTCGCCGAGGTCTGCCAGGGCGGGACCGGTGGGAGCGGAACGAGTTCCGGCGGTGACGGGTGGGGCGGCATGTTCACCGGCGGCGGGAACAGCAGCAGCACGCATGACAGCGGCAGCACCGGTGGAGGGGGCTGGAGCTTCGGTGGTGGCGACAGCGGCTCCAGCGGAGGAGACGGTGGCGGAGGTGGGGGCGGCGACTGACGCCGTCGGTGGTCCTCGGTAGCCGAGAGCTGAGGGCGCAGGCCCGGGTACAAGGGAGGGCGGGACCGTTGCCACGGTCCCGCCCGCCTGACCCGGACTGAGAAGATGGCGCCTCGCCTGCCCGCGGGGCACCACCACCCTTGACCAGCTCCCGGCCCGGGACCGGTGTGGGATCAGACGGTTGCCGACTCCGGTGCGGACGCCGTGAGCTCGAACAGTTCGGCCAGTGCCTCGTAGGAGTTCAGCCGGGCCTTCTGGTCGTAGATCATCGACGACACCATGATCTCGTCGACTCCGGTGTCGGTGATGAACTGTTCCAGCTTCGGGCGCACCGTCTCCGGCGATCCCACGAAGGAGTAACGAAGCATGGAGTCCAGTCGTTCCTTCTCTCCCGGGCGCCACATCGTGTCGAGGCTGTCGACGGGCGGTTGCAGCAGGCCACGCGCCCCGCGGACGGTTCCGAGGAAAGCCTGCTGCATCGAGGTGAACAGCCGCTTGGCCTCGGCGTCGGTGTCGGCGATGAAGACATTGACGCCCGCCATGACGTGGGGCTCGGCCTGCTGCTCGGAGGGGCGGAATCCGGCTCGATAGGCCTTGAGCGCCTCGTAGAGGGCGTCGGGCGCGAAGTGCGAGGCGAAGGCGTAGGGCAGGCCGAGTTGAGCGGCGAGCTGGGCGCCGAAGAGGCTGGAGCCCAGGATCCACAGCGGCACCCTCAGGCCCTCACCGGGCACCGCGCGGACGGGCTGTCCGGGCTCGGCCGGCTCGAAGAAGGCCTGCAGCTCCTGCACATCGGCCGGGAAGGTGGAGGCCGCGCTCTGGTCACGGCGCAGCGCCATCATCGTGCGGGGGTCGGTGCCGGGGGCGCGGCCCAGTCCCAGGTCGACACGGCCCGGGTAGAGCGACTCCAGCGTCCCGAACTGCTCGGCGATGACGAGGGGGGAGTGGTTGGGGAGCATGACGCCGCCCGCGCCGATCCGGATGGTGGACGTGCCCTCGGCGATGAACCCGAGGGAGACCGACGTGGCCGCGCTCGCGATGGCCCGCATGTTGTGGTGCTCGGAGAGCCAGAAACGCTTGTATCCCCAGCGCTCCAGGTGCTGGGCGAGGTCCCGGGCGGAGCGGAGCGCGTCGCCGGCGGTGGAGCCCTCGACGATGGTGGCGTGGTCGAGCACGGACAGCGCGACCTTGGACACGTTGGACATGGTGGCCTTCATTCCCCTGCGTGGGTGCGTGGAGCGGTTCCGGCGCCGGACGGTTCCTGGTCGTCGGTCCGGGATCCGAGTCCCCGCTCTGTGAGTGACGGGGTTCCGGTGGTGAGGTGGGCGGTCGGAGCGGGGTGGCGATGACCCGATCCGACCGCCCCTCCCGTTCGATGATCGACGAACATCGATCTACGAAGGTACACTCATCCACGAGCACGAACCAAATCTCTCGGTGCACCGGAACGGCCGTCGGCGCCGACGGGGAGTCGGCCGGGACCGTGCTGGTCGACGCGCCCCGGGCGGCCACCACCGGGCCGCCCGGATCCACGGGCCGGGCACGACGGGCCGGGCCCCATCGGGCGGGTGCACATCGCACGAGGCCGTCAGGACACGAGGAGGACCGCCTTGGCTCCCAGGGAGCACGCGCACCCCGCCCTCTGCGACGTGGAACTGGTCACGGTGCTGTCCGCCCTGGCCGAACCGACCCGCCTGCGGATCGTGCGGATGCTCGCCGCGATGGAGGGCGAGCGGGCGTGGAAGGACATCGATCTGCCCCTCGCGCAGTCGACACTCAGCCACCACCTGAAGATCCTGCGCAACGCCGGACTCGTCCAGAACCGGAGTGAGGGCACCCGCTGCTTCATCTCGCTGCGCGACGACGAACTGGAGAGCCGGTTCCCCGGGCTGTTGGAGTCCGTCCTGTCCTGTCGGGACGGTCTGGTGCCCGAGGGCCCTCGGGACACTTAGGCCACCGCTCTCCCGCTCTCCGGGCTCTCCCGCGCGCAAGCGAGGGCGGGGCCGTCCGTGTGGTCCCGGGCGCCGCGCGCGGCCGAGGGGGAGCGGGCGCGCCCGGGGTGTCCGCTCCGCATCATTCGAGGTCAGCGCCCGGTCACAGCCGGACGGTAGCCGTGACCGGGCACTGTGCGTGCCAGCGTAGGCGGTGGGCGAGGCGACGGCCAGGAACGACGGCACCCTTCGCGGAACACCGGGCGCACAAAGACCGCTCGCCAGCGCCACGGTCCGGCTGCCGTCCGGGCACCGGACGGTCTGAGGCGGGCCCACTCGCGCAGCCGAGGGCGTCGAGGACGTACCGGGCGATGAGGGGTTGGGCCAGGCTCGTCGCGCCGTCGAGGAAGGAGAACACGGTTCCGACCACGAGGACGCGCCAGTGCGCGGGCGTAGTCCCACAGGCGGCGCAGGGGCGCCTGCGCAGACGGAACCGTCACTTGGTCTGTGCTCAAGGAACGCACCCTCGGGTCGGTGTCGGAAACGCGGAGTTGATGCCCTTGGCTCAAGGTTTGCCGAAGGCGCGGTGGTTCCGCGGGTGTGTGGAGAAGGCCCGGCGGGACGGGGCGAGCAGCTTCTGGCCCAAGCCGCCCTCGGCCGCCTCCTCCCACCGACGAGGGCGGTGTACGGCAGGATCCACGACGCGTCCATGGCGCGTGGGGGCCGCCGATCACGGGTGGGGCGGCCGGAAGCGGCCGGCTCCCTTTCGCCCGGGGTACGTGCGTCGGCACTCTTTCAGGTAGGTGTCCGCGCCGAGTTCTGACTGGCCAGAGCGGGTATACGGCCGAGAGGAGCGCGGTGGGCGCCGCGGCGCTGTGTGTGCGGGTGCGCACGTCCCGGTACGCGGTCCGGTCACTCGTCGTGAGCCGTGGGAGCGGCGCGTAGGCGCGAGGGCCTTCGAGGAACTGGAAACCGCGCAATACCGTCATAGTGGGACGGAAAGGTCCAGGCTGAGAGGTTTCAGGTGTCAACCCCCGGAACGAACCGTGTGTTCCACGGAGTCCCGAGTGCCATGCGCACCGACCGTTCGCGCCTGGCGCGGCCGCGTCGGTGGCTGTCGCTGCGGGGTGACCAGGGACGCCCTCGCCGGTTCGCCGAGGTCACACCGGAGGACCTGGGAGTGCACAGGTCCAGGTTCGGGGCCGGAGGGTCTTCCCCGTACGTGCGTCGGGAGGCGGACGAGGCGATCGTGGCGGCCCTGCGCGATGGCGGACGTCGTGTGGTGGTGGTCTCCGGCCCGCGCCTGGCCGGCTCCACCCGGGCTCTTGCCCACGCGGCCCAGGAAGTGCTGGGCGATCACCTCGTGGTGGCGTTCCTCGACGACCCCGACGTCGAGCTGGCCGACATGGTCGCCGCCGCGGGGGCGACCACCGGACCCCCGGGCGTCTCCGCGCAGGGGACGGTGCTGTGGCTCGACCGGCTCTCCGCGCGCCGGTACGCCGAACTCGCCCGCACCGACACCGGACACCTGCCGGACGGCCTGAGAATCCTGGCCGTCGCCGACAGCGCACTGGTCCGAGGCCTGCGCGTACCGGCCGAGGCCAAGGGAGCCATGCGCGCACACGGGGCCCCGATCGAGCTGGGCCCGATCACCGAAGCGGAGCGCCGGAGGTTGCGGGCGGGCACGGACTACGCCGATCCGGAGCTGCAGGCGTGGCTGGACGCCGACGACGGCACCCTGCTCCTGGGCCGGCTCCTGGTGGATCTGGCCCCCTTCCGAACGGATCTGGCGCCAGGGACCAGTACCAACCGCACAGCCCTGCTGCGCGCGGTCACCGACTGGCGGCGTATCGACCCGCCCACACGCCTGACCTGGGACGACCTGGAGCGGTTGTACCGCGCCTACCGCCAGGAGCTGACCGGAGCGCCGCAGAGCGCGGGAGTGTCGGCGATCGGTTGCGAGGCGGCGCTGAAGTGGGCAGCCCGGCCAACCCGCGAGCGTCCCGCCCTGGTGGAGGAGCGCTCCGACGAGAGCGGTACCTACTACAGCCCCCACCCCCTGCTCGCCGTCGTCGCCGACGACTCCGGGCAGGACTGCGCGTGGCCCGTCGCAGATCCGATGTGGGAGCACGGCGACACCCGTTTCGAGGGGGACGCACGCCGCGACATCGGCTACGCGGCGATCGAGGCCAAGGCGCTGACGGCCGCCCAACGTCTGCTGAGCCACACGGACACCCGGATGGATCCGGTGGCGCTGCTCTACCTGGGCCAGGTGCTCATGGACGCGGGGGACCTCGACGCCGCGCGGCACTGGTTCACCCGCGTCGCCGACCAGGGGGAGGACGCCGCCGACACCGTGCCGCTGGCCTACTTCGTGCTCGGTGGGCTGGAGGATGCCCGCGACGACGCCGAGGCCGCCCGGCGGTGGTGGGCGCTGGCGATCGGCTCCGGGCACCCCGAGTGGGCACCGGAAGCGATGGTCAGCCTCGGTGAGCTGGACTGGCGACAGGGGGACACGGACAGCGCCCGCCACTGGTGGACCCGCGCCGCCGGGGTCGGGGAGCTGCGGGTCGGGGACGACGGGGGCGGGGCGGTCGAGCACGGGCCCGGCCCGGAGGGGGAGCCCCGGACCGTTACGGGGACGCCGGACACGGTCGCCTCGGACGCCGCGGCCTCGGCGATGTACAACCTCGCGGTGCTGGAACACCGCGAGGGAGACCTGGTCGCCGCACGGGAGTGGTACACGTACGCGAGCGCTTCCGGCGTCGTCGACGTGGCCGCGAAGGCGATGGTCGACCTGGGCACGCTGGACCGCGAACGCGGGGACGTCGACGGCGCGCGGACGTGGTGGGCCCGGGCCGCACGGTCGGGCGACCCCGCCGCCGCGCCTCGGGCGCGGGCGCGGCTGGATGCGCTGGGCCGGGTGGACGCCGCCGAGGGTTCGCCTGGCCCTCAGGGCTCTGCCGCCGAGCCGCGTGCCCCGGCCGAGCGGCCCGTGAACCCCGAGCACTCCGGGCATGCCCGGAACACCGCGGCTCCGCGGGAGGCCGGTGCCTCCGACGCCTCCGTGGAGGTCGCGAGCGATCCGCGGGCCCTCCTCGACCTGGGCGGGAGCGCTGCCGCGCGGGGCGAGGCGGACACGGCCCGAGACCTGCTCAACCGGGCCGCAGAGTCAGGTGACCCCGACGTCGCGGCCCGGGCGATGAACCGGATCGGCGCCCTCGAACAGGAGCTGGGAGAGGTTCACGAGGCGCGCGGATGGTACATCCGCGCGGTCAGGACCGAACACGCCGATCTCGCCCCGCAATCGCTGCTGGCTCTCGGGCTGCTGGACCACCGCCAGGGGTGGTTGGAGAACGCGCGCACCTGGTTCGGGCACGTCGTCCGGACCGGGCACCCCGAGGCGGCTCCGCGCGCGCTGTACCTGCTCGCACGCCTGGCACTGGAACAGGACGAGGCCGAGGAGGCGCGTGCGTGGTTCACCCGCGCCGCCGCGTCCGGGCACGCGGAGTGGGCGCCCAGGGCGATGGCCGACCTCGCAGGGCTCGAACTCCGCAGCGGTGACACCGGCGCCGCCCGTTCGTGGTGGGGCCGGGCCGCGGAGTCGGGCCACGCCGAGTCCGCCGCGCGTGCCCGCGCGGCGTTGGACGCCTTCGAGGATTCCGCCGACCAGCCCTGAACCGCTGCCCGTTCCCGCAATTCTGGCCGACCCCGCGGATCCGGCCGTGGTCCTCACGGACGAAAGCTCGACGTCGGCACGGACCTCCTCCGAGGCGTCCTGGCCGGTTCCGGACCCACCGGACTTCTCGCGAGCCCACAGCCACGGGCGTCGTCCCGGTCGGGCCCGTTCCCTTGCGCTGCGGCGGGAACGGGGCCTGCGTCGTTCCGTGCCCCTGTCGTGGGCGGCGGGGATCCGCGGGCATGCCTGGAAGGTCCGAGGGGTGGTGGGGAGTTCGCGCCGAATGCCGTACGGTCGTGGTGGTCTGGGTGGATTGCGGCCGGAATCCTCCATGCGGCACCGGCCGACCCGCTCTTCCCCCCGATCACCCGACTCGCGGTTCCCCCCTGACTGAGAGAAGTGACGATGAGCCTCATCAAGACCCTCACCCGCCGTGTGACCGTGACAGCGACGGCCGCACTGCTCCTACCAGCCCTGGCAGCGGTCCCCGCGAACGCGGCGGCGCCGTCCGGGGAGTCGGTGGAGGAGGTCGAGATCCTCGTGACCAACGACCACGAGATCCTCGAACTCGGTCCCGAAGAGGAGTACGAGGACGTCGAGGCGTACCTGGAGGAGAACGCCGACGAGGCCGAGGACGCCGGGGGATCGGGTGTCTCGACCCTGGGAACCGGTCTGGGCTACATCAGCAGCGGCACCCTGAAGATCGTCACCTCGAACTGCTCGGCGGCCCGGGTCTCCTACTCCAAGAGGAGCGGAGCCACGATCTCGGTCCGGTTCCGCGTGCACGGCAACAGCGGCTGGTCCTCCATGCCGTCCTCCTGGCGCAGCGTGAGCAGCGGGGGTTACACCTCGGCGTACTTCTCGAGCACGAGGAACTCCCGGCTGCGTGGCGAGATGCAGGTCTCCGGCCAGGGGAACTTCATCACCACCTACGCCCCCTGCCGCTGATCGGCGGTCGGGGTCGCCGGTCGGCCCGCCGGATCGGGAAGCCGCCCGGAGCCGGCGCCCGTGGTCACGGCGCGGGAGCATGCCGCGTTCGTGCGTAGGTGAGGCGCCGCAGCAACGCCTCGGCCGGACCGCGGCGTCCGGCGCACGGCGCAGGGCAGGAGCACCGGTCTTCTCGACCCTTGTGTCCACGAAGCCGCTGAGATCGAGCGCCCGACCCATGGCACGGGCGGGACTGTGGTCGTGAGGTCTGGCCCCACCGCCGGCGTTCGTGTACGTTGTTCGCGTGTCGCGTGCCTCCGACCAGAAGCAGTGGGCCGGTCGGTGGGCATGGAGGCACCATGAACATCCGGGGAGCCGCACTGTGAGTACACACACCGCGCACCGCATCTGAGCCGGTGGCGTGGCCAGTGACCTGTGCACTGTGACCACGTCCTGACGCGCCGACCCTTCGCGGCCTCCCCGAATCCACGGACCTGCCGGCCCTTCGTGTGCCCGGGACTCCCACGCCTCACCCGCGCTCCGCACCCCTGTGTGCCGGGTCGCCGCGGGTGCCTTCGGGGCGGTCGCGCCATCCGCACCATGAGCGATCACACCCGAAGGAGAACATTGACCCAGAACCCGCAGGCCCCGACCGAACCGCACGTCAGCGACTTCAACGCTCCCGTCGTGGCGGAGTTCCGCGCCGACGGCGGCCGTGTCGGCGGCATCTTCGAGGGCGGTGACCTGCTGTTGCTCACCACCGTCGGCGCCCGATCCGGAGCGAAGTACACGACCCCGCTGGGATTCGTCCGCGTCGAGGGCCGGCTCCTGGTCGTCGCGTCCGCAGGGGGGTCCGACCGCCACCCGGACTGGTACCGCAACGTCCTCGCCCACCCCATGGTCACCGTGGAGCTGGGTACCGAGACGTTCGGTGCCGTCGCCGTGCCCACCGAGGGCACGGACCGGGATCGCCTGTTCGACGAGATCGTGCGACAGGTCCCGGGATACGGCGACTACCAGAAGGGGACCGACCGGATCCTGCCGGTCGTGGCACTGGAACAGCGCTACGACGAAGGCGCCCAGGTCGCCACCGACTTCGCCGAGAAGCTCGTCGAGATCCACGCCTGGCTGCGCGGCCAGCTCGACCACGTGAGAGCGGAGGCCGAGGCCTACCTCGCTGACCGTGCCGAGCGCTCGGACGGCTCCGTCCCGCCGGCGCCGGGACTCAGCCTGCAGCTGCGCCAGCACTGCCTGGCCTTCTGCGAGTCGCTGCGCTTCCACCACGACAACGAGGAGCTGATGTTCCCGCGGTTGGAGGAGGGCGACCCGGACCTGGCCCGGACTTTGGACCGGTTGCGGGAGGAGCACCGCACGGTCGACCGGCTCCGGGGTGAATTGGAGGCGCTCATCGCAGACCTCGCCACCGCTGACCCGGAGCGGTTCCGTTCCGAGCTGGACCGGATGTCGGCGGAACTGATCGCCCACCTCGACTACGAGGAGGCCGAGCTGTTCCCGGTGCTGTCCGCCATCCCCTTCCCGCCCGGAGCCCCGGCCTAGGGTCGGTATCCGGCACCCGGGGCCTGGCCGCACGTGTTCGCCGGGCCCCGGGCCGGTGCGGCGGCTAGCCGCCGAGGATCGCGCCGATGTTGACCTCGGTGCCCAGGAACATGGATCCGACGATGAGCAGCAGCAGGCCCGGCAACAGGGTCACCGCGGTCACCATCGTCACCCTGGGGTTCATCCGCTGGGCCTTGCGCCGCATGTACTGGGCGTCGGCCCGCCTCATGTCCAGGCTGATGTCCACGAGTGTGTCGCTGAGCGGGGATCCCAACTCCTCGGCCTGCTGGATCGCGGTCACGAACTTGCTCAGCGCCTCGTTGCGGTTGCGCCGACGCAGGGTCTCGAAGGCCTCCCGGCGGGACGTGCCCAGGTCCATCTGTTGCAGGACCAGCGCGAACTCGTCGGCCAGCACGCCCGGCATGGACTCCGACACCCGGGCCACCGCGGCCCGGAAGGACATGCCGGCACTCACCGTCACCGCGAGCACGTCCAGGAAGTCGGGCAGCTGCGACTGCACCTGGTCGGCTCTTTCCTGGCCCTGCACGTAGAGGTTGAGATCGGTCAGCCCGGCGAAGGCCAGCACGATCAGTCCGATCAACGGGTTGCCCGCGACGAACATCAGCACGCCCACCGTGCCGTACAGGGCCACCTCGCCGACCTTGCGCTGGAGGTAGCGCTCCAGGGTCAGGCCGTCGGGGCGGCCCGCCGCCTCGATCCGCTCGGAGATGGACCTGCGCCGCCGTTCCCCGAGGGAGTCCATGATCGAGGGTGCGAGCGGCCGCCCGAGGGCCTCGGTGATCCGGTGCAGGATGAAGGTCTGTTCGCTCTTGGTCCGCGGCAGGTGCGCGGTGGGATCGCTGCCCGGCACACGGGTGTGGGACATGACCATGTACAGGCCGTAGCACGCGGCCAGCACCACGAGCGCGCCGGCCAGCGCGGCCACGAGGGGGAACAGGAAGAGCAGGTCGTCACTCACCAGGGCCTCACTACAGGTTGAACTTGGTGATGCGCGACACCAGGACGAAACCGAGGGTGAACAGGGCGGCCACGGTCAGGAGTACCGCGATGCCCGCGAAGGACGTGGTCATCACGCGCATGATGCCCGGCTCGATCGCGTTGATCATGAACAGCGCACCCACCGACATGAACCCCAGGGCCCACACGGTGCTGGTGGTCTCGCTGAGGATGGTCTGCACCTCGCGTCTGGTCTCCTTGCGGTTCTCCAGGGTGGCGGAGATGTTGCGCAGGGCCGTGACCAGCGAGCCGCCGGAGCGGGACGCCACCACCAGGGTGGACACCAGCACACCGAGCTCGCGCGAGGGCATGCGCTCGCGCAGGTCGTTGACGGCGTCCTCCAGGCTGGCGCCCAGCTTCATCGACTCGGCCATGCGGCCCAGCTCCTCGCCCGCGGGGCCGTCCAGCTCGTCGGCGGCCATCGAGATCGCCGTCGGCAGGGCCAGGCCCGCCGACGTGGCGTTGCCCAGGACCCGGGCCAGGTCCGGAAGCTGGGAGGTGAACTCCTCGCGCCGCTTGGACTCGGCCCGGTTGAGGTAGGAGAAGAACAGGAACGCCACGCCTGCCGCGGCCAGGAGCCCGAAGAACGGGGCGAGCACCTGCCAGACGACGATGACCGCCAACAGGGAACCGCCCAGCAGCGCTCCCACGAACGTGGACAGCCGCACCTCCGCCCCGGAGCGGGCGATCCGGCGGTGCAGTCGCGCGCCCCACTGGGTGCGGTAGATCGCCGCGTCCAGCCGCGCGGAGGGGGTCGCGGCCTCGTACTCGGCCTGGGCCAGGGCACTGCGGGAGGCGATCAGCCGCCGCTGCTCGGCACTGGACACGAACTCCCACAGAGCCCACAGGGCCAGGACGAGGACCAGGGCGAGACCGCCGAGGATCGCCATGATCTGCCAGTTCAACGGGGACTCCATTCGGATCGGGGGGAAGTGGGTCGTCCGGTCGGGGGGGGGGGGGGCGGTTGTCGGCCGTTCGGGTGGTGGCGCCGCATCGCGCGGAGCGACCTGCGCAGCGATGGCGGCTGACCGGGGCGGGCATCCGGGGGCACCCCTCAGTGGCCGCCTCTCAGCCGGTCGTCGCTGACCACGCCGAACGCCGCGGGAATGGTCTCGCCCACGTGGTAGATCCGCCCGGCGATGTGCCGGGGCAGGGGATAGTGGCGGAACTCGCCCTCGACGGCCCGGTTGGCGGCCATGGGAAGTGCCTCGAACAGCATGACCGGGTCCAGCTGGAACTCCTCACGGCGGCGGGAGGAGACCACGGCGATCTCGTTGACCCGGCGTGATCCGTCCGGCCAGCGGCCCAGGTGCACGATCGCGTCCACGGCGTTGTTGATCTGGTCGCGGATCGCGTCGTAGGGCACGTGGCCCTCGCTCATGGTGGCCAGGGTCTGCAGGCGGTAGATGGCGTCGTCCGCGGAATTGGCGTGCACGGTCACCAGGGAGCCGTCGTGGCCGGTGTTCATCGCCTGGAGCATGTCGATGGTCTCGGCGCCGCGGACCTCGCCCACGATGATGCGGTCCGGACGCATCCGCAGGGCGTTGCGCACCAGGTCGCGGATGGCGATCTCCCCGCGCCCCTCGATGTTGGGTGGGCGCGACTCCAGCCGCACCACGTGGTCCTGCATGAGCTGGAGCTCGGCGGAGTCCTCGATGGTGACGATCCGCTCGGTGGTGGGCACGAACGCCGACAGGGCGTTGAGGAAGGTGGTCTTGCCGCTGCCGGTACCGCCCGACACCACGATGTTGAACCGTGCCCGCACCATCGCCGCGAGCAGGATGCCGGTGGCGGGGTCGAGGCTGCCCATCCGCACGAGCTCCTCGACGGGATAGGGCTTGGGGAACCGCCGGATGGTGAGGATCGGTCCGGACAGCGACAGCGGCGGGATGATGACGTTGACGCGCTCGCCGGTGGGCAGTCGGGCGTCGACCATCGGCGACGACTCGTCGACCCGGCGGTTGACCAGCGACACGATGCGGTCGATGGTCTGGTAGAGCTGTTCCTCGCCGTTGAACGCCGCGTCCACCCGCTGCATGCGCCCGCCGCGCTCGATGAACACGTTGTCCGGCCCGTTCACCATGATCTCGGTGACGGTCTCGTCGGCCAGCAGGGGCTCCAGGACGCCCAGCCCCAGGGCCTCGTCGACGACGCGGCGGATGAGCAGGGAGCGCTCGCGTTCGGACATCACCGGGCCCTCGCGGGTCAGGATGTGCCCGACGACCTTCTCCAACCGGACCCGGCGCTGGGCCAGGGTCAGCCGGGTCAGGTCCTCCAGGTTGATCTCCTCCAGCAGGCGCCGGCGCCAGTGCGTCACGCTGCTGCTGTCCGTCCGCCCCTCGGCGGCGCGGTCCTCCTCCAGACGATCCTTCAGACCCATGGCCTGTGTCCCCCTTCCTCGGAGCGTGTTCGTCGGGTGCGCGCCCGCTCGTACGGCACCCCCGCGACCCCCTCGTCGCGCGGGCCGGCGGGCGGCCTCCCGTCCTCACACATCGGGCATGTCCACGCGTCGGGTCAGTGTGAGGTCGAAGCCCGCCGCGGAGAAGACGATCGGCAGCGGGTGGGAGACCTCGACGTAGAACCCCGCGCTGTCGTTGGCCGCGGCGGTGACGGTGGCGTCGTCCAACCAGGTCGGCAGGGCCGCGCGCGCCTCGGCCTCGGCACCGCCGAGTTCCTGGGTGCCCGCGACCCGGGCCCCCGCACGCGCCGCGGACTCCAGGCGCTCGGCCGCCACGAAGGCCAGGAACGCCTCGACCGCGACCACCGCGGTGATGAGCAGGATGGGGAAGATCGCGGCGAACTCCAGCAACGGGCCGCCCCGGTCGGCGGCGCGCCCGCGGACGCGTAGGACGCTCACGGGGCCACCTCCCGGTTCCGGACCTCGGGCGGGGACTCCTGCGGCGGCTGGTCCTGGCCGGGCACGTCTTCCCGGGGCGCGACCTCGGGCACCACACCGGCCTCACCGGTGACGTCCCACGGCCCCGCGGCACCGGGCAGGAATATGGGCATGGCCAGGGTCACCTGCGCGTAGCGCCGCCCGTCGCGTTCGACCACCGCCACGGTCATCACGTCCTGGCCGTCCCACGGGGAGCGGACCCTCTTGCGGGCCTCCTCGTCGATACGCGCCGTATCGTCGGGGGTCACCGCGGCCTGGCGGGCGGCCTCGGCCGCGCCGTGCGACGCGTACATCGAGGTGAGGCCGAGCAGGAGGACCTGCCACACCAGGGCCAACGCCAACATGAGGAAGGGCACCGCCGCGGCGAACTCCACGATGACGCCGCCGCGGTCGCTCCCGTGCCGACGTTCTCGCGGCCCCTGAGCCGGTGGACGCTCAGCCACCGAACCCACCGGGACCTCCGCCGGAACCGGGGGCCCCGGGGACCGGCGGGCCGGGGCGGCCCGTCGGGGGCACGGGCCCGCTGCTGTCGGACATCCGGGCGGGTGCTCCGGAGCCGTTGAGAAAACCGGAGACGTCGCGGGTGGAGGGCTGGGGTTCCGCGCGTGCGGCGAGCCGGGCCGTCAGGCCGCCGGGCGGTGTGGGACCGGACCCGCCCTTGCCGCCGCCGCCCGGCTGGGCGGGCGCGTTGAGCAGGTCCAGCTCGGAGGCCAGGCGCGCGAACGCCTTGCGCAGCCCCTCGTCGGTGACCTTGGAGGGGTCGCCGTTGTTCTCACCGGGCTCCAGGGCGCGGTAGGCGGCCGGGACCGGCGTGCGCAGCACCTTGGTGCCCAGCAGCTGCTGCAGGAAGTCCGGCTGGATCTCGTTCTTGCGGCTGTGCCGGGTGACGAGCGAGAACACGTCCTCGTGGGCGCGGATCTGCAGGCGCTCCCACATGGCCATCAGGCGCTGGGCGCCGCGTAGCGCCGGGACGTCGGGGGTGACGGTGACGACCGTGCTGTCGGCGAGTTCGACGGCCATCGCCGTGGCGTCGTTCATGGTGGAACCGCAGTCCACGATGACCAGCTCGTACCGGGAGCGCAGCGCCCCCAGGACACGGCGGGTGGCGCGCGCGTTGACGTCCTCGCCGCGTTCCCCGTGCTCGGGGGCGAGCAGCACGTGCGGTCCGCGCGCGTCCACGTACAGGGTCTCGGCGAGCATGCCCGGACTGATGTCGTCGCCGGCGTCGGCCAGGTCGCTGATGGAGCGGCGGTGGCGCAGGTTCAGGAAGGCGGGCAGGTCACCGGTCTGCAGGTCCAGGTCGACCAGGCACACCACGCGGCCGGCGGCCGCGGCGGCCATGGCCAGGTGCACGGCGCAGGTCGTGGTGCCCACACCGCCCTTGGCGCCGCTCAGCGCGACGATCCGGCCGCGTACACCGGAGGCGGGCACGTCCAGCGACGCCGACTCCAGGTGGCGGCGCAGGGTGCGCGACCATTCGGCGGCCTTGCCGATCCGGGTCTCCAGTTCGGCGATCCCGGAGTCGTCGGGGAGTACTCCGCGGGCGCCGGACTCCATCGCGCCGGTGAAGGTGTCGGGGTCCATCGTGGGCGAGACCAGCAGGATGGCGAGCTGCGGGTGGCGGTGGGAGAGGTCGCGTATGGCGTCGAAGACCGGGGCGGGGCCCAGATCCTGGTGGATGAGGACCACGTCGATCTCCGGGTACTCCCCGGCCGCGTCGAGCAGAGCCGACGTGGTGGACCGGGTGGCCACGAGGTCGGTGGTGCCCAGCTCCTCGAAGCGCGCCGCCAGGACCATCTCCGTTTCGGAGTTGGGCATGCCGGCCAGGACTCGGAAGTTCAACGTCTACCCCTCTCGCGGCGCGGGCCGCTGGTCGGTCGGGTCGGTCCCTCCGGAGGTGTTGTCGAAGAGCTCGTCGAAGTCGCCGCTGCAGAACTCTGCGTCGCCGGGCGCTCCCCCGCCCTCCGCGCTCACCAGGGCCAGCCGGAGCTTGGTCGCGAAGTCCTCGGCGTAGGCCAGTTGGAGCGCCGAGGACGGCTCCAGGCGGAAGGTCACCGGGACCACCCCGGAGACGCCGCCGCCCTCGTCCTCCTGGGTGCGCAGCTCACCGATGTCCAGGACCTCCACCTCGGTGATGACGCGCACGGCACAGGCCTCGCCGTGGTCGCGGGGCTGGAAGGTGCCGTAGATGTCCACGACCGAGCCGCGCCTGACCTTGCCCGCCACGCCCGTCTCGGCGTCCACCATGATGGCGATCTCCCGTTCCCCGTCGGTGAGCGTCGGCTGCGGCTGCACCATGCCGCGCTGCAGGTAGACGCCCTCCTCCAGATGGGTGGAGGCGACCAGCTGCTGGTCGGCGGGCAGGTCGATCTCGCTGAGGTCGGTGATGAACACCTCGGGGTCGAAGTACTGGCTCGGCACCTCCACGCGCTCGACCGAGTCGGCGTCGACGGCCTGGTAGGCGTCCACGTCCTCGGCCAGGCGCAGGACCGTGGCGAAGGAGCCCAGCCGGTCCTGCTGGGCGCTGAGGTAGGTGAACACGGACGCGAACACGGCGACGGCACCGAGGGCGGCCACGACCATGAGCAGGACGCCGCGTCGCTGACGGGGGTTCATGTGGGGTATCCGTTTCCAGTGTCGTCGTGGGCCGTGGGGGCCGGTGGGTGGTGCCGTGTGCGGCCCTAGCGGGAGTAGGTCCGGGGGATCTCGGGCAGGGGCGCGCGGCCCGTGGGCGGAGGCGTCCCCTGCGGTCGGCCGGGGGATTCGGGCGGGTGGGCCGGTGGGGCTCCGACGACTCCGTTGGAGGGGCCGGCGGTCCCGGTCCGGGGCCCGCGCAGGGGGTCGGGGACCGGTTCGGGGACCGGCGCCGGTGCCGGCCGTTGCCCGTTCGGTGCCGCCGACGCTGCGGCGGTGTGTCCGCCGTCCGGGGGCCCGTCGACGGTTCCCCCGCTGCGGGGAAGGTGCCCTGGGGGCGGATCCGGCGCGGGGCGCGGGGTGGACGTGCGCGCGGGCGTCCGGGTGGAGTTGGCCGCACAGAACGGGCAGGGTTTGCCGGACATGGGCTCACCGCACCAGGAGCAGGAGGAGGCGCGGATGGAACCGGCGGCGTAGGCCAGGGCCTGGGGGTGGGCGCTGAGGGCGACGAACTCGACGTACTTGGATGTTCCCCAGTACACGGGGCCCAGGGGTTGGACGGGCAGGGTGCGGGTCGCCACGGGCTGGATGGCCTGTGGCAGGTGGTCGTCGAAGACGCCGGTGTGGGCCGGGTCCGGTGTGGAGCACAGCAGTTGGACCGGCTGGACCGGCCGGAAGGGCAGGGTCGCTGCGACGTCGGCGGGCCGCATGCGCTGGACCTGCTGGGTCGGCGCGCAGTAGGCGAGGAAGGACACCGAGGGTGCCAGGGAGCCCACGTGGTGCTTCAGCGTCGTGGGGATGGTGGACAGCCCCGCGACCGTCCGCAGCCAGGCTCCGGCGAGCAGGTGCCTGGGCAGTTCGCCGCACAGGGCGGCGACCATGCCGGGCTGGAGGTAGGGAGCGAGGTAGGCGAGCTGGTCGGCGACCAGGGACAGGGCGAGGGGCGAGAGGTCGAGGGCGATCCCGGCGATGTGGTCGGTGCGCAGGGAGCCGCGGGCGAAGTTGATCGCCCGCTCGGCGTCGTTCGACCGCCAGGCCGGATACAGCGCGACCACCTTGCGACCCGCGTCGGTCTCGTGCCGGGCGAAGGCGACGAACGCGGTGCTGCGTTCGCCGATGCCGTCACCGTGCATCGCGAACCGCCGCGCCCGGACCTCGCCCACGTGGCCCGTGCTGGGGATGTCCGCCAACAGGGCGACGGTCGACGCCGACCGCGGTAGGGCTGTGGACACTGGGCAAGCTCCATCGGTTCTGCGCGCTGGGGAGGGGTTCTGTGGACCGGAGCGGCACCTCGCGGGCTGATGTGACACTCGGACGCATCGTAACGAATGTGTGCCCGAGCGCGGGAGGGCTCGCGTTTGTCACGACCTGGCGGGTGTTCGGGCGGAGGGCGGGGGCCGGGACGTCCGGTGCGCGGGGGCGCGGTGAGGGGCGGGGCACTGCGGTGCTGGCCGAGCCGGTTCGGAACGCGAACGCGTTGGCGTGTGCACCCATCGTGGGGGTCTGCTCGCGCTGGCCGTATGTGGCCAGGGGGTGGACAAGGTGGGGTTGGGGTGTTCTGTGCGTACTTGAGTTCGTTGTGTGGTGATGGCACGCACATGCACTCCCGTCCCTTGTTCGTCAGTTGTCGTTCCCACCTAAGGATGCCCTTCTGCCACCCGGGTCACCAGGGGCGGAGGAAATCTGTGGACAACTCGATGGGGGCGGCGCGGCCGCGCGGCCTGCGAGAGCGGTGCACTGGTGGTCTGGTGTGACTTCTGAGTCAGGTGGGACACCTGGGACCCCGGGCGGGACGGGCGGAGCACGGCCGCGGTGGCCCCAGGGGTGCGCGCGGCACCGGGGGGCGGCGGGAGGGTGTGGCACATCACAGTCGCGGGAGGTTCGGTGCGCAGGGGTGGGCGGGGCCGCCCGAGGTGCCGCGGGCGGCGAGCACGGCAGGGCCCGGGGGCAGGGGGAGATGGGTCCGCCCGGGGTGGGCGTGGGAGCCGCCGACGACGGGCTCGGGGGCGGTCGCCCGTTGCGGCTCTTCCTCGGAGGGCGGGGCGCGGGCGTTGCCGGGTCAGGCCCGGGCGCCGTGTGCTCCCAGGTGTTCGGCGAGCACGGCCCGGTGGGTGGGCAAGGCCTCGGCGTGGACGCGCCGGCCCTCCTCGGTGGGTGTCACCGCCACCGATCGGCGGTCGTCCGCGCACATCGAGCGCATGACCAGTCCGCGCTTCTCCAGGCGCGCCACCGTGCGGGACAGGGCGCTCTGCGTCAGGTGCGTGGAGGCGAGCAGCTCGTGGACGAGCCGCTTGCGCTCGGGTGCCTTCATCAGCAGGTCCAGTGTCTCGAACTCGCTCAGGCCCAAGCCGTGCCGCTGGCTGAGCTCGCGCTCCAGCGCGCACGCGGTGCCGTGGTAGCACGACAGCAGCTGCCGCCACTGTCCGGCCAGGTCAGGGTCCGGGTCCGCCATCTGGAACATGCCGGGGAGTTTAACATGCGATGACATCATATGCACACTCATTTAATGCTTGGACATTAGATGCGTGTGCATGTAATGTCCCCGGCATGTCCACAGCACTGAACCGACCCGCGACCTCGCGCGGCCCGGAGCCCGACGGCTCCCGCTGGTCCCCCCGGCTCTGGGGCCTGCTCATCGTCCTGTCCCTCGCCCTGTTCCTCGACGGCCTCGACGTGTCGATGGTCGCCGTCGCGCTCCCCTCCATCGGCGCCGAACTCGGACTCTCCACCGCCGCGCTCCAATGGGTGATCAGCGGTTACGTGCTCGGATTCGGTGGCTTCCTGCTCCTGGGCGGGCGGACCGCCGACCTCCTCGGCCGCCGCCGCGTCTTCCTCATCGCGCTCGGCGTCTTCGCCGCCGCCTCCCTGATCGGCGGGCTGGTCGACAGCGGGACCCTGCTCATCGCCAGCCGCTTCGTCAAAGGCGTGGCCGCCGCCTTCACCGCACCGACCGGACTGTCCATCCTCACGACCACGTTCGCCGAGGGCCGCCAGCGCAACCGGGCGATGTCGGTCTACACCGTGTTCGGTGCCAGCGGCTTCTCCTCCGGCCTGCTCTTCGGCGGCCTCCTGATGTCCCTCGGCTGGCGCTGGACGTTCTTCTTCGGCGCGCCCTTCGCCCTGGTGGCCCTCGTCGCGGGACTCGCCCTGATCCCCAAGGACAGGCCCGACGTCCGCGGCGGCTACGACCTCCTCGGCGCGGCCGCGCTGACCGCCACCATGCTCCTGCTCGTCTACACCGTCGTCACCGCGCCCGAGGCCGGATGGACGCACCCGGTCACGATCGCCTCCTTCGCCGGGGTGATCGCCCTCATGACCCTGTTCGTGTGGGTGGAGAACCGTGTCCGCCACCCGCTGGTCCGGCTGGGCATCCTGCGCAGCGGAACCCTGGTGCGGGCCAACGTCGGCGCGATCGCGCTGATGGGCAGTTTCATCAGCTTCCAGTTCCTGCTCACCCTGTTCCTCCAGCAGGCGCTGGGGCAGACGCCGCTGCAGATGGCCCTGTCCCTGCTGCCCGCCGGCATCCTCGTGGTGCTGAGCGCACCCTTCGCCGACCGGCTCATCAGCCGCTTCGGCACCCCCAGGCTGATCGCCGCCGGTCTGATCGCCCTGTCCACGGGCTACCTGCTGTTCCTGCGCGTGGAGCCGGAGTTCGCCTACCTCGGCATGATGCTGCCCACCGCGCTGCTGCTGGGCGTCGGCTTCGCCCTCGCCTTCCCGGCGATCAACGTGCAGGCCACCGCCGGAGTCCACGACGACGAGCAGGGACTCGCGGCCGGTCTGGTTCAGACCTCCGCCCAGGTGGGCGGAGCGCTGGTCCTGGCCGTCACCACCGCGATCATCGCCGTGGACCACGCCACCGGCCAGGGCGCCGCGGGCGGGGCCGAGGAGATGCTCGTCCAGTTCCGGCCCGCGCTGGTCTTCGTCACGGCCGTCGCCCTCACGGGCGTGCTGATCGCCCTGTACCCGCTTCTGGCGCGGGGACGTCGGGCCGCGGGTGCCCGGACGGCCGCCGACGCCGAGGCAGCGGACCGGCTGGCGGAGAAGGCGGGAGTGTGAGCGGGCCCGAGTGACGGCGGTCGCGCCCCAGCCGTCCGTCGCCCCACGGCTTCCACGGCTTCCACAGGACGGCCTGCGGCGACGATCACTCCTGTCCGCGGGGTTGACCAGTGGGTCCGGGGGAACGAATCAGAGTGACTTCGCGTCATATCTTGAGAAGTCACACCCCCTGAGGAGAGCGACGATGCGCAAGGAAAACCGTTCCGCGGCGGGTGCGGCCGCCTGGCAGGTCATCCAGAACACCGACAGCCCCGTCTCGGTGTGGCAGCGGGCCGGCGCCGTCCCGCGCATGCTCGGCGCCAAGTTCCGCGGGCGCTACCAGCAGCTCAGCGGGGGCAAGCTGCTGGGCATGCTCGTGCTGGCGGTCTACATCGTCTCGCCGATCGACTTCGTCCCCGAGCTGTTCGTGCCGCTCCTGGGGCTGGCCGACGACGTCGGCGTCGCGGTGTGGCTGACCACGATGGTGCTCGGTGAGAGCGAGCGCTTCGTGCGCTGGGAGCGCGACGTCCAGGCACAGCAGGCCTTCCAGCGGGCCAACCCGCCCGGGGCCGGGCCGAACGGCGCAACGGACCCGAGGGCCGAGGAGCCGGGGACCGCCGACGCCCGAGCCGACCGTCCGCGGCACTGACCGTCACCCGTCAGGGGCCCCGCGAGACCCGCGTGGGCCCCTGCCGCGTTCCGGGACCGGCTGCTCGTCATGGGCCCAGCCGCGCCCGCCCCAGTGCTGGCACAGACAGGTGGGAAGCCGTCAGAGAAGGTGCAGACCATCGCGTCGTCGCAGGAGTTCACTGGTGGTGAAGCCGAGAGGGGCCTTGTTCAGGGCGGCGTGTGCCACGGGCGGCAGCCCTGCGGGAACTCCGCCGGTGCCCGCCTCGCCCTTGATGATGAGCACAGCCACGGCTTGTCCTTGGGGCCGTGGACGGGCCGACGGCGTAGAAGGTGCTCCAGCGCTTGCTCGCGCCAAGGGCCGCCACGCCGTGAAGCTACAACTCGCCGATGACCCGATCCAGATCTTCCCCCGGGCGCTGTCCATGCCGCGCACCAACCTGCTCATCGCCGACGACGTCGGTCTGGGCAAGACGATCGAGGCCGGTCTGGTCATACAGGCGCTGAATCTGCGCCACCGGGCCCGCACTATGCTCATCGTCTGCCCCGCCGGGCTCACCACGCAGTGGCACGACGGGATGCGGGACAAATTCGGATTGGAGTTCCGGTTGGTGGTGGACACGGCCCTGCTGCGTCGGCTGCGCCGTGAGCGCGGGCTCTGCGCGAACCCGTGGACGCACTACCCTCGCCTGATCGTCAGCATCGACTGGCTCAAGCGCGAGTGCCCCCGCCGACTGCTGCGGGAGATCCGCGGGGAAGTCACCGTGGGCGAGGCCTCCGAACTGATGGAGTCCATTCGGCTGTCAGGCATGCGGTTGCCCTTCCCGAAGCGCGGTTTCGAGCACTGGGCCCGGGCCAAAGGCCTGTTCGGCCAACGGCGCGCTTGGTGCGCAGCACCCAGGTTCACATTCCGTTTCGACCGGACCCATGTCGCCTTCATGGAAGCCTGACAGCATTAGTGCTGATTTTTATCGATTTCGGAAAGTGATTGCTCGCTCAAATTTGACATCGGCTTCAGCTGTCTGCACTTTTCTGGATCTTTCTTGGGTAGGGAGTAATGCCCGATCTCGATGAATCCAGCAGGGCTCAGGTTCACCATGCTCCCCCTTTCGTAGATCAAGATAAGTGGCTCGAAGGGGTTTCGGTGATCGGAAAGCCTGCTTTCACGGTCCCGCAGGGCAGCGAAGTGCAAGGACCACTCAATAGTCTTGAACGTATAGAAAGTTCCGCCTTCTGGGATGGAACTGAGCGCTTCCTGTACTCTCGTTTCGGGGGCGCGAAAATCCGGAACTACACTCTTTGCGATATCGTAGAACGGCCATTCGGGCGCCTTGAACTCAGCGGCCCAAAGTGCGGCTCTCCTGAGGTATTCCTGGAAAAGGCGGACCTGGGACCTCTTTGAGTCGGAAGAGGAGTCCCATTCAATTGACCTCGTGCGGTCGAGAGATTCTTCGAATTCACTCATTTTTTCGATGCTCATTAAGAACAGAACGGGAGATTTCCTCGATCTCGGGCTTTCCCCAGTCCTCTAGATAGTGCCCAGGTCGGGATCGTACATCCAGGGCACGTCGGCCCAGGCCTGATCAGGGCTGGGCACTGTGCCGAGACCAGGAGCCGGACGGCCCCCACCTGGTCGCCGAGCGAAGGCAGCACGTGGCCGTGGCGCACGACCGGGCCCGAGTACACCCGCTCGTTCATGGGGAACAGGCAGGCGTCGCCCTGGGGGGTGACGGGCCAGATGCGCCAACAGCTCGTGGATCTCGGGCAGGGCGGGCACGAAGGTGATGGCCGTGGCGACGTGGTTGGTGGCGTGGCGCAGGTCGCCGCCGTCCAGCACGAGCCGGGCCATGCTCAGCTCGCCCTCGGCCTCCAACCGAGGATCGGCGGTGCCCTCGTGTGCCTCGGTCAGGGTTCTCCGTCTGCCTGGGTTCGGGACGCGTCGTAGGGTTGAAGCACCTGAACCCTGCCAGGTTCCGGGCGTCCCGAACCGCGCGGGTCGGCGCGTACGCCGATCCACGCTAGGCCAGGGCCGCGTCCACGTGCTCGCCGAGATCGCCGGTGAGCATCCCGACGTACGTGCTGGTGATGTGGTGGGAGTCGCGGTAGACGACCACGTTGCCGATCGCCGCTGGGCAGGTCCCGTCGACGCAGAACCGGTCGCTCAGGTCCACCAGGGTCACCCCGTCGCCGGTGTCCGCCGCGGCCCGCTCCTGGGGGTCGTCCCGGATGAACGCCTCGTCCGCGGGCAGCGCGCACGCGGACGGGTCGTCGCCGTTCAACTCCAGGCACTCCGTCACGTCGGTGCGCGTGCGCGGGGTGTCGCGCACCGCCACGAGGTGTCCGCTCACCTCCAGCACGTCCTTCCACAACGCGCTCATCCCGGCGGCGATCACCTGGTGGTCCTCTGCCTCGGACACGCTCTCCACCGGGCCGTTCATCACCGACGAACTCGTCACGACCAGGTCCGGACGCAGCTCGCCCAGCTCGTCCACGACCGCACGGTTCCACTGCCGGCACTCCGTGTACGCGCCGCCGTCGGGCCGCCGGATCAGTGTGTCCGTGAACGCGCACGAGGACTTGGTGAACACCGCCACGCGCCAGCCCCGCTCCTCCGCGAGCCGTTCGAGCGCCGGGAACCACTGGGCGCTGTGCGAGTCACCCAGCAGGGCGGCGGTCCGACCGGCGTTCTCGGGGCCGTAGACGCAGGGGTCGGAGGGGTCGCTGTCGTTGTGCGAGGCGTGGCAGTCGTCGTCGTACACGACCGGGATGTCGTCCTCGGCCGTGACCGGCGGCGGGTACAGGGCGGCCGATTCGGGCGCCGACGCCAGGTCGAGGGCGGCGGGCCCGGTGTGCACGGCCGGGTCGAAGGCGACCGTCGCCTCCCGCTCCACGCGCAGGAGGGAGGCCCCGCCCACCACCGACGCCGCCAGCACGCTCGCCGCGACCACGACGGCCGCGTGGCGCACGTTCGGCACCAGCCGCCGGTCGCGGACCGGGTCCTCCACCCAGACCTTCGTCGCCCACGCCAGCGACAGGGACGCCGCGGCCGCCGCCACGATCCCCACGGCACCCAGCCGCTCCTGACCGGTCACCGCCAGCAGCAGGATGATGACCGGCCAGTGCCACAGGTACAGCGAGTAGGAGATGTCGCCCACCCAGCGGGCCGGGGCCGAGCGCAGCGGCGCCGAGGCGGGGACCCGGCCGGCGGCGATCACGGCCACGGCGCCCAGGACCGGCAGCAGGGCCGCCCACCCGGGGAAGGGCGTGGCGTCGTCGTACAGCACCGCGGCGGTCACGATCGCGACCGGTCCCGCGTAACCCAGCGGTCGGCGAAGGTGCTCGGGCAGGTCCCGGTGGGCCATGAAGACCGCCAGGAGGCCGCCCGCCGCCAGTTCCCAGGCCCGCGTGGTCGGCAGGAAGTAGGCGCCTGAGTCACCGCCGCCGGTCAGCAGGACCGAGCAGAGCAGCGACGCCGCGAACACCGTCCCCAGGATCGCCGCCAGCACCCCCGTGCTCTGCCGCCACCGCCAGGTGAGGGCCCACACGACGAAGAGCAGCGGCCACACCAGGTAGAACTGCTCCTCCACCGACAGCGACCAGAAATGCTGCACCGGGCTGGGCGGCACCTCGGCGGCCAGGTAGTCCACCGCCTGGCGGGCCAGGTACAGGTTCTCGACGTAGACGGCCGAGGACACCAGCTGCCAGGCGGTGTCGGTCAGGCGCGATCCGGGCAGCACGGCGAACGCGGCCGCGCCGGTGACCACCAGCACCACCGTGGAGGCGGGCAGCAGACGGCGGACCCGGCGCACGTAGAAGCCGCTGATCGAGACGCGGCCGTGGGCGGTGACCTCGCGGTGGAGCAGCGACGTGATCAGGAAGCCCGAGATCACGAAGAACACGTCGACCCCGACGTAGCCGCCCGGGAGGAGGGACGGATCCAGGTGGTAGACGAGCACGATCAGGACGGCGACGGCGCGCAGGCCTTGGACCTCGGGACGGAAACGGCGTTCGGCCCTGGCTGGTACGGCAAGCATGCGGTGGACTCCGGAGCGGATTCGGCGTAGAGGAAGGGCCGCGGGGGAGTCGGCCACGGAAGCGATGAACTGATCCTGTTGTGTTCGGACGATCCGCGGCGACCACCAAGCCGACTCGGCGGACGGAGTTCGCGCAGTCTGATCCCTTCGGTCACGCTCCCTTGGCCGGGAGTTCGCCTTCCCGTCGATTCGGGATCCGGCGGAGCGCTGCGGACCGAGCGGTTCGTGGCGCACGCACTCGGGAACTCCGGCACACTGTCGGTACGGACACACCCGGTCGGCCGTGCCGCGTTCCCCGCGCGGCCGCGTGCGCGACCCCCTCCACCGTGTCCGGTCACCCGCTGTGCCCGGTCCCCGTCGGCCGTGCCGCGAGAGGAGGCCCCCGTCACTCCCTTCACCCCCGTCCCTCCCGTCACCAGGGCACGCCTCGTGGCCGTCGGCGTCGTGGTGGTACTCCTCGTACCCCTCGCCCTCTTCCCGATCATCGGCCGGTGGACCCTGCTGTGGGTCCCGCTCGTGCTGCTCGCCGTGTCCGCCGCCGTGCTGCGCGCGAGGGCCCATGCCCAGGCCAGAGCGCGCTCCGGCGCCTTCGGCACGCGGTCGGGGGACACGGCGCCCGAGACGACCGGGCCGACCGGACCGGACCGGCCGGCGGCCGGTGCGGGCCGACGGATCCGGCCGGTGGCGCTGCCCAGTGCCGTGGAGGACTACGACCTGGTCTTCTCCGGGGTCGTGCACTGGCGCTGGAGCGGGCACGTGGACCTGAGCCTGCGCAATCCCCTCGCCCCGGCCGTGTACGCGGTGGTGACCAGGGCCGCCGAACTGGCCCGCGCCACCGAACCGGCCGACCACGGCCTCGCCGAGTGCGAGCTGGCGGCACGGTTGGCCGTGGAGACGGCGGTCACGGGGACCGGGGTGATGGTGTGGGCGCAGGACGTGGAGCTGCGACTGCCGGACGAGGACGCCGAGCGGTTGCGCTCACTGGCCGGACTGCGCAAGGACCGGGAGGTACGGGACGCGGTCCGCGCGGTCGGGGCCGAGCGGGTCGGGGCGGCCACGGGGGCGCCCCTGCCGGACCTCGGCGGGACCTCACAGGAGGCTTCGGACGGCGGCGCCGCGGTTTCGTTCGACCCGCGGGCTGTCGGGGGCCGGCTCGTGGCGCGGGAACCGCACGGGGCGGACGATCTGGACGACCTCGATGATCTGGACGACATCGCCGGGCTGGACGGGCCCGGGCCGGGCAACGACGTCGACGACGAGGGTTTCGAGAGCTACTGGTGGCCCGCCGAGACACCGGGCCATGACGCCGCCGAACGGGACGTGCAGGTCGCGATCATCCGCGGCCTCATCGACTCGGTCGACGAGGGCGCGGGGCGGCTGGAGTTCGCCCGCGCGCAGCTCGACGTGCTTGCACAGGGCGGGTTCGACGAGGTCGCGCGCCGGATCCGTGAGGTCGTCCCCGAACTCTCCGACGAGCCTTCCCCCGGAACGGATCCCTGACCGTCCGGTGGGCCGCCCCAACCCCGCCCCGGTGCGTCCGCCGGGGCGGGGTTGGGGCGGACGGTGGTCCGGCTCCACGCTCAGTGCGGTGCCCGCACCGCGGGCGGTGACCCTGTGCAGGAGGCTCTGGACCTCCTCAGGAGGCCCAGGGCCTCCTGGAGCAGCGACCCCGGATCCGGCCTGGGAAGGGGAAGGCCCTTCACGCCCCTCCCTTCTGCGAGACGTCGTCGATCCATATACGCCGGACCCGGTCGGAGTCCGTGAGCCCCTGATCCCCGCGCCGCAAGGGCCGCGGTGTCCAGCCGACCACCGCGGGCCCCGCGGTCGTTCACGCTCCCACCGCCTCACGGGCACCGGGGAGCGGCTCGGGCGGGGCGCCCCGATGCGGATGTGACTGGTTGCACTGAGTGCGTCGTTGCACTGGGTGCAATCACCCGCCTAGCCTGGCGCTATGGCAGACCAACAGCGCCCGCCCGTACCGGATCGCCGGGAGGCGCTCAAAGCGCGGCACCGCCGGGCCATCGTCGTCGCGGCGGCCGAACTGATGAGCGAGATCGGCGGCACGGACTTCACCGTCGACCAGCTCGCGGCGCGGGCCGACGTCTCCCGCCGTACGGTGTTCAACCACTTCACGACGGTCGACGACATCACCGTCGAGGTCTTCCAGGAGATGCTCGGCGCGGTCCTGGACAACGTCGACGCCAACTTCGCCGCGGCGGCGGCCGAACATCCCGACGACACCTCGATGTTCGACCAGCTGGCCGGGGCCCTGCGTGCCACCGACCTGGTCGCCACCACCACCGAGCTCACCCGGATCTTCGGACCCGACAGTGACCGGCTCAACGCCCGTCAGGCGGTGCTCTTCGAGCGTGCGGTCAGCGACCTCGGCGTCCGGATCGCCGCCATCACCCTGCGCCACCACCCCGCGGCCGATCCGCTGGAGGTCGACCTGATGTGCGGCGCCCTGGTGGGCGGAGCCCTCGTCGTGGTCCGCCACTGGGAGCAGAGCACCGGGGGAGTCGACTCCGCCGAGTCCCGCCGCGTCTGGGACGAGCTCCTGGAACGCATGATCTCCGTCAACCGCGCCGGGTTCGGGGCCCTGACCCCCCGCACCGGCGCTTCCTGAGCCCACCGCTCACCCCACCCACTCCGTTTGCAGGGAACCATGGCTGAACTTCTCTACCGGCTCGGGCGTACGTCGGCCAGACGCGCCCGGACCGTCATCGCGATCTGGCTGGCACTGCTGGTGTCGGCGGGAATCGCCTACTCCTCCTTCTCCGGTGAGCTGGCCGACAGCTTCTCCATCCCCGGAACGCCCACCGACGAGGTGAACCAGAGCCTCAAGGAGGAGTTTCCCGCCATGAGCGGCGGCCGGGGCACCGTCGTCTACCAGAGCGAGGACGGCTCCGCCCTCACCGAGGAACAGCGGGCGCAGATCAGTGAGCGCGTCGACAGCGCCGCCGAGGTCTCCGGGGTCGAGGACGTCATCGACCCGTTCGCGACCGAGGAGGAGCGCGCCGAACAGGCGGAACTCCTCGAGGAAGGCCGCGAGGAGAGCGAGGAGGGCCGCGCCGAACTCGAGGAGGGCCAGGAACAGCTCGACGAGGCCCGCGCCCTGGCCGAGTCCGCCGGGCCGCTCGACGAGCAGACCGGGGCCGCCTTCGAGGCCCAGCAGGCCGAGCTCGACGCCGGCATGGAGGAGCTGGAGGCCGGCGACGAGCAGCTCGCCCAGGGCGAGGCCCTGATGGAGATGGCCTCCGGGATCCGCACCGTCTCCGAGGACGGCAGCACGGCCATGGTCAGCGTCGCCTTCACCGAGAGCCAGGAGGAGGTCTCCCAGGAGACCAAGGACGCCGTGATGGACGTCTTCGAGGACGACCCGGTGGACGGCGCCACGGTCGACTTCGGCGACGACATCGCGATGGCGCTCCCCAGCCTGGTCAGCGCCGCGGAAGCGATCGGCGTCATCGTGGCGGGCGTCGTCCTGGTGGTCATGCTCGGCACCCTCATCGGCGCCGGACTCCCGCTCGCGACCGCCCTGATCGGCGTCGGGATCGCCACCCTGGCCGCGATGTCGCTGTCCAGCGTGATCGAGATCGCGACCGTGACACCGATCCTCGGGCTGATGCTCGGCCTGGCGGTCGGCATCGACTACGCGCTGTTCATCGTCAACCGGCACCGCCGCCAGCTCATGGAAGGGTACGGAGTCACCGAGTCCATCGGACTGGCCAACGGAACCGCGGGCAACGCCGTGGTCTTCGCCGGCTCCACCGTCCTCATCGCCCTGCTCGGTCTGAACCTGACCGGGATCGGCTTCCTCGGCCTCATGGGCAGCGTGGGCGCCATCGCCATCACCGTCGCGGTGCTGATCGCCGTGACGCTGGTCCCGGCGCTGCTGGCGGTGGTGGGCGGGCGCATCCTGTCGCCCCGCGAGCGCATCGCCCGCCTCGCCGCCGGAACGGGTCGCTCTCCTGAGGGTCTGGTCGACGGGGCCGCCCACGAGGCCGGTCCCCGGCCGATGTCGCACGCGGGGGCGTTCGGCCGTGCCGCGCTCGCCGTCGTGATCCTCGGCGTCATCGCGCTGCCCGCCCTGGACCTGCGGGTGGGCATGCCCGACGGCTCCTCGCAGCCCGCCGAGTCCACCCAGTACGAGGCCTACTCCGCCATCGCGCAGAACTTCGGGGAGGGCCAGAACGGCACCCTCCTGGTCGCCGCCACCCTGCCCGGCGGGCCCACCGACGAGGCCGCCGAGGCCAACGCGGAGCAGTACCAGTACGAGATCGCCGACGCGATCCACGCCCAGGACGGCGTCGCCGCGGTGGCGCCGATCGGGGTCTCCGACGACCAGACCCAGGCCATCTTCCAGGTGGTCCCGGTCGAGGGCCCGTCCAGCGAGTCCACCGAGGAGCTGGTGCACACCCTGCGGGACCTGGAGCCCATCCACGGCACCGGAACGCTCGGAGTGGCCGGTATGGCCAGCGGCAACATCGACATCTCCGAGACGCTCAGCGAGGCGCTGCCGACCTACCTCGCGGTGGTCGTGGGCCTGGCCCTGGTCATCCTGCTGCTGGTGTTCCGGTCCGTCTTCGTGCCGATCGTGGCCACGCTGGGCTTCATCCTGTCCTACTTCGCCGCGCTCGGCGGTGTGGTAGCCGTGTACCAGTGGGGCTGGCTCGGCGGGCTCATCGGCCTGCAGAACCCGGGGCCGGTCCTGAACTTCCTGCCCACGCTGCTGGTGGGCATCCTGTTCGGCCTGGCGATGGACTACATGCTGTTCATCGGCACGGGGATGCGGGAGGCCTACACGCACGGCAGCCCGGCCCGGCTCGCCGTCGTGCAGGGATTCCGCGCCGGCCGCGCGGTCGTCACGGCCGCGGCGATCATCATGATCTCGGTGTTCGGCGGGTTCATCTTCTCCGAGATGACGATGATCAGCTCGGTCGGCTTCGCGCTCGCCTTCGGTGTGCTCATCGACGCGTTCGTGGTCCGCATGCTGCTGATCCCCGCGGTGATGCACCTGGCGGGCGACGCGGCCTGGTGGCTGCCCAAGTGGCTGGACCGGATCATGCCCGACATCGACGTCGAGGGATCGGCCCTGGAGCGCGACCACGCGCGGGAGTCGTCCGGCGCCGAGGAGGGCACCGGTACCGGCGAGTCGGCGACCGCCGGCGAGGCGGGTGCCAAGGCCGAGGGCACCGACGAGTCGGAGGTCGGCTCCGGGCGGCGCTGACCGCTCGGGAGCCGTCCGCAGGAGGCAACAGGAGGCCCGTCGGGGCGCCCCGGTCGAGTGCCGGGGCGCCCCGACGGGCCCGCGCCGTACGCACCCCTTCCACCCCGTGAGGTTCCGGTGGTTCGCGGAGGTGGACCAGGCGCTCGCGGAGGGGGGTGTGACCGCCGTGCGGATGGACACGCCCTGGATGGGAGCCGCAGCCGGCACGGTGCGGAGCCCGGCGGCCGTGGCTGCGGAGCAGGCCGCGTCCGTGACCGTCGAGCGGCTCCGATCCCCTGAGGGACGACTCCATGCGGGAGTCGGTGGAGACGGTTCTTGACTGGATCCGGTCGGCGGCTGAACGGGGGCGCTCGCGCAGAGCCCTACACGGCCGCGGTGAGACGCTGGTCCTGGACGTCGAACACCGCGTCGCAGGCCTCGCGCACACTGTTGTTGTGGGTGGCGATCACCACCGCGCACCCCTCCCGGGCCATCTGGCGCAGGGTGTCGATCACCATACGGCCGTTCTCGTCGTCCAGTGCCCCCGTGGGCTCGTCGGCCAGCACCAGGGAGGGCTTCTTGACCATGAGCCGAGCCAGCGCGACGCGCTGCTGCTCACCGCCGGACAGGTAGTGCACCTTGTCCTTCTCACGTCCGGCCATGCCGACGCGCTCCAGCGCCTCGGCGTGGCGCGTGCGGTTCTTGGAGGCCACGCTCAGGTTCTCCCTGACCGTGGCATTCTCCATCAGCGCGTAGTTCTGGAACAGGTATCCCAGCCGGTCGCGGCGGAAGCGACGTCGTCCTGAGGGGCCGAGGCGGTTGAGCCGTCTGCCGTCACAGAGGATGTCCCCGCCGCTCGGGTCCTCCAGGAGGCCGATGCAGTTGAGCAGGGTGGTCTTGCCCGAGCCGGAAGGGCCGACGAGTGCGAGCATCTCCCCGGCGTGGACGGTCAGGTCCAGGTTCTCCCACAGGCGGCGCTGACCGAAGGACTTGGCGAGGTTCTTGAGGGTGATCATGGTGTTCCTTGGACGGGTCAGGCCTGCGAGGAGCCTTCACGGACGATACGGCGATGGAAGACGGTGAGCGCGCCCAGGGTGATCGTGAGGGAGGCCAGAGCGATGCCCAGGGCATAGAACGGTTCGGCCCCGGTCGCGGTCATCGCACCGGGGACCATGGATCGGCTGGGATCGTTCATGGCTGCCAGCGTGGTGGCGGTGTCCCATGTGGCCCAGGCCATGAAGGCCGCCGCGAGCGTCGCCTCGATGGTGAGCAGCCGCCGATGGGTGGCCAGGAAGGTCCATCCGCTGATGTGCCGGGCGAAGATGGCCTGAGCCCGGGCGCGCACATGGATGATGCATGCGGCCGCCGCGGTCAGGAGAAGCACGGCGCCGGCACCCACCAGGTTGAACACCTCGCTGCGCAGCGCCATCAAGGTGTTGGCGTGGGTCTTCAGAGCGCTGGTGGTGAGGGTTTCGACCATGGAGATGTAGCGGGATGCCTGTGGGTTGTCGGCGCGGAACTCTTCGACCACGTCGGGGTCGGGGAATACGGTCTCCCGTGCGGACATGTGATTGACGTAGCTGCTGTCGGACATGACCTCGCCGTTAGGTAGGGCGATGATGACGGGTTCGTGCAGCAGGGGAAGAAAGAGGGGGCCGTCCGACCGCTCGGCTCCGTAGGTGAACACCGTCTGTCCGTCGGCCGCCGGCAGCACTTCGATGTCGAAGCTGCGGTCAGGTGCGCCTGACATGTCGAGCCAGATGTCGGTCATGCCCTGCACCAGCAGGTCAGTGTGCTCGGCGGCCGAACTGGGCACGATGATGCGAACGCTGTCGTCCGGCCCGTAGCGTTCCCCGGATGGTGCGAGGACCTCCTGCTCGACCAGGTTCGGCGACTTACGGTCGCTGCATCGTGCACCCGGGTGCACCCCCGCCCGCGAAGTGAGTGACGGGATGGGTGGTGCACACTCACCAGGCGGATCCCGGCCCCCGTGCACCCGCTGGTGCACCCCCGGCAACGCAAAAGCCCCTGACCACTTTGCGTTTCCGCTGGTCAGGGGCCTAAGCCTCTGGGGTGAGTGACGGGACTTGAACTGTGGTGGGGAAGTGCCATGACCTGCGGAAACACGAGAATCCGCAGGTAGTGGGGGAGGTCGTCCCCTGGTTGTGCCGGGTTGCCCCGCGTCCTGCTGGGAGGTGTGCACCCTCCGGGTGCACGCTTCGAGCCCGCCTGGCGCACCCCTGGGGGTGCACCACGGAGGGTGAACCTCTCTTTACAGCGTTGGTTATTTTCTGTTGCGCCGTCGGAGATCTGGGAATACTGGTCAACCGTGGCGGCTAGGAGGAGCAAGGGGGTCTTCCTAGGGAAGGGGAGGCCATGCAGCACGCTTCGGCCGACGTGGCCCTGGCGGGGACCGCGAGAGCCAGCCGGTTAGGGTAGCGCTCGAGAAGAAAGGGGGCCAGGTGCTGCTTCGGTTCCGAGTTGCGAACGTGCGGTCCTTCCGTGACGAGCACGAGCTCTCGTTCGTTGTGGATGACGACCAACCTGCCATGGTGGCGCGCCGACTGGAGCTCGCTGGGAAGCGCTCGGTGGGTGTGCTTCCCCTTGTGGGGATCTTCGGCGCCAACGCATCGGGCAAGTCGAACGTCCTGGCCGCACTCACCGACATGCGCAAGGCGGTTCTGAACTCCTACGCACAGTGGGCGTCGTTCGCCGGAACGGAGCGTGTTTCCTTCGCCTTGGACGACAGGTCAGCCGATGAGCCAAGCTTCTACGAAGTGGACATCGTCCTGGACGACGTGCGTTGGACCTACGGCTTCGAGCTCGGCACGGAACGTATCGAGTCGGAGTGGGTGCACAGCTATCCACGTGGGCACCGTCAGGTGTGGCTCGACCGGGACGCTTCAAGGACGAAGCAATACGACTGGCCAGGTAGTCGGGTGAAGGACCGAGCTCACCTGGAACGCCGTACCCGTCCAAACGCGCTCCTGCTGTCCACGGCCGGCACGGACAACCATCCCCAGCTCTCACCGCTCTTCCACTGGTTCCGCCGCAACCTGTGGCTGATCAATCCGGAGGACGAGCGTACGCAGCGTGAGGCCTTCACCGCTAGGGAACTCAGCGGTTCCCGGGCCTCGCGCATCCTCGAACTCTTGCGCGTCGCCGACCTTGGTATCACCGGCGCTGATCTCGTCTCTGAGCAAGGGAAAAAAGTCACGGTGAGGCTCCAGCACGCCGCCTCCACCAGACCCGTCTCCATGGACTGGCGGCAGGAGTCATTCGGTACCCGCTCCTGGTTCGCGCTCCTCGGCCCGCTGCTCTTGGCTTTGGACGAGGGAGCTGTCCTGCTCGTCGACGAACTGGATGCGAGCCTGCACCCGCGCTTCGCAGCGGAGATCATCCGGCTCTTCCACGATCCGGGAGCCAACCCCAAGGGGGCGCAGCTCGTTTTCACCTCCCATGATGCCACCGTGCTCAGTACCCCGAGCGGCGGCCGACTGCTGGAGCCCGCCCAGGTCTGGCTGACGGAGAAGGACGAGGACGGGGCGAGCGAGCTTTACCCGCTGACCGCGGCCTCGCCCGGGGAAGACGAGGACCTCACGTCCTCCTACTTGGCGGGGGTCTTCGGTGCTGTCCCTAGGGTTCTAGAGGGGACGGTTTACCGGACCTTGCTCCTTGACCAGGCACGGCGTGAACTCGAGAGCAGTGAGGACGAGGTGAAGCAGGGCTGATGGCACGCACCCGGGGCAGGGACTCTTTCAAGCCCGCGAAGAAGAAGAGCCAACGGCGCCGCAGGGACGTGTACGTGTTCACCGAGGGCGAGGTCACCGAACCTCAGTACATCGACATCATCACAAAACGGGCCGGAGCGCCTGACGTGGAAGTCCACATCGCCAACGAGTCCGCTCCCGGATCCCAGCGCAAGCCCCTCAAGCTGGTCGAGGCTGCGGTACAGCTCAGCCGGGAGAAGACGCGGGAAGCCAAACGTGATGGTCGGCCCAAGCAGTACTGGCCGAGCGTTTGGTGCCTGTTCGACCGGGACGAGCACGTGAAGATCGAGGCGGCGCTGAAGCAGGCCAAGGAGGGCGGCGTGAGGGTCGCCTTCTCACACCCGTGCTTCGAACTGTGGCGATTGTTGCACCACAAGGCGGTGACGAACACCTTCGGTGGTGTCTGTGAAGCGGCGGCTCAGAAGCTGCCGTTCGCGAGCAAGGCCAACGACATCAAGGTGGTCCTTTCGGACCAAATCCCGGCGGGCAGCTTCGCCGTAGCGAAGAAGCGGGCCAAGCAGATCAACCAGGAGTACGGTCCGCACGTATCCAAGCTCCTGCGCGACCCGTACACCGACGTCTACGAGTTCGTCGAAGAGGGCCTGGGGATCACTGCTTACTGAGGTTCTCAGCTCGGTTATCACCTCGGGGTGCGCACGGCATAGGGTTTCCACGTCATGCCGGTCGGCCGTAGGGAAGAGGGCTTCGTGGCTAAGCTCACGCTCGCGCAGTTGGAGCGCCATCTGTTCGCCGCTGCGGACATCCTTCGCGGGACGATGGACGCCGCTGAGTACAAGGACTACATCTTCGGCCTGCTCTTCCTGAAGCGGGCCAACGACGAGTTCGAGGCGGCCCGGGAACGGATCCGGCATCACGCGGAACACAAGCTGGGTATGACCGGAGATGATCTGGATGACTACCTGGAACTACCAGCTCCTTACTCGGGGCGCGGTGCACTGTACGTCCCCAAGATGGCACGATGGAGGTTGATCTCCTCCGGTACCCACAACATCAACGAGAGGTACCTGCGGCCCGCCCTCCAGGCTCTGGAGAGCCAGAACCCTAAGCTTGACGGGCTCTTCGACCAACTGGACTTCAACCGCATCGGGGGCTCGGGGACCGCAGCGGCGGCCAAGCTGGCCGACCAGCGGCTCAAACTGCTGATCGAGCACTTCGGTCGGGTACGGCTCCGCACTGACGACTTCGAGTTCCCGGACCTGATCGGTGCCGCCTATGAGTACCTGATCAAGGAGTTCGCCGACTCGGCTGGACGCAAGGGCGGAGAGTTCTACACCCCCCGTGCGGTCGTGCGCATGATGGTGGAGCTGCTGAACCCCCAGCAGGGGACGCGGATCTACGACCCGTGCGTCGGCTCGGGGGGCATGCTCATCCACGCCAAGGAGTACGTGGAGGAGCACGGTGGCGACTCTACGGATATGTTCTTCGCCGGACAGGACGCCAACAGCGGCTCGTGGATCATGTCCACGATGAACATGGTGCTTCACGGGGTGAGCACTCGGTTCGACCTGGCGACGGGCGATACCCTCTCCGCTCCCATGCACGTGCCGGCCTCGGACGCGGAGCGCTACGACGGGGTTCTGAGCAATCCGCCGTTCTCCATGGACTACGAGCTCGGAGAGCTCACCTACGCCGACGAGCGCGCGAAGTACGGCGTGACGAGCGAGCGTGGCAAGGCCGACCTGATGTTCCTCCAACACATGCTCTGGATCACCAAGCGGCGCGGACGCGGGGGCATGGTCGTCACGGTGATGCCGCACGGTGTGCTGTTTCGCGGTGGCGGTGAACGGGAGATTCGCACGGCGCTCCTGGACGAGGACGCGGTGGAGGCGGTCATCGGGTTGGCGCCCAACCTCTTCTACGGCACCGGCATCCCGGCATGCGTCTTGCTCCTGCGCCCGCCAGGCAAGAAGGACGCCGCGCGTGCGGGGAAGGTCCTGTTCATCAACGCCGACCGCGAGTTCCACGCGGAGCGGGCCCAGAACGTGCTGCTACCCGAGCACGCTGAGAAGATCGTCTCCACGTTTCGCGAGTACGCGGAGGTGCCCGGCTTCTCACGGGTGGTGACGCGGGAGGAGCTGCGCGACAACGATGACAACCTCAACATCCGCCGCTACGTCGACAACACGCCGCCGCCGGAACCGCAGGACGTGCGCGCGCACCTGGTGGGCGGGATGCCCCGCGCGGAGATCGAGGAGAAGCAGGAGCTGCTCGATGCCTATGGGGTGCGGGTCACCGACCTGTTCACCGAGCGCGACCCAGTGGATCCGGAGTACGTGGACTTCCTCCCGCAGGGGCAGCGGCCGGACGCGGCTCGAATGGCCGAATTGGTGCGCCCACGCGAGGAGGCACTGCGCGTAGCGTTCGCCAAGTGGTGGGAGGAGGAGGCCAGGCACCTGGAGTCGGTGGCGGGGACGCCGGAGCGGCTGGTTGACCTTACCCCGGGAGAACGTAAGGCCGCGCTGATGGCGGTGCGCGGGTCGCTGATGGAGTCGTTCGTGGAGCGGCTGGGTGGGATCGGGCTGCTCGACCGCTATGCCTTGGCCGGGGCTGTCGCCGGGTGGTGGCACGAGGCCAAGTACGACCTGCTCGCTCTGTCGGAGAACGGGTTCGAGGGGGTGCTGAGGGGTTGGGTTGAGAACGTCGAGACCATGCTCGCGCCGGAACAGGATCCCAAGACCCGTAAGTTGAAGAAGCGGTCGGCGGCCGACCGGCGCCAGGCCTACGACCACAAGGTGGTCGCCGTGATCGCGCCGGACTTCCTGGAAGAATTGGCTGCGGCGGACGCGCACAAGGCGGAGTTGGACGCGCACTGGAAGGAGCTCAACGGCGAGCTGTTCGGGGACAGTGAGACGGAGGGCGGGGCACAGGACGGTGACGTCGGCGAGTCCCAGAACAGTGGTACCCGACTGAGCGCGGAGCAGGAAGCCGAGCTGGACAGGGTCAAGAAGGAGCGAACGAAGGCCGGGGCGGCGATCAGGCGCCTCGAAGCCGACTTCTGGTTCCCGTGGCCGAGCGATCCGCCCACCTTGGACGACGAGAAGCCGAGGCTGTTCCAAGCAAGAGACAAGGTGGTGGAGGACCCTGAGGAGGTGCGCCGGGTAGTGCTGGAGCTCCTGCGGGACGACCTGGCGACGAAGCTGGAGGGGCACATGGCGAGTCGGCGCCGGGAACTGATCGACGCTTACCAGGTGTGGACGGGCAAATACGCGGTCGCGCTGCGGGAAATCCGCACGCAGCGCGCGAACGCCGAGGCGACCCTGGATGGCTTCCTAAGGGAGCTTGGTTATGCGTGACACTATGAGCTGGCCTCTGGTGCGTCTGCGCGATATCGCTGTGATTTGTTCCGGTGGAACTCCATCTCGTGATGATCTCTCCCTATGGGGAGGGGAGATCCCTTGGTTGACGCCGGGAGAGTTGAGCGGCCTGGGTGAGCGGGTCGTTACGCGCACTGCAGAAGAGATCACTAGTCGGGGAGTTCGGTCTTCTGGGGCCGTCGTGCTCCCGGTCGGCGCGCTCATGGTGACGACAAGGGCTACCCTGGGCGCTTGTGCGATTGCTGGCGTTCCCATGGCGACCAATCAGGGGTTCAAAAACCTCATATTTCAGAAGGAAATCGCTAATCCGGAGTTCTACTTCTATGTCTTGAAGGCTCTAGTGCGCGAGATGACACGTCGCGCAAATGGTACCACCTTCCTGGAGATATCGGCGAATGAGTTTGGTAACCTGGAAGTTCCGCTGCCGTCAGTCGTAGAACAGAGGCGGATCGTTCAGGTGATTGATGCGGTTGCTGTGCAGGAGCATGCTATTAGGGAATCTATCTCCAAGCTTCGGAGCGTTCGTCGAGGAACACTCTTGTCTGCCATGGCTCCCTTGCGGGAAGGGAAGCCCCCGCACGGTTGGGAACGTGTTCCACTCAGCGATGTTGTGCCCTTGGCGGAGTATGGTGTCTCTGAGGCTCTCGACCGGGACCCGCGGGGTCTTCCTGTCCTCCGTATGAACAACCTCGAAAACGGTGCCCTGGCTCTGTCTGACTTGAGGTACAGTCCTGTTCCGGTATCTGATCGGCTTCGGTTGAAACAGGGAGATGTGCTCTTCAACCGGACGAACAGCATTGACCACGTTGGCAAGGTCGCACTATGGCGGGGTGAGCTCCCAGAGGCGTCTTTCGCCTCCTATCTAGTGCGGATAAATCCAGATGCGTCCCGACTGATGTCTGAATACCTTGTCGAATGGCTTATGCATCCGCTCATTCGGCAGCGGGTGCGGTCGGTCTCAACTCCAGCTGTGCAACAGGTAAACGTTAATCCGACTCGACTGCGCGATCTGGAGATCGACATGCCCACTTCTCTGGATGAGCAGCGGAGGATCATTGAATCGTTGTATGTGTGCGACGAGAAGATCACGGGCGAGCAGCTGGAGCTTAAGAAACTGGAGGGCCTGAAGCAGGGGATCGTGGACAACTTGCTCAGTGGCAAGGTGTGATCCTTCCCTTGCGTATCAGCTGGTTCGAGTCCATCCGCATGTTTCGCTGCGTGGTGTAAAGCGGACCGTCCGGGGCCGGTACGCTGACCGCAGTGGATGGAGGGACGTACGGTATGGCGCGGGTACAGGTCGAGCGGGACGAGGTCGAAGTTCCCATCATCGCTCAGCTCACGGCGATGGGATGGACTCACATCTCCGGAAAGCAGGTCGGTACACTCAGCGCTGACCAGCCGGTACTCGCCGAAATCGCTGGTAGAGCCCTGCGTCGTGTCAATCGTCGCGCGACGGATGGCGAACCGTGGATGGACGAGTCCGACGTCAGTCGTTCTCTGTCCGAGCTCGCAACGGTTTCCCGTGGTGAGGGTGTCAGCAAGGCCAACTTCGCTGCCACCAATCTCCTCCTCAGCGGCATCCATCTCCATGGCCCGTCCTCCGGGCATGGCGGATCCTCGGCGACGGTGCAGTTCGTCGAATGGCATGAGGAACGCTTGGAGCTCAACGACTTCACCGTCGTTGATCAGCTCCGCGTCAAGAATCGCTCCGGCGACGTCTCGGTCCTCGACCTCGTCCTTTTCGTTAATGGCATCCCCCTCGTCGTGATCGAGTGCAAGCGCCCCGATCTGGCGGACCCCCTCGACAGTGCCGTACTCGACCTACGGCACTACGCTGGGGACCCACTCGATGACGACGCCCGTGGGGACAGCGGCCTGGCAACGCCCGCCGGGGTCCCCGAGCTGTTCCGCACCGTGCAGTTGATGGTGGCAGCCACCGCGGAGACCGCCTACGTCGGTACGGTCACCTCCGGACCCGAGCACTACCATCCGTGGCGCAGCGTCGAGCCTGAGAACGAGACGACGCTCACTGCCGAGCTGCCATCAGGTACAGGTCCGCTTAACGAGCGGCACAAACTCGTCGGTGTCGTCCTGCGTCCCAGGGGCCTGCTCACCTTTGTCCGGCACTACATCATTCCGCTGCCTGTAGACACCGGGATCGGCGGGACCCGGATGATCAAGACCGTCGCCCGGCATCAGCAGTACCGCGCCGTTGAGAAGGCGGTGCGCAAACTGCTCACGGGCCGTACACGGGACGGGCTCGACCTGGAGGACGAGCGCGGCGGGGTCATCTGGCATACCCAAGGCTCCGGCAAGAGCCTCACGATGACGTTCCTGGTGCGCCGGATGCACCTGCACCACCGGCTCAGTGAGTTCACGGTGGTCGTGGTCACTGACCGAAGGCAACTGCAGACTCAGCTCGCACGCACGCTCAAGCACAGCGAATCCGATGTAGCGACCGCGGAGACGGCGACCCAGATGGAGGGCCTGCTGCGCGACGGCGGCCGGCGGGTTGTCTTCGCGATGATCCAGAAGTACGGGTCCGCCGGGTTCTCCTTCGCCGCCGAGGGCCGGGAGAACGGCGACGACCGGAACCTGGTAGAGGAGTACAAGGACGCAGAAGAGGCCAGGAACGAGCGGCGAGCCCGCTCTGCGGCACCGGTGCCCAACCTGCCCGTGTGCAACACCTCCTCCGACATCCTCGTCCTCGTTGACGAGGCGCATCGCTCGCACACCAGCCTGCTGCACGCGGCCCTGCGCAAGGCGATCCCCAACGCTGCCAAGATCGGGTTCACCGGAACACCGATCATGACGGAGCGGGCCGAAGACACCCGCCGGATCTTCAGCGGCGGTCCCGACGGGGCGTTCCTCGACACCTACCGGATGTCGGACGCCGAGCGCGACGGCGTGGTCGTGCGGATCCGTTACGAGGGCCGCACCGGCGAGGGCAGTGTCTCCGACGCGGAAGGCTTGGACCGCTCCTTCGACGACCTGGTCTCCGACCGGTCGGAGGAGGAGCGCCGCCAACTGCTGAAGCGCTGGCCCACCGAACGCGACGTCGCCGAGTCTCGGTCGATGATCGAGGCCAAGGCCAAGGACATGCTGGAGCACTGGGTGACCACCGTCCTACCCGGTGGCGGGTTCAAGGCCCAGGTGGCGGCGGTCAGTCGGAGAGCCACTGTTGCGTACCACCACGCGCTCAGGGCAGCCCGGGACGCCCTGATGGAGGACCTCGCCGAGTTCCGGCCGGAGTCAGTGACGGGGATCCCGTTGGAAAACCTGTCCCGGAGGACACGGTATCTGTTCGTTGCGTACCAGTACCGCGCGCTGCTGAGCCAAATCGACTTCGTGCCGATCATCTCCGAGGGTGCGGAGCGCAAGCACGGCCATTGGCTGCATTGGACCGACTCGGTGAGTCAGGCGGCCTACATCGACCGTTTCCGCCAGCCGTTCCCCACACCGCCACCGGATCACGACTGGACTGCTGCCGTTCCCTTCTCCGCTCCTGAACAGGAGACACAGGATCCGGGCACCACCGGCGACAACCCCTGGTCTCAGGAGGGCATGGAGCAGCCGGAGAGGAGCGCTACCGGCTTCGGCCCAGTCCACCCCGACAGCCCGATCGCCTTCCTCATCGTCAAATCCATGCTCCTGACCGGCTTCGACGCGCCGCGCGAGCAGGTCCTCTACCTGGACCGGCCCATCCGGGACGCCGAACTCCTCCAAGCTGTCGCACGGGTCAATCGGCCGATGCCGGGCAAAGACATTGGGTACGTCGTGGACTACTACGGTGTCTTCGAGCACCTGGCCGACGCCCTGGCCGACTACCGACGCGACGATGTCGACGACACCATGCGGAGCATGTCCGAGGAGATTAACGCGCTCGCGCCCGCGGCCGAGGCCGTACGCGGCTACCTTGCCGGGCTCGACGTGGACGACGCCGGGCTCACCGACGCAGCAGCGGTGCGTGCCGCAGCGCTGGAGTTCGAGGACGATGCAGTGCGACTGGGGTTCGACGAGGTCCTGAATCAATTCCTAGCCGTCCTGGAACGGGTTCTGCCGCACGAGCATGGCCTCCACTACGCGGCCGAGGCACGACGTTGGACCATGTTGCAGAAGCGCATCCGTACGCTGCACCGCGACGGGCCGGGGGGCACGTTCACGATGCGCCTGTACGGCCGCAAGGTCCGGGCGATGATCGCCGAGCACCTGGAAGGGCCGCAGATAGACGAGGTCATCGCACCGGTGTCGCTGACCTCGCCGCTCTTCGACGAGCGGGTCAAGGACATGCCGCCGCGGGAGGCCGCAGCTGAGATGCGGCACGCGCTGCGCTTTCACCTGGAGGAGCGAGTCAAACGTGAGGACCCTGAGAAGTACGCCAGGCTCTCGCAGCGGCTGGAGGAGATCCTGCGGGAGGCGCCTGACCGGTTCGAGGACCAGATCGAGGCGTTTGAAACGCTCATGGACCAAGTCAGGCGGGAGGACGAGGACGATCCGCGACTGTCCGGGCTCAGCCCTCTGGAACAGGTGCTGTACCGAATGCTCGACACGCAGCTGGAGGAGAACCCGGGTCTACGCAGGCCTGGAGAGGAAGCCATGAGGCACATGGTCGCCGACGTGCGCGCCACAGCGGTCAGAATCATGGGCAAGGTGTCGTACCAGGGGCAGCATCAGGACGTCAAGATCCTGGCGGGAGGCATCCACGAGGTGCTTGTCGAGCACGGAGTGCGGCCCACTACTTCTGAGTGGACACTGGTGGATGGTGTCTCGGAACGACTCGCAGCGCACGCCGCACAGAACCGTGCGGCGTTCCTGGCCAGTGGTCGGCGACAATAGGTCGGGTGAATCCCGCGACCACCGATCCCGATTCCGGGCCCCTGTCCGATGGCGACAGACTTGTTACTGACAGCCGAGACCTACGCGTCAGCGTTAACCCACGCCGTACACGCTTCGCTTTGACCGTGGAAACGGATGCCTCCGTGACTCTCCACGTGCCTGAGGGCCGGTCGGAGGCTGAGGCGAGGGAGTTCGTCCAGGCACATCGGTCATGGGTGGACGCCAAAATCGCGCTGCGGGAGAGAACCCGTGCGTTGAACCCGGCCAAGCGCCTGGTCGAGGGCGAGATTTTCCGCTACCTGGGGCGGACGTACCGGCTCGCGGTGGACCCTGGCTTGTCGGCGGACACGCCGGTGCGGCTTGTCGCTGGCCGCTTGGTCATGGGTGAGGACTTGTTGGAGAACACGAGCCGAGGTAAAGCCGCCTTGGTCGACTGGTACTGCCGAGTGGGGCGGGGCTGGGCATTGGGGCGGCTCCAACCGTGGGCGGCCCGTATGGCGGTCGCCGAGCCGGATCTGGCTGTGCGTGACCTCGGCGGGCGTTGGGGAACCTACCGCCCGGATAGTAAGGGTCGGGGTACGGGCCGAATGAGCCTGGGCTGGCCGCTGTTCCAGCTCCCTATGCCTCTGGCGGACTACGTCATCGCCCACGAGCTAGCCCATGTTCGCGTGCCGGGGCATGGTGCGGACTTCTGGAGGCTGCTCGGGCGGGCACTGCCCGAGTGGAAGGAGCGCCGCGCTGAGCTCGACGAGTTGGGGCGCCGCCTGTGGATGGGAAGGATCGGTTCCTGACGCTGGGGCCGGAGATGCTTACCGAGTCCGCATCAGACCGCCATGGTGGGCTGTACTGAGGTTCGCGAAGGTCGACTACTCAGCATCAAATGTCGGGATCGCCTGCCGTCACCTGCGCCTCGGATGTGTACTGCTAGTGAGGGAAACAGCAGGTCTGCGATGTTGATCAAGATCGTGCAGACTCGCCAGGGCGTCGGTTCGGATCCCCTCGAGCCCGACCGCCTCCGCGCTCCGTACAATTCGTTGAACCTGGTGCGGCAGTCTGTGGCGCGCGGCGAGCGACAGCGCTTCGTCGTACAGAGCGTGTGCGCTGCTAAGATCCCCGGCCGCCGACAGAGCGTCGGCTGAGGTAACCGCCTCGATGGCTGCCCATTGAGGGGCTGGAGCTTCGCCCGATCCTGGACGCGACTGGGCCAGCTCCGCCGCCATGCCTGTGCGTCCGGTTCCCATCAGACCCCTCATACGCACCTCGCGCAGGGAGAAGGGGGTGAAGAGGATTCCGCTTGGCCCTGCCTCGTCCATCAACCGCTCGGCTGCGGCCATGGAGTCATCGTGCAGTCCCGCGTTCCCCTGTTCCCCCGCTGCCCGGGCGAGCAGGATCAGTGTCTGACCGCGTTCCTTCTCGTCCCGGGAGAGTTCGGCCGCCTCGGTCAGCCGTGCGATGGCGGCCTCGCCGCGGTCGACCTTCCTCAGTTCGTTGCCGTGCATCCGCAGCACGTGCCCGAGGAAGGCGCCGTCGTCCAGGTGTCGGGCGAGCCGCATGGCCTGGCCCGTCCAGTACGCGGCCAGATACAGACGCTCCTCCGCCAGGACGTGCCCCAACGATGTGCCGAGGGTTGCTCGCGCGCGAGCCAGTAGTGAGGCGGTCCCGTAGTCGACCCGCCCCTCCCTCAGACGAGCCTCCAATCGGGCCACCAGCGGCCACAGCTCTTCGACTGCCTCAACAGCGCGGCCCGCCTGCCGGGCGATCTCCGCGAGTCGCACGGTCGACTCCCCAAACTGGAGAGCGGCGAGGAAGTCGGCGTCCTCCTCGGCCGTGATTCCCAGGGCGTGCGGTGGGATGGCCAGGACCCGGCTGACGTGCGAGAGCCCTTGGCGGTCGTTGATGGTGCGCTGGCGCCGCTCCAACAGAGAGACGTAGGAGGGGTCGTATCCGAGGAGCTCGCCCATCGCCGCTTGGGACAACCCGGTCAGCTTTCGGTAGCAGCGGAGGATCACCGCCAGATCCCGGCTCCCCAGGGCCTGGCGTGCCTCAGGCAGTAGCCAGAGCCAGCGGACGGCGGGCGCGGTGGTCACGTGCGCGACTGGGCGTACCAGGCCAGGACCGACCGCTTGTAGCCCTCGGGCATCGGCAGGCCGGGCACCTCCGCCTCGGCGAACAGCCCGGCCTCCTTGTGCTCGCTGGAGACCACGACCGGGGCCTGGGAGCCGACGCGGCACCCGTAGGTGACGATGAAGACGTGCCGGTCCACCTGGGTGATGTGGTACATCCACGAGTCGAGGATGCCGGCCACCTGCACGGGCCAGCCCGTCTCCTCCTCGATCTCCCGGACGAGGCACTCCTCGGGGGTCTCGCCGATCTCGATCTTGCCGCCGGGCAACTCCCACTCGTCGCGTTCGTTGCGCAACAGCAGCACCCTGTCGTCGCGGATGACGACGCCCTTGACCGAGATAGGGAACGTGCGCGGGACGTAGGGGGTGTCGGACACGGGAGGGCTCGCTTTCGAAGGCGTACAGGCTCGACACTGGCGAAGCTAGCAGGGAACCGCCCGCCCTTGGGCGGATCGCGCCTTGACAGATTGTCACTGGCCTTCTCGCTCACCGTCCGTGAAGCTGAGCGGTGTGTACGAGACAACACCTCCTGTGACCGCCGGTGCCGACTCCTCCTTCGGCCGACACCTGGTTGACCTGAGCCGAAGCTACCTCCACCGACATCTGGCCTCCGTCCTCATGGAGAGCGGTTTGGCCACCTTTGACGGAATCCCCGACCGTGCCGCCTTCGCCGGTCTGGCCCATGATCTGGCTGCCCTCTACCCCCACCCGGACGGCGACCCCGATGGACTCACCCTTCTGCACGCACGAGAGGGGACCCCAGAAACAGGTAAGCGAGGGTTCACCGACTCCGAGCTTCTCCCTCACACGGAACGGTCGTGCACACCGAGTCCTCCGCGCCTGCTCATGCTCATGTGCCTGACCCCGGCCGACCACGGAGGCCAGACCCTCCTCACCGACGGCCAAGCCATCGTTGAGGACCTGGTCCGCACTGAGCCAGAGACATGGCGTGTGCTGTCGGGCCCGTATACCGCCTACTTCGGGGGAGCCGCCGGCCACGCCGGATCGATCTTTGAGCCCACCGGTACCGGCAGGTGGTCGATCCGGCTGCGCCTTGACGAACTCGTCCGCTTCGCGCCCTACGCGATCCCGCACATGGAGGTCCTTCGGGAGGTCATTGACCGACACGTGATGACCCTGCGCCTGGGCCCGGGGCAGGGGTTCGTCCTCGATAACGCGCGCTGGCTCCACGGCCGCCACTCCTTCCAGGGCCCTCGCGTGATGCTGCGTGCCCTGGGGGAACCGCGTTCCAGCCTTCCTCTGGATCGCGGATTCCGTGTATCCCTCCCCGACCTCGAACACACGATCAGGAACGAGTGAACGTGACTGAGATCGTCAAGCAGAGCGCCCGCGCCCTCCTCTTCGACAGCGAGCGGCGACTCGTGCTCATCAAGCGCACCAAGCCCGGTCAAGAGCCCTACTGGGTTGCCGTGGGAGGCGGACTGGAACCCGAGGACGCCGATGCCGAGGCCGCCCTGCACCGCGAGGTCCTCGAAGAGCTCGGCGGCAGGATCGACCGGGTCCGTCAGGTCCTCCTCATCACCGACGACCTTCCCGGCGGAATCGGTCTCCAGCACGTCTTCGCTGCCCGGTTGACCTCCATGGATCTGTCTGGTCGCACGGGGGTCGAGTTCACCGAACCCGGACGCGGTACCTACGAGGTGGTCAGTGTCCCCGCGACGCGGGACGCGCTCTCCGCGCTCAACCTCCTCCCACCCCACCTCGCCGAGTTCGCCCAAGCGAGCGTTCACGGCCTGCTGGCGCTGGTGGACCAGGCGGATGAACCAGTCGAGGGGGACGAGGCGCCGTGACCGACTTCGTCAGCCTCAACGGCCCGGACAACTGCGGCAAGTCCACGCAGGTCCGTGCCCTGGCGAACGGCTGGGAGGGGTTCTGTGACCTGGGTCCTGTCCACCGACACGACCCGGCTCCCTGGGGCCGTGTCTCCGGAAAGGGATACAGCACCTGGTGGTTCACCACCTCCACGACGGAGGAACTCACGCACATGCTGTTCTCCGGCCACGAGACCCGGGCTCGGGCACGTCCTCCCGACCGGATCGGAATTCTCGACCGCGGCTGGTACATGCTCCTCGCCACGGCCGTTGCGACGTGCACGGTGAAGGAGTCCTTGCCGCTCGACGCTGCCTGGACCCGTGTCCTCTCACTACTGGGCACCGGCGAGCCGCGTCCACCGGAGCTGCCCATCCTGTTGCTGCCCTCGCTCGACACCGAACGCAGCATCGCCATCGCCCAGCGGCGGGAGGAGCGCCCGTGGAGCGGCGTCTACCTCGACTATCAGCGGCACCTGCACCGCGTGCTCCTGAAGATGGTGCGGCAGGGCGTTTTCGCCGAGGTCGTGTCCGGTCAGACACACGGCATCGATGCGACGCATGACCTCGTTCGCCAGGCCCTGATCGCACACGGTGTCGGAGTTCCCCCGACGATCCGCCATTCCGCGAAGAACGGACGATTCCCGTGACCCCTCCCTTCCTCTCCCTCAGCGATCCCCTCAACGCCCTCCTCTTTCTGCTCCCGCCCAAGGAACGCGTCCGGTTCGACGAAGCCACCGAAGGGCTCCACCACACGAACCACCGCCTGTGGTTGGCCGAAGACGGCGTGCGCGGCGACCCGGCTGACGCGGTGCGGATCGCCGATGGCAAGCGCACCATTGACCAGCTCAACATGGACCGCGTCCGCCACGCCGAGCGCCTCGACGAGGTGATCGGCACTGCGTGTCCACGTCCTGCCCTGACCGCTCCGCTCCACACGGAGCCGCTCAGCTCCGCGGTCGACCGGTTGTCGGTGACGGTGCTGCGTTTGCACCACACACGACAGGCCGCCGACAGTGATCCGAGTATCCGCCCTCGGGTGGCCGGGATTCAGACACAGGTACACGACCTGCGCGAGGCGCTTACCTCCTTGGCCGAGGAGGTCGCGGCCGGACGGAGACGACTCCCCAACGGAGCACGGTTCAAGCTCTACGGGGCGACGGCGCGGACTGAAGTCCGTCCCACTCCGAGCCCCAACTTGCCACCGGTCATCGCACTGGGTGGCCTGAGCGAGTGCGGCAAGAGCACGTCGGGGATCTTCCTGAACCGGGATGTGGGCGCCGCCCGGTTCAAGATCGGCTACCTGCTGATCCAGGCCGCCGCCCGTAGGGGCCTGGCCGACCCCTACGCTCTGTCGCCGACGCGCCAGGCTGAGCTGCTCCTGGACGAACTGAACCGGTTCGCCGACGCTCACTTGGACGTCGACCTGATCACCATCGAATCCGTGCACAGGGCCGATTCGATCGCGGCGCTCAAGGCGATGATGAGTGGGCGTCTCCGGGTGGTCTACGTTGACGCTTCCCACCCGGTTCGGCTCGTACGTTCGGGAGGTGACGATCGGACTCTTGAGGAGAAGGACCGGACCAAGAGGGCCAGGGGAGCGGACCGGATCCCGGCCGACTCGGTCCTGGACAACTCTGGCAGTGTGATCCGGCTGCATAGCGGACTTCGGCGCCTGGCCAGTCCGGCGGTCGGCTCGCGATTCAAGACCATTCTCCCCGAAGAACTCGGGTTGCCCGCTGCGGTGCGGACAGCGACCTCCCGGTTCGTGGACTCGCTTTCCGCGCTCCCCAACGAACAGCTCCTCGTCGCTCTGACGGGGAGCTCGGTCAACGGCGGTTGGGAAGCGGGGTGGTCCGACATCGACCTGCTCACCATCACCGAAACCGGGCACAGCGAAGCGGTGACGCGTGCTGTCGGCGAATACCGCTACGCCCTCCTGGACTACGGAGACATCCATCTGGGTGCGACGGTCCTTCCCATCGCCGAGGCCCGGACCCGCCGACTCCCGAACCGGGTGCTCGCCGCGCTGGTCATGCTCCAGGAGGGTGCCCCCGCACTCATCGCCAGCCCTGGTCTGGAGCTCCCGGTGATCTCCCGACGAGAGGTGGAACGCGCGACCCCCGCCGCCCTGGCCGACGCCGTTGCTACCACCCGGAGACTCCGCCATGACCCCGGACGTGGACGGATCCGCCCCCTTTACAAGCACCTGGTCCTGCTCTGCCGACTTCTGCTCAGGGAGCAGTCGGTATGGGTGAACGGCAACGACGACATCGTTCCCGAAGCGGTCCGCCTGCTGCCAGGGCTGGGCCCCCTTGACCTCCCGCCCCTGGCCGAGATCATCGCCGCTCACCGGGAGGGCACGAACCGGGCCCAAGTACTCGACGCGATCGAAGCGTCCGTGGACCGGCTGCTCACCTGGCACCAACGACAGTGCGCCGCCTGACAGCCGACCGGAGAGGAAGAAACATGGAAACGGCCACCCCAGGAGCGGGCTTCCACGCGGAGATCGTCGCTCGTCTGGACGCGGGACCCAGCAGCCGCCCTGAGCGCGTGCTCCACGACCTCGATGGCGCCCGATCCGCGGTGCCCCCTTCCGAGTTCACCACCGCTGGTCGCACCCTGTGGGAACACCTGTGCCGAACGGTTCCCACCGTGTACAGCGCCGACGCGGTCCTCGGCCTGGACGCGGGCGGTATCATCCCCGCCCTCGCCATCAGCCTGGCGTCCGGACTCCCCTACAAGCTCGCGTGGAAAGTACGCGTTCCCCTCACCGGCGCCGTCCACTTCGTTGAAGGCCACGCCAACCGGCCGAACGTGTTCGCCTACGGGATCGCTCCCGGGCACAGCTACGTCCTGGTCGACGACGAAGTGACGACCGGCATCACCCTGGTGAACCTCGCCCAGGCCCTGCACCGCCACGGGGCACACCCGGTGGCAGCGGTATGCCTGGCCGAGGACACCCGTTACCAGGCGAGGTCGGTCATCGAGGAACTCGGTCTCCCGCTGATCTCCCTCACCCAGATCGGGCGAGACCAATGAGTCCAACGAACAGCCTGTTCCCGATTACCCGCCACTGGGGGAGCACCACCGTCTATACCCCAGAGCAGGTGCTCAGCCTCCCCCTCGGCTACGACCGCGAGGCGACACCGGTCGGCGAAACGCTTCCCGGGCATCCTGACCACGAGTTGCGGCGTGCCCTGGACAGGTGCGCGCGGATCGTGGTGGCCTTCGACGGCAAGCTGGGCGACTCCCTCCTGGCCTTCGGCGCCGTCACCGCGATCACCGACGCACTCTCTCTCCTTGGAAGGAGCGTCCCTCTCACCACGCGCGGCCGGTACGGATCTCTCTACCCGACCGGAAGAATGACCGGTTCGTACGGTTGCTCGCTCCGGCTCATCGTCGGCGACGAACCGGGGATAGCGCTGGCTCAACCGACCGGCGACGACCACGTCCTGCTCTGCCGTCCGGAGGAGGCCCACTGTCGCAGCGACGGTCGACGAGTCCACACCTTCCTGCCCTCCCGGTACTACCTGGGAGTCGAGGAGCGAGCCGGTGTCCGTCTACCCGGTGGTCCGCCGTTCCTGCCGTCCCTGGCCCGCGAGGCCGGTGACTCCGACGGGCGGACGCTGACGATCGCCGCCGTGACCGCGACCAGTTGGCCCCGACGCAAGGACTACGGAGCCGAGCGGTTCACCATGGCCGCGCGGGTCATCGGAGAACGGCTTGGCCGTCGTGTGCGGCTTATCCTCGTGTCCGGCCGTGATGGAACAACGCACCGGCCCTCCGACGCGGGTGGCGTGCGGTTGGATTCGGTCGCAGGAGCAGATCTGGAGACGCTGGCCTCACTGTTCGCCCAATGCGACGTGGTCCTGGGCAACGACACCGGGCTGACCCACCTGGCCGCATTCGTCTCGAACAGGGCCGAGGTCATCGGGCTGTACGGACGGCACTCCCACAGCAAGTGGCGGACCGGGCTCGGCCACCATCACGCCCTTGCCACGCCTTTCTCTGAACACATGCATCGCTGGGACATGTGTCCGGTACGCGACGGCCTGGACGAGACCGCAGACGAGCAGCGGGCCCCGCTGTCCGCGATCTCCCCGACCCTCCTCGCGGACACCGCCGTCCTCGCCCTGGAGCGTAGATCCTCATGAGGAAGCCTGGACCGCTTCTGCGGATCGGACGGCCGCTGCGGTACACCCACAACCGGCTCTACCCGATCGACACCCCGCGTCGGCGGCTCATCGCCAAGTGCATGCCCGACCACGGCGAGGCTCGCGCCGAGACAACAGGGCACCGGCTCCTGCGCGGGTGGTATCCGGTGCCCGTCCTGCACCACCACTTCCGGCTCCTGAGCCATGCCGTCTTGGTGTACGAACGGCTCCTCGTTGGACCCGACCGCGGGCTGCTGCTGGACCTGCTCAACATCCCCGATGGCGGTGACCACTCGGCCCTGGACGCCTACATGCGGGAACTGACGACCGTCTACCTGCGTGTCTTCACCGAGACCGCCGAGCTGAGCCCTCCATCTGCGGTGGTCGGCAAGCTGTACCACGACCGGGCGGCACCGGGCGGACGGCTCGACCGCTACTACGCCGGCCGTGACCTTCCACTGACCGATGCTGAGGACGGGCCCAGACTCAGCGACCTGGCGCGGACTGGCCTGTACATCAACGGACGCCACTACCGGCTCGACTGGGACGCAACGATCTCCTGGCTGCGAGGTGCGTTCGGCACCCCCGTCTGGAGCGCGATCAGCCAGGGCGACCCGACCGACGTCAATCTCGCCGTGCCCCTGGCCTGGCTGGACTACGACACCGCCGGACGCAATGCCATCGTGGGCGAGATCGCCAACTTCAGCTTCTACACAGCCGTGCTCGGAGGCTGGCTGGTCCCCCTCCTCAATCCGGAGGCATTCGCCCAACACCCCGCCACGTTTGACCGAGTCCCCGCGAACACGCCGCGTGTCAGCTCCCTTCTGTACGCGGACACGCTTCACATTCGGTTCACCGACCGCCTGACCCACGCGCGACGGCTCGCTCTGTCCCGTTACTGGGAGCTGTTCGTCCGCCCCCTCGCAACCCGCTATTTCCCTGGAGACACCCTCGCCGAGGCGCTACGCCCCTACCTGGCGATGCGGATCATCGGTGTGTTCGACCTCGCCCAGATGCCCTTGGACCAGCGGCTGTACCTGCTTGCCAAACTCGCTCTGTGCATGGTGCCCGACTTCTCTCCCACCCGCTTCTTCGGTCTGACGGAGTCCTCATGCCCTACTCGTTGAAAGGCCGCCTAGCACTGGTGACCGGAGCCACTGGAGGAATCGGATCCGCCATCGCCCGTGCTTTCGCGGTTTCCGGGGCACGTGTCGCGCTGGCCCACTTCGACAGCGCCGACGATGCTAACGACCTCGCCCAGGAGATCGCGGATGGGGGAAGCGTGGCCGAAGTCTTCGACGCGGACCTGCGCTCGCCCACCACGCCAGCGGAACTCCACGCACGCGTGCACGAATGGATGGGGCCGCCGGACATCCTCGTCACCGCCGCTGGGGACTACCCCAGGACACCACACGCGGACCTCACTCGGGATCGGTGGTCGGAGTGCCTGTCCCTCAACCTGACCGCCCACCATCTGCTCGCGCAGGCCGCCGTACCGGCGATGATCTCCCGACGCCACGGCCGCATTATCACCATCGGTAGCGTGCTCGCCTCCGCCGGCAGACACAACCTGGCCGACTACATCGCGGCGAAGGCCGGACTCGAAGGGCTCACCCGTGCCCTCGCACGCGAACTCGGCGAACACGGGATCACCGTGAACTGTGTGGCACCGGGATCCATCCGCGTACCCGCCGAGGACCAGGTCGTTCCGGATACCGAGGCCATGGAGGAGCGCCAACTGGCCCGGCAGTGCGTCCGACGCCGCGGCCGCCCCGAGGACGTCGCCTCCGCCGTGGCGTTCCTCGCCAGCGACGAAGCCGGATTCATTGCCGGTCAGACCCTGCGGGTGGACGGAGGATGGCTCCTTGGCTGACGTCCACCTCATGCGCCATGCCCACTACGCCGGGCACAGCCCGGGATACCACGCACCCGACGACGCTGAGCTCTCCCCTCAGGGACGACGGGACACGATCGCGACGGTACCGCTTCTGCCGCCCGCTGTCGGCATCGTGTCCAGCCCGCTGCCTCGTGCGCTCCAGACCGCCGAACTCCTGGCCGAGAACTCCGGGATCTCTCTGTTGGACATCATTCCCGACCTGCGGGAATGGCGCGGTCCGACCGCGGTCCAGGGCATTTCCCCTGAGGACTTCCCTGAGGACTACGCCGAGTGGCGAGTGAAGCGGACTCTCGATCCGACCAGCCGCTACGAAGACGGCGAGTCACCGCAAGAATTGGGCGGGCGAGCCGCACGGATCCGTGGTCGGCTCATCGCCCTTGCGGATCGGCAGGGGGCAATTCTCGTGGTCTCCCACAAGATCCTCCTCCGCGCTCTTACGGTCCCGGATGGTCCCGCGTCGGTGTTCGATCCAGATATACGAGATGAGTGGCCCTTCCTTGGGCAGCGTTCCTTGGTTCCTGGACCCTTACGTCCATTGCCACGAAGCCGAGCGTGACAGGCTGGTGGCCGACCGCTGCACCCTCACCACTCATCTGGCGAAGACGCAGGGCAAGGAAGGGATCCCGACGACATGAGCATGATCGAGTACGAGGCCAAGGTGCTGGACATCGATCCTGGCCAGGTGGCCGGGCTCATTCTCGACAAGGGCGGCGAGGATCTGGGGGAGGTGCTCCAGCGCCGCTACGTCTACGACATCGAACCCGGGGATGCCTCCCGATGGGTACGTCTGCGCGACACCGGTAGCCAGGTCACGCTGACGGTCAAGGAGATCGACTCCGACGCCATCGGCGGCACCCGCGAGACTGAGACGCAAGTCGGTGACTTCGAGACCGCCAACGCCCTGCTGGGCAAGCTCGGTTACGCACCCAAGGCGTACCAGGAGAACCGCAGGCACAGCTTCTCGCTGGACGGGGCGCAGTTGGAGATCGACTCCTGGCCGCGCATTCCCGCATACCTGGAAATCGAGGCAAACAGCCGCACTGAGGTGGTGCGCGTCGCGGCCCTGCTCGGATACAGAGAAGCAGACCTGACGGGAGTGAACACGACCAAGGTCTATGCCCGCTACGGTATCGACCTGTCCGCCATCGCCGATCTGCGCTTCGGCGTGGAGTGAATGCTGGCCGCGGTGCGCCCGACTTCTATGCGAAGGGATGAACCGCAGCCTGGACGTGTTGAGCCTTGGGTGCTGGAGGAGAACGCCCTGGCGCCGGGATCGTTAGTGTCGGGGCATGGCCTCAGATCCCACGGAATCCTTTTCCCGTCCTCGGGTAGCCGCCGGCGCCCTGTTCTTCGACCACCTCGGTCGGGTGATGATGGTGGTTCCCTCCTACAAGAACTACCTGGACATCCCCGGCGGCTACATCGAGCACGGGGAGACACCCACTCAGGCTGTGGCTCGGGAGGTGAAGGAGGAGTTGGGCATCACTCCGCCGATCGGGCGACTCTTGGTCGTCGACTGGGCACCCAACCCCTCCGAGGGTGACAAGCAGTTGTTCGTCTTCGACGGGGGAGTGCTCGACCAGGGGTCGCTGGACCAGATCGCCCTGGACCCGGCTGAGCTGACCGGGTACGAGTTCCATGACGTGGCCTCGATCGCGGAGGTGACGATCCCACGGCTCGTGCGGCGGGTCGTCCATGGCGCACGCGCCCGTCAGGAAGGCGCGACGATCTACATGGAGAACGGCGAGACGACACCGTAGGCGCTTATCCGCTGTTGGAGCGCAGCGTGTTGACGAAGGCGCTCCATTCGGGGCTGCGGAAGGACAGGTGTCCCGAATCGCGGTTCTGAGTGTCACGTACGTCTGTTCCGTCGCTGTGTTCGCGGACTTCAACACACTCGTTGTTGCCGCCGCTATAGGACGACTTGTGCCAGTCAGTCACCGTTGATCCTCTTTATCTCGTCTCGGATGGCCCTCAGGGTCTCACCTGGTCCCCATGCCACGCCCTGGAGGGCTGCGAACCACATGCGGTAGCGTCCCACCTCGTTGGTCGCGGTGATGATCTGGCCTTGATGGGCCGACTCGACGTAGACCACTTCAGGTTGGTCGGCCGAGGTGATGACTCGGAACGGGCCGTTGTTCCCCGCATGGCGGGGTTCGTCCACGGGGACGACCAAGAGGTTGATCCGTTCCTTCTCCACGAGGTCCTCGACGTACCGGAGCTGTTCCATCTGGACCCCGGGGGACCCGTAGCGGCGCATGAGTAGGGACTGGTCCACGACGAGCCAGATGACGGGGGAGAGAGCCTTGGCCATCTGCTGGGCTCGCCGGGCTCGTTGCTGGGCACGTTCGGCGAGTTCATTGGTGGACAGCCATGGAGCACCGTAGCGGATCACGGCGCGCGAGTAGGCCTCGGTTTGGAGATACACCGGGAACACCAGGGCCTGGTATTCGTACAGGGCGTCGGCTCCGTGGGTGCGCTCGGCCACCTCGTGCAGCCACGCGCGGCGTCCGGACCCGGTGAGTTCTTCCCAGAGCCGTTCCAGGCGTCCACCGCCTTGCAGGATCTCGTCGAGAGCCCGGCGCAGCCACGGTCGCGGTACTGCCTTGCCCTTCTCGATGTCAGACACGTGGGAGTTACTGACCGCCGTGCCGCGCTGGCCGATGCGGCGTGCGACGGCCTCCTGGGTCAACTCGGCCTCGGTTCGTAGCCTGCGTACTTCGCGCCCGAAAACCTTCAAGGTGCGTTCGTCGGGGGTCATGTCGACCATCGGACCACATACGGCCGAAGCCCGTGGGAGTTTTCCAGAAAATTCCAGAGCCTCCTGGAAGATTCGCAGGTTATCCGGACACCCTCGCCGGTTCGTTTCTCCAGGCCACATCCTTTCTGCCACGGGCTCACTCCAGCCATCAGAGCGACGACGAAAGGAACCCGTGGATTCCATGTCTTTCACCCGGCCGTCCCTTGACCTGCCCAGGCGTATCCGTTGCACGGACCCCGACAAGAGCGGCCTTGTGTGCGGTCCTGATCCGCAGCACCTCCAGGTCGCGCGCCGATGGGCGGTGCAGGCCATGCGGACGACACCGTGCCTGGCCCATCCCCTGGTGGTGTCGCTGACAGAGCTGCACACCAACGCCCTGAAGCACTCGGCCTCGGGGCTTCTCGGCGGCCGGGTGAGGATCGAGATCGAGCGCCGCAAGCTCCTCTTCATGCTCCGCGTCACCGACGAAGGTGCCCGGCCGGGCGGGAGGATCACCGTTCCCGAAGTCGCCACCGGGGTCGGTACGGAGGAACGGGAACCCGCCTTGGCGGAGGGCGGGTACGGCCTGGCGCTGGTCGATGCCATGGCCCTGTACTGGGACTTCACCGGTGGTGAGGGCGGGCCTGTGACCGTACGTGCCGCCTTCGACCGTTCCGGACGGACCCGCCTGCCCGTGTGATCCCGGCTCCGGTGACGTTTCTGAGCGGCAGGTATTGAAGAACCTCGTTGACCCAAGCGAACATCGACCACCCCGGCGGGAATGGCGCATTTTTCGCAGGGGATGGGCCTTTTGTGCCCTTTGTGTGGTGTGGGTGGGAAGTGCAGTTCCGGGTGGCGTACGACCCCGGGGCCAGTGACACCCGTCTGACTGCGCAACGCACGCAGCAGGAAGAAGTGGAGGCGCCCCAGCCCGGTGTTCACGGCACCAGGCCGGGGCTGAATCCCCACCTGAGAAGACCAGGAGGAGATCGTGGAGAAGCCTAGCGGTAGGCACCGCAAACCCATCCAGGGGTGGGCGCAGCAGATGCGATGGCTGTTCAGGGCGGCGCTCGCCGCGCTGCTGTGCAGCCCCGCTGGGGTCCGTCGTGAGCGGCTGGAGGCCCCACCTCGCGGCACTGGTTCGGCCGGGCACGTGTGGTCCTTGCCTCGGCGCCGGACGGCGAGGCTTGAGCTGGAAGGGGCACGAACGGGGAGTGTTCCGGTGGCGGGTCGGGCCGCGGATTCCTCTCCTGGACCGGTGCGGGTACCGCCGCCTCGCAAGCCCCACCCCTCGGAGCAGGGCTGGTGCGTGGACGATGACGGTGTGCGCGGAGTCCGCCCCTACCTGTTCCGCGAGCCGAACGGGGTCCCTTGCCGGCGGGAGCGAACTACGGCTGCGGGCGGTGCAGGGGAGTTCGATGAGCTGGCCGGTTTGGTGAGGACCTGGCTGGAGATGCGCGGCTGAGCGCCGGGTCTGTCTGGGAGCGGGGTGGCGCCGCAGGTGCGGTGCCACCCCGTGGTCGTGCCCCGGATGAAGCCGGACCACGGACTGAACCTGCTCTGAACCCGTTCTGAACCCCGCTTCCGATCCCCCTCCAGGCGGTTCGAGCTGAGAAATTCTGCTCCTGGATGTCGCATCGCGTGCTCGTGGTGGCTCTTTTAGGGAGTGATAGGCGCAGTAGAGCCACCACCGTGGAGGACGAGCGTGAACGACTACGAGCAGACACTGATGAGGTTGGCTCCCCGGATCACCGATCGGGACCGGCGGATCCTGATCGGGCTGTGGGAGCACCGGGTGATGACCACCGACCATTTGCACCGCATCTACTTCACCGCGGCCGGGCCGCGCCGGGCCCGCAGCCGGTTGTTGACCCTGTACCGGTACGGGGTCCTCAACCGTTTCCGCCGCCACGCCCATGATCGCAATGCCCCTGACCATTGGATCCTGTCCCCGACCGGGGCGGTGCTGGTCGCCTTGGCCCAGGACAAGGAGCCCGACGCTTTGAACTTCCGCTCCGACCGGGCCTTGGCGCTGGCTCACTCGCCCCGCCTGGACCACATCCTCGGCCTGGCCGAGACCCGCGCCGTCTTCCAGGAAAGCGCCTCGGAAGTCGACGCCCTTTTGGCGCACTGGGACGGAGAACGCGAGTGCGAGCGCAGGTGGGGGCGGCACATCCACCCCGACGCCTACATCCGCTGGGAGCACCAGGAGGTGTCCTTGGACGCGTTCGTGGAGTACGACACCGGCAGTGAGACCCTCACCCAGCTCAAGAACAAGATGCCCGGGTACGCGCGCCTGGCCAGGGCGAGCGAGTTGCCCTCGATCGTGCTGGTGCTGGTCCACTCCGACCAGCGCGAGGACAACGCGGCCCGCAAGCTCGCCGGGGACTTTACCGGCACGGTGGGGATCTACCTGACCACCCACCGCCGGCTGGCCGTCCACGGTGCTGCCGAGCCGATCTGGCGGCTGGCCAACGGCCGTGAACGGGTGGCGTTGGAAGAAATCCCGGACACTTATCCGACGAAAGAGAAAGAGGACACCTGAGCCAGCGGAAGTGGTGAACTGACTGCTTCTGTGGGGTGCTGCTGGGAGGACTGTTCTGAACGCGGGTATACGCTGGGGCTTGTCATTCCTCAACGGTGTTCCTTCACGGGCTCGGGGGCCGTGGTGGGGGTGAACCCCTGGTCCGTTCGGTGGGCCTGTACCTGGTCCTGTAAGTCGTCCGGCGGGGTGCCCGCGTGGTGGTCCGGCCTTGGGTGGACCACCCCTGGCGGCAGTCACAGTGCAGGTCGTTCGGGCTTTTGGGTGGTCCACCGGCCGCCCCGGCTGTATACCCAGGTGGGTAGTCGTCTTCACGTAGGGCGGGCGGGGCCCGGGGTGTGCGGGGGCGTGAACGCCCCCGCACACCCTCCCGTGTGAGGCTTCCGTGATTCGTATCTGTCCTCCTTTCTAGTCCTTCCTGTTCATCACAGCCTTCCTTTTATTGATGTTCTTCTGTGGGTGTTCTGTGGAGGGATGCTGCAGTCAAGATCACGCAGCTAAGTGAGAGGGATCGCGCGCGCATTGTATTCTCGTGCGTCATTTTCTCGGTGGCCGTGGCTTGCTTCACGGTCTGCTGTGCGAGCGTTCACGGCGTTGCGTGGACGCCGCCTCGTTCTCGGATCAGATGTCGCATCGGTGGTGGGGCGGTCTTCATAAGGGTTCGTCAGGGGGAAGCGACGACGGATCCGGACGGATGGTGAAAGGGCGGACATGGGGGATGTGAATCGGCAGACGGCGCTGGTGGGCCACATGGCGGCTGGCACGCGGCAGCCGCGCCCCACGGGCGGGGGCGGTGTGTCGGGCGCGGACGGGCCGTCTGGTGGCCCCACACGGCCCGAGCCCCGGGGCGGGGGCTGGCAGGCCTACGCCGCGTGTTGGGGTAGGGACCCGGACCTGTGGTTTCCCGCGCAGGGCGGGTCGGTGCGCGCGGCCAAACGGGTGTGCCGGGTGTGCCCGGTGCAGCTCAACTGTCTGGCCGAGGCGATGAAGCGCGGCGAGGTGTACGGGGTGTGGGGCGGGGCCTCGGAGGACGAACGACGCCAGATCCGCACCGCTTCTCGGGACGAACGTGGGGGAGGTGTTCGTGGCGGAGGACGAGCGGCCTGACGGGGCGGTGCCGGAGCGGTTGTTGACGATTCCTGAGGCGGCGTGGGTGCTGGCGGTCCCGGAGTCGTGGTTGCGTGAGCGGGTCCGGTTGCGGCGAGTGCCGCATCGCAGGCTCGGCAAGCACGTGCGGTTCAGCGCTGGGGATCTGGAGAAGATCGTGGAGCGGGCCGCTCAGCAGGTCGCCCCCATGCGGCGCTCCTTCAGCGGGTGGCCGCACACACGGTAGGGGGCAGGACACGATGAACCGGTGGGGCGGGTGTGTGCCCGCCCCACCGGCATGCCCAGGTTCAGTGGTGTTAGGAGATCAGGCGCAGGCGCTGTTCGCCGCCGGGGTCGGTGCGCGGGGCCGGGGGAGTGGGTGGGCCGTCGATGGCTTCGATCATGGTGTCGTCGATGTCGGTGACCAGGTGCCCGTAGCGGTCCATGGTCGTGGTGATCGAGGTGTGGCCCAGGCGGCGCTGGATCTTGAACACGTGCACGTCCTTCTCGATCAGCCAGGCCACGTGGGTGTGGCGCAGGTCGTGGATGCGCGGCTTCTTACCGAGCCCTCGGCGTTGGGCCTCCTTGACGCCGGGTGCCCACCTGCGCCCGTAGAAGGAGGAGTGCCGCCACCAGGACCCGCGGTCGGTGGTGAACACGAACTCCTCAGGGCCCTTGCCCTCCAACCGGGGGCGGAGAAGGTCGATGGTGCGCGGTGAGAGCGGGATGCGCCTGCGTGAGCTGCGGGTCTTGGGTGCGCCGAGTCGGAAGGTGTTGTCGGGGCAGCGTTTCCACGCCCGCCGCACGTCCAGGTGGCCCCGGGTGAGCGGTTGCCCGTCGGAGCCGATGGCGGCCGTGAGGGTGATGTCGCGGACCTGCAGGGCGGTGAGTTCGCTGTAGCGCATTCCGGTGCGCACGAACACCTCGACCATGTCCCGTACGTCCTCGGCCATGGAGTCACGCAGCAGGGTGAACTCCTCGCGGGTCAGGAAGCACATGTCGGCTTCGCCCTCGCCGTCGTCGACGCGGGGCAGGCGGGTGCGCGAGGCCGGGTTGGAGGGCCGCAGGGGCGGGTCCTCGCGTACGGCGGCCTCGCAGACGGTGAACAGCAGCCCGTGGAGGTTGTGGATGGACTTGGGCGCTAGGGGTTTGCGCAGCCAGCCCGGTTCCTTCTTGCGGCCCCGGCTGGGCGTGCTGGTCCTGTGTGGGGCCGTGGGGTCGGGGACTCCGGTGCGCAGGTGGTTGACCCAGGCGCGTACGTCCTTGGGTTTGAGCTGGGCGGGGTCGCGCAGGTTCACCTTCCCGAAGCGGGGGATCAGGTGGATGTCCAGGTCGCGGTGGTAGTCGGCGCGGGTGCGTTCGGCGATGCCGGTCATGGAGTCGACGAGGTCGCGGGCGTAGTCGGCGAACAGGACCGGTTCGGCTTCGGGTTCGTCGTCCTCGTCGGTGGTGACCCAGCCGTGTCCGGGGACCCACCCTTGTGCCCAGCCCTGGCGTCGTATCCAGTTCTCGGGCCATTGGTGGCCGGCGGCTTCGACGTGGAGTTTGAAGGTGTGGGCGTCGGCGTGGGTGTCGAAGGGTTCGGACTGGGGTGCCCCGGTGCGGGTGCCGCCGAGCCGCCATTTGACCCAGTAGCGGGTGCGCCCGTCGGCTAGTTTGCGCTGGTTGATGGTTGCCATGCGTGGACCATCGCTTGGTTGTGGGCGGAAGCGAAGGGAATCGGCGAAGGTTCTCGACAGTCTTTTCGCAGGCCAGCAGGGGTGTCCGGCTCATCCGCATGTCGCCGCTGATGCCCCGGGATGCGGGGGTTCGGTGCCAAGCCGTTGCCGTTTCGTGCACCCGGGTGCACCCCCGCCCGTGAAGTGAGTGACGGGATGGGTGGTGCACACTCACCGGGCGGGTCTTTGCCCCTGTGCACCCGCTGGTGCACCCCCGGCAACGCGAAAGCCCCTGACCGTTGCGCGTTTGCGCTGGTCAGGGGCTTAAGCTTGTGGGGTGAGTGACGGGACTTGAACCCGCGACTTCTTGGACCACAACCAAGTGCTCTACCGGCTGAGCTACACCCACCACGTGCGCCTGGCCTCGCGGCCCTGCGTACGTATGAAAGCTTAGCGGACTCGGAGGAGTGCTTCGATCAGTTTTCGGGTCCGTCTGGTGTGGCGGCCTTCTCACGGGCCTCCCGGCCGGTGCCGCCGGCCACGACCTCGGCGGCGATCGCGCGGGCCGTGGTGGTGCTGGGACCGGGCTCGGCCACGAAGGCGGCGGCGCGGTAGTAGCGCAGCTCCTTGATGCTCTCCGTGATGTCGGCGAGGGCGCGGTGACCGCCGTTCTTGTCCGGGCTCGCGTAGTACACGCGCGGGTACCAGCGGCGCAGCAGCTCCTTGATCGAGGACACGTCGACCATCCGGTAGTGCAGGAAGGCGTCCAGGAGCTTCATGTCGCGCGCGATGAAGGTGCGGTCCGTGGCGATGGAGTTGCCGCACAGCGGAACCTTGCGGGGCTCGGTGACGTACTGGCGGATGTGCTCCAGGACCCGGTCCTCGGCCTCCTTGAGGGAGATGCCCTGGTCCAGTTCCTCCAACAGCCCCGAGGAGGTGTGCATGTCGCGGACGAAGTCGCCCATCTGGTCCAGCGCCGCCTGCGGCGGCTTGACCACGAGGTCGACACCCTCGTCGAGGATGTTGAGCTGATCGTCGGTGACCAGACAGGCCACTTCGATCAGCGCGTCGTTCTCGAGGTCGAGCCCCGTCATCTCGCAGTCGATCCACACCAGACAGTCGTTCATACCGGTCACCCTAAGGCGTGCCGGGGAGTGCTGGGGATCGCCGAAGGGCGGCCGGACAGGGGGCCGACCGCCCCTCGGGTGGAGCGGATCAGTTCCAGATGTACTGACCGGGATAGCCGACGGCGAGGATCTCGTACATCCAGTCGTAGACCCCCCAGATCTGCACGTAGGCCAGCGCCAGGATGACGGCCGTGATCAGGAACAGGGTGAAGCAGCCGCAGCCGCAGCCGCGCTTCTTCTTCCGGGGCGGCGGCTGCTGCGGGCGCGGGGCGGCGTGCGGCGGCTGGCCGCCCGGGCCCTGCCGGCCCCACTGCGGGCGCGGCGGCCCGCCGGGGGGACCGCCCATGGGGCCTCCGTGCGGGGGCCCTCCCGGAGGGCCGTTCCTGGCACCGGGCGTGGGAGGGAAGCCGGGCGGTGGACCCTGCGGCGGTCGGCCCATCGGCTGGGGTGCCGGACCCTGCAGGTGGTGCGGCGGTGGGCCGGGGGGCATGCCCGGGCCGCCGTGCTGCTGGGGCGGTGGATAGCCGCCGGGAGGCGGGTAACCGCCCGGGGGCGGGCGGTGCGGCTGGTGGTGTCCCTGCTGGGCGCCGGTCGGAGGCTGCGGTTGGCCGGGAGGCGGTCCCGGGGGTCGGAACCCGCCGTGTTGCGGCGGGGCGCCGGGAGGAGCACCGAACGCCGGCTGCGGTCCGGACATGGGCTGGCCGGGCGCGCCCGGGTGCTGGTAGCCCTGCTGCGGCCCTGACGGGGGCTGCGGTCCGGGTGCGGGCTGCCCCGGGGGCGTCTGAGCCGGAGGCTGGGGCTGGTAGCCCTCCTGCGGCCCTGACGGCGGCTGATGGCCGGAGACCGGCTGGCCGGGCGAGGGCTGCCCGGGAGCGGGATGCTCGGGGGCCTGGCCCGGCCGAGCGGCGGCCTGCTGCTGGGGCTCGCCCGGCGCGCCGACGGGGCCGGGTGCCGGCTCGCCCTGTTCCTCGGCGCGCTTCTGAGCCTCCTCCCAGCGCTGCTTCGCCTCCTCCTCACGCTGCTTGGCCTCGGCCTCCAGGCGAACGCGCTCTTCCTCGCGCTGCTTGGCGGCCTCCTCCTCGGCCTTGAGCCGCTCCTCGCGGCGCTCCTCACTGAGGTCGGCCCACCCCTCCTTGAGCTGGCCGAGCAGACCCTTGAAGCCGCTCTTGCGCTGGCCGTCCTCGTCGGTCTCGGAACCGTCGGAGAACATCGGGTCGTCGGGGTTGAACACGGCGGTGCGGGGAGCCTCGTCCCCGCCGCCGGGGGGCAACACCGCGGTCCCGGGGCTGTCACCGATCTGGCCCGGATCGAAGACCGCCGTGCGGGGCGCGTCGGCGGTGCCGGGGTCGAACACGGCGGTGCGCGGAGTGTCGCCGATGGCTTCGCCGCCGAGGTCGGTGGTGGGCAGGTCGTCGTCGCCGTAGGCGGCGGTCGGCAGTTCGTCGTCCTGGTGGCCGTGGCCCTGCAGGTCGCCCGGGTCCACGCGCATCGTGGCGCCGACCCCGCCCATGTCGGCGGTGGGCTCCTCGTCCTCGGCCCCCTGTCCCCGGGCGGAGGGGCTGATGCGCATCGTGCCCGGTTCCTCGTCCACAGGGGTGGGGGCGGGCGGCGAGGAGTTCTGCTGGGGCGAGGACGGGCCGATCCGCATGGTGCTGGGCTCGTCGTCGACGGGGAGGGGGGTCTGGGGGCGCTGGGCGTGGGCGGAGTCCTGCGACCAGGAGGGGCTGATGCGCATGGTGCTGGGCTCGTCGTCCAGGTGCGCGGGCGACGGCTCAGGGCTGGGTGGTGCCGAGGCCGTGTCCTGCGACCAGGAGGGGTTGATGCGCATGGTGCTGGGCTCGTCGTCCACGGGGGACGCCGGCGCGGGGGACGACGGGCCGAGGCGGACCGTGCCCGGCTCGTCCTCGTCCACCTCGGTCGTGGGCCCGTCCTGACCCTGTCCGCCCAGGTAGGCGGTGGCGGCTTCCTCGTCGTCGGCGCTCGCGGCGCCGCCCTGGAGCTCGCTCAGTGAACGGGTATGCCGCGTCCACTCGTCACCGTTCCACCATCTGAGCGTCTGCGCGTCGCCCTGCGGGTCCGCATACCAACCCGGCTCGATAGATCCACCCATGGGCGACAGACTAAGGGGTTTTCGAGCCGTGCTTGACCAGCGATCCCCCGAAACCTCGTGCTCCAGGTGTGCCGGGTGAATTGCCTCGTGCGGTGCGCCTCTAGGCGATTGCCGACGGTTGACGCCCGTTCGGGGTGGTCACAGGCTCGAAAGCACTCTTGGCCTGGTCGGTGGCGGTGTCCCGTTCGACGCCGGGGTACGGGGCGAGCAGGCGGGCGGGCTCCACGTGGCCGGGTCCGGCCGCGTCGGAGCCGGGTACGTGGTCCTGGCCGAAGTGCCCGCCGCGGCTCCAGGCACGTGCTGACGCCTCGTCGGGGCTCCCCGGCTCCTCCGCCCCACCCGGGAGCGCGCCGTTCCAGCGCCGCGCCACCCCCCAGGAGTCCAACCAGGCCAGGACCGGGTCCAGGCCGTGCATCGGGCCGTCGGTGAAGGGTGCGTCCGGGCGGGCGACCACGGCGACCACCAGGCACACGCGCCCCTCCAGGCCGCGGTCGACGTGCCACTCGTCATGGTGGGTGCCGCCGAGGTCGATCCGGCCGCGCCGGGTAGCGGGCAGCAGCTGCACGATCTCACCGGTCAGCGGGTTCCAGACGAGATGGGTCTCCCGTTGCTGCGCCAGCAGCCGCCGGGCCTCCTGGCCGGCCGACCGGGCGGAGGGATCGGAGCCGGTCACGCTCCACACGGCACGCGGAGCGCCGCGTCCCGGCGGAGCCACCGCGGCCCGGCCCTGGATCCTCTCGGCGGCCGCCATCCACGCCTGCGCCATCGCAGTTCCCTCATCCCGTCGTCGGTATGGGCCCCGTGGGTCGAGGAGGAGCCCTTGGGTACGCTCCGTACTCCCTGCGTACGCCACCGGGCGCGAGAAGTCCATATCTCCGCGAGGGCGGGACAGGTTCTTGTCACCTCCGGGTCCGGCTCGCCGTGTGCGCACACGGCGCGGCCGTCACTCGGGCCCCAACGACGACGGCCTGGCCGTGGCGCGATGCCACGACCCGGCCGCTGCCGGCGGTCGGTGCCGCCGCGGGGGTCAGTTCTCCTCGTCCTCCGCGATGCGCAGCGAGAACGCCTGGAGGAAGATGTCGCCGATCTCCGTCGGGTCCTCGGTCATGTAGGCGGCACCGCCCGTGGCCGCGGCGATCTGCTGCAGCGGCTCCAGGTTCTGCACGTCGGGGCCGAACGCGATCGTGATGATCGGGATCGGCCGCGACGCGCTGGCGATGCCGTCGATCTCGCTCAGGAGCTGGTCGAGCTCCATGCCGCCGGGGTTGTCGTTGTCCCCGTCGGTGAGCATCAGGATGACGTTGGTCCGGTCCGGCTGGTAGGTGCGCGACATCTCCTGGTAGGCGGCCAGGTAGGTGTCGTAGAGCGCCGTGTCCCCCTGGGGCAGCGGCTGCAGCTGTCCCAGGGCGCCGCCGATCACGTCCCGGTGCGCGGTGCCGGCCTCGTCGGTCGCCTGGAGTTCGCGGACCGGGGCGATCTCCTGGTAGTGGAGGTTGTTGTTGACGTTGGTGGAGAACTGCCACACGCCCAGCTCGGCGGTGGGGGCGAACATCTGCAGGCCCTCCGTCGCCGCGGCGGTCGTCACCTGCATCCGGGTCATGCCGGTTCCGGGCACCTCGGCGAGCATCGAGCCGGACACGTCGACGATCGTCAGGACCCGCGACTCCATCTTCAGCTGGTTCCAGGTCCGGGTGAGCTCGGTGATCTCTCTGCCCGACGGTGCCGCGAGCTCCGCGGGCTCCTCCTCGCGGAACCCGACCTCCTCGGTGAGCACGGAGGTGTCGACCGCGCCTTCGGAGCCGCGGAAGCCGTCGGCGAGGTAGCGCTCCACCGCCCCGGGGGTGCGCACGGCCTCGCGGAACAGGTCCGCGGCGCGGGTGATCTCGCTCTCCTCGCTGCGCACCACGTAGGGGTAGTCGAGGTAGTAGGTGCCGCCCTGCAGGTAGCGGGCCTGGGCGGCGGCGTCGTCGTGCGCGGCGTTGTAGCGCCACACGGCCTGCTCCGACATGACCATGACCGGCGGGGCCTCGGAGCCGCCGCCGCTCATGGCCAGGAAGGCCGCCTCCTCGTCGGAGGACGCGCCCTGGTGCAGGGACTGCAGGGCCGCGGTCATGTACGCGTTGAAGGTGTCGCTGTCGGGACTGGCCTCCTCCAGGGCGCCCTGCAGCAGGTAGAGCGTGCCCAGACCGGTGGAGCTGCGCGCGGGGTCGACCACGCGCACCGTGTGGCCGGCCTCCTCGTCGGGGGCGCTCGTGGGGATCACGTCCGACCACTGGACGTCCTCACCGGAGCCCTCGGTGAACTCGGCGAGCTCGGCCAGGACCAGCGGGGAGCGGGCCACGGAGGTGCCGGTCTCGGTGATGACGGCGTCGCCGGACTGGCTCTCGACCAGCTGCGTCCACACGCTGGAGTCGGGGACCCAGACGTCGGAGTCGGTGTCGCCCATGGTCGCGCCCGCGCCGGTGATGCCGAAGGCGACGTTGGCGGAGTCGACCGCGCGCACGCTGACCCGCACGCACGCCCCGTCCACCTGTCGCTCCTCGGCGTTGAAGTCCGAGGCGACGTCGTTCAGGGCGGGGGCGATCTCCGGCGCGGCCGCGACGTCGAGTCCGACGTCGGCGCCGCGGCATCCGTCCGGCTGCCCGAACACGTAGACGCCCGCCACGGCGAGGCCGATCACGATGACCATCGCGGCGGCCAGGGCGGCGAAGGCTCCGCCGCGGCCGCGCCGACGCCTGTCCCGGCTCGGGGGCTCTTCTGCGTATCTTCCGCGGTGACGTCCCACAGCATTCCTCACGGGGTGGTGTACGGCCGGAGAGTCGTACAGGGGGTGTGTTCCGGGGGTCCGGGGAGCGGCCGATCTGTCCGGTCCGCAACGGGACGCATCCGACCACTGGGGTGTTACTGGTGGGAACGGTACTCAACAGGTCATGTGGAGCGCATGCCGCTTACGTCCGTTCTTCGGGTGCTCGTCCGGTGACGGAGAGGATCGGGGGGCGAAGCAGTACCGGTCACCTCGGGTGATCCGAACCCTGGCTCGCGCCCAAGTGAACATGAAGCGGCTCGTCCGAAATTCTGTTCCGTTATCTAATCGAGACGACTCCGAGCCGAAATCCGGCCGGGCGACCGCGCCCGTGCGGTCTCAGCTGTCGCAGTCGGGCACGCAGAGCCGCCGGGAGATCGAGCTGAGGAAGATGTCGCCGATCTCGTCCGGGTCGTCGGTGACGAAGAGCGAGCCACTCGTCGCCGCGGTGATCCGTCGCAGCCGGTCCTCCTCGGCCTGGGCACCGAACGCGATGACGAACAGGCTCACCGGCCGGTCGGGGTCGAACCGGTCCTGGAGCGCCGCCACCAGTTCACCGTGCGACAGGTCGCTGGAGCCGTCGTCGGCCCCCGCGGTCAGCAGGATGACGCTGTTGATCTTGTCCTCGTCGTAGCGGGCCTGTACCTCGTCGAAGGCGTCCAGGATGTTGTCGTAGAGCCGGGGGCCGCCGCCCTCCACCTCGATGTCCTCGGCGACGCCCACGAGCTCCTGCCGGCGGGTGATGTCGGCGCCCGAGGTCGCCACCCCGAGTTCGCGCAGGTCGGCGGCCTCCTCGCGTCCCCGCTCGCCGAGTTCGTCGGACATCAGCCACAGTCCCATGTCCGTCTCGTCGGGGAAGAGCGACAGACCCGTCAGCGCCGCCTGCCGGGCGACGTCCATCCGGCTCGGGCCGCCGTCGAGGTCGTCCGCCATGTTCTCCGAGGTGTCGGCGAGCACCAGGGCGCGGCTGGGCATGGACAGACGGTTCCAGTCGGTGACCGACGCCAGCAGCGCGTCGCCGGTCAGGTCCTCGTGCGTGGGCGGCTCCTCGGCCGTCACACCCGGCTGCTCGGCCAGGTCGGCCGCCGCCCGGCCGCCGGGGTCGCGGAAGCCCAGTTCCCGCAGGCGCGTGCGGTAGGCGTCGTCGCGGAGCACCTCGTAGAGGTCCGCGGCGGCCGACCGCAGGGACGCGTCGCCGGTGACGGTCACGTAGGGGTAGTCCAGGCCGACCGTGCCCTCGGACGGGTAGAGCGACTCCAGGGCGGGGGCGTTCTGCGCACGGGTGCTGTTGTAGGACACCACGGCCTGCTCGGGTGCGGCGATGAGCGGGGCCACCCGGTCCCGCGCCGCCGGGGAACCGGTGAAGAAGGTGCCCAGGTCGATCTCCCCGAAGGCGCTGTCGAGCTGGACGTCGCGCACGAAGTCGGTCATGGCGGTGTCGGCGTCGTCGCCGGTGCCCAGGTGGCGGCGGACCGCGTGCATGACCGTCATGCCGTCGGCACCGCGGTTGGGGTCGACCATCACGAGGGGTCGCTCGGGCTCGCGCTCTCCCGGCAGGACCAGCGTCCAGCTCGCGTCCCCGGGGTCGGGCAGCCCCTCGGCGCCCTCGGGCGCGGCCAGCACCACGGGGGAATTGGCCAGCGACGGCGGGTCGGTCTCGATGCCCTGCGCGCCGCCCTCGGACACGCGCGCCAGCTCCACCCACGCGGAGGACTCGGGCACCCACACGTGCGGGGCGATGGTGGAGTCCCCGGAGCGGCCGCCGGAGACCGCGGCCATGATCCGGTGCGGAGCGATCTCGTCGACCTGTGCGTAGACGCAGTCGCCGCCGTAGATGGGACGGTCCCCGTTGAACTCGGTGGCGGCCTCCCGGAGCACGGGGGCCATGCTCTGGGTCGCCGACACCCGCAGGTAGCGCGTGTCGCCGCAGCCGAGCATGTTCAGGCCGACCGGGACGGCGACCGCGGCCAGCGTGATGAGCGCGATGGCGATCACGGTGAAGCCCAACGGGGACCTGACCACTCGGCGGGTGGTCGAGACGGCCGGTGAGGCGATGCGGTGGCGTCCACTGGACACGGGCACTCCGGGGTCTGGCTGGGCTGCTCCCGGGCGCGTCCGGTCGGAGGCGCCGGTGGTGCCACGGGGCGCCGCGCCCGGCGCACACGGAGGCGTGTGTGAACCTTCACGCGGAGGCAGGCATCACACGAGGGTGAACGCGAACGTCCGGGAGCCTGTCGCGAACGATTCTTCACCAGGACCTTACTCGCTGGTAATGGCGGAGCGGAAGAGGCCGGTCGGCCCTCGGTGGCGGCGCCCGGTGGTCGAGCTGAGGTGATCGCTTTGTTACTGTGCCCACCCGAGTGCACACCGACCCCACCGTTACACTTGGGCCCCGCTCCTGGCTTCAGATCGATGCGCTGCCCCTGTCGCGCGCGGACTGACGACCACGTGTCCACCGACCCCCGAGGGTTTTGGCATGTCCCCATCGCACAGTGACCACCGCGGCCGAGGTGCGCTCGGCACCTACCTGCTCGTCGGCGCCTGCACCGTCGGCGCGGCGGCGTACGCGGTACTGGTCGGGCCCTCGATGCTGCCCCCGGAGCAGGCGCACACCGCCACCTCCGCGGCGACGGTGGAGTCCGGCCCGGTGGTGGAGGCGCCCGAGGAGGTCGAACAGCGGGCCCCCGTCGGATCCCTGCGGATCCAGGTCAGCGACCGGGACCGGGCCTGGGTACAGACCCTGACCTGCTCCGGTGACGCCGAGGAGGACCCCGAGACCTGCGCCGCGCTGGCCGAGGCCGCGGCCGAGCTCGGTTCGGACCCCGTGGACACCATCGGCGGCGCCGATGACGCCGGAGCACGCGCGGCCGAAGGCGGGGCGAAGGACGAGGACGGGGAGGCCGACGGCTCCGGGGAGCCGACCACCGCCGTCGACCCCGGCGTCGAGCAGCTGTTCACCGAGGTGCGCGAGGGCACCGTCTGCACGGACAAGGTCTACGGTCCCCAGCAGGCGACCATCGTGGGGACCTGGGAGGGCATGGAGGTCGAGACCACCCTCTCCCGCAAGGGCTCCTGCGAGGAGGCCCGCTGGCAGCGCCTGCGCGCCGTCACCGACCGGATCGGCTGACCCGTCCCCCGCACGCCTCCCCCCTGCCCGCCTCCGGGGCAGTGCTCCACCGCTGGATAATGGGTGGACATGGACGTCATCAAGGTCAGTGACCCCGCCGATCCGCGCCTGGCCGACTACACCCGCCTGCGCGACGTGAACCTGCGCCGCCACCTGGAGGCCGAACACGGCCTGTTCATGGCCGAAGGGGACAAGGTCATCCGCCGCGCGGCGGCCGCGGGCTTCGAACCGCGCAGCTTCCTGCTCACCGAGCGCCGCGCCGAGGCGCTGGACGACCTGGTCGCCGCTTCGGACGCTCCGCTGTACGTGGTCAGCGAGGAGACCGCCGAGCGGCTGGTCGGCTTCGACCTGCACCGCGGCGCGCTGGCCGCCTACCGGCGCCGCGCCCTTCCTTCGCTGCACGAGGTCCTGGCCGGTGCTCGGAGCATCGTCGTCCTGGAGGACCTGGTGGACCACACCAACGTGGGCGCCATCTTCCGCAGCGCCGCCGGACTCGGCGTCGACGCCGTCGTGCTCGCCCCGCGCTGCGCGGACCCCCTCTACCGGCGGGCCGTCAAGGTGTCGATGGGCGCGGTGTTCACCCTGCCCTACACCCGCCTGGACGACTGGTACGGAGGACTGGACACCCTGCGCGACGCGGGGTTCTCCCTGATGGCGCTCACCCCCGGAGCCGACTCGCTGCCCCTGCGCGAGGCCGTGGCCGCGCTCGGCCCCGACGACCGCGTCGGCCTGCTGCTGGGCACCGAGGGGGACGGGCTGTCCTCGCGCTGGCTGGAGCGCGCCTCCGCCAGGGTCCACATCCCCATGGCCGACCGCGACATCGACTCCCTCAACGTCACCGCCGCAGCGGCCGTGGCCTGCTACGAGCTGGCCGGGCGCGCCCGCTGACCGATCCGGGGTCCTCACGGCGTGCGGTTAGGGTGGCCTCGACACGGACCGAGCCGAGCGGAGGGGTGCGGCTTCATGGGCGGCACAGCACTCGTGCAGTGGGAGCAGAACCGGGACAACGCGCCGAGCTCCCTGCACGTCGACACCTATGCCGGGGGACCCGCCCCGGAGACCGGCCTGGAGGACGTGGCCTTCTACCAGGTGCCCTACGCGCCCTCCACGCAGGGCGTCGACGAGCGCCTGGACCTGTTGTCCCGGCTGCCCTCCCTGGAGGTCCTCCAACTGGTGTCGGCCGGCTACGAGCAGGTCCTGCCCCTGGTCCCCGACCACGTGACCCTGTGCAACGGGCGCGGACTCCACGACGCCAGCACCGCCGAGCACGCCCTGGCACTCATCCTCGCCGCCCAGCGCGACCTGCCCCGCTGGGCCCTGGACCAGAGGGACCACCGGTGGGAGTCGGTCCCCCAGCGCTCGCTGGCCGACAGCCGCGTGGTGATCGTCGGCTACGGCAGCATCGGGCAGGCGATCGAGCGCCGCCTGGTGCCGTTCGAGACCGACGTCGTGCGGGTGGCCGGCCGAGCCAGGCCGGACGAGGGCGTGCACGGGATCGGCGCACTGCACGGCCTGCTGCCCGACGCCGACATCGTGGTCCTGGCCACCCCGCTGACCGACCACACGCGCGGGCTGTTCGGTCCCGCCGAGTTCGCCCTGCTGCCCGACGACGCGCTCGTGGTGAACGTGGGCCGCGGCCCGGTACTGGACACCGAAGCGCTGCTCGCCCAGAACGGGCGGGTCCGCGCGGCCCTGGACGTCACCGACCCCGAGCCGCTGCCGGCGGAGCACCCGCTGTGGGACCGGCCCGGGGTGTACCTGACACCGCACGTGGCCGGGGGGTCTGCGGCCTTCTACCCGCGTGCCCGCGCCTTCATGGACGACCAGCTCGCCCGGTGGGCGGCCGGCAGGCCCCTGGCCAACGTGGTGCGCCCCGGCCGCTGAGCAGCCGGCCTCGGCCGGAACGTCGTCGGAGCAGGCCACACTGGTCCTATGCGGATCGCGGTGGTCGCCGACGGCGAGGGCGGCGGGTGGATCCAGGAACTGGACGGGACCCCCGGCCCGGTCCACCGCGTCTCCGACCTCGCGGAGGCGGTCCGGCGCACCGAGGAGGAGGGCCGCCGCCCGCGGCGCACGGCCCCCGGCGCCGGTGCGGCGCGGGCGCAACCGCCCAGATGGGTCTGGTCGGCGAGCGAGGACGTCTACCCCGACCTCGTCCGGGCCGGTACGCGGGTGTCGCGCTGCCACGACGCCGCCCTGACCGAGGCGCTCCTGCTGGGACACGACGTCCGCCACGCCGAACCGCACTCCCTCGGCGCGGCCTGGGCCCGGCTGCACGACCGGCCCGTGCCCGAGGACCCCGTGCGCCCCCTGGGCGAGGGCACGGCGGCCCAACCCGCTCTGTTCGAGGCCGACCGCTCCACGCTGCCGCCCGGGACCGACCGGCTCGCCGCCCTCGTGGAGGTGCACGACGACCAGCGGCGGCGCCTGGCCGCGCTGCCCGACCGCGAGCGCGTGGAACTGCTGGCCGCCGTGGAGTCGGCGGGCGGCCTCGCCGCCGCCGAGATGAGCTACGACGGCCTGCCCCTGCGGCCGGACGTGCACGACGAGGTCCTCACCGCGCTCCTCGGCCCGCGGCCCCCGGCGGGGCAGCGGCCCGCGGTCCTCGCCGACCTCGCCGCCCGCATCTCCGACACCGTCGGCCGCGACGTCAACCCCGACTCGCCCGCCCAGGTCCTCAAGGCCATGGCGTGGATCGGCCACCCCGTGTCCTCCACCCGCTCCTGGGAGCTGGAACGCGTCGACCACCCCGTCGTGCCCCTCCTCCTGCGGTACAAGGAGCTGTCCCGCCTGCACTCGGCCAACGGCTGGACGTGGCTGGAGACCTGGGTCCGCGAGCGCCCCGGACCCGACGGGCTCCGCCTCGGCCGCTTCCAGCCCGACTACGTCGTCGGCGGAGTCGTCTCCGGCCGGTGGGCCACCCGTGGGGGAGGGGCGCTGCAGATCCCCAAGGCGGTCCGCCGCGCGGTGCGCGCCGACCCCGGCTGGGTCCTGGTCCGGGCCGACGCCGGACAGCTCGAACCCCGCGTCCTGGCCGCGGTCTCCGGCGACGCCGCCCTGGCGGCCGCGGCCGCGGAGGACGACCTGTACGCGCGGCTGGCCGACCAGGTGGGCGGGGACCGCGAGCGCGCCAAGATCGGTGTGCTGTCGGCCATGTACGGCCAGACCGGCGGTGACGCGGCGCCGCTGCTGGCCACGATGCGCCGCTTGTACCCGCGCGCCTTGGAGTACGTGGACGCGGCCGCGCGCGTGGGGGAGGGCGGGGGCATCGTGCGGTCCTGGCTGGGCCGGACCTCGCCCGCGCCGACCGACTGGCAGGTGCGCACGGCCGGGCCCGACGGCGAGCGCCGACGGCGCGCCCACGGCCGCTTCACCCGCAACTTCGTCGTCCAGGCGAGCGCCGCCGAGTGGGCGCTGGTCATGCTGGCGGCGCTGCGCCAGGGCCTGCCGGAGCTGCCCGCGGGCGCGGGGATCGTCTTCTTCGTGCACGACGAGGTCGTACTGCACGTGCCCCGCGAGTGCGCCGACGAGACCGTGCGCGCGGTCGCCGAGGCCGAGACCCGCACCCGCACGACGCTGTTCGGGGACACACCGGTCCGCTTCCCGCTGTCCACCTCGGTCACGGAGTCCTACGACGAGCGGTAGCGGCCAGGACCGCGTGCCCCGCGTCCCGTCCCGGGCGGGGAAGGGCGCGTATCGCTTCCGTGGCCGTGTGGTGGACGTCCGGTATCGGACGGCGTGGACTTCTTGCCAACCGGCGCCGCTGCGCCCATTCTTGGATCCGGAACGTACCGCACCGACATCGCGCCTCCGGGGACCCCCGCCCCGGCGGTCCAGGAGAGGATGAGGCCCCCCGTGCGGAGCCGTTTGAGAACTTGCGCGGGCACCACGGCCGCGTTCGCGGTCGCCTTCACCGCCTTCGGCGCCGCCCCGGCCTGGGCCGACCCGGTGGTCGAGGACCGTCCCGCCGTCTCCGAGCAGTTGTCCCCCGGCGCCCCCAGCGGCTCCCACCCCCGGGACCGCGCCGACGCCGGGGACTCCCCGTCCGACGCCCCCGACGTCGCCGATCCCGAGGACCTTCGCCGCGACGCCTACGTGGCCCCCTTCCGCGAGGCGCGCAGCGTCGAGTACTTCGTCGTGGCACCCACCACCCTGCCCCGGGAGACGGTGGACGCCGTCCGCGACATCGAGGGCGTGGAGCACGTCCTGACCGTCGACGCCGCCCGTGTGCGCGTGGACGGGGAGCCCACCTCCGTGCTGGGCGTGAACCCCTCCCGCTTCCGCAACCACGCCCCCGCGCCCTCCGCCGAGTCCGACGAGATCTGGCAGGGGGTCGCCGAGGGCCGCGTGGCCCTGTCCAACGCCGTCGGCACCGAACGCGAGCTGGACGTGGGCAGCGAGGTCACCGTCGAGGGCGGCCGCGGCGACGTCCCCCTGGAGGTGTGGACGCACGCCACCTCCGGTATCGCGGGAATCGACGCCCTGGTCTCCCGGGAGCGCGCCGCCGAACTCGGCATGCCCGAGGGCAACGCCCTGGTCGTCTCGGCCCCCGACGCCGACCTGTACGAGCTGCACGAGGCCCTGGGCGAGGCGGTCGGCGAGGACACCTCACTCCAACTGGTCGCCGACGACCCCGAGCCGGAGGTGTCCGGCGACGCGGTGCCGGATTCGGTGATCGAGGAGGTCATCGCGCACGCGGAGACCCAGCTCGGCGTTCCCTACGTGTGGGGCGGCACGACGCCGAACGTCGGCTTCGACTGCTCCGGCCTGCTGCAGTGGGCCTTCCGGGAGGCCGGGGTGTCCATCCCGCGCGTGACGCACGACCAGTGGAACGCGGGCGAGCGCGTGGCGTTCGACGACATCGAGCGCGGCGACCTGCTGTTCTGGCGCGCGGACCCGACGGCACCCGACTACATCTCCCACGTGGCCATCTACCTCGGCGACGGCGAGATGCTGGAAGCCCCGCGCACCGGTCTGGACGTGCGCGTCACGCCCGTGCGCACCGGCAACTACGCGGGCGCGGTGCGCGTCAACACCTGAGCCCCGCGTCCCCGGTGCGCGAAGGCCGTCGATCCGCCCCGCCCCCGACTCGGGGCGGGGCGGAATTGTCTCCGCGCTGTTTCCTGGTATTCATCCCGTGAGTAACAGGCATAACGAGAGTGGGCCGTGGTACCACCGCTTCGGTGGTACCACGGCCCACTCGTTTCTCCTTGTCCGAAAAACCCAGCCGGGAGGGGAAGGCAGGCCTCGGTGAGGAGGAGGAAACAGGGGCGCCGCTGAGGGAGGGGGAGACAGCGAGCGGTCCCCTGCTATTCGTGGTATTGAGTTCTGACGAAACGCACGCCGTCAGTGGGCGGGTCGTCGCACAGGTCCTACATAAGCAGTGACCGGACGATTTGGCAAGAGGCACGATCAAGGCAAACAAGCGCCTTCAACCCGTTCCTATCACTCATCTCGGTCATCTCACCGACGACTTCCTGGGCGATTCGTCTCCTTCCACCCGTCTCCCGCCATCGCCCCCCCGGGAGCTTCGCGGGAGGCGGGGCTTCCACCCTCAACCGAGAGCCTTCGGCCCCAGCCCTTCCTGGTCAGCGCCCGGCCGCGTACCCCTGAGCGCCGCGCGCGTCGGCGGCGGCACGCAGTTCCCCCGACTCGGGATCACGTGCCACGGCCGCCAGCCGGCCCAGGGACCAGGGCTGTGCGACCTGTACACGGTGGCCGCGGGTGCGCAGGCCACGGATCGTGTCCTCGCCCACGCCCGGCTCCACGACCAGGTCGCCGGGGACGGTCTCGCGGGGGTGGAACGAGCTCGGGAAGGCGTTGGTGTGGAACATGGGCGTGTCCAGGGCCTCCTGGAGGTCGTCCACGCCGTTGAGGACCCGCAGGAGCGCGGTGAAGGTCCACTGGTCCTGCTGGTCGCCGCCCGGCGTGCCGATGGCCAGGACCGCCTCTCCGTCCGCACGGGTGACCAGGGTGGGCGACAGTGTGGTGCGCGGGCGCTTGCGGGGCTCCAGGGCGTTGGGAGAGGCGGGGTCGAGCCAGAACATCTGCGCGCGGGTCCCCAGCGGGAAGCCCAGGTCCGGGATGACCGGGGAGCTGCTGAGCCAGCCGCCGCTGGGCGTGGCGGAGACCATGTTGCCCGCGGCGTCGACGACGTCGAGGTGGCAGGTGTCCCCGCGCAGGTCGGCGGGCGCCGCCCCGGCCGCGTCGCGGACGGTGGGCTCCCCTGTGGTGCGGTCGCCCGGCGTCCGGCCCGGCAGGTACTCCGGCGGCAGGAACGGCGGGCGGTCGCCGATCCGGCCCGGTCGCTGTTCCAGGCTCGCGGTGGAGTCGTCCACGAGTGCGGCGCGCCGGGCGGCGTAGTCGGCGCTCAGCAGCTCCTCGAGCGGAACGTCGGTGCGGAGGGGATCGCCGTACCAGGCCTCGCGGTCGGCGAAGGCGAGCTTGGCGGACTCGGCCACCCGGTGGACGAACTCCGTGCTGACCCCGTCGAGGACATCGTGGCCGGTGCCCAGGGCCTCGGCCAGCCGGAGCTGTTGGAGCATCGTCGGACCCTGGCCCCACGGTCCCGTCTTGTGCACGGTGTGGTCGCCGTAGGACACGCTCACGGTGTCCTCGAAGTGGGCCCGCCAGTCCGCCATGTCCTGGGCGCTCAGCAGCGCCCGCCGGGGTACGCCCGCGCCGTCGGGGACGGGGGAGGAGAGGAACGCGCCGACCGCGTCGGCGACGAAGCCCTGGGACCAGGCGCGGCGTGCGGCCTCGATCTGGGCCTCGCGGTCGGGACCGGCGCCTTCCGCCTCGGCGATGATCCGCCGGTAGGTGGCGGCCAGGGCGGGGTTGCGCAGGCGGGAGCCGGCGGCGGGCGCTGTGCCGTGCGGGAGGTAGACCGCGGCCGAGCCGGGCCAGTGACGGGAGAACACGGGTGCGAGGGCCTCGACGGCGAGGGCGATCCGCTCCAGGACGGGGTAGCCGCGTTCGGCGAGCCCGACGGCGTGGTCCAGGACCTGGCGGACGGTCATGGTGCCGTGGTCGCGCAGCAGCAGCATCCAGGCGTCGAAGGAGCCGGGAACGGTGGCGGCCAGGACACCCGCCCCGGGGATGCGGTCCATGCCGGTGAAGGCGTCGATGGTCGCCGCCGCGGGAGCGACCCCCTGCCCGCACAGGACGCGGGGTCTTCCACCCGCGGCTCGCAGGATGATGGGCACCTCGCCGCCGGGACCGTTGAGGTGGGGTTCGACCACCTGGAGGGTGAAGCCCGCCGCCACGGCGGCGTCGAAGGCGTTGCCGCCGCGTTCCAGGACGGACATGCCGCCCGCGCTGGCGAGCCAGTGGGTCGATGCGACCATGCCGAAGTCGCCGACCAGTTGGGGGCGGGTGGTGAAACCGGGCATCTGAGGGGGCCTTTCCAGGGAGTGGGCGCCGGGAGCCGGGCGGCGGTCGGAAGAGCGGTGGTGCCGGCCGCCGGGGGACGGGGCGTGGCGGGCCCTTCCGTTTCCGGCGGGCCGGAGCGGGCGGCGGCGCCCGCGCGACCGGGCACGGCCGTACGTGGCCGTCTACGGCCGCAGGACGTCCCGGTGCCGGGGACGCGCTGACGTGGACGTTCCGGGACCGGATATGGAGGCGACCGTACATCAAGTCCGCGATGTCCGATATGGGGTCGACGTTTCCGGCGGTTTCGAGCCGGCCGGTGAGCCGGTCGCCTCGTCCGCAGACGCGAAACCGGGGCTGGTGCCTGGCACCAGCCCCGGATCGACGTGGTTCATGGGGCCCTCAGGGGCCGCCGCCCTCGGGCTGCCCGCCGGTCGGTCCCACTCCGTTCCGGCCGCCGCGTGAAGCTCAGGAACCGTTCATGTCGGCCTCGGCCGGGATGCTCCAGGGCAGCGACTCCCACAGTTCCTGCCACTCCTGGGCGTCGACCGGGTCGATCTCCGCCTCCTCGGGGAGCTCCCCGCCCTGGCCGGTCTGCGACACCTGGTCCATGCCCTCGGTCATCGCGTCCTCGGCCTCCTGGACCAGGGCGGCGATCAGGTGCGCCACCTCGGCCAGCACCTCTTCCACCTCGGCCCTGTCCATGTCGTTGGCCTGCGCGCACTCGCCCGTGGCGGAGGTCTTCTGCTCCTCGGCGCCGTAGTACCAGACGGTCGCGAGAAGGCGGTCGCGCTCGGCGTCGTTCAGGTCCCCCTTGGAGAGGGCCCGTTCGACGAACGCTCCGGAGTCCGGGGTCAGGGCCTCGGCGTCCAGCACGGTCTCGCCGGAACCGAAGTCCACGAACTGGTCGATGAGGCACTCCTTGACCTGGCGGGAGCTGCTGCTGTCGACCGCTTCCCCCTCCGGTGCCCCGTCGGCGGGCACCTCCGCCGGGGCTTCGGGTGCCTCCTCCGCGGGTGCTTCTTCCGCGGGTGCCTCGGGTGCGGGCTCCGGCGCGGGCTCCTCGGCGGGTGCCTCTGTCTCGGGTGCCTCCTCTGCAGGGGCCTCCGCTTCGGGTGCCTCCTCGGCCGGAGCCTCCGCCTCGGGTGCCTCCTCGGCGGGCGCCTCCTCCGCCGGAGCCTCCGGTGCCTCGGCCGCGGGGTCCTCGGCCGGAGCCTCGGGTGCGGGGTCCTCGGCGGGTGCCTCGGGTGCGGGCTCCGGCGCGGGCTCCTCGGCGGGTGCCTCGGGTGCCTCGGGTGCGGGCGCCTCCTCTGCCGGAGCCTCCGCTTCGGGTGCTTCCTCGGCGGGTGCCTCGGGCTCCGGCGCGGGCTCCTCGGCCGCGGGCTCCTCGGCCACCGGTTCGACCACGGCGGCGTCCTCCGCGTCCGCGTTCGCGTTCTCCGCGCCCTCGCTCCCGCGCTCCGACTCCTCCACGGACGTCGCGAACTTGACCAGCTCGTTCCCGCTCCACCGGTCCGGCTGCAGGTGCGTGGTGACCGCGACGCCCGGCTCCTCGAGCCAGAACAGGTCGCCCGACTCCTCCGACAGGAAGGCGCCGTCGGTGAAGGTCTCGTTCGGCTCCAGACGGTCGAGTTCTCCCGTGGGAAGGTGCCCGTACCGGCTCTGACGGAGGTCGTCCAGTTCCTGGAACGCCTCGGAGCGGACCACGGCCACGCGGCCGTAGAGCTGGTCGGGACCCTGTGTCCAGGAGATCTGGGACTGCCGGTTGCCCTGCCGGTCGGTCGTGGAGGAGGCGCTGATGCCGTAGCGCTCCAGCCCCGGCGGCAGGTAGCCGATCTCGTATCCGTCAAGGCTGTAGGTCGAGACGCCCTGGGTGATCAGCGGCCAGTTGAGCGACCGCGAGTCCTTGTCGTCGGCGACCGCCGTCCCACTAACGCCCATCAGCCCAGTCGTGGAGATGGCGGCGGCACTGAACAGCGCGACCCACCTCTTGTGGTGCTTGCGCATGCGTGTTCCTTCCCATCGACTACTAGGGGTAATGATTTCAGGGCAGCCTGTGATTATCGAGGGGATTCGTCGTCAAAATTCGTACATAAAGTGATCAAGCAGATGCATACGGTAGTGGCCGTGGGGTCACTCGGCACGTACGCCATGTACCACCAGATGGTGGGCAGCCGATCACCGGATGCTCCGCACACGGTCATCGCAGGGTCACCACGCGCGTTCACCCTGAGGTGGCAGTTGGCCAGTCCACGCGCACTTGGGAGGTCCGGTGCACCGCATCGGTATCGTCGGAGCCGTCTCGTTCATCGTCGTCACGAGCGCGAGCAGCGCGCTCGCCGCGCCCACACTTCACCCCCAGACGATCGCGGCCAGCACCCGCGTCGCAGTCGAGCACCCCAACCCCGTCCGGCCGCTGGACGCCATCGCCCACCGCGGCGCCTCGGCGTACGCACCCGAGAACACGCTGGCGGCCATCGACGAGTCCGCCGCACGCGGAGCGGAGACCGTGGAGATCGACGTCCAACTGACCGCGGACGACGAACTGGTGATCATGCACGACACCACGCTCGCGCGCACCACGGACGTCGAGGAGCGGTTCCCCGGACGGGCGCCCTACGACGTCGCCGACTTCACCATGGACGAGATCCGCGAACTCGACGCCGGATCCTGGTTCGACGCCTCCTTCGAGGGCGAGCCCGTCCCGACCCTGGGCGAGGCGCTGGACCGCCTGGAGGAGCACGACCTCAACCTCCTGCTGGAGCTCAAGGAGCCCGCGCTCTACCCGGGCATGGAGGAACTGGTCGCCGACGAGTTCACCGACCGCCGTCAGTGGCTGCGGCACAACCCGCCGTGGCAGCCGCGCCACCTGGTCGTGCAGAGCTTCGACTGGCGGGTGACCGAGCGCTCCAAGGAACTGATGCCGTCGGTGCCGCACGCCCTGCTCGGCCGCGTCCCCGAGGACCGCCTCGACGAGTTCGGCTGGGCCCACCTGATCAACCCCAACCACAACTCCATCGACGCCGACTACGTGGACCTGCTCCACGACTCCGGCTTCGAGATCATGCCGTACACGATCAACGACCGTGCCCGGATGGACGCCGTCCTGGAAATGGGCGTCGACGGGTTCATCACCAACACCCCGGACGTCGGCCGCGAGGCGATCGACGACTTCTCCGGCGACCGGAACCCGCGGGCGCCCATCGTCGTGCCGCCGGCCGGACCCTTCGCCTGAGGCCGGACACCCTCCGGCCCCCGGTCGCGCCCGCCTCCGGTGGGATGATCCCCGTGACCGACCACGGGCCCGCCCGGGACGGCGACGACCGCCGTCCCGGGGCGGGCCCCCTTCAGGAGGCACACACGTGAGCGAACGGCTGACCATCCCCCGCGAACTCGTCGACTGGCGGACCAAGGGGCTGTGGTGGACGGGTGAAGCGATCCCCCTGGACGAGTTCGCCGCCCGGCGCGACAGGCTCTTCACGGGGCCGTTCACCTGGCCGCTCATGGTGCTGCGGGCCTCGGCCCTGGACCGCAACATCGCCGCGCTCGCCGACTTCACCGCCCGCCACGGGCTGCTGTTCGCCCCGCACGGCAAGACCTCGATGGCGCCCGCGCTCCTGCAGCGCCAGCTCGACGCCGGCGCCTGGGGGATCACCGCCGCCACGGCCAACCAGGTCCTGGCCTACCGCCGCTTCGGGGTCTCCCGTGTCCTGTTGGCCAACGAGTTGTTGGACGCGCGCGTGCTGCGCCTGCTCGTCACCGAACTCGACCGGGACCCCGGATTCGAGTTCCTCTTCTACGCCGACTCCGCGGAGGGTGTGGCCGCCGCGGCGGGGGCCGCCGCCGACGCCCGGGGCGGCCGTCCGCTGCGAGTGCTGGTCGAACGCGGCACGCCCGGCGGACGCACCGGATGCCGTACCCGTGAGGAGCTGCTGTCCGTGGCGCGCGCGGTGGCCGGGGCGCCGGGACTGGAGCTGGCCGGTGTCGCCGGGTACGAGGGTCCGGTCAAGGACGCCGAGGGCGTGCGCGCCTTCGTCCGCGACCTGGTCGGCGACGCGGCCGCGATCACCGCGGGGTTCGGTGTGCGGCGCCCGGTGCTGTCCGTGGGCGGCAGCGCCTGGTTCGACATCGTGGCCGAGGAGGTCGGCGGCCGCTCGGACGTGCTGCCGATCCTGCGCAGCGGGGCCTACGTGGCGCACGACGACGGCCTGTACCGGCGGACCACGCCCTACCGCAGGCTGCCCGAGGGACCCGACGCGCTGGCCGGTGCGCTGGAACTGTGGGCGCAGATCACCTCGACTCCCGAGCGGGGCCTGGCCATCGCCGGGATGGGCCGCCGGGAGGCCAACTCCGACCAGGGGTTCCCCGTCCCGCGCGTGCTGCGGCGCGCGGACGGTGCCACGGTCCCTGCCACGGGGATGGAGGTCACCGGCCTCAACGACCACCACGCCTACCTCACGGTCGCACCGGAGCTCGGTGTGCGCCCGGGCGACCTGGTGTCCTTCGGCATCTCGCACCCGTGCACGGCCTTCGACCGCTGGCGGGTCCTGCCGGTGCTCGACGACGAGGACACGGTCGTGGACGCCGTGGCGACCTACTTCTGATGCGGCGCCGGTCCCCGACGGGCGTGAGCCGCCCCCGGTGCGCGGGCACACCGGGGGCGGCCGTGTCCCGGCCGCTCCGCCTACGAGCCCCAGCCCACGAGGCCCGGGCGGGTCTGCCAGGGGTGCGGGCCGTCCAGAGGGCGGTACTCCACGCCGAGTGCCGCCAACCGGTCCAGGTGGTCGCGCAGGCGCGGTTCGAACTCGGCGTAGTCGCGCGAGCCGGTCGACCACACCTGCTCGGCGAAGGCGGACAGGCGAGGGAAGACCATGTAGTCGAGCCTGCGCGGGGTGTCCACGTGCTCGGTCCAGACGTTCACCTGGGCGCCCAGTACGTGTTCGGCCTCCTCCTCGGTGAGGCCGGCGGGGACCGGTTCGGCCAGGTAGACGTCCTCGACACGCAGCAGGGTGCCCACCGGGACCGGCTCGTCCTCGGACTCGGACTGCTTGTAGTCGAGGTAGGAGGTGCGGGTGGGGCTCATGACCACGTCGTGGCCGGCGCGCGCGGCGGCGATCCCGCCCTCCTCCCCGCGCCACGACATCACGGTCGCGTTCGGACTCAGCCCCGCCGACCGCTGCCCCCGACCGCCCTCGGGGGTGTCGCCGCCCTCCCAGAGCCACCCCTCCAGGATCTCGTCCCAGCCGAGCAGTCGGCGTCCGCGTTTGGCCAGGTGGTCGTCCAACTGGCGGATGAACCAGCTCTGGAGCTCGTTCTCGTCGGCCAGGCCCTCGTCCCGGATGCGCTGCTGGGCCGACGCGCTGTTCCGCCACTGCGTCTTGGGGCACTCGTCGCCACCGACGTGCACGTACGTGCTCGGGAACAGCTCGACGAGTTCGTCGAAGACGTTCTTGTAGAAGTCCAGGACGTGGTCGGTCACCGCGAGGACCTCGTCGAAGATGCCCCACTCGGTACCGACGGGGATGTTCCCGCTCTCGCCGAGTTCGGGATAGGCGTGGATGGCCGCCTGGGAGTGGCCGGGCACGTCGATCTCGGGAACGACGCCGATGTGCCGGGCCTCGGCGTAGGCGACGATCTCGCGGATGTCGTCCTGGGTGTAGAAGCCCCCGTGCGGACGCCCGTCGAACCTCGGCGGCCGCCCCGCGCCCTGCTGGCTCTCGGTCCGCCAGGAGCCCGCTTCGGTGAGCTTGGGGTAGCGGCGGATCTGCACGCGCCAGCCCTGGTCGTCGGTCAGGTGCAGGTGCAGCACGTTGAGCTTGTGCATGGCGAGCAGGTCGATGAACCGCAGGACCTCGCGTTTGGGGAGGAAGTGGCGGGCCACGTCCAGCATCACGCCGCGCCAACGGAACCGCGGGGCGTCGGTGACGCTCACCGGCGGCAGCGTCCAGGCCGTGTCCCCCAGCGGGGCGCCGCGGTAGGCGGCGGGCGGCAGCAGTTGGCGCAGGGTCTGCGCGCCGTAGAAGAGGCCGGCGGGGTCGTGCCCGACGATGATCGCGCCCTCCCCGTCCACGATGAGCCGGTAGCCCTCGTGTCCCAGGCCGGCCCCGGGGTCCACGCTCAGCCGGATCTGTGCGCTGTCCTCGTCGCCGGTGGCCAGCGGCAGGCCGGTGGCCGCGCCGACCTCCCGCTGGAGCCAGGCGAGGACTCCGGCGGCGGGGGCGTCGGCGGACACGCGGGTGGCCTGGGTGAGCGTCAGCGAGCCCGGTTCGCCGGTGGAGGCCGACACGGGCCGGGGCAGGAGGGAGGGAGGGGAGGTGTGAGGCACGGGGAGGTGCTCCTATCCGGTCTAGACCAATACCCGCCATAGTGCCACGGAGCGCGCGCGGCGCACACCCTGGCCGCCGTGCACCGACGGGTGGCCCCGAAATGCTGACATTTGACTAGGAGAAGGACTTATCGCCCCATCAGTGGTGGCACGCGTAGGAACAGCACCCGCGGACACGGGCACGTGTCCCTGGTGTCCAGACGGGTCGAACCCTGAGCAGGGGTGGGGTGAGCACTACCCGGGAACCGGGGGGTGGCGTGATCGCAGGGACGGACCGCCCGTCCGTACTGTTCTCGGCATACCCCTGGCCGGGCAGGCCGGCGGGCGCTCTCCGGAGACCGGTGGTCCGTCCGGGGCCGGAGGCGGACGAGGCGCGCACACGAGCGGACGGAAGGTGGAGCTGATGGTCTGGCCCGTCCTGATCGCCGTCGCCGGCGCCTTCACCCTGGCACTCGGCTCCGCCATGCAGGAGCGCGACGCCGTGCGCGCACCCGGACACCGGGTCGCCCGGGCCGGCTTCCTCCTGCACCTGGTCCGCCAGCCGCGCTGGGTGATCGGCAGCGCCGCGGCGGTCCTGGGCGCCTGCCTGCACCTGGTGGCCCTGAGCGGCGCGCCGCTCACCATCATCCAGCCCATCGGCGTGACCGGCCTGCTCTTCGCGATCGTGCTCTCGGCGGTGTTCACCCGCCGGCGGGTGGGCGTCGGGCAGATCATCGCGGGTGCGGCCGTCATGGTCGGCCTCGTGGGCGTCCTCTGGCTGTTCCCGCACGGCTCGAACACCCCGTTGCTGCCCACGTCCGTGGCGCTGGCCCTGACCGGGGCCACGCTCGGACTCGGAGCGGCGGTCTACCTCACCGCGCACTGGATGCCGGACGGCACGCGCGGCATCGTGCTCGCCCTGGCCGGCGGGACCGCGATGGGCACCACGTCGGGCCTGGCCCGGGTGATCACGGCGGGCGTGCACGAGGACTGGACCAGTGTCCTCAGCTGGCTGACGCCCCTCGCGCTGGTCACCGCGGTCTTCGGCGCCCTGCTCATGCAGAACGCCTACCGCACCGGGCACTTCGCCGCCGCCTACGCGACCCTGCTCATCACCGATCCCGTGGTCGGCGTGGGGATCGGAGCCCTCCTCCTGGGCGAGGGAGCCCCCGAGACCCCGCCGACCCAGTTCGCGGCGGCCGCCTTCGCCGCACTGGCCATCGTCGGAACCGTGAGCCTGGCGCAGGCGCGCCACCGCAACCCCGAAGCAGAGCACCAGCACACCGGCAGCACCGTCAACACCTGAGGATCCAAGGAGTTCGACCATGGCCCAGCCCACTCGCGCACTGCGTGTCCTCATCGCCACGGACACCTACCCGCCCGATGTCAACGGTGCCGGCTACTTCACCCACCGGCTGGCGGAGGGGATGGCCGACCGTGGCCACCACGTGCACGTGGTGTGCCCGTCGGAGCGCGGCGCCCCCTACGTCACGGTCGACGGCGCGGTGACCGAGCACCGTCTGCGCTCGGCGCCGATCCCGTTCCAGGAGAGCATGCGCGCGGCCCTGCCGCTGGGTATGCGCGGACACATCGCGCGCCTGCTGGCCCGCCTGGACCCCGACGTCGTCCACGTGCAGAGCCACTTCACGCTCAGCCGGACGGCCCAGCGCCGGGCCAGAGCCACCGGGATCCCGGTCGTGCTGACCAACCACTTCATGCCGGACAACCTCTACGCGCACGCCCACCTGCCCGGCGCCGTGCACGGTCTGGCCGGGTCGCTGGCGTGGCGGGACATGGTCGGTGTCGCCGCCGAGGCCGACTACGTGACCACCCCGACGCCGCGCGCGGCCGAGCTGCTGCGGGAGAAGGGGTTCGCGGGAACGGTGGAGGACATCTCGTGCGGGATCGACCTGGAGCGCTTCCACCCCCGGTCCGGTGACCGGGAGGCCGCGCGGTCGAAGTTCGGGCTGCCCGAGCGGGACACGGTCGTGTTCGTGGGGCGCCTGGACGCGGAGAAGCGGATCGACGACACCATCCGGGCGCTGGCCGCAGTCTCCGGTGAGCGCGACGTGCAGCTGGCGCTGGCGGGGACCGGACAGCGCGAGGACGAGCTGCGCGCGCTGGCCGCCGAGCTGGGCGTGGCCGACCGGGTGTTCTTCCTCGGTTTCGTACCGGACGCTGAGCTGCCGCTGGTCTACGCGGCGGGTGACGTCTTCGCCATCGCCGGTGTGGCCGAGTTGCAGAGCATCGCCACGCTGGAGGCGATGTCGACCGGTCTGCCGGTCGTGGCGGCCGACGCGATGGCCCTGCCGCACCTGGTGGAGGAGGGGCGCAACGGGTTCCTCTTCCCCGCGGGGGACCCTCTGCACCTGGCCGACCGGCTGCTCACGGTGCTCGGCTCCCGGCGCGAGGCGCTGGGGCGGGCCAGCCGGGAGATCGCGCTGCGGCACGACCACCACCGTTCCCTCGCGCGGTTCGAGGACGTCTACCGACGGCTCCAGGGACGCGAGCCCGTACGGTCACGGAAGGCGAAGGTCGTAGCCGCTTAGGTGTTCTGTACCTTTTTGTCGCTTTCCGTATTCTTTGCGTAGCGATCGGTGAGCTTGGTGTACTTCGGGAAACACCAGACACTGTGTGGTTCGAGGGCATCAGTGCACAGACCAGGATCGGCCGAGTCGCCCGGGGCGGCAACGTCGCCGAAGGGCTGACCGAGCGGCTGGTCAGAGCCGAACGAGAGGCCGGGTTCCACGAGCGCGACATGTCGGCGTTCCAGCGCGAGCGCATCGACCTGGAGCACAGGGTGGCCCGAATGGAGGCGGAACTGGAGGCACTGCGTCGTCGGCGGCTGGAGGCCTACGCGCGGTGGTGGAACGCCCGGGACGACCGGGACCGCGCACTGCACGTCTGCCGCCGACTGCGCCGCAGGATCGACCGGAGCAGACGGAGGGCGGCCGAGGACTGAGCGGTGTCCGGTGGAACGACCGGAGCGTGCGCGCGGCGGTGCCGCGCGGCGGCGCGGGAATCCACCGGACAGGCCCGGGGCCGCCCGGAGAGCGAAGCCTGCCCTACGGCGGTGGGCCCGACCGGCCGGTCGGGCCCACCGCCGTGTCCCGGGGCCGCGCGGGCCCGGGGCGGTCCGGGCGCCCTACACGGGGCCCTCGGGCATGGCGGCCAGGAGCTCCTCGACCTGGCGCGCGGCGTCCCTGAGGGCGGAGAGGGTCACCTGGACGGCGGGGCGGCGCAGGGAGGCGGGACGCAGGACCGCGTACACGTGCCGTTCGGGCGCGGAGGCGGGCAGGCGCCGGTAGGCCAGCCCCGCGGGCGCTCCCACCAACGCCAGCGCGGGCACCGCGGCGATCCCGATCCCCCGCGAGACCAGGCTCAGGATGGTGCCCAGCCCCTCGAACTCCCACGCCGCTCCCGGTAGTCCGCCCACCTCGGCGAGCAGGCGGTCGGTGCCGAAGCGCGACCGCTCTCCCTCGGGGGCCACGACCCACGACTCGCCCAACAGGTTCTCCAACACGACCGGGCGCTCCGGATCGGCGAGCGCGTGGTCCTCGGGGACCGCCAGCACCAGCGGGTCGCGCAGCAGGTGCACGTGCCGCAGCCCGCTGTCGGGGCCGCGGCCCGGGTGCTGGCCCGTCCAGTCGTCGACCAGCGCCACGTCCACCTCGCGTGAGCGGACCTTCTGCGTCCCGGTCGCCAGGAGCGTCTGGCGAAGGACCAGCTGCATCTCCTCGTGACGGCGCAGCGGGGGCGCGAGCAGCGGCGCGAACGCCACGGCGGCCGTCGGGAAAGCTGTGACGGTCACCACACCGAGCGCCACGTCCGACTGCTCGGCGATGATCGACTCGGCGGCCTCCACCAGCGCCAGGATCTCGTCCGCCTGCAGGACCAGCAGCCGTCCGGCGTCGGTCAGCTCCGCCCCGCGCGGAGAGCGGTCCAGGAGCGCCACACCCGTCTCCCTCTCCAGTGCGGCCAACTGCTGTGAGACGGCCGAGGGCGTGTATCCCAGGGCGTGCGCGGTGGCGGCGATGGTGCCCCGGGCGCTGAACTCGCGGAGCAGATGCAGGCGGCGCAGATCGAGCATAAGAACATCTTACGCTCAGCATCGAAAAGACTCGCTTGTACTGATGTCGCGGTCTGGGCAGGCTGGGGGTGACAGACCGTAGCCCCAAGGCGCGGTCAACAGCCAGAACATGAGCCGGAGATGAGTCCTCGATGACCGTCACTGTGTCCGCGACCCTCGCTGTCAACGAAGCCCTCGCAGAGAAGCGACGCCAGGGGGTGCGCGTCCTGCCGCTCGGCTTCGGCGAAGCCGGGCTCCCGGTCCACCCGGTCATGCGGGACCGGCTCTGCGAGGGCAACGGCGCCAACGCCTACGGGCCCGTCGCCGGGTCCGCCGCACTGCGCTCCGCCGCCGCCGGGTACTGGGAGCGGCGCGGTCTGCCCACCGACCCCGACATGGTCATCGCGGGTCCCGGCAGCAAGCCGCTGCTCTACAGCCTGCTGATGGAGGTGGGCGGCGACACCGCCATCGCCGCGCCCAGCTGGGTCAGCTACGCGGCCCAGAGCCGCCTGCTGGGACAGCGGCCGGTCATGGTCCCCACGGCCGCCGGCCAGGGCGGCGTACCCCAGCCCGACCTGCTCTTCGCGGCCGTGACCGCCGCCCGGGACGAGGGCCGCACCGTCAGCGCCGTCGTCGTGACCCTGCCCGACAACCCGACCGGTACCGTGGCCGACGCCGCGACCGTCCAGCGCCTCGCGCAGGTCGCCCGCGAACTCGACCTCGTCATCATCTCCGACGAGATCTACCGCGACCTCGTCCACCCGGTCGCCCAGGGCCAGGAGCAGGCCCGCGTGCACAGTCCCGCGGAATACGCGCCCGAACGCACTGTCATCTCCACCGGTCTGAGCAAGAACCTCGCCCTGGGGGGCTGGCGGATCGGTGTCATCCGCCTGCCCGACTCCGAGATCGGCCACCGCCTGCGGGGCGGGCTTCTCGGCGTGGCCAGCGAGATCTGGTCCAGCCCCGCCGCACCCGTGCAGCAGGCGGCCGCCCACGCCTTCACCGAACCCCGGGAACTGCGCGACCACGTCGACCGCAGCCGCCGACTGCACGGGATCGTCGCGGCCGCCGTGTCCCGCCGGTTCGCCCGGGCCGGTGCCGCGGTCGCCACCCCGCGAGCCGCGTTCTACCTCTATCCCGACTTCGAGCCGCTCCGCGACCGCCTGGCGGCCCTGCACGGGGTCACCACCGGAGCCGGGCTCACCGGCCTCCTACTGGAGCGCCACGGCATGGGCGTCCTGCCCGCCGTCGAGTTCGGCGAGGGCGCCGACGCCCTGCGCATGCGCGTGGCCACCAGCCTGCTCTACGGCGACACCGAGGAGCGCCGCTACGCCGCGCTCGCCGCCACCGACCCGACCGCGCTGCCCTGGATCCGCGCCCACCTCGACCGACTGTCCGAGGTCCTGGACGCGGTCGTTGGCGACACTCCGAGCACGGTCATCCCCCACCCGAAGTCCGAGACCGCGCCGGCGTCCCGCTGACGCCCGTCCGCCCGCCACCTGCGGCGGGCGGGCCCGACCCCAGTACCCACCCCGTGTCCGCCCCGTGAAGGGGGCGGGGCGGACACACCGCGGTTCGGCCGCTCCCGCGCCGCCCGGGCCCGGGAGCGGCCGGATCCACGCGTGCCGCCGGTGCCGCCGACCGGTCAGGAGGCGGCGGGGCAGGTGGGCCCGGCGAACCCGCGCCCCACAGGGCCGTACGCATCTAGGGCGTGTTCCGTGGATGCCGCCCGTCGCGAGCGGCGTTCCGGTGCGGCTGCCGCAAGGCCGAAGAAGAAGGCGTCCCGGTGTGGCTGTCGACTGATGAGACCGCGGCGGGAGGCGTGCCGGGGCGCCGCGCAGCAGGGTGAGTATCCGCGGAACACGCCCTAAGCGGTCGAGGCCTCACGCTCCGCACGGGCGGCCAGCTCCGGACTCGGCGCGATGACGGCGCGGTAGTGGTCGAGCAGCTGCTCTCCCACGGTCTCCCAGGTCCTGTGCTCCACCGACGGCCGCGCCCGCCCGGCCATCCCCGCGCGCAGCTCCGCGTTGTGGACGAGACGGCCCACGGCCACGCGCAGCTCGCGCACCGAGTCGGGCGCGAACAGCAGACCGTTGCCCTCGGGCACCACCAGGTCCAGCGGACCGCCCGCGGCCGGCGCCACCGCGGGCACCCCCGAGGCCAGGGCCTCCTGGACGGCCTGGCAGAAGGTCTCGTCGGCGCCGGTGTGCACGAACACGTCCAGGGAGGCGTACAGCCGGGACAGGTCGGCCCCGGTGCGCTGCCCGGTGAAGACCGCGTCCGGAAGCAGGCGCCGCAGGCGCGACCGTTCGGGGCCGTCGCCCACGACGACCAGCCGGATCCCGCGGAGCCTGGCCAGGTGCGCCAGCATGTCCACCCGCTTGTCCTTGGCGAGCCGTCCCACGTAGCCCACGATCACCTCGCCGTCGGGCGCCAGGCGGCGGCGCAGGTCCTCGCTGCGGTGCTCGGGCGAGAAGCGGACGGTGTCCACCCCGCGCCGCCACACGTCCAGGCGGGGGAAGCCGTGCGCCGACAGGGCCTCCATGCTCGCCGACGAGGGCACCAGCGTCCGGTCCACGGCCGCGTGCGTACGGCGCATCAGCGACCACAGGGCCTCGGACCCGGGCAGGCCGTAACGGCTCGCGAAACCCGGCAGGTCGGTCTGGAACACGGCCACCGTCGGCAGCGCCCAGCGGCGCGCGGTGTCCACCGCGGCCAGGCCGAGCAGGGCGGGGGAGGCCAGGTGCAGCACGTCCGGGGCGAACGCGCGGATGGCGGCGGTCATCGTGCGACGCGCCGGGAGACCCACGGGGAATTCACGGTAGAAGGGCAGCGGCAGGGCGGGCATCCGGACCACGGGGAAGCCCGCGTAGGAGGTGGGGCCGTGCCCGGGGGCGAGCACGAGCGCCTGGTGGCCCCGGGCCGCGAGGAGGTCGGCGACCCGGCACACGGAGTTGGTCACCCCGTTGACCTGCGGGAGGAAGGACTCGGTCACGATCGCCACGCGCAGGGGAGGCGAGGACGGTCTCCGGTCGGTGCGGTCGGTTGCTGTGGGGGACATTCTGGCTGCTCCCAACGCCGGGGGATGGCTGCCTTCGACGCTAGGCTCGGGGGGTGAACCCCGGTCAGGCCCCGAGAGAACCGTTCCCGAAGGCCAGGCGTGGGTTCGCGGAGCGCGCGGTGACCCGGCCGGTGCGGACGGGTGGCCGCCGAGTGGCCCGGCGGTGACTATGATCGCCTTCTGTGACGAATGAATTGCTCTAAGGAGTCCTGTGGTGACCCTCGTGGAATGGGCCGAAGCCGTGCGCGCGGAGCTGGACCTGGTGGGGACGGAACCGCTGGGCAGAGCCGATGTGGACCGGGTGCTCGACCTGGCCAGAGACGCCGCCCACTCCGTCGCGCGACCGGCCGCGCCCCTGACCACCTACCTGCTCGGCGTGGCGGTGGGCCAGGGCGCGGACCCCGAGGCCGCGGCCGCCGTGCTCAGCCGGCTCGCCCTGGCCCAGGGCGACGGTTCGCAGGACGCGTGAGCACCCGACCCGCAACGCTTGCGTCGGGCGAACGTGACGTGTCCGTGACGATTCACTGCAAATCTGACAGCACCCTGAGTGTGCCCGCGGCCCGCGGGCCCGTTCTCCTGGGAGGGACGCTGTTCCGCCGACCGCGGGTACACGACCAACCCCCGGCCCCTGATCGTGATAGGGAGATCCCCCATGGATCAACTCCTTGAGATGGCCGGCATCGTCAGCAGCATCGTGTGGGGGCCCTTCGTCCTCATCCCGCTGCTGCTCTTTGTCGGCGTGTTCCTCACCATCCGGCTCAAACTGCTCCAGCTCTTCAAGCTGCCGCACGCGCTGTGGCTCGCGCTGGTCCGGCGCAAGGAGGACCCCTCGGTCGAGGGCGACATCTCCCACTACCAGGCACTGAGCACAGCGCTCGCCGCCACGGTCGGCGTCGGCAACATCGCCGGCGCCGCGCTGGCCATCGGCCTCGGCGGCCCCGGCGCCCTGTTCTGGATGTGGGTCGTCGGCTTCTTCGGCATGGCGACGAAGTACAGCGAGGCCCTGCTGGGGGTGAAGTTCCGCCGCACCGACTCCAAGGGTGAGCAGAGCGGCGGACCGATGTACTACCTCAAGTACGGTCTGCCCGGCGGTCTGGGCACCACTCTGGGGGTGGCCTTCGCCGTCTTCGGCGCCATCGCGGCCTTCGGTATCGGCAACGGGACGCAGGCCAACACGGTCGCCCAGCAGATGTCGAGCGTCACACCGGCTCCGACCTGGGTGATCGGCCTCATCCTCATGGTTCTGGCCGGTGCGGTCATCCTCGGCGGCATCAAGAGCATCGGCCGGGTCGCCTCCGCGCTCGTGCCGCTGATGATCATCGCCTACGTGGCCATCTGCCTGGTGGTGCTGGCCGCCAACTGGGCGCAGATCCTGCCCGCGCTCCAGCTCGTGGTCACCACCGCCTTCACCGGTACCGCTCCCGCGGGCGGTTTCGCGGGCGCGGGTGTGCTGATGGCCATCCAGTACGGCTTCGCCCGCGGCATCTTCTCCAACGAGTCGGGTCTGGGCACCGGGGCCATCGCCGCCGCGGCCGCCAAGACCACGCAGCCGGTCCGCCAGGCCATGGTCTCCATGACCCAGACCTTCATCGACACCATCATCGTCGTGACGATGACGTGCATGGTCATCATCACGACCGGTGTGTGGCGGGCGGAGAACCCCGAGGACGGCTCGCTGCTGACCACGCAGGCCCTCACCGAGGGCCTGAGGTCGGTCAGCCCGGGGCTGGCCCCGGTCGGCGCCTACGTGGTGGCGATCGCCGTGGCGGTGTTCGCGTTCACCACGCTGCTCGGCTGGGCCTACTACGGTGAGCGGTGCATCGAGTTCCTGGCCGGCCGGGGCTTCGTGACCCCGTACCGCCTGGTGTTCATCGCGGTCATCTTCGTGGGTGCGGTCGCCGACCTGAGCAACGTGTGGCTGTTCAGCGACATCGCCAACGGTCTCATGGCGCTGCCCAACCTCATCGGGCTGCTGCTGCTGTCGCCGATCATCGTCGCGGAGACCCGGAAGTTCTTCGCGTTCCCCGACTGGAAGAACCCCGACGCCGTCATGGACGACGTGCGCGGGTAGCGCGCCACGGCCCGGGGTCGGCCCGGGACGACGAGGGGGACCGCACGCCGTGCGGTCCCCCTCCGTGCTGTGCGGACGACCCGTCCGCTACCACCAGGGGTGGAAATGGTGCACGGGGCCCTGACCGCCGCCGGCGTCGATCTCGTCCGACCGGCGCAGCGCCTCGGTCAGGTAGGCCTTGGCGTCGCGGACGGCGGAGGCGGTGTCCGGGCGCTGGGGCAGCAGAGCCGCGATCGACGACGACAGGGTGCATCCCGTGCCGTGCGAGTTGCGGGTGTCCACCCGCGGCGCCCGCAACTCCAGCGGCTCCTCGTCACGGGAGACCAGTACGTCGACGCTCTCGTCGCCCGCCAGGTGGCCGCCCTTGAGCAGGACCCGGCGCGGACCGAGCTCCAGCAGCCGCTCGGCCTGGTCGCGCATCTCCTTGAGGCTGACGGCCTCCGACACGCCCAACAGGTCGGCCGCCTCGGGAAGGTTCGGCGTGAGCAGGTCCGCGCGCGGCAACAGCAGGGAGCGCAGGGCCTCGATCGCCGTCCCCTCCAGCAGGCGGTCGCCGCTCTTGGCGACCATCACCGGGTCCAGGACGACGTTGACCAGCCGGTGGCGGTCGATCGCCTCGGCCACGGCTCCGGTGACCTCGGCCGTGCCCAGCATCCCGATCTTGACCGCGTGCACGGTGGCGTCGGCCAGCAGGGTGTCCGCCTGCCGGGTGACGAAACCGGCCGGGACGCCGTGGACGCCGGTGACGCCGCGGGTGGACTGGGCGGTCAGGGCGGTGACCACGGTCATCCCGAACACCCCGTGGGCGGAGAAGGCCTTGAGGTCGGCCTGGATCCCTGCGCCGCCGCTCGGGTCGCTTCCGGCCACGGACAACACGTTGTACGCGCTCATGACGTTCCTTCGCTAGCACGACCTAGGGCAGGTTCGACGGGTGTGCTCTCAGCCGGGAGGACTGTTCCCGGCACCCCGCGTCAGTCGCCACCGAGCCTAGGGCATGTCCGGCGGTTGCCCGCCCTGCTGCGCGTCGCCCCGGCGGCACTCTCACCGCGTTCTCATCAGTCGACAGGGGAACCACCCGGGCCCCCGCCGTGCGACGACGGCGAAGCCCGCGCAGGAGGGGAGCTCCCTCTTCGGCCTGGTGAGAGCACCACTGGATGCGCCGCTCGCGACGGGCGCCATCCACGGAACTCGCCCTAGTGGACGCGCGTGGGGGCCGCTCCGTGGCCGGCGTCCGACTGGGCCTTCTTGCGGTGCTCGTAGACGATCGCCGCGGTGACCACGAGGAAGCCGCCCACCGCGAAGGCCACGGTCACGGGCACGTCGGTGATGGGCAGCGGGTTGCGGTCGTGGTCCTGCCACGGCCACAGGGCGCGCAGCGAGCCCGCCATCAGGCCGGTGAGCACCACCAGGGTGAGGTGGTGGAAGTTCTCCAGCAGGTACTGCAGGAGCTTGACGAACAGGGCCAGGCCGGTGATCATGCCCAGCGCCATGACGCCGAGGTAGGCCACGTCCATGTCCCGTACCGCCTGCATCGTGGGCTCGTACAGCCCGAGCGTGAGCAGGATGAACGAACCGGACAGGCCCGGCAGGACCAGCGCGCAGATGGCGACGGCGCCGCCGAGGAAGGCGAACACCGGGTTGGGGGGCAGACTCGCGCCCGGCATGCCGGTCAGGAGGAAGGCGACCACGGCGACGGCCAGCGCCACCAGGTAGTGCCAGGCACGCCACTTCTTGCCCGCGCCGGTGTAGGGAATCCACAGGCAGGCCAGGACGAGGCCGAAGAAGAGGGCGTAGGCGTACTGGGCGTACACCTCCACCAGCGGGGAGAGCAGGACGGCGGCCAGGCCGAGCGCGATCACCATGCCGATCAGCGCGGGGACCAGGACACTCCAGTCCACCATCCGGAACTGCTCGTTCGCGCGTTCCCTGCCGCGGCCGCGCGGCACGTCGGTCACGTACCGCTTGATGCCGCTGACCATGTGGCCGGCGCCGCCGATGAGCTGGTCGTAGAGGCCGACGATGAGCGCGACCGTGCCGCCGCTGATGCCGGGCAGCGCCTCGGAGGTGCCGACGGCCCCGCCGCGCACCGCGTTGAAGATGAAGGAGCCTGCTGACTTGGCCATCTGAGTTGTAGGGCGCCGGCCCGGGGCAGGCCCGGGAGGGGCGCCGTCCTCCGTCCTGTGTGGTCACCGTACCCACCCGTGGGACACGGGCCGGTCGGGGGTGCGGGGGCGGGGCGCGTTCGTGTAGGGGCGCTGCGCCGACCGCCGCTGGGTGTGTGCCGCCCGGGGCGTGCTGGGGGAGGGACCTGCGAGGTCCCTGGGCCGGGCCGGGTCCGGCCAGTGTAGCGGGGGAGCGGGGTGGCGGAGGTGCGCGCTGCGTGGGATCCGCGGGGTTTCGGGTAGGTGATGCGGCTGGTGTTCAGCGTCCGAAACTCGGCGTGGTGTTCTCGCCGCTCTGCGCGACCGACGCCGCCCAGCGGTAGTCCTGCTTGCCGACCGCCGTGCGCCGGACCCGGTCGACGAAGTGCACCGTCCGCGGCACCTTGAACCCGGCCAGGCGCACCCGGCAGTGCGCGCGCAGCTCGGTCTCGACCAGGCGTGCGCCCGCGGCCACGGAGACCAGCGCCGTCACGCGCTGGCCGAGGTGCTCGTCGGGGGCGGGCACCACGATCGCGTCCTCCACGGCCGGATGCGCCTTCAACGCGGCCTCGACCTCCTCGGGGTAGACCTTCTCCCCGGCGGTGTTGATCACGGCGTTGCCCCGGCCGAGCAGGGCGATGGATCCGTCGTGGGCGCGCGTCCCGTAGTCGCCGGACAGGGCCCAGCGGCGGCCGTCGGCGCCGGTGGGGAAGGTCCGGCCGGTGGCGATCGGGTCGTTGTAGTAGCCCAGCGGGATCCGGCCGCTGCGCGCGATGCGGCCCACCACCGGTGAGCCGGGCGGAAGGGGCCGCAGGTCGTCGTCGAGCACGGCGATGCTGCCGCCCACGGTGAAGCTGCGCAGGTCCGCGCCGCCGGAGAGCGTCGGCGCGTCCTCGCGGGCACCGTCGGAGCCGTCGTCCTCACCGGTGGCCGACCCGCACACGCCCGTCTCCGAACCGCCGTAGGCGTCCGCCAGGACCACGTCCTCGCGCCAGGCCCGCCAGAGCGCGCGCACGGGCGGGGTGAGCGGGGTGCCGCCGGAGCGCACGGAGGTCAGGTCGGGGCACAGCCCGGGTTCGGTGAGCAGGTGGCGGGCCAGGGGCCGGGCCATGGCGTCGCCCACCAGCTGCACGGCGTGCACGCCCTCGCGGTGGGCGACTTCGAGGACGCGGTCCGGCCGGTAGCTGCGGTCGGTGGAGAGCACGACGCGCTTGCCGCACAGCAGCATGCTCAGCGCGTTCCACTGGCCGGCGGCGTGCATGAGCGGGCCGAGCACGAGCATGCGCTGGGGGAAGCAGGCGGCGGCGCGTGCGGCGACGTCGGCGGGCGACTCAGCGCGCGGTGCGCCGGGGGCGCGGCGCTCCAGCGCGGCACGGAAGATGTCCGCCTGGCGCCACAGCACGCCCTTGGGGTATCCGGTGGTGCCGCCGGTGTAGAGCAGGTAGTGGTCGTCGCCGCCGGTTCCGGGCAGGGCGGGGGTGTCGTCGGCCTCCGGGGAGCGGGCGGCCAGGGCGGACTCGTAGTCCGTGCCCTCCAGGGCCGCGTCGCGCACGCCGCCGTCCTCGATCAGCAGCACGTGCCGCAGGCGGGGCAGGTCGGGGCGGATCGCGGTGACGGCCGCGGCCAGGGAGTCCTCGGCGATCAGCGCGACCGCGTGCGCGTCGGCCAGCACGTGGCGCAGCTCGCCCGCGACGTAGCGGTAGTTGACGTTGACCGGGACCGCGCCCGCGGCCAGGATCCCCAGGAAGGACTCCATCCACTCCGCGCGGTTGAAGGACAGCACCGCCACGTGCTCGCCGGGACGCACGCCCTCGGCCACGAGGTGGCGGGCCAGGCGCACGGATCGGTCGTGCAGGGCACGGTAGGTCAGCCGGCGGGGACCGGCCACCAGGGCGACGCGGTCGGGGACGGCGTCGGTGACGGCGGACACCAGGCGGGACAGCGAGAAGGGGGCGTCGGGGGACTCGTTCGCAGACGTATGGATGGACACGCCCGACCTCCCTGGCATGGTCCGGGGCCGCCCGCGGGGTCACGGCGGCCGAGTGGCTTTCACGCGACGGTACCCCTCGGGGGCCGACCCGATCGCCAGTGGGGTTGTGGACCGCGTCACCCGGGGAGTCCTCGCAGGTCACACTGGATGTGACGGCCCCGCTCAGAGGGTGTTCGAGGCCCTCGCGCCCGGGGTTTCGGACCGCGGGGCGGCGAGTGACATGGCTTACCTCTTGTGGGGGTGCCGTGTGATCTGTTCAACTCTTGATGGTTTCTCGCCAGAGGGCTCTACCGGGCCCGACGGTGGGTATCTCAGGACTGACAACGGTCAATGGTGATCGGAGCGGCTAGATGAGCAGCACCCAGAATCTGGGCCAGCAGGACTCCGCCGGAAACCCGGGCGGACAAGCACTCACCAGCGCGGATCACATCGCGCTCGCACAGGCGCGTTCGGCGCACAACTACGCACCCCTGCCCGTCGTGATCGCCGAAGGCCGCGGGGCCTGGGTGACCGACGTCGAGGGGCGCCGCTACCTGGACTGCCTGGCCGGGTACTCGGCCATGAACTTCGGCCACCACAACCCCGACCTCCTCGCGGCGGCGCACCGGCAGATCGACCGGGTGACGCTCACCAGCCGCGCCTTCTACAACGACCAGTTCGGCCCCTGGGTCAGCGCCCTGGCCGACATGGCCGGCAAGGAGAAGGTCCTGCCGATGAACACCGGCGCGGAGGCGGTCGAGACCGGCATCAAGGTGGCCCGCAAGTGGGGCTACGAGGTCAAGGGCATCCCGCAGGACCAGGCGACCATCGTGGTCGCGGGCGCGAACTTCCACGGTCGCACGACCACGATCATCTCGTTCTCCTCCGACACCGAGGCCAGGACGGGCTTCGGACCGTACACGCCGGGCTTTCGCTCAGTGCCCTACGGGGACGCCGAGGCCATCGCGCAGGCGATCGACCACACCACGGCGGCGGTGCTGATCGAGCCCGTCCAGGGCGAGGCGGGCGTCATCGTGCCTCCGCCGGACTACCTGCCGCGGGTGAGGGAGATCTGCGACCGCGAACGCGTCCTGTTCATCGCCGACGAAGTGCAGTCGGGGCTCGGCCGGACGGGAACGATCCGGGCCTGTGAGCACACCGGTGTGGTCCCCGACGCCTACCTGTTCGGCAAGGCACTGGGCGGGGGCATCCTGCCGGTGTCGGCGATGGTCGCCGACGAGGACGTTCTCGGGGTGATCCAGCCCGGCCAGCACGGCAGCACGTTCGGCGGCAATCCGCTGGCGGGCGCCGTGGGGCGGCAGGTGGTCTCCATGCTGACCGAGGGGCCCTACCTGGAGAACGCGCGGCGCCTGGGCGAAGTGCTCAAGCGCCGGCTCAAGGAGTTCGAGGGGGACGGGGTGGTCTCGGCGCGCAGCATCGGCCTGTGGGCCGGCATCGACGTCGACCCGGCGCTGGGCACGGGCAAGGAGCTGTGCCTGAAGCTCGCCGAGCACGGTGTGCTGGTCAAGGACACGCACGGGTCCACGGTGCGGATGTCGCCGCCGCTGGTCATCAGCGAGGAGGACCTCAACTGGGGTCTGGACCGCTTCGGTGAGGTCCTGGCCGAGCTCAGGGCCGGGCGCTAGGGAGGTGCGACGGCCGTCGGGTGAGCGAGCGGCCGCGAGCCCGGCAGGCTGAACAGCACAACGAGAACGGGCCGTTCGGGGCGTCGTCGGGCAGGTCCGGCGGCGCCCCGTCGGCCGCTGCGCCCCGCTAGCCGCCGCTCGCCTCGGCGCCGGGCGCGGGCGGCCCGACCACGGGGGCGAGGGGGCCGCCGAGCTCGGCGGCCAGGCGGTCGTCGTCGACGCTCGCCAGGGTCTCCCGTGACACGTAGAGCACGCGCTCGGGGCCCTGCTCGACCTGTTGGCGGACCCGGTCGGCGATGGACATCTGTCCCTGTGCCGTGGGGTGGAAGCTCGCGCGGTCCACGCGCAGCCCCTCACCGAGCTGGCCGAGCACGATGCCGTTCAGCCAGGCCTTCTCCGCGCTCACCTCGTAGCCGTTGAGCGCGCTGTAGGTGTTGACGTACTCGACGCTGCCGGAGCCGCGACCGCCGTACACGTCGCCGTCCACCTCGTACACGACGTCGCGGATGCGCTCGTTGAGGTCGCGGCCGACGCCGTTCAACCACTGCTGGTCGCTGACGGTCAGTGTGTAGTACATCCCCTGCGGGTCCTCGGGGAACAGTCGCGGATAGCCCAGGACGAGCACCCGCGCGTCCGGGGCGCGGTCGCGGATCTGGCCGAGGACCTCGGCCAGGTCCTCCTCGAACGCGTCGAGCCGCCGGCCGATCTCCCCTTCCTGGGCCTGGCAGGCGCCGTTGTCGAGCAGGGGCATCCGCACCATGCAGGTGCGCAGCACGGGGATGAAGCCGAGGTCGTTGCCGCCGATGCCCAGCGTGACCAGCGAGGTGTGCTCGGTGACCCGCTCGATCTGCGACTCCGGGGTGCCGAGCTGCTCGAGCATGTGGGTGGCCCGGTGGCTGCTGCAGGCGTAGAAGCCGAGCGCGCCGGCGAAGTCGAACTCCTGCTCGATGAGTCGGGAGTAGGCGTGCTCCGAACGCCAGCACCCGCCCGGTTCGGCGGTGGCGGGGTCGTAGTCGCCCGCGCCGTCCCCGGAGGAGTAGGAGTCGCCCAGCGCCACGTAGTTGCCCCACAGCGCCGCCTCCTCCGGTTCCATGCGCACCCGGGGGTCGGTCTCCTCGTCCTCGGTGATGGGCGGCAGCTCCTCGACCGGGCAGACGCCGTCGGTGACCTCGCACCACAGGTTGACCAGGCCGTCGCGTGCCGGAGGCACGACCAGAGTCACGATCAGGGTGAGGGCGAGGACGGCGCTGGCCACGAGGGCCGCGCGGGCCCTGCGACGGCCCCGCGGCCGAGGTGCCGCGCCGCCCGTCGTACCGGCGTTCTCGCCCACGGGCGCGTGACCGCCCGGACGCTCTCCGTCGTCGGCTCGGGCGTCGGGGGAAGGGGACCCGGGCGTGTTCTCGGGGACCTTCGCCTCGAACCCGTCGTCACCGCGCTCAGACACCGTTGCTACCGCCTCCCGAACAAGGGCTCCAGCATTGGTCAGGCTACCCGGGGCACGTGGTGGAGATGACGTCCAGGACCCGGCGCACCGCGGCGTCGTCCATGGTCGCCCGGGCGGTCAGCCGCAGCCGCGACCGCCCGTCGGGCACCGACGGCGGACGGAAGCACCCCACGCGCACCCCCTGCTCCAGGCAGGCCGAGCGCCACGCGAGCGCGGACTCGCGGGACGGGGCGATCACCGACACCACGGCCGCGTCCGGGGTGCTCACCGTCAGCCCGCGCTCGCGCAGCCCTTCCGACAGTTCGAGGGCCCGGCGCCGGACAGCGTCGGCGCGCTCGGGTTCGGTCCGCAGCACGCGCAGGGCGGCCAGCGCCGCGCCCGCCGGCGCCGGCGCCAGTCCCGTGTCGAACACGAACGTGCGCGCGGTCTCCACCAGGTGGCGGATGACCCGGCGCGGACCGAGCACGGCACCGCCCTGCGCGCCGAGGGACTTGGACAGTGTCACCGACACCACGACGTCGCGCGCCCCGCGCAGCCCGGCGAGGGTGAGGGCGCCGCGCCCGCCGGGGCCCACGACGCCCAGTCCGTGCGCGTCGTCCAGCAGCAGGGCGGTCGTGCCCGCACCGCGCGCCGTCTCCGCGAGCCCGGCGACGTCGGTCAGGTCGCCGTCCACCGAGAAGACCGTGTCGCTCAGCACCAGGGCGCGGTCCCGCGCGCCCTCCAGGGCCGCCGCGGCGTGCCCGGTGTCGGCGTGGTCGAAGACCGCCACCCGCGCGCCGGAGGCCTTGGCCAGCCGGGTGGCGTCGATCAGCGAGGCATGGTTGTAGCGGTCGCACACCACCAGGGGCACGTCACCGTCGTCGGGGGCGGCCAGCGCCGTGACCATCGCGAGGTTGGCCGCGTACCCGGAGGAGAACACGAGCGCGGCCTCGGTGCCGTAGAAGTCGGCCAGCTCGCGCTCCAGCTCTCCGTGCAGCTCGGTGTCACCCGTGACCAGGCGCGATCCGCCGGCCCCCGCACCCCAGGCGTAGGCGGCGTCGGCCGCCGCGCGCACCACGTCCGGGTGGCGCAGCAGGCCCAGGTAGTCGTTGCCCGCCAGGTCCAGCAGCCCGTCGTCGACCGGCCGCGGCACCGTGCGGCGGGTCAGCCCGGCCTCGGCGCGTCGGCGGGCGGCTCCGTCCAACCACGCGAAGGGCAGGGACGGGCCGGACCCGGTCGGCCCGGGGGCGCCGGCGCGCAGGGGCCAGGGGCGCGGTGGCACGGTGGCGCTGTCCATGTCGGCGGTCTCCTCGGTCGGTGACGGGGGCGGGCACACTCCGGTCGGGTCAGGGCGAGGGCGGGGGCGACGGGGGCCGGGAGACGGCGGCGCGGGCGGTACGGGGCCGCGACGGTCCGCCCCGTCGCCGACGCCCGGTGGGAACCGGCCCAGCGGCGGCCAATCCCGCTGGGACGGTCCGGTCCACGTGCCAGGGAGGCTCCTACGACTCTGCCGGTCGCCGCCTGGGCCGTCACCCGCGGAAGCCCACAAAGTTCGGCCGCGATTCCTGGCGGCGCTCGCGTGGCCGCCGCCGGTGCGTCCCGTGAACAATGAGGCACCATGACGTCCACCCCTGTCGATCCCGCACGCGTGCGCGCCGCGGACCGCGCCCACCTCTGGCACCCGTACACGACCGTCCCCGCCGCCGAGGAGCCGTACGTGGTCACCGGGGCGCGGGGCACCCGGCTGGAACTGTGGTCGGAGGGCGAGACGCACAGCGTCGTCGACGGCATGGCGTCGTGGTGGTCGGCGATCCACGGCTACGGCCACCCCGCGCTGGACACGGCGGTACGGGCCCAGCTGGACGCGTTCGGCCACGTGATGTTCGGCGGGCTGACCCACGGTCCGGCCGCGGAACTGGGCCGGACGCTGGTCGGGATCACCCCCGACGGGCTGGAGCACGTCTTCCTCGCCGACTCCGGTTCGGTGTCGGTGGAGGTCGCGATGAAGATGTGCCTGCAGTACCACCGCTCCACCGGCAGCCCCGAGCGCCGCCGCTTCCTGACCTGGCGGGGCGGCTACCACGGGGACACCTTCCACGCGATGAGCGTGTGCGACCCCGACGGCGGGATGCACTCCCTGTGGGGTGACGTCCTGCCGCGCCAGGTGCACGGGCCGGCGCCCACCCGTCGCCCGCCATCGCCCGTGGGGCGCGAAGCGGGAGGGAACGGGCCACCACCCTCAACCGACGCCTCCGGCGCAGTCCTCCGCGGAGGTTTCGACACCGCGGTCGATCCGTCCTGGGTGGCGGAGTTCGAGCGCCTGGCCGCCGAGAACGCCGACACCCTGGCCGCGGTGATCGTCGAACCCGTCGTCCAGGGCGCGGGCGGCATGCGCTTCCACCATCCCGGATACCTGCGCGAGCTGCGGAGGATCGCCGACGAGTACGGCCTGCTGCTCGTCTTCGACGAGATCGCCACGGGTTTCGGGCGTACCGGCGAGCTCTTCGCCGCCGACCACGCCGGGGTCACCCCCGACATCATGTGCCTGGGCAAGGCCCTGACCGGGGGCTACCTCACGCTGGCCGCGACCCTGTGCACGGGCCGGGTGGCCCGGGGCATCGCCGAGGGGGAGGTGCCGGTCCTGGCCCACGGGCCCACGTTCATGGGCAACCCGCTGGCCTGCGCCACCGCTCTGGCCTCGGTCGAACTGCTCACCGGCGGGGACTGGCGGGCCGACGTACGGCGGATCGAGTCCGGGCTGCGCACGGGGCTGGCCGCGGCCGAGCAGCTGCCGGGGGTGCGCGAGGTGCGGGTGCTGGGCGCGATCGGCGTCGTGGAGCTCGACGAACCGGTGCGCATGGGCGAGGCCACGCGTGCCGCGGTGGCTTCGGGGGTGTGGCTGCGCCCCTTCCGCAACCAGGTCTACGCCATGCCGCCCTACGTGTGCACCGACGAGGACGTCGGAGCGATCGCCGCGGGGATGGTCGCCGCGGCCCGGGCCTCGCTGGAGGCGCGGTGAGCCTGCTGGTGGTGACCGGTACCGGCACAGGGGTGGGCAAGACCGTGGTCACGGCCGCGGTCGCCGCCGCGGCGCGGGACGCCGGGCGGCGGGTGGCGGTCCTCAAGCCGGCGCAGACGGGGGTCGCCGCCGGTGAGCCGGGTGACACCGCCGAGGTCGCGCGGCTGGCCCCGGGCGTGGCCACCGAGGAACTCGTCCGCTACCCGGACCCCCTGGCCCCGGCGACGGCCGCCGCCCGGTGCGGCGCCCGGTGCGTGCGGGCCGAGGAGGTCGCCGACGCCGCGGTACGCCTGGCCGCCGACCACGACCTGGTGCTGGTCGAGGGAGCGGGCGGACTGCTGGTGCGGCTGAACGCCGAGGGCGAGACCCTCGCCGACGCCGCCGTCCTGCTGTCCGCACCGGTCCTGGTGGTGGCGCGGCCCGACCTGGGCACGCTCAACGCCACGGCGCTGACCGGCGAGGCACTGCGTGCCCGGGGCCTGGGACCGGTCGGCGTCGTGGTGGGCGCCTGGCCGCGCGAACCCGATCTGGCGGTGCGCTGCAACCTGGTGGACCTGCCGGCCATGGGCGCGGGTCCGCTGCTGGGCTGCGTACCCGAGGGCAGCGGCGGACTCGACGCCGCGGCGTTCGCCGACACCGCCCGAGCCGCGCTGGCGCCGGCACTCGGGGGTACCTGGGACGCCGCGGCCTTCGCCGCCCGCCACCCCGCCTGAGACCGCCCCCTCAGGAGACCCCGCGGTCCGCCGGCCTGGGCACGGGGGAGGCCAGGGTGAAGGCGTACGGGCCCGGGCCGCACGCGCGCAGGTGCCCGGCGCGCCGGTCGGCCTCGGCCGCCGTCACCTCCGTGTCGGCCGGGGCCCACCACAGGGTCCGCTCCACCGTGGGGAACGCGCCGCTCCCGGCCCGGTAGTCGAGCAGGTCGTCGTGCGCCTGTTCCACGAAGGTCCGCAGCTCCTCGGCCGACCGCCACCGCGACACGGTCCGGGCGCGATCACCCTCGTCGGAGAAGTGGACCTCCTCCAGATGGCCGGAATGGTCCTCGGCGCGCCGTCGCATGGCCAGGACCAGTGCGAACAGTGCGCAGCGGTCGCCGCCGGGGGCGGTGAGGGTCCGTGCCTCGACGAGCACCGCCCCGGCCACGGGCCCGGCGGGCGCGGACCGAGTGGCCGGGACGGCGATCTCCGCCGCCTGGCGGGCCGAGGTGCGCTGGTGCGGGATCAGGGACGGCATGGGTTCTCCCCCGGAGAGTGGACTGGCTGTGAAGGGGCCACTTTGGTTCTGGTGGTATCCCTCTCGTTGATGCCAGTATGGAGAGACGCAGTCCATCCGGACAGATCCAATGGAGCGGTAAATGGACTCTTCTCGCGAAGCGGGCGTGCTGGTGGACCACCTCGGCGCGTGGTCGGCTGGCGGTGGCGCGCTCTACCGGCGCCTCGCCGACTCCCTGCACGGCCTCGTCACCCAGGGGACCGTCCTGGCCGGGGAACGGCTGCCCTCCGAGCGCGCGCTCGCGGCCGCGCTGCGGATCAGCCGCACCACGGTGGTCTCGGCCTACGACGCCCTGCGCGCGGAGGGCGTCCTGGAGAGCCGGCAGGGCAGCGGTACCCGTGTCAGCGCCAGCGTGGGGCCGGTTCGCGGCGACGGCTGGGTGCCCGGCAGCATCGCCAATCCGATGTACCAGAACCTGCTGAGGGAGACGCCGCGCGTCATCTCGGTGGCCTGTATGCGCACTCCGGCGCTGAGCATCGTGGAGGAGGCCGTGCGCGAGGTCGTCGACCGGGACCTGCCCGTCCTCATGGCGGAGGAGAGCTACCACCCGCGCGGGCTGCCGGTCCTGCGGCAGGCCATCGCCGACCACTACGAGCGTCAGGGGCTGCCCACCGAGCCCGACCAGATCGTCGTCACCACCGGCGCCCACCAGGCCGTCGCGCTCATCTCCCAGCTCTACCTGCGCAAGGGCTCACCCGTCGTCACGGAGGACCCCGGATTCGCGGGGTGCCTGGACCTGATGCGCGACCGTGGGGCGGCCTTCCACCCGCTCCCCCTGGACGACCAGGGCATCGACCCCAACGCACTCCGCCGGGCCATCGTCGAGTACACGCCCCACCTGCTGTACGTGATGCCCTCCTACCACAATCCCACCGGCCGGCTCATGAGCGCGGCCCGGAGGCGCGAGGTCGGCGAGCTCGCCGCACGGTACGGCACGCCCGTGCTGGAGGACAGCGCCTACACCGGTATGCGCGCCGAGGACGAGCCTCCGCCGCTCGCCGCGTTCGCCCCGCGCGGCACGGAGGTCATCACCGTCGAGTCGCTGACCAAGGTGGGGTGGGCGGGCCTTCGCCTGGGCTGGCTGCGGGCCCCGGCGGAGATCGCGATGCGGCTCAGCCGCCGCAAGGTCCTGGCCGACCTCGGCAGTCCGCTACTCGACCAGGCCGTCGCGGTGCGCCTGCTGTCGCGCTACGACGAACTCGCCGCCGCGCGCTCCGAGCACCTGAGGGAGTCGCTGCACCGCATGGAGGCGCTGCTGGGCGAGGCCATGCCCACCTGGGAGTGGGAGCGGCCGGACGGTGGAGCCGCCCTGTGGGTGAAGCTGCCCGGGGTCAACGCCCGCGCCTTCGCGCAGGTGGCCCTGTGCCACGACGTCGAGCTGCTCCCCGGCCCCTTGATGTCGGCCTCGGAGGACGGCCGGTACGACGAGTACTTCCGCCTTCCCTTCGCCTTCGACGAGGAGACCACCCGGGAGCTGGTCTGGCGGCTCGGCCGCGCCTGGCGCGAACTCGACCGGCACGGACCCGTGGTCGCCGACCCGGACCGGGTCGTCGTCTGACCGTCGTCCCGGCCCGGACAGCATGAGGGCGGCACCGCCCGACCGGGTGGTGCCGCCCTCAGGTGTGTTCCACACGCCCCAGCGTCACGCGTCCACTGCCGTGCCCGCCGTGTCCGGGCAGGCGCGCTGTGACGCCGACGCTGCTCGCGCCGCTCGGGCGCGTCGGTCTAGAACTCGACCGAGCGGGCCTTCTCCAGGCGGGCCTGGACGTCGGCCCAGTTGACCACGTTCCAGAACGCCTTGACGTACTCGGCCTTGACGTTCTTGTACTGCAGGTAGAACGCGTGCTCCCACATGTCCAGCATCAGCAGCGGGGTGGTGCTGTGCGGGATGTTGGCCTGCTGGTCGTAGAGCTGCTCGATGATCAGGCGCTGGCCCAGGGGCTCGTAGGCGAGGATCGCCCACCCGGAGCCCTGGATGCTGTTGGCCGCCGCGCCGAAGTGCGCGCGGAAGGCGTCGAAGGAGCCGAACTGGTCGTCGATCGCCGAGGCCAGCTCGCCGGACGGCTTGTCGCCGCCCTCGGGCGAGAGGTTCTGCCAGAAGATCGAGTGGTTGACGTGGCCGCCGAGGTGGAACGCGAGGTTCTTCTCGAGCATGGGGATGGTGCCGAAGTTGCCGGACTCCCGGGCCTCCGCCATCTGCTCCAGCGCGGTGTTGGCACCGGCGACGTAGGCAGCGTGGTGCTTGGAGTGGTGGAGCTCCATGATCTGACCGGAGATCCACGGCTCCAGGGCCGCGTAGTCGTAGGTGAGTTCGGGCAGCGAGTATGGCGCAGACATCTCTGACGCACCTTTCCAATGACGCGAATCGTCGGGCTTACCAGCGATGAGATCGCTACCGAGCAAGCTATCAGCCAGTGCGCGGAGTCTCCGATGTCAGCCTCTCGACACCGGTCCCGGGGAATAAACGACGCCGGTGCGGGGGTCGCCGCTGCCGGGGGCGATGACCGAGGGTGGTCGTCTCGGGTCCGCTCGTGTCGGTCCGCGTGGCGCGGGGGGACCGGCCGCCGAGGACCGGCGCCCGCCACGGGGACCGAGACCGACCCGCGGCGTTGCTCGGGAGTTCTCCCCGACTTCACCCGGGCGGCACCGGAAAGGACGATAATTCATCGTCGCATTCGAGGCCGACCCGTGCGAATGCCTCGTTCTCACGACAACACCACTTTCTCCTGAGGCCGTCCCCATTCATGTCTGTTTCCACTCCAGGGGCCGCTGCCGCGCCGGCGGGCGCCCCTTCCGCCACCGGCTCCGCTGCCCGGGGCCGCACCGGATTCCGGCCCGAGATCGAGGGCCTGCGCGCGATCGCCGTCGTCCTCGTGGCCGTTTACCACATCTGGTTCGGCCGGGTCTCCGGCGGTGTTGACGTCTTCCTGTTGCTGACCGGATTCCTCATCACCGGTTCCCTGATGCGCGCCCTCGAACGGGACGGCCGCATCGGTTTCGTGGCGTTCTGGGCCCGCCTGATCCGCCGGCTCGCCCCCGCGGCGGCGGTCGCACTCGTCGGCGTGCTCGCCGCCACCTACTTCTGGCTGCCGCGCTCGCGCTGGGCCGACATCATGTCCGAGGTGCGCGCCGCGGCCCTGTACCACGAGAACTGGGCGCTGGCCCGTGCCGCGGTCGACTACCTGGCCAGGGACGCCGCGCCCAGTCCCGTCCAGCACTTCTGGTCGCTGTCCATCCAGGGCCAGTTCTACGTCCTGTGGCCGATCCTCATCACCCTGGCCGCCCTCGTGGCCGCCCGGACCCGGGTGCCGGCCCGGCGCGCGGTCCTGGCCGCGGTCACCGCCGTCTTCGTGTGCTCCCTGGCCTACTCGGTGTGGATCACCGACTCCGACCAGGCCTGGGCCTACTTCGACACCGGCGCGCGCCTGTGGGAGCTGGCCCTGGGTGCGATCCTGGCCCTGACCATCCACCGGTTCGACCTTCCGGTCCGCCTGCGGACGGTCATGGGCTGGGTCGGGCTGCTGGGCCTGGTCACCTGCGGATTCCTGCTGCCGGTGGCCACGCTCTTCCCCGGCTACGTCGCCCTGTGGCCCACCGGCGCCGCCGTCCTGGTGATCCTGGCGGGAACCACCGGCAGCCGGTTCGGTGCGGACCGCCTGCTCACCTGGCGCCCGCTCACCTCCCTGGGCGGGCTGTCCTACGCGCTGTACCTGTGGCACTGGCCGATCCTGGTCTGCTACCTCTACGTCACCGACCGCGCGCTGGCCAGCCCCTCCGGGGGAGCCCTGGTGATGGGGCTGGCCCTGGCCCTGGCGTGGGTGACGCACAAGGTCGTCGAGGGCGGTACGGACCGCCTCACCCGGGCGGACCGGCGTCGCACCCCCGCCTGGTCCCTGGGGCTGGCCGCCTCCTTCCTGGTGCCCGTGGTGGCCCTCTCCCTGGCCTGGTCCGGGCAGATCTCCGAGGACCAGCGCATCCGCAGGGAACACGCGGGGGAGCCGGAGAGCTACCCGGGCGCGCTCACGGTCGCCGAGTCGAACACCCTGGAGAGCCTGGGCGACCTGCCGGTCCTGCCGGACCCCGTCGACGCCAGGACCGACCTGTCCACGCACCACACCGAGGGCTGCCACGTCAACCTGGCCTCCACCGACCTGGTGGTGTGCGACCGCGGTCCGACCGACGCCGAGCACACCCTGGCCTTCGTCGGGGCCTCGCGCACCGCCCACTGGTATCCGGCGGTGGCGGCGGCTGCGGACAAGCACGGGTGGCGGCTGGTGTCCTTCACCAAGAGCGGCTGCCAGTTCAGCACCGACATCCCCTACCGGGACGGCGAGGTGTTCACCGAGTGCCAGGAATGGGACGCCAAGGCCATGGCCGAACTGGAGCGGGTGCGACCCGACGCGGTGTTCACCTCCTCCACACGGGCCACACCCGCGGGCGAGACCGTCCCGGACGGTTTCGTCGAGCGCTGGCTCCAGCTGCGGGAGTTGGGGATCGACGTCATCGGCATGCGCGACCTGCCCCGACTGGACTACCAGAGCGCGGAGTGCGTGGAGCGGGGGAACCCGGACCGGTGCACCTCGCCGGCGACCTACAGCCAGGCCGCCACCGACCCGGTGGCGGGCATGGACCTGCCCGACAACGTGACTACGACCGATTTGACCGGTTACGTGTGTCCTTCAGGCGAATGTGACGCGATCGTGGGTAATGTGCTGGTGTTCTGGGACCACTCGCACATGACCGCCACCTATGCGCACACCCTCGAACCGATGGTCGAGGAGGCCCTTGTGGAGGCCACCGGATGGTGAGCGCACCCGCGATGGGAACATCGCACCTCCCGCAGTCGAGGTCGGGGTGAGGAACGGATGAACAACGGGGTAATTGGTTGCCATTTCGGCGGTGATTCCCCCTTTGGGGGGACGGGACAATCCCGTGCAACGTTAGTCTCGACACCACTTCCGGTGGTCTTCCCGGCAGAGCCGGAAAACTCTGCGGAACTGGTCGTTTCGCACGGAGAACGCCGCCGTGTCCCCCGCACGCCCCATGTGCCGTGTCCGAAACTCCGGAGGTACCCACCCATGCGATCGCTTCGACGCGGACGCCGCCCTCTCCTCATCGCCGCCGCAGCGGTCGGGCTGGCCGCGCTGGTCGCCCCGACGGCCCTGGGCGTGCTCGGACCGCTGACCGTGGCGGAGGCCCTCATCGCCACCGGGCTGGTCGTGACGGCCGGCGCGGTGGCCGCCCTGGGCGCGGCCGTGCTCCTGTTGCGCCGCTCCATGCGCGAGGTGTCCCTGGAGATCCGGACGCAGACCCGCACGGTCACCGAGACGCTGGGTCGCGACCGCCTGGAGACCATCCGCGCCATGGACGCCACCCGCGCCCGGGTCAACCGCATCCAGTCGCACTCCCTGCCCAGGCTGGCCCGCGAGATCACCGGCGCGGTCACCAGGCAGGGCCGCCACGACTACGAGCAGCAGGTGGCCTGGAGCGAACTCAGCCGGCACCTCGACACCGCCCCCTTCATGCCACCGCTGCGCGGATGGGCCGCCTCCCCGGACGTCCTCCGGGTGCTGGTGCGCCACATCGACCGCCTGCGCCCCGATCTGGTCGTGGAGTTCGGCAGCGGCGCCTCCAGCGTCTGGTTGGGCTACGCGCTGCGCCGTGCCGGGGCCGGCCGGCTCGTCGCGGTCGAGCACGACGCCCGCTACGCCGAACTCAGCCGCGCCCTCGTCGCCTCCCACGGGCTGGACGACATCGTCGAGGTCCGCACCGCGCCCCTGACCGAGGTCGAGGCCGCCATCGTCACCGTCGGCGAGGAGCAGGTCGCCACGGCCGACCGCTGGTACGACGCCGCGGTCCTGGACGACCTGGACGGCGTCGGCCTCGTGTTCGTCGACGGCCCGCCCAAGGCCACCGGTCGGCACGCCCGCTACCCCGCGCTGCCCGCTCTGATGCCGCGCTGCACGGAGGACGTCGTGTTCGTTCTGGACGACGCCGACCGGCCCGACGAACGGGCCATCGGCGACCGCTGGCTGGCCGAACACCCCGAACTCCACCGGACCGAGGAGCACGCCGAGAAGGGGGCCCACGTGTTCAGCCGCAAGGGAGTCTGAGGGCGCCGGCCCTCCGCCACCGTCCGCCGCCCACCGCCCGGCCCCCGGCCACGCGGTTCCGGCCGTACCCGTCCACACACCCGAGGTCGCCCGATGATCACCACCGCAGTCCGGAACGCCCTGCGCACGCGAGGCCGGGAACCCGCCGTGCTGTGCCACACCGGCGCCCACGAGAGCGCGCGGGTCCCGCTGGACCGCCTGCCGCTATGGCCCGCCGACCGCGTGATCGACCTGGACACGCATCCCATGGGCGTATCCGTCCTGGGGGAGCAGGAGGCGGGGCTGGTCGCAGTGGTCGCCGCGACCCCGACCGACCTCAACCGGGCCATCACGGTGAGCGTGCACCTGCCGCGCGCCGTGCACGTGGTGGTCGCGCTGGTCGACACCACCGGGCTCCAGGAGCCGCCGATCCCCGCCTCCCCGGGGATGGGCCAGTGGCGCGACGTGCAGGAGGTCCGGGTCCGCCGCGTCGGGCGGCGCGGGTGGCTCTGCGAGTTGTTCTTCCCCAACGCCGTCGAGACCTCCGAGGTGCTCGACGCGGTCATGCACGGCACGCGCGGCCGCCGCCGCGGCCCCGCCGTCGCCCCCCTGTCCGTCATCAACGGGCACGAGGGCGCGCTGTGGCGGCCCGGCGACACCGGAGTCCACGGTGTCGAAGCCGCCGGCCCGGTCCCGCTGCGCCGGGTCACGCCCCTGGGCGACCTCGCGCTGCGCGTGAGCGAGGAACCGGCGCCGCAGTGGACGGACACCACCGTCCCCGCGCTGGACCGCGGCACCACCTCGTCCGACTCCTGGGCCGCCATCACCGGTGGGACGGCCCGCGCCCGCCAGGTCGGCGGAGCGGACGAGAGGCCCGAGGACGACCGCGTCCACACCATCGCACCCATCGACGAACTCACCGTCAACCCCACCGGGTTCTCCAGGGTGGCCGAGGGGCGGCTGGCCGACCTGACGGTCCACGGATCGCACGCCGTGGTCCGCGAGGGGAAGAAGGACCTGGTCACGATCGCGTCGGACGGGACGGTCACCGACGTCGACCTCGCCCGGCTGCGGCACCTCGGTGGAGTCCGCGTCGACTGGTCCGGGCACACCGGGCCCAGCGCCGCCGTCCGCGCGGTGGCCTCCCTGGCCGCCGGCGGTGTGCCCCTGCTGAGCGGCCCGGTGCCCGCCTGGGCAGGCGGACTGGGGCGGGTCCTGACCGACCTGATCACCGGTGCGGAGGAGTCCGACGTGGCCGACCCCCTGCGCCGGGAGGAGTACAGCGTGCGGCTGCGCCGCGCCGCGCTGCGCACGCACGGCCACCGCGCCCGCTGGCGTGCCCTGGGCGCCCGGGCGGGCGTACCCCTCCCGCCGGAGCCGACGGTGTCGGTGATCCTGTGCACCCGCCGGCCGGAGATGGTCGGGTTCGCGCTCGCCCAGATCGCCCGGCAGCGGGGTGTGTCCGTCGAGGTGGTGCTCACCCTCCACGGCTTCCCGGCGGACCTGCCCGAGGTCGCCTCGGCCGTCGCCGAGTTCGAGGCCACGGGCGTGCCGCTGACCGTGCACGAGGCCGACGCCGACCAGATCTTCGGCACGGTGCTCAACGACGCCGTCAGCCGCACGTCCGGGGACCTCGTCGCCAAGTGGGACGACGACGACTGGTACGGCCCGGAGCACCTGGCCGACCTCGTTCTGGCCCGTGCCTACTCGGGCGGAGAGCTCGTCGGTGTCGGCCAGGACTTCGTCTACCTCCAGGAGGTCGACCTGACCCTCTGGCGCAGCCGCCGGTCCGAGGCCTCCACCCGGTTCATCGCCGGGGGCACCATCCTCACCGACCGGGCGGTACTGGAGGAGGTCGGGGGCTTCCGGCCACTGCCGCGCGCCATCGACACCCAGCTCCTCATCGCCGTCATCCGCGGCGGTGGACGCATCTACCGCGCCCACGGACTCGGGTACGTGCTCCGCCGCACCGGCGGCGGCCACACCTGGTCCGAGGACATGTCCTTCTTCCTGCACGACCACACGCGACAGTGGTCCGGCTGGTGCCCGAGCGCCCTCCTGGAGGGGGAGCCGACACCGCTGGGCCAGCCCGTCACCGAGTACACGGGGGGACTCCGTTGACTACCTTGGACACCGGCCGGGGGCCGGCCGCAGACGATCCGCGTTCAGTACGAGCCCTTCCGCTGGGCACGGCGGACTACACCGAACAGCCGCGCCTGACGCGCAACGACTACTCGCCGCTGGAACCGCCCGCCCTGGGGGAGTGGACCCCGACCCTGTCGGTCAGTGTGGTGATCCCGGCCCACGGACACCCGGAGAAGCTCGCCCTGGTCCTGGCCTCGCTGGCCGCGCAGAGCTACCCGGCGCACCTGACCGAGGTGGTGGTGGTCGACGACGGCTCGCCCGAGCCGCTGTCCCTGCCCCGTGTGCGCCCCGAGAACACGAGGCTGATCACCTCCGAGCCGGGCGGTTGGGGGTCGGCGCACGCGGTCAACTCGGGTGTGGCCGCCTCCTCCGGCCAGGTCGTCCTGCGGCTGGACGCCGACATGCTCGTCTACCGCGAGCACGTGGAGTCGCAGATGCGCTGGCACCACCTCGTCGACTACGGGGTGGCCATGGGGCACAAGCTGTTCGTCGACTTCGACCCCGAGGCCATGACACCGGAGTACGTGCGCGACGAGGTCGCCCAGGGGCGTGCGGACGCCCTCTTCGACCGTGAGAGCGCCGACCCGCACTGGGTCGAGGACCACATCGCCAAACGCGACGGACTGCGCTCCGCCGACCGCCTCGCCTACAAGGTCTTCATCGGAGCCACCGGATCCCTGCACCGCACCCTGCTGGAGGCGGCGGGCGGTCTGGACGGCGAGCTGATCCTCGGCGGCGACTCCGAGTTCGCCTACCGGGTCTCCCAGCAGGGAGCGGTGTTCATCCCGGACCTGGACACCAGCAGCTGGCACCTGGGCCGCACCCAGATGCAGACGCGCCGCGAGGCGGGCATGCGCTACCGGGCCCCGTACGTGTCCAACCGCGTGCCCGACTTCCACCTGCGGCGCAGGCGCCCCGACCGCGTGTGGGACGTGCCCTACGCCGACGTCGTGCTGGAGGTGGCGGAGGCGACCCTGGAGCAGGTGGACGCCACCGCCGCCGCGCTGCTCGACGGCACGACCCCGGACATCCGGGTGTGGATGGTGGGTCCCTGGAGCGAACTCGACGACGGGCGCCGCGCGCCCCTGGACGAAGAGCTCCTGGACCTGCGGCTGGTCAAGGAGACCTTCCGCGGCGATACGCGGGTCCGCTTCGTGGAGGAGCCTCCGCCGGCCGACTCCCGGGTGCCCTTCGTGCTGCGCGTGCCCGTGGGGGCCACGCCGGTCTCCACGCTCGTGGCCGACCTGATCGGGGCCGCCGACAAGAAGAGCGCCGGACTGGTGTGCGCGCCCCTGCCCGGCGTGGCGCGCGCCGACGACGGCGTTCTGCGCCTGGAGCGCAGGGCCGCCTTCGCCCGGGCGAGCCACCTGGAGCCCGCGGCCGAGGGCCAGCGGCTCGATCGAACGGTGGAAGAGGTCTACGGCACGTACTGGATTCCCGGCAACGACTGCGTCGTGCCCGAGGAGGGCGGGGAGGGCGTCGAGACCAAGAGTCCTCAGGCGCTGCGCCGCGAGCTCGACCGCGCCCTGGCGGAGGTGGAGCGTATGCGGGGACGGGCCAAGCGGGCCGAGCGCAAACTGCGCTGGTTCACGCCGGGCCTGGCGCGCCGCGCGCTGCGCCGTATCGCCCGCTGAGAGGGACGGGGACGGAGGCGGTCCGCGGCTGCCTGGGCCACGTACCGGTGCTGACGAGCTCTTTTCACGACACGCGATCCAAGCGACACGCACCGTGTTCACTTTGGTTACTCTGAGCCCGGCAGTCACTTGTTCGACGGGTCTTCGCACCGCGTACCCAACCCATTCGAGGTCGCACGATGATCACCTCCGTCCTACGCCAGGCCCTGCGCACGCGCGGTGACGAACCCGCCGTCCTGTGTCGTGCCGGGAACGCCAACCGGACGCTGGACTCGCTCGATCGCCTCCGCCTGCGCCGCCATGACCGCCTCGTGGACCTGGACACCCACCCGGTGGGTGGGCCCCTGTCCTTCACCGGGACGGGCGATGAGGACAGGGTCGGTTCGCTCGGGCTGTGCGTCGTCGTGGCCGCGACCTACACCGACCTGCGCCGAGCCGTGACGTGCCTGACGGGCTTCCCGGCGGCCGCCCACATCCTCGTCATCGTCACGGACACGCCCTCGCACAGCCGCCCACCCGTCCCGGCCTCCCCGGGCATGGGGGAGTGGCGCGGACTCCAGGAGATGAGCGTCCGCCGGGCGGGACGCCACGGGTGGCTCTGCGAGTTCTTCTTCCCGGGCGGAACGCCCGTCGCGCCCGTGGTCGCCGGGGTCTTCAACGGGACCGGGGGGCGCAGGCCGGTACCGAGTCCGCGGCCGGTCGCCGCGCTGTACGGTCCCGAGGCCGCCGGCTGGCGCGCGGGCGATCCCGGCGCCCTGGGGACGGCCCCGGCGGGACCGGCTCCGCGCCTCAAAGCGGTCCCGGCGGTGGACCTGGTCCTGCGCACCGACGGCGGCCAGGACCTGCCCGCGTGGGAGGACGACGAGATCCCGGTGCGCGACCGCCGGGCCAGCACCGCCGATGTGTGGGACCTCCTCCCGGCGGACGCGGTCCAGGCGGCCGCGCCCGCGCTGCGCATCAGCGAGAGCGACCCCACTCTCGCGGTACCGCCCATCGACGAGCGGACGGTGAATCCGGTCGGCTTCAAAGCGTGGGTCAAGGGCCCGGTCGCCGACCTCGCCGCCGTCGACGGGCGCACGGTGGTCCGCGACGGAGGCAAGGTCCTGGCCGCCTTCGCCGCGGACGGAACCGTGACCGACGTCCACCTCGACGCGATGCGCTACCTGCGCGGGGTGCGCGTGCACTGGGAGGGGCACGGCGGCCCAGCCGGGGTGGTGCGTGCCGTGGCGTCGCTGGCCGCGGGAGGGGTACCGCTCCTGAGCGGACCGGTGCCCGGCTGGGCCGACGGACTGGGGGACACCCTCGTCGACCTGTTGACCGACGCGGACGAGGCCGACCTGGCCGACGCGCTGCGCCGCGAGGAGCACAGCGTCCGGCTGCGCCGCGCCGCGCTGCGGACCCACGGCCAGCGGGCGCGCTGGAACGCCCTGGCCGCACACGCGGGTATCCCCGTGGCGCCGGAACCGCGGGTGTCGGTGATCCTGTGCACCCGCCGCCCGGAGATGGTCGGCTTCGCCCTCGCCCAGATCGCCCGCCAGCGCGGGGTCCGCCTCGAAGTGGTCCTCACCCTGCACGGGTTCCCGGCCTCGCTCCCGGAGGTGGACGCCGCGATCCGGGAGTTCGTCGCGACGGGTCTGCCGCTGACGGTGCACGAGGCGGGTACCGACCAGATCTTCGGATCGGTCCTCAACGACGCCGTCGACCGCGTGTCGGGCCATCTGGTCTCCAAGTGGGACGACGACGACTGGTACGGCCCCGACCACCTGTCCGACCTGCTGCTGTCACGCGCCTACTCCGGTGCCGACCTGGTCGGCAACGTGCAGGACTTCGTGTACCTGCAGGAGCTCGACCTCACCGTCCGGCGCGGCAAGGAGAGCGAGTTGCCCATCCGGTTCGTCTCCGGCGGGACGCTGATGTTCGACAGGAGCGTGTGGGAGGAGGTCGGCGGGTTCCGCCCGCTGCCCCGCGCGATCGACACCCAGTTGATGACGGCCCTGCTCCACAACGGCGGCCGCATCCACTCCGGCCATGGCCTGGGCTACGTCCTGCGCCGCGCGGCGGCCGGACACACGTGGAACGAGGACATGGCCTACTTCATTCAGCGGCGGGTCGACCAGTGGTCCGGCTGGCGCCCCAGCGCGATTCTGGAGGGCGAACCGTTGCCGTTCGGCCACCGGGAGCACAGCGCCGAACACGTGGGAGGAAACCGGTGAGTACGGCTGACGAGGCGGCGCGGCGAGCACAGGAGTCCCGTCGGGGGGCCGACACGGTCGGGGTGCGCACGACGCCCCCGGCGGTGCTGGACTTCGCGGAGCAGCCCAGGCTGGTGCGCAACGACCGGGCGAAGCTGGACCCGCCGGCCCTGGGGCACTGGGAGCCGCGCCTGTCGGTGTCGGTGGTCGTCCCGGTCGGGGCCCGCGACGACACCCTGGCCCCGGTCCTGGCGGCCCTCGCGGGACAGAGCTACCCCGCCGAGCTGACGGAGGTCGTGGTGGTCGCCGAGCGGGCGGAGCCACCGGCCGGCCTTCCCTCCGTGCGTCCGGAGCACACACGGCTGGTCACGCCGGGTGAAGGCGCGTCGGCGCACCCGGTCAACGCCGGTGTGGCCGCGTCGACGGGGCAGGTCGTGCTGTGCCTGAGGCCTGACGTGCTCGTGGACCGCGAGCACGTGGAGTCGCAGATGCGCTGGCACCACCTCGTGGACTACGCGGTGGTGGTGGCGGGGACGCGGCCCGTGGAGGCGGGCGCGGAGCTCCCCTCTCCCGACCGGGTCCTGAGGTCGGTGCTCGAGGGGACCACTCGGACGCTGTTCGCCGATGCCGGGCGGGAGCGGGAGGGGGCGGAGGCGCCCGAGCGCACCGGGCCCGGGGCCCCGCCGGTCTGCGCGGGCACGGCCGCCTCCCGTGTCTTCACGGGCGAGTCCGGCTCACTCCACCGGACGATGTTCGACGAGGTCGCGGGGATGGACCGCGACGCGGCCTCGGGCGGTGACGCCGAGTTCGCCTACAGGGTGGCCCAGCGCGGAGCGGTGTTCGTCGAGGACGCCGACGCGGGTGCGTGGCGCCTGGGGCAGCCCGCCGGGCCCGCCTCCGGGGCCGCGGACGCCCCGGCCGCGCGGCTGCGCGAGGCGTATGTCGCCGCGCGGGTCCCCGACTCCCGGGAGCGCCGGCGCCGACCGGGGCCGCTCCGGGAGCTGCCCCTGGCCGACGTGGTCCTGGAGACGGAGGGGGCCACGCAGGAGGAAGTCGAGACCAGCGCGTGCGCCCTGCTCAACGGCACCACGCCCGACATCCGGCTGTGGCTGCGCGGATCCTGGAGCGCCGCCGACACCGAAGCGGGGCGGGCCAACGCCCCCGACCCGCTCCTGCTGGAGGACCTCTTCCGGAACGACCCTCGTGTGCGACTGACCGAGGACCCGCCCGAGGACGATCCGCGGGTGCCCTTCCGTCTGTACCTGCCCGCGGGCCCGGTGCCCGTCGCCGGTGCGGTCGAGGAACTGCTGGCCGCCGCTGACGGAGCGGGAGCCGGATTGCTGCGGGCACTCCTGCGCGGCGCCGCGCGCGAGGGCGAACTGCGCCTGGAGCGCACGGCCGCCTTCGCGCGTGCCCGCCGGCTGGAGCCCAAGGCGACGGGCCGGGATCTGGACCGGGTCGTCGAGGAGGTCCACGGCGTGCACTGGACCACCTCCACCGCGTTCGTGGGCCGGCCCGCGGACGAGTCCGGGGAACAGGAGAGCCTCACGGAGCTGCGCGAGCGGATGGAGCGGGCCGAGCGCAGGGTGAGGCAGTTCAAGGCTCGCGCCCAGCGGGCCGAGCGCAAGCTGCGCTGGTTCACCCCGGGCCTGGCCCAGCGCATCCTGCGGCGTCTGGTGCGGTGAGCCGGACCCCTCAGGCCACCCAGAGCCCGAGGGAGTCGGCGACCAGGGCGGGGCGCTCCTGGCCCTCGATCTCCACGGTGTGCGAGACGGTCAGCAGCGTCCCCTTGGGGGTCTCCTTGACCTCGGAGAGCACGGCGGTGTCGCGGATCCGCGAGTCGACCGTGACGGGCTGGAGGAAGCGGACCTTGTTGAGTCCGTAGTTGACGGTCATGGCCGGCCGCTTGGTGACGGTCAGCAGCTGCGGCGAGAAGAACGCCAGCATGGACAGCGACAGGTAGCCGTGGGCGATGGTCGTCCCGAAGGGGCCGGCGGCGGCCTTCTCACGGTCGATGTGGATCCACTGGTGGTCGCCGGTCGCGTCGGCGAACGTGTCGATCCGGGTCTGGTCGATCCGGACCCAGTCGGTGGGGCCGAGGGTCTCGCCCTGGGCCGCGGTCAGTTCCTGGATGTCGGCGAATACGCGCACCATGGTCTCCGTTCGTCGGGGTCCGGGCTGGGGGCCGGACGATGCGGTCACTCTACCTAACACTGTTCGGTTTGTGGTGGCCGGGCTCACCCGTGCGCGGTGGGTGTCCGGGGTGGGGCCGGGGGCCGGGCCCGCGTAGCGGGCTCGCTCGGGGCTCGGGGCTCGGGGCCCGGTGCCCGGTGCCCGGGGTGCCCGGGGTGCGCGCGGCGTGCGGATCGAGCGGTCAGCGCTCCTGCGAGCGCCGTCCGCGGGCGCGGCGGGTGGGGAGTTCGCGCAGTCCGTCGGCGTCCACGACCACCGCGCGGGCCGTGTGGCCGGCCACCGCCGCCCGGTCGACGCCGTGCCCGAGGCCGCTCTCGGTCAGCGGTACCGGGACCACGCCCTCGTGCGCCCGCACCGGTGGCGTGACCAGGTCCCGGCCGCGGCTCCCGGCTCCGGGGACCTCGACCGGCAGCGAGGCCCCGGCCAGCGAGGCCAGTGCCACGGTGGCCGCGCGGCCGACCCCGGTGCGGGACGACGAACCGCACCAGACGGTCCAGCCCGCGTCCACGGCCCGGTCGACGGCGCGGCGGGCCTCCGTCAGGCCGCCCAGGCGCGCCGGGTCCACGTTCACGGCGCTCCCGGCCTCGGCGCGGATGGCCGCGCCCAGGTCCGCCACGCACGTCAGCGACCGGTGCAGCGCCACCGGGGTGCGCAGCTCGCCCGCCAGACGGGCGTGGGCCGCCAGGTCGTCGGGGTCGAAGGGGTCCTCGATCGCCAGCAGGCCCATGCCGTCGAGCGCGCGCAGGGACTCCAGGTCGGCGGGCGACTCGGTGTACCGGCCGCCCGCGTCCGCCTGGAGGACGAGGAAGGGGAAGCTGCCCTGGACGGCGCGGACCACGTCGGCGTCCCAGCCGGGTTCGATCTCCAGGCGGATGCGCCGGAAACCCGCGCCGACCTGCCGGTTCACCTCGGTGACGACGGACTCCAGCGTGACCTGCCGGGCCAGGGTCACCCCGGCGGTCAGCGCGGTGCGCTCGCCGCCCAGGGCGTGGGCCAGGGGAGTCCCCCGCTGGCGGCTCCACAGGTCCCAGCAGGCGGTGTCCAGGGCGCCCGCCACGGCCGGCTCCCAGGGAAGGTCCGCCCAGGCCCCACACGCCTCGGTGGGGCGCAGCCAGGTGTGGTCGAGCAGGGCGGGGGCGAAGCCCGTGGTCAGGGCCTCCCACTGCGCGGGGCCCGCCCAGGGGATCTCGCCCCAGCCGCTGACACCCTCGCCGTCGGCCACGCGCACCAGGACCGGGCCCGCACCGGCGCCGCGGCCGGCGGCCGAGTCCCGCAGCCCGATCAGCTCCAGCTCGACGATGCGTGTGGCCGTCGCCGATCCAGTGTGTGGTGCCACGCTGTCCCACCTCGGTGTCTGCGGTGTCCCGGAGCTCAGCCGGACGTGCGTCCGCGGCGCGGGCTGTCCCTTCGACGGTACCGCTCCTGCGGCATTTGGCCAGTGTCGGAGGCCGATTCCCCGCGCGCCGTTCAGGCAGGGGCGGCTCGCGGGTCACACTGCCACCGCTTCTCCCGTCGCGTGCGGTCACCCGGGCGCGCCTCCGACAGAAGCGCGACGACGATGGGGCAGGCCGACGGGCGGGGTGGTGGTCTCCGGGACGGCCCGATCACGGCCGGGGGGAGGGGCGGCCCGGTAGGCCGTACCGGAGCCCCGAGGGCGGTCAGGAAGCGTCGGAGATCCCCTGGAGCCCGCGCACGGCGCGCGCGTAGGAGTCGGGATCGACATCGGCCATGAGCAGGCGCTGCAGGAGGAAGCCCGGCATGAGGCCGAACAGGGCCTGGGCCACGAGCTCGGGGTCCTCGGCGGGGTCGAGGCGGCCGGCGCGCTGTTGGGCGCGGACGAGCTCGGAGTAGCGGCCGCGTATCCGCCGGAACCGGGTGGTCACCAGCTCGCGGACGGCGTCGTCACGAATGGCCTCGGCCCAGACCGCGACCGCGACACGGGTGAGGTCGCCCTGCTCGCCCTGCTCATAGCCGGTGATCGTGGTGGTGATGTGTTCCACCATCTCGGGCAGGGCCGGAAGGGGCTCGGCCTCGAGGAGCTCCCCGATGGTCCGGTCGGCCAGTGCGATGGCCTTGTCGGCGATCGCGATGATCAGGTCCTCCTTGTTGCGGAAGTACCCGTAGACCGCCCCGGCTGACATCCCGGACTCGCGGATCACATCGGCCATGGTCGTCTTGTGGAAGCCCTGCGCGGACACGCACTTCATGGCGGCGTGCACGATCTGCAGGCGGCGCTCCTCACGGCGTTCGTCGGTGATCTTCGGCATGGCGCCACTGTAAAACGAATCTCCGTTCGTGACGCTCGGCCGGTGACCGCAGCCGGAAGCCACCGGCAGCGCCCTGCGCCCGCCCCGAGCCCGCAGGACCGGAGGGGAGGACCGCGAACCCCGGACCGGCCGGAGGGGCCGCCCACGCCACGCGCGGTCGACCCCTCCGGCTCTGATCGGTCCCGGATCAGTCCTGGGCCAGGACCTCGTCCAGGGGCAGGTGCTTGAGGCCGTGGGCCTCGGCCACCGGAGCGTAGACCACGGCACCGTCGAAGGTGTTCAGGCCGCCGGCCAGCGCGGCGTCGTCGCGCAGCGCCTGGCGCCAGCCCTTCTCCGCCAGCGCCACGGTGTAGCGCAGGGTGTCCTTGGTGAGCGCGTGCGTGGAGGTGTTCGGCACGGCTCCGGGCATGTTGGCCACGCAGTAGAAGACCGTGTCGTGCACCGTGAAGGTCGGGTCGTCGTGCGTGGTCGGACGCGAGTCCTCGAAGCAGCCGCCCTGGTCGATGGCGATGTCGACCAGCACCGCGCCCGGGCGCATCCGCGAGACCAGCTCGTTGGAGATCAGCTTGGGCGCCTTGGCGCCGGGCACCAGGACGGCGCCGATCACCATGTCCGACTCCAGGACCGACAGCTCCAGCTCGAAGGCGTTGGACACGACGGTCTTGACCTGGCCGCGGTAGAGCTCGTCCACGTGCCGCAGCTTGTTGACGTTGAGGTCGAGCACGGTCACGTCGGCGCCCATGCCCACCGCGATCTGCGTCGCGTTCAGGCCGGACACGCCGGCGCCGATCACGGTCACGCGCGCCGGGCGCACACCCGGGACGCCGCCCATCAGCACGCCGCGCCCGCCGTTGGGGCGCTGCAGGGTCACCGAGCCGACCTGCGGGGCGAGCCGGCCGGCGACCTCCGACATCGGGGCCAGCAGCGGAAGCCCGCCGTCGGGCAGCTGCACGGTCTCATAGGCGATACCGGTCACCCGGCGCTCCAGGAGGGCGTCGGTGCACTCACGGGACGCGGCCAGGTGCAGGTACGTGAAGAGGGTCTGCCCCTCGCGCATGCGGTGGTACTCCGCGGGGATCGGCTCCTTGACCTTGAGGATCAGGTCGCCGGCGGCCCACACCTCGTCGGCGGTGTCGAGGATGGTCGCCCCAGCGGTCACGTACTCCTCGTTGGTGATGGAGGAGCCGAGGCCGGCGTCGCGTTCGACGAAGACCTCGTGGCCGCGACCGACGAGCTCATGGACTCCCGCCGGGGTGATGGCCACCCGGTACTCGTGGTTCTTGATCTCGCGGGGGACGCCGATGCGCACTGTTCCTCCAACTGGTATCTCCGTTGATACCCCCACTGTGACCTGCGAAGCCGCCACAGCGCTATCGTCAACATGCATAGCCGTCGTCGACCTTGTTGACATCATGTAAGCGCGTTGTGTGGGGTGTGACACGGGGTGCCACGCGGTTCGAGCGGATTCAGGCGGTGCTGTCCGGATCTCGCGGCGCACGGCGGCCCATCGCCCAGACCGGACCCACCCCGCCTGTCAGTTCCCTACCCGCGTACGGGCTCGGATCCCACGTCGGGACGGTCCGCCTGCGCCGATGGTCGAAGGCGACCAGGTCCGCGTCGCAGCCCGCCGCGATCCGGCCCTTGCCGGTCAGCCCGACCAACGCGGCCGGCGCCCGCGACGTCCACCGCGCCAGGTCGCCCAGCCCCAGTCCACGCCGCGACGCCGCCGTCCACAGCGCGGGCAGGTTCCAGTCCAGGGTGTAGAGCCCTCTGGCGGGCAGGTGCCCCGAACCGGCCGTGGTGATCGCCGAGTCCTCCGACAGCAGGGCGCTCCACAGCGCCTTGCGGTTGGCGTCCGAGCGCACCGGCGGCCGACACGCGTGCGCGGGGTTCTCCGGCAGGAGGGCCTCGGCGGGCAGGCACAGGTAGTGGGCACAGGACTGCGCGGACAGCGCCACCCCGATCGACTCCGCCGCCGCCAGCAGGGCGGCGCACTCCGCCGCGGAGAACGGGCCCACGTGCGTGCGCGTGCCCACCACCCGCGCCGCCGCGATCACGCGTTCCAGCCCGCGCCGCTCCGCTCGGGGCGGGCGCTGCTCCGCCGACACCGCGGGGGTGCCCAGTTCCTCGGCGTCCTCGGCGTGCACCAGCAGCACCGAGTCCAGTGCCGCGATCTCGGCCATCGACTTGCGCAGCCGCGCGTCGCTCAGCGCGGCCATGTCGGGGGCGCCCCCGTCCGAGAGCGATCCGCGGAAGGCCACCGCGCCCGCCGCCTGCAGGTCGGCCAGGTCCAGCGGCCCGGTCCCGCGTGTCACCCCGCCCAGGAAGTACACCGACACGGGCAGGCCCGCCGCCGCGCGCTGGTGCACGTGCAGGGCGTCGGCGCACGTGATGGCGGGCCGGGCGGGCGCGGGCGAGGCCACGACACTGGTCACACCGCCGCGCAGCGCCGCCCGGCTCACGCGCCGGTAGGACTCGGCCAGGTCCTGGCCCGGCACCTGGACCCCGGTGTCCAGGTCGACCGCGCCCGGCAGGAGCGCCACGTCCCCGAGGTCGGTCTCCTCGGCGGCGGACACGGGGGCGTCGTAGGGGCCCACGGCCTCGATCCGGCCGTCCCGGACCGCCACGCTCGCCGGCCGCACCCCGTCCGGCGCGACCACCCGCGTGGAACGGACCACAATGTCGAACTCGGTCATCTGGTGTGTGGGGACCTGCACCCCCGCCCTCAGACGGAGGAGGAAGCCCCTGCCTCCCTCTGTGTGGCGTAGGCGTAACCGTCCGCGCCTCGCAGCGGGCGCCGGCCCGTCCACGGGGCCCCGACCGGACCGTGCCCGGTCCGCGTGCCGCGGCCTCCACCGCTGCCGACCGCGACCCGGCCCTGTCCTGTGCGGAACGGAGCCATCGAGGTCGCCTCCTCATCGGTGGGTCTGGTCACGGCGGCCGTCGACCCCCGTGGGCTGAAGGCCCCGCCCTCCAGCCGGGGGATACCGGTATCCCGGTCGGCTCCGACGCCCGCGTCGACAGGCAGTGCCGGGGCCGCGGGAAGGGCCGCGGACGGACGCGGGGAAACGGGAGGGCGCCGTCTCGACTCGGACACCGAGCGTATCGCGCGAGGCCCCGCCACACCGGGGAAACGGCACTACCCGTGACGCGAATCGGAGCCGCGCGGGCCGAGGGGTCACCGGAGCGCCTCTCCGGGGAGCCACCCGGGTCCGACGCCCGCGGACCACCGTCTAACCTTGGCTCCGGTGTTCCTCCGCTGTTCCTCCACGCGAGGCGCCCGCCGGAAGGGAGCTGGCCGACGGCGGGTGGACCGGGGACGCCGTCCAGTACCGGACCGACCTCGACGACGGAGTGGCGAGTGGCTCCTCCCGCACAGAACACGACTTCCTCCCCGCAGGAACGCGACGACGCACCTGGCCCGGGCCTCGTCCCGGTGGTCGCGGGCGCCGGCGCGGTCCTGTGCCTGGGGGCGCTCGTCCTGACCCTGATCCTGGGCGGGGCGGCCTTCCCCGTCCTCATTCCCGGCCTGCCGGACGCGGGGCAGGCGGTGCGCTGGGGCCTTCCGCTGTCCAAGGTCGTCATGGACGCCTCCGCCGTCCTGGCCGTCGGACTGCTGCTGCTCGCCGCCGTCCTGCTCCCCTCCGAACGCGGACGGCTGAGCGAGCAGGCCACCGAGTACGTGCGCGGTGCCACCTGGGCCGCGCTGGCCTGGGCCGTGGCCGCGGTGTTCACGATGTACTTCCAGGCCTCGGAGTTCCTGGCGCGGCCGTTCGGCGGAGTGAGCGTCGACGAGGTCACCGCCTACGCCGGCTCGGTCTCCACCGGCATCGCGCTGATGTTCGTCGTCCTCATCACGACGGGGATCGCCCTGTTCGGCCGCACGGTCGTCACGGCCACGGGCGCGCTGTGGCTGCTCGTGCTCGGGCTGATCGCCGTCACCCCGCCCGGACTGACCGGCCACTCCGCCTCCTCCGGCGCGCACGAGCTGGCCGTGACCGGGCTGGCCCTGCACGTGATCGCGATCACGGCGTGGGTCGGCGGGCTCGCCGCGGTCACCTACCACGCCGTGCGGCGCGACGGGCAGGACTCGCCCGTCGCGGTCGCCCGGTTCAGCCGGATGGCCCTGTGGGCCTACGCCGGTGTGGCCGTCAGCGGCGCGGCCAGCGCCCTGGCCCGGCTCGCTTCGGTGACGGACCTGGTCGCCACCGAGTACGGGCTCATCATCATCGTCAAGGTCGTGCTGTTCGCGGTCCTGGGCGCGTTCGGCTACCTGCACCGCGAGCACGCGCTGCGGCGGATCGGGGACGCGCCGCCCGGGCAGGAGGGGCGGTCGTTCCGACGCGGGGCCTTCCTGCGGATCGCGGCCGTCGAGGTCCTGGTGATGGCCGCCGTGATCGGTGTGTCCGTCGGTCTGGGGCGCACCGCTCCTCCGCCGCCCCTGGAGGGCACGGTCGATCCCGCCGCCGCGATCCTGGGCTTCCCCGTCCCGCCGCCCATGAGCCTGCAGACCCTGCTGACGCTGTGGCGCCCGGACCTGTTCTTCATCATGCTCGTCGTGGTCGGGGGCGGCCTCTACGCGGCGGGCGTGGTCCGCCTCGTGCGGCGCGGTGACGCCTGGCCGGTCGGCCGCACGGTCGCCTTCGCCCTGGGCCTGCTCACGATCGTGGCCGTACAGCTCACCGGGTTCGCGACCTATTCCATGGTGCTGTTCTCCACGCACATGATCCAGCACATGGTCCTGTCCATGCTCGTGCCGATCCTGCTGGTGCTGGGCGCACCGGTGACCCTGGCGCTGCGAGCGCTCAAGCCCGCCAGGCGGCGCGGCGACCGGGGCCCGCGCGAGTGGCTGAACCTGTTCCTCAACAGCCGCTTCTCCAAGGTCGTCACGCATCCGGCCGTCGCCACGCCGCTGTTCGTGATCAGCCCCTACGCGCTGTACTTCACGCCGCTGTTCCCGAACCTGATGAACGACCACCTCGGTCACCTGTTCATGGGCGTGCACTTCCTGCTCGCGGGATTCCTCTTCTACTGGATCATCGTGGGGGTGGACCCCGCACCGCGGAAGATCCCCTTCCTCCTGCGCATCCTGTTGCTGCTGGTGGCGATGGGATTCCACGCCTTCTTCGGCATCACGATCATGATGCAGTCCGCGCCGATCGCCATGGACTTCTACAACCAGTTCGAGGTGCCGTGGCTGGAGGGCCAGGCCGAGGACCAGTACGAGGGCGGCGGCATCGCGTGGGCCCTCGGTGAGATCCCGACGGTGCTGGTCATGCTCGCGCTGGTCGTGCAGTGGTCGCGCGACGACGAGAAGGAGGAGCGCCGCCGCGTGCGGCACAGCCGCCGCAACGGCTCCGACGACGCCGACATGGACGACTACAACGCCTACCTGGCCGAGTTGGACCGCCGCTCGCGGGGGCTCCCGCCGACGGGCCGGGGCGCGGACGCGGACGGCTGAGTCCGGACGGGCCCGCGCGCTCCGTCCCCGCGCTCCTCCCGGGCCCGGCACCGCGCGCGGTACAGGGGGCCGGTCCGTCGATCGACGGACCGGCCCCCTGTACCGGGGCGGAAGGCGGCTCAGGCCACCAGGGCGCCCACCCCCGCGCCCACCAGGCCGAGCGCCAGGCAGAACACCAGGCCCAGGGCCAGGACCGGCAGGGACGGCGTCAACCCGGCGGGAACGGCGCTTCCGGTCGCCGCCGCCCGACGGCGGGCGATGACGGGCAGCAGTGCCACGTTCACGGCGTAGACCACCGCCACCACGCAACTCGCGACGGCGAAGGCCGCCCAGAAGCCCTTTCCGCCGACCAGGGTGTTCGCCGCGGCCAGCGAGGGCAGCGCCACCAGCAGCACCACCGAGGCGGCCCCGAACGCCACCCGTACCGGGGGAGTGGCCCCGCGGGCGCTCCCGGAGAGCACGAGGAGAAGACCGATGAGGGCCGCCATCATGATGGCGCCCACGATTCCGAACACGGCGATGTTGACCAGCGAATTCACGCTGGTCATTCTCCCACCGCCCCGGCGCGTCCCCGACCCGGGTCGGCCGAAGCCCAGCCGCGCCCCCGTGGGGTCGAAGCGACCACCAGGTCCTACGGAACGCAGGGGGCAGAGGTGTACCGCCAAGCCCGCCCCGACCACAGGGGGTCCACCCGGGCCAGAGCGAGCAGGGCTGCGCCGTAGGCGTCCGTCGAGGGTGGCGGCGGGCGACGGTCGGGACAGGCAGGAGCGACGACGACGGCCCCGGCGTGGAGCGCCCCGAAGCGCCCCTCAGCCGATGTGCTCCAGGCGCGAGCCCGCGGCGCCCTTGACCACCTTCAGCTGGGTCGTCACACGCTGGCGCAGGTCCGCCACGTGGCTCACCACGCCCACCGCGCGACCGCCGTCGCGCAGCCGGTCCAGCACGTCCAGGACCTCCTCCAGCGTGTCCTCGTCCAAGGTGCCGAACCCCTCGTCCACGAACAGGGTGTCGATCTCGGTCCCGCCCGCCTCGGCCGAGGCGACGTCGCCCAGGCCGAGCGCCAGGGCCAGCGAGCTGAAGAAGGTCTCGCCGCCCGACAGGGTCGCCGGATCGCGCTCCACCCCCGTCCAGGCGTCCACGACCCGCATGCCCAGGCCGCCCGCCGACCGCGCGCGGCCGTCCCCGGCGGCCTTGTCCACCGTGTACCGCAGCTCGTAGCGGCCGTCGGACATGGTCAGCAACCGGTCGTTGGCGGCCGCCACGACCTGCTCCAGCCGTGCGGCGAGCACGTACGCCGACAGCCGCACGCTGTCGGTGTTGTCCCCCGACGTGCCCGCGGCCAGGCCGCGCAGCCCTTCGGCCACCGCGTACCGGCGCAGCACCGGCGCGCAGCCCGCCAGACCCTCGGCCAGTTCCTCGCGCAGGGCGGCGAGACGGTCGGCCCGCTCCTGGAGCATGCTCCGCCAGGCGACCGCGCGGTCCGCGGCGGTGGCGGCGCGCTCGGCCGCCGCCTCCGCCGCGCCCAGATCCGGCACGGGGGCCGCACCGGCCGCGGTCAGCTCCGGGTCGGCCAGCACCGCCTCGGCCGCGGCCACCCCGTCGTCGTGGGCCCGGGCCCGCTCGCGCAGCTCGCGCCGCCGCGGCTCCTCCAGTGCGGCCTCCCGCACCTGGGCCTCGTCGTCGAAGCCGGACTCGGCACGGCGCCGTTCGGCGTCGGAGGCGGCCGCCCGCAGCTCCTCCGCGGCCAGGTCCCGGGTGTTGACGGCCTCCGTCGCCGCGCGCAGGAGGTCGGCCTCCTCGGAGAGCCGCGCGATGCGCTCCTCCAGCCCGGGGTCGTCTCCGCGCGCCCGGTCCAGCAGTGCGGTCAGCCGTGCGTGCTCCCCGGCGGCGCTCTCCCGGTGGGCCCGCACCTCCGACTCCTGTCGGGCCAGGTCGGCCTCGTGGGACCGTCCCCGCTCCAGTTCGGCGGTGAGCTGGTCCAGTGCCTCCTCCAGGCGCTGTGCCTCCCCGGCGGCGGTCCGCGCCTCGTCCAGGGCGGTGCGCAGGGACCGCTCCTCCTCCCGCGCGGCGGGAACGGTGCGCCCCTCGGCGCGTTCGGCGGCGGCCGTGCGGCGCTCGCGCAGTGCCACGACCGCGGACTCGGCCTCGGAACGGGCGGTCCCCGCGCGTTCGGCGTCGGTGTGGGCGGCCTTCTCCTCCTCCGCCGTCACCCGACCGCCCTGCGAGGGGCGGGCCGGGCGCGGGTGGTGCCCGGCGCCGCAGACCGCGCAGGGCTCGCCGTCGACCAGGTCGGCGGCCAGCTCCGCCGCCATGTGGGTGATCCGTCGCTCCCGCAGGTCCAGGGCGCGGTCGCGGGCGGCCTGGGCCGCGTCCACGGCCGCGCGGTGGCGCTCCTCGGCCGCCGCCAGGTCCGCGTCCAGGCGCTCGTGCTCGACGGCCGCGGTCCGGCGTCGCTCGGCGGCGGCCAGCGCGGCCTCGGCCGCCTCCGCCTGGCCGCCCAGCTCCCGTGCCCGGCGCAGTTCGACGGTGACCTTCTCGGTCCGCGCGGGAAGTTCGGCCAGGCGGGCGCGCACCCGGGCCAGCTCGGCCTCGATGCCGCCCAGCCGTCCGGTGAAGCGGGTGATGGCCTGCCCCAGCGACGTGCGCCGCTCGGCGTCGCCGCGCATCAGGTCCAGCCGCGCGAGCTCGTCGCGCCTGCGCTGCTCGGCGGCGCGCAGCAGGGCCTGCGGGCGTTCGCGACCGGGTTCGTCCGGACCCTGCGGTCCGTCGGCGGCGTCGGTGCGGTCGCCGACGCCGGTGTCGACGTCGGCCAGCCCGGAGACCAGGGACAGCTGGTCGGCCACGGCGATCTCGGCCTTGTCGAGTTCGGTGCGGCGGTGGTCGCGCGCCCGCAGGAACGGCAGAACCGCTTCGGCGCGCTCGGCCCGTGCCAGCCGGAGGTCGATCCGGGCCCGCTCCTCGGCGGCCCCGGCGAGCCGGGCGCGCCGCTCCCGTGCGGCGGCCAGCCGCTCCTGGCGGGCCCGGACCTCGCGGCTCTCGGCCAGCGCGCGCTGGGCCGACGCGCGCGCCTCGGTGAACCCGCTCGCCACGGCGTCGGCGTCCGCGGCGGTCGCACCGGTGACGCAGGCCAGTTCGGCCGCCCACGCCGACAGTTCCTCCGGCAGGTCGGGCGCGGTGGAGCGGCCGACCTCGGTGATCCGGCCGGCCACGGCCCGCACCCGGTCGTTGGCGGTCTCCACCTCGCGGCGCAGCCGGTTGGCGTGCCCCTTGAACCAGTCCTCGACGTCCCGGAACACGCGGGTGTTGAAGATCCGCTCCAGGGAATCGCGGCGCTCGTCGGACCTGGCGCGCAGGAACCGGGCGAAGTCGCCCTGGGGCAGCATGGCGATCTGGCAGAACTGGTCGATGGTGAGGCCGACGAGGTCGCCGATGAACTGTCCGGCCTCGTCGGGCCGGGTGGTCACGCCCTCCCAGCGGCCGTTGACGCGCTCGCTCACGACGACCTTGGCGTTCTCGGTCAGGGTGCCGGTGCCGCGCTTCTTCGGCCGCTCCCAGCGGGGGCGGCGCTCGATCCGTACGCGGCGTCCCCGGACGGTGCACTCCAGGGTGACCTCCGGGACGCGGTCCAGCGGAGCGTGGTCGCTCTTGGGGGAGCGGTCCTTGCCGCGTGCTCCCGGCAGGGTGCCGTACAGCGCGAAGCACACGGCGTCCAGCACGGAGGTCTTGCCCGCGCCGGTGGCGCCGTGGATGAGGAAGAGGCCGCCCGCGCCGAGCCGGTCGAAGTCGACGCGCTCGGTGTCCGCGAACGGCCCGAAGGCCTGCACGGTGAGGGTGTGCAGCCGCATCAGCGCGCCCCCTCCTGGAGCCGGACCTGCTCGATCGCCGCGTTCACCAGCGCTTCCTCCTCGGGTGTGGCGGGGGTGCCGCGCGCCCACTCGACGAAGTCGCCGATCACCTCGCGCTCGCTGCGGTCGGCGACCGGCGAGGTCACCGCGCGGGAGTGCTCGGTGCCGCCCTCGGGGGCGAACTCCAGCAGCAGTGCGTGGGGGAAGCGTTCGCGCAGCCGGTCCATGGGGTGGGCGGGGCGGCGGGGGTCGGTGAGGGTGATCTGCAGCCAGTGCCCGGTGTAGGCCTCCCACTCGGGCCTGGTGAGCAGGTCCTCGATCCGTCCCCGGACGCGGGCGAGCGGCCGGGGGACGGGCGTGGGGAGGAACTCGCACCCGGCCAGGCCGTCGGCGTCCAGGTCGACGATCCAGTACCCCTTGACGTGGTGCTCCTCGGAGAAGGAGTAGGCCAGGGGGCTGCCGGGGTAGCGCACGGACGGGGTGATGGTCTGGCGTCCGTGCAGGTGGCCCAGGGCGACGTAGTCCACGCCGTCGTAGACCGAGGCCGACACGTGGGAGGCGCCGCCCACCGAGATGTCGCGTTCGCTGTCGGAGGGCTCGCCTCCGCTGACGAAGGCGTGCGAGAGCACGACCGAGCGGGTGCCGGGGCGCTCGGCCAGGTCGGCGCGGACCAGGTCCATGGCGTGCCCGAGCGCGGCGGTGTGTCCGCGTTCGGGCAGGTCCCAGTGGTGCCGGGCGATCTCCGGCTCCAGGTAGGGGATGCCGTAGAAGGCGACGGGGCCGTGCGCGTCCTCGATCACGACGGGCGTGCCGACGCCGTCCAGGGAGCTGCGCAGGTGTACGCCGGAGGCGTCGATGAGCCCGGTGGCGAACGACATGCGGGTCATGGAGTCGTGGTTGCCGCTGATGAGGACGGCGCGGGCGCCGGTGGCCCGGATCCGGCCGAGCGCGCGGTCGAACAGCCGGACGGCGTCCACCGGCGGCAGCGCGCGGTCGTACAGGTCGCCGGAGACGACCACCACGTCGATCCGCTGGTCGCCGATCGTGTCGACGAGGTGGTCGAGGAAGGCGGACTGGGCCCCGATGAGGTTCTCCCGGTGGAAGGAGCGGCCCAGGTGCCAGTCCGAGGTGTGCAGCAGGCGCATGGAACTGGACACTACCCAAATGGCGCGGTCCCCGGGCAGGATTCCGCGGTGGTGGAGGACGTCCCGGTGCGGCGGCCGGCCGGCGGGAACACGGCGGGAGCCGTGCGGGGGTGCCGCGCGGCGGGGCGAGTGGCCGCGGCGGACGTCCTAGTGCTTGCGCGCCAGGGTCAGGCCGTCGCCGATCGGCAGCAGGACCTGGGTGACGCGGTCGTCGGCGACCAGGTGGTCGTTGAAGTCGCGGATGCCCTGGACGGCGTCGGCCGTGACGCTGCGCTCCACCACGCGCCCGTGCGAGAGCGTGTTGTCGGCCAGCAGGAGGCCGCCCGCGCGCATCCGGGGGACCAGCTCCTCCCAGTAGTCGACGTAGCCGGTCTTGTCGGCGTCCAGGAAGGCCAGGTCGAAGCTGGGCTCGCGGGGCAGCGCCCGCAGCGTGTCCAGGGCCGGCCCGATCCTGAGCGTGATCTTGCCGTCGACGCCCGCGCGCTTCCAGTAGCGGCGGGCGACCGAGGTCCACTCGTCGCTGACGTCGCAGGCCAACAGGGTTCCGTCGGCCGGGATGCCGCGCGCCAGGCAGATGGAGGAGTAGCCGGTGAAGGTGCCGACCTCCACGACGTCGCGGGCCCCGGACGTCTGGGCCAGGAGTGTGGTGAAGACGCCCTGTTCGGGGCCGATCTGCATGCCCTTGTAGTCCGGGAAGAGCCGCTCGGTCTCCGCCACCAGGTCCGCGAGGACGTCGTCGACGGGCGTGGTGTGGGAGACGATGTAGGCGTGCAGTTCCGGGCTGAGGTTCTCCGAGGTTCGAGTCACGCCCCCAGCCTAGGCCAGGAACCCAGCGGTGCTCAGTATTCCGGGAGCAGGGTCGACCAGTCGAAGAGGTAGACGGAGAAGAGCACGACGCCGATGGTCAGCAGCGGGGTGACCACCTTCTGTTCGACCGGGCCGTCGGTCTTGAACCCCTTGTTCTGCCCGATGCGCTTCTTCCAGAAGGGCCAGAACATGGGCACGCCCATCTTGGTGATCATGTCGCCGAAGAAGTGCAGGACGACGCCGAAGGCCACCGCCAGGCCGAGCCAGGAGTAGTTGAGCTCGGCCGCGTAGAGCGCGAGTGTGATCGCGCCCGTGGCCATGGCGTTGATGATGCCCGACGCCGCCTTGTTCTTGTCCAGGCCGAAGCCGAGACCCTGGAGCGCGATGCCGATGAGCAGGAACACGAAGATCTGCACGGCCAGCTCCGACCACAGGGCCAGCATCGTGACCATCAGACCCATCAGCGCGGCGAAGAAGAACGAGTGCGTTCCCATGCGGTGTCCGCCGAAGGCCCAGCTGAAGATGTCGCTGAGCACCTCGGTGACCTTGCCGTAGGTCCTGGTGATCGTGGCGCTCTTGTGGTCGAGGTCGGGCAGCAGGGCCGCCCCCGCGCACACGAGCGACCCGGCGATGATCTCACCGGGTCCCAGGTCGAAACTGAGCGCGAGGAATTCCGTTCCCTGGACGAGCGGAACGACCGCCATCCAGCCGACCACGCCGGTCAGCGCGTGTGAGTGCCCCATCATGGCGGGAACCGTAGCGGAGTATCGCAACCGCCGCGAATCGGGGCGGGTTACGGACGGACACTCCGGACACTTCGTGCACTCGAAACACCGCCGTCGCGCAACGGGGACGCGAATGTGTTGCGATGTCAGCGACCCGGGTGTAGGTCATTGACCCTCAACGCGTTCCATTGGTAGACAACCAACCACCCCCAGGTGGTCCGCCGCCGACCCACGATCCTGACAGGGGCCGACCATGTCGTTCCTCCCCGCCCGTCGCCCTTCACCACGTCCCGCGGACGGCCCCCGGCCTCGGCGCGCCCCTGTCGGCACCCCGGCCCGCCGCGCGGCCGCCACGGGGGGCGCGCTGCTGCTCCTCGCCGGGACCGGGCCGCTCCCGGCCGCCGCCGACGACGCCGGTCCCGACACCATGACGATCGCCGTCTCCCAGCAGGTCGACTCCTTCAACCCGTTCACCGCGCAGCTGGCCGTCACGACCAACATCCTGCGCCACGTCTACGACTCGCTGGTGACGGTCGACCCCGGGACCAACGAGCCCGCGCCGGCCCTGGCGCAGGAGTGGGAGTCCAGTGACGACGGCCTCACCTGGACCTTCCACCTGCGCGACGACGTCGTCTTCACCGACGACGAGCCCCTCACCGCGGACGACGTCGTGTGGACGTTCACCACCATCATGGAGAACGAGCCCGCGGCGATCGCCTCGGGCAACTACGTCGCCGGGTTCGAGTCCGTGACCGCCGAGGACGACCGCACCGTGGTCGTGGAACTCGACGAGCCGCAGGCCACGATGGCCTCGCTCGACATCCCCATCGTCCCCCGCCACGTCTGGGAGCCGATCCTGGAGGAGGAGGGCGACGCCTTCGCCGACTACACCAACGAGGTCTTCCCGGTCGTCGGCAGCGGCCCCTTCGTCCTCACCGAGCACGACCGGGGCCGCCACATCACCCTGGAGGCCAACCCCGGCCACTGGCGCGGCGGACCCGAGCTGGACCGCGTCGTGCTGCGCTACTACTCCGAGAAGGACGCCGCCGTCGAGGCGCTGCGCAGCGGCGAGGTCTCCTTCGTCTACGAGCTCACCGACGCCCAGGCCAGGTCCCTGGAGGGCGCCCGCGACATCGCGGTCAACATCGCCGAGGGCAAGCGCTTCCAGGCCTTCACCGTCAACCCCGGGGCCGAGACGCAGGACGGCGAGGCGTTCGGCGACGGCCACCCCGCCCTGTCCGACCTCACCCTGCGCCAGGCCATCGTCATGGCCATCGACAACGACGAGATCGTCGACAAGGCCCACAACGGCCAGGCCGTCGCCGCGGGCGGCTACATCCCGCCCCGCTACGGGGACTTCCACTGGTCGCCCGAGGGCCCGGAGGAGATCCTGGCCTTCGATCCCGAGGCCGCCAACGCGATGCTCGACGAGGCGGGCTACGAGTCCGGCGAGGACGGCGTGCGCGTCTCTCCCGAGGGCGACCGCCTGGAACTGCGGCTGCACGCCCACGCCGACCGCCCGGACAACGTGCAGGCGGCCCTGGTCATCGTCGAGAGACTGGCCGACATCGGGATCGAGGTGGAGAACAACACCGTCGACCCCGGCGTGCTCAGCGACGCCCTGCACACGGGCGAGTACGACCTGATCTTCACCGGGTGGACGGTCAACCCCGACCCGGACTACGTGTTCAGCATCCACACCTGCGGCGCGCTGCCCGTCGAGCCCGGCACGATGCAGGGCGACGCCTACTTCTGCGACGAGGAGTACGACGACCTCTACGAGGCCCAGCTGGCCGAGTACGACCGCGCCGCCCGCGCCGAGATCGTGCACGAACTCCAGCAGGTCCTCTACACCGAGGCCGTCGTCAACGTCCTGGCCTACCCCAACATCCTGGAGGCCTACCGGACCGACCACGTCACCTCCCTCCAGGTCCAGCCCGATCCGGGCGGCAACATCTGGGGCCAGGACGGCTACTGGGCGTGGTGGTCGGCCGAGCCCGCGGCCGCGGACGAGGCGGCCGCCTCGTCCGGTCCCTCCTCCGGGGCCGTGTGGGCCGTCGGCGGCGGCGCGGCGCTCCTGCTGGTCGTGGGCGCCGTGGTCCTCGTGCTGCGGCGCGCGACCGCGGGGGACCGCGAGTGACCGGCGCGCCCACCACGTCCGACCGCCCCGCCGGGGCCGGGGCACCCGACGCCCCCGTCCCGGCCGGGCCGACCGGGACCGGGCGCCTGGCGCGGATCCTGGTGTACGTGGCCGGGCGCCTGGCGACCGCCGCCCTCTCGCTGGCGGCGGTCGTGGCCGCCGGGTTCTTCCTCTTCCGGATCCTGCCCGGCGACCCCGTACGGGCGATGACCGAGGGCCGGGAGGTCAGCGCGGGGCAGCGCGAGGAGCTGCGCCGCCAGTTCGGGCTGGACCGGTCGCTCGGTGAGCAGTTCCTCGACTACGCCTCCGGGCTGGTGCGGCTGGACCTCGGCACGTCCTTCCAGTACCGCGAACCGGTGGCCGAGCTCATCCTCGACCGCCTGGGCCCCACACTGCTGCTGGCCGGGACGGGCACGGTCGTCGCCGCGGCCCTGGGCCTGTTCCTGGGGGCCCGCGCCGGATGGCGGCCCGGTGGGCGCGGCGACCGCGTCAGCACGGCCGTGGCCCTGTTCTTCTGGTCGGTGCCCACCTTCTGGCTGGGCCTGCTCCTCATCGTGGTGCTGGCCTCGGGCCGGGGCTTCGTCCCCGACCTCTTCCCGACCGGCGGGATGGTCGACCCCGACGCCACGGGTCCGTGGGAGACCGGGCTGAGCACGGCCCGGCACATGGTCCTGCCGGTGACCACGATGGTCGCGGTCATCTACGCCCAGTACCTGATGATCATGCGCTCCTCCCTCATGGACGAGAAGGGGGCCGACTACCTCACGACCGCCCGGGCCAAGGGACTGCGCGACGCACTCGTGCGCCGCAGGCACGCCGTGCCCAACGCCCTGCTGCCCACGGTCACCCTCGTCTTCCTCAACCTCGGACAGGTGGTCTCCGGCGTGATCCTGGTGGAGACGGTCTTCTCCTGGCCCGGACTGGGCCAGCTCTTCTACTCCGGGCTGCGCGTGCCCGACCTCGGCCTGGTCCAGGGGCTGTTCGTGGTCTTCGCGGCCTCCGTGATCCTGATGAACCTCCTGGCCGACCTGGTCTATCCGCTGCTCGACCCGCGGGTGCGGCCGTGAGCGCGCCCGCCGGAGCCGCCGGGACGCTCTCGCCGCGCGCGCTGGCCTGGCGCCGCCGCCGACTGGCCCTGCGCCGCTTCGCCCGCGACTACGCCCGCCACCGCGCCGGACTGGCCGGCCTGGCGGCGCTGGTGGCCATCACCGCGATCGCCCTGGCCGCGCCCTGGTTCGTCGAGCCCGTGCACCTGACGATCACGGGTGCGCCGGGCGACCCCTACGAGCCGCCCAGCCGCGCCTTCCCGCTGGGCACCGACAACTTCGGACGCTCCGTGCTGGACCTGGTCGTGTGGGGCGCGCGCGTCTCGCTCACAGTGGGCTTCCTGGCCACCGCCGTGTCCGTGTCCCTGGGGACCGTGGTCGGTGTGACGGCCGGGCACTTCGGCTCTTCCGGCGGCCTGCCCGGGCGGATCGTGTCCTCGTCGCTCATGCGCGTCACCGACTGGTTCCTGGTGCTGCCCACCCTGGTCCTGGCCGTCGCCCTGGCGGCGGTGCTGCCCCGGGGCACGGCCACCATCATCGTGGCCATCGGCCTCACGGTCTGGCCGCCCACCGCCCGTCTGGTCAGGGCCCAGACCCTGGCCGTGGAGGCCAGGCCCTTCGTCGAACGCGCCCGCGCGCTGGGCGGCGGCCACGCCCACGTGATGGCCTGGCACGTGCTGCCCAACGTGATGCCGGTCGTGCTCGCCCAGACGACCCTGCTCGTGGCCACGTCCATCATCGCCGAGTCCACCCTGGCGTTCCTGGGTATGGGCGACCCCGCGACGATCTCCTGGGGCGGCGTCCTGGAGGCGGCCCGCACAGCCGGGGCGGTCAGCGCGGGTATCTGGTGGTACATGGTGCCGCCTGGGCTGGCGATCGCCGTCGTGGCGCTGTCCTTCACGCTGTGCGGCCGTGCGCTGGAAGCCGTCCTCGACCCGCGGGAGGCACGTTGACCGCCCTGCTCGACGTCCGCGACCTGCACGTCACCTACCGCTCCGGCGCCGGCGCGGTCCCCGCCGTCCGGGGCGTGGACGCGGCCCTGGGCGCAGGGGAGGTCCTGGGCCTGGCGGGGGAGTCGGGCAGCGGCAAGTCCACGGTCGCCCTGGCACTGCTGCGCCTGCTGCCCGCCGGTACGGGGATCACCGGCCGGATCCTCCTGGAGGGAGAGGACGTCCTGGACATGCGCTGGGGGCGGCTGCGGGCGGTGCGGTGGGCGGGCGCCTCCCTGGTCTTCCAGGGCGCCATGCACGCGCTCAACCCGGTTCGGCGGATCGGGGACCAGATCGCCGAGCCCATGCTGCTGCACCGCACCGTGCCGAACGCACGTGTGCCCGGGCGCGTGGCCGAGCTCATGGACCAGGTGGGCCTGCCGCCCTCGCGCGCCCGCGACCACCCCCACCAGCTCTCGGGAGGCCAGCGCCAGCGGGTGATGATCGCCATGGCACTGGCGTGCGAACCGCGTCTGGTCGTCGCCGACGAGGCCACCACCGCTCTCGACGTGATGATTCAGGCGCAGATCCTGGCCCTGCTGCGCGGACTCATCGCCGACCACGGCATCGGGATGCTCATGATCAGCCACGACCTGTCCGTCCTCGCCGACACCTGTGACCGGGTCGCGGTCATGTACGGGGGCCGGGTCGTGGAGCGCGGGCCCGCCCGCGAGGTCGTCCACGCGCCGGTCCACCCCTACGCCGCTGCGCTCGGTTCCGCCTTCCCGAAGATCGGCGATCCCGCCTCGCGCCTGGCACCGCGCGGGCTCCCGGGCGATCCGCCGGACCCGTCGCAGCCGACGCGCGGCTGTGTCTTCCGTCCGCGCTGCGCGGTGGCCGAGGCGGTGTGCGCCACCGTCGACCCGCCGCTGTGGCCGGTGGACCCCGACACCGAGGGGCACGCCGACCGGCACGCGGCGTGCGTACACGTCGGCCCGGCCCGTCGCCCGCCATCGCCCCCGGGCCGCGCGGCGGAGGGGGCGGGGCTACCACCCTCAACGGACGCCTCCGGCGCGGGTTCTTCGGCCCGTCGCCCGCCATCGCCCCCGGGCCGCGCGGCGGAGGGGGCGGGCCACGACCCTCGACCGACTCCTCCGGAGCAGACCCCGTGACCTCCACCGCCTCAGGAGACGGCCCGTTGAGCACCACAGACGCACCTGCCACCGCCGCGTCCGCTCCGGCCGGAGCGGACGGAGCGGCCGTGCCCGTGCTCAGCGCCCAGCGCGTGGAGGTCGCCTTCTCCTCCGGGACCGGGCTCAACCGCGGCTCGGGCACGGCACGGGCCGTCGACGGCGTGGACCTGGACGTGGGAGCCGGGGAGATCGTCGCCCTCGTGGGGGAGTCGGGCTGCGGCAAGACCACGCTCGCCCGGCTCCTGATGGGCCTGGAGCGCCCGACGGCCGGGCGCGTGCTCTTCGAGGGGGTGCCACTGCGCTACCGCTCGCGCGACCTGCGCGCCTACCGTCGACGGGTGCAGCTGGTCCAGCAGGACCCCACCGGTTCACTCAACCCCCGCCGCACCGTCTACGAGTCCGTGGCCGAGGGACTGCGCGTACACGAGGGCACCACGGCCGACGAGACCGACCGGGTGGGGCGGGCACTGTCGCGGGCCGGCCTGCGCCCGCCTGAGCGGTTCCTGTCCGCCTACCCGCACGAGCTGTCCGGCGGCCAGCGCCAGCGCGTGGTGATCGCGGGCGCGCTCGTCCTGGAGCCCGAGGTCCTGGTGGCCGACGAACCCGTCGCCTCCCTGGACGCGTCGGTGCGCGGAGAGATCCTGCGCCTGCTGCTCGACCTGCGCGCCGACCTGGGGCTGTCGGCCCTGATCGCCACGCACGACCTGGGCCTGGCCTGGAACATCGCCGACCGGGTCGCCGTGATGTACCTGGGCCGGGTCGTGGAGACCGGCCCCGTGGAGGAGGTCCTGGCCGCACCCGCCCACCCCTACACGCGCGCCCTGCTGTCGGTCCTGCCGGACTCGGGGAAGGTGCCCGTGGTCCTGTCGGGGGAGCCGCCCGACCCCAAGCACGTGCCGCGGGGCTGCCGGTTCCACCCGCGCTGTCCGGTCCTGGCGTCGGGGGAGGCGGAGCGGGCGGGCGTCGCCGACCGCTGCCGCACCCAGGACCCCGGCGTGCTGGAGGAGGGGCCCGGGCCGGACGCGTCCGGGCTCCGTGCGGCCTGCCACTGGGCGGCGGCGGGTGCCGGTGGCCGGATCCGGCCACCGGACCGCGCGGACCGGAAGCAATAGCCGCGGGGGCCTGTTGCCGCGAGCATGTCGATCGAACGAGACGCACTCGCACCCCTGCCCGGACGGATCGTCACCGAACGCGACTTCTGGCGCGGCGGTGACCTGGACCTGGACGCCTACCTCGACCGCGTGGGCCTGCGCGGCGCGGACCTGCCACCGACCCTGGACACCCTGAGGGCCGTGCACCGCGCGCACCTGGCGCACATCCCCTTCGAGAACCTCCAGCTCGTGCTGGACCGGCCGGTCCTGCTGGACGTCCCCGCGCTCACCGACAAGATGGTGCACCGGCGCCGGGGCGGCTACTGCTACGAACAGAACCTGCTCCTGGCCGCCGTCCTGGACCGTCTCGGGTTCGTGTTCACCGCACTGGCGGCCCGTGTCGTGATCGGCGCCGAAGGGCATCCGCGGCCCTCGACCCACGCCGTGCTCCTGGTGGAACTGGACGGGCGGAGATGGATGGCCGACGTCGGTTTCGGTGGCGGCGGCCTGCTGGAACCCTTCCCCCTCGCGGACGGACACCAGGAGGAGCGGGGCGGCTGGGGGCTGCGTCTGGACCGGGTCGACGACGTGGGTCCGGACGAGTGGCTCCTGCGGTCCTTCGACGGCCGGACGTGGAGGGACATGTACATGTTCGCCACCGCCGCGATGCTGCCCCAGGACTACGCGATCTTCAGTCACTTCCTGACCACCCACCCGCGGTCGCCGTTCCGCGGCCGGCTCATGGCCCAGCGCATGGCGCCGCACGCGCAGAGCCTGCTCACGAACACGGCTCTGGTGACCAAGCACCCCGACGGCACCCACGAGGAGCGGGAGATCGCGATCGAGGACGTGCCCGACGTCCTCGACGGGGTGTTCGGCATCGGGCTGACCGAGCAGGAGCGCGGTGTCGTCGTCGACCGGCTGAAGGACTTCACTTCTATGTGATACACATCACACTTGCTATCGACGGGGTGCGCACCCGGCGCGGAATCCTGACACCACCTGGAGTGTCGTCGTGCGCGCCCCGGGTGACATGGACATGTCCAGAAACGTCCCGTGATTTCTAGGAGATGTTCATGTTCGCCGCGACGAACACCTGGGCAGGACCCTGGAGGTGCCGTCCGGTTCCACCCGGGCGCCGTCACCCAGGGAGCCGTCCATGACGTACCTGACCACCGAAGACGTTCACGACTACATCCGCGGGGTCTGTTTCAAGACCGGGCCTCCAGGCAAGGTCGGAGCCGAGACCGAATGGCTCGTCTCCGACACCGCCCGGCCCACCGAACCCGTCTCGATCGAACGCCTCGCGGCACTGCTGGAGGCCAGCGGCCCCTTGCCCGCCGGCAGCCGCATCACCTTCGAGCCCGGCGGCCAGCTCGAGCTCAGCTCGCGCGCGCTACCGGGCCCGGCCCAGGCCCACCAGGCCCTGGCCGCGGACCTGGAGCACATCGGCAAGGCCCTCGCGGACGCCGGCCTGTGCCTGGGGGAGACCGCTCTGGACCCGGTCCGCCCGCCCGTACGCCAGCTCCGGGCCCCGCGCTACGACGCCATGGAGCGCTTCTTCGCCGACCGCCGCCATCGGAGCGGTCACACCATGATGTGCGGTACCGCCTCGCTCCAGGTCTGCCTGGACACGGGCGCCGACACCGACGACGGCCGCGACCGCTGGGAGCTCGCCCACCGGCTCGGCCCGGTGCTGGTCGCCGCCTTCGCCAACTCCGCCGTCTGGCGCGGCCGCCCCACCGGCTGGAAGTCCACCCGGTGGGCGATCTGGGCCGCCACCGACGCCACACGCACCCGGCCCGTCCTGGAGTCCCACGGCGACCGCGACCCCGCCACCGCCTGGACGGAGTACGCCCTGGCCGCCACCGTCATGGCCGTACCCGACCACGACGGCGGCCCGTGGCGCTCCGACCCGGGCGTGACCCTGGCCGAGTGGATCGCGGGCACCGGTCCGCGCCGCCCCGTCGCCGCCGACCTGGAATTCCACCTGAGCACGCTCTTCCCTCCCGTGCGGCCGCGCGGCTGGTGGGAGCTGCGCATGATCGACGCGGTCCCGGTGCGCTGGTGGCCCGTCCCCATGGCCCTGGCCGCGGCGCTGGCCGACGACCCGCGGGCCCGCGCCGTGGCGGCGGAGGCCACCGAGCGGATGTGCCGCGGACACGCCCCCGACCCCCGCCTGTGGCTCAGCTCCGCCCAGCGCGGCCTGGAGGATCCGGCCGTGGCCGCCTGCGCCCGCGTGTGCTTCGACGCGGCCGTGGAGGCCCTGCCCCGCATGGGCGCGGCCCACTTGGCCGTCCTCGTCGACGCCTACGCCGATCGCTACGTCCGGCGGGGACTGAGCCCGGCCGACCTCCGGCCGGGCGCACCCGCCCTGCGCTCCCCGTCCGCCGCGCCCCGGACGGGCGCGGGGGCCGACCGCCACTCCGAGCCCAGTGGAGGAGCACGGTGAACCACGACCAGGAGATCGCCAAGGAACGCATCGCCGCCGAACTCGACCGCAGCCGGCGGCGCAGCAACGGACTCACCCTGCGGGCCCTGGACGACGAGGGCCTGCTCACCCAGCACTCGCCGCTGATGTCGCCACTGGTCTGGGACCTGGCACACGTCGGCAACTACGAGGAGCAGTGGCTGCTGCGCGCCGCGGGCGGCCGCGAGGCGCTGCGCCCGGACATCGACGGCCTCTACGACGCCTTCGAGAACCCGCGCGCCGACCGCGTGACCCTGCCCCTGCTGCGCCCCGCCGAGGCCGAGGAGTACAACGCCCGGGTGCGCGAGGAGGTCCTGGACACCCTGGAGACCGCCGACATCGCGCCCCGCGAGCCCGGGGCGCCCGACGCCGGCCGCTCCCTGCTCGACGCCGGCTTCGTCTACCACATGGTCATCCAGCACGAGCACATGCACGACGAGACCATGCTCGCCACCCACCAGCTGCGCCGCGGCGCCCCCGTCCTGTTGGAGGACCCCGCCGACGTGGCGCTGATGCGCGTGCCCGGCCAGGACGAGGTGCTCGTCCCCGAGGGCCCCTTCACCATGGGGACCGACGACGACCCCTGGGCCTACGACAACGAGCGTCCCGCGCGCGTGGTCGACCTCGCCGCCTTCTGGATCGACACCCGCCCGGTCACCAACGCCGCCTACCAGGAGTTCGTCGAGGACGGCGGCTACCAGACCCGCCGCTGGTGGACCAGGGACGGCTGGGAGTGGTGCAAGGAGCGCGGCGCCGTGGCGCCCGCCTTCTGGTCGCGCGACGGCCACGCCTGGACCCGCCGCCGGTTCGGCCGCCAGGAGATCGTGCCCCCCGACGAGCCCGTCCAGCACGTGTCCTTCCACGAGGCGCGCGCGTACGCGACCTGGGCCGGCAAACGGCTGCCCACGGAGGCCGAGTGGGAGAAGGCCGCCCGCTTCGACCCCGCCACCGGCCGCTCGTACCGCTACCCGTGGGGCGACGAGGAGCCCGAGCCCCGCCACGCCAACCTGGGACAGCGCCGACTCGGGCCCTCGCCGGCCGGGCGCCACCCCGACGGCGCGTCTCCGCTGGGCGTCCAGCAGCTCATCGGCGACGTGTGGGAGTGGACCTCGACCACGTTCACCGGCTACCCGGGGTTCGCCGCCTTCCCGTACCGCGAGTACTCCGAGGTGTTCTTCGACAGCGGGTACAAGGTGCTGCGCGGAGGGTCGTGGGCGACCCACCCCACCGCGGTGCGCTCCACGTTCCGCAACTGGGACCACCCGATCCGGCGGCAGATCTTCAGCGGGTTCCGCTGCGCGCGCGACGCGGAACCCGTCTGATGTGCCGTCACCTCGCCTACCTCGGGCCGCCGCGGACGCTGCACGAGCTGCTGTACGCGGCGCCCCACTCACTGCACGTCCAGTCCTGGGCGCCGCGCAGGCAGCGGTACGGGACCGTCAACGCCGACGGGTTCGGCGTCGGCTGGTACCCGGAGCCGGGGGCGCCCGGGGAGCCCGGGGCGCCGCTGCGCTACCGGCGTGCCATGCCCATCTGGGGCGACGCGTCCTTCGCCGACGCCGCGCGCGCCATCACGTCCGGGTGCGTGGTGGCCGCCGTGCGCGACGCCACGGTCGGGTTCGGCTCCGAGGAGTCGGGTGCCCAGCCCTTCCGCGCCGACCGGCTGCTGTTCAGCCACAACGGGGCGGCCAAGGACGACGAGGCGCTGGCCGCCGCGCTGGCCGCCCCGCCACCGCCCGGCGCCCTCGACGCGCGGGCGCCGGTCGACTCCGCGCCCCTGTTCGCGCACACCGTGCGGCTCTGGCGCGCCTCCGGGGACCTGCCCGGGAGCCTGGCCGCCGTGGTCCGCCACGCCCGGGAGCACTCCGAGGGCCGCTACAACCTGCTGGCCAGCGACGGTGAGGCCATCGTCGGCACGGCGGCGGGGGACACCCTGTTCACGCTGCGCGAGCCGGAGGGCGGGGTGTTCGTGGCCTCCGAGCCCTTCGACGACGCCCCGGGATGGCGCGAAGTGCCCGAGGGGACCGTCGTCGTCGCGTCCGCGGGCCGGACCGAGGTGTACCAGATCGCCGAGCAGTCACCCCAGTAGCCGCACCCGCCACGGGTAGACCAGTCAGGGACACAGGAGACTTCCCAATGAAGTTGTCAAGCCGCCAAGGTCACCGGGGGTGAACCTTGGTAGGGCGATCCGTCACGGAGCATGGCCCACAGGACGTTGACCCGGCGGCGCGAGAGCGCCAACAGAGCTTGCTTGTGCCCCTTGCCCTCGGCTCGCTTGCGGTCGTAGTAGGCCTTCGAGGCCGGGCACGCCCTCAGGCTCACCAGGGAGGACAGGTAGAAGGCCCGCAAGAGCCCACGATGGTAGCGGCGGGGTCTTCGCAGGTTGCCGCTGACGCGACCCGAGTCGCGGGGTGCCGGGGCCAGACCCGCGAAGCCAGCCAGGCGGTCACCGGTGCCGAACACGGCCATGTCGCCGCCGGTGGCGGCGATGAACTCCGCTCCCAGGAGGGAGCCCATGCCGGGCAGGGTGGTGATCACCCCGGCGTGCGGATGCTCGCGAAACCGGGCCTCGATGAGGGCGTCGGTCTGGGAGATCTCGGTGTTGAGGGCCATCACCCCCTCGGCCAGGCGGGCCACCATCGCCGCAGCCGTCTTCTCCCCGGCAAGCGCGGTGCGTTGGGCCTGGGCGGCTTCGACCGCGGTCCGGGCCAGAGCGGTCGCGCCCTTGACCCCGCGTGCCCGCAGCCAGGTCTCCAACCGTTTGGCACCCAGGCGGCGGATGGCGGCCGGGGTCTGGTAGCCGGCCAGCAGCACAGCCGGGCCCTTGTTGGCCGGGTCCAGGGCTCGTTCCAGGGCGGGGAAGATCTCCAGCAGTTGGGCGCGCAACCGGTTGATCTGTCGTGTTCGGTCGGCCACCAGGTCGGTGCGGCGGCCGGTCAGGATGCGCAGGTCCACGGCGATCTCGTCGCCGGGCCGCAGCAGGCCCGTGTCGCGGCGGACGCGGGCCTGGTCGGCGATGACGAACGCGTCCTTGGCGTCGGTCTTGCCCTCGCCCCGGTAGGTGGCCGAGGCGCGGTGCACGGCCAGGCCGGTCAAGTAGGCCACGGGTTGGCCGTGGGCCAGGAGCAAGCTGATGAGCAGGGCCGCTCCGCCGTGGTTGAGGTCCACGGCCCACAGGGGGTCGGAGTCCAGGGCCAGGACGTCGCCGATCAGGTCGATCAGGTCGGCTTCGTCGTTGGCCACGCGGCGCGAGAGCAGCCGCTCGCCCTGGTCGTTGATGACCACGCAGTGGTGGTGTTGTTTGCCGATGTCCACTCCGGCCCAGATGTGGGGCACGGTCACCTCCGCCAGTTCGTCGCGGTGTCGGGTTCCCTGCAGACGACCGCGCCGGCGTTGTCCTACACAGCGATCTGGTCGCATCTCCCAATGGGCGGTCGGGTCGTCGCGGGGCTCTGGGCGGCCAAGTCTCCTGAGCCATCGAGCGGCTACGCCATGACAGCCATACCCAGAGCCCCTGGGCTAACCGATCTTACGAATGACCAGTTCAGACCCGAGAAAGAAGGTAGGACGCCATGTTCCGAATCGACCGAAATCTGACGGCAGACGACCTCGACAAGGCGCTGCGCAGCGACGTCGCGGCGGGTCTGACCGCACGGCCCAAGCAGCTCCCGCCCAAGTGGTTCTACGACGAGTACGGCAGCGCCCTGTTCGAGGAGATCACCGCGCTGCCGGAGTACTACCCGACCCGCGCCGAGCGCGCGATCCTGGAGCTGCGGGCCGACGAGATCGCCGACGCGGCCGACGCCGAGGCGCTCATCGAGCTCGGGTCCGGTTCCGGGATCAAGACCCGCCTGCTGCTGGACGCCATGCGCCGCCACGGCCGCCTGAGCCGGTTCGTCCCCGTCGACGTCAGCGGCGACTTCCTCGCCGCCTCCGCCACCCGGCTGGCCGACGACTACCCCCGGATCGACGTCCACGCCGTCGTCGGCGACTTCGAGGAGCACCTCGGCCTGCTGCCCGTGAGCGAGGACGGCGGCCGCCAGATCCTCGCCGTCCTGGGATCGACCATCGGCAACCAGGAACCCGGGCCGCGGGCCGCCTTCCTGCGCGACATCCGCGCGGCCCTGGTCACCGGCGACTCCCTGCTGCTCGGCGCCGACCTGGTCAAGGACCCCGACCGCCTCGTGGCCGCCTACGACGACGCCCAGGGCGTCACCGCCGCCTTCAACCGCAACGTGCTCAGCGTGATCAACCACCGGCTGGGCGCCGACTTCGACCCCGCGGCCTTCGACCACGTCGCCCGCTGGGACGCCGAGCGCGAGTGGATCGAGATGCGTCTGCGCGCCCGGAGCGACCAGCACGTGCGAGTGGCCGACCTCGACCTGGCCGTCGACTTCGCGGCGGGCGAGGAGATGCGCACCGAGGTCTCCGCGAAGTTCCGCCGCGAGGGGCTCTCGGCCGAGCTCGGCGAAGCGGGCTTCGAGCTCACCCACTGGTGGACCGACCCCGCCGGCGACTTCGCGCTCACGCTCGCCACCGCCCGGTGAGCGGCCACGGCCACGGGCACGGGCGGCGTCGCGGCGCCGCGCCGAAGGGCACCACCGGCTCCGGTACGCTCGTGCCGTGTTCAAGGTAGGAGTTTTCGGCGCCGATGGGCGCATGGGGTCAGAGGTCGTCAACGCGGTTCAGGCCGCCGACGACATGGAACTCGTCGCGGGCGTGGACAGCGCCGACGACCGCTCGGCGGTGCTGGGAGCCGACTACGTCGTCGACTTCACGCACCCGGACGTGGTGATGGACAACCTGGAGTGGCTCATCGGCCACGGGATCCACGCCGTCGTCGGGACGAGCGGTTTCGACGACGCCAAGCTGGAGCGCGTGCGCGCCATGCAGGCCGCCGAGCCCGGGTCCAAGGTGCTCATCGCCCCGAACTTCGGCGTCGCCGCCGTGCTGATGATGCACTTCGCGCGCAAGGCCGCGCCGTACTTCGACTCCGCGGAGATCATCGAGCTGCACCACCCGAACAAGGCCGACGCCCCCAGCGGTACCGCGTTCCACACCGCCGAGCTGGTCGCCGGGGCCCGCCGCGAGGCCGGGACCGCGCCGATGCCCGACGCCACCACCTCCGAGATCCCCGGTGCCCGCGGTGCCGACGTGGACGGAGTGCGCGTGCACTCGCTGCGCATCGCCGGGCTGATCGCCCACCAGGAGGTCGTGTTCGGCACCGACGGCGAGACGCTCAAGATCCGGCACGACTCGATGAACCGCACGTCCTTCATGCCCGGCGTCCTGCTGGGCGTGCGCGGGGTCGCCGACCTTCCCGACCCCCTCACCGTGGGCCTGGACGCCCTGCTCGACCTCTGAGGGCACCCCGTCGCGGCCAGGGGACCCCCTCGGGAGGGTCCCCTTCTCCGTGCGCCACCGGCGTCGGCGGCCGTCGGCGTCCGCGCTCTCACGAACGGTCGTCGGCCGTCACAGCCGTACCGCCCCTCACGCGGGCCACACCGCCCGGCTCAGCCCAGGAGCAGGCCCAGGGAGAACAGGGCGCCGAAGGCCAGTTGCAGCTTGCCCGTCTCGCCCAGCCCCAGGACCAGGTCGCGGCCGACCTGTCCGCCCAGCACCCGGCGGACCGGGGGCACGGCCAGCGGTACGGACAGCAGGACCAGCGGCGTCCACCAGAACACCGGTGTCAGGGACAGCGCCACCACGTAGGCCAGGGTGAGGCCCCCCGCGAACAGGCGGCGGGTGCCCGCCTCGCCCAGCCGCACGGCCAGGGTGATCTTGCCCGTCTCACGGTCGGTCGGGATGTCCCGCAGGTTGTTGATCACCAGGACCGAACAGGACAGCAGCCCCACCGGCACCGCCGCCACCCACGCCTGCCACGGCGCGGTTCCCAGCTGCACGAACACCGTGCCCACCACCGCGACCAGGCCGAAGAACACGAACACCGACACCTCGCCCAGGCCCCGGTACCCGTACGGGGTGCGGCCACCGGTGTAGTACCAGGCCGCCGCGATCGCGGCGGCCCCCACCAGCAGCAGCCACCACGAGGACGTCGCCACCAGTACCAGCCCGACCGCGCCCGCGAAGGCGAAGGAGCCCAGCGCGGCGGTGAGGACCTGCCGGGGCGGTGCCAGCCCCGTCGCGGTCAGCCGGACCGGCCCGGTCCGCTCCGCGGTGTCGGTGCCCTTGACACCGTCGCTGTAGTCGTTGGCGAAGTTCACACCCACCTGGAGCGCCAGGGCCACCGCCATGGCCAGGAGGGCCTTCCACCACACGAACCCCTCCAGGGCGAAGGCGAGCGCCGAACCCACCGCCACGGGGACGATCGAATTCGGCAGCGTGCGGGGGCGCACCCCAGAGACCCATTCACCGACCGTGGCCACGCGACGGTCCCTTCACTCTCGACTACGGCGCACCTGGACGCACCGGTACCAACCCCCTCACGGTAGTGCCTGCTCCGGGCCACGGCGCCCGGGCGTCCGCGTCCGACCTAGGCGGACACGGCCGCGTGCAGGCGCACCATCGGCAGGAGGCGGCCCATGTCGATCTCCCGGCGCGCACCGTCCGGGCGCCATCCCGACGCCTCGAAGAAGGACCGCAGCGCGTTCTCCTGCTCGGGCACCCACACGTGCACCGTCGCGAACCCGGCCTCCACCAGGGTGTCCACGCACGCGTTCACCAGCCGGCTGCCGTGCCCCTGACGGACCCGGTCCGGGTCCACGTGCAGGGCGAAGACCTCCGCGTCCTTGGCGGGCCACAGGTCGGGATCACCCGCCGGTCCGAAGGCGGCGAACCCCGTCACCACCCGAGTGCCGCCCTCCTCGTCGGTGGCCACCACCAGGCGGTGGCGGGACGTGGGCGGCGACTCCAGGGCGGCGCTCCACTGGCTCCGGAACTGCTCCCTGGCCTCGTCCCCTCCGAGGCCCTCGACCACCTCGTCCGGAAGCAGCGTCCCGTACACCGCCCGCCACGAGGCCACCTGGACGTCCACGACGGTGTCCACATCGGCGGCGCGGGCTGGACGGACGAACTGGGCTACTGACACGTTCTGCCTCCTCCGGGCACGCACCGCGGGCGCGTCCCGTGACAAGATCATCTGGGTCGGAGTTCCCGGGCCTTGCGCGGGCATGGGAACATCTAGGTTGTGAGCCTCATTATCAGAGTTATCGTGAACGCGCTCGCCCTTTGGGCGGCTGTCTTCCTGATCGACGGGATCGACGTCACGACCCAGGACACGGCCGGGCAGATCATGGTCTACCTCGCCGTCGGTGTGATCTTCGGCGTGGTCAACGCGATCATCAAACCGATCGTCAAAGCGGTCGGGTGCCTGTTCTACGCGCTGACGCTCGGCCTCATCGGCCTGGTCGTCAACGCGTTGCTGCTCCTGCTCACGAACTGGATCGCGGGTCTGTTCGACCTGCCCTTCCACATCGAGGGATTCTGGCCTGCCTTCTGGGGCGCGCTGGTCATCTCGATCGTCAGCTGGGTCTTCAGCATGTTCCTCCCGGACAAGAACGACGACTGACCGTTCCCTTCCCCGTATCCACCGCTCCCTGACCCGCGCGGTCCCCGGGCCCGCGCGTGGCGGGGGCCCGGGGAGGGTAGGTTCACACCCCTGGCCCGTCCACCTCGACCAACGAGGACGGCGGCCGAACCGGGCTCAGTCCCGAGCGCTCCCACAGCCGGAGCACAACAGACTTTCCCGCGATCCGGGTACCCGCCGGTACGGCCGATCGCGGTGGCGGACACGCATTTCCGCCCACCCGTGCGCGGACACTCCCGCACGGGCGTCCACGTGAGGACACAGAACACGGAGAGGAGGAGGGGGCGTCCGAGGGCCCGCCGCACCGCGCGGCGCGGTCCCACAGCCTTTCACAAGCGATGACGAACATGACGAACCCCAAGAACCGCCCATTCGGCAAGATGCTGACCGCGATGGTCACTCCGATGCTGGAGGACGGTGAGATCGACTACGAGGGCGCCGGGAGACTGGCCACCTACCTGGTCGACGAGCAGCACAACGACGGCCTCGTGATCAGCGGCACCACCGGTGAGTCGCCCACCACCAGCGACGAGGAGAAGGACAACCTGCTCCGGGCGGTCCTGGAAGCGGTCGGCGACCGCGCCACCGTCGTCGCCGGTGTCGGCACCAACGACACCCGTCACAGCATCAAGCTGGCCAAGGCCGCGGAGAAGGCGGGTGCGCACGGTCTGCTGGCCGTCACCCCCTACTACAACAAGCCGCCGCAGGAAGGCCTGATCCGGCACTTCACGACCATCGCGGACAGCACCGGCCTGCCGGTCATGCTCTACGACATCCCGCACCGCACCGGAACGCCGATCGCCTCCGAGACCCTGGTCCGCCTGGCCGAGCACCCGCGCATCGTGGCGAACAAGGACGCCAAGGACAACGTCGGCGCCAGCTCCTGGGTCATGGAGCGCACCGACCTGGCCTACTACTGCGGCACCGACATCCTGAACCTGCCGCTGCTCTCGGTGGGCGCGGCCGGGTTCGTCAGCGTCGTCGGCCACATCGTCGGCAGCGACCTGCGCGAGATGATCGACGTCTACGAGTCGGGCGAGGTCAGCCAGGCGCTGGCCATCCACCGCCGTCTGACGCCCGTGTACACGGGCATGTTCCGGACCCAGGGCGTCATCACCACCAAGGCCGTGCTCAACCTGTTCGGCCTGCCCTCCGGCCCGGTCCGCACCCCGCTGGCCGACGCCTCCGCCGAGCTCCAGGCCCTCCTGCGCGAGGACCTCGCCGCGGCCGGCGTCAAGGGTCCCATCGGGCTCGCCCCGCACCAGGCCGTCCCGGCCAGTGCCGTCCATGTCGAGCGTCTGGCGGAGGGATCCGTATGAGCCATCCCCACCCCGAACTCGGTCCGCCCCCGCCGCTGGGCAAGGGCGCGCTGCGCATCGTCCCGCTGGGCGGTCTCGGCGAGATCGGCCGCAACATGACGGTGTTCGAGTACGACGGACGCCTGCTCGTCATCGACTGCGGTGTGCTCTTCCCCGAGGAGGAGCAGCCCGGCGTCGACCTGATCCTGCCGGACTTCGACTACATCCGGGACCGTCTCGACGACATCGAGGCCGTCGTGCTCACCCACGGGCACGAGGACCACATCGGCGGCGTGCCGTTCCTGCTGCGCGAGCGCCCCGACATCCCGATCGTCGGCTCCAAGCTCACGCTCGCCCTCATCACGGCCAAGCTCGGCGAGCACCGCATCAAGCCCGTGACGGTCCAGGTGGAGGAGGGCGAGCGCCACGACTTCGGCCCGTTCGACCTGGAGTTCTTCGCGGTCAACCACTCCATCCCGGACGCGCTGGCCATCGGCATGCGCACCCCGGCAGGGTCGCTGCTGCACACCGGCGACTTCAAGATGGACCAGCTGCCGCTGGACGGCCGCCTGACCGACCTGGGCGGCTTCGCCCGGTTCGGCGACGAGGGCGTGGACCTGCTGCTGTCGGACTCCACCAACGCCGAGCAGCCCGGCTTCGTGGTGAGCGAGCGCAACCTCAACGACGCCATCGACAAGGTCTTCCGGCAGTCGGAGAAGCGTGTCGTGGTGGCGTGCTTCGCCTCCCACGTGCACCGCGTCCAGCAGGTCATCGACGCGGCGGTCCGGCACGGCCGCAAGATCGCGTTCGTGGGCCGCTCCATGGTCCGCAACATGAACATCGCGCGCGACCTCGGCTACCTCAGCATCCCCGGCGACACCGTCATCGACGTCAAGCAGCTCGACAGGCTGCCTCCCGACGAGGTGCTCATGGTGTGCACCGGGTCCCAGGGCGAGCCGATGGCCGCGCTCAGCCGGATGGCCAACCGGGACCACCAGATCAGGATCGAGGAGGGCGACACGATCCTGCTCGCGTCCTCGCTGATCCCCGGCAACGAGAACTCCGTCAACCGGGTGATCAACGGCCTGACCCGCTGGGGCGCCAACATCGTGCACAAGGGCAACGCGCTGGTGCACGTGTCCGGGCACGCGTCGGCCGGCGAGCTGCTGTACGTGCTCAACATGGTGCGTCCGCGCAACTTCCTGCCGGTGCACGGCGAGTGGCGGCACATGCGCGCCCACGCCGACCTGGCCAAGCTCAGCGGCGTGCCCGGCGACAGGGTCGTCATCGCCGAGGACGGCGTCGTCGTCGACCTCTACAAGGGCCGGGCCAAGATCGTCGGCGCCGTCCAGGCCGGCTACGTGTACGTGGACGGCGCGTCGGTGGGCGACGTGACCGAGGCCTCGCTGAAGGACCGCCGCATCCTCGGCGAGGAGGGCTTCATCTCCGTGGTCGTGGCCGTGGACTCGAACACGGGCAAGATCCTCGGCGACCCCGAGATCCACACCCGGGGCGCGGGCATCGGCGCCACCGCCTACGACGACGTCATCGACAAGATCCAGGACTCCCTGGACAAGGCGGCGCGGGACGGGGTCAACGACCCGCACCAGCTGCGGCAGCTCATCCGCCGCAGCACGGGCCGGTGGGTCAACGACACCTACCGCCGTCGTCCCATGATCATCCCGGTCCTCGTCGAGGTCTGACCGGGAGGCGACACCACGGCCGCCCGGCCCGGGACGCGTTCCCCGGGCCGGGCGGCTCCCCGGCACCGTTGTGCGCCCGCGGCGCGACACGCCGGGGCGGATGCGCGCGGCGAGGCTGGACACCTGAGTAGGCTGCTCGCCGTGGCGGGCCGTCCTGCCCGGGCCCAGTGATCGTCAGTACGGTGGAGGTGACCCCCGATGCCCGCGCGTGCCTCCTCCGGCGGTTCCGGACGCAAGAAGCCCGCGTCGCGCAGACCAGCGGCGAAGAAGCGTATGCCCGACGGTCCGATCGCCTTCGCGGTCACCATGTTCGGGCAGTTCCTGCTGGTCCTGTGGAAGCTGATCGCGCACACCGTGGGCGGTGCCGCCCGCGCGGTCGGCCGCAGCGCCCGCGACCTGGACCCCGATCTGCGCAGGGACGGCGCCGGGCTCATCCTCCTCGCCGCGGGCATCCTCGTGGCCGGAGCCGTGTGGTGGCAGAGCGAGGGCCCGCTGCTGGCCTACACGCGCCTGGCCGTCGAGGGCACCTTCGGCACCTTCTCACCGATCCTGCCGCTGCTGTTCCTGCCCATCGCCGTCAAGCTGATGCGCACCCCCGCCGGCGGCAGGGAGGGCGACGCGGGTCGGCTGTTCATCGGCTTCAGTTCGATCATGCTCGGCCTGCTCGGACTCATCCACATCGGCCACGGCATCCCGCAGCCCTCGGAGGGGATGGAGGCGCTGCAGAAGTCGGGCGGCCTCATCGGCTTCGTCGCCTCGGGCCCCCTCAGCGCTGTCATCACCCCCTGGCTCACCGGCCTGCTCCTGGTCCTGGTACTGCTCTTCGGCGTCCTCGTGGTCACCGCGACCCCCATCCGCCGCATTCCCGAACGCCTCCAGGCCCTGTTCGGGGCGCTCCTGGAACGCGACACCGGGCCCGACGCGGGGATCGGCATCCTGGGGGCCGACACCGGCAAGAGGAAGAAGGCCGCCAAACCGCGGCGCAAGGCCTCCGCGAGCGCCGAGGAGTCGGTGGCGGGCGACCACGAGCGCCCCTACGACAGCCCCGTGCTGCCGGACGAGCCCGAACCGGTCGCCCCGGCCCTCACCGACGACGGGGAGGCGGCCGAGGCCACCGCGGGCAGGCGGGGGAAGGGCCGCGCCAAGGCCAAGGACCCGGCCCCCGACCCCACGCCGGCGCCCGGGGCCACGGAACAGCTGTCCATCCCCTCCCGCGTGGTGGAGGGCGACTACGAGCTGCCCGTGGCGAGCATGCTCAAGCCGGGCAGCCCGTCCAAGCCGCGTACCAAGGCCAACGACGACGTGGTGGCCGCACTCTCGGGCGTGCTCACCCAGTTCAAGCTCGACGCCGAGGTCACCGGATTCACCCGGGGGCCGACGGTGACCCGCTACGAGATCGAGCTGGGTCCCGCGGTCAAGGTCGAGAAGGTCACCGCGCTGGCCAAGAACATCTCCCTGGCCGTCAAGAGCGCCGACGTGCGCATCCAGTCGCCGATCCCGGGCAAGTCCGCCATCGGGGTGGAGATCCCCAACACCGACAAGGACATCGTCAGCCTGGGCGACGTGCTGGGCTCCCCGGCGGCGACCTCCGACGACCACCCGATGCTGGTGGGACTGGGCAAGGACGTCGAGGGCTCCAACGTCGTGGCCAACCTCGCCAAGATGCCGCACGTGCTGGTGGCCGGCGCGACCGGTGCCGGCAAGTCGACCTGCATCAACGGGCTCATCACCTCGCTGATGATGCGCTCCACGCCCGACGAGGTGCGGATGATCCTGGTCGACCCCAAGCGGGTCGAGCTGACCATGTACGAGGGCATCCCGCACCTGATCACCCCCATCATCACCAACCCCAAGCGGGCCGCGGAGGCCCTGCAGTGGGTCGTGGGGGAGATGGACCGGCGCTACGACGACCTGGCCGCCTCCGGCTACAGGCACGTCGACGACTTCAACGCGGCCGTGCGCAAGGGCGAGCTCACCACGCCGCCCGGCAGCGAGCGCGTGTACGAGCCCTACCCCTACCTGCTGGTGATCGTGGACGAGCTCGCCGACCTGATGATGGTCGCCCCGCGCGACGTCGAGGACGCCGTCGTGCGCATCACCCAGCTCGCCCGCGCCGCCGGCATCCACCTCGTACTCGCCACCCAGCGGCCGAGCGTCGACGTCGTCACCGGTCTGATCAAGGCCAACGTGCCCTCCCGGCTGGCCTTCGCCACCTCCAGCCTCTCCGACAGCCGCGTCATCCTCGACCAGCCCGGCGCGGAGAAGCTGGTGGGCAAGGGCGACGCGCTGTTCCTGCCCATGGGCGCGGGCAAGCCCATCCGGCTGCAGAACGCCTGGGTCTCGGAGAAGGAGATCCGGGGGATCGTCGACCACTGCAAGAAGCAGTCCGAGCCCAGCTACCGCGAGGACGTCGCGGCGCCCGAGACCAAGAAGAAGGAGATCGACGAGGACATCGGCGACGACCTCGACCTGCTGCTGCAGGCCGTCGAGCTGGTCGTCACCACCCAGTTCGGGTCCACGTCGATGCTCCAGCGCAAGCTGCGCGTGGGCTTCGCCAAGGCGGGCCGCCTGATGGACCTCATGGAGAGCCGCGACGTCGTCGGCCCCAGCGAGGGCTCCAAGGCCCGCGACGTGCTCGTCTCCCCGGACGAACTGCCCGGGGTGCTCACCGAGATCCGGGGCTGACGGCCCTCCTCCCCACCCGTTCCACACGTCCCTTCCGTCCGCGACCGGGGCCGCGGACGGACCCTGCCCGATTTGGAACGATCTTGGACGCCGCATGGGGCGTGGTGGCCTGCGTGGACGCGGACGGCAGGGCAGAGTGGACTCCGCCACTCACAGACAGTCGTGGAGGGAGTGCGCATGGCGACGATCGGCCACACTCTGGCCGCCGCACGCATCGCGGCGGGCTACACGGTCGCGGACCTCAGCACCCGTACACGCATCCGGGAACGGGTCCTCAAGGGCATCGAAGCGGAGGACTTCGTCCCCTGCGGAGGGGACTTCTACGCCCGCGGACACATCCGGGGCATCTGCCGGGCCCTGGGACTGGACCCGGATCCGCTCCTGGCGGAGTACGAACGCGACCACGCCGACAAGGCCAAGCTCGCCTTCGTCCCGCTCCAGCGCCACCCGGCGGCCGCCCCCGAGGCCGCCCGGGCGATCGCCGCGGCGCGCGCGGCCGCCCGAGGCTCCGACGACGACACCATGGCCGGGCCGCTGCGGGTCGGCGACGACGGAGAGGACCCCGCCGACGCCGCCGAGCGCTGGGGCCACTTCGAGCGCCGTCGCCACGTGGACCGACCGGTGCGGGGGAGAGCGCCGCGCGGGAAGGCACAGCGGGGGAAGGCACAGCAGGGGAAGGCGCAGCAGGGGAAGGCACCGAGCGGCGGCGTGCCGGCCCCGCGCGTGGGCCGGCACAGCGCCCAGTACCGGGAGCGGACGGCCGCGGCGGAGACCGCGACCGGGGTCCGGACCGCGTCCCGGGACGCCGAGCGCCCGCGTCCGGGGACCCGGGCCGCCGACCGCACCCGTCGGCGCCCGGCCGAAGCCGTCCGCCGGCACTGGCCGTGGGCGGTCGTCGGCGTCATCCTCGTCCTCGCGGTCTTCGTCGGAGTCCGGGCCTGGCAGGGATGGGAGGGCGAGCTCCCGCTGCGTTCGGCCGTCGAGTCCGGCAGCGTGGTCGGCCCCGCGCAGGACGGCGGCGGGGCCGCGCACGCCTCGGTGGCCGACGTGCCCGCGCTGGAGCCGCCCACCGAGTTCACGGTCGGGGTCGCCGCCTCGGACCGGACCTGGCTCAAGGTCACCGACACCGACGGCACGGACCTGTTCACCGGATTCCTGCTGGCGGGCCAGAGCCAGGAGTACGTCTCCGACGACACCCTGACGCTGCGGGTCGGCCACGCCGGAGCGCTCCGCGTGTCCGTCGACGGGCGGGACCTCGGCGCGGCGGGCTCGTCCGGCGCGGTCAAGGAGGTCACCGTCGACGCCGACGGCTTCACCGGGTGAGAGGCGTTCGCGTCCGGCCGGGTTCGGGCAGGTGGAGTATCCACGGTAGGGTTGGGGGTCGCGGCAGCGGCCTCCGGCCGGACGCGAGCGCGGCCCGGACCGCGTCGCGCGCCGCACCACTCGAAGCTCTCCCACACGCTTGGAAGCCATGTCATCGCGCCGTACTGTCTCACTCGTCACCCTGGGGTGTGCGCGTAACGAGGTCGACTCCGAAGAGCTGGCCGGACGCCTGGCCGAAGGCGGCTGGGACCTCGTCGACGGCGACGCCAAGGCCGACGTGACCGTCGTCAACACCTGCGGATTCATCGACGCCGCCAAACAGGACTCCATCGAGACGCTCCTGGAGGCGGCCGAGAACGGCGGCAAGGTCGTCGCCGCCGGGTGCATGGCCGAGCGCTACGGCTCCGAACTCGCCGACGCCCTGCCCGAGGCGCAGGTCATCGGCTTCGACGACTACTCCGCCATCACCGACCGGCTCGACGACGTCGTCGCCGGCCGTCAGCTCGTGCCGCACGATCCCCGCGACCGGCGCACGCTGCTGCCCATCAGCCCGGCGGACCGCGACGCCTCCCAGGCGCACGTCCCGGGCCACGCGGCCTTCACCGACGCCGCGGGCGCCGAGGGCACCGAGCTGCCCTACCGCGCCGCGATCCCGCGCCGCCGCCTCACCGGCGGTCCGGTCGCCAACCTCAAGATCGCGTCCGGCTGCGACCGCCGCTGCACCTTCTGCGCCATCCCCACCTTCCGCGGTGCCTACATCTCCCGTCAGCCCGACGAGATCCTGCGCGAGGCCGAGTGGCTGGCGGGTGAGGGCGTGCGCGAGGTGTTCCTCGTCAGCGAGAACTCCACGTCCTACGGCAAGGACCTGGGCGACGTCCGCGCGCTGGAGAAGCTGCTGCCGCGCCTGGCCGCGGTCGAGGGCCTGGAGCGCGTGCGCGTCAGCTACCTCCAGCCCGCCGAGGTGCGGCCCGGGCTCATCGACGTGCTCACCGGCACCCCCGGCGTCGTGCCCTACTTCGACCTCTCCTTCCAGCACGCCAGCGGTACCCTGCTGCGGCGCATGCGGCGCTTCGGCGACCGCGAGCGCTTCCTGGAGCTGCTGCGCACGGTCCGCGAGCGCGCCCCCGAGGCCGGCGCCCGCTCCAACTTCATCGTGGGCTTCCCCGGTGAGACCGAGGCCGAGTTCGAGGACCTGGTCGCCTTCCTCAGCGAGGCCAGGCTGGACGCGATCGGCGTCTTCGGCTACTCCGACGAGGACAACACCGAGGCCCTGGACCACCCGGGCAAGCTGTCCGCCGAGGTCATCGGCGAGCGCGTCGACCGGCTCAACCGGCTCTCCGAGGAGCTCATGGCCCAGCGAGCCGAGGAGCGGATCGGCACCGAGGTGACCGTGCTCGTCGAGACCGAGCTGGAGGACGGCGCCTACGAGGGCCGCTCCGGCCACCAGGCGCCCGAGGTGGACGGCAGCACCATCCTCTACGGTGAGAACCTCGCCGTCGGCGACCTGGTGCGCGCCACCGTCATCCAGTCCGCCGGCGCCGACCTGGTCGCCGAACAGGACGAGACCCAGGCGGACGGGGAAGCCGGAGACAGATGAGCACCCAGGAACCCGCGGCGTCGTCCGCGCCCCAGGCCCCGCTGTGGAACCTCGCCAACGTCCTGACGATGAGCCGCCTGGTCATGGTGCCGCTCTTCGTCTGGTTCATGTTCCTGGACGGCTCCTGGTGGCGCTTCGCCGCGTTCACGGTGTTCGTGCTGGCCGCGATCACCGACCGCATCGACGGCGAGATCGCGCGTCGCCGCAACCTGGTCACCGACTTCGGCAAGATCGCCGACCCCATCGCCGACAAGGCGCTCACCGGTGCGGCGCTGGTCGTGCTGTCCCTCCAGGGCGACCTGTGGTGGTGGGTGACCATCGCCATCCTGGCGCGTGAGTGGGGGATCACCGCCCTGCGCTTCGCGGTGCTGCGCTACGGCGTCATGCCCGCGAGCAAGGGCGGCAAGCTCAAGACCGTCCTGCAGATCGTCGCGATCAGCATCTACCTCTTCCCGCTGTATCTGCTGCCCTTCGCCTTCGTGTTCACCTGGGCCGCCCACCTGGTGATGGCGGCCGCCCTGGCGGTCACCCTGTGGACCGGGATCGTGTACGTGTTCGACGCCGTCCGTCTGACCCGCTCCCGGGGAGGGGCCGACTCGTGACCGGGGGCGGCGAGGACCTCGGTCCGCAGGTCGCCGCCGTGGCCGCCGCGCAGGCGGCCCACGAGTCCCTGCTCGCGCGCGGTGCCACCTGCGCCACCGCCGAGTCGCTCACCGGCGGCCTGATCGGCGCGCACCTGACCGCCGTGCCCGGGTCCTCGGCCACCTACCGCGGCGGTGTGGTGACCTACGCCACCCAGACCAAGGCCGATCTCCTCGGCGTCCCGGAGGAGCTCCTGGCCGCCCACGGCGCCGTCCACCCGGGCGTGGCCGAGGCGATGGCCTCGGGCGCACGCCGTCTCCTGGGCGCGGATTTCGCCGTCGCGGTGACGGGCGTCGCCGGGCCGGAACCCCAGGACGGACAGCCCGTGGGCACCGTCTACGCGGCCGTCGCCGGGCCCTCCGGGAACTCCGCCGCCCGTGCCTTTCGTTTCACCGGTGATCGTGGGGGTATCCGATACGCCACGGTCGAGGGCGCACTCGCGCTGCTGGACTCGGCCGTCCGCGGGAACGCGGTGGACGGCACCCGGTTCTGACTCCGTCGAGGGGATGCCCTCTACCCGTTTCCCGGGAACAAAACCACACCGGGACGCGGTTCCCCCTCCAGCGAACAGGACGACAAGAGGTGCCCGAATCGGGCGTGGGGCAGGTACGGTGTTGTATATGAAGGTCGCTACCGGTGGGAGGGAGCGCGAATGATGGTCCTGCTTCGTCACCTACTTGGTGACGTGCTCAGGCGGCTGCGCCAGCGCCAGGGCCGCACCCTCCGCGAGGTGTCGGCCGATGCACGTGTGTCCCTCGGATACCTGTCGGAGGTCGAACGCGGGCAGAAGGAAGCCTCTTCCGAACTGCTCTCCTCGATCTGCGGGGCCCTCGGGGTCCCGCTCTCGCAGGTGCTGAGAGAGGTCTCCGACCAGCTGGCCCTCGCCGAGCTCCAGGAGGCCGCGCTGCTCGGTGACGCGGTCACGGCCGATCCCGTTCCAGCGCAGGACCTCGGCATCGAGCAGGTACCGGATCGCGTTCCCCAGGTCGCCGACATGGTGGGGGTCTGACCCCAGCATTCGGGTCCGTACGTCAGTCCAGCTTCGCCGTGACCACGTGAAGGAGCCGACCACCCGCCCGGGTGGTCGGCTCCTTCACGTGGTCACGGCGCGCGGCGCGGGCAAGCGTCCCGAGCCGGTCCCGGGCCTACGGGACTCCAGGGGGTGAAGGGTGGGCCGTCAAGCCTGCCCCGACTACAGGGGGTCTGTCCGGGCCGAAGCGAGGAACGGGCGCAGGCCCAAGGAAGGCACGGGTGAAGGGGCGCGCCGGTGCCTGCAGGAGGAGCCGAGCCTGAGCAGGAAGGGCTGCGCCGTAGGCTTCCGTTGAGGGTGGTGGCGGGCGACGGCGTGGGCACGGGCGCAGGCGCGGGCGACGACGAAGGCCCCGGCGCGCCCCTCAGCGGTGGCTGTGGTTCACCCATGCCTCGGGATCCTCGGCGAGGGCGCGTACGGACTCCGGCAACTCGTTGGTCACCAGGTGCTGGAGGTTGACACCCTCCAGGATGGACCGCTCGCTGGCGCGCAGCGCGATCCACACCTGTTGCAGGCTGCGGGCGGCACCGTCGTAGTCGACGTGTTCGGGGCGTTCGCCTCGAACGTTGGCCAAGGGGCCGTCGACCGCGCGGATGATGTCCGCGAGGGAGATCTCCGCGGCCGGACGGGCCAGCCAGTAGCCGCCCACAGGGCCGCGCTGGCTGCGCACCAGACCGGCACGGCGCAGTTGGGTGAGGATGTTCTCCAGGAATTTTCCGGGGATGGACTGAGCACGCGCGAGCTGCTCCGCCGTCACCGGCCCTTCGCCGGCGACAGCGAGCTCCGCTGCCGCGCGTAGCGCGTAGTCGACCCGGGCTGAAAGGCGCATGCTGTGATTATGCCGTGTTTTGAAGGGCGAATGGGGCACCGGCCGCCCGCGGGAACGCCGCCGGCCGGGATGCTGCCTCTTAAGGATACTTCTCCGACCTGGTTTCTGGGACAAACCCCTCCCGTCGCCCGCCATCGCCCCTGGGGGGCGCTTCGCGCAGGGGAGGGGTTTCCGCCCTCAACGGAGAGCCTTCGGCTCCGGTCGTCCCACCGACGACGGACGGGGGAGTCAGCCCCGGGGCGGGACCGCGGCACCCACCGTGCCGCCGGAGCCCAGCAGCTCGGCGGCGCTGCGCGCGTTGACGTGCGCGGCGCCGTACGTGCTCACGTAGGCACCACAGCCGGGCCGCCAGATGGGCAGGCCCATCTCCACGACCACGGCGGTGGGGTGGGCCGCCAACAGGCGGCTGACGAGCTCCTGGGCCTCGGGGTAGCGGTGCGCGTCGCGCACCACGACGACCAGGTCGCGGCCGGCCGCCTCGGCGGCCAGCCGGTCGGCGCCGGCGACGTCGGGGGACACCCGCCGTACGTCGGGGAACCACCCGGACAGGCCCCAGTGGACGTCGCCCACGGCCATGCCCGCGGGCGCGTCCACCTCCACGACGAACGGGTCCGTCAGCGCGGGCAGCTCACCGTCCACCCTGGCCGCGCGGCGGGCCCCGGCCAGGCCGATGCCGTCGGTCTCGGCGGCCGCGGTCCTGCGGTCGGCGGTCCCGCGGATCCACGACCGCAGCGCGTTCGTGCGCTCGGCGGCCTCCTCCAGCCGCTCACCGGACAGGCGGCCCTCGCGGACCGCGTCGACCAGGGCCGTGCGTACTCGCTCGATCTGGTCGGCGTAGACGAACCGGCCCAGGCACAGCAGGTCGCAGCCGGCGGCGACCGCGCGCACGCTGGCCTCGGGGATGCCGATGCTGCCGCTGACGCCGTGCATGTCCATGGCGTCGCTCATGACGACCCCGGTGAAGCCCAGCTCGTCGCGGAGCAGGCCGTTGAGGATGCTCGGCGTGAGCGTGGCGGGCCCGTCGCCGCCCAGGGCGGGCATCTCGATGTGCGCGGTCAGGATCGTGCGGACACCCGCCTCGACCGCCGCCCGGAACGGGGCGAGCTCGCGCCGGTGCAGCAGGTCCAGGTCGGCCTCCACACGGGGCAGCACGTGGTGGGAGTCCTGTGAGGTCGCGCCGTGGCCGGGGAAGTGCTTGGCGCACGCCACCACACCTGCCTCCTGCAGGCCCTGGACGGCCGCCGCCGCGTGCCGGGCCACCAGGTCGGCGTCGGCGCCGAAGGAGCGGGTTCCGATGACCGGGTTGTCGGCCGCGACGTTGACGTCGACGGACGGCGCCAGGTCCATGTTGAAGCCCAGCCCGGCCAGGCGTCCGCCGAGGGAGCGGTGGGTCAGGCGGGTCAGGTCGGTGTCGTCGACCGCGCCCAGTGCGGCGTTGCCCGGGTAGTCGCTGCCGCGCGCCTGGCCGATGCGGGTGACGTCGCCGCCCTCCTCGTCCAGGGAGACCAGCGGCGTGTCGGCGGCCTCGGCCAGCCGCGCGTTCAGCGCGGTCACCTGCTCGGAGCCGTCCAGGTTGTTGTGGAACAGACAGACACCGGCGATGCCGTCCGCCAGACCCTCCAGCAGCCAGCGCGGTGCGTGGTGGGACTCGAAGGGGACCAGCAGTGTGGCGTTGGCCAGGCGCGCCAGGGTCGGGTCGTTCGACATGACGAACTCCGTTCGGTGAGCGTGAGAGTCCATAGAAGGACTGCGGCCGGAGGCCGGCCGTTGAGGGCGGTGGTGGGCGACGGGTGGGCCTGTGGCCGGAGGCCGGCCGTTGAGGGCGGTGGTGGGCGACGGGTGGGCCCGCGGCCGGCACCGTGCGTCGGGGCGGTGCCGGCCGGGCGGTGGTGAGGGGGAGGCGGCCGGGGCGGGGTCAGCCCTTGACCGCGCCCATGGTCAGACCGGAGACCATGCGGCGCTGGACGATGAGGAAGAAGATCATCACCGGGACGGTCAGCAGGGTGGAGGCGGCCATGATGGACCCCCACTCGATCGACACCGCGCCGAAGTAGTACTGCAGCGAGATCGGCAGCGTGTAGGCGCCCGTGTTGTTCTGCAGGAACGTGAAGGCGACGACGAACTCGTTCCAGGTGGTGATGAAGGCGAAGATGCTCGCGGCGGCGAGCCCGGGAGCGACCAGCGGCATGAGGATGCGCCAGAAGATCGTCCAGCCGCCGGCGCCGTCGATGGCCGCGGCCTCCTCCAACTCCTTGGGTACGGCGTTGACGAAGTTGCGGACCATCAGGATGGTGATCGGCAGGGACACCGCGACGTAGACCACGAACACGCCGGAGAGGTTGTTCACCAGTTCCACGTCCAGGGTCCGGCCCAGGTGGAAGAAGTTGACGAACAGCGAGATGATCAGCGCCTCGACCGGCACCATCTGGATGACCAGCAGCAGGACGATGAAGACCGAGCGCAGCCGGAACCGGTACCGCGCGACGCCGACCGCAGCGAGCAGGGACAGCAGCGCGGCGACGGTGACCGCGCCCAGGGTCACGATGAGGCTGTTGGTGAGGAACGACCAGAACGACGTGCCGGGGATGAGCACCCCGGACAGGACCCGCTCGAAGTGCTCGAAGGTGATCGTGCGCGGCAGCAGCGTGGGCTCGCGGGTGAAGATCTCCCCGGTGGGCCGCAGCGCGGTGGCCAGGACCCAGTAGACCGGGAACACCGCGAAGACGAGGACGGCGAGGGCCGCGGTGTACAGGCCGACCTTGCCGGCCGTCCTGCGCGGACGGTGGACGTTGTTCATCGGGTCTCCCCCTGGCGGATCATCACTCGCAGGTAGTACGCGGTGATCGCGAGGACCAGGACGGTCATGATGACGGCGATCGCCGAACCCATGCCGTAGTTCGGCGGGGTCGAGGCGAAGCCGAGTTGGTAGATGTAGACGGGCAGCAGGGCCACGTCGCGGTTGGTGACGCCACCGGCGAGGATGAACAGCTGCGTGAAGATCCGGAAGTCCCAGATCACCTGCAGGACGAGCAGCAGCGCGAAGAGCGGCCGCAGCATGGGGAAGGTGACGTTCCAGAAGCTCGTCCAGGCGCCGGCGCCGTCCATGCGCGCGGCCTCGTAGAGCTCGTTGGGGATGCTCTTGAGTCCGGCCAGCACGCTGATCGCCACGAACGGGAACGACTGCCAGACGACGGTCACGATCAGGATCGGGAAGAGCGTGCTCGGGGAGTTGAACCAGTTGAACTCCTCCCAGCCCGATCCCACGAGCCAGTCCGGCAGCCCCGCCATGATCGTGTTGAACAGGCCGTACCGGGTGTCGAAGAGCCAGCGGTAGACGATCGCGGCGCTGATGACGGGCGTGGCCCAGGCCAGCATCAGGCCCAGACCGAGGACGGTGGAGGCCCAGTTGGGGAGCTTGTGGAGCAGGATGCCCACGAGGGTCCCCAGGACCATCGTCACGACCACCATGGCCAGGCACACGACGATCGTGTTCCGGAAGATCTCCCAGAAGCGCGGGTCGGTCAGGACCGAGGTGTAGTGGGCGAAGCCGTTCCACTCCGCTTCCTGGCCCTGGAGTTGGCGCAGTCCGTAGTCGTGCAGCGACATCCACACCATCTGCACGATCGGCCAGAGCAGGACCGCTGCGAGGGCCGTGAGGGCGGGGAGGATGAGGAGGTAGGGCGCGAGCGCTCGGCGTCGCGGCACCAGCTTCGAGCGGAGGCGCGGCGGGGACCCCTGCGGATCGTCAGGAGTGGTGGCGCGTTCCAGCGTTTGTGTCATGGCTGTTCTCACCTGGCGGTTGGACGGGGCGGCCGTCGGTGCGACGGCCGCCCTAGGGCGTGTTCCGCAGGTACTCGCCCTGCTGCGCGTCGCCCCAGCGGCACTCTCGCGGCGTTCTCATCAGTCGACAGCCGAACCGGGCGGGCCCCGCTGTGCGATAACGGCGAAGCCGCACAGCAGGGGAACCCCTTCTTCGGCCTTGCGAGAGCACCACTGGATTCGGCGCTCGCGACGGGCGGCACCCGCGGAACACGCCCTAGCCGTGCGCGGGAGCGCACGGCCGTGGCTGCTCTGTTGCTACTCGGTGGGGCGGTTGAGCGCCTCGGTGAGCTCGTCGTTCAGCTCGGGGAGCACGTCGTCGGCGGACTCGCCCTCGGCCATGCGCTGCACCGCGGTCTGGACCGTGGTCAGCTCCCACTGGACGTGGCCCCAGTTGGGCGTGTCCGGGAACAGGCGCAGGTCACCGGTGGCCTGGGTGGCCGCGCCGGACAGGACGGGGTCGTTCTGGAAGGTCTCGCTCTCCAGCACGTCGCCGTAGGTCGGGAACATCGACGAGACCTCGTTGTAGGTCAGCGCGTTGTCCTTGCTGTTCAGCGTGGTGATGTAGTCGAACGCTGCCTCGGGGTGCTCGGTGGTGCCCCACACGGCCAGGTCGGAGCCGCCGCCGAAGGCGGGGGCCATGCCGTCCGCTCCGGGGATCGGCGCGGTGGCCCACTGGTCGGCGTGCTCGTCGTTCAGGTCCTCCAGCTGGGCCCGGGCCCAGGGGCCGTCGATGAACATGCCGAGGTCGCGGTTGACGAAGTCGGCGTGCGCGCAGTCGACCTCGTTCAGGCCGATGCAGGCGCTCGGTGAGACCCCGTCCACGGTCAGGTCCGCGTAGAACTCCAGGGCCTCGGTGGTCTCGGGGGAGTCCAGCTGCCCCGTCCACTCGTCGCCCTCCAGGGTGGCGAACTCGCCGCCGTTGGACCAGACGAAGCTGGCGATGCCGTTGAGGAAGTCGGTCGGTGCGGCGAAACCGGGGACGTCGTACTCGTCCTCGATGGCGGCGGAGACCTCCAGGAGCTCGTCCCAGTCCTGCGGCGGCTCGTGGCCGAGTTCGCGGAGCCAGTCGGCGTTGTACCAGAGGGCGCGGACGCCGCTGTACCAGGGGACGCTGTACTGGGCGTCGCCGAAGGTGCCGTTGGCGTAGGCGCCCTCCAGGATGTCCTCGCGCTCCTCCCAGTCCTCGGCCAGCTCGGCGACGTCGTAGAGCGCTCCGGCGTCGGCCCAGGTGGGAACCTGGTCGTTGCCGATCTCGACGACGTCGGGGCCGCCACTGACCATCGCCGTCTGGAACCGCTGGGAGAACTCGCCCCAGGGGACCCACTGCACGTCGACCTCGGTGTCGGGGTAGAGCTCCTGGTACTGCTCGGTGACCGAGTCCATGAAGGCGTTCTGGTCCTCGGTGGCGTCACCCATCCGCCACACGGTGAGGGTCTCGGGGGCTCCGGCGGAGCCGCCTGCGTCGCCCTCGTCGGAGCCGCCGCCACAGGCGGCGGCGAGCATGACCACGGCCGAGGCCGCGGCGATCTTGGGGAACTTCATGGTGTACCTGTCTCCCTTCGCACGGCGCGCTGGGGCTCGACGCCTGTGCTCGACGCGGCCTGGGATCATAGGTGATCCGGCCGCTTCGACGACTGTGTGGGAACTGTGCTGGGATAGCACGTTGGCCGTCCCGCCGGCGCGGGTACCGGGGGGTCCGTGTTCGATGGGAACTCGGACCTTTCCGGGACGTGACCTCCTGTGAGGTTGTGAGCTAAATTAACAGGAAACTTTCCTAATAAAAACAGGGTGAGGTGTCACGGTTATGTCTCAACGCCCGGGAACTCCCCGGCTGCTACGCCAGCTCAACGACCGTGCGGCGCTGGAACTGCTGCTGTCGGCCGGTCCGCTGACCCGAACGCAGCTGGGAACGAGAACGGGACTGTCCAAGGTGACCGCCTCCCAGCTCCTGGCCCGATTGGAGGAGCGCGACCTGGTCCGCGTGGTCGGCAGCAAGGCCGGCGGCCGCGGACCCAACGCGGCGCTCTACGCGGTCGTCCCAGAAAGCGCTTACGTCGCGGCACTGGACGTCAGCGCGAGCCGCGTGACGGCGACGATCGCCGACATCACCGGCCGCGTCATCAGCGAGGTCAGCGTCGACCCCAGCGCCTCCGACGAGCCCGTCGCGCTGGTGCACACAGCCGTGATGCGCCTGGCGGACAAGGCGGGCGTCCCCCTCGACCGGGTCCGCGCCTGCGTGATAGGCACACCCGGCGTGGTCGATCCGCGCACGGGCGACATCCGCTTCTCCTTCGACCTCATGTCCTGGCACGAGGGGGTGCTCGAGGCCCTGCGGGCCGACCTCAAGCGGTCGGTGGTGATCGAGAACGACGTGAACCTGGCCGCACTCGCCGAGCACGCAGAGGGAGCCGCCTCCGGCGTGGCCGAGTTCGTCCTGATCTGGCTCAGCGCGGCGGGCGGCGTCGGTATGTCCACGATGATCGACGGGCGCATCCACCGCGGCCGCTCGGGCGGCGCGGGCGAGATCGGCTACCTGCCGGTGCCAGGCGCGCCGATGCCCAGCGACATCGGGGTGTCCAGCGGCTACGAGCCGCTCAGGGACCACTCCGACGAGCTGCCGCACGGCTTCCAGGCCCTGGTCAAGGCCAACCAGGTGGTCCGGCTGGCCGCCGAGCACGGCATCACCGGTGAGGACGTGGTGGACGTCGTCAGCGCCGCATCCGCGGCCGGGACCCCCGACGCCGACGCCTTCCTCGACGCCTTCGCCGAACGGCTCGCCCGCGGAGTGGCCGCCGTCAGCGTCGTCATCGACCCGGGCCTGGTGGTGCTCGGCGGAGACGTGGCCCGGGCGGGCGGCGCCAAGCTGGCCGAGCGGGTGGAGGAGGCGACCGCCAGGATCGGGCCGAACGCCACGGAGGTCGTGCTGGGCGCGGTCGAGGGCAGCACGGTGGTCCGGGGAGCACTGCTGCACGCGCTCGAACGCGCGCGCGAGGAGGTGTTCTCCTCCACGGTGTGAAGGGCGCCGGGCGGGGCGCGGCCTCGGCCGACGGAACCCGGCCGCACCCGGTCAGCCCGGCCGCCCCGCCATCACGATCCGGGGCCGGACCCGGATGCCGGCCTCCGCCTCCCACAGGCGCACCAGCTCCGGCCCCCACTCCGGGCGGGGGAGGGGAGCGAAGCCGCGGGCGGTGTACCACGGCCCGTTCCACGGCAGATCCCGGAACGTGGTGAGGGTGATCCTCCCGTGGCCCCGCGCGGCGGCCTCGGCGCGGACCGCGGCCAGCAGGGCCGAACCGACGCCCCGGCGCCCGTGGGCGGGATCGACCGCGATCTGTTCGAGATGGGGGTGGCCGTCGATCGCGACGGTCGCCGCCAGACCGCACGGGCGGCCGTCGGACGCGGTCGCGACCAGGACCCGGTCGGCGTGCGCCAGCAGCGTGCGCGGATCGTCCGGGGGCAGCTCCACCCCGGCCCCGGCGAACACCGCGTCGGCCGCCAACGACACCCGGACCAGGTCCGGCTCGTCCTCGGCCCGCATCGGTCGGATCTCCACGGCCGCGCCCCTCTCCCGTCGTCGTGTCCGGACCCATCGTGGCCCGGCGACGCCGGACCCGCCACCGAATTCCCGCCGGTCACTCGCGCAGCCGCAGCCCCTTGGGCGTGACGTGGAACCCGGCGGCCACCAACGCGGTGTCCAACGGGGTCCCGAAGACGTCGGCGCCGTCGGCCCGCTCGACCACCACCGGGCCGAGCCCGCGCTCGCGCACAGTCGCCGCCAGCGCGCCGGCCGCGCGTTCCAGCAGCGCGGGAGCCGCCCCGAACGTGACCGCCGAGCGCCCGCCCAGATGCAGGTACAGCGTGGGCCCGCCGCCGTCGAGGACCACCAGCGCGTGACCGACCCGGGCCGGCCTCCCGCTGCCATCGCGGCCGGTCGACGGCCACGGGAGGGACTGCCCGTAGGGATTGGCCGGATCGGTGGCGGCGAGCACCAGGCACCCGCCCCCCTCCCCCCGCGCCCGAGCGGGCCCGCCCCCGGACACCGCGCGCAACCGGTCCACCGCTCCGGGCAGCGCGAACTGGGCGCCGCCCAGCCCCTCCACGAAGTAGCCGCGGCGCACCTGCCCCGACTCCTCCATCGACCGCAGCACCTGGTACTCCTCCCGGGAGATCCCCCGGCCCTGCGACCCGTAGGTCACCAGGCCCTGCTCGTCCAGCTTGGCCTGCGCACGCGCGAGCGCCCGCAGGGTCGGATCGCTCTCGCGCTCGGGCAGCGCCGACCACCGCCCGGCGGCCGTGGGCGGTCCCGACCGCGACGGCATCACCGGCCGCCCCCGGCGCCCGGCCCGCGCCGGTGAGCGCCTGCGCACCGACCCCGAACCGAGCAGGGCCCGCAGCGGGGCCAGGGAGTCGTTGGTCACGTGCCCGGCCCACACCAGGTCCCACAGCGCCTCCACCAAGGCGGCGTCGGAGACCACCGACCCCAGCGCCCGCGAGGCGCGGTCGGACAGGTCCCGGAAGAACAGCCCGCCGCCGCCCGACAGCACCTCCAGGACGGCGGAGGCGACGGGCTCGGCCTCCGCGGCCACGGGGACGGGGTCCGGCAGCAGCGCGGCCGCCTCGTCGGCGGGCACCAGCGTCAACCACCCGTCGTCCCCGGGCAGGCCCGACCGTCCTCCACCGCCACCCCCAGCGGACGCCCTACGGCCGCGGCGCCCTCCGCCGACACCCGCCCACACCACCTCGCCGGCCTGGGTCAGCGCGTCCAGCGCCACCGGCGCGTACCCCTCGACGCGGGCGGGCAGCACGCTCGCCTCCAGGTCCGACGCGGCGATCGGCGCGCCCCGCATCGACTCCACCGCCGCGAACACCGCGTCCGGACCGCGCAGCCGCTCCCCGGGGACCGCGTGCTGCCACTGAGGGACGAACCGGGCCAGCGCCGACGGGGGCACCGGCTCGACCTCGCGGCGCAGCCGGGCGATCGAGCCGCGCCGCAGCCGCCGCAGCACCTCGGCCTCGCACCACTCCGTGCCGGTCCCCCCTGGACGGAAGCCTCCGCGGACCACCCGGCCCGACTCCGCCAGCTCCCGCAGCACCCCCAGGACCACGTCCTCGGGCAGGCCCAGGCGCTCGGACGCCTCCGCCGCCTCGAACGGGCCGTTCGTGCGCGCGTACCGCGACACCAGGTCGCGCCGCGGCGCGACCACCGGCTCCAACAGGGCGTCGGGCACACCCGGGGGAGGGACCACGCCGATCGCGTCGCGCAGCCGTGCCGCGTCCTCCACCGCGTACCAGCGCTCGGTGCCCGCCACCCGGCCGCGCAGCACGCGGCCCTCCTCCGCCAGGTCGTCGAGCCACGCCGGACGCACACCGCGCTCGGCCGCCTCCTCCGTGGACAGCGGTCCGACCTCGCGCAGGAGGTCGGCCGCGGCCTCCGCGTCCCGGACCGGTGCCGCGGTGCGCTGCAGGAGGGCGCCGGTGTGCGCCACGACATCCGGGTCGAGCAGTTCCCGCAGGTCCACCGCGCCCAGCAGGTCGGCCAGCAGGGAGGAGTCGAGGGTGAGCGCCTGTGCGCGCGACTCGGCGGCCGGGGCGTCCCCCTCGTAGAGGAAGGCCGCCGTGTACTCCATCAGCAGCGACTGGGCGAACGGTGAGGCCCGCTCGGTGCGCACCTCGACCACGCGGACCCTGCGGGCGCGGATGTCGGCGAGGACCTCCACCAGGGCCGGGACGTCGAACACGTCGCGCAGGCACTCGCGCACGGTCTCCAGGACGATGGGGAAGGACCCGTACCGGCCCGCGACCGACAACAGGTGCGCCGAGCGCAACCGCTGCTGCCACAGCGGCATCCGCTTGTCCGGACGCTGGCGCGGAAGCAGCAGGGCCCGGGCGGCGCACTCGCGGAAGCGGGCGGCGAACAGGGCCGAGCCGGTCAGCTCCTGGGTGACCAGGTCCTCGACGGTGCCGGGATCGAAGGTGATCAGATCGGTGAGCTCACGGGAGACGACGGCGGCGTCGTGCTCGATGTCGGGCAGCCGGATCACGATGCCGTCGTCGCCGTGCACGACCTGGGCGTCGACACCGAAGCGCTCCCGCAGCCGGCCGCCGAGGGCGAGGGCCCACGGAGCGTGCACCCGCGCGCCGAGCGGGGAGTGCAGCACCACGCGCCAGTCGCCGACCTGGTCGCGGAAGTGCTCCAGCACCACCGTGCGGTCGTCGGGCGCCTGCCCGGTGGCCTCGCGCTGATCCGTCACGTAGGCCACGAGGTTGTCGGCCGCCCACGGGTCCAACCCGGCGGCGAGGGCGCGCTCGACGGCGTCGTCGGGGTCGGCGGCGGCCAGTTCCCTGGTCAGCGCGCCCACGGCCCGGCCCAGCTCGGCCGGGCGGCCCATCGAGTCCGCCTTCCAGAACGGCATGCGTCCGGGGCGGCCCGGGGCGGGGGAGACCAGGACCCGGTCGGCGGTGATCGCGTCGATCCGCCAGGAGGTCGAGCCGAGGACGAAGACGTCGCCCACCCGCGACTCGTAGACCATCTCCTCGTCCAGCTCGCCGACCCGGGTGGGGGCCCGCCCGGAGGAGGCGGGCCCGGACAGGTGCACCGAGTACAGGCCGCGGTCGGGGATGGTGCCGCCGCTGATCACCGCGAGCCGCTGCGCGCCGGGACGCGCGCGCAGGACGTCGGCCTCGCGGTCCCACACCACACGGGGGCGCAGTTCGGCGAACTCGTCGGAGGGGTAGCGGCCCGAGAGCATGTCCAGCACGGACTCCAGGACGGAGTCGGCCAGGCGGGCGAAGGGGGCGGCCCGGCGGACCAGCGCGGCGAGGTCGGCCACCGGCCAGTCGTCCATGGCGACCATCGCGACGATCTGCTGGGCCAGGACGTCGAGCGGGTCGCGCGGCATCTCCAGGCGCTCGATGCCCCCCTCGCGCATCCGCTCCACGACCACGGTCGCGGCCAGCAGGTCCCCCCGGAACTGGGGGAAGAACACGCCGCGCGAGGTCTCCCCGACCTGGTGCCCCGCCCGCCCCACGCGCTGGAGGCCGCTGGCGACGGAGGGCGGGGCCGCCACCTGCACGACCATGTCGACGGCGCCCATGTCCACGCCCAGTTCCAGGCTCGACGTGGCGACGACGCACCGCAGGCGGCCCGCCTTGAGGTCGTCCTCGATGAGCGCGCGCTCGGCCTTGGAGACGGAGCCGTGGTGCGCTCGGGCGATGACGGGCTCCCCGCCCCTGCTCTGCCCGGACTGTCCGATGGCGTCGGCGGCGTGCTCCTGCGGGGGCAGGCCGCCGCCGTGGAGCTCGGCGTGCAGGTCGTTGAGCCTGGCGCAGAGCTTCTCCGCCGTACGGCGGCCGTTGGTGAACACGATCGTGGAACGGTGGGCCTCGACCAGGTCCAGGACCCGCCGTTCGACGTGCGGCCAGATCGACCCCCGGGAGAGCGGGCCGGGGCCGTCGGCGCCGGTGCCCGCGGGGCCGGGCTCCTCCATGTCGGGGACGGGCACCACCACGCTCAGGTCCATGTGCGGGGTGTCGTGGGGGGCGACCACCGAGGCGCCGCCGAGGAACTCCGCGACGAGCTCCGGCGGGCGGACCGTGGCGGACAGGCCGATGCGCTGGGCGGGCCGGTCCAGCAGGTCCTCCAACCGCTCCAGGCTCAGCGCGAGGTGCGCGCCGCGCTTGGTGCCCGCCAGGGCGTGGACCTCGTCCACGATCACGGTCTCCACGCCGGCCAGGCTCTCGCGGGCCCTGGAGGTCAGGACCAGGAACAGGGACTCGGGCGTGGTGATGAGGATGTCCGGCGGGCGTGTCGCCAGGCGCCGCCGCTCGGCGGCGGGGGTGTCGCCGGTGCGCACGCCGACGGTGACGGGGGAGAGCGGGAGGCCCTGGTCCCGCGCGGCCGCGGAGATCCCGGCCAGCGGCGCGCGCAGGTTGCGCTCGATGTCGACGGCCAGCGCCTTGAGGGGGGAGACGTAGACGACCCGGCAGCGGCCGTCCCCGGGGGACCGGGTGAGCCGGTCCAGGGACCACAGGAAGGCCGAGAGCGTCTTGCCGGAACCGGTCGGCGCGACCACCAGGGTGTTCCGGCCCTGGGAGATCGCGTCCCAGGCCTGGGCCTGGGCGGGTGTGGGGCCGGCCGGGAAGGCCTGGTCGAACCAGGTCCGGGTCGCGGCGCCGAAGCGTTCGCCGATCATGCCGACAGTGTGCCCGCCGCGGCCGACGAATTCCGCCAGGGGTGCCGAGCGCGTCGGTCGTATCACCGATACTGGGGCCGATGAGACTCTCGAATTTCTGGCACAACATGCACGAGCAGTTCGGTGAGGCCTACGCGGAGAGCCTGGCCAAGGACTACGTCATCGAGGGGCTCGGCTCGCGCACGGTGTACCAGGCCCTCTCCGAGGGCGTGGGGGCCAAGCAGGTGTGGAGGGCGGTGTGCGAGGCGTTCGACCTTCCCACGAGCGCTCGGTGAGTCCACAAAGCATCGAACACAAGTTCGGGTAGTGTGGGTTGTCCACAGGCGTTCGTCTGGCGTCGCGTTTGTCGTAGCGACGGCGTAGCGTCGTGCGCATCATGAAGAAGAAGGCATCCACCCAACAACAGGGGTACCCCGTGGCATCTGGTGACCGAGACAAGGCTCTCGAAACAGCTCTCGCGCAGATCGAGCGGCAGTTCGGCAAGGGTTCCATCATGCGGTTGGGCGACGACGAGCGCCCGCCCATCGAGTCGATCCCCACCGGTGCGATCGCGCTGGACGTCGCGCTCGGTATCGGCGGTATCCCGCGCGGCCGCATCGTCGAGATCTACGGACCCGAGAGCTCCGGAAAGACGACCGTCGCGCTGCACGCCGTGGCCAGCGCCCAGAAGCTGGGCGGCATCGCGGCCTTCGTGGACGCCGAGCACGCGCTCGACCCCGAGTACGCCAAGAAGATCGGCGTCGACACCGACAATCTCCTGCTCTCGCAGCCGGACACCGGCGAGCAGGCGCTGGAGATCGTCGACATGCTCATCCGCTCCGGCGCGGTCTCCATCATCGTCATCGACTCCGTGGCGGCCCTGGTGCCGCGCGCGGAGATCGAGGGCGAGATGGGCGACAGCCACGTCGGCCTGCAGGCCCGTCTGATGTCCCAGGCGCTGCGAAAGATCGCCGGTGCCCTGCACCAGACCGGTACCACGGCGATCTTCATCAACCAGCTCCGGGAGAAGGTCGGCGTCATGTTCGGTAGTCCTGAGACGACGACCGGCGGCAAGGCGCTCAAGTTCTACTCCTCGGTGCGTCTGGACGTGCGCCGGATCGAAACGCTCAAGGACGGGACCGACGCGGTCGGCAACCGCACCCGCGTCAAGATCGTCAAGAACAAGGTGGCCCCGCCCTTCAAGCAGGCCGAGTTCGACATCCTCTACGGTGTGGGCGTCTCGCGCGAGGGCAGCCTGATCGACCTGGGTGTGGAGCACGGCATCGTCCGCAAGTCCGGAGCCTGGTACACCTACGACGGCACCCAGTTGGGCCAGGGCAAGGAGAACTCGCGCAACTTCATGCGCGAGAACGTCGACGTGGCCAACGAGATCGAGAAGAAGATCAAGGAGAAGCTGGGCATCACGGTCAAGGGCGACGACAGCGCCTCCGGTCCCGGCGAGCCGGCCAAGCCCGCGGCCGACGCTGCGGCCAAGGAGACCGCGAAGCCGACCGCCAAGCGCACGACGGCGGCCAAGACCACCAAGGCGCCGACGTCTGATGCGTGAGGCGGGGGAGCACACGGAGGATCCCGAGGCCAAGGCGAGAGCCCTGTGTCTGCGGATGCTCACGCATTCCCCGCGTACCCGTGCCCAGTTGGAACGGGCCCTGCTCCGCCGCGAGTTCTCCGACGAGGTCGTGCGGTCGGTGCTGGGCTCGTTCGACGAGGCGGGCCTGATCGATGACGAGGCCTTCGCCCAGGCGTGGGTGACCTCCCGGCACCACGGCCGGCGCCTGTCCCGCAGCGCGCTGGCCCGGGAACTGCGCACCCGGGGCGTCGAGGACGACACCGTGCGCGAGGCCGTCGCGCAACTGTCGGACGAGGACGAGGCCGAGGCCGCCCGCGACCTGGCCCGACGCCGACTCGCCACGACCAGGGGCAAGGACAAGGAGGTCCGTATCCGGCGCGCCCTGGGTGTCCTCGCCCGGAAGGGCTACTCCTCGGGCCTGTCCTACCGGGTGGTCCGGGAGGAACTCGAACGCGAGGGCGTCGAGGCGGAGCTGTACGACCCTGACCTGTAGGGGCGGGGATCCGGAGTCCCACGGGCCCGCCGCCCGTGGCGAACGCGCGCGGGCACCGCGAGACGCCCGTGGCTCGGTCCGACTCCGCGGTGACGGCGGGGGCGCAGGATTCGCCCGCGGCCCCGCGCCGGAGGGACCGGCGTGCCCGACTCCGGCGGCCGGTCAGCCGTTCTGGTGCTCGCGCTCGAGGGTCTGCTCTGTGCTCGCGGTCCCGTTCCCCGACAGGGGCGGGCTCTGCTCCGACGCTGCGGGCGAGGGTTCCGACCCGCCCGCCTCCGGGCGGTCCGGCGGCGCCGCGGACAGGGAGAGCGGCTGCACGCCGACACCGAAGTCGGTGCCGAAGACGCGGGCGTAGAAGGCCAGTTCGGTGTCCAGCGCCCGGATGCGTGCCTCCGCCGAGCGGAAGCCGTGGCCCTCGCCCTCGAACTCCACCAGGGCGTGCGGGATGCCGCGTTCGCCCAGTGCCGCGGCCATCGTGCGGGCCTGGTCCGGCGTGACCACGGGGTCCGCGGTGCCCTGGAGCAGGAGTACCGGGACGTCGATCTCGTCGATCCGGTTGATGGGCGAGCGCTCCCGGTAGCGTTCGGTGAAGCCCGGAAGCGTGCCGACGAGCGAGTCCAGGAAGCGGGACTCGAAGTCGTGGGTCGTCTCGGCCAGGCCGAGCAGATCGGCCACCCCGTAGTAGGACACCCCGCAGGCGAACGTGTCCGCGGTCAGGGACAGCAGGGCCGTGAGGCCGCCCGCGGAGGGGCCTCGGATGGCCAGGCGCTCGGGATCGGCCAGTCCCTGGTCCACGAGGGAGCGGGCGACGCCGATCGCGTCCTCCACGTCCACCACCCCCCACTCCTTGTGGATCCGCTTGCGGTAGGAGCGTCCGTAGCCGGTGGATCCGCCGTAGTTGACGTCGGCCACACCGATGCCCCGGCTCGTGAAGTAGGCCTTGACCAGGTCGTACTCCGTGGTGCTGTGCGCGACCGGTCCGCCGTGCACGTGGACGACGTACGGGGCGGGCCCCGTTGCCTCGGGCGGGTACACGTTCACGTGGACGGGAGCGCCGTACCTGCCGGGGAGCGTCTGGGGCTGGGGCACGGGGATCCTGACCGGCGCGGTGCCGACGGGCGTGCCCGTGTCGCCGTCCGCTCCGGTGCCCGGCAGGTCGCTGGTGCGCAGGACCTCGACGCTCCTGGTGGCCGGGTCCAGGCGGACCAGGCACGGGGGAGTGGTGGGTGAGGCCGCGATGGCCACGACGGACGCGCCGTCGGAGTCCAACTGGGACCAGGAGGTCAGGTCGGTCGCGATCGGGGTCAGGTCGAGGGTCTCGGGGTCGTAGAGGCTCGGGGTCATGTCGGCGAGCCCGTGCAGCACGACCAATTGGCCCGAGGACAGCACCTGGAACGAGCGGTGGCCCAGGCGCCACGGCGGGACGTGGAACTCCTCCTCGGCGGGGTACAGGGCGATCGCCTGGCCCTTGAGGCCGGCCTGGTAGAGGTTCCACCACCCGGGCCAGTCGGAGGCGAGGTAGAGCGTGGAGTCGTCCACCCACAGCGGGGAGAGGACCGACTCGTCCACGCCGCCCTTGAGCGTGTACTCGGATCCCTCGCGCGGGGCCACGCGGAGCTCGGTGCCGTCCCACGGCATGCGCGGGTGGTTCCAGCGGACGTAGGCCAGGTGGCCGCCGTCCGGGGACTCGGTGGGTGAGGCGTAGAAGTCCGCACCCGAGGCCAGTTCACGGATGGCGGACGGTTCCTGTGACCCGCGGCCGGACAGGGGCACGGCGACGATCGAGCGGCGGATCCCGCCTCCGCGCCCGCTGCGGCTCCTGTGCCGGTCGCCCGGTCCCGTCCCCTGGGGCCCGCCCTCGGTCCCGACCGCCCCGGGCGTTCCCGCCGTGTCGGCCGCATCGACCGTGACGGCCGTCGCGGTGTCCCCGGCGGCCTGTCCGTTCCCGGCCGTCTCACCGGTCGGCCCGTCCTCTGCCGTTCGCCCGATCGGCGCCTGGGCACCGGACTCCGCGCCCGTGCCGCCCGCACCGCCCGACGTCCCCGTGGCGACCGGGGCGTGCTCCTCGCGCACGCACAGCACCGCGCGCCCGTCGGCGGTGAGCGCCAGGTCCGCGTAGCGCAGACCGGCCTCCGTGCGCGGCTCGGGGGTGAGGGGGACCGGTTCCTTGGCGTCGCGCTCCCACAGGTACAGGCGCTGGTCCTCCGCGTGGGCGAAGACCACTCCCATCCGGGCGATGGCCTTGTCGTCGCGCCGGGGCACCGGCAGGAACGAACGGCCCCCGTACTCGTGCACGCGATTGCCGACACCCCACGGGGCGGGAAGGAGTTCGCGCACCGCGCCGTCGGCGTCGCGCCGCATGAGGGTGACCCGCCGCTCGTCGGGGCGTTCCTCCTCCCACCAGACCTCGTCGCCCACGACGGAGGGGAAGGCCATCCGGCGTACTCCTCGGGCGACGTCACCGGCGGTGATGGGCTGGGGGTTCGACAGTTCAGACATGTCCCGCTCAGGAATGGGTCTAGATCAGATGACATGTCGACCTTAGTCGTGAAGTGTCGCTCGTGGGAGCCCTGCCTCGCCGACGTGTCGGGTCTTCCCGCGCATGACGGCCCGAAGGGGCGATCATGCACTGGGTATCGTTTTGCATTCGTGATTGCAGTGACACAGCGGGGGAGTTCCCGCCGTTCTATGCTTTCGCGGATATCACCGGTGACGCACGGTCGACGGGGGCGGTGGACGAGAGCCGCCAAGGGGCCGTGATCGCCGAACTGCTAGAGGAGGATGCCAGCGATGAGCAAGGGACGCAGGACCATGCGGGCTTCCGCGGCTGTCGCCGCGGCCGCCGTGGTCGCCCTGTCCGCGTGCGCCGCCCCGGAGGACGTGGCCGGGCCCGGTGACGAAGGGGACGGGGAGACCACCTTCCTCCAGCTCGCGACAGGCTCGACCGGCGGCACGTACTACCCGCTCGGTGGCGAGATCGCGCAGCTGTGGAGCAGCAACATCGACAACGTCCAGGTCGACACCTTCGCCACCGGCGCCTCCGTGCAGAACATGCGCGCCCTGGAGGGCACGACCGAGGACGAGGAGGCCGGTGAGATCGACCAGAGCGAACTGGTCATGGCGGTCAACGGTGTGGCGATGCAGGCGCAGGCCGGCACCGGACCGTTCGAGGAGGAGCCGCTGGGCAACCCCGACGACATCGTCGCTCTCGGCAACATCTACCCCGAGGTCATGCAGGTCGTCGTGAACGCCGACTCCGACATCGAGTCGATCGCCGACCTGGAAGGCGCCGACGTCGAGATCGGACCGCCCGGCAGCGGCACCGAGGTCGCGGCGCGCCAGATCCTCGAGGCCTACGGCATCGACCCGGACGAGGACATCAACGCCTTCGACAGCACCTTCGGCGACGCCGCCACGGCTCTCGGCGACGGCCAGGTCGACGCCGCGTTCGGCATCCTGTCGGTGCCCGCGGCCGGCATCGTCGAGGTCGGAGCGAGCAACGAGGTCCGGCTGCTGCCGATCGACGGTGAGGAGGCCGAGGGCCTCATCGAGGCCGACCCGAGCTACAGCCCGCTCACCATCGACGGCGGCACCTACAACGGCCAGGACGAGGACGTCGTCACGCTGACCCAGTGGGCGACGCTCTACACCACCTCCGCCCTGGAGGAGGACCTGGCCTACGACCTGGTCCGCATCATGTACGAGAACTCCGGCGACATCGCGCACGACGTCGGCAGCCAGGTCCAGCTGGACACCTCCATCGACGGCCTGGGCACGATGGAGCTGCACCCGGGCGCCGAGCGCTTCTACCAGGAAGAGGGCGTCCTCGACTGATGACCGCTCAGCTCAGGGCCGCTCGGTGGACGCCGGGCGGCCCTGCGCGTGCACGGTCCGCGTCGGCGGTCCTGCGGGCGGTGGGCGCGCTGGCGGCCGCCGCGGCCGTGCTCCTGACGGTGACCGGTTCGGTCGACAGCGGTACCGCGTGGTTCTCCGTGCGGCCCCTCACCGAAGCGTCGGCCGACCGGGCGCGGCCCGTCCTGCAGGTGCCGCTGGCGGTCGGTGACCGGATCGAGCTGACCCACACGCACTCGGTCCACCGCCGCCCGGTGTACGAGGTCTTCTCGGTCTCGGCCCGCGCGGGACTGGCGATGGAGGAGATGCGCTTCGACGCGCACGGAGCGAACCTCCCCTCCGGGCCCGAGACCATCGACGGCGTGACCACCACGTTCGTCCGCGACGGCTCCGGCTACGTGGTCGACCACCAGGGCCGACCGCTCGGGACGGTGCGGATGGTGGTCGGGACCGCCGACGTCGACCACCGGTTGGCCGCAGGTGGCCGCCAGATCCGACTCCTGGATCTGGTTGGACCGGGCACGGGCGTGGAACTGTACGTGCAAACACATCGGGTGGCCCCATCCGGTGAGTGATGGGGGAATCCCCCGCCCACGAGAAGGACGAGGTTGATGACGACCGATCCCAAAGCCACCGGTGACCCTGGTGGCGCCCCCACCGGTGGGAGAGACACGATCGCCGGTGCGTCCGCCCCAGAGGGCCTCGACAGTATCCAGAAGGACCTCGAGGCGCTGGAGAGGCACGACTTCACCGAGGATACGGGGATCGAGGGGACCCGCACCCAGCTCCGGACGATCTGGCGCTGGAGCGTGTTCTTCGTCGCCCTGGCCCTGGCCATGTTCCACCTGTGGACCGCGTTCAGCCAGACGCTGCCCCCTCTGCAGCAGCGCTCCTTCCACCTGGCCCTCGGCCTCGGCCTGGTCTTCCTGCTCTACCCCACCAAGCCGCGCGGGACGGGGCCGCACGGTCCCTTCTACGGCATCAGCATGGCCTTCAGCGGCCTCCTGGTCGGCTACCTGGCGGTCGGGACCCTCTCGGGCACGAACACGAGCATGTACCTGTACCTGCCGCAGGCGGTGTTCGGCGGGCTGGCGCTCGCCCTGCTCGCCGCAGCGGGCTGGTACCTGTGGCGCACGCGCGCCTCGGACGCGGCCTCGCGGTCCCAGGCGGCGGGCGGCTGGACGCTCCTCGTCGGGACCGCGCTGATCTCGCTCGACCTGGTCACCAGTGACGCCAACGGCGGATTCTTCTTCCTGCCCATCCTGGGCCTGGTCCTGGTCGTGGTCGCCCTCGCCCTGGCCGTCGCGCTCCTGCGCCGCCCCTCGGTCTTCCCGGTGTGGCTGTGGCCGGCCATCACCCGGTGGGGCCTGACCGCCACGGGCGCGGCCGCCCTGGCCTACATGTCCCTGAGCGGGATCGCCGGATGGAACGTGGTCGGACCGGCGCTGGCGATCCTCGTGATCGTGCAGCTGGCCCGCCACTCGGGTGTGACGATCATGGGCATGCCCGTGTTCGACGCGGTCCTGGCGGGCCTCGGCCTCTTCGCCGGGCTGTACATGTTCGTCAACTACCGCGCCATCGTGACCACGGTCGGCATCCTCAACCCGACCTACGTCATGGTGGGCACGATCGGCATCCTGCTGATCCTCGTGGCCGCCGGGAGGGTGCTCGGCCCCGCCCTGGTGGTCCTGGCCTCGGCCCTGGTCGCCTTCGCCTACTTCGGCCAGTCCATGCCGGGCTTCCTGCGCCACCGCGGGTCCAGCGTCGACCAGATCGTCACGAACCTGTACGTGAGCACCGAGGGCGTCTTCGGGACCCCGCTGGGGATCTCGGCGACGTTCATCTTCCTGTTCATGATCTTCGCGGCCATGCTCCAGCGCACCGGCATGGAGCGGTTCTTCACCGATCTGGCCCTGGGCGCCACCGGCCACACCACGGGCGGTACCGCCAAGGTCGGCATCGTCACGAGCGCGTTCTCCGGGACGATCACCGGCAGCTCGGTGGCCAACACCGTCTCCAACGGCGCCTTCACCATTCCGATGATGAAGAAGTCCGGCTACAAGCCCGAGTACGCGGGCGCGGTCGAGGCCGCTTCCTCCACCGGCGGCCAGATCATGCCGCCGATCATGGGCGCGGGCGCCTTCATCATGATCGAGTTCACCGGGGCCAGCTACCAGCAGATCCTGACGGCCGCGGCGATCCCGGCGGTGATGTTCTTCGTCTCCCAGTACGTGGTGGTGCACTACGACGCCAAGCGGATGGGGATCGGCGGGCTGCCCCGGGAGATGCTGCCCAACCTGCGCCTGCTGATGCTGACCCGCGGGTACCTGCTCGCGCCGGTCATCGCGATCTTCGCCCTGCTGTCCCTGGGCTATTCGCCGATGTTCTCCGCGATGGGCGCGGTCGTGGCCACCGTCGCCATGAACCTGCTCATCCAGTTCGTCACGCTGCCCTGGAAGCGCGTCGAAGGCCGCCTGCGCCTGAGGGCCGCGCGTGAGGCGGCGGTGAGCGCCCTGCGGCTGTCCCTGCCGGTGGTGGTCGCCGCGGTGGCCGCCTGGCTGGTGGTCCGGGGCGTGGAGAGCCTGTTCGCGGACATGGGTCGCGGCATGCAGGCGATGTTCGTCTCCCTGCTGCTGGCCGGGGTCGGCATGGTCGCCATGGCCCTGTTCACGTCCTGGAAGGACTCCGAGGAGGACCAGCTCAACCTCCACGGGTTCCTGGACGGGCTCGTGGGCGCCTCGCGTCTGGCGATCCCGATCATCGTCGCGTGCGCGTCCGCGGGCATCATCGCGGGTGTCATCACCACCACCGACCTGGGGCTCAAGCTCAGCCGCGGGCTCCTGGGCATCGCCGAGTCCGTCAGCTCCGCCCTCGCGTCGGTGCTGACGTCGGTGGCGACGTCGCCGGTGCTGGCGTGGACCGGGGCGGGCGCGGACTTCGGGGCCGAGGCGGTCTCGACCATGCGGATCGACCTGTTCCTCATCCTCGTGATGTCGATGATCGCCTGTCTGATCCTGGGCATCGGCCTGCCGACGACCGCGAACTACGTCATCACGGCGACCCTGGCCGCCCCGGCGATCGTGGCCGTGCTCCAGGGCGAGTTCGAGACGCGCACGCTCGCGATGCTGCTGATGGCGCACCTGTTCGTGTACTACTTCGGCGTCCTGGCCGACATCACGCCGCCCGTCTGCCTGGCCGCCTACGCGGCCTCGGGCATCTCCGGGGGCGATCCGATCCGCACCGGGTTCTACGCGGTCCGGATCGCGGTCGCGGCCTTCGTCATGCCGTACATGTTCGTGTTCTCGCCGGAGCTGTTGCTCCAGGACGTGAACCTGGTGTCCGGCACGGTGGCGGCGGTGACCGGTGTCGTGGGCGCGGCGATGGTGGCTCTGGGGCTGGCGGGGTATCTGGACCGGCAGATGACCTGGTACCAGCGCCTCGCGATCATCGTGGGCGGCCTGATGCTGGTCTCCGCGAGCTGGGAGACGAACGTGGTCGGACTGACCCTGATCGTGGCCGTCATCGGCTACGAGAAGGTGCGCACCCGCCGCCGAGGCGGTCCGGAGCCGGTCACCGGCGCCGCCACCGCGACGAGCGGCGCCGAGGCGGGCCCCGCCGCCGACTCCGGCGCGGGGGAGGGCGACAGGGACTGATCTGCTTGCCCCGCTCCTCCTTCCGTGCCCCCGGCCGCTGCGGCCGGGGGCACGGCCGTACGGGGTCGTCGACTGTTCCGCGTGCGGGGCGGTGGCCGGCACGGACCCTCCGGGCGGAAACGCCCGGGGCGCTGATATCCGACTACAGAATCAGTAACGGCAGCGGATAGCCTGGAGCGGTGAGCCAGAGTCGTACCTACCAAGTGCGGACCTACGGCTGCCAGATGAACGTCCACGACTCCGAGCGCCTCTCCGGCCTGCTGGAGGACGCTGGGTACGCGCGCGCAGCCGAGGACACCACCGCCGACATCGTCGTGTTCAACACCTGTGCGGTCCGGGAGAACGCCGACAACCGCCTCTACGGCAACCTGGGGCACCTGCGTCCGGTCAAGGACGCCCACCCCGGGATGCAGATCGCGGTGGGCGGCTGCCTCGCCCAGAAGGACCGAGGCGAGATCGTTCGCCGCGCCCCCTGGGTCGACGTCGTGTTCGGCACCCACAACATCGGATCCCTGCCGGCCCTGCTGGAACGCGCCCGCGTCCAGCGTGAGGCCCAGGTGGAGATCGCCGAGTCGCTGGAGCACTTCCCGTCCACGCTGCCCAGCCGCCGCGAGTCCGCCTACGCCGCGTGGGTGTCGATCTCGGTGGGCTGCAACAACACGTGCACCTTCTGCATCGTGCCCGCGCTGCGCGGCAAGGAGCAGGACCGTCGTCCCGGCGACGTGCTCGCCGAGGTGCGGGCGCTCGTGGACGAGGGCGTCAGCGAGATCACCCTGCTCGGGCAGAACGTCAACGCCTACGGCAGCGGGTTCGGTGACCGCCAGGCCTTCTCCAGACTGCTGCGCGCCTGCGGCGAGGTCGAGGGCCTGGAGCGGGTCCGCTTCACCTCCCCGCACCCGCGCGACTTCACCGACGACGTCATCGAGGCGATGGCCGAGACCCCCAACGTGATGCCCCAGCTGCACATGCCGCTGCAGTCGGGCTCCAGCAAGGTCCTCAAGGACATGCGCCGCTCCTACCGCCAGGAGCGCTTCCTGGGGATCGTGGAGAAGGTGCGCGCGGCCATGCCGGACGCCGCCATCACCACCGACATCATCGTGGGATTCCCCGGCGAGACCGAGGAGGACTTCGCCGAGACGCTGCACGTGGTGCGCGAGGCGCGGTTCGCCATGGCGTTCACCTTCCAGTACTCCAAGCGCCCCGGAACCCCGGCCGCCACCATGGACGGCCAGGTGTCGCCGGAGGTCGTCAAGGACCGCTACCAGCGGCTCGTCGACCTCCAGGACCAGATCTCCTGGGAGGAGAACCAGAAGCTGGTCGGCCGCCGGGTCGAACTGCTGGTCGCCGAGGGCGAGGGCAAGAAGGACGGCGAGCACCACCGCCTCTCGGGCCGCGCTCCCGACAACCGCCTGGTGCACTTCGCGGTCGGCGACGGCGAGCGGCCGCGGCCGGGAGACATGGTGTCGGTGGACGTCACCTACGCCGCGCCGCACCACCTGGTGGCCGACTCCGGTATCCGTGATCTGCGGCGCACCCGGGCCGGCGACGCGTGGGACGCCCGCAACGGGGCGCCCGCCGGGGCCGACAAGCCCGAGGTGCTGCTGGGTATGCCCAAGGTCGGTGTCCCGGCCGAGCAGCCCGCCGCCGTCGGCGGGTGCTGCGACGCCTGACGGCCCGCGAGAGCGAGATCGAGGCCTCCGGCGCGGCGCCGGAGGCCTCGCGTGTGCCAGCGGCCGGTCACAGCCGCACGTAGAGGTCCTGGAACCGCCGGTTGCCCGGACGGGGGGCGAACCCGGGCTCGCGTCCGGGCACCAGGGACAGGTCCGGGTAGGCGGCGGTGAGGGCCGCGAAGGCCACCTGCCCCTCCTGCCGCGCCAGGGCCGCGCCCAGGCAGTAGTGCAGGCCGTGGCCGAAGCCGACGTGCGCCTCACCGGGCTTGCCGCGGTGCCGGGTGATGTCGAACCGGTGCGGATCCGGGTACACGTTCGGGTCGCGGTTGGCCGCCCCGAGAACGGCCACCGCCGGAGCGCCCTTGGCCACGCGTGCGCCCTTGAGTTCGATGTCCTCGGTCGCGTAGCGGAGCTGCGTCACCAGGGCGATGCCGCACCAGCGGAGCATCTCGTGGACCGCCGACGGCAGCAGTCCGGGGTCGGCCCGGAGCGCGTCCCACTGGTCGCGGTGGGTGAGCAGGGCGTGGGTGCCGTTGGCCAGCAGGTTGGCCGTGGTCTCGTGCCCGGCGATGACGAGCGTGAAGACCATGGTGATCAGCTCCGGCTCGCTGAGCCGTCCGCCGTCCTCGTCCCGGGCCGAGATCAGGGCGTCGAGCAGGTCGTCGTGCGGTGCCGCGCGGCGTTCGGCGATCATCGCCTCGACGTGGCCGATCATCTCGCCGAGCGTGGCGTTCATCCGCTCGGGGTCGGTGGGGTCGAACTCCGACAGGGCGCGGCTCCACTCGCGCCACAGGGGCCGGTCCTGCTCGGGGACGCCGACCAGGTCACAGATCACCGTGATGGGCAGCGGGTAGGCGAAGTGCTCCAGCAAGTCGACGACGCCGTCCTCGGCGTGCTCGGGAAGCCGGGCCAGCAGGTCGGCCGTGACGCGCTCGACGCCGGGGCGCAGTCCGCCGACGCGGCGCACGGTGAAGGCCCGGGAGACCAGTGTGCGCAGCCGCTTGTGGTCGGCGCCGTCCTTGCCGAGGATGCTCTCGGTCATGTAGACGGTCAGCTCCGGCGCCAGCCCCAGGCTTTCGAACAGCCGGGCGCGGTCTCCGGCGGCCGTTGCGGTGGTGGCGTTGGCGGGGTCGACCACGAAGCGCCGGTCGCTCAGGATCGTGCGCGTGTCCTCGTCGCGCGCGAAGAGGGTGACGTCGAGGCCGCCGACGAACGTGCCCGGAGCCGTCCCGCCTGCCGCCCAGACGCGCCTGATCAGGGCGTCGGGATCGGCGGCCAGCGCGGGGTCCTGCAGGTCGATGGTCTGGTCGGGTGCGGATGGTGTCGTGGCCGTCATCGGCCCCTCCGTCAGGTCTCGCGTGCGGACTGCAGGTAGCGGTCGACCTCCGCCCGGGCCCCGCGGGCCAGCTCCTCGTACAGAGCGGCCACCTCGGGCCAGGCCGCGGTGAGCGCCTCGGCCGTCCCGGTCTCGCCCAGGGCGGCCCGAACCGTGTCGGCCAGGAGGTCGGCACGGTGTCCGGGGGACTCTGGTCGGAACAGACCGGGTTGTGCGGTGACGAACGGTTCGGCGAGCAGGAAACCGGTCATGACCGACGTGAAGGCGTAGAGGAGGTCGTCCCGGGACCGGTCCGTCCGGAGCAGGCCGTGCCCGATGAGCAGGTCGAAGTAGGCGCGGGAGGTCGTGATCCGGTCGCCGACCAGGTCCTCGCTGTACTCGGCCGCGGTACGGGCCAGCGTGCCGAGCGTCTCCGCCCTTCCCGTCACCAGCGCGTGGACGACCGGTACCTCGCGGACGGACAGGTACGTGGTGCGGGCCATCGAGCTCGGCAGGACTCCCTCCGGGCCGCGGCGCATCGTGCTCGCCAACCGGTCGGTGATCTCCGACTGCGACCTGAGCAGGACCACCAGGAAGAGCACTTCCTTGGTGGGGAAGTGCAGGTAGACGGTGCCCTTGCCGACTCCGGCCCGTCGGGCGACGTCCTCGATGGTGATCTTGGGGTAGCCCCAGATGACGAGGAGGTCGCCGGCCGCGTCCAGGATGCGCGCGGCCCGCTGCTCGCGCTGGGCGGATCTGGTCGTGGACTGCTCGGCTGGGGCCACGGTGTGCTCCTGGGCGACGGGGACATGGCGGGGGCCGGTGCTCACCAGCGCCGACGCGTCGACCATATCCTCACCTCCCCATCTCGTGACTCCGTGACCAGATTTCGAATCTGGTCACGGAGTCAAATCTAGATCAGGATCTGCCGCCGGGCAAGGGTCGCAGCGGTGCGTTCCGGGCCCGGACACGGCGCAGGGCGGACCCGGTCGGGTCCGCCCTGCGCCGTGGCGTGCCTAGGGCCCGTATCCGCGAAACCCGCCCTAGTGTTCTGATTGGTTAGTTCACTTGCTGATGCGTTGGCAGTATGAGGCGATGCTGTCGAGGATCTCCTCTGCGGTCTTGGTCCACACATAGGGTCGGGGATTCTCGTTCCAGGACGCGGCCCAGGTGCGGATGTCCTTCTCCAGGGCCTGGACGCTGCGGTGGGTGCCGCGGCGGATCAGCCGGTTGGTGATCTCGGCGAACCACCGCTCGACCAGGTTCAACCAGGAGGAACTGGTCGGGATGAAGTGCAGGTGGAACCGGGGGTGGCGCAGTAGCCACCTTTGGATCTCGGGGGTCTTGTGCGTGGCGTAGTTGTCCAGGACCAGGTGCACCTGCAGGTCCGCGGGGACCTCGCGGTCGATCTTGGCCAGGAACTTCTTGAACTCGATGGCGCGGTGGCGGCGGTGGATCGAAGTGATCACCTGCCCTGTGGCGGTGTCCAGCGCGGCGAACAGGCTGGTCACCCCGGCACGCACGTAGTCATGGGTGGCCCGCTCGGGGGTGCCGGGCATCATCGGCAGCACCGGCTGGGTGCGGTTGAGCGCCTGGATCTGGGACTTCTCGTCCACGCACAGCGCCACCGCCCGTTCGGGCGGGTCGAGGTAGAGGCCGACGACGTCGCGGACCTTGTCGATGAAGAACGGGTCGGTGGAGATCTTGAACTGTTCCCGCCGGTGGGGCTGCAGGCCGAAGGCGTTCCAGATGCGCCACACCGCGTTCTGGGTCATGCCTGTGTGCTGGGCCATGGAGCGCGTGGACCAGTGGGTGTCAGGGGCGGGTGTGCTCTCCAGGGTGGCGGCCACCACCGCCTCGACCTGGGCGTCGGTGATCGTGCGCGGCCGTCCGGGCCGGGGTTCGTCGGTCAGGCCGCCCAAGCGGTGCGCGATGAAGCGCTGGCGCCACTTGGTCACCGTGGGCGCCGATACTCCTACCTCGCGGCGGACCTGGGCGTTGGACAGGCCTTCGGCGCAGGCGAGCACGATCCGGGCCCGCAGGGCCAGGTCCTGTGCGGTCTTGCGTCGTCTGACCCACCGCTGGAGCTCGGCGCGTTCTTGGTCGCTCAGCTCCAGCGGGGGCAGCTTCGGTCCAGGAGCACTCATCCTGCAACCATAAACGAAATAACCAATCAGAACACTAGCCGTCCGCCCCCCGGAAGCCCGGCATGACGGTGGCCACGTCCACCAGGGCCTCGTCGGGGGTGTCGGGAGTTCCGGCCAGGGCCGTGTCCACCAGGGCCAGGGCGCGGTCGGTGAGCTCGGCGGCGTCGTAGGGCAGCCAGCGGATCCGCGGGTCGCGGCGGAACCACGACTCCTGGCGGCGGGCGAAGCGCCGTGTGGCCTGCGCGGTGGCCGCCTTGGCGTCCTCCTCGGACAGTGTGCCGTCGAGCTGCTCCAGCGCCTGCGCGTAGCCCAGGGCGCGCGAGGCGGTACGGCCCTCGCGCAGGCCCCGCTCGTCCAGTCGGCGGACCTCGTCCACCAGGCCCTGCTTCCACATGCGGTCCACCCGCGTGTCGATACGCGTGTCCAGCTCCGGGCGCGGAGCGGCCAGCCCGATCTGCAGGCAGGGGTAGTACGAGGTGTGGTCGGGCAGGGTCGCGGTGAAGGGGCGCCCGGTCAGCTCGATGACCTCCAGGGCGCGTACGATACGGCGGCCGTTGCCCGGCAGGATCGCGCGGGCGGCGGCGGGGTCGGCCTCGGCCAGGCGGGCGTGCAGTACGCCCGGACCGGCGTCGGACAGCTCGGCCTCCAGCCTGGCGCGCACGACGGGGTCGGTGCCGGGGAACTCCAGGTGGTCCAGGACGGCCCGCACGTACAGGCCGGAGCCGCCGACCAGGATGGGGATGACGTCGCGCTCGGCGCACTCCTCCACGCGTTCGCGGGCCAGCGCCTGGTAGCTGGCCACGTCTGCGGGTTCGGTGACCTCCCAGACGTCGAGCAGGTGGTGCGGCACGCCGCGCCGCTCGGGTTCGGACATCTTGGCGGTGCCGATGTCCATGCCCCGGTACAGCTGCATGGAGTCCGCATTGATCACCTCGCCGCGGCGACCGGTGCGTTCCTCCAGGCGGAGTGCCACGTCGACGGCGAGGTCGGACTTGCCCACAGCGGTCGGGCCCACGACCGCGATCACCTTGATCATCACCCCAGCCTAGTCACGTGACCGCCTGCCGTGTCCGTCCTTCCGCGGACGGGGCGGCGGGCGCCGGCCCGGTCGATGGCCGCGCCGGCCGACCGGCCGCCCATAGCAATAATCACGCTGTTATGAAATGGATTTCCGTCTTCGGCGCACAAACGAAGAAGACACGCAAACCTTGTTGGCGCATGATTGTCGTGGAATTACGGAGTGCAGGTGCATTATCTGAGCTGCATGTGGGTGGGGTATGAATAAAGCAAGAATTGCCGTTGTGGGCATGGGTCTCCGTTATCCTGACGCGCATTCTCCAGCGGACCTGTGGGAGAACGTTCTGGCTGGTAGGAGGGCTTTTCGTCGCCTTCCTCCGGAGCGTATGAACCTGGACGACTACTGGTCGGAGGACCCGTCCGCCGAGGACCGATTCTACTCCGACAAGGCGGCGGTCCTGCGCGGATTCGCGTTTGACCGGGCGCGCTACCGTGTCTCCGGGAGTTCCTTCCGGTCCACCGACATGACGCATTGGCTCGCGCTCGAGACGATGGCGCGGGCCCTGGAGGACGCCGGATTCCCGGGCGGGGATGGCCTACCCCGGAGGTCCACCGGCGTGGTCGTCGGCAACAGCCTCACCGGTGAGTTCTCCCGCGCCAACACGATGCGCCTGCGGTGGCCGTACGTCCGCCGGACCTTCGCCGCGGCCCTGGTCGAGCACGGGTGGTCGGAGGAGGAGACCGACTCCTTCCTGGCCGAGGTCGAGGGGGCCTACAAGTCACCGTTCCCGCGCATCGACGAGGACACCCTGGCCGGCGGCCTGTCCAACACCATCGCCGGCCGGATCTGCAACCACTTCGACCTCGGAGGCGGGGGCTACACGGTCGACGGCGCCTGCTCCTCGTCGCTGCTGTCGGTCTCCACGGCCGCCACCGCACTGGCCGAGGGCACCCTGGACGCGGCCCTGGCCGGGGGCGTCGACCTGTCCATCGACCCCTTCGAGGTCATCGGCTTCGCCAAGACCGGTGCCCTGGCCACCGGCGAGATGAAGGTCTACGACAAGGACTCCAACGGCTTCTGGCCCGGGGAGGGCTCCGGGGCGCTCGTGCTCATGCGCGAGGAGGACGCCCTCGCGCAGGGCAAGCGGATCTACGCCGTCATCACGGGCTGGGCGGTCTCCTCCGACGGCAGCGGCGGCATCACGCGGCCCGAGGAGAGCGGACACCGGCTGGCCCTGGAGCGCGCCTACGAGAGGGCCGGATACGGGATCGAGACGATCGGCTACTTCGAGGGCCACGGCACCGGCACCGCGCTCGGAGACGAGACGGAGCTGACCGCGCTCTCCGGAGCCAGGGCCGCGGCGGCCCCCTCCGGGCAGCCGGCCGCGCTGGGATCGGTCAAGGCCAACTTCGGCCACACCAAGGCCGCCGCGGGCGTCGCGGGACTGATCAAGGCCGTCCTGGCCGTCCATCACCGCGTCATCCCGCCGGCGACCGGCCACCACGACCCCCACCCGCTGCTGGAGGAGGAGTCCGCGCCGCTGTTCGTGCCGGACCGGGCCCTGCCCTGGCCGGAGGGCCGACCCGCGCGGGCCGGCGTCTCGGCCATGGGATTCGGCGGGATCAACACCCATGTGACGGTGGAGTCGGCTCCGGGCGGCGGCGGCGCCGGAGTCACCTCCCGGGTCCGCGCGCTGGTGGCCGGTCGCCAGGACGCCGAACTCCTCGTCGTGGAGGGCGCCGACATCGCCGACGTGCGGGCCCGGCTGGAGGAGCTCCTGGAGTCGCTGCCCCGCCTCTCCTTCGCCGAGCTCACCGACCTCGCCCACGTGCTCGCGGCCCGGTCGGGCACGGCTCCGGCGCGCGCCGCCGTGGTCGCCTCCTCGCCCGAGTCCGCCGCGCGCGCGGTCCGGGTCCTGGCCGACCGCATCGACGCGGGCGAGCGGGAGGTGGTCTCCCCGGCCCAGGGCGTCTTCCTCGCCCACCGCACCACGCCTCCCCGCATCCGCTACCTCTTCCCGGGCCAGGGGTCGGGCACCGGCGGTCCCGGCGCGTTCGGCCGGCGCTTCGAGCGTGCCGCCGAGGTCCTGGCCTCGGCCGGCCTTCCGCACGGCGGCGACCAGGTCGCGACCGAGGTCGCCCAGCCCCGTATCGTGGCCGGTTCCCTGGCCGCACTCGCCGTGCTCGACGACCTCGGACTGAGGGCGGACGGAGCCACCGGGCACAGCCTGGGCGAGCTGACCGCCCTGCACTGGGCCGGAGCCCTGGACGCCCAGGGCGTGCTGGACCTCGCGGCGGCGCGCGGACGCGCGATGGCCGACGCCAGTGACGGAGGCGGCGCGATGGCCGGGCTGGCGGCGGGGCCGGAGAGGGTGCGGGCCCTGCTCGGGGACGAGTCCGCCGTGGTCATCGCCGGGTACAACGGGCCCGGGCAGACGGTGGTCTCCGGTCCGGCCGAGGACGTGGACGGGGTGTGCCGGCGTGCGCGGGACGAAGGCGTCGGCGCCACGCGGGTGAACGTCTCCCACGCCTTCCACTCACCGCTGGTGGCCCCGGCCGCCGACGTCCTGGGGCGGCGGCTCACCGAGACCGACTTCTCACCCCTGTCGGAGGGGGTGGTCTCCACCGTGACCGGGCGCGAGCTCGGCCCCGACACCGACACGCGCGCACTCCTGCGGGACCAGGTGGTGCAGCCGGTGCGCTTCCACGAGGCGGTCGCGCGTCTGGCGCGCGACGCCGACCTGCTGCTGGAGGTCGGGCCGGGACGTGTCCTGACCGGGCTCGCCTCCTCCTGCGCTCCGGAGGTCCCCGCACTGCCGGTGGACACCGACGCGGTGACCCTGGCCCCCTTCCTGTCGGCGGCGGCCGCGGCCTACGCCCTCGGCGCTCCCGTCGACGTGCGCGCTCTCTTCACGGGCAGGCTGGTCCGTGAGCTGCCCGAGGAGTTCGAGTTCCTCGCCAGCCCCTGTGAGGCAGCGCCCCGCGTGGACGCCGGGCGCACCGACGGCAGCGCCGCCGTGGGCGCCGCGTCCGCGGCCGGCGGCGAGGGCGAGGCGCTCGGGGAGGAGCAGGACACGCTGGGTCTGCTGCGCTCCCTGGTGGCGGCGCGTGTCGAGCTGCCCGAGTCGACGGTGAGCGCCGACACGCGCCCGCTGGACGACCTGCACCTGAGCTCGATCACCGTCGGCCAGATCGTCAACGAGGCCGCGCAGCGGTTGGGCCTGTCCCCGATGAGCGCGGCCTCGGGCTACGCCACCTCCAGCCTGGGCGAGATGGCGCAGACCATCGAGGCCCTGGCCGAGACCGCCGACGACCGGACCGCTTCCGCCCAGGTGGCCGGGGCGGCGCCGTGGGTGCGCGCCTTCGAGGTCGCGCATGTTCCCGCCGCCGTCTCCGAGGCCCTGCCCGGCGACGCCGACGAATGGGAGCCGTCCGACTGGAGCGTGTACGCCCCGCCGGGGCACCCCCTGGCCGGGCCGCTGTCGGAGGCGCTCTCGCGGATCGGCGGCGGTGTCCTGCTGTGCCTGCCCGCCGAAGGCGGTGCCGAGGCGGCGGGGACGTTCCTGGACGCCGCCCGTTCGGTGCTGGCCTCGGGCCCCCAGACCCGGTTCGTCGTCGTGCAGGGCCGGCGGGGGGCCTCCGGTGTGGCCCGGACCCTGCACCAGGAACTGCCCGGGCTGACCACCACCGTGATCACCCTGGAGGACCCGGAACCGGAGGCTGAGCGCGACCGCGAGCAGGCGGTGCGCCGCGTGGTGGAGGAGGTCGCCGCCGCGCGCGGCTACACCGAGTCCCGCTACGGCGCCGACGGTCGGCGTACCGTGCCCGTGCTGCGCGCGGTGTCCCCGTCCGCCGGAGCCGAGGCGGGCGAGGCCCCGCTCGGTCCGGACGACGTGCTCCTGGTCACGGGAGGGGGCAAGGGCATCACGGCCGAGTGCGCCCTGTCGCTGGCCCGGGAGTACGGGGTCGGCCTCGCCCTCCTGGGCCGTGCGGCTCCGGAGGAGGACGAGGAGCTGGCCGCCAACCTGGAGCGGATGGCGGTCGCCGGGGTGCGCTACCGGTACGACCGCGCCGACGTGACCCGGCCCGAGGAGGTCCGCGCCGCGGTGGACTCCTTCCAGGAGGAGCTGGGGGCGGTCACGGCCGTCCTGCACGGCGCGGGCCGCAACGAGCCCACCGCCGTGGCGAACGTGACGGAGCCGCTCATGCGGCGCACCCTCGCACCCAAGACCGACGGGCTCGCCGCCGTCCTGGGCGCGATCGATCCCGATCGTCTGCGGCTGCTGGTCTCCTTCGGCAGCATCATCGGCCGGGCCGGGCTCCGCGGTGAGGCGCACTACGCCACCGCGAACGACTGGCTCACCGAGATGACCGTCGAGTACGGCCGGGAGCACCCCCACACCCGGGTCCTTTCCCTGGAGTGGTCGGTGTGGTCGGGCGCGGGGATGGGCGAGCGCCTGGGCGTGGTCGAGTCCCTCATGCGCGACGGCATCACCCCGATCTCCACGGAGGAGGGGATCGCCGTCCTGCACCAGGTGCTCGCCGACCGCGAGGCCGGCCCCGTGCTGGTCGTCAGCGGTCGCGCCGACGGGCTGCCGACCCTGTCGGTCGAACAGGGCGAGGTCCCCCTGGGCAGGTTCACCGACCACGTCCTGGTGCACTACCCCCGGGTCGAGCTCGTCACCGAGGCGGTCCTGTCCTCGGCGGACGACCCCTACCTGGACGACCACCTGCTCGACGGCGACATGCTCTTTCCCGCTGTCATCGGCATGGAGGCGATGGCCCAGGTGGCGGCCGCCGTGAGCGGGCACGCGGGGCCCCCGGTGATGGAGGGGGTGCGCTTCCTGCGCCCGGTGGCGGTGCGCCCGGGCGGCAGCACCGCCATCCGGGTGGCCGCGCTGGTGCGGGACGCCGACACGGTCGAGGTCGTCATCCGCAGTGAGGAGACGGGCTACGACGCCGACCACTTCCGTGCAACCCTGCGCTGGCCCGGCTCCGCGCCGCGGGAGGACCGGACGGCCGCCGCGGCACCGCTGCTGCCCAGGGTCCCGATCGACCCGGCCGAGCTCTACGGAGGCGTGCTCTTCCAGGGCAAGCGGTTCCGCCGCCTGCTGTCCTACCGGCGGGTGAGCGCCCGGCACGTGGTCGCCGAGCTGTCCACGACCGCGCCCGGCGACTGGTTCGGCTCGTTCCTGCCCCAGGAGCGGGTCCTGGCCGACCCCGGTGTGCGCGACGCGGCCATGCACGTCCTGCAGGCCTGTGTACCGGACGGAACGCTCCTGCCCGAGGGGGTGGACCGGCTGGTCCTGGCCAGGCCCGAGGACCAGGAGGCCGACTGCGTGCTGTTGGAGGCGGTCGAACGCCTCCAGGACGGCGACTCCTACGTCTACGACGTGGACCTGCGCGACTCCGGCGGGACCGTGGTCGAGCGGTGGGAGGGCCTGCGACTGCGCGCGGTGCGCAGGAGCGGCGGGGCCGGGCCCTGGGTGCCCTCCCTGCTGGGGCCGCACCTGGAGCGGGAGCTGGAGCGGGAGCTCGGCGGTTCCCGTGCCGTCGTCGTCGACCCCGACCCCGAGTCCGGCGCCGCGCGGGGCGTCGAGGAGCGGCGGGGCAGGACCGGTCTGGCGATCGGGCGGGCCGTGGACCGCAGTGTGCGGGTCCGCTACCGGCCGGACGGGCGCCCGGAGATCCCCGGGGCGCACGTGTCGGCCTCGCACGGGGCCGGCGTGACCCTGGCCGTCGTCGGCGACCGGGCCCTGGCCTGCGACGTGGAAGCCGTCGCCGAGCGCTCCGACGAACAGTGGTCGGGGCTGGTGGGAGAGGGGCTGGTGTCCCTGTGGCGGCTGGTCGCACGGGAGGCGGACGAGTCCGCGCACGTGGCGGCGACGCGCCTGTGGGGGGCCCTGGAGTGCCTGCGCAAGGTGGGCGGCACGGGCCGCGCGCTGACGCTCGAGGGGGTCGGCGACCACGGCTGGGTGGTCCTGTCCTCGGGCGGGGACCGGATCGCCACCTGGGTCACGGACCTGAACGGCAGTTCTGAACCGACGGTGTTCGCCGTCCTGGCCCGAGAGGAGAACTGATGTCCGACTACTACGAGATCCGCCACACGGTCGGCTTCGAGGAGACCAACCTGGTGGGCAACGTCTACTACGTCCACTACCTGCGCTGGCAGGGGCGCTGCCGGGAGATGTTCCTCAAGGAGCAGGCACCGGACGTGCTGGAGGACCTGCGCGGTGACCTGAAGCTGTTCACCCTCAAGGTCGACTGCGCGTTCTTCGCCGAGATCACCGCCTTCGACGAGCTCTCCATCCGGATGCGGTTGGAGGAGCTGACCCAGACCCAGGTGCAGTTCTCCTTCGACTACGTCCGCTTGGACAAAGAGGGGGAGGTCCTGGTGGCGCGGGGCAGCCAGCGGGTGGCCTGCATGCGCGGGCCCAACACGGCGACGGTCCCCACCCGGGTGCCCGACGAGCTGCGCACGGCCCTGGCACCGTACGTGTCGGAACCGGACGCGGCCGGCGCCGCCTCCCGAGGGGCGGTGGCCTGACATGGTGGCCCTGCGCAAGGTGATGTCCGCGTTCGCGACCGGCGTGACGGTGCTCACGGTCGGCGGGGAGACCCCCCACGGCATGACGGCCAACGCCATCTGCTCGGTCTCCCTGGACCCGCCCCTGGTGCTGTGCTGCGTCTCCGCGACGGCGCGCCTGCACAAGGCGGTGGTCACGCAGGGGCACTTCGCGGTCTCGGTGCTGTGCGCCGAACAGGAGGACACCGCCCGCTACTTCGCCAGCCGGGAGCGGCCCGAGGGGATGGGGCAGTTCGCCTCGGTGCCCTGGCTGCCCGGGCCGAGCACGGGCGCGCCCCTGATCGCGGACGCCCTCGCCTGGCTGGAGTGCGAGGTGACCGAGGAGATCGCGGCCGGCGACCACTCGGTGTTCGTCGGCGAGGTCGTGCACGCCGAGGCCGGGGCCGAGCGTTCGGCGCTGCTGTTCCACGGCGGTGCCTTCCACGGGCTCCCCCGCGGCGCCGCGAACGGTCGGGTGAGGGCGGGATGAGCACTACGGAGGCGGATCTGAGACCGGTGGCCGTGCCCCGGGAGGCGCGGCCACCGGCCCCCGGGTCCCGCACGATGGCGGAGCTGCGGCGCGAGCGCGACACGCTGCGCGGGCTCACCGAGGCCGGTGATCCGGCCGGCGTCGAACGCCAGCACGGTCTGGGCAAGCGCACGGCGCGTGAACGGCTGGACCTGCTCCTGGACGAGGGCTCCTTCGTGGAGCTCGGCGTTTTCCGCCGCCGCAGGGACGAGGGGCCGCCCACGGAGGGCCGCCGGCCGCACACCGACGGCGTGGTCACGGGCTCGGGGACGATCGAGGGCCGGCGGGTGTTCGTCTACGCGCAGGACTTCACGATCCTGGGCGGTTCGCTGGGCGCCGAGCACGCCAGGAAGATCCACCGCGTGATGGACCTGGCCCTGGACAGCGGCGCGCCGATCATCGGGCTCAACGACAGCGGCGGCGCCCGTATCCAGGAGGGCGTCGCCGCCCTGGACGGCTACGGCGGCATCTTCCGCAGGCACGTGGCCGCCTCCGGGGTCGTCCCCCAGATCAGCGTGATCCTGGGGCCCTGCGCGGGCGGCGCCGCCTACTCCCCGGCGCTCGCGGACTTCACGTTCATGGTCCGCGGTACGGCCAGGATGTACCTGACCGGCCCCGACGTCATCGCCGCGGTGAGCGGTGAGCGCGTCGGGCACGAGGAGCTGGGCGGCGCGGACGTGCACGGCACGCGCACCGGGGTGGCCGCCGTCGTCCACGACGACGAGGAGGAGTGCCTGGAGGACGTGCGCCACCTCGTCTCGCTCCTGCCCGACAACAACCTGTCCCTGCCCCCGGAGGTGCCCGGTGCGGGGTCGGCGCGGGACGAGCGGCGGCCACGGCTGGCCGAGATCGTACCGGCCGAGCCGAACAGGCCCTACGACATGCGCGACGTGGTCGCCGAGGTGGTCGACGACGGCGACTTCTTCGAGGTGCACGAGGGGTGGGCGACCAACGTGCTGTGCGCCCTGGCCCGGGTGGACGGCGCCGTGGTCGGGGTGGTCGGCAACCAGCCCATGGTCCTGGCGGGCGTCCTGGACAGCGAAGCCGCCCAGAAGGCCGCGCGGTTCGTGCGCTTCTGCGATGCCTTCAACATCCCGCTCGTGACCCTGGTGGACGTCCCCGGGTTCCTGCCGGGGGCCGCCCAGGAGCACGCCGGGGTGATCCGGCACGGGGCCAAGCTGCTCTACGCCTACTGCGAGGCGACGGTGCCCCGCGTGCAGGTGGTCCTGCGCAAGGCCTACGGCGGTGCCTACATCGTGATGGACTCGCGCTCCATCGGCACGGACCTGTCCCTGGCCTGGCCCAGCAACGAGATCGCCGTGATGGGGGCGGAGGGGGCGGTCAACGTGGTCCACCGCAGGGAGTTGCGCGCCGCGGCCGATCCGTCGACCCGCCGCGCCGAGCTGGTGGAGGACTATCGCAGGCGGCTGATGCACCCCTACCGGGCTCCGGAGGAGGGGTTCGTCGACGACGTGATCGACCCCGCGGACACGCGCGCGGCGGTGGCGGCCGGACTCGCCCTGCTGCGGGACAAGAGGAAGGAGCAACCGCGCCGCAAGCACGGCAACGTTCCGCTCTAGAGCGCTCCGACCGCCCGCCCACCCGGCCGTGCGACGCTCCCGAGGCGCTCCCGTCGGTCGACGGGGCGCCGCTCGGGGTTGCGGCCGGCGGTCAGTGGTCGGGGGTCGGGGCGGGCGCTCTTCCCAGGGAGCCCAGGCGCCGGGCGGAGGCCTCGACCGAGGCCCGGGCCGCCTCCGGGGTGTCTCCGCACCCCACCATGAGGGACACGAGCTGGTCCTCGAAGCACCGGTCGGCGTCGTAGGGGGGAATGAGGTAGGAGCCGAGCTCGAGTGTGGTCAGCCCGTGGACCGCGCACCACAGCCGATGGGCCACCAGTTCCGGCTCGGCGGCGCAGAAGCGACGGGAGTCGATACACCTGCGTACGCAGTCCGTGACGTTGCGCAGTGTATAGCGGCCATGCTGGCGGTCGTCCTCCGAGAGACTGAAACCGGCCAGGGAGCAGCCGCCGAACATCACTGTGTACAGGTGCGCGTTGTGCGCCGCGTTGTGCCGGAAGGCCCTGCCGAGCAGGGCCAGGTCGCAGACGGGGTCGGGGGTGGGGCGGACGCTGGTGAGGTGTTCCTCCAGGCGGGTGAACCCCTCGCGGACCATCGCGTGGACCAGTCCGCCCATGCCGTCGAAGTGGGTGTAGACGGCCATGGTCGAGCTGCCCGCCTCCTGGGCGATCCTGCGAGTGGACAGGGCCCGGGGGCCCTCGGTGATGAGCAGTCGGGCGGCCGTATCGATCAGGACCGAGCGGAGTCGTGGATCGGACTTGCGTGGGCTCATAACACCAATATCCGATGTCACCTTGCGCCCACTCTACTCGTGTTCAGCTTTTCTCGCGGGCGGCAAGAGGGAGTGCGGGGCGATTGCTGTCGGCCCGTGAAATTCACTTGTCCTTTCCTGTTTAGTCTTGCAGGGGGGCTACTGCCTGCGGTCTTTACACAAAGTGATTGCGGGCGGGTTCACTCCGAGTTATCGGAGCTTCGGGGGCTACCTTTCTTTCCCCCTGGTGCGCTGCGTAATCCTCGCTGTCCACTTGTGGCCAGTGGGGTTGAACGGGCGCATGTGCACGCTGAGGTGTCGGCCTCGTCGCCAGAACCTTCCCTGGGGCTACTTTCCGTGATTGTTTCGTCGCAAGAAGTACTGGGAGGTTTATTTCTTTTCGGACTGTTTCTTGGCCTGGTTTAGCAGTGAGTGTCGCAATCTGGAAGATGAGGCTCTGGCCGGTGGGTGTGACCATGGACCGGTGCCTGTGCGGAGCGTTGAAGGGTGGTGGCGGTGGGCGAGGGTTTCGGCTCCATCGAGCGGAGAGTGCGGACTCGGTCACGCACGCTTTCCTGTCCGCCTCACCCTGGTCTCTTAGCCGGGTGAACTTCCCGTTCCGGATTCTCGCCGACGGCGAAGAGGGATTCATTAGTTCCATATTTAACTTATTGGTGAATCCGCGTCTTTCCGTCTTGCCTGGTTTTCTGTGTGCCGGTGTCCGACAGTCGGAATCGTTTTGGGAGATTGCCGTGGAGAAATCTGTTCGCCAAGCCGTTGAAGTCATTCGCAGCCGTTATGACGAACCCCTCACTCTCAGCCAGCTCGCCGCCGAGGTGTTCGTCAGCCCTTACCACTTTTCCAGGATCTTTTCCCGTGCGGTCGGCATGACGCCGGGGCGCTACCTGACGGCCGTCCGCCTGTTCGCGGCCAAGCGGATGCTCCTCACCACGGACCTGACGGTCTCCGACATCGTCTGCAGCGTCGGATACAACAGCGTCGGCACCTTCACCAGCCGATTCACCCGCGCCGTCGGCATGTCGCCGACCCAGTACCGTTCCCCCTCCGTCTCCCGGCTGCTCGTGGCGGTCTCCCCCGACTTCTCCCGGCTGCCGGCCCTGGGGGAGATGATCGAGGCGCGACGCGGCCGACGGGACGCGAACGCGCGCGGCGGCTCGATCACGGGGGCCCTGGACCTCCCCGATACCGCGGGCCCGACGGACGTCATGGTCGGCGTCTTCCGCGAGGCCGCGCCACAGGGGGCACCCGTGGCGTTCGAGGCGTTCTCCGCGTGCGGCAGGACCGAGTTCACGGTCTCGGGTGTGCCCCACGGATCCCACCACGTCATCGCCGTGGCCAGGCCCCGCGGGGCCGAGGGGGCGGCGGCCCCCGTCCTGACGGCCTCCACCCTCAGGCACGTACGGATCGCCCCGGGGGTCAACACCTTCGTCAGTCTGCCGTTGGGCCCCGCCGAGCAGGCGTCCCCGCCCCTGGCCGTGACCCTCGCCGAGACCACGGCGGACCAGGCCGCGGGGCCGGGGCCCGACCAGCTCCGCCAGACGGTGGCCTGAGCCGTGCTGGGCAAGGTCGCGCGCGCCGTCGGCCGCGCACTCCTGGCACCGCCGCTGGCGGAGGTGGGCTTCTCACGCCGGGGCTTCCCCGGCCGCGACTCCCCGGCCGCACGCGGACTCGAGACGATCCCCCAGGCCGTGGTGTGCGGCTTCGAGTGGGGGATGGAGGCACACGACCTCCCAGAGGCCCAGCACCGGGTCGAGACCGTCGACGCCGCACTGCGCGGTTTCGCCTACGAAGGCACGGCCATGGCCTTCACTGTGCGTGATGCCCTCCCCACGGGCGGGTCCGGATGGACGAGGGAGCTGATGGACGGACCGGCCAGACCCCACACCCTGCTGGCCTACATCGGGATCGGCTTCGCCATGGCACGCCTGCCGCGGCCGCTGTGGAAGGGCGTCCTGCCCGACCTCACCGACAATCCCCACCACCCCACGATGAGCTGGCTCGCGGTGGACGGGTACGGGTTCGACCGGGCCTACTTCGACACCTCCCGCTGGGTCCACCGACGTGAGAGGCCGCGCCCCTACCCCTGGCTCGGGGCACCGGACTACTTCCAGCGGGCCTTCGACCAGGGCGTCGGCCGGGCGCTGTGGTTCATCCACGGTGCGCGGCCGGAGTCCGTCGGCGACGCCGTGCGGGAGTTCTCCGAGGAGCGCCGGCCGGACCTGTGGAGCGGTGTGGGCCTGGCGGCCGCCTTCGCGGGCGGCGCCGACCGGGACGACCTGGACCGGCTGCTCCGCTCAGCGGACGGTCTGGCACCGCACGCGGCCCAGGGGGCCGTCTTCGCGGCCAAGGCCCGCGTCCTCGCGGGCACGGTCCCCGAGCACACCGAGGCCACGGTGCACGCGCTCACCGGTATGGACTGCGTCGGCGCCGCCGCCCTGGCCGACGAGCACGAGGTGGAGCCCGGGGACCGCGGCGGCGTCCCCGCCTACGAGGTCTGGCGCGCCGGTGTGCGCGCGCACTTCTCCTGACGTGCGCAGCGACCGGCAATCGCGGAGTAGACCCTCCGACCGCCGCGAGGGAAGCATGGAACCCACATCGACAGAGTCCGTCGCCACACGCGGGAGGACGCATTGGCCAGTCTGACAGGAGCGCTCCGGCGTCGAGTCCTGACACCGGACATCTCCGAGACCACACTCGAAACCCGCGGATTCCACGACAAGGGCCCGGCCGGGCGCAGCGTCCTGGAGACGGTGGGAGCGTCGTTCCTGGCCGGTCTGGGGGACGCCGTGGAGACGGCGTCCCCAGAGCGCACCGACGCGCGGCTCACGGCATTGAGCACGCGGTACCAGGGGTTCGCCTACGAAGGGGCGGCGATGGGCTTCGCGCTGCTGGACGCGCTCTCGTTCAGGGGCGGCAGGACCCGGCGCTTCCTCGACGGACCCGGCGCCCCTCACGTGTACATGGCCTACGTGGGCATCGGATGGGCCATGGCCCGCCTGCCCAAGCCCCTGTGGCCGGGCACCGGCGACCTGGACCCGGTGCTCCGGTGGCTCGTGCACGACGGCTACGGGTTCCACCAGGCCTACTTCCACACCGAAGCCCACGTCCACCGCCGTGAGCGGGCCACCGGGGCCGCCCGGCGCACGGGGGACGGCGCCTACGCGCTGCGCGCCGCCGACCAGGGCATCGGCCGGGCGCTGTGGTTCGTGGCGGGAACGGACGCCGAACGGGCCGCCGCGCTGGTCGAGACCTTCCCGCGTGAGCGCAGGCAGGACCTCTACGCGGGGTTGGGCCTGGCCGCCACCTACGCGGGCGGCGCCGACGAGGAGGAGCTGGACGCCCTGTGCGAGCGGGCGGGGGAGCACCGCTGGTTCCTCGCCCAGGGCAGCGCCTTCGCGGCCGAGGCCCGGGTGCGCGCCGGCCTCGTCGTTCCCCACACCGAGACCGCCACCCGGGTCCTGTGCTCCCTCGACGCCGAGAAGGCGGCACGCCTGTCCAGGGACCACCGCCCCGACGCCTCAGCAGGCCCCGCCCCCTCTCCGGACCGCCCCTGGTACGAGATCTGGCGCGTGTCGGTGGCCGAGGAGTTCGCCCACCGGGGCGGGGCGGGGGGCCTCTCATGACCGACCGACGCAGACTCCCTCCCCGCACCCCTCCCTCCGCCGCCCCGGGCATGCTCCGCGACCTGGTCACCGACAGGCTCGCCATGATGACCACGGCGGCAGAACGGCACGGCGACGCGGTACGGATGGTCGCCGGTCCCAAGACCCTGTACTTCTTCAACCACCCCGACCACGCCAAGCACGTCCTGGCCGAGAACAGCGCCAACTACCACAAGGGCATCGGCCAGGCACACGCGCGACGGGCGCTCGGTGACGGGCTGCTCACCAGCGAGGGCGAGCTCTGGCGGGCCCAGCGCCGGACCATGCGCCCGGTCTTCGGGCACCAGAGGATCGCCGCCCAGGCCGACGCCGTGGCCAAGGAGGCCACCGCCCTCGTGGACCGCCTGCGGTCGCACGCGGGCCGCGGCCCCGTCGACGTGTCGGCCGCGGCGACCGAACTGACCCTGGGGGTCCTGGGACGCACCCTGCTCGACACCGACCTGCACGCCTTCGACACCATCGGCACCGCCTTCGAGGCCGTCCAGGACCAGGCCATGCTCGACATGGTGACCATGAACGGCCTGCCGGTGTGGCTGCCCTTCCGTACCCAGACCAGGTTCCGGCGCGCCCGCCGGGAACTGCAGCGGATCGTGGCCCGGCTCGTGCGCGAACGCGTGCCCGGCGACGGGGACGACGCCCTCTCGCGCGTCCTGGCCGACGCCGACGCCGAGACCGACGCCGGCTCCCGTGCCCGCCGCGTGCGCGACGAGCTCGTCACGCTGCTGCTGGCCGGGCACGAGACCACGGCGAGCACCCTGAGCTGGGCCCTCTACCTCGTGGACCGCAACCCCGGCACCGCCGAGCGCCTCGCGGAGGAGGCGGTGCGCGTCCTCGGCGACCGGGCGCCCACCTACGAGGACCTGCACGGGCTCACCTTCACCACCGCTGTCGTGCAGGAGGCCATGCGGCTGTACCCGCCCGTGTGGATCCTGCCGCGCAAGGCGCTGGCCGACGACGAGGTGGGCGGCTACCACGTCCCCGCCGGAGCCGACGTCCTGATCTGCCCCTACACCCTGCACAGGCGCCCCGACGCCTGGGAGCGCCCGCATGACTTCGACCCCGACCGCTTCGGCTCCGATCGTCGCGAGGAGCGGCACCGCTACGCCTACATCCCCTTCGGCGCCGGTCCGCGCGTCTGCGTGGGCAGCAATCTGGGGATGATGGAGGCCGTCTTCGTGCTCGCCTCCATCGCCCGCGAGCTGCGCCTGACCCTTCCGCCGGGCCACCGGGCCGTCCCCGAGCCCATGCTCTCGCTGCGCGTGCGCGACGGCCTCCCCATGACGGTCCACCCGCTGTAGCGGCCGGCCGCGCCGCACTCCCCGATTCCGCATCCCAGGACAAGGAGACCTCCATGCCCACAGGCGCCCCCGACGAGGGCAGCATCGAGACACGGACGCTGGAGGCGTTCGCCGACACTGTCCTGCCCGGCGCCAAGCGCGCCCCGGACGACACGAGCATCGCCGGCCGCTCCCATGACGCCGGGGCGGTCGAGGCCGGCGCGCTGGAGCTCCTGCGCACCCCGGCCACGGGCCTGACGTCCGGTCTGCCCGAGTTCGCCGAACTGCTCAACGACCACGCCGCGGGGTACGCGGCCGAGCACGGCCTCTCCGCGGCGGACGGGGAGCCCCCCTTCGTCGCTCTGGCCTTCGAGGACCGCACCGCCCTGCTGCGCAACCTCACCTCGCCCGGCCACCCGGAGAAGGAGTTCTGGGTGATGCTGGCCCTCTTCTGCAACATGGCCTACGACAGCGCCGCGCACACCAGCACGCCCGAGGCCATCGCCGCCGGGCACCCGGGCCTGCGCGCGATGGGCTTCGCCGCCCCGGACGCCGACGGCCTGCTGCGGTTCGAGGAGTACTCCTACGGCCGGCCCCTGGCCCGCCTCCACCCGGACACCACGCCCTCGGGGAGCCCCGCATGACCACCACGGAGAAGACCGACGTACTGATCGTCGGAAGCGGATTCGGCGGAGCCATCACCGCCTACCACCTCGCCGCGGGCGGGGCGCGCGTCACGGTCCTGGAACGGGGCCCCTGGCTGGAGAGCCGCGACTTCGAGCACGACTTCCTCCTGGGCTCCTCCTACACCCGCGCCTTCGACTTCACCGTGGGCGACGGCATGAGCGTCCTGGGCGGCAACTGTGTGGGCGGCGGCAGCATGGTGTACTTCGCCGCCCTGCCGCGGGCCCCGCGCTTCGTGTTCGAGCGCCAGGGCTCCATCGGCCGACGCATGTGGCCGTCCTCGATCACCCGCGACTCCCTCGACCCCTGGTACGACCGCGTCGCCGAGGCGATGGGCGTGCGCACCCAGGACTGGTCCGACGTCAGCTACGCGGGAGGGCTCTGGGGCGCGGCCTGCGACCACTCCGGGCGCACGGCGAACCCGGTCCCCGTCGCGATCGACAAGGACGCCTGCGTCAACTGCAACTGGATGATGGCCGGCTGCCGGTTCGACGCCAAGAAGTCGCTCGTGTTCAACTACCTGCCCGCCGCCACCGCCCACGGGGCCACCATCCGGCCCCTGCACGAGGTCCAGCGGCTGGAACGCCTCGACGACGGCGGCTACCGGGTCCACTACAACGTCGTCGACGGCGAGGACTACCGGGTCACGGCCGGTTCGGGCGCCATCGACGCCAAGATCGTGGTGCTCGCCGCCGGGGCGGGCGCCACCCCCGTCATCCTCCAGCGCTCCGAGGCGGACCTGGGGACGATGCCCCACGCGGTGGGCCGCTACTTCTCCGGCAACGGCGAGCGGCTCAACACCGCCGTGGTCGACGAGGACCGGGTCCGCGACGTCCTCGGCCTGGCCCGGGACGACGAACGGGCCTACGAGGCCTTCCAGATCGGCAAGGGGCCCTGCGTGGCCAACTGGGACCGGCTGGACCCGTCCCTGCCCGAGTACTCCCGGTACTCCCTCGAACAGCTCTACTTCCCGCCCGCGCTGGGCACGATCCTCGCGCAGGTGCCCGGTGCGCCGTCGCCGTCGTGGTTCGGCGCCGACAAGAAGGAGATGCTGCGCCGCTGGAAGTCGTGGCTCATCGTGTTCACCATGAGCGAGGACGACAACGAGGGCGTCTTCGGCCCTCCTCCTCCCACGGGCAACGCCGTGCGCCTGTCCCAGCAGATGCTCGGCAGGGGGCCGCTCAGCTACCGTCCGACCGCCAACACCCAGCACGGATGGGCCAGCGCGGACGCCGAGGTCAAGGAGATCCTGGAAAAGGACGGGATCGCCCGGGTCGCCCCCTGGACCAACGACCTGGTCGGCGCCTACACGGTCCACCCGCTGGCCTCGTGCCGCATCGGCGACGACCCGCACACCTCCGCGCTGGACGACCGGCACGAGCTGCGGGGCCACCCGGGGATCTTCGTGACCGACGGGTCCTCGGTCCCCGGCGCGCTCACCGTCAACCCCGCCATGACCATCGCCGCACTCGCCGAGCGCTCCGTGCCCGGCATCGTCGAGGCCGCCCGGGCGCGCGGCCTCGACGTCACCTACGGCGCTCCCGCCCCCGACGGCGCCACGTCGGGGAGCGGGAACGTCCTGACCACGGCCGGCCGACGGTCCTCCTGACGGCCGGCGCTGCGAGAGGGGAGGTGGGCCGGTGCTCCGTGCCATCCTGAGATCGGCCGTGCGCCGGTCGCTGAACGAGGTGCGCCACGTGCGCCCCGACCCTCCGGGCCGGGCGCGCGGCGGGGTCGCCGACCTGTACGAGCGCGTGGAACGCGACTTCGGGGTCCTGGCCCCTCCCGTGGCCATGCTCTCGCCCGCACCGGAGTGCGCGGCCGCCACGTGGACGGCGCTGCGCGAGTCCCTCCTGGTTCCGGGGCGCACCTCGCGCGCGGACCGGGAGGCGGTCGCGACGGCGGTGTCCAGGGGCAACACCTGTCCCTACTGCGTGGAGGTGCACGGCGCCACCCTGGGCTCCCTGGGCGGGACCGCGGACGCCGACGCCCCCTACCCCGGGGCACTGGCCTCGGCGGCTCCGGCCGAGCGGGCCGAACTGGGCGCCGTCGCGCTGACCTTCGAGCACATCAACCGGCTGGTCAACGTCTTCCTGCCCGAGTCCCCCCTGCCCGTGTTCGCACCCGGTCCCTTGCGGGAGCCGCTGCGCCGCGCCACCGGCGCGGTCATCGCCGCCCGCCCGGGCCCGCCCCCGTCCCCCGACACCTCGCTGGAACTGCTGCCCGGGGCGGCACGGCGGGCACCCGTCCCCGAGGACCTGTGCTGGGCCCGCGGGGACGGGCGGGTCCAGCGCGTCCTGACCGGTGTGGCCGCCGCGGTCGAGGCGGCCGGGGAGCGGGCGCTCACACCCGCCGTCCGCTCCGTGCTGCGCGAGCACCTGCGCCGGCACGGCACGGGCCCGGCCGGGATCGGCCGGGCCTGGACGGAGGCCCCCGTGCAGGCCCTGCCCCCGTCCGAACGGCCGCTGGGACGGCTGGTCCTGCTCACCGCGCGCGCCTCCTACCAGGTCGGTGACGACACCGTCCTGGACTGCCGACGGTCCGGGGCCGACGACGCCGACCTCGTCAGGGCCGTCTCCTGGGCCGCGATGACCGCGGCCCGCCACACCGTGGCCGCGACCTTCACCCCCTGTACCGAACCTGACCAAGGGAGCACGACGTGAACCAACCTCCGAACGTCATCACGCAACTGCCCGCCGTCATCGAGGACCTGGCAGCCGAGGCGGCCGGCATCGACGCGCTGGTCGAGGGCCTGGACCCGGCCGACTGGGCCCGGGAGACCCCGGCGCAGGGGTGGACGGTGGCCCACCAGGTGGCCCACCTGTGCTTCGTCTTCCGGCTGGCGGGCACCGCCGCCTCCGACGCCGAGGCGTTCAGGGCCATGACGGACCGGGCCGGCGGGGACCTGGACGGGGCCGTCAACGCGGCCCTGGCCACCTACCCCCTGGACGACCCGGAGAAGCTCCTCGCCCGCTGGCGGGCCGACCGCGACTTCGCCGTCGAGGCCCTGGCGGCGGCCCCCGCCGACCGGCCGGTGCCCTGGCTGGTGCGGCCGATCCCCCCGGGCGTCCTCGCCTGCGCCGGCATGATGGAGGTCTTCGCCCACGGGCAGGACATCGCCGACGCCCTGGGCGCGGTCCCCCGGCGCACCGACCGGATCGGCAGCGTGGTCGGCTTCGCGGTGCTGACGTGGGAGTTCGGCTACGAGTCCCGAGGGCTCACTCCGCCCGACACCGAGTTCCGGTACGAGCTGACCTCGCCCTCCGGCCAGAAGTGGGAGTTCGGCCCGGCCGACGCCGAGCAGCGGATCACGGGCGACGCCACCGACTTCTGCCTCCTCGTCACCCGTCGGCGCCACCCCGACGACCTGGACGTGGCCGCGGTGGGCGCCGACGCCGAACACTGGATCCGGATCGCCCAGGCCTACCGGGGTCCGGCCGGGCCCGGCCGCAGCCCCGGGCAGTTCGACGGCTGAGTCCGGACGAGGCGGCGAGCCCCTGCGCGGGGCCCGGCCGTCGAAGCGGCCCGGGACCACCACGACGGTGGGCCCGGGCCGCCGGGCTTTCCGCCCCCCGGCCTCGGCAGGGCACCCCTCGGCCCCGGTGCCGGGCGTGTGCCGGGGCGGAGTGCGGCCGAACCGCCGGGCGCTCTCGTGGCGACCTGCGCAGGGCCCGTGCCACCCGGCCACGTCGGCCAGGGCCTCCGGCAGGGCCTCGCCCCGCCCTGTGGGCACCCGGCCGGCCCCGCCGACAGGCCGAGGGCCCCGGCTCCACCGGAAACCGGTGGAGCCGGGGCCCAGCGCCGTGCTCAGCCCTTGAGCGGGCTGGTCTGGTGGACGAGCAGCTTCCAGTCGCCGTCCCGCCTCACCATGACCCACAGGGCGCGCAGCTCGTCCTGTGGTGCGACGGAGCTCTGCCCCTCGCGGACGTAGCCGCCCTCGGTCACGGCGAGCGCGACGTCGTCCGTCAGCAGTTCGACCTTCAGCGGTTCGCCCTGCGCCCGCATGCCCCGATAGGGGCCGGCGAAGCCCTCGGCCATGTAGGAGCGGATCTCCTCCCGGCCCTTGAGCTGGGTGTCACCGATCAGTTCGCTGCCGTTGTCCGCGAACAGTTCGGCGAGGGCGTCCGCGTCGTTCGCCTCCCACGCCGCGTGGGCTCGGAGCGGAACCGTGAGCGCGGCTCCCTCCGGCCCGTTCGGGTAGGCGCCGTAGCGGCCCGCCCACTCCTTCGCCTGGGCAACCAGCGATGCTGCCTGGTCCGTCATGTTGCATCTCCCGTCTGTTGTGGTGGAGGAACGGCGAAGTCACCAGCGCAGGGTGGCGCCCGCCCCGCGAGGGCTGTTCTGGTAGGCGGCCAGCTGCCACGTTCCGTCGCGCTTGACCACCACCCAGGTGGACCGCACCGCGAGCTCCTCGTTGATCTCCGTCTCGCCCGGGGCCAGAATCCCGCCATGGGTGCGCAGCACCGCCACGTCATCGGAGGCGAACCGCACGTCCACGGGGGCGCCCGTCACCCCGGTGTCCTTGAACGGGCCCGCGTACGCGGCCGCCATGAAGGCCCTGACCTCCTCACGGCCCTGCTTGAACACATCCCCCGGGAGGATGAGGATCCCGTCCTCGGTGAAGACCTCGGCCACGCCCGCCGCGTCGTTGCGGGACCACGCCTCGACGAGGCGCAGCGGCACGCCCAGGACCTCCTTCTCCTTCGCTCCGGTGAACTCCCCGTAGTAGGAGTCCAGGTCGGTCATTGCAGATGCGGTGTCCATGGACATGAACAGCCACTCCCTTCGATGGAGCCTCTCGATGGTGATGAACGGACTGGTCCGATCCGCCGCGGCGGTGAGCCGTCCCGGCTTCCGGTCGCGCCGGGCCGAACCGAGGCGGGCCGGGGCGGTGGCGGTCCTCGGTGGACCGCGGGATACGTGTGCGCGGCGGCTTCGAGGCGCGAAGGCACCTCCCTACCTGCCACTCAGTCTGCGCCGGGAAGGGCGCAGGGCACTTCTCGGATCCTGCTGTGCGCGGCCCGCGCCTGGACCGTGGCGGCGGGTGCGCAAACGCGGAGAAGCGCGCCCGTGCCCGGCAGCCGGACGATGAAGCGGCCGCCGAGACACGGTGGGGGACGACGCGGCGGCCGTCCTGGGGCCGCTCCGGCGACCGCGGTGCGGACACTCCCGGTCCCCACCACCGCCCGACGACGAGAAGGGGAGGGCTATGCCGAGCACGAGGGGCGGGACCCGAGGGCGGGTCCTGACACCGGGCACGCCGCGGGCTCCGCTGGACACCCGCGGGTGCCACCCGGCCCGCGGGCGCACCGACCACCGGACCGGCCGACGGCACCGGGGGGCACGGTTCCCGTGGCGGGACCACGGCCTCCCGGAGCACCGGCGCCGCGACCCTCGCGGCGGGGCTCCGGGGGGCCGGGCGGCGTCCACGACCGCACGTCGGGCGGGCACAGGCCCGTGTCCGGCCGTAGAGCGCTGAGGAGGCGGGCATGCGCGTGCTCATCACCGGCGCCGCCGGCTTCATCGGCTCGAACTACGTCCGGAGGCTGCTCTCCGGTGCCTACGGAGCGTCCGGCGTACGGGTCACCGCGCTCGACAAACTCACGTACGCGGGCAATCTGGAGAACCTCGCGCCCGTGCGCGAGGACCCCCGGCTCACCTTCGTCCGCGGCGACATCTGCGACGCCCGGCTGCTCGCGGAGCTGATGCCCGGCCACGACGCCGTGGTCAACTTCGCAGCCGAGACGCACGTCGACCGCTCGATCGACGGCGCGGACGCCTTTGTGCGGACCAACGTGCTCGGTACCGCCGCCGTACTCCAAGCGGCGAAGGACGCGCGCGTGCCCCGGGTGGTCCACGTCTCGACGGACGAGGTCTACGGCTCCATCGACTCCGGCTCGTGGACGGAGGAGAGCCCACTGCTGCCCAACTCCCCCTACGCCGCGGCCAAGGCGGGCGCGGACCTGCTGGCCCGCGCGTTCGCCCGTACCCACGGCCTGGACGTGAGCGTCACCCGGTGCAGCAACAACTACGGGCCCTACCAGTACCCCGAGAAGGTCATACCGCTGTTCGTGACCACTCTGCTGACGGGGGGCACGGTCCCCCTGTACGGCGACGGCCTCAACGTGCGCGACTGGTTGCACGTGGACGACCACTGCCGGGGCGTCCACCTGGTGCTGGAGAAGGGTCGGCCGGGCGAGGCCTACAACATCGGCGGCGGACAGGAGTTGACCAACCGTCGGCTGACCACGCTGCTGCTGGAGGCCTGCGGGGCCGGCCCGGAACGCGTTCGCGCGGTGCCGGACCGCCCGGGCCACGACCGGCGCTACTCGATCAACGACGCGAAGCTGCGCGCCCTGGGCTACAGACCCCGGGTCGCGTTCAGCGAAGGCCTGGCCTCGACGGTGGCCTGGTACCGCGACAACCCCCGATGGTGGAGGCCGCTGCGCCGCGACACCGCGGCGTAGGAGGCCGACGCACATCCTGCAGACCGGAGACACCATGCGCGGCATCATCCTGGCCGGAGGATCGGGCACCCGTTTGCGGCCCATCACTGCGGTCTCGTCGAAACAGCTCCTGCCCGTCTACGACAAGCCCATGATCTACTACCCGCTGTCCGTGCTCATGCTGGCGGGCATCCGCGAGATCCTGGTCATCAGCAGTCCTGAGCACCTGGAGGCCTACCAGCGGCTCCTGGGCGACGGGCGCCGGCTCGGCCTGGACCTGGAGTACGCGGAACAGGACCGGCCCCGCGGCCTGGCGGACGCGCTGTGCGTCGGCCGGGAGTTCGTCGGGGACGAGTCGCTGGCCCTCATCCTGGGTGACAACATCTTCTACGGTCACGCGCTGATCAGCGTGCTGCGGACCGAGATCGAGCGATTGGACGGTTGCACGCTGTTCGGCTATCCGGTGGCGGACCCGGAGCGCTACGGCGTGGCCTCCGTCGACGACGCCGGCCGGATCACCTCACTGGTGGAGAAGCCGGCCGATCCGGCCTCCAACCTCGCCGTCACCGGGCTGTACTTCTACGACAACGAGGCCCTGGACATGGCGGCGCGGCTCACTCCCTCGGCCCGGGGAGAACTCGAGATCACCGACCTGAACAACCAGTTCGTCGAACAGGGCCGGGCCCGGCTGGTCAGCCTCGGCCGCGGGAACGCCTGGTTCGACACCGGAACCCACGAGAGCCTCCTGGACGCGGCGCTGTTCGTCCGGGTCCTGGCCCAACGCCAGGGGGTGCGGCTGGCGTGCATCGAGGAGGCCGCGTACCGCATGGGCTTCATCGATGCCGAACAGCTGGGTGTGCTCGGCAAGGAGTCCGGCTCCTCCAGCTACGGCCGCTACCTGCGTGAGCTCGCCGGGGTCTGAGCCGGGTGCGGGCGGGGCGTCCCGAACCGCCACCGGACTCCCGCGGCCACCGGCGACCGGGGTCCCCTCGCGGGCACGGATCGTCCCTTGACCGCCCCACACCCGTGGGTTAGCGTGTAAGGAGTTGCTTACGGTAAGAGGGTGCTTACATGGTCGCGCGGGATCGACTCAGTATGGAGTTCGCCGCACTGGCGGATCCGACGCGCCGCGACATCCTCACGCGACTTCGAGGCAGATCCCTGACGGTGAGTGAGCTGGCGGAGAGCTATCCGATCAGCAGGGCCGCGGTCTCCCAGCACCTGACGGTGCTGGAGAAGGCGGGACTCGTGACACGGGGACGGAGAGGGCAGTGGATCGACTGCTCGCTCTCCTCCTCCTACCTGGACGAGGTGGCGGCGTGGGTCGAACAACAGCGCAGCGACTGGGCTGAACGCTTCGACCTGCTCGACGAGCACCTCAGGAACCGCCGTGAACGCGGCCGCGAGACCGACAACGAAGCAGAAGGAGAGCAGCAATGATCGACGTGTCCAAGGGCTTCACGCTCGTCCGCACTTTCGAAGCGAGCCCCGAAGAGGTCTGGAAGGCGTGGACCGACCCCGACGCCGCGGCGCAGTGGTGGCGCCCGCGGGGCACGACCACGCCTCGCGAGACCGTGGAGATGGACACCCAGGTGGGTGGCCGCTACACGTACACGATGGTGAACGACGCCGTCGGCAACAAGGTGGTCACCGGCGGCGTGTACCGCGAGGTCGTGCCGTTCGAGCGCCTGGTGTTCACCTGGGGCCACCCGGACGGCGACCCGGACGACACCCCGGTCATCACCGTCACCCTCGAACCGGTGAACGAGGGCACGCGCATGACGTTCGACCTGCGCGGCGTCGAAGGGGCCGAGGGCGACGGGAGCTTCCACGACGGGTGGCAGGAAGTGCTCGACTCCCTTGAGAACTACATGAAGTAGGCCCGGACCGCCCGGCGACGGACCCTGGGGAGCCGGCAGGTCGGTCGGGTGTGGTGCCGTGACCGGCTCCGCGATCATCTGGATGGAGAGATGACAAATAGCACGGAGTCCGAGAGCGGCTCCCACCCGGTCCCCGCCCAGGCGGGGGCCCGCGAATGGATCGGCCTCGTCGTCCTGAGCCTGCCGACGATGCTGGTGTTCCTCGACCTGACGGTGATGTTCCTGGCGTTGCCGCACATCGCGGTCGACCTGGACTCCAGCGCCCTGCAGGGTCTGTGGATGGTCGACATCTACAGTTTCCTGATCGCCGGGTCGCTGGTCACGATGGGCCGCCTCGGTGATCGGATCGGCCGACGCAGGCTGATCCTGATCGGTGGCGGCGCGTTCGGCCTGCTGTCGATCGCGGCGGCGTTCTCCACCAGCCCGGAGATGGTCATCGCCGCGCGGGCGGGCCTGGGCATCGCCGGAGCCACGTTCATGCCCTGCACCCTGGCACTGATCAGGACGATGTTCCCCGACCCCAAACAGATGACCAAGGCCATGGTCATCTGGACGACGGTGGGCATGGCCGGGCTCTGCCTGGGCCCGTCGGTCGGAGGGTTCCTGCTGAACTCGTTCTGGTGGGGCTCGGTCTTCGTGATCGCGGTCCCGATCACGGGGCTGCTCCTGCTGGTCGGCCCGGCGCTGCTGCCCAAGTCACGCGACGAGAACGCCGCCCGCCTGGACTTCTCCAGCGTGGCGCTGTCGCTGGTCGCCATCCTCTCGATCATCTACGGGCTCAAGGAGCTGGCCCGCGACGGTTGGGAGCCGTTCCCGGCGGTCGCCTGCGTCGTCGGTGTCGTGATCGGCGCGGTGTTCGTCCGCCGCCAGCGCCGCCTGGCCGATCCGCTGCTCGACGTGAGCCTGTTCCGGGTCCGCGCGGTCGCCGGTGCCCTGACGGTCTTCATGGTCACCGGTATCGTCCAGGCGGGCACCGGATTGCTCATCGCGCAGTACCTGCAACTGGTCGACGGACGCAGCCCGTTCGTCGCGGCACTGTGGCTCATCGTCCCCTCGCTGGTGGCGATCGTCGGGGTCCAGCTCTCCGGGCCGCTGGCCACACGGCTGCACCCGAGCCGGGTGATCATCGGCGGGCTGATGCTCAGCGCTCTGGGCATGGTCGTCATGTCCCAGGTCCCGCCGGTGGACGGCCTGGCCGTCCTCATCATCGGCGTGTGCATCTCCTACGCCGGGGTCAGCGCGGTCCCCGCGATCAGCAACCAGCTCACCATGCAGGCGGCACCCCCGGAACGCAGCGGATCGGCCGGGTCCCTCTCGACCACCAGCGGCGAACTCGGCAACGCCCTGGGCATCGCCGCCATGGGCAGCCTGGCCACCGTGCTCTACACCGGCTGGATCGCCGTTCCCTCCGGTGTCCCCGCGGCCGCCTCGGCGGCAGCCGGCGAAGACCTCGCCAGCGCCGTCACCGTCTCCCAGACACTTGCGCCCCCGCTGGACGAGCAACTGGCGACCGCGGCCCGCGAGGCGTTCACCAGTGCCTTCAACACCGTCGCGCTCTGCGGCGCGGTCACGCTGCTCGTGCTCGCCGTCGTGGTCTACATCACGATGCGCCACGTCCAGCCCATCGGATCCGAGCAACCGGCACCGGTCCCGGAGGGCGACCCCGCCGACTCCCCGTGACACCCCTGATTCCGAGTCGTACCGTGCCGCCCCTCGCGCCTTCTCCGACACTTTCCCCTCGCTCGGCCACATCCGTCCCACACAGCAATAACGGAGATGTCCGCGCGGGTTCGTGAGCTCTAGGGTTTTCGAAAGGAGGGCCGACCGGCCAGCGCGAATAAAGATGTCGTAAGGGATGGTGAAAAGCTCCACCCTGCGCGCCGGGAAGCCGGAGTCCGCTATTCCTCGTCACCGGACGGGCGGCCTTCGTGCCTTTTCCCGTGACGTCACGGAAGTCCGACGCACCGACCATTCGTCATGCGGCCGGCTCCTCCTGTCCCGAACCGGGAACCCCCCCACGAAAGGAGAACGGCGACATGGCGGAGCCTGGGCAGGTCAGAGTCGGATCTCAGAGGACGGACGCGCCACCGAGGCAGTTGAACTCGCTGACGGGGCTGCGGTTCTTCGCCGCCCTGATGGTGTTCTTCTTCCACACGGGGTTGAGCATCAACCCGATCATGCCCACGGAGCCGGCGATCAGCCCGTTCGCCGACGAGACGGTCGCGCAGTGGTACGGATGGTTCTTCAGCAACAGCGGCTTCGTCGGGGTCTCCATCTTCTTCGTGCTCAGCGGGTTCGTGCTCGCCTGGTCGGTGGGACCCGACTTCTCGGCACGGGCGTTCATCCGGCGCAGGCTGGTGAAGATCTTCCCCAGCCACGTGGCCATGTGGGCGCTGGTGATGCTGTTGTTCGCCGGCGGTGCCGTCACCTGGCGGGTGTGGCTGCCCAACCTGCTCCTGCTGCACTCCTGGTTCCCCGACCTCCAGGTCAGCCAGAGCATGAACATGCCGTCCTGGTCGCTCGCCTGCGAACTCCTCTTCTACCTGACCTTCCCCTTCCTGGTCCGGCCGATCGCCCGGATGAGCGCGCGCACGCTCTGGTTCGGGGCGGCGGCGATGGTCGCGGGCCTCACGCTGTACCAGGTGCTCATCGCCACCGTCCTTCCGAGTCCTCCCGGCATGGAAGGGGTGATCCTGACCAACCTGCAGTACTGGCTCAGCTACCTCTTCCCGGTCGGGCGCATGTTCGAGTTCCTCCTCGGGGCGTTCCTCGCGCACATCGTCCTCGCGGGAAAGTGGGTGCGGATCCCTCCGCTGGCGGCGGCCGCGATCATGGTGCTCGGCTATGTCGCCACCCTGTTCGCCCCGGTGCCGTACTCGATCAACCTGATCACACTCGTCCCGATCGGCGTCCTGGTGGCCTCGCTCGCCGACGCGGACATGCGCGGAGCGCGAACCGGAATGCGGGGCAGCGTCCTCGTCTGGTTCGGCAAGGTCTCCTTCGGCTTCTACATGTGCCAGGCCGTGACGGTCTTCTGGCTTCGAGGCGTGACGGGCGGCGCGGCATTCTCCACACCGGTCGCCGTCCTGGCCCTGCTCGGCCTGTTCGCCGTGACCCTTCTCGGCGGATGGTGCCTGTACCAGTTCGTGGAGATGCCCATGATGCGCCGGTGGAGCCGCAAGCGCCCGGCTCCGGCCGCCGCCCCCGCCCCCGACGCGGAATCCCCCCAGACAGACGCGAGTGCGGACTCCGCCCGCCTCGACGAGAGGAACTGAACGCATGAGTACCTTCAGTGACGTGGACGCGATCGACATCAACGACGTCGACGGCTTCTGGTCCAAGCCGATCGAGTACCGGCACGCCGCCTTCGACGCGCTGCGCGCCCGGTCCGCGCTGCCGTTCTACCCCGAACCGGACTTCGGCGGGGCACCGCGCGGCCCCGGCTACTACGCGCTGACCCGGATGGACGACGTCCTCCAGGTCACACGGGACGCGAACAGGTTCATCTCCGGCCGGGGGACCGGCAGCGTGGTGGACCTGCCGGCCGAGATGATGGCCGAGTTCGGCGAGTCGATCATCACCATGGACGGTCCCCGGCACGGCCGGCTGCGGCGGATCGTCTCCCGGGTCTTCACCCCCAAGATGGTGAACGCGCTCATGGACAACGTCTCCCAGGTGGCCACGGAGATCGTCGACGAGGTGATCGAGAGGGGCGAGTGCGACGCGGTCACCGACATCTCCGCGAAACTTCCGCTCCGCGTCATCTGCGACATGATGGGCATCCCCCGCAGCCAGCACGAGTTCGTGGACGAGCAGACCAACCTGCTGCTCGGCCTCGCGGACCCGGATTTCGTCGCCGAGCATGACGATCCCCTGGGCGTGATGTTCGGTGCCAGCCGGGCACTGGCCGACCTGATGCACGGGCTGGCCGAGCAGAGAGCCACGAACCCCACCGACGACCTGATCTCCACGCTGCTGAACGCCGAGATCGAGGGCGAGGCGCTCACCCCCACGGAGCTGGCCAGCTTCTTCATCCTGCTCGTCAGCGCCGGCAACGAGACCACCCGCAACGCGATCAGCTGGGGCATCGAACTCCTCACCCGATTCCCGGAGCAGCGGGCCGTCTGGCTGTCCGACATCGGCGGGGTGACGCCCACGGCTGTGGAGGAGATCGTCCGCTGGTCCTCACCGGTGATGTGCCAGCGGCGCACCGTCGCCGAGGACGCCGAACCGGTGGAGATCGGTGGCCGACGGCTGGGCCCGGGGGACAAGGTGCTCATGTTCCACTGGGCGGCCAACCGCGATCCGCGCTACTTCGACGACCCGGCGCGCTTCGACGTGCTGCGCGATCCGAACCCGCACGTGGGCTACGGCGGGCCGGGGCCGCACTTCTGCCTCGGTGCGCACCTGGCCCGCCTGGAGCTGACGGTGATCTTCCGCCAGATACTGACGCGGATTCCCGACATCCGTGTCGCGGGAGAGCCGGTGCGGCTGAAGTCGTCGCTGGTCAACGGGATCAAGCACCTTCCCGTGACCTTCACCCCCGGCGGCCCCGACCGCGGAACGCACCGGGCCGCGACATGAGGGCCGGCGGATCCCCCGCCCCCGGCGCCGCCGAGGTCGAGGTCTTCGCCTGGGCGACCGACGACGATCCCGACCAGGCCGCGGAGAAGGCCGCGGTCGACGCCCTGGGGGAGGTGTTCGCGCAGGCGTGTCCCGGGCATGGGTTCGTCAATCCCGTCGTCGCCGGAGGCGGGACCCCGGATCCGCGACGGGTCCTGCGGTCCCGGCTGCGCGAGAACGACCCGCCGGACAGCTTCCAAGCGCATCCCGGCGGGGAACTGGCGGACCACATCGACGCCGGACACCTCACGGCACTCGACGACCGGTTCGTGGAGTGGGGCCTGGTCGACGTCCTGCCCAGGGGACTGCTCGACGCCCTCACCGTGGACGGGAAGATCTACACCGTGCCCGCGGGTGTCCACCGCCTGATGCTGTGGGGCAACGGGGAGGTCCTGGCCCGGGCCGGACTCACGGGTCGGCCCGCCACCCTCGACGAGTTCGTCCGCGACCTGGACGCGCTCAGGTCCGCCGGCGTCGAGCACCCGCTCGCGCTCGGTGCCGCCTGGACGCAGCTCGAACTCCTCGAAGGAGTCCTGCTCTCCGAGCTCGGACCCGAACGGTTCGAGTCGCTGTGGGCCGGGGAGTCCGACTGGTCCGGACGTGACATCGGCGGGGCGCTCGACGCCTACGGGACGCTGCTGTCGTACACGAACCCGGACCGCGACGACCTGCACTGGCCCGAGGCGGCGAAGCTCCTGAGCGGCGGAGCGGCCGGCTACCTGTTCATGGGCGACTGGGTCGTCGGCGCTCTGGAGGAGGCCGGGCTCGGCGACTGCAGGTACCAGCCGTTCCCGGGGACCGCCGGGACCTTCCAGTGGCTCGGCGACGCGTTCGTCCTGCCCAGGGGCGCTCCCAACCCGGAGGGAGCGCACTGCTGGCTGAGGGCGGTCGGCAGCATCGAGGGCCAGAAGGCGTTCAACACCAGGAAGGGGTCCATCCCGGTGCGCACCGACGCCGACCCCGCCGACTACCCGGAGTACCAGCGAGCGGCGATCGCGGACCTCGAACGGGCGAGGCTCGTGCCGTCGTGTGCCCACGGCTCGGCGTGCGCGCCGGAGGTGACCGCCGCCGTGACCGGCGCGGTGGGCAGGTTCTCCGGGTCGGGTGACGTCGCGGCCCTGCGGGCCGACATCGCCGCCGGCGTCGCCGGTCGCGGGCCGGACGCCGCGCCTCAGAGCTCCGCCACGCACCGTCGTGGCGGGACGTGACAGTCCAGGAAAACCAGAGGAGTAGATGATGGCACTGCCGAGAATCGTTTCGCGGGATGAATGGCTGGAGTCCCACAAGGAATTCCTGGTCAGGGAGAAGGAGGCGACCAGGGCGAGGGACGCACTGAACGCCGCCCGACGCGAACTGCCCATGGTCGAGGTCGACAAGGAATACCTTCTCGAAGGGCCAACGGGGGAGACGTCGCTGCTCGACATGTTCGAGGGGCGCAGGCAGCTCATCGTCTACCATTTCATGTTCCACCCCGACTGGGACGAGGGCTGCCCGGCCTGCTCCTTCCTGGTGGACAACTTCGGCAACTTCGCCCATCTGCACCGGCGTGACACCTCGCTGGCCGTGGTGTCGCGGGCTCCGTTTTCCAAACTGCTGGCCTACAAGGAGCGAATGGGCTGGGACTTCACCTGGTACTCCTCGGGGAACAGCGATTTCAACTACGACTTCCACACGACTCTGGACGATGCCAAGGTCCCGGTCTGGTACAACTTCAAGGACCGGGAAGCCCTGGTCAACGACGGTCTGAGCGGGTTCGACGGCATGGAGGTGCCCGGGGCCAGCGTCTTCCTGCGCGACGGCGACCGCATCTTCCACACCTATTCGACCTACGCCCGCGGCACCGAGGTCTTCGACACCACGTACCATCTGCTCGACCTCACAGCGCTCGGCCGGCAGGAGGAATGGGAGAAGCCCAGCGACCGCTACACCGATCCTGTGCGGCCCATCCTCCGGCACGACGAATACGAGTCCGAGTAGGGTTCCCCACCGGATCATTCGCTCCGGTGGTCACACCATCACCGGAAATCCGCGACGAGTCAGAATAGGGTAGGGAAAGAAACCAGCGGGGCTCCCGTGCGGGTGAGTGGAGATGTCTGACATCTCCCCGCCGCACGGGGCCCCGCGCTTTTTCTTTCCACAACGGCATTGCCTCGATCGAGGTCAGGCTGCTGACCGCACGCGACAAGAAGCGGTCCTGAATCGCGCGTGCCACTGTTGGTCACGACGGCCCCGGTCCACCTTCGGTCCGCCGCACGGAATCGGGAGTGAACCGTCGACCGGGAGGCCGTCCCAGTGCCCGCGGTGACCGAGCCCGGTCCCTCCCTCCGTCACGGGAGAAGGGCCGTCGGGCGGCTGGCGCGCACAGGACAGGACGTGCCCGCCGTCGCTTCCGCGGGACCGTCGGGCTCTGCCCGCGCGAGCCCGCGCCGGACGCGGCCGGAGCCGGATGTGTCCCGGGCGCCGCGCCCGCGGACGGACGTGACCCACGAGGGAGTGAACCGCATGACCCCAGACTCGATCGACGTGCGCGGAGACGCGCGCCCGGCACTGACGAGCCTCCGCTTCGTCGCCGCCCTGCTGGTCTTCATCACCCACATCGCGTTCCTGTCGCCGTTCGCGAACCCCGCCGTCGCGGGAGGCTTCTCGACCGTCGCCCACGACGCCGGATACCTGGGTGTGTCGTTCTTCTTCGTACTCAGCGGCTTCGTGCTCACCTGGTCGGCCAGGGCCGGGGATCCGGTCCTCGGCTTCTACCGCCGACGCTTCATGAAGATCGTCCCGAACCACCTCGTGGTGTTCCTCCCGGCCGTCGCCGTGGTGTTCGTGATCGGCCTGGGGATGCAGATCTACCCCATTCTGGTCAACTACCTGTTCCTGCTGCAGGCCTGGGTCTGGAACTTCGAGTTCGCGGCGCAGTCCCCCAACAGCCCGACGTGGTCACTGGGGGTCGAGGTCTTCTTCTACGCGGTGTTCCCGCTGTTCTATGTGCTGGTGCGGCGGATCCGCCGCGACCGGGTGTGGTTGTGGTGGGTGGCCACCGGACTGCTCATCCTCGCGATCCCGGTCGTGGTCGGCGCGGTGACTCCGAGCGAACCGGCCAGTCCCGCCTTCGACGGCGGCACCTGGCTGCAGCAGAAGCTGCTCCTGTTCTTCCCCGTCACCCGGTTGCCCGACTTCGTCCTGGGCATGCTCACCGCCCGCCTGGTGCAGGAGCGGAGGTTCGTGGGCATCGGCCTGGGATGGTCGGCGGCCCTCACCGTGGCCGTCTACACCGCGGCGCTCTTCCTGCCGCACATCTACGCGTTCGCGGGACTGTGGGCCTTCCCCGTGGCGCTGCTGATCGGCGCCTCGGCCTCGCGCGACCCCCGCAGGCCGGGCCTGCTGGAGAGCCGTCCCGCCGTCTGGGCCGGCGAGGCCTCGTACGCGTTCTACCTCGTGCACCTTCCGCTGATGATGCTCGCGCTCTTCGCGGTCGGACGCCTGCACCCGGACAGCGCGGCGGGCCCCTTCGCGAAGATGGGCACGGTGGCCGGAATCCTCTTCATCCTGGGCCTGGCCGCCGTCACGCTGCTCGTGTCCCGGCTGCTGTTCGTCGCCGTCGAGCGGCCCGCGATGCGGCGCTGGGCGCGTCCGCGGAGCGAGGGTCCCGGCCGCCGGACCACCACGGGGGACGGCGGCGACACCGGCGGCGAGCCCGACCGCCCGGATCGGACCGTGACATGACGGACCGCCGACCGCCGCACCGCAAGAGGAGAGACGCGCGCCCAGCGGCCGGACCGGCACTGTGACAGGGCGAGCACCGAGCCGCACCCACCCCTTCTTCCCCGGAGGTTCCTCCATGGGCACCAACGATTCCCTCAGCGCAGCCGAACTCGACGAGCTGGACCGCCGACACCTCGTGCGGTCCATGCAGCGCGGCTACATCAAGGACCGTGTGATCATCACCCGCGGCAAGGGCGCCACGGTGTGGGACGCCGAGGGCAACGAGTACCTCGACGCCGCCGGCGGCGGGGTCTGGCACTCGCCGATCGGCCACGGCCGGCCGGAGCTCGCCGCCGTCGCCTCGGAGCAGATCCAGAAGATCGAGTTCTTCACCAGCCTGCTGGAGTTCTCCAACGACAAGGCCATCCGGCTCGCGGCCCGTCTCGCCGGGCTCGCGCCAGAGGGACTGGACCGCGTGTTCTTCTCCAGCGGCGGCTCCGAGGCCGTCGAGACCGCCATCAAGGCGGCCCGGCTGTTCCACCACCGGCGGGGTGAGCCCGACCGGACCTGGGTGCTCTCGCGGCACTACTCGTTCCATGGCGCGACCTACGGCAGCGGCACGGCCACCGGCCTGCCGCAGATGCAGCACGGCGTCGGGCCGAACCTGCCCGACTTCGAGAAGCTGACACCGCCCTATCCCTACCGGGCCGAGATGTACGGCGGCGCGGACGTGACCGACTTCTGCGTCGACGAGCTCGAACGGACCATCGAGCGGATCGGGGCGGGCAACATCGCGGCCATGATCGGCGAGCCGGTCATGGCGGGCGGCGGCGTCATCGCACCGCCGGAGGACTACTGGCCGCGGATGCAGGAGGTCCTGGACCGGCACGGCATCCTGCTCGTGGCGGACGAGGTCGTGACCGCCCTCGGCCGGCTCGGCACGTGGTTCGACTCGCCGGGCCGCGGGATGCGCCCCCACATGATCACCATGGCCAAGGGCGTCGCGGGCGGATACGCCCCGCTCGGGGCGACCCTGATGACCGACGAGATCGCCGACACCGTCATCGGCGAGGAGGGGTTCTTCCACGGCTACACCTTCCAGGGGCACCCGGTCGCGTGTGCTCTCGGCCTCGAGACGGTGGAGGTCATCGAGCGGGAGGGACTGCTGGAGCGGGCCCGCGAGATCGAGTCCGAGCTGCGCGAGGGACTGGCCGGACTCGTCGGCCTGCCGGCTGTCGGTGACGTGCGGGTCGAGGGCACCCTCGCCGCGGTCGAGCTGGTGTCGGACCGCGAGCACAAGGTGCCGATGGACTGGGGAGTGGGCGAGGCCGTCGCCTTCGAGATCCGTACCCGGCACGGCGTGATCGCGCGGCCGTACGCCCACAACCTGGTGCTCGCCCCGCCACTCGTGACCACCGGTGAGGAGGTGGCGCGAGCCTGCCGGGCCGTGACCGAGGTGGTCGCGCGGCTCGGCTCCGAGGGTGACATCGCTCAGTGACCGGTGGGGCCGGTCCGTCTCCGGCCCCCGCTTGAGAGGAAGTTGAGATGTACGACTACATCATCGTCGGAGCCGGTTCGGCGGGGTGCGTCCTCGCCTCCCGTCTCTCCGAGGACCCCGACGTCCGCGTGTGCCTGCTCGAAGCCGGTGGCCCGGACACCATGGAGACCATCCACATCCCCGCCCTGTTCGGGGAGCTGTTCCGCACCCGGGTGGACTGGGACTACGACTCCCATTTCGAGGAGCACCTCGACCGGCGCCGGATGCTCCTGCCGCGGGGCCGGGTCCTGGGCGGCACGAGCTCGATCAACGCGATGCTCTACATCCGGGCGAACCCGCTCGACTACGACGGCTGGGGCCAGCCCGGGTGGAGCTACAAGGAGCTCCTGCCCTACTTCCGCCGGAGTGAGGACAACGAGCGCGGCTCCTCCTTCCACCACGGCGTCGGCGGCCCCCTGCGCGTGGCCGACGGCCGATCGAACAACCCGTCGATGACGGCCCTGGTCGAGGCGGCCCTCGAAGCCGGGCACCCGGCGAACGACGACTTCAACGCCGGGACGCAGGACGGCTTCGGCCGGTTCCAGCTCACCCAGCGCGATGGCCGCCGGTGCAGCGCCGCGGACGCCTTCCTGCACCCGGTCGCCGACCGTCCCAACCTCACGGTGATCTCGAACTTCCGGGCACTGCGCCTGGTGGTGGACGGCACCCGCGTGACCGGGGTGACGGGTGAGCGGTTCGGCGAGGAGATGACGGTGCAGGCCGAGGCCGAGGTCGTCCTCTCCGCCGGGGCCTACAACACCCCGGCCCTGCTGATGTACTCCGGGATCGGTCCCGCCCCGGTGCTGGAGGGCGCGGGAGTCGACGTCCTGGTGGACCACCCCTGGGTCGGGCGCAACCTGCAGGACCACATGTTCGTCCCGCTGATCTACGCGCACGACGAGCCGGTGAGTACGATCGCGGCCGGTGAGGCCGAGATGGCGGAGTTCCTCGAACACGGCACCGGGCCGTTCACCTCCAACGGCCCCGAGGCCGGCGGCTTCATCCGTACCCGCCCGGACCTTCCGGCACCGGACGTCTCGTTCTACTGCGGACCCATGATGTTCCCCGACAGCGGACTGTCGGTCCCGACCGAGCACGCGATCACCTACGGCCCGGTCATGCTCACACCCGAGAGCCGCGGACAGGTGTCGATCGTCGGTTCCGACCCGACGTCCAAGCCGAAGATCGAACACAACTACCTGGCCGAGCCGAACGACCGGACGGTGGCGGTCGAGGGTGTCCGGGCCGCCCTGGAGATCGCCCGCCAGCCGGCGCTCAGCCGCTACACCACGCGTCCCCACCAGGTGCCGGCCTCGGACGACGCGGACGAGATCCTGACCTTCGTCCGCCGCTTCGCGCAGTCGATCTGGCACGCCGCCGGCAGCGCGGCGATGGGCCGGGTCGTGGACTCCGAGCTGCGTGTGCAGGGGCTGGAGGGCCTGCGCATCGCCGACGCCTCGGTGATGCCCACGGTGGGCCGGGGCGCGACGAACGCGTCGGCCATCGTCATCGGAGAACGGGCGGCCGACCTGATCGGCTCCGCGCGCCCGGCGCAGCGCGCGGCCTGACCGCCGACCGTCCCGAGCGCCGACGGCCCCGCCGCTCCTGAGGCCCAGGAGCGGCGGGGCCGCCGCCATCGCGGTCCCCCGGGGGGACCGCAACCCAGGAGACGAGCGTGGGCGGCCACGCGCCGGACGATGGACAGGTCCCGATCCGGGAGCGCCGGATCGCTTCCGGTGCGGCGCCGGCGAAGCGCCGCCCACCAGCAGCCCCGCGGGCACCGACGGCGTCCACCGGCCGCCGCGGGCCACCGACCGACACCCCGAGACCGGGAGGCCACACCCATGCATGTCGCGATCGTCGTCCAACCGGCCCACGGCCACGTCAACCCCATGCTCCCGCTGGTCCCGGAGCTGTTGTCCCGCGGCCACCGCGTCACCTACGCGACCGGCCAGGAGTGTGTCCCCGCGGTCGCGGCCTCCGGGGCGAGGGTCATCACCATCCCGGCCCGCGTACCTCCCATGTACTGGCCGGAGGGGGCGACCGACGAACGCGTCGACGCGATGCTGACCGACATGGCCGGCGGCGTCCGGGACAGCCTTCCGATCCTTCTGCGGGAGTTCCGCCAGGACCCGCCCGACGTGCTCTGCTACGACCTGACCACCGAGGTGGGGCGGCTGCTGGCGAAGCTCCTCGACGTGCCCTCGGCGGCGATCGTCCCCCATTTCGCCTTTCACGAGACCCTCGGGATGCGCGACGCCATCGCGATCGAGGAGGACTGGGAGTCGGCGGACCCCGGGTGGCCGTGGCAGCGCTACTACAAGACGATGCGGGAGACCGCGGCGGACTACGGCGTGACGTGGCAGGACGACGCCCTCGACGGAAGCTCGGTCGCCGATCTCAACCTCGTCCTGATTCCCCGGGACTTCCAGTACGAGGCCGACACGTTCGACGACCGGTTCCACTTCATCGGACCCCTGGAGGACAGCCGGCCGCACACGGCGCGGTGGGCGCCGGCCGATCCCGACAGGGAACTGCTCTACATCTCGTTCGGCACGCTGTTCAACAACAACCCCCGGTTCTACCGGACCTGTTTCGAGGCCTTCGGCGACCTCGACTGGGAGGTCGCCATGGCCGCGCACAAGCTGGACGTCGCCGAACTCGGACCCCTTCCGTCGAACTTCGAGGTGCGTCCGTACTTCCCTCAGGTCGATGTCATGCGCAACGCCACGGCGACCGTGTCGCACACGGGGATCAAGACCCTCATGGACGCGGTGACCCACGGCGTCCCCATGGTGGTCGTGCCACCGGTACCGATGTGCAGGCTGATCGCACAGCGGGCCGAGGCCGAGGGCCTGGCACGATGCCTGGACCCCGACACCCTGGACGCCGAGACCCTGCGCGGGGCCGTCGAACGGATCAGGCACGACCAGGAGATCAGCCGAGGCGTGCGGCGGTACCAGAAGATCATCGCCGACTGCGGCGGAGCGAGCCGGGGGGTGGACGTACTGGAGGAGTACCGGGGCTGAACCGCGCGGCCGCCGACAGGTGCCGCCCCGGCGCCACCAGGCCCCGGGGCGCGGTGTGCGACAGCACCGGACCGCTCGTGAAGGAGGAGATCCATGAAGAGGGGAGAACCCTGCGTGTCCTTGGTGTGCTGCCGTATCCGCGGCGGCGAGGCCGACATGGACATCGATCCCCGCGACCAGCCCGCCCCTCACGGTTGTCGGACGCCGGAACGGCCCGGCAGACCGCCGTCCCGACAGGGAAGACGCTCATGAGCGACCGCAAGGAGAAACTGCTCGCCGACGTGGCCAAGTACCATGCCGACGCCAACAAGTCCCGGCCGTTCGTCCCGGGGCACACCGAGATCTGGCCCTCGGGCGCGGTGCTGGACGCCTCCGACCGCGTCGCGCTGGTCGAGGCCGCCCTGGACCTGCGCATCGCGCACGGGCGTTCGGCCCGGGAGTTCGAGTCGTCGTTCGCACGCCGTATGGGGGTCCGCACGGCACTGCTGACCAACTCGGGGTCCTCGGCCAACCTGCTCGCGATCACCGCCCTGACCTCGCCGCTGCTCGGGGAGCGCCGCCTGCGGCCGGGGGACGAGGTCATCACCGTCGCCGCCGGCTTCCCGACCACGGTGAACCCCGTCGTGCAGAACGGCCTGGTCCCGGTGTTCGTCGACGTCGACCTGGCCACCTACAACGCGACCACGGAACGGGTGGCCGAGGCCATCGGCCCGCGGACACGGGCGATCGCGCTGGCACACACGCTCGGCAACCCCTTCCCGGCCGCGGAGATCGCGGCGCTGGCGGCCGAGCACGGCCTGTTCCTCCTGGAGGACAACTGCGACGCCGTCGGCTCGCTCTACGACGGCCGGCCGACGGGGACCTTCGGCGACCTCGCCACCACGAGCTTCTACCCCGCGCACCACCTCACGATGGGCGAGGGCGGCTGTGTGCTGACCTCCAGGCCGCTGCTCGCCAAGATCGTCGAGTCGCTGCGGGACTGGGGCCGCGACTGCTGGTGCGCGCCGGGCAAGAGCAACACCTGCCTCAAGCGATTCGATCACCAGAAGGGAACGCTGCCGGCCGGCTACGACCACAAGTACGTCTACTCCCATGTCGGCTACAACCTGAAGTCCACCGACATCCAGGCCGCGCTCGGCCTGTCCCAGCTCGACAAGCTCGACTCGTTCACGGCGGCCCGGCGGGACAACTGGGCCCGGTTGAGGGCGGGGTTGGAGGGAACGCCCTACCTCCTGCTGCCCTCGGAGACCCCGGGCAGCACCCCGAGCTGGTTCGGGTTCGTGCTCACCCTCACCGAGGACGCCCCCTTCAGCCGCTCGGAACTGATCGGGTTCCTCGAGGGGCGCAAGATCGGCACCCGCCACCTGTTCGCCGGCAACCTCACGCGCCATCCCGCCTACCAGGACGTGCGCTATCGCGTCGTCGGCGAGCTCACCAACAGCGACATCGTCACGGAGCGGTCGTTCTGGGTCGGGGTCTACCCGGGGCTGAACGACGAGATGATCGACTACATCGCGGCATCGATCCGCTCCTTCGCCGAGAACGGGGGCCGAGACGGCGGTCGATGAGGGGTTGGCCAACGCACGGGGCCCGTGCACGATGTCCTCGGAGTCCGGCGAGCGGTTCCACGCGGGGATCCCCCGTGGACGGCTGCGACCGGCTCCGCCCACCAGACGAGGGCCGGGAAGGACGCGGCCGTCACACCAGGAGACCATCATGCCGAGATACCTGCTGATCAAGCACTACCGAGGCGGACCGGAGCCGCACCGCCCCGTGCCCCCGATGGAGGAGTGGGCTCCCGAGGACGCGGAGGCGCACACCGCCTTCCTCTACAAGTTTCCGGAACTCCTCGGGGAGAGCGGCGAGTTCGTCGACCTCCAGGCGCTCCTGCCCACGCGCACCTGGGTGCGCTACGACGGCCCCGGCGCCGCTCCGGTCACCGCCGAGGGCCAGGGATCCGAGAGCGGTGAGCTGGTCGCCGGATGGTGCATGGTCGACGTGAAGTCCTACGAGCGCGCGCTCGAGATCGCGGCCCACCTCTCCGCCGCGCCCGGCCCCGGCGGGGAACCGCTCTACGAATGGATCGACGTCAGGGAGGTCCTGCCCTCGCTGACTCCCGACACCTGACCCGGGGTATCCCCACGGACCGTGGACGGGGGCGGGCTGTGCGCCCCCGTCCACGGTCGCGCGCGGCCCCGCGGCCGCTCGTGCCGGACGGACGACGCCCCGCGAGCCGGCCGCGAGGCGGCCGTCGAGGACGACGGCGCCTCGCGGCCGGCTCGCGGGGGGAGGGGCGGGCGGTACCGCGTCAGATGTACATGGTGTTGGGTTCGAGCCCGCAGAGCTCACGGCCGTAGAGTTCGAAGTTCGTGTTCGGGTGCATCAGCCCGTGCAGGGTGAACGCCTGCATGTCCCGCTGGATGCGCTGGATCGGCACCGAGGTGTAGATCGACGATCCGCCGCTCGCGTCGGCCAGCGTGTTCACGGACTCCCCGACCAGCTCGACCAGGCGTCCGAGCCAGCCCCGGTTGCGCATCCGCTCCCGCAGCGTCCACGGCTCGCCCGCGGTGCCCTTCTCGTCCAGCAGGTCGACCATCCTGTGCGCGTGGAACTCGGCCTCGTCCAGCTTCAGAGCCGCCTCGGCCACCTGGAAGTGGGTCACCGGTGCCGCGCTCTGCTCGGCGTAGTCGGTGAACGTGATCTTCCGGCCCGGCAGCCGACCCAGGAACTCGTCCAGGGCGGCGCGGCCCATGCCGACCGCGACTCCGATGAAACCGGACGCGCCGGTCGGGATCATCGGGGTACGGAACACGGGGGAGTCGGCGTTGAGTTCGGTCGCGTACTGGCCCTGGAGGATCGCGGGCATCGGCAGCGTGCGCTCCAGCGGCACGAACAGGTCCTCGGCCACCGTGGTCACACTGCCGGTGGCGGCGAGTCCCGAGGCGTACCAGTCGTCCTCGACCTTCAGCTCCGACATGGGGACCAGTGCGGCGACCGGCCACTGGCTGCCGTCCGGGGCCGGGGCCATGGTGATGATGATCTGCCAGTGGCTGTGCCGCGCGCCGCTCATGAACCGCCAGCGCCCGTTCACGCGCAGTCCGCCGTCGGTCTCGGTGGCGACCGCGGTCGGGCTCAGCACCACGCAGATCCGCGTCGCCGGGGTGGCGAAGACTTCGTCCTGCACGTGGTCGGGGAACGCGGCGGCCATCCAGGAACCGATCGCCCACACCGCGGTGTTCCACCCGGTCGAACCGTCTCCGGCGGACAGGGTGCTCACCACGTCGAACAGGCCGCGCGCGCTCGTTTCGTACCCGCCGTAGCGGAGCGGGCGCCGGAGCTCGAACATGCCCGCCTCGGCCAACGCCTCGACGACCTCGTCGTCCAGATTGCGGTTCTGCGTCGCGGACAACGCTCTCGACCTGATCAACGGCACCAACTGGTCGGCCCGCTTGATCAGTTCGTCCGACGACGGTACGACGTTCTCGGACACAATGTCCTCCACTCCAGGGAATCGACATGACGGCCACAGTCAGAGAAATCATGCTCCCCCGTACCTGATCGGCGCGTCTTCTCACATGCGCTGTCCGAGTCCTGGCAGGTCACGGAGAAAGGGCAATCCGGAAGGGGACACGTCCGTTCTGCCGGACCAGGATGGTCTCGACTCCGTGGCCCCTGTGGAACGCACCCCGAATTCCGCACGATGCCGAGAAAGGCAGCCCCCATGAAACCCTTTCGGATCGATATCCCCGAATCCCACCTGGCCGACCTGCGCCGGCGTCTCGCCTCGACCCGCTGGCCCGTCACCGTGTCGAGCCCGGGGTGGGAACGCGGCGTGCCCGCCGGCTACCTGCGCGAGCTGGCCGACTACTGGCAGTCCGACTACGACTGGCGGGCCGCCGAGCGGGAGCTGAACCGGTACTCGCAGTTCACCACCGAGATCGACGGCGCCAACGTGCACTTCCTGCACGTCAGGTCCGCGGAGCCGCAGGCCCGCCCCCTGCTGCTCACCCACGGCTGGCCCGGATCGATCGTCGAGTTCCTTGACCTCATCGGCCCGCTGACCGATCCGCGCGCCCACGGTGGAGATCCGGCCGACGCCTTCCACCTGGTCATCCCGTCCCTGCCGGGGCACGGCTTCTCGGGGCCGACCACGGAACCCGGCTGGGACGTGCGCCGTGTCGCCCGGGCCTGGGCGGAGCTGATGCGTCGGCTCGACTACGACTCCTACGTCACCGCCGGCGGGGACTGGGGATCGATCATCTCCCTCGAACTCGCTCGGGTGGCGCCCCGGCACGTGCTGGGCGCACACGTGACGATGCTGCTCACGACCCCGTCCGGAGACCCGGAGGAACTGTCCGGGCTGTCGGAGTCGGACCTGGGGCGCCTGACCGAGCTGGGCCGGTTCGACGCCGAGATGTCCGCCTACATGCGGGTGCAGTCGACCCGGCCGCTGACCGTCGGCTACGGCCTGAACGACTCGCCCGCTGGGCAGTTGGCGTGGATCGTGGAGAAGTTCCACGAATGGAACAAGGCGGTCAAGACCCCGGAGGAGGAAGTGGGGCGGGACCGCCTGCTGACCAACGTGAGCATCTACTGGCTGACCGCGACCGCGACGTCCGCCGCCCAGCTCTACTGCGAGTCCGCCGCCTACCTCGGCGCCCTGTTCACCCCGGGGGTGGCACCCGAGCCTGTGGAAGTCCCGATCGGCGTCGCCGTCTTCGGGCAGGACCCGGCCCTGCCCATCCGCGCGTTCGCCGAGCGCGACTTCGGCCCGATCGCCCACTGGTCGGAGTACGACCGGGGCGGCCACTTCGCGGCCATGGAGCAGCCCGCGCTGTTCGCCGCCGACCTGCGGACGTTCGCCCGGTCGCTGCCCGGCCGGTAGCCCGAACGCGCACGCCGGAGTCCGCCGCCCGGCGGCGGACTCCGGCGCCCTGCTGGGGCGTGCGCGGCGGGTACCCGCCCTGTCACGCGTCGCCCCGGCGGCGCTCTCACCGCGTTCTCATGAGCCGGCAAGGGGGATCGTCCCGGCCCGCGCTGTGCGACGGCGGCGCAGCCCGCACAGGGGGGATCCCCCTTCTCCGGCCTGGTGAGAGCACCACTGGACGCGCCGCTCGCGACGGGCGGCATCCACGGAACACGCCCTAGCGAAGGGGTGTGCCGTGGTGGCACAGCAGGCGCCACCGGCCGTCCTCGGCCACGATCGTCCACAGGGCCCGGATCTCCCGCTCCGGCGCGATCCCGGACTCCCCGTCGAGGATGATGCCGCCCTGGGTGACCACGACCGCGACGCCCTCCCCGAGGAACGTGACGTTCAACGGCCATCCGGTCACCCGTGCGCCCCGGAGCCCGCCCCGGAACCCGCGTGCCATGTAGGACCGGATCTCCTCACGGCTGGTGAGCTGGTCCTGCTGCATCAGCAGGCTGCCGCCCTCGGCGAAGACGCGGGCGAACATCTCCGGGTCGTTCGCCTTCCAGGCGGCCTGGATGACCTGGGGTACGGCCAGTACCGCTCGCTGCTCGGCGCTGTCGAACGAGCCGTAGAAGTCGGGGTCCTCGGTGACGGAGAATTCGGCGAACAGATCCGACACGGTGCCGGTCGGCGTCATGGTGTGGTCCTTCCACAGCGGTGGTTGTTCCTGTCGGCCGACCCGTGTACGCGCACGGGCAGCGGCCGGTGCGCCGCCGCGAACGCCGCCGGGGCGGGGTGCTCCCGGGCCGTACACGTGCCCCGCCGACAGGGGAGGCCTGCCGACGGGGCACGTCCGCGGGGCGGGTCGGCGCGTCGTCTACTCCGGGTGCCGGTACTGGGCGGCCATCCGCTCCAGGACGGGAACGATCTCGGCCGGACTGGGGGTGGCCAGCATGTCGTTGTGCACCCGCGCGGCCCCCCGCTGGAACGAGGACTCGGTCAGCACCCGCGTGATCTGCTCGCGCATCTCGTCGGCCGACGGGTCGCTGACGTTCATGACCAGTCCCGCGCCGGTCTCCGTGACATACCTGGACAGGGCCGGCCCCAAGCTGTACCGGGAGCGGCCCATCCGGCCCCCCGATGCGGTCGCGGAGATCTCGTGGCCGACGAAGTCGACCACGATCTGCGGCACGCAGTTCGCCACCGCGGGCATCACGGTGCCCATGCCGCCGTGGTGGATGAGCAGCGAACAGGTCGGGATGAGCTGGTTGAGGGGGACGAACTCGACCACGCGCACGTTGTCCGGGATCGTGGTCACCGCCTCCAGCTGCGTCTTGTTCAACGTGGCGACGACCTCGACGTCCAGTGTGGACAGCGCCTCCAGCAGGGCCGGGATGTGGTTCCAGCCGCCCTCCATGAACTGCCGCTCGGACAGGCCGAGCGACACCGCCACCCGCGGGCGTTCGGGCACCGGGTATATCCATTCCGGCATGACCTCCTGGCCCGAATGCGGGACCCACCGCACCGGCAGGGTCCGGGCGGACACGTCCGGTCCCACCGCCGGGGGCTGCGGGTTGAGGGTCCACTGCCCGAACAGCAGCTCGGTGTCGACCTCGACGCCGTAGCGTTCGGCCATCGGTCGCACGGTCTCGACCAGTGGGTTCTCCACGGCCGGAGCGCCCGGCCGCCCGGTGACCTCGGTGAACCTGTCGATGCTGCGGCAGAACACGTCGGGGGCGGTCCACCAGCGTGCCTGAGCCGCACCGCAGGCCCGGGCCGCGACCGCCGCTCCGGGGACGCAGGGGTCCCAGAGCACCAGGTCCGGCTTCCAGGTGCGCGTGAACTCCACCAGGCCGTCCATCGCCGGCATCGGCTCGCCGGGGTCGCCCTTGAACGGGACGAAGTCCCACATGGAGGGGAGGTAGAACTGGGTGAAGACGTCCCAGTGCTCGCGGTCGGGGTCATCGGGTCCGAAGGCCATGGCCTCGGTGATGCGCGCCAGGTCCGCGCGTTCCTCCGGGTAGGGGCGTCCCGGGCCCATCGGCACCGGAATGCTGTTCGGGTCGCACCACGAGACCGGGGTCAGCCCCATCGAGGCGGTCGTTTCCGCGATGGAGGCGTGGGAGACGACGCACACCTCGTGCCCCGCCGCCTTCAGCGCCCACGCGAGCGGAACGAACGGATACAGATGTGCCGCCGCCGGCCACATGACGAATGCAACACGCATGGAGGACTCCTTACAGTTCGGTGAGGACGCGGGGCTCGGGCAGCGGAACGACGAACTTCCCGCGGAACCCCTCTTCGCGCAGTCGGGAGCTCAGCTCGTCCAGGATGTGCCAGGAGAACAGCACGGCGTAGTCCGGCTGCTCCGGGCCGCACAGCTCCTCCTGGGAGACCACCGGAAGGTGGACACCGGGGAAGAGGCGGCCGATCTTGAGCGGACTGATCTCCGAGACGAAGTCGATGTCGGCCGGTCCCAGCGAGCAGTAGTTGAGCAGGGTCACCGCCCGGGCGGGGCAGGACGAGCCGGCGATCCGCGACCCGTCGGCGGCCAACTCCTTCAGAAGGTGGCGGAAGCGCACCCGGTGGTCCTCCACACGGGCGGCGAAGTCCCGGTAGGTGGCCTCGTCGGTCAGCCTCTGGGCGTCCTCCTCGCGTCGGAGCGCGGTCACGGACGCACGCACCTCGTGCGCGCCCCGGAACCCGGCGTAGACGCGGACGGAGCCGCCGTGGGTGTCGACGAGTTCGACATGGAAGACCTCGAGCCCGTGCATCCCGAGGACGTGCTGCAACGCGGTCAGCGAGTAGTACCGCGAGTGCTCGTGGTAGGCGAAGTCGTACTGCAGGGACCGCAGCAGCTCCGGCAGGTAGTGCGACTCGGACACGAACATCCCGTCGGCGTCCAGGATCGTGCACAACCCGTCCAGGACATCGTGCAGGTCCGTGACGTGGGCGAACACGTTGGTGGCCACCACCATGTTCGCGGGCCGGCGGCTGGACATCAGCCGCTCCGCGACCTCCGAGCCGAAGTACTCGGTGACGACCGGTGACCCGTTCGGCGACACCGAACCGCACGGGTCCACGCCCAGGACGTCGAAGCCGCGTTCGGCCAGTGCGTCCAGCAGACTGCCGTCGTTGCTGCCGATCTCGATGACCCGGCGGGATCGCGGGTCGGGGTCCCGCCGTGCCGCCAGTTCGTCCGCCAGGACCTGCAGGTGGTCGCGAAATCCCTTGGTCAGCCCGGCCAGGTGGTGGTAGTCGCCGGAAAAGAGAATGCGTTCGCTGACCGGTTCCATCAACTGGACCAGGCTGCACTGTGAGCAGAACCCGAGATCGAGCGGCCAGGTCCGTTCGGATTCGGCTTCCTCGTGATTCTTCGGAAATTCGCAGGCGGGTTGCGCGCCGAGTGAAAGGAACTTGGTAACCGGGACGTTTCGGCAAGTCTGGCAAAACGTGATGTCATCACTCACAACAGATTTCCTCGCGTTGGCCGATGGCTGTTCCGTCAGGTGACGGTATGGCGGCACCGCTGCCACGGGCATCTTCACGATTGCGGTTCGCCCCGGCGGCTCCGAGGGCGGCGGGGTTGTCCGTCGAGGCGGGCTGGTCCCGTGCCGGGATGTCCGCGGCCGGCGCTCAGAGTCTCCGGGGTCATTTCCGAAGTGAATTGAACGAGTGCGATCAGAACATGTCACCGCGCCCGTTCCGGTAGCGCCTCCTGGATTGCGGGTTGTGCGCCCCGTGCTCCGCAAGAATGGATATGGATCCGGTACGGCGGCCTAGGTGAACCTGAAAAGCGTCCCGAACCCGACGGGTGGCGCGACCACCCGCCGCCTCCAAGGAGCCCTGAATGCGGCAGATGTACCGCGTGGCGACGATAGCGCTGGCCCTGGCGTTCATGGGCGCCCTCGGCGTCCTCACCGTCCGCCCCGCCGCCAGTCAACGGGAACAGGCCGAAGGGGCGGCGCCCTTCGACTTCGAGACACTCGCCCTCAACTCCGAGCCCGACGACGCCCGCTATGAGCGCGAGGTCGCACCCGCCCTCGACCACTTCCGCGGGTGGATCTCCTCGGTCGGGGCCGGCGGCGCCCTGGCCGACATGCGGGGGACCGGCAAGTCCGCGGACGCGTGCCTGGTCGACCCCCGCGACGACAGCGTCACCCTGCGCAACGCGCCCGGCAGCGGTGAGGACGACTACCCGGTGGCCGAACTGCGGCCGGAGGGCCTTCCCTACGACCACACGATGGCCCCCATGGGCTGTGTCCCCGCCGACCTGGACGAGGACGGCGACCTCGACGTCCTCGTCTACTACTGGGGCCGCTCACCGGTCATCTTCCTCAACTCCGGCGAGCCGGGCGCGGCCCCGGCGGCCGAGGACTTCACCGCCCACGAGCTGGTCGAGCCGATGCAGGTCTGGAACACCACCGCGCTCAACGTCGCCGACATCGACGGCTCCGGCGGCCTGGACGTCCTCGTCGGCAACTACTTCCCCGACGGTGCCCGCGTCCTGGACCCCGAGGCCGACGACGAGACCCGTATGGAGATGCAGCAGAGCATGGGCCTGGCCACCAACGCCGGCCGCAACCGGATCCTGCTGACGGAGCCCACCGGAGAGGCCGACGCCCCGCCGCGGGTCACCGACGCGAGCAACGCGCTTCCCGAACGGGTCATGAACGCCTGGACCCTGGCGATCGGCTTCCAGGACCTGACGGGCAACGGCGTTCCCGACATCTACCTGGGCAACGACTTCGGCAACGACAACCTCCTCGTGAACAGGTCCACGCCCGGCGAGGTCAGCCTGGAGCTCGTGGACGGGGAGCGGGACATGACCACGCCCAAGTCACAGGTCATGGGCAACGGCTCCTTCAAGGGGATGGGCGTCGCCTTCACCTACGTCGACGGCTCCGACCTGCCGACGATGGTGGTCAGCAACATCACCAGCCCCTACGCGCTGCACGAGAGCAACTTCGCCTTCGTGCCCGACGGCGAGGGCTCCGACCTCCTGGAGGGGCGCGTGCCCTTCGACGAGGACAGCGAGGGGCTGGGGCTGGCGCGCAGCGGATGGTCCTGGGACGTCAAGGCCGGCGACTTCGACAACGACGGCACCGAGGAGCTGTTCCAGGCGACGGGCTTCCTCAAGGGGGAGCACACGCGCTGGCCGGAGCTGCAGGAGATCGCCATGGGCAACGACCAGCTGCTCAAGTACCCGTGGGTGTGGCCCACCTTCGCCGCGGGCGACGACCTGTCCGGCCACGAGACCAACCCGTTCTGGGTGCGGGGCGAGGACGGCCGCTACACCGACCTCGCCGAGGCGGTCGGCATCGCGGAGGAGGACGTCACACGGGCGTACTCCTTCGGTGACGTCAACGGCGACGCCCTCCTGGACGCGGTGGTCGCCAACCAGTGGGAGGACTCACGCCTGCTGCTGAACGCCGCCCCGGACGCCGCCCCCGGCGTCGTCCTGCGCCTGGTGCGCCCTGGCGCGGTCGGGGACGCCACCACGCCCGCCATCGGCGCCACCGCCGTGGTCGACGACCCGGCCCACCCCCCGCAGGTCCGCCAGCTCTTCCCGGCCAACGGCCACGTGGGCAGCTCGGACTCCATCGTCCACCTGGCGGCTCCCGAGGGAGACCTGCCCCTCACCTTCACCTGGAGGGACGGCCGGGGCCGTCTCCACAGCGCGGACCTGGCGGTGGAGCCGGGGACCCACACGATCCTGCTCGACGACGACGGAACGGCGGTTGTCCGATGACTGTGACCAGACCTGGCGGCGAGAGGACCGCCGACACCGGGGCGGGGGACCCGCAGGCGCCCGAGGCGCCCGCGACGGGCACCAAGCCCCCCGTGGACCGGCGCCTGAAGGCCCTGCGCATGTTCGCCACCTCCATCACCGTGTTCAACATCGTGGGGCACCTCCTCCTGGGCTTCGAGCAGTCGCCGATCACGCCCATCGTCGCGGTGCTGTTCGGCTACGCGCTGGACCTGGTCCTGGAGACCATGGACGCCCGCGCGCAGGGACGCAGGCCCGGGTACGCGGGCGGCCCCGGAGCCATGGTCGACTACCTGCTGCCCACCCACATCGCGGGCCTGGCGTGCGCGATGCTGTTGTGGGGCAACACCTCGCTCTGGCCGTACCTGTTCGCCGTGTCCATCGCGGTGAGCAGCAAGTACCTGTTCCGTATCCCGGTCGCCGGCCGCAAGCGGCACTTCCTCAACCCGTCCAACCTCGGGATCGCGGTGACGCTGCTGCTGTTCCCGTGGGTAGGCATCGCCCCGCCCTACCACTTCACCAATGACGCCTTCGGCACCGTGGACTGGCTGATCCCGCTGGGGATCCTCATGGCCGGCACCATGCTCAACGTCAACCTGACCCAGCGCTGGCCGCTGATCCTCGGGTGGGTCGGGGGATTCGTCCTGCAGGCCGTCCTGCGCTGGCTGCTGCTGGACCACATGCTCGTCGCCGCCCTGGCCCCGCTGACCGGTGTGGCCTTCATCCTCTTCACCAACTACATGATCACGGACCCGGGCACGACGCCCTCCCGGCGGCGCAACCAGGTGGTCTTCGGGCTCACCACCGCGCTGGTCTACGGGATCCTGGTGAGCCTGCACGTGGTGTTCGGGCTCTTCTTCGCCCTCGTCCTGACCTGCCTGCTGCGGGGAGCGCTCCTGGTGGCTTCGCCCTGGTTCGCGCGGTGGACCGCCACGACCGGCCCCGCCGCCCCCGCCGAGAAGACAGAGGTGGCCCCGTGACCTCCACCGCACAGCCGCGCCCCGACGGCCGCTACCGGCGGACGATGGAGGCGCTGAACACCGGTCGGCACCGACTGTGCCTGCGCCTGTTCCTGGTGATCGTCCTGGCCCACTGGGCCGAGCACATCGTGCAGGCCGTCCAGATCTACGTAATGGACTGGCCGGTGCCCGAGGCGCGCGGCCTCCTCGGCATGCCCTTCCCCTGGCTCGTCACCTCCGAATGGCTGCACTACGGCTACGCCTTCGTCATGCTGGTCGGCCTGCTCCTGCTGCTGCCGGGCTTCACCGGCCGGTCGAAGGCCTGGTGGATCACGGCGCTGCTCGTCCAGGTCTGGCACCACTTCGAGCACCTGCTGCTGCTCACCCAGGCGATCAGCGGGGTCAACATCGCCGGCATGGACGCTCCCACGAGCCTGATCCAGCTGCTGATCCCCCGGGTGGAACTGCACCTGCTCTACAACTCGGTCGTGTTCGTGCCGATGGTCGTGGCCATGTACCTGCACGCGCGCCCGAACGAGCGGGAACGGGAGGCGATGCGGTGCGACTGCGCGCAGGAGGCCCGCCCGTGACCGCTCCGGCCCGTCGGCGGGGCTCGGCGTTCACGGTGGTGCTGCTGCTCATCGCCGCGCTCGTGGTCTACGCGGGGGCCTCCAACGTGGACCGGAGCCTGCGGGCCGCCCGCGCCGAGGGGGCTCCGGGTGTGTTCAGCGGTTCGCACGTGGAGTGCGTCCAGCACCCGGGGCACGAGTCGTGCACGTGCTACGGCTCCTACGTCCCGGACTCCGGGGGGCCCGAGCGCGCGGACGTCTACCTGTACGGGCGTGACAGGGAGACCTGCCCGGTGGACGGCTCGACCGCGGCCATCGACGTGGGCGCCGACCATCGCGTGTACGGGCCGGAGGGGTCCAACGAGTGGATCATGACGGCGGGCGTGATCGCCGCCGGGCTGGCGATGGCCGCCTGGGCGGCCCGCCCGTGGTGGAAGCGCGGCGTCGCGACCCGCTGACGGTCCGACCCGCTGACCCGCTGGTGTGCGCCGTGGACTCCGTCCGCGGCGCACACCCTAGGATGGTCGGCATGCGATTCGCCAAGGGCCACGGAACAGAGAACGACTTCGTGATCCTCCCCGACCCCGACGGGGAGACCGACCTCACGGAGGAGACGGTCCGCCTGCTGTGCGACCGCCGGGCGGGTATCGGCGGCGACGGCATCCTGCGAGTCGTGCGCACGCGGGCCCTGGGCGAGGCCCTGGCCCCGGCGGCGCGCACCGCCGAGCGGACCGAGTGGTTCATGGACTACCGCAACGCCGACGGCTCGGTCGCCGAGATGTGCGGCAACGGGGTGCGGGTCTTCGCCCGCTACCTGCTCCACGCGGGTCTGGTCGCCGGCGACCGGTTCGAGGTCGGCACCCGCGACGGCGCCAAGGGGGTGTCGGTGGAGGCCGACGGGAACATCACCATCGACATGGGCCGGGTGGAGATGCAGGGCACCTCCTCGGCCAAGCTCGCCCGCCAGGTCGTCCACGGCGCGCAGATCTCCGTCGGCAACCCGCACCTGGCCTGCGAGGTCGAGGGCCCGGTCGCCGGCGTGGACCTGTCCCAGCCTCCGGAGCTGGACACCGACGCCTTTCCCGAGGGCGCCAACGTCGAGGTCTACGCCCAGGTGGCGCCGGGTGTGCTGGAGATGCGCGTCTACGAGCGCGGCTCGGGGGAGACCCGCTCGTGCGGTACGGGCATCGTCGCCGCGGCGTCCGCCGCGACCCCCGAGGGCGAGGGCGCCACGTGGCGCGTGCGCGTGCTCGGGGGGGAGTGCACGGTCTACCTGGACGCCGACGGAGCCCGCCTGAGCGGTCCGGCCGTCATCGTCGCCGAGGGTGAGACGGGCCTGGTGTAGCCGCGGTTTTCGGCCGGGACGCCCCGCCGTGCAGGACCAGGGCCCGGAGCAGGCAGCCGAGCGCCGCGGCGGAGGCGAGCGCGCGGGCGGTGTTCCACGCCACCCAGCGGTCCTCGAAGGCCGCGCGGACCGAGGCGGGGTCGTCGATCAGCGCGGGGTCCCCGGCCGCCGCCAGCTGCTCGTTGAGCGGCACGTTGACCCCCATGGTGACGCCGAACGCCGCGGCGTACAGCGCGAGGGCCCCGACGGTCCACACCAGCGTCCGCCGACCGTCGCGCGGCAGGTGCAGCAGGACGGCGAGGGCGGTCAGACCGAGCGCGCCGAAGAAGCCGGGAGCGAACCACCGGTTCCGCACCGTGGCGTTGATCCACTGCATGGTGTCGATGAACGTGTGGTCGTCCACGCGGGCGAGCCCGATCATGACCGAGCAGGCGTACGCGTAGAAGAAGCCCGCGATGAGACCCATGGCCAGTGCGGCCGACCCCAGCGCCCACCCCCGGGCGTGCTGGAGGGCCGCGGACGACGGGTTCGCGGGGGTCCGGGGGGAGGGGAGTGCTGCCATGGTGGCCTCCGAAGCCGAGTATCAATGGAACGCGCGGGTTCGATTTTTAATCGTACCCATGGGTTCGGATTTCTGGAAGGCCTGGAGGTGCCCATGGCAGTAGGAGGACCGTCGCGCCGGGGTCGGCCCCGCTCGGGAGAGCAGGCGCGACGGCGTCGGGCCGCGTTGGACGCCGCGCTCGCCGAACTCCTCGAACGCGGCGTCTCGGGCATCACCATGCAGGCTGTGGCGAGACGCGCCGGTTCGTCCAAGGAGAGCCTGTACGCCTGGTTCGGGAACCGCCAGGGGCTCCTGGCCGCACTCATCGAGTGGCAGGCCGAGCAGGTGAACGCGGCCGTCGCGACGGCGCTCGACCGGTCGGCCGACCCGCGCGCCACGCTCACCGCCGTCGCTCGGAACCTGCTGACCCTGTTGGTCGGCGACGTCTCGGTGGCGCTCAACCGAGCGGCCATGACCTCACCCGAACTGGCCGGCCTCCTGCTGCGGCACGGTCGGCACACCACCGGCCCCCTGGTCGCGGAGTTCCTTGGCCACCTGGCCGGGGCGGGGGTGCTGCGCCTCGACGATCCGGAGGAGGCGTTCCAGCTCTTCTACGGCCTGGTGGTCCGCGACCTGCAGATCCGGGTGCTCCTGGGCGAGCCCGCGCCCGTCGAGGGGGACGTGCGCGCTCAGGCGCGGGTCGCCGTGGACCGTTTCCTGGCCCTCACCGGAGCCTGATCCGCGCTGCCCCCGGGGTCAGGACGGTTCCAGCGCCTTCCGGGCGCCGACGTCGAACACGGAGTCGCAGGCGTCGCGCACGCGCGCGTTGTGGGTCGCGATGACCACCGCGCGGCCCTGACGGCTCAACTCCCGCAGCACGTCGACCACCATCGCGCCGTTGTCCGCGTCCAGCGCTCCGGTCGGCTCGTCGGCCAGCACCAGGGACGGCTGCTTGACCAGGAGCCGTGCCAGGGCCACGCGCTGCCGCTCTCCGCCCGACAGCCGGTGCACCTTCTCCTGCGCCCGGTCGGCGAGCCCCACCCGCTCCAGGGCCGCCGCGTCGTCGGGTGAGCCCTGCCGGCGGGCCACACCGAGGTTGGCCCGGACGGTGGCGTTCTCGATCAGCGCGTAGTCCTGGAACAGGTAGCCCAGCCTGTCCCGGCGGAACCTGCGGCGGCGGCCCGGGCCCAGGCGGGTGACGTCGGTGCCCTCGAACAGGATCCGCCCGCCGCCGGGCCGCTCCAGCAGCCCCAGACAGTTGAGCAGCGTCGTCTTGCCCGAACCGCTGGGCCCCACCAGCGCGAGCGTGCGGCCCGCCTCGACGGTCAGACCGAGTCCCTCCCACAGGGTGCGCGGTCCGAAGGACTTGGACAGGTTCTCCACGGTGATCATCGTGTTCCTCGGATCTGTCAGGCCTGCGAGGCGCCCTCACGGACGATACGGCGGTGGAAGTGGACGAGCGTCACCGCGGTGATCGCGAGCGAGGCCAGCGCGATGGCCAGGGCGTAGAACGGTTCGGCGCCCGTCGTGGTCGCCGTACCCGGTGGCGTGTACCGGGCCGGGTCGCCCTGGGCGGCCAGCCCCGCGAGGGTGTCTCCGGTGGCCCAGCCGACGAAGGCCACCGCGATGCCCGCCTCGGCCAGCAGCAGCCTGCGGTGGGTGGCGGCGAACGTCCATCCGCTGATGTGCCGGACGAAGATGTGCTGGGACCGGGTGCGGACGTAGACCAGGCACGCGCCGATGGCGGTCACCATCAGCACCGCGCCGACGCCGACGAGGTTGAACAGCTCGCTGCGCAGGATCGTGCGGTGGACGTCGAGGTCGTTGCGCGCGGTGGTCGTGAGCGTCTCCACCGCGACGATGTACCGGGCCGCGTCGGGGTGCTCGGCGCGGAAGTCCTCGGCGACGGCCGGGTCGGGGAAGACGGTGGCTCGGCTGGTCAGGTTGTTGGCGTAGCTGGTGTCGGACAGGACGCCGCCGTTGGGCAGGGCGATGACGATCGGGTCCGTGACCTGGGGCAGGAACGGGGATGGGCCCGTGCCCCGGGAACCGTAGGTGAACAGGGTCTGGCCGTCGGCGGAGGGCAGCACGCTCACGGGGGGAGGGTCGGCGTCCCCCGAGACCATGTCCAGCCATGCCCGCACGTTCTCGGTGACGGCGTCCTCGTCGGCGGCCCGTGACGCGGGCAGCAGGACCCGCACACCGTCGTCGGCGCCGTAGCGGCTTCCGTCCGGGGCGGTGACCGGATGCTCGGCGAGGTAGGTGTCGTTGACGACCAGCGGCCCGCGGTCGGGCGCGTCTGCGGTGGGGCGGCTCCACTGCTCTGGAGGGAGTCGGATGGCCAGCACCATCTCGCCCGCACGGTCGGTCTCGCGCAGCCACGGACCGACGGTCGCGTCCAGGGCGGCGTAGTCGTCCTCGTCGACCCAGCCGTAGTGCGGGCTCAGCGCCAGGTGGGACGTGTCGCCGTGCTCGGCGAACAGGTCCAGCGCGGTGTTCTGGTCGCGGACCGTCTGGGCCGTGGCGACGACCGTGCCGATGAGCGTCAGGGCGAGCACCAGGACGGGGACCCGGATCAGGTAGATCCCCGCGAGGCTGCCGCGCACGGGCACGCGGCCCCTGAGGGCCGGCAGGATCGCGGTGGCGTGGACGAGGGCCAGCGTGAGGGCGTGCACCGCCAGGGCCGCGGCGGCCAGCAGCGACGCGCAGGCCAGCGCGACCCGGGCGTAGAACCAGATCTGGCTCCACCCGTTGTAGAGGCCGAGCAGGGCCAGGACCGCGACGGTGGCCGCGGGCAGGAGGAGGGCCCACAGGCGGGCGATCGCGGCAAGGTCGGCCAGGAGGATCCTGCCGTAGGAGTGGCCGTTCAGCCGGAGGACGGCGTAGTCGCGCGAGGCGAGCAGGACACCGGCCGCGGTCGCCGATCCCACGACCAGCAGGGCGATCACGGAGAGGTGGAGCATGTGGCCGCCGGCGAAGAAGTGCCACGGTTCGGTGGTCGTCGCACCGGGCGCGGTGCTCAGGCCGTGGGCGGAGAGCGCCTCCTCCAGGGCCGCGGCGGACTCCGGGGCGCCGAAGACGAAGTAGTACCCGTTGGGGCCGATGCCGGCGAACTCCTCCAACGGGTGCACGTCGACGGTGAAGGCCGGGTCGAAGGTCGGATAGCCGTCGCTGAGCCAGCCGGCCTCGCGCGAGTCGGGATCGGGGGCGGCCAGGTACACGTGGGTGTGCATCGCCAGGTCGGCCGGGTCACGGGCGACGAACCCGACGGCGGCGCCCCGGTCCTCGGCGAACCGGCGGACGGTGGCCGCGACCTCGTCGATGTCGTGGGTGCCGTCGTTGTCGACGATCCACACGCTGGCCGACCGCTCGGCGGGAAGCTGCAGCGTCGTCTCCACCCCGGCGCAGAACAGGAAGGCGACGAGCGAGGCGAGGAAGAGGAGCGCCGCGTGGGCGAAGACGATGATCCGACGAGGCATGGGTCCCTGGGGCGGTGAGTGGTTCGGGGCCCGTCGGCCTGCGCGGCCGACGGGTCGCCGGTGCGGACGCGGGTCAGCACACCCGCCAGTAGGTCTCGTTGCCCCAACCGGCACGGGGCGCGGAGGCCTTGGAGGTGTAGCCGGGGCCGTAGGTGGCGCTGCGGACGGTGTAGGTGCCCACGGCGGTCGACCCGTGGCAGCGGGTGGAGTGGAAGTAGTCGGAGTACACGTACGAGGGGGTGACGCCGTGGTACCAGGTGCCGCCGCCGACCTGGGTGATCTCGCGCGCGGCGGCGACGCCGGCCGCGCCGACACCGAGTCCGGCCCCGATGAGCAGGGTCGCGACGGCCTTCTTCCATGTATTCATTTGTCCCTCTCCGGGGCCGCCGTCTGCTGGGTCCTTTCCGTGGTGGCCCCCGAGGGGAGAACCTACCCGGAAGGGATCGGGCTATCAATGGCGTGGTGCCGGGAAACCCGTCTTTCCCGAACGGGCGGACAATGGTCGTGTTCTGGCCTGCCAATATCCGCGTTCCGGCAGGTCATGGGGTGCTTTCCGTGGTGTTCGCAGGTCAGGTGCGCTGTCGGTGTTTCCTTTATCGGGTCGGATCTAATCGCGGGCCGCGGCTGATTTCGGCCCCGACACCGACCCCTTCCCGAGTAGTCGCTCCACGCTCAGCCCGCGCAGCGAGGCGTCCAGCAGCCGCGCGGTGTGCGTCACCGCCACGGAGGCGCCCGCGCGCTCCACGGCCGCGGCGATCTGCAGCGTGCACCCCGGATTGCCGGACACCAGGACCGGGGCTCCGGTCGTCACCACGCCCTCGGCCTTGCGGTCGCCCAGCTCGCGTGCGGGCTCCGGCTTGAGCAGGTTGTACACGCCCGCCGACCCGCAGCAGATCTCCTTGTCCGGCAGGTCGGACACCCTCAGCTCCGGAATCGCCGCGAACAGCTCGCGCGGAGCGCTCGTCACGCCCTGGCCGTGGGAGAGGTGGCAGGCGTCGTGGTAGGCCGCGTGCAGCGGGAGCGGGTGGCGCTCGGCGCGCGGACCCAGCTCCACCAGGAACTCGGTGAGGTCGACGACCCTGGCGGAGAGCTCCCGGCCGCGCCGCACCCACGCCGCGTCGGCGCCGGCCTCGCTCAGCGTCCGGTCGAGGTGCTTCATGCTGGAGCCGCACCCCGCCGAGTTGACGACGACCCGGTCCACGCCCGCGCGCTCGAACACCTCCACCAGCCGGCGGGCGAACCGGGCCGACTCCGCCAGGCGCCCGGTGTGGCCCGACAGGGCTCCGCAACAGCCCTGGTCGCGCGGGATCACGACGTCGCAGCCCTCCAGGGCGAGCACGCGTGCCGTCGCGGTGTTGACCTCCGGGAAGAACGCGCCCTGGACACAGCCGACCAGCATGCCCACGCGGGCACGCGGGCGGCCCACCGCGGCGAGGCGCTCGGGCAGCGGCGGCGGGGCGGCCGACAGCGGCGGCGCGACCCGCTCCATCGTGGCCAGCGACGGAGAGAGACGGTCCAGCAGTCCGGACCGCCGGACCAGCGACGACGCCCCGCTGGCCTGGTAGGCGCGCAGCGGCCCGCGCAGGAGCCGCAGCCTGCGCCGGTAGGGGAACAGGGAGAAGACGGCGCCGCGCAGCAGCCGCTCGCCGGGGGAGCGCTCGTGCCGCTCTTCGACCGTGTGGCGGGTGTGCTCGATGAGGGCGTCGTAGGCCACACCGGACGGACACGACGACACACACGCCAGACAGCCCAGGCAGTTGTCGAAGTGCCCGACCGCGGTCTCGGTCAGGACGTCGTCGTCGTGCATCTGCGCCATGAGGTGGATGCGTCCGCGCGGTGAGTCCATCTCCTGGCCCCACAGGACGTGCGTGGGGCACGTGGGCAGGCAGAACCCGCAGTGGACGCAGTCGTCGAGGAGCTCGCCGAAGGGGCGCTGGTCCTGGCCCGCTCCAGGGGCCGGCAGGTCGTTCACGGGGCTCTCCCTTGCGTGGTCGCCGTCAGATACCGCCCGTGAACCGCCCGGGGGCGAGGCGGTGACCGGGGTCGAAGGAGTCCTTGATCGCGCGCATCAGGGGCAGCCCGGGAACCTCGCCCCACAGGTTCACCCCGGCCTCGTGCACGGCGGGCTCGGCGCGCAGCACCCTCAGCGAGCAGTCCGGCCGTGCACGCACCCCGGCGGCGACCTCCGCGATCGCGGCGGCACCGGTCCCCGGGGCGAAGGCGGTGTAGAGCGCGCCGGCGGCCGCCGAGCCCCGGACGCGCACGTCGGCGCCGGCGGCGCGCGCGACCTCGCCCACACGCGCCGCGACGGGCAGTGCTTCGGAGGGCGGACACGTGACGAACCCGAGCGTCCCCCGGTCGGGGAGGACACCCCACCCGGGCGGCAGCTCCTCGCCGACCTCGGGGGCGGCCCCGCTTCCCAGGGCGGCGCACACGTCGTCGACCCGGGTGGGAAGGCCCTCGGGCGTGCCCTCCAGCACCACGTGCAGGTGGCCGGGCCCGTTCGCGGGCCAGTCCAACTCCACGGCCGAGGGCACGGCCGTGCGGGCGCGCAGTGCCGCCAGCATCCTCCGGCCGCGGTCCGGGGAGGGGACCCGCGCGGTGATCACGCGCAGCGCGGGCGGCAGCGGATGCAGCCGGAAGGCCGCCGACACGATGATGCCGAGTGTGCCCAGAGCGCCGGTGTGCAGCTTGGCGAGGTCGTATCCGGCCACGTTCTTGACCACCCGGCCGCCGCTGCGGGCCACGGCGCCGTCGGCGCGCACGACCGTCATGCCGATCACCAGGTCGCGCAGTGCACCGGTGAGCAGGCGGCGCGGGCCGCTCATCCCCGTGGCCAACAGGCCGCCCACGGTGGCGTCCGCGCGGACGGGGTCGTAGGACAGGCGCTGCCCGGCGGCGGCCAGCACCGCGCCCAGTTCGCGCATCGGGGTGCCCGCGCCGACCTCCACGACCAGGTCGCCGGCGATGTGATCGATCCAGGACAGGCCGGTGGTGTCCACGAGCAGGTCCGGGGCGCGCGGCGGGGCGCCCCAGTCGGCGGCGGTGCCGTGGCCGCGCGCGAGCACCGTCAGGCCGTGGCGGGCGGCGGCCGCCATCACCCGCGCCAGCGCCTCGGTGCCGGCGGGCCGGGCCACGTGGCCGGGGATCAGCGCGTGTCCTCCGTCGGCCGCCCGCGGGCCGGTCGCGCCCAGCGCGTCGTCGGCGGTGCCCGCCCGAAGGCCGCAGCCCTCGACGGCCAGGTCCTCAGCGAGTGCCACGCGGCCTCCCTCTCGTCTCGGCGGCCCGGACCGGGTCCGGCCTCAGAACAGTTCGGCCCGCCCCGACTCCACCAGCGGGTGCGCCCCCTTGCGCACACCCGCCTGCTCCCCGCACAGGCGCGGCGTGGGCAGGAGCTTGTCGGGGTTGGCGATCCCCGCCGGGTCGAAGGCCCGGCGCAGCAGGTCGAAGGTCTCCAGGTCGTCGGGGGCGTACATCCGCGGCATCGTGCACACCTTGTCCACGCCCACCCCGTGTTCCCCGGTGATGGAGCCGCCGTGCTGGATGCACAGGTCGAGGATCGCGCCCGAGACGACCTCCGCGCGCGCCCCCGCGCCCGGCTCGTCGTCGTCGAAGAGCACGAGCGGGTGCAGGTTGCCGTCCCCGGCGTGGAAGACGTTGGCGACGCTGATCCCGCTGGAGGCGGACAGGGCGGCGATCGCTCGCAGGACGTCGGGCAGGGCGGTGCGCGGGACGACGCCGTCCTGGACGATGTAGGAGGGGCTGATCCGGCCGACCGCGGCGAACGCGGACTTGCGGCCCTTCCAGATCCGGGCGCGCTCCTGGTCGTCGACGGCCGTGCGCGTCTCGAACGACCCGGCCCCGTGGCACAGCCGCTCCACTTCGGTGAGCTGGACGTCGACCTCGGCGGCGGGGCCGTCCAGCTCCACGATGAGCACGGCCGCGGCGCCCTCGGGGTAGTCGCAGGCCACGGCCTCCTCGGCGGCCTCGATGGCCAGGGCGTCCATCATCTCCACGGCCGAGGGCAGGACCCCGGCGGCGATGATGTCGCCGACGGCGCGGCCCCCGGCGTCCATGGAGTGGAAGGCGGAGAGCAGGGTGACGGTCTTCTGCGGGGACCGGGTCAGCCCGACCGTGATCCGGGTGGCGATGCCCAGGGTGCCCTCGGAGCCGACGAACGCGCCGATGAGGTCGTAGCCCTGGGCGTTGGGGGACTTGCCTCCCAGCCGGACCAGGTCACCGCCGGGGGTGACCACGTCCAGGCCGCGCACGTGGTTGACGGTGAACCCGTACTTCAGGCAGTGGGCGCCCCCGGAGTTCTCCGCGACGTTGCCGCCCACGGAGCACACCTGCTGGCTGGAGGGGTCGGGCGCGTAGTAGTAGCCGTGCGGCGCCGCGGCCCGGGTGATGTCGAGGTTGGCGACCCCGGGTTCGACCACGGCGCACTCGTTGTCCGGGTCGATCTCGATGATCCGGCGCATCCGCGAGGTGACCACGAGGACGCCCTCGGTGTGCGGAAGCGCTCCCGCCGACAGTCCGGTGCCCGCGCCTCGGGGGACGAAGGGGACGCCGTGGTCCGAGCACAGGCGCAGGACGGCGGCGACCTGTTCGGCGGTCGTGGGCAGCACGACGACGCCGGGGAGGGAGCGGTGATGGGTGAGGCCGTCGCTCTCGTAGACGCGCCGCTGGGAGGTGTCGGTGAGAACTCCGTCGGGACCGCAGATCTCGCGCAGCCGGGGGATGAGCGCGTCCACGGCCGTGGCCGCGGTGCGTGTCGACTCGGACATGGGGGCCTTCCCTTCCGAGATTTCCAGAGCGCAAGAAGCGCATTCCGCTCTCCGGAGGTTCCTCGGAAGGACCGTACGACGGCGCCCCCTGCCGAGGCAAGGGGCGCCGCCCGGGTGTTGCGCGGCGGTGCACCGCGCGGGGTGGCCGGGACCTACGGCATGCGCTCGTAGGCGGGCAGGGTGAGGAAGTCGACGTAGTCGTCGGCGAGCGCGACCTCGGTGAAGAGCTCGCTGGCCTGCTGGTACAGGCCCTCGTCGAAGGCGTCGCCGAGGGCGGCGCGGATGGCGGTCAGCTCCTCGTCGATGATCTGCTTGATCAGCTCGGCCGTGACCTTCTCGCCGCCGTCGAGCGTGACGTCGTTGTGCAGCCACTGCCAGATCTGGGAACGCGAGATCTCGGCGGTGGCGGCGTCCTCCATGAGGTTGTGGATGGCCACCGCGCCGTTGCCGCCCATCCACGTCGCCAGGTACTGCAGGGCGACGTTGATGTTGCCGCGCAGGCCGGCGAGGGTGACGCCGCCCTCGGTCTTGTCGACGGCGAGCAGGTCGGCGGCGGAGACCTCGACCTCCGGGCGCTGCTTGTCGATCTGGTTCGGGCGCTCGCCCAGGACGCCGTCGAAGATCTCCTTGGCGACCGGGACCAGGTCGGGGTGGGCGACCCAGGAGCCGTCGAAGCCGTCGCCGGACTCGCGGGACTTGTCGTCGCGGACCTTGGCGAAGGCCGTCTTGTTGACCTCGGCGTCCTTGCGGGAGGGGATGAAGGCGGCCATGCCGCCGATGGCGTGCGCACCGCGCTTGTGGCAGGTCTTGACCAGCAGCTCGGTGTAGGCGCGCATGAACGGCGCGGTCATGGTGACGGCGTTGCGCTCGGGCAGCAGGAAGCTGCGCCCGCGGGTGCGGTGGGTCTTGATGATGCTGAAGAGGTAGTCCCAGCGGCCCGCGTTGAGACCGGCGGAGTGCTCACGCAGCTCGTAGAGGATCTCCTCCATCTCGAACGCCGCCGGGATGGTCTCGATCAGGCAGGTGGCGCGGATGGTGCCGCGGGGGATGCCCAGCCGCTCCTGGGCCAGGACGAAGATGTCGTTCCACAGGCGGGCCTCGAGGTGGCTCTCCATCTTGGGCAGGTAGAAGTACGGTCCCTTGCCCTTGTCGAGCTGGCGCTGGGCGCAGTGGAAGAAGTAGAGCGCGAAGTCGACGATCCCGCCGCTGGTCCGCTGGCCGTCGACGAGGATGTGCTTCTCGTCCAGGTGCCAGCCGCGCGGGCGCACGACGATGGAGGCGAGCTCGGCGTCGTCCTTGAGGGCGTAGGTCTTGCCCTGGGGCGAGGTGAAGTCGATGGCGCGGTCCAGCGCGTCGCGCAGGTTGAGCTGCCCGCCGATCATGTTCTCCCACAGCGGGGTGTTGGCGTCCTCGAAGTCGGCCAGCCACACCTTCGCGCCGGAGTTGAGCGCGTTGATGGTCATCTTGCGGTCCGTGGGACCGGTGATCTCGACGCGGCGGTCGGTGATGCCCGGGGCGGGGTCGGCGACCTTCCAGCTGTCGTCCTCGCGGATGTGCCTGGTCTCGGGGAGGAAGTCGAGGTCGGCCCCGGCCGAGATCTGTTCCTGGCGGGTCCGGCGCGCGGAGAGCAGCTCCTGGCGGCGCGCCTCGAAGGTGCGGTGGAGCTCGGCGACGAGGGCGAGGGCCTCCTCGGTCAGGATCTCGTCGAAGCGGTCGTGGAGAGGGCCGGTGATCTCGACCCCGTGTGTGGCGCCCATGGAAGACCTTCCGCAATACGAAAGTTGATTCTGGTATGTGGAAACGAAGCTACTATCTTGATGTCGAGCGGTCAACGTCACTCGCGGGTCACATGACCAGTTAGTTTCCCGTTATGCGAAGCTTGCGCAAACTTCTCCTGGAAACTTCCGAGGTTCTTGAGCAGACCCCCTCCTTCCGTGCGGTTCCGCTGCCGCACGGCACCGTGGCTCGGGTCACCCCTCCTGCGATAATTGAGGTGCCACAGCGATGGTGAGGTGCGACGATCGACCTCGTACCCATGGTCGCACCGGGAAGATCCGGGGCGCCGGACGCGTTGACCCACCTGGAGGGATATGAATACAGCTGACCACCACGGAACCGCCCAGCCCGGCCGCGAGGCCGGCGGTGAGGACGGGTTCCGTGAGGCGATCACCGCCACTGACGGGATCGACACCACCGGGCCCGCCGCGGACCAGGGGGGTGACGACCCGACCACCTCACCCGACCGGGGCGAGATGGAACTCGCCGAGCGCCACGCGCTCCGGCGCGTCCAGGGACTGTCCACCGAACTCACCGACGTCACCGAGGTCGAGTACCGGAAGCTGCGCCTGGAACGCGTCGTCCTGATCGGAGTGTGGACCAACGGCACGCAGGCCGACGCCGACAACTCACTGACCGAGCTCGCCGCCCTGGCCGAGACCGCGGGTGCCCTCGTCCTGGAGGGCCTGACCCAGCGCCGGTCCAAGCCCGACCCCGCCACCTACGTCGGCAAGGGCAAGGCCGCCGAACTCAGTGAGATCGTCATGGCCACCGGGGCCGACACCGTCATCTGCGACGGTGAACTCACCCCCGGCCAGCTGCGCCAGCTGGAGGACGTCGTCAAGGTCAAGGTGGTCGACCGGACCGCCCTGATCCTGGACATCTTCGCCCAGCACGCGCGCAGCAGCGAGGGCAAGGCCCAGGTCGAACTCGCCCAGCTCAGCTACCTCCTGCCGCGACTGCGCGGCTGGGGTGACTCGCTCTCCCGGCAGGCCGGTGGTTCCGGCGGCGGCGGAGCGGGCGGCGGTGTGGGCCTGCGCGGCCCCGGTGAGACCAAGATCGAGACCGACCGCCGGCGCATCAACGACAAGATGGCCAAGCTGCGGCGCCAGCTCGCGCACATGCGTACCGCGCGCGACGTCAAGCGCGACGTGCGGCGCACGCGCGCCGTGCCTTCGGTGGCGATCGCCGGATACACCAACGCCGGGAAGTCCAGCCTGCTCAACCGCCTGACCGGAGCGGGGGTGCTGGTGGAGAACGCCCTGTTCGCCACCCTGGACCCCACGGTCCGCCAGGCGCGCACGCCGGACGGCCGGGCGTTCACGCTCAGCGACACGGTCGGATTCGTCCGGCACCTGCCGCACCAGCTGGTGGAGGCGTTCCGCTCCACGCTGGAGGAGGTCGCGGACTCGGACCTGATCCTGCACGTCGTCGACGGGTCGCACCCCGACCCCGAGAGCCAGATCCGGGCGGTCCACGAGGTGTTCGCCGACATCGAGGCCACGGACGTGCCCGAACTCGTCGTGGTCAACAAGGTCGACGCCGCCGACCCCGACCTCCTCAAGGTGCTGCGCACGCGCTACCCCGACGTCGTCGAGGTCTCCGCCCGCACCGGGGAGGGGGTGGCGGACCTGGTGGCGGCGCTCGCCGGGGCGCTGCCCGAACTCGCGCACGAGGTGCACGCCCTCGTGCCGTACTCGCGGGGCGACCTCGTGGCCAAGGTGCACGAGGAGGGCCGCATCCTCAGCGAGGAGCACACCGGAGACGGCACCGCGATCCACGCGTTCGTGCCCGAACTGCTGGCCTCACGGCTGGAGGAGTACGTGCTCAGTACCGCCTGAGCAGGTCTGCTCCGACCGGCCGCGGGCCGGGACGCCCGACCGGGTGTCCCGGCCCGTTCGTCGTGGGGTCTCACGTTCGCCGACCGGCGTGACCGGTGCGGATGCGGTGGCGCAAGGGCAGCTCACGGGCAGCTCACGGGTTCCCGGGTGGCGTTCGTCACTCTTGGCATCTGTGAGTGTCGTTCCGGTTCGCTCGCATTCGTCATTCAGCAGAGGTGTACACGGAGTCCGGGAATGGACTACGGTTTTGGAGCACTGGCCGAGAGTGGCCGCTGTCCCCCGACAGCCTCCCCCATCCCACTGCGGCGGCATCGCGGCGGCCCCGGCGGTCGCAGGGCCGGCCCAGTCGGACCGCTGCAGATAATCGAGGAAGCCATGCCGCCCTCCCGTCTCCTTCCCGCGACCCTCGGCGGAGAGCCCTCGGCTCCGACCCCGTCCTCCCGCGCGCCCCGCGCCCCCCGTCCGCGCACGCGGGCCTGAACCGGCGAGGTCGGGACTGACGCCATGACGGTGGTACTGCTCACCAACATCGGTCGGCTGTGGACCGGGAACGAACTGCTGACCAAGGCGGCGCTCCTCATCCACGACGACCGCGTGGCCTGGGTGGGCCCCGCGGCCGAGCTTCCCCAGCGCGTCCCCGGCGTCGTGGACGACCTCACCGACGTCGACGAGGTCATCAACATCGGCGGCGGCCTGATCACCCCGGGCCTGGTCGACGCCCACTGCCACCCGGTGTACGCGGGCGACCGCTACGCCGAGGTCAACATGTGGGCCAAGGGCGCCTCCAGGGGCGACATCTTCGCCGCGGGCGGCGGGGTCTCGACCACGGTGACCATCACGCGTGGGACCGACCCCTGGACCCTGTGCAACGCGGTCCGCGAGCGGCTGCGGCACTGGGTGCTGTCCGGGTGCACGACCCTGGAGGCCAAGACCGGCTACCACCTGACGCGGGACGGCGAGCTCGCCGACGTGCGGTTGCTGCGCTCACTGGAGGAGGAACCGGGCATGCCCCGCCTGCATGTCACGTTCTTCCCGGCACACGGGGTGCCGCCCGAGTTCTTCGGCCGGCCCAGGGAGTACGTGAGCGCCGCCGCGTCCTGGCTCAGCGACGCCGCCCTGGCGGGCGCCGACGGCGTCGACGTGTACTGCGACAACCAGCAGTTCACCACCGAGGACGCGCACATGCTGCTCGGCGTCGGCCAGTCCGTGGGCCTGCGCACCACGCTGCACGCGTGTTCGCGCCCGCGGCACGGTGCCGTGCGCATGGCCGCGGAGCTGGGGTGCTCGTCGGTGGACCTGCTCCACGAGACCGACGAGCAGGACATCCTCGCGCTGGCCGCCACGCGCACGCCCGTGGTGGCCTGCCCCACCACCTCGCTGCACGAACGGCGCATGCCGCCCGTGCGCGCCCTGCTCGACCACGGTGTGCCCGTGGGGCTGGGCACCGACCACAACCCGGGCCAGTCGGGCGCGATGTCGATGCCGCTGGTGATCTCGCTCGCCGTGTCGATGTTCGAGATGACGGTGCAGGAGGCGCTCAGCGCCGCGACCGTGGGCGGTGCGCGCGCCCTCGGGCTCAACGACCGCGGCCTGTTGGTGCCGGGCAGCCTGGCCGACCTGGTCCAGTGGGACGCCGACCACGAGGGCGCCTTCGCCTGGTCCATGGGGCTGAACACCCTGCGCGTGTGGCAGGGCGGCCAGACCATCCGCTGAGGCGCGGGCGGAACCGGGGCGGACGGTGCCCGTCGGGCGGTCAGCGGGTCCCGCGGGCCCGGGCGATCTCGATGACGGCGCGCTCCAGCGCGTACGCGGGATCGCGTCCGGCGCCCTTGATGAGGGCGTCGGTCTCGGCCACCACGCTCATCGCGCGGGTGATCCCGGCCGAGCTCCAGCCGCGCGCCTGCTGGCGCAGTGTGCGCATCTTCCACGGCGGGACCTTGGCGCGCTTGGCCAGGTCCGCCTCGCTCGTGCCGCGCGGCGGCTGCGCGGCCACGGCGATGCCGCGCACGGCGCCCGCCAGCGCGCTGTTGATCAGGACGGGCGCGGTACCCACCGACAGGGACCAGCGCAGCTGCTCCAGGGCTTCGGGCAGCCGACCCTCGACCGCGCGGTCGGCGACGGTGAAGCCGGAGGCCTCGGCCCTGCCCGAGTGGTAGCGCGCGACCGCGGCGGCGTCGACCCTTCCCTCGGTGTCGGCGATCAGCTGGGTGCAGGCGGCGGCGATCTCCCGCAGGTCGGTGCCGACCGCGTCCAGCAGGGCCTGAGCTGCGTCGGGGGCGATCGTGCGGCCGACGGAGGCGAACTCGCCCTTGACGAAGGCGACGCGCTCGGGGCCCTTGCTCGGACCCTTGCAGTCCATGCGCTGGGCGCCCGCCTTGGTCGCGGCCTGGAGCAGCGCCTTGCCCTTGGCGCCGCCCGCGTGGGTGAGCACGAGGTAGACGTCGTCCGCCGGGGCCTTGAGGTAGTCGGTGACCGTCGCGGACAGGTCCTTGGTGAGGTCCTGCGCGGAGCGGAGGACGACCACCCGGCGGTCACCGAACAGCGACGGCGAGGTGACTTCGACCAGGGTGTGCACGCCGACCTGGGCGGGGGTCAGGTCGTGCACGTCCACGCCGGGGTCGGCCTCCCGGGCCGCCGCGACGACGGCGGCGACGGCCCGGTCGACGAGCAGTTCCTCGTCGCCGACGATGAGGGTGATCAGGGCGGGTGCAGGCATACACCGAGCATGCCACGGTCCGGGGACCGTTCGACCGCGCTGCGCGGGCGTTCGGGGAGGTTCGCTCCGCACGGCCCGTCCCGCAGACGGACGAGAAGCGGTCTGGACGCGCAGGTGAGAGCCGATGCCCAGATGTGGTGCCCGAGTTACACCCCGGTAACTGTGTGTCCTGTGGGATGTTCTGTTACAGTGCATCGCGAAATCGGCACATAGAGCGACGTATGCGTGCGTACGCGCCCCACAGCCTCCCCGACATGTGCTCCCGGGAACCGCTCACCAGCGGATCTCGGGGCCGGAAAAGGCCAGGCAGCGTTGAGAGAACTCGCATTCTCGATTCTGTCGGACAGCCTCCGCACCCCCTCCCCTCACCCCCGGACGGTAGGCCCGGGCGGGACAGGCGACCCCAGCGGACCGACGTCCTACAGCCAGAGACCGCACCCCGGACGACGGGTCCGGACCGTCTCCACCCCATCGGAGTGAGCTCGCCGGGAGCCGTGGCGGTCCCCGGACCGCCGGCTCCGCCAGAGCCCGAGGCATGAACCCGGCAGCGAAGACCCGCAGCCCGACCGGTCCCCCGGCGGCCCGTCCAGGGGCGAACGCCCGTGTCCGGACCTCCGTGCCCGTTCCCCCACCGGGCTCCGGCGCTTCCCTCCGGTGCGTCCCCGCTACCCGAACACCTGGAACCGCCCTTGTCTCCCCGCCGCATCACCGAAGTCCCACTGCCCGACGAGTCGGTCATCGAGGCGGTCCGCGCGTCGTGCGCGAAGCTGCCCGCAGGATCGACCCGGCTCGCGGAGCGCTTCTACGAGAACCTCTTCGCCATGGCACCCGGCGTCCGGGCCATGTTCCCCGACGATCTGCGCCCGCAGCACAAGCGCATGGCCTCGGCGCTGCTGGAGGTCGTCCAGCACCTGGACTCCCCGGACGACGTGGCCGTCTACCTGCAGGACCTGGGCGCGCAGCACCACAGGGAGCTGCACGTCAAGCCCGAGCACTACCCCTTCGTCGGCCGGTCCCTGGTCCGCGCGGTCAGCGAGATCTCCCCGACCTGGTCGTCCTCCATGAGCTCGGCGTGGGTACTGGTCTACGAATGGATCACCGCCAACATGCTCGCCGGAGCGGAACGGGCCGCCGGGCAGGCGGACCCCGAGCGCTCGCCCGGTGCTCCACCGCCCTCGGCGGAGTCCGCTCCCTCCGGTCCGCCCGCCTCCGGGGGCGGCCCAGCTCCCGTCCCCTCACACGGGTCCGCGTACGGGGCTCCGCCTCCGTCGGTCCCTGCCCCCGCACCCGCGTACGGGGCTCCGCCGTCGGTCCCCGCCCCAGCGCAGGGGAACCCGCAGGCGCCCCCGCCCAGGCACGCCTACACCGTCCCGGGCCGCGACCGGGCCTACCGTCCGTCGCGCTGACCGGTCGGCCGACACCCCCGTCCCGCCCCACGCCCCGTCGAAAGTTCGTGCAGAATGAGTGAGACCGACCAGAACCGCGCACCGGGCACCACGGGCGAGCGCCATGTCCAGGCCGTGACGGGGACGGCCGCACGCGCCGACCGGTTCTACCAGGACCAGATGCTGGACCGCCTCAACCCCCGGATGCGCGAGTTCATCGCCCGGCAGGAGATGCTGTTCATCGCCACGTCGGACGGCAGGGGCGAGTGCGACTCCAGCTTCCGGGCCGGGCCGCCCGGCTTCGTCCACGTCGTCGACGACCAGACCCTGGTCTACCCCGAGTACCGCGGCAACGGGGTGTTCGCCAGCGCGGGGAACATCATGGAGAACCCGCACATCGGGCTGATGTTCCTCGACTTCGAGCGCGACCGCATCGGCCTGCACGTCAACGGCCGGGCCAAGCTCGTGGAGGACGACCACCTGCGGTCCCGCATCCGTGGGCTGCCCCTGCCGGAGGTGCCCGGGCAGCGGGCGATGATGTGGACCATGATCCACGTCGAAGAGGCCTACATCCACTGCCGCAAGCACATCCCCCGCCTGCGCAAGGTCGGCCACGACGAGGACTGGGGGACCGACGACACGCAGCGCAAGGGCGGCGACTTCTTCGCCGCCAAGGACACCCCGTCGCCGTGGAGCGCCCCGCACGACCTCCTCTCCGGCTAGGGCGCGCCCGCGCCGACGCCGGCGGCTGGTTCACGGCGTCGGCCCGGGACCGCGCGTGACCACCAGGGGGATACCGGACCCCGTCCCGTCGAGCACGGCCACGTCCCCGTCACGGTCGGTGCGCAGGTTCACCCGGGCCGATCGCTCCAGCCGGTTCCAGGTCGAGGCGGCAGGATGGCCGTAGGGGTTGTCGGCGCCCACGGAGGTCACCGCGACCACGGGAGCGGTGGCGTCCAGGAACGCGGAATCCTGCGTCGCGGCGCCGTGGTGCGGCGTCGTGAGGACGGTCACCGCCAGCAGCCCGGCGTCCGGCCCGCCGACCAGGAGTTTCTGCGCCTCCTCCTCGACGTCGCCGGTGAGCAGGACCGACAGTGCCGGTCCGTCCGCGCGGGCCACCACCGAGGCGTTGTTCAACGTCCCGGCGTACCCCGCCTCGGGCCACAGCACCCGCAGCAGCCACGGGCCCACCCGCAGCGACTGGCCCCGCTCGGCGGCCAACAGGTCGATCCCCTCCTCCTTCAGGAGTCGGCCGGTCGGGGAGTCCGCGAACCCCTCGGGCGCCAGCGCCGTGTGCACCCGGCGCTGGCGCAGCACGCCCGGTGCGCCGTCGACGTGGTCGGCGTGGTCGTGGCTGAGCACCAGCAGGGGGACGTCGCGCACCCCCAACCGGTCCAGGCAGTCGTCGATCAGTTCGGGTTCCTCCCCGGTGTCGGCCACCACCGCGGTGCCCGGCCCCACCGACAGGACGAAGGCGTCGCCCTGTCCGACATCGCACGCCACCAGCGCCCACCCCGGCGGGGGCCATCCGCCGGGCAGGCAGCGGGCGGCCAGACCCAGCACGACCACGGCCGCCGCACCCGCCGCGACCGCGCGTCTGACCCGCCCGCGCGTGAGCAGCAGGACCACGAACAGCCCGGCCAGGAGCAGACCGCCGGCCACGTCCGACCGCCACGGCAGCGCTCCGAAGGGGACCCTGGCCCCCACCTCGGCCACGGACGCGATCCACGCCGCTCCCCAACCGGGCGGATACACCGCCACCGCCGCTCCGGCACCCCAGACCACGCCGAGCACCGCCACCACGGCCCCGCAGACGGTGACCAGGGCGACCACCGGCGCCGCGAGCACGTTGGCCGGGACGGTCACCCACGAGACCTCGCCCGACAACAGCACGAGCACCGGGGCGACCGCCACGTGCGCCGCCGCCGCGACCGCGCACGCCTCGGCCAGTGGCAGCGGCAGCCGACGCGACCACGACCTCGTCCAGGGCGGCGCCAACAGCACGATGCCCGCCGTGGCCAGGACCGACAGCGCGAAACCGTAGGAGTCGGCCAGCCCGGGCGACACGAACAGCACACCGACCACGGTGACGTTCAGCGCGCCCAGCGCCGCGTGCGGCCGCCCCGCGGCCAGCGCCAGCAGCCCCAACGAGCCCATCACCGCCGCCCGCACCACACTCGGTTCGGGTCGGCAGACCAGCACGAACACCCAGATCATCACCGCGCCGCCCAGGACCGACGCCCACGGGGGAGCCCGTACCAGCCGGGCCACCGCCAGCACGAACCCGGTCAGCACGGCGAGGTTGGCGCCGGACACGGTCAACAGGTGCGTCATCCCGGTCGCCCGGAAGTCCTCGGCGGTCTGCGGCCGCAGCTCGGACGCGTCACCGACGATCAGCGCGGGCAGGAGGCCGCGTTCGGGCTGGTCCAGCTCACCGGCGGCCCGGCGCAGCCCGGCGCGCACGTCGCCCGCGAGCGCCTGGGCCCGGCTCGGCTCCGCCACGTGCTCAGGGGGACCGCGCACGAGCACGAGCGCGGCCGTCAGGGGATCGTCGGGGGCCGCGACGAAACGGCCGCCGACCCGGAACTCCTGCCCGGGCAGGAGCCCGTCCCAGCCCTCACCGGAGGCCAGGACGACCACCGGTGCCCGCGCGCCCCGTTCTGGGTCGGCGCCGTCCACCCACGAGGTGCGCGCCTGGATCACCCACTCCGCACGCCCGGGCCGCGGTGTCCCCGACCGCGCCCGCGGATCCGCGGTGACGATTCCCGTGAACTCCACCGCGCGCCCGTGCCCGACCGCCTCGGCGGCGGCGCTGGACACCACCCGGTGCACGTGGGCGCCGGTCACCGCCGCCACGGTCCCGGCACAGGTCAGCACGGCCGCGGCGGTCAGGACGAGGGCCTCCCAGGGCGGCCGGGCAGCGACGTAGGCGCCGATCGCCGCGCAGCCCGCGGCCGCGGCGAACGACCACGACACCCACGGGGGCACCGCCAGCGCGGCCAGCGCCGTCAGCCACGCCGACACCGCCGGTGCCAGCAGGCGCAGGTCCGGCGGCCGGTCCCAGCCGTCGGCGTCCGTGCCGAGCCACGTCGTCACCGGACGCTCACCCCACCGTGACCAGGGGTGCGATGTCCGCCAGGACCGCGTCGCCGATCTTGCTCACGTCGACCAGGTCCTCGACCTGGACGAAGGGGCCGTGTTCCTCCCGGTGGGCGATGATGTTGGCCGCGATGACCTCGCCGATCCCGGGGAGGGTCTCCAGCGTCGCGGCGTCGGCCCGGTTGACGTTCACCAGTGACCCGCCCGCCGTACCGGCCGCGGTGCCCTCGGGGTCGGGCGGGCCCACGACGATCTGCTCGCCGTCCGTGAGCGGGCGCGCCAGGTTGAGCCGGTCGAGATCGGTGTCCGGGAGCGGGCCGCCCGCCGCGTCGACGGCGTCGGAGACCCGCGCTCCGGGGGCCAGCGTGTACAGCCCGGGGTCGGCCACGTCACCGCTCACGTGGACGACCACGTCCCCGCCCGGAGCAGCGCTCGTCCGCGGTGCGGGGCCGGCCGCCGCCTGCACGGCCGTGTTCGGCTCGACGGTCTGCGGCCGGTCCCGCAGCGCCATCAGCGTCGCGCCCACGGCGAGGAACCCGAGGACCGTCAGAGCCAGCACCGCCCGCCGCGACAGCGCCGCCTGGGCGGTCCACCGCCGCGTCCAGCGCTCCAGGAGGGACTCGGCGGGATCGAACTCGGTGTATCCCGACGGAGGCCTTCCCTCCCCGCCGCCGAGACCCGGCCCCACACCGCGCGCCCGCGGCGGCCCGCCCTCCCGGGCCCGCCGCTGCGCCCGGGTACTTCCCTCCCGCCCGGCGTCGGCGCTACCGGGCGCCCCGGCACGGTACTCCGGCCCGGGCGGGGCCTCGGCGCCCGGTCGGGCGCCGTGTCCGTGCTGAGTACCGTGCGCCGGTCCGATGACGGGATCCGCCGGCCGGGCGTGAGGGCCCGGGGAAGCGCGCGTCGGCCGGAGAGGCCGGTCCCGCGGTGCCTCCTGCTCCCGGGCGGGGGAGGGGCCCCGCCACACGCGGGCGGGGCGGTGGCCCCCGGCCCCGGTGGGGCCGGGCCGGACGGCCCGTGGTTCGGCGTGGCTGCGGCCGCGGGCCGGGCGGAGGCGTTCGGTGGGGACGGCGTCCGGGTCGGCTTCCACCGGGGGGACCAGGCGGGTGCGCTGGACGGTGGTGTCCAGCGCGGCCTCGTCCGCGGCGTCCACGGGCGGGCCGTAGGGCGCGTCGGCCGTGTCGAGCGCGTACGGCGCGCGGGGGATCGGCGGCGGCCCCGTCCCGGGCCCGGCCTCGCTCGGGCGGGGGATCCGGGCGTGCAGGCGCTGTACGGCGGGGGAGGCCGCCGGTCCGAGCGCACGGAGCCGGTCCTGGGGTGCGGGAGTGTGCGGGCGCCGACGGCGGTGAAGGGTCATGAACGCAACGGTAAGGAAGCCTCAACCCTGTGTCATCAGGCGATCTCCCGCTGTGGATAACTCCGCCCGCACATGAGAGGACCCGGCCCGGTGTCACCACCGTGCCGGGTCCGTCGAGCCTGGATCAGGCGGCGGGCTGCAGGTCCCGCAGGCGCTTGGCGATCGCGGACTTGCGGTTCGCGGCCTGGTTCTTGTGGATGACGCCCTTGCTGTGCGCCTTGTCCAGCAGTCGCGCGGCGTCGCGCTGAGCGACGGTGGCCTTCTCGACGTCCCCGGCCTCGGCAGCCTCACGGAACTTGCGGATGGCCGTCTTCAGCTGCGAGCGCACCGCCTGGTTGCGGACACGAGCCTTCTCGTTCTGCTTGATGCGCTTCTTCTGCGACTTGATGTTCGCCATGCGAAAACGTGCTCCAGTTGATCAGATCTGCGCGTCGGTCGATCAGGCGGCTCATCTCACGGGCAGCCGTTCCGCGAGAGGCCGGCGTGGGCGCCGACGCTGGGTGTGAGAGACCACGGGATACCGTGGAAGTCCGAGACACGGACTTCCAGTATGCCCCACCCCGGCACCACTTCGCGCATCCCGTGTCAGAGCCAGCCGGCGCGGTAGGCCGCGAGGTCGACCGCGTCCGCCTCGTCGGCCAGGTAGAACGCCACTCCCAGTGTCATCGACTCCGGGGGCTCCGCGCCGGTCATACCCAGACGCACCCCCGCCAGGGCCGTCTCCGGCGACTCGTGCTCCCCGCCTTCGCCCCACGCCCGACTGTCATAGGTGGGCAGTCCGAACCGCAGGGTCACCTCGTCGCGCGTGCTCAGCGCCGCCACGGCCTCGTGCACCTGACGGACCATGAAGCCGCCGTACATCGCCTCGGTCGGCATGCCCGCGTCCACACCCGGCAGGACGACCTCGTCCGCCTCCTCGGTCACCCGGTCCAGGTACCCCTTCGACCAGTACTTCTCCTCGCGCCGGACCACGAACGACGGCATGCGGCCGCCCGGCAGCAGCTCCACGTGCTGGGCCCGCACCGACAGCACCGGATCCCCGCCCAGCTCCTCGCGGACCATCGACACCAGCTCCGGCATCGACGGGTCGTTGACGGTCACCGGCCGCACTTCCAGGTGCACGCCCGCGAACCCGTCACCCGCCACCTCCGCGGCCTGGGACGCCAGCGTTTCCCGCGCGTCGGCCCCGAACCGGTCCCGGACCAGTGACGAGCCCGTACGCACGTGCCTCAGCCACGCCAGCGGGCGCACGTCGGGATACTCGTCGGCCAGCCACGACAACAGCTCGCCGGTGCCCTCCACCCGGCTGACGACGCCCGCGTCACCGATGTCCCCCGCGTGGACGTACACCGTGTCGACGCCCCCGGTATCCAGGATCGCGGCCAGGGCGTCGGTGTCCTCCCATGAACCCACCCACGCGGCGTCGGACCCCTGGGACGCCGCCCACGGGGCGGGGTCGCCCGAGTACTGGTAGGCGAGCAGCGCACCCGCCCCCGCCAGCACGACCGCGACCGCGGCCACGCCCGCCAGCACCCGTGTCAACAGCCACTTCACCGGCCCACTCCTTCCACGGCCGCCAACCCCGCACGATGTGCGCCGCGACGGCCCCTTCCCGGTCCCAGGTCGCATAATCTGGGCACGGGACCGGATGTCCGCGGACCGTTCCCGGTGATCCACCGGTAGCGGCGAAGGCCGTGGGGGACCGGTCCCGGTCCCGCGTCCGTGCCCATACTGCCGCACGGGCGGCGGCGGTCCCCCCGGAGAGGGCACCCCGCCGTCGTGGGATGATGGACGATGCCGTAGGCCCTGACCACGGCGGGACGGCGCGGATCTCGCGCGCGGCCCCGAACCCAACTTGTGAACGGAGCACGGTGGCACAGCCGAACTGGACCGATCCCGCGCTGATCCGCAACTTCTGCATCATCGCGCACATCGACCATGGCAAGTCGACGCTGGCCGACCGGATGCTCCAGATCACCGGGGTCGTCGAGGACCGACAGATGCGCGCCCAGTACCTGGACCGCATGGACATCGAGCGCGAGCGCGGCATCACCATCAAGTCGCAGGCGGTGCGCATCCCCTTCACCGCGATCGACGACAAGACCTACACGCTCAACCTCATCGACACCCCCGGCCACGTGGACTTCACCTACGAGGTGTCGCGTTCCCTGGCCGCCTGTGAGGGCGCGATCCTGCTGGTGGACGCCGCGCAGGGCATCGAGGCGCAGACCCTCGCCAACCTGTACATGGCGCTGGACAACGACCTCACGATCATCCCGGTGCTCAACAAGATCGACCTCCCGGCCGCCCAGCCGGAGAAGTACGCCGAGGAGCTCGCCGGGATCATCGGCTGTGAGCCCTCCGACGTGCTCAAGGTCAGCGCCAAGACCGGCGAGGGCGTCGAGGACCTGCTGAACGAGATCGTCACACAGATGACGCCGCCCGTCGGCGACGCCGACGCGCCCGCCCGCGCGATGATCTTCGACTCGGTCTACGACACCTACCGCGGCGTCGTCACCTACGTCCGCGTCATCGACGGCAAGCTCAGCCCGCGCGAGCGCATCCAGATGATGTCCACCAGGGCCTCCCACGAGATCCTGGAGATCGGCGTCAGCTCGCCCGAGCCCACCAAGTGCGGCGGCCTGGGCGTCGGCGAGGTCGGCTACATCATCACCGGCGTCAAGGACGTGCGCCAGTCCAAGGTCGGTGACACCATCACCGCCCTGAACCGGCCGGCCAGCGACATGCTGGAGGGCTACCAGGAGCCCAAGCCCATGGTGTTCTCGGGCCTGTACCCGATCGAGGGCACCGACTACCCGGTCCTGCGCGACGCGCTGGAGAAGCTCCAGCTCAACGACGCCTCGCTGGTGTTCGAGCCGGAGACCTCCGCCGCACTGGGCTTCGGCTTCCGCTGCGGCTTCCTCGGCCTGCTGCACCTGGAGATCACCCGGGCCCGCCTGGAGCGCGAGTTCAACCTCGACCTCATCTCCACCGCGCCCAACGTGATCTACCGGGTGGACATGGAGGACGGCACCGAGCACGTGGTGACCAACCCCAGCGAGTTCCCCGCCGGGAAGATCGCGGCCATCTACGAGCCGGTGGTCAAGGCCACGGTGCTCAGCCCTTCGGAGTTCATCGGCCAGATCATGGAGCTGTGCCAGGACCGGCGCGGCGAACTGCACGGCATGGACTACCTGTCCGAGGACAGGGTGGAGATGCGCTACACGCTGCCCATGGCCGAGATCGTCTTCGACTTCTTCGACCACCTCAAGTCCCGGACCAAGGGCTACGCCTCCCTGGACTACGAGCCCAAGGGCGAGGTGGCGGCGGACCTGGTCAAGGTGGACATCCTGCTGCAGGGCGAGCCGGTCGACGCCTTCTCGGCGATCGTGCACAAGGAGAAGTCCTACGCCTACGGCGTGGCGATGACCAAGAAGCTGCGCGAGCTCATCCCCCGCCAGCAGTTCGAGGTCCCCGTCCAGGCCGCCATCGGCGCCCGGGTCATCGCCCGTGAGAACATCCGCGCCATCCGCAAGGACGTGCTCGCCAAGTGCTACGGCGGCGACATCAGCCGTAAGCGCAAGCTGCTGGAGCGGCAGAAGGAGGGCAAGAAGCGGATGAAGATGGTCGGCCGGGTCGAGGTGCCCCAGGAGGCCTTCATCTCCGCGCTGTCGACCGACAGCGGCGGCGAGGACAAGAAGAAGAAGTAGTGGTTCGGGACGCCTGACCTCCAGGCTGCGCCGGACGAAACGACAGAGGCCGTGCCCCTCGGGGCACGGCCTCTGTCATGTGCGGTGGGCGGTCAGCCCTTGACGGCTCCGGAGGTCAGCCCCTCGGTGATGAAGCGCTGCAGGAACCAGAACACGATCAGGGTGGGCAGTGACAGCATGATCGCGCCGACCGAGAACATCCCGAAGTTCGCGTTACGGGACGAGGCGACCACCTGGTACAGGCCCAGCCCCAGGGTCTTGGCCTCGGTGTCGCGCAGGAACACGCTCGCCAGCAGGAACTCGTTGATGGTCGAGATGAACACCAGCAGGCCCACGATCGCCAGCACCGGGGTGACCAGCGGCAGCATGATCCGGAAGAAGACCTGGGCGTGTGTGGCCCCGTCCATCTGCGCCGACTCGTCCAGTTCCTTGGGCACGGTGTCGAAGAAGCCCTTCATCAACCACGTGTTGATGCTGAGCGCGCCGCCCAGGTACACCAGCAGCAGGCCCCAGCGCGTGTCGAAGCCGATCGCCGGGTAGTACTCGCTGATGGAGGTGAACATCAGATAGAGCGCGACGATCGCCAGGAACTGCGGGAACATCTGGATGACCAGCAGCCCGATCAGCCCCACCTTGCGGCCCGTGAACCGCATCCGGCTGAACGCGTAGGCGGCCAGCGCGGACAGCAGCACCGTCACCGCCGCGTTCGTGAGCGCGAAGAACAGCGAGTTGGCGTACCAGGTCGTGAACGGCGTGTTCGCGAACAGGTCCCGGGCGTTGTCCAGGCTGGCCCCCGTGGGCCACAGCTGTGAGCTGCTCAGCGTGCCGAGCGGGTTGAGCGCGGCCGAGACCACGAACATCACCGGGAAGAGCGCGAAGGCCGCGACCACCCACATGACCACGTGGCGCCAGCCCAGGCGGGTGGCCCACAGACCGAACCGGGTGCCCGCGCCGCGCCGGTAGCGCCTCTGCGTCGTCCGCACGGTGTCGACCGACATCAGGCCACCTCCTTGAGTGCCTTGCTCCGCCACAGGCTGGTCACCGAGATCACCGAGACGATCAGGAAGATCATCACCGACAGCGCCGCGGCGTAGCCGTACTGCGCGGTGGCCTCGTTGAAGGCCAGCCGGTAGGTGTAGGTGATCAACAGGTCGGTGGCACCGGCCGTGGAGTTGTCGGAGAACAGCGGTCCGCCCCTGGTCAGCAGCCATACCGCGTTGAAGTTGTTGAAGTTGAAGGCGAACGTGGCGACCAGGATCGGCGTCATCGCCACCATCAGCAGCGGCAGCGTGACGTGCCGGAAGGACTGCCAGGGGTTGGCGCCGTCGATCTGCGCGGCGTGTCCGAGCTCACGCGGGATCGCCTGCAGCGCCCCCGTGGCCACGAGGAACATGTACGGGTACCCCAGCCAGACGTTGGCGAGGATGACCGCGACCCGCGCGCCCCACACCGAGCCGAACCAGTCGATCCGCAGACCGAGAATCTGGTTGATGACACCGAAGTCGGTGTTGAACATGTCCCGCCAGAGCAGGTACATGGCCAGGGAGCTCATCGCGTACGGCAGGACCACCAGAACCCGGTAGAACACCTTGCCGCGCATCCTCGGCACGTGCAGCGTCAGGGCCACGGCGAGACCGACGACGAACACCAGGCCGGTCACCGCCACGGCGAAGACGATGTTCCACAGCAGGATGCTGAAGAACGACGCCGCGAACGTCGGGTCGAGCAGGAAGCGCGCGAAGTTGTCGGCGCCCACGTTGACCTGCCACCCCTGGGGGAGGCGCTGGCCCTCGTCGTTGTAGAAGGCGCCGCGCTCGTCGTCGGCCGTGTACACCTCGCCGGTCTCGGTGTCGGTCACGCAGTCGCACGACTCGTCGTAGACCCGCAGTGCCCTGCCCTCGTAGGCGGTGGACAGGCCGCTGGAGCGGATACCCGCGCCACTGCCCGTGGGCACGGCGAACTCCGCCAGCTCGCCGCTGCGCTCGTTGACCTCGGCCGGCGTGAGGATGGTGTAGCCGAACGCCTCGGTGACCTTCCCCGAGTCCTCGACGGTGGCGCCGCTGAGCTCACTGAGCCCGTCCGCGTCACCGACGTAGGCGCCGCCCTCGTCGTCGGTGAGGAGGAAGGCCAGCTCACCGGTCTCCGGGTCGCCGACCGTGGCGATCGTGAGGTCGTACTCCTGCGAGTCCGCGGTCCGGGTCACGGACAGGGACTCCACGGCGGAGATGGCCTGCTCCTTGCTTCCCCGGTGACCGTCGCTCATGTTGGTCACCGAGGTGCTCATGGTGTAGAGCACCGGGAAGATCTGGAACACCATCAGGAACAGCACACCGGGCACGAGGTACTTGGCGGGCACGGTGCGCTTGGACAGGTAGACGTAGTAGACCAGGCCCACCACGGCGACGACGAGCCCGATGCCGAGCCAGTTGCCCCCGAGGTAGAGCGGGAGTACGGCCCACACGCCCAGGGCCGTGAACAGTCCCAGCAGGCCGATCTTGACGATCCGGCCGACCATGGACCCGTCCCGGGCGAAGCGCCCGCCGGGGAGCGGTGGGGCGGGCGCCCCCTCCGGGGCGCCCGCGTTGTCGGAATCGGAAGCCGCCACGCCTACTCGCCGATCTGCTCGGAGATGGTCTCGGCGGCGGCCTCCATGGCCTCACGGGGGTCCGCTCCGCCGATGATGTCGGCCTGGGCGACGCCCAGCGGCTGCCAGGTCTCGCCCATCTCCGGGATGGAGGGCATCGGGATACCGTCGGCACCGGCCTCGGCGATCGCGGCGATGTCGGGGTTCTCGGCCGAGACGCTCTCCAGGGCCTCGGTCTGGACGGGCGTGCGGGGGTCGATCTCGTACAGGCTGAGGATGAACTCGGTGTCGGTGACGTAGTTGGTCACGAACTCCTCGGCCAGGGCGGAGTTCGCGCTGCCCTCGGTCACGAAGAACGACTGGTAGCCGATGTAGGGGCTGGCGGGGTCGCCGCCCTCGAAGCCGGGGAAGGGGCTGATCTCGTAGTCGACGCCGGCCTCCTGGGCGTCGGCCAGGTTCCACGGGCCGGCGACGAAGAAGGCCGCGTCACCGTCGTAGAACAGGGCCGCGTCGTTCTCCAGGCCGATGGAGCGGCGCAGGACGCCCTCGCCGTCCTCGCCGTACTCCGCGATCTTCTCCATGGCCTCGACCGACTCGTCGGTGCCCACACCCAGGTCGGAGGGGTCCCACGTGCCGGTGTCGTCCTGGCCGAAGAGGTAGCCGCCGCCGGAGGTGAACAGCAGGTTCATCCGGTAGGGGTCGCCCTCCTGGGTGACCGCCATGGACAGGACCTCTTCGACGTCGCCGCCGTCCTTGAGCTCGGTCCCGGTCTCGACGAGTTCCTCGAAGGTCTCGGGGGCGTCAGGGGCCAGCTCGGTGTTGCGCATCAGGAAGAGGTTCTCCTGCGAGTACGGAACGCCGAAGAGCTGTCCGTCGAAGGACATGGCCTCGAGGGAGGTCTCGTCCAGCAGGGCGGCCTGGTCCTGGGGGAGCTCGATGGGCTGCACGGCCCCGTTGCGGACGAGGTTGCCGGTCCAGTCGTGCGCGCCGATGAAGATGTCGGGGGCGTTGCCCGCCTGGTGGGCGTTGAGGACGTCGCCCTGCATGTCCTCGAAGGCCACGGTGTCGACGCTGACGCTGATGCCGTTGGCCTCGGCGAACTCGTCGGCGGCCGCCTCGACGGCGTCGGCGCGCTCGGCGTCGGTCCAGATGGTCAGGCCGCCCTCGGCCGACCCTCCCTCGCTGTCAGTGTCGCCGCCGCCGGTGCAGGCGGTCGCCATCAGGGCGATGGCGGCGATCCCCGTGATCGCCGGTGCGCTGCGGAATCTCATGGTGTCTTCCTTCCGGGAGGCCGGTGTGGAGAGGTGCGCATGCGGCTGGCCGGTGGCCCCCGGTCCGTCTCGAGCATGCGATGTGATGTGACGTTAGCAATAACTTGCAAGCATTGAAAGTCTTTGCAGACTCTCGGGATAAAGATGTGGAAACACCCAGGAAACGGATGGGTGATGATGGGCCGAACGTGGTCGTCATGTGACGCGAGGTGATCAATCTGGTCTCGCCTCACACGTTCGGATCACTCCGCGAAGCCCGCGGTGATCAGCTCCTCGGCCTCGGCGAGCTCCGCCGCGGGGTCCGCACCTGCGATGATGTCCGCACTCGCCTGACTGAACGGCCCCCACACCGCGTCCATCTCCGGGATCGCGGGCATCGGTACGCCGTTTTCACCGGCATTCTGAAAGGCTTGCAGATCCGGGTCCTGCTCGGACAGCGTCTCCAGGGCGTCCACGAGCGCGGGCACCCGGGGGTCGGCCTCGTACAGGATCACCGAGAACTCCGGGTCGGAGACGAAGTCGGCCGCGAACGTGCGCGCCAGGTCCGGATCGGAGGCGCCCGCCGCCACGAAGAAGGTCTGCACACCGATCAGCGGGCGGGCCGGAGCACCGTCCGCGAACGGCGGCACGGGGCTGATCTCGTAGGGAACCCCCGCCTCCTTGATCGCCGACAGGCTCCACGGGCCGGTGACGAAGTACGGCGTCTCACCCTCGGTGAACAGCTCCGTGGCGCGGCTCGCCGTCGTGTCGCGCGTCAGCACGCCCGAACCGGCCTCACCCAGCTCGGCGAGCCGCTCGAAGGCGGCCACCGACTCCGGCGCCGCCACGCCCAGATCCGTGGGGTCGGGGTCGCCAGCGCCGTCCTCGCCGAAGAGGTAGCCGCCGGCGGAGGTGAACAGGGGGTGCACGTGGTAGGCGTCGCCCTCCTCGCCCACCTGCAGGCCGAGCACCCGTGAGGCCCGGTCGGCGTCGACCAGTTCGGAGCCGGTCTCGATCAGCTCCTCCAGGGTCCGCGGTGCCGACGGAGCCATGTCGGTGTTGCGGATCAGTGCCAGGTTCTCGGTGGCGTAGGGGACGCCGTAGACCGCGCCGTCGTAGGTCACCGCGTCCAGGGCTCCGGGCGTGAAGGCCTCGGCCGCCCGCGCGTCCAGGCTCACCGGCGCGACCGCGTCGGACTCGACCAGCTCCCCGGTCCAGTCGTGCGGACCGACCATGATGTCCGGGCCGAGCCCGCTGGCGTGGGCGCTCACGAAGCTGGCGCGCAGCTCCTCGTGCTCGACGACGATCACCTCCACCTGCGCGTCGGACGTGCGCGAGTAGGCCTCGGCGAACGTCATCAGCGCCAGGGCGCGCTCGTCGTCGGCCCAGATCGTCAGGATCCGGTCCGGTCCGGCGGTGTCGGCGGCGGTGTCCGAACCGCAGGCGGTGAGGGCGAGTGCCAGTCCGGCGGCGGCGCACGCGAGGCGCGTGCCCGTCGGTGTCAGGGGCCTCATGGCGTCCTCCAGGGGGGATGGGCGGGGCCCGGGCCATGACCGGTCAGGGCACCGCTGGTGTCGGTGGGGTGAGGGGCGCGAGCCGAACGGTGGACGGAGTCCGGCGCGCGAGAGGAGGGCCCGGGGCGACCTGTGCCGCGGGGAGGGGTGGCGCCGGGGCGGGACGGGCCCGCCCCCGCCCCGGCGCTCGGGCGCGTCACACGCGCAGCCACACCGCCGTCTCGGCGGGCAGGGACAGGGTGCCCTCGGCCGGGGCGGCCACGGGACCGCTGGAGAGCAGCGTCTCCGGCGCGGTTCCCTCTCCGAGCGAGATGTCGGCGGACTCGCCGGTGAGGTTCACCGCGCAGCGCACGCCGGGCTCGCGCTCGAAGTACAGCACGCCCTCGGGAGCGTCCAGCCAGGTCATCGCCCCGTCGCCGAGCGCGTCGAGCTCACGGCGCAGGCGCAGCGCGCTGGTGTACATCTCCAGGGTCGAACCCTCCACGCCGCGCTGGGCGGCACGGGAGAGCCGGCCCCAGCCCTCCGGCTGCGGCAGCCAGGGCGTGCTGCCCTCGGCGCCGAACCCGTAGGGCGCCGCCCCGTCCTCCCACGGAAGGGGCACCCGGCAGCCGTCACGACCGCGCTCGGTGCGGCCCGAGCGCTCCCACGTCGGGTCCTGGAGGGCGTCCTCGGGCAGGTCGGTGACCTCTGGCAGGCCCAGTTCCTCGCCCTGGTACAGGTACACGGAGCCCGGCAGGGCCAGCATCAGCAGCGTGGCCGCACGCGCGCGGCGCAGGCCCTGCTCGCCGCCGCCGAAGCGGGTCACGTGGCGGGTGACGTCGTGGTTGGACAGCACCCAGCTCGTGGTCGCGCCGACCGCGCCGTTGGCGGTCAGGGACGAGTCGATCACCGAGCGCAGGTGTCCCGCGTCCCAGGGCGAGGTCAAGTACTCGAAGTTGAAGGCCTGGTGCAGCTCGTCCGGGCGCAGGTAGCGGGCCACCCGTTCGGCGTCCTCCACCCACGCCTCGGCGACCATGGTGCGGTCGCCGGGGTAGCTCGCGGCGATGGCCGCCCAGCGGCGGTAGATGTCGTGCACGCCGTCCTGGTCGAAGTAGGGCAGGGTCGTGCTGCCGTCCAAAAGGTCGGCCTTGGCGCCGTCCTCGATGTCGGGCAGGGCCGGGTCCTTGACCATGCCGTGCGCGACGTCGATGCGGAAGCCGTCCACACCGCGGTCCAGCCAGAACCGCAGGACGTCGTCGAACTCGTCGTGGACCTCCTGGCTGGTCCAGTCGAAGTCCGGCTGCTCGGCGTCGAACAGGTGCAGGTACCACTGCTCGGGGGTGCCGTCGGGGCGCTTGAGCCGGGTCCAGGCCGGTCCGCCGAAGATCGAGTTCCAGTTGTTCGGCGGCTGCTCGCCGTCGGGGCCCCTGCCGTCGCGGAAGATGTAGCGCGAGCGCGCGGGGCTGCCCGGCTCGGCCGCCACGGCCTCGCGGAACCACCGGTGCGCCGACGAGGAGTGGTTGGGCACCACGTCGATGATCACGCGCAGGTCCAGCTCGTGCGCGGTGGCCAGGAGCGCGTCGAAGTCCGCCAGGGTGCCGAAGCGGGGGTCGACGTCACGGTAGTCGGCGACGTCGTATCCTCCGTCGGCGAGGGGAGACACGTAGAACGGGGTCAGCCAGACCGCGTCCACGCCGAGTTCGGCCAGGTGCGGCAGGCGCTCGCGGATGCCGGCGAGGTCGCCCTCGCCGTCCCCGTCGGCGTCGGCGAAACTGCGGACGTAGATCTGGTAGATGGCCGCGTCGCGCCACCACTGCGACTTAAGCGCCATGTGCGGGGGTCCTTCCCTAGAGCGTCTGCAAGTTCTTGCGCAAGATTACCGCCAACTTACGTCCATGTGACGACCATCTCGACTAGAATCATCGGCATGGGTCCACGACTTGCCGACATCGCGCGGCACGCAGGCGTCAGCGAGGCGACGGTCTCGAGGGTGCTCAACGACAAACCCGGCGTCGGCAGCGACACGCGCAAGGCCGTTCTGACCGCGCTGGACGTCCTCGGATACGAAAGGCCCGCCCGGCTCCGGCAGCGCTCCGCCGGGCTGGTCGGCATGGTCATCCCCGAACTGGAGAACCCGGTCTTCCCGATGTTCGCCCAGGCGGCGGAGGGGGCGTTGGCCCAGCGCGGCTACACGCCGGTGCTGTGCACCCAGACCCCCGGTGGGATAACCGAGGACGAGTACGTGGAGCTGCTCCTGGAGCGCAACGTCTCCGGCATCCTCTTCGTGTCCGGCCGCCACGCCGACACCTCAGCCTCCTACGACCGGTACAACACGCTCGTCTCGCGGCGGCTCCCCATCGTGCTGGTCAACGGGTTCACCGAGGCCATCCCCGCCGCGTTCATCTCCTGTGACGACCGCGAGGCCGGCCGGCTGGCGGTCAACCACCTCATCGCCCTCGGCCACACCCGCATCGGATTCACCAGCGGCCCCGACCGCTACGTTCCGGTCCGGCGCAAGCTGGAGGGGTACCACGCGGCCCTGGCGGCGCACGGACTGAGCGGGCGCGACCTGGTCGAGCTCTCGCTGTTCGGAGTGGAGGGCGGGCACGCCGCGGCCACGCGGCTCATCGAGCGCGGGGTCACGGCCATGGTCTGCGGCTCGGACATGATGGCGCTGGGCGCCATCCGGGCCGCCCGGCAGCGCGGACTGCGCGTGCCGGAGGACTTCTCCGTGGTCGGCTACGACGACTCCCAGCTCATCGCGTTCACCGATCCGCCGTTGACGACCGTGCGCCAGCCGGTCAACGCGATGGCCCTGGCCGCCGTCCGGGCCCTGTGCGACGAGATCGCCGGGCACGCCGTCTCGCACACCGAGTACGTCTTCGACCCCGAGCTCGTGGTACGCGCCTCCACGGCCGCCGCCCCGACCGGGTACACCGTCCCGGCCTCCCTCCCCGGTAGCCGACACGCCGCGCAGGAGGCCTCCACGCCTTCCGCCGCCGTCCAGGACGGCTCCGCGCACCCCGGCGCCGACCCGGTCGCCGGTCAGCGCGTCTGACACCCCCGCCCCCGATCCGCCCCCGTGGCACCACTCCGCACACCCGCCGGGCGGACCCTCCTCCCTCCGGCCCCCGACCCCGACCCCGACCCCGCTCCTCCGACCGCCGACCGGCCGGTCTGTGCCCTCCGGCTCCGACCAGGGCACGCCGCCGCGTCGGCGACACTGGAGGCATGCCTTCCGTTGCCCTCGACGGCGATCCCGTACCGCGCACCGGGGACCTGCCCGAGCACTCCCTCGCGGAGCTGGCCGCACGGCCCCTCGGGTTCTACGTCCACGTGCCCTTCTGCGTCACTCGCTGCGGGTACTGCGACTTCAACACCTACACCGCCGACGAACTCGTCTCGCGGGACGGCACCGCCACCGCCTCGCGGGAGACCTACGCCGACCAGGCGATCGCCGAGATCGAGCTGGCCGACCGGGTCCTGGTCGGCGACCGGCCGCGGGTCAGCACCGTGTTCGTGGGCGGTGGCACGCCCACCCTGCTGCCGGCCGAGGACCTGGGGCGCCTGGTCACGGCCGTACGAGAGCGCTTCGGCCTGACCCCCGACGCCGAGGTGACCACCGAGGCCAACCCCGAGACCGTCGACCCCGGATACCTCGCCCGACTGCGCGAGGCGGGGTTCACCCGTGTCTCCTTCGGCATGCAGAGCGCCCGCTCGCACGTGCTGCGGATCCTGGAGCGGGGGCACACCCCCGGCAGGCCCGAGCAGTGTGTGGAATGGGCCCGCCGGGCGGGCTTCGAGCACGTCAACCTCGACCTCATCTACGGCACGCCCGGAGAGAGCGACGACGACTGGGCGGCGTCCCTGGCGGCCGCCGTCTCCGCCGGGCCCGACCACGTCTCCGCCTACTCGCTGATCGTCGAGGAGGGCACCCGCCTGTCGAACCGCGTCCGGCGCGGCGAGCTCACCGAACCCGACGACGACGCGATGGCCGACCGCTACGTGATGGCCGACGAGGCCCTGGCGGCAGCCGGGTTCACCCCCTACGAGGTGTCCAACTGGGCCCGCACGCCCGAGGGTCGCAGTGCCCACAACCTCCTGTACTGGACCGGCGGCCACTGGTGGGGTGTGGGCCCGGGCGCGCACGGCCACATCGGCGGCACGCGGTGGTGGAACGTCAAGCATCCCGCCGCCTACGCCGCCCGGCTGGCCGCGGGGAACAGCCCGGGGCAAGCCCGCGAGGTCCTCACGGAGCAGGAGCGGCGCTTCGAGCGGGTCCTGCTGGAGCTGCGGATCGAGGAGGGGTGCCCGCTGGAGCTGCTGGAGCCGCACGGGCGCGCGGCGGCGGTGCGGGCGGTCGCCGACGGCCTGCTGCACCCCGAGGCGCACGCCGCCGGTCGGGCCGTCCTGACCCGGCGCGGCCGCCTGCTCGCCGACGCGGTGGTGCGCGACCTCACCTGAGGCCGACCCGGGGCGGGCACGGCGACGACGAGGGGCCCGGCACACGTGCCGGGCCCCTCTCGGGTCAGGTCGGGTTCGCTGTCGCGCGGTCCGGCTACTTCACCCAGTCGACGGTGATCGGGTACTTGAACAGTTCGCCCCGGTTGGCGGCCTGCGCGGCCTGGACACCCATGATGATGGAGAAGATCCAGGCGGCGGGCCAGGCGAGGACGCTGATGAGCCCGATGAAGGGGATGGCCCCGATCACGCTCACGGCCACGTAGGCGATCAACAGGACCAGCTGGAAGTTCAGTGCGGCGACCGCCTGCTGGCGGACGAACGGGGACTCGTCCTTCTTGATGAGCCAGATGATCAGCGGGACGAGCCAGCCGAGGATGCCGCCGCCCAGGTGGGCGAAGAACGCCATCTGCTTCTCGTCCGGGCTGGGCTGCCCTCCGTAGCCCTGCTGACCTCCGTAACCGGGCTGCCCGCCGTAGCCGGGCTGGCCCCCGTAACCGGGCTGCCCGCCGTAGCCGGGCTGTCCGGGCGGGTACCCGCCCGGCTGCTCGCCGTACCCCTGGCCCTGGCCGGGGGGCGGGGGATATCCGCCGGGCTGCCCCTGCGCGGGGTAGCCGCCGGACTGGTCCGGGTGCGGCGGGTAGCCGCCCTGCTGGGGGTAGCCGCCGGGCTGCCCCTGCGCGGGGTAGCCGCCGCTGGGGGGACCGGGCGGCTGGGAGTAGCCCCCGGTGCCCTCCTGGTGGCCGGGGTGCCCCTGACCGTGGGGGTCCTCTGGTGGTGGCGTGTTCGGGTAGGACATGTGGCTCCTTCTGACGGGGGTGATCGGGGGTGCCGTCTTATTTCAGCAGGCGGATGCTCAGCGGGTAGCGGTACCACGTGCCCTTGTTCGCGCCGCTGGCGCCGATGACGCCGAAGACGATCGCGAAGATCCAGACCAGGCCGACCAGCAGGGAGCCGATCCACGAAAGCGCCGGGAAGGTGATGCCCAGCACGATGAGGATCACCCAGGCGAAGATGTAGCCGAGCAGCAGCGTGATCTGGAAGTTGGCCGCCTCCGAGGCGTGGTGGCGCACGAAGGGCGACTGGTGCCGCTTGGCGAAGTAGATCGCCAGCGGCGGGATCCAACCGAGGCACGCGATGATGAATCCGGACAGGTGCGCGAGCATCGCCACGAGCGTATCGTTCTCGCCGCCATGGGGGGCCTGCTGCTGATATCCGCCGGGCCCGCCGTGGACGGCCTGTTCAGCCGGGTGCTGGGGCTGTTGTCGGGGTTGACCGTAGGGCTGCTGCCCGTACGGGGTCTGTGCCGCCTGGGGTGCGCCGTAGGCGGGCTGGCCGCCCGTCGGCTGCTGTGGAGGCGGGGGCGCGAACGCGGGCTGTTGGCCGTACCCGGGCTGGGCCGCGTACGGGGACTGTTCACCCGGGGGCTGTGGGGGCTGCTGGGCGTAACCCTGCTGCTCCTGGGGTTGCCCGTAGGGCTGCGGAGGCGCGTAGCCGGGCTGGGGCTGCTGCCCGTAGCCCTCAGGGCCGCCCGCGGGCTGCTGGGCGTAGCCCTGCTGCTGGTACTGCTGCCCGTAGGCGGGCTGGCCGCCGGTCGGCTGCTGTCCGTACCCGGGCTGGGCCGCGTACGGGGACTGTTCACCCGGGGGCTGTGGGGGCTGCTGGGCGTAACCCTGCTGCTCCTGGGGTTGCCCGTAGGGCTGCGGAGGCGCGTAGCCGGGCTGGGGCTGCTGGGCGTAGCCCTCAGGGCCGCTCGCGGGCTGTTGGCCGTAGCCGGGTTGCGGCGCGTACGGGGGCTGTTCACCCGACGGCTGTGGGGGCTGCTGGGCGTAGCCCTGCTGCTGGTACTGCTGCCCGTGGGCGGCCTGGCCACCCGAGGGCTGCTGACCGTACTCCGCCTGCTGGCCATAGGCGGGCCGGCCGCCGGTCGGCTGCCGTCCGTCGCCGGGCTGCGGCGCGTACGGGGACTGTTCACCCGACGGCTGCCGCCCAGGGTCCGCCTGCCCGTACTGCGGGGGGCGACCCTCCTCGGGATCATCCGGGGCAGGGGGATTCGTCGGGTTCTCGCTCATGCTCTTCCTCGGCTCCGCTGGTGTGGGGCGGCTTCTGTACTTCCCGGCAGTACCGACGACCGCGCGGGCCGCGAGGTGGCGACCACGGCGGTCGGATGCCGGGCTCCGAAACCGTCGCCTGCCAGAATCCTAGATCCTGTACGCCTCACACCGCGAAGTCGCCGCCGCGCGGCGCGGTCGGCGGTCGCACCTCACTCGTCCGGGTGGGGGCCGGTGACGAAGTCGATCAGTTCCTCCACCCGCCCCAGGAGCGACGGCTCCAGATCGGCGTAGCTGCGCACCGAGCCCAGGATCCGCCGCCAGGCCTCGCCGGTCTCCATCCGCCAACCCAGGCCGCTGACGACGCCCTCCTTCCAGGGGCGGCCGCGCGGCACCTCCGGCCAGCGGTCGATTCCCAGCGCGCTCGGGCGGACCGCCTGCCACACGTCGACGTAGGGGTGACCCGCCACGAGCACGTGCTCGCCCTCCACCCGCGCGGCGATGCGCGACTCCTTGGATCCGGGGACCAGGTGGTCCACGAGGACACCGAGGCGCCGTCCCGGGCCGGGTGAGAAATCCGCCACGATCGCGGGCAGATCGTCCACACCCTCCAGGAACTCCACGGCCACGCCCTCCACGCGCAGGTCGTGGCCCCAGACCCGTTCCACGAGCTCGGCGTCGTGCAGGCCCTCGACGTAGATCCGGCTCTCCCGGGCCGTGCGCGCCCGCGTGCCCGGCACCGCGACCGAACCCGAGGCACTGCGCAGCGGCCCGCGCGGCGCCGCGGCGGGGCGCACGAGCGTGGCCGGGGCGCCGTCGATCAGGAACGCGGCCGGTCCGAGGTCGAACACCCGGCGGCGCCCGGCGCGGTCCTCCAGCGTCACGGTCGCCTTGTCCCAGCCGACGACGGCACCGCAGAATGTCTCGTCGGCGTCCTCCACGACCAGGTCGCGGCTGAGCGGCACATCCGGCACAGCGCCCTTCCTGGGCCGTCGCCAGTCACCCGCCAGCACGTCGCGGCCGTAGCGCTTGGTTCCCTTGGTAGCCACGGTCGTGCAGTCTAGTGGGGGCGCCGCGTTCCTACCGGTTGGTAGACAACGGGGTTTGCGCGCGCGCATAGAATTAGCACTGAGGACCATGGAGTGCCAGGAGGTGGCGAGTTGCTGGATGAGCGCAAGCTCGCGGTCCTGCGTGCCGTCGTCGAGGACTTCGTCAACACCAACGAACCGGTGGGTTCCCGCGCTCTGGCGGACCGGCACCCGCTCGGCGTCTCCCCGGCGACGATCCGCAATGACATGGTCGCCCTCGAAGAGGACGGATACATCACCCAGCCGCACACCAGTGCGGGCAGGGTCCCCACGGACAAGGGCTACCGGCTCTTCGTCGACCGCCTGTCGTCGGTCAAACCGCTCTCGGTCGCCGAGCGACGGGCCATCGAGTCCTTCCTCACGGGCGCCGTGGACCTGGACGAGATCGTCGCCCGAACGGTGCGGCTGCTCGCCCAGCTCACCCGCCAGGTCGCGATCGTGCAGTACCCGTCGTTGACACGCTCCTCCGTCCAGCACGTGGAGCTGGTCCCCCTGGGGGGCCAACGGATCATGATGGTCGTGATCACCAACACGGGCCGGGTCGAGCAGCGCGTCATCGACGGGCTCGGCGACGTCGACGCGGCGATCGTCGGCGATCTGCGGGAGATGCTCAACCGGGCCATCGCCGGACGCCACCTGGCCGACGTGCCCGACGCGGTTCAGGACCTGCCCGCGCAGGTCGATCCGGAACACCGGCGCGTCGCCGTGGCGGTCCTGTCGGTCCTGCTGGACAGCCTCGTCGAACGGCACGAGGAGAAGATCGTCCTCGCGGGGACGGCCAACCTCGCCGCCGTGGACTTCGCCGCGAGTCTGCGTGAGGTTCTGGAGGCGCTGGAAGAGAACATGGTCCTCATCCGTTTGCTGGGTGAGGCGAAGGATCCGTCGATGCTGACAGTGCGCATCGGCGAGGAGAACCTCCACGAGGGTCTGCGGACCGCCTCCATCGTGTCGGCCGACTACGGCGTGGGAAACCAGTCGCTGGCCAAGATCGGTGTGGTGGGTCCGACCCGGATGGACTACCCAGGGACGATGGGAGCGGTACGCGCGGTGGCTCGGTATGTCGGACAGATTTTGGCAGGACAGTAACTCAGTGGCCAGAGACTATTACCAGGTTCTCGGGGTGCGTCGCGACGCGTCCAAGGACGAGATCAAGAAGGCGTACCGGAGGCTCGCACGCGAGCTCCACCCGGACATCAACCCGGACCCCGCCACGCAGGAGCGCTTCAAGGAGGTGACCCAGGCCTACGAGGTCCTCTCCGACGAGAACAAGCGTCGGATGTTCGACATGGGTCACGACCCCTTCGCTCCAGGCGGCGGCGGTGGCGGCGCGGGTGGATTCGGCGGCGCCGGGGGTTTCGCCTTCGACGACATCATGAACGCGTTCTTCGGCGGCGGCCAGCCCGGCGGGCGGTCCCCGCGCGAGCGCGTCCGGCGCGGACGCAGCATCAAGATCCGCATCGAACTCGACCTCGTCGAGACGGCGTTCGGCGTGAGCAAGGACATCACGTTCCCCACCGCCATCCTGTGCGAGACGTGCCAGGGCGAGGGGACGGCGGCGGGATCGCACCGCACCACCTGCGAGATGTGCCACGGCCAGGGCGAGGTCTCCCAGGTCACCCGCTCCTTCCTCGGCCAGGTCATGACGTCCCGCCCCTGCCCGCAGTGCTCCGGCCAGGGCACGGTCATCACCAACCCCTGCGGTGACTGCGCCGGCGAGGGCCGGGTGCGCGAGAAGGTCACCCGCACGGTGAAGATCCCCGCGGGCGTCGACGACGGCACCCGCATCCAGCTCGCAGGCGAGGGCGAGGTCGGCCCCAACGGCGGGCCGCGCGGCGACATCATCCTGGAGATCATCCAGAAGGCGCACCCGACCTTCGAGCGGCGCGGCGACGACCTGCACTGCACGGTCACCGTGCCCATGACCGCCGCCGCGCTGGGCGCCTCGTTCGCGTTCGACACGCTGGACGGCACGGAGAACATCGACCTGCGCCCGGGGACCAACTCCGGCCACGTCATCACACTGCCCAACAAGGGCGTGACCCATCTCGACGGGGGCGGCCGGGGCGACCTGCGCATCCGCGTGGACGTGGAGACCCCGAACAAGCTGGACGAGGAGCAGGAGGCCCTGCTGCGCAAGTTCGCCGAGCTGCGCGGGGAGGACCAGAACCCGGGCCGCTTCAGCCCCGGGCACGGCGGCCTGTTCGCCAAGCTCCGTGACGCCTTCGGTGCCAAGTGACCCCACCGGTCTTCCTGGTCGACGACGCCGCCGACCTGGCCGCCGCCACGGTGGTCCTCACCGGCGCCGAGGGGCGCCACGCCGCCGTGGTGCGGCGCATCCGCGCCGGTGAGACCGTCGACCTCTCCGACGGCCGTGGCGAGCGTGCTCGCTGCACGGTCGTCGAGGTCGGCAAGGACGGCGTGGTGTGCGAGGTCGGCGAGCGCTGGCACGAGCCGGCGCCGCGACCCCGGCTGACCGTCGTGCAGGCGCTGCCCAAGGGCGACCGCGGCGAACTGGCCGTGGAGATGATGACCGAGGCCGGGGTCGATGTGATCGTCCCCTGGGCGGCCGAGCGCTGTGTCACCCGTTGGAAGGGCGACCGGGCTGCCAAGTCGCTGGCCAAGTGGCGCGCCACCGCCCGTGAGGCGGCCAAGCAGGCGCGCAGGGGCCGCCTGCCGGAGGTCACCGGACTCGCCGGGCGCGACGACGTGGCGGCCCTGCTGTCAGGGGCCGACGCGGCCGTCGTGCTGCACGAGGACGCGACGGCCAGGCTGAGCGACATCGCCGTTCCCGACGGTGACCGGGGTCCCGAGGGCGGAGTCGTCCTGGTGGTGGGTCCCGAGGGCGGCTTCTCCGACACGGAGCTCGACATCTTCACCGCGGCCGGGGCGGAACCGGCCCTGCTCGGGCCGACCGTCCTGCGCACCTCCACCGCGGGGGTGGCCGCGCTGTCGATCCTGCAGGCGCGGTCCGGCCGCTGGTAGGGGGCGAACGACCGGGCGTCGCGCGCCGGTGGAGGCGGCGGCGCACCTGAGAGCGATCGCGGTGACGCATCGGCGCACCGACAGCCGGAGCGCGGCTCCACCGCACACGACGACGCCCACGGGGTCCGATCCCGTGGGCGTCGTCGTGCGCGGGAAGCGGGGGCGGCGGCGCGACGCCGCCCCGCTCACTCCTCCGTGCTCTTGCTGCTCGTGGTGCTGTCGCCGGTGGAGGGCGTCGAACCGCCGTCGCCGCTCTCGGTCGAGCCGTCGTCGGAACCGGGCTCCTGGTCCCCGGTCCCCGGGTCGGTGCCCGGTTCGGTGCCGGGGTCGGTGCCGTCACCGTCGCCCGGACTGGGCTCCTCGCTGGGTTCGCACTCCTGCTGCTGTTCCTCCTCCGCCGGCGCGTCCGTCTCCTCCTCGGCGTCCGTCGTGGCGGACGAGGGCGGGTCCTCGCGGGACGGGGCGCACGTCGCCGTGGTGTCGACGCCGTCGTCGGCTGGGTCGGTCTCCTCCTCGGTGGGGGAGGGGGCCGGCTCTTCGACGGGGTCGTCAGGAGCCTCGGCGGGCGCGGTGTCGGAGTCCCTGGTGGGCCCCGGGGCCGCGATGCCGGGTCCGTCGACGTCGTCCTCGGGCGGGGCGCCCTCGCGGTTGGCGCCCGCGGGGACGATGTCCAGGACCTGGTCGCGCACCTGCGGAGTGGACATGACGACGGACGCGGCGATCAGTCCGGCACCGGCCACGGCCAACGCCGGGCGCAGCCATGGAAGACCGAACCAGGACGTGTCGCGGTGGCGGTCGGTGCGGTCACGGATCAGTTGCAGGGCCTCGGCGCCGGGCGCGACGGTGTCGGCCTCGGCCTTGAGGATCTGCCGGAGCTGGTCCTCGAACTCGGAGTTCGCGGGATCGGTGGGGCTGGTCATGTCGTCTGCTCCAGAACAGAGCGCAGCGCGGAGATTCCACGGGAGGTGTGGCTCTTCACCGCGCCCTTGCTGATGCCCATGGCGTCAGCGATCTGAGCCTCGGACAGGTCGCCGTAGTACCGGAGCACGATCGCCTCTCGCTGACGGGTGGGTAGTTTACGCAGGGCCCGGATCACCGCCTCACGCTCCAAAAGGTTCATGGCGCCGTGTTCGGCGCTGGGTGCGTCGGGCAGGGCTTTGGGTGCGTGCTTCTCGACGACCGCACGGTGCCGAAGAACGGACCGGGCCTTGTTGACCACGGCCTGGCGCAGGTACGACAGGGCCTTGTTCGGGTCGCGAAGGCGGCGCCACGCGCCGTGCATGGCCACGAACGCGTCCTGGACGACCTCTTCCGCGGTCGCGTGGTCGCGCACCAGCAGCGCGGCGAGTCGGACCAGCGGACGGTAGTGCTCCCGATAGAGCTCCGTGACCGCGTGGTCGGCGTCCCACTCCACGGAGAGCGGAGCTGTGGCGGCTCCAGCCACGATGGTTTCAGTCGTCACATCAGTTCGACGCACACCCTTGTCGCGGGGTTTACGAAAGGGCATACCTCTTCTTTTCCAGGTAGACACGCGTTTCAATTCGAACACGCACAAGGTCGGCCGGTGTCGGACATGGTCGGCGACACGGCGTACGGGGGGAAAGAGTACCGTGCCCACGAGCCCCACCGGCAGGACCAGGGCCCCCGTTCCGCGGACCGGAGTGCTCTGTCCAGAGCGAACCGGTGGCCGGCTGCGGCATCATGGGTGTCGACAGCCCCGAGACCGCGGCCGCGCAGACGGCCGCGGCCCCCGTACGGAGGTGCGTGATGGCCCAGGACGACTGCCTTTTCTGCAAGATCGTGAAGGGGGAGGTCCCGGCCGAGATCGTCCGTGAGGGGAAACGCACCCTGGCGTTCCGCGACATCAACCCCCAGGCACCGACGCACGTCCTCGTCATCCCGCGTGAGCACGTCCGGGACGCGGCCTCCGCGGCCGCCGCCGACACGGGCCTGGTCGACGAGATCGTGCGCGAGGCCCGCGCGGTGGCCGAGTCGGAGGGCGTGGCCGAGACCGGGTACCGGCTGGTGTTCAACACGGGCAGCGGAGCCGGACAGACGGTGTTCCACCTGCACGCACACCTGCTCGGCGGCCGCGGGCTCAACTGGCCTCCCGGGTAGGCCGCGCCCGGCCCGGGGCGGTCCCGCGCCCGGTCCTCGGCCACGCCGCACTCCTCGGGGCCCCTCACGGTGCGGTTCGAGCGGGGGCGTCCACGCGTCCGCGCACGGGTGTGGCCCGGCGGTGCTCCAGGGGCCTCCGGCGTCCGTCCACAGCGGAGGAAATTCGATCGAGGGCGCCGTGGCCACCTTGGTAGACTCGGTTCGTGGGCCCGAAGCGAACCGGTGGTACCAACGGGACACCGGTGGTCGAGGGCCGCGGGGCGCCTGGGCGGCGCTCCGAACGTTCACCACGCACGTCGGCCGCCCAGGCCGCGAGCCGGAACCGAAGGGTAGGGACAGCGGCCGCAAGGCCACACCATGGCCGAGACAACGCATACGCAGTCGCGACAGGACACCCAGGTCAAGGTCGTGGTGCCGGACGAGCACACGATGATCAGCCTGCTGGGCTCCAGGGACGAGCTCCTGAGGGCACTGGAGCGGGCCTTCGCCAGCGATATCCACGTTCGCGGCAACGAGTTCACCATCACCGGCGCTCCGGATGAGACCGCGGTGGTCGTCCGGCTGGTCGAAGAGCTCATCGAGCTCGCCAAGAGCGGCACCCACGTCACCCCGGACACCATCGAGCGCATGGTCCACATGCTGACCACCCCTGGCCAGGACCGTCCGGCCGACGTGCTGACGACCAACATCCTGTCCAACAGGGGCAGGACCATCCGCCCCAAGACGGTGAACCAGAAGCGCTACGTCGACATCATCGACCGGCACACGGTGGTCTTCGGGATCGGTCCCGCCGGTACGGGCAAGACGTACCTGGCCATGGCCAAGGCGGTCAAGGCGCTGCAGGACAAAGAGGTCAACCGGATCATCCTCACCCGTCCCGCCGTCGAGGCCGGCGAGCGGCTGGGATTCCTGCCGGGCACCCTCTACGACAAGATCGACCCCTACCTGCGGCCGCTCTACGACGCCCTGCACGACATGCTCGACCCCGACTCCATCCCCAAGCTGATGGCGGCCGGGACCATCGAGGTCGCACCCCTGGCGTACATGCGCGGACGCGCGCAGCCGGTGCGCACCAACGTTCTGACCCCGGGCGGTTTCCGCCCGATCGGCGAGTTGGAGGTCGGTGACCTCGTCGTCGGCTCGAACGGTGAACCGACCCCGGTGCTGGGCGTCTACCCGCAGGGGCCGAAGGCCACCTACCGGGTGACGTCGCAGGACGGCGCGTCGACGCTGTGCTCGGAGGACCACCTCTGGTCCGTCCGGACACGGGCCGACACGAGGCGGAACAAGCCCTACCGCGTGCTCACCGCGAAGGAGATCGTGGAGAGCGGCCTCGGTACGGCGCACGACCGCAAGTACGAGCTCCCGTTGCTGAGCGCGCCGGTCGAGTTTCCGGAGCAGGACGTCCCCATGGACCCGTACGCACTCGGGCTGCTGCTGGGGGACGGGTGCCTGACGGGCCGCGCCACTGCGGGTCTCACCACGGAGGACCAGGAACTCGCGGAGAGCCTCGAACGCCTCCTGCCCGGCGTCCGGGTGAACCGGAAGTCCGGTCCCGACTACGCCCTGAACCGCGAGAGGCAGCCGGGCGACGTGACCACCATCGCCGACCCGGTGACGGCGGTCATGCGCGAACTGGGGCTCTTCGGCACGAACTCGGGCACGAAGTTCGTGCCGGAGGCCTACCTGTACAACACGGCCGACGTCCGGCTCGCCGTACTGCAGGGACTCCTGGACGCCGACGGTGGACCGGTCACGCAGGAGGGCCGGGCCTGCCGTGTCCAGTACGGTTCCGCCTCGCCACGGCTGGCCTCCGCGGTGCGGTTCCTGGTGCAGTCCCTCGGAGGCGTCGCGTACGACCGTACGCGGCCCGCGGAGGGCCGGGCCCGGGGAAGGGAGGTCCTGCATGGACAGGACGCCTCCCTCCTCGACCTACGGCTCCCAGAGGGCGTGGAGCCCTTCCGCCTCGGGCGCAAGAGGGACGCGTACAGGACGACCGGCGGCGGTCGGCCCACGCGGTTCATCGAGAGCATCGAACCGGCGGGGACCGAGGAGTGCGTCTGCATCCAGGTGGCGGCGCAGGACTCGCTCTACGTCACCGAGGACTTCCTGCTGACCCACAACACCCTGAACGACTCCTTCATCATCCTGGACGAGGCCCAGAACACCTCGCCGGAGCAGATGAAGATGTTCCTGACCCGGCTCGGCTTCGGCTCCAAGATCGTGGTGACCGGTGACGTCACCCAGGTCGACCTGCCCGGTGGACAGTCCAGCGGACTGCGGACCATCGAGAAGATCCTGCGTGACATCGACGACATCGCGTTCTGCCGACTGAGCAGCGAGGACGTGGTCCGGCACAAGCTGGTGGGCAAGATCGTGGACGCCTACGGCCGCTACGACGAGGCCCAGGGCGACCGGCACGGCTCGAACGAGCCGCGCGGGCGCGGGCCCAACCCGCGGCGCGGTGCCACCGACACCCCGAAGGAGGCCCGGTCCCGGTCCGGGCACCCCGAAGACGCGGCAGACTGAACCAGTACAGCGTTCGAGCTGGTGGGCCCGCCGGGTGCGGGCCCACCGGTGTGGGGTGCCCGGTCGACCGGGTCATCCGCCCATGACGATTCCAAGTGAGGCATCCGAATCAGATGAGTATCGACGTCGCCAACGAGTCCGGCGTCACCACCGTGGACGAGGCACGACTCTCCCGGCTGGCCCGGCACGTGCTCGACGCCATGCGTGTCCACCCCCTGGCGGAGCTGTCCGTCGTCCTGGTGGACGAGGGGCCGATGACCGACCTGCACGTGCGGTGGATGGACGAGCCCGGTCCCACCGACGTGCTGTCCTTCCCCATGGACGAGCTGCGCCCCGGCGGCCCCGGCCGCACGAGTGAGCCGGGCGTCCTCGGTGACGTGATCATCTGCCCGCAGGTGGCCGAGCGCCAGGCGGAGAAGGCCGGGCACAGCTCGACCGACGAGATCGACCTGCTGTGCACGCACGGCATCCTGCACCTGCTGGGCTACGACCACGCTGAGCCGGACGAGCACAAGGAGATGTTCGGCCTGCAGGGCGAGATCCTGGCGGCGTGGCGCGAGCGCGAGGCCGTCGACCGCGACGAGGACGAGAGCGGGTCATGATTCCGTCGGTGTGGGCCGGCGCGGCGACCACGGGCGATCCCGTCGCGTGGCTCACCGCGTTCGCGGCCGCCCTCGTCCTGACCGCCGCGGCGGGCTTCCTGGTCGCGGCGGAGGTCGCGGTGACCAGGGTGATGTCGGTCGGTATGCCGACCGTGGGCACCGGCCGCGACGCGCCGAGGACCTCGGCCTGGGACCGCGTGGCGGCCGACCCCGCGAGCCACCTGAACGCGCTGCTGTTCCTGCGCGTGGTGTGCGAGGTGTGCGCGGTCCTGGCCGCGGCCCTGGGCACGGTGTTCCTGCTGGGCTTCGGCTGGCTCCCGCTGCTGCTGGCCGCGGCGGCCATGGTGGTCGCGGAGTCGGTCCTCATCGCGATCGCACCGCGCATCCTGGGCCGCCAGTTCGCTGAGCCCGTCGCCCGGGCCGGGGCGGTCGTCGTCTACCCGTTCCAGGTCGTCGTGCAACCGTTCGTCCGGTTGCTGGTGTGGGCGGGCCGAACGCTCACCCCGCGCGAGAAGGGCGACCGCGAGGGACCCTTCAGCACGGAGGTGGAGCTGCGCCGGCTCGTCGACCTCGCCGAGCGGGGGGAGGTCATCGACCCCGAGGAACGCGAGATGATCCACTCGGTGTTCAAGCTCGACGACACGTCCGTGCGCGAGGTGATGGTGCCGCGCCCCGACATCGTCTTCACCAGCCGCGACGCCGACGCCGACGCCGTGCTGTCGCTGGCGCTGGCCAGCGGCTACTCCCGGATCCCGGTGACGGGCGAGGACGAGGACGACGTGGTCGGCATCGTCTACCTCAAGGACCTGGTCGAGCGGCTGCGCGACCGCTGGGCGGCCGCCTCTGGCGCGAACGGGGCCCCGGTGCCGCTGACCGCGGCCGACGTGATGCGCTCGGCGACCTACGTCCCCGACACCAAGCCCATCGACGAACTGCTGCGCGAGATGCAGCAGCAGCGCAACCACGTCGCCATGGCCATCGACGAGTACGGGGGTACCGCGGGCCTGGTGACCCTGGAGGACATCGTGGAGGAGATCGTCGGTGAGATCACCGACGAGTACGACCACGAGATCCCGCCGGTGGCCTGGCTGGACGACGACAGGGTCCGGGTCACGGCCCGTCTGCCGCTGGGCGAGCTCGACGAGATCTTCCCCGAACGCGACCTCGACGTGGTCGACGTGGAGACGGTGGGCGGTCTCGTGGCGTTCGTCCTGGGTCGCGTGCCCGTCGGTGGGGCACAGGCCGAATACGCTGGTCTCAGACTCACTCTCGAGGGCAAGAGCAGCCGCCGCAACCGGATGACCACGGTGCTGGTGGAGCGCCTGCCCGAGGACTCCGACCACGGCGACCGTGGCAGGAACGACGACGTAAGGAGCACGGAGCAGTGACGGACACGACGGGGCTCAACCCCGAGGACGGCAAGCTCATCACCCTCGCGCGCGCCTCGCGCGCCCGCAACGCCGCGCCGGAGGGCGCGGCCGTACGGGACGAGACCGGGCGCACCTATGTGGCCACGACGGTGTCCCTGCCGTCCCTGTCGCTGACGGCCCTGCAGGCGGCCGTGGCCGCGGCCGTGTCCAGTGAGGCCTCCGCGCTGGAGGCCGCCGTGGTCGTCACCCAGGCGAAGGAACTGACCGAGGGCGACCGCGCGCTGGCGGACGACCTGAAGACCCAGGTGGTGGTGATCGCCGCCCCCGACGGGGTGCCCGCGAGCATCACCCGGCGCTGAGTAGGAACGATGAACGACCTCGACCTGGAGAAACTGCGCGTACCGCTGGAGATGCCCTCCTTCCCGGAGGGCTTCCGCAGCGGGTTCGCCTGTTTCGTCGGCCGCCCCAACGTGGGCAAGTCCACTCTGATGAACGCGCTGGTCGGGCAGAAGGTGGCGATCACCAGCAACCGGCCCCAGACCACCCGGCGTACCGTGCGGGGCATCGTCCACCGTCCGGACGCGCAGCTGATCATCGTGGACACGCCGGGCCTGCACAAGCCGCGGACCCTGCTGGGGGAGCGGCTGGACTCGCTGGTGCGGTCCACGCTGGTCGAGGTGGACGTCATCGTCTTCTGCCTGCCCGCGGACGAACCGATCGGCCGGGGTGACACCTACATCGCCAAGGAGTTGGCGGAGCAGACCAACACCCCGGTGGTCGCCCTGGTCACCAAGACCGACAAGGTCGACAAGGAGGCCGTGGGCCGGCACCTGATGGCCGTGGACGAGCTGGGCGACTGGGCCGACATCGTGCCGGTCTCGGCCCAGAGCGGATTCCAGCTGGACACGGTCACGGGTGTGCTGTGCTCGCACCTGCCCGAGGGACCGCCGCTGTACCCCGACGGCGACCTCACCGACGAGCCCGACGAGATGCTCGTGGCGGAGCTGGTCCGCGAGGCCGCCCTGGAGGGTGTGCGCGACGAGCTTCCGCACTCCATCGCGGTGGTCGTGGACGAGATGTACGAGCGGGAGAACACCCGGCCCGGCAAGGAGCTGGTGGACATCTACGCGTCGCTGTACGTGGAGCGCCCCAGCCAGAAGGCCATCGTGATCGGCTCCAAGGGCTCGCGCCTGCGCGACGTGGGGTCGCGGGCGCGCAAACAGATCGAGGCCCTGCTGGGTCGGCGGGTCTTCCTGGACCTGCGGGTGCGTGTGGCCAAGGACTGGCAGCGCGACCCCAAACAGCTGCGGAAGCTGGGATTCGACCAGCAGACCTGACTCGGGCGCCCTGAAGACGGGGCCTTCGCGCCTTCTGGTGTGTCCGCTCGTTCCTCACGGACCCACCTCCAGGCCCTCCAGGACCCGTCGGCGCCCTCGCCGTGCTTTCTTCGGGCCGCCGCTCGTTCCTCGCTTTGGCCCGGATACACCCCCTGGGGGCGGGGCGGGGCGGGTTGCTCGGGCGCCCTGAAGACGGGGCCTTCGCGCCTTCTGGTGTGTCCGCTCGTTCCTCACGGACCCACCTCCAGGCCCTCCAGGACCCGTCGGCGCCCTCGCCGTGCTTTCTTCGGGCCGCCGCTCGTTCCTCGCTTTGGCCCGGATACACCCCCTGGGGGCGGGGCGGGTTGAACGGACCACCTCCAACACCTCGGTGCCCGCGCGAGCCGAACGGCCTACTTCTCACCCCCTGGGGTGGAGGTAGGCCGTTTCGTCCTGGTTCACCCCAGCGAGGCGCGCCTGGTGGGTGCCTGGGTCGGCCCCCGGGTGTCGCGATCGTGCGGCGTGGCGGGTCAGCCCTGGTTGTTGAGGTCGGCGGCCAGGGCGGTGGCGCAGCGCTGCACGATGGGGGCGGCGCGGTCGACGAAGTCCCAGTGCACGCGGGCCTCGGGGCCGGAGACGGACACCGCCATGCCCGAGGGCGCGCCGTCGACGGGCACCGCGACACAGCGGACGCCGATCTCCTGCTCACCGTCGTCGATGGCGTAGCCGTCCTTGCGGATGCGGTGGAGCTCGGCGACGAACGCGTCCGGGTCGACGATGGTGCGGTCGGTGGCGGCGGGCATGCCCGTGCGGTGGACCGTGGCCAGCGCCTCCTCGTCGGTGAGCTGGGACAGCAGTGCCTTGCCGACTCCGGCCGAGTGCGGCAGGACACGGCGGCCGACCTCGGTGAACATGCGCATGGCGTGCGGGGAGGGGACCTGCGCGACGTAGATGACCTTGTCGCCGTCCAGCATGGCGAGGTTGGCGGTCTCCCCGAGGTCCTCCACCAGTTGCGCCAGGTGGGGACGGGCCCAGGTGCTCATCATCTGCGAGGCCTTGTCGCCCAGTCCGATCAGCCGTGGGCCGAGCGCGTAGCGCCGGGAGGGCAGCTGGCGCACGTAGCCGTTGCCGACCAGGGTGCGGATGATGCGGTGGATGGTGGGCAGGGGCAGCCCGGAGGCGTCGGCCAACTGGCTGAGCGAGGCCTCACCGCCTGCCTCGGCCATGATCTCCAGCAGGGCGAAGGCACGGTCGAGGGACTGCACGCCGCCGGCGCGCTTGCCGGAGGCTTCCGGGCGCGGGGCGTCGATGGGGGGCAGCGAGTCTGACAAAGGTCATGCTCCCGGGTTGTGGGCCGCTGAAGTCATCGGTTCTATTCTGCAATACGAAAAGTACTTCCCGCCATCTCGATGTCAGGGTGGGGGTCGCGGCCGCGTCACAGGTCCGGGCGTGAGGGGTGGCTTTCCCCCAGGGCATCCCTTGTTGTTCCGAATAGCAGAAGTTAGTATCCGCATATAGAAATCCGGAGTCCGGGTGCGGGAGACCGCCGCCGGGCTCCGGCCTACGGAGAGGACACTGAACACGTGGCATCGGACAGCCCTCTGGACATCGGCGAGCTCACGGCCGCGCTGGACGCGCGCCTGGCCGACGCCGACGCGCGCCTGGCCCGCGACTACCCGGGAGCGAACGCGGCCCGCCAGCCGGTCCACACCGTCTACGTCCCGGCCGACCGCGTCCACCCCGGTCTGGCCGCCGACTGGGGCCGGCGCGCGTCGGAGGCGCTCACGGAGTTCGCGCCCAAGCCCGACGACCTCGACGAGACCAGGAGGATGAGCGGGGCGGACCTGTCCGACCTGCTGTCCCGCGTCCAGGACAAGCTGGCCCGTGAGCCGATCGAGGACCTGCGCGCCGACCTGGAGGACGGCTACGGCGACCACGGCGACGAAGCCGAGGACGCCCACGTGATCGCCGTCGCCGAGGCGTTCACCGCCGACCTCGCCCAGGGCCGCGCCACCCCCTACTTCGGCATCCGGATGAAGGGGATGGAGGCGGCCGGTCGGCACCGCGGCGTCCGCAGCCTCACGCTCTTCCTCCAGACCCTCCTGGACCGCCACGGCTCGCTCCCCGACAACCTGCTCCTCACACTCCCCAAGATCACCTCGGTCGAGCACGTCGAGGCGATGGTGTGGGTGGCCGAGCGCCTGGAGCGGCGCTTCGGCCTGCCCGAGGGGCGGCTGCGCTTCGAGCTGCAGATCGAGACGCCGCAGTCGGTCCTGCTGCCCGACGGCACCGCGGCCGTGCCGCACATGATCCGCGCCGGGCAGGGACGGGTCAGCGCCCTGCACTACGGCACCTACGACTACAGCGCCGCCTGCGGGATCACCGCCGCCCACCAGAGCCTGGCGCACCCGGTCGCCGACCACGCCAAGGCGGTCATGCAGGTGGCCGCCGCCGGGACCGGCGTGTGGCTGTCCGACGGCGGTAGCAACGTCCTACCGGTGGGCAGCCGCCAGGAGGTCCACGACGCGTGGGACCTGCACGCCGCACTGGTCCGCCGTTCGCTGGAGCGCGGCTTCTACCAGGGCTGGGACGTGCACCCCCACCAGCTCCCCATGCGCTTCCTGGCCACCTACGCCTTCTACCGCCAGGCCTTCGTGCCCGCCGCCGACCGGCTCAAGGCCTACTTCGGAGCCGTCGCCGGTGGTGTGATGGACGAGCCCGCCACCGCGCAGGCGCTGGCGTCGGCTCTGGTCAACGGTCTGCGCTGCGGTGCGCTGGACGAGACCGAGATCGCTGAGCGCACGGGGACGGACACCGCCACACTGGTGGCCCTGGCCACGCGCCGTATCGGACAGGAGAACGCATGACCCACTACGACCTCCTCATTCGCGCCGCGCGCGCCGTCACCCCCGACGGTGAGCGTGCGGTGACCGTGGCCGTCTCCGGGGGCCGGACCGCCGCGGTCCTGCCCGGCGCCGACGCGTCCGCCTCCGGAGCCCGGGAGATCGTCCTGTCCGAGGACGAGGTCCTGCTGCCCGGGCTGGTCGACTCCCACGTGCACGTCAACGAGCCCGGCCGCACCGAGTGGGAGGGCTTCGCGAGCGCCACGCGTGCCGCCGCACTGGGCGGGGTGACCACCATCGTGGACATGCCGCTCAACAGCGTGCCGCCGACCACCACGGTCGAGGGGCTGGCAGCCAAGCGCGCGGTGGCGCGCGAGCGCGTCAGTGTCGACGTCGGCTTCTGGGGCGGCGCCGTCCCGGAGAACTCCCAGCCGGGGGAGACCAAGGAGCTCGCCGCCCTGCACGAGCAGGGCGTGTACGGGTTCAAGGCGTTCCTGTCCCCGTCCGGCGTGGACGAGTTCGGGCACCTGTCCGCCGCGGAGCTGGCGACCGCGATGGAGGCCATCGGGGACTTCGGTGGCCAGATCATCGTGCACGCCGAGGATCCCGGGGTTCTGGACGGCGCCCCGGCCGCGCACGGCCGCGACTACGCGGACTTCCTGGCCTCGCGCCCGGACGAGGCCGAGCACGCGGCCATCGCGCTGGTGATCGAGACCGCGCGGCGCACGGGGACGCGCGCGCACGTGCTCCACCTGTCCAGCGCGTCGGCGCTGCCGCTGATCTCCCAGGCCAGGGCCGACGGCGTGCCGCTGACCGTGGAGACCTGCCCGCACTACCTGACGCTCGCGGCGGAGACGATCCCGGACGGGGCCACGCAGTACAAGTGCTGCCCGCCCATCCGTTCCTCGGCCAACCGCGACCTGCTGTGGCGGGCGCTGATGGACGGCCTGATCGACTGCGTGGTCAGCGACCACTCGCCCAGCACCGCGGATCTGAAGGACCTGGACACCGGCGACTTCGGGACCGCCTGGGGCGGTGTGTCCGGACTCCAGGTGGGCTTCTCCGCGGTCTGGTCCGAGGCGCGCCGTCGGGGGGCGACCCTCGTCGACATGGTGCGCTGGATGGCGGAGGGCCCGACCCGGGTCGCGGGGCTACGGGGCAAGGGCGCCATCGCGGAGGGCAACGACGCGGACTTCGCGATCGTGGCGCCGGACGAGACGATCCGGGTGGACGTGCGCGAGCTCGCGCACAAGAACCCCGTGAGCGCCTACGACGGTGCCGAGCTCCAGGGGCGGGTGCGCCGCACCCTGCTGCGCGGCGAGGAGATCGACCTCGCGCAGCCGAGGGGCCACCTGCTCGCCCGCGACTGACTCCGAGGACCCGGCCCCGGGCACCGAAGGGGTGTCCGGGGGTTCGCCCAAAGTGGTCAATCCGCTACACGCAATTCGTTCTGTCCGGTCACCCTGGCGATGGTTTCGAAGTCCTTGTCGTTGTGGACGAGGGTGAGCCCTTTGAGCTCCGCGCAGGCGGCCACCACGAGGTCGACCGGTCCAGCACTACGGTGTTCACCTCGGGAAGTGAGTTCCTTCTGAACCTCCCAAGCCCGCCGGTAGTCGCGGTCATCTGGATCGATGGGGAATAGAAGCCGGTTGAGGAGAGATACTGCCCGTTCCCGATCCTTGGCCGATCGCGCCGTGTACAGGATCTCCAGTTCAGTCAGTGGGCACACGGCGACCAGACCCTGCACCAGGGCCTGGTCCCACCTCCGGTTTTCCTCGGGACGCGCGAAGATGCGCACAAGAGCGCTCGTATCGATGAGGTAGTGGGCAGGGGTCACGTCTGACGTCCCGACATGTTCGAGAGGAGGTCGAGGTCGAGGGCACCGTCGGCTACGAGATCGCGCATCTCCGCCAAGGCCACGGCGCGGTCCAGCCTCTCCACGGTCTCCCTGAGAGCGGTGTTCACCGTGTCCTTCTTGGTCTTGGTGCCCAGAAGCTCAGCGGCTCTGTTCAGAGCCTTGTCGTCGATGTCGATCAGGACCTTCGTCATGACTGCCTCCTGTATATAGGTCTCTATGAGTAGTATATACGAAGGCCCGGGGTGTGCTTGAGTTGGCCGCGGCCCCGGGCACCGTGGGGTGTCCGGGGCCGCAGGGGGGGCGCTCGGTCAGGAGCAGTACGCCTCCTCCTCGCCGATGATGCGGTAGGGGCAGTCGGCGTAGTCGAGCAGCCGCAGGACGGCCTCCCGGTTGCGGGAGGTCTCGCGGTCGATCACGGACGAGGGCGGGTAGAAGCCGCCGCCCCACCAACTGCTGGGATACATCTCGTAGGTGAAGTTCACGATGCGCTGGTCGCCCCAGAGCCAGTCGTTGATCGTCCCGTCGGTGATGTACAGGTCGCTGGACTGCTGCGGCGTGTACCCGTTGGCGTCGGCCATGTGGGTGCCCAGGGCGGCGTGGGTGTCGTATTCCTCCCGCGTCATGCCGTTGGCGGTCTCGTCGTAGGTGTAGCCGTAGGGCCACAGGATGAGCTCGCTGTAGGTGTGGAAGTCGATGGCGGCGGTGATCTGCTGTTCGCCGCCGACCACCCGGCCGCGCACGAAGTCCGCGACCGCCGACACCTCGGGCGCCGACTCCGGGGCAGGGCCGCGGTAGGTGCTGCTGGACGGGCTGCCGGAGGAGCCGTTGCAGCAGCCCCACAGGTAGTCCCAGTTGCGGTTCATGTCGGTGCCCACGGCGGAGGACCCCTGGTTGGGCTGGCGGTTCTTGCGCCAGTTGCGCCAGTTGGAGCCCGCCATGTCGTACTCGGAGCCGTCGGGGTTGACGTTGGGCAGGATCCAGATCTCCCGGGAGTCCACCAGGTCCGTGATCCGCGCGTCGCTGCCGTACTCGTCGGTCAGCAGCCGCATCAGGTAGACGGCCATCTCCACGGTCAGGTGCTCGCGGGCGTGCTGGGAGTGTGTGAACAGGACCTCGGGCTCGTCCTCGTCCACGCCGGCGTTGTCGCTGATCTTGACCGCGACCAGGTCCCGGCCCTCGTACGACTGCCCGACGACGGACTGCTCCACGATACCGGGGTGGGCGGCGGCCACCCCGTCGATGGTCTCGCGCAGTTCGTCGAAGGTGGTGTAGCCCTCGTCCGGTGCGAGCGGGCGCACCGGCGAGGGGGTGATCTCCGTCAGTTCGTGGCCGAGGTCGGCGAGGGCCTCCGCTTCGGAGCGTGTGGCGGTGACGACGACGGAGTCGTCGCGGACCTCGTCGATGGCGGCGCCGGTCGCGGCGACCGCCGTGCGTTCCTCGGGCGTGTTCGGCCCGTGGACCTCGAACAGTCCGGGGTCTGTGGCGGCGCCGGCGCCCGTGGGGCCGAGGAGCCCCAGCGTCAGCGCGGCGAGGGTGAGGGGAAGAAGGGTTCGTCGGACGAGCGTGGCTCTCACGAGGCCTCCGGGGGAGCGGGGTCGAGGCGTCGAATACCTGACGGTCATTGGAAGAGAGCGCCCTACACATTGTCAATGTGTATGACTATGCGTGACTCACGTGGCGGAATGCCTTGTTTGCGGAGCCGCGCAGGTGAAGCCCGCTTGACTCGCGGGTCAACGTGAACACGCTGTGGCCGGATGTGGCCACAGCGTGATCACGGTCGGTCGTCGGCCCGGTCCCGGCCGCGCACCGCTCAGGCGCGCTCGGGGACCGACGGCTCGCCGAGCGCCCGGTGGACCGCCTCCGAGAGCATCCACTCGTGCCCGTGGGACCACTCGTGCTCCAGGGCCGCGTCCCCCAGCAGTCCGCGCACGGCGGTGGTGATCCGATCGACGTCGAAGCGCTCGGCCGCGGGCAGGGGGGCACCCGTCTCCTCCCGGGCCCGGGCGGCGGCGCCCAGCAGCCGGGCCGCGCGCACCCCCTCGCCGACCAGGGCGTCCGCCCCCGCCAGACCCTCCAACGCCATGGCGACCGCGCGCGGGTCGCGGGCGAGCCGGGCGCACTCCAGGCCCTGCTCGTGCAGCTTCCGGGCTCCGGTCGCGTCGCCGCGCGCCTCGGCGCACATGCCCAGCTCGGCGAGGGCGAAGGCCTGCCCCGGCCGGTAGCCTTCCCGGCGGTGGGCGGCCAGGATCTCGCGCAGGTACCGCTCGGCCTCCTCCGGTCGGCCGCGCCGCCGCGCTGTCATCGCCAGACCACCGCGCACGAACAGCACCTTGCTGTTGAAGGCCTGCTCTCCGGATACGCGCAGCGCGCGGTGGTTGTACTCGTCGGCCAGCGCGAAGTCGCCGGTGAGCATGTGCACACGCGCCAGGCGGGTCAGCTCCTCCACGACCACGGTCCACAGTCCGATCCGTTCGGCGTGGTCCAGCGCCGCGCGGTGCAGGTCGGCGGCCTCCTCGTAGGAGCCCTCGATCTCGGCCAGGATTCCGAGCAGTCCGCACGAGCGGACCTGGCCCCACGGCTCCGCCAGCGCGACGAAGTGCTCCAGGCTCTCCCGGCCGTACCGGCGCGCCTCGGCCAGTTCGCTGTGCCGCATCGCCCACCAACCGCACAGGTTCTGCGCGAAGGCCTGCCACCACAGCTCACCGGACGACTCGAAGACGCGGGAGGCCTCCTCCACGACCTTCCTCGGTGAGCGCACGGGTGCCGAGGGGCCGTCCACGGCCGACGTCATGCACACGAGGACGGTGCGGACCCTGGACGGCAGGAGCGGGTCGCCGGAGCGCTCCGCGAGGGCGACCGCCTGGTGCGCGAGGTCCTGGAGAGCGGTGTGGGGGCTTTCGGTGAAGGCGAGCGAGAACCGCCAGAGCAGGGCGACGGCGCGTTCGGCGTCGGTGGCCGGGCCGGGCGCCGCCAGGGCCCGTGCCAGCAGCCGGCCGCCCTCGCGGTAGCGGCCGCGCAGGAACCAGGACCAGCCCAGGGAACCGGTGATGCGCAGCGCCAGGCCCGCGTCCCCGCTGTCGGCCGCCCACTCCGCGGCGGCCCGGACGTTGGCCGCGTCCCGCTCCATGTGGTCCAGGGACCGGCCGATGTCCGCGGTGAGGGCGAGCGGGTCGCATCGTGTCAGCCGATCGGCGGTGTGGTGGGCGTGGCGGCGCCGGGCCTCGGGCTCGGCCCCGGACTCGGCCAGCTTCTGGCGCGCGAAGACGCGGATCGTCTCCAGCAGCCGGAAGCAGGTGCCCTCGCGGTTCTGCTGGGCCACGACCAGGGACCGGTCGACGAGTGCGGCCAGCACACCGGCCGCGTCGGCGGTCTCCACCCGCCCCCCGCCGGGCAGGGGCCCGACCGCCACGGCCTCGGCCGCCTCCAGCGAGAACGATCCGACCTGGACCGACAGCCGGCCCAGCACGGCGCGCTCGGCCTCGGTCAGCAGCCGCCAGCTCCAGTCGACCATCGCGCGCAGGGTCTGCTGGCGCTCGTGCAGACCCGCGCCCCCGCCACCCAGGAGTTGGAAGCGGTCGCCCAGCCGGGTGGCGAGTTCGCGGACGCCGAGCGAGCGCACCCGGGCGGCGGCCAGCTCCAGGGCCAGCGGCAGCCCGTCCAGGCGCCGGCAGATCGTGGCCACGGCCTCGGCGTTGTCCTCGTCCAGCGTGAACGACGGCAGGGACGCCGCCACCCGCCGCGTGAAGAGCTCGACGGCGTCGGACCCGGCCATCTCGGCGGGGGAGTGGTCACAGGGCGCCCGGAGCGGACGGACCTGGTGCAGGCGCTCGCCGGGCACACCCAGCGGTTCGCGGCTGGTCGCCAGCATCCGCAGGCCCGGCGCGGCGCGCAGCAGGCGTACGGCCAGGGCAGCGACCGGTGCGGTCACGTGCTCGCAGTTGTCCAGGACCAGCAGGGCGGGCTGCGTGCCCAGCGAGGCCGCCAGGCGCTCGGCCGAGGAGCGCCCCGGGGCCTGGCCGCCGGCGCCGCTCCCGTCGCCCTCGTCGTGCAGTCCCATGGCCTCGGCGACCGCGTCGGCCACGTCGTCGGGGGTGGTGGCCTCCGGTGCGCGGCCGACCAGTTCGACGAACCAGACGGGGGACTCCGCCGAGCCCGCGGAGAGCGCGCTCAGGGCGAGCGTGGTCTTGCCGACGCCGCCGGGGCCCACCAGGGTGACCAGGCGGAAGCGCCTGAGGTCCTCCAGAAGCCGTCGGGCCGACTCCTGGCGGCCGACCACGTCGGTCAGCGGGACCGGCAGGCCGACCGCGCCCGAGGCCGCGGACGCCGGCGCGGCGGAGCCTCCGGGCGCGGTGGTGGGTGCCGTGGCGGGTGCGGATGCGGGAACAAGTGCGGCCGTGCGGTCGAGGTCGGGGGACTGCGCCAGGATCCGTTCGTGCAGGCGGACCAGCTCCGGGCCGGGCTCCACTCCGATCTCCCCCGCCAGCAGCTCGCGGCCCCGCCGATAGCTCTCCAGGGCCTCGGTCTGGCGGCCGGAGCGGTACAGGGCGAGCATGTGCGCGGCGCGCAGGCGCTCCCGCAGCGGTTCGGCGCCCAGGAGCTCGTCGAGCTCGGCGACGAGCGCGGCGTCCTCCCCCAGGTCGAGACGGGCCCGGGCCCGGTCCTCGAGCGCGGTCAGGCGCATCTCCTCCCACCGGCCGATGGCGGGCGCGGCGAAGGGCGCGTCGGCGTGGTCGGCCAGGGCCGGTCCGCGCCACAGGTCCAGGGCCTGCCCGAGCAGGGCGGCGGCCTCGGCCGGGTCGGCGCCGCGGGCCCGTGCGACCAGGTCCTCGAAGCGGTCGGCGTCGACCTGGCCGGGGTCCACCCGCAGCCGGTAGCCCGAGGGGCCGGACTCCACCCGGCCGCGCGCGCCGGCCTCGGCCCGCTCGAGCGCGCCGCGCAGGCGTGAGACCGCGGTCTGCAGTGCCGCCGAGGTGTCGTGCTCGGGCTGGTCCCACAGTTCGGCCGCGAGCCGGTCCGCCGACACCGACGTCCCGCGGTGCACGAGCAGGTGGGCCAGGAGCGCCCTGACCTTGGCGCCGGGTACACGGACCGGCTCGTCCCCGCCGGTCCACACCGCGAGCTGTCCCAGAACGCCGAATCGCATGGGGACCAGGGTATGCCGCCGGTTCGCGGCGGACTCCGGTCGGGCCGACAACGGACGGACAGCGGGCGGACAGCGGTCGGCGAAGGGCGGACAGCGGATGGCAAGGAGACGGTGAGCGCCCCTGCCTAGGTTGAGGACATCAGCCAGGGGCACCGCCCCGCGAGAGTGTGGAGACACCACGATGAGCACCCTGTTCGACCCCATCACCCTCGGCGGCCTGGAGCTGCCCAACCGCCTCTTCATGGCGCCGATGACCCGCTCGCGCGCCTACGTCGACGGCCAGGTCGACGGCCTCGTCGCCCAGTACTACGCCCAGCGCGCCTCCGCCGGGCTCATCATCACCGAGGGCACCCAGCCCAGCGTGCGGGGACAGGGCTACATCAACACGCCCGGCCTGCACACCGCCGAGCAGGTGGAAGCGTGGAAGCGCGTCACCGGCGCCGTCCACGAGCGCGGCGGCCGCATCTTCGCCCAGATCATGCACACCGGCCGGATCGGCCACCCGAGCCTGTACCCCGACGGCGGCCTGCCCGTCGCCCCCTCGCCGATCGCCTCGGGCCAGTCCCTGTTCGACGGCTCCGGCATGGTCGAGCACCCGGTCCCGCGCGAGCTGACCCACGCCGACATCGCCGAGGCCCTCGACGACTTCGCCTCGGCCGCTCGCAACGCGATCACCGCCGGCTTCGACGGCGTCGAGCTGCACGGAGCCAACGGCTACCTCATCCACCAGTTCCTCGCCGACGGAGCCAACCAGCGCACCGACGAGTACGGCGGCAGCCCCCAGAACCGGGCCCGCTTCGCCGTCCAGGTCGTCGACGCGGTCGCCGACACCATCGGTGCCGAGCGCACGGCCCTGCGCCTGTCCCCGGGCAACCCCTTCAACGGCATCACCGAGAGCGACACCCGCGCCCAGTACCTCGCCCTGATCGACGGACTGAAGGACCGTTCGGACCTGGCCTTCCTGCACCTGGCAATGGCCTCCCGCGAGACCGCCGAGCTCTTCCGCAAGGAGTGGCAGGGCGCCCTGGTCCACAACCCCGCCGCCGGACTGGACCTCACCCCCGCCGTCTCCGCGCTGGAGGACGACCTGGTCGACGCGGTCGCCCTCGGCAGCGCCTGGCTCGCCAACCCCGACCTGCTGGACCGCGTCCGGGCCGACGGGCCCTTCAACGATCCCGACTCCGCCACTTTCTACGGTGGCGACCACCGCGGCTACACCGACTACCCCGTCCTCGACCGGTCCTGATCCGCGCACCCGAGCCCGGCCCTCGCGTGGGGCCGGGCTCGGGGCCCTGGAATCCGGGGTCTTCGTCGCCTGCGCTCGTGCCGACGCCGTCGCCCGCCTCTACCTCGGCGGACGCCTACGGCGCAGTCCTTCCTGCTCCGGCTCGGCTCCTCCGGCAGCCTCCGGCGCCCCTGGTCAGGGGATCGGGGTGTAGATGACCCCGAGCTTGTCGACCTCGTCCCCGGCCCGACCGTGGAAGCCGGCGACGCGCCACCCGGAGGGCGCGGTGAAGGTCACCGTGTCGGACGTGGGCGTGCCGCCCGAGAGCGTCCGCCCCCGGTCGGTCGTGAACGCGGCGCGGAACACCCGCGTGCGCCCGTCGCGCCGCCCGGTCGACAGGGCGACCGAGACCAGGTGCTCGCCGGGGTCGAGCGTGAGCGACCGCTCGGTGCCGCCCGTCCCTCCGTGGGAGACACGCCCTCCGTCGGCGTAGTCCAGCGCCACCCGGTCCAGGCGCGCCCCCGAGCGAAGGGACAGGGTCAGGGGTTCGGTCCCGCGGGCGACCCGCTCCACATCGGTGAACGGGGTGCCGTGCGGACCGCCCGCGAGGTCGCTCATCCGGACGCCGGGCGGGAGCGACCAGGAGAACTCGGCGGTGTGCGGGTAGTGGTCGGAGAGCATCCGACCGTCGTCGTCCAGGAAGTCCGTGTGGTCGTTGCGGTAGTCGGCCAAGCGCAGGTCGACGAAGGCGCTGGAGCGGAACAGGATCTTGTCGACGACCTCGCAGCCGTCGGTGGGGGCGTTGGTCTCGCAGACCAGGGCGGGTGCGCCCGCGGCGGGGCGGTCGCCGCCGCGCGCGTGCTCGACCCAGGCGTCGGCGAGGCCGAGCGTGTCGGCGAGTTCGCGGATGTTGTCGCCGGTACGCGTGTAGCGGGTGTTGGTGTCGCCCGCCACGACGACGGCGTTCCCGGCCGAGTGCCGCTCGATGAACCGGGTCAGCTGTCCGATGTTGGCGCGGCGGGCCGCGAGGTCGGCGTCGGCGACCCCGGCGTTGGTGTGCACGTTGTACATGTCGACGTACACGCCCCGGGCGAGACGGACACGCGAGGCCGTGAAGCCCTTGGGCGTGAGGCAGTCGGTGCCGTTGCACTCGTCCCACCCGACCCGGTGGAAGTCGCTGTAGGCCAGGTGGGACAGGGTGTTGAGCCCGTCACCGAAGGGCACGCCACCGCTGGTGGGAGTCCGGTACGGGTGGTCGTCGTTCGCGTACAGGTCGGCGTGGTAGTTGAAGTCCTCCTGGACGTGGACCACGTCGTAGGGGGCGATCCGCCGCCCGATGACCGGGGTGTTGACACTCGGGCGCTGTTCGTCGGGGTCGGTGATGAGCTCCGGCAGGCCCGCGACGTTGTACGTCAGCACGGAGAAGGTCCCCGAGGCGGCGTCGGCGGCGGGTGAGGCGGACCCGACGGGGCCGGTCGGGGCCGCGGTGGTCGGCGCGGCCGCGGCGGGCACGGCCGACAGCGGGGCGAGCAGGGTCAGGGAGGCCAGGAGAACGGACAGGGAGCGCGAGGGGGAGCGGGACACGTGGACCTCTGTCTGGAGGGGACGGTGCCCGCCGGATTCTACGTCTCCGTCCGGCTCCCGGGCCGGACGGAGACGCGATCTCCACCGCCGTCAGCCCTGCGGCTCCTCCGGGCGGTCCTGGTAGGCCGCGTCGGCGTGGCTGGTGTACTTGGCCTCGCCGGGACCGGCGGTACCGATCTCCTCGGAGTCGATCTCGTCCGGGGCACCGCCTCCGCGCGCCCGGCCGATGACGTTGAAGCAGATGTTGAGCACGATGGCGACGACGGCGGCGCCGATGATGCCCGAGTGCACGACCATCTCGACCGGCTCCGGCAGGAACGCGTAGAAGGTCGGGTAGGCCAGCGGGATGATCGCGATGCCGAAGGCCGCGGCCACCAGGACCAGGTTGAGGTTGTGGGTGAAGTCGACCTTGGCCAGGGTCTTGATGCCGCTCGCGGCCACGCTGCCGAAGAGCACCAGTCCCGCGCCGCCGAGCACCGGGGTGGGGATGGCGGCCATGACACCGCCCAGGACGGGGAACAGTCCCAGCACCAGCAGGATGCCCGCGCCGGTGGCGACGACGAACCGGCTGCGGATCCCGGTCAGGGCCAGCAGTCCGATGTTCTGGGCGAACGAACTGGTCGGGGTCGCGCTGAAGATCGGGCCGATGATCGATCCGCTGACGTCGGCGCGCAGGCCGGCGGAGATGCGCTTGGCGTCCACCGCGGTCCCCGTGATCTCGCCGACCGCGATGATGTGCGACGCGCCCTCGGTGAGCACCACCAGCATGATGATGCACATCGTGATGATGGCGGTGAGCTCGAATCGGGGGAGCCCGAAGTAGAACACCGATGTCGGGTCGAACACGAGGTCGGCCTCGCCGACCCGGCTGAAGTCGGCCATCCCGAAGGGGAGCGAGACCAGGACCCCGGCGACGAGTCCGATGAGGACCGACAGGCGGCCCCAGATGCCCGGCAGCACGCGGGAGCAGAGCAGGATCAGCGCGAGGGTGACCCCGGCCAGCGCCAGGTTGGCCAGGGGAGCGGCGGGGGCGGCCGAGCCGTCCTCCCGGACCACGGTCGCGCCGTCCATGATCCATCGGGCGGCCACCGGCATCAGGCTCAGCCCGATCACCGTGATGATCGTGCCGGTGACGATCGGGGGGAAGAAGCGGATGAGCTGCCCGAAGAACGGCGTGAGGAGCAGGGCGAAGAGTCCCGCCGCGATCGACGCGCCGAAGGCCACGGGCAGGTTCTCCCCGTTCTCACCGGCGGCCAGGGCCGTGATCGCGCTGACGGGGACGAACGAGCACGCCACCACGATGGGCATCTGCGAACCCACGCGCCGGGGCCCGACGGTCTGCAGGAGGGTGGCGATACCGGCGACCAGGAGCGCTCCGCTGACGAGGATGCCGATGGCGGCGGGGTCGTCCGCGAGTCCGGCGGCGGCGCCGATGACCAGTGCGGGGGCCACGGCGCCGGCGTACATGGTGAGGATGTGCTGGAGTCCGTAGACGAGCTGGAGCCGGAACGGCGGTCGCTCGTCCTCGGGACGGGGGGTGGTGGGTGACGGGTGGGGCGTCGTTGTGGCCGAGTCCTTCGGGGACGGACTGTCGTTCATGGCCAGTGTCCAGCCTTCGCTGTCGGCGGTCATCCGGTGGGGGGTGACCGGTCTCTCGGGTGTGGGACCCGGTGGCGTCGACCCTGTTCGACGGCTGTTCTCGGGCACGCCGCGGGTGGGGCTGCGGCCGAAGGCCGTCGGTTGAGGGTGGTAGCCCTACTCCCGCGCAGCGCCCGAGGGCGATGGCGGGTGGCGGGCGGCGGGTCGGCGGCTGCGCCGGAACGCGAGCCGGTGAGGTGCGACCTCGCGCGGTGGAACCCCGTCAAGGGGTGGAGGGGAGCCGGGACCCGGCCACGCCGCGCGCGGCGCGGCGCCGGGCCCCGGTGGAGGCGGCCTGGTCCGGTCTAGACGAAGCCGGGCACGTGCTTCCAGGCGTCACCGGCGTCGGGCGCGTCGTCACGTTCGACGGTGGCCTCGATCTTGCCGTAGGGGCGGTCGGCGGCGAAGAACACCTCGCCGGGGTTCTCCAGGTCGAACGGCGACAGGTCCACCAGGAAGTGGTGGTTGTTGGGCATGGAGAAGCGGATCTCCGCCACCTCGGGGTGGGCCTCCAGCACGGCCCGGCCCATCTCGTACAGCGTCTGCTGGAGGGCCAGGCTGTGCGTCTCGGCGAAGGCCTCCAGGCACAGCGCCCGGATGGAGGCGTAGGCCTTGTCGAAGTCGTGGTCGGTGCCCGTGTAGCGCCAGCGCGCGGTCACGTCGGTCGCCAGGATCCGGTCGGTGGTCTCGGCGAGCGTCGTGTACTTGGTCTTCGGGTAGCCGTGGAACTCCGACCCGGTGGACTTCAGGACCGTCAGGCCCTCGAAGCCGGACACGACCCACTCCCGGTCGCCGTCCTTCTGGACCACCGTGGTGCGGGTCTCGGCGCCGCGCCTGGAGAAGGCGTGGTCGTGCGGGCCGCCGGAGGTGGTGATGCGGTCCCAGGAGTACTCCTGGATCTCCTGCCGCGCGCCGTGCACGTAGTCGTGCTCGTCCACGAAGTGTCGGGCGAGGCGGAGGGCGAAGGTCTCGATGGCGCCGACGCCGCCCCACTCGCGGGCCTTGGCGTAGACGGTGTTCTTCTGGGTGTCGGTCGGCAGACACGTGCTGTTGTCGCCGACGGTGTGCACGGTCTCCAGGTCCCCGCGGAGCTGTGAGGTGACGTTGACGTCCTTGATCTGGTGGACGTCGGTGTCGCGGTCGATGTGGACGAGGCGTACCTCGGCCTTGCCGTACTGGTTGTCTCCGAGTCGGATGCCCATCAGGGTGAACTCCGTTCGCTTTCGTTCATGAACCGAAGTCGTCATCGTTCGCGCTGTCGCGCCGTGCGTACGAGGGAGGACCGCTGTGGTCATGCGGAAGGACCTGTCGCGCACTCGAAGAGGGTGGGTGTGTTCGCGGTGGGAACCGTCCGGCGGCTCCTTTCCGGGGGTCGTGCGGCGGGCGGCCGGAGGGCCACGCCCTAGGAGCCGCGGTAGGTCGAGTAGGCGAACGGGCTCAACAGCAGAGGCACGTGGTAGTGCGCGTCCTCGTCGGTCAGGTGGAAGACGATGGTGACCTCGGGGTAGAAGCCGCTCTGCCCGGTCGCGTCGAAGTAGGCCTGGGTGTCGAAGACGACCCGGTAGAACCCGGACGGCAGTTGGTCGGGGCCGAAGTCGGGGACGCGCCCGTCGGCGTTGGTGCGGCCCTCGGCCACGGGCTTCCAGGAGGTGCGCGCGGAGTCGGCCGCCGCCTCCAGCCGGACGGGGACCTCGCGCGCGGGGCGGCCCAGCGCGGCGTCGAGGATGTGCGTGGTCACGTGGCTCATGCGGCGTCCAGGAGTTTCTCGAGCCGGAGTCCGGCGATCTTGCGGAGTTCGTTCCCGACCACGGCCAGTTCGGTGTCCTGGTCGTTCTCCAGCCGGCCGATCAGGTCCGCGAGGAGTGCGCGGCTGGAGCGGCCGCTGGCGCACACGAGGTAGATCTGCCCGAACCGGCCCTCGTACTCGCCCTGGGCGAACTCGAAGATCCGCTGGACGCGCAGTGAGGCGTCGTCGGTGTCGGCGGCGAACGCGGACTGCTCCCCGCGGGACCAGGCCGCCTCGGTGCTCTTCCCCTCGGCCTTGTCGCCGATGCGCGGGTGCCGCGCGAGCGCGGCGGCGACCTCGTCGGCGCTCACCGCGCGGGCGTGCTTGTCGGCGTGTGCCAGCAGGTCCCGCCGGTCGGCGAAGGGGGCGGCCGACGCGACGGCCTCGACCCAGCGTTCGATGTCGAGGCACTGCGCGAGCTCGGTGCGCAGCTCCGCGGGGGAGAGCGCGTTGAGGCGCTCCAGTCCGGGATCGGAGGCGCGGCCCGGCGGGCTCGCGGTGGTCTCGGGCATGTGGGCTCCCGTTGTACGGCCGGTCGTTGTGCTGCGGAGGTCCTGTACCCGCGCTCGTGTGGAGGATGCGGGTGATCTCGTCCCGCCCGGCCAGCCGTTTTCGTAGTGCAGATGGATGTTTCCGTATGACGGAGTAGACGGACTCTAACCCGTGTGGGTGTGACCTTGTCAACACTGGCTAGGGGGCTGCGTCCAAAAACTCCGACCTTCATTCCGCGTAGTGAACTACCGACGAAGTTGCCTGATCTGGAGTGGGGGGTCCCGTGCGGAGTGCGGGGGTGAGGGGGTCCGGGGGGAGTTCCGGTGCAAGGGGGGTGGAGGCGGCGTGGGGCCTGTTGGGGGGTGAGTGCCCGCCCTCGCCTCGTTCGGGGAGGTTGACAAGCCGGGGTGGCGCCCCGCACACTCTGGTTATTCCTTCAAGTGAAAAACAGATTCCACAAAGCGGAATCCAAGGTGACGGAGGCAAGGCATGAGCCACGCTCTGGGCTACACGGTGAACTGCTCGCTGCTGTTCACCGAGCTCCCCCTGAACGAGCGCCCGCAGGCCGCACGGGACGCCGGGTTCCACGCCGTGGAGTTCTGGTGGCCGTTCGACGAGGCCACCCCGCCCCAGGACGAGGTCGACGCGTTCATCGCGGCCATCGACGCCGCCGGGGTCCGGCTGAGCGGGCTCAACTTCTTCGCCGGTGCCCTGCCCGGCCCCGACCGCGGCGTGCTCTCCCAGCCCTCGCGCAGCGCCGAGTTCCTGGCCAATCTCGACGTGGTCGCCCGCATCGCCGAGCGCACCGGAACGACCGGCTTCAACGCGCTCTACGGCCGCCGCCAGCCGGGCGTCGACCCCGCGGAACAGGACCGCCTCGCCCTGGAGAACACCGTCGCCGCCGCCGAGGCGGTCGCCAAGGTCGGCGGCACCGTTCTCATCGAGCCGCTCAGCGGCGCCGACGACTACCCGCTCAAGACCGCCGCGGACGGCCTGGCCTTCGTGACGAAGGTGAAGGAGGCCGGGGCCGACAACGTCGCCCTCCTGGCCGACTTCTTCCACCTGGCGGTCAACGGGGACGACGTGGCCGCGGTGGTCCGCGCCCACGCCGCCGAGTTCGGCCACATCCAGATCGCCGACGCCCCCGGGCGGGGCGAGCCGGGCACCGGTGCACTGCCCGTCCACGAGCTGCTCGCCTCGGCCGAGGCGCACGGCTACCGCGGGCTGGTCGGTCTGGAGTACAAGCCCACCGTCCCGAGCCACGAGAGCTTCGGCTGGCTCCGCTAGGGAGAACTGCCGCCCCCGACGGGCGGCCTCCGGCCGCGGACCATCGCCCGTCACCCACCACCGCACACCAGTACAGCCACGAAAGGGGCCACCATGCCCGCCACGAACGTCGCCTTCATCGGACTGGGGATCATGGGCCTGCCCATGGCCGCCAACCTCGTCCGCGCCGGCTACACCGTCACCGGCCACAACCTCACCCCCGACCGCGTCGACTCGCTCGTCGAGCGGGGCGGCCGCCGCGGGGGCAGTATCGCCGGAGCGGTCGCCGACGCCGACATCGTCATCACGATGGTCCCGGACTCCCCGGACGTGAAGGAGGCCATGCTCGGTGAGGGCGGGGTCTTCGAGAGCGCCAAGCCCGGCACCCTCATCATCGACATGAGCACCATCCGCCCGGACGTCTCCCGCGAGATCGCCCAGGCCGGCACCGAACGGGGCTTCCGCGTCCTGGACGCGCCCGTCAGCGGTGGCGAGGCCGGCGCGATCGAGGCCAAGCTGTCCATCATGGTCGGCGGCGAGCAGGCCGACTTCGACGCCGCGCGCCCCGTCTTCGACGTCCTGGGCACCACGCCCGTGCTGGTCGGCCCGCACGGCTCCGGCCAGACGGTCAAGGCCGCGAACCAGCTCATCGTCGCGGGCAACATCCAGCTCCTGGCCGAGGCCCTCGTCTTCCTCGAGGCGCACGGCGTGGACACCGAGGCGGGCCTGGAGGTCCTGGGCGGCGGCCTCGCCGGCAGCACCGTCCTCCAGCGCAAGGGCAAGGTCATGCGCGAGCGCGACTTCAAGCCGGGCTTCCGGATCGCGCTGCACGACAAGGACATGCGGATCGTCACCGACTCGGCCCGCGAGGCCGGGGTCGCGCTCCCCGTGGGCGCCACTGTGGCGCAGCTCGTGGGCGCGCTCAAGCTCCAGGGCGACGGCGGGCTCGACCACTCCGCGCTGCTGAAGACCGTCCTGCAACTGTCGGGTCGTGGCGCGTAACCACCGCCACGAGTGGAATTCCCGTCGGCGGTACCGGCCGTCCGCCACCACGGCTGACGTGTGAACCGCGTGGCCGGCGGCGGCCTCGGGTGTTGGCCGCACCCTGGGTCCCGCCGACGGAAATCCGTTCAACCCCCCTAGCACTGAAGGGTTCGCTTCAAATGGTACAGATGCCCGCGATGAACGCCGTCGTCGAGGTTCTCAAAGACGAGGGCGTGGACACCGCCTTCGGCTGCCCGGGTGCGGCGATCCTGCCGCTCTACAAGGCCATGGAGGACGTCGGTGGGATCGAACACCTGACGGTCCGCCACGAGGAGGGCGCCACCCACATGGCGGACGGGTGGTCGCGCACCACCGGCAGGGTGGGTGTGGCCATCGGCACCTCCGGCCCCGCCGGCACCAACATGATCACCGGCCTGTACACGGCCATCGCCGACTCCGTGCCGATCGTGTGCATCACCGGCCAGCAGCGCACCGACCTGCTGGACAAGGAGGGCTTCCAGGCCGTCGACATCGTCGAGATCGCCAAGCCCGTCACCAAGTGGGCCGTGCAGATCAAGGAGGCGGCGACCGCCCCGTGGATCTTCCGCGAGGCGTTCCGGATCGCCCAGGAGGGCCGCCCCGGCCCCGTCCTGGTGGACATCCCGGTCGACATCGCCCAGCAGCTGATCGACTACGACCCCTCCATCGACGCCCCGCTCAAGATCAACACCGTCGAACCGCACCTGCCGCGGGTCGAGCGCGCCCTGGACCTGCTGCTGGAGGCCGAGCGCCCGCTCATCCTCGCGGGCGGCGGCGTGATCCTGGCCGAGGCCTCCGACGAGCTGCGCGAGCTGGCCGCCTACCTGAACGTGCCGGTGCAGGTCACCCTCATGGGCAAGGGGTCCTTCGACGAGGACTCCCCGCTCTACTCCGGCATGACCGGCGTGCAGACCTCCCAGCGCTACGGCAACGCCTCGTTCCTGGAGTCGGACCTGGTCCTGGCCGTCGGCGCGCGGTTCGCCGACCGCCACACCGGGCAGATCGACGTCTACCGCGGCGACCGCACGTTCATCCACGTGGACATCGAGGCCACGCAGATCGGGCGGGTCTTCGAGCCCGACCTGGGCGTGGTCTCCGACGCCAGGCTGTTCCTGCGCGAACTGCTCGCCGCCGCCAAGCGCCGTGACGCCAAGGCCGCGGTGCAGCCGTGGATCGACCGGATCGGTGAGCTCAAGGCCGGCCTGACCCGGCGCGAGGACTTCGACACCGTCCCCGTCAAGGCGCCGCGCGTGTACAAGGAGATCAACGAGGTCTTCGACGAGGACACCTACTTCGTCACCGCGATCGGCCTCTACCAGATCTGGGGCGGGCAGCACCAGAAGGCCTACAAGCCGCGCCGCTACCAGATCTGCGGCCAGGCCGGGCCCCTGGGCTGGGAGATCCCCGCGGCCATCGGTGTGAAGAAGGCCCTCAAGAACACCGCACCGGACGCGGAGGTCGTCGGCATCGTCGGCGACTACGGCTTCCAGTACATGGTGGAGGAGCTGGCGGTCGCCGCCCAGTACGACGTGCCCTACGTCATCATCATGCTCAACAACGAGTACCTGGGCCTGATCCGCCAGGCGTCCATCCCGTTCGACATGAACTACCAGGTGGACATCCACTACGACGAGTACGGCACGGACAACGTCAAGCTCATGGAGGCCTACGGCTGCTCCGGCCGCCGCGTCTTCGAGCCCGCCGAGATCCGTGAGTCGCTGGAGTGGGCCCGCAAGGAGGCGCGTGCGACCTCGCGTCCCGTCCTGGTCGAGATCATGATCGAGCGCGAGGCCAACACCCCGCACGGACCGGCGATCAACGCGGTCAAGGAGTTCGAGCCGGTCCCCGGCGCGTAACCCGCCCGCGGGCGGTCGGACAGCCACGCGACCGCCGCCACAGCCCGCCGCGGCCCGGACCTGCACCCCGGGCCGCGGCGACCAGGCCCCCATGGGGGTTGAGGGGCGTCACGGTGACCACTTGGCCGGGCCACCGCGGCGCCCCTTGCGCCGTGCGCGGGAATAGCGGGGCCCCCGCCACCGTCGAACAGGGTGACGTCCCAGAATGTGGGCGTCGGGTACCAGGGTTTCGGATCCGTCTGCTAGCGTGAATCCCGTTATGCTGCGCGAGCTGCTCCTCCTTAGCGGCCGCGGCGGGGGTCGTTAAAAGGTCGGCTCCCTCGCCGCGGGGCTTCGGCTTGTCCTGGTCGACCTTTGACCACGCGAACTTTCACCGAGGAGCCACCGACATGGTGCCGCAGCAGAAGACCAGCCCTATGCCCTTCCACCGTTATGAGCCCTTCGCTCCGGTGGACCTGCCGGACCGCACCTGGCCGACGAAGACCATCACCGAGGCGCCCCGCTGGCTGTCCACGGACCTGCGCGACGGCAACCAGGCGCTGATCGAGCCGATGGACTCCGCGCGCAAGCACGAGATGTTCCAGCTGCTGGTGCGCATGGGATACAAGGAGATCGAGGTCGGCTTCCCCTCCGCCAGCCAGACCGACTTCGACTTCGTACGGTCCCTGATCGAGGACGACCTGATCCCCGACGACGTCCAGATCTCCGTACTGACCCAGGCCCGCGAGGACCTGATCGAGCGCACCGTGCAGAGCCTGGTCGGCGCCAAGCGCGCCACCGTCCACCTGTACAACGCGACCGCGCCGACCTTCCGCCGCGTCGTCTTCCGGGTCGACCGGGAGGCCTGCAAGAACATCGCCGTCGAGGGCACCCGCCACGTCATGCGGTTCGCCGAGCAGTACCTGGGCGAGACCGAGTACTTCGGCTACGAGTACTCGCCCGAGATCTTCGTCGACACCGAACTGGACTTCGCCCTGGAGGTCTGCGAGGCGGTCATGGACGTCTGGCAGCCCGGCCCGGGCCGCGAGATCATCCTGAACCTGCCCGCCACGGTCGAGCGCGCCACCCCCAACGTCTACGCCGACCAGATCGAGTGGATGAGCCGCAACCTGACCCGTCGCGAGCACGTGGTCCTGTCCGTCCACCCGCACAACGACCGGGGCACCGGTGTGGCCTCCGCCGAACTGGCGGTCATGGGCGGGGCCGACCGCGTCGAGGGCTGCCTGTTCGGGCACGGTGAACGCACCGGCAACGTCTGCCTGGTCACCCTGGGGATGAACCTGTTCAGCCAGGGCGTGGACCCCGAGATCGACTTCTCCGACATCGACGAGATCCGCCGCACGGTCGAGCACTGCACCCAGCTGCCGGTCGCCCCGCGCCACCCCTACGGCGGCGACCTGGTCTACACGGCCTTCTCCGGCTCCCACCAGGACGCCATCAAGAAGGGCTTCACGGCGCTGGAGGAGACGGCGGAGGCCGCCGGGACCCCGGTCGACGAGTACACCTGGGACGTGCCCTACCTGCCGATCGACCCCAAGGACGTCGGGCGCAACTACGAGGCGGTCATCCGCGTCAACAGCCAGTCCGGCAAGGGCGGCGTCTCCTACATCATGCAGCGCGACCACTCGCTGGACCTGCCGCGTCGCCTGCAGATCGAGTTCTCCCAGGTCATCCAGGGCTTCACCGACGCCGAGGGCGGCGAGTTCCCGGCCGGGCGCATCTGGGAGATCTTCTCCGACACCTACCTGTCCGAGCAGGGCCCGGTCGCGGTGCTGGCCCACCGCTCCACCACCGCCGAGGACGGCACCTACCGGATCGAGGCCGACGCCCGCGTCAACGGCGAGATCCGCGAGCTGACCGGCACCGGCAACGGCCCGATCTCCGCCTTCTGCGACGCCCTGACCGACGTCGACGTCAAGGTCCGCGTCATGGACTACGTGGAGCACTCCATGGGCGGTGACGGCGAGGCCCGCGCCGCAGCCTACGTCGAGGCCGAGATCGACGGCCGCGTCGTGTGGGGCGTGGGTATCCACAGCAGCATCACGACGGCCTCGCTGAAGGCGCTGTGCAGCGCCATCGGCCGCGCCTGAGCCGACACCGACCCACCCGTGGGGCCCGCGACCGACACAGGTCGCGGGCCCCACGGCCGTCGCGGCTCCCCGAGCGGTGGCGGTGGCCTCCTCACACATGGGGGGGCGGGCCGCGCCCTCACGGGTGCGGCCCGCCCTTCGTGGTCCTCCGGCGTCCCGTTACTACTCCCAGCCGAACAACTGGGTCCACGCGTTGCCCGACTCGCCGACACCGATCGCGACGAGGTCGCAGTTGAGGATGTTGGCGCGGTGGCCCGGGCTGTTCATCCAGGCGTCCATCACCTGCTGGGCGTTCTGCTGTCCCTTGGCGACGTTCTCGGCGCCCCAGGCGTCGTAGCCGTGCCGGGCCGCCCGGTCCCCGGGACCCTCGCCCTCGGGGCTCTCGTGGGCCATGTAGCCCCGGGCGTCCATGTCCTCGCTGTGCTCCTGGGCGGCGGCGGTGAGCCTGTCGTCCACCCGCAGCGAGCCGCAGCCCGCGTCCGCGCGCTCGGAGTTCACCAGCTCCACGACCCGGGTGACCTGTGAGCTCGCCGCGGTGACCGAGTCGCCGCCGCTACCGCTGTCGGCGCTCCCACCGCTGCCGCTGCCCCCACTGCTCCCGCCGCCGCTCTCAGCGCGCTCCCCGCCGGTGTCCTCGGGGCTCTCCTCCTGCTCCTCCTCGGGGACGGCCGAGGCCGAGGCCGTGACCTCCGCCGCGACGGAGCCGTCCGTCCCGGGAGCGGACTCGCGGGGCGTGCCGGTGGGGTCCTCGAAGAAGTCCGAGCCGTCGTCGGCGTCCGGGGCGCGCACCGCGTCGCCCGTCGCGCCGCCGGAGTCGCCGGTGCCCTCGGACCCGGCGGAGGCCGCGGATCCGTCGGACGTGTTCGTGAACGGGTTCAGCCGGTCGGCCGGGTCGGTCACGAGGAGCGCCCCGGCCAGGACGGCCCCCACCGGGACCGCGGCGATGCCCGCCGCCAGGGGCAGGAGACGGTGTCGTCCGTCCCGGCCCGAGCGGCGTTCGTGAGCGCTCTTCCTGCGCTTGCCTCTGCGGCCACGCGCCATGTCGCTCTACCTCCGTGGGGATGGATGGATTTCGGGCTCTCCCAATGTGGGGTTTCGTCCCCTGCTCGGGACCGATCGGAGCGCCCTAGCGCGTGAGAGTAGAGCAATTATGATGAAAAGGAAATCCAAATCGTAACAAAGCAGGTCACGACAGGGGTGCTCCGGAGCGCCGCGGGGCTGGGGACGACGCCCGGGTGGTCGGTGCCATCCGCGACAATGGAGGAGTGAGTCTCTACCGCGACGAGGGCGTCGTTCTACGTACCCAGAAACTGGGCGAGGCCGACCGCATCGTCACCCTGCTGACCCGGCGCACCGGACTGGTCCGGGCCGTCGGCAAGGGCGTGCGCCGTACCAAGTCGCGCTTCGGCGCCCGTCTGGAACCGTGCACCCACGTGGACGTCCAACTCCACACCGGCAGGACCCTGGACGTCATCACCCAGGCCGAGACGCTGCGCCCCTACGGCGAGTCGGTGGTCTCCGACTACTCCCGCTACACGGCCGCCACCGCCATGCTGGAGACCGCGGAGAAGATCGTCGCCGTGGAGAAGGACCCGGCCCTGCGCCAGTTCCTCCTGCTCATCGGTGCCCTGCGCACCCTGGGGGAGGGGTCCCACGACTCCCGCCTGGTGCTCGACGCCTATCTGCTCCGCTCGCTGGCCGTGGCGGGGTACACCCCCGCGCTGGGGGAGTGCGCGCGCTGCGGCAGCAGGGGGGAGCACCGCGCGTTCGCGGTGCACGCCGGCGGTATGGTCTGCTCGGTGTGCCGTCCGCACGGCTCCGTGCACCCGTCGCCCGAGACGCCGAGACTGATGTCGGCGCTGCTCGGAGGGGACTGGGAGAGCGCGGACGCCAGTCAGGACCGGCACCGCTCCGAGTGCAGTGGGTTGGTCGCGGCCTATCTACAGTGGCACCTGGAGAACGGAATCCGATCACTGCGCCACGTGGAGCGTTCTTGAGCCTGTTCAACTTCGACGCCGACAAGCGGCGGCAGTACGCCGCGCCCGTCCCGCACCCCAGCGGGGCGCGACCGCCGGAGCTGCCCGCCGACCTCGTGCCCCGGCACGTGGCCGTGGTCATGGACGGCAACGGCCGCTGGGCCAAGGAGCGCGGGCTGCCGCGCACCGAGGGCCACAAGGCGGGGGAGTCCTCCCTCTTCGACGTGATCGAGGGCGCTCTGGAGATGGGCATCCCCAACCTGTCGGCGTACGCCTTCTCCACGGAGAACTGGAAGCGCTCGCCCGACGAGGTGCGCTTCCTGATGGGTTTCAACCGCGACACCATCCGCAACCGGCGCGACGAACTGCACGCCCGCGGCGTGCGGATCCGGTGGGCCGGGCGCGCCGGAATGCTGTGGAAGAGCGTCATCAAGGAACTCAAGGAAGCCGAGGAGCTGTCCAAGGACAACACCCGGATGACCCTGCAGTTCTGCGTCAACTACGGCGGGCGCGCGGAGATCGCCGACGCCGCCCGTGAACTGGCACGCCAGGCCGCGGCGGGCCGGATCTCCCCGGAGAAGATCACCGAGGACGCCATCGCCCGCCACATGTACGTGCCGGACATGCCGGACGTGGACCTGTTCGTGCGCTCCTCCGGCGAGCAGCGCACGTCCAACTTCCTGCTCTGGCAGTCCGCCTACGCCGAGTTCGTGTTCCTCGACACCCTCTGGCCCGACTTCGACCGCCGCCACCTGTGGCGGGCCTGTGAGATCTACGCGAGCCGGGATCGCCGCTACGGCGGCGCCGTGCCCAACCCGGTGGGCGACCCGGTGGGCGAGTCCGTTCCGGAAGAGGAGAAGTGACCGTGGGATCCGAGAACGCCGGGCTGCTGCGCCCGGGCATGTCAGTGGTGTCGGTGGGGGACAGCTTCACCGAGGGCGTGGGCGACCCCTACCCCGCGAACGCGCACGCGGACGGCACGGGAGCGGCCGAGGACGTGGTCTTCCGCGGCTGGGCCGACCGTCTCGCCGAGCACCTCGCCGACCACCTCGGCGAGATCCGCTACGCCAACCTGGCCGTACGCGGCAAGCTCATGCGCCAGATCGTCACCGACCAGGTCCCGGTCGCCCTGGAGATGGCCCCCGACCTGGTCACCCTGTGCGCGGGCGGCAACGACCTGCTGCGCCCGGCCGGCGACCCCGAGCGGATGGCCAAGGTGCTGGACGCCACGGTGGCCCGCCTGCGCGCCCAGGGCAGCCAGGTCGTGCTCTTCACCGGGGTCAACGTCTCCACCGGCTACATGCGCGGAACCATCGGCCTGTTCGCGCGCTACTACATGAACGTGCGCGCCATCGCCGACAAGTACGACTGCTTCCTCGTCGACCAGTGGTCGATGGGCGTCCTCACCGACTCCCGCGCCTGGGACGACGACCGGCTGCACATGTCGCCGGAGGGACACCGCCGCCTGGCGCTGCGCGTCGCCGAGGTGCTGGGCGTGCCCACGGCCGAGCGCTGGGACGCGCCCTGGCCCGAGACGACACCGGTGAGCTGGGCCCAGGCGCGCAAGGAGGACCTGACGTGGGTCCGCGAGTCCTTGGGGCCGTGGATCGGCCGCCGCCTGACCGGGCGCTCCTCGGGTGACTCGGTGACCCCCAAGCGCCCGGAGCTCACCCCGCTCACCAAGGACCGGAGCTGAACCGCGCGTGCGGCCACCGGTCCGGCCGCGTCGGCGTGCGCGCGGCTGAAAGCGACGCGCCGGTCATACTGTGATGTCTCGCCCAAAAGGGTGGAAAGCATCAACCTACTGTCGCGTAACCCCATGGTGGAGTTGCATCATCGTGCGTTATGAGCGGCTTTGGGAACAGTGATCTGACGCAGAAGGACATCATCTCCTACGTCGCCCTCGGTGACAGTTTCACCGAGGGCATGAGCGACCCCTACCCCGACAGCGACAGTGTGCCCAACGGCCGCTACCGGGGCTGGGCGGACCGGGTCGCCGAGCACCTGGCGCGCCACGTCGGCGAGGTCCGCTACGCCAACCTCGCCGTGCGCGGCAGGCTCGCCGGCCGCATCATGACCGAGCAGGTACCCCGGGCGGTCGAGCTCTCCCCGGACCTCATCACCCTGTGCGCGGGCGGCAACGACATCATCCGCCCCGGCGGCGACCCGGACGCCACCGCCCAGCTCGTCGAGGCCGGGGTGGCCCGGCTCAGCGGGACCGGTGCCCGCCTGGTGCTCTTCACCGGTTTCGACACCGGTTCCCTGTCGGTCATGCGCCACCTGCGCGGCAAGGTGTCCACGTACAACATGCACCTGCGCGCCATCGCGGACAAGTACGACTGCGACGTCGTCGACATGTGGAGCATGCGCGTGCTCTCCGACCCGCGTGCGTGGAGCTGGGACCGGCTGCACTTCTCGACCGAGGGGCACCGCCGCATCGCGCTGCGCGTGTGCGAGGTCCTGGGTGTGCCCGTGGACGAGGACTGGGGCGCGCCCTGGCCGCCGGCCGAGCCGCGCGACTGGCGGTCGGCCCGCCAGGAGGACCTGCACTGGGCCCGCGAGTACCTGGTGCCGTGGATCGGCCGCCGCCTCACCGGCCGTTCCTCCGGCGACGGTCTGAGCGCCAAGCGCCCCAACCTGGAGCCCTGCTCGCCCTGCGAGTGAGCCGACCGCGCCGCGGTGGGCGCCGAGCCCTCCTACGCGGGCGCCTTCGACCGGCAGAGCACGCCCTGGCCCGTTCGCCGACGGCGGCCTGACGGTCCACGGGCGCGGCCGAGGGCCGCGTCCGCGCGCTGACGAGTCGTGGGTGCCGGGGTCGGGCGGCCGCGGTGCGGCCGGAAGCGGAGGGCGGGGACGCGGCGCGGAAACACGTCGGCCAGGCGGGTGTGCGGCCCGACCGCTCCGTCCACGACCCGCCCGGTCGGCGCCGGGCGGCCTACGCCCACGAGGGCCGGGGCGGCCTGCCCGGCCCGACGGAGCCCGCCCGGTGGCGGGGCCGCCGAGTCAGGACGAGCAGCGCGGGCAGGTACCGAACACCTCGACCGTGTGCGTGACGTCGGTGAACCCGTGCTTGGCGCCGGTCTCTGCCGCCCAGGACTCGACCGTCGGGCCCTCGATCTCCACCGCGGTGCCGCATACGCGGCACACCAGGTGGTGGTGATGGGTCTCCGTTCCACAGGCCCGGTAGACGGCCTCGCCGTCGTCGTTGCGCAGTACGTCGATCTCGCCGGAGTCGCTCAGCGCCTGCAGGGCGCGGTAGACCGTGGTCAGGCCGATCTTGGAGCCATCGGCCCGCAGGTCCGCGTAGAGGTCCTGCGCGCTGCGGAAACCGGAGGACTCGGACAGTGTCTGGCGAACGGCCTCGCGTCGTGTACTCATGGTGTCATCCTCCCCGCGCGGTCTGGGGCATCGTATCGGCCTCGAACGGCCCCTCCGGTCGCCGGGGGCTTCCCGCGCGGCGCCGGCCCCGCCGACGGGCGAGCCCGGCGGAGGCGACGGCGACGCAGAACACCGACAGCGCGATCAACACGATGGTGGCGCCGGGCGCCAGGTCGGAGTAGAAGGCCGTGGACAACCCGCCGACCGAGGACACCAGGCCGATGGCCACGGCCAGCCCCATCGTCACCCGGAAACTCCTGGTCAACTGCTGTGCGGCGGCCACGGGCACGATCATCAGCGCGCTGACCATCAGCAGGCCCACCACACGCATCGCGATCACGACGGTCAGCGCGGCGGTGACCGCCAGCAGGATGCTCAGGAAGCGCACCGGCAGTCCGTGCGCGCGGGCGACGTCCTCGTCCTGGCACAGCACGAAGAGCTGGCGCCCGAACACCGCCACCACCGCCACGACGGCGGCGGCCAGCACGGCCACCACCCAGATGTCCTGTTCCTCCACGGTGCTCACCGAGCCGAACAGGTAGGCGGTCAGTGTCGCGTTGCTGGCACCGGGGGTCAGACCGATGAGCAGGACGCCGCCCGCGATACCGCCGTAGAACAGCAGAGCCAGGGCGACCTCCCCGCTGGCCCGCGTGCGCACCCGCACCGCCTCCATGAGGATGGCGCCCAGGGTGGCCACCGCGGCCGCGGTCAGGACGGGGGAGGTGCTGGTCAGCAGGCCCAGCGCCACGCCGGTCAGTGCGACGTGGCCGATGCCGTCGCCCAGCAGCGCGAGGCGGCGCTGGACGAGGAAGGTACCGATGACCGGGGTGACGAGTCCCACCAGTACGGCGGCGAGCAGCGCGCGGCGCATGAACTCGTACTGGAGAAGTTCAGTCACTGCCGGGTACCTCGAGTCGGATCAGGTCCGCGGGTGCGGGCTCCGCGCCGGCCGCCCGCGGGTCGGGGTCGTTGGGGTCGGGGTGGGGGTGCTGGTGCTCGTGCCCCGGGCGCGCGCACGCCCCGGTGGCGGCGGGCGCCCGGTGGCCGTCGTGCGCGATCCGGCCGTCGTCCAGGACGACGGCGCGCTCGATCACGTCCTCCAGAGGGCCCAGCTCGTGCAGGACCAGCACGACGGTGGCCCCGGTCCCGCGCAGGTGCTCGATGGTGCGTGCCAGCTCGCGCTGGTTCTCCGCGTCGACGCCGGCCATGGGCTCGTCCATGACGAAGGTGTCCGGTCGCCCGGCCAGCGCGCGGGCGATGAGCACGCGCTGCTGCTGGCCGCCCGACAGCTCCCGGACGGAGTCGCGCGCCCGGTCGGCCAGGCCGACGGTCTCCAGGGCCTCGTCGATGGCCGCGCGGTCGGCGCGGGTGGGCAGGGACAGCAGTCGGCGTGCGGCGACCTGGCCCGAGGCCACGATCTCGCGGACCGTGGCGGGGACCGCGCCGCCGGCGGTGAGCCGCTGGGGCACGTAGCCGATCCGGTGCCAGTCGCGGAAGCGCCGCAGCGGTGTTCCGTGGACCAGGATCCGGCCGGAGGAGAGCGGTGCGATGCCGAGCATCGCGCGCATGAGCGTGGACTTCCCCGACCCGTTGGGGCCCATGACGGCGATCGTCTGCCCCACGGGGACGTCGAGGTCCACGCCGTGGAGCACCGGCGTGCCGTCGTAGCCCACGACGGCGTCGGTGATCCGGAAGGCGGGTGGTACGTCGGGATCGTGGCCCGCGGCCCCCATGAACTGGTCAGACACCTGATCAGTATGCCGAAAACGAAAATGATTGTCAAAACGCGACGTAGGGGTCGCCGCCCGGCCGGGCCTCAGAACCCCAGGAACCGCGCCACCGTCAGCACCAGCACGACCACCACCATGATCACGCGCGGCACCCGCTGCTGCCGGTCCAGCGTGGGCCAGGTGAGGAACGCCAGCCAGGAGAAGAACACCGACACCGCGAGCAGGCACAGTGCGCCCACCAGGCCCGGTGCCATCAGGCCGGCGATGAACAGGGCGCCCAGTGCCAGCGGCGGCAGCCAGCGCGGCTGGCGGTGCAGCCACACGAGGGGGACGGCGCTGCGCCGTTCCACCGTCGCGCGCAGCCGTCCGGCTCCGGGGGTGTAGAACGCTTCGCCGTCGGGGAGGGGGCGGCCGGGAACGGGCCGCTGTTCGTCGCCGTGCTCGGGAGAGGCCATGCCGTCCGTTCCGCAGTCCGCCACCGTCGAGGCGTCGCCCGCACCGTGGTGCGCGACCCGCCTCCGGGCTCGTGATCGGTTGTCCAGCGGTCCGTCCCCCCGGGCGCGGCCGGGGGGTGAGCCGCTACGCGTTCCTGTGACATTTTAGGAGTCCGCGCCCCTCCAGGGGACCTCTCCGGGCATGGAATCAGGCCCGGTTCACCGCGTGGGCGCGGTCCTCCCACCAGCTACGAGCCCCTCGCGGCGCACGTGGGGTCAGGGATCCTCTACATTCGGTGGGTACTCGACTGACAGCGCGGACCGCGCCGCGTCCGCACGTTGCCCGTAGCGACGGACCCTTCGGAGGGTGTCAACTTCCGTGCCCGAACCCACAGTCATCGTGACGTTCGACGTCACCGAGCCCCACCTGCAGTACTGCCTCGACTCCCTGGCCCGCCAGCGCGAGGAGGGCGGCGCCACCGCGCCCGATCCGGCCCCGGGCTTCGAGGTCGTCCTCGTCCCGGTCCGCGCCGCCGGCGGGGACGGCTCCCGCCCCGCCGACTCCTCCGACGAGGAGGCGGGCGCCGACCCGTCCGGTGACGACGACGGCTCGGAGGAGAGCGAAACCGCCGAACGGGGCGAGCACGCCGACCACGGCGACGAGACGGTCGAGGACACCCGCGTGGACGCCCTGGCCGTCGCCAGGGCCTTCGCCGCGGCTCCGCCGCCCGGGCTGGCCGTGGTGCTCCCGGACACCGACCCCGCTCCGGACCGCCCCGCTGCGCGGGTGCGCGGTGCCGCCGCGGCTTCGGGCACCCACCTGCTCTTCCTCGACGGCGGTGACGCGCTCACCGGGTACGCGGTGTCCTACCTCGCCGCCAGCGCCGCCGACACCCGCTCCGACCTGGTCGTGGGCAATGTCTACCGGTTCAATGAGCTCGGTGCCTCCCCCTCCGGCTTCCACCGGAAGCTCTGCGGCAAGCACCACGTAGCGGAGGACCCCCGCGCCGTCCCCGCACTGGTGTCGGACTCCGCTCTGGGCAACAAGCTCTGGCTCCGGGAGTTCTGGAACTCGCTGACCGACCACGGCCTCGCCCCCGAGGACGCGGGCCTCGGGCTGCGCCGCGCCACCCTGGCGGCCGCGGCCGTCGACGTCCTGCCCGCGCCGGTGCTGCTCAAGCGCCAACGCGAGGCCACTCCCGTCCCACTGGAAGCACAGGCCCTCACACGCCGCCTCCAGGCCATGGGCGTCCTGGCCGCGAGCCTGAGCACCGCCGACCGGCAGCTCTGGGACCGCCCGCTCCTGCAGGGCGAGCTCCGCCAGCTCCTGCTGCGTCTCGAAGACGCCGACGAGGAGGTCCGCGAGCTCGTCCTCGACCTGCTCAACACCTACCTGGACCACGTGTCCCCGCGCCTGCTGCGCGGTCTGGGCGTCCTGGACCGCCTCCTGTACCACCTGGTGCGCAAGCGGCGCGCGGCCGACGTCGTGGAGGTCGCGACCTTCGCCAAGAGCGTGGAGATCAAGAAGGCGACCGTGGTCCGTCGCGGGCTCGGCTACTACATCCGCTACCCCTTCTTCGACGCCACCGACCCCGCCAAGGCCGTGCCGCGCGAGGTCTACCGGCTCGACGACGAGCTCAAGGTCCGCCAGAAGACCGAGGACGTCCACTGGAAGGACGGCCGCCTGCACATCAGCGGCCGTGTCGGCATCCGGCACCTGCGCGCCCGCAAGCGCTGGCAGCAGCACGTGGTCGCGTTCGCCGTCAACACCTCCACCCGGCGCCGGGTCCGGCTCCCCGTGCACACGCGCCTGGCCGCCGAGTACCGCCTCCCGGACCTGGTCGACGCCGCCCGCCACGACTACGGCGGGTTCACGGTCGTCCTCGACCCCCGCCGTCTGCGCTCGGGCGGGCGCTGGGAGCCCGGCGACTGGAAGGTCGAGCTGGTCGTGGTCAACCGCGGCCTGGCCCGCCGCAGGCTCATCGGCAACCCGGTCGCCGGTCCGCCCGAACGGCCCGGCTACCAGCAGATCGACGAGGACCTGTGGATCCGGCCCCGCTGGAACAGGGACCGCCAGCTGGTCGTCGCCGTCGAGCCGTCTCGCGCACGGATCACCGACCACCGCTACGACACCCGCACCGGAGAGCTCGAACTGGAGGGCGAACTGGTGTCGGCGCCCGCCGCCCGGGCCACCGAGCTGCGCCTGACCCGCCGGCCCGGCACCGCGGTGCTCAGCTATCCGCTGACGGCGCACGGCGGGCGGATCGGCGCCCGCGTGCGCGCGGCCGACCTGATCGACCGCAGCGTCACCGAGTGCGGCGGCGTCATCCGCCAGGAGGTGTGGGACGTCCACCTGGTCACCCCCGACCAGGAGAGCGTCGCGCCGGTCCTGCCCGACACCGTCAACGGGAGCACCTACGCCACCGAGGGCTCCCACCAGGAGCTGGTCGTGCAGCGCACCGCGACCGGCCATCTGGCCCTGCGCGCCGGGCACGCGCGCCCCGTGGTCGAGCGGGCCGCCTGGGAGGGGCGCCGGCTCGTCCTCAGCGGCGACTTCACCGCCGACGCCGACCTGCGGCTCGTGGCCAGGGCCCAGGGCCGCGACGAGGAGCACCAGTTGGAGGTGGAGCGTTCCGGAAGCCGCTTCACCGCCGAATTCGCCCCCGCCGACGTCCCCACCCTCTCCGGTGAGCTGTCCCTGGCCGCGGGCGGCTACCAGCTCTGGGGGCAGGTGCTCGACACCGGCGGGGCGGGCTCCACCGACGTCGGCGTGGAGTTCGCCGAGGACCTCATCTCGCACCTGCCGCTGGCACTGCAGACCTCCGAGCGCACCTACACGCTCTCCTACAAGGGCCACGGCCTGCCGATCCTGCGGGTCGGCACCGACCTGCGCCCCGCCGAGCGCGGTTCCTTCGCCCAGCGCGAGCTGCGCGAGACCTTCTATCCGGCCCAGAGGCTGGAGCCGGTCGTGGACGGCGTCCTGTTCGACACCTACACCGGCCGCCAGTACTCCGACAGCCCCCAGAGCATCTACGCCGAACTGCGCGGGCGCGAGCGCTGGGCCGACTACCCGATGTCCTGGCTGATCGCCGACGGACAGGTGCGCCCGCCGGCGGACCTGGCCCCGGTGCGCCACCGCGGCCGCGAGTACTACGAGGCCCTCGCCCGCAGCCGCTACCTCGTGACCAACTCCCGCCAGCCGGTGTGGTTCCACCGACGGCCCGACCAGGTCGTCGTGCAGACCTGGCACGGGTCGATGCTCAAGCGGATCGGCTTCGACGTCGAGAACATCCGGGGCAAGTCCCGCGACTACTTCGAGATGCTCGCGTGGGAGACCCGGCAGTGGGACTACCTCGTCTCGCCCAGCCCCTGGGCCACGCCCATCCTGCGCAGCGCCTTCCGTTTCGAGGGCGAGATCCTGGAGACCGGCTACCCGCGCAACGACATCTTCTTCTCGCCCGACAGGGAGGAAGTCGCCGAGCGCACGCGGCGCCGCCTCGGCCTGCCCGAGGGCAAGAAGGTCGTGCTCTACGCGCCCACCTGGCGGGACGACAAGTACTACACGCGCGGCAAGCACAAGCTGGACCTGCACCTGGACCTGCGGCGGATGTACGAGAAGCTGGGCGACGACCACGTCCTCCTGGTCCGCCGCCACCCGAGGGTCGTGGACAGCGTCCCGATCGTGGGGAAGGACTTCGTCTACGACGTCTCCCTCTACCCGGAGATCATGGAGCTGTTCCTGGTCACCGACGTCCTCATCACCGACTACTCGTCGATGATGTTCGACTTCGCCAACACCGGCAGGCCCATGCTGTTCTTCACCTACGACCTGGAGAGCTACCGGGACAACCTGCGCGGGTTCTACTTCGACTTCGAGGAGACCGCGCCGGGCCCGCTGCTGACCAGGTCGGACGACGTCATCGCGGCCCTCCAGGACATCGGCCGCGTCGCCGAGGAGCACCAGGGCAGCTACCGGTCGTTCGTCGACCAGTTCTGCCCGCTGGACGACGGCCACGCCGCGGAGCGCGTCGTGGACCGGGTCTTCGGCAAGGACTGACCGCTCCTCGGGCCCCGCACGCGCGACGCCGCACGGGCACCGACCCGGAAGGGCCCTTCCGGGTCGGTGCCCGTGCGCGCGGTCAGGTCGGCGGGGCCGGGGCCTCCACACCGACCCGTTCGGGCGCGGCGGGTCCGCAGGATGGGCCAGAATGGTGGCGTGATCGTCATCACCCGCTACTCCGTGCCCGAGGCCGACACCGAGGCCTTCCAGTCCGACGCCGCGGTCGCCGTCGAGGTGCTCTCCCGCCGTCCCGGCTTCCTGGGACACCGGCTGGGCAGGGCCGCCGATGATCCCTCCCTGTGGACCGTGGTCACCGAGTGGGAGGGTGCCGGGTTCTACCGCCGGGCGCTCTCCGACTTCGACGTCAAGGTCCACGCCGTGCCCCTGCTCTCCCGCGCCATCGACGAACCGACCGCCTTCGAGCTCCTCACCAGCGCCGGTTCCCGTCGCTGAGCGGGCCGGGCGCGGACCAGGCCCCGCGCCACTGTGGAAATCGTGCGCACCAGGGTCTCCGCGTGCTCTAGCCTGGGTGGACGCGGCCGCCTGACGTGCCACTCCCTGATTCGTCACGCGTTTCGCGCCCCGACCACAACGATGTATCGCGCACCGCGATCCACCGACCGCCAGCCGGATGGAGAGTCACCCATGGCCGCCAAGTCAGAGGCAATGGACGCACTGGTCAACCTCGCCAAGCGCCGAGGCCTGGTCTACCCCTCGAGCGAGATCTACGGTGGCCTGCGCGCCGCCTGGGACTACGGCCCCCTGGGCGTGGAGCTCAAGGCCAACGTCAAGCGCCAGTGGTGGCGCTCCATGGTGCAGGAGCGCGACGACATCGTCGGCCTCGACTCCAGCGTCATCCTGGCCCGCGAGGTCTGGGAGGCCTCCGGCCACGTCAAGGCGTTCGTCGACCCGCTGACCGAGTGCCAGTCCTGCCACAAGCGCTTCCGGGCCGACCACCTCATCGAGGCCTACGAGGAAAAGCACGGCCGCGAGCCCGAGGAGGGCCTGAAGGCCCTGGCCTGCCCCAACTGCGGCGCCAAGGACTCCTTCACCGAGCCGCGCATGTTCAACGGCCTGCTGCGCACCCACCTGGGCCCGGTCCAGGACGAGAAGGGCCTGGCCTACCTGCGCCCGGAGACCGCCCAGGGCATCTTCGTCAACTACAAGAACGTCGAGCAGAGCGCCCGCCGCAAGATCCCGTTCGGCATCGGCCAGATCGGCAAGTCGTTCCGCAACGAGATCACGCCCGGCAACTTCATCTTCCGGACCCGCGAGTTCGAGCAGATGGAGATGGAGTTCTTCGTCCGTCCGGGCAGTGACGAGGAGTGGCACCAGTACTGGATCGACACCCGTCACCAGTGGTACCTGGACCTGGGTATCGCCAAGGACAACCTGCGCCTGTACGAGCACCCGAAGGAGAAGCTGTCCCACTACTCCACCCGAACCGTGGACATCGAGTACCGGTTCAACTTCCAGGGTGGCGAGTGGGGTGAGCTGGAGGGCATCGCCAACCGCACCGACTACGACCTGCGGACCCACTCGGAGGCCTCGGGCACCGACCTGTCCTTCTTCGACCAGGAGAAGAACGAGCGCTACTTCCCGTACGTCATCGAGCCCGCGGCCGGTGTCGACCGCACGGTCCTCACCTTCATGCTCGACGCCTACAACGTCGACGAGGCGCCCAACGCCAAGGGCAAGCTGGAGAAGCGCGCCGTGATGCGCCTGGACCCGCGCCTGTCACCGGTCAAGGTCGCCGTGCTGCCGCTGTCGCGCAACACCGACCTGTCGCCGAAGGCGCGCGACCTGGCGGCCGCGCTGCGCAAGCGCTGGAACGTGGAGTTCGACGACGCCGGCGCCATCGGCCGCCGCTACCGCCGCCAGGACGAGATCGGCACCCCGTTCTGCGTCACGGTGGACTTCGACACCCTGGAGGACAACGCGGTGACCGTGCGCGAGCGCGACACCATGTCCCAGGAGCGCGTCTCCCTCGACCAGGTGGAGATGTACCTGGTCGAGCGCCTCCCCGGCTGCTAGGGCACCTGAGCGAGCGACGGCCGCCCGCCCCCGGGCCAGGGGGCGGGCGGCCGCGTGCTGAGGTGATCACGGAAGGATCTGCGACGATCACCGCCGCGGTGATACCGGGGTCGTCGTGCACCGCCCGCCAGGCGTCGACCAGATTCCCTCCGGAGGCGTCAGAGTGTGCCGGAAGCGGAGTACGGCCCGCCCGCTTGGCGCTGGCCTCGTGCTTCTTCCGGGGAGCCAGAAGGCAGGCTGGCGGGCCGTTGGGCACTGGGTGTGCTGGCGCTGTGCCAGAATTTCACCCAATACGCACGAATCACCACACAGGGCATCGGTAAACGGTTACGCTCCTTACGGAGCCACGCGAACAATGTGGGCCGCCTCCTCCTCCCCCCGAGCACGGAGTACCGATGAACGCCGTCCCACCGGACGACCCCCGGCCGCGAACCGTCGACAGTATGGCCGCGCGAGTCGTCTCCCGATGCGCTCCTGCGGAGTCCGACTACTATCCCGTGGTCAGAGACGAGTTCTTCGCCCGCGGCGCAGCGCCGCGCCGTCCGGGCGACGACCCTCTGGGGTTCGGCGCGGTCGCCGTTGGTGTGGTTGCCGGAATCGTCCTGACCGTCCTCAACGAGCTGATCGTCGGGTCGTTGACCGACGTGTTGCGCCCCTGGTGGGACCGGGCGTGGCGGGCCGCGCTGCGCCGTCTGAGGCGGGGAGCCGCCCAGCGCCTCACCCCGGAGACGGAACTACCCGTTCTCCCGGCGGCGAGCGTCCCCGACGTGGCCGCGGCCATTACCAAGCACGCCGTGCGCTCCGGGCTCTCGCCTGAGGACGCGGCGCGGCTCACGCGCGAACTGGTGGCCGAACTCGCCGAGGGCGGGTGGGACTCGAAGCCGGACGACGGGGAGGAGGATGCGGCCTGACGCGCGCTTCGACCCGTTCGTCCTGCCGTCCGCCACCAGCCTGCGTTTCGGCCTGCTGATCATCGGCGCGGCGGTCGGAGCCATGTACATCACGCTCTGGCAGGTCGCCCTGCTCGAACTCGCCGGGGTCCCATCGATTCTTGACCCTGCCGCCTGCTCAGCCCGGGCCCGCGCCGACGCGGGAGCCGTTCCGGACGGGGTGCTGCTGGACGACTACTTGTCCTGTGCGGCAGGGCAGGAGAAGCGTCTCGTGGCGATCATGCTCGGGGGCGCTCCCGTGTGGGCCGCCCTCACCGTTGCCGTGTACGCTGCCTATCCTCTGCTCCTGCGGCTCCGGCTGCGCCCGATTCCCGTCGGCGACGACGATCCCCGGCTTCAGAGGGCCGAAGGCGACCTCCGGGCGGTGCTCGGTGACCGTGGCCGCGACCGTGTCCAGGTGCTGGTCACGCTCGGGACGGCGAACGGAGCCCGCGCCTTCGGCGCCTTCGGCCGTTACTCGGTCGCCGTCGACAGCACTCTGCTCGCCGCGCGTGGTGATTCCGACCTGGACCGGCAGTGCTCGGCGGTGCTCCGGCACGAGGCCGCCCACCTGCGCAACCGCGACATCGACATCACCTACCTGACCATCGGGGCCTGGTGGAGCTTCCTCGTGCTGCTGGCCCTCACCATGGCCGCCCACGCCGCCGTGGTCGCGACGGCGCGGAGCGCGGGTGATGCGCTCTCCCTCATCGTGGTGACCCTGCTTCCGCTCGCCGTGGCGGCCGTCCCCCTCCTGCTGCTCCAGCCGGCGCGCGCCCTCGTCCTGCGCACCCGCGAGCACTACGCCGACGTCCGCGCCGCCGGCTCCCCGGGCACCGCCTCCGCGCTCCGGTCCGCGTTCGTCGCCATGGCCGAGGGGCGGCCACGGGAAAGCGCCTGGCAGCGGGCACGTTCCTACCACCCCCGACCGCGGGACAGGGCCGAAACGCTCCGCGACCCGCGGCGCCTGGCGCGGGTCCGCCCGGCCGACCTGCTGACCGCCGGTCTGATCCTCGGCGCCGGACAGCCGTATCTCGGTACGGCCGGGAGGCTGGTGACCGAGGGCGAGGCGAGTCTCGGCATGCTAGCCGTCGCGGTCCTCCTCGGCGCCGTGGTCGGTGTCGTGGTCGCCGCCATCGTCTGGAACGCGGTCTGCGCGTCGACCGGTGACCCACTGCGCCTGGGGCGGTGCGCGGCGCTCCTCGCCGGCGGGATCGCCGTGGGCGTATCGGTGCCGCATCCGTACGTTCCCTGGGGCTGGTCCTCCACCAGCGCCGCGCCCGTCGTCACCACCGCCGTCTCGGTCCTCGCGCTGTGGCTGACCTGCCTGCTCTTCCTGGTGTGGAGCGCGATGTGCGCCCGCCGCTGGCTGTCCTCCTCCGCACCGCCACGCCTGGCGTGCGTCCTCGGGTTGGGCTGCGCGGGTGCGGTGTTCGGGTGCCTGTTCGCGCTGTGGGTGACCTTCGACGGGATCCTGGGCACGTTCGTGGTCCCGGGACCGAGCTCCGTGGCGATGAGCCTGTTCAGCGTGGGGTCCGTGTGGCCCCTGCCGCTGGCCGCGGGTTTCATGGCGGTGGGCGTCCTCGCCGTTCCCGCCCAGGAGGCCCGGCTCGCGGCCGCATGGGTGCTCCGGGCCTGCGGTGGCGTCACCATCGTCTTCACGCTCCTGGTGGCCCTTGCCGCCACTGCGACGAGTGACGCGCCCACTCTGCTCGCGTTGATCGTGGCACTGACGCTGCTGCTGGCCGCTGCCGCCTCCGCAGTGCTCGGCGTCCGCCGGGGCGGCCGGGGACGGGCCGGGGTCGTCGCGTGCGCGGCGGGCGCGATGGCGTGCACGGCGGGGTTCCTCGAACCCGCCGCCTTCGAGTCAGGAGTGTGGGCCGCCTGCCTGGGGTGGGGAGGGGTGCTGTCGTGCTCGGCCGCCCTGGGGAACTCCGTGCTGACCGCTTACGGCTCGAATGGCGGCCTCGCCGCGCTCTCCGTGTCCGCGCTGCTGCTCGTCTGCGTGCCTGCAGCTGCGGCGGGATCGGCGGTGCGCGCACGCGTCGACCGGCGTCGTGGGAGGGGACCCGGGGCATGGCCCGGGCGGCCGGGACTCGGTCATCAGGCGATCGCGGTGGCGGCGGTCGCGACGGCAGCGGCCTTCGTCGCGGTCTTCCACGCCGGGCCTGTCGGCGAGCCGATCGACGCCTTCGGACCGGAGGAACGCAGGGCACTGCGGGCGGCGGTGGTGCCCGGCAGCACGGACGGCGACGAGGCGTGCCAGGCGGTGCTCGGTGTCCACGACTCGGCCGCGCGCGGGGACATGTCCCACGAGAGCTGGTCGTCCACGCTGGTCACGCTCGCCTCCAGCGGTGATCCCGCCCTCGCCGCCTTCGGGCGGGCCATGCTCAACGGCGCCGATCATTCCTACACGAGGTTCTTCCAATTGGTGGACAACTACTGCTCCGCCACCGGGGCTCCGTCTGCGTGACGTGGGCGCGTCAGGGGACTGAACGGCGAGCCACCCGGAATCCGTCCAGGGCGTGGCTCCACCGCCTGGGCCGCGAGATGAGCAGAGCCTATCTCGATGCGACACCCCTGGCCAGCGCTACTCCGCATCAGTTCGTGGACGTGGAGAGATGCCGGAACACCGCGCCGGGTTCACTCGCTGATCCGTACGGTTGAGCGGTCCTCACGCTCCCACGGCTGCTTTTGGTTTTCTACTTGGAGTAGTAGAAGTACCAGTTGCCGAAGAAGGCCGGCGACTGAAAGCAGTAGCTCTCGATCTCGTAGTAGCGGTCGTACTCGCCCCTCGCGATCTTGCAGTCGCGCTCGGAGTAGTAGGGACCGGCGGTGTGTAGGGAGGCCGCGCTGGCTGTCCCACTCGCAGAGAAAGCCATCAACAGGGCGAAGAGGACAACGGCCAGCCCTCGGGACAAGCGCTTCATCTGGCACCTCTCCATGCTGAGTTGTGCACTACGGCAGTTTCCTACATTGTGACGCAAGGAAGTGTAGAAATCCACTCAACCCCTTCGGCTCCTGTGGCTGCTGCACCGCCTGGAGCGCAACGGCTACGTCCAGGCGTCCTGGAGGTCCAGGTCGAACAGTGGCGCGGCTTCGTGCGGCGCCGCCGGGCCATCTCCCCGCAGGGCGTCGAGGATATGGAGGACCACCTGCGCGAACAGATCGTGGACCTGGGGTCGAACGGCCCCGACGAAGAGGAAGCCCTCCTCGTCGCGGTCAAGCGCATGGGCCACCTGGACGAGGTGTCACGGGAGTTCGTCCGCGAGCACGCCCACCGGCTCCGGAAGCCGTGGGTCCTCGTTCCCGAGGCCGACGACGGTGCCGGCGGCATCGGGCGCTGGCGCGATCTCGGGGTGGTCCTCGCGTTCTCGGTCGGCCCGGGCTACGGGGCGACGTCACCCGGTGCGGGTGTCGGTCAGCTCGCTGTGTAGACCACGAACGAGACCGCGACGTAGTGGCAGACGAACGCCGCGATGGTCAGCGAGTGGAAGATCTCGTGGAAGCCGAACCACCGTGGTGCGGGATTGGGCCGCTTGAGGCCGTAGACCACCGCACCCACGCTGTAGAGCACCCCGCCGACCAGGATGAGGATCCACGTCGCCGGGTGCGTCCCGCCGATCAGGTCGGGGATGAACAGCACCGCGACCCAGCCGATGGCCAGGTACAGCGCCGTCGACAGCCACCGGGGGGCGTTGAGCCACAGCAGCTTGAAGGCCACGCCCGCCGTGGCGCCGCCCCAGATCAGCGCGAGCATCGCCGTGCGCAGCGCGCCGTCCAGGACCAGGATGACGAAGGGCGTGTAGGTGCCGGCGATGATGAGGTAGATGTTGGAGTGGTCCATGCGGCGCAGGATCCTCTGCGCGGGCGGGGACCAGCGGCCCACGTGGTAGACGGCCGAGGTGCTGAAGAGCAGCACCGAGCTGAGGGCGTACACCGCGCTGGCGGCCATCGCCGGCAGCGTGGGTGACAGGCACACCAGGACGATGCCCGCCGCCAGGGCGAGCGGCGCCGTACCCAGGTGCAGCCACCCGCGCAGTCGTGGCTTGACCGCCTCCAGGAGGTCCTCGGCGGCTCCGCGCGCTTTGGTCCTCATCGTCTCGCCCTGGTGTTGCTGCTCCTCCGACACCGTCGCACTCCTCGCGTCCACTCGTCCCGCGTCGGTACGGGGCTCACGGGCAGCCTAACTTACGCATCCGTAGGTTACTGCCAGGTAATGCTGTGTCGAGCCGCACATCGCCGAATCCGCGCCGGTGCGGGGGCTCTCGTCGGCGCCTCCCGGTGGCGGCTGTGGTTCTCGGTGGTCGTGTGCCTCCAGGGGGCGGTTCCGCCTCCGGTCGTCCTTCGGCATGCGGTCAGAGTTCCCAGGTCGGCAGCGGTGTCGCGGGTGGCGCGGGGCCTCCCTGGTCGTATTCTGGACACAAGGGACCGGTGTACCCGAGCTGAACCATTGGTATAGACCTGTTCAACATCCTTGAACTGCGAAAATATCGTAATCGGGGAGTTCATGACAGGGGAGTCGCGCGCGGTGCGGATAGAGTCCGGACCCATCCGGGCGAGGGGCCGTCCCACCGCGGAGCCGTCGAGAAGAACGAGGGAGCACCCCCGTGGCCAAGTACGTCTACAACTTCACCGAGGGCAGCAAGGACCAGAAGGATCTCCTCGGCGGAAAGGGGGCCAACCTCGCCGAGATGACCAACCTCGGCCTGCCGGTGCCCCCCGGTTTCACGATCACCACCAAGGCGTGCCGGCACTACCTGGAGAACGGCAGCGTCCCCGCCGGGCTGGACGCCGAGATCGAGGCCAACCTCAAGGAGCTGGAGAAGGCCATGGGCCGCCGGCTCGGCCAGCCCGACGATCCGCTCCTGGTGAGCGTGCGGTCGGGCGCCAGGTTCTCCATGCCCGGCATGATGGAGACCGTCCTCAACATCGGCCTCAACGACGAGTCGGTCGTCGGCCTGGCCGCCCAGGGCGGCGACGAGCGCTTCGCCTGGGACTCCTACCGCCGCCTCATCCAGATGTTCGGCAAGACCGTCCTGGACATCGACGGAGAACTCTTCGAGGCCGCCATCGACGAGGCCAAGGCCGCCAAGGGCACGACCGACGACCTCGACCTCGACGCCGCGGACTTCCGCGACCTCGTCGCCCGCTTCAAGGACATCGTCCAGGAGCAGACCGGCCGCCCCTTCCCGTCGGACCCCCGCGACCAGATGACCCTCGCCGTCAAGGCGGTCTTCGACTCCTGGAACGCCCCCCGCGCGGTGCTCTACCGCCGCCAGGAGCGCATCCCCTCCGACCTGGGCACCGCGGTCAACATCTGCTCGATGGTCTTCGGCAACCTCGGCATGGACTCGGGCACCGGCGTCGCCTTCACCCGCGACCCCGCCTCGGGCCAGCCCGGCGTCTACGGCGACTACCTCCAGAACGCCCAGGGCGAGGACGTGGTGGCCGGTATCCGCAACACCGTCCCCCTCGCCGACCTGGAGAAGATCGACGCCCGCAGCTACCAGGAGCTCATGGGCATCATGGACACCCTGGAGAACCACTACCGCGACCTGTGCGACATCGAGTTCACGATCGAGCGCGGCAAGCTGTGGATGCTCCAGACCCGCGTGGGCAAGCGGACCGCGGGCGCTGCCTTCCGCATCGCCGACCAGCTCGTCGACCAGGGCATGATCACCCTCGACGAGGCGGTCCAGCGCGTCACCGGCGACCAGCTCGCCCAGCTGATGTTCCCCCGCTTCGACGACCGCGCCGCCACCGACCCCGACCTCCGCCGGCTCGGACGCGGCATGAACGCCTCGCCCGGAGCCGCGGTCGGCAAGGCGGTCTTCGACTCCTACACCGCCGTCAAGTGGTCCCGCAGCGGGGAGAAGGTCATCCTGTGCCGTCGGGAGACCAACCCCGACGACCTGGAGGGCATGATCGCGGCCGAGGGCATCCTCACCAGCCGCGGCGGCAAGACCTCGCACGCCGCCGTGGTGGCCCGCGGCATGGGCAAGACCTGCGTGTGCGGTGCCGAGGAACTCGACATCGACACCAAGAACCGGCGGATGACCGCGCCCGGCGGCGAGGTGGTCGAGGAGGGCGACGTCATCTCCATCGACGGCACCAGCGGTCAGGTCTACCTCGGAGAGGTCCCCGTCGTCGACTCCCCGGTCGTGCGCTACTTCGAAGGGGAGATCGACCCCGCCTCGGACCAGGCCGACGACCTCGTACGCGCCGTGGACCGGCTCATGCACTACGTGGACGCCGCCCGCCGCATGTACGTGCGCGCCAACGCCGACACCCCCGAGGACGCCGCCCGCGCCCGCCGCATGGGCGCCCAGGGCATCGGGCTGTGCCGGACCGAGCACATGTTCCTCGGTGACCGCCGCCAGCTGGTCGAGCGGCTCATCCTCGCCGACACCGAGCAGGAGCAGGGCGAGGCGCTCGGCGCGCTGCTGCCCCTGCAGCGCGAGGACTTCAACGGCATCCTCGGCGCCATGGACGGCCTCCCGGTCACCGTGCGCCTGCTGGACCCGCCGCTGCACGAGTTCCTGCCCGACATCACCGAGCTGTCGGTGCGCGTGGCCGTGGCCGAGGCGCGCGGGGAGAGCCACGAGAACGATCTGCGGGTGCTCCAGGCCGTGCACAAGCTGCACGAGCAGAACCCGATGCTGGGCCTGCGCGGTGTGCGCCTCGGCCTGGTGGTCCCCGGCCTGTTCACGATGCAGGTACGCGCCATCGCCCAGGCCGCGGTGGACCGGATCAGGGAGGGCGGCCGGCCCCGCCCGGAGATCATGATCCCGCTGGTGGGCACGGTGCAGGAGCTGGAGATCATCCGCGACGACGCCCTGCGCGTCCTGCGCGAGGTGGGGGAGGAGAACGGCCTCGAACTGGACTTCCCGGTCGGCACCATGATCGAGCTGCCCCGCGCGGCGCTCACCGCCGGGCAGATCGCCGAGCACGCCGCCTTCTTCTCCTTCGGCACCAACGACCTCACCCAGACCGTGTGGGGCTTCTCCCGCGACGACGTGGAGGCCTCGTTCTTCTCCGCCTACCTGGAGAAGGGCGTCTTCGGCGTCTCGCCGTTCGAGTCGCTGGACGTCGACGGCGTCGGCCGCCTCATCCGCATCGCCGTCGAGGAGGGACGGGCCGCGCGTCCCGGCATCAAGCTCGGCGTGTGCGGCGAGCACGGCGGTGACCCGGCCTCGGTGCACTTCTTCCACGAGGCGGGGCTGGACTACGTGTCCTGCTCGCCGTTCCGAGTACCGGTGGCGCGCCTGGAGGCCGGCCGGGCCGCGGGTCGCGCCAGCGGCTGACCGGATCGGTCCGGGCGCCCCTGCGCCCGGACCGCGGGCTCCGCCTTCCGGGCGCCCGGACCGCCCCCGCGGACACCTGCGGGGGCGGTCGTGTGCGTGGGCCGCCGACCGGATGCCGCCCGTCCGCACACGCCCTAGACTCGGGCCCGGCTGGGAACAGCCCACCAGGGGTCATCGTGACCTTTTCGTGATATATTTTCGTGTGCTGGCCTGGCCGTCTTCCCCGATCCCCTCCTCACCTCAGGTTCGTCCCCGAACGGGTCGGCCTGCCGAGAACCAGCGGCGGTCGGAAGTCGTCCCAGTGGGGGTAAGTACTCCAGTCAGCGAATTGTGCGGAGGTGAGCAGGTGCGAGTGGCAGGCGACGGTCACGGCGACGAGCCGTGGGAGGGCCCGGCCGGTGCCTCCACCGACAACGAGGCCACCCGGGTCTTCACCCGGAGCGAGTACGCCCCGGCCGCGGCCGGGGAAGGGGACGACGCCACCCGGTCCTTCCCGCACGAGCCAGGGGCGTCCGGAGCCGATGGGGCCGGCCCCCACCCCGCCCCGGAGTCCGGTGGAGAGGCCACCATGGCCTTCCCCCGTGACCCCGCCGCCGGTGCCACCCGCGCGTTCTCCCGCGACGAGTTCCCGCCGCGGCCGGGCGGGCCGGGCGCCGACGACACGGTCACCGGAGCACAGGGGGCCGCCGAGGAGGCCTCCTTCACCCGACGCTTCGTCCGCGACCGTCCCGCGCCCCGCGGACGCGCGCCCCGCACCGGGCCCGACCCCCTGTCCGATCCCGACACCGCCCCCGACGCCGGGCCCGGACCCGGTCCCGGGCCCGGCGCGGATCCCGAGCCGGAGCGCGCCCCCCGCCCACCCGCGCGGCCCCGGCGCCGACGCCCGCGCCGCCGCGTCCGCAAGCGCTGGATCGTCACCCTGCTGCTGCTGGCGGCCCTGGCGGTCCCCCCGGCGACGTGGGGCTGGGTCTGGTACACCGCCCGCCAGGACGACCGCACGCCCTCCGACGCCATCGTGGTGCTGGGCGCCAGCCAGTACAACGGCGTGCCCTCTCCGGTCTTCGAGGCACGGCTGCGCCAGGCCCAGGAGCTCTACCTCGAAGGTGTGGCACCGGTCATCGTCACGGTGGGCGGCAAGCTGCCGGACGACAACTTCACCGAGGCCGCGTCCGGGCGCAACTGGCTGGTGGAGGTGGGCGTGCCCGCCGACTCCGTCGTCGCTGTCGAGGAGGGCAGCGACACCCTGCAGAGCATGTCCGCCGTCTCGGAGGTCTTCGACACCAACGGCTGGGAGACCGCCATCCTGGTCTCCGACCCATGGCACAGCCTGCGGTCCCAGCAGATGGCGGACGACTTCGGTATCGAGGCCGGCGCCTCGCCCGCGCGCTCGGGGCCGGCCGTCATCGAGCGCCGCACGCAGCTCTGGTACATCACCCGGGAGACCGCGTCCCTCTGGTACTACTGGATCTTCAACGACAGCAGCGATATCCGCGTGAACGCCGCCTGACCTGCGTACGGTTTCGTCACCGTCGGGAAGTAGGCTCGCAGTGATGACGAGCGGTCCCGGAGACGAAGGGCGCGTCCTCGGCTACCAGGCCCGGGACACCGAGCGCATGGCCGGCGAACGGCGCAAGAACCGTGCCCGGGGCCCCTTCGAGCGCGACCGCGCCCGGGTCCTGCACAGTTCGGCGCTGCGCCGCCTGGCCGCCAAGACCCAGGTCGTCCAGCCCGGTGTGAGCGACTTCCCGCGCACCCGGCTCACGCACTCCCTGGAGTGCGCGCAGATCGGGCGGGAACTGGGCCAGGTGCTGGGCTGCGACCCCGACCTGGTCGAGGCCGCGTGCCTGTCGCACGACCTCGGCCACCCCCCGTTCGGCCACAACGGCGAACGGGCCCTGGACGAGGCGGCGGCCGCCTGCGGTGGGTTCGAGGGCAACGCCCAGAGCCTGCGCCTGCTCGTGCGCCTGGAGGGCAAGGTCATCGACGCCGACGGGCGCAGTGCCGGGCTCAACCTCACGCGCGCCACGCTCGACGCCACCGTCAAGTACCCCTGGTGCCGGGGCGGGGGCGGCGACACCCACAAGTTCAACTGCTACCCCGACGACACCGAGGTCTTCGACTGGCTGCGCGAGGGCGCGCCCCCGGGCCGCACCTGCTTCGAGGCCCAGGTCATGGACTGGTCCGACGACGTCGCCTACTCCGTCCACGACGTCGAGGACGCCCTGCACGCCGGGCTCGTGCGCATGGCCGCGCTGCGCAGCCCCGTCGAGCGCGCCGAGGTCGTGCGGGTGGCCGCCGACTCCTACTGCTCCGCCGAGCCCGCGGAGCTGGACGAGGTGTTCGCCGACCTGCTGGCCGCGCCCGTGTGGCCCGCCGAATTCACCGGCGACCTCGCCTCGCTCGCCGCGCTGAAGAACCTCACCAGTGAGTTCATCGGCCGCTTCTGCCGGGCGGCCGAGGGCGCCACGCGCGCCGCCTACGGGCCCGGCCGTCTGACCCGCTACGGCGCCGACCTCATCGTTCCGCGCCGGGCCCTGCTGGAGTGCGCTCTGCTCAAGGCGGTCGCCGCCCACTTCGTGATGTCGCGCGAGGAGGCCCTGGCCTACCAGGTCGAGGAGCGCCGTACCGTCACCGAGCTCGTGGAGGCGCTCTGGAAGCGCGCTCCGGGCGACCTGGACCCCCAGTTCGCCGAGGCCTTCGCCGCCGCCGAGGACGACGCCGCGGCCCTGCGGGTGGTCGTCGACCAGGTCGCCTCCCTCTCCGACACCTCCGCCACGGTGCTGCACTCCCGCCTCCTGGGCTGACACTGTTCGGGAGATTTCTCCCGGAGAAGTCTTGACGCCGTTCCTGTTAACGCTAACAATGTTGGCTGCGTCACAGAACTTTCCTGAGCGTTTCGAGGAGGTGCCGTCCAGGTGACCCTGCAGAGTGGTCGCAGTCCGGTCATGGCCGACGTCGCCCGTCTGGCCGGTGTCTCGCACCAGACCGTGTCGCGGGTCGTCAACGGCCACCCCAACGTGCGCGCCGAGACGACGGCACGCGTGCAGCGGGCCATCGACGAGCTCGGCTACCACCGCAACTCGACCGCGCGCGCCCTGGTCACCCGCCGGACCAACGTGCTGGGGGTCATCGCCTTCGACACCACCCTGTTCGGCCCGGCCCAGACCCTGGCCGGCATCGAGAGGGCCGCCCGCGAGGCCGGGTACTTCCTGAGCATCGTCAGCCTGGACGACGTCAGCCCCGCCGGTGTCGCCGAGGCCGTGGACTACCTCATCCAGCAGTCCGTCGAGGGCTGCATCGCCATCGCCCCGCAGCGGGCGCTGGTGGAGGCCCTGGTCGCCGTGCCCGGTCCGCGCCCCCTGGTGACGGTCGAGGGCGGCGAGGGGTCGGGGCTGCCGGTCGTGTGCGTCGACCAGGCCCAGGGCGCGTACGACGCCGTCCGCCACCTCATCGACCTCGGGCACCGCACCGTGCACCACATCTCGGGCGACCCGGAGTGGCTGGAGGCCGAGTCCCGCGTGGCCGGCTGGCGCCGGGCCCTGGCCGAGGCCGGCGCCACCGCCCCGGAGCCGCTGGTCGGCGACTGGAGTCCGCGCTCCGGTTACGAGAAGGGCCGGCACCTGGTCCAGCGGCTGGCCACGGGCGAGCCGGTCACCGCGGTGTTCGTGGCCAACGACCAGATGGCGATCGGCCTCCTGCGCGCCCTGGCCGAGGCCGGGCTCCGGGTGCCGGACGACATCAGCGTCGTCGGGTTCGACGACGTCCCCGAGGCCGAGTTCCTCGCTCCGCCCCTGACGACCGTCGCCCAGGACTTCGCCCAGGTGGGCCGGGTGAGCCTGCGGGTGCTGCTCGACGAGCTCGGCGCGGGGGAGCGGCGCGCCGCCGGGGGCGCGTCCGGTCCCGCGGCCGATCCGGCCCCCAGGCTCATCGTGCCCGCGCGGCTGCGGGTACGCCAGAGCAGCGGCCCCGCACCCTCCCCGGGTCCGCACGGCTGACCCGCCCGTCGCCGACCAACCGGCCCGTCCCCCCGTCCCTCTGTCCACACCGCCCGCACGACACCCGTACCGACCCCGAGGAGGGCACACGCGTGGCCCAGAATGTTAACGCTCACAACACCGGCGGTCCCGACGCCGTGGTCATCGGGGTGGACTTCGGCACCCTCTCCGGCCGTGCCGTCGTCGTCCGCGTGGCCGACGGGGCCGAGCTGGGCACCGCCGTCCACGAGTACGAGCACGGCGTCATCTCCGACACCCTGCCCGGCGGCACCGACCCCCTCGCGCCCGAGACCGCCCTGCAGTCCCCCGAGGACTACCGGCAGGTCCTGCGCAACGCCGTCCCGGACGCCATCGCCGCCGCCGGCGTCGACCCGGCCGACATCATCGGCGTCGGCACCGACTTCACCGCCTGCACGGTCATGCCGGTCACCCGCGAGGGCACCCCGCTCAGCGAGCTGCCCGGCCTGGCCGACCGGCCGCACGCCTGGCCCAAGCTCTGGAAGCACCACGCCGCCCAGCGCGAGGCCGACGACATCAACGCCCTGGCCGCCTCCCGCGGCGAGAAGTGGCTGCCCCGCTACGGCGGCCGCATCTCCTCCGAGTGGCAGTTCGCCAAGGGCCTGCAGGTCCTGCGCGAGGACCCCGGGACCTACCACCGCGCCGACCGGTGGATCGAGGCCGCGGACTGGATCGTGTGGGAGCTGTGCGGTCAGGAGACCCGCAACGTCTGCACCGCCGGATACAAGGGCATCCACCAGGACGGCGCCTGGCCGAGCACGGACTTCCTGGGCGCCCTCGACCCCGCCTTCGCCTCCTTCGCCGAGGACAAGCTCGCCCACCCCCTCTCCCAGCTCGGTGAGCGCGCCGGCCGCGTCACCGCCCGCGCCGCCGCCTGGACGGGGATCCCCGAGGGTGTGCCGGTGGCCGTCGGCAACGTCGACGCCCACGTCACCGCCGCCACCGCCCAGACCACCGGAACCGGCCGGATGCTCGCCATCATGGGCACCAGCACCTGCCACGTCATGAACTCCGACGTCCTGGCCGACGTGCCCGGCATGTGCGGGCTCGCCCTCGGCGGCATCGCGCCCGGCATGTGGGGCTACGAGGCCGGGCAGAGCGGCGTCGGCGACATCTTCGCCTGGTTCGCCGACTCCTACGTCCCACCGGAGTACCACGAGCGGGCCCGCGAACGCGGCCTGTCCGTCCACGACCTGCTGTCGGCCATGGCCGCCGAGGCGCCCGTCGGATCCCACGGCCTCGTCGCCCTGGACTGGCACAGCGGCAACCGGTCGGTCCTGGTCGACCACGACCTGTCCGGAGTCCTGGTCGGCCTCACCCTGGCCACCCGGCCCGAGGAGGTCTACCGGGCCCTGGTCGAGGCCACCGCCTTCGGTACCCGCACCATCGTCGAGGCCTTCGAGACCGCCGGTGTCCCCGTCCACGACTTCACCGTCGGCGGCGGCATGGTCCGCAACCCCTTCGTCCTCCAGGTCTACGCCGACGTGCTCAACCGCCCGATCCGGCTCGTGGCCTCCGAACAGAGCTGTGCCGTGGGCGCCGCCATCCACGCGGCGGTCGCGGCCGGGGCCCACGCCGACATCCACGCCGCCTCCGCGGCCATGGGCGGCGTCCGCCCGGACACCGTCGACCCCGACCCCTCCCGAGCCGCCGCCTACGACGACCTCTTCGCCCTCTACACCGAACTGCACGACCACTTCGGCCGCGGCGGAAGCGACAGCCTGCACCGGTTGCGCGCCCTCCGCAACGCCGCCCGGAAGGGAACACGATGACCACCGACGCCCTGCGCGAGCAGGTGTGCGCCCTGCACGCCGAACTCCTGCGCTGGAACCTGGTGACCTGGACCAGCGGCAACATCTCCGCCCGCGTCCCCGACGCCGACCTGATGGTGATCAAGCCCAGCGGAGTGTCCTACGAGGACCTCACACCCGAGGACATGGTGGTGTGCGACCTCGACGGCACCGTCGTCGAGGGCCGGCACAAGCCCTCCAGCGACACCGCCGCGCACGCCTACGTCTACCGGGCCCGCCCGGACGTCGGCGGTGTGGTGCACACCCACAGCCCCTACGCCACGGCCTGGGCCGCCCGCGGCGAACCCGTCCCGTGCGCCATCACCGCGATGGCCGACGAGTTCGGCGGCGACATCCCGGTCGGCCCGTTCGCCCTCATCGGCGGCGACGACATCGGCAAGGGCCTGGTCGCCACCCTCGAGGGACAGCGCTCCCCGGCCGTGCTCATGCGCGGCCACGGCGTATTCACCGTCGGAGACACCGCCCGTGCGGCCGTCAAGGCGGCCGTCATGTGCGAGGACGTGGCCCGCACCGTCCACCTCGCCCGCGAGAACGGGCCCGTCGAGCGCCTGCCCCAGGAACACATCGACGCCCTCTACGACCGCTACCAGAACGTCTACGGCCAGTAAGGACAACCTCCGTGCCCCACCCCCAACCGACACCCTCGGCCCACGAACCCATCCAGAACCGGCCGCCCCGCATCGGCCTGCTCGGCATCATGCAGCCCCTCTACGACGACATGATCCCCGGCATCACCGAGCGCCAGGCCGACTACGCCGCCCAGGTCGCCGCCTCGCTGTCGGAGACCGCCGAGTGGACGGTCAGCTCGCCCGTGCGCGGCCGCGCCGACGCCGAGCGGGCCATGCGCGAGTTCGAGGCCGCCGGCCTGGACGGTGTCATGGTCGTCATGCTCACCTACGGGCCCTCGCTGCGCGTCACCCGGCTGTTCAGCCAGATGCGGCTGCCGGTCGCGCTGGCCAACATCCAGCCCGACCCGGCCGTCAGCCCCTCCTGGGACATGGCCGACATGACCTACAACCAGGGCATCCACGGCGCCCAGGACACCGCCAACGCCATGGTGCGCGCGGGCCTGCCCTTCGAGGTCATCACGGGGGAGTGGCAGAGCGCCGAGTTCACCGCCCGCGTGGACCGCTGGGCGCGCGCCGCCCGCGCCGTCACCGCCCTGCGCTCCCTCAAGGTCGGCGTGTTCGGCTACCCCATGAACGGCATGGGCGACGCCCGCGTGGACGAGACCGCGTTCCTGCGCAAGCTCGGACCCGAGATCGAGATCATCGCGCCGGGCACCCTGCACCGCACCATGGCCGAACTGCCCGCCGAGGCGGTCACCGATCTCATGGAGTGGGAGGACGGCGCCTTCGAGGTGGACGAGCGCCTGTCCAAGGAGGAGCGCGAGGACCACGCCCGGATGCAGCTGGGCATCGAGCGGCTGCTGGAGGCCACCGGCTGCGGCGCCTACTCCACGCACTTCGACGCCATCGGCGAGGACGGCCGCTTCGCCCGCCTGCCCATGGCCGCCGCCTCCACGCTCATGGCCAAGGGCTACGGGTTCGCCGGCGAGGGAGACGTGCTGGCCGCCTCCGTGGTCTACGCCGGGCACCAGCTCGCCGGGGACGGCCACTTCACCGAGATGTACGCGATGGACTTCCCCACCGACTCCATCCTCATGAGCCACATGGGGGAGGGCAACTGGAAGGTGGCCCGCGACGACGAACCGATCCGCCTCATCAAGCGCCCCCTGGGCATCGGCGGCCTCGACGACCCGCCCACCATCGTCTTCCGGTACCGGCCGGGCCCGGCCACGCTGGCCTCGCTCGTGGCGCTCGGCGGCGAGCGCTTCCGCCTGGTCGTGGCCGAGGGCGAGGTGGTCGACACCCCCGAACTGCCCGACCTGGAGATGCCCTACGGTCAGTTCCAACCCGCAACAGGCGTCCGGGCCTGCATGGATGCCTGGCTCCGGGCCGGCGGTACCCACCACATGGTCATGAACACCGGGGCTCGGGCGCAGGACTGGCGCGTCCTGTGCGAACTCGCCGACATTGAGTACGTCCAGGTCTGATCCCGTCGTGAGGCGCCCCGCGCGGGGCGCACCCGAGACCCCCACCGCGGAGGGCCCGGCCATCCGGGCCCTCCGACCCCCCGGCGCAAGGAGACACCATGCGCAGAGCATCACGAGCAACACACACGCCGCCCCCGGCCGGGCCGGGCCGCCGGTCCTTCGTCGCCGGCGCCCTGGCCACCGCGGGCCTGGCCGCTGCGGGCTGCGCCCCGCCCGACACCCTGATCAGCGGCGACACCCGGTTGCGGCAGTGGAACCTGTTCGCGGGCGGCGACGGCAACCGCATGGTCGAGATGCACGACGCCTACCAGGCCGAGCACCCCCAGATCGACTTCCGCGCCACCACCTTCACCTGGGGCGCGCCCTTCTACACCAAGGTCGCCATGGGCGCCGCGGGCGGCCGGGGCGCCGACATCGCCACCGTGCACATCTCGCGTCTGGAGAGCCTGGCCCCCGGCCGCCTGCTGGACCCGATCGACCCCGCGCTGCTCGCCGAGTTCGGCATCGACGACACCGTCGTGCTGCCCAACATCTGGGAGAAGTGCTTCTTCGACGGTCAGCTCTACGCCATCCCCATCGACACCCACGTGCTGATCCAGTACCTCAACCTCGACGTGTGCCGGCAGGCGGGCGTGCTCGACGCCGACGACCGCCTCGTCGAGGTCTCCGGAGTGGACGACTACTTCGACCTGCTCCGCGAGATCCAGGGCGTGACCGGCGAGTACGGCCTCTCCATGGACACCTGGAACCCGTGGTCCAACTTCTGGGCGCTCTACCGCCAGCAGGACGGCGACCTCGTCTTCGGTGAGGACGACTTCGAGATGGACGACGACAAGGCCCTGGCCGCCATGGACGTCATGTTCCGCCTCTCCGAGGAGGGGCTGGCCCCGCGCCACTCCAGGGACGCCGACACCGCCGCGAACCTGTCGAACGGCCACGCCGGGCTGATGATCCACGGCAACTGGGAGATCCCCACCCTGGAGGCCACCGGGATCGAGTTCTCCGCCACCCAGTTCCCCGCCGTGTTCGGCAACCACCGCACGCGCGGCGACTCCCACTGCTACGTCTTCCCGCACCAGCGCGACCGCGACCCCGAACGCACCCGGGCCGCCACGGAGTACGCCGCGTGGATGCTGCACCACAGCCTGACCTGGGCCGGTGGCGGACACATCCCCGCCTACCAGCCGGTCGTGGAGAGCGCCGAGTACGACGCGCTGCACCCCCAGTCCGAGTACCGCGAGGCCGCGGAGAACGTCCAGTTCGAGCCCGAGGCCTGGTTCAGCGGATCGGCCGGGCGGCTCCAGGAGGAGGCGGCCGGTGCCCTGACCACCCTCCACCAGGGCACCCAGACCCCGGAGCAGTCACTCGACCAGCTCAAGGGCACCATCCGTGAACTGCTGACCGTCCCGTCGCCGGTGTAGGGAGCCCCACCATGACCCAGAACACCCACGCTCCCGCGCCCCGTACCGCGCCCGGCCCCGCCGCCGCGCCGCGCGGCCTCGTCGACGTGCGCCGCCGCCCGTCCTCCTGGACCGGCCTGTGGTTCGTCCTGCCCTTCCTGGCCTTCTACGCGCTCTTCCTGCTGTGGCCCGCCGTCGTCGGGTTCGGCTACACCTTCACCGACCGCAGCCTGGCCGGCGGCGACGTCTCCTTCGTGGGACTGGACAACTGGACCGAGAGCCTGACCGACTCGGCCATGTACGACTCGCTGTGGAACACGCTGTGGTTCACGGTCCTGAGCGTGCCCGTCATGGTGCTGCTGGCGCTCGGCCTGGCCCTGCTCACCGACCACGCGCGCCGCCTCGGCTGGTTCCTGCGGCTGTCGTTCTTCGCCCCCTTCGTCCTGCCGGTCACGGTGATGACGCTCATCTGGGGCTGGATGTACAACCCGAGCCTGGGCCTGTTCAACGGCACCCTCGGACGCTTCGGGATCGAGGGGCCCGAGTGGCTCTTCTCCGAGGACACCGCGATGTTCTCCGTGGTCGTGGCCACGGCGTGGTGGCAGGTCGGGTTCAACTACCTGCTCTACCTGGCCGCCATGCAGTCCATCCCCAAGGACGTCTACGAGGCCGCCGCGATCGACGGGGCCGGCGCCTGGCAGCGCATCGGGCGGATCACCCTGCCGATGCTGACCCGCACCACGGCGCTCATCGCCGTCCTGCAGCTGATCGGCTCGCTGCGCGTGTTCGAGCAGATCTACCTGATGACCAGCGGTGGCCCCAACTTCGCCACCCGCACGGTCATCCAGTACATCTACGACTCCGGCTTCGTCGGGCTGCGCATCGGCCTGGCGTCGTCGATGGCCTACGTCTTCATGGTCCTCATCATCGCCGCCTCCATCGCCCAGTTCCGACTCTTCTCCCGGAAGGAGGGCTGACGATGGCCACCTCCACACCCCCCGCCCCGCGTACCGCCCAGGGCCCGGCGACGACCCCCCGGCCCGCGGCCCCGCGCCGCCGCCGGTGGTCGGCCGGCTCCGTCGCCCTGTACACCGTCGCGACCCTGGCCGCCCTCATCTGGTTCGTCCCGCTGCTGTGGGCCTTCGCCACCTCCGTCAAGCCCGAGGGCGAGACCACCGTCATGCCGCCCTCGTGGCTGTCGGCCAACGCCACCTTCGAGGCCTACGCCCTGGTCCTGGGGCGCGGGGACATCGTGCGCTGGACCATGAACTCGCTCATCACCACGGTGATCGTCACCGTGCTCACCCTGGTGATCTGCGTCCTGGCCGCCTACGGGTTCTCCCGGTTCGACTTCCGCGGCAGGCCGGGGCTGTTCGCCCTCGTGATCGGCGGCATCCTCATCCCGCCGCAGACCCTGATCGTCCCGCAGTTCGTGCTGATGACGCAGCTGGGCCTGGTGGACACCTACTGGGGCGTCGCGCTGCCCCAGGTGGTCGCACCGGTGTTCGTGTTCATCCTCAAGCGCTTCTTCGACGCTATCCCGCGCGACTACGAGGACGCCGCCCGCCTCGACGGCGCCGGACCCCTGCGCGTGCTCTGGAGCGTCATCCTGCCGCTGTCGCGGCCCATCCTCACCGCCGTCGGCATCTTCACCTTCATCGGTGCCTGGAACAACTTCCTGTGGCCGTTCATCGTGGTCAACGACCCGGAGATGATGACACTGCCGGTGGGGCTGGGCACGGCGGTCGGCCAGTACGGCATCCAGTACGCCCAGGTCATGGCCTCGGCCGTGCTCGGCGCCATCCCCCTGCTCGTCGTCTTCCTGCTCTTCCAGAGGCACATCGTCACCGGTGTCGCCGGAGCGGGCATCAAGGGCTGACCCGCGCCTCCCGACCCCTCAGGAGACCTCCCATGAGACGCACTCTCACCACGGCCGCGGCGGTCCTGGCCGCCACGGCCCTGACCGCGACCCTGGCCGTCCCGGCCGCCGCAGCCCGGGACGACTGGGACGTGCCCCCCAACAACCCCGGACTGCCGGTCCAGGGCTACCAGCCCGACGACATCCACCCGTTCGCCGGGGGACTGCGGGTGCACGACCCGGGCCTGCTCAAGGGCGGCGCCGGTGAGGACTGGTACGTCTTCGGCACCGGCAACCCCGAGATCGGCGACGGCAACATCCAGATCCGCAGCTCGCCCAACGGCCGCCACTGGACCTACACCGACACGGTCTGGGACACCAAGCCCGCCTGGATCGCCGAGGAGATCCCCGGTGTGGAGACCCTCTGGGCCCCGGAGATCTTCCACGCCGACGGCACGTACTACTTGTACTACTCCGCCTCGACGTTCGGCTCGAACCGCTCGCTGATCGGCCTGGCCACCACTCCCACGCTCGACCCCGAGGACCCCGACCACGCCTGGACCGACCAGGGCAAGGTGTTCGAGTCCTTCGCCGGAGACCCCTACAACGCGATCGACCCCGGCATCGTCGACGACGCCGAGGGCCGCCGCTGGATGACCTTCGGGTCCTTCTGGTCCGGTATCCACATGGTCGAACTCGACCCGGCCACCGGCAGGGCCCTCCCGGGCGCCGACACCGTGCACCTGGCCGACCGGCAGGAGCCGCCCAACGCGGTCGAGGCCCCCTACATCGTCGAACGCGACGGCTACTACTACCTCTTCGTCTCCTTCGACCACTGCTGCCGGGTCGGCAGCGACTACAAGATCGCCGTCGGACGGGCCACCGAGCCCACCGGCCCCTACCTCGACGCCGACGGCGTCCCGATGCTCGAGGGCGGCGGCACCGTGATCGTCGCCGACGAGGGGACCATCACCGGTTCGGGCGGCCAGTCCGTCTCCGGCGGCCTGCTCGCCTACACCTACTACGACACCGGCCTCGGCCCGGACTTCGACTTCCGGATGGCGATCCGCCGCCTGCACTGGTCCGCCGACGGCTGGCCCTACGTGGAGCCCGGAACGCCCGGACGCAGCCGAGCCGCCGCCAACTGACCGCCCCGACCGCCCACCCGTCGCCCACCACCACCGCCCACCACCACCCTCAACGGACGGCCTTCGGCCGCCGTACCTCCCACTTACGGACGGCCTTCGGCCGCAGTACCCCTTCAGACAGGAGCCCACATGATCAACGCCTCCCTGAGCGTCGACGCCGCGACCCCCGTGGCCCCGGTCCACCGCCGCACGTTCGGCTCCTTCGTCGAGCACATGGGACGCTGCGTCTACACCGGCATCTACGAGCCCGGCCACCCGACCGCCGACGCCGACGGCCTGCGCCAGGACGTCGCCGCACTGGTCCGCGAACTCGGTGTGACGACCGTCCGCTATCCCGGCGGCAACTTCGTCTCCGGCTACCGCTGGGAGGACGGCATCGGTCCCAAGGACCGGCGTCCGGTCCGCCGGGACCTGGCCTGGCACAGCCTGGAGACCAACCAGTTCGGCCTCGACGAGTTCATGACCTGGTGCCGCCGCCAGGGCATCGAGCCCATGATGGCGGTCAACCTGGGCACCCGCGGCCTCCAGGAGGCCCTCGACCTGCTGGAGTACGCCAACCACCCCGGCGGCACCCGGCTGTCCGACCTGCGCGCGGCCAACGGCCATCCCGACCCGCACGACATCCGCATGTGGTGCCTGGGCAACGAGATGGACGGCCCCTGGCAGATCGGCCACCTGGACGCGCGCTCCTACGGGCGCAAGGCCGCCCAGGTCGCCCGGGCCATGAAGATGGCCGACCGGGACCTGGAACTGGTCGTGTGCGGCAGCTCCGGATCGTCGATGCCCACCTTCGGCGCGTGGGAGGCCACCGTCCTGGAGGAGACCTACGACGCCGTCGAGTACATCTCGCTGCACGCCTACTACGAGGAGCACGACGGCGACCTCGCCAGCTTCCTCGGCGCGGTCACCGACATGGACCACTTCATCGAGTCGGTGGTCTCCACCGCCGACGCCGTCGGCGCCAAGCTGCGCGACCGCAAGCGCATCCAGCTCTCCTTCGACGAGTGGAACGTGTGGTACCTCAGCCGCCACCAGGCGCTCGCCGAGGTCCAGCCCACCGACGACTGGCAGGTGGCGCCCCGCGTCATCGAGGACCAGTACAACGTCGCCGACGCCGTCGTGGTCGGCAACATGCTCATCAGCCTGCTCCGCCACAGCGACCGCGTCACCGCCGCCAGCCAGGCCCAGCTCGCCAACGTCATCGCGCCGATCGTGACCGAGCCCGGCGGCCCGGCCTGGCGGCAGACCATCTTCCACCCCTTCGCCCTCACCGCGGCCTCCGCCGCCGGCCACGTCCTGCGCGCCGACCTGGACGCCCCCGTCCAGGACACCGCCAAGTACGGCGAGGTCGAGGTCGTGGACAGCGCCGTCACCCACGACGAGGAGACCGGCCGCACCGCCGTGTTCGTCGTCAACCGCTCCGTCGACCAGCCGGTCGCCCTCACCGTCGACCTGCGCGGCCTCACCCCGGCCGAGGTGACCGAGGCGCTCACCCTCGCCGACGACGACGCCTACGCCGCCAACACCATGGACGACCCCGACCGGGTCGCCCCCCAGCCCAACAAGTCGGCCCGGCTGGACGGCGGGCACCTGACCGTGACCCTGCCGCCCGTCTCGTGGACCGTCGTCACCCTGTCCTCCCGGACCCGGTGACACCCGCACATCCCCCAACACAAGAACAAGTGAGGTCCCACATGCGCACACACGCCAGAGCAGGAGCCTTCACCGCCGGCCTCGCCGGCGCGGCCCTGCTGCTCACCGCCTGCGGCGGTGTCGGCGACGCCGCCCAACCCGAGGGAGAGGCGGGCACCGTCGGCATCTCCATGCCCACCCAGTCCTCGGAGCGGTGGATCAACGACGGCGCCAACATGGTGGCCGAGTTCGAGGAACGCGGCTTCGGCACCGACCTGCAGTACGCCGAGGACGTGGTGGAGGACCAGGTCGCCCAGATCGAGAACATGATCACCCGGGGCGCCGACATCCTCGTCATCGCCGCCGTCGACGGCCAGGCGCTCGGCGACGTGCTCGACATGGCCGACGCCTCCGACATCCCGGTGATCGCCTACGACCGGCTGATCATGGGCACCGAGCACGTCGACTACTACGCGACCTTCGACAACTTCGAGGTCGGCGTTCTCCAGGGCCAGTACATCGTCGACTCCCTCGACCTGGAGAACGAGGAGGGCCCGTTCAACATCGAGCTGTTCGGCGGGTCGCCCGACGACAACAACGCCTACTTCTTCAACGACGGGGCGATGTCGGTGCTCCAGCCCTACATCGACGACGGAACCCTGGAGGTGCGCAGCGGCCAGACCTCGATGGAGCAGATCTCCACCCAGCGCTGGGACGGCGCCCTCGCCCAGTCCCGCATGGACAACCTGCTCAGCGCGAACTACTCCGACGAGGACGTGCACGCCGTGCTCTCGCCCTTCGACGGCATCAGCCTGGGCGTCATCGAGTCCCTGCGCGCGGTCGGCTACGGCAGTGAGGAGCGGCCCCTGCCCGTGATCACGGGCCAGGACGCCGACGTCTCCTCGGTCAAGTCGATCATCGCGGGCGAACAGACCCAGACGATCTTCAAGGACACCCGCGCGCTGGCCGCCCAGACCGTCGACATGGCCGAGGCCGTGCTGGCGGATGAGGAGGTCCCCGTCAACGACACCGAGACCTACGACAACGACGTCAAGGTCGTCCCCGCCTTCCTGCTCGAGCCCGTCAACGTGGACATCGACAACTACCACGAGGTCCTGGTCGAGAGCGGCTACTACGAGGAGTCCGACCTCGAATGAGTACCGCGCACGAGTGGTCCGCCGACCACGGCGGGCCACTCCTGCGGATGCGTGACATCCGCAAGGAGTTCCCCGGCGTACGTGCCCTGGACGGGGTGTCGCTGAGCGTGGGCCACGGCCGCGTCCACGCCCTGATGGGCGAGAACGGCGCCGGCAAGTCGACCCTGATGAAGGTCCTCAGCGGCGTGCACCCGGCCGGCTCCTACACCGGCGAGGTGTTCGTCGACGGCGAGCCCTGCGCGTTCTCCGGCGTCTCCGACAGCGAGCGGGCCGGGATCGCCATCATCCACCAGGAGCTGGCGCTCATCCCACAGCTGTCGATCAGCGAGAACGTGTTCCTCGGGCACGAGCGGTCCCGCTTCGGCGTCGTGGACTGGGGCGCCACCCACGCCCGGGCCCGGGAGCTGCTGAGCCGGGTCGGGCTGGACGCGAACCCGGCCACGCCCGTCTCGGCGCTGAGCGTGGGCGCCCGCCAGCTCGTCGAGATCGCCAAGGCCCTGGCCAAGCGGGTACGGCTGCTCATCCTCGACGAGCCCACCTCGGCGCTCAACGAGGTGGAGAGCGCCCGGCTGCTCGACCTGCTGCTGGACCTGCGGGCCGAGGGGGTGACGTGCATCCTCATCTCGCACAAGCTCGGCGAGGTCGTCAGCGTCTCCGACGAGATCACCGTGCTGCGCGACGGGCGCGCCATCGAGACCATGTCCGTGGAGCGCGACGCCGACGGGACCCCCTCGGTGGACGAGGACCGCATCATCCGGGGCATGGTGGGCCGCGACCTGGACCACCGGCACCCCGAGCGGATCGGCGACATCGGGCCCGTGCGCTTCGAGGTGCGGGACTGGACCGTCGACCATCCCACCCAGCCGGGACGGCGCGTGGTCGACGGGATCGACCTGGAGGTGCGCGCGGGCGAGGTCGTGGGCATGGCGGGCCTCATGGGCGCCGGCCGCACCGAGTTCGCGATGAACCTCTTCGGCCGTTCCTACGGCCGCCACGTGCGGGGGCGCCTGTACAAGGACGGCGCCGAGCTGGACACCTCCAGCACGGCCGCGGCCATCCGGGGCGGCATCGCCTACGTCCCCGAGGACCGCAAGAACCTCGGCCTGGTGCTGGACGACGACATCCGCCACAACACCACCCTGGCCGCGCTCGGCAGGGTGTCCTCGGGCGGGGTCATCGACCCGGGCCGCGAGGCGGTCGAGGCCCTGGCGATGAGCGACCGGATGCGCGTCCGCAGCCACGGTACGACCCAGCGGGTCCGCACGCTCAGCGGCGGCAACCAGCAGAAGGTCGTCCTCGGCAAGTGGATGTTCACCGAACCCGACCTGCTCATCCTGGACGAGCCCACCCGGGGCATCGACGTGGGCGCCAAGTACGAGATCTACCTGATCGTGCGCAGGCTCGCCGCCGAGGGCGCGTGCGTGCTGCTGATCTCCTCCGAGCTTCCCGAGATCCTCGGCATGAGCGATCGGATCTACACGATGTGCGAGGGGCGCATCACCGGTGAGGTCCCCGGCGAGGGGGCCGACCAGGAATCCCTGATGAGACTGATGACCCGAACCGGGGGCCACCCGTGAACAGACCGACAAGGACGCCCCGCCTGATCCGCCTCGGCGGTGACCTGTTGCGCGGCAACGCCCGCCAGTACGGCATGGCGATCGCCCTGGTGGCGATCATCGTGCTCTTCCAGGTCCTCACCGGAGGCCTGCTACTCACCCCGCTCAACGTCACCAACCTGATCATGCAGAACTCCTACATCCTGATCCTGGCGATCGGGATGATGCTGGTGATCGTCACCGGGCACATCGACCTGTCGGTGGGTTCGGTGGTGGCCTTCACCGGCGCGGTGTCGGCGGTCATGCTGACCTCGTGGGGGCTGCCCACGGTCGTGGTGGTGCCCCTGGCGCTGCTGCTCGGCGGGCTGATCGGCGCCTGGCAGGGGTTCTGGATCGCCTACGTGCGGGTGCCCGCGTTCATCGTCACGCTCGCGGGCATGCTCATCTTCCGCGGCGCGACCCTGGCCGTGCTCGGCGGGGAGTCCATCTCCCCGCTGCCGGCCGCCCTGCGCCAGATCGCCACCGGGTACCTGCCGGGGCCGGAATCGCTCGGACTCCACGTCCTGACCCTGCTGCTGGGCGCGCTCGGTGCCGGGGCGATCGTGTGGATCCAGTGGAACGCCCGCGCCAGTGCGATCAGATACGGCCTGCCGATGCCCCCGGCCGGGGTGACGGTGGCCTCCTCGGTCGCCACCGTCGTGGTGATCATGGCCTTCACCCACGTCCTGGCCCAGTACCAGGGGCTGCCCATCGTGGGTGTGCTGCTGGTGGTGCTCATCGCCGCGTACTCGTTCGTCATGCGCTCCACGACCATGGGGCGGCGCGTGTACGCCGTCGGCGGGAGCGAGCAGGCCGCGGCGCTGTCCGGCATCGGCACGCGGCGCACCACGTTCTGGGTGTTCGTCAACATGGGCGTGCTCTCGGCACTGGCCGGACTCGTGTTCACCGCGCGCCTGAACGCGGCGACCCCGGGCGCCGGAACCATGTTCGAGCTCGACGCGATCGCGGCCGCCTTCATCGGCGGCGCCTCCGCCTCCGGCGGCGTGGGGACCGTCATCGGCGCCGTCATCGGCGCTCTGGTGATGGGCGTGCTCAACAACGGCATGTCGCTGATCGGCCTCGGCGTGGACTGGCAGCAGCTCATCAAGGGCCTGGTGCTGCTGCTGGCGGTGGCCTTCGACATCTACAACAAGCGCCGCGTCACGGCGGCCCGCCCCGCGGCGGCCGAGACACCCGCGCCGGAGGCGGCGAAGGAACCGGCCGAACAGGAACGGGCACCGTCCCGGTGACGACGCCCCGGCGGGGGAGGACTCCCGCCGGGGCCGTGCCGGGCCCGGCACGCGCCCGAAGGACGAGGTCTAGTCCCAATGCCGTTCGGTTGGTCATCTGGCGGTTTTGGCAAGGCGTTGATCTCGATGCGGACGACACTCCTGTGGGTCCGGTGGTCGATACCGCGGCCCACCGCGCGGTACTTGGAGCTGATCGCTCGTTTCCTCACCCGGGGTCGGGACCGGTCTCGGCGGGCGGGCAGGAGGCCGCTCAGGACAGCGGCCCCGATCCGACCGACCAGGTCGACCCGGCCCGGGACGGTAATGCCCTGAGCACGGATGACCTGATCACGTGCGGCGTTCAGCGCGATGGCGAACCCGCCACGATCGGGATCGGTGTCGGGCCGGTGCAGCACAGCATCGCTCATCGCGGTGCGCAGTGCCTGATAGGTGATCACAAGCGCCCAGGTTTGCTGGATGACGGCCGCCGGGTAGCGGCCGCGCAGAACCCTGCCGCCCAGGACGGTCGATTTCAGCTCGCAGTAGCTGATCTCGATTGCCCAGGGTTCGTGGTGAAGCCTGACCAGGGCGGCAACGGGTGCCTCCTGTGGATCGAGCAAGCTGGTCACGAGCCGGTACGTGGTGGGCTCGTTGGTGCCCTCGGCGGAGGCGGTAGTGATCGTGGCCTCGATGACACGGACGGGCGTCGCGCCGATGCGGGACCAGAACGTGCCGTCGGGCAAGGAGTGCAGGACCGGTAGCTTGAGCGCTGTGCGGTGGGTCTTGGCGCGGATGAGGAAGTCCGCGCCCGTGGAGGCGACCGCGTCCACGAAAGCGGTGGCTGAGAAGTTGCGGGTGTGTCCGCCAGCGCGATCTGGGTGCCGTCGATCGCGGCCACCAGTCGGACCGCGAAGGTGGTGGCCTGTGTCGCGGTCACCGCTGCGGGGCCTTTGACGAGGTCGAAGAGTTCTTTGAGTGGTTGGGGGCCGACCCGTCGCATCGCGGCCGTGATCGATGAACCCGTGGGCGCAGGGAGCGGTGGGGCAGGGAGGCGGTCAGTCGGGACCAGACGGCTTTCCAGCCCAGCCCGGTGAACAGTGCGCCTGCGAGCAGGAGGTAGACCACCACCCGCGAGGGGATGCGCCGCAGGCGCGGTTGCAGGCCGCCTGTGCGGGCCCCTTGAAGCGCTCGGTGGAGGGCTCAGCATCGGCACACCCTGGCCTGGCGGTGTGTGACGGAACCGGTGCGCACCGGAGCGAACGCTGGTTCGAGTGTCCCCGCGGCGAACTACGCTGGAACGCGTGGCTGGACGGATCAAGGACGAAGACATCGCACTGGTGCGCGAGCGCACCCCCATCGCGGACGTGATCGGCGAGTACCTGCAGCTGCGCAACGCCGGCGGCGGCTCGCTGAAGGGCTTGTGCCCCTTCCACGACGAGAAGTCGCCGTCCTTCAACGTCACCCCGTCCAAGAACCTGTTCTACTGCCTGGCGGGGGAGACGCGGGTGCTGACCCGCGACGGTGTGCGGCCGATCCGCGAGCTGGCGGGCGGTGAGCACACGATCCTCACCCGTGGCGCCACATGGGTGGAGGCGCCGTTCTACTCCTTCGGCGTGCAGCGACTCATGCGCGTGACCCTGAGCAGGAACGGCCAGCGCAAGGAGATTCACGCCACACCGGAACACCGCTGGTTCGTCCAGGCCGGAAAGGACAGCTCGAAGCTCCGCGAGGTGACCTCACAGGAGCTGAAGCCGGATCACCGACTCGCCTACGTCTTTCCGGCGAAGAAGGTCACCCAGACCACTCCGTCTCCCTTCGGCATTGCGCGCGGGATCACCTTCGGCGACGGCACCCGGATCCATCGTGGAAGCATGGCCCAACTCGACGCGGAGAAGGATTCGGCGCTTCTCAAGTGGTTCCCCAACAGCGAGACCTCTCAGCACGGGCGGCAGATCCTCGTGCACCACCTCCCCGGGTTCTTCAAGGACCTGCCCTCCCTGGATGAGTCGCACTCCTACCTCTACGGCTGGCTCGCGGGCTATGTGGCGGCGGACGGGCATGTCGCCAAGGACGGAACAGTCTCGCTCAACTGCGCTGACCGCTCCGTGTTGGAACACGTCCGCATGGTCTGCACGCGGCTGGGCATCGGCACGTATGGCATCACCGAACAGGTGCGCGAGGGCTTCCCTGGGCGCGAACACTCCTCCCTGTTCCGTGTGCACTTCGTCAACGACGATCTCACTGAGGACTTCTTCCTCCATGACGAGCACCGCACCAGGTTCTCCGGTGCCGAGAAGAAGTACTCGCGTCGGGGGTGGACGGTGCGCTCCGTCGAGGAGACCGACCGCGTCGAAGAGGTCTTCTGCGCGGTCGTCGAGGACGGACACGCCTTCGTCCTTGAGGACAACATCCTCACAGGCAACTGCTTCGGCTGCGGCGAGGGCGGGGACGCGATCTCCTTCCTCCAGCGCATCGACAACCTCAGCTTCGCCGAGGCCGTGGAGTCGCTCGCCAAACAGAGCGGCATCACCCTGCGCTACGAGGAGGGCGGCCGCAGCACCCGGCGCGGCGACGAGGGCCAGCGCCAGCGGCTGCTGGAAGCGCACCGCGCCGCGGCGGAGTTCTACGCCGAACGGCTGCTGTCGCCCGAAGCGGTCACCGCGCGGCGCTTCCTCACCGACCGCGGCTTCAACCGGGAGAACGCCGAGCAGTTCGGACTGGGCTTCGCACCCGCCGGCTGGGAGAACCTCACCACACACCTGCGCAACAAGGGCTTCACCGACCAGGAGCTCATCACCGGCGGGCTGGCCAGCCAGGGGCGGCGCGGTGCCTACGACCGCTTCCGCAACCGGCTGCTGTGGCCGGTGCGCGAGGTCACGGGCGAGGTGGTCGGCTTCGGTGCCCGCAAGCTCGCGTCCGAGGAGGACGGGCCGAAGTACCTCAACTCCCCCGAGAGCCCCATCTTCCACAAGGGGCGGCTGCTCTACGGGCTCGACCTCGCCAAGCGGGAGATCTCACGCCACAACGAGGCGGTCATCGTCGAGGGCTACACCGACGTGATGGCCTGCCACCTGTCCGGCGTGCCCACGGCCGTGGCCACGTGCGGGACCTCCTTCGGGGAGGACCACGTCAAGATCCTGCGCCGGATGCTCCAGGGCCGCTCCAACCACGGCGGCCGGGTGGTGTTCACCTTCGACGGCGACGCCGCCGGACAGAAGGCCGCCGTCCGGGCCTTCGCCGAGGAGCACGGGTTCGCCTCCGAGACCTTCGTCTCCGTCCAGCCCGACGGGCTCGACCCCTGCGACCTGCGCATCCAGCAGGGGCCGCAGGCCGTCGCCGACCTGGTCCACCAGGCCGCGCCGCTGTACGAGTTCATGATCCGCAAGGTCATGGAGGAGTACGACCTCACCACCGCCGAGGGCCGGATCGCCGCCCTGGACGCCGCCGCACCCATCGTCGCCTCAATCCGGAACGAAGGAGTGCGTCGGTCCTATGGCAAGAACCTTGATGGCTGGCTCGGGTTGATGGACGAGGCCTTCGTGCTACGCCGGGTGCGTCAGCACATGAAGCGTGGTGGTGGGGATCGCCACAACCCTGGTCGTGCAGTTGGAACCCCCAAGCCTGAACCTACGCCGGACGCTCGGGAAGCGCCCTACGACTTGCGCGACCCCTCCGTGCGTCGCGAGCGGCAGGCCTTGAAGATCGCTGTTCAACAGCCTGGGCTGGCCACCGGGTTCGACAAGTTCGCAGAAGAGGACTTCACTGTCCCTCAGCACAAAGCGGTCCTCCGCCTCATCAGCAGCATGGGCGGAGTGGGAGCCGTGCACGATCCCGGGAGCTGGGCCATCGACCTGCGCGAGGCCGCACCGAACGACGCCCAGCGCGATTTCCTCACGCGATTGGCTGTTGAGGAGATCGAGTTCTATGGAGAACTCGACGAGCATTACGTCAGAGAATTGATGAGCACAATCATGGCTCATTCCATCAATCGGAGAGAGCTAAACCTAAAATCTGAGCTGCACAGGATCGATCAGAGCTCGCAGCCAGAGGATTACAACCGGGTGTTCGCTGAACTGATGGCGCTTGGCCAGCAAAAACGTGCTCTCCAGGAGGAGACTGCGGGTTGAGTGTGCCGCTGGGGTGACAATAATGGATCTCCCCCTTTCGGTACCCTTGCGGGCACAATGGTGGGGTGGCTCCCATGGTTGTGACCAAAGGAATTCCGCTCGTTCGTCAGGTGGCCCGACTTCTCCCCGACCCGGGGCGGGGAACGGTCAGCCGTGTCGAGGTGGCCTCGGCGCTGGAACGGTTGGACGCGCCCGCCGACGACCTCGACCGGACGGTCGACCAGCTCGCCCGGATCGGGGTGGAGGTGGACGATCCCGGCGCCGAGACCGACGGGGCCGTGCCGCCGGTCGACACCGCCGGGGGCGGTGACGGGCCGGGGGGAGCCGGGAACGGCCGTTCGGGGTCGGACCTGGTCCGTCTCTACCTGCGGGAGATCGGCCGGGTTCCCCTGCTCACCGCCGAGCAGGAGGTGGAGCTCGCCAAGGCGATCGAGGCGGGCCTGTACGCGCAGCGCCGCGACGCCACGGCGGAGTGCCGCGCCGAGGAGCTCGCCGCCCTCGTCGAGGAGGGCACCCTCGCCAAGAGGCGCCTCATCGAATCCAACCTGCGCCTGGTCGTGTCCATCGCCAAGCGGTACATGGGGCGGGGGCTGCTCTTCCTGGACCTGATCCAGGAGGGGAACCTCGGGCTGATCCGGGCGGTGGAGAAGTTCGACTACACGCGCGGCTTCAAGTTCTCCACCTACGCCACGTGGTGGATCCGGCAGGCCATCACCCGGGCCATCGCCGACCAGGCGCGGACGATCCGTATCCCGGTGCACATGGTCGAGACCATCAACAAGCTCGTGCGCGTCCGGCACCAGCTCCACCAGCAGCTCGGCCGGGAGCCGTCGACGGAGGAGATCTCGTCGGCGGCGGGCTTCGGCGGCCGCCGGGTCCTGGAGATCCAGCGCATCGCCCGCGAGCCCGTGTCGCTCCAGGCGCCCATCGGCGAGGAGGAGTCCGACTTCGGCGACTTCATCGAGGACTCCGACGCCGTGGTGCCGGTCGAGGCGGCCGCCTTCAACCTCCTGCAGGAGCACCTGAGAGACCTGCTCGGCGACCTCTCCGACCGCGAGCAGCGCATCATCCGGCTGCGTTTCGGGATGGCCGACGGCCACCCCCGCACACTGGAGGAGGTCGGCCGGGAGTTCGGTGTCACCCGGGAGCGGATCCGGCAGATCGAGGCCAAGACCCTGGCCAAGCTGCGCCATCCGTCGAGGGCGGGGACCCTGCGCGACTACCTCGAGAGCTGAGGGCACCCCACGTTCGGCTACCAACGTGTGGGAGGCCGGGCCGGTTCCCCGTGCCCCGGGAACGGCCTGATGTGGCCGACCTGGGCCGAACCGCCGCCGTTCGTCCCGTACGCCCCCTACCGTCATAGGGGTGAACGCCTCCCCTCCGACCTCTTCGACCTCACCGCTCGGCCGCGCAGGGCGGCGTCCGCTGATCATCATCGGCGCGGCCGCGGCCGTCGGCGTCCTGACCCTGGGAGTACTGGTGGCCGTGGGTGGACAGAGGCTGGAACGCATCGGGTACTACGCCGACTGGAACGCGGCCAACCGCGGCTTCACGATCGCGGAACTCCAGGACAACGGGGCCGCCGAGCGCCTCACCCGGCTGATGTGGGCCTTCGGCGCCATCGCGCCCGACGGGCTCTGCCACATCCCCGAGGACAACCACGACCAGCCCTGGGAGCTCTACCAGCGGCGCTACACCGCCGACGAGAGCGTGAGCGGGGAGGCCGACCCCTACACCCAGCCGCTGGCCGGCGGACTCAACCAGCTGCGCCAGCTCCGCGAACTCAACCCCGGCCTGGGGGCGAGCCTGTCCCTGGGCGGCTGGAACTGGTCCACGCACTTCTCCGAGGCGGCCCGGACCGAGGAATCCCGCCGGGCCTTCGTGTCCTCCTGCGTCGACCTGTGGCTGCGCGGCGACCTGCCGGTGCTGGGGGACGAGCCCCAGGGCGGCCAAGGCGTGGCGGCCGGGGTGTTCGACGGCATCGACCTGGACTGGGAGTGGCCCGCGGGCGGCGGACACCCCGACAACACCGAGCACGCCGACGATCCGGCCAACTTCACTCTGCTGGTCGCGGAGTTCCGCCGACAGCTCGACGCCCTGGAGGAGGAGACCGGCCGGGAGTACACCCTGTCGGTGTCGCTGCCGGGCGCGGACGGGGCCGCCAAGTCCTACGACGGCGCGGTGTTCGACCACGTCGACTTCGCCACCGTGCAGGGCTACGACTTCTCGGGGCCGTGGATGGACCGGACCGCGCACCACTCCAACCTGTACGCGCCCGAGTCCGCCCCCGAGGCCAACAGCGTGGACGCCGCACTCCGGCGCTACCTGGACCAGGGCGCCCCGGCGGAGAAGCTCGTGATGGGCCTGCCCGCCTTCGCGCGCGGCTGGCAGGGCGTGGAGCCGGCGGACGCCGGTCGCGGGCAACCCGCCGAGGGGCCCGCCGACGACGACTACGACGGGCCGACGAAGGCGTTCTCGGACGCGGAGGAACTGGAGGGCGAGCGCCATCTGGACGAGGACGCCGGAGCGTTCTGGGTCTACGACGGCGACGAGTGGTGGACCTACGACAACCCCGACGTGGTCGACCTCAAGGGCGCCTACGTGACCGAGCACGGTCTGGGCGGGCTCATGGTCTGGAACCTGGACATGGATCCGGACGGGGCGTTCGTCCGCGCCATGGACGAGTCCCTGGGCGGCTGACCCCGGCCGTCACCCGCGTCCGGGCCCGGGCCCCGGGCGTCCTCATCCGGGTGCCCGTCGAAGGTCCGGGCCGAATTCGGGCGCGTGACGGTTGCCACGCCGGGACCCCGCGCGCCACGCTGTGGTGCATGGCCGACCCGCACAGCGACACCGCATCCGCCCGCCTGCGACACGACCTGGAGAGCGCCGTCCAGGGCACGGTCGCCTTCGACGCCGGCACGCTCGCGCTCTACACCTCCGACGCCTCCAACTACCGGCGCGTCCCGCTCGCGGTGGTCGTGCCCAGAACCGTCGAGGACTGCGTGGCGGCCGTGCGCGTGTGCGCCGACCACGGCGTGTCCGTGGTGCCCCGGGGCGGCGGGACCTCCATCGCCGGGAACGCCATCGGCACCGGCGTCGTCATCGACACCTCGCGCCACCTGCGGACGATCGAGCACATCGACCCCGAGGCCCGGACCGCGACCGTGCAGCCGGGTGTCGTCCTCGACGACCTTCGTGAGGCCACGGCCGAGTACGGTCTCACCTTCGCACCGGACCCCTCGACGCACAGCCGCTGCACGATCGGCGGGATGGTCGGCAACAACGCCTGCGGCTCCCACTCGGTCGCCTGGGGCACCACCGCCGACAACATCGTCTCGTTGGACGTCCTGCTCAGCGACGGCACCCGGATGACCGTGGGCGCGGGTCGGGTGGAAGACCGGGCCGGGGGGCGCGCGGGCGAGATCCACGCCGCCCTGGACCGGCTGGTCGACACCTACCGCGAGGAACTGCGCACCGCGATGCCCGAGTTCCGCCGCCGGGTCTCGGGCTACGGCCTGGACCGGCTGCTGCCGGAGAAGGGCCGCCACGTCGCCGCGGCACTGGTGGGCAGCGAGGGCACGTGCGTGTTCGTCCTCGGGGCCACGGTACGGCTGGTGGAGTCCCCGCCCGCACGTGTCCTGGCCGTGCTCGGCTACCCGGACGCACCCGCGGCCGCCGACGCCGTGCCCTCCCTGCTCACCCACCGGCCGCTGACGGTCGAGGGCATCAACCACCGCATGGTCGCCGCCCTGGACGAGCACGGGGGACCACGCGTGCCGCTGCCGGAGGGCGGCGCCTGGCTGCTCGTGGAGATCGCGGGCGAGGACGCCGAGGACGCGGCCAGGGCCGCCGAGGCGATGCTGGCGGGCCTGTCCGACCGCCCGAGCGGCGCCGCGGTGGTCGTCGAGGCCGCCCACCAGAAGGCGCTGTGGCGGATCCGGGAGGAGGGGGCCGGGCTCACCCAGCGCACCCCCTCCGGCCGGGAGGCCTGGTCCGGCTGGGAGGACGCCGCCGTGCCCCCGGACCACCTCGGCGACTACCTGCGCGACTTCGAGGCCCTCATGGAGCGCCACGGCCGCTTCGGGGTCGTCTACGGGCACTTCGGCGACGGCTGCCTGCACGTGCGCATCGACTTCGAGCTCACGGAGGAGCGGGGGCGGCGGGAGTACCGGGCGTTCATGGAGGAGGCCGCCGACCTGGTGGTCCGGCACGGCGGCTCGCTCTCGGGCGAACACGGCGACGGGCAGGCCCGCTCGGAGCTGCTCTCGCGCATGTACCCCGAACGCCTCATCCGGGCCTTCGGAGAGTTCAAACGCCTCTGGGACCCGGCCGGCCTGATGAACCCCGGCGTCATCGTCGATCCGCTGCCGCTGGACGCCGACGTCCGGGTCGGCCTGCCGCTGGTGGCGGGGGCGACCCTGGCCTACGGCGCGGACGGCGGGGACTTCGGCAAGGCGCTGCGGCGGTGCTCGGGGATCGGCAAGTGCCGGCGCCAGAGCGGCCCGGGGGTGATGTGTCCCAGCTACCAGGTCACCCGGGAGGAGAAGCACTCCACCCGGGGGCGCGCCCACCTGCTGTTCGAGATGGCCAACGGCGAGGTCATCACCGACGGCTGGCGGTCGGAGGAGGTCCGCGAGAGCCTGGACCTGTGCCTGTCGTGCAAGGGTTGTCTGAGCGACTGCCCCGCGGACGTGGACATGGCCACCTACAAGGCCGAGTTCCTGCACCAGCACTACCGCGGGCGCGTGCGCCCCGCGGCGCACTACTCGATGGGCTGGCTGCCCTTGTGGGCCCGTCTGGCGAGTGTCGCGCCGGCCGAGGCCAACCGGGCCGCCGCGCTGCCCGGGGTGTCCCGGATCGCCAAGCGGATGGCGGGTGTGGCCGTCGAGCGTGACCTGCCCTCGTTCGCGCGCACGACCTTCACCCGGGCCTACCGCCGGCGCGGCCCCCGTCCGGGCGGGCGCCGCGTGGTCCTGTGGCCGGACACCTTCGGCAACTTCCTGCACCCCCGGGTACCGGCGGCGGCCGTACGGGTCCTGGAGGACGCGGGGTTCACGGTGGTGCTGCCGCGCGGGCAGGTCTGCTGCGGGCTCACGTGGGTCTCGACCGGCCAGCTGGACGTGGCGCGCCGGGTGATGCGCCGGGCGGTGCGCGCGCTGTCGCCGCTGGTGGAGGAGGGCCTGCAGGTGGTGGGCCTGGAACCGAGCTGTACCGCGGCGCTGCGCCACGACCTGATGGAGCTGCTGCCCGGTCCGGAGAGCGAGCGGGTGGCCGGCGCCGTGCACACGCTGTCCGGCTTCCTGAACGAGTACGCACCGGACTGGGAGCCGCCCCGTGTCGCGGCCTCGGCCCTGGCCCAGGTGCACTGCCACCAGCACGCCGTGATCGGCTTCGAGGAGGACCGCAAGCTCATCGCGCGCGCCGGGATCGACGGCGAGGTGCTGGACTCGGGCTGCTGCGGGCTGGCGGGGGACTTCGGGTTCACGGAGGGGCACTACGAGGTGTCCACCGCGATCGGGGAGCAGGAACTGCTGCCCCGGGTGCGTGCGGCCGCGCCGGACACGCTGGTCCTGGCCGACGGCTACAGCTGCCGCACGCAGATCGAACAGGGCACGGACCGCCGGGCACTGCACCTGGCCGAGGTCCTCGCCGGAGCGCTGAGCGCGAAGGAATGACCGTGAGGCGTCTGAGCGGCCGAGCGGAGCGGCTGGGCCGCTCAGACCCCCATCTGGTCGTGGAGGACCGCCAGGGCGTCGGTGACGGCGTCCGGGAGGGCGGGATCGTTCGGGTCGACGCCCTCGCCCAGGTGGACCCTCCAGTCCGCCTCGGTGCCTCCCGGCGTCCGGCGCGCCACCAGGCGGAAGCCCGTGCTGGAGTCCGGGCGGGGGAAGGGCACGAAGCGGTTGACCAGGATCGTCGCGGTGACGCGCTCGGCGACCGTCTCGGCCAGGCGCCGGTAGTCGAGGGGGCGCAGGGCGACGCTGTGCTCGCCCGCGCCCTCCTCCATGAACGTGAAGGTGTCGGTGCTCCACCGGGCCTGGTCGATGTCCTGCCACATCACCCGGCGTCCACCGGGAAGATAGAGCGCCTCCGTGCTGGCGACGAGCTCGCCGTCGCCGACGACGGGCGCGTGGGCCAGGACGCGTTCGCCCCGCTCCAGGCGGGAGCGAACGCTCTCCGGCACTCCGGAGCCGAACACTAGCGGCCGCCGGCCCCGTCGTGCGCGGTTTCCCGGTCCATGGTGCGCAGCTCCTCGTCCGTGGGCCGCGCCAGGAAGTCGCGGACCGACGTGATGGGCATCTTGTCGACGGCCTTGTCGTAGACCGTCCGGCCGGCGTTGCCGACCTGGGCACCCACGAGCCCGGCGACCTCTTGGACGACGGGGCTGTCGGCCACCTTGCGGGCGGTGCGGGACATCTGCTCATAGCGTGCCCGGCCCGCCTTGGCACCCAGGACGTATCCGATGGCGAGTCCGGCGACGAACGTGATCCGATAGCGCATGGTCCCTCTTCAGGCCTTGGAGACGATGTCTCGACGTTACCTCGTCGTGGCGCCGGCCACACGGGCCGACACTTGTCACGAGGACTCGTCAAGGGCGCTAGTCTATTGGTGTCGCCGCGGCTCACGGAGCCGCGGACGAGCACCATCCCGCGTAGCTCAATCGGCAGAGCAGCCGGCTGTTAACCGGCAGGTTACTGGTTCGAGTCCAGTCGCGGGAGCCGACGGTGCCGTACATGGCGTCGCGAGCACCCCGTGAGGGGCGCTAGTCTATGGGTGCCGTCGCGGTTCACGGAGCCGCGGAGGAACGCGATCCCGCGTAGCTCAATCGGCAGAGCAGCCGGCTGTTAACCGGCAGGTTACTGGTTCGAGTCCAGTCGCGGGAGCAGATGAGGGCCCTTTCCCTTTCGGGAAGGGGCCCTTTCGCGTGTCCGGGGTGCTGACTCGCGCGTCCGGACGGGCGCGCCCCGGCCAGGGGCCGCCAGAACGCGTCCGAGGCCGTACTCGCGCCTGACCGTGGTCGGGGCGCCGGTAGGGGGCTTCCCGCGCGCGGCGGGCATGCGGCGATCCGGGTGGCCGGATGCGGGCGGTCCGGGCGGCGTGGGCCATCTCGGCGAGGATCGCTGTGGTGGTCGAGCCGGGGTGGCCCCATGCCTCCGGGACTGCGTCGACCGGTGGCGGTGCGGTAGAGAACGCCTGGCGGCGTCGGGCCCGTTCCCCGGGGGCACGGGCGGCCCGTCGCCGTGCGGGGGCGCTGTGCGACGGACATGGGGCTGCCCCCGCCCGCTGCCGGGCCGAGGGCTCAGACGCGGGTGCGGGGGATGCCGTCAGAGTCGGCCCACGCCGCCGACGATGAGCCGCCGGTTGCGCTGCGGCATCTGGTAGCAGCCGGGGACGGGCGGCGCCACCGGCAGGGTCCGCCACCGCTGGGCCTGGAGCATGCCGGGGGGCACGGACTGCCAGCCCGCGAAGAACGCCTCGATCTCCTGCTCCGTACGCCAGCGCCCGGAGCCGAGGTGCTCGGTGAAGAGCTGTTCGAGGACCTGCGCGCGCTGGGCGTCCTTGGGGTAGGCGGTCGCGTCGGGGCGGCAGTAGTGGCTCAGGACGAGATGACTTCCGGGGGCGAGGGAGTCACGCAGGGTGGCGATGTGCCCGGCCGGATCGTCGGCGTCCGGCACGTGTGCCACCACACCGGTGAGCAGGAGGCCCACCGGCTGGTCCAGGTCGATGATCCTGGCCGTCTCGGCGTCGCCCAGCACGCGGTCGGGGCTGGTGAGCCCGGCCTGCACAGCGGTGGTGGTCCGGCCGTCCCGGAGCAGGGCGCGGTGGTGTGTGAGCACCATGGGGTCGTCCGAGGCGTAGGCCACCCGGGCGCCCGGGTCGGTCTCGTGGGCGATCTCGTGGGGGTCGCCGGGTGAGGGCAGGCCGGCGCCGATCTGGATGAACTGCCGGATGCCCGCGTCCGCGGCCAGGAAGCGGACCGCCCGTTGGAGAAAGGCGCGTTCACCGAGGACGACGTCCTGGAAACCCGGAGCGGCCTGTTCGGCGCGGGTGGCCAGATCGCGGTCGACCTCGAAGTGGTCCTTCCCCTTGAGGTGGAAGGAGTGGAACCGCGCCAGACTGGGTCGTGCCAGGTCGACGACGGGCGGTGGTTTGGCCCGGACGTGTTTGCCCCCCGCCTGCCTCAGGAAATCGGGGGAGGTGAATCGAGACATCGCCGTCCTCTATGTGAGGTGGGGAAGTGAGCCGACCTCTGGATTGTATTCGTTGTTGACGCGCTTGTTAACCGAGTCACCGACACAGGTCGCAAAAACATCGGCCACTGTGCTCTTGTCGGGAACGGCGATACGTGTTAGGTCGGACTTGGGTCGACTAGCACATTTATACCGGATGTCCACTTTGCGAGGAATCTGGAGGGGTGCACGAGGGCACAAGCCCCTGGTTGGGCGGGAGAGGGATTTCCCCAGGGTGCACGAGTGATCGGTGAGATCGGTCCGCGGTCCTCCGGAGAGCCATCCGCGGGTGCGCGAGTAGTGGACACCGAGCCCCTGAATTAGGTCCGCACCCATTCCCGCGTGCAATTACGCGGCGGCACTCATGGGCTGCGACAAGCCGATGTCGTGGAGGTAAAGCGAGAGAAGGCATCGACCGCAGGCCAGTGGTCAATAAGTCCTTCCGGTTGGTGGGCCGGGGCTAACCTTGGAGGCATGGACCGTCCGTACACCATCCTGAGCTGCGCGATGTCGCTCGACGGCCGCATCGACGACACCGGTCCCGACCGGCTGCGCCTGTCCAACGACGCGGACTTCGCCGAGATCGACGCGCTGCGCGCCGACTGCGACGCGATCCTGGTCGGCGCGGGCACGCTGCGCGCCGACAACCCCCGACTGCTCGTGCGCTCTCCGGAACTGCGCGGCCGCCGCCGGGCCGAGGGGCGGCCGGAGAACCTGCTCAAGTGCGTGGTCACCCGATCCGGCGACATCGACCCCGCCGCCCGGTTCTTCACCACCGGTGACGCCGGGTCGGTCGTGCACACCGGGGGAGCGGGCCTGGACACCGCACGCCGCGCGCTCGAGGGGCACCCGGAGGGAGCGCCGCCGGTCGAGGTCGCCGACGCAGGGGACCCGCCCACGGCCAGGGGCGTCCTCGACGACCTCGCCGCCCGGGGTGTGGCCCGCCTCCTGGTGGAGGGCGGCGGGCACATCCACACGATGTTCCTGACCGAGGGCCTGGTCGACGAACTCCGCGTGGCCGTGGCCCCCTTCTTCGTGGGACAGGAGGACGCGCCGCGCTTCGTCCTGCCCGGCCCCTTCCCCTTCACCCCGTCCTCGCCGCTGCGCCTGGCGGAGGCGCGGGCGCTCGGCGACGTCGCCGTCCTGCGCTACGTCGCCGCCCCGGACCGGGAGTCCGCGTGAGCCCCGCCGGCCCGCCGCCCGCCGACGGGGACGGCGACGCGTACTGGCTGCGTCACGCGGTGGAGCTGTCCGGCCTGTGCCCGGCCTCGCACACCGCGTTCTCCGTGGGCGCCGTGGTGGTGGCCGCCGACGGGACCGTCCTCGGCGAGGGCTACTCCCGCCGGGACGACCCCCACGACCACGCGGAGGAGGTGGCCCTGCGCGAGGTGGATCCCGCCGACCCCCGTCTGGCGGGTGCCACCCTGTACTCGTCCCTGGAGCCGTGCAGTTCCCGCGCCTCACGGCCCCTGGCCTGTAGCGGGCTGATCCTGGCCACCGCCGTGCCGCGGGTGGTGTTCGCCTGGCGCGAGCCCGCGCTGTTCGTGGACTGCGACGGAGCCGAACGGCTGGCCGCGGCGGGCCGGACCGTGGTGGAGCGCCCCGACCTCGCGTCCGGGGCCCGGGCGGCCAACGCCCACCTGATCGGCTGATCGGCGGTCCGCCCAGGTCCGCGCGGCGGAGGGCCGGGGCACCGGTCCGGCACGATTCCGCGACGGCCCGGACCGATCCGGCGCCGCGGTCCAGCGCCGGTGGAACCGGTCGATCCTGCGCGACCGCGGGTCAGAGCCGGTCGACGTCCACCACGTGCACGACCGCGCGCCCCTCGGCGTCGGAGGCGGCCAGGTCCACCTCCGCGCTGATCCCCCAGTCGTGGTCGCCCGCGGGGTCGGCGAGGATCTGCCGGACCCGCCACAGGCCGGACTCCTCCTCGATGAGCAGCATCTGGGGGCCGCGGGCGTCCGGACCGGTGCCGATCTGGTCGTGCTCGGCGTAGTACGCCTCGACCGCCTCCGCCCACTCCTCGCCGGTCCACTCCCCGTCCTGGGAGAGCTTGCCGAGGTCGCCGTAGCGGCGGCGGGAGGCCAGCTCCACGCGGCGGAACATCTCGTTGCGCACCAGCACCTTGAAGGCGCGGGCGTTGGCGGTGACCGGCCGCACCCTCTCCTCGGCCGGCTCCTCGCCCTCGGGGCCCTCCTCCTCGGGGTTGGTGAGCTGCTCCCACTCGTCGAGCAGGCTGGAGTCCACCTGGCGGACCAGTTCGCCCAGCCACTCGGTGAGGTCGCGCAGCTCCTCGGTCTTGGCGTCGTCGGGCACCGTCTGGTTCAGGGCCTTGTAGGCGCTGGCGAGGTAGCGCAGGACGAGCCCCTCGGAACGCGCCAGCTCGTAGTAGCCCACGTACTCGACGAAGGTCATCGCGCGCTCGTACATGTCACGCGCCACCGTCTTGGGCTGCAGCGGATGGTCGCCCACCCACGGGTGGCCGGTCCGGTAGACCTCGTAGGCGTGGTCGAGCAGCTCCTCCAACGGCTTGGGGTAGTCGATCTCCTCCAGCCGCTCCATGCGCTCGTCGTACTCGATGCCGTCCATCTTCATCTGCTGGACGGCCTCGCCGCGCGCCTTGTTGAGCTGGGCGCCGAGGATCTGCCGCGGGTCGTCCAGGGTGGACTCCACGACGGTGAGCGCGTCCAGGTGATAGGTCGGCGACTCCTTGTCGAGGAGCTCCAGCGCGGCCAGCGCGAACGTGGACAGCGGCTGGTTGAGCGCGAAGTCGGCCTGCAGGTCGACGGTCAGGCGGGCGGTGCGGCCCTGGGCGTCGGGCTCCGGCAGCGTCTCGACGATGCCGCCGTCCAGGAGCGAACGGTAGATGGCGATCGCCTCGTGGATGTGGCGGCGCTGGGTCCGGCGGTCGTCGTGGTTCTCCGTGAGCAGGTGCTTCATGGCGGTGAAGCAGTTGCCGGGCCGCGAGATCACGCTCAGCAGCATCGCGTTGCTCACCCGGAAGCGGGAGTTGAGCGGTTCGGGGTCGGCGGCGATGAGCTTCTGGAACGTCGCCTCGTCCCAGGCGACGAAGCCCTCCGGGGCCTTCTTGCGTACGACCTTGCGCCGCTTCTTGGTGTCGTCGCCGGCCTTGGCCAGGGCCTTCTCGTTCTCGATGACGTGTTCCGGCGCCTGGGCGACCACGTGGCCGACCGTGTCGAAGCCGGCGCGGCCGGCCCGCCCGGCGATCTGGTGGAACTCGCGGGCGCGCAGGCGGCGCACGCGCACGCCGTCGTACTTGCTCAGGGCGGTGAACAGGACCGTGCGGATGGGCACGTTGACGCCCACGCCGAGCGTGTCGGTACCGCAGATGACCTTGAGGAGCCCCGCCTGCGCCAGCCGCTCGACGAGGCGCCGGTACTTGGGGAGCATCCCGGCGTGGTGCACACCGATGCCGTGGCGCACGTAGCGGGACAGGTTGCGGCCGAACTTGGTGGTGAAGCGGAAGTTGCCGATCTCGTCGGCGATCGCCGCCTTCTCCTCCTTGGTGCACATGTTGATGCTGGTCAGCGACTGTGCGCGCTCGATGGCCTGTGCCTGGGTGAAGTGCACGATGTACACCGGCGCCTGGCCGTCGCCGAGCAGCTCCTCCAGCGTCTCGTGGAGGGGGGTGACGCGGTAGTCGTAGTAGAGGGGGACGGGGCGCTCGGCGGAGGCGACCACGGCGGTGGAGCGCCCGGTGCGCTTCTCCAGGTCCTCCTCGAAGCGGCTGACGTCGCCCAGGGTCGCCGACATCAGCAGGAACTGGGCCTGGGGCATCTCCAGCAGGGGGACCTGCCAGGCCCAGCCGCGGTCGGGCTCGGCGTAGAAGTGGAACTCGTCCATGACCACGGTGTTGATGTCCGCGTGCTCGCCCTCGACCAGAGCGATCTGGGCCAGGACCTCGGCGGTGCAGCACACGATGGGGGCGTCGGAGTTGACGCTGGCGTCGCCGGTCATCATGCCGACGTTCTCGGTGCCGAAGATCTTGCAGAGGTCGAAGAACTTCTCCGACACCAGGGCCTTGATGGGCGCGGTGTAGAACGCGCACTCGTCACGGGCCAGCGCGGCGAAGAGGGCGCCGGTGGCGACCATGCTCTTGCCCGACCCGGTGGGGGTGTTGAGGATGACGTTGGACCCGGAGACGACCTCGATGAGCGCCTCCTCCTGATGCGGGTACAGGGTGAGGCCCCGCTCCTCGCACCACGAGGCGAACGCCTCGAAGAGGGAATCGGGTTCGGGTTCGGCGGGAAGAACATCGATGAGACTCACGGTTCTATACTGCCCGCTCCCCGACCCCCGTCGGGACGTGCGCCCACCGCACAGGGGAAGGGGGCGCTCCCCGCGGGAACACCCCCTCGGCACCGCGGCCCGTCCGCCGTGCGGCGGACGGGCCCGTCGGGCTCAGACCAGGCCGAGCTCCTTGACGGTGTCGCGCTCCTCGACGAGCTCCTTGACGGAGGCGTCGATGCGGCCGCGCGAGAAGTCGTCGATCTCCAGGCCCTGGACGATCTCCCACGTGCCGTTCTTGGACACGACGGGGAAGGACGAGATGAGGCCCTCGGGCACGCCGTAGGAACCGTCGGAGGGGATGGCGGCGGAGGTCCAGTCGCCCTCGGGGGTGCCGTTGACCCAGTCGTACACGTGGTCGATGGCGGCGTTGGCGGCCGAGGCGGCCGAGGAGGCGCCCCGGGCCTCGATGATCGCGGCGCCGCGCTTGGCGACGGTCGGGATGAAGTCGTTCTCCAGCCACGCCTGGTCGCCGACGGCCTTGGCGGCGTTGGCGCCGTTGACCTCGGCGTTGAACAGGTCGGGGTACTGGGTGGCCGAGTGGTTGCCCCAGATCGTGAGCTTCTTGATGTCGTTGATCGACACGTCGAGCTTCTTGGCGAGCTGGGTGAGCGCGCGGTTGTGGTCCAGGCGCGTCATCGCGGTGAAGCGCTCGGCGGGCACGTCGGGGGCGTGGCTCTGCGCGATGAGGGCGTTGGTGTTGGCGGGGTTGCCGACCACCAGGACGCGGATGTCGTCGGCCGCGCCGGCGTTGATGGCCTCGCCCTGGGGCTTGAAGATGCCGCCGTTGGCCTGGAGGAGGTCGCCGCGCTCCATGCCCTTGCCGCGGGGACGCGCGCCGACCAGGAGGCCCACGTTGGCGCCCTCGAACGCCTGGCGGGCGTCGTCGAAGATGTCGATGCCCTGCAGCAGGGGGAAGGCGCAGTCGTCCAGCTCCATCGCCGTGCCCTCGGCGGCCTTGACGGCCTGCGGGATCTCCAGCAGGCGCAGCTTCACCGGGGTGTCGGCGCCGAGCAGCTGTCCGGAGGCGATCCGGAACAGCAGGGCGTAGCCGATCTGGCCGGCGGCGCCGGTGACGGTGACGTTGACGGGTACTTGGGCCATGACGTGAACTCTCCTGACGACGATGTGCGACCCGCGATGTTACCAACGGGTAGAAGCGGCGTCCGTGCCGGGCGCTGGGGTCCACCGGGCGCGCGCCGCACCTCACCACCCTAGACCGAGGGCGCACACGCCCCGTGACCCAGGTGTGGCCTACACGCCACCGAACCGCCGAGGAGGACGTCAACCCTTGCCGGACGGCGGTTTCACGGCGCGGTAACGTCGGACACACCCTGTTAGGATGACGTGTGCCGACGACGGCGGGCCGGTAGCTCAGTTGGTCAGAGCAGGGGACTCATAATCCCTGGGTCGCGGGTTCGAGTCCTGCCCGGCCTACCCCCTCTGAGCACAAAAAGCCGCTGACCTGCGGATCCAGGCCAGCGGCTTCTTCATGTCCTCTCCGGCCGCGTACGGCTGACGCCGGTCGCGTCCGGTCGCCTGTGTCGAATGCACGTTGAAATTCTGCGGGCTCGGAACCCCTCGAACCCGGCCCCGGCCCCGGCCCTCCACCGCGATTCCCGCCCGCCGCCGTCCGAGCAGCGCGCGTGGACCCGAAGCAGGACACCGACGCTGCGAGGCGCCCACCGCGCCGCCCGGGTCAGGTACGGGCGGCCAGGGGCCAGGAGCCGTCCACGACCGCTTCGGGGTCCTTGCGCCGCAGGTAGTCCTGGAATCCGGCGGCCTGTTCGGCCTTCCAGCCGATCTGTGCCGTGTGCAGGTCGTCGATGCTCATCTCCGCCAGCTCGCTGTGGACCGCTCCGAGCTTCCAGGCCAGCCGTGCGGCGGCCAGAGCGTCGGCGGCGGCCCCGTGGGCCTGGTCGGCGTCGAGGCGGACCCCGTGGTGGGCGCACACGTCCGCGAGCTTGCGGGAGCCGCGTCGGTAGGTGTCGGCCTGCTTGTCCAGGACGAGGGGGTCGATGACGCGCAGCAGCTCGGAGATGGACATCCCCGTCTGGTGGCGCTGGAGCTCGGCGGCGAGCAGGCCGAGGTCGTAGGGGGCGTTGTAGATGACCACGGGGAACCCGTCGACGGCCGCCTTCTCCAGGGCCTCACCGATCTCCGGTACGGCTTCGGATGCGGGTCGGCCGTGTGCGCGGGCGTGATCGGTGGTGATGCCGTGGATGTCGGTGGCGGCCTGGGGGATGTCGATGCCCGGGTCGATGAGCCAGGTCGCGACGCTCTTCGTCCGGTTGGCGGGGTCGATGCGCCACAGGGCGGCGGTGACGATGCGGTCGTGCCCCAGGTCCAGGCCGGTGGACTCGATGTCGAACGCGGCCATGGGGCGCAGGTGCCAGGTCATGGGACCCCTTCTGCTCGCTGGAGGTGGTGAAGCGCTCGGTGACCAGTGTGGCGGTCTCGCGCTGCTCGCGGTTCTCGCCGGTGCGTCCGTTCCGATGGGCGATCACCGACAGCGCCACACCGCCCGGTCCGGAGACGATGGCCAAGGAGCCCTCCTCGGTGTCGATCGGTCGGCGAGCAGGCGCCGTCGCGGTCGCCCAGCGCGGTCCGGCGCCCTTCCTCTGGGCTGGGGCGGGCGCCGGTCGTGTGCTCCACGGGGCCCTGCCCGAGCTGTGGGCGCGGGGAGGTGAACGGCCTACCGGGGCCCGGCGGCCGGGCCGACGCGCGGCCACGGCAGGATGGCGGGCATGACCAGGACCGTCACCGTCGTCACCGCCGTGCACGCCCCCGCGGCCCGGTACCTGCCCGAGGCCCATGCCTCCCTGGCCGACCAGCGCCTGCCCGACGGCTGGGACTGGCAGTGGGTCGTCCAGGAGGACGGGGAGACCGCTGATGTGGCCCCGTACGTGCCGGACGACCCCCGCGTCTCCTTCGGGCAGGGCCGCCCCGGACGCGCCGCGATGGCGCGCACACTGGGGCTCTCGCGTGCCGTGGGGGAGTTCGTGCGCGTCCTCGACGCCGATGACCGGCTCACCCCCGGCGCGCTCGCCCGCGACGTCGCCGCGCTCACGGGCTCACCCGGCACGGGTTGGACCGTCTCGCGCGCCCTCGACCTGCTGCCCGACGGATCGACGGTCGCCGTGGACGACGGTCCGCCCGAGGGGCCGATCGCCCGCGGTACCGTCCTGGCCGCCTGGCGTGAGCGTGGCTTCCTCCCTCCGGTCCACCCCGCCACGCTGTGCGTCCGGCGCGACCTCCTGCTGGCCCTGGGCGGTTGGGCGGCCCTGCCCGCCGCCGAGGACACCGGGCTGCTCCTGGCGCTGGACGCGGTGAGTCCGGGCTGGTTCACGGCGGAGCCGGGCCTGCTCTACCGCAAGTGGCCCGGCCAGGCCACCGCGGCCGCCGCGCACACCGACGTCCGGGAGCGGGCCGCACGCGCCGCGGTCGTGTCGGACCGCGCGCGTGCGCTGGCGGCACTGGAGTGGAGCGCGCCGTGAACCCGGTCGGCGGCGCGCCCCGATAACGGCAGGGGAGGGCCGACGGACACCCCGGACTTTCCTCGACGCACCCGGGCCGCCGGCCCTGTTCCCCTAGACTGATCGGCGGTCGAGGGACGTGGTGGTACACGTCTCGACAACCACCGCGCACCCGGCGTCGTCCGATCAGTCGGTGGACAGATGTATCCCGGGAAGGGCGTGTGGTGTTCAAGAGTGGGAAGCACAGGTCCGGCCGGGCTCGGGGCCGTCCCGCGCTGCGGGCACACCTGTTGCGGGGCGCCGCGGCGGTCGTGATGCTGGCGGTGCTGCTGGTCGTCGTGAACAGCACCGTCTCGCGCGACGTCGACGCCCGCTCGCAGATCGAGCGGCCGCCCGGCGCGGTCCCCAAGGCCTTCTCCACGTTCGTCGACCGGGCGGGGATCTCCTCCGACGGCGCCTCGGCCTCCGCCGACCTCGACGGCTCCGGCCACAGCCTCTCCGCGCGCACGCTCGCGGACGCGGGCTGGCTCCCCGGCGGCGACGTCGTCCTCCTGGGCACGCCCTTCCGCCTTCCCGCCTACTCCCGGGGCCGCCCCGACCACCTGCTCTCCGACGGCCAGCCGGTGCTGCTGGAGGACACGCGTGTGCGCTCCGTGGGCTTCCTGGTGACCGGCTCCCGGCTCGGTGGCGGCGGCGAGGACGTCCTGGGCACCGGCACGGTGGTCTACGCCGACGGCACCGAGCAGGACTACACCCTCAGCGTCCCCCACTGGACCGACGGATCCGCCGGGGACGCCGTGCTCACCCTCCCCTACGCCAACTCCTCCGGCGCCATCGAGAACGGCTCCGCCGGGCCGGTACGCCTGTACGCACGCACGGTGCCGGTCGACCCCGTCAGGGAGGTCGACCACGTGGTCCTGCCCGAGGTGGCGGAGGAGTCGGCGCGCATGCACGTGTTCTCGGTCGGCGGCCGGTCCGCGGGCGAGGACTGGACCGGCACCTGGGCGCGTGCCACCTCCGGCTACACGGAGGTCGGCCCGTGGCAGGACCAGACCCTGCGGCTGGCGGTGCGCTCCACCACCGGCGGCCACCGCGTCCGTATCCGGCTGGACAACACCTTCGCCGACCGCCCCGTCCGCGTGGGCGCCGCCTCGCTGGCCCTGCGCGGCGAGGGCGCGGCCACCCTGGGGGCGGCGCTCCCGCTCGCCTTCGGCGGCTCGTCCGAGACCGTCATCCCCGCCGGCGGACAGGTCTTCAGCGACCCCGTGGAGATCCTCCTCCCTCCGCACACCGACGTCCTGATCAGTCTCCACCTGCCCGACCGCGTGACCGCGGCGCCGGTCCACTACGCCTCCGTGGACACCAACTTCACCACCGCTCCCGGCAGCGGGGACCTCACCCTCGACGCCGGTGGGGAGCCGTTCACCGGGCGTGTCGACCAGTGGCCGTTCCTGGCCGGGGTCGAGGTCCTGGACGGGCCCGGCGCCGTGGTCGCGTTCGGGGACTCCATCACCGATGGGACCCGGTCCACCCGCGACGCCCACGCACGGTGGCCCGACGTGCTCAGCCGCCGTCTGGCCGCGCAGCCGGGACTGCCCAACCTGGGCGTGCTCAACATGGGGGTCGCTGGGAACCACGTGGTCACGGACGGGTACCCGGGTGCGGGGGTGTCCACCTACGCCAACGGCGTGTCGATGACCCACCGTGCCCAGCGGGACGTGTTCACCCGTGAGGGCGTGGGCACGCTGGTCGTCTTCGCCGGAATCAACGACCTGCGCTGGGGCACCGACCCCCGTGACGTGATCGCCGGACTGGAGGGCATCGCGGGCATGGCCGCCGAGCACGGCGTCCGCGTGTTCGTGGCCACGCTCGGCCCGTGCGGTGGTGAGGCGCGCTGTACGGCCGAGGTAGAGCAGGCCCGCCAGCGGGTGAACGGCTACCTGCGCGGGCAGGCCGACGATCCCACCAGTGTCTTCACCGGAGTCTGGGACTTCGACGCCGTACTCCGCGATCCGCAGGAGCCCTCGCGGTTGCGGCCGGACTACGACTCCGGCGACCACCTGCACCCCGGTGACGCGGGCCTGCGGGCCCTGGCGGAGTCGGTGGACCTGCACCAGCTCGTCGGCGTGTGAGACCGGTGCCGGGGCGGGCACCGCGGCCGGGTACCCGCCCCGGCGGTACCGGTGGAAGGGTCCGCGCGGGCCGACGGTTCAGCGCGGGCTCTTCAGGTGGTGGTGTATCACCAGGTCGACGTAGACGGTCGCCAGGTCGGGCAGGCTCAGACCGCCGTCGGGCTCGTACCAGTGCAGGACCGAGTCGAGCGTCTCCAGGACGTCGTCGGCCGTTCGGCCGGCGTCGCGGACCTGGAAGGCACCGGAGGCCACGCCGCCGACGATGATCTCCCGGACGTGCTCGCGGTAGGTGCGCGTCAGCGCCGTGATGTCCCGGTGCCGGGGCGGGTCGATGGCCCGCAGGACCGGCAGGATCTCCTCACGCAGCGCGGTGGCCGACCGGTGCTCCCAGCCCGTCTGGACATGCCGTCTGACCAGGAACGACATGCGATCGGTGGGGCAGGCTCGGACGTCGTCCTCGGCCAGTTGGCCGTTGACGCGTTCCCGTGTGGAACGCAGCACGACGGCGAACGCCAGGTCGAACCGCGTGGGGAAGGCACGCCGGAGGGAGGCGGTGTCGATGCCGGTGTCGGCGGCGATCCGATGGGTCAGGGCGGACATGGGCATGCCGCGCGAGCCGTGCTCGGCGAACAGGCGCGCTGCGCAGTCCAGGACGGGAGCCGTCGTGCGCAGCACGTGAGGGGAGATATCGGCCGTCATATGAAGGTGTCTCGTCGCTCGTGGTACCGCCATGAAGGGGAGGGCGGCGCAAGGTCGATTCACGGAGAATCGTTTTCGAGCTTAACCCTGAGCGGCCGACGAAACGCGTAGAACAACAGAACTCGTTGAAGAATGTGGCGGTTGTGTGATGCATGATGCCGGAGTGTCCCGCGTGCCCGACTACGTGCGGTTTCTCGGTCCTATCATGGCACTCCCGCGGTCGCCGCGTCGCCCAGTTCACGTCCCGATGTCAGCGACACGAGGTCGTCCACGCGCTCGGTGGCCAGAGCGTCGACACCCATTCCGATCAGGCGGGCCATCTCGGGGAACTCGTTCACGGTCCAGGCCGTGACGCGATATCCGAGACGGTGCATTTCGGTAATGAGCTCCCGCGTGAGCAAAGTGAAGTGAGTTCCGAGGAAGGCGGGGCGCAGGGTGCGGGTCAGCTCCTCGGGCGGCATGCCGGGCTGGTCCCAGGCGAGCAGTAGTGGGGCCACCGAAGAGCGCTCGCGCAGCGCGGCGAGCGTCTCGGTCGACCCGGTGAACAACACCCGGTCGGCCAGCCCGCGCTCCCGCAGCAGTGCGTCCGCGGCGAGCGCGGCCTCCGAGGAGCCGGCGTCGAGCAGCAGGGGCGGGGCGTCCCCGCCCCGGTGCTCGGCCAGGACCTCCATCAGGGTCGGCACGCGCCGATCGACGTCGTCCCTGGCGGCGGCGAGTTCGGCCAGAGTCAGGTCCGCCACGCGGCGCGGCTGCGAACCCGGCGGGGCCACCACCCGCTCGTCCGCCAGGACGGGGTAGCCGTCGGTGGTCAGGTGGACGTCCACCTTGACCAGGTCGGCCCCGGCGCGCAAGGCTGAGCGCAGGGCCGGAAGCGTGTTTCCCGGATGATGTGCGGTGTCGCCGCGCAACGCGATGGACAACGTCATGGTGCCAGGGTGACAAAAACGGGCGCCCCACGTGGTGCAAACTGGAAAAACAGCCCTCAAGGTGAAGACGAGAGGCGCCTGTGGGGCGGTAGTGGTCTCCGTGGTGCGTGTGGCGTGAGGGGGCCATGTCGCGAGTGCGAGAGGACTCACGTCGCGAGATCGACCTCTCAGGTGCGCCGTGCTGGGAAACTTTGTTACATGACGTCGTGACAGCACGGTGTCCCGAGCCCGGCCCCCGAACGTGAGGCGAACGATGATCCCGGACCAGCGACGAGAGCACATCCTCAAGCTCCTCCAGGAGCGCCACGTGCTGAGCATCAACGAGCTCACGTCGATGCTGTCCGTGTCCCACATGACGGTCCGGCGCGACATCCAGGCGCTGGAGAACGATGGCAAGGTCCTGTCGGTCACGGGTGGGGTGCGGCTGGCGGCGCGGCTCAAGAGCGAGCCGTCCTACCTCGCCAAGGCCCAGCTGGAGGTCCCCGCCAAGCGGGCGATCGCCAGGGCGGCGGCGGAGCTGGTGCGCGAGAACTTCACCATCTACCTGGACGCCGGTACGACCACGCTGCAGATGGTCCCGCTGCTCACCGACAAGGTCGGGCTGACCGTCATCACCAGCGACTTCAACGTGGTGGGCCACCTGATGGAGTACCCGGGGATCGAGCTGATCCACACCGGGGGCGTGGTGTCGCACTCCGACCACTCGTCGGTGGGACGCTTCACCGCCGACTTCCTGCGGCAGGTCAACGTGGACCTGGCCTTCATCGCGAGCAGTTCGTGGGACTCCGAGCGCGGTTCGACCACCCCGTCCGAGGCCAAGGTCGTCGCCAAGCAGGCGCTGCTGCGGATCGCCTCCAAGAGCGTCCTGACCGTCGACAGCACCAAGTACGGCAAGTTCGGTACGTTCCGGGTCGCCAGCCTGGAGGAGTTCGACCTCATCATCACCGACGACCGGCTTCCGCGTACCGCTGTGGAGGAACTGGCCGAGCGCGACATCCGTCTGAAGACCGTCGCCGCGGAGTAGGGGCGCGTCGACGCGCGGCGGTCAGTCCTCGCGGCCGTCGACCTCGGCGGGCGCGTAGAGGGCCAGCTCGGTGCCGTCGGGGTCGTAGAACAGGATCTTGGAGCCGCGGTCGCCGTGCATCACGGGGGAGTGCTCCACGTCCAGGTCGCCGAAGCGCTCCTCCCACGCCTCCAACTCGCCCAGGTTCCGTACGCCCAGCGTGAGTCGGTCCAGGCCGCAGTGGCGCCGGTCGAACCTGTTCTTGAAGTGGTCGCGGTGCTGGATGAGGGCGATCAGCAGCCCCGAGGAGGGGTGCTGGCACTCGGTGCGGAGCGTGCCGCCCTCGTCACGCTTGTTCTGTACCTTGAATCCGAGGACCGTCTTGTAGAAGCGGACGCTTTCGTCGCGGTCGCGGACCGACAGGGTGACGCGCGCGAGCCCGGTGAGCTGGGGCACGGATACCTCTCTTCGGCGGCGGGAGTTCTTCGGGTTCATGGTGGTCAGTAGGTCGAGCACGATCCTTGAGCCTAGGGCCCGTGGACGAGTCCTGGGCTGCTCTTTAACGCGTGCTTAACGCCCGATGTTCCCGGTCTCACCCCGAGGCCGTGTCAGCGCCCGGAAATGTCCGGTTCGGGAGTGCCGGTCCGGACACCGGAACCGGTCCGCGCGGGCTCCGCGCGCTCGTACCAGCGGGCCCTGAGCGCGAGCACCGTCACCGTCAGCGAGACGAGTCCGCCGACCGTGGCCAGCGCGAACGCCCCCTGGTGCCCGAATCCGTCGGCGAGCGCTCCCGCCACCATCGATCCCAGCGACTGCCCGAGGATGAGGCTGCTCAGGACGACCGCCATCGACTGCGACAGGCGGCTCGGCGGCGCGGCGCGCTCGATGAGTCCGAACAGGCTCACGATGTGCGGTCCGATCGCCGCCCCCAGGACGAAGATCGCCACCGCCAGTCCCACCGCGCCCAGCGGCAGGTACAGCGGGAGGGTGAACAGGAACAGCGCGCCCGCCGCGATCCTCGTGCGCGCCGTGAGCGTGAACCCCGCCGGGAGGGAGGCCATCATCAGCCCGGCGGTCGCGCTGCTGACTCCCATGACCGCGTACATCAGCCCCGACAGGTCCGCGTGCCCGGAGGCGGCGGCGAACGCGGTCACGCCCGTGGACATTCCGCCGAAGAACAGTCCCTGGCAGAACATCGGCACGGTGAGCAGGAGCAGCGCGGGCGTGGTGATCCGGCCGCCTCCGCCCCGGACCGGGGCCGCACCGGGCGGTGCGGTGGGGTGCAGGGCGAAGTGCGCGCCGAACACCCCGATGAGGGCCCCGGCGCCCAGCACGCTCGCCGCAGGTGAGACGGCCACCGTGAGCAGGCCGACCAGAGCGGGGCCCAGCACGAACGCGGCCTCGTCCAGGACGCCCTCGACGGCCATCGCGGCGCCGACCGAGCGCTCCCGCTCCGCACCGCGCCAGGGGCCGCGCTTGATCAGCATCACCCAGCGCGTGCGGGCCATCGGGCCGATCTGTGGCATGCACGCACCGCCGACGGCGGCCAGGACGGCCAGGCCCGGCAGGGGTGTCCCGGCCGCCACGGCCGCGACCAGCGCGCCGATCAGGGCCGCGTCCACGACCGACATCACCAGGACGGGCCGGCGCTGACCGTGGCGGTCGGCGAAGCGCGCGATGACCGGCCCGCCCGCGGCGCCGCCGAGCGCGAAGGCGCCCGCCACGATCCCGGCGCTGCCGACGCTGCCGGTGGAGGAGGTGACCAGGGTCAGCAGCCCGATCAGTGCCATGGAGATCGGCAGCCGGGCCAGGAAGGAGGCCAGGAGCAGCGGCCAGCCGGCGACCTCGTGCATGCGTCGCAGGGTCTGCAGTGGTGACATCCGCCCTCGTCCCGATCGGGTACCGCGCCCTCTGGATTCCAGCACGGCGGTCGGGCGCGGGGCATCGTCAGAGGGACCAAAATTCATCCCATGATATGGGCACTTCGTGCCCTCGGCTCCGGTCGCCGCCGGTCCGTCCACACGACCATCCGGGGTCCGACCTCCTGACTTTCGACAGTGCAGGGGCCGCGTACCGGTCTGTAGATTCGCCCCATGGACTTCTCCGAGCCGTTCCGCGCCGTCCGACGGGCGCTGCGCCCCCTGGGCGGCCGGCCGACCCGGAGCGCGCTCGCGCGGGACGCCCTCCTGGTCCTGGCCGGGGTCCTCGGCCTCGTCGGCGAGACCTACGCCGCCCTGGTCTGGAGGGTGCCGACCGCCCCCGACCCGGCCTGGGTCACCGTGTCCCTGTTCGCCGCCTGCCTCCTCGCCGTCGTGCTCACGCGCACGCACCCGCTGCTCGCGGTCGTCGTCGCCCTGCCGGGGTCGGCGGAGTCGATCACCCTGTCCCTGCTGCTGGTCTACGCCTCCTACCAGCTGGGGCGCCGGGCGCCCCGGGTGCTACCCGCGCTCGTCGCCTTCGGCCTCGGCCTGGTCCTGTGGCTGGCGCTCATCCTGGTCCTGTGGGCGGACGACCTCTTCGTGTGGGTGGCCACCGTCGTCACCCTGGTCGTCAACCTCTCCCTGCCCTGGCTGATCGGGGTGTACCGGCGCCAGCACCAGGAGCTCGCCGAGTCGGGCTGGGCGCACGCCCGTCACCTCCAGCAGGAGCAGAGGCTGGTGGCCGACCAGGCCAGACTGCGCGAGCGCTCGCGCATCGCCCAGGACATGCACGACTCGCTCGGCCACGAGCTCAGCCTCATCGCCCTGCGCGCCGGCGGTCTGGAGGTGGCCGCGGACCTGGACGACCGGCACCGGCGAGCGGCCGCCGAACTGCGCGCGACCGCCGTCAGCGCCACGGAGCGCCTGCGCGAGATCATCGGTGTGCTGCGCGACGACGCCGAGCCCGTCCCCCTCGTGCCCGCCGACGAGGGCGTCCCCCACCTGGTCGAGCGCGCCCGCGACTCGGGCATGCGCGTCATGCTGGTGCGCGACGGCCCGGTCGGGGACCTGCCGCCGATGGTGGACCGGGCGGTGCACCGGGTGGTCCAGGAGTCGCTCACCAACGCCGCCAAGTACGCCCCGGACGCGGAGGTGACCGTGTGGCTCACCTCCGCCGGGGACGGTCGGCTGGAGGTGGGCGTGACCAACGCCGAGTCCCGCGGCGCGCTGCCGGCGGGCACGCAGGGCGGGCGGCGGGGCCTGATCGGGTTGCGCGAGCGCGTGCGGCTGGCGGGCGGAGCCTTCGCGTCGGGTGCCAAGGAGGGCGGCTGGGAGGTGCGCGCGACCCTGCCGCTCGCCGGTGCGGCGGCACCCGGTCCGGGCGGGGCCGAGGACGAGGCCACCGAACTCGACCAGTTGCACAGGGTCGCCAGTCGCCGGGCGCGCGGCTGGACACTCGCTCTCGTCGCCCTGCCGGTGGCGGCCTCGGTCGTGCTGCTCGTCCTCGCGGCACTGGGCTTCGTGGAGATCGTGCGCGATTCGACCCTGGAACCGGAGGTGTTCGACTCCCTCACCGTCGGGGACGCGCGGTCCGACGTGGAGGAGGTGCTCCCGCCCGACACCGTGGAACCGGATGCCTTCGCGCCCGCGGAGAGCACCGGGGCCGAGGGCGCGACGTGCCGGCACTACCGCGGCGGCGCCGACCTGTTCGATCTCGACCACGTGATCTACGAACTGTGCTTCACGGAGGGGCGGCTGTCGAGCAAGGGAGAGGCGTCGGTACGGTGACGGCGCACGGGTGGCCCGGCGGCGCCCGGGACCGGGATCCAGGAAGGACACGGCATTGATCAGAGTGCTGATCGCCGACGACGAGGCGATGATCAGAGCCGGTGTGCGGGCGATCCTGGACAGCGACGCCGGCATCGAGGTGGTCGCCGAGGCCGCGGACGGCCGCGAGGCGGTGGACCTGGTGCTGTCCCACCGCCCCGACGTCGCGCTGATGGACATCCGGATGCCGAGGATGGACGGGCTCGCCGCCGCCGCCGAGATCCACCGTGCGGCGTCCGGCACCGCCGTGGTCATGCTGACCACGTTCGGTGAGGACGAGTACGTCTCACAGGCGCTGGGCGACGGCGCGAGCGGCTTCCTCCTCAAGGCGGGCGACCCGCGCGAGCTGATCACCGGTGTGCACGCGGTCGCCGACGGAGGCGCCTTCCTGTCGCCGAAGGTCGCGCGGCAGGTGATCGACCAGTTCGGCGGAGGGCGCGCGGCGCGGCGGTCGGCCGCCGCGGCCAGGGTCGCCGAACTCACCGAACGCGAGCGGGACGTGCTCGCCCTCATCGGCGCCGGGCTGTCCAACGCCGACATCGCCGCGCGCCTGTTCCTCGTCGAGGGAACGGTGAAGAGCTACGTGAGTACGATCCTCAGCCGGCTGGGGATGCGCAACCGGGTGCAGGCGGCCATCCTGGCCTATGAGGCCGGACTGGCCACGCACACGTGAGGGGAGCAGCGGAGTGAACGGTGATCCGGGCCCCGGCGGCGGTCCGCGCGAGCCGGCCCTGGTCGATGCCTGGCGCGCACTGGCCGGCACGGCACCCGAGGCCGCGGCGGTCGGTGCGGAGCTCCTGGAACGCTGGAGCGAGCCCCACCGCCGCTACCACACGGTCGCGCACCTGAGGGACACGCTCGCCGCCGCCGAGCGCCTGCGGGGGGAGGCCCGCGATCCCGCCGCCGTGCGCTACGCCCTGTGGTTCCACGACGCCGTCTACGAGGGCCGCCCGCGCCAGGACGAGGAGGAGAGCGCCGCGCTGGCCCGGCGCCTGCTCACCCTGATGGGGGCGCCGGCGGCGCTGGCGGCGGAGGTGTCCCGGCTGGTGCTGTTGACCAGGACCCATCGCCCCGGGGAGGGCGACGCCGACGGCGCGGTGGTGTGCGACGCCGATCTGGCGGTGCTGGCGGGTACGCCCGACGCCTACCTCACTTACGCCGCCGCGGTCCGCGCGGAGTACGGGCACGTCCCCGAAGAGGCCTTCCGGAAGGGGCGGCTGGGCGTCCTGCGCGGCCTCCTGGCGGCGCCGCACCTGTACCGCACCCGGTACGGCCGCACGCACTGGGAGGCCAGGGCCCGCTCCAACCTCCTCGCCGAGGTCCACCGGTGGGAGTCCGGCGAGGAGTGCCCACCGCTCTGAGGTGTCGGCTGCGCCGCGGCCCGGGTCAGGTGCCCGGCCGGGGCAGGGCCCTCTTGGGACGGCGCAGACCTGCGGCCCGCAGCCGGGTGACCAGCTCGCGCCCGCTCACGTGCTCGGCCCCGAGGGCCAGGGCGCGCTCGTGCAGGTGGGCGGGGATGTCGTAGTGGTCGCGGTCGAAGGCGCGCTCGCTCACGCCGAGGCCGCGCGCGAACGCGTGCAGTTCGTCGTGGGAGTGGTCGCTGACCATGTGGCAGAACAGCCAGCCGTGCGGTCCGGGCCAGACGGGCGTGTCGATCAGGACGCTCATGAGGTGCGCGCCGCGGTGACGGCGCGCCAGGGCACCGGGCTGGACAGGACCATGGTGCTGGAGGGGCGGCCGTGCTCGGCGAGCTGGTCGATGACCTCCTCGAAGTGCTCCATGGAGCGCACGGCGATGAGCAGGACGCAGCACGCGTCGCCGGTGACCCGGTGCACCTGGAGGATCTCCGGGAGCTCCAGCGACGCCCGTTCCCGCAGCAGGCAGTGCGCTCCGAAGCACTCCATGCGCACCAGCGCCGTGACGGGCAGTCCGGCGGCGGCCGGGTCGACGTGCGCGTGGTAGCCGGTGATCACCCCGCGGTCGGTCAGTCGGCGGACGCGGTCGGCCACGGCGGGCGCCGAGAGGTTGACGCGCCGGGACAGCTCGTTGAAGGACAGGCGGCCGTCCTGCTGGAGCTCGGAGAGGATCCGCAGGTCAACGCCGTCCAAGGGGGTGGTCAGTCCTGAGGTCATACTTTGTGGTCCCAAAGTCGGGGAGCATTACGTGTTACGAATGCTAACCCGATGTCCGACTTGCGTGTGCGTTGTCCCTTCCTTGTTCGGATGATTTGTCCGATCATGTGAACTCGCGTCCACGGCGTCGTGCACCGGGTCCTCCGGGCTCCGCGCCGGGTGCGCCCACCGGTTCCGCGCAGTATCACGAGAGGTCTCCATGCTCACCACGACGTCCGCCCAGCAGTGCCCGTTCATGCCGGGGGGTGAGGGCGGTGACGCCGCCCCCGAGCAGGGGTCGGGCGCGGAACAGGGTGGTCCCACGCTGTCCTTCGGCGGCAACACGCCCTACGTCGACTACGCCGGTATCGACACGCTGCTCAGCCTGCAGCGGACCCGTACCGACGAGCCGGCCGAGTCCGCCTTCCTCATCGCCACCCAGGTCATGGAACTGCTCTTCACCCTGGTGCGGGAGCGCTGGGAGGCCGCCCGCGACGCGCTGGAGGCCGACGACGTCCCGGGCGCCGTGGCCTGGCTGCGCCGGGCGTGCCACGCCCAGGACGTGCTCAACGATTCCTGGGGCCTGATCAACGACATGACCCCCACGGAGTTCAACCGCTTCCGTGACTCCTTCGGCGAGGCCTCCGGCTTCCAGTCCTACGGCTACCGGAAGCTGGAGTTCCTGCTCGGCAACAAGTCGGCGGCGATGATCCGCCCGCACAAGGCGATGGAGCCGGTGGCCGACGAGCTCACGCGCCTGCTGGAGCGGCCCGGCCTCTACGACGCGGCGCTGCGCCTGCTGCACCGCCGCGGGCTGGCGGTCCCCGCCGACCGCGTCGAACGCGACTGGACGCAGGCCTACGAGCCCAGCCCCGAGGTCGAGCGGGCCTGGGCCGAGGTCTACGCCGACGACCGGCCCGGCAACGACCTCTTCCTGCTGGCAGAGGCCCTCATGGACGTCGCCGAGCGGGTGACGCGGTGGCGGCACCTGCACCTGGTCGCGGTCAAGCGCACGATGGGCCGCAAGCCCGGCAGCGGCGGGTCCAACGGCCTCAACTGGTTGGCCCGCCACGTCGAGCAGGACGTGTTCCCCGAGCTGTGGTCGCTCCGCAACACCATCTAGCCCGCCCGTCGCCCACCACCGGCCTTCGGCCTACCATCCTCGACGGGGGCCTCCGGCCCAGCCCGCCCGCCCGTTCACTGTTCACCGGCCAGCAAGGAAGCAGGACCATGACGCCCACCACCCGCGCGGACTGCGTCGAACTCGACCGCACCGATCCGCTCGCCGCCTTCCGCGAGGAGTTCGTCCTCCCCGAGGGCGTGGTCTACCTCGACGGCAACTCCCTGGGGGCGCTCCCGCGGGCCACGCCCGGCCGCGTCGCGGACATGATCGAGAGGGAGTGGGGCCGCGACCTCATCGCGAGCTGGAACACCGCGGGCTGGTGGGACAAGCCGCGCACGCTGGGTGCCAAGATCGCACCGCTGGTGGGCGCCGATCCCGACGAGGTGATCGTCGGAGACGGCACCTCCACCAACCTGTTCAAGGCGCTGGTCGCCGCCCTGCGCATGTCCGACCGGAACGTGGTCCTGGGCGAGTCGGGGAACTTCCCCACCGACCTCTACGTCACCGAGGGCGCGGCGGGTCTGACCGGGGCCGTCCAGCGCCGGGTCGACCCCGACGGCCCCGAGCTGCCCGCCGCACTGGCGGCGGGTGACGTGGCGGTCCTGCTGCTCAGCCACGTCGACTACCGCAGCGGCACCCTGCGCGACCTGCCCGCCATCACGCGCATGGCGCACGAGCACGGTGCTCTCGTCGTCTGGGACCTGTGCCACAGCGTCGGCGCGGTGCCGATCGAGCTGTCCCGCTCCGGGGCCGACTTCGCGGTGGGGTGCACGTACAAGTACCTCAACGCCGGGCCCGGGGCGCCCGCGTTCCTGTACGCCGCGCGGCGCCACCACGACGTCGCCGACCAGCCGCTGAGCGGGTGGCACGGGCACGCGAACCCGTTCGACTTCGCGCCGGACTACGAGCCGGCACCCGGGGTGTCGCGCTTCCTCAGCGGCTCGCAGCCCCTGGTGGCGGACGCGGCGCTGGAGGCGAGCCTGGACGTGTGGGCCAAGGCCGACATGGCGCAGGTGCGCGTCAAGAGTCTGGCGATGACGGACCTGTTCCTGCGGATCGCCCAAGGCGCGGGGCTGGAGTCGGTCACGCCGCTGGACCACGCGCACCGGGGGAGCCAGGTGGCGCTGCTCCAGCCGGAGGCCGGCTCCGGCTATCCGATCGTGCGGGCGCTGATCGAGCGCGGCGTGATCGGAGACTTCCGCGCTCCCGACGTCATGCGGTTCGGGTTCACGCCGCTGTACTTGCGCTACGTGGACGTCTACGACGCCGCGACCGCGCTGGTCGAGGTGCTGGAGTCGGGCGAGTGGCGCCAGGAGCGGTTCGCGCGGCGTTCGCAGGTCACCTGAGCCGACCGCCGCACCGCGGCACGGATGCGGGACCCCGGAGAGGCAACCCTCCGGGGTCTCTTTGCGTGGCGTTGGGCTCGCGTGGCCCCGCGATGACCGTCGGGAGAGAACGGGGTGGCGTGGCCTTTACCACGCCGGGCGCCTCGGGGCTAACACCGCATTTGCCCGTGTCGTGGTGATCTGTCATCGGGTATCGGCTGTCGGGGCGGGGTTCGTGCACCCCGTGGGGCCCGGGCCGACGCGTTATGACGCGCGCCACGCGGGGAGGTCCGGTCTGTGCCGCCGACCTGTGAAAGCACCTGTGACCAGGGCTTTTCTGTGCTCAGTTCGGAGTCGAGGGGTCGATTCGGGGTGTACTCGGGCGGCCACGTCCGGTCATTTTACTCGCGGGGCTTGCGCATTTTGCTCAAACCTGGGTTAGTGTCCATCGTGATCGGTTCGTTACGAGCCCGTGGTGAACCGATGCCGAGCCCTTGTCCGGCCGTGCGCCGCAAGGGAGTCGAGACCCTCACTGGGAACAGGGCCGCGCGAATCCACGCGCTTGCGCCAGAGGACCACCGATCCCATCGGTGACTCCCGTTCCCACCCGCTATTCGCTGCCGGCGACGCGGGAGCCCCATGCCATGGCGCCCACTCCAGGGTGCGCTTCGAGCGTGCGCGAAGCACGCGCTCCGAGCGTGCGCGAAGCGTGCCCGTGCGCCATGGCACCGGTCTTCTCGGCCCTGTCGTCAACCTGGCACTTACTACATGAGCAACGACACTCCCATTCAGTACGGCGAAGTCACCGCGACCTACTTCTGGGACGACGGTTCCGGCATCAACGGCGACACCGGCGCACCCGCGAGCGGCGAGCCCATGCAGGAGGGGCTGTTCTCCAGCCCGAGCTGGCCGCTGGGCACCGAGGGCTACATCGTCTACGAAGGCCAAGAGTACGAGTTCTTCATCGGGGACCGCGGACCCGGAGAGCCCTCCCACGACTGCGACGTGCTGCTCGACATCGACGGCAAGACCTTCGCCAAGATGATGGGCACCGACTTCGACGAGACCTCGCTGACGGTCGGCGGCGGCAACGGCCACGCCGAGGTCGAGTACTACATCACCGAGTGGGGCGACGGCGCCGGCACCGAGGGCGCGCCCCACCCCTTCATGCAGGAGGGGAACAGCTGCGAGGACGCCGTCTCCCCGATCCCCGAGCAGGCGCAGGCCTCCGAGGAGGAGGCCTCCGAGGACACGTCCGAGGACGAGGAGGCCACGGCGGAGGAGTCCGAGGAGCCGGCTGACGACGGCTCCGACGAGCAGGCCGCCCAGGAGGAGGAAGGGTCCGAGGACGCCGCCCCCGCGGAGGAGTCCGACGACGGCGGTGTGTCCGCCGGGACCGCGGCCAACGACATCTCGGGTGCCGAGCTGACCGGCGCCGACAGCGGCATGCTGAGCGGTACCGGCCTGCTCACCCTCGCCCTGGTCCCCGCCATCCTCGTCGCCGTGCTCTTCGTCTGGAGCCGCCGGGCGGCCGGCGCGCACGCCGGTGCGGCCGACGACGGCGGCAGGGGCCTGATGGCCGAGAGCAACGGGCGACACAGCCTGGGTTCCCTGCTCGACAGGCTGCGCGGCAGGAAGTAGGAGGGGTCGCGTCCGGTCCCGAGCCCGGACGCGGACCCACGAGAGTTCGGCACGGCCAGGGGCCGCGGTCATCCGACCGCGGCCCCCACCCGTGTCCGGGCACCCGCGCGGGGGCCGCCCCGATCCGGCCGATCCGGCCGATCCGGACGTGGCCCGGGACCCTCCGCCGACAGGGCCGAGGGCGAAAGGGGGCGGGGCGACGGGAGCGGTGGTCAGGCGTCGCCGAGGAGCAGTTCCGGCCGCTCCACCCGGTCGGCCGCGTACCGCAGGAACCCGCCCGCGACACCGCCGTCGCACACCCGGTGGTCGAAGGCCAGCGTCAGTTCCGTGACCGGTCGGGGCACCACGGACTCGCCCACCACCCACGGGCGCCGCACGATCCGGCCCAGACCGAGGATCGCCGCCTGCGGGTGCGGGATGATCGCGGCGGATCCGTCCACGCCGAACACCCCGTAGTTGTTGACCGTGAACGTTCCGCCGACCAGCGCCGCCGGCTCCAGCGCGCCGGACCGCGCCGCCCGGGCCGTCTCGGCCAGGCGGGCGGAGAGCCGCCGGGTCGACAGGTCCTGCGCCTCGCGCACCACCGGGACCACCAGGCCCCGCGGCGTCTGCGCGGCGAACCCCAGGTGCACATCGTCGAAGCGCACCACCTCGCGGCGCTCCTGGTCGAAGTGGGCGTTGAGTTCGGGGAAGCGCTCCAGCGCCCGGATCGCGATCCGGGCCACCAGCGCCAGCACGCTGACCGGGTGCTCCGGATCGGCCTCGTTCAGTGTCCGCCGCAGCTCCACGAGGCCGGTGGCGTCGGCGTCCACCCACACGGTGGCCTCGGGGATCTCACGCCGGGACCGCTCCAGGTGCTCGGCCATCGTGCGGTGGCCGCCGCGCAGGGGAGTGCGGTGCGTGCGAGGCGGGTCGGTCCGCTGCTCCGCCGCCCTCCGACGGGCCTCGATCGCCGCGGCCACGTCGCGGCGCAGCACCAGGCCGCCCTCCCCGCTGCCGGGCACCGTGGCGATGTCCAGGCCGTGTTCCCGCGCCATCCTTCTGACCAGGGGAGACACCACCCTCACCGATCCTGGGGCGGGTGGTCCCTCCGGGAGTGGGGGCGGGCCGCCGGTCATCGTCGACCGTGGCGGCCCACCCGCCCCACGGGCGCGCCGACGCGGGGTCCGCGCGCCCGATCCCGTGCCGTAGCCCACCAGGACGGCGCCCGACCCGGCGTGGTCTTCGGCGGCGCCGTTGCCGCCCGCCGGGTCGGACTCCCTCCGCGTGCTCGGCACGGTGGTCTGTTCGGTCGCCGTGCTCCGCGCCGCCTCGCGGCGGGCCCGCGGCACCGCAGCGGCGGCCCCGGGCCCGGCGACCGTGATCAGGGGCGCTCCGACGGCGACGGTGTCACCCGCCGCCCCGTGCAGGCGGGTGACCGTGCCCGCGTACGGGCAGGGCACTTCCACGGAGGCCTTGGCCGTCTCCACCTCCACGACCGGCTGGTCCACGGCGACCTCGTCGCCCTCGGCGACCATCCAGGCCAGGATCTCGGCCTCGGTCAGGCCCTCGCCGAGGTCGGGCAGGGCGAACGAGTGCTCGGTGCTCATGGCCGGATCCGCCCCCCTTCGCCGTCCTCGACCCATGCCGACTCCCACTGGAGCCGGTCCACCGCGGCCAGGACGCGGCTCGCGTCGGGCAGGTAGTGGTGTTCCAGCTTGGGCGGGGGATAGGGGATGTCCAGGCCGCCGACCCGCAGCACCGGCGCCTCCAGGTAGTGGAAGCAGCGTTCGCCGATCCGTGCGGCCAGCTCGGCGCCGTAACCGCCGAACACCGAGGCCTCGTGTACCACGACCGCGCGTCCGGTACGCCGTACGGACGCGGTCACGACCCCGTCGTCCAGCGGCGCGAGCTGGCGCAGGTCCACGACCTCCAACGACCGCCCCTCGGCGGCGGCGGTCTCGGCCGCCTCCAGGGCGGTCTCCACCATGGGGCCGTAGGTGACCAGGGTCGCGTCGGTGCCGGGGCGACGGACCACAGGGGTGGCCATGGGTTCGGTGCGCACCGGCAGGTCCACCTCCTGCCGTGACCAGTACCGGCGCTTGGGCTCCAGGAACACGACCGGGTCGTCGCACTCCACGGCCTCGCGCAGCATGGAGTAGGCGTCGGCGGGTGTGCCCGGTGTGACGACCCGCAGCCCGGGGGTGTGCGCGTAGTAGGCCTCGGAGGAGTCGCTGTGGTGCTCGACCCCGCCGATGCCGCCTCCGTAGGGCACGCGCAGGACGACCGGGAGGGAGACCGCGCCCCGGGTCCGGTTGCGCATCTTGGCCAGGTGGGAGACGACCTGCTCGAACGCCGGGTAGGCGAAGGCGTCGAACTGCAGCTCCACCACCGGGCGCAGCCCGTACATCGCCATGCCGATCGCGGTGCCGACGATCCCCGATTCCGCCAGCGGTGAGTCGAAGACCCTCTCCTGCCCGAACGCGCCGATCAGACCGTCGGTGACCCTGAAGACGCCGCCCAGCGGCCCGACGTCCTCGCCGTAGACGAGCACGTCGGGATCGTGCTCGATCGCGTCGTGCAGGGCGCGGTTGAGCGCCTCGCCCATGGAGACGCCGGGGGTGGGAGCGGCCGCCATCAGACCTCCCGAAGCTCGTCGGCGAGTGCCTCGCGCTCCTGCTCCAACAGGGGTGGGACCGCCGCGTAGACGTCGGTGAACAGCGACCGCGGATCCAGCTCGTCCTGGCCCGCCAGCCGCTCGCGCACGGTGTCGGCGATCCCGTCGGCCTCGGCGCCGAAGGCGGCCAGCGCCCGCTCGGTCTCCTCGGTGTCGCCGAGCAGGCACTCCTCCCGGATCAGCCGTTCGGACCGGATCAGGGGGTCGCGCTCCTTCCAGTGCTCCACCTCGGCGGGGTCGCGGTAGCGCTGGGGCGCGTCGGCGTTCGTGTGCGGGTCCACCCGGTAGGTGACCGCCTCCACGATCGCGGGCCCGCCGCCGGCGCGTGCCTCGGCCAGCGCGTGGGAGACGACCGCGTACACGGCGGCGGCGTCGTTGCCGTCCACGTGGTAGCCCTTCATCCCGTACCCGACGGCCTTGTGCGCCAGCGTGGGCGCGGCGGTCTGCTGGCGCAGGGGCACGCTGATGGCCCAGTGGTTGTTCTGCACGAGGAAGACCACGGGGGTGTTCCACACCGCGGCGAAGTTGTAGGCCTCGTGGGCGTCGCCCTCACTGGTGGCGCCGTCGCCCATCATCGCGAGCGCGGCCACGTCGCGGCCCTTGCGGCGGGCCGCGTAGGTGAGGCCGACCGCGTGGGAGGCGTTGGTGGCCAGCGGCGTGCACTGGGGCGCGCACCGGTAGCGGTGGGGGTCGTAGCCGCAGTGCCAGTCGCCGCGGAAGAGCGTGAGGGTCCGGACCGGATCGACGCCGTGCGCGACCAGGGCGACGCTGTCGCGGTAGGTGGGAAAGAGCCAGTCCTGGTCCGACAGGGCCAGCACGCCGCCGACCTGGGCCGCCTCCTGACCCGTCGACGACGGGTACACGGCGAGGCGGCCCTGGCGGGCGAGCGTGCCGGCCTGCTGGTTGAAGCGGCGTCCGATGAGCATGGCGCGGTGGAGTTCGACGAGTCGCGCGGGGTCGGGAGCGGTGAACGAGGAGTGACCCACACGGCGGCCGTGCCGGTCCACCAGACGCACGGGCTCCCTGGTCGGGAGTGCGGGAGCCGGACGAGATCGCTCATCGGTGTGCTTCATGTCTTGAATATGCGGTGAATTACCCCATATTGTCGACATCACATCGCCGATGCTGGACGAACTGCTCAGTAAGCCCGAGGTCGGTACAAAATATCTCCCGTGACCGCTGTGCGAGTGGTGTGAGGTAAGACACATGGCTGTGCCGTTGGACGACACCGACCGCCGCATCATCGCCCTCTTGCGCGGCGACGGTCGCATGTCCATCCGCGCGGTCGCGGAACAGGCGCACATCTCGCGCGCCAACGCCTACTCGCGGCTCGAGCGGCTGCGCGACGAGGGCGTCATCCGCGGCTTCACCGCCGTCATCGACCCGGAGAAGTACGGCACCTCCCTGTCGGCCTACGTGTCCGTGCGCATCGAACAGCACTCCTGGGACCGCTTCCGCGGCTACCTGCGCGACATCCCCGAGGTCGACCACGCCGCCCTGGTCTCCGGCGACGTCGACCTCCTGCTGCTCGTCCGCGTCACCGACGCGGCGGCACTGCGCACCTTCGTCCTGGAACGCCTCCAGCGCATCCCGGAGGTCAAGAGCACACAGACGATGTTCATCCTCGACGAACCGCAGCTGTGAGCCCGTTCGGGCGGGTCCGCGCGCAGCACACCCCGCACACCCGAACCGGTCCACTCGGGCGGGATTGGCCCTGTCCGGCGCGGGCGGGGCGTTCCTAGACTGGGCGCCATGCCTGAGTACACCGTGGTCGACGCCTTCACCGACCGGCCCCTGGCCGGCAACCCCGCCGCCGTGCTCGTCCTGGACGACACCTACCCCGACGAGTGGGCCCAGGGCGTGGCCGCCGAGTTCAACCTCTCCGAGACCGCCTTCGCCCGCCCCGTGGACGACGCGGACGCCGACTACGAGCTGCGCTGGTTCACGCCCAGCGTCGAGATCGACCTGTGCGGCCACGCCACCCTGGCCACCGCGCACACCCTGCACGAGCGCGGGATCCCCGGGCCCTACCGCTTCACCACCCGCAGCGGGATCCTCACGGTCACCCCTGACGAGGGCATGCTGTGGATGGACTTCCCGACCAAGCCGGCCACGCCGGTCGAGGCCACCGAGGGCCTGGCCGCCGCCCTGGGCGCCGAGCCGCTGTCGGTGGGCCGCGGCGGCACCGGCGACCTGCTCGTGGAGGTGGCCGACGAGGCGACCGTCCGCGGTCTGGCCCCGGACATGACCGCCCTGGCCGCCGTGGACGCGCGGGTGGTCATCGTCACCGCGCCCGGCAAGGAGTACGACTTCGTGTCCCGCGTGTTCGGGCCGCGGGTCGGCGTGACCGAGGACCCGGTCACCGGCAGCGCGCACACGGTCCTGGTGCCGTTCTGGGCCGAACGCCTGGGCCGCACCGAGTTCCTCGCCCACCAGGCCTCCGCGCGCGGCGGCGACCTGCGCCTGCGCCTGCCCGAGGACCGGCCCGGCCGCGTGCTCATCGCGGGCCCGGCGGTCTCGGTCGCCCACGGCACGCTCCACCTCTGAGCGGTCCTGCCCGGCGGTCGGCGCGTGGACGCACGGCCGCCGCGGCCGGCCGGATCCGCGCCCGCCGCCGCGCGGCTACTCCGTCGAGCCCACCGGCGCGGTCCCGCTCCCGGGGGCGTCCACGCGGCGCCCGAGCAGCAGCAGACCGCCCAGGGTGGCGGCCCCGCTCAGCGCCAGCCCGGCCCACCAGGGCAGTCCCAGCCCGACGGGCAGCAGCCCGAACACGATCACCGTTCCGGCGACGAAGAGGGCGTAGGGCGTCTGCGTGCGCACGTGGTCGATCACGTCGCACTGGGAGGCCAGAGCCGAGATGACGGTCGTGTCGGAGATCGGCGAGCAGTGGTCGCCCCAGACCGCGCCCGCCAGGATCGTCGACACCGACGCGAACAGGATCGGGTGCCCCTCCGCCGCGGCCAGGCCCTGGGCGTCCAGCACCGCCCAGGCCAGCGGGACCGCCAGCGGTGTGAGGATGCCCATCGTCCCCCAGCTGGTCCCGGTGGCGAAGGCGATCGCCGCCGCGATGACGAACAGCAGCGCGGGCAGCAGGAACACCGGCATGGCGGTGCCCAGCGCGCCCGCCAGGAAGTCGGCGGTCCCCAGCTCGCCGGTCAGCGCCGACAGCGCCCAGGCCAGGGTCAGGATGATGATCACGTACAGCACCGACTTCACCCCGGCGAACCAGGCACTGACCACCTCGGCGAGAGTCAGGATCCCCTGCGCCACGCTGAGCACTCCCGCGACCAGGAGCCCCAGGAGAGAGCCCCACAGCAGGGAGGAGAACGGATCGCCGTCCCCGATGATCTCGATGACCGAGGCGCCCTCACCGGTGGCGAAGAGCCCCAGGACCGTCGTGGCGATCAGGACCAGGATGGGCAGCAGCGCGTTGACCAGGCGGCGCGGCGTCCGCTCGGGAGGCCTGAGCTCGTCCTCCAGCGCGGCCGTCCCCGGGGCGATGCTGTGCAGAGCGACCTCGCCGGTGGTGCGGGCCCGCCGCTCGGCCCGCAGCATCGGGCCGAAGTCGCGTCCGGTCAGGCCGATGGCGAACACCAGGCCGATCGCCAGGATCGGGTAGAACGCGTACTTGAGCGACTCCACGAACACCGCGAAGCCGTTGAGGGCCAGACCGGTCTCGGCGATCGCGTCGTCGATCAGTACCGTGGAGTCGACCAGGTAGGCGAGCTTCTCGCGGGACACGCGCAACCGGTCCAGGATCGGGCGCATCGTGTTGCCGACCACGAGCGTGTTGGCGTAGTCGTCGAAGAACACGGCCACCCCCAGGCCGCCGGTGGCCAGCTGGCCCCGGCGCGGGGTCGACGCCCACCGCGTCACCAGGTGCACGATCCCGTCGGTGCCGCCGTTGCGGCGGATGACGCCGACCAGCCCGCCGATCATCAGCGTGAACACGATGATCATCACGTGGTCGGGGTCGGCGATGGCGTCGATGGTGTACACACCGGCGGAGTCCAGGAGCGACGTCACCAGGCCCTGGGCGCTCAGTCCCTCCACGAGCCAGGCGCCCAGCCAGATGCCGGCGAACAGCGCGGGCAGGATCTGCCGTGTCACCAGGGCCAGGCCGATCGCCAGGACCGGCGGCAGGATCGACCACCAGCGACCGGTGGGGAGCACCGTGTCCGACGGGACCAGGAGGCTCACCGCCACGCCCAGGGCGAGGACCGCCGCGCCGGTGACGAGGACCGCGATACGGCGGCGCCTCCCACCGGGGTAGGCGCCTCCCGGCCCGCCGTCCGAGCCGGGGGCGCCGGCGGTCTGGTTGGTCTCTGTCATGGTTCTTCCCTCGTGACGGAGGGCGAGTCCGGTCACGCGCGCCGCGACACGCGCCAGGGACCGCCGCCGTGGTCGGCTGGGCTGGCACCATCCTGTGTGAGGGGTACCACAAAGTCCTTGGTGATATCACTCAAGGAAGCGGCACGGCTTGTACGGGATCGACAAAGGCGGACACGGTCCCGGCCCGCGCCCACGTGCGCCGACTCCGCGGTTCCGGCCCCGAGGGCCGGAGGTCAGCGCCGGCGCCCCTGCGGTTCCTCGTGCGGGGCCGGGGCCAGGCGCAGCTGGATCCAGCACGAGAGCCGGTCGTCGGCGTCGTCCAGGTCGAGGCCGAAGAGCTCCCGGGCGCGCCGCAGCCGGTACTTCATCGTGTTCGGGTGGACGTGCAGCCGCCGCGCGGCGTCCCCGAAGCTGCCCACCGCGTCCAGCCACGCCGTGACGGACAGCGCGTAGGCCGTGCCGTGGTCCCGGTCGTGGGCGAGCATCGCGTCGATGCCCGGGTGGCGCAGCCGAGGCAGGCGTGCCAGCTCGTCCGCCACGTGGGCCAGCAGCACCCGCGCGTGGGCGTCGGTCAGGTCGGCCACCTCGGGCGCGCGCGGGTCGGTCGAGATCACTCGCAGGATGTCGTCGGCCTCCGCCCGCAACAGGGGGACCTGCCCCAGGTCCGCGCTCGTGCGGCTCAGCGCCGCTCGCATCCGCAGCCCCAGCACCCGCTCCACCACCGTCAGCGTCTGTGCGGCGAGTCGGCGCACGGCACCGTCCGCGCCCTCGGGCACCAGGACGTAGACCGCGCGCGCCGTGCTCGCCACCGCCGCCTCCGGCTGCACCGCCGACCAGTGCCGGGCCACGGCCGCGCCCGCCCGCGCGGTCAGCGCGGCGGTGTCGCCGCTCCCGGCCAGCGGCGCCAGCCCCACCAGCGTCACGGCGGTGCCCTCGGACAGCCCGAGCCGGGTGCGCGTGTCGGCCTCGCCGGCGGCGCCCTCCAGCGCGCCCCGCAGGGCCTGTTCGCGTGCCTGGAGTTCGATCTCCGGGCCGCTGCGGCGACGCAGCATGTGCAGCGCCGCGAGCCGGGCGCCGTCGGCGAGGGCGCGCTCACCCGCGGCGTCGATCGGTGATCCGCCCTCGATCACCCAGATCGTGCCCAGGGGGAGGTCGCCCGCGCGGATGGCGACGGCCGCTCGCGGTAGCTCCTCGTCCCCGAGCGGCGGCATCCGCAGCATGCCGGGCGCGTTGAGCACCTCGCGGTACTGCCGTACCTGCTCCGCCAGCACCGGGACGCGCCGGTCCAGGATGCCCCGGCGGCGGAACTCGTCGATGGGCTGGCCCGGCAGCGTCGAATAGGCCAGCACGTGCTGTTCCAGGTCCTCGATCACGACCGGGCCGCCGACCGCGCCCGCCAGGGCGTTGGCCAGCGTGAACAGTTCGTCGCCCGAAGCCGCGTTCGCGCCCGGTGGGCGCTCGCCCGCCACGGAGGCCCCGAGCGCGGACGACAGCAGCGCGTCCACCTGTCGCCAGGCCGCGTCGTCGGGGGTGGTGAGCAGCGTGATCCCGGCCTCGCGGGCTGCCCCGGCCACCACGCGGCCGCTCCCGCCGCGCAGCTTGACGACGGCCGCCACGTACCCGGCGCCGGCCGCCTCGCGCAGGGTCTCCGCGGTCTGTGGGGACTCGGCGTCCGCGCCGACCAGCAGCAGGACGGAAGCGGCCCCGTCGGGGAGGGGGTCGGCGGCGTCGTGGATCACCGTGCGGAGTACGCGTGCGTCCAGCCCGACCCGTCGCCCATCACCACCCGTCAGGGCTGGTTCGCGTGGGGACGGGCTAGCGCCCTCACTACCGCCCCCAACGGACGCCTGCGGCGCGGAGCCCCGCGGAGCGTCCAGCACGGTGAGCATGACCGGGCCAACGGACTCCAGCACCGAGCGCAGGGACGCACCGGGCTCGGTGTCCTCGCCATCGTTTGGCGAAATCCAAGAGTCCATGACGCGAGCTTAAGCGTGTACGCCAATGCCTGGCCAGGATGAGCCGACCAGGATGGGGAGGCCGCCCCGAGGCGGCCGATGACGACGAGGAAGGCAGGACCATGTCCGTGGGGACCAGTACGCCGGCACCGCTCTCCCTCTTCCCACCGGGGAGTGCCCTCGATTCCGACGGAGCCCTGACCATCGGCGGCTGCCGTGCCGAGGACCTGGCCGAACGCTTCGGCACTCCAGCGATGATCGTCGACGAGGGCGCCCTGCGCGACCGCGCCCGCCGCTACGTCCGCGGGCTGGCCGAGCGGTGGCCGGACTCCCGGGTGGTGTTCGCCTCCAAGGCCTTCCCCTGCACGGCGATCGAGCGGGTACTGGTCGAGGAGGGCCTGGGCATCGACGTCGCCGGCGGCGGCGAGCTCGCCGTGGCGCTCCGGGCGGGCGCGGACCCGGAACGGCTGGTCGTGCACGGCAACGCCAAGACCGACGAGGAGCTGCGCGACGCGGTCGGCGCCGGCGCCGGACTCGTCGTCATCGACAACGACGACGACATCGACCGGCTCGAACGCCTCACCACCGGGGAACAGGGCGTCCTCGTCCGCGTCACCCCCGACATCCGTCCCGACACCCACGAGGCGGTGGCCACCGGCCAGCGCGGCTCCAAGTTCGGCTTCGACCCGGCACGGGCCAGGGAGGCCATCGCCCGGCTACGCGGCAGCGACCGCCTGCGCCTGGACGGCGTGCACGTCCACGTCGGCTCACAGATCCTGGACACGGAGCCGTTCGCCCGTGCGGTTGAGGCCGTCGCCGCGCTCGGGACCTTCGCGGTCTACGACCTCGGGGGAGGGCTCGGCGCCCGCTACACCTACGACGACCACCCGCCCAGCGTCGAGGCGTACCTGGACGCGCTGGTCGGCGTGGCGCGCAGCCGCCTGCCCGCCGACGCGCGGATCGTCATCGAGCCCGGGCGCTCCCTCGTGGCCGAGGCCGGGGCCACCCTCTACCGGGTCGTGACGGTCAAGCGCGGCGAGCCGGACGTGGTCGCCGTCGACGGCGGGATGGGCGACAACATGGAGGTCGCCCTCTACGGGCAGCGGTTCGAGGCGGTGGTGGCCGCGCGGGTGGGCGGCGGCGAGCCCTGCCACCTGGTCGGGCGGCACTGCGAGTCCGGCGACCGGCTCAGTTCCGGTGTCCCGCTCGCCGACCCGCGCCCGGGCGACGTCGTCGCCGTGCCCGTCACCGGCGCCTACTGCTACTCGCTGGCCAACAACTACAACGGCGCGCGTCGGCCCCCGGTGGTCCTGTGCCGCGACGGCCGGGCCCGCGAGGTCGTCCGCCGCGAGACCTACGCCGACCTGACGCGTCGCGACGTGGACGGGGAGGGCGTCCTGATGGGCCGCCGCCCAGCGGGGTGAGTGGTCGGGGCCGATGCCCTAGTGTCTGGGGCCGGACCACAGAAGGGACGGCCGCCATGGAGCAGTGGGCCACCAAGGAAGAGATCATCGCCGCACGCGAGCGCATGGAGAGGTCCCATCCGGGGTGGGAGCGACCCGCGGCCTTCGCCGTGGGGGTCGTCCGCGACGGCGGGACGAGGTTCGGGCTGACCAACGCCGGCGGCAACTACTTCCCGGCCATCGTCCTTGCACGTGTCGTGGGCCACGCCTCGGGCACGGCCACCTATCCGCTCTCCCGTGGGCAGTTGGAGACGGCCGTCGCGGAGTTGTCCCCGGCCGAGGCCTGCACCGAGTTCCAGCACCCCAACCTGGTGCACTGGCGGGTGCTCCTGGACGAGGTCGCGGACCAGGGCGGGCAGCTCGTCGCGGTCTTCGTCGGGGACCTGGACGACCCGCCCGTGGACGAGCACGACCGAGCCCTGCGCGCGACCGTGTCGAACTAGAGTTCGAGGGATTCCTCTGCCATCATGGCGGCATGCCCCTCGCACTGATGTTCGTCGACGTCCAGCGCAACATGCTGGAGGGCTTCCGCAAGACCGAGCCCGACACGTTCCCCGTCCCGGGCCTGGCGGCCTCGCTCGACGGCTTCGGCGTGCGCACACTGGTCGTCGCGGGGTTCCAGAGCGAGTTCTGCATCGCCGCCACCAGCCGGGCCGCCCTGGGCAAGGGCTACGACGTCGTCCTGGCGGCGGGGGCGCACGCCACCTATCCCGGGCCGTCCGGTGCCCGTGACCTGGCAGAATCCGTCGAACGGGAACTCCAGTCCCGCGGAATCAAGGTTTCCCCCGCAGACGACCCCGACTTCCGGTAAGAATGAACCACGGCACCTCTCCACCCCTCCCGGAGAGGTGCGGCGCCTCGGCGAAGGCCCGACACACCCCCTTGGTGTCGGCACAGCAGGGGCGCTGTCGGGATCGGCCCCGGATCTGCCCCGGGGCCGATCTTCTTCTGTCCCGGGCCTGTCCGGGGCCGTCGCCCGCACCGGAACCGGTGCCGGTGCGCGCCGTCGAAGCTCCCACCCCGCGGGACCCGGGAGCGGCGCCATGAGTGTCGATCGGGCCTCACGGTGCGCACCGCCGCCGGCCGCTGACCGGCACGCGGGTTGTCCACAGGCCCTCAGCGGCGGGTCGCCGAACGCCCTAACCTGGCCGCAGACGTGAATCGAACACCAAGGGGGCACTGATGGCGGGACGCGACGGAGGCGGCGGCCGCGGCGGCCGCTACGGCGGCGGCCGTGGCGGCGGGGGCGGCGGGCGCAGGCCCGAGCCGGAACCCATCCGGGGCGTGCGCGACGACGCCCGGCTCTCGTCCGAACTCCTCAGGATGGACGGAGCCTCCTACGGCCGCTACAAGACACTCAAGGGCGACTGGGACTTCGGCGACTTCACCCTGACCGTGCAGCGCGTGCAGGCCGACCCCTTCGCGCCGCCCTCGCGCGTGCGGGTGCTCGTACCCGACAGCGGTGTCCCCAAGAGCGCCTGGGCCGACCCGGTCCGCCGCCGCGCCACCGCCGACTACCTCGGCCGCCGGGCCCGCCGCCTGCTCAGGGGCTCGCTGCTCAAGATCGACACCGGCGGCCAGGAGGTCATCGAACGCTCCTCCTGCCGTCTCACCGACGGCGGCTTCGACCTGCGGATCGGCATCGATCTTCCCGGCCACGGGCGGCGCATCGACGGCCGCGGGGCCGAGCGCGAGTTCTGCCGGACCCTGCCCGGACTGGTCGACGACCTCGACTGGGAGGAGATCGACGCCGAGGAGGCCGTCGCCTTCGCCGACAGCGTCGCCGACACGGTGGCGCTGCGGTCCGGTCTCGCCGAGCGCCGCCTCGTCGCGTTCGTCGCCGACGGCGCCGTCCTGCCGCGCAGCAGCGGCGTCAGCGACGAGCCCCTCACCAAGGGAGCCGTGCCCTTCGACTCACCCGAGTCCCTGCGGGTCAGTGTCGACCTGCCGCACCGCGGCACCGTCACGGGCATGGGCGTCCCCGAGGGCATCACGCTGATCGTCGGCGGCGGCTTCCACGGCAAGTCCACCCTCCTGCACGCCCTGGAACGCGGCGTCTACGACCACGTGCCCGGCGACGGCCGCGAACTCGTCGTCACCCGCGACGACGCCGTCAAGATCCGCGCGGAGGAGGGCCGCCGGGTCGAACGCACCGACGTCAGCGCGTTCGTGCGCAACCTGCCCACCGGAGCCGACACCAGCGACTTCCGCACCGAGAACGCCTCCGGCTCCACCTCGCAGGCCGCCAACATCTGCGAGGCCGTCGAGGCGGGTGCCCGCACACTGCTGGTGGACGAGGACTCCACCGCCACCAACCTGATGATCCGCGACGAGCGCATGCAGGCCCTCGTGCACGGCGACCGCGAGCCGCTGATCCCGTTCATCGACCTCGTCCGCCCGCTCCACCGCGAGCACGCTGTGTCCACCGTGCTCGTCATGGGCGGCAGCGGTGACTACTTCGATGTCGCCGACCTGGTCGTCATGCTCGACGCCTACCACCCGCACGACGTCACCGAGCGGGCCCGCGCGCTGGCGCACGACCGTGCCGACGCCCACTTCGGCATGCCCCGCGCCCGCGTCGTCGACCCGGGGTCGGTGGACGACAGCACCGCACGCGGCCGCGGCAGGATCAAGCGCCGCGACATGGACGTGCTGGCCTTCGGTGACAGCGACATCGACGTCCGCTCCCTCGAACAGTTCGTCGACCCGGGACAGATCACCGGGGCGGGCCTGGCCCTGCGCGCGCTGGTCCGCCGCGGCCACCTGGACGGCACCCGCACCCTCGCCGAGGCCCTCGACACCCTGGACCGGGCACTGGCGGAGGAGGGGGTCACGCTTCTCGGGGGTGATTTCGGCGGCGACTACGCCCTGCCGCGCCGGTTCGAGATCGCCGCCACACTCAACCGCCTGCGCACCCTCAGGGTCCGTGACCTCCACGGATGAGCCGCCAGCGGGGGCGCTGTGAGCGTGGTCACCGCGGGGTGAGACGGTCGCCCCTCGGCCCGCGGCCACCGTCGGGAGGTCGGTATTGTGGACAAGCAGGGCACAGCGGTCCAGGCGAGACGGTCACGGGGCGACCCGGACAGGCACTCGCGGGCAGGCGCGCCGTGGCGGCCTCGCCGCGGCGTGGACGTCGCGGTCCCTGCGATCCCGATCAGTTATGGAGACGAGAACCCGGTGCGTGACCCCGCAGATCTGTACCAACTCCATCCCGGATTCGACGACGTCGCCGGTCTGGCGATGCTGGTCTGTCTGGACGGCTTCGTCGACGCCGGACACGCCGGGCGCCAGATGGCCTCGGAGCTGTTCGACCGGTCCACCGCGGAGGAGATCGCGACCTTCGACACCGACCGCCTCGTGGACTACCGGTCCCGGCGCCCGACGATGACCTTCGTGGAGAACGTCTGGACCGACTACGACGCCCCCAAGCTCGCGCTCTACCGCATGTTCGACCAGGACGACGCCCCTTACCTGGTCCTGCACGGTCCGGAGCCGGACCGTGAGTGGGAGGGCTTCGTCGCCGCCGTCGCCGAGCTCGTCGAGCACTTCTCCGTCACCCTCACCCTCAGCGTCCACGGCATCCCGATGGCGGTGCCGCACACCCGCCCGGTGACCGTGACCCCGCACTCCACGCGGCCCGAGCTGGTGGCCGGACACACACCGTGGATCGGCCGCGTCGAGGTACCCGGCAGCGCCGTGTCGCTGCTGGAGTTCCGGCTGGGTGAGCGGGGCCACGACTTCATCGGCTACGCCGTCCACGTGCCCAGCTACCTCGCCCAGTCCCCGTACCCCAGGGCGGCCATCGCCGCGGTGGAGTTCGTGGCCGGGGCGACCGGGCTGGCCCTGCCCAGCCAGGGGCTGCAGGACATCGCCGGAGCCACGGACGTCGACATCGCCGAACAGGTGGCGGCCTCCGAGGAGGTGCAGCGTGTCGTGGCCAACCTGGAACGGCAGTACGACGACATCATGTCCTCACGGACCGACCCCGAGGAGCGGACCACGCTCCCGTTGGCCGAGGAGGAGGCCGGTCTGCCCACCGCCGACGAACTCGGCGCGGAACTCGAACGCTACCTCGCCGAGCGCGAGGGCGACGGAAACGGATAACCGTTGTTCTACCAGATTCTCTTCCGCTCGGTGCTGCGCCATCTGGACGCTGAGAAGGCGCACACGCTGAGCTTCGCGGCCCTGCGCGGCGCGGCGGCCGTGCCCGGTGTGGCCGCCGCCATGGGCCGGGTCCTGGGCCCGCGCGAACCGGAGCTGACGGTGCGCGCCCTGGGACAGGAGTTCCCCGGCCCGCTCGGGCTCGCGGCGGGCTTCGACAAGAACGCGGAGAGCCCCGACGGCCTGGCCGCCCTCGGCTTCGGGTTCGTGGAGATCGGCACCGTCACCGCCCAGCCGCAGCCCGGCAACCCCAAGCCGCGGCTGTTCCGCCTGGTCCAGGACCGCGCCGTCGTCAACCGCATGGGCTTCAACAACGAGGGCTCCGCCCTGGTCGCCGAGCGCCTGCACCACCATCGCGGCCGTCGCCGTCCGGTGCTCGGCGTCAACATCGGCAAGACCAAGGTCACGCCCGAGGCCGAGGCCCCCGCCGACTACGCCACCAGCGCCCGCCGGCTGGCGCGCTACGCCGACTACATGGTGGTCAACGTCAGCTCGCCCAACACGCCCGGTCTGCGCAACCTGCAGGGCGTGGAGCAGTTGCGCCCGCTCCTGGCCGCGGTGCGCGAGGCCCTGGCCGAGTCCGGACACGCGTCGCTGCCGCTGCTGGTCAAGATCGCCCCGGACCTGGCCGACGAGGACATCGACGCGGTCGCCGACCTGGCCCTGGCCGAGGGCCTGGACGGCATCATCGCCACCAACACCACCATCTCCCGCGAGGGCCTGCTGGCCTCCGACGAGGAGGTGGCGGCCGCCGGAGCGGGCGGCCTGTCCGGCGCTCCGCTCAAGCAGCGGTCACTGGAGGTGCTGCGCCGCCTGCGCGCCCGTGTGGGCGGCCAGGTCACACTGATCGCGGTCGGCGGTATCGAGACGCCCGAGGACGCCTGGGAGCGGATCCGCTCCGGAGCGACCCTCGTGCAGGGCTACACCGGCCTGATCTACGGCGGCCCGTTCTGGCCGCGCCGGATCCACCGCGGCCTGGCCCGCCTGGTCCGCGCCGCCGGCTACGCCTCCGTCGGCGAGGCCGTGGGCGTGGATGCCCCGGCCCCCGCACTGACCCTGGCCGAGGACCCCGCGGGCAGGACCGCCTGACCCGGCTCCGACGGCCCCGACCCCGCGCCATCGACCGGCGCCCCCGGACCCGTCCGGGGGCGCCGTCCTCGCGCCGGGCGGGTGCGGGGGCGCTGCTCAGCCTTCGATCTCCGGCACGGTCTCACCCTCGGGGTAGGACTCGCCGACCTCGGGATCGCCGAGGGTCTCGCTGACGGTCGCGAACTCGTAGCCCTCCTCGCGCAGCCGCTCGACGATCTCCGGCACGGCCGCCAGGGTCGCCGGGAGCGTGTCGTGCAGCAGGACCACCGCGCCCGGTTCGGCCTGGTGCAGCACGCGCTCCACGATCCCGTCGCGGTCGATCTCCATCCAGTCCTCGCTGTCCGAGCTCCAGAGGATCTCGGCCATGTCCTGGTCACCGATCTCCTCGAGGACCTCGGACGAGCTCGCGCCGAACGGCGGCCGGAACAGGTCCACGGTGTACCCGGTGTTGCGCCGCACGATCGCGCTCACGACCGCCATCTGCGCGGTCAGTTCGTCGGCCCCGTACTCGGGCATGTGCTCGTGCAGGTCGTTGTGGTTGGCGACCTCGTGCCCCTCGGCGTAGGCGCGCCGCAGGATGTTGGGGTAGGTCAGCGCCGGGTTCCCGTTGAGGAAGAACGTCGCCGGCACCTCCTGCTCCGCCAGGATGTCGAGCAGGTGGGGGGTGGTCTCGGCCGGGCCGTCGTCGAAGGTCAGCGCGATGCACTTGGCGTCCTCGTCCGCGCAGTCCACGCCAGTGCCCGGCGTGATCTCGCCGGGCACCGGCGGGCGCGTCCCATGGTCGACGCTCGGCTCGGGCACGGTGAGGTCGGGCTCCTCCACCAGCGACGCCGCCCGGGCCCGCTCTCCCAGGTCGGACAGGAGCGGGGCCACCTCCTCGGAGTCCAGGACGGCGGTGACCCGTCCCGGTTCGGGGTCGGGCGGGTGCCCTTCACGGGGCGGCGACAGGTGGCCGTCGTCGAATTCCACGACCAGGTCGCCGTCGGTGTTGAACCCCATCGAGTCATAGGTCCCCAGTACCGGGTACAGCACCTCCGAGCCCACGTGGGGGTCGTCGGCCAGAGCCTCCGACACCAGCCCGTTGAGCTCCTCCAACGCCGCCTGGTCGCGGACGAGTTCGGTGGCGTAGCGGGTCAGCCCGCTCTGCGCGTCGTACCAGTAGGTTCCGTACGCCCGGCGCGTGCCGTGCAGGTCCGTCTCCGTCCGGATCAGTCGCACGCCCAGGACACCGTCGCCGGCGGCGACGACCTGCCAGTCGATGTCCAGGCTCATCGGATCCCGGCTGGCCCCGCGAAAGTCCTGGACGTCCCGGTCCACCTGTGCGGCCAGGTCGGTGGTGAACTGCTCGGCCGCCCCCGTGAACGCCGGGTGGGCGACATCGATCTCCACGCCCTCCGGCCGGTGGGGATGGTCTCCGAAGGCGTCGGCGTCGCCGGTCCACTCGTCCACCGCCGCCTCGGCCGCCTCCGCCGGATCGATGAGGACGGTGATGTCCTCGGGCGCGGTGGTGCCGCCTCCGGTGATCGCCGCGCAGGCGGTCACCGGCAGGAGCACCGCCGCGAGGGCGGCACCGGTCCTCCACCGCCGGGCCGGGACCGGGCTGGACCCGGTCCTGACCTGGGGAACTCGGGTCGCTGGCACTGACGGACTCCCTCAACTGGACCGATTCCACGCTTGTCTTGCCAGCAAGATAGAGGACCGGGAGTGCCGCCCAGGTGTCCTGACCACAAGTGGTCAGGACACCTGGCGCGTCATCCCCGTGCACGCCCTGTCCGTCCGCCCCTACACGTCCTCGTGGTCCCCGTCCGGGGACGGGCTCTCCTCGGGCGGTGCGGGGACGCCGTCGACGTAGGTCGCGCCGGGCTCGGTGGTACCGAGCAGCTGGGAGACGGTGACCATGGTGTAGCCGCGCGCGTCCAGCTCACGGATGATCTCGTGGGACGCGGTGATCGACGTGTCGTGGATGTCGTGCATGAGGATGATGGCGCCGTCGGAGGCACCGTTCAGCGCGCGGCCCTTCACGATCGACGCGTTGCGGTCCTTCCAGTCGTTGGTGTCGACGCTCCACAGGATCTGCGCCAGCCCCATGTCCGCGGTCACGGCCGCGACGCTGTCGTCGGTCGCGCCGTACGGCGGACGCATGAGGTCGGGGGTGTAGCCGGTCTCGCGGTAGATCTGTGCCTGCACGGTGGCCAGCTCCGACCGCACAGCGCTCTCGCTCAGGCCCGTCAGGTCGGGGTGGCCGAGCGTGTGGTTGGCGATCTCGTGCCCCTCGGCGTAGGCCCGCCGGACCGTCATCGGGTCCGCCATGACCGGCACACCGGTGACGAAGAACGTGGCCCGCGCGTCGTACTCCGCCAGGGTGTCCAGCAGCGCGGGGGTGCCCCCACCGGGACCGTCGTCGTAGGTCAGGGCCACGCACCTGGTCTCGGGGTCGGAGCAGTCGACCTCGTCGTCGACGGGGGACAGGTGGCCCGGCGTCGGGTCGTCCCGGCCGTCCTTGTCCGCCTCGGGCGGCTCGGCGATGGCGAACCCCCGTACCCCGACGGTCGCCGCGTCGCGCACCCGCGCGCCCAGCTCCGACAGCAGGGGCTCGGTCCCCTCGCGGTCCAGCACCGCGTGCACGCGGCCCTCGTCGGGCGCCGCCACCTGCCCGTCGTCGAACTCCACGACCAGGTCGCCGTCCGGGTTGAACCCGACGGAGTCGTACAGCGCGCCGACCGGGTGGATGGTGTCGGTGTACGCGGAGTCCGGAACGCGTTCCCTGACCAGTCCGTTGGCCTCCGCCAGCTGGTCCTGTCCGCCGAACAGGCGCGTGGACTCGAAGGTCTGCCCGGTGGCGGTGTCGTACCAGTAGGTGCTGTGGCACTCCCGGGTGCCCTCGGAGTCGGTCTCCATGCTCGTCATACGCACGCCCACCACGCCGTCGTTGGCGGCGGTGAGCTGCCACTCGGCCTCGTAGGACTCCGCGCCCGGGTTGGCGGCGTCGAACGCCTCGACGCCGGCGGCCAGTGTCCGGTCGAGGAAGTCGGTGAGCGGCTCGGCGTTGGGCAGGACGGGGTAGCGGACCACCACGTCGAGGTCGCCGTCGTAGGCGAGTTCGGCCTCGTCGAGGTCCACGACCTCGGCGGGGTCGACCACCGTCAGCTCGTCGGGTTCGCCGGTCGCGGGTATCTCGGGAGCACTCGCGTCCTCGGTGGACCCGTTCGAGGCGGTCTCCGAGTCGACGGGGGCCAGGGGCCCCGAGGGACGGGTCGCCAGGTACACCAGTCCCAACAGGACCACCATCGCGACCACAACCGTGATCAGGGGGCGATCAGGTGCCATCGTGGGGTGGGACGGCTTGTTCACCAGGGGTTCTCCACGTTCATCTGCAGACGAACGTTCGCGCGGAGCCGGGGTGCTCCCGCGCGCAACGCTTGTTCATGTGTTGTGTGACGCCCGACACGGAGCGGGGGTTCGCGCGGAAATCGGGCGCATGGCAAGGGATTCTGCGCCGGGTGCAGGGGCGAAGCGGGGGTCTCCCTATACTTGCAGGCGTGGAAGGTACACAGTCCACGAACGCGCCGGTCCGAGCCCCGGACCACAGTGGGCTGTGTCGCAAGAGGGAACCCGGTGCGAGTCCGGGACTGCCCCGCAGCGGTGAGTGGGAACGAAAGTCGCCATGAGCACTGGCACTCCGACCGGAACGGTCGGCGGCTGGGAAGCGGCGTCGAGTAGGTGAGCCGGTCGACCGGCACCGCCCACGAGTCCGAAGACCTGCCTCCGCCCGGTGGCGCACCCGTGCCGCCGGTGGTCCCGCGCCCCGAGGGAGGGCCAAGGGCGGTGGCAGGCGTGCGCGTCCCGGACGCGCTCTGACGCGTGCCCGCGTCCTTCTCTCCTACCCTCGGCCGGGACCCGGCTTTCGACGAGGGGAGAGAAGCTCATGACCACTACTCCGGCGGCCCCGCGGCCGTCCGTGCGCTCCACCGTGCACGGCTACCCGAGGATCGGCCCGCGCCGCGAACTCAAGCGCGCCTGCGAGTCCTACTGGAAGGGGGCCATCGGCGCCCGGGAGCTCGACACCGTCGCCTCCGCCCTGCGCTCGGGCGTCCTGGCCCAGCTGCGCGCGGCGGGCGTCGACGACCTGCCCTCCAACACCTTCTCCCTCTACGACCACGTCCTGGACACCGCGGTCCTGTTCGATCTGGTCCCCTCACGCTTCGCCTCCCCTGCCGCCGCGGCCGACCGCGACGAGGAGCTGCGCCGCTACTTCGCGATGGCCCGCGGCGACGAGGGCGCACCGCCGCTGGAGATGACCAAGTGGTTCGACACGAACTACCACTACCTGGTGCCCGAACTCTCGCCGCGCACCCGGCCCCGCCTGGTCGGAGACAAGCCCGTCGCCGAGTTCCGGGAGGCCGCCGCCGAGGGGTACCACACCCGTCCGGTCCTGCTCGGGCCGCTGACCTTCCTGATGCTCGCCAAGGCCGCTGACGACGCCCCGGCGGGCTGGGATCCGCTCAGCCTGCTCGACCAGCTGCTCGACGCCTACACCCTGCTCCTGGGCGAGTTGAGGTCGGCCGGGGCCACCGAGGTCCAGCTCGACGAACCGATCCTGGCCACCGACGAGGGCCGCGCCGCCACCGACCGCCTGGAGCGCGTCTACCAGCGGCTGGGATCGCTCACCGAGCGCCCCGCCCTGTCGGTGTCCACCTACTTCGGCTCCATCGGCGCCCCCGCGCTGCGCGTGCTCAAGGAGTCCCCGGTCGAGGCGGTGGGTCTGGACCTGGTGACCGACGGCGAGGCCGTCGACGACCTGGTGCAGGTGTCCGGGCTGGGTTCGACCCGGCTGGTGGCCGGGGTCGTGGACGGGCGCAACGTGTGGCGCACCGACGTGCGGGCCGCCGCGGCCACGCTCGGCACACTGCTCGCCCTGACCGACGAGCTCACCGTCGGTACCTCCTGCTCCCTGCTGCACGTGCCCATCGACCTGGACGCCGAGACCGCACTGGAGCCCGAACTGCGCGGAGCCCTGGCCTTCGCCAAGCAGAAGGCCGCGGAAGTGGCCCTGCTCGGCCGCGTCCTCTCCGAGGGCTCCGAGGGGGCCGACGTCGACGACGCGTCGGCCACCCGGCCCCCGTCCTTCACCGACGCCCGTGTACGCGCACGCCTGGACGCGCTCGGCCCGCAGGCGGAACGACGCACCAAGGTACGCGGCCTGCCCACGGACACGCCCCTGACCACCACCACGATCGGGTCCTTCCCCCAGACCCCCGACCTGCGCCGCGCCCGCGCCGCCCACCGCCGGGGCGAACTGTCGGAGCAGGACTACACCAAGCTCCTGCGCGAGGAGATCGACCGCGTCATCGCACTCCAGGAGGACATCGGCCTGGACGTCCTCGTGCACGGCGAGCCCGAGCGCAACGACATGGTCCAGTACTTCGCCGAGCACCTTCGGGGCTTCGGCACCACCGAGTTCGGATGGGTGCAGTCCTACGGGTCCCGGTGCGTGCGCCCGCCGATCCTCTACGGGGACGTCTCCCGGCCCGAACCGATGACGGTCGAGTGGATCACCTACGCACAGGGTCGGACCGACAAACCGGTCAAGGGCATGCTCACCGGACCCGTCACGATGCTGGCCTGGTCGTTCGTCCGCACCGACCAGCCCTTGGGCGAGACCGCCCGCCAGGTCGGACTGGCCCTGCGCGACGAGGTCACCGACCTGGAGCGCGCCGGGATCCGGCACATCCAGGTGGACGAGGCCGCACTGCGCGAGCTGTTGCCGCTGCGCCGGGAGCGGCGCCAGGCCTACCTCGACTGGGCGGTGGGCTCCTTCCGGCTGGCGACCAGCGGTGTCGCGCCGACCACGACCGTCCACACGCACATGTGCTACTCGGAGTTCGGCCTGATCGTCGACGGCATCGAGGCGCTCGACGCCGACGTCACGAGTGTCGAGGCGGCCCGCTCACGCATGGAGCTGGTGGCCGACCTGGGCCGCCGCGGCTACCGCAGGGGGATCGGCCCGGGGGTGTACGACATCCACTCGCCACGGGTGCCCTCGGTGGAGGAGATCGTGGAGTCGCTGCGCCTGGCGGTCGCCCACATCGACGCGGACAAGGTGTGGGTCAACCCCGACTGCGGGCTCAAGACCCGCCGCTACGCCGAGGCGGAGCAGGCCCTGCGCAACATGGTCGAGGCCGCCCGTCGCGTCCGCGCCGAGCTCGAAGCCGGGATCCCACGGGACCGACCGGTCCTGCGGGGACGCCGGTAGCGGAGGAGGCCCGCAGAGCACGCGAGAGGGGGCCGCGGCTTCGCGCCGCGGCCCCCTCGCTGCCTCCGCCGGATCAGGTGCCGACGAGTGCGAGCGCCTCGTTGGCGGCGCCCGTCATGATGTCCTCGACGTTGTCGGGGAGGGTGACCTCGGCGTCCTCGTTGCTGAAGGGCGGGTTCACCTGGTACTCGATCCGGATGTTGAGGTTCGCGGTCCGGATGAGCACGACCGCCTGCGGCACCTCGGTCCCCACGTAGTCGTAGACCGTGGTGACGTACTGGGCCTGGTCGCCCAGGTCGATCTCCTTGTTCTCATCGACACCGTCGGCGACGTAGTTCGTGTAGTCGGACTGACCGGTCACGTCCTCCAGCGCCCTGTTGAAGTCGTCGGTGGCGGCCTCGACGGAGTCGGCGGCGGAGTAGGGGACCTGGTAGGAGATGTCGAAGCTCGCGTAGCCGTCCGCGGGGTTGCCCTCGGGCGGGTCGGCCAGGAGGCTGCTGCACGAGGAGGTGTTGTCCTGGACGGACTTGGTGCCGTCCTCGGTCAGCAGGAAGTCCGACTGGACCTGCTCGGTGAAGGCCTCGCAGGGCTCGGTGGGAACCTCGTAGGGCGGCTCACCGTCGGGCTCGGCGTCGGGCTCGACGGTGTCGTCGTCCTCGGGGGCCTCCTCGCCGGCGGTCTCGGCCTCGGTGGCCTCGACCTGCCGGTCCGCGACCGCGGTGCCGCCGTCGTTGCCGTTCGTGACGAGCATGACCACGACGGCGATGACGAGGACGATGATGATCGCGCCACCGCCGATGACGACCCACAGGCCGGCCTTGCTGCCGCCGCCCTGGGGCTGGTGCGGTGGCGGGGGGTAGCCGGGGCCGACCGGACCACCGGGGCCGACCGGACCACCGGGACCGCCGGGACCGCCGTAGGGCGGCTGGCCGCCCGCGTACATCCCCTGGTCCTGCCCGCCGGCGTAGCCGCCGTAGCCGGGCTGGCCACCGGTGTTCGGGTCGCCGCCGAAGGGCATACCGCCCTGCGGCTGGCCGTAGGGAGGCTGGCCCGGGCCGGGCTCCCCACCACCGTAGGGGTTCGGTGGCTGGTTGTAAGGTCCGTTTTCGCTCATGGCTCCCCTCGCCCGGTGATGTGCTGACCGTGTTGTCTGGGACGCGTGTGCGCCGCCCTGGGTTCTCACGACTTCCGCGCGCCCGTTCGCGGCTGAGCCGGTACGGCACGGGAGTCGTGTGGGGAGGTCGCCACCCGTGGTCACCGGCCGCGGGCGAGAGCGGGTGGGTGGCGGGTGTGCGTTCCCCGTGTGTGGAGGAGGCCCCCAGAAGTGCTGGGGGCACCGACCGCCGACGCGAAGCCGGGTCGCTACTCGCGGGCAGGGGCCGGAACCTGATGCATCCTAACCGGGCAGACGGTCGCCCAGCAGGGCCGGGCCCGTGGTAGCGGAGGGAATCGTCACCGTTTTGTGCTGGTCGCGCACCTGGCCCGCATCGGAGTGACGCGATCGTGATGTTCTGGCCTGGACGTGCCCGGGGTGCTCGGGGTAATGGAACCGGGCCGGAGTGGCGGGTGCGGCCGATCCGCGGTCGGCCGCACGGCCCCGGGCGGACACGGAGCGCGCCGGGGAGGCTCTGCTGCGTGACCGCGGCACTGGTGTGGTGGCCGGATGCGGCCACCACACGCCGATCGGCGACCTCCCGGCTCCGTGACGTCCTAGAACATCGAGATGTGCACGTGGTCGAAGTGGTTCTCGGTGATACTGCCGCGGTCGGCCATGTCGCGCCAGCCGGTGTCACCGCGGCGCACGTCCCAGATCTGCTGGCGGTAGATCACGTACATGATCCCCAGGTCCTCGGCGTTCTCCCGGGCCCACTCGGCGATCGCCCAGCCGCGGTCGATCTGGTTCTGCGGGGGCATCGAACCGTTGGCGTCCACCATGAAGTCGCAGGCCCGGCCCTTGGGGTGCTCACCGACGATCCAGCCGCCGACCGGCCGGTAACAGCCCACGCCGCCCACGTCGCGCCCCTCGCCGAACTCCTCGATCACCAGCGCGCGCATCTGCTCGGTCCGCGGCGTGATGTTGTACCGGCCGCCCATCTCCTGCACCGGGTAGTCGGCGATCATCCGCTGCACCTCGCGCCGGCGCTCCTCCAGCTCGTCCAGGTCCGCCTCGACCTCCTCCAGCTGCTCGTTCGCGTTCTCCTGCGCGACCTCGTCGCGCGACAACGCCTGGTTCAGCTGGTCGATCTTGTCCTGGTTGCTGGTCGAGAGGTAGTCCACGACGATCGCGCGGTCGATGACCTCGTCGGGCTCGGCGTCCACGAACAGCGACATCGACGGATCGATCCCGCTGCCGGTGTAGGTCGCGACGGCCAACGATCGCACCTGCTCCCGGGCCCCCTCGACCTCCTCGCGGGTGCCCTCGGCGCGGGCCGCGGCGCGCTCGGCGTCCTCGATCACGCCCTCCATGTCGCGCAGCTCGCCCTGGTACTCCTCGCTCAGGGTCCCGGCCCGCTCGCGGAGGGAGTCCAGGCTCTCCTGCGGCTCGCCGGGCAGGGACGCCCACGCCGTGGCCTGGGGCACGGCCAGTATCGCCGCGACCAGTGCCACGGCCGCCACCGCCGCGGTGCGCGCGCCTGCGGCGGGCCTCGGCACGCGCGGAAGGACCGCTTCCACGGCGTCGGACCAGGTCCAGCCGCCACGGTCGGGCGCCCAGAAGTCGGCGAAGGGATCCGTCGCGTCGCCGCGCGCGGACGCTTCGTCCACGCTGTTCAGATCGTCGGACTGCACGGTGGGTCGCTCCTCGTGCCCGTGTGCGCCCGCCGCGGACGCGGTGAGCGCGGTGGGCGCAGATACTCGTCTCGTCCGGCCGGGCCCGGAGACCTGTGGGGAGGCCGGGGCCCGTTCCCTCGCGCACGCCGTCCACGGGGGCGAGAGTCACGGGACGGTAATGAGTGTAGGCACTCACACGGAGATCGGGGCTGCCTCGGTCGACCTCACGCCTCTGACAAGGCACGATGTGGCAGAAATTACCCGATATCGGTCACCGGATCTGGTGTTCCGACCCTGGGGTCCGTGGTTGGCTGGTGGGCGTGAAGGCTTCAGTGCTCGACTCGTCCAGCCCCGCCGCGGCCCCGGCGCACACCACTCGGTGGTGTCGGCCGGCCCCCGGCGGTCGTTGTCGCGCCCACTTCTAGCGGCCCCTCGTCCGGCCGCCGCCGCACCGCTTCCCCGCCTTCGGGGAGCGCCTGCCCGCACGCCGTCACGGCGCGCCGCCGCCGCCCGCGTGCCGGGCCCTCCGTACGCTCTGACGTGGGCGTCAACCCCACGCTGAGTCCTCGCGTCCCCGTGTGCCGCCACCGGGTGCCGTGACTCCACCGCTGAGACGTCGATGGGAAGACCGTGATTGACGCAGTGGGCCTGCACAAGGTCTACAGGTTGAAGAAGCGCCGGGTGACCGCCCTCAACGGGGTGGACCTGCGGGTCGAGCCCGGCGAGATCTACGGGGTCGTGGGCCAGAGCGGTGCGGGCAAGAGCACCCTCCTGCGCACGGTGAACCTCCTGGAGCGCCCCGACGCCGGGACCGTGCGCGTGGCCGACGAGGAGCTCACCTCGCTGCGCGGGGCCGGTCTGCGCAGCGCGCGCCGCCGTATCGGCATGGTGCACCAGCACTTCGCCCTGCTGGCCTCGCGCACCGTGGCCGGCAACGTCGGCTTTCCGTTGGAGGTGGCCGGTGTGGGCCGCGCCGCGCGCCGGGCGCGCGTGGGCGAGCTCCTCGACCTGGTGGGACTCGCCGACAAGGCCCGGGCCCACCCCTCACAGCTCTCCGGCGGGCAGAAACAGCGCGTGGGCATCGCGCGGGCGCTGGCCTCGCGTCCCGACGTCCTGCTCAGCGACGAGGCCACCTCCGCCCTCGATCCCGCCACCACGGACTCGATCCTGGCCCTGCTGCGCCGCCTGCGCGACGAGCTCGGGCTGACCATCCTGCTGATCACCCACGAGATGGACGTGATCAAGAGGATCTGCGACTCCGCGGCGATCATGGAGGCGGGCGAGTTCCGCGAGTCCGGCCGCGTGCTCGACCTGATCGGCACTCCCGGTTCGCTCCTCGCGCGCTCCCTCTTCCCGCTGCCCGACCGCGGCGGGCCCGACACGGTCGTGGTCACCTACCCGCGCTCCTACGACGAGCCCCTGATGTCGGAGCTCACCCGCCGCTTCGACGTCGACGTCAACATCCTGGGCGGCGGTGTGGAGCAGGTCGCCGGGCAGTCCGTGGGACGGCTCATCGTCGACCTGCGCGGCGCGCGCCGGACCCAGGCCCTGTCCTACCTGGCCGAGCACGGCCTACTGGTCGAGGAGGCCGGACAGTGACTTCGTATCCCGTGACCCCCGTCCTCACCCTGGCCGGCGCCGCGCCGGGGGACGGCCCCCTGGGCGCCCTCGCGGCCTTCCTCCGGGCCTGGCCGGAGATGTGGCCCAGCCTGTGGCTCGCCACGCTGGACACCGTCTACATGGTGTGGTGGGCGAGTGTGTTCAGCGTGCTCATCGGCCTGCCCCTGGGCGTGCTCCTGGTCGCGACCGACCGCGGGGGCCTCGTCCCCGCGCCGATCGTGCGCGCGGTGCTGAGCGGCATCGTCAACATCGGCCGTTCGCTGCCGTTCATCGTCCTGATGGTCGCCGTGCTGACCCTGACCCGCTTCCTGGTCGGCACCACGCTGGGTCCCACGGCCGCGATCGTGCCGCTGAGCATCGGCGCCATCCCGTTCTTCGCCCGCCTGGTGGAGACCGCGCTGCGCGAGGTCGACCGCGAGGTCGTCGAGGCCGCGCACGCCATGGGCACGCGCCGGATCACCATCGTCGGCAAGGTGATGCTGCCCGAGGCGCTGCCAGGGCTGATCGCCGGGCTCGTGATGACCGTGGTCACGCTGATCTCCTACTCGGCGATGGCCGGCGCCATCGGCGGAGGAGGCCTGGGCGACCTCGCCATCCGCGAGGGCTACCAGCGCTTCAACGACCACTACCTGTGGGCGACGGTGATCCTGCTGATCGTGGTCGTGCAGGTCGTGCAGAGCCTCGGCGACCTGTGGGTGCGCCGCCTGGCCCGGCGCTGACCGGCCGCACCCCCACCTTCCACCACCACCCCCCGACCCCCCGCATCCGATGGAACCCACCTGAAAGGGAAACAGATGATCAGGAGTGCGAGTGCGCGTGCGGCCGGGGTCGCGGCGACCGCCACGGCGGCGGCCGTGCTGCTGGCGGCGTGCGGAAGCCCCAGCGAGCGCAGCGAGGGCGGCGGCGACGGTGGCGAGGGCCTGACCACGCTGCGGATCGGGGCCACCCCGGTGCCGCACGCCGAGGTCCTGGAGTTCGTCGACGACAACCTCGCCGAGGACGCCGGGCTGTCCGTCGAGGTCGTGGAGTACACCGACTACAACCAGCCCAACGCGGCACTGGCCGAGGGCGAGCTGGACGCCAACTACTACCAGACGGTGCCGTTCCTGGAGGAGTACCTCGAGGGCAACCCCGAGGCGGACCTGTCCTGGGTGTCGGACGTGCACGTGGAGGCGTTCGGGATCTACGCCGATGAGATCGACGACCTGGCCGACCTGCCGGAGGGCGCCCAGATCGGCGTGCCCAACGACGCCGCCAACATGGCCCGCGCGCTGGACCTGCTCGCGGCGGAGGACGTGATCACCCTGTCCGAGGACGCCGGCGGCACGCCCTCGATCGACGACATCGACGACAACCCGCTCGACGTCACGGTCACCCCGGTCGAGGCGGCGCAGCTGCCGCGGTCGCTGCAGGACCTGGACGCGGCCGTGGTCAACGGCAACTACGCCCTGGAGGCGGACCTTCCCGAGACCGCCAACGCCCTGGCCTGGGAGAGCAGCGAGGACAACCCGTACGCCAACGGGCTCGTGGTGCGCTCGGAGGACGCGGGTTCCGAGGGCGTGGCGGCGCTGGACGAGCTGCTGCACAGCGACGAGGTGCGCGCCTTCATGGAGGAGCGCTGGCAGGGCATCGTCATCCCGGCCGAGGGCGCGCCCTCGGAGTAGACGCGGGCCCCCTGGCCGGTCGGAGCGGGTGCGCCCGCTCCGACCGGCCAGTAACGGTTGCGTTGCGGCGGCGAAACGATCGATTGACTTCGCGGTGCCGTTCTGCTTCGGTTGTGGGAGCGCTCCCAAGCCACAGTCTCTCCTGGAAGGTGCGTCCCAAGCAGTGAGCAACAGCAACGAGTTCCCCGAGGACTTCCTCTGGGGGGCGGCCACCGCCTCATTCCAGATCGAAGGCGCCACCACCGCTGACGGCCGCGGCCGCAGCATCTGGGACACCTTCTCCGAAACCCCCGGCAAGGTCCTGGGCGGTGACACCGGCGAGCCCGCGGACGACCACTACCGCCGCTACGCCGAGGACGTCGCCCTCATGAAGCGCCTCAACCTGGGCGCCTACCGGTTCTCCATCGCCTGGCCGCGCATCGTCCCCGCCGGCTCCGGCGAGGTCAACCCGGCCGGCCTGGCCTTCTACGACCGCCTGGTGGACGAACTCCTGGAACAGGGGATCCAGCCCTGGGCCACCCTCTACCACTGGGACCTGCCCCAGCCCCTGGAGGACGCCGGCGGCTGGCCCGCGCGCGACACCGCCTACCGCTTCCGCGACTACGCGCAGGTCGTCGCGGACGCACTGGGCGACCGGGTCGAGCACTGGATGACCCTCAACGAGCCCTGGTGCGCGTCCTTCCTCGGCTACTACGACGGCCACCACGCCCCCGGCCACAAGGACCCCCAGGCGGCCCTGGCGGCCACCCACCACCTCCTGCTCGGCCACGGCCTGGCCACCGAGGCGATCCGCTCCACCGGGCGCCCGGCCAAGGTCGGGATGGCCCACAACCAGGCCGTCATCCGCCCCCACGGCCCCAGTGCCGAGGACGCGCGGGCCGCCCGCCGCGCCGACGGTGTGCGCAACCGGCTCTTCATCGACCCGGTCCTGCACGGCCGCTACCCCGCCGACGTGGTCCAGGACCTCGCCGCGATCAGCGACTTCTCCTTCGTCCAGGACGGCGACCTGGAGACCATCGCCGTGCCGATCGACTTCCTGGGTGTGAACTACTACACGCCCGAGTGGGTCGCGGCCTCGGCCAAGGGCCTGGACCCGGACATGGTCAGCGGCGAGGGCGAGGCCTGGCTCGGCGCCGAGCCCGAGGAGGTGCACGTCTCCCAGGGCCTGCCCGTCACCCACATGGGGTGGGAGATCGACCCCACCGGCCTGTTCGACGTGCTCCAGCGCCTGGCGGGGGAGAGCGGCGGCATCGACCTCTACGTCACCGAGAACGGGTGCGCGTTCGAGGACACCGTCACCGCCGAGGGCTCGGTGCACGACACCGACCGCCTCGCCTACTACGAGGGCCACCTGCGCGCGGCCCGCGAGGCCATCCACGCCGGGATCCCCCTGCGCGGCTACTTCGCCTGGTCGCTGCTGGACAACTTCGAGTGGGCCTGGGGCTACTCGCGCCGCTTCGGCCTCGTGCACGTCGACTACGACACGCAGGTGCGCACCGTCAAGGACAGCGGGTACTGGTACGCCGAACTCGCCAGGACCGGCAGGTTCCCCACGCCTGGCCGCACCGCCACGGGCGCGGGAGAATAGACCCACGGACCGGTCGCCGGCCTCACCCGGCCGCCCGACGGGGGCGTCCGTGGTGAAGTAGGGTCCAGCGATTGCGCAACGACCGCCGCCCCGGTCACGGACCGGGGCGGCGGAACCTGATCAAGGAGTTTCCCTGTGGCCAAGAGCGGTGATGGTCGGCGTCGCCCGACCCTCGAGATGGTGGCCGAACGCGCGGGCGTGGGCCGCGGAACCGTCTCACGGGTGATCAACGGGTCGGCCCAGGTCAGCCCCCGTACCCGCGAAGCCGTGCACAACGCCATCGCCGAACTCGGCTACAGCCCCAACCAGGCGGCCCGAACCCTGGTCACGCGGCGCACGGACACGATCGCCCTCGTGGTGTCCGAGCCCCGCGACCTGCTGTTCACCGACCCCTTCTTCGCCGACATCATCCGCGGGGTCAGCTCGGTCCTGCACGAGCGAGACCTGCAGCTGATGCTGACCACGGCCCGTACCGAGGCCGAGCACAAGCGGATCGGCGACTACCTCGGCGGATCCCACGTGGACGGCGCGCTGCTGGTGTCGATGCACCGCGACGACCCGCTGCCGACCAGGCTCGCCGAAGCCGGCGTTCCGGTCGTCCACGGCGGCCGGCCGCACTCGCCGACCGAACCGACCCCCTACCTGGTCGACATCGACAACGTGGGCGGCGCGCGGCTGGCCACACGGCACCTGCTGGACTCCGGCCGGCGCAGGGTGGCCACCATCACCGGCCCCATGGACATGAACGCGGGCCTGGAGCGCCTGCGCGGGTACCAGGAGGTCCTGACCGAGGCCGGACTCGGGGTGGACGAGCGCCTCGTCGTCCAGGGGGACTTCACCGCCGAGAGCGGCGCGGAGGCGATGGAGCACCTGCTCGACGCGGGTGGAGAGCCCGACGCCGTCTTCGTGGCCTCGGACCTGATGGCGCTGGGCGCGCTGCGCGTACTGCGCCAGCGGGAGGTGCGGGTGCCCGACGACGTCGCGGTGGTCGGATTCGACGACTCGATCATGGCCCAGCACAGCGAGCCCTCGCTGACCACCATCCACCAGCCCACCGTGCGGATGGGGCAGGAGATGGCCCGTCTGCTCGTGGACGTGGCGATCCCGGGCGGGGTCGAGGCCGAGAAGGTCGTACTCGACACCCATCTGGTGATGCGCGACTCCGGCTAGCGCCCGCCACCGCCACCGCCACCGCCACCGCCACCGTCCCGCGCCGGTCCGGATTGGGGCCCGTGGGTGCTTCTGGGGCCTTCCGCCAGCTCACGGGTGGACTCGCGCACCGCGACTGTGCAAGGCTTGCTGCGATGTGGCGGGAGACGGTGGGAGCACATGGACCCGACGCGGGAACCGACACACGACCGGTGCGCCATCACCTCGTGCGGGTGGTGCGATCGGGACGGAGTCGACTGCCGGTTCTGTTCAGGGACCGGATGGTGGCGGCCCGAACAGCCGCACCGGGACGGAAGCGGCGTGATCGTGTGGCTCAGAATCGACGAGCCCTGCCGCGGTTGCGCGGGCACCGGCAAGGAACACGACTCGACCGCCGCCCGGTGAGAGTTCGGGACACGGGTGGACGAGGAGTGAGACAGTGCGCTGGGTGACCTATCTGTCGCCGAGCGGCGGACGCGAGCGCGCCGCCGCACTCGATGACGGCGACGTGCTGGGCCTGCCGGGCGACGACCGCCTGACGGACCTGCTCGACGCGGGGCCGACGGCCCTGAGCGCGGCCCACGCACGCGCGGTGGCGACCCCCATCGAGATCATCGTCGAGCCCGAGGCGCGCATGTGCGCCCCGGTGCTCCCCGTCGCACCCGTACCGGTGCGCGCGGGTGACGACGTGTGGGAGGTCCACCCGGAGCTGGTGGTCGGCGTGGACGACGCGGTCGCGCCCGCCTCCACCTCGGCCAGAGCCGGGGTGGCCGCCCTGAACTCCGGCGACGGATCCGTGCTCGCCTACACCCCGGCCTGCCTGTGGCTGGACGCCGACGGGCGGCCCACACAGCTGAGCCTGGGCCCGGCCCTGGTGACCGCCGACGAGCTCGGCGCCGGCCCGCTGCGCGTGAGCGCGCAGATGGAGGAGCGTGAGCTGGGCCGCGGCCTGGTCGATCCCGCCGACGCCTGGCTGACCGTCGGCCCGGGCAGGATCCGCGTGCTGCTGCCGGTGGCGACACCGCCGCTGGCGGCCGACGACGAGTTGTTCGTCGACGCCGACACCCTGGGCACCTTCGAGGTTCGGGTGGGTTCGCAGGTTTAAGGTCTGACCGAAACCAGGCACGGCGCGCCGCCGTGCCTGTTCACGGTGTGAACTCCCAGTGCCAGGGCTCGAAGCCGTCGCGTGCCCAGGACGGGTTGTGCCACCCGTAGCCCGGCGCGGTGGCCAGCATCCACTCGTGTTCGGGGGTGCCGACCCGGTGCACGCCCCCGCAGAGGTCCACGGCCAGGCCCAGCCCGTGCTGGCTCGTGCCGGGCCGGGCGGCCATGCCCGGCAGCATCTGCTCGAACAGGCGCACCTGCTCGTGGTACGGGCGGTAGGAATCGGCCACGCACATCTGCCGACCGAACTCCGACCGGAACGCCCCGTCCAGTTCGATGAAGGCCTGCGCCGCGTCCGCCCGCAGCCGTTCACCGGGCTGGGGGAGCGGGCACAGCAGGGTCTCGGGGATCCGTCCGTTCGCGTGGGCGGCCGCGGAGCCGTCGGCGGCGGCGCAGCCGTGGTCACCGGAGGCGGGAGCTCCGGACGAGCCCTGGGCGGCGGTCCCGGGCAGCGCGGCGGCCGTCCGCGCGTTCGCCAGGGCCTCCTCGCGCCGCTCCTCCTCGGCGTCGGTGTCCCGCTCCTCGGCGAGCCGGGCCTCCAAACGGGTCTGCTCCTCCACCAGGGTGCGGACGTACCCCTCCTGCTCCGCGACCGCGGACTCGGCCTCCTCACGGGCCGTCCGCGCGGCCTCGGCCGCCTCGGCCTGCTCCTGCTCCACCGTCTCGGCGGCGTCGGCGAGCGTGCTCGTGGCGATCCGCGCGGCCTCGGCCCGCTCCGTGTCGGCGGACCTGTGCTCGCTGAGCAGCGTCAGGTAGGCGCCGCGTTCGAGGAGCTCGCTCGGCCCGTTCGGGCCGGTCCAGGCGTGCACCATGCTCAGATCGCCGCCCATGTACGCCGTGGCGGCCTGCTGAGCGGCGGCCGTGCGCACCCGGTCGCGGTGCCCGTCCGCGCTCTCCGCGCGCTCCTCGGCGGCCTCGCGCGCCTCGGTCAGCTCCGCCAGCCGGGTGCTCTCCCGCTGGTAGCGCTCGATCCGCTCGGTCGCGGTCCGGCGCAGCGACTCCATCCCCGAGCGCAGCTCCGCCAGTTCCACGCGCACGTCGCCGAGCTCGGCCTCCGGCGCCGCGTCGGGGTCGGCCGCGCCGGGGGCGGCCGACGTCAGCGCGAGGACGACGGCGGTGCCGAGGGGGAGGACCACTGTGACCGAAAATCGCCGCCCCGGCCCAGGCCTGCGGGAAGGGTGTTCGGAACCCTGGGATTCGATAGTGTCACCGCGTGTGTTCGCGTTCGGGCGTGGGTCGGCTCGCATTCCCGCATCCTCCTCAGGACCTGCGTCAACGTCTTGTCACGATGTCATGTCGAGGCGGTCTTGATGGGGATGCTCGGGGTGTGTCCAAATAGTTACCTGGTGGCCGGTGTGGGTTTCGGTCACCCCGTCTGACCTGGAAAATTGGTCATAATGCCGACAGGAAGGGCATTATGTCCCTGGGTCAGCGTGGATGATCTTGCCGAAGGCCGCCAAACGGTCGAAGCGAGCCCTTCGCGCCCATTGGTACGCTATCCACCGCACGTGCACCCAGGCAGGGCTTCGGGTGTGCGGCGCCTCTCCTCCCAGGCGAGTCCGGCGGACAGTCTCACATCTCCCCACATTCCCACCGCTTCCTCTGGTGGACCAAGTGGTCTATACCGGTTCTCCTCCGAAGAAGGAGTCTTCGGTCTGGAGCGGTCAATCCCTGGGTTCAACAGCCGTTCGAGGCGGTGACACGAAAGGTTGCGAGGGTCCGTGTCGACACGAGCGACGAACAACGGGGCCAGCGCGCAGAGCGAGGCAGCGCAGGCCGAACATGCCGATGCCCCGCGATGGCGTAGAGCCAAGTGGTGGCGACCGCGTCACTGGCGGGTGCGGTCCCGACTGGTGGCGCTCATCGTCATCCCCACCGCCGTGGCGCTCGCGCTCGGTGGTCTGAGGGTCTACGAGGCCGCGGACTCCACGGTCACCCACGCGCACATCGAGAGCCGCGCCGAGGTCGGCGTGCTCATCGTGCAGCTGGCCAACCAACTCGGCCGCGAGCGCACCGCGAGCGCGATCTACATCTCCGACAACGCCGACCCCGAGCGTCGTTCGGACCAGCTGCGCCAGGCCCTGGAGGAGGAGCGCTCCGCTTCGCAGTCCCTCCAGACCAGCCTGGAGGCCCAGCTCGAGGACATCGGCGAGATGGACGGCGGCCTGGCCCAGACCCGGCTGTCCACGATGAACAGCCAGCTCGGCACCCTCAGCAACCTGCGCGACGAGGTCAACGACACCCGCATCACGGTGCTGCCCGTCGTCACCAAGTACCGCACCATCTCCCGGGCCCTGGCGGACTTCAACCAGACGATCGCCGACCAGACCGACGACACCGAACTGCGGGAGGGCGTGCGTGCCCTCACCGCGCTGTCGAGCGCCCGTGACCAGCTCTCCTACGAGACCGCGCTGATGAGCCACTCGCTCACCAGGAACACGATGACCGGCGGTATCTCCGAGGCCATCGACTCCAGCCGGGCGCGCTACGAGAACGAGATCTCCAACTTCATCCAGGCCGCCTCGCCGGCCCAGAGGGCGGTCTTCGACGAGCACTTCACCGGCCTGGAGGTCAGCCAGGTCTCCACGATGCGCATGCGCGTGATGTACCGCGCCGAGCGCGGGGACAACCTGACCGGTGTGACGGAGAACGACGGCCCCGACGACTACGCGGTCATCGCCAACACCGCGCTGGACCGCCTGCAGACGGTCGAGGAGGAGATCGCCGACGGCATCTCCGCGGCCGCCGGCGACCTGCGTGAACAGGCCATCATGCGCGCCCTGGCCGACCTCGCGGTCGTCCTGACCCTGCTCGCGGCCGTGTTCATCCTGACCTCGCTGGTGGTCCGCTCCCTGGTGCGCCCGCTGCGCACCCTGGAGGACGGTGCCCGCCGCGTCGCCCAGCGCGACCTGCCCGAGGCGATCAACCGGATGCAGGAGGCGGGCACAGCCCCCGACTCCGTCCGGCTCACGCCGATCGAGGTCGACACCCAGGACGAGATCGGCGAGGTGGCCCGCGCCTTCGACGACGTCCACCGCGTCGCGCTCACGCTGGCCTCCGACGAGGCCGCGCTGCGCAGCAACGTCAACGCCATGTTCGTCAACCTCTCCCGCCGAAGCCAGACCCTGGTGGAGCGGCAGCTGCGCCTCATCGACGGCCTGGAGCAGTCGGAGCAGGACTCCGACCGCCTGTCCGACCTCTTCCAGCTGGACCACCTCGCGACGCGTATGCGCCGCAACAACGAGAACCTGCTGGTCCTGTCCGGTCAGGACAACACCCGCAAGTGGGCCCAGCCCGTCCCGCTGGTCGACGTCCTGCGAGGCGCGGTCTCCGAGGTGGAGCAGTACGAGCGCGTCAACGTCCGCGCCCCCTCCCACATCTCGGTGCTCGGCCGTCCGGTCAACGACGTCATCCACCTCGTCGCCGAGCTGGTCGAGAACGCCACCTCGTTCTCGCCCCACGACACCGAGGTGCTGGTCAGCGCCAAGACGCTGGACAACGGCGGCGTGCAGGTCGACGTCACCGACAGCGGTATCGGCATGGCCCCGGACGACCTGGAGGCGATCAACGCCCGCCTGGCACGTCCGCCGGTCATCGACGTCGCGGTCTCGCGCCGCATGGGCCTCTTCGTGGTCTCGCGCCTGGCGCACCGCCACGGCGTCCGGCTCCGGCTCCAGGAGGCGCACGGCGGCGGCACCACCGCGACCGTGATCTTCCCGCCGGACCTGCTCATCACGCCGGTCGAGGGCCAGCACTCCCTCGGCGGCGCCGATGCCCGTCCCGAGCTCGCCGCGGGCGCGCCCGACACCTACGCCGACGCCGAGGCGGCCTTCGCCTCGACCCCGGCCGCGGTCGAGCCCGGCGACGCCTGGCAGACCCGCGACGCGGCCCCCGCGCCGGGCGACCTGGGCGGCCTGCCCAAGCGCCAGCCCGGGGGCGCGCGCTCGGACGAGCACCCGCCGAGCGGTCAGGACCTGTGGGGCAACGACACCTCCTCCGGCTCCGTGTGGCAGCCCACCGCGGGCAGCGGCGTCACCGGCAACGGCGCGGGCACCCCGCCCGTCGTCGACCCGTACGACGTCCCCGAGGAGGAGCCGCCGGCGCAGGACACGGGCCGCAGCCTCTTCGATCCCGCTCCGCGCGCCGACAACGGCGACTCCACGCCCTTCGGGGACCACGGGTCGGTCGGCCGGGCCTCGGACACCGGGTCCTTCAGCCGTCCCGAGACCGACTCCTTCGGTCAGCCGTCCGACACGGGAGCCTTCCGCCGTCCGACGACGGACACGGGAGCCTTCCGCCGTCCGACGACGGACACGGGAGCCTTCCGCCGTCCGCTCGACGCCTCGGAGTCCTACGACGCCTTCAGCGGCGCGAGCTCCGGCTCGACCCACGACGGCGCCAACGGCACCGGGTCCTTCGACCGGCACGAGGCCGCACCGGCCGCGCCGCGTCCCGAGGACACCGAGACGTTCCCCGCGGTGTCCTCGGCCTGGGACACCGGCGCACAGCAGCCGCAGCAGCCCCAGGCGTCGCATCAGGCTCCGGCTCCGCAGGCTCCTGAGGAGCAGGCGCCCTCCGGAAACGGAAACTGGCGCTCAGGCGGTTCGGAGTCCAGGGAGGGCTACGGGTCCACGGCCTACCTCTCGCGGCGCTACGGGGGTACTCAGGGGCCGAACAACACGGTCGTGCCCCCGACCCCGGGCGGGGACGACAACGACTCGCTGCCGATCTTCGACGCGATCGAGTCCAACTGGTTCAAGCGCCGCACCGGCGGACCTACGGTGGACACGACCGAGACCGGGCCGATCCCGCAGGTCGGGACCGAGACGCCGAGCCCGGCCACCGCTCAGGCCACCCGAGAGGAGCCCGCCCCGCAGTCCAACGGCAACGCCGGCTCGGAGCAGGAGTGGAACTCCGCGGCCGACCGGGGATGGAAGGCCGCACGCACCGCGGCGGAGCCGCTCGCGGGCGGTCTCACCACCTCGGGGTTGCCAAAACGTGTTCCCAAGGCAAACCTTGTCCCGGGGACCGCCCCCAAGCCGGAGAACTTCAAGCAGATGCCCACACGCAGTGCCGAGCGGGTTCGCAACCGATTCTCTGGTTTCCAAAAGGGTGTTCGGGACGGCCGAAACCGACTCGGCGACCGCCCGACTGAGGAGTGACGTCAGTGCAACCTGGTGGGACGGGGTCCCCCTTATTCCTCGAAGCCGGATGCAATAGCATCTACCGAGCTTCTCGGACGCGCGACACCCAACGCTTGACGAGAACACCACACGAGGCTCCCGGCGCCCCCCACAGGAGGGGCCGGGTAGTTCGCAGAGGCAGTGCTGTCACATGCCGTGCCGGCGGTAGCAGTGCCGTAAGACCAGCCGGCGAACTTGGACAGGAGATCAGATGAGTCGACAGGTGAACGAGCTCAACTGGTTGATCACTGACTTTGCCGACCGGGTGCCTGACGTCGCCCACGCGATCGTCGTCTCATCAGACGGCCTTCCGCTGGCGTCGTCGGCAGGGTTCCCGGCGGACCGGGCCGACCAGCTGGCGGCGATCGCCTCCGGCCTGTCCAGCCTCACGCAGGGCGCGGCCCGGGTGTTCGAGGGTGGCGCGGTCGCTCAGACCGTCGTGGAGATGGAGCGGGGGCTCATGCTGATCATGGCGATCAGCGACGGCTCCTGTCTGGCGGTCCTGGCTGCGGCCGAGAGTGACCTGGGTCTGGTCGCGTACGAGATGACACTGCTCGTCGAGCGGGCGGGGCGGGCGCTGACTCCAACGGCGCGCACCTCGGGAATCCACTGATCCACCACCGACAGGAGGAAGTGGTGGCACCTCACAGTAGAGATGCCGGGAGCGCCTCGTGGTTCGGGCAACAGCAGGGCGGCCCCCCTTCGGGGGGAATGCCGACTGTTCCGGGCGGCGGAGATGTTCCTCGACCAATGCAACAACCGTTTGACCAACGACCAGCAGGGGGTAGCGCGCCCAGTTCTCTCGTGCGCCCCTACGCGGTGACCAAGGGCCGTACCAAGCCGAAGTCTCAGCTTCCCCTGGAGGCTCTGATCTCGGCCACCGCGGCCGCTCGTAACGAGTCTGGGACGCTGACGCCCGAATGGCAGGCGATCAGCGACCTGTGCCGGGAATGGCGTTCCGTGGCGGAGATCTCCGCGCTGTTGCGGATGCCTCTCGGTGTGGCGCGGGTGCTTGTGGCGGACATGTCCGAGCAGGGACTGGTCCAGATCAGGTCTTCGCTCAACAACGAGGCCCGTCCCAACACCAACCTGCTTGAAAGGGTGCTCAGTGGACTTCGCAAGCTCTAGCCCAGCCGAGGAAGGCGGTGCTGGGGGGAACGCGATGACGTCGGTGAAGATCGTCGTCGCCGGGGGCTTCGGTGTCGGGAAGACGACATTCGTAGGCTCCGTCTCCGAGATCGTGCCGCTGACCACCGAGGCGGTCATGACCAGCGCCAGCGTCGGGGTCGACGACCTCGCCAAGACGCCGGACAAGCAGACCACCACCGTGGCCATGGACTTCGGCCGTGTCTCCCTCGACTCCGACCTGATCCTGTACCTGTTCGGCACCCCCGGACAGCACCGGTTCTGGTTCATGTGGGACGACCTGGTCAAGGGTGCGATCGGTGCCGTCGTCCTGGTGGACACCCGTCGTCTGGCGGACTGCTTCCCCGCGATCGACTACTTCGAAGAGGCGAGACTGCCCTTCATCGTGGGGATCAACGGGTTCGACGGGTACTACCCCCACGCGGCCGACGAGGTCCGGGACGCGCTGACGCTCAGCCCGGAGATTCCCATCGTCCAGGTGGACGCCCGTGACAAGGCGTCCACCAAGTCGACGCTCATCACCCTCGTCGAGCACGCCATCACGGTGGGGGACCCCGAAGGCGCGGCCGGACAGCCCACCTCCACCGGGAGCCAGAACTCCTGGCGCTGACACCCGGGCCGGGGTCCCGCACGAGCACGGCCCGGTTCCCGCACGGCGGGGACCGGGCGCCCGTGCTGGCATGATGGATCCATGAGTTCTCCCTCGCATCCCGACGCCGCCGCGATGACCCAGAGGTTCCGACGGGTGGCCGAGCGAGTGCTCGACGCCCTGCTCCGCGACGCCCCCGAGTGGGCCCTGGAGCTGGGGGACGCCCGCGGCGCCGCCCGCCTGTCCGACCACTCGGTCGAGGCCGACGCCGCGCGGGTCGCCGTGCTCGCCGACGCCCTGGGCTCGCTGGACGAGATCGACGGCGACCTCATCCCCGAGGGCGATCTGGTCGACCTGGAGATCCTGCGCTCCAAGGTCAGCGCCGACCTGTGGCACCTCACCGAGCTGCGTCCGCACACCTGGAACCCGCTGCTGCACTCGCCGGGCGGCGCGGTGCTGGCCCTGGTCGAGCGCGACGTGCTCCCGCTGCCCGAGCGCCTGGAGGCCCTGGCCGCGCGCTGCGCCGGACTGCCCGGCTACCTCGCCACCGCCCGCGCCCGCCTGGACGAGGGCCCCGGGATGCCCCGCGTCCACGTCGAGACGGCCCTGGCCCAGCTCGCGGGAGCCCGCGAACTGCTCACCACCGACGTCCCCGCGCTGGCCGAGCGCGACGCCGGCCTGCGCGGCCGGGTCGTGGACGCGGCCCGGACCGGCCTGGCCGCGGTGGAGGAGTACGAGGCGTGGCTGCGTTCGCGTCTGGAGACCGCCACCGCCGACCCCCGTCTGGGCGAGCGGGACTTCGCCGCCCAGCTCTGGTACACGCTCGACTCCGAGATCTCCCCCGAGGCCCTGCTGATACGGGCCGAGAGCGACCTGCTCGCCACGGAGGAGGCCATCGCCGAGGCCGCGGCGGAGTACGAGGGCCGTCCGCGCCGCCCCGGCCAGGTCGCCGAGGTGCTCTCCTCCCTGGCCGCCGCCACGGCCACCGGCGCCGACACCGTGCGGCCCTCCTGCGTGCGGGCGCTGGAGCACCTGGACACCCGGGTGCGCGAGCTCGGCCTGGTGACCGTCCACGACGACCCCGTGCGCATCATCCCGATGCCGCGGTCGCGCCAGGGTGTGGCGGTCGCCTACTGCGACGCCCCCGGCCCCCTGGACCCCGCGGCCCGCGACCAGCCCACCCTCGTCGCGGTCGCGCCGCCGCCCGAGGACTGGCCGGCCGAGCGGCGCGCGTCGTTCTTCCGCGAGTACAACGGCGCCATGCTGCGCAACCTCATGGCGCACGAGGCGGTGCCCGGGCACGCGCTTCAGCTCGCCCACGCCGCGCGCCATGACGGCGGCACACGTGTGCGCAACGTGCTGTGGAGCGGCACCTTCGTGGAGGGCTGGGCGGTCTACACCGAGGAGCTGATGGCGCGGCACGGCTGGAACGGCGGCACCGACGACGCCTCGCGCCGCGACGACCTCGCCCTGCGCCTGGTCCAGCTCAAGATGCGCCTGCGGGTCGTCCTCAACGCGATCCTGGACGTGCGACTGCACACACGCGGGCTCACCGAGTCCGAGGCCATCGCCCTGCTCACCGAGCGCGGCCACCAGGAGGAGGGCGAGGCGGTCGGCAAGTGGCGGCGCGCCCAGCTCACCAGTGCCCAGCTGTCCACCTACTACGTGGGCTACGCCGAGGTCGCCGACCTGGCCCGTGACCTGGCCGCGGCCCGTCCCGGCGCCGACGAGCGCCAGGTCCACGACGCGATGCTCGCCTACGGCTCCCCGCCCCCGCGCCACCTGCGCACGCTGCTCGGCCTGTGACCCGCGCCGCGCCCGACCGGCGGCCCGCGCGCGGTCGCGACGGGACGGGCTGGCGCCGTGCCCCGCGGGCGCTTCTATGCTGGGGGCGAAGGACGACGAACCCGCACGAAGGAACGGACGAGCGATGAGCGGTGCCTCCCACCGGCCCGAGGACGGGCCCGGCGACCTCCCGGGTACGGGCACGGGGACCCCGGACGGCTGGGACCGGCTGTGGACGCCGCACCGCATGGCCTACATCAAGGGCGAGGGCAAGCCCACCGGCTCCCGCCCCGAGGACGGGTGCCCGTTCTGCAGGGCCCCCGGACTGCCCGACGCCGAGGGGCTCGTGGTCACGCGCGGCAAGAGCGCCTACGTCGTCCTCAACCTCTACCCCTACAACAGCGGCCACCTGCTGGTGTGCCCCTACCGCCACGTGTCCGAGTACACGGCACTGGACGAGGACGAGACCGCCGAGGTCGCCGCGCTCACCCAGGCCGGGATCCGGGCGCTCGGCGCCGCCTACCGCCCCCAGGGGTTCAACGTCGGTATGAACCTCGGTACTGTCGCCGGTGCGGGCATCGCCGCGCATCTGCACCAGCACATCGTGCCCAGGTGGGGCGGCGACACCAACTTCATGCCCGTCATCGGACAGACCAAGATCCTGCCCGAGATGCTGGAGCAGACCCGCGCCAAGCTGGCCGAACACTGGCCCCGCGACTGACCCGGGCCCGCCCGGACGCCGACACGGTGCGCGGCGGGGCCGAGGGCCGCCCGCTCAGCGCAGGGACGACGCGCCGCCCCCACCGGGCGCGGTTCCCACCCCCGCGACCCTTCCCGTCCTACGATCACAAGAAGACATGCTGAGAATCCTTCGTCCCCTGATCTCCCGGATCACCGCTCCGCTCGGACGGAGCCTGGCCCGGATCGGCCTGACGCCGAACATCGTCACCATCGTCGGCGCCGTGGGCGTCGTCGCGGGTGCGCTGTACTTCTATCCGCGCGGCGAACTGTACGCGGGGTCGGTGGTCATCACCGTCTTCGCCCTGTTCGACATGCTCGACGGCGCCGTCGCCCGAGCCAAGGACAACACCAGCGAGTTCGGCGCCTTCCTGGACTCCAGCCTCGACCGCGTCGCCGACGCGGCCATCCTCGCCGGCCTCCTGTGGTGGTTCATCGGTGACGGTGAGGACCCCCTGCTCGCCGGGCTCACGCTGTTCTGCCTGATCACCGGGTTCATGGTGTCCTACATCAAGGCGCGTGCGGAGGGCCTGGGCGTCAACTGCGACGTCGGCATGGCCGAGCGCACCGAACGCCTGATCATCATCCTGGTCGCCGTCGGCGTCAGCGAGTTCGGTGTTCCCTACATCCTCGCCGGAGGGCTGTGGCTCCTGGCCGGGCTCAGCCTCATCACGGTCCTGCAGCGGCTCATCGAGACCCGTGCCCGGCTCAACGACCGCGATCCCCGTTTGGCGGCCCTCCGTCGCGGTGAGGAGTCCGAGCAGGACACCGATGACCCCGACACCGGTCACGACGCCGGCGAGCAGAGCAACTCCGGGTCCGACGCGGGCAGCGGGACCTGAGCCCGCACACGGGAGGAGGGGGACACGACGTGGACGAACGCACGGCCGCCCTGGCCTACTCGGCCGGGTGGGCGATGGTCCGCCGCTCGCCCGAACGCGTGGGCCGGGCGGTGTTCCGGCACCTGGCCGACCGGTCCTGGCGCACGCACGACGGCGCCACCCGCGGCCTGGAGCGCAACCTGCGGCGCCTGCTGGGCCCCAGGGCGACCGACGCCCAGCTGCGCGCGCTCTCCCGCGCGGGCATGCGCTCCTACATGCGCTACTACTACGAGATGTTCCGGCTGCCCGCCATGGACGCCGACCACCTCGTGAGCCACACCCGCCAGAGCGGAATCGAGGTGCTGGAGGGCCACCTGCGCGCGGGCCGGGGCGTCGTCGCCGCCCTGCCCCACATGGGCAACTGGGACCACGCCGGCGCCTGGATCGCCCTGCGCGGCCACACCCTGACCACCGTGGCACAGCGCTTGCGCCCGGAGAGCCTGTTCCAGCAGTTCACGGCCTACCGGGAGTCCCTCGGCATGCAGGTGCTGCCGCTCAGCGGCGGCTCCGACACCGTGGGCACCCTCGCCCGGCGACTGCGTGAGGGCGGGCTGGTGTGCCTGCTCGCCGACCGCGACATCAACGGTGGCGGCCCGGAGGTCGACTTCTTCGGGGAGAAGGCACGGATGCCCTCCGGTCCGGCCGCCCTGGCCCTGAACACGGGCGCCGCGCTCATGCCCGTCTCCCTCTGGTACGACGGCCCGTACTGGAACATCCGCGTCCACGACGAGATCCCCGTCGCGCCCGGTGCCCGCCGCACCCAGCGCGTCCGGGACACCACCCAGGCGCTCGCGCACGTGTTCCAGGACGCCATCGCCGAGCACCCCGAGGACTGGCACATGCTGCAGACGGTGTTCAGCGCCGACCACGACGCCGACCGGGCGCGGGAGCTCGAACGGATCGAACGGGGAGGGTGAGCGTGGGCATGCGCGTCGGTCTGGTGTGCCCCTACTCATGGGACGTTCCGGGCGGTGTGCAACAACACGTCGGCGACCTGGCCGACGCGCTCGCCGCCATGGGCCACGAGGTGTCGGTCCTGGCGCCCGTGGGGGACGCCGAAGCGGTGCTGCCCGACCACCTCGTGCCCGCCGGCCGCCCCGTGCCCGTGCCCTACAACGGGTCGGTGGCCCGGGTCGCCTTCGGGCCGCGCACCGCGGCCCGGGTCCGGCGGTGGATCGCCGAAGGCGGCTTCGACCTGCTGCACATCCACGAACCCGCCGCGCCCAGCGTGTCCCTGCTGGCGTGCTGGGCGGCCGACGGGCCCCTGGTGGCCACGTTCCACACCGCCAACCCGCGCTCGCGGGCCATGGCGGTGGGATCGGGCGCGCTGCGCTCGGCGATGGAGAAGATCAACGGGCGGATCGCCGTGTCCGAGGCGGCCCGCCGCACCCTGGTCGAGCACCTGGGCGGCGACGCGGTCCTCATCCCCAACGGGGTGGCCTCCGACACCTTCGCCCGGGCCCGACCCCTGCCGGGCTGGCCGGGGGAGGGCGGCTCCCTCGGGTTCCTGGGCCGGGTGGACGAACCCCGCAAGGGCCTGGCCACCCTGGCGCGGGCCTTCGTCCGGCTGGCCGGGGCCCGCCCCGGCCTGCGCCTGATGGTGGCGGGGCCGGGCGACCCGGAGGCCGCGCTGGCGGAGGTCCCCGAGCACCTGCGCCCGCGGGTGGTCGTGCTCGGGCGCCTCAGCGAGGCCGACCGGGTGCGCGCCTACCACTCCACCGATGTCTTCTGCGCCCCCAACCTGGGCGGCGAGAGCTTCGGGATCGTGCTCACCGAGGCGATGGCCGCGGGCGCTGCCATCGTCGCCAGTGACATCCCCGCCTTCTCCGCCGTCCTCGACGGCGGGGGAGCGGGGGACCTGTTCGCCGTCGGCGACCCCGACGACCTCGCCGCCCGCGCCGGGGCACTGCTGGACGACCGCGCACGCCGCGCCGAGCTGTCCGCGGCCGCGCGGCTGGCCGTGCGCGCCTACGACTGGGGGACCGTCGCGGCCGACGTCGCGCGGGTGTACGAGACCGTGCTGATGTGGGACGGCACCGGCCACGGACACCCGTCCGGCGTCCGTCTGGACAACGGGCCCAGCGCCACCGCGCTGCTGCGCAGAGGGCAGGTGTGACCGTGCTTCCCATGACCGTCGCCGCCACCGCCGCGGTCCTGGCCGCGCTGGCGCTGGGCGTCTACCTGTCCTGGCGGGCCACCCGGCTGCACCGCCTCCACGTGCGCGTGGACATCGCGCGGGCCGCGCTGGAAGAGGCCCTGCGCAGGCGCGGCGCCGCCGTGCTGGACCTGGTGGCGGCCCGGGTGCGCGCGGCCGACGACCCGGGCGGCGGCGACCACGGGCAGGTCCCGGCGCCGGTCGAGGAACTGATGGCCGCGGCCACCGCCGCGCTCGCCACGCGCGGGACCGGGCCGGGCGGCGGGGGACCGGGACACGGAGCGGCGGCGGACGGCGGACGGACCGGTTCGGGCCCGGTCGACGGCGGAGCGGCACGGCAGGCGCGCTACGAACTCGCCGAGAGCCGACTGTCGCGGGCCCTGCGCGCCGCCGTGGAGCCCGCCGAAGGGCAGGCGGGGCCCGTGGCCGGGACGCCCCCCGAGGAGGTGCGCGAGCGCCTGGCCGCGGTGGCGGCCGCCGCCAGGAGCGTCCAGTTGGCGCGCACGTTCTACAACGACGCCGTGTCCGACACCCGACGGGCGCGCCGGTCACGCCCGGTGCGCCTGTTCCGGCTCGCGGGCACGGCACCCCTGCCGGAGTACTTCGACATCGACGACCAGGCGCCGCGCACGCCCTACTCCATGGTCGAACCGGACACCCTGTAAGGGCGGGACCCGCGAAAACACCGATCTGGCCAAACCACCCCGGAGGGTGAGGAACTACCATGGGGGCCTGGTAGACCCCAGGGCGCGCGGCCCCGACGGCGTCCGCGCGCCCTCCGCGCGAGCCCCGCGCCGCCGCCCGGGGGACCACCACAACTCTGCGCACAACTCAGACGGGACGGGAGTCCACCACCGTGGCCACCAACGCATCGAACCCCACCGACAACGCCGTCGGTACACAGCGCGTCAAGCGCGGCATGGCCGAGCAGCTCAAGAACGGCGTCATCATGGACGTCGTCAACGCCGAGCAGGCCAAGATCGCCGAGGACGCCGGTGCCGTCGCGGTCATGGCCCTGGAACGGGTCCCCGCCGACATCCGCAAGGACGGCGGCGTCGCCCGCATGTCCGACCCGGACATGATCGACGGCATCGTCGAGGCGGTCTCCATTCCGGTCATGGCCAAGGTCCGCATCGGACACTTCGTCGAGGCCCAGGTCCTGGAGTCCCTCGGGGTCGACTTCATCGACGAGTCCGAGGTCCTCACACCCGCCGACGAGGCGTACCACATCGACAAGTGGGCGTTCACCGTCCCGTTCGTGTGCGGTGCGACCAACATCGGCGAGGCTCTGCGCCGCATCGCCGAGGGCGCCGCCATGATCCGCTCCAAGGGCGAGGCCGGCACCGGCAACGTCGTCGAGGCCACGCGCCACATGCGGTCGATCCGCTCCGAGATCAAGCGCCTGGGCACCCTGGACGAGGCGGAGCTCTTCGGCGCGGCCAAGGAGCTGCGTGCCCCGTACGAGATCGTCAAGGAGGTCGCGACCCTGGGCAAGCTCCCGGTGCCGCTGTTCTCCGCGGGCGGCGTGGCCACCCCGGCCGACGCCGCGCTCATGCGCCAGCTGGGCGCCGAGAGCGTCTTCGTCGGCTCGGGCATCTTCAAGTCCGGGGACCCGGCCCGGCGCGCCGACGCCATCGTCCAGGCCACCCTGCACTACGAGGACCCCGCCGTCATCGCGCGGGTCTCGCGCGGGCTGGGCGAGGCCATGGTGGGCATCAACCTGGATGACCTGGCCGAGTCCGAGCGTTACGCCGGACGGGGCTGGTAGCGGGACCGCCGCCGGCGCGGCCGTGCGTCCCGCGCCGGCACCGCGACACCATGCTTCGACCACGAGTGAGGCCGTTCTTGACCGCCAGACCCACCATCGGCGTCCTCGCCCTGCAGGGCGACGTCGCCGAGCACCTGCGTGTGCTCGACCAGCTCGACGTGCACGCCGTGAAGGTGCTCGGACCCGACCACCTCGACACCGTCGACGCCCTGGTCCTGCCCGGTGGCGAGTCCACCACGATGTCCAAGCTCGCGCTGCGCTACGGGCTGATGGAGCCGTTGCGCAAGCGCGTCGCGGCGGGCATGCCCGCCTACGGCACCTGCGCCGGCATGATCATGCTGGCCGACCGCCTGCTGGGGGGCACCGCCGACCAGGAGACGGTCGGCGGCATCGACATGACCGTGCGCCGCAACGCCTTCGGCCGCCAGACGGAGTCCTTCGAGGCCGGGGTGGACATCGAGGGCGTGGGCGCGGAGCCGTTCGACGCGGTGTTCATCCGGGCGCCGTGGGTGGAGTCGGTGGGGCCCGAGGTCAGGGTGCTCGGGAGCGTCCCCGGCCCCGATGAGGCCGGTAGGATCGTCGCCGTACGACAGGGCGGCCTGATGGCCACGTCCTTCCATCCCGAACTGACCGGCGACGCGCGCATCCACCGCCTCTTCGTCGACATCGTGAAAGGACAAGCATGAGCGGCCACTCCAAGTGGGCCACCACCAAGCACAAGAAAGCCGTCATCGATGCCAAGCGCGGCAAGCTCTTCGCCAAGCTGATCAAGAACATCGAGGTGGCCGCGCGTACCGGTGGTGGGGACCCCGACGGGAACCCGACGCTCTACGACGCCATCCAGAAGGCGCGCAAGAACTCCGTGCCCCAGGACAACATCGAGCGTGCCCGCAAGCGCGGCTCCGGTGAGGAGGCCGGCGGCGCGGAGTGGCAGACCATCATGTACGAGGGCTATGCCCCCGGTGGCGTGGCGATGCTGGTGGAGTGCCTGACCGACAACCGCAACCGCGCCGCCTCCGAGGTGCGCGTGGCGGTGACGCGCAACGGCGGCAACATGGCCGACGCCGGCTCGGTGTCCTACATGTTCAACCGCAAGGGCGTCGTTATCGTGCCCAAGGAGGGCACGAGTGAGGACGAGGTGACGCTGGCGGTGCTGGAGGCCGGCGCCGAGGACGTCGAGGACCTCGGCGAGTCGTTCGAGATCGTGTGCGAGGCCACCGACCTGGTGCCGGTCCGCACCGCGCTCCAGGAGGCGGGCATCGACTACGAGTCGGCCGACTCCAGCTTCCTGCCGACCATGGAGGTCCCGGTCGACGCCGAGACCGCCAAGAAGGTCCTGCGGGTGGTGGACGCGCTGGAGGACTCCGACGACGTGCAGAACGTCTTCACCAACGCCGACATCCCCGACGAGGTCATGGCCGAGATCGGCTAGGGCGTGTTCCCACTCCTGTGCCCTCCCCGCCGCGGGGAGGGCACAGGAGTGTCCGGGGCCGGTCAGGAGGGGGCGCCTGGTGCCGGGGCCGGAGCGGCCGCGTCCGTGCGCACGGCCTCACGCCGTCATGTCGAGTTGGGCGATGACCTTGGTGGGGCGGATCCGGACCACCAGCTCGCCCGGGACGCCGTTGCGCCTGCCGAACTCCTCGGCCCGGTCCGCGCCCATGTAGCGGGCGGCGATGTCGGTCGCCGTCCGCAGTAGCTCGTCGGGGTCCTCCGAGACCTCGGCCCGGCCCTGGACCTGGACGAACGCGAACGGCGGCTCCTCCAGGTCGACGCTCATCGCCACACGCGGGTCACGCAGGATGGACCGCCCCTTGGCGGTGGTGCCGCCGGTGTTGAAGACGATGGCGCCGTCCTCCACGATGAACCAGACCGGTGCCACGAGCGGGCGCCCGTCCGAGGCCGTGAAGGCGAGCTTGCCGGTCCGGGTGCCGTGGAGGAGGAAGTCGCGGACCTGGGGATCGGTGATGGAAGCCATGGGGCCACGCTAGCGCCGCTCCCCGTGCGCCTCCGGGCACGACACGGTGCCGGGCGGCCCGGCCGACGGCGAAGCGCACGATATCGGTACGATCCACGCCACAACCGTTTCCACAGTGGACAGCCGGACCTGAGAAGGGGTGCCATGGGTGAGGTCGTGCCGGACGGCGGTACGTGGCGGATCAGCGCCGATGGGGGCGTCGAGCTCGCGGCCCGTTGGTGGAGGTGGGTGTGGTCGGCGCCGCAGGAAGGCGATCCGGTCGGGGACACCACCGGTCGGTACGCGTCCCACGACCAACCGGACGACCTGTGGTTCCTCGCCGGCACCTACGGGGGCAGGGTCGTGCGCCGGTGCGAGGTGCCCACGGGCCGTCCCCTGTTCTTCCCGGTGCTCAACTGCGTGAACAAGGCCAGAGCCGTCAAGGGGCCGGTGGGCATGCCGGTCGAGCGTGCCGACGCCCACCTCAACGGCGTCCACCTGCCCCTGGAGGAGTTCTACGGAAGGTTCCGCGGCCCGTTGTGGTCGCGCTGGTACACCTGGGGGCTGTGGGGTGCGATCGCCCCTCTGAGCCCTGGCGGGTACGTCCTGGAGATCAAGGGGGACACCGGTCAGGGATTCTGGGTGGACACCACGTATCACCTGACCGTGGTCTGAGGAGACGGCGCACGCCCCCGGGCGGCGCCGGCCGCCGAAGACGGTCGGACACGGGACGGGACGCGCGCGTCCTCCCTCGTCGGGCCGGAGAACACCGCCTCCACCGGCAGCCCCAGGGCGTCGCCGATCGCCGCCACGGGCTCGTCCGGTATCGCCTCCAGCACCGGCCGGGCCGCCATGAGCGCGGCGGTCGCACGCTCCTGGTGGACCAGGTCCGGCACGGCCCGAGGAGCGATCACCAACGGCGCGTCGGCGGGGTCCGTGTAGGCCGTGCACCACAGCGGCCCGGCACCGGTGGCCGCCCGGACCCGGTCCGGGGCGTCGGCGTGCGTGACCGCCAGCGAGTCCACGCCGCCGGTGGCCGCCAGCGCGTACCGGTGGGCCACGAGGTCGAAGTGGCCGACCCGGAACGGTCCCTGCCACGGGTGGGTCCCGTTGTGCGGTTCGGGCAGGACCGCCCCGAGGGCGGGGTCCTCGGCCACCAGCGGCCCGGCGCCGTGGCGCGTGGTGTAGGTGCGCACGACCCCGATCCGGCGTGCCTGTCCGGGCCGGCCGGCCTCGGCCAGCAGCGCCAGCGGATTGGCCGTGGTCGTCGTGGACCAGGTGGTGTAGGGGTGGAACCGGTGCCACTCGTCCAACAGCACGCCCTGGGCTCCCTCGAACACCACCGGTGCCGCGGCGAGCAGGTGCGCGAGGTGGTCCTCGTCGACCAGCCGCACCCGCTGCGCGAATGCCGCGTAGGCCGCCACGCACTCCTCCAGGTTCGGCGGCTCCTCGGCGCCCTCCCCGCCGGCGCCCTCCTGCCCGGAGCCCGCCACCTGGGCGAGGTGGTCGGCCAGCAGGCGCAGCTTGCGGCGCAGGCGGGCCGGGTGCGCGCAGTCTCCGGCGGTCGGTGCGTCCTGCGGGTGGGCGAGGGCGTAGGCCATGGTCTCGCCCACGCCCATCCCGCACGAGCCGTGGCGGTCGGTGCCGCGGGCCCTCTCGCGGGCCCGGTTGGCCGCCTGGTGCCAGGGGGTGCTGAGGAGCGCGCGCCGGTCCACGGTGACCAGGGCGAACGGGTCGGCGATCCCGAGCTCCGACAGGTGCCGCGCCTCGGCGGCCAGCGCGAACGGGTCCACGACCGCCAGGTGCGACAGGTGGGTGGGCACGGGCCCGCCCGGTGCCAGGGTTCCCGACCCGAACTGGGCGAACGTGTGGTGTCGTCCGTCCGGCGTGACCACGTTGTGCGCGGCCTGGGCGCCGCCGTTGGCGCGCACGACGGCGCCGTAGCGCCCCCGTGCGCACAACAGGTCGACGTTCACGCCCTTGCCGGCGTCGCCGAAGCCGAGGTCGACGACGATCGCGTGCTCGTCGGCCCACGGGCCGCGTGCCCGGTTCACAGCCGGTCCACCCCGCCGGCGGCGGCGCCGCCCAGGCCGTCGGGCGACTCGGAGACCACGATCGACCCACGCGCTCGCGAGAGCGGGCGCAGGGCCTTGCCGACCACGTCGCCGGCGTCGGATCCCGCCGAGGCGATGTCCTCCAGGCCCTGTGCGAGGTCGACGGCCTCCTCTCCCATCCCGATGGTGACCGCGATCGTCTCCGACACCGCGTCCAGGTCGTCGAGGTAGATGACGTTCTGCCCCAGGTGGGTGTCCCAGAAGCCGCGCACGTCCTTGTTGCGGAAGTGGGCGCTTCCGGTCGGCATGATGAAGAAGACCTCGAATCTGCGCTGGAGCTCGGCGAGGATCGCCGGGAACGCGATGTTCTCGCCGAGGTCGTCGCCGATGACCTCGCGCACCTCCCGAGCCTTGACCGCGCCGTAGGCCTTCTCGTCGCCGATGACGAACAGGTAGCCCTTGCGTCCGCGCTTGTCCAGGCAGTCCATCGCGGTGTGCCGGGCCATGAAGTACATGGCCAGCTCGTAGGACTCGGTGACCTGGCCGCCGCCACCGCCCTCCAGCAGGATGTTGCCCAGGTCGTCCTCCAGTTCGTTGCCGGACTCGAACTGCCCGACCTGGAGCGGGGCGCGGTCGCAGGTGGCGTCGCCGATCCCGCCGAACAGGATCTGCGGGTGCTCCACGTAGCCCTTGCGCAGCAGCAGGCCGAACAGGTCCGGCAGCTTCCTCTGCAGGAGGCGGGGCACGCGCCCCATGGAGCCGGTGACGTCGAAGAGCACCGAGACGGCCAGCGACTCGGGGTGGGCGTCGGAGTCGCGGCTCTCGCGGACGGCCACGTCCTTGGGATCGAGGGTCTCGTGGGTCCTCCACGTACTGCGCGGCATGGTCGAGGCCACATCGTCGGTGTAGGCGAAGCTGCTGGATCCGGCGGCGGCGTTGTAGGCGGCGCGGGCGTGGTAGGCGTCGGTGGACCAGTTGCTGCTTCCCATGGGAAGCCTCCTCGGGGTGGTGGGTGGCCCTGCGGCCGCGGCGCGGCCGCAGGGAAGGTCAGGCGGGCATGTGGAAGGGGCGGAACCGGCGCGGGCCGAACACCCGCTCCAGCGCCTCGTCGAGTTCGGCCAGGAGGCGGATGCCGTCGTAGGGCCGGCGCTGGGGCCGGGGCAGGGTGCAGCCGAGGGCGAACGTGTTCAGCGGTCGGGGCAGGCGCCCGGCGGTCACGTGTTCGATGCACCGGGTCGCCATGTGGATGTCGGTGGCGGGCACGGCGGGTGCGCGGTCCAGCACCTCCTCGGGGTACAGGTCCTTGCGGTGGGCCACCATGGCCGGGATGTGCGGCGCGGTGTGCGCGGCGGCCGAGGTCACCGAGTAACACCAGTCCACGAGCACCAGGCCGTGTGCTTCGGGGTGGATCAGTACGTGTTCGGGCACCACGGCGCCGTGCACGACCCCGGCCCGGCTCGCGCTGCCCACCGCGACCAGCAGGCGCCGCCACATCCACGCCGCGTCGCGCGGGTCGACTCCGTCGGGGTAGGCACGGCGGACGTCGGCCAGACTGTGGAATCCGCGCAGCCGGGCGAGCACGTTGCCGCGCCGCTCCACGCCGGTGGCGGCGTCGCGGTGGCGGATCTGCTCGATGAGCTCGGGGTGGAACGCGCGTGCCCGCTCGGGCACTCGCTCGCGCAGGCGGCGCAGGGCGTTCGCCTCGGCGTTCACCAGGTCGTTGTCGTGGTGTGAGCGCGGCAGTTTGAGCACCGCCTCCCGCCAGGTGCCGCCGTCCCGGTAGCGGGCGCCGTGCAGGTCGGCGATGTCGCCCGCGGCCAGCGGGTCGGCGCCCCGGTGCAGGTGGTAGGTGTGCGTCTTCGCGGTGAGGGTGACCTCGTCCAGGCCCGGGCCGCCCTCGGCGGTGTCGCGGTAGGCCGACCAGAGACCGGTCAGCTTGGCGAAGGCCCTGGTGGCCTCCGCCGTGCGGCCCTCCGGTGCGCGGTCGGGGTGGAGCAGGCGGGCCAGGCGCCGGTAGGCGGCGGTGGCGGCCGGGGGCAGGGGTGAGCCGTCGCGTGGCAGGGGACCGAACAGCGCCATGGGGTAGTCCGACATGTCCAGTTCCCCCAGTGCGGTGTCGAAGTCGTCGGCGGTGCTCATCTGCGGCCTCCGTGGGCGCGGGGGAGGGGGTCAGGGGGCGCCGCGCAGCAGCGGCGGGTGCAGGAAGGCGGCGCCGCCGGGCCGGTACAGCCGGGCGCGGCGGCCGCCGCCGGATCCGCCCCGGTCGGCCAGGCGGCCGGTGTCCTCGACGAACCCCGGGGTGGCGAGGATCTTGCGGTGGAAGTTGGCCCCGTGCAGTGGGCGTCCCCACACGGCCGCGTAGACCTCGCGCAGAGCGGTGATCGTGAACTCGGGAGGCAGGAAGGCGGTGGCCAGAGCCGTGTACTCCAGCTTGGAGCGGGCGCGCTCGACCGCGTCGGCGACGATGCGCGCGTGGTCGAAGGCGAGTTCGATCGCGGCACGGCCGCCGGGGCCGCTGTCGCCGACGCCGTGGCCGAGCGCGGACCAGGGGATCCACGCGGCCTCGTCGGCGCCGGTGTCCGGGTCGGGCAGGTCGGGGGCCAGGAGCACGTAGGCCACGGAGATCACGCGCATGCGCGGGTCGCGGTCGATCGCGCCGTAGGTGCCCAGTTGTTCGAGGTGGATCTCGGTGGGCAGCGGGGTCTTGTGCGACAGCACGCGCAGGGCCGCGTCGGGCAGGTCGGGGTCGGCGGGGCCCTCCGGGCCGTCCTGCGCCCGGACGAACCCGCCGGGCAGGGCCCACCAGCCGAGCTGTGGGCGCGCCGACCGGCGCATCAGCAGCACGTGGGGGACACCGCTGCGGATGGTGAGGGCGACGACGTCCACGGTGACCGCGGCCGGTGCGTAGGCAGCGGGGTCGTAGTCGTCCAGGAAGCGGCGTTCGCCGTCGTCCCGCCGTGGTGTCCGCTCGTCGGTCACGCGCGCCCCTAGTTCGTCTCAGAGTGAGTTTTTCTCTTGTTGAGATTAACCTAGCACCGGTGCTGCGTGCCGTCCATCCCCTTTCGGTGCGCGGCGCCCGGTCGACCCGCCCGCCGGATCGAGGGTGGCCGGAAAGGGCGCACCCGGCGGGGAGCGCTCGTGTGATGGTCCTCGGGCGCCCGATGTGGCACTGTGCGTCCCCACCGTGCTACGTCTGTCCATCGCGCCTCCGAGGCCGGGGCGGGTGCGTCCTCGGCGGCCGACACGCCCGGTGCGGCAGGGGCCGGAGTCGGCGGGCGGCGCTAGCATGGTGCGAACGGACGTTCGAGAAGGGTGGCTCAGGTGCGCGTGGTGGGGATCGACCCAGGACTCACCCGGTGCGGTGTCGGAGCCGTCGAAGGCGCCATCGGCCGCCCGTTGACCCTGCTCGGAGCCGAGGCCGTCCGGACCAGTCCCGACGACGACCTCCCCCAGCGCCTCGTGGCCATCGAACGCGGCATCGACGCCTGGCTCGACCTCCACAGGCCCGACGCCGTGGCCGTCGAGCGGGTCTTCGCCCAGCACAATCTCAGCACGGTCATGGGCACCGCCCAGGCCAGCGGCATCGCCCTGGTCTGCGCCGCCAGGCGCGGGCTGCCCGTCGCCCTGCACACGCCCAGCGAGGCCAAGGCCGCCATCACCGGCAGCGGACGCGCGGACAAGGCGCAGGTCGGGCACATGGTCGCGCGTATCCTCAGACTCGACTCACCCCCCAAGCCCGCCGACGCGGCCGACGCCGTCGCCCTGGCCGTCTGCCACATCTGGCGCGGCGGCGCCCAGGCCCGCGTGGCCCAGGCACAGCAGGACTTCGCCCGCAAGGTCGAACTGGCCCGCCAGGCGCGGGGCCGGTGACACCCGCCCCCAGGAAGGAGACGGGCACCCCCTCGGGTGCCCCCACCCCATGATCGCGTTCCTCACCGGCCGCGTGGCCGCACGCGGCGCAGGCACCGCCGTGATCGACGTCGGCGGGGTCGGCATGACCGTCCAGTGCACGCCCGCCGCCCTGTCGCGCCTGCACGTGGGCGAGACCGGCACCGTCGCCACCAGCCTCGTCGTCCGCGAGGAGTCCCTGACGCTCTTCGGGTTCGCCGACGACGAGGAGAAGCACATGTTCGAGCAGGTCCAGACCGCCTCCGGGGTCGGCCCCCGGCTGGCTCTGGCCATGATGTCGGTGCACAGCCCGGCCAGCCTGCGCCACGCGGTGGCCACCGAGGACACCGCGGCTCTGACGCGGGTGCCCGGGATCGGCAAGAAGGGCGCCCAGCGCATCGTGCTGGAGCTGGCGGGCAAGCTCGAAGGACCGGTCCTCACCGACGGCACCCTGCCCGGCACGACCGGGCCGGAGCCCGACTCCGGTCCCGACGGCGCCTGGCGCGGACAGGTGGTCTCCGGCCTGGTCAACCTCGGCTGGTCGGCCAAGGACGCCGAGACCGCCGCCTCCGCGGTGGCCGCCGAGGCCGAGCACACCTCCGATGTCGCCGTCCTGCTGCGCAGCGCCCTGCGCAGGCTCAGCCGCGCCTAGGGTGTGCGCGGCGTCAACCGAACACGCCCCAGCAAGGAGATCTGGCCCCCATGGAACCCACGGACGAGCCGTCGGCCTACGAGCGCGACGCCGTCTCACCCGACGTCCACGGTGACGAACGGCAGCTCGAGGGTGCCCTGCGCCCCCGGGCGCTGACCGAGTTCGTCGGGCAGGAGCGCGTCCGCGAGCAGCTCTCCCTGGTCCTGCACAGCGCCCAGCGGCGCGGCCGCGCACCCGACCACATCCTGATGTCAGGCGGACCCGGGCTGGGCAAGACCACCCTGGCCATGATCATCGCCGGTGAGCTCGGTGTACCCCTGCGCATCTCCTCCGGTCCGGCCATCGAGCGCTCCGGTGACCTGGCCGCCGTGCTCTCCACCCTCCAGGAGGGCGAGGTCCTGTTCCTGGACGAGATCCACCGGATGGCCCGCCCCGCCGAGGAGATGCTCTACGTCGCCATGGAGGACTTCCGGGTCGACGTGGTCGTGGGCAAGGGCCCCGGCGCCACGGCGATCCCCATCGAGATCGCGCCCTTCACCCTGGTCGGCGCCACCACCCGGGCCGGGATGCTGCCCGCGCCGCTGCGCGACCGCTTCGGCTTCACCGCGCACATGGACTTCTACCGGCCCGACGAGCTGGAGCTGATCCTGCACCGCTCGGCCGGCCTGCTCGGCGCGCCCATCGAGGACGACGCCGCCCGCGAGATCGCCGGACGCTCCCGAGGCACGCCCCGGATCGCCAACCGACTGCTGCGCCGCGTGCGCGACTACGCCGAGGTGCGCGGCGACGGTCGGCTCACCCTGGACACCGCGCGCGCCGCGCTGCGCCTGTACGAGGTCGACGAGCTGGGTATGGACCGCCTCGACCGCGCCATCCTCGACGTCCTCCTGCGCCGTTTCCGGGGCGGGCCCGTGGGCCTGTCCACCCTGGCGGTGTCGGTGGGGGAGGAGGCCGAGACCGTGGAGGTCGTCGCCGAGCCCTTCCTCGTCCGCTCCGGTTTCCTGGCCCGCACCCCGCGCGGGCGCGTGGCCACCCCGCAGGCGTGGGCGCACATGGGGCTGACCCCGCCTCCGGACGCGGCCTTCGGCGCGGCGGCCGCCGCCGGCGCCCCCGGCTCCAACGGCTCCAACGGCGCCGCCCAGCCCTGACCGGCGATCGTTAACACACCGATCTCCACCGGTGGGCCGACGGTGATCGGCGCCACGTAAGCTGGGCCTACCAGCCGACGCGGGGCCCCGCCCCGCGCACCCCGCGGATGTCTTTCGGCACACGCGGAACGTGCCGGGCCCGTCGAACGTTACAGGTGACGGGTGCGACCCGGGACGAATCCGGGTGGCATGCTCAAGGTGGTCGTCGCGGTGCCCGAACCGGGATCCGTCGACCGCGCGACGAAACGTCAGGAAGGACGCCCCCGTGCAGGGCTTTTACCATCTCGCCGCCGAAGGAGAGCCCACGGGCGGGCTGCTCTCCATGATCCTGCCGTTCCTGCTCATCCTGCTGGTGTTCTGGCTGCTGTTCTGGCGGCCGAACCAGAAGCGGCGCCAGCAGGAGACCCAGATGCAGGCGGCCCTCGTGCCCGGCGTCGAGGTCATGACCAAGGCCGGCATCTTCGCCACGGTCGTGGAGATCCACGACACCGACGTGCTGCTGGAGATCTCTCCCGGTACCCGCATCCGGATGCTCAAGGCCGGTATCGGCGAGGTCATCACCCCGGCGGCCGACGACACCCCGGTGGAGGACCGCCCCGACTTCGGGGACGACGACAAGCCCCAGAGCTGATCCCGCCCGGTCCCCCTCGGGACCGCGCCCGGAGGGCCGGCCACGTGTGCCCTCCGACGGCCCACAGACTTCGGTACCGGTCCCCGCGGGGGCCGGTACCGCCGTGTGGGGCCCACCCGCACCAGAACCCCACCGCAGACAAGGTCCCCGTATGTCCACCTTCGCCGCCGACGCCGCACCGGACCTGGAGCTCATCCGGTCCCGCATCCGAGACGTGCCCGACTTCCCCGAGCCCGGCATCCTGTTCAAGGACATCACGCCGCTGCTCAACGACCGGCACGCGCTCGCAGTGACCGTGGCCGGGCTCGCCGCGCCCTTCCGCGACGCCGGTGTCGACCACGTCATCGGACTGGAGGCGCGCGGGTTCATCTTCGGCGCCCCCGTCGCCCTGGAACTGGGCGCGGGCTTCGTCCCGGCGCGCAAAGCCGGGAAACTGCCCTCAGGGACCATCGGTCGGGCCTATGATCTGGAGTACGGGACCGCGACCGTCGAAATCCACGCTGACGCGCTCCACCCCGGCAGCCGTGTGCTCATCGTCGACGACGTGCTCGCGACCGGAGGCACCGGACGAGCCGCGGTGGAACTCGTCCGCAAGGCGGGTGGTACGGTCGTGGGATTCTCCGTCCTGATGGAACTCGCCGCGCTCCAGGGGCGCGAGAAGCTGCCCGACGTGGAGCCGCACTGCCTCCTCTCGGTCTGAACCGACGATCCGCGTTCCACCCTCTCCGCCCCCAGCGGGAATGGGGAGGGGGTCCGCCGTCGTTGATCTACTCCTACACTGGGGGTCACACCCCAGGTGACACGTGTCACACGGGGTCACGTGGGGGACGTCGGACCGCGAGCACGAACAGGCACCGCCTTCCGCGACCGCGGGGACGGTCCGTGGGAGACACCGCGGCGGCCACGTCGGAGACTGGCCCTTGACGACACACACGTGTACCGGTGGAGCCGGGCGACGCACTCGACGTCGATGACGCCCGCGCGACCGGACGGACCGCGGGAGGTAGGCATGCCCAACGAAGTGGTTTCGACCGGGGCCGTATCGGCGAGCGGACCGCGGCCGGGCGCCTCCGGGGCCCGGCGCCCGGACGCGCCGGGAGGGCAGGCCGACGAGACCCGCGCGCCGGCGCGGACCGACGAGACACGTGTGTCGGCGAGCACAAGACCACAGGGGGACCGCCCGGAGGGCGCCGCGAAGGATGCGGCGCCCTCCGACGTCTCTGGGGCGGGGGCTCCGGGGCACCCGGCGTCCACCCCCTCCACCACGCCCTCCACAGTGCGGGTCCGCAGGCGACTCGCCCGACTCGGCGCCCAGCGGGGAGTAACGATGAACCCGGTGCTCGAACCACTGATCAAGACCGTGCGTGCCACCCATCCGAAGGTGGACGTGCGGCTGATCGAGCGCGCCTACGAGGTCGCCGCGCACCACCACCGCGAGCAGAAGCGCAAGAGCGGCGACCCCTACATCACCCACCCGCTGGCCGTGGCGACCATCCTCGCCGAACTGGGCATGCAGGAGGCCACCCTGGCCGCCGCCCTGCTGCACGACACCGTCGAGGACACCGAGTACTCGCTGGACGAGCTGCGAGCCGACTTCGGCGACGAGATCGCCGAGCTCGTCGACGGCGTGACCAAACTGGACAAGGTCAAGTACGGCGAGGCCACCCAGGCCGAGACCGTCCGCAAGATGGTCGTGGCCATGGCCCGCGACATCCGCGTCCTGGTCATCAAACTGTGCGACCGCCTGCACAACATGCGGACCCTGCGCTACCTCCCATCGAAGGCCAAACGTGAGAAGAAGGCCCGCGAGACGCTGGAGATCTTCGCCCCGCTCGCCCACCGGCTGGGCATGAACACCATCAAGTGGGAGCTGGAGGACCTGGCCTTCGCCACCCTCTACCCCAAGCGCTTCGACGAGATCGCCCGCCTGGTGTCCGAGCGCGCCCCCCGGCGCGACGTCTACCTGCAGGAGGTCATCGAGGCGGTCTCGGCGGACCTGCGCGAGTCCAAGCTCAAGGCGACCGTGCGCGGGCGGCCCAAGCACTACTACTCGATCTACCAGAAGATGATCGCCCGCAACTGCGGCTTCGACGAGATCTACGACCTCATAGCCGTACGGGTCCTGGTGGACAGCGTCCGCGACTGCTACGCGGCCCTGGGAACCATCCACGCGCGGTGGAACCCCGTGCCGGGGCGGTTCAAGGACTACATCGCGATGCCCAAGTTCAACATGTACCAGTCGTTGCACACGACGGTCATCGGTCCCTCGGGCAACCCGGTCGAACTGCAGATCCGCACCCGCGCCATGCACCGACGCGCCGAGTACGGCATCGCCGCGCACTGGAAGTACAAGGAGGACCGCTCCAGCGGCTCCGAGCCCAAGGCCAAGGGCACCACCGACATGCAGTGGCTGCGCCAGCTCATCGACTGGCAGCAGGAGACCAAGGATCCCGGCGAGTTCCTGGAGTCGCTGCGCTTCGACCTGTCGGTACAGGAGGTGTTCGTCTTCACCCCCCAGGGCGACGTCATCTCACTGCCCCAGGGCGCCACCGCCGTGGACTTCGCCTACGCCGTGCACACCGAGGTCGGCCACCGCACGGTCGGCGCGCGGATCAACGGCCGCCTGGTGCCGCTGGAGAACGAGCTGCACAACGGCGAGGCCGTGGAGATCCTCACCTCCAAGGACCCCGACGCCGGGCCCAGCCGCGACTGGCTGAACTTCGTCAAGAGCGCCCGCGCCCGCAACAAGATCCGGCACTGGTTCACCAAGGAGCGCCGCGAGGCCGCGATCGAGCAGGGCAAGGACGAGATCGCCAAGGTCATGCGCAAGCAGGAGCTCCCTGTCAAGCGCATGTTCAGCGGCGAAGCGCTCATCGCCCTGGCCAGGGACCTGCGCTATCCGGACCTGGACTCGCTGTACGCGGCGGTGGGCGAGCACCAGGTGAGCGCGCAGAACGTGGTGTCCAAGCTGGTGGACTCCATGGGCGGGCTGGAGAGCCACACCGAGGACATCGCCGAGTCCGCGCTGCCCGGCAGGACCGCCGTCCGCCGGAGCAAGACGGGCAACCCGGGCGTGGTGGTCGAGGGCGACGCCGACGTGTGGGTGCGCCTGTCCAAGTGCTGTACCCCGGTGCCCGGGGACGACATCGTCGGCTTCGTCACCCGCGGCAACGGGGTGTCCGTGCACCGCGCGGACTGCGTGAACGCCAAGACCCTGGACACCGAGCGCATGGTCGCGGTGCAGTGGCGGCCGACCGAGGACTCGATGTTCCTGGTGGCTCTGCAGGTGGAGGCCCTGGACCGGTCCCGGCTGCTGTCGGACATCACCCGGGTGCTCTCCGACCAGCACGTGAACATCCTGTCCGCGACCGTGCAGACCAGCCGTGACCGCGTGGCGCAGAGCCGGTTCACCTTCGAGATGGCCGATCCCGCCCACCTGGGGAGCGTGCTGCGGTCGGTGCGCGGCGTCGACGGGGTCTACGACGTCTACCGCGTGCGCAACTGATACGCCGGTCCCGGCACCCGTGAAGGTGCCGGGGACCGGCGCGGTGCGCCGCCCGGGTCGGAACCCGGTCAGATCCGGATCGTGGTGGACCGCACGATCGCGAACACCGGGTGCCCGGCGGCCTCCTCCACGAACGCCTCGTCCGGTGCCTCCGGCGGGGTCTCGAAGTACGGTCCCACCACGGCCGCCCTCGGGTGCTGCAGGTACTCCTTCAGCAGCGGAGCCGCCTCCTCGGGCTCCAGCTCCCGGACGCTGATGAGCTCGATCCAGCCGCCCTGGCGCAGGGTGGCGAACCCGTCCTTGCGCAGGTTGCGCACCCAGTCCACCTCCCCGTAGGGGGCGACCAGGCAGCGGCCGCGATCGCTGTCCAGGACGCTGATCGGGATGGTGCGCAGGAACCCGGACCTGCGCCCCCGCGTGGTGAGCAGGTGCATCTCGGGCGGGCACACCCCGTACTTGACGAAGTTGCTGATGACGGCATTGGCCGTACGCCGCAACCGCGTCATCTCGAACCGCTTCGTCGGTTCGTTGACCATCTCGGCAACCCTCTCGATCGGATACTCACCATTGTGGAGGGTCGGGACGGGCCACCGCACCCCGGTATACCCGAGCGGTGGCGCGGACCCCGGTCACCGGAAGGCGGAGAGGCCGGTGACCGCCTGGCCGATGCTCAGCGCGTGGATCTCCTCGGTGCCCTCGTAGGTGGCGACCGTCTCCAGGTTCACCATGTGCCGCATCACCGGGTACTCCAGCGTGATGCCGTTGGCGCCGTGCACGGAGCGGGCGGCGGCGGCCACCCGCTGGGCGGCGGCCACGCACGAGAACTTGCCGAAGCTGACGTGGTTGTGGTGGCACTCACCGGCGTCCTTGAGCCGGCCGATCCGCAGCGCCGTCATGTTCGCGTGGTTGACGTCCACGACCATGTCGGCGAGTTTGCGCTGGGTGAGCTGGAAGCCGGCGATCGGCCGCCCGAACTGCTCGCGGGTGAGCCCGTACTCCAGCGCCGCCTCGTAGCACGCGCGCGCGGCTCCGGCCGCGCCCCACACGATGCCGAAGCGGGCCTCGTTCAGGCACGACAGGGGCGAGCCCAGCCCCTTGGACAGCGGCAGCACCGCGTCGCCGGGCAGCCGCACGCCCTCCAGCACCAGTTCGGCGGTGATCGAGGCGCGCAGGGACAGCTTCCTGTGGATGACGTTGGCGGAGAAGCCGGGGGTGTCGGTGGGCACCACGAACCCGCGGATGCCGTCGTCGGTGGCGGCCCACACCACGGCCACGTCTGCGACCGAGCCGTTGGTGATCCACATCTTGGTGCCGTCGAGCACCCAGTCGGAGCCGTCGCGGCGGGCGCGGGTGCGCATGGAGCCGGGGTCGGAACCGGAGTCGGGCTCGGTCAGGCCGAAGCAGCCGATGGCGTCGCCGGCGGCCATGCGCGGCAGCCACCGCTCCTTGTGCTCCTCGGAGCCGTACTTGTGGATGGCGGCCATGGCCAGGGAGCCCTGCACGGACACGAAGCTGCGCAGGCCCGAGTCGACCGCCTCCAGCTCGCGGCAGGCCAGACCGTAGGCGACCGCGCTGGAGCCGCCGCAGCCGTAGCCCTCCAGGTGCATGCCCAGCACGCCGAGGTCGCCGAAGGCCTTGGCCAGGCCCCGCGGGTCGGGCAGCGTCCCGGCCTCGAACCAGTCCGCCACGTTCGGCAGCAGCTCGCGGGTGGCGAAGCCCCGCACGGCGTCGCGGACGTCGCGTTCGGTGTCGGAGAGCGTGGCGTCCACGGCCAGGAAGTCGTGCGGGTCCGGGGCGGCGGGCCTGCGCTGGGAGTCGCTCATCGGTGGGTGTCCCTTCGTGGTGCGGTCGGCCCGGCGGGCCGGCGGTCGGTGCCGTGGGATGCGGGTCTTCGGGTGGCGGCCGGTGCGGAAGCGGTCGGCCGGACGGCGGCGGATCGGGCGGCGGCGGACCGGGCCCGCGGTGCCGGACAGGGCGCGCTCAGAGGTCCGCCTGCTGGACGGCGCCGCGCTTGACCATGGCGTCGATGCGCTCGGGACTCACCCCGAGCTCGGTCAGGAGCTGCCGGGAGTGCTGCCCCAGCAGCGGCGGCGCGGTCAGCGGCGGGGGAGACCCCTCCAGCCGGAAGCCGGCGCGGACCTGTTCCAGCAGCCCGACGGTGGGGTGCTCCACGGTGCGCAGGACGTCGTCGCCGGTGGCGTCGGCGGTACGCAGGGCGTCGAGCACGCCGCGCACGCGGCCCACCGGGACGCCCGCCTCCACCAGGGCGGCCATCCAGTGGTCGGCTCCGCGCGAGCGCAGGGTGTCGGTCAGCGCTTCGACCAGCTCCTCACGGTGCTCGACGCGCCCGCGGTTGGTCGCGTAGCGCGGGTCCTCGGACAGGTCGTCGCGGCCGATCGCGGCGCACAGCCGCCGGTAGAGCGCGTCGTTGCCGGCGGCGACAACGATGTCGGCGTCGGCGGTGGGGAAGACCTGGTAGGGCACGATCGTGGTGTGCGCGTTGCCCATCCGGGCCGGTTCCGTTCCGGTGACCAGTGCCTGCTGGGTGAGGTTGACCAGCCCCGACAGGGTCGAGTTGATGAGGGACACGCTGACGTCCTCGCCCACGCCGGTGGCCCGTGCGCGCATGAGGGCGCCCAGGATGCCCACGGCGGCGTTGAGGCCGGTGAGGACGTCGGTCAGGGCCACGCCCACCTTGCTCGCCGGGCCCTCCGCGGGGCCGGTGGTGGCCATCAGCCCGCTCTCGGCCTGGACGACGATGTCGAACCCCGGTCGTCCGCCGGGGTCGTGCTCGGGGCCGAACCCGCTCACGGAGCAGTACACGACCGCCGGGTTGCGGGCCTGGACGGCCGCGTAGCCGAGGCCGAGCCGTTCGGCGACCCCGGGGCGGAAGTTCTGTACGACGACGTCGCAGGAGGCGCACAGGTCCTGGACGGCGGCGAGGCCGTCGGGGTCCTTCAGGTCCACCGCCAGGCCGCGCTTGTTGCGGTTCACCGACAGGAAGTAGGCGGACTCCCCGGGGTGCGCGTCCGGCGCGCCGGAGGCGTCCTCGGCGGAGCCGGCCCACGGCGGCCCCCAGGCGCGGGTGTCGTCGCCGCGTCCGGGCTGCTCGACCTTGACCACCTCCGCGCCCATGTCGGCGAGGAGCATCGTGGCGTAGGGGCCCGCCAGGACCCGGGACAGGTCGGCCACGCGTACCCCCGCCAGGGGCAGCGGCGCGGTGCGGGATGGGGTGTCGGTCACGGGTGTGGTCACTCCTTGGCGTCGGGGCCGCCGGGCAGCTGGTCGCCGTCCCGCATCTGGTAGTAGGTCTCCAGGCAGCGGCGCAGGGCGGTGGTCAGCGCGGCACCGGACTGGCCCGCGTACCTGGTCTGTACCCGCTGCACGATCTCGGCGATGTCCTCGGTGACCGAGGCGCCCTCGACCAGGGCCCGGAAGAAGTCCTTGGCCAGGTCGGTCAGCAGGGTGGTGTCCGCGGCGACGATTCGGCCGTCGGAGCTGTCGACCGCGAGCACGACGCCGAGCCGCTGGTACTGGGAGTGGCTCGCCACCGAGTCGGGAAGCCGGGCGTAGCCGGAGATCAGAACGACCCTGGGGTCGCGGAACAACTGCTGCATTCGGTCGTCGCCGTGCAACGGACTCACCTCTCGCTCGCGGGCAGGCATGCGAAAACTCCAACGCTCTGGAGTCTCGCGCCTGGAGGGCGGCCGGGGGAACCGGACACCCGCGGCGTGAGGGCAGGCAGTGGGCTCAGTATGGCGCAGCGGGTCCGCGGGGTGTCAAGCGGGGGGTGTCGTGGGCCACGCCCGGTCGCGGGTGTTGACCCTCCGCGGCGCTGTGCTAGCCTCCTGAGCAGGTCACGAGTACCAGCGCTAAGCCCCGGCTAGCTGGTCGGCAACCCTCCATCCGCGGTGGGGTGCCCCGGGTGAGGACCAGGTCCCGACACGACCGTGTCAGACAAGCGCGGACCCCTGAGGCGTTGCCGTTCCCGGCACCCCTGTGGGTCCCATGACCCACAGAAGAGGTGCCCCATGACCGCCGTCAGCCCTACCCAGGCCGCGCCCGCCGCCCGTACCGCCCCGACCGCGCACGAGTGCACGATCGTCGCCGCCGAGGGCGGTGTCCCGCTGGTCACCGGTGAGCGTGTGGAGTACGCGAACTTCGACTACGCGGCCAGTGCCCCGTGCCTGACCCCCGTCGCCGACGCGCTGGCCGCGGCCCTGCCCTACTACGCCAGCGTGCACCGCGGCGCGGGCCACCACTCACAGGTGAGCACCGACGCCTACGAGCGGGCCCGGCGCAGCGTGGCGCGCTTCCTGGGCGTGCGGACCGAGCCCGCGGACGCGGTGGTGTTCGTGCGCGGCACCACCGACGCGCTCAACCTGCTGGCGCGGTCGGTACCCGAGGGCTGCACCGTGGTGGTGTTCGAATCCGAGCACCACGCGAGCCTGCTGCCCTGGGAGCACCCCGCCTCCCGCGCCGGCCGGGTCGAGCGCCTGCCGCTGCCGGCCTCGCCGGAGGAGGCGGTCGAGGCCGCCCGCACGGCACTGCGCGCGGCCCCCGAGGGGCCCGCCCTGCTGTGCGTGACCGCCGCGTCCAACGTCACCGGCGAGATCTGGCCGGTGGAGGAGCTGGTGGCGGTCGCGCACGCCGAGGGCGCCCGGGTGGTGGTCGACGCCGCGCAGTACGTGCCGCACCTGCCGTTCAGCCTCACGGCGACGGGCGCCGACTACGTGGCCCTGTCCGCGCACAAGCTCTACGCGCCGTTCGGATCCGGGGTGCTGGCCGGGCGCGCCGACTGGCTGCGCGCGGCCACGCCGTACCTGTCCGGCGGTGGTGCGACCCAACTGGTGACCGAGCACGACGTGGTGTGGAACGACCTGCCCGCGCGGCACGAGGCGGGCAGCCCGAACGTGCTGGGCGCGGTCGCCCTGGCCGCCGCGTGCGAGACCTTCACCCCCGCCGCCCAGGAGCTGCTGCACATCCGGGAGTCGGCGCTGCTGGAGCGGCTGCGCGCGGGACTGGCGGAGATCGGGGGCGTGCGCGAGCTGGCGCTGTGGGGCGAGGGGCACCCGCGCGTGGGCATCGTGTCCTTCACCGTGGACGGCCTGCCCGCCGACCTGCTGGCCGCGGCGCTGTCGGCGGAGCACGGCATCGGCGTCCGCGACGGCCTGTTCTGCGCCCACCGGCTCACCCACGCCCTGCTGGACGGGGGGCACACGCAGGCGGTGCGGGCGAGCCTGGGCGTGGGCACCACCGTGGAGCACGTGGACCGGCTCGTCGGCGCGGTCGCCGACCTGGTCGCGCACGGGCCCCGGTGGGAGTACGCCGACGGCGACGGCCGCCTGGTCCCGACCCCGGATCCCCGCAACGTGCTGTCACTCTGACCGAGCCCCCACGGCCTCGAAGGTCGCGGTGCCAGGCCCGATCCGGGAGCACACGAACCTCTTGTGCCCCAGAGGGCTACAAACGGCGAAATGGGTCGCATAACACTCGGGGGTGTGTGAGGGATCACGTTCCCAGGCGGTACGATCGGGGCCCTGACGGCAAGGCGCGATGCCCCGGGGCCCGATCGGTCCGCGCGGGAGGACCGCTCTGCCTCCCGCGAGCGAACCGGCTGGGGGAGCGAGTACGTGACGGATGTCCGGGGGCCGAAACCGGGCCGTACGACGGCCGCCTGCCAGCCACCTGCGCAGATTCCTCCTCAGGTCTCGCGCGTCGTGAGCATCGGGGCCCGTGCGCGACCTCCCGAACCCGCCGTCTCCGAGGAGACGCGCCTGCACCAGGCCTTCCTGGGCCGGGTGATCGACTTCCTCTGCGCCGACACGGGCGTCACCCAGTTCATCGACTGGGGGTGTCCGGTCCCCGGCACCGCCGAGCGCGTGCGCGCCGCCCGGGCCGACGCCCGGTTCGTCCACGTGGCACCGCAGGGCGCGGCCGGGATGCTGTCCTCGTCCGACACCGCCGTGATCACCGGGGACGGCTCCGGCGACGGTGCGCTCACGCGGCGCCTCACCACCTCCGGGCTCGTCGACTTCGACGAGCCCGTCGCCGTTCTGATGACCCGCCCCTTCACCGCGGACGACCCGCCGGCCGAGATCGCGGCCCTGCACGCCCTCATGCGCGGCGGCGGCTATCTGGCCCTGACCTCCACCGCACCGCGGCGTACCGTCGAGAGAGCCTTCCGCCCCTTCCGCCCCATCGAACCGGGGGTCGCCGACCTCACGTGGTGGCCCTACCCGGACGAGGACGTGTGCGCCCAGGGCACGGGCATCCTGGGAGGATTGGGCCGAAGGCAGCGTTGAGGGGCCCGTCGAGGGGTGGCCTCGCCGCTCCGGGCCACGGGCTCCGGGGCGGTGACCGGTGACGGGCGGCCCGGCGCGCCCGCACGACGAAGGGGAGGCCGCGATGGCGGTGAGGTGGAACGGCGAGATCCTCGCCCAGGTGCAGTTCTACTGGGACTTCTCGCTCTGGCCCCGGCTGGAGGGACTCACCGAGGACGAGTACCTGTGGGAGCCCGCGCCCGGGGCGTGGACGGTCACCCGGGGCGAGGACGGGCGCTACCGGCCCGACGGTGTCAGCCCCGAGCCCGACCCGCCGCCGGTCACGACCATCGCCTGGCGGCTGGGCCACCTGGTCGTGGACGTGCTGGAGACCCGCATCAACTGGCACTTCGGCGACCGGACCTACACCCGCGACACCGTCAACTGGCCCGGCGGCGTCGACGAGGCCAAACAGCGCCTGCGCCACGCCTACCTCGCCTGGTCCGAGCAGATCCAGTCCATGGACGACGACGCCCTGGCCGCCCCCGTGGGCGGCGCGGAGTCGGCCCAGTGGGCGGACTTCCCGATGGTCGCGCTGGTGCTGCACCTCAACCGGGAGCTGATCCACCACGGGGCCGAGGTGGCGCTCATCCGCGACCTGTACCGGGCCCTGCCGCCCGACCGCCGCTGAGACGGGGCCGGTCAGACCACGTGCAGAGGGTCCACACGGACCTGGGCCAGGTGCTCGTCGCGGCGCGCGCTGCGCGCGGACGCGGCGACCTTCAGCGCCCGGGCCAGGGCGCCGACACCGCTCCGGGGCACCCGCAGCAGGGCGCGTTCCCGGGGATGCGTGCCGTCCTCGCGCCGTCCCGAGCCGCCTTCGGCGGGCGCCTCGGGCGCGCCCCGTTCCGGGCCCGCCACGCGGTCCGGGGCGACCGGTACCGGGCCCAGGAGTTCGACGCCCTCGGGCAGGTCGACCTGGTCGAGCAGTTCGCGCACGTGTTCGGGGGCGCCGGTGACCGAGGCCATCGACACCGCGGGAGGGAACCCCAGTTCGCGGCGCTCGGCCAGCTCGCGTTCGGCGAACCCGGAGGGGTCCCACCGCACCAGGGACTGCACGACCGGCAGCGCGACGTCGGCTGAGACCACCACGGTGCCCCCGGGGCGGACCAGGGCGGCCGCGCTCAGCCAGCGGCGCAGCGTCTCCTCCGACGCGCGCAGGTCCATCCGGTTGAGCAGCGCCCAGCCGTCCAGCAGGACCGCGGCCGCGTATCCGTTCTCCGCGACCGGTTCGGCCCCGGGCGTGGCGACCACCAGCGAGGGCCGGTCGTCGACACGGGTGAGGACCTCCTCCCGGCCGGACGTGCGCACGGTCAGGGAGGGGAAGGCGCGTCCCAGCTCCTCTGCGGTGCGGCGGGCGCCCACCACGACGGCGCGCATCCGGGTCACGCCGCACTCCGGGCACGCCCACTGCCCGGCGACGCGGCCGCACCAGCCGCAGGAGGGCATGGCGTGGGAGCCGCGCACCGCGAGCGGACCGTGGCAGGCGTCGCAGCGCGCGGGCTCGCGGCAGCCCGCGCAGGCCAGCGTGTTGAGGTAGCCGCGGCGCGGCACCTGGAAGAGCACGGGGCCGGTGCGCGAGGCCTCCCGCGCGGCGCGCCAGGCCAGGCTCGGGATCCGGGCGGTCCGCGCGGCCTCGTCACGCGCGAGTTCGCGGTCGTCCCCGGCGGCGCGGACCTGCGGGGCGCGGCGGCGCAGGGTGGCCCGGTCGGCCGTGAGCGATCCGGCCCACCCGGACTCGACCAGGAGCTGGGCGTCGGTCGTGCGGGTGTGGCCGCCGATCAGGACGCCCGCGTCGGCGCGGTGGGCCCGCATCGCGAGCACCGTGCGGGAGTGGGGGTAGGGGGCGTGGGGCTCGGCGTGCACGTCGTCGCCGTCGTCCCACAGCACGACCAGGCCGAGGTCGGCGACGGGGGCGAACACCGCCGCCCGGGTGCCCACGACCACCCGCACCCCGCCGCGCAGGACCGAGAGCCAGCGCCGGTAGCGCTTGGCCGGGCCGAGGTCGGCGGTCAGCGCGACGTGGGAGTCCTCGCCCAGCCGACGGGTCAGGGCGGCGTCCACGGCCGCCACGTCCCGCCCGTCGGGGACGACGATCACGGTGCCCCGCCCGGCCGACAGGGTCGCGGCGGCGGCGACCGCCACGGCGTCCACCCAGTCACGGCCGGGCAGCGCGTTCCACACGGCCCGGGCGGGGCGGCCCTCACACAGGGTGTCCAGGAACAGGGGGCCGTCGGGGTAGTCGGTCCATGGACCGGGCTCGACGGGGGCCGGCCCGGCCGGGGCCGACTCGGAGGTGGCGGGCCCGGCGGCCGGGAGAGCCGGGGCCTCGGTGGACCCGGCGGGGGCCGTGGCGTCGTCGGGGTCCGCGGACGCGCCCGGGGGGCCGGGGCCGTCCTTCCCGGAGGGCTCAGGGGAGGCGGCGGCCTCCTTCTCCACTCGGGCGTGGCGCGGGGGGACGGCGAGGCGGAGCACGTCGCTCAGGGTGCCCGCGTAGCGGTCGGCGACCGCGCGGGCCAGTCCCAGGATCTCGGGGGTCAGTACCGGTTCGGGAGAGACCACCGACTCCAGGTAGGCCAGCCGTCCGGCGAACTCCGAAGTCTGCGCCCGCTCGGCGATGAACCCGGAGAGCAGTCGGTTGTTGAAGCGCACTCTGACCCTGCAGCCGGGGACCGCGTCGGCGTCCATGTCCTCGGGGACGCGGTAGTCGAAGTACCGGTCCAGGTGCGGGAGCGGGGTGTCCACGATCACGCGCGCGATGGGCAGCCGCTCGGCGGGTCTGCGCGGAGCCGGGCGCCGGGCCTTCGCGGCCTTCGTCGACGCGGCCGCCCTGACGTCCTTGGACGCGGCGGAGCCGTCCTGCGCGGGCAGGTCGAAGAGGGCCCCCTCGTCCGGGCCGGGCTGCGCTGTCATCCTCCCTGGTGTACCAGAATCCTCCGACACCTCCCCGCGTTCGCGGCGGCGGGGGCGAGCGCGACTGGTAGAACTGGGGGACCGACAGACCGCGCCCGCCGGGCATCGTGCTGCCTCGCGACGCAGTCCGGCGGCCGCTCCCGCCCCGGTGCGCGGCGGGCTCCGGGGACGGGCCCCGGCCAGTGGAAGGACTTGGATGAAGCTTGTCTTTGCCGGAACACCGCAGGTGGCCGTGCCGTCGTTGCAGGCCCTCATCGACTCCGATCACGAGGTCGCCGCCGTCGTCACCCGTCCCGACGCCCGCTCGGGGCGCGGGCGGAAGTACGCGGCGAGTCCGGTGGGCGAGCTGGCCGAGAGCGCGGGGATCGAGGTCCTCAAGCCGGAGAAGGTCCGCGACCCCGAGTTCCTGGAGCGCCTCGCCGCGATCGCGCCGGACTGCTGCCCGGTGGTCGCCTACGGGGCGCTGCTGCCCCAGTCGGCGCTGGACATCCCCCGGCACGGATGGGTCAACCTGCACTTCTCCCTCCTGCCCGCCTGGCGCGGCGCCGCTCCCGTCCAGCACGCGGTGCTGCACGGGGACGACGTCACCGGGGCGTCCACCTTCCGGATCGTCAAGGAGCTGGACGCCGGTCCGGTCTTCGGGACCGTGGTCGAGGACGTGCGACCGACCGACACCAGCGGCGACCTGCTGGAGCGGCTCTCCCACTCGGGGGCCGAGCTCCTCAAGCGCACCCTGGACGGCATCGAGGCGGGCAAGCTGAGCCCCGTCGAGCAGCCGGGCGCCGACGTCACCTACGCGTCCAAGCTCGCCACCGAGGACGCCGAGGTCGACTTCACCGCGCCGGCGCGGCGGGTGGACCGTGTGGCCCGCGCGTGCACACCGGCACCGGGCGCATGGACGACGTTCCGCGGCACCCGGCTGAAGCTGGGTCCGGTCACGCCGCTGCCGGAGGCCGACACCCCGGTGCTCGACCCGGGGCAGCTGCACGCCGACAAGAAGCGCGTCATCGTCGGCACGAGCACGCATCCCGTGGTCCTCGGCGAGGTGCAGCCCCAGGGCAAGCGGCCGATGGCGGCCGTGGACTGGGCACGTGGCGTGCGCCCCACCGAAGACGACCGCCTGGGGCGATGAGCTGGCATACCATCGTGCTGACCCTTCCCCGGCTCTGTTGAGGCAGTTACACGTTGAGCGAGCAGTCCCGATCCCCGTACCGCCGCCCCCGACGCGGGAAGCCGAATCAGGGCGGTGGCCAGGGCAAGGCCGGGCCGCCCCAGCCGCGGGACCCGGCCCGCCGAGTCGCCTATGACGTGCTGGCGGCCGTGGAGCAGCGGGACGCCTACGCGAACCTGCTGCTGCCCGCCCTGCTCAACGAGCGGGGGATGAGCGGGCGCGACGCGGCGCTGGCCACGGAGCTCACCTACGGGACGCTCCGTCACCAGGGGACCTACGACGCGATCCTCGAAGCCTGCGTGGACCGCACACTCGCCTCGGTGGACCGCGAGGTGCTGCCCGTGCTCCGGCTGGGGGCGCACCAGCTCCTGTCCACGAAGATCCCCCCGCACGCGGCCGTCAGCGCGACCGTCGACCTGGGCCGACGCGTGGTGGGGCACCACCGGGGACGGTTCGTCAACGCCGTTCTGCGCAAGGTCTCCGCCCGTGACCTGGACGGGTGGACCGCGGTCGTCGCCCCGGACCGCGAGCGCGACCCGAGCGGCTACCTGTCCGTAGTGCACAGCCACCCGCGCTGGGTGGTCAAGGCACTGGCCAAGGCGCTCGGCGAGCACTCGTCCACCGGGCTGGTCGAGACCGAACGCCTGCTCATCGCGCACAACGAGCGGCCCCGCGTGACCCTCGTCGCCAAGCCGGGCCGCTCCACGGTCGCCGACCTCGTCGAGGCCGGCGCCGAGGAGGCACGGTTCTCGCCGTTCGCCGCCTACCTCCCCGAGGGTGACCCCGCGGGGATCCGCGAGGTCCGCCAGGGCCGTGCCGCGGTGCAGGACGAGGCGAGCCAGCTCGTGGCTCTGGCGCTCACCCGCGTGGACGCGCACGGGGACGACCGGCTCTGGCTCGACATGTGCGCCGGTCCGGGAGGCAAGGCGGGCCTGCTGGCCTCGCTCGTCGGCCAGCGCGAGGGCCACCTGCTGGCCTCCGAGTCCCAGCCCGCCCGCGCGGGACTGGTGGCCTCCGCCGTGCGCCGCGCCCCGCGCGATGCCGGACGGGTCATCGCCGCCGACGGCACCAGGCCCGCCTGGAGGCCGGGAGTGTTCGACCGGGTCCTGGCTGACGTGCCGTGCACGGGTCTGGGAGCCCTGCGCCGCCGCCCGGAGTCCCGCTGGAGGCGCACCCCGCAGTCCGTGGTGGATCTGGCGCCGCTCCAGCACGACCTCCTCGCCGGCGCCGCCGACGCGGCCCGCCCGGGCGGCGTGGTCGCCTACGTGACGTGCTCGCCGCACCTGGACGAGACCGACGCGATCGTCCAGCGGGTCCTGGGAGAGCGGGACGACCTCACGCTCCTCCGCGCGGCCGACTACCTCGACGAGGTGCCGGATCTCGCCGCCGGTCCGGAGGGGAAGTACGTCCAGTTCTGGCCGCACGTGCACGGAACCGACGCCATGTTCCTGGCCCTGTTCCGCAAGAACGGATCCTGACAGCTCCCCCCCGCCAGGTGCACCGCACCCGGTGGGGGAGGGGGCACGGCCGGGCTGGCTAGACTTCGGGTTGTGGCAATCCAGATCTCACCCAGCATCCTGAACGCCGACTTCGCGCATCTCGCCGACGAAGCCGCAGCCGTCTCGCCCGCAGCCGACTGGCTGCACGTCGACGTGATGGACGGACACTTCGTGCCCAACCTCACGCTCGGCCTGCCCATCGTGGAGTCCCTGCTCAAGGCCACCTCCACACCGCTGGACTGCCACCTGATGATCGACGACCCCGACCGCTGGGCCCCCGCCTACGCCGAGGCCGGCGCGGGCAGCGTCACCATCCACGCCAAGGCCGCCGGCGCCCCCGTGCGCACCCTGCGGGAGATCCGCAGGCACGGCGCCCGGGCGGGCCTCGCGCTCAACCCCGCCGAGCCGGTCGACCCCTACGAGGACCTCATCGGCGAGATGGACATGCTCCTGCTGATGACCGTCGAACCCGGATTCGGCGGCCAGAAGTTCCTCGACCTGGTCCTGCCCAAGATCCGTCGCGCCCGCGAGCTCCTCGACAGTCGCGAGGCCTCCGTCTGGCTCCAGATCGACGGCGGCGTCAGCACCGAGACCATCGAGCGCGCCGCCGAGGCCGGGGCCGACGTCTTCGTGGCCGGCTCGGCCGTCTACGGTGCCCAGGACCCCGCCAAGGCCGTCGAGTCCCTGCGCGACCTCGCCGTCGCCGCAGCCGCCAAGGCGTAACGATTCCGGTGCGCTGCTCTCGCACCACTGGCCCCTCAGATCCCAGCCAGCCTAGGATGACCGCTCGACAGTCGTAGATCTCGCTTGGTCGCGGCTCCGTCTTCCGCCGTGCGTGAGCACGAACTGGGGGAGCGGCGGCGTGAGCGCATGGCCAGGCGTGGACCCGTGGAGTGCACGTTGAACACTGGGACCCCCGAGCAGTTGGCCATGGACGTGCTCTGGGAGGTGGAGACCACCCCCATCCTCTGGATTCAGGGGATGGGCGACTGGCTCGCCGTCCCCTTCGGACTCCTCACCGAACTGGGTTCGCAGACCTTCGTGATCGCGCTCGTCGCGCTCATCTTCTGGAGCGTGAACGCCAGGGTCGGCGCGCGCCTGTTCGTCGCCGTGGCCGTGTCGGCGGTCATCAACTACCTGTTCAAGTCCCTGTTCTACGGCGCACGCCCGTACTGGTTCAGCGCAGACGTGTCCGCCCACTCCGCCGAGGAGAGCTTCGGCGTCCCCTCCGGCCACGTCCAGCACGCCACCGTGCTGTGGGGCTACCTCGGCGCCAAGACCGGCGACCGGCGGTGGATGTGGGCGGCGGGCGTCCTCATCGCGCTGATGGGCCTCTCCCGGGTGTACCTCGGCGTGCACTTCATCAGCGACGTCCTGGCCGGCCTCCTGTTCGGCGGCGTCCTCCTGTGGGCCACCCTGCGCTGGGAGGACCGCATCACCGCCTGGTGGCGCGGACTCGACACCGCCCGCTGGGTCCTCTACCTCGCGCTCGCCTCCCTGCTCCCGTGCGTCCTGGCCACCTTCTGGCAACTGGGCGCGCGCGGCGACTGGACCCCTCCGGCGGACTGGATCGGAGCCGTGCCCCTGGACCCCGCCGCCTACACCCTGGCCCGCCTGTTCACCCTCGCCGGCGCCCTCCTGGGCGGCGTCTGCGGCCTCACCCTGCTCGACCGCCGCGGCGGCTACAGCGCCTCGGGCACCCTCATCGCACGGATCGCCCGTTTCGTCCTGGGTATCTCCGTCGTCCTGCTCATTCAGGTGGCCGGCGACATCGTCTCCCGCGGCTTGGAGGGCCTCGCCGCGGCCGTCGTCGCCTACGCGGTCTACACCGTCCTGGCCTTCTGGGCGATGTTCCTCGCACCCGAACTGTTCGTCCGCACCGGCCTGGCCTCCCGCTCCGACCAGCGCGCCGACACGCACAGCGGCTCCGGCCAGTCATGACTCCCGTCACACCGGCTATGCGGCCAGGTGATCGACCGGTTAAGATCATGATCGTTGAGACGAAAGTCAGACGCGTGCTCCGGGGTCGGTGAAAGTCCGAACCGGCGGTGACAGTCCGCGACCCGGCCGAAGCCATCGGCCGGTTGAACCGGTGGAATTCCGGTACCGACGGTGAAAGTCCGGATGGGAGGCAGTGCGCGTCGGGACGGTCCGACCGCCGCGCCCCCGTGCGCGTCGCGTCGCCGACCCCGCCGTGGACCCGTTCCACACCCTTTGCCCCGGAGCCTCGACAGGTGAAGGGAATGCGAAGGCGTGTTCACAGGAATCGTGGAAGAACTCGGCGAGGTCGTCTCCATCGAACCCGCGGGTGCCGCCGGTGAAGCCGTCCTGCTCACCGTACGAGGCCCCCTGGTCAGCTCCGACGCCCGGCACGGCGAATCCATCGCGGTCAACGGCGTGTGCCTGACCGTCGTCGCCCGGGACCAGGGGACCTTCACCGCGGACGTGATGAAGGAGTCCCTCGACCGTTCCTCCCTGGGCGCCCTCGCCCCCGGCTCCCCGGTCAACCTCGAACGCGCCGCCCGCGTCGACGGCCGTCTGGGCGGCCACATCGTCCAGGGCCACGTCGACGGAACGGCCGGCCTGCTCTCCCGCGACCCCGGCGACAACTGGGACGTCCTGCGCTTCGGGCTCTCCCGCGAGCTGTCGCCGTACGTGGTCGAGAAGGGCTCGATCACCGTCGACGGCACCAGCCTGACCGTCTCCGCCGTCAGCGCGCCCGGCGCCGCCGAGGAGTACTTCGAGGTCAGCCTCATTCCCGCCACCCTGGAGGCCACCACCCTGGGCTCCCTCGCGGTCGGCGCGACCGTCAACATCGAGGTCGACGTCATCGCCAAGTACGTCGAGCGCATCGCCGCCGTCACCGCCGCCAGGACCGCCGACGCCTAGGGCGTGTGTGGCGGGTACTCGCCCTGCCGCGCGTCGCCCCAGCGGCACTCGCGACGGACGGCATCCACCACCCACGCCGGCGAGTCTCCGCCGAACATGCCCTGGCGGCCCCGCCGACCACACACCGAACCACCCACGTACCTTGAGGGAGCGGCAATGACCGTCACCGACACCAGCCCGGACACCAGAGGGACCGAGCAGGCCGTCGTCCTGGACCCGATCCAGGACGCCGTCGCCGACATCGCCGCCGGGCGCGCCGTCGTGGTCGTGGACGACGAGGACCGCGAGAACGAGGGCGACATCATCTTCGCGGCCGAACTCGCCACCCCGGAACTCCTGGCGTTCATGATCCGCTACACCTCCGGTGTGGTGTGCGTCCCGCTGGAGGGCCACGACCTGGACCGCCTCGACCTGCCGTTGATGACCGCGCGCAACGAGGAGAGCCTGCGCACCGCCTACACCGTCACCGTCGACGCCCGCGAGGGTGTCACCACCGGTATCTCCGCGGCCGACCGCGCGCACACCATCCGCCTGCTGGCCGACGCCGACAGCCGCCGCGCCGACTTCGTCCGGCCCGGCCACATCCTGCCCCTGCGCGCCCGCCCGGGCGGTGTGCTGGCCCGCCGCGGCCACACCGAGGCCTCGGTCGACCTCGCCCGCCTGGCCGGGCTGCGCCCCGCCGGGGTCCTGGCCGAGGTCGTCAACGACGACGGCACCATGGCCCGCCTGCCCCGCCTGCGGGCGTTCGCCGACGAGCACGGCCTCAAACTGGTCTCCGTCGAGCAGCTCGCCGCCCACCGCGTCGCCCTGGGCGAGACGCTCACCGAGGAGCAGGCCACCCCGTCCCTGGTCACCCGCCAGGTCGAGACCCGACTGCCCAACCGCTACGGCGAGTGGCGCGCGGTCGGCTTCACCGGCGCCGCCGACGGGGCCGAGCACGTCGCCCTCGTCCTCGGCGACCTCGGCGACGGCACCGACGTCCTGACCCGACTGCACTCGGAGTGCCTGACCGGCGACGCCTTCGGCTCACACCGCTGCGACTGCGGCGCCCAGTTGGACGCCGCCATGGCCGACATCGCCGAGGAGGGGCGCGGTGTCGTCGTCTACCTCGGCGGTCACGAGGGCCGGGGGATCGGCCTGCTGCACAAGCTGCGCGCCTACAGCCTCCAGGACCAGGGGGTGGACACCGTCGACGCCAACCTGCGGCTGGGCCTGCCCGCCGACGCCCGTGAGTTCGGGGCCGGCGCCCAGATCCTCACCGACCTCGGGGTGGCCTCGGTCCGGCTGCTGTCCAACAACCCGGCCAAGGCCGAGGGGCTGGAACGGCACGGCGTGCGTGTCGGCGAGCGCGTGGCCATGCCCTCCTTCGTCACCGACGACAACATCGCCTACCTGCGGACCAAGCGCGACCGCATGGGCCACGCGCTCTCCGGCATCGCGCGCTAGCGCGGTTCCGCCCACCGATCCTCGACCGCCCCGCCCCGCACCAAGGAGACACGCACATGAGTGGTGAAGGACGCCCCGAACCCGATGACGTCGACGCCACCGGACTGTCCGTCGGCATCGTCGTCACGCGCTGGAACGCGCCCATCGTCGAGCCGATGCTCGCCAACGCCCTGGCCGCGGTCAAGGCCTCCGGCGCCGCCGAACCCGTCGTCGTCCGCGTCGCCGGAGCCGTGGAGATCCCCGTCGTCGCCCAGGAGCTCGCGCGCCGGCACGACGCCGTGATCGCGCTGGGCGCCGTCATCCGCGGCGGCACGCCGCACTTCGACTACGTGTGCCAGTCCGTCACCCACGGGCTCACCGAGGTCGCCCTGCGCCAGTCCACCCCCGTCGGCAACGGCGTGCTCACATGTGACACCCTTGAACAGGCGCGTGACCGCGCCGGCCTGCCGGGCAGTGCCGAGGACAAGGGCGCCGAAGCGGCGCTGGCCGCCCTGGACGCCGCGGCGGCCCTGCGCGGGCTGCGCCGCTGAGTCGGGCGTCCGTGAACGGACGGGCCGCGGGTGACGCCGCGGCCGTCGGCCCGGTCACGGCCATGACGGAGGCGGAACCCCTCCCGTCGGCGGACGCCGGCGGGGCTCGGAGCGGAGCAGTTGGTGCGGACTGAGGAACAAGCGGTGGACGAGGTCTCCAAGAAGCCGACGCTGCCCATGACGTGGCGCCCCCGCGCGATGCGCTGGGTCGCCTACGGCCTGGCCCTGCTGATCGTCGCCACGATGGGCGTGCTCTCGGCGACCCTTCCGCAGGACTGGCGGCTCCAGGACCGCGTCATGCTGTTCGGGCTCGGCCTGGTCATCGCCGCGGTCCTCCACCTGCTCGGACGCCCGCGCCTGGTGGCCACGAGGCGCAACGTCACCATCGTCAACAGCATCCGCACCCACGTGCTGGCCTGGCCGGAGATCGTCGACGCGCAGATGCGCGAGGGGGAGCCCTGGCCCTCGGTCGACCTGTCCGACGGCAGCACGCTCGCGGTGATGGGTATCCAGAGCGCGGACGGCGAGCTCGCCCGGCGCCAGCTCAGGGACTTCCGGTCCCTGCTGCACGAGCGCGGCGAGGCACAGGAGCCCGACCGGGGCTGACCCGTTCGTAGAGACGTACAAGGGGAGTCGCCGTTTCTTGAGTGAACGGCGACTCCCCTTCCGCCGCGCGGGGCACATACCGTGGAAGGCGAGGCCCGCGTTCGTCCTCCGCGAGCGCCGGGGGCGCGGGACGAGCGGAAGAAGGGGTGTCGCGTGAGGGATATCCGAGCGGCCGTGTCACGGCTGTACGCCTCGGGTGAGACGTTCGCGCTGGCCACGGTCATCGACACGGACAAGAGCGCACCTCGTGGGCCGGGGGCGGCCATGCTGGTCAGCGCCTCCGGAGAGGTCACCGGGAGCGTGTCGGGCGGGTGTGTCGAGGGCGCCGTCTACGAGGAGGCGCTGGAGGCGATCCGTACGGGAGAGCCCGTGCGGCGCACCTACGGCTACAGCGACGAGGAGGCGTTCAGCGTCGGCCTGACCTGTGGTGGAACCCTCCACATGTTCGTCGAACCCCTCAGTCGGGACACCTTCCCCCAGCTCGGTTCCGTCCTCGGGGCCGTCGACGAGCACCAGCCGGTCGCCGTGGCCACCGTCGTGGCCGACCCCTCCGGCGCCGACCGGGTCGGAGCGCGCCGCGTGGTGTGGCCGACGCACGCCGAGGGCGACCTGGGGGCCGGCGGCGGACGCCTGGCCGACGCGCTCGACGACGACGTTCGCGGCATGCTGGCCCAGGGCAGCACCGGTGTGCTGCGGTACGGGGCCGACGGGCAGCGGCGCGGCGACGAACTGGAGGTGTTCGTCCAGTCCTTCACCCCCGCGCCGCGGATGCTGGTGTTCGGCGCCATCGACTTCGCCGCCGCCGTCGCCGACCTGGGCACCTACCTGGGCTACCGCGTGACGGTGTGCGACGCCCGTCCGGTGTTCGCCACGCGCAGGCGCTTCCCCACCGCCGAGGAGGTGGTGGTCAAGTGGCCGCACGTGTTCCTCGACGAGATCGCCGACCAGGTCGACGAGCGGACCGTCGTGTGCGTGCTCACCCACGACCCCAAGTTCGACGTGCCGGTCATCAAGGCCGCCCTGGCCACCCGCGCGGGCTACATCGGCGCGATGGGGTCGCGGCGCACCCACGAGGACCGGTTGGAGCGGCTGCGCGAGGCGGGGGTCGACGAGGAGCGGCTGGAGCGCCTGCACTCGCCGATCGGACTGGACCTGGGGGCGCGCACCCCGGAGGAGACGGCGGTGTCGATCGCCGCGGAGCTGGTCCAGGTGCGCTGGGGCGGCAGCGGACGGGCCCTGCGCGAGACATCGGGGCGCATCCACGGGGAAACACCGGCCCCGACCCCTGTTCCGGCCGGATTCGGTCACGTTCGGAGGTGAACCGAAAAGCGGCGCTGCGCGAAAGCACAGGTCAGTGGTGAGTGTGAAAGTCGGCCGTGGAATTTCACCGGGCGAGTGACCGAGGTCCCCAGCCCGGTCGGCGACCGCGTGACATCATCTCGTCATGGGCAGTGGGCACGTGGAAGGAACGAACAGGGGAAGGTCGGCCTCCGTGGCGGGCCTGCTGTTGGCGGCGGGTTCGGGGAGCAGGCTCGGCCGCCCCAAAGCACTGGTCGAGGTCGGCGGTGAACGCCTGGTCGACCGGGGGATCCGCACGCTGACGGAGGGCGGCTGCCACCCCGTCATGGTCGTGCTGGGGGCGGCGGAGACGGCCGTGCCGGGGGCCCACACCGTGCACAACCCGGACTGGGAGACCGGCATGGGGTCGTCGGTGCGGGCGGGGATCGACGCGCTGCCCGACACCGTGGACGCGGTGCTGGTCGCGCTGGCCGACCAGCCGCTCGTGACGCCCCTGGCGGTGCGCCGACTGATCGACGAGTACGACCAGGGGGCCCGCGCCGCGGTCGCCACCTACGGCGGCAACCCCCGCAATCCGGTCATGCTGGGACGCGAGCACTGGTCGACCGTGCACGCCATGGCCAAGCAGGACGTGGGAGCGCGCCCGTTCCTGCGTGCGTACTCGCACCTGGTGACCACCGTGGCCTGCGACGACATCGCCAGTCCGGACGACATCGACACCGCGGAGGACCTGGCGCGCCTCAGCGGCATGCTCGACCGCGCCTGAGCCCCCGCCGCCGCGGCTCGCGCCCGGGCGCGAGCCGCGGCGGCGGGGGTACGGAACGCGCCCCCGGGGCGCGTGTCCGCGGGGGCCCGCCCTATCCGCGGGCGGACGTGGTGATTCCGAACGTGTGCTCGGTGGACTCCCCGGGCTCCAGGACGATCAGGCCCTCTCCCGTGGCCAGGGCGTTGGGCGGGCAGGTCATCGGCTCCGCCGCCAGGTTCGCGCGGAAGGCCGAGCCGCTGAGGTGGTCGGAGCTGAACACCTGGAACCAGGTGAACGAGGCGTCGCACCACATCTCCACCCGGTGCTCGGGGCCGATCAGACGCACCCACGCGCGCCCGTCGCCGTCCCGGGAGAGGTCGGTGAACGCGTGGTCCAGCACGGTCTCGCCCAGCGCCCGGCCGGGGGATCGGAAGTCCTTCTCGTCGCCCTCCACCGGTTCCGGCGGGCCCGTCGGCAGCTTGTTCGCGTCGACGGGCAGGTGGGAGTCCGCGGTGATCTCCAGGTCGACCTCACCGCGGGCGGCCAGCTCCGACACCGGCTCCCCGAGCGTGAGGTAGGGGTGGAAGCCCAGTCCGAACGGGGCGGGGCCGGAACCGCTGTTGGTCGCGCCGGTCGTGACGGTCAGCCCGGTGTCGGACAGCGCGTAGGTGAGGCTCAGTTCGAGCGGGAACGGGAAGCCCGTCGTGCCGTCGAAGTCCAGTCGCAGGGTCACCGCGGAGTCGGTGACCGCGACGGGCGACCACTCCCGGTCGTACACGAGGCCGTGGATCGCGGTGCCCGTGGCCTCGTTGTTGACCTCCAGCCGGTAGTCCTGGCCCGCGAACGAGTACCGGCCCCCGCCGACCCTGTTCGGCCACGGCGCGAGCACCTGGCCCTGGAAGGCGACGGGTCCGCTGTCCCTGGTGTAGGGCCAGACGAGGTCGCGCCCCGCGCAGGTCAGGGACTGTAGTCCCGCCCCGGTCAGGTCGATGCGCGCGCGGTAGTCGCCCGCGCGCAGCTCGATCACCTCAGCCACACTTCACCCTTTTCGGCTCGGAGTCCGGCCGTGTGCCGAACCGGGCGATCATAGCCCACCGGTGCATGTTCGCGCTCACACGGGGCGTGGGATGATGGGGTGAGCGGTGGCGGGACCGTTCCCCGCAGATCAGCCGAGCAGGCCGTCCAGCGGGATGAGCACGCCCGAACCCAGCGCGACCAGGCCGGTCGACAGCAGGACCACCACCATCAGCAGCGACCCCGCCAGGGCCAGGCGGAACGCGGCCAGGCGGCGCCGGGCGCGGGTGCCGGGCCGCTTGCTCGCCGCCGTGCGCCCCAGGACCACCAGCACCACCGACAGCAGCACGGGCCACCACCAGGACGCGCCCATGGACCCCGGCAGCAGCCCCGTGACCGCACCGGTCACCTCCGACAGCCACCCGAGCACCGCCCCGTCGCTCGCGTCGAGCAGGCCGGTGTAGGTCGAGGTGACGAACTCGCTCTCGGGATAGAAGCCGTCCGAGGGGCGCAGCGACCGGCCGAGCCCGTCTACCAGCCCCAGCAGCGCGGCCGGGTAGGCGAAGCGGCGGCACTTGCCCGCCGACATCGCCCGCTGGATCTGGTTCATGGTCCGGTCGACCCGGCGCTGGGCCCGCTCCTGCTCCCGGCGTGTGCGGGCCGTGTCGGGCACCTGCCGTTCCCCGTGGTCGCCATAGGGGCCGGGCACCACCGGAACATCCGGCCTGGTGGGCGCCGTCGCGGCCTCCACGCGGCGCTGCTTCGCGGTCGCCAGCCGCTCCTTGGCGCCGGACCACCGCTCCCGCGCCGAACCGGCGAGCGAGGCCCAGCGGTCCTGGCGCCGGGCCCGCCCGTCCGCGCGCTCACGCGCGCTGACCACACCGCCCACCCGCACCGCCTCGGGCAGCAGCAGGAGCGCGGTCAGCAGCGCGCCGCGCGTCGCCAGGGCGTCACCGCCCGAACCGTCGCGCAGTGCCGCCCGGCGCTGCTCGGACCACCACGGTGCGTGCGGGGCGGCGCTGCGCTGCGTGGGGTGCCACGACTGGCGGCGCAGCAGCGCACGGTGCTCCGAGGCGGTCTCGGGCACCAGGACCAGCTCCACCGCCTGCGCCCAGGCGGCGTCGGTCTCGTGCGCGGCGGGCCGCCGGGGCGCGTCGGGACCCGAACCGACCAGCCGGTCGACGGTCTCGCCGACCCGGCGCATCAGCAGCGGGACCTCGTGCTGCACGCGTTCGAGGAGGGCGCACCGGCCGGAGCCGCCCGAACGGCAGCCGGGGTGGGGGCACCAGTGCTGGGCGCCCAGCCCCACCACGCCCGACTCCACCGCCTCGCGCACGAGCGCGTGGCGGCTGGCCTGTCCGGTGGCCAGGGCGAGCAGCCCGTCGGCGCTGATCTCGTGTCCCCGGTAGCGCGGCGGCATCCCGGGCACGTAGCGCGCGGCCAGGGCGCTGATGGCCACGTGCGCGAGCTCCGGGTTGTGCTCCAGGCCGGTCAGGTAGGCGCGGTCGAAGGTGTAGTCGTTGACCTCGCGGTCCAGCCAGGTGCGCAACTGGGGCCAGTGGCTGCGCAGCCACAGGGCGCCGGTGTCGGAGCGGTCGAGCAGGTCGAAGGCCAGGCTCGGCGGGTCGTCGTGGTTCGTCCCCGCGAACTCGATCGGGCGCAGGCGCCGCACGGCCCGGATCTGGGGCCGCTCGCCGTTCAGCCACTGCGTGACCTCGTCATAGCCCCAGCGGGCGGACGGGGTGGGGGTGAGCAGGCCGCGGGCCAGCAGGCGCCAGCGCTCGTCGGTGATGGCGGAGATGTCCACCTCGGTGTTGCGGGCGGTCAGCCAGTTGCCGCCGCGCTCGGGGCGGCGGCCGGTCACCAGTTCGTGCACCACGACGCCCAGGGACCACCAGGCGGCGGGCGCCTCGCGCCGGCCCTCGACGACCTCGGGGGCGGCGTAGTCCTCGGTGATGGCGAGCCCGCCGTAGACGCGGCTCATCGTGGCGCGCACGGCGCCGCCGAAGTCGGTGAGCGCGACCACCGGCGGGTCCAGCGAGCGCACGAGCAGGTTCTCGGGCTTGACGTCGGTGTGGTTGTGCTGGAGCTCGTCCTGCCAGTGGCGCAGGCACTCGGCGACGGCCGCGACGACGGCCCGGGCCCGCTCCTCCTCCAGCGGCGCCTCGTCGATCACCGAGCGCAGGGACCCCAGGGCGAAGAACTCCTGGGCCTCCCAGGCCAGGTCCTCGCCCCAGGAGCTGGCCGCGGTGCCGTACCCCTGCACCGCCGGGGTGTGCGGCGAGGCGGTGCCGCGGGCGCGCAGGCGGTCGAGCAGCTCGCGGTTGATGTCGTGCCCGGGGCGGTACACCTTCAGCGCCAGCTCGTGTTCGGGCTCGCCCGCGGGGTGGGCGCGGTAGACGACGGCCTCGCCGCCCGCGCCGAGGTGGCCGAGCACCTGGTAGCGGCGGCGCAGCTCGGCCGGGACGGCGTAGTCCAGGTCGCCGGCGGGACCGACGACCACACGTGTCAGCAGCCGGCTCAACCAGTCGACGAGCGGGCCGAAGAGGGTGCGCCACCAGGGGTTCGAGCCGCTGGTGCCGACGCCGCCCAGCGTGGGCCTGGGAGTCCTGGCGGTCGAGGGGGCGGTCGAGCCGCCGGGCAGGACGCCGGTGCGGTCGGCGCCCTGACCCGCCACCCGGGTGGGACCGGCCCCCGGCTCGGCCACGCGGGTGGCGTCGACTCCGTCCCGTCGGCCGCCCGGCCGGAACACACGGGTGACCCATCGCGTGGCGCCGGCACCCGGACCGGTGCGCACGGTGGGTCCGGTCCTGCGCGCGTGCGGCGCGGGGTCGATCCGTCGGGTCGGAGCGTTGTCGTCACCGGATTCGGGCGTGACCATGGTGGTCGGGGCCACCCTTCGGAAGAGGCGTTCGTGTCCTGGGCATGAGGGGGATGGGCGGTCGGTTCCAGACTAAGGCGGCTCCACCGCGTCGGGTGTCGCTCAGCGCCCGGATCCCGGCCGTGCCGTTTCCCCGTGTCCCCTAGGACTCCCGGCGGCGCTTCGGAGTTCCTTCACGATCCCGGCGGGTGGTGCGGTGTCAGTGTTCGCCGCGCGGGGCCAGGCCCAGCCGGACGCACCCCTCCCGGTACATGCGCACGACCTCGGTGCGGATCTGGGCCCGTTCGGACAGCGGCTCCGACCAGGGGATGCGGATGGTCTCCTCCACGCCGTCGACCGTGACCGCGTAGTCGCCGCCCTCACCGTCCAGGCCGGTCATCCTGGCCGAGGTGGCCCCGGGGCGGCCGCCCAGCGAGCGGCAGATGATCAGCGTGTCCTCGGGGTGGTCGCCGTTCATGTGGCGGGTGACGGCTGCGACGACCTCGGGGGAGAAGGGGGTGGACGGCAACGGGATCCTCCTGGCGGGAGAGGGGCACACGGCAGTGGGGGAGGGCACGAGGCCCTCCCCCACTGACGATAGCCGAGGCGCGGCACGGGAGATGACGGTGTGTCGTCAACCCGCGGAGCGCCGTCCACGGACCAGGATCAGGCCTGGTGGGTGAACTCGGCGTCGATGTCGATGGTGATCTTGTCGCCGACGACCACGCCGCCGCCGTCCATCGGCATCTCGATGTCCACGCCGAACTCCTTGCGGCTGATCGTCGTCGAGGCGGTGAAGCCCGCGCGGTCCAGGCCGAAGGGGTCGAGGGTGGAGCCGTTGAACTCCAGGTCCAGTTCGACCGGGCGGGTGCTGCCCTTGATGCTCAGCTCGCCCTTGAGGACGAAGTCCTCGCCCTTGGCGGCGAGGCCGGTGGAGCGGAAGGTGAACTCCGGGAAGTTCTCGGTGTCGAAGAAGTCCTTGGAGCGGACGTGGTTGTCGCGGTCGGCGTTGTCGGTGTTGAGCGACCCGGCGTCGATGACCGCCTCGACCGAGGCCTGCGCCGGGTCGGCGGGGACGGTGAGGGTGGCGTCGAACTTCTCGAAGCGGCCGCGGACCTTGCTCACCATCATGTGGCGGACGGAGAAGCCGACCGTCGAGTGGGCGGCGTCGATCTTCCAGGTGCCGGCCTTGAGTTCCTGCGCTGCCATGGAGTCTCCCTGTGGGTTCTGCGGCCCCACGATCGGGACCTTCGTGCCTTGTTCCTTGGTGGAAACAAAGTTCTAAAGAAGTATCTTCCTTGGAAGTAGCTTAGGCAGTAGTGCAGGCGTACGCAAGCGTCTCGCGACCCGGTTCGGGTGGCACCGGACACACCTCACACGGGCCCTCGGGGGAGCGGCCGCCCGAGCCGTTCCTGGTCCCCGCCCGCGCCCGGCGATCTAGGATGGACCCCATGGAGCAAGCCGTGTGGCTCGACGCCGCGGAACAGCACGTCTGGCGTGGGTTCCTCCGCATGAACACGCGGATCTACGACGAACTCGAGCGGGATCTGCGCGAGAGGAACGGGGTGTCGCTCATCGAGTACGGCATCCTCGCCCACCTGTCCGAGGCGCCCGAACGGCGCATGCGGATGCGCGTGCTGGCCGACAGCGTCATCGTGTCCAAGAGCCGCCTGTCCCACCAGGTCGCCCGGCTCGAACGGGGCGGCTACGTACGCCGCGAGCACTGCGACGACGACCGCCGCGGGCTGTGGGCGGTCCTCACCGACGAGGGCGCGGAGCTGCTCCGCGCGGCCGCGCCCGGACACGCCGCCCAGGTGCGCTCGCTGATGTTCGACCGGCTCTCCGCGGAGCAGGTCGACCAGCTCGCCGCCATCATCAGGGCCTTGGACACGGACCGGACCTGAGCCGGCCGGAGCACCGACCGACGTCCCCCGACCACAGATAGAGTCAGAGCCCGTGAGCAGACCATCGATCATCGGCGCCCAGAACTTCCGCGACGACGACGGCAGCGTCGACCCGGACGTGGAGGCCCGACTGCGCGACCACGCCGCGGGCAGGGCCGGGGACCGACAGGTCCTGGACGCGCTCAGCCGTTCCCGGCTCCTCATCCCCGTGGTCGCGGTGGCCACCGAGACCGGCAAGGGCGTCGGCGGGCTCACCAAGGACAAGCACAGCGAGGTGGCCGTCCCGGTCATGACGGGCAAGGACGGGCGGCGCGGCGTGCTCGCCTTCACCTGCGTCGACGCGGTCCGGCGCTGGCGCGCCGACGCCCGGCCGGTGCCCTTCACGACCAAGGACGCCTGCCAGGCCGCCGTGGAGGAGGGTGCCGACGCGCTCGTCCTCGACGTGTCCGGGCCGATGCCGTACACGGTCCAGGGGCGCTTCCTCACCCTGCTCGCCGAGGAGGGCGCCATCCCCGAGCCCAAGGACGACCCACAGGTCCTCGCCCTCATCTACCGGGTCACGCACGCCGAGTTCGGCATCGAGCGCGTACGCGTGCACCCCTCCGAGCGCGCCGACATCGGCATCCGCCTGGAGCTGGAGGAGCGCGACGACGAGTCGCTGCGCCGGGTGGCCGACCGGCTGGCCGCCGAGCTGCGGCACGTGCTGCCGGGCGGCGTCGAACTGAGCGCCGTGGTGCGCGCCCGGCGCGATCGGGGCTGAGGCACTCGCACGCCGGTTGTCCACAGGCCGCGCGTGCACCTGTTCCCCGGCGCCGCCGGCCGGTATTTTTCGGTCATGACCACCCCCTCGACGCTCGGGCTGGACCCGACACTGTGGACGGTCGCCGCCGCCGTCTCCCTGGCCCTGCTCGGGCTGGGTGTCGGCCACGTCGCCGGCCGCCTCGTGCACCTCTTCGGCTCCGCGGACCCGTCCGGCGACCCGCGGCCCGGAGGAGCGCCGAGGCGGCTCGCGGCCCCCGCGGGGCAGAGCGACGCCGCGCTGTCGGCGCCCGAGGGCGGCAGCGCGGTCGGGCCGCCGCCCGTCCCGGTGGAGGGGGAGGACGATGAGGGGCCGCCGCCACCGCGCTGCCCGTTCTGCCGCGCCGAGTTGACCTTCGTCCCCTGGACACCGACCGTCGCCTCCCGCGCCTTCCGCAGACGCGGCGCCTGCCCGCACTGTGAGCAGGTCATCCGCCCCCACCTGGCGGTCGTCGTCGCCACCGGTGCGCTGTTCGCCGTCGTGGGGGCCGTGGCCGCCACGGATCCGCGGTGGCCGCCCGCCGACCTGGTCGCGGTGCTGTGGCTGGCGGCGCTCACCGCGGTGCTGTCCGTCATCGACCTGCGGGTGCTGCGCCTGCCCGACCCCCTCGTCGGCCCGGGGTACGCCGTCGCCTTCCTCCTGCTGGCCGTCGCGGTGTTCCTGCCGCCGACCGGTCAGGGACTGGACCGCGCGGGCGCGGCGCTGGTGAGCATGGTCCTGGTCACGGTCCTGTACTGGCTGCTGTGGCGGGTCTCGCCGCGCGGCTTCGGTTTCGGCGACGTCAAGCTGTCCGGTCTGACCGGGCTGTACGCGGGCTGGGCGGCGGGCCCCATGGGCGCGCTCGTCGCGGTGTTCTGGGCCTTCGCCGCCTTTTCCGCGGTGGGCCTGGTGTTGCTGGCACTGCGGCGGCTCAGACCGATGCAGCCCTTCCCGCTCGGCCCCTTCATGCTCGGCGCCACGCTCGTCACCGTGCTCGTCGGAGCGCCCCTGGTGGTCCATCCGTGACCCCTGGTGCAGCGCGGCGCCGCCATTCGTGGGAAGATCGGCACCATGTTGCGTTGGCTGACCGCAGGGGAGTCCCACGGGCCGGCACTCGTCGCGATTCTGGAGGGCCTCCCGGCCGGTGTGTCCGTCACTTCTGACGACATCGCCGCCGCGCTGCTCCGACGCCGCGCCGGGTACGGACGAGGCGCCCGGATGAAGTTCGAGCAGGACCAGGTCTCCGTCATCGGGGGTATCCGGCACGGCCTGACCCAGGGGGGTCCGGTCGCGATCGAGGTCGGAAACACCGAGTGGCCCAAGTGGGAGAAGGTGATGTCTCCCGATCCCGTACCCGCCGAGGTACTGGACGGCATGGCGCGCAACGCGCCGCTGACCCGGCCCCGGCCGGGGCACGCCGACCTCGTCGGTATGCAGAAGTACGGGCACGAGGAGTCCCGCCCGATCCTGGAGCGCGCAAGCGCCCGCGAGACCGCCGCGCGCGTGGCCGTCGGCGAGGTGGCCCGCCAGTTCCTGCGCCAGGCGCTCGGTGTGGAGATCCTGAGCCACGTGGTGTCCATGGGCCCGGTCGCCGTGCCCGAGGACTCGGCCGAACCCCGCCCCGAGGACCTGGCCGCCATCGACGCCGACCCGCTGCGCTGCTTCGACCCCGAGACCAGCGCCCGCATGGTCGAGGAGGTCGACGACACCAAGAAGTCCGGTGACACCCTCGGCGGCGTGGTCGAGGTCCTGGCCTACGGGCTCCCGCCCGGCCTGGGCAGCCACGTGCACTGGGACCGGCGCCTGGACTCCCGACTGGCCGGAGCCCTCATGGGCATCCAGGCCATCAAGGGCGTGGAGGTCGGCGACGGCTTCCGCACCGCGGCCCGCCGCGGGTCGGTCGCCCACGACGAGATCGAGCCCGGCCCGGACGGCGTGCGCCGCCGGACCAACCGCGCGGGCGGTGTCGAGGGCGGGATGACGACGGGCGACGCGCTGCGCGTGCGCGCGGCGATGAAGCCCATCGCCACCGTCCCCAAGGCGCTCGACACCATCGACGTCACCACGGGCGAGGCCACCCGCGCCGACCACCAGCGCAGTGACGTGACCGCCGTCCCCGCGGCGGGCGTGGTCGCCGAGGCCATGGTCGCCCTGGTGCTGGCCGAGGCCGCCGTGGAGAAGTTCGGCGGCGACTCGGTCACCGAGACCGGCCGCAACCTGCGCGGCTACCTGGACTCCCTGGAGATCCGCTAGGACTCCCGGCCCGGCCCGGCCCGGCCCCGCTCGCGAGCGGGGCCGGGCCGTCCTCGTACCCGGGCGCTCCCGGCTCCGGCGGACCCGGGAACCGGATCGTGTACACGATCTGCGACGGGGAGCCGGTGGTGCTCGTGCTGAGCGCGGCGCACCGCCGTGAGGTCCACCGGGACCTGGGACCCTCGATGGCGTCCGCCCGTGCGCACGGCGGGGCGACGGTTCTGCTAGACAGGGAAGCACACACCCAGCAGGATCCCCGCGCTCGCGGGGAAGGACCCTTCGAGGCAGGCTAAGCGTGGCTAGAGCGATCGCGGTGCTCATCGGTTCGCCCGGATCGGGGAAGTCGACCGTCGGTCGGGCGCTGGCCGATCGTCTCGGCGTCGACCTCCTGTGCACCGACACCGAGGTGGAGAAGCGCGCCGGGCGCCCCATCGGCGAGATCTTCGTGCAGGACGGCGAGGAGGCCTTCCGCGCCATGGAGCGCGAGATCGTGGCCGAGGGGCTGCGCGAGTGGGAGGGCGTGATCGCCGTCGGCGGCGGCGCCGTCCTGGACCACGACACCCGTGCCGACCTCGCCGACCACCACGTGGTCTACCTCCAGGTCGAGTTCGGCGAACTGGCCAAGCGCGTGGGCATGGACGTGGCCCGACCGCTCCTGGCGGGCAACCCGCGCACCAAGCTGCGCCAGCTGCTCAACGAGCGCCTGCCCGTCTACGAGAGCCTGGCCACCGTCACCGTGCCCACGACGGACTTCCACCCCGAAGAGGTCGTCGACGCCATCCTGCCCACCCTCAAGGACACCGGAGAGGTCGACACGTGAGCGTGACCCGCATCGGGGTGGGCGAACCCGCCTCCCGCTATGACGTCGTGGTCGGAAGCGGAGTCCTGTCCGAGCTGCCCTCGCTGGTCGGCGACGCCGCGCAGGTCGCCGTCATCCACCCCGAGGGCCTGGGGGTCGTGGCCCGTCCCGTCATCGGTGTCCTGGAAGCCGCCGGGTACACCGTCCGGCCCATGCCGGTCCCCGACGGGGAGGCCGCCAAGACCGCCGCCGTGGCCGCCGACCTGTGGTCGCGGCTGGGAGGCCACGCGTTCACCCGCAGTGACGCCGTCGTCGGCGTCGGCGGCGGCGCCGCGACCGACCTGGCCGGGTTCGTCGCCGCCACCTGGCTGCGCGGCGTGCGCTCGGTCCTGGTCCCCACCACGCTGCTCGGCATGGTCGACGCCGCCGTGGGCGGAAAGACGGGCATCAACACCCCCGAGGGCAAGAACCTCGTGGGCGCATTCCACCCCCCGGCCGGCGTCCTGTGCGACCTCGCCACCCTGCCGAGCCTGCCCACGGCCGACTACGTCGGCGGACTCGCCGAGATCGTCAAGGCCGGATTCATCGACGACCCCGTCATCTGCGACCTCGTCGAGGACGACCCGCAAGGGGCCACGACCCCGGAGGGCAAGCACACCCGCGAACTCGTCGAACGCGCCATCCGCGTCAAGGCCGACGTCGTCTCCGGTGACCTCAAGGAGAGCGGCCGACGCGAGATCCTCAACTACGGACACACCCTGGGCCACGCCGTCGAGCGCGCCGAGAACTACACCTTCAGGCACGGCTACGCCGTCTCCATCGGTATGGTCTTCGCCGCCGAACTCGCCCGGATCACCGGCCGCATCGACGCCGGCCTCGTGGAACGGCACCGCAGCATCCTGTCCTCGGTGGGACTTCCCACCTCCTACGCGGCCGAGGCCTGGCCGCGGCTCCGCGACGCGATGAGCGTGGACAAGAAGGCCCGCGGCGCCACGCTGCGCTTCGTGGTCCTGGACGGCCTGGCCGAGCCCGCCATCCTGCGCGGACCCACCGACGAACAGCTGGCACGGGCCTACCGCGCGGTCACGGGCGACGCCTGAGTACCGCGAAGCCACTAGACTGAGGTCGGGCGACATCCGCACTGGTGCACCGGGGGACACCCCCGAGGTGCCCGCACTCCGCCCCACTCATCACCGACCGGACCGCGCGAGTCCGGTGACCGACGTGTCAGACCCCTTGGAGAGACGACCGAAGTGGCCACGACGAACGACATCAAGAACGGCACGACCCTGCGGCTCGACGGCGGCGTTCTCTGGAATGTCCTGGAGTTCCAGCACGTCAAGCCGGGCAAGGGCGGCGCGTTCGTCCGCACGAAGCTGAAGAACGTCCTCACGGGCAAGATCGTCGACAAGACCTTCAACGCCGGTTCCAAGGTCGAGTTCGCCAGTGTCGACCGCCGTGAGATGGAGTACCTGTACCACGACGGCGACTCCTTCATCTTCATGGACACCGAGACCTTCGACCAGATTCCGGTCGGCGAGGCGGTCGTCGGCGGCGACAAGGACTTCCTCCTGGAGAACACCCGGGTCACGGTCGCCACGAACGAGAGCAACCCGCTCTACATCGAGCTGCCCGCCGCCGTCGAGCTGGAGATCACCCAGACCGACCCCGGCGTCCAGGGCGACCGCTCCACCGGCGGCACCAAGCCCGCCACCGTCCAGACCGGCGCCGTCATCCAGGTGCCGCTCTTCATCACCGAGGGCGAGCGCATCAAGGTCGACACCCGTACGGGCGACTACCTCGGGCGAGTCAACTGATGAGCGGAGCACGGCGCAAGGCGCGGCGGCGCGCGGTCGAGGTCCTCTACGAGGCCGAGGTCCGCGGTATCTCCGTCGAGGAGGTCATCAAGCGTCGGCGTGCCCAGCCCGAACCGCCCATCAACGAGTTCACCGAGAACCTGGCGCGCTCCGTCGACGGCCGGCGCGCGCGCATCGACGAGCTCCTGGGCACCTACGCCATCGGATGGACCCTGGAGCGGATGCCCGTCGTGGACCGCAACATCCTGCGGATGGGCGCTTTCGAGCTGCTCTGGGACGAGGGGATCCCCGACGGGGTGGCCATCGCCGAGGCCGTCGGAGTGGCCAAGGAGCTGTCCACCGACGAGTCGCCGAACTTCGTCAGCGGACTTCTGTCACGCTTGATGGAGAACAAGGCGACGCTCGCGCTCTGACATCGGCGAACGAGGGGCCGGCGGGGCCGGGCACAGTGATGGAGGGGACGTCAGGTGACTGACAGGAGCACTGCGACCGCGACCGCCGAGGGCGGGGCCGGCGGGACGGCCGGACCGGTACGGGCGGCCAACGCCGCGCGGACCGCGGTCGTGTGGGACGCCCTGGAGGGGCTGCTGGCCCGGCTCGGTGACGGCGGGCCCCTGGAGATCGTGGACGCGGGCGGTGGCACCGGCGGTGCCGCCGTCCCGTTGGCCGAACTCGGCCACCGCGTCACGGTCGTCGAGCCCAGCCCCGACTCGCTCGCCGCGCTGGAGCGCCGGGCCGCCGAGCGCGGCGTCACCGTGCGCGGGGTCCAGGGGGAGACGCGCGACCTGTCCGCGCTGTTCACGCGCGGCAGCACCGATCTGGTGCTCGTGCACAACGTCCTGGAGTACGTCGAGGACCCGGCCGCCGCGTTGCACGACGTGGTCGGCATCACCCGGCCCGGCGGCGCGGTCAGCGTGCTGGTCACCAACGCGGTGGCCGGCGCCCTGCACCGGGCCCTGGCCGGGCACATCGAGGACGCCCACCGGCTGCTCGTCGACCCCGACGGCCGCTGGGGCGAGAGCGACCCCATGCCGCGCCGGTTCACCCGCCAGCAGCTCTTGGAGCTGCTCGCCGGAGCCGGTCTGACGCAGGAGGGCATCCGCGGCGTCCGGACGTTCGCCGACGTCCTTCCCGGGCACGCCTGGGAGGGCGACGCCCAGGCCGGACAACGCCTGGTGGAGCTGGAGCGGGCCGCCGCCCAGCACCCCGAGCTCATCGGGATCGCCACCCAGATCCACGCCGTCGCCCACCGGCCCTGACCCCGGACGCCCCGGCCCCGGAACTCGACGTAAGCTGGCTCGTAGCCGCTTCACCAGGGGGTTCGCGAGGGGCACTGCGAGGGCGGGGAGAACGATGAGTCGACGGCAACTGGAACGCGGCGCGGCACTGCGGGGGATGGTCTCCTCCGAGGGCATCGTGCCGTTGGGCCCGGACTTCCCCACGGACGGCACGGGCCCTGACGACGACTGCCACATCCTGCACCTGGACATGGACGCGTTCTTCGCGAGCGTGGAACAGCTGCGCAACCCCGAGGCACGCGGCCGTCCGGTCATCGTGGGCGGGACCGGTCCGCGCGGCGTCGTCTCCTCCGCCGACTACCTGGCCCGCGCCCAGGGCGTGCACTCGGCGATGCCGATGGTGCGGGCGACGCGCCTGTGCCCGGACGCCGTGGTCTTCCCGCCCGACGGCCGCGCCTACCGGGAGGTCTCCGAGGCGGTCATGGACATCCTGAGGTCCGTGACACCGCTGGTACAGCCCCTGTCCCTGGACGAGGCCTTCCTGGACGTCTCCGGAGCCCGCCGCCGACTGGGCGGCCCCGTGCACATCGCCGCGATGATCCGTGAGCGCGTCCGGTCCGAACAGCGGCTCACCTGCTCGGTGGGGGTGGCCGCCACCCGCTTCACGGCCAAGCTCGGCTCCACGCACTGCAAGCCCGACGGCCTGCTGCTCGTCCCCACGGACCAGGTGCGGGACTTCCTGGACCCCCTGCCCGTCGGGGCCCTGCCCGGCGTGGGCGACAAGACCGAGCAGACCCTCGTCAAACTCGGTCTGCGCACGGTCGGCGCGCTGGCCCGGGTCGAACCGGACCTGCTGCGGATGGAGCTCGGCGCCAAGGCGGGCCACCGGCTGTCCGAGCTGGCCCGGGGCGTCGACACCAGCGCGGTCGTCCCCGAGTCGCCGGACAAGAGCATCGGCGCCGAGGAGACCTTCGACGTCGACGTCGGCGATCCGGACGTGATCAACCGGGAACTGCTCCGGCTCTCGGAGAAGGTGGCACGGCGGCTGCGCGCGACCGAGCAGGTGGGCCGCACGGTGAGCGTGAAGCTGCGGCGCGCCGACTTCTCCACGATCTCGCGGTCGCGCACGCTGCCCGAGAGCACCGACGTGGGCCGGGAGATCAGTGCCGTCGCGCGTGAGCTGTACGCCGCCGCGGGGATGGAGCGGGTACGTCTCAGGCTGGTGGGCGTACGGGTCGAGGGGGTCACCCCGGCCGACCAGGCGCACCGCCAGTTGGCGCTGGGGGAGGAGGACACCGGGTGGAGGGATGTGGAGCGCGTGATGGACCGCGTTACCGCACGTTTCGGGCACGGCGCGCTACAGTCGGCAGTGCTGGCCAAACGTGACGAAAACGACGTATGATGCGGCAACTTCCGGGCACCGTGAAGCGTTCTCACAGTAGGATCGCAGTCAGGGGAAGCAGAGAGGCATGGAAGCTGGTGTTTCCGATACAGGGCGCGGGTATCGTGGCCGTAGTGGGCCAGGTACACACGCAGCTTTTCTTTCCAGCAGGCGCTAGTGCACCGTATTCTGGGCATACCACTGACCAAGAGACTGTTTATCAGTACCCGTCACCCCAACCGGGGACTGTCGTAGGGAGGCGCCGTGCCGCTCTCTGAACACGAGCAGCGCATGCTCGACCAGATCGAGCGGGCGCTGTATGCCGAGGACCCGAAGTTCGCGAACACCGTTCGGCAAACGAACCCCGCGGTCCATTACAAGCGCTGGATCATCAAGGCCGGTCTCGGATTCGTCATCGGCGTCGTCCTACTGCTGGCCGGGCTCCTGATCGGCAACCCGGTCATGCAAGTGCTCATCAGTGTCCTCGGTTTCATCGTCATGCTGGCGTGCTTCCTCTGGGGGGCCAATGCCTGGCGCAAGGCGGCCGGCGGTGGCGGCGAGGCCGCCGCGGCGGCAGCGGAGCCACGGCAGCGGCGTAAGGGCGGCGGCCGCCCGGGCATGATGAACCGCTTCGAGGAGCGCTGGCGGCGTCGCCAGGAGGGCAACGAGTAGTTCGGGTACGTCTCCCGACGCCGAGACGAGGACCGTGCTCGGGGATGTCCGCGCCGAGCACGCGGGGTCGGGTTCCGGATCTCACGTGGTGGGGGCCGCACGGTGACCGTGCGGCCCCCACCACGTTCGCGTTCCCGCTACCCGTCGAACGCCTGGTCCCCGGCGGACCTCCCGGCCTGACCGCGAGCGGCCGATCTCGTGCCGGGCCGGACGGACGGTCGTCCGACCCGGCACGAGACCGAGGCCCGGGCCGAACACCGCGCCTCGGGCGGGTCCGCACGGAACACACCCTCAGGCCGGTGTCGCCTCGGGGCGCGGGACCACCCAGGGGGCGAGCGACCGGGGCATGAGCAGCGCGCGCAGCCGCGCTCCCCGGGAGGCCGCCGACAGCAGACCGGAGCGGGCCGTACGCAGGTCCTCCCGTAGTGCGCCGCCGTCCGCGGGCGCCGGGGCGTAGCGCGCCGATTCCTCCGCGAGGGCCAGCCGCCACAGGGCCTCGCGGGCCCGTGCGTCGCCCCCGGCCAGACGCCCGGCCGTCGCCCTGGGGCTCTCCGCCAGATCCCATTCACCGCCCAGGTCCAGCCACGTGTCGCGCAGTTCGCGCCAGGCGGTGTGGGCACCGGCGACGGGGTCGGTGCCCGGAAGCCCGGACAGCCGGAACCAGCGCACGAGCGCCCGTGCCAGCGCGGGCAGCAGCATCGTGAGCGCGACCCCGGCCGCCACGCCCACGGCCGGCAGCCACGACAGACCGGCGTCCGAGGCGCCGTCGTCCCCGTCGTCGGCCGTCGCCGCGGAGGCCTCGTCCTCGGGCGACTCGCTCTCCCGAGGTGACTCCGAGGGCTCGTCGTCGGCGGGTGTGCTGGGCTCCGGCGGTTCGGGCTCCTCGGCGCCGGGCTCACGCGGCTCGGCCCGGTCGGTGCCCGGCGCGCTGCCGCCGGAGGAGTACTCCGGAACCGTCGCCGAACCCTGGCCGGCCCGCGACGACGCCGGGGTCGGCTCGAAGCGGACCCAGCCCACGTCCTCGAAGTACAGTTCCGGCCATGCGTGGGCGTCGCCCGTGGTGACCGCCCAGCGGTCGCCCTCGATGTTCTCGCCCGCTGTGTAGCCCACCGCCACACGAGACGGCACGCCCGCCTGGCGCGCCATCACGGCCATGGCCCCCGCGAACTGCTGGCAGTAGCCCACCTGGTCGGTCAGCAGGAAGTGCGCCAGCGGGTCGACCCCCTCGGGCACGGCGGGCGGGGTCAGGTCGTAGGTGAAGTCGCCTTCGGTGAAGTACTCCTGGATCGCGACCGCGCGCTCGTAGGGGGTGTCCGCGCGAGCGGTCACCTGCTCGGTCAGCTGCCCGATCGCCGGGTCCAGTTCGTCGGGCAGGTCCAGGTGGCCGCCGCCCAGCGACCGGGGACGGCCCGCCGCGGCCAGTTCGTCCCCGGAGGGCCGGTTCTCGATGGACTCCACCGTGAAGTTCAGGCCGGTGGACGGACTGTCCGTGGTGAAGACCATGTGGGTCTCGGGATCGATGTACCACTGGCCGGGGACGTCGACCGAGCTCACCCAGTACGGCAGGGGAAGGAAGTCCACCGGCGGTGCGTCGGAGTCCATGGAGACCCGCGTGGTCACCGTCTCCTCCGGTGCGGGTTCGGACCACCCCGCGGGCAGCGGCAGTTCTCCGGAGACCTCGTTGTCGTTGTCGGCGTTGACCGGTGTCATCGTCCACTTCACGCCGTCGAACTCGTCGAGTGCGAACGCGCGCAGGTAGTCCGGGTCGTCGCTGGTGGACCGGTAGGTGAGCACCGTGCGGGCGGAGGCCGCCGTCAGGTCCCGGCTGATCGACACCATGGGGTCCAGGATGGTGATGTCGTCCCCGCCCGTTCTGATGTAGGCACCGTCGGCCAGGTCGTAGAAGACGTCGCTGCGCAGGGACGGGACCGCCAACGGCAAGGCCAGCGCCAGGAGGATCGCGGTGGCCACGGCGGCCCCCGTCAGCGCCAGCCGGCGCAGGCCGCCCAGGACGAGGGCCCTGGGCGTGTCGTCGGGGACGAACACGCCCCACTCGCGGCCGCGCACCCACATGTCCGCGGCCAGCAATCCCAGGAACCCCGCCGCGGCGGCGGCCATCGATCCCCACGTGAGGGCCTCGCCCTCCAGGACCAGCGGTACGGCCAGCAGCGCCAGCAGCAGGCCGCCCACCATGCCCGGACAGCGCGCCGTCACCGCCATGAAGTCCGCGGTGACCATGAAGACGACGAACACCATCGCGATGATCAGTGTCACCCCGGCGGAGGCGGCGACGGGCGGGGCGTTCGTGTTGATGGAGTTCAGGCCCTGCTGGAACGCCTCACCCAGGTACGCGACGCTGTCGGCCGTGGGAACGACGCCCCCCAGGGCGTCCCGCGCGGCGAAGATCGGCGTGACCAGCGCGGCGGCCGCCAGCAGTTGCAGGAGCGGCACGGGCAGCAGGTTCCAGCGGGTGCGCCGGTACAGCGCCGACACCGCGGCCACCGTCACCATGAGCACGACCGCGGGGACCCACCACGGGCCGCGGATCAGGGAACCCAGCAGCGGCATCGCCGTCAGCAGGCACAGCAGGGTGGCCAGGGGCATCAGTGTTCTCAACGCCGGCCCTCCCGGGGCGGGTTCGGAGTGTTCGCGGTGAACGCGGCGCCCTCGGCGGCGGTCGCCCGGCGCCACAGCGCGGACAGTTCGGACGTGGAGGAGAGGACGAGGACGCGCCAACCGCCGGAGACGAGGACGTCGTGCGTGCCGCGGAGCTCCTCGGGAGCCGACCAGGCGCCGTGCGCGCACAGCACGGCGACCCGTGTGGGGGCGCCCCTCACGGCCGACAGCGCGGCGGCCTCCTCGGCCGAGACCGCGCCCAGGACCGCCACGAGCAGGCTGGAGGAGGTGCCGCGCGACCCGCGGAGCTGGTCGATTCCGCCCAGCAGGCCGGGGGTGTCCGAGGCCCGGGCGACCGCCAGGCCGTCCAGGACACCGGTGCTGTCGGCCGTGTGCATCCTGCCCTGTTCGGTCAGGAAGCGCAGTTCGTGCCCGCCGTCGATCAGGTGCACGGCCACCGACGCCGCCGTGCTCACCGCGGTCTCCAGGGAGCCGTGGTGTCCCACACCCCGGTGGGCGCTCCGCCGGGTGTCCAACAGGATGGAGCTGTTCTCCCGCCAGTGCTGCTCGTCCCGGCGGACCATCAGCTCGCCCTGCTTGGCGGTGGAGCGCCAGTGCACGCGGCGCATTTCGTCGCCGTGATGGTATTCGCGCGGCACCGGGTCCTGTTCGCCCGCGCCGCTCACCGATCGGTGCGGGGCCTGGTCGCCCCGTGATCCGTCGGCCCGGCCCAGCGCGTCCAGCGGCACGACCGGCGGGGTCACGAGCAGGGGCGAGGGCGCGCCGACGTCGCGGGTGAGGCGTACGCACCCGAGCGGGTCGGCGACACCGACCCGGAGCGGCCCCACGGGGTAGCTGCCGCGGACCGCCGGGCGCACGAGGTAGGTGACGTCGCGGACCGTCTGGGGGCCGAGGTGGCCGATGGTGTAGCGGGGTTCGGTGCCCAGCGGTGCCGGCAGGGTGTCCTCGACGAACAGCGAGGAGACCGGCCACGTCCGCGAGGAGTTGCCCACCCGTACCAGGACCCGGGCGTCGTACCCGGCGGTGACCCGGAGCGGGACGACCGACCGGCTGTGCGTGATCCGGGTCGTGGCGCCCATGACCGTGAGCGCGGACAGCGGGGGGACGGCCAGGAGTAGGACGCCCACGCCCACGAGCTCGCGCTGTCCCAGGACGGCGCCGGCCACCAGCGCGACCAGGCCCAGGAGCAGCATGCAGACACCGCGCCCCGTGAGTCGGCGGCGCAGGCGCGGACGCGGCGCGGGCGGCGCGGGCGTCGCGTTGGAGCGGTGGGAGTCGGGAGGGGGAGCGGGGTGGGAGACGGGTGAGGGGGGCTGCGCCGTGGGCGTCCGTTGAGGGTGGTGGTGGGAGACGGGCGAGGGGGGCTGCGCCGTGGGCGTCCGTTGAGGGTGGTGGTGGGAGACGGGTGGGCGCATGTGCCCTCTCTCGGGCGTCGTGGGCGCCGCGGGGCGCGGTCGGTCAGTTCGGGCCGGGGACCGGCAGGCGCGCCACCAGCTTGGCGACGATCTGCTCGGCGGTGAGCCGCTCCATCTGGGCCTCGGGCGCGGGCAGGAGCCGGTGCGCGAGCACGGGGACGGCCAGCGCCTGCACGTCGTCGGGGACGACGTAGTGGCGCCCGTCCAGGGCGGCGTAGGCGCGGGCGGCGCGCACCAGGTGCAGAGTCGCCCGGGGCGAGGCGCCCAGGCGCAGCTCCGGGCTGGTCCGGGTGGAGTTGACCAGGTCGACGACGTAGCGGCGCATACCGGGGGCGACGTGCACCGAGCACACCTGGTCGGCGAGGTCGCGGACCTGCTCGGCGCTGGTGACCGCGGCCAGGGAGTCCAGTGGGGAGCGCGAGCTGTGGGAGTCGATCATGTCCAGCTCGGACTGCGGGGAGGGGTAGCCGACCGAGACGCGCGCCATGAACCGGTCGCGCTGGGCCTCGGGCAGGGCGTAGGTCCCCTCCATGTCGGCGGGGTTCTGGGTGGCGACCACCATGAACGGCCGCTCCAGCGCGCGGGTCTGGCCGTCGACGCTGACCTGGCGCTCCTCCATGCACTCCAGCAGGGCCGCCTGGGTCTTGGGGGAGGCGCGGTTGATCTCGTCGCCCAGGACGATGTTGGCGAACACCGGACCCGGGTTGAACTCGAACTCGTGGCGGTCCCGGTGGAAGACGCTGACCCCGGTGATGTCGCTGGGCAGCAGGTCGGGGGTGAACTGGACGCGCTGGACAGAGCAGTCCACGGCGCGGCCCAGGGCCTTGGCGAGCATGGTCTTGCCCACGCCGGGGACGTCCTCGATGAGCAGGTGGCCTTCGGCGAGGAGCACCGTCAGGGCGATCCTCAAAACCTCGGGCTTGCCCTCGATGACGGTCTCGATGGCGGTCCTGATCCGGTCGGCGACGGCGACGACCCCACTGACGCCGCCGTGGACACCGCCCCCGTGGCCGCCGTGGCGTGTGTTGAGTGACACGAGAACCTCCGCTCCGTCTGGTCTTCGCGCGTCGATGGTCGAACCGAGGCTACCGGCTCGGTCAGCGACGTGTAGCGATACTTCGCACTCGCTGAAATTGTGACGCTTCGTCCGGTGCCGTAGGTCCGGTCCCGGTTCCTTTCCCCACCGGTGGTCCGGCGGCCCCGGAGGGGCGGTGGCGGGCCGAAGGGTCCGAGCCGCCCCTCCCGCTCATGCGGTGCCGTCCCGCCCGGGGCGACCCCGGAGACCGTGGGGTCGGCGCTCCGCCCCGCCCGGAAGCGGCCGCGCCGCGCGCGTGCGCCCGCGCGGGACGGTGGCATCTCACCACGTCACGGGGCTCGCGGTGGGGTGCCGGCGCCCCACCGAGGGGCGCGCCGGCACCCTCCACTCCGCTCCACCTCGCTGACCTGCGCATTTATCGATTCTTTGGGGCGCGAATCGGGATTGAAGCTGTTGACGGTGGGGCCGAGTGGAGTAAGGTGGAGCATCGTGGAGCTGGTGAATTCTCCACTTCGGGGTGAGGGGGTGCCACTGTGTTCCTCGGCACGCATACGCCTCGCCTCGATCAGAAGGGACGGTTGTTCCTTCCGGCGAAGTACCGCGACGAACTGTCGGGGGGGTTGGTGATCACGAAAGGCCAGGAGCACTGTCTCTACGTCTTCCCGACGGCGGAGTTCCAGCGCGTCACCGACGCGCTCAGCTCGGCCCCGGTCACCGCCAAGGCGGTTCGCGACTACAGCAGGATCCTCTTCGCCAGCGCGTCCGACGAGTCCTGTGACAAACAGGGCCGGATCACCATCCCGCCGAAGCTGCGCGCCTACGCGGGGCTCGATCGCGACTGTGTCGTGATCGGTGCCAACACCCGCCTGGAGATCTGGGCGGACGAGGCGTGGTCGGACTACGAGGCCGAGCAGGAGCAGGCTTTCGCGCGACTGTCGGAGGAGGTGCTGCCCGGGGTGCTGTGAACCCGGTGACGCCATCGTCGGGGCCACCAGCACGAAGTCCACACCCTTGCAAGTCGGAGTCCGGCAACGGCCTCCGGAGACGGCACACACGAGCTGGCGCGACTTCCCCGGTGCCAGGTGGTGAACGCGAGCCCGCCGGAAGGTGGACAATAGCGGCCGTGTCCGGACGGCCTTGCCGGAACCCGGCCGGGCCACGCGAAGGACACCGCGGAGCGCACGAACGGCGCTACCGCGGCGACTCAGGGGGAGACGGGGACAGCGTGGAGGATCGGCGGAGCATGGGGGACGACGGGCGGCGGGCGCACCCCGACAGGGGTGACGATCCACACCGTGAGCACGGCTCCGGTGACATCGAGGACCGCATCCGGGCCGCGCGCGAGGGACTCGACCCCCTCCACGTGCCCGTCATGCTCGACCGCATCGTGGAGCTGCTCGCGCCCGCGCTCAGCACGCCCGGCGCCGTCCTGGTGGACGGAACCCTGGGACTGGGCGGGCACTCCGAGGCCCTGCTCAAGGCCTGCCCCGAGGCGCGGCTCGTCGGCGTCGACCGCGACACCACCGCCCTGGAGCGCAGCGCCGCCCGGCTCGCGCCCTACGCCGACCGCACCCACTTCGTGCACGCGGTCTACTCAGAGATCCCGCGGGCCCTGGACGAGGCGGGTTTCTCCGAGGCCGACGCGGTCCTGCTCGACCTCGGGGTCTCCTCGCCCCAGCTGGACGAGACCGACCGCGGCTTCGCCTACGCCCACGACGCCCCCCTGGACATGCGGATGGACCGCACCCAGGAGCTCACCGCGGAACAGGTCGTCAACACCTACTCGTTCGCCGAGCTCACCCGTGTCCTGCGCGCCTACGGCGAGGAGCGCTTCGCCTCCCGCGTGGCCCGGGCGATCGAGCGCCGCCGCGCCCAGGCACCCATCACCTCCACCCGCGAACTCGCCGAGCTCGTCCGGGACGCCATCCCCGCGGCCACCCGCCGCACCGGCGGCCACCCCGCCAAGCGCACCTTCCAGGGGCTGCGCATCGAGGTCAACGCGGAACTGTCCATCCTCGAACGCACCCTGCCCGCGGCCCTGTCCCGTCTGGCCGTCGGCGGACGCATCGCCGTGCTGTCCTACCACTCGCTGGAGGACCGCATCACCAAGCGCGCGTTCGCCGCGCTGGCCAAGGACACCACCCCCGCGGACCTGCCCGTCCCGCTCCCCGACCGGCAGCCCGAGCTCCGGCTCCTCACCCGGGGGGCCGAGCTCCCCACGGACGAAGAGAACGAACGCAACCCGCGTGCGCAGTCGGCCCGCCTACGGGCGGTCGAACGCGTGCGCAGGCCGTCGCGGCAGTAGGGAGACCACATGAGCACCAGGACGGACACACGCCGTGCCTCCTCGCGCGGCACCGCCGGCACCAGGACGCGCCCGGCACCGAAGGCCGCGCCCAAGCGCGCGCCGGCGCGCCCGGCGGCCACCACCGGGTCGGCGCGCCAGAGCGGAGGGGGCGGGCGGGCACCGCGCATCCCCTTCGTCCTGCTCGTGCTGTGCCTGCTCGGGGGCGCGCTCGTGGGCCTGCTCGTCCTGCGCAGCGTCGTGGCCGAGGAGGCCTTCGCCATCACCAGCCTGCAGGCGGAGAACCGTGAGCTGTCCTATGAGGAGCAGGAGCTGCGGGAGAGCGTCGCCCACCTGGAGACCTCCGAGCGGATCGCCTCGGAGGCCGAGGAGATGGGTATGGAGCCCGGCGAGGGCCCGCTCTTCCTCGACCTCGACGAGGGCCGGGTGTCCGGGAGCGTTGGGAGCGGTGATTGAGCACGCCCCGGGACCGACGCCCCCGCGACCCCCGCAGACCCGGGGCCTCCGGGCGCTCCGGGTCCAGGCCCAGTAAGCGTCCCCAGCGCGAACCGCGCCGTCCGGACGGCGGCACGCGCGCGTCCGCGTCGGCGCGTGCCGCCCAGGGCGGCTCCGGCGCGCGCCGGGTACGCCGGGGCGGGGACGCCGGGGCACCGCGACGCCGCCCCGCTCCACCGCCGCCGCCACCGCCTCTGCTGCGGCGTACCTTCCGGCGGGGCGACCCGCGCAAGCGCCTCAGGCTCGGCGCGGGGCTGATCGCGGTCGTCATCCTGCTCTTCGCCGGACGCCTGGTCCAGATCCAGGGGCTGGACGCCGAGACCTACGCCGAGGCCGCCTCCAACCTGCGCCTGCAGACCATCGACATCCCCACGCTCCGCGGACAGATCACCGACGCCGAGGGCCATCCCTTCGCCCTGTCGGTGGAGGTGCGCACGGTCTTCGTCGACCCCGAGGAGGTCGAGGAGGACGAGCGCGCCCAGCTCGTGGACGAACTCGTCACCCGCTTCGACCTGGAGGAGGACGAGGTCGAGGCCAAGGTCGACGCCAGGCCCAGCCGCTACCAGGTGGTGGCCAGGGAGGTCACGCCCGAGGCGTGGGGCGAGCTGCGCGACCTCGGCCTGTCCGGGGTCGGCGCGCAAGTGGACTACAACCGCGTCTACCCCGAGGAGACCGGGGCCGCGGACCTGGTGGGCTTCGTCGGTACCGAGGGCCACGGCCTGGAGGGCCTGGAGGGCTACCTCGACGGCACCCTGGCCGGCGAGGCGGGCAAGCGGCAGGTCGAGGTGGGAGCCGACGGTACCCAGATCCCCATGGCGGGCGGCCTGGTCCGCGATCCGGTGCCGGGCCAGGACGTGCGCCTGACCCTGGACCGCGACCTGCAGTTCCACATGGCCCAGGTGCTCGCCGAGCGGGTCGAGGAGCTCGACGCGGAGGGGGGCAGCGCCATCGCGATGCTGCCCACCGGCGAGGTCATCGGCATGGCCGACTACCCCACCTACGACCAGAACGACATCCAGGCCAGCGGAGCCGAGGAGTGGGCCAACGGTGCCGTGCACGAGACCTTCGAGCCGGGCAGCACCAACAAGGTCATCACCATCGGATCGGCCCTGGAGGAGGGGCTGACCAGCCCCGACACGGTCTACACCGTGCCCTACGCCCAGCAGTACTACGACCAGACGTTCAAGGACTCCAGCTACCACGAGACCCAGCGCCTGACCGTCAACGGCATCATGGCCCACTCCAGCAACGTGGGCACGATCAAGATCGCCGACCAGGTCGGAGCCGGTGTCCTGCACTCCTACATGGAGGACTTCGGCCTCGGCCAGCCCACCGGTCTGCACCTGCCGGGCGAGGAGGCCGGCATCCTCACCGACCCCGACGACTGGTGGGGCACCCAGCTGCCCTCGGTGTCGATCGGCCACAGCCTGTCGGTCAACGCCACGCAGATGGCGTCGGTGTACGCCACGATCGCCAACGGCGGCGTACGGGCCGACCCGACCATCGTGGCCGGGACGGTCGACGCAGACGGGGAGTTCACGCCCTCCGACGACCCCGAGCAGCGGCGGATCGTCAGCCGGGAGACCGCGGACCAGCTCGCCCTCATGCTGGAGGCGGTCACCAGCGACGAGGGCACCGCGCCCCAGGCCCGCATCGACGGCTACCGCGTGGCGGGCAAGACCGGTACCGCCAACCGCATCAATCCCGAGACGGGTGCCTACGAGGACGGCGGCTACACCGCGACCTTCGCCGGGTTCGCCCCGGCCGACGCACCCGAGGTCGTCGTTCAGGTGGTCCTGCACAACCCCCAGGACACCTACTACGGCGGCGAGGCCGCGGGGCCGGTGTTCAACGACATCATGTCCTTCGCCCTGCAGTCGCTCAAGGTGCCGCCGACGGAGACCGAGCCGCCGGCGATCCGCCTGGAGGAGTGACGGGTCCGGCCTTCCTACGGCCGCGGAGGCGGACGGCGCGGACCGCGCCGTCCGCCTCCGCCGTTCACGGGGCGGCGGGGGACAGGTGCGCGCGCACCGACCGGATGTGCTCGGGGCCGGTCCGGCAGCACCCGCCGACCAGGGACGCCCCGGCCTCCTGCCAGACCCGGGCCGCGGTCCCGAACTCCTCCGGCTCGCTCGTACCGGTCCAGCGCTGCGCCGCCGCGTCCCACACCTCGCCGGAGTTGGGGTAGGCGACCGCCGGGACCCCCGCCGCGGCGACCGTCCGCACCAGGGACGGCACGAAACGGGGCGCGGTGCAGTTGACGCCGACCGCCACCAGCCCGCCGTCGGCGTACAGCGGAGCCATCGCGGCCACGGCCTCGCGCATCGGCGTACCGTCGCTGATGTGTTCGCCGTCGCGGCACGAGAAGCTCACCCACGCCCGCACGCCCGGGGTCTCCCGGACCAGCCGGGCCAGCGCCCGTGCCTCGGGCAGGGAGGGGATGGTCTCGCAGGCGACCAGGTCGGCTCCCGCGCCGACGAGCAGCCGCCAGCGGTCCCTGTGCCATCGGTACAGGCCGTCCTCGTCGAGGTCGTAGTCGCCGGTGTACTCCGAGCCGTCGGCCAGGGCCGCGCCGTAGGGCCCCACCCCCGCGGCGACCAGGCCGGAACCGAACGCGTCCCGCTCGGCCAGCGCCAACTCCACCGAGCGCACCACGAGCCGCTCCGCCTCGGCCCGCCCGTACCCCCGGGAGGTGAACGCCGGAACGCTCGCCTGGTACCCGGCGGCGATCGCCACGTCGGCGCCCGCCTCGAAGTAGTCGCGGTGCACCCGGCGGATCACCTCGGGTTCCTCGGCCAGCAGCCGCGCCGACCACAGCCCGCCGCCCAGCTCGCGGCCGTAGGCCTCCAGACGCGTGGCCAGGCCGCCGTCCAGGATCAGCGGCGTGTTCTCCCGCGCCCCGTGTGAGCCTGCCGCGTCGGCCCGTGCTCGGGGCGGGTCCGCGGCCGGAATTCCGGGTGGGGTCGGGGACGTGGGCTCCATGCGGTCGAGACTAGTCGACGGGCCTCTGGCGGCCGGTGGGCGTAACCTGGGTGAAATGCCAGTTCGGAGATTCCTCCCCCAACGCAGCGTGGAAATTACCGAGCGGTCCTCCACAGCCGTTAACCTCCACTCGTGCCACCGGTAATGCGACCAGAACACACTCAACTCCGTCCACTGTCCGCCCTCGCGACGCTGCTCGGGCCGGACGCCACCCTGCTGCGCCCCGAACCGGGCGCGCGCGAGACCGCCGAGGTGCCCGGCGAGGAGGTGCACGTCCGCGGCATCACCCACGACTCCCGCAAGGTGCGCCCCGGCGACCTCTACGCCGCCCTCCCCGGAACCCGCGCGCACGGCGCGGACTTCGCCGCGCAGGTGGCCGAGGCGGGAGCCGCCGCCGTTCTCACCGACGCGGCCGGGGCGGACCGGGCCGCGGCCACCGGCCTGCCCGTCCTGGTGGTCCCCGACGCCCGCGCCGCGCTCGGCACGGCCGCGTCCTGGGTCTTCGACGACCCCGCCCACGACCTGCTCCTGGTCGGCACGACCGGTACCAGCGGCAAGACCACCATCACCTACCTGGTGGAGTCGGGGCTGCGCGCGGCCGGTATGACCACCGGCCTGGTCGGCACCGTCGAGATGCGCGTGGGCGACGAGCGCGTCGCCTCCTCCCTCACCACCCCCGAGGCCACCGACCTGCACGGCCTCTTCGCCGTCATGCGGGAGCGCGGCATCACCGCCGCGGCCATGGAGGTCTCCAGCCACGCCCTCGCGCTGGGCCGGGTCGGGGGGACGCGCTACGACGTCGCGATCTTCACCAACCTGTCCCAGGACCACCTGGACTTCCACTCGGACCTGCGCGACTACTTCGAGACCAAGGCGCGCCTGTTCTCCGCGGAGTACTGCGACATCGCCGTGATCAACACCGACGACCGCTTCGGGCGGGCGCTGGTGGACATGGTGCGCGGGGACGGCGCGGTGCCCGTCACCACGTTCGCCGTGGAGGGCCAGTCCGACGCCGGGCCGGAGAACGGGATGGCGGCCGACTGGCGGGCCGTGGACGTCGACCTGGGCGCCGCGGGCAGTACCTTCCGCATCGTCGGGCCCGGCGGAATGGAGGCCGGTGCCTCCGTCGCCCTGCCCGGCCCCTTCAACGTCTCCAACGCGATGGCCGCCATCGTCGGGCTGGTCGAGGCCGGCCTGCCCCTGGAGACCGCCATCGCGGGGGTGGCCGCCGCGCCCGGAGTGCCCGGACGCATGGAGCAGGTCGTGGTCGGCTCGGTGCCCAGCGCCGTGCAGGACTTCACCGCGCTCGTGGACTACTCCCACAAGCCCGGGGCCATCGAGGCCGTGCTCACCGCGCTGCGTGCCACCACCGAGGGCCGCCTCACCATGGTCGTGGGCTGCGGCGGAGACCGTGACCGCGCCAAACGGCCGCTCATGGGCGAGGCCGCCGCACGCCTGTCCGACCAGTTGATCGTCACCAACGACAACCCGCGCACCGAGGACCCCATCGCGATCGCCTCCGCCATGCTCGAGGGCGTCGCCAAGGTGCCGGAGGACCAGCGGGCCCGGGTCACCGTCGAACTCGACCGGGCCGAGGCGATCGGCCTGGCCGTGGACCGGGCCGGCCCCGGGGACGTGATCGTGGTGGCGGGCAAGGGCCACGAGACCGGCCAGTACGTCAAGGGCGAGGTCCTGCCCTTCGACGACCGGGAGGTGCTGCGCGAGGCCATCGAGGGCCACCTGAGCGTGAGTGCCCGTGAGCGCCTGGGCGTCGCCCTGCAGGACATCCACCGCGCGCCCGACCTGGGTTGACGACGCGCCGCCCCGGCGGGGCGGCCGCACGCACCGGGGCGCGGGGACGCGCCTGCCGAGCCCCGCGCCCCGGTGCGCGTACCCGCCGACCGGCTCGTGGGTCGTGGCGTACCAGCGTATGGACGGTCACGAACTGGCGCATATTGCTCCACACCGGCCCCGTGAGGACGCCAGGGACCCCAACATGTTCTAAGGTAGGTCCGGCAATCGCAGCCTGACACGTGCCGCCTACGGTGGCGCCCGCGGGCGCGGCTCCGGCCGGCCCCGTGGTGACGCCCGTACGGCACAGCGCGCACGGCACCCGCGGTGCCATCCCCTGACCTGACTCCGGCCGGGTGGCCTACAGCCCCAGCGGCGCCGTGGGACCGGCCTGACATGAGGAGTGGATTTGATCGCGCTCACGCTCGATCGGATCGCTGAGATCACCCAAGCCGCCATCGGCGGATCAGCGCGCCCCGACACCGTCGTCGACGGCCCCGTCGTCATCGACTCCCGGCAGTCCGCTCCGGGGGCGCTCTTCGTCGCCTTGAGCGGTGAACGCGCCGACGGACACGACTTCGCCCACCGGGCCGTCGAGGCCGGGGCCACCGCCGTGCTGGCCTCGCGACCCGTGGACGTGCCCCACCTACTGGTGGACGGCGGGGACGACGCGGTCGTGGCGGCCCTGGCCCGGCTCGCCCGGCACGTGGCCCAGGAACTCAGCGACCCCCGGCGCGGAGCGGAGGCCACCGAGGTCATCGGGGTGACCGGCTCCTCCGGCAAGACCACCACCAAGGACCTGATCGCCCAGGTCGTGGGGCGGATCGGGCCCACCGTCGCCCCGTCGGGCTCGTTCAACAACGAGATCGGCCACCCCCTGACCGTGCTGCGGGCCGACACCGGCACCCGCCAGCTCGTTCTCGAGGTGGCCGCCCGCGGCATCGGGCACATCGCCCACCTGTGTCGGATCGCCCCTCCCCGGATCGGTGTGGTCCTCAACGTGGGCAGCGCCCACATGGGCGAGTTCGGCGACCGCGACGCCATCGCCAGGGCCAAGGGCGAGCTCGTCGAGTCCCTTCCGCCCGGCGAGGGCCGCGGCAGCGGCGGCGTGGCCGTCCTCAACGCCGACGACCCGCGGGTGAGCGCCATGGCCGCGCGCACCGACGCGCGCGTGGTCACCTACGGGCTGGCCGACGACGCGCAGGTGCGCGCCACCGACGTCGTCCTGGGCGATGACGGCGCGCCCGCCTTCACACTTCACCTGGGCGGTCGCACGGCCCAGGTGCGGTTGGCGCTCGTCGGCGCCCACCAGGTGCACAACGCGTTGGCGGCGGCCGCCGTCGCCGATGAACTCGGCATGGACGCCGACGCCGTCGCCGAGGCGCTCGGGGCCGCCACACCGGTCAGCCGGTGGCGCATGGAGGTCACCGAGCACGAAGGCGCCACGTTCGTCAACGACGCCTACAACGCCAACCCCGAGTCCATGGGGGCGGCGCTCAGCACGCTGGGAGCGCTGGCCCGCGAGCGCCGCTCCATCGCCGTCCTGGCCCACATGGCCGAGCTCGGCGGGGACGGCCGCGCCGAACACGAGAAGGTCGGCGAACTGGCGGCCCGCACGGGCGTGTCCCACCTGATCGTGGTGGGCGCCGAGGCCGAGGGCATCGCCGTCGGAGCCGAACGCGCCGCCCGGGCGGGGCAGTGGGACGGGGAGACCGTCAGAGTCGCCGACGCGGAGTCGGCGGCCTCGGCACTGCGCGAACGGATACGCACAGGAGACGTCGTCATTGTGAAGGGATCTCGGGTGGCAGCGCTCGAAAGGGTTATCGACCACATCACCAAGGGTGATGTCCAGTGATCGGCATCTCCATCGCGGCGGCGCTGTCGCTGATCCTGTCCATGGCGCTGATGCCGCCGCTGATCAAGCTCCTCTACCGGTTCAAGTTCGGCCAGGAGGTCCGCGACGACGGCCCCGAGGGCCACAAGACCAAGCAGGGCACGCCCACCATGGGCGGCATCGTCATCATCCTCGGCGCGGTGATCGGCTACTTCGGCTCGCACCTGGTGCTGTGGATCGTCCAGCCGTCCTCCACGGGCCCGACCGCCTCCGGCCTGCTGGTGATGTTCCTGTTCGTCGGCATGGGCTGCGTCGGCTTCCTGGACGACTTCATCAAGATCTACAAGCGTCGCAGCCTGGGCCTGCGCAGTGGCGCCAAGATGGTCGGCCAAGCCATCGTCGGCGTCGGATTCGCCTACGGCGTCACCATGTTCCCCAACGGGTACGGCTACACCCCCGCCGCGCCCAGCCTGTCCTTCCTCCGCGACTTCGGGCCGCCCCTGATGGTGGTCCTGTTCATCGCCTGGGCCCTGTTCCTCATCGTCGGCTTCTCCAACGCGGTGAACCTGACCGACGGGCTCGACGGCCTGGCCACCGGCGCCACCATCCTGTCGCTGGTCGCCTACGTGATCATCGGCAACTGGCAGCTGCGCCAGTCCTGCGTGTCCTACCTGGCCAACAACTGCTACACGGTCCGCGACCCCCTGGACCTGGCCGTGGTGGCCGCCGCCGCGCTCGGCGCGTGCATCGGCTTCCTGTGGTTCAACGCCCCGCCCGCCAAGATCTTCATGGGCGACACCGGCTCGCTGGCCCTGGGCGGCCTCATCGTCGGCCTGGCCATCACCACCCGCACCCAGCTGCTGCTCCTGCTCATCGGCGGCCTCTTCGTCATCATCACCATGTCGGTGATGATCCAGATCACCTCGTTCCGCCTCACCGGCAAACGCGTGTTCCGGATGGCGCCGCTCCAGCACCACTTCGAGCTCAGGGGCTGGGCCGAGACCACCATCGTGATCCGCTTCTGGATCATCCAGGGACTGTTCGTGGCCACCGCCATCGGCCTGTTCTACCTGGAATGGATGCCGAGGTAGCGCCATGCAGCACGAACACAGCCCACCCGCCGCCCACCACCCCCCGCGGACGCCGTCGGTGCGGACCTCCCCGGGCTCCGGGCCCGACTTCGCCGCCCAGCTGAAGGGCCGCGTGGTCTGCGTCGCCGGCCTGGGCGTGTCCGGGCCCCCGGTCGCCCGCGCCCTCCTGGCCAGGCAGGCCCGGGTCGTCGTGGTCGACGGCCGCGACGACGACACCACCCGGCCGATCGCCGCCGACCTCACCTCCGAGGGGGCCGAGGTCGTCCTCGGCGCGACCCCGCTGCCCGATGACTGCGACCTCGTGGTCACCTCGCCGGGCTGGCGCCCCGACTCCCCACTGCTGCTCCGGGCGGCCGAGGCCGGGGTCGAGGTCATCGGCGACGTCGAACTCGCCTGGCGGCTCAAGCCCGCCGACCAGGTGTGGCTCGCCATCACCGGCACCAACGGCAAGACCACCACCGTGCGCATGCTGGAGTCCGTCCTGCGCGCCGACGGCCGCGACGCGCTCGCGGTCGGCAACGTCGGGACCCCGATCATCGACGCGGTCCTGCCCGACACGGACGGCCGCTACCACGACGTCCTCGCCGTGGAGCTCTCCAGCTTCCAGCTGCACTGGTCCAGCAGCGTGCGACCGTACGCCGCCGTCGTCCTCAACGTCGCGGCCGACCATCTGGACTGGCACGGCGGCCTGGACCCCTACGCCCGGGCCAAGGGCCGGGTCTTCGCGCGCGGCACCGTCCGCGTCGTCAACACCGCCGACGCCTGGTCGGTCCGCCTGGCCGAGGAGGACGGCGACCCGCACACGCCGCTCGTCGGCTTCCGGCTGGACACGCCCCGGCCGGGAGAACTGGGCGTGGTCGAGGACCTGCTGGTGGACCGCGCCTTCGTCGCCGACCCGGTCGGCAGCGCCGAGGAGCTCGCCACGCTCGCGGACGTCCGCCCGGCGGCACCGCACAACGTGGCCAACGCGCTCGCCGCGGCCGCCCTCGCCCGGTCGGTGGGCGTCGCGCCCGCCGCGGTCCGGGCCGGGCTGGCCGCGTTCGAGCCCGAACCGCACCGCATCTCCCACGTGGCCACGGTCGGAGGAGTCGACTACGTGGACGACTCCAAGGCGACCAACCCCCACGCGGCGGCCGCCTCCCTGAACTCCTACACCTCCGTGGTGTGGGTGGCCGGCGGCCTGCTCAAGGGGGCCGAGGTCGACGAGCTCGTCGCCGAGGCCGCGTCCCGGCTGCGCGGCGCCGTCCTCATCGGCCGCGACCGGGCCAGGATCCGGGAGGCGCTGGACCGGCACGCGCCCGAGGTCCCCGTGGTCGAGGTGGAGGGGCCCGCCGAGGACGCGCCCGGGCGCCCCACGGTCATGGACACGGTGGTCGCCGAGGCCGCGGCCCTGGCCGAGGAGGGCGACACCGTGCTGCTGGCGCCGGCCGCCGCCTCCATGGACATGTTCACCAACTACCCCGAGCGGGGCCGCTTCTTCGCCGACGCCGTCCACCGGCTGCTCTGAGTAGCCGACCGCCGCCCGTGCGTGACAGAAACGCGCACGGGCGGTGAGTCGTGTGCCCACCACCACGTTCCGACACGCCAAAGATGGCCAACACGCGGGAAATGTCCACGGTTCCCGACCCGCCGGTACGCCAGTATTGAGGCGCTAATCGTGCGGAGGGTGTGGATGGCGACGACGACGGTCCCCAGGGTGACCCCGGGGCGTGCGGTGGCCGGTGGCCGCGACAGGCCCGTGTGGCGTGAGTGGGTGCGGTCCCTGGACCGCCCCCTCACCTCCTACTACCTCGTCCTGGGCAGCGGCGTCATGCTCATCGCCCTGGGCCTGGTCATGGTGCTGTCCTCGACCATGGTCAACTCGATCACCGAGACCGGCTCGGCCTTCTCGATGTTCCAGAAGCAGGCGGTCTCGGCCGCCATCGGCCTGCCGCTCATGCTGGTCGCCTCGCAGCTGCCCCCGTGGGCCTTTCGCGTGGTCGGCTACCCCGCGATGATCGTGTCCGTCGCCCTGCTGCTCATCACCGCGTTCCAGGGGACCGAGATCAACGGCGCCGTGCGCTGGCTGGACATCGGGGGAGCGAGGATGCAGCCCTCCGAGCCGGCCAAGCTGGCCTTCGCCCTGTGGGGCGCCAACATCCTGGCGCGCAAGGACGAGCTGCGCGAACTCACCGAGTGGCGGCACCTGCTCATCCCGCTGCTGCCCGGCTGCGGGGTGCTGGCGCTGCTCGTGCTGATCGGCTCGGACCTGTCCACCACCCTGGTCCTGCTGCTCACCTTCCTCGGACTGCTCTGGGTCGTGGGCGCGCCCGGCCGGCTCTTCGTCGCCATGATCGGGCTCGTCCTGACCCTGGCCGCCATCGTCATCGCGATCGAGCCGTACCGGCTCCGGCGCGTGACCCACTTCCTCGACCCGAGCGCCGACCCCACCGGAGCGAGCTTCCAGTCCCTGCACGGGCTCTACGCGCTGGGCACGGGCGGCATCCTGGGGGTGGGGATCGGCGCCAGCCGAGAGAAGTGGGGCTTCCTGCCCTTCGCCGAGTCCGACTTCATCTTCGCCATCATCGGTGAGGAGTTCGGCCTCATCGGCACCCTGCTCGTGCTCGGCCTGTTCGGCGTCCTGGGCTACGCGGGGCTGCGCGTGGCGACCAGGGTCAAGGACCCGTTCGCCCGCCTGGCCGCCGCCGCCATCGTGACCTGGATCATCGGGCAGGCCATGATCAACATCGCCGCCGTCATCGGTCTGCTGCCCGTGACCGGTATCCCGCTGCCCCTGGTGTCCTACGGCGGATCCTCGCTCATCCCGACCATGATCGGGCTCGGCGTGCTGCTCTCCCTGGCCCGGACGGAGCCCCAGGCGCAGAAAGCCCTGGCGGCCCGGGGTCCCGGCCGGGCACAAAGGGCTCTAAGCTGGCTTGGCCTGGACAAGATCGCGTCCCCCCTCACGGAACGGGCCGCGAACACCACTTCCAGGCGCCCCACCACGGCGCGCGGCCCGCGCACGCCGGGCCCCCGCGGTGGGACGACCACGGCCAAGCACAGGAACGGACCGGTCCCGGCAGGTGACCGACCAAGGAGGAATAGGCGACGATGAGGGTAGCCCTCGCCGGAGGCGGCACGGCCGGGCATATCGAGCCCGCACTCTCCCTTGCGGACGCACTGCGGCGGCTCGAACCGAGCACGGAGATCCTGTGCCTGGGTACCGAACGGGGCCTGGAGACCAGGCTGGTGCCCATGCGCGGTTACGAACTGGGCCTGATCCCCGCGGTCCCCCTTCCGCGCAAACTCACCCCCAAACTGCTCACGGTGCCCGGCAAGCTCGCGGGCGCGCTCAGCGCGGCGGGTGACCAACTCGACCGGCTCCAGGCCGACATCCTCGTCGGCTTCGGCGGCTACGTCGCCACCCCCGGCTACCTGGCCGCGCGCCGGCGCCGCATTCCCACGGTCGTGCACGAGGCCAACCCGCTGCCCGGTCTGGCCAACCGGCTCGGCGCCCGCCTCACCCCGCACGTGTACACCGGGCACCCCCACGCGCAGATCCGCAACGGCCGGTTCATCGGCATCCCCCTGCGCCGGCAGATCTCCACGCTGGACCGGCTCGCCATGGGCGACAAGGCCCGTGCGTTCTTCGGGCTGCGCCACGACCTGCCCACCCTGCTGATCTTCGGCGGTTCCCAGGGCGCCCAGCGCCTCAACGAGACCGCCTTCGCCTCCCGGGCCTTCTTCCGCGACCAGGGCGTGCAGGTCCTGCACGTCGTGGGCCCGAAGAACGCGGACGAACCCCAGGACCTGACGGAGGACGGCATCCCCTACGTCGCGGTGCCCTACGTGGACCGGATGGACATGGCCTACGCGGCCGCGGACGTGGCGATGTGCCGCTCCGGGGCGATGACCTGCGCCGAGCTGACCGCCGTCGGCCTGCCGGGGGCGTTCGTGCCGCTGGCCATCGGCAACGGCGAACAGGCCAAGAACGCCGAACCGATCGTCAGCGCCGGCGGCGGGCTCATGGTGCACAACTCCGACATCTCCGTGGAGTGGATCAAGGGCGAGCTCATCCCGCTGCTCACCGACACCGACCGCGTCGTGACCATGTCCGAGGCGGCCGCGCGGATGGGTCGCCGGGACGCCGACGAGGCGCTGGCGCGCGAGGTCCTGGCGATCGCCAGGGGCGACAACCCCACGCCGGAGATTCCGATCCAGGACGACGACGCCGACGACGACGCGTACTACGACGACGGGAAGGACGCACGATGAGCCTGGTCCAGGCGACCGACCCGGTCCCCGTCGACAAGCTCGGCCGGACCCACTTCATCGGGCTCGGCGGCGCGGGCATGTCCGGCATCGCCCGGGTCCTGCTGCAGTCCGGGGTGGAGGTCTCGGGCAGCGACGCGCGCGACAGCGACACCCTGCGCGAGCTGGAGGCGATGGGTGCGACGGTCCACGTGGGCCACAGCGCCGACCACCTCGGCCCGGCCGAGACCCTCGTGGTCTCCTCCGCGATCCGCGAGGACAACCCCGAACTCGCCGAGGCCCACCGCCGCGGCCTGCGGGTCCTTCCCCGGGCCGCCGCCCTGGGCGCGCTCCTGCTGGGGCGCGAGGGCATCGCGGTCTCGGGCACCCACGGCAAGACCACCACCACCTCGATGGTCGCCGTGGTGCTCCAGCACCTGGGAACCGACCCCGGCTACGTGATCGGCGGCAAGCTGGTCACCACCGGCCTGGGCGCCGACGCCGGAACCGGCGAGGCCATCGTGGCCGAGGCCGACGAGAGCGACGGCTCCTTCCTCATGCTCTCCCCGAAGATCGCCGTGGTCACCAACGTCGAGGCCGACCACCTCGACAACTACAGCGGCATCGAGGAGATCCACGCCAACTTCGCGTCCTTCGTGGACCGCGTCGAGCGCACGGTGATCGTCGGGATCGACGACCCCGGCGCCCGGGAGGTCGCCGAGCTCGCCCGCGAGCGCGGCAAGCGGGTGCGCACCTACGGCGAGGCGGCCGACGCCGACTACCGGATCACCCGGATCAGCGCGCGGGGCTTCGCCACCGAGTTCACGCTGGAGACCGCGGACGAGGAGGACCCGATCGAGGGCGTGGTGGCCGTTCCCGGCCTGCACAACGTGCTCAACGCCGCCGCGGCCGTGGCGGTGGCCGACGAGCTCGGCCACGACCTCCAGGTCGCCGTGGAGGGCATCGCCGACTTCGTCGGTGCGGCCCGCCGCTTCGAGCCCAAGGGCGAGGCCGCCGGTGTGGCCGTCTACGACAGCTACGCGCACCACCCCACGGAGATCGAGGCCGACCTGCGCGCCACCCGTGCCGCGCTGGCCTCCCTGGCCGACGAGGCGGCCGACCAGGGCCGCCCCGAGGGTCGCGTCGTCGCCCTGTTCCAGCCGCACCTGTACAGCCGCACCCGCTTCTTCGCCGAGGAGTTCGCCGCGGCGCTCAGCCTCGCCGACGAGGTCGTGGTGATGGAGGTCTACGCCGCCCGCGAGGACCCCGAGCCCGGGGTCACCGGTGAGCTCATCACCTCGCGGGTCACGCACGACCACGTGTACTACGTGCCGGGCCGTGAGGAGGTCGTGCGTGCGGTCGCCGACCTCACCCGCCCCGGAGACATCGTGCTCACCATGGGCGCCGGCGACGTCACGGAACTCGGCCCGCAGATCGTCGAGGCCCTCTCGTAGAACCGAGGACACGGGGTTCCACCGGTGCTCGTCCGGGTTCGCGGAAGGCCCGCGGGCAGCCCGCGCAGGCCCCGGGCGCGGGCCCACCGACGGGACCACCGGGGGACAGGGCGCCGAGGGGGCGCGCGGAACGCGCGTCCCCACAAGCTTGAAGTCGGGGTCCCAACCGTGGGATCACTAGGGCGTGTGTGGTCCTTCGGGGCCTGGAGGCAGGCCCTCCCCTCCCTCGGGGACCCCAGGGGGCGGGAGGAGGGCCGCACGGGTTCCCGCGGGAGGAGGCCGCAGCGGAGAGGACCGTGCCACCGGCGTCCGCCGAGGGTGGTGGCGGGCACCGGTCGGGGGCCCGCGGGGACGCCGAAGGGGAGAGGACCGGATGAGCACTGACCAGGACGAGGCCACCGCACCCGCGCAGGGTACGGCCGCGCGGACCAGGTCCGATCCGTGGAAGGTCGCCTTCGTGGCGCTGCTCGTCGTCTCCCTGGTCTGCGTCGTCACCTGGGTCCTGCTCGGTTCCCGGCTGCTCGTGGTCCGCGGCGTCGCGGTCACGGGCCTGGACCGGGTCTCCTCCGAGGAGGTCGTGGACGCCGTCGACGTCCGCACGGGCACGCCGCTGATCCGGGTGGACCTGGACCGCAGTGCGGCCCGGGCGGAGTCCCTCGACCTGGTCGAGTCCGCCACGGTCAAGCGCGGCTGGCCGGCGACCCTGCGGGTGGAGGTCGTCGAGCGCCGCCCCCTGCTCGCCATCCGGGTGGGCGAGGAGTACCGGCTGGTGGATGGCGACGGCGTGCGGATCGAGGACTCCGCGACGCGGCCCGGCACCCACCCGCTGGTCCGGGTCACCGGTGAGATCGAGGGCAGCGACGCGGTCCGGGCCGCCGCCGACATCGTCGAACAGGCACCGGACTCGCTGCTCGCCCAGATCCAGCTCATCGACGCCACCGACACCGACGCGATCTCCGTCGAACTCGGCAACGGGGCGGTCGTGGAGTGGGGTGATCCCGAACGCACCCAGGACAAGAGCGAGATCCTGCGTGTCCTCATGCGCGAGCACCCGCCGTCCGAGGACCGCGTCTACGACGTCGGCACCCCGGATCTGGCCATCGTCCGGTGAAGGGGAATCCTGGTACGGGACAAGGCTTTCGAGTATCGACCGCGGCAGGCGGCGCAGCCGCCTCACGGTCGCCGCTCGGCCGCCCCGCTGAGGCACCGATCACCCGACGAGGACATTCCAGACGCGACGCGCCGAGTGCGCACTTCGCTTCCTCGCGTTATACGCCGTTAGGCTGACCTCGTCATCGGTTGCCCGTAGTCGGCGGTCCGCTTACTGTCGGGAAGCACAACCAACGTCAACAAAGCAACAGAACACGCTTTTGGGGTACGCGAGACCGTGGTGTCCGTCGAGTGGACGGGCCCCGCCGGGAGGCAGAACCGGCGCGGGAACGGACCTGGTGGCCCCGGGCCCCGGGCCGCAGCGCCACCGGCGCACGCGGCGGCGGGTGCACCCGAAACGCACACTGTAGAACCGGATGCCGAACCAGAGGCGTTTCCGGTGGCTCACCGCCACCGGCGACGGTGACGGAACGGCGTATGCGAGCGGAAAGGCCCCTCGTCGTGGCAGCACCGCAGAACTACCTCGCGGTCATCAAAGTCGTCGGCATCGGCGGCGGCGGTGTCAACGCCGTCAACCGAATGATCGAAGAGGGGCTCAAGGGCGTCGAGTTCATCGCCATCAATACCGACGCGCAGGCGCTGCTGATGAGTGACGCCGACGTCAAGCTCGACGTCGGCCGAGAACTCACGCGCGGCCTGGGAGCCGGAGCCAACCCCGACGTCGGCTGCAGGGCGGCCGAGGACCACCGGGAGGAGATCGAGGAGGTCCTCAAGGGGGCCGATATGGTCTTCGTCACCGCGGGCGAGGGGGGCGGCACCGGCACCGGCGGCGCCCCGGTCGTCGCGAACATCGCGCGATCCCTGGGTGCCCTCACGATCGGTGTGGTCACGCGGCCCTTCGGCTTCGAGGGCAAGCGCAGGGCCACGCAGGCCGAGTCGGGGATAGCGATGCTCCGCGAGGAGGTCGACACACTCATCGTGATTCCCAACGACCGACTGCTGTCCATCTCTGACCGCCAGGTCAGCGTGCTGGACGCGTTCAAGGCCGCCGACCAGGTCCTGCTCTCCGGTGTGCAGGGCATCACCGACCTGATCACCACACCGGGCCTGATCAACCTGGACTTCGCCGACGTGAAGTCGGTCATGTCCGGTGCGGGGTCGGCCCTCATGGGCATCGGTTCCGCACGAGGGGACGATCGTGCGGTGGCGGCGGCGGAGATGGCGATCTCGTCTCCTCTGCTCGAAGCGAGCATCGACGGAGCACACGGGGTGCTGCTGTCCATCCAGGGCGGCTCCGACCTGGGGCTGTTCGAGATCAACGAGGCGGCCCAACTGGTCGCCAACTCGGCGGCACCCGAGGCCAACATCATCTTCGGTGCCGTCATCGACGACGCCCTGGGCGACGAGGTCCGTGTGACCGTGATCGCCGCGGGCTTCGACGAACCCGAGGTCAACGGAGGCGTGGCCCGGGAGCACCGGCCGGTGGACCCTCCTGAGGCCGCCGCCCCCAGCGGGGGCGCCACGTCCGGCCGGGAGGGGTCGTCCGCGCAGGCGGCGTCCACCGCCGCGGGCGCGAGCGGGGCGTCGGCCAGCAGCATGCCGTGGATCGCGCCGTCCCGACCGGCCGAACCCGCCCCTGCGCCCGCCGCACCGGCGCAGGAGACCGCGCGCCCGGCCTCGCCGCCGGTGAGCCGTCCGGCCGAGACCGCGCCGGTGCACCAGGCGCCGGTCGAGCCGGAGCCCGCCCCGGCCGAGCCGACCGCGCCGGCCTCCACGGGGCCGGACCACGGTGCCGCCGAGACCCAGTCGGCCGAGGCCGTCACCCACGGGGGCCCCGCCCCCGAGCCCGCGCAGCAGGAGGTTCCGCGGTCCGAGTCGCAGGAGCAGCGCGAGGAGCGGCAGGACGGCCAGTCCCACCACATCCACGCCGTCTCGGACGCGTCGGCGGACCGTCGTGGTGAAGTGCCCACGCCCCGGCGCCGGGTGATCTTCGACGACCCCGACGACCTGGACGTGCCGGAGTTCCTGAAGTAGGCGCTCCCGAATCAAGCGGGGAACGGGGTTCCGCCCTCTGGGCGGGGCCCCGTTCGCATGCGCCGAGCGGTGGATCGCCGTACGCGCTCGTCGGTAGCATCGACGTGTCGACGACCCCGGCCCTGACCCCGGCGCATGGCGCCGGGACTGCTCGCCGTCCCGGTGGTGGCCCCTGCCCTTGCGCGGAGCGCCCGGGGGCGATGGTGGGAGACGGGTGGGGGTGCTGGAGCCGTAGGCTTTCGGTTGAGGGTGGTAGCCCCTGCCCCTTCGCGCAGCGCCCAGGGGCGATGGTGGGAGACGGGTGGGGGTGCTGGAGCCGTAGGCTTTCGGTTGAGGGTGGTAGCCCCTGCCCCTTCGCGCAGCGCCCAGGGGCGATGGTGGGAGACGGGTGGGGGTGCTGGAGCCGTAGGCTTTCGGTTGAGGGTGGTAGCCCCTGCCCCTTCGCGCAGCGCCCAGGGGCGATGGTGGGAGACGGGTGGGAAGGTGTCGGTCACACGGATGGGCAGCATCATCGATCTGGGGCACGGTGTCCGTGCCGCCGTCACCGAGCGGAGCGGCGGCGTGTCCGCGCCGCCGTTCGCGTCGCTGAACCTGGGCCTGGGGTCGGGGGATGAGCGGGCGCCCGTCATGGAGAACCGGAGGCGTGCCGCCGCCGATCTGGGCTTCGGGCTCGACCGAGTGGTGTGGATGAACCAGGTGCACGGCACCGACGTCGTCGTGGCCACCGAGCCCGGCGGCGTGGGGACCTGCGACGGAGTGGTGACGACCCGCCCCGACCTGGTCCTGGCGTCGCTGGCCGCCGACTGCCTGCCCGTCATCGCCGCCGACGGGGAGGCCGGGGTCCTGGGCGCGGCCCATTCGGGGCGCCTGGGCACCGCCGGGGGAGTGGCCGTCCGCCTGGTCGAGGCGATGGTGGAGCAGGGTGCCCGCCCGGACCGCGTCCGGGTCCACCTGGGGCCGACCATCTGCGGCCGGTGCTACGAGGTCCCGCCCGAGTTGCAGGCGGAGACCGCCCGGCACGCGCCCGAGGCGGCGTGCCGGACCCGACAGGGCACCACCGGTGTGGACATGCTCGCCGCCGTGACCGCGCAGCTGCGCCGCGCGGGTGTCGCCGAGATCTCCAGCGACGGCCGCTGCACTCTGGAGAGCCCCGAACTCTTCTCCCACCGGCGGGACGCGCCGACGGGCCGGTTCGCGTCCTTCGTCTGGCGCGCCTGACGATCACCCGGCCGGACCCGGCCATCGCGGGGCCACTCCCGGCCACCCTTCGGGTCTTGCCAGGACGGTCGGGGACGGGGCGGGCCTCATCTCGGGTAGAACGGTCCCGTGGGCTGCGCCGTTCACATCATTCACACCAGTCATCTCATCCATCAGGGAGTGCTCCGCCCCGGAGCATGAGAAGGGACACCGTGTCACACGCCGACCCCGCACGCGTCGAACAGGTCCGGGCGAACCTCCACGCGGCACGGGCCAGAATCGAGGCCGCCTGCCTCAAGGCCGACCGGGACCCCTCCGAGGTGTCCCTGATTGCGGTCACCAAGACCCATCCCGCCAGTGATGTCCGGATCCTGGCCTCCCTCGGTGTCACCGACGTGGGCGAGAACCGCGACCAGGAAGCGGCGCCCAAGGCCGCCGAAACCGCGGACCTCGATCTGACCTGGCACTTCGTGGGCCAGTTGCAGACCAACAAGGCGCGCTCGGTGGCCTCCTACGCCGACGTCGTGCACTCGGTGGACCGTGCCAAGCTGGCCCGGGCCCTGGGGGAGCGGGCCGAGGCGGCCGAACGGCGGCTGACCTGCCTGATCCAGGTCAACCTCGACGAGGACTCGCGGGCGGGCGTCATCGGTCCTCGCGGCGGAGTCGACCCCGCCGACGCGCTGGAACTGGCCGCGCGGGTGGACGAGCACGACGCGCTCACGCTCGGCGGTGTGATGGCCGTGGCCCCTCTGGGCGGGGACCCCTCGCAGGCGTTCGCCCGGCTCAAAGGAGTCGCGGAGCGCATCCGCGATCGCTACGCTCGGGCCACGATGGTGTCCGCGGGGATGAGCGCGGACCTCGAATCGGCGGTCGAGAGGGGGGCGACACACGTGCGGCTCGGCACGGCGTTGCTCGGCGACCGAGGGCCGATCGTGGGGTAATGTCCCCACATAGACCTTGGAGCCCGTCTGTGGAGTTCGCCCGAAAGGGCGTCGATCCCGCTCACACGGGTCGGATGGGTGATGTTGAACAGTCGGCTGCGGTGTGAGGGCCGCGGGGACGACGGAGGACATGAGATGGCCGGCGCGATGCGCAAGATGGCGGTCTACCTCGGCCTCGTGGAGGACGACCGTTACGATCACCGTTATGCGGACGAATATGATGAGTTCGATGATTTCGACGAGGGTGTGGAGGCGCAGCAGCGTGACCGCGACGCCGAGCCTCCGCGTGGCGAGGAAGTACGGGGCGACGACGTGACGGACGCCGGCGACTACCTGGGTTCAGGTGACCGACGCGGTGGTACGACCATGACGGCCTCGACCGCGGACCTGGCTCGAATCACGACGCTCCACCCACGCACCTACAACGAGGCGCGTACTATCGGAGAGCATTTCCGGGAAGGCACGCCGGTGATCATGAACCTGACCGAGATGGTCGACAGCGACGCCAAGCGTCTCGTCGACTTCGCGGCTGGTCTGATCTTCGGTCTGCATGGCAGTATCGAACGCGTGACCAACAAGGTGTTCCTGCTGTCCCCGGCCAACGTCGAGGTGACCGCCGAAGACAAGGCGCGGATCGCCGAGCGAGGGTTCTTCAACCAGAGCTAGACCGTCACATCCGTCCAGAGATTGGGTCGAGGAACGACCGTGATTTACGTCCTGTCCGGGCTGCTCTTCGCGCTACAGCTCTTCCTGTTCGTGCTGATCGCGAGGGTGGTTCTGGAGATGGTCCAGTCCTTCTCCAGGGACTGGCGTCCTCGGGGGTTCGTTCTCGTGCTCGCCGAGATCGTGTACTCGATCACCGACCCGCCCCTGAAGTTCCTGCGCAGGTTCATCAAGCCCGTACGCCTGGGGAGCATCGCACTCGACCTGAGTGTGCTGGTCCTCTTCTTCGGTATCTACATTCTGATGGCCCTCATCCGGAGCTTCATCTAGTCAGATGGGACCGGAGGCGACTGTTGTGCCCCAGGTTCCGATATGTGGTCTTGGTCATGATCTGGATTGCCGTAAGGTCACGATCAGGTAGCGTCCCTACGGACAGACTCCAAGCGCGCCAAGGAGACGAACATGCCGCTGACACCCGCCGATGTGCGGAACAAGCAGTTCAGTACAACCCGGCTTCGACCGGGGTATGACGAGGAAGAGGTCGACGCCTTCCTCGACGAGGTCGAGTCAGAGCTCGACCGCCTGATCCAGGAGAACGAGGAACTGCGCGGCAAGCTGGCCGAGTGCCTGCGGGGCAAGGTCCCCAACGCCGGGATGCAGGACTTCCAACAGCCCCAGGAGCAGGCCGCTCCGGAGCCGCAGATGGAGCAGATGCGCCCCGAGCCGGTCCAGGCTCCCCAGGCGGTCGAGCCCCAGCCGGCGCCGCAGCAGCAGATGCAGATGACCGGCGCCAACATGGCGATGGGCGGCGAGGAGAACATGGACACGGCCGCCCGTGTCCTGGCCCTGGCCCAGCAGACCGCCGACCAGGCGATCTCCGACGCCCGCCGCGAGGCCGACGAGACCCTGGGCCGCGCCCGCCACGAGTCCGAGGACATCCTCGGCAAGGCCCGTCGCCAGGCCGACCAGATCATCGGTGAGGCACGCGCGCGTTCGGAGAACCTGGACCGCGACGCCCAGGAGCGCCACCGCCAGGTCATGGGCAGCCTCGTGCAGCAGCGCGAGGAGCTGGAGCACAAGGTCAACGTGCTCAAGGACTTCGAGCGCGAGTACCGCAGCCGCCTGAAGGACTACTTCGAGCGCCAGCTGCGTGAGCTCAACGAGGAGGGCAAGCCCGCTGAGGCCAACCCGAACACCACGGGCGGCTTCCAGACGATGGCGCCCCCGACCGGTGGCACGCCCGCGCTGCAGCAGCACGGCCCCGGCGGCAACCCGTTCGGCCAGCCCGAGCCCGCGCAGCACGGTGGTTTCCACCCGGGTGAGGCACCCCACGAGCGTCGCTGATCAGCAGCGGCATGCGGCTCCGAACAACTGAAGACTCCGGCTCCACATGTGTAAAGGCCCTGGTCGATCCGTGATCTTGAGCATCCTCGCCACCGTGGCGGTGCTGGCGGCCATCGCCACCATCGCGGCTGCCCTCCTTCTGGCCGAGACCACCCTGGTGTACTTCGCACTCGGGCTCGGCGGAATCAGCGTCCTCCTGCTTCTCGCGGCGCTGGTCCAGGGCGGGATACGTGCGGCGAGACAGGACCGGACGCGTACCGGGACGGACGGTTTGGGGAAGTCGTCCGTCCCCGCCGTGGCCACCACGGCGGCGACGTCACCGGGAACGCACGGCGGGCCGGAGGATTCCGGGCGCGCACCCGCACCGGCTCACGAGCCGGTGCGGGACAGTGTTGTGTCGGAGCAGAAGGACACGGGGTTCACACCAGGTACGGAGGGCCGGCCGGAATCGGCCGCCGGGTCGCATGACCCCGACCCGGCCCTCCCGTACGGGCACGTGCCCGACGAGGACGCCCGGTTCACGCCGGAACCGGAGCCCTCCGACTACCGGATCCCGCACCAGACCCGTACCGAGGACCACCCCTGGTCGGCGGAACCCCATGAGCGCGCCGCGCCGCCCGAGCCGATGCCCCGGGACACGGAGTCCTTCTCCGACTGGGCCACGACCCGGGCGGACGCGCCGAGCGCGGCCGACGACGCGGACGGCGGCGAGGGGCGCGTGCTCCCCGCGCCGGCGGACGAGCTCCCCGCCGAGAGTGCGGCGCCGGACACCGACGCCGAGGTCGACCTGGTCTCCGGCGACACCGCCGAGGTCGGCGCCCTGGCCGAGGCGAACACCTTCGACACGTTCGGTCAGGACGACCCGAGCGGTGCCGCGGACGCGGACATCGAGGAGCCGGTGGCGGAGGAGACCACCGACCCGGCCCACGCGGACGCCCACGCGGCCGACGGTGCGGACACGGTCGAGGAGCGGGACGCCCTCCGCGGTGCGGAGCACTCCGCCGAGGAGGACCCCGACGACGCCGACGAGGACGAGGCCCCGAGGTTCAACTACCGCGTCCCGACCGCCGATGCCTCCGACGACGCCGAGGCGCGCACCGACGACACCGTGGTCGGGGCCCGCGACGAACCCGACGGCGCACCCGTGCCGACCGGTGCGGCCCAGGGCACGGCCGACCCCGCTGGGGCTTCGGGCACCGACGAGTCCGACACGGACGAGGCCGTTCAGACCGAGGAGGACGCCGACGCGACGGCGGCCTTCTCCTACCGCGTGCCGGTGGCCGACACCGACGGCGCCGCGGAGCAGGGCGCGGACCAGGCCCCGGAGGCGGCCGAGCCGGACGACCAGGACCCGCAGGAGGCCGTGGCGTCCCCCTACCGGATACCGGGCGCGTCCGCCGCGGTCACGGACACGGACGAGGCCGACCGGGTCGAGAAGGACGCGGACGAGGAGGACGCGGACGCGGACGCGACGGCGGCCTTCTCCTACCGCGCTCCCGTGGCGGAGACCGACGAGCACCCCTCCGTGGCCTACACGGCGATCCCGGACTCTGACGACGAGCCCTCGACCGGAGACGACCCCTCGCGCCGACAGGACCCCGACCAGGTCTCCTGACTCCGGACACACGACGGGCGCCGCTCCCTCCGGAGCGGCGCCCGTTCGCGTCGGATCAGGCCCGGCGGAACCCGAACGCCACACCGAACTCCTCGGAGGAGGTCGTGTGCAGGTCCCCGGCGATCTCACCGGCGACGAACGCGTCCGCCAGCACCTCGCCGGCGATGGCCTCGGAGTGCTCCACGAGCGCCTGCTCGGTGCTCGCGTCCGTGGCCGACCACCACACGTGGATCCGGTCCGACACCTCCAGCCCGCTGTTCTTGCGCGCCTCCTGCAGCATGCGCACCATCTCGCGCGCCAGACCGGCGCGGCGCAGCTCCGGAGTCAGCTCCAGGTCCAGGGCGACGGTCTCACCGGACTCCGAGGCGACCGCCCAGCCCTCGCGGGGCTGCTCGGTGACCAGGAGCTCGTCGGCGCTGACCTCGACCGGCTCGCCCTCGACCTGCACCCGGGCCCAGCCGCTGTCGCGGACCTGCTCCACCAGCACGGCCGGGTCGGCCGCCTGGACGGCCTTGGCCACCAGCGGCGTGCGCTTGGCGAACCGCTTGCCCAGCGATCGGAAGTTCGGCTTCACGATGTAGTCGACGAGGTCGCCGCCCACGGAGGACAGCGCGTCCAGCCCGACCACGTTGAGCTCGTCGGAGATCTGTGCCCGCAGCTGCTCGGGCAGCTCGGCGAAGCCGGGAGCGCCCACCAGGGCGCGTGCCAGCGGCTGCCGGGTGCGCATGGCCGAGTCGACCCGCGCCGAACGCCCCAGCTCCACCAGGCGCCGTGTGAGCGCCATGTGGCCGGACAGCTCCGTGTCGATGAGCTCCTCGCGGACCCGCGGCCACGACGCCAGGTGCACCGAGTCCGCCGCGTCCGGCCGGCGGATCGCCGACCACACGTGGTCGGTCAGGAACGGCACGATCGGCGCCATCAGCAGCGTGACCGTCTCCAGCGCCTCGAACAGGGTCGCGAACGCCGACGCGCCCTCCGGGGTGTTCGCCCCGCCCCAGAACCGGCGGCGGGAGCGGCGCACGTACCAGTTGGACACGTCGTCGACGAACGCCGTCAGTCGGCGGCCTGCCGTGGTGGTGTCGAAGGTGTCCATGGCGCGGGTGACGTCGCGGACCACCTCGTTGAGCTCCGAGAGCAGCCACCGGTCCAGCAGCGGACGGTCCTCGGGCGCCGGGGCCTTCTCCAGCATGGAGTGGTCCCAGCCCCCGCCGGCGTTGGCGTACAGGGTGAAGAACGACACGGTGCTGTAGTAGGTGAGCAGCACCTTGCGGACGATCTCCTCCAGGGCGGCGTGGCCCACCCGGCGGGCGGTCCACGGTGAGCCGCTGGCCAGCATGAACCACCGCAGAGCGTCGGCGCCGTGCTGGTCCATCACGGGGATGGGCTCCATGACGTTGCCCAGGTGCTTGCTCATCTTGCGGCCGTCCTCGGCGAGGATGTGGCCGAGCACGACCACGTTCTCGAACGAGTTGCGGCCGAACACCAGGGTGCTGACCGCCAGCAGCGAGTAGAACCAGCCGCGCGTCTGGTCGATGGCCTCGGAGATGTACTGCGCGGGGAAGTTCTCCTGGAAGGTGTCCGCGTTCTGGTGCGGCGCCCCCCACTGGGCGAACGGCATGGACCCGGAGTCGAACCAGGCGTCGATGACCTCGGGGACCCGCCGGGCGACCCGCTGGTCCTCGGGCAGGGAGGGGTCGGCGTCCGGGTCGGGGATGACGATGTCGTCCACGTACGGGCGGTGCGGGTCCAGGTCGGACAGGTCCTGCCCGCTCAGGCGGCCCAGCTCCTCCAGGGAGCCCACGCAGATCTGCCGGCCGTCGGGGAACTCCCAGATCGGCAGGGGCGTCCCCCAGTAGCGGTTGCGGGACAGCGCCCAGTCGACGTTGCCGCGCAGCCACTCGCCGAAGCGGCCCTCCTTGACGTTCTCCGGCACCCAGTTGGTGACGTCGTTCTGCGCGATCAGCTCGTCCTTGACCGCCGTCGTGCGGATGTACCAGGACGGGAGCGCGTAGTACAGCAGTGCGGTGTGGCAGCGCCAGCAGTGCGGGTAGGAGTGCTCGTAGTCCTGGTGCCGGTAGAGCAGGCCGCGGTCCCTGAGGTCGCGTACCAGCGTCTTGTCGGCCGTCTTGAAGAAGACGCCGCCCACGAGGTCCAGGTCGGCCTCGAACGTGCCGTCGGCGCGGACCGGGTTGACCACGGGCAGCCCGTAGGCGCGGCACACCGTCATGTCGTCGGCACCGAAGGCGGGCGACTGGTGGACGAGGCCGGTGCCGTCCTCGACGGTGACGTAGTCGGCGAGCACGATGTACTGCGCGGGCTCGTCGAACTCCACCAGGTCGAAGGGCCGCTGGTAGGTCCAGCGCTCCATCTCGTCGCCCTCGAAGCTCTCGCCGGTGAGCTCCCAGCCCTCGCCGAGGACCTTCTCGAACAGCGGGCGGGCGACCAGGAGCCGCTCGTCGCCGTTGGTGGCCACCACGTACTCCACGTCCGGGTGCACCGCGACCGCGGTGTTGGACACCAGCGTCCAGGGGGTCGTGGTCCACACCAGCAGGGACGTGGGGTGCTCCGGCGAGGCCAGCGGACCCGAGGTCACCGGGAAGCGGACGTACACCGACGGGTCGGTGACGGTCTCGTACCCCTGGGCGAGCTCGTGGTCGGACAGGGTGGTGCCGCAGCGCGGGCAGTACGGGCTGATCCGGTAGTCGCGGACCAGCAGGCCCTTCTCCCAGATCTGCTTGAGCGCCCACCAGACGGACTCCACGTACTGCGGGTCCATGGTGCGGTAGGCGTCGTCCATGTTGACCCAGTAGCCCATGCGCTCGGTCATGGCGGTGAACGCGTCGACGTTGCGCAGCACGGACTCGCGGCAGCGGTCGTTGAACTCGGCGATGCCGAAGGTCTCGATGTCCTTCTTGCCGGACAGGCCCAGTTCCTTCTCCACGGCGACCTCGACGGGCAGGCCGTGGCAGTCCCACCCGGCCTTGCGGTCGACGTGGTAGCCGCGCATGGTGCGAAAGCGCGGGAAGACGTCCTTGAAGGCGCGGGCCTCGACGTGGTGGACGCCGGGCTGGCCGTTGGCCGTGGGCGGTCCCTCGTAGAAGACCCAGTTGGGGCCGCCGCGGGTCTGGTCGAGCGAGCGCTCGAAGACGTTCTCCTTCGACCAGCGGCCGAGGATCTCGCGCTCCGTCGCTGGCAGGTCGATCTGCGCGGGCAGCTGGGGCAGCGCGCGGGATGCGGGCCGGGGGTCGTTGGCCACCGTCGTACCTTTCCATCAGGGGTGTTCCTGACGGAGGGACGAGGCCGGGGCCCCGCGGTACCACCCTCCTTGGAACCGCGCGCGGGCCGCCGGGCGGCCTGTCGCGGATCCCTCTTCGTTGCTCTGGTGCCGGTTCTACTGGGGCGCGCGCACGGCGGCCCGTTCCTCCGGCGGCTCCGGGGTGATCTTCGCGCTGGTCGTACCCCCGGGCTCACACCGTCCCCGGGTCGCTGGGCCGGACCCGGCCCTCTAGGCTGTGGTCCGTCCGGTCGGGGCCAGCACTACTCGTCCCCATCGACACCATCTGGGAGCCAGGATAACGCAGCGCGGTGGGGCCCACCGCGCCATTTCGGAGAGGGGCCGTCATGGCGGAGGGTTCGCGGGGCGCTGTCCTGGTGACACTGCCCGACCGGGAGGACGCCGTCGAGCTGGCCGAGCAGCTCCAGGAGCAGGGCTACGAGCCGTGCCGTGTGCACCGCGACATGCTCGCGGGCGAGGACGACGCCGAGGACGCGGACTGGGTGATCGAGGTACTGACGGGCCCGCACGGCGGACCGGCGGTGTTCGACGAACCCCACCTGGGCCTGCTCGCCGAGGACTACGGGGGCTTCGCCGTCGCCGAGTAGCGCGGCGCGCCCCTTGTCGGGGGTCGGCCGGGGCGACAGGATGGCGCCATGACGATTCGCCGAGCAGGGGTCGGGGACGCCGAGGCCGTCGCCGGCGTCCAGGTCCGTTCCTGGCGGGCCGCCTACCGCGGCATCATGCCGCAGAGCTACCTGGACGCCCTGGACACCGGGCGCCGGGCGGACCGCTGGGCGCGGTGGATCGGTGCGGCGGACTGGCCGAGGGAGGCGATGCTGGTCGCCGAGGAGGCCGGGAGCGTGGTGGCCTTCGCCAACTTCGGGCCGCTGGAGGACACCCCGGACGTGCCGGAGGTCGCCGCCTTCTACTCCGTGCCGGAGGTGTGGGGCACCGGCGTCAACCAGCGCCTGATGGGCGCGGTCACCGACGCGCTCGGGGCGGGCGGGTACACCGAGGCGGTGCTGTGGGTGCTCTCCGCCAACGACCGGGCGCGCCGCTTCTACACCGCCCAGGGCTGGCGGGCCGGCGACGCGGTCGAACGGTCGGGCCCGATCAACGGCGTGTACGTGCACAGGATCCGCTTCCACCGTGTCCTCGACGGGGCGGCGGCCGGTGGCGTGCCGCGGGGATGATTGCCATGCGGCGGCGGATTGCCTAAGCTTCCGGCACCATGCGCGGCATCGCCCGAGGGGGAGCCCTCGCAGCTCAGCGGGGGTACGGGATGGTGGCGCCCCGTTGGGAAGGGGAGTGCGATGAAGGCCACGAAGATCGCCGAACTGCTGGTCGGACCGGGGGAGGACCCCTGGACGGCCGACGAGATCTCCGAGGTACGCGAACGTCTGGAGACCGACGTCGCCACGGCCAGGGCGGAGGTCCGCGAAGCCGAGGAAGCTCTCGCGGAGCGGCTCACCGACCCCGTGGAGGGTGCCGGGGACGATACCGCCGACACCGGGGCCAAAGCCTTCCAGCGCGAGCACGACCTGGCGTTGGCCTACAATACACGTGACCTGCTCGCCAAGAGCGAGCAGGCGATCGAACGGATGGACGCGGGAACCTACGGGGTCTGTGAGTCATGCGGCCGGGCCATCGGTAAGGCGCGCCTGCAGGCGTATCCACGGGCCACCCTGTGCGTGACCTGCAAACAGCGCGAGGAGCGTCGCTGACTGAGGTAGAGCCCTCTGGGGACCACAACATGACCACGAACGACGACACGGGTGCGCGTCCGCGCAGGTTCGTGCTCCTCCTGCTCGTCGCTCTCACCGCGATCCTCGTCGACCTCGCCACCAAGCAGTGGGTCCTGTCGACCTTCAGCGAGGGCGAGAGCGTCGACGTGATCGGGAGCTTCCTCCAGTTCACCCTGGTGTTCAACACCGGTGCGGCGTTCTCGCTCGGCACCGGCTACACCTGGGTGTTCACCATCATCGCCAGTTGCGTGGTCCTCGTCATCGCCTACATCGGCCGACGCGTGCGCAGCGTGTGGTGGGGTGTGACGCTCGGACTGATGATGGGCGGCGCCGCGGGCAACCTCGTCGACCGCTTCTTCCGCGACCCCGCTCCGTTCCACGGGGCGGTCGTGGACTTCATCCGGCTGCCGAACTACCCCGTGTTCAACATCGCCGACTCCTGCGTGGTGGTCGGCGCGATCCTCGTCGTGGTGCTGACCTTCAAGGGCCTGGGCATGGACGGCACCATCGTCGAGGACGCGCGGGACAAGAAGCGGACCGGGAAGGACCAGGGCGGCTCGGGCCCGGCCGACGACTCCACCGAAGGGAAGGGCACATGAGCGACACGCGTAGCCTGCCCGTGCCCGACGGGCTGGAGGGCGACCGGCTCGACGCCGCGATCGCCCGGCTGTTCGGGCTCTCGCGGACCCGCGCCGCCGAGCTGATCGTGGACGGCAGCGTCCTGGTGGACGGCTCCGAGGCGGGCAAGTCCGACCGTGTGCAGGCGGGCGCCTGGCTGGAGATCACCCTCCCGCCGCCGCCCACCGCACCCGTGCCCCGGGCCGAGGCCGTTCCGGGCATGAAGATCGTGCACGAGGACACCGACATCATCGTGGTGGACAAGCCGGTCGGGGTGGTCGCCCACCCCACGGTCGGGTGGACCGGGCCGAGCGTCCTGGAGGGGCTGCTGGCCTCCGGTGTGCAGTTGGCCACCAGCGGTGCCGCCGAGCGCCAGGGGATCGTGCACCGGCTGGACGCCAACACGACCGGCCTGATGGTCGTCGCCAAGAGCGAGACCGCCTACAGCGTGCTCAAGCGGGCGTTCAAGGAGCGCACGGTCGACAAGCGCTACCACACGCTCGTGCAGGGCCACCCGGATCCGCTCCGCGGGACCGTGGACGCACCGATCGACCGGCACCCGGCCGGCGACGGGCGCTGGGCCGTGGTCGCGGGCGGGCGCCCCTCGGTGACGCACTACGACACCCAGGAGGCCTTCCGGGCCGCCAGCCTGTTGGAGATCAAGCTGGAGACCGGCCGTACCCACCAGATCCGGGTGCACATGGCCGCGCTGAAGCACCCGTGCGTGGGCGACCTGCTCTACGGCGCCGACCCCTCCCTGGCCGAGCGCCTGGGCGTGCGGCGCCAGTGGCTGCACGCGGTGCGGCTGGGCTTCGACCACCCCACCGAGCACCGCCCGGTGGAGTTCTCCAGCACCTACCCCGAGGACCTCGCCGCCGCCGTCGAGGGACTGCGCGAGGACTGACGACGACGTCGCCGGGGCGTTCGGGGGCCCACCCCGGACGCCCCGCCGCGTGTCCGGCCCTGCCCGGTCCCTCCGGGGCCGCCTACCCTGGACCGGCGGGGGTGGGCGATGAACGGCGAGGACACGAACGAGGGGGCGCGGAGCCCGGACGCGGTGCTGGAGGGCGACGGCGTCACGCCCGGGATCGTGCGGGTGGGCGACACCGTGCGCCGTCCGGTCCGGCCGTTCAGCGCGACCGTGCGCGCCTACCTCGCCCACCTCCACCGGGCCGGATTCACCGGGGCCCCGGTCCCGCTGGGCATCGACGAGCGGGGTCGTGAAGTGCTCTCCTTCGTCCCGGGGGACGTCCCCCGGGAACCGCTGCCCGCCCGGGCCACGGGCGAGGAGGTCCTGGTCGCCCTGGCCCGGCTGATCCGCCGACTGCACGATGCCGCCCAGGGGTGGGAGCCCCCGCCCGACGCGGTGTGGGGCGGCCTTCCCGGCGCGGACACCGTTGACCTGCCGCCCGTGGACCGGCCCGCCGAACTGGTCGGCCACCGCGACTACTGCCCGGGCAACGTCGTCTTCCGGCACGGACGGCCCGTCGCCCTGATCGACTTCGACCTGGCCCGGCCCACCACCCGCCTGTACGACGTGGTCAACGCCCTGTACTGGTGGGTGCCGCTCCTCGATCCCCGCGACCGGCCGCCCGCCCTGGTTCGCGCTGACGCCCCCCGCCGGGTCGCGGTCTTCGCCGAAGCCTACGGACTGACCGACGCGCAGCGCGCGGACCTGGTGCCGCTGGCGGCGCGGGTGATCCACCGCTTCCACGCCGGGGCCCGGGCCGCGGCCCGGGCCGATCCGGTGTTCCGGCGGATGTGGGAGCGGGGCGTGCGGGACCGGATGCCCCGGGCGGAGGCGTGGATCGCCGCGCAGGGGCCGGCGATCGCGGAGCGGCTCAGCGGTCGGCCACCGCTCTGACGGGCCGGATCCGCAGCAGCCCCTGGCACAGGGCGGCGCCCACGATGATCACGACGGCGCCCAGCGGCTGGTGCCAGGCCAGGGTCTCGCCCATGAGGACCACCCCGGCCACGACCGCGACCAGGGGCACCACGTAGGTGACGGTCGTGGCGACCGTCGCCCCGGCGGCGCGCACGATCGCGTACTGCAGGATGTAGGCCGCTCCGGTGCCGAGGGCCCCGAGGAGGGCCACCGAGACCACCACCTGCCACGTCACCCCCGTGGGCACCCCGTGCAGCGCCGGCGCCAGGAGGACCAGCGGTACCGCCCCCAGTAGGAGCTGGAGCGCGCTCAGTTCCAGGGCGCCGTGCGAGCTGCCCGCGACGAAGCGGCGCAGGTAGGGCGTCCCGATCCCGTAGCAGGCGGTCGCGGCGACCACGAACAACATGCCCAGCTGGGCGTCGCGGTCGCTCACGGCGACCCCGCCCAGAGAGTTCCACACGCCGAGCACGGTCAGCACGCCCAGGAAGCCGACGCCCAGTCCGAGGACCCGGTTCAGGTCGGGGCGCTCGTCGCTGAGCAGCAGCATCGAGAACACGACGGCGAACAGCGGTGTCGATGCGTTGACGATTCCCATCAGTGCGGACGGGATGAGCTGGGCCGCGTAGCCGAACAGGGTGAAGGGGACCGTGTTGAGCAGCAGGGCCGTCACGAACACGTGCCACCACAGGCGGGGCGAGCGCGGCAGGCGTCCGCCGCGCAGGCACAGGACGGCCAGCAGCGGCAGGCCGCCGGCGAGCATCCGGCCCAGCGACAGCTGCAGCGGCGTGAGCGCCTGCGCGCCGACCTTGATGAACAGGAAGCTCAGTCCCCAGATCAGGGCGAGCAGGACGAACTTGGCGCGCCAGTCGGCCAGGATCCGGGAGGCGAGGCCGGGGGAGGCCCCGGACGGGGCGAGAACGGACATGGTCCGGTTCTACCGTGGTCCGATGTGTTAGGTCTACTTCGCTTTTCTTAAGATCCGCATTAGCATCGCTTACATGCTTAGTGTCGACCGCCTCCGTGTCCTCCACGCCATCGCCGCGCACGGATCCCTCAGCGCCGCGGCCCAGGCGCTCCACGTCACCAACTCAGCCGTCTCACAGCAGCTCACCAAACTCGAACGCGAGACCGGTCAGCCCCTCGTCGAACGCAACGGCCGGGGCGTGCGCCTCACCGACGCCGCCGAACTCCTGGTCGAGCACACCGCACGCATCCTGTCGATGGTCCAGCGCGCCGAGGCGGAACTGGAGGCCCACCGCGACGACGTCACCGGGCACCTGCGCCTGTCCGGCACCCCCACCGCCGTGCGCGGCCTGCTCCCGCACGCCCTCTGCACCCTGCGCGAGGCCCATCCCGGGCTGCGGCTGGAACTGAACGAGGAGGAACCGCACGAGAGCGTCCCGGCCATGGTGCGCGGCGACGCCGACCTCGCGATGGTCGTCGACTGGGTCGGCTCGCCGCTGGAGCTGCCCGCGGGGATGAGCAGCGCCCCGCTGATGGAGGACATCGGCGACATCGCCCTGCCCGCCGACCACCCCCTGGCCCACCGCGAACTGCTGGAGATCGACGAGATCCTCACCCTGCCCTGGATCAGCTGGTCCAAGGCCTCGATCTGCAATGAGTGGCTCCACGACATGATCCGCGCCCGCGGGGCCGAACCGCGGATCGTGCACAACGTCGAGGAGCACCAGACCAAGCTCGCGCTCATCGCCGCGGGGATCGGCGCCGCCGTGATGCCCAGGCTGGGCCGCGGCACCGTGCCCGACGGGGTGCGCATCATCCCCGTCCAGCCCGCGCTGGTACGCCAGGTCTACGTGTTCTGGCGCACCGACGCCGCACGCCGCCCCGCCATCCGCGCCACCGTCCGCGCGCTGCGCGAGGCCGCCGCCACCTACACCGAGTGAGGCGCGGCGTGGCCGTCCCGGCGCCACCGGGGCGGCCACGCCGCGCACGCCGACACCCGCCCCGGGCGAGTGTCGGGGTGCGCCCTGGCTAGTCCGACAACAAGCCCTCCAGAGTGGCGGACGGGCTGATGACGTCCGGGTCGGTGCGCACGTCCACCAGCGTCGGCAGCTCGGCGTCCACCGCCTCGACCAGGGCCTTCTCCAGCTCCGCACGCGTGTGCGCCGTCGCGCCCCGGGCCCCCAGCGACCGCGCGAACCCGGCCAGGTCCAGCGGTCCGCTGATCCGCGTGCCGGCGATCCGGCCCAGTTCACGGGCCTGGTGCATGGCGATCGTTCCGTACAGGCCGTTCTGGAACACCACCACGGTGATCGGCGCGCCCATGCGCACCGCGGTCTCCAGCTCCTGCCCGGTCATCATGGTCCCGCCGTCGCCGGCCACCGCGACCACCGTGCGCTCCGGCGCGGCGATCTTGGCCGCCACCGCCGCGGGCACCGCGTAGCCCATGGCCCCGCTGGTGGGGGCCAGTTGCGTGCGGGGATGGCGGAACCACCATCCCCGGTGCAGGAAGCTCGCGAAGTTGCCCGCGTCGTTGGTGATCAGGGCGTCCTCGGGCAGGACCTCGCGCATGCCCTCCACCACCGACCACGGATGCAGGCCCGGACCGGGGTGGTCGGCGGCCCCGGGCGGCACCGTGGCCGTGTCCACCCAGACCCGCCGCGCCGCGCTCCAGTCGCGGTGGGGCGCCCGGACCGGCGATCCGGCCAGGGCGCGCAGGGCCTCGGCCGCGTCGGCGACCGCGCCGAACCACAGGTCGGTGGTGGCACCCACCTGGCCCGGGTCGATGTCGATCTGCGCCACCTTCGTGCCGCGACCACCGCGCGGCAGCGTGAACCCCTGTGTGGTGGTCTCACTCAACCGGCAGCCCACCGCCAGCACGGCGTCGGCCTCGCGCAGGGCGTCCAGGGTCGGGGGCGGACACCCCAGCCCCAGGTGGCCGAGGTAGAGCGGGTGGTCGTTGGGGAAGACGTCCTGGCGCCGCCACGCCGCGTACACCCCGGCACCGAACCGCTCGGCGACGGCGATCAGGTCCTCCCGAGCCGAGCGTGCGCCACCGCCCGCGATGATCACGGGGCGGACCGCGCGGGCGAGCAGGTCGGCCAGCCGGTCGCGGTCGCCCTCCGAGAGCGGGGGGCGGGGCGCCTGGAACGGCGCCGGCGGTTCCTGGCGGCCCACCCGCTGTCCGAACAGGTCGCCGGGCACCGCGATCGCCACCGGGCCCGGCCGACCGGTCGTCGCGATCCGGATCGCCTTCGCGGTGATCTCCGCGAGCCGGTCGGCCCGGTGCACGGTCGTGGACCACTTGGTGATCGGCGCGTAGAACGCGGTGAGGTCCACCTCCTGGAAGGCCTCGCGGCCGAGCCGGTCGGTCTCGGCCTGGCCCAGGAAGACGATCATCGGCGTGGAGTCCTGCATGGCCGTGTGCACGCCCACGGCGAGGTTGGACGCGCCGGGGCCCCGCGTGGCGGCGGCCACCGCCGGCACTCCGGTGAGCTTGGCGTCGGCCTCGGCCATGAACCCGGCGCCGTTCTCGTGGCGGGTGGAGACCAGGGACATCCCGGGGTGCCGGTCGATGGCGTCGGCGAGCTCCAGAAAGCTCTCTCCGGGAACGGTGTAGCACCGTCGGATCCCGGCGGCGGCCAGGACCTCCACGGCCGCGTGCGCGGCGGTGTCGGTGGGGGGTTGGCGGCGGGCAGGGGTCATGGGGCGGGTCCTTCCGTCGTTGCAAGGTCCACTCGGCGCGCCGGGGCGCGTGCGGCCGACTCTGGCACCCGCCCCGGAACCGGTCAAGGACGGAGGGCGGTGCGCGGGATCAGGCCACGCCCAGAGCCCGCAGGCCCGCGGTGGTGGCCGCCGCCGCGACGATCACCAGAAGGAAGGGAGCGCGCAGCGCTAGGGCGAGCGCGGCCGCGCCGACTCCGGCCATCCGCGCGGTGTCCCAGGACAGGGCCTGGCCGTCGCCGCGCACGGCCTCCACCGTGATGAGCGCGGCGAGCAGGGCGAGGGGGACGGCGGTGGCGAACCGCTGCAGCCAGGGGTTGTCGAGCAGGCGGCGCGGCGCGGCCAGGCCCGCGAACTTGAGCAGGTAGCAGCCCGCCGCGGTGGCGATGAGCGCGATCCACAGGGTCATGCGCGGGCCTCCTCGACGGGTTCGGGCACGGTCGGGTCGGAGGTGCCGACCGGTCGGATGAGCGCGATCAGGGCGGCGGCCGCCGCGAGGAGCACCGGAACACCCGGCGGCAGCAGCGGTGAGGCCGCCAGGGCGATGCCCGAGCCGACGACGGCGATCAGCCACGCGCGGCCGCCGCCCTCGCGCAGCCGGGGCCACAGCAGGCCGAGGAAGATCGCCGGTCCGACGGCGTCCAGGCCGAAGGCGTCCATGTCACTGACGCGCTCGGTGGCCAGCGCGCCCAACAGGGTCGTGACCACCCAGGACGAGCCGAGCACGGCGTAGGTGGTGATGAACGCCGTGCGGGCCGAGGCCCGGTCGCGCTGGGCCAGGGTGACCGCGGCGGTCTCGTCGATGACTCCCTGCGCGGCGACGGCGCGCCTGGCACCGCGCCAGCCGAGGAGGTCGGCCAGGCGCAGCCCGTAGAGGGTGTTGCGGGCACCGAGCAGGAGTGCGCCCAGGACCCCGGCGACCAGGCTGCCGCCTCCGGCGATGACGCCGACGAGCGCGAACTGGGAGGCGCCGGTGAACGCGAACAGGCTGAGGAACAGGGCCTGTGCGGGGGACAGGCCCGCGGCCACCGCGGCCGTGCCGAAGGCCAGGCCGGCGGCGCCCACGGCGACACCGATCCCCAGGCTGTCGCGCACGGCGGGCGACTTGAGCAGAGCGAAGGTTCTCACCCGACGAACCGTAGGGGGGCGGCACTGTGGTGTCTTGAACGTTCTTGCGGGGGGCGCCCGTGGGGGACGGGTGCGTGGGGGTGCGCCCCGCCCGTCAGGAGGCCAGCAGGGCCCGCTGGTAGGCGCCCGGCGGCACGCCCAGGTGCCGCTTGAAGTGGCGGGTGAAGTGGGGCTGGTCGGCGAAGCCGACCCGCGCCGCGACGTCGCCCGGCGGGTGGCCCGCCCGCAGCAGGGCGCGGGCGCGGTCCACGCGCACCTGGTTGACGTAGGCGTGCGGGGGCAGGCCGTGGGCGCCGCGGAAGGCCCGGGTGAGCGCGAACGGCCCCATCCCGACCTCGGCGGCCAGGTCCTCCAGGGTCGGGGGGTCCAGCAGCCGCGCGGTGAGGATCCGGCGGGCGCGCTCGACCTCGGGGCGGGCGGAGTGCGGGGCCGGTTCGGCGGCCGGGGCGCGTCCGTGGGTGCGCAGCAGCAGTCCCAGCCCCTGCCTGGTCAGGGCCGAGGCGGTCAGCGGGTCGCCGCGGTCGGCCGCCAGGTGGGCGTTGACCAGGACCCGCGCGGCCTCCGGGGCGTGGATGTCGGATTCGGTGAACGCCGGGGTCCCGCGGATGCCCAGTTCACCGGCGATGTCCTCGACGACCTCGGGGGAGGGGTAGAAGACCCGGTAGCCCCAACCCTCGGGGACGCCCGCGTGCCCGGTGTGTACCTCGCCCGGGCCGACGACGGCCAGGCCGCCCGGGCCCACGCGGGCCCGGCCCCCGGGGTGGGAGTACTCCTCGACGCCGTCGGTGATGACGCCGATGGTGTACGTGGGATGCGTGTGGCGAGCGAACGAGGTGGTGACGGAACGGGCGGTGAGCAGTTCGGTGCCGGGCAGGCCCGGGAACCGCCAGTAGCGCGCGCGCTCCACGCGCGGGTCCTCGACGGCTGGGTGTACGTCCCGGGGCTGTCCCATACGCCCAGGTTAGGTCCCCGTGTCGGGTCGCCCGCCCGGAGCCTTCCGGGCGTGGAACGGGCGGCGGCGCCGGTGGTCGGGGCACAGCGGTCCCCGGCCGTCGGCGTACCCGCTAGCCTGCGGGGATGAGGACGAATGAACTTGTGATCCGGTTGGCCCAGGACGCCCGCGACCTCGCCGCGGTCTTCGTCATCCGCGGTGCCGTGTTCGTCGCGGAGCAGGAGGTCCCCATCGAGGAGGAGTGGGACGGTCGCGACCCGGCCGCGGACCAGTTCCTGGCGCTCCTGGACGGGGTCCCGGTCGGCACGGTGCGCCTGGTGGACCAGGGTGCGGCCGACGGCGGCCCCGGCGGGGTGTCGGGCCTGCTGGGACGCCTGGCCGTCCTGCCCAAGGGGCGCGGTGCGGGCACGGGCGCCGCGCTGGTCAAGGCGGTGGAGGAGCGGGCCCGCGAGCGCGGGTTCTCCTCGGTGGAGCTGCACGCCCAGACACACGCCCTCGGGTTCTACGAGCGTCTCGGCTACACCGCGCACGGCGAGGAGTTCCTCGACGCCGGGATTCCCCACCTGCACATGGTGCGTCGACTCGACTGACCGCGGGCCCCGGCGATCCGCTGACCCGCTGACCTGCTGTGGGGCAGGCCGCGCCCTTGTGGTGTGACGGGGAGCGCACGCCCGGAGATGCCTGGCCCGGATACTACCGAGTAAGATTCGGTTTGGTGTGGGTGACCCCACGCCCCAGCACCACCGATCCGACGAGGAACACATGACGGTCCACACGCACCCGGTCGCCGAGGCCCCCGACCCCCGGTCCTTCGGTCTCCCCGTGGTCGAGGACGGCTCCATCCCCGCCGAACTGCGCTCCCTGGTCTCCCGCGTGCACGACCTCATCGACGTGGTGGCCAACACCGGAGCCGACAGGGAGACCCTGGCCGAGGCCGCCGCCATGGTCGAGACGCTCACGGGCCGGCTCGACGTCGACCGACGCCAGATCGGGACGATGGTCGAGCGCACGATGGCGGACGGGACGACCGAGTACGGCACCATCACCAACATCGTCTCCGGCGACACCAGCCCCGTCGCCCCGCCGCTCTTCCTCGAACGCGTTCCCGGTGGACTGCGCGGCGAGGTCACCCTCAACACCGTCTACCAGGGGCCGCCCGGACTCGCGCACGGCGGCTGGGTCGCCGCGCTCCTGGACCAGGCCGTCGGCAGCGCCTCCGCGGTGGAGACCAGCCCGGGCCTGACCGCCAAGCTGGAAGTGAACTACCGCAGACCCACCCCGCTGTTCACCCCGCTGGAGGTCCTCGGCCGGGTGGACCGGACGGAGGGCCGCAAGGTCTTCGTCTCGGGCGAGATCCGCGCCCAAGGCGAGGTCACCGCCGAGGCGACCGCCCTGATGATCCGCGTCCAGATCCCGGAGTAGGCCCCGGCGCCCGGGCGTGGCCGCTCCGGCGGCGCGGTATTCCGTGGGAGTCCACGGCACCCCGCGGTACTCCGTGGGAGGGAACACGGGCCCCACGCTCCCCATGCGGTGTCCCGGCGCGGTACAGTCGTCCCCATGACCCACCGCACCTCTGTGTTTAGCCAGCCGACGGACCCGTCGGCCGCGCTCACGTAGGCGGATCAGGGAACGTCGGCAACAGAGCACTCGGGCCTCTCGGCCCCGGTGCTCTTTCGTTTTCCAGGCGGCCGACGCTCCCCACGCACCCAGTCCGGCGGAACGGACGGCCGCACCGCGACCGGTTCACATTCCGTTGGAGGCCACCGTGCACACCCCGACCGCCACCCCCGCGCCCGACGAGCGCATCCGCGAACTCCGCGGCCGCATCGACCGGATGGACGCCGAACTCGCCGCGCTCCTGGAGCGCCGCGCGCTCGTCGCCGCCCAGGTGCAGCGGCTCAAGCCCGTCGGGTACTTCGCCGGCCGCGACCCGCGCCGCGAACGCGAACTGGTCGAGCGCATGGCCGAGCACGCACCGCGTCTGGGGGCCGAGCGGCTCGCCGCCATCATGGACAGCGTGATCAGCGCGGGCCTGTCCGCCGCCCAGGAGGACGCCGAGCGCCTGGGCTAGGGCGTGTTCCGTGCATGCTCGCCCTAGCGCGGCGGAGCCCGGTGCGGGCGCGGCCAGGGAGCGTTCTTCCGAAGGCTTTCGGGTGAGCCCGGAATGCTGCAGAGAACTCGACTCAGGGCGGGCGACCGGGTTCATCGGCACACGACGTCCACCCACACCAGGCGGTGGTCGGAGCTGGGGAACGGATGGTCCCCGGTGAGCCGGAAGAGCGGGTCGTCCGGCGCGGGCCAGAACACGCCCGCGCCGCGCACGCCCAGGCCCGCCGACGGCAGCACGTAGTCCGCGCGCAGGTGGCCGGTCGCCGCCGGTGCGGCCGGGTCCACGGCCGCCCTGCCCAGCCCGCCCAGACTCGCGGGACGTGGATCGGTGATGCCCGGGTGCCCCAGGAGCTGACGGATCGCCCCGGGGTGGCCGTCCCCCGCGTGGGGATCGGCGTTCAGGTCGCCCGCGATCACGAACGGCGCGCCCGGGGCCAGCCCGCCCCGGTGCCCGGCGTCGTCGTACAGGTGCGGGGCGCCCGAGGACACGTAGTCGGCCCAGAACCTGATCTCGTCGTGGTTGCGCAGGACGTTGCGGCGCTCGGGGCCGTCGAAGGCCGGGGGTGTGGGGTGACTCGCCAGCAGGTGCACGGGGCGCCGGCCGCCGACGTCCACCGGCACGTCCCAGTGGCTCTTGGACGACAGCCGCAGCACGGCCAGGGCCTCGGGGGAGTGGAACGGTTCCCCGGTTCCGGGGCGCACGGGCAGCAGGGCACCCGGCAGGTCGGCCCATCGGAACTCGCGGAAGGTGCGCACCCGGTCGGTCAGCAGCGGATACCGCGAGAACACGACCATCCCGTACTGGCCGGGGAAGAGCCCGAACCCGAACGCGTCCCCGGCGTAGGCGGCGCTGCCCGGCGTCGTGACCACCCGCCCGTCGCCGTCCAGGTCCGCCCCGGACGCCACCCCGGTGTTCACGGGCGCGGTGTACACGTACGGGAAGTCCACACCCGCCGCGCCGCCCCGGCCCACCGCCAGGTAGGAGTCCTGGAACAGCCGGGGACCGAGCCCGTGGGGGTCGTGGTCGAACTCGGTGACCAGCAGTACGTCGGGGCGCACCCACTGGACGATCTCTGCGACGTTGCCGATCTGCGCGTGCCCCGGCGCGGACAGATCCTTCAGTAGGGTCCCCGGGGTCGGGCGCGACAGGGCGGCGTTGAACGTGGCGAAGCGCACCGCGCCCTCGGCCGGGGGCGGTGGCACCGACGGCGACGGCCCCGGGGCGGGAGGGACGGGGCGCACCCCGGACGGCGCCAGCACGAGGGTGGCGGTCGAGCTGCGGTGACGCATGGACGGGGATCCTCTCGCGGGCGGGGTGGGGGAACGGTACCGCCGGGCGGGCGGACCGTGTGTCCACAGGCGCGGAAAGGGCCTTCGACCGGCCCTCCTCGGCCCTGTGGGCACCGATGGAACCGATCGAACCCGTTCGTCCGTTCCGGACCGCGCCGGTGGGGCCGCCTGGGCTGCCTCGTCGACGGGCACGACGCCGCCCCCGCCTGCCTCAAGGAACGCACCGACTGCGCCGCCGGCGTGCCTCCGCCCACCGGTCACGGCCGAGGCCCCTCCCCACCACCGGTGACGGCGCGGAGCCCGGGTGCTGCGGAGCCGACGGACGCCGTCCGGCTCGCCGTCGGCTCGGCATCGACCCAGGACACGTATGTCGGGGCGTTCCCACGAGTGCATACCCGAAGGGCGGAGCGGAGGGATCCGAACCGTCCGTGAAGGGGAAGGGCATCCCCTGTCAGGACGACACGTCCGTCGCTGAAGTACTGGCCCCAGGCGAGGATGACCCCGTCGTGCTCGTCGTAGTCCATGGCCAGGACCGCGAACCTGCGAGGGGCCTCTTCGGAGGCCAGAGCATCGGCTTCGGCATGTAGGGCTTCGGGGGTGATAGCTGGAAGCGAGGTCTGACGCGTGCTGTTGGTCTCCATGCGTCGAGGTTGGAACACGAGCGTCACCCTGCGCTACCGATACCCGCTCACCACGGGAGCCGTGGGTTCCCGTCCGAAATGCCTGACGGACGTGTGGAGCGCTGTGGGTAGCCGCCATCCGCTGTGACCACCGCCGAAGCGACCGTGGACGGGTGACTGAACCCGGCCTGTGGAAAACCCACACCGAACGTCAACGCGGAACTACGCTGGGAAGGCCGGTTCGCTGCGATCGGCCCCGTGATAACCCCCCCTCGCCCCTCCCGGAGTGCTGTCATGACCGATCTGCGGATCGTGCCTGAGGAAGAGCCGGACGAGCCGGAGCGCCCGACTCCCCTGGCGCTCAGGTACTACGCGAGCGAACTCAAGCGCCATCGCGAGGCGGCGGGACTGACGCAGGCGCAGCTTGCCGATCAGATCCCGTACTCCAAGTCCATGGTCTCGATGATCGAGACCGCCAAGCGGTCACCGCTGGACGCCCGCGAGGGTGACCCGGTCACGTCCAAGTTCACGGAGTACTGCGACGAGGTGCTGAACACCGGAGGAGCCCTCGGTCGGATACTGCCCCTGCTGGAAAACGCCAACGAGGTCTACAAGAGCTGGTTCAGGCCCTACGCGAACCTTGAAGCCGAGGCCGTTGTGATCTACAGCTATGAAGCGCAGACGGTTCCAGGCATCTTCCAGACGGAATCGTATGCGCGTGCGGTTCTGGCGTCCGGTCGTCCCTTCATGGGGGATGGAGAGGTCGACCGTCAGACCACGGCCAGGATGCGGCGCCAGCAGATCCTTTTCCGAGACGACCCTCCGACGATCTTCGCGGTGCTGGAGGAAAGTGTGCTTCGGCGTCCGGTCGGTGGCCGCGCTGTACTGAAGGAACAGATCGCAAGGCTGGTGGAGCTGGCACTGAGTCCGTTCGTGACAATGGGGGTCATGCCGATCGAGGTGACCGAGCATGCGGGCCTGGACGGCTCGTGGTGCATCCTTGACTTCGCCGACGATGATTCGCTCTTGTACGTCGAGGCGGGAGGGGCTGCCACAATGTCCACTCAGGCGCAGGATGTCCGTCCTATGAGGCAGGCATTCGATGTCCTGTGCATGCAGTCGATGACGCCCGGTGCCTCGATCGACCTGTTGGACACGATTGCGGGAGAGCTATGACCGAAGCGTGTAAGGCCCCTGACTTCGAGTGGCGGAAGTCGAGCTACAGCGGGAGCAAGGGGGGGAACTGCGTGGAGGTGGCTGAGGGCGCGTGCCACATGCATCTTCGCGACTCCAAGAACCCCGGTCTGGGCTACTTCTCTTTCGGCACAGGTGAGTGGGGTGCCCTCCTCTGGTCCGCTGAGCGCGGTTGACCCTTCGGAAGCCTCGGTGTTCGACTTCGCTCGATGAGGGAGTGGCTGGCGTCAGCGTTGCTCTTGAGACGCACGTCTGGCAACAGGGCGCGTGGTCGAAGCGGCGGATCCTGGTCACAACTTCGGTTGTGGGTGGGAGGGTCGTGCGTCCTGGTGGCCGACACCCCCGACGTGGTCGCCGTCCGTGACTCCAAGAACCCGGCCATGGCGGCGCTGCGGTTCACCAGGTCGAGGATGGACGCCTTCGTCCGTCACTACGCCCGTGAGAACAACAACATGACCCAGTGCTGCTGCTCGTGGCCGGGCTCGCATCTTCACGGTGCGGGCCCGGTTCGTTGCCCACAGGGGGCCGCGAGAGTCGTGGGAAAGTCGTAGGCTCAGGAGCATCACCTGTCCGTCCACCCTCCTGGGGGCACCCGAACCATGGCCGATTCCTTCGCCCATCTGCACGTCCACACCGAGTACTCGATGCTGGACGGGGCCGCCAAGCTCAAGCCTCTGTTCAAGGAGGCCGCGCGGTTGGAGATGCCGGCGGTCGCCATGACCGACCACGGCAACATGTTCGGGGCGTACGAGTTCTACCAGCAGTCCAAGGGCTCGGGTGTCAAGCCCATCATCGGCATCGAGGCCTACGTCGCCCCGGAGTCGCGCTTCCACAAGAAGCGGGTGTTCTGGGGCCGGGCCAGCGGTTCCGACGACGCGGCCGCCGAGGGCGGCAAGGACATCTCCGGTGGTGGCCGCTACCTGCACATGACGATGCTGGCGCAGAACGCGACCGGGCTGCGCAACCTCTTCAAGATGTCCTCGCTGGCGTCCATGGAGGGCTACTACATGAAGCCCCGCATGGACTTGGACCTCATGGCGGAGAACAGTGAGGGCATCATCGTCTCGACGGGGTGTCCGTCGGGCGGCGTGCAGACCCGTCTGAGGCTGGGGCAGGAGAAGGAGGCGATCGAGTACGCCGCCAAGCTCCAGGACATCTTCGGCAAGGAGAACGTCTTCCTGGAGCTGATGGACCACGGCGTGGACATCGAGAAGCAGGTCCGCGACGGCCTGCTCAAGGTCGGCCGCGAGCTGGACATCCCGCCGCTGGTGACCAACGACTCCCACTACGTCTACGAGAGCCAGGCCTCCGCGCACGACGCCCTGCTGGCCGTGGGAGTGGGCAAGAACCTGGACGACCCCACCCGGTTCCGGTTCAACGGCTCGGGCTACTACCTCAAGACCCCGGACGAGATGCGGGGCCTGCTCAACTTCGACGAGTGGGCCCAGGGGTGCAAGAACACCCTGCTCATCGCCGAGCGGATCGAGCCCGACGCCTATGACTCGGTGTTCGCCCACCGCGACCTCATGCCCGCCTTCCCCATCCCCGAGGGCGAGACCGAGTCGTCCTGGCTGCGCAAGGAGGTCGAGCGCTGCCTGCCGAGCCGCTACCCCGACGGTGTCAGCGACGAGTACCGGCAGCGCGTCGACTACGAACTCGGCATCATCAACGAGATGGGCTTCCCGGCCTACTTCCTCGTCGTCGCCGACATCTGCCAGTACGCGCGCCGGGAGGGCATCGCCCTGGGCCCGGGCCGTGGATCGGCGGCCGGGTCGATGATCGCCTATGTCCTGGGCATCACCGACCTGGACCCGATGGCGCACGGCCTGCTGTTCGAGCGGTTCCTCAACCCGGAACGCGTCAGCATGCCCGATGTCGACCTCGACTTCGACGAGCGTCGGCGCACCGAGATGATCGACTACGTCACCCGCCTGTACGGCGAGGAGCGCGTCGCGCAGATCCTCACCTTCGGCACCATCAAGGCCAAGGCCGCGGTGAAGGACTCCACCCGCATCCTCGGCATGCCCTATTCGGTCGGCGACCAGATCACCAAGGCCTTCCCCGCCGCCGTGGGCGGGGCGGAGATCCCGCTGGACGCGGTGTTCAACACCGACCACGAGCGGTACCCGGAGACCACGGAGCTGCGCAACCTGGTCGACAACGACCCCCAGGTCTCCAAGGTCATGGAGACCGCGCGCGGTATCGAGGGCCTGACCCGCGGAACGGGCGTCCACGCCGCCGGCGTGATCCTCTCCCGCGACCCGCTGCTCGACGTCATCCCGCTGCACAAGCGCGACACCGACGGCGCCATCATCACCGGCTTTCCCTACCCTCAGTGCGAGGACATGGGTCTGCTCAAGATGGACTTCCTGGGCCTGCGCAACCTCACGATCATCGACGACGCGGTCAAGAGCATCAAGGAAGCCGACGGCGTGGACCTGGACATGTCCAAGGTCCCCCTCGACGACAAGAAGGCGTACAAGCTCCTGGCCCGTGGTGACACCCTGGGCGTGTTCCAGCTGGACGGTGGCGCGATGCGCAACCTGCTCAAGCGGATGGAACCGAAGAACTTCGGCGACATCACGGCCGTGATCTCGCTGTACCGGCCCGGTCCGATGGCGGCCAACGCGCACAACGACTACGCGGACAGGTCGAACGGGCGCCAGGACGTCACCCCGATCCACCCCGAGCTGAAGGACGCGCTGGACCCGATCCTCGGCGAGACGTATCACCTGATCGTCTACCAGGAGCAGATCATGGCCATCGCCCAGCAGATGGCCGGGTACAGCCTGGGCGGCGCCGACCTGATGCGCCGGGCCATGGGCAAGAAGAAGAAGGAGGCCCTGGAGAAGGAGTACGAGAAGTTCTCCGCCGGGATGATCGAGAAGGGCTTCTCCCGGGAGTCCATGCAGGCGATCTGGGACGTCATGCTCCCGTTCGCCGGGTACGCGTTCAACAAGTCGCACGCGGCCGGATACGCCCTCGTCGCGTACTGGACCGCCTACCTCAAGGCCAACTACCCGGCCGCGTACATGGCCGCGCTGCTGACCTCGGTCAGTGACGACAAGGACAAGATGGCGGTCTACCTGGCCGAGTGCCGCGCACAGGGCATCAAGGTGCTGCCGCCGGACGTCAACGAGTCGGGTCTGCGCTTCACCCCGGTCGGCAGGGACATCCGCTTCGGTATGGGCGCGGTCCGCAACGTCGGCGCGAACGTGGTCAACTCGATCATCAAGACCCGCACGGAGAAGGGCAAGTTCACCTCCTTCACCGACTTCCTGTCCAAGATCGAGCTCGCTGCCTGCAACAAGAGGGTCATCGAGTCGCTGGTCAAGGCGGGCGGGTTCGACTCCCTGGGGCAGCCGCGGCGTGAGCTGTACCGCCACCACGAGACCGCGGTCGACGGCATGATCAGTTCCAAGAAGCAGGAGGCGCACGGCCAGTTCGACCTGTTCGGCGGGGGCGAGGGAGAAGAGGACTCCACTCCCATCGGGCTCAACATCAACTGGGGCGACGAGGAGTGGGACCGCAAGACCAAGCTCGCCTTCGAGCGGGAGATGCTGGGCCTGTACGTCTCCAGCCACCCGCTGGCCGGGGCCGAGCGGGTCCTGGCGCGCTCGCGGGACACCTCCATCGCGCAGGTCGTGGCCGGGGAGATGGCACGCGAACGCGGTGAGGTGCGGATCGCGGGGCTGATCTCCAAGGTGGACAAGCGCACCAACAAGGCGGGCAACCAGTGGGCGATCGCCACGGTGGAGGACCTGGACGCCTCGATGGAGGTCCTGTTCTTCCCCAAGACGTATCCGCTGTACGTGGACGCCCTGCTGGAGGACACCGCGGTCACCGTCAAGGGCCGGCTCAACGACCGCGACGGCACGTACTCGATGTTCGCCTCGGAGATGTCCATCCTGGACATCTCCCACGTCACCGAGGGCGAGCCTCCGGTCCTGCTGACCGTGGACGAGAAGCGGCTCACCCCGGAGCTCGTGGCCGACCTGCGCCAGGTGCTGGACACGCACAAGGGCGAGACCCCGGTGCGCATCCGGGTCGACAACCCGGTCCGCTCGCGGATCTACGCCGTGGACCGGTACACGGTGCGGATCTCCCCGGAGTTCAACGGTGAGATGAAGAGCCTGCTGGGGGCGTACGCGGTCGACTACTGACCGCCGGACCCCCGAGAACCCCGAAGTCCCCGCGTGCCCTCAGGCGCGCGGGGACTTCTTCGTGTCCGCTGGAGGAGAACGCCGCCGGTCTCACTCCGCCGGTCTCACTCCGCCCTGGGAGGCGGTGGCCGACGCCTACGCCGACTGCCGGTCCCGCTACGAGCCGTTCGTGTCCGTGCGGCCCGAGGTCACGCGGCGCGCGCTCCTCACGCGCTGTGCAGGACCTCCGCGTGGCGCATGTCGTGGACCTCGGTGATCCGGGCGAAGAACGCGGCGGAGGCCGGATCCGCGGGGATCTCCTCAGCGGCGCGCTCGGCGGCCTCGCGGCCGGCCCACAGGATGACGTCTCCGATGCTGCCGTCGTCATAGCGCACCAGGTGGGCGCTGACGAAGTCGGTACCGTACCGCTCGCGCAGGCGCGCCACGAGTGCGTCCCGTTCCGCGGTCAGCGCCTCGGCGTCGTCGGTCTCGAAGCGCACGTACTCCAGTGTCATGCCGATCCGTCCCTCTGCTCGTCGTGATGTCACGGATTTAAGATCCTGAATCCGTGACGTGAAGGTATCACGGATTCAGGAAGGCGAACCCGGTAGATTGGTGGCATGGTGCTGCGTGAGTTCGACGACATGCCGTGGATCGGCCACGAACATCCCGTCCTCGACCTGACCAACACGGTGGTCATCGGCGCCGGGCCCGGGCACGGTGACATCGACTTCCTCGACGACCCCGGGCTCCGCGACGTGTGGCGCGCACGACTCGGCGACCGCGCGCTCGCCGGGGAACCGACCACGGCGCTGCGGTCCCTGCGGACGCTCGTCCGAAGCGCTGTGGACTCCGTGGCGGGAGGCGGGGCGGTGCCCGATCACGCGCGCGAGGGCCTCAACGCCCTGGCCGCCGGGGCCCCCGTGGCCGTGCGCCTGGAAGCGGACGGTCGGCTCCGGTACGCCGAGGCCGGCGGCGACGCCTGCGCCGCCCTGGCCCGGTGCGCGCTCGAACTCGTGGCGGGGGAGGGGCGCGAACGCCTGCGCCGCTGCGACGCGCCCAGCTGCGGCATGTACTTCCTGCGCACGCGGAGAGACCAGGCGTGGTGCTCGGTGCCCTGCGGCAACCGGGTGCGCGCCGGTCGGCGCCGACCGGTCGCCTGACGGCGCGCCTGCTCCCGCACCCGCTTGGGCCGGTGTGTGCGCGGGGCGGACCTATTGGCCGGTGGTGCCGTCGGCGAGCTCGCGGAGCAGGTCCAGGTGCCCGTTGTGGCGGGCGGTCTCCTCGATCATGTGCAGGAGCACCCACCGCAGGGTCGTGCGCCCCCGATGGTCGGTGACGGCCCGGGCGTAGCTGCCGAGTTCGAGCCGGGTGGCGATCTCTCGGGAGCGCGCGCACTGGGCGTCGTACTCGTCCAGGAGTTCTGTGAGCGGGCGGTGCAGCCCGACCCGGAACTCCCCGTCGGGATCCGCCGCGGAGCAGGGTGCCAGGTCCGGCTGGTTGAGGAGGACCACCTCGAACCAGTACGCCTCCACCCAGCGCAGGTGGGAGACGATGCCGCCGATGCTCGTCAGCGGGGACGCGGGCAGGGGCGTGGCCGAGGACAGCTCGGGGGCCAGGCCGGCGCACTTGACGCGTACCGTGGCCCGGTGCCAGTCCAGCCAGGACAGGAGCATCGTGCGTTCGTCCGCGGCCATCGGCGGGTCGACACGCGGAGTCGCGGACAGGGTGGCGGGGCGGGTCATGTCGCTCATGCCGGTATTCTCCTTCCGGCCATGCCCCGCAGCCACTGGTTTTCGGGGCGACGGGGACGGGGAGGACCGGATGACGGAGGACAGGCGGCCCGCGGGGGCACGACGCCGACTGATCGTGGGGGCGTCCCTGTTCGGAGGCATGGTGCTGCTGGGTGTGCTCCTGGGGCCGCTGTGGTGGGAACTGGTCCCCGTCCGGGCCGAGGGCACCGCACTCGGCGACGGCGAGGTCTTCACCGGGACCAGTCAGGACGTGTTCGCCGGTGAGGGCTACTTCGTCGTCATGACCGCGATCGCCGGGCTCGTCACCGGATACGCCGCCTACATGGTGCAGTTCCCGCTCGCGCGGCGCCGGCCCCTGGACCTGCGGATGGTGTGCCTGTTGGCGGGGTTCGCGGGCTCGGTCGCGGGCACCCTCCTCACCTGGCGGATCGGCACGGCCCTGGACGCCCCGCTGCACGCCGCCCTGGCGGCGGCCGAACCCGGGGACGGCGTCGAGGTCGGCCTGCGCCTGCGTGCCACCGCCTTCCTGGTGGCCTGGCCCTTCGTCTTCGTCCTGCAGTACGCACTGCTGGACCTGATCAGTGCGATCCGCCGGGACCAGCCCGGCCTACCGGTACCGGAGCTGGACCCGGCCGCCGTCGCCACGGCGCCCGACCCCGGCCCCGCGTCCGCGCGCGGCCGGGCCGAAGGCCGCGACGCGACCTCCGCGCAGGACCCGAGCACCGCTCCGGAAGCCGTCCACGGCGCCGAGCCCGGGCGCTCCGGGGGTCCCGGCACGCCGCAGGCCCCGGAGCGGGGCGGCCTCACGTCGCATCCGCCCGCGCACCGGGGCCCGTCCGAGGGCGACCCGCGGGCCGAGGAGGTCTGACCCCCCCACGGTCACAGGGTCTGGACCGAGCCCTCGTACATGGCGTCGAGCAGGTCCCGGTACTTGTCCTCGACCGCTCTGCGCCGCATCTTCAGGCTGGGCGTGATCTCTCCCTCGTCCACGGTGAGCTCTCGGGGCAGGATCGTGAACCGCTTGATGGTCTCGTGCCGCGGCAGGTCCCGGTTGAGCGCGTCGATGGCCTCCTGCACCATCTGGTGCACCCTGGGCTCCTTGACCAGCCCGGCGTAGTCCAGGGCGCCCAGGCCGTTCTCCTGCGCCCACACCTCGATCGCCTCGGGGTCCAGGGCCACCAGCGCCACGCAGTAGGCGCGCCGGTCGCCGTGCACGACGAAGTTGCTGATGTAGGGGCACAGCGACTTGAACCGGCTCTCGATCCCCTGCGGCGCCACGTACTTGCCGCCGGAGGTCTTGATCAGCTCCTTCTTGCGGTCGGTGATCCGCAGCCGGCCGTCCTCCAGGACGCCGATGTCGCCGGTGGCGAACCAGCCGTCCTCGGTGAGCACCTCCTCGGTGGCACCGGAGAGGTTGTGGTAGCCGCGCATCACGCCGCCGCCGCGCACCAGCACCTCGCCGTCCTCGGCGATCCGGACCTCCGTACCCGGCATGGGGAGGCCGACCGTGCCGAAGCGCACGTCGCCCGGCCGGTTGACGAAGGTGCCCGCGCTGGTCTCGGTGAGCCCGTACCCCTCCAGGATGGTCACGCCGGCGCCGTAGAAGAAGCGCCCGATCTCCGGAGCGAGGGGCGCGCTTCCCGACACGAAGAACTTGAGCCGACCGCCGAACCGGGCCCGCAGCTTGCTGAACACCAACCGGTCGGCCACCGCGTGCTGCAGGGCGAGCAGGCCCGCGGGCTCCTTGCCCCGCTCCCTGACCCGGGCGACCCGTTCGCCCACGCCGACGGCCCAGGTGAAGATGCGGAACTTGGCGGCCCCGCCCTCCTTGGCCTGCATGACCACCCGGTTGTACACCTTCTCGAAGATGCGCGGAGCCGCCGCCATGAACGTGGGCCGCACGATCGCCAGGTTGTCGACGATCTTGTCGACGCGCCCGTCCACCGCCGTCCTGAACCCCATGCGCAACTGGCTGACCTGCATGTACTTGCCGAAGACGTGCGACAGCGGCAGCCACAGGTACTGCACGTCGTCGCCGGTCATCAGGTCGTGGCCCTGCGCCTTCACCTCCTCGCCGAGGTCGTGGACCGCCTGTGCCTCGTACAGCCAGTTGGCGTGGTCCAGCCGGACGCCCTTGGGCCGCCCGGTGGTGCCGGAGGTGTAGATGAGGGTGGCCAGATGGTCGGGCCGGACCGCGTCCACGAGCTCGTCGAACAGGTCGGGCCTCTCCGCGGCCAGCTCGGCGCCCCTGGCCTCCAGCTCGGCCAGGGTGATGACCCAGTCGCCGTCCCCCTCGCCGTCGAAGACCACGACCTTGGACAGTCCTGGCATCTGGGGGCGCTGGCCGACGAGCTTGGCCACCTGCTCGGCGTCCTCGGCGAAGGCGATCATGCTGCCCGAGTCGGAGACGATGTAGGCACAGTCGGGCGGTGTGGAGGAGGGGTAGATGGTGGTGACGGCACCGCCGGCGCACAGCACGCCGAGGTCGGCCAGGATCCACTCGATCCTGGTACCCGCGTTGATGGCGCACCTGGCCTGGGAGGTCACACCGAGGGTGTGCAGGCCGAGCGCGATGTGGCGTACCCGGTCCAGTGTCTGCGACCAGGTGAGGGACCTCCACTCCTCCGGAGCGCCGGTCGTGTCGGGGACGGGGTAGCTGAAAGCCTCGTGGTCACCCGATTCCCGTACGCGGGAGAGGAACATGTCGGGGACGGAACGAGCGGGGGATTCACTGTTGCCCATGTCACAAAGCTACCCCTGGGTAGGGGTAGCGGCAACAGTCGGTGCGCACACTCCGTTCCCGGTCGGGCCGGACCGGTTCAGTGCGCGCCGATCGGTGCGGTGACCGCCTCGGTCAGCGAGATGAGGTCCCGCGGCGCCAGCTCCATCTGCAGCCCGCGCCGCCCGGCGGAGACGAAGACCGACGGCAGATCCGTGACAGAGGAGTCCACCACCGTCCGCAGCCGTTTGCGCTGCCCGAGCGGACTGATACCGCCGCGCACGTACCCCGTGATCTTCTCCGCGCGGGCCGGATCGGCCATCGCCGCCTTCTTGCCCCCGACCGCGGCCGCCAGCGCCTTGAGGTTGAGTGTCGTGCTCACCGGGACGACGCCCACGGTGAAGACCCCGTCCACCTCGGCGATCAGTGTCTTGAAGACCTGCGCCTGCGGGACGCCGAGCGCGTCGGCGGCGTCGGCCCCGTAGGAGTGCCCGTCGCCGTCGGCCGAATACGGATGAAGGGTGAAGGTCGTCTTGGTCCGCCCGGCGGCCACGGTCGCGGGCGTGGCTTGTGCACTCATGGATCCCCTGGTGGTTCGGCGCGCGCACGCGCGATTGTGCTTTCCGGCCCCGGCGGGGCGCCCGATCCGACGCGGACGCCCCCGGCCTGTCCAGCAATCTAAACGCCCATCCAGAAGTTCTGCGCGTAACCCCGCCTGCGGAGGCCGGAAACGGCACGTGCCGACAAGGACCCTACCGGGGGCGGAGGGAGGTCGGAACCGGCATCCGGCCCCCCGGCCGCCCCCCGTCCCGTGGCAGCGGGTAGGTGTCCGCGGTCCCGAGGTAGTCGCCGCCGACCCTGCCCAGGGCGCGCAACCGGTCGTGCATCACCCGACCGCGCCCGTCCAGGACGTCGGGGCGCACATGGAAGCAGACCACCCTGCCGATCACCAGCAGCGCGTTGCCCAGCGGCAGCGACCGTTCCAGCACGCACTCCATCGCCAGGGGGGACTCCGCGACCCGTGGCGGGGACACGTGACGGGCCGGGGCGGCCGCCGTCTCCGCCACCGCGAACTCGTCGTCCTCGGGAGGGAGGTCGGCCGACGTGGCCCGCATGGCCTCGCCCAGGGCCTCCGGCACGATGTTGACCACGAACTCCCCGGTGCTGCCGATGTTGGACGCCGTGTCCTTGGCCGCTCCGTCGTCGCGCGCCTCGATGGTCAACGACAGCATCGGCGGGTCGGTGGACACGACGGTGAAGTAGCTGAAGGGGGCGAGGTTGGCGACCCCCTCGGGGCCGAGGGTGCTGGTCCAGGCGATGGGGCGGGGCACGACACCGCCCAACAGCAGCTTGCGCGCGGTCTCGCCGGCCATGGAACCGGGGGTCAGGGTCACGTGCTCCACAGGTCCTCCTCGAACTCCTCGTGCCTGGTCGGCACACCGATGCCGCGGAAGGCCCACTCGGCGAGGGGAACGCTCAGGATCGCCACGGCGACGCCGTGGACGGGCGGGAGCCCGAAGGAGAGCTGTTCGCTGACGAAGGCGGTGGCCAGTCCGAGCAGGTAGGCGGTGGCGCAGCTCCACCGCACCGCCAGGAAGCGGACCCGGTTCAGCTGGGGCAGCCGCCCCCGCCAGACGAACAGGTGGTCACCGATGATGACGCCGCCGAGCGGAGGGATGAGGATGCCCAGCAGGACCAGGTACTGGGGCAGCGCCTCGTAGATCCCGGTCAGGGCCAGGACGATGGCGATGGCCACCCCGCCGATGATGAAGGGGCGCTTGGCCGGGACGTTGAACATCTCCGCTCCCGCGACGCCGAACGCGTAGGCGGTGTTCTCCTGGGTGGTCCACACGTTGAAGAACAGCAGGACGACGGCGGCCGCGACCAGGTTGAGCTGGAGCAGGACGGCCACGAAGTCGGTGGCCTGGAAGGCGATGGCGCCGATCGCACCGAAGAAGAGCATCAGCAGGTTGAACACCAGGAAGGCGCACAGCCCGGCGGCGAACCCGTGCCAGGGCCGACGGGCGAACCTGCTCCAGTTGGGAATCTGGGTGCCGCCGCTGACGAAGGTGCCGACCACGATGGTCACGGCCGTGGCCCAGGCGATGCTGCCCTGCTCGGCGGGCGTGACGGACGCCAGCCCGCCCCAGCCCCCCACGCTGTCCAGGGCCTCGTAGAGCACCCACAGGCACAGGATCAGCATCAGGGGGACGGACAGGCCGCTGAGGAGTTCCAGGCCGCGGTAGCCGTAGTAGGCGGTCACGCCGGTCAGGACGGAGCTGAGCACGACCACCAGCCACGTGTACTCCTCGAATCCGAACGCCTGGACCAGGAGCTCGGACAGGAACACGGCCGTCACCGCGTACCAGCACACCTGGGTCCCGCCCAACAGGACGCTGGCGTACTTGGCGCCGTAGCGGCCCAGGCTGTAGCGGGCCAGCAGGACCGTGGTCAGCCCCGTGCGCGCCCCGATCAGGGAGAGCAGAGCGACGTACAGGCCCAGGATGAGGCTGCCGACCGCCAGGACGACGAGGAGGTCGTTCCAGGCGAAGGCCCCGGAGAGCCGGGCTCCGGCCAACATGGTGGGGGTGAAGAAGACGAAGCCGATCAGGACGAAGAACAGCGAGAGGAAGTTGCGGCGGGCGTGCTGGGGGACCCGGTTCTGCGGGTAGTCGTCCTCGGCGACCGTCTCGGCACGGGTACGGGCGGCGCTCACGGGCGGGTCCGCTTCATGGATGGACATGGTCTGACCTCCGGGTTCACACTGTCAGTGGTCTCGGTCACAGCCCAACCCAAACAGAGCGCTCGATGACGCGGGATAGAGAAAGCTCTAGAGAATCGTGCGTTCTGGTGGTTATATACACACCATGCTGACTCTGCGCTCCCTCGCCGCCGACCCGGCCCTCCAGTTGCGCGTCCTGGTGGAGGGCGATCGGGAGTGGGACCTGCCGGTGCGCTGGGTGCACAACACCGAACTCGCGGACCCCTCCCCGTACCTGCGCGCACACGAGCTCGTGATGACCAACGGGCTGTGGTTCTCCGGCCCCGCGTCGGCTGAGGCGTTCGTCTCCAGCGTGAGCCGCAGCGGTGGAGCGGGCATCGTCTTCGGTCTGCGCAGGGAGACCCCGCAGACCCCGCGTGAACTGGTGCGCTCCTGCCGGGACGCCGGGGTGCCGCTGCTGGAACTGGGGGTGTCGATCCCGTTCACCGAGGTGTCGCAGGCGGCGGCGGGGCGGTACGCCGAACAGCGCCAGAACGACCTGATCGACCTGGTCCGCCGCAACAACGCGCTGGTGGAGGCGGCCTCACACGGCGGGGGCATGTCGCGGGCGCTGGAGATCCTGCACCGCGACCACCCCCGCCTGCGGATGTACGTGGTGGACCGTACGGGTCGCTGTCTGGCCAGCGCCGGTGTCCGACCGGACCGGGAGGACACGGCGGCGGTCGCCCGCGCCCTGTCCAGGCGGCCGCCGCCGTTGGAGGTCGAGCCGGCTTCGGGCGGGACCGCGACGCTCTTCCTCATCGACACCCTCGGTGCGCGCGGCGGCACGGGGGCGGCCCTGGTGTGCCTGGAGGCGATGCACGAGCTGTCGGGGCCGCAACTGGAGTCGTTGGAGCAGGTGGCGCGGTTCCTGAGTCTGGAGGTCGCGCGCGAGGAGCTGACCAGGACGGTCGAGATGCGGTTCGCCGGGGAACTCCTCGACATGATCTCTTCCGGAGCGCGCGAGGAGCAGGAGGTCGTGGACCGGCTGCGCGCCTTCGGAGTGGACGGGACCGGGCCGCTGGCGGTGTGCGCCCTCGGAGTGCGGATGGGCGAGCGTGGTGCGGCGCTGAGCGAGCACGTCAGCCGCTTCTTCGTGGACGAGTTCGTCCCGGTGGCGATCGCCGAGGGCGCGCGCGACACCGTGGCCATCTTCCCGTGGGTGTGGTCCGAGGGCGAACTGACCGACTTCGCCGCGCGGCTGTCCCGGACGGTCACGGGCCGGCCGGACACCGGGGGTGCGGTGGTCGTCGGTCTGGGTTCGGTGACCGAGGGCGTCGAGGCGCTCCGCACGGGCCTGTGGGAGGCGCGGGAGTGCTGCCGGATCCTGAGCGCGCGTCCCGCGGGGCCCCTGGTGGGCAGGTTCGGTGACCTGGGCATGTACCGCCTGCTCCTGGGCCACCACGGCCCGGAGGAACTGCGCACCCTTTCGGAGGGGGTGCTCGGCCCGGTACGCGCCTACGACCAGGCCAGGGGCGGTCGGCTGGTGGCGACGCTGCGGGCCTTCCTGGACGCCGACGGCAACTGGAACGCGACGGCCGCCGCACTCCACGTGCACGTCAACACGTTGCGCAACCGCATGGCCAAGGTGACGGAGCTGACTGGGCTGGACGTGGCACGCACCCCGGAGCGCGTGGATCTGTTCCTGGCACTGGAGGCGCAGGAGTCGGCCGACCTCCGCTGACCGGAGCCGCTTCGGGGCGCGTCCCGTCTCACCAGTCCGGGTAGACGGCGGGGTCCGCCGGACGCCGCTGGACGGGGCGGGTCGCCAGGGTGGCGTCCGCGCCGGCCGCCAGGGCGACGTCCACGCAACGTGCGAAGCGCACGTCACCCCGGTCCTGGGCGTGTTCGATCAGCGCACGCAGGGCCAGTGCCCGGCTGGGGCGTCCGGTGAGGAAGGGATGGCTGGTGAGGTTGAACAGACAGCCGTAGTGGCGCATCGCGTCCAACTCCGCTTTCCACAGTTCCAGTGCCTTGCGCGGCGACTCGATGACCGAGCCGATCGCCGGTTCGGGCAGGAACGCGTACTGCTGCCAGTCGTCCAGTGACCAGTGCACCGGAAGCTCGACGATCCGTCCGGCACCGGTGTCGAGCGCGTAGGGCCTGTCGTCACCCATCAGGGAGGAGTCGTAGACCAGCCCGTGTTCGGCGACCAGCGTCGCGGTGTTCCAGGTCGCGGCCCACATGGCGGCGCGGTGCCCGTGGATCTCGATGTCCTGGTCGGCGAAGACCCGCAGGGCGCGCTCGAAGTCCTCGCGTTCCTCTGCGGGGGCCATGTGCGTGGGGGCCCGGTGGCTGTAGGAGTGGTGGGCGACCTCGTGGCCGCGGTCCTGGATCCGCTCGGCGAGCCCGGGACGCTGCTCGGCGACCCACCCGGGGACGAAGAAGGTCGCGGGGACCTGGAGGTCGTCCAGGAGGTCCAGCAGGCGCGGGACACCCACGTCGGGGCCGTAGGCCTGGTGGCTCATGGTCATGGCGTGCTCGGCGTAGCGGTGTCCCTCGGCCAGCACGGGTGTCTCGGCGTCGACGTCGAAGGTCAGCAGGGCCACGGCGGCGGCGCCTTCGTTCCAGGTCGTACTCACAGCTGTTCCTTACCGGACGTGGCGTCCGCGGACGCGAACGCCGAACGGAGGCGGCCGGGGTCGTCGAGGACCTCGATCGCCAGCGGGGTGGGGCCCTCCCCGTTGATTCCCACCAGGTCCTGCGGACAGGCGGACACGATCACGACGCAGTCGAGCTCCGCCCGGAACGTGATCGCGTCACCCGGCCGACTCCTGGCGGAGTGCCAGGCGATGTCGGTTCCGTCGATGACGGGGATGTTCATGAACACGTTGATCGGCTGCGGGGCGTCGGTGACGGATATGCCGTGTGCGGCGGCGGCCTCGGCGAGGTTGGCCGCGCACGAGCGGTGTCCCGGGTCGGCGCCCAGGTCGGCGTACCGCTGGGGGTCGCAGGCGGGGACGAGCATGTCGTGGGCGCCCGGTGAGGTGTCCTCGACCAGGGTGAGCAACGGGCGGCGACGGTTGGTCACGAAGGTCTCGCCCTTGCGCGGGAAGAGTCGGCTGAGGTGGGCGCGCGTGTGTCCGGCGCTGTGGTACTCGGCCGGGTCGTCGGCGACGAAGGCGAAGACGTCGCCGACCTGGCCGCCGTCGGTGTCGACGACCCGAACCGACCGCCCCGCCTCGACCCGGACGGATCGGGCGTGGCGCGCCGGGACGACTGTGCGTACTGAAGATGTGCTCATGGGGAGAGTCCAGCATCGGGGCCTCGGGAGTTCCATGGATGTTGTCACATGAGAACGTCGCTCACATGGAGATTTCTCCATGTCCCGAGGTGGGGGGCGGCCACGACGATGGGGGAGTGCCAGGCCGAGCGAGCAGGAGGAGAAACGCGATGGGACAGCGGGACCGGCCGCGACGCGGTCCGTTCACGGGGCGGGGCGTCCACGAACTGGGCGAGGACCTGCGGTCCGGGCGGGTGAGCGCGGTGGAACTGGCCCGGTCGGCCCTCGACACGGCGCTGGAGTCCGGGACCGCTTTGGGCGCGTTCGCACTGGTGGACCGCGCGGGGGCCGACACGGCCGCCAGGCGGGCCGACAGTGAGATCGCGCGCGGCCTGGACCGCGGTCCGCTGCACGGGATTCCGGTGGCGGTGAAGGACAACATCGATGTGGCCGGGCTGCCGACCAGGGCCGGATCGGCGCACCTGAGCGGGGACAGTGCGGAGCGGGACGCCGCATGCGTGCGTCGACTGCGTGCCGCGGGGGCGGTGGTGGTCGCGAAGACCACCACACACGAGTTCGCCTACGGCCCGACCGGCGACCGATCGGTCTCCGGCCCCGTGCGCAATCCCCACGCACTCGACCGGATGTCGGGCGGCTCCAGCGGCGGCAGCGCCGCGGCCGTGGCCGCGGGCATCGTGCCGGTGGCACTGGGCACCGACACCGGCGGGTCGGTGCGGATCCCGGCGGCCCTGTGCGGGGTGAGCGGGTTCAAACCGGCGCACGGAGCCGTCCCGGCGGCCGGCGTGTTCCCGCTGGCCGAGTCACTGGAGGACGTGGGCGTTCTGGCCGCTTCGGCCGAGGACTGCCGCGTGGCGGCCGGTGTCCTGACCGGCGCCCCGGACGTCGGCGGCCCGCGGACGCCGCGCCGTACCCGTGTGCTGTGGTTGCGGCCCCCACCGGGCGTCCCCGCCGAGCCGGAGGTGGTGCGCGCGGCGCGGGCGGCCCTCGGACCCGTGGACGAGGTGGTGGAGGCGGACTGGCCCGAAGCAGCGATGCTGTGGGACACCTTCACGGCGATACAGGGCGCGCAGGCCTATGACGTGCACGCCGAACGGGTGGAACGGGACGCGCACCTCTTCGACCCGGAGGTGCTGGAGCGGCTGGAGTCGGCCGCGGGCGTGCCGGGTTGGCGGTACGTCCGGGCACTGCGCGAGCGCGATCGGGCCCGGAGGGAGATGGCGGAGCTCCTGCGCGGATACGATGCCCTCGCCCTTCCCACGGTGCCCCTGACAGCGCCCCGTATCGGCCGGCGGCGGGTCTCGGTGGGCGGTGCGGAGACCGAGGTCCGCTCGGCGCTGCTGAGCCTGACCTCACCGTGGAACGTGGTCGGGTCCCCCGTGCTCAGCGTTCCCGCCGGCACCGTGTCAGGACTGCCGGTCGGCCTGCAACTGGTCGGGGCAAAAGGCGGCGAGGACGCGCTGTTCGAGCTGGCCGGTCAGGTGGAGCGCGGGTGGCGCGCCCCGCACGGTCCCGCCCGGCCACCTAGTTGAACGAGACACCGTTGTTGAGGAAGGGACCCGCGGGAAGGTTGGGAAGAGTGGGAGCCGCCACGATCCGGTTCTCCCTGCGCAGGAAGCGTGCGGCCACCGCCAGCCGCGTCGCGGCGTCCTCCGCTTCCAGCAGCCGCTGCTTCTCCGCCTGGTCCAGCACCGCCGAGGCGGCCACCGAGTAGGACAGGGCGATCGGGTCCTTGGGCAGGTCGGGCGAGGTCTCGGGCGCCATGCCGATCGCGGCCAGTCGCTCGCAGTAGACCTCGTACAGGTCCCGGACCCGCTCGGCGTGTTCCTCCACGTCCGGCCCCAGGGGCTCGGGCAGGAACGACACCGAGGCCCGCGCGTACTCGTCGGGGGAGGAGGGGTCGACCTCGGACAGGTCGGTGACCGAGAACCGGGCTCCGCCCTCCACCACCAGGTCGTAGCGCCCGTCGTCGTAGGGGCGCACGTCGCGGATCACGGCCGTGCACCCGGTCGCGCTGACCCGGGGCAGCGCCGCGTGCGAGCCGCCGGTCGTGGGCACGCCCGTCTCCGCGCCGCCCGCTCCCTGCCCGGACTCACTGGCCACCTCGTGACCCAGTTCGATCCACACCACCCCGAAGCGCCGCGGCCCGCGGGCGCTCTCCTGGGCGGCGGAGGACTCGGACCCGGTGTCGAGCAGTTCGGACACCAGGCGCCGGTAGCGCCGCTCGAAGATGTGCAGGGGGACGCTCATACCGGGGAACAACACGGTGTTCAGTGGAAAGATCGGCAGTGCCACGGGCATACCCCCAGTATGCCGGTCACGGCGTGCCGCGGGCGTCGCCGTTCCGGCACGGAGCGCCCCGGCGCGCTCCGCGCCGGAACACGCGAGCGTCCCGGGGCGGGACGGCCGGTTCTCCCCTCAAAGACCGGCCGTGCCGGCGCCCCGGGACGCGTGGACGGGCCACCCCCCGGTGGCCGTGGATCCGGCCGCGGTCAGGAGACCGCGGGGCCGGCCGTGCCAGGAGCGCCCTGGCTGCCGGAGTCCTCGCTGGGCATGTCGCGGGCGACGAAGGTCTCCACGTCGAACAGGTTGCCGTTGGAGCGGTCCACCACGTTGAGCAGCGTGGACATCGTGGCGACCTCCTCGGTCTGCTCCTGGATGAACCACTGGAGGAACTGCTCGCCGGTGTAGTCGTCCTCGTCGCGCGCCACCTTGGCCATGCGGAGGAACTGGTCGGTCACCTCGCGCTCCTGGCGCAGGGCCAGGGCGACGAGGTCACGCGGAGAGGTGAAATGCGTCTCGATCTCGTCCACACCAGGCATGGCGAAGTCGATGTCGCTGTCCAGGAGGAAACGCACGATCATCATCGCGTGGTCCCGCTCCTCGAGCGCCTGCTCGTAGAAGACCCGGGCCAGCTGGGGCAGGTCCTGGTTGTCGAACCAGGTCGCGATCGCGACGTACTGGTGTGAAGCGGTGAACTCGTGCCGCACCTGGTCAACCAGGAGACGGTGGAACTTGGAAAGGCCGCTATCGGAACTCTTACCTGAAGTCATGGCTCTACGATAACGCAAACAAAAGCAATATGCGAAACGCGGCGAGGCGCTCCGGAATTAGTTAGGCAAGCCTTTCGCAATATCACTGAGGTTAGGTATTCCAAAGTAAGGCGACACTTATTCGCCCCGTATGCGGGGAGCTGTTCGGCGATGTCCCCGCGGCGGCGTCCGCCCCGGTCTCCCCGGCCGCGCGCGGATGTGGTGTCCATCATTCGGACACCGCCACCCACCAGGCGGGCGGAGCACCCTAGACTGGGGCCGTGATCAGTCGAATCGACCTCCGAGGCACCCAAGGCGACCCCCGAGAAGCCCTTCCGCGGGCGGAACTCGACGTGGCGGCCGCCGCCGACCGCGTGCGACCCCTGTGCGAGGACGTGCGCCATCGCGGCACCGAGGCACTGATCGACCTCACCGAACGCTTCGACGGCGTCCGGCTCACCGACATCCGCGTCCCCAAGGACGCGATCGAGGCCGCCCTGGCCGACCTCGACCCGGTCGTGCGCGCCGCGCTGGAGGAGTCCATCCGCCGCGCCCGCATGGTCCACCGGGACCAGCGCCGCACCGACCACACCACCCAGGTCGTCCCCGGCGGCTCCGTGACCGAGAAGTGGATCCCGGTCGACCGCGTCGGCCTCTACGTGCCGGGCGGACGCGCGGTCTACCCCTCCAGCGTCATCATGAACGTCGTTCCCGCCCAGGAGGCGGGCGTGCGCTCCCTGGCCGTCACCTCCCCGCCCCAGAGCGCCTTCGGCGGCCTGCCGCACCCGACCATCCTCGCGGCCTGCGCCCTGCTGGGCGTCGACGAGGTCTACGCCGTCGGCGGCGCCCAGGCCGTGGCGATGTTCGCCTACGGCGCGGGCGAGTGCGGTCGCGCCGACATGGTCACCGGTCCGGGCAACATCTGGGTGGCCGCCGCCAAACGGCTGCTCAAGGGCGTCATCGGCATCGACGCCGAGGCCGGTCCCACCGAGATCGCGATCCTGGCCGACGCCACCGCCGACCCCGACTTCGTCGCCGCCGACCTCATCAGCCAGGCCGAGCACGACGTCGTCGCCGCCTCCGTCCTGGTGACCCCGGACGAGGCCCTGGCCGAGGCGGTCGCCGCACGCCTGGCCGTCCGCGTCGCCGCCACCAAGCACGGCGACCGCGTCCGCGAGGCCCTCGCGGGCCCCCAGTCCGGCATCGTCCTGGTCGACGACCTCGACCACGGGCTCGCCGTCGTGGACGCCTACGCGGCCGAACACCTGGAGATCATGACCGAGGACGCCGCCGGGGTCGCCGACCGCGTGCGCAACGCGGGCGCGATCTTCGTGGGCGACCACTCGCCGGTCTCCCTGGGGGACTACGCCGCCGGGTCCAACCACGTCCTGCCCACCGGCGGCTGCGCCTGCCACTCCGGTGGCCTGAGCGTGCAGACCTTCCTGCGGGGGGTGCACATCGTCGACTACACCCGCGACGCGCTGGCCGACGTCGCCCACCACGTGATCGCCCTGGCCGAGGCCGAGGACCTGCCCGCGCACGGCGAGGCCGTGGCCGCGCGGACGGCCCCGGGCCGGGACTGAGCCCGGCGTCCCCGCCGGAAGGCACGGGACTCGGCCACCGCGACCACAGCGGTGACGCGCCCCGGGCCCGTCCGGCACCCGCGCGCGGGGGAGCGGCCCGCGGCCGCGGGCCGGACGGCCGCCCGGCGCCGTCCTCGACGCACGGCCCCGAGCTCTCCGCCCACCGCGGGCACGCCCCGACGGACGGTCACACGAACACGAAACGAACCGCAGCCCGCCGCGGCGCGGGGCCCGACCACGCCGGGTCCGTCCGAACGGATGGCCCGACGGCCACAGAACCCACCGGCCCACAACCGAGCACGAGCGTGACACACGTGAGCTTCAGCCTGAACGACCTGCCCCTGCGCGACGACCTCAAAGGCCAGTCGCCCTACGGTGCGCCGCAGATGGACGTGCCGGTGGTCCTCAACACCAACGAGAACCCGCACCCGCCCTCCGCGCGCCTGGCCAAGGCCCTGGCCGAGGCGGTCGCCGAGGCCGCCCTCGACCTGAACCGCTACCCCGACCGCGACGCCGTCCGCCTGCGCGAGGGCCTGGCCGCCTACCTCGGCCACGGGCTGACCGCCGCCAACGTCTGGGCCGCCAACGGCTCCAACGAGATCCTCCAGCAGATCCTCCAGGCCTTCGGCGGGCCCGGACGCACCGCGATGGGCTTCGAACCCTCCTACTCGATGCACCCGATCATCGCGCGAGGCACCGGCACCGCCTGGGTGTCCGTCCCGCGCGACGCCGAGTTCCGCGTCGACGTCGAGGCCGCCCTGGCCGCGATCGAGGAACACCGGCCCAGCGTCGTCTTCCTCACCTCGCCCAACAACCCCACCGGTACCGCCGTGGACATCGCCGACATCCGGCGCCTGGCCGAGGCGGCACCCGGGGTCCTGGTCGTGGACGAGGCCTACGCCGAGTTCCGCCGCGAGGACACGCCCAGCGCCGTGACCCTCCTGGACGACCACCCGCGGCTCATCGTCTCGCGCACCATGTCCAAGGCCTTCGCCCTGGCCGGCGCGCGGGTGGGCTACCTCGCCGCCCACCCGGCCGTGGTCGACGCCCTCCAACTGGTCCGCCTGCCCTACCACCTGTCCGCGGTCACCCAGGTGGTCGCGCTCACCGCGCTGGACCACGCCGACGAGCTCCTCGGCGCCGTGGCCGACCTGCGCGCCGAACGCGACGCCCTGGTCGACTGGCTGCGCGGGCACGGCTTCGCCGTCGCCGACTCCGACGCCAACTTCATCCAGTTCGGCGAGTTCGAGGACCGCACGAGCGTGTGGCGCGCGATGCTCGACCACCAGGTGCTGATCCGCGAGGTCGGCCCGCCCGGCTGGCTGCGCGTCACCGTCGGCACCCCCCAGGAGATGGCCGCCTTCCGCGCCGCACTGCTCGCGGCCACCGGCCGATGACCACGCCACCACAGGCACGGCCTGACGGCCGCCTATCCTCAACGCCAGGAGGGACCACCATGAGCCGTATCGGACGCGTCGAACGCGCCACCAAGGAGACCAAGGTCAAGGTCGAGATCGACCTCGACGGCACCGGCGTCGCCGACGTCTCCACCGGCGTCGGCTTCTTCGACCACATGCTCGACCAGCTCGCCAAGCACGGCCTGTTCGACATCACCGTGCGCACCGAGGGCGACCTGCACATCGACTCCCACCACACGATGGAGGACACCGCCCTGGCCCTGGGCGCCGCCTTCCGCGAGGCCCTCGGCGACAAGCGCGGCATCCGCCGCTTCGCCGACGCCAAGGTGCCCCTGGACGAGGCCCTGGCCGAAGTCACCGTCGACGTCTCGGGCCGCCCCTACCTCGTGCACAGCGAGCCGGAGGGCATGGCGCCGATCATCGGACGCGACTACGACACCACCATGACCCGGCACGTCCTGGAGTCGTTCGTCGCCCAGGCGCGCATCGCCCTGCACGTCCACGTGCCCTACGGCCGCAACGCCCACCACATCGTCGAGTGCCAGTTCAAGGCCCTGGCCCGCGCCCTGCGCACGGCCACGGAGAACGACCCGCGCGTGAGCGGGATCCCCTCCACCAAGGGCGCTCTGTAGATGGACCACTACCTGTGGGGCCTGTTCTTCATCGTGCTGGCCGGATTCCTGGCCGGAGGCACCTACGCGCTGTGGAAGACCAACCGGGTCCTGGCCCTCGCCCTGGGCGGATGCACGGCGCTGGCCGTGGCCGCCGGCGTGCTCCGGCTCGGCTACCTCTAGTAAAGGAAGCACACCCATGCCCGCACACGTGGTCGTCTTCGACTACGGCTCCGGCAACCTGCGCTCGGCCCAGCGCGCGATGGAGCGCACCGGCGCCGAGGTGACCGTGACCTCCGACCCGCGCGTGGCGCTCGACTCCGACGGGCTCGTCGTCCCCGGTGTGGGCGCCTTCAGCGCCTGCATGTCCAGCCTGCGCGCCGCCGGCGGCGACCGCGTCATCGGCAAGCGCGTGGCCGGGGGGCGCCCCGTCCTGGCCATCTGCGTGGGCCTGCAGGTCCTGTTCGACCGCGGTGTCGAACAGGCCGGCGTGCACGCCGAGGAGCAGGCGACCGAGGGCTGCGGCGAGTGGCCCGGCACCGTCGAGCGCCTGCGCGCGCCCATCCTGCCCCACATGGGATGGAACACCGTCCGCGCGCCCGAGGACTCGGTGCTCTTCGACGGCATCGACCCCGACGACCGGTTCTACTTCGTGCACTCCTACGCCGTGCGCACCTGGGAGCTCACCTCCCACAACCCGCGCGTGAAGGCGCCCATGGTCACCTGGTCCGAGCACGGCGAACCGTTCGTGGCCGCCGTCGAGAACGGGCCGTTGAGCGCCACCCAGTTCCACCCGGAGAAGTCCGGCGACGCCGGCGCCCGCCTGCTGGCCAACTGGGCCGCCACTCTGTAGCACGACCGACCCCACCGAGTACGAGAAGGCACGATGACCGGCGAGACCACCCCGACCACCCCCGCCCTCGAACTGCTGCCCGCCGTGGACGTGGCGGGCGGCCAGGCCGTCCAGCTCGTCCAGGGCAAGGCCGGTTCCGGGGGCCAGTACGGCGACCCCTTCGAAGCGGCCACGGCCTGGCAGAACGCCGGTGCCGAGTGGATCCACCTCGTGGACCTGGACGCGGCCTTCGGTCGCGGCCACAACCGCGACCTGCTGCGCGACATCGTCGGCCGCCTGGACGTCAAGGTCGAGATGTCCGGTGGCATCCGCGACGACGAGTCCCTGGCCGCCGCCCTGTCCACGGGCTGCCGACGCGTGAACATCGGCACCGCCGCGCTGGAGAACCCCGAGTGGTGCGCCAAGATCATCGCCGAGCACGGGGACAGGATCGCGATCGGCCTCGACGTGCGCGGCACCACCCTGGCCGCCCGCGGCTGGACACGCGACGGCGGCGACCTGTTCGCCACCCTGGAGCGCCTGGAGTCCGAGGGCTGCGCGCGCTACGTCGTCACCGACGTCAACAAGGACGGCACCCTCAAGGGCCCCAACCTGGACCTGCTGCGCACTGTGTGCGAGCGCACCGACCGGCCGGTCGTGGCCAGCGGCGGCGTGTCCAGCCTCGACGACCTCCGGGCGATCGCCACACTCGTGCCCGAGGGCGTGGAGGGCGCGATCATGGGAACCGCGCTCTACGAGGGGGCGTTCACCCTGGAGGACGCCCTGGCGACCGTGAAGGACGTGAACCGGTGACCCTGGCCATCCGAGTCATCCCCTGCCTGGACGTGGACGCGGGACGCGTGGTCAAGGGCGTCAACTTCGAGAACCTGCGCGACGCGGGGGACCCCGTGGAACTCGCCGGGACCTACGACCTCGGCGGAGCCGACGAGCTCACGTTCCTGGACGTCACCGCCTCCAGCGGCAACCGGGAGACCACCTACGACGTGGTGCGCCGCACCGCCGACCAGGTGTTCATTCCCCTGACCGTGGGCGGCGGCGTGCGCAGCACCGACGACGTCGACCAGCTGCTGCGCGCGGGCGCCGACAAGGTCGGGGTGAACACCGCCGCGATCGCCCGCCCCGAGCTCATCTCGGAGATCGCCGAGCGCTTCGGCCGCCAGGTCCTGGTGCTCTCCGCCGACGTGCGCCGCGTCCGCGAGGGCGACGAGCCCACTCCCAGCGGGTTCGAGGTCACCACCCACGGGGGGCGCCGGGGCACCGGCATCGACGCCCTGGAGTGGTGCGAGCGCGCCGCCGACCTGGGCGCGGGGGAGATCCTGCTCAACTCGATGGACGCCGACGGCACGAAGGAGGGCTTCGACCTGGAGCTCATCCGGGCCGTGCGCGCCCGCGTCGACGTACCGCTGATCGCCTCCGGCGGCGCCGGGGCCGTGGAGCACTTCGTTCCCGCGGTCGAGGCGGGGGCCGACGCGGTGCTGGCCGCGACCGTCTTCCACTTCGGGGAGTTCACCATCGACGACGTCAAGCGGAGCCTGCGGGAGGCCGGCCACCCGGTGCGCTGAGCGCACGACGCGCGGAGGGTCCGGGGCGCCCAGGAGCACGTCGGGACCGACGACGACGGCATGACGGGGACGCACACCTTCCGCGCACCGACCACCTGCCAGGGCCACGACCGGTGGCTCCGCGCCCGCGGGGGCCGTGCCCACAAGGGCACGACCCCGCGCCCTTCCCGAAACACGTGGTGAACAACACGTCCGCCGCGCTCATCCCACGGGGTGAACGAGGATCATCCTCGTGGGGAAGGAAAGCCTCTCATGTCCACCACATCGCGCACCGGACTCACCGGCCGCCTCGCGGTCCTGTTCTCGGCCGGGCTCATGGTCCTGGCCGTCGCCCTGGCCGGCTCGTCGTCGGCCTCTGCCCACGCCGGGCCCGCCGCGCCCGCCCCCGCGCCCGCCCCCGGAGCCGAGGCCTGGCCCGACTACGGGACCGGCGACTCCGACGTCGACATCGCCGCCGCCAAGCTCCTGCTCATCAACCTCGGCTACGACCCGCACATGGACTACAGCCACCCCATCCCGTTCGACGGGCACATGGAGGCGTCGGTCAACGCCTACCAGGCCAACGCGGGCCTCACCCAGACCGGACGGCTGGACGAGCAGACCTGGCAGCGGCTGAGCGACGACACCTTCGGCCTCTACCGGCGCGGCTCCAGCGGCCACGTGGTCGAGGCGATCCAGCGCCTGCTCAACGCCAAGTACGCCCTCCACCTGTTCACCGACGGCCTCTACGGCCCCCAGACCGAGAGGGCGGTCCGCGGCGCCCAGGACCACCTGGGCGTCGGCGTCGACGGCATCACCGGGCCGGTCACCTTCCGCGCGCTCATCGCCTACCAGGACTACGACCGGTAGCACCGCACCCACCACAGGGCCGTTCCCCGGGCGGGGCGCGGCCCCTCGCCCTGCCACGGTGAGCGCCCCCGGCGCCCGGGGCCGCCACCTGGACGGAATAGCCCCGCAGCGGCCGACGCTGAAACAAACCGGTGGAACCTGTCGCTACCGCTGGATAGGTTGACCCGGCACGCGCACGGCCCGCTTCGGTATGCCCGGAGAACGCCGCGCGCCGGGGCCGCTGCCCGGTCGGCCGCACCCGGCCGACCGCACGACGAGAACGGGGGGCGCATGGCGCAGGGGACGACGACGCGGGGCCGGAGCGAGGGGGAGGGCAGCGCGCCACCCGACGAAGGCGCGGACGCCGCCGCGTCCGGCCAGGCCCCCGTATCCGGGCCGGAGCGCCACACCCGCGTCTTCGCGCGCGGCCTGCGCGTCATGTGGGTCGCCGCGCGGACCGAACCCCTGGTCTTCCTCACCGCCGTGGCCGGCGCCATGCTGCACGCCTTCGTCACGGTCGGGTCCGCCTCCGTCCTGGGCCACCTCACCGACGCCACCATCCTGCCCGCCTTCGAAAGCGGGCGGACGACGGCCGCCGCACTGCTCACCGCGGCCGCCCTGCTCATGGGCGTGGGGCTGGGCAAGGCCGTCGGACTCGCCCTGCGGCGCCTCTTCGCCGGACTCCACCAGTTCCGCATGCAGGCCCGCTACCGCCGAGCCGTCGCCCGCAAGTACCTCGAACTCCCCCTGTCCTGGCACCACCGCCACCCCACCGGACAACTGCTGTCCAACGCCAACGCCGACGTCGAGGCCTCCTGGTCGCCCCTGGCGCCCCTGCCCATGGCGGTCGGCAGCGTGTTCATGCTCCTGACCGCCGGCATCGCCATGATCGTCGCCGACCCCGTCCTGGCCCTGGTCGGCTTCGTCGTCTTCCCCGTCCTGGCCGTGGCCAACGTCGCCTACCAGCGCCGCGTCTCACCCATGGCCTCCCGCGCCCAGGCCCTGCGCGCCGAGGTCAGCGGCGTGGCCCACGAGTCGTTCGACGGTGCCCTCGTCGTCAAGAGCCTGGGACGCGAGGACACCGAGACCGAGCGCTTCACCCACGCCGCCCACCGCCTGCGCGACGCCCTCATCCAGGTCGGTCGGATGCGCTCCCTGTTCGACCCCTTCATGGAGGCCCTGCCCAACTTCGGCGTCCTGGCCGTCCTCCTCCTGGGCATGTGGCGCCTGTCCACCGGCGCGATCGACCCCGGCGACCTCGTCCAGATCGCCTACCTCTTCACGCTCATGGCGCTGTTCATCCGCGCCTTCGGCTGGATCCTGGGCGACCTGCCCCGCAGCGTCGTCGGCTGGGACCGCGTCCAGTCCGTCCTGCGCGCCGAGGGCACCATGGAGCACGGGGACCGCACGCTCGACGACACCACCACCGGCATCGCGCTCAGCGCCCGCGACGTCACCTTCTCCTACGCCGACGCCTACACCGAGGACGGCGCCGCGCGCGACCTGATGGACGACACCGTCACCGGCGCGCGCACCACCGTCCTCAACGGCGTCGACCTCGACATCGCCCCCGGGCGCACCGTCGCCCTGGTCGGGCCCACCGGGTCGGGCAAGTCGACGCTGACCACGGTCCTGATGCGCCTCGTCGACCCCGACAGCGGCTCCGTCGCCCTCGACGGCGTCGACGTCCGCGACCTGGCCCGCGACCAGATCCCCACCCACGCCGCGCTCGTGCCCCAGGGCACCTTCGTCTTCGAGGACTCCGTCCGCGACAACATCACCCTGGGCCGACCCCTCGACGACGACCAGGTGTGGGCGGCCCTGCGCCTGGCCCGCGCCGACGGCTTCGTCCGCGAACTCGACGGCGGCCTCGACGCGCGGCTGGGGGAGAAGGGCACCACCCTCTCCGGCGGCCAGCGCCAGCGCCTGGCCCTGGCCCGCGCCATCGTGCGCCGCCCCCGCCTGCTGATCATGGACGACGCCACCTCCGCCGTGGACCCGCAGATCGAGGCCCAGATCCTGGCCGGACTGCGCGAACGCGACGACTCCGCCACCGTGGTCGTGGTCGCCTACCGCCGCGCCACCATCGAACTCGCCGACGAGGTCGTCTACCTCGAGGGCGGACGCGTCCTGGCCCGCGGCACCCACGACGAACTCCTGCACACCTCGCCCGGCTACACCAAGCTCGTCACCGCCTACGAGCGCGCCTCCGCCGAGGCCGCGCAGGACCCCGTCCCCGAGGACCCGGGGCCCCTCGACCCGCGCCCCGTCGACACCTCCCTCACCGACCCGACCGCACGCGCCGGAGCGAACGGCGGCACGACCACGGAGGAGACCCGCCGATGAGCGCCCCAGCCCCGACCCGCTCCGACGAGCGCGCCCCCGAGGACGGCGACCGGCGCCGCTCCGCGCAGTCCCTGCACCGCTCCACCGACACCGCCATGGGCACCCTGCGCCGCGGCCTCCAGCTCTCACCGGAGTTCGCCAAGGGCCTGTGGATCACCCTGGCCCTGGCCGTGGTCGCCACCGCGGGCAAGATCATCGTGCCCGTGGCCGTCCAGCAGATCATCGACAACGGCCTGACCGGCTCGAACGGACCCGACCTGGCGTTCGTCACCCGCATGGTCGCCACCTGCGCCGGCCTGCTCGTGGTCACCATGGCCTGCTCCTACCTGATGAACCTGCGCCTGTACCGGGCGACCGAGTCCGGGCTGGCCACCCTGCGGCGCAAGGCCTTCCGGCACGTGCACGACCTGTCCGTCCTCACCCAGAACAGCGAGCGCAAGGGCGCCCTGGTCTCGCGCGTCACCAGCGACGTCGACCAGATCAGCACGTTCATGCAGTGGGGCGGCCTGCTCCTGATCGTCAGCTCCGGACAGCTGCTGGTGGCCACCATCCTCATGGCCGTCTACTCCTGGCAGCTGACCATCGTCGTCTGGGTCTGCTTCCTGCCCCTGCTCTTCGGTGTGCGCTGGCTGCAGAAGCTGCTCTCCAAGGCCTACCTCAAGGTCCGCGAGCGCACCGGCGACATGCTCGGCGCGGTCGGCGAGACCGTCATGGGCGCCGCCGTCATCCGCGCGCACGGCACCGAGGAGCGCACCGCCGGACGCATCGACACCACCGTGCTGGCCACCCGTGCCGCCCAGGTCAGGGCCCAGCGCCTGTCGATGGCGGTCTCGCCCTTCGCCGAGATCGTGGCCGCCGTCGGCAACACCGCCGTGGTCCTGGTGGGCGTGTGGCTCGGCCTGGGCGGCGGCCTCACCGCCGGGCAGCTCATCGCCTTCCTGTTCCTGATGACGCTGTTCGTCCAGCCCATGATGATGGCCACCGAGATCTTCAACGAGGCCCAGAACGCCATCGCCGGGTGGCGGCGCGTCCTCGGCGTCCTGGACACCGCCCCCGACATCGCCGACCCCGGCGAGGCCGGCCACGTGCTCCCGCGCGGGCCCGTCGAGGTGCGCTTCGACCACGTCACCTACGCCTACCCCGAAGGCCCCGTCGTCCTGGACGACGTGGACGTCACCATCACGCCCGGCACCCGCGTCGCGGTGGTGGGGGAGACCGGCTCCGGCAAGACCACCTTCGTCAAGCTCCTGACCCGGCTCATGGACCCGGCACAGGGCACCGTCCGCCTCGACGGCGTCGACCTGCGGGAGGTCGCCTTCACGTCCCTGCGCGGCCGCGTGGTCATGGTGCCGCAGGAGGGCTTCCTCTTCGACAGCTCACTCGGCGACAACATCCGCTTCGCCCGGCCCGAGAGCACCGACACCGAACTGGAGGCCGCCATCACCGAGCTGGGGCTGGCCGACTGGCTCGGCAGCCTCGCCCACGGCCTGAACACGCCCGTGGGCCAGCGGGGGGAGTCGCTCTCGGCGGGCGAGCGCCAGCTCGTCGCCCTCGTCCGCGCCTACGTCGCCGACCCCGACCTGCTGGTCCTGGACGAGGCCACCTCCGCGGTGGACCCGCACACCGAGGTGCGCATCCAGCGCGCCCTGGACCGGCTCACCCGGGGCCGCACCTCCGTGGCCATCGCCCACAGGCTCTCCACGGCCGAGGCGGCCGACCGGGTGCTCGTCTTCGACGACGGGCGCATCGTCCAGAGCGGCTCACACACCGAACTCGTCGACCGGCCGGGCGTCTACGCCGACCTCTACGCCTCCTGGGTGCGCTCCTCCGCCTGAGGGGCGCGGGCCCGCGCCCCGGTCAGCGGGGCGCGGCGTGCCACCAGTGGGCGGCCAGAAGCTCGGCCACCAGTGGCTCGACCAGCAGGCTCACGTCCGCGTCCCCGTCGCCCGGATAGCGCACCGTCAGCTCCGCCCCCGGCACGCGTTCGTGCCCGGGGGTGGGGCCCACCGCCACGAACGCGCCCCGCAGCTGCCCCAGGTGCTCGGCGAAGCGCACGTCGTAGGCCGACCCGGCGAACAGCAGCGCGCGGTAGTCCGTCACGGCCGCCAGATACCGGTCGGTGTGCGACCACTCACCGGTCTCGCACACGTGCGCCACCCGTACCGGCCCCCGCCGTACGGTCTGCGCTCCCTGCCACGCCGACGCCAACCGCTCGGACGGGGCCACCATGTGCACCCCGTGCGGAGAGTCCAGGATCCGGGCCGCCTCGGGCACCCACTCGGGCGCGCTCTCCAACAGCGACCCCGTCGCGTTGGCCGCGCGCAGCAGCAGCCCCGGCAGGTTCTGCGCGCCGCCGGACGCCGGGGCGCCCAACCGGTGCCCCAACAGCAGCACCAGGGCCATCGCGTGCTGGTAGGCGCGGCAGCCCAGCCCGCTGGCCTCCTCCCCGGCGTGCAGCGGCACCAGCAGGTCCGCGTAGCGCGCGACCACGGCGTCCGGGTCGGGCGCCAGCAGGATCACCGGCGACCGCGCCACGTACCGGTCCAGCACCGTGCACAGCTCGCGTTGGCCGCTGCCCAGGCACACCCCCACCACCAGCGTCTCCGGGCCGGCCGGAGGCTCCTCCGCGGAGGAGGAGAAATCGGCGCTGGCGCCCACTCCCGCGCGGCGCAGCCGGGCCGCGGCCGTCTCGCACAGGTGACGGGCCGGCCCCAGGCCGAGCAGGCGCACGGACGCGGGCTCGTCCTCCAGCAGGGCGGGCAGCGCCGCGAACGGGTCCCAGCGCGGGAAGCGCCGGGACAGGGCGGTCAGCGCCGCGGGCATGCCGGAGAGGTCGTCGGACAGGGACTCGGCGGTCAAGGGACTCCCCACTCCCGTGTGCGGTGCCTCGCGGACGGCGAGGCGGCGGACGCACGAACTCTAACCGCACGCCGCCGGCGCCAACGCCGCCCCGGTTCCGGGCGCTCGCGGGGCGGCCATAATCTGGGGGCATGAGCCTCACCAGCCTCGACCCGGGCATCGCCGCACGGCTGAAACGGAACCCCGACGGACTCGTCCCCGCCATCGTGCAACAGCACGACAGCGGCGAGGTCCTGATGCTCGCGTGGATGGACGACGAGGCCCTGCACCGCACCCTGACCACCGGCGCGGCCACGTACTGGTCGCGCAGCCGCGGTGAGTACTGGGTCAAGGGGGCCACCTCCGGACACACCCAACGTGTGGTGTCGGTCGCACTCGACTGCGACGGCGACACGCTGCTGGTCCGCGTCGACCAGCGCGGAGCCGCCTGCCACACCGGCGACCACACGTGCTTCGACGCGGGACGGCTGCTGTGAGTTCCGACCGCGCCGGGAACAGCCGAGAGTACGGGCTCGCCACCCTGGCCATGGTCGCCGGGGCGGCGCTGCTGCTGGCCGCGGCCGGACGCCACTGGGTCACCGGTGAGCTGGAGGTGCCCGGCCCCGTCGCACCCTCGCCGGTCGACCTCACCGGCGCCGACCTGACCGGCACGCCCACCGGCGTCGGCTGGGCCGGACTGGCCGCGATCGCGGGCCTGTACGCCGCCCGCGGCTGGGTCCGCCGCGCCGTCGGACTGCTCACCGCGGCGGGCGGCGCGCTCGTCCTGGCCTCGGTGTGGACCGTCACGCGGCCCGGCGCGCTCGCCGACGCCGTCGCCGCGCAGGCCGCCGCGGCCGACGGGGCCGTCCAGTCCGCCGCCGACCCGGACCTGGGCACGCTCGGCCCCGCCATGGCCGCGGCGGGCGCCGTGGCACTGCTCCTGAGCGGCCTGTTCGCGGCGGTACGCGCCCCCGCGTGGCCGGGAATGGGCACCAGGTACGATCGGGACGCCGCACCGCGACAGCACCAGGCGGAGACACCCTCCGACCTGTGGAGATCCCTGGACGCCGGTGACGACCCCACACTCGACGCCCCCGGGCGCACCGACGGACGCGCCGACGGCGCGGACCGCGACGCGTCCGAGGGCGGCGCCGCTACCGCTGCGCCGGCACGACGGCCGGCCGAACCGAAGGAGAACAGCTGATGGCCGACGAACACCACGAAGACCACGGCAACACCCCGTCCGCCTGGTTCCTCACCGTGTCCTGGCTGGCCGTGTGGACCGTCGGCGGCGCGGCCATCATCATGGGCGGCGACTTCCTGCTGTGGACCGCCCTCACCCTCGGCGCCAGTGTGATCTTCGCGGTGATCGCCGGGGTCATGAAGAAGGCCGGCCTGGGCCGCAAGGAGCCGCGTCCGGTGCCGCCCACGCGTGAGGAGTGGGAGTCGGGCCGCGAGTCCGCCACGACGGGCCACGCCTGACCTCACCGCATTCGGCGGCGTTTGCCCAGCTCGCAACGACTGGGTAACGGAAAATGGACGAAGGTCGCATAGGGCAGGTAGATTCTCTCCACCGGTCCTGTCCGCCGCGTATGTTCCGGCAGGTGGATGTCGTGCCGATCTGGCATCATTCATCATTGCCCGCGGCTTGTCCGGTCATCCAACCCTGCCCCGTGTTGGACCGGCGTGCACCCCGCACACCGCGCGCAAACCCCTTGGCCCCTTCAGGAAAGTTGTACCCATCATGAGCTATGGTCCCCCGCCCCCCGGCAACCCCGGCCCGCCTCAAGGCGGCGGCTACGGTGGCCCGCCCTCCGGCGGCTACGGCGCCCCCATGGGCGGCGGAACCCCGCCCGACAACGGTCTGACCTGGGCCATCGTCGCCATCTTCTGCTGCTGGCCCTTCGCCATCCCGGCCATCATCAACGCCACCAAGGTCAACGACCTGTGGAACCGGGGCGACCAGCAGGGCGCGATGGAGGCCCAGGCCCAGGCCAAGAAGTTCACCAAGATCGCCTTCATCGTGGGCGGTATCTGGGTCGGCCTGTGGGTCCTGTACGTGATCATCATGATGATCGTGGGCATCGGCGCTGCCTCGTCCGGCTACTAGAAGCCACCGACAGGGTTCACACGAGCCCTCCGGGCCCCGTGAGACCCGACGCTCTGCCCCCGCACGCCCACGGCGTACGGGGGCAGATCCGCGTCCCAACCCCTAAGCTGGTCGACGTGCACCCACCCCAAAGCGAGCAGTCCGACACCGCGCGGGACGAGACCGCCGCCGCGCCCCCGCGCCCCGGCCGCATCGAACGCCTCGTGGCCGCGGTCCCCCCGTACGTGTGGCCCGCGGGCCTGGGAGTGACCGGCCTGCTCGGTGCCACCCTCCTGCACTTCGTGGACCCCAACCAGCCGGGCATCTACCCCACCTGCCCGTGGCTGCTGATCACCGGGACCTTCTGCCCGGGCTGCGGCACCATGCGCGCCATCGCGCTCACCACGCAGCTCGACATCACGGCCGCCATCAGCATGAACCCGCTGCTGTTCCTGCTGCTGCCCTACATCCTGTGGGCCTACGTGCGCTGGTTCTCCTGGACGATCCGACCGCCCAGGACGCCGCCCAAGCTCACGCCCGGCTGGTTCCTCTGGGGCATGTTCACCGTCATCACCGCGCACTGGGTGCTGCGCAACCTGCCGTGGTTCTCCTTCCTCGCGCCCGAGGTGCCGCTGTTCCCCGGGTGGTGACGGGATCCGGCGGCGCCGGTTCTCTGGCAGATCGAACCGCGACACCTCCGCGTACGTCCCAGTAGCGGGACACCTCCTCACTCCTCCAGGAAGGCAGACTCATGAGCTACGGACACCAGGGCCCCACCGGTGGCTACGGCACGGGCGGCTACGGGCCGCCCCCCGGCGGCTACGGCCAGGGCCCCGGCTACGGGCAGGTTCCGCCCGCCGGCGGCCCGCCGAAGAACTACATGGTGCACAACATCCTGGGCATCCTCAGTTGCACCGTGATCGGCATCATCGGGCTGATCTTCTCCCTCCAGGTCAACAGCAAGTGGGAGATGGGCGACTACGTGGGCGCCGAGTCCTCGGCCAAGACCGCCAAGATCCTGGGGATCATCAGCCTCGTCTCGTTCATCCTGATGATCGTCCTCGTCGTGGTCTACATCCTGTTCTTCGTGGTGCTGTTCGGGGTCGTCGCCACCACCCCCACCACCACCTACTGACGGTCCTGCGGGCGGGGCCGACGCCCCCGCGGGCCGCGGGGGTGGATACGATGGCCACACACGGTGCGTCGGCGGTTCCCCGGTCACGCCGCGCGCGGGCCCGTCCACCCGGGACCCACCACCGTGACCGGCCAATTCACGTAGGGAGCGGTAACTGGTGAGCGTGCTCGACGAGATCCTCGACGGGGTACGCACCGACCTGGCGGCGCGGGAGTCCGAACTCCCGCTGGAGCGCCTCAAGGCCCTGGCCGAGTCGGTGCCCACCCCCAAGGACGCCGAAGCCGCGCTGCGCCGCCCCGGTGTCCACGTGATCGCCGAGGTCAAGCGCGCCAGCCCCTCCAAGGGTCCGCTGGCCTCGATCGGTGACCCTGCCGCCCTCGCCCGCGACTACGAGGCCGGCGGAGCGAGCTGGATCAGCGTCCTGACCGAACAGCGACGCTTCCAGGGCAGCCTCGCCGACCTCGAAGCGGTCCACAAGGCGGTCGACACGCCGTTGCTGCGCAAGGACTTCGTGGTCAGCTCCTACCAGCTGTGGGAGGCCCGCGTCTTCGGAGCCTCCGCGATCCTGCTCATCGTCGCGGCCCTGCCCCAGGAGGCGCTGGTCTCCCTGGTGGAGCGCGCCCGTTCCCTCGGCCTGACCCCGCTCGTGGAGGTCCACGACGAGGACGAGGTCGACCGCGCGCTGGACGCCGGCGCGACCGTCGTGGGCGTCAACGCCCGCAACCTCAAGACGCTGGAGGTCGACCGGGACACCTTCGCCCGGCTCGCCCCCCGCATCCCCGCCGACTGTGTCAAGATCGCAGAGTCGGGGATCCGCGGCCCGCACGACCTGCTGGCCTACGCCGGCGCCGGAGCCGGCGCCGTCCTCGTCGGGGAGAGCCTGGTCCGCGGACGGAACCCGCGCGAGGCCGTGGCCGATCTGGTGACCGCGGGCGCCCACCCCGCGCTGCGCGACAGGAACTGAGGACCGGCCCGATGGGAACGACGACCGTGACCGCCCGGACGCACCCGGGCCGTCGATGGCGATGGCTGTAGGGAATCCGCACGTGTGAGTCGCGGGTTCCCGACGCCGCGTCGGCCCACAGGGCCCGTCTCGCGGAGACCGCGCCCTGGCACCCGACGCCCCAGCAGTACGTCCGCCGCGTTCCCGCCGGCCCGCGGCGGACAGCATCCACGGCACACGCCACGCCCCAGCCCGACCGCGCCGCCCGAGCCCGGCGGCGCGCGGACGGCCGAACCGCGCAGCCCACGCAACGCCCGGGACGCCACCGCGGTCGGCCCCGTCTGTAGGAGACCTTCGCATGAGCAACACCCAGCCGGTGCCGGACGAGCACGGGCACTACGGCCGCTTCGGGGGCCGGTTCGCCCCCGAGGCACTCATCGCCGCCCTCGACGAGGTCGAGGCCGAGTGGGAGAAGGCCCGCCAGGACCCCGCCTACCAGGCCGAACTCGACGACCTGCTGCGCACCTACACCGGGCGCCCCAGCGCCCTCACCGACGCACGCAACTTCTCCGAGCACTGCGGCGGGGCACGCGTCCTGCTCAAGCGCGAGGACCTCAACCACACCGGCTCGCACAAGATCAACAACGTGCTCGGCCAGGCCCTGCTCACCAAGCGCATGGGCAAGACCCGCGTCATCGCCGAGACCGGAGCCGGACAGCACGGCGTGGCCACCGCCACCGCCTGCGCGCTCATGGGCCTGGACTGCGTGATCTACATGGGTGAGGAGGACACCCGGCGCCAGGCGCTCAACGTCGCCCGCATGCGCATGCTCGGCGCCGAGGTCGTCCCCGTCACCATCGGCAGCCGCACCCTCAAGGACGCCATCAACGAGGCGTTCCGCGACTGGGTCGCCAACGTCGACCACACGCACTACCTCTTCGGCACCGTCGCGGGCCCGCACCCCTTCCCCAAGCTCGTGCGCGACCTGCACTACGTCGTCGGCGCCGAGGCCCGCGACCAGGTCCAGGCCCTCACCGGCCGGCTGCCCGACGCCGTCGCCGCGTGCGTGGGCGGCGGCTCCAACGCCATCGCGATCTTCGCCGCGTTCATCCCCGACGAGAGCGTCGCCCTGTACGGCTTCGAGGCCGGGGGAGAGGGACCCTCGCGCACCGCGGCCTCCATCACCGCGGGCAGCCCCGGCGTCTTCCACGGCGCCCGCACCTACCTGCTCCAGGACGAGTACGGACAGACCCTGCCCAGCCACTCCATCTCCGCCGGGCTCGACTACCCGGCGGTGGGCCCCGAACACGCCTACCTCGCCGACACCGGGCGCGCCCACTACGAGCCCATCACCGACGCCGAGGCCATGGAGGCCTTCCGGCTGCTGTGCCGCACCGAGGGCATCATCCCGGCCATCGAAAGCGCCCATGCCCTGGCCGGAGCCCGCAAGCTCGGCGAGCGCCTGGGCCCCGACGCCGTCATCCTGGTGAACCTCTCCGGGCGCGGCGACAAGGACGTCGACACCGCGGCCACCTACTTCGGCCTCTTGGACTCGGACCCGGAAGGACAGGCGCGATGACCGCCACCACGCTGCAGACCAAGCTGGCCGAGACCCGGGCCGCGGGCCGTGCCGCCCTCATCGGCTACCTGCCCGCCGGATTCCCCGACGTGGAATCCTCCGTCAAGGTCATCGAGGCCATGGTCGAGGGCGGCTGCGACGTCGTCGAGGTGGGCCTGCCCTACTCCGACCCCATGATGGACGGCCCCACCATCCAGCGCGCCGCCGACCGCGCGCTGGCCGCCGGAACCACCACCGACGACGTGTTCCGCGTGGTCGAGGCGACCGCCGCCACCGGCGCCGCCGCGGTGGTCATGTCCTACTGGAACCCGATCGAGCGCTACGGGGTGGGCCGGTTCGCCGACCGGCTGGCCAAGGCGGGCGGTGCCGGGGTGATCACCCCCGACCTCATCCCCGAGGAGTCCCAGGCGTGGGTCGAGGCCACGACCGGGGCCGGCCTGGACCGGATCTTCCTCGTCGCACCCTCCTCCACCGACCGCCGGCTCGCGCTGACCACCGACGCCTGTTCGGGCTTCGTCTACGCCGCCTCCCTCATGGGGGTCACCGGCACCCGTGCCCAGGTCGCCGACACCGCCGAGACCCTGGTCCGGCGCGCCCGCGGGACGACCGCCGAGTCCGGCCTGCCGATCTGCGTCGGCCTGGGCATCTCCACCGCCGCCCAGGCAGCCGAGGTCGCCGCCTACGCCGACGGCGTCATCGTCGGCGCCGGGTTCTGCCAGCGCGTCCTGGACGCCCCCGACCTGGAGACCGCGCTCACCGCGGTCCGCTCCTTCGCCCAGGAGCTGGCGGCGGGCGTGCGCCGCTGACCGCAGGGCGCTTCACGGTGGGCCGTTCCCGACAGGGGCGGCCCACCGTTCGTCGTGTGGGGGCCGCGACTCCGGCCCGGAGCTCCGGCAAGAGGGCGGTTAAGAAGGTGAGAATCCCGTGAGATCCTTCCCCGCCGGGTCCGAATCGGCTGCCGTCCGGGGTGCATGGATGGTGGGATGGACACAGCGCGCGGTGTGGAGCCTTCGGACGCGTCGTGGGCCCGCCACCCGAGTGCCACCGGCGTGTCATGACGAGTAGTATCGACATCACTACCCTGAGCGAGGCCGTCGGCATGCTCAGCGTCGCCCCCGAACCGACCCACTCCGCGAAGGCTCCACGATGGACACCGCAGACGACACCACCGCACCCCCCGCAGCCCCCGCGCCCGCCGCACGCTGGGCGGCGGCCCAGCCCTGGATCACGCTCGCCTGCCGTCTCGCGCTCGCCGGGGTGCTGTTCTACGCGGCCGTCTCCAAGTACCCGCCAGCCCTGTCGATCCAGGCGGTGGAGGCCTACGACCTCTTCCCGGTCGAGATCGCCGAACTCATCGGCTACACGCTCCCGCTCTTCGAGATCGCCCTGGCCGTCCTGCTCCTGGTCGGCCTGGCCACCCGCTACACCGGGGCCGTCAGCGCCCTGCTCATGATCGCGTTCATCGCCGGTATCGCCTCGGCCATGGCCCGCGGCCTGAACATCGACTGCGGCTGCTTCGGCGGCGGGGGCCAGGTCGACCCCGGCGAGACCACCTACGGGCTGTCCATCGCCCGCGACATCGGCTTCGCCGCTCTGGGCGCCGTCATCGCGATCTGGCCCCGCTCACCCTTCGCCGTCGACCGCGCTCTCGGCCTGTTCCGCTGACGCGCCCCGACCACGGCGACCGACCGATACCGCACGTCCAGAAACAGAGGAAAGCATGGGGAGTGAAGCGCGCAGGCTCTCGCGCGAACGGCTCAAGGAGCAGAGGGCGAAGGAGAAGCGCGCCGCACAGCGCAACAAGACCCTCCTCGTCGTCGGCGGGGCCATCGCCGTCGTGGTGCTCATCGTCGGCGTCGGATACGCCGTCCTGACCGCCGACCGGCGCGACAGCGGCTTCGACGGAGCCCTGGCGCCGCAGGTCCTGCAGGAGGACGGCAGCGTCGTCATGGCCCAGGAGGGCGCCGAGGCCCCGGTGGTGGAGGTCTACGCCGACTTCCAGTGCCCCGCCTGCCGCCAGTTCGAGCTGCTCAACGGCGACACCCTCAAGCGGAGCGCCGCGGAGGGCGAGGCCATCGTCCACCTGCGCCCGGTCAGCATCTTCGCTCAGCAGCCGGCGCCCATCAGCACCAACTCCCTGCGGGGCGGGGCCGCCGCCCGCGCGGCCGCCGACGCCGGGGTGTTCGTCCAGTACAACGACCTGCTGTTCGAACACCAGCCCGCCGAGGGCCAGGAGGGCTTCTCCGTGCCGGAGCTCCAGGAGTGGTTCCTCGAGGCCGGGGGCACCGAGGAGGAGGCCGAGGCCTTCGACGCCCGCGTCGAGGAGGAGGCCGGGGTCGTCGACCAGTTCACCCAGGACTACCTGCCCGCCCTCACCGAGTCCGCCATCGAGGAGATCGGCGAGGACACCCTGGGGACCATGGTCCTGACCGACCTCATCTCCTGGGGCGCCGACCACGGGCACGACCCCTCGTTCCTGGAGGGCACCTACACGGGCGAGATCATCGATGCCACGGGAACGATCTACACTCGCTACAGCGGAGACAACACGTTCCGCGGCACACCCGCCGTCTACATCAATGGTGAGCTGCTCTCCAACGACACCGCCATGACGGTCCGGGGCCTCAGCCAGGCGATCGCCGAGGCGGACGCCGGCGAGGTCCAGACCGAGCCGATGGGCGACGGGGGTGAAGCGGAATCATCCCAGTAGCCACCCCCGCACGCGGGGCGAACCCGAGAGCAGAGCAGTGACTTTGTCGTCGACAGCTTCCGAGGGCGCGGCCGAGTACGGCCGCGCCCTCGCGGCCATTCCCAGCCCGGAGATCAACTCCATCCCCCTCGGACCCCTGGAGATCCACTTCTACGCCCTGTGCATCCTCGCGGGGGTCATCGTCGCGGTGTTCTGGAGCGAACGCCGCTGGACCCGGATGGGCGGTGAGAGCGGCACCATCATGGACATGGCCGTGTGGGCCGTGATCCTCGGCCTGATCGGCGGCCGCCTCTACCACGTCGTCAGTGACGCCCAGCTCTACTTCGGGCCCGGACGCGAACCCATCCGCGCCCTCTACGTGTGGGAGGGCGGACTGGGCATCTGGGGCGCCATCCCACTGGGCGCCGTCGGCGTGTGGCTCGTCGCGAGGAAGCGCGGCCTGTCCATGTCCAAGCTCTCCTTCGCGATCGCGCCCACCATCCCCCTGGCCCAGGGCATCGGCCGCTGGGGCAACTACTTCAACCAGGAGCTGTTCGGCGCCCCCACCGACCTGCCCTGGGCCCTGCGCATCAACCCCTTCCCCGAGGGCGGCCTGCGCCAGGGCATGATCCCCGGCGAGACCCTCTACCACCCCACCTTCCTGTACGAGTTCCTGTGGTGCCTGGGCCTGAGCGCCCTGCTGGCCTTCCTCGGCCGCCGCTACGAGAACCAGCTCGCCGGCGGCCGGCTGTTCGCCGTCTACGTCATGGGCTACTGTGTGGGCCGGTTCTGGATCGAGTACCTGCGGATCGACCCGGCCAACGACTTCTTCGGCATGCGCCTGAACAACTGGACCTCCATCGTGGTCTTCCTCGGCGCACTGGCCTACTTCGTGTGGGCCGGCCGCCGACTGGACCAGTTCTCGTCCGCGGTCGTCCCGCGCGGGCACGACGCCGGAACCCAGGTGTTCGGCGCCACACCCGAGAGTGATGTCGCCGACGACAGCACCGTCTACAGCGCCGTGGACACCGAGGATTCCGACATCGGAACGCAGAACGGCAGCTCAGAGGGCGCGGGGACGGAATACCACCCGAGCCCTGAACGATCTAGTACCGAGAGCTCCACCGAGAGCGCATCCGAGGACACGGGCACTGACTCCGGGACCAAGCCCGAGTAGCGCAGGGGAAACACCTGGACCTGCGGCCGTGTCCGGCCACACCCAGCGGTGCTCCCCGCACCTTCGAGCAGACCACGGGTTGACGATTGAGAAAGACCGTGAGCAGAGCTGAGTCCCGGTCCGGGCGCAGAGGTCGGCGCGGCGGCACACGCCGCGCCGGCCAGGCCTACGACCGCCCCGACGACCTCGGGCCCGACACGGGCACCGACGGCTACGACCCCGAGGAGGACTTCTCCGCGGAGTACGGCCACACCCACACCCGTGCCGACGAGTACGAGCGCTACGACGACGGGTACGACGACCAGGCCGAAGACGAGGCCTACGACGACGGCCCCGGCGACGGGCCCCGGCGCAGGGGCTCGCGGCGCGCCTCCCGGCGGCGCCGAGGCGGCTCACGCGCGCAGTCGGCCGCGGGACGCGGCGGCGTGGACAAGGTCTCCGCCTTCTCCGCCTCCGCCATCAAGAAGGTCTCCGTCCTGGGCGACCGGCCCAACCAGATCGTGTACACGCTGGCCGAGCAGAGCAAGCGCAAGCGCGGCACCGCCGCCCTGGGCGTGCTGCTGGGAGCCTTCGGTATCGCCCTGGTGGCGCTGCTCGGACTCCTGGCCTTCCAGCTGGCGACCACCTCCGACGGCGTGATCGATGGCGGGGACCAGGCCGTCGTGCTCCCGCCCGACGGGCACGGAACCCTCACTCCGGAGCTGTACCTGTCCGAGGACAACCGCGAGGACGTCTTCGGGGCCATCAACGAGCGCCCCGAGGGGCACGAGCCGATGACCGACGAGGCCGTGTTCGGACCGGTCGAGGAGATCGAGCTGGACGGCCTGTCCCTCGAGCTCCGGGACAGCTCCGTGACCGACTCCTGCACCTCCATGGTGTGGGGCGATGATCTCGGCCAGAGCCTGGTCGACGCCAACTGCGTCAACGGCGCGACCGGCGTCTACACCGACTCCGACGAGGAGTACGTCGCCCAGGTCTCGCTGTTCGACCTGGCCAACAGTGAGGCGGCCACGGACGTGGCCACCGTCCTGGACCCGACCAACCCCGAGCACAGCGCCGGATTCGTGCTCTCGCAGACCGGTGACGGCCAGGGCCTCGAAGAGGGCTACAGCCAGGCCAGCACCCAGGTCATGGGCCACTACCTGGCCGTGTTCTGGGTGGCGCGCACCGACGGCTCCGACCCCGGTGACGAATCCGACATGGCCACGCTGAGCGTCGCGTCCATGAACGCCGTGCGCTACGTCTACGACGAGGTCGTGGAGGTCGGCCGGGCCAAGGACTAGCCCACCCGTCGCCCGCCACCGCCCTCAACGGAGAGCCTTCGGCTCCGGTTCGCCCACCCGTCGCCCACCACCGCCCACGCGGCGCTTCGCGAAGGGGTGGGCTACCGCCCTCAACGGAGAGCCTTCGGCTCCGGTTCGCCCACGCGCCGCCCGCCACCGCCCACCCGGGCGTGGCGGGCGGCGTGCTTCCACCCCCGGCGAAGGGGCTTGGCCCCAGCCCTGTCGGGGCTCCTCGGGCGCCCCGATAGGATCTCGGACAGATCGACCCGCCCGCCAGGGTCGTGCGGAGGCCGGGCAGACCCGCCTCCCGCCCGAGCGAACACGGGCCGGTCCGCGATCACGCGGAGCGGCCCGCCCCGAGGAAAGGTCCATGGTGTCCCCTTCCGAACCGCCGGCGTCCGGCTCCGTGGGACGTCGCAGGAGAAGCAGCGAGCCCGGCGACGTGCCGGCCGGCCGGCCGCGCCGGGGCCAAGCGGATGCGTCGGCCGCGGCCGAGGACGACGGCCAGTCCCGGCGGACGGGAGGACGCCGCCGTGCCGGAGGCCGCCGGAAGAAGGAGGCGCGGCGCGGCCGCCCCCTGCTCTTCGCCCTCGCGGGCGTGCTGGTCGTCGCCCTCATCGGTGTCGGAGTCGTCTTCTACCTGCGATCCGGCTCCGAGGAGGGCGGATCCTCGCCCGTCCGAACACGGCCCGCCGCCTACCAGGTCGTCGACAGCGGCAACATGAACACCGTCCTGGCCACCCGTGAGGCCGACTCACGGGTGCTCAACGAGGGCGAGCTGTTCGAGCGCCGCAACACCGAGATCTCCAGCCAGAGCCTCGAGTTCGCGCTGCGCGACTCCGACCTGACCGAGGACTGCTCGCAGGCCGTGTGGGGCCAGGACGCCCGGGACGCCCTCGCCGCGGCCGACTGCGTCCAGGCGGGCCGCGCCACCTACGTCTCCGACACCTACTTCGGCGTGGCCGCCGTGTTCAACCTCGGCGACGTCGAGGGGAGCCGCGCCGTCGCCGCCGCGATGGCCGAACCCGAGGACGCCGCCGGAGGCGAGGGGGAGGACGCCGAGGCGGCGCCCGAGACCGGATTCGTCGTCCCGCCCTCGGGCGAGGAGCCCTTCAACCGGCTCGGTGAGGGCTACAGCGCCGCCGACGCCATCATCAGCGGCCACTACCTCGTCGTCGTGTGGGTGCAGCCGACCGGTTCGGAGTCGGTCGAGGACCGGGTCAGCCTGTCCAGCCCGCTGGTCGCGCTCGCCAACTTCCGCGACCCGCTCTACCGGCGCATGGTGGACCTGCGCGGGGACGAGTCGGCGGAAGGCACCGACGGCACGACCGAGGGCGCCGTCCCCGACGGCACGGGGACCACGGAGGGGACGACCGGGGGCACGGTTCCCGAGGGCACGACGGACGGCACCGGCACCGGAACTGGCACGACGGACGGCACGGGCACGACCGAGGGCACCGTCCCCGACGGCACCGGTACGACCGGTACCGAGTAGCACCGCGACGCCCCTCCGGCCGCCGACCCGCACGGGTCGGCGGCCGGCCGCGTGTGCGGCCCGTGAACCCGGACCGAGGTCCGGGTCGGTCCGGGTTCGCAGGAACGCCGGCTACACGTCTCCGATCCGCGCCAGCAGGTCCTCGGCGACCCCGCGCAGCTCGGCGAACCGGTGCTCGGGCAGGTCGAGCAGACTGTGCCCCGCCAGCCACCCCGGCGCCGACGCCACCGCGTGCCGCGCCGTGCGCTTGTTGACGGGCCGCGCCAGCCGCGCCGACACCTCGATCAGGCCGCCGCGCAACGTGGACGTCAGCGTTCCGTGCGCCCGCTCCTGCACGTGCGCCAGCAGTCGGTCGGCCGCCGCCTCGGCGTCGTTCTCCGGACGCCGCATGAGCCGCACCGCGGTCAGGTCGGACCGGCCGAAGCCGCGCAGGAACCGCACCCGGAAGCGCGGCTCCAGCATCGCGCGCAGAGCCCGCTGGCCCGCCTCGTCGCGAACGCACGCCGCGGAGGAGGGCACCAGCACGTACACGGCGTCGGTGGTCGAGGCCAGCGCCGCGCGCGCCGCCAGGCGCTCCCACCCCCCGGTGAGATTGACCACCGCGTACCCCGCCGCCGGGGCGGGGGAATCCATCCACGTCGAGAGCCGGACCCGGCCTCCCCGCGTCACCTCGGCGGGCCACTCGCCCACCAGCGTCGGATCACCCGGGTCGGCGGGACCCACCAGGTCCTCGGCCGCCCTGGCGGTCACGCTCAGCGCCGTCTCGGAGTCCAGTCCGCCCTTGGCCTCCTTGGCGTTGGCGCCCTGGCTGTACACGCGCGCGACCTCGTCCGTGCCGCCGGGGGGTGTGCGCGAGAGCGGGCGCAGGACGTACAGGTCCGAGGCGGCCCCGATCGACTCGGCCGCCTGGTAGCGGTTGAAGTCCGGCCACAGCGACTCCACCAGCAGGTCCATGCGCAGCAGCCGGGCCTGCGTGGTCGCGGCCAGGCGGGGCGTGGCCTCGCTCGCTCCGTAGGCCAGCAGGATCCGTCCCCTGCGGGGGTCGGTCATGCCCTCCATGCCCCGCCGCACGAACAGCTCCACCCCGTCGGGGGTGTAGGGCGGGTCGGTGAACACCAGGTCGGCGCCGCCCCGGACCGTCGAGGGCAGCCCCAGCCGCAGGTCGGCGGCGTGCGTGCGCACCGACAGCCCCAGCGAGTCCGCCAACGCGTCGATGTGGGCCAGGACGCGCTCGTCGACGTCCACGACCTCCGCGCGTGTGCTGGGGGAGACCAGGGCCAGGGCCACCGAGGTGAGGTCGTGGTCGCCCACACACAGCACCGTGCGGTCGGACAGGTCGAAGCGGGTGGTCAGGAACAGGGCGCGGCGCAGCGCCGTCTCGGCTGTCGCGGTGACGTGGTCCAGGTCCAGGTCCGACTCGGGGCCCTCGGCGACGGCCCGCGCCAGCTCGGCCGCGCCGCGGGCGTGCCGCGCCAGCAGATGCGCCACCGGGTCGGCCAGCTCGTCCGTGGAGGCGCCGGAGTAGTCGGCGGGCCGGGCCAGCCGGACGCGGCCCCGCCCCTCACCGGCCTCGGCGACCAGCTCACCGGCCTCGTCCAGCCCGCGCAGCAGCCCCGCCACGACCGAGTGGGCGACAGCGCTGGCGCGCACGAGGTCGTTGGAGCTCCACCAGCGCCCGTCGGACAGCAGGGCCAGCACCCGGCGCGGGCGCGGGGCGTCCACGCCGTAGGCGTGCAGCAGCCGGTAGGCCGCCTCGGGAAGCGGAGGTGCCACCGCGCCCGTCGGAAGGTCGTCGGGGCGCGCGGCGCCGGAGTCGTCGGCGCCGGGGGAAGTCGCATGTCCTGCCATGCGACGATCGTCCCACGTTCGCGCCGGTCCGCCGCCGCGCTGGTCAGACGGCCGGCGAACGATGAGGGAGATATCACCCCCACACAGTCTTCGTCCCCACTTGGGTGTGGCGTTAACAGCGGGGTAATGTGTGAACGCGGTCCACGCCGTCCGCGTGCCCAGGATGAGGCCACCGTCCCCGGTCGGTGTCTTTATCCACTTTGGGAGGTTTACCGGGGTTCCCTCGTGGAAAAACCGGCAAAGCCAGCTCTCATCGGACACACCAGTTCCGAGAGAGACCGTGTCACCTCCAGGAGGCGGCACACCGCGCGACCAACGACGTAGCGCGGCCGCACCTGGTCTAGACCTGCGATTCGCATCGCGGCTTGACCGGCATGTATAAGAGAACCTGCCCGAACGAAGGCGACCCAGCCGACACCGGCGCCACGAGGACGTGGACGCAACGCAGGTGACGGACAGGCGCCCACCCGATGGGCCACCGCCCCTCACGGGCGACACAACTCGATCACGCAGCAGGGCCAATGTCGTCCCGGATGCGCTTTTCACGAAGCCGACGAAAGACGACAGGAGGGTAGATGCCTGCTGCTCAGGTGCGGCGTTCGTCCGTCCGAACGAACGCGGAAACCACTTCCCAGGGCCTGTACGACCCCGCCTTTGAGCACGACGCCTGCGGTGTGGGCTTCGTAGCCGACCTCACTGGACGTCGTAGCCACGACATCGTCGAGAAGGCGCTCACGGTCCTCCGCAACCTCGACCACCGCGGAGCCGCCGGAGCCGACCCCGACGACGGCGACGGCGCGGGCATCCTCACGCAGATCCCGCACGAGCTCTACACCGAGGTCTGCGACTTCGCGCTCCCCGAGGCCGGCGCCTACGCCACCGGGATCGCCTTCCTGCCCTCCGACGCCGCCGAGCGCACCGCCGCCGTGGAAGCCATCGACGCCATCGTCGCCGACGAGGGCCTGACCGTCCTCGGCTGGCGCGAACTACCCTTCGAGCCCCAGTACAGCGGCCCCGCCGCCCGGCAGGCCATGCCCTACTTCGGCCAGCTCTTCATCACCGGCACCGAGGGCACCGCCACCGAAGGCCTCACCGGCATCGCCCTGGAGCGCTACGCCTACTGCGTCCGCAAGCGCGCCGAGCACGAGACCGACGTCTACTTCCCGAGCCTGTCCCCGCGCACCATCGCCTACAAGGGCATGCTCACCACCCCGCAGCTGGAGCCGTTCTTCCCCGACCTGTCCGACCGGCGCTACGCCTCCGGTCTGGCCCTGGTCCACTCCCGGTTCTCCACCAACACGTTCCCGTCCTGGCCCCTGGCCCACCCGTTCCGCTACGTCGCGCACAACGGTGAGATCAACACGGTCAAGGGCAACCGGAACATGATGCGGGCCCGCGAGGCCAAGCTCGCCACCGACCTCATCCCCGGCGACCTCGACCGGATCTTCCCGATCGTCGACCCCGACGACTCCGACACCGCGTCCTTCGACGACGCCCTGGAGCTCCTGCACCTGGGCGGACGCTCCCTGCCGCACGCGGTGCTCATGATGATCCCCGAGCCGTGGGAGAACCACACCGAGATGGACCCGGCCGTCCGGGCCTTCTACGAGTTCCACTCCACCCTCATGGAGCCCTGGGACGGACCCGCCTCGGTGTCCTTCACCGACGGCACCCTCGTCGGCGCCGTCCTGGACCGCAACGGCCTGCGCCCCGGGCGCTACTGGGTCACCGAGGACGGCCTCGTCGTCCTGGCCAGCGAAGCCGGTGTCCTGGACATCGACCCCGCCGCCATCGTGCGCAAGGGACGCCTCCAGCCCGGCCGCATCTTCGTCGTCGACACCGCCCAGGGGCGGATCATCGAGGACGAGGAGCTCAAGGCCGAACTCGCCGCCGAACACCCCTACCAGGAGTGGATCGACTCCGGCCTGGTCCGCCTCGGCGACCTGCCGGACGCCCAGCCCGCCCCGGTGAGCGACCTCAACCTCTCCCAGCAGGTGTTCGGCTACACCGAGGAGGAACTGCGGATCCTGCTCACCCCGATGGCCCGCACCGGCGCCGAACCCATCGGTTCCATGGGCACCGACACCCCGGTCGCGGCGCTCTCCGACCGCTCGCGCCAGCTCTTCGACTACTTCTCGCAGAACTTCGCGCAGGTCACCAACCCGCCGCTGGACGCCATCCGCGAGGAGATGGTCACCAGCCTGTCCACCCTGCTCGGCGCCGAGGGCAACCTCCTCAAGGCCGAAGCCGGAGACACCCGGCGCCTCGTGCTGCCCACCCCGGTCGTCGACCAGGCCGAACTCGCCGCCATCGTCGCCGCGGGCCGCACCACCCCGGCGCTGAAGACCTTCACCGTCGACGGCACCTACCCCGTCGACGGCGGCGGCGACGCGCTCTCCGCCCGCCTGGACGAACTCAACGACGAGGTGTCGGCCGCCATCGCCGACGGCGCCCGCATCCTCGTGCTCAGCGACCGCGGGGCCGACGCCGCGCGCGCACCCATCCCGTCGCTGCTGCTCACCGGATCCATCCACCACCACCTGGTACGCGAGAAGACCCGCACCGAGGTCGGCCTCCTCGTCGAGGCCGCCGACGTACGCGAGTGCCACCACGTCGCCCTCCTGATCGGCTACGGCGCCTCCGCGGTCAACCCGTACCTGGCCCTGGCCACCGTCCGCGACCTGGTCGAGCGCGGCACCATCGGCGGCATCGACGCCGACACCGCCGTCCGCAACACCGTCAAGGCCTACGGCAAGAGCGTCCTGAAGATCATGTCGAAGATCGGCGTGTCCACGGTCAGCTCCTACACCGGAGCCCAGATCTTCGAGGCCCTCGGACTGGGCCAGGAGGTCATCGACCGCTGCTTCACCGGCACCACCTCCCGCCTGGGCGGCGTCGGCTTCGACGTCCTCGCCGAAGAGGTCGCCATCCGCCACCGCCGCGCCCACACCGCCAACGCCAACGCGCACCGGCGCCTGGAGGTCGGCGGCGAGTACCAGTGGCGCCGCGAGGGCGAACCGCACCTGTTCAGCCCCGAGACGGTCTTCAAGCTCCAGCACTCCACCCGCACCCGCGCCTACGAGATCTTCAAGGAGTACACCTCCAAGGTCGACGACCAGGCCGAGAAGCTCATGACCCTGCGCGGACTCTTCCGCCTCAAGGAGGGCGTGCGCGAACCGATCCCCGTCGACGAGGTCGAACCCGTCTCCGAGATCGTCAAGCGCTTCTCCACCGGCGCCATGTCCTACGGCTCCATCTCCGCCGAGGCACACGAGACCCTCGCCATCGCGATGAACCGCCTCGGCGGCAAGTCCAACACCGGCGAGGGCGGCGAGGACCCGGCCCGCTTCACCCCGGACGCCAACGGCGACCTGCGCCGCAGCGCCATCAAGCAGGTCGCCTCCGGCCGCTTCGGCGTCACCTCGCACTACCTCAGCAACGCCGACGACATCCAGATCAAGATGGCCCAGGGCGCCAAGCCCGGCGAGGGCGGCCAGCTGCCCGGCCACAAGGTCTACCCGTGGGTCGCCCAGACCCGCCACTCCACCCCCGGCGTCGGGCTCATCTCCCCGCCGCCGCACCACGACATCTACTCCATCGAGGACCTCGCCCAGCTCATCCACGACCTCAAGAACGCGAATCCGTCCGCACGGATCCACGTCAAGCTGGTCTCCGAAGCGGGCGTGGGCACCGTCGCCGCCGGCGTGTCCAAGGCCCACGCCGACGTCGTCCTCATCTCCGGCCACGACGGCGGCACCGGCGCCTCGCCGCTCAACTCGCTCAAGCACGCGGGCACCCCCTGGGAACTCGGCCTCGCCGAAACCCAGCAGACCCTGCTGCTCAACGGCCTGCGCGACCGCATCGTCGTCCAGACCGACGGCCAGATGAAGACCGGCCGCGACGTCGTCATCGCCGCCCTCCTGGGCGCCGAGGAGTTCGGTTTCGCCACCGCGCCCCTCGTCGTCTCCGGCTGCGTCATGATGCGCGTGTGCCACCTGGACACCTGCCCGGTCGGCGTCGCCACCCAGAACCCGACCCTGCGCGAGAGGTTCTCCGGCAAGGCCGAGTACGTCGTGAACTTCTTCGAGTTCATCGCCCAGGAGGTCCGCGAGTACCTCGCCCAGCTCGGCTTCCGCAGCATCGACGAGGCCATCGGCGCCGTCGACCTGCTCGACACCACCGACGCCGTCCAGCACTGGAAGGCCCAGGGCCTGGACCTGAGCCCGATCCTGCACGAGGTCGAGCCCTGGGGCGGCGACCACCGCGCCCACGTGCGGTCGCAGGACCACGGCCTGGAGAAGGCCCTGGACAACACCCTCATCCAGCTCAGCGAGGGTGCCCTGGACTTCGGCCAGCCCGTCAGGCTCGAACTGCCCGTCCGCAACGTCAACCGCACGGTCGGCACCATGCTCGGCCACGAGGTCACCAAGCGCTACGGCGCCGACGGCCTGCCCGACGACACCATCGACGTGAGCTTCACCGGCTCCGCCGGACAGTCCTTCGGAGCGTTCGTCCCCAAGGGTGTCACCCTCCGGCTCACCGGCGACGCCAACGACTACGTCGGCAAGGGCCTCTCCGGCGGCCGCCTCGTCGTACGGCCCCACGCCGACTCGCGACTGGTCGCCGAGGACCACATCATCGCCGGCAACGTCATCGGCTACGGCGCCACCTCCGGAGAGATCTACCTCCGCGGCATCGTCGGCGAACGCTTCTGCGTCCGCAACTCCGGTGCGCTCGCCGTCGTCGAGGGCATCGGCGACCACGGCTGCGAGTACATGACCGGCGGCCGCGCCGTCATCCTCGGCAGCACCGGACGCAACTTCGCGGCCGGCATGTCCGGCGGTGTCGCCTACGTCCTGGACCTGGACACCCACCGCGTCAACGGCGAGATGGTCGAGATCGAGGCCCTCACCGACGAGGACCGGGCGTTCCTCACCGACGTCCTGAACCGCCACCACGCCGAGACCGGCTCCGACGTCGCCAAGCGCCTCCTGGCCGCCGGCGACACCGGACTCGACCGCATCAGCCGGGTCATGCCGCGCGACTACAAGCGGGTCCTGCTCGCCCAGGCCGAAGCCGAGCGCGAGGGCCGGGACGTCAACGAGGCCGTCATGGCCTCCGCGCAGTCCTGAGCGTCAGCGAACACGAGAGGAGGAAGAACACATGGCTGACCCCAAGGGTTTCCTGAAGATCACGGAGCGCGAGCTTCCCGCACACCGCCCCGTCGACGTCCGCATCCAGGACTGGCGCGAGGTCCACGAGGACTTCGACCGAGGAACCGTCACCAAGCAGGCCTCGCGCTGCATGGACTGCGGCATCCCCTTCTGCCACAACGGATGCCCGCTCGGCAACCTCATCCCCGAGTGGAACAACCTCGTCTACACCCACGACTGGGCCGAGGCGATCGAACGCCTGCACGCCACCAACAACTTCCCGGAGTTCACCGGGCGGCTCTGCCCCGCCCCGTGCGAATCCGCGTGCGTGCTCGGCATCAACCAGCCCGCCGTCACCATCAAGAACGTCGAGGTCTCCATCATCGACCGCGCGTGGGAGGAAGGCTGGGTCAAGCCCCTGCCGCCCACCACCCGCACCGGCAAGAAGGTCGCCGTCGTCGGCTCCGGCCCCGCCGGACTCGCCGCCGCCCAACAGCTCACCCGCGCCGGGCACGACGTCACCGTCTACGAGCGCGCCGACCGCATCGGCGGCCTGCTCCGCTACGGCATCCCCGAGTTCAAGATGGAGAAGCGGCACATCGACCGCCGCCTCGCCCAGATGACCGCGGAAGGCACCACCTTCCGCACCGGCGTCGACATCGGCGTCGACATCACCGTCGAGCAGCTGCGCGCCGACCACGACGCCGTCGTCCTGACCGGCGGAGCCACCGCCGCGCGCGACCTGCCCGCCACCGGCCGCGAACTCACGGGCATCCACCAGGCCATGGAGTACCTGCCCCTGGCCAACAGGGTGCAGGAGGGCGACATCGAACGCGCCCCCATCAACGCCGAGGGCAAGCACGTCGTCGTCATCGGCGGCGGCGACACCGGCGCCGACTGCGTGGGCACCGCCCACCGCCAGGGCGCCGCGTCCGTCACCCAGCTCGAGATCATGCCCAAGCCCCCGACGCAGCGCCCCGACCACCAGCCGTGGCCCACCATGCCCATGCTGTACAAGGTCACCAGCGCACACGAAGAGGGCGGCAAGCGGATCTACTCCGTCAACACCCTGGAGTTCCTCGGCGACGAGGACGGCCACGTGCGCGCCCTCAAGCTCGTCGAGGTCAAGCGCACCGACAAGGGCTTCGAGCCCGTCGAGGGCACCGAACGCGAGATCCCCGCCGACCTCGTCACCCTCGCCATGGGCTTCGTCGGCCCCCAGAAGGAGGGCATGATCGAGGCGCTCGGCGTCGACCTCGACGGCCGCGGCAACGTCCAGCGCGACGCCGACTACCAGACCAGCGTCGACGGTGTCTTCTGCGCCGGCGACATGGGCCGCGGCCAGTCGCTCATCGTGTGGGCCATCGCCGAGGGCCGCTCCGCCGCCGCCGGCGTGGACCGCTACCTCGGAGCCGACACCGCCCTGCCGGTCGCCATCCCGCCGACCGAGCGCCCGCTCGTCTAGGGCGCGTTCCGTGGATGCTGCCCGTCGCGAGCGGCGTTCCGGTGCGGCTGTCGCAAGGCCGAAGAAGAAGGCAGCCTGGTGTGGCTGTCGACTGATGAGAACGCGGCGAGAGTCGTGCCGGGGCGCCGCGCAGCAGGGTGAGTATCCGCGGAACACGCCCTGGGACGGCCGCAGGACCGCAGGACCGCAGGACCGCTCACCGGGCGCGGGGGACCACCCCCGCGCCCGGCGCCGTCCCACCCGCACATCCCGCACATCCCGCACCCCCGGTACCCTCACCGCCCCGAGAACCCCGGCGGACACGCCGATGTCGCCCATCCGTGACCCGACCGTGGCAGCCCCGCCCACACCCACCGGGCACCATGGACACACGACGACGGGCCGGGACGGCTCGCCCTCCACCCCACCCACCCCCCGCCCCTGGGCCCCACCCCCCCCGACCCCAGGACAGGCACATGATCTACCGCCTCATCGGCGACACCGCCATGGTCGTCCACGCGGCCTTCATCCTCTACATGGCCATCGGCGGCCTCCTCGCCTGGAAGTGGCCCCGCACCTTCTGGATCCACCTCGGCTGCGCCCTCTACGGACTCGGCATCAGCGTCGTCGGCTGGACCTGCCCCCTCACCCGCGTCGAGACCTGGGGCCGTGAGAACGCGGGCCAGGCCGGACTCCCCGACGAGGGCTTCATCGACCACTACCTCACCGGCGTCATCTACCCCGCCGACCACCTCGTGACCGTCCAGGCCGGCGTCGGCGCGGTCGTCGTCCTGTCCTGGACCGGCCTGGCACTGCTCACCCTCCGCCGGCGCCGCACCAGGGAACACACCCTCACCTGAACCGCCCCGGACCGCGCGCCGGAACCGCCCCGCGGCCCGACCCGCACCGCCACACCCCGCCTATCCTGGTCACATGGCCTACCGGGGCATCGGCGAGGCCGCGATGCTCCTGCACTTCGCGTTCCTCGTCTACGTCACACTCGGCGGCTTCCTCGCCTGGAAGTGGCCCAAAGCCCTGTGGCCCCACGCCGCCATCGCCCTCTACGCCCTCGGCATCACCCTCATCGGCTGGCAGTGCCCCCTCACCCACCTGGAGACCTGGGGCCGTGAGAACGCCGGCCAGGCCGGACTCCCCGACGAGGGCTTCATCGACCACTACCTCACCGGCGTCATCTACCCCGCCGACCACCTCCTCACCGTCCAACTCGCCGTCGCCGCCACCGTCCTGCTCTCCTGGACGGGCGCCGCACTGCTCGCCCACCGACACCGGCGGCACGCGAGTCCGAACAGCGCGTAAAGATCCCGAATGGATTGACCCGCGGGCCGTTCACGCCGCCCGCCCACCGACGTACGGTCGAACTATGACTGTCGTGACCTGGGATTCATTCCGCGCCGCAGAGCACTTCACCATGCGCAACGCCCGCCTGATCGACCGGCAGCGCTTCGCCCACCTGTTCCAGAACGGCCCCACCGACCCCGTCCGCTCGGCCCTGGCCGCCTACCGCAACCTCGACGGCGGCTTCGGCAACGGACTCCACCCCGACCTGCGCGGACACGCCAGCCAACCCGCCGCCACCGAGATCGCCCTGCGCTACCTCGACGAACTCGGACCCGTGCCCCACCACATCGGCCACGGCATCTGCCGGTACCTCGCCGGCGTCAGCGACGCCGACGGCGGCCTCCCGCCCGTGCTGCCCTCCGTCCGGCACAGCGAGGCCGCGCCCTGGTACCTGCACACCACCGACTTCAGGGCCCGCCTCGACACCACGTCCCTCATCACCGGGCTCCTGCACAAGACACACGTCACCCACCCCTGGCGCGACGTCGCCACCGCCTACTGCTGGAAGCACATCGACGCCCTCACCTGGACCGACGCACCCGAAGCCGTCGGTGTGTGCACCTTCCTCCAGCACGTCGACGACCGCCGTCGCGCCGTCGCCGCCATCAACCGGCTCGCCCCCAAGATCCGCGCCGTCATCGACGTCCACCCGCGCGGCACAGGCCACGCCCACACACCCCTCGACCTGGCCACCAACCCCCAACACATCGCCCGCCCGCTGTTCACCGACGCCGAGATCGAACGCAACCTCGACCTCCTCGAAGGACAGCAGCGCCCCGACGGGGGCTGGGACGCCCAGGAGAGCCACTGGGACCCCACCGCCACCAGCGACCACGAGGGCATGCGCACCATCCAGCGACTGCGCATCCTGCGCGCCTACGGACGCATCGCCGGCTACCTGCCCCAACCCCGCCGCGACTGAGGACCACTCACCCCAGAGCGGGAAACCACACACCCGCCGCCGCCAGCGCGCCCCGGTCCACCACCGGACCGCCGCGCCCCGTCACCGCGCGCACGGCCGCCACGGTCCCGGCGCCGCCCCCACCCGCGCCCGGCAGCACACGCTCCACCGCCACCATGTCGGCGCCCCCGAACAACAACCGCGCCGCCACACCCGACCCCTCACGCGACGACCACGGCTCCCGCCCCAGCGCGTCCGCGACATCCAACCCGTGCACCACGGCCTCCACCACCCGCGTCACCAGGAAGTCCGTCAACCGCATCGGATCACCGTGCCGCGTCACCACCACCCGGTCGCCGTCCTCGGCCGCCAACCGCGCCACCAGCGGCCGCCAGCGCTCCCGCAGCACCCGCCCCGGCTCCGCGGCGTCCGCCCTGCGCGCCGCCGCCTCCACCGCGGACCGCACCCGCTCACCGTTCACCTCCGGCGAGAACCGCACATCCGGCGTGTAGTACCCCGCCGCCGACACCAGCGCCGTCCCCGGCCCAGGCGGAGCCTCGTCCAACATCGGCTCCACCTGCAACATCGCCCGGACCGTGTGCGCCGACAACGCCGCCACGTCCCACGGCTCGCACCGCGTCGGCACCACCGCCTCCGCCTCCGACAGGTGCGACAACACCCCTTCCAAAGCGTCCGTCTCCGACACCAACGCCCTCAGGACCTCATCGCGCTCAAACACCACAAACCGCCCAAAACTCGGCCACCCGCCAACGACATCGGCAACCTATCCAACCCACGCCACGCCACCCGAAACCCCTACGACACAAGCCCCCGTTCGCCCCACCGCAGCCAGAGGTACGTCCAAACGCAACCTGGTTTAGACCACTCCATCCCCCAGACGCTCTAAAGTGATAGCCGTGACACGTCGAGCAAAAATCGTCGCGACCCTCGGTCCCGCCACGTCGAGCCCGGAAGTACTCCGCAAACTCGTCGCCGCAGGACTCGACGTCGCCCGAGTCAACCTCAGCCACGGAACCCACGACGACCACAGCGCCGGCCTCGCGAACCTGCGAGCCGCCGCCGAGGCCGCCCAACGCCCCGTCGGCGTCCTCGCCGACCTCCAAGGACCCAAGATCCGGGTCGGCACCTTCCCCGACGGACCCGTCGAACTCGTCAACGGTGCCGAATTCACCATCACCACCGACGACGTCCCCGGCGACGCCACCCGCGTCTCCACCACCTACAAGGGACTCCCCGCCGACGTCCGCCCCGGCGACCGCGTCCTCATCGACGACGGCCGCATCGCGCTGGAATGCACCAAGACCACCAGCACGGACGTCCACACCCGCGTCATCGTCGGCGGCACCATCTCCAACCACAAGGGACTCAACCTCCCCGGCGTCGCCGTCAGCGTCCCCGCACTCACCGACAAGGACGAGGAGGACCTGCGCTGGGCCCTCCACCAGGGCGTCGACATGGTCGCCCTGTCCTTCGTGCGCAGCCCCGCCGACGCCGAGGAATGCCACCGCATCATGGACGAGGAGGGCATCACCGTCCCCCTCATCGCCAAGATCGAGAAGCCCCAGGCCGTCGAACGCCTCCAGGACATCATCGAGGTCTTCGACGGCGTCATGGTCGCCCGCGGCGACCTCGGCGTCGAACTGCCGCTCGAAAACGTGCCCATGGTGCAAAAGCGCGCCGTCGAACGCTGCCGCGACAAGGCCAAACCCGTCATCGTCGCCACGCAGATGCTCGAATCGATGATCGGAGCACCCCGGCCCACCCGCGCCGAAGCCTCCGACGTCGCCAACGCCGTCCTCGACGGCGCCGACGCCGTCATGCTCTCCGGCGAGACCAGCGTCGGCCAGTACCCCATCGAGACCGTCGAGACCATGGCGCGCATCGTCAGCGCCGCCGAGCAGGAGTCCCTGCGCGCCTCGCACATCCTCAACCGGGTACCCGAGACCACGGGCGGCGCCATCGCCCGCGCCGCGGCCGAGATCGGCGCCACCGTCGGCGCCAAGGCCCTCGTCGCCTTCACCATGTCCGGCGAGACCGCCCGCCGCCTCGCGCGCTACCGGTCCCCGATCCCGCTCATGGCCTTCACCACCGAGAACCACACGATCGGCCAACTGTCCCTCACCTGGGGCGTGGAGACCCACAAGGTCCCCTGGGTCGACAACACCGACGACATGGTCCGCCAGGTCGAGAGCGAACTCCTCGAACTCGGCGACTACAACAAGGGCGACAAGATCGTCATCGTGGCCGGCAGCCCGCCCGGAACCACCGGTTCCACCAACGCGCTGCGCGTCCACCGCCTCGGCGACGCCGTCGCCCTGAGCAACCAGTAACACCAGCCGACGGCGGGGCCGACGAACCCCGCACGTGACGAGCCGCATCAGGTCCTGTCCGGTCAGGGACGGCGTATGAGCCGCGCCGCCCACCGGGACAGGACCAGATGCGGCCGAGCCGTCTCCGGGACCGCCGGTCAGGCAGGCGGCCGCCCCCGTACCGCACAGCGGCGGCCCGGCGGGAGAGAGAACCTAGTGCTCCTGCTGCGAGGGCACACCGCTCTCGGTGATCACCCGCTCCAAGGGCATGTCCCACGGCAACAGGTTCCACGGGCTCTGCGGATCCTCGGTCAACAGGCCCAGAGCCGTCCACACACCGTCCGCGCCGCCCTGGTCGGCGTCCGTGCCGCGCTCGGGCCACAACAGGTACCCCGCGTGGAACGCCGTCGACAACTGCTGCCACGACGAGTACCGGCGCTGCAGGTCCGAGGCCACCCGGCGCAGCAGCGTCTGCGTCTCCACCGGACTCAACCAGTCCAGGGTCGCCCCACCCGACACCAGCCGGATCACGTGCACCGACTTCCACCACTGGAAGGCGCCGATGATGACGGTCTCGTCCGCCTCGGTCACCCCCGTGACGACGCGCAACCGCGCCACCTGCTCATCCGACAACCGGACCCGCTCGCCGGTGGCGGTGCCGCCCTGCTCCTGCGGCAGCCGCGACCAGGCCGACCCCGCGTTCAGGTCCACCACGAGGTCCAGCGACGGCCCGGAGTGCAACTCCTCCAGCAGCGAGTGCACCGCCGCCAGCAGCGACTCCCGGTCGGTGACGGCCCACTGGCGCTCCAGCAGGCGGCGGTAGCGGCGCCGCAGATTCGGCCGGGCGACCACGTCCCAGGGCTCGGCGAGCGCCACCCGGAACGGCGCGGCCACCGCGGCCGCCCACCGCTCGGTGCTCAACGGGGCCTCGGGGTCCTTGGTCCGCACGGCGGGGGACTCACGGGACCCGATCACCAGTTCGGCGAACGACCCGGCCACGAGCAGGGCCACGGGGATGAACGACCACCCGGGCAGGTCCACCGCCACGAGCACGACGATGAGGAGCGCCAGCGGTGACAGCAGCCACGGCTGGCGCCGTCGCGAGCCCCAGGCCACCACGACCCAGGAACCGATCACCAGTGCGCCGATCACGCCGGCCACCGCGGTCAGCACCCGCTGCTCCTCTCGTGGGGGATTCGCCGTCTACACAACCAGGATCGGTGACGCCGGGGCGGGGGAGCGACCGAACCCACGGGTTGTACTCAGGTTGTGGCCGTGATGTGACCGGTTTCGCCGAGCTGGGAGCGCCCAAAGTGACAAAAGGCCCATTTGGGGTCGAACTGGCCGGGTAGTTACGGAGGTTCCGGCCAGCACCCCGACGGTACGGGCGGGGCTCCGGGGGCGTCAGTACTTCGGCCCCACGAAGGAGTCCATCCGCGCCACCGCGTCCCTGCGGGAGATGGACACGACCGTGGTGTCGCGGTAGCGGGGTTCGTTCTTGTTGACGTGAGACTTCCAGGCGATGCTCAGCAGGTCCAAGGCGTCGGTGAGGAGCCCGATGATGTCGGTGGACGTATTGGTGAAGTGGTACCGGGGATACTCGTAGTGGGTCTCGCTGTCCCGGGGAAGTTTCCTGCGGATTCGGTTCACTACCCGGCAACCGTCCGAGTGGATCAGGCCACGCACGAAGGCCTCGGGCTGGGCGTTGACGATCCGGGACTGCCAGGCCTCCAGTTCGATGGGACGAGAGTGCTTGTGCCCCTTGCCGTGTTGGGGAAAGACGCATGGCCAGTGCTTGGAGTACGCCTTGATCTCCGAGCAACCGGTGCGTCCTACCAGGATCACTGTGACGGGGAAGACGGCCTCGACCGCGGCACGGCAGTAGCTGATGAGCTGGGGGTAGCGGTTGTCGTAGAAGATCGACAGAGCGTGTACACCCCGTCGGCCCTCGGTGATATGCCCGTCACCGAGGTAGGCCCCGAGCACGTAGGCGTAGGCCTCGTGGTGAACGTGTGCTTTCGAGTAGCACTTGGGGCAATACATCGTGCGGTCCGCCCGGCGGGCCTCGGGCGCGGTGCTGCGCCTGGTGCCATAGCGCCAGTGCCGCAGTGCTTGGACAGAGACGCCGCACCTGGCAGCGATCGCTTGGTCAGTCCAGCCCTGGGCCTTGAGTCGGAACGTCTCGTCAACGATTTCGCGAGGATACATAGAGTGAATAATCGATCACTCATACGACAATCGAGGGATCAGGCACCCTAACCCTCACGGTCGGCCCGAGAAACGCCGAGAGCCGCCCATGGGCGGCTCTCACGCTTGTGCCGGAAGTGGGATTCGAACCCACACACCCTTGCGGGCGGAGGATTTTGAGTCCTCTATGTCTACCATTCCATCATTCCGGCTGGTTTTTGTAGTTATGTCCGATTTGATCGATTCGGCGGCGCTCCGTCAACAGTGGCATCACGATTGACGCGCAGTGCCGGGCCCGACGTCCTGCATCCTAGCGGATCTCTGTAACCTCGTGTACGTGACGAGGACGCAGAGCCGTGTGGTGATCGCGGAAGACGAGGCCCTGATTCGCCTGGACCTCAAGGAGATGCTGGAAGAGGACGGTTACGCCGTCGTCGGCGAGGCCGGGGACGGGGAGACCGCTATCCGGCTTGCCCAGGAGCTCAAACCGGACCTGGTGATCACCGACATCAAGATGCCGGTGCTCGACGGCCTGTCGGCCGCCGAACGGATCGCCGGGGAGCGTATCGCCCCGGTCGTGATCCTCACCGCCTTCTCCCAGCGTGAACTCGTGGAGCGGGCGCGTGAGGCCGGGGCCATGGCCTACCTGGTCAAGCCGTTCAACAAGTCGGACCTGGTGCCGGCGATCGAGATGGCCACCTCCCGCTACGCCGAATTGGCGGCGCTGGAGTCGGAGGTCAGCAGTCTCACGGAGCGCCTGGAGACCCGCAAGCTGGTCGAGCAGGCCAAGGGACTCCTACAGAGCCGCCACGGGATGAGTGAGCCCGAGGCGTTCAGATGGATCCAGAAGAACTCCATGGACCGGCGCCTGACCATGCGCAAGGTCGCGGAGACCGTGGTCGAGACCCTCGGTGGCCAGCAGGGCTGAGGTCGGGGTACCGAACCGATGGAGGGGTCGCATCCGAGGGGGTGCGGCCCCTTCCTCATGTCCAGGGTCGGTTGGAGGAAACGTGCAGACTGCCACTCAACAGGGTCGAAAACGAGACATCTGTCCAGCGTCAACGGGGCCCCGGTCCCGTTTTGGTCTCGTTTCCGAACGATGGGGTGACGGTTGGGTCACGTGGCTTAAGGGATGCTGAATGACCTGCCTAAACCGGGCTAAACTCACCGCACCGACCAGTAAGGACAACGGTGTCGAATGCGCGCATACGACACCGCGGACCTCAGATGCGCAAGGAGCGCGCGTGCGCACACGCCTCGCGACCGTGCTGCTCGCCCTGATCACGGCAATCCTCGTGATCCCCGGGCCTGCGGCGACGGCAGACGAACAGGGCGGTGAGTCGCTGTACGGTCAGATCCTCGACCCAGGGGATCGCGATCAGGGTGTCGAAGGCATCATGATCACGATCTACGCGGGTGAGGACGAGATCGCGGCGGTCGAAACCGACTCTGATGGAAATTGGGAAGCGGAGCTGCCCGAACCGGGTGACTACCGCGTCGTTGTGGACCAGGAGTCCATCCCCAGCGAGTTCGCGCTACGGGAGAGCTCCATCGTCGTCGACGGTGAGTCCGAGGTGGACGTCGCCGCGGGCGACGAGCGCCCGCTCATCCTGGCGCTGGAGGAAGCCGGAGCGAGCGAGGACGCGGACGGCACGGCCTCTCCCTCGGGCGGGACGGACGCGGCGGACGACGGGTCCGATGCCGCGGCCGACGACGAGGCGATCGAGGCGCCGGCGACCAGCGGGTCGTTCGGTGACCGCTTCGCCCAGCTCACCGCGAGCGGGCTGCTCTACGGCCTGGTCATCGCCATCTCGGCGATCGGGCTGTCGCTGATCTTCGGTACGACCAAGATGATCAACTTCGCGCACGGTGACATGGTCACCTTCGGCGCGATGATCGCCCTGCTGTTCAGCACGGGCTCGGCGGGTCTGGGCAACTCCCTGCTGGCGATCTTCCTGGGCCTGGCGGGTGCGGTGTTCCTGGGCGCCTACCTCGGCGGCAAGGTCGCACGGGCGCGGCTGGCGATCGCCCAGTGGGCGTCGGTCATGCTCGGTATCGCGCTGGCGACGCTGTTGGGCGTGATGGGCGACTCCGTGGGCTGGCAGGTCCCGTTGTGGGCCGCGGCCGTGATCGCTGTGGCGATGGGTGCGGTCCTGGGCGCCGGTATGGAGCAGTACGTGTGGCGTCCGCTGAGGCACCGGAACGTGGCGCTGATCCAGATGTTCATCGTGTCGATCGGTGTGGCGCTGGTGCTGCGGCACCTGATCCTGGTGCTGTTCGGCGCGGGCCGCAGCCGTTACGCCGGCTACCAGATCCAGGACACGGTCAGCCTGGGGCCGATCTCGATGCCCCCGCGTGACCTGGTGATCATGGGTGTGGCGATCGTGGTGCTGGTGGCGGTGGCCTGCCTGTTGCAGTTCACCCGGATCGGCAAGGCGATGCGGGCGGTGTCGGACAACCGCGACCTGGCGGAGTCGTCGGGTATCAACGTGGACCGCGTGACCCTGTACGTGTGGGGTCTGGGCGGTGGCCTGGCGTCGCTGGGCGGTGTGCTCTACGGGCTGAACCAGATCGTGGAGTACGAGATGGGTTTCCGTCTGCTGCTGTTGATGTTCGCCGCGGTGATTCTGGGCGGTCTCGGCACGGCGTACGGTGCGATGGTCGGCGGATTGGCGGTGGGTCTCGTCGCGATGCTCTCGACGCTGTGGTTCCCGACGCAGATGATGCAGGCGTGGGCGTTGGCACTCATGATCCTGATGCTGCTGGTCAGGCCTCAGGGCCTGCTCGGTCGGCGCGAGCGGGTCGGCTAGGGGAGGCAGACGATGGACTTGGTTTCTATCCTCGCGGAGTCGACACGGTCGGCGTTCGGGCCGATCGCGGCGATCTACGCGTTGGCCGCGATCGGTTTGAACCTGCACTTCGGTTACACGGGTCTGCTGAACTTCGGTCAGGTCGGCTTCATGCTGGTGGGCGCCTATGGCGTGGGTATCAGTGTGGAGTTGTTCGACCTGCCGCTGCTGGTGGGCTTCGGCGTGGGGTTGGCGTGCGCCTTCCTGCTCGCGCTGCTGCTGGGTATTCCGACTCTGCGGCTGAGGGCGGACTATCTGGCGATCACGACGATCGCGGCGGCGGAGGTGCTCCGCCTGGTGTACCGGGCGGGGTTCGCGGAGCCGTTGACCGGTGGTGTGTACGGGTTGCAGAACTTGTCGGACGGTTTCCGTTCGATCAACCCGTTCGATGCGGGTGAGCGTTACGGCTGGGGTGCTCTGGCCTACAACGGCAACCACATGTGGGTGCTGGTGGTCACGTGGGGCCTGGTGGCTCTGATGTGCGGCCTGGTGTGGATGTTGATGCACAGCCCGTGGGGCCGTGTCATCAAGGGCATCCGTGAGGACGAGGAGGCTGTGCGCAGCCTGGGCAAGAACGTCTTCGCGTACAAGATGCAGATCCTGGTGCTGGGTGGTCTGGTGGGTGCGTTGGCCGGCTGCATGCTGGCGGTGTACCAGGCTTCGATCCAGCCGGACCAGTTCAAGCCGCAGGTGACGTTCTTCCTGTGGGTGATCCTGCTGCTGGGCGGCGCGGGTCGGGTGTTCGGTCCGGTGCTGGGGGCGATGGCGTTCTGGTTCCTGATGAACTTCACCGACGGTGTGCTGCGCGGTCTGGGTTCGATGGGTCTGCTGCCGTTCCTGGACGGCCCGGACTACGGTGCGATCCAGTTGGCCTTCGTGGGTCTGTTGCTGGTGCTGCTGATCGTGTTCCGGCCGCAGGGTCTGATCGGCGACCGCAAGGAGATGTTGATCAATGTCAAGTGACGAGATGGGCTCCTCCGCGGGCGTCGAGGTGGACCGGATGGCGGGTGCCGTGCCCGAGCCGGGTTCGGTGAAGTCGGATCCGATTCTGATCGCGGACCGTGTGCGTCGTTCGTTCGGTGGTCTGACGGCCGTGGACGTGCGTCGGTTGGAGGTGCAGCGGGGGACGATCACGGCGTTGATCGGTCCGAACGGTGCCGGCAAGTCGACGCTGTTCAACCTGTTGACCGGGTTCGACCGGGTGGATCAGGGTGACTGGACGTTCCAGGGCGCGAGGATCAACGGCAAGCCGGGCCACAAGGTGGCGCGGTCGGGGATGGTGCGGACGTTCCAGTTGACCAAGGCGCTGACGCGTATGTCGGTGCTGGACAACATGCTGTTGGGCGCGCAGGGCCAGTTCGGTGAGCGGATGTCGGGTGCGTTCCTGCGCAACGTGTGGGGTCGTCAGGAGCGGGCGAACACGGTGCGGGCGCTGGAGTTGTTGGAGCGCTTCAAGCTGATCGACAAGCGCGAGGACATGGCGGGTTCGCTGTCCGGTGGTCAGCGCAAGCTGTTGGAGATGGCCCGTGCGCTGATGACGGATCCGGCGATGATCATGTTGGACGAGCCGATGGCGGGTGTGAACCCGGCGTTGGTGCAGTCTCTGCTGGGGCACATCACGTCGTTGCGCGACGAGGGCAAGACGGTGCTCTTCGTCGAGCACGACATGGACGTGATCATGGGGATCAGCGACTGGATCGTGGTGTTGGCGCAGGGTCAGGTGATCGCGGAGGGGACTCCGGCGGACATCCGGTCCAACAAGCAGGTGATCGACGCCTACCTGGGTGCCCAGGACGTGGACGAGGCCGGGAGTGCCGATGAGTGAGAACGGGGACGTGCGTCCGGACGTGGACGAGGGCCCGGCGGCCGAGGTCGAGGACGTCGCCGTCGTGCAGCACCACCGTGAGGAGGTGCTGGAGCACGCGGGGGAGGCCGCGGTGGTGGGTGGTCCGGAGGACTACCTGCTGCTGGCGAAGAACATGGTCGCGGGCTATGTGCCGGGGGTGAACATCCTCAACGGGTGCACGCTGACGCTGACCGAGGGCGAGGTCGTGGCGATCATCGGCCCGAACGGCGCGGGCAAGTCGACGTTGATCAAGACGATCTTCGGACTGATCCCGGTGCGTGAGGGCGATCTGACGCTGCGGGGGTCGTCGATCGCGGGTCTGGCGGCGCACAGTCTGGTGGAGCGTGGCGTGGGCTATGTTCCGCAGACGCAGAACGTGTTCCCGTCGCTGACGATCGAGGAGAACCTCCAGATGGGGGCGTTCCTGCGGCCGAAGATGTTCGCGGAGCGGTTCGCCGTGGTGGCGGGGTTGTTCCCGTTGCTGGGGGAGCGTCGCAAGGCGAAGGCGGGGTCGTTGTCGGGTGGTGAGCGCCAGATGGTGGCGATGGGCCGTGCGTTGATGATGGATCCGTCGGTGCTGTTGTTGGACGAGCCGACGGCGGGGTTGTCGCCGATCTATCAGGAGGAGGTCTTCCAGCGGGTCAAGGAGGTCAACTCCACGGGTGTGTCGGTGGTGATGGTGGAGCAGAACGCTCGCCGGTGCCTGCAGATCTGTGACCGCGGGTACGTGTTGGACCAGGGTCGTAACGCGTACACGGGGACGGGCCGGGACCTGTTGAAGGACCCGAACGTGATCGAGCTGTACCTGGGGACGCTCGCCAAGGGCTGAGCCGGGTGTGGTGTGTGAGGGGCGGGGCCTTCGGGTCCCGCCCTTCGTCGTGCCGGGGTGTGGTGTGGTCGGTGTCGCGGGGCCGGTGGAGGTGTGCGGGTACGACCCGGATCTGTTGGCGCGGGCGCGCGGGTAGGAGGGGTGGTCCTGTCCGGGGCCCTGTGGTCGTCGGGGCGCGCGGTGGTGGACTGGAGCGCGTCGGTGACCGCGGCGCTGCGGGCGGGAGTGGTGGTGCGCCATGCCGGGCGGGGGTGCCGCGGGTGGAGGACGTGGTGCGCGACGACGCCCATGACGGCCGTCACCACGTGTGGGACGTCGGGCGGATCGTGGGCGGGGGCGGTCCGAGTGGTCGTTCCGGCTGGGGCTGAGGCGCCGCTCACGAGAAGAGCGCCCCGGGACGGTGTCCCGGGGCGCTCTGGGTGTCCGGTCGGGTGGCGTGTGCCGCCCGGCGGTCGGTGGAGTCGCTAGTCGTTCAGCGAGTGCTCCTCGTAGGCGAGGATCTCGTGGCCGTCGTCTCCGAAGGCGAAGATCTCGAAGGTGGCGGCGGTCGGGTCGCCGTTGTCATCGAAGTCGATGTTGCCGCTGACGCCCTGGTAGTTGATCTCCTCGCCGTCGGCGAGCAGGTCACGGCACTCGGCGAAGCTGCTGCACTCGGTGCCCTCGGGGCGGCTGATGTTGGGCAGTTCGGCCACGTACTCGGCGGGGTCGACGCTGTCGGCGGCCTCGGCGGCCAGGGCGATGCTGGTCACGCAGTCGTAGACCTGCGGGGCGAACTGGAAGACCTCCAGCTCCGGGTTGAACTCGGCGAGCCCTTCGGAGAACTCGGGGTTGTCGGCGGACGGGGCGACACCGGTGACGCCGTTGATGGCGTCGGGGTCGCTCTCGTTGACCGTGGCGCCGAGCTCCGGGTCGTTGAGGCCGTCGGTGATGAAGAGCTGGTCGCCCTGGATGTCGCCCTCCAGCATCTGGGCGATGACCTGGGCGCCTTCCTCGAAGGCGATGAGGGCGACGGCGTCGGGCTCCTCGTTGGTGACTCCGCTGACGACGGAGTCGAAGGTGGTGGCCTCGGGGTCGTAGGTCTCGTTGGCCACGATCTCGGCGCCCAGGCCCTCGAGCTCGGCCTGCAGGTTCTCGGCGTAGCCCGCCCCGTAGTCGTCGCCTCGGGCCACGAGGGCGACGCTCTGGTGGCCGGCCTCGACGATCTTGCGGGCCATGACGACGGCGGAGAGGCTGTCGCTGGGCGCCGTACGGAAGTAGTAGCCGTTGTCGTCGATGTCGCTCAGGGCGGCCGAGGTGTTGGACCCGGAGCACTGGACGATGTTGGCGCCGGTGATGGTGTCGTAGGTCGCCTGGGTCATGCCGGAGGCGGCGGCGCCGATGACGGCGTTGACCTCGTCGGCGACGAGGTTGTTCGCGGCCTGGTTGGCCTGGGCGTTGTCGCCGGCCTCGTCGCCCTCGACGATCGCGGGGACCTCGGTGCCGAGGATGCCGCCCGCCTCGTTGATCTGGGAGATCGCGTACTCGGCCGCGGTGATCTGGGGCGGGCCGAGGAAGGCGAGGTTACCGGACTGGGGGTAGAGGATTCCGTAGGTGAACTCCTCGCCGCCTCCGTCGCCGCCGCCGCCTTCTTCTCCGCCGCCGTTGCCACACGCGGTGAGTCCGAGTACCAGGGCCGCGGTGGCGGCAGTGAGGCCTAGGACCTTCTTGCTTGCCATGATGGTGGTCACTCCGTTCAACCGGCGACGCACGTGGTGCCGTCGCTCAGGGGCCGTGGTCTTCCTGCGTCCTGATGCCCGAGTTGTGTGGCATGACTTAATCAGGAGCGTTAGCGGAGCTTAATCACGGATCCTCCGAGCTCGGAAGCATCGACGCGGCGTTGGTGCCGACTCGCCGTCATGCTGTTATGGCTCTGTAGTCATCTCGGCGATGCGCGGTGTTCGCCCTGGACAGACGGGAACGGGGTGCACACGGAGCATTGCGAACTGTCGCGATGTGCGGGCATGGTCGAGCCCGGCCGTCAAGGCGAGTCGGGAGGTGGGGCGCGGTGTCGGCCGGGTCCGCGGGCGGGTGGTCGCGCGGGCGGTGGGCGTCAGCCCTGGGGCAGTGCGCGGAGCATGCAGGTGAGCCGGGAGGTGCAGACCTTGCGGCCCTGGTCGTCGCTGATGGTGATGTCCCATGTGGACAGGGTGCGGCCCTGGTGGACGGGGACGGCGACTCCGGTGACGTGGCCGTCGGTGGCGGAGCGGTGGTGGGTGGCGTTGATCTCGATGCCGACGGCGACGCGGTCGAACTGCTGGGCGTGCAGGGTGGCGCCGACCGAGCCCAGGGATTCGGCGAGCACGCAGGAGGCGCCTCCGTGCAGGAGTCCGAAGGGCTGGGTGTTGCCCTCCACGGGCATGCGGCCCACGACGCGCTCGGCGGAGGCCTCGGAGATCTCGATCCCCATCCGCTGTCCGAGTCCTCCGGTGAGGGCGCCCGTGTCGAGGAGCGGCTGCGTCTCGGATCCTGTGGTCATGGGAACCCTTCCTGTGGGTGGTGTGCCCGGGTGCGGCGGTGTGCCGGCGGCGGCGCGGGCGGTGTTCTCGCGCGGATGTCCGCGGAGTGTCTGCTTCGCATCCTAGGATTCGGTGTGTGGTGACCAAGCGAGAGACCCCCGACCAGACATCCCAGGCCAGTGCCGGGGCCGACAGTGCGGCCTCTTCCGGCGGTGGGAAGCGCCCCCGCCTGCTTCTCCTGGACGGCCACTCGATGGCCTTCCGCGCGTTCTTCGCGCTTCCGGTGGAGAAGTTCGGCACGAGCACCGGACAGTCGACGAACGCCGTCTACGGTTTCGCGTCGATGCTGGTGAAGCTGCTGCGTGATGAGGAGCCCACGCATGTGGCGGTGGCGTGGGACCTGTCGGGGCCCACGTTCCGGCACGAGGAGTACGCGGAGTACAAGGACGGCCGTTCGGACACGCCGCAGGAGTTCCCCTCCCAGGTGCCGCTGACCCAGGACCTGATGCGGCTGGTCGGTGTGGCCAACCTGTCGGCGCCGGGGTTCGAGGCCGACGACGTCATCGCGACGTTGGCGCGCATGGGCGGGGAGGCGGGCATGGAGGTGCTGATCGCCTCCGGTGACCGCGACGCCTTCCAGTTGGTGACGGAGGCGTGCACGGTCCTGTACCCGGGCAAGAGCCTGTCGGACCTGCGGCGGATGACGCCGGAGGCGGTGCGGGAGAAGTACGGGGTGAGTCCGCGGCGCTACCGGGACCTGGCGGCTCTGGTGGGGGAGAAGGCCGACAACCTGCCGGGCGTGCCGGGGGTGGGGCCCAAGACGGCGGCCAAGTGGATCGACAAGTACGGGTCGCTGGACGAACTGGTCGCGCACGCCGACGAGATCAAGGGCAAGGCCGGCCAGAACCTGCGCGACCACCTGGACGACGTGCTGCGCAACCAGCGGCTGAACGAGCTGGCCACCGACGTCGAGTTGGGAGTGGGCGCCGCCGACCTGGTCATCGGCGAGGCCGACCGTGCGGGGATCGACGCCCTGTTCGACAACCTGGAGTTCGCCTCCAACCTGCGTGAGCGCCTCTACGCGGTGCTGCGCACGGGCGGGGAGGAGGCCGACGCGGCCGCGTCGGGCGCCGAGGACGGCTTCGAGATCGACCTCACCGTGGCCGGGACCGGCGAGCTGGCGGCGTGGCTGGTGCGCCACGCCTCGGCCGAGGGTGTGACGGCGGCCGCCCCCGCGGGCCTGGCGGTCGAGGGCGTGTGGGGGCAGGGGACCGGGCGCGTGGACGGGCTCGCGGTCTGTGTGCCCGGCGGCGCGGCGGTGTACGCCGACCCCACGGCGATGGACGCGGCCGACACCGAGGCGCTGGCGGCGTTCCTGGGCGACGCGGAGCGGCCCAAGTCGGTGCACGAGTACAAGGGCGCGCTGCTGGCCCTGGGCGAGCACGGGTGGGCCCTGCGCGGGGTGGTCAGCGACACCGCGCTGGCCGCGTACCTGGTCCAGCCGGGGCAGCGCCGGTTCGATCTGGTCGACCTGGCCCGCAAGTACCTGGGGCGCGAGCTCCAGGAGGGCGGCGACGGTGCCCAGATGACGCTGGACCTGGGATCGGAGGAGGAGCCCTCGGGGCGGGCGCACGAGCTGGCGGTGCGGGCGGCGGCCACCCGCGACCTGGCGGGTGTGCTCTCGGCGGAGCTGGACAAGCGGGGCGGGACGCACCTGCTGCACGGTGTGGAGCTGCCGCTGGTGGACGTGCTGGCGAAGATGGAGCGTGTGGGCGTCGCCGCCGACCGCGCCTATCTGGAGGAGCTGCAGGGCGAGTTCGCCGCGGCGGCCCGCCGGGCGGTGGAGGAGGCGCACCGGGTGGTGGGCCGCGAGTTCAACCTGGGCTCGCCCAAGCAGCTGCAGCAGGTGCTGTTCGAGGAGCTGGGGCTGCCCAAGACGAAGAAGATCAAGACCGGGTACACCACGGACGCCGACGCGCTGGCGTGGCTGGAGCAGGAGACCGGTCACGAGCTGCCCAAGCAGCTGTTGCGGCACCGGGACCAGACCAAGCTGCGCACGACGGTGGAGGGCCTGATCAAGACCGTCGGCGACGACGGCCGCATCCACACGACCTACAACCAGACGGTGGCGGCGACGGGGCGGCTCAGCTCCACGGACCCGAACCTGCAGAACATCCCGGTGCGCACGGACGTGGGTCGGCGGATCCGGCGGGCGTTCGTGGTCGGCGAGGGGTTCGAGGAGCTGCTGACGGCCGACTACAGCCAGATCGAGCTGCGGATCATGGCGCACCTGTCGCAGGAGCCGGCGCTGATCGAGGCGTTCAACAGCGGGTACGACTTCCACGCGCAGATGGCGGCGCGGGTGTTCGGCCTCGACGTGGAGGCCGTGGACGGCGAGGCGCGCTCGAAGATCAAGGCCATGAGCTACGGGCTGGCGTACGGGCTGAGCGCCTACGGGCTGTCGCAGCAGCTGGGGATCGCGCCCGACGAGGCCAAGAAGCTCATGGAGGACTACTTCGCGGAGTTCGGCGGGGTGCGCGACTACCTGCGTTCGGTCGTGGACGAGGCGCGCAAGGTGGGCTACACCGAGACGATCATGGGCCGGCGCCGCTATCTGCCGGATCTGACCAGCGACAACCGCCAGCGCAGGGACATGGCGGAGCGCATGGCGCTCAACGCCCCGATCCAGGGGTCGGCGGCCGACATCATCAAGGTGGCGATGCTGCAGGTGGACGCGGCTCTGACCGAGGGCGGGTACGTGTCGCGGGTCCTGTTGCAGGTCCACGACGAGCTCATCGTGGAGGTCGCCCCCGGTGAGCGCGAGGCGGTCGAGAATCTCGTGGCGCACGAGATGGGCACGGCCTATGATCTGCGTGTCCCGCTGGGCGTGTCGGTCGGGCGGGGCCAGAACTGGCACGACGCCGCGCACTGAGCCACGGGGCGTGCCGGGAGTTTCAGGAGGGCGACCCCTGGGGGTGGACGCAGGTCGGTGTGCCTGCGGGACCGCTGGGGGTCGGCGAGGGGCGCACAGGGCTCTGTAGGAGGAGACGTGGCCGCAGCGAGGGACGAGCAAGGCGAGTCGACGGCGAAGAACCCTGTACCGCGCGCCCCGAGCACGCGTAGCGAGCCTGCGAGGTCGCAGAAAGCGAAGGGCGGCCTGACGATCGGTTCGGTGACCGTTCCCGCGGACGCCCTGGTGTGGCGCTTCTCTCGTTCCTCGGGTCCGGGCGGTCAGCACGTCAACACCTCCGACACCCGGGTGTCGCTGTCGTTGGACGTGGCGGCCTGCGCCGCGCTGGGGTCCACCCGGCGCGCGCGGGCCCTGGAGCGGCTGTCCGGGCGGCTGGTGGACGGGGTGCTGACGGTGTCGGTGCAGACCCACCGGTCGCAGGTGCGCAACCGGGTCGAGGCCAGGGAACGGATGGCGGCCCTGTTGGCCGAGGCGATGGCGCCGCCGGCGCGGGAACGCCGTGCCACACGGCCGAGTCGCGGTGCCAAGCGGCGCCGGCTGGACGCCAAGCGCCGCCGCGGGGAGATCAAGCGGGCGCGCTCGCGGCCGCCGATGGAGTGAGTCGTCCAGTGCCCGGGGGCTGGTCGGCTCCGACTTTTTCCGATACTTTTCCGGCACCCGTCCCGCGGTGCCGGGACGTGGGCGCGGACCGGTGCGGACGTGGGCGTGTGCGCGGTTGATCTCGACCGCCATGCTCGGGTAAATTGCCGCCATTGAGGCCTACGCCGGGTTGGCGGTCCTGGGTTCCGATTGACCAGGACGCCCTTGTCTCATATTCTGGCGGCAGCGTTGTGGGTTCGTGCGGGCGTCTGCCGTCTCCTTGGGTGATGGTGAGGTCGCACCGCTTCGGTCAACACTCTGGACCCGGCGGCTGGTGGTCATGGGCGGTTCGTCCCTCCGTGGCCCTGCTTCTCTCTTCTGGACGACGGATCGACGGGCTCGAACCCTAGACGTGCCCATTTCCTGAACCTGTCCGTATCCGGAGTCCACCCACAAATGACGAGCAGCACCGAGGCCACCTCGACACCCCAGGTAGCGGTCAACGACATCGGGTCCGAGGAAGCCTTCCTCGCGGCGATCGACGAGACCATCAAGTACTTCAACGACGGTGACATTGTCGAGGGCACCATCGTGAAGGTCGATCGAGACGAGGTCTTGCTCGACATCGGCTACAAGACCGAGGGTGTGATCCCCTCTCGGGAACTGTCGATCAAGCACGACGTCGACCCCGGTGAGGTCGTTGCAGTCGGCGATCAGGTCGAAGCCCTCGTTCTCCAGAAGGAGGACAAGGAAGGTCGACTGATCCTGTCCAAGAAGCGCGCGCAGTACGAGCGCGCCTGGGGCACGATCGAGAAGATCAAGGAAGAGGACGGTGTCGTCACCGGCACGGTCATCGAGGTCGTCAAGGGCGGTCTCATCCTCGACATCGGTCTGCGCGGCTTCCTGCCCGCCTCCCTGGTCGAGATGCGCCGTGTCCGCGACCTGCAGCCCTACGTCGGCCGCGAGCTCGAGGCGAAGATCATCGAGCTGGACAAGAACCGCAACAACGTGGTCCTGTCCCGTCGCGCCTGGCTGGAGCAGACCCAGTCCGAGGTCCGCCAGACCTTCCTCAACACCCTGCAGAAGGGCCAGATCCGCAAGGGCGTCGTGTCCTCGATCGTCAACTTCGGTGCCTTCGTGGACCTGGGTGGCGTCGACGGCCTGGTGCACGTGTCGGAGCTGTCCTGGAAGCACATCGACCACCCGAGCGAGGTCGTCGAGGTCGGCCAGGAGGTCACGGTCGAGGTCCTGGACGTGGACATGGAGCGCGAGCGCGTCTCCCTGTCGCTGAAGGCGACCCAGGAGGACCCGTGGCAGCAGTTCGCCCGGACCCACCAGATCGGTCAGGTCGTCCCGGGTAAGGTCACCAAGCTCGTTCCCTTCGGTGCGTTCGTTCGCGTCGAGGAGGGCATCGAGGGCCTGGTCCACATCTCCGAGCTGGCCGAGCGCCACGTCGAGGTGCCCGAGCAGGTCGTCCAGGTCGGTACCGAGATCTTCGTCAAGATCATCGACATCGACCTCGACCGCCGTCGGATCAGCCTCTCGCTGAAGCAGGCCAACGAGAGCGTCTCGCCCGACCAGGTGGACTTCGACCCCACGCTGTACGGCATGGCGGCCGACTACGACGAGCAGGGCAACTACAAGTACCCGGAGGGCTTCGACCCCGAGAGCGGCGAGTGGCTCGAGGGCTTCGAGGCTCAGCGGGACGAGTGGGAGCGCAGCTACGCCGAGGCGCAGGCCCGCTTCGAGGCGCACCGCAAGCAGGTCGAGGAGGCCCGTGCGGCCGAGGCCGACGCTGCGAACGCCCCGGCTCCGGAGGAGGAAGAGGAGTACACGGGTGGTGGCCAGAGCGCTGGCACGCCGAGTACCGAGACCGCTTCCAGTGGCGCCCTGGCCTCCGACGAGGCCCTGGCAGCCCTCCGCGAGAAGCTCGCGGGCGGCGAGGCCTGAGCATGACGGGTCCGTGAGGATCCGATGATCGCCGCGAAGGGCCGTCCCCGGTCGGGGGCGGCCCTTCGCCGTGTCCGGGCCCGGTTCCGCGGAGCGTGTGGCGCCGGTGCCGCCCGTCGCGGGCGGCCTCCACCGCACACGCCCTAGGGTCGTGGTGTGCCCCAGGGAGGGGTGCGCGAGGAGGCGACGTGTTCGACATCCACCAGGCCGTTCCCGCCGACGCGGGGGAGATCCTCACCCTGCAGCGGGCCGCGTTCGTCGACGAGGCGCAGGCCTACGGCGACCCGTTCATCCTGCCGCTGACCGAGAACCTGTCGAGGGTCGAGAAGCTCCTCGCGCAGGAGGACGCCCTGCTGCTCAAGGCCGTGGTCGGCCACCGCATCGTGGGTGTGGGGCGGGCGTCGGTCACC